>CAWBDV010000007.1:737500-1718137 GCA_963787675.1 uncultured Alphaproteobacteria bacterium | reverse complement strand
CATTGATCGGCCTCGCATGGCCCTTATCGTGGAAAGGGAGTCTCCAATGTCACAACTGGCTATCGAATACGGCGGCAGACGCCTGGGGCGAAAGGTCTTGGGCCTGAGGCGAACATGCGCGAAATGCGAAACGAGACCGGTGGAGCAGGCACCTGACGAACGCTGCTCAGCGTGGCGGTACCCGCCGAGGCGACGTCGGTGAGGTGGACTCCGCTGCGCTTCGGCAAACATGCTGGCCTAACCCTGCCGCAGATAATATTGCGGGACCCGGACTGGGCGTTTTGGGCCTTCGACAAGGAGGTGTTTAAGGGTCGCCTCGCCCAGGAGGCCGCTGAGGTCTATGACAAGGCGACGCGAATTCGCATCTGCAAGCGCCACCCCGAACGCTGGTTCGTGGATTATCGGTACGAAGACACCGGCCAGTTTCTCGGCTTCGAGTTCGTGAAGGCGCGCAACGCGCCCTATCTGGGCAAGGGAAACATCCGATCAGAATGGCTAGACTGTTCGTGTATTCGCCACAACAGAACCTACGACAAGGGTGGCGGTGGAAACCTCATTCGCGATGTTCGCCAGCATTATTTCGATGGCCGCAACCTGACCAGACGCCGGTGCGACGACTTCTTTGACGATGACGACAATTTCGTCGTTGTGCCTGACTGACCGTGTCGGCTTGAGATCGCGTGGCATGCGGATAGCTGCGCGACACGTCGGCAAGCAGATGCTGGACGGTCTCGTGTCATGTGCTGGTCAACAATCAGGTAGCGACATTGCCCTCGCGCCACAGGTACCCACCCAACGTCAAATCGAAACAAAGAGATTTGCTTCGAGGTCGCCCCGGTGGCCTCAACTCATCTTCGGGGGGCGTGGCACGTCCGTAGGTGGCTCCAAAACGAGGCTATCGAGCCGCCTGAGCCATTTTGTAATGTACTGCAGCGCACATCGCGTGACGAGTATCGCAACTGGAGGTAATGCCGATGACAGACGATGAAGATGAGGAGGGTTGTTTTGGGTCGGAAACTGATGACGAATTTCTCATAAACCAACTAAAAACGATTAGATCAAATCGTTTTCAGTTAAAGATGGCCCGCAAACGGCGACGCTTCAGTCTATTTACTTCGGAGCAGATGTATGTGCAAGATGTGATCGGTCTGTACTTGCAACTTCGCGAGCGCGGAATTCTGCGCTGGAGCGCTCGTAAGATTGCAAAGAAAGTAGGACTGCCTTTTCACGCAGGTGAGCATACGATCGGCATTATTATCAGGTTCTCGTCGTATCCGATGCGTGACGAAGAACAGCTGCAGCTAACCCGCGCGCTGCAGTATGTGGTAAGCTATTGCAGAGATCTTAACCGCGATACCGTATGGCGCTTTATGAAAGATTATGGCGGTGTTGCCGGCTGCGCACGGCTATTTGCGATTAAATCGAAAAAAAAGTAGAGCTCGGTTGTTTATTTTTCAAGGCCAGCCAACCTGGCGTTCAGCAGTCGTGCCATGAACACATAATGTACGAATAGGTTGTTCAGCGCTTGAAGCGCAGCAGGTTGTAGTAGCGGTGATTGCCGCAGAAGCACGACTCACATGCGGTGTCTACAGCTGAGACGACGAATTGTTGGATGCCGACCATAGCGAGCGGTGCGCCCGGACCAATTGCACAGCGTTCGTCGTCGAAAGCGTCATCGAGCAGCCTACGGCCACGGCAGATGATAGGAGCGACCGGAGGACTAGCAGATGACTAGAGAGCGGATTCCGATCGATTTCACGCATAGCCTGCGTGCCTGAAATAATTGGCAGCTGCGCGGGCGGTGAGCTTTCGGGCGAACGATCCGATACGGCAGCGCAGGCGAGGAATTGTGCGCTCGCCCGCCTTGCGCAGATAGGCCTTCATCTGGCTAAAGGGCATCTCGATCGGGTTCAGGTCGGGGGAATATTTGGGCAGATAGCGAAGCGTCGCGCCGCGCGCTTCGACGGCCTCGCGGATACCGGCGGCCTTGTGCGCCGGAAGATTGTCGAGCATCACGATGTCATTCCGCTTGAGGGTCGGGACGAGACAACGCTCGACGTAGGTCAAGAATCTCCTCCCAGTCATTGCCCCGTCGATTGTACACGGCGCCGTCATGCCGTTCTGGCGCAGAGCGGCGACGAAGGTGATCGTCTTCCAATGACCTTGCGGCACATGGTCCACCAGCCGCTCGCCGCGGGCGCAACGGCCGTGCAGCCGCACCATCCGGGTATTGGCGGAAGTCTCATCGATGAACACCAGCCGCGCCGGATCGAACAGGCCCTGTTCGCGCATCCAGCGTCGGCGTGCCCGCGCCACGTCTACGCGCTCCTGCTCTGCCGCGCGCAGGCTTTTTTTTGAAGGTGATCTTGTGTCGTTGAAAAAACCGCCAGACTGCTGTGCGGCTGCCAGGAATCTTGTTCTCACGCATCGCGCAGACCACCTCGTCCAGCGTCAGGTCAGGCTCCACTGCGATCGGCGCAAGCAAAACGTCCGCGTGCTTCTCCAGCGGCGATGTGCTCCCACCACGCGGTTTGGCAGCACAGCGGCCGGTCTCGCGAAAGCACTTCACCCAGATCACTGCCGTACTGGCGCTCACGTCGTAATGTTCCGCTGCCTCCCGCCGTGAGGCACCACTTTCAACCCGTCCAATCAACCGCTGCCGCATATCCGCAGAATACGCCTTGGCCATCGATCCGCCTCCCCAAGCCGAATCAATGCCGATAGAACTCACGCATCTATCGTCAAAGCGGAATCCCCTCCGATTCAATCAGGGCGGAACGTGCTCTAGCCAACTACGAAAGGTGAACGGACAGGTCCGCAACGTGGAAATTGCCAAATTTGAAAGTGTGAGAGATCCGGTAAAAGCCCCGTGCCAAATAGCTGGAAGGCGGCCCTCCCGAGGAGGCGCAATGGTACTGTTGGAAGACCACCAGATATTCTCCAGGAGGAAATGCCGATGGCAACGATCAGCGACGTTTCGATCATCAATTGGAATAAAGCCGAAGCCAAAGCGGTTGCGTCCGGGTTTGAAAGGACGATCTGTAGCCAAGGTCTGTGTGGTTCGAAAACTCTGACCGTCTACCAGCGAACGGTGCTGGAAGGTCGCCAGTTCAACGCCCAGGCAGGCGACGACTACCACCTTGTCTACGTCATCGAGGCGCCGGAAGGGGGCATCATCAGCTTCAACGGAAAGTCACATGTGGCCGAGGAAGGTGCCGGCATTCTTCTCGCACCGGGCGAATCGGCACGCTTCGAAGCATCCGGCTCGAAACTCGAGCTGCTTCACATGGTGACGCCTAAGCCTCCTGCCGCCGTGGAAGGGGGATTGCCGGGCGGGCCGGGATATTTCTTCAATCGCAAGACGCTCCGCCCTCTCAGCGATGCCAGCGGAGGCCGTGTGCGTCGCTTCTGCGCCGAGTCCAGCGTTAGGCTTCTCGATGGCAGCAGGCTCACGCCAACCAATGCCATTCAAGCGGGCGAGATGCGCTATCACGAAGGCGGATCGTCACCCTATCATCGGCACCTCGGCACCAGCGCCAACCCCGATGGTGCCTCCCACTGCTACATCACGTTCAAGGGCCGTGGCGTGGTCCAAGTAGGGGATACGACCCAGGAACTCCAACCCGGCACGCTCGTGTATTTCCCCCCGGGCGTGCCACACCGGCTTCGGGCCCACGGCGGTCCTCTTGACTATTTCGAGGTTCAGGCTTGGCGGAGTTTCAAGACCGACGTGCTCAGCGAGGAGCCGCTGGGACTCAAGTGGTACTATGACCCCGTGACGCCAGGTGCCGCACGGGTGGAATGGGACCAGAGCTAACGGTCGGAGATGGAGCGGTTTATCGAGGCTGTCGCCGCAAAGGGCCGGACCCAAGCTACAACGGGCCGGAACGTCGCTCGAGTGGTCGGGCTCAGGACGCCGAACACGCAGCGGCGTGACCAGAAAAAATGAGATGAGGCAGTCAAAGCCTTGAAATGAAAGGACCCTCAGGAATCAGCTGTCACCGACAGCGACGACCGATCGACGCTTAGGGGCTGCCAATTCATTCGGCATCGCATCAGTCACGACTTTCGGCTACCGACGCGCGCTTCAGACTCGGCCGTGCATCCTCGGTTTCATTCGGCCAAATAGAAGTAGCCGACCTTGTTGTTGACGGAGCTCGCGAACCACATTCGCCCCTGCATGTCGAGAAAGAACTCCCGCATCGAGATTTCCGAGTGCGGATAGGGATACTCGGTCACGTCGCCGCTGCGCGGGTCGAGCCGCCCGAGCGTGTCCTGCTCGTGGGAGGAGTACCAGATCATGTTGTTGCGATCGATCCCGATCGCGTAGGGGCTCGGCTCCGGCCCTGGCAGCGGATACTCCCTGAAGGTCTCGGTCTTTGGATCGAAGCGACCGATCTTGCCGCCGCGTCGCTCGGTGAACCAGACAATGCCGTCGGCATCGACCTCAAGGCGCTGCGGCTTGCCGTTGGTCGGCGGATAGAATTTCGACAACACGCCGTCTTTAGAAATTCGCGCGATCGGCCCGTCGTCCACGAAGGAGGTGAACCACTGGTCTCCATTCTGCCCCACCGTATTGCCGTACGTGCCGCGCAGATCGTAGTGCTCGAACCGCTCGTATTTGGGATCGAACATCGAGATGGCCGGCCCACCGCTTGCCCAGACCCGCCCGGCCGCATCGACCCGCACCGTATGCGCCGTGGTGCGCCGCCCGTCCGGCAGCGGAGGGTTCTGATATTCCGTCACCTTACCGGTGCCGGGATCGAGACGGCCGATGCGGCCTGCCGCAAGCTCGGTGAACCAGACCGTCCCGTCGGGCGCCGGGACCACCGAATGGATGCCGGTTGCGGCAAGGGTGGGCGAGGGTAGCGTAAACGGTGTCTGCTCGCCGGTCTTCGGATCAAGCCGGACCACCCCGTTGCCGCGTCCGTAGTAGGGAATCCAGAGCTTGCCGTCCTTGTCCTCGACCGCGCTCCACGGGCCCATGCCGTAATCGGCCGCAAAGTCGTACTCGACGTAGACGATATTGGTCGCGGCCTGATTCAGCGGCCGAAGCAGCGACTTGTATTGCGGCAGATCCTCCGGCGAGGCGGGTTTGGGCGAGCTTTTGCCGAACAGCGTATCGAGATAGGAGGCGAAGTCCTCGACCGTGGCGTCGTTCAGGTGGCGGCCTTCCAGCATGGTTTCGCTCATGTAGCGCACGCGCGTGCGCCAGCCGTCGCGGTCCAGCGACTGTGTCGCCATCCGCTTCTGGAAGGAGTGGCAGGACTGGAAGCAGGTGGTGAAGAAGGAGTCCTTGTAGGTGAGGTCGTGGTCCTTCGTCTTCGGCAGCAGCTGCCGGCCCTGATAAGTCGAGAGGTCGCTCCAGCGCGGCGGTGTATTTTTCAGCGCGAAGTCGAGCGAAGCAGTCGCGTCGGAGGCGAGCGCGACGCTCCCGCGTGGATCGCTCGTGTAGGAGATCGCCTCGATCCGCACCGTGTATGTCGCGCTCGGCAGATCGCTGATGCGGTAGCGCCCCTGCGCATCCGAAAGCACATACACGGCCATATGACGCTGCGGGTTCTCAGCTGCCACGAAAGCGCCCATGACAGGCTTGCCGTCGGGCCCGGTGACGGTGCCGGTGATGGAGGCACCGAGGGCGGTCGCGCTTACGAGTGCAGTTAGCGGCAGGGCTGCCAAAATTTCACGGGTAAGGGGCATCGCAAACTCCCGAGGGTGTACACCTGCAAACGACCGATCTTCCGCCCGTCGCGGATCATAGACACCGTAAAGGTAGCTGCGGACCGTCGAAAGGCCAAGCCGAATGCTCTGTCGAGCGGGAAAGATGGACTCGGTTTCAAATCGATTTCAACTGTGGGTCTGATGCAACAGTTCGGATTGCCTTCGGCCAACTCAGTAAGAAAGATGCATTTGTTACTGAGTTGCGCGTGGTCGTGGGTCTATCTCTGTCACCGAGACCGCGTACCGGACAGCGCGAGCACAAGTGCGTGGCGGCCAACACTGCGTCGCCGGGTGACGCCGATGGCATGGCTCTGATGGACCTGTGGGTCAGGACAACTCGGATCGGCCATCTTCACGCGATCACCTTTTCGGTGAGCAAGCGGCTAACGCACAGTTAGGCTGATGCTGCGCCGGGAAGCTGCTAGACCAATCTTGCGCCGCCGTCGCAGTCGATAATGGCGCCTGTCGTGAACCCGCTTGTAGCAAGGAACAAGACAGCCCGTCCGATGTCGCTGGGTTGACCGACGCGGCCGACAGGAACACTTGCGGCTGAGCGTTCGAACATGGCTTTGCGGGCGTCATTAGGCATCCGATCCCAGTAGGGCGTGGCGATCACGCCAGGCGATACCGCATTGACGCGGATCGGCGCGAATTCCGGGGCTAGCGGGCCCACCATCGCCTGTAGTGCGCTGTTCACCGCGGCAAGCCCGGACATGCCTTTGATAGCGCGCCGCCCCGCGGCGGTTCTCAAGGGATCAGCCGCTGCAATCGCGGCGTCGTCCGGGCTGCCGAAGCACGGTGGCCGGCTGTCACCCGGGGCGCTCCGATCGCCGCCGTCGCATTCGCGATCAGAGACATTCCGGGGAATACGCGCGACAAGCCTTTCGACTCGCACTATCGAGTTCTTCGTAACGAAACTCGATCAAGTTGCGGAAGCGCGATCATTAAGCGCGGGCGGCGCGGCTGGGCTATGACGATGGCGAACCAATCTCGTACGGTTGATCGAACACCTGCACTTGCAGGCCCTTGGTGGTAGGCCCGTTGCAGCCTGACGGACAGGCCGAAATTGAAACGACGGTGTCCATCTCTGCAACTAGCTCCACATGGTCACCTTGGCGCGCATCAGGTTCGAGATAGAACAGCCGATGATCATTGTCGTAGCCAGTGCACATGAAGATGTTGAAAGCGTCGTGAACGTAGCGGTCGTCGAAGCCGATCGCCTGCAGTCCCTGACGCAAGTTGCTATTGCAGTTCGGCTGCCCGCTAAGGCCGGTGATCAGGGCAACCGACCGCTCGCTGCATCTGGAATAGATGAGGTCGTGCGACCGTGCGTTAAATTGCAAAGGCCGATGCTCGACCGTATCCTTGATAAGGGTGAACATCGGACGCATCTTCGGCTCGGTGCTCCATAGCCGGTCACCCACGCGCAGGTGCGCTCCCTGGAGCGTGCGGGTCCGGCCCGACCAGAAATGCTCGCTCGGATCAGTGGCACAGAACGCATTGAAATCAGCAACCTGAGGACCGTCACAACACGTGACACGCACCACTTGCCCCTGTTTGACCGGGAACGCAAACCCAGTTTGGCGGGGAATATAGTGGTCAAGCACCTTGGTCCGGCTCGCTTCGTCTTCGGCAATGCGTGTGTAGAGCGTGGCTTGCGCGGGCGTCGGGTCCTGAGGTCGGGTTGCCTGTTGGTCCGTGGCCATGGTTCCTCCTCCTTCTCGGTTCAGTTTTGGCGTGACTCAACGCCAATAGATGGCTACGCGCTCGCCTAGCTGGATGGCGGCAAACAACAAGGCGCCCCAGGCCGCTAGCACCACAAGGATGCCGAGCGAGAAACTCATATCGAGCCTACTGGACGCGAAGAGCAGCAGGTAACCGAGGCCATCGCGGCCAGCGACGATTTCGGCAACGACAGCGCCAACCACGGCCAGGGTCACTGCAATTTTAAGTCCCGTAAAGATCGACGGGAGCGCCGAAGGCAATTCGACGCTCGCGAACATTTTCCAGCGACGGCAAGCAAGCGACGCCGCATACCGGCGCGTGTTTTCATCCAAACCTCGGATTCCGATCACGGTGTTGACCACAATGGGGAAGAACGAGATCAGAAACACCAATGTCATTCTCGACACGATGCCGGCCCCCAACCAGAGAATCAGCAGGGGGGCCAGTGCTTCCTTGGGAAGGACTTGCAGCACCACAATGGACGGGTAGAACGCCTCGTAGACGCGACGCGACTTGCCGATCATCCAGCCGATCAGGACGCCGACAACCGTCGCAATCAGAAACCCAAGGATTGTCTGGTAGAACGTCAGCCAGGCATGGTGGACGAGCAGATCACCGCGCACGTAAAGGCTCCAGACCACGGACGTCGGCGGAGGAAAGAGGTTTGGCTTCGAGCCGTTGCGGGCCAAAATTTCCCATGCGATGAGAAGGCAAATTCCGAAGATGACCGTCTGGCGGTTTTTCACAAGCCAAGACGGTGGCCATGCGCGCACAGTCATCGCGCGTCGCTCCACCGGGTGGCCCGCCGCTCTAACAGCTCGATAGCGCCCAGCAGCACCAGACCGATCAAACCGATTGCCAGCGTAGCCGCAATCATTTGCGACGTTTGCATGAGGGCAGTGGACTCAATGATGATCTTGCCGAGGCCGCTGTCCGTCGCGACGAACTCGCCGACCACGATGCCGACAACCGCAAGCGAGGCCGTAATCTTGATGCCGCCCATGGTCGCCGGCAACGCCGCAGGCAAGCGTACCATGAGCAACGTTCGCCACTCGGACGCGACAAGCGAGCGCGCGTAATCGACCATCGCCGGGTCCGTATTCAGAAGAGCATCGAGCGTGTTGATGACCATCGGGAAATAGGCGACCAGAAATGCCAACAGAAGACGAGACTGGGGTCCGATCCCAAACCAGGCAAATAGCAGCGGCGCCAGTGCGACTTTCGGCACGACTTGGGTCATAAGCATGTAAGGAAAGGTGGCACGTCGCAGAAGCGGCAGCTGGCTGAGCGCCATGGCGGTAAGATAGCCGATGGAAGTTGCGATAGCCGTCGCTAGAAGTATTTCCGATAACGTCGACCAGGCTGCGGTAAGAAGCGCATCGGCATTCGCGATGGCGGCATCCCAAACCCGGAGAGGCCCCGGCAGCAACACCGGCGAAACGCCGCTGATGGCGACGGCGGCTTGCCAGATCCCGATCAGAAGGATGACCGGCAACATTGGAACGATCGCGTTGCGGACCAGGTTTTGCGCACGTCGCATCCGGCCTCACTCACCACCTAGGCTCGCCCGCAATTGGGCACAATAGCCGTTGAACTCGGCGGTCTCCTGGATCTCAAGCATGCGTGGTCGGGGCAAATTGATTGCCAGATCCGATACGACACGGGCCGGCCGTGGGGAGAGGACGATGACGCGATCGGAAAGGAAGACAGCCTCGCGAATGCTGTGGGTGACGAACACCACAGTTTTGCGGACCTGCTCCCACACATTCATGAGCTGGAGGTTCATCTCGTCACGCGTCAGAGCGTCGAGGGCGCTGAACGGTTCGTCCATCAGCAGCACCTCCGGATTGGTGATCAGCGCGCGGCATAGCGGCACGCGCTGGGCCATCCCGCCGGAAAGATGTTTCGGCAGCCGATCCTCGAAGCCGGCTAAGTCCGGTCAACTCCAGAAGGCGCAACGCCTCGCTGCGATACTTTGATTTGGCGAGACCGAAGACCTCAAGCGGGAACAACACATTGCTGAGCACAGTGCGCCAAGGAAACAGGACCGGCGTCTGAAATATCACCGAGGTTTCGCGCCGCGGGCCCACAATCCGCTTGCCGTCGAGTAAGATCTCTCCGCTCGTCGGCGCGACAAGGCCAGCGATCATCATGAGCAGCGTCGACTTCCCGCAGCCGCTCGGGCCGAGGATGCTGACAAACTCACCCTGCCGCAGGGACAGCGACACGAGCCGGACGGATTCAATCGAGTCCGCCTCGACTTGATACGTTTTCGTTATGTCCTTGACGACAAGATGGTCGAAACGGTTGGGGTCAACCGCTACATCACCTGTCTGCATTACCTGCAGGACTCGTTCATCAGAATAGATAATCCTTGGCCTTCTCCTCGGCGGCACGCCACTCCTCGTCGGTCAGCTTGACGTTGCCGACGAACTCATTGGTGTAGATCGATGACGCCGGTGGCGGTGCCGGCAGCTTGAGAAAGGTGTTGACGGTTCGCAGCGTGTCCTCGAGCTTAGTCGGATTGTGCCACCCGAGGCCATGCGTCTTCGCATCTTCCGTAAGCCCCGACGCGGTGTTGATCAGTAGCGAGTGCCGAGTGATACCGCGGTCCCGCTCAGTCTTGCCCGACTCCGGCACCGCAGCAATGAAGTCTTCGAGCGTCTTATCGGGATTGACGTACGAGAAGCGGAGACCTTCCATGACACCCTCAACGAATGCGGCAACCTGTTTGGGGGATTTCTTGAGCGTGTCAGGCTGCGTGATGAAGGTCAGGCTGAAAATGTCCATGCCATATTTGGCAAAGAAGATGGTCTCGAACGGCACCTTGTCCGCCCACAAATAAGGCGCGCTCGATTGATAGAGTGTGGCAACGGCATCGACGTCATTGTTGATGAGCGCCTGAATATCGACGCCAGGCTGCAGCGCCACCATGCGGACCTTCGACACGTCGATGTTGTTGATGCGCGCAAAGGCTGGCCACAGGTTGTTGGTCGCGCCCGCCGGAGCGCCCCCAAGACGCTTACCTTCCAGATCCTTTGGCTTGGTAATGCCCGAACTCTTGCTGGCTAAGATGCACACGGGTGAGCGCTGGCTCACCATCGCAATGGAAATCAATGGAAGGCCCGCAGCCATCGCGTTGATCATCGCCCCGATGTCGGCCTGGCCGAAATTGTAACGGCCAAGTCCGACAGTCTTAGCCGCTTCCCCGGATCCGAAGCCGCGTGTGATGGCGACATCCAGGCCCCGCTTCGACCAGAAGCCCTCCGCTCGCGCCGCATACATGAACGCGACTTCGCCTTCTGGTATCCATGGCAACGTCAGTTGTATCGACTCAGCTGCTCGTGCGTCGAACGTGACCACGATCGGCTGAAGAGCCAGTATTGCCGCTCCAGAGGCGCCGCGCAGCAGGGAACGTCGTGAGAGGCGATTATCGGGTAAGTCGTGAGTTTGCATGACACCACCTCGACGGTTGAAGAAGCCAGCGACACCCCGGACGCGGGGATGATACATCCTCTTTAATGCTGTTCAACACATTCCGATGTTCATCAAATCGGGGCCGCCCTTGACGATGCGCTAAATGGCCGACCGATTTCAGTCCGCGCACTCAATATCCTTTCCAGAGGAGACGCCGCCATGCCGGTGTAACGAGCAATGCCGGCTTTCCTCGCGATAGTAAGTTCGATTGCGAGACAACGTCATCCCAAAAAGGCTAATTGCCGCACCAGCGCGGGAGGCAGGTGATGCCGATGGAGATTCGCAACTTGCCCGTCACTCGTGAACAGATCGAATGCGAATTGAACGGCAGCACTCGGAGCAATCCAGTTGCTCCTGCGTCGGTCCATCGCTGACTTTCTTCGCGGGCGGCCATCTCATCGGCAGGTGTTGGCTAACCGGTACCGCGAGGACCTGGAACGTGCGGGTCTGGCAGCGGCCGTCACGGTTTCGTATTCCCGCCACCACCAGGGCTCGCCTTTGCGCCGAACGCCGTCGAGGTGCGTCGTTCGCTCGATGACACGTTGCTCGCCTTCGCTCAGAGCATCGGCGCGGAAGAGGGTGCACCTATGGGCCGCGATCACAAACCTACAGCCGGTTACCGTGTCTTCCGGAAGTGCAAGAACTAAAGCCGTATCGGTGATGGGCCCGGTCGCGGCCCCAAAATGCCTATTGACACCGTGGCAAGGTTCGAGCGGGCCGACGAATTCACGGAGCGCACAGTGCAGGCGCTTCAGCTCGCCCTCAAGTCTGCCGGCGTCGAGTTCACCAATGGTGATCAACCTGGCGTTCACCTGACCAAAGCCGCGGCCGCATGTTCCGCAGTGCCCGCCGGTGCATCAGAAGCAACGGCTAGCGCAAAGGCGCTTCGGCGCAAAGGCGGCGAGACGGCTGATAAGCCCCGATAGACAGAGGCCCCCATCCCACTTTTGGCCCGCGGATCTTCTGCGCTCCAGCTCAACCCCGAACGCTGGCATCGGAGCGGATACGGCCTACGCCGGCTTTTACGCCACATCGGTGAGTAAATGTCCGCTAATGATTCGATCGTGGACGATCGCTCCATCACTTGTAATTGAGATGGCACTGCCATCCTTGGGTTGCAGCCACACGTCGATTTAAAAGCGATCCGCTCAGATCGCAGGAACTGCCGCCGGCTGCGGCTCCTTGCGAAGCCACAGCGGCAGAACAGCTTGAATGAGGCCGAAGATCGCGAGCGCATACAATCCGCCACTGAAGCTCTGCGTGTAGCTCTTCGCGACGCCCATAATGGTCGGGCCGAAAAAGCCGCCCAACGCACCCAAGGTCGTGGTCAAGCTGAAGCCCACGGCCGCTGCGACGCCGGTCAAAAAATCACTCAACGCTGCCCAGAATACGCCGAAGGTCGACCACGCACCGATTGTCGCGACGCACAGGCCGACAAATGACATGACCGGAGTATTAGCCACGCCAGCGATGGTGAACCCGGCTGCGGCCATGAGGCCGCCGATAGCTAGGTGCCAGCGCCGATCTCCAGTGTAATCGGAATGCCAACCCCAGAGCACTGTCGCAAGTCCGCCGAACACGAAAGGCACTGCCGACAAGAAGCCGACCTCGACATTTTCCAAGCCGCCGAAACCCTTAACAATCTGCGGTAGCCAGAAAACGATTCCGAACGTACAGGCGACGTTGAAGAACGATATGGCGACGACGATCAGGACGCGCGGATCGAGGAAGCCTTGGAGCAGTGATGCGGCTCCCACCTTTTCCTTGAGCGCACGGTCGCCTTTCAGCGTTTCAATCAGCCAGCTCCTTTCGTTGGCGGCCAGCCAACCTGCGCTTTCTGGCCGGTCGGTCAGGTAGAAAAGCGTAACGATGCCGACGAGCACCGACGGTGCACCTTCAAGGATGAACACCAGCTGCCAACCCTTGAACCCCCATAGCCCGTCAAGCTCGAGCAGACTTGTCGCAAGCGGGCCACCAACAATGTTGGCGATGGCTGTCACCGAGGTGAACATGCCGAGCACCTTGGCCCGCTCCTGATGTGGAATCCAAAGGCTGAAGAAATAGAACACACCGGGATAGAGCCCGGCTTCGGCAGCGCCGAGCATAAAACGCATAATGTAAAATGAGTTTGTCCCGCTGACCCAGGCCATGCCTGTCGCGATCAGACCCCACGTAATCATAATGCGGCCGAACCACAGTCGCGCACCCACGCGCGAAAGAATGAGGTTGCTCGGGATGCCGCCAAGAAAATAGCCGAGAAAGAATATCCCGGCAGCAAAGCCATAGATCGCTGGCGTGAAGCCGAGGTCTGCATTCATCTGCAACGCGGCGTAGGCGATGTTCGCGCGATCGATGTAATTGAGGAAGAACAACAGCATGCAAAACGGCACGAGCCGCACGATGACCTTTTTGATCGTCAATTTGCCGAGATCGTTCATGGCTCTATCCACTCCGCTGCCCGGCCGCCTGAGCTGCGGCTCAAATCGAATTCGCCAAACTAAACGCCGCCTCCGCAAGCACACAGGTTCCGGCGGCGATGTCTTCCGGCGTGGCGCTTTCCGCTTGGTTGTGGCTGATGCCGTCCTTGCACGGAATAAAGAGCATGGCGGTCGGCGACACGCGTTGCACGAACCGCGCGTCGTGCCACGCCCAGGATGGCATTTCCATCGACGGTACGCCGAGCTCGCGAGCAGCCGCGTTCAGCGCGTCTATCGCAATTGGACCGAATTCCACCGGCGGTTCATCGTTTGGTTCTTGGACCGTGACCCGGCATTGTCCCGCCTGTTCGCGGCAAATCTGGTGAATAAGGGCGCCGAGCTTGCGATGGGTCGGTACGTCAGGATGTCGGAGATCGATCTGGAAAATGACGCGTCCGGGGATGATGAAGGGCTGATTGGGCCAAACGTTGAACACGCCGATCGTAAAACGCACTTTGTCGTCGGTACGCCAGATCGCCTGGTTAAGCGCATGAACGATTTTGGTGGCGACGGTCAGTGCGTCTCGCCGGCGTTTCCCAGGCGTGGTCGCCGCATGATTCTCCTCGCCGTCGACCTGGACTTGAAATGTTCTCTTGGCGAGAATGCGCGTTACTATGCCGACGGTCTTTCCGTTCTCCTCGAGCTCGGTGCCCTGTTCGATATGGGCTTCCAGAAATGCCGCGATCGGAAATCCGAACAAGCGCCGTGGCACGTGTGTCTCCGCCTCGAGAACGTCCTTGAGCGCCTCTGCGACTGTGACTCCGGTGCGATCGCGAATTTGCCCGGCTTCTGCAAGCTCGCGGGTGCCGACGCACACCGCCGATCCCATGATGCCGGGCATGAAACGTGTGCCCTCTTCGTTCGTCCAGGACACGACTTCGATCGAACGGCGAGGCTTAAGTCCCGACGCCACAATCGCCTCGACGCATTCCAGCGCGGCGAGAACGCCAAATGCGCCGTCGAACTTGCCGCCGGTTGGCACGCTGTCAATATGAGATCCGACGAGGACGGGCGCGAGATTGGGCTCGCGTCCAGGCAAGTGAAGAAAGAGGTTTGCGATATCGTCCACGAAGGGCTTAAGCCCGATCGCGCGGCCCCAATCCACCAGCGCCGCGCGTGCGCGGATTTCCTCGCGCGACAGCGCAGGCCGGTCCACGCCGCCGTTAGGTGTTCCACCAAATCGCGCCAGATGCATGTGCCGCTGCCAAAGACGATCCTGGCGTACATGCTTGGCAATTTTTCCGGACGAGAGATTCAAAGCCTGCCCCGCTCGTGAACGGACCCGCAAACCGGAAGTACCACGCCGTTTGGAACGGCCGATGATCTATTTCTGCATTGCAAGCAGTCATAATCGCAAATTGACCGCCGGGGGCAACCGTAGATAGCGTTGCTTCTCCGTCAGGCACTTGCAACTTACACACGATCTCTCAACGCTCTCGCGCAGCTAGCGGCTTTGCGCCGCGCGCCAAAACTAATTCGCGCTGCACCATTCGAACGCCGCAGTGCTCTCATCCGCCAAAGCAAAGGGGGCGACGGCGATGCAACTGACAAATGATCTTCTCGACAAATGGGACCGCGATCATTTCATCCATCCTCTCACTCCGCTGGGGAGCATGGAACGTGGTCAGTTTCCAACTAGGATCGTCTCGACCGGCGACGGCGTCTACATCACTGACCGGAACGGCAAGCGCATTCTCGACGCATTTGCGGGCCTGTTCTGCGTCAATGTCGGGTACGGGCGAAAGGAGATCGCCGAAGCCATGGCCGAGCAGGCCCACAAGCTTGCATATTACATTGCCTATATCGGGCATAGCACGGAGGCGTCCGTCACCCTGGCGCACATGGTCGCCGAGCGTACGCCGCCGGGATTGAACCATGTTTACTTCGGACTCGGAGGTTCGGACGCCAACGAGACGAATATTAAGTTCGTGTGGTACTACAACAATCTCCTCGGCCGTCCGCAAAAGAAGAAGATCATTTCGCGATGGCGTGCCTATCACGGCGCGACCATCATGGCCGGCAGCCTGACCGGCCTCGCTCCGTTTCATCAGTTATTCGATCTTCCTCTCGACACCGTACGCCACACCGTTGCGCCGTATTACTACCGAAGGCCTCCTGAACAAGAATCCCTAAGCGAACAGGATTTCTCGAAATATTGCGCCGAAATGCTGGAGAAGCTTATTCTCGACGAAGGCCCCGATACTGTGGCGGCCTTCATCGGCGAACCGCTGCTGGGAACTGGCGGCATCGTACCGCCGCCTAAGGGCTATTGGCCCGCTATACAGGCCGTCCTCAAGAAATACGACGTCCTCCTGATCGTCGACGAAGTCGCAACAGGATTCGGCCGTCTCGGAGAAATGTTTGGCACGACCGTATACGATCTTGATCCGGATCTGATGACGATCGCAAAGGGCATCACCTCGGCTTATGCGCCGCTTTCGGGTACCGTAGTTCACGACCGCGTCTGGAAAATCATGGTGGAAGGTTCGGACAAGTACGGCCCGTTGTTTCACGGGACGACGTACTCGGCGCATCCTGTCTCAGCCGCCGCGGGAGTCGCCAATCTCAAGCTCCTCGATGAGCTTGGTCTGGTTGCCAATGCGAAAACGACCGGCGTTTATCTGGTATCCGCGCTCCGGGAGGCCTTCGCGGATCATCCCAATGTCGGTGACATCCGCGGCGAAGGCCTGCTCGGCTGCATTGAATTGGTGAAGGACCGAGCCAGCCGAACGTTCTTTGACCCCGAACAGAAAATTGCACATTCCATCGTTGACACAATGCTGGACATGGGAGTCATTGCTCGGGCGATGCCTCAGAACGACGTTGTGGGCTTCGCTCCGCCGTTATGCCTGACCCGTGCCGAAGTCGATATAATCGTCGCTACGACGAGGCGCGCAGTGGATAAGGTCCTTCCGCTGTAACTTTCACAAAGTTATTGACCGGCTTGGCACGTCGCGCGACCGACTGTCGGCCGCATATGCGACGCTCTCCCATCTCGGAAAACGAAGCCCGGCTTCAATTCGGTTGCAGTCAGGTGATCGTGGACCTCGCACAGCCCTCGGACGTGCTCGAATGCTGCCATGAGCATCAGGATGTCGGGATGTAGTCGGGGTGAGCCGAGCCGACCCGTTTGTGCCTCTCTGCGGCGCCCGCGAAGCCCGGGAAGACCGAACGTCGTTCGATCGGCTGTCCACATCCGGTTCGCTTACGTCGTTGCAAACACGCGATGGCTTGGCATGGAGCTCAATCACAGCTGTTTCGTTGCGATGATGCGGCCAGACGCAATCGTCCGGTGCTGCCGAGATGTTGCGCGCGACGGCACTTGTAAGCTATGCCATCAAACGACAGAACACGAATATCCTCGCCGGGAAGTTTTTCCCGCCTCGATTAGACAAAGAACGCGCAAATGGGGAACGTCCATCTGACCGTCGCGATGTGCGACTACGATCATGTCCGCGACCTGATGTCTGGCAGGGTTCGGGCAGAGGGTGTCGAAATCACCCATTTACAGCTTGTTATCCAGGAGATTTTTTATCGGTTCTCGAACGCGCTTGAGTGGGACGTCTCCGAGATTTCGCTGGGAAAGTATTGCTCCTTTGTCGCCGCCGGAAGTGTGCCGATGGTAGCGATCCCGGTTTTCCCGTGCCGTATGTTCCGGCACTCCTCCATTTATGTCCTCCGAGATTCACCGATAACATCCGGTAAAGATCTCGCCGGCAAACGCGTCGGCGTGCCGGAGTGGTCGCAATCGGCGACGATCTGGGTCAGGGGGTGGCTCACGAATACGGTGGGCGTCCCGCTAGATTCGATCGAGTGGTTTCAAGCGGGCGGCGAACAAGCGGGCCGACTCGAAATGGGCCGTGTGCAGCCACCGGCGGGCGTGCGTTTAACGCCGA
Organism: uncultured Alphaproteobacteria bacterium; assembly: GCA_963787675.1. GTDB lineage: Bacteria > Pseudomonadota > Alphaproteobacteria > Rhizobiales > Xanthobacteraceae > JAJPKK01. The sequence goes on along the minus strand of CAWBDV010000007.1, from coordinate 1,700,841 downwards.
TTCGCGATCGGACGATGACCGATATGTTGCTCAGCGGTGAGCTCGACGCCATGATCAATGCGCAGCCGCCCAAGCTCTACCTGGATGGCGACCCGCGCATTCGCCGCGTATATGAAAACTACCGCGAAGAGGAAGAGAATTATTTCGCAAACACAGGCATCTTTCCGATCATGCATACGGTCGCAATCCGGCGAGATATATTCGAGCGCAATCGCTGGGTTGCGATGAATTTGCTGGAAGCGTTCGAAATTGCGAAAAACAACAGCATTGCGAGAGCGCTCGATCTGAGCGTCCCCGGCTTTCCCGTTCCCTGGCAGGCGGAGCACACGGTGGCGACGAGCCGGAAGATCTTCGGCCCCGGCCAATACTGGCCGTACGGTATCGATGCCAATCGAACGGCGCTCAAGGCTTTTCTTATGTATTGCCAGCAGCAGGGCGTGACCAGCCGGGCGCTTGCAGTCGAAGAGCTTTTTCCGGTGGAAGTTCGGACGACGTTTAAGGTGTAGCCGGTCGGAGGCGATGGGACTGGTCGAACACTTCGATCTGGAGCCCCTTGTTAGCAATTCCGTTGCATCCACTTGGACAACAGGAAATAGCGACAACGGCATCGATCTCAGCGAAAAGCTCCACATGGTCGCCGATCTTTGCGTCGGGCTCGAGGTAGAAAAGGCGGTGTTCGTAGTTGTAGCCGGTACACATGAACATGTTGAACGCGTCGTGCACGTATCTCTCGTCGAAGCCAATGTCGATTAGCGCTCGCCTCAGATTAGTATTGCAATTCGGTTGTCCCTTGAGATCGGTACGCAGTTCGACCGCGCGCTCGCTGCAGCGGGAGTAGATGAGGTCGTGCGAACGCGCGTTGAAAGGCAGCTTTTCATGCTTCGCGGTGTCCTTAATCAACGTGAACATCGGACGCATTCGCGGCTCCGTGCTCCACAGCCTGTCGCCGACATGCAGGTGCGATCCATGGAGCGTGCGCGTGCGACCGGACCAGAAATGCTCCGATGCGTCGTCGGCGGCATAAGCGTTGAAGTCGCCGACCTGAGGTCCGTCGCAGCAGGTGACCCTCAACACCTGAAATCGCCGCACGGGAAAGGCGAAGCCGGTCTCAGGCGGAATGTAGTGGTCAAGGCACCGATGCCGCTCACCCTCATCTGATGCTATCCGCGCATAGAACGCCGCCTCCTCAGGCGTCGGATCCTGCGGCCGTTTCGACGAGATGGCAGGTGTTCCTTGGGAGCTCACGAAGTGCACTGGGCTGACGCGACGACCTAACTCATAGGGCGCGGACGAGGATCGAGCAGGTAGCCAAACTTCTCCTTCGCCTTGCGTGCGACATCAGGGCTCGGCGCATTGGTCGGCGGGAATTTGTCCCGCCAGTGGTACGGCCGGCACGCATCAATGATCGCCACCGAATGCGTCATATCGCGCACAGCGCGCTTTTCCGGCGTAAGAATCGGGTCGCAGGGCGAGTCCCAGGCGCTGGCTATGAATTGCATCGATGCCTTGGGGTCGGTGCGGGTGAGCGTCGCCCATAACAGCTGCTCGAGGTTCGTCACATCGACATCCTCGTCAGTCACAATCACATACTTCGACGCGTAGGCGGCGGCCCCGCATTGCGCGGCAACGTGGCCGGCTTGCGTTGCATGGCCCGGATAGCGTTGCTTAATTGCGACGGCGTTGAGCAAACGCGATCCGCCGACCTCGTGGCACCAAACCTGCCGCACGTCGGGCACACCGGCATCTGCCATCTGCTGCTTGACCATGGCCGATCGCATCACGGCGCGATAGCGAGCCATCTCGTCGGGTCCCCCGCCCATCGGCGGCACGCCCAAAAGGATCGGATCGTTGCGGTGATAGATCGCCTTGACGTCGAATGGCGGCTGCAGGTTAGCGCCACCGGCATAATGGCCCGTCCATTCGGCGAAAGGGCCTTCCAAGTGAAGGCGGTCCGGCACCACATAGCCTTCAAGCACGATCTCGGCATTAGCCGGGAATGGCAGTCCGGTGACTTGGCCTTGAACCATCTTCACCGGGCGACGCCGTATGCCGCCGACGATGTCGAGTTCGAAGACGCCATAAGGCACCTCAGTGCCGCCGTAGAAGAACGCCAGCGGATCACCGCCGAGTACCATGGCGATCGGCATGGGCTCGCCGCGCGCGAAATACTTAGCGCGATGCAGGTCGCCATGATGGCCAGGCGCTATATCGACGCCGACGGTGTTGTGATCGTGCACCTGTGCCCGGTAGGCACCTGCATTGAGCCAATGCTCGTCCGGATCGCGAGTGATGCTATAGGTGCCGGTACCGATAAAGCTGCCGCCGTCGTTTTCGTGCCAGATCGGCGCTGGAAATTTGAGAACATCCACGTCATGGCCGGTCATGATGTTCTCGAGAACCGGACCCTTCGCAACGATCTCGTGAGGAATGAGACGCGTTTCCCTTAAATATGCATCGCGATAGGATTCGCTCAGTTCCCATTTCGTCAATTCAACAGGAAAGCCCAAGGTCATATTGCGGCGTGACCCCGCAAAGACATTGATCAGAACACGAAAGCCGCGGGGACATCCGGGAATATTGTCGAAGAGCACGCAAGGACCGTCTTCGGCGCGCAATACCGCCTCGGCGGCGAGCCCAATATCTTCCTGCCAGGTTGCGCCATCAACTTTACGCACCTCGCCCAGTTGCTCGGCGTAGGAGAGCCATTGGCGCAAGTCATCGTATTCGACGTTGCCAATAGTGTTGGTCCGCTCGTTCACTGCTCAATCCCGAAGGCCCCGCGACTCTACGTTATTTGATATTCATCTCAGTTCGGATCTCGTTTACGAAGCGCATGTCGATCACATCTTCGTAGGCGACGTGCTCTTTGAGGATACCACCCTGGCGAACGACGGCTTCCCCCGTCGTCCAGGCCTCGAGCGGGATAAATCCGTCAGCGCTGAAGATGTCGTCGGCAAAGGCCCGTTTGAGCGACGCATCGAGATCGTCGGCAGACGCATTGGGGTATTCAGATCGCGCCAGCGCCACCATCTCGTCGCGGTGGGCGTTCGCATAGACGAGGCCGCGAACCATGGCTCTCACCATACTCCTCACCAGTGCCGGCTCCTTTTCGATGCTTTCAGGGCGGACGCTCAGAGCCGTGTCGGTGTAAGGACCTAGGTCACTTGCGGCACTGTAAACCGGCTGACCCCAGACGCCTCGCTTGTACCCGATAGAAATGAACGGTTCCTGGGAAGCCCCCGCGTCGGCTTGCTTGGCGCCCACCGTCGTCGGCACGACATTGGTTTCCACTTCCACGAGGGTGACGTCGTTCTTAGGATCAAGATGCATCCTGCTCAAGATGTAGCGAAGCATGTTGTTCGGCGTACGCCCGTAGGGCGCAACTGCAATGCGCTTGCCCTTGAGAAATTGGGAAAGCTCGCCGGTGACCGGCATCAGGTCTGAGCGCACCATAATGTACGTGTTCGGTCGCCCGACAACGTTGGAGACTGCCTTCAACGTTTTGCCGTTGACCTTCGCGAATGCGTTGTGATCGACCGATCCGAGGAACGCAAATGCCTGACCGGTGAGCACTGCCGTGACGAAGGCATTGTTGCTCATCGTCTGGATCGTCAGATCGATTCCCTCGTCCTTGAAGTAGCCCTTCTGCACGGCAAGGTAGACCGGCAGCAAGCTCACAGTATGCGCAGGTTCGGCAAGAATGACGTCTCTCGCAGCGCTCGGTGCGGGACTAAGGCCGACGAGCGCTAGGCACGTGCAGATCGTGAGAGATTTTAGCGTTGGCGAGCGCATGTCGTTTGCCCCTGAATCGGTTGGCCTGGAAGCTGATGCGGTGTGCGGACCGCATCTTATCTCGAAGGACCTGGCGGTTAAACAGATAGCTAGCTTCTTCCAGCTCTCCTTGATCCACGCGATGTCGATCGGCTCTGGGCCCGCCCACCGCCTCCGCGGCGCAGAGCATGGCACAGTCCTCCTCAACTGAAATCAACGACCGGGCGCTTTCTGCAAACTGACCCTGCCATCATATCGAGGGGCATGCCTCGATATTGATCCCAAATTCCCTGCTAAGCCGAGACTACACCACTTTCCGTGACTCGGGCGAGCCATCAAGAGGTTCCTCAGATCGACGATCCCGGGAGTTCTTCCGCGACCGAGATCACCGACAACTTCAGCCGGCAGGAATCCTTGAATCAACGGGGAGCGTGGAAATCGCAAAAAATCCGCATTCCATTGTGGGGGACGTGCTAGCGTTTTCGACGACTTCCCAGACAAGCCCAAAGCGATGCACCAGCGAACGCATCTGCGCCTGCAAGCACGAGCCAGAGAGGCCGAGGCTGGCATACCATTGTTGGCAGGAATGAGCGGTTCAATCTAGGGGAACATAGGCGAACCCGCACGGTCGTGCGTCCGTATCGGCTATTGCCACAAGCAGGTATGACGCTGCCATACGGTATGTGAAGCGATGGGCAGGAGGAGACATTCAGTTCAGCGCACTGCCCGCACCCACGCGGCAAAAGCGTTGATCCAGGCGAGCTTCGGGTGCTCTTCGCGCTGCAAGAGGTAGAAGCCGTAACAGGTAGTTTGATGTAAGATACGGCAACGAGCTTTCCCGCTCGCGAGTTCCGCGCCCAGCAGCGCGTCGCTGCAGATTGCGATGCCCTGAGACTGCCGCTAGGGTGTTTCTTATGAGGTATGGGAGAGCGATAGGCGTTCTTGCGCAAGCGCTCTTTTCGAAAGTACGAAAGGACGGATGGTTCGAGTGGAACGGAGTTGATCATGCGTAATATTGCGGTGGTAATTGCATTTTTGGTTGGGCTAGTCACGTCGGCGTATGCTCAGAAAGCCGAGATTGAGGCGGTGAACGCGAAATGGACGGAGTTCTTTAACAACGGCGATTTTGCCGGCGTCGCTTCGCTCTACACCGCTGATGCGACCGCATTCCCGCTAGGTTCCGCCATGATGCGAGGTAGAGCCGCGATCGGTGCAATGTGGAAGAGTATGGCGGAACAAGTCGCCGATCCCAGATTCACGACCCTGGACGTCAAGTTGCTTGGTCCGAATGCGGCACGGGAGATTGGGACCTTCAGCCTGAAGACCCAGGGTCCGACGCCGCAGGAGGTGACCGGGAAGTATGTCGTTGTGTGGGAAAAGGTCGGAGACGATTGGAAGCTAGCCGCCGATATCTGGAATGATGGCAACAAGTAGACGCTTTCACTTCGGAGGCGCTTACCTCGCCTTTGAAGATGCTGAAAATGATGATTCCCATATCATTCCTGCAGCGCGCCAACGAGGTGATCGAATAATGCGGCGCGGATTGCGTTTGGCGGCGGCTTTGGGTTATGAGCGTTGTTTCGCGAACACCGTGAGCGCGGCAGCTTCGCTTCAATGACCGGACCTATCTGACGTTGATCGGTGCGGCCGAGGCGGCCCATAAACGGCCTCCTGCGCTACGAAAACAATTGGACTAACTCGGCCCTTTCCCATGCAGCCGTTGCCGCGAAGGCCACCTCACAGCTCCTACACCGAGGAAGTGAATACGGTCCCTCAATTGCTCGAAATAATTAGCCCCATTCATCTCGTTGTGGATTTTCCTCAACACCATCGGTCAATTGCCGACACTTTCGTCAACAAAGGGTGACCAAACACCGAGCGTTTCTGCCAGTCTTGGCAAATCCCCTGTTAACGATGTTTTGCGCCACATTGCCGTTTTTAACGGCACGAACAGACATATCGCGTAGGCAAGCGAGAGAGGTGGGAGAAAGAGGCTGGGGAATCGTGTCCGGGAATCTATATCGCGTCACCAGCGGCGGGGGATTGGTCGACCAGCCGGCGCGAAGCGCCGAGCCAGCTACATATCTCGCTGAGGGAAAAATCCGCGAGCAGGATCGCCTTTTCGATATCGCCGTCAACAACATGTCCCAAGGCCTCGTCATGTTCGATGCGGCCGAACGGCTCTTGGTACGCAACCAACGCTATCTGGAAATGTACGGGCTTTCGCCCGAAGCAGTAAAGCCCGGCTGCACGTTGCTCGAGATGCTGCAACATCGGATCGACAAAGGAACGTTTGCTAGGGACCCTCTGCAATACCGGGCCGACCTACTGATGGCAATGAGTGAAGGCCGGACCGTTCAGACGGTGACCGAAACCGGCGATGGTCGCGTCATCGCGGTGGTCAACCAGCCGATGGAAGGCGGAGGCTGGGTGGCAACGCACGAAGATATCACTGAACGACGGCGGGCGGAAGAAGACCGCGACCGTACTAAAGCGTTTCTCGATACAGTCATCGAAAACGTTCCGGTGACACTCGTCGTCAAGGATGCCAGAGACCATCGTTACGTACTGATCAACCGGGCTGCCGAGGAGCTCGGCGGACTTACGCGCAGCGAAGTGATTGGCAAGAGCGCCCATGAGCTGTTTGCAAAGGACGAGGCCGATTTGATCGAGGCGCGGGATGCCGAAGTGCTCCAATCCGGCCACCAGTTGCTCATCGACGAACAGCCGATGCACACGCCGCGCAATGGCACGCGGCTCGTCACCAGCAAGCGTCTTGCCATCATGGGCCCCAGTGGGGAGCCCGAATATGTACTGAGCGTCATCGAAGACATCACGGAGAAGCGGCACGCTGAGGAGCGTATTGCGCACCTCGCTCATCATGATCCGTTGACTGACCTGCCAAACCGGGCGGCATTTAACGAACATCTCAACGCCGCCGTGATGCGCGCGACGCAGTCTGGAGAACCCTTCACACTGCTCGCTATCGACCTCGACCGCTTCAAGGAGGTCAACGACGTGTTCGGCCATTCGGTCGGCGATGCACTGTTGTGTGAGGTCACAGCGCGCATCAAAGATGCAGCCGAGAGCGCGGTTGTGGCGCGGCTCGGCGGCGACGAATTCATGGTTATCTGCGAAAGCGGGCCGCAACCTGCGACGGCGGAAGTTCTCGCTGAGCGGCTGCAATCGGTTGTCTCCGGCGATATCGACGTCGCGGGCCACAGGTTGCGCATCGGACTGAGCATCGGGGTTGCCATGTTTCCAACCGATGGCGCCGACGCGGCCACGTTGCAGGGCAATGCGGATGCCGCGCTCTACCGCACTAAAGCCGACGGCCGCGGTGCGGTCCGCTTCTTCGAGCCCGATATGGACAACAGGCTGCGCGAGCGGCGGACACTGCAGCGCGATTTACAGTGCGCCGTGGAGCGCGGCGAACTCGTCATTCACTATCAGCCGCAATCTCGCGTCGGCGCTGGCGTCACTGGCTTCGAAGCCTTGGTCCGCTGGCACCATCCGAGCCGCGGCATGATTGCGCCCAATACCTTTATTCCACTGGCTGAAGAAAGCGGGCTCATCATTTCAATCGGGGAATGGATTTTGCGTGAGACATGCCGTGAAGCCGCTGTATGGCCGCGGCCCTTGCAGATCTCCGTCAACCTCTCGCCGGTCCAGTTCCAGCACGGTGACTTGCCCGCCATGGTCCATGCAGTGCTGCTGGAAACCGGCCTTGCTGCTTGCCGACTGGAACTTGAGATTACCGAGGGCGTGCTGATCGGTGACTTTTCCCGGGCGCTGTCGATCCTGCGCCGGCTAAAGGCACTTGGCGTGCGCATCGCCATGGACGATTTCGGGACCGGATATTCTTCACTGTCTTATCTGCAATCGTTTCCGTTCGACAAGATCAAGATCGACCGGTCATTCGTGTCAAATCTCGACCGCTCGTCCCAGTCGGCAGCCATAATCCGGGCAGTGATCGGGCTGGGACGAGGGCTTGCACTTCCGGTGATCGCCGAGGGGGTCGAGACCGCGGAACAACTCGCATTCCTCACCAACGAATCGTGCGACGAAGTCCAAGGTTATCTAATCGGGCGCCCGCTCCCGATCGACGACTATGCTGAACTCATCGGTCGTGAGCCAATACAGGCTCCAAAACCGTCAATTGCCATCTTATAGGCGCGCGAGCCGCTGTGCTTCGATCAATGGAGCCCGCGTCACAAAGGGCCGCGACCGGCCGGATGAGATGACGACCAATGCCGAACGCCAGCGGTACCTCAGCCTAATCGACTAGTGCCCGGCCGAATAACGGTGCCGCCCCCATCTCGCCAAAGACGTCGAAGAGAGCCGGCCTAGCGGCCCGTATTGTTCCTTACCAGATCGGTCATCAAATACGTTTAATGACCGCGCTGGATCGTCCGGATCATGACATCCGACTTTGCCGCCACATGGCCGCTCCATCTGAACCAGATTCCGGGATGTCGCCGCAAGACAGGATGCAACGCGACTGCAAGCTCCTCACGCGAGACCGGACACACATCCCGACACAATCCAAGTCGAGAAGCGCCAGAGGCAGAAGTTCTCATTAGCGAGCGATCGTGCTTATAGATGGGGGAACCGGGTCGCGCCGCTGTCCTTTGTTGACCTCTTACCTCCGGTCGTTCATTTTCGCTGAGCTTCTTGCAGTCCTCTTCATATCTTCGGGCGGTCATTCCGGAGCCGGAAGCCCCGCATGCAACCCGTAATGACCGGGTTCGAATTTGGAACGCGGTCAGCGCACCGCGATGAGATCGATCTCGACCAAGGCGTCCTTGACGAGGAGGCCGCTGGTGCCGACCGTAGTGCGCGGCGACGGGGTCCGGAAATGCGCCTTCCAGACCTCGTCCATGGCAGCAAAATTGTTAAGGTCCGTGAGGAAGACCTGCGCCTTCACCACCTTATCAAGGCTGCTGCCGGCGGCTTTCAGCGTTCCGGCAAGATTCTTCAGGATGTACGCCGTCTGCAGCTTGATGTCCGATCCGTAGAACGGGAAGTTCGGATGCTTGCGCGCTTCGGTCGGCACGCCGTTCTGGTAGTCGGACGCGATCTGGCCCGCGGGGAAGACATAGTCGCCGAGAACGTACGCCTCCGAATAATTGGCGATCGGCTTAGGCCCGGCGGAAGTCACGACCTGGTGGACGAGGCCCGGGCGCGGCACGTAGGCGACGAGATCGATCTCGACCAACGTATCCTTGACGAGAAGCCCGGTCGTGCCGACGGTCGTGCGCGGCGGCGGCACCTTGAAATAGCGCCTCCACACCTCGTCGAAAGCAGCGAAGTCGTTGAGGTCAGTGAGGAACACCTGCGCCTTCACCACATGATCAAGTGATGAGCCCGCGGCCGTGAAGGTTCGCTGCAGGTTCTTGAGGATGAATTCGGTCTGGAGCGCGATATCGGAGCCGTAGAACGGGAAGTTCGCGTGCTTGCGCGCTTCGGGCGGAACTCCGGTCTTGAAGTCACTCGCCAGCTGGCCGGCCGCGTAGACAAGGTCGCCGACGCGCACGGCTTCTGAATAGTTCGCGAGCGGCTTCGGATTATCTGACGTGACCACGCGATGCGTGACATCGGCGCCGGGCGCGTAACCGATGAGGTCGATCTCGATCAGCGTGTCCTTGACGAGAAGACCGGTGGTCCCGACCGTCGTGCGCGGCGGCGGTGCCTCGAAATATTCGCGCCAGACTTCGTCAAAGGCCGCAAAGTTGTTGAGGTCGGTGAGAAACACCTGGGCTTTCACCACGTGATCGAGCGAGGAGCCGGCCGCCGCGAAGGTGCGCGCCAAGTTCTTGAGAATGAAATGGCTCTGCAGCTTGATGTCGGAGCCGTAGAAAGGAAAATTCGGATGCTTGCGCGCTTCCGTAGGCACGCCAGTCTTGAAGTCGCTCGCGAGCTGGCCGGCCGCGAACACGAGCGGGCCGGCACGCATAGCTTCCGAATAATTGGCGAGCGGTCGCGGGATATCCGAGGTGATCGTTTCGATTGTGATCACGTGCTTCTCCCCAAATCAGTTCGTCGCTACGCTCCCACCCAGGCAAGGGCTCCAGTTAGGCTGAACCAAATCCTTTTGAAATAGAGAATTATGTGAGTCGACGGCAATTGTTCCGCCACCGGGCGAGTTCTGAGTAGCACCGAATTTTGCTTGCTTCGTAAGTTACGGGTCTTGTGCATTGGCTAGCCGCCGGCCATTGGGCGTGTGACAAAAGTCTCAATCCCCTGCGCAAGACGCTGAGATACGTACTGCTTCAAACCATCTGCAGCAAGTAGGTCAATGAGAAAAGACGGGTAGGGATCAAATTTGAATTCTCGGCCGATCGTTCTGTCGGCTACGATCCCTGCACTTAGATCGATAGAGAGTTCGTCTCCTTCACGGATTGCATCCGCGTCACTGATTAGGATATAAGGCAGACCAAAATTGATGCACGTTCTAATGAAACGGCTATAACCCGATTGAGCAATGACGGCACGGAAACCCGCTCCTTTGATTGCGAGTATCGCGTTTAGATGAGGTGCCCCATAGGGAAACATGCGACCGGCAACTAGGATCTCACCTGGTTGGATTCTGCTTCTGAAACCAGGATCACTCATTTCGAAAAGGTGACTTGCACATTCTAGCGGATCCTCAATAAATAAGTATTTAGTGGCACAGATATCCTCCACTGTAATGTTGTCGCCCACTTTCCTAGCGCTTCCCTTTAAAGTTTTGCTCAATTGACTAGCTCCTTAGGAAACGTCGCGGATCGGTGATTTGTCCTGTGATTGCCGAAGCAGCCACGGAGGCCGGGCTCGCGAGGTAAATCTGGGCGTCATGTCCGCCCATTCGACCCTTAAAATTCTCCGTTGAGGACGTGATACACACTTCGCCGTTTGCAACTAGCCCGGCTCCGGCTCCCCAGCAGGCTCCGCAGCCAGCCGGAACTATCGTGGCACCGGCATCGAGAAAGATTCCCATCAAGCCCTCCTCCGTGGCCTTCCTGCTGATTTCAGCTGATGCCGGGGCAATCACCATACGACAATTGTCAGCTACTCGACGGCCCTCGATTATCCGACTCATGATTCGAAGATCGCTCAATCGGCCGCTCGCGCACGAGCCAAAATATGCCTGATCGATACACAAGCCTTCCACTTCCTTTAGCTTTACAGCGTTGCCCGGAGTCGACGGCGCCGCTACGTACGGCTCTAATCCAGCGAGGTCGTATTCAAACCTCGCCGCGTATTCCGCTGCCGAATCGCTACGAACTGGATTGAACGGTATCGAACTACGTTCTCTAACATAGGCAAACACATCCTCTGTAGGTTCCATAATGGCGCTCTCAGTGAGCATTTGTGCGGTGACATTGCACATGGTCATACGATCATCAATCGAAAGGCGATCAACAGTAGACCCAAGAAAGTGAACAACCGAGGTTAAGACGTGTTCTGTCAATTCCGACGATATCTTGATCATAAGGTCACGGATCATGACGCCGGGGGGTAGCTCTCCGTCGACTATGACTGCCACGGATTCAGGCACCCGAAGCCAATCCTCACCGAAAACGTACGCTGGCAACGCGTTGGCGGCGCCTGCGATCACCAATGCTCCAAATGCACCACCGGTAGCCCCGTTCCCATCATCTACGACCACGAGCATACCCGGGCGCATGTGCCCACGCTCCGGGAGAACCTGATGCATTATGCCGCTGTGACCGACATCGTAAAACGTCTCGATACCGTATTGTTTCGCCCACTCACGATTGAGGCGGTGCACCTCTGCCGCATGCCGTGTATTCGCAGGCACCATGTGATCCAGACACACAACCACCCGTGACGGGTTAGGGATAGATTTCGCACCGACCTCCTTGAAAGTCGGTCCCCAGCGCCCGCCACCATGAATGTCGTTTGTCGCGATCAGGTCCGGCCTGTACACAATAAATTCACCTGGGCGGACCTCGCTCTGTCCAGAAGCCCGAGCCAGAATTTTCTCCGCGATCGTCATTGCGCGCATATCGGCACCTTAGACTGAACTTGAGGGAGCAAACCCGTATTTTATGCTGTCTGCCTTGAGACTTTCTAGATCCACGATTTCCAAGAATTCCGAGATAGGCATGGCAACGTCCTCGGTACCATGCAACGAACCCTGACCTCTGATACGCCCGAGTAGGTCCTTAACAGCCTTCGCGGCTGCGAATAACGGATTTGTGACCGGCATTCCGATTAGGAAGCCGATCGATTCGAGTTCTGTGATCGTAAGGTTCGTTTTTTCCAAATTCATGACGCTGGCAAGCGGGCAAGGCGCCCCTAACTTTCGCCAGGCTGAACCAAGTTCGGCGAGCTCATCCCTACTGCGACCTTGAAACATGATAATATCGGCTCCCGCCTCGGCATAGGCTACGCCCCGCTTCAGACTTTCCTTAACGAACTCACCTTGCTTGTCATACTTCGTCATTAACACACTGACCCGTACCATAATTAGGAAATCTCGATCATGTCGGTGCTCCGCCATCGCTCGTAGCTTCGCGGTCATTTCGCCGATTGATATCAACTGAGTTTCTAATCCGAGCCACGGACATTTTTCCGGCATCGTCTCATCATCAATAAGAACGCCGCCTGCCCCCACCGCCTCAAATTCATTTACCGCGCGGATTGCGTTGATCGCGTTGCCATACCCCGTATCGATATCGGCAATGACCGGCACCTTGGTGGCGTTCACCATGCACCGGGTCATAGCCAGCATTTCGTGCATGCTCAACAGCCCAGCATCTGGCTTAGCCAAATAGCTGCCCGTTATCCCAAACCCAGTTCCGAATACGGCATCAAACCCCGCTCGTTCGATTAGACGTGCAGATAGCGCGTCATATGCACCAGGAATCAGAACTCCCCGGTTCGAGGCCAGAATATCCTTCAATTGCCTGCCCTTGCCCATTATTCCTCCCCACAGTTGCTTGTCTCCGCGTTAACGCAGGCCGGTGACATATAGTTTACTATCCGGAATATCGGTCAGGACCTTAGCCTCTTGTCCAATCCGAAGTACCGTGCCGTACGCGTTAAGATACCTGTCAACAGGGCCAACCATGAATTTAAAGCCCTTCTGCCCCGGAATCGCTTTTGCGCGAAGAGCATTAAGAATATGCTCTTTGTTGACGCCCATCCCACCTGCATTCCGATTTGTTGCTTTGATTGGCTCCGCCATCAGCGACGCAAATTCATCGGGCTGATTGTTGACAAAACTTTCCGCCAGCCGCCACATCTCAAGCAACCTTTTCGCCCCGTCGGGATACTTATCCAACCAAGCTTCATTGGCTCCGAGTACCATCGTCGGAAGAAAATCCACTTTGAACACCTTTTCCATCTCATTGGAGATGTTCAAAACACCTGCGTAACCCGGATTCTGCTGCAAAAAAAGACTAGCGTCTGGTTCAAACACCAACCCCGCATCGACATTCCCCACCGCCACTTCCACACTAGCTTGCTGCCAAGGTATGTTGACAAGCCTTACTTCTTTGTCGAAATCGTAGCCGGCTTCTTTGGCGAGATACCGCAGCCAACCGTATGCAAATGACGCCGTGCTAAGCGCAATCTTTGTGCCCTTTAACCCGGTAATCGTCGACAAATTTGGCCGATCTAACTTCCCAATCAAAATTGCTTCCGCTCGACCGATTGTCGCTACGATTTTGACCGCTGCTCCCTTGGCACGCTGCGCAGCCCATTGTTCCACAAACAAGTTCGGTGCGAAGTCGGTGTGGCCTGCAGACGTGCTTGTGATAAGTTCTTGAACTGCGTTAGTCCATTGATTATCAAGGCTGATGCCGGCCTTGGCATCAAAACCCTTGCGCTTAATCGCTATCAGGATGCCAGCAATTTCCGTAGCGGGAATGAAGGCGGAGGTGCTCGTACTAATGGGCGTCAGCCCGACAGTAGAATTCGTCTCCGCCCCACGCTCTTGCCCCAGCGCTCGCGAGATTCCTGCGAAGCTTGGAGACAGAAGTGGGCCGGCCATACCAGCGTGAAGAATTGAGCGACGTGAGATTTTATTTGCCATCCGCCTCTCCCAACTGTTTTGTCGCAACAACAATGTTTTCTGATAAACTTGGCTGATCTTTAGATTGATCCCGGTGCTCGGTAGTTGGATCAGTGCCTTTGCCCGCAATTGTATCTGCTATCTCAGCCCGCAGAGCTATGGCTTGTTTCTTCCTTTCCGACGGATCGCCCAGCCTGATATCGCGTAAAATCGTCGCTGGCCGACCGATAATCAAGATCCTGTCGCTGACCTCGATTGCCTCCTCTATGCTATGCGTAACGAGGATCACCGTCTTGTTCTCTCCGCTACTGTCGCTGGCAAGTAGTCCGCCAAAGACGCCGCGCAGGTCTGCCGCTGTCACTTCATCCAGATGCCCAAACGCTTCGTCTAGCATCAGCAGTTCAGGGGACACGACAAAGGCCCTAGCTAGAGCCACGCGCTGCCTCATACCCCCGGACAACTCGTGCGGATACGATTTTTCAAAATCCGCAAGTTGTACACGACGGAGCCACTCTCGTGACCGGCGAAGACGTTCGGGCTTTGGTACTCTCAGCACCTCCAATCCAATTCCAGTATTTTCGATCACTGTTCGCCAAGGAAGCAGTCTATCTGTCTGGAAGACAGCTGCCATGCGTCCTCGGTTTTCCTGAAAGTAAGTATTTGGCGATCGGCCGTTAATGGTGATAGTGCCTGATGTGGGCAATTCAAGGCCCATGAGCAGGCTCATGAGGGTCGACTTGCCGCAACCCGTCCGACCAACAATGCAGATCTTTTCTCCCCGCTCAATCGAACATGTGATCGACTGAACAGCTAAACTGGCGCGCCCAGACACCTGCTGGTATAACTTACTGACCGAGTTAATATCGATATAAGCCACCTGCTCATAACTCCTTAGCACGCCGCTGTGCCACTGATGGCCGCCATTTAAAAATAGTTCGTTCGGCAATTCCGATCAGAACGTCAAACAGCACCATCGCTAGAACCAAAAGCGCGCTCCATACGACCAATGTGGCAACATCAAATGAATTAAACGCAGTGAACATTGCAGCACCAACGCCGACAGTGGCGCCTAGCAGTTCAGCAAACACGACAAGGCGGATTGCTAGACTGAGGGTAACCTTTAAACCCACTACAAAAAAGGGCATAGTCCACGGAATGATAACCATCCTCATCGCTTGCCATGAGGATGGCCGAAAGACGAGAAGCATTTCATAAAGATCCTTGGGAAGATTTTTTACTCCTTCCAAAACATTCATTGCCACCACAGGGAGGCACACCACCAATAGGATCGCAAAGATCCTCAATTCTGGTTCTCTGAACCAAATCACTACTAATAGAACCCAGGAAAGAACTGGCACTCCCATAAAAAATCTTAGAATAGGCATCAAAAGCCTTTCCACCGGCCGATTGACTCCCATAAAAAGTCCCAGTGCAGCGCCTAGCAGACTGGCGACGCCACACCCGACGAGTACGCGCCAGACCGTGCTTACGAAATGAACGTAGGTGTCAGTTAACGTAAGCAGGTGGACCAAGGTAGGAATGAGATATTGCAGGCCTGGGACCAGGAAATGGGGGAACATTAGCGAAAGCAATTGCCACGCGGTGGCGATTGCAATCACTGCGATGACGCCCTCCGGCCTAATCTGCCATTTCCGGATTCGCGACCATTGAAAATCAGGCCCTGCCTCAGAGCCGCGAACTTCGGTCGCCCCCGCAGCCGGCGATTTGACTGAGCCGGATGCGGCAGGATCACGCATCTTTAGCCACTGCCATCAACTCGATCCTACGTAGCGGGCGCGTTGGAGTATCCATGCTTCGGAACGAGACCTGCTCCAGGTTCGGACATTTGAAGCCGGGCCGCTCTCAAAGCAGTTTTGACCTTCAGACCTCAGAGCACCCGCTGATTGCAGCGACAGGCCCGAGTTGGCGTGCGGATCAACGTCTTGGCCGAGGAAGATTATATAGCTAAGAGGATAGCAAGCGCTCGTCGGACAACTCATAATTGTTGTCCCACCGTGGTCGGCGAGTCCGTGGCTCTCGGTTTTATGGATACCAAGCCTCGGCGAGCAAACCATTCGTCCACTAACTCTGCCGAATCGACAACTAGCCCCAAGTGAAGGGAGATGATCATCAGGGCGGCCTCCTCAGCTTCCGCTGAATACCCGGCGACAATATCGCGGGGAACAATCACTCGGAAATCGCGATTTGCGGCGTCGAACGCTGTGCTGAGAACGCAGGCATCCGTGTAGGTGCCCGTAAGCACTACGTTGTCAACGTCCAAATTTCTAAGCAAAAATTCGAGGTCAGTCGGATAAAATGCGCTGAGACGCTTTTTAGTTCGTACGAAATAATCCCGGTCGTCCACTTCGACCATCAGATCAAGCCATTTGGTCCCCTCCCAGCTGTGCTGATCCATGGCCGGATTGGGAGGCAGGTATAGCTCATACAGCCACCGCCAGTTGGCCTTCGCAGTCCGTTTACGCGAGGTTATGTCGTCAATACCGCCATATCTTTGCCAATGTTGACACATGATCACCGGGATTCCCGCCTCGCGGCACGCTTTGTGGAATTGGTTATGGGCATCGATCACAGCGCGCGCTCGTGGAGCAGGGCATGTAACATCTGGCTCCGTGCCAAGATGGCCCCGGTGCATGTCGATACACACAACGGCAGATCGGTTGGGGTCAAGCCATGCGTCCATCTTGTCAGGAATTCGCTTCCTGGTGCGGCCCTCCAGGTAACAAGAAATATCCGTTTTCATGAACTCTCTCCAGTTTCGTTATTCTGCTGCCCTTCGGCGTATCGCGCAAGCTGGATGTGCTCGCGGCGGCGGATGGTTAGTCTAACCAATTACGCCGCGTGATATGAGATGAGATGTTGCAGTGCCCATACACGTACAGGTCGTACCTTGCTGGGTCGCCGTTTTTTGACAGCAGTGCGCCCCGAAGGCGCGTAGCACCAGTGGAGGGAGGTTCCACCACCGAGGCGGGAGAGCTGACTTAAGTTTGGCCTCAAGCTCCGCACGGTGAAAGAGTATTTGGCTGCGCTGCACAACGCCGCTTATGCTCCCCGAGCACGCCATACGGTCCCCCATCACAACCGAGCTCGCGAGGCGAGCAATGGCTGCGGCCGAAGAAGAAGCGAAGCGCGACGGCTGGGGCGTCGCGATTGCGATCGTGGATTCCGGCGGCCACATGGGGATGCTGCTTCGTCTCAATAATGCCCAGCTTGCCTCGACACACATCGCGGAAGACAAGGCAGGCGCGATCAAGGTATTCGAAGACGCAGTGGGCGGCGGCGGCATATGGCTGTGGGTTCTCACGTTCGGAGCCAATGCCGCAGACGGCAAGATCATGGGCGGCATCCGGGTGCGGCGCCTCATCAAGACGCTCAGGTGGCGCAGGCCGGCGCCGACGCACTTAGATAGACCCTAGCTACGCGTTTGCTCGGCTTGGTGGAACGCCGCATCAGCGCTCGAGCGGTTACGCGCGGATGGTGGAGCGCGTGTGAAAGTCGCGGTTGCACGCGAGATCATTTGTAGTTTTCAGGGAATCCGCGAATGGTTTGAGTCCGGGCACGCGATTCGCGGAGCGGGAGCTTTGCGCCGCGAAGATCGTCGCCACGGCGTGTTGCAGCTTTGCAGTCGCGCCTGTGCCTTGACAGGCAGGGACGAGACTGAAAGCTTATTAGAAAAAGGTCAGTTAGAGAACAACGCGCAAGGACCCCACCACATGCAAGTTGCCATGCACTACATTCTGGGTTCGGGGGATACGAGCACTGCAGGAGCGAAAGAACGTTACGACGGATTGTTGCGCGAAGCTGAGTGGGCGAACGGCTGCGGGTTTACTGCGCTGTGGCTCGGTGAACACCATTTCTCCTCATACGGGTATAGCTCCGCGCCGACGTTGCTGTTGGCGCGACTAGCAGGCGTGGCGCCGGACATCCGGCTTGGGATTGCGGTCGCGGTCCTACCGATCTGGAGCGATCCAATTCGGCTGGTGGAAGAGATCGCGACGCTTGATGTGCTCACCAACGGCCGTGTCGATTTCGGCCTTGGGCGCGGCTACCAGGAATACGAATACGCCGGATACGGAAAGACCTCCAAGGCGGCTGACCGCGAGCGCGTCGAGGAACAAGTCCAGCTGATCAGGCGTGCCTTCACGCAAGTCGATTTCACGTTTGATGGTAAGTATTTCAAGGTTCTGGAGCCGATCACGGTTTTTCCGAAGCCGATCCAAAAGCCGCATCCGCCATTCTGGATGGCTGCGGTGACCACAAAGTCGATGCAGTACACAGCGCGTGAGGGGATCCGCTGTATGCTTCCGACTCGCGGCGAGCCCGAAGAAGTGCGGGAAAAGATCAATTTTCTTGCGTCGTGGTGTAAGTACTACGGCCGGGATTTTTCGCAGCAACGTCCTACGGTCAGCCGGTTTATTTTCTGTAGCAACTCGGAAGATGAAATCGAGCAGGCCATCGCCGAAATCCGCTGGCAGGACCGCGTATCGCGCGCCACGCGCCAGGGCGCCCGGCCGGTGGCCGGGGATCCGGGCGTGCCACCTCCCTATCAAGGTGAGCAGGAGGGCGAGGCTTGGCATCGTCGGGTACTCGTCGGTAGTCCCGATAAGCTGATCCCCTTGCTGAAAGAGTATGCTGATGCGGGAGTGACGTACCTCTTTGGCGGCTTCTCTCCCGGCCGCCTACCGTGGCAGCTTGCGCTGAAATCCGCACAGCTGTTTGCGGCCGAGGTGCTGCCGGTCATCTCCAAGTTTCAGTCTCCCAAGCCGGTCATCACACCGGTCGAAAACCTCGAACTTGTCCTTCCGGCACTGTAGCGGGGGCTTCGTTGCAGCTGACGAAAGGTTGGATCGGCGCGCGCGAACCCTCGGAGGCGATCACCGGCTACCTCGCTATGCCGGAAGCGCGCGGAGACCTTCCCGGCATCGTTTTGATTCAGGAAGTCTGGGGCGTCGACGGTCACATCGTTGATGTTGCGGACAGGCTCGCGGCCTCCGGCTATGCGGTGGTCGCTCCGGATCTTTACGCCCTCGATGGCCAGCGACCGCTGGCACTTTCCACGGATCGGGTGCGCCTCGTCAAAGACCTGCTTGGGACAAGGCGGCCGTCCCAGATTGCTGTCGACAAGACGATCAGGGACGAGTTCCTAGGTCAGGTTTCTGCCGCGCTGCGCGAGCAGGTCATCGAAACCATGGATGCGCTTTTCCCGCCGCGCGACTGGGCTCGTTACGCCGCCACGGTGCGCTTGGCGATTCGCTTCTTGCGCGGTCATCCGAACAGCAACGGCTCGATCGGCCTGCTCGGGTTTTGCATGGGGGGAAACGTGGCGGCCGAGCTTGCGTGCGAGCAGCGCGACCTTGCAGGTTCCGCTATCTTCTACGGGCAGGCATCCGCCAAGTGCCGCGAGCTCCGATGTCCGGCGCTGGGATTGTATGGCGGCTTGGATGACGCGGTTAACAATACGATCCCATTCTTGATAGAAGCCGCACAGCAGACCGGCCAATCCTTTCATTGGCGAGTTTTCGATGGGGTTCCTCATGCGTTTTTCAACGACACGCGGCACTCGTTCAGGGCATCAGCAGCACGATCAGCTTGGGCTCATCTCATCGGGTTTCTTGCAAAGCACGTCGCGAAAGATGGCGGCATACTCAATCGTGCCGGACAATTGTAACATCGTTTTGGATTCGTCATTTGCGACTGGCCGAAGCGCCAGGCAGGCGGATAGCGCAATTAACTAAGGAAAAGCGAATATGACCGCAGGGAGTGTGAATCCGCGGGATAAGGTTGGGGCGCGGATCCGGGCAGGCGGGCGACGGATCGCGGCAGCGGCTGTGATCGCGCTCGCGCTTTCCGTCGTCGGCGTAGTTATCGCGCAGCCGGCAGCTGCGCAGAACCTGACGTCCCTCACGCTCGGCGTGCCTAAGATATCGAGTGCTCTCGCGATATTCCTCGCTATTGAAGAGGGCCATTTCCGGGATGCCGGACTCGACGTAAAGCCCGTCGCGCTCACAGGCGCGCCCGCGACGATCGCCGCGATCGCGGGCGGCTCGGTCAACTTGGGCTATGGCGACTTCTACAGCTTCGGGGCAGCCGTCGCGAATGGCGGATTTAACCTGAAGATCATTGGGGGCGCCAATGGCTACTTCTATTCCAAGGATGGTAGCTCGTCCGAAGATATCCTGGTCTTGCGTTCGTCCAACATCCGCAAGCCTGCCGACCTCGTCGGCAAGAGAATCGCGGTCAATCCCTCGATCGCGACTCAGCTGGTGGTGCGGCTGTGGCTCAAGCAGAACGGGGTGGACCCTAGCAAGCTCCAGATCGTGCCGATGGTGTTTTCCGCGATGGGCCAAGCACTTACCGCTGGCCACGTGGACGCGGTTCTCGACCTTGACCCGCTGACGCAGACGGTCGAGGCCGCAGGCGGTATTCGGATCGCGTCGCCGCTCGACGTCTTCCCGAAGGGCGCGGTGTTCTCGGGCTTCTTCGGCCAAACCGAGTGGATCGAAGCGCATCAGGACGTGGCACGCACCTTCATGAAGGCCTACTGGAAAGCTGCCACTGCCGCGAACGCGATGAGCAGCCAGGACAAGGCCGCGCTGTTCGCTAAGTTCTCCGGAGTCGATCTCGGCAAGATTCCAAACGGCGCGACAATGCACTGGTGGCCTTACACCGACGGTCCGATCACGCTCGAATCCGTTCAGCCGGTGATGGATCAGATCGTTGAGGCCGGTTACATCAAGAAGAACTTCAGCATCGCTCCGTATCTCTCGCCGATTGCGAGCGAGAAATAGGCGGACCGGCGTTATGAGTGAAAAGGAAGATCGTCATGATTAGGAGGCGCACGAACGCATACGTGATGAGTCTGACGCCATTCGACAAATCCGGCGAGCTCGATGAAGCGGGATTTCGCAAGCACTTGCAGCGCATGGCGGCGACGGGCGTTGGTCTTTATGTCGGCGGCAGCGGCAGCGGTGAAGCACACGCCTTCCGTGACGGCGAAATGGAGCGCGTGCTGAGGATAGCCAAGGAGACAATCTCCGACAACGTTCCTCTCTTCGTGAATGGGTTTGAGCCGCGTAGCGCGAAGGACATCGCCGGAGTTCGCGTCCTTTGCACACACCCTCGGCTATAAGGGCGTGCAGGTGCCAGGCCCCGACGTCGGTCACGGTTACAAGCCAAGCGATCGCGAACTGCGCGCGTATTATTCCGAGGTGCTCGAAACAGGTGCACCGATCATCGTGATGACCCACTATTTGCTCGGTTACACCATTCCGCCGGCGGTGCTCGAGTGGCTGGTGAACGACCACGACAACGTCGTCGGCATGAACTGCGCCACCCACGATGCCAAGTATCTCGCCGGGGCAATCGAGGTCGCGGGTCGGCGTTCGCTGCCGTTCTGCGCCGGCGGTCCGGAGCTTGCCTTCAATGCCTTCTGTCTTGGCGCCAGCGGCTTCCTGACAACGCACGGCAATCTCGCACCGCGCCTAGCGGCCGCTTTCGCTGATGCCTTCTCGTCCGGTGATCTCGCCCGTTTCGTCGATATCGCCGGCACGATGTTCAAGCTCGCTGTGGCAAATGGCAAATTTGGAAACATCGTCGGCATCAAGGCTGCGCTGCGTGCTTATGGGCTGCCCGGAGGCTGGCCGCGGTCGCCGCGGCTGTCGCCTCCCGATCAGAACATCGTTCAGTTCTTGGACGAGCTCGACGCGATCGGGGTGAGCAAGTTCGAGGGGTTCGCCCGCGCGTAGCGGCCGGCATGCGTTGGAAGGATGAAGACGCAACAAAGCGAAGCCAAGGACCTCGGACGGGCAATCGACCGGCCCGGCCGCGTCGAGCGTGTTCGGGTCTGCACTGGCCGGATCGGCGGCACGTCGGTTGAGTTCGCGGGCGTCGATAAAAGTCTTCTATTTCCGCCACGGGCCCGGCCGAGGTTTTATCCGTGGGGAGGAATGCAGCAGCGCGTTGCTCTTGCTCGCGCGATACTCGCCAAGCCGCCGGAATTTCTGAGCTGCCGGTGAATGGTGCTGTCGCATGTTCTCGCCGAGACGTAGCAAGTGGGCCCATTCGTCATGAGCGAACTTACCACATTCGAGTCCACACTGCTGACCACGTCGCCGTCATCCAACAGCGGGCCTATGAACCAAGTGTTCAGGAAGGGAGTGGCCTGGCGCTTAGTCGGTTTTGTGGGAGTGGGCTGCCTTCTCATGTTCTGGCATTGGTCTGCCTCCACCTCGGCGCAATCTGCTCAGCTTCTGCCCGTAACGGCGATCGCGAGCGATCTTTATGACAATATCGTCCGCAGCTCACCTGGTGGCTGCGCTTTGATCGAGATTTCCCTGCCGGCCGCCTTTCCGGCGATCTTCACCGTATTTCGCATCAGCGTAGGCGTCGCGCTCGTCGTTTCGGTCATCGCCGAGATGATCGCGGGCACTGGCGGGGCTGGATACTTCGTGCTTCAGGCGCAGGAAACGCTGCGGGTCAACCGACATCTACGCGAGCATCATCGCACTCGGCATAGTCGGATGCGCTCAACGTCGGGATGCTCATGCTAGAGCGGTTTCTCATCGGCCCGTGGGCTCCAATGGAGCGCTGATGCAACGATTGCACGTCAGCGCGTTCGAAGTATTTCATGAGGTTAGCGATTAGACCGGTCACCACTGAAAGGCGAGGGAAATGCAGCACCTACACACGTTCGCGTTGGTTGGCGCGGCTGCCATGATAGTGTCGTGCGCAGGCAGCGCTGCGCTGGCGTCCTATCAACCTAAACTAATTGCGTCGACCACGTCTGCCAGTACCACAATAACGGTGAGCGAAGGAATTCTCGATGCGCCGATCGCGATGCTCGAAATCTTTGTGCCCAGGAGCATCTCGGCCCATCTGGATTCGCCGGGCGCTGCCATTGGCATGATCGAGGGAGTTGCCACGCCGGCCGATTATGGAGGCCTGCCGCTGGCCTTGACAGGCACGATTGCCTCACGCAAGCCGGATGACTTCTATGTTGTTGAGGGAAGGTCGATCTCGATCGCGCAGGCGGCCGACGAGTGCACCGGAACCGCCAAGCATGCAGCCTATTGGGTGCTAAGCGTTGGCACGGCAGACACCACGTTTGATCTGCCGGCGTTTGTCGATCCCGCAAGCGGGGCCGATACAACATCCGCCTCCTACAAAATCACGATCTGCCTTGCGCCGCCGGACGTCCCATTTGGGAGTGCTGGGCGCGCCCCGGCCGGGGTCAAAATCACAACCTTGTCGCTCCTTCTCAAGGGTGGGGTGCTACAGTCTGGCCGCGGTGAGCACAAATGGCGCGCCATAGCAACTCCCTATACTCCGGAGAGCGGTAAGGCGGACAAGTCAAGTGCGATCGAAATTCAATGGAACGGAAATTGACACCCGTCAGTGGCATCGGATGAATCCGTCACGCGTCCACCGTTCGCGCAGTTAAGAAGTGCGCTCATCGCATGAGTTTGGCGTAGCCCGTGATGATCAATTACATGCTCAGAACTTCTAAATCTGCCGTTTTTTCCCGCTATCGGCAATGCGGTGGCGCCTTGCTTTTGTTGGGGTAACAGCCGGAGTAACCAAATGCCAAAAGGTTAGCGTCGCCGAACCGACGCCCACCGGCCCGACCATTGCGGAACGACCGGCAGCGTCGCGCGCCCATGTGAGGCAACGATCCGGCCCGCGGGCGGTTCAGGATCTAGTTCGGCACATTGGCGACCTGTGAGATGCTCACGCCCGCCTGATTGATGATTTGTTTTCGCTGAAAGCTACGCATTGCCATCGCGCCGGAATCAGCCGCACGACGCGGCAATGAGCTATTCGCGTTTTGAACGGGCCTTTTTATTGACCTCATTGTGAAAACGCGCCGAACAGTGACCCCGGAGTCAACGAAGATTAATTAACGGAATTTATAGCATTTTTTCATCCCAGCCGGGGGTCTCGATCGGCGCCGGTTGTGACCCCGTCCGAATCACGTTTTGCATCGAAAAATCATCGGCTTGGCGACTCTATGCAAGGGGTCACCGTTCGGAGCGTTTTCACAAACGATGCGACTGTTCGGCATAGAGGCTGAGCGCCCTGGCTATGAATTGCACTCTTTCGAATGCCCCAAGTGCAATCATATTGAAATTGCAATCGGCAGAGCCCCATAGATCGTGGCAGTCAAGGATTCCGGGGATTAGGCGCTAGGTGTTGGCCCGGTTCGAATTCGGGGGTCTCCGGTTTGGGAAAACCCACAGAAATGACGCGGATTTGGTGCTCGGCGGCACCATGTCTGTAATTGGCCCACAGGACTTGCCACTGCCGCAGGCCGCAACGGCGGCTTGCTGGGAGCACCTGTCGCCGTGGCGCGTTAGGAGCGATCGAGAGCCGGTGCTTTGGCGCGTGTGCGCATCGAGCGGGTGGAGCTTCTTCGCCGCGACCCGGTGCCGATATCCGCTACACCTCAGCCGCCTCGCCTTCGCCATCTCTTCTTCGGCGATGCGCGTTCGCTCGGCCGCGACCTGCTCGGCGATGTGCTGGTCGATCGCCGCCTTGTCCTTGTCCAGCGCGGTCTGCTGATCGCGGATTGCCTGCTCGCGGCTCGCGATGTCGCGGTCCTTCTGGGCGATGACGCGCTCAAACTGTTTGCGCGTCGCCTGGATGAGCGGTGCTGCCAGCGACTTCGTCAGACGGATATCGGTTTGGCAATTCGGACACGTGATGGTCGGCTCGGTCATGGCTCGAATCCGCGGGGCGCCAGTTCGCTTTTCGAATCAGGCCGATCGTAGCCTACGTTCGCGGATTGTTCACATCGAAAAATGGTCCCTCGAAGGGAATCTCCCGCTACTTTGCGCAATGGAAACGAAGGCCGCTGCCCACCCCCCGTACGCTTTCAGATCCGCGTGGCTGCCTGAGGCTCTACCCCAGAGGTGTAGATGCTGCGGTACAGTTCATTTCGCCCCCGGCGCAGTGCCGCACTTAGTACTCGTCAGCCAGCATGATGGTGATGACACGCCGCGTGACGGCTGGGTCTGACGGATCCGGCGAGTGATATGTCAGGTCAGTATCAAAGTAGTCGATCTTGAAAAAGACCGTGTGACCGTCGGCGTCGAACGCCCCAAAGTCATGTTCAGCATGCGGGTCGTTGGCATGGCAAAAGTCGTCGTACACGCCGATCGTCTTAACGATGCGATCAACGGCGTCTGCACCTAGGGCGGCAATCCCTGGGGTGATAACGGCCATGCCAGCGGCCAGGTTGTGGCGCAAAGCATCATTCAAAGCGCGGATGCGGTCAGTCTTTGTGTTGGTGGTCATGACAATGTTCCTCTGGTGCGCGTGCAGGCATGCAGCGCGTCGTTCGTCTGGTTGGGATTTGGGTGGGAGGCCGGCAGTCAATAGGTCACGCCGGCGAGGCACGGCCTGGGCCTGCTGGGCGCGTGCCAAACAAGCTCGGGCTGCCTGCTGGCGTGGCCCGAGCTTGCCGATTTAGTGTTACTTGGTCGTCGGATTTAGCAGGGCGATGGCCGCCACGTGACGCGTGAACGCCTTGTACTTCGGGTAGTCACGCCAGCGCAGCGTCAAGACGTCGTTCTTGCGATCGACGACGACGGCCTCCCACCAGCCTTCGTCGGCAGAGTCGTCTTGGGCAATGACGACCTGGCCGGTGGCAATCTCATCCCAGGTCCGCGGCAGTCCAGGCGCCGTTTTCGCTGCAGGCGAGGCATTGCCGGCCGGCAGTGGATCGGTGCCAGCTGCTGCCTGCGACTGCGGCTGGGCGCTGGCGATCGTGACGATCTGGTCGTACAGGTCACGCGGGACGTACGGCAGAAATGGTTTGCCATCATCCTGCATGCGGCCAGGCGGCGTTTTGGCGGCGAGGGTTTGGCTGTCGGGCGTCATTGCGTCAAGGACCCGCAACGGCAACGTGCCGGCAGCTTGGCGGGCCGCGTCGGCTGTCTTGCCAATGAACACGCCAGCGCGCGGCTTGTCGTCGGCGTCTCGGCCAAACACAATCACCGTCGGCTTCTTGCCGTTGGCGCCATTGGTCGACTTGCTTGTCATAGTCGTTCTCCTGAATTAAAAAGGGGCCCCGCAAAGGCCCCTTGTGGTGGTACGTGTTCGCATCAGCCGCGCCGCTTGCAGCGTTAGGCTTGCGAGCAGCTCAGACGAGCTGCAACTTTATAGTATCACAAAATATAGATTATGTCAAACAATGTATAATTAGGCATAGTAATGACATTGCCGTAATCTGCCGACTCAAAAACACCTGAGTTTATTTTTTGTGGCCACCGAGAAACTATTTTAGCGAGAACTACGCATTAGGTTTGCGGGGCTTTTGCCACATGCAAGACGACCCGGTCACATACCCGATGCAGGCGACAGAACATGTTGTCACACCGGTCGCGGTCGTCGATACGGTTGCCGTTGCACACGTTGAACCCAACACCGGCGCAGTACCGCCACACGGCCCCTTGCACGAACCGCGGGAAGACGCGCGGATACGCCGACTTCAATGCCGACACATCAATGTAGTCGGCAAGCGTATACAGCACATCGGCGCAGCCGCCGGGGCGATAGCACCCAGGGCCATAGGTATGATCGGCATTCAATCGACCCAGGATGCCGGTGCGATGCAGGAAATTGTGGACCAGGGTGTCGACGACGACGAAACTCGCGCCCACGTCAAACCAGTGCTTGCGGCGTTTGCCGGTCAGCAGCAGCGACGACAGCGCCATCGCCAAGACCTTGTCGGACACACCGTAGATGGACCGCATCGGGTCGACCAGCGCCGCACGCATGGTCCCAGCGTCGCCATCCGCCTGTATCGCTGCTGCTGCGAGGCGCTGGTCAATCCAGGCGACGAGGTCGCCACGCGCAACGTCGCGCAGAAACAAGTGCAGGCTGTACGCGGTCTGGTTCAGGCGGCCGTTGCGCAAGCGATGGGTTGGCAGCGGACACGCAGGCAGGCTCGTCGGATTACCGCATGTGCCGGACGTCTTCGTGTAGTTACACTGGGTGAACGTTGAGTACGCTGCGAGCTTGGCGCACAACGTTGGGCGCTGCAGGCCCGTGGCAACATCGTCCCACGTAACATTGCCATGGCGGGCAATGTACCCTTCGGCGACGCGGTCAGCGATCCCTTGGAAACTCAGTTCGCCCATCAGCCAGCTGAACAAGGCGGGTGTGTCGTGCCGGGCAATGGCCCTTACGATGTCACGGCGGGTGCGCAGATCGTCGACGAACGCTAACGGGCCGGCGACGTGGCAGACGTGGCGAACGATGCCAACAGCATAGTCGAGCGGGGACTGCGACCGCCGTTCGAGGAGGGTGGCCGTGGCCATGGCCATCACACCAGGGCGACCAGGCGCCGTTGGGCGTCGCTGTCGCCGTCAATGTACCGCTGGGTGGTCTGGATGGATCGGTGGCCGGCCAACA
The DNA here is from genome assembly GCA_963787675.1 of uncultured Alphaproteobacteria bacterium. GTDB lineage: Bacteria > Pseudomonadota > Alphaproteobacteria > Rhizobiales > Xanthobacteraceae > JAJPKK01. The sequence continues at coordinate 1,673,615 of CAWBDV010000007.1, read as the reverse complement.
CCTGCACGTCGCGCAGTGACCCGCCGGCTTGGTGCACCAGGCGCGCAGCGCGCGTAATGAATGTGCGCCGACCCGAGTGTGACGAACACCCGTCGAGGCCGACGGCGCGGTACGCGGCAGCAAACCAGTTCACGATGCTGACCGGGCGCATGGCGCCACCGCGCTCAGACCGGATGACAGGGCCGCCACCAGGCGTCATCGCCCGCCACACCCCCAGAGCGACGGTAAGATCCGGATGGACGGGGATGAGGCGGCCACTGCCGTTCTTGGCAGCCCAGTCGCGCAGCTCAATGACAGCGGCGATATCGCCCGTCGGCCCGACCACCATGTCCCACGTCAAGTTAGCGATCTCACCAGCGCGCAGGCCAGCTTTCACAGACAGCAACACCAGGACGCGGTCGCGCACAGGCTGCCTGGTCGTGGATGCAAACGCGAGCAAGCCGCTTATCTGCGGCGGTGATAGGGTTTTAGCTTGTTTGCCCGACATATAATGTTCGCGGTCAATATTACGTTGCTTACTATTATATTTGTTTATTTGAATATCTCAAATGCAAACTGCGGTATCGGCGAACTTAGTAACTTTTCGACATTTCTTACTGAGTTGCGCCGGTCGCGGTTCCAGCTAGCTCGCCTAGACGGCGTGCCAGACAGCGTAGTCAACCATGACCGCCAAAACGTGGAGGCGTCGTGTCGACGTTCGAATCCGTTCATCCCGGCCAGCCAGTGAGGTGTCGTCATTCCCCGTACGCGAGGACCTGCGACATGTCCGCGGGGGCTGAGCGGTGCCGCCCCCAGCGGGCTTCCTACGAGGTCGTTTAGCGATTGAACGCGAGTTTTCTTGAAAGTGGGATTTGACGCGTGTCAATTCCTACCAACCTCGCGACGGCACGGTCTCTGCTAATGTGCGAGACATTGCCTCGGGCAAGTTCTATAATTCCGCTGTGGTGCTCAGTGCATAACGCCAGATGTGGACGATGCAGTCCGCGTAGCATCGTTCGGAATAGCCCTATTCTCGATTCGTATGGGACCAGCGTTTTAGCGTTGCGATTTGCCAGAGCGAGTCAAAGGACCACCACCCATGAGGCTGAAACAAGCTGTTTTACATGTTATGGATCGGGATCTTCTTAAGCGTGTCAGCAACGAACTCGACATCGATGATGTTGATCGTCGTGACCGCGCTGATATGGCTGCCGCTGTCTCGCGCAAGCACCGAGCGACTCCCAAATTTTTGCTCGATTTTCTTTCAGAAAGTCAGGTCAAGGAGGTCTGCGGCCTGGTCGGTGTTTCGGCTGTTGGTCGGCGCGGTGAATTAATTGACAGCCTGGTCGCTGGCGAGCAAACAAGCGAAGGGCCCGGGCCAGAGGAGGCGCGGACTCAGGGGGAAACCGCACCACATTCGCCTCCCGTGATTCTAAACTCACGCGATGGTATGACTGGCCAGCCAGAGGCCATCGAGGGGCTTGATACCCCGAAAAGTGATGGGTGGGCTGAATATCCTCTCGATTCGGTCTTCGTGCGCACCGAGACTCGTACCGTAGGAGACATCGTTCGCCGAATTAAAGCCGGTCGATACATTATGGACCCGGATTTCCAGCGCGATTTCGTTTGGCCCGAAGACAAGCAGTCCAAGCTTATCGAAAGCTGTGTAATGCGGATCCCACTACCGGTGTTCTATGTCGCCGAGGCGACCGATGGGCGAATTGTCGTGGTGGACGGGCTCCAGCGGCTAACTACATTCGTGAGGTTTCTTAACGGCGAACTGACGCTCAAAGGCTTTGGCTCGGACGACGACGAACATAAAACCCATCAGTTGAATGGAAAAAAGTTCGCCGACCTTCCGATCACGCTGCGCGAGCGTATAGAAGATACGCAGCTTACCATGTACATCCTCGATTCGAAGGCGCCGGAGCGGGCGCGCCTCGATATCTTCGACCGAGTGAACAGCGGCGTGCCATTGAGCCGCCAGCAGATGCGGAACTCTCTATACAACGGTGCAGCAACACGCTGGCTCAAGGGTGCCGCGGACAGCAAGTTGTTTCTAGAAGCAACCGGAGGGTCACTAGCCACCACCTTGCGCGGCTGTTTCCAGCTGCTGGCCTTGTACATAAAGCTCGCAAAGGTGCGCAGCTTCGCCTTGCTGCTGGTCGCATGATGGAAGCGCAGATTGTCGGCGGCCTCTCCCACGAGGGCGTCCAGGGCAGCATTGCCAGCAAGGCCGAAGATGTAGTCGGTGTCGTTGTCCTCCGCCCAGTCCATGGCCTCGACGCGGCCATAGTGGCTGTCGCCGCGCCACACGATCCGGGTCTTCGGCCAATGTCTCCTCATGCGCTTCGTCACGTGCTTGACGACGGTCCTCACCTCCGTGCCCTTTGGGGTGCGCGCCGGACGCAGGATCGTCACCACCGGCGTGCCGCTCGCCACGTGATAGATGTGCATCGACGCGAAGCCACGCTCGTCGTGATGCGCGTTCCAGAACGCGAGCTGCTGACCGCCATGCGCCGCACAGAACGTGTCGTCGATGTCGAGGATCTCCTGCTTGCCCGGCTTCACTGTCGTGCCGGCTTGCTCGACGAGAGCTGCCGCGAGCCGCGCCGCCTCCGTCCTGCTCGGCGTATTCTCCAGACGACTGATCGTCGATTGCGAAGCCAGCGGGGCGCCGCTTGCCGGACAGCGGCCGACCGCGAGCTTCATGAGCGGATCATGCCGCAACCGGTCAAGGTCGATGGCATCCTTGTAGCCGCAGGCGATCGCCGAGACGCGCGCCATCACCATTTCGAATATCTCGTGCCGGATGCGGCTCGGATCGCGGCGATCCGGCATCGCATCGGCAAGCCGCCCGCACACCCCGAGCTTGCGCTCCGCGTGCCGCAGCAACAGCAGACCGGCATCCGAGGATTGGTTGCCGCCGTCAAAATCCACTGTGAGTTTCTTGCGACGAACGGCTGACAGGTCGAAGGGAAGAGGCGTATCGTCGGTCATGACGGCTGTGGCGCTCGGCTGATATACGATGCAATTCGTTTGGACACCGATTTGCTACGTGAATCGCTCGTTTGTTGCCACAGCCGTCGTTTAAATCTCAGGCCTCATGAATAATCCGGGCTAGATCCGAAGCGAATGCGGGATCGCGAAGCCATCAACCGCTTCTGCGCTTTCGACATAATAGGCTGGAACAAATACACTGGCGGCGACATGGATGGGTACCTGGCGAAGGTGCTCGAAACTATGAACACAATGCCGAGCAAGGATCTGGACGCCCTAAAAGCTAGGTTCGATGCATCGATGAAGATTAATGCCGAGTTGTTCGGGCGGCATGCCTTCCGAAAGTCTCTCGCGCTCAACGATCGGTCGGCCAATCGCAATGTCATCAACATTGCCCTCTTCGACGTCTGTTCCGTGATATTTGCAAGATTGGATCCGATGACGCCGGCACAAGCCAGAAAGATTCAGCAGACGATGGTGGGTTTGATTTCAGACAGCGTCTTTAATTTTGCCATCACCTATTCGACCAATAGTACGCGCCAAGTTCATAAACGATTTTCAGCTGTCGAAAATGCGATCAAGGAGCTTGCCAGCGGATGTTGACTTCGATCGGCCTCGCAAATGTGAAATGTTTTGAGGCGCTGCGGCTTGACTTGGCGCGCTTGACTCTTTTGACCGGCTTCAATGCATCCGGAAAATCAACTAGTTATCAGCCGCTTTTGCTTTTGACGCAAGCATTGCGCGGTGCGCCGCGGTCAGAATTGCTTAGCCTCAATGGTCCATTGGCGCGCCTCGGCACGGCCGGAGAAGTGCTTTCGGCAACTGGAATAGAGCAGGTAAGCATTGAGGTAAGCACGCCAGAGGCGCAGTCTAAATGGAGTTTTCGGCTGGCGCAAAGTTCTGGTGGCGGCATTTTAGCCCTAGAGAAAGGTACCTTAAGGGTTAACGGCGAACCCCCTGTCTCTTGGACTGGAAGCATCTTACCCAATCTCAGCACGCCAAGCGCACAACAATTGTTCAGCACTATTCAAGAAGTCATCTACGTCGGTGCAGTGCGTATCGGCACCGCCGATGCCTTCCCGGCGTCGGACGACGGAGGCATTAGCCACGCTGACGTAGGTGCGCTGGGCCAGTACGCCCCTTGGTGGTACGCTCAATGTGCGGACGAAGAGATTGCGCCAAACCGACGCCATCGAGATGAACTGGGCCTTACCCTTCGTCGGCAACTTGACGCTTTCTTGTCGGATCTTTCCCCCGGTGGCCAGGCTGCTGCAGAACAAATTCCGCGTACTTCACTTGTGCGACTGGGGCTCCGAAATGATATTGAGAGCGACTGGCGCCGTCCGGTAAATACGGGTTATGGAATAACGTATGCATTTCCCCTGCTGGTAGCCTTGCTGCTCGCGAAGCCGGAACAGTTGATTATTATTGATAGTCCAGAGGCTCATCTTCATCCGCGCGGCCAATCGCTGATAGGTAAGCTCCTTGTCCATTTCGCCGCGGCCGGCGTCCAGATAGTTGTAGAAACCCATAGTGATCATCTATTAAACGGTGTTCGCATCGCAGTGCGCGAGAAGCTAATTGACGCGACGGACATCGCGATTTACTTTTTTAAGTATATAGTTGGGACAATAAATCCCAGTTATGAAGATGCGGTGCGGCCCTGGATGCTCCGGTTCCGCGGAGCATGACGAGTGAGAACAGCGCACGGCGCTTGCGGTTGCATCTCAGTTGAATGGCAGACCAAAGTGCCTCTCGGTCGTCATGCCCGCGCTTGTCGCGGGCATCCACGTCTTGCTTTCGATGTTTCTGTGAAGGAAGGCGTGGATGGCCGGGACGAGCCCGGCCATGACTGCAGAAGAGTCTAGCGCGGATGAGCGAAGCGATATCCGGGGCTGCGTTTTCTGCAGCGTGTTCCGATCTGGTCTACTCGCCTCCGCCTCGATGAATTCGGCAGTCAGCGTGCGTCAGCAGCGCGAGGCCCGAACCAGGCCGACCTCAGTTCAGCTTCGCCTTGAGGTCGCTGATGCCCTTGACGATCAGGGCGTCGGCGGCGGCGCCGCGCGTCACGTCGGAGAGGACTTTTTCGGCGGCGGTGACGGCGGCGTCGGCGGCGGCGGCGCGGACCTCGGCGAGGGCATGGGCCTCGGCCTGGGCAATGCGCGTTTCCGCCATCTTGGTGCGCCGGGTCACGAATTCCTCGGCCTTGGTCTTGGCCTCAGTGGCAAGCCGTTCGGCTTCCGCGCGCGCGCTGGCGATGATCCCCTCGGCCTCGGCCTCCGCCTCCTTCTGCTTTTGCTTGTACTGCGCCAGCACCGCCTCGGCTTCCTTGCGCAGCCGCGCCGCCTCGTCGAGCTCGGCTTGGATGCGGCTGCTGCGATCGTCGAGCGATTTGGTGATCAGATGCGGCACCCCGAACCTCACCAGCACGCCAAGGAAGATCACGAACGCGATCGCAACCCAGGTCTCCGGCTCGTAGATGAACTCGACCATCGCGGGCCTCAGTGCTTGATCGCGGCGTCGACCGCGGAAGCAACCGCGGCCTCCGGCGGCGCCTTGCCGGTGAGCCGCGTCACGATGGCGCTCGCCGCCTCATGCGCGATGCTGCGCACGTTCGACATCGCGCTCGTTTTCGTCGCGGCGATCGCCTTCTCCGCCTCGGCAAGCCGCGCGTGGAGCGCGTTCTCCAGCGTCTTGCGCTCGGCGTCGGCCGCGGCCATGAGCTTGGCGCGGGTCTCTGCCGCAAGCGCCTGGGCGCGAGAGCGGGCCTCCGCGAGGTCTTTTTCGTAGCTCGCGATCGCCGCGTCGGCCGCATCTTTCATGCGCGCCGCCTCACCGAGGTCGCCGGAGATGCGGCCGCGCCGCTCGGCGATGATCGAGCCGACCCGTGGCAACGCGAGCTTCGCGGCGATCACATAGAGCGCAACGAAGAAGATCGCGAACCAAAGGAGCTGCGAGGGAAACGTCTCTTTGTCGAACGGCGGAAACTTTCCGCCGTGCTCGGACGGAGGTGACGCCTCCGTCATGGTGGTGTGGGTTTCGGCCATGGCCGGCCAGACTCCCCGGAAGCGTTGAGCTTGCGCCTAGAGCGCGAACAGCAACAAGAGCGCGATCAGAAGCGAAAAGATGCCGAGCGCCTCGGTCACGGCGAAGCCGAAGATCAGGTTGCCAAACTGGCCCTGGGCGGCCGACGGGTTGCGCAGCGCGGCGGCGAGGTAACTGCCGAAGATGGTACCGACGCCGACGCCAGCGCCGCCCATGCCGATGCAGGCAATGCCGGCGCCGATGTATTTGGCGGCCACTGGATCCATGATGAAGCTCCTTGTTCGATGGAAGATTGAGAGAGAAGGGCCGTCAATGGCCCGGGTGAATGGCGTCGTTGAGATAGATGCAAGTGAGGATCGCGAACACGTAAGCCTGCAGGAACGCGACCAGCAGCTCGAGCGCGGTCAGCGCCACGGTCATCGCCAGCGGCAGCGTCGCGCCGAGCCATCCGGCGATGCCGAAGCCGCCCAGCATGGTGACGAAGCCGGCAAAGACCTTGAGCGTGATGTGCCCCGCCAGCATGTTGGCGAACAACCGCACGCTATGGGAGATGGGGCGCGACAGGAACGACAGCACCTCGATGAACACAATGAGCGGCAGGATGTAGATCGGCACGCCCTTGGGCACGAACAGATTGAAGAAGTGCAGGCCGTTCCGCCAGAAGCCGTAGATCAGCACGGTGAAGAACACCAGCAGCGCCAGCGCCGCCGTGACGATGATGTGGCTCGTGACCGTGAAGTTATACGGGATGAGCCCGACCATGTTCGTAACGAGGATGAACATGAAGATCGAGAACACCAGCGGGAAGAACCGCATGCCCTCTTCGCCGATGATGTTGCGTATGGTGTCGGCGACGAATTCGTAGGACAGCTCTGCGACCGATTGGATACGCGTCGGCACGATCCGGCGGCCCGCGGTCGCGCCCAGCATCAACAACGCGGTGATGCCGACGGCAACGCCCATGTAAATCGCGGAATTGGTGATGGCGAACTCGAGGCCCCCGATCTTGCCAAGCGGAACAAGGTTGACGACTTGGAATTGATGGATCGGATCGGCCATGGCCGCAGCAGTCCTTAGTTCACCTTGCCGGCGCGGCGCGCCGCCTAATCATCCAATTTGCGTTCCGGTGCGATACCCGCGGTGCGCATCACATTGAGCACGCCCGCGGCAAAGCCCAGCAACACGAACACGATCAGCCCCCAGGGCGTGATCCCAAGGAACCGATCGAGTGCCCAGCCAATGACCGCACCGACCAGAACCCCGGCCACGAGCTCCGATGACAGCCGAAACCCAAGTGCAAACCCCGACGCATCGGCGGCCGGCCGGCTGCGATCGGGAACCTCGACCGGCCGTTCGCGGTCGAGTTCATCGCCGAGACGCCGGAGCCTCGCTGAGAGAGCGGCCTCGTCGGATGACCGATTTGGCGGACCACTGTCATTTGGCGCGTCATTGGCCATCGTCATGCCACTCGCGCGCCATGATGATCGGTGTCGCCGCCCCCTCGAGGCCGCGCGGACCATACTGACTGGGTTTCCTATAGTCAAGAATCTGTGCAAATGCGGTAACGACTTGTATAGAAACGGAAATTTGCATGTTTCGTGGGGCTCGCCGATGGTCGTGTGACGCTGCAAAGGCGGATCATTTGCACGCGCATCAAACGCCGTCACGAAGATTATCGCCGCAAAGCCGCCGCCGGACCATGCTCGAATGGTTGCAAATTTCGCGACACGTTTCGCGACAACGGAACTCGACAAGGGGAACATCCATGTACCGCCGTCTTTGCGTCGTTGCCGTTCTTGCTTGCGGTGCGCCGTTGGCAGCAATGGCACAGGAGCAGGCTGCGCCAGGTTCCGTACCAAGTTCCCCACCGAATCAGGAGCAGGGCCGCGAGCAACTGCCGGCGGAACTCGCTGATCCGCGCTTCGTGATGCACCGTCTCAATGACGGCTATTTGCGCCTCGACAAGCGGAGCGGCGAAGTGGCGATGTGCAGCAAGCACGCCGCCGGCTGGGCCTGCAGCCTGGTGCCCGATGAGCGCACTGCCGTCGACAGCGAGATGGCGCGGCTGCAAAAGGAGAATGCGCTGTTGAAGAGCGCGCTCCTGGAGCGCGGGCTGCCGCTGCCGAGCGGCGTTGGCCCGAGCGCCAAGGCCCCCTCACCGGAGGATGCCGAGATCGACCGCGTCATGGGCGTGATGGAAAAGATCTGGCGGCGCCTCGTCGACATGATGGTCGACATTCAACGCGACATGCGCAAGAAGGGCTGAGAAGAAGGGCTGAGAAGAAGGGCTGTGAAGAAGGGCTGAACCTTGGCCACCGTGGAACGCCTCGCGACCGCAACGACACGACTATCCCCCGTCACGCGCAGTGCGCCCGAGGTGATTGCCGCCGCGACGCTCACGGTCGAAACCACGGGCGAGGGATTTTTCGAGATCACGCGCGAGGCTGCGGATTTCCTGGCGCAGGCCGAGGCCGGCGACGGCATCCTCCTGCTGTTCATGCGCCACACCTCGGCGTCGCTGACGATCCAGGAGAATGCCGATCCGGATGTGCGCACCGATCTGCGCACGGCGCTGCGCAATCTCGCCCCGGAAGACGCGCCCTGGGTCCACGACGCCGAGGGCCCCGACGATATGCCGGCTCACGTCAAGGCCATGTTGACGGGCGTTTCGCTGCATATCCCGGTGAAGGCCGGCGCACTGGCGCTCGGCACGTGGCAAGGCATTTACGTTGCCGAGCATCGCCAGCGGCCGCACCGCCGCGAGATCGCGCTGCAGTTTCTTGGCAGCACGCGGCGGTGACCGATTATCGGCGATGAATGGCGACGACGGCGCGGGTCAGCATGACCAGCATGATCGGGAACGTCAGCAGACAGCCCAGCGCCACCAGGTAGGGGGTGAGCGGCATGTCCACGTAGGGCACGGTGATGGCACCGAGCCTGCGATCAAACACGGTGATGGCGAAGAAGTAGACAAGCCATACCGGCAGCATCACCAGGACCGTTCGCCTCAAGGCGCCGAGGAGCTGCTGCTGCTCTGCCGTGATCGCTGCGAGCTGGCGGCGTTTGCTCTTGTTGTTGATCATGGTTGGCCTTTCCGTCGTTTCTTGTCGGGGTCGTTTGTCAGTTCACGCATCTCCTTCGCCGCGGCCTGCCGAACACAACGTCGGCGCGGCGCTACCCGGTTGATGGGGATTGCCTTGCAGAGGGCGTGCCACTTTTCGCTGTGCCGGGGCCGGTTGCATGCCCACCGGGTTCGCACTATCCATACTGTGCTCTCGGGGACACACCGGTCAGGCGTAGTTTCCGCGGGCGGGCCGGATGATTCGAAGACCGAACGGGGCGGTCACCCGGCGCCAACCCGGTGCCACTTGCATCGGCAATAGGGCGGTTAGAAACTAATCACGCCAGGCGCGCGCGCCCAGGCGGCCGACCCGCAGGGACTCAAGCGGTGAGTGGCTCGACGTATCGCCTGGTGATCGCGGACGATCACCCCTTATTCCGCGGCGCGCTGCGCGAGGCGGTGGCCGGGCTGTTCGATGCCTCCGCCATTGCCGAGGCCGGATCGTTCGACGACATGTCGAAGCTGCTCGATCGCAACAGCGACGTCGACTTGGTGCTGCTCGACCTCGCGATGCCGGGCGTGCGCGGCTTTTCCGGCCTGATGTACATACGCGCGCAATTCCCGAGCGTGCCGGTCGTAATCGTCTCCGGCAATGACGACCCGGCGGTGATCCGCCGCTGCATGGATTTCGGCGCGTCGGGATTCATCCCGAAGACGCTGGCGGTCGCCGAGATTCGCAATGCCGTCGAGAGCGTGCTGCGCGGCGGCATCTGGACGCCGCCGGATGTCGATCTGTCGGCCAAACCCGACGATGACACCGCCGCCATGCTGACGCGGCTCGCCTCGCTCACGCCGCAGCAGGTGCGCGTGTTGATGATGTTGTCGGAGGGGCTGCTCAACAAGCAGATCGCCTACGAGCTTGGCGTGTCGGAGGCGACGGTCAAAGCGCACGTCTCCGCGATCCTGCAAAAGCTCGGCGTCGAGAGCCGCACGCAGGCGGTGATCGCGGCATCCAAGATTGAGATCGGCCAATGGCCGCAAGGCGCACCGATCGCGCATTAGCGCGCTGTTCCAAACGCGCAGTTTGATTCCGTCATCTCAAGTCCGTCATCGCCCGGCTTGACCGGGCGATCCAGTAACCATCGGAGTTTGATTGTGGCACCGCCAGCTTATTTCCGTCGGCTGGTGGTTACTGGATGTTCCGCTTTCGCGGAACATGACGGCGAAAGGCAAATCGTTATCGCCGAAAGCAAAACACCAATGGTCACAGTCGAGCCGCAACGGGCTTCGCGTCGGGAGCGGTTGCGGCTATGGTGAGCCCGTCTCAACCCGTCGCCTGACATCGATATTCGCATCCATGCCGAAGCCGCTGCGTCTTTTCTGCGGTTCCGTAGTTGCCATAGTCTGCGCCGCGGCGCCGGCACCGGCGCACGCTGCGTCCGCGCTCGAAGGCCTTTCGCTGCGGTGGCCATGGGCCCTCCCGTTCGCGGGCCTGCTGTTGTCGATCGCCGTCTTCCCGCTGGTGGCGCCGAAATTCTGGCATGCCCACTACGGCAAGGTCGCGTTTTTCTGGAGCGCGCTCACCGTGACGCCGCTTGGGGCGCTTTACGGCATTCCGGTCGCGCTCGAGGCACTCAGCCATGCGGTGCTGGGCGAGTACCTGGACTTCATCGTGCTGCTGACCGCGCTCTACGTCGTGGCGGGCGGCATCCTGATTGCGGGAACACTGCGCGGCACGCCGCTCGTCAACACCGGGATCCTGGTGTTTGGGACCTTGATCGCGAGCGTGGTCGGCACCACCGGCGCCGCCATGATCCTGATACGGCCGCTGCTGCGGGCGAATTCGGCGCGCCTCAATAACGTGCACGTGGTGGTGTTCTTCATCTTCCTGGTCGCGAATATCGGCGGCGCGCTGTCGCCGCTCGGCGATCCGCCGCTGTTCGTCGGCTTCCTGCACGGCGTCGATTTCTTCTGGACCACCACGCACATCTGGCGCGAGACCGCCATGGTGGCAGCGATCGTGCTGTTCATCTTTGTCGTCATCGACGTTCATTTTTATCGTCAGGATCGCCGCGTGACGGTGGTCGGCGAGGCGCCACCGCGCCAAGCCCTGCGGGTCCATGGTCTTATCAACCTGCCGCTCATCGCACTGATCATCGCCGCGATCCTGGGGTCGGCGATATGGAAGCCGGGCATCTCCTTCACCGTCTTCGGCACCGAACTGGAGCTGCAGAGCCTGCTGCGTGACGCGGCGCTCGTGATCATCGCGATCGCCTCGCTCGCGCTTACGCCCGACGAGCACCGCGAGAACAACGGCTTCACCTGGGAGCCGATCCGCGAAGTCGCGATCCTGTTCGCCGGCATCTTCGTCTGCATCGTTCCGATGCTGGCGATGCTCAAGGCGGGGCACGACGGACCGCTCGCCTGGCTGCTCGCGCTCGTGAGCAACGGCGGCGAGCCACACAACGTCGCGTACTTCTGGCTCACCGGGATTTTGTCGGCCTTCCTCGACAACGCGCCGACCTACCTCGTGTTCTTCGAGGTTGCCGGCGGGGACGCGACGAAGCTCATGGGCGAATACGCGGTGACGCTGGCGGCGATCTCCATGGGCGCGGTCTACATGGGCGCGCTGACCTATATTGGCAACGCTCCCAACTTCATGATCTTCGCGATCGCCACCGAACGCGGCGTCAAGATGCCGAGCTTCTTCGGTTACATGCTGTGGTCATGTACCGTGCTGCTGCCGGTGTTCGCCCTGCTCACGGCGATCTTTATCATGCGGCTGTGGTTTTAGGGCGGCAGCGTCGCGCGCGGTCGCATCGAACACTTCCAAATCAGGTCGGCGCTTTCGCGGCGCTCGTCGCCTCTTTGGCGATCGCCGCGAGCGCGGCCGCCATCCCTTCGAGATTCTGCGCGACCACGGATTCGATGCCGTGACGCTTCGCCAGCCATCTCGGATCGTTGTAGGCGAGCCAGGTCTTGCCCGCTTCGTCCTGCCAGACCAGCATCTTGAGCGGCAGGTCGATGCCGATCGTCTGCGCCGCCTGCATCAGCGGCGTGCCGGTGACCGGATTGCCGAAGATCAAGACTTCGGTCGGACGTAATTTCAGCCCGACTTTCGCCGCCGCAGCCGCGTGGTCGATGCGCGCGAGTATCGTGATTCCGCGTTTGGTGACTGCTGCCGCGACCCGATCCATCGTCTCGTGCGGATCGAACTCGCTGCTGGAGGCGATAAGTCCGTCGGCGGTCATGGCATGAGATCCTTGAGTCTGATCGGCAGGAGTGTCGTTCGCCGCATGTCCGGGCGACACTGTGAAGATGATCGATGAGGCCAACATGACAACGAGCGCGAGGCCGTGCCGGACGCGCCCGGAAAATGGCGAGAAGCCGCGGTGCCCAGTCTTTGCCTCGGGAACGCCACTCACGGCTGCGCTATCCGCGGCATGATTGCCCGCGATGATGCTGCCGTGCTGAGCAATTCCGTTTGAGATCCAAAACCTGCCGCTGAACATGGATTCCTCACATGGATTCCTCGCCAACAACCGATACGACGCCGCACCTCTATACGCTGGTCTTTCCAAGGACCGCCGCGGTTGAAGATCGATGATGCTGACGAATTTGCCGGCCTTGCGTCAAGCTCGCTGATGTCATACGAGGCATAACGGCCGGCGGGTGACTGCCGGCTCCGTTTTTTGCCTCCCGATCTGCCACAAGCCGATCGCCGGCAATATTCTGAGCCGCCAAGGGCGTTTACCTTGTCACAAAAAGTCACCATTACGTCATACCACCGCCTGCGAACCGACTTTCCGGCTCCGCGATCGACCTAGACCATTCCATTGTCGCTGCGTACCCACGCCGCGTCAGGGTGTTGGGGGGAATGATGAATGTTGTAACGCCGGTCGCGGCACTGGTCTCGCGGGCCTGGGCCACCCGTTGGACTGCCGAAGAGAATTTCGAACAACCCGCAAGCGAAACGGTGCCGACCACCTCGGCCGTGGATGAGCGGGTTCGATTGGCCGAAGACCCGGTCATCCCAGCGGTCGCCGCGCATCAGGCCGCATTGGCCGCGGTCGATGCCGCGCTGCGGACCGATCACGATGAGCGGGAGGTGGTGGAAGCGATGCGCCGCGCCGACGCCCTTCTCTGTCGCGTGCTCGCGACTCCGCCGCGGTCCATTCCGGGCCTCAGCGTGCTGCTGTGTCACGTGACGCGGCACGAATGGGACGATCCGGAAGGACCGACCATCCTCGCAGGCGCGCAAGAGGCTGGTGACGATTTGTTACGAAAGGCGGCGGAGAACTTCCTCGCTGGTCTCGCGGTTGCAGTCTTGGCGATCGGCGATCTTTAAAAGCAGCCCCGGCCAGATGGCGGTTTGGCCGGGGGCGCGATGCGATCGATGAGCCGTCAGATCGAACGCATTTACATCAATAGGGTGTGTAGTAACCGGGCGCGGCCGGCGCGCCATAGCCGCCGTATGGCGCCGCGGCCGGCGCGCCATAACCGCCGTACGGCACCCCATAGCCGCGGAACGGCACCGCGACCGGACCCGGCGCGCAGATCGCGCGCCATCCGCAGCCCCATGGGCCACATTGCCATTGGCGGGCGCACCCGACGCGAGCGGGAACCGGAAACGGAGCCACGTAAGGTGGCGGCACAAACACGCGCACCGGCGGTGCGAAGACCGGCGGCGGCGCGTAAACGACCGGCGGCGCCGCGTAGACAGGCAGCCCATAGGCCGGCGGCGGTCCGTAATCGGCGGGCGGTTGTGCGTAGGCGGGCGGGGGAGCAACGTCCGCGGCTATCGCAACGTCAGCAAACACCGATGCGGCGGCAACCAGCGCTGCCGGCGCGCACATCGCAATAAACAGGGGGCGCATGAGATCCTCAGGGTTCAATCGCGTGCCGATCGCCCTCACTGCAAGGGTTATCCGGCGCGACGCGTGATCTTTTGCTTGCATTGCGGGGCCACTTCGGCGGCTCCGCGGCTTTTTGTGGGCTCGGCCGGACGCAGGAGGGCTTCGTAGCGGCTGCGCGCGAACTGACGAGCGCGAAAATCCCGCCTGCACGCTTTTTTCATCGCTCGACAAAACGACACCGCGGGGACGGCGATCCCCGCGGTGCAATGCATCAAGCACTTCGATGGTTCAGTCGCCGATTATCTCTGGTTCTCCTGCGAGCGTGTACCGTTCATTTTCGAAGGCGACGAGCCATCGAGATTCCGATTTGGCTGTGCACTGCCTTGACCGGTGGTCGAAGGCGATGCGTTGCCAGAGTTGTGCTGCGGTGTCGCCATCGGCCGGCTTCCCGAATTTCCCGGCAGTTGGCTTTCCGAGGGCTGCCGGCCAGGCGCGCCTTGGCCCGTCGTCGACGGCTGATTGCCGCCCCCGACATTGCCTTGCGTCCCAGCGCCCTTCCCGCCCAGAGCGGCCAGGGTCTCGCTGTCGATCTCGCCGGTCGCCTGGAAGCCCTTTTGCCGCTGGAAAGCTATCAACGCGTCTCGCGTGCGCGGACCCATGACTTCGTCGACCTCAACCGCGAAGCCTGCACGCGAGAGTTCGGTCTGAACCTCACGAATTTCGGTTGAGCTCAGGTTCATCGCGGCGCCGCTGCCGCTTCCGAACTGCGCGCTCGTCGTGCCCATGGGCACGGTGGCGACGATCCTATGACCGCTGTCGAGGATCACGATGTCGTTCTCGGCGACGAAGTAGTAGTCACCACGCCATTGCGGATAAATCGCAAAGAGCGGCTCCGGGACTTCGACAAATCGCACGGTCTCGGGGACGACAGTGCCGACGTTAAGCGCGAAGTTGACGTTGTTGACCCGCGGCACGTTGCGTTCCGAAATCACCGTACGACGAATCCGGTCACTTTGCTCGTTGCTCAGCGTTGCGCCACGGACGTCGCCGGCCGCTGCCCGGCCTTGGCCACGCTCGCCGGCGGTGGGATTGCGCTCGCCCTGCTGCTGATGGCTTTCGCCAAGTGCACTGGGATTTGCGCTGGGATTTGCGCTTGGATTTGCGCCTGGAATTGCGCTCGGGTTCGGGTTCCGGCTGGCGCGGCCGGGCGCATTCGGCTGGCTAGGAGCCTGGCCTGTGGTCCTGTCCTTCCCGGTGTCCTCGCCGCTGCGCTGACCGGAGCGCGTGGAACTGCCGGGCTGGTTCCCCTCCGTGTGCTGAGGCTGGTTGTGCTCCTCATGCTGTCCTTGGCGCTGTCCTTGTTCCTTCTGCGGCGCCTGGCCGGTGGTCTGCGGGCTATGTTCGCCTTGAGCGCGGCCGGCGGGCAGGCCATGATTCAGGCCATTATTCACGCCATGATTTTCCTGGGCGCCCTGCTGCCCCTTCATTTCACCACCGCGCTGCTCGCTCCTCATTGGCGTGCTTTGAGCACCGTGGCTCTCGACGCCACGACCGTGCTCCGCGCCACCACTTGGCGCGTTCTGCGCAGATGAAATGCCGACGGTCGTCAGCAGCACCGCTGTGCTCAGCAATAACTTGCTCTTCATTTCAAGCTCCTTGGCTTTTTCTGGGTGCCGAATGCTCCGTGTTCCACGCAGGAGGTTCCAAGAAGGCTTCGGCTTCATGAAGAACAGCTGCACGCGGAATTCAGTTCCGCACTTCTCGGGCCGCAGATGCGTCGCAGGGAATTTTTGCGGTGCAGATAATTTTCAGGCCGCGAAAGCCGAACACATGGAATGACAATTTCGGGGAAGTTCCGTTGTGCATGCTTTCGTCGGCACTACTCGTGCCTCGACATTATTCCTTCGGCATTATTCCTATCGATGCTTTGCGCTTGCTCCGCTTGTTAAGAACCAGCGTATCTAATGCGTCTCGGCGAAGATGAACTGCTGCAGCCACTCAAAGCATTGGCGGGAACCGACGGCCAATCAAGGCGTTTGTCGATGAGTCCCCCTTAATCCCGCGATCGTCCGTCGGAGCATCGAAGTTTCAAAATTGACCGGACATGCCGTCCGCACTTAGGCTGCTGACAATGCAGCCAAGCGCGTGGGAGGAACAGCATGTCTGTCGCAGCTTTGCGGACCGGATCCGCAGCCTTGACCTATCTTGCGCTCTTTGCGGGTCTTGCGCTCTTTGCGGGCGGAGCGCTGCTTGCGGCCGAATTGACGACGCGGATGCAAGTCTCTCCCGAAGGCGGCGGCCATTGCATCGAAGTTGCCGACCAACGCATCGCGCCGAATCAGCGCATGCAGATGGAGGACTGCAGCAGCGCAGTCGCACAAATGTTCACCTACGATTCGAAGAACATGCGCCTGACGATCGGCGGATTGTGCGTCGACGCGTTTCCCGGGCAACCGGGCGATATCCTCCAGCTGACAACCTGCCATGGCGGCCCAAGCCAAGTCTGGAAGCTCGAGCCGAAAGGCAGTTTTGACAAGCTCGTGGGCCTCAATGGCCTGTGCCTCGATGTCCGCTTCGGATCAACGGAGCGGGGCGCTTTCGTGCAAGTCTGGACCTGCGCCGATGAAGCCCCGAACCAGCGGTGGAGCTTCCAGCACCAGTAGGTCAGCGTAGTGCGAGGCGGGCGTTGTCGGAAAGCTTTCGGGAAATCGCGCATCTCGCGAAGCGACGTCCGGCGGCGGGAGGGTGAAGCGGAGGCGTTCGCCTCGCGATCTCGCGCCGATTCGATCATCAGGGAAGATGACGTCTCGGCCGCACCATCATAGTGCGGCCTACTTTGATCGGCTCTGGCAGAACTCCTGGATTCCCGGCGGAACGATCGAGGTCTGAAGCGGTCCCTTCAGTTCATATTTCTCGTTCACTCGCTTCTGCCAAGGCACCGATTTCAGCACGTTGATTGCCGACGGCACGTCGTCGCAGAAGCCGCCAGCGTATTTTGCGCGACGAAGGCAATCAGCGAGAAAGATGCGAACCGGCAGCCCGAACGAGAAATACCCGGCGGCCTTTGCGCGTGAGGCGGCCTCGTCGACACAGGCCGACAAGTCCTTGCCCGTCGCAAATCTCGCCGCATCCGTCTGAGCGGCCTTGACGTCGGCAATCATTGTGGGCCCACGCGTCTGCCACCACCAGTATCCGCCGCCCATCATCGCGGCAAGAACGAGCACCGTTATACCAATGACGATCAAGGCGACCTTCATCTGCGGCTCCTCTCACCTGCCGTTGGAGCGAGAGGATAGCCGGCAGGCGGCTCGTATTCCATAGATGAAGGTTCGACGCGACGGCTGATGCGCGGATGTTGCGGCGATCGCGAGACAGGTTTTTTCCTGCCGCAAGCAGAACGAGGTCGTCATCAAGGCGACCACCGGTTGTCTGATGTGACGGGACTCGCGAATTCGGTCCAGCGGCCGAGCCGCACCGATCGCCCCGACCTTACTTCGCCTCTTGCTTGAAATACCGCAAATCCGGCGGCGGCTGATCTTTCCGGACCGGCATCAAGAAACCATCCCCGCTCAGCCAATAGCTATCGCTGCCGATGGCAACCATCGAAGGATTTTCCGTGCAATAAGATTCGGTCCATCTGGGATGGGGATTGAGATCGCGCACGTATTTTTTGTCCACGGTCCATGGCCGTGTCAAAGCATGGTCGAACACCGTGATTTCGTCGTGCAAAATCCTCTGATCGACCTTGTCGCGATAAATCCTTTCCTTGAACGTGGACTGGTTATCGAAAGCGAGCGGCAACCCGGTGGCGTCATAAACACGGCGACCTTTGAACGGGCCGCGCGTTTCGACTTCGAGAACGTCGTAGACGCCGTCCCCGTCCTCGTCGATCCATCTGCCGATCGAGTATCCGGCAAAGGTCGCGTCGATTTCACTGGGCCAATCTCGTCCATCGGTAAAAATCCGACGGAAATGCTCGGCCCCGCCGATCAAAACGTAGGTGGTGTCCGGCGTGACCGCGAATTCCATTGGGAAAAAGGCAATCATATTGAGCGGCATGCCTCCAGGCATACAGCGGACGGCGTGTTCAAAAAAATTTCCCTGGCCGCCCTTGGCCTGGTCCGCAAGACTGTCCTCCAGCACCTTCTGGTATTCCGCCGTCAACGGCGCCTGCTGCCCGAGCCCCCAGGGCTTGCTCTGATCGAATGAAGGCTGACCGCCGGCCGTGACGCCGGCGCCGCCGTTGCCGGCCTCGCGCGCGGCACGCGGCGGAGACCACCGCGCCCATGCGCCCCTCCAGTCGGGATATTTTGCTTCTCCAGCAGCGGCGACGCCGCTGATGGCCAGGACAAAACTACCTGCCATCGCGATGTTGCGGATCGCATCTCGGCAAATCATGGCGCATCTCTCCCCACGAAAATTATTTGGGCGGGGTCGTTTGCCGAGCGGCAGCGCCTATGAAAAACGAATGCGCGGCCGATCTAAAACGACTCACCGCAAGTTTGCCGGCGGCTTTACTTGCCCGATTGGAGCGCTGACATTCGCGTCGCACTTTGTCGGAAGCCGCCGAACATTTTCAATGCTACACTTAGAACTGCGTCTTTGAAAAGGCCGTATCTACGATCGGGTAACCTGCCAAATTCGGTTCCGTAGGCCTGACGTCCCTCAACGATTACCCCAGTAGATACGGCCAGGAGCTACGCTCGATTGGCCGCATACTCCTGCATGTCGCGACTGAGGAAGTAGTTGAGCGCCGTGCGGATGATGGCGATCGCGGCCAGCCTGCCGATGGCGTCCCATGTTGGCGAAATTGCTGTTGAAAGGATGTCTGCGCCAAGCTGAAACTCAAGTGCAATCGCCAAAAACCGCGCAAGCGTCAAGCGTACATCCGCAAAGCTCGTCATCCCTAAAGGAAAGCCGCGAGCGAAACGCCAAGCGGCGAGAAGCATGCCAACGCCGATGACGGCGGCGCCAATCGCCTCGACTGCGAGCTTGAGCCACAGCACGAGATTGATGACGATCTCCTCCACGCCGACTTCTGATGGCGGGGGAATCATCATTTGGCCACTCCGCCCTTTGAGGGCTCCAGATCCCGTCCGCCGGCGTTCCAGCGCGCGACCACTTCTTTGGCTTCGTCCAGCGTCGCGAGGCGCCACCGCAACTGCACGACGTCTTGCCCCATCGCGTTTTCGATGATCTTGCGTTCCTCAACGCGCAAAATCAGTGTTTGGGGCGAGGCACTATCGAGCGAGCGCGCATGGAAATCGATATTGCCCGTCCGCCTCCAATCCTCCTTCAGGACTCCGTCGATGTCTTCGAACGAGACGACAGTCGGATCTTTTTTGCGAAATCCAAACGCCATTATCAGGACTCCGATAACAACCCCGGCGATAGGTGCAGCGATGCTCCAGGACATCAGCTTGGACTAAGAAGCCGGCTGATGCGCGAACGTATCACTGCCGAGAAACGGATCACGTGTATCGTCATCAATGGGGGTCATGGATAGTTCGCAACCTCCGTCTGCCAACGCTTGAGCCCTGGCGCCAAACATCAAATTGGCCCGACATTGCGGCGCGTGGCGGTTGGTTTGGAAAGGCCGATAGTGTCGAGATTTCATAGGCGGCCGATGGCTTTTCGCATGGGATCGAAGAATCACCTGACATTTTGGAAGCGCAACGGGGAAAATAAAAGAACCTGATGATGGGTGTGGATGACGGAAGTCCGGGCAACCTCACGCGATCGTCATGGCCAGGGGCAAGCCGCTTGGCATGGTACGATGGCCGACATTGTCGATGCCGCTTCATGGTCCCGGATGGTTTCATCGTCCAAGACGAAGCACCGGGGATGGGATGATGGGAATCCACGCCCAATCGGCGGCTTTCGACGGAGTGACTGGACAAGGACCGTCTCGGGCGGTTGCTTGGTGGCGGCAGCACTTCAACGGCATCGGCGGTGCCGAGCGCCAGTGCCGACAGCCGGTTCCGAGAGCCACACATGATAAGGTCGGGGTAGCGAATAACGGCCACCCAGAAACGGCGGCTCACTCGGCGCAACATGATGAACAGGCGCGAACTTATTCTCTGTATAGCGGCCGGCGCGGCGGCAAACATGCCGCCCGTCGCCCATGCGCAAAGCTGGCCGTCCCGCAACATCACGCTGGTGGTGCCCTTTCCACCGGGCGGCACGAACGACATTTTCGCGCGCGCGATCGGCGACAAGCTCGCCGCCGCGCTGGGCGTCGCGGTCATCATCGACAATCGGGGCGGCGCCAGCGGAACCATCGCCTCGACGGCGGTCGCACGGGCGGCACCTGACGGCTACACCCTGATGACCGGCCATATCGGCACGCTGGGCGTCAATCCGAGCCTCTATCCGCACCTGCCCTACGACACGCTGACAAGCTTCGACTACGTGGCCGCGCTCGGTTTCGTGCCGAATCTTCTGGTGGTGCATCCGTCGCTGCCGGTGCACACCGTGCCGGAACTCATAGACTATGCCCGCGCGCACCCTGGCAAGCTCAACTACTCGACCGCCGGAAGCGGCAGCGCCGCCGACATCGCCATGGCGGCATTCAACCTCGCCGCCAAGACCCAGATGGTGCCGGTGCCCTACCGCGGGACCGCGCCCGCCGTCACCGACCTCCTCGCCGGGCAGGTGCAGCTCACCATCACCGGGGCGACAGCGGTGCTGCAGCACGTGCAGGCCGGTACGCTGCGCGGGATCGGGGTTTCAACCCTCAAGCGCATTGCCGTCGCACCCAACATTCCGGCGATCGCCGAGACCCTGCCGGGTTTCGAGGCGTCACAATGGTACGGCATCGTCACGCCCGCCCACACGCCGGCGCCGATCCTCAAACGCCTGGAGGAGATTCGCAAAGTGATGCGCATGCCCGACGTGCTCGCCCGCCTCGAACCCGAAGGCGTCGAGCCGTGGGATATCTCGCCGCAGGAGTTCCGCGACTATGTCGCGAAGGAAATCCGCGCTGAAAGGCGGTCGCCGAAGCCGCGAAGATCAGCGCGCCCTGATCGGCGTCAGCACAGCAGCGATGGAGACAGGCCCCGCGAAGGCTCGTGAGACGCGGGGCGCAGCATCGCGCTAAGCAGACGAAGCCCGCCCGGCATCAGTCGGGCGTGATCGCCGTCACGTCGGTCTCCATCATCATCTCGGGAAAAGCGAGGGCGGTCACGCCGATCAGCGTGTGAACAGGAAGCGGCGCCGTCCCGAAATTCCTGCCGAGGCACTGGCCGTAGGGGATGCGGTTCTTCATGTCGGTGAGGTAAGACGTGATCTTGACCACGTGGTTCATGTTGGCGCCATGCGCGGCCAGCACGCGCTTGATCTTGTCGAAGGCGTACTCGCACTGCGCCACGAGATCGTCATGGTGGCGGATGTTGCCGCGCGGGCCGTTTTCGTCCTCGGCGCCAACGCCCGCCAGGAAGACCATCGTGCCGCGCCCGAAGCCCTTCACGGTGACGGCATCGGAGAAGATGCCCTTCGTCCAAGCGCTGTGGTTGAACTCCTTCTTTTCGAACGTCGATGACGAAGGCTGTTGTGCGGCAACGGGCAAGATGATCAGAGCAGCGAGAGCAGCGATGATGAGAACAGCGTGATGAGTTCGCATGGGACCTCCCAGGGCGCGACGGATGAATTTGTAATCGTATCACCCGCGGCGGAGTGGTGTTAAGGCGGCGCTCGCGGCCTGCGGTTGCGCGGACGCGACGGGCGTTGAAGCGAGACGCACAAACATCCAACCGATATTGGGTCGCCGCTGCTGTCGCAGCTACTTTTGCGATGCCTAATTTGTACTGTTCATCCCGCGCTATCGGTTATCGCCCGGGAATATTTGCCCGCATATTCGGGAACTTTGTCCATTGCGCATCGATCCAAACTATCGGTTATTGGGTGCCGTCGCCCCTCGCTCTTGCTGAGCGAACGAGGGTTGCGCGCGTCAAAGACGATCGAGTGGCACCGCGATCGATTCAACCGAGAGGGCGGTAAACCTCTAACCGGTTCGATCAGCAGCAGGCGAGAGGTTGGTCGTGCCGCGATCAAAATCGCACGAGGGAGAGGAATGGTGTATTCTCGGTGGACTGCGGCCGTTCTCGCAATAGGGCTACTTTCCCCGACGGTCGCGGGAGCAAGCGACTACGGCCAATTCGGGAATGTCGACCCGGCAACGCGCCAGTGGGTTCAGGGGCTTCGCGACAAGTCAGGCAAAGGGTGCTGCGACACGGCGGACGGGCACCCGGCGGAATACGAATGGGACATCGTTGGCAAAAGCTATCGCGTTCGCATCGAGGGCGACTGGTATACAGTGCCGCCTGAAGCCGTGATCGACGAACCGAACCGATTGGGTTACGCCACCGTTTGGTACTGGTGGTCATGGGATTTGGACGGCAGAAAGACCCATCACATTCGTTGCTTCCTGCCCGGCGCCGGGGGCTAATCGCTTCGGCCTGACGCCAATGGTCGGCTCGTCATGACCAGACCCGTCTAATTCCGAAGCCGCTTTGCTTCGCGCTTGTCGGCTTCGGCACGGCTGTATTCGCCCAACGCTTCGTACGCACTGGCGCGGCCGCTGTATGCGTCCGCCGAACGCGGATCGAGCATAATCACCTCTGTGTAATCTGATATAGCCTGCTGAAACTCCCGCTTGATATAATGGGCGAGCGCGCGAAAATTGAATGCGGAAATGTATTTTGGATCGAGGCGGATGGCCTCCGAATAATCCGCGATGGCGCGGTCGTAATCCTTGATCGCATAATCGGCATTGCCGCGGTTACCAAATGCCAGGGCGTTGGCCGGGTCGCGCGCGATCGTTTCCGTAAAATCCGCAATCGCGTGCTCGTAATCACGCTTGGCGCTGTAGGCCAAGCCGCGATTATACCAGGTGCGGGCGTCTGCCGGATCAAGTCTGATGGCCTCGGCGTAGTCAGCGATGGCAAGGTCGTATTTGAGCTGAGCATGATAGACTAGCGCGCGGCCGTTGACCGCAGCGCGATCCTTGGCGCCGAGTTTGATCGCATCGGTGTAGTCGGCAATGGCCTGATCGTAGTCCCGCTTGGCGTAGTGGGAACCGGCGCGGCGAATCAACAGGTCGGTGTCGTTGGGCGTCAGCGCCAGGGCGGCGGTGAAATCCGCAACGGCGTGATCGTAATCCCGTTTGGCGCGATAGGCGATGGCACGATTATAAAGGCTGTCGCGATCCTTCGGATCGAGCCGGACAGCCGCGCTGTAGTCGGCGATGGCATGCTCATAATCGCGCTTTGCGAAATACAAATTGCCCCGTGTGGAATACGCGGTAGCTTCGCTCGGCTCGATCTCGATCGCCTGCGTAAAGTCCATAATGGCGTTGTCGAAGTCTTGCTTTTTCCGATAGGCGATTCCGCGGTTATAGAAGGCGCTGCGATTGCGGGGATCGAACCTCAGCACCTGCCCATAATCCGCGATCGCATGATCCCAGTCCTTCAGAGCCGCATATGAGCTCGCGCGGTTGGCATGGGCAGATGAATCAGATGGGCTATGTTTTATCACTTCACTATAGTCAGCGATCGCGCGAGCATAATCTCGCTTCGCTTTGTACGCGGCGGCCCGATCGGAAAACAATGACGCATCGTCGGGGTCAACGGTGATCGCGGCCGTCAGATCTTGAATGGCGGGATCAAACCGGTGCTCCTGCAGATGGGCGAGCGCCCGGTTTTTCAGGAGACTGTGATCCATCGGGGTCAGCGCCAGGGCTGCGCTGTAATCGGCGATCGCGTGCGCATTGTCGCGCTTATGCGCATACGCAACGCCGCGGTTCGCCAAGCTGGCCGCATCTTTCGGATCGATTGCAATCACCGCAGAATAATCTTCAATCGCGCGATCGTATTGTTCCGACCTCAGATAAAGACCGGCACGACCTTTGAGGGCCGAGACATTGGCAGCCTCGATCGACAGAGCCTGATCATAATCCGCGAGGGCGACATCGCTCTTGCTCTGCGCGATATAGGCCAACGCGCGATTGACATAGGCCCGCGCGTATTTGGCGTCGGCTGCAATCGCCGCGCTGAAATCCGCAATGGCGCGATCCGTCTCGCGCCGGCCAAAATGGGCAACGCCACGGTTGTTGTAGGCAAATGCGAGATCGCTGCCCTTTAAGACGTGAGACTCAATCGCGGCAGTACAGCTGCTTATCTGCTGCTCGGGCGAGCCGACGTCTTTGCCCCAACATCTTTCCGCATCGCGTTGAATCTGGCCGCTGGCAGTCGTCGAAAGGCCCAGGCCGAACGTGAGCAGCGTGGCCGCCACGCCAAAGAACCTACCGACGGATCTCCCCGGATCATTCACGGAACGCTTCCTCATGTGCGCGCCGATGTTACCAGCGGATGCCAAATGCCAAAAGAAATCGGTCCGCGCCAATTCCGCACAGCAGCCGTGCGCGCTCGCTGGGCGAGCTGGTGAGCCCTACAACCGGCTCCTGGGGCCGCAAAGCCTGCCTGCCAATTCGGGCAGAAACTCCTGATCATTTTTGCCAAATGTTCCCGGGACAACTCAGGCCCATCTGCCCCAATATGTCCTGGGGAGACTGTCGGGGATCGGGAATGCTCGGGCGGGAATACAAGCACTTTTGCGGCGTGCATCAGCGACGCCGAGCGTTGGTATACGGGCCGTCGCTGGCGGCATTGGCCGTCGGAACGATGCTGACGCCCGGCTCAGCGCGCGCCCAGACCACCCTTCCCGACATCAACGTGATCGCGACAACACCGTTGTCTCGTTCGCAAAGCAACGCGCCGAGACCCGCACGGCCACCCAGCAACGCTCCCGTCCGGCGGACGACGTCCGCCCCCGCCGCACGCGCGCCGGCGACCGCGGCCCAGGCTGCGCCCGCGCAACCGGCATCGACTCAACCAGCCCAGCCCGTCGCCAGTCCGGGTCTTGATCGCGATAAAGTCCCATCGAATACCAGCGTGCTGACCTCTGCCGACTTCAGCCCTGACCGATCGGTGGGCCTGCTTGATTCGCTTGTCACCAATCTGCCGGGCGTGTCGCTTGGAGACCAAACCGGAAACCCGTTCCAGCGCGACCTCAATTATCGAGGTTTTGTCGCGTCACCCGTGCAAGGTACGCCGCAAGGCATCGCCGTCTACCAGAACGGCGTGCGCATCAATGAATCCTTCGGCGACGTCGTCAATTGGGACTTCATCCCGGAAACAGCGATTCGCCGGCTCGATCTCGTACCCAACAATCCGATCTTCGGTCTCAACGCGATCGGCGGCGCCATCAGCATCGAGATGAAGAATGGCTTCAACTATCAAGGCGCCGAAGCGGATGTAACCTTTGGCTCTTACGGGCGGCGCTCGGCCGTCGTCCAGGCCGGCAAACAGGACGGCAATCTTTCGATCTACGCGGCATTCGACGCGATCAACGACAACGGCTGGCGTCAGTTCTCGTCTGCGTCATCGCTGCGCCGCATGTACATCGACCTCGGTGCGCGCAACGACACGACCGAGTTTCACATCAACTTCACCGGAGCCGATAACAATCTCGGCTCAGTCGCGGCAACGCCGGTGCAGATGCTCAACCAGAATTGGGCTTCGGTTTATACGTGGCCGCAGACCACCCATCTCCAGCTGGCGTTCCTCAACTCAAGCCTCAGCGTCTCGCCCACCGACACGCTGACGCTGCAAGGCAATACCTACTACCGCGGCTTCTGGCAGGCGCATGTCGACGGCAACGGCACCGATGCGGCGCCTTGCGGCACGGCGCCGGAAACACTGTGCATCGGCGATAACCTCGATCCCATCAACCAGCACGCCACCATTCTCGACAATATCAGCCCCGGCGCGTTCCTGGGCGAGATCGACCGCAACTGGACCGCAAGCAACACCTTCGGGGGCACCGCACAAGCGACCAGCACGGCAAAGATGTTCGGACACGACAACCACTTTGTCGTCGGCGTCAGCGTCGATCGCGGCCACACCCAGTTCAACGCCACGAGCGAGCTTGGCACCATCGATCAAAATCTGTTCGTGAACGGCACCGGCGTCTATATCGACCAGCCGCTGGACGACATATCGCCGGTCAATATCCTGGCGCTCAACACCTATACCGGTATCTTCGCGACCGATACCTTCGACATCACTTCGAAACTGTCGCTGACGGCCGGTGCGCGATTCAATATCGCCCAAATCAATATTCTGGATCAGACCGGAACCAATCCGGCGCTCAACAGCAGCGACCATTACGAACGTCTCAACCCGGTCATCGGCGCGACCTACAAGTTCGCGCCTGCGCTCACCCTGTATGGTGGATACTCCGAGGCAAACCGCACGCCGACGCCGCTCGAGCTCGGGTGTTCAAGCCCGACCCAGCCGTGCATGATCGATAGCTTCCTGATCGCCGATCCGCCGCTCAAGCAGGTGGTATCGCACACCTATGAAGCGGGTTTCCGAGGGACCATCGGCGACAACGACAAGACCGGACGATTGACCTGGGGCTTGGGCGGATTCCGTACGTCGCTGACCAACGACATTATTAATATCGCCAGCACGATACCGATGTTCGGCTATTTTCAGAACATCCCGAAAGACCTGCGCCAGGGAATCGAGGCCAAGGTCAACTATAAGCGCGATCGCCTGAACCTCTACGCAAATTACACTTTCATCGACGCAACCTATCAGACGACGGTTCTTATTTCCTCGCCCAACAATCCGTTCGCGGATCCGACGACGGGCAACATCCTGGTGACGCCGGGGGATCACATCCCCGCCATCCCGGCCCATCGTTTCAAGGCCGGTTTTGAATACAATATCACCGAGCCCTGGAAATTTGGCGCCGACCTCAACGTCGTCGGCAGCCAATGGCTTATTCATGACGACTCCAACCTCAATCCCCAGGTCCCCGCTTACTGGGTCGTGAACCTGCACACCTCGTATCAGGTCAACAAGAACATCGAAGTCTTCGGCCTCATCAACAATCTCTTCAACCAGCACTACTATGCCGCCGGAACCTTCTTCCAGACCAATGGCGGCCAGGGAATCTTCAACAGCAACACCGCCGGCAACCCGGGCTTCCTCAATCTGACCGATCCGCGAACCTTCGTGCCCGGCATGCCCTTCGCCGCCTATGCCGGCCTGCGCGCAAAGATATGAGCGCGCGTCGGCATGCGGGCGTCCCGCTTAATTCCCGTGCTTTGGCGACAAGGCAAGCGGGACGCCCGCGTTCTCTTCGTCGCCAAGGACAGCGTGTTCCGCCACGAGAGGCCCCTGATCATCGGCCCTGCGTCGCCGCAGCATCATTCGGGGGCTGGCCAAAAGGGGCTTATCGCAGCCTCAAGCCGCGCCGTGGGGAGAGATCGATTTCATTGCTTCCGTCAGATCAGAGCCGACCCATCAGAATAAGCACGACGAGGACGATAATGATGATGCCGATGATGCCGATGCCGCCGTGACCATAACCGTAGCCGTAACCGCCGAATTGGCCACTGAAGCCACCAAGCAAGAAGATCACGAGGATGATGACGAGGATGAGTCCGACCGACATATTTTATCTCCCATTGCAATGCTCGCTATCGAAAAGCCCCTAGGTGGTACGCTCACTCTAATAACAGCCCGAGCGCCCAATGATCATATCGGCCTGCCTGTGAAATGTTGCCGCCTTCACGCCATGTCGGCAGTGGCATCCTTGTCATTTCATTCGACGACCGTGGAAGTAGCCCTTGTTGGTGGTGTTTTGTTTGATGTTGGCCGTCTCTCCCTGCTCGGCGGTGTTCTCGGGCAGCCGATGCTTGATCGAGGTATCCTGGCGAACCTTGGGATCTGCGCCGGTCCCTTTCTTGCTGCGATTGGCGGGTGGCACCTTCGGCATATGGCTTGTCATTGGGATATCTCCTGTTAAGGAAGCTCGCGATCAAAGGCCTATCGCAATGCGTTGCCACTATGGCTGCGGAGCGCCTTCTTGGGCCATCGTTCATTCGGTGCTTCGATCGCAGGTCCCAATCCGGGGTTGACCGCGGCCGAAGGCAAAATCAACGTCTATTGATTCCCCTCTCTGCGAGGAGCTGCGATAGTTGCTTGCGGGCGTAGAACGCACGCGTTTTAACTGAGCTCGCGGGTATTCCTACGATCTTGGCCACCTGCTCCACGGACTTTTCGTGGTAGTAGATGAGGTCGATGATTTCGCGGTGCTTCGGGGAAAGCAGCGTGGTTACGCATGTTCGCAGAATTACACTGCTATCTTTCTTTTGGAGGGCTTCCTCGGGATTGTCGGACGGGTCCTCGACCGCGGCTGCCTCTTCGCCATCCAGGTCGTCCTCCTGCCGACCCCTGAGTTCCGAGAGTGCCTTGAATTGCGCGATTGCCAAAAGCCACGTTGAAGCTGAGGATTGTGCTCTAAAGCTTCCGGCATGACGCCAGACCTCGATAAACGTGGCGCTGACGATATCCTCCGCGACCGCCTGGTTTCGGACGTGGCGGAGGGCGAACCGGTAGACCTTCAGATTATGGCGCGCGAACAGGACCTGCATTGCCAGCTTCTCACCGGCGGAAATGCGTCCGACTAGCGCTTCGTCTGTCGCGCTCGTAGCCGAGCGCAGATGCGCGCGAGCAACCGTGGCGTCGAGAGTGTGGTCGAGTTGCATTGGGTCCCCCGTGCCGCCGTCCGCCGCTAAGTGCGGATTCCGACGAAGTCGCCCGGGTATAACGGGATAATGCCGCCCGGGATTCCTGAATGATGCCGCCCACCGGAACGGAATGATGCCGCTCGGGTCGCGAGCCTCGCTGACCGATGGATTTTTGTCACCGGCGACGACGTTTGGTCAAGCCTTGTGGTGCTGTTTGCCTCGGGTCCGACGCAGGCTTTCGCCGGCGAGTTCGATGCGGTGGGCATTGTGAACGAGACGGTCCAGGATGGCGTCAGCATAGGTCGGATCGCCGATTATTTCGTGCCATCGGTCGACTGGAAGCTGGGAGGTAATCATCGTGGAGCGGCGTCCGTAGCGTTCCTCGAGGATTTCCAGAAGGTCGTGTCGGGCGGCGGCGTCGAGCGGCTCCAAGCCCCAGTCATCAAGGATGAGCAGATCGGCGCGGCCGAGGTTACGCAGCAGACGCGGATGGCGTCCGTCGCCACGCGCGAGGGCGAGAGCCTCGAAGAGCCGCGGCACGCGCTGATAGAGGACTGAGCGGTTGTCTCGACAGGCCTTATGGCCGAGTGCCGAGGCCAGCCAGCTCTTGCCGACGCCAGTTGGACCGATGAGTGCCAGATTATCGTGAGCGTCGATCCATTCGCCTGCGACCAGCTTCTGGAACAGCGCACGATCAAGACCGCGAGGATTGCGATAGTCGATATCTTCGACGCAGGCCTGTTGGCGCAATTTGGCGACGCGCAGCCGCGCCGCGAGGCGCTTGTCCTGTCGCCATGATGCTTCGCGATCAAGCAGGAGCCCCAGCCATTCGTGATGGCCAAGACCGTCAGCCTCCCCGCCGGCCGCAATTTCGGCGAAGGCCTTGGCCATCCCATGCAGGCCAAGAGCATGGAGTTGATCGAGGGTCGGATGTTTGAGCAAGTTTGTCTCTCCTAATTGTAGTAGCGCGAACCACGGATGTTGGCGTGCAGGATCGGCGTTCCGTCCGTGGCGCGCTTGTGCGCGGGACGCCGGTCGAGATGGTTGTCGAGGATGGATTTGACCGAACCGTATGTTCGCGCGCCGATGTCGATGGCACGCTCCGCCGCAGCTTCGAGGCGCTCGGCGCCATAGGAGCCAGCCAGCCGGACGATGCCGAGACAGGTGCGAAAGCCCTGTTCGGGATGTGGACGAGCTTCGAGGATCAGTTCGCAGAGCGCTGCTGTAGCCGGTCCGATCAGGCGTGCATCGGTGCGGATGCGATCGATCGTCCAGCCGATGTAACGCCGGTGGCTGGAGGGCATGTGCTCGGCAACGGTCGTGTGCTTGTGATTGCCGCTCATGCGCAGGTGCGCGGCGATCCGCTCGCCCTTGAGGAAGATTTCGACCGTCCGCGCGGTCAGCCGCGCGTCGACCTCGGCGCGAGCGAAGCGATGGGGAACGCTGTAATAATGGGCGGCGACCTCGATGTGATAATCGATGCCAACTCGGCAAGTCCGCCATTCGGAGAACTCGTAAGATTCGGTCGGAAGCGGCTTCAGCGCAGAGCGATCGATCTGTTCGAGCAATTGACGGCGCGTCATGCCGAGCCGTCGGATCGGACGCTCTTCGTTGAGATGCGTCATCAGATCGGCGATCGCCGCGTTGACCTCCGCCAGGCTGTAAAAAGTTCGATGGCGTAACCGCCCGAGAAGCCATCGCTCAACGATGAGCACCGCCTGCTCGACTTTTGCTTTATCCCGCGGACGCCTCGGCCTTGCTGGCAAAATAGCGGTGTCGTAATGCGCCGCCATCTCGGCGTAGGTGCGATTGACCTGGGGATCGTACAGACAGGCTTTGATGACGGCGGTCTTGGTATTGTCCGGCACCAGCAAATGCGGAACGCCGCCGATCGCATCGAGAGCGCGGACATGGGCGTCGATCCAGTCGGGCAGCGCCTGCGTCCAGCTCGCGTGAGCAAAAGTGAAGCTCGACGCGCCGAGCACGGCAACGAAGATTTGCGCCTTGCGGATTTCGCCGGTCAGCCGGCCGATGACAACCGGAACCCCATCGCCGGCGTAATCGACGAACAGCCGCTCGCCCGCCGCGTGCGTCTGCCGCATCGTCGGCGACAACTTGGATTCAAAGCCGCGATAGAGCTCGCAAAACCGCGAATAGCTGTAACCGCCAGGATTGGCGGCAATATATTCGTCCCAGACGATCACCAGGGTGACGTGCTTGCGCTTCAGCTCCCGATGAACAGTCGCCCAATCCGGCTCGACGTGCCGGCGATGGCCCCGTTTGGTCCCATGATTGGCATAAAGCGCCGCCTCCAGGTCGCCGTCGCTCATGCCGTTCGGCAACGGCCAACCCAGCCCGGCGCTCTCGAAACGCCTCAACGTCTCCCGCACCGTCGAGGCGGCGACGCCAAGACGACGCGCGATTTCACGCGTCGGAATGCTGGCGGAAAACTTTAAACGAACGATCGCGCGCGCCTGCCGCATCGAAACTCTTTCCGCTGGCATCGATCTCTCCCTTGGATTGCCAAAGGAGCGACCCTAAACAGGCCAGCGGAGGCGCTCGTCGCCGTACCAGAACCCCGGGCGCCATCATCCCGTTCCGGTGGGCGGCATCATCTCGTAATGGTGGGCGGCATCATTCCGTTACAGCGGGCGACATCATCTCGTAATCGTGGGCGGCTTCGACAGGAATCAGCAGCTAAGGGCCGAGCAACTACCAAGCCGAGGTTTTTGCATTCTCAGGGGATGGGGCCCATTTCAACGCGCCAACAGCCGTTTGGTTCCCTATAATTTTACCGGGCAGCCGCAGCATCCTTTCCGAAGATGCGTGACGTGAAGCCGTCCCCTCGGGTCGCGTTCCGGCGAGACTCATTTCCAATGAATCGCTGCCAACCGGCTAAGTCGATCTAGCGCGTGCCTCCGCGCTGTCGCGCGCCAAGGGCGTCTCGTCCGCGATCGATTTTCACGCATTCGCGCGAGAACGCGTCCTTTCACGCGGGCCCGCTGTTCGGCAAAAAGGTAGCGTGAGTCACGGACACTGTTGTTCCGGTTGGCCCAGCCAGTGTTTCTACCTGTGCCCCGAACTGTTGAGCCAGTGTTTTGACGATACTCGTACCCAGCCCATTTTTCTTCGGAGCAAAGACGCCGTCCGAGCTGCCTATGCCGTTGTCGGCGACCGAAAGTCTCCAATCCGACCTTGCCGTATCATATCTGACCGCTATCTCCGCACCGCTCTTGTCATTGGGGAACGCATGCTTGAGGGCGTTCATGACAAGCTCTGTGACGATCAATCCGAGGCACTCAGCCTGACGAGGAGGGGTGCTTCCACCGTCGCAGCATACCGTCAGCGATATCGGTCGAATGTCACCGATCATCGCCGTTGAAAGAACCCCACACAGCTTTGACAGATACGGCGCCATTTCCACGGACCCCAGGGCGCCCGATGCGTGAAGGTATTGCTGCACGGCAGCCATTGATATGACCCGCGAATGGGCCTCTTCCAGATGGAGCCGCGTTTCCTCCGATTGCACCCTCCGCGCCTTCATCAGAATGATGCTCGCAATTATTTGCAGGCTGTTCGCGACCCGATGCTGCATTTCATCGAGCAGCACCACCTTCTCGTTTAAAAGCTTCTCTATGCTGCGTTCCAAAGTGCGTTGCTGTGTGATGTCCTCAATCCCGAGTAAAATATTCGTTTCAGCACCTCCGTCATAGAACACCTGTCTCGCGTTCAATCTCATGGTGCGGCGTCCCACAAGCGGAAATTCGTGGTCGACCTCATAGTCCTCCATCATACCATGCTCCGGAACTATCTTCTCCAATAGCAATTTCAGTTTTGGAATATCCCATTGGCCGTTGCCCAGTTCTGAAAGAAGTCTGCCTTGGGTTTCTTCCGGCATGACTTTGAAGAACGAATAAAACGAACGGCTCGCCGCTATGACGCGCAGGTCTTTATCGAATACCAAAACAGGCTCGCGAACAGTGTCCACGATGGCCTGGGCGAGCGTGCACGCGTCTTGAACGTTAGTGAATTGCTTCCGGAAGTTGTTGAGTTCCATGTGAGCCTCCGCACACCCGCGGCGCCGGTCTTATCACCCGAACGGTCTAAGCATCCGGGACGGGGATAAGGTTCACTCCGGCTGCGAACGCGAAATTCGCCCCCCAACGGCCGCAAAAAATAGACTCCGGCCAGAGCGGAGTCTGAGCAATTTTGATCTGTTTTCAAACAAAGACAGTGTTAGTCTTTCGCTACAAAGCGCGAACCGTCCGCGTTGTGCCATTGCCGCACAAGATGCCTCACCCCATCCGGCTTTGGTCAAGCAACCCAACGCAAGGTTCGTCAGGCCGGTCTTGAATGGAGTTCGCAACATGAACATGTCGGGAGAAAGTCTCCTTGTCATATTGATAGTAGGTGTCGTCGCAGGATGGCTGGCAGGCCAAATCGTGCGAGGCACCGGATTTGGGATCGTTGGCGATCTCATCATAGGCATCATAGGAGCATTCATCGGGGAATGGCTGATGCCCCAAATCGGTATTCATCTTGGCACGGGCATCGTCGCCGCGATCATCGACGCGACGATCGGTGCGCTCCTCCTCCTTCTCATCATAAGACTCGTCCGCGGTGGTGGTCGCTTTGGTGGCGGCTGGGGGTGGGGTAGACGCTGGTGATCCGGCGTCGGAAGCGCCGCGTTGGCGCGAATCCGCCAAAGTGCCAACTTGTGGCGAGACGCAAGCCGTCATTTGATCCCAGGCAATTCCTCGCCAAAGTGGGTGAGGGAAAGACCATTGCTAAATATCGGAAGGGTCAAGTTGTCTTCTCGCAAGGCGAGGTCGCTGACGCGGTGTTTTACATTCAAAAAGGAAAACTCAAGCTTACGGTGGTTTCCGAACAAGGAAAGGAAGCGGTAATTGCTATCCTGGGGCCGGGCCATTTTTTTGGCGAGGGATGCCTGAATGGTCATGCACTGCGCGTCGCAACGACCACGGCAATGGACGAGTGCATCATCACGCGTCTGGCGAAGGAAATGATGATTACGACAATCCACAGCGAGCCTGACTTTTCCGAAATGTTCATGGCGTATTTGTTGGCACGCAACAGTCGAATTGAAGAGGACCTTGTCGACCAACTGTTCAACTCCAGCGAAAAGCGTCTTGCCCGGCTGCTCCTGCTCCTTGCCAATTTCGGCAAGGAAGCGAGGCCCGAGCCGATCGTAGGAAAGATCAGTCAGGAGACGCTGGCAGAGATGATCGGCACGACGCGAGCGCGCGTGAGTTTCTTCATGAACAAATTCCGCAGATTGGGATACATCGACTACAATGGGCATTTGAAAATACATAACGCGTTGCTGAATGTGGTCTTGTACGACAAGCCGGAGGGTAGCGCGGGCGATTTGCCGGGGCGGCGCGGTGGTGGGGGACGCGCAATATCGCGGCGTCCCGTCAAGTGACGATGGCCATCGGGACCCATTTCAGGCCGGTCCCTACAAACACGTTTTTGCAAAATGAGGGGGGTTCTGCAATGTTCACATATGCTCAGTGCCGCGCGATCGCCGAACAGAAACTGGCGCAGGCCGAACACGACCCAGAGAATCGTCGGCGCCTCATTACTGCGGCCAACGGGTGGCTATTGCTCGCTAGCAGGTTGACAGAAGGCACAACAGCGGCGCCGGCTGAGGAACCCCGCTAGAGGACAGATCAACCAAGCCGCGGCACCCTCAGCGCGGTTTTAAAGTCCGTTGGAACATATCATCAAACCGCCGTCTCTAGCGGCTATCGAATCCAGAGATCCCGAGCTTGGTTCGTCCCTCACCTACCGAGCGGCCGTTTCGTCGTCCCTTACCGTCACCCGGTCGCCGTCAGCGATCTGGCTGTTGATGTTGAGAACAACCCTGTCGCCTTCGGCGAGACCAGATGCGATCTCGACGAAATTTCCATTGTCGCGGCCAATTGTTACGTTCTTAAATTTTACCGTGCCCGTCGCATCGACAACCGCAACCTGCGGGCCCACGGTTCGAAACAGCATCGCGCTTGCGGGCACCTGCACAATGTTGGCCGGCCTGAGAGCGAACTCGGCCTGCACATACATGCCGGGAAGCAGGGCGAGATCCTTATTTTGCATATCTATTTCGACATGCAGCGTGCGCGCGCGCAAGTCGATCGATTTGCTCGTCCTCGCGACCTTGCCCTCGAAGACGCGATCCGGATATTCGCTTGCGGTGACGCGGACGGGCGAACCGGTTCCAATTTTGCCGCTCCCCACCTGAGCAACATTGACGAATACCCGGACTTTCTCGTATTGCGCCATCCCGTAAAGCAAGGTGCCCCCGCTCGTCACAAGATCGCCGACGTCGATATGTCGCTCGGTGACGACCCCGTCGTAGGGGGCGGTGACCTGCTTGAAACCCGCGATGAAAGTCACGCGATCGACATTCGACTTATCCTGACTGACGCGCGCACGGGCCGCATTCAGCTGAGCGACGGCGACTGCATATTGCGCCTTCTTATTCTCGCGCTCCTGCTCGGATACCACGCCCTTCGGCGAACCTTGCCACCGATCAAAGGTCGTTTTGGCAAAGTCGACATCCGCTTCCCGGACCCCCACCTCTGCTTCGCCGACCGCAAGATAGTGCTGAGCCGCCTCAAGTTGGGAATCGAGTTCCGGCGTATCGAGCGTGGCCATCACTTGGCCCTTGGTCACGCGGTCTCCAATATCAACGATCCACTTCGCCACATAACCGCTGACCCGCGCATAGATGGTCGAAGTATGCCAGCCGCGTACATCTCCCGGCAGGGTCAGAGTCCGGTCGGAAGGGACGATCTCAACCTTTATCACTGCGACTAGCGGGGGTAGCTGCTGTGCGCTCTTCGCGGTGCTCGTCGCCACCAGCGGCTCGTCGCGACTCGTGACGTGGGGAACGACGAAGTATGCGGCGGCGAAAAGGATGGCGAAGGCCGCGGTGACGATGCCGAGACGATTTCCTGTCCGGAGTGGCCATGCCACGGTACGCCCGCCTCTCAAAGTTGAACTCTGGGGTGCTGCATAACCCCCGACGCCGCCGGTGATCGACGACCGTCCCGGAAGGAGCGTCGCAGCCTCGTCACGCCAAACCGAGGGTACGAACCCTGGAGTTCGGCTGACTGTGCTCGACGGCAAAGCGAAACCCGTCCAGTGCCTCCCGAACGATGCGCAGGCGGTCAACGTCGTCGGCATTTGACCCGGACGTAAGTAGATCTCGGTAGACTATGTAGTCCCGCGCTCGACGCGAAAGCTGATCTGCTTTTTCATCAACCTCGTTGTTGTATTCGAGGAGAGCAAGAATATTCTCTATTCCACAACGCACATTGTGCAGGTGATGGCGGCTGGAAATCCCGCTGGATATATCGTCCAGTACGCTATCGATTAATTTCAAAAAGCTCGCGGTGTGAGCGGCCAGCATGACAAGCTTCTTACGCCTGCCAAGTGGAAGCCGAAACTGGATCGGCATCGATTTCGGTCACAGGCGTTGCGAAAGGGACCGTCGGACCGGGTAGCCGAACAGATATTTCAGCTCTTCCTTCAGCCTTTGCCTTGTTGATCCTGTATTCCGCGATTCTGACCTGATGTTTGATGGCGACAGTCGATGGAAGACTGAGTTTGCGTCCGAACCGAAGCGTTTTCATTTTGTGCTCCGAACGATTTTAAGCTTGTGCGTTTATCCCGCCGCCTTTTTGATATGGGGTGGATCAGCATCAATTGCGAATCAAATCGATGAAGCCCAGGTTCGGTCTTGCAAACAAATCGAATTGCTTCCGCACAACACAGTCGGCGCGGCGGCGTACCAATAATCCGACTTTTTGGCCTCGATTGCTCCGGATTGACAGTTCATCTGATCGAGTCCGCCTTCATCTCAGCCTGCGATTTGTATTGCTGCCCTACCAATAGATACCGTGACGGCGATTTATTCACGATCTCGCCCGCTCAAGTCTATGGGTAGACAAATTCAGCAATCAGCCCCTCTGAGCTTTTGCAGAGGCAACAGCAGCAAGTTAATTGGCGCTTAAGGTTTTCTCGACCCACCATTGCGCTTTAGCGCGCGACACTCCAGACAACACATGCTGCCCAAAAAACGGGGACGTACCGAAATTACCGCTTTCTAAAGAAAATGGCAGTCCGATGCCGTCGGTAGGCAAGTAGACCTTGTTATGGGGCACCGAATTTCGGCGCCCCATACTCCACAAAAGTTAGCTCGTACTCGGCGCCCGCGGTTGCGCAGGCGGCTTCCGCCAATTCCCGGCGGACCGATTCCTCATCGGCAGCATAGCCATCCGTTGATCCGCAGTGAGCGGGATTGCACTGACATGGCCGAATGAGCGCGAGTATATTTCCAATGATCGACAGGCATGAAAGGGGTGGCGCGGCAAGATCTGCCATGAACCCCGGTTCCAAGGACCATTCAGATGCGCAAAGTGCTCTGGGCTTTCGCCGGCTTGGCCGCCGTGATTTTGGGCGCACTCGGGAGTGTGCTGGCGTTCGATGTGCCCGTGAAGCCGCCGCCTCTGGCCTCGATCAGCGAACCTTTCGCCGACGTCGATTTCAGCGATTTGCCGACGGTGCAGACCTATGCAGCACGCGACCGCGCCAAGCTCGGCTATCGCGTTTATGAGGGTGGCAGCGCGCAAGTGGTGGTATTGATCCATGGCTCATCTGATGACGGCGCCGGCATGCATCCGCTCGCCAAGGCGCTGCGCGATGCCGGCGCGTCGGTTTACGTGCCGGTTCTACGCGGCCATGGCAATTTCGGGCGTAACGGCGATATCGACTATATCGGCCAGCTTGAGGATGATCTCGCCGATTTCGTTGCGGTGCTGCGGCCCCTCCATCCCGACGCCAGCTTTTCACTGATCGGCTTTTCCTCGGGCGGCGGCTTTGTCCTGCGCGCGATCGCTACTCCCGACGAGAAGCTTTTCGATCGTTTCATCATGATCTCCCCGGCTTTGCCGCAAGGCGCGCCGACCATCCGCCCCGATACCGGCGGCTGGGTCTCGGTGGCGAAGCCGCGCATTATCGTATTGGCAATTCTCAATCGTCTCGGCATCGACTGGTTCAATGGCCTTCCCATCGTCGCTTTCGCGACTTCGCCCACGGCTCCGAATCTCACCGGCGTCTATTCGTTCCGGCTCGCGGTGGATTTCGGCGCGCCGCGCGATTATCTGACCGCGCTTGGACGCAGCAGGAAGCCGGCCGCACTCCTGGTGGGTGGCGCCGACGAACTGTTCTATCCCGATCGCTTCGCA
Organism: uncultured Alphaproteobacteria bacterium; assembly: GCA_963787675.1. Taxonomy (GTDB): domain Bacteria; phylum Pseudomonadota; class Alphaproteobacteria; order Rhizobiales; family Xanthobacteraceae; genus JAJPKK01. The sequence continues at coordinate 1,635,800 of CAWBDV010000007.1, read as the reverse complement.
CCCTTGTTCGAGCCGATGCGGCCCGATCTGCACATCACCATCGTTCCTGGCATCGGCCACATCGGAATGAGCGTGGCGCCGGCGGGTATCGCCGCCGTGCGAAAATCTTTCCTAGACCTGACGGCACCCGCGACAGGCTAAATTCCCAAATGACCGCTGTGGGTCAGACTGCGTCATCGATCTTCGGATCTCCGCGGCAGAACTTACTTCGAAAGCGGCCGCGCGCGGCGGCGCGTGTGGCTTCCGAGTCGGGCCGTAAGCTGCCTAATTCACTGCACGGCGCGTCCGCGGGCCGCCTGCGTCAACACACAGCAGCTCCCTGAGAGCGATGGTCCGATTGACCCCGGCAACGACGCTGGTCTTCGCCTCGATCGGTTGCCTGGAATTGGAATCGTTTCTGTCGGGATAACTGTCGGAAAGTGGTTCTTGAAATCAGCTAAGTGTTGGTCGGAGTGGCAGGATTTGAACCTGCGACCCCCTCGTCCCGAACGAGGTGCTCTACCAGGCTGAGCCACACTCCGCCGTCTCTCTGGTGGGCGGTCTTATAGCGTTGGTCGCCGGGCGTCGCAAGCGGTGACATCGTAACGCAGGCGGTGACGGATGCATAGAGCTTGGGCCAGAAAGCCCGTTTTGAGAAAGCGGCATTTCCGCGCTTACTGTTGCGCTTGCGCCTATGATTCAGCAGCTTTTGCTTAAGGACACGCAGGGCAGCGCAAGGCACCGCCCGGGCTGCGTTCCAGGATAGGACTTAGGACGGGCAGACAACCGCTGAGCCCAATCCGTGCTATCAAGGATCAATATGGTGGAGCACGCTGGTGCAGCACGACCTCACCTTTTCCGTCGTTCTTGAGCCTCAGCCGGAGGGCGGCTTTACTGTGTTCGTCCCGGCGTTGCCTGAGATCGTGACTGAGGGAGACACCGAAGAGGAAGCGCTCGCGATGGCCGAAGACGCCATCCGCTTGGTTGTTGAGGACCGCGCCGCTCGTGGCGAGGAGATTCCGAACAACTCGTCGACGCGAATCAGAGAGGTCACAGTCACAGTGGCGGCATGAGCGAGCGGCTGCCATCTGTCAAAGCTCGGGAGGTCATCCGCGCGCTGGAGCTTGCGGGCTTTTATGTCTCCCGGATGTCTGGCAGCCACTGCCGAATGCTCCACCGGATCGATTCGAACCGGCACGTGACCCTTCCGCTTCACGGCAGAAACGATCTCAAACGAGGCACGGTCCAGAGTATCCTCCGGCAGGCTGGCCTCACGGCGGAGCAGTTCAACGTCCTCCTGCGCGGGTAACCCGCCACCCATTGCGCCGGCCCGGTTGCGGCGGCATATGAGCGCGGTGATTTGCGGAGAGATGACGATGCCCCCGCAGACGACGCGGATCGCGCCGGCGAGCCCCGGGGCGATCGAGGAGGCGAGCGCCGTCCTGGCGGCCGGCGGGCTCGTCGCGTTTCCGACCGAGACTGTCTACGGCCTCGGCGCCGATGCGACGAACGATCCAGCGGTGGCGCGGCTCTATGCGGCGAAGGAGCGACCCAGCTTCAATCCGCTGATCGTTCATGTGGCGGACCTCGTCGCGGCGGAGCGGCTCGCCGCGTTCGAGGCTCAGGCACGCGCGCTTGCCGGCGCGTTCTGGCCGGGGCCGCTGACGCTCGTCGTGCGCAAGCGCGCCGGCTGCCCGGTCGGTGAACTCGCGACGGCGGGGCTCGACACAATCGCCATCCGGGTGCCGCGTCATCCGGTCGCGACGGCCATTCTCGCGGCGTTCGGAAAGCCGGTGGTGGCGCCGTCGGCGAACCGCTCGGGGTTCGTGTCGCCGACAACCGCCGAGCACGTGCATGCCGATCTCGCCGGCCGGATCGATCTCATCATCGACGGCGGTCCGACGCCGGTCGGCGTCGAATCGACCATTCTCGCCTGCATCGATGGCCGCGTGACGCTGCTGCGGCCGGGCGCCGTCGCGCGCGAGGACATCGCGAAATTCCTCGGCCATGACATTGCGGCACCGCCCTCGCCCCATGCATCCGCGCCGTCCGCAAGTCCGATCGCGCCCGGCATGCTCGCCTCGCACTATGCGCCGCGGGCGGCTGTGCGCATGAATGCGCGCGCGGTCGCGCGCGGCGAGGCGCTGCTCGCGTTCGGGCCGGCTCTCCCGCCTGACACAGCCTCTGCCGCGGCCGTCCTCAACCTGTCGGAGCGCGGCGACACCATCGAGGCCGCCGCGAACCTGTTCGCTTATCTGCGCCGCCTCGACGCCGCGGGCGTTGCCACCATCGCGGTGATGCCGATTCCGGAGCAAGGTCTTGGCGAGGCGATCAACGACCGGCTGCGCCGCGCCGCCGCGCCGCGCGCGGACGCGACCCAGGCAAAGGGGCTCGCCAATGTTTGAACGATCGGTCCCGCCTCCCGTGCCGCATCGGCTCGACCGCGTGCCGTCGCGTGAGATACCTTGGTTTCGAGTTTCGCGATGAATACGCCCTTCCAATCCGGCCACGCGCGGCCGCCCCTTGCCCCCGACCTGGTCGCACGCTTCACGGCGATCGTCGGCGAGAAATATGCCATCACCGATCCCGCCGGCCAGGAGGCCTACGTGGTCGAGAGCCGCGGGCTTTATCGCGGGCATACCCCGCTGTTGCTGCGGCCAGGGTCGGTCGAGGAAGTCGCAGCGATCCTGCGTCTCGCCAACGAGACCCGAACAGCGATCGTGCCGCAGGGCGGCAACACCGGGCTCGTTGGCGGCCAGATTTCCCATGACGGCGAAGTGGTGATGACGCTGCGCCGGCTCGACCGCATCCGCGAGGTCGACGCCGCGTCGAACGCCATGACCTGCGAGGCGGGCGTCGTGCTGGCTGATGTGCAGGCGGCGGCCGCGGCGGTGAATCGCCTGTTTCCGCTGTCGCTCGGCGCCGAGGGGAGTTGCACCATCGGCGGCAATCTTTCCACCAATGCCGGCGGCACCGGCGCGCTGGCCTACGGCGTCGCGCGCGATCTCGTGCTCGGGCTTGAGGTCGTGCTGCCCGACGGCCGCGTGCTCAACGCGCTCAACAAGCTCAAGAAGGACAACACGGGCTACGATCTCAAGAATTTGTTCATCGGCGCCGAAGGAACGCTCGGCATCATCACGGCCGCGGTGCTCAAGCTCTATCCGGCGCCGACGACCGTCGAGACCACGTTCGTCGGCGTGCCGTCACCACAGGCGGCACTCGATCTCCTCGCCCTCATGCAGGAGCGCAGCAACCGCGCGGTCACGAGCTTCGAATTGATGTGCCGGCTTGCGATCGACATCGCGCTACGCCACGGCCATGGGCTGCGCGACCCGCTGACCGAGCCGCACCCGTGGTACGTGCTGGTGCAGCTGTCGTCTGCGGCACAGCAGGATTTGCGCACGGTCCTCGAAGAGGCGCTGGAGGCCGGCATGGAGAAGGGGCTCGTCGGCGATGCCGCCGTCGCCGACAGCCTGGAGCATCGGCGCGCGTTCTGGCTCCTGCGCGAGACCCTGCCGGAAACGCAGAAAGGCGAAGGCGGCTCGATCAAGCACGACATTTCCGTGCCGGTTGCTGCTGTGCCGGATTTTTTGCGCGAGGCGGGCGCCGCGGTCGAGGCCTTGATCCCCGGCAGCCGGCCGGTGCCGTTCGGCCATCTCGGCGACGGCAACATCCACTACAACATCTCCCAGCCGGTCGGCGCCGATACCGCGGCGTTCCTCGCCCGATGGTACGAGATGAACGAAGCGGTGCATCGGGTGGTCGGGAAATTCGGCGGCTCGATCTCCGCCGAGCACGGCATCGGCGTGATGAAGCGCAAGCTCTTGCCGCTCGTGAAGGACCCGGTCGCGCTCGATCTCATGCGCACGCTCAAGCGCACCCTCGACCCGAACAACATCCTCAACCCCGGCAAGGTGCTGTGACGGCGTAGCTTGTAGCCCGGATGAGCGAAGCGACATGCGGGACCGCCCTTGCCGCGCGATACGTGGGTGAGGTCGGCCCCGGATGTCGCTGCGCTCATCCGGGCTACGAACGCTCACAACAAAGGCAACTGCCCGTCGTCCTTCTTTCGCTTTGGTGTCGCGGCCTTTGCGGGCGGGCTTGCGTCCTGGTGCGGCACTGGTTCACCGTGAGGCGGCAAGCTCGCGCTGTCCGACACGGCGGTCGTTGCGGCGCCTGGAGGTACCGCCGCGACCGGCGCGATCAGGTTTGGCCAATCGTTCTCGGCACGGTTGACGGCGTTCGACACTTCGTATGCTTCGAACAATTTTTCCGGCGCCGGCATGAGGAGCGCGGCTGCGGTCGTCGCCTCGACGTTGGCGTTGTCGAGCCACAAATCGAATGCCTCGGGCGGAATCACAGCCGGCATCCGATCGTGCAGCGGCATGAGAGCGCGGTTCGCCGCGGTGGTGACGATGCATGCGGTCTGCAACTCTTCGCCGTTCGGCCCCATCCAGTCTTCCCACAATCCGGCGAAGGCGACCGGGCCGCCGTCGCGGGGATGCACGAGGAACGGCCGCTTGCGGTTTATCTCCGATTTCCACTCGTAGAAGCCGTCGGCGGGAAAGAGGCAGCGCCGCCGGCGCATGGCATTGCGGAATGCCGGCTTTTCGAGCACGTTTTCAGAGCGTGCGTTGATGAGCAGGGTGAAACGGCGCGGGTCCTTGACCCAGGAGGGAATGAGGCCCCACCGCACCAAGGCGAAGTGGCGCTCGCCAGCATCCAGCCGCACGATCGGCACCGGCTGGCTCGGCGCGACGTTGTAGCGGGGCGGGAAATTCGGCTGCTCCCCATAGCGAAACAGCGCGCGTATCGCCTCCGGCGATGAAGTGATGACATAGCGGCCGCACATTGCAGCCCTCCGATTAATCGCGTTTTAATCGAATATAGGGACAGTCGTCCGATCAGGTGCGCCTGCAACCACACGATGACCACACCGCATTCACAGCCGGCGACACCGCCTTATTCCCGCCCGCTCGACCGCCCGAGCGCGGAACGCCTCGCCAAGGCCAATATAAATCCGGCAACCGGGCTGGCGACAGACTACCTTAACCATTTCAATGAAGCGATCATGCTGCTGGAGCTTGTCGCAACCATGCCGGAATGCCTTCCCGACCTCTTGGAATGGCGGCCCATGAGCTACCAGGACCATTTCGCCGGCTCTGCTTTCAAGGATCGCGAGCTGGCAGTCGCGGCCTACGACGCCGCCGACCCCGTGGCGCGCACCGACCTCGAGCGTCTTGCCGACGCGATGACGGCGGTCCTCCTCGCTACCCGCGATGCCATGGCGGCCGGCAACGGCAACGCCGCCTCGCGCACCGAAGCGGCACGCGCGATGGCGACGCTGCGCCCGTTGGTGGCCCAGGCCGGCGCCGTGATCAACGGGCGGGCGAGTTCGCAGGGTGCCCAGGGTGCCGTCGACGCCGTCTTCGGGCGTTGAGCGCGTGGCCGACGGCAGGTCTTATCCGGCGCGACCGATCCTTGCAGTCAGCGCCGCCATCATCCGGGACGGCAAAGTCTTGATCGTGCGGCGGGCGCGTCCGCCGGCGCAGGGAATCTACACGCTGCCGGGCGGCGGCGTCGAAGTCGGCGAGACCCTCGAAGAAGCGGTGGTGCGCGAAGTGCGCGAGGAGACGGCGCTGACGGTCGAACCGGTCGCGCTCGCCGGCTATCGCGAGGCGATTGCGCGCGATACGCAAGGCCGCATCGAGCGTCATTTCGTGATCCTGCCGTTCGCCGCGTTGTGGATCGCGGGCGAGCCGAGCCTCAACGAGGAACTGTCGGAAGCGATGTGGCTTGATCCCGCCGCTATCGGCGGCCTGGAAACCACCGCCGGTCTTGCAGCGATCGTCGAACGCGCCGTGGCGTTGGTGGCACAGCGGCAGCCGTAGGAAGGGCTCCAAAGCCCAGGTCCGCGTATGTGCTCGTGATGTCCCGCCGTGGTGGGCACGCGCGGCTGGCGCCGCGCTTTGCCCACCCTACCAAGTGGTGCCCCTTGGCCTTGCGCTTGCCACAAGGGGAGGGCATATCACGTCCATGATCGCCCGCGTGGCCGCCATTTTCATGCTGTTGCCGCTTGCGGTCGGCTCCGCTGCCGCGGCGGCCGAAGTTGCGCCGTTCGACGCCGGCCTTGAGCGGCTCGCCGAAATCCTCGGCAGCTTGCACTATCTCCGCGGAATTTGCGGCGCCAACGAAGGCAACAAATGGCGCGCCGAGATGCAGGCGCTGATCGATGCCGAAGCGCCGCAGGGCCAGCGCCGCTCCGACTTCATCGCCCATTTCAATCGCGGCTATCGGGCGTATCTCGAGACCTATCGCACCTGCACGCCGGCAGCCGATCTCGTCATCAAGCGCTCCCTCGAGGAAGGCTCCAAGATCGCCCGCGAGGTCACGGCACGCTTCAGCAATTGACGGCGCCGATTACCTCAGCGATTTTCGCTCCGCATTAACCTTTCCTAAAGGTCTTGCTTTATCGCCCCGATTCGCGTGCTAACGTGTTTGGCGGACGGGACATGGCGGCATTACCGCCGCTGGCTTTTTTGCGGGACATCATGAAATCACAACGGGCGGCGTGCGCTCCCTTGCAGGACCACGAGCAGAAAATCGCGGCGCTTGACCTTGTCCAGGAGGCCTGGGTCGAGTCGCGCCTCCACGGTGTCGATGGCGACTGCATGGCGCAGATCTGTCTGTTCACGGCATTCTCCGAGCTGGTCTCGACCTATGGGGAAGAGGCGGCGGCCCGCTATGCCGAAGGTTTGGCGGCGCGGATCAGCAACGGCGAATTTTCCGTCGAGTCGGCGCGCCAGTAGCATCATTGGTTGGTGCGCTTTGCGCGCACGGCGCTTTTGACGGCCTCTAATTGACGCGCCCTTGTGGCGCGCTCGCGCGGGCCTTAGGTTGCGGCCATGAAGGCCGCGCTTCTCCCTGATCGCGGCGTCGTCAAGGTGGTGGGTGACGACGCGCGCCATTTCCTCAACGGGCTTTTCACCGCCGACATCGGCCAGGTCTCGCCGGCCTCCGCGCGCTTTGCCGCGCTGCTGACGCCGCAGGGCAAGATCATTGTCGATGCGATCATCGCGGAAGCACCGGCAGCGGACGGCGGCGGCTTCTTTCTCGATGTGCCCAAGGCGCTCGCAAAGACGCTCACCGACAAGCTCAACTTCTACAAGCTGCGTGCCAATGTGATGGTCGAAGACCTCTCCGATGTCCTCGGCATCATGGCCATTTGGGACGGCAGCGGCGAAAGCGACTACGGCCTGTGCTATGACGACCCGCGCCTGCCGGGGCTAGGCTCGCGCATCATGGTGCCGCCACATCTCGCCAGCGAGGTTGCGGCCGATCTCGGCGCGACGCTTGTCGCCGCTAGCGCCTACGAAGCGCATCGCATTGCGCTTGGCGTGCCGCGCGGCGGGCTCGATTTCACCTACGGCGATGCGTTCCCGCATGAAGCCGACATGGACCAGCTCAACGGCGTCGACTTCGACAAGGGCTGCTTCGTCGGCCAGGAAGTGGTCTCGCGCATGGAGCATCGCGGCAATGCGCGAAGCCGCATCGTGCCGGTTGCCTATGAGGGCTTTGCCCCCGAGCCAGGCGCGGCGGTGACCGCGGCGCAAAAGTCGATCGGCATCTTCGGCTCCGCGGTCGACGGGCGCGCCGTCGCCATGCTGCGGCTCGATCGGGTCGAGGACGCGCTCGCGGCCGGAGATGCGATCGTTGCCGGCGCCGTCACGTTGCGGCTTGTCAAATCGCCGTGGATCAGGTTCCGCTTTCCCGGCGAAAGCGAACCGGCAAGGTAACCCCATGTCCGAGCCCCTCCCGTCCGATGGCCTGCTCCGCTGTCCGTGGCCGAAGCAGGATGCGCTCTACATCGCCTATCACGACGAGGAGTGGGGCGTGCCGGAGCACGACGATCATGCGCTGTTCGAGAAGCTCATCCTCGACGGCTTCCAGGCCGGCTTGTCGTGGATCACCATCCTGCGCAAGCGCGACAATTTCCGGCGCGCGTTCGACGGCTTCGTGCCGGAGCGCATCGCGCGCTACGACAAGCGCAAGGTCGAGGCGCTGATGAACGATGCCGGCATCGTGCGCAATCGCGCCAAGATCGAGGGCACGATTTTGTCGGCGCGGGGCTATCTCGACATCATGGAAAAGGGGCCGGGCTTCTCGGCACTGCTGTGGGATTTCGTCGGCGGCAAGCCGCAGATCAATCACCGGCGCCGCATTGCCGACGTGCCGGCCGAGACGCCGGTCTCCCGCGCGATCTCCAAGGAGCTTGTCGGGCGCGGCTTCAAGTTCGTCGGGCCGACCATCGTCTACGCCTTCATGCAGGCGGTCGGCATGGTCAACGACCACCTGGTCACCTGCCATCGTCATCCCGACGCGCGGCAGCAGCGCCGCAAGACGCGAACCTAACTCATCTCGGCAAGTCTTGCGTACTTCGAGCTGATCTGAAATTCAGCCTGAGCGCGCCTTCGCTACCGCGCGACGCGCTTCGGCAACGACGTCGGGAACAGCGGCGTCGTTGCCTGGTGCCATGATGTGGGCGCCAGCGACGCCCGGAATGGCGCTTAACTCCGCGATCGTCTCCACACAGATGCGGCGGCCTTCCGCCGCCGGATCCGCGGCCGCTTCGAGGCGCGCCACCATCGCGTCCGGAATGATCGTGCCGAACAGATGGCTTTTCATCCACGCCGCGGACTTCGCCGAACGCAGCGGATTGACGCCGATGATCATGAATACCGATACCCCGGCCTCGGCGAGGCGGGCTATGTAGCGGCGCACGATGCCGGTATCCATGCAGAACTGCGTCTGTACGAACTGCGTGCCGGCGGCAACTTTTACCTTCAGGCTTTCCGGCTGCCAGCCGGGCTTCGGATCAGTGGGCACGTCGGCAGCACCGAGGAAGAACGGCGCCGCCCCGGCGACCTTGGCGCCATGCGGCAACTGTCCTTCGTCGCGAATCGAACGCGCCATCTCGGTGAGCGTGCGCGAATCGAGATCGAATACCGGCTTTGCATCCTTCTGATCGCCCGCCGTCGGATCATCGCCGCGCAGCAGCAGCAGGTTGCGGATGCCGAGCGCGGCCGCGCCCATCAGGTCGCCCTGGAGCGCGAGGCGATTGCGATCGCGGCATGTCATCTGCAGGATCGGCTCGATCCCGGCGTTGGCGAGGAGTGATGCAGCGGCGAGCGCGCTCATATGGGCGCGGGCGCCGGCGCCGTCGGTCACGTTGACGGCATCGGCAAGGCCGCGCAGCGGCAGCGCCTTGGCGAGGAGATCTTTGGGATCGCACGAGACCGGCGGCACCACTTCGGCAGTGAGGACGAACTGTCCGGCGGCAAGGCGCTGCGCAAAACTCAGCTGTGCCAGACTCAACGGTGGATCGTTCGACATGGGCCGCTCCGGAATGGCGGCCGGGAACGGCACGCGCGACGCTGACGGTTCATGTATAGCGAATGCGCTGCATCGCGATAAGGGCGCGGCTCATCTCGAAAGTGCATTCAGGTATGCGAAGCAGCGCTGCGATCGTGGGGCCGCGGCCCGCACCGCGCCGTGAAGAGGTCGAGTCCTACGCCGCTGCTCCCTCACCTCCCGCTTCCCTCAACGTGATGCGCTGAACTCCGCGCGCACTTTCGCCGTGTGCTCGCCGAGGGCGGGCACGGCGCCGTAGCCGGCGGCGCGGCCGCGCGGCGGGGCGGGGTACGACACGGGGCCCGTGGGCGTGGCGACGGTGATGCGCCGCAGGTGCGGGTGGATGGCGAGGAGCGCGGTGTCGCTCACCCGTGCGAAGGCGATATCGGCGGCGGCGAGCCGTTTGGTCAGCGGCTCGACGTCGGTTGCGCCGAACACCGCCTGGACGCGCGCATCGGTCTCGGCGCGGCGGCGCACCCGCTCGACGTTGGTGGCGAAGGCCGGATCGGAGGCGAGCGCCGCATCGCCGAACACATCCTTCGCCAGCACGCGCCACTCGCGATCGCTCTGGATCGAGATCAGAATGTCGGCACCGTCGCCCGTCTTGAACACACCATAGGGCGCGATCGTCGGATGGGCGAGGCCGACGCGGGCCGGTGTCTTGCCGCCCTCGTGCTGGAGCAGCGGCACGGTCATCCAGTCGGCGATTGCGTCGAACATGGAGACCGAGAGCGCGGCGCCTTCGCCGGTGCGCCCGCGGGCGATCAGCGCTTCAAGGATCGCCTCGTACGCATTCATGCCGGCGGCGATATCGACAACTGAGACGCCGACGCGGGCCGGCGCCTCCGGCCCGCCGGTCACCGAGGCGAGACCCGCCTCGGCCTGGATCAACAGATCGTAGGCCTTGCGCTGCGCATAAGGGCCGGTTTCACCGTAGCCCGAGACCGCGCACATGATGAGCCGCGGATAGTCGCGGCGCAGGCGCTCGAAGCCAAAGCCCAGCTTGCCGACCGCCCCCGGCTTGAGGTTCTGTACGAACACATCCGCGCGCGCGAGCATTGCTTCGAGGAGCGCCTTGTCGTCGTCGCGGGTGAGGTCGAGGACGACCGATTCCTTGCCGCGGTTGAGCCAGACGAAATAGGCGCTCTCGCCATGGACAAGGTTGTCGTAGCCGCGCGCGAAATCGCCCTCCGGCCGCTCGATCTTGATCACGCGCGCGCCGGCATCGGCGAGCCGGCACGTGCACATCGGCGCCGCCACTGCTTGCTCCAATGACACGACCAGCAGACCGGACAGAGGGAGAGCCGAGGGCATGTCAAATCACGGTGTCGTAGCCCGGATGAGCGCAGCGATATCCGGGGTTGCCCTTGCCACGCGGCACTTGGGCGAGGCTGGCCCCGGATGTCGCTACGCTCATCCGGGCTACGAAAGCGCAGAGCTTCATCCCCACACATCCTTCGCGACCTCGACGATCATGCGCAGTTTTGCCCACTGCTCGTCTTCGGTGAGGGTGTTGCCCTCCTCGGTCGAGGCGAAGCCGCATTGCGGCGAGAGGCAGAGTTGGTCGAGGGCGGCATATTTCGCGGCCTCATCGATGCTGCGCTTGATCGCGTCTTTCGACTCGAGCGCGCCGCTCTTCGTCGTCACGAGGCCGAGCACGGCGACGCGATCCTTGGGCAGCAAGCGCAGCGGCTCGAAGCCGCCGGCGCGTTCAGTGTCGTACTCCATGAAATAGCCGTGCACCTTGATGCGGTTGAAGAGGACATCGGCAACCGCGTCATAGGCGCCGCTTCCCATATAGGTCGAGCGATAATTGCCGCGGCAGAGGTGCATGGTGATCGTCATGCCGGGCGGGATGTCGGACATCGCGGCGTTGATCAGATCGGCGTAGAGCTCGGCCAGCTTCTGCGGATCATCCCCGCGACCCTGCTGCGCGGCGCGATAGCCCGGATCGCACAGCATGGCGATGAAGACTTCGTCGAGCTGCAGGTAGCGGCAGCCGGCATCGGCGAAGGCGCGCACGGCCTTGCGGTAGGCGGCGCCGAGATCGGCAAAGAAATCGTCGAGCCGCGGATAAACCGCGGTGCTGATCGGCCCCCGTCCGACGCGGCCATACATCGCCGACGGCGCGGGGATCGTGATCTTCGGCGTGCGTTTGGTGCGCCCCGCGACGAAGCGGTAATGCTCGATCATGGGGTGGCTGGAAAAGCCGAGCTTGCCCACGACCCGCACGCCCTCGGCGCGCGTGTTCATGCTGGCAAAGTGGATGCCCTCGTCCATGGCGTAGCGCTCGGTGCCGTCGAGGCCCCACAGGAAATCGAGATGCCACCACGAACGGCGAAATTCGCCGTCGGTAATCGCTTGGAGGCCGACCTCCTCCTGCTTCTTGATGATGCGCTCGATCTCGCGGTCCTCGACCGCGGCAAGCTCGGCCGCCGTGATCTCACCCTTGGCGCGGCGCGCCCGCGCTTCTTTCAGCGCCGCCGGCCGCAGCAAGCTTCCCACATGGTCGGCGCGAAACGGCGGCGTCGTGCGAAGCATGGGTTCCTCCCGTGTGAGCCAGTAGCCCGGATGGAGCGCAGCGCAATCCGGGATGATGCGTGCATCGCGGCGAAGCTACTCCCGGATTGCGCTGCGCTCCATCCGGGCTACTGGCGGAACCCCGTCATCCCCAAATCTCGTCGGCGAGTTCGACGATCATGCGCAGCTTCGCCCATTGCTCTTCCTCGGCGAGCACATTGCCGTCCTCGGTCGAGGCAAAACCGCATTGCGGGGAGAGGCAGAGCTGGTCAATGTCGACGAATTTTGCAGCTTCATCGATGCGGCGCTTCAATTCGTCCTTGCTTTCGAGCTTGCCCGTCTTCGAGGTGACGAGACCGAGCACGACCGTCTTGCCCTTGGGCACGAACCGCAGCGGCTCGAAGCCGCCGGCGCGATCGGTGTCGTATTCCATGAAGTAGCCGTGCACGCGGATGGTGTTGAACAGCATCTCGGCGATCGGCTCGTAGCCGCCGCTGCCGACGAAGGTCGAGCGGAAATTGCCGCGGCAGAGATGGGTGGTGATGACCATGTCGTCCGGAATATCGGACATCGCGGCGTTGATCATGTCGGCGTAGATCTGCGGCAGCGCCGCCGGATCGTCGCCCCGCGCGCGCACCTGCTCGCGCAGCGCCGGGTCGCAGAGATAGGCGAGGTTGACCTCGTCGAGCTGGAGATACCGGCAGCCGGCATCGGCGAAGGCGCGCACGACCTTGCGGTAGGTGGTGCCGAGATCGCGGTAGAAATCGTTCATCGACGGATAGATCGCCTCCGGCACCGCCTCGCGGCCGTAGCGGAAATGCAAGGTCGACGGCGACGGGATCGTCATCTTCGGCGTCTGTTTGGTGTTCGCCGCGACGAAGCGGAAGTGATCGATCATCGGATGACCGGAAAAGGTGCCGAGCTTGCCCTTGAGCCGCAGCAGGATCGGCCGCGGCTGCTGGCCCTGGAACTTGAACTTGCGCTCGCCGTGGTAGGACTCGACGCCGTCGAGGCCGACCAGAAAGTCCGTCTGCCATGAGGCACGGCGATACTCGCCGTCGGTAATCGCCTTGAGGCCCGCCGCCTCCTCTTTGCGGATCAGCTTGATGATTTCCTCATCCTCGACCGCCTTCAGCGCCTCGGCACTGATCTCTCCGCGCTCGCGCTTGGTGCGCGCATCCTTGAGCGCGGCACTGCGCAGGAGACTGCCGACATGATCGGCGCGGAACGGCGGCTTGGTACGAAGCATGGTCTCTCTCACCCGTAACTGTGATAGCCCGGACGGTCATAAACCATGTAGCCCGGATTGAGCGAAGCGAAATCCGGGGAGCCGCGTCAAAAATACCATCCCCCGGATTTCGCTTCGCTCAATCCGGGCTACGAGCAAGACGACAATCGACGAGAGCGCCTCCGGGCGATTTCTCGTCCGAGATCAGCCGCTGACCAGTGGGCAGCCGCCCTCCTTGAGCGGTCGAAACGCCTCGGCGGCCGGGATCGTCGCGCGGGTCTTGTAGAAGTCGCCGGGATATTTCGATTCAGTGGGCTTCTTCACCTCGAACAGATAGGCGTCATGAAGCTTGCGACCGTCGGCGCGGACAACGCCCTGGCCGAACAGCGTATCGTCGGTCGGCAATTCCTTCATCTTGGCGATGACTGCGCGGCCGTCGCCGTCCGCCTTCAGCGCCGCGACGGCTTTCAGATAATGCAGCACCGACGAATAGACGCCGGCGTGAATCATGGTCGGAAATTTGCCGGGCCGCTCGGCCTGCCAGCGCTTGGTCCAGGCGCGGCTGTTGTTGTTCAAGTCCCAGTACCAGGTCTCGGTCAGCACCAGGCCCTGGGCCGTCGGCAATCCGAGTGCCGCAATGTCGCTTGCGAACACCAGGAGGCCCGCGAGGCTTTGGCCGCCGCGCACGATGCCGAACTCGGCCGCCTGCTTGATGGAGTTGATGGTGTCGCCGCCGGCATTGGCGAGCCCGATGACCTTGGCGCGCGACGCCTGCGCCTGCAGCAGGAACGACGAGAAGTCACTGGTGTTGATCGGTGCGCGCACGTGGCCGAGCACCTTGCCGCCGTTCGCTTCGACGACTGCGGTGGTGTCGCGCTCAAGGGCGGTGCCGAACGCATAATCGGCGGTGAGGAAGAACCAGGTGTCGCCGCCGGTCTTGACCATCGCTTTGCCGGTGCCGTTCGCGAGCGACCACGTGTCGTAGGCCCAATGCAGCGTATTGGCGTTGCATTTCGGCCCGGTCAGGTCCGAACTCGCGGCGCCGGACACCAGCACCACCTTGTTCTTCACCCTGCCGACCTCGCTTACCGCGAGCGCGACGCCGCTGTTGACGAGTTCCACGATGGCGTCGACCTTGTCGACGTCGAACCAGGCGTTCGCGATCGACGCGGCGACATCCGCCTTGTTCTGGTGGTCGCCGGCAACGATCTCGACCTTGAGCCCCTTCGCGGCGGCGCCGAAATCCTCGACGGCAAGCTTTGCCGCGGTGACCGCGCCCGGTCCGGACAAGTCGGCATAAAGGCCCGACAGATCGGTGAGCACGCCGATCTTGATGGTGTTGTCCGTGTACTGCGCATGCGCGGCGGCGCCCCACAAGAGCGCGGTCGCCAGGATCATCCTGCGCGTGAGTGCAACGTGCTTCGCCATCGTTCCTCCTCTATCGGTGCCGCGCGTCACACGCCGAGATAGGCGTGCAACGTGTCGCGCTTCGCGTCGAGTTCCGGCTGGGCAAAGCCTTCGACGACCCGGCCGTGCTCCACGACGTAATAGCGGTCCGCGACCGTCGCGGCGAAGCGAAAGTTCTGCTCGACCAGGATGATGGTGAATCCATCATCCTTCAAGGTGCGGATGGTGCGCCCGATCTGCTGGATGATGACGGGCGCGAGCCCTTCGGTCGGCTCGTCCAGCAGCAGCAGCCGCGCGCCGGTGCGCAGAATGCGCCCGATCGCCAGCATCTGCTGCTCGCCGCCGGAGAGTTTGGTGCCCTGGCTCTTGAGACGCTCGGCGACATTCGGAAACAGCTGGAAGATACGGCTGCGCGACAGGCCGCCCGACCGGATGATCGGCGGCAATTCCAGATTCTCCGCCACATCGAGGCTCGCGAAGATGCCGCGCTCCTCGGGGCAGAAGGCGATCCCGGCGCGGGCGATCTCGTTCGAGGCAAGCCCGATGAGTTCGCGACCCTCGAATTTGACAGAGCCGGTGCGCTTGCCGACGATGCCCATGATGGATTTCAGCGTCGTCGTTTTGCCGGCGCCGTTGCGGCCGAGCAAGGTCACGACCTCGCCGCGCTGCACGGTGAAGCTCACGCCGTGAAGCACGTGGGATTCGCCGTACCACGCCTGCAGTCCCTCGACCGTGAGGAGCGGCGCGTCAGCCATGGCCGACCCCCATATAGGCCTCGCGAACCTCGGGATTGGCCGACACGGTCGCGTAGTCGCCTTCGGCAAGGACGCGGCCCCGGGTCAGCACGGTGATGCGGTTCGACAGCGTCGCAACGACGCTCAGATTGTGCTCGACCATCAGCACGGTGCGGTTAGTGGCGACCGTCTTGATGAGTGCGGAGATGCGGTCGATGTCTTCGTGACCCATGCCGGCGGTCGGCTCGTCGAGCAGCAGCATCTCGGGGTCGAGCGCAAGAGTGGTCGCAAGTTCGAGCGCGCGCTTGCGGCCGTACGGCAATTCGCTCGCGCTTGCGGCCGCAAAATCGGTGAGGCCGACGTCGGCGATGAGCGACAGCGCCCGCGCATTGAGGCCGTCGAGCACGCGGTTCGACCGCCAGAAATCGAACGAGCCGCCGCGCTGACGCTGCAACGCGATGCGGACGTTTTCGAGCACGGTCAGATGCGGAAACACCGCCGAGATCTGGAACGAGCGGACGAGGCCGAGCCGCGCCACATCGGCGGGCGCGAATGCGGTGATATCGGCGCCCTTATACAAAATGCGTCCGCTGGTGGGCTTGAGAAACTTGGTGAGCAGGTTGAAGCACGTGGTCTTGCCGGCACCGTTCGGCCCGATCAGCGCATGGATACTGCCGCGTGCGATCCGCAGGTTGACCCCGCCGACCGCGACGAACCCGGCAAATTCCTTGGTGAGATCCTCGGTTTCGAGGATGATCTCCTCAGCCATCAACCCGTTCCCCACAACCCGGATGTTATTGATTTTTCCGGGTAACGGCGCCGTTCGGGAATGTTCGCGGCGCCGCCCAGGAAACCGGTATCATCGGCCGGGTGCGGTCACAAGGCGCGCGCAGCGCCTGAGGCAAAAGGAATCACCCTCGCTCGGTGTTGGCGAGCCTCCAGCAAAGATGGGCGTGCCGGCGCGCTAAGGGATGTCGCGCAACTCATTCGGGCAAAGGTTCGTCGGCAAATTGCAGCCATCCGGGACGGCACCGTAGCCCCTGAAACGATAGTTAGGACTCATGGGCAGACGGTCCGGCGCACCAAAAACGTAGACGCGCGGAACGGCGCGATACCTGGCGCCAGGCCGCATGGCGCCTTCCGTGGTAACTCGAATCCGCGACCGCGTCGGCCATCATGGTCAGCGCCACAACGAGAGCCGCCGCTATCGTGAATAGTTGTCTTTCGTGCATGACAATCTCCTCATGACGCTTGAGCTCGCTTCAGGCTGCCGGATCAAGCGCGCTTACATTCCAGAACCGAAATTGCCGACGTCTGAGCCGGTGCGTCGCTGTCCGTTGGAGTCGATCGAGCTGTAGTTCGCGCCGTTGGAGCCGCTTCCGCCATAATAGCCGCCACCGCCGTAATATCCGCCGTAACTGCGGGAACTAGGAGCAGAGCCGTAACTGTACCCGTAGCTCCGTGGCGCGTAGTAGTAATTCCGATGGCTGTCGCGATAGTAGCGCTGCTGCGCCTGAGCCGATGTCGACAGGACCGGGGCGGTGGTTGCGCACATCGCCAGGACTGCAAATGCCGACATCAAGATTCGTTGGGTCGTTGTCATTGTTTCCTCCTCGTAAGCGGCTGTTCGGCGCCTCCATCCTTTGGCGTCTAGCTGACTGATAGGAAGTATGGTCCTTCGCGCAATGATTGCAATGTGCGCAATGTTCGGTAGTGGACCGATGCGTTTAAAAAACGCTCCAGCGCCCCTTAGAGGCGCTTCGCGTTGATTCGAACGACGGCAGAAACAAAAGCGCGCGCGGCGGGAAAATCCCGCCGCGCAGCAATCCAACAATTTGACGACGCTACTGTGTCAGGCCGCGTGTCATCTCCACGGAGGGACGGCCGCTGACGGCGAGCAGTGCCTCCTTGGCATCGATGAGGCCGGCGCCGAACTGCTCGTCGCGGCCCTGGGGCGCGACGTGGTGCGCCGTCGACATCAGGACGCGGCGTACGGCGTCGGGCGAGAGGCCGGGCCGGCGCTCCAGGATCAGGGCCGCGACGCCCGACACGTAAGCGGAGGCAAACGAGGTGCCCGACAGGAACAGCACCTTGTTGTCCGCTCCGGGCACCATGATGTCGACGCCGGGCGCAGCAACGGCAACCTGATCGCCGCGATTGGCGAGGTTGAAGAGCTGGTCATTGGCATCGGTCGCGGTCACGCCGATCACGCTTGCATAGGCGGCGGGATAGAGCGGCGGAGAATTCGGGCCCTTGTTGCCGACCGCGGCGACGAGAACGTGGCCGGTGTCATGGGCGCGGTTGATGGTGCGCTCGAGCCCCGGGTCCTTCGGACCGGCAAAGCTCATGTTGATGACGTTCGCGCCATGGGTCACGGCCCATTCGATCGCGGCATTGAGGTGTTGCGTCGTGCCGCGACCGCCGCCGAACGCCCGGATCGCAAGGATGCTGACATCAGGGGCAGCACCGCGTAGCTGCGCATGGGCCGCGATGGTGCCGGCAATGGCCGTGCCATGGTTTTCCATGGGCGCGGCTTTGCCGAAGGCATCGTAGGAGCCGACGATGGTGCCGGCGAGCTCGGGATTGTAGCGGTCGATCTCGGTATCGATCACCGCGACCACGACCCGATTGCCGCGCGCGAGAGTTCTGGGCTTCGCCAAGGTGAAGCTTGGCGAGCGCGTACTGTCCCGGATCGCCGATCTCGGGCTCGTAGTGAGCGTCGGGGCGCACCGAGGCTCCCATGTACTGCTGGATCTCATAGAGATAATTGGGCTGGGCCCAACGGACCGAAGCGTCGCCACCCAGGGCCGCGACCACGATCGGCACCGCGCGGCCATCGGGAATGCGCCAGCGCACCCAGGTCGAGTTGGTGAGCGACATGCGCAGCGTGCTGAGCCGGGTGAGACGGTAGCGCGAGGCGATGTTGCCGAGCGCGAGGTCGGACACAACCCCGGACATCTCGATCAGCACCTCGTTGGGCACGTAGCGCTGCTCGCCGGCAGGCGGGAGGCCGGCGCCGAGACGCGCAGGGCCGACGGGGCCATTCGGACCGGCGCCCGGTCCTGCCGGCGGCCCCGACGGAGGCGGCGGCGAGGACGGACCGGAGAACGAAGGTCCGGACGGTCCCGACGGACCGTTCGATGTCGGCGACTGCGGCGGTCCGTATCCGTTCGCGACCGGCACGCCATTGATGACGGGCCCTCCATAGACAGGCGCTCCTGGCCCGGGGCCAATCGGGCGGGGATGCCAGCCGTTGTGCCCGGGCGTGCCGGGATATCCCGGCCGCGGCCAGCCAGACCCTTTGGTCGGGCCGTCGCCCCTGGGCGGCGTACCGCCTTTCGGCGGGTTGTCGCCGCCATAGGAACCGGGGGCGCGCGCAAAGCGCGTGCCCAGGCCTCGAGAGCCGTAGCTGTGCCAGGACGTCACGTGCGAACCATGGCTCGCCCAGCGGGAGGAATGGAAACTGCCGCCGCCGCGCGAATGGCTCACATGGTAACCGCCATGATAGCCCCCACCGCGAAAGCTCCGCGACATATGGAACGCGTGATAGCCACCGCCGCGATGAAATCCGCCGTGGAAACCACCGCCACGAAAACCGCCACCGTGGAAACCGCCGCCATGAAAACCGCCGAATCCTCGAGCCTCCGCCGTGTCGGTAACACACAGGGATGCCGCAAATAAAACGGCTATAGCGCCACACGTAGCGCGCAAACGTGGGCCGAATTTCACGGAATCAAATGAAAATGGGAGAGCTTTGCTGCCGAGACTGATGCTGGTCGTCATCACGACGCCTCCAGGTTCGCAGGTCGCACGTCCCCCCTCGCCCGCCGGGCCAATTCGCCGGCGGGATAATTCTTCGCTCAAATCGGGGCGTTATTCGGTCGGCGTCGCGAAGGTGACGATCGAACTCGCCGACTGCAGCTCCTTCACCGCACGATCAAGCTCGTCCTTCGACAGGGCCATGCGGGCGATGCGGATCTTGTACATTCCGCCGGGACCGCCGGGCCGCGGACCATCGACAATCAGCGCACCGTGCGAATTCAGGAAGCTGGTGATCTCGCCCATGTTCGCCTGCGGCGCAAACCGCACCAGGGCAAAGGCACCTTCGTCGATACCGCGCGTCGTCGGTGCGGATGCTGTCTCGAACGTGCCGTCTCCCCGGTCGAGCGTCATTTGCGTGATCACGCCGGCCTGCAACATGATGACGATCGCCGCGGCGGCTCCCGCGATGGCGAAGGTGCGGCGCGTCAGCAGGTCCGAAAGCCACGCGGCAAACCCGTGAGTGGCGCCGACGCGGGCGACCTTGCGCTCCTTGTCGATCGCGGCAAAGAGCTTGTCCATCGCCCGTGCCGACGGCGCACCCAGCGCCTCGTTGAGAAGAATGGTCTCGGTCATCTCCTCGCGAACCATCTCGAAACGGCGTGCCAGTTCCGGATCGGATGCGAGAGCCCGCTCGACCTCGTCAGCCTCGCGGCTGTCGAGAGTCCCGGCCGCGTGCCAGGGCAGCAGCGCCTCGAGATCGCTGATCTTTTTTTCGTTAGTGTTCATGGCCAACCTCGGTCTATTCCTGCCGCCTTGAGCAGCTCTGAGAGTTTCTTGCGCGCGTAGAACATGCGCGTTTTGACAGTGGCTTCGGGGATGGCGATGATCTCGGCGACTTCCTCAACCGACTTCTCGTGGTAGTAGACGAGATCGATCACTTCCCGGTGTTCCGGCGAAAGCATCTCAAGACACTTCCGCAAAATCTCACCCTTGTCCTTCTTCTGCATCTGGACTTCGGGGTCGTCCGAGACATCCTCGATCGCTCCCGCCGTCTCCTCGTCCAACTCCTGATCCGGCTTGCGCCGCATCGAGGAGAGGGCCTTGAACCGTGCGATCGCCAGGATCCAGGTCGATACCGCGCTGCGGCCTTCGAACCGATCCGATTGACGCCACACGTCCAAGAACACTTCGCTCACCAAGTCTTCGGCGACCGTTGGGTTTCCGGTAAACCGAAGCACGAACCGGTACACACGCACTTGGTGACGCGCGAACAACACCTTCATCGCGAGCCGGTCGCCTTGGGCGATCCTGCCGATCAGGATTTCGTCTGAGGCTGAAGTGCTCAACGATCGGCTCGTAAGGTTTGTCGCGGCCAAACGGCGGTTGGTTCAAATGGCCGCGATGGATAAATCCAGCGGAATAAATGCCTGTCCGCACCTTGCACCGAGTCCTCCCCGTCGCATCTCAGGATGCAAATGCCTGGCCCCCGCTTCCCGGGAGCCGCTAAAATGCCCTTAAACCCTTCGGTCGGCAAGAAAATCCGCCCGATATCCGCGTTGTTTACAGGCCTGCGGTTAACCCTCAGATTCTTAACCATGTTAGCCGATCCGATAACTTGACTGCCGTTCTCCCGAGGCCCACAGACATTTCGCCGGAACATTTAGCGGCCATGCATCAGCTAGACTACCTAAATACCTGCTCCCGGGGGGCCTTCGTCGCTGCGTTGGCGGATATTTTCGAGCATGCACCTTGGGTCGCCGAAGCGGCGTTCGAGGTTCGTCCTTTTGCCTCGGTCGCGGCCCTCCACGACGCCATGCGTCAGGCCGTCCGTGCTGCACCGCAAGAAAGCCAGCGGAAATTCGTCGCCGGGCACCCGGAACTCGGTAGTAAGCTCGGCCGGGCACCCGTCCTGACAGCGGAATCGAAGGCGGAACAGGGTTCATTAGGCCTCGATCGCCTGTCAGACCAGGAGTTCGACCGATTTACCAGCCTCAACAAGGCCTACCGGGAGCGATTCGAGCTGCCGTTCGTGATTTGCGTGCGGCGGCACACCCGCGATTCGGTCCTGCGGAACTTCGAGCGCCGCCTTGCGAACGACCCGGAGACGGAATTCCGCGCGGCTCTCGACGAGATCGGTCTGATCACCAGGCTGCGGCTTATTGACGTAGTTGATGGGCCCGGCAAACCGAAGACTGACGGGCGACTGTCGACCCACGTGCTCGACACCATGACCGGCAAACCCGCCGCCGGCATCAAGATTTCGCTCTATGAAGTAGGGGCGAGCGCACGCAGCCTGCTCAAAACGGCGGTCACCAATGCTGACGGCCGGACCGACAAGCCGCTGCTCGCGGACGGTCCGTTGCGCATCGGAACCTATGAACTCCAGTTCGGCATCGGCGGCTATTTCGGCACCCTCGCCACCGCCGACCCGCCTTATCTCGACGTGGTGCCGATCCGCTTTTCCATCGCCGAGCCCGAGGGCCATTATCACGTGCCGCTCCTCGTGACGCCGTGGAGCTATTCGACTTACCGGGGGAGTTGACGTGGCTTTCGATACCATCATCCGCGGCGGCACCGTCGCGACCGCGGGCGACACCTTCGCCTGCGATGTCGGCATTCGCGACGGCAAGATCGCGGCCCTCGGCGAGGGCCTCGGCGAAGCGGCCGAGATCGTCGATGCCACCGGCCGGCTGGTGCTGCCGGGCGGCATCGACAGCCACGTGCATCTCTCGCAGCCGGGCACGCCTGGGATCATCATGGCCGATGACTTCGAGAGCGGCACGCGGGCGGCGGCATTCGGCGGCAACACGATGGTGCTGCCGTTCGCGCTCCAGCAGAAGGGCGATTCGCTGCGGCAGGTGGTGCAGGACTATCACGGCAAGGCGGCCGGCAACTGTTACATCGACGTCTCGTTTCACCTGATCATTGCCGACGCCTCGGACCGTGTCCTCGGCCAGGAACTGCCGGCGCTCGTCAATGACGGCTACACCTCGTTCAAGGTCTTCATGACCTATGAGGGCCTGGCGCTGCGCGACCTCGAAATCCTCAACGTGATGGCCGTGGCCCGCGAGACCGGCGCGCTGGTGATGATCCATGCGGAGAACTACGACGCCATCCGCTTCCTGACCGACCGGCTCGAGCGCGCGGGCAAGACGGCACCGCGTTTCCATGCCACGTCGCGGCCGATCCCGGTCGAGCGCGAGGCGACCCATCGCGCGATCTCGCTCGCCGAACTCGTCGACGTGCCGCTGATGATCGTCCATGTCTCGAACCGCGAGGCGATGGAGGAGATCCGGCGCGCCCAGCAGAAGGGGCTCAAGATCTACGGCGAGACCTGCCCGCAATATCTCGTGCTGACAGCGAACGACCTCGAAGGCCTCAACATGGAAGGCGCGAAGTACGTCTGTTCACCGCCGCCGCGCGACAAGGCGAGCCAGCAAGCCTGCTGGGAGGGCCTGGAGCAGAAGGTGTTCTCGCTGTTCTCGTCCGATCATTGCCCGTTTCGCTACGACGATCCCCACGGCAAGCTCGAACCCAAAGGCAGGACCAGCTTTCGTTGGGTGCCGAACGGCATTCCCGGCGTCGAGACGCGGCTGCCGATCCTGTTTTCCGAAGGCGTGGTCAAAGGGCGCATCACCCTCAACGACTTCGTCGCGTTCACCGCGACAAACCACGCCCGCACCTACGGCCTCTATCCGAAGAAGGGGACGATCGCGGTCGGCAGCGATGCCGACATCGCGATCTGGGATCCGCAGCGCCGGGTACGGATCAGCCAGGCGCTGATGCACAATGCGACGGATTACACGCCGTACGAAGGCCTCGAAGTCACCGGATGGCCGGTCGCGACCATGGTACGCGGTCAGTTCGTGGTGCGCGACGGCAAGCTCGTCGGCGCCAAGGGCCGCGGCATCTATGTCAGCCGAGACAAGTCGCCGCTCGCGGTGCCGACCGGCCGAGTGCCGGAGATATGATCCGTAGGGTGTGCAAAGCGCGGACTTGTCCGCGCGTGCGCACCGGAACTCGCGCGCACGGCGGAACGGCATCCGCGCGGAGTGTGCGACGCCTTGACCGCCTTTGCGCACCCTACGATTCACTCGATAGGATGTGGAGATTGCCAGCGGGGAGCTGCTTTTTGTGAACGAGCCAATCGCCGAACTCAATCCACCGCCGCGCATCCTCATGGGGCCGGGGCCGGTCGGTATCGATCCGCGTGTGCTGCGCGCGATGTCGATGCCCATGCTCGGTCAGTTCGACCCGGCCTTCACCGCTTATATGAATGACACTATGGAGCTGCTCCGCCAGCTCTACCGCACCACCAATCGCTGGTCGCTGCTCATCGACGGCACGGCGCGCGCGGGCATCGAGGCGATCCTGGTGTCTATCATCGCGCCGGGCGACAAGGTGCTGGTGCCGGTGTTCGGCCGGTTCGGCCATTTGCTTGCGGAAATTTCCGCGCGCTGCGGCGCTGAGGTGGTCACGATCGAGCGCGAGTGGGGAACGATCTTCACGCCCGAGGAGATCGAGGACGCAATCCGCCGCCATCGGCCGAAAGTGCTCGCGATCGTTCATGGCGATACCTCGACCACTATGCTCCAGCCGCTCGCCGACATCGGCCCGATGTGCCGGGCGAACGACGTCATCGTTTACACCGACGTGACCGCCTCGCTCGGCGGCAGCGACGTTGCGATCGACGCCTGGCAGATCGATGCTGCGTCGGCGGGCTTGCAGAAGTGCCTGTCGGGACCGCCCGGCTCGGCGCCGATCACGTTCAACGCGCGCGTCGCCGATCTCGTCAATGCGCGCAAGCATATCGAGGCCGGCATACGTACGACCGGCCTCGTCGACGGGCGCGGTCCGCGCATCGCGTCGAACTATTTCGATCTCGCCATGCTGATGGACTACTGGAGCGAAGCGCGCCTCAATCACCACACCGAGGCAACGTCCATGCTCTATGCGGCGCGCGAAGCGGTGCGCCTCGTGCTCGCGGAAGGCCTTGAATCCTGCTTCGCCCGCCATCGCATCGCGAGTGATGCGCTTACCGCCGGGCTAACGGCCATGGGGCTCAAGCTGTTCGGCGACCAGCTGCACAAGATGCCCAACGTTACCGGCGTCGTCATCCCGCCGGGCGTCGATGGCGATGCCGTGCGTTCCAGCCTGCTCAACGACTTCGGCATCGAGATCGGCACCTCGTTCGGTCCGCTTCACGGCCGCATCTGGCGGATCGGCACGATGGGATACGTCTGCCGCAAGGAGAACGTGCTGCATTGCCTTGCCGCCCTCGACGCGGCACTGCGACGGGCCGGCTTCAAGGGCCCCGCGGGGGCGGGCGTCGACGCCGCGCTTGCGGTCTATCGCGAGGCAGAGAAAAAGCCCCGGTGAAGTTCACCGGGGCTTCGATCGATGTAGTGTTTCGATGCAGTGTATCGATGCAGGTGTTTCGCTGAGCGAAACCTTGCGGCTCACCGCAGCAGCGCGATGAAGTCGGTGTCCTTGCCGGTCTCGCGACCGAGCCCATCGTCGCCGATCAGGAGCGATGCACCCGCTTCCATGTAAGGCGTGACGCGCGCCAATACCTCCGGCGGCAACTCGATCCGATCGAGAGCCTGAAGGGCGGCGCGCTTCTGCGCCTCCTGCGGCAACATCCCGGTGCGCTCGTTGCGCGTCACGGTCCGGGTCCGGCCCCTGACGGTGATCGTCTCGGTCGTCGGACGCTCGGTCGCGAGCGACACCGCGATCCAGCGGAAACCATTGCCGTCCGGAGTGCGCGCGGCGGTAAAGACATGGGTCCCGAACGGCTGGTCGCGGTTCGCGATCGTCACCGGAACGTCGAACAGCGGCTCGAAGCCCTTGCGAACGAAGAGCTTGCCTTCCTTGCGGCTGACGAACAACGAAATGAAGCCCGCCTTGATCATGGGCTTGTCGGGCTTCGCCATTGGCAGCGGGATGTGGTCGGCCGGCGCGAGGCTCGCGAGCATAACCGGCGGCGTCTCCCCACCGGCGTTCGGCAGCAAAGCCGGCACGGCGCCGTCCGGCTTCGTCATATCGGCCGTCGCCGGCGCGATCGTGAGCACGCCTGAGCTCGGCGGGTCCATGGTGTTCGCCGCAGGCTTCACCTCGGCGGTAACCGGCGGGGCGGCCGGCGCGGCCGCTTCGGGGACAGCCGCAGGTTCGGGCTCCGGAGCGGGCGGCGTCGGCTTCGTTCCGATCGCGGTCAGCAGCTTATGGCTGATGTCATAAGGTGTGACCTCGCCCGGCGAGACGATGACGCGGACGCCGAGATGCGTCATGCCCCACAACCGCTGGGCCATCGCGTCCGGCAAGCGGATGCAGCCGTGAGATGCCGGATGGCCGGGCACGACCCCAAGATGCAGTGCGACGCCGGACCAGGTGATGCGCTGCATGTAGGGCATCGGTGCGCCGCTGTAGATATTGGAGTGGTGGTAGCGGTCCTTCTGGATGACGCTGAAGACACCCATCGGCGTCGGATGTCCGGGCATGCCGGTCGACACCGCCGACGAGGCGATCGGATTGCCGTCGTCATAGACGGTGACATGCTGGTTGCCGATCGAGACGGCGATGATCAGCGGACCGACCGGCGGCGGCGGAGCGGCGGGCTTCGCCGTTTTCGTCGTCGTCCCGGTGGGCTCGGACGAGCGCCGGGCAACGGGCGCTGGCCTTCTATATCGATATGAGTAGGGACCGCCGTAGCCGTAGGATGACCCCCCATAATAACCGTAGCCGTTATAAGCGGCGATGGCGTGGTCCGGCACAGCGGTCAAGCAGAGGCCGAGCGACGCGGCTGCTGCGGTCCAACTAAGTCCTGCGGGCGTCACGGATTTCCTCACTGTAGTTCCCCCTTAGAAACGTGCGGCCTCGTCACGCGGAACAAAAAACGAAAACGCCGATCTTGAAGCTCGTCGGTCATGCATAAAACATCACCGGAACGTAACCTTGGCAAAACCGGCGCGCAAGTACGCGACGGCAACACCACCAGGCTAAAATGATGCCCGGATCTGGCCACGAACTTAGGTCGACGCTTTCGTTGCAAGGGCCCTCGCGAGCCCGTTCGGTAGGAGATTCGCGAACTGGAACCGAGATATAGCGAATTTCCTCCAATTAATGGTTAAGTCCTGATGACAAATTTTCAGCACCGAAGCGCGGCCGCGTGCACGGCAATAATCGCAATGAATAAAGCGTGTTGAGTTGATCGGGCGGGCTGCGTTTTCCGCGTCGGCCGGGCGTAATTACCGCCCGGCCATCACGCGACGAGCAACCGGTCCCCATTTGCGGACCTCGGCATCGACCAGCGCCGTCACCTGAGCGGGCGTCATCGGCTCGGAGACAATCGCGTCCTCGGCGAGTCGCCGCTGCAACTCGGGAATGGCCCACGCCGCAATCACCGCTCGATTGAGCTTGCTGACGATGTCGCTCGGCACGCCGGCCGGGCCCGACACGGCGTACCACGTCAGCACGACGAGATTATCGAAGCCCTCCTCGCGCAGAGTCGGCAGCGTGGGAAATTCGGCGATTCGCTGCGGCGACGACACCGCGAGCGGAATGACGTTGCCGGCGCGGACCTGTGCCACCGCCGAACTCCAGGTCATCGAGCCAACCATCACATTGCCGGCAATGAGATCGATCATCGCCTGCGAGCCGCCCTTGTGCGGAATGTGCTGCACCTTGATGCCGGCCTCGCCGGCAAAATACTCAAACAGCAAATCGCCGAGGCTACCGACGCCGGGAGAGACGTAGTCGATCGGACCGGCGGCGCGCGCCCGCGCGATCAACTCGGCGAGCGAATGCACGCCGAGAGCCGGGTTCACGACGAAAACATTGGGCGGCCCGCCCAGATAAGCGATGTGGGTCATGTCGCGGATCGGGTCGAAGGTCGAACCCGGCGCGACCGCGGGCGCGACGGCGAGATAGGCGACACTCGAGGTCGTAAAGGTGTAGCCGTCGGGCTCGGCATGGGATGCGGCGACAACCCCGATCAGTCCGCCGGCGCCGGCGCGGTTGTCAACGATCACCGGCACATGGAGCAGCGGCGGCAGGAATTCCGCGAGCAGCCGCGCAAAGGTGTCGGCGGCCCCGCCCGGCGTTGAAGGAGCGATGATCTTGATCGGCCGCGTCGGCCATTCGGCGGCGAAGGTCGGAGCTGCCGCAAGGGTCGCCGCCAACGCCAACCATAGGCACAAAGTGTGCCGCAGCGTAGGGCGCAATAGCGCAGCGTATTGCGCCGTCAGCGTTTCAAAGGCGCAATACGCTGCGCTATTGCGCCTTACGGGCGAACTATTTCCCATTGGGCCATATGCGGCGGGCGACATCGACCACGAGCTTGAGCTTCTCGACACCGCGTTCATGGGTCATGAGCTTATTGGCCTTGTCGGAGCTCGAAAAGCCGCATTGCGGGCTGACGGCGAGGCGATCGAGGTCGACATAACGCGCGCAATCGCGAATGCGCGCGCAGACCGCGACCGCGGATTCAAGCTCCGCGGTCTTGGTGGAAACGAGGCCGAGCACGATCGTCTTGTGCGCCGGCACGAGGCCGAGCGGCTCGAAGCTGCCGGCGCGCTCGGAATCATATTCGAGAAAGAAGAAATCGATGTTGGCGCGGCGAAACAGGCGCTCGGCCACGAGGTCATAGCCCCCCGCCGCTTGCCAATGGCCCTGACGATTGCCGCGGCAGAGATGCATGCCGATCCGCAGTCCAGGGGGCGCTTGCGCCACCACGGCATTGATGACGTCGATATAGACATCAAGAAGCGCGTCCCAATCATCGCCACGCGCGGCGAGCGCGGAGCGGATTGCCGGGTCGCCGAGCTTGGCAATCGATGTCTCGTCGAATTGCAGATACGTGCAGCCGGCCTCCCCAAGCGCCTTGAGCTCGGCGCCGTAGGCGTCGACGATGTCCGACCAGAACGCGGCAAGGTCGGGATAGGCATCGCGGCTGATGCGTTCGCGGCCGGCGCGGAAATGGATGTAGCACGGGCCCGGCAACGTGATCTTCGGCGTCACGTTGGGGAAGGCTTTTGCCGTCTCCCGCAGGAACGCGAAATCATCCGGGTTGGGAGAGCCGTGCCGGCGGATGCGGTCGTTCACCGCCGGCAGGCGGCCGCGCACGCGGTGGCCGGAGGCGTCGGTATAGGACCACGCATCCTCGCCGATGTCCTCGGCGATGACGCCGGTGAGGCCCGAAGTCGTGAAGTTCGATGTATAGGTGCCGCGGCGGAATTCGCCGTCGGTCGCCATGCCGAATCCAAGCTCCGCCTGCAGCCGCACGAAGCCGCGGATGGCCTCGTCCTCAACGCGGCGTAGTTCTTCGCGCGGCAATCGCCCGGCGGCGAAGGCTTCGCGCGCCGCCGCAAGCTCCGGCGGGCGAAAGAAGCTGCCGATATGCTCGGCGCGAAACGGCGGGTTCAACGGCGCTGAGGCTTTGCTCGGCGCCTTGGTCGAGGTTGATGGGGGCGCGGACACTTGACGACCTCCGATAGGAAGGCGAGGTTCTATCGCTTTGTGCGCCGCGCTACAAATGCACGCTGAGTTCGAGGAAGGCATCGGATGAAATCGTTCGTGGTGGGGCGGGTCGGTGAAATCGCGGAAGGCGAGCGCAAGGTCATCTCCTGCGACGGCACCGAGGTGGGCGTGTTCATGATCGATGGCGAACTGGTCGCCTGGTACAATCAATGTGCCCATCGCGGCGGGCCGATTTGCCAGGGCCGCATCTTCAAGCGCGTCGTCGAGCCGGTCGACGCGAACGGCGAGACCCGGCTGCTGCAACATGACCCCGTCCATAAGCACATCGTCTGCCCCTGGCACGGCTGGGAGTTCGATCTGAAGACCGGCCGCCATCCCGGCGGCGAGCGCTTCGCGCTGCGCAAGGCGAAGCTCGAAATCGCCGGCGGATATGTTCATGTCCTTGTCTGACCCGGCTGGTCCTGCCGCTCCGCCGGCATTGCCCAACGATCCCTACGCCTGGATCGATCGCTTCGCCGCCGACCTGCATGTGGCAGCGCGCGATCTCGTGCGCGACGGCGAGGCCGCGCGCGTTTCCGACGAAGCGGTGGCCCAGCTGCTCACCGCCGCGATCCGGCTCTATGCCGCAAAGTCCGATGGCGAGGAACGCACCTTCCGTCCGCTCGTGCGCGAAGAGACCGAGCCGCTCTCCGCGACCGAACTGCTGTGCGCCGTCTCGGAACTGTTGCGGGCGTTGCGCCTCGGCCCGATGGAGCTCGCCCTCTGGTACCGGCGCCGCCCGGATGAATCGTAAAACCGTAGCCCGGATGGAGGATCGCGCCTTCGCGATCCATAATCCGGGGCGGCACGAGGAAATTGCAGAGACTTTCCCGGATTGCGCGCGGACAAGTCCGCGCTTCATCCGGGCTACGTGTGATAGAGATCGAATGTCGAGGACACCCCAATGAACGCACCGCCCACTGCCGTTCCGCAGCTCCTCACGCCGCAGCAGGTCGATGTCTATACCGACACGCGCGACCTCCTCGCCCATGCCAAGCGCGATTCGATCAAGCGCAAATACCGCGACTGGTTCATCTGCGACATCGACGCCCATCACGTCGAGACGGTGTCGTGGAAGGAGATCATCACCTACATCGAAGATCCGGTGGTGCGCGAGCAGGCGATCCACTTCCAGAGCGATCGCATCGGCGCGCCGCCCTACGGGCTCATCGGCGATCTTGGGCTGCGCTACCAGAGTGTCGGCGGACGCATTCCGCACCAGGACGACAGGCGCGAGACCGTCGCCGAGACCGACGTACATCGCGACGTGACGCTGACGCGGCGCGCCATGGACGCCATGGCGATCGATTACATGGTGGTGTTCCCAACGCCGATGCTGTTTCTCGGCATGCATCCGCAGCCGGAGATGGAAGTGTGGATCGGCAATGCCTACAACAAATGGCTGGCCGACAAGCTCCTCGCCGCCGACGACCGCATCAAGTCACTCATCTATCTGCCGTTCAATACGCCGGAGGAAGCGGAGCGAACGGTCGAGGCCTTCGACGACGTCAAGGGCGTGATCGGCTACTGCATCACCTCGACCCGCTACAAGCCGGTCCACCATAATCACTACATGCGGCTCTATCGGATGATCGAGGAGCGCGGCAAGCCGCTCGCCTTCCACGCCGGCTATCATTGGCAGGACCCCTCGCTTGCCACCATCAACCGCTTTCTCGGCATGCACGCGCTCGGCTTCGTGTGGTGCAACCTCGTGCATGCCACCAACTGGATCATCAACGGCATTCCGGAGCGCTTTCCGAAGCTCAAGCCGATCTGGATCGAGAGCGGGCTCGCCTGGGTGCCGTTCCTGATGCAGCGGCTTGACGATCAATACCTGATGCGTCCGTCCGAAGCGCCACAACTCAAGCGGCTGCCGAGCGAGTACCTGCGCGAGAATTGCTGGTACACGACCCAGCCGATGGAGACGACGAACCTCAAGGCGCTCGAGGTGACGCTCGACATGATCAAGGCGGAGACGCAGCTGTTGTTCGCCTCTGATTGGCCGCACTACGATTTCGACCTGCCCGGCGAAATCATCGACCTGCCGTTCCTCAGCGAGCAGGCCAAGCGCAACATTCTCGGCCTGAACGCCGCGCGGATCTTCGGTCTCGATCCGACGGTGCGCAAGACGCTGTAATCGCCTTCAACGCAAGCCATCGTTACCGCTGCGAGCGTTTGAAATACTTCAGGTCCGGCGGCGGCTGGTCTTTCGTCGACGGCATCAGCAGGCCGTCGGCGCTCAGGAAATAATGCTCGTTGCCGATTTTGATCTCGGCATTCTGCTCGCTGCAGATGAACTCGGGCCAGATCGGTTGCTTGTCGCTGCTGCGGAAATAGCGCTTGTCCACCGTCCATGGTCGCGTCAGGGCGTGGTCGATGATGGTGATCTCGTCGTGGAGCTGATTCGGATCGGCCTTGTCGATGTAGATGCGTTCCTTGAAGATCAACTGATTGTCGCGATGCGGCGGCAGGCCCATGCCCTCGTAGAAGCGCGGCCCCTTGAACGGCCCGCGGGTTTCGACCTCGAGCACATCGTAGCGGCCGTCGCCGTCCTGATCGATCCTTGGCCGATGGAGTAGCCCTGGTACATCGGCTCCGCTTCCGTCGGCCAGTCGCGCCCGTCCGTATAGATGCGGCGGCCGTGATCGGCGTAATTGACGAGGATGTACGTCGTCTCTGGCGTGACGACGAGCTCGATCGGATAGAACGCGCCCATCATCATCGGCATTGCATGGACGCAACTCGCGCCGGTGAAGTCGCCCTGCCTACCAGCGGCCTGCTGCAAGATTGGCTTCGATGATCGCCATGTACTCGGGCGTCAGCGGTGCCTGTTGTCCCAAGCTCGGCGGCTTGGTCTGGTCGAACGGAGCGGCAGGATTGGGCGGCAAGGTCCGCATGATGAAGCGGTTCCAGCGGCCTTTGAGGTTGGGATAAAGCGAATTGTCGAAAGCGTGAGCGACAACCGTTGTCGTTGCCAGCGTCGCAATGAACGTGGCCGCGGAGAGGACTTTTCGGCAAAGCATGGCGTTCCCCATAAATGTTCTGTTTGCGGAATTTTAGAGCAGATTTCGGTCGAGCTGAAATGTTCCGCCGTAGTAGCGCGCGTTTCCCAATCGTCACCCTCCGCACTGCCGGGCGAAATTGGCCCGCTCTTGACCTGCGTCAAAGCGTCGATCCCGGCGATGGGCAAAATGTCGTGCGTGCGAGGTTTGATGAAAACAAATATGCCTCGCGGCTCAAAGACTGCCCCGGCCAGCTATCTGGTCGGGGCTTTTCGTTTGATAGATGCCGCAACAAACGAAAGAGAGCGGCGCGGTCACCCGCCGCCGATAGCCGCAGCGATCGCGTCGAGCGCGGCTTCTGCCTTGCCGCCGTCGGGGCCGCCGGCCTGGGCCATGTCGGGACGGCCGCCGCCGCCTTTGCCGCCCAGGGCCTCGGCGCCGCGGCGCACGAGATCGACGGCATTGAACCGCGGCACGAGGTCAGGCGTGACCCCGACCACGAGGCCGGCCTTGCCTTCGTCGGTGACGCCGACGATGGCGACCACGCCTGATCCGACCTGCTTCTTGCCGTCGTCGGCGAGGCTCTTGAGATCCTTGATCTCGATGCCTGAGACTGCGCGGGCGATGAGCTTCACGTCGCCCACCTGGCGCACGCCGTCCTCACCGCCGCGGCCCCCGCCCATGGCGAGCTTGCGCCGCGCGTCGGACAGGTCGCGCTCCAGCCGCTTGCGGTCATCGAGCAGCGCCGCGATGCGCTCCGGCATCTCGTCGATCTGAACCTTGAGTTCGGCGGCGCCCTTCTTTGCGATCTCGCCGACATGGTTGGCGTGCTTGCGCGCAGCGCGCCCGGTCAGCGCCTCGATGCGGCGCACGCCTGCGGCGACGGCGCTTTCACCAACGACCGACACGACGCCGATGTCGCCGGTGCGCCGCACATGGGTGCCGCCGCACAATTCGACCGACCAGCCGAGCGCATTGCTGCCGGCGCTGGTATCGCCCATGGCGACCACGCGCACCTCGTCACCGTACTTCTCGCCGAACAACGCGCGGGCACCCGACGCGATGGCATCGTCGACTGCCATCAGCCGGGTCGTGACCGCAGCGTTCTCCAGCACCTTGTCGTTGACGATATCCTCGACCCGTTCGAGTTCCTGCGCCGTGATCGGCTTGGGGTGGGAAATGTCGAACCGCAGCCGGTCGGGCGCGACCAGCGAGCCCTTTTGCGCGACATGATCGCCCAGCACCTCGCGCAGCGCCTCGTGCAGCAGGTGGGTCGCGGAGTGATGGCGGCGGATATCGGAACGGCGCTCATGATCGACTTCGAGCGCAAGCGCGAGCCCGACCTTGAGCGTGCCCTCTTCGACGACGCCCGAATGGACAAAGACGTCGCCGGCCTTCTTCTGGGTCTCGGTGACACGGAAGCGCACACCGTCCGCGGTCATGACTCCGGTGTCGCCAACCTGGCCGCCGGATTCGCCATAGAACGGCGTCTGGTTGAGTACGACGGCGCCGCTCTCGCCTTTGCCAAGCGTCGCCACTTCCTTGCCGTCGCGCACCAGGGCGGTGACGACGCCTTCCGCGGTTTCAGCCTCGTAGCCCAGAAACTCCGTTGGCCCGACCTTATCGCGCAACGAGAACCAAACGCTTTCGGTCGCGGCCTCGCCAGAGCCCGCCCATGAGGCGCGCGCCTTCTCGCGCTGGCGCTCCATGGCGACATCGAATGCGGCAAGATCGACCTCGATCCCCCTCGCCTTCAGCGCATCCTGGGTGAGGTCGAGCGGGAAGCCGAAGGTGTCGTACAGCGTGAAGGCGACCTCGCCCTTGAGCTTGTCGCCCCGTTTGAGGTCGCGGCTCTCCTCGTCGAGGATCGCCAGGCCGCGCTCGAGGGTGCGGCGGAACCGGGTCTCCTCGAGCTTGCAGGTCTCGGTGATCAGCGCCTCGGCGCGGATGAGCTCCGGATAAGCCTGGCCCATCTCGCGCATCAGCGTCGGGACCAGCCGGTACATCAGCGGTTCCCTGGCGCCGATGAGTTCGGCGTGGCGCATGGCACGGCGCATGATGCGGCGGAGCACATAGCCGCGACCTTCGTTCGACGGCAGCACGCCATCGGCGATCAGGAACGAGGTCGAGCGGAGATGGTCGGCGATGACGCGGGGCGAGGCTTTTTGCGGACCATCGGGGTCGACTCCGGTGCGGTCAACGACCGCTTCGATCAACGCACCGAACAGGTCGATCTTGTAGTTGTCGTGCGTGCCCTGAAGCACGGCGGCGATGCGCTCCAAGCCCATGCCGGTGTCGATCGACGGCTTCGGCAGGTCGAGCCGCTTGCCGGGAGCAACCTGGTCGTACTGCATGAACACCAGGTTCCAGATCTCGATAAAGCGATCGCCGTCCGCATCGGCCGAACCCGGTGGGCCGCCCGGGATGTGGTCGCCGTGGTCGTAGAAAATCTCCGAACACGGGCCGCATGGGCCGGTATCTCCCATCGCCCAAAAGTTATCCGAGGTCGCGATGCGGATGATCTTGGAGTCGGGCAGTCCGGCGATCTTTTTCCAGAGAGTGAAGGCCTGGTCGTCCTCGGCGTAGACCGTGATGGTGATCCGGGCTGGCGGCAAACCGAACTCGCGGGTGATCAAATTCCAGGCAAGCTCGATGGCGCGCTCCTTGAAATAGTCGCCGAACGAGAAGTTGCCCAGCATCTCAAAGAAGGTGTGGTGGCGCGCCGTGTACCCCACATTGTCGAGGTCGTTGTGCTTGCCGCCGACGCGCACGCATTTTTGCGCCGTGGTGGCGCGCACATAGGGCCGCCGCTCAAGCCCGGTGAAGACGTTCTTGAACTGCACCATCCCGGCATTGGTGAACATCAAGGTCGGGTCGTTGCGCGGGACAAGCGGCGAGGACGGCACGATTTCGTGTCCGTTAGCCGCGAAATAGTTGAGGAAAGCCGCTCTGATATCGTTGACGCCGGTCATGGGGTGCCTTTTAGCGGCGCACCGCGGGCGTGTCCAGGAATGCGCGGGGCGCGCACACGCAGAGGTGAAGTTGCCCCGCCAGATGGGACCGACGTCAGTCGAGGGCGTGGACTTCCTGTGCCTTGGCGTTCGTTGCTGCCCGCAAAGTCGAGCCCAGCAAAAAGATGAACGGCAGCATCACGACGCAGATCACCATCAGCATCTTGTAGTCGTTGGCGTAGGCGATGATCGTCGCCTGCTGCGTCACGATGGCATCAAGCATGGCGAGGCCCGTGCTGGACGTAAGGTCGAGGTGGGACACCACGTCGGGCATCTGGAGCGGATCGCTGAACGGGGTCACGCTTTCCACGAGCTGGCTGTGGAACATGGTGGTCTTGCTGATGAGGAGGGCGGTCACCACCGATATGCCGATCGCGCTCCCGATGTTGCGGACGAGGGTCAGCATCGCGGTGCCCTCGGTGCGCAGGTGGCCCGGAAGCGTGACGAACGCCGCCGTGCTCAGCGGCACGAACACGAGGCCCAATCCCAGCCCCTGGATGATGCCGAGGATGATGATGGTCTGCGCGCTCGTCTGCTCGGTGAATCCGGTCGTCTCGTAGAGCGTGACCGTGATCATGAGGACGCCGATGAAGATCAGCGTGCGCGCCTCGACGATCCGCATCAGCCGGCCGACCGCCATCATGCCGACGAGGGTGCCGGCGCCGCGCGTTGCGAGCAGCACGCCGGCCGTCACCACCGGGTAGCCCATGATGTTCTGAATGAACGGCGTCGACAGCGACAGCGTCGAATAGAGAATGACGCCGACCGCGAACATGAACACCACCGCGCTCGCAAAATTGCGGTCGCGGAACATGGCAAAGCTCACGAACGGCTTTTCGGTCGTGAATGAATGGGCGAAGAACACGTAGAAGCCGGCAAGCGAGATGATCAGCTCGGCGACGATCTCGTTCGAGCCGAACCAGTCGAGCTGCTCACCGCGATCGAGCATCAATTGAAGCGAGCCGATGCCGACGCTGAGCGCGAGAAACCCGAGCCAGTCGAACCGGAGGTTCGTCACCCGCGGGGTTTCGGTCATGAAGATGAGGAGGCCGGCCACGGTGACGACGCCGATCGGCAGGTTGACCAGGAACACCCAGTGCCAACTGTAGTTGTCGGTGAGCCAGCCGCCGAGCGTCGGCCCCATGATGGGGCCGAGCATCACGCCCATGCCCCAGATCGACATCGCCATGCCGCGCTGCTCGGGCGGATAGATTTCGAGCATCACGGTCTGCGACAGCGGCACCAGCGCCGCGCCGAAGCTGCCCTGCAGCAGGCGAAACAGCACCATCTGCTCGATCGTCTGGGCAATGCCGCACAGAAGCGACGCAAAGGTGAAGCCGGCGGCGCAGATGACGAACAAATTCTTGCGGCCGAAACGCTCAGAGATCCAGCCGATCGGCATCGTCAGCACCGCGGCGGCGACGATGTAGGAGGTCAGCACCCAGTTGATCTGGTCCTGGGAGGCACCGAGGCTGCCCTGCATGTACGGCAAGGCGACGTTCGCGATCGTGGTGTCGAGCGCCTGCATCACCGTCGCCGCCATGGCGCAGATCGTCAGCATGACGCGGGTCATCCCCGCGCTGCGCTGTGCGGTATCGCCGGCGGCGGTCACGTCAGTTTTCCTTTGCGGCCGCCGTCAGTCCGACGATGGAGGCGAGCGAGCGCTTGTGGCCGGTATCGATATCGACGGTGACGCTCATGCCGGAGCGCAGTTTGGTGATGTCCTGGCCGGGCGCGAAGGCAATCCGGACCGGCAGGCGCTGCACCACTTTCACCCAGTTTCCGCTGGCGTTCTGCGGCGGCAGGATCGCGAACTGAGCGCCGGTTCCGGGGCTTACCGAGGAGACGACGCCCTTGAAGGGATGGTCGGGGAAGGTGTCGACGTCGATCGTCACCGGCTGGCCGACCTTGAGGTAGGTCACGTCGGTTTCCTTCGGGTTGGCGTCGACCCAGGGCGCGGTATCGTCCACCACGCTGAAGACGGGCATGCCGGCGGTGACGAAGCGGCCGAGCTGGATCGCATCGACCTGGGTCGCAGTGCCGGTGATCGGCGCCCGCAGCACCGTATGGTTGAGGTCACGCTCGGCCTGCTCGACCGCGGCCTTCGCCTGGCGGTAGGCCGGGAAATCCTCGATCGGCAGGTCCGGCTTTCCGAGCAGTTGATTGAGGGTGCTGTCGTGCTGCTGGATCGCGAGTTGCGCCTGGAGCTTCGCGGTGACGACAGCGACGGAGGCGTTGTCGAGATCGAGCTGCGATCCGGCGCTTTTCGCGACCAGGTCGGTCTTGCGTTTGACGTCATTCAGCTTGAGCTCGACATTCTTCTGCGCGAGCTCGGCGAGCGTCGTCAGCGAATTGAGATTGCTCTTGAGATTGGCGAAATCGACGCGGGTGCTCTCGAGCTTGGCTTTGGCCTGGGCGAGCGCAAGGCGGAACGGCTCGGGATCGATCTCGAACAAGACGGCGCCGGGCTCGACATGCTGGCCTTCGCGCACGACGATGTTGCTGACCTTGCCCGACACGTCGGGCGTGATCAGGACTTTTTGCGCGCCGACATAGGCGTTGTCGGTCGAGATGTAGCGGCCACCGGCGAGGTAGAACATCAGGCCGCCGATGAGCGCGATCACGGGCACCACGACAAGCAGGATGAGCCGCATGCGCTGGCGCAGGGTGTCCCGCAGCGACCGACGCCGCGGCCGGCTCTCCGACGCGTCAGGAAATTTGAGCAGGGCTTCAGCCATAACGTTGCTCCGCCGCGGCATCGTCGGCCCGATGGGCGATGGCGCCGCGCAAATTGGTTTTCAGGGTGAGGAGGTTGGCGAGCAAACCGTCGCGTTCGTCGGGAGCAACGCCGGCAAGCACGATCTCCATCATGTCATTGCCGACGTCGATCAGCGTCTTGAGGATGGGTTCGGCCGCCGGCTTGAGAAAGAGGCGCTTGGCGCGCCGATCGTTGGGATCGGGGCGGCGCTCGATAAGCCCGCTGTCGCACAGCTTGTCGACCAAACGAGCGAGCGAAATCGGCTGCAGATCGCACATCTCGGCAAGTTCGGACTGCTTGAGCCCCTCGAAGTGTTGGATGCGCGACAGCACGACCCATTGGGCGCGGGTCATGCCAAGCTGGCGCGACTTATGATCGGCATAGGTCGTGAGCAGACGAGCTACGTCCTTGATTGCAATCGCGATTTCGCGTTCTCGGCTGGATGTCGGCATGGCCCTGATTCCGTAAGCAGCGATATAATAAGCATGCTTATTATTTTTTGCAAGACCGGTAGGTCTGTGCCGCGGCGTCATTCGGCGGACGGGGCGTGACGGCGGGGCATCGTTCAGGCAGATTTCCGCCCCCGCGGCCGGCCTCGGCGACGCGGTCAGCCAAACATTTTCGCGAAAAGGAACACGTCAATGGACAAAGCCCGGTTCGACAAAGGTCTCCAGGTGCGTACCGCCGTTCTCGGCAAGGACTACGTCGAGGCCTCGATGAAGAGCGCCGACGATTTCAATCGGCCGTTCCAGGAGCTGGTCACCGAATATTGCTGGGGCGCGGCCTGGGGCAGCGACGGGCTCTCCCACAAGACGCGCAGCATGCTTAACCTCGCCATGATCAGCATCCTCAATCGCCCGCACGAGTTGAAGCTGCACGTCAAGGGCGCGCTGACCAACGGCGTCACCAAGGACGAAATCCGCGAGGTGCTGATCCAGGTCGCGATCTACGCCGGCATTCCGTGCGGCGTCGACGCGTTCCGCATCGCCCGCGAGGCGTTCAAGGAGGTCGAGGCGAAGCCCGCCTGAAGCGCGGGCCTCAGATCAGGCGGCCCGCGAGTTCGCGCAGATCGGGGAACATGTCGCCGAGGAGCGAGGGCGGCCAGGGGATGTGGAGCAGCCGGTCGAACAGGATGTAGAAGCCGATCCACAGCCCAGCCGTGATGATGAGCGCGGTCATCCAGCGGGTTCGGCCTGCGGTCGCCATGTAGGCGAACATGTAGATCCCCATGGCCGGCATCAGGCCGATGAGCGCCACCCCGACGAGGAACCCGACAAGCCAGAGGACCTCGACGCCAAGGCGCGCGTAGACCGTCGGCGCACTCAGCTGCGCAGCCGGGCTATGTTCGCGCGACGGCGCCGCGGCGCTAGTCCCGCCCTGAAGCTTGGTCACCAGCGCGGCGATCGCCGCAATGGCAATCACGATCAGGCCAGTCGCGGCTGCCGTCTGCGGCATCAGCCGCGCTGACAGCCGCCAGCCCGACGCGCTCCAGAACGCCGCCGCGAAGCCGACGAAGACGAGGGCCCACAGGCCCGCCCCGGCGATCGTGTCGATGTTCCACCCGCCCGCCTTTTCCCGTTGCTCCGTCTGCTCCCCTCCCCCTTGTGGGGACGGGTCGGGGGTGGGGGTCGGCAGATGAGGCCCTTCAGTGCCAAAAGCTCCCGACCCCCCACCCCGACCCTCCCCCACAAGGGGGGAGGGGGAAGAAGGCGCGGCATATGCGACGACATCTCCAGCTAAGGCGGGAGCAAGCGCACCGACGGTGCGTCGGCGCATCCATTGGCGGTAGAGCGCGGATGCGATCGGCCACAGCAGAACGAGCGCGGTTATTGTGAGGATCACAATGACGCCCGGCCGCTCCAGCCATGAGAACTGGTAGCGCTGCAGCGAAATGAAGAGATACTTCTCGATCAGCTTGCCAAGGACGAAGCCGAGGATGAGCGGCGCGCGGGCCCAGCCGTGGCGCTTCATGAACCAGCCGGTGAGGCCGAACACCACCAGCGTCACGAGATCGCCGTAGCTCTTGGTGCCCTGGAAGGCGCCGACGAAGCAGACGGCGAACACCGTCGGGATGAGGATGCCGGAGCGCAGCGTCGCGATCCGGGCAAGCGGGTTCGCCGACAGGAAGCAGATGCCGGCGCCGACGACGTTCGCGAGCGCGAGCGTCCAGATCATGGTGTAGGTGAGGTCGAGCTGGGTATCGAGGAGCTTCGGTCCCGGCGCGATGCCATGGGCGAGGAACGCGCCCATCAGCAGCGCCATCGACGGCGCCCCCGGCACGCCGAAGGCGAGCGTCGGGATCAGCGCGCCGCCTTCGCGCGCATTGTTGGCCAACTCCGCCGCTATCAGCCCGCGCACGTCGCCCTTGCCGAACGTCTCGGTCGCGCCTTTGAGAAGGCGCGCCGCCGACCCGTAGGCGATCCAGTCGATCACGGCGGCGCCCATCCCCGGCACCGAGCCGAGCACCACGCCGAGGGTCGCCGAGTTGAGTACCAGCTTCCAGTTCTGCAGCACGTCCCGAACGCCGCGCATCTGCTCGGCGAACAGTCCGTGCAGCCGCTGCACCGAGCCGATGTTGGTGCGCGCAATCGCCATGTCGATGAGTTCGGGGACCGCGAACAGGCCGAGCGCGATGCATTCGATCGGAATGCCGTCCGACAAGTAGGTGTCGAAGATGTCGTCGAAGGTCCAGCGCAGCTGACCCGACTGTGCCTCGTCGCCGATGGCCGCGACCAGCACGCCGATCACAGCAACGATCAGCCCCTTGAGCACATTGCCCTGGCTCACCGAGGCGACGAGCGTGAGGCCGAGGATGCAGACGGCCAGCAGTTCCGGCGTGCCGACTGCGAGCATGAACGGCCGCAGGATGGGGATCGCGAGCGCGAGCAGGATCGCGCCATACAACCCGCCGAAGATCGAGGACGTGAAGGACGCGCCGAAGGCACGCCCCGCCTCGCCGCGCTTCGCCATCGGGTGGCCATCAAGCACCGTCGCCGCCGATCCGATCGCGCCGGGCACGCCGAACAGGATCGCCGGCACGGTGTCGGACGTCGCCGTCACCGCCCACATGCCGATCAGGAAGGCGAGCGCCGTATGCGCATCCATCGCATGGGTGAAGGGAATGAGCAGCGCGAGGCCACCGAGACCGCCGATGCCGGGCAGGATGCCGATGATGAGGCCGAGCACGACGCCAAACATCACGATGGCGAAACGCGCCGGGTCGAACACGATCGCGAGGGCGGAGATGGCGTTGTCGATGAGCAAGGCGGGAACTTCCGGTGGCGGGGCAGATTACACGATATCGTCGCCGTGTCGTCATGCAATGGCGCGCGGCGGATCGCAGAAGCGTGTTGGGCCGCGGCGAGTTGCCCGCGGCGATTGCGGCCTGTATAGCCTCGCCCTTTCCGCAATGCATGAGGCTCCCCATGCTTGAGCGCCCGCGCCTCCGCGATGCCAGCCGCCCGACCCGTGCGCCGGCGGATTTCGCCGAGCATCTCGCCAATCTCGAAGCGGCGGGGCTCCTCGTGCGCATCGATCGCGAGGTCAATAAGGACACCGAGTTGCATCCGCTGGTGCGTTGGCAATTCCGCGGCGGCCTCGATGAGGCGGACCGGCGCGCCTTCCTGTTCACCAACGTGGTCAGCGCCGATGGCCGCCGCTTCGACATGCCGGTCGCGGTCGGCGCGTTGTCGGCGTCCGCGGACATCTACGCGTTCGGCATGGGCCGGCCGGTCGAAGAGATTGGCCGCGCCTGGACCGATGCGGTCGCGCATCCGATTGCACCGGTCACGGTGACAAACCCGCCGTGTCAGGATGTGGTGATCACAGGCGCCGATCTGGTCGGGCCCGGAAACGGCTTGTCGCGGCTGCCGGTCCCGGTCTCGACGCCGGGCTTCGATGCCGCGCCCTATCTCACCGCGACGCTGTGCGTCACGGTCGACCCGGACACCGGCGTGCGCAACATGGGCACCTATCGCGCCCAGCTCAAAGCCAACGATCGGCTCGGAGTGCGCATGGCCTCGCGCATCGGCGGCGC
Organism: uncultured Alphaproteobacteria bacterium; assembly: GCA_963787675.1. Taxonomy (GTDB): domain Bacteria; phylum Pseudomonadota; class Alphaproteobacteria; order Rhizobiales; family Xanthobacteraceae; genus JAJPKK01. The sequence continues at coordinate 1,594,439 of CAWBDV010000007.1, read as the reverse complement.
CGGCGGCTATTTGCACTGGCAGAAATACCGTGCGCGCAAACAGCCGATGCCATGCGCCATCGTGGTCGGCTGCGCCCCGGTGGTGGCGTTCACCGGGCCGCAGAAGCTCGCCATCGATCTTGACGAGATGGCAGTCGCCGGCGCGCTCGCCGGCTATCCGATCCGCACCGCGAAATGCGTGACGCTCGATCTCGAAGTACCGGCCGATGCCGAAATCGTCGTCGAGGGCCTGATCGATCCCGACCTGTTGGAGCCCGAGGGTCCGTTCGGCGAAAGCCACGGCTACGTGGCGCTTGAGGACTTCAACATGTCGATGCAGGTCACCGCGATAACCCATCGGCGGGCGGCGACGTTTGTGTCAATCATAAGCCAGGTGACGCCTTCGGAATCGAGCGTAATCAAGCGCGTCGCCTACGAGCCGATGTTCCTCTCCCACCTGCGCGACCGGCTGTCGATCAAAGGCATCCGCCGCGTCGTGCTGCACGAGCCGCTGAGCAACGTGCGGCCGGTGATCTTCCTGCAATTCGCGCCGGCCACCCCGCAGAGCGAGGTGTGGCGCGGCCTCAACGGCGCATCGATGCTGCGGGCCGACTGCGGCAAGATCGTCATCGCCGTGAGCGAGGACATCGATCCGCACAACACCGACGCGGTGTTCTGGTCGCTCGCCTATCGCGCCCATATGGGCGACGATCTCCACGTCGTGCCGCATCGCTCCGCCGGCCACGGCCCGAAGACCGGCCGGCGCGCCGATGACGCCACGCTCCTGATCGACGCCACGCTGAAGACCGCGATGCCGCCGCTCGCCCTCCCCGCGCGCCAATACATGGAGCGCGCGCGGGCGCTATGGGACGAATTGGGCCTGCAGCCGCTCAAGCCGGAATCGCCGTGGCACGGCTATTCCCTCGGCGAATGGGACCCGGCATGGGACCGCTACGCCGACCGCGCCGTCTCCGGCCACTGGGCCGAGTCGGGGAGCGAGACCTTCGCCCGCCGCCGCGGCGGCCTCACGCCGGAGACGCCGGTGCACGACGTCGAGGGCAAGGGCGGGAAGGGGTGATGGGTGAAAGAGGCATGCTTTCGCTGAGCGGGCCTCAACAATTAGTCGACCACGTCGGCATCCGGACGCAGCGTCCGTTAGCCCAGCGGGACCTTCAAAATAGCCCTTCCCAATCGCGGCCGCCGTAGAAAATGCGATCGATGATGACCGCACTCGCAGTCACATGGAATGCGATCGTAACCCGCCGTTCAAATCCGATTACGCGGAGACCTAGCCGTAGATCGTCGCGTCGCGTGCCGCGATCTGGGAAAGGGACGAGGCTTAGGCAATAGGCAGCAAGCCGCTCGACATATTTCTGTGCGCGATAGGGTCCCGAGTGGTCCGCAACATAGTCGTAGAGGCTGAGAAGATCGTCCCGAGCCTCCGGCGCGAAAATGATCTCAAGAGCCACGTTTGTCGGCTTTGACTCGTCGAGCATGACGCTGGCGGATGGCCGTCAGAACGTGGTCAGCCGGTATTCCGCGTGAGGGGTCGGCTTGCATCGCGTCGTAAACCGGGACAACTTCTTCGCGGAGCCAGCGCTCGACTGCCGCATCGCGCTCCTGCAAGGCGCGCAAGCCGGCGCGCACAACCTCACTAGCCGATGCGTAGCTGCCGGACGCGACTAAGGCATCAATGTAGCTTGCCTGCTCTGCCGGCAAGCTAACCGTGCGTTTCTCGGATGACGACATCGTCAGATGCTCCAAAATCCATCGTGTGTCAGGAAGGTATGAATAATTCATACCCAATGCAAGAATTGCGAATGGATAGCGATAAAAGCTTGGCATGTTGCGGCCGGTCATCATTGGGACTAAGCAACGGTCAAGGAAACCAAGGAGATATCATGAGGAGCGAGGCTCGCCGCAGCTTCATCGCAGCTGTCGCCACCATAACCGCGCTGGGATGCGTCATTTCGGCGATGCCCGCGTCGGCGCAGTCGGTCGAGGCCTTCTACAAGAGCCACGAGCTCACCATCTTGATCGGCCATCCGCCGGGCGGGTCGTACGACCTTTATGCGCAGCTTGCAGCCGCGCACATCGGCAAGTTCATCCCCGGCAAGCCGACCGTGATCGTGCAGAGCATGCCGGGCGGCGCCGGTTCGAAGGCGACGACCTATCTCTATACCAAGGCTCCCAAGGATGGCTCGGTGATCTCGCTGTTCCCCGAGACCATCGCTTATGTGCAGCTGATGGATCCGGCGCAGGGCCGCTGGGACGTCACCAAGATGAACTACATAGGTTCGTTCGCGCCGGTGAACAACACGTTCCTGACCCACAGGGGCTCCAAGCTTGCAAGCGCGAAGGACCTTTTCAAGGACAAGACCAACGTCGGCTGCAGCGGCCGCGCGTCGCAGAGCTTCCAGTTTCCCGCGACGCTGAAGATGTTCGCCAAGATGCCGCTCAACATCATCTGCGGCTATGACGGCTCCGCCGCCTACACGCTCGCGCTGATGCGCGGCGAGGTCGATATCGTATCGAAGGCCTGGAACGCGACGCGCGTCGAGGACAAGGACAATCTCGAAAACGGCACCTTGATCCCGCTGACCCAGGCGGGCCTCAAGCGCACGCCGGAACTGCCGAACGTGCCGCTCTTGCAGGAGTTGGTCGACGACGCCAACGCCAAGAAGGCGATCGAGTTCATTTCCGGCGGCGCCGCCATCGGCCGCGCGCTGCTCGCGCCGCAGAACGTTCCCGCCGACCGCATCGCCGCGCTGCGCGCGGCCTTCGACAAAGTGGTGACCGATCCGGATTTCCTCGCCGATGCGCAGAAGCGGGGCATCTATATCGAGCCGACGCCGGGCGTCGAGGTGCAGAAGTACAGCGATGCCATCATCAAGACGCCGAAGAGCCTGGTCGACCTCGTCGCCAAGGCTTTCGATGAGTCGTAGTGCGCCGGCTGGTGATCAGGACGATCGGGTCGCCATCGCTGCATGGGGATGGCGGCGATCGCCGCGTTTGTTGGACTTGCGCACGTAATTGATCATCGCCTCGGGGTTCTCGCATTTCACCTTGAGGGCGGCGATGAGGGCGTCTTCGGCCGCCACCGTCACGCTATGGCTTTTGCCGTCAATATTCAGACCGACCGTGAATTGCAGCGCCATGGCGATGTCTCCCTGAACGCACGTTATTCTGCCGCAACGTCGAAGGTCCTTGCTCGCCCAACCTCGGCGAGGCACTTCGACAGTCCTTCGCCTTCGGGATCGAGAAGCGCCGCAGTCCGCGCGCTCGCGATAGCATCGGCGCCGCGGGCGAGCGGCATCGTCTCGGCGAGAACCGGCCGGATGACGTCGGCCTCGATCGTCGCAAAGTTGGCAGCGCCGCGCTTGAGCGTATCGCCATAGCCCTTGATCAGCCGCGCGCATTCGGCGACTTCGCGCGCGAGCATCTCCGATTTCGCGGCCGCGGCGACGATGATGGCGAGCCACGCCTCGATTGCGGCCTGCTCGTTGGCATAGCGATAGCTGCGCGGCCGAAAGCGGCGGAGCTTCGCCAACATTAACAGCCGCAAATAACCGAAGACCGTGTGGGTCTTGACCTCCATGCCGAAGTGGAAGCGCTCGGTCCACCCACGTCGCCCCGCGACAGCCAGAATGCGCGTCGCGAGCCCAACGGGCAGGATCGAGCACATCTCCTCGATCCCGGGCTTGAGGAACTCGACGACCGCGACCGGCTCGCCCGGCTTGGCGCCGATCTCCGCGACGATGCGGGCGCGGCGATCGGGTGAAATCTTGGATTCGGCAACGCGGATCACGTCTTCATAGGACATGCGCACGGCAAGATGCCGCGCCACTTCGCGCAGGAGCCGACCGTGCGCGCCGGCGCCACGATCGGCCTCGGCGATCGGGGCGAGCCGGTCGAGATAGAGGCGTGCGTATGCCGCATCCTGATAGGCGACGAGCCGGCGCAGGCCTTCGGCAACGATGTCCTTCGCCGCTCCGAACCGCGCCGCTTCGCTTTCGAGATCGGCGAGCGCGTTTGTCGCGGCACCGTGCGCCCGTGCCGCCGCCGCGTCCGCAACTGTCGCGGCCCCGCCGCGGCGCGCACCATCAAGGCCCGCCTTGAACCCGCGCACATTGGCCTCGACGGCTTTGCCGTCGCCGCGGATCGCCGCCTCGAATGTCTCGGCTGGAATCGGCAGCCGCCGTGATGCCGCGATCGCGCCCAGCATCACGGCGTTGATCATGGCACCCGCGTCCTTCGCGGCGCGCTCCATGTCGAACAGCACGTGCGACGCGGCATTCCTTTCGATCATCGCGACGAGCTTCGCCTTGTCGAAGCGGCCGTCGCCCATTGCCATCTTCTCGGCGATGGCGTGCGAGCGATGGGTGCTGGCAATCAGCGCGGTGCGATCCGGCGTGACGAAGCCGCTGGCGATGGCGCGCCCGGCTTCGAGCAATTCGCTCGCGACCACCATGTCGAGATCGCCGATGCCCGGCGCCAGCGCCATGATCGGTCGCCGTCCGCCAAGCGCCGACCACGGCTTCGGATAGATCTCGATATAATAGGTCGTGGCGCCGGTGCGCTGGGCCACACCCGGGATCGAGGTGCTCTGCACCGGGAGATCGAGGCTCGATGCGGCGCTGACGATCCAGTCCGTCAGCACACCGCCGCCCTCGCCACCGAGCGCCGCGATCAGCATCGTGAACGGCCGCTCGCTCATGCCGCGCTCGCCTTGGGAGAGCCGCCAAGCATGCCGATGATGCGGGTGCGCACGGCGGCGAGCGTGCGATCCCACCACGTCGGATTGCGCACGACTTCGGCGCGATAGAACGATGGGCACAGCACCGCGGCATGGGCGACCTCGCCGCACAATCCGCAGCCGACGCAGCTGTCGATCACGGTGGTCACCGGATCGCTGCGCAACGGGTCCGGATTGGGCTTCACCGTAAGCGACGGGCAGCCCGACAGGCGGATGCAGGAGTGGTCGCCGGTGCAGATGTCCTCGTCGACGCCGAAGCGCGTGCGCACGACGCGCTCGCCGCGCTTGAGCTTGGCGGCATCCTCGGCGCGCACGCGGCGCTGGCGCGCAAGCTGACATTCGCCGTCAGCAATGATGACCTTGAGGCCGCGCTCGGCGGTGCGCATCGCCTCCTTGAGCGTCGTCACCATGTTGGCAACGCCATAGGTGCGCACCTTGCGCAGCCACTTCACGCCCATGCCGCGCAGCGTCGTCTCGACGTCCATGCCCGGCGCTTCGCCGGTGCGGCCGGCCTTGCTCGACGGCATGTATTGCTGGCCGGTCGCCGAGGTGTAGCCGTTCTGCATGACGATGAGGACGCCGTCGCCCTTGTTGAACAGATTGCTGGCGACGCCGGTGATGAGCCCGTTGTGCCACAGGCCGCCGTCGCCCATCACCGCGATCGGCCGCTTCGCGAGGTTCGGTCCGACGGCGGCGGCGCTCGCGAGACTCATTCCGTAGCCAAGAATCGAATTGCCGACGCTGAACGGCGGCAGCGTGCCGAACGAGTGGCAGCCGATGTCGGCGGAGATGTGGGTCGGCCCGAGCTCGCGCTCGGCAAGCTTGATGGCGCTGAACACCGGGCGCTCCGGGCAGCCGGTGCAGAAACCGGGCGGCCGCGCCGGCAATTCGCCGAGCGCCGCTGCGGCTTTCGGCCGATGGCCGACGATCTCGCGCACGCGCGCGGTGATCGCGTCGGCATCGAGGCCCGCGGGGCGGACGGCGGCGAAGAACGCGGCGAGCCCGTTGAGCAGCACCTCGGCGGTGTATTCGCCAGCCTTCGGCAGCGGGCCCTTGCCGAGCACCCGCGTCTGGATGTCAGCGCGGCGCAGATCGGCATTGAGCGCCTGCTCGATGTATTCGGGATGGCCTTCCTCGACCACCAACACGGCGCTCTTGCCGGCGCAAAAGGCACGCAACTCCTCGGGCACCAGCGGGTAGACCAGGTTAAGCACCAGCATCGGCACCCGCGAAGCGCCGAAAATGTCCGCAAGGCCAAGCCGCTCCAGCGCCCGCAGCACCGAGTTGGTGAGGCCGCCCATGACGACGATGCCGACATCGTCGAGATCGCCGGCGATGATCTCGTTGAGCTTGCGGTCGCGGATGAAGGCCTGCGCGGCCGGCATGCGGTCCTCGACCTTGAGGCGCTCGTGGATGAAGGTCACCGGAGGATGGGCGAGCTTGCCGTAATCGAAGCGCGGCGGCCCGGGCAGGCGGTTGAGGGCGGAATAGCGGCCGGGGCGATTGTCCCGCGCTGCGAACTCGCCAGTGACGTGGCAGGCGCGGATGCGCAGTTCGAGCATCACCGGCGCATGGCTCGCTTCGGACAATGCGAAGCCTTCCTCGACGCAGCGCACGATCGTCGGCAGGTCCGGCCGCGGATCGATCAGCCACATGGAGGACTTCATCGCATAGGCGTAGGAGCGCTCCTGGATGACGCTCGCGCCCTCGCCATAGTCCTCGCCGAGAATGATCATGGCGCCGCCGAGGACGCCCGGGGAAGCGAGATTGGACAGCGCGTCGGCCGCGACATTGGTGCCGACGATCGATTTCCAGGTCACCGCCCCGCGCAGCGGATAATTGATGGACGCGCCGAGCATGGCCGCCGCCGACGCCTCGTTGGTGCAGGTCTCGAGATGGACGCCAAGCTCGGCCATCATGTCCTCGGCGTCGACGAGCACGTCGAGGAGATGCGACACCGGCGCGCCTTGATAGCCGCCGACATAGCTCACGCCGGACTGCAGCAACGCCTTGGTGACCGCGAGTATGCCCTCGCCGCGGAACACTGCGCCCTCGCCGAGCCGCAGTGCTTCGACTTCCGCCTTGAACGACCGCTCCATGGCGGAAGATTAGCAGAGGAAGCCAGCGCATGGACAGGGCGCGACCACTTCACCCTCCCCTGGAGGGGGAGGGTCGGACCGCCGCAGGCGGTCCGGGGTGGGGTGGCAGCGCTTCAACAAACTCAGCGCTGAATGTTGGGAAGCGCTGTCACCCCCTCCCGCCCGCGCTTTTCGCGCGGTCGACCCCGGATCAAGTCCGGGGCAGGCTCTCCCCCCTCCAGGGGGAGGTGAAAGGGCTAAAACCCCTTGACCACCTCTTGCACGTGCTCGACCTCGGGGGGCGAAGCGAAGCAGTGGCCGACCAGCTTGCGCCACTCGGCGAAATCGGCGGAGCCGCGGAAATCGACGGTGTGGTTCTCGATCGTTCCCCAGTTGACGAACAGGCGATAACGCTGCGGCTTTTCCGCCGATCGCTGGAGCACCATGCCGGAGCAGCCCTTGGCGCGGCGGAACAGCGGCGCCGCCTTGGCGACGCCGGCTTCGAATTCCGACTCCATGCCGGGCTTCACATCGATCTGCGCGATCTCGGTAACCATCGTCTGTTTTCCTGTTGGCTTATCGGCCTTCACGCGCCCAGGTAAGGGCGAGGCTGCCCACAAGGAGCAGGAGGCCGAGCAAGCCGGCAAACATCGGCAGCACGCCGATGCCGCGCACGACGCTCGCTTCCCTGATCTTGAGGCCGATCCAGTCGTCGCCCTTGAACGTGTCGCTCGAGCGCACGCCGACGATCCGCGGGACCGTGAGGCCCGATCCTTGTTCGAGCCGGCGCGAGTCGCCGCCGGTCGCATTCGTGATCGGCGCCATCACCGCCGTCGTCGACGTGACGTCCGTGAACTCGCGCGGATTGGCGGGGCCGACGTTGACAAGTGCCGTCAGCTTGCCGTCGGACGCGCGCCACAGGCCGAGTTCGGTCGCGTCGATGGTCTTGCGCCACACGCCGGGCTCGACGGCGTCGAGTGTGAGACTGCGCTGCGCCCCCGACGGCAGGGTGAGAACGACCGGCGCGACGGTTTCCGCCATCGTCTGGCGCTGCACCGTCAACTCACGGCCGTGCACCAGGAGACGCAGCGCCTCCTCTTCGAGATCGGGCTGCTTCATCAGCCAGTGTGACAGCCGCCGCAGCAGATCGATGTGCGGGCCGCCGCCTTCATAGCCGCGCGCCCACAGCCAGATGTGATCGGAGAGGAGCAGCGCGACCCGACCCTCGCCTTCGCGCGAGAGCACGAGCAGCGGCTCGTCGTCCGCGCCCTTCATGATGGTGTTGCCGGCGCTGCCGGGGTTCGGGCGGGAATCGACCACGCGGAAGAAGCGGCTCCAGTGCGGCGGATCCTCATTCGAGCCCTCAAGCCCGCGGGTCACCGGATGGCGGCGGCCAAGATCGGTGAGGCGGGCGTGGAAGGCATCCTCGGTGACATGGCCGGTCGGCTCGGCCGGCAGGATCGCGTCGAGCGGCGTGCGCCAGATGCTGGTCGGGCCCGCATAGTCGGGACCGGCCGCAACCAGCACGGCGCCGCCATTGCGCACATACTTCGTGATGTTGTCGAAGTAGATGATCGGCAACACGCCCTGGCGGGCGTAGCGGTCGAAGATGATGAGCTGGAAGTCGTTGATCTTCTGCTGGAACAGCTCGCGGGTCGGGAAGGCGATCAGCGACAGCTCATTGATCGGCGTGCCGTCCTGCTTCTCCGGCGGCCGCAGAATGGTGAAATGGACGAGGTCGACATTGGCGTCGGACTTCAAGAGGTTGCGCCACGTGCGCTCGCCGGCGTGAGGCTCGCCGGACACGAGCAACACGCGCAGCTTGTCGCGCACGCCGTCGATCGACACCACGGCGCGATTATTGACCGGCGTCAGTTCGTCGGGCAGCGGCGACGCCTCGATCTCGATGATGTTCTGTCCGGCGTGGGGTATCTGCACCTGGATGTCGACCTGCCGGCCGGGCTGTACGGTGCGCCGGTCGAGGAGTTCGCCGTCGCGGCTGATCTTCACTTCGGCGGGTGACGGCCGCACACCTTCGTCTTCGACCTTGAACGAGATCGTCTGGTTCTGGCCGACGATGCCGAACCGCGGCGTCGCGATCAGCACGACGCGGCGGTCGCGCTCGTTGGGATTGCCGGTGATGAGCGCATGGACCGGGGCCGTAAAGCCGAGCGCGCCCGCGTCCGCCGGCACGTCGTGGACGCGGCCATCGGTGATGAAGATCGCGCCGGCGACGCGATCCGGCGGCACGTCCGCGAGCGTTGCGTTGAGCGCGCTGAAGAGGCGCGTGCCGTCGGTCTCGCCATCAGCCTGGCCCGCGTCGACGACGCGGGTCTCGATGCCGGGGATGTGCTCGAGCCGCTGCGCGACGGTGGCGCGCGCGGCTTCGGCCTGCGCAGCGCGATCGCCGAACGACTGGCTCGGGCTCTTGTCGACGACGACGACCGCGACCGAGGTCAGCGGATCGCGGTCCTCGCGGGTGAGCGAAGGATTGGCGAGCGCAAGCACAAGGAGCGCCAGCGCCCCAATCCGGATCCAGGCGCCGCGGCTGCGTGCGAACACCAGCAGGGCCGCCACGACCACGGCAACCGCTGCCGCCGCCCACAAATAGGCGACTGGAACGAGAGGCGAAAAGGTGATGCCGAATGTCACTTAAACCTGTCCTATTACGAGGCTTTTATTGACCCAGCCGTTCGAGCAGAGCCGGGACATGAACCTGGTCGGCCTTGTAGTTGCCGGTCAGGGTGTACATCACGATGTTGACGCCGGCGCGGAAGGCGAATTCGCGCTGGCGCGGTTCGCCGGGGACCAGCGGCAGCATCGGTTGGCCGTCGGCGCGCGTCGCCCACGCGCCGGCAAGATCATTTGACGTGATGATGATCGACGAGACGCCATCACCCCCGCGCGCCGGCCGCTTGGTCTCCTCTTCCTCGTCCTTGTCGGCGGGCTGCAACGCTTCGACCCAAAGCTGGCCCGAGGTGAAGCGACCCGGGAAGTCACGCAGCAGGAAGAAGGTCTTCGTCAGCACGTGATCGCGCCGCACCGGTTCGAGTTCGGGAATGTCGAGGGAGGACAGGATCGAACGCAATTCCACCATCCCGGGGCTGTTGGCTTCGCCGCCCTGACCCGGCGGCGCCAGCACCGCATCGCGAGTATCGAACAGGACGGTGCCGCCCTGCTTCATGTAGGCGTCGATATGGGCGAGCGCTTCCTGACTCGGCTTTTTGGCACCGGGCACCACCGGCCAATAGATGATCGGGAAGAATGCCAGCTCGTCGTGATCGAGATCGACGCCGATCGGCTCGCCGGCCTCGAGCGCGGTGCGTTGGGCAAGAAAGGTCGTGAGCCCCTGGAGCCCGGACTTGCTGACGAGGTCAGCCTCGGCGTCGCCCGTCACCACATAGGCAAGGTGAGTCTCAAGCGTCGCTCGTGAGGCGAACTGATCGGCCGCGGTATCAGCGAACGCCGATGTGCCGGCGAGTGCGAGCGCAATGCCAATGCCGGCAGCGATCACAATGCCGGCGGCGGCACGCGGGCGCGGCATCAGCCGATTGATGCCGCCCGCGAGCCAGAACACGATGAGCCCATCGATCAGCAGCAGCAGCAGCGCCAGTCCGAACACCGGGCCGCGCAAGTCGACAGGCTCGGCCGTGCGATAATAATCCATCTGTGCGTTGAGGCCGGCGTACATCGATCGGAGCGAGGCGATCCGCCGGTGTCAACGTATTCACGGCAACGAGGCCCTCGGGCGGCCCATAGAACCCAGGCGGATTGTCCGCGGTGGCGCGGCCCGTGTAACCGCCGGGGACCGGCCGCGCCGTCGGCGGCGGCGGCTCGAACGCGCCGAAGCCGTCAAGCACGCGCGTCGGCGGCACCGCCTCGTGCGCGCCATTGGCGGCGCCGTTCGCCGTCGTCGCTTCGTGGGCGCGATCGCGCCCGACATGCCGACGATGCGCTTGAGCATGTCGACGAAGGTTCCCGAGAGCGGAAGATCGGACCATTTGGTGTCCGCCGTGACATGGAAGAGCACGATCATTCCCTTGCCCCTGCGTGCCGCCGTAACGAGCGGCGTGCCGTCAGCGAGCGTTGCCCAGGTGTGCTCGGAAAGTCCCGAATCCGGTTCCGCCAAGCACCTGCCGGTTCACCGTCACATCGTCCGGCACCACCATGCCGTTGAACGGCCCTTCGCGCGGAGAACGCGGCCAGATGCTGTGGCTGGTCCCAGCTCAGGCTGCCGCCGAGGATACGGCCGCCGCGGCGCAATCGCACCGGCACGAGATCGTCCTCGGACGCGGCGAGCCGCTGGCCGGCGAACCGCACCAGCACGCCGCCATCGTCGATCCAGCGCGTCAGCCGATCGTGGGCGTCGCCGACGACATTGCCGACGTCGGCGAGATGATCATCGGCAAACGTTGCTCGATAAACTGGCTCACAGCCTCGCCCGGGCGAAGCGCGATCGGCGAGCCGCACGTCGGCGAACGGATTCGAGCGCGCGCGAGAGATAGAAGGTCGAAGCCAGCAGCGGCTGCGCCGTATCGGCAGTCGTGCCGGTGACGACGCCGACGGTGCGCCGCCGCCATCGCTTGTCGAGCAGCTGGACTGCGCCGGCCGAGCGCTCGCCGTCGATCTCGAGGCGCGCGACGTCGTTGCGGATTTCCACCGGCAGATCGAACTGCGCATCGGCCTCGCGCTCGCTCGACTTGAAGCTGAAGCCGGCCTCGCCGAGCGGCAAGCCCTTGAGATCGAGCGCGCGGACCGAGCCGACGTCGTCGCCGCCGGTCGCGGCGCGGAGCACCTTGACGGAGAGCACGCCCGCTGCGTTGTCGGCCGCCGGTCAAAGCGTGGGCCGGATGGATGCCGCCATCGACCACGGTGATCGGCCGCTTGTCGGCGATGCGCCCAGCCCGGTCACGAAGTCACGCGCGCTGCCGACGTCGACGCCATCGGACAGCCAGACGATTTCCACGTTGGGCGTCGCCGTCAGGAACCGTTCGAGGCTCGGCAGAATTTCGCTGCGATCGACCGCGTGCGGCTTCGGCTTGACGAGCCGCAGCCGGGCGCGTGCGGCGGCCGGCGTCTCCAGCGTGATGTCGCGCGCGGTCGCCGATACCGGCACGATCGCAACGCCGCGGCCGTCAGCGTCGGCACGCGCGATCACGTCCTCGACGGTGCGCATGCGCGCATCCCACGTCGATGCCGCCGCAAAGCCGTCGTCGATCAGGAGGGCAATCGGTCCGCCGCCGCTTGACGTCGCGACCGGCGGATTCCAGAGCGGGCCGGCGGCTGCCAGGATCACGAGCGTCGCGAGCGTCAGCCGGAGCAAAGTGAGCCACCACGGCGTTCGCGACGGCGTCTCCTCCTTGGGCGCGATGTCGAACAGCATGCGCGTCGGCGGAAACTCGATCCGCCGCGGCCGCGGCGGCACGAGCCGCAGCAGCCACCACAGGATCGGCAGGCTCAACAGGCCGAGCAGCACCAGCGGCTCGGCAAAGGCCAGGGGAAGGCCTGGGATCATACGGCGCGCTCCAGTTCGGCTGCGGAGCGATGTCCGGCGCCGCCGCGGTCGCCGCCGAGGCGCTCATGGAGCTTGAGGAGGAGATCGGTCGCCGGCCGGTCGGTACGGTGAATGATGAAGCTCCAGCCGAGGCGGTCGGTCTCGGCGCGAATTTCGGCGCGGTGACGCTCCACCCTCGCCGCATAGTCCTCGCGCCAGTTCTCGGCGCGCCCCGCGGTGATGGTGCCCGCCCCTTCGGGCTCGACGAATTCGACGCGACCCGCGTAGGGAAAGGTCTCCTCGGCGGGGTCGACGATCTGCACCAGGTGACCGAGCGATCCACCCGCCGACAACCTGGCAATGGTCGCCTTGATCTCGGAGAACGGACTCCACAAGTCCGACAGCAGGACGATCTCGGACAGCGGAGACGGGGCGAACGCGATCGGCAGGCTCGGTCGCGCCGTCGGATCGTGAATGATCGCCTGAGAGATCTTGTCGACCACGTTGCGCGCGCCGGTCGGACGCGTCAGCCCGGGAACGCCGACTCTCTCGCCGCCGTGCACCAGCACCTCGGCAAGCGCAAGCGCCATGACGAGACCGCGATGCAGCTTGCTTTCCTCGGCAAGCGCGGAGCGGAACGCCATCGACGGCGAGCGGTCGGGCCAGACCCACACGGTGTGCGCGGCTTCCCATTCCTGCTCACGGACATAGAGAAAATCGTCGCGCGCCGAGCGACGCCAGTCGACGCGGGCAGCCGGTTCGCCCCAGACGAAGCGGCGGTACTGCCAGAAATTCTCGCCGGAACCGGCGCGGCGACGGCCGTGCAATCCGTGGATGATCGTCGCGGCGATGCGCCGCGCCTCGAGGATCAGGCGCGGCATGCTCGCCGCAAGCGCCTGGCTCTCGCCGACCGCGTGGGGGACTGCCGCTACGTCGGGGTGCGTAGCTGAGAACAGGGCCATTCTCAGATCCGCGACTTCAATCGCCCCACCACGCCGCTGATGGTCTCGCCGTCGGCACGCGCCGCGAAGGTAAGTGCCATGCGGTGCTTGAGGACCGGCTCGGCCAGCGCAATGACGTCGTCGACCGAAGGTGAATAACGTCCGTCGAGAAGCGCACGGGCGCGTACCGTCAGCATCAGAGCCTGGCTCGCGCGCGGGCTCGGACCCCAGGCGATCAGTTTGCCGATCTCGCCCGAGTCCGGGCCGGGACGAGCCGAGCGTACCAGCGCGAGGATCGCCTCCACTACGGATTCGCCGACGGGCAGGCGGCGCACGAGGCGCTGGGCCGCGACCAAATCCTCAGCGGTCATGGCAGCCTTCGGCTTCGTCTCTTCGGCGCCGGTGGTGTCGAAGATGATGCGGCGCTCCGCATCGATGTCGGGATAATCGACGTCGATTTGCATCAGGAAGCGGTCGAGCTGCGCTTCGGGAAGCGGATAGGTGCCTTCCTGCTCGATCGGGATTCTGGAGTCGACAGCACATGGAAGGGCCGCGGCATGTCGTGGCGCGTGCCGGCGACAGTGACGTGCTGCTCCTGCATCGCTTGCAGCAGCGCCGACTGGGTTCGCGGGCTGGCGCGGTTGATCTCGTCTGCCATCAGGAGCTGAGCGAAGATCGGGCCGGGGATAAAGCGGAAATTGCGCTTGCCGCTCTGCGTTTCCTCCAGCACCTCGGTGCCGAGGATGTCGGAGGGCATCAGGTCCGGTGTGAACTGAATGCGCCGCGCGTCGAGGCCGAGCACGGTGCCCATGGTATCGACGAGCTTGGTCTTGGCGAGGCCGGGAAGACCGACCAGCAGCGCATGGCCGCCGCAAAGAACTGTAATAAGCGCCTGCTCGATAACCTTTTCTTGGCCGAAAATCACCGCGCCGATCGCCTCCTTGGCGGCGCGTACATTCGCAGCCGTCGTCTCAGCGGCGCGAACAATCATGTCTTCCAGTTTTTCCAGGCTTTCGCCTGCCGATGTCGCCATAAGGCTTGCTCCCGAATGTGATCCCGCCGCACTGTTCCGGGCATGGATCGTGCAAAAAACAGACCGAGCCGGATGTCATTCCGGCTGCGCACCCTGTGTCATCCCCAATGTACGCTATTTTGGCGCCTTGGCGATTATTTTGGCACGCTAGCGGTCCTGACCCGGCCGATCATATTTTCTTGAGCGGCCGAATGCGCCGCCGATTACACTAGCGTCAACCATGGCGAAGGCAGGGCAGACATCAACGACCGGGCTTGAAGGCATTGTCGGCGCGGTCAAATCCGCCGCGGGCAAAGGGCTGCCGCCGGTGCACCTGTGGAATCCGACCTTTTGCGGCGACATCGACATGCGGATAGCCGCCGACGGCACCTGGTTCTACCAGAAGACGCCGATCGGGCGGCCCGCGCTTGTCCGATTGTTCGCGTCCGTCCTCAAGCGGGAAGGCGACAATTACTATCTCGTAACGCCGGTGGAAAAGTGCGGAATCGCTGTCGATGACGCGCCGTTCCTGGCGGTCGAACTGAAAGTCGACGACGCGCCGCGGCGACTCTACCTTTCGCACGAATGTGGACGATTGGGTCGTTTGCGGGCCGGAGCATCCGCTGCGGTTCGAGCCGGAACGCGAGACCGGCGGTCTCAAGCCCTACCTTCACGTCCGTCGCAATCTGTGGGCGAAGGTGACGCGCGCGCTGTTCTACGATCTCGTCGAGCTCGGCGAGGAACGCGATATCGACGGCACATCCATGTTCGGCGTTGCCTCAGGCGGCGAATTCTACCCGATGGCTCCGGCGGCAACCCTCGAGGACATCATGCAATGACCGATGCCGCGCCCGTCAACGCCGAAACCGGCGAGGATTTTTTCGACCGCGTGCGCCGCCGGCTCTCGCTCGCGGTGCCCGCCGCGCTCAACGATCCGACCGTGCCAGCGGTTCGGGGCGATCTCGATCTTGATCCCGAAGCCTGGACGAAGGCAGGCGTTGCTGCGACGCGGCCTGCGTCGGTGCTGGTGCCGGTGGTCGATCGTCCGGACCCGACCGTGATCCTGACCGTGCGCACGGCCGATCTCGCAAGCCATGCCGGTCAGATCGCGTTCCCCGGCGGCAAGATCGATCCGCACGATGAGAGCCCGGTCGCGGCGGCGCTGCGCGAGGCCGACGAGGAGATCGGCCTTGCCTCCGATTTCGTCGAGCCGCTCGGTTACCTCGATCTTTACTTGACGTTCAGCGGCTTTCGCATCCTGCCGACGGTTGCCCGCGTCGCGCCGGGCTATGCGCTTGCGATCAACGACTCCGAGGTCGCCGAGGCATTTGAGGTGCCGCTGGCATTCCTGATGGAGGAAGCAAACCACCGGCGCAAAAGCCGCGACTGGAAGGGCATCGTGCGACACTATTACGAGATGCCCTATGAAGATCGCTACATTTGGGGCGTGACCGCGGGCATTCTGCGCAATCTTTACGAACGCATCTACGGCAATGAGCGATGAGAGATCAGGGGCGACGACGGAGACCCTCGCCGACCTAAGATGGATCGCGGCGCCCGCTGTCGCGCGCGCCCTCGCGCTGCTCGACCGCGACGGCGAGGAGGCGCGCATCGTCGGCGGCGCGGCCCGCAATGCGCTGATGGGCTTGCCCCATAGCGACATCGACATCGCAACCACGGCGCTGCCCGAAGAAGTGATGCGTCGCGCTGACGCGGCCCACCTCAAGGCGGTGCCGACCGGCATCGAGCACGGCACCATTACTCTCGTGGTGGACGGGCATCCATTCGAGGTCACGACGCTCCGGGAGGACGTTGAGACCTTCGGTCGCAAGGCGAAGGTCGCGTTCGGGCGCGACTGGCGCGCTGACGCGGAGCGGCGCGATTTCACCATTAACGCGCTGTCGATCTCCCGTGACGGCGCCGTGCACGATTACGTCGGCGGTCTCGAAGATCTCAAGGCGCGTCGCGTCCGCTTCATCGGCGATCCGGCGCAGCGCATCGCCGAAGATTATCTTCGCATCCTGCGGTTCTTTCGGTTTCATGCCGCGTTTGGCCGCGGCGCGCTTGATGGGGCCGGTCTTCATGCCGCGATCGTCGCGCGCGAAGGCCTCAACCTGCTGTCGCGTGAGCGCGTACGCGCCGAATTGATGAAGCTTCTCGTTGCCGGCGGGGCAATGCCGACGCTCGCCGTCATGGCGGAAACGGGCTTCATCGAGCTTTTTCTCGCCGGCGTCCCCCAGCTCGCCAGCGCGGCGCGGATGATCGAGGCCGAGGCGGTCGCAGAGGTTGCCCCTGACCCCATTCGCCGGCTCGCGGCGCTTGCCGTGCTCGTCGCGGAGGATGCGGAGCGGCTCACGCAGCGGCTGCGGCTCTTCAATGTTGAACGGGAGCGGCTCGAATCGATGGCCGACCGCTGGTGGCATGTCACGCCCGCGCTTGGAGCGGCGGGCGCCCGCGCGCTGCTGTACCGGCTTGGACCGGCACACTATCTCGACCGCGTGCTGCTCGCCTGGACGCGTTCACGTCCGGGGGACGACGATGCGCGCTGGCGCGAGCTGGTGAGCCTGCCGGCCCGGTGGCCGGTGCCGCGTTTCCCGCTGCGCTCCGCCGATCTCATGGAGCGCGGCGTGCCGCGCGGTCCGGCGCTTGGCGCTGCGCTGCGCGCGGCCGAAGATGCGTGGATCGCTGCAGGATTTCCGCTCGATGCGTCAGCGCTCGACGGCATTGCCGATGCCGCGGCACGGGGAAGCGTGACCGGCGGCTGAGCGGTGCGTCCGCCTTCACACGTCGTCGCGCGCGCTCAACCAGAAACGCTGATGGACCGGGAGCCCCTCCTCCTCGAACAACGGTCCGATGACCTCGATCCGCCGGTCGCAGTGCGCGAAAATCTCTTCGCATCGCATGGTGATGCCGGCGGCACGCTCGTAAGGCGCGCGGAGCGCGCGCATCGCCGGCTCGCTCACGCTGTAGACGAGCCGCCTGATGTTGCACCAGTAGATCGCGGCGGCGCACATCGGGCAGGGCTCCGCGCTCGCGTAGATCGTGGCACGGCCCAGCGCCGCCCAGGTCAGCGCCGCGGAGGCCGTGCGCAGCGCCTGCATTTCCGAGTGGGCGGTCCAGTCGCGCGGATCGACGGGCTGCACCGACAGCGCCTCGGCGACAACGCGGCCATTCTCGTCGACGACCACGGCGCCGAACGGGCGGGCGCCCCGTGCCGCCGCCTCCGCCGACAAAGCGATCGCCTTTCGCAGGAAGTGTTGGTCGTCAGGCATCCGGGTTCAGCGCGGCAGCCGCTACAGTCAGTAGAGCTTTCCGTGCGCCGCGGCCCGACGATGATGCTTGGCGTTCAGTCCGGAAATGAGGGCAGCAATCTCCTTCCACATTTCGGCGCCGCTCGCGTCTCCGCGGGTTTCCGCGCGGTGGATGCTGTCGCGTGCAATGTGCGCGGCCTTGGTGCCGTACCAGGCAACGCATGCTCTTGCGTACATGGCCGCAGCTTCGCTCCTGCGAACTTCCATCGCTTCCGACCTCGTTGCTGGCAAACGGGAAACAGGGGCTTTTCTGACGTGTGAATTATGACGCCTCACCGGGCAGAATCAATCGCCAACATGCCAACACGCAGTGCGGTCAAGGACAAATTAGCGTTTTCCACAGGCTGGCCTCGTGTTTGCGGACCCTAACCCGCGGCATCGCTTCGCATGCGTACCAAGTTAAGGCCATTTCACCACCGGCGGCATCGAAGAGAGGATCGATTCGACGTTGCCGCCGGTCTTCAAGCCGAACACGGTGCCACGGTCGTAAAGCAGGTTGAATTCGACATAGCGGCCGCGACGAACGAGCTGCTCCTCGCGCTCGGGTTCATTCCACGAGGTTGCGAAATTCCGTCGCACCAGCGCCGGATAGATGTCGGCGAACCCGCAGCCGACCTCCTGGGTGAAGGCGAAATCCGCGTCCCAATCGCCGCTGTCGAGATAATCGTAGAAGATGCCGCCGATGCCGCGCATCTCGTTGCGGTGCTTGAGGAAGAAATACTCGTCGCACCACGCCTTGTATTTTTCATACGGAGCGACCTTGGCATGGCGGTCGCACGCCGCCTTCATGGCGGCGTGGAACGCGACCGTGTCCAGGTCATCCTGGGTGCGACGCTTGTCGAGCACCGGCGTGAGGTCGGCGCCGCCGCCGAACCATGCCTTGGTGGTGACGACGAAGCGGGTGTTGAGGTGCACCGCCGGCACGTTCGGATTGGTGGGATGGGCGATCAGCGAAATGCCGGAGGCCCAGAACCGCGGGTCGGTCTCCGCCCCCGGAATCTGACTGCGGAATTCGGGCGCGAATTCGCCGAATACGGTCGAGACATGAACGCCGACCTTTTCAAAGAGCCGCCCTTTCATGAGCGACATCACCCCGCCCCCGCCCGGCGCGCCAGTGTGGTCGGAGCGCGTCCACGGCGTGCGCACGAAACGGCCGGCGCTGCCCGGGTGGAGCGCGGCGGGCGCGTCCGCTTCGAGACGCTCGAATGCCGCACAGATATCGTCGCGCAAGGATTCGAACCATGCCCTTGCTTGCGCTTTGCGGGTCTTAAGCAGGGCGGGCGTGGATTCGACAGTGGTCATAGGCTTGGAAGCTGTGGCAGGGGCGGCTTCTTAGCACAACAAAAAAGCCCCGGGGGCGCGCCCCCGGGGCCTGTTGCGAATTCGCAGTATTTTCGGCGTCAATTCTTGAACCAGCTCGTCAGAACTTCACGCTGGTGCCAAACCGGAACAGGTCCGCCTTAAAGCTCACGTTGGCCGACGGAACGACGAAGCAGTTACCCGAGGTGCAAGTGAACGACCCTAGATCCATGTGCAGGTATTCGACCCGCATAGTCCAATTGCGCTGCCACATCCATTCGACGCCACCACCGGCCGCCCATCCGCTGCCATTGCCGGCTTGGCTTCCGGTGATGGTGCCGCCGGCAATAGCGCCAGCCGGGGTCGTCGTTGACCGGATATCGCCGTACGCCACGCCGCCGGTGCCATAGAGCAGCCAATTCGGATATAAAGTCCAGCCCAAACGGCCGCGCGTAGTTCCAAACCAAGTATCGTTCGTTGCGCAGCTGCCGCCGGTGGGACCCGGGCAAATTGTGCTGCCCTTGATATCGGCAAGATTGATATCGGTCTCGACGCCAAGCACGATTGAGCCAAACTGCCAATTGTATCCAGCATTTAGACCGCCTGCGGGACCACGGAGGCGAAACGAGTTGGTGCTCGGGCCGGTCGAAAGCGTTTCGGTCGAACTACCCCATCCCCAGTCAACCGTCGAGCCAACCCAGAAGCCCGACCACGACCATGGCAGCTCAACCGGCGGAGCCGGCCTGACGTACATATCGGCCGAGAGCGCCGGTGCAGCACCGAGCGCGATCGCCATCGCGGCAACGCCGCCAGCAAGAAGCTTTTTCATGATATCCCCCGCCTTGAAAACTTCGGTCCCCTCACGAGTCCTGATTGAAACCTAGCCGATGTAGACCCGCTTGGCTGTTGCAATGCAGCCACAATTGACAGAAATCGTCTTCACGCAGTGAAGAGTTTCACTGCACGCTCAATGCGTTAAACGCCTATAGTTTAGGCGCAGCGGTGAGCTGATTTCGAGCAACGTGACAAAAACATGAGGAGCGCCATGTCTTTAAGTCGCCGGACCTTTGCCCTCGGCATGGCCAGCGCCGCCGCGACTTTGGCGCGCCCCGCGACCGTACGAGCGAGCGAGCCGCTCGTTCTCGGTTATGTGCCCGCCAATGCAATCCACTGGATCACCGACGTCCTGCTCGAAAAGGGCTTCCTCAAGGAGGAGGGCTTCGAGCCGCACCCCTCGGTTTTCCAGTCGTCGCCCCAGGCGATCCAACAGCTGATTGCAGGCGCCTACCAGATCGCCTCGGCGCAGCCGGAACCGGTGGTTGCGGCAATCGAGCGCGGCGCAGCGATCGGCGCGTTCTCCGCGCCGGCCAATACGCCGGACTGGACGCTCAACGCGGTGCCGGCGATCAAAAGCCTCGCAGATCTCCGAGGCAAGACGATCGGCGTCTCCGCGCTCAATAGCAGCGAAGTGTGGCTGACCAATCTGCTGACGGAAAAGGCCGGCCTTCACAAAGGCGACTTCAACTACATCACCTCGGGGACGTCCCCGCTCAAGGTGACGGCGCTCGAGCGCGGCGCCATTGCGGCCGCGATCCTGTTCCAGCCGACCGCCGAACTCGCGCGACGGCAAGGTTTTGCGCCGATCGCGAAATACGCGGGGCTGCGTCTCTATCCCTCGATTCTTTACTCCATGAGCCGGGAGTGGGCCGGCAAGGGCGAAGCGGGAGTGCGCGTGTCGCGCGCCTTCACCAAGGGCCACCAATGGCTGTGGGATCCGGGCAATCGCGCCGAAGCGGTCGCGATTCTTGCCAAATACACCAAGCGCGACGCTGACATCTGCGACGCCATCTATCAGGAGTTTTTCCTCACCGATAAGCTCTATTCACGGCGCGGCGAGATTGACATGGCAGGCTTCAACCAGGCGCTCGCCGACATGACGACCGCGACCGACATCCTCAAGCCGCCGGCCGCGCCGGCAACGAAGTTCGTGCTCGAGCCCTCACTCGGCGGCATCATCGGGTGAAGCGCCGCGTCATCAAGATGCAACAGAGTTGAGTTCGTTGGTCGGACCGTTCCGGCGCGGCTGTCGCGAGGATGCCATGGCTTTGGGTTCCAGACTTGTGATCATCGATCGCCGCAAGGTTATCGCCGGCGTCGCCGCGTCCTGCGCCGGCCTCGTTGCTGCGCCCGCCGTGATCGGCCGCGCGCTCGCGCAAGGGCAGCGCTGGAGCGGAGGCAATCCCTTCAGCCTCGGCGTCGCGTCCGGCGCGCCGCGTCCGTTCGGCGTCGTGCTATGGACACGCCTTGCACCTGACCCGCTGTCGGCCGATCCCGCGACGCCCGGCGGCATGACCGGCGGTGACGTGCCGGTCGCCTATGAAATCGCCGCCGATCCGGCGATGCGCGACATCGTCCGGCGCGGGACTGCAACGGCAGAGGCGGGGTTCGCGTGGTCGGTCCACGCCGATGTCGTCGGTCTCGAGCCTGGTCGGGACTACTGGTACCGCTTCATGAGCGCAGATGCGGTGAGCCCGGTCGGTCGCACGAGGACCGCGTTTGCCGCCGGCACGCCGGTCGATCGCCTGCGGTTCGGCTACGCGTCCTGCTCACATTATGAGTACGGGTATTTCTCGGCCTACGGGCACCTCGCCGACGAAAACCCCGACATGGTGATGTTTCTCGGCGACTACATTTACGAGGACGCCGGACGCGGGCCCGTGCGCGCCCACAGCGACGGCATCGAAGCCGCGACGCTGCCGACCTACCGCAACCGCTATGCCCAGTACCGGCTCGATGCCGATCTCGCGCGCCTGCACGCGACGGCGCCTGCGCTCGTCACCTGGGACGATCACGAAGTCTCCAATGACTATGCCGACAAGTGGTCGCAGTTCGACGACGACCCCGAGTTGTTCCTGCTGCGTCGGGCCGCCGCATACCAGGCCTTTTACGAGCACATGCCGGTGCGGCCGATCCTGTCGCGCCCGAACGGGCCGGTGATGCGCATCTACGACCGCTTTACGTTCGGTGACCTCCTCGAGGTCTCGATGATCGACGGGCGCCAGTATCGCTCGCGTGCCGCATGCTATGCAGCGCCCGACAAGCTGCGCGGCCACATCGAGACGGATGCGAGCTGCGGCGAACGGCGCGACGAAGGCCGCACCATGCTGGGCTTTGCCCAGGAGGCCTGGCTCGGCCTTGGGCTTGCCCGCAGCAAAGCCAAGTGGAACGTGATCGCCCAGGACGTGCTGATGGCGCAGCTGCGCGAGAAGTCGCCCAACGGTACGATCGGCTTCTGGACCGATGATTGGGACGGCTATCCGGCGAGCCGCCGCCGCCTCATCCAGCGCATTGCCGACAGCCGCGTGTCAAATCCGGTGGTGATCGGCGGCGACATCCATTCGTTCTTTGCCAACGACCTCAGGGTCGACTTCGACGATCCGAAATCGCCGGTGGTGGCGACCGAATTCGTCGGCACCTCGATCGCCTCGCCGGGCCCGCCCTATGAGCTCATCGCCAGCACCTTGTCCGAAAATCCGCATGTCCACTTCTTCGAAAGCCGCAGGCGCGGCTATGTCAGCGTCGACCTTGATGCCAATCGGATGACCACCAAGATGCGCGTCGTCTCCGACGTCACCGATCCCAAGGCGACGATCTCGACGCTCAAGACGTTCGTGGTCGAGAACGGCAAACCGGGGCCAGTCGAGGCCTGAGCGCCGACGGCGTTGCTGCGATCGGCGAGTTACGCTGCAACGAGCTTTTCGAGGGCCCGAGTGAGCGCGCCGTCGGAGCGAGCGAGCTCGTCGAGGATCGAGAAATGATGATGGTCGGCCAGCTCCATAAATTCGACCGCGACACAGCTCGCCCGTGCTGCGGCGGCATACTCCTTCGATTGCCGCCTGAGTTCCGCAAGCTCGGCGCCACCGACGGCGACACAGAGCGGTGGCAGTGAGGCCGACAGATGGCGCAGCGGGCTGAGGCTCGCGATCTCGCCGACGCTGAGCTGAAGCTTCTCATTGAGGTAGGTCAGGGCAATCGGCTCGAGGTCGAAGATGCCGCTGATCGGCAGGCTGCCGTGCACGGCGGGATGGTTTGCGACGGAGGCGGTCAGATGGCCGCCCGCCGACCAGCCACCAACGACGATGCGAGTAGCATCGAAACCGAGGTCGCGCGTCTGCGCGGTTAGAAAGTCCAGCGCAAGGCGGATTTCCGCGACGATATCGGTGAGGCTCGCCTCCGGAGCAAGCGTGTAGCCGGGGAGAGCGACATTGATGCCGCGCCCGCGCGGTCCCTTCGCAACGAACGCGAAGGTCTCCTTCTCGTTGCGCTGCCAGTAGCCGCCGTGGATGAACACGAACAGCGGCGCGTTCGGGGCAGCGGTCGGAAAAAAGTCGACCCGTTGGCGCGGACGAGGGCCGTACGGCAGATCGAGCCGCGCGTCCGGTTTCGCTCGCACCGCCGCGCTGGTCTCGCGCCAGCCTTGAACCCATTGCGCGCTGTCGGCGACCGCATTGCCGTTATTGTACGCGGCATCGAGCGCTTGCCGATCGATCCCGCGATAGATCGGCGTGCCGCCGGCTGTTGCTTTGTCCGTCATATCAGTGCGTCTCGTGCGGTTCGGCCATGCGCGCTGATACAAGGTTGCTCGTCAGTCGGCGCGCGAGATCGCGACGGACGCCGTTGAATTCCAGCGACGACACCTCGCGAGGGCGCGGAAGGTCGACCGCGACATCGCTGTCGACACGGCCCGGCCCGGCGCTCATCACCACCACCCGGTCCGCAAGCAGCGCCGCCTCCTCGACCGAATGGGTGACGAAGATGCAGGTCACTCCGGTGCGGGCCCAAATCTGCAAGAGCTCGCGCTGCAATTGCTCGCGGGTGAGCGCATCGAGGGCGCCAAACGGTTCGTCCATCAGAAGGATATCGGCATCGTTGGCAAGCACGCGGGCGATCGCGACCCGCTGCTTCATTCCGCCGGAAAGCTGGGCGGGGTAGCGGTCGGCAAAGCGCTCGAGCCCGACCAGACGCAAATATTCGTCGCTGATGGCGTCGATCTCAGCGCGCGGCAGGCGGCGCTGGCGCGGCCCGAAGCGGATGTTCTGGCGCACCGTCATCCACGGAAACAGCGCATAGTCCTGGAATACCATGCCGCGGTCGGGCCCCGGCCCCGCGATGGCCTTGCCGCCGACCGCGACGCTCCCGGTCGTCGGCTGCTCGAAACCGGCGATCAACCGCAGCAGGGTAGACTTGCCGCATCCGGATGCACCGATCAGGCACACGAACTGCCCCCGGTCGACCGCAAGATCGACGTGCGCCAGCGCCTCGATCTCGCCGTCCGCGACGGTGTAGCGTTTCGTGACCCGTTCGATCGCCAGCATCGTTTCAGGCATGGTGCTGGGGACTCCAGGCCAGCAGCCGATTGCTTGCAGACACGATGATACGGTCGGTCAGGAAGCCGCACGCGCCGATGACGATCATGCCGGTGATCACGAGATCGGTACGCGACAGCGTGCGGCCGTCCATGATGACGGAGCCGAGCCCCGTGGGCACGCCGGTCATCTCGCCGACCACGATCAGGATCCAGGCAAACCCGTTCGCAACACGCAGCCCATTGAGGATTGACGGCAGCGCCGCAGGAAGGACGACCTGGCGGAACATTGCCGGCCCCGAACAGCCGAGCATGGCAGCGGCCTCAAATAGCCGCGGATCGACCGAACGCACGCCGAACACTGTATTAAGCAGGATCGGATAGAACGCGCCGAGAAAAACCAGGAAGATTGCGGCATTCGGGCCGAGGCCGAAGAAGACCATCGAGAGCGGCAGCCATGCGGTGACCGGGATCGGACGCAAGAGCGAGATCGTCGGGTCGAGCAGATCGCGCAAGGTCTTGATGCGACCGATCAAGAGCCCGAGCGGAATAGCAATCACTGCCGCGAGCAGGAATCCGCCGTAGACCCGCTGCATCGACTTCCACACATGAGTGAGGATGGTGGCGCTGAAGGCGTCGTCATAGATGCCGCCGAAGGCGAAGTCGTACATCATCACCGCGACTTGACCCGGGCTCGGCACGAGCCTCGTGCCCGTCAGCGCGACGGCGCGGTCCCACAGCACGACAAGCAGAATCGGAAAGCTCAGGCCGAGCGCGATCGTACGCAATGTGACGAGCCGGCTGCGGCGGCGTGGGCGTTGAGCCACACCGGCGTCGGTGCCCTCTGTGACCGCCGCCACGCCCTCGTTCACGACCGCGACCGTGGGCTCACATGAACTGCTCGGTGATGGCCCTCGACATGTCGGGTAGTTGCCGCACCTGCTTCTTCTCCAACATCAGTTCGCTGTAAGCCCGAGCGCGCTTGATGAAGGTATCGTCGATCTTCCAGGTGAGTTCGACGTTCGGAACCGCGATCTCGATCGACTTGCGCTGCTGGCCGAGCTTCTGCATCGCGATTTCGATCATCTCCTCCGGATGCGCCATCGCATAGTCGGTTGCTTTTTTGTGCATCTCGATGATCAGCTTGAGCTTGGCAGGATCCTCCTTGATCATCTTTTCGCTGGCCGAAAGGATCATGTTCAGCGATCCGATGGGCGTCGAGTAAGGGTATTCGATGAGCCGCCCGACGCCGTTGGCGAGACTGATGCTGGGACCGGGCTCGGCGCCGACATAAGCGTCGATGTCGCCGCGCGCGAGCGCCGCCGGCATGTCGCTGAACGACAGCCGGATCGGCTGGATGTCCTTGATCGAGAGACCTTCCGCTTTCAGCCGTTCGAGGATCACGACCTCCTGGGTCGAGCCCGGGAAGATCGCGACGCGCTTGCCGCGCAGATCCTTGATCGTCTTGATGTCCGATTTGGCGTCACCGATGATCGCCATGCCGCGATTGGTGGCGCCTGCGACGATAACGATCGGCTCGCCGGCGGCAGCGCCGAGCAGGAACGCCGCGATACCATGGATGCAGGTGTCGACGGTGCCCGTCAGCACGGCGTTTTTGCCGTCGGTCGGGCTCTCGAACGGAACGACCTCGATCTTGTAACCGGCGGGCGCAAACTTCTCATAGAAGTAGGGCGTGATGCCGTGAATGAGCTTGAGGGTTCCGACGCGCAAGACTTTGTCTTGCGCGCGCGCTTGGGGCGCCGTCGCAACAAGCAAAATGGCGGCGAGAAAAGCGAACACTATCCTCGCCGGCGACGGCGTACGGGCCATGACCATGAATATCCCCTCCAGCGCAAATCGCGCTCTGCGATGCAACCCGGCATCGCAAGTGTATCGCAAGGGGTTCGCCCGGTGAACAGCGCCGCTATTGCAAATCGACCGATCGCATCATGGACGGGCCTGCGATGACATCACTGCGTGCGTCTCCTCGGGCGGCGGAAGGCCCAGTAGCTTCGCCGGATTGACTTTGTACATCAGATCGATTTCGCGCTGGGTGACGCCATGGTCGCGCAAGCCGCGCGCGGTGAGGACGAGGCAGTCGGTCGGATAGACGTTGTTGGTCTGCCCGCAGTCGGTCGAGACGATGATGTGCTCGGCCCCGATCTTCTTGACGAACGCCGCGCCGGCCGTGCGGGCGGCCTCGGTCTTGTAGACCGTCGAGGCGGTGAGCTCGATGAAGGCGCCGATCTTTGCCACATCCGGCAATTGCGGGATGTCGCCGGGATGCGTGAGCAGCACTTGCAGGCCGCGCATGCGGCCTTCGCGCGCGAGCAGCAGATGCTCCTCGGGCGTGGCATGGCCGGTCGCGAGCACCATGCGGCCGTTGCTGTCCACCGTGCGGATATGCGCCATGACTTCGATGAGCTGCTTCACTTCCGGCAATAGCTCGCCGTTCTTGGAGATCGCGATGAAGGCCGGCGTGCCGGGCGGCATCATCAGCATCCACGGCCGGCTCTGGGCGAGCGCCTCGCGATCCATGCTGCCCGGGCGTGTGGTGGCGGTGATCGAGTCGCGGGTCGGCATTTCATAGATGCGCCCCCACCCGCCTTTGATCTCGCTGAAATGCTCGAGCGCAGCGACATTGATGCCGCCGGTCGCGTAATTCGAGGCCATCCGGCCGAAAATCTCGAACGTCGGCGAGAGGTGCTTGCGGACCATGTAGGCCTCGCCGGCCGAGCCCGCGTCCTGATGCGTCTTGTAGACGAAGCCACGCATGCCCCGTGCCTTGGCCACATTCACGGCCTCGAACACGTCGATCGCGCGGATCACGCCGCCGGTCCCCGGAGCATCGGGATCGACATGCAGGTGCACGTCGATCGCCCCGACCAGCGCAGGGTCGGTGAGGCCGAGGTCAACCGGTCCACGCAGCGGGTCGACCTTCCATTCGTCTCCGGCGACCTGAGCGCAGGCGGCGCCGCCGGCGAGGCCCACAACTGCGCAGATCAGCGTTGCAAGCGCCGTGCTCCACGGCGTTGCAACGGTTCGCGGTCGGTCTGCTGAAATCGTCGTCACGGCGTCCTCCCATTTTGCGGCGGCAGGCGTCGCACATCCGCCGTTTGTCATCAGAGTATACACGGGTGCGCGTGCTCCGTAGCCCGGATGAGTGGAGCGACATCCGGGAACAGCCTCGCCAAATGGTTGGCTGGTCCCGGATGTCGCTCCGCTCATCCGGGCTACAAAGAGCCCGCTTCGTCGTCGGGAAAGCCGCCGGTCTGACGCAATGCCTCGCCAAGCGCTATCGCGCAGGTCATCGCCACGTTGATGGAGCGCAGGCCGGCGCGCATCGGTATCCGCAGCCGGACATCAGCACCGGCGTGGACCGCATCGGGCACCCCCGAGGACTCTCGGCCGAACAGCAAGATGTCGCGCGGCTCGAAGCGGCAATCGATGTAGGAGACGGTCGCGCGGGTCGTGAACAGCACGAGGCGCAGGCCCATCGACGAGCGCCAGCGCTCGAATTCGTCCCACGAAACGTGTCGCTCAAGCGTCACGCGGTCGAGATAGTCCATCCCGGCGCGGCGGAAGGCGCGGTCGCTTGTCGGAAAGCCGGCCGGCTCGATCAGGTGAGTTTCGACGCCAAGACATGCCGCGAGCCGGAGAATCGTGCCGGTATTCTGCGGGATGTCGGGTTCGAACAGGGCAATCCGCATGTGTTTGCCGGTGGTTCAGACGGAAAATTGGGGCACGCCGCGGCCGAATGGCATTGCGCGGCGGGCAGCGGCGGATGCGACTTTTTTCGCCGCCCAAGCCCTGGTGATGGCTGCGTTAGCGGGCTTGCACTCGGCAAGCAAGGGTGCCAATAAACGCCCGCCGAATGGTGCCGCGCCGTCCTGGTTCCGTGAGGGCGAAGACGGCTGCGGGGAGTTTGTTACGGCCGAGAGCGTTGTTGGGGGCTCGCGCGCTCTGCAGTCCGCCGCACGGGCGGGCTGGACGAACGAAAGGACAAAAAATCGTGACCACCATGTCTGCGGCAGAGCCGACACGCCGCGATTTCCTTTTTGTGGCGACCGCGACCGTCGGCGCCGTCGGCGTTGCTGCGACGCTGGTGCCGCTGATCGCGCAAATGAATCCCGACGCTTCGACGATCGCGGCCGGTGCGCCCATCGAGGTCGACCTCGCTCCGATCGCGGAAGGTCAGGTCATCAAGGTGTTCTGGCGCAGCAAGCCGATCTTCATCAGCCATCTGACCGAGCAGTCGCTCAAAGAAGCGCAGAAGGTCCCGCTCGGCGATCTCAAAGACCAGGACTCCGCTGACCAGCTTCGGGTCAAGCCGATGCACGAACAGTGGCTGGTCGTGATCGGTATCTGCACCCACCTCGGCTGCATTCCGCTGTCGCAGCAGGGCCCGTACGGAAAAGAGGGCGGCTGGTTCTGCCCCTGCCACGGCTCGATTTACGACCAGCTCGGGCGCATCCGCCAGGGGCCGGCGCCACAGAACCTTTTCCTGCCGCCCTATAGCTTCCTCTCCGACACCAAGATCCAGATCGGCTGACGCCGGCAGCGACTTGCGAGAGACATCATGACCGCGCCTTCGACCAATCAGCCGACCGAACTCCATTGGTGGCCGCATTCGCTGCAGAGCTCCGACGGGACAGGCCCGTACGTGCAGCCCGAATTCGAGCCGAAGAACCCCGTGATGCGCTGGTTCGAAGCGCGGTTGCCGCTCTTCAGCTTCACGTACAAAACCGCCGTGTCCTATCCGACGCCGCGGAATTTGAACTACTGGTGGACGTTCGGCGCCATCCTAAGCTTCATGCTCGTCGTGCAGATCGTGACCGGCGTCGTTCTCGTCATGCACTACACGCCCGACGGCGCGCTCGCCTTCAATTCCGTCGAGCACATCATGCGCGACGTGAACTACGGCTGGCTGCTGCGCTATCTGCACGCCAACGGCGCGTCGATGTTCTTCCTTGCCGTCTACATCCACATGTTTCGCGGCATGTATTACGGCTCCTATAAATCGCCGCGCGAAGTGCTGTGGATTTTGGGCGTCATTATCTACCTGCTGATGATGGCAACGGGCTTCATGGGCTACGTGCTGCCCTGGGGCCAGATGAGCTACTGGGCGGCGACCGTCATCACCAACCTGTTCTCGGCCATCCCGCTCGTCGGCGAGACCGTCGTGACGTGGCTGTGGGGCGGCTATGCGGTCGGCAATCCGACGCTCGAGCGCTTCTTCGCGCTGCACTACCTCCTGCCCTTCGTCATCTTCGCCGTCGTCGGGCTGCACATCTGGGCGCTGCATGTCGTCGGGCAGAATAATCCGACAGGCATCGACCCGCAGACCGAGAAGGACACGGTTCCGTTCACGCCTCACGCCACGATCAAGGACATGCTCATGATCGCGGTGTTCTGCATCCTCTATGCGTGGATCGTTTTCTTTATCCCGAATTATCTCGGGCACGCGGACAACTATGTGCCTGCCAATCCGGCGGTGACGCCGTCCGACATCGTGCCGGAATGGTACTACCTGCCGTTCTACGCGATCCTGCGCTCGATCCCGAACAAGCTCGCCGGGGTCATCGCGCTGTTCGCTTCGATCGGCATTCTGTTCGTGCTGCCCTGGCTCGACTGGTCGAGCGTGAAGTCGGCGAAGTATCGACCGCTGTACAAGCAGTTCTTCTGGCTGTTCGTCGCGACCTGCATCCTGCTTGGCTGGCTCGGCACGAAGAAGCCCGAAGGCAACTACGTGCTGTTCGCGCGCGTGCTGACGGCCTGGTACTTCATCCACTTCATCGTGGTGCTGCCGCTGCTCGGCCTGTTCGAACGGCCGAAGCCGCTGCCGACGTCCATATCGGCGGCCGTCCTCAAGGGCGGAAAGGCTGCGGCGG
This sequence comes from uncultured Alphaproteobacteria bacterium, assembly GCA_963787675.1. Lineage (GTDB taxonomy): Bacteria > Pseudomonadota > Alphaproteobacteria > Rhizobiales > Xanthobacteraceae > JAJPKK01. The sequence goes on along the minus strand of CAWBDV010000007.1, from coordinate 1,564,313 downwards.
CGATCCTCGTCGCGCTCGCCCTTGGCGCCGCGATGCTCGTTGCCGGACCCGCCGCCGTTTCGGCCCAGCCAGTGCCGTCGACCGCCGCGCCCGGCACGGGACAATCGCCGGCCTCGCCGTCAACGCAGCAAGGACCGGCCATTCCCGGAGAGCCGCCGGCGCCCATTCAGGCCGAAGGCGACCAGGAGGTGGCCCCGCCGCGCAACCATTGGTCGTTCGCAGGGGTGTTCGGCAAATACGACACCGGTCAGCTTCAGCGCGGCTTCAAGGTCTACCACGACGTCTGCCAGCGCTGTCACAGCATGAAGCTCGTGTCGTTCGGCAATCTCGGCCAGGAGGGCGGGCCGGAGTTTTCGCCGACCGAAGTCGCCGCGATTGCGGCCGATTACATGGTCAAGGACGGGCCGAACGATCAAGGCGAGATGTACGACCGTCCGGGACGTCCTGCCGACTATTTCCCGCCGCCGTTTCCGAACGATCAGGCGGCGCGCTTCGCTCTCGGCGGCGCGCTGCCGCCGGATATGTCGGTGCTCGCCAAAGCACGGCAATTTTCGCGCGGCTTCCCGGCGTTCATCTTTGACTTCTTCCTGCCGTACCAGGAGTTGGGTGTCGACTACATCGTCGGGGTCCTCAAGGGCTATGGCCAGAAGCCGGCCAATATGACCATGGCGGCCAACATGCAGTACAACGAGTACTTTCCGGGCCACGCCATCGGCATGCCCCCGCCGCTGACGGACGGCGCCGTCGAATACACCGACGGCGCGCCACAGACGGTCGATCAGTATTCCAAGGACGTTGCCGCGTTCCTGATGTGGGCGGCCGAGCCTTCGCTCGACGCCCGCAAGCGGACCGGTTTCGTCGTTATGATTTTCCTGATCGTGTTTTCCGTGCTGCTCTACTTCACCAAGCGGAAAGTGTGGTCCGGGCTGCACTGATTAAGCGCAGATAGAAGGGGCTGACGGTGGCGGAAGCCGGCACCAAAGCGGTCCTCGGCATCATCGGCGGCTCCGGCTTCTACGATATGCCGGGGCTCGAGAACGCAGTCGAGATCGAAAGCCCGTGGGGAGAGCCGTCGGGGCCGCTGCGGGTCGGCGAGATCGGCGGGACATCGGTCGTGTTTCTCGCCCGCCACGGCAAGGGCCACCCCCTGTCGCCGTCCGACATCAACTATCGCGCCAACATCGACGCGATGAAGCGCGCCGGCGTCACTGATCTCATCTCGCTGTCCGCCTGCGGCTCGTTCAAGGAAGAACTGCCGCCCGGCACGTTCGTGCTGATCGACCAGTTCATCGACCGCACTTACAAGCGCGAGAGCTCGTTCTTCGGCAAAGGCTGCGTCGCCCATGTGTCGATGGCGCATCCGGTGTCGCCGCGGCTGCACCATCACCTCGAGGCGGCCGCGAAGGCGGCCGGCATCGGCGTGCGTGCGCGGCGGCACCTATGTCTGCATGGAAGGGCCGCAATTCTCCTCGCTCGCCGAGAGCCTCACCTACAAGCAGCAGGGCTACGCGGTCATCGGCATGACCAACATGCCGGAAGCGAAGCTCGCCCGCGAGGCCGAGATGTCCTACGCGACCGTCGCCATGGTGACCGACTTCGACTGCTGGCACCGAGGACCATGACGCGGTCACGGTGCAGGACATCATCAAGGTGCTGATGGCGAATGCGGACAAGGCGAAGCGCCTCGTCGCGCAGTTCGCCGCCGATTTCCCGCGCGACCATGAGCCCTGCCCGATCGGCTCCGACCGCGCGCTCGATACTGCGATCATCACTGCGCCCGAGGCGCGCGACCCCGCCCTTCTCGCCAAGCTCGACGCTATCGCGGGCCGGGTGCTCAGGCGCGTATGACATGCCTTCGCGCGGCCGCCCCGTCGCAACAGCAGCCGGGCGCGGCAAAACTTGATGATGAGGACTTGACGCTCGGGACTTGACGCCTCCCGGCGCCGCGGGGGAAACAGGGTTCCGCCCTCTCTCGATCCTGCACCCTTGAGGACGCCATGTCAGTCACGCCCGAACTCGACCTCGACCTGCGCACCGCGATCAGGTCCATTCCGGACTATCCGTCGGCTGGCATCGTCTTCCGCGACATCACGACCCTGCTCGGCAATGCGCGCGCCTTCCGCCGCGCGGTCGATGAGCTGGTGCAGCCGTGGGCCGGCTTCAAGATCGACAAGGTCGCCGGCATCGAGGCGCGCGGCTTCATCCTCGGCGGCGCAGTCGCGCATCAGACCTCGGCCGGCTTCGTGCCGATCCGCAAGAAGGGCAAGCTGCCCTACAAGCGGGTCACCATCGGCTATTCGCTCGAGTACGGCATCGACGAAATGGAGATGCATGAGGATGCCGTCGCCAAAGGCGAGCGCGTCATCCTGGTGGACGATCTCGTCGCCACCGGCGGCACGGCCGAAGCCGCGGTCAAGCTGCTGCGTCAGATGGGCGCCGAAGTGCTCGCGGCCTGCTTCATCATCGACCTGCCGGAGCTCGGCGGCGTCGCCAAGCTGCGCGCTCTCAACGTGCCAGTCCGCACGCTGATCTCCTTCGAGGGCCATTGAGCTTTCGTATCATGTCATGATACCTTGTGGCCACGAGATGTGATGGCTCGCGGCGAGAGATTTTCCTTTGATTCGGAGCTTCAGAGGAAAGTTTGCCGAATCGATCCTGATAGATCGGAGTGCCCCAAAGGGATTTCCAACCGATCTTCTGAAAGTTGCACGGCGTAAGCTCGTTCAGATCAATGGCGCGGCCGCCTTGCCTGACCTTTCAGTGCCGCCCGGCAACAGGCTTGAGGCTCTCAAGGGCAATCTGAAGGGCAAATACTCGATCCGCATCAACGACCAATGGAGAATTGTTTTTAGGTGGACGGAGACAGGACCCGAGGACGTCGAAATCATCGACTATCATTGAGTCCAGGGCGAGGAAGTGAACATGACTGCAAAAAAACTTGCTCCCGTTCATCCTGGAGAGGTGTTGCGGGAAGATTTTCTGATTCCGATGAAACTCACCGCCTATGCGGTAGCGCGGGCATGCGGAGTTCCCCGCACCCGAATTGAACGAATTTCGCGCGGCCAAACACCGGTGACGGCAGACACGGCATTGCGACTGGCGCGCTATTTCGGGACCACTCCGGCGTTCTGGATGAACATCCAAGCGCAGTTCGATCTCGAACGCGCGGCTGACGAAATGGCCGCATCACTCAAGAAGATCGAGCCGCTGAAACGCACAGCCGCTTGAGCGCGGCAGTTCAACTCTCCCCGCAGCGACCGGTGAAATGCGACTGGCGCCTACCGCGTCCTGCGCTACGCCCGGAAGCGCACGACTTTCTGGGTCTGCTCGCCGAGGCCGGGCATGCTGAGCTTCACGACATCGCCGGCCTTGAGATACTTCGGCGGCTTCATGCCGAGCGCGACGCCGGGCGGGGTGCCGGTGATGATGACGTCGCCGGGCTCGAGCACCATGAATTGCGAGCAGTACCAGACGAGATGCGCGCAGCGGAAGATCATCGTCCGGGTCGAGCCCTTCTGGCGGGTCTCGCCGTTCACGGTGAGCAACATGTCGAGCTTCTGCGGATCGGCGATCTCGTCCTTGGTGACGAGCCAGGGCCCGAGCGGGCCGAACGATTCGCAGCCCTTGCCCTTGGTCCATTGGCCGGCACGCTCGATCTGAAACTCGCGCTCGGAGACGTCGTTCGCAAGGCAATAGCCGACAACCGCATCCATCGCCCTGCTCTTGGCGAGATAGCGCGCGCGGCTGCCGATGACGATACCGAGTTCGATCTCGTAATCGAGCTTCTCGGAGCCCTTCGGCAGCATGGTGTCGTCGTTCGGGCCGCAGATGCAGCTCGGCGCCTTGTTGAAGATGATCGGCTCCTTCGGCACCGGCTGGCCGGCTTCGGCGGCATGGTCGGCGTAGTTGAGCCCGATGGCGATGAAATTGCCGACATGACCGACGCAGGGACCGAGCCGCGGAGTGCCGCGCACGAGCGGCAGCGTCGCCGGCTTCACCTTGGCGAGCTTCGACAGACTGCGCGGCGAAAGCGCCTCGCCGGCGATGTCCGGAACGAGGCCCGAGAGGTCGCGAATACGGCCTTCGCCGTCGATCATGCCGGGCTTTTCGCGGCCAGCCGCGCCATAGCGCACGAGCTTCATGACAGTGCCCTCTTCCTTTCCGGAGAATGCGGTGAGCGGATAAGCCCCGGGGGGAGCGCGATCATGCGTCGGCTGCTGCGCCAACTCAAGTACGGCTATGACAGTTCTGAGGGGCGGGTCAAAAGAATACGATGCGATCAGGCTAATTCTGGTGGGGCGGGAGGAATGATCCCGCCCCTCGCTTTGAGAAGTAGCAGCTTGCCGCGGCGGCGACGCCTAACCGGCGTCAGCCTCGTACTCGCATACGCGATTGGTTCACCACCACCAACGACGCCAACCCCAGCCTCCACCCCAACCCAACCCCCAATAGGGCCGATAGTAGCCACCGTACCCCCAAGGATAACCCCAAGAGTAGGAGGAGTAGTACGGCCGGTAGTAGCTCCAATAGTATCGGGGCCGGTAGTAGCTCCAACGGCGATAACCCCAGTTGGGTCGGTAGTAGCTCCAGTAGTGGCGACGATAGCCCCAGTACGGGCGATACCCCCAATAGCGGCGGTACCAAACGTTTTCGACCGCATTGACCTCATCGGCGGCGGTCGCCAAGCCGGCCGGCGCGGTGATGGTCATCGCGCTGGCCGGATTTGAAACAGCTAAGGCCGCGAACAGGGCCCCGACTGTCGCTGCAATCAGGATGTACTTTCTCATGAGTTTCCTCCTGACACGTTCGAACGAGGAACAATGCCGCAATTAGTTACGCAGTTCCCGCATGTTCCTTCTTCTTCATTAAAGAGTCTGTCGCGCGATCGATTGATTCTGATCAATAATATTGAGTTGACTGCCAATCGACCGATGCGTCTCCGCCTTCCGAGCGAAGATGTCGCACGCTAATGTTCGGTGGCGTCCGCTGGCTAATTTGACAGCGACGTGATAAGGACTTTTGCGATCGCTCGGCGGCCCGACTTCACCGTTGCCGCACCTCGAGCCGTTCGCTTGCGCCTTGAGCAATTCGGTTAAAATGCGCCGGGGAAAGTACCGCCGTCGATGAGGAGGTTCTGCCCCGTGATGTAACCCGCATGGGTCGAGCACAGGAATGCGCATGCGGCGCCAAACTCGTCCGGCTCGCCGAAGCGCTTGGCAGGAATTGTCGCGGCACGCTCAGCGGTCGCCTGCTCGACCGAGATGCCGCGCTTGCTCGCGGTGTTCTCCATGTTGGACTTCAGGCGATCGGTGGCGAAGGCACCGGGCTGCAGGAAGTTGATAGTGACGTTCGACGCCGCGACCGACCGCGCGACACCGGCCATGAACGCGGTAAGACCCGCGCGCGCGCCGGACGAAAGATCGAGCCCGACGAGCGGCGCCTTCACCGTGCCCGAGGTGATGTTGACGATGCGGCCGAACTTCCGAGCCACCATGCCGTCGATCACTTTCTGCGTCAGCTCGATTGCGACCACCATGTTGGCGATGACGCCATCGATCATCATCTCGCGCGATAGCTCGCGGAAGTCGCGAAACGGCGGCCCGGCATTGTTGTTGACCAGGATGTCAGGCGCGGGACAGGCGGCGAACAACGCCTTCTGGCCGTCGGGTGAGGCGACGTCGGCCGCGACCGCCGTGACCTTCGCGCCGGTCGCATTGCGGATGTCGGCCGCGGTCGCCTCAACGGCATCGCGGTTGCGCCCATTGACCACGACTTCGCATCCGGCCGCGGCGAGGTTCATGGCGCAGGCGCGGCCAAGGCCCTTGCTCGAAGCGCAGACAATGGCCTTGCGGCCGGCAATGCCGAGATCCATGGCGTTCTCCCTGATGCGGTTACCGCGCGTTTCCTTGGCGGCAGCAGCACGCGATGTCAATTCGGTCTGACGGCATCATTCCTCTGCGCGTGAGGAAGACAAACGCGGCGTCCAGCGGGCGACGAATGGTCCGCGGTTTGCTTGCCGATCCTGCCGGCTCTAGTCTCGCAACGATCGCCGTTGCCGCGCCCTGCTTGCAAGAGCCACCTCAAGGGAGAAGCTCTGAATGACGGAGAAGATCGATCGCCGCGCTTTCCTCGCCGCGCTTGCCGCCGCCGCTGCGCCGCCTTTCCTGCCTCCGCCGGCCATGGCAGAAAGCTGGCCGGCGAAGCCAGTGCGGATGGTCGTGCCGTTCGCACCGGGAGGAAATACCGACGGCATTGCGCGACTGGTATCCCAACGGCTTGGCGAAGTCTTCGGGCAGCAGTTCGTGGTGGAAGATCGGCCGGGAGCCAACGGACAGATCGCGGCTGAAACGGTCGCACGGGCGCCTGCGGACGGCTACACGCTGTTTCTCGCGGCGCTCCCGCAAATCGCGGTTTTTCCGGCCATGACCAAAGTGTCCTACGACCCTGTCAAGGATTTCGCGCCGGTGAGCCTCATCAGCACAAATCCGTTCGTGCTGATGGTGCATCCCGACTTTCCGGTGCACTCCGTCGCGGAACTCGTGGCCCGCGCCCGCGCCGCCGGCGAATTGATCCCTTACGGCAGCGGCGGGCATGCGAGTCTCACCCATATTGCCATGGCGCTGTTTTTGAAGCGCGCCGGGATCGAGATGAATCACGTGCCCTATAAGGGCGGCGGACCGGCGATGGCGGATTTTCTCGCCGGTCATGTTCCGATTTATTTCGGCAATCTGTCGGAGGCTCTTCCTTTCGCTACCAACGGCCGCGTCCGCATGCTTGGCATTTCGAGCGCCGAACGCTCGGCGCAACTTCTGGAGGTGCCGACCATAGCGGAGGCCGGCTATCCCGGGTTCGACGTGATCACGTGGAACGGCCTCTTTGCCCCGGCCGGAACGCCCGCACCAATCGTGACACGGCTCGCAGCCGAATGTGCCGGGGCTACGAAAGACATGGCGCGGCGCTTTTCCGACTACGGCGTCGATCCAAGGGGCGTTGGCCTCGACCAATTCGCGGCCATCATCGCCGCAGACATTCCGAAATGGGCGGAGATCGTCCGCATCACCGGCGTCGCACTGCAGTGACTCTCGAAGCGATGCACCTCCCCTTGATGCAGGATTATCGTATATGACCGTGCTCGCTCTTCTCCCTCTCCCGTCGCGGGAGAGGGTCGGGGGCGTGCCACATAACGAAAGCTGCGTTTTTGGCACGCGCCCTCACCCGCCCGCGCTGATGCGCGGGCGACCTCTCCCACGAGGGGAGAGGTGAAAGAACCTCCGCCTGTAGTGCATTCAATCTTAAGGATCGACCATGCCCCACATCACCACCGACGACGGCGTGAAGCTCTACTACGACGAGGTCGGCCGCGGCTTTCCGGTCGTGTTCGTGCACGAGTTCGCCGGTGACGTTCGCTCGTGGGAAGCGCAGCTGCGCCACTTCGGCGCGAACTATCGCTGTATCGCCTACAACGCCCGCGGCTTTACGCCGTCCGATGTGCCGGAGGGCGTCGACCGCTATTCGCAGGCGCGCGCCCGCGACGATATCCGTGCCGTGCTCGACGGCTTGAAGATCGACAAGGCGCACATCGTCGGCCTTTCCATGGGAGGCTTTGCAACGCTCCACTTCGGCTTCACGTATCCGGAGCGCGCGCGTTCGATCGTCGTTGCCGGTTGCGGTTATGGCGCGGCACCCGACCAACGCAAGAAGTTCGCCGAGGAGGCGGAAGCGGCCGCCGCGCGCTTCGAGGAGCTGGGCATGGACAAGGCCGCAGAAGGCTACGCGCTCGGGCCGACGCGCGTGCAGTTCCAGAACAAAGACCCGCGCGGCTGGCGAGAATTCGCCGATCAGCTTGCAGAGCATTCCACCAAGGGCTCGGCCCTGACCATGCGCGGCGTCCAGGCGCGCCGTCCGTCACTCTTCGATCTCACCGAGGAGATGAAGAAGATCACGGTGCCGACCCTCGTCATGACAGGCGATGAAGACTGGGCGTGCCTCGACCCCGGCCTCTTGATGAAGCGGACGATCCCAACCGCGGGCCTTGTGGTGATGCCGAACTGCGGCCACGCCATCAATCTCGAAGACCCCGACGCGTTCAATCGGCATATCGACAATTTCTTCCACGCCGTCGAACTCGGCAAATGGCCGACGCGCGACCCGCGTGCGGTCTCGACCGCGACCTTGGGGAAGTGAACACGCGCATAGCTGCATTCACGCCTTGCGGTTCCACTGCTGAGGCCGAGTCTGGCATGCTTCTTGCGGGCAGTAGCGGCAAGCTTTACGCTCCCCGACTTACGGGACCGCCCGATGCCCCTGACCAAGCTGCTGATCGACGACGTAAGCATGGACTTCACGACGCCTGCCGGCGTCTTTCATGCGCTCGACCACGTCAGCCTGACGGTGCCGCAGGGCTGGTTCGTGAGCCTCATCGGGCCCTCGGGTTGCGGCAAGAGCACGATCTTCAACATTGTTGCCGGACTGCAGGAACCGAGCGCGGGCCGCGTGATGATCGATGGCGTCGACGCCACCGGCACCATCGGCCGAGTCGGCTACATGCTGCAGAAGGATTTGCTGCTGCCGTGGCGCACGCTCACCGACAACATCATTCTCGGCATGGAGATCCAGGGCGTGAAGCTCGCCGAGGCGCGCGCACGCGCGCTGCCGCTGCTGCGCCGCTACGGGCTTGCCGGATTCGAGAACGCCTATCCGAGCACGCTGTCCGGCGGCATGCGCCAGCGCGCGGCCCTCTTGCGGACCTTGCTGTTCGACACCGACGTGATCCTGCTCGACGAGCCGTTCGGCGCGCTCGATGCGCAGACCAAGCTGCGCATGCAGGAATGGTTGCTGCGGCTGTGGAGCGACTTCGGCAAGACCGTGGTGTTCGTCACCCACGACGTCGAGGAGGCGATCTTTCTGTCGGACGAAGTGCACGTGATGGGGACGCGCCCCGGCCGGATCCTCGACACCATCTCGATTGCATTGCCCCGTCCGCGCATGCGCGCCTGCACGAATTCGGCCGAATTCATCGCCGTGAAGGAGCGCTGCCTCGAATGGCTGCATAGCGAGGCCTCGCTCTCCCTCGACGACGCGGCGTGATGGGGTTGCGATGACCGTGCCGCATACCTCGACTGCGAAGGGCGCCGCGGGGTGGAGTGCGCCGGCAACTGCGCCAGTCGCGGGCACAGCGGCGGCGCGGCCGGTACGGCGCCTGCCGGTGCACAAGGATTGGCCCGCGGCCGCCATCGTCGCGACGCAGATCGGCATCCTGGTCTTGATCATCGCCCTGTGGGAGATCTCTGCGGACCTTGGGTGGATCGACGCGTTCTTCTGGTCGCAACCGAGCGCGATCTATCGCACCCTCATCATCTTCTTCACGACGGGCGATGCTTTCACCGATATCGGCTTCACCTTTCGCTCGACCATCCTCGGCTTCCTGATCGGAACCGCGGCCGGCTCCGCGATCGGCCTGTCGTTCTGGTGGTCGCGCAATTATGCGGCGATCGTGCAGCCCTACATCATCTGCTTCGAGTCGCTGCCGAAGCTCGCGCTCGCGCCGCTGATCGTGCTGGTGTTCGGCATCGGCATCGCCTCCAAGATCGCGATCGCGACCGCGCTCACGGTCGTCGTCTCGACGCTCACCGCCTTTGCCGGCGTCAAGGCTGTCGATCCAGACGGCGAGAAGCTGTTCTATTCGCTCGGCGCGACCCGCCTGCAGGTGTTCCGCAAGCTTGTGATCCCGTCGTGCCTGCCGTGGATCATTTCGGTGCTGCGGGTGAACATCGGGCTCGCGTTGACCGGCGCGATTGTCGGCGAGTTCATCGCGTCCCAGCACGGCCTCGGCCGCGCCATTCTCTATGCCGGCCAGACCTACGACATCGCGCTCGTCTGGGTCGCGGTGCTGGTACTGTCGACGCTCGCCGTCATCATGTACGTGACAGTGTCATGGCTCGAGCGCGTCCTGCGCAAGGGCGTGCGAAGTTAGGAGGTCGCCATGCATAGACGTCGGTTTCTGAAAGTCGCGACCGGAGCAGCGGGCGCAGGCGTCGCCGGCCGCATCGTGCCGGCACGCGCCGCGCGCGAGCTTCTGGTCGCGGAACCGGTGCACGGGACCGGCTATCTCCCGCTCTATGTCGCAATGGCCAAGGGCTACTTCGACGACCTCAAGGTCAACATCATCACCATCGAATCTGGCAGCGGCCACACCAACGCGGTGCTGACCGGCCAGGCGTTCGCTTTCATCGGGGGGCCAGAGCACAATGCCTTCGCCAAAGCGAAAGGGGCCGAACTGCGTGCCATCGTCAATTGCGTCAATCGCGGCAACAATTATTTCTGCGCCGCGCCCGGCCAGGGACCGAAGGACCGCGACTGGCCGAGCTACTTCAAGGGCAAGAGCATCGCAGTGGGTCCGTTCGGCGGCACGCCCAACTCGATCGCACGCTACCTGCTCGCAAAGTGGAAACTCGATCCCAAGAGCGACGTGACGCTGGTCGAAACCTCTAACTCGGCGACGATCGCCGCGGTGCGCAGCAAGCAGGCGCAGATCGGCGAAGCGACCGAGCCGTTCGTGACCCAGGGCATTCGCAACAAAGTGTGGGACGAGCCGTTCTTCAACGTGCCGAAAGAGCTTGGTCCGTACGCCTACTCCACCATCAATGTGCGGCTCGATTCGATCCAGAAGGAGCCCGAGGTCGTGCGCACCTTCGTGCGCGGCATGGTGAAGGCGCTCAAGTTCGTCTACGCCAACCCGGCCGAGTCGAGCGAGATCGCCAAGAAGCAGTTTCCCACCATGGCGCTCGACGACCTGCGCGCGACGCTCGACCGTTCATTCGCCGACGAGATGTGGAGCCCCGACGGCATCATCACTCCGCAATCCTGGGATACGGCAAAGTCGGTCGTGCGCGAGGCCGGCATCTTGAAAGCCGACATCAAGTATGACGAGATCATCGACATGCGCTTTGTCGAAAGCGCGTAAGGGAGGACGAAGTTACCGAAGACACAATCGTCATTCCGGGGCGCCGTAGCGAAGCGGAGGCGAGCCCGGAATCCATAACCTCCGACCGAGGAGTATGGATTCCGGGTTCGGCGCTTTGCGGCGCCCCGGAATGACGCCTTTCCGTCCTCTATCGTCCGCTTGAAAGGAGCTCCACATGACCGAACCGATCTGGAACCAGTTTCTGACCGAGCGCGACAAGGCGGTGTTTGCGACCTCCGGCTATGGCGCGCGCCAGGGCTTCGGCAAGCGGCCCGCGCTGCTCATCATCGACGTCAATTATGCGTTCTGCGGCGAGAAGCCGGAGCCGATCCTCGAATCGATCAAGAAGTGGCGCAATTCCTGCGGCGAAGATGCCTGGGTGGCGCTGCCCTACATCCGCTCGCTCATCGACAAGGCCCATGAGAAGGGCCTGCCGGTGATATACACCACCGGCGTGCGCCGCGGCGACAACTGGGATTCGGGAAGCTGGAGCTGGAAGAACAACCGCTCCACCGAGGACGTCTCCAACAAGACCGTGATGTCCAATCGCGACGGCAACGAGATCATGGCCGAGATCGCGCCCGGCCCCAAGGACATCGTGATCTACAAGCAGAAGCCGTCGGGCTTCTTCGGCACCAACATGGCGAGCTACCTGACGCTGCTCGGTTGCGACAGCGTCATCGTCACCGGCACCACCACGTCAGGCTGCGTGCGTGCCAGCGTGCTGGATGCCTTCAGCCTCAACTACCGCATCACGCTCGCCGAGGAAGGCTGCTTCGACCGCTCGCAGGCAAGCCACGCCATCAATCTCTGCGACATGAACGCGAAGTATGCCGACGTGGTGAAGACCTCCGAGGTGCTTGCCTTCTTCGACAAGCTCCCGTCCGGCATGTTCGACCTCCCCAAAGGCGTCGGCGCGCCGGAACCGCACCCCATGCGCAAGGCCGCGAATTATTGAGGCGCACTGCGCCCGCCTGCGCGGCGCGTCATCATCCCCTCCCCGCACGCGGGGGAGGGGAAAAAAGTTGAGGACGCGCGAAGCGACCGCGACATCGCGAGACGTCAAAGCACGGCAGGACATCGCCGCCGGGCGCTACTCCTCCAAAATGGAATCGAACGCCGCCCCGGCCGGCGCATAGATCTCGTAGATGACGAGATCCTGGTCGCCGGTGGTGCGCAGCGCGTGCCGCGTGCCGGCCGGAATGTAGACGACGTCGTCGGTGACGATGGCGTGGTCCTGCCCTTCGATCGTCACGACCCCTTCGCCTGATTTGACGATGTAGACATTGTCGGATCGCGTGTGCCGGTGCACGCGCCCGGGCGCATTTTGGGGCCCCAGCACGTTGATGTGCACGTCGAGGCTTTCGACGCCGATCCCGGTGTCGATGAGCCTGATCGAATAGCCCCGCGCCGGTTCAAGCGGGCGCCGCGGCGCCGTTGCAGGCTTGATGATCCTGAATGACATGCTGATTTCCTTGTCTTTATTTCCGCCTCGGACCGCATGCGGACGGAGGTGAAAACCTGATTATCCATGCACCGCCCGCGCCGCGGGCAGCATGATCCCCATCCCTCGCGCCTTCGCCTGCGTGAAAATGTAATGGCAGATGGCGACATCCTGCGAGACGAGGCCCGTGGTGTGGATGAGGATGCGCTCGTCCGCCCGCTCGCGGCCCGGCTTGGTGCGGGCCACCACCTCGTGGATTTCGCCGTGAAGCCGCGCACGCGTAAACACGCCGGTGTCGATCATGTCGCGGAAGAACGGCATCAGGTAGTTCATCTCCCAGCTGTCGATGACAACCTTGTCCATGCGCGCCCAGCCCGCGGGCTCGAACTCGCGCCGCGCCAGCGAGATGAAGACGGCGCCGGGCTTGAGCCACGCTTCGCGGGTCATGATATCCGAGGATGTCGTCCCGCCCACCGCGACGTCGGCGCCCCGCACCACGTCTTCAACGCGGTCGCAGGCGACGACCGGGATGCCCAGCTTGGCGCTCCACTCGGCGGCGAACGCCGCGCGGGTTTCGGGTCGGCGCGAGGTGACGCGAATTTCCGCGAAACGATAGAGCTGCAACAGACACCGCAGCATGTTAGTGCCCATCGCGCCGATGCCGACGAGGCCCAGCACTTTCGCATCGACCGGGCCAACCCATTTCAGCGCTACGGCCGCGGCGGCGGTGCTGCGCAGCTGATAGACGAGGTGCTCGTCCACGATTGCGAGCGCATGGCCGTTGCGTGGGTCGGACAGCACGATGAAGCGCGTGCAGTCGAGCGCACCGACGGTGTTGCGCGCGCCGTCATCGAAGTAATTGTACATGCGCACCCCGGTCACCGGGATGTCCTTGAGCAGGCACCCCTTCACATGCCAGTGGTTGTGAAAGCCCTCGGCAAAATCGAGTTTGAAGCTGGGCGGTTTAGACCAGACAACACTGCCGCGCGCGTGCATCCGGTAGGTTTCCTCGCAGATGCGCATTGCGTCGTCATGGGTCAGCAGCGCGAGCGTGTCGCGATACGATACGAACAGGATGTCGGGATGGGTCGCAGATTCCATTATGATCGTCGCCCGGCTTGATCGTCGGCTTGACCGAGCCATTCAGTAGCCTCGGTTTCGGGATTATGGGAGCCCTTGATGGCGGAGCGCAATTACGAGTGGCCCAACGGCAACCGCATCGCAGTCGCGGTGACGGCGATGCTGGAGGCGTGGAGCGAGGGCAAAGGGCCACCCTATGGGGTGCAGGCGAGCCCGCTCAAGCCGGGCACGAAGGATACCGCGGGAATTGCCTGGGGCAGCTATGGCGGCAAGGTCGGCGTTTACCGGCTCATCAATCTGTTCAAGACGAACGGCATTCGCGCGACGTTCTGCGTCAACGGCAAATGTGCCGAGCTCTATCCGCAGGCGCTGACCGACATCGTCGCGTCGGGCCACGACATCGCGGGCCACGCCTACTACCAGGATCAGCTCCTCACCAACATGACGCCCGAGGAGGAGCGCGCAACGATTGCGCGCTCGCTCGACGTCCTGACGAAGGCGACCGGCCAGCGCCCGCGCGGCTGGATCAGTCCGTCGATGGCCTTCACCGAACATACGCGAGAATTTCTCGCCGAGGAGAAGTTGCTGTGGCACGGCGATGCCCGCGACAGCGACCTGCCGCGCCTCGTCGACACGCCGGCAGGATCGATCGTGCATATCCCCGGCAGCGACTTCACCGACAACCGCGTGCTGCGATCGAGCTCGCTCGACCTGTGGGACGTGCATCGCACGACGTTCGATTATCTCTACGAGCGCGAGACCCCGGCCTTCATGGTGCTGTCCATGCACTGCCACTTCGGCGGCCGCCCAATGATCGCCGCCGCCATGGACAAGGTGTTCCAGCATATCGCGAAGCACGACAAGGTGTGGCTCGCGACCTATGCTGACATTGCTGAATGGGTGCGCGAGCGCAAGCTTGCCGCCGACCCGCGGCGCCTGCTGCAAGGGTGAAGGCCGAGGGTAAAGGCCAAGGGTGAGTGTTATGAACGAAGCAACCGGTTTCCGCGCCACCTTCCAGGATTTCGACGATCCGCCGGAAGCAGCGGAGGCGGCGCCGCGCGTTGCCGCGCTCCGCGAGGAACTGGCGCGCCGCGGCCTCGACGCCTTCATCGTTCCCCACGCCGACCGTCACCAGAACGAATATCTGCCGCCGTCCGAAGAGCGGCTCGCCTGGCTTACCGGTTTCACCGGCTCGGCAGGCGCTGCCATCGTCACGGCGGAGCGCGCGGTGCTGTTCGTCGATGGCCGCTATACGCTGCAGGCGCGTGAGCAGGCCGACCCCAAGCTGTTCACGATCGAGCACCTCGTCGACGCACCGCCATCCGCGTGGATCGAGGCGAACCTCACCGCGGGCCAAAAGATCGGCTACGATCCGTGGCTGCACACGGCGGACGGCGCCGAGCGCCTCGGCAAAGCCTGCGTCGCGGCGGGCGCCACCCTCGTTGCGACCTCGCCCAACCCGATCGATTCCGTCTGCCGCAATCTCCCCGAGCCGCCTTGTGGCGCGGTGGTGCCGCAGCCCCTCGAATTCGCCGGCGAAGACGCGCGTCAAAAGCTCGAACGCGTGCGCGAAGAGTTGAAGAAGCTCAAGGCGGACGCCCTTGTTGTTTCGGATCCGGCCGCGATCGCCTGGACCTTCAACATTCGCGGCGCCGACGTTGCCCACACGCCGATTGCGCTGGCTTTCGCTATCGTGCCCGCGGAAGGCGGGGCGCAGCTCTATATCGATCCACGCAAGCTTACCGACGCGGCGCGCGCCGCTCTCGACGGCCTCGCCGAACTCAAGGCACCCGACGCATTTGCCGCCGACCTCGCCGCGCTCGGCGCCGCGCACAAAACGGTCCGCCTCGATCAGGCAACGGCGGCGCACGCGATCTCCCAGGCGATCATCGCCAACGGCGGCAAGGCACCGCGCGGCGCCGATCCGATCGCCGCCATGAAGGCGGTGAAGAATGCGGCCGAGATCGCCGGCAGTCGCGCCGCGCACCGCCGCGACGGCGCCGCGGTTGCAAACTTCCTCGCCTGGTTCGATCGCACCGCGCCCGCGGGCGAGCTCACCGAGATCGATGCCGTCGCCGCGCTCGAAACATTTCGCCGCGACACCGGCGTCCTCAAGGACATATCGTTCCCGACCATTTCGGGCGCGGGACCTGACGGCGCCATCGTCCATTACCGCGTCACGCGCAAATCGGACCGCCGGATCGCGCCGGGCGATCTGTTCCTCATCGATTCCGGCGCGCAATACCAGGACGGCACCACCGACATCACCCGCACCGTGATGGTCAGCTCGGCGACGGCCGAGATGCGCGACCGCTTCACCCGCGTGCTCAAAGGCCACATCGCCATCGCCCGTGCGGTGTTCCCCGACGGCATCTCGGGCGCGCAGCTCGACAGTTTTGCGCGTGCGAGCCTGTGGGCCGCCGGGCTCGATTTCGATCATGGCACCGGCCACGGCGTCGGCAGCTATCTCTCGGTGCACGAGGGCCCGGCGCGCATTTCGAAACTCGGCACCACACCGCTCAAGCGCGGCATGATCCTGTCCAACGAGCCCGGCTACTACAAGAACGGCCACTACGGCATTCGTATCGAGAATTTGGTGCTGGTCACCGAGGCGCCGGCCGTGCCCGGCGCCGACAAGACGCTAAATTGCTTCGAGACGCTCACGCTCGCGCCCATCGACCTCCGTCTCATCGACGCGAGCCTAATGACCGCAGAGGAAGTGGCGTGGCTTGATGCCTATCACGCCACCGTGCGCGAGACGCTGATGCCGCTGGTGCGCGAGGAGACGCGTGCGTGGCTCACGGTGGCGACGGCACGGCTGGAAAGCTCCTTGTAGGGCTGCGGTGAGGAGCGCCCAGTGCCACTGGAATTGCCCTTTCCAACATGCGTTGACGCATCGCTCAACGCGACGGCAGACCGCACATGCTGTTGATTGCGGGTCAGGCGCCTCTGCGCATCCATCGCCTTTGAGCGAGCGCCAAGCGATTTCGGCTTTATCGGGTCTGTCGTGGCAATAATTCGTCGCCCAAGGCGAGACTGAGAACTCGCATTACAATCCGCTGATCATTTTCAAACCGAGCATCACAATCCAAAGAAGTGCGAACGAAACTCCAGCAATGCGAGCGACCTTTGCTTCTGTGCGGTTTCCCTCAGCCATCTCTACCCCCAAAAGAAAATCCCCATTGACGGACAGGTCATTGCGTCACGCATACAAAGGAAAAACTCAGATACTGATGGTCACTCCCGCACGGGAAGCTAACGAGATGGATCGTCGACAAGCGATCGTGCGATCCACGAAATGTCATTCGCTTCGGCGCCCTCGTCCGAAGCCGCCTGACTTAAGATCGAGACGCTAATGCGAGGTATGCTTTGGCGGACGAACCTCGTTGTCGTCGACTTCCGAGAGCCTCTCGAGATACTCGTTCATCTCCCTCTTGAGGTGCTCGGGCCGATCCGGAAGCCGAAGCTTGAAAACAGCGAACTTCAGCGATTCAGATACCGAATAGCCGCCGGTCCGGGCGATCCGGTAGAAAAGCAACGACGGCATGTTCCACCGGTTCAACCACATCCTCGCATCGGTGCGGGGAACCGGCCTCGACTTCACGCGGTGGCCATCGATTCTGGACATCGTTAACTCCTCCAGATCGACAGTATCGCAATTCTAGCCGAACTCCGCGGCGCGGTGCGCGCTGAAATGGCGGGGCGCTTGCGCTTTCTCCGCGACTGTTGCGGTTAGGCCACGGAAGCACCTCTCGCCCGGAGCTGACTACCAGCAAACCCATGCAAATTACCTAATGCGGCTCGTCGATCACTATGGGCCGAGCCCAAGGGCCATGGGCGATTTGGCTTTGATCCAGATCAAAGATCGGCGCGAGACCGGCCTCCCAATCTGTCGCGATCGAATCGATCGGGAGGTAAAAAAAGTGTCTCTCCACTCTGAAACGAAGATATCGCCGGCCGACGACAAGCTCTCATACCTGGTCTTCGCGATTTTGATATGTGCGTCCTACGTCGCGCTTGGCTTCGGCTTCCTCGCCATGTTCAATTTGGTCCAGCGGTAGCTGCAGCCGTCGGTTCTCAAGAGTTGATGCGGCGAACCCAATGATTTCGGCTCTTCGACCGTTGCTAGAGGTGGTCACTATCAGAAGCGGCCGAATGATGGTCTTTCTGCATCCCCGCTTTGAGATGCGTTTTGAGGAGACGAGCGAAGCATCTGAGGAGATCGCTCGCTTCTTCTCAAAAGCTCAAATTGAGTGACCCGCTCAAGACTTGAGGACTCCCAGTTGCGCCAAGCCGATGAACTCGACGACGGCGACCGCGAAGAAAGCCAGCAGGAGGCCGATGGCGATGCCGACAACGGCCCAGTTCGATACGAACGTGAACTGGTCGGATTTTGCGATCGCCTCCTTTGACAATTGATACTTGTCAGCGATCTGGCGGGCGACAATCATGTACGCAATAGGGAGCACGTAGTTCGGAAACTTCTCGGGAAGCAACGGAAGTATCGCCAGCACGACCACGATGAATGCCGCGCCCCAGATGAGGGTTTGCGTCACGCCGTTACGGTTGCCCAAAGCGCGAAAATTCCACCACAGCGTGAAGACCGCCATGAACGGGCCGCCCAGGAAGGAGCCGCCGGCAATCTGATTGGGCGAGTAGAGCTTTGCTTTTTCCATGGTGATTTATTCCTTCAAGTATGGCGGCATTCTACGCAATAGATTCCGCTCGTAGCCGGGCTTCGAGCGCAAAGCATTCACAGCATCATGCGCAGCAGATGCCCGCACGACGCGTGAGGCCCCATGTCCGATCTTGATGCTATCGTCATTGGTGCCGGCCACAATGGGATCGTCTGCGCGGCCTATCTCGGCATGGCGGGCTTGAGGGTGCGGGTGTTCGAACGGCGCGGCGTAGTCGGCGGCGCCTGCGTGACGGAGGAATTCCATCCGGGCTTCCGCAACTCGACCGCGGCTTACACGGTCAGCCTGCTGCAGCCCAAGGTCATCCGCGATCTCAAGCTCGATGAGCATGGTTTGCGCATTGTCGAGCGCCGCGTGCAAAATTTTCTGCCGCTGCCCGATGGGCGTTACCTTCTGGCCGGCGAGGGGCGCACCGAGCGCGAAATTGCAAAGTTCAGCGCCAAGGATGCGGCGCGCTATAGCGACTATCAGGCCGAGATGAGCCGCGTGGCCGGCGTGCTGCGCGGCCTGCTGCTCTCCGCGCCACCCAACCTCAAACTCGTGGGGGCGCGCGACGCCGTCCTGGAACTCGGCAAGTTCGCCGCCATCGGCAAAAGTCTGTGGCAAGCCGACGCCCTCAAGGCCGCGGTCCGGCTGTTTCGCCGATCAGCCGGCGACATGCTCGATACTTGGTTCGAGTCCGATCCCATCAAGGCCGTGCTCGGCTTCGACGCCGTCGTCGGCAACCTCGCGAGCCCTTACACGCGCGGCTCTGCCTATGTGCTGCTGCATCACGTGTTCGGCGAAGTGAACGGCAAGTCCGGCGTATGGGGTCACGCCATCGGCGGCATGGGCGCGATCACGCAGGCGATGGCGAAGGCGGCCGGCTCATATGGCGTGCGGATCGATGTGCACTCCGCCGTGCGCGAAGTCATCGTAAAGCGCGATCGAGTCGCCGGCGTTGTGTTGGCCGACGGCACGCCGGTCCGCGCCCGTGCCGTCATTGCGAACGTCAATCCGCAGTACCTTTTCGAGGCGCTGGTGCCGCAAGAGGCCGTTCCCCCTGCGGTGGCGAAACGCGTGAAGAGGTGGAAGGCAGGCTCGGGCACGTTCCGCATGAATGTCGCGCTGTCGCGGCTGCCGGATTTTTCCGCACTGCCAGGAACGGGCGATCATCATACGGCAGGCATCATAATGGCGCCGAGCCTCGGCTACATGGACGCGGCCTATCGCGATTGCGTCCGCCATGGCTGGAGCCGGGCGCCCATCATCGAGATGCTGATTCCATCGACCCTTGACGACAGCCTGGCGCCCCCAGGCATGCACGTCGCGAGCCTGTTCTGCCAGCATGTCGCGCCGCGCTTTGCCGACGGTTCGTCATGGGAGCAGCACCGCGACGCCGTCGCCGATCTGATGCTCGACACCGTCGAGACCTACGCCCCTGGCTTCAAGGCAAGCGTCATCGCGCGGCAAAGTCTGTCTCCGTTCGACCTGGAGCGCATGTTCGGCTTGCCCAACGGTGACATCTTCCACGGCGCGCTGACGCTCGATCAGCTGTTTTCGGCGCGCCCGATGCTCGGCTCCGCCGACTATCGCATGCCGCTGCCTGGCCTCTACCTGTGCGGCTCGGGGGCCCATCCCGGCGGCGGCGTCACTGGCGCACCCGGCCATAACGCGGCAGAGGCCGTGATTGCGGACCTATTGAATCGATGAACGTCGCGCGTCGCGATCGACGTCGCGCGAGGCAATGAGCGCTGCGGATGCGGTGCGCGCACTTGTCATTCGAACCGCGCGAACAATCCTGCCATTTTCTGGGGATAGCGGATGACACCAACGAGATTTGACGCTAATCGCAGGCTATGTCCTCACGCTGCTTCCGGCTCGGCCGCTCCATCACCGGCTTCGGTTTGTTCGCGACGAAACTGATCAAGCGGCACGGCTACATCGCGACCTATCGCGGCAAGTTGCTGCCGAACGAGGAAGCCGAACGACGCGAGATGCGCGGCGCCAAGTACATGTTCGAACTCAACAGCAAGTGGACGATCGACGGTTCGCCGCGGTGGAACGTGGCGCGCTACATCAACCATTCCTGTTGGCCGAATGCCAAGCCGGTGACGCGCAAGGGCAAGATCGTGATCGTCGCCCAGCGCGACATCTCGCCGGGCGAGGAAATCACCTACGACTACGGCAAGGAATATTTCGACTACTTCATCAGGATCGGCGGCTGCCTATGCGCGGCGTGCCGCACCAAAGCGGCGGTTCGCCGATCGAAACGGAATGGCGCAAAGCAGCCCGCACCGAAGCGCCCGGCGAGCCGGAAACGAAAGTAGCAAGCCCCCCAGCGCGCGCCTCCTGCGCGTCTGGCCTTACGGATTTGCTTCGTGCTCGCGCGCTGCCCGCGCTTCGGCGAAGCCGTGCATGCCGGCGGACCATTGCAGGGCGACGACCGCGCCCTTGATCGGCTGGATGAGCGCCAGCGACAGCGCGATCGTCAGCGGCACCCACACCGCGAATTGCAGCCACATCGCCGGCGCGTATTCGGTCTCAACCACCAGTGCCAGGGGCACCAGAATGTGCCCGACCAGAAAGATCACGAGATAGGCGGGAAAGTCATCGGCACGATGATGAAAGAGTTCCTCCCCGCACGCCGAACAGTCGTCGCTCACCTTGAGGAAGTTGCGAAACATGTGTCCGCGACCGCAGTTCGGGCAGCGTCCGCGCAGCCCGCGCAGAACCGATTGTAGGGATGTTGTCGGGGCCGGCATGCCGGATTCAGACGGAGCGTGAAACAACGAGGCGAGCGCGGTCATTGTCAAAACCTTGCGAGTTCCGCCTCTCGGACGCCGGTTGATTATTGCGGCCGGCCTGCCGGAGGACCGCTCTATACCTCGACCTCCATTGTCTTCTTTGCAAGGTCAGTGTACGGGTATTGTATGGATTGGACCCCTACAATCGAGGACCGCACCGGCCCGGTCTATCTGCGGATCGTCGAGGCTCTCGCATCGGACATTGGCCGTGGCCGCTTGCGGCGAGGCGAGGTTCTTCCGACCCATCGCGCTCTCGCGAAGGCACTGCACGTCGATCTCACCACCGTGACCCGCGCCTACGCCGAAACAAGGCGCCGCGGATTGACCGAAGCGAGGGTCGGGCAGGGAACGTTCGTCGCCGAGAGTGCCGGCGAGGCTCGCCTGCCGCCGCTCGCGAGCGCGGAAATCGATTTGTCCATGAACCTGCCGCCGCAGCCCGCGGAGGCGGACATCGAAGGGCGGGTGGCACGGGGAATTACCGCACTGTCGCTCGAAGTCGGGCTAGCGCGCTACCTCACCTACCGTCCGGCTGGCGGCAGCGACGATGAACGTGCGGTCGCAGCCACATGGATGCGGGCGCGCCTTCCCGACCTCGAACCCGATCGCCTCGTCATCAGCGGGGGAACGCAAGCTGCACTTGCCGCTCTCTTGGGAAAGCTGACGAAACCGGGCGACGTGGTGCTCACCGAAGTCCTCACCTATCCGGGGTTTCGCGCAGCGGCGGCATTCTGCGGCGTCACGCTCGTGGGCGTGGCGATGGACCAGCACGGCGTGATGCCGGATGCGCTGGCGGCCGCGTGCCGCCGGCACAAGCCGAGGCTCGTCTATCTCACGCCGACCATTCACAATCCGACGGCGGCTTCGATGACTATGGCGCGCCGCCGACAGGTCGCGGCTGTCATCGAGAAGGCGAACGCGCTTCTCATCGAGGACGACGCTTATGGCCGCCTCGACGCCGTCAGCCCGCCGCTTGCCGCCCTGATCCCCGAGCGGACTTATCTCGCCGCGAGCCTGTCGAAGTGCATCGCGCCTGGGCTGCGGGTCTCGTTCGTTGCGACGCCCGACCGCGCCGCTGCCGACGTGCTCGCAAGCGCTTTGGCCGCAACGACGCAAATGTCGACACCGCTCACGACGGCACTCGCCATCCATTGGCTGCGCGACGGGAGCGCCGAAGCCATCATCGCGGCGATCCGCGCCGAGGCCGCATTCCGGCAGAAGCTCGCCACCAAGACGCTGGCTGGCCATGCCTTCGCGGCAAATCCCCATGGCCATCACATCTGGCTAAACCTGCCGCCGAGTTGGAATCGCACCGAGTTCGCAGGCCATGTGCAACGCCGCGGTTTGGCCGTGGTCACGAGCGATGCCTTCAATGTCGGTCCGGCAGCACCGCATGCCATCCGCGTGTCGCTCGGGGCTGCGCGCGGCCGCGCCGAACTGGCACGAGGGCTCGATGTCCTAGCGGCGGCTCTCAATTCGGCCGCGGTGGCGAGGCAAATCGTATAGCAAGACGCGCTGCGCGGCAGGGGGCCGTTCCCCTAAAGATTGGCCCACCCGTACGCGACCTCCGGAAGCGCGGTGCCGTCTATGCTCCAGACGTCGGTCTTCACCACTTGGCCGCCTTCGCGCTCGTAAAATCGTCGGGAGAGCTGCAAGTCCCTCAGCGTCCAGACGATCGCGGACCTCATCCGTTCGCTCTCGCGTGCGCGCGCGAAAGCTGCCCGCAGCAGCGCCGAGCCGATTCCCCGCTGCCGCGAAGCGGGGAGCACGTGCAAGCCATAGATTTGGAATTCGAACGGTGCATTCTTGGCGGTGTCGACCACCGGGCCGGCGCAGCAAAAGCCATGTATCGCTCCGTCCTGCGCTGTCGCCACCGTGATGTTCGCGGGATATTTGGCGAACGTGGATCGCCAGCCCGAAAGCGACCCCTCGACGGACCGATTCGCAAGCAGCGCATCCGGGACGACGCCTTTGTAAGCATCCTGCCATGACGCGATGTGGATGCCGGCGACAGTCGGCAGGTCGGCTTCGGTCGCGAGACGCACCGCATAGTTAGGATTTGCCATCGGTCGGCCCAGCTGACGCACGCGCGGAAAGCTGATCGCGAGAACCGGCGATGCCAAAGCCGACGCCTCCCAACACTCCTCCGAGCAGCATTCCGATCGGCATAAAGGTGAAGAACACCAGCATGCCGGAGTATCCCTCGAAGGACGTCGTCTGGAAGATCCACGTCCAGACAAATCCGAGCACGACACCCAAAATGCCGCCGATGATCGCGCCAAAAAACAAACCGACCATGGCGAGCAATGCCGTCTTCATGGTGTTGTCCGTCTGCAAGCGGGTTCGAGCGGCTATGGAGTATCAAACAAAGGGTTAGGCTGATAGTACGGTCGGTCCGTGCGATAGTTGCCCGTCGGTAACCGGGGCAGCCGATCGGGCAGACCAAGATGGAGCGGAAGAATGTTGCGAAGTGGTGATGAGTATCTGGCGTCGTTGCGCGACGGTCGCCGCATCTATCTCGGCGGCGAACTCGTCACCGATGTCACCACGCACCCGGCCTTCCGCAACACGGCGCGATCATTTGCGCGCATCTATGACCGCAAGCGCGAGAAGCAGCACCTCGATGCCATGTCGTTTGCCGAGGATGGCGAGCGGTTCACGTCGTGGTTCCTGTTGCCGAAGTCCCGGCGGGACCTCGATCAGCGGGCGGAGTGCCATCGCCGCGTCGCCGAATGGTCGTACGGATTGCTGGGCCGCTCGCCCGATCACGTGCCGGCGTTCGTCGCCGGCATGGCGATGATGCCGGAACTGTTCGATGCCAACAAGAAAGGCTTAGGCCAGAACATCATCGACTACCTTGACTATCTCAAGCAATCGGACTTGTTCGCCTGCTATCTGGTCCTGACCCCGCAGGGCTCGCGGGATTCAAAACTCTACAAGGAGACGCAGACTGCGAACCCCGCGCTCACCGTCGTCAAGGAAGACGACGAGGGCATTGTCGTCAGCGGCCTCAAGCTGCTCGGCACGTCGGCGGTGTTTTCTAATGAGGCGTGGATCGGCAACGTCATTCCGCTGGGGCCCGACCAGATCGGCGAAGCGGTGACGTTCGCGATCCCGATCAATCACCCGGGCGTACAGGTCTGGGTGCGGGAATCGTTCGAGCTTCATGCCACCAACAAGGTTGATCACTTCTTCTCATCGCAATTCGATGAGAGCGACGGCGTCATGGTGTTCGAGAACGTGCGCGTACCGTGGAACCGGGTGTTCTGCCATCGCGACCTCCCGTTGATGCGGGACATGTACTTCAAGACACCGGCGCATGTGCTGGGCAACCACCAGTCCAACTGGCGATTTGCCGAGAAGCTCAAGCTGATTGTCGGGATCGCGCACAGGGCCTGCGAGATGGCAGGCGTGCTCAACATACCGGCGATTCAGCAGACGCTCGGCCGGCTCGCATCCTCGGAGGCCTCGCTGCTCGGCCTGATGGCGGGCCAGATCGATCAACACCAGACGCTGCCCAACGGCTATGTCTACGTGAACCGGCGATATCTCTATGCGGCGCTGCAATGGTGCGCGGCAAACTACGCGCAGATCGCCGAAGAGGTGCGGGCGCTGATGGGGGCCGGGCCGTTTCTGCTGCCGGCCGATCCGTCCGTGTTCGACAATCCGGAAACCCGGCAGACCTTCGAGAAGTATTGGTCGCTCCCGACCGCGTCCGCGGACGAACGCTACAAGTTCATCAAGATGGCGTGGGATTTCCTGGGCTCGGACTTCGCGAGCCGACACACCCAGTACGAAAAATTCTACGGCGGACCGCCCCACATCATGGACCTTTACAGCTACTTCAATTGCCCGTGGCAGGAGCGGCGCGCCGCCATCGATCAGATCATCAAAGACATGGGCTCCGTCGATGGTGTCGATAAACCCCAACGGTCGGCGGCTGAATAGGTGGCGTCAGTTGCGAGCATCAGGCTCATCCTGCGCACTTCGAGGACCGCACCTTGACTGACCTGTCGCGACTGAAAGTCGGGCTGAGGGGCTCCGCCGACCTCGTGGTCGGCGTTGCCCAGACCGCGCCGAGTATCGGCAGCGGCCTCGTGCCGGTGCTCGGGACCCCGGTCATGATCAACGTGATCGAAGCGGCCGCACTCGCGGCCTGCGAGCATCTGCTGCCGGAGGGGCATCAAAGCCTCGGCATTCGTCTCGACGTGCGCCACTTCGCTGCGACGCCGATCGGCATGCGAGTGACGGCGACCGCCGAACTTGTTGCGATCGAAGGCCGTACCCTCACGTTCACGGTCGAGGCGCACGACGAGCGCGAGCCGATTGGCGGCGGCACCCACCAGCGTGTCGTGGTCAACGTCGCGCGCTTCGATGCCCGCGTGCAGAAGAAGCTTTCGCCGCCGGCGTAGGCTGAGCGGACGAAGGCTGGGCCGACATCGGATGCCTTGTTCCCTTCCCCGCAAGCGGGGAGATTCACATCTTCCCCCGCTTGCGGAGGAGGCTCTCATCTTTCCCCTCCCCCGCTCGCGGGGGAGGGTTGGGGGAGGGGGCACACTCCACGGCACGAACTTGCGGACGGACCCCCTCCCCAACCCTCCCCCGCACGCGGGGGAGGGGAAAGAAGGGCCGCGACGCGCGAGGGAGATACAACGTTGCCTGGCCTCGATTGGTGAAGCCAGTAATCCGCGCCCGCAATCACCCCCGCTCGCCGACGAGCGCGAACCACTCGTCCTCGGTGAGCACGTTGACACGGGCTTCGCGGGCCTTGGCGAGGTTGCTGCCGGCACCGGGACCGGCGACGACATAATCGGTCTTTTTCGACACCGAGCCTGCGACCTTGGCGCCGAGCCGTTCCGCCATGGCCTTGGCTTCCTCGCGGGTCATTTTTTCGAGCGAGCCGGTGAACACGACGGTCTTGCCGGCGACCGCTGAATCGCGGCGCGGCTTCTCGGCCTCGCGGATGCGCACTTCTTTGGCGAGGCGCTCGATGCGCCGCAGATTGTGCGGCTCGCGGAAATAGTCGCGCAGGCTCTCGATCACGGAATCGCCGATCTGGTCGAGTGCGTCCATTTCCGTCCGCGTCTCCTCGTCGTCGTGGGCGAGCTTGAGGCAGGCGTCGTGGAAGGCGTCCCGGGTGCCGTAGCCGCGCGCGAGCGCGACCGCCGTCGTCTCGCCCACGTGGCGGATGCCGAGGGCGTAGATGAACCGCTCCAGCGAAATTTCGCGCCGAGCCGCGATCGCGTCGAACAGATTGCGTACGGACGTCTCGCCGAATCCCTCCACCTCTTCGAGGTGAATCCTGTTGTTGCGCCCTTCGAGGGTGAAGATATCCGCCGGCTCCTTGACCCATTCCTGCTCGTAGAAGAACTCGATCTGCTTCTCGCCTAGGCCGTCGATGTCGAAGGCGCGGCGTGACACGAAATGCTTGAGATGCTCGACGGCCTGGAAGGGGCAGGCGAACTCGCCGCTGCAGCGGGCGATCGCGCCCTCCTCGCCGGTCGCCGTCTTCTCGCGCACCACATCGGTCTTGAGCGGGCACGGACACTTGGTCGGGAACTTGTAATGGTGGGGACCGCGCGGCTGCTCTTCGACGACCCCGAGCACCTGCGGGATCACGTCGCCTGCCCGCTGAATTCTCACCGTGTCGCCGATGCGGATGTCGAGCCGCGCGATTTCGTCGGCGTTGTGCAGCGTCGCGTTCTGCACCACGACGCCGCCGACGGTCACCGGCTCGAGCTTGGCGACCGGCGTGAGCGCGCCGGTGCGGCCGACCTGGATCTCGATGTCCTTGACGACGGTCGTCGCTTTCTCCGCGGGAAACTTGTGTGCGATCGCCCAGCGCGGACTCCGCGACACGAAGCCGAGGCGCTCCTGCCAGTCGATGCGGTCGACTTTATAGACGACGCCGTCGATGTCGTAATCGAGCCTTGCACGCCCGTCCTCGATCTCGTGATGGAACTTGAGCAGCGCCTCGACTGACCGGCACAATTTGGTCAGCGGATTGGTTTTGAAACCGCACGACGCGAACCACTTGACCATGCCGGACTGCGTGTCGGCCGGCATCGCGCTCATCTCGCCCCAGGCATAGGCGAAGAAGCCGAGCGGCCGCGAGGCGGTGATCGACGGATCCTTCTGCCGCAGCGAGCCCGCCGCGGAGTTGCGCGGATTGGCAAAGATCTGGCCGCCGATTTCGGCCTGGTGCTTGTTGAGCGCGAGAAAGGCATGCTTGGTCATGTAGACCTCGCCGCGCACCTCGCAGATCGCCGGCACGTGCCTGCCCTTGAGCCGGTGCGGAACATCCTCGAGCGTCTTGATGTTGGCGGTCACGTCTTCGCCGACGCTGCCGTCGCCGCGCGTCGCCCCGGTGACGAGTTCGCCCTCCTCGTAGCGCAGCGACATCGACAGGCCGTCGATCTTGGGCTCGGCGTTGAAGACGATCTCCTCGTCCTCACCGAGCCGCAGGAACCGGCGGATGCGGCCGACGAAGTCGATCACGTCCTCTTGTGCGAACGCGTTGTCGAGCGAGAGCATCGGCACCGCGTGCCGCACCTTGGCGAACCGCGCGGACGGCGCCGCGCCGACCCGCTGGTTCAGGCTCTCGGCGGTGCGCAGCTCCGGAAACCGTGCCTCGATCGCGTTGTAGCGCTGGCGCAGCGCATCGTAGGCCGCATCCGAGACGATCGGCGCGTCCTCCTGGTAATAGCGCCGATCGTGCCCCGCAATCTCCGCGCCGAGGCGCTTGAGCTCAGCCTTCGCCTGCGCTTCGGTCAGCGCATCGGGGGGGATATCCGTGACTGATTTGGCGGACGTTTTCTTAGCCATCGCGATTGTCGGCGGCCCAGGGAAGAACTGACATTGCCCACCGGGCCCCGCCTTGTCTACCTTTTGCCTTGCGCGTAACTTGTTCCAAATAATACCGACCCAAGGAGCGCCCCTATGAAATCGTCCCTGATCAGATTTGCGGTACCGGTGCTGGCGCTGACGCTCGCGCCGCTTGCGGCGTCCGCGAGCACGGTGCGCATCTACATCACCAATGCCGCCGGCGACAGCATCCACGTCATCGATCCGGTGACAAACAAGGTGGTGCAGGAGATCAAGAATGTGGTCGGCGCCCACGGCATCAACTTCTCGCCGGACGGCTCGCGCATCTATGTGAGCAACGAGGAGACGAGTTCGCTCGACGTGCTCGACCGCAAGACCGGCAAGCTCATCAAGAAGGTGCCGCTCAGCGATCATCCGAACAACATCGCGGTGACCAAGAACGGCGACCGCATCGTCGTCGCCGTCGCCCGCGGCAAGGGCGGGCTCGACATCGTCGACGCTGCCACGTTGACGTTGAAGAAGACGATCTCGACCAATGGCGGGCGGCTGCACAACGTCTACGTGACGCCGGACAGCAAGTTCGTGGTCGGCGGCTCGATCCCGTCACGCACGTTCTATGCCTTCGATCTCGAGAAGGAAGAGCTCGCCTGGGAAATCAAGATGGATCTCGGCGTGCGCTGCATGGCGATCGAAACCAATCCGGACGGGTCGACCAAGCGCGTGTTCGCGCAGATGTCGAACCTCAATGGCTTCTCGGTGATCGATTTCGCCGAGCGGAAGGAAGTGACCAAGGTGTCGCTGCCGGGCGTGCCGCAGGAATTCGATCATGGCGGCTACCGCACCAATGAACCGTCCCACGGCATCGGCATTTCGCCGGACAACAAGACGCTGTGGGTCACCAGCATTCCGAACAACGCCGCCTACGCCTATTCGCTCGACAATCTCCAGGTGATCGGCAAGGTCGACCTGCCGAGCGAGAAGATCGCCGGCCGCGAGACGCCGATCTCGGCGGTGGCGAACTGGGTGACCTTCACCCCGGACGGCAAGGAGATGTTCGTGTCGAATTCCGGCCTGCGATCGGTGTCGGTGGTCGACACCGCGGCGCTCAAGGTGATCAAGGTCATTCCGGTCGGCGAAGTGCCGAAGCGCAACAACACGCTGGTGATCCCGGACGACGGCCACGCCACGACGACGGGGCCCGGCAAGCGGGCGGACGCGCACTAAGCGCGTCACGCCTTACGGCGCCTACGGTTTATCGAGCGCGTGCTTAAGGCCGGCGAGGTTGGCCGTGAAGGCGGCCTCGTCTTCGAGGCAGCGCAGGTCGAGAACTAGCGCCTGATCTTCGATGCGCCCGATGACGGGGATCGGCAGGCGGCGCAGCGCCGCCGCGAGGTCCGCAAGGGCGCGCCCGCGCGGGCGGGTCGGGCGCATGGCAAGGCCCGCGCTCGGCACCCTTTCGAGCGGCAGCGCGCCTGAGCCGATCTGGCTTGCACACTCGATCGCGGCAACGGTGAAGTGCGGCGCAAGGGCCGCGGCGACGGCGGGCTCCAGGCGGCGCGCCTGCGCGGCGATGTCGGCGCGCGGCCGCGCGAGCATGCGCAGCGTCGGCAGCCGCTCGGCGAGCCGGTCGGGATCGCGATAAAGGCGCAAGGTCGCTTCGATCGCCGCAAGACGCACCTTGTCGACGCGCAGCGCGCGCTTCATCGGATTGCGATTGATCCGCGCGATCAAATCCTTGCGGCCGACGATGAACCCCGCCTGCGGTCCGCCCAGAAGCTTGTCGCCGGAAAAGGTGACGAGGTCGGCGCCGTCGGCGATCGCCTCGGCGACCGTCGGCTCATGGGCAAGGCCGAAGCGGGCGAGATCGACAAGCGTGCCGGAGCCGAGATCGTCGACGAGCGGCACGCCGTGCTCGCGTGCCGGCGCCGCCAGCGCGCCGATCGCGACCTCGGCGGTGAAGCCGGAAATCCGGTAGTTCGAGGTGTGCACCTTGAGCACGAGGCCGGTGCGCGGCCCGAGCGCCGCGACATAGTCGGCGAGATGCGTGCGGTTCGTGGTGCCGACCTCGACGAGCTTCGTGCCGGCGCGCGCCATGATGTCGGGCATGCGGAAGGCACCGCCGATCTCGATCAACTCGCCGCGGGAGACCACCGTCTCGCGCCCCTTTGCCAGGGTGTTGAGCACGAGCAGCACGGCAGCCGCGTTGTTGTTGACGATGGTGGCGTCTTCGCCGCCGGTCAACTCGCGCACGAGATCGCGTACGATGTTGTCGCGCTCCCCGCGTCGGCCGGTGGCGAGATCGAATTCGAGGGCGATCGCCTGCCGCATTGCCGTGGCCGCCGCTTCGACCGCGGCTTCGGCGAGCACCGCCCGGCCAAGAATGGTGTGCAGCACCGTGCCGGTCAGGTTGAACACCGCGCGCACATTGGGCCGCGCCTCTTCTTCGAGGCGGCCGAGCGCATCGGCCGCGATCGCGTCGGCCGCGATACCATCGCCGCTGCCGGCGCGCGCCGCGGCGCGTGTCCGGTCGAGCGCGCCGCGAATGGCGGCGACGGTTGCCGATCGGCCGAACCGATCCACCGCGACGGCCGCAGCGGGCGTCTTCAGCACCTCGTCAACCGACGGCAAACGCCGCAATGTTTCATTGAGCTGTGTCACCGCTCGCAGTTCCCGTAGCCCGGATGGAGCGCAGCGAAATCCGGGGACCCCGCATCGATTGCAAGACTGCTCCCGGATTTCGCTGCGCTCCATCCGGGCTACGGGAATGGGATTATAGACGCAGTCTTCCGGCTATGGCCCGCGTCGCAACGCCGGAGTGTGCGCCCGTTCAATTATTGGAGACGATGGCGGACTTGGCTGACAGCTTGTCGATCATGGGCACCAGCACGTCCATGAACTGCTCGGCGCTCCTATTATAGCCGCTGATGGTGAAATGGACGTGGTCCGGCGCCATCAACGGCGGTGACGCCGTGGCCCAGGTGTGCGATCCGCACTCCTTCGGCATGATCGAGGCCCAATTCCAGTAAACGTAGCCGTGCCGTTCGGCGATCTTGCGCTCGACCGTGCGGATCATTTCAAGCTTCGGCAGCACATGCCAATCGCATTCACGGCCCTTCGATGATGCGCCTTGGGTTTCGACCGGGGTCGCGTCCATGGGCGGGGCCGGATGACAGGCGGTCTCGGGCGAAGCCTTGCCGGAGCAATGCGGCCCGCGTTCGGCGCCGTCCGGCGGTCCGATGAGCACGATCTGGGCATCCGGCAGCGCCGCTTTGATCTTGCCCAGCGCCTTCTCGTAGTTCTGCTCGTAGCGGCCCGCATCGAGATTGGGCTTCGATGCCTCGTTGGTGCCGAACGAGACGATGACGATCTGCGGATTAAGCCGGCGCAGATCGTCGGCCATCAGCGCCTGATCGAACTTGTTGAGAAGATCGACGGTGGCGCCCGGATAGCCGATGCTGTTGTAGGTGATGCCCGATTGCCTGTTGTAGATGGCAATGCTCGCGATGCTGACGGTGCCCTCGCCTTGCGTGCGGATCTCGATCTGGCGGACCCGATCGGTGGGCACGCCGTCGGGGCTCAGCCGCAGCACCAGCGGTTCGGCCTTCTGTGCGCTGAGGTCGTAGCTCGCCTTGACGGTGCCGTCGAAGCTGATGTCGAACGAGCCGCCGCCGGGCTGGCGCAGCGCCTCGATCTCGACAGAATCGAACACCATCGGGGTGTCCGAGGTGAACGAGAGGGTCTCGCCAGGCAGGCTCGTGACGGTGTTGAAGCCCGACAGCCAGAATTCCTGGATATTGCTGGACTTCTGGATCGCGTGATAGGTCCACCCCGACGACATCCCAAGCTTCACGGAGGCGCTGCGTACGCCGATATGCGGCCGGCCCGCGGTGATATAGCCCGGCCCGCCGTTGCCGTAGCGCTGCTGCAGTCGGCGGCGCATTTCGCCGCTGAGAAAATCAGCCGACGTGTGGCTGTCGCCGATTTGCAGGATAACGAGGCCCTGCGGCCCCGGTTGCGGGGCGCCGACCGCACGTCGCGACGTCGTTGGATTGGTCGCGCTCGCCGTGACAAAGACGCCGGCTGTCTCGGCCGGCGCCGCCGGCTGAGCCTCCGGCGTGTTGGCTTGATCGAGCCGCGCGACGGCTTCGGCGCCGGCGTCTCGCGGCGGCGGCACAACCGGCGCAGCCACAACAGGAGCGGCGGCGACAGGAGCGGCAACGCGCGGAGTGCTCTGAGCCTCGGGCGACGGCACCGCCGCGAGGCGCGGCCCCGTGGAGGCGCCCGCTGAGCTCGACGGCACGATCAACCGATCGGACTTGGTGATCCGCACGGTGGACGGCGGCGAGACGACAGTCGGAGCCGCAGGCACGGCCGTCGTACGCTCGGCGGGTGCCGGCCGTTGGATGGCAGCCGGTCGCGTGTTCGGTGCCGAGGTTTCGCGCGGCGCCGCGTCTTCGGGCGAACGCAGGAGCGTGGCCACCGCGATGACGACGACCGCCACGCATGCACCGCTCGCCAAGCCGGCCACAATGGTCGGTCGATGGTTGTGCAGATCATTCATCGCATTGAGTCTGCATCAATTTTGAGCACGCTCCTCGGCGGTCGATCGGACCGTTGTCACCAATTGCGACAAAATTGGGAATCAGCGCCAGCCTCTAGCAGCTGACGCCGTCCCAAATCAAACCTGTGCACCCGCGGCGCGTCCGCGCTCGCGGCTCCTCGCTAATCTCTCGCCCGGACCCACACCAGCGGAGCCGACGGCACCGCCGGCGGAACATGAACCTCCATGACCAGGCGGCGGGCGGCCGGCACCCGAGCGCCGACCCCTTGTGTTCGAACCATTTCAGCGACGCGGGTCTGCGGCCGCGGTGACGAACGCGGTGACGTTGGCGACTGAACGGAACTTGTCGCCTCGCCGTTTGCAACCGCGCCCTTCTGGTCCGCACCGGCCGCCGCCACCGCGGTGTCGGAATTGCCGACCTCGGCACGGACCTTGTCCCACATGTAGTGGTAGCCCTTCATGGTGAGATGAATGCCGTCGGGCTCATGAAAGGTGCCGGAGCAGAGCCGTGTATCGCGCATGCTCACATATTTCACCGCGGTGCCGGCAAGCTGCTTGCGCAAAATATCGTCGAGTTCGCGCGCGCGGGTGTCCCAGGATTTGCGCACGCAGGGCGGCCCAATCCAGGTCATGTTGAGGTCTTTGCGCTGCCCGGCGGCGACGATGTCGTCGATGCTCTTGCCGATGTTCTTGATGCTGCCTTCGGCATCGTTGGTGCCGAGCACGATGAACACAGTCGCCCCGCGCGGCGTCTGCTCGATCTGCGCCAGCGCCTTCGGGCCGCGGATATGGATGCCGATCTTCGCCAAGCCTTTCAGGCTCGAGGCGATCGCAACGCCCTCGCCGATGCTGTCGCCGAGTATATAACCTGCCGCATTGGCCTGCGCTGGCAACGCCAGCGCCACTAGCCCAACGACCACGAATCGCAATTGATGCGTCAACCCCCGCGCCCCCGTGGATGCGGTACTAGTGTTTAGGAGAATTGTGGTCAAAAAAGTATTAAGTGGCCGCGTTCCCAGGACTTTCGTTCCCAAGACTTTCATGGCCCCCGGCGGCGACGGATATTGGTCCGGAATTTGCCGGGCTTTCGCCACAATGAACTACCGCCTCGTTAAGATTTTCGCATCTTCGCTCCATACCTGCGGGCCGCGGGATTAGTTCTCCTCCTTTCCGGTGAGCACAAAAAAGAGCGCCCGGGCCCTCTGATAGGGCACCGCGACACCGGTCCGTTGCGAGGCCTCCTGGAGAAACTCGGCGCCCCGCAGCAACGCCTCCTGCATCGGGTTGGAGTTCATGTCATGCAGCCAGTTCACGGGGCCTTG
Organism: uncultured Alphaproteobacteria bacterium; assembly: GCA_963787675.1. Classification (GTDB taxonomy): domain Bacteria; phylum Pseudomonadota; class Alphaproteobacteria; order Rhizobiales; family Xanthobacteraceae; genus JAJPKK01. The sequence goes on along the minus strand of CAWBDV010000007.1, from coordinate 1,530,638 downwards.
CGGGATGGTGATGACGAGGAGCGCCAGCACCGCATAGATGACGATCGCCGCCGTGCGCAGGTGATGCGCGGGCGGAGCCGTCGTTTCAGTTCCGCTGTTGGCGTTTCCGTTCAACATGCGATGCCTCAGAACTGGAAATAGATGAATGGCGCGATGCCGCTCGGCGCCGCGATAGCGACAAGGTAGATCGCCGCGAACGGCACCAGCACTTTCACCGGAAGGCCAGCCGCGTCGTATCGCGCCTCCAGCGCATCGAACCAGCGCGGCGGAAAGATATGCGACAGCGCGCCGAGTACAAACACCACTGCGACGAACGGCGCGATCGTGGTGCTCCACTTCTCCCCGGAGAACAGCGTCGAGAAATAGGCGAGGGACGCTTCGGTCGACGGCGAGCGGAAGAACACCCAGGTGAAGCAGACGAACTGGAGGGTCACGAACCATCCGAGCGCTACGGCGAGCGGCGAACGGAGATGACCGGCGCGATCGTGGCTCACCTGGCCGAACACCCGCTCGGTCACGAGCGCGCCGCCGTGAAGGACGCCCCACACCAGAAAATTCCAGCTCGCGCCGTGCCAGAGCCCGCCCAGCGCCATCGTGATCATGATGTTGCGCGCGGTCGCGAATCCGCCATGACGATTGCCGCCAAGGGGAATGTAGAGGTAGTCGCGCAACCAGCTCGATAGCGACATGTGCCAGCGGCGCCAGAAATCCTGCACCGACAATGCCCGATACGGATAGTTGAAGTTCTGTGGAAACTCGTAGCCGAGCAGATTGGCGACACCGATCGCGATATCGGTATAAGCGCTGAAATCGCAATAGATCTCGAGCGCATAGGCGTACATGGCGAAGATGAGGTCGGTGCTTGAAAAATCCGACGGTGCGCGGAAAACGCCGTCGACGAACTCGGTCGCTAGATAATTCGCGACGATGACCTTTTTGAACACGCCGCCGACGATCAGGAAGACGCTTTGGCCGAGCCGAATGGTTGCGGGGTCGCACGGTTTACGCGTCTGCGCCAAAAACTTGTCAGCGCGCACGATCGGGCCGGCGATCAAATGCGGGAAAAAGCTGATGTAGAGCAGAATGTCGACAAGCGAGGTCGTTGGTTTGAGGACGCGCCGATACACATCGATGATGTAGGACAGCGCGTGAAACGTCAGGAACGAGATCGCGATCGGCAGCGCTACCTCGATGAAGCCGATGTCGACATTGAACCCGAGGCCGGCAAACAAATTGATCAGCGAAGCCGCGAGGAAATTATAATATTTGAAATACCCCAATACGGCGAGATTGCCTGCGATCGCGACAACCAGCACTGCGCGTCGCAGCGCGCCGTCACCGAGCCGGCCAAGCGCGAGCCCTGCGAGATAATTGCCGAGCGAACTTGCAAACAAAAGCAGCGTGAAATCGACCCGCCAAGAGGCGTAGAAAAAATAGCTCGCTGCCACCAGGAACCATTTTTTCCAGGTGTTATGCGAATTGAGCAGCCAGGTAAGCGGAAAAACAATGGCGAAAAAAACGGCGAATTCGATGGTCGGAAATAGCATGTGCGCGCGTTCGCGCCTCCTTGCGGCGTGCGGTGCCTAAGTTTGCGGAAATGACGTCAACGGTCTTCCTTCGTCATCACGTTGGAGCAGTCGATGCGGATGCCCATATCGGCGAGCGTCGCCGCGATCTTCGGATAGACATAGGCCGCAATGATGTCCTCTCCCGCGGTGGTGAAATGCTCGCCGTCCGGCGTCCTGATCTGCACGAGCCGTCCGTTCTTGTCGGGCCCGAACGACGCGAAGACATCGGACCCTGCGGCCCCGTTGACCCGCCACGGCGAGACATATTGCACCTTGATTGTATTCATTGCGGCGACGGCATCGGCGAACATCTTGTTCTTGTCAGCCGCGTCCCGGTTCTCGGCGCCGTCGCGCATGGCGGGAAGCCCGACGAGCATGACCCCGCCGCCGCCGGCAGCCGCCGCCTTGAGAAATTCGTCGAGCTCGTCGCGATATTTCTGCGTCCAGTTCGGCGAGCCCCACGCAGTACGTGCTCCGGTTGCATCGACGATGAACTGCCGATCGTTGAGCCCGATCGAAATCACATACAGATTGGGTTTGAACGTATCGCCGATCTTCTTGATCTCGCGTGGCCAATAGAGGCGGTCGCCGCGGGATAGTCCGGTACCATTATGGGCAAAGCGGCCAAGCTCGAGCCTGGTTTTGAGACAGGCATCGGCGCCGACGAGGCGCGACACGCCGGCCCAGTAATTGTCGACAAGCGAATCACCGGCAAAGGCGATCTTGACCTTTGGTTCGGCGGCAACGGCCGGCGCTATGGTCGAGAGATACCAAAGCGCGAGGCAGGCAATGACGGCTGAGCCGAGATGAATAAATCTGCAGCAGCCAAATCGGCGCTTCAAGGACTCTGTCCCTGATCGATGCAACATGAAATACGCCCCCCACGGCGTCTTGTCTCGGCGGGGGCCTGCTTAGGGCAGGCAGACCGCGGGTCAGTATAAATCGCCGGCACTTCCCGCTAGCGAGGCAAAGCAGCGACAGTCAAGCCGTTTCGTGCCGCCCAAACCCAAAAACCGTTGGATTTTCACTGCCGTCATTGTTATGCCATCCAACGGGGGACAAAACTTCAATGACCGACGAGGTTGCAAGCGGCGCGTCCGCCGCGAAGGTCTCGGGCGTGACGGCAACAGCCATTGTCGTTGCCGACATGATCGGCGTTGGCGTCTTCACCAGCCTCGGCTTCCAGGTCAAGGACATCACCTCGGGCTTCTCGCTCCTCATGTTGTGGATCGTCGGCGGAATAGCCGCGATTTCCGGGGCGATCTCCTACGCCGAACTTGCCGCGATGTTTCCGCGCTCCAGCGGTGAGTACAACTTTCTCCGTCGCACCTATCATCCGGCGTTCGGCTTCATGGCGGGCTGGCTGTCGGCGACAGTCGGATTTGCAGCGCCGGTTGCGCTCGCGGCTATGGCATTCGGCGTCTACTTCAAATCGATCTGGCCGGAGGCGCCGACGCTCCCCATAGGCCTCGCCGTCATCTGGCTGGTGTCGCTGGTGCATCTCACCGGACTGCGGCACGGCAGCACGTTCCACAATATCTGGACCGGCCTCAAGATCGTGCTCATCGTCGCCTTCCTGGTGGCGGGCATCGCGTTCGGGACCCGCCAACCGATCTCGTTTGCGCCGAGTGCGACCGACCTGACGCTCATGACGAGCGCACCGTTCGCCATCAGTCTCGTGTTCGTGATGTATTCCTATTCAGGCTGGAACGGCGCGACCTACATCATCGGCGAGATTCGCGACCCGGTTCGCAACCTGCCGCGCGCGCTACTCATCGGCACGTCGATCGTGATCCTGCTGTACGTCGCACTGAACGCGGTCTTCCTCGCCACGACGCCGATCTCCGAGTTGGCCGGCCAGCTCAATGTCGCGATGGTCGCGGGCACCCACGTGTTCGGCGAATTCGGCGGGCGCATCGTCGGCGCGCTGATCTGCCTCGGACTCGTGTCGTCCATCAGCGCCATGATGTGGATCGGCCCACGCGTGACCATGACCATGGGCGAGGACATGCCGTTGTTGCGCGTGTTCGCGCGCAAATCAAAGGCGGGCGTGCCGGCGATCGCGATCATGTTCCAGCTCGTCGTCTCGAGTTTGCTGCTGCTGACGCAGAGCTTCGAGGAGGTGTTGGATTTCATCCAGTTCAGTCTGACATTATGTTCATTTTTCGCGGTGCTCGGCGTGATCAAAATGCGGATCACCGATCCGGCGCTGCCGCGCCCTTATCGCGCATGGGGTTACCCTTTGACGCCGCTTATCTTTCTCGCGGTCGCCGGGTTCATGATGTACTACCTCGTGACGAATCGGCCCGTTCAGTCGCTGGCCGGTCTTGCAATGATGGTTGCTGGCGTAGCGATTTATGCTACATCCCGCATGTTATCGAACGTCTATTATTCCGATCGACCCGAAACTACAGTTTGAAACGAGTGTCCCCAAAATGGCGAACATCAGAGCTGCTGTAGCACTTCTCGCCGGTTTGCTTGCGCTGTGGATTCTTCCCGTGCAAAGCGCCGAAACGTCGACGCCCAACGATACCGCGCGATTCCTCGCCGGCCTGCCGCCGTCGTCCGACTCGCCGCTCGCGGCACTGACCAAGGATCAGGCGTGGCAGCAGCACGCCAACTATTTCAATTCGATCTTCGGCCAGGAGGAGAAGAACCACTTTTCGCGCATCCGCGCCTTCTCCCAGGCTCATCTGACCATGCAGCATGACGCCATGTTCTACATGTTCAGCGGGCCGGACTTCATTCACGCCACATCGTTCTTTCCGAATGCATCGAATTACGTGCTGGCCGGCCTCGAGCCCGCCGGCGAGATTCCGGAGCTGACGACGCTTCAACGCGGCGGCACCATCCCGCGCAACCTGCATAATCTCGAGTTGTCGCTGCATACGCTGCTGACGATCAGCTATTTCATCACCAAGAACATGTCGAGCCAGCTGCGCGGCGGTCCGGTCTGGGGGACGACGCCGGTCCTCTACGTGTTCCTGGCGCGGACGGGAAAGACCGTCCACGAAACGACCTTCGTTGCAATCGACGACCAGGGCAATGTTTATCCCGCGAATGAGCCCGGGCTGAAGACAATGGCCAAGGGCGTGAAGATCGTGTTCTCCGCCGGCGACGGTCCGAAGCAGAATCTCTACTATTTCAGCACCAATCTCGCCGATGACGGCCTGAGGAAGAGCGGTTTCCTTGCCTTCTTGGAGAAGCTTGGCACCGGCGACAGCTTCGTGAAAAGCGCGTCCTACCTGCTCCACGGCAGCAACTTCTCGATGATCCGAAACTTCCTCCTCGACCACAGCGGGACGATCCTGCAAGACGACACCGGTATTCCGGTCAGCTACTTCGACACCAAGAAGTGGAATCTGCAGCCGGTCGGACGCTATGTCGGTCCGATCGGGATCTTCTCGCATGCCTATCAGTCGCGCCTCTCGGAATTGTTCCGCAAGGGCAATCCGATCCCGATCGATTTCGGCGTCGGCTATCGATGGCGGCAAAACGAATCGAACCTGCTGCTCGCCGAGAAGATCGAGCCCAAGGCCGACGCAGAACCGAAGGCGAATGGCGAGGGGACCCCAACGGCGCCCGCTGCGACCTCGACAGCCACGCCCGCTGCACCGGCGGCAGCTGTCACCCAGAACGGACGCCCCCGCGCACGGCAACCGCGTCAGGTATCGCGCCGCTACTATTATTATACGCGGCAGCACCGCACTTAGAGCTCCCGCAAATCGCGCGACTTTCATGTGGGGGCCGGGCGCAAGCTCGGCCCCCAACTATTTGCGCGCCGGGTGAGACGGGTCGCTTAGGCGGCCATTAACCAACAGCTTTCTAAATTTTCGTGGCATCGACCTTCGAAAGGTCGTGCGCGGAAGCGGCGAGGCAGTCGTGCCAAACGCGCGCTGAGCCTCCGAGATTCAGCGACTTCCTGGTTTGTTCTTGGCTGTCGAAAGATTCATCTGGGGGTTCGGCCGTCAAAATTGGGACATACTCTACGCCGAAGCTGCAAGTTGGTGGGTGGGGGAAAAGTGGGGAATAGGTTCCGAAGCTCGGCGCCGTCGTCGCGTCGTGCCCCGACCGTAGGGTCGGTGGCGCGCCAGCGAGCGCGCGACTTTAGTTTACCTCCCGAACCGCGGTGGCGGCCCGATTTCGAGGCCGCGCGCGGCACGCGCGTTCGCGCACCTTACGACAGCGGCCGCTATAGAACCGAGCCCGGCTGGAGGCCGGCGCCGCGGCAAAGCAATATCGAACGCACCGTCATCCGCATTTCCATCGGTGTGTTCCTGGCGAGTGCGGTGGGTTGCGCCCTCCTGATCTATGACGAGTTCGGGCCATCCCACAGACCTGCTGCGCCGCCGCAGAAATTTGCTCTGCAGTCGCCGCCGCCGAAGGTAACGTCCAAAGGCGACTATATCGATCGGACTCACAAATCCGATTCGCTTGCGGTCTCAGGCTACCAGCGAATCGCCAAGACATCGATTGCCAAGACATCGCCTGTGACAGCGCCGACGCGCCGTGAGGCTCCGGCGGACCGCGGCGTCGTTCAGGCGCGCTCGACGATCCCGGATGCCGGCGCGCTCGTCGCGAGCACCTGGAGTATTTTCGAGCCGGTACGCGAAACGAACCGCGAGGTGGTGGTCCTGGAGCCGCCGGTGAAACCGGCAAAGAGCAGTGCACCGAACTCACCGCCGATTCGCCTGGCAGCGGTCGAAGGTCCGCTGCCACAGGTATCGACGCACCCGCGGAGCTTACCGGATGCCCAGCAGCCCGCCGTTCCCTCAGACGCCGAAGCCCGGACCAGCCTGGTCCGCTTCGAGACCGCGCCGTTCCCATATGATGGCCGCAGTCCTGGCGGCCGCTCGTTCCTGAACGCAGGCGAAGCCACGCACCGCGGCCACACCAATTTCCGCGGCAAGGTGCTGTGGGAGGATTCGACCTTCGGCGACAATCACGTGCTGCTCCATATCCCGCCGGGCTTCGATCCCAGTCGGCCTGCGGTGATGGTGGTGTTCTTCCACGGCCATGGCGCGATCCTCGCGCGCGATATTCGCGATCGCCAGAAGCTGCCGGCGCAGATCACCGCATCAGGTGTCAACGCGGTGCTGGTGGCGCCCCAATTCGCCGTCGACGCGGCGGATTCAAGCGCCGGCAAGTTCTGGGATGCCGGCGGCTTCAAGCGGTTCCTTGAAGAGTCATCGGTGCAGCTTGCGCGGCTTTACGGCGACCAGAAGACCCAGCAGGCGTTCGCGGACATGCCGATCGTGCTGGTGTCCTATAGCGGCGGCTTCGGTCCGACGCTCGCGGTGCTGGACCGCGGCGGCGCCAACGATCGGATCCGCGGCCTTGTCCTGATGGACTCGATCTATTCCGGCGTCGAGAAGTTCGCGAGTTGGATCGCGAAGAACAGGTCAGGCTTCTTCATCAGCTCCTATACGCCGCATCTGGCCGGTCGCAATGCGGAGCTGAAGTCGTTGCTGAACGAGAAGTCGATCGCCTACAGCTCCGAACTGCGGCGCGATCATCTTCGCGGCATGGTGGCGATCATGCCGGCCGGTGCGATCTCGCACCGCGACTTCGTGAACCACGCTTGGATCGACAACCCGATCAAGGACATCCTCGTGCGGATGGATGACGTCGACCAGAGGATGAACACCGCACGGATGCCGGCGCCGCTCAACGGCGTCTCGCCGCAGACGTCGCTGACAAATCCGCCGTCATCGATCTCCGCGTTTGCGTCACCCGACGGACCCTAGCTCTTCATGCCTATCGAAGCCGCTGCTGGCATGGCGCTTTCCGCAGCCATGACGCTGAGACCTCGTGCCGGGCGTTCCGTGAGTAAGCCCGCATTTCCGGCAATCTGCGTCGGCGCATTCTTGCTGCTCGCAACAGCCGCCCCTTCGCGCGCCGCGGAAGAGGATCTCGTCGAGCAGGGCCGCGACCTCTACAGCGACATGTGCGCCACGTGCCACGGCCGCGACATGGTGAATGCCGGAACTGTGTCTTTCGATCTGCGCAAATTTCCCAAGGATGATTTCGCGCGCTTCCGCAATTCCGTGCTCAACGGCAAGAACCAGGCGATGCCGCCCTGGCACGACAAGCTCACCGATGAGGATATCGCCGCGCTATGGGCTTATGTGCGCAGCGGCGGATAACCGCCGCACGTCGCTGGCGCTTTTGGAAGCGCTCACTCGGCGGTGATGCCGGCCTCCTTCGCAACCTTCGTCCATTTTGCGGTTTCGCTACGGATGAAGGCCGCGAAGCGTTCGGGCGGTTCGCCGCCGGGGACGGCGCCGAGGTCCTTGAGGCGCGCGATCATGTTCGGCGATTTCAGGAGTTCGATGGTCTCGCGATAGAGCTTGTCGCGAATGGCTGCGGGCGTCCCATGCGGCGCCAACAGTCCGTACCACGTGGTGACGTCGTAGCCCTTGAGCCCCGCCTCATCGAGGGTCGGCAGATCCGGGAAGAACGGCGATCGTTCGCGCGTACTCACCGCGAGCGCGCGCACGGCGCCCGACTTGATGTGCTGCAGTGCCGAGCCACTGGTCTCGACCGCCATCTCGATATGGCCGGCAATCAGGTCGGTCATCATCGGCGCACCGCCCTTATACGGCACATGGACGATGTCGAGGCCGGCCATGGAGCGGAACAGCTCGCCCGAAAGGTGCTCGACGCTGCCGGGCCCGGCCGAGCCGAAGTTCACCTTGCCGGGATGGGCCTTGATGTAGGCGATGAGCTCCGCCGCCGTCTTCGCCGGAACAGCGGGGTTCACGATCAGGACGTTCGGAACCTCTGCGACCACGGTGATCGGGTCGAAATCCTTTTCGAAGTCGTAGGCGAGGTTGTGATAGATGCCGGGCGCGATCGTGTGCGCAATCGTGGCGAGGAAGAGCGTGTAGCCGTCGGGCGGCGACTTCGCGGCCGCGGCGGCCCCCAGCGTGCCCCCCGCCCCAGCGCGGTTGTCGACCACGACCGTCTGCCCTAACCGCTCGCCAAGCCCCTGTGCGAGCGGCCGTCCGACGAGATCGGTGGTGCCGCCGGCCGCGAACGGCACGATCAGGGTGACGGGCTTGGTGGGCCATTCCTGGGCGCCCGCGGCACCGCAGACGGCGAGCGCAACCGTTGCCGCGAGCGACACGACGAGTGCGAGCTTTGCCGGCTTATGGGCCATGGTTCCTCCAGCTTTGCGCGATGCTGAGCCACCGCTTGAAGGTTTGCGCCGCGCGGGCTTTCATGGGCTGCATCTAGGCGGGTTTCGATCACTGCGCAAGCACCGCGACGCCGCGTTCTTCAGGCGGGATAAGCGACCATGAGCGAACCGACTCAAAACTGGAGAAGCGCAGCCCTCGCCGGCCTCGCCTTTGGCCCGCTGTTCGCGCTCGCAGTCGGATTTTTCGAAGGGTGGCTGCCGCCGCGGAGCGGGGCCGATGTTGTAACCCTCATTACGACTGCGCTCGTGACCGGCGTGGCTTTCGCCATCGCTATCGGTCTCTTCGGCCGATCGAAGATGGTCGCCCAGCAGACTGCGATCGAACTGCCGGCCGGCGAGTTCGTGCAGCTTGAGAGCCCTGCCAATCATTTTCTGCACGCGGAGGCGCGCGGCGGGCGATTGTACCTGACAAACCGCCGTCTGATCTTTCAGCCCCACAAGCTCAACCTGCAGACTGCTGCGATCTCGATACCGCGCAATGACATTGCCGGGGTCGCGAAAGTCATGACGCTGGGCGTGATTCCAAACGGGCTCAAGGTGATGCGGCGTGACGGCACCGCCGAGCGCTTTGTGCTGTCCAATCGCAGTGCCTGGGTTCGCGCGATCATGCCGGGCGGGACGGCATCCTGATGTGGCGATTTGATCCGGGTGCAGGTTTCGGGGGTCGCCTGAAGGCCGCGTAGAGCTGTTGCTCGTCTTGATAAATGGCGCCGCTTGCGCCATATGTCCGGTCGACCGGAGCGAGAGATTATATGCCGAAGGAAGAGCTGATCGAGTTTGAGGGGCTCGTGACCGAAATCCTGCCCGACACCCGTTACCGGGTGAAGCTCGACACAGGCCACGAGATCATCGCTTACACCGCCGGCAAGATGAAGAAGAATCGGATCAAGACATTGGCCGGCGACCGCGTCATTGTCGAGATGTCGCCTTACGACCTCGAGAAGGGCCGCATCATTTTCCGCCACAAGGACGAGCGCGCGTCTTCCGCCCCGCGTACGCAGGCCCGGCCGCAATTCCGCCGGCGCTGAGCAATTCGCAAATTGCAGACAATTTCTGCTTAGGTAAGTGGCCGAGTCCGGCTACGACCCGGCGTGCTCGTATCGACATTCTCGCGTGCGGCGGCGCTTCGATCCGCTATAGTTGCGGCGGCTCGTCATTCGGGGACGCGCATGACCCAACTCGCCAAGACTGTTGCGGCTGCACTTGCTGCGGGTTGCGTTATCGCGGCGACGCTCCCGGCGCCAAATGCGCGAGCCGAGAAAATCAGGATGGTGTTTCCCGGGCCGGCGACGACGCTGTCGCTGCCCTATTTCGTGGCGCGGAGAAAGGGTTGGCTTGCCGGTCTCGACGTCGAGGAGATTTACGTCACCGGCGACGCCAACGCAATGCGCGCGGTCCTCTCCGGCAATGCCGATATTGGGACCGTCGGCACGCTCAACGTGCTTGCCTCTATCGAAGCGAAGGCGAAAATCCGCGCGATCCACTCCTGGCAGCCGATCGGCGACTACAGCCTGGTGATTGCGACCGGGAAAGGCAGCAAGCTCGCCGATCTTGCCGGCAAGACCTTCGCGGCGTCAGGCCCCGGCGGTCTGCCGGACCAGCTGCCACGCCTTATCATGCGCACCCATGGCATTGACGAGCAAAGCGCGCGTTTCGTGCAGATCGGCGGCCACGCGGCGCGCCTGCAGGCGGTGATCGGCGGCCGCGCCGATGCGACGGTGGTCAACACTGTCACGGCGCTCAAGGGCGTGCACGACGGCAAGGTCACCATTCTCACCCGGCTGTCGCAGGAGTTTCCCGGTCTCGGTTATGTCTGGAACGTAGTGCGCGCCAATTCGCTCGACGATCCGCGCCTCGCGCCCGCCTATCAAATTCTGACGGATGCCGGAATTCGCGGCTCCCGCTACATCCTCGAACAGCCGGACGAGGCCGCCCAGATTCTGCACGAGCGGCTGCCTGAACTTGAATTGCCGTTCCTCGTCGCTGTGGTCCGCGACCTCAACGGGGAAAAGGTGTGGGGCATCGACGGCGGCATCGATCCGCGGATCGAGCAGGACACCGCCGCGATCAACGTGAAGCTCGGCAATTTGCCCCGCGCGTTCGCACCCGACGAGGTGCTCGACCCGCGTTTCGTCAGCACGGCCCTGAAAACCCTCGGCGCTTACGGAAAGTGATCTGCGCATCTCCCCTGCGGGTGGGGTAAAGCCAAGCCTACTGCAAAATATGAAACGCTCGCGCTCGCGATTCGATCATGCTCTAAAATTGCCTGCATGACCCCAGCGGGCGCCGAGCCGATGGTCGTCTATGACGACGTGAGCAAATTCTTCGCTGTGCGTGGGCGCATCAGCGACGATAAGGCGCCCGAACTGATGGTGGCCCTCGATCGCGTCACCGCCGCGGTGCGAAAGGGTGAGTTCGTGACGCTGCTTGGGCCGAGCGGCTGCGGCAAGACCACACTGCTGCGCCTCACCGCCGGGCTGATTGCGCCCGACGAAGGCGCGATCGTCATTGCCGGCGCCGCGGTGACGAGGCCGCGAAAGGATACCGGCATGGTGTTCCAGAATTTCGGGCTGTTGCCGTGGCGCTCGGTGCTGGGGAACGTCGAATTTCCGCTCGAACTCGACGGTCTGCCGGCCCGTGAACGGCGCGAAACCGCGCAGCATTTCATTTCGCTGGTCGGGCTTGGCGAATTCGCCGGCCATTTTCCGCATGAACTCTCGGGAGGCATGCAGCAGCGCGTCGGCATTGCCCGGGCGCTGATGCGGCGGCCGGCCTTGATCCTGATGGACGAGCCGTTCGGTGCCCTCGATGCGCAAACCCGCGAGCAGCTGCAGGAGGATTTCCTGAAAATCTGGGCCGAGACGCGCGCGACCGTGATCTTCGTTACCCATTCGATCGACGAAGCGCTTTTCCTGTCCGACCGGATCTTCGTGTTCGCAACCGCGCCAGGCCGCATACGGACCATAGTCGAGTCCCCGCTTGCAGCCGACCGAATCGGCGCCGACATGCGCGCTCACCCGAAGTTCGCGTCCTGTCGCGCCGAGCTGCGGGACTTGCTGCGGGATGACGAGCCATGAGCGCGAACGAAAACCCGCCGCGCAAATCGGTCCCGGCGCCGCGCGTCACCTCGCTCGCCCGCGCGTGGGCGCTGCTTACGAGCCCGAATGCCATTCGCACGGCCGCGGTCGCCGTCTTCTTCGTGGTGTGGGAATTTTTCGGCCGGCGCATGGACCCGATCTTCATGGCGCCGCCGAGCGCGATCTTCGAGGCCGGGATCGAGCTGACCAAGAGCGGTGCGTTGCGAAAGGCCATGGTGGAGAGCCTGGCGCCGTTCGCTGTCGGTCTCGCGCTGACGATCGTCATCGGCATTCTGATCGGCATTCTCATCGCGCAGTGGCGCACGCTCGAATATGTTCTCGACCCCTTCATCAATGCGCTCTACGCGATCCCCCGCATCGCGCTGGTGCCCCTGATCATTCTGTGGGCGGGGCTCGAATTTGCCGGCAAGGTGACGATCCTGGTGTCGGTCGCGGTATTCCCGATCATCGTCAATACGTATTCGGGTATCCGCGACGTGCGCGGCGCGATGATCGAGATCGGCCGTGCCTATGGCGCAACCGACACCCAGATCTTCTTCAAGATCATTCTGCCGGCCGCGATCCCGTTCATCATGGCGGGCATTCGTCTCGCAGTCGGCCTCGCCATCATCGGCATTGTGGTCGCGGAGTTTTTCACCGCCATCAGCGGCCTCGGCGGCATGATCGTCGAATACGCCAATGTCTTTGCGACAGCAAGGCTGTTCGTCCCGATCATTGTCATCGCCATCGTCGGCGTGGTGCTCACCGAATGCGTGATGTTGCTTGAGCGCCGCCTCTCCCGCTGGCGCCAATCGGAACGCGAGCGGTTTTGACTATTTCCGCTTCGCGCGTGCGATCAGGGCGTGGAGACGTGCCGGCAGGATCGGGATCTCATTGATCTCTACGCCGAACGGCGACAGCGCATCTTCGATCGCCGCCACGATGGCGCTTGCCGCGGGGACGCAGCCGGATTCGCCGACGCCTTTGACGCCGAGAGGATTGCCTGGGGAGGGATATTCGACCAGGCGAATATCGAACTGCGGCAGTTCGGGTGCTGACGGCAGGAGATATTCGGCGAAGCTCGTGGTCAGCGGCTGGGCTTGCTGGTCGTAGCCCAACCACTCGAACAGCGCATTGCCGATGGCGTGAGCAACGCCGCCGACGATCTGGCCTTCGACAATCACCGGGTTGATCATCTTTCCGCTGTCGTTGACGACGACGTACTTCTCGATGGCGACGCGGCCGGTCTCGGGATCGACCTCGACCTCGACGGCATGGCAGCCAACGCCGTAGGTGAGCGCTTTCGGGATGAAACTCTGAAAGCTTTCGAGCCCAGGTTCGAAATATCCCGGCATCGCGTAACCGGGCACGCCCGACATTGCTTCGGCGACTTCCCGCAGCGACAGGCCGCTGCCCGGCGCGCCCGCGATCTCGATGCGCTCATCGCGCAGTTCGAGATCCTCGGCGGGCACTTCGAGGAGATGCGATGCCACCATGAGCGCCTTCTCCCGCACCGCCTTTGCGGCCAGGTGGACGGCCGATCCCGCGGTGATGGTCTGTCGGCTCGCGAATCCGCCCTGGCCGTACGGAATGACCGCCGTATCCCCGGCGACGACCGACACGCGATCTGCAGACACCCCGAACTGCTCGGCGCAGATCTGCGCAAGCGCCGTCCTGATCCCCTGCCCCATCGGCATCGCCCCGGTGTAGACCGAGATGCGGCCCGAGCGGCCGACCCGCACGATGCCGGATTCAAATGGCCCGCGCCCGGTCCCTTTTACGCCGATGCCGACGCCCGTGCCGATGTAGCGGCCGTGCGCCCGCGCCGCGCGCTGGTGTTCGCCGAACGATGCTCGGCCGATCGCCTCGCACGCGAGATTGAGAATTTTGGGAAAATCGCCGCTGTCGAGCGTCACCGGCGAGCCGGCCCGTGTCTTGAGCGCACCGACATGTGGGATCTTCTCCGGCGGCACCAGATTGCGCCGGCGCACCTCGGCGCGGTCGAGGCCGCGCTCGTCGGCGATGCGGTCGAGCAGGCGCTCCATCACGAAGGTGCCCTCGGGGTAGCCCGCGCCGCGCACCGGGATGGTCGGGACCTTGTTGGTTTCCGCCACGATGACCTTGAGTTCGTATGAGGGGAGGAGATAGGGCCCGGGCACGGCCGTCGAGGCGTTATAGGCGAGGTTCGTGCCTTGCGGCGTGTAGGCGCCCTGATCGTGGATCAGCCGCCCGCGGATGGCGAGCAGACGGCCGTCGTCATCATAGGCCGCCTCGGCGTCCCAATATTGGTCGCGCTCCTGGATGGTCGAGAGAAAATTCTCCCGCCGGTCCTCGGTCCATTTCACCGGCCTGCGCAGTTTTAGCGAGGCTGCGGCGCAGACCAGCTCCTCGGGATACATGAGGAATTTTGCGCCAAAGCCTCCGCCGACCTCCGGTGCCACCACGCGCACCTGGTTCTCGTCAAGCCTGAGCATCGTCATCAGGAACGCGCGCACCTCGTGGGCGAGCTGGGTCGAGGTGTAGAGCGTGAGCCGCTGCTCGATCGCGTCGTAGGTCGCAACGGCACCGCGCGCCTCGATCGAAAAGGCGCCGCCCCGATGCTGCTTGAGCGAGACCGCGACCTTGTGCGGCGCCCGCGCGAACGCCGCCGTTGCATCGCCATAGGACTGGCCGAACTCGACCAGCACATTGCTCTTGCGGCCGGCCCGCGCGATCGGCGCACTTGGGGCGAGCCCGTCGCGGCAGTCGGAGATTGCCGGCAGCACTTCGTAGTCGACTTTGACGGCGGCAGCGGCATCCTCCGCGAGATGGCGGGAGGTCGCGAGCACGACCGCAAGTGCTTCCCCGACGAACACGACCTCGCGGTCGGCAAGGACGAACGGGGTCACATCGGGCGGCAGGTTTGCGGCGCGAAATTGCAGCGGCAGCCGCACGTTCGAGACGAGCGGACGCAGGTCCGCAAGAGTCATCACGGCGTGCACGCCAGGCATGGCGCTCGCGGCCGCAGTGTCGATCCCCCGGATCGCGGCGTGGCTGTGCGGGCTGCGCACAAAGGCCGCCACCAGCATGTTGGGCAAGACGATGTCGTCGACGAACCGGGCCTCGCCACGTAACAGCGGCGCGTCCTCGATCCGCGCGACCGACTTGCCGACGGACTGCGTCATCCGGCGCGTCGCCTCGGCCGCCGGGAGCCGGCGCCCATCGGACCGCGGGCGTCGCGCCCGCTGCGGAAAGAGCGGGCGGGACGCCCGCGGTCCGGATGCAATGCGCGATAGCGCGCCAAGAGCTGATCGAACGTTGCGAGCAATGCCGCATCGATCTCCGGTCGCCTTTCGAGCCGCGCGACCAGCATGCCTGCCGCCTCGATGGTCGAGAGACTGTCGCGACGCGGCTCGCGGCGCAGCGCGCCGTAGCGAGACGGACGTTGCGGTGCGAGCACGATACGCCGGCACTTGAGCATCCAGGGATTGCGCCACCACAGCGCCTTGGCCTGGCTCCAGTTGCCGTCGAGCAGCACCACCCCTTCGATGTCGCGCAAGATCGCGCCCTGATGGGCTTCAGGCTGGCCTTTACGATCGACCGCGACAACCTCATGGCCAGGCGCAAGCTCCGCGGCACGGGCGGAGCCGAGATAGAGAACCGCCCAGCGTTGCGGGTCCACCGGGCGGCCAAGGATTTTGGAGAGACTCGGCCACGACAGGCCGACTTTCATCGCAGCATCACGGAAATGAAGCGCGGCGAGGCGCGCCGTGCCGAGCGCGCGATCCTGCTCCTGGGGATGCTGAAGAATGAGGACCGATACGCGGTTGTCGATCGGCGCTATGTCGGCGCAGACGCAGAGCGCCGCAGGCTTCTGGCAGCGCGGGCAGTCGGCAGCGTCCGCGGTTGCGGCCTCATCGGTCATGCGCACGCTATACGCCCGCGCTGTCGGAGCTTCAACGGCGGCGATGAAGTGACCCCGCATAACCCGCCAGGCGGACGGCAATCAACTCAACTTGAGAAGCCATATTGTGCGGTCGATCCGGCGACCTATCTCAATGCCCGGAACCAGCGGATTCTGTTTCTTGTGCAAGAATTGGCAAAGGAGCGAACCGTGACTTTGAATGTCGGTACGATTGATCGCGTTGTGAGAGTCATTGTCGGGCTGGCACTGCTGGCCTTCGCGATCCCCATCGGGTTTCCCAACACCGGCTGGAATTGGGTTGGCTGGATCGGCGTCGTGCCGCTGCTAACCGGCGTGTTCGGCTATTGCACCGAGCCGGTGAGCGCTAACCGCTCACCGCCAGTCTTTGCGCGCTCGCCGGCACTATCACTCACGCCGCCGATTTCTTCCCCTCGTCAAATTGCGTGAATGCGCCGAGCGCGTGGCTCGCATACATGACCGACGGACCGGCGCCGAGATAAATCGCCATCGCAAGCGTCTCCAGCACTTCCTCGCGGCTCGCCCCGCGGTCGGACGCGGCCTTGGCGTGGAACCCGATGCAATCGTCGCATCGCAGCGCAACCGAGATGCCGAGTGCGATCAACTCCTTGGTCTTGGTGTCGAGCGCTTTCGGAGCGAGCGCCGCTTGGGCGATGGCCGAAAACGCCTTCATGACCTCGGGCTGACCGCCGCGCAAATCACGCAGGTCGGCGGTCAAAGTCTTGGTCAATTCCGGCCAGTTGGTCGTGGTCATGCTGGTACTCCTTGCGGTTGGCTTCGATCGATGTACGCCTCGTCATCGCGCAGCACGATGTAGATTGCGGGGATGACGAGCACGGTGAGTGCCGTCGATGAGGCGAGCCCGAACACCAGCGAGATGGCGAGCCCCTGAAAGATCGGGTCGGTGAGGATGAAGGCCGCGCCGATCATCGCCGCCGCGGCAGTGAGAAAGATCGGCTTGAAGCGCGTCGCGCCGGCGTCAAGCAGAGCCGCGCGCAGCCCGGCTCCCGCCGCGCGGCGGTGACGGATGAAGTCGACCAGCAGGATCGAGTTGCGCACGATGATGCCGGCAAGGGCGATAAAGCCGATCATCGAGGTCGCGGTAAAGGCGGCGCCAAGCAGCCAATGGCCCAGCACGATGCCGATCAACGTCAGCGGCACTGGCACCAGGATAACGAGCGGCAGCCGGAACGAACCGAATTGAGCGACGACGAGCAGATAGATGGCGAGGATCGCGACCATGAAGGCCGCACCCATGTCGCGGAAGGTGACGTAGGTGACTTCCCACTCGCCATCCCATAACAGCGTCGGCCGGGAGTCATCGATCGGCTGGCCGTGATATTTGATCTGCGGCGCGCCACTTGCGCCGAAATCGATCCGGCCGAGCGCGTCGTTAACGCCCAGCATGCCGTAGATCGGAGCTTCAAAGCGGCCGGCAACCTCGGCTGACACCATCTCCGCAAAACGGCCGTTGTGGCGGAAGATCGGAAACGACGCGGGCTCGCGCTTCACGTTGACCACGTCGCCAAGTTCGACATTGCGGCCCTGCCGCACCGTGCCCCCTGCCGGCAGCGGGGTCGAAAGGATGCGCTCGGTCAGCGCCAGCGCGCTCTTCGGCTGGGCCACGGTGATGTCGATCGGCTTGAGCCCGCCGCCGCGCTGCGAATAGCCGACCTTCACGCCGCCGATCAGCGCCGCGATGGTGTCGTAGACGGCCTGCTCCTCGACCCCGTGGAATTCAAGCGTCTCCTGATCGATGGAAAAGCGCAGTCGTTCGGAAGGCGCGTGGAAGCTGTCGTCGACATCGACCACAAAGTCGTTCGCCGCGAACGCCTCGCGAATTTTGGTCGCGAGCGCGCGACGGCTCGGACCGTCCGGTCCATAAACCTCCGCCAGCAGCGTCGCGAGCACCGGCGGCCCCGGCGGTACCTCGACCACCTTGAGCGCGGTGCGCGGCGGCATCGCCAGACCGGCGAGCCGCCGGCGGATATCGAGCGCAATCGCGTGGCTCGCGCGCCCGCGCTCCCCTTTCGGCGCGAGGTTGACCGCGAGGTCGCCGAGTTCGGGGCTCTCGCGCAGGTAATAGTGGCGCACCAGCCCGTTGAAGTTGAACGGCGCCGCGGTGCCGGCATAGGCCTGGATCGAGGTCAGCTCCGGCAGATCCTTCAGCCGCTCGGCGGCAGCCATCAGAACGCGTTCGGTGTCTTCGAGCGCGGCGCCCTGGGGCAGGTCGAAGACCACCTGAATTTCCGATTTGTTGTCGAACGGCAGCAACTTCACCCGCACGGTCTTGGTGACGAACAGCGCGCAGGCGGCGACCGTCGCAACGCCGACGACGGCGAGGAAGACTTTGGAGCGCCGCCGCCCCACGAGCAGCGGCCGCGCCACCCGCAGATAGAATCGCCCCATGGCATCGATTTCATTGTGGTGGGCAGCGTCGGCGCCTGCAGTCTCGAAGCGGCGGCGGGCGATGCGCAGCAGCAGCCACGGCGTGATCGTCACCGCGACGAAGAACGAGAACAGCATCGCCATGGAGGCGTTTGCCGGGATGGGGCTCATGTAGGGCCCCATCAGCCCGCTCACGAACATCATGGGCAGCAGGGCGGCAATGATGGTCAGTGTCGCGACGATGGTGGGGTTGCCGACCTCGGCGACCGCCTCAATCGCGGTTTCGACGAGACTGCGCTCTCCGCGGCGGTACCAATGGCGAACGATGTTTTCGACGACCACGATGGCATCGTCGACCAGGATGCCGATTGAAAATATCAGGGCAAACAGGCTGACGCGGTTGATGGTGTAGCCCATCAGCCAGGCCGCGAAGAGCGTGAGCAGGATCGTGGTCGGGATGATCACCAGCACCACGATGCCCTCCCGCCATCCGATCGCGATGGTGATCAGCAGCACGATCGAGATCGTCGCGAGGGCGAGATGGAACAACAGCTCGTTCGCTTTTTCTGTGGCGGTCTCGCCGTAGTTTCGCGTCACCGTGACGTCGACGTCCGCAGGAATGACCCGCCCCTTGATGAGGTCGAGGCGCGCAATGATGTCGTCCGCCACGGTGACGGCGTTGGCACCCTTGCGTTTGGCCAGCGCGAGGCTCACCACCGGGCGCGTCGCCAGCGCCCCGTCGTTGCCGCGCGTCAGCATGAAGGCGCGGTGCTCCGGCTCAGCCGCGCCGACCACGACATTCGCCACGTCCTTGAGGTAGACGGGTCGGCCATCGCGCGTCGTCAACAGCAGGAGGCCGATATCGGGGACGCCCTGCAACGTCTGTCCTGCCACCACGCTCAGCGAGTGGCCCCCATCCCGCATCGCGCCGACCTGGAACGAGCGATTGGCATTGGTCAGCTTGTCGATGATCTGATTGAGGGTGACGCCGAAGACCGACAGCCGCTCGGGGTCGGGCTCGATGCGAATCTGGTTCGGGCTGCCGCCGGTGAGATAAGTGCCGCCGATGTTTTCGACTTTGGCGAGTTCGTGCTGGAGCTCTTCCGCCACCTGGTAGAGCCCGTTGTCCGTCCAGTTGGCGGCACGTTCGGGCTTTGCCGAGAGGGTGAGCACGACGATGGCAACATCGTTGATGCCGCGACCGACGATCAGCGGCTCCGGAATGCCTTTGGGCAGCCCGGTGATGTTTGCGCGAATCTTCTCGTGAATCCGCACGACCGCGGTGTCCTCGTCAGTCCCGACGAAAAATCGCGCCGTGACGACGACCTTGTCATCCTGTGTCTGCGAATAAACGTGCTCGACGCCGTTGATCGCCTTGACGATGTCCTCGAGCGGCCGCGTGATTAGCTCGACCGCCTCGTCGGCCCGATAGCCGTTGGCCGTCACGATGATGTCGACCATCGGCACGCTGATCTGCGGCTCTTCCTCGCGCGGCAGCGCAACGAGCGCGATCGCACCCATGGCAAGGGCGGCGAGCAGCAGCAGCGGCGTCAGCGGCGAATTGATGAAGGCGCGGGTCAGCACGCCTGAGAGGCCGAGCTTCATGGCGACACCAGCACATCGCCATCCTTGAGCCCCGACAGAATTTCGACTTCGCCGGCGGCGATCTCGCCGGGCTGCACCGCGACCTCAGCGCCCCCCTTGAGCCTGACATAGTTCACGCCGGCGCGGCGGTAGACGTAGGAAGCGCGGACCATGATGGCCGACCGCTGACCCGTCGAGACGTAGACCCGCGTGCGCTCACCGACGAAGTAGTCGCCAAGCTCAGAGACCTCGACATCGGCAATGACACGGCCGCCCTGGATTTCCGGATATACCAAGCGGACCCGACCCTGCTGGCGGTCCTCTCCGTTGCTCGGCCCAAGGCCGCGCGCGCCGATCATCACGACATCACCGGCGCGCATCACCTGCGCGTGGCGTTCCGGCAGTTGCAGCCGGAGAATGTATTTCGCCTCGGCGAGTGTCGCGATCGTCTCGCCGGCGAGGACCACGCGGCCTTCCGTCACGGGGACGGTCAGCACCCGGCCGTCGCCCGGAGCTAGCACCGCGCCCTCGCTGAGCTGCTGCACGACAACGGCGCGATCGGTCTCGATCGCCGAGAGGTTACGCTCCGCGACATCGAATGCGGTCCGGGCGAGTTCGAGCGCCACTTGCGTGCCCGCCCCGCGGCGCTGCAGGTCCTGGGCGCGCTCGAAATCGGCCTTGGCCTGGTCGCGCACGGCCTGCTGGGACTGGATGCGCGAATTGAACGCCTTGATCTGAATCGGCAGCTTCGGGTCGCCGACCGCTGCGATCTCGGTGCCGCCGGACACCTGATCCCCCTCGCGAACCTTCAGGCTGATGATAGTCCCGCCAATGCGGGCGCGCGCCACCAACTGATGGATCGGCTCGACGGTCGCGATCACCGCTTTCTGGTCGTCCACAAGGCGCGTCTTCGCGACATACTCGCCTCGGGCGCCCTCCCCGGCGGCGGCGCTTGCCGCGCAGGCGATCGCGAAAGCCGGCACCAACATCTTCAAGCGCATCGGCGATCTCCGCAGACTTCATACATGCTTGACATATATATTAGCAAATACTAAATTAGCAACACTTGAAATAATGACGCCGCGCGGTGTCGGTGCGACCCTGGAGGATGGCACTATGACAATCGATCGCGCCGTGATGGCGTTTGCCGGATCCGTCGTTCTCGTCAGTCTTGCGCTCGGATTTTGGGTGAGCCCGTGGTGGCTGCTGTTGACGGCCTTTGTGGGCGCAAACCTGCTGCAGGCGGCATTTTCGGGGGTTTGCCCGCTGGCCGTCGTGCTCAAGCGATTGGGAATGCGTCCGGGGCCAGCGTTTTGAGCGCGCCAATGCATCCGCGTTCCGGGCCGAGTGGCGATCATGAGCGATCGCTAACACCGAACCGAACGGCGCCGGCATGACAAAAATCAAAGGGCCGGCGAAAGCGGCAACTATTGTTTCCTGGGAGGACAACATGACCAAGATCGTCATCATCGGCGCCGGAATTGGCGGAATACCAACAGCCTTTGAATTACGCGAGCTATTGGGCAAATCGGCGCAGATAACCGTCGTCCACGATTCGCAGTGGTTCCAGTTCGTCCCGTCGAACCCGTGGGTTGCCGTGAAGTGGCGTCGTCCGGATGACGTCAAAGTCTATCTGCCCCCGATCTTCGGCCGCCTGGGAATTGGCTTTTCAGCCTCCGGCGTCAAGCGCGTCAGGCCTGAGGCGAACACCGTCGAACTCAATGACGGATCGCAGCTGCCGTACGACTACCTTGTGATCGCGACCGGCCCCAAACTCGCTTATGACGAGATCGAGGGACTTGGGCCCGACGCAAACACCCGCTCGATCTGCCAGGTTGACCATGCCGCCCGTGCCGCCGATCGGTGGGAGGAGTTTTGCAGGGAGCCGGGGCCGATGGTGGTCGGCGCGGTGCAGGGAGCGTCCTGTTTCGGGCCGGCTTATGAATTCGCGCTGACGGCCGTGACCGATCTGCGCCGCCGTCATATTCGCGACCGGGTTCCGATGACGTTCGTCACGTCCGAACCTTATATCGGCCATCTCGGTTTGGGTGGTGTCGGCGATACCAAGGGCATGCTGGAATCCCTGATGCGCGATCGCGACATCCGATGGATCACGAACGGCAAAGTGGATCGCGTCACCGCTGACGCGGTGGAGGTCACGGAGGTCGACGAAAGCGGCACGGCGAAAAAGACCCACAAGCTGCCGTCGAAATTCTCCATGTTCATTCCCGCATTTCGCGGAGTTGATTGCTTGCGTAATCATGCCGGCGGATGGATCGAAGGTCTTACCAACCCGCGCGGGTTCGTCGTGATCGACAAGCACCAGCGCAACCCCAAATACCGCAATGTTTTTGCTGTCGGAGTCTGCACCGCCATCGCAGCCTACGAACAAACGCCAGTTCCTGTCGGCGTTCCGAAGACCGGGTATATGATCGAATCCATGGTCGCGGCGACCGCCCGCAATATCGCCGAACTCGCCGCGGGCAAGGAGCCTTCGCACGAGCCGACATGGAATGCCGTGTGTCTTGCCGATTTCGGTGACAGCGGCATCGCGTTTGTGGCGCTGCCGCAAATCCCGCCCCGCAACGTGAATTGGTCGAGTTAGGGCTACTGGGTGCACCTCGCCAAGGTGGCGTTCGAAAAGTATTTCCTGCGCAAGATTCGAACCGGGTCGAGCGAACCCGGCTATGAGCGGGTCGTGATGAAGACACTCGGCATCGAACGCCTTCGCAGCCGCGCGGCCTCGTGACGCGCGACTTTGTTCGCGCCAGGATTCCGAGACCTCATCGCTCGCGATCATCGCTGAGCGTCGGTCGGCCAGATCGACGCCGGCGGAGGATTCTTGACCCGTTCATGCCTGAACACTAATTTAGTGCTCATGAATGTAGCTGAGCTCAAAAAGAAGGCTGGCGCTGCCGAGCGGTTCCTCAAGGCACTGGGAAACCGCTACCGCCTGCTGATCCTGTGCGAACTTCAACAGGGCGAGCTTTCCGTGTCCGATCTGCAGGATCGTATCGGGCTCAGCCAATCGGCGCTGTCGCAGCATCTCGCGCGGCTGCGCCAAGATTTGCTCGTATCGACGCGACGCCAGTCGCAGACGATTTACTACTCGCTGGCAAACCAGGACGTCGTCAGGATCATCTCGCTGCTCTACGAGCTTTATTGCACGCCTCGCGGATCGCGCGGGGCGAGGACCGCCCGGCGGCCGCGGATGCCGGAAAGCTCGAGTCGCCGGGCGTCATAAGCCTGGGCTGACCATCGCGCCGGCTCCCCGCCCCGGCGAGGCGGTGGTGGCCGACGATCTCGCCGCCACGATCGTTCATGGGATAGTCCCCTGAGGTATGCGCGCGCCGACTTCTGCGCAGTCGCGCGGCATGCAGATGGTGCACGTCCCACTATTGGCAGCGAGCGCGCAAAGGTGGTAAGCGTTTTTGTGGGCGACGATTGGTGAACCGCGCATCCCAGCTCATAACAACAACAGGGGATGCGGGGAGAGGGAGGCGGCTGATGAAATGGATGTGGGCCGGTCGAGGCTTCGCTCGACATTCCGCCGCCGCACTGCATCATCCTCTTTATCGTCCTGGGTCAATGACGCCCCGCCGCGCGGGGTCGGGACGCCAGTCCTGAGGTCCGAGCTGCGCGCAGATGCGAAATAGCGTGACCAGGGCGTGCATCGCACAAGAGCGACCGGCTCTTCCGCCGCTCGGTCGCGAAGCGGTGTACTGCGAACGGCTCATTGACGTGACTGAGGTTCAGCGGATATTCGCTTTCAACGAAATACCCGTGAGACAACACGAGGGATAAGGGGAGGCTTACGTGCATCTGATTCCGCAGTCGGCAGCGCATTTTCATTTGCTCGTGAGCGTCTTTCCTTCAGTCGGTCTTATATTCATCCTTGGAATTTACGTTGCCGGTATCGTCACCAACAACGAGACCGCCAAGCGGACCAGCCTCTTCCTGTTCGTAGTCTTAGCCGTATTGGCGGTCCCGACTTATCTCAGCGGCGACTATTCGACGGCGGCGCTGTCGCCTAACGCGTCGCGCGTCTCGCGCGACCTGATGGATAGCCACTACAGCTGGGGCGTGGTGGCGCTCGCCGTCCTGGTGCTGACCGGGCTTGTCGCCTTGGTGGCGCTGTTGCGGTTTGCCGGCAAGGAAGGGGTTTCCCAGAACACGCTCCACCTCGTTCTCGGCCTCGCCGTCGTGACGCTCGGCCTGATGATGATCTCCGGCGAGCTCGGCTGGGAGATCAGCCATAACGAGCTGCGACTGCCGCCAAAGGTTGGCGGCTATATGGCACCGGGGACGACCCCGGAGTGGTGGTCGCATGTCCACATCATCCTCAATCACTTCCCGACCGTGGGATTTGTCGTTGGGCTGACGGTCTTCCTCATCGGGCTTGCGATGAACAATGAGGTCCTCAAGCGCGGCGCCCTTGTCATCTTCGTGATCTGCGCGGTCTTGGGCGTGCCGACCTATGTGACCGGCGCCGCATCGATGTGGGCTCTGACCGACCCTCCGATCGAGGGGATTTCGAAGGCCATGATCAATGCCCACCGCGACATGGCCTTGCTGACGTTGTTCGGACTTGGCTTTACCGGCGCCGCCGCCTGGATCGAGCTGTGGCGCTTTCGCCATCTCGGACGCTTTTCGAGCCTTTCCCTGTTCCTGGTGCTCGTGTTCGCAGTCGTCACACTGGCAATCATGGCAGAGACCGGACACCGCGGCGGACAGATCAATCACCCCGAAATCCGCGTCGCCACCGACATTCAGCCGACCGATCCCAATGCCGGCTGGACGCCTGCGATCGAACTGTTGATCAACAACGTCATCTGGTTCGTGCCGTGGCAAACCATCCATTTCTTCGGCTTCTCGCTGATCTTCGGCACCGTGTTGGTCATTACCTTGCGGGTGCTTGGCTTCTGGAAATCGGTGCCGTTCTCCGCCGTGCATCGCATCCTGCCGCTCGGCGCCTTCGGGGTGGTCATGAACGTGTTCAGCGGCATGCTGATGCTGCTCGCCGACTCGTTCCGCTATTTGAATGAAACGACGTTCGCGCCGAAAATAGCGTTCATAGCGATAGGCGGCATTGCCATCCTGTATTTCTCCCTGGCGAACGGCGTTTGGAATACGAAGGCGGGAGAAGATGCACCGATAAGTGCGAAATGGGTCGCCGCGCTGGTCCTGCTTTCTTGGATCGGCGTGATCATGGGCGGCCGCCTGCTGCCTTACGTGTGATCTGGAGGAACAGTCATGGAACCGATTTTCATCTGGCAATTGCTGGGCGTGACGGTTGCTCTCCTTATCGTCGTGCTGGGCAGTGTCTGCACGGCGACATACTTCCTCAACAAAGCTGTCGATCGGAAGTGAGAGCGCAGGCCTTTCGGCGGAATTGGAATTAAGGAGACCGAACGTGCTCGAAACGATAGGGAACTCGGGTTATGCGGACTGGGTGAGGGAGTCCTGGGGCTGGCCGATCGCACTCACGATCCACGCGTTCGGAACGGCGACCGTCGTGGGCCTCACATTCATCATCGGCCTGCGGCTGTTGGGCGTGTTCCGCTCGATTCCCTACAAGTCGCTGAACTGGCTATTTCCAGTCATCTGGACCGCCATTGTGTTTCAGGTGCTGAGCGGCTTTACGCTGTGGACCACGAAGCCGGACAAATACCTCGGCGAATGGGTGTTCGATATCAAGATCACGTCTGTCATCATCGGCATCATAGTGACCGCATTTTTCCAGAGAACCGTAAGGCGCGAGGCCGATGCGTGGCAGGCAGCGGGGACGGTTTCCTCGCGCGCCGTCGTCTTCGTAGCGGCAACCGTGGTGTTGTGGACCGTGGTCAACGTGGCCGGCCGTCTGACCGCCTACCTTGGGACGCTCTACATCGCGTAACGGTGCACAAGACAGGGGCTTGAACAAAGCCCGGACGCCGGGTGCTGTAACGCGACAGGAGTTGAAGATTACGGCCGCGGATTTTCGTCTGGATGATGTTCTTCGGTGCGGTATGCTGGGTGTTCGGACCCACCGCGCCATAATGCTCCCGGTGCGCCGCCGCACTTTTGACAACGGCCATGTCTACCAACGAGCCAAAGACGGCTTGGGGGGCTGCGCCGTTCCGTTACTTCCGCCAAACAGAGTCCGCAACGTCGCACGGCGCAATGCGTTCGCGCGCAGCCGGAATGAACGACACCCCTCACAATGTGGTTTTTGGTCAGGTGGACGTGTCCGCTCGAACGAAGTTCCGCAAGCGTATCTGCAAGGAGAGTAACGATGGAATTTGATGCCGATCGTCGTACCGCCCTCATCGGTTTGAGCACCGGCCTGATGGTATCGGGGCTCGCGAGTGGTGCTGCGCAGGCCGCGGCAGGCGCCTCGCTCGAGCCTGCCATCGCCAAGAACCTACGCGAATTTTCGCATTCGCTTGCGAGCATGCCGCGACGGCGCGACTACAAGACCGTGCCGATGATTGCCGATGATCCGGATCAATGGGACGCGGCGCCCCTTGGCGCGCTGCTTGGCTACAAGGGCGGCCCGAAGCAGGCCTGGGACAACACCGATATCCCCGGTCCGTGGCTCAACGGCATGCGCAATTCCGTGAACTCGCAGATCTGGTCGTTCAAGGAGCCGAATTTCCTGTGCGTCTCCGCAACTCACGGATCGGCCCATCTTGCGCTCTATGACCAAGCGACGTGGGACAAATATCAGCTTGCGAAGATGGCGGGTAACAACATCACCAACAATCGCTTCATCACGACGCCGGCGGCGGCCGCGCACGATCCCGCCGATTACCAGTCGGCCGAAGGCGCGTTCTCCTCGAAGAACAACAGCATCGTGGTGCTGCAACGCCGCGGCGTCGTGTTCCTCGCCTGCCACAACGCGATCTGGGAATTGGCGGAGAGATTGACGGCCGCGGACCAGAACCCCGATCATCTGACCACCGAGGCGCTCGCGGCTGACCTCACCAATCACCTCATTCCCGACGTCGTCCTCACTCCGGGCGTTGTCGCGACATTGGTGAAGCTCCAGCAGGCCGGCTTCGCCTACTCGCGATGATTAGCACCAGACACCTGCGCGGTGTGCGCCCATTGCTGACGGCATCGACCCTCGCCGGTGCTCTTGCCGTCGGCATGGCGGTGGGAACAGTCACGGCCTCCGCACAGACGACTCCGAAGGAACGTCTCGAAGCCACGGAGCGGACTTATCCGCCATGGCAGCGGGGGCGCAACAACGACGCGACGAACCGCGGCGTCGACTTCACCGTGCCGCCCGTCGACGTGCT
The DNA here is from genome assembly GCA_963787675.1 of uncultured Alphaproteobacteria bacterium. Classification (GTDB taxonomy): domain Bacteria; phylum Pseudomonadota; class Alphaproteobacteria; order Rhizobiales; family Xanthobacteraceae; genus JAJPKK01. The sequence continues at coordinate 1,503,615 of CAWBDV010000007.1, read as the reverse complement.
TGCCGATTTCCACGGCAGCCTCGATCGCCCCGAGCTCGTGGTCTACGCCTCGGGCAATTACTTCTTTGCGATGGCGGGCCTCGTGCGCGCGTTCGGCGAGGCCTATCCGCAATATCGGGGCCGCATCTTCTATGAGACGCTGCCGCCGGGCGTGCTGGCGCAGCAACTCGAGGCCGGCGGCACGGTGACGTCCGGCAACATGACCTGGACGGCAAAGCCCGACGTCTATCAGGTGGAGGTCGGGGCCACCAATGAGCTGGTGCGGCAAGGCAAGCTCATCGCGCCGGTCGTCACCTTCGCCACCAACGACATCGCGATCATGGTGCCGGCAGGCAATCCGGCGCACATCGCGAGCCTTCCTGATCTCGCGCGGCCGGGACTCGCGTTGGCGATGCCCAATCCCGCGTTCGAGGGCGTCGCCCGGCAAATCCGTGCATCACTGGTGAAGGTCGGGGGGGAGGCGCTCGCCGAAGCGGTGTACGGCACCAAGGTGCGTAACGGCGAAGCCGTGCTGACGCGCATCCACCATCGTCAGACGCCGCTGTTCCTGATGCAACATTTGGCTGAAGCCGGCGTCACCTGGAAATCGGAGGCGATCTTTCAGGAGGAGGTCGGAAACCCGATCGGGCACGTCGACATTCCAGCCGAGGTCAACACACTCGCGAACTACAGCGCCGCCATGGTGAAGGACGCGCCACACCCCGAAACAGCACGGATCTGGCTCGACTTCCTGCGCACCGACGCTGCCTTCAAGGCGTTCGCGCCTTACGGCTTCAGGCGTTATTCCGCGCCGTAGCCCGGATGAGTAGCGCCGTAGCCCGGATGAGCGGAGCGATATCCGGGGCGGCTGCTTTTCGCGGCGTCCCCTCCCCGCATATCGCTTCGCTCATGCGGGCTACAGGCAGTCAACTATTGTGATCCGCTGCTGGGCTGCACCCAGACGACGACGCTGTCAGTAGCGCCGCGAGCGTCCATCACTGTCAGCCGCGCGAACCCGGGTCCATCCGGCTCCCAGAACAGCGCACGCCGCACGGTGCGACCTGCGACCGGCATCCCGTTGACGAGGACCGTCAGCGGCCCCGTTCCGCCTGCGATCTTGAGCGCGACCTCGCCGAATGGCGAGGCGCCGGTGCCCGTCATGTCGAGGCGGGCGCCGTCCGGGGGAAACATGATGCGGGGCGGTTGCATCGTACTGTCGCTCGCCAAAATCCCGCTGCGCAGGCGCTGCAACGGCGGCGGCAATTTCGCTGTCGTCGCCACGAGCGCGCCTTGGGGTGCCGGCGGCAGCGGCGCGACGGGACGGTCCATGCGGGCGAAAGCCTCGAACAGGATCGGCGCCGCGGCGGTGCGCCCGACGAGGCCCGGAACCGGCGCGCCGTCGGGACGGCCGACCCAGACACCGACCGCGCGCTTGCCGTCGAAGCCGATCGACCAGGCGTCACGATAGCCGTAGCTGGTGCCGGTCTTGAACGCGATGCGATGGGCGACCGCGTTCTCGGGCGGTGGCGTTCCGATGAGGACGTTGCCGACGTACCACGCCGCGACCGGATCGAGCAGTTGCGCGCTTCCGGTGGTCGCTACGTTGTCGCGGCGCTCGACAAGCGGACGCGCGACGCCGAGGCGAGCGATATCGGCATAAAGCTTGGTCAGGTCCATGAGGCTGATGCCGACGCCGCCAAGCCCCATGGCGAGACCGGGAGCATCGCCTGTCGGCAGGACGAGGGTCGCGCCGGCTTCGCGGATGCGGGCCGCGAGCCGGCCCGGCCCGACGGCATCGAGCACCGCGACGGCCGGCACGTTGAGCGAGAGCTGCAGCGCGTGGCGGATCGATACGGTGCCCTGAAATTTCTGATCGAAATTCTTCGGCGCGTAGCTGCCGTACCGGATCGGACGATCCTCAACCAGCGTTTCCGGATGGATGATGCCGTCCTCGAAACCCATGCCATAGATAAAGGGCTTGAGAGTCGAGCCGGGCGAGCGGATGGCCTGAGTGATATCGACCTGGCCGGCGCGCCGCTCGTCGAAATAACCAACCGACGCCACGCGCGCCAAAACTTCGCCGGTCGCGACATCGACTGCCACCACGCCGATCGAGACATCGGGGCGCAGCGTTTCGCTGCGGTCGCGCACCAACTCCTCAAGCTTGCGCTGCAGCGTCACGTCAATTGTGAGGTGATGCAGCTTGCGGTCTGGCGCCGCCGCCACGGCCTCGTCCGCCGCGTGCGGGCTCAGCATCGGCATCGGCAGGCGGCCCGTCGGTACCGGTTCGCGACGCGCCTCCGCGACCTCGACATCGGTTGCAAGGCCCGCCGAGCGGATGCGATCGAGCACGCGGTCGCGCGCGCGCCGCGCCGTGTCGACCGAGCGGTCCGGCCGGCGCAATTCGGGGGATTGCGGCAAGGCGACGAGAAGCGCGATCTCGCCGAGGGTCAGACGACCAGGCTCATGACCGAAGTAGGCGAACGAAGCCGCACGGATGCCTTCGATATTGCCGCCATAGGGCGCAAGCTCGAGGTAAAGCGCCAGAATCTGCTGCTTGGTGAGCTGCGATTCGATCTCGAGCGCACGCACGATCTCGCGGAGTTTCACCGGAAGGCTGCGCCGATGGCGCGGCTCTACGAGTCGGGCTATCTGCATCGTGAGCGTCGACCCGCCGGAGACGATATGGCCGCGGTGCACGAGCTGAGTTGCGGCCCGCACCAGCGCTAATGGATCGACGCCATGGTGCTGCTCGAAGCGCTTGTCCTCGTACGCAAGCAGCGCCGCCACATAGCGCTTGTCGACGCTCTCAACGCTCGCCGGCAGGCGCCAGCGGCCGTCGGGAGTCGTATAGGCGCGCAGCAGCCGCCCGTCGCGATCGACGACCTGCACCGAAACGTCGAGGTCTTTGCCGAGCGGGGGCGCCCCCAGCGCGACGATCCAGCCGACCGGTGCCGCAATGAGCAACGTTGCTGCGGCCGCGGCAACGCCGAAGCGTCGCCGCCATCTTGGCTTCGTTGTCGCCGTCTTCGTGGCGCTTTCACCTCTCCCCGCTTGCGGCGAGAGAGCCTGCCCCGGACTTGATCCGGGGTCGACCGAGCGCAGCGAGGGAGGGTGAGGGGGCCTCGCCGCGAGTTCTGAGCTTGCGGAGAAGCCCCCTCACCCCGACCCTCTCCCCGCAAGCGGGGAGAGGGAGAAGAGCGCCGCCCCGATACGACGGCTGCAAGGGTGCTGCAGCGTCGTTACCCGGACCGCGCGGCGAATTGCTCATCGCGTGGCCTGGACGTCGAGAACCCCCGTCTTGGTGCGGCCGAACCGATCGGGCCGATACATGTCATCGACGCGCGCTTGCGGCACGACGTAATGCCCGGGCGACACCGCACGCGCCGTGTAGGCGACCATGAAAATCGGATCGTCCCCGGATTTCCGGTCGATCGCCGCCGTGAAGCGGTCATCGCGGAACTCGGTACTCGTGGTGGCGACGCCGTGATCGATCCAAGGCAGCGCCTTGTTCTTCCCGTACGAGACGAGATCGGGATTGTCGATCTCCAACCCAGCCGGGAGGAAGTCGGTGATCATGACGTGACCGAACTGCGGCTTGGTCTCGGTCACCTTGAGCACGACGACGAAGCGCTGGTTCTGCTTGGCCTTTGACGGATCCGCGACCTTGCCCTCCGCCGAATAGAACAACCGCTCGATCTTGAAGCCCTGGGTCTCGACCGCAGGTTCCGCAACGATCGGCGCACCGCTGACCGTCACGACCGCCTGCAGCGGTCGATCGGTCGTATTCCCGAGCGTGACACCGTTGCCGAGATCGGCGGGGCTATAAGTCCGATACAACGGACCCATCCGCGGGGTACCGGCCACATTGAGCGAAATGCCGGCGGCCTGGTCCGCGAGCCCGCGTGCCGCGAGCAGCATCCATGCCTCCTCGTTGGTGGACGGCTCGGGGCTCAAGCCGCGCGCCGCCGCGATACGTTCGAGGGCATTGGGCACTTTGGCGAGCGCCCCGCTCTCGGAGGCGAGCGCGATCACCGCAGCGGCATCGCGCAAATCCGACCCATAGTCGCTCCGGGTTGCCTCGAGATTGGGCTTACCCGTGAGCATGCCGTTGACCGAGTTGAACGAGCCGCCGGCGTGCACCCCATCGCCGAGCATTGCAAACGCCGCCGCGATCTGCGCCCGCGCGATGGCGGTCGGAATACTGGCGAGTTTGCCCTGATCGTAGATGTAGCGCAGGTCGAACAGCGGCGCCGCCTTGTTCCTCGCCAGCACATAATAGACATAGGCGAGGTTGGCACCGTCCTTCCTGAGGTCGATGTTTTCCACATCGCCCTTGATGCTGAGGTAGTTGCGCAGATGGTCGACGGCGAGCTTGAACGCGATGTCGGGGACGCTGTAGTGGCGCTCCCGCGCACGGGTCAGGAAGTCGGTGACGTAGGCGTCAAGCCAGATATCGTCGCGATCTACCGTGTCGGTGCTATCGTCGTCCTCAGTGTCGGCGATCACCGGCGGCCACAGCAGGAATGCGCCTTCGGCGGTCTCCCGGGTGAGCAAGCGAGTGATCGTCTGATTGATGGTCGCGTCGGACCCGGGCTGCGGATTGAGCAGCAGCTCGCTCACGTAGAGCAGCGGCAGCACGCGGCTCGTCAGCTGCTCCGAGCAGGCGAACGGATAGCGTTCGAGCGCTTCGAGCAACGTCGCCGAATCGAGCGCGGTCGAGGGTCCGATGGACACCGCGACCTTTCCCGTCCCGGGCACGAAATCCGCGAACAGATCGTTGCTGAGCGTCAGACTTTCGCCCATTGCGATCTGCCGGACAGTGCGCCGGGCCAGGATCTGGCTCGCCGGCCTGACGGCGAGCGCGTAGGACTTGGTGAGATCGATGCCGCCCGGACCGGTGATGCGCGCGACGATGTTGCCCGTGCCGGCGCCCGACGCCGAAAGCGACACGCCGACGCCGTTGCGCTGTTGCGCCGCGAGCGTCAGGCTTGAGTTGGCGCCGTCGATCTTGAAAATCGGGTCGCCGGTGATGGCGATGCGATAGTCGCCGGCCTGCCCTTCGACGTTGTCGAGGTCGAGGCGCAGCGTGCTCTTGTCTCCGCTCAGCAGGAAGCGCGGCAATGTCGCCGTCACCACGACCGGGTCGCGTACGGTGACGTCGCCGTTCGCGCGTCCGACCTTGTCCTTGCTCCACGCCACCGCCATGACGCGGGCGGTGCCGGCGAAGTCGGGGATATCGAAGGCGATCTCGGCGGCCCCGTTGGCATCGACGGTGACGATACCCGAGTAGAGCGCGAGTGGCGGTTGGGTCGGCGGCGAGCCCATCAGCCCCGCTTCGCCGGTGTCGCCGCCGGTCTTGATCGGACCGCGCGTGCCCTGCATGCCGTCGATCAGTTGGCCATAGAGATCGCGGATCTCCATCGCGAGCCGGCGCTGACCGAGATAATAGTCGTCGGGGGCCGGCGGCTTGTAGTTGGTGAGATTGAGAATGCCGACGTCGACCGCGGACACCACGACACGGGCCTCTTCGCCCGGCGCGATGCCACTGATCTTCACCGGTACGTGCAGCGTGCCGCGCGGCCGGGTGAGGTCGGGCAGCTTCAACTCGACCGCGAGCGTGTGCGCGGCGCGATCGATCGAGAACCACTGCACGCCGAGGCTTCGGCCCGGCATGCGGCCGGCCTGCACATCGAGCGGACGGCGGAAGGTCGCGACCACGTAAGCGCCGCTCCCCCAGTTGTTGCCGACCGTGACCGGAACGCGGGCGATGCCCGGCTGAACGTCCGTGACCGTGGTGGTCAGGAGCTTGTCGCCGATGACCGCGACCGTGACTTTGCCTGCGGTGAGCGCCGTGACCGCCACGTTCATGGTATCGCCGGCGCGGTATTCGGGCTTGTCGAGGGCGATTTCGAGATCGTCCGGCGTGTCGGCTGCGGCGTCGGTATACCAACCGGCATCGAACGCAACCGACGACGTCGGCCCGTCGGGATTGTCGGTATAGACCTCGAGCCGGTATCGGCCGATCGCGAGCGGCAACGAAATCCGTCCCGGCGTGCCGGCAGCCACATCGAACTGACCGTTGTTGACCTGCCGCGTCGATTTGACGGCCTCGAACTGCCAGATGCCGTTCGTGTCCTTGTACATCTGGTAGTGGTTCTCGACCCGCAGCAGCTGATAGCGCAGCCCGCGCGCCGCCGCGGTCGTGCCGTCGGGATTGACCATGATCACGTCGAAAGTCGCCGTGGCGCCATCGTTCAACGACTTGCCGTTGAACAGCGGCTTGATGCCGACGAGCGGACCGGACGGGACGATCGGCAATGAGATCGTGCGCTGGACGGCGCGGCCGCCCGGCTCGGACATGCGAATGTCGATGTCGGCCTGCAGGAGCCCGGTCGAATCGGGCACGTCGTCGACAGCCACCGACAGCTTGGCTTTGCCCTGCGCATCAGTCGACGGCAGGTTCTCGAGCGGCTTGCCCTCCTTGTTGGCGGGCGGCTCGTCCTCGACAAGACCGAAGGAATATCCCGGATAAGCCGGCAGGCCCTTCATGGCGACGATCTTGACGTCACCATCGAGATCGAGATTGGACGCCGGCGCGCCATAGAGGAAGCGGCCGTCGACATCGATCTGCGCGGGTTGCTTGATCGTCAGCCGCTGGCTTGGCGACGACAGATTGAACTCGAGCCGATCGGGCACGTAATCTTCGACCAGGAAGCTCGTCTGGCCGATCGGCGGCCGCTTCGGGTCCACATAGGCCCGCACACGCCACGTGCCGGTCGGCGCGGCGGCCGGAACCGGGACGCTCCAGCTACGCCCGCCGACACCCTGATCCTGGATGACCTGGCGCTGGAATTCAACGTTGTCTGGGCGAGTGATCGACAGCGTCACCGGGACGCCGGGCGCCGCGACGCCGAGAGCATCACGCACCAATGCCGTCACATTCACGGTCTCGCCGGTACGATAGACGCCGCGCTCGGTAAAGACGAAGGCATCAAGCCCGGCGGGCGCTTCGCGCCCGGTAACGCCGCGATCGGAGAGATCGAAGGCGGGGCCTTTCAGACTGAGAAAGGCGTAGTCGCCGGTCGAATTCGACGCGATCAGCAGGGCAGGCGCCAACCCGCCCTCGCCGCGCGCGAGGCCTGGCTCGAAATAGGCGACGCCATTGGCATCGGTGGTCTTCGCCGCGAGCAACTCGTTGTTGCGCGACATCAACCGAACCTCGGTACCGCTCTTCGGCGCCGTCGTCGCCAGCGAATTCACGAACGCCGTGATGCCGTCGCCGCCCGAATAGGCGGTGATGCCGAAGTCGGAAACGACAAACCACTGGGTGGCGAGCGTGTCGCTGTCGTCGCCGACCTTGTTGGCCGGCCGCGCCGTCATGGCGTAGACGCCGGGTGCGAGCTTCGGTACCGCCTGATCGACCGGGAAAGCCGTCGTCACCTCGGTGTTGAGCTTCTGCTCGGCCGCAAGCGAGCCCGACCACACCAGGACGCCGCTTTCCTCCCGAATTTGCCGTGTCTCATAGCCCGCCATGTTCGTGTTGAAGTTGCCGTTGACCACGGTGTCGATGAGATTGCGGTCACCAATGCGATAGACGTGGATCAGGATCTTGTCGGTGTTGACGCTGATCACCGGGATGCCCTGCTGCCCGGTGCGCGGCAGCACATAGGCGCGGCTGCCAAAGCGCACCGCCGGCTGGCGATCCGACATGTAGACGTTGAACGGAATATCCCGCGACAGGTTCGCGAATTGGCCGAGCTTCTGGACTGCCGACGAGGGCAAGCCCTTGCGCAAAGTCACGCTGTAGCGTTCGCCGTTCTTGAGGCCCTGGACGCAAAGCTGATTGCCGTCAACAGAGACGGTCGGCTTGGTCTGGCCCGCGAGCGAGACATAGCGGCCGAAGTCGATGTGCCGGGTCGGCAGGCTTTCGGAAAACATGAAGCAGACCGACGGCGACGCGGCGTCGGGAAGCACCTGGTAACGCACGACGCGGAAACCATATTGCGCGAGCAATTGCTGGTAGCGCGCATCGACCACCTCGATCTTGCGCAGGTCGAGCCCCGCGCCAAGGGCGGGGAGCGCGACGTCCCAGTTCGCCCGGGCGGCCATCGCGAGCCCCACCAGGATCAGGCCGTTCGATTCATCGTTGGCGTTGTCGCCGCGCTGATACGCGAGATAGGCCGCGGCTGTCGCGCGACCGACCGCGCGGCCGCGCTCCCGGTCGTCTTTGATATCGCCCAGAAGCGGCGCAAGCGCGGAGTTCACCCAGGCATCGGAAGGCGCGATCTTGAGCGTGACCAGGGCAAGCCTCAACCAGCTCTGGGAATCTCTCGGCGCGGCGACCACGATCTGGCCGTAGGTGCGGGCCGCTGCGGTCCAATCGCGTTTGGCGACGGCCGCATCGGCATCCTTCCGCAGCGTCGCGACCGGTCGCGAGGTGTTGGATGTGGTCCTGAGTTCCTGCTCGAGCTGAGCCGATGCCGAATCGAGCTGCTCGTTCTGAAATGTCTTTTGCTGCGCGGCGACCGAGGCGATCGATAGCAAAGCCACGCAGACTGCCGCGACGGCAGTGCGGATAAATGCATTCATTGGGTTTTCCTCGCGAATACCGAATGACTGTTACGCAGACAAAAAAGGATGTCGAGTCAGCCGCGCGCGGAGCGTCGACAAATGCGGGCGCACGGCAAGTTCAAAAACGCAGCGCAATCTTTTACGCAAACCGTCGAACGGCGTCTCCTCAATTTTACGAAAGGTCTTAGCCATGTTTTTGCCATCAATTTTGATCGGCGCTTGCGCACTCAGCCTATCCAAAGGTCGGCGAATCGGCTCGCCACGACATCATCATAAGATGGGCTCCTTGTCAGAATTCCGACCGCCCGGGAGAACGCCGTCATGTCACGCACGAATTCTGGCTTGATCGTGGCGTCGTAGTACGGCCCATCGCGACGGATGAGCTCGACGATCAGTTCCGCCTCGCTCGGCGGAAAGAGCTTGCGCCCGACATTCGCCGCAAGCGCGGGCTCGCGCCGCAGCGCGGCCTGCGTGCGCACGATGGCGCGAACGGCCGCGGCGGCAACCTCGGGTTTGCGCTCGATCAGGGCGTCCGTCGCGGCGACTGCGGCCATGGTGTAATTGAACGCGCCCGGCGGCCCGTCCCCGCGCCGCGCATCGATCACCACGGTGCCGACGCCGCGCCGCACGGCGATCTCGGCGCCCATGCCGTTCGCCCAGAAGCCGTCGACCCTGCCCTCCTCCAGCGCATGCGCCGCGAGGACGCCGAAGTTCATCCCTTTGCCGTGAGCGCCAGGAATCGGCGCAATGTCGACGGCATCGCGCACCGGGTCGATTCCAGCGTCAATCAGCAGGCGACGCAGCCCCATGCCAACCCAATGCGCGGCTCCGATCGTCCGTCCCTTCACGATGCTGAGATCGCCGCGCCGGGGCGCGAGATCGGAGCGCATCACCAGGAACCAGTACATGCCCTGGGCCTGCGCGCAGAGGAGCTTGGCGCCGCGCCATTCCGGAAAGCCGCCGACCAGGAGATGAGCGGAGCACCCGATGAACTCCAACGTGCCGTCACGCATCGCCGCCATGGCGTCCTCGACTGGAACGACAAGTTCGAGCGAAACATCGAGCCCTTCGCGCGCAAAGAAGCCAAGCTCGACGGCGCCTATCGCCGGGAAATAGGAATTCGAAATGAGGTCTGGCACCGCGAGCTTCATGCGTGATCCATGAGGCGTTCTCTGTTGGCAAGCGCGCCGCGACGATACAGAATGACGGTCACCCTTGGATACGGAATTGATGATGCAAATGAGCGAAGCACTTCCCGTCGTCAGCATGGCCCCGATCACGCGCGGCGAGGCCGACGCAGACGCGCGCGTCGGGCGCGACCTCAAACGCGTGCTCGCCGAGTGGGGCGCATTCGAACTCGTCGACCACGGCGTTCCGGCCGATGTGATTACGGCAGCATTCGCCGCGGCGGAGCGCTTCTTCGCGCTCCCGCTCGAGACGCGCATGCAGATCAAGATCGATCGGCACAATCGCGGCTACGTGCCGATGCATCAGACGGTCTATCCGGGCAACCGGCCCGACCTGAAAGAGAGCTTCAACCTCGGCATCAACGTCACCGCGGACGATCCGGACGTGAAGGCCGGCAAGCCATTGCATGGCGTCAATCGCTGGCCCGACCTCGCGGGCTTTCGCATCGACGTCGAGCGCTATTTCGATGCGCTGATGGGGCTTGGCGATCGCCTGCTCGGCCCGCTCGCGTTCTGTCTCGGTATCCCCGCGGCCGAACTGCGCGAGCGCTATCGCAAGCCGATCGCATTCATGCGGCTGTTCCACTATCCGCCGAACAGCAATATCGCGGAGAACGAGTTCGGCGCGGCCGAGCACCAGGACTACGGCTTCCTCACCATCCTCGCCCAGGATGCCAACGGCGGACTGGAAGTTCGCTCGCCGGCGGGCCAGCTCGTGCCGGTGCCGCCGCATCCGCAGAGCTTCATCATCAACGCCGGCGACATGCTGACCGAAATCACCAAAGGCGCGATCCGGTCCGCACCCCACCGGGTCATCAATCGTGCCGGCGTTGCGCGCTATTCGATTCCGTTCTTCTTTGATCCGAATTTCGACGCAACGTTCGAGGGGCTGCCGCACATCAGCGCCGGCGAATTCCTGCTCGCGAAGTTCAACCGCTTCTATCAGCACCGCAAGGAAGCAGCGGCGGGCTGATCCGCCGCGGGCACACCGCATCCTGCGTGCTTCGCACGGCGGAATGATTTAACTCACTTCCGCATATCGAGTGCGTGTTTATGATTCACGAACCGCAGCGTATAGGCTTTCGTGTAGTCAAGGTTCGCCGGATAAATCCCGAGCCGTGAGGCGGTTTCGAAGAAGGACTTCCACCGCGCGTCGGTCATCGCACCAATGCCAAGTGAGGTCGTGTCTCCCGAATCGACGAGCCCGCGCTCCTTCATGGCTGCGATTGAATTTGAGATGTCGACATCGGTGTTCTCGGGGTTCTCGCGCTTGATCACGGCGTTGGCGGGAGTTGGATCGCCGTAGAGATAGCTGTACCAGCCTTCGATGGTGGCATCGACGAAGCGTTGGACCAGGTCAGCCTTGCCGTTGATCGTTGTGGCCGCCGCCTCGAGGGTCTGCGCATAAGAATTATAATCGGCGACGTCGGCGACCATGAACACATTGGGCTTGAAGCCGGCCTGCCTCTCGATCAAGTACGGTTCGGAGGTGACGTAGCCTTGCTGCACCATGTTTTTGTCAGCAAGAAATGGTGCGAGGCTGAACGTGTAGGGACGTATCTGGGAATCAGCGAAGCCGTACTTGGCTACAAGGAAGCGCCACCAGGTGTCAACCGATTGCTGGCCCAGCTCGATCGGCTTGCCCTTCATCGCGGGGACCGTATCGACGCCCGGATGGGACAGGAGAATTGACGGCTCCTTCTGGAACGAGGCCGCAATGACCATGACCGGAATGTTCTGCTCGACGTAGTTGAAGCCGCTAGCCGAACTCGACGCGACGCGAAAATCAACTTGCCCGCTTGCCAGCATCAGCTGCGAATTGATCTGAGGCCCGCCTGGCAGGATGGTCACATCCAGTCCATGTCTGGCGTAAATGCCGGTCGCGGCCGCTTGGTAGTAGCCGCCGTGCTGCGGATCAGGCAGCCAACTCATCACCACCCGCACCGCATCGTTCGCATGAGCTCCGATCGCGCTCGCAAGGATGCCGAAGCCGATCGTTCCGATGCGCAAGGTAGACAAGGATGTCCTGAACATGGTCGTGGTCCTTTCAGAAGTCCCGGCCTCGCCAAGCAGCAGGAGCAGCATGCTGCGTATTGATGAAAATGTGCAGGCGTGAACCCTATTCGTAAAGCATCATTTTGCGTCAACTCGGACGCGCGCTAGCACCCGCTCCACCCGATAGATGCCGTTGCGTGCAGTTGACCCGCGATTCCCCCATTCTTGCGCAACAGCTGCGCTTGCGCGGTTTCACTCTAGCGACCACGAACTCTCGACGCGGCGGCCTCTCGCCAAGCCAACGGTCTTGGCGCATAACCTGTCCGCCGGGTGAAAGGGCGGTTCAATGAGCTTCAACATCAGCGCTGTGACCATCCCGGACTTCGGAAGCTATTGGATCAGGCAAGCGCGCGCGCCGGCTTGTTTCCTGGCGGAGCCGGTTGCCGAGGCTGCCGTGGACGATGACGGTTCGCAGGTCGTCGATATCTTGATTGAGGGCGAGCGGATCGAACGGATCACTGCCTCCGGCACCGAGGCTCCTACAGATGCACCGGTCGTAAATCTCGCCGGCCGACACGTCTGGCCGATGCTGCTCGATATGCACGCTCATTTGGACAAGTGCCAGGTCATCCCCCGCAGCAATCCGGACGGCACCTTTACCGGCGGGCGCGTGGGTACCGCGCACGATCGCAATTTCTGGAGCCATGAAGATCTTTATCGGCGGATGTCATTTGGGCTCCGCTGCGCCTACGCCCACGGAGTTCTCGGTCATCCGCACGCATCTCGATTCCCATGAAGGGTTGGCGGAGCGAAGCTGGTCGGTGTTTCGGGAATTACGCGCTGAATGGGCGGGACGAGTCGCATTGCAGGCCGTAGCTCTCGTGCCCATCGATGCCTTTCGCGACGGCTACGGGGTACGGTTGGCCAACCTCGTCGCCGAGTCGGGAGGCATTTTGGGAGGCGTCACACGCGCGGCCGGGAAGGATCACGTCGGCACTTTGTCGGACACCGACGCGTTGCTCGATACCCTTCTGCGGCTTGCTGCCGAGCGCGGCCTCGACGTTGATTTGCACGTGGACGAGTCCGATGACCTCGAGGCGTTTTCGCTGCCCCATGTCGCAGCCGCCGTCCTGCGGAATAAGTTTCGCAATTGCGTCGTCTGCGACCATTGCGTCAATCTGGCATTGCAGCCCGAGGATGTGGCTGCGCAGACCATCGCCCTCTGCGTCGATGCCGGATTATCGGTCGTTACCCTGCCGACCCCGATGGTTTATTTGCAGGATCGCCGCCCGGGACGCACGCCACGCTGGCGCGGTGTGACGTTACTCCACGAATTGCGCAGCGCTGGCATTCCCGTCGCCGTCGCCGGCGATAACTGCCGCGATACGTGGTACGCCTACGGCGATCACGACATGGTCGATACGTTCCAGCAAGCGGTGCGCATTTTTCATCTCGATCATCCGCTGGCCGGCGTTCCGGCGGTCGTGGGCCCCGTGCCGGCGGATATCACGCGTGCAGCGCCGTTGGGACGGATCGTGGCGGGGAGTCCGGCTCAGCTCATCCTGTTTGCGGCACGTACGTTGAACGAGATGCTCTGTCGTCCACACGCAGATCGAATAGTGATCAATCGCGGCCGCAGAGTGAGCGACAAGCTCCCGGATTACGAGGAGCTCGATGACCTCACATCAATGGGCAAAGATGTCAGATCGCCGTCGCCGATGTCGGCGCTGCTGGAATGATCCGCCGCCGGCCAGCGTGGTTCCACGTCACATCGTGATCTTGAGGTCGCGGATGTAATCCGTCGTAAAAACCTGCGTCCAGTCGACGTCGGGCGCCAACAGCTTCGCATCCACCAGGAAATCGCGCGTCTTCTGCCAGCGCTCGCGAGTCATGATGCCGATGCCCATGGTGGCGGCGTCACTGCCGTCGACGGCTTTGACCTCGCGGATTTTTTGCAAGCCGTAAGCGAGCTGCTCATCGTCCATGCGGGTGTTTTGTTGCTTGATAAGTGCGTTGCCCGCCGACGGATCGCGCAGATAGCTCCGCCATCCCTCGACCGATGCGCGCGTGAAGCGCGCGATGGCGTCCGGATTGGCGCGCAGAAAGTCCGCGGTGGTCGCCATGGTGTTGGAGTAGGAGGGATAGCCGTAGTCCGCGAACAGGAAGAAGCGGATGGGCACGTTGTTCTTCTTCGCGACGTAGGGCTCCGAAGTGATGTAGCCCACCACGGCGGAGGTCGGATCGTTGACGAAGGTCTGCAGGTTGGTGCCCTTCGGCGCCGGCATGTCGTCGGTGTAGCCGTAACGCAGCTTCAGCCACGGCCAGAACGTCGAAAAGCCGCTGTTGCCCATGAAGATCTTGTGGCCCTTCAGGGCTTCGAGCGAGGGCACCTCCGGCCGCGCCAGGATTCCCATCAGGTCGAACTGGAACGAGGTGAAGATCGCCTTGACCGGCACGCCGCGCGCGTACGCGTTGAGGAGTTGGATGTCGTAGCTCATGATGACGTCGGCTTCGCCGCCGGCGAGGAGCTGCAGATTGTTGAGCTGCGGGCCGCCCTGGTTGATCACGACATCAAGGCCGGCCTTCTCGTAAAGTCCCTGCGCCAGCGCCTGATAGAAGCCGCCATGCTCGGCCTCCGCGAACCAATTGGTCAGCGCGCGTATCCGCGTCGCAGCGCGGGCCCGACGGGTCGGCAGCGCAGCTCCGGCCATCGCCGCGAGGCCGGTCCCCACAAGACTGCGGCGGGACAGAGCTGGATTGATCATGGTGGCGGCTCCCTAAAGGTCACCCGTACGGGTGAGGCCAATTGAGCAAGAACAATGCCATGCCTCGCGCCGAGGCGTTTCAACGGATGGCCGCTTGCACTTACACCCGCTTCTGGCGGATGTCGGCGATGCGGATCGGCGGCACCCAAGGCTTGTCGGTCCAGCCGACGCCGCGGCGCGCGACTTGCACATCGAGCAGGTAGGGCTTGCCCTCGACCGTATGGGTGCGCGCCCGCGCCAGCGCCTCCCGCAATTGCCGCGGGTTCTCCACGACCTCGCCGGCAACGCCGAAGCCGCGCGCGATATCGGCCATGTTCATATCCGGGTTGCCGAGATAGTCGTGAACGAACTGTCCGGTCTGCACCATGCGGCCGCCCGGCACATTCGAGACGACACGGCTGTGCGGTCCTGAATAGGCGTGGTTGTTGTAGACGACGACGATCACCGGCAGCTGCAGTCGCGCCATGTTCCAAAGCGCGGTCGGCCCAAAGATGAACGAGCCGTCGCCGACGAGGCAGATCACCTGCTGGTTCGGCCGCGCGAGCTTGACGCCGGCGGCAGTACCGACGCCCGAACCGAGATGGGAGCCGTAGTAGTAGAACAACTCGCGGCCGCCGATCGGGTTGAAGTCGAAACCCTGCATCGCGACCGAGCCCGCCTCATTGACAATGATGGCGTCGGGATCGGCAAACTTGCCGACCTCGTAGGTGACGCGGTCGGCGATCAGCGGGCTGTCGTCCCATTCCGGGCTGTTGACCACGAGGCCGCGCAACGTCCGCGCATTGTCGGAGAAGGCCTTGACCTCGGCAGCGCGTCGGGCCGCTTTCTCCTTGAACGCCGGCGTGACGAGTTGCTCCACCGCGGCATAGAGATCGTCGAGGCCAAGCCCGACATCGGCAACGAGCGGCACCTCGGTGAGCATGACGTTACCCATGCTCGCGACATCGATGCGCATGTCGATGAACTTCGGCCCGCGCGGCACAATCGGCGCCGCGCCATTGTGCTGGAACTTGTTGCCGACGTTGAGCACGACATCGGCGTTCTTCGGCCAAGCGAGCGAAGTGAGATTGGTCGCCGGCGTGCCGCCGACCCAGAGCGGATGGGTTTCGGGATAATTGGCATAGATCTGGCGCACCTGGGTGACCGGCATGCCCAGAAGCTCGGCGAGCTTGACGGCCTTGGCGACCGCTTTGGCCTTATAGATTTCGTCGCCGACGATCATCACCGGCATGCGTGCTTCGACGAGAAGCTTCGCAGCCCGCGCGACCTCGTCGGGATCGGGCCGCACGCGCATGCGCGGATCGAATTGCGCCTGCGGGATGATCTCGGTGCGCGCGCGATCGTCGTTGTAGTCGGAATGCCAGGAGATGTAGGAGGGTCCGAACGGCGGGGTCCACGCCGCCTTGAAGGCGCGCCGCACCGTCTCGGGAATCATGTCCGGCCGGCGGGCGAGCCAGGTGTACTTGGTGATCGGCTGCGCAAGCTGCTCCTGGTTCGCCACTTCCTCGAATCCGTCGCGACCGGCGCGGCGCGACTGGTCGGTGCGGTAGGAGTAGACGACGAGCGGCGTCTGTTCCTTCCAGGCGTTGAAGATCTGGCCCATGGCATTGACCATGCCGACGACGCCGGCCTGCATCACGATGGCGGGCTCGCCCGATGCCTTGATGTAACCGGCAGCCATGGCGGCGCCCGGCCCTTCGTGGGGCGTGAGGATGTATTTGAGCTGCGGCCGGTCGACGAGCGCCTCGTAGAACTGTGCGTCTTCGCTCGCGGAATTGCCGAACACGTATTTCACCCTGCAGGCGATCAACTGCTCGGCCAACGCGGCGCCGCCGGTGCCCTGGAATTGCTTCACCCCTGCGACGGTCGACGGCCGGGCCGGCGCGGATGCGTCGTCATCGTGCGGCAGGTACGGCACCGGGGCCGTCGCGTTCGCCTGGGCAAGGACAGGTGTCGAGACGGCGCTGAGCACGGACTGGGCGGCCGTTGCGGTGAGACCTGCCTTGGTGAGCCCGTCGACAAAGCGCCGACGCGACATCGAGCGCGTCAAATATTTTGCGACTATCTCCCGCATGATCGCCCTCCAATTAACCTTGTTCTCGCGTGTTTTTCGATGTGTCCGATATTTCAGTGTGGCGTCGTCGCTTTGTCGGGCCCGAGCTCCGTCCCGAGATAATCGGCCATCAGCTTGATCTCTTCCGCCGTCCACAGTCCGCCGCGACCGACCATGCGGTAGACCGTCGCCTCCCAGGCGCGGCGATCCTGGCGCTGATCGCGAAACATCGCGTCGTTGTGGCACTGGAAGCACTTGCTGAGCACCAGGGCTCGCCCGGGATTGTTGTCCTGCGCCGCCGCGGCCGACGCCAGCGCCAGACCGGCAAACCCCGCCACAGCACTCAGAACAAGCCCTTTCATCGTTTACCTCCCGACATTAGAAACCGCGTTATTGGTCGAAGGCGCGAGCCCGGTCAACAGGCGCAAGCGGTCTAAATCATAATCGCTTGGCGCTGCCGGGGCGAGCCGCAATGGCCCGCCGCGCTGGCGAAACTCTGGGCACCGGAGCGAAAGCTGTCCTGCACGTGCTAACAACGAAGAGCGGAGGAATGGTGGCATGGCATCGGGACAGCTTGTGGGGCAAGTGGCACTGGTCACCGGCGGAGTGAGGAAAATCGGCCGCGCCATTGCACTGGGGCTGGCACGCGAAGGCGCCGCCATCGCCGTGAACGCCAAAACGTCGCGGGAGGAAGCGGACGACACCGTGCGCGAGATTGCGGCGCAAGGCGGCACCGCGCGCACGGTGATGGCGGACGTGACCGACGAGGCGGCGGTCGCCCGCATGGTTGAGGACATCGGCGCCGCCCTCGGACCGGTCGACATCCTGGTCAATAACGCGGCCATCCGTCGCGATAGTGCCTTCGCCGCCATGAGCTTCGCCGATTGGCGGGCGATCATGGCCGTGGTGCTCGACGGCGCCTTTCTCGTCAGCCGCGCGGTGATCCCGGGCATGGTTGCCAAAGGCCGCGGTTCGCTCATCAACATTGGTGGCGTCACGGCCCATACCGGCGCCGTTGGCCGCGCCCACGTCTCGGCGGCCAAGGCCGGCCTCGTCGGCCTCACGAGAGCGCTCGCCGTCGAGTATGGCGGCAATGGCATTACGGTAAACTGCGTTGCCCCGGGCCGCATCGCCGGGCCGCGCTCCGTGACCTCGGGGAAAGGCGGCACAATCCCCGGCGGCGGCCATCCGCTCGTCGGCCACGACGGAACGCCACAGGACATCGCGGCCACGGTGACATTCCTGTGCTCGCCGAGCGGCCGCTACATCACCGGCCAGACCATTCATGTGAACGGCGGGATCTATCTCGGATGAAATCGCGATTGCGGTGACACCTGCCCCGTTTGCCGCTACTTCCGCGTCTGTTTGAAATAGCGCAGGTCGGGCGGCGGCTGGTTTTTGCGGACGGGCATCAAAAATCCGTCGGCGCTGATCATGTAGCCCTGCCCGGCGATCTCCAGGTGCGGGTTTGCTTCTGAACATACGGTCTCGCGCCATAGCGGGCGCGGATCAAGATTGCGGATGTATCTTTTCGTCACCGTCCAGGGCTGCGTCAGCGCGTGGTCATAGGACGTGATCTCGTCGTACAGGAGGTTCGGATTGGCCTTGTCGCCAAAGATCCGTTCCTTGATCACGGTCTGGCCGTCGGCATGGAACGGGATGCCGGTCGCATCATAGGTGCGCGGATTGCGCAAATTCCGCGTCTCGATTTCAAGCGTATCGAAACGCCCGTCGCCGTCGGTATCGAGCCAGCGACCGATCGAGTAGCCGGCGAACGTCGGGTCTTCATCGGCCGGGAAATCGCGGCCGTCGGTGAAAATGCGCCGCGCGTCGTGAATGTGCTGGGTCAGGATGTGGGTTGTCTCCGGCGTGATCACCATCTCCATCGGCTCGTACATGTTCATGATCCGCGGCATGCCAGGCGACAGACAGGTGTAGGTCGGATCGATGCCCTGGCCGCCTTCCGCCTGGTCCTTCAGATTGGCCTCGTAGATGGCACGATATTCCGGCGTCAGCGGGATTTGCTGCCCCTGGCGGCCCTTGCCGGGATCGTAGGTGACGGGGCCGGTTTCGGCACGACGCCATTGGCCCTTCCAGTCGGGATACTTCGTCTGATCGAACGCTGCCGCGCCCTCGAGAGTCACGCTTCCGACGGCGGCCAGCATGGCCAGGAATAAAAGCGCCTTGATCGAGGTCTTGTCCTTCATGACGGCCTCCCTGCCCACACGCGACCCGTCGCGCGGCGCGTGCCAATATTTTTTGTTATCGCGCCCGACGGGTTGCCGCCGGAAGCGTCGCGCAACGATACACCAGCCGCGCCACGCCGCGAAGGGCTCGTGCCTTGAGCACCCCGAGCTTTGCGCTATGGTTGGCGCGGGAGCGAAAAAACATGGCGAGCGTCACCGCGATCTTCATCGTTGTGCTGGCCGCTTACGTGATAGCGGGCATCGTTGTGGCGCTTGCCTTCGTCATACGCGGCTGTTCGGACGTCTTGCCCGCCGATACGCCCGTGACGATCGGCGCCCGCATCCTCATCCTGCCGGGCGCGGCGGCGCTTTGGCCCGTCGTGTTGCGTCGCTGGCTGCAATTGCGTGGCCGGCCATGAGACGGACCCACCGCTTCGCCCATCGGCTGATGTGGCCCTTGCTTGCAGTTCTCGTGGTGGTCGGCGTCGTCATGGCGTTAGTGCTGCGGCCGCCGCCGGAAGAGCCTGCGGGCCAACCGGCAGAGACGAGGCAAACCCCATGAGCGCGGGCTACCAGGCCGTTCAATGGAACGCTCGCAAGGTCATCTATGACGCGATCGCGCTTGCCGCTGTCGTCATCTTCATCAACGGTGTCATTGCAATTGGAAGCTATCTGGACCCGCCGAAGGACGCTGCGGAAGCAGCCGACCTGCGCATCCTCGCCTGGGGCCTATGCGCGTATCTGATGCTCACCTTTATCCTCGCGATCGGACCGCTGGCGCGGCTCGATCCGCGCTTCCTCGTGCTCCTCTACAACCGGCGCCATCTGGGCGTGATGACCTTCTTCATTGCCGCCGTCCATGCCTGGTACATGATCAAATGGTATCAGGCCGTCAACGCCATGCCGCAGCTCGGCGAGGATCTCGTCAACTGGCCTGACTACGCCAAGTTCATCGGCTTCCCCTTCAAGGCCCTCGGCATTGCGGCGCTGCTGGTCCTGTTCGCGATGGCGGCGACAAGCCACGACTTCTGGCTCGCCTTCCTGACCCCGCGGGTCTGGAAGTCGCTGCACATGACGCTCTACGTTGCCTATGGGCTCGTCATCATGCACGTGGCGCTCGGTGCGATACAGGATCAGCGCTCGCCGCTCTTGCCGGCGATGCTGCTCGGCTGCTTCGGCGTCGTCGCGGCGCTCCATGTCCTCGCCGGCTGGCGCGAGCGACAGCGGGACCGCGGCGTACGCGCCAGCAATGACGGCTGGATCGTCGTCGGCGCGCCGCTCGCGATTCCCGACAAGGCGGCGTGCATCGTCGCAGCACCCGGCGGCGAGCGCATTGCCGTGTTCCGTGACGGCGGCGAGATCGGTGCTTTCACCAATCTGTGTGCTCACCAGAACGGCCCGCTCGGGGAAGGCCATATCATCGACGGCTGCGTCACCTGCCCCTGGCATGGCCACCAGTTTCGGCTCGCTGACGGCTGTGCGCCGGCGCCCTACACCGACAAGATCGAGACTTACCGGGTGCGCATCCGCGACGGCGTCGTCGAGGTCGATCCGAAGCCGCTGCCGCCCGGCACGCCTGCGGCGATCCGGTGGGCGGACGCAGCGTAAGAGCAACAGAACGGGGACCTCATCATGGCGCAAGACGACGGTTGGACCGACGTGGGTGCTGCGGCCGAACTTGCCTCAACGCCACTGCGCCATGTCTCGATCGCCCACAGCGAGCTTGCGATCTCGTTCAAGGACGGCACGTTCGGCGTCGTATCGAACGCGTGCAACCATGCAGGCGGTCCACTCGGCAACGGCACGCTCGACGGCGATTACATCGTCTGTCCGTGGCACTATTGGAAATTCCATCGCTGCACCGGATTGGGCGAACCCGGCTTCGAAGACGATCGCGTGCCGTCATTCCCGGTGAAGGTCGAGAACGGCCGCGTCCTCGTCAATCTGCACGCCGCGACGCGGCGCATGAAGGCGCCGCATGATCATCCGCTGGCGCGCCCGGTGGTGCGAGCACCGGGGCCATTGCGGCTCGCCGGCATCTCGACCACGGCCATGGATACTGTTCATCCTCGCTTCTCGGGCTCCGATTACCTGCTCAGTCTTGCACTGCGCGAGGCCAAGGCGCTCGGAGCCGAGACGCAGCTCATCAAGCTCAACGAGCTAAAATTCCGTCCCTGTGAGGGTTTCTATTCCAAGGCCGCCGGCGCCTGCACCTGGCCGTGCTCCATCAGCCAGATGGATCCCGATGACGGCCTCGAGCCCGTGTACGAAGCGATGGTGCATTGGGCAGACGCAATCGTCGTCGCCTCACCGATCCGCTGGGGCGCTGCGTCATCGCTCTATTTCAAGATGGCGGAGCGGCTCAATTGTGTGCAGAACGCGATCACCATCCATAACGAAGTGCTGATCCGCAACAAGGTCGCGGGCTTCATTATCGTCGGCGGCCAGGACAACATCCAGGCGGTGGCGGGACAGATGCTCGGCTTCTTCGCCGAGTTGGGTTTCATCTTTCCGCAGTTCCCCTACATCGCCCATTCGCGCGGATGGTCCTGCGAGGACATGGAGAAGAACGTCGAGGTCGTGCGCACCTCGAGTGAACTCGCTGAGGGTGCGGCGATGCTGGCGAAACGCGTGCTCGACCTGGCTGATCGTCTTCTTGCGCGCGACGAAGCTCCAACCCGCATCGAGCGCGGTGGCCGCAAAGCCAATCCGGTGTAACGGTAAATCCCAGTCCTCTCTTGCTTGCCCTCATTCCCCTCCCCTGCTTGCGGGGGAGGGGAAGAAAGATGCCGTCCATAAGACCTGCAAGTTCAGCGGCTCGATTCGAATTCGTCCATCATGATCGACTTGGGCGTACGGCAGGTTATGCGCTCGCCGACCAAAAGGTGTAGCCCGGATGGAAACGCCGGCTTTGGCAATTTCGCATGCCGGGGGGTGGCGTCGGGTCGCTTGGGTGACCCCGACCTGCGCGCTTGACGGCGGACCATCCGGGCTACGTCGCTGTGCCTCTTATGGGCTCTTCTTTGCCGGCGGCTTCGACTTCGAGGCATTACCTTTGGACTGGAGAATGATCGCCACGCGCGTATCCGGTGTTGCGTGATGCACGGCCGGTCGCGTTATTCCATCGAGCGTCACGCTCGGCGCCGACTCCGCGGGCGCCGCGATTGCAAATGTTGCCGCGAGCCAAATCGCGCATTTGCGCAATGGAAATTTTTCCATCTGATCCCTCAATCCCCACATATCGAGGAATCACCTTAAGCACAGCCGCATCCCGCCGGCTTGGACAGCGAGGAAGTGCGATTTGGTTCAAACGGAAGCGCGACCGCGAGCACACCGCGACCGCCGATTAGGCGGCCGCGTCGCAAGTTTGCCTTTTTGCGCTATGCCTGCAAAAGCCGACGCAGGCCGGAGACCGGGCCGAAGCGATCGAGATCGCCGATGGCGGCAATGAGTTCGTTCGCGCGCGACGCACCGAGGATCGGCCTAGTCAGATCAAGCGCCTTGGCGTCGACCTCGCTCTTGTCCATGGGATTGCCGGGCGTACCGCGCACCTCATAGGTGCGGTGGGCAAGCGTGCGTCCGTCCGCGGTTTCGATGCGCACGATCGCCTGTCGCGCTGGCTTTGCCGTCTGCAATTCCTTGCTCGGCACCGCCTCGACGAGCTTACGAATCGCCAGCACCTTCGGGTCGCTCATGCGCGCGTAATCGTGGACGCTCGCGAAGGTCGCGCCGCCGTCGACGATCACCAGCGCGACGAGGTGCTGGAGGCAAATATCGGGGATGGTGCGGTTGTCGACGATGTGCAGCCGATCGGCCGGCATGTCGACGACAACGCGCTTGACCGCGCCGGCTCGCACAGCCGGATCTTCGAGTAGCGCCGTGACGGCATCGAGCACCGACTGCAACGGCGAGCCGACGCACCATTTTTTGATCGAGGTGTTCATCACCTCGTAGCGGGTGCCGAGTTCGGCCACGAGTTCGGCGGGCTTCGCGCCTTCATCGCCGAGCGCGGTAAACAGGTTGGCGTCGCCGCTCAGAAAATCATCGACCCCGGTGAATCCCGCGCGGATCATGGTTGCGGCCGTGACGCCGTTGCGGGCGCCCATGCCGCCGAAATCGAACGCCTTCTCCACGTGCTCGCGGTCGCGCTCCCAATAGGGAATGCCCGACGCCTGCTGAGCGGCAAACGAGAAGGCGTGCCGCACCTCGCGCGGATTGAGCCGCAGCAGCGCCGCGGCCGCCGCGGTCGCGCCGAACGTCGTCGACAGGCTGTGGGTCGAGTGCCGCTCGGTATAGAGCGTGCGGAAGCCTAGCGCGAAGATCGAACGCGCGCCGATATCGTAACCGAGCGCGACGGCACGCAACAGATCGCTGCCGCTGCTATCCGCGGCTTCCGCCGTCGCAAGCGCCGCCGGCACAATGCCGCAGCCAGGATGGAAGCGGCCGGCAAGATGGGAATCGTCGGTCTCGTCGCCGTGCGCAGCCATGCCGTTGGCAAGCGCGGCGTTCACGCTCGATGTCACGATGCCGGTGCCGATGACGGTCGCCTGCGGCCGGCCGCCGAGACTGTCAACATAGGTCGCCGCCAGTTGCCCTGGCTTGAGCCGCGATCCCGACACCATGGCGGCGATGGTATCGAGCACGTGCATCTTGGTCTTGGCCGCGACTGCCGGCGGCAATTCGCGATCGAGCGAACGCGTCACGTATTCGCTCAGGGCCGTGGTGATAGGAGAGATGGGCACATCATCCATGGCGTGCTCCTCGGGCCGGCTCGCCGGAGCGGCCTGCGCGAAAGACGGCGCGGGCGCGAATGCATTCGAGATCAATGCCGCACCGCTCGCGTTGATGAGCCAGCGGCGTGTGCGGTCGGGATCCTCGCTCATGGTAACCTCCCGGAATGTTGCCTGCCGCAATTTGGTGCGATCTAACTGCCTTGTGCCGCGGCTCGCTACGGCCGTGCAGCTTGCTGCTGCTCGGCAAGTATCGCGTGCATCATGGCTTCCTGGACGTCGGCCTCGGTCGTGCAGGTCGCGGGATCGATGAAGGGGTTGGGGCCGCCTTCTTTGAGCTTGGCGTATTTTTCCTGCATGTCGTACTGGGCACCGTGGTCGCCGAGTTGAACGTCGCAGGGAAGCGAGCGCACGATCTTGAACGAGCGGTTGAGGTCGTTCATCACCTCGGGAGTGATGGTCGCCGGCGCGCGCAAGCTGCATCCGAACATCACATTGTAGGTCTTGCCGCCTTCCTGCGCGGTCGTCGTCCAGGTGGTGCAGCCGGGCGTGTGGCCGCCAGTGCGATGCGCAACCAGCGTTACGCCGCCGAGCGTCACGGTATCGCCGTCGTGCAGAACCTTGTCGATCGGATGCTCCTTGCCGCCGGGCTTCATGGCCTGCAGCAGCGGCACGTCCTCGGCCATGGCCATCACCTGCGCGCCGGTCATCTGCTTGACCAGAGCATCGCCTTCCTGATGGTCGCCATGGGCGTGATTGCCCAGCAAAATCTTGACATTGGAGAACTTGAACCCAAGGTCGTCGACCGACTTCGTGATTACAGGGACGGTGCGTTCATAGGTGCTGTCGATCAGAAAATTGCCTTCCGGCGTTACGATCAGGAAGGAACTGAGCATCGTCGTGCCGACGTAATAGATGTTGCCGATGACTTTATGGGGCGGGAACTGCGCGACCCGCTCCGCCTCCGAGCCCATGTTGCGGGCCAAGATCGATCGCGGCGTATAGGTCTTGCCTTTAACGGTGACGGCAGGATGGTCGGCGGGCGGCTGAGCCTGCGCGAGGGCTGCATTCGCGTGGATGCAAAGGACGGCTGCCCCCGCAACGCACGCCGACAAACGAGAAAAGGAAACCCCAGTCATCTCGACCTCCCGTGCCCTATGCGCATCGCCCCGATGCCGTCGGGCTCCAGGTAGTATACAACGTCACCACGAGATCGACGAGATTTGGAAGAATTCCGCCGTGATGCGCGATGCTGCTATGATCGCCGCCGACGGAACAACGAGATGGCGGGAAAACGATTTGCGGGAGGCAGGTCCGGAGTTGATTCGGGAATGGATCGAGCGCGCGGCGCGCCATGACCCCGACAAGCCCTACATTGTTTCGGTCGAGGACGGCCGGACGCTGAGCTACGGCGCCCTCTACGACCTCACCCGTCGCATGGCGACGCTGCTAGGCGAGCGCGGCATCGCGACCAACGACCGCATCGCGCTCCTTGCCGGCAACGCGATCGAGCACGTCGTCTGCTATCTCGGCGTGATGGCCTATGGCGCGACGATCTGCACGGTGCACGCGGAGATGAATCGCCGTCACCTCGGCGGAATTTTAGCTCAGCTGAACCCCCGCCTCGCTATTGTGGGCGACGACATTGCGTCCGACGCGAGCGCGGCGACGGCGCGGGGTATACCGCTCGGCCGCTGGGATGATCCCCAAGTCGGCACGCTGTTCGCTGAGATTAATCGTTGCGGACCGAGCGACGTTCACCTCGACAGCACCACCGCGCTTGACGACGGCGTCATCCTTTTCACCTCCGGCACCACTGATCGGCCGAAAGGCGTGGTGCTGAGCTATCGCGAGCAGATCGGCAATATCGAACCCGTGGCCGAAGGCTTCGGCATCACGGCCTCCGATCGCGTCTACGATTTTCGCTCGTTCAACTGGGCCTCTGCCCAGCTTCTTGGCGTGCTGGCGCCGCTCAGCTGCGGCGCCACGCTGGTGATGGCGAAGAAATTCTCCGCCTCGCGCTTCTTCGACGATGTGCGCACTCATGCAGTCACGATCGCGGCCGGCAATCCGACCACGATCAACATGCTGCTCGCCAGCGCCGCGGTTGTGGCGCCCGCCGATATTGCCTCGCTGCGGTTCATGACCTCGAGTTCCGCCCCGCTGACGGCGGAGGAATGGCGCCGCTTCGAGATGCGCTTCGGTGTGCCGGTGGCGCAGAGTTACGGGTCGAGCGAAACGGCGTGGATTGCCGTCAATCCCGGTCGCGAACGGCGCTTCGGCAGTGTCGGACGACCGCTTGCCTATCACCGCCTCGCCATCGTCGACGCCGGTGGCCGCGCACTACCGGCTGGCGAACCCGGCGAGGTCGAACTCGGCGGCTTTGACGATACGGCATACCGCTATCTCGGTGAGGACGGCACCGCGCAGGTCGCGAGCCGGGGCCGCATCCGCACCGGCGACATCGGCTATCTCGACGCGGAGGGCTTCCTCTACCTCACGGGCCGCGCCAAGGAGCTGATCATCCGCGGCGGCGTCAACATTTCACCGGTCGAAATCGATGGGGTGCTGATGCAGCACGCCGAGGTCGCCGAGGCCGCGACCATCGGCGTGCCGGATCCGGTCTGGGGCGAGGAAGTGGTGAGCTTCGTGGTGCTGCGCCCCGGCGCGGTTTTCGTCGCCGATGATCTCGCCCGCCACTGCGCCGCGCAGCTGCCGCCCTTCAAGGCGCCAAAGCGCATCCTGTTGCGCGAGACGCTGCCCAAGAGCGAGCGCGGCAAGCTCGACCGCAAAGCCCTCGTCGCCGAATGGCGCGCCGCGCGCGCCTAAGGTCGTCGGCGTCAATCCTTGCAGCCGTCGATCTCGACGGGGCCACCGAGCGAGGCGACGGCTTCCTCGGCCAACTGGTGATCGGCGATCTGGTCGAAGGTGAGCTTCTTCTCGGGCGGAATATCGCCGATGTCGATATCGTGCTGGAGCGTCCATTCGGTGCGCTCGCGGACGAAGCCGGTGTTGACCGAGAGGATGCAGCCTTTGGTCAACGCGCCGATCGCAAACTCCACGGCCTCGCGCGGCTTCTGCGTCGCCTCGACGATCGCCGGGATGACCTTGTCCTTGTCGCGGTAGACGGTGCGGTTCGCCTCGATCATCGCTGCGATGGTATCGCGCAGGAGGTCGTGATCCTTGGCGATCATGGCCTCCGACGCACCGTAGGCGTTGAAGCTGTATTTCGGCCAGAGGTCGGCGACGGTGATGAGCACATGGGCGCCGGGTTTGCGCCCGGTCACGATGTGCAGGTCTTCGGGATGCAGCGCGACCGCATCGATCTGTCCGGCGACGAATCCGGGCAATCGTCCGGCGGTGCCCTGGGAGATGAACTGCACGTCATCGGGAGACAGGCCCGCGAGCCGCAGCACCTCGCGGCCGACCACCCAGTTAAAGCCGCCTACGCCGCCTGCCGCCGACAGCCGACGCCCCTTGAGGTCGGCCGGCGTCTTGACGTCGGCGCTCACCACGTAGGCCTGGGGCGGACGCGGCGCCAGCCCCCAAATCTGCCGCGCCTTCAGACCTTGAGCGATCGCCGTGTCCGGCAACGTCGAGATCGCGGTGCCCTGCCCTACGGCGGTTACCGATGTGCCGGCGAGTCCACCGTCGAACTGGATGATGTTGGCATCGATGCAACGCTTGGCAAAAAAGCCGAGCGCCTTCGCGACATAGGGCGCCGTGTGGACCACGTTCGGCGGCGCGACCGCCACGCCGATATTGATCTTACGCAGGGGTCCGCTGCAGGTCTGGGCCAAGGCGGGAACGGCAAGGGTGGAGACTAGCGCCGCGGCGCCGATCGCGGCCGTGAATTTAGTCATGGGCGTTCTCCTTTTTTTCGCTTGTAGCCCGGATAAAGCGAACGCGCTGCGTTCGCGAAATCCGGGAATGGCCTCGCAGATTTTCTGCGACTTGCCCCGGATTTCGCTTCGCTTCATCCGGGCTACAGGTTCGTCACGCCACCGCGATCTCCAGCGGGAAATCATCGACCACCTCGTGGTCGTCCTTGGTCACGATGAAAGTATGGCCGAGGAAAATACCGAACAGACCGTCGGCGGTGATGGGGTTCGGCTCTGCCATGGTCACCATGCCGGGCTTGAACACCTTGTCGCTTTCGCGCGCCTCGGTGCGTTCGGCGAAGACATGCGGTGTCGCGGTCACGATGTCGATGCCATGGATCTGGGTCGGCCGCGACTGCACGCCGTTCTTGCGGAAGAATTGCGCCGCGATGCGGACGTTGTCGATCGAATTGCCAGGTTTGATCTCGCCGACGATGCGTTGATAGCCGGGCAACGTGATCTCGTGCCAGAACCGCTTCACCATGTCGGTCGGCTCGCCAAGGCAGATCGGCGAGCCGATCTGGGCGGTGTAGCCGCGATATCCCGCCGCCAACTCCATGATGATGATATCGCCGCGCTTGAGCTTGCGTTCGGACGGCCGCGGGTTGCCGAAGAACATCGACGGGTTTGCCATCGACGTCGATCCGATGATGAGGAAATCGACGTCGCCGCCGGCTTGCATGATCGCGGCGCCCGCGGCCCCACGCAGGTCCAATTCGGTCGCGCCCGGCTTTGCCGCCGCGACCATCGCCTCCATGGCGCGAGCGCACAGCACCCCGGCGCGGCGCACGCACTCAAGTTCGGCCTCGCTCTTGATGACGACAAGTTCGTGTATGAAGCTGCGCGTGAACACGATCTCCGCGTCCGGCAGGCCTGCGCGCAAATCGTTGTACTGGTTGACCGGCATGTAGTCCTTGTGACGCGGATCGATCTCGACGAGGCCGATCCGCGGCCGCTTCAGTCCAAGCTCATTGATCCGCTCGACCATGACCTCGGCATAGCGGCCGCCGCGGCTCTGACGCACGTCGGACAGTGCCGGTTCGACCTGCCGCCGCACCGCCTCCGCGTGCGTGCCGCCCATGGAAAAGATCAGCGTCGGCTCAGCCTCGAGCGGCACCACCACATAGGAGGAAATCGCATGCCATTCCCAGTGGCCGGTCAGCCAGGTCATGCCGCCGCCGAAGCTCCAGTGACTTGGACCGCCAGGCACGATGACGACGTCGAGCTTGTGCTCGCGCATCTTGTCGCGCAGGGCAGCGTAACGCCGCGCGTATTCCGCCTTTGAGAATTGCTCCCACACGGCGTCGCGGTAGAGCGGCGTGTCGAACATGTTGGAGAATGGCTCGTTCTGATCGAGCCGGCCACGAACCTCTTCCCACGAAACGGCACCGGGCGGAGCGGACACTTTCATCAAACCTGATCCTCTTTTGGTGGCAAGCAATCCCCGCGTGGCGGAGGCAGCAGCTTCGTCAGAGCTTGCAATTCTCGATCGTCAGCCGGCCGCCCGCCGCGACGACGCCGTCGGCACTGATCGTGTCGTCGAAGACCTGCTCGACCGTGGGTTTCATCGCCGGATCGATATCGCCGGCCGCGGCGTCGTGGTCGACGGTCCACTGGGTACGGTCGGGATCGAAGCCGTCATTGACCGACCAGATGCAATTCTTGGTGAGGGCTTCCCAAGCGTATTCGACCGCGTCCTGCGGCTTCTGGGTCGCGCTCACCATGATGGGGATGACGCTGTCCTTGTCGGTGTAGATAGTGCGGTTCGCCTCCACCATGGCGGCAACGAAGTCCACCACCATCGTGCGGTCCTTGGCGATGGTGTCGAGCGATACCCCATAGCTGTTGAAGCTATACTGCGGCATCAGGTCGGCGACCTGCGTGAGGATCGTCAGTCCCGGTTTCTGCTTCATCGCGATGAATGCGTCTTCCGGATGCAGCGCGACGGCATCGATCTGCCCCGCCACCAGGCCGGCGAGACGACCGGCGGTGCCTTGAGCGATGAACTGCGCATCGTCGACCTTGAGCCCGGCCTTGGCGAGCGCCTCACGCCCGATGCGCCAATTGAAACTGCCGACGCCACCGCCGGCGGCGGACAACCGTTTGCCCTTGAGATCGGCAAAGCCGGTGATGCCCGAGCCTACCACGTAGGCCTGGGGCGCCCGCGGGGCGAGCCCCCAGATCTGCTTCACCTTCATGCCGCGGCCGATCTGCACGTCGCTCACGGTCGCGAAGGTGTTGCCTTGGGTGAGCGCAACTGTCGCCGCCGGCGAGGAGCCGCCGTCGAACTGGACGATGGTGACGTCGAGACAATGGCGGGCGAAGATGCCGAGTTCCTTGGCCACGTAGGCCGAGGTGTGAACGACGTTCGGCGGCGACACCGAGACCCCGACCGTGATCTTGCGTGGCCCGCCTTTGCAGGGGGCCTGGGCGAGCGCGGCATCGGTGACGACGCAGCAGATCGCGGCAACGACGGCGGATCGCGCAGCACGTGAGATGTCGAACATCGCTTCCTCACCACACCTTATCTTACGGCTCGAAGCTTGTAGGGTGCGCAAAGCGAAGCGTGCGCACCAATCGATCTTCCAACGGTGCGCACGCTTCGCTTTGCGCACCCTACGTTCTCCCTAGTCGGCCTGGCTGGCCGCGGTCCATGGCGCAACTTTGATCTCCAAGACTCGAAGTAACGCCGTCAGCGTCACGCCGAGAATGCCGAGGGTTACGATCGGCACGAACATCTTGTTGACCTGATAGGTCGAGGCGGTGCGCACGATCAAGTAGCCGATGCCCGAGATCGCCGTGTAAAGGTCGGCGAGCACCATGCCGATCAAGCCGCGTCCGACGGCGAGCCGCAGGCCGGTGACGATGAACGGCAACGCGCCCGGCAGGACGATGTTGAACCACAGCTGCCGCTCGCTGCAGCGAAACGAGCGCCCGACCTCGACAAGACGTGGATCGACGTTCTTCACGCCCTGATAGGTGTTGATCGCCATCGGGAAGAACGCGAACAGGAACAGAATGATCACCTTCGCGGTCGTCTCATATCCTGCCCACAGCACGATGAGCGGCACGAGCGCAACGCTCGGGATCGAGTAGAGGAACGTAATGTAGATGCCGAGCGCGACATCGAGCACCCAGAACCGCGCCAGCAGCAGCCCCGTCGCAATCCCGATCACCGCGGCGGCGGTGAGACCCAACACCAGCACCACGAGGCTCGGCGCGAGATAGGTCCACAATTCCCCGCTCGCGATCATGGTCACCGCCGCGGATGCGACCGCGCTCGGCGTCGTAAACAGAACCGGGTCGATGCGCGCACCGTAGATCTGCCAGATGGCAAGCACGGTTACGAGCGAGGCGAGCCGGATGGCGATCTCTTGAAACTGCCGGCGCCGACGGCGCGCCGCCGCGACTTTCTGGGCGCGGTTGCGATCGCCCTCGACCCCGTCGAGCACAGCCGCCTGATCGTGAGCCTGCACGGTCATCAGGCCACCTCTGCGCGCTCGCGGGCCGGCCGCGCCGTATGCAGATGCCGCCAGATATGGGCGCGCAAATCGGCGAACCGCGGGTCGGCGCGAACCGCCTCTACATCGCGGTTGCGGCCGAACGGGATGTCGAGCACTTCCTTGATGCGGCCCGGCCGCGCCGTCATCACGGCGATGCGGTCGCCCAGCACGATCGCCTCGTCGATCGAATGGGTGATGAACACCATGGTCTTGCGCTCGTCCGGCCGCTCCATCAGTTGCAGCAGCTCCTCCTGCAGGATTTCGCGTGTCTGCGCGTCGAGCGCGGCGAACGGCTCGTCCATCAGCAGGATCGACGGGTTGACGGCGAGCGCGCGCACGAGGCCGACGCGCTGCTGCATGCCGCCCGAGAGCTGATAGGGATAATGGCGCTCGAACCCGGTCAGGCCGACGAGATCGAGATAATGCCGGACGCGCGCGGCGATCTCGGCCGGCCTGGCGCCGGCCACGGCCAGCCCGAACGCCGCATTCTGGTAGACGGTCTTCCAGGGCAATAGCCCAAAATGCTGAAATACCGTAGCAACCCCTTCCGGTGGGCCGGCAACCTTGCGCCCGCCGACCGCAAGCTCGCCTTCGCTCAGATCGATGAGGCCGGCAATGCAGCGCAGGAACGTGGTCTTGCCGCAGCCGCTCGGCCCGACCATGCACAAAATTTCCTGATGACGCACGTCGAGCGTGAGCTGGCGAAAGGCCACCACGGCGCCATCCAGGAACAATTTGCTGGCAGCGCGCGCGGTGACCGCAAAACGCCTGTCCGTCTCCGAAACGGCCAACGACTCCTCCCTTGCCCCACCGCAAGTCCCGTTTTCGGGCGCGGTCCTTTTTTAATTCAGCGTCGGCGGCCGGTTATCGATCGGGCCCCCGGCAAACCAGCGTCACCCGGGTCGGTCTCGCGGATCTTCTTGGCGTCCCGCATGATTTCCAGACACGACAACAGCTCGACATAGCTTGGCGCACCGCCGGTACGCACGTTGCCGACACACTGCGTTTTGTCGGCCGCACTGAAC
The DNA here is from genome assembly GCA_963787675.1 of uncultured Alphaproteobacteria bacterium. Classification (GTDB taxonomy): domain Bacteria; phylum Pseudomonadota; class Alphaproteobacteria; order Rhizobiales; family Xanthobacteraceae; genus JAJPKK01. The sequence goes on along the minus strand of CAWBDV010000007.1, from coordinate 1,471,737 downwards.
TTCGTCCAGTCCTTCTTGAGCGTATCGAGGGCGGCGTTCTCGTCGCCCATGCAGGCAGCCTTGTCGCGCCCAAGAACGATGGCGCCTCGAGCTGCAGCATCGCAACTCGGGCCGACATTGAGACGGGGCGGACTATCGGCAAGTGCGATCGCACCCTGCGCAGCGAAAGCCAGGGCTGTAAGCGCGATCCTGACAAATAAAGCGGACATGGTCTCCTCGTGTGCGGCTTTCCCCGCGGGCCAATCTAAGCCAGATCACATTATACATTGTAACGCCGATTTCGCTTAGCAATTAGTGCGTCATCCGGAAGCGTCTTTTTCCGCCTGGGCCTATCAGGGCGCATTTGAGGGTCGCCAAGCTGTTCGGTCGCACGGCACGCGGCACGGATGCGCTTTGGCCGATGACGCCCCGATCACGGCCATGCTAAAGCTCTGGCGGGGAGGTGAGTGCGGGTCTGCCGGCCAGGTCCGGTCGCCGTATATCATCCCGCCCAAGCTGCTCCTGCGCCGATTGCGCACGAGCCAACACACAAACTCGGGGAGAAACTCATGACGCGTCTCGCTACCGCATTGCTCGCGTGCGGCCTCATCGCGGCAGCCCTGCCGGCACCCGCTCAAACCCCGCCACCGATGTTCTCGACCACCAAGGTTGACGGCACCGACGGCGTCTACATTTTCCGGTACCAGGGCCATCAGGCCATGTTCGTCGTGACGCGCGACGGCGTCATCGCCACCGATCCGATCGGCGAGCGGCGGCCGGCGGCGGCGGCCTACATTGCGGAAATCCGCAAGATCACCCAGGCGCCGATCAAGTACGTCGTGTACAGCCACAGCCACTTCGACCACATTGCCGGCGGCAAGCCATTCAAGGACCTGGGCGCGACTTTCGTCGCCCATTGGCGCACCAAGACGCTGCTCGAGGAGCGCAAGAATCCCGATGTCGTCATGCCGGATTTCGTAGTCGATGATGCCGGCGGCAAGATCGAGCTTGGGGGCACAACCCTTGAACTGCTCTACCTCGGCAAGAACCACGGCGACAATTCGCTGATCATGCGCCTGCCCAAGGAGAAGATCATCTTCGTGGTCGACTTCCTGCCGCTGTCGGGCACCCAGTTCCGCATCATGGCGGACACCTATCTGCCGGAGCAGGAAGAATCGATGAAGAAGATCCTGGCGATGGACTGGGATCGGCTGATCCCGGGTCATCCCGGCGCCGGCGGACGGCAGATCGGCAACAAGGACGACGTCAAGGTCGACCTCGACTACATGCTCGATCTCTCCGCGGCCGTGAAAAAGGCAACCGAAGAAGGCAAGTGCTACGCCGGCGCACTCGCCGAGATCAAGCTGCCGAAGTACGAGCACCTCGCCGGCTATCAGCAAAACCTCGCCGGCAACATCGAGCGCTATTGCGACTACTGGAACCGCGGCATCTGACGCAACGCCATCGCGCTTGATGCGAAGGTAACGAAGTCGCCGGAGTCTATCCCGGCGGCTTCGGAACGCCGTAGCCCGGATGGAGCAAAGCGCAATCCGGGAACGGCCTCGCAAAGTAAAATAGAGCGACCCCGGATTGCGCTTTGCTCCATCCGGGCTACTGCACGGCGCTTGGAGACGAAAGATGCGAATCGCGACCGCTTTCCTCGCCGGCATTCTCGCGATCGCCGCGGGGCCGGCACGCGCCCTGACCCCGCCTCCGCCGTTCTCGACCACGAAAGTCGAGGGCACTGAAGGCGTCTACATCTTCCGTTACCAGGGCCACCAATCGATGTTCGTCGTCACGCCGCAGGGCGTGATCGCCACCGATCCGATCGGCGAGCACCGGCCCGAGGCGGTGACGACCTACATCTCGGAAATCCGCAAGGTCACCCAGGCGCCGATCAAGTATGTGATCTACAGCCACAGCCATTACGATCACATCGCCGGCGGCAAGCCGTTCAAGGACCTGGGCGCGACCTTCATCGCCCACAAGAACGCCAAGGCGATCCTGCAAGTGCGCAAGAATCCGGAGATCGTCATTCCGGACCAGACCGTGGATGGGGCGCTCAAGACCATCACGCTCGGCGGCACCACGCTCGAACTGCATTACGTCGGCAAGAATCACTCCGACAATTCGCTCATCATGCGTCTGCCGAAGGAAAAGATCGTCTTCGTGGTCGATTTCCTGCCGATCCACAGCATCGAATTCCGCGGCATGGCGGACGAGTACCTGCCTGATCTCGAGACCTCGATTCAGAAGATCCTGGCGATGGATTGGGAGCGTTTGATTCCCGGCCACCCGGGGCCGGCCGGCCGGCAGATCGGCACCAAGGCCGATGCGCGGGAGCATTTGGAATATCTGCAAACTCTCTCCGCCGCCGTGAAGCAGGCGGTCGACGAACGCAAGAGCTATGCCGACGCGATCAGGGACATCAAGCTCCCGAAATACGAAAGCTTCAGCGGCTACGGCGCATTTCTCGCCGGCAATATCGAGCGCTACTACGACTACTGGAATCGCGGCATCTGAAAACTGCGAGGCCGCCCTTCGAAGGCAGCCTCGTTGTCGCGATGTCATATCGGATAACCGGTCAGATCACCTCACAGACCCTGACGCGCTTCAACCCGAAGCCGGTTCGCACGAACCGGAGCTTATAGGGGGCGATGCAATCCTCGACGAGATACTCGCCGGCATAGAACCGCGGAAACCGCCAGCTGTAGTGCTTCCACTCCGAGCGATGGCCCCAGCTGCCCCATTGCGAGGGATTGCGGCCGGGAAAAATAACCGGTCCGTGGCCCGGGAAACGCCGAACGTCGGATTGGTCGGGGTCAGGGTGCAACCGCGGCCGATCCCGCACGAGATCACCCGCGGCGGCGGGGTCTGCGAATGGAACCCATGAAAGCCATGGGTCGGCCGAAACATCCCGGGCTTCGCCGATGCGCTGCCGGCGATCATGGTGGAGGCGCAAACGGCTGCTGTCGCGAGCGCGAGCGCAAGCCGTACGTTCGTGGTCGTGGTCATAACTAAGGTCCTCTTGACTCAAGGAAGGTGCGGAATTGCCCTTCGCCGATCATTGGTCGAACCAGCCACGAAAGCGGGTGTGTCAGCCATCACAAGGTACGCTGTGACAAATCCCACGACCGTTGAGTTAAATTTCGTCGTGCTAGTTCTGCTGAGCTGAAAATGCTAAGCGACTGTTCATGGCTACGATTGAAGAGATTGAAGCAGCGGTCTCAAAGCTGGCCTTCGCAGAGCTCAAGAAATTTCGCGATTGGTTTGAGGCTTTTGACGATCGGCGATTCGATGAAAGGATCGAACAGGACGCGAAAACCGGCAGGCTCGACGAGCTAGCCGCCGACGCGCTTGCGGATGCGCAACTTCGATCGGATCACCGATGACCGCAATCGCTGACAGCGGCCCCGGCCAACTCATTCGCTGGCACTATCTCGGTTATGCGGTGATTGCGCTCGGCGTGATGACTGTGGCGATCATGAGCGGGGAGCGCTGGTTCCTCAACTTCGTCCACGTCATGTGCGGCGTGATGTGGACCGGCACCGACCTGTTCATGGGCTTCATCATGGGTCCGGTCCTGCGCCGCGTCGATCCCGCAGCGCGCCGGGAGGTCATCACCCGGCTGGTGCCAAAAACCCTGTTCCTGATGCCGACGCTGGCGATCATCACCGGCACGACCGGCTGGTATCTTGCAAAGGACCTCGGCTTTCTCGATTTGCCCTGGCCGCAATTCGGCTGGGTCGTCGCTGCGCTCACGCTTGTCGTGCTGATGACGATCCAGGGTACCGGCTATCTGCTGCCGACCAATCTGCGCGTCTGCATCGAGTTGCGCCGGCCCAATCCCGATATTCCGTGGATCAGCCGCACCATGCGTCACTTTTTCATCGCGGTCGCGATGCAAGGTGTGATGCAGGTCCTGACCATCGTCATCATGGCGCGGTTCGTCACCGGCTTGTGACGTATTCGGTTGGCGGCGCATTCGCGATCGGAGAACACGTTGGTTCCGACCAGGTTCGGCATTTCGCAAAGCGTCCTGCGCAAGGAGGACGATGCGCTGATTCGCGGCCACGGGCGCTATGTGGCGGACATTGCGCCCAAGGGTGCACTCGCTGCCGTGGTGGTGCGCTCTCCTCATGCCCATGCGCGCTTCCGGATCACCGATGCAGAGCGCGCGCGGGCGATGCCCGGCGTCCATCTCGTCCTGACGGCGGGCGACGTCAGGGACCTCGGCAATCTGCCCTGTGTCGCGCTCCCGCCCGGCCTCTCCGTGGATGCGCCGCCCTATCCTGTCCTCGCCGGCGAGGAGGTTCGCCACGTTGGCGACGCCGTTGCTTTCATCGTGGCCGATACCGCCGAGCAGGCGCGCGACGCAGCCGAAGCGATCGCGATCGATTGGCAACCGCTGCCGCCCGTCGTGTCGGCAGTGGCGGCGCTCAAGCCGGGCGCGCCGCAGGTGTGGCCGGGGCACAAGAACAACATCGCGCTCACGCAGACCATCGGCGACGAGAAGGCGACTGCGCGCGCCTTTGCGGCGGCGGCAAAGACGGTGTCGCTCGACGTGGTCAACCAGCGTCTCGTCACCAATTTTCTCGATACCCGCGCCGCGATCGCCGAGTACGACGCGGCGAGCGACCGCGTCACCCTGACGCTCGGCAGCCAGGGCTCGCATCTGCTGCGCGACATCCTGAGCCAGGCGGTGCTGAAACTTCCGCCCGAAAAATTGCGGGTCATTACGCCCGACGTCGGCGGGGGCTTCGGCACCAAGCTGTTTCCCTATCGCGAATACGCGCTCGTCGCCGTCGCGGCCAAGCGCCTGAAGCGACCGGTGAAGTGGGTTGCCGACCGCACCGAGCATTTCCTGAGCGACACCCAAGGGCGCGACAATTATACGACCGGTCGGCTTGCGCTCGATGCCGACAACCGCTTCACCGCGCTGTCGATCGATTTGACCTGTGACATGGGCGCCTATCTCTCGGCATTCGCGCCCTACATCCCTTACGTCGGCGCGGTGATGTTGCCGGGCGTCTACGACATTCCGGCCTGTTTCATTCGCATCACGGCGACCTTCACCCACACCGTGCCGGTCGATGCCTATCGCGGCGCTGGTCGCCCCGAAGCGGCTTATCTGACCGAGCGGCTGGTAGATGCCGCGGCGCGCGATCTCGGCGTGTCGCCGGAGGCGCTGCGGCGGAAGAATTTCATCAAACCCAAGGCAATGCCGTACCGGACCCCAACCGGCAAAGTCTACGATTCCGGCGACTTCGCCGCTCACATGACGCGGGCCCAGGATCTCATCGCGTGGAAAGAATTTAACCGCCGCGCCGCACACGCCAAGAAAGCGCACAAGCTGCGCGGCATCGGGATCGCGACCTACATCGAGGCGTGCGGCGGCAACGGCCCCGATGCCGCGACCGTCACGCTCGGCCGCGACGGCAACGTCACGGTGCTGGCGGGCTCGCAATCGACCGGCCAGGGCCACAAGACGGCCTATGCCCAGCTCGTCGCCGAGCATCTCGACCTGCCGCCCGAGCGGCTTACGGTGATCCAAGGCGACACCGACTTGATCGCGACCGGAACCGGCACCGGCGGATCAAGCTCCATCACCTGCGGCGGCGCTTCGGTCGCGAGCGCTTCGCGCAAGCTCGCCGATAATCTCAAGGCGCTCGCTGCCGACGAACTCGAAGCCGCTCCGGCCGATCTCGAAATCACTGACGGGAATGTGCGCATCGTCGGCACCGACCGCGTGGTATCGTTCGCGACGGTGGCGTCGTCGTCGCACGCGAAGCCTGACCTCCTCTCGATCACAGATGCAGTCGGACCGCCGCAGCCGACCTATCCCAACGGAACTCATATTGCCGAAGTCGAGATCGATCCCGATACCGGTCACACGGATATCGTGAAATACGTTGTCGTTGACGATTTCGGCGTAACGCTCAATCCGCTGCTGCTCGCCGGACAGATCCACGGCGGCGCCGTTCAGGGCATCGGCCAGGCCATGATGGAGAACACCGTCTACGATCCGGATTCCGGCCAGCTGGTGACCGCTTCGCTGATGGATTACGCCCTGCCGCGGGCAGCCGACGTTCCGGCCTTCACGTTCGAAACGCGTAACGTGAAGTGCACCACCAATCCGCTCGGCGTGAAGGGCGCCGGCGAGGCCGGCGCAATCGGATCGTGCCCTGCTGTGATGAACGCCATCCTCGATGCGCTCTATCGCGCCTACCGCATCCGCCACGTCGACATGCCGGCGACACCGGAGCGGATCTGGGGGGCGATCCGCGAGGGCAAACGTTTGCATACGCTGTAGCGCAGAGGCTCCGACGCAGGCGGCCTTCGGGCTTTCGGAGCGCCTCCCCGAGCGCTAGGTTCTTTGTTATGATTCATATTCCTCGTGCACGTTACAGGCTGTCGCGGCGCGACAGCGCAGCTCGACACCAGCGGCTTTCGGTTCGACCGCGACCGCTTCGAAACACCAGAGGATCGCCATGAAATTCTTGGGCTTCATCGGTGCGCTTGCCATCGTTGTCGGGATCGCGGCCGCGGTGTTTTTCTTCGGCGGCTTCTACAACATCGCGGCGACGGAACAGGATCTGGGCGTCGTCACCTGGGCGCTGGAACACGTTCGCGAAGCTTCAATCAAACGCCATGCGACCGAAGCCCCGCCGTCGGGGTTCGATGACCCCGCGAACGTGCAGGCGGGCGCGCGTGCCTTCGCGGCGCGGGGCTGCGCGAACTGTCACGGTGCGCCCGGCGTTCCCTGGGCCAAGTTTTCGGAAGGCCTGCATCCGGATCCGCCGGACCTGAAAGACATCGCAGGGGGGATATCGCCCCAGCAGATCTTTTGGGTGGTGCGCAATGGCATCAACATGACCGGCATGCCGTCCTTTGTGGGCAGCACGTCGAGCGAGATGGAAATCTGGCAGATCGCCGCGTTCGTCAAGAAGATCGGCAGCGTCTCGGACGCCGATTACAAGAGCTGGGTGGATGCTGGGCCGCCCCCGCCTGAGCCCCCGAAGTAATTGCAGTCGCCAAGCGCCCACGTCAGGCGCTCGACGCTCATTGTGTCCGGGCTGTTTGAGTTACGTGCGCTTGCCCGCGCGCTCGATCTGGAGCTGCTCGGCCCGCCCCTGTGCATCCTTGAGACTGCCGTCCATCACGAAAATGACGGCGATCCAGGAGGCAGCGAAATTAGCAAAGAACAGCGTCAGGAAGACAATGAGGCTAGCGGTCGTCGAAAACTGTTTTTCGATGTAAAGGCCGATCGCGACGGAGATGGCCGCGCCGATGACGACGAACACAACGTAAAGTACCAGTGCCTTCATGGCGTGCTCCCTGCATACCCCCGGGGCCCGCCAAGCCCTGCGGCCCTGGTCGGCTAAACGTCCCCGCTCCTGTGCCGGCCCGGAAATGCCCTCCCGCCAGCGTCTCCGCCAGTATGGCGAAAATCATTTCTCGCCGCAAACAGCGTTTTCGATCGGTCTTCCCGTGAACGTGCCCTGATCGCCGAGACGGCAATTTGCAGCGAATTGAAGCGATTTGCGTCTGCGGGACTTAATCCTCGCCGGGTAGGGTAGCAGCTAAATTCAATATCGGGCACGCACATGCGCTTTTCGCGCCAACGCAATAAAGCGGCCATCGCCGCGCTGACCATCTGTTCCGTGTCACTCGCCGCGGCAATTGTCATCATCATCAGCGAGCAGCTTTCGCTGGCGGCGATCGAGGATACGCATCAGGCGGAAACCGACGCTGCGCAGCGGGACGTCCGGCACGTTGGAACGATCGCCATCTCCGAGGGTTCGCGGCGATGCCGCTATATTGCATTCGACAACGCCACCGGCAGCTTCCGCGAGAACGGCTCGAGCACCTGTCGGGATGAAACGCCGGTCGGCAATTCGACACACGGCCGCATGGAAGCGATCCGCGGCGCCTTTTCAGGCCGCTGAGCCGCCGGCGGCCGCGCGTCCGCAACCCGCAAACCAGATAGCTGCCAGGTCCCCGCCGGCTTTGCCGATACTGTCGGTTGTGATGTAGTCTCGCCGTCAACAGCCGCGGCTAAGCGGCGAGACGAACGGGAGGGACATCATGACGATCAGCAATGTCGCGCTGCGCGCAGCACTCATCGCGGGTACCAGCCTTGCGGTCGGCATGGTTGTGGCGCCGTCGCTTGCGGCCGACGTGACGCCGGAGCGGCTCATCAATGCCGACAAGGAGCCGCAAAACTGGCTGATGAACCACCGCACCTATGACGGCCAGCGCTACTCGCCGCTCGCCCGCATCAACCGCGACAACGTCAAGAACCTCAAACTCGCGTACGCGGTGCCGCTCGGCGGCGGCGCCGGCAACGAATTCACCAATGCGACGCCGCTCGTCGAGGACGGTTTCCTCTACGTCACGGATTCCTGGAACGTGCTCTACAAGATCGACGTTCGCTCCGGCGATGTCGGCCGCATCGTGTGGCGCATGGACCCGAAGCAGGATCGCCAGATGCGCAGCCGCGGTGCCGCGCTCATGGGGCAATCTCGTCATCACCGGCGCCGGCGGTTTCGGCAACTCGCCGCGCATCATTGCGACCGACAAGGAAACCGGCAAGGTGGTGTGGGAGAGCTCGTTCTCCGACACGCCGGACGTGACCTTCACGGCGGCGCCGCTCGCCATCAAGGACAAGATCATCGTCGGCGCCGCCAACGGCGATCAGGGCGTGCGCGACTGGATCGGCCGGCCTCGATGCCGCGACCGGCAAGCGGCTGTGGCTCAAGTATACGATTCCGGCGCCGGGCGAACCGGGTACGGAGACCTGGAAGGGCAACACCAATGCCTGGCAGACCGGCGGCGGCGCCGTCTGGGTGACCGGCACCTACGATCCGGCCACCAACCAGACCCTGTGGGGCACCGGCAATCCGGTGCCGATGTTCGACCCGTTCTACCGGCCGGGCGACAACCTCTTCACCAACAGCGTCATCTCCTATGACCCCGACACCGGCAACATGAACTGGTACTTCCAGTTCACGCCGGGCGACATGTGGGATTACGACGAGGTCGGCACCCACATCCTGATCGACGGACAAGTCGCCGGCCAGCTGCGCAAGCTGATCACGCATTCGGCACGCAACGGCTTCCTCTACACCATGGAGCGCGCCAACGGGCGCCATGATGCTCGCGAAGCCCTACGTGGAGGTGAACTGGACCAAGGGCATCGACCAGAAGACCGGCAAGCCGCTCGACTACGATCCCGACCAAGGACATCCAGACCTACGCAGGCGTCGGCAATCTCGTGCCGGGCGAGCCGCTCAAGAAGGTGTGCCCGTCGCAGGCCGGCGGCAACAACTACTGGCCGTCATCCTACAGCCCGCAGACAAAACTCCTCTACATCCCGGCGCTGTCGAACTGCGTCACCATTACGATCGACCGCGAGAAGCACAACGCGCAGCGCGGCTGGAACGGCGGCTTGAGCCACGACCGAGGATCGCTGGGAGAGCAATCTCACGGCGGTCGATCCGCTCACCGGCGAGATCAAGAAAACCGTGCACCTGCGCTATCCGAATTATTCGGGCACGCTCGCGACCGGTGGCGGGCTCGTGTTCCTCGCGCTCCTCGACGGCACCGTTGCAGCCTATGACGACACCACGCTTGACCAGCTGTGGAAGATCAACGTCGGCTCGGGCTTCTCGGCGCCGCCGATGACCTTCGAGGTCAACGGCAAGCAGTATGTCGCGATCGTGTCGGGGCCGAGCCCGGTGGCGCGCGGGCGCGCTCGCCAACACGCCAGAGCTCAAGGACCAGCGCAACGCCCTCGTCCTCTACGTGTTCGGGCTGTGAGATGATTCGTAGCCCGGATGGAGCGAAGCGCAATCCGGGAACGGCCGTACTGCCCGGCGAGACTTTCCCCGCATTGCGCGCCGGCAAGCCGGCGCTTCATGCGGGCTACGATCTGAAACTTGGGGAGGATCTCATGACCGCACGCCATCGGTTGCTCCACACCACCCTCTTCGCCACCACGCTTCTCGCCTCCCCGGCCTTCGCCGCCGACGTCACATCAGACCGCCTGCTTCATGCCGATCGCGAGCCGCAGAACTGGCTGATGAACCACCGTACCTATGACGGCCAACGCTTCTCCCCGCTCGCGCGCATCGACAAGACCAACGTCAAGCACCTGAGGCTCGCCTACACGGTCGCGCTCGGCGGGATAGCCGGCAACGAGTACACGATGTCGACGCCGCTGGCGGAGGATGGATTCCTCTACCTCACGGATTCGGCGGGCGTGCTCTACAAGATCGACGGCCGGCCGGGCGACGTCGGCCGTGTCGTCTGGCGCATGGACCCCGGCCAGGAAAAACAGGACCGCAACCGCGGCGCGGCGCTGTGGGGCAATCTCGTCATCACCGCCGCCGGCGGACCGCCGCGGATCATCGCGACGAATAAGGATACCGGCAAGGTGGTGTGGGAAAGCGCGTTCACGGACACGCCCGAAGTCAACATGACATCAGCGCCGCTTGCGATCCGCGACAAGATCATCGTTGGTGCCGCGGGCGGCGACAACGGCGTGCGCGACTGGATGGCCGGCCTCGACGCCGCCACCGGAAAGCGGCTGTGGCGCCACTATACGATTCCGGCTCCGGGCGAACCGGGCAGCGAAACCTGGAAGGACAAGAACAACGCCTGGCAGACCGGCGGCGGCGCCATCTGGGTCACCGGCACTTACGATCCGGACACCCACCAGACCATCTGGGGCACCGGCAATCCTGTGCCGATGTATGACCCGACCTACCGGCCGGGCGACAATCTCTATACCAACAGCGCGATCTCCTATGATCCCGACACCGGCAAGATGAACTGGTACTTCCAGTACACGCCCGGCGACATGTGGGACTACGACGAGGTCGGCACGCACATTCTGATCGACAGGGACGTGGCAGGTCAGTCGCGCAAGCTCATCACCCACTCGGCGCGCAACGGCTTTCTTTACACCATGGACCGCCACAACGGTCAGATCGTCGGCGCGAAGCCCTACATGGAGGTGAACTGGACGCGCGGGATCGATCAGAAGACCGGCAAGCCGATCGACTACGATCCCGGCAAGGACATCCAGGTCTATTCCGGGCGCGCCAACCACTCGCCGAACGAGCCGACGAAAAAGGCCTGTCCCGGCCACGCCGGCGGCAACAATTTCTGGCCGTCGTCCTACAGTCCACGGACCAAGCTCGTCTACATTCCGGCGCTGTCGAACTGCGAGGACATATCGATCGATACGACCGCACACAGCAAAGACAAGAATTGGAACGGCGGCGCGTTCAAGACGCCGGACCGCTACGAAAGCAACCTGACCGCTATGGACCCGGTAACGGGCGAGGTCACGAAGAGCGTGCATCTGCGCTATCCGAACTACGCGGGCGCGCTCACGACCGCCGGCGGATTGGTCTTCATCGCGCTCGTCGACGGAACCGTTGCCGCCTACGACGATGTCACGCTTGAAGAAGTGTGGAAGTTCAACGCAGGCACCGGCTTCTCGGCGCCGCCCATGAGCTTCGAGGTCAACGGCAAGCAGTACGTGGCGATAACGTCGGGAGCGAGCAACGCGGCGCGGTCACGGCTCGTCAACACGCCCGAGCTCAAGGACCAGCGCAACGTGACGATGCTCTACGTTTTCGGCCTGTGAGGTATCCAGTCATGGCCGGGCTCGTCCCGGCCATCCGCGCCTTTCTAATGAGGCGTCGCAAGCAAGGCGTGGATGCCCGCGACACGCGCGGGCATGACGAAGACAGACAATCGGAGGACTAATATGACCAATCGCAACGCTGCGCTCCGCGCCGTGCTTCTCGCCGGCAGTGTGCTGGCCTTCCCGGCGCACGCTGCCGACGTGACGCCGGAGCGGCTCCTCAATCCCGACAAGGAGCCGCAGAACTGGCTAATGAACCATCGCACGTACGATGGCCAGCGTTTCTCGCCGCTCGCGCGCATCAACCGCGACAACGTCAAGAACCTCAAGCTTGCCTACGCCGTGCCGCTCGCCGGTACGACCGGCAAGGAATTCATCGAGGCGACACCGCTCGCCGAGGATGGCTTTCTCTACGTCACCGATTCCTGGGGCGTGCTCTACAAGATCGACGCCACGGCAGGCGACGTCGGCCGCATCGTCTGGCGCATGGACCCGAAGCAGGAGAAGCAGGTCGCCAATCGCGGCGCGACCTTCTGGGGCAACCTTGTCATCACGCCGGCGAGCGCGCCGGCCCGCATCATCGCGACCGACAAGGGGACCGGCAAGATCGCCTGGGAAACCAACGTCTCCGATGCCGAGCGCATCACCGTCACCGGGGCGCCGCTCGCCGTGAAGGACAAGATCGTGTTCGGCGCATCGGGCGGCGATGCCGGCGCCCGCGACTGGGTCGCGGCACTCGACGCGGCAACCGGCAAACTGCTCTGGCGCAAGTACACAATCCCGGCGCCGGGCGAACCCGGCAGCGAGACCTGGAAAGATAAGAACAACGCCTGGCAGACCGGCGGCGGCGCCGTCTGGGTCACCGGCACTTACGATCCAGACGCCAATCAGACGCTGTGGGGCGTCGGCAACCCGGTGCCGATGATGGACGCGCGCGCCCGCCCCGGCGACAACCTCTATACCAACAGCGTCGTCTCCTACGATCCCGACAACGGCAAGATGAACTGGTACTTCCAGTTCACCCCCGGCGACATGTGGGACTTCGACGAGGTCGGCACCCATATCCTGATCGAGCGCACCATCAACGGCCAGCGGCGCAAGCTCGTCACTCATTCGGCGCGCAACGGCTTCCTCTACACGATGGAGCGCAACAACGGCGCCATGGTCGGTGCCAAGCCGTACATGGAGGTCAACTGGACGAAGGGCATCGACCAGAAAACCGGCCGCCCCATCGACTACGATCCCAGCAAGGACGTGCAGACCTATTCGGGGCTCGCCGATCCGACCTCCGAAAATCCGATCAAGAAGGTTTGTCCGAACCGCACCGGCGGCAACAACTACTTCCCGTCCTCGTACAGCCCGAAAACGCAGCTCCTCTACATTCCGGCGATGACGGCGTGCGAGTTCGTGACCAATGACACCGAACTCGTGAAGCGCGAGCCCGGCTGGTTCAAACGCACCGGCGGCGGCTACAAGATCGAGGGCCGCTACGAAAGCAACCTGACGGCGGTCGACCCCGTCACGCAGGAGGTGAAGAAGAACGTCCACTTGCCCTACCCGAACTACTCCGGCACGCTCGCGACCGGCGGAGGTCTCGTCTTCTTGGCGTTGATGGACGGCACCATCGCCGCGTTCGACGACACCACGCTCGATGAGCTGTGGAAGATCAATGTCGGCTCCGGCTTCGGCGCGCCGCCGATGACCTTCGAGGTCAACGGCAAGCAGTACATCGCGATCGCCTCGGGCCCTAGCCCGACCTCGCGCACCAAGCTTCTCGCCACGCCCGAACTCGCCGACCAGCGCAGCGCGACCGTCCTCTACGTGTTCGGTTTGTGAGAAGGCGCGACGACCCAGCACAGCTGGTCATTCCGGGGGCCGAGCGTAGCTCGGCAGCCCGGAATCCATGACCCCTGCCGAAGCGTATGGATTCCGGGTTCGCCTACGCTCCGCTCCGGCGCCCCGGAATGACCATCGCTTTGCGTTTCTGACGGTCGGCCTATTCCACCGGACACAGTGGATACCCGCGCAAAGTCGGGGCATAACGCTCGGCAGAAGATGCGCACCCGGACGGCGCGCGTGGAGACGCAATGCCTGACGACACCAAGCACACGCTCGCAGACCACTCCCTGGGAATTGATCTGGAACACACCCATGATGGCTATGCCGATCATGACCACGATTTTCCCGATGACCTGCCGCTCGAGGAAAATCCGATCTGGATCGCCGACCATGTCTCGCTGACGAGCGTCGGGATCGATATCGGCTCTTCCGGCACCCAGGTGATCTTCTCACGCGTCAACCTGCGCCGGCTCGGCGAGGACCTGTCGAGCCGTTATTTCGTGGTGTCGCGGGAAACGCTCTACCAATCCGGTGTCGCCCTCACCCCCTACCGCAATGAGCAGCAGATCGACGAGGTGAAACTCGGCGATATCATCGATGCCGCCTATCATGACGCCAAGATCGATCCGGCCGACATCGATACCGGCGCCGTGATCCTTACCGGCGAAGCGCTGCGGCGCGAGAACGCCAAGGCGATCGCCGACATCGTCGCCGAAAAGGGCGGCGATTTCGTTTGCGCCACTGCCGGCCATCACATGGAGGCGATGCTCGCCGCCTACGGCTCCGGCGCCGCCACCGTGTCAAGCGGGCAAAATCAGCGCATCCTCAACATCGACATCGGCGGCGGCACGACCAAGCTCGCGGTGGTCGAGCGCGGCAAGGTCGTGGCGACCGCCGCGGTCCATATCGGCGGTCGGCTGCAGGTGGTCGATGCGGACGGCCGCATCGTTCGCCTTGATCCGGCCGGCGCGCACCATGCGCGCCGCGCGGGCTTGGACTGGAGCCACGGCGACACGGTGACCGCCGCCGATCTCGACCGTGTCGCCGACGGCATGGCGGACACGCTGGTTGCCGCGCTCGCGTCGCGACCGATGCCGCCCGAGATCGCGCGGCTCTATCTCACGGATGTCATCGCCGATTTCGGCCCGCTCGACGGCATCATGTTTTCCGGCGGCGTCGGCGAATATGTCTACGGCCGCGAGGACCGCGACTTCGGCGACATGGGTCGCCGTCTCGGCCATGCGATCCGCTGCCGTCTTGACCAACTGCCCTGGCCGCTGCTGCCGGCGGGCGAATGCATCCGCGCCACTGCGCTCGGCGCATCGGAATATTCGGTCCAGCTTTCGGGCAACACGAGCTACATCTCGGCGCCCGGCGTGCTGCTGCCGCGGCGTAATCTGCAGGTGCTGCAGCCCGACTACGTTCCAACCGAGGCGATCGATCCCGACGCGGTCGCGGACGCGATCCGTCGCCATCTTGTCGCGTTCGACGTGGAGGACGACCGCGAGATCGCGCTCGCGCTGCGCTGGCAGGGAGTGCCCGCCTACGAACGCCTCGCCGGCTTCGCTGAGGGCATCCGGCGCGGGCTAGCGCCGCGCATCGCGCGCAACCAGCCGATCTTCATCATGCTGGACGGCGACGTCGCGCAGACGCTCGGCGCGATCCTACGCGAGGAACTCGACGTCACCAGCGAAATTCTGGTCATCGACGGCCTGATGCTGATGGATTTCGATTACATCGATCTCGGCCGCGTCCGGCTACCTTCGAACACGGTGCCGGTCACCATCAAGTCATTGGTGTTCAGCGAGGACCCGCGCGGCCCCCGCCCGCGAGAGCGCCTGCACCACCATGAGCACGGGCACCAAGGGCACGACCATCAACACGGTCATGAGCATGGACACGACCACGCGCATGAGCACCATCATGACCATGAGCACCACCATCATCACGGGCACGATTGATCGTCGCGCCTAAACCGCCGCGAACAATTCGTCGGTCTTCATGAGACGCGACGTGAAGCCCTGCTCGAAGAGGTAGCGGCACAGCGTGTCGAGCACCAAGCGGTTCGGCGCGAGGCCGTAGGGCCAGACGTCTGGGCCAAGCACCGCTTGGGTGGCGCGATATTCGGCCTCGATCCACGGTAGGGTAATCGCAAACGCAGCGAGCTTCTCGAAATCGGCGACAGCCAAATCCTTGGCCTTGCTGTAGGCCTGGAACAGGCGCGGCGCGAGCCAGGGATGTTGCGCGAGGAGGCTGTTGCGGATGCCGATCGCATGCATCAGCGGATAGATGCCGGTCTTGCGGAAATAGGCCTGCTCCGTGGCGCGGTAATCGGGAAAGAGCCTCGCCACCTTGGGATCGCGGCCGAAGCACGATGGCGGCCGTGCGGAGAAGATCGCATCGATCTCCCCATCCACCAACATGCCGGACAACGACTTGCCGGCCGGGATCGCTTCGAGTTCGACGTCTGACGCGCCGTGCCGTCCGAACGGAAACGGGTCGTGCATCTCGTGGAGCGGCTGGTCGACGCCGCCAAGACGCCAGCGCAGGTCGGACGGCTTAACGCCATATTCGTCGGCCAAGAGACCGCGCATCCACACCAGCATCGTGGTGAAGTATTCGGTCGTGCCGATCCGCTTGCCCTTGAGGTCCGCGGGCGACGTGATGCCGCGATCGGTGCGCACGAAGATCGCCGAATGGCGGAACGCGCGCGACAGAAACACCGGGATCGCGGTGTACTGGGCGCGGTTGTTGTCGCGCAGCGCGACATAGGTCGAGAACGACATCTCGGCGACATCGAACTCGTTGGTCTTGAGGTTGTGCGCGAACAGCGCGTTCGCCTCCATCACGCGATACGTGATGGCGCAACCCTCGACCTTGACCACGCCGTCCTTGACGGCGCGGATGCGGTCATATTCGCCGGACGCGACGGAAATCGAAATGTCAGCCATGGTGATGTCCCGTGAGCCGGATTAGCGAAGCCTAACCGCCGGCAGCGTTCCCCCTTGGCCGAAAGCTTCGGCCGATTCAAGCGACGGACGACGCTTCGTTCATCCGGCCCCTTCGTTACGCCTTGAACCGCTCGGCAGGTGGAGCGATCTCGGTAACGAGGTCGCGCACCAGCGCCTTGTTCTGCAGCGGCATCACGGTCATTTCGCGCGGTTCGAGCCGCGCCGTGCAGGCATAGAGCGTTTCGCCGTCAATCGCCATCATGCATTCCTTGCACGCGTTGGCGTTGATGCACGAGAAGCGGATCGCAAGCGACGGATCGCGGTGCGCCCTGATCCAGCGCAGGCCGTCGAGCACCGACTGGCCAGGTTCGAACGGCACGTCGTAGGTCTCGAATCGGCCCCCGGTCCGATCGCGCCCCCGCCACACCTTGAGTCGCGCGGTCGCGTTCATTGCGCGGCCATTTCGGCGGCCGATGCGGTCGCGGTGATTGCGAGCTTGCCGTCACGCCAGCGCACCACCTGGTTGCGCTGCCATTCAGGCAGCATGCCGGGGAAGTCTTCGCGCTGATGCGCGCCGCGGCTTTCGGTGCGCAGAAGCGCCGCCTCCGCGACCGCGCGCGCGATCACAATCATGTTGCGCAGATCGAACCAATCGATGCGGCGCATGTCGAACGGCTTGCCGTCCCCGAACGGGCGATCGCCGAGCTGAGCGGCGAGACCGTCGATCCGCCCGATCGCGCGCGTGAGCTTTTCCCCCGTGCGAAACGGGCCGACGTCGTCTGCCATGATGTTCTGCAGGGTGGCGATCATCTCCGCCGAGTTGGGCTCGTCGCTCCTCGCACCATCGGCCCTAGGGCCGGCAGCGGCGAGATCGAGCGCGGCGCCCGCCGCTCGCCGGAATGGCTGCGTACGCATGTCGCCTGCGCGCGCCGCGGCACTGCGGCCGGCGCGGCGGCCGAACACCAGCGCCTCGGTCACCGCATTGCCGGAGAGTCGGTTTGCGCCATTGGCGCCGCCGACCGCTTCGCCGGCAACGAGCAGGCCCGGAATTTGCGTTTCCATGCGCGCATCGGTGGCGATGCCGCCCATGTGATAGTGCGCGATCGGCGCAACCTCGATCGGCATCTTGGTGAGGTCGATCGAATTGTTGGCAAGGCGGTCGATGACCGGCCCGAATGCCGCGCGAAGCTCGGCCTCCGAGCAGTGCTGAAAGCTCAAATAGGCGCCGCCATGGGGCGAGCCGCGCCCGGCCTCGACCTCCTTGATGATCGCGTAGGTCGCAAGATCGCGCGTCAACACATAGCGGCCGTCCTCGCTGGAACCGTACCGCGAGGTGAATTCCTGGTGCAGCCCGTTGAGCAGGCGCCCGCCGAGCTTGTAGCGGAACGGGTCCCACATGATCGGGTCCATGCCGATCAAGCGCGGCGCGAGATGACCGATGGGGAAGAACTGCACGAATTCCATATCGATCAACGGAGCGCCGGCGCGCAGTGCCAGCGCATAGCCGTCGCCGCCCATGTTGGCGGACGCGCTGTTGCGCCGGTAAAGGCGCGTCAGGCCGCCGGTCGCGATGATCGTTGCCTTGGCCGCGATGGTGACGGGCGCGCCGCTCGCGAGATGCAGGGCGACCGCGCCCGTGACCTCGCCCGGAACCGTACCCTCTTGCCGCACGAGATCGACGATGAGAAGATCGCCCGCTTTATGGATGCCGTGAGTCTTGTTGACCGCCGTGCGCAAGGTCTTCGACACCGCCGGCCCGGTGTTGAGGAAATCCACATAGACGCAGCGCGGCCGGTCGTGGCCCGGCGCCATGGTCGCGGCAATATGGCCGTCGCGCCGCGCCCAGCCGACGCCCCAAGTATCCATCTCGCGGATGCACTCCGGCCCCTCCTCACAGAGGAGGCGCGAGAGGCTCTCGTCGCACAGGCCGCGTCCGGCTTTGAGCGTGTCGTCGAGATGATGCGTCCAATGGTCCGGCGTCTCCTCTCCGAGCGCGACCGCAACCGTCATCTGCGCCATCACCGTCGCGCCGCCGCGCCCGATCAGGCTGCGATCGGCGAGCAGCACGCTGGCGCCGTTACGCGCGGCCTCGATCGCCGCATACATGCCGGCGCCGCCCGCACCGATCACGAGCACGTCCGTCTCGACATGCATGGGCACAGTCATGGTGCAAAATTTCTATGGCGGCAGTTCCTTGCCCAGCGTCTCGGGCAGGAACAGCGCGGCGATCAGGCTCGGAATATAGATAAGCGCAATCAGCATTGCCGCTTGGGTGAAACCGCCGAGATTGGCAATGATCCATCCTGAGATCAGCGGTCCGAGCCAGGCGATGAATCGCGGCGTGTTGAAGATGAAGCCGGCGGCGGTCGCGCGCATGCGGGTCGGGAACAGCTCCGGCAACCAGGCCGCCATCCAGGTGTATTGGCCGGAGACGAACGCCCCGCAGAGGCCGGCGCAGACCAGCATCATGGGAAGACTTTCGGCCCAGTAGAACAGCAGCGGCACGCTCAGGAACGCGGCTGCAATGTAGACGAGCGTAACCGGCTTGCGCCCATAGGCGTCGGCAAGGAAGCCGAAGCCCGCATACCCGATCACGGCGACCCCGTTGAGCGCCATGCCGCCGTAGCTGACCCATTCCTGCGGATTGAGGTGGGCTTTCGCGGCAGCCGCCGCCAGGTACGGCGGTATCCATGCGCCGATGCCCCAGAACGCGAGCGTCGTCGCCAATGACATGATCAGCGCAAGAATGACGCGCCGGCGGATCTCAAAGTCGGCGAACAGGCCCGCGACCGTGAAGCGGGTCAGCGCCACATCCCGAGCATCGAGCGCCTCGCCGCTGCGCTGGCGTTCGATCGCGGCCTGCCGCTGATCGTTGACCTTCTCCCAACGTTCGGATTCCGGGATCGAGCGACGTATCCACAACGTCAGCAGCGCCGGTAGCACGCCGACGAGGAACATATAGCGCCACCCGTTGGGCCCGAGCGCGCCGAAGAAGAGCCACGCGAACGAGGCGAGGAAGAAGCCGACGCCGAGCCCGCACTGCATCAGCCCGACGCCACGGCCGCGCGCACGATCGGGCCACAGCTCGGCGACAATCGAGGCGCCCGTCACCCATTCGGAGCCGATCGCAAGCCCCACCAGGAAGCGCAGCACCGCGAACGAGACCCAGTCCCAGGCGAACGCGCTGAGCCCGGTCATCACCGAGTAGGCGACGATCGCCAGCATCATCGTGCGCTTGCGGCCGAGATAATCGGTGATGATGCCGCCGACAAGTCCGCCAATCCCCCAGCCAAGCAGAGTGAGAGCGATGACGGTGCCGGCGTAGACGGGTATCTGGCTGTATTGCGACGGATCGAGCAACTGCCGTAGCGCGGCGCCGACGGCCGTGACCAGCGCGAACGTCTCGTAGCCGTCGAACATCCAACCGAGGTTGGAGGCGATCAGCGTGTTCCACTGGCTCCGGTTGAGCGCGCGATACCAAGGTTCTTCTGCCGCAATCACGGCCTGCGACATGGTCGCCCTCCTTCGGGCTCAAAACTCCCGCGCGATCAGACGCGCGCGGCCTTGCGCTTGCGGCCGGCCGCCTTCACGGCCTCGATGATCTCAGGATAGGCCGCGCAGCGACAGAGGTTGCCGGACAGATAGTCGCGGATGCGCTCGTCGTCCGGGTCCGGATATTCATCAAGCAGCTGCTTGACCATGAGCACCCAGCCCGGCGTGCAGAAACCGCACTGGAAGGCGCCCTCCTCGATGAAGGCCTCCTGCACCGGATCAAGCACGTTGTTGCGATCGAGATTCTCCACGGTCTCGACGCGCGTGCCGTCCGCGAATGCCGCGAGATAGAGGCAGCCCGAGACCGGGCGCCCATCGACGATGAGCGTGCAGCACCCACACAGCCCCTGGCCGCAGCTCTCGCGCGCGCCGACGAGGTTGAACTCGTTGCGCACGACTTCGAGCAGGCTGTGATGCGACGCGATCTGCGCCGATACCGGCTCGCCGTTGAGAGTGAAGGAAATGGTGCGGGTATTAGTCATGATGCGCACGTCCACGATTGATTTACAAGGGCGTCATTCCGGGGCGCCGCGCAGCGGAGAGCCCGGAATCCATATTCCTCGGCCATGGTTATGGATTCCGGGCTCGCGCCTCCGGCGCGCCCCGGAATGACAAGCAGTAGGAACATCACGCGTCCCCGATGGGGTTGTTCTGCTGCGCATGCAGCGCCCGCAGCACGGCCTCCGGGTTGAGCGGCAATTCCATCAGGCGCACGCCGACGGCATCATCGATGGCGTTGCCGATCGCTGGCGACACGCAGAAGGTCGAGACCTCGCCAACGCCTTTGCCGCCGAACGGGCCGTTGTGCTGGTAGGCGTCTTCGATCGTGAGATTTTCCATCACGGCGGGCACGTCGTGGATGCCCGGAATCTTGTAGTCGGCGAGCGAAGCATTGGTCACCTGCCCGCCGTCAAACTGCATCTTCTCGAACATGGTGAAGCCAAGCTGCATCAGCGCGGCGCCGGAAATCTGCGTCTCGCAGATCTTCGGATTGATGGCCTTGCCGATGTCGCACACGTTGATGAGCCGGGTGATGCGGACATGCCCGGTTTCCGTGTCCACCTCGACCTCGGCGCCGACGCCCGACACCATCCAGAACGGCGTGACGTTGGTCGTGAGACCGGTGCCGGGCTGCGGCGGGATGTAGTCGGGCTTGTAGACCCCCGTGCCGATGATATTGCCGGCCTGCATGCCGTACTTCTTCTGGAAGAGATCGGCGACCGAGTAGTTGGTGCCCTCCGGCAGGCCGAGATCGCGCGCGAGCGCGAGAATCTTGCCGCGCGCCTCTTCCGCCGCGAGCTTGACGGCGTTGCCCATGTGGAAGAGCGAGCGCGAGCCGAGCGTGCCCATGTCGTAGGGCGTGACGTCGGTGTCGCGCGGGACGACGTTCACCTGCTCCGCCGGAACATTGAGGATTTCCCCGACCATCTGCGCCATGGCCGTGTCGGAGCCCTGGCCCATGTCGATCGTTCCGCAATAGAGCGTGGTGCTGCCGTCGGCGTTGACGTTCACGATCGCAACTGAGGTCGTCGGCGAGATCACCGCTTTGATGGCGATGGCGAGGCCACGGCCGCGCCGAACCACGCCGGTGCCGCGGTCGAACGGCCGCGACCAATTCATCCGCTCCGCGACCCGCTCCAACACCTTCTCGACCGGCGCATCCTTGAGCGGCGTGCCGGTCGTATGCTTGCCGCCCTCGTGCATGATGTTCTTGCGGCGGAACTCCAGCGGATCGATCTTCAGCGCTCGCGCCATCATGTCGGTGTGGCTCTCGTAGGCCCACACGAGCTGCGGCACCCCGAACCCGCGCAACGCGCCCGCCGGCGGCTGGTTGGTATAGAGCGCATACGAATCGATCGAGACGTTTTCGATGTCGTAAGGGCCTGAAGCTGTAAAGCCGGACTTCTGCGTCACGCGCGGACCGATGTCGGCGTAGGCACCGCCGTTCCAGAACACTTCGCAGCGCCGCGCCGTCAGCTTGCCTTTAGCATCGACGCCGCTCTTGATGCGGAACGTCATCGGGTGCCGCGTGATGGTGTAGAACACCTCCTCCATCGGCAGCGCGACCTTGACCGGCCGTTTGGCGATCATAGACAGCGCCGTCACCAGCGCTTCAAGCTTGATGTAGAGCTTGCCGCCATAGCCGCCGCCGAGGAACGGCACCTTGATGCGCACCCGATTTTCCGGCCAACCGAGGAGTCGCGCGATCTCGATGCGGACAAACGACGGGCCCTGCGATGAGCTGTAGAGCGTGAGCCGATCGCCGCGGAAATCGGCGATCGAGACGAACGGCTCGAACGGGATGTGGAGCACCTTCTGGGTCCGAAACTCATGCTCGAACACGTGCGCGGCTTCGGCGAAGGCCTTGTCGACGTCGCCTTTGCGCAGCTGGTAGTCGAGAGCGGTGTTGGTGCCCTTGGCACCCTTGAGGTGCTTCAAGTCGGCGAACGTGCCGGCCGGCTTGAGCTCGTCGTGCACCACGATCTTGTTGGTGGCGGCTTCGACTTCGTCGAACACCGCCGGCAGTTCCTCGTAGTCGGCAACGATGAGCGCCGCCGCCGCCTCGGCAACGTGCGGGTCCTCAGCGAGCACCACCGCGACCGGCTCGCCCACGTAATGAACCTTGCCGATGGCGAGGATCGGCTGATCGTGGAACGCCGGACCGTAATAGGGATGCGGGATGACCTTGATCACGTCCTCGGACGTGACGACGCGATAGACGCCGGGCACTGCCTTCGCGGCACTGGTGTCGACCGACTTGATGCGGCCGTGCGCGACGGTCGAGCGGAACACCTTGCCGTACAACATGCCCGGCAGGCGAAGGTTGTGCGTATACTCGGCACGGCCGGTGACCTTCTCGCGCGCCTCGAGGCGCGGCAGGGCGCGGCCGATCTGGCCGCCGGGAATTGGGGCATTCATCACGCTGCTCCGTTCGCCTGGGCGTCGAAGGCCTGGCGTACCGCCCGGCGCACATAGACCCGCACCAGCTCGCGCTTATAGGGCGCAGAGCCGCGCACGTCGGAAATCGTCTCGGCCTCGTCCGCGGCGGCATCTCCCGCTTTCGCCAGCACTTTGTCGTCGATCGCGGCGCCGCCGAGCACTTGTTCCGCGCCCTTGAGGCGGATCGCTTTCTCGGTCGCGGCGCTGACGACGACACGCGGATTGCGCATGGCCTTGCCGTCGGCTTCGAGCGACACCGCGACCCCGAGCGCCGGCCAGTCATCCGCGGAGCCGGTGGTGCATTTGATGTACGTCGCGCGGCGCGCGCCCTGATCGGGAATGCGCAGTTCGGTGATGATCTCATCGCGTTTGAGCACGGTCTCGTAATAGCCGACGAACATGTTCTCGACTTTGAGGGTGCGTTCGCCGCCCCGACCCTTGACCACGATCGAGGCATCGAGCGCCATCAGCACCGGCGGCAAGTCCATGTGCGGATCGCCGTGGGCGAGATTGCCGCCGATCGTTGCGACATTACGCACGCGCACATTGGAAAGCCGCCGCATTGCACGCACGATGACGCCGGCGCGGCGCGCGACCTCGGCGGAGCGTTCCACGTCGGAGAGCGGCGTCAGCGCCCCGATGGTGAGGCCGCCATCGGGCGCCACCGCGACGCGGACCAGCGACTTGATCTTGCGCAGGCTTACGAGCCGCGTCGGGCGGAACACGCCGGCCTTCATCATCAGCATCAGCGCCGTGCCGCCGCCAAGCGGGCGCACCGTGCCATCATCGGGATCGAGCAGGCGCAGGGCCTCATCGACGGTTTCGGGTTCGGCAAGCTCGAACGGGGTCACGATTGTCCTCCCGGCGCAACTGTTGGCACGGTTCCGCCGGCGAAGGCGGCGCGCATCTTCTCCGCGAACTTCTGTTCGATTTCCTTCGCTTTAGACCTGAGCACGGGCTGGCCCATGCTGCCGAGCTTGCCGGTGATGTTGGCATCGATCGAATACTTCACCAGCGTTTCATTGCCGGCTGCGACAAGATCGGTCGTCGAGACCGCGGTGAAGCGGCCGACGATGCCGATCGGCGCGCCCTCGATCTTCGCTTCGATGCGCTCCGGCGGCGTGAGCTTCGTCACCTCGACGCTCACCTTGAAGCTGAATTTCATGTAGGCGACCTTGGTGTCGAGCACCGCGTCATAATGCGTCGCGTCGATCTCCTTGAGATCGTGCACGCCTTCGACGCACGAAGCGAAGAACGGCGCGTTCTGCAGGACGCCGAACACGGTCTCGCGCGGCGCCGGGAGGGTGAGTTCGCCGGAAACGATCATTGCGCTGGCGCCATTTCGAGAAGCGCCTGCAGTTCAGCGATGATGCGGTCGGGGCACTCAAGCGGCGTGAGATGACGCGCGTTCTCGATCACCGTGAGCGTCGAGCCGGCAATGGCGCGGTTGAGCGCCTGCGACATCGCGACCGGCGTTGCGTAATCCTCGGCGCCGACCGCAATGCGGGCCGGCATCTTGAGGCGGGGCAGCGCCGCGGTGAGATTGCAGGCGCCGAGCATGCGGCACGTCTCGGCATAGGCCTCGCGGGTATTGGCAAGGAAAACCTTGACGCTCGCGTCGAGCACGTCCTTGCGCTGGGCGCGGAACGCATCGGTGAACCAGCGCGTCGTCTGGAACTCGATCATCGCGTCAAGGCCCTTGGTCTCGGCAGTCGCGGCGCGTTCCTCCCATTTGTCGGCGGCATTGTACCAGGCGGTGGTGTCGAACAGCCCAAGCGCCGTAGCGCGGGCCGGATAGGCCGCCGCGAAGGCAAGCGTGATGCATCCGCCCATGGATGCACCGGCAACCATCGCCGAGCGCCAGCCCACGTGATCGAGGAGGTCGGCAAGGTCGTCGGCGAACCGTTCGACTCGGTACGGACCCTTCGGTTTGTCGGATACCCCATGGCCCCGGCAGTCATAGGTGAGGACGGCGGTCTTCTCCGCCAGCGCCGGCGCGACGAAATTCCAGAACGAGCGGTCCATTCCGAGGGAATGGATCAACACGATTGGCGGCGTGCCCGCGGCACGGCCGCGCACCTCGTAAATGAGCTTGGTACCGTCGCGGACGTTCATGCTTGAAACTGTCATCTTGACATTTCACCCTGGGCCAGGACAGCCCGGTCTGGCGTCCGGGAGGTTCCCGGGCGCCCTTGTCATACACATACCGGGCTCATGCCAACAATCCCTCCCGGCGCGACTGAGTTCGTCCTTTTTTGCAAGCGGCCCAAGGGGGTCGGCTCGGCGGGGCCGGAGTCCTGCCCGGTCGCCCGTAGCCCGGATGAGGGACCAAAGGTCCCGATATCCGGGACAGGTCTTTCCCATAGGAGGGGTCACATCCCGGATGTCGCTAACGCTCATCCGGGCTACGGTTGCCCAACGGCCCGGTCGGCCACATTGCTATCCTACGGCAAGCGCACACAAGCCGGCCGCAGATTCGCCGCTTTGCTGGCGCCGTTCCATTAAGACATTAGATTGCGGTCAATCCGATTAGGGCTACTCAAATGAACATGCGTTGGATCATTGTCGGCGGTGCCCTGGTTTTTGCAGGATTCTTCGGCGCAACGCTGTGGGCGCTCGACCGCGGAGCTGCGCCCGATACGCCGGTGCCGGCGCGGCACCCGCCCCAGGCGACCATGCCGCCGCTCGCCCCCATGACCAAGACCTCGCGCCTCATTGCGCCGATCGCGGTCGCCGACACCGCGATCCGCGATGCGCTCGAAGCCTCGACCCCACGCGACATGTCCGGCAAGCAGGAAAATCCGTTCCGCGAATTCCTATCCAAGGGCGAGATTGGCTGGACAGTGAACCGCGGGCCGCTCGGCGTCGTCGGCCGCGCCAACTCGCTCGCCATTTCGGCGCCGCTCAACGGCACCATCCGCATGACCGGCCAGCTTGGCGGCCAGTTCTCCAATTTCAATTTCGGCGGACGCGGGATCAACGGCACGTTCAACGGCAACGACATCAACCAGCTGATCCAGCAGTTCGCCACCAAGGGATTTGACCAGAAAGCAAACCTGCGCGGCAGCGTCGCGGTGTTCGCGCGGCCCCAGTTGCTGCCGGGGTGGCGGCTCGATCCCAATCTGAGCTCCCAGGTGACGATCGGCGATGCGTCGATGCCGATCGCCGGCGCTTCGCTCAGCTTCGGGAAAGAGATCAAGCCCATGGTCGATCGTGCCGTCGCCGAACAGGTGGCCGCACTCCAGACCCGTATCCGCGATGATGCCAGCCTTGAGGATGCGGTGCGTCGCGAATGGGCGAGGATGTGCCGATCGCTGCCCCTGCGCACGGTTGCGGCAGGCATGCCGGACCTGTGGCTTGAGCTGCGCCCCGTGAAGGCTGTCGCCACCCAGCCCAAGATCGATGCCGATGCGGTCAGCCTCGCCCTCGGTATCGAAGCCGAAACCCGCGTCATTCCTCAGGAAACGTCGCCGGATTGTCCGTTTCCCGCCCAGCTCGAAATCGTGCCGCCTATCGATCGCGGCAAGATCGCGATCGCGACCGCGATCGACCTGCCGTTCACGGAGATCAATCGCCTCATCGAGGCTCAGCTCAAAGGTCGCAGTCTCGCAACGGACGCCGGCGTCGACATCGAGAGTGCGAGCGTCGCCGGAGCCGGCGACCGGTTGCTCATCGCGCTCAAGATCAAGCCGCGTGACTCCGCGAGTTGGCTCGGTCTCACCGCGCCAGTCGACGTCTATGTGTGGGGCCGGCCCGTGCTCGACCGGGCCAATCAAATCCTTCGCCTGACCGATATCGCGATCGATACGGAAACGCAGTCTGCGGTCGGCGTGCTCGGCGCTGCCGCGCGCGCGGCGCTGCCGCTGTTGCAGGCCGCCCTCGCCGACAGAGCCACGATCGACCTCAAGCCGTTGGCGGCGAACGCGCGCCGCAGCATTGAAACGGCGGTTGGTCAACTCGCCCCAGCTGAAGCGGGTGTCCATATCGAAGCGCCGATCACGGATGTGCGGCTCTCGGGCCTCGAATATGACACGACGACCTTGCGCCTCGTGGCAGAGGTTGAGGGCAGTCTGCAGGTCGCCGTTTCCGCACTGCCGCATTAGCCCGCAGTTGCCAACATGTGGACTGCTCTTTCAGGGCGGTCCACGCGACAAGAGCCTCAACTCCTGTCTGCCCATCCGATAATGTTTCGGCCATGATTCGCCGTCAGCTCGGCTGGCACTTCGGGCGGGGGCCAAGCGTGTTTGCACGCATCATTGCGATAAGCCTTGCGATTGCCGCGGTCATTGCCGCAGAGTCTGGTGCAGGGTCAACCCGCGCCGCCGCAGCCGCCGTCGGCTCCCTCGGCTGCACCGACGCCAACAACGACGCCAGCTCCCGCACCGGCCCCTGCTGAAACTCCCGCTCCGCCTGCGGTTCAATCGCAGACGCAGAGTCCCGCGCCTCCGGTCGTATCGGGCCAGGCAGCCGCCGCGGCCGGGCTTGATGCGATCAAGGCCGCGCTTGAGGCGATTGAGTCAAAGCTGAGCAGCGATGGCCAGACCGATGATGAACTTGCCGACCTCGCGCGGCGTGTCGACACGACGCGCAGCGACCTCGCGAGCCGCCAGAACGTCCTCCAGGCTCGACTCAAACAGCTCGAACAGCGCCTTGGCCAACTCGGCGCTGCGCCGACGGGGGGCGCAACGGAAGGTCCCGTCGCTGCGGCCGAACGTCAAAACCTCACCGCGATCCGCACTGACGTCGCAGCCGCGGTTGCCCAGGCAAACCTCCTTGCCGACCACGCCGGCGATCTTGAACAACGCATCGATACGCGCCGTCGCGAGCTGTTTTTCACCCGGCGGCTGGCGCGCGGCGCGAGCCTGCTCGATTATGATTTCTGGAGCGAGCTCAACACGGCGATCCCCGCGGAGATCAGCGCCCTCGGCGGGTTGGTTTCGCTGTGGACGAGCTACGCGCGTGTCAACGGCGGCCCCGGCGGCCTTGCCGCAGCGGTCGCGGTCCTGGTGGGGATCGGCGTGGTCGCGTGGCTCGCCGCCCGCTGGCGGCGCCGGCTGATTACGGACGCAGCCCCACGGCGGTTCGACAAGGCGCTGATCGCACTCCTTATCCTCGGCGCCGACACGGTGACGCTGCCCTTGCTGATCCTGGCGTCCGTCATGGTGCTGCGCAATTTCGGTCTGCTTCCGAGCCCGATTGTCGAAATCGGCTTTGGGCTTGGCATCGCCGTCGCGATGGCGGCCCTGGCGCGCGGCGTCGCCATCGGCTTGTTCGCGCCTGGGCGGCCGGCACGACGACTTTTCGCCATGTCCGAGCAAGCCGCCGAAAGCTACGCCTCGCACCTCATCTGGACCGCGCGAGCTTTCACCTTTGCGATCTTCCTCAACGTGCTGCACCGGGCGACCGAAGCGCCGGCGTCAATTCATATCGCCACGTTGGATCTGCTGGCTGTCGCCGTGCTTGTCATCACGGTCCACCTGTTGTGGCGTTCGGCGCAGGCCGATTTCCGCCCCGATCGCGGAGAGGCCGCCGAGCACCGGCTGGCGTGGTTTCGCGCGATCATCTGGTTGATCGTCGCCGCGATCGCGGCCGCCCTTGCGACGGGCTATGTCGGCCTCGCCGTTTTCGTGGCGGGCCGCATCGTGACCGCGATCGTCGTCGGCGGCGCGGTGATCATCCTCGTCGCGTTCATCGATTCGCTGTTCGCCGAGGTGCTCGCGTCGGATTCGCCCTACGGCCGTACCTTGGCGGCCGCCTTCGGTCTCACACCGCGAGGTCTCGATCTCGCCGGCACCCTGATCTCGGCGCTGCTGCGCCTCGTGCTGATCGTGCTCGCCGCAACGGTGGTGCTCGGGTTTTCCGGGCTTTTCGCCGAGGACCTCTTCGGCATCTTTGAACGCGCGACGTGGAATTACGTCATCGGCGGGTTCAGTTTCTCGCTGGGCGCGTTCCTGACCGCGATCGCGTTCCTTGCCATTGGGACGCTGGCGATACGAGGAGCGCAGCGCTGGCTGCAAACCAAATTCCTGCCGCGCACCGGGCTCGATGCCGGCTTGCAGAATTCGATCCTGGCGCTGTTCGGCTACGCCGCGTTCATCGGGGTCCTCGCGCTCTCGCTTGGAGCGCTCGGGATCGATTTGCAGAAGATCGCGATCATCGCCGGCGCGCTGTCGGTCGGCATCGGATTCGGCCTGCAGTCGATCGTGGCGAACTTCGTCTCCGGTCTGATTTTGCTGGCGGAGCGGCCGATTCGGGTCGGCGACTGGGTCGTTGTCCAGAACGAGGAAGGATATGTGCGCCGCATCAGCGTGCGGGCAACCGAGATCGAGACCTTCGACCGCGCAAGCGTCATCATCCCGAACCAGCAATTCATTACCGGCACGGTCAAGAACTGGACCCATGGCAGCACCATCGGGCGCATCACCATCAAGGTCCGGGTCGCCTTCGACAGCGATGTCGAACAAGTGCGCCAAATCCTGCTCGGCACGGCCGACGAGCACCCGCGGGTGCTCAAGACGCCGCCGCCGCTCGGTCTGCTGATGGCCTTCGGCGATATCGGGCTCGATTTCGAATTGCGCTGCATCCTGGCAAACGTTGCCGAAGGCTTAACGGCCCGCAATGACCTGCAGACTGAAATCTTGCGCCGCTTCCGCGCCAACGGCATCAAGATCCCCTATCCTCCGCATGACGAACGCGTGCCCGGCCCGGAGATACCAAGCGCGTCACAGTCTGGTCATCCGTGACGGCTGCCGCTGACGCTCGCTATTCTCCCGTATCCCGCGCCGCATCGTGGCAATCTGAACGGCTGTTAAGCTTCACGTCTGCACGATTTGGCTACGAATTGCACCTTTCAGCAGAGCCACAGAGTGCGAGCGTCGTGCACTCGCTATTTCGTGCTTCAAAAGCTGATAAACCTGAATACAGGTTAAGTTGAATATGAACGTCAGTTAATAGCTGGCAACTATAATATATATGCGCAGTTTATCGGCCGCCGATCCGATTATTTTCTTTGTATTTAACCATCGCCACTGTATGAAATGCGCTGTGGGCAAAATGCCTACTGTAGGGAGATGTGGCATATGCGTAAGATATTGTTGTCGATCGGCGCCGTGCTGGCGCTGGCCACGTTAGGTCCGGTGACCGAGGCATCTGCCAACGGTCACCGGGTCGCCGTGCGCACCCCCGCGGTCCATCGTGTCGTGGCCCCGGTCAAGCACGTGCGTTACGCCAAGGTGTGGCATGGGTACCGTCACCACTGGCGTTGGCACCACCACTGGCACTACCGCCATTATTGGCACCACCGTTGGCACCACCATCATCACTGGTACCATCGCTGGCATTACCGTCATCATTGGTACCATCGTTGCTGGTGCCGGTGCTGACGACATTGCCATAAACGATACGCTTACCTTTCAAAGCCCCAGCCATCGGCTGGGGCTTTTTTATCGCGCCGGTTCTACAACGCCGGCAGGATGACGGCGCGGCATTCGCCGAAACCGATGCGGGCAAAACCGTCACGGGCGCATTGGGCACGGAAGATCACTTCATCGCCGTCCTCGAGGAATGCGCGGGTTTCGCCGTTCGGGAGCGCGATGCGCTCGCGGCCGCCCTTGGAGAGTTCGAGGAGGCTCGCCCAGCTTTCCGGCTCCGGACCCGACACCGTGCCTGAGCCCATCAGGTCACCGATTTCGAGATTGCAGCCGTTGCTCGTGTGGTGCGCGACCATCTGCGCGACGGTCCAATAGACGTTTGCAAACGAACCGCGGCTGAGGCGATGAGGCTCGGCCCTTTGCTCGCGCATCTTCGCGGTGAGGAGCCATGCCTCCATCATGATGTCGAGGCCGCCTTCGGCCTGATCCTGCGGAGAGGCGAGGTGCGGCAGCGGCGCCGGATCGCCGTCGGGTCGCACAAACGCGCGGGTGCGAAATGGCGCCAGCGCCGCCGCGGTGATCACGAAGGGCGATACCGTGGTGGCGAAATTCTTTGCCAGGAACGGCCCGAGCGGCTGCGCTTCCCACGCCTGCACGTCGCGTGCCGACCAATCGTTGAGAAGGCAGTAACCGAACACGTGCGCGCCCGCGTTGGCGATCGGCACCGGCACGCCAAGCTCGGACGGTGTCCCGATGTAGAATCCGAGCTCCAGCTCGTAGTCGAGCCGGCCGGCTGGAAGATAGGCCGGTGGTGCCGCCTCGGCGCTTTTCGTCTGGCCCGACGGGCGGCGCACCGGCGTGCCGCTGACACGCACTGACGATGCCCGGCTGTGATAGGCAACCGGCACGTATTTGTAGTTCGGCATCAGGGGATTGTCGGGTCGAAACAGGCGCCCGGCGTTGGTGGCGTGAAAGATCGAGGCGAAGAAATCGGTGAAGTCGCCGATCTTCACCGGCACCGACAATTCGGCCGCAGCGATCGGCATCAAGTGCTGCTCGACGCGGCTGCGCGCGGAAGAATCCGCGCGCAGGAGCCGCGACAGACCCGTGCGCAGCGCCGCCCATGCCGCCGGACCTTGCCCCATCAGTGCATTGAGATGCGGCGCCGCGCAGGTTGCGGCCGCGCGCGCCGCTGACCCGTCGAGCAGTTCGGCAACGGCAGCGATCTCCAGGATAGCGTCGCCGATGGCGACACCGATCCGCGGCGCGCCCTTCGAGCCGCGCAGGCGGAACGCGCCATACGGCAGATTCTGAATCGGAAAGTCGGTGTCGGGAGCATTGGCGCTCGCAACAAAGCTGCGCAGCGCAGCATCATGGGTTTCATCAATCGACATCACGCCCCCAGAGTCAGATCAATCAATGAATTGGTCCCTATCGCAGACAATGTGGTACCTCGTAGCCCGGTTGAAGCGCAGCGAAATCCGGGAAGGCCTGCTCCAGTGGCGAGATCGTTCCCGGATTTCGCTGCGCTTCATCCGGGCTACGGGGACCGTTAGTTTTCCCGGAAGTGGCGCTTCAAACCCTGCCAGCCCTCGAAATAGTCGTGCTGCAGATCCGAGGATTCCATGGCGTACCGCGTGAGTCGCATGGCGAAGCGGCTCTCGAACATGAAGGCCATGGTGTCCTCGATCTTGTGCGGCTTCAGTTCCGCGGTCGAAGCGCGCTCGAAGGTCTCGGCGTCGGGGCCGTGGGCGCTCATGCAGTTGTGGAGGCTCGCGCCGCCCGGCAGGAAGCCTTCCGCTTTGGCATCATAGACGCCCTTAAGCAGGCCCATGAACTCGCACATCACGTTGCGGTGGAACCAGGGCGGACGGAAGGTGTCCTCGCCCACAAGCCATCGCGGCGGGAAGATGACGAAATCGATGTTGGCGGTGCCCGTGCTATCGGACGGTGAGGTCAGCACGCTGAAGATCGACGGGTCCGGATGATCGAAGCTGACCGTGCCCATCACCATGAAGCGCGCGAGATCGTATTTATAAGGCACGAAATTGCCGTGCCACGCGACGACGCTCAGCGGCGAATGCGTCATCTCGGCCGCCCACAGGTTGCCCTGGAATTTGGCAACCATCACGCACGGCGTTTCCTTCGCCTCGTAAGCCGCGACCGGCGCCTCGAAGTCGCGGGGATTGGCAAGGCCATTGGCGCCGAGCGGGCCCAGCTCCGGCAAACGCAGCATCTGGCCGTAGTTCTCGCAGATATAGCCGCGAGACGGACCGTCCGGCAGTTCGACGCGGAAGCGCAGGCCCCGCGGGATCACGGCAATCTCGCCGTTCGTCGCCTCGATGATGCCAAGTTCGGTGAGGAGCCGCACCCGTCCCTGCTGCGGCACGATCAGCATCTCGCCGTCGGCATTATAGAAATAGCGATCGGTCATCGAGGCGTTGGCGGCATAGACGTGAACCGCCATGCCCGCCTGGTCGGCGGCGCTGCCGCCCCCTCCGATGGTGATGATGCCATCGACAAAGTCCTTCGGGGCCTGCGGGATCGGGAACGGACTCCAGCGCAATTGCGACGGCGTCGCCTCGGTCTCGTTGAAGGGGCCGGTGCGCACGAGACGATTGTCGATGCGTTTGTAGGGCCGGTGCATCACCGACGGGCGGATGCGGTAGGTCCAGGTCCGCCGGTTGTCATGGCGCGGGGCGGTGAAGGCTGTGCCGGAAATCTGTTCGGCATAAAGCCCGAGCGGCGCGCGCTGCGGGCTGTTGCGCCCGAGCGGCAGCGCGCCAGCCACCGCTTCCGATTGAAACTGGTTGCCGAACCCGGATTGGTAGGCGAGGGCTTCGCGCTTCGTGGCATGGGCAGCCTCGTCGCGAGGCCGCTCGGTTTTGGTGGCTTGCGCCATAGGATCGCTCCGAACCGTTTCCCGTCGTGATACGTCCGCAGCGCTATCTTAGACCAATTCTAGTTACGGATGAAACGGTTTCGGCGGCGCCTTCTGCCGTAGTTCCGTAGCCTGGATTGAGCACGGCGAAATCCAGGAAGGTTGATGTGGGCCGCCGTTGCCCCGGATTTCGCGAACGCAAGCGTTCGCTCAATCCGGGCTACGATTCTGAAGCGATCAAGACTCACAACTTTTCGGCCAGGAATTGCATCAAACGCGGGCCGAGGAAGCCGCTGTAGCTCCCGGGCTCGTCGATCGGGTCGCTCAGAAAGTAGTGGCCGGCGCCCTGGACGACTGTGGTGCGGACGAAAAATCCGGCTTGTTTGAGAGCGTGCAGCAAACGATCGGTGTGCGCGCGCCGATCGACGAGATCGTCCTCGGTGCCGGTTGCGAGCAGTACCGCGGTCGTGTTGTTCGCGTAGGTCGCGTAGGCGAGCGCCGACGCATCGAAATAAAGCTGGCGGTTTTCCGGCGGCGGCGCGCCAAGGAAATTTTCGATGTTGTTGTCGAGCGGGCTCGCCACGCGATACGCCTCCCACATGGCGGCGAGATCGTAGACGCCATAGACGCCGATCAGCGCCTTGACGCGGGTGTCGATGCCGGCGTGGGCATCGCCCGGGTAGCCGCCGGCAAACACCGGCGATCGTCCGCCGAGCGCCGCGAGTGCGGCGAGATGCGCGCCCGCCGAGGCGCCGAAGATGCCGAGGCGGCCGGGATCGATCCCGAAATCCTTGGCATTGCCCCGCACGAATTGCACCGCAGCCATGACATCCTGCACGGCCTGCGGGAATGCCTTCTGCCCTTTCTTGGCGAAACGATAGCTGACGGTGAACAACGCGTGACCGCGCGCCGCGAGATAGTTGCCCCAATATTGGAACGAGCCGCGCGCGCCCTGCTGCCAGCCGCCGCCATGCACGGCAATCAGCGCGGGCACGCTGTTGCGGCCTTTCGGCAGGTAGAGATCGCCCTGCAGCGCGACGCCGTCATGGGTCGCGTAGGTCAGGGCAGAACGCAGATCAACAGCGGCATCGTCCATCGTGCAGGCTCCGGTTTGCAGTGAAGTCGGCGGATTATGCCGATCGCGCTTCGTCCGTCGAGCCGCCGTTGCGATGCTGCCGCGCCGATTGCAAATTGCGGCCCGCGCCGATACCGATAGCGCCGCAAGAAGCGGGGAGCCGTGACGAAATTCCGGAGGCGCAGATGAACGCGGTGGACGAGGGAACCTCCCTCGTAATCAACGGCGCGCGGATTGAAACGCACGAGCAGGGCCGCGGTCGGCCGATCCTGTTTCTCCATCCGCACATCGGCCTCGATCCTGCAGCACCGGTCTTCGCGCTCCTTGCCGCAGGCGGACGCCTGATCGCGCCGTCGCATCCGGGCTTCGGCCGTTCCGAACGGTCGGACGATCTCACGACGGTCGACGACCTTGCTTATTTCTATCTCGATGTGATGGACGCGCTCGATCTCAACGACACGACCGTCGTCGGGTCGTCGCTCGGGGGCTGGATCGCGGCTTCGATGGCGGTGAAATCCACCGCGCGCATATCGCGCCTGGTGCTCGCCAACCCCGTCGGTATCAAGGTCGGCGACCGCGAGACGCGCGACATCCCCGACATCTTCGCCATGATGGAGAACGATTTCCTCGCGGCGGCGTTTGCGGATCCTGCCGCGGGCCGGCGCGATTACAAGACGATGCCGCCCGAGGCGTCTCTCATCGCCGCGCGCAATCGCGAGGCGACGGCATTCTTTGCGTGGTCGCCCTACATGCACGACCCGAAGCTCAAGGGGCGGCTGCATCGAATCCACGTCCCGACCGTCGTCTTGTGGGGCGCTGCCGACCGCTTCCTTGCGGAAAGCTACGGCCGCACGTTCTGCGCCGCGATTCCGGGCGCGAAATTCATCTCGATCGAACGGGCCGGGCATTTTCCCCATATAGAGCAGCCGCAGGCCTTTGCCGAACAGGTGCTGGCCTTTGCCGAGCGCGCATGACGGCCGGCCGACAAATCACGCAGCCATCGGAGTAAAGCAGTCTCGTGGCTTACCAGGACCTTCGCGACTTCATCCAACAGATCGATGCGCTCGGCGCGCTGCGACATATCGAGGGCGCCGATCCGCATCACGAGATCGGCGGCATTACCGAGGTCGCGGCCGGCATGCCGGAGCGCCCGGCATTGCTGTTCGATCGCATCAAGGGCTTTCCCAAAGGCTTTCGCATCCTCTCCAATGCGGTGACGAATCCGCAGCGCGCAGCGCTTGCACTCGGCGTCGATCCGAAGCTGCGCCCGCTCGATGCCCTCAAGGCCTGGATGGGCCGCCGCCAGACGCTTGCGCCGCAAAAGCCGGTCGAGGTCGCAAACCCGCCGTTCATGGAGAACTCCATGCGCGGCCCCGACGTCGACGTCACGCGCTTCCCCGCGCCGGTGTGGCATAAGCAGGATGGCGGCGCCTACATCGGTTCAGGCAGCCTCGTGATCATGCGCGATCCGGACACCGGCTGGATCAACGCCTCGATCTACCGTGTGCAGGTCCACCGGCCGAACCGCGTCAGCATCCAGTTCGACCACGGCGGCCGCCACGGCTCGATCATCGCCCACAAATATTGGAACAAGGGAGAATCCTGTCCCGTCGCCATCGTGAACGGCGAAGACCCGGCGCTATTCGTCGCGGGCTTCGAGTATCTGCCCGCGGGCGTGTCGGAATACGACTTCGCCGGCGCCGTCAAAGGCAGCGGCATCGAAGTTCATCCCGGCCCCGTCACCGGCCTGCCGATCCCTGCGCGCGCGGAAATCATTCTCGAAGGCCACCTCAAGCCGATCGCCGAGTCCTCCGTACTCGAAGGCCCGTTCGGCGAGTTCACCGGATATTTCGCCGCCGACAAGCGCCCCTGCCCGGTGATGGAGATCGATGCGATCCACCATCGCAGCGATCCGATCCTCCTCGGCTCGCCGCCGATGAAGCCGCCGCGCTTTCACTTCGGCCTGCCGCTGCGCGCCGCCGGCATGTGGAGCAACCTCGAAGCCGCCGGCGTCACCGACGTGACCGGCGTCTGGCAGCACGTCTCCCAGCTGATGACGGTCGTCGCCCTCAAGCAGCGCTACGACGGCCACGCCAAGCGTGCCGCCCTGATCGCCGCCGCCCACAGCTACATGGGACGGCTTGTCGTCGTCGTCGACGACGACATCGATCCGTCCGATCTCGCGGACGTCATGTGGGCGGTCGCAACCCGCTGCGAGCCGTCCGAACAGACCGACATCATCCGCAACGGCTGGAGCTCCGCCCTCGACCCCCGCATCCCGCCCGAGGACAAGGCGCGCGGCATCACCTCGCACTCCAAGCTCATCATCGAGGCGGTGAAGCCGTTCGCCTGGATCGACAAGTTTCCCAAGCTCTCGGCGCTGTCCAACGAGGACGCCCGCGCCATCGAGGACAAATGGGGCGAGAAGCTCCGCGCTAAGTAGCCCGGATGGAGCGGAGCGCAATCCGGGGCCGGTCTCACCAAGATCACGCGCCGCTCCCGGATTTCGCTCCGCTCCATCCGGGCTACGGTTATCGAGCTTACATTATCGGCGGCAGGGCGAGCGCCTTGTCGACCAGCGCGGTTGCGCGTTTGTAGTCGTAAAAGCGGTTGACGTTCTGTTTGATGAGGAACGACGCGCCGCCGTAGAACTTTTCGTATTGGGCGTGGCGGTTGCCGAACTCGGTGCCGAGGAAATCCCATGCCATGCGCATGAGCGCGACCCTCTCCTTGGCCGGAGTCGTCGCCGACTGCATGTAGCGTTCGAGGTCGCGGGCCATTTCCGGATTGTCGAAGTCGCGCGCCGAGGACGGCAGCGTGATCATCGCGGCACCCGCGAGCTCGCGGATCGTCTCCAGCATCCGCCCGTTGAGCTCGGACTGCATTGACATCACCGAATAGAGCCCGGTCTGCGACGGCCACAACACGCCATCGGCATCGATCGGCGCTGTCGTCTCGTGAGAGAGCAGCATGTGCTCGACCATCGTCACGATCGCAGCGAGTTCGCCCATGGTGACCTGGACGGCCTGGTGACCTTCGTTGCCGGTCATCTCGTTCATGCGCCGCGCAAGGCCGAGCATGAAGCGCAGCTTCACGGCATACCGGCACTGCGCCTGGTGATTGCCGTAGAGATGTGCCGGCGTCTTCCACCACTGGTCCCAGCAGATCTGCAGGTTGCGATAGATGTAAACGTTCTCCCACGGCACGAACACGTTGTCGAAGACGCAGAAGCAATCGGTCTCGTCGAACCGCGTCGAGAGCGGATAATCGAACGAGTTCATGCCCTCCTTGGCGAACGCGCGCCGGCAATAGAGTTTGAGCCCTTCAGTCGCAATCGGGATCACCACGCCGTTGGCATAAGCCTCGTCGCCCGCGCGCATCGGGTGGATGCAGGTGAGATGCAGGCAATCGGCGAACACGGCGGCGGTCGCGAGCTGCTGCGCGCCCGAGATCACGATGCCGTCGTCGCGCTCTTTGACGACGCCGGCATAAAGCGTCGGGTCCTTCTGCTGATGCGCCGGCTTGCTGCGGTCGATCTGCGGCGGCACGATCGCGTAGGTCGGGTAAAGGTGGTTGTCGCGGAGGTTCTCGTAGATTTTCAGGACATTGTCGGCGTACTGCTGGCCCGCAGCGCCGAACAGCGCAGGCTTTGCCGCGTAGCCGGCGATGAAGCCTGCCACATGGTCGGGGGTGCGGCCCATCAGGCCGAAAGTCGTCTCGGCCCATTTCTCGGCGGCGAGGCGCTTCGCCCGCAGGTCGGCATGGCTTTTCGGAATCTGCCAGGCGCGGCACACCGGCGCGCCGGTCTTGGGCGACGGATAGGTCATGAGCTCGCGGTTTTCGGGCGCCGCCGCGACGTCAAACAGCTTGGCGACGCTGTTCGCGGCCTCGCGAAAAGCCGGATGCACGGTGACGTCCCTGACGCGCTCGCCGTCGATGTAGACGGCGCGCGGCTCCTTGAGCGCGCGCAGGTAATCCTCACCGGTCCGCAGGTTCGCCTGCCGATAAGCCGAACTCCGCGCGGGTGCAGCCTCCGATGTCGCGGTCGCCGGTGCAGCCTCGATAGCCATTACGAACTCCTCCGCAGAAAGCAGCGTGCTTCCAACTTTTTGCTACGAAATTTAGCTACGTTATGTAGCTTTTTCGTGCTAGCGTCAATCGCGGAAGGATTGATTTCTCCGAAGGTATTTTTGTCATGGTGCTCCCCAACAATTCTCCGCCAGCCAGTGACGCCTTGATGGACAGTCCCCGCCGCAAGACGCGAAGGGCCTTCGCGCCGCCGCCCACGATCTCGTTCCCGGAGCTCATGACCGACGGCAGCGACCTCGCGTTCCGCCAGTCGCTCTATCTCATGGTCCTCGCGTTCGCGCGGCTCGAGAGCTGTCGCGAGGCGTTCGGACGCGCGCTCGGGCTCACCGGATCGCAGTTCGCAGTGCTGATCGGCACGGCCTATCGCCAGGGCGAGACCGGCGTATCGATCCGCGCCCTCGCCGAGCACGTTCAGCTCGCTTCGACCCATGTCACGACGGAGGTCGGGCGGCTCATCACGAAAGGCCTGCTCACGAAGTCGCCCAACCGCGAAGATCGCCGCAGCGTACTCGTGCGGCTGACGCCGCGGGGCGAAGATGCGGTCAACGAGGTCGCGCCCTTCGTCCGGCGGGTCAACGACCGGCTGTTCGCCGGTATTTCTCGGCGCGACTTCGAAGTGGTGACGGCGTTTCTCGGTACCTTTGCGGCCAACAGCGAGGATGCGCTCGACGAAATCCGACGGACCGAGCGGCGCCGTGGGGCGGTCGCATCCTGAGCCATCGCGGCCCCTTGTTGATCGCGCGATGCGATACAAGCGATCCCCATTCGCAGCCGACAAAAATTGATGTAATATTTTAACCGCGAGCTGCCGACGGAGAGCGGTACCAAGGCCTTTTATTATTGGCGTTGTTTCGCCCGCGCCCTGTTCGGGTACGGCGGTTTGCTGACGATAAAAAAGATTCAGGGGAGGTGCGCCGTGCTTTTCCGAGAATGGATTCGTGTCATTGTTTTCGCTGGCGCCCTCATTGCGGTTGTCATCCTGACGATCGTTGTCGCTGCTCAAGCCGCGGATGGGCCGAAATACCCCGACTGGAAGGGCGCCTGGGAGCGGTTTATCCCGCCGAATCCCGTGCTCGACAAAGGAAACAGCATCCTGACGGCGGGCGGCCAGCCTTCGTTCGATCAGACGAGACCGTGGGGGCGCGGACAGCAAGCGCCGCTGACGCCCGAGTATCAAAAGGTATTCGAAGACAGCATGGCGGACCAGGCCAAGGGCGGCGAGGGCAACTTCTTCGATCATGCCGTGCGCTGCATGCCCGGCGGTATGCCGATCATGACAATTGCCTTTACGCCGCTGGAATTCGTCGTGACGCCGGAAACAACCTACGTCTTGACCGGCAACACGGAGCCCAATCGACGGATTTACACCGACGGACGCGACTGGCCCACGGACCTCGAGCCGACTTATGCGGGTTACTCCATCGGCCGATGGATCGATGAGGACGGCGATGGCGTCTATGACGTGCTGGAAATCGAAACGCGCGGCCCGTTCAAGGGTCCCCGCTCCTACGACGCGACGGGCCTGCTGCTGCATTTCGACAATCAATCTATTTTCAGGGAACGAATCTTCCGCGACCGGAATAACCCTTCCCTTCTTCACGACGAAGTCACCGTGATCGACCACGCCCTGACGCGGCCGTGGACGGTCGACAAGAAGTACACCCGCAATCCCAATCCGCGTCCGCGTTGGACCGAGAGCGCCTGCATCGAAACCAACTCGATGGTCGCGATCGGCCGCGAGAGCTTTTTCATGAGCGGCGACGGCATGCTCATGCCGGTTCGCAAGAACCAGGCGCCGCCGGACCTGCGTTATTTCAAACGATGGACGAAGTGAGGGAGAAGCCGGCGAAATCGGCGGCAACCTTGCGGAGGCAACGACATCAGCAGGGATAGTGAGCGTTCACGGATTCCTTTGCAGAGATAAAAGCGACGGGGAGACCATCATGCCCAACCAGTTTTCACGTTTGACACTCGCGGCCACCGTTGCCGCAGCAGCTCTCAGCATCGGCATCGCTGCGTCCGTCACACCGACATCGGCTCAGGCTCAAGCTCCAGCCGCTGCCGCGACACCCTCGGCGTCGGCGTTGAAAACGCTTTGGGGCGAACCCGATCTTCAGGGCATCTGGACCGATGAATTCGATACGCCGCTTCAGCGCTCGCCTAAATATGCGAGCCAGGAGTTCTTCACACCAGCCCAGCGGGAGGACTTGGACAAACAGCGAGCGGCGCATTACGGCGACGACCCGCGCCAGGACCGCGGCAGCCCGACCGATGTCGGCGGCGCCTACAACACGCAGTTTCTCACGATAAAGCACGTCGGCCCGCGCACTTCGATGATCGCCGATCCGCCTGACGGCAGAATTCCGCAAATGACGGCTGAGGCTCAGCGGGCCGCTGCGGCTGATCGGGAGTATCGCCTCGCGCTGCTGCAGGCGACCGATGCCTGCAAGAACAAGGATCCCGCATGTGCCGGCGGAAAATACGATCCGACAATTTCACCTAAATGGACGGAACTGCCTCCCCGCTACCATAGCGGCAACGTCGCGCGCCTCAATCGAGCTGACGGCCCGGAAGACGACGGTTTGGCGGACCGCTGCCTGATCAGCGGGCTCCCCGACTTCGGCAGCCTGTTCGGCGGCAGCTTCCGGCGCATCGTGCAGACGCCCGGCGGAATCTCGATCTTCTACGACACCAATCAGGGGCAAGGATGGCAGCGCAACATCGTCATGGACGGGCGGCCTCATCTGCCGGCCAGTGTCCGCCAGTGGTTTGGCGATTCACGCGGCCACTGGGAGGGCGACACGCTCGTCATCGACGTGATGAACTTCACGCCGAAGACCGACATTTTCGGCTCGCGCGAAAACCTCCATCTCGTCGAGCGCTGGACACGAACGGGGCCGAGGACGCTCGAGTACGAGGTCAAGATCGAAGATCCAACCGTGTGGACGCGACCCTGGACCATCAAGCAGGAGTTCAGCAAGCAGAGCGACGAGCAGAACCGGATCTACTATGAGCCGCGCTGCCACGAAGGCAATTATGGTCTGCCGGGGCTGCTGCATGCAAGGCGCGTGGAAGAGCGCGCCTTTGCAGAAGGACGCGGCCCCGATCCGCGAACCAAGGACAACGTCGGCATCGTGTTGTCCGTTGCCCAGGATCCGCTGAATTAGCGCGAAGGCAGGAGCCGATCGATCGATAAACGAGCTCCCGCCGAGCCCCCGCTTCGCACGGAGCTCGTTTACTTGATCGCTTGCGGATTGATGGGCGATCCGGTGCCGCCGGTGATGACGAGTGGCGGGCCGCAGAAGAAGAACTCGTACATCCCATCGTCGGCGCAATCCTCGGCGAGTTCCTTGAGGTAGAACATCTCGCCCATGGTCAGCCCCATGGCGGGGATGACCACCCAATGCCAAGGCTGGTTCGCTTCCTTGGTCTCGTTGGGCCGCACCTCGACGCCCCAGGTGTCGGAGCAGATAGCGGCGATTTCCTTGTTCTGGGACCAGTAGCAGTTTTCGAACTTCACTCCGGGGGCATCGCCGCCCGCGAACGTGCCCCACCCGTCGCGCAGACATTTCTCAAGCTGTCCCGTGCGCACGATGACGAAATCGCCACGGCCGATCGTAACGTTCTGAGAGCGCGCGCAAGCATCAAGCTCATCATTGGAAATGCCGTAGCCGTCCGGCAGGTGGTCGACCTTCTTGAAGCGGGCGACGTCGAGCAAAACGCCACGCCCCACCATCTTCGCCCGCGAGTGCTCGATGCCGAGCTTGCCGAGGCCGTTGCAGTCGACGAGGCGGGCGTCGTGCCCATTGTACATCTTCTCCTCGTAGAAGATGTGACCGAGCGAATCCCAGTGGGTCGCGCATTGCACCGGCATGTTGATGGCGTCGTCGGCGTAGCGGATGTTGGGGACGACATCTTGCCGGCCGGCGACCGCATCGGTGCCGGTCGCCAACATGGTGTGGATCGGGTTCCAGCGACCGCCGAAGAGACCGGTCTGCGGGCCGTTGCGGTCGAGCGGGATGCCCAGCGCGAACACCCTGCCGCTCCGGATCAGCGAGGCCGCCTTGACGATGTCCTCGGCGCGGACGTGATTGAGGGTGCCGATCTGGTCATCCTTGCCCCAGCGTCCCCAGTTCCTCAGCTTCTGCGAGGCTTCGGCGATGGCCTGTTTGCCGACCTTGATATCCATAAATCCTCCCGGCGAAAACGAATTCGGCGGATATTGGCGCGCCTGCCGTCAAAGGTCCATCGCGCTGCGACAGACGGCCTCACTCCTCGATTCGCACGACCGCGCTCGCCGCGCCGACGATGACCGCCACCACGAGACAGTAGAAACTGACCCAGGCGTAAAGCGCCGCCGCCACGAGGCAGCCGGCAGCGAACGAGACGATGGCGCGGACCAGCGACCAGAACCGGGCACGCACCGTCTCGGCACGCTCCGGGTCGGCGCCGTGGATGAGGTCGACTGCATCGAGCACGGCCTGGGTCGTGTTGCCGGTCATCAGCGTTGTCGGCGGAATGCGCGCATAGTGGACGCGCTGGGTCGCGTTCTGGATGGCCATCGCCGCGATGCCGGCAAAAGCGGTGAGGAGGGCCGCCGGCGCATCGCTATTCGGAAACGGGCCGAGCGCCACCGCGAGGACGCAAAACGCAAGGAGAAGCGCAACTTTCGCGCCCAGCAGGATGCGCAGCGCCGGCAGGCCGCGGGAGCGCATGACGCTCCCGGCGATGCGCGCCGCGGCGACGATCAGCACGAATTCCGGCAACGCCGCGAGCTTGGCGATCGCGCCGTGGCTGCCGAACGCGACCGTCGCGCCAAGGGTGACGAAGTTGCCGGTCACGTGCGCAGTGAACAGCCCCTGCAGGCCAAGGAAGCCCGTCGTATCGACAAAGCCGCCATTGAAACTGAGCAAGGTGCCAAGGCCGAAGAGCTTCATGATCATGTCCTCGCAACGCATCAGCGCAGGACATGATCTTACATGTGCGGCAGCGGAGACGGGGGGCAGGGGCGTGGAACGTAGGGCGGATTAGCGAAGCGTAATCCGCCGTCTCGCGGCGCAGCGGCGGATTACGCCTTCGGCTAATCCGCCCTACGAACCATCCTTTGGCATTGCGGCGCGGCTCGCCGCTACTTCGCGGTTGCCTTGAAATAGCGCAGGTCAGGCGGCGACTGACCCTTATGTGTCGGCATCAGCAGGCCGTTTGCTCCGATGAAATAATTCTCTGTGCCGATGAGCACATGCTCGTTGAGTTCCTCGCACACCTCCTCGAGCCAGATCGGCTGCGGATCGGAATCGCGCTTGAGCGTCTTGTACACTGTCCACGGCCCCGTCAGCGCATTATCGATGGTCGCTATGTCGTCGTGCAGGAGATTGGGATCCTTCTTGTCGAGATAAATGCGTTCCTTGACGATGGTCTTGTTGTCGTGATGGAGCGGCAGGCCGGTGGTGTCATAGGTGCGCGGGCCCTTCATGCCGCGGGTTTCGACCTCGAGGAGGTCGTAGCGGCCATCGCCGTCGGTATCGATCCATTTGCCGATGGCATAGCCTTGAAAGCTCGGCTCGATCGGATCGGGCCAGTCGCGTCCGTCGGTATAGATGCGGCGATTGTCGTGGATGTGGCTGATGAAAATGTGGGTCGTGTCCGGCGTGACGACGATTTCCATCGGTTCGAACACGTTCATGATACGCGGCATGCCCGGCGGCAGGCAGGCATAGGAGGGCTCGTCGCCGTGACCCCCGGCCTTCTGGGCGGCGACATTGGCGTCAAAGATTGCCTGGTATTCGGCGTTGAGCGGCGCTTTCACCGGCCCGAGCGCGAAGCGCGGAATGCCGGTACGCTCCCACTTCCCTTTGAGATTGGGGTATTTCGATTCATCGAAGGCCTGCGCGGTCGATGCCGCGGCCATCAGCACCGCGGCTGACGCGATCAGGCTCATCAAGCCTCGCATGGTTTCCTCCTCGTACGCAGCGCGATTGAAATCGCGGCTCTCGATTTACAAGTGGCGCGCTGGCCCATGTCCGACCGTCGTCAATCACGCGGCCGGAAATAGCGGAGATCAGGCGCCGCCTGGTTCTTTTTGGTCGGCATCAGCAGGTGGTCGGCACTGAAGTAATAGGCTTCCTTGCCGATACGGACGTGCTGGTTGCCCTCCTCGCAAATATTCTCGTGCCAGACCGGCCGCGGATTGGGATCACGGCGGTAGGTCTTCATCACGGA
This sequence comes from uncultured Alphaproteobacteria bacterium, assembly GCA_963787675.1. GTDB lineage: Bacteria > Pseudomonadota > Alphaproteobacteria > Rhizobiales > Xanthobacteraceae > JAJPKK01. The sequence goes on along the minus strand of CAWBDV010000007.1, from coordinate 1,427,183 downwards.
CCAGGGCCGGGTCAGCGCATTGTCGATGACCGTGATCTCGTCGTGGAGGATGTTGCGGTCCGCCGGATCGAGAAAGATGCGCTCCCTGACGATCGACTGGTTATCCGGATGGAGCATCAGGCCGCTGTTGTCATAGGGGCGTGGGCCCTTGAAATCGCGGGTCTCGACGATGAGCACATCAAAGCGCCCGTCCCCATCCTCGTCGATCCAGCGGCCGATGGAGTAGCCCTCGAACGACGGTTCCCCTTCGGTCGGCCAATCGCGCCCGTCGGTGAAGATCCGGCGATGCGAGTCGTAAACATGGTCGATGCGGATGTGAGTAACCTCCGGCAAGACGATGATCTCCATTGGCTCGTAGGCCGTCATCATCATCGGCATGCCGGGGACGAGGCAGGTGAAGGTCGGATAATTGCCCTGGCCGCCTTCCGCCATATCCTTGAGGTTGGCTTCAAAGATCGCGCGATATTCTGCGGTGAGAGGCGCCTCTTGGCCGCGCGCCGGCGGCTTGCTCGGATCGAAGGGTCCCGGCGAGATGGGGCGATGCCATTGTCCTTTGAGGTCAGGGTAAGTTGCATCGTCAAATGCGAGGGCAGTGGTGGTGACGATCGAAAGCGCCGCCGCAAGCGTCGCGACGCATTGGGCGAACCTGCCGATCGAAATGCGGTCGGGCATCAGCGTCCTCCGGTTTTGTTCGATCCGATGGCCGGCGCCGTCTACGCAAGGGAGGAGACGCCGAGCTCGAATTCGATTTTTTGCTTCAGTCAGACTGGCCGAAAAAATCCGGCGGCCACAAAGAATATCGCCTGCCGATGGCAGATGCCCCATTTGACCTGCGGGAGTTCGGCACATCCCGTCACCGCGGCATATGTCGACAACAATACACACTTCGCGCGCCCATGCGAATGGGGTAACACACCGCCGCAGTGCCGATTTTGCTTGATGCTGTACAATTCAAAAAATCGTGGGAGGCCAACGATGACGACGCGCAGGGACTTCCTCAAGCGTGCGGGCGCCGCAACCGGCCTCGCGTTCTGCAGCTGTGCGCTCCTCGACGCCGCCCGCGCGCAAGAGGGCGCGAGCGCGCCCGGCGCCGCGCGCCTCCCGGTCACGATCGGCGGCAAGCGTGTCAAGACCATCGACGTGCATTCGCATTGCGTGTTCCACGAGGCGATCGTCCTGATGGGCGATGATGCCCGCAACGTGGTCGCGCCGGTCAGGGGTGCGCAGGACCAGTTCATCGTCGTCGCCGAGCGGCTCGCGCAGATGGACACGATGGCCATCGACATGGAAGTGCTGTCCATCAATCCGTTCTGGTATCGCAAGGACCGCGACACCGCGGCCGCCATCGTCAGAATGAACAACGAGAAGCTCGCCGAGCTGTGCGCCGCGCACCCGACCCGCTTCGCCGCGTTTGCCTCGCTCTCGCTCCAGTTTCCCGACCTTGCGGTCCAGCAGCTCGAGGAAGCGGTGAAAAAGCTCGGCCTGCGCGGCGCCGCCATCGGCGGCAGCGTCGCCGGCGAGGATTTTTCCAATCCGAAGTTTCATGCCGTCTGGGCGAAGGCGGACGAGCTCGGCGCGGTTCTCTTCGTCCATCCCCAGAGCACGCCGGAGCTTGCCAGGCGCTTCGCGGGCAATGGCTGGCTCTCGAACACCATCGGCAATCCGCTCGACACCACGATCGCCCTCCAGCACCTTATCTTCGAGGGTACGCTCGACCGCTTCCCGGGCCTGAAAATCCTCGCCGCGCACGGCGGCGGCTATTTCGCCTCCTACGCGCCGCGGTCCGATCACGCCTGCTTCGTCGCGCCGCCGGACGCGTGCAATCCTGAGATCAAGCTGAAGAAGAAGCCGACCGCGTACCTGAACCAACTTTACTTCGACGCGCTGGTCTTCACGCCTGAAGCAGTGCGCCACCTCGCGGCGCAAGTCGGGCCGAGCCAGATCATGCTCGGCAGCGACCATCCTTTCCCTTGGGAGCAGCACCCGGTCGACGTGATCCTCGCCACGCCGACGCTCAGCGATGCCGAGAAGGCCGCGATCCTCGGCGGCAACGCCGCGCGCCTCTTCGGCCTGAAGGACATTTGATCACGTTGCGTGCTACGACGCTGCGATGTTCAAGCTGATCGGACTGATCGTCGCCGCGATCCCGGTGATCTTATTCCTGAAGACTTCTGCTGCGCGGCCGACTCAAGAAGTCGCAAGCCTTCGCCGAATTTCAGAAGCAGGTCGACTACGTCGTCTGGGTGATCCTGTTTCTGATCGCCTGTGCCGTGCTCTATGGCCTTGCCAGCCTGATTTTCGGCTGGCGATGAAAAAAATTCTGCGCCTTCACGCTTTGCCGATCGCCCGCAGCACCGCATCCGGCCGGATCGGAATCTCCGTGATCGGCGTGGCGCCCAGCGGGCGTAGCGCGTCGTTCACGGCGTTGGTCACGGCGCCGCTTGCCCCGGCGGTGCCCGCCTCCCCTGCCCCCTTCGCGCCGAGTTCGGAGTCCGCCGTCGGCGACACCACGTGGCCGACCTCGATGTCGGGCATTTCCGCAGCCATCGGCACGAGGTAGTCGGCCATATTGCCGTTCAGCAGCTGGCCGCGCGCGTCGTAGTCGCATTTCTCGAACAGCGCGGCGCCGATGCCCTGGACGATGCCGCCGCGCACCTGCTCGTCGACGAGCTGCGGGTTGATGACGGTGCCGCAATCCTCGACGCACCAGTGCTTGAGGAGGCGGACGTCACCGGTCTCGATGTCGACCTCGACGTAGCTTGCCTGCACGCCGTTGGTGAAGGCGAACGGCCAGGCGCGCGGCACGTAATGGCGCGTCGCGATGAGTTCGGCCTGGAAGCCCGGCGGCAGCGTGTCGGGACGGAAATAGGCGATGCGCGCGATCTCATCGAGGCCGATGCGTTCGCGGCCGTCGGCCGCATCGACCACGATGCCGCCACGGATATCGAGCGCTGCCGGCGCCGCCTGCAGGATCTGCCCCGCCACCGCGAGCACGTTCTCGCGTAGCGCCTTGCCCGCCTGCCACGCCGCCTCGCCGCCGATGCCCGCCGCGCGCGAGGCCCAGGTGCCGCCGCCATAGGGCACGTTGTCGGTGTCACCGAGGACAACGCGCACGCGCTCGATCGGCACGCCGAACGACGACGCAACGCATTGTGCGACCACCGCTTCGGCGCCCTGCCCCTGCTCGGTGACGCCGCTATGGCAATAGATCGCCCCGGTGGCATCGAGCCGCACCGTGGCGCCGTCCTGCGCCGAGATGCGCGCGCCGCCGATGCCATAGAACGCCGCCGATGGATTGGTCACCTCGACAAAGCTCGCAAAGCCGATGCCGCGGTAGATGCCGCGCGCCCGCAAACGAGCTTGCTCGGCGCGCAGGCCGGCGTAGTTCATCATGGCGTCGAGATGGGCGAGCGCCTCGTGATGCGACAGCTTCTCGAACTTGATGCCTGATGGCCCCTGCGCGGGATAGGCATCGTCGGGGATGAGGTTGCGCCGGCGCAGCTCCAGCGGGTCCATGTTTATGCGCGCGGCGGCGAGTTCGACCAGGCTCTCGGTGACGTGGGTCGCGATCGGATGGCCGACCGCGCGGTACTGGCACATCACGTTCTTGTTCTGGAACACGACGCGGGCGAGCGCGCGATAATTCGGACAGGTGTAGGGCCCGCCGACGAGGTTCACTACCTGGTTCGCCTCGATGCCGGAGGTGCGCGGATAGACCGAATAGGGGCCAATGCCGGTGAGATCGTCGATCTGCCACGCGGTGATCGCGCCCTCGCGCGTGACGCCGATGCGCGCCTTCACGCGATGGTCGCGGGCGTGGATGTCGGTGACGAAGCTCTCGCTGCGATCGGCGACGAACTTCACCGGCCGGCGCAGCAGTTTCGAAAGCGCGACCGTCGCCATCTCGTCGGCATAGGCGTGAACCTTGATGCCGAACGAGCCGCCGACGTCCTTCGTCAGCACGCGCACCTGGTGCTCTTCGAGCCCAAGGTGCTTCGCGAACAAGTTCTGCATCATGTGGGGCGCCTGCGTCCCCTGATAGACCGTGAGGCGCTGCTCGCCCGGATTCCAGTCGGCGACGATGGCGCGCGGCTCATTGGTCACGCCGGTGTGGCGGCCGAACCGGAACGTCGTCTCGATGATTTCGTCAGCGGCGGCAAAGCCGCCGTCAGGATCGCCGGCATCGAGCTTGCGTTCGAAGGTGAGATTGTCGCCGAGGTCGGCATGGATCACCGGCGTCGTCGGATCGAGCGCGGTCTCCGCGTCGAGGACCGCCGGCAACTCCTCGTAGTCGACCGCAACGAGGGCGCGGGCATCTTCCGCCTCGGCCCGCGTCTTCGCCACCACCGCGGCGACCGCCTCGCCCTGCCAGCGCGCGACATCGACTGCGATCGCGTGCTGCGGCGCCGACTTGATGCCCTTGAGATGGGTGAGCACGCCGACCCACGGCGTGATGACCTTCGCCAGCGCCGCGCCGGTGACCACCGCGACCACCCCCGGCGCCCGCGCCGCCACCGCGGTGTCGATCGCCTTGATGCGGGCGTGGGCGTGAGGCGAGCGCACGAACGCCACATGCACCATGCGCGGCAGCACGACGTCGCTCACATATTGCCCGCGCCCCTGGGTAAGCCGCGCCAGGTTAGGTCGCGGCACCGCGCGGCCGATGTACGAATTCGGCCGGTCGAGCGTCGAGAGCGCGGACGGCACATCGGGCGCGATTTTCATGGCGACCACCCTCCCCTGGAGGGGGAGGGTCGGACGCCGAAGGCGTCCGGGGTGGGGTGACGCTGACTCTCAACGCGTGCTTCGCTCTCGGCACTTGCGGCAGCGCTGCCACCCCCACCCGGCCGCTCCGCGGCCGACCTCCCCCCTCCAGGGGGAGGTGAAGCGCGAGCGCGGTCAGCGCGCGCCGCGGCCACCGCTTCCACGGCATCGACAATCGCGTGGTAGCCGGTACAGCGGCAGTAGTTGCCCGAGAGATGTTCGCGGATCGCGGCGCGGGTCGGCGCGCCCCCGGCCGACAACTCCGCGGACAGCAGTTCCTGCGCGGAGAGCAGCATGCCGGGCGTACAGAAGCCGCATTGCAGCGCGTTGCGCCGCGCGAACGCCTCTTGCAGGTCGGCGATCTCGCCGGCGTCCGACACACCTTCGATGGTCTCGACGCGCGCGCCGTCGCATTGCACGGCGAGCGTGAGGCAGCCGCGCACCGTGATGCCGTCGAGCCGCACCGTGCAAGCGCCGCACACGCCCTGCTCGCACCCGACATGGCTGCCGGTGAGACCGAGTTGCTCGCGCAGAAAATCGACGAGCGACGTGCGCACCTCCACGGTTTCGCGCACCTCTTCGCCATTCACCGTGAGCGCAATCGCGCGGGTCGGAACAGACATGGTCGCAAATCTACTTGGCCGCGCCGGGAGGCGCCATGCTCTTTCCGGGCAAGGCTGGATCGAGGACGTAGCCCGGATGGAGGTGCGGAGCACCGCAATCCGGGAGAGGCCTTTCCCGCATTGCGCTTCGCTCCATGCAGGCTACCAAACTCACACCGGCGGCAGGCCCTGCACCTGGCGCACGATGTCGAGCGCCCGGCGCAGCAAATTCTCGCTGGCTTCCGGGGTGCGGAAGGCGGCGTGAGGCGACATCGTCACGTTCGGCAGTTGCGCCAGCGGATGGCCGGGCTTGAGCGGCTCGGCGTGGAATACATCGAGGCCGGCGTGGCGAATACGGCCTGAGCGTAGCGCGTCGATCAGCGCCGCCTCGTCGACGAGCGCGCCGCGCGCCGTGTTGACGAGGATGGCGCCCGGCTTGATGCGGGCGAGCCGTGCGGCATCGAGGAAGCCGCGCGTTTCGTCGGTGAGCGACAGGCAGAGCGCGATGACGTCGGCGCTCGCAAGCAGCGTGTCGATATCGACCGGCGCCACGCCTGCGACCGGGCGGGCGGTGCGGTTCCAGCCGATCACCTTCATGCCGATGCCGGTGCCGATGCGGGCGACTTCGGCACCGATGCCGCCGAGATCGATGATGCCGAGCGTCTTGCCGTAGAGTTGCACCCCTTCGAGCGGCTCCCAGGTGCCGCCGCGGATCTTGCGATCCGAGAGCGCAATGTCGCGGGCGCACGCGAACATCAGCGCGATGGTGTGCTCGGCGACCGCGGTGTCGCCATAACCGCGATAGGTATGCACGGTGACGCCGTGCGCCGCGAGCGCCGGCACGTCCATGTAGCTCGACGCGCCGGTCCCGCAGAACACGATGTGCTTGAGCGACTTGCACTCCGCGATCTCGGGCGTCGCCATGTAGGAATGATCGTCGATGCAGATGTCGTAGCCGTCGAGCAGCCGCGGCAGGTCGGCCGCCGTGAACGGCTGGCCGTGGACCGTTACCGCCGGATCGTCGGCGCGATGCACGCGACGAAACACTTTTTCGAGTTGTGCATTGCAGTCGATGAACAGGGTTTTCATGTGGGACGTTCTTGATGCTGCTGGCGAAACGGCTGCTGCGTCGCATGCAGTCTACCGCACGCAATACTTGCGCGCCGAGTATAAGGAGCAGCCACGGAAGACGAATCGGCCTATTTCGCCCCGTGTGACACCACGTTGACAGCAGTGGGCATCGGCCTACATTAGCTGTGTTCCGAGGGGAGCTCCGGTAGGGAGCTGAGATACCGCCCGGCCTTCGCCTGAAGGCGCCGCGGAGACCCTTCGAACCTGATCCGGGTCATGCCGGCGAAGGGACGGACAACTTCCCTCCAAGCGCATGCCCGGAACCTTGAGAGGGAACCATGAACGTCCTTGATCGCGATATCTCCGTCCCGAAGGTCACCACCGGACCGATCGCGGGCTCCCGCAAAATCTATGCGTCGCCGGATGAAGCGCCCGACCTGCGGGTGCCGGTGCGGGAGATCGTGCTGACGGAGGCGGCCGCCGAGCCGCCGATGCCGGTCTACGACCCGTCGGGTCCCTATACCGACCCGAACGTCGCGATCGATGTGGAGAAAGGTTTGCCGCGGACCCGCACGGCGTGGGTGCGCGAGCGCGGCGGCGTCGAGGACTATGAAGGCCGCAACCTCAAGCCCGAGGACAACGGCGGTGTCGGCGACAAGCATCTCGCCCGCGCCTTCCCCCTAAGCAATCGCCCGCTCCAGGCGCTCGATGGCAAGCCCGTAACCCAACTCGAGTGGGCGCGGGCCGGCGTCATCACCAAGGAGATGATCTACATCGCGGCGCGCGAGAATGTCGGGCGCAAGAAGATGCTCGAGCGCGCCGAGGCAGCGCTTGCCGACGGCGAGAATTTCGGCGCCGCGGTGCCGCCGTTCGTGACGCCGGAGTTCGTGCGCAGCGAGGTCGCGCGCGGACGCGCCATCATTCCCTCCAACATCAATCACGCCGAGTTGGAGCCGATGATCATCGGCCGCAACTTCCTCACCAAGATCAATGCCAATATCGGCAACTCCGCCGTCACCTCCTCGGTCGAAGAGGAAGTGGAGAAGATGGTATGGGCGATCCGCTGGGGCGCCGACACGGTGATGGACCTCTCCACCGGCCGCAACATCCACAACACCCGCGAATGGATCATCCGCAATGCGCCGGTGCCGATCGGCACCGTGCCGATCTACCAGGCGCTGGAGAAGGTCAACGGCGATCCGGTCCAGCTCGACTGGGCCTGCTACAAGGACACCCTCATCGAGCAGTGCGAGCAGGGCGTCGACTATTTCACCATCCACGCCGGCGTCCGCCTCGCCTATGTCCCGCTGACCGCGAACCGCGTCACCGGCATCGTCTCGCGCGGCGGCTCGATCATGGCGAAGTGGTGCCTCGCCCACCACAAGGAGAGCTTCCTCTACGAGCACTTCGACGAGATCTGCGACCTGATGCGCAAATACGACGTGTCGTTCTCGCTCGGCGACGGTTTGCGGCCGGGCTCGATCGCCGACGCCAACGACCGCGCGCAGTTCGCCGAACTTGAAACCCTCGGCGAGCTGACGCAGATCGCCTGGAAGAAGGGCTGCCAGGTCATGATCGAAGGCCCCGGCCACGTGCCGATGCACAAGATCAAGATCAACATGGACAAGCAGCTCAAGGAATGCGGCGAGGCGCCATTCTATACGCTCGGTCCGCTCACGACAGACATCGCGCCGGGCTACGACCACATCACCTCGGCGATCGGCGCCGCGATGATCGGCTGGTTCGGCACGGCGATGCTCTGCTACGTCACGCCGAAGGAGCACCTCGGCCTGCCCGACCGCGACGACGTCAAGGAAGGCGTCATCGCCTACAAGATCGCGGCCCACGCCGCCGATCTCGCCAAGGGCCATCCAGCCGCGCAGCTGCGCGACGACGCCTTGTCGCGGGCGCGCTTCGAGTTCCGCTGGGTCGACCAGTTCAATCTCTCGCTCGATCCCGACACCGCGCGCGAATACCACGACGAGACTTTGCCGAAGGAGGCCCACAAGGTCGCCCACTTCTGCTCCATGTGCGGCCCGAAATTCTGTTCGATGAAGATCACCCAGGACGTCCGCGACTACGCCGCGACCCTGAATGATCCGGCGGGCATCGGCGCGCTCACGAAGGAAGAGGGCATGGCGCAGATGTCGGAGAAATTCCGGCAAATGGGCGAGCAGGTCTACGTCGATGCAGCCAAGGTGAAGGAGAGCAATCGGGCTCTTTAGGTTCCGCAATGTCGAAACCGCACATCTTCACAATCTCGGCCGCCTGGGACAGCGAAGCCTCTGTCTGGACCGGGCACTGCGACGATATCCCGGCGGCCGCTGACGCTCCGACGCTCGACGAACTGTTGGCGAAGATAACGGCGATGGCCCTCGATCTTTTGCCCGACAATCATCCGGGCCTCGATCCGGCGTCGCTGTATCTTCAGATCACCGCATTGCGCGAAGCCGAGCCTGCGGTCGCCTGATGGCGCCGCAGTTCGACCGCGCCTTGCGTGATTTGTTGCGCGCCGCCGGCTGTACTTTGGTCCGTCAAGGCAAAGGCAGCCACGAAATCTGGCATAGCCCCATCACCGGGCGCAATTTTGCTGTGCCGATTAACATTCCGAGCCGTCACACGGCGAATGCGATACTGCGCCAAGCAGGCCTACCGAAGGCATTTTGAGACGATCGATTGGCACATCGCTTGCTGTCCATTACCGGCCTCGTGCTTCCATTGCGAATGACAAATTCCTCGACTGCCGTATTCCATCAGCAATTCGCCCATGCATTGCGGGAATCATCGCGAAAATTCGCTGAGTTTTATCTTCGGGCTGTCGCATCCTCAGGATCAAATCCAAAAAGCCGGACGAGGTACTCGTAATAGATGGGCTGCTTCTGCTTGAGGTTTGAGCGCGTGAACGGCTCCCGCGCAGCGCGGCCGTAGAGAAACACGCTCGCGGTCATGGCAAAGAATTCCCGGTGGTTTGACAAAAGATATTCGTTGGCCGGATAGAGCTGGGCGGTTCTCGCGCGATCGTAATAAAGGAGGACGTCCCGGTTTTGAAATCCCTGCGGCATCAGCTTGCCGTGGTAGGCGTGAAGGAATTCGTGGAGCATGACCGGCCGCTGCGCTTCGAATGTGACCGGGTTCATCCTCACGACGCTGGGCGGCGTGTAGCAGGCCGGTGAATTCGAAAGGTCGCGGCACGCGCCTTCGGCCGCACTGATCGGTACGCTGTGGAAGGATGCAAGGACGCGCGGATTGAGCCCGACGGTCTCGACGATATCGAGCTGATGCCGCAGGGATTCGGCGATTGCCGCAACGTCCGGGCGCCCGGCGATTTTCGATAGATCGACGCGGTAACCGCGATACGAAAAAATGGCCGGATCATTGCGATCGATAACGCGCTCGAGCAATCGCTCGAAAGATGCGAATTCGAGGCTGTCTCCCGACAGCGGCGCGGTCCAACGCGCCGCGGTGCTTACAGTCACGATGGCGATGGCCGCGGAGGCAGCGACGGCAATGGCTCCGATGCGATTGCTCAGCGACACGTCCCTACTCTGTGAACAGCTTCTCGAATAACTCCTTCGATCTGCTCAGTCCTTCTGGAGTGAATACCACTGACTTCGCTTTGTTGACCGGATTATCAATCATTCCTTTCTTATGCAGTCGGTCCATCGCGTCCCAGTCAAATCCTTTCCAGGCGCGGCACTGATCGTGAAGTCCCAGATAAAGGAGCGCCAGGACTGCTTCGTCGACCCGATCCGTGTCGAGTGCCATCTCGAATCTCCTCACTGAGTCTACCCCCTCACCGCAAACCGTTCGCGCGAGCGGGCGCGCGCTTTCTCCGCCTCGACCTCGCGGTCGCGCGCGGGGGCGACCGTCTCCAATTCGGACAGCAGGCGGCGCGCGGCGTCGGCGACTTCGTGAACCGCCCGCTCGAACGCGGCCGCGTTTGCATGCGAAGGCTTGTTGAAGCCGGAGAGCTTGCGCACGAATTGCAGCGCGGAGGCGTGGATTTCGTCCTCCGTCGCCGGCGGCTCGAAGTTGAACAGCGTCCGGATGTTGCGGCACATGATCGATCTCCGGTTCCCGCGGCCGATGCGAGCGCGCGGCGATGGGAGCGATAAGAATAGCACGCGCGGTCGGAGCGGAATCGGGGTGATTTGTTCGATAGGCGACTCTGGTTCGTAGTTCGCTGCGTCCAATGCGAGTTCCTTGTTCCAATAATAAATCTCGCCCATGGCGTGTATTTCTGTCTGACTCAACAAGACAGTATTAAAGCTTCATCGGATAGGTTGCCCGCGAAACCGGCGGATTTCCATGCCGCCGGCTGGTCATCGCGGACAGCACACCGTGAGCCCTTTCGATATCGTCGTTTATGCCGTGGGAGTGGTCGCGATTGTGCTCGGCTTCAATGCCGGGCTCTTGCGCAGTCTCGCGACAATTCTCGGTTATGTCGCCGCGGCCCCGACCGCGGTCACGGTGACGCCGAGCGTGACAAGCTTCGCGTTCGGCAACACGCAATTGTCACCGGATCAGGCGTGGTGGGCGCTCTGCATCATTTTCATTGCGCTCGGGTTTGTGCTGAGCGCGCTGCTGCGCACCGCGGTCAAGGAGTTCATCGGGCCGGAGATCGGTCCGTTCGACCGCGTGGCGGGCGCGGCGCTCGGCGGTGTGCGCATCGTCTTGGTCGCGGTGCTCGTGGTTCTCGTGTTCGACCGCATCATCCCGGCCGATCGCCAACCGCAATTCCTCGCGCAATCGCAGTTGCGGCCTTATCTCTCCGCGGCGGGGCAACAGGGCCTGCGCTCCCTGCCGCCGGATGTGGAGAGCTACATCGACCGCCTCAAGCGCGAGCACGGCATTTGAGCGAACCGTAGCCCGGATGGAGCGCAGCGAAATCCGGGGGCTGCGGTGACTTATGGAACGCCGACCCCGGATTTCGCTTCGCTTCATCCGGGCTACCGAACTTCTCCCCGATCGGAAATCGGGTGGAGTAGCCTGCCCTCTCGGCCCATGTGTCCTCCATGAGCAACGGAGGACCACAAAATGCACTTTCGCATTTGCGGCCTACAGGCCGAAAAGTTCGCGCACCTGTTCGCGCTAGCCGATGACGAGCTTGCGGCGCAAGGCGCGGTGCGCCGCATCGCGGATGCGCGCGATCCTGGCTATCCGTGCCGCGTCAGCCTCACGGATTCCAAGCCCGGCGACGAGCTCATCCTCGTCAATTACGAGCACCACGCGGTCGCGTCGCCCTACCGCATGCGATTTGCGATCTTCGTGCGCAAGGGCGAGGAGACCTTCGATGCGGTCGACGCGGTGCCGGAGCAATTGCGCAAGCGCACGCTTGCGGTGCGCGCATTCGATGCCGACGCCATGATGGTGGGCTTCGAGCTTACGGAGGGCCGCGATGTCGAAGGCGCGATCGGGCGCCTGTTCGCCGATCCGCGTGCGGCCTATCTGCATGTCCACTTCGCGGCGCCCGGCTGCTACGCCGCCTGCGTCGAGCGGGCGTGACGCCACAGCCCGTAGGGGGGGATTAGCGCATCGTCATCCGCCGAATGCCGTCGCCACATGCGAATTGCCGCTGAATAGGCGAAGCGGCGCAATACGCTTCGCTATTGCGCCCTACGCGCCGTGCCTCACGTCCGCTGCCGTGCGGCGCCGCCGGCGCATCACTGCGCCGAAGCCGACCCCGGGTGGGCGCGCATGTGATCGAGCACCGCGGCGGTCGGCCAGCAATCGACCTTGAGGCCGTTCGTCTTCTGGTAGGCGCCGAGCGCCGCGCGCGTGAGCATGCCGGCCTTGCCGTCGATCTTGTCGTGGTAGAGGCCGCGCGACGTGAGGCGCTTCTGCATGGTCTCGACGTCGGCGGTGCGCATCTGCGCGCCCTTGCTCCACGGCGTCTCGAAATGGCGCGAATCGCCGATGCGGTCGCTAACATGCCCAACGAACAGCACGTAGAGATCGGAGAAATTGTATTCCTTGATGACGAAGTAGTTCTTGGTCGCGAGAAAGGCGGGACCGAAGCTGCCCTCGGGCTGCAGGACGGACGCCGTCTCGGCCTGCTCCTTGGCGTCGAGCCGCCGCCCGTAGGCCGGCACGAATCCGGACTTGAGCCACTCGCCGATCGGCCGCACGTGCTCGGGAACGCCGAGCGTGCAATCGAAACTCTGCGGCGCGCGCACTTCATAAGACCAGCGCAGGCCGGGCTGCCAGCCCTTGTCGGCAAGCTGCTTTGCGGCCGAGGCGAGCGCGTCGGGCACCGAACGCCAGATATCGGCGCGGCCGTCGCCGTCGAAGTCGACGGCATGCTTGTAGTATTCCGACGGCAGGAACTGGGTCATGCCGATGGCGCCGCCCCAGGAACTGCGCATGTCCTCCGGACGCGCGGCGCCTTCCTGCAGCATTTTCAGCGCCAGCAGGAATTCGTTGCGGAACATGTCCTTGCGCTTGCCCACATAGGCCTGGGTCGCCAGCACCCGGATCGCGTTGTGAGGAAGCTTGTAGTTGCCGAAGTCGGTCTCGCGGCCCCAGATCGCCAGTACGACATTGCCGGGGACGCCGAAGCGCTGCTCGATGCCGTCAAGGGTCGTGCGATATTGCTCGCGCAGCTTGGCGCCCTGCGCCGCGAGGCGCGAGATCGTCGATTCCTTGAGATAATCGGCGGGCGTCTGCACGAACTCCGCCTGCCCGCGCGGCGCCGCCTCAGGCCGGCCCGGCACGGCGAGATCGGGCAACGACAGATCGGGCTCGAGCCCGCGCGTCGCCGTGTCGAACGTCGCGCGCGAGATGCCCATCGCCTCCGCCTCGGGCCAGATCGCGGCGAGCCATTGCTGGAACGCGGCGTCCGCCAATGCCTGATTCGCGGTCGAGAAGAACACCAGCGAGAACAAAACGAACGCGGCCGCCACCACCATTGGCGCCACGCGGCGAGGAAGACCCCAGTTCATGTGCAAGCCCATGTCATCTGTGCAAATCGCCTGAACGTTCTACGAACTTAGACGAATCGGAAACAGAAACCTGCCTGTAAACAACGTCTTAATGTGGGCGCCAAGAACCGAATGCCGGGATGTGAAATCGAGGGCTGCCGCGATGGTGGTTAACGCGTGAACTTCTTGTACTTCAGCCGGTGCGGGATGATCGTGTCGGTGCCGAGGCGGCGCATCTTGTCGGCCTCGTAGTCCTGGAAGTTGCCCTCGAACCACTCGACATGGCTGTCGCCCTCGAAGGCGAGGATGTGGGTCGCGATGCGGTCGAGGAACCAGCGGTCATGGCTGATGATGACGGCGCAGCCGGCGAAATCCTCAAGCGCTTCTTCGAGCGCGCGCAAGGTGTCGACGTCGAGATCGTTGGTCGGTTCGTCGAGCAGCAGGACATTGGCGCCGGACTTGAGCATCTTGGCGAGATGCACCCGATTGCGCTCGCCGCCTGAAAGCGTGCCCACCTTCTTCTGCTGGTCGGCGCCCTTGAAGTTGAACGCCCCGCAATAGGCGCGGGAGTTTACCTCGCGCTTGCCGAGCTGGAGCTGGTCGAGGCCGCCGGAGATTTCCTCCCACACGGTCGCCTTGGCATTGAGGCTGTCGCGCGACTGGTCGACATAACCGAGCGTGACCGACTCGCCGATCTTGATCGAGCCGCCGTCGGGCTTCTCCTGGCCGGTAATCATGCGGAACAGCGTGGTCTTGCCGGCGCCGTTCGGCCCAATGACGCCGACGATGCCGCCGGGCGGCAGCTTGAAGGTGAGGTCCTCGATCAGGAGATTGTCGCCAAAACCCTTGGAGAGATGGTCGAAATCGATGACGTTCTGGCCGAGCCGCTCGGCGACCGGGATGACGATTTGGGCCGTCGTCGGCGCCTTCTCGGAGGCCTTGGCAAGCAATTCCTCGTAACGCTGGTAGCGGGCCTTCGACTTCGCCTGGCGCGCGCGCGGACTCGCGGCGATCCACTCCTGCTCGCGGGAGAGGGTGCGCTGGTGGGCCGCTTCCTCGCGGCCCTCCTGTTCCAGCCGCTTCTGCTTCTGCCCGAGCCAGGACGTATAGTTGCCCTGGTAGGGGATGCCGCGGCCGCGGTCGAGTTCGAGAATCCAGCCGGTGACGTTGTCGAGAAAGTAGCGGTCGTGGGTCACGATCAGGATCGCGCCCGGATAGTTGCGCAGATGGCCTTCGAGCCAGTTCACGGTCTCGGCGTCGAGGTGGTTCGTCGGTTCGTCGAGCAGCAGCAGCTCAGGCTGCTCCAGGAGCAGGCGACACAGGGCGACGCGACGGCTCTCGCCGCCCGAAAGCTTGGACACATCGGCATCGTCCGGCGGGCAGACCAATGCCTCCATGGCCTGATCGACCTTGGAATCGAGGTCCCACAGCCCCTTGGCCTCGATCTCGTCCTGGAGCTTGGTCATCTCGTCCGCGGTCTCGTCGGAGTAGTTCATGGCGAGTTCGTTGTAGCGGTCGAGGATCGCCTTGCTGGCGGCGACCCCTTCCATGACGTTCTCGCGCACCGACTTGCTCTCATCGAGCTGCGGTTCCTGCGGCAGGTAGCCGACCCGCGCCCCTTCCGCGACCCAGCCGTCGCCGCTGTATTCCTTGTCCATGCCGGCCATGATGCGCAGCAGGGTCGATTTGCCCGAGCCGTTGACGCCGAGCACGCCGATCTTGGCGTCGGGGTAGAACGAAAGATTGATATTTTCCAATATCTTGCGATTAGGCGGGTAGGTCTTAGAGAGACCCTGCATGTGATAGATGAATTGTCGGGCCATCGCGGGCCTGCCCTCGCTGAGGATTTCGGGAAGTCGGCGGTGATGTAACGACCCCGGCTGCAAAGGGCAAGTCGCCCGGCGAGGTTGGGGAGAGCACGGGAAAAGCGGCGCTGGGCGCGCGTCCCCGTGGAGCTCGGCGCGACCCGCGCCGAATTACAAATGCCTGCTTGCGCCCATCCGGGAAAGCGCCCGGCACTCGCGCAAGTTTGCAGCAACTATGACGGCCGAAGCGCAGCTCTTAGGAGCGACATTGCCACTTATTCTCACCGGATTTTAACGACTTTCGTCCGACCATCGGCGCCATGAACCTCGGCCTGTGATCGATCGACCAACGTCATGAAGCGACCACTGAGACCCCGAAGACGGACGACTGTCATGGCCAGCGCAAACAAGAAAAGCCCGCAGGTGAGCGTTGCCATCGCCTCGTTGTGGCGCTCGCTCCGCAAGGACCTGTTCGATACTTACCGGCCCGAGCAGCACTACATGCGCGGCCCCGGCCCGGCCTGGCGCGCCAAGCACACCGACCGCGCCGACGTCGCCGTGACCGGCCTCACCGCCACCGCCTGATCCCGGCGGCCGTCCGACCCGACGCCCACGAGACATTTTGTCGTCACGCAGCAGCGAACTCCGCCGACGCGTCACGCCCCGTCCGCAATGAGGCCGTGCTCGCGGAAGGCGTGCTCGTGATGGCGAGCGGCATCGCGGCTGAAGCAGCAAAAGGCCACGTGGCGGACGGTGCCGGCACCCTCTAATCCGCTCATCACGGTCGCCACCGCGATGTGCGCAGCCCGGTCGGGCGGGAAGCCGTAGATGCCGGTCGAAATGGCAGGAAACGCAACCGAGGCCAAGCGATGCCCGGCCGCGAGCGCAAGCGCAGTGCGATAGCAGGAGGCGAGCAGTTCGTCCTCATTGCGGCCGCCGCCATGCCAGACCGGCCCGACCGCATGAATGATGTGGCGCGCCGGCAGGCGATAACCCGCCGTGATTTTCGCGCCGCCGGTCTCGCAGCCGCCGAGCGCCTCGCAGGCATCGCGAAGTTGCGGCCCGGCGCCGCGATGGATCGCACCGTCGACGCCGCCTCCGCCGAGCAAGGTCCGGTTCGCCGCATTGATGATCGCGTCAACCGGCAGCGTCGTGATGTCGCCGACGACGACATCGAGACGCACGCCGCGAAAGTTCGCCGAGTGCAGCGGGTGGTCGAGAGGCGAGGCCATAGGTCGAAGCTACCGCAATCATCTCACGAGAGTCATTCCGGGGGCCGAGCGCAGCGTAGCGGAGGCGAGCCCGGAATCCATACTCCGCGGCCCGTGTTCATGGATTCCGGGCTCGCCTCCGCTTCGCTGCGGCGCCCCGGAATGACCACCTTTTGGAAGCGGCCATGTTACCAAGAACAATCGTTCACGCCCACTCGGCTTGTGCCTCGGCGCGCAGGTCGAACGTCGAGCGCACGCCGATGTCGTCGAAATGCTCATCGAGGAACCGCCGCGCCGCGCGACGGCCGGCAGTGTGGAGCATGAGGAAGAAATCGTAATCGGTCAGCATCTTGGTACCGGCCGAAAAATTCTTCTTGGCGTCGCCGAGCACGATACGATGCGCGTTGATGCGGCGATACTGGCCGAGCCCGGTGCCGCGCTGCAGCCGGCCCTGGTCGATCAACCGACCGACAAATTCGATCGCGCGATATTCGTTCAGCAACGAGGAATTGAAGCTGATCTCGTTGATGCGGTTCACGATGTCGCGGGCCGTGGTCGGAATTTCGTGGCGTTCCACAGGATTGATCTGCACCACCAGCACATCCTCGGTCTTGGTGTCGCGAAAGAACGGGAAGATCACCGGATTGCCGAGATAGCCGCCGTCCCAGTAAGGCACGCCGTCGATGGTGACGGCCTGGAACAGATTCGGCAAACACGCCGAGGCCATCACCGCATCGGCGGTGATCTTGTCGCGCGAAAAGATGCGCAAGCGCCCCGTCGTCACGTTGGTGGCGCTGATGTAGAGCGCAAGCTTGGTGTAGCCGCGCACCGCTTCGAAATCGACGAAACCTTCGATCACGCCCTTGAGCGGATTGAGGTTCAGAGGATTGAAATCGTAGGGCGAGAAATACGGCGCCAACGCATTGAGCCACGTCTGGACCGGCACGCCCTCCAGCGGCACGAATGCGAACAGGCGCTCGATGATGCTGCGCTGCATTCCCGGCAGATCGCCGTTGATCGAGACCGCGCGCCAAAAATCGGCGAGGCGCTTTTGCGCCTCCGCCGTCCCGCCGCGCGCAAGACCATCTGCGAGCATCACCGCGTTGATGGCGCCAGCCGACGCACCGGAGACGCCTTCGAACTCGATGCGGCCGTCTTCGAGCAAATGATGCAGCACACCCCAGGTGAAGGCGCCGTGGGCGCCGCCACCCTGGAGAGCGATATTGATGCGCTTCTTCGCGACCGCCGGCTTAGCGGCCGCGGCTTTCTCATCGGTCGTGATGCTCACTCAGCCGTCCACCCGCCATCGATGGACAAATTGGCGCCGGTGATCTGCGCCGCGGCGTCCGAGCACAAATAAAGCGCGAGCGAGGCAACCTGCTCGACGGTGACGAACTGCTTGGTCGGCTGTGCGGCGAGGAGAACGTCGTGTTTCACCTGCTCCTCGGTTATGTTGCGCGCCTTCATCTGCTCGGGGATCTGCTTGGCGACGAGCGGCGTCCACACATAGCCGGGGCTGATGCAGTTGACCGTAATGCCGAAGGTCGCAACTTCGAGCGCCACAGTCTTGGTCATGCCCGCAATGCCGTGTTTCGCCGACACGTAAGCGACCTTGAACGGCGAGGCGACGAGCGAGTGCGCCGACGCCGTCGAGATGATGCGGCCCCATTTGCGCGCCTTCATCCCGGGCACCGCTGCGCGCATGAGGTGAAACGCCGACGACAAGTTGATGGCGATGATCTGATCCCATTTCTCGATCGGGAACTCCTCGATCGGGGCGACATATTGAATGCCGGCGTTGTTGACGAGAATGTCCACCGAGCCGAGCGTCGTCTCCGCGGTCTTGATCATCGCCGCGATCTCGGCGGGCTTGGTCATGTCAGCCGGCGAATAGATCGACTTGACGCGGAACTCGGATTCGATCCCGGCCCGCTCCTTCTCGATATCGGCCGCGGCGCCGAAGCCGTTGATCATGACGTTGGCGCCGTCCTGCGCGAACGCGCGAGCGATGGCGAGGCCGATGCCGGAGGTCGAGCCGGTGACGACCGCATTCTTTCCTTTCAGCATGATCAATCCTGTCGGTTGGGGTTGGAAATCTTGCGCGGAGCTTGTGCCAACTGTTGGGCACAGCTTTGCGCAGTGAAGCGGGCTGATGTTTTGCCTAAATTGCGGGCAGCAGGTAGATTGCGATGCTGCCCGTCATCGCGACGTGATCTTAGCCGATCGTTCGTGGCAGTTTTACCACGGTCGCGTCGCCGCGCCTAATCTCTCTCCTCCCGCTAACAAACCCTCAACAAGCAGGCATTTGTGAACCCGCGCCCGCTCGATGCTGCCGCCTGTGCCATCATGGTTGTGCTGTGCGCAAGCTGGGGGCTCAACCAGGTTGCCATCAAGCTCACCCTCATCGGGTTTCCGCCATTCACGCAAGGCGTCCTGCGCTCGGTGGCAGCGCTGCCTCTCGTTTTCCTCATCGCGCGCCTACGCGGCGTCCGGATCCTGGAGAGGGATGGCACGCTCGTCATGGGCATCGCCGTCGGCGTCCTGTTCGGCGTCGAATTCGGCTTTATCTTTCGAGGCCTCCTGCTGACTACCGCGAGCCGCGGTGTGATTTTCGTCTACACCGCCCCGCTTTTTATCGCGCTCGGCGCGCGGCTCTTTTTGCACGAACGCCTCTCGCCGCTGCAGTGGGCCGGTCTTGGCCTTGCGTTCGCCGGGATCGTCGTCGCGATGGGAGTGCCGGACCCGAGCGTCAGCTCCGCAACGCTCATCGGCGATGGCTTGATGATCATTGGCGGCGCGCTCTGGTCCGCCACGACCCTCGTGATCAAGGGCAGCGTGCTGGCGAAGATACCAACCGAGAAGACCACGTGCTATCAGCTCGCGGTCTCGGCGGTCGTCTTTCTTATCGCCGCCATCGTATTCGGCGAACGCATGGATGCGGTGCCGAGCGCTGCGGCGATCGGTTGGCTCGCCTACCAGGCGATTTGGGTGGTCGCCATCACCTTCACGATCTGGTTCGGATTGGTGGTGCGCTACTCCGCAAGCCGCCTCTCGGCGTTCAGCTTTCTCACGCCGCTGTTCGGCGTTGCCGCGGGTCACCTGATCATGGGCGATCCGATGACACCGACGTTTGCCGTTGCGGTTGCGCTGGTGATCGGCGGGCTCGTGCTCGTGAACCGCTGAGCCCGCCCGGGGCTCAGGCGCCCCCCGCGGCACGCCAGCGCGCCAGCGCGGCGTCGAGTTTTTCCGCCTTGGCGAGAACCAGTTCGACCACTGCCTCGATATCATTGATGTCCACCACCGGCACGCCGGCGTGCGGAAACGGCGTGTCGGAGACGATGCCGGCCACATGCGGGTTCTCGGGATGGAACGCCGGCTTGCCGACCTCCTTGCGAAAAACCTCGATGCGAGCGTGCAGCGCCGACTTGAAACCTTCGATGAGCACAAAGTCGACCGGCGACATCTTCTGCAGCAGGTCGTAAATGGTCGGCTCGCTTGCCGCGCGCAATTCGTGCATCAACGCCCAGCGCTTTCCCGACGCCACCAGCACCTCAGTCGCACCCGCAGCGCGATGAGTATGGGAATCCTTGCCCGGCGTATCGACGTCAAAGCCGTGGTGCGCGTGCTTGACCGTCGAGACGGTGAAGCCGCGCGCGACAAGCCGCGGGATCACTTTTGCGAGCAGTGTCGTCTTGCCCGAGCCGCTCCAGCCGGCAAATCCAAGAATGCGCATGATCCATATATAGATTTTCGCGACGCACGCAGGGTGCAACGCGCGATCGACGTCAGGAACTGATCCTCTTGCGCGCAAGGAAGGTCATGCGCGTGCCCAGATGACCAAGATTCTTCCCCGCCTGCGTCACGTCGAAGCCCGCGGCGGAGAGCTTGCGCGTCATCTCGCCCGCGGTATAGCGCGTGAGGCCGATGCGGGTGCGCAGCCGCCAATAATCGGAAAAGAACGTGCGGAACAGGCCCGCGATCGCGGCGAGAAAGAAGCCGTCACGCCAGCCGAAGCGCAGCAGCGCGACCGCATCCGATACCGCCGGAACACCATGAGGCACGACATCACCGACGAGCAGGAGCCCACCAGGCTTGAGCAGACGGGAAAACAACGCCGCCGCACGATCAAATTCCTCGGCTGAGAGATACTGCGAGACCGAGTGCATCACGACGAGATCGCAGGACTCG
Organism: uncultured Alphaproteobacteria bacterium; assembly: GCA_963787675.1. Taxonomy (GTDB): domain Bacteria; phylum Pseudomonadota; class Alphaproteobacteria; order Rhizobiales; family Xanthobacteraceae; genus JAJPKK01. The sequence goes on along the minus strand of CAWBDV010000007.1, from coordinate 1,406,622 downwards.
GGCGCCACGCCGGCGGCTTCGTCGGCCGAGATCACCGCGATCTTCGGATTCCCCTTAAACCGCGCGCTCAAATGTTCGCGCACGCTTTGCGCCGCGTCGACGAGCATCAACCGGCCCGCGACTGCGGCGATCCGGTCCGCATGGAGCGCCTCGCCGCAGCCATAATCGAGCACGACCGCAGAGGGCGACGGCACGTAGCTCGCAATTTCGTCGGCGAGGCGCGCGTAATGCACGTCGCGATGGCGCGCATTCACGTAGATCGAATGCACGGAATCATAATAGGCAACCCAGTCTTTCATTGCCGTCGCGTCACCAGCTTTTGCCACCGCGGTTAGCGCAGTTTCGCACCATCAATCCATCAGCCCGTCGTCTCGATCCATCGGCCTGTCGTCGCCCGGCTTGACGGGGCGACCCAGTAACCACCGACATCCGATTCGGGCACCGCATTATTTCCTCGATAGTTTGGGGGTTACTGGATGCCCCGCGTGCGCGGGGCCTGACATCAGGGGTGGGATCAAACGAAGGAATCACAAGATTATCGCTGGGGCGGGACTTCCGGAGGCGAGGACTGCTGGGGCGGGGCCTCCGCAGGCGGAGGCTCCGGCGAGGGCGAGACCGGCGGCGGTGGAGTGACCTGCGCAGGTGGGGCCGGCGGCGGAAAGACCTGCGGCGGTCGGACTAGCGGCGGCCGCTGCGGGGATACCAGGAGGAAGATGAAGCGTCCAAGCTTGCCGGGTTTGCCGCGATAGGGACTGGTGGTGGCGTAGGTGATGACCTGGAAGTCTGACGTGCCGGCCTCGCGACGGGCGGTGTCGGCGCAGCTCGTATCCGCCCTGCAGACCGTCGCAAAGCCGCTGCGGCGCAAGCTCTCGGGGGTCACCCAGGGCGCGCGGGCGAGATCGAAATCGGGCACCGCGTCGGGGTGATCAGGACTGTAGAACGCCACGGCATTGACGAGATCGCGGTCGCCCATGACGACTGCGAGCGGCGACACCATGGCGAGGCGCCACGCCTGCGTCACCTCGGCACCGATCGCGCGGAAGTATTCGCGCCCTTCGCTGGTGCCGCGTTCGTGCGCGTAGATCGCAAGCCACGGCGAAGCGAAGAGGGCAACGAGCGTGATCGCGACGACGAGCGTCGTCATGCGCAATGCGGCAACGCGCGTCAGCCTCGCGCTGTCGGGCCTCAGCAGCACGATTGGCAGCAGAAACCAGGCGGGTGTCGTCGCGAGCGGCGTCAGCTCAAGGCCGATGAACGGCGCAACGACGATCGGCAGCAACATCGCGACGGCAAAAATCAGGACCGGCATGCGCCCGGCGGGATCGGCCGGCCGCACAGTGTCTTGCAGCGTCTCGCGGCTCGGACGCACCGCCAGCCAATAGACGACGAGCAGCACTGCGACGCAGGCGATGCCTGTGCCGAGTGAGGTCGCCGCGCTTACTATCAGCTCGCCGATCGAAGGTCCGGCGCCGGCAGCACCGCTCCCGTCGTTGACGATCGGCAACTGTCCGGCCGCGTAGAGCCATTTGATGTGCGGCGCGATCACCAGCGCGCCGACAAGCGTGGAGAGCCAGGGCGACGACGATTTGAAATAGCCAAAGCGCTCGGGCGACGCGAGCGATGCTGCGACGAATCCCGCAATCAGGAAGAGCGAATGGTGCTTGCCGAGTACAGCAAGGCCGGCAAAAGCGCCCGCCGCTACCGACCACTTCAATGCGCGCGTATCGAACGCGCGCAGGAAAAAGTAGGTCGCGAGGGGCCAGGTCGACAGCATGGTCTCTTCGGGGCCGAAACGATCGCTGAAGAACTGATAGAACGGCGTCAGCAACAGCAGCAGCAGCACGACGAGCCGCTTGTCGCCCTGCATATAGCGCCGCGCGATCAGTTCGGTGGTGAATAGGCCAACCGCCGCGTTGACGATCGCCAGCACGTGGAACGCCCAGTCGTTGACCGGGAATATCGCGAACCAGCCGGCGGCCATGAGCGCGGCAAGCGGCGGCGCGCCGTCGTAGCCAGCCGCCGGATGCATCGACCAGACAAAGGTTAGCAGCGTCTGCGGATAAAGGCCGAGCGATGCGCCCGAGAGAACGTGGAACGCCGCATAGAGAATGACGAACCACAGCATGAAGAACCGGCTCGCGACCGCGCTCGGCGCAAAGTCGAGCCAGGTGGAAAATGCCGGCGCAACCGGGCTGTTCTCGGGTTTCAACCAGGCGGGCACACTCATGGCCGTCTCGATAGCGTGCTGCGGCCGGCAGGTCGAGCCGCCGCTGGGGCCTCAATGACCGCGATGGCGACGCATCAGCTCCGCGAAGCGATCGAAGAGATAATGACTGTCGCGCGGACCGGGCGAGGCTTCGGGATGATACTGCACCGAAAACACCGGCCGGTCCTTAAGCGCAATGCCGCAATTCGAGCCGTCGAACAGCGACACATGCGTTTCCTCGACATGCGGCGGCAGGCTCGCGCGGTCCACGGCGAAGCCGTGGTTCATCGAGGTGATCTCGACCTTGCCGGTGGTCAGGTCCTTCACCGGATGATTGGCGCCGTGATGGCCCTGATGCATTTTCATCGTGGTGCCACCGACCGCAATGCCGAGCATCTGGTGGCCGAGGCAAATGCCGAACGTGGCCATCCGGGCTTCAAGGAGCTTTCGGATCACCGGCACGGCGTATTCGCCGGTCGCCGCCGGGTCGCCCGGGCCGTTGGAGAGAAACACGCCGTCGGGCTTGAGATCGAAGATGTCCTGCGCCGAGGTCTTGGCGGGAACCACCGTCACCTTGCAGCCGGTGCCGGCAAGGAGCCGCAGGATGTTGCGCTTGATGCCATAGTCGATCGCGACCACGTTGAACCGCGGCGCCTCCTGGCGGCCGTAGCCGACGTTCCATTGCCACGGCGTCTCGTCCCAGGTGAAACGCTGGCCCGAGGTCACCATCGGCACGAGGTCCATGCCGACGAGTCCGGGCCACGCACGCGCCTCGGATTTGAGTGCAGCAAGATCGAAACGCCCGTCGGCCGCATGGGCGATGACCGCATTGAGCATGCCCTTGGTGCGAATGAGGCTCGTGAGCGCGCGGGTGTCGATGCCGGCGAGCCCGATGATCCTGCGCGATTTCAGCCACTGTCCGAGATGGCGGCGGGCACGGTAGTTCGACGGATTGGTGATGGCCGAATGCAGGATCACGCCGCGCGCGCCAGGCGTCGCCGCGAGATTGACGGTCTCGATGTCCTCGTCATTGGTGCCGACATTGCCGATGTGGGGAAACGTGAAGGTGATGATCTGGCCCGCATAGGACGGGTCGGTGAGGATTTCCTGGTAGCCCGTCATCGCGGTGTTGAAGCACACCTCGCCGACAGCGTGTCCCTCAGCGCCGAAGCCCATGCCTTCGAGCACGATGCCGTCGGCAAGCACCAGCACCGCGGTTGCGACAGGCTCCGCCCATGCCGACGCGTCGCGCGCGGCGGAACCGGGCGTAAAATCGTCTTGTTTGTCGATCATGCGGGCTCTACATAGCCATCGCCAATGGGCGCGTCAAAGCGGGTCCGAGGCGATTTGAACAATCGAATTTTTCTCGAGGCCCAACGAGGTCACCCATGTTGCGCGACGACATCAACAATGCTCTCAAGGACGCCATGAAGGCGAAGGACGAGCGGCGCGTGTCGACGTTGCGTCTGGTCAATTCCACCTTCAAGAACGCCGACATCGAAGCGCGCGGGCAAAGCAAAGGTCCGCTCGGCGACGCCGAGCTGCTGAGCCTGTTGCAGAAGATGATCAAGCAGCGGCAGGAATCCGTCGAGCTTTACGAAAAAGGCGGCCGCCCCGAACTCGCGCAACAGGAGCGCGACGAGATCGCCATCATCTCGTCCTACCTGCCCAAGCAGATGTCCGAGGATGACGTCAAAAGCGCGATCGCCGAAGCGATTCGCGACACCGGCGCTGCCGGTATGAAAGACATGGGCAAGGTGATCGCGGCGCTGCGGGCGAAATACGCCGGCCAGATGGATTTCGCGAAGGCCTCGGCGCTCGTGAAAGGCGCGCTTAGCGGGTGACTCGCATTGGTGCGCGTAGGGTGTGCAAAGCGCGGACGTGTCCGCGCGTGCGCACCGCTGCGGAGTCTCCATACAACACGCGGCTGCCGCGTCGCTGCGCGGAGGTGCGCACGCTTCGCTTTGCGCACCCTACTCTTCCCGAGCCATCAATGGGCTTGCGGCTGGTTGGGCGCGGGCGGCGTCGATTCGATGAGCTTGCCTTGATAGACGACCGTGGTCGGCGTCCCGGTGGGTGAACCGCCTTCGGGCTCGAGCGAGACCGCGAACGTCGCGTCGCTGATGCTCGCCGGATCGTAGGTGGCGAGCGAACTCGGCTGCGTGAACTCGCCGCCGCCGACGAGGCCGAGCGAGCGCGGCGCCGGGAATTTGTCGGAGACAAGCCACAGCTCGTAGCTCATGCCGGGCTCGTTTTCCGCGCTGACACGGCGCACGGTGAGGCTGCGATTGTCGAGATCAACGGTCAGGATGAAGGCCGGAGACGTGGCATCGCGCTGGAGCACCGCGACGTAGCGCGGCGGCGCCGGGCTCGGCGCTTCGACCGTCTGCACGATGACGCGCGGCTTCGGCCGCAACGCGTCGGGCAACATCGTCGGCGCGACCGCCGACGTGACGACGAACAGCGCGAGCAGCGCCGCCATCGTCCCGCAGGCCGCGGCAATCGATCGCCACCGCATCATTCGAACAGTCACAAGGTCGACGACATTTTCATCCGGCAGCAGTGTCACTTGGATCGGCCGCGGCAATTCCGGCAGACGCAGCGGTTCACCCGGAGGTAGCTCCGGCAGCTGTGCCTTGATCGCATCCCACACGGAAGCCGGCGGCTCAACTCCGCCCGCGAGCGCATGAAGTTCGCCGAGCCGGCGCTCCCACAGGCGCACCCGCACCGCGAAGCTAGGGTCTGACTCCATCAACGCGATCGCCTCGTCGCGCTCCGCTCCATCGAGTGTGCCGAGCACATATTCGGCGGCGAGCGCATCGTGGCTCGTGCCCGGATCCATCGGGGATTCATCAAGCGTCATGCCCGAGACACTCCCGTATTTCGATGAGCGAGCGCCGCAGCCACGTCTTGACCGTGTTGACCGGAACGTCGAACTGGGCCGCGAGTTGCTCGCGGCTCAAGCCGCTGTAATAAGCGAGCAGCACCATGCGGCGGCGCTCCTCGTCGAGCTCTCCCATGCACGCGAGCAGCCGTTTGAGGTCCTCGCTCATTTCGCGCTGGGCGAGCGGATCGGGAGTTTCGGCGGCAACCTCCTGCACCTCCGGCTCTTCCTCGACAGAACTTTCAGTCTTCTTGCGCACGAGATCGATCGCGCGGTTGCGGGCGATCGCCATCATCCAGGTGACCGGGGACGCAACGGCCGGGTTGAACTGCCCGGCGGAACTCCAGACCTTCAGATAAACCTCCTGAATGACCTCGTCCGTCAGGTCGGCTCGTCGCAAGATACGCAGCACTTGGCCGTAGAGTTTCGCCCGGGTCGCTTCATAGAGTCGCTCGAAGGCGGCTTGGTCGCCCTTCGCGATGGCCGCGAGCAGCCAGACGAGTTCCGTCGTGGTCAGCATGTCCAGCACGGCCCCCACTCGCGGCGATCGGCCGCGGCCGCAATCGATTATCGCCGGGCGAGCGCCGGCCGTCGAGAAACAAAATCGCCGGTATTATTCAGCGGCAAAAGGAATCGCGAGTTCAAACCGAATTCACCTCGCCCCACCGTGGAAAAGTGGAGGTGAATGGGTAGCTACGGCGAGATGGCCGACTCAGGCGATAGCGCTGCGGGCGCGCAGCGCGCCCATCGCATCAAGGTCATGTTGCTCGCGGGCATCTTCGGCGGCGCGGTCACGCACCTGGTCTCGCTCGTCGAGTAACTCGATCTTCTTGAGGTCCTCGAAGCTTTCCTGAAGTGCGAGCTTGGCCTCGTCGAGCTGAGCCACAAGTTCGTCGGCGGAGCGCTTGAGGTTCTCGCGCCGCGTGATCGCCGCCTTGGCGTAAGTCGGATAGGCGAAGTGGGCGGGATCGTGAATGCCCGCCCGCTCTTGCTCGGAGAGGATCTCGCGATCGAGATCGGTCGCCATGCGCTGGAAGTCGGCGATCATGGCCTCGATCTGGGCGACCTTGCGCCGCTTTTCGTCCAGCTGGAATTTCTTAAGGCGGATCAGCGTGTTACGCGACTTCATTGACCTTTACTCCCGACCACCCCAGCCACTCGCAACCGAAAACGGCCGGCCGCGTGGCACCGAAATTCCGCGAAGGATGCCCCCATAATGTTAGTTTTCGGTTTCCACCGATCCCATGATTTCTTCCAATCGGGCGTAGCCGTCCATGATGCCGGTCGCCTCCTCCTTGGCCTGTGCGAGGAAGGCTTCGAGCGGATCGTGGAGGCGAATGGCCTCGTCGACCTCGGCGCTCGAACCTGGGCGATAGGCGCCCAGGCGGATCAGCTCCTCCATATCCGCATAAGTCGCCATGACCTGGCGTGCCCGCTGGATCACCGGCACGTAGGCGGGGTCGGCTGATTTCGGCATGGTGCGTGAAATCGACTTGAGCACATTGATCGCCGGGTAACGGCCGCGCTCGGCAATCGCACGTTCCATGACGATGTGACCGTCGAGGATGCCGCGCACCGCGTCGGCCACCGGCTCGTTATGATCATCGCCGTCGACGAGCACGGTGAAAATACCCGTGATCGAGCCGTCGCTGGTGCCAGGGCCCGCGCGCTCGAGAAGTCGCGGCAGCTCGGTGAAGACCGTCGGCGTGTAGCCTTTGGCGGTCGGCGGTTCGCCGGCCGAGAGGCCGATCTCGCGCTGCGCCATCGCGAACCGGGTCACCGAATCCATCAACACCAGCACATCGCCGCCCTCGTCGCGAAAGTATTCGGCGATCGCAAGCGTGAGATAGCCGGCCTGGCGGCGCATCAGGGCCGGCTCATCCGACGTCGAGACCACGACCACGGAGCGGGCAAGGCCTTTTTCACCGAGATCGTCCTGGATGAACTCCTGCACCTCGCGGCCGCGTTCACCGACGAGGCCGATGACTGAAATATCGGCCGCCACGTTGCGGGCGAGCATCGACAGCAGCACCGATTTGCCGACGCCGGACCCGGCGAAGATGCCGAGCCGCTGGCCGCTACAGCACGTAAGGAACGTGTTGAGCGCCCGCACGCCGAGGTCGAGCGGCGCGCCGACACGCCGGCGCGCATGGGCAGGCGGCGGCGCATTGCGGAAAGGCGCCGGCGACGTGCCCGCTGGTAACGGGCCGCGCCCGTCGATCGGATCGCCCATGGCGTTGACGACGCGGCCGAGCCACCCGCGCGATGGCCGCACCGCCGTCGCGACCGCGTTCACCACGGCGCGGCAGCCGCGGCGCACGCCGTCGAGCGAAGCAAACGGCATCAGCAAAGCGTTGGTGCCGGAAAATCCCACCACCTCGCAGGGGATGATGCGGTTCGCCGTTTCGATCGTGACCCGCGCGCCGATCGACATGGCGGCTAACGGCCCGGCGGCTTCCACGAGGAGACCGCGCACGCCCACCACCCGGCCATAGATTTCGGCGGCATCAAGGTCCGCAATCTGCTCGGCCAGAGCCTTCATTGTTCCTCGCCGCGGTTACGAAGTTGGCTTTCAGTTTAAACAAAGACTTCACATTAACTGCCTGTTAAGCGGCATCGTTAATCATTGCCAGCAACCGTCCATGAGGCCAACGGCACGGCTCGCCCGGTGACGGCATTTGGGCGGATCGTGTAAGTCGGTTAGACCCGACTATTAAAGTGTGACTCGAATCAACGCGTGTTCAAAAAACCTCTTACTCGCAGTATATTAGGCCGATTCGTTCGGATTTGCCTACTCCATGCTTGCGTTCAGGAAAGAGGTCCTGTTAGTGATCGCGCGGGTGCGGTTCGAATCAGTTGTCCCAGGGCGTTTTCGGAAGCTGCCCCGTGCGGCAGGCCAGGATGGAGGCCGAAACGGCGCGGAGGGGGACTGGCATGCGGGTTTTACTGATCGAAGACGATAGCGCCACCGCGCAATCAATCGAGTTGATGCTCAAATCCGAGAGCTTCAACGTTTACACCACCGATCTCGGCGAAGAGGGCGTCGATCTCGGTAAGCTTTACGACTACGACATCATCCTGCTCGATCTTAACCTGCCCGACATGTCCGGCTTCGAGGTGCTTCGCTCGTTGCGCGTGTCGAAGGTCAAGACTCCGATCCTGATCCTGTCCGGCCTCGCCGGCATCGAGGACAAGGTCAAAGGGCTCGGCTTCGGCGCCGACGACTACATGACGAAGCCGTTCCACAAGGACGAGCTCGTCGCGCGTATCCACGCTATCGTGCGCCGCTCGAAGGGCCACGCGCAGTCGGTGATCCAGACCGGCGAACTGGTTGTCAATCTCGACACCAAGACCGTCGAGGTGAGCCAGCAGCGCGTTCATCTCACCGGCAAGGAGTACCAGATGCTGGAACTCCTTTCGCTGCGCAAAGGCACGACGCTCACCAAGGAGATGTTCCTCAACCATCTCTATGGCGGCATGGACGAGCCCGAGCTCAAGATCATCGACGTGTTCATCTGCAAGCTGCGCAAGAAGCTCGCCAACGCCTCGAGCGGCAAGAATTTCATCGAGACGGTGTGGGGCCGCGGCTACGTGCTGCGCGAGCCTTCCGAAGACGAGGCCCGCATCCCGGCGGAGTGACGAAGTCAATTCATCGATCGTCATTCCGGGTCGCCGGAGCAAAGCGGAGGCAAGCCCGGAATCCATACGCCTCGGCAGGGGTTATGGATTCCGGGCTCGCGAACTTCGCTCGCGCCCCGGAATGACGGCTTTGACCTCCACCATCATTTGCACGACCATCGCGTTCTGATCAGCGAGGTCCCCATGCGCGTGCGCGGCGTGCGCTCCATCGAAATCGAGATGTGCGATCCTGACCGTGCCGCGGAGTTCTACGCCGCGGTGTGGAATCTCTCCGAGATCGATGCGGTGGGTGGCGTGCGCTATCTGCGGGCGACCGGGGCCTATCACCATGTGCTCGCCATCCATCGGGCGGAGCGCAAGCCGCATCTGCGGCGCGTCGTGTTCGATGCCGCCGACCGCGAGGCGGTGGACCGCATTCATCGCGCGGCTGTCGCAGCCGGTAGGCCTTGCGAAGCGCCCCATGCGCTCGATCGGCCCGGCGGCGGCTATGGCTTCGGCCTGTCCGATCCTGAAGGGCGCAATTTCGCGGTCGTGTGCGAGGTTGCGGACCGCGCCGACGTCAGCGACCGACCGCGCAAGATCGCCCACGTCAACGTCAACTGCACCGACCTTGCCGCGACCACGCGCTTTCTTGTCGACGTGCTCGGCTTTAAGGTGATCGACGAGACGGCAGCGCTCACGTTCTTTCATGCCGACAACACCGATCACAATTCCTTCGTCGCCGGCCGCCACGCCCTACCGACGCTCAACCATGTCGCCTTCGATCTCCCCGATCTCGACTCGGTGATGCGCGGCGCCGGGCGCATGCGCGACAACGGCTTTCCGATCGAATGGGGCGTCGGCCGTCACGGGGCCGGCAACAACGTGTTCGCCTATTTCGCCGGGCCGGAGGAATTTCCGCTCGAATATTCGGGCGAGATGCTGCAGATCGACGAGAGCTATGTGCCCCACGGCCCGGAATATTGGCGCTGGCCACAAGGCCGCCTCGATCAATGGGGCGTCACCCCGCCCCACACGGCGCGGTGGATGCGTATCCAGAACCTTTTTGAATTCACGCCGGATGCCTTTCGGCTTTAGCGCTGCTTCTCTTTTGCGCGTATTGCCGCTGAAATGGGCAGGCTCGCCGTCGCGAACGCTCCCCGGAGCGCGCTGAAGCCATACGGCATGTGACTTGCTGATAACGACCCGCCACAGAGCGGGAGCGAGTCATGCAACGTGCCGACCTCACTGAGAAGATCCTCGACATCAAGCGCGAGAAAGGCTGGACGTGGAAGCACGTCTGCGACCAGGTCGGCGGCATGTCGCCGATGCTCATCACCGGGGCACTCCTTGGCCAAATGAAACTCACCAAGCCCCAGGCCGCCAAGGCCGCCGAGCTGTTCGGTCTCAGCAAAGCCGAGCAAGCGATGCTCAACGAGGTACCGCTGCGCGGCACCCCGATGCCCCCCACCGACCCGCTGATCTATCGCTTCTACGAGCTCGTGATGGTGAACGGCCCGGCATGGAAAGCGCTGATCGAAGAAGAATTCGGCGACGGCATCATGTCGGCAATCGATTTCGATTTGCAGATGGAGCGCCAGCCCGACCCGAAAGGCGACCGCGTCAAGATCACGATGTCAGGCAAGTTCCTGCCGTACAAATACTACGGCGCGACCGGCAACCAGCAGCAGTATGGCTATAAGGAGGAGTGAGGGCCGCGATCAAAACCACGGCTCGTCGTAGACCGGATCGCCATCGATCAGCAGCCGCTTGATCGCGGCACGGCCTGTGGGGGTTACCGCAGCGACGACCGCAAGTTTGCGCTCATTGCGGGCGTCTTCGAGTTTCTTGCCCTCGCCCTCCGGGACGAAATAGCGTTCAATTCCGTAGCGGACCTGCAGCGTCGGGCAAAACGCGCGGCTGTCCGCGCCGCAGTTGGTGCCACTCGTGACATGACCGCGGATCAGCACCTCGGGAGCCGTGACTGCGACCGGCGTCGTAGAGACGGAGACTGCCTCGTAAAACCCGTCAGCTTTAGGGGCGAGCTTGACGAAAATCGGAGCGCCCTTCCCGACCGCCGGCTGGTCTTTGAGCGCGCCGGCCGGCAGGGTCGAGATGTCGTAGCCCAAAATCACATAATCGCCTCTCAGGAAGTCGCGGGGATCGATCGGCCGCGTCTGCAACATCACGTCGGTTCCGGTTCGCAGGATGTTGATGCGATCGAGGACCATGAGCGCGATGAGGCTGACCTGGATCAGGCCGGCGGCGCCGAACAGAACAAACTTTGGGACACGGTCCAAAAATTTTCTCATGGACGGCTTTCCCTCGGCATCAGCCGACCGAGCCCGATCGCGAGTGCGATCGCCACGGCACCGGCGACCGCCAGAAAGACCGAGCGTCGCAGCAGCGAGCCCTGCACGGCCCATGTGATCGCGGAAATGACGGCGGCAAGGCCGAGCCAGCCTGCGACGACCCGGGCACGGGACTCGTCGAGCATGCCGGAGACGACAAGGCACAGCATCGCGCCAAGCTCCATCCCATAGCCGAGCCACGGCGCATCCGATGCCGGCTGCACCCATCCGACAATCACGACGAGCACGAGCGCGATCGAAATTCTGGCGAACGCCGGACCGGCGCGCCGTCCAAGAGCGGCAGCGGCAAAGGCGAGGATCAGCCCGACCACGCCACAGCCATTCGCCCAGGACGGCGGTACGCCATATGCCACGTGAACATCGTTCGATAACACGGCAGCAATTGCGGTCAGCACGGCCAACGCGAATGCGCCGTAGGCGGACAGCTCGAGACCGAAGCTGCGCAGCGGCAACCGTGAGGTATTTGCCAGCAAGAGGCCGGCGCCAAGCAACAAGGCCGCGCCGTCTGCAATGACAAAGACCGATTTCGGGCTTGCTCTGCGGCAACCCGATCGCCGCGGCGATCCACCAGGCGAGCGCCGCGATCGCGACAAGATGCGCCGCGGGCTTCGAATTCCAGGCTACCGCCAAGGCGGCGGCGAAGAGCCACAACAGAATGAACGGAAGATGCGGTATGTCGGACGCGTCTACGGCCCGTGTGCCGGTCCAAAGTGTGCCGGCGACGAGCGCGACCGCGAGCGCGCCGCGCGATCCGGTCAGCGTTGCCGCGGCGAGCGCGCCCATGGACCACAGCAACATGCCGGCCGCGAAATCATCGCCGAGGTGATACATCTGGCCGACGAGGGCAATGGCGGCGCCGAAGATGATGGCGCCGACACCGGCGGCGAGATCGGCGAGAACCGGCCGCCCGTTTCCGGCGAACCAGGCGCCAACGCCGTGAGCTCCGGCGATGCCGGTGAGCAGGATGGCAAAGCGCGCCGGACGAGCGATTTCCATCCAGTTCGCCGCGACAAAGGCCAGAAACGCGGCCGCGATCAGCAAACCGCCGACAATCCCGACAACAACCGCAATGTTGACGCCCGCGTCCAACGGGACAAGCGAATTGCGCATGGCGTCGCCGATCGCCGGCGTGATCACGCCCTCCGCTTGCCAACGCGTAAGGTCGGCTTCAAGGCGCTGCCGGTACGTTCGTTCAAACATCCGCTGTCTTTCACGCCGTTTCGCGTTTCGGCGCGACGCGGATCAGCGATCGCGCGCAGCGCACGGACCGGGCAATTGGTCGTTTAACAGAATCAATTCGTTCAAACGTCTCCGGGCGCCGCTCAGCCGACATCCTTTTGCGAGGAGAGGCCGGATCGATCGCACAAAGCGCTGGATCGATTCGGCGCGTCGTTACCTCGCGCCGGCGACCATGGCGAGCTTCGGCCGCTCGGGAGCTCCGGCAACGGCATAGAGGCCACGCCGATCGGACAACGGCCTGAAGGCCTCGGTGAGCCCGACAACCGTCTCGGCAGCGCCGAGCATGAGATAGCCGTCCTTTGGCATCACGCGGGCGATGCGGTTGAGGATATCGAGCTTGGTTGGCTGATCGAAATAGATGAGCACGTTGCGGCAGAACACGACGTCAAAGTTGCCGAGCGGCATGAAATCGTTCAGCAGATTGAACGGCCGAAAATCCACCATCGCGCGGATGTCGGGCGTGATCTGCCAGGTCTCGCCCTTCTGGACGAAATACTTGATCAAGTGCTGGACCGGCAGGCCGCGCTGCACTTCGAACTGGCTGTAGATTCCGGCGTTGGCCTTTTCGAGCACGTCGCGGGAGATGTCGGTCGCGACGATATCGACGCGCCAGCCGGCGAGCTTCGCCGCCATGTCCTTGAGGCACATCGCGAGCGAATAAGGCTCCTGCCCGCTCGAGGCCGCGGCGCACCAGATGCGGATGCGGCGCTGCGAGGCCCGCGCTGCCAGCAGCGCCGGCATCACCGCTTCGGAAAAATTGTCGAACGGAATCTTGTCGCGATAGAAAAAGGTCTCATTGGTGGTCATGGCCTCGACCACCTGCACGGTCAGAGGTTCAGCCCCCGGTGCGCGCAGCTTGGCGACGAGGCCGGCGATGGTGCCGAGATCGAGCTGGCGCACAATCGGCAGGAGCCGGCTCTCGAGCAGATACTGCTTGTCCGAAGACAGCACGAGGCCCGAGCGGTCCTTCAGAAGCTTGCGCAGAAACTCGTACTCGAAGGGATTCACGGACGCTCTCCCGCAAACAGGCGCGATACCTTCCCGGCAATCTGGTCAAGCGGCAGCACCGCGGAGCACACCCCGGCGTGGGCCGCGGCACCAGGCATGCCCCACACGACGCTCGTCGGTTCATCCTGAGCGATCACGCTCCCGCCGGCCGCCACGATTTCAGCAGCGCCGTGCGAGCCATCGGAGCCCATGCCGGTGAGGACCACGGCGAGGACAGCCGAGCCCCACATTTTTGCTGCCGAACTGAATAGCGGGTCGACCGCGGGGCGGCAGAAATTCACGAGAGGGCCGTCATCAAGCGCGATCACGGGAGCATTGTTGACGCGATCGACCAGCATGTGCCGGCCGCCCGGCGCGACGTAAACGTGACCGGCCTGGATCGGCTCGCGGTCGACGCCCTCGCGCACCGGCCGACTGCTGGCGCGCGACAGATGCTCGGCGAGAATGGTGGTGAAGGTCGGCGGCATGTGCTGCGTGACGAGCACCGCGGCGCAATCGATGACCTTGGCAAGCTGGCCGAAAACGGCGTTCAGTGCCTGCGGACCACCGGTCGAAGAACCGATCAGCAAAACCCGCGGCAGCACGTGGGAGAATGGGCGCAGCTTGATCGGCGGCGATGCCGGGTGGTGGCTTGCGGTTGGCGTCGGGTGAAGGCTGATGGCGGGACGCGGCTTGGCAACCGCTTCGACATGGAACGGACGCCGCTCCACGGGGGCAGCGTGGGGCCGCGGAGCGGCGCGGCGGCGCCGTGCGCCGAGGTTGCGCACCTTGTCGATCAGCTCGCGGCGAAATTCGACCGCATTGACGACACCGCCGGTTTCCGGCTTGGCGACGTAGTCGGCGGCGCCGAGCGAGAGTGCCTTGAGGCTCGCTTCGGCATTGTGACGGGTGAGGGTCGAGGCCATGACGACCACGAGGTCACGGTCCTGCTCAAGCAGCAGGGGCAAGGCCGACAGCCCATCGAGCACCGGCATTTCGATATCGAGAACCACCACGTCCGGCTGGATGCGGGCAAGTTGATCGACGGCTTCGCGCCCGGTGCGCAGCGAGCCGACCACCTCGATGCCGGGCTCCTCTTCGAGCCAGCGGGCGACAAGCCCGCGCACCACGACACTATCGTCGACCACCATGACCCGGATCGGCGATTGCGTGCCGGCGTGGCGGGGAGCTGCTGATACTGCCAGACTCATCAGGTCACACGATTTTCGCAGAAGCGCGGGTGAGAAATTCAGGCTGAAGGTCCGGCGCCGAACGGAAAATGCTCAAACGAGCCCTACCTGCTGGAACTTCGCTTCGACGATGTCCTTGTCGAAGGGCTTCATGATGTATTCGTCGGCGCCTGCGTGAAGCGCCCGGGCAATGTGACCGACGTCATTCTCGGTCGTGCAGAACACTACCTTGGGTTTGTTGCCGCCCGGCATCTTGCGCAGCGTCCGCAGGAACTGGATGCCGTCCATGTTCGGCATGTTCCAGTCGAGCAGGACCACGTCGGGAAGCTTCTCCTGGCAATGGCCGAGTGCTTCGGCGCCATCCTCCGCCTCGACGATCTCGAAGTGCATGCCTTCGAGAATGCGACGGGCGACTTTGCGAATGACGCTCGAATCGTCGACCACGAGACAGGTTTTCATGTGAGGTACTCCAAACGATCGATGGACTAGCCTTAGGCCGCCATCGCTTCATGCCCCGTGTCCAGCACCCGGTCGACGTCGAGGATGACCAGGAGCTGTTTGTCCAGCCGGTGAACGCCCGCGGAAATTTGCGCCAGTCCCGTGTCAAGATTTACGGGATTGGGCTCGCGGGTATTGTCGTCGAGCTTGAGCACCTCTCCGACGGAGTCGATCAAAAGCCCGTAGCTTTCGCCCTTGCATTCGATGCCGACCGCCATCGGCGGGCGCGTCTCGTCGCGCGGCGCAAGACCGAGCCGGCAGCGCATATCGATCGCGGTGACGATCCGGCCGCGCAGGTTCAGCACCCCGGCGATCTCGGGCTGCGCCAGCGGCACGCGCGTCACGCGTTGGGGCATGAACACGTCCTGGACCCGCGAAATCGGCAGGCCGAACAGCTGGCCGCCGAGAACGACGGTGACGTACTCGGTCATGGTTTCGCCCGCGACGCTGCTGTTGATGCTCATGGCTGCCCCCATCACGCCGCTTCCTCGACCGCCGCCAGTTGCTCCTTGAGCGCGGCGATCAGGCCGGTCCGATCAAATTTCGCGACATACTCGTGGAAGCCCGCCTCGCGCCCGCGCTCGACCGCCTCGGGCGATGTCATCGAGGACAGCGCGATGATCGGCACGCCGGCGGTCTTCGGATCGTTGCGTACAGCTTCGGCAAGCTCGTAGCCGTTCATGCCCGGCATTTCGATGTCAGTGACGACGACATCGACCGCACGGCCGTCGCGCAGACATTCGAGGGCATCCTCGGCGCGCGGCACGGCCATGACGTTGTAGCCTGCAGCGCGCAGCACCGGGGTGAGCATGTTGCGGAAGAATGCCGAGTTGTCGACGAACAGCAGGGTCCGGGCCGCCGACACTTTCTTGTCTTTGCGGGTGAGCCAGTCCTCGAAGGCGAGCGGCAGATAGTGGCCGACATCCAGCAACTCGGTGGCCTGGCCCTTGATCACGGCAGAACCGAGAACGCCCGGCATATCACCGCCGACCTCGACGTGCAGCGTATCCTCGACGATGTCGACGATCTGGTCGACGACGAGGCCCATGGCGCGGTCTTCATCGGAGAACACGAGGAGCGGCTGCGTGCCTTCGGTGCGCACGGTCGCATTGGGCGTGACCGTGACGAGCGGCATCAGATGGCCGCGGTACTGCACCATGTGGCGGCCGCTCGACACTTCGATCTTCGAAGCGTCGATCTCCTCGAGCCGGGTGACGAGCGACAGCGGCACTGCCTTCGGCTGAACCGAGCCGGCGCGGAAGATCAGGAACGAAGTGACGTTGTCGTTGGCGCTGCGGCCCGCGGCCGCGGTCTCCTCCTCGGCGGCGAGAGTGCGCGTGGTGGAGCTGCCAACCCCGCGGGCGATGCCGTTCGGATCGATGATCATGATCACCGAGCCGTCGCCCAGGATGGTGTTGCCGGAGAACATGGTGATGTGGCGCAGCCGGGTCGACATCGGCTTCACCACGATTTCCTCGGTGTGGAACACGCCGTCGACGACGATGCCGAAGGTCTGGCTGCCGACCTGCGTCACCACGATGAAGGAATTCTCCGGAATCGCTTTCGTCGCCGGCATCCATTTCGAGGAGCTTCTTGAGATGAATCAGCGGCAGCAGCTTGTTGCGCAGGCGAAGGACCGGGGTGTCCTTGATGCGCTCGATGCGATGGTCGCTATTGCTTTGCGCGCGCACCAGCTCGACGACCGAGAGCTGCGGTATCGCAAAGCGGTCGCCGCCCGCCTCGACGATCAGTGCCGAGACGATGGCGAGCGTCAGCGGGATCTTGATGACGAAACTCGACCCTTCGCCCGGCACCGACTTGACGTCGATCGTGCCGCCGATCTGGTCGATGTTGGTGCGCACCACATCCATGCCGACGCCGCGGCCGGACACGCTCGTCACGTTGGCGGCGGTCGAGAACCCGGCGCGAAAGATGAACTTGTGGATCTGCGCCTCGGTCATCTTTTCGATGTCGGCTTCGGTGACGAGACCGGAGGAGATCGCCTTTGCTCTGATCTTCGCGGTATTGAGGCCGCGGCCGTCGTCGGCGATCTCGATGATGATGTGGCCGCCCTCGTGATAGGCGGAGAGCCTGATCACGCCCTTGTCCGGCTTGCCGAGCGCACGACGCTCTTCCCGGGATCTCGAGGCCGTGGTCGGCGGAGTTGCGCACCATGTGGGTGAGCGGATCCTTGATCAGATCGAGCACCTGGCGATCGAGCTCGGTATCGGCGCCGTGCATCTCGAGCTCGATCTCCTTGCTGAGTTCGGCGGCAAGGTCGCGCACGATGCGCGGCAGCTTCTGCCACGCGTTGCCGATCGGCTGCATGCGCGTCTTCATGACGCCTTCCTGCAGCTCGGCGGTCACGTTGGAAAGGCGCTGCAACGGCACCTTGAACTCGGTGTCCTCGTGACGACGGACGATCTCGAGAAGCTGGTTGCGCGTCAGCACAAGCTCGGAGACCATGGTCATCAGGTGTTCCAGCGTCTCGACGTTCACGCGGATCGACTGGTTGGCGACCTTGGAATCATGCCGTTCGTCTTCCGGCGCTGCGGCGGCTTTCTTGGCTGCGGCAGCCGCGGCCGCCGGCGTGGATGCGGCCGGAGCGCGTTTGCTCTGACCGGACGGCTCAGCCGGCGTCGGCGCAGGCGCGACTTCGATCTCCGTTTCACGGAACGCCCGCTCGAGATCGTCGAGTGACACTTCGCCCGGACGCAATTGCCGTTCCAGCACCTGGAGGGTGAGCGAGCCGGTCGCGACTTGGGGCTCTTTTGCCGGTTGGGCGACGGCCTCGCCGCGGACCATTTGTTCGAGCTGGTCGATGAGGTCGCGGTCTTCGCCGGCAGTTTCCTGCTGGTTGGCTTCGAGTTCGTCGAGCAGTTGCTTGATGCGGTCGATGGTCGAAAGGATCAGCGTCACCGCGCCGGCGGTCACCGGCAAGCCATCACGGAATTTGCCCATCAGCGTCTCGGCGGCGTGCGCCAGCGCTTCAAGGCGCGGCAGGCCGAGGAATCCGCAGGTGCCCTTTATGGTGTGCACCAGGCGGAAAATATTGGCGAGGATCTTCGCGTTGTTGGGATCCTGCTCGAAACGCACCAACTCGACGTCGACGACCCCCAGGCTTTCGCTGGTCTCCGTCAAGAACTCACGCAACAAATCATCCATCACAACCACCCCAACGCCGCGCAATCAACGCTTTGGCACACGAAGTCCAGGGCAGTGTGAAGGAGAACGGTTTACGTTTGGTTGCCGGGATAGTCGAGGCAGGAAATCCTCGATCGACAATGGCTTACAAGCGCACAACGAGGCGACGAAATCGCATCCGTTTGCGTTGATGAACCGACGATTCGCTTACACTGCAAATGCAGATTGGGACGGCAATCCGCGCTATGCCACGACCGGCGAGCGCGCCGCGACGGCGATCGCATCGCCCTCGGCCTCGATCGAGAGGTTGAGGCCGCAGTTGCGCGCCAACAGGCCGGCATAAAACGGCTGAATGGCGTGGGCATCAACCGATCCGCCCTCCGGGCATCCGGCGACCAGCCCTGGTACTGCCTGAGGAATGCGAGCGTTGAGGCCGCGCGACGTTATCTTGAACGTCATGTTCTCGGCCTCGCCGCTGCCGTCGACCGCCAGCACGCCGCCGCGCGGGATCGTTTGAGTGGCCACGAGCAGCATGTTGAGGAGAAGCTTGACCCGGTTCTTTGGCAGCAATGCGCGCGGCAGATTCCACGCGAGCTTGACCTTCTCGTCTTCGATCAGGCCGCGTGCCACTGTCTCGGCATCGCCGAGATCGATCTGGGCGCCGGCCGAGCCTGCCGCGCCGAATGCAATCCGGCAGAACTGCAGCCGCGCCGACGCGGTGCGCGCGCTCTTGCGGATCAAATCGAGCGCGAAGGTCTTCGTCTCCTCATCCTTGGACTCTTCAAGCACCTCGAGCCCGTTGACGATCGCGCCTGCCGGGCTGATGAGATCGTGGCAGACGCGCGAGCACAGGAGCGCGGCAAGGTCGAGGGCGTCGAGGGAAGTGACGGCAGTCATGCGAGCTTTCTCCTCGGTCGAGTGATGCTTCAGGCCGACTCAGGGGTGCCTCGGCGCGGTCGCGTCTGATACACCGGCGCCGTTGAACCGCCAAGGCGTAGGCCAGAAACGACTTTCCTGGATTCGGCAAAGGGTAGACTGGTAGCGCAAAACCGAGGAGCGAGCGTGACAAATTCCAATCTCGTCACCGTCGATCAGGCACTGATGGCCGCGCTGACAGCGGCGGCAGGCCGCGCCGCGGCGACGACGCTCGCGATCGCGCGCACCGACTTCGATGTCCGCGCCAAGGCTGATCGCTCGCCGGTAACTGATGCCGACGAACGCTCGCAATCCATTTTGCTGGACGCTGTGGCGCGCATCATGCCCGGCACAACGGTGGTATCGGAAGAAATGCCGGCCTTGCCGACGTCGGTCGGCGACCTGTTCGTGCTGATCGATCCGCTCGACGGCACCAAGGAATACGTATCGGGATCGAGCGAATATACGGTCAATCTGGCAATCGTCGCCGCGCGAACGCCGATCGCGGGGATCGTGGCTGTGCCGGCCGAGGGCCAGATCTATCGCGGCATCGTTGGAGACGGCGCCGAGCGTCTCGCAATGACGCCGGATGGCGTGGTCGCGGCGCAAGCGCAACGGATCGCCGTGCGCAAGGCGTCGCGCGGCGGTCTCGTCGCCGCGGTCAGCCGCTCCCACCTCGATACCGCGACGGTATCGCTTCTCGATCGTCTCGGCGTTGCGACCCGCATGCCGTGCGGATCGGCACTCAAGTTCTGTCGCGTCGCGGAGGGTGCCGCCGATATCTATCCGCGACTGGCGACGACGTGCGAGTGGGATGTCGCTGCAGGGCATGCGGTGGTCGCGGCTGCCGGCGGGTCGGTGACGCTGCCTGATGGGGGTCCATTGCATTACGGCGCAAGCGAAGCCCAATTCCGGATTTCGGCTTTCATCGCCTGGGGCGATCGGACGGGCATGCTCGGCGCCCATTCCTGAGGCGGCAAGGCCCCGAGCACTCATTGCGCCAGCAGCTTGAGAACGTCCGGCCATTTGGCTTCGGCCCGCGCTGAATGCCGGGCGGGATCGGCGGCAAACTGCTCCCGATCCTCGACGCTGAAGAAAAGGTAAAGATTCCGATCGACGACGAGCCACAGATCCGGATTGCCGGGCGTCGGGGCGCCGCGCCCGACCCCGATAGGATCATATCCACCGAAGCGAGGTTCATAGTCGCCCGGGTCTGCCATGAAGGCAGCTTTGTTGCCGGGATTGCGAAATCGCCAGATCCCGCCGCGATAGCGCAACTCAAATTCCGCTCGGCCGACCTTCGGGACGCCGTCAACGAAATAGGCAACGGGATCGTAGCCGTTGATCGCGAGGCCGGTTTGCGGGTCGACGACGATCTGTTCGGTCGTGGCCGCCAGGGCCGAAAAACCGACGGCCGGAATACAGACGAGAAGCGCCCAAAGCGCGCCGCGAACCGACTTCACTCCACGCCGCGTTGAGGTCATAGTTTTGCCGAACACTGAAACGATTCGGGTTTCGGGCCTATTCATTGGAGCATGGCAAGTAGCGCCAGTTTGGTTTGCAACCCGTTAAGACGTGGCGGCTATTAGCGTTTTTTCGCCGCTGCCCATTTTTTGCCAAGGAGCCCTGGGATGCGCGCCGCCATCATTGCCCTCATGTTAGTGGTCGCCGCGGCTGCGATGCCACACGCCACGCGCGCTCAGCCCGCGCCGCCGTCCGATGCTAATAATTATGCACCGGGCGAATTGATCAACGCCGGCCACCGGTTCTTCGGCACGGTTTCCCAGGGCCTCGCCACGGTCATCGAGAAGGCCGTGAGCCAATGGGGTCTGCCGAACGGATATGTGCTGGGCGAAGAAGCCGGCGGCGCCTTTTTTGGCGGCCTGCGCTACGGCGAGGGCATGCTCTATACAAAGAATGCCGGGGACCTGAAGGTGTACTGGCAGGGCCCGACTTTGGGTTGGGATTTTGGCGGCGACGGGGCGCGGACCATGATGCTGGTCTACAATCTCCCGGCGACCGAGGCGATTTATCAGCGTTTCGCCGGATTGAACGGCTCAGCCTATTTTATCGGTGGATTTGGCATGACCGCCCTCACGGCAAACAATGTTGTCCTGGTGCCGATTCAATCCGGCGTCGGGTTGCGGCTGGGTGCCAATGTCGGGTATCTAAAGTTCACGCCGGCCTCGACCTGGAATCCGTTCTAGGCCCAGCCGGCGGCGTAGGCCGATCGGCGACTTGGGGGGTCTGCCGGCGAGAGCCGGTTCGATTCCACGCGAATGTTGTGACAATATCGAAACCGCAATCCCGCGTTACGTGAGGGTGGGGTTCCCTAGCAGGCAGGAGTTGCGTCCATGATCGAATTGATCATGTACTTCGGTGGCGGATTTCTGGTCGCGAGCCTGTTGGCGCTCGTCCTGATCTCCTTTGTCCACCAGCGCGCCGTCCGCCTTACCAAGCGTAGACTGGAAGATGCCATTCCCGTCTCAATGGCGGAGCTTCAGGCCGACAAGGACAATCTGCGCGCAGAATTCGCGGTGTCTTCGCGGCGCCTTGAAATCACCGTCGAGCAGCTCCGAGCCAAGGTTACTGCGCAGCTCGGCGAAATCGCCCGCAAGGCTGAAGCCGTCAACCTGCTCAAGAACGAGCTTGCCGAGAAGAACACGAATTCCGACGAACTCGACGCCAAGCTGAAGGCACTCGCCCAGAAAATTCACGAAACCGAGCAGGAGCTCGCCGTCAAGTCCGCGGCGCTCGAGTTGGCCGAGCGCCGTCTCGGCGATAAAGAAGTTGAGACGACGACGGCGACGGACGAACTCGTCGCCCAGAAGCTTGCGGCCGATTCCCAGCGCGTCGAGATCGCCGTCCTTCAGACCCAGATCGAGGAACACAAGTCGCAGATCGACGAGTTGCAGGCCGAGGCCCAGGATGCCGCGCGTCGACTCTTCGATGAGCGCGTCAACGTTTCTTCGCTTATGAAGGACGTCGAGGAAAAGCGCATGGCGATCGACGTGCTGCGTCCCCAGGTGGCGCAGCTCGAAGGCGAGATCGTCGCTCATACCAAGGAGATCGCCGATCGCGGCACCCGGATCGCGGAGCTTGAGGGCCTGCACAGCGGGCAGGTCCAGCTCGTCGCGCAGCGCGACGCCGAAATTCAGGCACTCAAGGACGAGATCGCCGCCAACAACAACCAGCACGATGCTGTTGCCAGGCGCCTGAATGACGAAAAGGCGAACCTCCAAAACCTGCTCGAGGCCACAAACGGCACCGCCAACGCTTATGCCGCCCGCATCGGCGAGCTGGAATTGATGGTCGCCGGCCGAGAGAAACTCCTGGAGGAGCGGGCCGCGGAGATCGTCGGCCACCAGCAGCAGATCGCCGCGAACACGGACGAGCGCAACGCGATCGTGCAACGATTGAACGAGGAAAAGGGCACCCTCCAAGAACTTCTCGGCACCGCAAACGCGACCATCGAATCCCACGTCTCCCGCATCGGGGAATTGGACAGTTTGGTGGCCGAGCGCAATCGGCTGGTGGAACAGCGGGACGCCGAAATCAGCGGACTCAAGGAAGAAAGCGCGACCAAAACCGAGGCCCACAACGCGATCGCGCAACGCCTGAACGAGGAAAAGGGCGCCCTCCAAGATCTTCTTGGTACCGCGCACGCGACCATCGATTCCCACGTCTCCCGGATTGGGGAATTGGACAGCTTGGTTGCCGAACGCAATCGGCTGGTGGAACAACGAGACGCCGAAATCAGCGGACTCAAGGAGGAAGGCGCGGACAAAGCCGAGGCTCACAACGCGATCGCGCAACGCCTGAACGACGAAAAGATCTCGCTCGAGCGGCTATTGCAGCACGCGAACGAAACGCTCGAAACCCGCGCCAATCGCATTGCCGATCTCGAGCAATGGGTTGCCGAACGCGACGAGGGGGTGCGCCGCCGCGACGCCGAGATCAAGGCGGCCTTCGCGGAAATCGAGGCGCTCAAGCGCGATCACGTCGCCGCGACCGCTTCGCTGCGAGCCGAGAAGTCCGATCTTGAAATCCGCATGCGCAACGCCGCTGAGGATCAAAGCCGGAGCCAGAACGAGGTGGTAGCACTCCGAAAGGAGGCTGATGAGACGTGGCGGGCGGAGCGCGATCAGAATAACGTACTGCGCGAGCGCATCAGCAACGTCGCGGCCATGGTGGCGAACCTGGCGCGGGTCATGGACAAGTCCGGAGCGATCGAGACGATGCTGACTGAGTCAGCGGCGATCCGCCCGGCAGGCGTCGATGCCAGCGGCACTGCGGATGATGGCTCGGCGCGCGCGGGCAGCCTGACCGATCGCATTCGCAAGCTGCAGAATGGTGCATCGCGGGCGTCCACGGCCTCCTGATAGCGCGGGCCACGCTGCCTCTCGGCACCACTCGAGCGAAGATCACGCGGCGCGTTCGGTCAGCAGCCGCGTCATCAGTGCCGGGATCTCCTGCAGCGGGCGCGCCGGACTGAACAGGTAGCCCTGGCCCTCGCGACAGCCGCACGCTTCCAGGTAGTCGAGCTGCTCGCTGGTCTCGACGCCCTCCGCGGTCGTATCGATGCCGAGGCTCTTTGCAAGCTCCACCATGGCGCGGATGATCTTCATGCATTCGCGATTTTCCGGCAGCGCCATGACGAATGAACGGTCGATCTTGATTCGGTCGAACGGAAACATCCGCAGGTAGCTCATCGACGAATAGCCTGTGCCGAAGTCGTCGAGCGCGATCCGGGCACCCAATGCGCGCAGTTCGTGCAACGTGGCGAGATTGGATTCATCCTCCTGGAGCAGCACGCGTTCGGTGATCTCAAGCTCGAGCCGCCGTGCCGACAGCCCCGAGGAGGCCAGAGCCAGCACGACTGTCTGCGCGAGCGAGCGGTTCTTGAACTGCAAGGGCGACAGGTTGACGGCGACCCTGACCTCGCGCGGCCATGTGGCTGCATCGGCGCAGGCACGCCGCAGCACCCACTCGCCCAATTTGTCGATCAGGCCGATGTCTTCGGCGATCGGGACGAACTCGGCCGGTGAAATCGGTCCGCGCTCGGGATGGTTCCAACGTAACAGCGCCTCGAATCCCGCGACACGTCCGCTCGCAAAATCAATCGACGGCTGGTAGTAAAGTTCGAACCGTTCCTCGGCGAGCGCCTTGCCGAGCTCTTGCTCGAGCGCGCGGCGCGCCTGCACGCGGAGGTTCATCTCGGGTTCGAACAGCTTGAACCTGCCGCCGCCATCGCCCTTGGCGGCGCAAAGTGCCATGTCGGCGTAACGCCACAGGCGTTCCGAGTCTTTGGCGTCCTGCGGAGCGATCGCGATCCCGACACTGGCCCCGATGGTGATCGACCGTTCATCGATCTCGTAAGGAGCACTCAGGGAATCGATGAGCCGTTGAGCGAGAGTCGTAGCGTCCCCGGGTCGGCTAATGCCTGCAAGGATGATGGCGAAGTCGTCGCTTCCGAGGCGCGCGACCACCTGATCGGCACCGACCAAGCTGCGTATTCTGGCGGCCGCAGCGCGCAGCAGCCGATCGCCGAACGGATGGCCAAGTGCATCGTTGACGCGCTCAAAGTCATCGAGGTCGACGTAAAGCACGGCAATGCCGTGATCGATCGCGCCCTTTGCAGCGGCCTCCAAGTTGGCGCGGAACGCCAGGCGGTTGGCGAGACCGGTGAGATCGTCATGGTGAGCCATGTGACTGATGCGGGCTTGTGCGCGCCTGTTCTCGGTCGTGTCGACAATGGCGACAAGCTTCGCGGACCGAGCACGGTATTCGAGAGCGCGCGAGTAGGTGGTGACGTCGATCGCAGTGCCATCCGCCTTGGCATGCTGCCAATTGCGTTCCCGCAGTACGCTGCCTTCTTGCCGATGTTCCGTGGCGGGTCCGTATTCCGTCAATTGGATGTCGTGGATGCGCATCGACAGGAAGCGATCGCGGTCATAACCGTAAAGCCTGACTGTCGCATCGTTGACCGCGAGGATTTGGTGCGTTTCGCGGTCATGCACCCACATCGGCACCGGATTACTGTCGAACAGCAGTCGGAATGATTCCTCGCGGCGCTTGAGTTCGGTAATGTCGCTGCGGACTCCGATGAGAGTGCCGTCCTGCAGGCGCCGTTCGATAACCCGGATCCACCGGCCTCCGGCAATCTCCTGCTCAAGGCTGCTTTCCGGCAGAGCGCGTCGCGCGACGCGCTCTGCAATCCATTCTTCCTCGCGGCCAAGCGCGGGCGGATGCATCCCGGCGGCCGTGGAGGCGCGAAGCCGCTCCTCGAACTTTTGGCCCCGCTTGAGCGGCCCGCCATAGGCATAATGCTCGCTGAAGCATCGATTCCACAGATGAAAGCGATCCTCTTTGTCGAATATGACAATGCCTTCGGGAAGCATATCAATGACGCTGATGAGATAGTCGTGCGCGTCACGGGCCTGCTTCTCCGCGCGCTCGGAGGCTGTGCGCGCGTCCACAAGCGCGACCTCGCGCTGCCGCCGCTCCGCCAGCAGCGCGTCGAGCGAGTCGGCAAGCGATTTGACCTCTGCATAGCCGGAAATGCGTGGCAAAGAGAGCTCCGGCGAAGCCCGCACCGCCTTTGCACCCTCCGTCAGTAGCCTGAGCGGCCGCATCACGGCGCGCGCAAGGGCAAGTCCGGCGGCCAATGCAGACAGCACGATGGCGAGCAGCCAGCCGGCACTCCGCCACGTCTTGCCGTTGATGACGTTGAGCACCTGGTCTCGATCGAAGCCGACCGCGATCTGCGCCAGCATGCCCGGCACGGTTGCCCAGCTGACAACCTTGGGCACGCCTTCCACACCGACGATTTCTCCACTGCCCTCCGGCCTTCCGCCGATCTGGTCAATCAGCGGAGAACCCGTCCAGTCCTTGCCGATCCACTCGGCGCGGTGGGGGTAGCGGGCGAGCATGGTGTTGTCGCGGTCGAACAGCATGATGCTGGCGCCAGTCCGGCCCGCTACTTCGGCAAACAGGCTCTCGAACCATTCGAGCCGCAGCGACACCGCAAGCACGCGCAGGACGTTACCCGCGTCGTCGAGCACCGGAAGCGTCACCACGTTGCCCGGTTCGCCAGTGACGCGACCACGCTGGAAATTGCGGACGCCGAATTCGCCGGTCGCCATGGCGTACTTGAAATAGGCCCGGTCCGACCTGTCGGCACCGACGGTGCCCGGAGCAGACGAGCACACGACGTGTCCAGTCGCATCCATCACCCAGAGCTGCGACGCCCATCGAAGCTTCCGACGGGCGTTTTTCAGGAACGCTTCGCATGTCTCACCGGAACCCGAGACAACCTCAGGAACGAGCGACAGCGTCAGCATGAGGTTATGCATGCCGGCGATCGCGGATTGATACTGTTCGACGCCCCGACGAGCGATATCGAGCGTGCGTGTATGGGCGGCTTCGATCTCTCGCGCGCGGTCGTCGTGAATGGCGCAGGCTTGCACCGCGATGAACGGTATGGCGACGAGCAGAATGATGCCGACGAGGCGCAGCCGGATTCCGCCAAACGCCGGCAATCCCCCTGAAGATCGGAACAGAGCCATCGACGCCGCCGCTCGTCTGTTCTTTTAGTCTTGCGGGCGCCGCTCTGCGGATCCCCGGCAGAGCTGATGCCAACCGCAAACCAGCCATCGTGGCGTCATACAATCGTGCGCTCTGCCGATAGATTAATCGCGTTGGTTAATCGATTGTGATTTGACCGTTATTGACCGGATACTTACCAGCCGGTTGACCGGACCTTGGAGAATGGATTCAGCGGCCTGCTTCAGCCGCTTGACGGCTTGATACGACCGCCCAGATACAGTGGAGTTCGATAGATCATCGAGCAGCGGTTTCACCCGATCCTCCGAACGCAACGCACAGGAGACCGTCTTGGACGCACAGCATTTACCGCTGAACGCGGTTAACGAATTTCGCAACAAATTCAAAGGCCAGGTCGTGCTCGTGATGCAGGGCGGCGGCGCGCTCGGCGCTTATCAGTGCGGCGTCTACGAAGCGCTGCACGAGGCCGGCGTCGAGCCTGATTGGGTGATCGGCACCTCGATCGGCGCCATCAATGCCGGCATCATCTGCGGCAACGAGGTCGAAAATCGCGTGCCGCGGCTGAAGGAGTTCTGGCGCCGGGTCGAACGGGCCGCTTCGCCGTGGGCGGGCATCCCCTTCTGGGGCGACATCGCCGAACGCTTCACCGCTTGGTCGACCTTTATCCATGGCATCCCGGGATTCTACGAGAGCAGCGTGGCGGCGTTCCGGGACGCCGAAAGTGCCGGCTGCTATTCGACGATGCCGCTGCGGAATACTCTTAACGAACTCGTAGACCTCAACGTCCTCAACAGGGCGAAGCCGCGCCTCAAGGTCGGCGCCGCGCAGCTGCGCACCAGCCTGATGCGATACTTCGACAGTCGCGACATGCCGATCACCATCGATCACATCATGGCATCCGGCGCATTGCCGCCGGCGTTCCCGCCGGTGCGCATCGACGGCGAACTCTATTGGGACGGTGGCGTCGTCTCAAATACGCCGACCGAGGTCCTGTTCGACGACAATCCGCGGCGCGATTCTCTCGTGTTTGCGGTCAACATGTGGCATTCGACCGGGCCCGAACCCAAAAACCTGCTCGACGTGATGCACCGTTACAAGGATATCCAGTTTGCGAGCCGCCTTGCCGGCCATATCAATCGCCAGCTCGAAACTCATCGCCTGCGCCACATCATTTCCAAGCTTGCAAAGCGCCTTCCGGACGACGTCCGCGCCGATCCCGACGTCCGCGAAATGGCCGCCTATGGCTGCACCACGACCATGCACATCGTGCAGCTGCTCGCACCGAGGCTCAGCACCGAAGATCACATGAAGGAGATGGACTTCACCCCCGGTGGCATCCGTGCTCGCTGGCAGGCGGGCTATGAGGATACAGAGCGGGCGCTCAAGCGCGCGCCCTGGCTCGGCGAGTTCTCGCCGTTCGAGGGGGTCATCGTTCACATGGAAGGTGCGGATGGTTCCTCCCAGTCGATGCTCGCCGACGCGGCGGAATGAGCGACGCCGCGGATGAACGACAGGCGCGGACATCGGAGCCCTAGCCGGGAATTGTTCGCCCGCCAGCGGTCGTGATGCCATGATGGTGAGGCCCGCGGTCGCGAGCGATGGCGCGGCCACCTGGGGCATTCTGGAGCCCACGATTCGCACGGGCGAAACCTACGCGCTGCCAAAAGAGTGGACGCGCGAGGAGGCCCTCGCCTATTGGTTCTCGCTTGGCCATACCGTGTTCGTCGCCGCCGACGACAACGGGTCGATTGTCGGCACCTATTACATCCGCGCCAATCAGCGCGGCGGCGGCCGACGCGTGGCGAATTGCGCTTTCATGACGACGCCTGCCGCGAGCGGCCGCGGCGTCGGTGCCGCCATGGGCCGCCACGCATTGGACTACGCCGCAGCCGCGGGCTTTCGCGCCATGCAGTTCAACTTCGTGGTCAGCACAACACCCGCGCCGTCGCATTGTGGCAGCGGCTCGGATTCGACATCGTTGGCCGCCTGCCGGACGCGTTCGATCATCCGACGCTTGGGCCGGTAGACGCTCTCGTCATGTATCGGAAACTGTGAGCGGGACGCGGCGTTCAGGACAACCCGGCGCGCGCCCGCGCCAGCGTCTGTGTCGGCGTGCCCGCGGCGTCGACGGTGGTCCAGTCCATGGCGCCAAGCACGTAGTATTCCTGGCGCTCGGCAACCACTTTGTCGGCATCAGAAGCGTCGCCCGTTCTTCCGCCGACCCGCGCCAGGCGGGTGGCTAGATCGGCGGTGAGGAACAACCCGCGGAACGGTACGTGGGCGGCACTCGCGACGGTGGCGATCGCGGTGCGCTGATGAGGCTCCGCAAAGACCGCATCGACAACGGCACTGTGGCCCGCGGCGAGCACGCGCTGGGCCTTCTCGGCAAGTCCCGCGTAGATCCGCACCGTGACTTCGCTGGTGTAGGCTTCGGCCGGCAGCTTGTCGGCTTCAGCGGCACCGAACAGCGCCTTGCGCTCGACGTCGGAGCGCAGCACGACGGCGCCGGGCTCCGGCAGGACGAAAGGCGCAAGCATCATGGCCAACACGGATTTGCCGGTGCCCGAGAGTCCGCCTACTGCGACGAGCATCGGCGGCGGCGGGGCGAGCAGCGTCCGCGCAAGGTCGAAGTAGGTCTTTGCTGACGCGGCGATCGCAGCGCGATCGGCCGACGCGGCGTGGTCAGGGCGCGCCGCCGTCACCTTGGCGCGGATTGCCGCGCGCAACGACATGAAGAGCGGCAGCGCCGCCAGCGCATCGAGGTCCTCGGCACGCCTCGTTTCGGCGAGATAGCGGTTGAGCACGATGTTCGCGGCGGAATCGAGCTTGCGCTCCACGAGATCCATGATCAGGAAGGCAAGGTCGTAGAACACGTCGCCGGACGCGACGAGCGGATCGAATTCGAGCGCATCGAACGGCACCGGGGCGCCGTCGATCAGTGCGATATTGCCAAGGTGGAGATCGCCGTGGCCGCGTCGCACGAGACCAAGCTCGCCGCGAGCGACCAGCAATGGGCGCACCCGCGCCAGCGCTGCCCGGGAGCCCTGGGTGAGCTTGGCGGCAGCCGCAGCATCGAACAGATCGGGACGTTCGCGGAACGCAGCATCGTTCTGCTCGATGTAGAGACCGAGCGCCTCGATCCACGGAGCCGCCGCGACCACCGGCGCCTTGCGATGGGCGGTCGCAATCGCCCTCGCCAGCGCATCGGCGAGCTTCGGATCGAAGGTCCCCGCATCGGCCAGCCGGTCCAGCGTCTTCGTCTCATCGAAGCGCACCATCTCGACCGCCCACTCGACAACGTCACCGTCACCGCCGAGCGACAGTCGTCCGCCGGCAGTACGCGTGATGGGGAGGACACCGAGATAGAGCTGCGGCGCGAATGGCCGGTTCGCTTCGATCTCGGCGTCGCAGTCGGCCTTGCGCTTGTCGAGCGTAGAAAAGTCGAGGAAGGGAAAGCGCACCGCGCGCTTGACCTTGTACACTCGGTCACCCGCGAGAAATACCGACGATATATGCGTGTCGACGCGGCGCACCGCGGCGCCGCCGTGGGTCGACGGCTGACCCAGGAAGGCGAAAACCTCCTCCTGGCCGTTTTCCGCGGTTTTGGCCGAAGCATTCATCGGGCGGCAATCCTTGGCCGTGCGGGCATGTTCGCAACGCCGCGGGATGATGATATCAAAGCCGCCGATCGCGGGGCACGGGAGACGAAGAGCATGGAGAAGACAAGATGGTGACGAAGAAGCAGCTTGCGACACGCACTCTCGGCTCGTCCGGCATCACGGTGTCGGCGATCGGACTCGGCTGCATGTCGTTTTCCGGCACTTACGGCGTCAGCGACGACGACAATGCCATCGCGGTCATTCACGAAGCCCTCGACCAGGGCATTACCATGCTCGACACCTCGGATATGTATGGCTGGGGCCACAACGAGGAACTCGTCGGCAAGGCGATCAAGGGGCGCCGTGCCGGCATCGTCATCGCCACCAAATTCGGCAATCTGGCCGGCCGCGGCGGCAAGTTCGCCGATGGCCGTCCGGAATTTGTGATCAGTTCCTGCGAGGCGAGCCTCAAGCGCCTCGGCATCGAGACGATCGATCTCTACTACCAGCACCGCGTCGATCCGGCGGTACCCACCGAGGACACCGTCGGCGCGATGGCGCGGCTCGTCAAAGAGGGCAAGGTGCGCGCGCTCGGCCTGAGCGAGGCACGGCCGGATACGATCCGCCGCGCCCACCGGGTTCACCCGATCGCGGCCGTCGAGAACGAGTTCTCGCTGCTCTACCGCAGTGAAGGCGATGAGACTCGCCGCACCACGCTCGAACTCGGCATTTCCTTCATCGCCTATTCCCCGCTCGGCCGCGGCTTGTTGACCGCCAAGGTCGAGGATCCGGGCTCGCTCGCCGAGACCGATACCCGCCGCCGCCACCCGCGCTTTTCCGGCGACAATCTGACCCACAATATGGAACTGGTGAACCGCGTCGCGGCGATCGCGCGGGAGAAAGGCAGCACGCCTGGCCAGCTCGCACTCGCCTGGCTGCTTGCGCTGGGCAAAGACATCATCCCGATCCCCGGCACCAAGCGCAAGGAACGGCTGATCGAAAACGTCGGCGCGCTCTCCGTCAGCCTGTCCGAGGCAGACATGGCGCGGATTTCAGCTGCGGTTCCGCCGGGCGCGGCGGCCGGGCAGCGCTATCCCGAAGCCCAGATGGCGAGCGTTTATCTCTAGCGGAGTGCGGCGACCTCATCGGATTACTTGAATTGGGCGTCGCCACGAGGCAAACTGTCGCTGCAAGTTTGATCCGCGGCAGCGGTCGGCCAAACTCCTTGGTTGATCCAGCGCGGTCGGAGGGCTGGCCTAACCTTGGACGATGGCGGTCCTTGATGCACGGGGTCGCTCCCCAAATGTGCGGTCAAGCAGCCCGTCCATTGTTAGACCGAGGGGCCGGGGGTCGCTCCCCCGGCTCCTTCAATCTATCGACTGACCGATGCGCCCATATCTGCGGCAAGAGCCATCGTTGGACAAACCATCTCAATCGCGCGACGCCTGCTTGGTGGGATCGTCCGACGGAGCGTCGTCGTCCGGCTCATCAAGTTCCTTCAACAACTCAGCAATCCGCTCCGGAAAATCCTTTTCCACGGCATATTCGTTTCGCAGCGCTGTGCCGATGCTCGTGCGCATGATGCGCAGGTAAAAGCTGTCCTTGTAGTCGTTGTGTTGCGATTGCATCCGAACGAGCGATCTCGCGGTGAACGGCTCCCGCGCCACCGCGGCGGCGGCAGCTTGGCATAAAGTCGCAGGTGTAGGCGCTCCCCTCGGGCAGAGCTGTTAGCCCGTCAAATGACTTGGGCCGTAGATGGTTCCCAAAGGCGCGCGCGATCGCCCGCTGCATTCCTTCCTCGAAAGGCTTCGGTAACGGATTGGTCAGGCCGCGACACAAGCTCTCGAGGTGCGTGCTCATCCGCTGCGAAAGCGTATCAGGCCTGATCCTGCCGCAGCAGCGGCTGCGTCGGCGGGATAGCGTCGGCCGGCTGATCCTCACGGTGTCCCGCCTCCGCCAATCCTTCGATCCATGCGTGTCGGGGCCGCCATCGGTGTTTCTCCCCACAGGAAGGACAATCGACCGGAACCGCCACGTTCGGCAGCGAGGCAAACACGACGTGGTCGCTGGTCAGACCCGTCCAGGCGGGCTGCTCTAACGTCGGGCAAACGAACATGATTCGCGCCATAGCGGGGATAGTATGGAATCCGTGAGCCTTGTCAGGCAATCGACACAGACTTTGCACCACTAACTTCGCAAGAAGCTCGTTTAGATTCTCGGCGATTCGTCGAGAATACCTTCTATCACTCGCCCAACGGTAGCCGCGCTTATTTCGAGCAATGTGACATTTTTACAACTAAATTTGCCACCGATTCAGTTATAGTTCAGTGTCCCTTTGGGACGTTTCCTCCCTAGACTCAGCCCTGGACCTCCAGGGCTTTTTCTTTTTCGGCGCGCGGCAAAGATTTGACGCTCAAGGCGAAAGCTCGAAACAACCGTTCTGCCGGACGCGAAAGCTCACGCGCACTGCTCAGCCCGCTTCGGGAGGCGCCGCTCCCTCCACCTGGATACGATAGCCGGAACGCACGTTCGGCCAGTAATCCCAGATCGCCTTGTGGTGGGTACAGCGGTTGTCCCAGAACGCGATGGAATGGGCGCGCCAGCGGAAACGGCATGTCCATTCCGGCTTGTTGCAGTGATCGATCAGGAATCGCAGGACGCGTTCGCTTTCGAGCGGCGGCAGTTCGTTGATCTTCGCCGTGAAATCGGTGTTGACGTAAATGACCTTCTTGCCGATGACCGGATGTCGGATGATGACCGGATGCACCGAGATCGGCGTGCCGGGACCAAAGACCCGCGTGCCGTCGTGGGTCGCCGTCAGCCCCGAAAGATAGGTCTTCATGCGCGGTGACAGCGCATCGTACGCCGCATACATGCTCGCGAACATGGTGTCGCCGCCGCCGTCGGGCGGAACGGTGTGATTGTAGAGGATGCTGCCGAGCGGCGGGATTGCCGCGCACGACTGATCGCTGTGAAAGTTCTCGCCGGAGATCTGCGTCGACGTCTCGTCGTAATGAAACTTGCGAATATACGGATTGTCGGTCGTCTTGCTGATGGTCGATTTTCCGACATGGGCGCCGAGCGGACCGAAATAGCGCCCGAACCGAACCTGGTCGTCAAAGCTGATTTTCTGATCGCGGAAGAAGATCACCTGATACTGAGTGAACGCCCTGTGCAGCTCCTCGACCTGATTGTTTGGCAATGGCTTCGTCAGATCGACGTTGGCGATCTCGGCGCCGATGTGCGGAGAAGCTGGTTCGACCGTGATGGATTCATAGCTCATGCCATTGTCTCCGCGTGGCGACTTCGCCAGACCGTACGGCCGTCATGTTACCGGACTCAGTCTATCCTCGGTATCCCGGAGCGCGCGATGACGTCGGTCCATCGCGCGATGTCGTCGCGCACGAACGAGCCGAACGTTTCGGGGTTTGACCACGCGACATCCGTTCCCATCGACTCGATGAGAGCTACATAGTCCTTGTCGCCGGCGATCGTTCGGGTCGCGGCATTCAGGCGATCGATGACCGCGCGCGGAGTGCCGGCCGGCGCGAACAGGCCGGTCCAGGCGCTCACGTCGAAACCGGGCAGGCCGGACTCCGCGAGCGTCGGGAGATCGGGCGCCGACGCCGAACGCTCTTTGGTCGTGACACCAATGGCCCGCAAGTCGCCGCCGCGCGCGAGCGGCAGAGCATTCGGAATCGTCTCGAGCATCATCGAGACGCGCCCCGTCAGCAGATCCGGAACTGCCGCGCCGCCACCCTTGTAAGGCACATGCAGGATGTCGATCTGCGCCTCGCCTTTGAAAAGCTCTCCGGCGAGATGCGATACCGATCCGACGCCGGCCGATGCAAAGGAGAGCTTGCCCGGATGGCTTCGCGCGTAGTCGATGAACTCGCTCAGCGTTTTCGCCGGAATCTGCGAGTTGACGATCAGCACCAGCGGCAGCTTGTGCAAGAGCCCCACCGGCGCGAGATCGTGCAGCGCGTCGTATCGACGGCTCTTGTAGAGTGCGGGCCCGATGCCGAGCGTTCCGCTCGTTCCGAACAAAATGGTGTAACCGTCCGGCGCTGCGTGGGCGACGGTTTCGGCCCCGACGTGCCCGCCCGCGCCGGGCCGGTTGTCCACGGCCACGTGCTTGCCGAGCCCGCGCGCCATGGCGTTCGCGACCGCGCGGGCAAGAACATCCGACGAGCCGCCTGGCGCGAACGTCACTACCATCGTGATCGGCCGCTCCGGATAGCCAGACCCTTGCGCGAGCGCGCCACGGCAAGCCAACAGCATCGCCAAAATCGAGAGCGCCAGTCTGAAAGGCATCGGCGACATCGGATGATCTCAGTCGTGTTGCTTTCGCGGCCCCGGCGCATTTCGCGAACAACAGCAGCTTACGAACAGCTTGGAGGCGATGCAATTGCAGGCCTCTGAAGCATTTCGGCCGATCAAGGATTGGCGGCTCTCCGTTCGTCAGTTGGTAACGACTGAGTAACAGCGCTCGCACGCAGCTAAGACACTGTGTGGCGCATGAAGCACCTGTGGTGCAATAATGCGAATGAACATAGGGAGCGTAGCATGATTTTCACCCGCGCTAATCTTGCGATCGTCATGATGGCCGCGACGTTTGCGCTCGTCGGCGGCAGATCTTCGAGCGCAGACGAGGTTCCGACATACAATCTGTCGCCGAGCTGCCGCGCCGAGACGGCGACTGCCGCAAGCGACAAAAGCTGCATGAAGGATGAGCAGGCGGCCCGAGAGATTCTGCTGAAGCAGTGGTCCGAGTTCGCACCAACCGACCGCACGACCTGCGCGCGAGTCGAGGAGGCAGGCGGGGCCCCGAGTTACGTAGAGCTGTTGACCTGTCTGCAAACCGCGAAGGCCGCGAGGAAATCGCCCGCTAGCTAGAGAGACCTGGCAGAGAGATCGGACGCGGGCCGCGCGCTTCGTGCGAAGTGGAACGCCGCAGGATCTGCGCACGCCGTCCACCGGCCGTTGCTTGTCTGCTGAAGACGCACACAAAGCCTTGACGCAGGCGACGTCAAAATTCGTCCGCCGCAACAGCGATATAGGCGCGTCCTTTGAGACTTGCAGCGGGAGCGGCCGTTTGGGGCCTTGCCTTACTGATGCGGCCCACAGAGGCCGCTCCTGCATACCATTCGTGGATTTGCCGCTATGCTCGCGCCCGAATATCAGCGCAAACAATCATCGCGGCGTTTCTGACCCGGTGGCGTCATATAAACCTCCGGTCCAGATGGCCCATATGCATGCTCCGCCTCCCACCAAATCCTGTCAAGATTGCTGGCGATCACAATTGTGGAATAGTCGCAGGGGAATCAGCTTCGCTTCTCGAGAACCTGAGTCGCGTATCGATCTTACAACTAATTGAACCCGCTTATTTCACGTTGCGGCCGAATATCGACTTTGCGGTACCGTGATGCATGTGTTTTCCATTTCCCAAAACCGCACCTCAATCGAAATCAAATCAACTCAATAACGAAGACTATCGGGCGTGCCGCTGTTATCGGAGCAGCACCAGAAAATCCATTTCAGTCGGAGCGATGCTTCCGTCGTCGAAGCGACGCGTACCTCAGTGGAAACGGCCATGCGACAATTTTTCCGGCAACCGCGAGCGCCCCTGGTCGTTGTGAGGACGCGGCTCACAGAGGGAGGAGATCGCCCATGACAACAAGGAAGTTTCAGATCGTGGCTCTCGCGGCCGCGATCGTTTCGAGCTGGGTTGCATTGTCCGTGGCCCAGACTTTACAGCGTCCAGACTTCGGTCAGGGTATCCATCGCGACGGTCCGAGGGGACCCGCGTCCGGCGCCAGCGGCGCCGGCGTCAGCACGTCCCGTACGGGCAAAGCGGCTGGTGGCGGCGGATAGTGACCGGCCGATGTTTCGGGCTGATCGGGCTTGTGCCGCTCCCGGCATTGCCTTGAGGCGACGTTTGATTTGCTTCGATAGAGACAACTGCCGTGAGGCGATAAAAGACGCCGAGCCGCAAATGTGCGGCGCGGCCGGCGATATGGATTGCACTTTTCCAGCTTTACACTACCGCCACCACATTCAATGTCCTCGGCATGATTCGCTTTTTTGCGAGGCAGGTGTGCCAAAGGAAATAGCGCTTGCTGCCACAAATTGCGACGTGACCGCGGTCCCGCGCCGGCTTAGCGTGCCGGCTCCTGACAATACATCCTGACAGACTGACCGTTGGTCCCCTTCCCAGCTCCCCGATCCCATTCAGCTTTATTCAGCCAGTTTGCCGGCTTGACGCGGCGGACGAATCTGGCGGAGCGCGAACACGTCCCGGCAATAGCGTCGGACACGTCATATGTCCCGGGAATCGCGCGGGGAGTCCTGCGTTGGCCAACCCATGCATCCGCGCATTCGCGCCGGCGGCGCCGCGACCGGTGCGCGCGGCCTCACTCGATCGCTGGCAATTCGCCGTTGCGGAGAAAGCTTATGAGACCCTGTTGGTCCTCGGCCATGGTTCTGTTTGTTGCATGCACAACGGCATGCGGCCCAATCGCAGCCGCTGGAGCCGCAGAGACCAAGGCCATCATCAACCCGCCACCGACCGCCCAGCAGTATGCCGACCTTGCCAAGCTGCCGGACTGGAGCGGGGTCTGGAATCCGGTGATCTCCGACCAGGACCGCCGCATCAGGACCGACCCGACGCCGTGGAACGAAAAGGCGGCGGCGGAGGTCGCGCAGATGTTCGCCGAGGAGAAGGCCGGCAAGCCGCGGCCGCTGTTCGTCGAATGCCTGCCCGAGGGCATGCCGGCGTGGATGCTGGTGACCCACAACGCGCTCGAATTTTTGTTCACGCCCGGCCGGGTGACCATCCTCGGCGAATCCGACGGCAACCGGCTGCGCCGCATCTACACCGACGGCCGGACGCATCCCGAAGAGCCGGATCCCACCTTCCACGGCCACTCGATCGGCCATTGGGAAGGCGACACCCTCGTGGTCGATACCGTCGGCGTGCTGCCGCAGGCCTATGTGGCGATCAGCGAGGCGGTCGGCGTGCCGAACAACGGCGACCTGCACGTGATCGAGCGCATTCATCTCGCCGGCAACGACTACCTGCACGACGACCTTGAGATCATCGCGCCGAAAATCCTGACCAAGCCCTGGAAGACGACGCGGATTTTCACGCGTCAGCGCGCCCGCAAGTTCGACATCGTCGAAGGCGTGTGCCTGCAGGGTTCGTTTTCGGACAGCGTCGACAGCGACGGCAACGCCGCGTTCGTCCCGGTGCCGCACCAGCCGTGGGGAAATCTGGTGGCGCCGAAGTGACGGTTCGGAGATGACCTATCCAGAGCGGTCGTCACAGAACAGTTAGAAAAAATATCGGGCAGGAAACGCGCTCACAACCAGGCAGGGATCTCGCAAATGGGATCACTCTCGGAGAGAATGATGAGCAGCGTTTTTAAATCTACTCGCACTTTTACCGCCTGCAGCCTCGCAATCGTGGGAGGACTCCTTGCGGGTGCGCAGGCCGTCTCGGCGCATCACTCGGCGTCGATGTTCAACTCCTCAAAATCCCTCGCCCTCACCGGGACGGTAGAGGAAGTGCGCTGGACCAATCCCCACGTCACTCTTCTCGTCGACGGCACGGTGGACGGCGACAGTCAGATCAACAAATGGCTCATCGAGATGACGAGCCCGTCGAACCTCGGGCGCGTATCGGGCTGGACCCGGACCTCGGTCAAGGCGGGAGACCGCGTCAAGGTGATCCTCGCGCCACTGAAGGACAGCGACAACAAGGGCGGCCTTCTGAAGACGCTGACGCTCCTCGACACCGGCCAGTCCTTCTCGCCGAACATCCGCCTGCGCGAAGAACCGGGACTGGAGTAGGCGTCGCCGGTTCTCAACGTGGTCACCGCTGGTCCTGCAGGAAAGCGATCAGCAGCGTCGTCACCTGCTCGGGCTGTTCCTGCTGGACCCAGTGTCCGGCGCCGTCGACCAGGTGTAAGCCGACCATCCGCGTGCAGGCGCTCTTCTGCATGCTCTCGACCGCGCCCGGCGTCTGGTAGACGCCCCAGTCGCTCTTGCCGCCGACGAACATCGACGGCACGTCGATGGTGCGGCCGGCGAACGTCTGCAGCTCGGCGAGGCTTTTCGGATCGGAGCCGCGGCGCACGCGGTAACCCTGCAGCGCGCCGTTGAAGCCGGTGCGGCCGTACTCCGTCACGTAGACGCCGACCTCCTCGTCAGTGAGCCACTTGGCAGCGGCGACTTCGGCCGGCGTCGGCATCTCGGCCGCAACCGTCTCGGCCATGCCCTTGTCGAGATCCATCACATAGTAGGTTGGGATCTGCGCCAACTCCTCGGCGGTGCGCGCCTTCAAGGGATGCGGTTTGTTCCCTTTCCAGTCGGCGCTCTTGTAGTGGTAGTAGGCGCGGAAGAAGGCGTGCAGCCCCTGCGGCGCATGGAGCATGTTCTCGTTGGCGCCGGGCTTGCGCTGATAGTTCTGATAGTACTTGCGCGGCCGCGGCAGCTCGGCCAATTCGGCGTCGAGATCATCGTCGGTCAGCGCCAGCCGCGGCGGAGCTGCGCCATTCCCGGTGTTGAACGGCAACGCCGGTGCGCCCGCGAACGGCGAGCTCATGATCGCGACCGAGCGGAAGATGTCCGGGCGGACCAGCGCCGACCACGACGCCACCGGGGCGCCGGCATCATGGCCGACGATCGCCGCCATCTGCCGATAGCCGAGCGCGTAGACGAGCGCGACCGCGTCGCGCACCATGTTGAGCGTGCGGAACGGATCGGGGTCGGCGTCGTAGGCATCGTCCCAGCCGATGGTGCGGCCATAGCCGCGCTGGTCGGGCGCGATCACGTGATAGCCGGCCGCCGCCAGCGGCAGCATCACCTTGCGCCAGCTGTAGGCGAGCTCCGGAAAACCATGCAACAGCAACACCGCCGGCCGCCCCGGCGTCTCGTAGCCGGCCTCAAGCACGTGCACCGACATGCCGTTCACGCCGGCGATCATGCGCGAGCGGATGCCCAGCTGCAGGGTGCCGTTGCCGTAGGGCGGCAGGCTCGCCACGTCGGTGCGCACGATCGCCCCGCGGCCCGAGCGGGGCGCAATCGCGGTGCTGCCGAGGACCGCCGCCGAAGCGCCCAGAAACAAACGGCGCGACACATCGGAGCGAGAAACGCTGCCCGCGGATTTGATCGCTTCAGCGTCGCAGGACTCGAGGTCGCGAGGTGCTGACGTCATCATGGCCGAACCTCCCTGGCAGGATGATGCGCGATCCATCCTAGCAGGTCGTCATCGGACCTTCTTCGCGGAGATACGCCGTTGAAGCGCTACCTCATCCCGAGATGACAGCCGCACGCATATCCGATGGCACGAGCATCGCACAGGCGATTGGCAATCAGTAGCGTGCCACGGTCAATGAAGATGGACACTACGCCTTCGCCGTGGCGCTATGATGCGGCACTCGTCGATTCGCCTCTGCTGGCAGAGGTTCCCCAGACCCGCCGCCAGCCTCGTTTTTCGGCCCGTGGTATGGCAACATGCAGTCCATGAACCAAGCTGCGCTGATCGAGGTCCTTCGGAGATATGATGCCGCGCTCCGCGAAACCGGCGCGACAGGACTGTTCGTCTTCGGCTCCCGGGCGGTTGGCACGCAGCGACCGGACAGTGACCTCGATCTCTTCATCGACTACGACGCGGAGACAAAAATCCCGAACATGTTCCGCCTCATGCAAATCGAAGACGAGATTTCCGAGGCTCTCGGCATCCCGGTTATTATTACCACGCGGAATGCGCTTCATCCGCTAATGAAGGAAAGCATCGAGCGAGACGCCATTCGGGTCTCGTAATGCCGAAGGACCCGACAATCGCCGTTCGGGACTGCCTTGCTGAAATCGCAATCTTGCACGGAATCGAGATACGGACGACGTTGGAGGCCTTTCGGAATGATCCAATTGTTCGCCGTGCGGCCGTGTACGCTATTCAGACCATCTCGGAAGCCGTACGACACATTCCCGACGACTGGCTGGCCGACTTCCCGACAGAGCCCTGGGCGCAGATCAAAGGCATCGGCAACCGTATTCGTCACGAATACTTCCGTATCGACGACGCCATCCTGTGGGAGATCATCACCACCGACACCCACGCTCTGAAAACTGTGATGGAGGCAATGCTGGTGCGGCACGCTGGGGAGTATCCACGATGAAGCCTTCGCGTCATAGTGCAACGGGCGAGAATGGAGGGGAATTTCCGCGCCCTGGGATATTGGGTCCCTCTTCAGCGCAACTGGCGCTCCCTACGGGACGGAGCGGGAGGCTAAGAAAACTTCGATAAAATCGGCACTTCTATGCTCGTCTGCCGGGTTTGTGATACCACCTGCGTGTCCCACCGACGCGGCCTGACGGTAAACCAAGACCCGCACCCGCCACCTCTGAACGGGAAATTACAACGGAAGCGGTCTGTCCGGCGGTCGTATGAAGTTGATCCCTTCGCGTCACCGCTCGGGGGCCACTCTTACGGTCAAGTCCTGCGAACGCCCCACAGTAATCTGCCATGGTCTACCCACTGCAAACATTCTTCCGGTCCTAGTACTGGCATAGATCGACCGCCTGACCTCACAATTTCCGTTTCTATATCCCTAACCAATGCATTTGTTCCTTCGGCAAACGCATTTACTGCCGGCCAGGAGATGTCCGTCTTTGGAGGATCGTGGGCTAAGAGGGAATGCGCGAGGTCTACATTGCGGAAGAGGTTAACATCTGCCTCGGCCACACCGTCGTCCTCCATAGCCGACAGCAGTTGCTCGCGCCTTGCCCTGAACCCATCGATCTTGCCCGCTGGGAGGAGCGATGATTTCGCTAACGCTTTGAGTAATGTCTCTATCGATGCAGTAACGCCGCTTCGTCCTGTTCCGGGTTTCGCGTGCAACCTCGTGAGCACAAGGACCACGTGTCGTGAAAGAACGCGTCGCATCAGTAGCTGCGGTGCGCTCGGAGATTGACATTCGCCCGTGACTAGAGGCGTCACCAAGCCGACCACAGCCATCAGCTCAAATGGATCATCCGTTACACGCTTTCGTATTTGGTCGACTGAGGCCACGACGCGCACTTTGTCTTCGACACGGGAGCTTCTTTGCACGCGCCGACCTCAGCGTCGAAGCCGAGAGGCAGTAAATCGGCAACCAGTACGGCGACCCCCCGTCACTCGATCAATTCTGATTTGCACCGGCTTTTTGGGAACAAGCCCGAAGAAGATCGTATCCGGTACTATGCCTGTGCCGACTTCCATCTCAACTCGAACGTCAGAATAACTGATCGTTCGGGTATTGAGGTTAGTCCCGACAGTTAGGTCCCCGCCTTCGCCCACCACCTGCTCCGCGGTGTCATCGAGGAAGAAACGAAGCGACCGTTCGACGGGTTGCTTTTGCTTCCGTCGTTGATCGACCCAGACAAGTTGCAAATTATATGCTTGCCCCTAGCGAGGGCCGGGTCGGTCGTGATCAACAAAGCCGCGTTACACAACAGAAGCCCCCTCATCGCTGTCTCCCGAGCAACGCGCACTGTATTCGTCGGCAATCGACCACGAAGCCACCACTTGCCCTGCATCGTCGACGATCCAAACCTCGTTCGGTATCTTAAGGCTGGGATGTACGGAGCGTAGCTCGGTGGTATCGCCAACAAAATATTCGCGGATGATTAGTTGAGCAGTCCTCACGGCATCAATTTTGTTGCCCAGCTCAAATAGCGCGAATGGCCGTCCTTCCGTCGCGCGATCGGGCGCTTGTACCCCGCGGGAAGTGAGACTGCTGGGCGTGATACCATGCACACACGACTCGACATGAGCTAGGCAACCCGCCTCACTCAACAAGGGCGGCTCAACGAGGCAATCGCCGTTTTGCGGCGAACGTTGCCCTCCCTCGCGCCCTTGAGTTCTCGGGGCGGGGCTTCTCGCGGGGGCTTCTCGTCAGCGAAGCATCTAAGTCTGGACAGAACACCGAGCCCGGTCGCGCGATATCGTTATTGCGGCCGATCCGTAAAGTGAACTCTACTCCTTGGCCACCTCAATAATTCGATGTGAGCCGCCCACCGTGTCGTAGACTGACACCTGAACCACCGGATGGGCATTCTTGATTTCCATCGCGGCTTGCTCCGCATCTTCATATGCGACGAACGACGCCTTCGTCTGCCTGTCCACTTGAAGGCGAAACTGACCGACTTCCGGTTTTCGCCGCTGCGAAAACACCTCTTGCTCGGGTTCCTCGGAATCCGGCGCCTTTGTGATGGTCTTACCGCGCAAGGCCATGGTTTTTTTCCTAAGGGTTAGGAGGTACACTACAGAGCATCGCGGCGACCGTAGCACATCTTCAAAGACTGCGGGTCAGACAATCACCTGCCCGCAATAGCCTACTTTGATCGCCTAGGTTTGCGCGAACCTGCC
This sequence comes from uncultured Alphaproteobacteria bacterium, assembly GCA_963787675.1. Taxonomy (GTDB): domain Bacteria; phylum Pseudomonadota; class Alphaproteobacteria; order Rhizobiales; family Xanthobacteraceae; genus JAJPKK01. The sequence goes on along the minus strand of CAWBDV010000007.1, from coordinate 1,363,992 downwards.
CCGGCAGCTACCCAAACACCCACCCAGGCAGCCCTGAGCGATGCGCCGTGTTGCGCGTCGTTGGGCTCAATGGGATTTATCATTTTGTGCGGTGAAGTCGGTGGGGCGTGAGGATGAAGGAGAGGGCGGCTGAAGGATGAGTAGACTGCGGCGTTAGCGGTTACACCGAACCGAGGTGCAACGTGAGACCGGCGTGCTGTGGTGTGAGACGGCAGCCAACAGGCCGGCGTCCTTTTTGCACAGTGTAAAAAGCCGCCCGCTAGCGAATACCGTCTTCGATGATTGTCTCTTCGGTCACTTTGGTGACTTGCCTGTCATCTTCGGTGAGACGCGTTTTCTTCCAACCACCCTGCGCGAACCAGCACACCGACACGATCGCAGCTGCAATGTTAGCGATCGGAAACGACCACCACAGGCCGGAAGCTTCCAGGCCCGTATGTTTCGAGAGGATATAGGCCAGCGGGAACTGGACCACAAACTGCGAGACGGGCGCGATCACCATTGCCACCAGCATGTTTCCCGAGGCCCGGAAGGCGGAAATGACGCAGAGCTGCACGCCAATGCCGCCCCATGCCGGGCACATGATGCGGATAAACCGCGCTCCTTCGGCAATCACACCCGGATCGCCCGGCACGAAAAACGCCACCGCCGCCGGCGCCACAAAATAGGTGGCGATGCCGACCAGCGTAAGGAGGATGAAGCCCGACATAGTTCCCAGATTGGTTACCCGAGCCGCACGCTCAATGTTGCCAGCGCCAATATTCTGGCTCACCAGCGTCGAAACCGCCATGGAGAGGCCCATAGCGGGGATGGTGATAAACTGCAGGATATTCGCGCCGACGCCATAAGCCGCCAGCGTCACCGTGCCGAAACCTGCAACCAGGAACGACATCAGCATGGGTCCGAGGCCGCGCGTCGCGAGTTCCACTGAGCCGGGAAACCCGAGGAAGAAAGCACGTCTGATGTAGGGCAAATCGGGGCGAAATCCGCGCCAGGAAAGCTGGATGCCATGGCGGCCGCGGAGAAAAATGACGATGCCGAACAGCGCGGCCAAGCCTTGGGTCACCAGCGTAGCAAGCGCGGCGCCCATTACGCCGTGCGGGGGCAGCGGCCCCCAGCCGAAAATCAACAGTGGATCGAGAAGAAAATTCAGCAGCACTGTTCCAAGCACGATTAGCAGTGGGATTTGCGTTTCGCCGACGCCGCGCATCAAGGCCTGGAACATCGCGTAAACGAAAACGAAGATGATGCCGACAAAAGAAACGCGCATGAATCCGAGCGCGCCACTTTCGACATCGGGAGCAACGCCGAGCAGGTCAAGCAGATAGGGCGCCAACACGTAACCCGCCGCACCCAAAACGACGGACGTCAGCGCAACCATCATCATGGTCTGCGCGGCGACGTGGTTCACCATGTCCTGCCGTCCGGCCCCCATGTATTGGGCCGACAGCGTCGCGCCCGCGATCGCCAAGCCCGCGCCCAGCGCGATGACCAGGAACGTGAAGGGAAAGCTCACCGATACCGCTGCGACCGCCGCCGCGCCCATGCGTCGGTCAGCTGGTAACCCGTCTGCAGGAGATTTCCGAGGATGATCGGTATGGCGAGCCGGACCAGTGCAGTGCCGAGGGGCCCCCCAAGAAAGAGCTGTTGGCGAGGGTTCGTCATATCTGCTCGTCTTTGCCTTTCAGTTAGGTTCAACACATAGGGAGGTGTGCGGGACTCTGATCAAAGCCTATCTTGTCTGGCGCCAATAGGCCTCGTTGACCCTTCTGATGTTCCGGCTTCTCCGAGGTCGCGTTGCGCCTCCCCACGGGCTGCTTCACGCCGCTCTTCTCCGAACACGCGAGCATCCTGAGCGTCCAGCCGCAGCCGGGTCAGATCCGCATCGGCGCGCATGCCGGCTATGGCGCGTTCACGATTCTGAAGGTGAAGAGAGCACCAGGCGCGCGCGGCTTCGAGGCGCGCAGCAAACAAGGCAACTGAATCGATGTCGAGCCGCGCGACGATTTGTTCCTGATCAACATCGGCGACATGATGATGACCCGGACCAACGATGAAATGGCAGTCGAATGTCCATCGCGTCATCAACCCAGGAAGAATCGGAGAATGTCTGACGGTATGAACTACGATGCGCTGATCGAATGCCTGCCGAGTTGCCTTGCGCCCGGTGCGTCGCCGCGGCACCTTCCGATCACCGCCGGTGACTACCGCGCACAGAAGATCGCGGGCCTCTACGCGCGCGCTTGAAGTCCGTCCGCCCGTCCCATGAGGGTATTTAATCTGCCAATCAGATCGCGCGCCTCATTCGAGACCGCAAGGTCGATGCCACCGAGGTGCTAGAGCACTCTCCTGCGGGGCTCGACTGGCCTTCCGGGGCGTCGGCAGTTCGGCGCGCCACACTGCAATTCTCAACATGTCGATGTGTGCGTCGGGTCGTATGTGCCTATACCAGGGCCGGGCTTGGGCAACTCGCTGTATTGGATTTGGCGGCGCTCCGCGACGAGATGACGGCCGGATTCGGCACGAAGTGTCCCGCGCGCTTACTCTGTCCACTCGTTTAATTCGATGTATGTTCCCCACGGGTCAGTGATAAACGCCAGCGTCAGGTTGATACCTGGAACCTTGAAGAAGGGTCGGTCGAGCTTGATGCCGGACGCCTCGAGCTGTTTGGTGAAGGCTTCGAGGTTCTTCACATCGAAGCCGATGTGGTCGAGAATTCGCCCCTTGGTTCCGACCATTGGCTGATCGCTCTTGGAGAACGACAGGTTTGCGCCGGGGATATCGTCGGACACGTTTTGGCCGCGCATTCCGGGCTTGGCACCGAACCACTTAGCGTACCAGGCCTGGATCTGCGGGATCGCCGCTTCAGGCACGAAGAAGTGGATATGGTGATGCCGAATCGGCATCGTCTGGGCCTTGTCTTCCAAAATCTCGACCCGCAATTCATCCGCCGTAACCACGAATGCCTGGTCGGTTCTGCCGTTGTTGCCTGGCAGCACTGGCACGCCTACGGCCTTCCACTTCGCAACGGCCTCCTGGACATTGGGCACGATGAAGCCCACGTGATTGATCACGCTTCCGACGGTGCCACCGGTGGACGGCGGCGAGCCCGCACGCACGTGTAGATAGACCAGAACGCCCGGAAACCGCACGACGTCAAAGTCGCCCAGCTTGACCGCCGTGCCGCCCATGGCGACGAAAATCTTCTTGTTGGCCGCCACATCCCGCGAATTGAGATGCAAGTGCCCCATTGTGACGCCGGCTTCGTTCGCGGGAAATGGCTGCGCGGAGGCGGCGCCCGCCGTCGCCAGGCAAAACGCGATCGTCCATAACAGAAAGGGTTTCATGATTTCACTCCCCGTCACTCGCCTGCCGCGAGCAGCCCGCTCTTTCGGCTGAGATTGTCCCGGGTCACTTCCGGGTTGCAGCAATGATAGTGGCTTTCCGAAACGCATGAAAGCCGCTCTCGGGAAGAGGAGGCGCAATTCACGCCCGGACGGCGCGCGAAGACCCGCCGGTAGGGAGCATTAACCCCCAACTGGCGGTCGCAGGCGCCGTAGCGTCTTGAAGGTTGACTGGCGCATCCTCTGCCGGCCGAGTCGAGAAATACCGTTCAGATAGGCGTTGATCCGCTCCGCGATGCTAATTGGCCTGCGGATCTAGCCAGCCTGCAGTGACGCGAGCAGCGCGATCAAGCTGACGGGCTACACAATTCGGCTACGTCAAGCTTTCCGATGATCCGACGTGATGGTAGCGTCGCAGCCACTGGAACAAAAAAGTCGACGCTGGGGAGATATCTATGAAAAAATTGATGGCCGGTCTGTGGCTTGCATCGGCGTTGGCCGCGGGACCCGTCGCAGCCCAGCCCGCTCCGTTCAATGAGGTCGGCGTCACAATGGGACACTGGCACCTCGTGTCACACGACGTTCAGGCCAACAAGAAGATCTTCCTTGCAATGGGCGGCGTCCCGATCGAAGGACGCGAATCCGTCAGGTTTCCCGGCGTCGTGATCAACCTCGACCTACAGGGTGCCCCGCCATCCTCCGGTGGCTCAGTCGGCTCGGTGATCAATCACGTCGGCTTCATCGTGAAGAACGTGCAGGAGCAGACGGCGAAGTGGAAGGCTGCCGGCGTGCCGGTGTTGCCCGGCACCAACAACAGACAGGATCAGGCCTTCGTTGTGACACCGGACGGCGTGCGCATCGAAATCCTCGAGGACAAGAATCAAGAAATGGCAATCCGCCACGAGCACGTGCATTTCTTCGTGCCGGAAGCGGAGATTCCCAAGATGCAGGCCTGGTACGCCAAGATATTCGGCGCCAAGCCGGGCGTACGCAACAATGCGTCGGTCGCCGACCTCCCGGGTGGCCAGCTTCGCTTTGCCAAGGCCGACAGCGCGCAGGCGCCGACCAAGGGACGCGTGCTCGACCATATCGGCTTCGACGTGAAGGATGTGCTGGGCTACATCAAGAAGTTTGAAGCTGAAGGCATCAAGCTCGATGAGCCGTATCGGAAGAACGAGGCGACAGGCGTCGCCCTCACATACATCGTCGATCCCTGGGGAACCCGCATCGAACTGGTACAACGACCGACAGCCCCGACCAACTAGGATTGCGCCTCAATGATCGCGTACGGGAGGCGATTGAAGATACCGGGTTCGAGCGTGTCATTGAGGCGGGCTCGGGCAAGGGGCCGCAGTATTTTCTCGGCATAGACCTGCACACGTTCCCCGCCGCGCGCGACGCCCGCACGATCTGGCTGCTTCGTTTTAGGACAGACACTGGTGAATTCTGGAAACGTGGCGTCGCGAGGTTGGTAGGAATTGAGGGTGGCGTAGTCTCCGGGGTGTTCCACCTCGAATCATCTGACGTTGGAGCGTCAGATAGGAGACCAAGCCATGACGGGCCCCAAAATTCCGACCAGTAATTCGCCCTGACCCAAGGGGCGAAGATTCAAGGAATAAGGGTTCGCCCAACCCGGAAGCCAATATATTTGTCGCGGAATTCAGGGGCGTTTCCGACGCGGCAAGCAATGCGGATGTCCTGCGGATTGTCAAACCAGGAACCACCACGGACGACACGGCTATTGCATTCTCCGCCGGTCCACGCCGAACCATCCGCAGGCGCTCCGCCGAAATCCTTGTGATAGCAATCCTGCACCCATTGAAACACGTCGCCGGACATGTCGTAGAGGCCGAACGCATTCGGTTTGAACGATCCGACCGGCGAGGGCTCGTGCTTGTCCCACGCGCTGCCACACCCATCGCAATCCGCGTTGCCCTTGCCGATTTCATCGCCCCAGGAATAAGCGGTCGTGGTGCCGGCGCGACCTGCATATTCCCATTCGGCCTCCGTGAGCAGCCGATAAGGCTGGCCAGTCACTCTGGACAGCCACGCCACATACTGCTGGGCGTCCTCCCAGGAGACATTGATGATCGGCTTTGTGCCTCGTCCCAATCCAAGATCGTGAGCTTCACGGCAGCCGCCCACTGAGACGCAGGCGTCCCAGTCGGCGAACGTCACGTCGTATTTGGACGCAGCAAAAGATCTGCCGATCGATACTTTGTGCTGCGGGCCCTCATCACCATCGCGATCCTTTTCCGTGTCGGGCGATCCCATCGTGAATTCGCCCGCGGGAATGACAACCATCTCGGGACAGTCCTTGGCACATTCACGAAACGAGTCCATGGGCTTCAACGCCCGCTCGGCCTCCGCGCTAAGGACGTAGGGCCGCACCTGCTCCAGCATGTAAGGTCGCATGGTCGCAAACCAGTTGACGCGCTCAAGCGCGTAGAGGTAGGGCCCGTTCAGCCAGCCTGCGAGACCCGCCACGATGCTAAATGCCAGCACGCCGACCAGCGCCTGCATGCGCCGCGTCCGGTTTCGGTGCAACCGGTCGGCCACTTGGCACGCTTCGAGATATTCGAGATCCAGTTCGCTGAGGCGCTTGCGGTAACCGTCGATTGAGGCTAGCGCCCGCGCCTCGGCAAGCCGCTTGTCCCGGTGGTTGAGGAACGCAGCGTCCTTGCTATTGCGGTTCCAGTTTGCGGCGTCGACCTGGAGCGAACGCAATGCTTCGAGCCGCGCCCGCTCCGGCTCGAGCCAGCTCTCGAGCCGGGTCCATTCGCGGAATAGCGCCTCGTGCGCAACCTCGACGGTGCCGGGGTCGCCCTTGCGCACCACGAGACGCCATTGGTCGAACTTGGTCAGCAGTTCCTGTTGCCCCTCATCGAAGCTGTTCCACGTCGCAATTCGCCGGATAGTGGCGCCCTGATCGTTGACCTGGGCCAGCGCCGGCACGAAGCACGCTGCCGCGAGATCGATCAGTCGCTTCGCCGGTGGCACCGCCGGCAGCGCCACGTCGTCCTCTGGCGTGAGTCCGCGCAACGCTCGTTCGGCCGCGTCCTCAATGAGCCCCTTCAGGCCGCCGACCTTGTCATAATTGTCTCTGGTCAGTGCGCCAGAGGCCGCATACTGGTTCCACAGGCGCTGCAACGCGAACGCCAGCAGCGGCAGCGCGTCTTCGTGCGGCGCCTCGTCGGTGAGACCTTCGATGAACCTGTCATCGACCTCCACGCCATAGCGTTTCGCCGGCTCCTCGACCACGCTGTCGAAGCGGAACACCGGAATAGCGCGCAAGTCGTAGCCACGCGCCTCAAGGGCCTGAAAGCGAGGATGCCGTTGCAGCTCCGGAAAGCTATCCGTGCGGATCGTGAAGGCAAGTTGCCAACTGCTTTTGATCGTTACCAAGGCGGCACGAAGGTAATCGGCGAGCGCCTCCCCGCTGTCGCCGTCTGCCCGTGCCGTCTCCTCGGCTTGATCGATGCTGATGAGAATCGTCGCGGTGCTGCGTCCGGCCAGATCGCGCAGCCGGCGCCCTTCGGCTTCGAGGGCGGCCTCCACCGTCGCATGGCCCGCTCGGGTCAGGACGCCAGTCGCACGCTCGGCCTTCGACCAGGCCTCGAACAGGCGGTCGCGAATAACGCCATGGGCTTCGCGCTTGCCGAAATCGGCAAAGCTCCGCGCCCAGGCTTCGGCGAAATTGAGCAGCGGATCGGCACCCGGACGGAACGCGCGCAGCGGCAGCCACGCCGGGGCCTCCCGCCGCAGGCGCGGGATAATGCCGGCCTTGAGGAGCGACGACTTTCCGGCACCCGACGCTCCAAGGATCACAAACGGCCGCCTCTCGGCGGCGGCTCGCATCTGCCGCAAGGCATCCATCGCCTGGGCGATCTCGCGGCTGCGGCCGTAGAACAGTGCGGCGTCGGCGTCGTCGTCGCCGAACGAAGCGAGGCCTGGGAACGGCGTCGGACGCAGCTTGCGGTCGATCTCAAAAGCTTCAGGATCCAAACCGACGCGACCGAGCGCGCCGGCCGCGCGCAGCCCCACCTTCAGGCGATTTGCGACATTGGCGTCCGCTTCGACGTCGAGAGCGCCATCAGGCTTGAGGCAAGGTTTGAGATCGACGCCCTGATACTCAGCGCAAACTTCCGCGAACCGCTTCGCTGCCTCCTCGTCGCTCTTTTGCACGGGCGGCAGCAAAAGCAGTGGGATGATGCGTTTGCCCATGTACCAGGCCGCTCGAAACTCGTTGAAGCATTCGTAAGAGGCGAGCCAATTTTCCGTAACAAGGCAGAGGACGACGCGGCAAGCCCCGGCGGACGCCCGCAACTCCTCGCGCCAGTTGGCACCCCCCGCGAGGCTTTCATGATCGACGAAGATGTCGGTAAAGCCATTGACGCGCAGCCAAGCCTCAAGTGCATTGACGGCCGTGTCGTCCTTGCTGGAATGGCTTACGAACAATACCGCCATGGGCCGCTCACCTCGCCCTTTGCGGGAGGACTAAATTTGGCCAGCTCATTCTAAGGCGTGAGCGCCTATCCGCACATGACACAACGCGAGAGAATTGGTGCCACTAATCCCCACGCCTTCAACGATATGCATAATGGCCGCAATCGCAGCATTAATGCAACATGGCGGCTTCGGGTCGATACCGTTGAAAAAGTCGGTCGCTGGCTCCGAGCAGGCAACGATCGAATCGAGGAGCCTGCTAATCGAACCAACCTTGCGTCCGCGATTAATTTTCTGAATCAAAGTTGCGCGGCGACATGCTCAAAATCCTTTTTCAACAGTATCGCTCAATCAGCATCATCGATCTTCGCGACCGCCGCGGCAGGACTAAGTTCGATGGCTGCCGCCGAGAAGCTGGGACTCGCCGCCATCGCGGGCGGGGCCGATTGGCACATTATTAGAAGCGCCGGCAGCGCGACAGCCACCGTTCGGATCATGATCGCGGCATTGAAATTGATCTTGGGCATTGTGCACCTCTTTCGCTGCGTATGGTATTGACGACAAGACGCTCTCGCAAACACTGCGACGGCGTTACACTGGAAGAAAGCAAGGACAAAAACTCACGGAGTGACGGCGACGCTATGCCACTGAAGACCGCCAAGGTCTTCGGATTCTGGCGTAGCTGCTCTCGCTCGCCGACAAACTGATTGAACCAGCCGATTAGGAACGTCGGTTGACCGAACCGCTCGCTTCTAAGGTTGTGCCCTCGGGGACCACACTTTCGCAGCTGCTGCGATGCAGAGTCGATGTCCGCAGCAGGTCTTGGTTGTGTAGAAACTACGCTGGCGCGGCAGGCTCACCCCAACAAGCGGGCCCTGCCGACCCACGGCTCGGGCAGCTGCGTTAATTTAGCGAATAGCTCACTAGCAATCGAAACGGTGCCATGTTGCTATAGAGCACCAAAAACATTCCGGTTTCCAGATCATGCGCCTCCTCGTTGCCGCTGTGCTCGCACTCCCGGCAGTCTTGACTGTGTCTCATGCGTCCGCCACGTGTGCCGTCATCGGGGATTCGATCGCCGAGGATCTGCGCGGGTTCTTTCGCGAATGTCACGTCGACGTGAAGATCGGCATCGGCACCGCAGCGATCGCCTCCCGGGTGCCGGGCCGTGCTGACTTGATCATCGTGTCGGCTGGCAGTAACGACTACCTCACCCCAGGCCTGCTCACCCGCCTGCACGCGTTGCGATCCCGCGCTGGCTCGGCACGCGTCGTCTGGATCAGGCCGGTCCCGCAGGCCGCGGCCATCGCTGTCGATACTGTCGCCCATGCGCACGGCGATGCTGTGGTGTCGTTCGAGGCATCGCGTACGGACCGCGAGCGCATTCATCCGCAGTCCAACAAGGCGCTCGCCGCCGACATCCGCCGGCATTTCTGAGCGCGATGCACGATCGCTGAAATTCCAAAACTTCAAGGCGGTATTTGTCGGTCCGGTTCGGCGCTCGCCATAGAGTTCTGGCTCCCGTTGCCGTGCAAATCAGGACCCAATCGATCGGTGGCTGGAGATTATCCTTGCTTTCTTCCAAAAGAACACGCCATGTGCATCTCATTACCAGCTGCCCATAAGATGGCGGTGTACCGAACTCGCCTCCCACCAAACGCGGCAGCCCTCAGCTCCATCGGCGGGCAAATCGAAATTCGACCTTAGCGCGCTGTGGCGGTCTTTTACGGGGCCGTTCACGCGAGAGGTAGTTTTTGGCCTTGGAGGGCAAAATATGCGCGTGCTTTTCACCATTTTGTTTACGGTTATCGCTCTGGGGACATCCTTAGGGCAGTCCCGCGCGGCAAGCTGCGAGGATTTATGGGTAGAACGAAATCAGTTCTATCAAGACGCTGGCTATTGTTTCAAGACTCAAAGGGCAATCCGTCATTTCGGGAATGACGGTTGTTCAATCCAGAATGAAAATAGATTGCGCTTATCCGCGGGTGCCCAAAGGCGCATCGCTCAAATTTCCGCCGAGGAAAGAAGGCAGGGTTGCAGCGGATAGCGGAAGACATCGTTCGCCGATACACGGCGCGCGTCTCGGCATCCCTTTGCATCACCGTTCTCATGCTGCGTGGCGCGAAAGGCGCAACGCACTTGATTGCCGGCATTTCGACCCTGGTAAGGCCCGCCGACGCTTTAGCAATGTACATGCGGGGTCGGCAGAGGAGCAATTCGGATGACCGGTACGGACGAGACCACGGATAAATTGAAGGCGCCGCGGAACCTCAGGCATCCAACCCAATCAAGGGTGCTCAGAAGCTTCCTCCAAAAATTGAAGGGCGGGCCATGGTATCGAGGTTTCAAACGATTGCAAATTAGGAGAGTTCCCAACGCCGAGGACGAGAGCCAAACTAATCATCTTTTTCACCCGCGACCTCGAGAAGCTCCTTGGCGCGAGCAATCACCGTTTCGGCCCGCGGATTATTGGTCACGTGCCATTCGGCCATCAGCGTGCAGAGAATGTCTAGCCGGCGCGCTGTCGAAGTGAGTTTCACGATTTCCCACATTTCGCTCACCGTGATTGCATCTGCACCGTACGTGCGCGCTGCCCATTGTCCGTACTCATCGTCGGGCTCCTCGCAAGTAGCCTTGAGTAGCGCCGTGAGCACGCCGATCTGTTCGAGAGATGTAAGGTCGCCGTAGCCAGTATCCTCTCGAATCTTCTTCAACGCAGCGGCCAGCATTTTCGTCCCCAAAATAGGAGCGGAAGCGCGTTCAGCGATGATCTAAGTGGCCCTGCGCCAAGCCACAAGTCGCTGCAAGAAACCGCCAACAGGTGAATTTTGAATTGGGCCCCGCGAGGCGTTGCAGTGGCGGAAGGAATGCGCGTGTGCGTTGCGCCGGGTTACGGCCGGTGCGCCTCTAAAGTAAGCGATTGAAAAAGGGATGCGGCATGGACAGCACTATCGCGGACCCTCAACGTCGAGCGATTCCGCAAGTTGTTGGCATCAGAAACGGATGCCTCGAAGAGCCCCCCGGAAAATTGGATGAGCCAAAGAGCACCTAGGCAATCCATTCCCTCCAATGCGTCGGACGCAACTCAATCGGGCGATTGGTTTCCGCGTTAATCCATCGGCCCAACGTACGGCGGCACGGAAACGCGAGGGAGTGCATACCCTCTTTATCGAGGACAGCGAGTTCAAGCTCGCGGTCGAAGGGAGCGTTCGATATCAGGTGCCAATCCATTGAACAGTCACAAAGGCTGCGCGATCGGCATTGATATAGGTCAAGCCATCAGGGTCCGTTGTGGGTCACCTTGACTTGAGTTGTAGTGCCGCACTACTAGTGGCGGCAGCTTATCCGCCGATAGCTTTCGTGACAGGTACCGTTCTGTGCGGCAGAGGCGATCCCGCCCCAGAAATGCCTCGTACTCTGAGCGGGCCACGCCGCACCTCGCGCAACACCGGCCGACGCGGCATAATCACAACCCCTGTTAGAATGGAGGATTTGCAATGTCGCTACAGCGAGGTGAAGTGCTCGGCTACGACTTCAATCGGATGGTCGTGGATTTCACGATGCTGAATCAAGGCAAGACAGTGCGGTGCGCGATTAGCACCGCGGCGATGGATGGTCTTGAAGGCAAGCATGATGTGAAGGCAGATCAGCGAGTAGATCAGTTCGTGCGACTGCGCGATGCGATTGAGGAGCGAGCATCGCGTAAGTTCTTCGAAGGGTCAGTCGAGGCCGAACGACCGGTAGTGTTGCGATCCAACGATTTCTTCAAGTAGCTGCCCGTCAACTATCGCACCCAGTACACTGCACCCCGACACGTGGCGGCGCCAAAATGTACCGTTGAACGATTGGAGACTCCGCACCAGCTACAACCACCTGCATTGCTCGCATGCAACGTGCGGTGCTTCATTGGCGGGCGAATCACGCGCCGCTTTTAGGCCGTCTTGCGTGGCCTGCCGCGCTTCTTCGGCATCTTTTTCGATGCGGCCGCTGCCCGGCCGCCAATGGCGAAGTCTTCGAGCTTCTTGCCCGACTTCATCGCGGCAGTGAGCCAGCGGGGTTTCAGCCCGCGGCCAGCCCAGGTCTCTGACGGGTTTTCGGGATTGCGGTACTTCGGGGCGACGCTGCGCCCTCGAAGCGATAGGCCACCGCGGGGGCGCCCGCGAAGCCCAGAGCCATGTCCGTCACCGAGGCGGGAGAGCTGACTTAGTTTGGCCTCAAGCTCCCGCCGCTCCTCGGCCACTTTCGAGCTGAGCGCGGCCTCGACCTGAGCTTGCAGCTTCGAGAGATTGTCTATCGACATTGATTTGAGGCCTATGGCGGGCATCGCGATCGATTCCTTTTGGATGAGTTTTTGTGGGAGAATCATGCCGTATTGCAGGAATTGGAAAATGTAAAGGGGGCTCTTGCAAGAACGACGGGTAATTATCAACCGTTCGGAGTATCGCTTTGCTGCAACGGCAGGCCCAAAAACAAGGCCGCAGCCGGCGTGTCGGCCATGGCAATGCGGCGCGCCAACTCTGAATTTCAGATGTGTTGCCGCCGAGTACCTATGTTGCCTCGGATTCCGAGGACATTGACCTGTGATAATGTTCGGCGTGCTGGTAGTAGTTTTCCGCAGCGACCGTGTTACCGTTTAGGGCTTCAGCACGGGCTAGCGCCATATATCGCTCATAGCTTTTTTCCGCATTTTCAGAGCGCTTCGGGTTGGCCCGGGATGCACCCGGGCTCCACTGCTTCGAGCGAGCAGAAAGTGGCGCCCCGCGTCCGCGCTGCCGTGAGTTCATAGTCATTCTCGGGCCACTTTGCATGGCTGACTCCTTGATAGTCGCGTATAAAGACATCGGTGCGGCGAGGGCCAACTCGATAGAGCAGTCACCGCTTTATTTTGAGACCATGGTGGCGGCCGGGCCTGGGAGAAGAGCTCTCGCCCGCTATGCGGTATGACCCGGATCGTAGCCGCCCTCTGCCGGCATATCTAGTTTTTGGCGTCGCGTCATTTTCGCCGCCTTCAGATCATTGGAACCACGAGTGCCGCCGAGGCTCGCTTGCGCGATATCGTCCTCGGTGAGACGATCAGCTTCACGTTTTGCTGCATTCGGTTTCATCTTCATCGGTCCGATCGCTATGCTCGATGAGGATACTCAGCAGATCAGCCGGCTGGCAAAGATATACCGGCAACCAGAATAAACAATGGAGTCCTTCGTTAGTTCCGAGTTGCGCGATTGTGGCGTGCCTTCGGGAAATGCAGCCAAGCGCCGCTGTCGCGATGCAATCCGTTTGCTCCCTCCAGTCGAGTCCATCACTAACCTACCCTGTCGCGGTCGCTGGCGGGTGGCGTGGGCTGCTCGATTGAAACCGGATCAGAAGCCGGAAAGGTGTCCTTGAGGGCTTCGTCGAGCTCATTTTCTTGGCGCCTGCGCTCGCGCTTGTCGCGAGCGATATCGCTTTCATGAGGTTTGCGTTTCGGCGCGCCAGTCATTTCTATTTCTCCGACACCCCCGAAGACGTCGCCACCGACATCCGTATTCGTTCACCGAACAAGGCGGAGGCGCCCGCTGTCCCGTGATTGGCGTAGTGGCGTCTTTCGGCGATGTTGGTCGGAAGACACCTCGACGCCGCTCGTGAGGCGCACCTGTTCAATGGATTTGATCCTTGGCTCGTCGCGGCGCGGCCGAGAGCCCTTCGCGATTCACGCTCTGATCGACAAGCCATTGGTCGTCGTTCTTGCTGCAGTACCGACACACCCCGTCAACCATTGCCTTAACGTTATCGGGATGTTCCTTCGCCGGAATAAGCACAAGAAAGGCGCGCGGGAACTCGCTCTCCGGAAAGATCGCATCGCAGCACGCGCAAGCCGAATGCTCCGTCAGCCTCACGTTCAACCATCTTGAGATTGCCGATATGCAAAGTCCGGCAACTCGGTCGCCGCCGTTTGCCTTCGTGATCCAAGTGGTTCGATCTTTGTAGCGCATGATGTGCACGTGGCATTCGTCATCGGGTGGTGTGAGGCGCACCTGAAACTCCTTGTCTCGCTGAGCGCAAAGGGTAAGGAAATGAGACGCATCCCGGGAACAGGCAGGGAAATCGCGGAAAGCAAAATCGGGAAGCGTAAGGCCACCAGCGAAGTCGAAACCGACCTTGTCTGGTGGGAGGAATCCTAGCTCTGCTGCTCGCTCTTGGAATGCGCGGCCTTCGAATGATCCCGGGCCATTTCCGACTGCTGCTGAGCCTTCGTGGAATGTTCTTTGCCTTTGGAATGTTCGTTCTTGCCGTGAGCATCGGCAGCGGCGCGATGAGATTGTGCCGCGGATTCGTAATGTTACGCTGCCCTATTGTGTTCGTCTTTCATTGAATTGTCTCTTGTTGCCCGACTAATTTCGAGGATCACAGGAGCGACCTAAATAGTGGCTGAATAGCGTTCAAAACGCGTCTTTATACCGCTTCCGCATCATGAGCTTGACTTTTCGCGCTAAAATATCTACTTTTTACACATCGATATTTGGCCGATTGGCTGCTTCGCCTCGCTTCGACAGGCGCGTCCGTTTCAGACAACCTCTCCAACATCGAGAAATCGGGTTTGTGGCACGCCGATGCGTGCCCGACCCCTTGGACATGCGCATCTAGAGGAGTTTGCGATGAGCAACGGCACCGTCAAGTGGTTCAATGGTCAGAAGGGCTTCGGATTCATTCAGCCCGATGATGGAAGCAAGGACGTTTTTGTTCATATCAGCGCGGTCGAACGCGCCGGCATGAGCTCGCTAAACGAAGGACAGAAGGTGGCTTACGAAGTTGTGGCCGACCGCCGCACCGGGAAGTCTTCTGCCGACAACCTGCGCGCCGTGTAACGCGGCGGCATGTGCCATTTCGGTCTGACCACGGATGTACTGGCAGAGCCTATGGTCAAAATCCCGCGCCAGAAGTGCGCGGGATTTTTGCAATATCGGCAATTGCGGGAATGAGCTGATTTTTGTGGCCGGAGATCCGGATATGACGGCAGAGAAATCCGTTGAACGGCGGATGCTCGCGACCGCACAGAAGGCAAAGCGCGAGCAGGATGCGATAGCGGCACTGAAGGAATATCGTTGCCGAGAGGGCTCGCGTTGACGCGAACATGCTCAGGCTTCGCGCGCTAAGGCTCGCCAAGCAAGCCGCCGACGCAAAAATACTCGCCGCTGGTCGCACCAAAAAAAGCCCTTCGGGTCGAAACGCTGGGAAAGAAGACGCCTAGCTGCGTCATGCCCCGTGGTGCATTCGTGGTCCGGCGTTGACAGAAGTCGGTCCAACAAGCACCGGCGCGACGACCGCAGGGGGACTAACCTCGTCAGCGACCGCCTATGTTAGGCTGCGGCGAATTGCTCGTTTAGTCCGCTGAGCGCCTGCCAAATCTTGACGCAGTCGTCGTCGGTCATATCGCACTCTTGGACACGTTCGGCGAACCCGCTGATGTAGTCCGCCATGGGCATTTGCTGACCGTTGCTTAGCTCGACGGTCGAATTGTCGAGCCAGCCGCCAGTGCCACGTGTGGCAAGAATTTTTCGGAGGGATTCGAGGACGCCTTGTCTCACCCGGTCAATGAGAGCGGACCGATCGGAGGGCAGGTCAGCCGGCGTCGCCGTACGCTGACGATTTGACCAGAACATAGCGGAACTCCTTGTGCGCTTGATTTTAACCGGTCAGGTATTGACTGGCCGTTAACCGCGGATTCGGCTCCGAACTTCGACAAGGCGAACGCTGTGACGATGACGCCGGCCACCATTGGCGCCATCGGGTTCTCCTCAGGTGCAGGGCCGCGCCCCGCGGAGGCTAGCGGCCGGGTCTTCGTTGGGTATGATGCAGTCCCCATCGGAAAGGCGAACATGAACCGCACATTCAAAGCAGCCATCGTCGTGTTCATTCTTGCCCTCGCCGCGGAACTCGGAATCGTTTATTTCGCCGAGTTACGGGCCGGCGCTGTGCACGTGCATCAGCTTGCAACGGAAGCGATATCAGAGCCGTTCAAAGACGGCACAAACGCCTATGACCGCGGCGACTACGCGGCTGCCGCCCGGCTCCTCCGGTCGCCGGCTGACAGAGGCAAGGCCGACGCGCAGTTCCTGCTCGGAGATATGTACAGCAAAGGCGATGGCGTGCCGCAGAACCTCGCTGATGCGACGAAGTGGTATCACAAGGCTGCGAACCAAGGCCACGCAGAAGCGCAGTTCAGGCTCGGGTTCATATATGTTGAAGGGCTGGGTGTACCGCAGGACTACGCTGAGGGCGTGAGTTGGTATCTTAAGGCTGCCGACCAAGGCGACGCTGATGCTCAGGTCAGGCTTGGATATATTTACAGCGACGGCCAGGGGGTTGCGCAGAATTATGCTGAGGCGGTGAAGTGGTCTCGTAAGGCTGCGGACCAAGGCAGGGCCGATGCCCAATGGTTCCTTGGGACGATGTACAGAGACGGCCGCGGCGTGCCGCCGGACTCTGTGGAGGCACACAAGTGGTTCGACCTCGCCGTTTCCCAATTGAGCCCGAACGATGAGACGGCAGCAGGTATTCGCGAGTTGGCCGAGGAGGGCCGCGCCGCCGTCGCCGCCAAGATGAGCCCCGCACAGATAGCTGAAGCGCAGCGGTTGGCTCGCGAATGGAAGGCAACATCTGCGTCGCGCTGACGGCTATCATCGAAGGTTGAGCAAGCCGCAAACCGACGAAGCCGTGGCCGTGTGCAGCGGTCCTCGACGCCGTGCCAATGAAGCTAAAGCCCTTTCCCTAGGGAGGCGCGTCCTCTTCCTGGGACCGCTTTGGGTCAATCGCGTCGTTTGGCGCGCGGCATGAGCACAGCCGCTTGACCCCAATGACCGGACCTGTCTGACGCTGATCGACTCGGCCGAGTCGGGCCAAGCCGCCCGCGCTGCAAAAGAGGTCGGAGACATTCGCCTCAAGGCCAGACATGCAGCTTTGGCCGCGATAGGCTGCCCGTACGACGGCTCGGGAGCGTGAACGATGCGACGCGGGGTTTCCTGGCGGCCTTGGCGGGACAGTGGCGTGGCCAATGGCGGCGCGGGGGCAGCAGCCGGCACGCCGGTCGCAATTGCATCGAAAGTTGCGTACATTGGCGATGCTATTCCATCACACCGGAGCCACTCATGCCTCAAGGTCGCATTGCATTTTCCTCGTTCGCGCTGTCGGCTATCTTCGCCGTGGCGCTGGCGATGCCGTCCGCCGATGCACAGCCGAAGACCGGGCAGCCCGGGCAGCTTTCTCCCGGCCCCGGACAACCGGCTCAGCCTGCACAACGCGGGCCGGCGCCCGGCCAACCGCCACAACCGGCGCCGCCGAAGCCCTACAAAGAAATCGCGGTGACGCCACCGCAGCCCAGCAACGATCCGAGTTTCGACGCCTTCCTCAAACAACTTGTCGACATGGCAATGAAAAGGGACCGCGCAGCACTCGCCCGCATTGTCGTGCCCACCAATTTTTTCTGGATAGGCCAGGTGAATGGGCGAGAGGGCGACAAGACCAACAAGCGCAAGTCCAGCATGGAGAACCTCGCGGCCGCGATTGATCTCGACGATAAGGAGGGCTCCGGCTGGCTCGTCATTGCCCAAGCGGCGAAGGAGCCGAGTCTCGAGCCGATGCCGCAAAAGAGGGGTGTGTTCTGCTCGCCGGCGGGTTCGGTGTTCGATGAGAAGGCGGTCCAGCAGCTCACCAAGGAAACCGGCACCAGCGAGTTTGACTGGGCGTCTCCCACCAAGCCCGGAATCGATGTTCACGCCTCCGCGCAGCCGAACTCGCCGGTCGTCGGCAAGCTTGGCATGTACCTCATCCGCGTCATGCCGGAAGAGCCACCTGCGGGCAACCAAGCCCCGCAATCGCCGTTCGTTCGCGTGGTGATGCCGAATGGAAAATTCGGCTTCGTGGCGGAAGAATTCCTGTCGGCGATCGCGTTCGATCAGCTCTGCTATATCAAGGACGCGTCGGGCTGGAAGATCGCCGGTTACTACGGCACCAATTGATCTCGCCGACGTGTTCTGGGCGACGCATCGAACATTCGACCATTACTGACTATCGAACTGCTCGCTTGCGAGGGTTGTGCCCTCGGAAACTACACTTTCGTCCCTGCTGCGTTGCACGATCGGAGTCCGGAATGGGTCACGCCCTGCCATTGAGCTTTGCGACCTTCGCAGCGGGACTTACACTGAAAGCGGCCCCGCCGTGTGACCAGAATAGCGAGTCTTACAGGCCAATTGTACAAAACGCTCAACGACTCGGGAGAGGCAACAATGGCAGACCGTCCTTCACGACGCAGATTTATCCGAGATGTGGCGGCAGCCAGCGCGGCGGTCAGTGGGGTGGGTGTTAACGCGCTCTCGGCTCAGCAGTCGGGACGCATCCGGGGCTACGATCACGTTGCCCTTCCGATGGAGAACACCGATGCGATGCTCGCTTTCTATAGGGCACTCGGCTGCGACGTAAGCGAAAGCCCCAACATTTGTTCGGTCTATTTCGGCGACAACATGATCAACTTTCACCGCCCCGTGCTCTGGCAGCGCGAGTCGTTTACGCTGCGCGCGCCCGCGGCGAAACCACCCTGCGGAGACCTTTGCTTTGTGTGGGAGGGTACGCCCAAGTCTTTGAAAGCTATGCTGGACCACGCTGGGGCAAAGGTCGAGTTAGGTCCGGTGGCAAGGCAGGGAGGCCGCCGGAAGACAGCTTCGAGCGTCTACGTGCGCGATCCAGACGGGAACCTCCTCGAATTCATGATTTACCCCTGAGTTCGACTGGAAGCCGCCCGGCACCGATCAGCGGCGGCAGCCTCGGGTCAAAAGCGCCGTTGTTGAATCCTTGCTGCACGGCAGCTTCAGTGGCCATGAGCGGACTGGCCTATGGTAGCAACGAATTCCGTGATGAGCTGGTTCGAAATGGTCGCGCCGCGACCGGGCCGGGCGGCCGTTCTCAACCACGAAGATCTTTGGCGTCGAGATCGACTCTGACATAGCCGTGCGCAAGACCGAGGCCGAGCCAAGCCTTCCGGCCAAATCTCCGCGTGGTGCTTGATTTGTCGAACCGCCGTTGCGCTTTAATGATCGACACCCCACTTGATTGTTGTTAGGCAAGTAGCGCTTGTCCGAGAGCTGTCCGAAAAACGGGGACGTACCGAAATCTCCGCTCACTGCAGTGGCAGCGGTGGTGCCGTCGGCTGGCCACAGTAATACTCAAAAAATAGCGGCGTGGTGGGGATGCAATCGGCATCCGCATCCCGCGTGCCCGCGCACCGATTACGATGTGCGTCCCTCTCATTCTCAAGGTGAAAGTCATGGAAGTACCTGCAATCCTGCAAGGCGATTCTCTCACTCGTCTTTTGCAAGGCGCGGCCGCTGGAGCTGTCGCGACGATGATCGTCGGCTTCGGCTGGGGCGGATGGACATTTGGAAGCACTGCCGAAAAGGTTGCAAAAGAGCGGGCCGAGTTGGCCGTGGTTGCCGTTCTTGCACCGATCTGCGTCGAACAATTTCGCCAGGCGGCGAACGCATCCACAAATCTCACCGAGCTGAACAAAATCAGCTACGCATGGGATCGCGGGACGTTCATCGAGAAAGGCGGCTGGGCAACAATGCCCGGCAGCGAAAAAGCGGATTCGGCGGTTGCGAAAGCTTGCGCTGACACGCTCGGTAGCCTGAAAGCAGCAGACCTGCGGTGACGCACGTCGACAATTGCCTCACGGGCACTTGTCCAGAGGCACCTCGCCGACTTCCCGGCCGCACCCGGTAGGCTGCGGCTGGGTGTGTGAAACCAACCAAATCGCCTATCAAAGTTTAAGGGAGGCACCAATGAAGTTCCGTCCACTCCACGATCGTGTTGTCGTCGAGCGAATCAATGCCGAGGACAAGACCGCTGGCGGCATAATCATCCCCGATACCGCCAAGGAAAAACCGAGTCAGGGAGAGGTCGTCGCCGTCGGGCCCGGTGGGCGCGACGAAGCCGGCCGGATCATTCCGATTGACCTCAAGGTCGGTGACCGGGTGCTGTTCGGCAAGTGGTCGGGCACCGAGGTCAAGATCGACGGCGCCGAACTCCTCATCATGAAGGAGAGC
Organism: uncultured Alphaproteobacteria bacterium; assembly: GCA_963787675.1. Lineage (GTDB taxonomy): Bacteria > Pseudomonadota > Alphaproteobacteria > Rhizobiales > Xanthobacteraceae > JAJPKK01. Next base: position 1,344,128 of record CAWBDV010000007.1, on the reverse strand, counting down.
GATATCATGGGGGTGCTGATCGAGACCGCCGCCAAGAGAAAGGCCGCGTAACGTGTTCCCAGAGTTTCAACGTCATCGTGAGTGCGGCGGAAAATGACGCCCGCGAAAGATGACCAATAGGAGTTACCAAAATGTCTGCCAAGGAAGTTAGATTTTCGGTCGATGCGCGCGACAGGATGCTGCACGGGATCGAGACGCTCGCCCACGCAGTGCGCGTGACGCTCGGTCCCAAGGGCCGCAACGTGGTGCTCGACAAGTCGTATGGTGCGCCACGCATTACCAAGGACGGCGTGACGGTCGCCAAGGAAATCGAGCTTGAGGACAAGTTCGAAAACATGGGCGCCCAGATGGTCCGCGAGGTCGCGAGCAAGACCTCCGATCTCGCCGGTGATGGCACCACCACGGCGACCGTGCTCGCGCACGCGATCGTGCGGGAAGGCGCCAAGGCGGTGGCTGCCGGCATGAACCCGATGGATTTGAAACGTGGCGTCGATCTCGCCGTCGAAGCGGTGGTGAAGGACCTCCAGGCCAACTCCAAGAAGGTCACCTCGAACGACGAAATCGCTCAGGTCGGCACCATTTCGGCGAACGGCGACGCCGAGATCGGCCGCTTCCTGGCCGAGGCCATGAAGAAGGTCGGCAACGAGGGCGTCATCACGGTTGAGGAAGCAAAGTCGCTTGAGACCGAGTTGGACGTGGTCGAGGGCATGCAGTTTGACCGAGGCTATATCTCGCCCTACTTCGTCACCAATGCCGACAAGATGCGGGTCGAAATGGATGATGCCTACATCCTGATTTCTGAAAAGAAACTGTCGGGCCTCCAGGAACTGCTGCCGCTGCTCGAAGCGGTGGTGCAGACCGGCAAGCCGCTGGTGATCGTCGCCGAGGACGTCGAGGGCGAGGCGCTCGCCACTCTCGTGGTCAACAAACTGCGGGGCGGCCTCAAGGTCGCTGCAGTCAAGGCCCCGGGATTCGGCGACCGTCGCAAGGCCATGCTGCAGGACATCGCGGTTCTGACCGGCGGCCAGGCAATTTCGGAAGACCTCGGCATCAAGCTCGAGAACGTCACGCTCGCGATGCTCGGCAAGGCCAAGAAGGTGATGATCGAGAAGGAAAACACCACGATCGTCAGCGGCGCCGGCAAGAAGGCCGACATCGAGGCCCGCATTGCTCAGATCAAGGCGCAGATTGAGGAGACCACCTCCGACTACGATCGCGAGAAGCTCCAGGAGCGTCTCGCTAAGCTCGCGGGTGGCGTCGCGGTAATCCGCGTCGGCGGCGCGACCGAGGTCGAGGTGAAGGAGCGCAAGGACCGCGTTGACGATGCGATGCATGCGACCCGTGCTGCCGTCGAGGAAGGCATTCTGCCAGGCGGCGGCGTTGCGCTGCTGCGCTCGATCAAGGCGATCGAGAGGATCAGAACCGCTAATGACGACCAGAAGACCGGCGTCGACATCGTCCGCAAGGCGCTGTCATGGCCGGCGCGCCAGATTGCCATCAATTCGGGCGAGGATGGTGCGGTCGTGGTCGGCAAGATCCTCGACAAGGATCAATACAATTACGGCTATGACGCCCAGAACAGCGAATACGGCAATCTCCTCACCAAGGGCATCATCGACCCCACCAAGGTCGTGCGCGCAGCGCTGCAGGGGGCGGCGTCGATCGCAGGCCTGCTCATCACCACCGAGGCCATGGTGGCCGAGGTGCCGAGGAAGCAAGCGGCGGCGCCCGCCATGCCACCCGGCGGGGGCATGGATTTCTAGTCTCCTGCGCGACAGACGATGGCGTTGCCGATGACGATCGTGCTTAGGGCTTACGGCAACGTCCCTCGTCGTAATCGTATAGATTGCACCACGTCGGTCGAAGCGGTCGAGACAACCAAATGGTGACACCATGAGTGGGATCGTCATTCTCGAGATTATCGGCATCGCGGTGCTTGTTTATCTCTTCGTATCGCTTCGCGTGCTGCGGCAATACGAGCGCGGCGTTGTATTTTTTCTCGGAAGATTCGAAGGTGTGCGCGGACCGGGCCTCACGATTGTCTTCGTTCCGATCCAGCAGATGACGCGCGTGTCCTTGCGCACCGTCACGATGCAGGTTCCGTCGCAAAAAATCATCACCAAGGACAACGTATCGATCGATATTGCCGCGGTCGCCTACTATCACATCTCAAATCCGGAAAACGCCGTCATTGTGATCGAAAACGTCTATAATGCGATCAACCAGATAAGCCAGACCACGGTGCGCAATGTCGTCGGGCAATTCAGTCTTGATCAGCTTCTCTCGGACACGGCGAGCATCAACCTGCAAATCAAGAACGTCATCGATGGTCACACCGAGCCTTGGGGCACCCAGGTAACGGCAGTCGAGATCAAGGACATCATACTGCCGGACAACATGCAGCGGGCCATGGCAAAGGAAGCCGAGGCCGAGCGCGAGCGTCGTGCAAAGATTGTCGCCGCAGAGGGAGAATACCAGGCCGCTGTGAAGCTCGGCCAAGCGGCCGATATCATCACGCAGCATCCTGTGGCGCTTCAGCTGCGCACACTCCAGACGATGGCGGAAATCTCCGTTGAAAAGAATTCGACCATAATTTTCCCGGCCCAATTCATGACAACGGTTCAGGATGCCGTCCGGTTGTTGGTGCAGGATTCAGCGTCGAAATAGCGCGCTACCAAGCGGGGAGCACGGCGAATCGCCGTCGCAATTGACGCCGCGCGCTCCGGCTCAATCGCTGGCGGGAAACGGCCGCTCACGGAACCGAGGTTACGATGCCGAATGTAGATGCGAACATAATCCGCTTTCAATGCCCAAAATGCGGGTACGACCTTCAACAGACGATTGGATTTTTGAAAAGCAATAAACGACTGGTCTGCGATGGTTGCGGAATAAGCATCAGCTTCGACACCGCTAAACTTGCAGAGGCCACTGGGATTTTTCAAGAAGCAATTGAGAGCCTGCCTAACGAGATCACGATCAAGTTTTTTCGCTAATCTGCCTCTCCGCGCCGGAGGGAGCCCGTCAACGGCACTGAGCAAAGCCAATGCTGCCGGGCAGGTTGGCGGGGCGTAGGACCGCTTGAGCGAAGATAGACAAGCTCCGATCTCCGGCATCCGGCTCTGCACAGGGGTTGGGTGGAAACACCGTGCCTATAGGGTTGATCTGCCTCAAAGCGTGGCAAGACTTCGCACGTAAGTTAAAAGAGACCAAATCCACAATAAATTCTCTCAGTTATTACAATCCATCTTATCGTCTCCATATGCAAGTTGTTCCACGGATCTCGGGCCTATGGAGATGATCGCGGTGAATTATTATTTCGTTCCTTACTACGTCAACATCGTGCAATCTGATATTCGCGGAATCAAGTGCGGCTGGTACTCCATGGACGAGTGCGGCAAGCTGGGTTCCGGGCCGTTTTCGAGCGCGAGCGAATGTCTTGGAACAGGCTCTCAAGTAAAAGATCGGCCCGCGCCGAGATGGCTGCACTGACCGCTCCGCAGTCCAATCGACTTCGGCCTACGCGTTCCGCGGGAAGGCCGGTCCCGCCCTGCTGTTTGAAAATCGGCGCTATGCATATCCCTAAGAGGAAGGCGTCGCCGGCCGTCGACCCAGTCTAGAATGATCAAATGGCTTCTTGCTGCGGGCGTGCTCTATTGCGGGGTCGTCGCGCTGCTTTACCTGGCGCAGCGTTGGCTCCAATATTTTCATTCCGAGCCCCGATAATGATGCAGTCTTACTAACCGATCAAAAAACATTCAGGAGCTTCGGACGTGGGTGCCATCGTCGTCTATTGCGTAATATCTCTCGCGTCTCACACCCGGCTCGTAGGTCCCGGCAACTTGGACCAGTCGAGACCCAATTCTTCACACGCACGGCGAACGATGCGGGCGTCGAGAATTTGGTGCGGGCCGCCCAGCGGCACCTCCGTCTTTCGCCCTTGTCGATGAACCGTAACATGTGCATGGCCAGTACCGCGGTGCTCCTGCTCAGTGTCGAAGCGGCAACCATGCTCGGCCAGCCATTTCCGAAACGTCGCACTCTCCATTGAATTTCTCCTGTTCCTGACCGCCCACTAGCGGCAGTCTACCATCCTCCGCCTTCGAAGGTGATTGTCAGACCTGTCTCACCAAAGGTGAAGAACGAAAGCAACGCCGTCTTCTCTCGTGCTCCGGCCTCCCGCTGCCGTCGAGGTCGGGGCGCTTCGGGTGCCACACAACCTTGACGCCGCGGTCGGTAAGGACCTCGCTGCGACAGCTTTCGTCGGAAGCAGGCCACGATTTGCGCTCCTTAAGCCAGCCGCCGACAAATCGGATGGCGCGCATCCCGCATCAAACCTGCGCCAAGTTCATTTGACCAAGCCGGTTCGGGAAATTCGACGGTCGTGTCAGGTTAGTCAGGAAGCGCTCGCCCCAGAATTTGACGTCGTTCGTCAGTAGAACTTGAAACATGGCATCATGACGCGCGCGGCGCTCCTCCAGCGGCATCGACAGCGCCCGCGCGATGGCAATTCCAACCGACTCAGGGTCGTATGGATTGACCAAAAGCGCCGCTTCGCATTCAACAGCGGCCCCGGCAAACCGCGACAGGATGAGAACTCCTGGGTTTTCGGTGTCCTGGGCCGCCACATATTCTTTGGCGACGAGGTTCATGCCGTCGCGCAGCGGCGTGACGAGCGCAGCCCGCGCGGAACGATAGAGACCGACAAGCGCGGAGCGGCTGTGGGTGCGGTTAACATACCGGATCGGCGTCCACGAAGCCTCGCCGTATGTGCCGTTGATACGTCCTGCGGTTTCATCGATCATTCTTTCGATATCAGCGTATTCCCGGATTTCCGAGCGACTTCTCGGCGTGATTTGCAGATAAGTCACCTTTTCTCGCCATTCGGGATGGGCGGAGAGAAATCGATCGAACGCCTCCATCCGCAGCGGGATGCCTTTGGAATAATCCAGGCGGTCGACGCCGATGATCATCGCCCGGTCGGCCAAACTCTCTACGACGCTACGCACGAAAGGCGACTGTACTGCCCGCCGTGCTAGCCGACTTAGTTGCGCCGTCTCGACGCCAACCGGGAAGATTCCGATTCGCACCGTCCGCTCTACTGCCTGATATGTCCATTGATCGAGTTCTCGGTATTCGGCATTCGTTCCGCAGATAGCGCGCGAAATTTGAAGCATCGACTTCGGTTTGAAAACCCACGAGGTCATAGTGACACATCGCCGGAACGAGCCGCTCGTGATTCGGAAGTGCTGTCAAAATTTCCGGCGGTGGAAAGGGGATATGATGAAAAAAACCGATTTTGTTTCGATGGCCTAGATCGCGAATCGCCTTGGCCAACGGAAGCAAGTGATAATCGTGAACCCATACGACGTCATCGGGTCGAAGCAGCTTGTCCAATTCCTGGGCAAAGTACTGGTTGACTCGCATATAGCCACTGAGATCCCGGCGGGCGAATTCCGCCAGATCCAGCCGGTAATGCAGAATCGGCCAGAGCACTCGATTCGCATATCCATTGTAATATTCTTGGTAGTCCTCCTCGACCAGATCGGTCAGCAAATACGTTTGATGACCGCGCTGGATCGTCCGGATCATGACATCCGACTTTGCCGCCACATGGCCGCTCCATCCGAACCAGATTCCGGGATGTCGCCGCAAGACAGGATGCAACGCGACCGCAAGTCCACCCGCCCGGCCGCCGGCCTCGCGGCCCGGAACCACAACACGATTGGAGACCAAAACAAGCCGAGACAACGCCGGCCCTCCAGCTCCACCGAGACGGTCGCCCCCGCGAAGCCGACTGGCAGGAAGTCAGTTTAGCGCACGTCGGGCACTTTTGTGACCTGATCGCGCGAACTATTCGATTTGAGGCTTCCAACATTACTGTCCAGCGAATTATAGGAATTTGGTAGCCGGTCTCGTGACCCACACCTTGCTCCCTGTGGACGCGGTTCCCCGGCACCCTCAATATTTATCCCCTGCCACCCCTGATGATCTTCAGTCGCTCCCTCGGCAGCAGCGCCTTCGGCAAGTCCGGTGGTCGCTGCGGCGGCAGGTCCGGGAAGTAGGCTCCGCATCTTTTCCCAAAGCGATCCTGTTGCCGTCCACTGCACGATGCGGAGACCGCTTCAAGCACGTCCGCCATCTCACCGCTTGCACCGAACCTCTCGGCCAGTACGGCAAGCCGGTAGCGCCCGAGGCGCGGGCACTCCCGGCACGCGAAGCGCACCACCACGAACGGATAGTCCTTGAGCCGCATCGGCGGCATGAGAACACAAAGAGAACAAGCCGAGCAATCCCAATGCCCTGCCGGGGGCGCCAATGGGGAGGCCGGTGATAACCAATGAGCGGCCGTTGGCGCAGGGTGGTCCGTTTGGTCTTGTGGGACCACCACGAAACATTCCGTCTGGCTCACGTTCTCTTTGGGCACCACCTCATTGGCGCGCAACCTGTTGGCTGGAGCGTGCGCAGCATGCATTTGCCGCTCTTGCTATAAGCCTTCGATACGCGTATACGCACCGGCCCGAAGAGCTGCCAAAAAACGACGACGTACCGAAGTCGCCGCTTAATCAACCAGCAGCATTGGTGCCCATCGGCAGGCACGATTTCGATCTGAAATCGATTTTACGTCGTATCGCGGCTGCGGCCTGCGCCGCATGGTGCGCGCATCTCAAATCTGTCACCCAACCAGAAGAACACAGGTCACGGCCTTATTGTTTGTGAATAAATCAGAAGGAGAACATCATGAAAGTATATCTTATTGCGTTGGGCATCATGGCGTTCGCGTCAGTGGCGCATCAGGAAATCCTGTGGCCGTCCGGCTCGTGGACCGGATCGACGCCGCGCGCTCCAGCCACCACGGGGAGCCACGGTGACCGCAGCGAACCTTGCGACTGCAAGGGCGAAGCTTGGTGAGAGTGCACGCGAGACAGTGGAAGGCCGGCCGACAAGCGAGGCCGCAGCGGCCAGTTCCGCTCTGCGCAGTCTAATGGGGCACGTTGAGAACCTAACGCCTGTGCCTACGAACATGCCCGATACCAGTTGCTGGCAGGCAAGCTGTTGTAAGGCCGATTGTTTTGCCGCTATTGAGACTTAGGTGATTCTTGGCGCTCCCTACGGGAATCGAACCCGTGTTTCAGCCTTGAGAGAGGTAATATCTGGACGTAGGCGAATTTTGACGAATACAAGTTATCACTGTCACATCGATCTTTCTTGCCACTGGCGTTCGCGGTGGTACACTTGGGTTCGTCCACATATACTCCCCAAAAACTCCCCAAGGCGTGGAGGGTCTGGAAAATGGCACGCACGGTGCGCGACGCAAGCCTTGAGACCAGGACTGCCCGCCTTCGCCTGCCGATCCGCACCGAGCCCTATTGGCGCGGCCTGGAGAAGGGTTTCGCCCTGGGCTACCGGCGGCGGGCCAGCGGAGGCACTTGGCTTGCACGGCGGCGGCAGGCCGATGGCGGGTATACTGAGCACCGGATCGGCACCACGGACGACTTGCAGGACGCGGATGGCTTAGCGGTTCTTGATTACGGGCAGGCGCAGAAGGCTTCTCGGGAGTGGTGGAGGGCTGAATTGCGTCGGGAGGAGGGACATGAACCCTGCGCCTGGAAAATGTTAGCACACCACGGGACTAATGCCCTCAATGAGATGGAGCCGCCTTCGGCTTCATCGCCGTGATTGTGGCGTCGCCCGCAATGCCAAGCGTCGGGAAATGCTTGCGGATCGTGTCGGCGACGTAGGAGGGGGCAAGGTGCGCGTAGTGTTTCTCTGTCATCCGCGTGTCGGCATGGCCAAGCTGTTCGGCGATGACAGCCATCGGCACGCCGCGCATAGCGAGCGTTGATCCGTGCGTATGCCTGAGCACATGGAAAGAAACTGCCGGCTTAATCTTGGCGCTGTCGCAGGCCTCCATCATTGGGCGAAGCTGGTGCGAATTGCCCCATCGCCCACCGTCCGAGCGCGCAAAAAGTAGATCGTCCCCAAGTTTGCCCGCGGTCAGTGAGGCAAACAGGTTCTGGCCTTCCTCGGTCAGGACGACGTGGCGCGGCTTTCCCGCCTTCGACGTGCGGACGGACACGATGCCGGCATCCGGGTTGAAATCCGAAACGTGCATCGACGTGAGTTCGGAATACCGGCACCCTGTGAGCAAGGCGCCGCGAACAAGATTGCGAAATGCGGGCTGGCAGGAATTAACGAGCCGGACGCATTCTGCCTCGGTGAGATAACGGACGCGGGCCGTATCGACACCCTTGAAAGGCTTCGTGCGGCGCCAAGCGTCGTCACTCACGACATGACCGGCCTTCCAGGCGTGGTTGAGTGCGGCTTTCAGGATGGTCAGGACTCGATTGGCGGTTGCACGTCGGCGACGGATCGCCTCGGGACCTCCGTCGTTCTTGCGGTGCCGTTGCTTCTTACCCGGTTTGGTGCGGATGCGGGCGGGTTGCTCGGCGAGACTTTGGTGCCAATCCTCGATTTTTCGCGCCGTGAGCTTGGCGACGATAGTGTCGCCGAGCGCGGGCTGGATATGTGTGTTCGCGGCAAGCCGGGTAGTGTAAGCCGCCTTGCCACCACGGCGCTCATATGCCGTTAGGTAGGCGTCGATGGCGTTTTCGACGGTCAAAGGGCCTTGATGTCTGCACCCCATCTCCGGACACACCTCACCGCGCAATCCGGCTCCCTTGCGCAAACCGCTAAATGGCGGTGGAAGGCGGTGGTCATGGTTCGATTACCCCGGACTGGTTACAGCGTGCATGCGCCTGTCGAAATCGAAACCACTCTTGACCAAGTGGTTGCTGATCTCGGTCTCGCCCCAATGCCGGCCGAAGAAAAGGCAAGAATTCGCAGCGCTCTGAGCGCAGTCAACGGCCGCGGTCTCGACGAATGCGCAGCATCGCCAAAATTGGATCCACACAGCAAGCTCCAAGTTGAGGACATCATAGCAGCCTTGGCAGCAATTGCTCGCGATCTAAAAACCGCTGAGCAAGCTTTGCGAGGATGCGAAAACGGCCTGAGGCAAGCTCGTGATATTGAGGTGGCGAAAAACGTTAGAGAAATTCTGGCTATGAATCCGGAAATTGGAAACATCGACAAAGCCAACGAGTTTTTGAGTGATTGCAACGATCGGTTGAGTACAATCTCTCACGCTTGTCTCGTCGCGGCGAAGGGCCTGAAATCGATTAAGGGAAAAGCGGGCAGAAAGCCGCTTGATTGGCACGACGACTTCACGGCAATCCTCACGTCCATTGCCGAACAGAACGGTATCCGCGCGACCATCACAATCGATCGGGAGAGCCGCGAAGCACAAGGACGCTTTCTGGACCTTGCGGCACTTTTCGAAGGGCTTCTTTTGCCCAGCATGCGCTCCCCAAGTCGCACTGCGCTTGCCAAAAGGCTTTCACGGTCGATCACAAGATTACCTAATCGGCAGGGTAAAAAATCAGAAAGGCCAAGGACAAAATCGCCCTCGCGGTAGATAGATTTTGTCCATGTGACACCTTCGCGCGCAAATCGTATCTCGCTGTTTGTCGGCATGGTTCGTCATGCTGATGCAACGACGAGGTACGTGATGAGCAATACGGAAATTCGAGGCGGCATCAAAAACCATCGAGCATTCGGCGTCGAGGAGTTCTGCCGGCGCTATGGCGTTGGGAGGACGACCGCCTACGCCGAGATGAAGGCAGGGCGTCTGCCGCGCCGAAAGGTTGGCAAGCGCAGTATTATTGCCGAAGACGATGCTGAGGAATGGCTTCGCGCGTTGCCCATCGTCGCCCTGCCAGAAGCCAAGAAATGAAATGACGTACTGTGGCTATAAGACGCCGCTCGAGCGCAACGACAGGCGCGACCGCCCCACACCTGCGGCGGTGGAGTCGCGGCACCGCGAGATCGCGCGCCGCTACGGTCGCTCCGAGCAAGGCAAGCCGGCCGCCGACACTTGGAACAAGGTCAGACCGAACAAGCGGAGAAAAGAACTCCGATGGCTTCGTCACCTTTTGGCAAAGGCCGGGCAGTCCACCGCCGAGATCGACGCTGTGATCGCACACGGTGGTGCGCCGGAAATGAACGCTCTCGAGATCGATACGATTTACGGCTTCCGCTTCGTGTTCGATCACTACAAAGCCATTGGTGCGGCAACGGAACGGCACCCGAGCACCCTTCGGCCGATCGACGCCACCAAAGCTGAGATTGACGCCTATCTTAAGGCCTTCCACCGGCCGCGCAAAGCCGCCGCCAAGCGACAGCGTTATGCAGCACGGCGTGCCGACGAAGCGGCTAGGCGGGAAGCAGCCGCCGATCTGGACCGCCGCACTTCGGCAATCTCCACGGTCCTCACCGACGACAAGTGGCGCTCCATCGCGGAGCTTATGGCGGCGCTTGAGCACAATCTGGCCTTCCGCAGGCCGAACGGCAAGAAATTCCTGACCGGCGATAGCTTGAGTAAGGCCATTCGCCGCCAGTTGGCAAAGCCCGACCTAGCGGCCCTGATCGAAATCACCAAGACGGAGGGAGCGCGCGGTCAGGACAAGCTACTGATCCGCCTTCTCCGGATTTAACTTTCCTGGTTCGGCGACACCGTTTGTCCGCGTCAGATTTCAGTTCGGCGACACGGTTTGTCCGGTCGGACACGCGGACAAACGCATGTCCGCGTACAAACCCGCTATTTACGGGCACTCCTTTGGTTCGGCGATACGCTGCGGTTTTGTCGCCGAACATTCTAATACTTACGGGCAGCGACACGCGGCTCGGCCGGCAGGGCTTCCGAGCGGGTGATTGCTGCTGCTGCCGTCGCCCACCCAATGACCGGAGCGAGAGGACAGGCCCACAGCCGTCCTCCCACACTGCCGAGCAAGAGAAATAGCGCAAAGAGGCACCGACCCAGATCGAAAGCCCTTTAGCCGCAATCATGCACCACGGCTCTCTGTTTTGCACACCGGGCTGTCGCACGCACGCCGGCGATCCGTCTGTCTGGATCGGTGTGCGTCAACTCGCTGTGCAACACGTTTGGGGCTGATCTGCCTTGATCGGCGGCGCGTCGGGGCACATTGCCCCGCGGCTCAGGGGCCGGACGGCGTCAGGCCGAGCGCGACGGCGCGGAACAGCGCCCCCTCCGGGCAACTCGTCGGCAGTTGAATGCGAATGCGCGCGATATGTTCGATCACGCGCGCCCCGATCTTGATCAGGCGCTCCCGGATCGTCGCGAACTCAGCGCTGGCAAGCGGACTCGTCTGCGGGATCGCGGCGCGTACGCCATGCATGAGCCAGAACGCGGCGGTGTGGAGGGCGAGCCGCACCTGATTTGCCGTCGCGCTGTGACAAGACATGCGGTCCGACGCCAGCTGCGCCTTGTGCAGCTTGATCAGGTTCTCCATCTGCCCGCGCTGGCAATAGACGTTCTCGTAAAGATGCTGCGCCGGACCTTTGAGCGAAGTGACGACATAGCGGATATCGACCTCCTGGCGCAGGCCGGTCGAAGTGGTCTCTCCGGCGTCAGGCTGCAGCGAGCATTCGAGCCGCGCCACCACTTTGCGCGGCCGCGTCCAACTGCCGGCCTGGTAGGTGAAGCTCGCATAGGTGCGCAGCTTCGTCTCGCTTCCATTGGCGTGATGGAAGCGCAGATTGTCGGCGGTCGCGGCGACCTGTGCATCGAGCGTCGCATTGCCGGGAAGGCCGAAAATATAGTCGCAACCGTTGTCCTCCGCCCATTCCATCGCCTCGACGCGACCGTAATGACTGTCGCCGCGCCACACCATGCGGGTGTGCGGCCAATGCTGCCTCAGGCGTTTCGTCACGTGCTTGATGACGGTCCTCACCTCCGTGCCTTTCGGGGTGCGGGCCGGGCGCAGGATGGTCGCGACTGGCGTGCCGCTCGTCACGTGATAGATGTGCATCGACGCAAAGCCGCGCTCGTCGTGATGCGCATTCCAGAATGCAAGCTGCTGGGCCCCATGGGCCGCGCAGAAGGTGTCGTCGATATCGAGGATCTCCAACTTGCCCGGCTTCACCGTCGTGCCGAACTGATCGAGCAGAGCCGCAGCGAGCCGCGCTGCCTCGATCTTGCTCGGCGCGTTCTCCAGACGGCTGATCGTCGATTGCGAGGCCAGCGCCGCACCGCTCTCCGGACAGCGGCCGACCGCAAGCTTCATCAGCGGGTCGTGTCGCAACCGGTCGAGGTCGATGGCATCCTTGTGCCCGCAGGCGATCGCAGTGACGCGCGCCGTCACCATCTCGAACATCGCGTGCTGGATGCGGTCCGGATCGCGCCGATCCGGCATCGCTTCGGCAAGCCGCCGGCACACACCGAGCTTGCGTTCGGCCTCCCGCAGCAGCAGTAGGCCGCCGTCCGAGGACTGGTTGCCACCATCAAAATCAACTGTGAGTTTCTTGCGGCGGACGGCTGGCAGATCGAAGGGCAGCGGCATATCGTCGGTCATGGCGGCTGTGGCGCTCCGCTGATTCACGGTGCAATTTGTCTAGACAACGATTTGCTAAGTGAATCGGCCGCTTTGCGCCACAGCCGTCGCTAAAATCTCATGCCTCGTGCCTAATCCGGGTTAACGCCTCGCGGCGGGCGACCACGATGGCGTTGCGGGCCGGCGGGCCACCACACGGGATGGCCGAATTTGCGTTGCACCACGCGCAGGATCGAGCAGGCGCTGCCTCGCCACGAGAACACTAATCACCGCTCGCCCAAATGGGCATCCTCGGCGCGGGCGCTTTGCTTATGGTCAGGCGGAGGGATGCCTTGGAGGCTCGGCTCGAAGCCGGCGAGTTTTGGCAGCCGGAAAAAGATGGCATTATCAGGAGGACTCCTTCCTGATGATCTGCCATTGCCGTTGAAATGCGCTCGGCATCACTCTTTCCGGCGGTGACCCCAACCTTGGGAGCGTTCCTATAGGGCGTCCGATTGCGCGCGAAATAGTGCGACGCGAAATCAGCGCACTAATCTTTTTCTAGGCATAAACCTCTGCAACGGTTAGAGAAATGAAGTCGCAACATTTCGGTATGCTGGATAAAGAGTATACAACGGGAGATTAGCGTCGGCCTTATGTTTATCGGCACGATCACGACGGTATAGGACACTCAGTTTTGGGCGATAAATCACAGAAATCGGCACGAACTTATCAAGCCACCACAAAGCGCGCTTAAGCGCATGCAACAGTTAGATAAATGCACGTTCCGGTTAGCCGTACGTCGCGGTAGCGATCGCTAGAGACCGCCGTCAGCTATCGTCGAAGCTTCGCGAAATGGAAACACTCAAAATACTAATGTTAGGGAAACGACCGAACTGTACAATCCGTAGCATCGCCATGACCGATACTGACCAACGGCTTCCGACTGCAACCCCGGCGCTGGCGCGGGCCCTTTGGAATCGCCTGAAGAACCCTTCCGCTCGCCGTGTCGCCACCCAGCTAACCCAGAGCGGTCGGTGCGTCCATTTCACAACGATTGCGAGGTGGCGCCGCCAAGGATGGAAAGCGACAGAACCGATGCAGCATCCGCTCGAGGCGGTACGAATGGCGCTCGAGACGGCAATGCCAGTGGTTACGAACGATCCGATGATGAGGACGCAAGACCTCCTGGATAGCGATGCCAAGAAGAAATTCGCATTGTTGACGGACGAAGACCTTCTGAGGAAAGGGGCGCGTGACACGCTGATCTTGATAAACCTGATCTTCGACGAGGCTCTCCCTCACGCATGGAAACTGATGGGAAGACCGCCGGGGCAATTGGCCGCATTGCTGTCTGCGCTTGCCGGGGCGCTCAACGCGGCAGGTGCCGCATGCAGCCAAGTAGTTGAAATGCAGGAGCGGTCGACGAGGAAGAAATCGACGATCTGCGAATGAGGGGCGCGACATATAATAGCGCTGCATTAATTCGAAGGCCGCAGCATTCATCTCCGGAACTTGTGCTTCGTTAGCCGTTGCTTTGCAAGAACTTGGCTCCTGGAAAGTATCAAGGCGCTTACTTCGTGTTGCATCAATTGGAGCGCACGGTGGCCTATTATTCGATGTTTGCCATGAAAATGCGGCCCCGACGACCGGGGGTTCATTCCCAGAACTCGAAATTGTCTAACTATTCTATGAAGTTCCGCCCGAAAAAGATTAGCGCGCTGACTTCGCGTTGCATTAATTCAAGCGCCGTCGGGCAATTATTCAATGATAAGATGCTACGGCTTGCTACGGAGCAAAGCCGTCGCTCGCCTCGGCCTTGACGGCCTGGAGGCCGCAGGCCCCGACTTCGAAAACAAATTCAGCCGAAGGCTGGCCGACGATCTTGCGCGAGGGATCAAAGCCCGGAGGGCCGAGACCTGTCACTCACCGGCAGAACGAGCGCCGCACGAATATTCCGTTTGAAAGGGAGGTGAGTGACAGGGCTCGGTTCACGCGAGCCCGGTCCGGCGGTGCCGGACGCGCTAAAACTTCGGCCCTACGTGTCGCTGTCGTGTTGGTACAAATCTCTCAAACTGAACTGGTTTGTCATATCAACGCGATTGTCGATGTTGGGCAAGATGCCAACGATTTCGCTTTGCATGGATGGATCGGGCTTTGAATAAATATTCGCGCTGTCCTCGTGGCGCTCAAATTCCCTTAGGACAACCTCATTCGGGGGATCCACCAGACCATTGGTGCGAATACAGAAGGTGCGCGCCGCTACCGTCAGCGGCCATCAATCGTACTCGATTGGCCGCGGCGGTACCCCAGACCGGTGACGCTCTCGCCCAGCGCTATAAGCCGCCATCAGCAGGCATCCCGTTCAATATGCAGACCTGAGCGTCTTTTAGCGCCTCGTCGAAATGCGAACGGCCTCGACGCAGTCCGACGCGGTTGAACCTGCTTGATGGAAATCAACGACCAGGTCAGCGTTATGGTGGAGAAAGCATTCCTTTGGGCGTTGGCCGCGTCACAAAAGGGCTTGTCGGCCGGAACGGATATCGCGATGGCATTGCAGGAAGACCCATTGGATTCGTCATTCGCGAAGGGCGTCAACGACCCTCACATTTATGTTTCGTCCGCGGCGCAGGAGCAAGCGATCGAAGATGGAGTGGAGCATGCGAACGGCCTCGAATGGATTGAAGTCGCGCGCATTGCCGTGGTTGGGGCCGCGGCCGCGGCGGTGTGGTTCGGGATTTGGGAGCCATTCCCGCATGTCAGCCTGATCGGTCTTGTCGGACTCGCAATCGGCGGGTGGCCGATTTTTTTGGAGGCCGTAAAAAATCTCACTGCTCGTCGCATGACCATGGAGCTTTCCATGAGCATCGCGATCATCGCCGCCGCCGCGATTTCGGAGTTCTTCACCGCGCTTGTCATCACGCTGTTCGTGCTGATCGCCGAGGTGCTTGAAGACATGACGGTGTCGCGCGGGAGGCGCGCGATCTCGGACCTCCTGGAATTTCTGCCGAATATGGTCTCGGTCCGTAGGAGCGGCAATGTTTCGCAAGTGGCCACCGCCGCGCTCGCAGCGGGCGATATTGTGTTCGTGGTTCCCGGCGAGCGCGTACCTGTGGACGGCACGGTCGTCAGCGGACACTCGTTCATCGATCAAGCGCATATCACGGGCGAATCGGCGCCGGTCGAAAAAATCGCGGGTTCGGCGGTCTATGCCGGCACGATCAACCAATCGGGCGCGCTGGAGATTCGGACCGAACGGATCGGCCGCGATACCAGTTACGGTAAGATCATCGAGGCAGTGGAACATGCCGAGCGGTCGCGGGCGCCCGTGCAGCGTCTGGCCGATCAGCTTGCGGCATATCTCGTCTATTTCGCGCTCGGCGCGGCAGCACTTACCTTTCTCATCACTCGCGACGTGCGCTCGATGATTTCCGTCGTGATCGTGGCCGGCGCCTGCGGGGTTGCGGCCGGAACTCCACTGGCCATCCTGGGCGGGATTGGACGGTCGGCGCGCCTCGGCGCCATCATCAAGGGCGGGCTGTTTCTCGAAACGCTGGGGCGCGTGAATACGGTGGTGCTCGACAAGACCGGCACGCTTACCTTCGGCCGGCTGGAGGTGAAAGTCATTCTTCCCGCCGCCGGGTTCTCCGAAGACGACGTGCTGGACGCGGCTGCGGCGGTTGAATTGCGATCGGAACATCCGCTTGGAAAAGCTATCGTCGCGATCGCAACAGCGACAGGCCGCGCCCTCGGCGAGGCCGAGGACTTCATTTACAAGCCGGGGCGCGGGGTTTCGGCACGGATCGGCAAGGAGGTTGTGCTGGTAGGGAATCGGCTGCTGATGAGCGATAACGATGTCGCCGTCCCGGCGGCATTGAATGCAAGCGGCGGAGGCGCGACGTCCAATGTCTATATCGCGCGAGGTGCTCGCGTCCTCGGTATCATAGCTCTCTCTGATACGGTGCGTCCCGAAGCGCACAACGCTGTCGAAGCAATCCACCGCATGGGGATGCGCACGATCTTGCTCACCGGTGACGCAGCGCCTGTCGCGGCCTCGGTAGCGCGGCAATTGGGAATCAGGGAGGTCGAAGCCGAGCTGCTTCCGGAAGCGAAACTCGACCGCGTCAAGGGTCTGGTAGCGGGCGGGGCGATCGTCGCGATGGTTGGCGACGGCGTCAACGATGCGCCGGCGCTTGCCGCGGCCAATGTCGGCGTCGCCATGGGCTCGGGTACGGATGTGGCCCGCGAAAGCGCCGACGTCGTCCTGTTAGGCAATGATCTCGCCAAGTTCGCCGATACGCTCGCGATCGCACGCTGGACGCGCCGCATCATCTGGCAGAACTTCGTAGGGACCGTCGTGGTCGATTCGATCGGCATCGGGCTCGCCGCGTTCGGTTTTCTCAATCCGCTATTGGCGGCGTTCATTCACGTTGCGTCGGAAATGACGTTCATCCTGAATTCGGCGCGGCTCCTGCCTACCGACCGCCAAAGAGCGTCCGCGGCGCGGCGGAGCCAAGGTGATCACAATTGACGTGCGCCGGCATCCCCGGTTGTAAGCTCCTGTTTGATTCATCTCAAAGGCCCTTTTCGCCCGTTAAGCTAGTGATTCCGTACCGGGTTGGCGCGGTGTTGCGCTCCGGAGGTTTTCAGGGAGGAATTCATGTCGGAACATCACCAGCATCAACACGTCGTAATGGCAGTCGGTTCAGGCGGGAGCATCGATCAAGCTATTTTCAATGCAGTCGGCGGCCTGACAGATCCCCAAGGGCATCACAGCAGCCTGACATTCGATGCGTTCGAGGTTCTCAATATCAAGGGAACGATTTCGCACAAACCAGGCGATCACGGCACTCCGGGACACATCCAAGTGGCTATCCAGGCTCTGGGAAGACACGCGAAGTGAAGAGTATTGACCTTCATCAATGCGGCAGCTTCCTTTGGCGCACAGTTTGTTAATGACGCTTTCGAGGGCTCCGCCTGAAGGCAACGATTTCCTGCAGGCAGCATCCGTTCCGTCGGCCAAGCACCTGAACAAGTACCTAAAGAAGGCATGAACGATGGACAGCACGACGGTCGGACGGTGCCGGCGTTGGGTGTTATTTTGGTCGGCATGCGCCCTTTTTGCCCTCGCGCCCGCACCCGCCTTCGCCATGCATATCGCGGAAGGCATCATTACCGGTTGGCCGGTCCTCGCCTATACGGTTATCGGCATCGGGTTGATGGCGATCGGCGTTCAGGGCATCAAGAAATTTCAGCGGGAATTCCCTGAGCGCAAGCCGCTTATCGGCATGGGTGCGGCCATCATCTTCTTCATATCCTTGATTCCGATTCCGGCATTTACCGGCACCACATCACACCCATGCGGAACCCCTTTGGTAGCCATCCTCCTCGGACCGCGTGTGACGTTCGCGTTGACCGGGATCAGCCTGATTCTGCAGGCGGCGTTCTTCGCTCACGGAGGATTTGGCACCTGGGGCGCCAATCTGATGGCGCTGGGCTTCGTGGGTGGGACGGTCGGGTGGAGCGCATTTTGGCTCGCAAGACGGATGGGCCTGCCGATTTTGTTCGCGGGCTGTGTTGGCGGCCTGCTTGGCGACATCTGCACTTATGCCGTGTCCGGCATCGTGTTGGCGACGGCGCTCGCTACGGCGCCGCATCCGCAATATGATTTCGTCACCTATCTGACCGTGATCTATGCCGCCTATGCGCCGACCCAGCTCCCGATCGCGATCGGCGAGATGCTGATCACTGGCTTGGCGTTGCGTCATGCGCTTCGACAACGTCCCGAAGTTCTGGAAGACCTTAACGTGTGGCGATCCTATGCAACGACCTGAGAAAAATTGGATGGTGGCTGTGTGGATCGCGATCAGCGTGAGCCTTTCTGCCCCCGTTGCAATCGCACAAGAGCCGGCAGGCACTACTCCCCCGTCATCGCAGAACCGACCGGCCCGTTTTCCCGGAATGGATCAGTCCGTCAACGTCGACTTGGCCGAAAAGGCCGGTGTTCCTGCACGCAAGCCCTACATCAATATCGAGGAGTGGGGTGATCTGTGGAATTTCGTATTGTTGTTCGGCGGCGGCGTGTGCGGATTTGTCATCGGGCGGCGTTGGGACCAAATCTGGGGTAAGCGCCGGGTCGCCTGACCCTCGACGCCATTTATCTCCTTTTAGCTCAAGCAACGCTGCCCGGCGGCCGGCAGAAAGCGATGGCGGGTGAGCGGTCAATTCTATTCCTATCGCCTCGATCGCATGATCGAGGATTACCAGAATGCCGGCATCCAGGATGGGTGGCATCATTGGGACGCGCGGCTGAAGCTGTTCCTGCTCGTTGTGGCGATCGGGCTCAACCTTGTCGTTGCCGAGGCCTGGCTGTCATTCAGCCTGCTCATCGTGAGCATCTTTTTCATCGTGCGCTCCAAGATTCCTTTCCGGTTGTTCGCCGTATTCTTTCTTGCGCCGGCATGGGCGACCCTTTTGGTATTCGTGGGCTTTTCGATCGGATTCGGCACGCAGCCGCTGGTGTCCATCGGCCCCGTCACCCTCTACCGCGAAGGCGTAGGACTAGGCGTCGGCGCGGCACTTCGCGTGGCCTCGGAGATGTCGTGGATTGCAACGTTGATGCTGACAACGCCGTTTCCGCGGCTGCTGAAGGCGCTGCAGTTCTACCGGGTCCCTCCGGTGCTGATCAATGCCATAGCGATGGCGTATCGCTACGCCTTTCTCTTGGCCGACGAGTGCTACCGCATGATCGCGGCAGCTCGCGCCCGGGGAGGCCTGCAGGGCTTTTACCGCAAGATCGAGAGCACGGCGATGATCGTGGCGCAAGTCATCATTCGTGCTTACGACCGGGCGGCCCGTCTTCAGCAAGCCATGATGACGCGCGGCGGCGATTCCTCCGACGCGGCGGTCGACGGCGGGTTCGTTGCCGGCTTCGACTCAAAGGGGCAAGCGCCGTACTCCTCTTCCGATCGCCATTACGATTGCCTGCTGCCGTCCACCGTTCCTGGATCGGCGGCTGTCCTGGAATGCCGCGACCTCTCCTTCGCGTACAAGCGTGGGGGCCCCCACGAAATTGACAATTTGACCCTGTCGGTCGCGCGTGGGGAGGTGGTCGTCCTGTGCGGCCCTAATGGTTGCGGGAAATCGACCTTCCTCAAGCTTGTGGCAGGCGTGCTGAAGCCGTTGTCGGGAGAAGTGCGGCTGCTCGGCATGCCGCTCGATCAAGCGCGCCGCAACGAGGCTTTTCGGTATGTGGGCTTGCTCTTCCAGGACCCGAATGATCAGGTGTTTTGTACGCACGTGCACGAAGACGTCGCCTATGGTGCGCGCAATTTGGGCATCGATAACACCACCGTCGACAGTTTGGTGACGGCCGCGATGGCTCTGGCGGAGATCACCCATCTCGCCCAGCGTTCCGTGCATCAGCTCAGTTTTGGAGAAATGAAGCGTATCGCTCTAGCGGGACTGATCGCTATGCGCCCGCCGCTGATGCTGCTGGATGAACCGAGTGCTTATCTTGATCCGGCCGCCAGCCGGCAGGTCTTGCAAATCGTCAAGCGATTGAATGCCGAATATGGCTATACCTTCATCGTCGTAAGCCACGACATGGAGCTCGCTGCCGAACTCGCGACCAGAGTCATGATCATGCAGAGCGGGCGGATCGTCGCCGACGGCGACCCGCACGACATTCTTACAGATGAAGCCCTTCTCGCAAGCGCCCGCCTTGAGCCCCCGACGCTCACGAAAGTATTTGCCGAATTGAGCAGAGCCCAGGGTGGAGTGTCGTCCGACATTCCCATTACCGTTGCTGAAGCAAAAGCGCTCCTGCGTCGCTGGCAATCGCGTTGAGTTAGGCTATCTTATTCGGCAGGTCACATTGAGGAAAACCAACGCGGCCGATCAATCGCCCGCTGTTTTGCCACATCGTCCAGCGTGGCCTCCACTCCGTGGCGCTGCCGCGCGACTTTTCCGCGCGGGTCAAAATAACCGCCCGATCAGACGTGCTCGATGTGCTGGCGACGGCGCATGCCTGTCTAGCCACCTATTTTTACGTCTTAACGTGAAAGGAATCCGATTGTCGCAGCGTGTGTGGGACCGCGATCATGGAAACGCCGAAGCTGACGTTGAGAATAGTACCGACATAGCGGCCACTTTGAAATACCCCACAAGGGGCCGTCCTACGCCGCGCGCTGCACAATAAAAGTTCTCAGCCGTATAGAATAGCGGAGTTTGCATTTGATCTGGCCATGGCAAGACAGGAAACGTGGATTTTCCTGGCTGAAGGCGATCGCATTCGCACTTATGTTCGTGCCGGCGATCTGGCTACTTTACCAGATCGTCACTGAGCAATTTGGACCCGTTCCGCTCGGTGGAATGACCTACTGGTCAGGGTTGTGGGCAACGGCGCTCCTCATGCTGGCTTTGGCGATAACGCCCGCGGTCACGATATCCGGTGGGGCCTGCTTATCACCGTGCGACGAATGATCGGGGTGACGGCGCTCGCCTATGCGATCGCGCATATGATCATCTATTTCGCACTGCGGTTTTGGAACTTTGCGTCCATCGCCCATGAGATGGTAACCAGGGTTTCTTTGATCCTTGCGACCATCGCGACCATTGGTTTGATCGCCTTGGGCGCGACTTCTCTGGATGCCGCAGTTCGGCGCATGGGAGCGAAAGGTTGGCAGCGGCTGAGCGACCACGTTGGACGGATTATTTAATCTGTTGATCGTCTCGTCCGCCTCGAACCGAAGCCTGCTCCACCGCTAAAGAAAGCCGCGCAGCCCCGCGCTCATATTCTAAAATCCGTGAGCCACACCGCGTCCACTTCGCGTGCGCCGGCGCGATTTGTCGGCAGCAAAAAGCCTTCGGCGACCGCGCATCGCTTCATCGAGCTTATTTTATGGCAGAAAATGATTGACTCGACAGGAGCTTCTGCCCTAACCCGCGGTGCGGACGACCTCTGCGGTCCCGGGCTCAGGGTCCGGCGTCGCGGCGGCATGAGGCACAAGGCTCTGATAAAGGGCGACATAGCGGCGTGCCGGCTTCTCCCAACCAAAATCCTGAGCCATTGCCTGCCGCTGCACCTTCCGCCAGGACATGGGCTGCCGATACAGAGCGAGCGCCCGTTCTACGCAGCGAACCATATCATCGCTTGTCGTGCCCTCAAACACGAACCCCGTCGCCGTTCCGCGATTGAGTGTGTCGTCGGTTGTGTCGACAACAGTGTCGCGGAGCCCGCCGGTGTTTCTCACAACCGGTAACGTGCCGTAGCGCATCGCATAAAGCTGAGTAAGTCCGCACGGCTCATAGCGTGCGGGATGAAGCAAGATATCGCCACCCGCCACGAGCCGATGCGCCAGCGGCTCTTCGTAGCCGACCCGGAAGGCGATCCGACCCGGGTAGCGGAGGGCCGCCGCCGCGAATTGTTCTTCGAGGTGCCGTTCTCCGTCGCCCAGCAGTACGCAGAGGGCGGCGTCGCCGATGACCTCAGGCAATGCCGCTGCAACGACGTCGGCCATCTTTTGGTCCGTGATCCGGCTGACAAAGACGATGAGCGGCACTTGCAAATTAGCTTTGAAGCCGAACTCCTCTTGCAGCGCAGTCTTACATGCGCGCTTCCCAGCGATATTTTCCAAGCTGAAATTGCTCGGGAGATGAACATCCGGCGCGGGATCCCAGACCTCGTAATCCACCCCGTTGAGTATACCAACGAGATCCTGCGCGCGCCGCTGCAGGAGTCCTTCCAGGCCACAGCCAAACTCAGCAGTGAGGATTTCCCGCGCATAAGTTGGGCTCACTGTCGTCAGCCGGTCGCTGTAACGGATGCCGGCCTTTAGAAATGAGATTTTGCCATGGAACTCCAAGCCATCCGCATTGAAAGCCTCATCGGGAAGACCGAGTTGCGGATAGAGGGCTTCAGCGAACAGACCTTGGTAGGCAAGATTGTGTATCGTGAAGACGGTCGCAGGTCTTTGGCCGGCAGTTTCCACGAAGATCGCCGGCACCAGCGCCGTCGGCCAATCATTGGCATGGACAATGTCGGCGTGCCAATGCGCCACAAGGTGGCCGCGCGACAATCGCGCAGCGATGTGGTTGAACACGGCGAAACGTCGCGCATTATCGGGCCAGTCTTGTCCCTCCCGATCCTGATAGGGACCGCCGGGGCGTCGAAACAGCGTCGGGCAGTCCACGAGCCAAATCGGCAAGTGCGTGTCAGGCGTACGCGCGGAGATAAGGCGCATAGGACCCACGCCCATGAAATCCTCAAGTTCGACCTCGATCGATTTCTTCTCCGCGGCTTCGATCGCGCTTGGATAGGCCGGGAGCAAAAGATGCATGTCAACGTCAAGCTTAGCGAGCGACTTCGGGAGAGCCGCGCTTACGTCCGCCAAGCCGCCGGTCTTCGCGAGCGGGTAAATCTCGGACGATGCAAAGAGGACACGCAAGGAAACTATCACTGGCCTTGGTGGACACGCCCGATCATGGCGATGCGATTGGCCGCAATGGCCAATTGCGAAGCGGTCTCGGCATTCGCCGACGCCCGGCTTTGCAGCGAAAGCACGCTTACGATCATTTGCAGGTCGTTCAACAGTCTATGATCGGACTCCTTGCTCAACACCTCTCGTTGTTGGATCAACTCGTCTTTTTGACGAAGCAGAGCCTCGTCCCGGGCGAGAGCCTCTCGCAGCCGTATCAGTTCGCGTTCGTAGCTCGCGACCGTGCGGTGCTCCGGGCTTTCAAACGTGACGTTCGGAGGTGGGGCCGCTCTGCATGAAAAATGTTCAACGGTCATGTCGTCGGCCTTCCCTACGCTGTCTGCAAATCGCCGCGTGGACACCCCTGTTACAAACAGGGCTTCGAGGCAACCAAAGCACATTGATGCAAATCAACTGTGTCCGATGCCGGACATTGGTGTTACCGTTTCGAGCCTTGTGACTTCCTTCATTGAAGACACGCAGCGTCGACATGGAGACGACGCAGCATGTCCGCGACGGCGGCGGCTTTCGTCGAGAGCAGTCATCGCAGCACCATTGAACGGTGCCGCCAATCGTCGCGTCGCCCCGTGTCCGCCCCGTTCTCACGCAAGCGCGAGCCAGAGCGGCCGAGGCTCGGATTAAATCAGTCGCGGAAGCAAAAATATGCCGGTAATCTGACTCCAGAAAAAATGATACCACATCATCATCGATCAAGAGGAGCTCAATGTCACGGCATTGGATTGGCCATTCAATCGTTTTCATCGCCGCCGTAGGGGTGACCACTGCCTTTGGAGCGGATACACAAAACGGTCTGCGGATTGCGCGCCAATGGTGTGCATCATGTCACGTTGTTGCATCGAATCAGCGGATCGCTGGCGACCAGGCGCCGCCTTTCGCCACGATCGCGCGTATCCCGGACTTCGATGCAGCAAAAATTGCGTTCTTTTTGCTTTATCCACATCCCAAAATGCCGGACATGTCGCTTACGAGGGACGAAGCGGCGGACCTCGCAGCCTACATTGTTACGCTCAAATAGCTCCTGATCCTAATTAGGTCACTCGCCAAGGCCGTCAAGAACAGGATCGGCTCGCCACCCGATGAATCTCTTCCGATGCGCCATACCCGTGCGGCGCCTGCCGACCCTCCTCCTGAGCCTCATTTGCTCGGCGAGCCGCAGCCATTCCCTGGCGAGGTCTTCGAAGACCTGCTTCGTCTCGGGATTGTCGTCTATCGTGCCCGCAACGCGCAGCAGAATGGCGGCCCCGGCGCGGTAGTCCTCAGCCTTGCTGCGCATGAGTGGTCAACGAAGCAGCATAGCGGGAGTTTCTATGAGCCCGCCAGCAACGCCATAAGCGCATCGCGCCCCTGCTTAGTGAGCGAAAGATGCGTGCCCGCCTTGCGATCGACCACGCCCATTCAACACCGTGCGCACGGTGACGCCGGCCTTCTGCCAGGGGGGCCGCTGGCGAGGTAGAATGGGAGAAAACGCTCTTCGACCGATAGTGCTTCAGCAGCGATTGCCGCCGCTTAGTGGGCTCACGACGCTAACGGTGCAGGCATGCGTGCACACGCACGAACCGGCGACTCTCCGCGAGGATAGCACGGTAGACCCTTTCGTTCGCCGTCGCCGTTTCGCAAGAAAGCCAAAAATAATGCGCCCTTGGATCGACCACGAGGTGTATAGGTGCAAGCCCTGGCGCCACCAGTATCGACAGGAAATGGGTCGTCGAATTCCAGGATAGCCGGTTCAGATCGGCGCCGATCCGATCGGATGATACAAAATGCGCATCTCCGAGTGCCAGATCGGATTCCGGGGCCATGGCTAGTGCGCGCACAGCGGCCTTGTAGTCCGTCCAAGCGCCAACGAACTTTGCGGTCTCGACCGCGTGCACCAGCATCACCACCGCGATTGCGCCGACGGTTGCCCGCACCATGACGCTGCCCGCAATAGTCGCCATCAGACTTGGGAGGAGCGGAAGCGGGCCTTTTCGCCGCAGGCGGCGTCGCGGCCGTGTCAAGAACGTCGCATATCACCGACAACATCGTGCGGGCCCGGCGTGAACTACAAGATTTTCTAACCGCTTCGTCCGGTAGGGATGGCGATTTGGAACCGCAGGCGACCGATGAGCGCGTTGACCCCTATGCCGGCGCCCCGCCTGCTCGGCTCGGCATTTTTCTTTTGCGCCGGAATGGTGCTGTTCTGGTCCGGCTGCAATCCAAGTCGCCTTCATGAGAGCCGTCGGGGGTCTGGCAGGCCCGCCGTCGGCCCGAGTCGGAGCGCCGATCAGCGTCGGCCAGGTCCGGTCATTGGGGCCAAAGCTGCCGCCGCGTCGTCAGAGTGACTCGCCAGCGGTGCGGGCGCCCAGCGCGCGCATGAACATCTGCATTCCGTAGTGGAAGGCGACGAAGGCGCCGAGCTCCATGATCTGGGCTTCGCTCCAGTGCTTCTTCATCTCGTCGTAGAACGGCTTGTCGATCTGACCCGCATCAAGAAACATCAGATCGGCGTAGCGCAGCGCGCATTTTTCGGCTTCTGAAAATCCTTTGTTGCCGTCCTCGTAGGCGAAGCAGCCCTCGTCAATGCGTTGCTCCGTCAAACCTGCTGCGCGTGCTTTGTGGGAGCGGAGGCTCGCGAAATATTCGTCGCGGGCGAAGCGGGCCAACAGGATGCGCATGATCTCCTTAAGCTTGTGATCGACATTGCCCGTCGCATGGCTCATCAATAGTCACTCTCTTGAGCCATTTCGCACGGCTGACTCCTTGGTAGTCGCATTAAAAGAAATCGGTAAGGCGAGCAAATTCGATTAAGCAGTCACCGCTTTGAGACCATGGCGACGGGCCGGGTCGGAAAAGGAGCTCTCAGGGGGCTGTTGAAGAAACTCTGGTGTGAATACTTTTCTGCCGCGGCCGCTCCGACATCGGAGCCTCGGTCGAGCGCCACAGCCGCCTAACGCTGCCGGCAATTTATGCGGGAGCAAGGCGCTGATGCGGGAGAGGCAGAGCGGCGTGTGCAATTAGACTCCGCGTCCGCGGAACGGGACACTCTTGATCCGATTTTCGATGTTCCGAATACCCTCAATCGTCTGCACCAATTTCTCTGACTTCGCGCGTAATCCGCCGCTGCTGGTGATGCCATCAAGCATGACTATGCGACTTTTTACGGAAACGGAGAGCGAGTCTGATTCGGCCCCTAAGTTTTCTGCAAGGGCTGAGCGCACTTTGATCTCCAGCCTCTTATCAGCAATGGCGGCCCTTGTTGCCTCGACATCTTGAAACTGTGGAGCGCGAGCAAGCTCGCAGATCATTTTCACGCAGATGTCGACAGGAATGCGTCGCGTGTTCAGCGTAAGATGATAAAGAAGCGCATCCTCCCGCTCCGTGTTGAACGTATCACGGACCGTCTTAACGTGCGCGGCATCGAAACGTTCTATCTCCAAGCGTATGGCGTCGGTAGTCTTATCTGGCAGCCGCTCCATCATCACTCGTTCACGAAAGTCCATCGGCGCACACACTCGCACGCTGACGACCTGTGGTATATCTCGAAAGAGTGCAGCGGCGCCCCATCCGCGGATCAAGACATTTCCTTGCTCCGCCAAGCTGAGGACCTCCTCAAACGTGAAGCGCCGCAGCTTCCGTTTATCGATTTGCCAGCGTTCAAGAAATGAGGCGGAACCGTCAATGAAGCGCTGAACAGCACTTTCATGCACACCGAGATTGCTGGCCACGTTGTTAACGACGATTTCGGAATTGAACAGCCTCAGCCCCAATTCGCCAATTAATCCCGCGGCGACCTCCGTCCCAAGTGAGCCGATTTCTCTTGTCATGGCGATGACCGTCACCGACGTCCCCTCCGGGTTTCATTGTCGATGACCTTATCATATCAGCGATCAGCGGGTGCCTTTTGACGACCAGCCGACCAGCGACGATGTGATGCGCTGCCGCCTGTGAATACGTTGCGAGCTGGCCACCCGGCCTTGCGCCGACCCGGTTTTCTTCATGTCACCAAGGGCCAATCCATGACATCCGAAAACAATTCTTGTAGCTTCGCACGAGCTGATCACCTCGCGCCGCACCCCCATCATGAATACAATCGGGATGGTCGCCGTCGCGGCTTGTGCCGCCCGCGCCCCTGGAGTTCTAGCGGCAATCACCGACGCCCAACGTCGGACGCCGGACCAGTCGGCCGCCAAATCCGGAAACCCGCCAAAGTCATCCCCCGACCAATGAACGACCAGGGTCACATTGCGACCCTCGATGTAGCCCTGTTTCACTCAACCCTTTTTGGAATGCTGTTACGGCACTTGCGCTCGATTCCGGAAAACCCCGACCGAGATCTCCAATCAACGGCACCAGCTGCTGCGCTCGAGCCACCGCCGGCCACGGGCCGCCCTCCGAGCGCGGTGATGAACTCCCACTGTCGCATTCGTCATGCCCGAAGTTGCAATGCAGATAGCCTTATCTGGCCAAAGCGAAAGATGGCCGAAGTCAAAGAGCGTCCGCTCAGAGGGGCCCGAGGCGCAACGCCCTAGCAACTGGCAAAGGGTACGGCAGTATCGCTTTCGGTTGACTACTGTTTGAGATCCGCGGACTTGGGCGGCGCGAGAATTAGGGCAGCACATGCAGCAGTTAGGTCCGAATCCGGATAGCTCTTACCCGGCAAGGTGATCATGGCTTCTGGGAATGCCTCGCGCATTTTGTAAGAGTTATCCTTGTCCGCAACGAGCGTCACTGTTCGTGCGGCAACATCGGGCAGTGCGCGAAACTTGTCTGCGCAGACCGGCGCCAACACAGCAACGATAGCTTTGTCAGAGCTCGTGCTCGCCAATTTTTCCGCCGAATTCTGACTCATAAAGCCGAATCCGTACGAGAGAAGCCACATACCCACAATCACTCCACCCGCTCCGCTCCACAGCGAGGGTTTTACAACTTCCCAATTGATGTTCATTGGTCGTTCCTCGAGTTTGAGAAAACAAATAGCGTACGTGAGCAAGACGCCCGCGCGGACGGCACCTCCAAGCAAGCCAACGTTCCAGTTTAAGATTGAAATCGTGCCTACCGACGGCATCGGGCTGCCATTTTTCCTGGAAGCGGAAACCTCGGAACGTCGCCGTTTTCTAGGCAGCACCTTGTCAGGGTAATCAGCTTGACTGCACTTCAACATACCACTGCCGTTGCCTAACACCCAGCGAATTCACCCACCTGTGCAGCCATAATGTAAGGTTGTTGGCAGTCGAAGCGCCTTGCAACGAGAGAGGCAGCTCATGGCCCGCCTCTGCCGTACAAAACGGCGCCCGTCACGGAATGCGGCGCTAGGGGTAAAGATGACCCGAAGTCACAATTCGCGATCCCCCTTATCGACAATGGCAAGCACGCTTGGCGAAACATCGGCCCGAGCGCCCTGGCTGACCGATTTGGCTACTTCACCTCAGCAAGGAAGCTCGGCGTCAGAAGCCAGCCGATTAGCGCCTGTTTTGACACCAAAGCCTCGGCACCCGGCGTTCCGGCCGCGACGCCTGTGATCGCAGGCGACTCGCGCGTGACCTGCGCCGTGTACTCGCCGTATACCATTCCACTCGCACGGGTGGTCGCGGTGAAGCCGTCGATCTGCGCTCCCTCTGCGACCGGCTTCGTCACGGTCCAGGTCAGGTTAGGTGTACCCGGGACATCCAGCGGCAATACCAAAGGGTATCCATTCCAATACGGGGTTCGGCCGAACTCCTCGGATGAGAATTCCCAGCCCGCCGGAGATTTTACCGACCCGTCAATCAGGCCGTAAAAATTGTAGACGGTCAGGAAATCACTGGTCTCTTTCGACTCGCCCGGCGTCAGCTTCTCGCCCTGATCCGTCTTGACGGCGAAGTGGTAGGTCATGGACCCGTCGGTATTCTTGACCACTTGCGTAACAACGATCTGCAGCGCCCGCGCCGGTACAGTGGTTATTGCCAACCCGAAGGCCAGCAACAGCGCAAGTCCAAATGTTTTAAGCACATGATCTCTCCAGGTGTGCAACGGTGCGGAGAGTAAAAGCGCGCGCATAAAGTAGCAATATGGCGTCACCCCTGAACGCGTAAACAAGTGCGCGACGTGGGCATCCCGGCTGGAGTTCAACCTCGTTTCCCACTCCTCGATGAGCTCCGAGCCGGGACCGGAGCCCGATCCGAGCGAGACCCCCGCGCGCGGCGCTCGCGGCGCTCGCTCTCGCCGACCTCGCCAGCCGGAGCGGCGCTGATAAGCATGTCGCCGATCTGGAGATTGCGTGGGCCACGCTCGCGACGTGCCCACCGGATGACATAGGCATCGATCCTTTTCAGGGTCGGACGCAACTGCGTCCGATAGAAGTGGCTGTAATAGGCGATCCAGCCGCGGATGCACGGGTTGTACATCTGGGCGAGTTCGGTCAGGGATTTGTCGCTGCGGTGATGCAACGTCCAGCTGCGAATGTCGCGGCCGATGCGCATCGGGCTAGCGGCGGGCGGGAAACTGTGCGCGAAGATGCGCCTGTTCGCCTTCATTTGTCCCTCTCTCTCCCGCTGTGACAAATATCAGCTGTGGCCTGATCCATCCCCCCTGTGATGACCAGCACATTCGCAGGGCGCGAATCCTTCGACCAATCGAGAGAAGGGCATTCCGCCTCTTCGTTTTGGAACAGGATCACGATCATGAACACGCGCAAACTTCTCTTCACCGCTGCGACGCTCGCGAGCCTCGCCACAGCGGCACTCGTTCCGACCAGCGCCTCGGCGTTTGGACATGGTGGCGGCCACGGCGGCTTCCACGGTGGATTTCACAATGGTTTCGGCCACAACTACGGCTTCAACCATAACTACGGTTACGGCCATAACTACGGTTACGGCCATAACTACGGTTACGGCTGGCACTACCCGCACTACACCCACTGGAACTATCGTTGGTGGCCCCGCTACGGCTACGGCTACAACAGCTACGGCGCCTACGACAGCGCCCCGAGCTACGGCGATAACTCCTATCCCGTGACCGCCCCTGCGCCGACGCCTTCGTACGCTCCTCCGTGCGGATGCCCGGACGTCCAGCCCCCTTCGCAGCCGATGCCGCCGCGGTTCCGTCAAGGCAGCTAACTCCTCGCCATAGTGGACTGTCCCAATGCCACCATTGCTGCCTCCCCGGCGACGCCTCTCCCGTCGCCGGGGTATTTGCGAGCCAGTGCACGATCATGAGGGCGGCCCCCGCCTCGGGCGGGTCGGGCTCTAGCTCGCGTCGCTCGCCCGAGCCGAAGTCTCGGCCCATTCGGGTGACGATCCCTACCGCCGAGAAATAGGGCGAGCGCGACGCGCGCTCACGTTCATCCTCTGATTTTCTCAGGGGCTCCGCCCCTCGCGCGCGCAAGAGGGCCGAGCCTCGCTTCGCTGCGGCCGCACCAAGACCCTCTTGCGCTTGCTACCCTCGGTCTCGCCGACGGGCAGAGGTTCATGCGCGGATTTCGCGCAGAACCCTGCCCTCAGCGGAGAGAGACTATGCAACAGGCAGCGCTAAGCACGGAAACGCCGGGAGAACACCCGCGCGCCAACGCGAAGTACATCTACGCCCTCGACATGTGGACGGTCGAGAGGCGCCCGGGCGGCTGGTACTTTTCCAAGTCGGCCTACCACGGCGACAAGCACGACTGGCGCGGCCCATACTCCAGCGAGTTCAGCGTTACCCTCATGATCGCGCGGGAACTTCGGAGGGAGATCAGGAAGCGCCACAAGCTGTGATCCACGACCACTGCGGCGGCTCATGTTGCGAGCATCACGACAATTCCGCCGTTCGGTTTCGGCATGACCGAAGTACCCCAACAACCGGACCTGTCTGCGCTGGAAGGACTCTTCTCCTATGGGCCGATTTTGTTGCAGAAGTAATTTGGAAGCCTTCGCCGAATCTGATTCCGTGGCGCTGACGCAAGCACCGACGGAGTCGGACGATGATGGGTCGGCACACTCAGGACCAGGGCCGGTTATTCTATTCGTTCGATCTCGATGCCGTCGTGCCGGATGACCATCTTGTGCGAACGATCGCGACCGTGCTCGACCTGTCCTGGGTCCGCAACGAGCTGGCGCCGCATTACTCCCCGATCGGCCGGCCGTCGATCGATCCGGTTCTGATGATCCGAATGCTCATCGTCGGCTACGTCTTCGCCATCCGCTCTGAACGGGCGTTGTGTCGCGAAGTGCAGGTTAATCTCGCCTATCGTTGGTTTTGCGGCCTGAGCATCGAGGACAAGCTTCCCGATCATTCGGCCTTCTCGCGCGCCCGCAACGAGCGCTTTGGTGATAGCGACATCTTTCGCCGCGTGTTTGAGCATGTGGTTGCTGCCTGTATCGCAGCTGGCCTCGTCGGCGGTAAGGGCTTTGCGGTAGACGCGAGCCTTATCGAGGCTGACGCTAATAAAAGCCGCTCGATCCCGGGTTCGAAGTGGAACAAGGATATCGATCCTGACCAAGCTGGCCGCGCGGTGAAAGAGTATTTGGCTACGTTGGACAATGCCGCTTATGGCGCGGCCACGACGGTTGTCCCTAAGTTCGTCTCGCCATCCGATCCGGCCGCGCAATGGACGGGCGCGATGAAGAGCGCCGCGTTCTTCGCCTACGCCGACAATTATCTCATCGACATCAAGTTTGGGATCATCATGGATGTCGAGGCCTCGCGCGCCATTCGTCAGGCCGAGGTCGGTGCGTCGCGGACAATGATTGAGCGGACGCAAGCGCGGTTCGGGATAAAGCCCGAGTGGCTTGCGGGTGACACGGCTTACGGATCGGCGCCTAACCTTGACTGGCTTGTCAACAAACAGAAGATCGCCCCGTACATTCCGGTGATCGACAAGTCGAAACGCGAGGATGGTACCTTTTCGCGAGACGACTTCTCGTTCGACAAGGAACGCGACATTTATGTTTGCCCAGCGGGCAAGATTCTAACGACCACTCGCAAGGTCGTGAACGACGATCAGTTCCTCTACCGGGCCAGCAAGCGCGACTGCGATGTATGCCCGCTCAAGATGCAGTGTTGCCCGAAAGAGCCGGCGCGCAAAGTGCCGCGCAGCATCTACGAAGAGGCTCGCGATGTGGCCCGAGCATGTGGCAGAACCGAAGCCTACGCGCAATCGCGGAGCGATCGCAAAAAGATCGAGATGCTGTTTGCCCACCTGAAGCGCATCTTGCGTCTCGATCGATTGCGTCTGCGCGGCCCGAGCGGCGCAACCTTCGAGTTCACACTCGCAGCCATCGCACAAAACCTGCGGCGGCTCGCCAAGCTAATTGCGCAGCCGTCGCCCTACAGGCCGATAGCGTGCGCTACGTAGGCGAGTTGTCCGGGTGTGAGTCGCGGCACTGATTGGACTGGGTGGCGTGCCACCCGTCGCCTGGCTTTCAAAGTCGCGCCAGGTCGCCGTCTCTTATTCAGAACCGACTTCTACAACAAAATCGGCCAATTCCGGCCGCCCGCACTGCAAAACGATCGGGGACACCAATAGCTTTGCGCCCCATTCCGGGTACCGCCGAAATGCGGGTAGCTTTTCATGAGATCGACCACCTCTTCAAAGATCGATCTTGAGAAGACGCTTCGGCAAGACTTCCTTGGTCGATACGCGGGCGATTTCTTTGCCTTGTTCGTCGGCAACGATGATGGCATCGACACGCAAATCTATGCCGTGCTTGATGGCGTCGGCTACCAATTCTCGTGTGCTGCGGACAGCGTGCACATGGGCGCTTTGCTTTGATGGGAGTTCGATGCCATCCTCATCCTTGATGAGGCGGGAACCGTTTGCGATGTGAAAGTAAAATCGCTTCATTGATTGTGTTTCAGTCGCAGTCAAAATGATGGTCTGGCCCGCTCATGTGATTCATCTTCTGACATCCAACGGATCTACGCATATGACCTCCCGGGGTTTGCGTTGTGGCAGTTGTGCCCCGGTTGGGATGCGCTGTCGGTAATGTACATTACCGAGTTGGTGGGGAGCCCACTTTTTTTATGTGTATGTTTTGGGAAGGTGAAGAGCCATGCGCGCCCGGACCAACTGATAACATTCACAAGATGCCTTCGTGAGGCCCTGCCGATCGAGTATCGTGACTTGCCGGCGGCCGCGCGCAATCAAACCGGCACGTTCCAACTCCCGGGCAGCATTCGTGATGGTTGGCCTCTGGACACCCAGCATTTCGGCGAGGAGATCCTGAGTAATTGGCAGTGCGTCCTCGTCACTGCGGTCACGCATCATGAGCAGCCAGCGCGCCAGCCGCTCCTTGAGGCTGTGTGCACCGTTGCACGCCACCGACACCTGTACCTGTTCGAGAAACGCATAGACGTAAGCGTACATGAGATTTCGGAAGGACGGCATCGACCCCATGGCCCGCGTGAACGCCGCGCGCGGCATCTTGGCTGCGCTTCCGGGAATTTGGACGAGAAGCCGGGAGGAGGAACTCTTGGCACCGAAGACGGCTATCACACTCGTGAAACCCTCCCTCCCGGTCGTTGCCATCTCAATGACACCGCCATCCGAATAAACCGCCACCGCCGAGACGACACCGCTGTCGGGGAAGAAGACATGGTCGAGCGAACGATCAGCGTCCATGAGAATCTGCCCGCGTTCGCAGCGAATGTGTTCAAGCTCCGGCATGAGTTGCTTCAGATCGCGGGATGGCAGGGCGAGTAAAAGCCGATTGCGGGGCCAATTTGATAAAGCGTGCATACCCGTCACGTCGGAGACCCCCAGCCTCGGCAGCAAGATACGATCTTGCCAAAGGACCCCGCCATCAGCCCTGCTGGGACTGCCGATTGTGCTTCAGTTGGGATGCGTTGTCAGTAATGTACATTACCGATTCAGTGAGGAGATGACACCGCTATCCGGGAAGAAGACACGGTCGAGCGAACGATCAGCGTCCATGAGAATCTGCCCGCGTTACCGACCTGGGGGCTACGGTGCTTGTGGGCTCCCCCGCCGTTTTCGGAAAGCCCATCGCCACGGACACCGCCAAGTGGGGCAAGGTGGTGAAGTTCGCGGGCATCAAGCCGGATTGATCCGCGGGCTCCCGATCCGAATATTCCATAGTTCCCGATAGGCAAACCTTGCTTGTGCGAGGCACAAAACATCAAGAGCAAATGAACCTTTCGCAATGCGTCAATTGACGGCGACACCGGTCTCCGATCGGCGTCCCGACGGCAATCCACTGACTGTCCCAATAGAACAATTCTCAGGACAGCTCCCTCTCACGCCACTTTCTTCTTCCGACCTCCGCCAAGTCTTACGCCAAGCCCCTTTGCCTTCTGGTACGTTGCTCCCACGGTCCGCTTCAGCTTGCGTGCGATCACCGTCGTCTTCGTTTTCTCGCGCGCGAGCGTCTTGAGGGTCCGCACGTCGTCCTTCGTCCACGGTCGCAGTTTCGTCGTCTTGGCCATCTATGTTCTCCATTCACCAATGTCGCTACCGAATCAGCCGGTATCGTAATTCAAAAAAGCCGCCTTGGGGCGGCTCCCCTTCTCGCCACCTTGCCCGTAACCATACGTTCTATGGTACGATAACCGCACCTATGACGCATTCGTGGCAAGCCCGGTTCGCACCAAGCATTTTTGTTTTGGCTCTCCTACTAGGCAGCTTCTCCATTGCGCAGCCCGCGCATGCTTCCGCGTCCCTCACGATTTCCGCGGCTTCAATCAACGCAGCCGGCACAACATTAACGCTCACGATCAGCGGCGTAACCGGTAGTCTCTCTCCTAGCTCCGGCATCACCGGCGTTACCCTGCACAACGACAGTACCACTCAATTCTATCTTGCCACCTCAACCGCTTCGGGCTCAACCGTCACCGTACCGATTGACGGTTTTGTTCTTTCTGGAGCGAGCCCGACCGTCGACCTGTCGGCGTCAAGCAACCTCACCGATGGCTCGGGCAACACACCCACGGGCCAAACGAGCGTGGCAGTTACCAACAACAGCACGCAGACGGCTACGTCGTACCCCTACAATAATCCGAATTTCTATTTCATCGCCGCCACCTCCACGGGGACCTTCGGTGGCCGGAATTGGATTAGCGATTCAGGAGCCGGGGATTTCTTCGAAACAACCCTTACGGGTACAGACGCTCAGGTTTTACTATTATCAGGCGAGACTACTGACTTGCAAATTTCTATTGATGGAAATAGCACTACGACTATAAATACGAACAATATAGCATCGGGAAACGCCTATGTGTGGGTTCCGCTTTTTTCCGGCCTCACAGACGCGCCACACACCATCGTTGTCCAAAACCTGTCGACTGGTATTAATTACTATGACAGAACGACAACTGTTCAGCTCAAAGGATCGAGCCCAGCAACGGCAACGCCGACCGGATTTGGCCCGCTCACCGTCGCCAGCTCCGCGGTCAATGCCGGAAAGGTTCTTATCGATGACTATGCTGCCACGAATTATCCCGCAACGGGACATGCAAATACCGTGCATTGGACATACATGGACGGCGGAGTATCTTTCAAAGCTTCCGCTGCGGATGTGTGGGTGTATGCAAACGATGACAGTGGTCCACTCTCCCTTTACCAGGATGGCACATACCTCGGAACGGTCGTGACCGGTACACAGGATGGGTTTTTTAGACTCTACCACCTGGGTACTGGCCTCGATGCGGCGGTGCATACATACGAGATAGTTTCTTCCGGAACCTGGACTACCCCTGGGGGCGAGCCCGGCGGCGCGAATGCATATATTTATAGTTTGATGCTAGCCGGTGGGAGTGGTTTGCAATCCCCGCCTACGAGTGCTCTCCCCATCGAGACGTTCTACGGTGATTCTATAACCGCAGGCGCCGGGTTAGGAGATAATAACGGCCGCGAAGTGGATGCATCAATCGTGTCGCGCAACATTGGTCACACTGATTATCGTGTTGCCTATGGTGGCCAAGAGGTCAGCACTTGGGGACGCGACAACACGAGTTTACTCGCGGGTTCGCCTCATCCGTACCGAGTGTGGGTTCGCTTAGGAACGAACGATGCCATTAACGGTGTCACCCTTGGCTCAGTGGGAACGCCGAATACATTCATCGGTGACTACTATACAATGGTTAGTAACATACGCACTGCGGTTGGAAGCGGAGCGCCCATTTATATTGAGGAACTGTTTCCGACAACATCTTACTCTACTAGCACAAGACTAACTTACAACACCGCTATCCAGACGGCCGTCACTACCTACATGAACAATACCGGGGATACGAATGTAAAGCTCATAAATACCGACAACTGGATTAATACTACAACTGATGAAGTTGACGGCTTACACCCCAATGCTACCGGTTATGCTCTTATGGCAAACCGCGAAATCCCCTTCGCCGCAGCGACGGGCTACACTGTTTCTGGCCCATCATCAGGCAGCGGGACCGCAACTTCAACCAACTTCACCGTTACAATAGCCTCCGGCGCCACGTTCACAGGAGATCAAACTATTACCATCGGCGACGGCGGCAATGGCGGCACGCTCACTCCCTCCGTCGGTACCGCATCTTCAAGCTCAGTTACTGTTACCCCAACCGCAAGCACTACCGCATTCACCTTCACATACACTCCTGCTTCGACCGGAACGAAGACGCTCACCTTCACCAATGGTCAGAACTGGACCGACGCGTCCTCTACGACCTATTCCGCCAATGTCGTTTCCATGGTCGCCTCCCCCACATCAATCGTCCAGAACTCGACAGGCAATACTATTTCGATCACTGGAACGAACACGAGCTGGACGGCCGGGACACCGGGCTCGCCGACATTCACCCTATCCGGCGGATCAGGAGCCAGCATCACCTCGCAATCCGTCACCGACGCGACGCACGCCACAGTCACCATCGCTGCCGGTTCGACCGTCGGTACGCTCACCATCACGGACCCGAATTCCGGAGCGACGACGACACTCTCGGTGACGGCTGCGCCTTCAGCAACTGCCAGCGTCTCTGCTGGCGGCGGAGGAGGCCCTATCTCCGGTCCTTTATCCTTCGGTTATGTGAATACGCCAGTTTTCGCCACCGGAACGCAAACGTCACAGATTAAGCCCGAAACAGCCGCCCTGAATTTGCCGGCTGCAAGTGCTGAGGCCGGCTTGCTCCTTCAGCTTAATCGGCAACTCCACGACATAGGAACCGATATCCAAGCCCTCCAGCAGTTTCTCAACTCCCACAGCTTCACCGTAGCAACCACCGGGCCGGGTTCTGCGGGCCGCGAGACTACCTACTTCGGCATAAAAACGTACGATGCCCTTGTACGCTTCCAGGCGGCTCACGAGTTGCCAACGACCGGGTATCTCGGCCCTCTCACACGCGCCCTAATCAGCGCGCTCTCAAGCAGAGCCGCCACCGACACCATCTCATACGTCGCCACCGACCAATCCGGCCTCACCGCAACCTCCACTCGAACCGTCATCATCGAAGCCCCCTCCATCGTCCCAACCGACGCCGCCTCAACATCTCAAGCAACCTCCACCGCCGCAACCTCCACCTCGCAATAGCGGCCATCAGCACAAATGGCCGCGTGCACTTGATCCTTGGGCTCGTTGGTGTTGCGATTAAGGAGCAGACGGTTCACTATGTCTAAACTTCAGCACCTGCATTCATTCTTCGGAGCACCGCAGTATCCGCAAAATTTCTCTCTGGTGTTATAGGCCGCCGCCAATCGCACATGTTGGACCTGACCTTTCCTAAGATGGAAGCCACACATGCGACAATAGTTGTGTCCCATCTTTTCATAATCAGCACACTCGGCGCATCGTCTCGTCTGTGACATCAAGGATACGGTCCCCGTCAATCTATTTAAGGGTGCGCAGGCACGCCGCCACCCGGATATCCAAAGCCGTCCGCGCCGATCAGCCAGCGCAACTACGCTGGACAGGTGAACCCGATTTCAGTCTTGCTCTTCTCCAACACCTGCGGCGTGCCATGCCGCCCCATAGCTTCGCACTTCTGCTTCATAGCCGAGTCGATGTCCGCCTGGCTTTCGTTCTCTGTAACCTTCATGCTCACGCAGTATTCCTTGCATTTGCCGTTGAAGCCAACACTGCTCCAATCGCAAGCCGACAGCAGAAGAATTGCAAAAAGGCCGGTGGCGGTGAGGACGGTTTTCATATTTTTTGCTCCCGTCAGTCGGACGCCGTTGGAACTTTAGTCATATCGGTGCGGCGGCTTCACCGCAACATCAACAAGAACCGTCATCATCGAACCAGCTGCGGCCCCCTCAATCAACCCGTCCGACGACGCCTCATCAACCCAAGCGACCTCCACTTCCCCCTAACCGTGACGTGGGTGTGCACTTTTGATCAGACTCGCTCCTGGCCAAACGCCATAAAATACCTTCGTAGGGTGAGGGGGAGGAGCATGCTGTTCACGTCTGACGAGTGCCGGGCGATTGCCGAACAGAAACTTTCCGAGGCGGAGCGGGACGGCCGGCATCGTCGGCGCCTTATTGCGGCGGCCGACGGGTGGCTATTGCTCGCTAGCCGGCTGGCAGGAGAACCGACAGCGACCCCGATAGAAGAAAGGCGCTAGTAGGATTGCACCGAACCAACGCCTCCTCCACGGCCCAATAGAGCCACCGGACCCCACCCAATCGTCCAAAATCCGTGACCTGAATTTCAACTTCTCGCCGGCCGCCTTTTTAGCGCGGCTTGCCCTGACGCATCGCCTCGATGGCCTTGTTGCTCAACTCTTGATATTGCTGAAACAATGCGGCGAACGGCGCTTCCTGCCCTGCAAAATACCCAACTTGATCCATGCTCAGGTTCTGCCCCGTCTGGACTAGCCGTCGGGCAATCCACGCCGGATGGGCCGCATGGCCCGGTTGGGTGAAGGCGTACAGGATGCCGCCGGGGCGATCCGAGTTGAAGACCACGAGGTGCAGGTGCGGAAAGGTCTTCATCGCCGCAGCGCCGCGGACCAGCTTCACCTTATCGAAATAGGCCGTCCATTGGCTTTCGGTGATATGCGCGTCTGGGTACGGCTGGAACTCAAGCTGCGCGTTGGAATTCTGTATAGGGCGTCCGATTGCGCGCGAAATAGTGCGACGCGAAATCAGCGCACTAATCTTTTTCTAGGCATAACCCTCTGCAACGGTTAGAGAAATGAAGTCGCAACATTTCGGTATGCTGGATAAAGAGTATACAACGGGAGATTAGCGTCGGTCTTATGTTTATCGGCACGATCACGACGGTATAGGACACCCAGTTTTGGGCGATAAATCACAGAAATCGGCACGAACTTATCAAGCCACCACAAAGCGCGCTTAAGCGCATGCAACAGTTAGATAAATGCACGTTCCGGTTAGCCGTACGTCGCGGTAGCGATCGCTAGAGACCGCCGTCAGCTATCGTCGAAGCTTCGCGAAATGGAAACACTCAAAATACTAATGTTAGGGAAACGACCGAACTGTACAATCCGTAGCATCGCCATGACCGATACTAACCAACGGCTTCCGACTGCAACCCCGGCGCTGGCGCGGGCCCTTTGGAATCGCCTGAAGAACCCTTCCGCTCGCCGTGTCGCCACCCAGCTAACCCAGAGCGGTCGGTGCGTCCATTTCACAACGATTGCGAGGTGGCGCCGCCAAGGATGGAAAGCGACAGAACCGATGCAGCATCCGCTCGAGGCGGTACGAATGGCGCTCGAGACGGCAATGCCAGTGGTTACGAACGATCCGATGATGAGGACGCAAGACCTCCTGGATAGCGATGCCAAGAAGAAATTCGCATTGTTGACGGACGAAGACCTTCTGAGGAAAGGGGCGCGTGACACGCTGATCTTGATAAACCTGATCTTCGACGAGGCTCTCCCTCACGCATGGAAACTGATGGGAAGACCGCCGGGGCAATTGGCCGCATTGCTGTCTGCGCTTGCCGGGGCGCTCAACGCGGCAGGTGCCGCATGCAGCCAAGTAGTTGAAATGCAGGAGCGATCGACGAGGAAGAAATCGACGATCTGCGAATGAGTGGCACGACATCTAATAATAGCGTTACTTTGCAAGAACTTGGCTCCTCGAAAGTATCAAGGCGCTTACTTCGTGTTGCATCAATTCGAGCGCACGGTGGCCTATTATTCGATGTTTGCCATGAAGATGCGGCCCCGACGATCGGGGTGTCATTCCCAGAACTTGAAATTATCTAACTATTCTATGGAGTTCCGCCCGAAAAAGATTAGTGCGCTGACTTCGCGTTGCATTAATTCAAGCGCAATCGGGCGCAATTATTCAATGATGCATGCTACGGTTTGCTACGGATCAGCATTTGGCGTCGGTGACCTCTCTCAAGCTGGTTGTCCAGGGCCGCGACGCCGGGCAGGGCTCCCACGCACTGCCACTATCTATATCATGTCAAGCACCATTTTCAATTTCATCGTCGCCTATTTTTATCTTATCTTTCAGAAGCTTATCAGCTCTTACCCCCGTCAGCGGGCGAGCTTCCACCATTTCCCTTAGGGATTTCCTGCGTTGCGCCAGGGGCTCCCGCTCTGGCGGCTCCTTCTTCAAGTTCGTCAACATAGCGCTCTATCCCCTTTTTGGCTTTTGCAAGTGCTTTTGCCTCAACTACAGTCATCGATCGATATTCCTGATCCAGTTTACTTACAAGATCGTCGCGCACTGTAGCAAAACTCCCTAAAAGTGGTCCGACTGTTACCAAATCTGTAGCTTTCCCAACCCGAGGCGCGACTTCTGCTCTCTTTTTTGCATTATATACTGCCAGTGCAGTATCTGATAGCGAAGATACCCATGATTGACCGGATAACATAAGCTGCGACAGGGCATGTCTCGCGCCTATTCCTATCGCCGCGAATCCAACACTGTCTGCACAGGTATATTTATCGTCTCTTATTGTGTATATGTGCGATCCAGTGGTATCAACTCCGGCAATAATACATGAGATTGACGGCAGATCAAAATTTATCAATTCTTTGGACAAATCCAACACCAGTTGATCTTTCATATTTCTTTGTTCAGAAAGGAATGTACTGCGAGTCAAGCCAAGGGGGGCAAGAATTTGAGTTTCTGATCTCTTGGTTTTTGCTTGCACATATTGGGAAATATAAACATCTACTATGTCTTTTATATTCCACCAATTGCCCGGTTCAGCCTCTATACGCGCCCTGATAACTCCGGCACCATGCCGAGGGGATCTTCATGCTGGAGCGGTTTTTCGGCGCGACCATTACCGTCTCGACGGGCCGCGTCGTGCCTGTGCGCCTGATCGGCGAACAGCATGTGATCGAGGATCTCGGCTTCATCCCGAGCTTCGCCGACTGGGTGCGCTGCATCCGGCCGGAACCCTGGATGGGCCGGGCGCAGCCCCTCCACAAGCTGGTCGATCCATTCGCGGCGCCTGTTTCAAAGACGGAAGGGTGCCCGAATCATAGCGGTGTCATCCCGTCGAGATCGGATCGGGTTCCTGTCGGCTCAGACCCATGATCTTGCCGATGCTATCGGCCGATATCCGTCGGCGCCCGATCTGTAATTCGATTTGCGCCGGGGAATATGCTCTCGAAAGAACCTCCACTGGGTTCCCTTCAAGGTCGAAACGGACCCCGTGGTCGGGGCTGTAGTTGACGATGAAACCCGTCGTCTGACCGAAAAAAGTAATTGTTGGCGTCTTTCTGACCACCGCCAAGCATTGCGGGGCAAAGGTGACCGGTGGCTGGGAACTGTCGAGGGGAATCTTCAGCCAACGCCCCGGGCCACCGGTTACGCCGCACATTGTTATGGAGGAGGGCCGTTCCTGGCTTCCGCACAAATAGCCATGGGGCTTGAATGATGCTCGCCACGCGGCTTCGCGGTCGGCGGCGGCCATTCGGTCCATCTTGTCGACTGCTTTGGCAGTCTCGTGGACAGCAACGTGGACGGTAGCCTCCCCCACCTCCAGGGCCATGGGCAAGGCGGTCAAAATCATCGCGGCGGATGGGGAGTCGATATCGCCCCGGCACAACGCTTCAAGCCGTCTCATCCCCTTGTCGAGATTCTTAAAGCCGCAGCGGCGAGCCAATTCGCTTTGGCGAATTCCGAGGTCCTTCAAACGGGATTCGATGAGCCTCTGAATCGGCAAGCGACTATGAAGCATTTTGGG
This sequence comes from uncultured Alphaproteobacteria bacterium, assembly GCA_963787675.1. Taxonomy (GTDB): domain Bacteria; phylum Pseudomonadota; class Alphaproteobacteria; order Rhizobiales; family Xanthobacteraceae; genus JAJPKK01. The sequence continues at coordinate 1,302,191 of CAWBDV010000007.1, read as the reverse complement.
TCACGCATTTAGCCAGGTGGTCGCGAAGGCACATGGCCCCGGTTTCCCTAGCGGATCAGATTGCCATCATATCTTGGGGTCTTCGGCAGAACCATGATGGCGGTTGATCGCGACCCGGAACCGCGCTTTCTTCCTGGGGAGTTTGGGGTCCAGGCGGAAATGATCACGATGCCGGCGAGGCGGCGCTCTTGACCCGGACCTGGCTCCGACTGTGCATCAGTCATCAATGAGGACGGGCTTAGGGCGGCGCGGCCGACATTGGCCGGGTACTCGCGAGCGTCGCAAGGAAGGCCAATCGGCGCGTTGAGGCCGGTCATGCGCACTGATAAAATCTGACGCGCAATGGAGAGCCAGCCGTCGCTGGCGGCTCGCTAGCGGCTTCTCATCAAAAGTAAGGAGAACGATCATGATACGCATCGCGGTCGCCGCGCTTGCTGGCGCGACCATGCTCTCTACGAGCCCTGCAATCTCGCAACAGCCGGATTTTTCTAAGGTCGAGATCAAGACGACCGACTTGGGGAACAAGACCTACATGCTTGAGGGGCAAGGCGGAAACATCACCGTGGCGGTAGGTTCCGATGGCATCATCATGGTGGACGGCCAATTCGCGCCGCTCCACGACAAGATCAAGGCCGCCATCGACAAACTTTCGCCGCTGCCCATCAAGTACCTCGTCAACACCCACTTCCACGGCGATCATACTGGTGGAAATGTTCCCTTCCACAAGGACGGCGCCACCATCGTGGCCGAGGACAACATCAGGGTCCGTCTCGCCGCCGGCACCACGAACGGCCTCACCGGCAGCAAAACGCCGCCTGCACCGGCCGATGCGCTGCCGACGGAAACCTACATCGGCGGCACTAAGGAGGTGAAAGTCGGTGGTCGGACCGCGATCCTGACGCACGCCAACAACGCTCACACCGACGGCGACAGCTGGGTCTTTTTCCCTGACGCCGATGTGCTCTCGACAGGAGATATATTCACCAATGGCCGATATCCCAATATCGACTTCGCCAACGGCGGTGGAATCGAGGGGGTGATCCGCGCAACGGAGGCCTTCCTCGCGCGTACAGACACCAATTCGAAGATCGTGCCCGGCCACGGCCCGCTTGCCACGAAGGAGCAACTCGTGGCCTTTCATGACATGCTGGTCACTACGCAGGAACGCATCCGCAAGCTATACCTTGCAGGCCAGTCCGAGAACGACGTGGTGGCCGCAAGACCGCTCAAGGACCTGGACGCCAAATGGGCGGCGAACGACCAAGCTGCCATCAACTTCATTCGGGTAGTCTACAATTCGTTCAACCGCGCATGATCGTCTGAATCTCATCCGACTCTCATTTTCGAGTCGATTCGGAGCCGCTCGCGATAATCGGGCGGCTCTCTCTTTCGCTCACGACAAGCGTACCATCCACGATAACTGGGCCATGTGCCCATCGCTTTCGCTGCCGATGTACCCTTATCATTGAAGACAGCGACCCATTGGGCGCAGTTGCAAGCGAGTTTGGTCAGTGACAGGGGCCGGCCTGAGCCTCAGCCTGAGCAATTTTGGAAATGCGGGCATCTGGGCGACTCAAGGAAACTTTCGACTGGCGGATACGACCGATTGTGCTGGGCCTGTTTGGCAATGAAGCGTACGCGATATTTGTATCGCCAGGGGAGCCCGTGAAGAGAAGAATGTTCATAGACCTGAGTCTGTGGTGGCTCTTTAACAAGGCGAGGCGGCTCTGGCTTGCGGCGGTCGGTGTCGTGCGTTCGGCATGGTCCAGGCTAGAAGGAAGTGAACCGGCGCGAAAAGCAAGGCTGGTAAGCCAACGATTAAGCCGGCTAACCAAACGCGCTGCGAAACCCAGGTCTGTGGCGCATTATCGCTAAGCCCCCATACGCCATTGATATTGACTGGCGTCATGCCCGGATTCGGCTGTGGCGGCGGCATGAAGAAGAAGCAGATCAAGACCAGCGACCATACGAGTGCGGTCCAGATTGGAAATGCGCGTCGATCATAGCCCAGTCTCCAGACCAGAAATACCAACAAAAATGGCATCCAGCCATGGAACAGCGATAATCCGCGCAAGAAGAGCGGGTAATGGGTCCGAAACATGTAGTCGGTTACGCCAGTGAGCGGCTCACCAGCGAGATGGCTCAGAAAATCAATCACCCATAGCACTTGAGGTACAACAATCCCAATTGTGCACATTGATACGAGCAAAGGGCTTTCGACCCAGATGCCAACAAGCGTAAGGATCAATGCCATGTCGCAAAAATATAGAAAATTAGTTGGTCCGTAGTTATACCAATAAACAGGAATCAAGATCGCCATGAATGCAGAATAAGCCAGTTTGAGCCAAAGCGGCACATGCGTCGGTTCTGACATCGTCTAGGCGTCCTATTTGGCCGCAACCAACATGTGGCCCAAAAGAAAGGCGCCCAAAAATGGTTGAAGCGCTCCGCTTCTTATCTGCGCCAAGCCAGAGATTTATTGATGCAGATCATGGGCACGATGACCGGCGAGCTTTTCGCTTAGCCGGACCAACCTTCGGTTTTGACTTTGCTCAAAGTGATGGGCTCCGGACAAGAGTATTTAGATTCTAGCTGCCGACGTTGCCTGGATCAGCTCGGCATACCGCCGATCAAGGAAAGCTCATGCCTTCTATGTGTTTACGATCGCTGGTGATTGGCGTGCTCGCTGCCGTCCCTCCGTTGCTGGTGGCCAATCAAGCCATTTCTGGACCCCAAAAACTTGATTGCCAGTTGACAAATCTGGAAGTGCAGGCGGGAGCGAATTCCGTTCAGCAGTCTGAAAATCGCTCGATCACCATCGTGTTTGACGATGATGCATCGACGCTCGTGGTGGAGCAGAACGATGTGCCCCAGCCAATGGGTCACGTTACGGTTTCGCCGAATGCCGTAACCGGCTATGTTGACGACATCAGCGTAGGCATCGATCCAGGCTCCTGGAATATCGCATTGCAAACCTACAAACCTGACTCCATGCAGGTCGAGTTCGGAATTTGTCATCTGATCGTTGCGCCGGCTTCTGCGACTACCTCTCAATAACCAGTCTTGACCGATGTGCGATGCTTGTTTGCTGAAGATGCGCGGTGGGCCGTCCTTGCTCTCGGAGGCGTGCAGATGACTATCACCAACCTGGGTTGCCTTTCGGATCAACATTTGCTGCTGTTCGGAAAGATCATTCAATGGTTCGCCCGCTATGAATTGCTCATGCAAGAGATCATGGCGGTCGTTGCGGGTTCTGATTCTGGGTCGGTGATGCTCTTGACTCGCGGCCTAGACTTTACGGGCAAACGATTAGCCCTGTTCGAGCTGCTCCGGCACCGAACAGTTCCAGTCGACCGGTACGATCGAATCAATCATTACCTCATGGTACCGCATACGTTGACGCCGTTGCGAGACGATATCGCGCACTCAACTTGGATTGCGGGGCCATCTTCAAACTGGGTTCAGCCAGACTGGATTCTACGCCTTCCTCCGAGCATCAAGCCTTTACATGGCGCAGGCTTCATCGAACGCGAGGGTGATAAGATCGCCTACAGTCTTGCCGATTTAGAAGAAACCGCAGAAACCCTCGCCTCAAATTACGAGGACTTCCACGAGTACCTGCAAGAGGTTGGATTAGCTTCGAGAAAAGCACTATAGCGTGGTGATCCATGGCGTTCATCTGATCTTGAGCGAGAAGACAATGAAGAGTTGTGAGCGATCCCGGAAAGTTGTAAATCAAACTAGTGGCTTCGCGCTGCTGCTTGGATGATGCTGGGCGCTCAGAAGAACTCTGCCATCATTTCTTTCGTGCAAGCAGCAGGTTTTGGCTTCGCACCAGCGATTCCGATGCTAATCCCTTTTGCCCAACGGGAATGTTGTTGAATCTGCAACATCCTGCCGGAACTGAACTGCGAGGGCCAACACTCATGAAACCATCTCTCGCGCTTGCAGGGATCGTCTTGATTGCCGCGATTCTTATGCTCGCGGGAGCATTTTCGCGTCAGGTTCAAGCCAACAATGTCTTTGCCCAGCAGACCGGGGTGCCTTGTGGGGGATGCCATGTAGATTCTATTTTCGGCTACCGCAAACTCAATGCTTTTGGCGAGCGGTTCAAGGCGAACGGCTACAAGCTGCCGAAATTGGATTCGCAATCCAAGTAACCGACGCACCTCTATTCGCGTTTCGTGTCTACCACATGCCGAGTCGAAGCTGCCGAAGAAGCATGGCGTTCCGGCGCGAGGGGCGCCGTCAATCGAAGTTGGGAAAACTTCGCTACCCTGGGCTGACGCCGATGATCCGTCCGAAGGTGTCGGCCGATATCCTTCGACGGCCGATATGCAACTCGATCTGCTAGGCGATAGGCTCTCGAAAGAACCTCCACTGGGTTGCCTTCGAGATCGAAACGGACCGCATGATCGGTGGTGTAGTTGATAATAAAACCGGTTGTCCGGCCAAAAAAATGAAATGTTGGCGTTTTTCGGACAAACAAAGGTCACCGGTGGCTTCGAATAGTCGAGCGGAATTTTCAGCCACCGCTCCGGCCCTGTGATTCCACACATCGTAATTGAGGAGGGCCGCTCCTGGCTGCCGCGCAAGTAGGCATGGGGCTTGAATGCTGCCCGCCAAGCTGATTCGCGCTCGGCGACTGCTTTTCGGTTCATTTGATCGAGTGCATCGGCAGTCTCGCGAACAGCGACCTGGACAATGCCCTCATTCACCTCCAGGGCCGCGGGCAAGGCTGTCAGAATCATCGCGGCTGATGGAGAGTGAAGATCGCCACCGCAACCCGCGCGGCCTGGAGTCTACATTGGCTGGCTACACTTCCGTCGCGAACCGCACCACGATAGCGATGAAAGCTACGACGGCGAAGAAGCTTGGAATGGCGATACGACGTTCAAACGCGATGGCGTGATCCGTCGTCATTGCTCAAGACGAACCTGCCGACGAAAGGCTGGTTGGGAGGCCGTCGTCGTCGTGACTACCCGAAATACAAGGCGTTCACGCGTCACGTGGCGGCCATCGCCCTGCTAAATCCGACGACGAAGTAGCACTAAATCGGCAAGCTCGGGCTGGGCCAGCAGGCGGCCCGAGCTTGTTTGGCACGGCGCCCAGCAGGCGTCCAGGCCGTGCCTCGCCGGCGTGACCAACAACTGCCGGCCACCCAACCCAAATCCAAACCAGATGAACGACGCGCTGCATGACTGCACGCGCGACAAAGGACCATTGTCATGACCACCAACACCAAGACTGACCGCATCCGCGCTTTGAACGATGCCTTGCGCCACAACCTGGCAACTGGCATGGCCGTTATCACGCCAGGAGTTGCCGCCTTGGGCGAAGAGGCCGTCGCGCGTATCGTCAAGACGATCGCCGTGTACGACGACTTTTGCCACGCGAATGACCTGCACGCAGAACATGACTTTGGGTCGTTCGACGCGGACGGCCACACGATCTTTTTCAAGATCGATTATTACGATACTGACCTGACATATCACTCGCCGGATCCGTCAGACCCGGCCGTCACGCGGCGCATTATCACAATCATGCTACCTGACGAGTACTGAGTGCGGCACTGCGAACGGTACGAGGGCGCGCGGCTCCACAGTGGACCGCCGTGGATCGAGGTGGCGCGGAGGGGTAGCGCGGTGCGTCTGTAGGAACCATTCGGATCGGTTTCGCAACGCGTTGTCGGGGTCAGGCGGGACCGGGAAGGCCTGTCTCTGCAACGGGACCTCGTTTTACGACCGGCGTGTGTTCGGGATGGGCGATCGCCCAGCGAGCGATTTCATCTTTGCGCGCAAACCACACGCCTTCTCGCTGGCGCATATACTGCAAAACGCGGTCGAGCATTCTCACGGCGGCAGGCATGCCGCACATGCGATCATGGGTGCATATCAGCATCAGCCGCCGCCGCTTTTCTCCCTCCTCGTAAAGCTGATCGAACTGATCCTTCAGCACCTGCTCGTAGGACGGCGGCGAATATCTCCCGGGGAACGCATTTTGGAAGTCGTTCAGGTTGACAGAATAGGGGACGGTTACGAGAGATCCCTTAGGCAGCACATTGATGAACGGCTCGTCGCGGCTGACGTCGTCGATGTGGTAAAGAAATCCGAGTTCCTGAAGGATTTCGAGCGTGTTGGGACTGTTTCGCAGTGCATTGGCATTCCATCCGACCGGATGGAAGCCGGTAACTCTTTCGACGATTTCGGCGCCGTCGGAGATGTTCTTCTTCTCGTCGGTTCTCGACAGTGCAAATGTGCTCTCCCAGGTTCTGCCGTGGGCAGCGGCTTCATGACCGCGCCGCACGATCTCGCGCGCGACATCGGGGTGCTTTTCGACCGCGGTTCCGACCATGAACGATGTCGCCTTGACACCGTGCTTGTCGAATAGGTCAAGCAGGCGCGGGATGCCTTCGACTGCGCCGTACTCGAACCAGGTGTTGGTCGGCAGGTCGAGGTATCCCTCCGGCATCGGGCCGAATAGAGCGTCCGAACGATGGAGGTTCTGGCCGCCGGCCTCCAGCATCAGCGAGGCGGAGACGGCAATCCGCGCCCCATTTGGCCAGAATGCACTTGTTGCGGTTGAAGAACTGGTCGCAGCTCCGGTCGGACCAGACTGGGCGGACGTCGATTTCACCGCCAATGCCGCCGCGCTCGCAATGCCAAGCGCCGTCAGTACATCGCGTCGGGAGCTCATGGTTCATCCTTTCGTTCGTAGTTTCGTCGGACAGTGTTGAAGATCAGCATACACGACAAGCTGCGGGATGATTAGCCAGGCAGCCGGCAACGGGCGGCTGCTAGTCGACATGCTGCGGCTAAGGGCCAACGTCACGCTCAGTAGTGTAATTGCGAAAAGCCGCTGGCTAATCGGCGCCGAGCCAGGCAGGCAAAGAAAGCGGCCGCTGTTCCATATGCGCGCTCTGCCCACGATGTATCCGTTCCGGGAGATTGTCGCAGCCGGTGCCTGATAAGCTACAGCACCGATACTCCCGACGCGTTCGTCAGGCCGAATTCCATAGGCGGACGATCGATGTGCTGATGTGCTCGTGACCGCCGTGTCCACGATGGCTCGCAGACGGTCATGCATGCGTCGGCGGCCCGACGCAGCTAGTCCTGGAACGCGCGGTCAAGATTCTTGACCCGGTCGAGGTTGCGCGCCTGGTCGCGCCCACGCAGGCCGATGAGCCGCGTCGAGGTCACATCTGCACTATCAAAGTCGGCGTTAGCGACATCAGCACCCAGAAAATCGGCGCCGCCGAGCTCGCTGCCGTTGAGCTTGGCGCCCCTGAGGTTCGCATCGCGCAGCGAGGCAAACTCGAGGACCGCGTGAGACAGATTGGCATTCTCAAAGCTCGCACCGTCCAGCTTGGCTGATCGCAAAACGCCCCGCATCAGCCCCATGGACTGGTTGCGCATGTCGGCGGAGAGATCGGCCCCATCGAGGCGCGCTTGTCGCAAGCTTGCCCGCGACAGGTCGCCGGCAATGCGGGCGCCGGACAGATCGGCGCCATCGAGCTTCGCGCCCATGAGCTGGGTGGCAAACAGGCTCGCGCCTCGAAGACTGGCGCCGGTGAAATCGGCATCCAGCGCCCAGGCCTGATCCAGCGTGACACCGTCGAGATTGGCGCCGGCAAAGTTCGCCCGATTGAGGCGCGCCGCCTGGAGCTTGGTGCGCCTGACGTCGAGCCCCGACAGATCGAGGCCATTGAGGCGCTTGCCGGAGAGATCGAGGGCTGTCGTCGGACCGGCTGCGGCAAGCGCCGCCTCGACCTCGGTTCGCGTCATGTCGGCTTTGGTGAAATCGTCCGACTTGAGGTCGAGGAATCGCATCATGTCCTGGCCGGCGACGACGGGCGGCATCGCGCACGCGAGCACAGCTGCCGCCAGAGTTGCCTTCGCCCAACAGCTCAAGCTCATGGCCCGCCTCCCGGACCGACGATGGTCGCGCTCGATCGCATGTCGTGCTCCATCGGCCTTGACGCAGATCATAGCTGCAAGATGCCATTCGGTTTCAGGTCGAGGCACCGTCGACTGCTGCGTCGGCGGCCGAGGGGGATACTAGTCCGTCGGGCGCACCGCGGAGTAAGAACCGGCCGTCGGACATTGGCGCCGCGAGCACTCCACGCGCCGCTCTAAGTAGGTTTTCGCATGCTGGGGATTCCGCGCCGCTACGCTCATTTTATCTTTGGCGTCATTCAGTCAGGCCTGACTTCTGCAGTTGCAGCGGCAATTGCAAGTTTTCCTTTCCTCGCAGAGGGCTTCTTCTTAAAGCATTGGCTGCAGTCGTCGCTGCTTTCTTGGTTCTTGATGTTGCCGATCGTCCTGTTCGCAGCACCGGCTATTAGAAAGCTGGCGCAGCTCCTGACGCGTGAAGATGCGACCTAATCCTCGCCGTCGTCTTTCGGTTGCGCGAGCAGATCGTGAAGCGTCGGCTGACCTAGCGCAAGGCGGAACCGGCTGTTTCGGTCATTCTTGATTCTATGCTGACCTCTTTTGTCTTTCGCTGTCCCAACACTGGCAAGATGGTCCAGGGCTGGTCTGCTGAAGAGCAGAGCGAGAGCGAAAGCTTTCAAGCCGTCGAGTGCTTAGCCCGTGAACGTGCACCGGCAAGACGCTTGGCGAGCTCCGCCTCGGAGCGATCCCGGCTAATTGTCAACCAACCGCCTAACTTCGGGCAATTCCGCCCTACTAATCTAAGATAGCCGCCGCGCGCCAAAGGCTTGCTCAACGTGTCGCGACTTTGAGACTGTCGTGTGTGAAGACGAAATCCTGGCCGGCCTGTGGTTTATGGCAATTGAAGCAGGCCGATAGATTAGCGTTGGGGTTCGGGGTCTTGTCGGCAACGGAAGGCCTGGTATTCCCAGTCGCCGTTGCGCACGTTCTCCGGATAGACGGTGCCCCATCCAGCGCGCTTCTCCATCACCGTGTAGCCTAGTATCTTGTCGGTCTTGCTGAAACGGCCATTGGCGTTCTTGGTCGGACCGACGGCGGTCATCGGTGCCATGCGTTTGCACATAGAAAAGGTGCCGCCGCCGCGCGGCCTGTGGACACCGTTTCAGCTCGGCCGGCCATTGGGCAAGCCGGGCGACAAAACTTTTCAACGCCGCGTTATCCTCCAGGCATTGCGGCTTTTCGAGCGCACGGACGGACCGGTGATCCTTGAGGACTTCCCCGACGATCCGCCCGGATGGTGCGATGTTCCGGCCTGGCAGCCGCCATTCTCGCTTTCCCGGCTCAGCACCCCGTCGAAGGCTGCAAATTGGCTGGTCGCGCTCTCGGCGGAGATAACGCAAGTCGCTCCTCATTGGGCCCTGGCGCGCCAGCGCTTTGGCCGAACAACAGTTGGAGTTGGAATTTCCGAACTCAACCCAGAGGCTTGGCCGCAGTTTCTGGCAGCATTTCTCGAAGCCAAGCTCCTTGCCCGTCCGCCGCCGCGTCATTTTGCGCCGGCACTGGCGCTACGATTTACCATCGACGATCTCAAGGCGTACTATTCCGAAGCGGTGCAATCGGACGGAGGCGCGCCGGCAAGTCGGCAGGTCGATGCATGGTTCTGGCGCGAGACGTTGGCCGGACAGTTCGTGCAAGCGCTCCGGGTTGTGGCATTGGGGAGCGACAACAACGCGCTCAAGACCGTCGGCGGACGCTTTTTCGTTCCTGTGCTGTGGGTGACCGAATAAGCGGTGAGGAAAACGACCGCGAAATGACAGTGGAGGACAGATCAATGATGAGGCTGAACCATGTCGCGAAGCCAAATCAAGGACTAATCCCGAGGCGCGCCCTCGTCATCGCGCTGCTGCTTGGCCCCGCCCTCGTGCGACCTGCCGGCGCCCAAGTTTTGCAGCCGCTGGATCTCGTCAAACATGCGGTGGAAGCGATGGGAGGTGTCGATGCTTTGCGCAGTCTCAAACGGATAGCCATCAAGGGGGAAGTCAGACACTGGGAACCGGAGGAGTCGTATGTAGCAGGTGGTCCTCCGGTGTTCACAGACCGCTCGACCTTCGCTGTGGCTTGGGATCTGGAGAAGGGGATGGCGCGCACGGATTGGGACCGCGCGATCCAGTTCCCCGCCGTCACCAACGACATTTACAGCGAGATCGTCACGCCGGGACTTGGATATGCAGATGTTGCCGGCAGCGATCTGGTCATCACCCAATCCGACCTCCCGCCGAAAGGCAAGCAGGCCATGTCAGGAATTCGCGTTGCCGCGCATCTGCGCGAGCTGGAGCGCAGTTCGCCAATCCTGCTTCTCAAGGCGATCAACGCACCGCAGAGATTGAGCGCATTGCCGGACCAGTTGCTCGGCGGCGGGGCATTTCAGGGCGGCTTCGGTGGAGTCTTCCCAGCCGTATCATTGCCGGCGGTTGCGTTCGCCGACGGTGGAACGACGTTCACGATCCTCTTCGATCGCACGACCCATTTGCCGGCGGCGATCCGGACCCTCGACGATGATGCCATCCTCGGCGACTCGAACTACGACCTGATCCTCTCCGATTGGCGGCCACTCGGCCGCGTTCAGGTCGCCCGCTCCCTCACCTACACGCTGGATAACATCAGGATTGCGAAGACGTCGTATGTAGAAGTCGTTGCGAACCCCCCAATCTCTGACGAGACCTTTAGCATCCCCACCGTAATCAAGGCGTCGGCGAAGCCCCCGGCAACCGGTGCCGTGCCGTATCAATGGGTCTTGCGCCGTCTCAACTTCAATCGCTTCCCGGACAGCGATGCGATCAACTTCATGCCGGGCGGCGGTCTGAGATTAGTCGAGCTGTCGCCCGATGTTCAACACGTCATTGGCGGCTCGCACAACGGTCTCATCGTTGCATTGAAGGATTATCTTGTTGTCTTCGACGCGCCGATCAATGAGTGGCAATCACGTTTTACGATCGATACCGCCAAGGCGAAATACCCCGGCAAACCGGTCAAATATCTTGTGCTTACGCACCATCATACCGACCACGCAGGCGGAGCACGAACCTACGTCGCCGAAGGCGCAACGGTCATTGTGCCAAGTCCCGACAAAACATTTTTCGAGGGGGTTTTCAAGGCGCCCCATCTCGTGAACCCTGATGAATTGCAGAAAATCCGAAGTCTGCGACTATAATAGAAGTCAAAGATCAGATGACTTTGCGGGACGACGGCCGCGAAATCCGCCTGTACAATGTCGTCAATCCTCATGTCGAAGGCATGCTTATCGGCCAAATCGTGAGCAATGACATCGTCTGGGTAACGGATTTGTATTCGCCGGTACGCGACACAAGAAGAACCCCTGCTGCTGTGTATTTCTACGAGACCTTGAAGCAACTCGGGCTAAGGCCGTCGCGTCTTGCCGGTGGCCACGGCGGCGCTTCGAGCTATACCGATTTAGAGGCGATCGAAAGGTGATCGAACTCTACCACCATGGTTCGTCTGTTTGCTCTGCGAAAGTCCGATTTGTCCTTATGGAAAAGGGCTTGGCTTGGACCGGGCACTACCTCGACATCTTGGCGGGTGAGCATTTCCAGCCTGAATACCTAAAGCTCAATCCCAATGCGGTCGTGCCTACTCTGATCCATGATGGCGAGGTCTTAATCGAATCGACGATAATTTGCGAATACCTCGACGATCACTTTTCAGAGCGACCGGTCAAGCCAAAGTCCGCTTTGGATCGCGCCCGGATGAGGCTGTGGACTAAAGCCGTTGACGAACACATTCATCCAGCGTGCAAGTACATCACTTACGCATCGTGTCACCGCCACATCATAAGGTGCCTGCCTCCAGAGAAGTTCAATCAGTACATGGCCGGTCCGGCGATTGGCGCGGAGACGAGGGTGGCAGGCGACCCCAATTGGGTGGAGAGCAAGCGTGCTATTGTCCAAATGGGCTTGGAAGCTCCCGGAGTGGCATCGAAGTTTCGCATGTACCACGAGTATCTGAGCAAAATGGACGATGCGCTGCAGCAGCACGAATGGCTGATCGGCGATGTGTTCAGTCTCGCGGACATTTCGCTTGCGCCCTACGTGAATCGTCTCGACATGCTGGGGATGTCAGAGATGTGGACGGGGTCGCTTCCTCATGTGACTTCGTGGTTTCAGCGCATCAAGGAACGGGCGACGTTCAAACCGTGTTTTCTCGATTACTGTCCGCCAGACCTGGCCCGAGAGCTGAAAGTTAACGGCTCACAAAGCTGGCCCGAGGTGAAGGCCATTCTTAAGGCCGCTTAATCGCTTTTGTCGAGATCGGCTTCCATTCATAATACCCGGAAGCCGGTATGATTCGGAATTGATACTGCTTCAGGAAATTTGGCGCGAATGATCATCATTCCCGGGAGAGCACCTGATGTTTAGCAAAATTCTGCATGCCAATGACGGTTCGGACCACGCATTTCAGGCGCTCCTGTTGGCGCTTGGTATTGCGCGGCAGAATAATTCCGAGCTGCATATGGTTTCAGTCGACGAGATCACGGAACTCGTCCAGGAGGTTCGGGCAGCGACCGGAAATGCGACACCGTTTTTCCGTAGCGTGAATCAGCGTGCTCTTACGCTGGCGCAGGAGCACGATGTCACGCTTCACACTCACATTCTCACAGGGCACCCGGTGCGCGCCATCGTAGCGCTTGCCGCCGAGCTCGAGGTCGATCTACTTGTTATTGGGGCGAGAGGCCATTCAGCGTTTTATGAACGAATGTTGGGCAGCCGTGCGGATCGCATCATGCAGCTCGCCCAATGCCCGGTGCTGGTCGTGAAGTGATCGTGTACGAAGCTTCTGGCGAGGCGTCCGCTGGCACTCCGAGCCTGTAGCGTGAGAAAGATCATACCGAGCGCCCGAGGCCCCTGTTGTACCGGCGCTGTCCTCGCCTCGCCGAAGGGAACGGCGCTGTCAACCACTTATTCGCGATGAGCTTGCCCTTGACGCCACAGATTGCGAGCTGAAAGTCGAGGATTGCAGGTGAAATAAAAAAAGCGGCGCCATGAGAAGACGGTAAGCGCCTTCTGACGGCTGCCTTGCATTGCGAGTGGGAGGTGCGCGAGGTGCTGTGCATAATGCGACATTAGCTAGGTTTAGCACGATGGCTGGTCGAAGTGATTACCCGCGTTGAACGGCGGCGGCGCTGGAGCCGTGAAGAGAAGCTGAGGATCGTCGCGGAGACTTCGCAGAAGAATCGGACGGTCCCGCAAGTAGCACGCGCACACGGGATTGCGCCTGGTCAGCTGTTTACGTGGCGTCGGCAGTTGCTTACGGCAGTGCTTGCGGATAGCGCGGGCGAGCCCAGCTTCGTGCCAGTCAAGATCACCGAGCCCTCTGCATCAACGCCTTGCGCGGCGATTGCCGCCATCAAGCTCGATCCGCGCATCGAGATTCGACGTATCCCCACGTTGAAGACCGCCTTGTTTGACGGGGGCGAGCATCGCAGGTGATGGCGCTAATCCTACGAGTAGCGCTATGACGAACCCGCGAGCGCAGGTGATCATATCGGGCGATCGTCTCCGTTTTTTTCGGGACTCTGATTTCGGAAGAATCGGCCGCTTCGTTGATGGCGGGCCAGGGCTCCGCCCTGGCCATGACCGCCGCTTACGTCCTTGCCGGCGAGTTGGCCCGCTCGGGCGGTTCCCACGACGAAGCATTCCGGCGATACGAGAAACTTCTGCGGCCTTACATCGTAACCAAGCAAAGAGGCGCCAGAAATTTCAGCAGTGCGTTTGCGCCAAGGACGTCGCTGGGTTTGTTCGTCCGAAACCTCGTCATCGGTGCCATGGCAATTCCAGGACTTGCGCATCTTGTCGTTGGCAGGGACATCATCCATAGACTGGCGCTTCCCGAATACACTTGGCGCTGAACCATTTAGCATAGCGCCTTGTTTGCTGGTTCTCTGCAATGGAGCATTTCACTCGATCTGCTTGATACCAGCTTCTTCGATCAGGTGCGCCCAATAGGGCGTCTCTTTCTTGATCACTTTCGCGAATTCTGCCGGCGTACTGCTGAGCGGCAGGGTTCCGATAGCCTGAAGCTTTTCGCCCACATCGGGCGACGTCATGATCTTCCTCGTCTCGCGGCTCAGCTTATCGATCGCGCCTGCTGGCGTCCCGGCGGGCACGAACATGCCCCACCATGTCGTAACGTCGAAGCCGGGGAACCCGGACTCCTCCATGGTTGGAACGTCAGGGAGGAACGGTAGGCGCTTCGGAGATGTCACTGCGAGGGCGCGAACCTTTCCTTCCCGTATCAAGGATAAACTCGTCGTCGGGGGGATGAAGCACATCGTAATCCGACCACCCATCAGGTCCGTAACGATAAGCGAGGAGCCTCGGAAAGGCACCTGCTGCACGTCGACGTGCGCCATCACGTTGAACAGTTCGCCGGCAAGATGCAGCGAAGTGCCGACGCCCGAATGCCCGAACGTCAGTCGGCCGGGATTTGCGCGCGCCAAGGCCACAAGGTCCGCGACATTTTTCGCCGGCACGTCGTTGTTGACCACCAGCACATCGGTGTAGCTATAGACCTGCGTCACCGGCACCAGATCCTTCAACGGATCATAAGGTAGATTCTTGTACAGGCTGCCATTGACCACGATGTTGGCGGCCGGCATTACGCCGATGGTATAGCCATCAGGAGTGGCCTTCGCGACATGATCGGCAGCGATGTTGCCAGTGGCGCCGGTTATATTCTCGACGATGATGGCAGTCCCCATAGCGTCGCCCAACCTGTCGGCCAAAAGCCGGACCACGGTGTCGACGCCGGGAGCAAATCCAAACAGCAGCCGAATATTGCGGTCTGGATAGTTCGATTGCGGGAGGGCCGAATGCGTTCCCGTGGCCAGCAGTGCCAGAATAATGGCAACACGAATTGATCTCATGGCAAGGCTCCATCCAGCGAAAGAAGCTACCGGCACTGCAAGCACCGGCGATACGAACGATTTTCAAATTGAATGGTTTCCGCCGACGGCACCAACATTGCCCGTGTTGAGGGAACTCGGTGGCTTTCGGTGGCAACTCGTTTATACAAAGCTATACCAAATTTCGTTCCCCTGACAGGTGCTGGCATGGCGGGTTTTTGTGCCGGACTCCGTCAGGGAGGGCGGCGCCGTCACGGAGGCTATCGGAGGATAAGCTGCCGCCGGTGGCAAGCGGCACTACGGGTGAAGACGGCCCATCTCGAACGTCTGCACGGATCACGTCAGGGCTGCAACAACCCTCTTAGTCCCGAGAGCGCGGCCCCGGCAAAGTTTGTTCTCGTAGTCTTGGCGTCAGTCAAATTCGCGTCGGTCAAATCGGCGCCAGCAAAATCCGCATCAGTGAGATCGGCTCCCAAGAAATTCGCGCGCTGGAGCTTGGCGAACTCGAAGTTGACATGCCCCAAGGCTGCGCCCGTAAAGTCGGCACCGGTCAAGTTCGCGCGCGAGAAGTCGGTACGGATCAGGCCCATTGATTGATTGCGCATGTCAGCCGATGCATGCAAATGGGAAAGGTCCGCTCCGCGCATGTCGTCGAGGCTGAAGCGCGCCGTTACCTTGGCGCCGGAGAGATTGGCGCCGACAAAGCTGGCTGCTTCTTCCGGAAGGGTCTCCAGGCCGGCCGAGACAACGAGAGTCTCCAGAATGGCGCCTGAGAGATCGGCATGGGAAAAGTCGGCGCGCATGATCCACGCCAGGTTCAGCCTGGCCCGCGGCAGCTTGGCGCCGACAAGCTTTGCGCCGACGAGTTTGGCACCCCTCAGGTCTGCGTCCGATAGATCGGCAGCCGATAGATCGGCATCGGTGAAGTCCAGACCGTGAAGGTCCAAGCCGGCGAGGGACTGGCCGCCGAAGCGCGCCCCCTGGCCGGGGAGTGCGGCCTTCAGCGTCAACTCCACCTCAGCACGTGTGAGTTCCGCCGCAAACGTGCTGGACACCGTCAGTGTCAGCGCAATGATACACAACAGCTTCAATACCCCTTGCATCGCCGTTCTCCCCCAAAATCCGTTGGCTCGGCGGCTGTGCGCGCCGAACGCCGCTTCCAGGAATCGAGGGTTCGGCAATCTCGCAGGCGGCTCACGGAGACACTACGTCGTTCAACCCGACATCGCCAAAATCGCCAAGCTGCGCGAGAAGCTGCGTGAGGCCGAAGGCGTTTGACCAAATCCGCGCCTAGAGCAGTCCAAATTCACGGTTGGACGCAGTTCGCTTTAATCGCGTAGGTGCCTTTACCGACGGTTCCAACTTGTGCAACCGCTTTCGCAGCCGCAGTGCAGTTACCCTGCGTATTGAATCGCAAGGTGGTCACCGAAGAACTCGCGCCACCATCGGTTCCGGTAACAAGCGTAACAATAATCAAAAGCCACATGTGACACTCCCTGCCACGCTTTCAGGGCCGCACTAAAATTAGTCTATCGCGATCGCGGCGACGGCGGAAGGCGACTGGCTACTTAGAAATCCGATCACCGGAGCGCTGCACCCAGGAAGGTGATTCCAGTGATGTTGCCGCCAGGGCGATTGAGTGTGGCACAAACGGTCACCCCAAGCTGTCGCCAAGCCTCACTCCGCCTTGATGTTGGCGGCTCGGATGACCTTGGCCCACTTCTCAGTTTCGGCGGCGAGGAATTTGGTGAACTCAACCGGTGTGAGCGCCAGCGGGGTGCCGCCCAGATCGGCAAAGCGCGCCTTGATTTTGGGATCGGCGACGCCCCGCCGTGATCTCCTTGTTGAGTCCGTCGATAATCCCGGTGGGTGTGTCTCTCGGCGCGCCTACTCCGAGCCAATTGCCAGCCTCGAAACCGGGCAAGAATTCACTTACGGTCGCGACGTCCGATAGCGCCTCCGAGCGCGTCGTGGTCGTAACGGCAAGCGCACGGAGCTTCCCGCTCCTCACATACTCAATCGATCCGGCAATACCGGCGAAGGAAATCAGCACTTGGCCGCCGAGCAGATCGGTCAAAGCGGCGCAGCATCGTGTCGTCGACCGCTCGACAAGGACAACGATATGGCTCGGATACGCCTGCTCAAGACATTTTTTCGCGTCCATTTTGAGGGTTAGCTTTGCACCAGCGGCTGGGTGTTGCAGCATATGAGAACCGCGACTGATCCCAACCGCTCGGCAGCTTCTTTGCTGAACATGAATGCCCAGCTCTTTCTCGGGCTCCGCGAAACAGCCTGTCGGCGATTTCGCGCTCGTAGCAGCACTGACCGTGACCTACCTCACTCCGCCCTTGTTCACCGCCGGGCCGGTGTATGCCTCGAATTGGTTGCGCAGGTCTGCGATCAGCTTGTCGTCAGTGATGAACTCGCGGAACGCGTTGGCAATCTTGTACGAGGTCAACGGCTTGAAACCTGGCGGTGGCGGAACGTCAAGCCGCGGCGAGAAGGTCCCGAGCCGCGACTGCTGTTCCTTCGCCAAGTACCAGGTTGAGAAGAGCTTGGCAGCGTTCGGATGCGGCGCGTCCCTGAAGATACCGCCGGTGACCGTGAACACTGGCGTCTCGTCTTCGGCCGAGAAAGCAATCTCGATCGGCTTACCCTGGCGCTTGAGGCCACCGGCCGTGGTGATCGTCGCGTCGAGCGTGGCGGCCATTTTGCCCTCGGCGATGGCGCTCGCCACCGGGAGATGGCCCTGGATGAACTGCGGCTTGTTGGCCATGTAGCGGTCCATCCAGTCCCAGCCGTATTTCAGCACGATCCCGTGGAACAGATAGAGCGCCGCATCGTCGTCGTGCGGATAGACGCTGATGAGCTTGCCCTGGAGCGCGGGCTGGAGGAAATCCAACGCCGACTTTGGCACATGCTCGGCGCGAACGAGGTTGGTATTGTAAGCGTAGGCGATTGCGACGGCGGCGAACGCCATGTAGGTGCCGTCTGGGTCACGGAGGTTGGGAATGATCTGATCAAAGCCGTCCGGCCTGAACGCGAGCAGCACGTTCCGCTTCTTCCAATTTACGAAGTCCTGCACGGTCTGGAAAAATGCGAGATCGACCTCCAGTTTGCCAGCGGCCAACTGCTGTTCGATACGCTGATTGAGCACGTTACTGAAGCCGCCCGATACCGAGATCTGGATGCTCGGGAATTTCTCCTCGAACTCTTTGATGCGCGCCTCATACGGTGCGGTTGGTCCGCCGACATAGAACACCAGCGACCTCTCGGCCCTCGCCTTTTCGTAGAGCTCTTCCACGGTCTCGGCGCGCGCAGCGGCTGCGGCTGTCAATAGCGCTGCTACGCTTAGCAACCGGCCGACGGCCATTGTGACTGCCGCTGTCATGAGCATTTGCCCCTCCTTGCGATCTAAGGGAGCCATAGCATGGTCTGCGAGATGGGTGACAGGCGAGCCGCGCTCACGGACGACAACAGCTCGACTCCACTTAGAGCAGATTCCGGTCGATTTCACGCGTAGCCTGCATGCCTGAAATAATTAGCGGCTTCACGGGCGGTGAGGCGCCGGGCGAACGTGCGAATCCGGCGGCGCAGGCGAGGAATTGTCCGCTCAGCGGCCTTGCGCAGATAGGCCTTCAACTTGCTGAAAGGCATCTCGATCGGATTGAGATGGGGAATATTTGGGCAGATAGCGCAGCGTCGCACCGCGCGCTTCGATTGCCTCGCGGACACCGGCGGCCTTGTGCGCCGGAAGATTGTCGATCATCACAATCTCGTTCTGCTTGAGGGTCGGTGCGAGACAGCGTTCGACATAGGCCAAGAATCTCTTTCCGGTCATTGCGCCATCGATTGTGTGCGACGCCGTCATTCCATGCTGGCGCAGAGCGGCAACGAAGGTGATTGTCTTCCAATGGCCTTGCGGCACATGGTCCACCAGTCGCTCGCCGCGGGCGCAACGGCCGTGCAGCCGCACCATCTGGGTATTGGCCGAAGTCTCATCGATGAATACCAGCCGGGCCGGATCGAACAGCCCCTGTTCGCGCATCCAGCGTCGGCGTGCCCGCGCCACGTCCGCGCGCTCCTGCTCTGCCGCGCGCAGGCTTTTTTTTGACGGTGATCTTGTGTCGCTGAAAAAACCGCCACACCGCCGTGCGACTGCCTGGAATTTTGTGCTCGCGCATCGCGCAGACGACCTCGTCCAACGTCAGGTCAGGCTCCACCGCGATCAGGCGAGACGACGGGCAACTGCTGACCCCTCGGCATAGAACGCCGCGTGCTGGGCCGCGGCGATCCACCGGCGCTTGGACACGAATTGCTGCAGGCACGCTCGGATCGCGGCATTTTCCCGGGCCAGCGTATTGATGGCGCGTTTGCCGAGGCGGGTATGCTCATCCAAAGCGTAGAGCGGCACGCCGGCAACCATCGCCGATGCAGGGACGGGCTCATCACGGACTTCGATCCGCTCGCTGCCCTGCACTTCCAACCAAGTGAGCGGAAGCAGGACCGTGTAGGGCTCTCGCGTTCGTTTCGCGGCGACCACCGTGGCGGAGGCCAACTGATCCGTCGCGCCGAGCTGGCGATAGGCCTCGGCAAGGGCTAGCAGGTCCCCCGCACCCATGCGGCGCTGGTACGGGTAATCAATCCCCGACGCGAACCACGCCGCAACCGCACGGCGCCCCAGTGGGGCCGAACCATCGAGCAGTATGCTCAAACGTTCCTGAATACTCGCCCGGACAAAAAGGTCGCGAGCATCGGCGAGACATCGGTGCTCGGCCGCGGCCCACATCAGATAGTCGGCGCTACGGTCCTTCGGCGCCTCTGCAAGGTGAGATGCTACGGACGCGAGAACCCGTTCTTCGCCGTGCTTCGCCCGCCACTCCGGTGAAGTGGCTATGGCAACGGTCTCGACGACTGCATCGATGTCGGCGGCGCCAACATCCTCGAACGCTATCGCGATCAAACGGCGCCAGGCGCCTGGACGATCTTCCCTGTGCAGCGCCAGCGCGGCTCGGATGGCGGTCGTGATTTCACCACGACGGATGGCTTTCTGCAGGGCGCTTGAGGCGATCCATCGATTGCAGCGAAGAGCACCTTGTCCAACGACGGCGTTTTCGCGGATGTAATTTGTCGCTGAATCCAATGCCCTGGCTACCCAACCATCCATCACGCAATCTCAATTGATTGATGAGATGATTGTATCAAATAATACTGCAATATCAATTAGTTATTGAGATGTTACCGCTTTTTTGGACGCCATCGCCTGCGCTCCGAGGTGCTCGCCTCCATCGAGCGGTCGCCGCCATCGCAGTTACTATGACTCGCATCTTTTCTGATTTAAGCGCGCTCCTCGCGGTGCCCAGCTCTGCATTAATAGCCTGAGGCAGAATCGCGCGTTTGGTTGCAGAGTGAAACTCCCGCTGGCCGACGCCGTCGGTCATCGCCGCAGTACCCCAGCAACCGGACGCCATCGTTAGCAACCGTGGTGGCCGAGATCGAACGCGTCGCGCCATCGTACGCGGTAACAGTGACGCCAACGCCGGTTTACGACGACGCCGGGATTGACAAGGCCATTGGCAATCTCGCGCTCCAACCCAGAGGCGGTCTGGTCGTCATGGCCGAGGGTTTTGCGATTTCTCATCGCATCACAATCGCCGAGGCAGCGGCACGGAACAGGCTGCCGCCGGCGATTTGCGGACAAACTCCTCCCCCGGTGATGGATGCCGTATAGTTCGTCGGGGATGGAAGCCGCGAGCAGGTTCGATTCATGAAAGCGAGGGCCCGTAGGCCCACGCGTTCGGTTTGGTCGGTGGCTTGCGACGCCACGAAATGGCGGTGAGCGTGAAAGATGGTGAGCATGATGCCGCAAGTCGAGTTTTCTCCGAAGGATGTCGCGCTCCGCTTTCTCGAAGCGCTCAAGGGGAGGCTCGATGCCGAGCTCTTCGCGCTTCGGCTGGAGCATTGTTTGCCGACGCTCATGATGATGGCGCGTGCTCGATAAACTCTGTCAAGGCAATGTGCTTCTGCCCACGAATTCGTTGAGGAGCTTCAATGATGAGGTCTGGCACAAAAACGTTCAGGATTTGTCTGCGGGCTTGCTCAAAATTTCCACACGCTGGGACACTTCCCGCGCCCACTCGGTCGCTTCGGACGCTGATTTTCTTGGCGGCATCGACGCTGATGATGGCCGGGGCGGCAATTCAGGTTGCGAACGGGCAACCTCTCAAGAAAGTGAGTCTTCGAACTGATTATAAAGTGAACGGGTATGTTGGCCCTTTTGTTTTAGCCAGAGACCTCGGGCTTTACCGACAGGCTGGACTTGATGTCGAGATTGGCGAGGGACAGGGGTCTTCGACAACTGTTCAAACCGTTGCAGCAGGGCGCGATACGTTCGGGTTGGCAGACGCTACGACAATGGTAGTCGGCATCACCAACAGAAGCGTCCCGGTGAGAGCTGTTTCGGTTTATGCACAGACGGGCGTCCAGGGATTTGCATATCACAAGAGTTCGAATTGGGACGGCAAAGTCGCCAGCATCAAGGGTAAGGTCATCATCAGCAGTCCGGGTTCAGCGGAGCTGAGCGTTTTTCCGGCGGTCTTCGCCACAGCCGGGTTCAAGATAGAAGACGTTGAACTCCGGTTGACCGATCCGAACGCTAAGGTCCCGCTTTTCATCCAGACACCTGGCGCATTTCTGGGCGGATACGCGACGGGCGACATCGTCAGAATCCGTCTGCGCATGCCGGATATGGGCTTTGCGCCATTCTCGCAGTTTGGGATCAACACTTACGGGACGTCTTTAATCACCAGTAATGCGGTGATCGAGGCTGATCCCGATCTTATTCGTCGCTTTGTGCACGCGTCGGCTCAGGGATGGGAGGCCGCCATCAAGGATCCGCAAGCCGCGGTCCAAGCAGCTATCAAGCAATTTCCGGAGTCTGACCCAAATCTGCTGCGGGAGGGTCTAAAAGTCATGATCGACCAGCAAATGCACACGTCCGCAACTGCCGGAAAGCCCATAGGATGGACAGCGGAAGAGGACTGGACGGCGATGCTCGAAGTCCTCAAGAACTATTCGGGCCTGAAGCCTAAGAACCCTTCCGATTATTACACCAACAGATTCATCGACTAGCTCAACAGACATCTGAGAGGCAAAGTAACTTGCCGTATCAGACATAAAGCGAGAACAGGCATGGCTGTCGTGTCGCTGTCCGAGGCTCCGCGAGATGAGCCGCTCGAAAAGGCGGTCGCGATAGAGCGCGTTTCCAAAACGTTCGGCACGCGTGACAGCGTGCAGGCGCTAGGTGAGGTGACACTCGACATCGGTGTCGGAGAGTTTGTCGCGATTGTTGGGCCAAGCGGCTGCGGAAAAAGCACGCTGCTCAATATGATAGCGGGTCTGCTGCCGCCGACGACGGGTCGCATCGAGGTGCTGAGCCGACACGTTACCGGTCCGGTGGACGACCTGGGTATCGTTTTCCAGCAACATCTCCTCCTGCCGTGGCGCACCATCCTGGAGAACGTACTCCTTCAAATCGAGGTTCGACGCATGGGCCGACGCGAGCATAAGGAGCGTGCTCTCTCGCTGCTCGAACGGGTGGGCCTGGCCGATTTTGCCAGCAGCTATCCAGATCAACTTTCCGGCGGAATGAATCAGCGCGCAGCAATCTGCAGAGCTCTTGTGCATGATCCCGAACTGCTCATTATGGACGAACCATTTGGTGCGTTGGACGCGATGACGCGCGACCAGATGGCCATGGATTTCCACTTGCTGTCGCGTGAAGCCCGCAAGACCATCATTTTCGTTACGCATTCCATCAGCGAGGCGGTGTTTCTAGCAAATCGTGTCGCGGTGATGTCACCGCGTCCCGGCCGCATTCAATCGATAGTTTCGATCGATCTAGGGCGCGAGCGGCATTTCGAGATGAAGGAAGACCGCGCGTTCGCCGTTTATACGCGGCAGATCCGCCAAATGTTCGAGAGCATGGGCGTGT
This sequence comes from uncultured Alphaproteobacteria bacterium, assembly GCA_963787675.1. Classification (GTDB taxonomy): domain Bacteria; phylum Pseudomonadota; class Alphaproteobacteria; order Rhizobiales; family Xanthobacteraceae; genus JAJPKK01. The sequence continues at coordinate 1,279,387 of CAWBDV010000007.1, read as the reverse complement.
TGCGGGAGATGGCAAGGCGATGAGATTTAAACGCTTGGCCGGCGATCCATTGGCTTGGGTCGCGTTGATCATCACGCCTGTCGCGTTGGTGATCCTTTGGGACCTGTCGATTGAGTTTTTCAAGATCCCGTCGTTCTTGATGCCGCCTCCGCATGAGGTCTGGGCGTCGATCGTTCAAAATCGCCAAGCGCTTTTTGTGCATGGACAGGTAACGCTGGCGGAGACCTTAATTGGTTTCGGGCTGAGCGTCGCCATCGGCATTCCGATTGCCATGTTGATCGTTTCATCAAGGTTGCTCGATCGGATTCTGAATCCGATTTTGGTAGCGTCTCAAGCCGTTCCGAAGGTAGCCCTTGCACCCCTGTTGCTCGTGCTCCTAGGCTATGGGGCTGCTCCGAAGATCATCGTTGCGCTGCTAATCGCTTTCTTCCCTGTCGTCGTGAACACCGCGAGCGGACTGCGAGCCGTCAATCGGGACACGATCAAGCTGATGCGCTCCATGCGCGCGTCGCCCTGGCAAATCTTCACAAAAGTTCGCTTTCCGACAGCCGTCCCGCATATGCTGGCCGGATTCAGAGTCGCGATCGCCTTCGCGGTCGTTGGAGCCGTTGTCGGAGAGTTCGTCGGGAGCAGAACCGGACTGGGTTATCTTATGCTCTCGGCAACCGGAAACTTCGACACAGCGCTAGTTTTCGCCTGTGTCATCGTGCTGACCGCCTTGGGGATCGCGTTGTTTTATTCGATCTCCCTGATGGAGCTCGCGCTTGGACGTTTTAATCGACTTTCAAGAACGCAGCAACCGGATGAAGGCTTCGGAGCTTACGGAATGTGACGAGTGAGAGGGCGACGGCCGTTAATGCACAGCCGGCTGTGAGAAGCCAAATCTTAAAGGTGAGGGTGACGGAGGAGAGCATGCCGAAAGCAATGACAGACGAGCAAGTCGAACAATATCACAGATTTGGTTATGTGCACCCGTTTCGGGCCGTCAGCGCCGAAAAGGCTATGGAGATACGCCGTGAGATCGAAGAGTTCGAGGCGCGTATGGGCGATGAGGCGCAGAAGTTTCTCAAGATCAAAGCCCACCTGCCGTTCAAGTCTCTAACTGATCTCGTGTGCCATCCCCGTATCCTTGACGCCGTAGAAGACGTTATCGGCCCCAATATCTTGTGTTGGGGGTCGAGCTTCTTCCAAAAAAACGCACACGATCCGCGATATGTCTCCTGGCATCAAGACAGCTATTATTACGGGATGGAACCTGCCAACACCTGCACCGCTTGGATCGCTATTTCGACGAGCAATATCGCATCGGGTTGTGTGAAGGTCATTCCGGGTTCGCACCTTGTTCAGTCGGAGTTCGACACCAAACCGGATCCGAACAACTTGCTTCCTCGGGGCCAGACGACCGCAAACGTTGATGCGAGCAAAGCGGTTAACATGGAGCTTAGGCCCGGAGAGTTTTCGCTTCATCACGAGGCGATTGTTCACAATTCAGAGCCGAACAATTCGGACGATCGGCGTATCGGACTTTCGGTCCACTATATCCCGACGAGCACGAAGCAAATCCGATTTGTGCCAGAAGGAAAAAGGCCGGCGGCGATACTGGTGCGCGGCATTGATGCCTACAACTACTGGGACAAGGAGACGCCGACAGAGCTTCAGTTTGACCCAGCGATGTTCGAATACCTTGAACGCCTGAAAAAGGAATATTACGCCCGCACAGTGTGAAATACTTGCCCTACCGGATATGACGGCGGCCGTTGGTCTGGCCACAGCATCCTCCGCCGCCACGCGGCTTCACCGCTGAAGCAGTCAGGACAACGGCTCGTCGTTCTGCCAAAACCCCTTTACATTTCTAAATTCCTACAATACCGCATCATTCCCCCGCACTAACAATTCGAGGGATTGAAACCATGGCCGCTGTAGGCACCCTGACGTCGATGTCCATCGAAAAGCTCTCGAAGCTGCAAGCCCAAGTCGAGGCTGCGCTGAGCCCGAAAGTGGTCGAGGAGCGGCGCGAGCTTGAAGCAAAACTCGCTCAGCTCTCCCGCCTCGGCGATGGCCATGCCGGTGCACATGGACGCCTCGGGCGCCCCCGCGGTGGCTTTTCGCTTCGCGGGACCATCGTCGCCCCAAAATACCGGAACCCGGAGAACCCGTCCGAGACCTGGGCCGGGCGCGGGCTCAAACCTCGCTGGCTCAGTGCCGCGATCAAGTCGGGTAAGAAGCTCGAAGACTTCGCCATTGCCCGATCGGCGAAGGCGGCGGCCAAAAAGGCGCCGAAAAAGACTTCGCGGCAGGCCTCGCAAGACCGCTTTAGGGTGATCGCATCCCGCGCCCCGCGATCATGGTCAAGCTGAGATGTGGCAGCGGCCTCCCCATCAATTCCTAGCGCGGCGCCGGGCCAGCGGGCACGTTTCAACCGACGTTGTTAGGTCGGCGTAGCCGGAACGGTGAATTATCTGGCACGCAAGTTCAAGGTCAGTTGGGCTTGAGACCCGTGGCCTTCACAACCCTGGCCCACTTCTCCGTCTCCTCAGCGAGGAATGTTCCGTAATCCGTGGAGGAGCCGATCATTGCGGCGCCCCCCAAGTCCGCAAATCGAGCCTTGATCACGGGATCGCCGAGGACGGCGTTGATCTGGGTGTTGAGTTTGGCGATTATTTCGACGGGCGTCTTCGCCGGCACTCCGATGCCATTTACGTTGCTCGCCTCGTACCCTCGAATGAACTCGCCTACGGTCGGCACCTCCGGCAGTACGTCGATCCGCCTCGCCGTCGTCACCGCGAGTGCATGCAGCCGGCCGGCGCGGATGTGCTCGGTCGACGACGCCGCGTTGTCGAACATGACCTGGACCTGCCCAGCGAGGAGGTCGGTCAGCGCAGGCGCTGCCCCACGATACGGCACGTGAGTGAGGGTAATTCCGGTCATCATATTGAACAGTTCGCCCGCCATATGGGAGATCGTTCCGATACCGGCCGATGCCATATTGAGCTGCCCCGGATGGGTCTTGGCATAAGCGATGAATTCGGGAACCGTCTTGGCGGGAAAGGATGGATTGACCTCCATGATATGTGGTGCGCGGAACATGCTGGCCACGGGCGAAATATCGCGAAGGTAATTGAAACTAAGATTGGGGTAGAGCGTCGCGTTAACCGCGTTCGCCGAACCATCCAGAAGCAGCCTGTAACCATCCGGCGGTGAATTCACGACGATCTCAGTACCGAGATTGCTCCCCGCGCCTCCCCGATCTTCGATGAGGAATTGTTGGCCGAGCCGCTCGGACAGCCTTCGACCCATCAGGCGCGCAATGATGTCGCTCACGCCGCCAGAAGCAAACGGTACGATGAAGCGAATTGGCCGCGACGGATAACCCTGAGCTGTCGCGATCCTGGAAACGATCGGAGCGGTGGCCGCGCCCGCTGCTACGTGCAGGAAACTGCGGCGTGAGAGGGTCATGACGATGCTCCGCGAGCTTGAGCATCCGCCCGAGTATCGGCAGTCTGCAACTGAGGATGATTCCACTTACTCACATGCCGCGACAATTGATCGCCGTAACGTCGGGCAGAGGAATGAGCAACCTATCACCAATTAGGTTGGCACGTCGAGGATTGCGAAGTCGCCCACCGGCTAGAAGCCATTGACGGCAAGTCAAGTGATCGGTCAAGGTCACCCGATGACAGATCAAGTCCGATGAGTGCAAACAACCGGGAGTTCGGTGGCATGGTCCCAGCCGGGGCCGAGCCGCTATTGCTTACGCCGATCACTTTACGCGGGCTGACAGCGCGAAATCGCATCGTGGTTTCGCCCATGTCGCAATATGCCGCGATCGACGGTGCGCCGACCGACTGGCATTTGGTTCACCTCGGCAAATTCGCGATGGGCGGTGCCGGCATTGTGTTCGTGGAAGAGACGACGGTCGAAGAACGGGGACGTAAGACTTACCATTGTCCCGGCATATACACGGATGCTCAAGCAAAAGCCTGGCGACGCATAACGGACTTTCTGCGTAGCCAAGGCACTCTGAGCGCAATTCAGTTGGGACATGCCGGCCGCAAAGTCGCGACGAAGGCGCCGTGGGATGGCTTCGCGCCGCTGACCGAGGACGACGCTAAGGCCGGTGAGCCTCCGTGGCGCGGTGTTGCGCCAAGCCCAATACCGTTCAAGCCGGGAGCCCTTGTCCCGCGCGAGATGGATCGGGATGATATCAAGCAGGTTATCGCAAGCCATGTCGAAGCCAGCTTCCGGTCGGTCGATGCCGGCTTTGACATTTGTGAAGTGCACGGCGCGCATGGCTACATCATCCAGCAATTCCTGTCGCCGATCACAAACAGGCGACGGGATACCTATGGCGGCGATCTGAAAGGTCGAATGCGGTTTGCGCTGGAGCTGATCGAAGCGGTTCGCGAGAGCTGGCCAAAGGACCGGCCGTTGTTCTTTCGTGCGTCCTGCGTCGACGGCAAAGGAGGCGCCTGGGATCTCGAGGATACGATCGTGCTCGCGAGCGAACTTAAGCAGCGCGGGGTTGACGTTATCGATTGTTCGTCTGGCGGCATCGAAGGACCGCTGACGATCTCCGTGGTGCCCCGCGTTCCCGGCTACCACGTGCCGTTTGCGGAGCGCATACGTCGCGAAGTGAGTGTCCCAACCATGGCGGTGGGGTTGATCACAGATCCGAAACAAGCGGAAGGATATCTCGCGGAAGGCCGCTGCGATCTGATTGCGCTGGCCCGCGAGATGATGTGGAACCCAAATTGGTGCGCATTCCGACGATGACGACCACCCGTTCCGACGGATGGCGACCACCTGTTCCGATCGATGACGACCACGGTGGCGCGGAGGATGAAGGCGCCGTCAGGTGCATTTTCTGATCTCAGTGTTCGCGGTCGGCGTCAAGCGCGGCGGAGGCCGTCCCCGTAGTCAACAGGAGGGGCCCGCGCGCGCTGCGGAGTGCCCTCACGGCTGACGCAGCGGCACGCGCGGGAGGTCCCTGTTGACCCACGGGGGCGGCCGGTGGGCTGGCGATGCGCTTCATTTCTTTGCTCCCTTGAGGGGCTTGGCATCGGCTGCGGTGGTTGTCGCGGGCGATGCTGTTGGCTCGCTTGCTTCGGCGGCTTTGATTTTGCGCATCGATGGCCCGTCGAGTTCGAGACGGTAGGCGTTGTGGACGATGCGGTCCAAGATGGCGTCGCCGAGAGTGGGCTCGCCAATGACCTCATGCCAGGTGGCAAGGGGGAGTTGGCTGGTGATCAGCAAGGAGCCGCGGCCATGACGATCCTCGACGATCTCCATCAGATCGCGCCGCTGGCTGGCGGAGAGGCGATCTGGTCCCCAATCGTCGAGGACGAGGAGATCGACCCTGACTAGCATGCGGAACAGCCGCGCGAAGCGGCCGTCGCCGTGGGCGAGATCGAGATCGGTGAACAGGCGCGGCACGCGCGCGTAGTGAACCGTGTAGCCGTCGCGGCAAGCCTTCTGCGCCAGGGCGCAGGATAACCACGACTTGCCCACGCCGCACGGGCCAGTGACGAGCAACCCGCGGTGCTCGGCGATCCAGCGACACGTCGCCAACTGCTGGAACAGTGCTTTGTCGAGCCGCCGCGGCGTGCGGTAATCGACGTCCTCGATGGCGGCTTGGCTGTGTCGCAACCGAGCCGCCCGCAATCGGGTCTGGAAGCGCCGGGTGTTGCGGTTGGCAACCTCGCGATCGAGCAGCAGCGCCAACCATTCGGCGTGCGTCAGGTTGCTAACCTCCTCTTGTGCTTCGAGTTCGACAAAGGCCTGTGCCATACCGTCGAGCTTGAGCGCTCTGAGCTGGTCGAGGGTGGGATGTGTCAGCATCAGTCGTCATCTCCTCAGTGGAAGTAGGTGGGGCCGCGGATGTTGTCGTGCGCTATCGCCGGCCCGTCCGCGGGCTTTGCAGGCCGCTGGCGATCGAGGTTGTTCTTCAGGATCGAGTTGACGGAGCTGTAGGAGCGTGCGCCGATCTCGAGCGCGCGGCTGCAGGCGACTTCGAGCCGTTCGCGGCCGTATGTTTTGACGAGCCGCAGGATGCCAACGCAGGCGCGGAAGCCTTGCTCGGGGTGCGTGCGCTCCCGCAGGATAATCTCGACGAGTGCTGAGGTGTCGCGGCCGATCTCGCCGGCCTGCCGCCTGATGCGCTCCGGCGTCCAGTCGGCATATCGCCGATGGCTCGACGGCATGTGCTCGCGCACCGTTGTATGCTTGCGATTTGATGACGAACGCACATGGGCGGCAACGCGCTCGCCGCTGTGGAATACCTCGACCGTGCGCGCCGTGATGCGCGCCCAGATCTTCTCACGCAACAGCTGGTGCGGCACCGAGTAGTAGTGCTTGTCGATCTCGACGTGATAATCGAGCCCTACCCGGCATTCCTTCCACTCAGCGAAGACGTACGGCTCGGCCGGCAACGGCTTGAGGGCCGATCGTTCCAAATCCTCGAACAGAGCGCGACGGCTTGCACCGAGATGGCGCGATGCGCGGGTATTGATCTGCGCCACGAACTCGGCGATAGCCGCGTTCAATGCGGCGAGCGAGAAGAACTGCCGGTTGCGCAGCTTGGCGATAATGAAGCGGGTCGCGATTTGAACCGCGACCTCGACCTTGGCTTTGTCCCGCGCCCGATACGGCCGCGCCGGCACAATGGCGGTGTTGTAGTGGATCGCCATCTCGGCATAGGTGCGGTTGACTGCCGGCTCGTAGAAGCAGGCCTTGGTGATGCCCGATCGTAGATTGTCGGATACCACCATCGCCGGAGCCCCGCCGATGAAGGCAAATGTGCGAGTGTGCGAGCCGATCCAGTCGGAGAGGCCCTGCGTCCAGGTGGCCTCCGCATAGGTGTAGCTCGACGCGCCGAGCGCGGCGACGAACAGCTGCGCCGTCATCACCTCGCCGGTCGATGGATCGATCACCTCGAGCGTCGTGCCGGCGTAATCGACGAACATGCGCTCGCCGGCGACGTGGCTCTGCCGCATGGTCGGCGACAGCCGCACCGCCCAGGCGCGATAGAGCTCGCAGTAACGGCTGTAGCCGTAGCCGTTGGGATGGACAGCGCGATGCTCTTCCCACAGCAACTGCAACGTCACCCCTGGCCGGCGCAATTCGCGGTGCACCGCCGCCCAGTCGGGCTGTGGCCGACGATCCTTCGCTGCCACCGTGGGCGGCGGATAGAGCCGGCACTCCAGTTCCTCGTCCGTCAGATCCGCCGGCAGCAGCGGCCAGGCAAGACCGGCGCGACGTGCGCGCCAGATGCAGTCCCGGGCGGCCGTCGCACTCATCCCGAGGCTGCTGGCGATCTTGCGTTTGGACATGCCGGCGGCCGACAGCCTCAGCACATCGCGCACTTTGCGCATGGGTAATCTCGGTTCAGGCATTCCCCGCTCCCTATGGAAAGGAGCGAAGCCATGCAAATTCGCGGATCACCCAACGGCGCCCGTCATCTCCGTCCACAGGTGGTCGCGATCGCCCGGAATGGTGGTCGCGATCCGTCGGAACGCCTGGTCGTCATCAATTGGAATGACTGGTCGCGATCAATCGGAATCGCTGGTCGTCATCAGCCGGTGCGCGCACAAATTGGCCGGTTCATGCCGCCCAAGCACTCGGCAGCGCGGATCCACTCGCGTTGCTGCCGCGATCTTACGCTTGGTGGTTGCGGCGTCGGCAGGAGGTTCGCAAGCTTTATCCAGCCGGCGAAGAGCAATCACAGAGCGCCGAATAGATGGTCTTAGCTACTTCCGAAAGGCAGTCGTTCCATATCGAGCTCGGCCGTCATAATCCGGCGATGAGCGCGATCAAGCCAGGGCTGTAATTTGGCGACCCTTTGTGAAATCGTCGCGAAATCGCGCCGGAACTCCGGCATCACCGCCTTTACCGCTTCATAGATCGTCGACTCGTTGACGGTTTTCAGCTGCCGGTCCCGCACCACGACTTTACCCTCAACGATGACATGGCGCACGCCGCGTCCGGCTTCAATGTGAACGAGCTGACGCGCCGCACTGTTCATCGGTGAAAATGTCGGGTCCTGCATATCGATTAGTGTCAGGTCGGCCTTGAAGCCCGGCGCAATTCGTCCGAGTGCGTCACCTAGTCTTGCGCCGTCCGCTCCAGCTTCCGTGGCGGCACGCAGCGCCGCGATCGCCTGCGGCGGGCCCGGAATCGGATCACTGACCGCCGCGAGCAACGTGAAAAGCTTCATGGCCATGAACATGTTCTGCGCATCGGAGCAGCTGCAATTGTCGCAGCCGAGCCCGATCCGCACTCCGGCATTTTGCAGCGTGCGGATCGGGGCAATGCCGCATTTCATTTTCAAATTACCTTGAGGGTTGAGCACGACGCCCGCATCGTGTTCGGCCAATAGATCAATCTCCTCATGCGAGAGCCAAACACTGTGAGCAAAATTTAGCCGCCGATCTAGAACGCCCTCGTCGGCCAGTCGGCGGATCAGCAGCCCGCTGTATTCGGGCAACGACAGGCGCGCCTGCAGCGCCATGCCGCGTGATTCGTAGATGTGCGTGTAGACCGGAATATCGTAGCGGCGTGCCAGCTCTGCTGTCCGCCGCATGAGGGCCGGCGAGCATCGCTCCGGCGCGGACGGTCCAAGCGCCCAGGACACGCGTTGCGGCGGGGGGCGTTTGAGCCGTGTTGTTTCGAAATGCCCGATCAGATCAAGTTGGCGTTCCGGCTCGGCGGCGGTCGACAACAACGGATGAAGTTCGGTTGGGAACGTATCTTTCCAGAACGGAACGGTTTCGATCCCCTTCCGGTCAGCATATTGCAAGGCGAACACGACACGGACACCGACCTCCTCGTAGGCCTTCATCACCGCATCCATGTGACGATCGTTGTAGGGATAGAGCGTCAGCATGTCCTGGATCGTCGTCATCCCGGATCGCAAGCACTCGAGCGCACCGAGCAATGTCCGGGCGTAGACCTCTTCCGTGGAGCGCGGCGGATATTGTGGCGGTAGCGCATAGAGCCGCCACGTCTCGAGCGGGACTTCTTCGAGCGTGCCCTTCGCCAGAACATCGTGGGAATGGTAGTGTGCGTTCACAAAACCTGGCAGCACCAAATGATCGCGCGCATCGATCACCTCGACGTTTCGAACATCACTGGGCCGGTAAGCTGAACAGACGCCGACGATCTTATCGCCGGCAATAGCGATGTCGGCCTGCGGCGGATTGTGCCAATCCGCGTTGGGCGTTAGCACCTGACCGCCTTTCAACAGCAAGTTGGTTCCGGCCGGGATCGATTCATCGGACATTGCAGTTCAGTCGCCTTTAGTTGCTAGAGAGCGATCAAATTTACGCCAAGCTTGAAGTCGCAACATTTCGGTACGCTGGATAATAGGTCTACAACGCGAGATTAGCGCCGGCCTCATGTTTCGCGGCACAATCACAATGGTATGGGACACTCGGTTTTGGGCGATAAATCACAGAAATCGGCACGAACTTATCAAGCCACCACAAAGCGCGCTTAAGCGCATGCAACAGTTAGAGAAATGCACGTTCCGGTGGATGAATTTCGTGGTGTGGTTGCATTAGTCGCGTTCCGTGGAAGGCACTGTGGCTCTAACTCAATGCCGCCGGGGCGCACTCTATGTCGGCCGCCGCTGCGGTGGGGCACATACATGGACGACTGCGCAGCATTCGTGGACCCGCTAGAGAGGTGCAGCCGCCCCAGCGCATCGCGTGCCGCGATCGGGAACTCCACGGCCTCTACCGCGTTTACTTTCGCAATCCTTTCAGCGCGAACAATCAAACAGGAGCATGTCGTGAGGACAATTCTTCTCGCCGCCGTGGCGCTTGCCGTCGTGGCGTTCAGCCTGCCGGCCGACGCGAGGGTCCATCATCGCGTTTGGGGCGCCTACGGGAGCGGCTACTGGGGCACCCACGGCCCCTACTGGTCGCCTTATTATCGCGGTCGCGACATCCCGCTGAAAGATCGTTTCTTCTAGCGAGCAGTGCGCGTTCTCAGTCCTTGGCCGGCCGAACGAGCGGTGAGAGACGGCTTGCGCTGATGGCGGCTCGGCTTCCGCGAGTGAAAAAGGGTGAGCGGCTTGGGGTCACGGCGCTGCCTCATCGCGCTTGAGAGCCCCGGTGCTTGTTCTCGAGGATGCGACCCGCCGATGTCCGCGTGAAGAGGCGGATCAGGAAACGCACGGCCGGGTGCTTGGGATACGGTTTGAAGGCGTGGGGCACGGACGTGGGGCATGGACCAACAGATGTCTCAATCGATGTCCACCTGTTGCCCAGATAGCGTCGTCTCAAGACTGAGATACGGTGCGACAGTTCATAGGGTGTCGGGCGGGTGTTTGCGTAGCTACCGGGGCCTAAAGACGGGGTTTCCTCAAAGGCGTCCCCAATCTGAAATCGTTCGCTTTGAGGATCGACGACCGTGAAGACGCTGCGCTCATGATGGCGTAGACGACATTGTCACCTGGAAATCTATTTGTCCCCGGAGATTCAACGTAAGCACGGCTCTTCGTCCTCTTCATGGGCTACGGCCGGACAGCTTTTTGGGTGACCATGCTCGTCTCCAACCCCGGGGTTTCCTACGGCCTCGGGGGCGGGCGGCGGCGAGGCTTGCGACGGCATTGTCCAGGGCACGAAGCGTTGACGCGAGGACTTGCCAAAGACTATCGAACGCTGATCTTCGGCTTCCTGATGGCGGACTCTCTCGCGTAGAAGGTTGACAAAAGCAAGATCGCACATGACGCTACTCTCCTGTCCGTTGGTGCTGAGTTACTTTCAGCGTGTCACGTCAGCCGGTGATTGTGCTGATCGCGCTTGTCCAGATCGCTGTACATACCGGCACCCTGGGCGAACCGGGCGTTGGCCGGATCACGTTCAGCAAAGCGGCCATTCGCGGGATCGCGCTCGGCAAAACGGGCGTCGGCCGGATCACGTTCAGCAAAGCGGCCATTCGAGGGATCGCGTTGATCCGGGTTGGTGACTGAACGATTGGTCTGAGCCACTTGGTCGGAAGCCGGAACGGCGGCGAACAGCGTGACGACCATGGCCCCCACAGCCGGCGTCGACACCAACACTTTCAAATGCGAGATCATGTTGCTTCTCCCCTGTGCTCGGTCACGAATGGCTTGACGTTTTGACTGGTCTTTTTCTAGCGCGGCGACCTCGTTTCGCGTGTGACCTGCCTCACTCACCAGCGCCCGAAATTTAAACCGGCGCCGGTAAGCCAGGGATCGCGTGTCCAGAGACCGGTTCCCAGGCAGCCTCAACCGCGATAGGCTTCGTCCGCCAAATCGCGGGGATTAGCGATGCGACGGCGGAATTTCATTGCGGGTGCAGCAAGTGCTGCTGGTTGGCCAATGGTGGCGCGGGCGCAGCAGTCGCCTTTGCCGGTGATTGGATATCTAACGGGCTCACCAGAAAGCACTGATCGATTTTTCCAACAAGCCTTTCAACGAGGCCTTGCTGAACAGGGCTTATAATCAGGGGCGCAATCTAGAAATCTTGCATCGCTCGGCCGAGGCGCAATACGAGCAATTGCCTGGACTCGCCGCTGAACTGGTGCGGCGTGGCATCGCTGTGCTGTTTGTAACCGGTGGCGGCGCCGCGGTGTTGGCCGCAAAAGCAGCGACAACGACCATTCCTATCGTGTTTCACCTTGGCACCGACCCAGTGGCGTTAGGTCTCGTTGAAAGCCTCAGCCGTCCGGGCGGCAACATTACGGGCATCACATTTCTAACCACAACGCTCGTCGCGAAGCGCTTTGCCCTGATGCGTGAGGCCGTTCCAACCGCCACGTCGCTTGCTTTTTTGGTCAATCCTACTGCACCTCAAGCCGAGGCCGAGACAGGAGAAGCTGAGGCCGCGGCTCATGCTCTGGGAGTCCGTTTGGTAATCTTGAAGGCCGCAACGCAACACGAGGTAGACGCCGCTTTCGCGATTCTCGAAAAGCAGCGGGTCGGCGGCCTTGTAATGGCCTCGGACCCTTTGTTCTTTACTCGGTTGGCTAACTTGGCGGCCAGTATTGGCGTCCCGGCGATGTACAGCACCCGCGACATCGTCGATGCCGGCGGCTTCATGAGCTATGGAGCGAACTTTTACGAATCATACCGCGGTGCGGGCAATTATGTCGGCAGGATTCTCAAGGGTGAACGGCCTGCCGATTTGGCGGTCCAACGCTCGACCAAACCGGAATTGGTTATAAACCTCAAAATCGCAAGAGCGCTCGGCATCGAAGTGCCCACCTCCATACTTCTACGCGCCGACGAGGTCATTGAATGAATCGGCGGGAATTCATTGGTGGGCTTGGAATCGCAGCCGCGTTGCCGGTGGTGGTGTGGGGGCAGCAGACGGCGCTTCCGGTGATTGGGTTCCTAAACACTGGATCGCCGGACAGCAACTCCTATGCAAGCTTTCTAGCTGCATTTCGCCAGGGGCTGAAAGAAACCGGCTATATCGAGGGACAGAATGCTGTAATCGAGTTCCGTTGGGCGGACGGTCAATATGATCGAACTCCGGCGATGGCGGCCGATCTGGTCCGCCGTCAGGTGGCCGTGATCTCCGCTGGCGGCGCCGAAGCGACAATTGCGGCCGAGGCGGCCACTACAACGATTCCAATAGTGTTCACGGTAGGCGACGATGCCGTCAAGTTGGGTTTGGTTGCCAGTCTCAATCGACCGGGTGGCAATGCAACAGGCGTCAATTTGCTGGTAAACCAGATGGAGTCGAAGCGACTCGGGCTGCTGCGTGAACTGGTGCCCAAAGCGACCATGATCGCTGTACTCATGAACTCGAAGAGAGCGGCTTACGAGACCCAATCGGCGGAGTTAAAGCAAGCGGCTTGCTGTAATCGGGCAGAAGATTCTTATATTGAATGCTAGTAGCGAAGGCGAAATCGATACGGGCTTCGGCAGACTGGTTCAAGAGCGCGCCGGCGGGCTACTTGTCGGCTCCGACCCATTTTTTACCATCCGCCGCAAACAACTTGTCGCGTTGGCGGCACGCAACGCGATTCCCATGATCTGCGACCACCGTGACTTCGCCGTAGCTGGGGCCCTAGTAAGTTATGGCATCAGCATAGCGGAAGGGTATCGCCAAGCCGGCAATTATGTCGGTCGCATCCTCAAAGGCGAGAAGCCGGCCGACCTACCGGTACAACAACTCACCAAGTTCGAGTTGGTCATCAACCTCAAGACCGCGAAGGCGCTTGGCCTAGAAATCCCGCCCGGAGTTCTCGCTCTCGCCGACGAGGTCATAGAGTGATGAGGCGGCGCACCTTCATCGCGGGGATTGGGAGCGCTTCTGCTTGGCCGGTGGTGGCGCGGGCGCAGCAGGGTGCGGGTCGTCCAGTAAGTCTTCCTGGGTTCAAAAGCGGATACGCGAACGTCAACGGCACCAAGCTTCACTACGTTCTCGGTGGAGATCCCAAGGGAGATCCTGTTCTTTTATGGCATGGATTTCTCGGTACATGGTGGGTTTGGCGAAAGGTCGCACCGCTGCTTGCTGAGCACGGTTACGCCGTCTTGGCACCAGATATGCGCGGATATGGGGATAGCGCGAAGCCCGAGGGCCCGGTGGCATTTGATGGAGAGATGCTCGCTCGGGACTTCCGCGAATTGGTCAAGGAAGTCGCTTTTGGAAACGGTCGACCGTTGACACTGGTCTCCCACGACATGGGAGCGCCGCCAGCGTTAATTTGGACCGCGACTTACCCCCGTGAAATCCGCGCCCTCGCCTACATAGAAGAGCCGGTGATTTTGCCCGAGATTTTAAAAGAGCTGACTGCCTATTCGCCGGACACCAACTTTACGGGTGGTCGCTGGTGGTGGCTGCTCCCTTTGGCACCTGGAATAACAGATCGTTTGATCGTTGGGCGAGAACGAGAGTTCCTCACTTGGTTCTACGATCGCGTCCCGACAAAGCCAACAGCGATAACGGAAGATGATGTGAACGAATATCTGCGCACCTTTGCTGGCAAAGGCGGTGTCGACGGAGCGTTCGGAGTTTACCGCGGCATTTCGCAGACAGCGCGGCAGACAGCCCCGCTCGCTTTGTCGAAGATCAATACACCGGTTCTTGCTATCGGCGGGGAGAAAGCGCGGGCCCTCAACGTGGCTGCGGAAGTGCGACAGGTAGCGACGAATGTAAAGGGCGTCGTAATCCCCAACTGCGCGCACTTCGTGCCGGAAGAACAACCGACCGAACTTGTTCAGCAGATTGAGAAATTTCTAAGAGAAATAGGCCCGTAGAGAACGGGACAGGTCGTAGACGCAGCCGCGCTCCCCTGATAGCGACGTGGCGTGACCACCAGAAGATGCTTACATCGCGTCTATGTGCGGACGCATCATTCAAAGCAGCGGACCCCCTCGATATGCCATCGTCGATGGTATGAACGTCCGCGACAGTCGCGTTCATAATTACCCAGCGCGTTGGAACGCCGCGCCGAGCCAGGAGCTATTGGTCATTCGGTGCAACCACCATACCGGGGAAATTTCACTTGATCCTGTTCGCTGGGGCCTCATTCCATACTGGTGCAAGGACCCGAGTGGAGGCCGAAAGCCGATCAACGCGAAATGCGAGACGGTCGCTACCTTGCCGACATTCCGCGAGGCGTACCGCAAGCGACGCTGCATCGTGCCTGTCGACGGTTTCTTCGAGTGGAAGGCAATCAAAGGGCAGAAGGCCAAACAGCCTTACGCGATTGCCATGAAGGACGGCAAGCCGTTTGGCATTGGCGGTCTCTGGGAGAACTGGAAAGACCCGAAAAGTGGAGAGTGGGTCAGAACCTTCGCAGTCATCACAACCGACGCCAACTCGCTCGTGGCCGAGATTCATGATCGGATGCCGCTCATCCTCGCACCCGAGGATTACAACCGATGGCTCGGGGACGAGCCTGATCCTCGTGATCTGATGAGATCGTTCTCGGCTGAGTTGATGACGATGTGGCCGATATCAACACGGGTGAACAAGCCGGAGAACGACGATCCGTCGATTGTCGAGCCAATCAAACTTGCAACTGGCACCGACTGAGGTCGTCTTTCCTAGTTTGTTGTGAGAAACGGACCGAGTGGTGTAAGACTGCGTGCGTCCTGTTGTGGCGGATGAGGAAAATGCCGATAAGTGAGAATGCTAGGTCTGCCGCAGCTATTCATCGGAAGCTGCGAGCTTTAGCGGCGGTGTTCACGGACTCCGCCGCAACGGAACATGAGCGGACCAATGCTGAGAGGCTCAAGGTGCGCTTAGAAAGGCAACTTGGGGCGAACGCAACGCCAGAAGGGCCATGGTCGGGCATCATGTTTCGGTTGGGTCGCGGGGTCAGGGAAATAACATCCCCATCCTCTCCGAAGGGCGACTGGACAGATCACGCCTTTCAGCTCGGCAAGATGCTCCGTAGGAGTTTTAAGAGGTAACCGCCAGCAGGAAAGCCGAGGCGTCCCCTCAGAGGCCAAACGGGCCTGCACTTTTGGGTTTATGCAGCAGAGCATCCTGATGGCATCGTCTCGACTTGTGCCGATCTTCGACGGACATAACGACGTTTTGTCGCGGCTTTATCGGCGCGGCGGCGCAGATGCCCCCAAGGCGTTCATCGAAGGTGAGGGCAAGGGGCACCTCGATCTTCCGATGGCGCGCCAGGGAGGATTTGCGGGAGGGTTGTTCGCGATATTCGCGTCATCGACTAAACGTGCAATCGCTACCAATGGCAACCCAGCTACGCAACTGGTCAGCGACGGGACCGCGCCCTTGCCTGCGGTCGAAATGACCGAGGCGCAACGCACTGTCTTCGGCATGGTTTCTCTCCTCTTGCGCATCGAAAGGGAGTCCCAGGGCGGCGTTCGCCTCTGCCGCAACGTGAACGAGATTGAAGGAGCCATGAGGGATGGTGCGTTGGCGGCTGTCCTTCATATCGAAGGGGCGGAAGCCATTGACCAGAATTTCGAGCTTCTTGATGTACTGCACGAGGCTGGACTGCGCTCCATCGGACCAGTTTGGAGCCGATCGAATGCATTTGGGCATGGGGTACCATTTCGCTGTCCGTCCTCGCCAGACACCGGTCCCGGTTTGACGGACCTTGGGAAGGAACTCATCCGAGCCTGCAACCGCTTAAAGATTTTGATTGATCTGTCACATATCAACGAGCGCGGTTTCTGGGACGTTGCCGCGATCAGCGACGCACCTCTCGTCGCCACTCATTCCAATGCGCACGCCTTGAGCCCGCATTCGCGGAATCTCACAGATCGGCAATTAGCCGCAATCCGTGACACCGGCGGAATTGTCGGCGTCAACTTCGCAATCAGCTTCCTGCGCTCCGACGGCCGTCGGGATTCGGATGCTCCCACCGAGTTGGTCATCGAGCACATCGACTACCTTCTCAAGCACGTCGGCGAGGATGCCGTCGGCATCGGATCGGATTTCGACGGCGCGAACATCCCACCTGGGATCGCAAATGCT
This sequence comes from uncultured Alphaproteobacteria bacterium, assembly GCA_963787675.1. GTDB lineage: Bacteria > Pseudomonadota > Alphaproteobacteria > Rhizobiales > Xanthobacteraceae > JAJPKK01. The sequence continues at coordinate 1,262,954 of CAWBDV010000007.1, read as the reverse complement.
GGCGGACTGCAAAATCTGGCGGAACTCATGCGTATGCGTGGTTTCGGTGAGGCTCTGATAGAGAAGATATGTTTCAGAAATTGGTTGCGGGTGCTGAAACAGACCTGGGAAAAGCGACAGGTAGCGGCCTGCCAGTAAGTAGTCCCATAGTTCTCACGTTCGTCTCGGAACGGCGACTTCACGGTCCGATCCTCGTAATCTGATGCGGTCATCATCATGCGGGCGAGACTTCACTCGATCCGCTTCGCTGGGGCCTCATTCCGTACTGGTGCAAGGATCCGAGTGGAGGTCGAAAGCCGATCAACGCGAAATGCGAGACGGTTGCCACCCTGCCTACATTCCGCGAGGCGTACCGCAAGCGACGCTGCATCGTGCCTGTCGACGGTTTCTTCGAGTGGAAGGCAATCAAAGGGCAGAAGGCCAAACAGCCTTACGCGATCGCCATGAAGGACGGCAAGCCGTTTGGCGTTGGCGGTTTGTGGGAGAACTGGAAAGACCCCAAGAGTGGGGAGTGGGTCAGGACGTTCGCAGTCATCACGACCGACGCCAACCCGCTCGTGGCCGAGATCCATGATCGTATGCCACTCATCCTTGCACCGGACGACTACAACCGCTGGATTGGGGACGAGCCTGATCCGCGGGATCTCATGCGACCCTTCCCGGCCGAGTTGATGACGATGTGGCCGATCTCAACACGAGTGAACAAGCCCGAGAACGACGATCCATCGATTGTCGAGCCGATTGAGCTTGTGACCGGGACAACTGGCTGACGCCAATCGCAGGCTCATCAGTCCAATGGACGGTCAGCTTGCCTGCGGCTGCTTCGTGGCGCGTTCCAGTTCTCGCTGCGCTCCCTCTGCACCGCGAGGCTCGCCGGATTGCGGACCTTGATCCAGGCTGGGTGCCGCCCCGAGCGATAGGGTGAGTCGATACGTTTGGAGACGATCCCCTCAGCGCCAAGCCGACAAGCCTGAGCAAACACTTCGGGGCCATCAGCGGCGATGTGCTCGTTCAGCAAGATGCCGGCCTTGGACCGCCGCAGCAGCCGCGCAAGTCCCGCCTTGCGCTCAATCATGGCGACGCCACGAAGATCCTCGCCCTCGAGGTCAAGGAGATCGAAAGCGTACAGGAACGCGGCAGTGGCGCTCTCACGACGACGAAGCTCGTCGAAGCGCGAGAGGCCGTCCGGTCCGCAAATCACCACCTCGCCGTCGATCGTGAAGGCGGCCGCCTTGAGCCTCAAGGCCGCGGCCGTAATGGCCGGGAACCGTCCGCTCCAATCATAGCCGTTGCGCGTGAAGAGGCGCACGGTGCCGGCATCCTTGCGGACGATCATCCGATATCCGTCATGTTTGATTTCATGCACCCACTCGGCCCCGGCCGGCGGAACTGTGCGCTCAATCGGCTGGGCCGGCACAATGAAACCGACAGGAAGGCTGCGCGATACCATCGCCGATAGTTATGGCGGCGATGGTTCCCCAGCAAGACGGAGAGATCGCAGCCGGCGCGTTTAGAAACCTAGGTCATAAGCCTTTCCACGTCTCGACGGGTCAGGCGGCCACCTTGAATTGGTAGAGACTTCGGTTGAGAGTTTGGATTCGGCAACTGAGCGGCCCGAAACGTGGCTGACGCTTCCGGCTCATTCAATTCGTTGACTGAGACGGCGGTCCAAGGAACTGCCAAGAACGGCGGCGCACTCATATCGTCCTCTCGGGTTGTGGTGGCATTGATTAGTGCCACCTAGCCATCTTGCGGTTCACTCCCGAAAACCGACCAACCACGCCCAAGGGATCGTGTAAGATTGGCTGCATGGGGGTCCGCACGCGCCGTCCCGAGATGCTTGCGACTTGGCGCACGCGCGCAGAGGAAAAGGCTGCACGCGAGGACGCTCGGCGCGTGATCGAGCGGTGGAATGCTGCACTGGCAGCCGGCCGTGGTGCACTGTGGTCGCCGACGATCCGAGCCGCCATGATGGCCGGAGCGCCTTGGCTCGATGTGTTCTGTCCGGGGTGCCAAACCAGCCGCGCGATCGACATCCGGACCATCGATCGCCACCCGTTGGCGTCAGTCGGAAGCCTCGTGCTGGGGCTGCGCTGCACATGGTGCGGTGGTTGTGCGCCGATGCCGCGGATCATTGGCCTGCACGCGCTGCCGCCGAGTGTTGCTGACGGTGAGAAAACCCGTGCCTGACAGAAGGGGCCGCCACAGTGTACGCACTCTCGCCTGGGGGCGTCGAACGCGCCACAGACAGGTGACGGAGACGGACCTTAAACTGGAAATTCGTCTGAACGGAGAGCCCCGAGCCGGCGAGACCTTCGAGTTTGCGGTTTCCTCAACCCGGCGGGTTGCTCGTGTGGCGGCATACATCGGTCAATCTCGGGTTTGCGAGGTGAGCTCGGTCGACCCGCCGCACTCTCAGACAGTTCAAATCCCTCCTGATGCCGCAGGGCTGACCCTGCGAATACGCGCCGTCGATACGATCGGAAACAATATCGAAGAGCAGCGCACGATTGGGGCCAGGGTGACTGGTCGTCGACAGCAACACTCGCTGGTGTCGGCACCGTCAACGCAACGTCATCGCACGATTTCTGGACGGTCGGAGGCGGCGTTGAATACGCCTTCTGGGGAAACGCCAGCGTGAAGCTTGAGTATCTCTATCTTGATACCGGGACTATCACGTCGTCGTTTCCGCCCGTGACACACGATCACGGTGTTTCCAACGAGCAACCTGTTCAAGGTCGGGCACCAGATCCGGCTTGAAATAGCGAGCAGCAATTTCCCCCACTATGACCGCAACCTGAACACCGGCCAGCCGGTAGGCGCCGATGCCCAGATGGTCGCAGCCCGCCAAACCATCTTCCACGATGCGGCGCACGCCTCCTACATCGACTTTCCGATCATGCCAACACCGATCAGGACGGCATCGGGACAGCAATGATAGCCCGTCACATCATAGGTGCTGGTCGGCGAGCCATTTCCCGATGGTGTCTGCAAGCGGCTGCTCATTACCGACGAAGGAATGACCGCCGAGGCTCGGGGGCTTTGAATCGGGAAGCTCGTCAACCTCTGGCCGGCCTCGCGCCTCGACGAGCTCATGCCATGGGCCTGGGCGGCCGAGTGCTCCGCAATACGCCAAGCGGCGTAATCCGTCGTCCGCCGCCACAGTCCAGGCAAAACGTCAAGCCGTCAGACCCGTGCGGTCAGAAGACCGCTTACGGCTGAGGGCCGCCGCGTGGCATTCCAGCTTCTTTGAGAAACCCGTTGGTCAGCCGCCGTGGACCGGCGTGATCCCATGCGGATCGAATGACCGGCCCGCTCAACGTAGGAGGTCAGATTTCCATCGGCGCGTCTGGCTGTACTACGGTTCTACGGAGTGTGGCCGAAGGCTTCGAGCATCGGCCCATCGTTCATCAGCGCTTCCGGGTAGCGCCTGCCGAACTAAAGGATATCCGTTCGGGAGCCTTCGGCGCCACAGGAGGTTTCTTGGTTTTCACCTTTGGCGAAGACTTCGGCTTATCCGATGGTTCAACGGAGCCGTCCGCGAGCGCTAGGACGTGACGCCGCTGCCAAGCCGAGCTGGATGTCTTCAATTCGGGATTGTGCTTGTCGAGATTGGTCGCGACAGACTTGATCTGCGAGTCGGCCATGCCATCCGTGATGAGGTTGAAGGACTCTGGTCCAAGTGCATTTCGGATGTCGCGCAACGCCGCCAGCCCGGTCTTCTTGTCCTTAATCGACTTGGCCACGAGGGTTCGCGCCGCCTTTACGACATCGGCGGCGATACCCGCGAAGGTGACGCGGTTTGAGCCGATGCTCTGGAACACCGCGAAACCGTCGATTTCAAGTGCCATTCAAAACCTCCTTGATTTCTTGAGCGAGCCTGCCGAGCACAGGGACCATGTTGCCCCATTTGTTGGTGAAGGTCGGCCCGGTACCAGCTTTACCGAGCGCTTCTGAAACGGCGGCGGCCTCCTTAATGACCGTGTCGAGCGGTATGAAGGCAGGATCTGGCGCGGCACTCTCGTTTCTGATCTTAGCGATCGTTTTTTTGTGCTCGTTGATCTGGCGATCTCGCGTAATCAGCACGTGGGGTAGCCTGCTGGGAGGCGGCATGGTTCCAGGCGCGTGTCCGCCCGTCCAGAGATTCTTGCAGAAAGAACTCAGTCCATAGGTTGACAAGAAATCAGGTATCGTGGGTACGATCACAAGGTCGGCCAGACGAATGCCGGCTTCAGTGAACGCCGAGATCCCTGGCGCGCAGTCGATGATGACAAAATCGAATCTCATATTCGGTCGGTTGAGTTCCGTTTTGAGAATATCGAATACCCGCCGGACGATAGCGTTCAGACCAAATTTCTGCTGGGTCAGTTTGTAAATGATGTCGCGTTCGAGAAGGCGAAGTTGCGAACTTGCTGCAAGAAGTGAAACGTCCAACTGTTGTCCCCCGTGCGAGACATCGCTGGCGTGATCGCAGATGCAATCCTGAAAGCGGACTTTTCGTCCGCCAAGCAGGAAATCATCTAGATACCCATCGATCGTATGGCCGTCCTCAATCAGCTTTTTGAGCTTTTCGTCGCCCGCGATGCATATCGAGGCATTCGATTGGGCGTCAGCATCGACGACCAGCACAGCCGCTCCTTGTGCCGCGAGGGCTTCCGCCAATGCAATCACCGTGGCAGTTTTGCCGACGCCGCCCTTCATATTTGCGACAGCGATGAGCTTTACGTGCACGCTGAATCTCCATGTATCGGCAAGGATGAGATGCTATCAGCAGTCGGCGGAGCGCAAAGTCATCGGGGCTTCAACGCGGCATGAGATCGGTAAGGTATGGCTTCGTATTTTCCCGCGTCTTGATGAAATCAATGAGGCCCGTTTCGCTTGCCTGGAAATCCGCGGCAGACAGCCGTCCGCGAAAAAGTTCATATCGCAACCAGACTCGGTAGGTATTGACGACATCGCTTTCGCAGTACTCGGCGACTTCGCGAATGCGTCCGTCGCGATAGTATTTCTCGACTTCTCCGCCGCTCATGCCGTCAGGCTTTCCAGGCAGTCCCATGACCCGGCACAACTCGTGCAGGGTCGCTTTGCCTTGGGGACTGAATGACGACAGCACATCGCAAAGATCGATCGCATCTTCGGTATAGCGATTGAAGTAGGGACGCAAGGACAGTCCCGGTGCCGCGACTTCATGAACCATTGCGCGATATCGCATGACGGGAAGATCGAACGACGTGCCGTTGAACGTCACGAGTTGCGGCGACAATTCCGCGATGCGATCAACGAATGTCGAGACGAGCGCCTTTTCCGAGCGCTCCCCAACATGCGGAGCACCGAGGGCATCGACAGCCCAGTGACCACTATCCCTGTGGGCAACGAGGGCGCCAATGCAGATGATCGAGTGATAAATATGCTTGGGAAACTTGTCGCCCATCGCGGCGCGAATGTCGTCATCGCCCTGCGCTTCGAGACCGTTGGCGGCAGCGAAGCCTTTGAGGTCGGGGACCGTTTCAATATCCCAAACGATGACGTTATTCATGTAGACTAGCCTAGGAGGAAGTATCTTGGTGCTAACGCTCCTTACTCGCGAGCGGCACAACCCTAATGGCGCGGCTCTTTAAAGACCTCTCCCGTCTCCGGCACCAGATAGTGTGTTCTTTTGCCAGCGCTCGAACAGACCGAACAAGTTGGTTCGGGTCGATGGCATCTCGACCCATGGCCGCCACTCTACGAGCCGGAGTTCGCCATCAGTCTCCGGAATGCGCTCCCAAGACTCCAACTCTAAGCCTTGCGTCACCAGCTTCTTGATCTTACTGAGCGGCAGGCTCTGACGGCCATGGGCGAGATTATTGCGCTGGGCTACCACGGTCTCTAAGGCGCGTGCCGCCGTCTTATCCTTCACGACACGGGCAAAGAAGTGGGCACCCCAACCGTCCTCTTCAACGTTCTCCGTAGCCGCAATGCGGCGCGCCAAATCGCGAAACAGCCCAAAAGTGGGCGCGCGATCTTCGTCGAACAGTGACTTGGGTGTCATCGGGTAGCGGATCGCCCGAATGATCCCGTAACACATCAACTCGGTCCCAATTTCGGCATAGCGGCAAATCTGCCACTTTGCCCAATCTTCGTTCGTGCGTTCTACGAGCCGGGTCGCAAATCGGTCAAGCATCGGCATTCCAGTGTGCCTGACCCGAACGGAAACCATTTTGCTCCGCATCTGCATCACTAGGTCGAAGAACACGCCCGCCACGGACTCAAACTGCAACCGATCACGGATTACCAACCACACCTGAAGAGTTTCACCCTTGGTAAGTCTGTCATCTAACTCGTCGATGGTGTCAAGAAACTGCAAGACGAGCATTTTTTCATCGAGACCGAAAAGCCCACAGCCGATCAAGGGAAAGGCAACGCTTTTCACTTTTTGGGCCACAGCGGCATCGAGAATTCTGCGCGGTGCAAGAGCCTATTGCGGCAAAATAGTCGGCTTCACGAGCATCCTTCGACTCGCTGGGCACCCGGTCGGCCTCCCATGCAATACCGGGCATATTCCCCCAATCGTGAGCATCATGAAAGCCGGCATGGAATATGCGGACGAAATCGTGACCCCCTGATGTATCGATCACTGTCCCAGCCCCAAGCACTCGGCCATTCGTGGCTGCGTCAAGTTCGCGTTGCACAGTCTCGCCATACCGACGCCAGATCTGGCCGCTGACCGACTTGGGATTCTTCGACAGAATAAAATCTGTTTGCTCGCTGTTAACGATCGCGTCGACTTTGGCGTCGAACAGGTCACCAACAGCGAGAACCAGTTCTACCTGTTGTAACGCGGCGCGGTGAATGACGTTCATGTGTTATCGGAGGTCCGATCGTTGCGGTGGGTGGTAGTATCCATCGTGAGGCCACTGTGCGATAGACTGATCGGCGCGTACCTACCCTCGTTCGCGCCTCGCCGGACTGGTCGCGGCCACATGTCGCTGGCAAAAAGTTGACATGTGCACCCGCGATCGATGCCAGCTTATCCAGATTAGAGCCCTTTCATCTGGTCTCAACCTGTTGGAATATCTCGAATCCGGGGTTAGCTTGCAGGTCCCCATCTAAGTGAACTGATTGCGATGAACCACAGCGAAATCGTTAGCTTTATTTGGGGTGTTGCGGATCTGATCCGCGACACCTTCAAGCGCGGCAAGTACCAAGACGTGATTCTGCCTCTGACGGTGCTGCGCAGACTTGATTGCGTACTCGATCCTACCAAACAGAGAGTCCTCAAGCGACAAGCTGAGCTTCGCGGAAAAGGCTTGCAAGACCTTGATGCGCAGCTTCGCAGGACATCAGGCTTCGCTTTCTACAACACGTCCCGCTACGACTTCGACAAGATCCTTGCTGATGCTCCGCATGTCGCGCCCAACCTCCGCAATTACATTGCCGGCTTCAGTCCTAACATGCGCGAAGTCCTCGAAAAATTCGATTTCGACAACACGATTAGCAAGCTTACCGAGGCTGGTCTTCTCTTTCAGGTGCTCGAACGCTTCAAGAATGTCGATCTGCACCCGGATAAAGATCGACAATCCGACGATGGGTACAATCTTCGAGGAGCTGATTCGAAGGTTCAACGAAGCGCTGAACGAGAACCCTGGCGAACACTTCACCCCACGCGACGTGGTGCATCTAATGGTCGATCTCATGCTGGCGGGAGATGAGGACCGCATTCGACGGAAGGGTGTCGTCTGCAGCGTGTATGATCCCTGCTGCGGATCCGGCGGCATGTTGATGATTACGAAAGAGCACGTCACCATCGGACTGCGCAAGAATGGCGACAAGATTCGCCCACCTCTGAGATCGGATGCGGAAATTCACCTTTTCGGCCAGGAGGTAAATCCAGAAACGTGGGCGGTATCGAAGTCAGACCTCTTCATCAAGGATCCGACCGGCCGCGACGCTGACAATATTGCGTTCGGCAGCACACTCTCCAATGACCGCCACGCGCAAAGGCGCTTCGACTACTTGATCGCGAATCCTCCCTACGGCAAGGATTGGAAACGTGACGAGGACGCGGTTCGTGCCGAGCACGAACGTGGGGCAGGAGGACGGTTTGCGCCCGGACTACCGCGTATCAGCGACGGCCAGCTCCTTTTCCTGATGCACATGTTGGCACACGCCAAGGCCCCGAATGAGGGCGGTTCGCGGATTGCCATCATCATGAACGGATCGCCTCTCTTCACCGGCGATGCGGGAAGTGGGGAAAGTGAAATTCGCCGCTTCATCTTGGAGAACGATCTACTCGAAGCACTGATCGCCTTGCCGGAACAGCTCTTCTACAACACCGGGATTGCCACTTACGTTTGGGTGGTCACCAACCGAAAGGCGGCTCCTCGGAAAGGTCTTGTCCAGCTCATCGATGCATCTTCGCCAGCTTTCTGGGCGCAGATGCGGAAGAGTTTGGGCGACAAACGACGAGAGATTCCGGTTGATAGGGCTCAAGACATCCTCAAAATCCTTACCGAGTTCAAGGACGGTGATAAGCGCATCGCAAGCAAAGATGGCGTGCAGGTGGAAACCATCGTCAGCAAGGTTTTCCCAACGACGCACTTCGGATACCGCAAGATCACGACCGAGCGCCCGCTTCGGCTCAATTTTCACGCAAGCCCAGAGCGGATCGCCCGGCTCGAAGGGGAAAGAGGATTCAGAGCGCTCGTCGAGTCCAAGAAGAAGGGCAGCGCAGGAGCGCAAGAGAGAGCTGAGGGCAAGGCGGAACAGGAGAGGATCCGCAAAGTCCTTGGGTCGTTACCGGATACCGTTTTTAAGGACCGCGCCGAGTTTGAAAAAGCCTTGGAAGCAGCCGTTAAGAAGGCCGGGATTGGACTGGCGGTGCCGGTCAAGAAAGCAGTGCTTTCCGCGCTGTCAGAACGCGATGAAACAGCCGTCGTCTGCCGCGATAAGGAGGGCAACCCCGAGCCTGATCCCGAGCTGCGCGACAGCGAGAACGTGCCGCTCGCGGAAAATGTGGATGTCTTCTTCGCGCGCGAAGTGAAACCGCACGTCCCAGACGCCTGGATCGATACCGGAAAATACGACCCCAAAGACGGTCAAGTGGGGCTGGTGGGCTACGAGATCAACTTCAATCGCTATTTTTATAGCTATAAGCCGCCGCGCCCCCTCGAACGGATCGAAGCCGAAATTCGCGATACCGAGCGAGATATTGTGCGAATGCTCGCGGAGGTAACCGGATCGCGGGTGGTCGGCGGATAAGACTAGAAATGCGGAAATAGACAGTCAGCACTTGCGCGCAAATGTCGACCCTTATTATGGTTCCGAACTGCCAGCCTCGCCCGTGCGCCCTTACCGGGCAGTTTCCCTTTGTTGGAACGACACTGACCCGCGCGGTCACATCGACCTTTGAGCGCCGCAAGACAAGGATCAATCCTCCGCTGCCACCGGGGCTCTCGCACTGCTTTCTTGCCAACGAGACGCGCGCGGCGCAGTGGCGCGCGTATCTCGATCGCAACAAGCTTCCCGATGCGCCTCATGACTCCGCGCGGGCCGGCAAGCGAATCCATGCGTTCTTTGGACCTGTATGGACCGCGATCGTTACTGGCGAGAGGTTCGACGATAATTGGCAGCCGGCCGGATCGTGGGGGGCTAAGTCGTGAGCGGGGTCGCGAAAACCACGAAGCTGCGGCGATTCAAGCCTTATCCGACCTACAAAGAATCCGGTGTCGACTGGCTGGGACAAATTCCTGCGCATTGGGGCGTGCGTAGGCTCAAGTACCTTGCGACCCTCAATCCCGAATCGCTGGCAGAGGACACTGATCCCGCGCGAGAAATGGTCTACGTCGACTGGGGGCGTTGATGGTTTGGGACGCATCATTGAGAAGCAGCAACTCACATTTGCTTCGGCTCCCTCGCGGGCGCGCCGGCTGGTTTGTGATGGCGACGTGATTGTATCCACGGTGCGCACCTACCTTCGTGCAATTGCTCCGATTCGCGATCCCGAACCCGGCACCGTGGTGTCGACGGGATTCGCCGTTGTGCGGCCTTCAGAAGAGCTGACTACCGACTATGCTGCTTATGCGTTGCGAGCGCCGTACTTCGTCGAGCGGGTGGTTGCCAACTCGAAAGGCGTTAGCTTTACCTAATCCAGCACTCTGCCGGCAGCGGCAAGAGCTTCACTATCGCTTGGCTGGCTCATCAGCTCTCCACTCTACACGATACTTCCGACCGGCGCGTCTTTGACTCGATCGTAGTCATCACGGATCGGAGAATCCTAGACCGGCAGCTTCAAGCGACGATGCGCCAGTTCGAGCACGTCCTCGGTGTAGTGGAGAATATCGATACCACCTCGCGCCAGCTTAAGGAGGCTCTGGAAGCGGGAAAGACCATTATCGTCACTACCCTTCAGAAATTTCCCGTGATCGCCAAAGAGATAGGCGAGCTGCCAGGAAAGCGTTTCGCCGTGATTGTGGATGAGGCGCACTCGTCCCAGTCTGGCGAGAGCACGAAGAGTCTCAAGGCGGTCCTCGCATCCCGATCCCTGGAGCAGGCGGAGCAGGAAGAGACGGAGGCACAAACTCCGGAAGAACAGCTCGAAAGCATAATCCTGGCTGAGATAGAGAAACGAGGGCGGCTCCCGAACCTCTCCACATTCGCATTTACGGCGACACCCAAGCCCCGGACCCTCGAGCTTTTTGGCCGAAAGCGACCTGACGGGCGTTTCGAGCCGTTCCATCTGTACAGTATGCGTCAAGCGATCGAAGAAGGCTTCATCCTCGATGTGCTCGCGAACTATACGACTTACAAGGCTTACTGGCGACTGCTCAAGAAGATCGAGGATGATCCACGATACGACAAGAGCAAGGCCCAGTACATGTTGAAATCGTTTGTGGAGCTTCACCCGCACGCGATCGCGGAGAAAGTGCGGATTATGGTGGAGCATTTCACGATGAAGGTGCAAGCCGAAGTTGCCGGCAAAGCCAAAGCGATGATCGTAACCCGCTCCCGCCTCCACGCGGTACGGTACAAGCTGGTGCTTGACAAGCATATCGCTGAGAAAGGGCTCCCCTTCAAGGCGCTTGTTGCCTTCTCCGGAACCGTGGAGGACGAGGGCCACCCCTACACCGAGACGGGGATGAACGGCTTCCCGGAGAGTCAGACGGCGAAGACCTTCGAGCGCCCCGAGAACCGATTCCTCGTCGTTGCCAATAAGTTTCAGACGGGCTTCGATCAGCCTCTGCTGCACACGATGTACGTTGATAAGAAACTGGGTGGCGTAAATGCGGTGCAGACGCTGTCACGACTAAACCGCACTCATCCTGACAAAAAAGGAACGATGGTGCTCGATTTTGCCAATGAGGCCGACGCGATCAAGGCTGCCTTCGAGCCCTATTTTGAGACCACGCTCCTTTCTGAGGAGACAGATCCAAATCTACTTTATGAAGTTCTTACGCAACTCGCTGCATTCCCTGTCTACACAGAGGCCGACGTGAATGATTTCGCGCTGGTCTACTTTAACCCAAGGGCGACACAAGATCGCCTTTATGCCGCGCTCGCGCCAGTTGTCGAACGGTTCAAGAAGCTTTCTGCCGACGAGCAACACGGTTTTCGCGGGCAGCTTACGGACTATGTGAGGCTGTACGCATTCCTTGCGCAGGTGCTTCCATTCGCTGACGCGGATCTTGAAAAGCTTTACGTCTTCGCGCGACACCTGCGCCGCCTGATTCCCGCAGACCCGATCGAGCTGCCGCGAGAGGTACAGCAGAACATTGATATGGAATCGTACCGGATTCAGCGGACCGGAAATGGCCGAATCGTGCTCGACCGAAAAGGAGTTCCTCTGGACCCGCAAAGCTCCAAAGGCGCGCATGGGCTACCGGCCGAAGAGGTCGAGGCCCTTTCGCGGATTATTGCGGAGCTTAACGAGCGTTTCGGGCTGAATCTCGGCCCGGAGCACCGTGTAACGCTCGGTCAGATGATGGAGAAGCTAGATGCGGACACCGCACTCGATGCCGCTGCCCGCGCCAATACGCGCGAAAATGTTCGCCTCACGTTCGATCACAAAGTAGAAACAGTTATTCAAGAAATTGTCGATTCCAACTTCGATTTGTACAAACGCATAACCGATGATCGCTCGTTCGGGGATGTGTTAAAGAACTTCTTATTCGATCAATACGTGCGGGGTCATCGAAACGCGGCAGAGCTGATACAACTCGGCGAGTCGAAGACTCTCGAGTTCAAGTCGACGCTTCGGTGGAGTTTGAACGAGGACCGCAAGGATGACAAGGGAGTGACACAGGCCGTGCTCAAGACGATAGCGGCTTTTCTAAACACTGACGGCGGTGACCTCCTTATCGGCGTTTCAGACGATGGCTCGGTCGTCGGAATCGAGCGCGATCAGTTCGACAATAACGATAAGTTTATGCTCCACTTGTCCCAAGTTGTTCGAAATGGATTGGGTGATCGTGCAGGTACATGCATCGATCCTAAGGTGCAGACGGTGCTAGCCGGAATCATGCATCACGTGGCGAGTTTTTGCACGTTGGTGAGCGGGCGCGCGTCGGCGATCCGACCGACTGGATCGGTGTGAGGCGACTCGCTGTGCAACGCGTTTGGGGTTGATCTGCCTCGGTCGGCGGCTCGTTGGGGCACGCGGCCCCGCGGCTCATGGACCGGACGGCATAAGGCCGAGCGCGACGGCCCGGAACAACGCTGCCTCCGGGCAACTCGTCGGCAGCCGGACGCGGATGCGCGCAATGTGCTCAATCACGCGCGCGCCGATCTTGATCAGGCGCTCTCGGATCGTCGCGAACTCGCAACTGGCGAGTGGGCTCGTCCGCGGGATCGCGGCGCGCACGCCATGCATCAGCCAGAACGCGGCGGTGTGGAGAACGAGCCGCACCTGATTGGCCGTCGCGCTGTGACACGACATGCGATCCGACGCCAGCTGAGCTTTGTGCAGTTTGATCAGGTTCTCCATCTGCCCGCGCTGACAGTAGACATTCTCGTAAAGGTGCTGCGCGGTACCTTTGAGCGAGGTGACGACGTAACGAATGTCGATCTCCTGGCGCATGCCGATTTCGCCGGCGACAGGCTGCAATGAGCACTCAAGCCGTGCCACCACCTTGCGCGGCTGTTTCCAGCTGCTGGCCTTGTACATAAAGCTCGCAAAGGTGCGCAGCTTCGCCTTGCTGCTGGTCGCATGATGGAAGCGCAGATTGTCGGCGGCCTCTCCCACGAGGGCGTCCAGGGCAGCATTGCCAGCAAGGCCGAAGATGTAGTCGGTGTCGTTGTCCTCCGCCCAGTCCATGGCCTCGACGCGGCCATAGTGGCTGTCGCCGCGCCACACGATCCGGGTCTTCGGCCAATGTCTCCTCATGCGCTTCGTCACGTGCTTGACGACGGTCCTCACCTCCGTGCCCTTTGGGGTGCGCGCCGGACGCAGGATCGTCACCACCGGCGTGCCGCTCGCCACGTGATAGATGTGCATCGACGCGAAGCCACGCTCGTCGTGATGCGCGTTCCAGAACGCGAGCTGCTGACCGCCATGCGCCGCACAGAACGTGTCGTCGATGTCGAGGATCTCCTGCTTGCCCGGCTTCACTGTCGTGCCGGCTTGCTCGACGAGAGCTGCCGCGAGCCGCGCCGCCTCCGTCCTGCTCGGCGTATTCTCCAGACGACTGATCGTCGATTGCGAAGCCAGCGGGGCGCCGCTTGCCGGACAGCGGCCGACCGCGAGCTTCATGAGCGGATCATGCCGCAACCGGTCAAGGTCGATGGCATCCTTGTAGCCGCAGGCGATCGCCGAGACGCGCGCCATCACCATTTCGAATATCTCGTGCCGGATGCGGCTCGGATCGCGGCGATCCGGCATCGCATCGGCAAGCCGCCCGCACACCCCGAGCTTGCGCTCCGCGTGCCGCAGCAACAGCAGACCGGCATCCGAGGATTGGTTGCCGCCGTCAAAATCCACTGTGAGTTTCTTGCGACGAACGGCTGACAGGTCGAAGGGAAGAGGCGTATCGTCGGTCATGACGGCTGTGGCGCTCGGCTGATATACGATGCAATTCGTTTGGACACCGATTTGCTACGTGAATCGCTCGTTTGTTGCCACAGCCGTCGTTTAAATCTCAGGCCTCATGAATAATCCGGGCTAGGTAAGACGGTGTGCGTGGTTAGTTGTCGGCGCAGCCCCGAGCCGGTATTCCTAAAGTGGAAGGGTACAGAGAAAGATGCTGAGGGCGATTTTTTCGTCCGAAGCGGCCCCAGCACCGCAAGGCTTACACCCGAGAGTGCAACCAAGTACATCCAGACTCGTTTCCCGGCCCAGACCCAGATGTCAAACCGGCCCTGATAGCGGGCACCGAGCGGGAAACGCGAACTGCGGATGGATCGGATACTGCTAGAGGCGTATCGAAGTACCAATTACGTCGTTTTGGCTCGTCGTCGAACCCTGAATCAAAGCATCATCGTAGCGCCACAGCTAAGGATATTGATGACTACGTCGCGATGATCCTAGACGGAGAGAATTTTTCTGAGGAATTTGCCGCCTTTGCGACGGCGTGGCAAGGCCGTGCTGCACGGATGCCCTTGGCTGCTCCCATGAGCTTCTCGACCTCGGCCTCGATGAGGTATTCCCGCGTGCGGAGATCAGCGTTTTTGGGTCTGATCGGGGGAACTGTCCGATTTGCGATCCTTGGTCCCTTCGCCTTGAGACGCGGATTCGCCATTAGAAATGCTCCTCGCCATATTCAATCTGTCCGTATAATAGTTCTTTTACGGACAATTGCAACTTTGGTCTCGGGTACTCGCTCGCAAGATCTACGCGCTCGCGGAACCGACAGGGTAATTTGCCCTGCGCCACCGGCCATTCCGGCGCTCGTCGATTGGCCTTATCTTGCCTGTCCGGGAAGTACGACTGTTACCCGCGGCATCGGGTGAACGCCGGCTGATGGCTTTTGTGGAGGAAAGATGATGGTAAAGCACGGACTGACGGGTCATACCCTTGCGCTGCTGCTGTTCGCAACGCTCGCGATATCGCCCGGCAAGGCCGCACAGGTGGCCGCGAGTATCGAGTACGACTTCGTCGTTCGCCCGGCCGGGCTGTCATCCGAGTTTGAGCCACGGCCAGACTCCTCAGTTCGATTTCTTGCCATCAAGGCCATCGACGGATTTCAGGTGGACGCCTCCCTGTGGCAGCCGAATGGCAAGCAGCCCGCAGAGACCACGCTGATCGCCATGGTCCACGGCAGTGGCGGAAGCTATATGCAGCCGCCGCAAAGTGGGCTCGGTCCGCGCCTCGCCGCAAAAGGCTACGCCTCGCTCGCGATCAACACGCGGCAGCACGATGACAAGCTCAATACCGACAATTTCCTCGACATCCGCCGCGACATCGATGCAGCAGTCCAGGTAGGGCGGGCGCTCGGCTACAAATCCCTGGTGCTGCTGGGGCACAGCCTCGGCAACATCCAGGTCCAGTTCTACGCTGCGACCAACTGGGATCGAGACATCAAGGCGGTGGCGCTTCTCGGCGCATTCGCGAACCTACCCTGGAAATCACGCAACATTCTTGTTCAGGACGACGACCGGTTCCAGAAACTCGCTGAGGCGGCGATGAAGTCCGTGCGCGAGGGAACCGCCGATCAGGTCCTGCCGGTGAAGATGAAGTTCTCGACCCCCGTCAATGCGGCCGCGGCCGAGGCCCCGATTACAGGCCAGCACTTCCTCACCTACCGCTGGGAGAAGACCAGCATCGCCGATGGTACCTACTGGATTCACCGACTGCCCTATCCAATCCTGATGGTCCGCGATCAGTCCGATGGCGCAATCGCACCATTCGAGCCGTACATGCTGCTGAGCGCTGCGCACGAAGAAGGCTCGCTCGTCAAGCAGATCGACTACGTGCTGCTTCGCGAGCCGTTGTGGACCTCGGGGAACAGCCTGATTCACTACGTCGCAGGGCTCACGATGTCGCCGTCGGCTGCGCAATGTCGCGGGCATGCAGACGCGACCAATCCATCCCGTCAACGAGGGCGGCGAGCTGCGAGGCGGTCAGCCGCATCACGCCATCGCTGATCGGCGGCCACCGGAACGCGCTTTCCTCCAGACGCTTCCACAGCAGCACCAACCCGGATCCATCCCAGACGAG
Organism: uncultured Alphaproteobacteria bacterium; assembly: GCA_963787675.1. Lineage (GTDB taxonomy): Bacteria > Pseudomonadota > Alphaproteobacteria > Rhizobiales > Xanthobacteraceae > JAJPKK01. Next base: position 1,246,825 of record CAWBDV010000007.1, on the reverse strand, counting down.
GATTTTCAGTCGGTCTGCTCGTTTCGAGCGGAAGATGAAGATCGTGCCGCAGAACGGATCGTGATGGAGCTGCTCACGTACAACTGCCGCGAGACTATCGGCGCCGCGACGGAAGTCGACGGGCTTCGTCGCAACCAGTATCTTGGCGCCTGCTGCAGCCGCGATCATGTCGCCGCCTTCACCGCCCGCAGCACATCCCGCAGCCAGACCAGGTCGATCCCGTGGGCCGCACGAACCACCACGCCGCCGATCTCGATCGTGATCCCCTCGCGCGCTGGCGTTGTTGTGGTCACTCCGTCCTGGCGGTGCTCCGTCACAACCGGGATGAACATCGGTGCATCATCGGCCGGCAAGCTCAGCAAACCGGCCCGCGCCGCCTTGCGCCAAGCAAACAGGTGCTGCGGTGAGATGTCGTGCCGGCGCGCCACCTCCGACACGACTGCGCCCGCCGCAAACGATTCCGCCACGATCCGTCCCTTGGCCTCGTCGCTCCACCGTCGTCGGCGCCCGACACCGACGCGGACATCGACACGGCCTCGCGGCTCCGAAGCGTCAACCATATCGTCGACCATATATGCGACTCCACATCCCAAATGTGGGCCACATCGTGCCGCTCGCTGCGCGCGCTACAAGGTGGGGTCAGAGGACCGCTTACCCTCAGCCTTTACGTGGCTCATTACAATTGGTGCCGCGTCCATGAGACGCTGAATACGACGCCAGCCGTTGGCCCTTGGGATCGCAGATCGGCATTGGTCGATTGGCGACCTGCTTGATGCGGCCCTAACGGTAGCACCGAGTGAACCGACCGAGGGGGCGCCAGATCGGCGGCGGCGGGTTCCGGGTAATTCAAGGAGGACTTTCCTAGCACGTTTTAGATACAATGTTGTCGAGATGCACTAGAAAAGTTCTTGACAGTCGTCTATATGTTAGCAGACTTGCATCTCCCCTGTGACAATTAAAAAGTCGCAATCCCCTTGAATCGTCCAGGTCAGGGGGCATTTTGCGTGTATAAAGCTACCGCCGAGAGGGCCATTCCATGACCAATGCTACAGCCCCTAATTGGGCGGCGCCGTTGGTCGGTTTTAAATCTAAGAAGGCCGCCCAATTAGCCGCCTACTTCGCTGTTAAAAGCGAAGGGTTGATCGAAAAGCTTAAGCTTATCAAGCTGATATACCTAACTGAGCGTCGCTTCATTGGGGACTACAGACACCCAATGTTGTACGACGAACTTTATTCATTGCCGCATGGTCCCATCTGTTCCAGCACGTTGAACGGGATAGATGGCGTCATCCATGAGGAAATATGGGACGACTACATCGCCAGGAATGGCAATGTGGTGGTGTCCATGCGCGCCTTCACGAGAGATGATCTTGATGAATTGAGCGACGCAGAGATAGCTGTGGCGGACCGGGCCTGGAGCCGCTTTGGAGCAATGACTGCATCTCAGCTAAGAAATTATTCTCATAAGAATTGCTCTGAATATACGGAAATAGAGCAGGGCAGAATACCAATCTCTTACACGGAGCTTTTTGAAGCACTAGGTATTGAGAATTCGGAGCGGTTGGAGCATGAGATTCAGCATGTTCGACGGCTAGATAGTCTCCTTACTTTGCATGACTTTGTTCTTCCCGATAAAGCGGGCGACGCTGCACATTCCCGGGACGGGTCCGAAGCATGACCCCGAGCGCGGGCATCTGCATGTAATTTTGACCGATCAAGACGAAAATAAGCAAAATTTGTTGGTTGGGATTTGTAGTTATTACGATAGATGCGACAAAGCCTGTATTCTAGAAAAGGGACATTTGTTCATTAAACATAAGAGTTTCGTCTTTTACGCTGAAGCTGACGTTGTGCCGGCCGATATGCTGCACAATTGCGTAAAGGAAAATATTATTACATACGAAGGACTTTTTGACGAACCTGAATTTCAAAGAATTTGCAACGGTCTTCTGAAATCTGCTTTCATCCGACCTCGCGTGAAGAAGTATTATCAGGCCCATCTCGCAAAGTTAGCCGCTGCAGCCAAATAAGAGTGCCCGGTTTTGCCCTCACTTGTGGCCGGTTCCGGCCAGCACCCCCAGCACCCAGCACGGTGCTGGCCGGGTTTGAGGGCTAGTGGCTGGTTTTGGATCTGAGAGTGGCCGGTTTTCATTTGCCGATCGTTCCTGACTTCTCGTCTTCTTCATCAAAGTCTCGATCTGGCAAGTAACGCCATCCTCGCTTCCGCCCCTCATTCACAAAGTAGGGGAAGTCCCGAATGAACACAGAAAGGGTCTGTCTCTTATTGGTCCCGCCCAACTCAATTCCAACTTCTTTCACCCGGTCAAAAATCTCATCAAACGGCATTGGCTCTGCTCTGCCGCGCAAAATTGTCTTTAAGGCGGATAGGAGTTGTTCGCTTTTGGCCGAACGCTTACGACCTGCCCCCACACGCCGTTCAGGCGATCCCTCCAAAAGATCATTTTCCAGCGTTCCAGCCCGCAACTTAGCTAATTGTTCTTCAGTCAATGGCCACGGCACACCCTTGATCCACCAGCCGAAATCCTTCAAGTATTGCAACTTCCTAGAGGTGGCCAAACCACTGGCTAGAAAATTGACCGGCTGCGTCGCGATAATTTGGTTGCCTCGGTCGATCGTGATGATCTTGAACAGTTCATTGACGGGCATCGGATGGCCAGCCGTCCTAATAATGCCCTCTGCTTCGCGAGCCGCCAGCCTTAGGTAAGATTTCGCGGTGTTCACAGGAACGGCGGGTTCTTGCGGCGACGCTATGACGACAAGCTCGTACTTCGATACAAGCCTCTCCAACTCCTTCATATCACGTTCAAATTCTTGCTTCTCGTCTTCAATGCGACGAAGTCTTTCTTCAAGCAGTTCGCGTGGCGTCGGCATAATGAGTGAAAGGATATAGCGCGCCAACGCCAAAAATGAAATGCACGATGATTACTTATTAACGTGGACGCTTGCCGAGCAATTCGACCTGTGCCATAAAACGACACCCCGAGACTTTTGGCGAGTTCTCGGGGCGTCAAAATACCACCGTGGAGCGGTGGCAGAGCTAGGTCGATTGCAGCCGCTTTACACGCGGTAGGCCGATGTTCACCCATCGGTCCGTGGGTTCAAATCCCACCCGCTCCGTCCCTTTCGAGATCGAAGCGCGCAAGACGCGCCACGGCATTACTATGTAAACATATTTGCCGTGCGCCGTCAAAATTTTGGGCATTCCACTCATGCCTTTTGAATTCCCTCAGGATCGAACGTGAACCGTATGCCCCCGTCTTCTAAGGCCTTTTGGAGGGCGACAAGATTGTTTGTGATCGGTGTCCGCGATCGATTCTCAAAGTCTTTTACCGTGCTCAACCCAACATTTGCTCGCGTAGCCAAATCCTGTTGCGACCAGCTCAGCCAACTTCTGGCAGCGCGGCACTGCTCGGGTGACATGAACCTATTTAGCCAACGAAAGCTTTTAATGTCAAGGTCAAACTTTTTAGTTGACCTAATCCATATCAGCCTAAGTTCGCCCTTCAAGTCGGCAAAGGCTGCGCCGAGCTTCATGATCGCCGCATGGTTGGCGTCCGCGTCAACCGGATCGAATTAGACGAAGTGTGGTCGTTCGTCGGCAAAAAGCAAAAGCGCGTCCGGCCGCATGAGGCGTTCGCCAAAGGCGATCAATACACCTACATCGCGCTGGCTGGCACACAGAAGGCCATCATCAGCTATCGCATCGGCAAGCGCGACGGGCACAACACAGATGAGTTCGTGCAGGACCTTCGCCAGCGCGTCCTAGGTGCGCCAGAGATCAGCACGGATGGTTATCACCCCTACAAGCTTTCGGTGCGCGACGCCTTCCGCAACAGCGCCCACGGCGTGATTGTAAAGACAGTAGCGATTGTCGATCTTCGCAAGGATGCGGCGCACCGCTATTCGCCGGCCGAAGTAGTAGCCGTAAGCCGCGAGGCTGTAGCCGGCGTGCCGATGGAAATCTCAACCTCTTATGTCGAGCGCGCCAATCTCTCGATCCGCATGGGCTCGCGTCGGTTCACCCGACTTACAAACGGGTTCTCAAAGAAGCTCGAGAACCATGCGGCGGCAATCGGCCTCTATGTGGCGCACTACAATTTCTGTCGCGTCCATGAGGCCCTGACGCCCGATGCGCGGCATCAGAACACACCAGCGATGGCGCTCGGGCTCACAGATCATATATGGTCCATCAGCGAACTTCTGGATTTGGCGCTTGCTGTCGCACCGCCAGCGCCAACTGACAGCGCCCCGGATCGGCGGCGGCGGTTTCGGGTAATCGAGGGCGGCAGAACCTGATTTGGTGATTTGGTGCGCTGTTATGCCACATTGACAGGGGTTGGCGAAAATGCTTATAGAAGAGAAGGAATTTTTTTAACAGCGACCGTTGGTCGCTTCCCGTAGGGAAGTTAAAAAAATTCCTTCTCTTCTATAAGCGCCATCATGTTGAACTAATTGGCGTTTTGCACTATTTATGTTGTGAGTTGCGGGATATCCGTAAGGATACTGCTGCGCTCATTCCGGGGCCCGTGCCGCTAGGCGCGGGCTTCCGCGTATTTGGGGGAACACGAATGACTATCCAATTCGTGTACCTAGATGAATTTGGCCATCTCGGGCCATTCATGGCTCGCACTGCGTCAAAGTACAATGAAAGCCCGGTGTTTGGACTTGCCGGAATTATCTTGCCAGATCAAGCCGTTAGGCCATTTGCGACACAGGTTCTAAAGCTAAAAGAGTTCATTTTTAAAGATGAAATTCAACGCTCTGGCCAGCCCTCTTCTCATTGGGAAAAGAAGGGCACCGAAATCTTCACTGCAAAGCAGATAGCAAAATATTCGCATTTCAGGAGCACCGGCTTCAGACTCATCAATTACGTCAGGGATAGCGGTGGAAAGATTTTTTATTACGGCCGCGAAAAAATCTCTGGCACTACCGACGTCAATTCGGTGGGCTTATACAAAACGGTGCTGGGCCACGCCATTCGGCAGTTAGAGAGCTTCTGCGTGGCTATCGATGGCACATTCGTGCTCATTGTCGATCAGCATTCCGCACGTAAGCAGCTCCTCGTTACGTCCCTACAAACCATGTATGACCATGACCATCCGGCGAGCCGCTTGCTAAGCCCTCCCTTTGAGGTGGAGAGCTATGCAAACCAAAATATCCAAGCCGCCGATTGGATCGCAGCAATTGTTGGTCGTTTATGGGCTCACCATTTGCGACCGATTGAATATGCAGATCATGCGGATTTCGATAAATATTTTTGGGCCCGTCTTCATCAAATTACGACCCATAGTACCGTCCTCCCACGATAAGTGGCCGAAGGCCCAAAGGGGCGCTTATTGATCCAATAACCGTCCTATTTTGAGTGGCCGGTTTTGCTCTCACGAGTGGCCGGTTCCGGCCAGCACCCCCAGCACGGTGCTGGCCGGAACCGGCCACTTGTCATTTTGAAACCGGCCACTGAAAGAGGAGCATCCCTTGGGGGCGAGAATGTACATTGAGGTGAAAACAAATAGCAGCCGCATCTTGATGTCGGTCTTGCGCCGCGCGGTTGAGGAAGGAAAGGCGACCAGAATTAGTCTGGATAAGCCAGACGAATTGTGGCGCCTTTCTTTATCTCAAGTCCCAGACGAGGCTTCGGACGCCATCAGCTAAAGTTCTTATGGCGGCTGATGTGATGGGCGCTATGCACAAGTTGAAACCGTGGGTGCTTTCCACAGTGATTGCATGGCGGGAAATGTTCTCCCGCCACTGCCGTCACTTCATGTTCCTCTTTGTGCACGGTGTCGTGGACGACCTTATAGATGCCGGAAGTCGGAACTTCATCTCCCGGCTTGTAAATATTGCGTTTGATATCGGTGATCGTAGTCATCACGGCTCCTTACGAGGCTCTGATTAGACGCCTCAGATGAGAGAGCCGGGCTATTGACCGTGGCTAAACGATCTGATTCGATCAGCATCGCCTTTTAGGGGCCTGTTCCGCTGCCCGGCTCAATCGGGTGCGGCGCGGACTGATCGAAAGCCGCCGGGGCCTGATCTCCCCGGCGGCTACTTTCATTCCGTTGGTCATGTTCGAATCAAAGATAAATCGTAAAAAGAGTCAATGGTTGACATTCCAACATCTGGTAGAATCCCGTGCAAAAATGACACTATATATTGGAAATCATACACTATTCAGATATGGGAATAGAGGTTAGCAACCCAACCGATTCGTTCAGGTTTTTCCGCCCTCGATTACCCGGAACCGCCGCCGCCGATCTGGTGCGGTCTCGGTCGGTTCGGTCGGCGCTACCGCCAAGGCCGCATCAAGAAGATCGCCAATCGACCAAGGTCGGTCTGCGATCCCGAGGGCAACGGCCGGTGTCGTGCTTAGCGTCTCGTGCACGCGGCACCAATTGTAGTGCGCCACGTAAAGGCTCACAGCCGCAGCGTGGCATTCGATCTTCTTGGAAAAGCCGTTCGTCAGTCGCGTAAAGCGCCGCGACCCCATGCGGATCGAAAGGTTCGACCGTTCGACATAGGACGTTGAGATTTCCATCGGTACGCCGGCTACAGCCTCGCGGCTTACGGCTACTACTTCGGCCGGCGAATAGCGGTGTGCCGCATCCCTGCGGAGATCAACGATCGATACCGTCTTTACAATCACGCCATGGGCGCTGTTGCGGAAGGCGTCACGCACTGAAAGCTTGTAGGGGTGATAACCGTCCGTGCTGATCTCGGGCGCACCTAGGACGCGCTGGCGAAGGTCTTGCACAAATTCATCGGTGTTGTGCCCGTCGCGCTTGCCAATCCGATAACTGATGATGGCCTTCTGTGTGCCGGCGAGCGCGATGTAGGTGTACTGATCGCCCTTGGCGAACGCCTCATGCGGCCGGACGCGCTTTTGCTTCTTGCCGACGAACGACCACACTTCGTCAAGTTCGATCCGATTGACGCGGACTCCGACCATGCGGCGATCGTGAAGTTCGGCGCAGCCTTTGCCGACTTGAAGGGCGAGCTTGCCGACCGTTTCGCGGTTGACGCCAGCCAAGCGAGCCGTGGCGCGAATGCCGACGCCCTCAGTGAGCGCGGCGATGATTTCAATCTGCTTGTCTCGGGAAAGGATATTCATAGCGGGCACAATCCGCGTTAGGGATTGCCCCGAGCGACGCTGGCAAAAACGCCCTGCAAGGCGTATATTGCGACATGGTCATTCGCTTCGGGGCACAATCCCGGGGTTGATGATCGGGGGCCGTCGCGGCTGCAACCATGACGGTCCCACTGGTTAGAATGCGGAGGCTGTGAGATTCGAACTCACGGAACCCCGTCCGCCTGCAAGCTTTGGGGTTCGCCAGATCGTAAGTCTGGTGCAATCGGCCGCTCTGCCAAGCCTCCACATACAAAAGTGCCTCACCCGCTGATCGGCGGGTGAGGTGCTCTTGTTGGTGAATTTCATAGTGCATGCTTGCTACTTTATGCTTGCTTCCAGAGAAGGCAAGCATTATTTCAAGCATGCTTGCTGATATTCACAGCGGAGGCGGCCAAATGAACGACCCGGAATCCGATGATCCGAACCGATCTGATATTGCGGCAAAAGGCGGTCACGCACGCGCCGCAAAACTGTCCCCTGAGGAAAGGTCGGCCATCGCCTCAGAGGCGGCTAAAAAGCGATGGGGAGCGCGCACGGAGGCATCACTCGATGGGCTACCGCGGGTCCTAGAAGGCTACAAAAGCGTTCTTGATCTGGCAGGCACAAAGCTGCCCTGCGCGGTCATTCAGGGGCCTAACGGCATCCAAAGGGTGCTCTCCGAAAACGGAATTACAAACGCAATTCTCGGATCACGCAGCGGCGCCTCGAAACGCCTTAAAAAGGCTTCGTCTGAAGATGGGGCCCCCGTGCCACTTTTTGTTGCGCCTAGCCAGCTAAAGTCATTTATTGACAAAGACTTGCTGGATGGGCCCCTAACCCCGATCGATTACATAGACGGCGACCGCGTTATTCGCGGTTATGACGCGGCCGTCTTGGTAGCCGTATGCGATGTTTGGCTTAAGGCGCGGCAGGCTGGCGCGCTTCAAAAGCAACAGCTCGCCAAGGCGCAACAGGCCGAAATTCTCACTCGCGCGCTGGCTCATACGGGCATTATCGCCCTCGTTGACGAGGTGACGGGATACGAGAAGGTCAGGCCACAAAACGCCCTTCAAAAATACCTTGAACTTGTCATCCGGAAAGAATTGGCCGCATGGGTGAAGAAATTCCCAGACGAATTCTATGAAAACATCTACAAGTTAAAAGGCTGGGTATGGCCCGGCATGTCAAAGAATAGATACAGCGTCGTCTCGCACTACACGACCAATCTTGTCTATGATCGATTGGGCCCCGGAATACTTGACGAACTGCAAGCAAAGACACCTAAAAACGACAAAGGATATCGCCCCAATAAGCTGCACCAATGGCTAAGCGAGGATATTGGCAACCCGATGCTTGCCCAACACCTTCATTCGCTGATGATGTTTCAGCGACTTGCCATTGCAAACGGCTATGGCTGGCAAAGATTTCTGCACATGGTCGATCAGGTATTGCCTCGGCGTGGCGATACCCTGCAGTTGCCATTAGAGTTTAACGAAGAAAACAAGGATTAGACCGCCAACTGAGGCGGCCTCTTGTACCTTGCGCTAGAGCTTCACAAGGGCAACGACCAGCACGACAAAGGCGGTCGCGACGATGGCCGCCAGCATAACCGGCAATTTCACCCGCACTTGCAAATTTCTCGTTTCGACTGGGCGGAGCGACATGGGCTGATTCTCCATTGAGGATCACCCTCCCTCACAAGAGGATGCCATGATTCGCCCGCAAGCAAAACCAGCCACTTCGGATCTGAAAGCCAGCCACTAGCCCTCAAACCCGGCCAGTGCAGATTCCGGTGCATCGCGGACAGTCATTCCGGCGCATTGCGGACAGCATTCCGGTGATTGCGGACAGTTTCTTATGAGCGTTTAGACAGCACTCCCTTCGACATCCGAATCAGTAGATCGGCGGTCCCTGTGAAGAAAACAGGGGCTGCCGATGGCGAGGATGAGAATGTCGATGAGGAAAATCCGTGAGGTGCTGCGGCTGACGCATGAGTTGGGGCTCAGCGTCCGTGAGGTGCGCGAGGCAACAGGCGTCGGCAAGACGGCGGTTTCGGAATACGTGAGGCGAGCCAAGGTGGTCGGGATCTCATGGCCGATCCCGCCGGAGATCGGTGACGCCGCATTGGAGGGGCTGCTGTTCACGCCGGCGGGCTTCCACGAAGGCTCGACGAAGCGGCTGCCGGACTGGTCGAAGGTGCACGAAGAACTCAAGCGGCGCGGCGTGACGCTGATGATCCTGTGGGAGGAGCATCGCGCCGCGTATGTCGACGGCCACGGATACTCGCGCTTCTGCGAGCTTTACGGCGAATGGAGAAGGCGTCTCTCGCCGACAATGCGGCAGACGTATTTGGCGGGCGATAAGCTGTTCGTCGATTGGGCCGGCGACAAGGTTCCGATCATCGATCCGATGACGGGCGAGGTGCACGAGGCGCACATCTTCGTCGCGGCACTCGGCGCGTCGAGCTACACCTACGCCGAGGCGCGCTGGAGCGAGACGCTGCCCGACTGGATTGGTGCGCACGTCAACGCGCTCGACTTCCTCGGCGGTGTGCCAAAGGCTGCGGTGCCGGACAATCTCAAAGCCGGCATCACGAAGCCATCGCGCTACGAGCCGGGCGTCAACAGGACGTATCAGGATCTCGCCGATCACTACGGCTTCGTCGTGCTGCCGGCGCGCGTTCGACGCCCGCGTGACAAGGCCAAGGTCGAGGCCGCCGTCGGCATCGTCTCTCGCTTCGTGCTCGGCAAGTTGCGCAACCGGCGCTTCTTCTCCTTGGTCGAGTTGAACGACGCCGTTCGCGACTGCGTAACGAAGATCAACGCGAAGGTGATGAAGCATCTGAAGCAGAGCCGCAATGATCTCTTCACCAGTCTCGACCGGCCGGCGCTGAAAGGGCTCCCGAGCGAGCGCTACCAATATGCCGAATGGAAGCGCTGCACGGTCGCGCCCGACTATCATGTCGAGGTCGATGGCCATTACTACTCGGTGCCGTTCGGGCTGTTGCGCGAGACCGTGATCGCGTGCCCGGGAGGCCCGCAAGCGGGCGCGCGCGAAGAAAGCTGCGGGTGAAAAGAAAACAGAGGAATGACAGATGCTTCCACATCCTACATACGACCGGCTGATCGCCCTCGGTCTCGTCGGCATGGCCAAAGCGTTCGAGGAGCAGCGGCAGCAGCCCGCCGTTGCTTCGCTCACGTTCGAGGAGCGGATCGGCCTCCTCGTCGATCGCGAGGCCGTCGAGCGCGAAAGCAGGCGGCTCGTCACGCGGCTCAAGTTTGCCAACCTCAGGCAGAACGCCACCATCGAGGATCTCAACACGAAGGCGGCGCGCGGTCTCGACAAGGCGCTGTTCACCAAGCTCGCGACCGGCGACTGGATCGGGCGGCGACACGACCTCCTGATCACCGGGAAAACCGGCACCGGCAAGAGTTGGCTCGCCTGCGCACTCGGACATAAGGCGTGCCGTGACGATCGATCGGTACTCTATTATCGCGTGCCACGCCTGCTCGACGCACTTGCACTGGCACGCGGTGATGGCCGGTACGTACGCCTCCTCAAGAGCCTCGCCCGTGTCGAGCTTCTGATCCTCGACGACTGGGGGCTGGCGCCGCTGACCTCGCAGCAGGGCCGCGACCTGCTCGAAATCGTCGACGATCGCCACGGCCGCGGCTCCACGATCGTAACCAGCCAGCTCCCCGTCGATCACTGGCACGAGGTGATCGTCGATCCCACAATCGCCGATGCCGTCCTCGACCGCCTCGTGCACACCGCCCACCGCCTCGCCCTCGACGGCGAGACCCTGCGCAAGCCACCGGAAAACTCCCGAAAGCGCGAAAAGCTTGACACCAACACCGCCGAATGACCCCATTAAGCCGTCGACGGGAATTGCTGTCCGCGTTCACCGGAACGCTGTCCGCGATCGATCGGAATCACTGTCCGCAATCGATCGGAATCACTGTCCGTTTTCGCCGGAATCCGCACTCTACGGCTGATTCGATGCCGTTCGGCGTTTGTGGCCCGGTCGAATTGCAATGACCGATGGGATCATTATTTTGTGTCAAGACTGATCACACTCAATGGGCTCAAAAATGGGTGAGGCGAAGCGCAAATCCCGGTCCCATCAGGCGATCCTCGCGGGGGAGTCACGTTGCATCTATTGCCCTGGCCAAGCCGAAACTGTGGAGCACATGCCGCCCAAAGGCATGTTTCGCGATCGTCAGCGGCCGGGTGCGATGGAGTACGGTATCTGCCTAGCCTGCAACAACGGGACGCGCGGCTCTGACGCGGTGGCCGTCTTGATGGCCCTGATACATCCAGACAACACCGAAGGGAGTTGGCAGGCGGAGAAAAGCCGTAAGCTCATGCCGATTATCGATAGATATGCGCCTGGTGTCCGGGAGGAGATGAGCTTACCCGGGAAATTCAATTACGAGTGGGCGCGGCGGGCGCGGTCTGGCCTTCTCCAGAAAGTTGTTCGTGTCGAGGCGGACGGACCACAGGTCAAAGCGCACCTCGGCGTATTCGGTGCCAAGCTGGCTATGGCGCTATATAGGGAGCATGTGAGGGTCGCATTGCCCTTAGACGGTGCCGCTTGGTGCCAGTTCGCTCTCAACGGTGGGGTCACACAAGAGGACCTGAATGCCCGCGTAAAAATCTTGCCCCTTTGGGAAACACTCCGACAAGGGCAGAAAAATGTCGGTGATCAGTTTGTATATCGCTACAATTGCGACGAACGAACCGTGATCGCGGCCGTGGTTCAATTTCACCGTAGTTTGTGGTTCACGATCTTCGCATCGTCAGACAAAAAAATAATTGAACTTTTTAAAAAGCCGGAGTTTTTGCAGTTGCCGGCCAGTGTGATGGTCAAACCGGGGCAGCTGCTCGAACTTTTGCCAGCACCCGCCGTTGTGGCGGCCCGTCGTTAGAACAATTCCAACTGTTTGTGGCTCCAGGCCGCCATGGGAGACCTCATTCCCTTGGTGGGGCAAACGGCATTCCCTCGGAGCCGGCCGGTGCAAGCGGGCGACCGCGACCAGCGGCGTCAAGGTTGCGCAGCACCCGCAGGGCTTGACCTCGATGCCGGCGCGAGGCGTGGGCGCACCATGGCGGGCAGCTCTGTCGTATCTTGAGGAGCGCCTGCGTCAGGGATCGATGCCGGATGGCGGAGACGCGCAGCGGCTACCGTTTACGAGAGCCCGGCCCCGAAGGGGGACGCCAAAAAGATGCCTCTCGGGTCCTACTTCTAATTTAAAAAATCAGGTTGTTGCCGGGCCGAATGGCGCACGTTTCGGATGATCAGGGTATCGTCGGCAACGCTGAAGAATACAAGGTAGCGATAGGGAAGTATGGGCATTACTCTGACGCCTGGCCGGTCGGCCTCAACACCAGTCTGCGGAAACTCAGCGATTCGATCTATCGTAGCGAGAATAATCGCAGAGACCCGAAGAGCAGCACTCAAATTATCCTTGGCGATGTATGAAAGAATATCTTCGATCTCTTCAAGCGCGGTCTCGGTGTACCGTACCTTCATGCGCGGTGAAAACGACGGAAGACCTTTCTGAGGTCGGTTTCTGTCGCGAAGCGGCCTGTGCGAACATCATCTTCGCTTCGCTTGAGCGCAGCTTGCTCATCTTTGTTCGTGACGTAAATTCCGAAGTACCGCGCTTCAATGTCGAGCATTGATTGAAGCAATTCGTCTTGGGCATCTTCGGGCCAATGTGCGGCCCTCGCCATGATTTCATTAATCTCCTTTTTGGTCGTATGAGACTTCTTGGTCATATAAGGAAGTATAGCACGGGTGCGCGATTGGCGAGAGGAAGCTTAGCGCCGGCGTATATGTGATTAGATGCCAAGACGCCCCGTTATCTCCTCCAGGGAGACGCCTTCGCCGCGCAGCGCTTCTTGATGAGAGCGGTCAAGCTCCGCCCGTGTTGAAGGGCCGATGATAAAATCCTCTTCGATTTCGCGAAGCGCGCGGGCGGCCTCATCCTGCGCCGTTTTTGGCCAGGTTGGGACGCGCCCTAAGACGGATTTGAGTTTCTTGTCGGTCATGAAATCAGTATAGCACACAGGCGTGAGGAGGGCTTGACGCTTGGATTAATCGGCAAAGATAGCGTTTCTATCAACGAGGGGCGGGACGAATTTCGAAGGTGTCGTGGTCCTGCTGGAAGTTGAGGCGGTACTGGTCGAAAAAGCCTTCGCGCCCCAGAAGCACGGGCACGTCGGTGTCGATGAAGACCACCGGCGCTTCGAATGCATCGTCCTGGTGAGCGATCTGGAAGGTAAGGTGGCTGATAAAGCCCTCAATTGGCTCCATGGAAACGCCCATGGACGTGCGCCGCTGGCAGTCATCACGATCAATGCCAAAAACCTCCGCGATCGCGGCAGGCATGATTATTTGATCAGCGCCGGAATCGACCAGCGCGAGGAACGTTCTCGTCTGACTGCCTCTCGATATAGTGACTTCAACTATGGGGCGTCGGGTGTAGCCGCCATCAACGTTGGTCTGACCGGAAACGACGGAGTAGCGATATTTCATGCCGCTAGCTTGCGGACGGCGCAAAGCTCATGTCGTAGGGAAGTACTTTAAAGAGAATTGCGCGCGGATCGGACACCACACGCAAAAGCTCACGGAGCGTATCGGCTGCGGCAACGACGCGCGAGTAGTCCGGCGCGATGGCCACCCATTTGTTTTCATGCGACTTATCGAGAATGGCCGAAAGCTTCAGAGCGGGCGTGGCGTTTGGTTGCATCAGAGGTAGTATAGCATATCGGGTGGAAGACCGCGATTGCGGCAAGGGTCGCGAAACAGATATTGTGCAACTCTTATTCCGTGGCTCTGTTGAGCCACATTTTTGCAAATCGAGATTTGGCTTCCCTGCCCCGAGAGCGCTGGATTTGCGCTGGGTATTTTCCCGCAAGCCGCCCTGGGGGTGGGTGGGAGCCGCGAACCCGACCCCCTCGTGGGGTCGGGTTCGGAAGCACTAATAGCTCGCTGTGATGCGGCACGGCTTTCCGGTATCGCGTTCCTTTCGCTCGCACAGTGCGACGAAATTCCGGTAGCTGTCGAGTACCCGGTTGATTTTAGCGGGCTCGGTCTCGCCGTACACGAGCTTCTCGCGCCGCTGCGCTACTTCAAGAACGGCGGGAAGCCGCTCCCGGAGCACTGAGGCGGCAATCTCCGCTTCCCCTTGGTCGAATGCTTCGGGGACGAGCAATCGAGTGGCATACGGTTCGCCGTGATAAGCCTCGCGCAGATACTCCTCCCGCCAAAACCGCGCCGAGATCGGATCGCGCACGCGGGCTATGCGCGAGACCATAGAGAAAGCTAACGAGCTGCTTGCCGGTGTTGCCTCCCCAGGAACGGTCGGTGAGGCGCGCCAGCTCGGCGCGAGAAAAGTAGACTTTGTTGGGAACCGGACGGCCGTAGTCGGAGAGTTTTTTGAGGATCGCGACGAAGACTTTAAAATGGCCGGGACCAGGCTGGCCGTAGGTCGGATGCGGTTCGACGGTAATCGGGTGCTTCACCAACTCCTCAATCGTGGTGAGCGTACCCGTGTGGGTCGAGGCGGTTCGCTTGTCGTGGCAAAACAGCACGCCCATCACGCGCAGCAAATTGTTCTCCATGAATAATCGATCAATGCGCTCCGGCGCGCCGTGACTGGCTCCTTGTTCGCTTGTCGCCTCCCCTGCTGATTGCATGCGTCAATTCTACCGCGCAGAATTAGGTGCGGCGGGACGCCCTGTGGAGAGTGACTAGTGGTCGGTGGCTGCTCCATTCACGGGGGCCGACGGATTTTTGGCAGCAAGAAGATATTCGGCGAGCGTTTTACTGCCGGCGATTTGCCCCGCCTGAGCCATTTCAATCAGCCGCCGATTTGCGTCCTCCAGCACGTCTTCGGTGCGACGCACTTGCTTTTCATATTTGGTCTTGAATTCGTCGACTTCTGCCTCCAGCCGCTTCACATATGGGTGCTCAAAGATCTCCAAATCTGTGCGAACAGCCGCGAACGGTCGCGGCTGTTCGTTGCTGTTCGCGGCTGGTACCGGAGACGGTTCGACGTTGTCCTGTATAGTGCGAACGGACGCGTCCGTTCGCGTCTGGTCGCGACTAGTCGCGACCGTTCGCACCTCATTGATGTAGGCGATATGCCGCTCAACGGAGTAGGGCGCAACCAGGTATTTTTCGCCGGTTTCGGTCTCTACCTTGCGGCAATCGAGCTTGTCGAGAGCACAATATTTCTGAATGGCGCGCACGGTGCGTGGGTGGCCGGCGCCCGCATATAGCTCAGCGGTCTGCTCGATCGAGAGGGAATATTCATGGTCCGGCGAACGTTCGCGGCTGGACGCGTCCGTTCGCGGCTGGTCGTCGCTCATGAGTTGATGATACCGCGGTGCCCCTCCACCTGGCGCCGGTTATCCCCATACCACTTTCGCGAAACGATTGGTCAGGTAGAGTGAAAGGGAAGATAGTGACGCCGCGTCCGGTCGGCCGAATCGACGCGATATCGAGATATGGCAAAACTTATAAGACCAGTGCTGTTCAGCGATGCCTTTGGCATTCCGCCTCTTGAGCTTGAAAAGCTCGGATTGCTCGATCCTATTTTGAACTCAGATACGAAGCTCTTTATTGACCCGCTGCTTCTGCGGAACAGCGCCAACAAATTTATAAAGGCCGATGGGCTACCGTCGCTCAGGGATCGTTTCAGCAACATCATTCGCCTGGTGATAGCCGCGAAAACATCCACCGACCCGGCGTGGAAGGCGGCTCAACGGCTTTTGAACTTGGACGAAAGGAAAGAGACATGCCTCGGGTTCGGGGGATCGAGCGTCTCGGGAAGCTCCCGCCCTGACAGCGTGAAAAACACCATTCTGCGTACAACTCGGGAGATTGTTGAATTGGGCATTAACGACCCTGAAATCATCTCGTTGATGGGCTTTCTGGAGGAAAACGTCGGACCTGACACAATCAGCGACCTGACAACAAATGCAATACTTCCGGCGCTGGAAAAGATCACAGAGCAAGTATGTGCTGAGTACAAGATACGGCGGCAGCAATTCTTCATCGAAGGCAAGCCCATCGACCTGCCGCTCAACCCATACAGCAAGCGTCCATGCGGGATCGCGCTCGTGCCACAGGATATTTTACGGCAACTGCCTATCGCGACGGATTGGAGCGACATATCGCGCGTAGCGTTCGAAAATAAGCTCATTCGAGATCGAGTAAATGCGCTGATAGCGGACTTTGCGAAAGCCACGATAGCGGAGAAAAAGCGCGCCCTCAAGAACGCGGCGCTTCAGTCGGCGAATGCCTTTCGAAGCCTGTTTGACGACCTCTTGGAGGTTCCGGATAAGGCTTACGACGCTGATCAAGATGACGCGGGCGTGTACGCGTTTCGCCAGGCTCTTAGGGAGGTCGCTTCCAAATATCCTCATTTAATTACGAAGCCAAAACAAAACACCCAAGCAGAGCTTTCTCGCGTCGTCCAAGAAATCATAATTCAGTTCAAGACGCTGGTGGAGAAGAATGACCTCTCAGATTTGCTTTGGCACGGCAACCAGCCGCGGAACGAGAAGGCGGCCCAGCTCGTGTTCTTCGCGGTCGCAGACGCATACTGTAAGGCCAACGATATTGATATCTCGCCCGAGACGGACAGCGGTGGGGGACCGGTCGATTTCAAGTTCTCGAAGGGATACGGGGGGCGGTTCTTGGTGGAGATAAAACTTTCAACGGGTAAGGTTGTCCATGGCTATAAGACACAGGTAGAGGTCTACCGGGACGCCGCCGGCAAGTGCGATGCGACCTTGCTGGTTGTGAATGTCGGCGGAATGGGCAGGAAGCTGAAAACGATCAAGAAGGTACAACAAGCGCGAACTGAGGCTGAGGGAAGTGCGCCCGGGATTGAGGTAGTGGATGCTACTAGAAAGCCTTCTGCAAGCAAGCGATAACGATGAACTCTAATCGGCTCGGCTCAACTCCCGCATCGCATCGACAATCTCCATTGTTGCAACGCTGACACGGGTGACGCGTCTAATCAGATTGATAACTTCGTCCTTGTGATCGGCAAAGCGGTATGGCTCACTCAACCCCGCGAATCGTCCGGGGAGAACGTAACGCGGCGCCGATTGACCGGAAAGAGCACGATCAGCGCGAGAATTAGAGCCCGGAGTCCGGCCAAAAGCGGGACGCCGCAACGCGACTAGCGGATTTCGTGCCGCATATCAGGCCGCGTGAGGCATCGAAGTGGCGTGAAAGGTGGTCGGAGTGGCAGGATTTGAACCTGCGACCCCCTCGTCCCGAACGAGGTGCTCTACCTTCGAACGTTCGGTTGCGGATGGTTCGCTGCGAAAAGCGCGCTGCGTCGACAAGCCTACCCGGCCTTGCTTTCGTTTGCTGCCAACTGGTAGCTATACGGTAGCTAGCCCAAGGTTGGCGAACAATGTATAGAGACTAAGTTATTGATTTGGCTGGCGCGCCCGGCGTGATTCGAACACACGACCTTTGCCTTCGGAGGGCAACGCTCTATCCAGCTGAGCTACGGGCGCGGCACGAGAGTTCTTACCCGAATGGCCCGCCTTGAGCAACCGAAGTCCGAGCCCTCGCAATGATCGGAGCCCAATAATGGCCAATCGTCCGCTCACCGGCATTGCGGCGTGCGTGTTCGATGCGTACGGCACGCTGTTTGATTTTGCGACCGCGGCGCGCGGGTGCCGCGACGTGCTCGGCGACGATGTCGAGCGGGTGAGTGCGCTGTGGCGTGACAAGCAGCTGCAATACACTTGGCTGCGCGCCGCTCAGGGGCGCCACGAGGATTTCTGGCAGGTGACGGGAGATGCGCTCGACTTCACGCTCGAAGCGTTCGGTCTCGTGCGTCCGGGACTGCGCGAGCGCCTGATGCAGCTTTATCTTGCCCTTGAGCCGTTCCCCGAAGTGCCCGCCGTGCTCAAGACGCTGCGCGCTGCCGGAATGAAGACCGCAATCCTCTCGAACGGCACGCCGGCGATGCTCGACGCGATCGTCAGCGCGGCCGGGCTTGGTCCGCAGTTCGATGCGGTGCTGTCGGTCGAGGCAGTGGGCGCTTTCAAGCCCAAACGGCGGGTCTATCAGCTTGCCGTCGATCGGCTTGGCTGCGCCGCGGACGCGATCGCGTTCCAGTCATCCAACGGCTGGGATGCGTATGCCGCGTCGGCCTTCGGCATGCGGGTCGTGTGGTGCAATCGCTACCGGGCACCGCGGGAGCGCCTACCCGGCGCACCCGATTACGAGATCACGACGCTCGCCGAACTGCCGCCGCTTCTCGGCTTGCCGGCCGTTGGCTGACGCACGCAAACACGGACTGCATTTACACCACTTGTCGCTCGTCCCGTTTCGCGAGCAATGCCTGCAGTGTCTCGATGGTCGAACGATCGGCGCGGCCGTCGACGCTGGCGGGCCGAAAGTGGCGCTGGAACGCGGTGACCACCGTGGTCGTGTCGGCATCATAGATGCCGGTCTTCTCGATGCCGTAGCCGTAGTCCCGTAGCGCCGCCTGCAATTCCGTCACCTCCCGGCCCTTGCCTCCGGGGCCCAGCGCGGCGGTGTCACTCGGCGGCAGCGCCTCCACCCAGGCGCCGATGCCCGCGTTGGCAAGCAGCGCCCAGGGAAATTTTTCACCGGGATCGCGCTTGCGCCACGGCGCTACGTCGGAATGGGCGAGCACACGTTCGGCGCGAATGCGGTGACGCATTACGATGTCGCGACAGAGATCGATCACCGTCGCGATCTGTGCGTCGGGAAAATCCGGATAGCCGAAGCTGTGGCCCGGATTGCCGATCTCGATACCGATCGAGCGCGAGTTGATGTCCGTCGTCCCTTCCCACGATGATTCGCCGGCGTGCCACGCGCGCCGCGTTTCGGGGACGAGCTGGAGGATCTCGCCGGTCTCATCGACCACGTAGTGGGACGACACCCGCGCCGACGGTTCGCGCAGGCGTTTGACCGCGTTCGCAGTCACCGTCATCCCGGTATAGTGGAGAAGCAGGATATCGATCGCGAGGTCGTGCGCCCGTTCGCCATGATTGGGCGAGGGCGTGACGTGGTTCACGAACCGGGAATCGGGCGTGAATTCCTCCATTGCCGCAAATCCGCCCGTCCGCGCATTCCCTCAATGCACCAGGTAGGCGGCGAGGAACGTCCGCACCGCGATCCGCACGACTTTGTTGATCTGCTCCGCATTCGGAGTGCCGCGGAAATTGAACAGCACCGGCTTGAACAGCGTCGACTGGCAGGAGTCCATGAACTGGGCAGCCGCGATCTCGCAATCCTCGACCTTGAGCACGCCTGCTTCGTGCTGCGCGCGGATGTAGGCGGCAAGCGTCGCGATCCCGACCGCGGGGCCGGTCTCGTAGAAGATCTTGCCCATCTCCGGCATGCGATCCGCAATCGCGATCACGGTGCGAAGCGCTGACGACTTTTCGTAGCTGCAGAGAAACTCGATGTAGGCGGCGCCCAGCCGGGTCAGCACCGTCCCGACGTCATGATCCTTGTGGTCGAGGTTAAACAGGCTCTCAGCGTGAGCCGCGCATTCCATCTCGACGATCGCCGTGAAGAGTTGCTCTTTGTTGGTGAAGTAGACGTAGAGGGTGCCTTTCGACACGCCGGCGGCGCGAGCGATGTCGTTCATGCTGGCGGCATCGAAGCCGTTCGCGAGGAACACTGCCCGCGCGCCCTCAATGATTTGCCGGCGTTTGGCGCTGTCCTGGCCGGCCTGAGGAGCTTGGGCAACTTGAGCCTGAGCGTTCATGTCGTTGTTCCTCACATCGCGGCGCCGGAGCATTTTTTAAGTGATTTCAATAGCATAACTAAATCACCCAAAAGGATAATGACCGAACGGTTCGGTCACTATTGACTTAGCCGACGCGCTCCGTATATAGATTGACCGAACGGTTCGGTCAAGAACGGTTCAAAGAGCTTATCACGAATGGAGCAAGCAATGTATCGCGATGCAGATACGGCTTTTCCGCACCACCGAAATCTCGAATCTTTTGCCGAGCAAGCGGAAGGAGCGTCCGCAGGCGCCCCGGTAATGTTCGCGCCATTTCCGATTCCGGTGCAGCCGCATTCGGAAATGACGGCGGACGCGGTTGCACTGACGCGGAGGCGCCCTGAGCATCGCCGGCTGATGGCCATTGGGGCGGCACTTGCGTTCGTCCTCGCAGTCGGCGGCTGGTATGGCGACCACTGGTGGACCACCGGCCGCTTCGTCGTCTCGACCGATGACGCCTACGTCCGCGCCCACAACACGACGCTCGCGTCCAAGGTCGCGGGCTATGTCGTCAGCATCCCGGTCGAGGACAATGCGGAGATCCGCGCCGGCGATGTGGTCGCGACCATCGACGACGGCGATTATCGCATCGCAGTCGACGCGGCGCGTCGAAAAGTCGAAACGCAGAAAGCGACTATCGATCGCTTCACGCGACAGATCGTGGCCCAGCAGGCGAATGTCGAACAGGCCAGGGCCCAGTTGGTCTCGGCCGAGGCCGCGTCCAAGCGAATGCTGGCCGAATACGAGCGACAGCAGGCATTGGCGGCTCGCCAATACGCTAGCCGGCAGATTTTAGAGCAGGCTGAGGCCAATCGCGACCAGGCGGTTGCCGCTGTGCAAAGTTCGCAGGCAGCGCTCGACGCGGCGGCGGCCAATGTCGCCGTGCTCAAAGCCCAGCAGCAGGAAGCCACTCACACGCTCGGCGAACTGCGGACCACACTCGAGAAGGCCGAGCGCGACTTCTCGTTCACGGTGATTCGCGCGCCGGTCGATGGCGTGTTCGGCAATCGCGCGGTGCAGACCGGGGACTTCGTGCAGACCGGACAGCGGATTGCGAGCCTCGTTCCGCTCAACGAGGTCTATATCGACGCCAACTTCAAGGAGACGCAGCTTGCCCGGCTGCGACCCGGCCAGCGCGCGTCGATCGCCGTCGATGCGCTGCCTGACCACAATATCGAAGGCCGCGTCGCGAGCCTGTCGCCGGCATCGGGCGCGGTGTTCTCGCTGCTGCCGCCTGACAACGCGACCGGCAACTTCACGAAGATCGTGCAACGGCTGCCGGTGCGCATCGAGGTGCCGGCCGATGTTGCGACCAAGCGACTGCTGCGCTCAGGCATGTCCGTCGTCGTCAGCGTGAACACGAAAGCGGAGATCGCGAAAGCGGAGGAGGTTGCGAGTCACGGCGCGCCCGCGGCGCGAACGGCAAAGGTTGAGATCGTGCGCTAGTCGCAAACTCTAGTCGCCAGGTGGAGTGACAGCCATGGCAACCGCGGTTTCCGCCACGCTCCCGGTCCCCGTCGCTCGCGCCGCGCCGGCTGCGACGGTCGCCCCGCTCTCGGCGCGCCGGCTCTTCGCTTTCCTTGCCATGTGCTTTGGCATGTTCATGGCGTTCCTCGACATCCAGATCGTGTCGTCCTCGCTCAACGAGATTCAAGCCGGCCTGTCGGCGTCGGCGGACGAAATCCCCTGGGTGCAGACGGCCTACCTGATCGCGGAGGTCATCGCGATCCCGCTCTCCGGCTTCCTCTCTCGCGCGCTCGGCACACGCATCCTGTTCGCGATCGCTGCCGGGGGATTCACGCTCGCCAGCGTGATGTGCGGGATGAGCTCCTCGATCAGCAGCATGATCGTGTGGCGTGCGCTGCAGGGATTCATCGGCGGCGGCATGGTGCCGACGGTGTTTGCCTCCGCCTATCTGATTTTCCCCGGTCCGCGCCAGAAACTCGTCGCGCCGCTCATCGGCCTGATCGCCACGCTCGCGCCGACCATCGGACCGACGGTCGGCGGCTATTTGACCGACGCTCTCTCCTGGCACTGGCTGTTCTTCATCAACGTCGTCCCCGGCATCGCGGTCACGGCGGCAACGTTCATGCTAATCGATTTCGATCGGCCCGAATTGGGATTGCTGAAGAACTTCGACTGGTACGGCCTCATCTCGATGGCAGGTTTTCTCGGCGCCCTCGAATACGTGCTCGAGGAAGGTCCGCGGTGGGACTGGTTCGAGGACGAGACGATCCTCACACTTGCCGTCGTGTCGGCGATCTCGGCGGTGTTTTTCTTTGCTCGCGCGCTGACGGCCCGCGCGCCGATCGTCGATCTGCGCGCGTTCCTCAACCGCAACTTCTCGGTCGGCAGCCTGTTCTCGTTCGTGTTGGGGATCGGGCTCTATTGCCTGACCTACATCTATCCGGTCTATCTCGCCCAAGTGCGTGGCTACAACGCGCTAATGATCGGCGAGACGATGTTCGTCTCCGGTGCCGTCATGTTTCTGTGCGCGCCCATCGCGGGCCAGCTCAGCGATCGCCTCGATCCGCGCCTCGTTCTGAGCTCCGGCTTTCTGTTCTTCGCGCTCGGCACCTGGCAGATGACCTATGTCACGCCCGACTGGGATTTCTGGGAGCTGCTGTGGCCGCAGGTATTCCGCGGCATTGGACTGATGTTTGCGATCGTGCCGGTGACGAATACCGCGCTCGGCACGCTGCCGCCGGAGCGCGTCAAGAACGCGTCCGGCCTTTTCAATCTGATGCGCAATCTTGGCGGCGCGATCGGCCTTGCGGCGATCAATACCGTGTTCAACCACCGGATGGATCTCCACCTCGACCGGCTTCACGAGGCGATTAACGGCGCAAGCGTGCCGGCGGTCGAGACGCTCGCGAATCTCGCTGCGCGTTTCCCCGGCTCGGACGCGGCCGACATGGCGCTCAAGCAGATGATGGCGATGGTGCGGCTGCAGGCGGCGGTCCTGAGCTATGCCGACCTGTTCCTGATGATGACCGTCCTGTTTGTTGCGCTCGCGGGTTTCGGCGTGCTGATGCGCCGGCCGCAGAAGATCGAGGGTGGCGGCGGTCACTAAGCCGCGGCCCTCGGCAACGTTTCTTTAAGTTTAACCGTTGTTAAGTGTAGGGAGCACGCCCGGGGCGCCGAGCGGGCGGCGGAACGCATTGATGCTTCTGGGGGCCGATGGTATCCGAAATTAGTGCTGTCATTTCCACGGGTTCGGCCGCATCCGGCCGAAACGCGGCGGTTGCGTTCCGCTTTGGGTGCGCGGCGCGCCGCTTGCAATGGAGCCGCGCCATGACGGCGCCCGAGCCGCCGCGTTCGCAGTCGCCATCGCGGCACGTTCCGGTGCTGCTAGGCCAGGTGATCCGATACCTCGCCCCGCGTGACGGTGGCGTCTATGTCGACGGCACTTACGGAGCTGGCGGTTATGCGGCGGCGCTGCTCGCGGCCGCGGACATCCGCGTCATCGGCATCGATCGTGACCCGACCGCCATCGCGGCCGCCGCGCCGCAAGTCGCCGCGGCGGACGGCCGCCTTGTTCTGGTCGAGGGCCGTTTCGGCGCGCTCGACCAGGTCGTTTTGGAACAAGGCGTGGCCGACGCGAGTGTCGATGGCGTCGTGCTCGACCTCGGCGTTTCCTCGATGCAGCTCGACACGCCGCAGCGTGGCTTCTCGTTCCGCCAGGATGGGCCGCTCGACATGCGCATGGGCGGCGACGGGCCGTCCGCCGCCGACGTCATCGCGAGGGCGTCCGAGCGCGATCTCGCCGACATCATTTTCTTGCTCGGCGAGGAGCGTCACGCGCGTGCAGTTGCCCGCGCGATCGTTGCGGCCCGCCGGGAACAGCCGATCGATACCACGCTCGCGCTTGCCGGCATCGTCGCCAAGGTGGTGCGCGGGCGGCCCGGCGATATTCACCCGGCAACGCGCACTTTCCAGGCGCTGCGGCTGTTCGTGAACGAGGAGTTGCGCGAGCTGGTCGAGGGTCTCAGCGCTGCCGAGCGCATCCTCAAGCCCGGCGGCCGGCTGGTGGTGGTCTCGTTCCACTCGCTTGAAGACCGCATCGTGAAGACGTTCTTCGCCGCGCGCAGCGGCGCGGGTGGTGGCTCACGTCACCTGCCGGAGGCCGTGCCGGTGCCGGCGACCTTCAACGTGCTCGCCCGCCGTCCCGTCATCCCTGACGATGCCGAGGTACGGGATAATCCGCGGGCGCGGTCGGCGAAGCTGCGGGCCGCCGCGCGGACCGCCGCGCCGGTCGCGACCGCGCCAACGCCGGCGCTGCCGCGCCTGCCGACGCTTGCCGACGTCATGGGGAGATGAATGCGGTTCATTCACCTCATCGTCGTTGCTGCGCTCGTGGCCGCCGCTGTCGATGTCTACAAGATCAAGTTCGAGTCGACCGTTCAGGCGGAGCGGGTCGCGAAACTTCGCGTCGAGATCAGACGTGAGCACGACGCCATCGCGGCGCTGCGGGCCGAGTGGGCGCAACTCGATAATCCGGCGCGCATTCAGGCGCTGACGCAGCGCCACCTGCAGCTCAAGCCCATGGATCCGCTTCAGATCGAGCCATTCGATCACCTGCCGGAGCGGCCGCCGCCACAAGACGACGGTGTTGCCAAAGCCGCGACCAGCGACAGCGAACAATCGACTGGCAGTGTGAGCGGGACCGTGCCGAACCGTGCCGCCGCCCCGCCTCCCGCTGCGTCGTCCACGACCGCGACGGACTCAAGGTGACGGGATGAGCACGCCGGCCAATCCAGCTGCGCCGACGCCGCCGCCCGTGCCGTGGCGGAGCCGGTTCATGCAGTCGCTGCTCTACGGCAAGGAGGTCGACCGTGCGGCGAAGACCAAGGCCCGGCTTGGCACCGCTGCGCTCGGGTTCACTCTTATCTATGGGATCATCGCGGTACGCCTCGTGCTCTATGCGGTGATCCCTGATACCCACACCGTGCGCCGCAGCGGCCAGGACGCGCTCGCGACCGCCCGGCCCGACATCATCGATCGCAACGGCGAAATCCTGGCAACCGACCTCAAGACGCCGTCGCTGTTTGCGGAGCCGCGCCGCATCATTGACCCTGACGAGGCGACCGAGCTTCTCGCCGGCGTGATGCCGGACCTCGACAGCCGCGAGGTGCGCGACCGCCTCGGCTCGCGGCGCGGCTTCGCCTGGCTCAAGCGCGATATCTCGCCGGCCCAGCAGGTGGAAGTGCACCGGCTCGGTATTCCGGGCATCGGCTTCCTGACGGAGAACAAACGCGTCTATCCGAACGGCAACGAGGTCTCCCACCTGATCGGCCACGTCAATATCGACAATCAGGGCATCGCCGGCATCGAGAAATGGCTCGATAGCCACGGTCTCGCTGACCTCCACCGTGCCGGCTTTGCCACTGATCGCGAGCAGGAGCCGGTGCAGCTCGCGACCGACGTCCGCGTGCAGCATGCGCTGCGCGACGAACTGATCGCGGCGCGCGACAAGTTCAAGGCGGATGCCGCCGCCGGCATCGTGCTCGACGTGCGCACGGGCGAGATCGATGCCATGGTCTCGGTGCCGGACTACAATCCCAACAATCCGCGCGAGGCACTCGATCCGAGTTCGCATCAACCGGCTCACCACCGGCGTCTACGAGATGGGCTCGACCTTCAAGGCGCTGACCGTCGCGATGGCGCTCGATTCCGGCAAGGTCACGCTCAATTCAAGTTTCGATGCGCGCGGTTCGCTGCGCTACGGCCACTTCAACATCAGCGACTACCACGCGCAGAACCGCGTGCTCACGGTGCCGGAGATCTTCACGTATTCGTCCAATGTCGGCGCCGCCAAGATGGCGCTGCGCATCGGCATCGAGGAGCACAAGGCGTTCCTGAGGAAAGTCGGCCAGCTCGACCGGCTGCGCACCGAGCTGCCGGAAAGTGCCGAGCCGATCGTCCCGAAGAACTGGGGCGAGATCAACACGGTGACCATCTCATTCGGTCACGGCTTGTCGGTCGCGCCGCTGCAGGCGGTGATGGGGGTCGCGGCGCTCCTCAACGGCGGCTACCTCATTCCGCCGACTTTCCTCAAGCGCAGTCCCGAGAAGGCCCGCGCACTCGCCAAGCGCGTCATCAAGCCCGAGACCAGCGTTGCGATGCGCTACCTGATGCGACTCAACGCCGAGAAGGGCACCGCGACGCGCGCCGACGTCAAAGGCTATTACGTCGGTGGTAAGACCGGCACTGCCGAAAAGGTCATCAACGGCCGCTATTCGAAGACGCGGCTGATGACGGACTTCATGGCGGTGCTGCCGGCCGACGAGCCGCGCTACCTCGTCCTCATCATGCTCGACGAGCCGAAGCCGATCCCGGAAACGCACGGCTTTGCCACCTCCGGCTGGAACGCGGTGCCGGTCGCGGCCAAGCTGATCGCCCGGATCGCTCCGCTCCTTGGCCTCGAGCCTCGCTTCGAC
The DNA here is from genome assembly GCA_963787675.1 of uncultured Alphaproteobacteria bacterium. Taxonomy (GTDB): domain Bacteria; phylum Pseudomonadota; class Alphaproteobacteria; order Rhizobiales; family Xanthobacteraceae; genus JAJPKK01. The sequence goes on along the minus strand of CAWBDV010000007.1, from coordinate 1,220,453 downwards.
ATGCCGCCGGCCGACAAGCTGTTGCTCGCGTCGGCAAAGGACACACGGCAGCGCCCCTAAGCCGCGCCGGCTCCGAATTCCCCTGTTTTTTCAGAATCATAACTGCGCCGTCGTGGCGGAGAGCGCAGCCGGCGCAGGCTTGGTTAATTTTTTGTTTACGCGCGTGAACCTTTGGCCGCTGGGCAGCGTCTAACCAGGAAAGGGCGTCAAAACAGATATGAGGCGGGGCCATGTCGCGGGTGTTGAACCACATTTTCGTCGTTGTTGTTGCTGCCGGTTGTATCGCCATCGGCACGACCATCGCATGGTCGAACTTGGCGGGTCCGGCGACCGCTTATGCGAGCAAGGCCGACTTCGACCAAGCCTTTACCGATGCCTTCGCCGGCCAACGCGAGTTAAGTCCCGCCGTGCGCGAGAAGCTGCGCACCGCCGGTTCGGTGCTCCTCAAGTCATCGCCGGCTGGCGGCGTCAATCGCGAGCACAAGACCGATCGTTTGCCGAAGATCGGCGCGATTCAGGCGCCGAAGGCATCGACTGCGCCGCTCGCCGACTGCGAGCCCCTGGCAGCCTCCTTTGCCGATCCGGTCCTGGGCCGCATCATCGGTCGTTGCTTCGTCTAGCCTCGATCGTTCGACAATAAAGTCATGTGATGCCCGCGGCTTCGCGGGCATCATTGTTTTTGCAGCCTCGCATTCACAAACGACTACCGCCCGGTGAGTTCGTTGATGCGGACTTGATAGGCGTTGCTGATGCAGGACTTGTTGGTCCCGCAGCTGTTGCGCTCGGCGAGCCACGCTTTTTCATCGTTCTCGAGGTTGACCTTCTGCAGTCCTGACAGGTTTCGCATCCGGTTTGCATAGTCGACCGCGAGCGCACGATCGAGCGCGGCAAGATTTTCGTCGGAGCAGATTACCGCCTCGGTCGGCAACAGGCTGCCGGTGCAGGCGAAGCTTGGCTTGGACGAATTGCGGTTCGGCGGAGCAGGCGAGGGCGCAAGTTCGCTGATGCGAACTTTATAGGCGTTGGCAATGCAGGACTTGTTGGTCCCGCAGCTGTTGCGTTCAGCGAGCCACCTCTCCTCTCCGCTCCTGAGCGCGCTCTGTTCGGCCGCCGTCGCGTTCCTCATCCTTGCTGCGTAATCCGCCGCCAAGGTTCGATCGAGGCCGGACAGCGTCGCGTCCGAACAGATCACGGCCTCGGCGGGCAACAGGTTGCCGGTGCAGGCGAAGCTTGGCGATTGCGCTATGGCTGGCGTCGCTCCGATCAGAGCCGCAAGCGCGGCTCCCACCGAGGCGATTACGGTGCAGGCATTTTCCTTCGGCATATTGGAATCTCCCCGGCAAATCTCTGAAATCGGCCTTCCGCTGGGCAGGTGTCCAGCATTGAGGCCTGGCAATCCTGAGGGGTTCTACCGCGATCTTGTCGGGGTGGGAACTGGCGGCAAGGCGCTTTGAGCGCGTTGCTGCCCGGGCAAGCTGCTATAAGCGGAGCGATGGGCGGACGCCCGATTCGGAGTTCGAACGACCCCATGCTGCTGCGCGATCTTCTGCCCGGCGATGCGCGTTACGACGCCCGGTTTGGAGCGTTCGACATCGTCGGCCTGACCGCCGACAGCCGCGCCGTGAAGTCGGGTTTCCTGTTCGCGGCGGTGCCGGGCACCAAGATGGACGGACTGTCATTCGTGCCCCAGGCGATCGCGGCGGGAGCGGTCGCGGTCATGGCCGAGCGCCGGCCCGCGACGCCGTTGCCGGAGAGCGTCGCCTTCGCCGAAGTCGCCGATATGCGCCGCGCGCTCGCGCTCACCGCAGCAAACTTCTATCCTCGACAACCCGCAGTGATCGCCGCCGTGACCGGCACCAGCGGCAAGACTTCGGTCGCGGCCTTCACCCGCCAGATCTGGGCTGCGCTCGGAGTGAAGGCGGCAAGCATCGGCACCATCGGCGTGGTGACGCCGACGCGCGAGACCTATGGCGCACTCACGACTCCCGATCCGATCGAGTTGCACCGTCTGGTCGATGGCTTGACGGGCGAGGGCATTACTCACCTCGCCATCGAAGCGTCCTCCCATGGGCTCGACCAGCATCGGCTTGACGGCCTCAAGGTGGGCATCGCGAGTTTCACCAATCTGAGCCGCGATCACCTCGACTACCACGCGACGCTCGAAGCCTACCTCGCCGCGAAGCTCATCCTGTTCGAGCGCCTTGTCGCGGCTGACGGCACCGCCGTCATTGAGGTCGATCATGACTTCGCCACGGAGGTGGTGGATGCAGCACGGCGGCGCGGATTGCGCGTCATTGACGTGGGGCGCGCGGCGCGCGGCATACGTATCGTCGATTGCACCGTCGAGGGATTTTCACAGACCCTGACGCTCGCGCATGAGGGGAGGGAATATCGCGTGAACTTGCCGCTGGTCGGTGCTTTCCAGGTCGAGAATGCGGTCGTGGCAGCCGGTCAAGCGATTGCGGGCGGCTGCGAACCGGCGCAAGTCTTCGGTGCGCTCGAAGGTCTCGTCGGTGCCAAAGGCCGGCTCGACCTCGTCGGACAGAAGGCCGGCGCGCCGATCTTCGTCGACTACGCTCACAAGCCCGATGCCCTCGCCAAGGCGCTTGAGGCGCTACGGCCTTACGTGAAGCGTCGCCTCGTCGTGGTGTTCGGCGCCGGCGGCGATCGCGATGCCGGCAAGCGGCCGTTGATGGGCGCGATCGCCGCGGAAAAGGCCGACGTCGTCATCGTTACCGATGACAATCCGCGCAGCGAGAATCCGGCGGCGATCCGCGGCGCGATCATCGCTGCCGCGCCCGGCGCCCGCGAGATCGGCGATCGGGGCGAAGCGATCACGCAGGCCATAGCCGACCTCACGCCAGGCGATGTGCTGCTGATCGCCGGCAAAGGGCATGAGACCGGCCAGACCATCGGCGGGAAAGTCATTCCCTTCAGCGATCATGAGGCGGCGGCGCGGGCGCTCAAGGGCAAGGCGGCTCACGGAGTGCAATCGTGACGGCGCCGCTATGGACCGCCCAGGCGATCGTAGAGGCAACCGGCGCCGAGCGTGCCGGAGCGTTGCCGGACGCGATCACCGGCATTTCGATCGACAGCCGCTCGATCAAAACAGGCGAGGCCTTTTTCGCCATCAAGGGCGATACCCTCGACGGCCACGACTTCGTTGCGGCCGCGCTCAAGGCCGGCGCCGACCTTGCGGTCGTTGCACGGGACTCTCTGCACCGCATCGGTCCCTCCCTCCCCCGCGTGCGGGGGAGGGTTGGGGAGGGGGAACTCCGCGGCAGTGACTCGCGGACGGGCCCCCTCCCTGACCCTCCCCCGCAAGCGGGGGAGGGGAAAGCGGGCGGCAGCGTGTCGAGCGATGGAAGCGATCGATGGGTTGCGGCCGATGCGCCGCTTCTCATTGTGAACGACGTGCTTGCGGCGCTTGGCGATCTCGCCCGCGCAGCGCGGGCGCGCTCGCAAGCCCGCATCGTCGCGGTGACCGGCTCGGTCGGAAAGACATCCACCAAGGAGGCGCTGGCACTGGCGCTGCGGTCCGACGGCGAAACCCACGCTTCGACCGCATCATTCAACAATCATTGGGGCGTGCCGCTGTCGCTTGCGCGCTTGCCGCTGTCGGCGCGTTACGCCGTGTTCGAGATCGGCATGAACCATCCGGGCGAAATCACGCCGCTGGTGCGCATGGTGCGCCCGCACGTCGCGATCGTCACCGCGATCGAGCCGGTGCATCTTGAATTCTTCGAGTCGGTTGCCGCGATCGCCGATGCCAAGGCGGAAATCTTTCTCGGCCTCGAGCCGGACGGCGCTGCCGTCATCAATCGCGACAACCCCCACTACGAGCGGCTGAGGCGACACGCGCGGGAGGCCGGCGTGCAGCGGATCGTGAGCTTCGGCGAAAATGCTCGCGCCGACGCGCGCCTCGTCAAATGCGCGCTCCAGCCCGAACTCCTCGACCGTCGAGGCGAAGATCCTTGGGCTCCCGGTGACCTACAAGATCGGCGCGCCGGGGCGCCATCTCGTCATGAACTCGCTTGCGGTGCTGGCCGCCGCGCATCTTGCCGGCGCCGACCTCGCCCGTTCGGCGCTCGCGCTCGCGCAGCAGGCGCCCGCCGCAGGCCGCGGCACACGCGTCACGCTCGCGTTGCCGGAAGGTCCGGCGCTCGTTATCGACGAGAGCTACAACGCCAATCCGACGTCGATGCGCGCCGCGCTCGCGCTCCTCGGCCAGGCGCAGACCGCGGCGGGCGGCCGCCGCATTGCCGTGCTCGGCGACATGCTGGAACTCGGCCGTACGGCAGAGGAGCTTCACGCCGCGCTGGCCGATCCGATCCGCGACAATGCGGTCGATCTTGTCTATTGCGCCGGGCCGCTGATGGCGGCGCTGTGGCAGACGCTTCCCTCGGCGGTGCGCGGCGGTTATGCGAATAGCGCGGCGGAGCTCGAGCCGCAGGTCGTGGCTGCGGTTCGCAGCGGCGACGCCATCATGGTCAAGGCCTCCGCCGGCTCTCGCATGGGGCCCATCGTCAAAGCGTTGGCGCGCCGCTATTCCGACAACCCGGCGCCGGCAGCGGCGCAAGCGCAAGGTTGATTGCATGTTGTATTGGCTGACCGATCTGTCCGACCAGATCTCCGTCTTCAACGTGTTCCGCTACATCACCTTTCGCGCGGTCGGCGCCACTGTGACCGGCGCTCATTTTCGTCTTCCTGTTCGGTCCGACTGATCATCACCAAGTTGCGCATCAGCAGGGCAAGGGCCAGCCGATCCGCCCCGACGGCCCGCAGTCGCACCTCGTCACCAAGAAGGGCACGCCCACCATGGGCGGACTGATGATCCTATCGGGCCTCCTGGTGTCGACCGCGCTGTGGGCCAACCTGACCAACCTGTACGTCTGGGTCGTGCTCGGCGTGACGCTCGCGTTCGGTCTCATCGGTTTCTACGACGATTATCTCAAGGTGACCAAGCAGACCCATGCCGGATTTTCCGGCCGCACGCGCTTGCTGATCGAATTTGCGGTGGCGGCGATCGCCTGTTACGTGATCAAGCCGCTGGCCGATTCACCGCTTTCGACGTCGCTCGCCTTTCCGTTCTTCAAGGACCTGCTGCTGAACCTCGGCTGGTTCTTCATCATTTTCGGCGCGTTCATCGTGGTCGGCGCCGGCAATGCCGTGAATCTTGACCGATGGCCTCGACGGCCTTGCCATCGTGCCGGTCATGATCGCGGCCGGCAGCTTCGGCGCCATCTCCTAGGCGATCGGCAACGCGGTATTCGCCGAATATCTGCAGGTCAATTTCGTGTCCGGTGCCGGCGAGCTCGCAGTGCTGTGCGGCGCCATTCTGGGCGCAGGTCTCGGCTTCCTGTGGTTTAACGCGCCGCCGGCGTCGATCTTCATGGGCGACACCGGTTCGCTCGCGCTCGGCGGCCTGTTCGGCACCGTTGCCGTCGTCACCAAGCACGAGATCGTGCTCGGCATCATCGGCGGCCTGTTCGTGCTCGAAGCCGTTTCCGTCATCGTCCAGGTGCTGATGTACAAACTCACCGAAGCAAGCGCGTCTTCCTGATGGCGCCGATCCATCATCATTTCGAGCAGCTCGGTTGGACCGAGCCGCAGATCGTGATTCGCTTCTGGATCATCGCGGTGGTGCTGGCGCTCGCCGGCCTCTCCACTCTCAAGCTGCGGTGAGGGGCGCGATGATGTTTGTGCAGAACATCACGAGCGACGCCGCTCTGTTACACCTCCCCCTGGAGGGGGGAGAGCCTGCCCCGGACTTGATCCGGGGTCGGCCGCGTAGCGGCCGGGTGGGGGTGACAGCGGCGCAAAAATTTCGGCGTCGCGCTTGCTGCGCCGCTGCCACCCCACCCCGGACTGCCTTCGGCAGTCCGACCCTCCCCCTCCAGGGGAGGGTGCAGGCATGATCCCGATCACTACCTTTGCCGGGCGCAAGGTCGCGGTGTTCGGGCTTGGCGGCTCGGGGCTTATCGCGGCGAGCGCGCTGTTCGCCGGCGGTGCCGACGTCGTCGGCTGGGATGACAGTGCGGAACGCATCGCCAATGCGGCGAGCGCCGGCGTTCCAGTCGCCGACCTACGCGAACTCGACTGGTCGAAGATCGCAGCGCTGGTGCTTGCGCCTGGCGTGCCGCTGACCCATCCGTCGCCGCACTGGTCGGTCGGGCTTGCGCGCGCCATGGCGGTCGAGGTGATCGGCGACATCGAGTTGTTCTGCCGCGAGCGGCGCGCGCACGCGCCCCACGCGCCGTTCGTTGCCATCACCGGAACCAACGGCAAGTCGACGACGACGGCGCTGATTGCGCATCTGTGCGCGAGCGCAGGCTTCGAAACGCAACTCGGCGGTAACATCGGCACCGCGATCCTGTCGCTCGCGCCGCCGCAGCCCGGCCGCATCCACGTGATCGAGTGCTCGTCGTTCCAGATCGATCTTGCACCGAGCATCGATCCTTCCGTCGGCGTTCTCCTCAACGTCACCGAGGACCACCTCGACCGGCACGGCACCCTTGCTCAATACGCGGCGGTGAAGGAGCGTCTCATCGCCGGTGTCCAGCGTGACGGCGCCGCGATCGTCGGCGTTGATGACAACTGGTGTCAGGCGATCGCCGACCGGGCCGAGCGCGTCGGCAGCCGAGTCACGCGCGTGTCGGTGCGCCAGCCGCTCGCCTACGGCATCTATGCGGAGGGGGAACGCGTTTTTCAGGCGACCGGCGGGACCGCGCGCGAGATCGCGCAGATTGGCGGCATCGGCTCGCTGCGCGGACGGCACAATGCGCAAAACGCCGCCTGCGCGACGGCCGCGGCGCTCGCCCTTGGTCTCGATCCCAAGGCAATTCAAGCCGGCTTGCGTTCGTTTCCCGGGCTCGCCCACCGGATGGAGGAGGTCGGGCGCAAGGACAAGGTGCTGTTCATCAACGATTCGAAGGCTACCAACGCGGATTCGGCTGCCCAGGCGCTGGCGTGCTTCAGCGACATCTTCTGGATTGCGGGCGGCAAGGCGAAGACCGGCGGCATTGCATCGCTGTCCGATTTCTTTCCGCGCATCCGCAAGGCCTATTTGGTCGGGGCCGCGGCCGAGGATTTCGCGGCCACGCTCGACGGCAAGGTCGACCACGCCATTGTCGAGACGCTCGATCGCGCCGTCGCCGAAGCCGCGCGCGACGCCGAGACCTCGGGTCTTGCTCACCCGGTGGTGCTGCTGTCGCCCGCTTGCGCCTCGTTCGATCAGTTCGCCAATTTCGAGCAACGCGGCGACGCTTTCCGCGGCCTCGTGCGCAAGCTCCCCGGCGTCATCCCGCCCGCGCCATAAGCGTCAAACGACTCTCACGCTCGCGCGGTGGATCGCATTGCGCCAGCCCGACAGGGGTTGGCGGGCAAGCGCGACAGGCGCAATTCCGTGCTCAGCTTTCGAGGCCGGTCGGCACCGGCTTGTTCTCGCTTTCAAGCTTCATGCCGGCAGCGGTCGCCATGGTCTCCAGCAGCGTGGCAAAGTCCTTGGCGAGATAACCCTCGGGGTCCGCCTTCAACATCGCCGCGCCGATGTGGGCCTGCAGCATCTCGCGGGTCGCGGCGGTGACCGGCATCGGCACGTCCATCTGCCGGCCAAGCTCGAGGCCGAGGTCGAGGTCCTTGCGCAACAACTCGGGCGTGAAGGTGGTGGTCCAGTCGAGATTGACCAGCGCCGGCGATTTGTAAGCCGTGAACATCGAGCCCATGACGCCGTTGTTGAGGAAGGCCAGGAACGCGTGCCGCGGCACGCCCATTTTGTTGGTCAACAGCGTGATCTCGATCAGGTTCTCGATCACGACGCCGAGCATGACGTTGTGCGCGATCTTGCAGATGCGGGCGAGTTCGCCGTCGCCGACGTACGAAACGCCGCGCGGCGCGAATACTTTGATCATCGGCTCCGCGATGCGGAACGCCGGCTCGGGCCCGGACGCCACGGCCGACAGCTTGCCGGCATTGATGACCTTGGCATTGCCGCTCACCGGGCAGCACAGAAAGCTCGCGCCGCGCTCGGCAAGCCGTTTGCGGATGTCGGCAGAATTCGTCGACCGCAATGGTCGAGCAGTCGATGAACACCGGCGGCACTTTGTTCGCGGTGCTGACGCCGTTCGGGCCGAAATAGACTTCTTCCAAGTCCTTGCCGGTGGAGACGATGGCGAACAGCACGTCGACGCCGGCGAGATCGCTCGGCTTGTCGACAATCCGGCCGCCGGATTTGGCAAGCGGCTCCGCCTTGGCGCGGGTCCGATTCCAGATCGAAACGTCGTAGCCGGCCTTGAGCAGACGCTCGGCCATGGGAAAGCCCATGCGCCCCATGCCGATCCAGCCAATCTTCTGTGCCTTGTCCGGCATGATCCTGCTCCTTTGCTTTCACGCAGTTACCGCGGCTGGGTGACGCCTGCCGCGTTTTTCAAGGCGGTTGCGGTTGCGGTATCACAGGGTTCCAGGAGCGGCAACGGCATCGCGGCCTGTCGGTCGCGCCGGAATTTGCTGCAATACCGACGCAAACGAAACCCGCGCCGACACGGTTCCTCCCAACTTTTGCCAATGCCGAACCGACAATGATGCGCCGGCGATTTCGTGCGCCGGCGCTCCCTTCACTTCATTGCAATACGGGGGCGAGACGGCGTGGTGACGCCTTAAAGGAGATTATTTTCATGACAACTCGTTTGCCTGCCATCTTTTGCACCACTGCCCTCTCGTTCGTGCTCGTCTCCGCAAGCCTCGGCCTGCTCCCCGCCCGGGCAGAGGAGCCGATCACGCTCACCGCCCGTCTTGCCCATTCGGTCATGAAGAGCGGCGACAACGCACCGAATTACCTGCGGATCGGGCTCAACGGCTGCAAGCCCGAGCCCAACGCCAACCGCACGCCGGTGAATGTCGCCTTCGTCATCGACCGCTCCGGCTCGATGGAAGGTGATCGCATTGCCCAGGCCCGCGGCGCCGCGATCATGGCCGTCAGCCGGCTGTCGCAAAACGACATCGCTTCGCTCGTCATCTTCGATGACAAGGTGGACGTGATCGTGCCGGCGCAGAAGGTCGCCGATCCCAGCACCTTTATCGATCAGATCCGCCGAATCGACACGCGCGGTTCGACCGCGATCTATGCCGGCGTCCGCAACGGTGCCGGCGAGGTGCGTAAGTTCAAGGACGACCGGCATCTCAATCGCGTCGTGTTGCTGTCCGACGGGATGGCCAATGTGGGGCCGAGCCAGCCGTCGGATTTCGGTGCGCTCGGCAAGCAACTGCTGGCAGAGGGCATTTCGGTCTCTACTATCGGGCTTGGCGCCGACTACAACGAAGATCTGATGCTGCAGCTTGCCCGCGCCAGCGACGGCAATCATGCCTTCGCGAGTTCGCCCTCGGACCTCGTCCAGATTTTCAATCGCGAATTCGATGACGTGCTGTCGTCCTGCGCGCAGATGGTCTCGATCGATGTCGACATGAAGCCGGGTGCCCGCGTCGTCCGCGCGCTGAGCCGCGACGGCAACGTCGAAGGCGAGCATGCGAGTTTCAGGCTCAACCAGGTTTATGCCGCGACCGAGCACTACGTACTGTTGGAGATCGCCGCCGACGGAAGGCCGACTGCGGAGGAACAGAATTGGGGCAGCGTCCGCGTCGCCTATACAGTGCCCTCGACCGGCGAGAAGAGGACGATCGATGCGCCGATCCACGGGCGCTTCAGCCAGTCCGGGGCCGAGGTGACGGCGAGCGCTGACGCCGTCGTGATGGACACGGTCATGGAACAGGTTGTCCGCGAGCGCGCCCGACAGGCCATCGTGTTGCGGGACCAGGGCAAGCTCGAGGAAGCGCGGAAGCTCTTCGAAAGCAATCAAGCGGCGCTCAGTGCCTATCTTGCGACCACCCCGACCCCATCGGCCAATCTGTCGACGCTGCAGCGCTCATACGCGACTTTTTCGATCAGCAGCGCGTTGAGCGCGGCACAGTGGAGCGAGAAGCGCAAGCAACTGCGCGAACTCGATGCACGCAACCCCGTTGCGCCTGCTGCAGCGGCTGCACCGCCGAGGTTCTGACGACGGAACCGTCCCCGGCGAAGCCCTTCGAATTTCGCTGGAAATCGCGGCGGCGTTCGGCATAGTGCCGGCAGTTTGAGCCGGCGCCGGCCGCCGCGATCGTGGAGCTGGGGATGCGTCTTGCAAGTTACATCGCCCACGGGCGCACGAGCTATGGCGCCGTGGTGGGTGATGGCGTCGTCGATCTGCGCATGCGGCTCGGCGGTGGACGATATGCAACGCTGACCGATGTCATCCGGGCGTGTGCGCTCGACGACGCGCGCGCCGCGGTCGCCGGCGTGCGGGCGGATTTCCGCCTCGCCGAGATCGAGCTGTTGCCGCCGGTGCTGACGCCGGAAAAGATCCTCTGCATCGGCATCAACTACGCTAACCGCAATGCCGACTTCAACGATCCCAACGTGCCGAAATATCCGAGCATGTTCTATCGGCATCCGGGTTCGCTGGTCGGCTCTGGTCAGCCGCTGGTGCGTCCCAAGGTGTCGCACGAGCTCGATTATGAGGGCGAGATCGCCATGGTGATCGGGCGCGAAGGCCGTCACATCGGCAAAGGCCGCGCGCGCGATCTCATCGCCGGCTACACCCTGTGCAATGAAGGGACGGTGCGCGACTGGATGCGCCACGGCAAGTTCAACGTCACCCAGGGCAAGAACTTCGACAAGACCGGCAGCATCGGTCCCTGGATCGTTACCGCCGACGAGATCGATCCGTCGCAGCCGATGCATCTCACCGTAAAGCTCAACGGCGAGGTCACCCAGGAGGACAACACCGCGAACATGATTTTTTCGTTCGCGGACATCGTTGCTTACGTAACGACGTTCATGACTCTTAAGCCGGCCGACATCATCGTCACCGGCACGCCGGTCAAGCTCGGACCGCGCACGGATCCGCCACGCTGGCTCAAGCCGGGCGATGAGGTCGAAGTCTCCTCGCCGGAAATCGGCGTGCTGACGAACCGCGTCGCAGACGAGGAGTAAGGCGCTGCGTTAAGATCATGGTTCGTTCGCAGCGTTGCGGGCGCACGCGGATGTGATCGACTGGCGCTGCAAAAAGTGCTTTATCCTGTCCCTCAGCCGTCACCGAACACGCCTACAACCGCACTTTGGCGGGGGATCATTTTAGCCAAGGGCGTGTGCCAAACCCTGGGCGGCATTGGAGGAAGTCACATGATCAACTTCAAAAGCGCGGTGCTCGGCGCCGCCGGACTGGCGCTTCTGCTGACGGTTGGCACCGCTTCGGCGCAAGCTCCGGCACGCGTGCGTGGCACGATCGAAAAGGTCGACGGCAACACGCTCCAGGTCAAGACCCGCGAGGGTGCCACCGTCACTGTCCATCTCACGGACAATGCACTGGTGAGCGGCGTCGCGAAGGCGGCACTCGCCGACATCCATCAGAATTCCTTCGTCGGCATCACCGCGATGCCGCAGCCTGATGGCACCCAGAAGGCGCTCGAAGTCCATATCTTCCCGGAAGCGCGCCGCGGCGCGGGTGAAGGTCATCGGCCGTGGGACCTCGTGCCGCAAAGCACCATGACGAACGCCAATGTGGAAGTGCTGGTGACCGGCGTCGACGGACCGATGCTGACGATGAAATACAAGGACGGCGAGAAGAAGATCCTCGTGCCGAAGGACATTCCGATCGTCCTGTTCGTCAAAGGCGACCGCGCCGATCTCAAGCCCGGCGCGAAGATCTTCGTCGCCAACGGCACCAAGAAGCCCGACGGCAGCATCGAAACCGGCGGCATCAACGTCGGCCGCGATGGCCTGACGCCGCCGATGTAACCGCGGTCGCAATCGCTGCGTTTCCCATGCTCGCCCGGCCTCGGCCGGGCGAGTTCGTTTTTGGGCGGAGGTTTGTTGTCTCGGCATTTCCTCTTGCCGTGATGCCCGCGAAAGCGGGCATCCAGTAACCACCGCGCTCTCGATACAAATACTGAGCGTCGACGCAATTCCGAGCGCAGGGGTTACTGGGTCGCCCGGTCAAGCCGGGCGACGACAATGAGAGCAATCCGCGAAAGACGCGGGGTCAACGTCAGTTGACCGGAACCGTCCATTCGCCGCACCTGCGCGGCTTGCGACGCCAGCGCGATTGCTCCAATGTCGCGCGCGCCCATCTCGGGCGAGGAGCGCTTCATGCCGACAGGCCCGCGGGTCGGATTGTTCGTCACCTGCCTCGTCGACCTGATCCGCCCGACAGTCGCGTTCGCCGCGGTGAAGCTTATCGAGGACTCCGGGTGCGCAGTGGAGGTGCCGCGGCAGACCTGCTGCGGCCAGCCGGCCTTCAACTCGGGCGACCGCGCCACAACGCGCGCCATTGCCGAACAGGTGATCGACGCATTCGCGCCGTTCGACTATGTTGTCGCGCCGTCAGGCTCCTGCGCCGGCATGTTCAAGGTCCATTATCCGGAGCTGTTTCGCGGGGATCCCAATTGGGCGCCGCGCGCCGATGCTTTTGCCGCCAAGACTTATGAACTGGTGTCGTTCCTGGTCAATGTACGCGGCGTGACCCGAGTCGCAGCAGAGCTTGCCGCCACTGCGACCTATCACGATGCCTGCTCGGGCTTGCGCGAACTCGGCGTGCGCGAACAGCCGCGACGCCTGCTCGCGACAGTCGCCGGGCTGAAACTCACCGAGATGCGCGATGCCAATGTCTGCTGCGGCTTCGGCGGGACGTTCTGCGTCAAATACCCGGACATCTCGAACGCCATCGTCACCAAGAAGACGGCGAACGTGGTCGCGTCCGGCGCCGACTTGCTGCTCGCAGGCGATCTCGGTTGCCTGATGAACATGGCGGGCAAGCTGCAACGCGACGGCGCCGCGGTCGAAGTGCGCCATGTCGCGGAGGTGCTCGCGGGAATGACCGGTTCGCCCGCGATCGGCGCACCCGCCGCGGCGCATGGCGAGGCCGGACCATGAGCCATGCCGCGACGTCATCGCGCTTCAAAGAAAACGCCAAGGCCGCGCTCGCCGATCATGAGCTGCAGACGGCGCTGAAATTCGTCGAGGTGAATTTCATCGCGCGTCGCCAGGAAGCTGCCGACCGGCTCCCGGAATTCGATGCGCTGCGCGACTCGGCCCGCGACATCAAGGAGCACACGCTCGCTCATCTCGACCTCTACCTCGAAGCTTATGAGCGGCGCCTTACCGAAGCGGGCGGCCACCTGCATTACGCTGTGACCGCCGAGGACGCGCGGCAGATCATTCTCGACATCTGCCGCAAGCTCGGCGCCCGCACCGTCACCAAAGGCAAGAGCATGGTGTCGGAGGAGATCGGCCTCAACGATTTCCTGTCGGCAAACGGCATTACGCCGGTCGAGACCGATCTCGGCGAGTACATCGTTCAGCTGCGCCACGAAGTTCCCTCCCACATCATTGCGCCCGCCGTGCATCTCACCAAGGCGCAGATCGAAGAGGATTTCCGCCGCGTGCACACGCATCTTCCGGCCGACCGCAATCTGGTCGAACCGACGAGCCTTCTTGCCGAGGCGCGCGCGGTACTGCGGCAGAAATTCCTCGCCGCCGACGTCGGCATTACCGGCGCGAACTTTCTCGTTGCGGAAACCGGCACCTCGGTGATCGTCACCAACGAAGGCAACGGCGATCTCACCCAGACATTGCCCAAGGCCCACATCGTGCTCGCGTCGATCGAGAAGCTCGTGCCGACGCTGGAAGACCTGGCGCAGATGCTGCGCGTGCTGGCGCGCTCGGCGACCGGACAGGAGATGTCGGTCTACACCACGCTCTCGACCGGACCGCGCCGCGCCGACGATCCCGACGGGCCCGGCGAATACCACGTGGTGCTGCTCGACAACGGCCGCTCGGCGATGCTCGCCGGTGAGTTTCACGACATGCTCCGCTGCATTCGCTGCGGTGCCTGCATGAACCACTGCCCGGTCTATCACGCGGTCGGCGGACACGCGTATGGTTGGGTTTATCCGGGCCCGATGGGCGCGGTGCTCACGCCGAGCCTGATTGGCATCGACCAGGCCGGCCACCTGCCTAACGCGTCGACCTTCTGCGGTCGCTGCGAGGAAGTGTGCCCGGTGCGCATTCCGCTGCCGCGCATGATGCGCTCGTGGCGCGAGCGCGAATTCGAGCGGCATCTGTCACCCGCGACGGTGCGGTCAGGCTTGGCATTCTGGGCGTTCTTCGCCAAGCGGCCGTGGCTTTATGGGATCTGCGCAGATATCGGCGCGCGGTTGCTGGCACTGCTCGGTCGGAGTCGGGGGCGGTTCCGCTGGCTGCCGCTCGCCTCCGGATGGACGCGCTTTCGCGATTTCCCGGCGCCCGAAGGGGCGACATTCCAGGCGCAATGGAAGGCGCGCGAGCGAGCGGCTGCAACACCGGCCGCGCCGGGCACGGACCGATGACGCCGCGCGACCTCGTTCTCGCGACCATTCGCCGCTCGCTGGGCGTCACCGGCGCCGAGGCGCCGCGCCAACTCGAAGTGGCAACGCGCCTCACCGGACATCCTTCGGGCGTCGTGCCGCAGCGCGGACAATTGCCGCCGGCAGAGCGGCTCGCGCTCTTCATGCGCATGGTCGAGGCTTCCGCCGGCTCGGTCGAGCGCGCCACCGATGGTGCCGAGGTTCCGGCAGGGGTCGCTGCGTGTCTGCGCCGCCTCAACCTGCCGATGCGCGTGCGGCATGGCGACGATCCGAGCCTCACGGCTCTGCCGTGGAATAACGCGCCTGCGCTCGAGGTGAGCCGCGGCAAGTCGGACGGCAACGACCTTGCCGCCGTGTCTCACGCCTTCGCCGCCGTGGCCGAGACCGGCACCGTGGTTTTGACCTCGGGCGCCGACAATCCGACCACCCTCAATTTCCTGCCCGATGTGCATATCGTCGTGGTCGATGCCCGCGACGTCACGTCGGACTTCGAAGCCGCGCTGGCGCGGTTGCGGGATCATTACGGCGTCGACGGTCTGCCGCGCGCCGTCAATTTGATCACCGGTCCATCGCGCTCCGCCGACATCGAGCAGACGCTCATTCTCGGCGCTCATGGTCCGCGCAAGCTTCACGTCATCGTCGTTGGCGAACCGACGTAGCCCGCATGGAGCGCCGGCTTTTGCCGGTGCGCAATGCGGGGGTGTCTTCGCAATTTGGCCAGACCGTCCCGGATTACGCTTGCGCTTCATCCGGGCTACCGTCTTCGTAAACCACTTTTTTTGAGGTTTCTGCCACCGGAAAGCCTTAAAATGCGCCCCGTTACCGCGGGAACAAAAGCTGGTCGATCTGGCCGGGGGGTGAAGGTCATCATGGCTCGCAAGTATTTCGGTACCGACGGCATTCGTGGCCGCGCCAACGGCGTGATCACGGCGGACTTGGCGTTGCGGGTTGGACAGGCCGCCGGCGTCGTGTTCCGCCGCGGCGACTATCGCAATCGCGTGGTGATCGGCAAGGACACCCGGCTCTCCGGTTACATGATCGAGACCGCGATGGTGGCGGGCTTCACGTCGGTCGGCCTCGACGTTCTGCTGCTCGGACCGATCCCGACGCCGGCGGTCGCCATGCTGACCCGCTCGATGCGCGCCGATCTCGGCGTCATGATCTCAGCCTCGCACAATCTCTATGACGACAACGGCATCAAGCTGTTCGGGCCCGACGGCTACAAGCTGTCGGACGAGGTCGAAGTCGAAATCGAGCAGTTGATCGACGGCGACCTCTCCAAGAAGCTCGCCAAGTCCAACGGGCTCGGCCGCGCCAAGCGCATCGACGGCGTGCACGATCGCTACATCGAGTTCGCCAAGCGCACGTTGCCGCGCAATCTCTCCCTTGATGGGCTGCGCGTCGTCGTCGACTGCGCCAACGGCGCCGCCTACCGCGTCGTGCCGGAGGCGCTGTGGGAGCTTGGCGCCGAGGTGATTTCGATCGGCGTCGATCCCGATGGCTTCAACATCAACAAGGATTGCGGCTCGACCGAGCCGGAAGCGCTGATCCGCAAGGTCAAGGAGATGCGGGCGGACATCGGCATCGCGCTCGACGGCGACGCCGACCGCGTGGTCATCGTTGACGAGCGCGGACGCCTCGTCGACGGCGACCAGCTGATGGCGGTGATCTGCGAGAGCTGGCACAAGGACGGGCGTCTGACGAAGCCCGGCGTCGTCTCCACCATCATGTCCAATCTCGGCCTTGAGCGCCGGCTTGCCGAACTCGGCATTTCGCTGCTGCGCGTCCAGGTCGGCGACCGCTATGTCCTCGAGAAGATGCGCGAGCAGGGCTACAATCTCGGCGGCGAACCGTCCGGTCACATCATCCTGTCGGACTACACCACCACCGGCGACGGCTTCGTCGCGGCACTGCAGGTGATGGCGGTCGTGAAGCGGCTGGGCCAGCCGGTGTCGGCCGTCTGCCATCGCTTCGAGCCGCTGCCGCAGGTGACGAAGAACGTGCGCTATCGCAACGGCAAGCCGCACGAAACCGACAAGGTAAAGTTGGCGATCGCGAGTGCCACCGCCCGCCTCAACGGGCAGGGCCGCCTGATCGTGCGGCCGTCCGGAACCGAGCCGGTCATCCGCGTGACCGGCGAGGGCGACGATCCTTCCCTTGTAGAGGAAGTGGTGGACGGCGTCGTCGACGCACTCACCGAAGTCGCAGCCTGAAGCTGCGGCGCTGCCGCGCCTGGGTGCCTGTAGGGTGCGCAAAGCGCAGCGTGCGCACCGTCTCGCGAGCGTAGCGCGTTTTATCGCGCACGCGTCGCTGGATCGGCGAAATCGGATATTCCTGCAGTCCGCAGCGTCATGCTCGGCGAAAGTGGGGCATCCAGTAACCTCCGAACCATCGATGAAGCGATCGAACGTGCCTAAACTCGGAATGCGAGCGGTTACTGGATCGCCCGGTCAAGCCGGGCGATGACTTCGGTTCTTCGCATAACTGAATCTCTTAATAAAACGTTTTCGAAATTGTTTCGAGGTCGCCGTTTCGAGCGGTCTAAACTCCTTGATGTTGCAGTCGCGACACAACAGCGCGTGAAAAAGATAATAATCATGGTGAAAAAGTAAGGTTAAGCCTCCCTTAGGAATTGGCTGGCATCGTTCCTCCGTCGAACCAACCGGCGCCCTGAATTGGCGTGCTCCGGACAAGATCGGAAGGATGATGTCATGAGTAACTGCAAAATGCTCGTGCTGGCGAGCGTGGCCGCCGGCCTCTCAGTCACAGCTGCCGATGCGGCGGACCTTATTCCGCCGCCGCCGATCGTGGCGCCGGTTGTGCGCGATTTCTCCGGCTGGTATTTGCGCGGCAACATCGGCTTCAGCAACCAGCAGGTCGATACGCTGGCACTGCAGCCGCTGCCACAGCAGTTTGCCACCGATACCATCAGCACCCAGTTCTTGAATTTCAATGCCGCCCCGCTGTACTCGCTCGGCGCCGGTTATCGGTTCAACAACTGGTTCCGCGTGGATGCCACGGGTGAATATCGCGCCGCCTCGAATTTCCATGGCCAGCAGGTCGACAAAAGCGGTGCCGTGACGCTCCCCGATGACTACACCGCGCAACAAGACGGAATGGCTGTTCCTCGCCAATGGCTATATCGATCTCGGCACGTGGTGGTGCATTACGCCGTTCGTCGGCGCCGGTATCGGTGCGTCGCGCAACACGATCTCGAACTTCATGGACCAAGGCGCGACCCAGTCCGGCGCAACCATCCTCAGCACGACCTACTTCGACACCGCGTCGAAGTGGAACTTCGCGTGGGCGTTCTACGCCGGTCTCGGCTATCAGGTGACGCCGGGCCTGACGCTCGAAATGACCTACCGCTACGTTGACCTCGGCAAGGCGACGACCGGCACGCCGCATGCCTTCGACGGCACGCCGATCCCGACCAGCCCGTTCGTGTTCAACAACATCACTTCGAACGACGTGATGATCGGCATGCGGTGGAATCTCGGCGAGCCGATCGCTCCGGTCGTGCCGCTGGTGCGCAAGGGCTGAACCCAGCCACAATCCTTAACGCCTGACGACGGCGCGGTCGCTCTCGCGCCGTCTTTGTTTGATCTCGGATCGTCGCATCGGAGCGCGGGCGTCCCGCCCGCCAGTGTCGCACGTCGGTTGACTGCTAACCGGCCCCACCGACGCAAGCGGGCGGACGCCCGCGGTCCGGGCTAACGCTCCATTAAGGTTAATGGGCGAAAATCTTTCCATGTAGCCGGAGGCATGAATGCGTTTCCTGGTTTGTGGATTGGTGCTGCTGGCGGCTTCGGCGTCGCCGGTGTTCGCAGGCGACTTTGGTGATCTGCTGTTGCGTGGCTCAGCGCAGCCGGCGGCCGATCCGCCGAATTATCCGCACTGGGGCGGGAGCATATGGCGGCGGTCAGGTAGGTGTCGATTTTCGAGGTGCTCGATTTTCGCGGTGCAGCCGATCGTAGATCAACAGCATTGCGAAACTGGATGCAAACTTCACAGGAATTGCCGTTGTCGAGCTGAGTTGCCCTCGTTGCCGCTGAACGACTGGCGCGAGTGCTGGAGGGTTACTTCGGCTACAACTATCAGATCGACGACGTCGTGGTCGGTTTGAGGCGACTTCAATGGGCCTCGATGAACGCGAACGCGCTCGGACTCGCACAGTCGCGGCGACTACTCCTAACCGTCAATAACGCATATCTACGACCCGGTCGCGTACAACGTCGCCAGTAGGGCAGCAATTGCACTGAACGATTACGGCGGCGTTCGCACGCGATTCGCGTGGGCTTATGAGAACTTTCTTGCCTACGGATTTATCGGCGTCTCGATAGCCCAAGTTAGTGCCTCACAATTGACGTCAACGTGAATCTATACCGCGACCATGTGACGCTTCAGAGTGGCACGCCGCCAAGTCCGCCGCACATCAATCTCAGGAAACGATACCTTCAAGGCGACAGCAGTCAACAACAAGTATGTCATCGGTTACAATTCGGCATCGGTGTCGATATCCGCTGTCACAACATTTCTTCCTGCGCAGTGAAATCGAGTATCTCCAACTCAGCGCGCTTGATGACATCAAGCTAAACACGTCAAGCGTTCGCGGCGGGCCTTGGCTGCAAATTCTAGCCCGTCCACCACTCACGAGCCTTATCCGGCTTCTCCTGAGCAACTCTCCGGGGTTCCGCTAGGCTTAGCGCCTCGCCCCCTGCCGCCACTTCGTGCTTGACGGCGACGGCCGCCCTTCCATATGTCCGGCAGCGGGACACCCCTCCCCACCGAGGGGCGCCTATCTGGAAGGGTAGACCAATGACGATCACGATGCCCGGCGTGCGGCCGCTCGTTCCGCACTTTTCGTCCGGCCCCTGCGCAAAGCGCCCCGGCTGGAGCCTCCAAGCCCTCACCGATGCAGCTCTCGGACGCTCGCACCGCGCCAAGCTCGGTCGCGCCAAGCTCAAGCGCGCGATCGATCTCACCCGCGAGGTGCTCGAGGTGCCGGCGAGCCATCGCATCGGCATCGTGCCGGCATCCGATACCGGCGCGGTCGAGATGGCGCTGTGGTCGCTGCTCGGCGCCCGTCCCGTCACCATGCTGGCATGGGAATCGTTCGGCGAAGGCTGGGTCAGCGATGTCCTCAAGGAGCTCAAGCTCAAGGACGTGACCGTCCTCAAGTCCGGCTACGGCGAACTGCCGGATCTCGCCAAGGTGGACTGGTCGAACGACGTCGTCTTCACCTGGAACGGCACGACATCGGGCGTGCGGGTGCCGAACGGCGACTGGATCGCATCCGATCGCCAAGGCCTCGCCATCTGCGACGCGACCTCCGCCGCGTTTGCCCAGGCGCTCGACTGGGACAAGCTCGATGTCGCGACCTTCTCCTGGCAGAAGGTGTTGGGCGGCGAAGCGGCCCACGGCATGCTGGTGCTGTCGCCGCGCGCGGTGGCGCGGCTTGAATCGCTACAAGCCCGCCTGGCCGCTGCCGAAGATTTTCCGATTGACCAAGGGCGGCAAGCTC
Organism: uncultured Alphaproteobacteria bacterium; assembly: GCA_963787675.1. GTDB lineage: Bacteria > Pseudomonadota > Alphaproteobacteria > Rhizobiales > Xanthobacteraceae > JAJPKK01. The sequence continues at coordinate 1,200,496 of CAWBDV010000007.1, read as the reverse complement.
AACGAGGGCATCTTCGAAGGCGAAACCATCAACACGCCGTCGATGCTGTGCGTCGAGGACTACCTCGATGCGCTGCAATGGGCGAAATCGATCGGCGGCCTCAAGGCGCTGATGGCGCGCGCCGATGCCAACACCAAGGTCATCTCGAACTGGGTGGCGCGCACGCCCTGGATCGAGTTTCTCGCGGCCGACCCCGCCATCCGATCCAACACGTCGGTGTGTCTCAAGGTGGTCGACCCCGCGGTGACCTCGCTGTCGCCCGATGCCCAGTCGGCGTTCGCCAAGGCGCTCGGCGGCGCGGTCGAGAAGGAAGGCGCCGGCTACGACCTCGCGCACTATCGCGACGCGCCGGCGGGCCTGCGCATCTGGTGCGGCGCGACCGTCGAGGCGGCCGACGTCGAGGTGCTCACGCAGTGGCTCGACTGGGCCTTCGCCAAGACCAAGGACGCGCTGCCGAAGGCGGCGTAGTTCGCTGCCATGCAAGCAGCGTGCGTTTCACGTTTGATACTCGAAGGTTGTCATCGCCCGGCTTGAGTTTTGCTGGGGACATGGGTAACAAGTGTTCGGGACTTGACCGGGCGATCCAGTAACCCCCGAGCTTCGATCGTGGACACGGCATTCGTTCCTCCGATGGCGCGGGGGTTACTGGATGCCCGCTTTCGCGGGCATGACACCGTAGAACGGGAACGAAGCACTCGAATTTAGCCCGAGTTTCCTCCGCAACTCTTTGACAGGCAAACATCATGGCTCCTCGCGTTCTCATCTCCGATGCGCTTTCCCCCGCGGCGGTCCAGATTTTCAAGGACCGCGGCGTCGAGGTCGACTTCCAGCCTGACCTCGGCAAGGACAAAGACAAGCTCGCCGCGATCATCGGCGACTTCGACGGGCTCGCGGTGCGCTCCGCCACCAAGGTCACCAAGAAGCTCATCGAGCGCGCCGACCGCCTCAAGGTGATCGGCCGCGCCGGCATCGGCGTCGACAATGTCGAGATCCCGGCGGCGACGGCGAAGGGCATCATCGTGATGAACACGCCGTTCGGCAATTCGATCACGACCGCCGAGCACGCCATCACCTTGATGCTCGCGCTGGCGCGCCAGATCCCGCAGGCCGATGCTTCGACCCAGGCCGGCAAGTGGGAGAAGAACAAGTTCATGGGGGTCGAGATCACCGGCAAGACGCTCGGCATCATCGGCTGCGGCAACATCGGCTCGATCGTTGCCGACCGCGCCCTCGGCCTCAAGATGAAGGTGGTCGCCTACGATCCGTTCCTGTCGCACGAACGCGCGCTCGAACTCGGCGTCGAAAAGGTCGAGCTCGCCGACCTCATCAAGCGTGCGGACTTCATCACGCTTCACACGCCGCTCACCGACAAGACCCGCAACATCCTCAGCGCCGAAGCCCTTGCGGCGACGAAGAAGGGCGTGCGCATCATCAACTGCGCGCGCGGCGGACTGGTGGACGAGTCAGCGCTGCGCGCCGCGCTCGACTTCGGCCACGTGGCCGGCGCGGCCTTCGACGTCTTCACCGAGGAGCCCGCCAACGCCAATCCGCTGTTCGGGCATCCGAACGTCGTGTGCACGCCGCATCTCGGCGCTGCTACCAACGAAGCGCAGGAGAACGTCGCGCTGCAGATCGCCGAGCAGATGTCCGATTATCTGCTGCGCGGCGCCATCGCCAATGCCGTGAACTTCCCCTCGATCACCGCCGAGGAAGCGCCGCGGCTCAAGCCCTTCATCACGCTCGCCGAGAAGCTCGGTTCGTTCGCCGGCCAGCTCACCGAGACCGGCATCACCAAGGTGCAGATCGCTTACGACGGTCACGTCGCCCGCATGAACACGCGCGCGCTGACCTCGGCCGCGATCGCCGGGCTGCTGCGGCCGATGCTGCAGGACGTCAACGTGGTGTCCGCCCCGCATCGTCGCAAAGGAGCGCGGCATCGCGGTCGAGGAAACGACGCGGGAAGGCGAGTGCGACTATGAGAGCCTCATCACCGTGACGGTGACGACCGAGCGCATGAACCGCTTCGTATCCGGCACCGTGTTCGCCGACGGCACGGCCGCGCATCGTCAACATCAAGGGCATCCGCATGGACGCCGAGTTCGGCCCGACGATGCTCTACATCACCAACCTCGACAAGCCGGGCTTCATCGGCCGCTTCTCCTCGACGCTGGGCGAGGCCGGCATCAACATCGCGACCTTCCATGTCGGCCGCGAAGCGCCGGGCGGGAATGCAATTGCGCTCATCGAGGTCGACGGCGAAGTGCCACCCGACGTGCTCGCCAAGGTCCAGGCGCTGCCCCAGGTGCAGCAGGCAAAGCCGCTGCGGTTCTGATCCGCCGGCGCTGAGGCCATTTTCGACAGCAAGGCTGGCCGCTGGTTGGACGACAGTGCGGCTCTCAAGCGGAACAGGGAAAGTTTCCCTGAGAACAGGGAATTTCTCAGGGAAAATCAAAAATCGCGGCCTCTCCGCGGTAGATGGTGATGAAATCCCCCGCAACTGAAATGACTTGCGAAGATTTCCCTGCGGCAAAGACCAGGGAATCGGGCCGCCATAACAGCGAAAGCGCGAAAGGCCTCGTATCGCCAAACTGCAGTGCCGCAAAATGCCATCGAAAAATCTCCTTGCGAATAGTCCTATTTAATAGCATAATAGTCCTATCAGCGCAAGCGCACGATAGAAGGGTGCCGGGCGTTTGAAGTCCCCGACAACGGGTTGTAGCGCAGTCAAGGCAAAGCTCGGCTGATTCGGCTGCACCAAAGCGTGTAGGCCGATTGCGGCCATACAGCCGTACGACGGCGCCGGGGTCCCCGCGCCGTCATGGCCCGAACGGGCCATTGCCGAAATGGCCCGCTCGGGCGAAGCGGCAGGCTGCGTCTTCCTCTACTGATGCGAAATCGGTCCGAGCGACCGTCGGTCCAGGAACGGAGGACGCCATCACCACCACGACTGCGGGAGTGACCGGTGCTGCTCTCAAGCGCGCCATCGAAACGCGTGACGGGCACATGCTTGCGGACTTCTACGCCGAGGACGCCGTGTTGCGCATTGTCGATCACAACAATCCGCCGAGCCGGCCGCGCGAGGTCAAAGGCCGGTCGGCAATCGCCACGTTCTGGGACGACATCTGCGGGCGCGTGATGACCCACAAGGTCGAGACCAGCATCGCCGAGGGCAATCGTCTCGCCTTCACGCAATCCTGCGCCTACCCCAATGGCGCGAAGGTGTTTTGCGTCGGGGTCCTGGAGCTGCGAGGCGGCAAGATCGCGAACCAAACCGTGGTCCAGGCGTGGGACGAATAAGAGCGCCAGACGCGTAGCCGAGGAGCTGTCGCAGAACGCTGTTGGTGATTATCGATCGGAGCAGCGCCAATGACCATCATCTACCATGAAGGCTGTCGGCGGCTTCAGGATCAGTTCGACAGCCGTCGCATTGCCGATAGGCTCGAACAGGTGACGGCGCGCAAGGCGTTCACCGACGACGACAAGGCCTTTATCGAGAGCCGGATCTTCTTCTTTCTCGCAACCGCGACCCGCGACGGATATCCGACCTGCAATTTGAAAGGCGGTCCGGCGGGCTTCGTGCGCGTCGTCGCGCCGGATGAACTTGCCTTTCCGGACTACGACGGCAACGGCATGTTCCTGAGCCTTGGCAATGTCGCGACGAACCCTCAGGTCGGGCTGCTGTTCATCGACTTTGAAAAGCCGAAGCGGCTGCGCGTCGAGGGTGTGGCGTCGGTCTCAACCGATGATCCATTGATTCAGCACACCGTTGGTGCACAATTGATGGTGCGCGTGCAGGTGCGGACCATTTTTCCAAACTGCCCGCGTTATATCCCGAAGATGAAGCTGATCGAGCCATCGATCTATGCGCCACGGGAAGGTTTTGATGCGCCGGAGCCGGCCTGGAAAAGCTTCCCGGAATTCAAGGATTCCGTTCACCCGCGGCGGACGACTTACAGCGGGGTTGAGAAGTAGCCACTTGAGGAAGGAGAAGCACATGATTGATCTTGTCCAAACGACAGTTGAGGCAACACCGCGGCGCGGTTTTTTGCGGCGGATTGCGGGCGTAATGGCGCTTGGGGCCGCCGGAGCTGTACCCACGACGTTGCCGGTCCAGGCTGCGGCGGCGCAGGCGGACGGGCCGGATTGGCCGGGAGCGCTGAAGGGCCGCCATCGCCAGGTGGTGGATGCCTACGATGTCAATTCCGGCTTCCCGCTCGCTTTCGTCCACACCTTCCTCCTGCCGAACGAGTCGGCCACGGCGGTCATCGTTCTGCGCCATGGCGCCTTCCCGATCGCGCTCAACGATGCCATGTGGGCGAAGTACAAGATCGGGGAGTCGTTCAAGATCACCGATCCGGAGACGAAGGCGCTCGCAGTGAAGAATCCGTTCTTTCACCCGAAGCCCGGCGTGCTTGTCGTCGATGACATGGCGCTTGATCGGTTGCTGGCGAAAGGCGTGATCGTCGGCGGCTGCAACATCGCGCTGCACGTCCAAAGCAAGATGCTCGCCGGCAAGGCCGGGGTGAGCGCCGAGGAGGCGGCAAAGGAATGGGCCGCCAACGTCATTCCGGGCGTCACCATCATTCCGTCGGGAACATGGGGCGTGAACCGCGCGCAGGTAGCCGGCTGCACGTACTGCGCCGGGGGCTGAACGGCGCTCCCGCCTGATGGTGTGACACGGTAAAGGCGGCCCGGTTCGTCGATCCGACGCACCGGGCCGGCGCCGACGTTCGCACCCGCGACAAGGCGATAGCTCTTCTGCGCCGTCCCCTCTGCTTTGGAGGAGGTTGGCTCTCGATGGAGGCAACGCCATGGTGACCACGGTCGCCGTTGTCCAATGTCCGCCGGTCTTGCTCGATCGCGACAACACGATTGCGAGAGTGCTGTCGTCAATTGCAGAAGCAGCGAACGCGGGGGCGTCGCTGATCGTATTTCCGGAAGCCTACGTGCCGGGCTACCCGACCTGGATTTGGCGCCTGAGGCCAGGCGGTGACATGGCATTGTCGGGCGAGATCCACGCGCGACTGCGTGCAAATGCCGTCGATCTTGCCCGGGCGGACTTGCAGCCGGTTCAGGACGCCGCCGCGAAATGGGGCGCCACGGTTGTACTCGGAATCAACGAACTCGACAGCGCGTTCAGCGGAACAACTTTGTTCAATACTGTGGTCGTCATCGGCCCGGATGGAAAGCTCATCAATCGCCACCGCAAACTGATGCCGACAAATCCGGAGCGCATGGTGTGGGGAATGGGCGATGCGTCAGGTCTGCGGGTCGTCGATACGCCCGCAGGGCGGCTTGGGACTCTCATCTGCTGGGAGAGTGATCGGCACCGCAACTGCAATGCAGGGGTGCGATGTGCCCGACGATTTTCCCGAACGCGACCGGCTTTTCGCGGCGGAGGAATGGATCAATGACGGCGATGCCGTCGTGGTCAAGCCGACCGGCGCCATTGCCGCCGGACCACTCAATCGTCAGAAGGGCATCCTCTACGCCGACATCGACACCGAAGCGGCGCGGCGGTCGCGACGATCCCTCGATGTCTGCGGCCACTATTCCCGTCCGGACGTGTTCGCATTCTCCGTGATTTGAAAATCATTCGCTCCGGCGAACTTTGTCGATTGAGGAATTGTCCGACATTCGCCGTCCGCTGCGGGCGCGGCTCTCTCCGACGGCCGCTGTGCTCCCTTGTGACGGATCGGGCGGCACGCGATATCACCAGTCGATTCATACCGGCGAATCCCCGAGGGAGTTCTCCATGCCGCCCTGGCCCGGCGCCGTCGTGCTGAAAGGCACCCGCGCGCAGCTTGAACTGCTATCGCAGGCGCATTGCGAAGCGCTGACCGCCGCCGTGAAGGACGGCGAACTTTGGCGGCTGTGGTACACCTCGGTTCCGCCGCCGGAAAAAATGAAAGAGGAGATCGAGCGCCGGCTCAAGCTGCGCGAGCAAGGCACGATGTTGCCGTTCGCGGTGATCGATCTTGCCACCGGCGAGCCGGTGGGCATGACGACCTACATGAACATCGATGCGGATATCCGGCGGGTGGAGATTGGGTCCACGTGGTACCGGCGGTCGGTGCAGCGGTCGTCGCTCAACACCGAATGCAAGCTTCTGTTGTTGCGCCACGCGTTCGAAGAGTTGGATTGCGTCGCGGTCGAGTTTCGCACCCATTTGTTCAATCACCAGAGCCGGCGCGCGATCGAGCGGCTCGGTGCGAAGTTCGACGGGGTGCTGCGAAACCACATGCGCATGCGCGACGGGACGCTACGTGACACCTGCGTCTACTCGATCATTGCCAGCGAATGGCCGACGGTCTGCTCACATCTGACGTGGCAGCTGGAGCGGCCGCGCGAGGGCGCGAAATGATGCTTATCCGCCGACAGCCAGTGGCGCGCTCGTTGGCGCCGGCAGAAGTTTTGTCGGCGGCGGCAGTTCGAGGATCGGCGCGCCGCGCGAGGTGAAGTAGTCCCAGGCTTTCTCGTGGCCGAGATAAACGAAGGGGCCAAGGACGAAGGCGAAGGCCGACAGTCCTGCGGCCGTGGCGACGTCGCGCACCACGACATAGTTCACGGTGAAGTCAATCACGGTTGCGATCGTCCGGAACGTGACGGTCTTGGCCAGCGCGCGACTGATCGTGAATCCTGTCCGTGGTCCCGGAGGTGCCTTTCCATTGCGCTGCCCGGGAAGGAGCGCGGCGACATCGATCGCGCTTTCGATGTCAGGGCCGAAATAATTCCAGGCGGTTTCGTGGGCGAGATAGAATAGGGGGCCGGTCACGAGGTTGAAAGTTGACAGTCCTGCGGCGGTCGCGAATTCGCCGATGACCACGTAGTTCGTGGTGAAGTCGAGGGTCGTGACGATGATCCGAAACGTGATGGTCTTGGCGATCGCCTGCTTGATTCCGAGCGCGGCGGGGGCTGTCGCCATTTTGGCGTCGGCCCGCTCCGACTGGGGGGCGGCGGGCACCCTCCGCCGGTTGGTGGCGGAGTCGACCACCGGGCGCAAACGCCGCCGAAGCTTCGGGAGATACTTGGGCGCCAGCACCGCTGCGCCGCCGATGACGATGCCCGGGATGAGAGCCGCCTCGAACAAGGCGATGCCTGCCAGCACCGTCAGTCCCAAAGTTATCGTCGGCTTCATGACGTTGTCCTGAGCTTGGTCGTACCCCGGCGGCCGAAACATAAGATGCCAAGGCCGCACGTTGTGCAAGTTCAGGGACGACGATGACAACTGTGCGACGATCGATTCCGGAGTCATCGATCACGCGTGGCACAAAAAAGAACCCCGGCCGGAGCCGGGGTTCGCGTGGATCAGTCTTCGTCAGTTGACGCGGTTATTGTCCAGGTAGGCGGCGCTCCGTTGGGCCCGGAGTTCTCGCGGGGTCGCCATGGCTTGCTCGCCGGTGCAGGTGTCGGTGAACAACACGCCACCCTGGGCCAGGTACTGCTTGGTGTAGCAGGTGCAGGCATTCTGGGCCTGCTGCGGCTGCCCGAAGACGCGGGCCCGCTGAGCCCGGAGTTCGTCGAGGGTCGCCATCGCCTGCTCCTTCGCGCAGTTGTCGGTGAACACCACGCTGCCGTCGGGCTGATACTCCTTGGTGATGCAGCTGCAGGGAGCCTGGGCCTGCCGCTGCGTGGTCACCGGAGCGTAGGTTGCCGGCGGAGCGTAGGACGGGGCATACGTCTGACCATACGACGGAGCGTAGGTCTGAGCGTAAGTCGGCGTGTCGTCCGCATCATCCGAATCATCCGAATCGTCCGTATCATCGCTCGAGTCGTCGGCGTCAGCGAAGGAGTAGCCGCCGATCCACCAGTGCGGGTGCTTGTGCCACCAGAACTTCTGGTGATGGTGGTGATTGAAGGCGTGGTGGTTGTGGTTGAAGTGGTTGTGGGCGAAGTGGTGGTTGCCAGGATGACGGCCGCCAGGGTGATGAGCGAAGCGGTGCTGGTTGCCGAAGTGACGACCACCGAAGTGATGACCACCGAAGTGATGACCAGCGAAGCGATGCCCACCAAAATGATGGCCGCCGGCAAAGCGATGGCCGCCAAAGTGGTGGCCTCCGAAGCGATGACCACCGAAGTGGTGACCGCCAGCGAAATGATGGAAGTGACCGCCGTGACCACCAAAGTGATGGCCGCCGAAGTGATGACCACCGCCGCCATGATGGCCGCCACCATGGCCGCCGCCACCATGACCGCCACCGCGCGCGAACGCGTCGGTGCCGATCAACATGCCCGCCGCCAGGGCCGCAGCCGCGGCGAGAGCAAACACGATCTTGCGTGAAAACATTTTCACTCTCCTCGGTTACCGTCCCGTCTCGAACGGTTTGTGGCCATTCGTCGGGGGGTATCTGCGGAAGGTTCAACGAGTACTTGCAATCCGAGAGTGAACCTGCGCCGCGCGAAGCGCGACGCGTTGCTCTTAAATGGCCCTCTTGCGCAAGTATTGGTCTTCTTATTTCGTTTGGATCGGGCTTATGATGGGTTTCGTTGCGCAGAATATGCAATTTGGAGAAATTGATAAATGACGCCGCAGCAGGCCGATCTTGTCCGGACGTCGTTTGACGGGATGTGGTCGATCCGCAACCAGCTGGCCGAACTCTGTTACAGCCGTCTATTCGAAATCGCTCCGGATGCGCGCGGTTTGTTTTCCAAAGACGTCGACATGGAGCGGCAGCGTCTCAAGCTCATGGACATGATGGCGGCGATCGTCGGCACACTCGACCAGCGTGATTTGTTTCACTCGCTCATCACTCACTCCGGTCGCCAACACGCGGGGTTTGGCGTCAGTCCGTCGCACTATGCCGCCTTCGGCGAAGCCTTGCTGTGGAGTTTGGAGCGCCAACTCGGCGACCGGTTCACCCCGGAATTACGCGAGGCCTGGGGTGAGCTTTATGCCGATGTGCAGGACGAAATGATGCGGGCCGGCGTACAGAAGTAAGACGCAGAAATCGAGGTTTGGCCCGGCTTATTTTTCTTGAGTTTGTCTGCGCGCGCTTTCAATCAATCCTATCCTCCGGCGTGCCGCGACCGAGCGCGAATTGACCAACGGGGCCCTCGACGTGGAATTCGATTCCGGTCATCTTCGCGAACAGATCGATGTCTGTCGTCCCGATCGCACATGCGCCGAGTTCCATGTCGGTCGCGATCAGGTAGAGCGTTTGCATCAGGACGCCGACATCCTTCAAGATGAGGGAGTAGGCGATTGAGCTGTACTTCCATGAGACGCGGCCGAAGCGCGCCGTGATCGTGAGCAGAATCTGAGGCGTGGCGGGCGCGGCCATTGCATATGCGGCCCCTATCAGAAGTGCGTCGAGTTGTTCGCTCTGCGCGTCGATCGCGACCAGCGCGTGGTCGCCGGCATCGTAATGATAGAAGCCGCGGGCGAGGCCCTCGCATCTGTCGACCGCGAGATAGAGCTCGAGCTCGTATTCGGCACCGGCGGACGGGTAGGGCCGCGCGGTGTATTCGATGGTCGGACCACCGTCGCCGAGATCGGCCGTTTGTTCCGATCGCGACAGGACGCGCGCGGCGCTGTCGAGAAATCGCGAAATCTCCGAAAGCGTGATCGGCTTGCCGTCATCGAAACTGCGCGTCGAATGACGCTCACGCAAAATCTTTGCGAGCGGCGAGACTGCCGGCAAGGGCGCGTCCGAAAACTGGCGCAGGTCGATCCTCTTGCCCGGCCAGTGCGGCCGAACCGCCGGCAGCGGCGGCATGACGCCGGCGTACGGATAAACGCCGCCGAGCAGGTTGGCGTGGCGGCCCTGCGTACCACGCGCGTGAAACAGGAGATCGTGAAAATCCCACAAGACGAGGTTGTCGTCACCCTCGCTCATGCGAAGGCCGGCGTCGCCCGCGGCGGTGATCTTGAAAAGGATTTGGCAATCCATCAACAGGGCGAGAAGCTCGGCGCCGGGGAAGCCCTCTTGCTTGCGAAGTTGGCCGAGTTTCTGCGGTGTGGACAGCATTGCGATCGCGGCGGCAACCTTTGGATCGCAGATCTTGAACAAGGCGCCGGCGCGCGGCGATTCCAACACCATCTCGCTGCCGCGTCTGCGCATGTAAGCAAATCGCGACAGGACGAGAACATCGGAACTGCCGAGCTCTCGAATACGCGGCCAATAATCGGCAAGTTGCGGTTCGATGACGACGACGTCGTCGTTGCCCCGCGCGCGACGCAGGCCGTATTCAACGAAACCATGCCGCGCCAAGCGATGGACCAGGAGATCGATCTCCTTGTCAACGGCGCGACGGCTTGACGTGAAAGATGCGAGCGGCAGCCCGGTGCGCAGGTCCTGCGCACGCTTCGCCGCTGCTGCGCTGAATGTGCCTAGGCTGACGGCATAGCCATCGAACGAGGCCGCAAGTTCTCCGCCGGCGCGCGCTTCGAGAGCGACGTGACCGCTGAGCCGGGCGGAGAGGGTTGGCGGCGCAGCCCGCCGCGACTTCGTTGCGGGTGCGCGCAAGCCGACCCTCAGGTGTGGGGATGAGCCGGATTGAGTTCGTGTTCCGGCAGCGGCCGGTCGCGCAATCCGAGCTTGACGGGAACGTCGAACAATCGGCCCGGCGCAAAGCGGCGATAGAAGTGCCGCAGTCCCGGAACGACCACGCGAACAACCGGCACTTCGATGTCCGGGCGCGTCTGGTCGAGAACGAGGAAATCGAGGCCTTCGCGCTTCGCGAGATTGACGCACGCGTTCACCTGCTCGCGCGTGTCGAGACTGCCGAACTTCGATCCAAAGCTGCCATGGACGATTGGATGGTTGCCCGGCGTCAAGAACGGATGCTCCTCGATGCGCAATGGCGTTGAGCCGTCGAGGCTCGATTTCTCGCCGCTTCCGCCGCCCATGAGTTCAATGGACAGGAACTGGTTGAGTTCGGTGAGCGTACGAAGGAGTGCGATCCGCGCATCGAAGTGCGCCCCCGATCCGAACTCGATATTTTCCTGGCCGTTCTGCATCCAATGCAAAATCGCCACGAAGGTCGGAATTCCGAGGTCGCTCGTGACGTCGAGCACCCAGAGCCGGCGTCCGGCATCGGCAAGCTGGGCTTGCAGATCGCGGACGTAGGAATTGTCGAAGCGGGTAAGGTCGACCTGAGGCCGCTGAAGACGGTTGTACCACCAGATGCTGTAAGCATCGCGCTCCACGAGCTCTAGAAAGCCCTGGACGATCGCCTCCGCGAGCGTGTTGCCCGCCGAGCAGCCATTGGAGTCGGTGGGGATGGCGCCGGGCCCCCGGTAGAAGAAATACAACAGGCTCGTCGGAAGATATTTGAAGCGCTCGTCGCGCAACGACCACACCGGCGACCATTCGATCTTGGCCGACGGGTCGAATGGAGGCGGCACGACGTGCTCGCCCTCGGCCGGCGGCGATACGCTTTGCTGGTGGAATTGCGCCTCGCTGAACAACTGAACATCGTTCGGGAGGATGGCTTCGCTCGGCGCAAAATCCGTGAACCGCCGCGTCACGCTGATCTCGTCGCCCTGATAAATCCCGGAGTAGCGCTCGATCGCCTCCATCAGCGCGCTCGCTTCGCCCTGCTCGGCGGTGCTGCCCTTGCCGAAGCTGCCGCCACTCAGCCCGGCCCGCAGTTCGTGAACCGACATGGCCGGCGCAGAGAAATTGTGGGAGGCAAAGAAGTTGGTGTTCATCGGCAGGTCGGCTTCGATCCGCTCGAGACGCGAGACCACGCCCGTCAGCGGGCTTACATGCTTGCGAAAACGCGCGACCGTCGCCCGTGGCGAAACGGTGCGATAGCCGCCGCTCGTCATGATGAGCTTGTGGCCGGTGCCGAGTTCGATCGGGACCGGCTTCCGCCGCGGGTTCTGCAGCTGCTTGCGGCCGCAGTGCGGACATTGTGGGCGCGCCGCCACGTGATGCTTCACGATGGTCGCGCCCGAGAGGTCAAGGCTGATGATGTGATCGCGCAAATCGGTGCGGAAACCGGTGGCGATCGCTTTCGCGATCTCGATTGCCGCAAGTTGCAGTCCGCTCTCGCCGAGCGGGTGCCGGGCAAGTGGCGACACCACCACGCGTCGCGCCTCGCCGCGATCGAGCATGCCCCTGACCTCGCGATTGCGGATCATGCGATCGGACAGGCAGGTCCAGCATGCGCCCTCGCCCGGCCTGAACACCGGGCCGACCAGCGGAAAAACGCCGGCGGGCTGCACCAGCAGCCAGGGCGTACGGTCCGCGAGATGCTGCTGGTTCAATTCCGCGAGGCGCCGCTCGAGGTAATCGTTCACGAGCGTGACCGTGAGGTCCGGCTCGCGTTTGACCACAAGGACGCCGAGTTCGCTCAGTGCGGCGCCGAGCGCCTCCGCGCCGTCGACGTCGATCGACTGAATGCGCACACGGCAGTCGCGAAGATTATCGCCGGCCGTTTCGAGCGGGAGGCCGAGGGTCGCCCAATAGCCGGCAACCGGACCTGTCGGCGAATGCGATGTCGGGACGACAACATAGCGGCGGTCGACCAGTCGCTTCAGGGCTTCTTCGATTTTGCCGGTCGGAAAATCCCGTCCGAGTTCGCGAACAAGATCGCGAAAACTCTTGCCCCCTTTGCCGATCGCCGAGGCGAGCGCACAGTAGAGCGCGCCGTGAAGGAAGAACTTCCGGTCCTCGGAATAGAGGCACACCGCATCGGGCAGCACATAGACGCTGAAATTCGGCGCGAACTGCGGAATGTCTTTGTTGTCGTACCGTTTGAGTCCGGTCCGTTGATCGCCTGTCATGACATCAATACGCGCACCCTCATCACCACTCCGGATCGCATCACCACTCCGGATCGCCGGATGCACAGCGTGTTCTCCGTTTGCCAGAGCTCCGATTTGCCAGTTCCGCCGCCCATTAACTCGCGCGCCAGCGACTCTGGATCCAGCGACTCTGGATAAGGTCTGCGACCCATTCGTCTGTCGCGCGTCCGCCGGCTGACGCGACAGCGCTGGCAATAACGACGCTACCGACAACAGATCAGTGGCCGGGTCGAACCTGTCAACCCGGCCATCGCAACCTGCGTCTGTCAATGCAATCGTATTAGCACGCCCAGCGGCATGCACCCCACGATATGCAGCAGCTTCCGCCGCCGCCGCAGCCCCAGCCGCATCCGCCGCAACCCCTGCCGCAGCCTCTGCCGCAGCCTCTGCCGCAGCCTCTGCCGCCGCAGCCTCTGCCGCATCCCCCCCGAGCGAGTTGTACGCGATTTCCCACGGGTCCGGCGTTTTCCTTGTCGAAAGCATAAAAGGTCAACAAGCTGACGTCAGAAATCTCTTCATCACCAAGCGTGATCTGGGATGCAATGTTATGCGCGGACGGTACATCGGAGGCAGGCGCTACCGCCGCCGCAGACGCGCCACCCACGAGTGTTAAAGACAATCCGGCGGCTCCCAACACCGGTACCGCTTTCGTCCCACGCTTTCTTTTCGAAACTCGCTTCGCAACTGGCATAGTCTGTTTCCTCCATGCCTTATCATGAATGCCGCATCGACCCACCGACGCCCTTGGTACGCCTCGCAAAGGTACAATGCAAGGCCGTGCCAAGGGCGGATGGTATTGGGCGATTCATGCGCAACGGCGACCACAGCCAAAGTGACGACGCTCGACAACTTTCGCCGGTGCATCGGGTTCGTTGATTTTGGCGGGCGACATCTTCGTTTCCGGCGGCCTCGCTCTTGACGGCGTGGAAGCGGCGGCCGCATCCCGTTCTTGTGCCTGCTCTGTCCTGTCTTGTATCCAGGCCAAAAGGACTTCCGCAGCAGCGATACCGTAGCGGTTTGCAGGCTCGCGCAGGGAAATGACATGATCAATTATCACGGCCGCTTCGTCTGGTACGAACTCCTCACGACGGACACGAGGGCCGCCGAGGCCTTCTACACGAAGGTCATAGGCTGGGGCACGCAAGACGCGACGACGCCCGCTCTCACCTACACCGTGTTCACGGCTGGACGGACGCCGGCGGCTGGGCTCATGGCGCTGCCGGAGAATGCGAGGCAAATGCGCGCGACGCCGCGGTGGTTCGCATATGTCGGCGTCGATGACGTGGATGCCGCCGCTGACCGGCTCAAGCGTCTTGGCGGCGCGGTGCAGGTCCCGCCGATGGACATCCCCAACGTCAGTCGCTTTTCGATCATCGCCGATCCACAGACGGCAACGCTTGGGTTGGTCAAGTGGCGTAATCCTGGCCAACGGCTCGCTGAGCCGGGCACACCGGGCCATGTAGGCTGGCATGAGCTGCTCGCCGCCGACGGGGAGAAGGCGTTCGCTTTCTATCGCGAGCTTTTTGACTGGCAAAAATCTGACGCCAACACCGGTCCGTCAGACACGTATCACTCGTTCTCCGCCGGAGGGCAGACGATCGGCGGCATATTCACGAAACCGCCGACGGTGCCGGTCCCGTTCTGGCTTTACTACTTCACCGTGAGCGACATCGAAGCGGCGGCGGAACGCGTAAGGACTGGCGGCGGGGAGATCCTCGATGCCCCGCTCGAATTGCCAGGCGGCAGCTGGATCGCCCGATGCTTGGATCCTCAGGGCGCCATGTTCGCGCTGGAGGGAAAGCGCAGCCCAAACGCGATCGGATATTTTGCGCCCGCCGCATCCCTCGGTCGGCCGGTGCGTTAGAAGTTGGTGTTCAGCGGCAGGTCTCGATACGCCTGAAGCTTTGCGAGCTACTCCGCCCACACGACGCGGCTCCCCTACGCATCGACGTAAGCGATGTCGCGACGAAGGCATGAGCAGGCCGGGTCGAATCTTGTCGAACCCGGCCGTAACGCGTCGGTCAGTGTGATCGAAGCTTTAGCACCAACGGCAGGCGCCCCACGACAGGCAACAGCCTGCGCCACAGCCCCAGGCGCATCCGCCACAGCCGCGGCACCCGCGGCAGCCGCCGCAACCCCGGCATCCACGGCAACCACCGCAGCCTCGGGCCATATCCTCGACGGCCCGTTCGAAATTGCGGGCGGCATCTGGATTGCCCGACGGATCCGCGGGGCGCCATGTTTGCGCTGGAGGGAAATCGTTGGGCAGGCCGGTTATAAATTACGCATAAGTTTGATTGTTATCAAACTTGATATCGATTGCTTGGTGCAAATTGCCCGCGAACGTTCATTGCTTGAAAGTTACTCGTAAAATGTCAGTTACACCTTTCAAGGGCGTCCGCGGCCCGGCGATCCGCGCCCTTGATTGGGGGGGGGCCGGTTCAACGCACGGCAAGATGCACCAGTTGCTCAGCGACGAAGAGCGCGCGCGGCTGGCCACGATCGCTTCCATCGTGCGGTTCGAAAAGGGCACCGAGATATACCGCGAGGGAGACCACGCGGAGGCGCTGTTCAATATTATCGGCGGCGTCGTGAAAGCCTGCAAAAGAAATCCCGACGGCTCGGAGCACATCCTCGCATTCTGGTTTCCCCAGGACTTGTTCGGCCTGTCGGAAGATTCGTGCTACGTCAGCTCGATCAAGACGCTCACGCCGGTGACCGCCTATCGCATTCCGGTCGCGGCATTGCGCGGCCGGCTCTCGACCGATCCGCTCTTGGAATTCCATCTCATCGTCAAGCTTTGCTACGAGCTCCGCCAGGCCCAGCGTCATGCGTTCATGCTTGCGCGCACGCGCACGATTCCGAAGCTGACGATGTTTCTGCAGATGCTGGAGGAGATGCAGGCTGCGAACGGCGAGCCGACAAACGAAATCTACCTCCCCATGAATTGCTCAGACATCGCGGAATACATCGGCACTTCGCTTGCAGCCGTGAGCCGAGCGTTCCACACCCTCGCCGCGAGGGACATCATTCAAAC
This sequence comes from uncultured Alphaproteobacteria bacterium, assembly GCA_963787675.1. Classification (GTDB taxonomy): domain Bacteria; phylum Pseudomonadota; class Alphaproteobacteria; order Rhizobiales; family Xanthobacteraceae; genus JAJPKK01. The sequence continues at coordinate 1,184,705 of CAWBDV010000007.1, read as the reverse complement.
CCGAAACCGAAAGCACGTGAAGATCATCGATCGCGCAGCTTTCGACAGGTTCGCAGGAAACGTCACCGTCGGTGAACAGGTGAGCGTGCAGGAAAATCCAAGCCGCTGACTGGCGACGAGCGGCAGCCCTAATGCACGGCAATGCTCGTTCGAGACCGCGCGCCCCGCAGCCGCACGAAGGTCGCCTGGCATCCGGCACGGGCCGACGCGAAGGGTTCCACCGGCTTAAACTCCGCGATCTCGCCATCCCGCGGTCATGCCATCACCCGATTCCCCGTGATTCGTGCCATGTCGGGTTGGGGAATCCGTGAACGTGAAAGCCGTGCCGTGGCTGGGACATGGCGTCGGCCGACGCCAGGGGGGTTTCGGCGTGCGAGTGAGTCAAACCATGAGCATCCGCGGACGCTTTCCCGCGATGCGGGCAGCCCCTTGTGGTAAAAGCGTTTCCAGGCCAAACGTGCGGCGGGTCGTCGGCCGGGGCCGGCGTTCCGGCCGCGTCGGCGTCACGTCGCGCGCGCCGATTGCTGCAAGGTGCGCCATGGCGAATGTGGTGGTCGTCGGTTCCCAATGGGGCGACGAGGGCAAGGGCAAGATCGTCGATTGGCTTTCGCAGCAGGCGGACATCGTTGTCCGCTTTCAGGGCGGGCACAATGCCGGCCACACGCTGGTCATCGACAGCACCACCTACAAGCTGTCGTTGCTGCCGTCCGGCGTGGTGAGGCCCGGCAAGCTCTCGGTTATCGGTAATGGCGTCGTGCTCGACCCCAACGCGTTGGTCGAGGAGATCGCGCGCCTGAAGGGGCAGGGAGTCGAGGTCACGCCGGAGACGCTGCGCATCGCCGATAACGTGACGCTGATCCTGCCGCTGCACCAGGAACTCGACGCCATTCGCGAGACCTCCAATGTGCGCACCTCGATCGGCACGACGCGGCGCGGCATCGGCCCGGCCTACGAGGACAAGGTCGGCCGTCGCGCCATTCGCCTGATGGATCTCGCCGATCTGCCGGCGCTGGGCGGCAAGATCGATCGGTTGCTCGCCCATCACAACGCGCTTCGGCGCGGCCTCGGCATCGCCGAAATCGAACCGAAGACCGTGTATGACCGGCTGGCGGCGATCGCGCCGCAAGTCCTGCCGTTCATGGATTCGGTCTGGTCGCTGCTCGACCGCAAGCGCCGCGAAGGGAAAAGAATCCTATTCGAGGGGGCCCAAGGGGCGCTGCTCGACGTCGACCACGGCACTTATCCGTATGTGACATCGTCGAATACCGTCGCTGCCCAGGCGGCGACGGGTTCGGGCGTCGGTCCGGCGGCGGTAGGCTATGTTCTCGGGATCAGCAAGGCCTACACGACGCGGGTGGGCGCCGGGCCCTTCCCGACCGAGCAGGACAACGAGATCGGACGGATCATCGGCGAAAGGGGCCGCGAGTTCGGCGTCGTGACCGGCCGCAAGCGTCGCTGCGGCTGGTTTGACGCCGTTTTGGTGCGGCAAACCGTCCGAACCGGGGGAATCGACGGATTGGCCTTGACGAAGCTAGATATTCTCGATGGATTCGAGGAGATTAAGGTGTGCGTGGGGTATCGATTCGACGGCCGCACCATCGACTATTTGCCCGCCGGGGAGCATGCCCAGGCGCGGGTCGAGCCGGTCTATGAGACGATCGCCGGTTGGGAAGCGCGGACCGCGGGGGCGCGTTCCTTTGCAGAACTCCCGGCCCAGGCGATCAAATACGTGCGGCGGATCGAAGAATTGGTCGGTTGCCCGGTAACCCTGCTCTCAACGAGCCCGGAACGGGAAGACACGATTCTTATGCGAAATCCGTTTGAAATATAATACAATGGCGTTTGCCGCCCTCGGGGGCGCGGAGAACCGATGGCCGATTATTATCCGTTGATCGCTAAGGCCGTGAGTGGGCTGGAGAAGAGCACCGCCGACCAGCGGCATGCTTTGTACGACCGTGCGCGCCAGGCTTTGATCGCGCAGCTGCGCGGCGTCACGCCCGCGCTCTCCGAATCGGACATCACCCGCGAGCGGCTCGCTCTTGAGGAGGCGATCCGCAAAGTCGAGGCTGAAGCCGCGCGCAAGTCGCGCAGCGATCCGCCCCCGCCACGTGTCGAGCGGCGTCCGGAACCGCCGCCGCAGCAGGCGCGCCAGGAACCGCGCGCCGAGGCTGCACCCGTTTCGTCACGCCGCCAGGATCGGCCCGCGACGCCCGCGCCAGAAGAGTTGGCGGAGCCTGAGGCGAAGCCCGAACCGCGGCGCGAGTCGCGTCCGTCACCCATGGAATTTCGTTCGCCGCGGCCCGGCCGGCCCGCGGCACCGCTTTCGGCCGCTGCCGTCAAGGCGCCGCCGCGCCCGGCCGACGACGAGCCCGAGGACGAGGACACGCACGGCGAGCCGCCGCCCGCGGCCGCCGGCGGCTCGGCCCGGGTCGAGCGCACACGTTGGAGCCCCGGTGGCGGATCGTCGATCTCGACCAATGGTCTCAAGGGTTTTCGCGACGTCGTCGCCGATGCGGAGAGCCTCGGAGCCGCGACCAGCCAGACCGCAAAGAACGTTCGCGCCGCCTTCCAGGCCGCGCCGGAGCCCGAGATGGAACGAGCCGAAGCGCGCGTTGAGCCGCGCTTGCCAAGGCGCGGCGAAGCCCGCGCCGATGCGCGCGGGGAGGTACGGATTGAGCCGCGCACCGAGCCTCGCAGCGAGCCGCGGGGCGGCCGGCGCGGCGAACAGCGCGTCGAGCCCGAACCGGACCTGCCGCGGTCTCGCCGCCCATCGCCGCGCGATGTCGAGCGCTTCATCGACCGCGAGCCCGACGAGGAACCGGAGGAGCGGTTCGAGCCGCGTGCACCGCGCGGCGGAAAGCGCGCGCGGGCAGCAGAACCGGTCGTCGAGCCGCCGCGTTCGCGCCGCCAGCCGCCGCGAGCGCCGCTCGACGAGCCTGATGACGAGCCGGTCGACGCCGCTGATTTTGCCGATCATGGAAATTACGACGGCACCCTCGAGGCCGAGGTCCGCGCGCCGTCATCCATGGTCCGCCAGGAAGACATCCGCGCCCGGACCCCGCCGCCCCGCGCTGCCAAGGCCGACCGCAAAGGCTTGCCGGAGAAGTGGCCGGAAAAGCAGGACAACGCAAAGAAGGGGCAATGGAAGAAATACGCGAGCCTCGCGCTCGCCGGCATTCTGGTGCTGGCGGTCGCCGGCGTCGCGGTGTGGAAGGGACCGGGACTGGTGTCCTCATTCCGCAGCGTGCCGACGTCGCAGCGCTTGACCGACGCACAGCCGGCGCCGACTGCGGATGCCAACAATAATCGCAAGTTCGGCGGCCGCGTCGGGGCGGACGCCGGCAACACCTATACGCCGCAGAGTTCGACGGGAAGCGCGCTCGTCGCCCAGAAGGTCGTGCTCTACGAAGAGGACGAGAACAATCCGGCAGGCAAGCGGTTCGAGGGAACGGCGGCGTGGCGCACCGAGATGAGCGCGCCCTCGCCCGGGCAACCGGCCGAAATGGTCGTCCGCGCCGAAGTGGAAATTCCCGACCTGAAGACAACGTTGCGATGGTCGCTGCGCCGTAACACCGACAAGCAATTGCCGGCGAGCCACACCGTCGAGGTCATGTTCACCCTGCCGTCAGACTTCGCCCACGGCGGCATCTCCAGCATTCCCGGCATCCTGATGAAGCAGGCGGAGGGCACCCGCGGCATCCCGCTCGCCGGTCAGGCAGTGAAGGTCACCTCGACCTACTTCCTGATCGGCTTGTCGTCGGTCGAGAACGACATGGCGCGGAACGTCCAACTGCTCAAGGAGCGGGAGTGGTTCGATATTCCCGTCGTCTACAACGACGGCAAGCGGGCGATCGTCGCGATCGAAAAAGGCACCCCCGGCGACCGCGCCTTCAGCGACGCCTTCGCCTCCTGGAAGCAGTAACACCTTCCCCTGCAGGGGGAGGGTCGGACTGCCGCAGGCAGTCCGGGGTGGGGTGGCGGCCGTCCCGCAAATTTTCTTGCGATGAAAGGGTGGCAACGCTGCCACCCCCGCCCGGCCGCTATCGCGGCCGACCTCCCCCCTCCAGGGGGAGGTGAAAGGCTTAATGCGCGGCGACGGCGGGCGAAGCCGCGTGGGCGGGCGGCGCCTCCATGGCGGCGACCCGGTTCTTGACGGCCTTCTGCACCTTCTCGAAGGCACGCACCTCGATCTGGCGGACGCGTTCGCGCGACACGCCAAACTCGGCTGCGAGATCTTCGAGCGTGACCGGTTCGTCCGCGAGACGGCGGGCCTCGAAGATGCGGCGCTCGCGCTCGTTGAGAACCTTCAACGCGTCGGACAGCGCGGCCCGGCGGTTGTCGAACTCTTCCGACTCCGCAAGCGTGCTCTCCTGGCTGTCCTGATCATCGACAAGCCAATCCTGCCACTCGCCGGAATCACCGTCCTCGCGGATCGGCGCGTTGAGCGAGGCGTCGCCGCCCAACCGGCGGTTCATGTCGATGACGTCCTGCTCGGTGACGCCGAGGCGCTTGGCGATGATCTGGACCTGGTCGGGGCGCATATCGCCTTCGTCCAGCGCCGAGATGCGGCTCTTCGCCTTGCGCAGGTTGAAGAACAGCTTCTTCTGATTCGCGGTCGTGCCCATTTTCACGAGCGACCACGAACGCAGGATGTATTCCTGGATCGACGCCTTGATCCACCACATGGCGTAGGTAGCCAGCCGGAACCCTTTGTCGGGCTCGAAACGCTTGACCGCCTGCATCAGGCCGACGTTTCCCTCCGAGATGACCTCGGAGATCGGCAGGCCATAGCCGCGGTAACCCATGGCAATCTTCGCCACGAGGCGCAGGTGGCTCGTCACCAGCTTGTGCGCGGCGATGCGGTCGCCGTGCTCGCGCCAGCGCTTGGCCAGCATGAATTCTTCCTGCGGTTCCAGCATCGGGAACCGACGGATTTCGTCTAAATATCGGGAAAGGCCGGACTCGGCAGTGAGAATCGGCAACGAAGCAGCTTGGGCCATGACAGCGCCCTCCTTCAGTTTTGCCCCCTGACGCGGCGGGCAGCGGCTCTGACGCTCATGAGAGCCGGCAGAGCCGGGGATGTGCGGCGATCGCGAACTCGATCGTGCACCGGACCATACACGCCAGATCAGGACAAAACCATCGCCCGGGGGTCAATTCACCGTGACGCCGCTGTGACCTGGCGTCGCTGATGCGCCTAGTCCATTGTTATTTCAGGACTATTTCTGCCAACTTGTTGGAGTTTATGCAGAGAACGCAGTCAACGCGCGATCGTTCCAGCCTGAAGCGATTCGCGAAGTCTGGCGAGATCCGGCGGCAGCGGCGAGCGAAATGTCATCTCTCCGCAAGTCGCCGGATGTTCGATGGTCACTAGATAGGCATGCAAGGCCTGTCGCGCAAGTTCCCCCAAGGCTGCGCGTGCTACCGGAGCCAGCAGCGCCGCCTTGGTCTTGAAGCCGGGGCCGTAGACGTCGTCTCCCATAAGCGGATGGCCGATCGCCGCGAGGTGGACCCGGATCTGATGGGTGCGTCCGGTCATCAGCCGGCAGTCGAGGAGGCTAGCGACCGGTTGCCGGGCGCCCGGCGGGTAGCGCTCCAGAACTTCCCAGTGAGTGACGGCTTCGCGGCCGCCCTCCCGCACCGCCATCCGTTCGCGGGCTTGCGGATGCCGATCGATCGGCTTGTCGATCGTGCCCTTCGGCCGGTCCGGTGCCCCCCAGACGAAGGCGAGATAGCCCCGCCGCAGCGGCCCGGTGCGGCCATGATCCGCGAACTGGGCGGCGAGGGCCTGATGGGCGCGGTCGTTCTTCGCCACCACCATCAGGCCGGTGGTATCCTTGTCGAGGCGGTGCACGATGCCGGGGCGACGCACGCCGCCGACGCCTGAGAGGCTCGCGCCGCAATGGGCGATGAGCGCGTTGACGAGCGTGCCGGTCCAATTGCCCGCCGCAGGATGGACGACGAGGCCGCGCGGCTTGTCGATGACGATGATGTCGTCGTCCTCGTAGATAACGGCGAGGGGAATCGCTTCGGCCTGGGGCTCGGCAGGTTCGGGGGCCGGGAGCGTGACCGCGATTTCATCGCCCGCATTGACGCGGTGGGCGGGATCGCGGATCGTGCGGCCGCTGATCGCGACGTGCCCGGCCTCAATGAGGGCTTTGAGGCGCGAACGCGACAGCTCGGTGATGCGGGTGGCCAAGGCACGGTCGAGCCGCGCGCCGGCCTCATCCGCCGCGACGGTCTCGACCCGGGCCTGCGTTTCGCTCATGACCAAATCCGACAACGGCGATGACGAGCCGCTGAGCCCGGCACAGGCGCAGATCGTCGCCAAAGTGCGCTGGCTGATGCTGATTTCCGGTGCCGCCACGATGCTCGGCATCGCGGTCGTCATCACAGTCATCGGCTATCGCGTTTTCCGCAGCGGGGGAAGCCCACCGGCCGGCGCCGGCGACCTTGGCGGAGCGAACGGGCGGATGATCGAGATGACGGCGCCATTGCCCAAGGGTGCTCGCGTGGTCTCGACCGCTGTCGCCGGCGAGCGCATCGTCGTCACGCTCGACATCGGCGGCACGGTCGAAATCCGCACCTACGACGCCCGCACGCTGCGCCCCGAAGGCCGGATGCGCTTCACCGACGAGCCGTAGCCGAGAGTTGCCGGAGCGAGTAGCGGGAGCGCGGGCGTCCCGCCCGCCCAGGAGCTTCGCCTTGCGTGGCCCCGGGTTCGGGGCTAGATCCATCCGCCAGTGATTTCTCGATTTCACGCTCCCTTCGTCTAGCGGTCTAGGACGCGGCCCTCTCAAGGCTGAAACACGGGTTCGATTCCCGTAGGGAGCGCCAGCAAAAACAATAACTTAGATGGGAAAAATCGTTTGCTCGACTTGTTTTGGGGAGCTTTTGGGGAATAAGCCGCAGCAATCGCCGCTCCCAGATTGAGGTTCTTCGAACGGGTCCAAACGCAAATTCCGAGACGCTCTTGGCGGTGGCCCCACAACCATTGCCACCAGGAGCGAACTCGATCGCTCCTACGCGACCGCAAGGACTCAGAGCCGCATTTTTGAACGCCACTGTTCCGACCTGACGGCTGCCGCATTCTTGAAATGTTCCAGATTTCCGATCTGTTCCTATCGTGCTGGGGGGCGCTGCACGTAGAGGTCACGAGTTCTCGCTTCACGCGGTTGAGCTACCACGAGTTCGAGACTGCGATCGAGCCGCTCCGCACGCAACTGACAATCTGTCAATTCTTGTGCGTTCCCTGCCCCTGCCGTACGCTTAATTGCAGAGCGCTCCGCCGTGTTCGCCGCCGCCTGAATTTCTTGGGCGCCGGCACGCACGACGGAGTGACCAGATGCTTGACAGCGAACACCGCCTGGCGCCGGCATCCCCGGTCAGCTTCAAGGCGGTTGAATATCTCACCATCCAACTCTCGACCCTGGCGGACGGCGCGGTGTTCGTCTCAGTGACCGCGGTCACCGTCGACGACGAAGAGCCGCAGCTCCTTACGCAGGAGATCGCGACGGAGCGAACCGCTACGATCGAGCACGCGCTCACGCTCATCGCCGATCGCGTGCGGGGCACAATGTTACCCCCTACCGTCCCCGCTCCCGAAGAGCCCGCGCCGACCTTCCGCAACCACTACCGCTGCGCCCGTTGCGGGCATGAATGGACCGACGACTGGTCGGCCATGTCCGACGACGATTGCCCTAACTGTGGCGCGCGGCACATGTCGCCCGTTCGCAGCGAGGACATTCCGAAGCCCGAAAGGAGCGAGCCATGACCGAGGCTCACTCCCCCACCACGTCCGACCGCATTCGGGTGCTGAACGACAATTTCCGCAGCACACTCATGGGCGGTCGCGTCGTCGTGACGCCGGCAGTGCAGGAATTGTCCGCTGAGGCCAATGCCGCACTGCTCCAAGCGGTTCGGTCCTTCAGCAATTTCGCGAAGGACAACGACCCGCACGGCGAACACGACTTCGGAGCAATCGAGCTTGAGGGCCGGACCTGGTTTTTCAAGATCGATTATTACGCCCCGGACCTCGACGGCGGCTCCGAAGATCCCGCCGACCCGAGCAAGACCGTGCGCGTGATGACCATCATGCGCGCCGATGAATACTGACCAGCAACCAGAGCAAAGGAGTAACCCATGGCTGCGCAGCAGCAACCCGTATTTACCGCCTATGCCGTCACCAAGCGCGGCGACGGCCAGGATGATTGGTGGACGCCGATCGGCGCCGCGTTCCCCCACAAAGATGGGGAGGGCTATAACGTCATCCTGCAAACGATACCGCTGGACGGCAAAATAGTGCTTCGTCCGCCGAAGGACGACACCAAGCAAGAAACCGAACGCGCCCAGCAGACCGTTCGCGATGCGAACGATCGCCGCCGCGATACTCGTCGCTGAAAAGCTCTTTTCCTCTAGCCCCATCACATCCACGTGAATGGGGTTTTATTTTCGTATCCGCAATCGGCTCTGCGACACCGCGCTCATTGCAATCTATGCGCGATGGACCAAAATTCTGCTTGTGGTCGAACTCGACACCAGCGGATGGTGGCGTCGAACGATCATCGAGGAGGAAATCATGTCAACGACCCAACGAGTTTTGCTTTCCGCACTTGCAGTCGTAACGATATGTGCAACCTCTGCTCCGATCCTGACAACTTCGGCCCAGGCACAGCACCGCTACTATCGCCATTACTATCCGCGATCCCATTACTATGCTCCGCGAAGCTACGGGTACTACCGTTCCGCTCCTTCTTACGGAAGCTATGGTGGTTATTCTGGCGGCGGCGCGGGCTACTATGGGAACCCGGGTTATAGCTCGATGGATTCAAACGGCCAGCGCCGCACGGGGTCTGACGCGGGCGCTTTCGGCGGTGGTCCTGGGAACTGAGAGGCTCTCTATCCGGCGGGCTGTTCGGTTTCATGACGCCGAACAGCCGATCATCGAGGAGGAAACCATGGCGATGACTTTAAGAATCATGCGTTGCGCGTTCGTATTCGTGACGATGTGCGCCGCAGCATCTCCGATCCTGGCAACATCGGCCCATGCCCAGTACCGATACTACGGCGACAGCTATCCGCGCTCCTACTACTACGCTCCGCAGTCTTACGGGTACTACCGTCCCGCCCCTTACTCGGGGAGCTATGGTGGATACGACGCTCCCTCCTATCGAAGCTACGGCAACATTCACGGCGGCGGCGCGGGCTACTATGGAGACCCGGGTTATAGCTCCATGGACTCAAACGGCCAGCGCCGCACCGGCTCCGATGCCGGCTCGTTCGGCGGCATGGGCAGATAGCTGTCGCTCTAACTGAGGCGAAACGAAATCCGCACTTTGTCAAGCTCACCTAAACCTGTGCCGTAGGCACTGCCCGCCTCCCCCTGAGGTGGGCTTTTTACCACCCGTTTTGATGGGCAGGCGCAGAAATTTATGCTATATGAAGCTATGTCGACAGCGAACAATAAGCTCCTGGCCGATCGGGTATGGGACGAGGTCTGGCATCAAGGAGACCTAAAACGAATTGACGAACTCTTTGCGCCGGATTTTGTGCGCCACGATCCCGGCAGGGAGCTCCATGGACCCGAAGAGAACCGGCAGTTTATCAAGGCTCTCCGTGCGGCCTTTCCAGACCTGCATTTTGCTGTTCTCGACCAGATTGCGGAGGGCGATAACGTTGCGGTGCGCTACCGCTTTCAGGGCACTCACTTGGGCGGCTTCCGGGGAATGCCGCCGACGCGAAAGCAAGTTGTCTATTCGGGCATGCTCATCTACCGCATAGCAGAGGGCAAGATCGCCGAACAGTGGACCGAATTTGATTTGCTGGGTTTTCTCAAGCAGCTCGGCGTTCTCAAGACTTCTTAGCTTCGCGACGCCAACGATCGCCGCCGCTACTACCGTCGCTCAGCGGTGAATGTATTCTGGGTAGCGCAACGAAATCCCCACTTTGTCAAGCTCACCTAAACCTGCGCCGCAGGCACTGCCCGCTCTCCCAAAGAGCGGGCTTTATTTTTCTTCCTAGAAATCGCGCCATCAGGGCGGCGCTCATTTCGTCGATGCAAACGTCGTCTCCCGCTCTCTCCCCTCGCGGCGTCGAACGCACAATTAGAGATAACATTTTATTCCATCAACCACCTCTTCTTAACTCAATCGTCATGAAATACGACCGAGCCAAATCGTCGGCCGTTTGTTGGCACGGCCAGCCCGATTACGTCTTTGAGTCATGCAACTCGATATACCGACACTAATGGCGATGGGAAGCTTCGTCGGGGCGTGCGCCGGAGCCGTCTTGCTCTCTGCGTGGTTGCAGAACCGAAATGCGGCAGCGCTGGGTATATGGGGACTATCGAACATTATCGCGGCGTTTGGCATTTTTTTGCTGATGATGGGAGCGGCACTCCATCTACCTTCGAGGCCCGTTCTCGGTGTGGTCCTCATGCCCCTCTCACAGGGATTGGTATGGAGGGCCGCGCGGAATTTCGAAGGCAAGACCGCACCGCTGTCCATCGTGTTTCTCGGAATGGTCGTAGCAGCCATCGCGAATTTCGCCCCGGGTTTAGAGCGCATCGCCGGCGCGGCCGCCCCCGCCGCGTGCGCGGTCTATATCGCTTCCGTCGCAATCGGTTTGTGGCTCGGCAGAGCCGACCGACTGCCCGCGCGCGGACCGTTGATCGTCCTCACGACCGTGCATGCCGCAACCCTAACGATCGGCATGTACAGCTTCTTCAACGGGGCTATCGGTAAGGATCAGGTTCCGTCCGTGATGAGCCTGTTCGGCTTGATCCATTTTGAAAGCATCATCTTTTTTGTTGGCACCGCCGTATTCTTGCTTTCCTTAGTGAGGGAACGAAGTGAGGCAGCGAGTTCGAGCGGCTGCAACTATTGATTCGCTGACTGGCATCGCGAACCGATCCGCATTCTTGGAGGGCGCTGAGCGAATCCTGGAGCGATGCAGGCGCGACAATGCGCCGATATCTGTGATGGTGTTCGGCCTAGACCGCTTCAAGAGCATAAATGATACGCACGGCCATGCGGTGGGTGACGACGTTATAAAAACGTTTTGCGAAGTGGCTCTCGACGTGCTTCGGCCAAACGAAGTATTTGGCCGAATAGGGGGTGAGGAATTCGCGGTGGTGATAGCAGGAGCAGGCATCGAAGCAGCTGCGGTACGCGCCGATCGTATTCGCGCCTCCTTCGCGGTGGCCGGCCGTTTCGTCAAGGGGTATCCTGTCAACGCGACGGTCAGTGGCGGCATTGCAGCAAGCGCTAATCCGCCGGGCTGTACATTAAGTGGCTTGCTAGAATCGTCCGATAAGGCGTTGTATTGCGCTAAGGCCGCCGGCCGCAATCGAGTGGAGCGCGCTCACCAAGATCCCGAGCGCGCGGTGCCGACAGTCATCCGCATAGCCTGATGGTCAGGAAATCTCTGTCAAGTGCACCTGCAACCTGCACTTAAAACTGTGCCGCAGGCACTGCCCGCTCTTTCGGAGAGCGGGCTTATTCTCTTTGACGCCGCCAGCGCCACGCTCCACCGAAGCGGGCTTATTTCATCCACGCAAACTCAGCGTCCGCTTTATCCCTACCGGTTGATAACCGGTTTCCGTTCTTGCAATAGCCCTCTTTACATTCTCCAATTCCTGCAATACCGCATGATTCTCATTTTCAAAAGGATCGAAGCGATGGCAGCCCTGCCCCTCAAGTCAATGTCGATTGAAAAACTCTCAAAGCTACAAGCGGAGGTAGAGGCCGCGCTCAGCGCGAAAGTGGTCGAGGAGCGCCGGGACCTTGAAGCCAAACTCACCCAGCTCTCCCGCCTCGGTAATGGACATGCACGTGCCCCTGGACGCCGCGGCCGCCCGCCTGGCAGCAGCAATTCGCTTAGAGGTACCACCGTTGCCCCAAAGTATCGCAATCCCGACAACCCGTCGGAGACCTGGGCCGGCCGCGGACTGAAACCCCGCTGGCTCGCCGCTGCACTCAAGTCGGGCAAGAAGCTCGAAGATTTCGCCATCGGCGCAAAGAAGCGCGGCCGTCCGCGCAAGACGGCCTGAAGTTAAGTGCCGGCTAGCTCGACGCTCTGGACCGCCGCGTGCCTCTTGCTCTGGCGAGCGTCGCCGACGGCAGCTCGCTGAATGCTTCGCGGTATTCGCGCGCGAAGTGGCCGAGGCTGTTGAAACCGCAAGAAAAGCCGACCCCGGTGACCGAGGTCCCCTCATCCGACGCCTGCAGCATGCGTCTCGCGTGCTGTAGCCGCGTGTGCTTGAGGAAGGACATCGGCGAACAGCCGCGCGCGTCCCTGAATGTCTTGAACATGCTGCGGATACCCACACCAGTTGCTTCCGCCAGCGCCTCAATCGTGATCGGCCGGCTCCAGTGTGCGGCGAGGTACTCTTCGACGACGCGAACCTGCCACGGTGCGGCGCTGGGCGAGCGGTCCTCTAGCAAATGACTGTAATTGTGCGCGTTGGCGGTCAAAAACGATATCATCAATACTTGCTCGAATTCCACAAGTGCTAGATCGGGTGTGTCGCCTTCCTCGCAATCCAGCTCGCTGGCAAGAATGCTAACCAGGCGGCGTAAACGCTGCACCCGGGGGTTCTCAGAAGTATCGGGCGGGAGAAATTCAATGTTTCCAATTGCCGGCCTGTCAACCAACGTCGCGAGCTTGGTCTGCAACGCGCGGGCATCAAATCTCAAAACGAACTGGGCATGATTCTCTCCCAAATCGACGGTTGTTTCCGTATCCGCCGGCAAAGCGCATGTTTCATTGGCGCTGATGTGGAATAGCGAACGGCCGAACGTTATTTGCCCGCTCCCACGCATCGCAAATTGCTGCTTCACTTCGCGGGACGGTGGAAACGCAAGGTGGACCGCGGCCGAGTAGCTACTGAAAGCGAGGCCGAGATTCTTTAGCCGGGCAAAACTCAAAGTCGCCCGGAATTTCTCCCGTTGTCCATGCACGTCGAAATCGCGCGCACCAAAAATATTGACGAGAACATCCCGTATTTCGTCGGGGCTGTTGGTGCCAACGATTGGAAATCGCCGTAGTGGAATCGGCGACAAGTGGTCGATCATCAATGCCCTGCGCGTAGAAAGATAGGTCGCGCAATTCTGCGAATCAGCTAAACACATTCTAATGATAGAGTGGGCAAGTGGTAAGTCCAATCATCGTCAACGGTTTTTTTCATGAATGCACTAAATGGTTGCGGATCGCTTTCTGAACTGAGCCCAACAACCGTCGCATTTGAGCCACTGCGCAGTCATTCAGCAGACTCGTGCGAATTACCGCACTTTTGGAATAATGAATGCGCTCTGGGGATTAGATTTAATTTGAGGGCTCCAGTGAATTCTGAGGATTGTATCGCGGAGGCGTGATTCGAAGTGGGATCAGACCCGCTCCACTCTCGCAGAGAGGTGCCGCCTCCTTACCGTGCAAGCAGCAGGTCTTTGGAAATCATTACCAATTGATTTCCAGCCACATGGGGGAAAAGCACCACATGAGCACCGATAATTCGATAGCGTCCCGGCTCGCTTTCATTCGCATGGATGAAGAGACCCGCGCGGCGTTGCGCGAACTGCAACCCCTGATCGCGAAAGAGCTTCCCGGCGTTCTCGACGTATTTTATGCGCAAGTTTCCCTGTTCCCAGAAACGGCACGGCATTTCTCCAGCCAAGCGCACATGGGCCAGGCGAAACAGGCCCAGCTTAGACATTGGGCCGTGATCGCATCGGCAACTTTCGACGACAACTATGTGCGCGCCGTTACCAAGATCGGCGAGACGCACAATCGGATCGGGCTTGAACCGCGCTGGTATATCGGCGGCTACGGCTTCATCATCGCGGGACTGTTGCGCGCGATTGAAACCGGCATGGCGGAAGGCTGGTTCGGCGGCAAGGCGACTCGGGAAAAGAAGGCTGCCCTGCAGAACGCGCTGGTGAAGGCGGCGCTGCTCGACATGGACTACGCCATCTCGGTGTATCTGGAGCGCGCCGAAGCGGACCGCAAAGCTGCTGAAGCGAAGGCGGAGGCCGAAAAGAAGGCGGCTGAAGCGAAAGCCGAGGTCGAACGCAAGGCGGCGATGCGCAAGCTTGCCGACGAATTCGAAGCCGCCGTCGGGACTATCATCGAGACCGTATCGTCCGCCTCCACCGAACTCGAAGCCTCGGCAAATACCCTGAGCAAGACCGCCGAGACCACCCAGCAGCTCTCGACGGTAGTGGCTTCAGCGTCGGAGGAAGCCTCCACCAATGTAAATTCGATTGCCTCCGCCACCGAGGAGATGAGTTCTTCGATCTCCGAGATCAGCCGGCAGGTACAGCAGTCCAGCAAGATCGCGACCGAAGCCGTCAAACAGGCCCAACAGACCGATTCGCGCATCAATGACCTATCGAAAGCGGCACAACGCATCGGCGATGTGGTCAAGCTGATCACGTCGGTGGCCGAGCAGACCAACTTGCTCGCGCTCAATGCCACCATCGAAGCAGCCCGCGCCGGCGAAGCTGGCAGAGGCTTCGCCGTGGTTGCATCGGAGGTCAAGGCACTCGCCGGCCAGACCGCCAAGGCGACCGAAGAGATCAGCTCGCAGATCGGTGGCATGCAGACGGCGACCGAGGAGTCGGTGAAGGCAATTAAGGAGATAGGCGGGACCATCGGACATATCGCCGAGATTTCCTCGACCATCGCGGCAGCTGTCGAGGAACAGGGCGCGGCCACCCAGGAAATCGCCCGTAACGTCGGCGAGGCCGCGAAAGGCACCGCCCAGGTGGCGACCAACATCACCGACGTGAACCGCGGCGCCAGCGAGACCGGCGCGGCCTCCACCCAGGTACTAACGTCGGCCCAATCGCTCGCCAACGAGAGCAATAGGCTCAAGGTCGAAGTAGCCAAGTTCCTCAATACGGTCCGCGCTGCCTAGCGGCGACCGCAGCCCGGATTACGGCCGCAAAATCTCCGATGGCCCCGGGGTCGTGCGGCCGATTAATCGCATTGGCGACGGGCTACCTATGGGAGCCGTATGATGTCAAACATCATTGACTTGTGCCCCGAACAGCGGCTGCGCCGCGGCAACCCGGGCACGGTTTCGACACGATCCGTTGCCACTGACGCCGAGTCGTTGCAGGCGATTTCGATTTTGATGACGACCAAGCTACGACAATTGGACCATCATCTCATGAAGCTCAAGCGCATCATTCATTTTGAAACCGACTCTGCGGCAAAAGGGCGGCTCGTTGAATCAATAACGCAGGCTGAAATAGATATACAAGAAGCGCTGGTCAAATGGGCTGTCGCTACAGACTTGTTACAACAGAGCCCGTTTGCACTCTGACAATCAAGCGCAAGACCCTGCAATTCACCGTCAAGTTGGGGCTGCGGACGGCCTCGCGCTCGTCTGCAGCATGCGGCGCGCGCTCACTGAGGATGAGCAAGACCGCGTCGCCGAGGCGATCGTGCATTATCTCGAATTGAGCAACTGGAAAATCTCGATCTCAAGCCGGTGAACGCTGAGCTTGCCGCGGGTCACATCACGCAACGACTGCGCGGGAATGGATTTTCCTACAATGTGTGTGCACTAAAAACTCAAACCGGACGTGATGGCTATGAAGTTCGCCAACCTGTGCACGGTTTTCCACAGCTTAGGGCGGATTGTCTCAAATTAAACAAAATCGCTCGATTTGCTCACAGAAGAACTCGGGCTGCTTTTCAGCGACAAAATGACCGCAGGCCTCGGCCACTACGCTGATCAAACTATCGGCGCTCGATTGAAGCTTCGTGCGCATCCGCTCCCCAGTACTATGCCTCCCGGCAATCGCGAGGACCGGCATTGTCAGCTTGGCGCCACGCAGCGATGAAGCGAACTCCGCATCGGCTATCATTGTTCGGTAAAAGTTAAATCCCGCGGTCATCCATGGGAATGGGATCTCAAACGGAAATGGAACAACAACGGGAACAGTAAATAACACCGGAATTAATACTGGTGTGTTCTCGGCTGCTCCGGGCGTTGTCGGCACAATTAACAATGTTGGTGGACATTTTAATGTATCGAATGCTTCGGGCGCTGGAACAACAAACAACTATGCAATTCAAATCACGAATAACGGCGGCTCTGGGGGCTCCGGTACGACTAACAATTGGGCGCTGTATGACAGTTCAACAGCAAACTCGTTTTTCGCGGGAAAACTCGGAATTGGTATTCAGTTTCCTGCGGCAGAGATTAACATCGCCGGGAATCAGAGTGCATCTTCCTGGACTACAACGGGCCTTCAGTTTGCCGCAAATGCTGCGACCCTTACCGACACGTCTTCAAACGGTGCCACAATCGGAACGCGGGCAGCCCACGTTCGCGTTCTCGATTTCCACTTCAACCATCACCAATGCAGCCACGTTATATATTTCGGGTGCACTGAAAAGTGACAACGCCAGCAGCACGAACATTACCAATGCCCACGGGCTTCTCATTGCCTCGAATGCGTTGACCGCCAGCGTCGTGACCAACGGCTATGGCTTAACCGTCAACGCACCCACTGGGGCGACAAGGAATTATGCGGCAGAATTTTTGGGCGGCAACGTCGGCATCGGCACCACCACCCCCTACAGCCGGCTCACCGTCTGGGGCCCAGACAACGCTAGCTCGACCTTGGCGTTTAACATCGTCAACAACGCATCGTCCACCGTCTTCGCCGTCTTCGACGGCGGCAACGCCCAGCTCTCGGGGACGCTCACCCAAAGCTCCGACCAGCGGCTCAAGACGAACATTCAGTCGCTCGACGCCTCAACGTCTCTCTCGCTCATCGACGCGCTTAACCCGGTCACATTCAACTGGATAAATCCGGACCAGGGTTCGACACCGCAGCTCGGCTTCATCGCCCAGCAAGTGCAGCAGCTGTTCCCCACGCTTGTCTCGACCACCAGCCCAACGGCGCTCACGCCCGGCGGCACGCTCGGCCTCAACTACATCGGCCTCATTTCACCGATTGTGAAAGCTATCCAGGCGCTTGCCAGCGAGATCGCGAGCATCGAGCAGACCATCGCCGGCTTCGCCCAGTCGTTCACGTCCGATAAAGTGACGACAAAGGAGCTTTGTGTGGAGAAGTCGGACGGTTCGACGATGTGTGTATCGGGTGATCAACTCGCGGCCGTCCTCGCCGACAGTGGCAGCACGCCGCAGGTCCAGATCAGCGCCCCGACGACGCCGACAATTTCGGGAACGTCCACTCCCCCGACCATCACCATCGAGGGCAACAATCCCGCGGTCATCGACGTGGGCACCACCTACAGCGACCTCGGCGCCATCGCGACCGACAACGAGGGCCACGACCTCGGCATCCGCACCTTCCTCAATGGCGCGCTGGTCTCCAACATCATCATCGACACCAGCACCGTTGCCACCGACACCATCGACTACGTCGCCACCGACACCTGGGGCAACACGTCAACAAGCACCCGCACCATCCTCATTGAACCTGCACCACAAACCGTCACGACTGCCGACGCCTCATCAACCGCCGCCATTCTGGCCGTCACAGCCTCCACAACACAGGCGACCACAACCGAAGCCACCTCCACGGCCCAATAGAGCCACGGCACTCACCCTAATCGTCCAAAATCCGTGACGTAGATTCACTCATCTTGACGCGGGCACTCCCCCATAAATAGGGCGTCGCCGCAAACGACGGCCATGAACTGACCATACTTCGTACCACTTGCTCGCCTGTCTTGATCGGGATCAAGGCAGGTGCCGCTCAAGCATTGGCATATATTGAGCAAACGAGGCCCACCGTCTTTGTCGGGAGCCGCCAGACATAGGAGCAAGGCGATGGAAAGCGCGACGTTTCGGAAATGGCTCGCGGAGCATGGTTGCCGGTTCGACACGGACCAGGAGCAGCGCGGTACAGGCCATGCGAACGTGACGGTTCATCGTCAAGGCCGCAAGGCAGAGGTGCCGCTGGGCGGCCCGCACCAAATTCTTGATGCTCGCATCATTCGTACTGCGTGTGAAGAATTGGGCCTCGATTGGTCAAAGTTGCCGGGACCAACGAGTCGAGTGTGAGACCGTAGAGAAAGCTCACAATCAACGACAGCGATCGAAATGCATTGCGGCTGATCGGCCGGTGAGATCGTTCGGACGTGAGGCAGAGAAGCCCGTGCCAATATCAGAAAAACTTACGGTGACCGTTCTCCTCACAGAGGAGCATCTGCGTAAAATGATTGAGGATCATTTCCTAATGGAAAATGAGTTAGGTGATCGGGTCAAGGTCGCACGCATCGTGCAAAAACTCTTGGACGGGGCTTTAGGCCTCCCGGACAGGCCGTGGCACGATTGGGATGACTGGGTGAAGGGACTTGAATGACCGCCGCAACTGATATGCGAGACCGCAATTAATGCATCGGGAATGATGTGAAGACAGGAGAGCAAGATGGCGAACTGGAAAAGGCTGACGTTGACGGATGGTCCAGCGGTAGACGTGAACATCGACTATGTCTCCCACATGAGAGCGGGGAAAGGAGGGACCACGGTCTTTTTTGTGTGCAGCAAAAACGATGATGGAAAAACAATGTGGGTAGACGTTACGGAAACGCCTGATCAAATACACAAGGCAACACTCGTATTTTGAGACACTCGGCGTTGCGTACTGCTTCGCTCATTCACGCCAGCTGTATCGGCCTTCTCCGGCATGGCAGTCGTATCGGCCGACAGTCGCCGAGCCCCAAATCCACGATTGGAGGGGTCGGGCTCACTCGGCCCAATAGAGCCACGCCACCCACCCAACCGTCCAAAATCCGTGACGTGAACTCGGCGAGGCTCACGCCGCTAACAACACGTCCGCTTATCCCCTGATAGCTACAAGCCGGGCCTGCAAACCACCCGACCCCATTGGCCAAATCCTGCCGCCCGCGCGGCAAAGAGAGACCGACGGTCGCTGGGAAGCCGCGCCAAATGAAAAAGCCCCGGCCTGCCGGGAGGCGTTGACCAGGGCTCGCGCAGTCGTTTTGCAATTTGTCGGCGTGCATTTGCAAGTCGACGACCGAGCCTACATCCGAAACGATTAAGGAAACAAAAAATGCCCCAGCCTCGTGGGGCGCGCCGGGGCAGTAGTGCATGGCTCACGATTGGCAACGTGACCGACGCTACGCTACCACATGCCAAGGTCCAAAACACCTTGGGGCATCCCTACTGATGGCTCCTTTGCATACGTGCTCACGCTGTTGTCGTCTTGTAACGTGTTCCGTGCGATGATCCGATTCGGAGGGATGGAACCAACCCCTCTTTGCTCGGCGGCCTGCCGGCTACTCATCGCCGACGGGCCGCTATTTTTATGTTCGCAGGCACCTTGGGATCTGAGAGCGGCTGGTTTTCGAGATCAGCGTTGCCGGCCGTTCAAGCGCCGAGGTCGCCCGATCTCACACAGAGCATAGCCCAAGTTCTTGGCCGGCATGATCACATAGGGCGCCTGATGGAGAGCCAATACACGATTGGCGCTGTGCGCGAATTGGCACAATACCCGTCGGCGTCTCGCTGCGTCTGCGGACTTGCACATCACCGCCAAGGATAGTTGCGCGTAGGACACGACACATCCGATATTCTTGTGGAGACAGTCCAACAGGGCAACGGTCCCTGGAGTAGCATCAACAGGTCTGCCGCTGATCCATAACGTCAGCCCGTATTCACTTTGCATGACGATTATGCCGGGAGGCGTTTTGCTTCGGTTATTTCTCGCAAACATGTGCGCGTGCCGACCAGTTTAAGTTGGTTATTACGAGGTGATCGAATACGCAATCCCGAACATGCTGACCGCAAGTAGATGGTTGCGCTGAACAAATCAACACCGCCCGTTTGCTGCGGCGTACGGTCGGCGGCTCATTACCGCGGCCGACGCGTGGCTGGTGCTCGCCAGCAAGCTGCCTGGAGAACCGACAGCGGCCCCGGCCGAAGAAACGCGCTAGTTAGGACCGCGCTGAACCAACCGCGCTCCACGGCTCAACAAAGCCACCACACCCCGCCCAGCCGTCCAAAATCCGTGACGTGGTTCCGTCGGCCGCCCAACGCGCTCATGCGCAGGTCGACGCTTGCGGCGCTCTTCAGCAAGTCAGAGAAAGACAGATCGACCGCATAGGCGTCTCGCCGCCCTTTCGGTGTTGGTGTAGGCTTTGCTCTCGGAAAGGATGACCAGATGGCGGTCTCTTGTACAGTATTCCTCGGCCATATATCGACCGACGACCCTCACGGCGTTTTTGAGTTCGCGGAGCTGCCCCGCGTTGGGGAATCTATTATGTTGCCGGATGCCGGCCTTAACCCTCCGGCAAACCACACGGTTCATGAGGTGGTGCATATTCCTGGCCGAAACGGTAGCCTACCGTCCGTAGCCTTGATCGTGCTCGCAGCGGGGCATCCCGTGCCCAGGTGGGCGAGTGGCGAGCCCAGATTGGCGGCGGCAGCAAGCATGCGCCGGGACCTGGAACGTCGGAACGGTAGGCGAGCATGAGTCGGCGCGGACCCTGTTCCCTGCCAAGCCATGTCACATCAACCTGAAGACGGAACTACTCGCCAAATGAAATGGACCCTATTCTGGGTCGCATTGATAGCAGTGTCTTTAGTGATCTGGCTTATGCTTTCAGGGCTTTGAGCTGGAGATATTCCCGCCCCCGATGCCTGAGGTCGCCACGGGGCAGCCATGTATTCGACAAGTCCGAACAACTATTTACAGGCAAACACAGTGGAAATGTGCTCCCGCTTAGCAAGTTCCTTAGCTGAATGAACTGCGGTCAAGAAGGAAAGTTCGTTGTTGCGGGTCACCGTAATCGTCCAGCCAAAAGAATCTCTCTTTTGTCCGCTCTCCTCACCGAATGTGACCAACACGTAGCTCTGCCCCGCGGGAATCTCTGTTCGTGACGAAATGTGTTTTACGTTTGGCATGTTCTATTTCCGATCACCCGGCGGCGGCAACATAGAAGGACGAGAGCAGACCGCCTTGACCTGCATCAAGGCGGGACAGCGAGCCGCACCATGACCGTATCGTGCGATCGGCCAAAATCCGTGACATGAATTCTCGTTCTCGCGGCCGTCCCGCGAGCGAACGTGCTTGAAATCACGCTACTACATACACGACAGAATCCAGCAACGCCGAATAGTGACAGCAGGCAGCAACCAACACGAAAGCGTTGCCATATTACGTTTTGAAAGCGCAAACTTCTCCACAGATGAAAAACAACACCGATGGTGTAGAGTGCTCCTCCCACTACGAGCAGCCAGATGCTCGCGCTGGGCAAAACGGCTGCGATGGGCTGATACACTACTGCGCCACTCCAGCCCAAAAGCAGGTAAAGAACGATCGAGAAAGCACCGAAGCGACCAGGCACCAACAGCTTAAGAGCGACCCCGGCAGCCGCCGTCAACCAAACCCCGATGAGAAGGCAAATTGAAAAAAGGTCGTTTTTTATCTGCGCTATAAAAGGTGTATAGGTTCCAGCAATCATCAGGTAGATGGCGGATTGGTCGAAACGCAGCAGAATCCATTTCGTGCGCGATACCGGCCAGGTGTTGTAGGCGGCCGAGAGACCAAGCATCGCCAACAGACCGACTGAGTAGATGACGACCGACGTAACGTGCTCGCTGCGCGCGGAGCTGGCCGCAACGAATACGATCGCCACAGCTCCGACCAATCCAAGACTAATGCCGAGGGCATGGACGACGCCATCAGCGATCAACTCCACGGGATCATATTTCCAGGTGAACACCGCGGGCCTCCGAGCCGGTTTGTGCATCTTGCCGCTCCATCAAACGTGTTTTTCCACTCCCCCGTCATCATCAACTCAACACAAGCGGACTATTCAAAGCTTCTAATTGAAAGTCTCTTCAATAGCTGTGCGAGCGCTTCTTTGCCCGCCTTGTTGGCTGCCGCCATTGTCGGAAAAACATTCCAAAGACTGTTCGACCGCGCTCAATCGCCCCGCCCGATGAATCTCCCACCGCCACGGGTTCGGAGGCTTGCCCTTGCTTCTGACTGACACCGAAAAGTCGCGCCGCTCGGCCTTGGTGAACATACCGCTGAGCATATGCCTGTCGACGTCCCAGCGCGAGTGCCCGCTAAATACCGTACCGGCTCCAGGTCAAACGGCACGGCTGAGCCCCGCCGCGCGCTAGGCAACCGAAGCCTCCTCCACGGCCCAATAGAGCCACCCCACCCAACCGTCCAAAATCCGTGACGTGAACTTCGGCTCTGGCGAAGCCGATCTCACTTGAGCCGTGTGACCGACGAGATATGCATCCAGTAAAATACGCCGTGTCCCTGCACTGATCCGACGATGCGACATCGACTTCCAACCTTGCACGCCTTCAGGACCAGCGGAATCAATTCTTGCGAGACATTGGAATCGCACCATGCTGTGGCACCAGCGTCCGGTTTCAATTGATAGTACCCGTCCTCTAGTGTGAGAACTCCGCTGCACGCTTGAGGGATAGATCGCGCCGCCGGAGCCGCCAAGCCGGCGCTTAGAACAAGCGGCATTGCCGCTGCGGTCGCTGAAAGAAATCTCAAGACTTTGAGCCCTCTCATCTCCTGTCTCCTCATCGACATCCAATGTCCTCGTCGACAACCGCGCCATCGGTGAGGAACTCAACAGCGTGGCAAGCAAAAAAAACAATTGCCAGCACTAATTTGACAATCCCCCAATCCGTGATTCAATTCCAGCAGACGCTCCGTTGTTCGACGGGGTGGCGAGACCGCAACAGGTCAGCCATCGCGCGAGCAACAGGAGGAATGCATGAACACTGACACCATCACCGAGCGCGTCATTACAATCGACTACGGCATGTCCCTGCAAGCGATGATCGCAGCCGGCCGGTATGACTGGGTCAACCCGAACATCACGCTGGAGAAGTTCTCCATCAAAGGCACCGGCAAAAAGAAGTTCCGCACCAAGCTCTTCGACTTCGGCCGGAACGTCTCTTCAGAGGATTCCGTTGCAGCGATGAAGGCAGAGAACTTCATGCCCGGCGACCACGTCCACGGCCTCGCATACGGGGCTGCGTTCCCCGAGGAGCAACGCAAGCATCCCATCGCCTGTCTCGGTTCGTCCGCGCGGGTGGCCGGCGACCGCGACGTCGTGTGCCTCTACGGGGGCGATGCCAGGCGCAGCCTCGACCTCCGCGACTGGGACGACGGCTGGAACGACGAATGGCGTTTCCTCGGCGTTCAGGAGGTCTCCGGCGCTTGATGCTGTGGACCACTGCCCTTGGACTTTCGGACCCATCGTCCTTGTTGGTCCCCAGCCCGGCGCGCCTTCGCGCCGGGCTTTTTATATGCGGTGAGAGACAAATGACCCTATCCAACTCGACACCAGCGCCGTGGCAACCGACAGCATCGACTACGTCGCCACCGACACCTGGGGCAACACCAGCACGAGCACCCGCACCATCCTCATCCAATCCGCCGCCGACGCTCTGGCCACTTCCTCAACGGCCTTCTCAGCCAACGCCACATCCACCATGACCACCTCAAGCGCGGATTAATTTCTTGCCCCCTATTGTACTTCACGTCCGGCACACCACGTGTTCATGGACGGCCAAGCAGTGTTTTGTCCGTGGGCTGCGCAAAAACGGCGACGTACCGAAGTCCCCGCTTCGTCGACTTTGCAGCCCTGGTGCCATCGGCAGGCACAATTCTAATTTACAAATTGATCTTGGCTTGTATTGCGGCACACGGGCATACCGGTAGTGCGCGACCCCGGCTGCGCTCGTCGTTAAGAGCTTCGCAAACAGCCCAAAGGAGAACACCATAAATCGACTTGTCACGCTCGCAATGACGACCGCAGCACTGTGCTTGGCAGTTAGCTTATCAGCAAGCGATTCCCTTGCTCAACAAAAGTCGCTTAAAGAGCAACTCGTCGGCACCTGGACACTCGTCTCATCGGATCAGGTCCTGCCGAATGGCAGCAAGCTGAAACAGTTTGGCGCCAATCCGAAGGGTATCAACGTGTTCGAGGCGAATGGCCGATTTTTTCACATGGTCGCGAGTGCCGACAATTCTAAAATCGCGTCCATTTACTCGAGCGCAAGACGAATTCTGAGGAATTCGGCGGGCTCATTGTAGAATCGATCGCTTACTACGGCACGTACACCGTCAACGAGGCAGAGAGGGTTGCCATCCTTCATGTTGATGCTAGTACATTCCCGAACCAGATCGGAACCGATCAAAAGCGAACTATTACATCTCTCACGGCGCGCGAACTGAGATACAGCAGCCTTGTTGCGATGTCTGGCGTCCGAATCCATCAAGTATGGAAGCGGGCGGAGTAGGCCATCCATCATGGTATTTATAAAGAGGGTTCCGATCATAGATGAATCAAATTCAAATCCCGGCTTTGAGGCACACGCTGACAACGCATCCCCGTCTTTTTTTGCCGACCTAAAGGTAGAGCGAGAAATGGGGCCGAGGCCGGCTTGATTGATGAGGGTGCGCACGGAGTGCCGCAATGACCATTCCGCATTACGTAAGCGAAGATAAATCCGACATGCTCGGCATCAAGCTGGGCTGGTACGCGATGGACGACCACGGCAACTTCTCGTTGGGACCGTGTTCTAGTCACCAGGAATGCCTCAGGAGAATTTCACAGCCGACGAACGGATCAACCGCCGTCCCAGTTCCCACGAAGTAACAGCTTTGCCAACGGCCCCAGCCCGCCTGCCCGATCCGCTGTTAGGTTATTTGACAGAGGCCAGCTAACAGAAAGGCTCCCCGTGTTCCCCACCCAACAACATCGTGCCAAAGCAGCAGAATACGCCGAATTGGCGAAACAAAGAAATGCTCCCAGCGAGGTGCGTGGAGAACGGAGTCTCACGATGCTCGCCGAAAACGAGCAGTGGCTTGCCGATGATCAGGACAAGCTTGTCGAAAATCTCGGCGAGATGGTGCCTATGCCGGAGCCCAGTGAAGCCAGCGAAGCGAGATTGGCAGCGGAAGAGGAGCATATCCTGCGATGTCTGGGCGCGGCATTGATCGTGCAGTGGAACAGGTTGCCGACAGAGCTGCAACGGGAACTCTTCGATAATGCCAGTTCCGTGGGTGAGCCGTTAGACACCGCCACTCTGAGAGGGCAACTCGCACGCTTTCTGCGCAAGCACACTCACGGCGAAGATCAGATTGTAAGATCGTCAGTTCAATCCTGACCGACACCATCTCCTACGTCGCGACCGCCACCTGGGGCAACACCAACACAAGCACCCGCACCTGCCTCATCGACCCCACACGAACGGACTACTCAACAATTCCTATACGAAGTCGTTTGAATAGCTGAGCGAGTGCCTGCTTCCCCGCCTTATTGCCCGCGGCCATCGTTGGAAAAAATTCCACAGACTGCTCGACCGCGCTCAAGCGCCCCGCCCGATGTATCTCCCACCGCCACGGGTTCGGAGGCTTGCTCTTGCTTCTGACTGACACCGAAAAGTCGCGCCGCTCGTACTTGGTGAACATGACACCGAGCATATGCTGGACCGCGCCTAGACGCGAGTGCGCTAAATCCCTGATCGGCGACGAGGGTCACAGCTCGTTTCGACCACATGGCTAGTCCAAAGATAAGGTGCAACGAATTCCGCGCGCGAGAGTTCGGTGATTAGCCCGCTCGACTGATCTGGCTTTCAGTGGCGACGCGCGAATGCGCCTCGTTCGAGCCTTTTATATGATACTCGAACTCTCCGTTTCGTTCGGGTAATTGCTTTCTCACTTCGTACGACCCAGGTACCGAATTACGAAAATGCCACGTGTTGGGTACGAATTGCACGATTTGTCCTACTGCGAACTTATGCATAACGCGACTCCGCTTGACACCAGGCGGGTGCGCTACCGAACTCTCAGCCATCGCCGCCTGAGGATAGCCCTTTGCCGGTGATGAGTTAGAATGCGCTTTAACTGAACGAATAGCGAATCATTTAATGAGGCAACGTCGATGGCCGCGTTCCGGAAAACGTTGTCTACTGACCTCCACCCTCTCATCGCTCACCTCGCCACCCGCCACCCCACGACGCCGGCCTTCACCGGCTCCCCTGTTCCAACGCTTCGCCACGTGCCGCCCGACCAATGGCACAGGTACGGAAGCTTGTAGGTGCCGACATGGTCCTCGCACAATAATTCACAGGCCTTGTCGCCGGGCGGAGTGCCTTCGACGGGAAACGCGGCCAAGCGTCGCTGCCGCGATGCAATCCGTTTGCTCACTTCAGACAAGAGCTATCGCTCGCCGGCTATGGTCCAATCTCGAATACAAAATTCATATAAGGCTTTCGTTTGCTCGGTCAGGCGACGACTTCCATCCTTACTGGCTCGCTTAAATGGCGGGGTCCGACTTCTCGGCTCCGTTCATCATCGGCTACGGCTCCTCGCCTTCCCGATGCGGACCGGCAACGGCACAGCCGTCCCGGTCAGACCCGAGACCTCCCAGGTTCCGATACGATCCCTTTGCACGTGATGTGGCCTTAGACCCCGGCAGGGCGTCAGCACCTCGGATAGCGATGCCGCACATGTTGCCTTCGAGCGAATGAAAACCCTCGGCCCCTGCGATGTCTCTTCTTTCGTGGCTCAATCCCACACCCCATGCAATTGCTGTGTACGCTTCGCAGCCACCGTCGCCGGTGACCACGCAACACTCGCTACCAAGCGGACGCTACCCCTTACTTGGGCCGGACTTTCACCGGCTGGATCGCACCAGCTTTGCCTGGCGCACTCATTCAATGACCTCATCGGCGACGGCGAGGAGTTTTGCTGGGATCGCGATACCAAGTGCCTTGGCTGTCTTGATATTGATGATCAGTTCGATTCGCATGGACTGCTGAACCGGCAAATCTCCAGCCTTCTCCCCCTTGAGAATTCGTCCAGCATAATTTCCGGCGAGGCGCCATGCGTCGGGGAAACTTGGACCGTAACTGAAAAGACCTCCAGCTTCAGCGTATTCACGGGAAGGATAGCCGGCCAATAGGGCGTGATCCGACGCCAACGCTGCCAATTGGCAGCGTCGAGAAAAGAAAAAGGGCTCGGCGGCGATCAACAAGGCACCGATCCGTTGTCGGGTGAGCATTGTGAAAGCCGTCTTGATCTCGTCTGGAGTGCTTGCGCTCTGCACCGCTAGCCCCACTCCAAGTGCTTGGCCGCCGCCTCTACCTCCCTTAGCTGAACTACCGCCCGAGAATTCGCCGAATTTATCAGAAATCAAATCGATTGACCGGCGGGAGCAATGTCGCGCAACAATCCAAGGCGTTTTGCGAGAAGATCGACGGTCTGAATGGCGACGCCGGTAACGTTGCCACCCGGATGGCTCAGGCTGGACGGTCGTGCTTCGAATACGAGCGCACATATTTCGCCGGCATCAGCCGCGCATCGTGGCCTTGCAATTGCAGCTTGCGGCTGAGGTAATGGGCGCCAACACAAGCTTCCATCCCGATGAGACATAGCGCCGTGTTCGCGAGCCGTGCTTCGATTTGGCCGCGCGACCACTTTTGCCGCAGAACAATCGCGCCGCGCTGATCGAGGCCGAGCACATGGAACGTGTTCTTGCCGATGTCGATGCCCATCGTGGCGACCATCGGAGTTGATTTGTTGGACATGGCAGTGCTCCTTCGCGACCCCGTCCAGCGTCACGCGCTGGCAGTGTAGGAGCACGGCCGGACCATTCCATTAGCTAGATCTCAGCGCTCCACTCAAGTTCATTTTGACAAAGATCAATGTCGATTTGGCGCACTGACCCCAACATTCAAAAGGGAGATTGAACGTGAAGTCGAATCTGAAAGTCAGCCACGATCCGTCGCACTGAGCATTAACGCGAATGCGAAGCACCGGCCGAGAGTCCTTCCGAAAGCTGAGAAAGCAAAGCCGCGTAAAATCAAGGTCAATTGAACGAGAAACCCGAACTTTACACTGCACACGTTTATGGTTGTAGGGAAGGTATGAATCATCATGAAAATCGCACAGGTCGCTCCCCTCATTGAGAGCGTTCCTCCTCGTCTCTATGGCGGCACTGAGCGGATCGTTTCCTACTTGACCGAAGAACTTGTCAAGATGGGCCACGATGTCACGCTGTTTGCAAGTGGGGACTCTATCACCAGCGCCGAGTTGGTACCGTGTTGTACGCGCGCGCTTCGCCTTGATCCTGCGGTACGCGACGTCATTCCGCACATCATGGTGATGATCGACAAGTTGCGCGAGCGTGCAAAGGAATTCGACGTTCTGCATTTTCACATGGATCTGCTGCATTTCCCGCTCTGTCGCGCGCTGGGAGGCCACACACTCACCACGCTTCACGGTCGGCTGGATTTGGAGGATCTCAAGCCTTTCTACTATCGCTTTAGCGAAATGCCTTTGGTTTCCATTTCCAACGATCAGCGCAGACCCTTGCCGCACGCCAATTTTGTCGCCACGATCCAACACGGTATTCCGGCAGAACTTCATCAGCCGTCTTTCGCGCCGGGCAGCTACGTCGCCTTCCTGGGACGTATTTCGCCGGAAAAACGCCCGGACCGCGCTATCAGAATAGCTCGTGCCGCCGGCGTTCCGCTGAAGATCGCCGCCAAAGTCGACAAGGCCGATGAGGACTACTTTCGCATCGCGATACTCCCGCTCATCGATGGCCCGGGCGTAGAATTCGTCGGAGAGATCAACGAGCGCGAGAAAACAAAATTCTTGGGCGACGCGGCCGCCCTCTTGTTCCCAGTGGACTGGCCGGAACCGTTTGGACTGGCGATGATCGAAGCCATGGCGTGCGGCACACCGGTGCTTGCGTTCCGTTGCGGGTCGATCCCCGAGGTCATCGATGATGGCGTCACCGGTAAAGTGGTCGACAGCGAGGAAGCAGCCATCGCGGCTCTCCCGGAGATCTTGTCGTACGACCGCCCTGCGGTGCGGCAAAGGTTTGACGAAAGATTTACCGCCTCAAGGATGGCCAAAGATTATGTCAGCGCCTACCGCAATTTATTGAGGAAGCGGACGGGGAACGTCGAAGAGCGGAGCAACCTACCCCGCCAACTCAATCTCACAAACGGCAACGGCTTGCTTCCCCATGTGGAATGAACAGTCGCGTCCGGTTCTGCCGTGTTCGCGGACCGCGCGAAGGCCCCCGGTTCACCTAAACCGACGCAGCGCGGTCAAATGTCATCAGAATTGCGGTCGGAGCCAATTTGAGCACGATGACGTAATTGCGGTCGGTGGTCGACGCTCGCGGCACGATCATGTTACTGGCCCCGCGTGCTCGCGCTCGCTGACGGTGATCGAATAGCGGTTCACAATGAGGTCTTGGTAAGGGCCAGGATCGCTCCCCCGAAATCAACGTTTGCTCGACTGCTGCGACCGCTCTCTCTCGACGTACAGATTAGGGAGCAGGGAGCGTCCGGCCAATGCGGAGACCAATATTTCTGATACGGAAGATGGTGGGGAACCCAAGGCGGTCGGCCGAGCGGGTGAACAATGGGCGGTCGACCCAGGAACCGCCAGATCGTCCCCATACCTGGGCATTGTTCTCATGGAGTCTTTCCGGATAGCCGCGGGAAAAGGCTGTTGAAACAACTTCGACCGCACGAGACGCTACCTCACGCTCGTTGCCAAGCCATGTCGGAAGAAGCGCGAATGCACCTTGTGATCAGCCGGCGGGCGACGAGCTCATCGGTTGACGAGCCTTCAATCGATCCGGCCTTCCGGTGGAAACCAGGAGCACTTGTTTACGGCGGAGCTCGTGCGACGTGCCGCTCACGACAAGCGTCATCGGCTCTCCTTTTTCCAGAGTTGCTTCGAGGCATTGCTTGGACTGGTCAATCCTGATCCTGAGGCGGCGGCCACGCCACTGACAGCCGAAGCCAAGGCTGCTCCACCCCGTCGGCAGCTGCGGGTCGATGGCCACGCCGTCGCTCCGCAATGACAGCCCAGCGAAACCAAACACCGCCGTCAGCCAAACCCCGCCGAGGGCCGCGATATGCACGCCACCGTCAATGGCCACATGGGTATCTGCGAGATCAATCGCCGCGGTCTGCCGAAAATAGCGCAGCGCCATTTCGGAGTAGCCTAGTTGAGCAGCGACGAGACCATGCATGGCGGGGCTCAGCGAACTGCCGTGGCTGCAGTGGGGTTCGTAGTATTGGAAGTTCGCTGTCCCCGTGTCACCAACAAACTCCTCCGGCAATAACCCGAGCAGCGCGACGACGTCGGCCTGTTTTATCACCTGGGATCGTTGCGTCCGGTCCCGCCCAAGAACGACGTCCATTGGCACGGACCGGCCCGCGTAGTCCGCCAGATTGATCTTTTCGAGAGCGAAATAACCCGCAAACTGCTCGAACAGCCCCGTTGTGGGATCGAGGCCGGTCGTCATCGTATCTGCGGTACTCTTCCACTGGTTTAGCTCGGTGTCGTAAAGGCCGATGCGGCTTGAAAGGCTTGTCCAGCACTCGGGCCAGCGCTCGCGTAACAAAGCCGCTACATCGATCGCGCGCCGGATGTTCCAGCGTGCCATAACGTTGGTGAACGCGCTGTCGTCGACGTGTTGGTGGTACTCGTCTGGTCCGATGACGTCGCGGATGTGGCGGTAGCCATCCGCCTCCGACTGAGCGCGGCTGGCCCAGAATCGAGCCGTCTCGAGAAGAATCTCGGCACCGGCGTCGCGCAGAAACCCTTCATCCCTGGTGGCCTGCCAGTATTGCCAGACCGCATAGGCAACGTCCGCGCTAATGTGCTGCTCCTCCGTGCCGCAAAGGACATCGATGACTTGACGATCCGGACCGATAACCTGATCCGGCGTGGTCTCCGCACCGGTATCGGCGGACTCCCAGGCGTACAGGGCACCACGCCAGCCCATCCGGGCCGATTTTGCCCGCGCGGCATCGAGGGTGCGGAAGCGATACATAAGCAGTGCTCGGGCGGCTTCCGGCCAGGTCAGGATGTAAAAGGGTAGCAAGAATATCTCTGTGTCCCAGAACACGTGTCCATGATAATCGTCGCCGGTCAACGCCCGGGCACCGATCGACACGTGCTCGTCCGCCGGGTTGGCGGCGCTGTTCAGATGGTAGATTGCGAACCGCAATGCCTGCTGTGCGCCGGCGTCGCCGTCGACTTCGACGTCGCTGCACTGCCAGCGGCTTGCCCAGGCCGCCTCGTGTTCCGCCAACACGCAGCGCCAGCCGAGGTGTCGTGCAACATCAAGCTTGTCCCGCGCGCCCCTGCTGGGGTCCAGACCTTGGAGGTCGCTCCGCGCTACGGCGACAGTGCGCTCGAAACACACAATTTGCCCCGCGCGAGATTTCCAGCTCCACGACCATTTCAATTGGTCGGTGGCGGTCGCCGGCATATCGTGGCCGTCGACCTGCAGCGACGCTGTGGCAGCCATGGCGAGAACTCTTGCCGGAGCGGTGGGTGCGCCACACGCCGAGATCCTGACCGAGCCGTTCAGAGATGAGCCCGAGATTGATCCCCTCGAACGACGCCTCGAGCGTGACCTCGACCTCTCCGTCCTCGATATCCAATTGGATCAGCTGCAGCCCAAGGGCGCGTTCGCTTATAGACACAAGGCGCAGCGTGCGCAGCTGAATGCCCGCGCCAGGCGCCTTCAGGAGGCCGGATTCGGCGAGCAATGCGCCCCGCCGCAAATCGAGCGTCATG
Source organism: uncultured Alphaproteobacteria bacterium (assembly GCA_963787675.1). Classification (GTDB taxonomy): domain Bacteria; phylum Pseudomonadota; class Alphaproteobacteria; order Rhizobiales; family Xanthobacteraceae; genus JAJPKK01. The sequence continues at coordinate 1,153,089 of CAWBDV010000007.1, read as the reverse complement.
TGATGAAACGGCGCATCTCCAGGATGATGCACCAGAGGTTTGCCAGACAACAAGATGCGGACCTTCAACCAGTCGGCGGCTGGGACAAGCTCCGGGATGGCGGGCTTTGTGTCGAGCCAGTCGAACAGTCCGGCGACATAAGTGTGCGGCGGAACGACCCAACGCGCTCCACGCGTCATGGCGCGCGCGCCCCTTATCCCTAAAAAGCCATTGCTGATCGCAAAGCGTGACTGAAGGCCGCCTTCGCGAAGTGGATCATAGCCCTCCGCTTCAAGGACCCAAGCCGCATCTGCGGTCGGTTTGAGAACGTGATCCATCATTCCTGGCTCCATCATGTTGGCCGGCGGCTGAGCCGCCCGTCGACCAGTGCGTCGATGGCAACCTCGTCCAGGCTCGTCACCACCAGATCCGCCCCTGCGGCCCGCAGCTCGCAAGCGTCCTTAAGTCGGGCGACACCGAGCGCCGCCATGCCGCCGGCGCGGGCCGCCTCGATGCCGGCGGGCGCATCCTCGACCACGAAGCAGCGCGCGGGCGCTACGCGCATTTCCGCGGCGGCGAGCAGGAAAATTTCCGGGTTTGGCTTGCCCTGCCGCAAATCGCGACCGCAGACATTGGCGCCGAAGACATCGAGCAGACTGCGGCCGGAATCGAGGTGGATCTGCCGCATCATTTGGTTGGCGTTTTTCGAGGATGATGCGACCGCCATAGGCCAACCCAGCGCGCCGACCGCCTGAACGAACCGGAGCGCGTCGGGGAACGCAGCGACGCTGCCAGCATGTATCAGTTCCATGAGCCGCTTCTGTTTGTGCTCGGCATAGATGACAGCCTGCCGATCGGCGTCCGGCACACCCAATGCCTCCAGTGCAGCACGCGCGCCGCTGAGACGTGGTTTCCCCGCAACATGGGCCTCATACATGGCGGTCGTGAAGCGACCCGGGTCAGCGAAACCCTTGAGAGCTTCGCGCCAAGCCCGCTCGTGAGGGGATGCGAGCAAGACGCCATCTACGTCGAAAATCGCCGCGGTTAGTCCTTCAGGACAGTCGGACCGGCGTCTCCCCAGTTCGCTGATGGTCATAAGTTGATGCACTCGAGACACGAGAACAGCGGCGTCTAGCACCGGCCAGCGCGTAGATCGATGATACCTACAGCGGTCCCACGAAGATATGGCTTGAAACTACTCAGCCCTATCTGCGCCCTGCGGACGCGAACGCTCGCAACGGTCCGCAATCTGGTTTATGCCGAGATGCTTGCATATGTGTCTTCGCTTCCGATCAATCAGCTTGCCCGACAGCGAAAGTCGGGCAACATCGTCGGGCATCGGACGGTCCGGGCGATCGTACAGGAACTCTGCGCGATTGGGAAACCGCACCGCCAATAGGTCGGCGTCCGTGCGCTGACCGCCGCGCCTGCCAGGGTGGAGGACGAAGTTCTCGATCTGGAAGAGCCCATTTAGCCGAAAATACCAGTAGGCCACTTTCTCCTGGTCAAGTCCGCCCTGGGGAGCGCGTTGGGGCTGCGGCGGGTCGTTCCGCCGCCTTCAGCGCGCGCAAAGCGCACCTCGGGCCGCGCGTGGCGGACGATCAAACCGCCGCCTAGAGATGACAACGGGTTGGTTACTCCTCACGTCCGTGGTCCGCGACGAGATGGAGCCGATCAATTCATCATGCATGATGTCGCCTCCAGCGTTCGAAAGGCTCTTGGAGCTTCACTTGGAGCGGGAGGAGTTGGGTACGGCGGATCGCGACCGGGCGGCGATAGTTCTGCCAAGGCCACTTTGAAGTACTGCCTTGAGAAGGCGGTCTAGTGTGGGTTCGTGGGTTACGTGGGTTTGTTTTGTCCTTTCGCGAATGGGATCGAGAAGCGCTTGGGTCGTATGTACACAAAATAGGGAGCGGCTGGAAAAACCCACGAAGCCCACGGAACCCACGAGGTTGTTTTCTAAATCGAAATCCGCTCCACCTCATCGAGGCTTACCTCGTCGCGCCGGCGATCATAGAGCTGTGTGGTGCGGGTGGAGGGATGGTTCGCCATCGCGGCGGCGTTTTCAGAAACCGGCCGGTGGTTCTAGGCCGTGGCGCCACCGGAGCGGCAACCGTCGCCGGCAGATCGGTAGGTCGTATCGCATCCGGCCCCAGTTCTATCGGCGGTCCGACAACCAATCGTTCCGGCGTCAACGGGACCACGGTGCGACGGAAATATTGAGCGGGCGCTGCTTTCGGCCACCGAAGCCGCAGGACACGCGATCTGCGCCTCGCCGTGCCGGAGCTACCCGACTGCAATCGTTCGTCGCGGGTGCGCTCCACGTCCATAGCCGCCGGACGGCCGCGACTGGCCGGTGGAATTGCTCTGGATCTCTTTTGGGCCTGTCAGATGAATCCGACAACCGATCATCTCTCTTTGATCCGTATCAAGGGGTGATCCCTGATTATCGGCATATGTATTCGATAGAGGCGGCAAATTCGGCGGCTAAAATGAATTCAAATGCTCCCCTTGGATCTGAGTTTGACAACTTCCTGTTCGCGCCGATCGGTGTGGACAAAAATGGAATGGTGCTGAGCGTCGTCTCAGCGTTGGCGCGGCTGGACGTCGACCCCTGGGAGGAAGCCGAGGAATTAGCTCAGTTGCCGGGGGAAACCGCGACCCGGAGATTGACCTCGTTGATTGCGGCACTACCTGACGAGCCATTGGCACATCTAGACCCCGGCGCGGTTGCAACTCGCTTGATCGCGCTTTTGCCGCACCGGGCCAACTCCAATATCAGGTCGCCTGAAACGTTGTTCGGCATCAGCGCAGTGAGCTATCCCCGGGGCTTCATATACGCAATTATGATCTTTATATCCTTAGTGCTGGGCGCCCAATGGGTGATAGCAAGCCATCAACCACCAACGCAGGTCGACAACGCTCCTGACTCGGCTTCGCGCACATTCTTCCCACAAACGCCGCGCCTAAACTCTAGCCAGTGACCTTCGGTGGCGGGCTCATGGGTGCGGGTCGAGAAATTGGCCGCACTCAGCAGGAACCCAAGCAGCTTCGTCATCGGACCACGGGATCATTGGCCATCGGCTTTGCCTCGCGAGGTCTGGGCGGCGGAAATGATGGGTAGAGTCGAGATGTGGCGCGGTGGGGGTAGTCTGAACATATCTGTTGCCGCCTCTTTCGTCTGGCGGTGCCTTAGTGGTTCAACCATGGCTCCGTTTCCACATCCCGCTCATCGAACCGGACATGCAGATCTCCCGCATCCGGCTCTCGGACAAGACATCACGCCTTCACCCACGGCATGTCGTGCCCAAGCCGGCACAGGCGTACGAGCTTGAAGTGCCCGTAAAGGTGCGAGAGTGGATAAGCCCCGCCCTTGCGTCGCCTGACCTTGTGCTTGAAGCGCAACCACCGGCGTAACCGCACAGCGGTGACGCGCAGCGGCGACGGTATGCTGGACAGCGGGGTACTGCGCAACTTGGGACGTGCCGGCCGTCCCGTCGGTTCGTCGCAGATCACGGCCGTCGTCGAACGCGCCGCTGTCCGGCACGGCGCGGGCCTCCCCTATCCCATGACGGCCCGTGCGGAGCTTGTCGCTCCTTATGCGGCTGAACTGGTTGCGCCGCGACTGCTCTCGCCGCACGAAAAGGAGCTGCTCGACGAAGTCAGTCTCGCCGGTAAGGCGGCTGACGACTGGATGACGGTTGCCGGGGCGTTACGTCGAGCGGACTTGCGTGAGCAATTGCGGCCCCTGCGGCGAAACCCGACCCAGCCGAAAATCGAGATTTGCAATCGTGCCCCGCTTTCCGAGCGTGCGGACCGATCACCCGCTAATGTCACATCCGAAATGCGGCATTTTCGCCGAAACCGGCGCGACGGATCATATCATTTCGGGTTTTCCGGTCTTCGTGCAGCCATCGCGTATCTATATGCGCGGCCGCAAGGAGCCACGCAAGCTGAGGTCAATCGAGCCGCCGCAGAGTTGGGTAGCTCTCAAAAAGGGTACTTCAACATGTTGCGCCAAGCCGGGAAGTGGGGGCACGTCGCAGTCGTCTGGGACGATCCGGCTCGCGGCAGGGTATACAAGTTGATTTTCAATCCCAATCACAACGCGCCCAGGGCGGCCGATCCACCCGCGGACTGGATGCGGACGAATGCCGCGGCAACTCCGGTTGGGGTGAAGCCAATCTCATTCTGACCCGCACATTTCGTCCAGGCTCTTGCCAGGCTGATCTGACGAGCCACCATTCACGGTGGATTTTTCAGCTCAAGCTCGGCAGATTAAGTGCGTAAGCCTTCGCACAGGCGATTGCTTCATCGTAGCCGGCTTCCGCGTGTCGCATGACGCCAGAGGCCGGGTCATTCCAAAGAACTCGCTCAATCCGACGCGCCGCCTCTGGCGTGCCATCGCACACAACCACCATGCCGGCGTGCTGGGAAAAGCCGATGCCGACTCCACCGCCATGGTGGAAGGACACCCAGGTGGCGCCAGAGGCGCAATTGAGCAGCACGTTGAGCAGCGGCCAGTCTGAGACCGCGTCCGAGCCGTCCTTCATCGCCTCAGTTTCGCGGTTGGGGCTCGCGACGGAACCCGAATCGAGGTGATCGCGGCCGATCACGATCGGCGCCTTGAGCTCGCCGCGCGCCACCATCTCGTTGAACGCAAGCCCGAGACGATGGCGGTCGCCAAGCCCGACCCAACAGATGCGCGCGGGCAGGCCCTGAAATTGGATGCGCGACTTTGCCATGTCGAGCCAGTTGTGCAGGTGCCAGTCGTGCGGCATCAGCTCCTTGACCTTGGTGTCGGTGCGGAAGATGTCCTCCGGGTCGCCTGAGAGCGCCACCCATCGGAACGGGCCGATGCCACGGCAAAACAGAGGACGGATATAGGCCGGCACGAAGCCGGGGAAGTCGAAGGCGTTCTCGACGCCCATGTCTTTCGCCATCTGCCGGATGTTGTTGCCGTAGTCGAAGGTGGGGATGCCGCGCTGCCAAAATTCAAGCATCGCGCGCACGTGGACCGCCATCGATTCCTTCGCCGCGCGCTCGACGCCCTTGGGATCGCTCGCGCTTCGAGTATCCCATTCGTCCAGCGTCCAGCCTGCGGGCAGGTAGCCGTTGATCGGATCGTGTGCCGATGTCTGGTCGGTGACCGCGTCAGGTTTCACGCCACGACGTACCAGCTCGGGCACCATCTCGGCCGCATTGCCGAGCACACCAACGGAGAGCGGCTTCCCCTCGCGGCGCGCGCGCTCGATCATTGCCAGTCCTTCGTCCAAGTTCTTTGCTTGGGTATCGAGATAACCGGTCTTGAGCCGCATCTCGATGTGCGAGGGCCGACATTCGATCGCCAGCAGCGAAGCGCCCGCCATGGTCGCGGCGAGCGGTTGCGCGCCGCCCATGCCCCCGAGCCCGGCAGTAAGAATCCATTTGCCGGTGAGGTTGCCGCCGTAGTGGCACCGCCCGACCTCCGCGAAAGTCTCATAGGTGCCCTGGACGATGCCCTGCGAGCCGATGTAGATCCACGAGCCCGCAGTCATCTGGCCGTACATCATCAGGCCCCTGCGGTCGAGCTCGTTGAAATGGTCAAGCGTTGCCCAGTGGGGCACGAGGTTCGAGTTCGCGATCAGCACCCGCGGTGCGTCCGGGTGCGTGCGAAACACACCGACCGGTTTACCGGATTGCACGCACAGCGTCTCATCCGCTTCAAGCGCGGTGAGGGTTGCGACGATGCGATCAAAACTCTCCCAATCACGCGCGGCACGGCCCATGCCGCCGTAGACCACGAGCTCGTGCGGCTTTTCGGCCACCTCGGGATCGAGGTTATTCATCAGCATCCGCAGCGGCGCCTCGGTCAGCCAGCTTTTGGCGGAAAGCTTTGGGCCGCGCGGTGCCCGGATGATGCGAGTATTATCGAGACGAGTGGGCATGGGGTCCTCTTCAGCAGCGGGCAAACGCGAGGCAGGCTTCGAGTACCGCCCGCAGGATCTCTTGGATCGGCTTCGCGAAATTGGCGTCCCACCGGGGCGGATCGCTCTCGTCGGGAAGATAGCCGCGCATCGCGAGTTCCATCTGCACCGCGTGGATGCCGTCCGTGGGTCTGCCGTAGATCCGGTTGATCCAGCCACCTTTGAAGCGGCCATCCACCACATGCGACCATTGGGTTGCCGCGCAGATGGCGGTGATCCGCTCGGTCAACACAGAATTGCACGCCCTGCCGTTGTTGGTGCCGATGTTGAAGACCGGCAGTTCGCCCGGGAACAGGCGCGGGATCACCGACCGGACCGAATGACAATCGTACAGGACCACGCGCTTGTGCAGAGCGCGCAGGCGCGCTAGCTCCTGGGCGAGCGCCGCATGATAGCGCGCGAAATAAAGCTCTTTGCGGCGCTCGATCTCATTCGGCATCGGCGCCGCATCGTTGCGATAGAGTGGCCGGCCATCGAAGGTTTCGGTCGGCGCTAGACCTGTCGTGACCTGCCCGGGATAAAGCGAGGCACCGGACGGATTGCGGTTGACGTCGATGACCGTGCGCGAGAGCGCGGTGTGCACAATGGTTGCATCGAGGTCGTGGGCGAAGACATAGAGCCGGTCGACGTACCAGTCGGTGTCATGGCGTGCGAGATCCTTCGAGACGAGGCCCGCCGTGCAGTCAGACGGAAGTTCGAGACCGGTGTGTGGAAATGAGACGATGAGCGGCACCTCTCCACGCCTCACAGTGAGCCATGGTTCGGTCATGCACTCGTTCCTTCGAGGCTTGGCAGGTCGACGCTGGCTACCCCGGTAAGCGCGCCAGACCGCACGAGATCGGCGGCGGAAGCGATGTCGGGCGCGAGATAACGGTCGTGCTCGAGCCTCGGCACGCGTTCACGCAGGCGCGCGCGGATACGCTCAAGCGCCGCGCTGGACCTCATCGGGGTATGGAAGTCGCAGCCCTGCGCCGCCGTGATAAGTTCGATCGCAACAACATTCGCGGCGTTCTCTGCCATGGCCATAAGCCGGCGCGCGCCATGTGCCGCCATCGACACATGGTCCTCCTGGTTAGCAGAGGTCGGGATCGAATCGACGCTGGCTGGATAGGCGTGCTGCTTGTTCTCGGCAACCAGCGCCGCCGCCGTCACCTGCGCGACCATGAAACCGGAATTGAGACCCGGCTGCGGCGTGAGAAAGGCCGGCAGCCCCGAGAGCGCGGGGTCGATCAGCATCGCGATGCGCCGCTCGGCAAGCGAGCCGACCTCGCACACCGCGATCGCCAGAATGTCGGCGGCGAACGCCACCGGCTCGGCGTGGAAGTTGCCGCCGGACAGCGCCTCGCCGCTGTCCGCGAAGATCAGCGGATTGTCCGAGACCCCATTCGCTTCCGTCGCCAACATGGCCGCTGCCTGCCGCAGCAAATCCAGCACGGCACCCATCACCTGCGGCTGGCAGCGCAAGCAATAAGGGTCTTGAACGCGATCATCGTTGGCGAGGTGAGATGCGCGGATCGAGCTGCCCGCCATCAGCGCGCGCAAGGCAGCGGCAACCTCGATCTGGCCGCGATGACCGCGCAGGGCGTGGATGCGCGCATCGAATGGCGTGTCGGAGCCCTTGGCGGCATCCGTTGAGAGCGCGCCGGTGATCAGCGCCGCCTGGAACACGCGTTCAATCGCGAACAGGCCTGCCAATGCCTCCGCAGTCGAGAACTGGGTGCCGTTCAGCAGCGCGAGCCCTTCCTTCGGGCCGAGCACGATCGGCGCGAGCCCGGCGCGCGCGAGCCCGGCTCCAGCCGGCATGCGGTCGCCGGCAAGCTGCACTTCGCCGATCCCGAGCATCGCCGCCGTCATATGCGCGAGGGGGGCGAGATCCCCCGAGGCCCCGATCCGAGCCCTGGCTCGGTATCACCGGGATCAGATCGCGTGCCAGCATGACTTCGAGCATCTCAACGGTCCGCAACCGCACCCCGGAGGCGCCGCGGCCGAGGCTCGCGAGCTTCAATGCCATCATCAGCCGCACATGTGCCGGCCGCATCGGGTCACCCACCCCGGCAGCGTGCGAAAGCACGATATTGCGCTGCAGCGTCGTAAGATCGTCAGACCCAATATGCACGCTCGCCAGCTTCCCGAATCCGGTGTTGATGCCGTAGACCGGCTCACCCCTCGCGATGATGGTGTCGACTGCCCGCGCGGCTGCCTCAACCGCCGACATCGCGGCGGGATCGAGTCGGACGGCAGCACCGTCTGCAACGGCGCGCCAGTCGGCGAGCGTGGCGCGTCCCGGTGTGAGCGTGATCGCGGCCGTCATCTGCCTCTCCAGACCCGCGCATGCAAGGGATTGAAGCCGATACGGTAGACCAGCTCGGCCGGTCGCTCGATGTTCCAAATGGCGAGGTCGCACCACTTGCCTGGCTCGAGTGTCCCAATCTCGCACTGCCGGCCGAGGGCGCGCGCCGCTTCGCGGGTGACACCGGCGATGGTCTCATCGACCGTGAGCCGGAATAGGGTCGCCGCCATATTCAAAATTAAAAGCAATGACGTAATCGGCGACGTGCCGGGATTGCAGTCGGTCGCAATCGCGGTCGGCACGCGCTGCCGGCGGAGGGCATCGACTGGCGGCGCTTGATTTTCCCGCAGGACATAGAACGCGCCGGAAGCAGCACGGCGACGGTACCTGCGCGCGCCATCGCTGCAACCCCTTCCTCGTCGGTGAATTCGAGATGGTCGGCGGACAGCGCGCCAAAGGTGGCTGCGAGTTTCGCGCCGTGTAGGTTCGAGAGTTGGTCGGCGTGCAGCTTGACTGGCAATCCCGCCGTCTGCGCAGCCCGGAACACGCGTGCCGTCTGTTCGGGCGAGAATGCAATATTCTCGCAGAAGGCATCGACCGCATCAGCGAGCTTGTCCCGAGCGACAGCAGGGATCATCGCACAGACCTCGTCAATATACTGCTCCTTGTCGCCGTTCGCTTCTGGCGGCAATGCGTACGCACCGAGAAAGCTCGTCACGACTTCAACCTTACGCTCTCGCGCCAGCCGGCGCGCAGCGCGGAGCATCCGCACTTCGGTTTTGCAATCGAGGCCATAGCCCGACTTGATTTCGATCGTTGTCACACCTTCGGCAAGAAAACAGTCGAGCCGCGGCAGCGTTGCCGCAACGAGATCGTCTTCGCTCGCCGCACGTGTCGCCTTCACTGTCGACACGATGCCGCCGCCTGCCTGCGCGATCTCTTCATATGAAGCACCAGCAAGGCGCAGCTCGAACTCAGCCGCGCGGTCGCCCGCGTAGACGAGGTGAGTGTGGCAATCGACTAGCCCCGGCGTCACGCAGCGGCCGTCAAGGGTGACACGATTGAGCGCATCCCAGCCGGTTGGCAGCTCCGCCGTAGGACCGGCAAAAGCGATCCGCCCGTCCTTGGTTGCGACTGCGCCGCGGTCGACAATACCGAGCCCGGGCCGGCGAGGCGCGAGCGTCGCCAGACGCGCATCGAGCCATATAGTTTCGAACCGCATGGCGTCCTCCACTGGCCGGAAAGGCGTGCTAATCATCTATATATAGGCAGCGCCCAATGGGAGCGGAGAACGCCACTTGCGACGTGAACTCTTTTTCGATCACGCTCTGCTGCCATCCGGCTGGGCGCGCAACGTGCGGATCAGCGTCACGGACGGTACCATCCTTTCGATCGCGGAAGGTGCAACGCGCGAAGGCGCTGAACGTTTCGCCGGCATAGCCATTCCAGGCCTCCCCAATCTTCATTGCCATGCATTCCAGCGCGGTATGGCTGGGCTCGCTGAGCGCCGCGGTCCAGCGGCTGACAGCTTCTGGACTTGGCGCGAGGTGATGTATCGCTTCCTCGACCGCCTGTCGCCAGATGACGTGCAAGCGATCACTGCATTCGCTTACACGCAGATGCTGGAGGCGGGCTTCACTGCGGTAGGCGAGTTTCAATATCTCCATCACGATATCGACGGTCGACCCTACACCGATCTCGGCGAAATGGCCGCGCGCATCGCCGCCGCCAGCGCCGAAACCCGCATCGGCCTGACGTTGCTGCCGTCGTTTTATGCGTATGGAGGTTTCGGTGGCGCGCCTCCAGACGCGGGCCAGCGGCGCTTCCTCAATGAACCAGATCGATTTCTCAAGCTCGTCGAGCGCTCACGTGCCATCGTGGCAGACCTGCCGGAAGCACAAGTCGGTATCGCTCCGCATTCGCTGCGCGCGCTTACGCCCGAGACCTTGCGCATCATTTGCCAGGCGACGCCCGAAGGGCCGATCCACATCCATGCCGCCGAGCAGATGAAGGAAGTGGAAGAAAGCCTCGCGGCCCTCGGCTGTCGGCCAGTGGAATGGCTGCTCGACAACGCCGGCGTCAATTCACGCTGGTGCCTGATCCATGCGACTCATACGACCGGAGCTGAAATACGTGCGCTGGCAGCGTCCGGGGCCGTGGTGGGCCTGTGTCCGCTCACTGAGGCATCGCTCGGCGACGGCATCTTCGGTGGCGCGGATTACCTTGCTGCCGGAGGACGATTCGGCGTCGGCACCGACTCCAATATCCAGATCGACGCTGCGGCCGAATTGCGACAACTGGAGTACGAACAGCGTCTAGCGCGAGGCGCCCGTAATGTCATGACGATGCAGGAGGGCGAGTTGACAGGTCTACGGCTATTTGCCTCCGCATGCGCCGGAGGAGCACAAGCCTTGCAGCAGTCAATTGGTGGCCTTGCCGTCGGTCTGCGCGCGGACATCGTGCTGCTCGACGAAAACCATCCGGACCTCGCATTGCGTCACGGCGACGAATGGCTCGATGCCTGGATCTTCGTCGTCGGTCGAACGGCAGTGAAAACAGTGTTCATCGGCGGAGAGATTGTCGTGGAAGCGGGCCGCCACAGGAGGTGGCCGGCGATCGAGGAACGCTACAAGACAGTCATTGCTAATCTGTCGGGCGCATGAGGTAACAGGAGGCCTGCGATAACATGCGCCGTGTGTAGAGCCGATCTCGCGGTGGCGCGCCGCTTCGGAACAGGCCCTCAAAAGAGGCAAGAGCGGCAAAACAACCCAGAGCAAGGCTGAGGGATACGTTGCTCGAAATGCCGACTGGCGCGGGCCGAGAAGCGTATGCATCCGACGAGCACCGCAGGCGGCTAAACCGGTAAACCGGGGCGATGGGCGGATATTCAGAGGCCAGCGGGCTTCCAGTTCCACGGCAGCAGTTCGGCGATCCGGTTCGCGGGATGGTTGGGCAGTCGCGCCAGCACCTCTGCGAGCCAAGCCTGCGGATCGACGTCATTGAGCTTGCAAGTTTATGCCGCCCGCCGAACTATGCCGAATGGCTCTGGAAGGAAAACGTCTTGTCGCGCTGTTCCAGCCCGTCGCGGGGGGTATCGCCCCGGCACCATTCGGCATAGTCAGGTTAGCTACAGCGCTTCGAGGAAGGCGAGCAGGTGGTCGTTGGGGCGAAAGCGGGTTCGCTTACCGCGCTCGTACGGCTTGAGCTTCGCCAGGGCTGCTTCCTTCAGTGCGAGGTGGGCGTGCAAATAGGTCTGCGTCGTCTCGATCGATTCATGACCGAGCCACAGCGCTATCACGGAGCAATCGACGCCCGCGCAGGAGTTCCATTGCAGCGCTGCGATGTGACGGACGTAGACATCCGAACTCTCCTGGAGGCCGACCAAATAAATCGACTTAGTAGCCATGTTCGCTTTCGTAGTTGGGATTGGGGGAGTCAGCCTCGGTGGGCTGTCGCCTGGGTGAGGTAATGCGTTCAGGATTGCCTACGTCGTTCTCCTTGCGTGGAAACTCTAGGCAGACCACCGTGGTGGGGGTCATAGTGGTGGACTGGGAAAGGATGCCTCATGAACGCCAAGCTTGTCATATTGAAGAGCGGGAAGCCATTCTTCGAGTACCCTATCGTCGTGAACAGCCCGACAGATTTTGCTGAAGAAGCGCGTAATGTACTGGCCGTGTTCGCAGAGATGCATCCGACTGTTTCGTTGTTAGATGACGATGTGTCCTTGAAGTTTGATAAGGCGTAGCCCCGCGCCCCCCGAGGCCCTAAGAGTGAGATGCGTCCGGGCCGGTGTGATGACTTACGCCATGGCGCATCGCCATCCAGAGTTGGTCGAGCAGACGATCTGGGAAGTGTTGAAGCGGAGCGACCGAAGCTCGTGCTCTATGCGGGCCGGTTCGACGGCTTCCACGCGGTGCTGGCATCGATCTCCAAGACCTGCCTGGTCGCTTCGACGACAACAAGTACTCGGTGGCAGCCAGCGCCGTCGGGCGCCCGGTCGAAGTCCATGCCTATGCGGATCGCATCGTAATCCGCCAGGACGGCAGGATCCGCCCAGAAATCAGCGATTGCTGCGACGACGTCCTCTTCCAGCCGAGTTTCGCGATTTGTGCGTGTACGACTTCGGCTCTCTTGGGACCGAGATCACGTAACAGTTCGGGGCTGGTAAGTCCGCGGATCAACGATCGGATGATGATACGTGCCGCCGCAATGACGAGCGGCGTGTCCGTCTCAGCCACCCGCACTGCGTGCTGGCAAAAGCGCTCCCAGAACTCTTTGACCTCTTTGATACGGCCGTCAAATTTCGTCCAGCCTGTGATCTTGGTTCATTAAAGTCCCCCGCAAGAAAAAGCGCCGACCTCGGCCGGGGCTTCGCATGGTGCCGGGATGAGAGGAAGGTGGAGCGCTCTCCCGAGGTAACCAGAATATCGAAAGTCAAGATTGCTCCTGGCACGTTAAAGCCGAGCGTTTGGCCAATGCCGCTCCCGTACACGCAAGCCCACCGCCCGTGATGGTGACTTGCATCATCAGCCCGCCACCATTCGGGTCGGTGCCTGAGACTAGGTTCGTCGTGATTGCACTTTGCGGGATACTAGTGGATCGGGTCTGACATTTGAATCCCGGAGGGGATTCCCGTCGGACCGAACGCATGCAAGTCTGGCGCATGCGAACCGGAATTTCCATCACTCTCAAGCCCGCTGATCGCCGCGCCCTCGACGACTTGGCGCGGGACCTTGGCGGCAGCGGTTTCGCTGTCGAACTGGCTGAGCGGCGCGCGCTGCCGCAAGGGGCATTCGATGTCAGGCGCGGCCAGTTCCATGCCGATGCCCTGCTGGGCCTGGCGCTCTCGGTCAAGGCTGAGCGCGTGCTCGCCGTCACCGAAGTCGACCTCTACGCGGGGGATCTGAACTTCGTCTTTGGCGTGGCCCAGCCGAGCGGCGAAGCCTGTGTCATCTCGCTGTTCCGGCTCCGTCTCGATGCCGACGAGGAGCGCTTTCGCGCCCGCGTCTTGAAGGAGGCGATGCACGAACTCGGCCACACCGTCGGGATCGGCCATTGCGCCGATTTCGGGCTGCGTCATGTGGTTCAGCAATACCCTGGGGGAGACCGACCGCAAACGCGCCGCCTACTGCCCCCGATGCCAGGAGACGCTACGCTCAGCGCGGCGTTGACAGCGGCGAGATGACTGGGGCGCGAGTTGGTTCCACGGGTTCCAGGTTGACTAACGAGAGCGGATTTCCTTCGAGCGAGGCAAATGAGGCGGTGGCATGGGACCAGAATTTGAATGCATCACGATCGAAAAGGATGAGGACACCAGTGCAATACTCGGGCACGCTGGCTTCATAAAGACGGTTGAAGACCTCTTCGAGGCTATGGTGGGTTCGGTTCCGGGAGTGAGGTTCGGTATCGCTTTCGCAGAAGCTAGCGGCCCTTGCCTCGTAAGGAGCGACGGAAATGATGATGCTCTGAGAAGACGAGCAGAAGATAGCATTCTCAAAATTGCCGCAGGACATACCTTCCTGATACTCTTTAGGGAAGCATACCCAATAAACGTCATAAACAACGTAAGGACCGTCAGTGAGGTAGCTGTGATCTATTGCGCGACCAGTAACCCTGTAAGAGTCCTTGTGGCAAAGGTAGAAGATTGCCGCTCGATCATCGGCGTTATCGATGGTGCCTCACCGCGTGCAGTGGAAAGCGACGATGACAAGCAGAATAGGTCCAAGCTGTTGAGAGACCTTGGATACAAGAGGTGACAAGGGTCGGCTGCACCGCGGCGTCAGCCGCGCGATATTGGCTCTATGCCCAGATAGGCACATACGCTCAAGTTCCGCTGTAGGTCAAACGTCGCGTTCACGACAGCTGGCTAGAGCGCGCGATCTGCCTCTGCCGGTCGAAGGTCTTGAGCTCACCGCCGACGGCGGCGCAACTGCCTGATCGCAGCTCCCGCGTCCCGGACGGTAGGCGAATGTGTCCACCCGCTCCCCGCTGATGCTGGTCCATCACGCCGCGGACGCGGGATAGTCCGCACCCAAACTGGCCGCTTTCCAGAGATCAGCCTCTTGCAGCAACGAACGCAACTGGTTTTCGACGTTGTCAAAGCCCGCATGACCGAGCACCAAATGTCGAGGTGGCGTGGGAGACTGCAACGCCTTGATGACGGCCTCGGCGGCTCGCGCCGGATCGCCCGCTTGTTTGCCGCTACGTTCTATGGTTTCTCGGCGGTGCTTGCCTGCCGAGTTTTCATAGTCAGCAATGACATTGGGCGACTGTTTCACGGATCGCCCGAAACGGACCGGGCTCGACGATCAAGACGTGGATTCCCAGCGGTGCGACCTCCTGCGCTAGGGCCTCTGACAGGCCTTCAACGGCAAATTTCGTGGCCGAATAATAGCCTGAGCCAGCATGGCCAGTGATCCCGCCGACTGATGCGACGTTGACGATAAATCCGTGTCTGCGTGCCCGCATTCCCGGCAGAACTGCTTGGATCATGGCGACGACGCCGAAGAAGTTAGTGTCGAATATGGCGTGAATATCTTTCTCCTCTCCTTCCTCGACCGCAGCCAAATAGCCATAGCCGGCGTTGTTGACTAGCACGTCGATGCGGCCGAACGCGCGCTCGGCTTCGCTGACGGCGCGCTCAGTCTTGAGCGAGGAGAAGAAGCTCACCATCGCTGCATTGTCCCAAACGTTGCCTGATCGGCTCATCGAGCAGACAACGCCATGGTCGGCGAGCAACCGTTGGAACTGCTCGCTGGTGTATTGGCTGCCGCGATCGGAGTGATGCAGCAGCGCATCAGGTTTGCCTCGACGCCGGCAACGCGCAAGCGTCTCGTTACTACATACTATGATACGTCGTCTCTCTCGCTTCTACACAACGGGATCGCGCTGCGCGTCCGGAAGGCCGGCCGTGATCATGCTGCAAGCGGTCAAGATCGACGCGGCCAACGGCCGATAATCGTGCGCCACGACGCGGTGAGCCGGTCGGTTCAGTTCAACGACAAGCTCATCGCATTCGCGAAGCATTGGGGCTTCGTCGGTATACCGAATGAGCAACAAAAAGATCGTCCGAAGCTCTTGCCACCGGCCGTGCTACACGATGATTGCTTGCGGTAATAGCTACGGATAGCCGAAACGATCGCCGGGCGGCACGCAGGCTAATAAAGGTGATTTCCGCGGTATAATAGTAAGAGTTTGCTGGCTTTGGGCCTGTGCAATCTTGGTGGATCCAGCGGCGGTGGCGTGCCGACTGTCCGAAGAAAGCGGTTTTGCGGACGCACGACCGGCGCTCCCCCAAAACCCCGCTGCTCCAGCAGAAGGGTAGGAATTTGCATCGTACTTCGAGAGATTACGATTGCGTACACGGCCCTGATCTTTGGGCTTGTTGTAGGGCTCGCGATCCGATCCCTTTGAATACGGAAAATCTGGAAAGTAGGCCTTGCTCCGCCAAAATTGATCTAGGTCGCGAATATGTGATAATGTCCTTTATCACATACTGATTCGGAGATCACATGACCGGTCGTTCCTCGCCCCCTCGAGAGCCTCCCCGAAAGGTCCTGACCGCAGACGATATGCGGAACGGGATTGAGCGCTTAAAGAAGCGTATCGAGGAGCTGACTGAGTTCGCCCCGCAGAAAATAACCGAGAGCCATCCCGCCCAGTTGAAGGCGCTATCAACATCAATACAGACGACACTCGCCCGAATCTTCGGCGAGGGCACCGCTGATTATCGTCGCTTGGAGTTGGCCGCAAATCTTCAGTGGTTGCCACCGGTAATGCTGGCGCGCTCTTCGCCGGTGCCATTAGCCAATTATGTTCAAGGTTACGACGCGAATCGCAAACGTTCGTTGGCTCTTCTGCAGCAAGCAGTACAAACCTTGGAAGAAGATCTAGCTGAGGTCGAATTTGAGTTCATCCCCAATGGGGTCGTGTTGCAGGCGGCCGCACCTATCGGCCGAGAAGCCTTCATCGTTCACGGACATGCTGGCGAGTCGCGCGAGGCGGTTGCCCGCTTCCTCGAGCGCATCGGTCTGAAGCCGATCATTCTCCACGAGCAAGCTAATCAAGGCAAAACCGTAATCGAGAAGTTCGAAGCGCACGCCAGCGTCGGCTTTGCGATCATTTTGTTGACGCCCGACGATTTAGGAGGTGCCGTTGGTGGAGGCGCTCAGCAGCCGCGGGCGCGGCAGAACGTCATCCTGGAGCTTGGCTATTTCATCGGCCGGCTGACGCGGGCGCGTGTGTGTGCGCTGAAGGCAGGTGATCTGGAATTGCCTTCAGACATTCTCGGCATCGTGTGGACACCGTTCGACGCTGGCGGTGGCTGGAAGCAAGCTTTGGCCAAAGAGCTGGAAGCGGCTGGGTACCACATCGATTGGAACACGGTGATGCGCTCATGAACCAGCTCGTCCCCTTCCGTTCAGTCGTCGCCTCCCCTGCCCTCATCGCCGCCGCCGGCGAGAGTGCAAAGGTGCGCTTCATCGAATTCTTCACTGCCAACATTCGCAATCGCAATACACGCCGCGCCTATGCGCAGGCGGTGAGCGAGTTCCTGGCCTGGTGCGAGGAACGCCATGTACCGTCGATCGCGGCGGTCCAGCCGGTGCACGTTGCCGGCTACATCGAGGAGCTGACTCGCGAGCGATCGGCGCCGACCGCCAAGCAGCGGCTGTCCGCAATTCGCCATCTGTTCGATTGGCTTGTCGTCGGCCAGGTCATGCCGGTGAACCCGGCCTCATCGGTGCGCGGTCCGAGCCACGTCGTGAAGCGCGGCAAGACGCCGGTGCTATCGCCTGAGGAAGCGCGTCGCGTGCTCGACGCGATCGACGTGAGCACGCACGCCGGCCTGCGCGATCGCGCGCTGATCGGCCTCATGGTGTTTTCGTTCGCGCGCATCGGCGCGGCGCTCGCCATGAAGGTCGACGACGTGTTCGTGCAGAACCGTCGGCTATGGGTGCGGCTGCGCGAGAAGGGCGGCAAGCGCCACGAGATGCCGTGCCACCACAATCTTGAGACCTACCTGCACGCCTATCTCGACGGCAGCGGGATCTCCGCCGACCCCAAAGGGCCGCTGTTTCGCACCATCGGCCGCACGACCGGGCAGCTCACCAAAACCCCCCTGCCCCAGCAGAATGCTCACGCCATGATCCGCCGGCGTGCTCGCGACGCCGGCATCAAGACCCAGGTCGGCAATCACACCTTTCGGGCAACGGGCATCACCGCCTATCTGAAAAATGGCGGCTCGCTCGAAAACGCTGCGGCGATGGCAAACCATGCCTCGACCCGCACCACGCAGCTCTACGATCGCCGGCGCGACGAAGTGAGCCTCGACGAGGTGGAGCGGATTTCGATTTAGAAAGCAACCTCGTGGGTTCCGTGGGTTGCGTGGGTTTTTCCAGCCGCTCCCTATTTTGTGTACATACGACCCAAGCGCTTCTCGATCCCATTCGCGAAAGGACAAAACAAACCCACGCAACCCACGAACCCACACTAGACCGCCTTCTCAAGGCAGTACTTCAGAGTGGCCTTGGCAGAACTATCCGTCACCAAGCGGAGTCCCTCAACCACGCGGCCACTAATCTTGCGAAGCCACCACCCCAGGCGCTCCCGTGATATTTCGCCACGATCGCCGGCCGCGCGAAGTAGCAGATCCTCAAAGTCGTCGTTGCCCTGGGCCGCCGAGACGATGTCTCTCACTCGGTACATCCGACCCAAAGTCAGCCACCCCGATAGGAACAGTTCCCGGATATTGGCGAGTTCCGGATCATCCTCCCGCGCGGCCTGCATTGACGCGACGGGGTCTGGCTGGTCAAGCCACATCAGAGGGCCACGAACCATTCGCGACCATTCCCCATAGCTGCCGAGTTGGTCGTATACTTTCGGCGCGCCCGCCCGGAGATAGGAACGGATCACGGTCAGCGCCGCTGCAACGTAGCGCCCACGGTCGGCCAAAACCTCGTCTATGGGTGAACGCTTGAATTTGCACACCTCTGGCCGTTCGACGCCGGCATCCAGGTTACATATGAGCGTGCGTCGCGTCATATCACCACGGACGCCAATATTGTTGCCGGTCGCGAACACTGCAGCCCGGCATGCAAATTCCGGCTGTTCACTGCGACCCAAAATCCGAAGGCTGACCACCGGACGCTCCACCAATTGGCAAAGCGCAGCGCCACCAATGTCCTGGTCCGCGTTGTCGAGGCTAATCATAGGCACACCGCCAATAACCAAGGCACCCAGCCTCTTTTCAAGTTCCTCTTCGCTTGGCGGCACTGCCATCACAGGGCACCATTTTCCCGTTAAGATGGCGGATATGACGTCGACCAAGTAGCTTTTGCCAGTCCCCGCTGTGCGCGCGCGAATAAGATTTAGCGGGGCGACCGGTATAGAGCCACGGACCACAGCGGTCAAAATTCCCGACAATGCAACAGCGCGGTCTATGGCATTTACGAAGGGCGTTTCATCGAAAAGTCCGTCGAGCAACCCCAGCGCCGCACGTGCGTCCTCTTTAGTCGGCTGCTCCGCAATGGCGGGCATCACCACGCCCGGAATGTAGTATAGCCGCGTCGCTACGTCGTAACTTGCTCGGTCCCCGGCCAGTAGGGAGCCGTCAGACCGCAGCACCGGCGTGGTGACAATCCCAGTGACGTTCGGAGCCTGCCAATGCCGATTGTTGACCAACATCAGCTTCGCGATGTGAGGCGGCGGGTCGGCAGTGTACGATACCATTTCACCATTTCTGGCCAGGCGCCAAGCAATGAAATTTGCTGACCTGGCCATTTCAATTTGCAGCGATTCGGCTGTGAAGCGGTTGAATTTTGCAACAACGGTTTTGCGCCCCCTTCCGGCATCCATTTCCTCGTATATCGGGTATACAAGTGAACCGGCCCTTGAGAACACGGGCACGTTGTTACGCTTCAGTGCCGCCTCGATATCAACAATAATGCGAGGGATGTCGCCCTTGTTGAGACTGATCGTCGGAAGCGTGGAGCGACCGGCATCTATCTTGTTGTAGGATCGCTCGGCTTCCTCGCGCACGCGATCGAGGTCGGCATACTTGTTCGCAATCCCGTTCGGGTATTTCTCCAATAAGGTTACAATCGCATCAAGGGGCCATCCGCGCTTTTTCAACCTTGCTACTACGCTATGGAATCTCTCGGACCGGAAACCGACCGCGTCGCCGTGCACAATGAGCTGTAGCAGGTCCTCCGGCAGCGCCAACTCATTTTCGTCGACGCATGCGCCTTCACCACAGTCTGCCTTTTCTGCTCTAGGCGCCGGTTTGAAGGCCTCCAGAAGATCTTCCGGAGTCCACAGCTTGCCGCTGTAATCGGCAATGCTGGTCGGCACCACAACGCGTCCGCGTTGACGCTTGATGGCGTCGGGAAAATTTGGCGTGCCAGCGATGCGATAGGGCTGAACAACATTGCCAGTGTCGTAGTCAGCCCCCGACGATTCACGGATGGCTTTGCCGATTTCCTTCGCTTGCTCGGCCACGATGGCGTGGTCAAGAAAATACCAGAAGTGGTAATTGCCCGGGCTTGATTCGACCACCAGCGACGGCTCGGCCGTCACGTTGCCGCCCTTTCCTTTGTCGTTGTCACTGTCGATCACCAAGGCAAACACGCAAGCGGTATCGGCGAGCGAACCGCGCTTTGATCGTTTGACGTCCGCACGCAAAGTGCGGCCCTCCATGTACACGTTGTGCCCGTGCGTCGCGTCCGCGGTCGCTACCTTCACCATCTTGTCCACTTTCCCGATGGCAAATGTGGACGGTACGACGCTATTTTTTCTATCCGGATGAATGCGGCACATCTGTAAGATGCCGCGTTGGTCAGCAGCGCCGATGGACCGATCGGCCTGAGCGTGAATGATCTCCAGAAACCTACGGACCGTAGCTTCGACAGGGAGTGCCACAGGATCGACCGACGCGTGGAGCGTCCAGTCGAGCTTATAACGGTCGTTGGGTGCACTTCCCGTCGCCTTGCCGAGACGGAGAGGGACCGAGTTGTCTTGCGTTTTCCCATACGCCCAAAGCTCATCCACAGAGCAAACCGTGATGATCCATGGAGCAGGCGCAGGAAGTGGCGCCGCCGCAGCTACTTGTTGCTCGCTCATTGTTGCCTCTTTCCAGGATGAACAGCTGTGTACCCCTACGAGCGGCACGAAGTGTGATGCTTCAGACTTACGCGCCAATGGCTCGCGCCACCCGGGCCTTCTGATGCCGACCGGGAGGAAGCGGGCAATCTCTTGTTTCGCGAATGTAGGTTCGACCACTGCGCGTTTGTTGGCGCCGCATAGTCGAACCGGTGGCCGGTCCCGCTGGCCGACCCACTAAGAGGTCGCTCCCAGGTTAGCCGCCGCGATGCTCAAACCTGACGACGAGTTTGTCTAACCTCGAGCTAGTTTCCAGCAATAAGTCCCGATCGGCACACCGTTGATCCTCGTTCATACCGCTCAGTCGCGCTTACCATTCCGCCGCCTCCCCGAATGGCATCGTGACGAGGAGATATTCTGGGTGCAGGCAGAACTCGTCGTCTTCGGTGTGGGCATACTTCAGCACGGCACTTCTGACGATGTCCGAGTTCAGCTGCGCAGGAACAGCCATTTGATAACGCTGGCCGGTAACGCAGAAGAAGCCCATTTCAGCCATCATTGTAAACTGTGCTACTTCACCCCAATCCTCGCTGAGCAGGGAAACGATAAAGGAGATCGGATTTGTATATAGCTCAAAAAGGAAGAGGGATGCGCTGCGGTCAAATTGTGGGACGTAAAGTGTCGTCAGCGATTCAATCTCCCTCTGGACGTGAGGGTCATTCATAATGTCATTCCAATGCGCATTAGGTTTCACAGCAGCGAACAGCTATTGTCCATAAAACCCGGCATCACCCGATCTGGGCCCCTCGACAAGGATACAAGGCGTGTTTTGCTGGATTGGGTCGTACGGTTTCATTTGGTTTTCCTTTCGGGTTAACGGAGCTGGTGTTAAATCTCATTTTTCGACTGTGAGATCGTTACCGCGGTTGGACATGAGGCATCGCTCGGGGGAAATAAGAGCTGAGCCGGTAACGAGCGATCCAGACGCTACGTGCCTTGCGTCGCCGAGAACCTTTGGCTTCAGCGCACGTGGCTAGCTCCACACACCGTGCATTCGACGCTTGTGTGATTGGAGACTATGCTCAGAAGTCGACATGCATGGGCTGCTTAGTCGGCTGTGGGCCCAGTCCAAGCAATCGCCCCAGCGATAGAGCGGCCTGCTCGAAAATTTCTGGAAGGGTGGACCTCCGCCACGCGTAGCCTTGGTCGCTAGCGTCGCCGGAGATATCCGAAAGCCCGCCTCGGTCAAAGCGGCAGCGGTTTGCGCTCGCGACAGAAGCGCGTTCGGATTGTCAGGAATGAGCGACATGTCGATCCTCGCATTTGCTAACCTACGAGGATCTTCTCTAATCTTCAGGCGTGGGCAGGCGCTACTCCGTAATTGCGAGCAACGTCATTTTCGGACTCCGAATTTAGGACTTAGAGTTTTTACGGAGTGCTTTGGCTTTGTAGTAAGTGCTTGGGTTCACCTTTGCACTGCGTATAGCTGCTGCCTCGCTAATCGGACGGCCGGCTTTCTTTCGCGCAGCATCCACCAATTGCAGTGTCTCGTCGGTTTTGCTTTTGCGACCACGCTTGTACGGGTCTGGCAGCCTCAAGCCAGGGAAGTGCCGTTCGGCCAGATTAAGTGCAAGTAGCCTCCATCGAAAGTCAGCAATATGGGACTCGGGGCCCAATCCACGTCCGAATTGTTCGAAGAAGATTTTAAATCGCCGTTGCTGCTCATCCAGGCACCAGTCCCAATACGCATCGTGAACTTCACCGGCCGCCACATAGCCCTGCCTACGCTTTTCATCTGTCAAATAGCGTGGATCGGTGACGCGCGGCCCAAGTGCCAGCACCGCTCTGGTCAGATCCTTCGGCGGAACCATGACTCTAGCCAGTTCTTTAGGAAGCTTCCTCATCGCGTCAACTCCCGCGTCCTGGCCGTCACGGCAGCCGCCGCGGACAGTAGCATCGGCCGAATTTACGTACCGGCTGGTGATGCTACGCCCCCAGCAGAACAGCAATGGTCGGGTTCGCTAATTCCAGGTCAGCTGCCAACGATGCGAACGAATGTCCGTGAGCGGCATACTCCACAAGCGTCTTTGAAGTTCACGGCGCCACCGCGCCCATCAACTCAGCCGTCCGGTTCGCCACCGCATCAGCGGCAGCAAGCAGCACAGCGTCGGCCGCGTGAACATATCGAGACGTAATCGAGCGTCCCTTGTGCCCCACAAGAGCCGCGATGGTTGGTTCGCTGTAGCCGAGATCGCCGGCCAATGAGGCAAAGGAATGGCGGAGCGTGTGCGGCGTTAGGTCCGCTGACAGATTGCCAAGCGTTGCGATCTTCGCCCAAATTTTGGGGAAGCCCGCCATGCGGCCAGCGCCGCGCGTGGCCGGGAATACCAGATCGCCGTCTTTTGCGCCCGCGAGCCCCCCGAGCACGTCGCAAGCCGCCTGCGATAGCGGGCGCGCGCTCCGTCCAGTTTTGGTCTCAGCAAGCAGCGCCGTGCGCCGGCTGATGTCGATTTCAGTCCAGCGCAACCCTAGAGCCTCGCCGCTTCGCCACCCGGTCAGCGCGAGGAACCGCGCGGCGGCGAGTGCTGCGGGCCACACCTTCGCAGCTTGACCAGCCCGCAGCGCGGCTCCGAACAGCGCATATTCAGCCTCTGTTAGACGCCGATCGCGCCGGCCGTCCGCGAAGCGCATGACCCCGTGCGCCGGGTTGTCTGGGCGCATACGATGCCGGACCGCATAGGTGAAGATCGCGCCCAACAGCCCGACGGTACGGCTCGCTGTACCCTTTCCACCGCGCACGTGTGCAAGCCCGCGCTTCTTTTCCGTTTTGCTCTTACCGGCCGTCTTGCCTGCCGCGACGTCGTGCATGAAGGCGTCTACGTCCTCCCGCGTGACTGCGGCGACCGAGAGACGCCCAAGCAGCGGCTTGATATGGCGAGCGATGCGGCCGCGATCGGTTACCAGCGTGCTCGGCTTTTTCGATGTTTGGCGTCGCGTCAGCAACCGCCCCGCTTCAGCATCGGCCAAATAGAGATCGCACAACTCGGACACCGTGGCGGCTTTGCGCTTCGTCTGCTTGATGCCAGCTGGGTCCGCGCCCTCGGCCACGCTTCCGAGCAAACGCTTGGCTTCTTCGCGAGCGGCATCGGGAGTCCACGGCGCACCGTGACGGCCGATCGTGAGCCAGCGCTGGCGTCCCTCCGCCGTCCTGAATTTTAACACGTATGCTACGGAGTTGCCGCTCTGACGCCGCGCACCGAAGCCGGGCACCGCGGCATCCCACACGGTTTCAGAAGGCGCCAATGCTCGAACCTCCCGCAGCCCAATTCGCTTTTCCGCCATGTTCGCCCCGGTTTCGCTGCTAGGTCGCTAATTCGATCTAGTGGAATGAATCAAACGCTTGGTACCCTGGCATCAGCGCACATCACCTCGGAGAACGGGTATTGCCACCGGAACCAAGCCCGTTACCGCCGGACTCAAGCGAATGATTTCCACCACTAGCTACCACATAGCTACCAACTTTGGGCAAGTCGTGACAAGCGAAGGCAACGGTTAATAACCGAAAATTTCTGTCTAATAGGGAGATCGCAAAGCGCAGAAAATCCTAGCAACCAGTCTCAAACCCTAGGAACTGCCCTCCGAAGGCAAAGGTCGTGTGTTCGAATCACGCCGGGCGCGCCAGAAAATCAAGGGCTTAGCGCTTTAGAAGCAACACTTCCGACCACGCCGGCGGTCCTGACTCTCGTCAGGGATTGCAGACTCGTGGACCGTTTTCACCGATCCGATAATAGACAGGACGCGCCGCCAACACCAACAGCTGCGCGAAATCGGCAAAGAGCGCGACGACGAGTCTATTCGGCAGGCTCGTTATCTTTCCTTTGATCGGACCCTGCCCGCAGCTTCTCCGCAAGCTCGAACAATTTTCGCCAGGTCGTCGCCATATGCTCGTAGGTTGCCTTGACGCGAGGGTCCGTTGCTTGCTGGGCAAGCTCGGCGCAGAGATCTGCCTGCGCGCGGAAGAAGTCCTCTCTCGATGCCAAGGTGATGTGCGAATCGCAGTGTGCGTCCCCGGCTGGCTGATAGCGCAGGGGTACAAATCTGGGCAGAGCTAGAGTTGATAAATGAGTTACGGAAATTTAATTCGCGGTCCGCACATCTCACCAGCTCGTGATCATGTCGGCATAGCGCTGTCGAGTGTTTGGAAAACGAAAACATCGTGTTTGAGAAATCGCTGGTTATGCGCGCGTCGGCGATGACTATTTTATGGCTCCCTGAGTGCTCCCGAACCGACTTTTGAGGCCGGAGCGATGGCACGCGGGCATTCATTCAAATCTGATTTGCAAAGGAGAACTGGCAATGTCCCGAACCCTCAAGATCGCGACTATCATTGTCGCACTGGCTGGAATCGGCGTTCCTGCGATCGCGCAGGCGCAGAGCTATTCGCCAAACTATGGCTACAGCGGGCGCGATCCGGCCAGCCGGCCATATAACTACCGTGGGTACGCCGATCAGGGCTACGCCCCGCCGGAGCGGGGAAGCCAAGGCGCTAACTTTTGGTGAGCGGAGGAGTCTCGCTTGCCCAGCGGACCCTGGTCGGTACTGCCCGTAAGTGCGGGCTGCATTTGCCGTTTCCTCGCATTGTCACTAGCGAGTCTCCAGAGGCCGCAATTCTATCCGTGCGACCGCATGGTCTTTCGCAAAGAGAGTGGTGCGTAGTGAGCGCGCTCGTGTCCAGACCGGCTCCTGGAAGTGCCAGTCGAGCGTGAACTTGTCGCTCTGTTTGCTCACGTGAACGGTCCCGACGAGCAGATTGCGAAATCCATCCAAGGACATTCGGCAAGTCGAATCGAAGTCGGTGTTCCGTGCGTTCGTGGGAGGCAGGGGCGGGATAAACTCGATTTCGAGCACGTGATTCCCGCTGCGATGGCGATAATACGCCAGGGCGTCGTCGATCGCAGTGACCAGTTCGACCCGGCTGTTGTCGGGTCGAGCGGCGACAAACACGCCGCGATGGGCTGAAGGTGCAAATCGCAACGCATCCGTCTCTGCGCCGGTGCTGTCATCGGCGAAATCGATGCGCCGCTCACCAAAGGCAAATCCGCTCACGAAGATATTTTTGCCGTAGGCCGCGGAGAACGGGACGGAATGGTTCTGGCCGAGTTGGGGTATCGCCACATCAAGTCCCGCGATGGTTACGTGCGACACTTGAGCGAGCGCGTTCCTCTCGCGGAAGAACACCAGAAGCAGGCGATCGCCGCTGTGGCCGATCTGGTTCGTCAGACCCGCGCCCTGAGTGACGAGCTGTGTGCCCGGATTGAATCGAACTTCGATTGCGACGGGTCGGCCTTTGGTGTCAACGAAGCTGACGACAAGGTCGCGTGGACCTTCGCCAACGCCGGCCATTGTGAAGGGGATGTCGCTGTAGTTGGCTCCGCGTGCCGCGGCAACGCGGGCGTCGTTGAAATAATGAGTTTGCCGTTTCGGTTCGTCGCGCTCGGTAAAAAAGACCCACACCAGCGGCGGAACATCCGCGCCGCGCTCCGCGGCCATGACTTCCACCGCCTCATAGAGGGGATCACCGGGCAACCAAATGTACCAATGATGGTCCCAGTGGGAGAGCAAAGAAATTATCGGCACAAGGGGCGTCGCTGACGCAGAAGCCACCCAGGCTCCGGACAAGAAAAGGGACAGGCTGGTTGCAATGATTCGAGCGAACCACATGGTAGACCTTCCGCGATCGCCCAGGTCGAAGATATAGCCCAGCGTGCGTCAAGAGCCAGGCCCTCACGTCAGGGCAGTATTCACGGCAACACGCCGGCCAAAAGCAAAGCGCGCGCCGAGGTGGCGCGCGCTTCTGATTCGACCGACGGCATTAACCGCCTGCACCGACAGACGTATCAACCGCCGCCGGGGCCGCCGCCGAAGGCGCCTGCATCAGAACCGGTGCGGCGCTGACCGTTGGAGTCCATGGAGCTGTAGCCGGCGCCGTTCGAGCCGCCACCGTAGTAGCCGCCGTACGATCCGCCATAGTTCCCATAGTACGGAGCGGAGCGGTAATACCCGTAGCTCCGCGGCGCATAGTAGGTCCGCGGATAGTAGTGACGATAATAGCGCTGCTGCGCCTGGGCCGGCGTGGTCACGATTGGAGCAGAGGTTGCGCAAACGGTCACGACGGCGATTGCCGACAGCAGGACCTTTTGGGCCAGGGGCATGCGTTCCTCCTCTTGATCGGCTTCGGCGCCTCCATCCGCTGGTGTCGAGCCGACCACGCGAGTATCGGCCTCTCGCGCATAGATTGCAATGATCGCAGAACGCAGCGCACAACCCAGAAAGCCACGCCAAGCGCACGTTTGTAATGATGTGACGAGGCGTCGCACCAGGTTGGCCGGTCAGCCGGAATTGACCGGATTCGTGGGCGGCTCGCCGCGCAGGATGCGGAGCATCTCTTCGGCCGAAGCAATCGACGTTGCCCGCAGCGTCGTGGTCGTGAGCACCGCCACATGCGGCGTCATCAGCAAGTTTGGACAGCCAAACAGCGGGCTGTCCGGCGGCAAGGGCTGGTTCTCGTAGACATCGATCGCCGCACCGGCAATCGCGCCCGTGTGCAGCGCGCCGATCACTGCCGCGTCGTCGACCAGCGGCCCGTGGGACATGTTCACCAGGATGGCCGTCGGCTTCATCATGCCGATCCGCCGTCCATCGGCGATGTGATAGGTCTCGTCCGTCAGCGCGCAGCACAGTGCAATCGCGTCGGCGTGGACGAAGAGTTCGTCAACGGTGACCTCTTCTACGCCTTCCGGCATCCCGCCGCGGTGGCGCGAAGCGCCGATCACCTTCATACCGAAGCCTCGCGCGATCCGCACAATGCGCTTGCCGATTTCACCGACACCGATGATGCCGACCGTCGTCGAACCGATCTCGACGGCATCCTCCGCAAACGCGCGCGCCTTCGCCCAGCCGTCGGTCCGGAACGCGGTATCGACTCGCCCCAGCGGGCGGCGCAGGTGGAACAGCGCCGAGAAGAAATATTCCGCGACCGTCTCGGTATTGAGGCCGGGAAGGTTGGCGACGATGATTTTGCGCCGCTTCGCGGCTGCGAGGGGGATCAGGTCAAGGCTGACGCCGTGACGCACCACCACCCTCACGTGAGGTGCGTGCTTGAAGATATCGTCCGGCAACTTGGCGCGCACGATGATGCCGGCGGCATTCTTCGCGTAGGAGCGCAGCGTGTCGGGCTCGGTATCCGGCGCAGTGACGAGCCGAACCTGCGGAGCAAGTATCGCTTCGCCGTCGGGGTGAATCGGATTGGTCAGAAGGACAACCGGCCGCTCGGACATTGGTTTATTTCCGTATGCGCTTCATGTCGCGAGGCTCAAGCGGTCGACCGTTCGGCTGCCACCGTCTGGGTGGTGCTTTCCGGCGCAGGTTTTGGCCGCAGCACCAGGACTGCAAAGAAAACGACGAACAGCAGTGCGTCGAATATCAGCAGGCGAAACTCCTTGGCCCAGAATGTTACGGTTCCGCCGACGAGGTCCTTCGACGTTGCGTTCGGGAGCACGATGTTGGCAAGCAGGATCACCCCCGCGACTTTGCGCATCATGGCGTCGCCGCGCAGCCACACGGCGACTGCGGCAAAGATCGGAAGGATCACCGCAACGTAGTGTGACTGGCTCGTCATCGGCGAGAGCATCAGCATGCTGATGAGCAGCAGCGCACCGTCGATCGTCAGCGTCTGGCGGTCATTGCCGGACCGTAGGATGAGGAGCCCGACGATAGCGGCGAAGGCCGCATCGACCGAGTGCAGGATCAGCCTGAAAGCCGGGTAGCCTTCGCCGTAAACTGCGCCGACGAGACCGCGCAGCGACAGATTGTTCGGGTTCGCGGCCCACCAGAAGGTGTGCGGATTACCCTCCATCTTGTCGCTCAGCGCCGGCCCCGCAACCTGATGCAGCCAAGCGACGAAATATCCGTCGGCGAGCGGCTTGCGACCGATCGTGATCACAAGGTCCGGCAGGATGCAAGCCATGGCAAGCACAGCCGTCATCGCCGCGGCCGCCATGTAATGGCGCTTGAGCACGAGATAAGGGAGGAACAGCACGGGCGTCGCCTTGAGCGCGGCCGCAAGTGCAAGGCTCGCGCCGGCCCATCCGGGACGTTCATCCGCGAGCGCCACGAGACCCACCATCACCAGCACCACAACGAAGGCGTCGTAGCTCTGGTTGCCGATCGCTGCCAAAATGAACTTCACGCTCAGCAGCCCGCCGAGGACATAAAGCCAAGTGAGATCGCGTTGCGACCACTCCTCACTCGCCTCCCCTGCCTGCTGTGGAAGAGAGGGCGGCGTAGGCGCCAGTCGCTGCGCCATGCGCGCGCTCAATGTGATGCAGCCGATGATCGACAGCACTGTCAGCAGGTACCAGGCAAGATTCTGGAGCACCATCGGCAACGGAACGAGCGGGATCATCGCCAAGGCAAAGAGCGGCGGATAGGTGAAGGTCGCGTCGCAACTCTGCAGCGGCATGCCGTCCAGCATGCAGTGCCCGGCCACGATGAACAGGCTCAGGCCCGGTGCCTCATCCCAATAATGGCGGCAATAGAGCACGGCGCCAACGGCGACCGCGAGCCAAAGCACCTTCTTCAGGGATGACTGATTGATCGTAACCGCCAAGCCGCGCCCCCACGCGTGTTCCCGCACGCATGGACGCCCCGGTTAAGCGCCCCGCGCAGGTATAACCATAGCGGGATATCGGACGGCCTGGAAGCGCGTCAATGTGCGCCAAGTTCCGCGCGGCCACAGCGCCCTATGGACGCAAATGTTGCGCCGCGACGGCGCGGCCGATGCCTTAGCGGCGTTCGGCGAGCAGTTTCGGGTCTCGGAGCGACGTGACGAGCTCAGTAATCGTCGCCACGGTCCGGAAATTTGCCGGCGTGATGTCGCGTTCCGGGATCAGGAGATCGAATTCCGCTTCGACCGACAACACGAGACTCGCCATGTCGAGCGACGTCAGGCCAACGTCGCGGAGATCGTCCTCGTCGCCAAACGTACGCTCGATCGAGTGATCCGCGAGCAACCGATAGACGACGCGCGCAATCTTCCCCTCGGGGGTGTTCGAGCGGCGATCCACGCGCGGCGCGATCCCCTGTACCGGCACACTGTTATCCAACGTGGCGCTCTCCAACATGATCTTGCGACCCCCTGAAGTTCCAATGCGCGCTGTGGTCACACGCGGATTTCCAGACCCGTGACGCGCGACGATCCATCTCGCGCACGGGGTTAGCGGCAAACGCGCGCGACCTCAATTCGTCTATCGGCATTCGGTTAATTTGTAGCGATGATTGATCCGCGCGGTGGTCATGTCAAAGGATCATGTAATTTTTGATATTCAAATCATTATAACTTGAATCGATTCTGTCGAAGCCGGCCGATGATTTATTAAGCATGCCAAATGCGCACCAGCACTGCCTCAATAACGAGCGACAACAATCGCTAACGCGCGATAACCATCGCGAACGATATCTCGCGGTCGTTACTTGCTGTTTACGCCAGTCATCGCAATTTGTCGGGCGAACGACACGGGGATGTCGTCTCACATCAAACACAAGAAGAACCATGACCGATGCCACGATCGAAACGGAGCGCATCATGACGGCTCACATTTCACCGCCGATCTCACCGGCCGTCGCCGACCTGACGCGACGCGCCGAGATTGCCGCGGCCGCCGCGGCGGCCGCCGCAGATGGCGTCGATCAGCAGGCACGCTTCCCTGCGGAATCATTCGCCGCACTGCGAGCCGAGCGATTGATGAGCATTCTCGTGCCGGCCGATCTCGGTGGCGAGGGCGCCACCATCTCCGATGTCGTCGACGTCTGCTACATGCTCGGCCGCGCCTGCGCCTCGACCGCGATGATCTACGCGATGCATCAGATCATGGTCGCGATCACGGTGCGCCACGCGCGCGGAGTTCCCTGGCACGAGCGGCTGCTGCGCCGACTTTGCGCCGAACAAATGCTCATCGCCTCTTCGACCACTGACGGCATCGGCGGCGGCGACTTGCGCGCCAGTGCCTGCGCGGTGGAAGGCGACGGCGCCGGTATCAAACTTGTAAAGAACGCTGCCGTCGTGTCCTACGGCGCAGAGGCAAACGCCATCCTGACCACGGCGCGGCGCGCGCCCGATGCGCCGGCCTCCGATCAGGTGCTGGTGGCATTCGCTCAGGGCGACTACTGCCTGGAGCGGACCATCGCGTGGGACGCCCTTGGCATGCGCGGCACCTGCAGCGCCGGCTTCCGCCTCACGGGAACGGGCGGCACCGAACAGGTGCTGCCGTTGCCCTACCAGGCAATCCTCGCCCAATCGATGGTACCGATCGCGCATCTGACATGGAGCGCCGTGTGGTCGGGTGTGGCAGCCGGCGCG
The DNA here is from genome assembly GCA_963787675.1 of uncultured Alphaproteobacteria bacterium. Lineage (GTDB taxonomy): Bacteria > Pseudomonadota > Alphaproteobacteria > Rhizobiales > Xanthobacteraceae > JAJPKK01. The sequence continues at coordinate 1,122,341 of CAWBDV010000007.1, read as the reverse complement.
GTCGAGCGGGCGCGGCGCTTCATGCGCAATGCCGCCCGCAAGAGCGGCGGCCAATTGCCGCCCGGCGCGGCGCATCTGACCCGCGCGACCGGTGAACTGCGCATGCTGCGCGGAATGATCGCATCCGAACTGCAACGATTTGAAGCCGCGGCCGACAACGGCGCTCAACTCGAAGCGCTCGATTTCCAGGCGGCGATGAACCTGCTCAAGGTGAATGCGTCCGAGCTTGCCGGCAAGACGGTGATGAGCGCGCTCCAGGCGTGCGGCCTCGCCGGTTACCGAAATGATGGCGAGTTCAGCGTCACGCGGCATCTGCGCGACGTCCTGTCGGCGCCGATCATGATCAACAACGACCGCATCCTCGCCAACGCGGCGAACGCGGCACTGCTGGTGGAAACACCGGCCCGCCTGCGCGCGTAACAAAAACTAAACGGCGTCAAACAGAGGGACAGGGTGTCATGGCAAAATCATTCGACGGCGCCACAGCCGCATTGACGAAGGGCGCCGATAGGAACGTCTCCGGTGATCCGCTCGACCCGCTCGGCAGAACCGTGTTGCAGCCGACGGCAAGCAACGGGGTGTTTGCCCGCACCGCCGCCTTCGAGAATGCAATCGAAGGATTGTCGCGGCTGATTTCACGGCATCGGGAGGCTGACACCGAGGTGGTGCGTTTCCCGCCCGTGATAAATCGTCACGTGGTGGAGAAGTCGGGCTACCTGCACAGCTTTCCGAATCTCCTCGGCTGCGTGTGCGGCCTCCATGGCGACGAAGCCGAGATCACCGCCGCAGTCGGCCGCTACAATGCCGGCGCCGAATGGACCGATGCAGTGAAGGCGACCGATCTCGTGCTTACGCCCGCCGCCTGCTATCCGCTTTATCCGATGGCGGCGGCGCGCGGCGCTCTTCCTGCCACGGGTCTGAAGTTCGACGTCGAGTCTTACTGCTTTCGCCGCGAAGCGACCTTCGAAGTCGATCGGCTGCAGTCGTTCCGTATGCGCGAATACGTCTTCATGGGCACGCCAGCCGATGCCACCGCGTTCCGCGCACGCTGGGTCGACCTTGCCAAGGAAATCGCGGACGGGCTCGCGCTGCCGTACCGCATCGCGCCGGCGAGCGATCCGTTCTTCGGCCGCGCCGCGAAAATCATCGCGGCGAGCCAGGTGGAGCAGATGCTGAAGTTCGAGCTTCTGATTCCGCTGCGCTCGCAGGAGCGGCCGACCGCGTGCATGAGCTTCAACTATCACCGCGACCATTTCGGCCACGCCTGGGATCTGCGCAATAGGAACGGCGAACTCGCGCACACGGCGTGCGTCGCATTCGGCATGGACCGGCTCGCGCTCGCGCTGTTCGCAGTCCACGGCACCAAGGTGTCCGATTGGCCGCAGGGCGTGCGCAAAACGCTCGCGATGTAGCCTGCGCAGCGTCGCGCGCGGGAACGGTGGGCACGCGCGGGCATGCCCGCGCTTTGCACACCCTACGGCGATATCACCTACGGCGCGGCTTCGTAGGGTGCGCAAAGGCGGCCACGGACTGCCAATTATCGGCAATGACTTTGCTCCGCCGTGCGCACCTTCCACGCACGAACGGTGCGCACGCTTCGCTTTGCGCACCCTACGGTCTTTGACGCGGACTCGGCCTCGCGCTGCTACTTTCCGAGATGCTTGTCGAAGAACTGCGCGATCTCGGTGAAGGCCTCCTTCGTCTCCGGCGCGAAGGCATCGAAATTATACTGCGCGTGCGACATGCCCTCGTAGACTTGCAACTCAGCCTCGACGCCGGCTTGGCGAAGCTTGCGGTGCGTGAGAACCGTAAGACTTAAGAACAAATCGCGCGTGCCGCTGGTGAGGATCGCCGGCGGGAAGCCGTGGAAGTCGCCGTAGATCGGTGAAAGTTGCGGGTCTTTGAGGTCGTGCCCGTTGGCGTAAAGCTTGGCCGCGCGGACGAGGTAGCCGTTGTAACTCACCAGAACATTGTCGAGCCATTCGTTCGTCTTGTAGGTGTCGCCGGTCTCGGTCAAATCCGACCAAGGCGTGCCCGGCGCGATCGCGGCCGGCAACGGCAGACCTTCCTGTTTGGCGCGCAGGATCATCGCCAGCGTCATGCCGCCGCCGGTCGACGTGCCGAAGATCGCCATGTTGCGGGGATTCTGCATCTGGATCGCGGCCTTCCACACGGCCATGGCATCATCCATAGCAGCGGGATAGGGGAAATCCGGCGGCATGCGGTAATCGAACGAAATGACCTTGTATCCGCCGTAGGCGGCCATCAGCGTGCCTTCGGCGGTACCCGCTTCGCCCGGCGCATAGACGTAGCCGCCGCCGTGCACGTGGACGAGCAACCGATTGCGGTTTTCGGGCTTGATCTCCTTCGGGGTCAAAATGAACGCTTTGACGCCGCCGATCACCGTCGGCTCCATGGTCACGCCGAGCTTCTCGCGCGCTTCGCGGCGCGCTGGCGCGCCGGCGTCAGCGAGCTTGTTAATCAGCGCTTTCCACTCGGCCGGAACTCTTCGGATCGGCATCCCAATTGGGCACGCGATAGGGCGCCGCAATCGATGCCCGCAGCTCCGGGCTGACCGTGTTAGGCACCGGGATCGCACGTCCAGGGACGACGCGCGGTCCAGCCTTGGCGTTTGCTGCATTCTCTCGCGCCTCAATCGCAGCGAAATCCTCGCTCGCCGAGGCTGCCATCTGCGCTGCGGCTGGCGCAGCGCACGCTACAGCGAGGACAAAGCCACACAATGCGGAGCTTCGCAGATTACGCATGTCGTTTCCTCCGTTAGTAAATGCGTCGCCATCCTGAAAAAACGGGCGTTACCCGGCGATGCTGCTCCAGTTGGCCGCAAGCTGTTCGGCGCCGCGCAGCGACAGCGCGTAGAGCGTGAAGGTCGGATTTGCCGCGCCCGTAGTCGGAAAGATGCCGCAGCCGGCGACGTAGAGATTGGCAATCTCGTGGGTCTGGCCGAAGCTGTTGACGACGGAATCCGCGGCGCCCTTCCCCATGATCGTGCCGCCGAGCAGATGCTGCGACCCGATCGCTTTCGCGGGCCACACTTCCTTGGCGCCGGCGGCCTTCGCGATCGCGGAGCCTTCGGCAATCGCCGCATTCCAGAGACCGATCGCGTCCTGGCCGAACGTGTGGACGAGACGTATGAGTGGGAAACCGAATTCGTCCTTCTCCGCCGCAGGCTCGACCCGGTTTTCGAGGCTCGGCAATTCCTCGAGAATCGCAGTGATGCGGGAGAGGCCGCGCGCCTTCACCTTCATGAATTCGTCGAGCTCGGCGCCCCACAGATCGGGCCGCACCGCCGCCATGCCGCGGGCATCGTTAGGCTTGAACGGCGCCGTCGTGCTCCAGAACGTTGAGCCGAAGGCATCCTTGCGGATCGTCTTCGGATGGCGATCGTAAGTGATGTAATTGTACCCGTTCGAACCGCGATAGTTCTCGACATCGCCGTCGAAAATGCCGGTCACCGTTGCGCTGCCGTGGGCGGTGAGATGCTTGCCCAAAAGTCCGCTGCAATTCGCCAGTCCGTTCGGATGCTTGTCGGTCCGCGAATTGAACATGATGCGCGGGTTCTGCGACGCGAATGCCACGAGAATGACGACCGTCGCCTCCTGGACTTGGCGCTCCCTCTGGTCGTCGAAATATTCAACCCCGGTGACGCGATCGCCCGCGCCATTCGTGAGCACGCGCGTCACGTAACTGAACGTCCGCACGTCCGCACCCATGCGGCGCGCCTCGCCGAGATAGCGCGCCTGCGGATTCGCAAGCGCGCCGGTTGGACATCCGGCATTGCACCAGCCGTCATAGATGCAGGCAGGTCGCCCTTTGTAGTCGACGCTGTTGATGCCGACCGGGCCGGGAACCATGGTCAGTCCCTCCGCGGCAAATCCCGGCAGCCACACGTCGCTGTAGCGGAAGGATTTGAGCGGCGGCATCGGATAAGGCGCGCCGGCGGGGCGCCAGCGCTCCTCGGCTTTCGCGTCGCCCGACACGCCGATCTCCTCGGCGACCCGATCGTAGAACGGCGCGAGGTCCGCATAGGAGATCGGCCAGTCGAGCCCGCGGCCGTGATCCGACTTCATGGTGAAATCGTCCGGCAACAGGCGCGGAAAATTCGCAGAGAAATGCAGCGCGGCGCCGCCGGTGCCCCAGCCCATGTCGCCGGTGCGGCCGACCGGATGTTTGCCGTCGTAGATCACCGCGGGACCGGCGCCCTTGATGCGCCGGCTCCAGATATCGGAGCTGATGAGATCGCTCATCTGCCAGTCCGGCCCCTGCTCTAGCAGCACGATCTTCTTGCCGGCGCGCGCGAGCACGGACGCGAACACCCCGCCGGACGCGCCGGCGCCGACGATGACGGCATCGACTTTCTCGTTTGCCATCTCACCACTTCCTTTCCGGCAGGATGTGCGGAAGGTAGGGCACGCCGATCCGTGCGAAACCATCGACGGTACCGTAGACCACATCGACGGCGTCGTTGCGCAGCGTCGCGTAGACCAGCGTCTGCGTCGCCTTGCCGTCCCAGGCCTCGATTTCATGGTGGCTGAGGAGGTCGACGAATTCGAGTTTTTCGGCCTCGCTGAATTCGCTAAACTTGCGGCTGTGAACCGCCTTCGCCGAGCTTTCGAGCGCCGCAAGCGCATCACGGTAGAAGTCAACGTAGGGCGGACGGAATTCCGAAACGCGCAGGCTCAAGAGCGCATAAGGCGGCGGCACCGTGAGCTGCTGATCGACGAAGTGAGCGATGCCGGCGTCCTTCGCCCCGATCGCCAGCATGTCGCCGACGGCTTCGAGCGTCTCGGCTTCGGCGGAGTTGAGCACACGCAGAGGCACGCCCTGAGTGCGCGCCTCCTTCGGCGTCAGCATGACTTCGATGCCACCGACGGTGAAAGCGAGTGCACCGATCGAGGCGCCCTTGATAAAGCTGCGCCGAGCAATGTCGTGCATCGAGTTCCCTCCCGCCGCCGATGCGTCGCGACATCGCGCATCGGTATGTTTCGCAAGACTATCGCAATTCCAGCAATTATTGAATTCGCTCTGCTCAATGAAGCGTGCCTGTGATGCGATCACAGCGAAACGCTTTGCTCGCGCAGCTTCCTTCCCCTCCCCCGCGTGCGGGGGAGGGGAAGGAAGATGCAACGATGAGGGATGAGGCCTCACTCCGGCTCGATGCCGGCGTCTTTCACCATGCGTTCGGTGCGAACGAGCTGATCCTTGACGAAGGCGCCGAGCTCCTGCGGCGTCGAGCCGAAAATCTCGAAGCCGATCTGGGCGATCTGCGCCTTCACCTCCGGCATCTCGACGATCTTGCGAGTCTCGACACTTAGTCGCGCCACGATGTCCGATGGCGTGCCCGCCGGTGCGAACATGCCGGCCCATGATTCGACCTCGAAATCCTTAAGCCCCGATTCGTCGAACGTCGGCACCCCGGGCAGCAACGCGCTGCGCCTAAGCCGCGTGATGGCAATTGCCCGCACGCTGCCCGATTGGACGTGGGGAATACCCGGCGTCAAATCGGTGAAGGCCATCGACACTCGCCCGGCAATGGTATCGTTGAGCGCGGGCGGCACGCTCTTGTAGGGAATCTGGAGAATGTCGATGCCGGCCCAATGCTTGAGCGTTTCGCCTGCGAGAATTCCCGAGGTGTTGCCGCTCGCGTAGGTGAGCTTGCCGGGGTTGGCTTTGGCGTAAGCGATCAGCTCTGCAAGGGTTTTGGCCGGCACCGACGGGTGGACGACGAGCAGCAGCGTGAAACTGCCGACCCGGCTGATCGGCGCGAAATCTTTCACGGGATCGTAGCCGACGTTCTTCAGAAGGAACGGGTTCGACGACATCGGGCTGTTGGTCGCCATCAACAGCGTGTAGCCGTCAGGCGCCGCCTTCGCGACGTATGCGGCAGCTAATCCGCCATTGGCGCCCGGCCGGTCGTCCACCACAACGTTGGCCTTCAGCGCGGTCCCGAGATGCTGGCCGATGATGCGCGCGACGATATCGGTGCCGCTGCCGGGACCGAACGGTACGATGATGGTGATGGGCCGGCTAGGGTAGATTTCCGCCGCCGCGAGCGGAAAAGTCGCGGTGCTCGCGAGCGCACCGCCGCACAGCGCCACGAAATCGCGCCGCCGCATCGAACCTCCCTTTCGGGCGCACATTGCGTGCGCATTTCGCAGATGCCTTACAATAATTTGTAGGGTGCGCAAAGCGCCGACACGCGCGTGCGCACCATTCGGCCTCGCCGCGGTGCGCACGCTTCGCTTTGCACACCCTACAGGGCGCCGCGCATTGACGGGCCGGTGCGGCACCGCCAAAATACGCGCCGATGAACCGCTTCCGGATGATACCCGGCTTCGTCCACGTCCTGGTCGCCCTATTCGTGGTCGCCCAGCTGTCCGGCGTTGTGTCATCGCCGCGTAGCAGCGCGCGCGGAGTTGCGAGTGCCGCGATGACTCACGATCATCACGGCCACGCCGATCATGGCGCGGGCCATCATCACAGCGACCAGAAGACTCCGGCGGGCGATCCCGCGGACGCCTGCTGCGGCCTTCATGCCTATTTTGTCGGCGTCATTCCGCCGGTGATTGCCGTCAAGACTGCGAGCGCTATCGGTGAACTGCTCGCGCTCGGCCCGAATGATCGGGCCGCTAGCCTCCCGCCGGACCGTCTCGACCGTCCCCCAAGACCTCTGCGCTGAATTGCTGTGAAACGTGTCCGCGCGTTTTGCGGCACGTGCACCGATTGACGCATGAGGTAGGAGCATCATGCTCGGACATCGATTGTCCGTGGCAGCATTCCGCGTTGACAAGGCGCTGCCGCACGCCGGCGCGAACGTGGCGCGCATCTGCGCGGCGCTCGTCGTCGCGATGACACTTGTCGGCTGCGCATCGTTCTCGCCTGATGCCGGCATGGACGTCGTCGGCGGGATTGCGGCGACGGAACTCAACAAAGATGCCCGCAAGATCGACAGCGACGAAGCGGCCGCCGCCGCGGCTGCTGCGACGGCGAGGCTGCTCGGCTCGGTGCTGTCTGCTGATCGCGCGGTTCAAATCGCGCTCCTCAACAATAAAGGGTTGCAGGCCGCCTACAACGAGCTCGGCCTCGCCGAGGCGGCGAAAATTGCCGCAATGCTGCCGCCGAACCCAACCTTTTCATTGAGCCGGATCGCGACACCGGTCGAGCTCGATATCGAACGGCAGATCATCGTCGATATTCTCGCGCTCGCGACATTGCCGGCGCGCTCGCGCATCGCAGACGAGCGGTTTTACCAGGCGCAACTGCGTGCCGCCGAGGCGACGCTGCGCCTTGCAGCAGAAACCCGCCGCGCTTTCTACCGCGCGGTCGCGGCACGCCAGCTCGTGCAGTTCCTGAGCGACGCGACGGCGGCAGCAGAGACCGCGGCAAAGCTCGCAAAAGAACTTGCCAACAGCGGCGCCATGAACAAGCTCGACCTCGCCCGCGAGCAGACGTTCCATGTCGAGCTGTCCACGCAGCTCACCACCGCGCGCCAGCAGGCGGCAAGCGAGCGCGAAGCCTTGGTCCGTGCACTGGGGCTTGCCGCCGATTCCGGATTGAAATTGCCGCAAGCGTTGCCGACCTTGCCGTCGCGGCCCACGAGAGAGCTTGCGGTCGAAATCGAAGCAATCCGCCGGCGCATCGACCTGCAAATCGTGCGGATCGAGGTCGAGACGCTCGCCAGGTCCCTCGGCCTCGTGAATGCGACGCGCTTCATCAATCTGCTGGAGGTCGCGGGCATCTCGCGGACCCAACGCGAGGCAGGAGGCACCGCAGGCACCGGCGGCGGTGTCGATGTGACGTTCCAGATACCGATCTTCGATTTCGGCGAAGTTCGCGTGCGCGAGGCCGGCGAGACCTACATGCAGGCGGTCAACCGCCTCTCGGAAAAAGCCGTGAACGCACGCTCGGAGGCCCGCGATGCCTACCGGGTCTATCGGTCTACCTACGACATCGCCCGCCGCTACCGCGACGAAGTGCTGCCGTTGCGGCAGACGATCGCGGATGAAACCACGCTGCGCTACGGGGCGATGCAGATCGACGTTTTCGGTCTGCTCGCCGAGGCCCGGCAACGGCTTGCCGCCAACATCACCGCCATCGAAGCGCAACGGGATTTCTGGCTCGCCTGCATCAATCTCGATGCGGCGATCGTGGGTGGCGGCGTTGTGCGCGGCAACAGCGCGCCGCCCGCACCCGCGAGCGCGTCAACGACGGCCGAATGAATTGAACAGGAGAAGAAAAATGTTGTCACGACGAGGGCTGTTGGGAGCAGCGGTGCTCGCAGGCGCCGTCAGCGGGCGCGCCCAGGCGGCGGCGCTGCCGGAGGCGCCACGCACGACCGCGACGGCAATGCAGCCGCCGCTTTATCCGACGAGTGGCCCGGACTATCAGCCGGTGGTGACGCTGAACGGCTGGACTCTCCCGCGGCGCATGAACGGCGACTGGAAGGAGTTTCATCTCGTCGCCGAGCCGGTGGAGCGCGAGTTCGCGCCTGGCATGACGGCGCATTTGTGGGGCTATAACGGCCAGGCGCCGGGCCCGACCATCGAAGCGGTCGAAGGCGACAAGGTCCGTATCTTCGTCACCAACCGCCTGCCGGAGCACACGACCGTGCACTGGCACGGCCTGCTCGTGCCGAACGGCATGGACGGCGTCGGCGGCGTCACGCAGCCGCACATCGATCCCGGCAAGACCTTCGTTTACGAGTTCGAGCTGAGGCAGAGCGGCAGCTTCATGTACCACCCGCATTCGGACGAGATGGTGCAGATGGCGATGGGCATGATGGGCATGTTCGTCGTCCACCCGCGCGATCCCAAGCTGCACCGGGTGGACCGCGATTTCGTGTTCGTCATGAGCTCGTACCTCATCGATCCCGGCACGTCGTTGCCGAAGGTCGTGGAGATGACCGACTTCAACATGTGGACCTGGAACAGCCGCGTCTTCCCGGGCATCGACCCGTTGCCGGTGCGTCGCGGCGATCGGGTGCGGGTGCGGATCGGCAATCTCACCATGACGAACCATCCGATCCACCTGCACGGCCACACCTTCGCGGTGACCTGCACCGATGGCGGATGGATTCCCGAAAGTGCGCGCTGGCCGGAAGTGACGACCGACGTTCCGGTCGGCGCGATCCGCGCCTTCGAGGTGGTGGCCGATGCGCCCGGCGACTGGGCGTTCCATTGCCACAAATCGCACCACACCATGAACGCCATGGGCCACAACACGAAGAACTTCATCGGCGTCAATCAGAAGCAATTCGCGCAGGCCGTGCGCAGGATCGTGCCGGGCTTCCACCCGATGGGTTCGACCGGCATGGCGGAGATGGGATCGATGGAAATGGCGATGCCTGACAACACGCTACCGATGATGACGGGCTTCGGACAATTCGGTCCGATCGAAATGGGTGGCATGTTCACGATGATGAAAGTACGCGAGGGCCTCGGCGCGAACGATTACAGCGATCCCGGGCCTTACAAAAATCCGCCGGGAACCGTCGCCTACAAATTCAAGGGCACCACGAGCGAGCCCGTGCGGCGATCCGAGAGCCCCGCCATGCAAAACGTGTCGGCAACGCCCGCCTCGGCGAAAGCCACTCTCAAACCGCGGCGCTGAACGCATTCACTTTTGACAATTCGGGAAAGGAGAAACGCGTGAGAACCATTGCACTGCTGGTCGTAACGTTCGCGCTTGCTTGTGCCGCGCCTGTCGTGCGCGCCCAGTCGACCCTTATCGACGGCGAGATCACCAAGGTCGACCCATCCGCCGGCAAGATCACGATCAAGCACGGGCCGATCAAGAAGCTCGGCATGGATATGGGCATGACCATGGTGTTCAAGGCCAACGATCCCGCCATGCTCACCGCCGTTAAGGCCGGCGACAAGGTGAAGTTCGATGCCGATCAGGTGAACGGCCAATATGTCGTGACAAAGATCCAAAAGGCGAAATGACCCCTCGCGCCCGGATCACGGCCCGCTTCGCGCGGCCACGGTTCTCGCTATAATACGGACAACGTGTCTGTCCCCGTCTCGGCAGCACGAAAACATCAAGGAGGCTTCATGCTGACGCTCTACTATGCACCGGGCGCGTGCTCAATGGCGGCCCATATCGTTCTCGAGGAAAGCGGCGAAAAATACACGCCCCGCCCAGTCGACCTCGCCAACGGCGAGCAGCGCACGGAAGCCTACCTCAAGCTCAATCCGCAGGGTCGCGTGCCGGTGCTGGGGCTCGATGACGGAACTCCGCTCGCGGAGAACACGGCGATCCTGCCCTATCTCGGCAAGCGCTTCGGCCTTTGGCCGATCGACCCGATCGCGGAAGCAAAGGCGCTGTCGCTGATCGGCTTCTTTGCCGGCAGCGTCCATCCCGCCCACGCTCATATCGGCAGGCCCGAGCGCTACGCGGCAGACAAGGCGGCGTTCCCGACAATTCAGGAGATGGGGCGCAAGACCTTCCACAATTATCTGAAGCAGATCGACGGCATGCTTGCCGGACACGAATGGCTGTCCGACCGGTACACGGTGCTCAACCCCTACGCCTTGGTGTTCTACAGCTGGGGCGTGCGCCGCGAACTGCCGATGACAGAGCTTGCGAACTACACTGCCTTCAAGGACCGCATGCTCAAGCGTCCCGCAGTCGCGCGCGTTGTCGCGGACGAAAAAATCAAGCTGTGACGGCGAGCGGATTGCAAATCCTGACGGCTCGCAGTCGCGCGCCCTTGCGATGAGCGGCCGCGAGAAGACAACGAACGAGAACAATAGATCTGTGTGGAGGAAGACTATGCGTTACGGAAGATCGATCGCCGTTCTGGCCGCAACTGTGGCGCTGGGTTTGGTCAGCGGCAGTGCGCAGGCGTTCGATGAGACGAAGTATCCGGCGATCGAAGGCATCTGGCTTCGCGTGGTTATTCCGGGCCAGCCCGCCTTCGATCCGTCGAAGCCGCGCGGTCGCGGCCAGGAAGCGCCGCTGACGCCGGAGTACCAGGCGAACTTCGAGGCGAACCTCAAAGACCTTGCGCTCGGCGGCGAGGGCAACTGGCCGGGTTACAACTGCATCCCGCCCGGCATGCCGGCAATGATGAACGCCTATGAGCCCATGGACATTATCGTGCGCCCGGAGATCACTTACGTTCTGATCGACCACATCCACGACTCTCATCGCCGCATCTATACCGACGGACGCGCTTGGCCTGCGAACGTCGAGCCCGCATTCACGGGCTATTCCATCGGCCGCTGGGTCGACGAGAATGGCGACGGCCGCTACGATTTCCTCGAAGTCGAGACGCGTTACATGAAGGGACCGCGCGCGTATGACGCGAGCGGCCTGCCGCTCCATGCCGACAACGAAACGGTGGTGATGGAGAAGCTTTATCTCGATCCGGCGAACCCGAACCTGCTGCACGATCAGATCACGGTGATCGACCATGCGCTCACACGGCCATGGACCGTGATCCACAATTATTTCCGCGATCCCAACAAGTACCCGACCATCGGCGAATACATCTGCGCGAACGACAATTCTCACGTCCGCATCGGCGGCGAAAATTACTATCTCAGCGCCGACGGCCTGCTGATGCCGGCCAAGAAGGATCAGGCCCCGCCCGACCTGCGCTACTTCGCTCCACCGAAGAAGTAGAGAAGGAAAGGAAGAGTGTCGTCCTGATCGGCAGCGCGGCCCGAACTCGGGCATCGCGGTGCCTTTTCGCGACATTTGCCGGCTGCTTCGACTTCAGCGCCACCGTCGCGAGCGGCGCATGGAACCGAAGCCCTGGTCGCCGGTTGAAAATGCGCTAATTTGCGGTCGGAGCGCGCGGCACCGAGGCCCCGCGCAATGACCGCGAATCCTGCGCCATGAAGACTATTCTCATTCCAACGGAAGATCACGACGCCATGGCTTCCGTGCTCGAAACGGCGCTGCTCATTGCGCGTCGCTTCGACAGCTACATGGAAGGGTTCGCCCTGCATCCCGCCATCAGTGAGTTCGTGACCGTCGATCCGTTGAGCAGCCTCACCGTGCATCACTCTGTTGCGGCGGACGATGAGATGGAGCGCAATGCTCGGAGCGTGTTCGAAGGATTCATGACCGCCCACAAGGTGCCGCAGGTATCAGCCGACGCAGCAAAGGCTTCCTTTTCTTACGGATGGGTGCGGCCGTCAGCCGAAGGCGACAGTTTCATCGGCAGCTACGGCCGGTTGTTCGATCTCATCGTGCTCGGCCGGCCGGGTCGGGCGGCGCAAAATCCCCGCATGCCGCCGCTCGAGACGGCGCTGTTCGAAACCGGGCATCCCGTTCTGATCGCACCGCCAACACCGCCGCAGAGTCTCGGTCGGAACGTGCTGGTCGCCTGGAACGGCAGTACCGAACAGGCGCGCACCAATGCATTCGCGTTGCCGCTGTTGCAACAGGCCGAGCAGGTAACGGTCCTGACCGTCGAAGGCGGCATGACGCCCGGGCCTGCGGGCGAAGACGTGGCCCACTTTCTCCGCATGCACGGCGTACCGGCGAAAGCTGTGACCGTCGCGGCGGGCCAGCACACGACGGGTGAAGCGATCCTCGCTCACGCCACGGCGCTCGGCTGCGATCTCGTGGTGAAGGGCGCCTATACCCAGAGCCGGTTGCGTCAAATGGTGTTCGGCGGCACGACGCGGCATATCCTCGCCAATGCGGCCCTGCCGGTGCTGATGGCCCACTGACATGCCAGTGGTGCACCAAAGGTCTGCCGATGAGCGGTGATCAAGCCCAAGCGCCGGTCACCGCGCCCGCAGCATCGGCCTCGCCACCAGCAGAGGCGTCCGTACCTTCGCCTGGGTCGACGGCGCCGCGCCCGCCGCGTCCGAAGTTCTTCGCTATCTTCCCTTCCATCATGCTGCCGATGTTTCTCGCGGTGGTGGACCAGACCATCGTGGCAACGGCGTTACCCGCGATTGCCACTTCGACCGGCGCCGTGGAGCGGGCGTCGTGGGTCGTGGTGTCCTACCTCATCGCCTCGACCATCGCCGCACCGATCTATGGCAGGCTTGGCGACGCGTTCGGCCGCCGCCGGCTGATGTTTGCGGCGCTCGTCATCTTCATTGCGGCATCGATTGCATGCGCCGCATCGCCCTCGATCGAGCTCCTGGCGCTCTCACGCGTGTTGCAGGGTCTCGGCGGCGGCGGCCTGATGACGCTGTCGCAGGCGCTCGTCGGCGAAGCCATTCCGCCGCGCGAACGTGCGCGTTACCAGGGTTATCTCGCGGCGGTCGCGGTATGCGCCAATACGTTCGGTCCGGTTGCCGGCGGATATCTCACCCAGCATTTCGGTTGGCGTTCGATCTTTCTCGTCAACGTGCCAATTGGGCTTCTCGCGATGGTGCTGACCCGCGGCCTTGCGAATCGGATTCCGGAAAAGTCCGACTGGCGTCCCGACCCCGCCGGCTTCGTGTTATTCACGATCTTCGTCACCACGACGCTGTTGGCGCTCGAGCAGGCACAGCGCGCCAATACGAGCATTCTGCCGCTGGCCGGCGGCTTGCTCGCGGCGGGCGTGATCTCGCTCGGACTACTGGTGCGCCAGGAGAACCGCGCGGCTTCTCCGTTGATCCCGCTGTCGCTGCTGCGGCGGCCGACGATCTGGCGCAGCGACGCGCTCGCCGCATGTCACGGCGCCGCCCTCGTCTCCCTCATCACCTTCCTGCCGATTTACCTTGAGACAGTGCGCGGGCTTTCGCCGTCCCAGACTGGTCTACTTCTGGTGCCGCTGACGATCGGAATCGGCACCGGCTCGCTGCTGACCGGACGGCTCGTCAGCAAGACCGGCTTCACCACGGTCTTTCCCGTCTTCGGTCTCGTGCTTGTGACTGCCAACATCCTGGTACTGGCGCTATGGGCGCAAGCACTCTCGACGACCGCCTTCGCGTGGCTGTTGCTCTGGAACGGGCTTTTCATGGGAACCGTCATGGGAGTCGTGCAGGTCACTGTTCAGGTCGACTCCGGGCCAAGGCAGCTTGGCGAAGCGGCAGCGTCGGTTCAGTTCTCGCGCTCGATCGGCGCGGCGTTCGGCACCGCGCTGGTGTCGGCGGTGCTGTTTTCGATTCTCACTCTGAAGCATCCGGACGCGGCGCGGGTGTTCACGGAAATGGCCGAGAATAGCGGACATGCCGCGATCAACATGTCCGCGGACGTCCAGGCCGCGATTGCCAGCGCGTTCCGCGCGGCATTTCTCATGATCGCAGCGTTCACGGCCATGGGCTTCTTCCTCGCACTCACCATCCCCATGCGGCGGATCTAGCCGTACGGCTTGACCCCCGTGACGGCAATCATATTGTAACGAATATAGCGAAGTCTGCGGTTGCCAATGCAGCTCGCTGGTATTCCGAACGGCGAGGCATTTTAGAGGAGGCGACGATGAAGATAAGTGCGCGCAACATCATACCTGGCACGCTGGTCTCAGTCGAAAAAGGCCACACCACGGCGCATGTTCTAATCGACATCGGCGGCGGCCGGACGTTGACGGCATCGATTACGAATGAATCGGTGGATGACCTCAAGCTTATCAAGGGCCAGAAGGCCTACGCCGTCATCAAATCGAGCGACGTCATGATCGGCCTCGACTGAGGCGCCTTCAGCAGGCCGTCGCCTCGCCGGGACGAAGCGTGGCGATCCCGGCCAGCAGCGAGGCAAGGCTCGACGTGCGCAGCGGAATGAACGGCTTGCCGGCTTGCCGACATTGCCGCTTCACCGTCGCCATGGCGTCGTGGCTCACGCAGTCGATCGGGAACGCGACACAGTCCGCACGGCGGATGAGGCCGGGCAGGATCGCGATGCTGTGCTCGATTCCGCCATCGTGATGGAGGAAGTCGCCGCCTGCGCGCTCGACCACGGCGCGCAGGACCGGCACTTGGTGCGCCCGGCCGCCGACGTACAGCACAGCCAGCTGACCGAGCCGCGCGTCGGCGACCGGCTTGGCGCCACCCTCGTTGTCTGGCGTTGCGACGGCGTCGAGCTGAGCCTCCACGAGGCTGATTTCGCGGCGGAGACTCGCCGCCTCCTCTTCCGCTTGTTGCCGCTTCTGTTCTGCGGCGGCGAGCGTTTGGGTAAGTTCGTCGGTGCGCTTGGCGAGCCGCTCGCAGCGGGCCATCTCGCGGCTCAAGCGACGATCGAGATCGACAAGGGCGTCCTTCGCCGCCTCGGCATCGGCCGCATCATGTTCGCGCGAGACCGGCGCCTGCACCAGCGCCCGGCTGAGCGCCTCGTTGAGCAGCCTGATCTTGGCATCGCGCGCCGTAAAACCGTCGCGCAGCTGGCGCTGCTGAGCTTCGAGCTTCGCGGACAGCGCCGCATTGTCGGCTTCGAGGCGGCACAGCCGCCGGATATCCGCACGATTCGCGGCACCAACCATGTGGGACAGCATGTGCACATCGCCGAACGCGCGCCGCATGATCTTGTCGGTCGCGGCCGGGTGGCTCAGCACTGCCCAATAGGTGCCTGGGATGTCACCCTGCTTGACGGCTTCCTCCCAGAACCGCAGCAGGGCTTCTTCGTCTCGCAGCTTACCGCATTGCCGGATGACCGATTCGTGACGGCGGTCGAGCGCCTTCTGCAGCAGTCGGGCACCATTTTGCGGGCGGCCGGCGAGCGATACCGCCTGCTTATGTAGGTCGTGATCGTCGGCAGTCTCGGCACCTGCCACGCTAAGCTTGATCAGGAGACGGCGCAGTTCCCGCACCGTGAGGCAGGTGCCGATGATCGAGCAATGCACGCTCGCATGCATGTCCCAGATCGCCGTGCGCCGGCGGGGCGGAATGTCGTCGAACGGCAACACCGGCTCACCGCGGGCCTTCATCGGCACGGGGCCGGCCGAAAACGCGGCGAAGCCCGGCCGCTGGCCGGTCGAAAAAATGCTCGTCAACAGGTCGGGTACGTGGGACGACATACGCTATATCCAAAAGGATATAGCGTATGTCGCACAGATTTGCGCCCCTCGCAACCCCCGTTTCTTTCTGTCGGAAGATGCTGCCAGTCCGAAGATGCCGTCCTCAACCTCTCCCGCACGCGGGAGAGGTTCGAGCGAAAGCCCAGCCCTGCGCTTCAGCCGCCGATCGCGCCCTGTGCGCCGACGTAGAGGGAGTAGAGCGAATGGCTTGCGGACATGAACAGCCGGTTGCGCTTGACGCCGCCAAAGCACAGGTTCGCCGCGCGCTCCGGAAGCGAGATCGAGCCGATCCGCTTGCCGTCGGGGTTGAAGACCATGACACCATCGAGGCCGGCGCCGGTGCCCCAACCGCACCACAGATTGCCATCGGTGTCACAGCGGAAACCGTCGGGCGCCTCGTTCATCTCGCAGGTCACGAACGCTTTGGGATTTGCAAGCCTCGTTCCGTCGCCCACCACGTCGTAGACGCGGATGAGACGGGGCGTACCGCTGGCGTCAACGATGTACATTTTCTTTTCGTCGGGCGTGAAGCAGAGCCCATTCGGTCTGATGTCGCCGACCACGACGGTGGCGCGGCCGCTCTGCGGGTCCAGCCGATATACATTCGTGGGCAACTCCGGTTGCGCTACATGGCCTTCGTAGTTGCCCAGGACACCGAAGGGCGGATCGGTAAACCAGATCGAGCCGTCGGATTTCACGACAATATCGTTCGGCGAGTTGAGCGGTTTACCCTCGAACTTATCGATGAGCACCGTGACAGTGCCGTCATATTCGGTGCGGGTAATACGGCGCGCGTCGTGCTCGCAGGTGACAAGCCGACCCTGGCGATCCCGCGTATTGCCGTTGGAATAGTTCGACGGCTGACGATAGACGGAGACGCGGCCGGTTCCCTCGTCCCACCGCATGATGCGATTGTTAGGAATGTCGCTCCACAACACGCAGCGCGCGTCGCCGAACCATACCGGCCCCTCACTCCAGCGCATGCCGGTCGCAAGCCGTTCAACGCTGGCGTTGAAGACACGATATCTGGTGAAGCTTGGATCAAGAATCTTGACTGCAGGATCGGGGTAAGCCGCGCTCGGCTCCCAGCCACCCAGCGTCACCTTTGGAGCAAACGCTACTGCCGCGATTGTTGCGCCGGCCCCCATCAACTCGCGTCGCGAAATCTGCATGACTGTCCTCCCTTGACGCACGATCTTGGTCGATCGTCGCGGCGCTATGTTAGAGGGGAACAGGTCTATCAGGGATCAAAATCGCGTACGTCGCCGGGCACGAGGTCGTCACGGAAAACGATCTACAAAATCCGCTATTCTTTCGCAGATATCTCCCATCTTACGATCGCCTTCGGGATCGTCGTTCATCGGAATGGATCGAATGATTGCGTCTAACTCGACTTTCATATCGTTGAAGTCGCGGCTTGCATCGTTCTCGGTGCTGAAATAGCGGGTATGCACCATCCACCCGTAAATGCCGCAGGTGATTGCAAACGGTGCGCTCCTGGCCTCGATCTCAAGCGTGATGCGTCCGCCGAAATCGTGCTCATCGTCTGATACGATCGTGCCGTTTTCCGAACCAGCTGTCCCGATCGTGCCGCCGCCGCCGAATGGATGCCACAAAGGTTGGCACTTCGCTCAGCGGCAGCCTTCGAGCTTGGAATCCTTGTTGGCGAGAACGAACGGCCCAAGCTTCTGTACGGCGTAATCCGCGTAGCTTCCATCGACGAGGCGCTCGGGCGGGAGTTTTGCCCGCGAATACCCGTTCTTGATGTACCAGTCCTGCATGTCGAGCATGCTCGCCATGTTGATCCGTCCGTTGGGACTGCGCGCCGGCCACGGATACTTGTAGAGAATTTCCTGCCGACGTTCCGAGCCGTGACGGATCAAGGCGGCCGCGATCTCCTCTTTGATCGGGGCGGCGCCGTGATAGGCGTTGCAGTAGTCGCGCACGCCGCGCAGATACGCCGTGTAGTAGTTGCGCACCACCTCGGGATTTCGCTTCGCCCAATCGGTGTTGATCATGATCACGGCGATGGTCATGGGCGTCGGTTTGACCAGCTCGTCAACCGACGCGAAGTTCACCGCGATCTTTTGTTCCAGGAATTCATAAACGAAAGGCGGAATCGCGATACCGGCATCAATCGCCTTGTTGGCGAAGGCGATCGGCATCTGGGTGAACGGAAAGATCTTCACGTCGGTATCGGCAATCGCGACACCGGCGGTTTCCAGCATCTTGCCGACCTCGTAGGTCGAGACCGAGCCGGCGCCGTTGCTCGCGATCACCTTGCCCTTGAGCTGAGCGAGGCTCGTGATCTTGCCGGCCAGATCAGGGCGCAGCATCAGATTATGCCCGATCGGAGTCGAGACCCGGTCGGCGATGATGGCGATCGGCAAGTTCTTCTCGAGCGCGTTGAAATAGCCCGCCGAGATGCCCCCGGCGATGACCTGCAGACGGTCGGTCGCAAGGAGCGCAATGGTGTTCGCCGAAGTATCGATGTCCTCGATCTCGACCTTGATGCCGACTTCCTTGAAGTAGCCCTTGTCGATTGCAATCAGTTCGGCCCCGTTCGACACCGAGCGCGCCATTCCGATATGGACGGCCGCTTCCTGCGCGGCTGCCGCCGGCATTACAGCAAGGCCGAGCGCCATCGCCAGGATCGCGCGCGAAGCGCGCGGTGCGGATGTTTGATTATTTGGCCACATAGCGTCCCTCGCCGTCACGATCGAGCCCGCCCCGTTGGCGCAGCACGTCGAGATCGCGCACGATCTCGCGGCCGTCACGGCTCGCCAGCGCCGTCATCAGCTCTTCGAAAAATTTCGGCCCGTCAGCGAGCGCGGCTTCGACCGAAGCAAAGCGCTTGCCTTCAAACCGCGGCGGCTCCGGCACTTTGGTTTCAAGCCGATTGCCCGTGCCGAACGGCCAGGTGAGATCGAAACCCGCCTTCGCGCCGACCCGGCCCGAGATGATCGATGGATCAAGCGGTAGCGTGCGCATCCCGGGCACCACAATCAGATCGCGGTCGGGCTGAAAGCGCGTCGCCATTGCCCAGTCCATCTGCTCATCCGAGGTGATGTCGATATCGGGATCGACCACGAACACGTTCTTGACGTTGACGAGCGCGCTCATGCAGGCGGTGATAGCGTTGCGCGCCTCGCCGGGCACGCGCTGGCGCAACGCCACCCGCACGTTGAAATTGCCGCCGCTCGACGCCGTCGCGTGTACCGCGACCGGCTCACGCACGGCGACCTCGAGCGCCCGCCAGATGATGACTTCGGTGCGTACCGACGTGAGCACTGCCGTGTCGGTCCGCGCCATGGCGCGACCGCCGATCGTCGCCGTCTGGAACAGCGCATCGCGCCGGCGCGTGATGGCGGTGAGGTGGAACACCGGGTTCTTCTTGACCGCACCGTAATAGCCGAGGAACTCGCCGTACGGTCCTTCGGATTCGACGTGGCCGCGCGCATCGAAATAGCCCTCCAGCACCATCTCGGCGTCGGCCGGCACGCGAATGTCATTGGTCACGCACTTGACGACGGACAGCGGCTCGTCGCGCAACGACGCGACGATACCGAGCTCGTCGACCGGCATCCGCATCATCGCGGCGATGAAATCGGTCGGATGCGCGCCGATGACGAAGCTCACCGGCAAGGGTTTGCCCTCAGCCGCGCTTGCTTCATAGAGCGCGCGCAGGTCGCTCGGCGAGACAAGGTCGACGCCTGTTTCCTGGCGCCCGCGCAGCATCAGCCGACGGATGCCGACATTGGTCCAGCCGGTCTTGGGGTCGCGCGTATAATCGATCGATGCCGAGATGTAGGGGCCGCCGTCGAGACCGTGCTGCAGGTGAACAGGAAGCGCCGTGAGATCGGCGTCGGCGCCGGTCAAGACGACCTGCTGCACCGGCGCCTCGGCGCGCGTGACCTCCATGATGTCCTGCTTGTTGGCGAGCCGCCGCGCGATCTCCGCAGCAAGCTGCGCCGGCGCCACACCGAATGCGCGCGCGATGCGGCTGCGGCTCGACACCACATTGCCGATCAGTTCCTGCCGCTCCGGTCCGACGGCTGCGAAATGCACCGCCCGCGAATTGCCGTCGAGGATCTTGGCGACATCGGCGAGATCGACCGGCGCGTCCCGCTGCTCGATCTCATCGGGTCCAAGTTCCTCGATGAAGCGGCGCAGACGGAAGCGGTCGAGATCGTTCGCGCGCGCGACGGCGTGGGGCTTTTCAATGACGTTCATACCCGTTCCTTTGCATGGCGCGCGAATGTACTGCAATCACCCGCCGGGGGGAATGCGCCGGGTCGCATGGGGTTGGACATCTCCCGATCACGCCATTAAGGCTCGGCCGCGAAACCTCGACGAGATCAGCTCCATGGCCGACATTCGTGTCCCACCCGACGAACTCGCGCGGCTACTTGCCGCAATCCTTGCCGCCAAGGGCATGAGCGCCGCGGATGCCGCGACGGTCGCCGAAGTGCTGACCTGGGCGAACACTCGCGGCGTCGATGGTCATGGCGCCGTGCGGCTGCCGAGCTATCTCGATTTCATCGACCGCGGCGAACTCGATCCCACGGCGGTTCCGAACGTTCGCGCGCTGGGACCGAGTGCGTTCATCCTCGACTGCGCTCGTGCGGCCGGCCCCGTGGCGATGATGCAGGCAGCCCGCCGCGCGGTGGACATCGCCCGCGAAAATGCAATTGCGATCGCGCTGGTGCGCGAGACGACCCACACCGGCGCCATCGGGCGCTACCCGCAATGGGTCGCCGAGCAGGGTTGCGCCGGCATCATGATCAACGGCGGACCGCCCTTCATGGCCTATCACGGCACCCGCACGGCCCATCTCGGCACCAGCCCGATTTCGATTGCGGTGCCAAGCGGCGACGGTGGCGATCCACTGTTGCTCGATCTTGCGACCAGCGTGATCTCCAACGGCCGTCTGCAGCAAGCCATTGCGGCTGGCGAAGCGCTCGAGCCGGGCTGGGCCCTCGACAGCGAGGGTCGCGTCACCACCGATCCGAAGAAGGCCAAGGTGATTTTGCCGCTCGGCGGGCCCAAGGGCTCGGGCCTCTCGTTCATGTTCGAGTGCCTGACCGGCATTCTCGCGGCATCGCCGGTTCTCACCATGTATGCGACGCCGGAAACGCCCAAACGTCACTCGCAGAACGCAATGCTGATCGTGCTCAACATCGCGAGCTTCCGTCCTCTCGCCGATTATCGCCGCGATATCGGCGCCCTAACTGCAATGATCCGCAGCCAGCCGTTGCAGGAGGGCTTTACCGAGGCGTTGATGCCAGGCGAGCGTGGCGCGCGGCGTGCCGCCGATCGCCGCCGTGACGGCATCCTGCTGCCCGCCGCGCTGTGGAAGCAATTGCAGGACATCGCCGCATCGCTCGGCGTCGCCGCGCCGGCGGTGTAATTAAAACGCTCAGAGGCCGATCTCTTGAGATTTATGCTTTACGTAATACGTAATTTCATGGTAGTGGCGATTACCGATGATCGTCAGCTATCGGGATCGCAAGACCGAGCGTTTCGCGAACGGCGAGCGTGTCCGCGAGTTTTCCGGCTTTGCTAGGCAGGCCGAGATTCGTCTCGACCGCCTGGAGGCAGCAACGAGCTTGGCAGACCTCGCTGCTCTTCCCGGCAACCGCTTTGAGGCGCTGCGAGGCGATCGACAAGGCCAATATAGCATCCGCATCAACGATCAATGGCGGATTTGCTTTGCGTGGCCGCAAAACTCGCCGGGTCCGACGAACGTCGAGATTGTCGATTATCATTAGGAGAGTGTTGATGGCCCGTAATCCGATCCACCCGGGAGTCCATCTCGCCGAAGAATTGAAAGAGCTCGGAATCACGGCGGCCGAACTCGCTCGACAGATTGATGTTCCGGTGAATCGGGTGACAGCGATCATCAATGGGCAGCGTAGCATCACCGCGGATACGGCGTTGCGTTTGGGCCATTGGTTTGGCACCAGTCCGGAATTCTGGCTAAACCTGCAGACGCTCTACGAGCTCCGCCTCGCACGCCGAGACGTCGGTGATCAAATCGAGCGACTGCCGAAGCTGTCACGCGAGGCGTCGTCTCATCAACACTGACGACTGCAATTCGTTGTCATTTGTAGAGCGCTGCAATAGACAGTGGGCTCCGAATGACGGAGGGAGGAGCCATGCTTGCGGAAGCCGATCGCATCAAGGCCGTCGAGATATTGATGACTGCTGAGAGGGAGCGCAAACAGGCTGTTCAGCTCTCCAAGACGTTTCCCGATATCACGATCGAGGACTCCTACGCGATCTCGACCGAGGTCGCGAAACGCAAGATCGCCGCCGGCGCGCGACTGATCGGTCACAAGGTCGGTCTTACCTCGAAGGCGATGCAGCGTTCATCTCAGATCGACGAACCCGACTACGGTCATCTGCTCGATTCGATGATGATTGCCGACGGCGCCAAGGTGCCGCATGAGAATTTCTGCCTGCCTCGCGTCGAGGTCGAGCTTGCATTCGTGATGGGCAAGCCGCTCAAGGGCCCGGGCGTCGGCCTCACCGACGTGCTGAGGGCCACCGAATACGTGGTCCCGGCGCTCGAAATCGTCGACGCCCGCATCCAGGACCCACGCAAGATCACGGACACCGTCGCCGACAATGGTGCGGCGGCGGGAATCGTTGTGGGCGGTCGGCCGGTCGGCCCCCTGGAGGTCGACCTGCGGTGGGTCGGCGGCATCATGTATCGCAACTCCGAGATCGAGGAGACCGGTGTCGCAGCCGGCGTGCTCGGCCATCCGGCGCTTGGCGTCGCCTGGCTCGCCAACAAGCTCGGCGTCCACGGCGTGACGCTGCAACCGGGACATATCGTACTGGCGGGCTCTTTCACCCGCGTCGTGTTCGCCAAGAAGGGCGACACGTTGCATGGCGATTTCGGCGCCCTCGGCGGGATCGCGGTTCAGTTCGTATAGAGGTGAGCACCCATGGATCTCCCCCGCAACGCCTTCAAGCATGCGATCGCTGCCGGCAAGCTCCAGATCGGCCTGTGGTGCAGCCTGTGCAGCAATATCGCGGCGGACATCGTACGCGACTCGGGATTCGACTGGCTGCTGCTCGACAGTGAGCACTCGCCGAACGACATCCCCGACCTGCTGGCGCAGTTGCAGGCGGTGGAGGGCGGCACCGCGACCCCGATCGTGCGGCCGGCCTGGAACGACACGGTGCTGATCAAGCGCTGCCTCGACATCGGTTCGCCGGCGCTGCTCGTGCCCTACGTGCAGAATGCGGAGGAAGCGAAGAGCGCGGTCGCGGCGGTACGATATCCGCCACGCGGGGTGCGCGGCGTTGCCGCCTCGGCGCGCGCGAGCCGTTATGGCCGGGTCACCGACTATCTCAAGAAGGCGGATTCGGAGATCTGCCTGCTGGTCCAGGTCGAGACCGGTCCCGCGCTCGAAAAGCTGGAGTCAATTGCGACCGTCGACGGCGTCGATGGCGTCTTCATCGGCCCCTCCGACCTTTCGGCATCGCTCGGCCATGTGGGGAATCCGGCCCACCCGCAGGTGCAGAAGGCGCTTGAAGACGCGGTGCGCCGCCTCAATGCGGTCGGCAAGCCCGCTGGCATCCTCACCGGCAACGAGGAGGAGGCGCGCCGCTACATCGGCTGGGGCTACACCTTCGTCGCCGTCGGCTCCGACGTCGGCCTCCTCGGCCGCGGCGCCGACGCACTCGCCAAAAAGTTCAAGGGATGAAGAAGTTCGGGGGATAAAACCGACACCAGCGGCAGGCGGATCAGCCGTCGTGGTTTTCGAGGTGCGCGCGCAACTCTTCGATTGACGCAAAGCGCATGGTGCCGTCCGGCATCTGCGCTTCGATCGAGCCATCGGTGAAGAGTGTGTAGGCCATTTCGTCGATCACGCCCGACTTCAGGATCGTAGGCCGGGGCTCGGAGCGGGACGGCGCGCTCGGCGCCGATCGCAGCTCGCCCGCGCGCGATGGCGGCGGAGGCGCAGGCGACCGCGGCTCCGGCGGGCGCAACGGCTGATCAAGCGACGGTTCGGCGCGTTTTTCCGGCGCGCTGTCCCGGCGGCGATCGTTCGGCCAGACCTTGTCGAAGATATTTTGCACCGGCGGCGGCCCGCCGCGGGGCTGGGGCTCGGGATGCTCGGCCGCAGCGGGAGATGATGGCGGAGGTGCCGAGGGCCGCGGCCAAGCGTCGTGCTGATCCTCCCGCACGTGTTCCGGCGCGGCCGCCGCGCCCCGCGTGCTCTCGGGCGTGGATTCGATTTCGGCGATAGCGCGACGCAGCCAGTCAGGCCCAGGCTTGCGTGGCTCGAGCGGCGGCGCGGCGGACAAATCCGGAACGACAGGTTTCGAGTGCTGGGGCGGTGGTGCGGACGGCGCGAGATTGGCCGACAGCGGTGGGAGATCGGGACCCGGCGGCGGCATTTGAGCGCCGCGCGGCGGACCCGGTCGCCGCTCCATCCCCTCCTTGCGCTCAGCCGGATTGCGATCAGCCGGGCTACGCTCAACGGGGCGCAGCGGGCGCGGAACGTTCGGCGCACGCTGCTTGAGGGCCTGCGCGACGCGCCTCAACTCGGCGACCGTCGCTGCCAATCCCACGAGAATGAACCCGGCGGTAATCGCGACCGTGCCGGCAACAAGCAGCCCTGCCCCAAAAGAAGTTTCGCGCACGGGAACGCCGAAGCCGACAACGAACACCCCCATTGCCATCGATAAGACACCGAGGATCACGAGGAGGTAGAACATGCCGTGTCGCCCGCCCCTGGGGGCCCGTCATAAATCGTTGGGGGCCGCTCCAGATCGAGGCCCTACCCAACTGCCGCAACCACCGCGAACATATTGGGAATCAAGTCATTCCGCCAGCGTTATTGCCGCGGCATAAGCGTTGCCTGTGGAACACCGTGCACCTTCGGCGGTTGGGAGGGCGGAAGGCACCGCCGCCTGAACGCCATTCCGAGAACACTTGGCGAGAACACTTGGTTGGAATACTTGGTTGGAATACTTGGTTGCCGCTGCGCTCCCCACGTCCTAACTAGGTGGCACTGCCCGTTTCAGGCTGGGCGGTAAGTCGCTTTGCCCCGTTCGAGGAGGACCCCCCGATGTCGTTTTCCCTGCCCGACCTGCCCTATTCCTACGATGCGCTCGTGCCGCATATGTCCAAGGAAACACTCGAATTCCATCACGACAAGCATCACCTCGCCTACGTGAACAACGGCAACAATCTGCTTAAGGGCACCGAATGGGAGAACAAGCCGCTGGAGGAGGTCGTCAAGGGCTCGTTCGGGAAGAACGCCGGCCTCTTCAATAATGCGGGCCAGCATTACAACCACATCCAATTCTGGAAATGGATGAAGGCCGGCGGTGGCGGCGACAAGATCCCCGGCGCTCTTGAAAAGAAAATCGTCGCCGACCTCGGCTCGATCGCCAAAATGAAGGAAGACTTCATTCAGGCCGGCGTCACCCAGTTCGGTTCAGGCTGGTCCTGGCTCGCCGTCAAGGACGGCAAGATCGTCGTGATGAAGACGGCGAACGGCGAGAATCCGCTCGTGCATGGCGCAAAGCCGATCCTCGGCTGCGACGTGTGGGAACATTCCTACTACATCGACTATCGCAACCGCCGTCCCGATTACCTCAAGGCCTTCATGGACCATCTGGTGAACTGGGACTACGTGGCAGAGATGTTTGCTGCCGCAACGAAGTAGCGCACGGCAGATCATCCTGATCTCTGCGAAGGATTGTGGCCGGGCTCGTCCCGGCCATTTCATTTAGCCGCCGCCAGGCGCCGCGTGAGAGAAGGGTCTGTCGGCGGTCCCATACGCGACCGCAACCGGCGCCCAGCGCGCCTGCGGGCTGACACCGCGCAGATCCTTCACCACGCCGATCGGAACGCCGACCCGCTCGATCACGCCCACGACCTTGCCGCGAAGCACGCGATCGCAGTCCATGTGTGTCGGCGCGATGAAGAAGTCGGCCTGATTCCAATCTGCCGTGAATTTAAGGCGAGGCTCGGCTTCATTCTCGAATGACACGCGCTCCCCGCATACCGCGACCAAGTACGGGGTCCGATGCGTCGGGTCGGTGCGGATATCCGTCGAATCAATGAAGTGCTCAAGTTCCTTGACCGCCGCGGGCATAACGTTGACCCAGTAGTCGGTCTCATAGCGCCGCGATGCACCCTCAAGCCCGCCTACCATCGAATTGAAGAACAGATATTCGTAAGGATGCAGCCGCACGAGCGTCACAACATCAGCGACGAAGGCCGCGGCAATGACCGCAATCGCACAGGCGGCTGCCCAGCGCCCCTGCCGGTCCAGAAATGACAGGCCGAGATGAATCCCTATTCCGGCCAACGCCGCGATCGGCGGCACGACGAAAAGGTAGTGGCGCATGCCGGTGAACGACGGCCCGTTCCCGATGATCTGGCAGGCCAGCGGGAATACTACGGCGAACAGCAAAATCGCGATGTCCTGCCTGCTCCTACGACCGAGCGGATTGCCGGCGCGGGTGACCGCCGCCCATCCTGTTGCAAGGGCTGCGATGCAAGCGCTCGCGAGCATGACAAGCGGCAGCTTGATGGCGATGTATTCCGGCTCGTACCAGCGCGGCACCTCATCCATCAAATAGACCTGGCCGGCGAGGAGGGTGCGGATCGGATAGTGAAAGTGCGCAAATGCGAAGACCGCGCGAAGGGGATTTAGAAGATCGAGCGATGCCCATGGCCACGAGGCGACCATAATGACGTAAGCCAGGGCGAACGCCGGAACGAAGCGCACCGCGGACTGTGTTCCCGCCCGCAAAAACTGGCGCCAGTCGGTTCGATCGGCCCGGGTCTGCAGCACGATTGCCACCGCGACGAAGCCGATCATCAACAGGCCGATCACGCGCAGTCCCAGCGCGCAGCCGAGCAGGAATCCGAACCAAAGGATGTCGCGCCACCGCGGCTTCGGCAGGTCGTGCGTCGCGCGCAGCAGGAAAAAGGTCGCACCCATCACGGCCGCGGCAAAGGGAACGTCCTTTGTGTGATTGAACATGCCGCCGTACCAGACCCCGCATGTCGCGAGCGCAAGAGCGGCGAAAAAGCCGGCGCGCGGCCCGGCAATCATGCGGGCCGTACCCCATACCGCCACCACGCCGCCGACGCCTGCAAGCGCGCTGAGCAGGTGACGGATGTCGTAGACGTTGAAAGGCAACAGGTGCGTGAAGAACACGGCGATGATGTCGAACAGGCCGCCGTAAAGATAGAGATTGCCGAAGTTGAATACCGAGCGGTCGGTGAACCCGCTCCTGTAGTAGGCGACGATCAGTTCGCCGTACTGCTGCTGCAAGCCCTCGTCGTTCGAGACGGCGTACTCCCGAACCGTCAGGCCGACCAGTATCACCAGCAGCGCCAGCAATCCGGCAAACGCCAGATCGAACGGGTCGGTTTCCCGAACAACAGACCGGAGATACCGGCGGACAGCGGCACTCATGCTGATCGGGCTCCGGCAGTCACTTTGCATATGAATGGATGAACGATTGGTCCCCGACAGAACGTATCGACCCAGGTCGAACAACGCTCTGAGGCAGTTTGACGCAAGATTGTCCCGAAGGCGATGAGAGGTCGATTTTTGCGGTGCATCGAATCACATGAACCATCCAGCGACTCCACGTGACTAATGGGGCAAATCCAGGTCACAGGGACGCAGATCATGACCGACATTTCATTACCCCTCGCCCCAGTTCCCCGCTTTCAGGAAAGCGATTTTCGCGTTGGGAACGTCTTCAATCGCGCGTTCGCGTTAACCGTGCGTAATTTTCTACCGTTCTGCACGCTGACCGCAATCACCGGCTTGCCGGCCCTCTATCTCTCGCGCAGCGCGCTAGAAGGCGGCGCGGATGCGGGAAGGCAATTCCTCGGCATGGCGATCGGTTACGTCCTTGCGTTGCTGAGCCAGGCTGTTCTGGCGCACGGCGCCTTCGAGGATCTGCGCGGCCGGCCGGTCCGCATCTTCACATCGGTGGGGATCGGGTTGGGACGACTGTTGCCCCTCCTTGTGCTCGCCCTGAGTGTCGGGCTGCTTTATATGATCGGCATCATCGCGCTCATCGTTCCCGGAATCATTGTCGTGACGGCGTACTATGTCGCGACACCGGCTTGCGTTATCGAGCGGATTGGGCCGTTCAAGAGCATGGGGCGAAGCCTCGATCTCACCAAGGGACATCGCTGGAAGATCTTCGGCATCCTCGTGCTGATGTTCTTTGCCAACGCCATCGCCGGTGGCGTCGTTCTTGGGGTGACGGCCGGAGGTTCGTTCGCGGGGCTCGCTGCCCAGCTGATGGTCACGGCAATTCTCGGTGCCTTCTCCGCAGTACTCGTCCTCATCACCTATCACGACCTGCGCGTTGCCAAGGAAGGCGTCGCCACGGACCGTCTTGCCGCGGTGTTCGAATAAAACTGCCGACCATTAGAGTAGCAGGCCGTGTTAAGCGGCCTGCTACTTTTTCGAACAAGAATCGACCGGCAGCCCAGGTAGTCAAAGCCGAGAAATCGCGGCAATGTGCGGCCGAAGCTAGAGTGCGGCTGAACACAGAGTCGGCCCTTGAGGAGGGACATCGTGACGGACACTTCGTTGCCTGCCAGTCGCTTCGCTGAACGCGATTTTCGCGTCGGTCGCACCATCAACGATGCGTTCTCAGTCATGACGCGCAATTTCGTGGTGTTTTGCGCCGTGACATTGGTGACGAGCTTGCCGACCGTTTTCGCCACCTTCTATCAGAACCAGCTCGACACCGACTCTGGCTACATTATTGCCCTGTTCATACTCGGTCTTTTGCTGTCGGCGTTGCTAGGCGCGGTGGCCCAGGCGAGCATTGTTTACGGCGCGTTCGAGGACATGCGCGGGCGGCCGGTCGATATCGTCAAGTCCATTCAGGTCGGCCTGCGCCAATTCTTGCCCGTCATTGGCCTGGTGATCCTTGCTGCCCTGGGCGTCGGGCTCGCGGCCATACTGCTGGTGTTTCCCGGCATCATGTTATTCGTCATGTGGTACGTCGCGGTGCCGGTCTGCGTGGTCGAGAGAGCCGGCCCAATCACCAGCATGGGTCGAAGCCGGGAACTCACCAAGGGCTACCGTTGGAAGGTTTTCGGAATGTTGCTGCTCGTCGGCCTTTTCCAAATGATCGGCGCGGGGGTCATTGCGGGAATGTCATATACGGCGGGTACGGCGGTGGGCCTGATCATCAATCTGATCTGGACCGCAATCGTCAGTGCCTTCTCCGCCGTCCTAGCGGTGGTTGCCTATCATGATCTGCGCGTCGCTAAGGAAGGCGTCGACACCGATCAGATCGCGGCGGTCTTCGAGTAGGAACGAAATAGTCTTCGCAATTCATTTGACGCCAACTTTGACGCGTATCGGAGAGTCGGCGGCACGACATTGCCGGCGCTCTTCTGTCGACTATCGAGGAATGTCATCTCGAACGGTCACGCAAGATGGAACGGACGACACATAGCCGGACCGCCGTACCCTCGCGTCGCGGCAATCCGGAGCAATTCGGAGCAATTGGTTGAAAGCAGCGCCGGGCGCGCCTGAATATTTGGTTGATACTGCGTTCAGGCGACAAACGATGCTGCAACTGGCGGCGGTTCTTATACATAGTCCCCTCAAGGCAGCGTGCGTCCTTCTCACGGTGGCGCTGCTGGCCGGCGTCAACTTTGCCGCGGCGCAAACAGCCGATGCACCTCCAATTCCGGACACAGGTACCT
Organism: uncultured Alphaproteobacteria bacterium; assembly: GCA_963787675.1. GTDB lineage: Bacteria > Pseudomonadota > Alphaproteobacteria > Rhizobiales > Xanthobacteraceae > JAJPKK01. The sequence continues at coordinate 1,092,687 of CAWBDV010000007.1, read as the reverse complement.
CGTCGCAGTTGGGGACCATCGCCACGGCTGTGCCAGTCGGAGGCAGTGCGGTCCCGCTGGGTGCAAGTTCGCTTTACGTCGGTGGGCTCAGCCCCTCGACGACCGATCCAACCATCGGAAGCTGCGCCGACACGCCACCCTCGGTTCCGACATCAAATGTCGATCCGTTGTCGAGCATTTCGCCGTGCGCCGTCGGGCTCTCGTCAGTTCCGGGGTCGGCGGCTGTGACCTCCTCAGGCATTACGTCCCTGGGCGGAGCGAGCATTCCCCTCGGCGCCACCGATCTCAGCTTAGCCGGCATCAGTCCGACCGTGCCGGTGGCCACGCCGGCCGGCAGCCCTGGCCCCATCGCGATCACTCCGGTCGCGCCACCGCCCGCCTCCGTCGCGCCGCTATCAACGCCACTGCCCGCGCGTCCGCTGGCCTGCTCAGGAGGCATCGCGGCTCCCGCTCCGACAATTCTTACCAATCCCACCGGCGCGGCATTAGCAGCGGCGGCTGGCTGCTGACGGCTCGTTAGTGCGGAGCCTGCGGAAAATACCGCATCGCAGCAAGAAGGAGCCAGCGGCAGCAATCCAAGTAAAGCGGCCCGTAAACCGATCGCCAAATCACGGCTGATGTCGTGGTGACCGCGGCCCCTGCCTGGACCGCGACGCCGCCGGCCGGAGCCGAGAGATGGGCATAGTCCGATTTGCGCTGCGCTTTCCCCACACGTTCTACGTGCTGGCAGCACTGATCGTGTTCCTGGGCGTGATCGCGTTTCGCTCCATGCCGGCGGACATCTTTCCGGAGATCAACATCCCGGTCGTCACGGTGATCTGGTACTACACTGGGCTGAGCACGCCGGAGATGGAGCAGCGCGTCACCACTTACAGCCAGTATTCGATCAGCGCCAACGTCAACGGCATCAAGAACATGGAAGCCCAGACGTTGAACGGGCTGTCCGTCCAGAAGATCTACTTTCAGCCGGACGTCAATCTTGACCTCGCCATCGCGCAGATCGTCGCCGCGACCAATGCCATCCGTGCGCTGATGCCGGCCGGCATCCAGCCGCCGATCGTCGTCCAGTTCAACGCGTCGAGCGTGCCGGTGCTGCAGCTCAGCCTGAGTTCGGACAATCTCAGCGAGCAGCAGCTCTACGATTACGGCATCTACCGCGTCCGCCAGCAGCTTGCGCCGGTACCGGGCGTCACCCTGCCGACGCCGGCTGGCGGCAAGTACCGCCAGATCATGGTCGACATCGATCCCGCCAAGCTCGCGTCACGTGGCCTCACGCCATCGGACGTCGTGAATGCTGTCAACGCCCAAAACCTAACGCTCCCGTCAGGGACCGCCAAGATGGGTGACACCCAGTACACCGTGCGGACGAATGCAACCCCGCCGACGATCGGCGACCTCAACAATATCCCGATCAAGGTCGCGAACGGCGCGACCATCTTCGTGAAGGACATCGGGCAGGTTCACGACGGCTGGCTGGTCCAACAGAACATCGTGCGGGAGAATGGCCGGCGCTCGGTGCTGCTCAGCATCATCAAGAACGGCAATGCGTCGACGCTCAACGTCGTCAACGGCGTGCGCGCGGCGCTGAAGACGCTGCGCGCTGCTGCCCCCGCCGGCCTTACGATCGGTGAAATCTTCGACCAATCGGTATTCGTGACCGAAGCGATCGATGGCGTATTGCGGGAAGGCGCCATCGCGGCCGGGCTCACGGCGCTGATGATCTTGCTGTTCCTCACGTCATGGCGATCGACGCTCGTGGTGATGATTTCGATTCCGTTGGCAATTCTGTCGTCGCTCGTCGCTCTCTTTCTCTTGGGCCACACGCTCAACACCATGACGCTTGGCGGGCTTGCGCTCGCGGTCGGCATTTTGGTGGACAACTCCACGGTCACCATCGAGAACACCCATCGGCTGCTGACAGAGGAGCGCATGCCGCTCCCCGCCGCGACGCTCCACGGCGCGGCCGGAATTGCGATTCCGACGCTGGTCTCGACGCTTGCCATCAGCTGCGTGTTCACGTCGGTGGTCTTCCTCGACGGTCCCGCCAAATATCTCTTCACGCCGCTCGGCCTCGCCGTCGTGTTTGCGATGCTGGCCTCCTACGGCCTGTCGCGCACGTTGACCCCGATCACGATCGGCCTTTTGCTCAAGGGCGAGCAGCATCATGGCGGCGCGCCGCGGACCGTGTTCGGCCGCATCGGCCAGGCGTTCGAACGCGCCTTCGAGCGGATGCGCACCAGCTATTCGGGGTTTCTCGTCGTCCTTCTGCGGCGGCGCTTCATCGTGCCGATCGCGTCCGTCCTGGTGTTCGCGCTCGGCGGCGTCATGTTCATGATGGTCGGCCGCGATTTCTTTCCGATCATCGACGGCGGTCAAATTCAGCTCCACGTCCGCGCCCCGGCCGGAACGCGCATCGAGGCTACCGAGCAAGTCTTTCAGGCCGTCGAGGACAAGATTCGCGAGATCATCCCTGAAAACCAGCGCGAACGAATCGTCGACAACATCGGTTTGCCGGCACGCGCCTACAATCTCGCCTTCGCCGACGGCTCGACTATCGGCGTCAACGATGGCGTCATTCTGGTGGCGTTAAAGGAAGGCCACGCGCCAACCGAGAGCTATCTGCGCAAGCTGCGACCGGCTTTGCATGAGGCGTTTCCCCAGGTGGTGTTCTATTTCCAGGCCGCCGACATCGTGACGCAAATCCTGAACTTTGGGCTTCCGGCGCAGATCGACGTGCGCACGGTCGGCTATGACCGCCTGAACAACCTTCGCGTTGCCAAGGAGCTGCAGAAGCGCCTCGCCGCAATCCCCGGAATTGCCGACGCTCATCTTCAGCAGGAGGTGGACGCGCCTGCATTCTATGCCACCATCGATCGTGCGCGCGCCGCGCAGCTTGGGCTCAACGCGGGCAGCATCGCCACCAATCTCAATGTCAGCCTGAGCTCGTCGGAACAGGTCGCCCCCAATTTCTGGACCGACCCGAGTTCGGGAATTCCCTACTATCTCGCCGTCCAGACGCCGGAACCGAAGCTGGATTCGGTCAATGAGCTTTCGAACACTCCGGTATCGTCGGCGATCCTTGCCGCGGGCAATCTGATCATCCCCGGATTGCTAGGCAACGTCGCGACCTTCAAGCGCGACAGTGTCCCCACCAATATGAACCAAACCAACATCCAGCCGGTTTACGAGGTCTACGCTAGTCTCCAGGGCCGCGATCTCGGCGGGGGCGCCAACGACATCAAGAAGGTCATCGCTGAGCTGCAACAGCAGCTCAAGCCCGGCAACACGATCCAGATCGTCGGGCAGATTCAAAGCATGACCAACTCGTTTCGAAACCTCGGCATCGGACTGCTGTTCGCCGCCGTGCTGGTCTACATGCTCATGGTGCTGAACTATCAGAACTTCGGCGACCCCTTTGTCGTCATCCTCGCGCTGCCGGCGACCTTCTGCGGCATCATGACGATGCTCTACATCACCGGCACGACGCTGAACGTGCCGTCGCTGATGGGCGCGATCATGGCCGTCGGCGTCGCCTCGGCGAACTCGATCCTGCTCGTCACCTTCGCGCGCGAACAACAGCTCGCCGGCCGCACCGCCTTTCAGGCGGCTCTCGAAGCGGGGCACACGCGAATTCGGCCGGTGCTGATGACGGCAGCGGCGATGATCGTCGGCATGATCCCGATGGCAATCGGCAACCCCGGCGAGGAGCAGAACGCGGCGCTGGCACGCGCGGTGATCGGTGGCCTGCTTTTTGCGACGCCGACGACGCTTCTCGTGGTGCCCTATCTGTTTGCGATGTTGCGGTCAGGCAATGACGGCAAGCCGGCCGAAGGTGTGTTCGCAGAGCGAGAAATCGAATGAACGAAATTACGCCATTCATCACCCTGGAAACGAGCAAGCAGCAGCCGGCGCCGGTCAAGACACCGCCGCCGGACATCCCCGTTCCTGCCGGGAATGCCCGCGGCGGCTGGATGTTCGGCATCACCGCAGTGGTGCTGCTGACCGGCGGCCTTACCTATGGGGGATGGCGCGAGCACGGGCGCGAGCAACAAGTCGCGGCCGACGCGATGCAACGCCGCAACTTCGTGCCGACCGTGCAGGTCGCCACAGTGCAGTCGAGCGGCGACATTATCAAAGTCAATTTGCCGGGCACGACCTACGCCTTCAACGTCGCTAACATCTTTGCGCGCGCGAACGGCTACATCGAAAAGCGCAACGTCGACATTGGCGATCGCGTCAAGGCCGGAGACGTGCTGGCGCAGCTCACGGCGCCGGAACTCGATCACCAGATCTCACAAGCCGAGGCGACGCTCACGCAGACCGAAGCGACGCTGCGTCAGAATCAGGCAAGCATGAAGCTCGCCCAGGTGACGAACGATCGCGTCGGTACCCTCGTGAAGAAGGGGTGGGCTACGGTTCAATTAGGCGACACCGATCGTCTCTCGCTCGAGGCCCAGCAAGCCGCAGTCAACGTCGCGGAAGCCAATATTGCCGCGCAACAGAGCCTGATCCGTGTTCTCAAGCAGCAGCGCGCCTATCAGCAAATCATGGCGCCGTTTGACGGCGTGATCACGCAGCGCGCCGTCGATGTCGGCAGTCTGGTCCAGATCGGGACCACGTTCATGTTCACGCTGATGCAAAGCAATGTCATCCGCGTCCAGGTGTTCGTTCCCCAGGACCAGGCCATCGGGCTTGCGACTGGCGTGCCCGCCGTCGTGCGTGTTCCCGAGATGCCCGGTCGCGCGTTTCCCGGAACCGTCACGCGCATGTCGGATGCTTTGCAACAGGGCACCCGCACCCTACTCGTCGAAATCGACGTCCCCAATCCCGACGGCGCTTTGACCCCCGGAGTGTACTGCACGGTGGAACTCGACATTCCGCGCAAGACGCCATCTTTGCTCGTCCCGGCAAATGCGGTGATTTTTAATCAAAAAGGCTTGCAAGTGGCGGTGGTCGATAACGATGTCGCCAGGATTCGAAAAGTCACGGTCGCGCGCGATCTCGGCTCCCAGGTCGAAGTGAGCGACGGCATCAAGGCAGGTGACAAGGTCGTGCTCAATCCGATGGTCGATCTCGCAGACGGCAATACCGTCAAGACAGGCGCGCCTCCACCGCCCGCGCCCTGACATTGCTGCCCTGCGCGTTAGGCTGGGCCTGTTACGCCTTTGCTCGCCTTTGCGTCAGTCTGACCGCGAATTTAGCAATCATCGGCGCTATTAGGCGTCCAAGCGTCAGCACAATGTGCGTCAGCGGACACGGCGCGCGAAAACGTGATCCACTTCCGCGCACGACACAGCGCCTTTGTCATTGTGCTGACGAGATAAATCGCCAGGTATGCGTCAATCGAAAACGCCGGAGGACATGCCGAGGACGAACTCGTTGACCAGGAGAGGGTCATGCACGGAATCGACCTCCGCTCTGCTACCGCTGTTCCTTACCTCACCATTTCCCCGCCTGACATCGCGCGGCGACGCTTTGCGGCGTCAAAAGGGGTGATGGGGGATTCGCTCGAGATCACCCGCCTTGAACCCTTCGAATATGGCGTGGTTTCGCCGTTCCACTTGCTGATCGTTTCCGAGAGGGCCGAACGCGAGGACGGTGAAACCATGGTGGAGGGTGGCCAAAGATCGCGGCAACGCGAATTCAATCGCAAACTGAGCCTGGTTCCGGCGGGCAGCCGCTTCTACGGCTGGCAGGTGCCGCGGGTGCTCTCGCGCTGCACCTATCTCTACATCGATCCGGCGGCGCCACTGCTCGATGCGGACCTGCGGTTTTCGGAAATCGAGATCAAACCGCGCTTGTTTTTCTTCGACAGCGCAATTTGGGAGACCGCCCTGAAGCTCAAGTCGCAGATCGGCGTTCCATCCTCATCGAGCTACGTCGAAGCCCTGCTTCTTGTGCTGGCGCACGAACTTATCCGACTGCATCGAGGCGGATCGCCCGTGCGCGTATCGCGCGGTGGGCTGCCGGCCTGGAAACAAAAGCATGTGACCGACTACATCGAAGAGCACCTCGATGAAGAAATCTCCCTGCGCGATCTTGCCGCCGTGGCGCAATTGAGCTCGTTTCATTTCGCGCGTGCCTTCAAGCAATCGTTCGGCGAGCCGCCTCACCGGTATCACATGGCCCGGCGCATGGATCGCGCGAAGGCACTGCTGAAAACGCCGGAGCGATCGGTCACCGAGATCGGCCTGACGTTGGGATTTGCCGAAACGAGTTCGTTCACCACCGCATTTCGCCGATCCGTCGGCGTCACGCCTACGGACTATCGCCGCAGCCTCGCCTGATCCCAGGTCGTTTGGGATCGACGTTGCTTACGTCTGTCACCGCGGCTGCGCGAACTTGTCTGCACGAGCTTTGCCGTAAAGCTGTTCGCGCTCGAGGAAGGCGCGTTCGGCGGTGTAGAAGTCGCGCAGGAACAGCACCACGCGCTCGCGCGGCACCGGTTCGGTCCAGCCGATGCGGTGGCAGATTTTCTCGCAGACCTCTTCCATCACGCCATGACTGCCGACGCTGTCGGGGCGGCGCAGCAGTTCCTCGAGCACCTGCAATTCGAACGCACCGTAGGCGCGCAACTGCTGCTCGGTGAAAGTGAACTCCATCTTGCGTTCGACGAGATCACTCGACAGCGCGCGCTTGGGCAGTGCGATCACCATGGTTCCGGCGATCATGTCGCCGCCGCGCATCCGGTCGCGATTGATCAGCGGCAATGCCGCGAAGAACAGCATCCACACCGCGATGGATAGCTGCGGGTAATCGATCCCGCCGCCGGCCGTCCTCACCCCCGCCAGCAGAACGCCGAGGGGAATGAACATTTCAACTTCGCGCGTGAGATTGCGCGCGACCACGGCGGAAGGCATCAGCGGTCCGCCGTGCCGGTCGATGACCCGCAGCCCCATCGCCCGTTTACCCGGGGTCGCGCCGCGCCAGGCGATCTCAAAATAGACGAAATAGAGATTGCGGATCAGGAAGAAGATGAACAGTGCGATGGCGAGCGCGATCTGGCTTGAAAGCGTGAACGCTCCTAGCGCGAAGATCGACAAGAAGATCACGATGACCGCGCCGTTCTGTATGACGAAGTCGAGGAGAAAGGCGGTGACGCGTTCGCCGATCTCGGCGAGTTCGACGGAAATCGGCACGCCTTCCGGCGTGATGATCTCGCGCCGCGTGCGCCCGATGCCTTCGAGGAAGCGCGAGGTGCGTTCGGAGGGCCGCTCCGACGGACGTTCCACTTTGCCTTCGGGAGCGGGGGCGACGTTGCGCGAAACGTCTTGTTCCTGGGCGAGGCTCATCGCCGCGCCTCACGTCCGCTGTACGAATAATAGAGAAGCCACAGCAGGCCGACGGTAAGGCCGATTGCATACCGCAGCGGCGTGCTCTGCACGAGTTGCCGGACACCGCCTTCGAGAAATCCGGCAACGAACAGCATAATCACGGCGCCGACAGCGATCTGCGCCGCCTGCCGGCCGTGCAGTGCGATGCTTTCGATACGCGAATAGCGTCCCGGGAACAGCATCTTCTCGGCAATCAGGAGACCACCGGCCGCAAACAGAACGAACGCGCCGAGTTCGGTGGTGCCGTGGACGAAAAGCCAACCGATGAAATCGACGGTGAGCTGGCGATTGTAGTGAAGCGCAATGAAGGCGCCGATGATCAGCCCTTGATAGGCCGTGAGAATGAGAGTCGGGACGCCGGCGGCGAGGCCGAGACCGAAGGTCATGATGCCGACGAGGTTGTTGTGATTATAAAGAATGGCCGCCATGAGACCGAACGATTCTGCCGCGCCCGGCCATGGAGCGAAGATCTCGTGGTCGCGGAGATCGGCTTGCGTGCTCGATGGTCCGCGATCCTGCGCAAGACCCGACGGCGCCAGCGTGGAAAACCAGGATTCGTCCTGCAACACCAGCATGAGGCCGGCGGCAATGCCGACAAAAAGTGCGAGCGCGGCGATCGCCGCGTGCCACCGCGCGGCGCGCACCGCGTTCGGCAGATCGTGGCGAAAGAAATCGGCCACGCCCTGAATCGGATCGAACCGCGGCCCGTACACCACGAGGAACGCGCGCAGGCAGAGGTTCTCGAGATAGAGCAGCAGGTTGCGGTCGAGCGCGATGGTGCGTGCGACCGAGAGCGAGGACAGCGCAGCCCGATAAAGGATCGGCAGGCGTTGCAGCTCATCGAGCGAGAGCGTGCCGAACCCGCGGCGTTCGACACGCCGGGTGAGAGTTTCGAGTTCGCGCCAGCCCTCCTCGCGGCCTTTGCGAAACTCGGCGCTCTTGAGAACGATCTCGCCTTTGCCGGGGCTCAGCGCCGCCGACAAGCGTCGGTCCGGTTCGTCGACGAGTGCCATCAGATCAGTCCGCGCTGTTTGATGAGGAGATAGCGGTTGATCAGAGCGACCGACAAGCCTCGGCTCGGCACGTCGATGCAATGGATGCCGAGCCGCTCCAGCCGCTCGAACACGATGCTGCGCTCTCGCAGGAAATCCTGGGCGATCACCGCCTGCGCGACGTCGGCGAAGCGGGTCGGCATCGCCTCGACCGCGTTCTGGAGAACCGAACCGCGCTGCGTGACAAAGATGACGAGATGCTTGTTCGCGATCCGCTGCATGCTTTCGATCAGGAGCTCAGCCGTGATCGTATCGACAAAGTCGGTGAACAGGATCACCAGCGCGCGGCGCTTGAGCCGCGCATTGAGCTCGGCAATCCCAAGAGTGAAATTGGTCTCCTGGTGGTGATAGTCGAGTTCGGCGGTGGCGCGCTGGAGGCGCATGAAGCCGGCAACGCCGCGCATCGGGTTCATGTATTGACGGACGATGGCATCGAAGCCGTAGGTGCCGACGAGGTCGCCCCCCTGGAGCGACACCCAGGCGAGCACCAGGGCCGAATTGATGGCGTGATCGAGCCGCGTGATGCCTTCGACCGGCTCCAGCATCAAATATCCGGTGTCGAACGCCATGATCACCTGATGATTGCGCTCGGCCCGAAACTCCTTGCACAACAGCTTGCGGTGACGCGCCGAATGCTTCCAGTCGATGAAGCGGCTGTCGAGCCCCGGCGTGTATTCGCGCAGCGCATCGAATTCGGCGCCCTCGCCTTTCTGGACCTGGGTCTTGATGCCGTAGATCGCCTCCTGGACGAAGAACTGCAGGGCGGTTCCGTGGACGCCGCGCACGTTGGGCAGCACGTCGACGGTGCGGTCGACGCGAATGCGCCTGGTGAACTCGATGAGCGACAGCGGCCCCCGCCAGCGGATCGAGACCTGATCGATGGTGACACGGCCGCGACGCCGCGGCACCACCGGCAAGGCCGCACGTGCGGGCGCGCCGGCCGCCAGCGTAACGGGGACGATTTCCGACGGATCGACGTCGCCGCGCTGCTCGACGATCAGTTCCAGCGCCACCGGCCGGCGATAGCGCGGCGCGGCGAGTGCCACCGCGGTCGCGCCGCGCTCGGCTATATAAAGGTGGTCGGGCGTTGTCACTTTGACATCGAGGAGCCGCGGCGGCAGCGCCAGCATCAGGTCGGACGCCGCGATCAGCACGACCAGCGCGGCATAGCCGAACGACAGCGGCCACCAGGACGAGTCGTAGATGACGGTGAGGAGCGCGAACGGAATACCGGCCGCGAAGATCAGCACCGTTCGGGCAGTCGGCCGCATCATCGCGGCGCCGGCGTCTGGTCGAGCACCTCGCGCAGAATGCGATCCGTCGTGAGCCCTTCGATCTCGGCGCTCGGTGACATGGTGAGACGATGGCGCAGCGTCGGCAAGGCAAGCGTCTTGACGTCGTCCGGAATGACGAAGTCGCGGCCCTGCAAAACCGCGTAGGCGCGCACGGCCGCGGCCAGCATGTTGGCCGACCGCGTCGACCCGCCGACTTCGAGCGCGGAGTGCTCGCGCGTCGCGCGGATCACGTCGACGATGTAATCGACCAGCGGATCGGACAGATGGATCTGGCTCACCGCTTCGCGCATCGCCGCCAGCCTCGCGGAATCGGCAATCGGCTTGAGCCCGAAATCTTCGAGCCGCGGCATCGCCGAGCGGTGGCCGTGGCGGCGGACGATCTCGCGCTCCTCGTCACGGCTCGGATATTCGATGATGACCTTGAACAGGAACCGATCGAGCTGCGCTTCGGGCAGCGGATAGGTCCCCTGCTGCTCAATCGGATTTTGCGTGGCCACCACCATGAAATCGTCGCCGAGCGGATAGTCCTTGCCGTCGATGGTAACGACGCGCTCGTTCATCGCCTGGAGGAGCGCGGCCTGGGTCTTCGGCGGCGTGCGGTTGATCTCGTCCGCAAGCAGCATCTGGGTGAAGATCGGGCCCTTGGTGAGGACGAACGTGTTGGTCTGGAAGTTGAACAGGTTGGTGCCCAGCACGTCGCCCGGCATCAGGTCGGGCGTGAACTGGATGCGGCCGAATTGGAGCTTTAGTCCCGCCGCGAATGCGCGCGTGAGCAGCGTCTTCGCGGTGCCCGGCACACCCTCGAGCAAAACGTGCCCGCCGACGAGTAGACTCGTCAGCATCAAATCGATGATTTCGTCCTGGCCGACGACGGCCTTACGAACTTCCCCGCGAACACCCTCAGTGATCTCGCGGATTTGCTGAACTTCCATCAATGATCTCCCCCTTCCATTGATGAATCTCACGGGCGAGGCGCACGAGCGCCGACGTATTGCGACGCCGGCCTTCGCCGAGCGCCGCGGCTTCCGCGGTCACGGCGCCGCAGTCGATATCGACGTTGCGGGCCGAACCGACCCGCTGCAGCCAGGACAGCAGCGCGCCGCCGGATACTCCGCGCGGCGCGTGAAGCTGGCGCGCGACGTCGCGAATGGTCTCGTGGATGTAGCGGCGCACCATCACCTCGGGATGGCCCGCGTACTCGACAAGGTTCGCCATGTTCTGCAGCAGGCCGCTGCGTCCGGCGCTCAGCGCCGGCGGCAGCGATTGCGGCGCTCCAAATCGCGCGAGCGTTGCCCACAGCAGCAATCCGATCGCGATCAAACCTTGCGTGGTCGCAATGACGAACGGGAACTGGAACATGACCAGAAACGGATTGGTGGGCGCCGCCTTGTAACCGTGGACCGTCTCATCGAACACGACATTGCCGTTCGCGCCGCGCAGCCGGTCGATGAGCGCGACCGCGAGCGCCGCGTTGCCGTTACCGGCAAGGCCATGATTGTCGATGACGTCCGGATCGGACAGCACCACGATCCTGCGGTTGCCATCGATCAGTTCGCCAGCCAGCATTCCTGCATCGCCGGCGATGAGCGGACGGAGCGTGTCGGCGCGCATGAGCTGGATCGGCGCCGTGAGCGCCGGCGCACCGTTCAGCACATTTGTCTTCCACGCCACGCTGCCGGTTTCGCGCGACACTTGGCCCGCGGGTGCGATCAGCCGCAGCATCCATTGCGCGTCGCTGACCGAACGTTCGGCGACATTCTGCACCCAGCCCGGCGTCTGCGAGCTCGCAGCACCGAACCATTTCGGCAGCACCATCAGGATGCGGTTGGCCTTGAGGAAAGTCTTTATGGTCTGCTCGGTTGCGTCGTTGTGCTGCGGCTCTGCGATCACGAGCACGCTCGCATTCGACAGCTTGTCCAGGGAATTGACGCGGCTCTTGACGACGGTGATCCCGAGCTGCTGCAGCACTTCGGCAATCCCGGCCTGACCGATCGCGGAACGCGAGAACGTGCTCGGGCCAACGCTGTCGGGCCCGGCGACCTCGCCGCCCCCCATGAAGTAGAGCGACACCGCGAAGATCGCGACGGCGCCGCTGATCCAGCCGATCAGCAGCTTGCGCGAGAAGACCGATTCGCCGTTCACGCCGCGGCACTCCGGTGCAAAGCCGAAGTAAGCGCGTTGAAGCTCACGCGGCACGCGGCATAATCCTCGCGCGTCGCCGGGTTTTCGCCGAAGTAGGTCCATTCCACCGAAGAGACGACCTCGCGCAGCGCCCCGCGCGCATCGTCCGGCAGGCTCGCGCTGCGCAGGATCTCGCGGCTGGTCAGGGAATCGGCTAACGGCTCGTTGAGGCGCGCGCGCATCTCGGCGAGCCCCTGCAGCAGCAGCACGTGCATGGCTTCGACGAATCGGCCTTGGGCCGCAAGCTCATCGGCGGCTTCGAGCACGACTTCGGGGTTGCGCGGCGCGGCGTCGCCCACGCCTTCCTCCTCGCCCACCAGCACGCCCGCGCCATGGCGGCTGAGGAACGGGACCAGGTCCTTGAAAGCATAGAGAAGAAATCCGAGCGCCACCGCGATGATGACCCAAAGGGTTTCGCGCGGCAGCTGGATATTCCACGGCTTGTGTTGCTTCGGGAACTCGGTTTGCAGGTCGAGCTGGCGAATGACCTGGTCCGCCGTCGCCTGCACCTTCTCCGAGGGCGGCGATGGTTGCCCCGCTGTTGGAACGGTCTGCGCTTTCGCCGGCGACGGTGGCTTCGTTTGGGCCAAGGCAATGTTCGTCTGAACAAGAATGGCCGCGATTGCCGCGACCGCGATCAATCCTGATCGGACGTTTACTGCGCCGCCGCCCGCGTCCGCACGCGCCATCGCTCGTCCTTGTTTGCAGGCCGGCCCGCCCTTGGAAAAATCGGAAAAATCAGCGGGCGCTCTCTCGCTGATCGATTCCTAACAAATTGTCCGTGCCGTGCAAAGCCAAGCCCGGCCGGTGGCGCGAGGCGACACACTCAAAACGCGAAGGCGAAGATGCGTCCGTCAGCGCCGACGTAAAGCCGGCCGCCTGCCGCAATCAGGCTTTCGAAATGGCGCACGCCGCTCATCGTGAGGCTCGTGCCGTTCTCCGTCAGCGGCTCGCCGGTGTCGCCCTTGAATCCGTGCAGGCGATTGTCGCCTTCGGCGCCGACAATCCACACAATGGGATTGGCGCGTCCGTCGGTTGTGGTCACGATCGGCGCGCCGGCGCCGCGCACGCTGCCGCACCACGCCGTCGATACCGACGGCCGCGTACCCGCGCTGATTTTCAATACGACGAGGTCGTGGGAGTTAAAGCGTTCTAATCCCGGCGCAGGGCAATTCGCACCACGCGCTTGCAGCGCGACGAAGGCATCCCTGCCGACAGGATAGACCGCAGGTGCGGTGCGGATCGCGGATTGCGTCACGGTCTCCGTCGCAAGGCTGCCGCCGATACCGCCAAGATTGTCGCGATCGAGCAAATAGGCCTTGCCATCCTTGCCGAGCGCCAGCACGAGGCGCACCGGGCCACTCGCTCCCTCAACGTCGAGCGGCAACGCATTGCTGCCGCCGAGATCGGCGTCGCGCGCATCGAGCGTGTGCCAATCCGATGGCGCGAAATAATCGCGACTGTCGTTGGATCGGTGCAGGTCGGGCGCAAGGCGAATGACGGCCTCGCCATCGCCCCACGACGACGCGCCCATGGTGTTGCCGGTCGCGACGAACAGCGAGCCGCCGGCAATGCTGACGCCGCCTGGCGCCCAGATGCCGCCGCCGCGGGCGCGCGTCTCCCAGCCTGCCACCTGCTTCGGGTCGCGCAGCGAAACGCTCACCACGCGGCCGCGGTAATCGCCGCAGTCGCCGAAATGGCCGCCATACGGCACGTAGAGCCTGCCGTCGAGAATGGCGAGAGCGCCGCGCTGATTCTGATCGCGCGCGTTGAAGCCTCGCACCGCCTCGCCCACATCGATCGGCCAGCCGGGCAGCACCGAGCCGTCCTTGAGCGACAAGCCGAAGATGCGGTGGTGAGGAGCAGCACCGTCGAGGATGGCCGCATCGAGATAAAGCGCGCCGCCGGCTTCGTCGATCACCGGCGTTCCCGTGATGCCGAGCGGATCGATGTTGCCGCAGGACAACGCGCCGCGGTTCACGGGGCGGCCGAGCGGCCGCCGCCAGATGTCCTTGCCGGTCACCCCGTCGAGCGCCACCACCTCATTCTGCTCGGTCGCGACAATGAGGATGCCGGTGTCCGCTGCGCCGCGCCAATAAAGCGGCTGGGCATAAACACTCCCGGCGACCTGAGCGCGAAAGTTGCCATCGGCATGCACCGATTGCGCGCGTTCCCACGTCAAGTCCGGCATCACGAAGTTGCCGCTGCGCGCGACATTGCCGTGATAGGTCGGAACGCTGCCTTTGCCGGCTGGCAGTTCTTGCGCCGACGCCGGCACAGCCGCGATCATCGCGATGGCGCACAGGACAGCGAACGTTCCCATCATTGGAAACCTCACAATGAGACTGAACGTATGAGAGCGCATCACCGTTTCACGGCGGCGCCCCCTGATCTAGCGCGCGCGGCACGCAGCGCGTCCGGGAAGATACCAGACGAGTGTTGTCGGGCCGAAGTTAACGGTTCTTGAACTGCGGCGGGCGCTTTTCGACGAAGGCCGCCATGCCTTCCTTCTGGTCTGCGGTTGCGAACAGCGAGTGAAATACCCGTCGCTCGAAGATGACCCCTTCCGCAAGCGAGACCTCGAAGGCGCGGTTCACGGCTTCCTTCGCGACCATCACCGATGGCAGCGACATCGCGGCGATGGTCTCGGCTGCCTTCATGGCCTCGGTCATGAGATCGGCGAGCGGCACGACGCGGGCGACGAGGCCCGACCGCTCCGCCTCGGCCGCATCCATCATGCGACCGGTCAGGATCAGGTCCATGGCTTTGGCCTTGCCCACCGCACGGGTGAGGCGCTGGGTGCCGCCGATGCCGGGAATGATGCCGAGCTTGATCTCCGGCTGACCGAAGCGCGCATTGTCGGCCGCGATGATGATGTCGCAATGCATGGCAAGCTCGCAGCCGCCGCCGAGCGCAAAGCCGGCGACCGCTGCGATCACCGGCTTGCGCACATGGGCGACGCAGTCCCAGGTGGCAGCGAAGTTACCCATGAGGGCTTCCATGTGGGACTTCGTCGCCATTTCCTTGATGTCGGCGCCGGCCGCGAACGCCTTATCCGACCCGGTGATGACCATGCATCCGATATTGGCGTCGGTGTCGTAGGCCTTTACCGCATCGCCGAGTTCGCTGATCAGGGCGGCGTTGAGCGCATTGAGCGTCTGCGGCCGGTTGAGCCGGATGAGACCGACCTGACCCTTGGTTTCGAGAAGGATGTTCTGGCTCATGGCGCGACGCCTTCCATTGCGGAGTCCCGATGGCCTAGCGGAGGCCGCGCCCGCTGGCAATCGGGCGGCCGACGCGCCTGACCGTTAACGCTCGCCGCGGTCTTTCGCGTGCCTCGGCCGGCCGCCGTCGCAAGGTTGATGAAGCCGTGCTATGAGCGCGGCCGAAGGCGATCTTGAACCATGAGCGCGTCCTCGACCGATATCCAAGCGCAGGCCGACATCCTGGTCGCAGCCTACGCGCGCGCGGGCTACGCGCGGGTGTCGCCCGCGATCCTGCAGCCGGCCGAGCCGTTCCTCGATCTCTCCGGCGAGGACATGCGGCGCCACATGTATCTCGTCACCGATGCTGCCGGCCGCGAACTCTGCCTGCGTCCGGACCTCACTATTCCGGTCGCGCGCGATTACCTCGCCTCGGCCGCTGCCGCCCAACCGGCCGGCTTCTGTTATCTCGGCCCTGTCTTTCGCGACCGCGGCACCGAATTGGGCGAACTGCTGCAAGCCGGCATCGAATCGTTCGGGCGCACCGACAAGGCCGCTGCCGACGCCGAAGCGTTGGCACTCGCCATCGAGGCCGCCGCTCACTACGGCTTGAGCGAACCGGATATCGAGATCGGCGACGTCGCGCTGTATATGGCGCTGATCGAAGCCGTCGAACTCGCCCCCGCCTGGAAGCGCCGCCTGCTCAAGGATTACAACCGCAAGGCCATGCTCGCCCATGACCTTGAACGGCTCACGCTCGCGTCCGGCAACGCGCGCAGTGAATATCAGGGGGTGCTCGCCGCGCTTGCCGACGCCAACCCCAAAGCCGCCCATGCGCTCGTGACCGATCTTCTCTCGATCGCCGGCAAAAGCGCGATAGGGGGACGCAGCATCGCCGAGATCGCCGATCGCTTCGTCGAGCAGGCCGAGCTCGGCGCCTCGACCGGATTGCCGACAGACACGCGCGCCCTGATCGAGCACTTCCTTGCAATTACCGGCACGCCCGATGCGGCTGCGACCGCCATGCGTGCGCTCGCAGCGGAGGCCCGAATCTCGCTCGGCGAAGCGCTCGAATTGTTCGAAAGCCGGAACGCCTGCCTCGCCGCGCGCGGCATCGACATTCGCCGGCTTCGCTTTGCCACCGCGTTCGGCCGCGGCGTCGACTACTACACCGGCTTTGTCTTCGAATTGCACGATCCCGCCCACCGCGTCGACGGCAATCTCGTCGCGGGTGGCCGCTATGACGCGCTGTTGACGCGGCTCGGCAGCGCGCGGCCGGTGCCTGCCGTGGGATTTGCGGCGAGCATCGATCGGCTCGCGGCGCTCGCGGCACAATCGGAAGCGCGGCCATGAGCGCGCTCGTCCTTGCCGTGCCGTCGAAGGGCCGGCTGCAGGAATATGCCGAGGCGTTCTTTGCGCGATCCGGCCTCGAACTCGCCAAGCCCCGCGGCGCGCGCGATTATCGCGGCACGATCGCGCGCCTCGGCGGGGTCGAGGTCGCGTTCCTCTCGGCCTCCGAAATCACCGAGCAGCTGGGCGCCGGCGCCGTGCACTTCGGCATCACCGGCGAAGACTTGCTGCGCGAGATGATCCCGGCGGCTGACGACAAGGTGGTTCTGCTCGATGGGCTTGGCTTCGGCCATGCCAACGTGGTCGTGGCAGTGCCGGATTCCTGGATCGACGTGCGCGACATGGCGGACCTCGACGACGTCGCGACCGCGTTCCGCCTCAAGCACGACCGGCGCCTGCGCGTCGCCACCAAGTACGTCAATCTCACCCGCGGATTCTTCGCCCGCCACGGCATCGTCGATTATCGCATCGTCGAGAGCAGCGGCGCGACGGAAGGCGCGCCGGCTGCAGGCACCGCGGAATTGATCGTCGACATCACGACGACCGGTTCGACGCTCGCCGCGAACGGCCTCAAGATCCTTGATGACGGCGTCATGCTGCGCTCGCAAGCGAACCTCGTCGCTGCGCGGACGGCGCCTTGGAATAAAGAAACCCTCGCCACCGCGCGCGTGATCCTCGACCGCATCGCGGCGCAGACCCGTGCGCGGCTGTTCAAGGAAGTGCGTACGCGTTTTGCCGGTTGCAACGATGCGTTGCTCAGCGTCGCCAAAGAGAAGTTCGGGGTGATGACGCCGTTCGGCGGGCCAACGTCGTCGGGCATGCTGACGCTGCACTGCCCGCCCGACAAGGTCTACGGACTTGCCGATTACCTGCGCGAGCACGGTGCCGAAACCGTCATCGTCGCCGAGGTGGACTACGTCTTCACCCGTGATAACCCGCTGTTCGCGAAGCTCGCCGCAGCGATTTCGTGAATTTCGTCTCTTGCCGTCATCGCCCGGCTTGACCGGACGATCCAGTAACCACCGGATCATCCGTGGGCGCACTCTCTGCTCCATCGGACAGGCCCCCGTGGTTACTGGATCGTCCGGTCAAGCCGGACGATGACGATAACTTAAGATTTCAGTGGACGAGGCTCGGCGAAGACGCGCGCTGCGAACTGATGTAGTTAAGACGCAATTACTCGCATCGCGTTTTAAATGCACGATAGTGCCAAATCCGCATCAACCACGAATGCAACGCGGCGCGTGCTCATCGAACGCTTACGCATTTTTGTTAGACCAACTCAGTGCTCCGGGCATCCGGATCATCGGGAGGTTTTGTCATGCGTAAGACTTCATTCATCATCGCAGTCCTTGCCGCGACCCTTGCAGCATCCGTCGCGCGCGCCGAAACGTTTTCAACTTCGGCCCTCAAGCCGAGCGCCGTTCCCGCTGACGGCGTCATCAGCGGCGGCTATCCCCAAGGCGGCGCCGAGACGACTTACTATTTTGCAGCCGATCTCAAGGCCGGCGATCTCGCGACGCAGATCGCGTTCATGAGCCGGCCGGGCTCCGACAAGTCGCTCGAGATCGCGTTGACCGATCCGGCCGGCAAGCGCGCCGGCGGCCACTACATCATGGGCAGCGTCGACGCCAACCAGGAACAGGCCCGGGTGCTGCCGATCGATGCAAGCGGCCGTTACATCATCCGCGTCATCACCAAAGGACCGGAAACCGCGACGTTCCGCATCGAACTCGGCGGCAGCGCGCTTGCCAATGCGCAGAAGCCCGCCGCAGCGGACGCACCGTTCTCGCGCAGCTTCCTTAAGCCCAACGCGATGCCGGCCGACGGCGTGATCGCGGGCCAATTTCCGCCGACCGAAAACGGCGTGATCACGTATTACTACGTCAGCGCTAACCTGAAGGCCGGAAAGCTGCTGAGCCAGCTCTCCTTCGCGGGCCGCAGGAACACCGACCGCATGGTGGACCGGATGGTCGAGTTCACCATCCTCAACAACAAGGGTCGTTCGGTCGGCGGCTACTACATCATGAGTGGGCTCGAGGCCAATCAGGAGGCCACCAAGGCGATCCCGATCGACACCAGTGGCGCCTATGTCCTGCGCATCAGCACGAAGGGACCCGAGGGCACCAACTTCAAGCTCGAACTTGGCGGCGACGCCGTTGCATCACGCTGACGGGAGGCCGCCATGAAGACGCTATACGGATTGGCACTCGCCGGCACCGTGATATTTGCGGCAAATGCCGCGGCTGACGAGCTGTCCCGCTCGATCATGCGCCCGACGCCGGTCGCGTCCGGCCGGGTTGCTGGAAACCTGCCGGGCGGCGAAGGCTCGGCGACCTATTATGTCGCGGTCGACCTCAAGCCCGGCACGCTGATGACGCAGCTTGCCGTCGCCGGGCGCGCCAACACCGGCAAGACGCTGACGTTCGAGTTGCTCAACGCGGATGCCCGCGTTGCCGCTTCGACCTACGTCATGGCCGATCTCCCCGCGAAGGGCGAGGTCACCAAGAACTTCCCGATCGACGCGGCGGGCCGCTACATCATTCGGCTCACGGTCGACGGCAAGGAAACCGGCACCTATTGCGTGCTGATGGGCGGGCCGGCGATGCCGGACGCGACGGCCACGGATTGTCCCGTCGCCGCCGCCGAAGCTCCGCCGCCCGTCGTCGCGCCAGCGCCGGTCGTACTAGCGCCGGTCGTGAAAGCGGAAGCGCCGCCGGTGGCCGCCCCGGCACCGCGGCGCAATGTCGAGGTGATCGTCAGCAAATGCGAGGAGCGGCTGCGGGTCGGCTCGGACTTCCTGTTTGACTTCGATCGCGCGGAAGTCCGGTGGGAGGCTGCGCCGACGCTCGACGAGATCGCGACGCGCCTCGGCGCGGTGAAATATGCCGCGATGATCGAAGGCCATACCGATGGCAAGGGCAGCGATGCCTACAATCAGACCCTGAGCGAACGCCGCGCCATCGCGATCCGTGCGACCCTGATCGCTCGCGGCCTGTCGACCGATCGGCTCAACATCCGCGGCTACGGTAAAACCCGCCCCGTTGCTGACAACGAAATGCCCGACGGGTCGGACAATCCCGACGGCCGGCAGAAAAACCGCCGCGTCGAAGTGGTTCTCAATACCTGCAGCTGATTGCTGTGGCGACGTGGTGACCGGGCTTGTCCCGGTCACCATGCTCGCTTTTAGCTCGGAAGCTTACCCCGGATTGCGCTTCGCTCCATCCGGGCTACTCGCCATGACGGTGGAGGGCACACCGTCGGCGATATCGCGGCGCGGCCGAAACACGACGAAGTGCGACATCGAAAAGTTGACCACGAAGCCCGTCAGCGTCGCGCATCCTTTTGCCGCCACCACCGGCATGAAACGCGCCGCGATCACGAGCGTGGCGGTGTTGACGATGGCGCCGAGAACCCCCGACGCCAGGAACGTTCCGTACGACCGCCAGCGCAGCCGCCCGCCGGACTCCTGCGCGAAGGTGATCAACGAATTCATCGTGTAGGAGAACGTCACCGCGACGAGCCACGACATGATGTTGGGGGCGACGAGCCTCAGCGTTTCCAGGCTGGCGCAGTCGCACCAGGACGCGAATGCGTCGAGGAGCCGCAGCGCCGTCGGCGTGCCGCTGAGGTACCAATAGCCGAGCAGGAACAGGACATAGTCGATCGTCACATTGATGACGCCGATGCAGGCGAAGGTGAAGGCCTTGCGCAGCACGCCGAAGTGCGGCTCGATCAAACCGACAGCGCGCGGAAAGCTCGACCGGAGACGTTCGACTGGAATCATGTGTCCCGCTTAGCACGTTCGATCCGCTTCGCCGAGCCCAACATTGGAGCGTCGGGACAACGAACGGCGTTTGGATTATAATTGGCGGCAAGTAGTCCGCGAATGTGATTATGGCAACCTTGGGGCTTGATCAACACTACGGCATGGGCCAGCCGATACGCCGCGGCGCCGGGAGCAAGGTCGACGGCTTGTCGATCGTGGTTCCGGTGTACAACGAGGCGCAGGGTCTCGCGGCTCTCCATGAGCGGGTCTCCGCCATTGCGGGCAAGTTGCGCGCCGAGCGCGGGCTTGACTGCGAATTGGTCTATGTCGACGACGGCAGCCGGGATGCGTCCCTCGAAGTCGCACAGGGCCTGCCGGCGGATGTGGCCGACGTTCAGGTGGTGTCGTTGTCGCGCAACTTCGGCAAGGAAGCGGCGCTGCTGGCCGGCCTCGATCACGCCCGCCGCGGCGCCATCCTGTTCATGGATGGCGACGGCCAACACCCCCCGCAGCTCATCGAAACATTGGTCGGGCGCTGGCTCGATGATGGTTACGACGTGGTTTACACCGCGAAGGCCCATCGCGAAAACGAGCCGATGTTCATGCGCCTCGGCGTCCGGCTGTTCTATTCGCTCATCAACTTCGGCGCTCGGCAGAAAATCCCCGAGGATGCCGGCGATTTCCGGCTGCTGTCGCCGCGCGCCGCCGCGGCCCTGCGGCAGCTGCCGGAGCGCAATCGCTTCTTCAAGGGCCTGGCGAGCTGGATCGGGTTTCGCCAGCTCCGCGTCGATTATGAACCTGCGGAACGCAGTCACGGCCGCACCACCTGGAACCTCAGCTCACTGATTGGCCTGTCGGTCGAGGGGTTGACCTCGTTCTCGGTCGCTCCGCTGCGCGTTGCGAGTTTCCTCGGGATCCTGCTGGCGACGAGCGCGATCTTGTTCGGCGTGTGGATGGTGATCGAGGCCTTCGTCTACGAACGCACCGTGCCGGGCTACCCCTCGCTGATCGTCGGCATCATGGTGATCGGCGGGGTCCAACTCCTGATGATCGGCGTGATGGGCGAATACATCGGCAAGGTGCTGTCCGAACTCAAACGCCGTCCGGTCTATTTCGTCGCCGAACATACGGTGAAGCGCGCCGCCGAAGAGGGCGCGACCGCTGATGCGGACGGCGCAACGCGCAGCGCAGCGGAATAGAGCATGAGCAGCGGAGCGTCCGCCGGGTTAGATAGGCCCGCGTCGCGCGAGGCGGATGAAGACGCCGTGCGCCGCATAACCCTCTGCGCCGACGATTACGGCATTTCGCCCGGGGTCAGTCGCGGCATCCGCGATTTGCTCGCGCGCGGACGCATCAACGCCACATCCGTCATGGTGACGACGCCGAGCTTTTCGGCAGCGGAGGCGGACGCGCTCAACGCATTGTGGGAAGCCGATTCCGGCATTTCCGTCGGCCTCCATTTCACGTTGACCGCGCCGTTCCGACCGGCGACGCCAACCTACCGACCGGTGTCCGCTGACGGCGCGTTTCCATCGCTGCAGCGGAAATTTGCTACCGGCCTGCTGGCGCGGCTCGATCCCGACGCGATCCGCGCCGAAGCCGCGAGCCAGCTCGCAGCTTTCGTTAATGCGTTCGGGCGCGCCCCGGATTTTGTCGACGGCCATCAGCACGTGCACCATCTGCCGCAAGTCGGCGAGGCGCTGCTGGCGATCATGGCGGACGAGGCGCCGGCGGCGTGGATCCGCCAGTGCGGCCGCGCCACGCGGCTGTCGCAGCGATGGGGCGATCCGAAGGGGCTCTTCCTCGACGTCTTGAGCACGCGATTGCGGGCTCGCAGCGCCGCCCGTGGCGTCGCCACCAATCCGGCCTTCGCCGGCACCTATGATTTCACCCGCGTGTGGGAGTACGAGCCGCTGTTCGCGTCGTTCCTCGAGGATTTACCCGATGGTGGCCTCGTGATGTGTCATCCGGGCTTTGTCGACGACGAGCTTCAACGGCTCGACACCCTGACGGTCATGCGCGAACGGGAATATGCGTTTTTCGTGGGCGACCGCTTTCCGCAACTTCTGGCATCGCGGGGCTTTGCACTCGCTTAAGGACCGCGCGAAATTTTCAAACCGGCGCAACGCCTGGTCGCACTAACACTTGCCAAGCCGCCACCGGCCACTTCCGGCCGCCGTCCGGCTCCCCATATCTAGCGCGGCCGGGCGATGCCGGCAGAGGAGAAGAGCCATGACACCGCAGGAACAGCAGCTTGTTGCCGACCTGTTCGATCGTCTTGCATCCCTGGAAAACCAACCTCGCGATCCCGATGCCGAACGCCTGATCCGCGACGGCCTGCGCAACGCGCCGAACGCCGTTTATGTGCTGGTCCAGACCGTGCTGGTCCAGGACGAGGCGCTCAAGCGCGCCAACGCCCGCATCGAAGAGCTCGAACAGGCCGTCGGCGCCGGCGCCCCGCCGCAAGGCGGCGGCGGATTTCTCGACAACATGCGCAACATCCTCGGGGGCCGCGACACCTCCCGCGGCTCGGTTCCTTCGGTCCGCACCGGCGGCCAAGGTTCGAGCGGTGCATGGGACGCACCTAATCAAGCACAAGCGGGCGCACAGCCGGCCTATCCGCCTGGTCAGCCGATGGCACCCCCAATGGGTGGCCCCATGGGCGGCGGCATGATGCCGGGCATGGGCGGCGGCGGCTCGTTCCTCGGAACGGCGGCGGCGTCGGCGGCCGGTTTCATCGGCGGCTCGATGCTCCTTAACGGCATCCGCGGCATGATGGGCGGCCACCAGGCGTTTGCCGGCGACCACGCGCAGATGGGTCGCGGCGGCTCGCCATGGGACAGCGGCGGCACCGGAACGCTCGGCCGCGATGCCGGCAATAGCGATATCGGACGCCCGCACACTGGATACGCTACACAAGCTGACCTGGATCAGGACCAAGACCAGGATCAGGACGACGGCGACTACGATGATGACGGCGACGTCGGTGATTTCGACGGCGACGATTCCGACCTCGCCTGAGTCGCATACCGCCTAAGTCACGGCAGCAAACGAACGAGGCGGCGGACGCCTAAGCGTCCGCCGCCCCGGGGAACGGCGGGAGCCGCCCGCGCCCGTCCGGTTGAGGGGCAGCCTCCCGGATCGATTGGCGCGCGCAGCGTCCCGGCCGAAAGACTTACATCACCAAGACTTTGGCGCCGACCGAGACGCGGCCGTAAAGGTCGATCACGTCCTCGTTGCGCATGCCGGAATCCCCAATTCGGCATAACTGTTGTGTGTAATTGGAGTGCGCGATGTCGCTCACCAGAGACGACGTGAACGCCGCGATCAAGGCCGGCAAGCCGGCTAAACTCGCGGACGGCCGCGGGTTGTTCTTGGTAGTTCGCAAGACAGGCGTTGCCTACTGGATCAAGCAATACCGGAATGGAGCTTCATTCACGAGCACGAGCCTGGGGTCCGCTTCCGAATTGACCCCGGCACAAGCGCGGCGAGAGCGCGAGCGCTTCGACGTGGACCGGCGCGACCATCGCGTCAGACAACCTCGCCATCATCGCCACATGGCCCACCTGCCCGGCCACTCGACTGCCATGACGTTCGGCGAGGCACGCGACACCTTTCTAGCGCGTCGCCTGGATGACTGGAGCGAGCGCGAGCAACAGAATGTCAAGCGGCTACTCGAAAAGCTCGCGGCGCTGCTGGACAAGAAGCGGCTGGACACGATCACTGACGAAGATGTGGCGGAGGTGCTGCGGCCGACGTGGCGCGGCCCCGGCAACAATCAGGGCACACGGCTGCGGGCTCTATTGGAGCGCATCTTCCGATCTCAGCGAATCGAGCCGAACCCTGCCGATTGGCCGAATCTGCAAGCCCGTGAATTGCTGAGCACGGATGCCATCAAGCCGGTGTCGCACGCCGCGCTGAAAGCCAACCGGATACCGGAACTCGTGGCGCGATTGAAAGATGATGTTGTGGACCGTTGCTTGCGGTTCATCATCTTGACCGGCGCGCGAGCAACCGAAGCGGCTAATGCTACGTGGCGGGAATTAGACCTTGGCGCGAAGCTGTGGACAATCCCGGCTGCGCGCATGAAGGCCGGCGTCATCCACAAGGTTCCGCTGAACGACGCGGCGATTGCCTGTCTTGTGCGCGAGGGCAAGACAGGCAAGGCCGACAGCTTCGTGTTTCCAGCGACGCGCGGGGCGGGCGGCGGTGTGAATCGAACTGGCCTTCTCCACGCGCTCAAGAAGCTTGAACCTACCGCGACCACTCATGGCCTGAGAGCGACCCTAGCGACCTGGGCCCAAGATAAAGGTTTCTCGACTGACGTAATCGAAGTCCAGCTAGCCCACCAAGAGCCGAATAGGAGCAAGCGAGCCTATCAACGATCGGAGTTTCTGCCCGAACGGCGCAAGCTTTTGGAGCAGTGGGCAGCGTTCGCTCTAAACAAACTACGGACAAGTTAAGCCTGTGCCGCAACGGCGTTGGCGAGATGGTTGGCGCATTCAAGCAAGGTGCCGATCCGTCGCGAGGTAGCCTCGACGGTTCCCTCTGCGGCTTTATTAGGCACCGGTGGGCCGATATGGTTGCAAAAGTTGCTTTCCATTGCCGATCAAAAGTTTTCTATCCCGCTGATGCGATTCACGGATAAATATGTGAGGGACCTCGTCCTTCTCGTGACAAATTCACAGGCGACTTTGCCAACGGCCTGGGTGCCGCATTAGTCGGCGAGCATAGGCAGCCCCGTTTCATTCGAAAAAATCGCTGCAAGATATTTTGGGACTTTTGCAACGATATCGGCCAGGAGTTGCCTCCCGCGCCGCAACAGCTTCGTGCAGTATTGACCGATGGCTGCCGGCTGTTCGGTCCGCGGTACGTTGGCGCAACTGCCCCGGAGATCACGAATGCGACGGCGCGAGTTCATTGCGGGGCTCGGCGTGACGGGGTGGCCGATGGCGGCGGCGTCGCAGCAGTCCGCGCTGCCGGGGGTCGGGATATTCTGCCGGGGGGCGCAGTGCGGGTGTTTTCCCAACGTTCGATGCTGGTCTCGGTGAATACGGCTATGCCAATGGTCGGGACGTGGCGATCGAGTACCAATACCTAGGGGCAATTCGAGCGCATCCCGACGCTGGTGGCCGACTTGGTCCGTCGTCGCGTGGGGCCAGCGATAGCTGCGAGATCCACAGGCCGTGTCGGGTCGCCGTTCTCTCTGACCAGGCGGGATGCAGCTTAACCTCAGACAGCTGACCACTTTTCCGTGCCGCGCAAGTCTGCAGGGGTCGGGCATTAGGGGACACAGGCCGAGGTGGCGGCATTATCCAATGCCAGCACAATTTGAGGGGTTGCATGGCTGCGCGTTGGGTTCGTGGGACCCCAGTCCCAGTTAATGGTCAGGCTGACGATCCAGTCCCGGCAGGCATTTGGGACTGAAACATCATGACATCAGCTTGGCCCATCAGCAGCATAGCGCGATCGAAGGAGATCAGGTCCGAAGAGCAACGCTGGAGGGCTTGGTTATGAGCAAGGTGATCATTCAGTCGAGATTAGCGCGGCAGATTGCGTTGACGGTATGCATGTGTCTCGTACCCATCTCGGTGCTCGCGGAAGACGCCTATCCCAACAGGGCGATCAAGATCATCGCTCCAGTGGGAGCCGGCAGCGTCGCCGATCTGGTGCCGCGTTTCATCGCCGCGAAGCTCGCCGACCTATGGGGCAATCCCGTCTATGTTGAGGATCGGCCTGGCGGAAACACCAACATCGGCGCCGAGGACGCAGCCCGGGCCGAGCCGGACGGGTACACGTTGCTCGCCGCGCCAGCGACGACGCTTGCGGTCAATCCAAGTCTTTTCCCGAAGCTGACATTCGATCTCACCGCCTTTGTACCTATCACGGTCCTGGCCATTGAGCCCAATGTCCTGGTCGCTCACACCAAGCTGCCGTTCTCGACCGTGCAGGAGTTGATTGCATTCGCCAAAGCGAATCCGGGAAAGCTGACCTACGCGTCGCCCGGGACCGGCAGCTTGCAGCATCTGAGCATGGAACTGCTTGCGTCGAAGAGCGGAATTGCGCTCGTGCACGTGCCGTACAAGGGGATGCCGCCGGCCGTCAACGATGTGATGGCCGGTCACGTCGACTTGCTATTCGACAATCTCGGCAGCTCCGCCCCACTGATCAAGAGTGGGAACCTGAAGGCCATCGGAGTCGGCAGCGGGCAGCGCAATGTGTTCCTGCCCGATCTGCCGTCTCTGTCAGAGGCAGTTCCGGGATTTCTCTCCGTCACCTGGTTCGCCATCGTTGCGCCACCCAGGACTCCCGTGGGGATCGCCAAAAAGCTGTCTGCAGCCATCGCCGGAATTCTCAAGACAGCTGATGCCACGAACCGGTTCCGCGATCTCTACGCCACGCCGATGGGCTCATCGCCTGCCGATGCTGCTGCCTTTTTCGCGCAAGAGCAAGAACGTTGGCGGTCGGCCGTCTTTTCGGCAGGGATCAAGGCTGAGTAGAGCAGGGGACGGCACGTTTGGACTCCGCTGCGAAGCGCTCGACGATTCCGGTAGCCATCGTCGGAGGCGGCCCGGTCGGGCTGGTGCTGGCGCTGTTTCTCGATCGATACGGCGTGCGCTCGGTGCTGTTCAATTCCGAGGAGGGCCGGCGATCGCACCCCAAGGGCAGCACGCAGAATGCGCGGACGCTGGAGCATTTCCGGCGCCTCGGCATCTCCGAGGCCGTGCGCCGACTGGGCCTACCGGCCGATCACCCGACTGACGTCGCCTACTTTACCCGCTTCAACTCGTGGGAGCTTGCGCGCATCCGCATGCCGTCGGAAGCGGAGAAGATGCGCGCCGTCGCCGCCGCGTCGACGGCTGATCAAGTCCCCGAGCCGATCCTGCGGGCGAACCAGATGTATGTCGAAGGGTTTCTGCTCGATCATGCCCGGACGCGGCCTAACATCACGCTGCGGTTCGGCTGGCAGGTCGACCGCCTTTCAGTCGACGCGGACGGCGTCGCGGTCGAGGCTGGAAGGACCCGCGCCGGAGCGCGCGAATCCTGGCACGCCAGCTATGTGGTCGGCTGCGACGGTGGCCACAGCTTCGTGCGCCGGATGCTCGGCGCTCACTATCGCGGTTTCGATGCCCTGCAGCAGCAATACATGGGCGGCCGCATGATCGCCTCGCACATCCGCGCACCAACCCTCGTCCACAGCGTCCTGCGCGACCGCCATGCCTGGCAGTATTGGTCAGTGACCCCGAAAGCCCAGTTGATGCTCGCCTCGCTCAACGGGCGCGACGAGTTCCTGGTGTTCAGCCAGCCGACGAGTCCGGAGCAGGGGTCCCATGATGCGACCGTCGCGACCATGGTGCAACGCGCAGCCGGGGTCGATGTCCCGCTAGAGATGCTCGGCCATCGGCCGTGGACGGGCGGGGTCGCGCTAGTCTCCGAGCGCTTCGGCGAAGGCCGCGTGCTGCTCGCGGGCGATGCCGTGCATCTGTTCACACCGACCGGCGGCTTTGGCATGAACACCGGCATCGATGACGCCGCGAATCTCTCATGGAAGCTCGCGGCGATGGTCCACGGGTGGGGCGGAGCGAGCCTGCTCAACTCATACGAACTCGAACGCAAGCCCGTCGCGGTGCGCAATACGATTGCCGCGCGAGAGCTTGCAAAGCGCAACGGATCCATCCCCACATCACCCGCGATGGAGGAGGATACCGCCGAGGGCGAGGCCGCGCGGCGGCAAGTTGGCGCACACCTGTCGACGTTCGGCGAGGCCTTCGCGTCTATCGGTTTGCAGCTCGGCGTGCGCTACGACAGCTCACCAATCATCGTCGCGGATGGTCCGCCGCCCGCCGACAACTTCGCGCGGTATACCCCATCGAGCGCCCCTGGCGGACGCGCGCCGCATATTTGGCTGGACGAGCGGCGCGGGCGCGGCAGCTCGCTCTACGATCGTTTCGGCATCGGCTTCATATTGCTCAGGCTCGGTGGCCACGCCGTCGGCAGTGCCGCGCTCGAAGCTGCGGCGCGTCGCCGCTGCATTCCGCTTGCCGTCCTCGATCATCCCAGCGACGCCGCGCGTGATCTCTATGAGCGCGACCTAGTGCTCATTCGCCCCGACCAGCATGTGGCTTGGCGGGGCAACCAGCCGCCACATGATCCCGACATGCTTTGGAGCAAGTTGGTCGGTGGCACGTAGCGCGGGCGAAAGCGCGTGCCGTACTCCTCCATATGATGGTCCGAAATCAAGCCATCTCCCGCTAAACCCGCGACACACCGTGACCGTTAGTGCGATGGGCGGCGGATCAGGAGCATTTACGCCCATCTTCGACGGGTTATGGGCGCGCCTGCCGCTTGTGATTTCGGCGCCTTGCCTTCCCTACGATCATCGAAATTCAGCACAATATACTCTACGATCGGCCCAGGGTCCGATCCGCATGCCGCAACCCCAACAGAAAATTCGCTTCTGTGCGAGCGCCGACGGCACGCGCATCGCCTATGCGACATCCGGCTCCGGTCCGGCGCTGATCTGGGTGCAACACTGGATTCATCACCTGGAGCTCGATTGGGAGAGCCCGATCTGGCGTCCGTGGCTGTCGCTGCTGACGAGGCACAACACGCTCATCCGCTATGACTGGCGCGGCTGCGGGCTGTCCGATCGAAACCGCGTGCGATTTTCCGTCACCGGATTCGCTGAGGACCTGGATGCGGTCATCGCCGCCTCGGGCGTCGATCGCTTCGTGCTGTTCGCGATGGGAGGGACCGGCGGCGCCATCGCGATGCGGTACGCGGTGCGCCATCCGAACCGCGTCACCCATCTCGCGCTTTATGGCTGCAACACGCGCGGCGCCCTGGCAGACGCCCCGACTGCCGAGCAGGAGGCCGAGGCACAGGCGCGGCTCAAGGTCTACGAACTCGGCTGGCCGAACGAGAATCCGGGTTACGGCCAGTTCTGCGCATTGCTGCACATTCCCGACGCAACGGCCGAGCAAAGCCGCTCATTCAACGATCTCCTGCGGGAAACCACCTCACCGGCCAACACTGTCGCGTTGCTGAACGCATATCTGCGCACCAACGTAGAGGACGTGGTGCCCGAGGTCCGCTGTCCGACGCTGGTGTTGCATTCGCGCGGCGATTCTATCATTCCTTTTGATCAGGGCCGCAGCGTTGCCGCACTGATTCCGGGAGCGCGGTTCGTGCCGGTGGAAAGCCGCAATCGCATCCTCTTAGATACTGAGCCGGCGTGGCAGCGACTGGTCGAGACGTTCGACGATTTTCTGCCACCGCGCTCTTCCAGCAGTCTCGCCCTGCACGCTCTCGATGACCTCACGGCACGCGAGCGGGAGATCCTCGAGGTCGTGGCCGAGGGCCTCGACAACTACGAGATCGCTGCGCGGCTCGTCATCAGCGAGAAGACCGTGCGCAACCATGTATCGACCATCTTCAGCAAGCTCCAGATAAAGAGCCGCGCCAATGCGGTGGCCCTCGCTCGCGACGCAGGTCTCGGAAAGGCCATTCGCTAAGCTGATGAGTTCTCTTTACCTCAGTCGGAGAGCCACCTCATCAACCGCACTGGGTGGTTGCGAGCCGCAGTGCTCGGTGCCAATGACGGCATCATTTCGACCGCGAGCTTGATCGTCGGTGTCGCGGCTTCCGCTACGGCACAGAACGCTGTTCTGATCGCCGGTATCGCGGGGCTGGTGGCTGGCGCCATGGCGATGGCTGCCGGTGAGTATGTGTCCGTCAGTTCGCAATCCGATTCAGAACGGGCAGATCTTGCGCGCGAGCGCAAGGAGTTAAGTGAGAATCCTGCTTTTGAGCTTGATGAGCTTGCGGAAATCTACGTCAAGCGAGGTGTCGATCAGGTGCTTGCGCGGCAGGTTGCCCAGCAGCTAATGGCGAAAGATGCCTTAGGCGCCCACGCCCGCGATGAGCTTGGGATTTCGAAAACCACTACCGCGCGTCCTGTACAAGCCGCACTGACCTCGGCCGCGTCGTTCACGGTAGGTGCGACGATGCCCTTGCTTATGGTTGTCGTATCGCCCACGAGCGCACTTGTTCCGATCGTGTTCGCTGCGTCCTTGGGTTTTCTCGCTCTTCTAGGTGCGATTGGGGCGAAAGTAGGCGGTGCAAAGCTCCTGGGCGCCACGGTCCGAGTTACGTTCTGGGGCGCGATGGCGATGGCTCTGACCGCCGGTATCGGCAAATTATTCGGAACGGTTGTCTGAAGATTTCGAGCGGCGTTCGCTTTGGGGTCATGAAGAGCTTCGACGACCAAAGTGACGGAGCGGCGGGTTCTCCCCAGCAAGCGGCCACGCAGGTCGGCGAGCAAATCACCTCACGAAGCTGAGGTATGAGGCGAGCGCTTCGATTTCGTTGGGTGCCAACTTGCTTGCAATCCGGGGCATCGGGGGCTCTGCGGTAGCATGATAGCCTTCGCCCCATTGCGCCAGCCTCCTCTTCAAATAGGAGTAGGCGAGCCCCGCCAAACGCGGTATTTCATTGACGCCCTCGGCACGGGGGCCATGACAAGCCACGCAAGAGACGATGTCGGCTTCCGGAATTCCCTCTTCATAGATCGCTTGCCCGATCGCTGCGAGGCCTCTGTCGCCGTCGTTGGCGGGCTTTGGGGGTATCGTCGAAAAATAGATTGCCAATTCCCGCGCGGTCTGGGGGCCGAGTGCCGCGGCGGCGCCCCACATATATTGTTGTGAAAATGGATTGTCGCGTGTGTGATTGTGAAAGCTCAAAAGCTGGTTCTCGATGTACCAGTGGTGCTGTCCGGCTAATCTCGGCGCCGTTGTAAAACCCTGCCCGGACGTTCCGTGACACCAGATGCAGTTCTGGACGGCGGTTTCGAAATTCCCCGCCCACAAAGGACTCGCAGTAAGACAAGCGATCACCATCAGTCCTATCTTTACCGCGGTGGTCTTCATGGTTCCAAGTCTCGCATTTGATCCAGATAACCGCGTGCTGCCGCAACCGCAGGCTATTTCAGGTAACTAAGGTAGGCAGCGATGGCTGCGATCTGCGAGGGATTCAAGTTATGTGAAATCGGCGTCATCACCGCCGACGGATCCTCTCGCGACACGCCCTGACCGCGCTCCTTGTTCCAGTCCGAAAGCTGCTTGACTGTGTAACCAAACATCTGGCCGGCCAAACGAGGAATTTCGTTCTGACCTTTGGCGTCGGGACCGTGGCACGCCGAGCACGCCGGAATATTCGATTCGGGGACACCGTTTTCGTAGATCGCCTGGCCGGTTGGAATGAGATTCCGCGGCCCCCCACCCGCCGGACTCGGATTAAGCTCCTTAAAATGCGCGGCCAACGCCGATCGCATCGCAGGGTTCACGCCATGTACCCTCGCCAAATCCAAGAAAATATTTCCCGTGCGCCGGCGCTCGACAAAGGCTCGCAACTGATTCTCCAAATACTGCGGCGATTGGCCCGCAAGCCGGGGCATGGTGAAATAGCCTCGATAGCCTTGCCCCGACAAGCCGTGGCAATCCTTGCAATATTCCAATTTCGCTCGGACGCCTCCGCGCGCATAAACGGCGGTATCGAGATTATCCGCGTGGGCAGCGATAGAGCACACGATCAACAGAATCGTGGTCTCAAGCGCCAATCGTAAATTGATGATTCTCATAATTCGGTCTCCGCGCCCCTGAGGTGACCGTCACCAGTCGTAGGACCACACGTGAAAGTTCAAGCCGGCTTTGACGATCTGCGCACTCTGCTTGGTTTCAACCATCCCCGACAACGCGTTGATCGCGTCCGACATGAGGACATTGCGTTGCCCGAACTGGTAGTAGTCGTATTCGAGGCTGACTGTCCAACTGCCGCCAAACGCCCATTCCACACCGGCACCCGCCGTCCAGCCGGTGCGCAAATCGAGGCCTTGGAAGCCAAAGCCCAGCCCGGTCAGGGTGCCCGTCACATCGTATTTGTCGCTCGCCCAAGCGGCACCGCCCTTGGCGTAGAGGAGCAGGCGATCGATCGAGTATCCGAGGCGCATGGTCAGGCTGGGGATGAAATCAGTCTGTGCGGTCACTCGCGCAAAGTCGCCGGGAAAGCCCGCGGGCAAGCCCAGCGTCGTGCTGCCCTTCATGTTGGTGCCGGACGCCGCGCCTTCGATGCCGACGACCCAGTGAGGACTAAACTGGTAATCGCAGCCGATTTGTCCGCCGATTGCGACCCCCACCGGGGTCGTATCGGCGGTGGTCACCCCTACTGTCGTGCCCGGACCCAGGATCGTGTCTTGGGCCAATTGGACCGGATCCGTCATGCTTGTGTGGGCCGAGGCGCCGCCGACGTGTCCGCCGAGATAGCAGCTACTCCACGTGAAAGGCGGCACGATAGGAACAATCGGCGGGCCAAGCGGCATGTCAGCTGCGAATGCAGGTCCCGCCATCACCGAAGCGGAGACCGCAACACATCCGAGAAGAAGTTTGTTCATGGCAAATTTCTCCGTGTCTGCCGGGCCGCCTACATGGCAAACCAGGCATGGAGGAACAGGGTGTTGTGGCTGCTGGCGCCAGCCGTCACGCCGTCGAACTTTTCATAGGCCGTGTATTGCAACCCGATGCGTGCGTTGAACCACGGCCATCCCGGCGCCTGACTGACACCGAACGGGATGTAGGCTAGCTCGGCGATGAACCCACTGCTGTTCGGGCTCATGCCGCTGGCAAGACCCGCGTACAGCAGCGGGTCGGAGGTGCCCCAGACGTCGAAATATTGTCCCGTAAACACGAAGCGGTGATCGCCGCCATAAGCGAACGAAGCTTGCAAATGGAGCGAGTTGAGAAGATTACTCGGATTGGAAGAGCCACCGTTGGCGAAGGTTGCATCGAGCTTCTGATATTCACGGATGAAGCTACCGCGGAGAGTGAGCCAGTAATTCGATCCCTGATACTGATATTGGGAATCGAAGCCTGCGTCAGTGTACTTGTCGGTTTGCGGAAAGGTTGCGGTGCTGCCTGACGCAAAAGTAGGATCGGCCCACGGATTAACGTTGGCGAGCATTCCGAATGTACCGACCATGAACGAGTGAGCGCCCCATTGCGGCTCGAACGCGACGCGCCAGTAGGGCGCCGCGCGATCTAGTAGCAGCCCCGGCGCGCCAAACGGGTCGGTGCCCAAAGTATTTTGGGACCGAAAATCGAGCGTGCGGTAGGCCGATGCTTCGAGATAAAGTTTGTCGTTGATCAAGGTATAAGCGCCGACCCCGCCGACATGCGCGGCGAATGCCCCTTCGATCAAAGTCTTCGTGGCAGGTGTCGGCGCGATGTTTGATGCGGCGTAGGGAAAGGACCATGCCGGCGTCGTATTCCATACATCCTGGACGGTCGGATTGTTGTTCGCCGTGATGCCGTAGATCATGTCGAAGGGGCCGACGATCGCGGTTTTGGCAAAGCGGATATCGGTATTGTCCCATGTCCAGGTGTGACCAAACTGATCGGAAAACCCGCCCGGACCGGGCGCGTTATAAGTGACCTGCGCGAAGGCGCCTACGTTGCTGGTGATCGCACCGCCCCAAAACCCGCTGAATGGCGTAAGCACCGTATTGTCGTTAGGTCTGAAAGGATCGGTTGGCGGTTGCTGCGCATCTTGCGTGTGGGTAAATCCCGCGATCGCCATCATGGAGATCGGCGGCACATAGGACTTATCGCCAGGATCACCCGATCCGACCTCGAGCCCCTGCGCGTAATTGCGCAAGCGATCCGCTTCCGCGCGGGAATCGTCCGGCGTCAGAAAAGTCGCGAAAGGTGTCGTCCGATATTTGCCGCCGCCCGTCGTATAACCGAGCAGCTTGAACCGGCGGCCGTAGGGCGTAAGTCCTGGAAAATCAGTATGGCAGGTCCCGCAGGGCTGTCCGGTCTGGCGGGCAAAACTTGGCAGCGCTTGCGCCGACGGGGTGAAGAATGCTGCGACCGCAACAGCGACAATTGCCGCGGACGCGCTAAAAAACGCGAAACGTCCTATGCTGAGAGGAAAGCGATTGGAATCGCCTCTCATATACGCCATCCCCATAATCCATCGCGCGCTTCGCGCTATAGCGCGGCGGCCAAGTTACAGGGATGACCTTGTGATAACGATGGTCAGCTGAGGCCGCTACTGCAAATGGTGGAGCAGAGCAGAATTCGACCAGCGTGATGTCTTTTGGCAACATATGCAGAATAGCCTTGGCGCCAGGTGCGCTGGCATCAGTCGGCCCAAAGCGCGAGCAGGGAAATCAAGACTAAGGTGATCGCGGGGGATCTTCACCTCAATTGCTTCTCTGGTTTAAATCAAAAGATGTCGTCCGATCCGTGCCTAAGGTCGGAGCAGGAGGTGGACCCATGAGAGTCATCAGCCGCGGATTCGTGTTCGAAGTCGCGATGCTTGCCATTTTTCTCGCCGCACCTAGCCATGCGCAGGACAAGACATTGCCGCCTCCTGCGAAGGCAGATCTTCAGGCGAAGCTCGACTATTGCAAGACCTGTCACGGCCTATCGGGGCAAGGCTATCGCGGCGCCTTTCCCATGCCGCGTCTCGCCGGACAGCAACCCGAATATTTCGAGAATCAGTTGCGAGCTTTTATCGAGCGCCGACGCACGAACCCCATCATGTTCAATGTGGCGCACGTTCTTAGCCCGTCGATGCTGGTGGCGCTGCCCGCGCAGTTCAAGGAGCTCAATCCAAAACCCTTAGGAGGCGCTCCCAAGGAGCTGGTGCCCGAGGGCAGGCAAATCTATGAACAGGGAGTGGCAACCGCTGACGTCCCGCCCTGCGCCTCTTGCCACGGCCCGGACGCCAAAGGTGACGGGGCATTTCCGCGCCTCGCGGGTCAGCTCCATGATTACATCTTCAGGAAGCTCGTGAATTGGAGCAAAGAGCGAGGTCAGGACCCGGCCAATCCGGACACCTCGGCCATCATGGAGCCGATCGCGCACAACCTGACCGAAGCCCAAGTTGCCGCCGTCGCCGCCTATCTGAGTTATTTAGAGTGAGCGGTCTTTGTTTGGCAATCATTCAGACAGGTCGCTCCCTCTCTCCCGTGGGGGATAGTCAGACCTCAATGGCGCACGTGTCCGGACTCCGGGGGGGTTAAATACGTAGGTCGGCGCCGTTTGCCCCGGCGGGCGCCAACTTCAGGTGCCTGATCGCGAGTCCCGCTTGATCTAAATCAAAGCGAGCTACGACTAAAGTTCAGTATTCTTCATTATTCGTCGATCGCTGAGCGCCGTCTTCGCGGCTAGTGACGATTGACATGGCGAAGTCCGGAGCTCTGCGGATCGATTCTCCGCAAAAGGAGGATCTAGCCATGAAAGCCAATCACTCAGCCCCTCATAAACTGCCGGAACGATCCGTCATTTCGGTGGTGGGTGATGACCTGTCACCGAATAGGATCACGGCAACACAGAAACCCTTCGCCGCAACCAATCCAAAAATAAACCAACGCGGTTCGATTGCCAGTAGAGAGCGTCTGACCGCGGCGAGGACAGACCGAGGTCCTGTTCGCTCACTTCGAACCGGGCCCCTGTTGGTGGCCTTTTTTGTCTTCGCGGGCTTAACGATCGCGAGAGCTGAACCTCAAGCGCAAATAGAGCCGAAGCTGGTCGGCACGGGCTTCGTCGGACCCGCGGAACAAGGCTGGTCCGTCGCGTTATCAGCCGATGGCAACACTGCGATCATAGGTGGGATCGTCGACAACAAGCTCACCGGTGCGGCGTGGGTGTTCACACGTGACGGCGCTATGTGGACCCAGCAAGGCAGCAAGCTAGTTGGTACTGGCGCGGTTGGACAAGCTGGGCAGGGCTTCTCTGTGGCGCTGTCCGCCGATGGCAACACCGCGATCGTCGGCGGCCCTTACGACAACTCGCACATGGGGGCAGTGTGGGTCTTCAATCGCAACGGTGGCATCTGGGCCCAACAAGGCAGCAAGCTCGTCGGCTCGGGGGCGGTTGGAAGTGCTGCGCAAGGCGTGTCCGTCGCGCTGTCGGCTGACGGCAACACCGCCATTGTGGGCGGTACTCAGGACAACTTGAACAGCGGGGCAGCGTGGGGGTTCACGCGCAGCGGTAGCGTCTGGATCCAGCAAGGTAGCAAGCTGGTTGGTACCGGCGCCGTCGGAAGCGCTACTCAAGGCTCCGCAGTCGCGCTGTCGGCCGACGGCAACACCGCCATCGTGGGTGGGGCATCCGATGACTCACACACTGGCGCGGCGTGGGCTTTCAGACGTGCTGGCCTTGAATGGCGTCAGGACGGTGGCAAGCTTGTCGGCACCGGCGCGGCTGGACGAGCCGGACAAGGCTTCTCTGTCGCACTCTCCACTGACGGCAATACAGTGATCGTTGGCGGACTTGGCGATCACTCGTCCACCGGAGCGGCATGGGTATTTACGCGCGGTACAGGTGCGTGGACCCAGCAAGGCAGCAAGCTCGTTGGCAGCGACGGGGTCGGAATGGTGAAACAAGGCCATTCCGTCGCGTTGTCGGCTGACGGCAACACCGCTGTGGTCGGTGGCCCTTACGACAACTCTTACGCCGGGGCCGCGTGGGTCTACCGGCGCGACGGAATTGTCTGGAGGCAAGAGGGAGGCAAACTGGTGGGTACCGCGGTGGGACGGGGCGAGCACGGCTATTCTGTCGCGCTTTCCGCTGACGGTAACACTGCCCTCGCAGGTGGGATTGCCGACAACAAAATCATCGGGGCGGCGTGGATCCACTCCCGCAACGGCGGCGTCTGGGCACCAATCAAGGCTCCTGACCTCAGGTTCTGAGGCGCCTTTACCGCGCACCTCCGATAATCAAGGTGCGCGCCTCTCACGAGAAGTAACGCTATTGCAAGGAGGCAAACGTGACCTACGATTTGATCGCCAGTGATCGGGTGGAAGGCACGACGGTTCGCCGGCCTAGCGGCGAAAAGATCGGTGTTGTTCAACGGTTGATGATCGAGAAGGCCTCGGGAAGGGTTGCTTATGCAGTGCTGACATTCGGCGGATTTCTCCGCCTCGGGCAGAAGCATATTTCATTGCCATGGGCGGCCCTCAGGTACAATGTTCTGCGAGACGCCTATGAAGTTCGATATCACGGACGACGAGCTTCGCCATGCGCCAGCCGACGATCCCGAATTCGACTGGGGCAATCGAGATCGAAGAACAGCGGCGCCAAAAGTCTACCGCACCGCTCATTACTGGGAGTGCTGGTGCGCTGGCCTTCGCGATTCGCATCAAGTTCTTGTAGCTGTCATTTAACTAACGTAGAATTGTTCTAAGCTAGCGCGGGAAGAGTGAGATAGGTCTGTGGGGCGAAAACGGGATGTTGGCGCTACGGCGGTGCTAGCCGTTGCCGTCTCTGTAGTATTGGCGCTACCGGCCGCGGCGGTCGACGAAATCCAGGTCTACAACGCGGAAATCGCCGAGGTTGGCCAGTTCACAGTGCAGCAGCATTTGAACTATGCGTTTATCGGCCGAACCACGCCGGATTATCCCGGAGGACTGATACCAAATCACGCCCTCAACGGCACTCCGGAGTTCGCCTACGGCGTGACGAAGTGGTTCGAGGCTGGACTTTATATTCCATGGGCTATCGACGGAGACGGCCGCTTGCAGTCAAACAATTTCAAGTTGCGGACGCTGTTTGTCGTACCTGATGCTGAAAAGAGGAATTTCTTTTATGGCATTAATTTCGAATATGACTTCCCGAACCCGAAATTCGATCAGAACCGATTTGCGATGGAGGTCCGCCCCATCATCGGCTGGCGAAATTTCCAGTGGGAATTTATCGTAAATCCGATAGTCGACTTGGGATTTGGCTCTCAGGGATATGCCGATTTTGCCCCGGCAGCGCGCCTGGCACGTAAGCTCGCCGAAGATACGTTCATCGCCCTCGAATATTATACTGATCTCGGGTATTTCGGCGAAATGCCACCATTCCAACAACAGCAGCATCAGTTGTTTGGGGTCGTCGATTTCAAGGTCGGCAAGGTCGACGTTGATTTCGGTGTCGGCTATGGACTGACGCCGGGATCGGACCGCCTGATTGCGAAGACCATCCTGAGCTACGCCTTTCCCGCTCCAGGTAAAGCGGACTCGAACGAAAGTTCGAGTTCGATGAAGGCGCCGCCCACCATGCGCAGTTCGCCGCGTGCCACTTCGGCAGTGCAGGCTTTCGCAGATCCGTTTGCCGCATTGCGCTGATGGCGGGCGGAGCACAACGCGCTCCCATTAGGGGGCGGATACTTTGATTCAAGACCGAAAAAGCCAGACCGACGAAATCTCTTGCTGACGGCCGGGTCGTCCTGGAAGACCCTTGCTGAAAGGCACTGCATCGCCGCCTCGGCTCACAAGATATACTTGGCTTCGATTATGATCCCGGTATTGCCTTTTATGAGGAATTTCCCTTGCTCGAAGCGAGGCTTGCCGAATACGCGAGGATTGGTGGACACGCCTACGCCCTCGGCAGGAATGCCGAGAAAGTTCGTATCGAGCTGGCCGTTTCCATTCTCGTCGTGCGTGATGGCGACGGCATAGATGCCGTCCTTTAAGCCGTTGAATGTCATGATTGCTTTACCAGCCGAGATCGTACACTTGGCAGTGCGTACCGGGCGGCCTTTTAGGCAGTCGGGAAACTCCTCAATTACAGAGTTCTCGACGGAAAATACGCACAAGAGAACCTGCCCCTGATTACTGCGAAAGTTCTGCACGGTCACGGTGAGGTCTGCAGCCCCGCAGGCAGATACGAAAGAGCCCGACGCAAGCGCGGCGGCAAGGAGAACGGAGAATCTCATCGATAAAGTCCAATCTGCGAATGAGGCGACGCGGATGCGTCCGGCGAACGGCGGCTAGCGGCCAGTGACACGGCCGGCGGCTGTCGAGGTCCGTATTGCGCATTGTGACGGATCAGCTTCACCCACTTGCGTCTTGCGCGCCACGGCTAACAGACCCCTGATCCCAAAGCTGAGTTGCATTTGTTCGACCTTAATTTCGTCGTCCGCGAATCCGCCGCAACGGAGAAGCTCCCGCAATTCATTTGCATCGTACATCCGATGGGTCCCCGGTGTGCACATCTTCCATTTCTGCATGCTCGATCGATCGGTTGCATAAAGCACCATCTTGCCCCCACGGCGGAGCACGCGACGTGCTTCGGCAATCTCGGCTCCGTCGGAAGCAAAAAAATAGAGCACATTGACGGCCAGTATCTTGTCGATGGAATTGGATTTCCAAGGCAAGGCATCGATGCGCCCTTCCCGGAGATCGATCGAAGACAAGTGGGCGTTATTGCGTCTACGCGCTTGCGCCATCATAGCAGTCGATTGATCGATGCCCAGAACCAATCCGGCGTAAGCGAGCAGTCTTAATTTCGCGAGCGCTTGACCGGGGCCAAACCCAAGCTCAAGCACTACATCGTTGGGCTTGATCTCGAGGGCATCAATTGCGACGCGGTATGGCGCACGGTTGACGATGATTAAGGCTGATCCTAGCAAGCGTCCCATAAATCCTGAGGGATGTTCAAGTTGCCTTCCGATCGCGCTCCAGACCGAATGCGCCACGATCATGGGAAGCCCACCGGTCGGTTCCGCAGAGGGTCGACGGAAATCACTACGGCGCCGGCTGCGGTCTGATGCCGTCGGATTCCGTGATGACAATGTTGCTGTTCGGCTTATCTCGACGCGCGATTGTCGTCATCCAATGATATGGATCGCATGTTGGTACGTACTGGTATTGTCCCTTCGTCCAATTGGCGCCTGTCCAACAGTAGGCCCATTTTTCGCCCTGATCACGTTCCATCGAGATTCTCCCGGCAGGATCGATGTTCATCGCTCCGCTCATCTCTTCGTGGCCTATCACGACCGATCCGTCCGACCGAAATCCGTAAAAGTCCGTCCCGTATTCTGGATGGGAGATGATAACCACGTCATTTGGCCTGAACCGCACCAGCACATCCCGGCATGCAAACGGCCTCATGACGTAATCTGCCGTATGAACGACATCGGCCGACATCGGTCCGGGAAGCCGTCCGCGTCCAACAACTTGCTCAATAACGACGACATCGGAATGTAGACCGCGAGCCTGAACCGAGAAATCTCCATACGGCCCACACACAGGTCGATCAAGCGGCTCCGAGCGCCACCATTGCGGGTATGGTTCAGCTTCAACCCAAAAGGCGATCACAGACGCCAAAAGCGCAATCGTCGCTCCTAAAGAATGACGAAGGTACGCCTCGACCAATATGCGCGAGCCGTGACGAGACATCATCGTTTACGAGATCGCCTTCAATTTAGAGCTAAGTAACATCAACGATACGTCGAAGGCCTCACGAGGGAGCTTCCACGGCGGACGTGCGTCCGCATGTGCCGCCAGCAACCGCCTGAACAGCAGTGGCTGTTCAGACAACGCTCTAATCGCATGTTTTCGTAAGTCTTCGTTGTGATCCATCAGCAGCAGCAGGCGCGCCATGACCCGCGGCATTCGGGTTATTCGACGATGGGCGCGGCCATAGGATGCAAGATTCTCGTCAGCCAGAGCCGGGGCGATAGCCTGAGCTTGCCGAAATGCCAACGTGAGGCCTGTCCCCGTAACCGCATCGATCGAACCGGCGGCATCGCCGACGAGCGCTACTTGGCCACGGCTCACGTGGCTCATAACAGAGGTCGTCGAGATAGCGCCTCGCTCCACAGTGCACGGGATAGCATTCGCCAAGCGTTTAGCCAGCCGGGGGAAAAAGGTCGGCAGCCGTGATATGCGCGCGTCTTGTTCGCGGCCGATGACCGCTACGCAGATTTCGTCGGGGCCGGTGGGAGTGACGTAGGCCTGACAATGAGTGTGCCAATACACTTCAACGAAGTCGGTCCAAGGGGGAATGCGGAAGTGCTGGCGAACAGCCAGTCGCCGAGGTCCGACCATTTTTGCCCCAGCGCCTATCCATTCCCTCGTGCGGGAATGCGGACCGTCCGCGCCGACGATCCATCGACTTCGAACAATGTGATCATTGAAAGCAGCACCCAATCGATCTAGGCGCTTGATCCGTGTTTGCCAGAACAGGGGAATACCGGCGCGCGTGGCGCATTCTGCAAGGGCTGCCTGCAGCCGGGTGCGACGTATGCCGAGACCGAATTTGTTGTCAGGAAAAACCGCCTCTGCGTGTACGGCAGCGTCAAGAAAGCGAATGCCTCTAAGCGGCATCCCAAGTTCCGGCCCAATATTTACGCCGAGCGCCTGGAGAGCGGCGATCCCATCGGGCATCAAGCCTTCTCCGCACGGCTTGTCGATCGGCATCGGGGCGCGATCGACGACAATGACATCGAGGCCTCGCTGCTTCACGGAAAGCGCCGCCGCAAGTCCCGCCGGGCCGCCGCCGATGATCAATGTCTCGGTCTGCGCCGGAAGCATTTTTCACCACCGTACCAAGAGCATTTCGGCGCAGAACCCGGGACCCATGGCCAATAGAAGTCCGTAGGTGCCCGGTTCCGGCGGATGGTTGCTCAGCACGTCCTCGAGCACCAAAAGAATTGAAACGGACGATAAATTGCCGAATCGCCGGAGGCTGTCCCACGACCGCGCCAGATGACCCTGCCGCAAATGAAGTGTCTCTTGAATTGCGTTGAGCACCTTAGGACCGCCGGTATGGATCACCCAGTGCTCGATGTCATCGCGACAGAGCTCAAATTTGTTCAAGAACGAATCGACGTTTCCGGCGAGATTGCTCTTGATGACCTCCGGCAGGCGCGGGGACAGAACAATCTTGAAGCCCTTCTCGGAGATGTCCCAGCCCATGATGTCTTCAGAATCCGGATAGAACACCGAGGTCGAACCGAGGATTTCGGGCGCCGTATTAGAAGTTGCGGCTGTCTCGGGCGATGCAGGATCGTTTCGGCCTTTCTCGGAGCCCGTGACAATTGCTGCTGCCGCGCCATCTCCGAAGAGACCGGCTGCTATCAAGTTCGCGGTCGACAAGTCATCGTTCTGAATCGTGAGCGAGCACAACTCGACGGCCAATACGGCCGCCGTGTGCTTCGGATAAGCAAGCGTGTAATCGGCGGCACGAGTTAAGCCTACGGCACCCCCCGCACACCCAATTCCAAAGATGGGCGTACGCTTTATGTCAGGGCGCAACCGCATCCGATTGATCAATCTCGCATCAAGCGACGGGCTGGCGATACCCGTTATCGACACGATAAAAAGCGCATTCAAGTCCTCGCGCCCGAGGCCGGCCCGGCCGAGCGCTTCATCGATCGCACGCGAACCCAAGTCTTCCGCAGCTGCGAGCCATGCTGCGTTGGCCTCGCCCCATGAAGAAAACCGCGAATATTGACCGAATGGATATGCGAGATAGCGATGGTCTACCCCGAGCCGCGAATGAAATCGCTCGAGAAGCTCCGGGCTGCGGAGCTTATCCCCCCAATAATCTTTCAGAGCAGCAGTTATGTCGTGCTGGGCGAAGCGGTTTTCAGGCATCGCGCTGGCGACAGCTGCGATCCTCACGGTATCCGCCTAGCTTCGTAGGGAGAGCTTAGCTTATGCATGATGAGCGCTTTCTGATCCGCAAGACACGAATTAAAACGCGATAGTGAACCATCGATCGATCTTTCACTCCGCTAAATCGATCCGATGGCCCTCTTCGCGATGCCGAGTGCGTCTGACCAGAAGCTTGGCGACGTATGGATGAGATCAACCGTCTGCGCGATAGCGTCGACGAACCGGTCGAGTTGCTCGTCGCTGACAATAAGCGGCGGCGATATTTTCAAGGTCATGAGGTTGTTACCGCAGACCTGTGTTAAAACATTATGGTCGTTGAACATCCGCATTACGAGCATCTGCCCGAAGACGGCCGGATGTATTGTTTTGAAGGCCTCGAAGGCCAAGCGCAGTTTGAAGGATCGCGGTGCCACGAAGTTTATCGCGTTCAGCAGTCCGACTCCGCGGATTGAGCCCACCATCTCGTATTTTGATAGTCTGTTGGTAAGAGCTTGGCGAAGGTATCCGCCTTTTACCGTTGCGGATTTGCCCAACCGCTCTTCTTCGAGCACGTCCAGGGTCGCAAGTGCAGCCCTCATGGCGAGGCTGTTCTCACTGAAGGTAGAGGTGTGTACGAACGCCCGCCTCAACGATCCATAGACCGAATGACAGATTTCCTCTGACATGAGGACGGCGCTGCAGGGAACCAAACCGCCGCTTAGCGCTTTGGCGAGGACGATGATGTCAGGTTCAACGTGGAAATGATGCCCTGCGCAGAATTGACCCGTGCGCCAGAGTCCCGTTTGGACTTCGTCAAGCACGAGCAATGTGCCGTATCGCCGGCAGAGGGCCTGCGCGGCGGAGAGGTAGCGTTCCGGTGGTACGAGAACGCCGGCCTCACTTTGAATCGGCTCCACGACGAAGGCCGCGAAGCTCTCCGAGGATAGCATTCGCGCCAGGCCGTCCAGGTCCCCAAATTCCACAAAGCCGGTGTGGGGCAACAGGTCACCAAAGCCCTCCTTCCAAAAGGCGTTGGACATGAGGGAAAGCGCCCCGCATGTAAGT
Source organism: uncultured Alphaproteobacteria bacterium (assembly GCA_963787675.1). GTDB lineage: Bacteria > Pseudomonadota > Alphaproteobacteria > Rhizobiales > Xanthobacteraceae > JAJPKK01. Next base: position 1,049,009 of record CAWBDV010000007.1, on the reverse strand, counting down.
CCGTGGAAGCCGCCGGCCGCGGACAATATACCGGTTCTTTTGGTATGTGCGCGAGCGAATTTGATCGCTGCCTCAACGCCCTCGCTCCCGGAACACGCAAAGAACGCTCTGGAGACCCGACCACCAGCGAGGTCACACAAGCGGGCGGCAAGCAATCCCGCTAGATCGGCCACGTGGCTTTGCAACATGGCCGGCCCCTCGCAATCGAGTTCCTTCTTGAGCGCGGCTACTATCTTCGGATGATTGTGTCCGACGTTGTGAACGCAATATCCGGAATTAAAGTCCACAATTGTGCGCCCATCAGACGTGTGCAATTCCGCCCCGCGGCAGCGAACGTACTCCACGTTCATCTGCAACACGTCTAACAGCCTCACCCATTGTGGATTGACGTACTGCTCGTAATAACTTGTGCCGGAGTGGCTTCGGACAGCTTGCAGCATGTAAGCCCCCAAGTACGCCACCTGTTGCCGATGGCTCGTGATTTATTTTCGTGGACGTTTTTTTAAACGAGGTAGGTCAACGGCCCGCTTGCTTTTGTATCTTTACCAGCATTTCTTGAATGACCAGCCGACGGGACTTATCCCAGATCGGACGGTCGGGGTGTACCGGCAGCGTCAATGCGCGCTGGAGGACATGGCCGGCTTCGATGTACTCGCCCTGTTGAAACAAAAAGTCACCGTAGAAATAATTTGCATCCGGCCCATTAGGCGAGTTTTTCACTGCTTCCTGCAGATACTTTCGGGCCTTCGCCTTGTCGCCAAATCCCAACGGAAATCCCGGCACGCGGTAATAAAGCACACCGAGGCTTGTGGGGGCACCTGCATCGTCTGCCGCCGGATCAATCTTCTCGACTTCTTCAAGAATATCACGGGCGGCGCTTGCGAGCCGCAGCGCCTTGAAGGGGCTGCTGTTCTCATTCGCCATCGAGGCCTGTTCGCTCATAATGATCCCGACCCAGATGGCAACCTCAGGAGCATTTTGATATTTCTTGGCCATTGCAGAGGCTTGGTCGGCCAGCTTGGCCATCTCCTTCTCCTGCACATCGAGGCCCTCGACCTCAAACTTGATATGCTCCCATTCGCGAGACAAGCGCAGAATATCGGCCTTCATAGCCGGCGAGTTTGCCGCGAAGAGATCGGCAGAAGCCGCGAAGCTCAGAACAGCCACAAGGACCGTCAGTCCAACTTTTAATGTTGAAGGCATGATGTGCTCCACTGAGATTTGCGCGAGGGCAAGGCCGCTCGTGCTCTTCGGTCATTCTTTGCGACCGCATGATCGACTAATCGCGGCGCCAGTGCGTTTAGTCGAACAAACATGGATTCCGGGAATCCGATAAACAGGTCCTTTCGCTTCCGCTTGATGGCATCAACAATCGCCGCAGCGACAAGGCCAGCGTCATCGATGTTCATCTTGGTGAGCTCGATGTACTTCTCAATTTCAGGCGTCAAAAACGGCGTTTTGACCGCACGAGGAGATACATGCGTCACCGCGATTGCGCTGCCCGCCAGTTCCCGCCGCAGCGCTTCGCTGAAGGCGCGTAGTCCGGATTTGGCGCTGGAGTAGCTCGCAAAATAGGCAACCGGAATCGACCCCATCATCGAGCCAACATTGACAATGTGGCCGCTGCCGCGCGCTTTCATCGCGGGAAGACAGGCCTGACATAGCGATACCGGTGCAACGAGATTGACCAGATAATTTTTGTGAAGGTCCTCAAGCGTTTGATCTTCAAACAGGCCGAAACAAGGAACCCCCGCTAGATTGACCAGAATATCGGGCTTCTCGCTCGCGATCACTTTTTGAGCGTGAGCGATCCCATCGATTGTTGAGAGGTCGGCGCTAATGTGAACTGCCTGTCCTGGAACATTGCTTCGCCGCGAGAGAATCAGTACTGCGGCGCCCTCCTCGAGGAGTTGGGAAACTACGTAACTGCCAATACCGCCAGATCCGCCGGTCATAACGATCTTCGTATTCTTGAATGAGTGTGCCATTTCGGAAGTCAGCTCGTCCGTTCGTGTGCGTACAGCTCGTCGGCGATGGATGCATTGTCGCGTCGTGCATCGATGTCACGAAAGATATCGCCGTACAGTCGGTAGAAATCGCGAGCCGCGTCGATGACGATTCGTAACCGGCTAGAAGGAAGTTCGGCGATCAGGCTTTCCAATAGCTTCGTGTGCTCCACGTCGAGGCCGCCGTGGGTCGTTAGGTATTTGAACCCTGCGCCTGTATCGGTCTGCAGGCGCCTTTGAAGCGCAGCTACTGCTTTGGCTGCCAGGGCGACTGACATTCCCTCCAGGACGTGAACCATCCCCAGCATGGCGAACGGCGAGACGTGATCGATCAAGTAATAGGCATGACCGACCATCACGCGGCACGGCGATCTCGGCGTCGCAGTGCGGACCTCCTCGGCATTGCCACCGAGGGCATAGATATCGTCGAGGATCCATTCCTCGTGTCCGCGTTCTTCGACGATATATTCGATGAGCGCATTTTGATACGATGGATCGTCGGGACCGCAGCGGGCGAGAGCGAGAGCGAGAAGCCGCACCGTATGTTTAACGTGATGATAGGCTTGGCCGAGAAAATCGAGATAGAGGGCCTTTGGCGCGCCTTCTCGCATTGTTTCCTGAATGAGCGGGATCTCGATGAACTGCTGTCGAGCATCCGCGGTTGCTGCGAGCAACTGATCAAACCGAGACATAGCGATCCTATTCACACGCGACCGCCAACGTCCGGCGGCGCTCTTTGACAAGCGAACGGATTTTGGCACGCCGCGGACGGCCGTTGGGCGTCAACAGTCCAAGCTGGTGCAAGTCCGTTTCGCGCAGCGTCATGTATTGACGGGGCTTGGCGTAATCCGGTGCGGACTGACAGGCATTGGTAAGAACTCGCCCAACTTGGCCGCGCAAGGCTTCTATTGAACCCTGCGCGGGAACGACGACGGCGACCAGATCGCCTTCATTTTCAACTATGACGCAGCGGAGAACGTTCACGTCGGCTGTGATCAGCTGTTCGATCCATTCGGGGCTGAGATTTCTGCCTGCCCTGGTCACGATAAGATTGTCCTTGCGGCCTTTTACGACGAGCCTCCCCTTCGCGTCGAAAGCGCCAAGATCGCCCGTCGCCCAAGGTCCCGTTAGAGTCGGACTGTCGAGGTAACCCGTCATGGTCGTCGGACCGGAGACGATGATTTCTCCGTCGCGGATGGAAACGTCCAGACCCGCCAGGGGCGTGCCAGCCGTACCAATATCCTCTTCACCGGGACGATTGACCGAGACGACGGAACAGCACTCCGTCAGACCGTAGCCCTCGTAAACCGGAATACCGCGGCGCCGCGCTCTCGCGATTAAGATCGTCGGCACCGGAGCGCCGCCGACCGCAACAAAGCGCAGCGAGGTGGGCGCCGTGCGGTCGAGAATTTCCAGTTCATGGGTCCAAGACTGCAGAAGTTTCGGAACGAGGATGGTTGCCGTCGGTTTGACGGCCTCGGCTCGGGTGGCGATCGAAGATCCCCGCTCGCCATCGGACAAAGGGAAGTGGATGCTGGCACCATACAGCAGTGGCAGGTAAAGGCCTGCGATTTGCTCGAGCAACAGGCCGGTCGGAAGAAGTGAGAGGTAACGATCCTCTGCTGTCGGGTTGGTAGCTTGAGCTAACGCCTGAATACTTGCGAGCATTTGACGCGAGGCGAGCCGCGCGCCTTTTGGTTCGACGGTCGTGCCCGAGGTGAAAATAATCCGTCGCGAGTCGACAGCGGGCGTGGTGGTGGTCGAAGACACTGCGCCCAATTCGGTAACCGCGAGTCCCAGCGTCCTCGCACGCTCGCGGCAGGTTGCGTCAGTGACCGCATGAGAAAGCCGGGCCGTCTGGAGGATGGACTTGAGCTGCCCATCAGAAAAGAAGGCCGGCAACGGCACCAGTTCTTTCCCGGCGAAAGTAAGCGTGAGATCTGCCACAGCGTAATCGGCCGGATTCGCGAACAACAATCCGACCCTTTCCGGCAGGCATGTTGCCCATCCGGCCCCTGCGCGGATCTGCTGCAACAACGCGTTGTAGGTGAATGCGCCGGAGGGCGAGACAAGCGCCGGCCGCTCGCCGGCAATTGCCGCGCGACCCAAAAGCGCGGTGAAAAACTCATACATGCGCGCAAGCCATGACCGCTTCGCGCGGAATACGCCGACGATTTCCCAAAGCGGCGCCGCGATGCACAACCATGACTCGTGGGTCGTGCTCGTAGTAGCAACCCCAATCCGACGCCTGTGCGATGCGGGCGCGGTCGGCGCACGCCAACTCGCTCATTTGCAAACCGCGGCGTTCAAGGATCGTCCGCAGCGGCCGTGTCGCCGTGAACACGGCCCAATCGGCATCGGCTAATTCGATGAATTCAATGAGATCAGCCACAAACTGCAGCAAACAACTCGGCTCCTTGGCGATGAGATTGCAGATTTCTACAACGCGGCCGCGATCGACCACGTGGCCAAGCCGGTGACGCAGGGCGCCTTCGACCGGGATGTCGAGGTAACATTCTGAAAAGAAGCCCTGGTCGGAAAAGCGAAAGGCCGCCGCGGCCTCAACAGCTCCGGTTGAATTGATGCTCGCCGCAAGCGTCGGCGGAAACGCGCTGAGTCGCGCTTTGAAGTGCTTCCAATAGCTTGCGCGGATGGCATTCTCGACCGGCCCACGCATCGGCGCCGATCGCCCAACGATCCTGAAACTCACGGTGATGTACCCCCATCGCCTGAGCCTCTTTATGGACCACGGGGCTGACGGGTGCCTGACGACCTAGGGGCGGTTCAAGGGTTTCTGCGACGCATCATGACCTTTTCATGGCAATTTCACGCCTAATTCGCGTCCAGCCTGTAATCATGCTGCTCTGCTGTGGCTGCCTTGATCCTCGTACTCAGAGAACTGCAAGGTGAAGATTGCGCCTCCGCTTGGAGAGTCGGCGACCGACACAGAGCCCCCGAGAGCAAGCATGATCTGGCGGACGATGGCGAGCCCGAGACCGGCGCCTCTTTGACTGCGTTCACCCTGCCAGAAGCGCTCGAAGATCTTGTTGCGCAAATCCGTTGGTACGCCAGGCCCGGAATCCAGGACCTCAATCGATTGACCGGCAGTCACCCGAACCCTAACCGTTCCGCCGATCGGGCTATGATGCAACGCATTCTCGATCAGATTCCGGATCGCGGCCATAATCACCGAACGATTTCCAGGAACAAAAATCGGGCTATCCGGTTCTTCGACTTCCAACGATTTACCAGTCGAGATTGCAACTGGTCCAAGATTCTGTGCCGCCGCCTGAGCGCATGAACACAAATCGACCTTTTGATCCAGCGGGATGCTCAGCGATTCGAGCCGCGCTACCGTAAGCAACTGAGTGACGATACGAGTCATCAAATCTACGTCCGGCCGCAGTTTCGCGGCAATCGCTTTGTCCGACATCAAGTCGATGTTTACGGTCAGGACTGTCAGAGGCGTTCTAAGCTGGTGCGCCGCATTCGCCGTAAACTCGCGTTGCTTGCCGAGAGCCTCGTCAAGTTTGTCGAGGGCGCTGTTGACGGCCTGCACCAGAGGTCTGATCTCTTTTGGGATGTCTGTGTCAGGCAGGCGAACAGTACAGTTGCCGGGATCAATGGTCTTGGCCCGTGCGGAAAGTTGATCAAGTGGTGCGAGCGATTTTCTGACGGTGTAGGCACTGATGCAAAGAATCGCGAACACGAAGGGAATTCCGAGCCAGCCTCCATCGGTCACAAATTCATTGAATACCGCAGCATTCAAGGACGTCGCCCGCGACATTGTTTGCTCAACCGCGGTCGTAAAAGTGTGCTCGCCCGTACTGGTGGGAAGGACTGTGCGGCCCTCTGCAACATCCATTTTCGGTCCACCGGAATCACTTGCGTCTGACACAAGCGAGGATAGTGCACCGACCCGACGTCCTGATGTAGCAACGATGCGGCCAGCTTCGTCGCGAACGACGTAGCGAAATCGGCTGTTCGGATTGTTGTAAGCTTCATAGAGATCGGCGGGAAGTTTTAGCTCGACTTCGCCATTATCCTTCGTCGTCAGGAACCGAGAGATTTCCTGGGCCTGACGTGTAAGCGTGCGCTGGCGCAGATAGGTCTCGACGCGGGCCTGTTTGATGTAGAGCCAACCGTAGGCCACGGCGGTAGCGATCACGCAGGTGATTGAGAGCCTGACAATGATGCGCGATGACAAAGACATCGGTCTATTCCGTCAGTAGATAGCCAATTCCGCGCAAAGTGTGGATCGTCACTCGCGCACTCAAGCTTTCAAGCCGCCGCCGTAGACGCGACATCACGGCTTCGATCGTGTTCGTTGTTACGTTTCCACTCAATCCGTAGATCGCGTCTTCCAACAGTCGTTTCGGCACGACCTGATCAGCCCGGCGCATAAGCAATTCGAGAGCATCGAGTTCTCGCGGGGATATAGCTACAACCCGCCCGTCGATCTTAACCTGACGCACCGCCGTGTCGAGCGACAGGTTGGCGATGTCGATTGTGGCCCCAAGGGGGCCATGCGGACGCCGAAGCAATGCGCGCAGCCGGGCCGCAAGCTCCGTCATCGCGAAAGGCTTCGATAAGTAATCATCCGCGCCTTTGTCCAGTCCGGTCACGCGATCCTCGACCCCGACACGAGCCGTCAATATGAGGATGGGAATAGAGCTACCGGATGCCCTCAGATCCTGGACTACCGCGAGTCCATCGCGATCTGGAAGCCCGAGATCAAGAATCAGCGCGTCATAGGCAACGCTTTTCGCGGCATCGACCCTCCTCAGCGGTCGAGAAATGATCGACGCCGAAGCCCGCCAGCCCCTCGATGATCGTGTCAGCCAGACGCTGATGGTCCTCGATAAGCAGGATGCGCATGACCAACCTGATCCATTCAGGACTTCGCCCGGTTTGAGCGAACAGCTTCCGGGCCCAGTGTGTCGCCCAATCCTGACAAGAACCTGACGACTGGGCCCTAAAACGGAGACATCATGGGCGGACGACAGCAGCTTTGAGAAAAATCAAACTGTGCTATGCCCAGCAATAAACCGAGCCACGTACGCAGGGCTGATCTGAACTCCTAAAATAAGCCTCGATCAGGTTGGCAGGTACTGTTGTCCGGACGCTTTATTGGCTCTATCGCTGCTCACGAATTAGAGACAATGGACGACACCCAACAATTTTTCGCGCTCGGCTCCGATTGCGCGCTGCGGTTCTGCGAGGCCGACGCGACCATTGCCAGCCGAGCCGCAACGGCGACGATCAACGAAATCTCGCGGATCGAGGCACGCTTCTCACGCTACCGGCATGACAGCGAATTGTCGCGTATCAATGAGGTTGCAACGGTAGGGGGAACGGTCGTCGTCGATGAAGAAACCGGCGCGCTTCTCGATTATGCGTTCGCATGCTACCGCCTGAGCGGCGGCCTGTTTGACATCACGTCAGGACTATTGCGTACGGTCTGGGATTTCGTATTGCGGCGTGTCCCCCGGGAAGACGACATCGCCACTATCCTCCCGCGGATCGGGCTCGAAAAGGTCAGATGGTCTAAGCCAAACCTGACTTTCGATGTCCCGGGTATGGAGATCGACTTTGGCGGTATCGGCAAGGAATATGCTGCCGATCGAGCGGCCGCTGTCTGTAAGTCTGCGGGGATTGGACATGGCCTTGTGGATCTCGGCGGGGACGTGCGTTTGATTGGACCGCGGCCTGGCGGCGAGCCCTGGCGCATCGGGATTTGCGATCCCCGAGAGTCGACGCGCGCCATGGCGACGGTTGACCTCATCGACGGCGCGATTGCTACCAGCGGCGATTATGAGCGTTTCATCGAAATCGATGGCCGACGATATTGTCACATCTTAAATCCGCGAACCGGATGGCCGGTACAGGGGCTGTCATCGGTCAGCGTTATTGCTGCTGAATGCCTGCCTGCGGGCAGCTTGGCAACGATCGCGTTGCTCAAGGGCCGTGACGGCATTCCGTGGCTTCGCAGCCTGGGAGTGCAATTCATCTACATGGACGACAACGGGCAGGTGGCTGGCAATGCCCGCTTTGATCGGTGAATGCTACGCGGTCGTATTCAAAAGCGCGCCCGGCGGAGAATTCGCCGGGATTGACGACGGATCGAGTGAATTCAAAAACTGAAGGCTTGAGCTGAGGCTATCGATTGGCGACGGACCCTGGACGCTCGTGCCGCTATCAGCCCGAAGGGAGGCCATGAGGTTCGACATCCCCGCGATAAAGTCCTGCTTTGAAACACTCCCCGTGCCAGGGGGATCAAGTGCCGCAAAAATTGCATCGGCGCCCTGCTGTTTGAAGACTGCTGGCGGATTTAGCGATTGGAACGCTTGATCGAATTGGGCTTGCGTGATGCTTCCGGCGCCACTCGAATCGATCTGATTGAAAAGATTCGTCATTTTCTGTTGCGACGGCATTCCAGCGCTTGCTCCAGACATCGCGTGAATTGCGGGTCCACTGCCAACGCTTGAAATATCGAGCGCCATCAAAGCCCCCTGCACACCGAATCCGTTGACTTAGCCCCATCAGGAACCAGCTGCGTAAAGAAATCATTAAGCACAAAATCTCGAACAGGCATTCTTCACCCTCGATGCGCCGAGACATTGGGGAATGATCAAACTTTTGAGGAGCAAACGAATGGGCTCATTTAGAATGATGTTGGAGGGTTTATATGAGTATATCTCCAGTAGCCTCAGCACCTGTTATGCCAATGATGACGTCAGAATCTGCTGAAGGGCCCGGCCCCGATCGCGACGGCGATAGCGATGACAAGCCGACGGCCAACGCAGCTCCCGTTCAAACTGCACCCCTTGCACCTGGCACCGGCCTCGCAGTCAACAAGCTAGTGTGATTCTGTTGTCAAAAAGATAGACGAAGCGCCGCTTCCCTGAGCGGTGCTTCTGACGAGGGTCTTCGCCGGTCGGTCTCCATTAAAGCAGTCCGACAAGCCAACCGAAGCCCCAGATTGCCAGCACGATCAGCGTCAGATCGACGACCACGCCCAAGCCGATAATCGTGATTGGCCACAGATCGAGCAGCTTTCTCAATTGTGTTAAGCGCAAATAATCAGATGCCTGCTGCATAGGTGTGGCCGGATCTGCTGCCCAATGCGCCGCAAGCGCGCCCTACATTGGCTGCGGCCGCTGCGCTCGGATTACCAGTGTTCATCCATCCGGTGACGGACCCGATGATGCACAAGCGCTTCCAGCAGATCGGCCGTCAGGGCGTTCGACTTGCCCGCGGGACCATCAATTCACTCGCGCTGCTGTCCCTCCTCGATGGCGGCGTGTTCGAGAAGCTGCCCAAGCTGCGTGTGGTGGTTACCACGCTCGCGATCGGGGGGGTCCTGATGGCCGGCGGCTTTGGCGACGGCGAACGCATTCGCCGCGATACGCCAGAACTCATGCGCCGTCACGTCTATGTCGACACCATGGGACTACATCCGGCCCTTGTCGGCAGCATGGTCGCGCTCCTCGGCGCCGACCACGTTCTGGCCGGAACCGACTGGCCGATCGCAGTCGAGAAGGACGTGCCCGCCCGTTTGCAGAAAGCCCTCACCATCGCGGGCCTCGACGCGGCTCAGCAGCAGATGGTCGCCGGCGGCAATACCCTGAAGCTGCTGGGTATCTCGTAACTGCACCTCATATGGAGGGACAACATGAAGCGCCTAATTCCTGATGAGGCTTGTAACAGCGCTGCAAACTCAAGCAATCCGAGTGCAATGGCGAATTCATCGGTGAGTCCAGCCACAAGCCGCCGCCAATTCGTTAAGGGAGTGATTGCGGCCGGCACGACTGTCTCTGCAGCGGCTCAAGATCGAGAGGCGGCACCGCGGCAAGCTGTTTCCACTTCAGAACCGCTGCTGACCGTCGCGGTTGATCGCTACGAGCGCCATATTCCGTTGATCGAAGGTCTCATCGAGCCGCCGCGCGGCTTCCGCTTCAATGTGCTCGAGGTCGGTCAGGAAGGCGAACAACGTCATGGCCGCCATCGTCATGAGCGTATGCTCCGCAACAGTGAGTTCGACGTAGCCGAGGTATCACTGTCGTCCTATGTGCTGGCGAAAAGCCGCGGGCTCAAATTCACGGCGGTGCCTGTCTTCCCTCGCCGTCTGTTCAGCCAGACGCAAATGTTTGTCCGCGCGGATTCGCCGATCGAAAGCCCTAAGCAGCTGGAGGGCAAGCGCGTTGCGCTGCAGTCCTTCCAGACCACGCTTGCGGTTTTGGCCAAGGGCGATCTCGCTTTCGCTTACGGCGCACCTTGGCGCTCCGTCACCTGGCACGCGAGGAACGAAGAGGCACTGCCCCTGGAAGGTCGAATGGATACCAAATTGGTGCAGCTGCCCGATAAGACCGATTTCGCTTCGTTGCTGGTCGAGGGCGAGGTCGATGCGCTGTTCTATTCGCGCTTCCCCCGCTCGGCACGCATGCCGGCGGAGCGGGTCCGTCGGCTCTTCGGCAACGCCGAGGGCGAAGCGTTGCGCTATTATCGCGAGTTCGGTTGGTATCCGATCATGCATGTGCTTGCATTGAGGCAGGATGTCGCCGACGCCTATCCAGGTTTGCCGGCAGCCCTCGTCGCCTGGTACCAGGCCGGACTTGATGCGTTTCGCAAGGCCTATGACGATCCGGGGTGGCTTTACCTGCCATTCGGTCGACTTGCCTTCGAAGCTACGCTCTCGGCGTTCAACGGAGATCCGTGGCCGAGCGGTCTTCGCGCCAACAGAGCCTTTCTGGCGCGGTTCATCGAATACTCGCGCGATCAGCAGCTAGCCGGTGGCAACCTCGCAGTGGAGGACCTGTTCCATCCTACGGTGATCGATACGTAGCATTACTGCTGCGCAAACCCGGCTGTCTCCCCGCAGCAAAACACGAGGACAATGGCTGTGGCTTGCCGTCGTCTCGACCACGGCGCGGCTAAGCTTGCCGGGACGATAAGATGATTCGCATTCTGGTCGAGGACGATCCCTATCTAAGAATGGTTCCTGCAATCCTCGATCCCGAGGCCTCGGAAGATCACCGCAAAGCAATTGCGGACTTCATCTCCCATGACATATCCGACTTTACCGGATGGTGTTTGCGCGTGCGGCAAATGGCCCCCGGGATTTTTCCTGCGAAGATTGAGTTCGCCTCCAGTCAGGATGATTTTCGGGCCAAGCTGGCCGCGGCAGATGGTGTCATCGTCGAGAAGCTTACCGTTCGTGAAAGTGAACTCGCGCTGGCGCCGCGGCTGGCGGGAATTGTCAAGTTCGGTACCCTCATTTCCAATATCGATACGGCTGCCTGTTCGCGACGCGGCATTCCATTCGCATCGCAAGCTCGCCGCGTAAATATCGCTGTCGCCGAGCATGCCTTTGCATTGATGATTGCGCTCGCGAAACGCCTTTGCGAGACGGCGGGCATTGTCGAGGAGACCGCCTTGCGAGACGCCGGTTTCACGCCGGTGCCTTACGATCGCCGCTACACGACAAACTCGAATTTTGGGCGCATCCCCCGCCTAAAAACCATGAACGGATCAGTGTTTGGTGCGATCGGAATGGGCGAAGTCGGCAGAAGCGTAGCACGCTTTGCCTCAGCCTTCGGGATGACGGTCCTCTATCATCAACGTCATCGTATGACCGCGGCCGAGGAGGCGGAGCATAGCGCGCAATTCGTGCGGCTAGAGGAATTGCTGGCAAGATCGGATTTTATCTCGCTTCACCTGCCTCTCAATTCGACCACACAGGGCATCATTGATCGAACGGTGCTGCAGCTGGTCAAGCCCGGCGCAATTCTCGTAAACGTGGCGCGGGCGCAGCTTGTCGATCGCGAGGCGCTTCTTGATTCGCTTCGATCCGGTCGCCTTGGCGGTTACGGCCTCGATGTAGGTTACGACGAGCCGGCAAAGCCGGGCGAACCCCTGCTAAGGTTCAACAATGTCATCCTTACGCCTCATACCGCCGTGGCTGGGCGGGAGAACGGCCTGCTCGACATCGCCGATGTTTTCGGGAAGCTATCGCGTGCTATCACTTTGAAGCAAAAATAATCAGGACGGCCGGTCGAAGCCGAGAACTTTCGCGGACGCGTCCGGTAAGAGGAAATGACAAGAGGGTTGAACATGAAAAAGCTGGCGCGCCGATCGCTCCTGCGGCTGGCAGGAGCAGCAATTGGTTCTTCCGTTTCCTCGAGATTCGCGCTTGCGGAAAGCTATCCTACACGTCCCGTGCGCGTCATTGTCGCTTATTCGCCCGGTGGCGTGACCGATACCCTGACTCGGCTCATTGTCGGCAAGATGAGCGAACACCTCGGACGGCAATTCTACGTGGAAAATCTGCCCGGCGGCTCCGGCAACATCGGCATGGGCCAAGCGGCCAAATCGCCGCCTGATGGCTACACGCTGCTCGCCGCCTTCAGCGCCCTTGCCATCAATCCGATATTGTTCGGCAATGTCCCCTACGATCCCGTACAAGATTTCGTGCCGATTTCGCTCGCTGCGACCTCGACCACGATTTTGGTGATCAATTCATCCTTGCCTGCCAAGTCAATCGATGAGTTGATCATGCTCATTCGGGCAAATCCGGGCAAGTACAGCTATTCGTCAGCAGGTACCGGGACACAATCGCACCTTGCAGGCGAGCAGTTTCGCCTCCGGTTCGGCCTGGACATCGTACACGTGCCGTTCACCGGTGGAGCGCCGGCAATCGCTGCGGTGCTGGCTGGGCATACTGCCGTCGGCTTTGCAGCTCCGGTGGTTGCGGTACCGCAGATTCAAGACGGCACATTGCGTGGCCTCGCCGTCACCAGCAAACAGCGCTCGCACGCCCTGCCGCAAGTCCCAACCATGGCGGAGGCCGGCTATCCGGATATTGAGGGTGACAGTTGGGTCGGTTTCGTTGCTCCGGCCGGCACCCCCAACGACATCATTGCCTTTCTCAATCGCCAGATCATGACAGCGATCGATCTGCCGGACATTAGGGAGCGTCTCGTGACGCTTGGATACGATCCGATGGCAACTACGCCGGAAGCGTTTGGCGCCCAGATCAAAAACGACGTTGTGACCTGGACCAAAATTATCCGGGCGGCGAATATCAAGCTGCAATGAGCCTTGCCGGACCAGAGCGAGAGATTGAGATCTGCCTCAGTTCACGGACGCGCTTGGCCACACCCATCGACATTGGTCACCAGTTCGCAACGAAGCGGTTCGCGACGGCCTTTAAGATCAACTCCTCGGCGGACAGGGTGTCGATCGGCCGGCCATCAGCTGGGCATACCAATCGGCCGCACCCGCTCGCCGCGGACGTGCTATCAAGGCTTAGCTGCCGTCGTTTTGGCGGTGGTAGCACCTTTGACAGGGAGGAGACTAGGATGACTGATCTCAAGTACACCGCGACCCTCATGACGCCGCGCCGCGGCTTTTTTCACCGCGTTGCTGGCGTAATGGCGCTGGGCGTTGCGGTGTTCGTTCCGACTGCACCTCACGCAGAGGGGGAAGCGGACGACGGGCCGAATTGGCCGGGTAAGCTTACAGGACGTCACAAGCAGGTCACCGACATGTATGCCGTGAATGACGGCTTCCCGCTGGGCTTCGTGCACAACTTCCTCGAACCCAACAAATCGGCGACTGGAGTCGTGATTCTGCGCCACGAGGCCTTCCCGCTCGCGCTCAACCACACAATGTGGGAGAAGTACAAGATCGGCGAGGCCGAGAAGATCAACGATCCCGAGACGAAGGCACCCGCTGTAAAGAACCCGTACTTCCAGGCTAAGCCCGGGGCGCTGCGCAATGACAACGCAGCGATCGATAAGCTGCTTGCGCGCGGCACAGTGTTCGGCGCCTGCAGCGTCGCGCTGCGGGCTCATGCGCGGCGGCTCGCCAAGAATGCTAGCGTCACGCCGGATGAAGCGGCCAAGGAATTTGCTGCCAACATCATCCCGGGGATCACGCTGATCCCCTCCGGTGTATGGGGCGTCAACCGCGCTCAGGAGGCTGGCTGCACTTATTGCGCGGGCGGCTAATCTTTAGGCCACACCTCATCGTATGAGCCGCCCGCTACGCCGCAATTGAAGGGCGTGCGTAGGGGCGGCTTCGTTTGTCCAGCCTCAGTGTTAATTTGCGGCGCGCCGATTATCGGCTCTCCAGTGGCGTGATGTGGGCTGCCACGCCTTGAGCATCAAAAACGGGTCGTGATGTCCGTCAGCCACTGAGGCGAGGCGTTGACCAACGCCGTCTCGATCGACTTGTCCGCTCCGGTGACGACGAGCGCGCCAATTGCAATAAACAAAATCCCGAGCCCCGCCTTCATGCCTTGACCCGCCGCCGCGAGCCGGCCGCGCCATCGCAACATGGTCTCGCGCGAGAGCAGTCCGAATGCGAGCAGCGGCAGCGCAGCGCCGAGGCCGAAGACGAACATGATCACGGCGACCTGGCCGAGATCGCGGCCTTGCGCCGCCAGCACCGATGCGGCTCCAAGCGTCGGACCGACGCAGGGGCTCCACACCGCGCCGAGGATCGCGCCGACCCAAAATTGGCCCGACAGACCGTTCCCGTGATGGCCGTCGAACCGCTGACCGACCCAGGTCATCATCGGTCCGCCCGCCGTCGCAAGCCGTGCGGCCACACCAGGCAGAATGAGAACAAAGCCTACCGCGATCATCAGCACTGCCGCCACGTAGCGAAAGAGGTCGGCATCAAGGCCGATGGAAAAGCCGATGGTTGCGACGAACAAACCGATGATGACGGACGACAGCGCGAGCCCGACCGCGAGCGCGACCGGGCCCCATCTCTGCTCCGATGCCGCTGCCCCGAGAACGATCGGGACAACAGGCAACACGCAGGGGGACAAGATCGACAGCATGCCGGCCATGAAGGCCAGCACGATGCTTCCCATCGTCAACAAGTGCGGTCTCTTACAGAACCTTGTTCAACAGAGCTGCGATCGAGGCCGCGTTGGAATCTCCGACCGAGCGGCCTTCCTCCTTCTCGCCCTTGAACGAGATGAGGGTCGATTGCTTCTGGGCGCCAAAGCGGCGGACGAGGTCCTTCTGGCTATCGAAGTCGATGGTGAAATAAACGAGATCCTTGAACTTCGGCTCGGCCATCAGTTCGCTGAGGATCGGCTTCTGCGCCTTGCAGATCGGACACCACGTCGCGTGAATGGCGATGAAGATCGGCTTGCCAGCCTTCTGCGCGGCTGCGAAAGCCGCATCATCGAACGGCAGCGTCGTGGTGGCGTTTGCCGGCGCCACCACAATCGTACCGGCAGCGATGGCACTAAGGATGACTGAGCGACGTGACAGCATTTGAAGGGGCCCTCCGCCTTTTATGAAGATCGGCCGAGTATCACACCGACGACCCGGCCACAATGAGGTATACTTCATCCTCACGCTTGTGTGATTGCATGGCCTTTAGCCTGCGATCTGCGATATCAGCAGCGCTGCCGCAATTCGAGGCGTGGCGAGCCGAACGACGTTCGTTAGCCCACTGCGTCCACCCGCCCTCGGATAAGCGCTCCAATCGTCGCCAGCTACCGATCAATCCCAGCAAAAAGCCGACGACGACGCAGAAAGAACCGCTGAGCCGGCCGTCACCACGCTAACCTGCCGGTAGCCCTGATGGCGTCGTGGGAGCTTTGCTCAAATCGCCTCCTGCAAGTACTGCATCCTGACTGAAGACAATCCGCGGCAGGTCTACCGCCACCTCGCGTGCGTCGCGCATTACAGAGACGACCAACTGGGACTTAAGATATTGCTTCAGTGCTTGATGCACCGTCATTGGCAGAACCTGCGCCTCGTGGGTCCCTGGATGGCGGCAAAGCACATCCACTGGTTCGCCTTCACGCTCGCACCCAGCAATCGTATACTGCTGACGATCTTGGACCTCCTGGCCGTTGACCTTCACAGAAATCAACCGTCGGCCGGATTCGGCTGACATCTTGAATTCCATTGTCATTCCCGAAGCGCGGACCCCCCACCCACCATTCAGCTTCCACGGGTTCTTGGAGAACACGAGCTCCAGCTCGTTCTCCAAGTAGTCCTTGAGTTCCTTGCCCGTGACCCATCCGGTCTTCATGCGTGCGTCCATCGGCAGCAAATTCCAGAGGTCCCCTTCGGTAATAGCGGCAGGCGGAATGGGCACGCCGAACCGGAATCCATTGGAGAAGCCGATATCTGCCTTAGCGGTTTCACGCACCGCATCAGTGATCATGTCATCAGCTGTTGTTTCCAGGACGTCGTAGCGCATCAAAAGCGTCTCAGTCTTGCCTGCAACCTCCGCCATACGCTGGCGATGGGGCGCCAGCGATTTATCGACCAACGCCTTCATCTGCGGGTCTTCGCCAAAGCGGCTCGCCAAGACCGGGATCAGATGAAATTCGTGGTGAGCGACACCGCCAGGCTTGAGCACCAAATCGAGACGCCCAAGGAACGAACCGAAGCATCCCGGCTCGACGACGATGACATTGCCCTCCACGATCTCACGGGCTGTCCGTTCGTGAGTGTGGCCGGACAAAATGACGTCGATTTCCGGAATTTCCCGCGCCATTTGGCGTGCAATCGACAGGCCGGTATGGCTAATCGCCACGACAAGGTCGGACCGCTCGCGAGTCCGCAAGTCTCTAATGAAATCGCTTAGACCTTGGATTCGCGTCGTATCCATCCCGCGAAACTCAGCTGGCGGCTGGCGTTTACTCGCACCGATATCAGTGATGCCAACAAACGAGACTTTTACGCCGTCGCGCTCCAGCGTCAGGGCAGGTTTGAACAGTCTTTGGCCGCTCGCCTCGTCGTGAAAGTTATAACAAACGACAGGACAGTTCAGACGAGCCATCGTCTGCTTAAAACGTTCGGGCCCGTAAGCCGGCTCCCAATTGCCAGGAACAAAGACGTCGATGCCGAATGCATTAAGCGGATCGAGAATCACCTCGCCTTCCGACCAAGCTGCCGGCCCCGAACCTTGGAACTCATCGCCGCCGTCGAGCAAAAAGCAGGGACCGTCGCAATTATTGCGCTCATGATCGATCGCGGCTTTGAGACGAGCATAACCTCCCATCATCTGGATTTCCGGATGCGCTCCGGGGACGTACTCCGGATGAGTTTCAAGCTGCGCATGGGTATCGGTAAAATGCAGAAGCGTTACTCGCTTGCCGCCCTGCTCCTGTCCGACCGGCTGGCTTGCGCTCGAGTTGGGCATGATGAAGCCGAGGCCGAGACCCCCAAGATTAATAGCGCGCAGCAGGGGCATCACCGCGGCGGACGATAATAAAGATCTGCGCGTCGTATGCCTTTTCATCAATCGAGCTCCACTGCTGCCAGACCAACCTTTGCCGATCCTGCTTTGTCGCGCTTATTCGCCGAGGCGGCGTCGCAACTTCTCGCCGAATGCGAGCAGGAATGCCAAGCTTCTTTGCGTGGTGTCCGCCCCGAAGTGGGCCGTCGAACCCGCTTTCGAAATCGGCAGGTTCGTGGTGTCACCGACCACGAAGACGTTCGTGGAACCATCGCGCAGCAGCGTGTTGCGGCCCGTCGGCACCCAGCCGCCGGCCCCAAGGTTGGAATCGATGATGACCTGCTGCCCGCTATGGGGCGGAATTGTCACCAGAATGTCATAAGACAGTGTCGTTCCCTCCTCCGATGTGACGGTCTTCGCCTTCGGATCGACGGACTTGGTGTTGAAAAACGTCTCAGCCTTGATGCCGGAGCGCTCGAACTCCGGCGCCGCCCACTTGGCAACCGGTTCAAGGGTATGCAGCCGGCCGATCGGATAAGTGTAAGTGATTTCGCTCTTGTCGAGCAGGCTCTTCGCGGCGAGGAAATCGCGCAGCATGAAGGTGATTTCAAGCGGCGCAACCGGACACTTGTGCGGTACATTCACGTGCCAGCGCGACGCGCATCTTGCGTGCGCCTTCAAGGTCATAGAACCAGTGGCCGCCTTCGGACATGCCGGGAATATTATCGGGCCGAAGTCGCGATCCCGTGGCAATCACCAGAAAGTCGTAGCTGTGGGTTTTGCCTGATTGCGTCGTGACGACATTCTTGTCGACATCGATGTGCCGTGCCGGATCCACGATGTATGGGACGCGGCGGTCAAGCACCTTGCGCTGGTCGCGGAACAACTCGGCCTCGCGCATCCGACCAAACGGCACGCATAACAGGCCGGGCTGATACATGTGGGTATCGGTCGCTCCGAGCATGGTTATTGACACCGCGCCCGACGACACTTCGTCCCGGAGTTGCCGGCACAGGCCGTTGGCAACGATCGTGCCGGCAAGCCCTCCTCCGACGCGAGGATCTTCTTGGCCATTATGCTTCCTCCCGCTGTTTCTCTGCTTGCGTCGCGTCACAACGCGACAGCGCAGCCTGTAGAACGCCTTTATTTGGATTTACGCACGACGATGCTCCAACAGCCGTCCGTTGGGTGACCCTGACCATCTCGTGATGCACTTTGTTGACCCATTCCGGAATGTCGCTCGCTGAACCTTGGTCTGTCGACAGCACTTCGATCTCGTCGCCAACCTGGACGAGCTTGAGTGCCGCGATGAGCTCCATCAACGGCCCCGGACAGAACGCGCCCCGTGAATCGATCGTTTGCTTGATACTCATCGCTTCAGATGTCCTAAACGACTACAGCGTAATGAACTGACCGGATTCGGCTTCAGACAGGAATTTGGTAAGACCAAGCGCACCGTCGAACAGACCCTCAACCAACCGATCGGTCTCCCATCCGTTGATATCGAGCGCCATCGAGCACGCCCACATCTTAAGGCTGCCGAGATCCCTGCCCTGGCGAAACAATGCGATGGTGTCCGGCGCGCGCTTTTCCGTCAGAAACTTCGAAAACGCGCCGCCGCGGTAACGCACGTCTGCGGGCGCATCCTTGGCGAATGCGAGCAGCGCGTTCATGCTGACGAATACTTCCACGGGCGCTCCGAGACCGCACCGACCGAAGCGATCATCGCGGCCATCTGCAGCTTCTCATGCTCGCCAGAACAGAGCAGGATATACAACGCATTGGATGCCATTGCCTGATCCCGACGCCGCCCAGCCTATGCCATACGCTTGATCACGAAACTGAAGACTTTGCCTTCGGTTTTCGACTCGATGAGTTCGTTGCCGGTCGTTCGGCAAAATGCCTCGAAATCCTTGACCGCGCCGGGGTCTGTCGCCAGCACCTCAAGGGTGCCTCCGACTGCCACATCCTTTAGCGCCTTCTTCGCGCGCAGAATCGGCAGTGGGCAGTTCAGCCCTTTTACATCCAGAACTTGATCGGCCATGTTCCGTCCTCGAACGCTGGGAGTTTGAACGTGATTCAGATGAAGAGGTTGATGTCGCTTTTCGTTGCGGTTTCAATATAGGTGGCAGCGCCGCCGAGGACCGGGCCTTCAATCATGTCGGCCGACGTGTACTCGAACAAGTCCATGGTCATCTGACAGGCGATCATCTTGACATCTGCCTCCAGAGCCATGGTGCGCAACTCCTCAATTGAGGCGACGCCCTTCTTCTTGATGAGGTTCTTCATCATCGTGGTCGCGGCCGCGTCGACGCCAGGGATGGCAGATACCAGATTCGGCATGCCGATGTGCATTCCGAACATCGGCATTTCCATAGCCGGATTGCCCAACGTCGAAATTTTCAGGTCGAGCTTCTTCTTGAGAAGAGTGAGGCCATAGAAAGTAAAAAACATAGTCACCTCGAGGCCCATGGCAGCCGCCGTCGTGGCCAGGATGAACGGAGGATAAGCCCAGTCGAGCGTGCCTTTGGTGACGATCATCGACATGCGTTTCGTGTTGGTATCAGTAGCCATTGCAGCGCCCTCTCTGAGTGTTGACCGGTCGCAGCGTCGCTTTCAAACTTTCCACACCACGATCACCAGCACCAAGCTTGCGAGAAAGACCGTCTCCGCGACGATCAGTGCGATCGCGCGTCCACCCACATCCGCCATCGCTTTGAGCGAGGTTTTCATCCCCAACGCAGCGATCGCCGTCACCAGGCACCAGCGCGAGAAGTCCTTGATGATCGCCAGCAACGGTGCCGGGATGAAGCCCATGCTATTGAGGACCACCAACACCGCGAACACGATCAGAAAACCCGGCAGCTGGCGTCCAGCCTTTCCGGCACTGTGGGCGTGGAACACAAAGGACAACGTCACCACGACCGGCAGCAACATCGCGACCCGCAGCAGCTTGGTGAAGGTCGCCACGTTTCCGGTCTCCTCGGAGACGCTGAAGCCAGCACCTACGACCTGCGCGACGTCATGGATCGTACCGCCGAGGAACACTCCAACTGCTGCGTGATCAAGGTGAAAGAACCCGATAATGACCGGATAGACGATCATCGCGATGGTGCTGAGGGCCGTGACGCCGATCACGGTGAAGACAGTGTCGCGCTCATGGTCTTTACTCTTCGGCAACACCGATGAGATGGCGAGCGCCGCCGAGGCCCCGCAAATCGCTACCGCGCCGGAGGTCAGGATGCCAAACGGGCGGCTTATTCCGATCAGTCGTGCCGCGAGTATGCCGAATAGGATCGTCAACACCACGGCCCCGATCACCGTGACGACCGGCGTCACACCGAGTTTCATGATCTCAGTGAATGTGATCTGGGCTCCAAGAAGGCCGACGGCAATGCGCAGAATGGTCTTCGAGGCAAGCTCGATCCCGGCCACACATCGTCCCTCCTGCGACAGAAAATAGAATGCCATGCCAAGCAAGAGTGCGAACAGCATCACCGGCCCGCCATAGTGCTCGGACAGGAACATCGCGGCGACTGCGATCGTGAGGCTCACGAGTACGCCCGGAAAATAGCCCCGCAGGGCTGTTGCCACCTCCACGGCTCTGCCTGCCATCGTCGGCTTGGGTTCGGCGATTTCGCTCACGGTGTGCAGGCCCCGACCCCGTTCACGCGCATCCCGCGAAATTGTCGGCGGCCATCTTGGCTTCATAAGGCGCGGCAACCGCTGTGCCGGGCACCAGATTTGCCTTGGCGGCTGCCCAGTCCTTGGGACGCACTTTCACCATCCATCCCTCACCATAAGGATCGCTGTTCGCAAGCTTAGGACTTCCAGTCAGTGCGTCGTTGATCTGGACCACCTCGGCATCGAAGGCGACCTTGGCGCCCCCTACCCACTTGCCTGACTCAATCGTCGCGCAAGACTTTCCACGCTCGAGCGAGCGGCCCGCTTTTTTGGCCGTGAAGGCGACGAGTTGCCCCGCCATTGCGGCAGCCACTGCGGTCATTCCGAGAGTCACGGTGTTGTCGTTGTTATCGCGGTACCAAATATTGTTATCGACGTCGTAGAGAAGGTCGTCGGGAAGATTACAGCCGCGAACAGTTGGCATCGGTCATCCTCCTGCTATCCAATTGTCTGAATGGACGCGCCTGATGAATCTCGTTCGCGCAGCGGACGCGATGAACAGCAAAACTCACCCAAGCCCGTCACTTCGAGTTTGCCGCCGATGAAGAGCGCCAGGTGCCGGGCAATCATCGCACCAAGCCGCAGCCGGCGAGGCACTTCAGCATGCGTCGGATCGAGCCGGACCAGATTGTGGTGGTAGACAAGCTCCCGGCAGGTTTCGCGGCAGGCGTTGAAGCTCGGGTCGCCGCGCGCTCCTTGGCGATGCAGCGCCAGAAGCCGGAAACCTTCCGAAACGCCCGTCGTCGGCATCTCGCCGTGCGCGAGGATCCAGCGTTCCAGGATTGCGTCGCCGAAAGCGAGGAGATCATCAGCCCGCTCGACCGCATCGGCCATCAGGTTTGAGTTGCCTGCGGCGATCATGGCCTCGATCTGCGCGAGGACATCATCGAGGCTTACGGCGGCCGCTTCAGCCATTAGCCGAGCCCCCTCGCGCGCAGCAAGTCGGAGGAATCCGAGAAATTCTCCTGCACCCCTACCCGGCGCGCCGACAGACCGAGCGCCATCCCAAGAAGCTGAGTGAAATAGAGGATCTTCACCGTTGTCTTGCGACCGAACACCTTCTCGGCTCGGACTTGGTGCATCTCCAGCCCGGTGTGGCAGGTCGGGCATTCGGTGGCGATCACATCGGCGCCGCAAGCCTCCGCGGTGGTCAGCAAGTTGAGAACAAGCTTGGTAGAAGTATCGCTATCGGACAGGGTATGGGCACCGCCGCAGCAGGCGGTCTTGAGCGGATAGTCGACGTTCTGGGCCCCCGCAGCAGCCAGAAGATCGTCCATGAAGTGCGGCTTGGATGTCGATTCGGAGCCCGGCCCTTGGTCCTTTTCCGGGAAGATGTGACGCGGCCGGGTGTACATGCAGCCGTAATAGTTCGCGATCTTGAGTCCCTTGAGCGAGTTTTTCACCCGTGCTCTCAATCCTTCCTCGCCAATAGCCTCCTTGATCCAATCGAGCGCATGGATGGTGCTGACTGCACCCGCCTGGTAGGACTTGTGGCCTGCTTTGCTCGATAACCGATCGTTGACCTCGCGCGAAGCGGAATTGTTGGCGAGGTCGTACTCGGCTTTCTTGAGATTGTGATAGCAGCCGTTGCAAGGCGCCATGACCGTATCGAAGCCCATACCCTCAGCGATCGAAAGATTGCGCGCCGACAGATAGGTCTGGAGCTTAGGGTCGATATTCTTGACCTCCATGGCGCCGCAGCAGTTCCAGTTGTCTAACTCGACGAGGTTGAGGCCGAGCGCCCTGCCGAGCTCCTTGGTCGATCGGTTGTACGCGTGGCCGGTCCCTTCAAGCGCGCAGCCGGGATAATAAGCGATCTTCTGATATTTTCCGCTCATCACTCGGCTCCTCGAATGCCAAGCCCTAGTGCCTTGCGGTTCGCGGCCTCGCGCTCGTCAACGTACTCCGCGATCGCCGCCCGCGCTTGGCCCCAACCGCGTGTGCGCGGGCGAAACACGGCGGCGAGGCCGAGCTTCGTCAACAGGCCAACCGGCAAACGGCTAGCAAGCCCGCGCACCAGCGCCACCAGCCAGTCTTGGAACAACGATTGCTTGCTGCGTTTGAAGAATTCCCGCAGCACGCGGCCGTCTTCAATCTTTCCGGTGGCGAAGACCTGCTCGGAAAAGACCTCGTCGAAAACCATCGATGGCTTTTTCTCGGTGTGGCCCTTCAGTTCGAGCCAATGCTCCGTCGCTTTCATCACGCCTTCGGGGTTGACGTCGCGCGGACAGGCATAGGTGCACTTGTTGCACGACACGCACTGCCAGATGATATCCTTGTCGCGCAGAAGCTCCTCTTCGAAGCCCATGCGGATCAGGTAAATCCAATAGCGCGGATTGAAGTCGGGATTGATCGCATTGACAGTGCAGGCATTGGTGCAGGAGCCGCATTGCCAGCAGCGGTGAATGAACTCGCCGCCCGGTAGCGCTGCGATCTCCTCTTCCATCTGCTCGTTATAGTCGGTCACGGCTCGCGACCTGATGAACGTGCTCCAGTGACCGGACACGTCGACGCCGTCAATTTCCAGATGCTCGTGGGTGACGAGGTCCTCGGGTCGAATCAGCGACTTTTCATGTATCGGCATCGCCGCACTCTCACGAGTTCAGCCGGCGCGGTTCGCCGAGCACATGAACTTCACCATCGACCAATTTGAGCCGAGTACGGCCGGACTCGCTATCGACAGCGTCGAGCCCGAGCATACGACGCGTGTGCGCCATCGAATCATTCTTGGTGCTGCCGCAAAAATCCGCGTGCAGGTATTGTCCACCTTTGTCGTTGATGTAGTCGGCATAAACATGCGCACACAGGAGATCGACGTAAAACGGCAGATCGCGGAAGACGCCGTTGTCCTGCAAGAAGCCTTCGAGTTCCTCGCGCAACGTGGCGAAAGTGCCAAAGCTATCGCCGACCGCAATGGCGCCGGCATTCAAGCCGTCGCCGTGCCAGATCTCGCGCAAGACGCCCGTATTGATCCGAGCATCCCAGATCCAGCGGGTCATCAATGGGTATCGATCGGGCAAGGTGAAGTGCAGGACTTCAGCGGCGAGATCGCGCGACCAGCGGTGCTCCCGGTCAGCGGGGAAACTCGCAACGAAAGTGCCGAGGCGGGCGTCGGTCGTCCGAACATCCGACCAGCCAAGCAGCAACGCTTCCAGGCGCCGACGCATGGCGGCAAAGCTGTTTCGGCCGAGCCACGCGCCGATGCGTCGACGCACCGGGGTGACGAATGCGGCGAGATCGCAGAACTCCGCCTCGGTTAATTCGCTCACACGGCCTTTCCCCAACACCTCCTCGAACAGCGAGGCCTTGAGAGCCAGCGCACCGACATAGCGTTCGATACCGCCGGTACTCTCCGCAGATTCGACCAGATTCTCGAATGCTCGCCGTAACCGCGGACCAGAAAGATGGAGCACCGGCCGCGTCGGCGCAGGCTTCGGCGCTTCAGTCCTACGGTTGCCGATCGTCCACATTATTCGGCAGCCTCGCGCAAGGCGCTGCGCGCCAATGTCAGTGCCGCCATGGCGGCAGATTGCCCTTGTGCGATCGAATCGTCGATCGTCTCAGGGCCGGTTGCCGCGCCGGCGACGAAAATGCCCGGCCGCGAGGTTGCCGACAAGTTGGAATAAGTCGACGCCTTCTGGATATGCCCGTGCTTTTCCAGCTTCACGTCGAACACGGCCGACAACGTCATATTGTCAACGTTGGGGTCCATTCCGATTGCATGTACCACCATGTCGAAGGGGATGGTGATCGGCCGCTTCACCAGCGTGTCTTCCCCTTTCACGATCAATCGCTTGCCGTCGGAGGTTACTTCGGCGATGCGCGCCTTGATGTATTTGACCTTGTGCTTCTCCTGACTCTCCCAATAGTAAAGGCTCTCATAGAGGCCGAAGGTTCGTATATCCATGTAGTAGATGTAGACGTTGCACTTTGGCAGCGCTTCGCGGATTTCCATCGCGATATTGGAAGAGACCGTGCAGCAAATCTTCGAGCACCATTCGCGGCCGATCTGGCGATCGCGCGATCCGACACACAAGAGAATCGCGACGCGATCAGGCTCACGGCCGTCGGACGGGCAGCGCACTCCCTTCCCGGAGGAAAACATCTGCTCGACCTGCGTGGTGGTGACGACGTCAGGATAGGTGCCGAAGCCCCATTCCGGCTTGTTGACCGAGTTGAAATGGGTGAAGCCGGTACAGAGGATCGCCGCTCCCGCCTCCACTGACGTGCCGTCGGACAACGTCGCGCGAAACTCGCCCGGTCCGCCGGCGAAATTCTTCACCGTGACGTCGCGGCGCACTTCAACAAGCTTATCGCCCTCGACGCGCGCAACCATGCCGCCAATCGCGTCTTTTGCCCACTCTCCTGACGGCACCAATCTGGCATAGCCCGAGAGGATCGGCGCGCCGCCAAGCCGGTCGGCCTTTTCGATCAACACCACCCGTTCTCCGACTGCGGCGAGCGCGTGGGCGGCCGACAAACCGGCCGGACCGCCGCCAACAATGAGGACCGGCCGGCTCATCCTGTCGCTCCCGGCAGCACAGCAGCGGGTTTGACATAGCCGGGCCCGGACGTGATCGCCCGCCTGGCATCGTAGAGCGTCTCGATGCGGCCGGCCTTGACCTCCTCGAGGTAGGCCTCGAATTCCCGCTTGGCTTTTTCCCAATCGATTCCGAGCTTCTCCAGGAGCCCCTCGAATGGCGAGGCATGCCAATGCAGTTGCGCGAGCTTGTAGGGATGCGCGCCGAGCGCAAGCGCGGCGAACTGGCAGTCAGCCATGATCGGCAATGCGTACACCTTGCCTACCGCCTTGCCGATCCATTGATTCTTGTCCAGCGTGGTGATGCAACCGGTGTCGTGCCCGACCATTACGTCGGCCTTCGCCTCTTCCACCGCCACCTTGATCTTGCGATCGATGGCAAACGAGCGGGTGAATTCGCGCTCCCCGATAATGTGGCGGAAGCCGAAGCCGCAGCAATCGTACCAGGTGGAGTAATCGATGACCTGGGCGCCCAGCGTCTGCATCAATCCGGTGGAGACTGCGACGCGGTTTCCATCCATCACCGTGTCGTCGTAGATCACGTCCTCCGGCACCATCTTGTAGACATGACAGGCGGGATGGATGGTGGCGCGGATGCCGCTGACATCCACGACCTGGTGCTGCTTGATCCGATCCCGCATCACGTGCAGCCATTCCGAGTAATGGACGATTTCCTCCGGAATCAGCAATTTGCCGTCAACGAGGCGGCCGAGCTTGCCAAGAATCTTCTTTACCTGCTCGCGAAGCTCGGCCGAATGCATCAGGAAGATGCGCATCTCCTTGTAATTGCCGAAGGAGGTGCCGCAATGGACGAGCGGATAATAAGTGCCGATCGGGAGTCCCTGCGCCTTGGCCGATACGTAGGCTTGATGAAAATTGCGCAAGAACACTGCCGCGAGACTGACGACGTTGCCGATGCCGGAACCGTGATAATTCCACGCCGTGCAGGACGTCTGATCGGTCTCGTCGAGGTAGCGCACGTCCAGCTTGTTCATCAGCCACATGACGCTCGATGGATAGCCGGGAATATTGCCGCACTGGCCGCACGACTTGTGATGCCAGAGATTGGTGGTGGGAATGCGCTTCTCCCAGCCATAGAGCGTACGCGCTACGACCGGCTCATGGCGTTCATCGATCCGGTGGACGATGATCTCGCCGTCCTTCTCGAGCTGCCACATCGCGTCGCGGATGTCTTGGACGCGATCCTTGTTGGTCAGCATCGAACGCCGGTCGATCTTCGCCTCGACCCAGGACGTCGCGGCGCGCGCCTCGCTGGGCGTCAAGTTGGACGGGCGCCACTCGGCGCCGAAACCGGTGAACGGCGGTTGTCCGCTTGCGGGCTTATCCAAGGCATCCTCCTTTGACGACTGGATCGGGGATCAATCGGCCGCGTCTTCGTGTTCTTCGAGCCACTCTTTGTATTCGTCACGCTTCTCGTCCATCACGTCATTGACGACATCGAACAGGTTCTCGTCCACTTTCTCGAGCTGGTCGAGCACGCCAGTCGCTTCCCAGATGGTGTAGAGCTCTATCGAGGTTTTGAGGTTGACCTGCCAGGCCGTGTCCATCGTGTGCATGGTCGGCACCGGAATCGCCTTGCGCAGCACGTTGAGCGGTGCTTCGACCTTGGTCACGTTCGGCCCCCAATCGGGAAACGCGTCGCGGGTGATCATGTTGGGCGCGAGCTGGTTGCCGGTGGTGATCACCTTGAGCAGCACGCGCGAGAACGGCCGCAACACGTCCTTGGCGGACTGCATGCTGTGCTTGATCGCAACCTCGCGCATGATCATGACAAGCCCGCCGGGGGAATTCTGGAACGGGCAGCGCGCCGCGCAGGTGTAGCACTGGGCGCAGGACCAGATCTTCTCCTGCATCGCGTCGTAGATGCCTTCGAGATTTTCCGTCCACAACAGCTGAACGATCTCGCGCGGCGAGTAGTCGTAATAGTGCGCCGAGGGACAGGTCGCGGTGCAGATCCCGCAATTGAGACAACCGTGCAGCTCGTGGTCGTAGAGAACGTGCGAACGAATGTCATCGAACACTTGTTCGAGCTTCTCATAGGGAACGACCGGGGTGTCGGACACCGGGTCGCCGATCGCCGCGCGTTCCGCCGTCATGCCTGTTCCGGCCGACATGTGCGTTTCACCTCAATAGGTCAGCACCCGTGCTTCATCGTTTTCCATGACCTCTTCGATCACCTTGGCGCCACCGACAATGCCAGCGCACTCGGGTATAAGGTCGGCTTCCGTCATGTCGAAAAGATCGAGGTTGGGAGAGCAGCAATAGAATTTCACTCCCGCCTCATGTGCATCCTTGATGAAGTCATACACGGTCTTCGGTGACCCCGGTTTGACCACGAGCTTGGCGGCGACGCCCTTCTTCATCAGCCGGCCTGCCGTCGCGGTGCAGATGACCTCGACCTCATAGTCCATCGCGGCAGCCACGGTCGCCTGAAAAAACGGCGCGCCAAGTTCCTCGCCATTACGAGGGTCGGTATTCACCATGATGATGATGAGCTTTTTTGCCATTGGGTCTTCCTGAAACTCGGCCCTTCGGAGCTTGTACCGCAGGCGAGCGGCAACTTTGCGCAAGGTCAACCCTAGCCAGCAATTTCATATTCCATTTTTTGAATAGTTGCTATAAGAAACTTGCGCAACCGGCGACAACAAAGCGATGGTCAACGTGATGGCTGCATCCAATGCGTGACCTTTACGAGACCGACCATGATCTCGATCAATGCGGCTGCGATCTCGCCCTGCACGGCACGCAGATCATTGAGTGTTTCGGCCGTCCGATCCGGCACGTCCTCAGACTGCATGATCACGTCCTCGATCATGCCGGACTTCGCTCCCGGATGGCAAAGGAACCCGACGCAATTGTCGCGGATCTGAAAGATCACAGGCTCCCCGGTCTCGCTGACAGCCAATACGCGCGAATCCGCCGGCAGGACGGGACGGTCGCGCATGTACACAACAGACGGGAACTGCTGCGGCAAATGCCCGCTCAGCGCGTCCGCGGTCGTCCGCGTGACCTTGTTCACGATAAAGCGCAGGGGTGCCTCCTCGGCGCCCCCGCCTGCCGCCGCGGTGAGGATACAGGCGCCTATTCCGATGCCGACTACCGGCAAATTGCGAGCGAGAAAGTCATTGGCCAAACGCAGCTCCGCGCCGAGGGCCGGCATCAGATGGCCGCTGACGATGCCGTATTCTCCGGCGCCAAGCAGAATCAGGCCGTCGAATTCCTCGCCCGTCGGCGGAACGACGCCGCCCGGCGTGAACGGTCGAACATATCTGAAGCGGATGTTGCGACTCTCCAGATGATCTTCCATGAGGCCAAGATACTCGGCCTCGACATGTTGGAGGACGCAAAGTGTTTTCATGGGGGAAGGCCGCCGGCCGAGTTATAATGGACTTGCATGAGTGACAGTCTCAATCGAGCCACACCACAGGTTTTGCACGACGTCAGAGGAGCACCGCGGCACATGAGTTGGTTCGATACGCTGCGTGAGATCGAGCCGTTTGACGATTTGCCCTTCGATTCCACGATTGTCGAGTTGCTTGAAACGGCGGCACGCGAACGGCCGTTGGGGCCGCTGCGTTTCTTTACGCCCACGTTCCGGACCTATGCCAGCGATGAGCTCAAAGGCTGCGGCAAGGCGAGCTTCCCTGCATTCTCCATTACGGGCGCGGCCTGCGCGTTAAACTGCGACCACTGCCGAGCAAAGATTCTTGAACCGATGATTCCGGCCACAAGCCCAGCCGACCTCGATCGCAAGGTACGCGACCTTGTCGCGCTTAAGGATCTGCGCGGCTTCCTTCTGTCGGGCGGGTCCAACCGGCGCAACGAAGTGCCATACGAGCGTTACTATCCGACCATCGAAAAGCTCAAACGGGACTTCCCGCACCTGCGCATTGCGGCGCACACCGCCCTGCTCGACGAGCGACATGCCAAGCTGATGGAGCAGGCCGGCATCGACGTTGCCATGATGGACGTGATCGGCGCGGACGAAACGATCCACGAAGTTTACAAGCTTGATAGGCCGGTCGCCGATTTCGAGGCGACGCTTAGCGCGCTCACCGCGACATCGATGGAAATCGTGCCGCATATCGTCATCGGGCTGCACTACGGCCGCTTGCTTGGAGAAGAGACCGCGCTGGATATCGTGGCACGCCATCCGGTGGTCGCGCTCGTCCTCGTTGTCGTGACCCCGATCTATGCAGCCCCGGAACGCCCCTTCACCATTGTGTCCACGGAAGACGTCGCGCGCGTATTCGTGGCGGCGCGGCAACGCATCAATCATGCACCGGTACAACTCGGATGCATCCGGCCCGCAGGCGTGCACAAACTTCTGACCGACGCCTACGCGGTCATGGCCGGCTTTGACGGCATCGCTTATCCCGCCGAAGGAACGGTTGCTCTCGCCCGTGCCATCGGCCGCCCGGTCGATCAGGAGCATGCCTGCTGCTCGGTATCGCTCGGCGGTCTCGGCGGCCAGCGCTCCTGCGCCGCATGAAGTACGAGATGGATATCGAGAAGCCGGATGTCCTTGTCGTTGGCCTCGGCCCGGCTGGCAGTCGCGCTGCTGAGGTCGCGGCAATGTCGGGCCTCGATGTCGTCGCCGTCGAGCGGCGTTCACAGGTGGGAACGCCGGTACAATGCGCGGAATTCGTGCCTGGGATGATTGAGCGAGACGTCCCGGCGGTAGCATCTGTCGCCCAACAGACCGTCGCGCGTATGCTGACGTTCGTCGAGAGCGAGCAGCCCGAAGAGACGCCCGATTTTCGCGGCTACATGATCGATCGCGATGCCTTTGACCGCATGCTGGCGGAACGGGCCACCCATGCGGGCGCGGACTGTCGCTACGGTTCATCGGTTCTGAATATCGACGATGACGGAGCCGTCCACACTTCTGATGGCAGGCTGCTGCGCCCCCGCATCTTGATCGGGGCCGACGGTCCGCGCTCGCGGGTCGGCGCTGCGATCGGACGGGTCAATCGGTGCCTCGTTGATACGCGGCAGGTCACGGTGCCTTTGGTCCTGCCGCATGATGCGACCGATATTTTTCTCAGTGCCGATTACCGTGGCGGCTATGGCTGGCTATTTCCGAAAGGCGCGATGGCCAACGTCGGCATTGGCGTCGAGGTCGGAACGCGGCAGCAACTAAAGCCGATGCTGGAGGCCCTGTTGGAGCGGCTCACTGCGTCGCGCCGGGTCGGTACCAAGGTACGGCGCCTCACTGGCGGAGCCATTCCAGTCGGCGGTCGATTGCACTCGATCGGCGAGCTTGGACCAACGTTGGTGCTGCTTGCTGGCGATGCGGCAGGGCTCACTAATCCAGTCACCGGAGCCGGTATTGCATCGGCGGTGCAGTCGGGAGCACTCGCCGGCCGCGCCGCGGCGGAGCGACTGGCGGGGCGAACGCACGCGCTTCACGATCACGAAGAAGAGCTTGGCGATATTTTCGACGGGGCGCTTGATCGCGCGCTGCGGCGGCGGCAGCAAGTGCTCGCGTGCTACGATGGCGGCGGCCGGCCCGATGCGCGAACTTTGAGCGACGGCTGGATCAGCTCGCCGCAGTACTGGGCGCAATGATAACGCGGATCGACGCGAGGAAGTCATGAGCTGTCTTGAAATGCCCAAGCAACCGGTCCCGGACTTCATCGGCGAGACCGCGCACCCATTCAATGATCCCGACAGGATGCAGCCGCGCACTCCCGGCGCTGTCCCGGCGGAAGCACGCAACGGAGCCCGGGTGAAAGCGCAAGACGTCCTGCCGCAGGGCGTCTACCGGCCCAACTACAATGTTCTCACTCCGAACATGCGCTCGCCGGAGTACGTCCAGATGTCCACCGCCGCGGCAATCACGTTGGGCGTGATGAGCGGCTACATGCACCGCACGAACTGTACCCGGTGCCTCAACCTGCTGCTCACCTATCCGGAAGGATGCCGCGCCAATTGCGCCTATTGCGGCCTCGCGCGCCATCGCGAGGCAGATCGCGATTATGCCGATCGTAATTTCATCCGCGTTGACTGGCCGGCGGTTCCTTATGACCAGGTGATCGACATCGTGGCGTCCGGCGGGGATGGCGGGCGCTTCCATCGCATGTGCATCAGCATGATCACCCATCCCCGATCCGATGAAGATACGCGCGTTGTCCTGATGAAATGGGTGCAGCGCATCAAGCACGTGCCGGTGTCAATCCTGTCCAATCCGACCACGATGATGCGCCAGGACGTGCAGGAGCTAAAAGATCTGGGTGCGGAAATATTCACGGTCGCGTTGGATGCGGCCAATCCGATCGTGTTCGACCGGACGCGCGGGCGCGGTGTACAATCTCCGCACAGCTGGGAGAAGTATTGGGAAATCCTCCGTGCCGCTGCCGAGATTTTTGGGCCGGAGCGTTTCGGAGCCCATCTCATTGTCGGCATGGGCGAGAGCGATCACGATGTGCTGACACAGGTGCAGGCGATCCGCGACCTCGGCGGCCGCAGCCACATGTTCGCGTTCTTCCCTGAGCGCGGATCACTGATGGATCATCTGCCGGCCGTGCCGCGCCCGCAATGGCGCCGTATTCAGCTCGCTCGCTATCTGATCGATTATCATGGCCATCGAATCGAGCACATGAGTTTCGACGAGACCGGTGTGCTCGTGAACTTCGGGCTCCCTCAAGACGAGATCGATGCGGTGATCGACGCAGGCAGCGCATTCCGGACCTCCGGGTGTCCGGGCAAGGAAGCGGACGATATCTCGGCGTGCGACCGGCCCTACGGCGACTCCCCTCCTCGCGATATTGCTTCTTACCCGTTCAGATTGAACCGCCGCGATATCCGCAAAGTCCGTAACCAGCTCGAAGATGGACTTGGATGCTGCGGCAATGAACCCGCAACCTAAGGCGCGGCGCGTTTGATCGGGACAATTCGCAGAGGCTATGATCGACACCAAACCATTCCGCGTTATCGATACCGGCCTGCGTGGCGGGCGCGCCAACATTGCTTTCGACCAAGCACTCATCGAAACACGCAAAGATGGTGCTATTCCAGACACCATCCGCTTCCTGCGGTTTCGACCGTCGGCTCTGATCGGGCTTCATCAGATTCTCAGCCATGAGGTGAAGCTCGATTATTGCAGGAGCCACGAAATCGAGATCGTGCGCCGCATCACTGGCGGAGGCGGCCTCTACTTCGATGAAGGCCAGATCGGTTGGGAGCTGGTGTTCGATCGCTCCATCTTCGGCGTGACGGAACTCGGAGCCGTTACGCGCCGAATTTGCGAAGCAGCGGCACTTGGTTTGACCAAGCTCGGTATTCCGGCGCGTTACCGCCCGCGCAACGACATCGAAGTTGACGGCCGCAAGATCAGTGGCACAGGCGGCTTCTTCGACGGTGGCCTAATTTTCTTTCAAGGCACGCTGCTGATCGACTTCGATCCGGCCATGATAATCGCTTGTCTGAACGTGCCGGCGGAAAAGCTCGCGAAGCACGATCTAAAGTCGGCCATCCAGCGCGTTATTACAATGCGCGAAGTCCTCGGCGATGAGCTTCCCGATCTGAGAGCGATCTATGATGCGCTCCTCGCCGGTTTCGCTGAAGCTCTTGGAATCGCGTCGCGCTGGGGCGAAATCACGCCGGCCGAAGAGCGCCTCGCCGATCGTATCTTTGCAGAGGAAATCGGAACCGATGCTTTCGTAGCGATGCTGGACGCTCCGGCAACGGATGACACCTTGGTATCCGCATCCTTTCCCGGGAAAGGGGGCACTGTGCGGGCCGACATCCGATTGGAAGGACCTCACCGTAATCTCATCCGCGAGGCGCTTATTTCGGGGGATTTCTTCGTGACCCCGACGCGAACGATTTTCGACCTGGAGGCGGCATTGCGCGGCGTCACGGTTTCCAATGCCGGTGCGGTGGTCGAGCGCTTCTTCAGCCTGGCGCCAATCGGGTTCCTCAGCCTCGGACCCGGCGACTTTCGGCAGGCAATCGAGATGGCACTCTCGAAGTCAGGCGCAAGGGCCAATGGCGGCCGACCTGCCGTAAGCGTGACGCCGCTGCGACCCGAGTCGTAGTGCTTCTCAGGGCCGACAGAATGCTCGATAGAGCGCCGAAATGACCTCGATGACCTCCGGCCGCGTGACCGAGTAATAGATGCTTTTGCCGCTTCGACGAGCTTCGACAAGATCTTCGGCGCGTAGGCGCGCAAGTTGTTGCGACACGTTCGCCTGACGCAGATCTAAGATTTGTTCGAGCTCGCTGACGCTTTTCTCGCCTTCAATCAAAAGGCAAAGAATGACCAAGCGTCCTTCATGCGACAGCGCCTTGAGAAAATCGCTCGCCTTGCCGGCGCTTTCAAGCATGACATCGAGGTCAAGCGGCAGCTTGGCGGAGCTGCGTTTGCTCGCCCTGGCAGTCGACAGCGATCGCATGGAGGAATCAAGTATCCTTTTAAGTTAAATCGCGCGCCCGCGGCGAAAATTCACAATCGAGTCCCGCGACGCGGTGCTCTCTCCATCTCCGCCGAAACAGGTCGCATGCATCGAAATTGCATGCAACGCACTTCGTTTATCACGGCCAAATTGATGAAATCAATAAGTTTTCCGACATCGACGTTTGGGATATCGCTCAGTTACACATTTCGACGGCGTTGGGATTTGCGAGGTTCCGAACCGCCTGAGCAATGGAGATAAACGGGTGCTTTCCACGATCCGTTTGATGATCTCGCTCATGAAGCTCAGGGCCGGACTTGCAATCGCTGCGACCGCCCTTGTTGGCGTGGCCGCGACGGACGGGCCGGCACCGTCTTGGCCGCGCATCATCGGCATAGGATTAGCCGTGCTTGGAGCGTCCTGCGCGACCGGGGCATTCAATCACTATTATGAACGTGACCTTGATCGCCTTATGCAACGGACCCGACGTCGCCCATTCGCAAGCGGCCTATTCCAGCCGAGATGGTGGTGGCCGGTCGGTTTTCTGGCGCTGTTGGCAGCTTCGCTCGCGCTTGCTGCGGGAGCTGGTGGCAAAATCGCAGCCGGCTACGTGTTCCTGGGCGCTTTCACATACGGCATCGTCTATACGGTGTGGCTCAAGCGCCGATCGCTGTGGAACATCGTTGCAGGCGGACTTGGCGGCAGCTTTGTCGTTCTAGCCGGCGCGGCAGTGGTCGACGCGACGCCAAATCTTGTTCCGACCACTCTCGCACTCGTGGTGTTCTTGTGGGCGATGCCGCATTTCTGGACGCTGGCCGCCGCGAGAAGCGACGACTATCGCCGTGCGAATATCCCAATGCTGCCGTTGGCAGTGCCGGCGTCGACCTGGAGCCTCGTCATTGTCCTCATCGCGGCCGCGCTTTGTGTGATTTCTCTTGTGCCTCTCCTTGTCGGGTTTGGAGGGCTTTACGGTCTCGCCGCTATCGTTGGCGGCGCCTACCTGCTTTGGAGAAGTTGGCAACTGCATCGCGCGCCCACCAACAAGAACGCGATAGTGACATTTTTTGCGTCGCTCACGCAACTCGGACTGCTCTTCGTTGGCGTCATTCTGGAACGCGTCGTCAGAGGATGGGCCTGAAGCAATCAACCCGTTCCGGTCCGGCTTTGGTTTCACATCCGACATTTGCATGATGATTTGACATTGGCGTTAGGGGGATGGAGTCTTGCTTCGGTTCTCTATCGTCACAGTCATGAATCAGCCTCAGACTTCAACTCCTGAGACTCTTCTCGGATTAACAACGGCCGAAGCAGAACAACGCCTTAAGCTGTACGGTCCGAACGAGATACCAGAACAGCATCGCCATCCCGCTTTGGTGCTCCTGAGAAAATTCTGGGGACCAATTCCCTGGATGCTCGAAGCGACGATCCTTATTCAACTCCTTCTCGACAAGCGCGGCGAGGCTGCAATCGTTGCGGCTCTCCTCGTGTTCAATGTCACGATCAGCTTCATCGAGGAGGGCAAGGCCAACAAGGCCGTGGCTCTGCTGCGCCGCCGGTTGGCTGTGCGGGTGCGCGCACTGCGCGACGGCCGCTGGCAATCGCTGCCGGCCGCAAGCCTGGTTCCCGACGATTCGGTCCATGTTCGAATGGGCGATCTGTGCCCTGCCGACATGCGGATCGCGGAGGGTGAAGTTCTCTTGGACCAGTCGGCCTTGACCGGCGAATCCACTGCGGTCGAAGGCAAGGCCGGAACACTGGCCTATGCAGGCGCGGTCGTCCGACGGGGCGAAGCGAGCGCGGAGGTCGTCGCGACCGGAGTGCGAACCTATTTCGGCAAAACTGCCGAGCTGGTTAGAACGGCAAAGGCCGTGAGCCATCTTGAGGCAATGATCTTTGCCATCGTAAAGACCCTCATAATCATCGATGTGGTCCTCGTCTGCGCGCTGCTCGGTTATGCGGCATGGACCGGCCTGCCGTACCAAGACGTGATTCCGTTTGCGCTGATTCTCCTCGTGGCGTCCATTCCGGTTGCCCTCCCCGCGACCTTCACGTTGGCAACGGCATTAGGATCAACTGAACTCGCTCACAACGGCGTACTGGTCACGCGGTTGTCGGCGATCGAGGAGGCCGCCGGTATGGACGTGCTGTGCACCGACAAGACCGGCACCATAACCGAGAACAATCTTACACTGGCCGGCGCCGAACCTTTTACGCCGATTTCAGAAGATGAACTCTTGCGTCAGGCTGCGTTGGCGTGCGATCCCGCGACGCAGGACCCCATCGATCTTGCCATTCTTGCTGCGGCCGGACAGCGTCGCCTCCTTGCCGAGATGCCGCGTCGGGTCGAGTTTGTCCCGTTTGACCCGTCGCGCCGCTACTCACTTTGTCGATACGAGAGCCAGTCGGGCGAGCTATGCGTCGTCAAGGGAGCGCCGCGCGCCGTCAGCGCGCTCATCGCACATGCGCCGGATGTTGCCGCTGCGGTCGAGCGGCTGGCGGGAGGCGGCAACCGCGTGCTCGCGGTGGCGTCCGGGCGCGACTGCGATACGCTGCAGTTGGCCGGGCTTGTCGCCCTCGAAGATCCCCCACGACCTGACGCCGCGTCGTTGGTCAAAGGATTGCAGGATCTCGGCGTGCGCATTGTGATGATCACGGGCGACAATCTCGCTACGGCCCGCACCATCGCGCAACGCGTCGGCATCGGCCAGCGTGCCGCAACTACTGCCGAACTCGAAAAACTCGACGGCACCCGCGGCCTTGATTTTGACGTCTATGCCCGCGTTTTCCCGGAGCACAAAATCGAGCTCGTTCGACGCTTGCAGGGAGTCGGCCATATTGTCGGCATGACCGGGGATGGTGTGAATGACGCTCCCGCGCTGAAGCAGGCCGATATCGGCATCGCCGTCGCCAGCGCGACTGACGTGGCGCGCGCTGCCGCTGGTGTGGTCCTCACCATCGCCTGGTCTGGTCGATGCAATATCCGCGGTGCAGATCAGCCGACGCATCTATCAGCGCATGCTGACCTACTCTCTTAACAAGATCATCAAGACATTGGAAATCGCCGTCTTCCTCACCTTGGGCGTCATGCTCACCGGGGCCTTTGTGATCACCCCGCTTCTGGTCGTTCTGCTGCTCTTCACGAATGATTTCGTGACCATGTCGATCGCCACAGACCGCGTATCTTTTTCGCCGCGGCCCGACCGTTGGAATGTCAAAACACTCATGCTAGTCGGCGCAATGCTCGCCGCGCTGGTGCTGTTGCTCTCCTTCGGGGTGTTCTTCACCGGCCGCAACTGGCTTGGCTTGCCGCTCGCCCAGCTCCAGACGTTGGTCTTCGTCATGTTGGTGGCGACTGGGCAAGGCAACGTCTATCTCATTCGCGAACGGGGCCATTTCTGGCGGTCACGACCGAGCGGCTGGCTAATCGGAAGTTCGATTGGCGATCTCGCCGTGGTTATCTTTATGGCGACGCAAGGCATCTTGATGACGCCAACAACCCCGGTCGTAATTGCAGGCCTGCTGGCTGTCGTGGTCGTTTATTTGCTTATCCTCGATCAGTTCAAGGTCATGATTTTCAGGTGGTTCCAGGTTCATTGAGCGTCTCCTTTAGAGACGAGAAAATCGAGATCAATGCCTTTTTCTTCGGGTATCGCCACGATGCGAGCTAGCATCCGCGCACCGCTGACTTCCGTCGGCAACTGGCTCTAAGTCCATTTGTCTGCGAGCCAGGGAGTTAAAGAGCGCTGCGCTATGCTTAGAGCGGCGCCGCGTCACAGCGCTTCCCCCACGGCACCGTGTTGCCTCTGGCCGTGGCATCAATCTCCGATGAAGCACAGCGATTTCCCCTGGGCGCGCAGACCTTGGCCTGGGCATTTTCAATTGATTAACATTTTGCCACCGTTAGGCGGCATTTTAGGCAGGCCGTACACCGCAATTGACTTCAATCAATGCGAACTTTTTGTTGGGAATAGACAATTCCGAAGTGTCCTAGCTGAACCAGCCGGGGAGACTGCGGCCGTGGTCTGGATCGTGCGGATTGCCCTGAGCCGGCCATACACGTTCGTTGTGTTGGCGATACTGATTGCGATTTTCGGGGTGCTGGCTGCGCTTCGCGCGCCCGTCGACATATTCCCTAACATCCGGATTCCGGTCGTCAGCGTGGTTTGGACCTACACCGGCCTTCCTCCGGACGATATGTCAGGACGGGTCATATATTATTACGAACGTACCCTGAGCGCCCAGGTCGCCGACATCGAGCACATCGAGTCGCAATCGCTCAGCGGGTATGGGGTCGTTAAGATCTTTTTCCAGAAGGATGCCGACGTGGCGGCCGCGCTCGCCCAGGTGACGGCTGCTTCCCAGACCGTCCTCAAGCTTCTGCCACCCGGCATCACACCGCCGTATGTGCTCAGCTACAATGCCTCGAGCGTGCCGATTCTTCAGCTCGCGCTGTCCAGCAAAAGATTGGCGCAGATGCAGCTGTTCGACTTGGGACAAAATTTCATTCGTCCGCAGCTCGCTACCATTGAGGGCGCAGCCATCCCCGCACCTTACGGCGGGGAGATCCTGCAGGTGCAGGTCGACCTCGACCCGATTGCAATGCAGGCGAACAAGGTTTCGGCCGAGGACGTACTCGACGCCATTTCAGCTCAAAACCTGATCCTGCCCGCTGGCGATGCGAAGATCGGCAAGTTTGATTGGAACGTCGCGCTCAATGCCAGTCCCATCCTGCTAGATAGGATCAATGACCTGCCGGTGAAAAAGTTGGACGGCTCGGTTCTCTACGTCCACGACGTCGCCTACGTGCACGAAGGGTCCCCACCGCAGCTCAACATGGTGCGCGTTAACGGCGTGAAAGCCGTACTGATGACAATCCTCAAGGTCGGCTCTGCGTCGACCCTTGACATCATCAACCGCATTAAATCGCTACTGCCGAGAATCGAGCAAAGCCTGCCACACAGTCTTAATCTGCGGCTTGTGGGTGATCAGTCAGTCGTCGTCAAGGCCGCGATCTTCGGGGTGCTTGGCGAAGCGCTACTCGCCGCCGGCTTGGTCGGCCTGATGGTCCTGCTTTTCCTCGGCAGCTGGCGCTCGACCGTGATCATCCTCGTCAATATTCCGCTCGCGATCCTGTTCTCATTGGCGGCGCTGTCCTGGCTTGGTGAAACCATCAACGTCATGACGCTCGGCGGACTTGCGCTGGCGGTCGGCATTCTCGTGGATGATGGGACAGTCACGATTGAGAATATCAACTGGCATCTCGAGCAAGGCAAACGAATTGAGCCGGCAATCCTCGATGGCGCGCAGCAGATCGTCATGCCAGCGTTCGTCACATTTCTCTGCCTATGCATCGTCTTTTTGCCGATGTTCGCATTGGGTGGTGTTCCAGGCTATCTGTTTCGGCCATTAGCTGAAGCCGTCGTCTTTGCGCTCATCGCCTCCTTCATCCTGTCGCGCACCCTCGTTCCCACCATGGCGAACTACCTGCTTCGCGGTCAGGATTTGCATGCTGCAGGCGGTGGAAATGTCAACGGGCAGGGACCTCTCCCAGCGCCGGCTCGATCGCGAAACCTTTTCATGCAGTTTCAGCGGGCATTCGAACTTCGATTCACGCAAACTCGCGAGGGCTATCGCTGGCTCTTGTCACTCGCTCTCGGCAATCCCAAAGCCTTCATTGCCGGCTTCCTCGGGTGCGTCCTACTGTCGTTCGGACTGGTGCCGTTTCTCGGCGAGAACTTCTTTCCGACCATCGATACTGGCCAGATCCTGATGCACGTCCGCGCTCAGACTGGTACGCGGATCGAGGAGACCGCACGATTGTGTGATCTCATTGAACGCTCAATTCGCGAGACGATCCCACCTGATCAGCTCAGTGAAATTGTCGACAACATTGGGCTCCCCTACAGCGGCATCAACATGGCTTACAGCAATACCGGGACCATCGGTCCTGGAGATGCAGACGTGCTGATCTCGCTCAGTAGGAAACACGCCCCGACGGCCGACTACGTCGAAAAGCTCCGATCGCTGCTGCCGCAAAAGTTTCCCGGCACGACCTTCGCCTTTCTCCCGGCCGACATCGTCTCGCAAATCCTCAATTTCGGACTGCCGGCACCCATCGACGTCAAAATCATCGGCAATCAGCAGGAGGCCAACTACGCCTACGCCACCGATCTCATGAAGCGTATCCGCCGAGTGCCCGGCATCGCTGATCTCCGCATCGCGCAGGCCTTCAATTACCCGCAGCTCAACGTCAATGTGGATCGCTCGCTTGCCGACGAGGTGGGACTTACCCAGCGCGATATCGCCAACAGCCTCTTAGTAACGCTATCGGGCAGCAGTCAGGTCAGGCCAAATTTTTGGCTCAATACGGAAAACGGCGTGTCCTACCCCATCGTGGCGCAAGTGCCGCAATATCGCATCGATTCGGTGTCGGATCTTGCCAACATTCCCATCACTTCGTCTGAAACCAAGACCCTAGAATTTCTTGGAGGCCTTGCCGAAGTCACCCATGGGCCGAGTGCTGCCATAGCTTCGCATTACAACATCGAGCCGGTTATCGACATTTACGCCGCCGTGCAGGGACGCGATCTCGGCGCCGTGGCTCGCGACATCAATGGTATCCTCGAAGAGACGACCAAGAGCCTGCCCCGCGGATCCTATGCGGTGATACGCGGCCAGGTGCACACGATGATGAGCGCTTATGGTGAGCTCTTGTTTGGGCTGATCGGTGCCATCGTGCTGATCTATCTGGTCATTGTCGTCACTTTTCAGTCCTGGCTCGATCCGTTCATCATTATCACGGCGCTGCCGGGGGCACTCGCTGGCATCGTGTGGGTGCTATTTATGACGGACACGACGCTGTCGGTGCCGGCGCTAACTGGTGCCATCATGTGTATGGGCATCGCGACCGCCAACAGTATCCTCCTGGTGAGCTTCGCCCGCGAGCGGATGCAGGAGGGTTACGATTCCTTCACTGCTGCCCTCGATGCAGGCTTTACGCGTTTTCGGCCAGTGTTGATGACTGCGCTCGCGATGATCATCGGCATGCTGCCGATGGCGTTCGCATTAGGCGAAGGCGGCGAGCAAAACGCCCCGCTCGGCCGTGCGGTCGTCGGCGGCCTCCTGGTCGCGACCTGTGCAACCGTATTCTTCGTGCCAACTGTCTTCGGGCTGCTGCACCGCCGAGACCACGACGGGAAAGCCGGCGAGCCATCCCGCGTACCGATGTCAGTTTAAGCCCGTAATTCTGAAGGAGCTTCGTGTGGACGCGCCCATCAAAGGCTATGCCAAGGAGGCGCCAATCAAACGGCCGGTTCGACCCCTGTCGAGGCGAATTCTTCGCTGGGTAGGTTTTGCGGCTCTGATCGTCGCTGTCGCGGCCGCATCGGTCGGCATCGTCCGTCGCCACCAACAGACGAACTACATCACGGATCTGACCGAAACTCAGGCCATCCCGAACGTATCGATCGTCATTCCGCGACACGACGTTTCGGATATCAAATTGACGCTGCCCGGAGACCTTCGGGCTTGGTACGAGGCGCCGATTTATGCGCGCGTCAACGGCTACCTCAAGAACTGGTATTTTGATTACGGCGCCGACGTCAAGACAGGGCAGCTCCTCGCCGAGATCGAGGCGCCGGATCTCGATGCCCAAGTGGCTGCCGCCCAAGCAAAGCTTGTGTCGGCGAAGGCACAGATCGACGTTAGGCAGGCTGAATTGGAATTTGCCAAAACGACCTATGAGCGCTGGCGCAACTCGCCTCCCGGCAGCGTTTCCATCCAGGAGACAATGGCCAAAAAGGGCGACTTCGAAACTGCCACTGCGCGCCTCAATGCTGCTCTCGCAGACGTCAACGCTGCGAAAAGCGACCTCGATCGGCTTCAAGCAAACGAAGGCTTCAAGCGGATCACCGCGCCTTTCGATGGCATCGTCACAGAACGCAATACCGACGTTGGTGCTCTCATCAATGCCGGCAGCGGCGCCGGAGGAGGAAGCGCTCCAGTGCTGTTCCGCGTCGCGGATGTTCACAGGATGCGGATCTTCGTAAAGGTGCCGCAACAAATGTCAGCCGGAATGAAGGCGGGACTGACAGCAAAGCTACGCCTCCCGCAGTTTCCAGAAAAGACCTTCGACGCGGTCGTTGTCACCAGCGCTCGTGCTATCGATGTAAGCTCCCGCACGTTGCTGGTCGAATTAAACGCGGACAACCCAGACGGCGTACTGCAACCCGGCAGCTACGCTCAGGTCAGATTCAGCCTGCCCGGTAATCCGGAGATTCTGCGTCTACCGACGAGCGCATTGCTTTTCCGGCAGCAAGGCCTGGAAGTTGCTGTGGTTGATAATGAGAACAGGATCGAGTTGAAGAAGGTCATGGTCGGTCGCAACCTGGGAACGCAGATCGAGATTTTGGAAGGTGTCGCGCCATCGGATCGAGTGGTCGACAGCCCGCCAGATTCATTAGCAGCTGGTGATGTCGTTAGGATCGCAGTCGAGCCCGCGCCTGCTGGCGAACGACTGAATTTTGGAACCGAACCACGGCCGCTTTGATCGGGCATGAATTGGAGCCGAGGTCAAAGATGATGCCGCCATCACGAGTTCCTAGGACGCGCACTCGGCCCGAAGCAGTTTGACCCCGACCGGACTCCGACTGTGCATCGCAGCAGCCAATGCTGTCTCTGCGTTGGAGTACCGGAAATCGGCGCTCACGTTTCCGCATCGCGTGCCGATTGGTGGGGCTCGCGTGTGATCAGGGCTTTATGAGCTTGCCGATGCCCGCCTTGGTAGCGGTCTCCCTGCGCGTTACCGCGCCGAGCTTGGCGCGCGCATTGTCGACGTGAAAATCGACCGTGCGCTTGGGAATGTCTAGCGCCTCTGCGATCTGTTCCGACGCTGCCCCGCGCAACCCACGTGAGCGTCTCCGCCTCGCGATTGTTGAGATTGATAGTATGCACCCGGCCAGTGCCGCAGGCGGACCGTCCCCATCGCTCGCGGGCTGGTTAGGCAGCGATCGCGAGGCGCGCCGCTTTCCAATTCCACGGCAGAAGATCGACAATCCTGTTCGCGGGGTAATCCGGCAGACGGGCCAGTACGTCGGCGAGCCATGCCTGGGGATCGACGT
This sequence comes from uncultured Alphaproteobacteria bacterium, assembly GCA_963787675.1. Taxonomy (GTDB): domain Bacteria; phylum Pseudomonadota; class Alphaproteobacteria; order Rhizobiales; family Xanthobacteraceae; genus JAJPKK01. The sequence goes on along the minus strand of CAWBDV010000007.1, from coordinate 1,006,021 downwards.
CGTTGAGCTTGCAGGTCTGGACAAGGGAATAAACTGCAGCTGCCCGGTGCCCTCCTGCGTCGGACCCCGCGAAGGTCCAGTTTTTTCTTCCGACAGCCACACAGCGGACCGCACGCTCCGCTGCGTTGTTTGAGAGGCAGATGCGACCGTCCTCAAGGAAGCGGGTGAATGCCTTCCAGCGGGTGAGGCTGTAGTTGATCGCCTTGGCAGTATCGTTCTTAGAGGAGAGGAGTGCCAGTTGTGCGCGCAACCAGACTTCAAGATCGGCGACGAGCGGCTTTGATTTTGCCTGGCGCACCGCGATGCGCTGCTCCGGCGTCATGCCGTTGATGGTACGCTCGATCTCGAACAGTTCGTCGATGCGGCGCACCGCCTCAATCGCGATAGGCGCTTTGGTGTCCGCTGCCAGTTTGAAGAAGTACCTGCGGCCGTGGCTCCAGCAGGCCGCCTCGATGATCGGAGCGGGCCGCCGTTTGGCGTCGTAGAGGGGATTGAAGCCCGCGAACGCATCGGCCTGCATGATGCCGACATAACTGGCGAGATGTTCCTGGGGATGCTCGCCGGCGCGAGTGCGCGAGTAACGGAAGACCGCCGCGGGCGGATCCTTGCCGCCGAACGGCCGATCGTCGCGGACATAGGTCCAGATCCGACCCGTCACGGTCTTGCGCTTCGCCAGCACCGGCACTGTCGTATCGTCGGCATGGATCCGTTCTGCGCTCAGGACATGGGCCCACAGGGCCTGAATGATCGGGTCCAGCGCCACCACGCAGGCACCGACCCGGTCGGCAAGCGTAGAGACGTCAAGATCGATCCCCTCGCGCGCATAGGTGTCGCTCTGACGATTTAGCGGCTGATGCAAAAGGAACTTTGAGACCAACACCATCGCCAGGAGGCTCGGGCCGGCAAATCCCCTGGGGATCGGGTGGGACCGCGCCGGCGGCTCGGTAATCGCCTCGCAGTCCCGGCATGAGAACTTCTCCCGCACGTGCTCGATAATCTTCCAGCGCCGCGGCTCGCATTCCAATGTTTTCGACACCACTTCGCCAAGCTTGCGCAGCCGAACACCGCCGCACTTACCGCAGGTGCAGGGCGGCGGTTCGATGATCCGCTCGACCGGCAGATTGTCCGGCAGTGGCTTGCGCGGCGGCCGCGGAGTGCGGGCACGTTTTTCCCTGGTCGCCTCCGGAGCCGCCATCTCGGCCTTGGTCTCTACTTCGGCCTGCGTCTCTTCGAGGTCCTCGATGGCGAGCTCGAGCTGCTCAATAAGTTGCTTGCCGCGTTCGGATGATTGCCCGAACTGCTCGCGACGAGCCTTGGCCAGCATCAGCTTCAGCCGCTCGATCTCAAGCCTGCCAACGGTCACTTCGCTCCTCGCCATCGTCAGCATTTCGCGCTGCGCCAGGATCATCGCATGCGCAGCGGCGAGGTCTGTGGGGAGCGGATCGGAAGGCATTGCCACAAGGCAGGTTCAATCAGATTCGTCGCAAAAAATCGCGCTGGTTCCGCCGCGTGAGTCAATTCGTCACGTTTCACCCGGCCGCTTGTGGCCGCCAGGTTTCTTGGGGCATCCGCCAATCGATTCCGGACAAAAGATACGAGAGCTGTGCGACGCTGATCGTCACAACACCATCCGTCATCGCGGGCCACAAAAAGCGCCCGCGCTCAAGCCGCTTCGTGAACAAGCACGCACCTTGCCCATCGTGCCAGATGATTTTTATCAAGTCACTGCGACGGCCTCTGAAGACATAGAGATCGCCCGCATGAGGGTCCCGCTTCAATGTCTCCTGAACCAGAAGAGCAAGGGCTCGGAATCCGCGGCGCATATCGGTGTGGCCGGTCGCGAGCCAAACTCGTACGTTGCCAGGGACCGTAATCATCGCCGTTCCAGCACGTCGAGAACCCGCGCCAAAGCTGCAGCGTCGACATTCGCATCAACCCGCACTCGCCGACCGCCGCCGAGACTGATCTCGATCAGACCGCTTCGGCCTGACGTCGCCGGCCGCGACTGTGGGGGTTCATCGGATGGTGGCTTCGCGATGGCCGCCACCGGGTTCGGCCCGGCGATCCGCACGGCCGCAAAGCGCGGCACGACCGCGGCCGGGGCTTCGATCGCCCGCGCTTGTCGGCGCCAGGTGAAAAGAAGACTTGCCGAAACGCCGTTCCGCCGAGCGACCTCGGAAACCTTCGCGCCTGGCACCAGCGTTTCTTCCACAAGCCGCATCTTCTCGTCGGACGACCACCGTCGCCGCCGTTCGACCCCGTCAAGAACCTCAACCCGCATCTGTCGACCTTAAAGCTAGCCTTAAGGTCACACGCTTCAGCAAAGGCCACCGTCAATCAAGGCGGCGTCGGTCGGACGGGTACGATTGATACGCTTGACCCAGATTTCATTGCGCGCAATGCCGGCGAGCAGAGCATCGATGATCGTTTCGAGAATATCGAAGTCGATCGGCTTGGTTACGTAATCGTCTGCCCCGAGAGTGCGCCGCCCAGTTCGCTCTCGCGATCGGCCAGTGCTGTCAAGAGACGAATGGAACTCGACCAAGACGCGGCGCAAGCTCATTCAGATGCTGCAGCAACTCCAAGCCGGACATTTCGGGCAAGCCGACATCGCACAAGACTAGATCGGGAGCCCGATTGAGAATGCCGACCAAGCCCTCGTGACCGTTTTGGGCGGTCAAGACCTCAAATCCGCGCTCGGTCAATTCCTCAGCAATTAGCTCCGCTGTCTCACGATCATCCTCGATGCAAAGGACTTTTTTGCGCTCGCCAGTCATCGCACATCGGTGCTCTGTAGAAGTCTTCAACGATTTCCGATTAAGTCTGTGCCAGACCCTGCTCGTCCTCGTGCATCAGCGGCGGCGGCTCATCTTCCTGCCAACCCAGGAACAAGGTCTGGAGCGCCGGCACGACGACCAGCATGATGATTGGACCGATCAGCATGCCGCCGACCAACACGGTTGCCAGCGGCTTCTGGACCTGGCTGCCGATCCCGCTCGACATCGCCGCGGGCAGCAGGCCGATGCAAGCGGACAGCGCCGTCATCAGCAGCGGGCGCATCCGCTGCTCGGAGGCGTGATACATGGCAGCGATCGTTCCCATGCCGCTGTGCCGCACCTGATTGTAGTACGTGATGATGAGAATGCCGTTCATCACCGATACACCGAACAACGAGACGAAAGCGATGGCGGCGGAAATGCTGAAATCGAGCCCGGTGACCCAAAGCGCGAGCACGCCGCCATCGATGGAGAATGGGATGCCGGCGAGCGCGAGAAGGCTGTCGCGCAGCGAGTTGAACAGGCCATAGAGCAGCACGAGAATCATAACGAGGCTCAGCGGCACGATCACTTCGAGGCGGGTCTTGGCCTGCTGCAGTTCCTCGAACTCGCCCGCCGACTCGATGCGGTATCCGTTGGGCAGCGGCACCGCTTTGGCGATCCGTTCCTGGGCCTCGGCGACTGTGCCGCCAAGGTCGCGGCCGCGCACGCTGAACTTGATCGGGATGAACCGCGCATTGCGCTCGTGGAAGATGTAGGACGCGCCAGTATCGAGTGTGATGGTGGCCAACTCGGAAAGCGGGATATGGGCATTGTTGCCGGTCGGCGTGGTGTAGCCGACCTTGATGTCACCGACGGTACCAACGTTGCCGCGATATTCCGGCGCGAGGCGCACCGTTACGTTGAACTGACGGTCGGCCTCGAGTTGCGTTGTCGCGACTGTGCCGCCGAGCGCCGCCTGGACCGCGGTGTTGACGTCGCCGGTGTTGAGCACGTAGCGAGCCGCCTTGTCGCGATCGACTGTGATGTTGAGGTTGGGCTGGCCGAGCACGCGAGAGATGCCAAGGTCGGCGACGCCGCGGACCCGGTCCATTTCGCGCATGACCTGGTCCGCGAGCCCTTCGAGCTTGGCCAGATCGGGGCCGATGATCTTGACCGAATTGGCGCCCTTCACGCCGGACAGGCCTTCCTCGATGTTGTCCTGGATATATTGCGAGAAGTTGAAGCCGATGCCAATGGAACTCGGCCTCGAACTCCTTCTGCATGTCCTCGAGCTTCTCCTCGGTCATGCCGGCGGGCCACTTATCGAAGGGGAGGAGCGGTACGAAGAACTCCGCATTGAAAAACCCGGCGGCGTCACTGCCGTTGTCCGGCCGGCCGTGCTGGGACACGACGGTGATCACCTCTGGGTGGCTTTTGAGAATCTCCCGCATGCGCCTTACCATCGGCATCCGTCTTGAAACACCTGATGGAGGCGAAGTCCCGTCTGGGCAGCAAAACCCATCGCAGCCAGTGCCGTAAGTCCCTGTTCTTTATACCAAGTATTAAATTCGTCGAGGAGCGGACAGGTTGGAACCGCCTCTAAGAAAGGTTCGCCGACGAGCACTTCCCGGAACGCCACCACACCGCCGAGCCGGATCAGAGGCAGGAAACCTCGCAGTGTCGCAGCAGGGTCCGGAAGGTACATAAGGACCGCGCGACCGACCAGCGCGTCGAACGGTCCGCCAATCGCCGGCGGATCAAAGGCTATGTTCTTACTTAGGTCGCCTGCAACAAAAGTGATGTTTGTCAGTGCGAGATGCGCAGCCCGAGCCTGGGCCGTGGCCAAAGCCACGGGGCTGCTGTCGAGCCCGACTACCGCACCTTTTGGACCTAAAAACTCGGCGGCAATGAAGCTCACATCTCCCGCACCACAACCGATGTGTAGGAGCCGCATCGAGGGAGCGAGGCCGGCCTGCTCGAACAACCAGCGCGTCGGCTGATTATGAAGCACCTCCGCCTGGATCGTGAGTCTGCGCATCTCCTCCGGAGACTGGTTGATGGGATACGCCGACTGTCCTTGTTTTGCTGACATCCGACATCGCTCGCCTCCAGCCTGTACTTGTGAACACGCGGTTCGAAATGCTATTCCCGATGTAGAGTCCGTGCTTTCGTATCCAATATGCAAACGACGAAGATCACGCTCGCAACGTTCGGACACAAATAAGATAAGCGCCGTCCCTTTGTCCGGAGTGCGTTGGAAAATCTGTTTGGGTCAAGCATTGGCACGCGGCAATGCACGCCACGTTGGGCATGGGCCGATCAAGCCTTCACGGTGGAATCGTAACGCGTCGTAGCCTGCCAGACGTTATGATAAGCGGCGATCCACCACGACCCGCTTTCCTTGACCAGCACCAGCATCAGGGATGTATGCAGCGAACCATCGGTCCCTAGTTGGACTCCCGGGGGCTGCACCTTGGTACCAAACACTCCGCAGTCCAAGTCCGCGACGGCGACGTTGGGCCGCATGAATCGGATCTTTCTTGGTGTCAGTGTAATCGTGCCGCCGATTAAACTCTTCGCGGTTTACGTGAAACATCCCATTGACGTTTGTGAAGGTCGCATCGTCGCGATAGCGCGCGCCATACGCGTTGGCGTCGCCGCGATTCCATGCATCGACCAGTTCGTCCAATAGTCGTTGGATCATCGCCTCATCATTCGTTGCCATGGTCGGCTCCTGATGCCGTAGGCAGTTCAACGAGGAGGCTAACACCGTCTACCCTACTCACGAACAGGGGCCGGCACATCCGAATCTGGCCCAACTGCGGAGATCCCACTTAATGGCGGTGCGCTTCGAGCCCACGGGCCCGACCTCAGAGCGGTGCCACTGCTGAGGTCACGAAGCGCACGAAGGACGGACGCAAACCATACGACGATCAGCGCAAGCCGGGAGCAGGCTTAAGCTGAACGACGTGTCGGGAAGGCCCCGTCTGAAAGGCCAGCCTTCCAGCCGTACTGGGGAAAACTCGCCGTACAGACGTTTCAAGAATAACTGAAATATCCCTCGCTAACGTTTCATTTCGACCGGCTGCGTGCGGCCGGTCTGGTCACGGTACGGCGTGAAAGCCGCTCGATGATTTACGCCGCTCGCTTCGAGACCATGAACGCGCTGCTCGGGTTCCTGACCGAAAATTGTTGCGCCGGCGCAGCAAAAACGTGCGCGCCGGCCAAGCCGGCGCGCGGCAAGCGCGCAAAAGTTTCTGCCTGAAGGAGTGTCACCATGAAGCGCATGCACGTCCACGTCGCTGTCGACGATCTCCCGCGATCAATCGGATTTTATTCGGCGCTGTTCGCAGCCCAGCCGGCCGTCATCAAGGCGGACTATGCGAAATGGATGCTCGATGACCCGCGGGTGAATTTCGCGATCTCGACGCGCGGACGGCAGCCTGGTCTCGATCACCTCGGAATTCAGGTCGAGGACCAGGAGGAGCTGCACGAGGTGTATGCCCGCTTGCGCCGGGCCGGCAACACCGTCATCGAGCAAGGGCAGACGAGCTGCTGCTACGCCAAGTCGGAAAAATCATGGATTGACGATCCGGCCGGCATCGCGTGGGAGACCTTCTTCACCACGGGCGAGAGCACGAATTATGGTGACGGCACGGGCGAGCGCGATGCGCGCGTCGCCCAGACCAAGTCGTGCTGTGCGCCGGAAGCCGCGCCATCGGCCTCGGCGTGCTGTATCGCGTGAGGCGCGCTGCGGCGGCGCTTCTCGGGAAATCATCCCCGCCCTGTCACGCAAACGTCATAGACGCTTGATACTTCGATAAGTCTGGACATTTTGACATGGAGGGCCGGCGTGGAAAAGTGGCTTTGCGCCTTCGCCATTACGGCTGGCCTTGCCGGTGCGGCTCCCGCATGTGCCGGCGAGACAACCGGCGCCGGTTCGACCTTCGTCTATCCGATCATAGCCAAATGGGCCGCCGGCTATCAGGCTAAGACTGGGAACACGGTCGATTACCAATCGATCGGGTCCGGCGGCGGCATCGCGCAAATCAAAGCAGCGACCGTCGCCTTTGGCGCTTCCGACATGCCGGTGAAACCAGAGGAACTTGAGAAGCTGGGTCTCGGGCAATTCCCGCTCGTGATTGGCGGTGTCGTGCCGATCGTCAACCTCGATGGTGTGCAGCCGGGGCAAATGCATTTCACCGGTGCGCTGCTGGCCGACATCTTCCTGGGCAAGGTCAAGAACTGGAGCGACCCCGCGATTGCGAAGCTCAATCCCGATGTGAAATTGCCGAACAGTGCGATTCTCGTTGCGCATCGCTCGGATCGCTCCGGCACCACATTCAACTGGGTGGATTACCTCTCGAAGGCGAGCCCGGAGTGGCGGGACAAGGTCGGCGAGGGAACGGCCGTCGAGTGGCCCGTTGGAGTTGCCGCGAGAGGCAACGAAGGTGTGGCTGCGTTCGTCACGCAGACCAAAGGCGCGATCGGCTATGTTGAGCATGCGTACGTGATCAAGGATAAGATGGCCTTCGGCTTGGCTCCCGTCCTGGCGCGGGCAGGACTTATCGCGGCGCGGCGCGAGGGGCGGATGATGCGCTACGCGGCCGACCTCACCGGTTTTCGCGCGGCGGTCGCATTTCTGATGCGTGATTGCTGTAACGGCCGCACTGAAATCTGCGCTCCGCTCATTGCTGAGCTGACCTGCTGCGGTGAGCTCAATCAGCCGGAGAAGGTCCATGGCTGACGCCCCCTTCAACGTGTTGTTTCTTTGTACCGGCAATTCGGCCCGATCGATCATGGCTGAGGCGGTCCTCAATCGGGCCGGACAAGGGAAGTTCCGCGCGTTCTCGGCGGGGAGCCATCCCAAAGGGAAAGTCCATCCCTATGCGATCGAACTGCTGCAACGATTGCATTACGACGTGAGCGCCCTGCGATCGAAAAACTGGACCGAATTCGCCGAGTCCGGCGCGCCCAAGCTCGATTTTGTTTTTACCGTCTGTGACAACGCGGCGGCCGAATCCTGCCCCGTCTGGCCAGGCCAACCGATGACGGCGCACTGGGGAGTTCCTGACCCTGTGGAAGCGACGGGTACCGAAGCGGAAATCCGGCTCGCCTTCGCCGATACGTTGCGCATGCTGACCAACCGCATCAATATTTTCATCAGTCTGCCGATCCGCTCGCTCAGCCAACTCGCCCTGCAGAAACAATTGGACGCGATCGGCAAAACCAAAGAGTCGCCCGATACTCAGCAATGACGGGACAGCCCCCGGCGTAAGCGGTAGCGGCGGGTGACCGGCCCGATCCAAGCAAATCCGAGACCCATCCCACCTATAGCGCTTGAGAAGGAGCAGTCCGATGGAGCTAAGACTATTTGCCGCGGTGATGACCGCGAATGTGCTGGCCATATCCCCAGCCCTCGCGCTGGACCCAAACCTTCCGGCCTATCAACCGGCAACGGGCCTATCAGGGGTCATCCGGTCGGTCGGGTCGGACACGATGGACAATCAGATGATGCTATGGGCCAAGGGGTTTCGGGATCAGTATCCCACCGTACGGATAGACATCGCTACGATACCTCAGCGGACGTCACCTTGTCCGGCCAATACCCTATCGCGCGATATCTCTCCATTTACGTGAACAAAAAGCCAAACCAACCGGTTGACTTGCTGCCAAGAGAGTTCATCAAATATATTGTGTCCAAGGATGGCCAGACGCTCACCGAGCGTGGCGGCTTTTACCCAATCAGCAGCGCAATCCGGGAGATGGAGCTCAAGAAGTTGGGAATTGCGACCAATTAAGCGCGAAGCGTGCATGGCAAGACATAAGGTACGAGATGGCAATCACGATTTATCACAACCCCGATTGCGAAACCTCGCGCAATACGCTGGCGATGATTCGTCAGAGCGGCGAGACGCCTCTGGTGATCGAATATTTGAAGACGCCGCCGACCCGCGCGCGCCTTCAGCAGTTGATTGCCGCGATGGGCATTCCGGTGCGGTCGCTCCTGCGCGAGAAGGGCACGCCGTATCATCAGCTGGGACTCGATGATCCGAAATGGACGGACGACGAGTTGCTCGATTTGATGCTCGCCCACCCCATCCTGATCAATCGTCCGATTGTCGAAACCCCGAAGGGCGTTCGTCTTTGCCGCCCCTCCGAACGGGTGCTCGATATTCTGCCGAATCCCGACATCGGGCCTTTTGTGAAGGAGGATGGCGAGGTGGTGATCAATGCGGAGGGCCGCCGCGTTGCGTGAAGGGTCGGACAACCTGCCCCAACGGCTTCTTGCCGAGGGTCTTGGGACGGCGATCCTGGTCGCGACGGTGGTCGGCTCAGGGATCATGGCGGAGCGTCTTGCCGGCGGAAATCAAGCGATCGCGCTGCTAGGCAACACGATCCCGACCGGCGCCATTCTGGTCGTCATCATCACCATTCTGGGGCCGGTGTCGGGAGCGCATTTCAATCCGGCGGTGACCCTTGTCTTTGCCGCGCGGGAACGCGCCTGGCGGGACGTCATTCCATACATCCTTGTCCAGTGTGCGGGCGGGATTTGTGGGACGGTGCTGGCGCATCTGATGTTCGATCTTGCCCCGGTCGCGATCGGCACGACCGCGCGCAGCGGTCCGTCTCAATGGCTCGCTGAGGCTGTGGCGACCTTCACCTTGATCATTACAATTCTCGGCGGCGTGCGATTTTCACCGCAAGCAGTTCCGTGGCTGGTGGGTCTCGTGATCACCGCCGCTTATTGGTTTACGGCCTCAACCTCTTTTGCCAACCCGGCGGTGACGCTCGCGCGCGGCTTCACGACCACCTTTTCCGGAATTGCGATGAACCACGTCCCCGCCTTCATCGTGGCGCAGTTGATCGGGGCGGCATGCGGCAGCGTCGTCGCGTCGGCTCTCTTTGGTTCTGTCCTGTCTGCGAAAGCCAAGGACACCGCGCGCGCGGATTCCCTGCCCGACACGAGCAGCAAAGCACAAAAGAGCTGACGCGGAGGGGCCGATGGAATGGTCGATAACGAATGTTTGGATCCAAATCGTAACGGGACTGCTTGGCGGAAATGCCGCGGCGGCCGCCGCGCATGAACATAGCTTCGGCATCTTGGGCCATAGCGTTGTCGGGGCCATTGGCGGCGCGTTGAGCTGCTACTTCCTGCAAACACTTGCCGCCACGGTGGTCACCGGAACCGGCAGTGTCAACCAGCCCAATTTCGCGGAGCTGGTGATCTTGCAAGGCCTCACCGGCGCCGTCTGCGGCGCCATTGCGACGCTGGTTGTCGGCTTCGTCAAGCACAGCCTCGATCAGCGCAAGTCTGCAAAGCCGTAAGGATGATGTCGCCTCAAGCTGGGCATCCGATCGTCGCGATATTTCGAGATGTCGACGCTTCTCGATATATTGTCATAAGACCGTCATATGGCGCTTTTAATCGAAGGCTTGGGTTAATCCGACAACCGGTTCCGACTGACGATCCAACAGGGGGCGCAGTATCGACATGAGCATCACCGGAAAGATTATTGCCGTGTGCGCCGTGGGGGCAATGGCTCAAGCGGCTACGGCTACGCCTTCAAAGACGAGCATGGCTTAAAGCACGCTTAGCCCAGGCGCTGCGCGCTTTTCGGCTGCCGCATCCCTAACGCCTGCTCGAACTCATTATACTGCGTTGGTCACTGACTTTTAGCGTCGAGTTTTCTTCCTTACGGCTCTGGCGGGCGGCGGGCAGCAACCGGCTGCCTCTAGGGCATCCTGCACGTCGCAAAGTTCAGGATGACCTTCGCAGCAGTCGTTTGCGAGATAACCGATCAAAGATTTCATCGCCTCGACATTGGCTCGATAGATGATGGAACGGCCCTCGCGCGTTCCCTGCACGAGACCCGACCGCGCAAGAATGCCGAGGTGCGACGATAAGGTGTTGTGCGCGCAGTCGAGCGTTTCGGCGATGGCGCCGGCCGGAAGCCCGTCGGGTTCGCTCCGCATCAGCAGCCGAAATATCCCGAGCCGCGTCTCTTGTCCGAGGGCTGCAAGAGCCGCAAGCGCATGGGGCAGTGACAGGCTATGTCCAGGCGGCGTCGGACTGATATGACCGATGACGGCCAGTGCATTTTTCCTCATCGACCTCATCCACTCGATCGCGCGCGCTGCATCCCGGATGACAGCGGCGCTTCCTTCACATAAACTAACATTTCGAGATTTCTAGACCTAACGTCAGATGCCGAAGTCCCACAGCGATATGACAGTTGCGTGACGGGCGGCGACTCTCGATGGCGCAACTCAATATAGCAACAACACGGGAGGAAGCGATGAAAGAATGCAAAACGATCGTCGATGTTGCTCGCCGAAAATTCCTGAGCGGTGCGGGATTCGCGGCCGCGGGGGCAGCTGCATCGAGCATGGTGCCGGCGCAGACCGCGCCAGCGGCGGCGCGGGTCGACTATCCTGCGAACCGCTTGGGTAATACGCGTGATCTCAAGATCGACGAACCTCTCAGCGTTGCCTACCCGGATGCGGACGCACCCGGCGTGCTGTTGAAGCTCGGAAAGCGGGTGTCCGGGGGCGCCGGGCCGGATGGCGACATCGTCGGGTTCTCGACCACCTGCCCGCATAAGGGTTTCCCGCTCAGCTTCAACAAGAGCGACCGCACCCTGAATTGTCCCGGCCACTACTCCCGCTTCGATTGTGAAGCCGGGGGCCAGCAAATCTGGGGGCAAGCGACACAGAACCTCCCGCAATACGCGCTGCGCGTCGACGCAAACGGCGACATCTATGCCGAGGGCGTCGATGAGTTGTTGTACGGCCGGTTGTCGAACGTGCTGTGAGGGAGGACAAAATGGCTTACAAGCGCCAAATCGATCGTCTGCCGATCATTCCGAAATTCGCGAATGAAGTGAGCGTCACCTGCCACTACTGCATCGTTGGCTGCGGCTATAAGGCCTACACTTGGCCAGTCAACAAGCAGGGCGGCACGGCGCCGGACCAGAACAAATTCGGCGTCGACCTCGGCAAGCAGCAACCGGCGGAAACCGGGAACTGGTACGCGCCGTCGATGTACAACATCGTCAAGCAGAATGGCGAAGACGTGCACCTCGTGATCAAGCCGGACACCGAGTGCGTGGTGAACTCCGGCCTCGGCTCGGTGCGCGGCGCGCGCATGGCCGAGATGAGTTATTCCCGCGCCCGCAACACGCAACTGCAACGGCTCACGGATCCGATGATCTGGCGTTACGGCCAGATGCAGCCGACAAGCTGGGAGGATGCGCTCGATCTTGTCGCGCGCGTGACGGTCGGGGTTATCAATGACATGGGCGAGGACGGATTGTTCGTGTCCGCCTACGATCACGGCGGCGCTGGCGGCGGCTACGAAAACACCTGGGCCACTGGCAAGCTCTATTTCGGGGCGATGAAAATAAAGAATATTCGTATTCATAATCGCCCGGCCTACAATTCGGAGGTCCATGCCACACGGGATATGGGGGTGGGCGAACTCAACAACTGTTACGAGGATGCCGAGCTTGCCGACACGATCGTTGCGGTCGGCACAAATGCGCTTGAGACGCAGACCAATTATTTCCTGAACCACTGGATCCCCAATCTTCGCGGCACGTCGGCGGCGAAGAAGAAATCCGAATTTGGATCGGAACCGTTCGAGCCTTCGCGCATCATCATCGTCGACCCGCGGCGCACGGTGACGGTGAATGCATGCGAGACGGAGGCGGGCAAGGACCGCGTGATGCATCTTGCGATCAATTCCGGCACCGACCTGGCTTTGTTCAACGCCTGGCTCAGCTACATTGCCGACAAGGGCTGGCTCGATCGGGCTTTTATCGAGGCCTCCACGAAGAACCTCGACAAGGCTCTTGCGGCCAACCGGACCAGTTTGGAGGAAGCCGCACGCATCACCGGCCTCAGCGTCGATCAGATAAGGCAATCAGCCGAATGGATAGCCCAGCCCAAGCAGGGCGGCACTCGGCGCCGCTGCATGTTTGCTTATGAAAAGGGCCTGATCTGGGGGAATGACAACTATCGCACCAATGGATCCCTCGTGAACGTCGCCCTGGCAACCGGCAATATCGGCCGCGCGGGCGGCGGCTGCGTACGCATGGGCGGACATCAGGAAGGTTATTCACGCCCCTCGGACGCGCATGTCGGTCGTCCAGCCGCCTATGTCGACAAACTGCTGATCGAGGGCAAGGGCGGTGCGCATCACATTTGGGGCTGCGATCACTATAAGACGACGCTCAATGCGCTGAAGTTCAAGGAGATGTACAAAAAGCGTACCGATCTCGTGAAAGATGCGATGTCCGCCGTGCCCTATGGCGACCGCGCCGCGACGGTGAAGGCAATCCTTGGCGCGATCGAGAAGGGCGGGCTGTTCGCAGTGGATGTGGACATCGTCCCCACCAAGATCGGCCAGGCCTGTCAGGTGTGGTTGCCCGCGGCAACCTCGGGAGAAGCGAACCTGACCTCGATGAACGGCGAGCGGCGCATGCGGCTGACCGAACGCTACATGGACCCGCCGGGGCAGGCGATGCCGGATAGCCTCATCGCGGCGCGGCTCGCCAACCATATGGAACGCGTGCTGCGCGAACAGGGTAAGGGCAAGTACGCCGATCAATTCAAGGGCTTCGACTGGAAGACGGAAGAAGACGCCTTCATGGACGGCTATCACGCGCATGAAAAAGGCGGGGAATTCGTCACTTATGAGCGTCTGCGCGTAATGGGAACCAACGGCTTTCAGGAGCCGGCGGTTGACTTCAAGGATGGCAAGATCGTCGGCACCAAACGCCTGTTTGCCGACGGCAAGTGCAACAGCAAGGACGGCAAGGCCACGTTCATGGAGACGAAATGGCGCGGCCTGCAGGCGCCCGGCAAAGAAGCCGAGATGAAGAAGTGGCCGTTCCTGATCAATAACGGGCGCACCAATATCGTCTGGCAAAGCGCCTATCTCGACCAGGACAACGAATTCGTCATGGATCGCTTTCCATACCCCTTTATCGAAATGAATCCGCAGGACATGGCGGAGCTCAATCTCAAGGCGGGGGACTTGGTCGATATCTACAACGACAACGGATCAACCCAGGCGGTGAGCTATCCGAGGAGCACGGCGCGGCGCAAACAGACCTTCATGTTGTTTGCCTACCCGACCGGCGTGCAGGGCAATGTCGTCTCCGCGGGCGTGAACGAGTTCGTTATTCCCAACTACAAGCAGACCTGGGGCGCCATCCGCAAAATCGCCGACGCGTCCGAGGGTGTGCGGCAGCTGACGTTCAAGTCGCCGGATTACGTCGCTGGCTAGGCACGCCAACCGGGCGTAGGCGTCCGGCGGATCAGACCTTTACGCCCGGCACCTCATCGCGCTGCGGGCCGTCGCGCGCACCGCACTTTGCAACTAGCCTGCCGCGCAAGAGACTTGGCGCAGCTCGTTTCGACGCTTACCGGACATCGCTGTGACAGTCACTGCCCTACGGCTTGTGAGCCCGCGCGCATAAAGTTGGCACGCTGCTGTTCCCGAAGAAGTTCGTTCAGTTCGTGCAACATGGCGATGATCTGATCGTTTTGCACCTGCAGTTTTGGCAAAATGGAGACAACTAATTTGGGAGGAGCGCCTTCGGGAAGGCTCGCCATCATATGTTCGAAGCCCTCAGTCATCCAATGTACCACCGTGGCAGTTAGGCGATCGCGCGACTCTCGCGGGAGACACCGGAAGGCAATCACGCCTCCGACCGCGGCCAATCCAAGAGCGACGGGTATCTTCATATAACCTCCTAGAGTAGGCGGCTGCACTCGATCGCTGGGAGCCTGCGGCGCCGGTGAATATCATGAGGTGCGGGCTGATCTTCATTGACGCGGATCAAACCGATGCAGTCTTAAATTGCCGGTTTGCCGGTCTCAGCGGTCTCAACAATAGGAGAGGGTTCTTCATGCACTTTTGCGATGCACGAGACCGCACTTGGCCCCCATGGAGTACGCGGAGCGAGGCGATCGCCTCTGAACGCACGTGCGGACCCATCCGCTTCCGGCCATTTGATCAATCTCAATACGCGCCGCCCAGCTACTCGTTATCAAAACCTACAATGCGTTTGTCGCGCAATCATCACGCTTCCGTCAGAGTCATGCTCGAACCTTGACCGAAGCGGCCAGCGGCCAAAGGCCGCTACGCCAGCACCCAACTTCATCGCGCCGCTCCACCAGAGAAAATACGGAGATCGAACCATGGCCAACAAAGAAGTCGTAATCTGTTCGCTGGTACGCACGGCCATCGGCACCTACGGCGGCACGCTCAAGGACACGCCGGCGGTCGATCTCGGCGCTGTGGCTGTCCGCGCAACACTTGACCACGCGAAGCTATCGCCCGGTGACATCGACACGGTCGTCATGGGTAATGTGATTCAGGCAGGCAACAAGATGAACCCGGCCCGGCAGGCGGCCATCTATGGCGGCGTTCCGGTCGATATTCCGGCGATGACGGTCAACCGGGTATGCGGCTCTGGCGCGCAGGCAATCGTCAGCGCTGCGCAGGAGGTAATGCTCGGATTCATCGATAGTGCAGTTGCCGGCGGCATGGAGAACATGGATCGCGCGCCCTATCTGATGACCTCCGGGCGCTGGGGCTATCGCATGGGCGACGGGCAAATCTTCGATGCGATGCTGATGGACGGCCTCAACGACGCCTTTTCCGGTCAGCACTCTGGATGGCACACCGAGGATCTCGCACGGTCGCACCAGATCACCCGCGAAGAGCAGGACCGCTGGGCGGAGCGCTCACAGAAGCGGTTCGCCACTGCTCAGGCCGCCGGCAAATTCGTCGCCGAAATCGCCGCAGTCGAAGTTGCCTCGCGCAAAGGTCCGGTCAAGTTCGACAAGGATGAGCACAATCGGCCGGATACCACGCTGGAGAGTCTCTCCAAACTCAAGCCGGCGTTCCGCAAGGATGGCACCATCACGGCCGGCAACGCGCCCGGCCTCAATACCGGCGCCGCAGCGATGATCGTCGCTGACCGTGCTTGGGCCGATAAGAAGGGCCTCGCGCCGATAGCCCGCCTCGTCGCTTACGGTGTCGGCGCTGTCGAGCCGGGTATGTTCGGACTGGGGCCGGTGCCGGCGGTGAAGCAGGCGCTCGATCGCGCCGGCTGGAAGACTGCGGACATCCAGCGGATCGAGATCAATGAAGCCTTCGCGGCGATCGCGATCGCGGTCACCAAAGACCTTGGTTTGAATGCAGACGTCGTCAACGTCGAAGGCGGCGCAATCGCACATGGTCACCCGATCGGCGCGACCGGCGCGGTTCTCACGACGCGACTGTTGCATTCGATGCAACGCGACAGCATCAAAAAGGGCATCGTCACGCTCTGCATCGGTGGCGGGCAGGGAATCGCGCTCGCGTTCGAAGCAGCGAAGTAAGGCCATTTGTGATTGGACGTCCGTCAACCGTTCAATGATGACACGGCAGAACAAAAGGAAATCTCACGAGCCTCAGATGGAGAGAAGCAGGATATGGGCAAGGACTTTGCAGATATCGCCCATGATGTGAATCACTGGCGTCGGGCTGCTCCAACGAGGCGCGCCTGACACGATGAAGGCTTTTGGGGCGCTTTCGACGGCGGCGACGGCCTCCAAAGCGATCGACACGAAAACGAAAGAATTTATGGCGCTCGCGATCGGTATCGCGGTCCACTGCGACGGCTGCGTTGCCTACCACACGAAGATGGCCCATCAGCATGGAGCCAGCCGGGAGGAGGTCGCGGAGACCGTTGCCCTTGCCGTCTACATGGGAGGAGGCCCGGCAGCGGTGTACGGAGGGGATGCGTTACGCGCATACGATCAGTTTGCCGGCACAAAGCCGTAATCCATAGGTGGTGACCAAGAGGCGCGGCGCACAGACCGCTACAACGCCGAAGCAATTGATTGAAGCCGCTCATGCGAGCGGGTAGCGCATCAACATAATCTCTACCGTTCGAAAACGGCCGGCGCAGGAAAGTTCACAACGGGAGAACGTCCGAATGTGACGCGGAGAAGCCCATCGCAATGTCAGAGAGACGTGCGGTGACCGTTCTCCTCACGGAAGAGCATCTGCGTAAAATGATCGAAGATCATCCTCTGAAGGAGGATGAGATAGGAGCCTCATTCAGAAGCGCGTCATGACGGCGATCGAGATTTGCCGTACTGCCGCGCTCGGTGGTCATGTGGAGCAATGCAAAGACTGTGCGCACACCCGCATCGCCTATAATTCCTGCCGCAACCGGCACTGCCCCAAATGCCAGTGGTCTGCCGCGGCGGCGTGGCTTGCCGCAAGAGAGGCCGAGCTCCTCCCCGTCCCTTATGTGCACTTGGTATTCACGCTGCCGGCCGCGATCGGCGCGATGGCGTACCAGAACAAGGCCAAGATCTATGGACTCTTGTTTAAGGCTGCGGCCGAGACCCTCACGACGATTGCCGCCGATCCCAAGTATCTCGGTGCCGACATCGGCATCACGGCCGTCCTACACACCTGGGGCGAGAACCTCCAGCACCATCCTCACGTTCACTGTCTCGTGCCGGAGGGTGGCATTTCGCGGGATAGCAAGCGTTGGATCTCCTGCAAGCCCGGGTGCTTTCGTCCGGACGTAGTCTCACGGTTATTCCGGCACCGGTTCCTGCAGTATCTGACGGCAGCATTTGAGGCCGGTGAACTTCAGTTCTTAAACGACCTCTCCGGCCTCAAGGAGCCAAAGGTATTTGCAGCCGTTCTTGCCACCGTCCGCAGCACCAAATGGCTCGTGTATGCCAAGAAACTCCTCGCCGGTCCTGAACAGGTCCTGACCTATCTCGCGCGCTACAGCCATCGTGTCGCTATCACGAACAGTCGCTTGCTGGCTCTCGACGAGTCACACGTCAGCTTTCGCTTGAAAGACTATCGGCCGAGCGGCGGTTATAAGAACAAAGTTATGCGGATTACGATTGCCGAGTTCATTCGCCGTTTTCTTCTTCACGTCCTTCCGAGTGGCATTCATCGGATTCGTCACTATGGCTTCTTAGGAAATGGTCATCGCGCCCAAAAGCTTGCTCTTGGTCGAAGCTTACTCAATGTGCCTTCGTCTCGAGATCACTGCAACAATGGTGAGAACGAGTCACGCCTACCGAAGCAGGCGCCGCCACCTTGCCCCTGCTGCGGCGGCCGCATGCAGATCATCGAAACCCTTAATGGACATCTCTCGCGGCCATACCACGTCCGTAGGCTCGACGCCTTGTAGTGCGGGAGAATTCGGTGATCGCCCGACAGCCAATAGAAACACACAGTCATTGCTTCACTGCGAAGACCAAGTGCTGCGCAATCTATATGTCACTATGCTATTCCCTGACGGATCGATTCGACAAACTTGCCATTGACCGCATACTCCCTTGCAAAAGCGAACGATGCAGCCCCGCGGGCTCCCGCGCTTCCACCATGTTTCGGTACTGACGTAATCGAATCTGGGACGGCTTCTCCGCCAAATCTCCATAGCCCGAACCTTCTTGGCCTGGTCGTTCCGGCGCCTTCTTCTTAGCCGAACCAAATCCTCGTTATTATTTCGAGGGCCGCTCGAGGCGGGCATGTCCGGATCGGCCGAAAGCGGAATTGGGCCAAGTAGCGAGCCCGACGCTTCAACGCACGGGTGAAACTGCAGCGGCTGAGCCCACGGAAACCGCTCATGGAAGTATCGTGGAAACTCTCTTTGCACTCGGGGCGCTGGCGCAGCTTGGGTGCATTTACCGCAGGCGAATTTAGAACCCTCTTCTGGGTGATCGTTGGCATGATGGTACTTGGCATTGTTCGGTGCCGCAGTTTGCTGATCCTGGCGACCGGTATCTTCTTTGGGTACGCGATTCGCACCCCCTAAACCTCCTATCATCATCAGAAGATGACTAGCGTATCCCTCAACAACTACGGCCATGCCTCTGCTGCACACGCTTCGAAGGATGTCGCCTAGCGGTCAAAACGGTTCTCGAACGCAGGGCAAATGCGACCTAACACGAGCGGCGCACAGAATCGGTGCGTTCCGTCTGCCAAGCGATAACGGGCCGTCGCCGGTGCTTCAATTGCATCAACCGGAATCGGAGGCACGATGTCGGCGCCCTTGCGGATGCCGACAAGAATTTGAATCATCCGATCGTGGCCAAAGCCATTGGCGTCAAGCGGCCACGGGACCGGGCTTCTAGTTTCAGCGCACCCGCACGGGTGCATGTGGCCCGATCGGCAGGCTCTCGTAATAGCTGCGGAGCGATGCCACGTCGACCAAGAGGCGCCCCGCGGTGCGGCGGGCGATGATCTTGCGAGCCTTGATTAGACGGGCAAGGGTGCGTCGGCTGATTGAGAGGTACGAACAGGCGTCGTCCGGCGACAACGCGATGGGCGCCAGCCCCCTGGTCGCAAGCGATCGGGGTGCGGGGCTGCCAGATACACGAGCGGGCATAGCAACGGCCCTCCTACTGTAGGAGTGCCCTTGTCGACAAAGCTAGGCATCGTCGACGTGCTGCCCGTTTCCTGTCGTCCAGGGGCGGACGATCTCAGGGGGCGCCTGCGTGCTTGATCCGCAGCCTGTCGGCGCGGAGCGCGTCGGGTGAAATAAATGATAAACCATGCCTCAGGCCTGTCAAGGCACGCAATGAACGTGTGTAATTTGGTGTGTAATTGGCTCCCGAAAACACCGTTACGGCCATTTCAGTTAATGCAATCTATCATTACATTACAATAACTTTTGCCCCAACTGTCACGCGTCCATACAGATCAATAACGTCTTCGTTGCGCATGCGGATGCAGCCGGACGACACCTGCGTGCCGATGGTCCATGGCTCGTTCGAGCCGTGGATGCGATAGAGCGAGGAGCCGAGATAGAGCGCGCGCGCGCCGAGCGGATTCTCCGGCCCGCCCGCCATGTGATGGGGCAGATCGGGCCGCCGCTTGAGCATCTCGTCCGGCGGCGTCCAGTCCGGCCACTCGCGCTTCATCGACACATGTTTGACGCCGGCCCAGGTGAAGCCGGGACGGCCGACGCCGATGCCGTAACGCAGCGCCTTGCCGTTTGGTTCGATGAGATAGAGCAGGCGCTCGGGCGTATTGACGATGATGGTGCCGGGCTTTTCCTGACCGGTGTAGTCGACGATCTGGCGATTGTAGCGCGGATCGACGGCCGCGCGCCGCGCATCCTCGTCGGGTTCCATGGGAGAGTAGCTGCGCCGCGAGGACATCGCGCCGCCGGTGGCCAGAAATTCAAAGAAGCCGCCGCCGAGATCGGCGACACGCCGTTCCGAAGGGGGCGTCGGCGGCGTTCGGAATTGCGGCGTATTGGATTGCTGGGCAAGTGCCGGCATCGCGGCGCCGAGGAAGAGGGCGATTGCGATGATACGCGGGACGCGGCGAGACGCCGAGACACGAGACGCAACTGTACGCGACGCTACGATACGCGACATGGGTCACTCTCACATTTGCGCGCCGCGCAAACCGCCGGCGCCACTCGATCACGCGCCGACGATAGGACCCGAACCGGTAAATAATGGTTGTCGAAATAGTAAGGTTACCTGGAAACCTCCCGTTCATCGTAACGTGGTTTATGCGAAGTAAATCGCTGCCCGCATGGTTAATTTTGTTCGCAATTTCACGGTGAACAGGGCGCTAACATAGAAAAAAATGATGGCTCCGAACAAACATAAACTGCGCCTTAAATTTCATGTCGTATCGCTTTCAGGATAACGGGAGGCTGGCGCAATGTCGCAACGCAAGTTTCGAATTGATCAACTGCGCAGTATGGTCGAAGGCGCGCTCGCGCCCAACGCGGATGCCGCAGCCATCCAGCGTCACCATGAGCTCGTGTTGGAAATCCGCTCGATGCGTTCGGTCGTAGAGCCGCGCGAGCACGAAGCCAACCGCATCATCGAGACCTATCAGGCGCAGATCGCCGAGATCCAGAAGCTCAAGAGCGAACTAGATCTCATTCAAGCCGCGATCGACGATACCAAGCAGGAGATCGCGACGCTGCACGTGACCGGCTTCAAGGGTCGCGAAATGCGCCGCGTCACCGACGAACTCGACGCCGTCGTCGACGGCACGCAATCCGCCACCGATCAGATCCTCGGCGCCGCCGAAGAGATCGACCAGCACGCCGGCACGCTCACCGCCTTGCTCAAAGGCGATCAGGAACTCAATCTCTCCCGCGACATCCAGGAACGGGTGATCTCCATCTTCGAGGCCTGCAACTTCCAGGACCTCACCGGCCAGCGCATCACCAAGGTGGTGAACACGCTGAAGTTCATCGAATCCCATATCGTGAAGATGATGGAAATCTGGGGCGGCATCGAAGCGCTGCGCGATTTCAAGCCCGTCATCATCGAAGAGGCCGAAGGCGACGACGCGCTGCTCAATGGCCCGCGGCTCGAGTCCGATCTCGGCCACGCCTCGCAGGATGACATCGACGCGCTGTTCAACTGAACAACGCCGCGACGATGTAGCGACGATGTAGGGTGCGCAAAGGCGGCCAAGGACCTCCGATTGTTCGCAACGATATCGTTCCGCCGTGCGCACCTTCCGTGCATCACCTTCCGTGCATGGGCGGTGCGCACGCTTCGCTTTGCGCACCCTACGATCGCGGGTGAGCGCGGTTACAAAATTTCCTGCACGCGTTCGGCGGGGCGGCAGAGCCGTGCGCCGCGCGAGGTGACGACGACCGGCCGCTCGATCAGGATGGGGTGGTCGTGCATTGCGGCGATCAGGGCGGCGTCGGTGAGCTTGGCGTCATCGAGGCCGAGTTCGTCATAGGGCGTGCCGCGTCGGCGCAAGAGATCGCGCGGCTTCATGCCCATCGCCTTGAGCGCGGCCTTGATGTCGGCAACACTTGGCGGCGTCTTCACGTAGTCGACGATTTTCGGCGTGATGCCCGCCGCCTCGATCATCCCGAGGACTTTGCGCGACGTCGCGCATTTCGGGTTGTGCCAGATGGCGACGGTCATTCCGGCGGCGGCGCTGCCGGCGCCGGCGGCTTCTTCGCGGCCCGCGCGGTGCGCGCGCCCTCCGCGCCGCAGCGCACCAGGATCATGTTGCCATAGCGTCCGGCCACTTCAGGATCGACCCAGCGCAGGATCATCACGCGGCCGTCGAAGCTCACGATCTCGCGATCATCGCCGACGCCGGCCTGCGTGCCCGGGCCGACGAAGTTTTTGCCCTCGGGGCTGCCCTTGAGCAGCATTTCTTGCGGCGTCGGATTGTCGTGGCCGAGCATCATCACGCCATTGGGCGAGCGGCTGATGACGTAGGCCTGGGCGCATTGTCCGCGCGCAGCCGCCTCGGTGCGCAGCCGATCCTGCTCGCGATGATAGGAGGCAAGTCCCCAGCGGCCGACGATCTCGTCCGGACGGATGCTTGCTGGGATCATCGGCGGCGGCGCCGCCGGTGGCGGCGCCGATGACGAAGAGAACGGGTTGCTGAAGCTCGAAAGGTTGAACGAGGCGCAGCCGGCAAGCGGCAACGCCGCGCCGATGACGACAGCGGCGCACAGCACCTGGCGAGGGGAAAGACCCATCGATATGGTCTCCTCGGTACGCATTACCGGGCACTTTGCGTGGGCTTCGCCGTCAGCGCAAGGGCGCTGACACAACCAAAGCCCACTCCGGTACCTCTATACAACTCACAGGGGCAGGAACGCGCCCAAGTTCCTGCTCTGCACTGGACTGGATACCATCCGCGATGTGCCCAACCGGCCAATCCGGCGTCAAGGTACCATCTCCTTAACGTTGATAACGCGAATGACTTCAGGATCGGTAAAGTCCGAGCAAGTTTTGTAACCAGCCGCATGGATTCCGGCGATGGCGCAGACATCGTCCATCTCGCCGGCGTCCCCGGTGACCCCGATCGCGCCGATCACCTCGCCCGCCGCGTCGCGCACCAGCTGGCCGCCCGCTTCCAGGAACATGGGGCCGTCGGCGAGCTCGATGAGGTTCTCCATGAACACCGGCTTCTCGCGCTGCTTCTGCAGCACAAGGCGCGACGGCCGGCCCATGGACAGCGCCGCATAGGCTTTGCCGTAGGCGATCTCGAACCGCAGCATGGCGCAGCCATCCTGTTTCAGCGCCGCCTTGAGCCGCCCGCCGGCATCGAGCACCACGGCCGTGAGCGGCCGCAGCTTGTGCGACTTTGCCGCCGCAAAGCAGCCGTTGATCATGGCCACCGCTTGGTCGAGGCTGATCGCTCGCATGTCCCCTTCCTTCGTTCCGTAATGATAGTCTGGCGTCTGGCCGCTATGAAGGCGGGAAACGCGGAGGTGTCAAATGCCGGGTCGGGTCACGTCGCTCTTTGCCGCGCTCGGCATCGCCGGCACACTTGGCCTTGCGCCCGCCGAGGCGGCCGATGCGTTGCGCGTCAACACGTTTCCCAATGCCAAGGCGCTGCCCGTGCATGTCGGCATCACCAAGGGCATCTTCGCCAAATACGGCCTCACCGTCGAACTCGAAAACACCGCAAGCTCCCAGAGCCAGCGTGACGGGCTCGCAGCCGGCCGCTTCCAGATCGCCCACGCCGCCCTCGACAATGCGGTCGCGATGATCGAGGTCGCCAAGCACGATGTCATCATCGTCTCCGGTGGCGACAGCGGCATGAACGAGTTCTTCGTCCAGCCCGGCATCGCCTCGTTTGCCGAGCTCAAGGGCAAGACCATCGTCGTCGACGCGACCGATACCGGCTACGCGCTGCAGGGCAAGAAGATCCTGTTGCAACACGGACTGCGCGAAGGCGCGGACTACACCGTGAAATCAGTCGGCGCCGTCGCCTTCCGCTACAAGGCGATGATCGAGGACAAGACCAACGCCGGCGGCATCCTCAATCTGCCGTACACCGTCGAAGCGGCCGCGCACGGCCTCAAGAGCCTGGGCGGCCTCGTCGATCTCCTCGGCCCCTATCAGGCCGCCGGCGCCTTCGTGATGCGACCGTGGGCGCGCGACAATGGCGCGGTGCTGGAGCGCTACCTCGCCGCCTACGTGGAATCGGTGCGCTGGATCCGTGATCGCAACAACCGCACCGCGGCGGTCGATCTCCTGGTCGAGAAGCTCAAGCTCGATCGCGGCGTCGCGGAGCGCACCTACGACCTCCTCGTCGTTCCGACCACGGGCTTCACGCCCGACGCCAGGTTCGACGTCGAGGGGTTCAAGAACATGCTCGCGCTGCGCGCCGAGATCGAGCGCAAGGCCGAGACCGAAGCCGCCCCGCCGGAGCGCTACGTCGACCTCGGCTACTACGAGCGCGCCATGAAGCTGATCACGCCGTAGCCGGAGAGGCACGAGACACACGAACTGCGCCGCTCCGGAGTGCACCCCTGTGGCGAGACACGAAACAGGGAATTTTTCCCTGAGAACAGGGAAAATAACAGGGAAAGTCTAAAATCGCCCTTCCCCGCGTGCATGGCTCGCCAAATCATGTAGCCTTGTCAGCGACCTGCGCCGGACGAGCGATGCCGTCGCGCGCAGGGAAACAGCGAATCTGAGGGAAGCTTCGGATCGGGCAGACGAACTCGCTCAATGAAACCATGAGTGCGGCCTTTCGAATGGTCCGACTTGACAAACGGATGACTATATTATAGGACTATTCCTATTAAGTCAATCGGCGCGATTTGGAATCGCGACTGAGCCTGCCGCGCGCAAAAAACGTTTTGCAGGGTAGCGAGCTGCCGGGGCGACAGTCAGTTCGAGTAGAGCGGGAATGAGCTAAATGACCCTCAAGCCGTAACAACTAGGGTGACGCGCACCTTTGAAACAATTTTATTAAGCGCCGGCGCTGATGCGCAAGGTCGTGCGCCCTCATCCGCTCCTCCCAAAAACTTGGCAGACCCAGATACCTTTTCTGCGTTAGCTCGGCGAGAGCATGCAGGTCAGCAGGATCGATAGAAGGGTGCACCGCCTCCCCGGATTCACCCATTTGCTTCCAAGCATCGAAGATTCCGTGCTTCGCAAACAATTCAGTTGCAGTGAGTACAATCAGCGGGTTCCTTGGCTGCCCTTGGTAAATCTCGCGACGGCCCCAGAGAGCCAGATCGCGCAAGCGTTGCCGTTCGTCCGCCGTATAGTCGCTGATTTCGCGGAGAGAGGACACGATCATAATCGCACCCGGAAAGCGATTGACCACCTTTCTTAGACCGATGATGGTATCTTCACTGATGGCGTTCTTGCCGAAGCTCTTGGCTTCACCAATGACCAGAAGCGGTTCGTCCCGCTCATCCTTCAAAATCCCGCTTGGGCGGTGCCACGCAGCGAAATCTAGTTCGCAGTTCAACGGCTGGAGGTTGAGTCCTGTTGTATAAGTCATCTCAGTGTGGTGGGGCTCAGAGATGCACCGTAAAGTGAGCGCAACAGCATAACCTCCACGGGCATAGTCAGGCGCGGCGAAGGGGCCCACTACGCGGTAAAACCAATTCACTTCGTGAAGATCTTCAGGAGATTGCGAGAATTCGAATTGATTTAAGCAACGCGTGCATGTTGGAGCATAACTGATCGCATCGAGGTCGAACCAGTTGTGGTACGTGCAAATCGGGCACTGCACCCGTAGGCCTGCGCGAAAGACCGAGCGCTCCAGGAAATAATCGAGCCCGTTCCAGTAGCCGAACGAGCGTTTCGCGCGCTCGTTGAAGTGCTGGCGAACGGCATTTACGTGCTTTGAGCGATCGGGTGTCGTCCTCGTCACGCGTTTGCCACTACGGTTGATGTCGGCCCGACTCTCAGCCATCTCGCTCAGAAGGTCGATCGTCTTTCGATCAGCAAACATTCCAGACGCTAGCACTCCCCCGGCTGCGGCGATGACCTGGGCGGCGACCTGCCCTTCCTCCGATGGCTGTGCTTCGATCCCCTGTGTCTTGAGCCAACTTATGATCGCTTCCCGACCATCCTGCAGTCGCAACAATGAATATCCGATCGCGTGTTCCTGCTGGAGCACCCATCCCTCTCGGCTTATCCGCAGTTTTTCGCCGGTTGCGAGCGGCGGGTAGTCGGGCGAGCGAAGATTAGAGGGATACACAATGGCAGGATCATCCCCGCGATTTGAGGGCTCCGGCACAATCAGGTTGACCCATCGCGCTTTCGTGTAGCGGCGGGACACATTAAGAAAAGTCGGAGAAGGCGCTGGGAGTCTCACGTAGCGTTCCGGACTTATCTCCTCGTCGAAGGAGATAGCCTTAGAGGTAGCCAATATCTTGGTTTCGCGCCGGTTGTGACCGCGACCAGTTTGTCGCCAGACTAAGGGGTCACGACCCCAGAAGAACGACATCTCCGGGAGGCCATCCAGGTGCTTGCGTCCCAGTTCCATGACTGTCGCGTCGGATATGGACGAAGCAAACTGCAAGCTAGTATGGAACTTTATTCCGGATGGATTTCCGGGGATCGGGCGATGCACTTGCAGAATGCACTCGCGGATGAAATCTTTGTGGTTAATGAACCATTCGACATTAACTGGAATGACGCGGCGCTCGATGAGGCGATAGTTCCAGTAGTCGATCACGTCCGCGGCGTTGGTCGGATCAAAAACGTAGAAAATCTGATCATGAAATCCGCGGCCTATCGATTCCTCAAGACCATGCCGCGTTATCCAAAACGGACCAGTATATCCCTCCTTCACTATCTTAATTGCACTGTCGGCCGAGGCAGGAAGCGTCTCGGGCGAAAATACCTCCGCGTACGCATCCGGAATTTCGGCAAGGGTCTTTTCGTTCGGATACCGTCCTCCGACAACGTCGAAAAAGGCATTGCCGTCGACGCTGTCGACTAAGGCGAAGGGCCGTTTATGGCGTCGTTCGTATTTGTACTCGGCGTCATAGAGTTGCTGCATCACCTCAAGTATGTCGACGCCGGCGGCAAACTCCACGCGGCCATAGTGATTCTCCTCGTAAAATCGCTCAAGGGGAACGACACGCGGCAACCCAAAGGTCCGGTTCTCACCAGGCCAACCCAGGCGTTCTGCCATTCCCGGTGAGGGCTCCACGAGGGTATCCGGCTCAAAGAAGTCGACATAGCCACGGGCAACATTGAGACCGCCTTCGGCGTGATACGGGCGAACCCACCGCTCTCCCCCGGCTTCGAAAAAGGGGATCATGACGTTGTAGCGGCCACCCCATAGGCAGGTCGAAAGGCGCGCCACCCGTGACACGAGACCCAGATCATCCGGCGGCATCAAAAAGCCAATTCGCACCGGACGCAGGCTGACTGAACCAGTAAAGCGCATTTTCTCGAAGCGTTTCTAGCGGCGGAATTTAGTTCGATGTGCGGACACAACCTCACGCCCACAATCACTCACTCATAGGCTTGTTCTTCGCAAGAGGTGTTAGCGAATCTTCTTGCGGCGCAGTATTGCAGCCTGGGCAAGCGGAGGTAATAGCGCCTGTCACCGGAACGCAAACCTCACGTCGTCGAAGAAAGTGCGCGGCATGCCGGCATAGATCGAGCCGGTGCCAGTCACGGCGAGAACGCTCGCGGGATTTTGGACGCCCGCCAGCGTGAAGGAATCAGTGATGTTGTTGGCGGAGCTACATAGGTCTGGTTGAAGACGTTCTTCGGTGCGATACTTTTCCACTCATACCACGAGCAAGCGTAGCCCTCCCAAAGCGTGATCACCATTATTTTCCGCGCAGCTTCCGACCTAGGCGCACAACGGTGCCGAGGCCACTCATGGTTCTCCAGAACACGCGCGTGCTGAGCCAAATTCCGGTCGATGTCCTGGGCACGAGGCGGGACGCCGTGGAGATCAGATTTTTCTGCTTGGAGGCGACGAGCTTGGCGTGCACGGCCTGGTAACGGCGCAAGGCGCCTTGCGGGTCTGCCGGGCTTTCCGCCAACGCTTTTGCGAGTTCATACGCTCCTGCAATGGCAAGCGTCGATCCATCTCCGAACAACGACACGCAAGACGAGGCATCGCCGAGAAGCGCGATCCGCCCGCGCGCCCACTTCGCGACATCCACGCGGGCGACGGAGTCGAAATACATGTCGCGCGCGACGCGCACGGCGTCGAGGAATTCCGGCACTCTCCAGTCGATGCCTGCGAAGGTCTTCTCAAGAATGCGTTTGTGCTGGTTGAGGTCCGTGTCGTCGAATTCGGAAATTTCCGGATGCCAGAAAATGAAATAGGCGAGAGGAACACCCTGGCAAGGGTGGAGTGCCGCCAACTTCCCGGGCGTGTTGAGCAAGAACATCTCGCCTTCGGCGTCGCTGCTCGCGGGCAAGGAGATCGTCGCGGCGTAAAGCCCGGCATGCTGGACGAATTCAGAATCTGGTCCGAATGCCAGGCGACGGACAATCGAATGCAACCCGTCTGCCCCAATGACGAGATCGAAACGACGCGGACGCGAACGCTCGAACGTGACATCCACCCCAAGTTCATCCTGGGCAAGAGACTTGATGGAATCGCCGAAGACGTAATCGGCGTCGTTGGCGCTCGCCTCATGAAGGATGCGCGCGAGATCGCCGCGCGCAAGCTCCATGTCTTTGGGCACGATAGATGATCGCAACGCCGCGATATCGACTCGCGCGACCCGCCGCCCGCCCGAGTCCAAAAGCGTCATTCCTTTAAGACGGATGCTGACCTCGCGAAGACGTCGAGCAATGTTCATCCGCTCGACCACATCGATCGCGGGTCCGCGCACGTCTACCGGACTGCCGCTCGAGCGAAGCGAGCCACTGCGTTCCACGACGGTTACGGCGTGACCGTTGCGCGTCAGCCAATGGGCAAGCGTGCAACCTGCAATTCCCGCCCCTGAGATCAGAACATCGAGCCTTCTCATAGGAACTCCCGTGGCGGATGGGTCCGCCGAGCCCTTGGAGAGTAGCTCCGTCTTCCGCGTCTTCCATGCGGACCAAAAAGCGGCGCGGATTCGCCGCCGCTGGTTAGCGCGCTCTCTGTAATGCGCTCAATTGGATGAGCCGGCCAACGCTATGCACTCGATTTCGCAGCCGTTGCCGAATATGCGCTCGAGAACATCCTTGCAAGGCCGGAAGCCAGCGGGCGTAGGTCGGCCGTTCCTCCGCCGACGGTCGCGATGTCCTCGTGCCCGGACATTGCCGGGTCTGCTTTGCTCACAAACCGATCGAGCTCGTGCGGCGGCGCAATATCGCGAAGGGACATGAGCCGCCCATCGCCAAACCCATCTGATTGATGCACCAGGAAGCGAGCGGTCAATCTCGCCGCTCAGAAAGCAAGCTTCACCCCGCCTTTTCCGGTGATGACGGTGCTCGAATCCGTCATCACGAGGAAATCGCCGCTTGCGAAGAACGACCAGCCGGAGCGCGTGCGCCAGTCAAAGCCCGCGCCTGCATAGACACCGGCGACGTCGTTTTTGCCAGGAGTCGCGAAGGCAAGGCTCTGGCCCAGCAGGATGGTGTTGACGGTGGCATCGCCGACCCGTTGGAGACCGAGCACGCCGACAAGGAGGCTGATACTCGATTGTCCGAAGTCATACGACGTAGTCTTCGCCAGGGTGAGATCGCCGCGCTCTTCAATGTTTTGCGCGGTACGGCTGGCGACCGTTAGGTCGGCCGTGGAGCCACTTTCGGTAGAGCCATCAAATTCGGCCGCCACGTAGCGCAGCCGCGCGGCCGGGGTCAAAGTCCAATTATTAGCGAGCCGATAGTGATAGCCGTATGCGATCTCCGGGCTTGCGAACCAGCCGCCGAAGCTTGCCGTTGCAGTCTCCAGACCGCCGGCCGCGAGATTGTTGTTGATGTTGCGTGAAGTGGTGTTCGCAGTATACCCACCGAGCAGGCCGAATTTGAGGAATGCTGCGCCGAGGTCATAACGGCCATAGAGACCACCGAAGACGATGTTGCTATTCGCGCTGCCGGCGTTCTGGTCGACTATTAGGCTAGTGTTGCCTCCACCGATGAATCCCCCGAGCCGTAGGTCCGAGCGCACCATACGGTCGAAACCAATGGCGCCGCCGTAGAAGTTGTCTGTGCCGCCCAGGGTGGAACCGTCGGCCCGCTGGATGCGCTCGCCGCCGAATCCCCTCGCCCAGATGGCGGCGCCGTCAGCGGTCGACGCGGTGGGATTCTTGAACACGACCGCTTCGCTCGCCGCATAGGCATTGCCGGCAAAATGCGCCAAAGGATCTTCGATCCCGGCTGCCGCGGTACCAACGGGTGCAAACCCCAATATGCCGCCGGTCAGGCTCGCCGTTTCGCCGGTCCGGTCATCGATGATTCCCGAAATTGCTCGGGTGAAATCCATCACCACGCGATC
This sequence comes from uncultured Alphaproteobacteria bacterium, assembly GCA_963787675.1. Classification (GTDB taxonomy): domain Bacteria; phylum Pseudomonadota; class Alphaproteobacteria; order Rhizobiales; family Xanthobacteraceae; genus JAJPKK01. The sequence continues at coordinate 976,054 of CAWBDV010000007.1, read as the reverse complement.
CGCCATTCCGAACGTCGTGGGATCGATGGTAACCGCTCGATTGCCGGATACCACGAACGGGACATTGCTGGTGACGGTCGCACCCGCCAGCGTGTCGAAGGTAAGGTTCTGGTTGCCAGTGCGGAAATTTATGGTGTCGCCGCCCCCACCGAGATTGATGGCGCCGATGATCTTCGAGCCGGGCAAGAGTGTCAGCGTATCGGCAGCCCCCGAAAATTGCAGCGCGGGACCGGCGGTGCCGATGATCGTGCCGGAATTGGTCACGGTGGCGGCGCCAACGGAAAAGATGCCAGTGCTTCCGGAGATCGTGCCGAAATTGGTCACCATGGCGTTGGCGGCTTGGATTCCAAACGAATTAGGTCCAGTCCCCGAGATGGTGCCGGAATTCGTTACGATGGCGGTGCCGCCGGCGAAGATACCGAATTGCCCCCCTGAGACGGTGCCGGAATTGGTCACGGTGGCGGTGGTGACGGCCTCAATGCCGAACATGCCCCCCGAGATCGTGCCGGAATTGGTCACAGTGGCGTTAGTGTCGGCGACAATGCCAGCGACGTTCCGCCCCAATATGGTGCCTGAATTTGTCACGGTGGCAGTAGTGAGGGCGAAGATGCCGAAGCTGTTCCCAGAGATCGTACCTGAATTGGTCACGGTCGCGCTGACGGTATTTATGCCGGCAATGACTGTACCCGAGATGGTGCCGGCGTTTGTAACGGTGACGGTGCTGGCGGCGATACCGTTGTTGGTGCCGACCAACGACGCGCCGTTTACGACGTTCACGGTGAGACCGGTCTCAGCGCCCGTACCGTAGCCATTCGTGCCGTTTTGATTGTTGGTCGTGCCCGTACATGTGGCGGAGACATTATTGCCGGCCGGGGGAGAGCAGGCCGCAAGTCCCTCGCTGGAAAGCACCGACAGCGCTACCGCGATCAGCACCGCGCCGATCGCCATTCGCCGGGCCCACGAACTATCCCGCGCCGCGCCGCGGCAGGCCATCGCGCAGAGAGCGACTGGCGTCGTCCCGATCATAGCAGCGAACCCTAATTTCCGAGTACAGCCTTCGAACACTTGCACCGCAGGGTCAATGCAACGGAACCCTGGTCAGATGGTATTTCCGGATGTGTTACTATTGCGCCACAACTGCTCGTTTTGCTCTAAAAGGCAGCTAGTCCGCGCGCTCCTACTTGGCATTACGGAAGTGGACTCAGCGAAGCGTCAATTGGCGGCGCCGCTTGCCTCGCGTGGGAAGAACACGCGCACAAACAAGAGTTCCGATGTCCTCGCCGCCGCTGGTTAGCGCGATCTCTGTAATGCGCTCAATTCGATGAGCCGGCCAACGCTATGCACTCGATTTCGCAGCCGTTGCCGAAGCGTAGCTGCATCGACCAGACCATGCGCGCCGGCGGATCGATCGGGAAGAACTCGCCGAAGACGAGGTCCAACTCTGCCGCGTCGGCAATGTCGGCCAGCACCACGTGCACACGCACCACGCGCTCAAGCGACGAGCCGGCGGATTCCAACATATGCCGCACATTGGCGAACGTTGTGCGGAGCTGTTGCGCGATCGGACCAAGCGCGCGCTCGCCGGTCTCGGGGTCGATCGGCGCCATGCCCGACAGGAATATGTATTCGCCGACGCGAACGCCGGGAACATGCGGCAGGTTGGCGTTGCGCGAGGCGTTAAGATGAGAATTCTTCGGCTGGATCACCGAGCGGGCAAGCTTTTCGATCATCGGCTCACGCGAGTGCAACGCATTCGATCATGACCTTGATGCGGTCCGGGAGAGTAGCGCCGCAGACAGTGCGGGCGGGCGGCGGGTCGGAAAAGAAACCGGCATAGACTTCATTCACGTTGGGTGCTTCCAGCATGCTGTGCAGCAGCACCATGGTTTTTACGACCTTGTCGAGGGACGAGCCGGCCGCTTCCAGCAATGTCTTAAGGTTGCCAAGGACGTGACGGGTTTCGCTCGCCGTCGTACCGAGCATGGGTTTGCCGGTGTCCAAATCGATTGCGGTAAGACCGGACAAAAACAGAAACTCGCCGCCCCTCACCACCGTCGGCCGGCCGACGCCGCCTCCTGATTCAGGCGATCCGCCCTGAAGCCGAATGATTTCGCGCCTCGCGTTCATTGGGCATTCCTTCGCGCCGATCAGGCCGCCGCGATCACGTCGAGCGCAACCTTGAACCCGGCCTCGATCTGCGCCGTCCATACAGTGCGGGCGGGCGGTCCGTTGGCCACGTACCGCCGGTAGACGCGGTTGAGGACGTCATATTCGATGCTGTCGTAGATCAGCGCATGCACCTGCACCAGGCGATCGAGCGAAGAGCCGGCGGAGTCGAGGAGCAATCGCAGGTTTTGGAAGATGACGTGCGTTTCGCTGGTAACGGTGCCGTGCTGGCGCTCCCCGGATTCGGGGTCAATTGGCAAAATCCCGGAGCAGAAGATGAGGCCGCCGGCGCGGATCGCCGGCGACTGGTGGTGTCCATAGTGCCGCCGGAGGTCGAGCCCGGCACATGGCGCGGCGATGACTTCGCGCACGTCAGGTTCAATCCGACAACTGCGCAGTGCCGCTGAGGACAAACCGCTCGACGTTTCCGCGCGCCTGCAAGTCTCCGACGCTGATCAGGGCATCGACCAGGGCATTCAGCTTGGCCCGCGAGATTTTGCCGGTGCGATCGAAGAAATTGTTCTTGCGAAAGAAGTCGTAGGACTTCTCGACGTCTTCCGGCTTGAGCCCGCTCACTGCAACGAGGATGCGAACCACCTCGGCGCGATTGCGATCATCGTAAAGATATTCGGTGCTCTTGGCCTGGGCGGCGAGCACCCGGGCCAACACGTTCTGATTACGGCCGGCCCAAGCTTTGTTGACCGTCGTGCCCGAAAACGCCAGCTCCGGCGCATATTCCATCGTAAGTCCGATGTCATTGTAGCCGGCCGCCTGGATCTGGAAGTTCGATGGCGGCAACAGGATAGCGGCATCGACGGCACCGCTGAGCAAAGCCTGGGCACGGGCCGTGGTCGCGCCGGCGTAGATGAAATCGTAATCGCTGGGCTTGAGACCGTGAGGCGCCAGCATGCGTTCAGCGTAGACGCGGGTTATGTCCTTGGCGCCGCCGACGGAAATCACTTTCCCTCTGAGATCGCTGAGGCTTTTGATTCCCGGCTTCGCCATCATGACATAGGGCGGCGCCTGAACCTCGACACGAACGATCGCGATCCCTGCCCCTTGATCGATGGCGCGGATCGGATCCACCAGTCCGGTCGACACCGCCATATTCAGAGAGCCGGCCGCAAGCTGCTGCATGACGGCCGCGCTCGCGGGCACATAAACGAGATCGATCTTGATGTTTTCAGCGCTGAAAAAGCCCTTATCGATGCCGATGAAGACCGGCCAGAGATTGGCCGAAGGCGACCCGACCGTGCCGACGATGACCGTGTCCTGCGCACGCACCGGCGCAACGAACATCAGCGCCGCAACCGCCAAGCCCTGCATCGCGCGCCAAACTGGTTTCATCATTCGCATGTCACCTCTCCATCCATGCGATCCACCGAAAAAACCGACTGCAGCACTCTCGCGAGAGAGAGCCCCTTCTGCCCTGATTAAAATCCCGCCTCAGGAAGCGGAACGGCGGGGCTCGCTTCAGGGTGTGAGAGCGATCATGTGACCAATGGCCGAGGCCCGCAAGGTCCGTCTGCTCCTGATCGTTCGCGTCATAGTCGATGCCGATGAGACACGACTGCTGCGCGCTGGTGAAGGGACTGGCGTGGCAACGTCCGCGACACTCACAACGCCCCTTAAAACCTTGCATTTCCAGGATTTCATGGGGGTATGCGATGCGGGCGGCATGGTCCGGCCGTCCATCTCGGAGCCTCGCTTTTGTGCTACGGTGTCCATGAGTGGGCATGGCATGTTGCAATCTCTGAAGCGGGAGCCTCGGCTTGGTGTGAGCCGACCGTTGGTTTGGTCACTCGGCCTGACCGTCGCGGTTGGCGTCGCCTATTTCCTTGCGGCCCACCTGAGCCTCGGTTTGCTGACTAAACCGGACGGCGTCGCAGTGTTCTGGCCGGCCGCCGGTGTTTCCAGTGGCGTCATCATTGCTCTCGGACGCAGAGCACGATGGCCCGTGGCAATCGGCGCGATGGCGGCGACGATTGTAGCCAACCTCCTGGGTGACCGAACGCTGTGGAGCGCTATCGCCTTCGCCCTGTGCAACGCAGGCGAGGCCGTGTTTGCTGCAGCGCTGATCGAGCGTTACTTCGGCTCAAGTTTCAATCTCGACAGGCTGCGCAATGTGCTGGGACTGCTGATGGCAGCACTCGTAGCCACCGCGGCTTCGGGGGTCGGCGGTACCGTCGCCTACATGCTGTTTCACAGCCCGACTGCGCCGATTCTGACGACGTGGCAACACTGGTTTACGTCGGACGCGCTCGGGATCATCACCGTTGCGCCGCTCATAATCGGAATTGCATCTGCGGTTCGCGAACCGCCGCCGCGAACGGAAATCATCGAAGGCTTGGTGGCGTTGTTAGCCTTATCCATGATGACGTTGATCATCATTTCTCTTCCGCCGGAGCCGTGGCAGACCGTCGTACCCGCGGCCCTGTTGTTTCCGCTTCTGCTATGGCTCGCGGCCCGTTGCCGCCCGGTTTTTGCCGCGACGGGGGCATTCATTGTCTCACTTATGATCGTTTGGACGATAACCTTTGGCATCGGCCATTTCGGTGACCCCAATCTCCCGATCGAAGAACGCATTTTGAGTGCCCAGGCCGGCGTCCTCGCGGTCTCGCTTTGCGCGTTCGTTCTCGCTGCGCTGTTTGCCGAGCGACGTGATCACGAGGCCGAACTGACCGAGCGCGAAACGCGACTGCAGGAAGCTCTCGCCGCTGGCGGCGTGACCGCCTTCGATTGGGATTTCCGCAGAGGTTCAGCCCGGCGCAGCGAGAATGCCGCTCAGATCCTTGGGTTCGATCCCGACAAGGCGTTCACGGCAGGTCAATTCCTATCCCGCGTCCATCCGGATGACCGTGCGCGCTTCAAGGCTTTGGTACGAGGCGTGCAGCCCAGCCGCCCCTCTTACGCCGCCACCTTTCGCTTTGTCCGTCCTGACGGTCAGGAGGTTTGGCTCGAGGAGACCTCACGAGCCGAATTCGATGCTTCTGGAAAATTTGTGCGATTGCGAGGCCTGACCCTCGATATCAGTGAGCGAAAGCGGTCCGAGGAGCGCCAGGACGCCCTCGCCGCAGAGCTTGATCACAGGGTCAAGAATGTCCTCGCGCGTGTTGCCGTGGTCGCCATGTACACGCGCCAGGGAAGCAGCTCGATGGACCATTTCGTAAAAACGCTCGATGGTCGCATTCAATCCATGGCGGCTGCCCACTCGCTTCTCAGCCAAAGTCGCTGGCAAGGGGTCGGCGTGACGGATCTGGTCCACCACCAGATCGCTCCATACACGACGGGCGCGAACATTTCGATGGACGGCCCGAATGTAATGCTCACGGCCGCCGCGACCCAGGCGGTGGCGATGGTCATCCATGAACTCGTGACCAATGCCGCGAAATACGGCGCCCTATCGAGCCCGGATGGCCGGGTATCGGTTAGTTGGGAACGCCGCACCGGCGCAAGCGATGGGGCTTCGAGCTTATTGATAAGGTGGAGCGAGTCCGGCGGCCCACCTGTGACAGCTCCGAGTCAGTCCGGGTACGGCACCAGCCTGATACGCGATCTCATTCCCCATGAGCTCGGTGGCAAAGTGGCCCTCGACTTCCGCAAGGAGGGGGTATCTTGCGAAATGGAATTGCCTGTCGATCGCGCGTGACCGGCGTTTTGTCACGAACAACGATCAGTGCGGCGTCCTCGCTAATTTAGCAATGGTCGCAGGCTTTCGAGGAGTTGGGCCTCACTGATCGGCTTCTGGAGGACGGCCGCGACTTTGCCGGACTCAATCGGAAGATTCGAATAGCCCGAGGTCACGATGATGAGAACGCCTTGATCGTGCAATCGATCGATCAAGCTGATTGCCCGTTCGCCGCCCCTGAGATTGAAATCGACAAGAGCTGCGTCGGGAGCGCGCTCCGAGACCGCCCCCTCGGCATCAGCCACGGTGGCGAAGGGTCCAGCCACGTCTGCTCCGCAGGCCTGAAGAAAGCTCTTCGTCGCCATGCCCAGATGCCAGGAATCCTCGACCAGGAGGATGCGCATACCGTTCAAATTCAGGGCCCCAGCCGGTTCCGGAATATTGGTTGAGGACATCGGATACCTCGACGACGAAATCGCGAGCCTGGTGCCACATTGCGAGCGCGCGCCCCGACTTCCGATCGCGCCGGACGGCTTTCTAGTCTCGAACGCAGCCGGTTCCAAGGCCTATGACTGATCGGAGATTTCACCGTGTTCGGCATGCTTACGGCGCCGATCAGCGCTCGGACGGTGCGCCGTCGGATTGACGATCTCGCCTTCAAGAACCTTGCCTGCAACGTTTCCCCAAGGCGGCCGTGGCCACATGCGTAGTCGCCTCGGCATCTTCCCCATGGTTGCCCTTGAAGCGCTCATCGGACGACCGCCACGCGTTTTCAAAACATCAGAATCTCCAGTACGTTAGGGTCTTTGATGTGTTTCAAAAGCCTCTTTATTTGATGAGGACGGTTTGCGACAATGTGCGGTAGTAAGTGACATGCACATCGACCGGCGTGTGGGGAGAGCCCGGACGCTTTGGCTCTGCGATAGGCGATGACCGAGGCACCGGAAAGCGAACAGCTCGTATTCGTGATCGACGATGACGAACTCGTGCGCGACTCGCTTGGCAGCTTGATCCGATCCTTGAAATTGAAAGTCGAGCTATTTGCCTCCGCCACGGATTTTCTTGCACGACCCATTCCGAACGTGGCGAGTTGCCTGGTGGTCGACGTCAGGCTGCCCGGGTTGAGCGGCCTTGAATTTCAGGCTGAATTGGCGCGAAGGCAGAACAAGACTCCGATCATTTTCATGACGGGTCATGGGGACATTCCCATGAGCGTCCGCGCTATGAAAGCCGGCGCCGTCGAGTTCCTGACCAAGCCGTTTCGCGATCAGGATCTGATTGATGCCGTTCAGGTTGCTCTGGACCGCGATAGAAGCCGGCGACAGGCCGAGGGAACGATTTCCAATCTTCGCGCCAAATTCGAGAAGCTGACCCCGCGCGAACAAGATGTCATGGCGCTGGTGGTGACAGGCCTCATGAACAAGCAAGTTGCTGCCAAGATCGGCATCAGCGAGATCACGGTGAAGGCGCATCGCGCAAGCGTCACGCGAAAAATGGGAGCAAGATCGCTCGCAGAGCTCGTCAGGATGGCGGACCTCTTAGCGATACGGGCTCCGGACACCTAGCGGGCAATACTTTGGTATTGGGACCGCGAGTCTTTGGGATTGGTTCGTATCGACCTGTAGCGCATTGAGAGCCTCGGGGCCGCTGTTTACCTTTTGGGGCATTGCTCCAGGCGCGCGCGCCGCGCCGCTGAAGAAGGGCTCTCGTGATCGCAATCGTCGACGATGACACGACCGTGCGGGAAGCGCTCGAGAAGTCTTGTTGGGTCGCTGGGACACGCGACCACGACGTTTGCGTCAGCCGAGGATTATCTGCGTTCGAGCCGCGTCGGCGAGACCGACTGCTTGATCCTTGACGTGCAGATGCCCGGAATGAGCGGGCTTGATCTGCAACGGCAATTGGCGAAAGAGGGCCATCGATTCCCGATCATCTTCGTATCGGCTTTTGCCGAGGCCCAGGCGCGCGAGCGAGCGCTGAACGACGGGGCACTCGCCTTCCTGGCCAAGCCCATCAACGGCGACAACCTGCTGGCATGTCTCGGCGATGCTTTCGCCAAGAGAACGCCCAACGGATAGCCGGGACACCCCCACCTTAGGTATTGGGTCGGGGGCACCTTTCGATACCAAATCGGCACCCATGGACAATGGTACTGCCGACCTGCGCCGCCTAACCTCGTGGTTAACAAGTGATGAATACGGGGGTGCGACAATGACGATTTGCTCCGGCGAGATAACCGGCAACGAACTCCGGTTTAGCCCTCTGGCTGCCAGCCAACCGCGAAAGCCGGACCGCAGGACGTCGGACTCCGATCTGATCAGGCGCATCGGCGGCGGCGACAAAGCAGCGATGCATCTCCTCTACAGCCGGCACAGCACACGCATCTTTCGGTTCGCCGCGCGACTTCTCGGTGATCGCGCTGCGGCCGAAGACGTCGTGAGCGAGGTGTTTCTCGCGGTCTGGCGCAAAGCCGGAAGTTTTGAGGCACGTGCGGAGGTGTCGACCTGGCTGTTAAGCATTGCACGCAACCTGGCCTTCGGCGCGATGCGGCGGCCGGCAAGCGAGGCGCTTGATGATGACCTCGCCGATACCATCGAGGACCCCGCTGAAGATCCCGAAGCGCATTCCTTGACGCTTAACACCAAAGCGATCATGCAAAAGTGCCTGGCGCAGCTATCGCTGCCGCAGCGTGAGATCGTCGATCTCGTTTACTACCACCATAAGTCCATCGAAGAAGCGTCCGAGATCGTCGGCGTGGGAGAGAACACAGTCAAGACGCGTATGCATTACGCGCGAAAACACCTCGCGAACTTGCTGGCCGCCCAAGGAATTACGACGACGCGAATGTAAGTCGATGCGGGTAAGCTGCAGATTGATCGGCGAACCTGCGTTTCGCGAATTACAGGTTCTCGAGCTGCACGTAGAAAGCGGTTCCGTATGGGCTCAGGGGCGCGCACCACAATCTGCCGCCCTGGGCTTCGACGATCGACCGGCAAATGGCGAGGCCGAGGCCCATGCCGTCGGCCTTGGTCGTAAAGAAAGTATCGAAAATCCGGTCGGCGTGGGTCGGATCAATTCCAGTACCTGTATCTTCAACGGTTATCTTCACGCCGCCGGGTTCATGACGTTCTGATTTGATCCTCAATTGCCGAGGGCGACTCGCAACGGTACTCATTGCATCGATCGCGTTCATCGTCAGATTGAGAATGACCTGTTGCAATCGCGCGCGTTCGCACACGAGCGCCGGGAGATCGTCGAGCAGCGCGGTTTTCACGACCACATGGTGACTGTCGATCTCTGCCTCAATCAATGTCAGGACTTCGCGGATCACTGCGTTCACATCGATCGGCTCGTTCCTGGGCGAGTCTTTTCCAAACATCGATCGAATGCTGGCAATCACTTCGGTGGTGCGGTGCCCGGCGCGGCCGATCCGTTCAAGATTTTTACGCACTTCCTGGATGTTGGGCTGTGCTCCCCCAAGCCAGCGTAAGGCGGCATCAGCGCTCATTACGATCGAGGAGAGTTGCTGGTTAATTTCGTGAGCGATCCATGCGGTCATCGCTCCCATTGCCGTTCGCCCCGACGCCTGCGACATCTCGCGGCGAGCGGCCGCCAATGCTCCTTCGGTGCGTTTGAATTCGGTCACATCCCGCCCGACGGCGTAGGTCAGTTCTCCGTCCCTTACCGCTTGCCACGATATCCAGCGGACGGTGCCATCCAGATGCAGCAGCCGATTCTCGAGGTAAACAGGTTGCTGGTGTTCCGCGAGTTGGGATAGTGCGAGCGTGCATTGTTGCCGATCGTCCGGGTGCACGAGCGATGCGACATCGCGACCTATCAGACCCTCGCCGGACAATCCCAGTATCGTGGTCCATGCCGGATTGACGCCGGCTATGTTGCCGCCAGCGTCGATTACGACCAGGAGATCCTGCGAAACGTTCCAAATGCGGTCCCGCTCGCGCGCTTGTTCCTCGACCCGTTGCGCCAGATTCTCCGCAAGCTTGCGAAAGCGCCCTTCACTCGACGCCAACGCCGCCTCTGTTCGCTTGCGCTCGGTAATTTCCTCAGCGGCTACGTTGACACCAACGATGCTACCGTCGGTCCCCTTCAGCGGGTGCCAATAGGTGATCCAAACGCGCTCGGCATTGCTGCCGTCGGGTCGCTGTCCGTTCACCTCGACGCCGGTGATCGACTTGCCAGTCTCCAGAATTGTCCGAACGATGAGTTCGACCTGATCGGCAAGCGCAGGAACTGTCTCTCGAACGGACCGATTGATGTGGTCGGCGACCGAAATGCCGCAAATCTCAGTCAACCGCTGATTAATTTGGACGTAGCGGCAATCGCGACTCAGGAACGCGAGGCCGATCGGAGCCGCATTGTAGATAAGTTCAAGTTCGGGAGAACGCACCGGAGCTTGAGGATCATTCATGCAGTCATTCTCGTTTACAATCAGGTTCCGCAATCCTAGCAGAAATGTCTCGCAACGGACGTTCGCCGCCCCCGTTCCGAACGTCAATGACCACTTCGCAGGGAAGGCAGGGCGCGCCGGTCTGCGAGACCGGACGACTTTTGCGAAGAAACTGCCTTCCGCGCACACGTCCGGCGTCACGGCAGCAGCCTACTGGGCATTCGAGCGCCGTTCCTCAGTCCCCGCCGCGAGCCGCTTTCCCGGTCCGCGACGTGTGTCGCCGGCCCTTGCGCCTCCCCCCACCTAGTGCGCCGAAAAAGACAGTGTAACGAGAATGCTTTCGCAAGGGCGTCCACCTACACTTTCTAAAGGCGTGTTTCGAACTCGGTCCAGCCACTATTTGGGTCGTTCCTGCGATCCCCGAAATTAGTCGGGCAACAAGAGAAATTTACATGAAAGACGAACACAATAAGGCAGCGGAACATCACGAATCCGCAGCAAAATCTCATCGCGCCGCTGCCGACGCTCACGGCAAGAATGAACATGCGAAGGGCAAAGAACATTCCACGAAGGCGCAGCAGCAGTCGGAAATGGCCCGGGATCATTCGAAGACCGCGCATTCCAAGAGCCAACAGCAAAGCTAGGATTCCTCCCGCCAGGGAGGCCGGTTTCGACTTCTCTGGTGGCCTTCCAGGCCTCGTTTTGCTGCCTTTGCATTGAGCCGAATAAGGAGTCGCGCGTGCACATCATACCGCTCGATGAAGAATGCCGGGTGCACATCATGCGCCACAAAGATCGAACCGCTTGGATCGCAAAAGCAAACAGCGGCGATCGAGTTGCCGGGCTTTGCCTATCGGCCATCTCAAGATGGATGAACGTGATATCGAAGGAATACTCCGCCTGCGCATGCTGCGATACGGTCTTCCCGGATAGCGAATTCCCGCGCGCCTTTCTTGTGCTTATTCCGGCGGAGGAAAATCCCGAACACGTCAAAGCGATGGTTGACGCGGTTTGTCGATATTGCAGCAAGCATGAGGACCAATGGCTTTTAGATCAGGGCGTCCATCGCGAAGGGCTTTCGGCAGCGACGAGGCGAGGGTGCGATCAAATCCATTGAACACCTCCGCCAGTCCGGTCCGCTTATGTGGGCGGATACGTATCCGCTTGCAGGTCTTTATCCTCCCCTCGCATGCAACCGTCTAAGCAATTCGGCGCGGCGGTCACCCGAGTTCCCACGTTGAGCTCGTGGTAGGCGATAAGCAGATGGTGCTCTGTAAATCACATCGCAGGCCGACTCGAGACCCACAGACTTCGTCACATGATCGCGGAACTCGTCAAGTTCGTTCCGCCCGAGATCCGTGCCACCGACGTGGTGCGGGAGAAACGGAACGACCGTCCGACAACCGCCGGCGCGCGCGCCGACAGTAGTCAGATAAAATCCGCGGAAAAGCGCTCGTCGCAAATAGCGATTCCTAAATCCGAATAGGAGCCAGCCAACCGAATACAAGCGAAACAATGGCGCTACCGATCACAATATTTCTTTTTCAACGTGCCTGATATTTAGCGACTTACTGATTAACTACTGTGGGTTCATCAAATGATGACATTCGACCGATGTTTCACAGATCTATTTTGGAGTAAATGTTATGGCCAACATCCAGACGAACGAGAACCTGACGATCCACTTCAAGGTCAAGGACTTTAACGCATGGCGTACGAGTTACGAAGCGGGCGGCAATAGCCGTACGTCTGCCGGCATCACCAACGGCAGAGTGTTCCGCAGCGCCGACGACCCGAATGAAGTCGTGGTCCTCCAGGATGTCGCCGACGTGGCCAAGGCCCGTACGTGGCTGGGCTCCGATGAAATGAAGGCGGCGATGCAAAAAGGCGGCGTAATGGGCTCGCCAAGCATTCGCTTCGCGGCCTGAGTACGGCAAGCGATCAAATCCGCCGTCCCGACAAGGAAAGCCCCAACCCTCCCCTTAAGGTCCGCGGTTGCGGCTTAAAGGCCCTCGGTTGCGGCTTAGCCGGGATGGCTCTTCCCGAAGAGGCCCCAACCTCCGTCCCCCTGACTCCGGTTGGGGCTTTTCCGCTGCATGACATCCGAGACCCTTCGTCATCCGCCGAGTTCAGCAACGGTTTTCGTGCGAGCTGTGCTTTCTCGGGATTCGGAATAAAGGCGCATACTTTTGGGGGGTCGCCTAATCGCAAAAAGGGAAAGCTCCGGATATGGACAGGTTTATCAATGATAAGAACTTGGATAGACTTCGCAGGCTTGCGTCCGTCGTCACCTCTGAGGCTGAGCGAAAAACTTTGCTTGGTTTGTTGGCCAAGGAAAAAGCCACGTTCGTTGAGCTACAGAAGGCCGGAAGCGCTCGCGTCAACTCAGGCTTAAAAACGTTGCCCTGGGGACCACAGCGGGGTTGCCGCTCGGTGCGTCTCGACCCCCCATCTGAGTCGTCTATCACCGGTGGGCCGCTTGCCCCTAGCTGAGGTCCCTGCGGTTGCAGTCGCGTCTCTGTGTGCTTGACAAAATTCAAGAGGTGACATGTTCGGAATTGAATGGCTTTCGAGAGGTCTTCCCGTCTACAAGGAAACATCCGTTTTGACTGACGAAGCCGATGTGATCGCTCGCGCCCAGAGTTCGGGCGCTTGATGTGGCCAAGCGGCACCCCGATCAAGAACTTGACAGCTTTCGTTTGACGGATGCGACCGGAAAAATTGTCGGCGCTTTCCCAATCGTCGTTCGAAAGAAGATGCTGCTGCCGATCTCTTCGCCTGCCGTCTGTGAGGACAAGAATTGAAAAATAAGAGACAAAGTTTGGAGCTTTTCGCGCACCCATTGCGAAACACATCGACTAAGTCGCATCCACAGGCGGAATTGGGGTCAACGTTGATATGTCAGCCAGCGCCTAGTTTTCATCGGCAAGCCGGTCGAAGTCGGCAAGGACGGCAGCGATCAGCTTCTGCCTGCGGGGGTCTTCCGCTGACAGCGTGGCGGCAAAAAGGTCTAGCAAATAGCGCGCTTTCTCGGCGGCTTCGTGCCAATTTGCCGCCGGCGCCGCGAGGAGATGGGACTCCAATTCCTCCTGCCGAAGACGCAGTGCGCTTTGATTTGCCTCTACCTCCGCCAGCAGCCGGCGAAGATCCGTGGCTTTCTGCGCGGCCATGCCGCGGCGCTGATCCAAATCAATCGTTTTGTCCGTCATCGCCCACGGTGCCTTCTTTCAGAACAGCCTTCGTTCTACGACCAGCCGCTTGCGGGCTCGCTGCCGCCGCAGGCAATTGATGGGCCGCCGCGTCGCGCTCCTGCGCCGCTTGAAGGTCGTTGGGATCAATGGTCACCATCTCGATTGAGGACGCTTGGTGCGCCGGAACGAAGATTACAGTCGACACGCGGCGGTAGACGGGGAATGACAATCCCTCAATCAGTTCCTCGTCGGTTACGATCTCATAGCGTCCAGGCGGCAAGCTTCTATCGATCCCTTTCAGCACGAAGGGACGGTGAAAAACGATGACCTTGCGCTGTGTGCGTGTGGCCACCGGCGTTACTTCACAGCGCGGCGAACGAGCGGATACGCGGCGCTGTCATAGAGGCGGCGTATTCCGCTGCCATCCAGCCTCAACTCCTCAACCTCCAGGCAGGCGCCAAGGAGCAACTTCGGCGGCAACTCCTCGATCGCAAAACGGATGGCGTCAGCCGCTCGTCGAAACCGCCTGTACCCGATCGACTGACCGCTGATTTTTCGGCCTCGGAGGGAAAATAATTCAGCTGCGGCATCGAAATCGAACAATTCGCCTGCATCAATTGGGGCACATACGGCCATGATTTAATCCGCCGGTTGTTGGATGTGAACTCGGAAGTGGCCTCGGCTTCAAAGCAGAGATTCAATATCCATTGAATGATCATCGAATGATCATCATTAGATTGTTTGTTTGACATAAGCCGAAAACGCCGAAAAACAAGAGAGAAGTCGCAGGTCAATACGTGAGGGCCGTTCGCGAACGTGCGCAGCGCTTTGCAAAAGGGTCGTGCGAAAGCATCCTCGGTTGGGCAACTTCTTCCTCTGTCCTAATCATTTCACCTGTGCGCCGGCCGGCCGGCGTCTGCTGCCTGGTGGGAGCCTGCAACGCAGGTACATTCTGTGACGCCTTCATCGTCGGCAACTGCATTGCCCCGGCGGACACGCGAAGTTTTGCCCAGGCACCGACACCGCCGAATTTGGCGCCGGTCCCCGGGATCTTATCCAACCGTCCGTTATGCGCGACCAGCACCGCCAAGTCGCCGCGACCGGCGTAGGGCGCGTCCGCGATCCGCCTCCCGCTGACCATGTCGCCTTGCAGCGCGCCCTCGAATTTATGATGTCAGGCCGCGGCTTTCAGTTGCTGCAGCGCCTGGTTCGCCATCGTCAGGGCCGGATTGATCTCGAGCACCTTGCGATAATCGGCGATCGCTTCGTTGAGCATGCCCTTGGCCCGCATGGCGTTGCCGCGGTTGAAATAGCTCGAGGCGTGCGAGGGATTGAGCCGCAGCGCTTCATTGAAATCGGCAATGGCGTGGTCGTTTCGCCCGGCGAGGTAGTGGGTGACGCCGCGGAGCGTCCAGACTTTGCATTTGGGGTCGTTGCCGTGGGACATGGTCGAAACTCCGAAGGGCCGTTTGGGCTGCCGGGCCGCCGTCAAGCGCGCCGTTGATGGTTAGTCGCAGCACCCGCGATGTGGGTTCAACCCCCGGTCGGCGTAGTCACACCCCCTTGGAGGGCTTCGACGCGGCCGCCATGATGGCGGCCGCGATCACGTTGGCGCCGGCACCGGCGAGAAGCGGCAGCGTGTAGCTGTGGATGACGTCGAAAACGAACCCGGCGGCGCTCGGGCCGATCAAGGTGCCGAACGCGACGCTCGTATAGAGAATGCCGATGATGCCGCTGACATTCCGCCCGCCGAAATAGTCCATGACGGTCGCCGGAAGGAGCGCGACCCATCCGCCATAGACGATGCCGTAAGCGACCGCAAAGACGACGAGTGACCAGAAGCTGGTCGCAAACGCCCAAAAGGCGAGCGTGACGGCCATGCCCAAAAAGGTCAGCAGAAGCGCATTGCTCCGGCCCATGCGATCGGCGAGACCGCCCAGAAAGAACCGTCCGCCGGTGCTTCCGACACCGATCATCGCCATGAGAAGCGCGGCCGCGGATCGCGTGACGCCATGGTCCAGTGCGTAAGGGACGAGATGAGCAAACGGCACAAACACCGCAAACGAGCAGAGCAGGCAGCTCGCATAAAGGCCGATGAACTGCCGCGACGTGATCGCGTCGCGCACCGAAGTCCCGGGCGCTTCGGCGCTCGCACGCAGGACGTCACCGTCGGGATTGAGCCCGCGGTCTCGCGGATCGTTTTCGATCAGGAGCGCCATGCCCCCGCCGACGAGAACGGCAATGGCACCGAGCACAAGGTACACCTCGCGCCATCCGATGGTGGCGATGAGGAACGAGGCGAGCGGTGGCAGCACCAGCGTGCCGACGCCGATACCACTGACTGCGAGGCCTGACGCCAGCCCGCGTCTTCTCACAAACCAACGCTGAACCGCGCCGACCGCGGGAACATAGGAGCAGCCGACACCGAGTCCGACGCCAAGCCCATAGGCCGCGTAGACCTCCGTCAGGCTGCGCGCGGCGCTCGCCGCCGCGAGGCCCGCGCCGGTCAAGATCATTCCGATCAACGCCAGCCTGCGGGAGCCCCAACGGTCGGACAGTGGACCGCTCACCATCCCGAGCGCGAAGTAGACGAACCCCGCCAGCGAGAACACGAGGGAGACCGAGCCGCGCGAAGCACCAAAATCCTGCTGCAAGGATTCGACAAAGGCGCTGAACGTGTAAGCGGAGCCCAACCCGACGAAGGTGACGGCAAAGGCTGCAGCAACGACGAACCAGCCGTAGAAGATGCGCGGATGAGACACTGCCGAACTGGTACTCACGATCGCCTCCGTTTGCTCGATCACAACATGGGGCGTGTATCGCGAGTGTCGACCCGATTTACTTCGGCCGCGAACGAAGTATCGGCGATGGCAACGTGGCCCTGTCGGGTACATATTCGCGGCATGTCGCAAGCGCCGCAAATTGCCGAAGTGGCTGCGCTCGTCGGAGATCCGGCGCGCGCCAACATCCTCTGTGCATTGCTCGGGGGACGTGCCCTGACCGCAAGTGAGTTGGCGTACGCCGCCAACGTATCGCCGCAGACGACAAGCGGTCATCTCGGCAAGCTGCTGACATCGCGGCTGCTCGTGCTCATGAAGCAGGGCCGCCATCGCTACTACCGATTGGCCGGCCCCCACGTCGCGCACATGCTCGAAAGCATCATGAATGTCGCGATGACGGGGCCGCCGCGGCTGCAGCCCAAGTCGCGGCTCGACGAAACGCTGCGGCAGGCGCGAACCTGCTACGACCATATCGCCGGCGTGCTCGGGGTCGGGCTCGCCGAGCGGCTGATCGAGCGCGAATTCGTCGCGCTGGGCGAGGAAGCCGGCGAAGTGACGCCGGCCGGAGCCGATTTCCTGTCGGAGCTTGGGGTCGATCTGTCGTCGGCGCGCGCCAAGCGCCGTATCTTTTGCCGTCCGTGCCTCGATTGGACCGAACGGCGCCCCCACATCGGCGGCGCAGTCGGCGCGGCGTTGGCGAGCCGGTGTCTCGACCTGAAATGGATCGAACGGGTACCTGACAGTCGAGCCCTGACCATAACAGCCGCCGGCCGGCGTGCCCTGATGGACGTATTCGCGCTGTCGATTTGATCGTTGCGGCGAACCCTGGGCCTTCGGCTCGACTAAGACATCACCCGAACAGGTTTGATATAAGGGCACGCAAAGCCGCTTTGCCGAACCAGCGGAAACGCACATGCCCTACCACAGCATTGAGCTCCGCAAATCCTCCCCGAGCATCGGCGCCGAGGTCTTCGGCGTCGACCTGTCAAAGCCGCTCGGCAATCAGCAGTTCCAGGAGGTGCACGACGCGCTGATGGATCGCCTCGTGCTGTTCTTCCGCGACCAGAGGCTGAGCGTCGAGCAGCAGAAGGAGCTCGGCCGCCGGTTCGGCAAGCTCCATACGCACCCGGCGTCGCCGGATGTGGTTCCGGGCCATCCCGAGGTGATGGTCATCAAGGCCGACGCGACGTCGAAGCACATCGCCGGCGAGGACTGGCACTCCGACGTGTCATGCGATCCGGAGCCGCCGATGGGTACGATCCTGCATCTGACCGAGGTGCCGCCGGACGGCGGCGGCGACACGATGTTCGCCAACATGTATCTCGCATACGACACATTGTCCGAACCGATCCGCAAGCTTGTCGACGGCCTCACCGCCATCCACGACGGCGAGCCCTTCTATCGCGGCCGATACGATGTCGACGATCGGACCAAGAAATATCCGCGCGCGGAGCATCCGGTGGTGCGGACCCATCCGGTGACGGGCAAGAAATGCCTGTTCGTGAACCGGTTCTTCACAACGCGCATCGTCGGCCTGCAGCGGAACGAAAGCGACGCGATCCTCGGCCTGTTGTTTCGCCACATCGAGACGCCGGAATTGAGCGTGCGCTTCAAGTGGCAGCCCAACTCGATCGCGTTCTGGGATAACCGCTGCACGCAGCATCACGCGCTGTGGGATTACTACCCCAACAAGCGCTACGGCCACCGCGTCACGATCTGCGGCGACAAGCCGTACTGAGGACGCGCATTGTCTCGGCGCGGCGAGACCGAGATGCTGGCTGCGATCTGCATGAGCGCCATTGAACCTTTTGCATTGGCGGCCGACTGCCTTGCATGAACAATAAGACGTTTCTGATCGTTGTCGCAGCGATCATCCTCGCCCTCGTCGGCTTGCTGTCGGTGCAGAAGCTTGAGGACTGCGCGGAGCACGGCGGCAAGGCTTGCCCAAGGACGCGTTTTTACTCTCCCAAGCCGACGAAAATCCCGCCGCAATCGTTTCGACAAGACTGATGTCAGTCTGATCTCCTCCGAGATCGTCGATCCCCGACGATAGGCCGTCGTGACGATTTCAATTCGTAGCGGCGTCGATCGTTGGACCACGTTGACAGCTCGCTCAGCCGATTGCGCGAACCGCACTGTTACAAATCTCAGCAGCGCCGATGAACGGATCAGGCGGCTCGCAGCACCAATGGTGCGCAGGAGCAATCCTTCTTCGACCTTAGGAGCTTAGCATGATCAACCGTTCATCTTTGTTTGCAATCGCCGTTGTCGTGATGACGGCTGCTGCGACTGTTTCCGCTTCCGCACGAGGCCACGGCGGCGGTGGCGGCCATGGCGGCGGCCACGGCGGCGGCCATCACTTCGGTGGTCACCACTTTGGCGGTCATCACTTTGGCGGCCATCACTTCGGCGGTCACCGCTTCGGTGGTCACCACTTCGGTCACTTCGGGCACCGCTTCGGCCACTTCCGCCACTTCGCCCACCACAACTGGGGTCATTGGCGGCATTGGGGCCACTGGGGCCATCGCTATGCCTGGGGCTTCCGCCGCTACAACTACTGGCCGCGCTGGTACGGTTATGGCTCCAGCTACCCGAGCTATGGCTACAGCAGCTACGGCTATCCGAGCTACGGGTGCGTGACCCGGACCTGGCTCGATGACGGCAGCGTGCGGTACTACAACCGCTGCACCGATCGCAGCTGGATCGTCGGTTCAAACGACAGCGACGATAGCGACGACAGCGACAACTGATCGCCACAGGGCAATCGAGGTGATTGTCCCGTGACGAGCGAAACCGAAAGCGCCGGGGACGGCAGTGGAAGGGCACAAGCCCGACCACGTGAGCCGATCTCCGGCGCGGCGTTTCTTGCGCGAAACGAGTCGATTCTTACGGCGAGCGAAATCGCGTAGTGGGTCTTGCGGCGAGGGGCGCGTCTTAAGTCAGCGCATGCCAGGGCCAAGTCGGCCAGCACTGTCTATGCCTGCGATTTTTTGCTTGTGTTGATGACGCCAAGCGCAAGGATCAGATGGCTTGGCGTTGACGTCAGCCCCTAAGCGATCATGGGCTGACAGAATACGGGGCGCCGGGCCCGATTAAATAATTTGTTAAGCGAGGAAGGTGAGCAGCCCGCCGACGATCCAGCCGCCCACCAGCAGAATCCAATCCCCGGCATCAAATCCCAAAAGTCTGTTTCCAGCTGCGACGCGCACAAACATGTTGGCCTCTGATCAAGTGCGCTACGGATGTAGCGGGTGTGTCCGTGAGATAACAGATTCGCTTTGGAATGCTGTAACCGGGCTGCAACAACGGTTCGCAATCGCGCAACAGGTTGCGCGTTACATCTCTCATTGATCGTGTTCACTTGTGCTGGTGCGGCGAGCCGCCGGGTCCTCAGAAAGTGGCTTTCCGCTTCACTTTCTGGACTTGCGCAGCGTCGGCAGGGCGCGCGCGCCAGGGCGGAACCGGGCGGCTAAATGGTAAGCGACGAGTTCACCATGGCGGGTGAATTCGCCCCGGTGTTGTGCAAGCGCAACAGCGCACGAGCGGCGCAAAGGTACAGTGCTGCCAGCCTTGCGAGGTGTGGAGGGCGGCGGGCTATCGATGTCGGCCGGCCCGCAGATTTCCGCCTGCGGGCCAGCGGAGCGAGCGTGCCCTACCGCGCGGCGTTGCGGCCCATGTGGGTGCCGTCGGGCAGGGTCGCCTCAACGAACTGTCCGCCATTGGTACCGTCGCGCAGGGGATGCACGACGAGCTTGACGGGCATGCCGGGCTCAAGCGTCCTCTGGGTCCAACCCTGCCGTGCGAGACCCCCCGGCCCCATCATTTCGACCGCCCAATCCTCGCTGTCGCCATCCTTGGCGACGGTGAGCATGATCCAGGCATGGGGGTTGGTCCATTGGAATTCCTTCACGGTCCCTTCCAGGGTCTTGTTCTGGCTCGAATCGAACATCGCGAAGGAATGATGGGCGAAGGCCGGGACGGCGAGCGGGATCGCCGCGAGCGCCAGCGCCGCGCCGGCAGCGGCCGCGAGCTTGGTGGCGCGCTTCGTCGTGAAATTTTCCGAAGGTTTCATCGTTGTCTCCTGCTCGATCTCGTGGACTGCAATTACTGGTTCTGTGGCTGATATTCACGTCGCCCTTCGCGCCCGCCACGGCAGCGCGCCTCATTGGCCAATTGTCCGTCGGCCGCGGCGGCGGCGCCTTGCGCGTCGGCCGCGCGGGCGTCACGGCAACGCCGGCGCGGTTCTCCGGCATCGGCCGCACGGTTGGAATCCCGGCCGGTGAACACCAGCGATTGTTGGAAGCGGATCGCCGCCGAGTCGCTGTCCGGGGGAATGACCTTGCCCTCGATCTGATACAGCCGTCCGCGATGATAGAACACGGCCGCCGACGAATGGCTGCCGTCGGGGCCGACCATGCTGAGCTGCCGACCATAAACGCGATTGATGCGCGCCGGGATGTCGACCTTGATCTCGCGGCCGTCGGACAACAGCTTCACCGCGTTGGCGATGACCGCGTTCTCCTGGAGCGCGGGATCAGCGAAATCGACGATCGTCATCTTGAAGGCGGCATGGTCGAGTGTCGCGGCGTAGACGTGCGCTTCGACGGCGCGGCCGTCGGGCGCCTGGTAGGTCACGGTCTCGGTCCTCGGCGCGGCGGGAAACGAAACCGCGAAATTGTATTCGGGATATGCGTATTCGGTCCAGCTTTGCGCGGCGGCGGGACCGCTCACGACAAAGGCCGCAACCACGAGGGCGGAGAGGCGCATTTTGGTTTCCTGTCGAGTGAGATGGGCCAAATCAAGCTTTGAAATGCCAAAATGCTAAGTGGCCGAGGGTTACCGCCCAATGGCCGGTGTATTACGGTTTAGCCATTCGGAGGATGGGCGCGCACTGTTCGCGTGCGGCCTTCGCCGCCGATCCCTCTGCTTGCGCGATGGTCCACGTCGCGCGCATTTCGTTTTTCCCCTCCCCCGCTTGCGGGAGAGGGGAAAAGAAAAGCGATGCGCATGAGGGGAGAGGCAGAGACTTCTTTACGAGGCGAGAGGCGGAGCCTTTGTGGAGAACAGCCTCCGCTACACCGGGACGCGGACGGAGGCGCGCAGGCCGCCCATGGGGCTGTCGCCGAGCATGATGTCGCCGCCGTGGGAGCGGGCGATGTCGCGGGCGATGGCAAGGCCAAGTCCGCTGCCGCCCTCATCCTGATTGCGCGCATCGTCGAGGCGCAGGAACGGCTTGAAGACATCTTCGCGGAGATTTTGCGGAATGCCCGGCCCGTCGTCGTCGACGGTGATGGTCAGGTAACGATGATCGCGGTGCCCGGTGATCGAGATCGCCGCCGCAAAGCGCGCGGCGTTCGACACCAAATTGCCGAGGCAGCGCTTGAACGCGTTCGGGCGCACGGTCACCACCGGATGACCGTGGAATTCGACTTTGGTGATGTGGCCGTCACGCTCGGCATCCGCTTTCAACTCCTCCAGGAAGGCGGACATGTCGGTCGGCGCCGGCGCTTCGGCGGCATCGCCGCGGGCGAAGGCGAGATAAGCCTCGAGCATGCGGCTCATCTCGTCGACGTCCTTCTTCATCGCCTCGATCTCGGGACTGTCGTCGATCAACGCAAGCTCGAGCTTGAAGCGCGTCAGCACGGTGCGCAGATCGTGGGATACGCCGGCGAGCATGGTGGTGCGCTGCTCGATGCTGCGCTCGACCCGCGCCTTCATTTCAATGAACGCGGACGCTGCGCGGCGCACCTCCTGTGCACCGCGCGGCCGGAAATTCGGCACGTCGCGGCCTTTGCCGAAACTCTCCACCGCATCGGCAAGCCGGAGGATCGGGCGGATCTGGTTGCGCAGGAAAAGGATCGCGACGGTGATCAGCACCAGCGACGTGCCGACCATCCACAACAGGAAGATCTCCGAGTTCGATGCGTAGGCGGCGTTGCGCCGCGCGAACACGCGCATCACCGCGTCATCAAGCTGGATGCGGACCTCGACCAGATTCGAGCGCCCCACCGTATCGATCCAGAACGGCCGGCCGATCTGCTTGCGAATCTCGTTCGACAAGGCCTGGTCGAGCAGCGAGAAGAACGGCTTCGGCCCGAGCGGCGGCATCTCGTTCACGGGAAGGAAATCGACCACGAGGCCGAGGCGTTCCTGGGCGATCCGCCGCAAGGTGGCGTTGTCGCGGTCCTGTGGAAACGCTTTGCGGATCTCGATAACGGCGGCGATGTCCTGGGTCACGGCGGCGGACAGGCGCCGCGTCACCGTGTTCCAATGCCGCTCCATGAAGGTGAAGGCGACCACCGACTGCAGGATCACCATCGGCGTGATGATGATGAGGAGCGCGCGGGCATAGAGGCCCTTGGGCAGCATGCTTTTGACCCAACGGTCGAAGCGATCCCACCCGATGACGAAGGCTCGCGCGCGCCGGCCCGCGGCGGTGCGTAGGCGCGTGATGCCGACGTCGAGGCTCGTCATGTAACGACCACCAGCCGGTAGCCGATCCCGCGCACGGTCTGCACGAACAGCGGATTGGCAGGATCGACTTCGATCTTGCGGCGCAGCCGGTTGACCTGCACGTCGACCGCGCGCTCGCCTGCGGCGGAAGCGCCGTTGCCCGCGAGCATCTGGCGCGGCACGGTCTCGCCAGGGACTGCCGCGAGAAGGCGCATCATGTCCTTCTCGCGGTCAGTGAGATGGAGGATCTCCTCGCCGCGCCGCAGTTCGCCGCGGCCGAGATGGAACACGAACGGGCCGAAGCGCACCGATTCCGCCCGCGTCGGCGGCGGCGCCGGCTGGGCACGCTTGAGGATGTTGGCGATGCGCAACGACAGTTCGCGCGCCTCGAACGGCTTTGCCATGTAGTCATCGGCCCCGAGTTCGAGGCCGGCGATCCGGCTCTCCTTCTCGGCGCGCGCAGTGAGCATCAGGATCGGAACCTGGGACGTCGTGCGCAGCGTCTTGGCAAATTCGAAGCCCGTCTCGCCCGGCATCATGACGTCGAGGATGAGGAGATCGAACGCGAGCCCATCGAGCTTTGCGCGCG
This sequence comes from uncultured Alphaproteobacteria bacterium, assembly GCA_963787675.1. Lineage (GTDB taxonomy): Bacteria > Pseudomonadota > Alphaproteobacteria > Rhizobiales > Xanthobacteraceae > JAJPKK01. The sequence goes on along the minus strand of CAWBDV010000007.1, from coordinate 952,839 downwards.
CCTCCGCAGTGTTGTGCGCGGTGGTGACGCGATAGCCCTCGCGTTGCAGGTAGCGGGACAACAGGTCGCGAATGCGCCGGTCGTCATCCACCACCAGGAGGTGGGGCGCGTTGTCCGGAAATTGTGCGGTCGGAGCCTGCACGGTTTGTCCTCCCCTGGAACCGCCCCTATCAAGATCGCCGCGGTCGCCCGCGGTCGGCACATTCGATCAGGCGCAGCAGGCGATCGCGCTCGCCGGGATCGAGCATCGCGATCAGGAAGCGCCGCGCCGACGCACGATCGGACGCGCTGATCCCCGCAAAAGCTCGTCCTATCCGCGCCGTCTGCAACAGGGCGAGCCGGAGTGCCAGCGCCTCGCCCTTGGCCGTAACGTACAGCAGTCGCTGCCGCCGGTCGCGGGCCCCTTCCTTCTGCTCCACATAACCTTCATCGATGAGCTGCTTGAGGACCCGCCCGAGCGACTGCTTGGTGATTTGCAGGAGATCGAGGAGTTCGGCAACCTTCATGCCGGGATTGCGACTGACGAAATGCAGCACCCGGTGGTGCGCCCGGCCGAAACCGAATTTCGCAAGGATTTCATCGGCATCGCCAACGAAATCACGATAGGCGAAAAACAGGAGCTCGATGAGGTCATAGGCCGGCTCCTCCTTCCCCCGCGCCTCGGCGGGCGGCGAATGAGCGGGCACCGAAGTTAAATTTATGTCAGCCATGTTGACATATTTTGGATTTATTGTTACAAGGCTACGGCTCGATACGAAAGGATCGTGCGCCGGGGCATGTCCCCTCAGGGCGGTTACGTCGCGCTCGCAAAGGCGTCTCCATGGGTGCATAACCATATCGAGACTTGGGCCTCGACGCAAAAGCGCCGGCAACGAAAAGTCGAAAGCAAACAGGCAAGTCACAGGGCCGCGGCCGTGGCCCACGGAGAAACGATCATGGCGGTGCCCTTCGACCAAATGGAAGGATTAATCTGGTTCGACGGTAAGCTGGTGCCGGGACCGGAGGCGAAGATTTACGTCCTGACCCACGGCCTGCACTATGCAAGCGCCGTGTTCGAAGGCGAGCGCGCCTATGGCGGCGTGATCTACAAGAGCAAGGAACATTCCGAGCGGCTCAAGAATTCCGCCACCATTCTCGACTTCGAGATCCCGTATTCGGTCGCCGAGATCGATGCCGCCAAGCGCCTAGTGGTGGAAAAGAACGGCCAACCGGAAGCCTATGTGCGCCCGATAGCGTGGCGCGGCTCCGAGCAGCTTGGCGTGTCGGCCCAACACAATCGCATCCACGTGGCGATCGCGACCTGGGAATGGCCGAGCTATTTCGATCCGGCGCAACGCCTCAAGGGCATCCGGCTCGACCTCGCCGAGTATCGCCGACCCGATCCGCGCACATCGCCCTGCCTCGCCAAGGCCGCCGGCCTCTACATGATCTGCACGATCTCCAAGCACCGCGCGGAGCGGCGCGGCTATGCCGACGCGATGATGCTCGACTGGCAGGGCCGCGTCGCCGAATGCACCGGCGCCAACATCTTCTTCATCCGCGACGGCAAGATTCACACGCCGACCGCCGATTGCTTCCTCGCCGGCATCACCCGCGCAACCGCGATCGACCTTGCGAAGCGCCGCGGCATCGAGGTGATCGAGCGGCGCATCATGCCGGACGAGCTTTCAAGCTTCTCGGAATGCTTCATCACCGGCACGGCAGCGGAGGTCACGGCGGTGTCCGAGATCGCCGACTGGCGCTTCACGCCCGGCGCCATCACCAAGCAGCTGATGGACGATTACACGGCCGAGGTTCGCCCCAAGGGCAAGGCCGCCGCGGCGTAGTCGCTGCGCGACAATCCGCAGGGTGCGCAAAGCGAAGCGTGCGCACCATCCAGCCGCGGAAGGTGCGCGCGGCGGAACGACTTCCTCGCGAACGGTTAGAGGTACTCCGCCGCCTTTGCGCACCCTACGATTCCGATGATCCGGCAGCGACTGCTATCCGAACTTGCGCGCGGCCTCGGCTTCGGCGGCGAACGTCTTGTATCTGCCGACGAGTTTGCGCTCGGGGATGCGCACGATCTTGTCCGGATCGGCGACGGCGTGACCGATGCGCTGCGCGTCGCGGCCGTGCTTCTTGAGGATCGCGAGGGTCGCATCGACAGCAGCGGGGGCGACGACGTAACAAAAGCCGATGCCCATGTTGAAGACTTCGAACATCTCGCTGTCGGCGACGCCGGCGTGGCGCTGAATGAGCGGAAAGATCGGATGCGGCTCGATGAGCCGGTCGATGACGAAGCCCACCTCGGAGTCGACGCGCGTAAGGTTCAGCAGTCCGTCGCTCGTAATGTTGATGAGCGCCTTCACGCCCTTCACGGTGTCGAGGATCTCCATCGCCTCCAGCACGTAAATGTGCGTCGGCCGCAGCAGCTCCTCGCCGAGCGTCGTCGCGAGGTCGGCGAACTTGTGATCGATGGCGAGCTTGTGGCTGTCGAAAAAAGCCCGGCGTGCGAGCGACAGCCCGTTGCTGTGAATGCCATTGCTGTGGACGCCGATGACGACATCGCCGGCAGCGACGTCCTTTCCGCACAACACGCGGTCGAGCGCGACGCGGCCGACCGCCATGCCGACGAGATCGAAGCCCTTGACGATGTCCTTGAGCTGCGCGGTCTCGCCGCCGGAGATGGAGATGTTGGCCATCCGCGCGCCTTCGCACAATCCGACCGCAACTGCGTCGAGCATCGCAGCATCGGCATGATCAATCGCGATGTAGTCGACCATCGACAGCGGCTTGGCGCCGACACAGATCATGTCGTTGACGTTCATGGCGACGCAATCGATCCCGATCGTGTCGTACTTGCGCATGCGGTCGGCAATGATCGTCTTCGAGCCGACGCCGTCCGTGCACAATGCGACGCCGACCCCGTCCATCTCGATCACGTTGGCGAAATATCCGATCGGCAGGATGACCCTGCCCATGCCCTGCAACGGCCAAGTTCCCTTAACGCGCCGGACGATGTGTCCGAGCCCGGCATCGGCCTCGGCGGTGTCGACGCCGCTGTCCTTGTAGATATCGGGTCGGGTGGCCATCAGTCGTATCTCCGCACCGCCAACGCTTGTCTACGCGTGTTATTGCACATCGAGGCGTGGCGAAGCATGCCCGTTGAAGAACCGCCTACCACAATCCCCAGAAATGCCGTCCCGGGAGCGACCGCGCTGGGTGCGACATGATGCGTGAATCCCATGACAAATGCGGACGGCCGCGCTAAATCCCCTTCCATGATCGAAAAGACCAAACTCAATCCTCTCGTCAAGCTCGCGGTCGACATCGGACCGCTGGTGCTGTTCTTCGCCGTGAATGCCCGGTTCGGCATTTTCGCGGGCACTGCCGTGTTCATGGCTGCGGTGCTGGCGGCGCTCTTCGTCACCTATGCGCTGATCCGCCGCTGGCCGATCATGCCACTGGTGTCGGCGGTCATCGTGCTGGTGTTTGGCTCCCTGACGATCGTCCTCCACGACGATACCTTCATCAAGGTCAAGCCTACGATCATCTATGCGCTGTTCGGCGCCGTGCTCGTCGCCGGCTATCTTTTGGACAAGCCGTTTCTCGCCATCGTGTTCGATTCCATGTTCCACCTTAATGACGAGGGCTGGCGCAAGCTGACGCTGCGCTGGGCAACGTTCTTCTTCGCAGCGGCCGTCCTCAACGAGGTGGTCTGGCGTACCCAATCGACCGACTTCTGGCTCAACTTCAAGCTGTTCGGCTTCGTGCCGCTGACGTTCGTGTTTGCGGCCCTGCAATATCCGATGATGATGCGCCACGCGATCGAGCCCGCGCCCGCCGAGAAGTGACGCGGCGTTTCTAATTCCCGTGCACGCCGAGTTCGTGGATGACGTTGCGCCAGCGGGCGGTTTCGCGCGCCATCAATGCGTCGAGATCGGCGGGGCTGCCGCCGAGCGCGGACACGCCGCTGTCGGCGAGCCGGCTTCTCACCTGCGGATCGCGCACCACCGCGTTGAGCGCGCCGTTGAGCTTGGCGACGATCGCTGCGGGCGTGCGCGCGGGCGCGAGCACGCCCGTCCAGTTGTCCGCGACCACGTCGGCGAACCCGAGCTCGGCAAAGGTTGGCACGTCGGGAAGCACGTCGGAGCGTTCCGCCGACGCGACCGCGAGAATGCGGCCCTTGCCGGCCCTGATCTGCGGCAACAGTACCGGGACGTCGGCGCTCATGGCATCGATGTGCCCGGCCAGGAAGTCGGCAATCGCCTGACCGGCGCCGCGATAGGGCACCATCTGCAGGGTGATGTTCGCGCGCGCCTGCAGCAGTTCGAGCATCAGGTGCGAGATCGCGCCGTAGCCGGTGATGGCGACGGTCAAGGTGCCGGGCTTCTCCTTCGCAAGCGCGATCATGTCGGCGGCAGTCGCGGCCTTGAGGCGCGCGCTCGCCGCGAACAGCACGGTGTTGCGGGCGATCGGGGCGACGGCGGCAAAATCGCGCTGCGGGTCGTAAGGCAGATCCGCACGCAGGCTCGGGTTGATGGCGATCGCGCCGGCGGTGGAGAAGAACAGCGTGTAGCCATCGGCCTCCGCCTTCGCCACATAGTCGGCACCGATCGCACCGTTGGCGCCGGGTTTGTTCTCGACCACGACGTTCTGGCCGAGCCGCTGCTTGAGTTCGCCCGCCACGAGCCGCGCAACAAAATCGGTATTCCCGCCAGCCGCGAACGCAACGACGAGGCGGATCGGCCGAGCCGGATAATCCTGGGCGGCGGCCGGGAGCGTTGCCAGCATGACGGCAACGAGGCCGCTCAACAGCGGACGCATAGTCGTCCTCCGCTCATATCGCAACGCGACATTGTTCGTAGCCTCACCGTTGCCTTTGTGCGATGCAAAATCTGCTTGCGTCATCGCGTCTCCGACGAAGCGACAAGTTAGCCATTCGTAGAATCAAGAGTGAAAAGGATAGATTTCATCAAGACGCAATATTAAAAACAAGTGTCGCGAAGGCTGGTCGCGAGCGATCCATTCTCCGCCCGGAGAGGTTGAGAAGGCTGAGAAGTCAAGAAAGTCAAAAAGAAACGATACGGGACGGAACATGAGCCTGGCAGGGACAGCGGCGGCGCCGCTTCAGCGCGTGGCGTCGGTGAGATGGACGCAACTGATTGCCGTCGTCCTGTGCATGGTGCTCATCGCCAACCTCCAATACGGCTGGACGCTGTTCGTCAATCCGCTCAAGGAAGCCCACAAGGACTGGGGCTTCAGTCTTCTCGGCTGGCACTTCGATTCCATCGCCGCGATCCAGCTTGCCTTCAGCATTTTCATCGCGCTCGAGACCTGGCTGACGCCGATCGAGGGCTGGATCGTCGATATTCTCGGGCCGCAGCGGGGTCCGAAGTTGATGGTTGCATTCGGCGGCATCATGGTTGGCGCCGGCTGGGTTGTCAATTCGGCCGCGGACAGCCTCGGAATGCTTTATCTCGGCGCGGTGCTCTCCGGTATCGGTGGCGGCGCGGTCTACGCGACGAGCGTCGGCCATGCGGTGAAATGGTTTCCCGATCGCCGCGGTCTTGCGGTCGGCCTGACCGCAGCGGGCTACGGCGCGGGTGCGGCGCTGACCGTCATTCCGATCAGGATGGTCATCGATACCAGTGGTTATCAGGCGGCGTTCTTCTGGTTCGGACTGTTCCAGGGCGGACTGGTTTTTGTCCTGGCGTGGTTCCTGCGCGGTCCTGATCCCGGTGAAATTCCGGCCACCGCGGCAACGAAAGTGATCCAATCATTGCGCAGCCATTCGCCCGGCGAGGTGCTGAAATCGCCGATCTTCTGGCTGCTCTACGTCATGTTCGTCATGGTGTCGGCGAGCGGCTTGATGGCGACCGCGCAGATCGCGCCAATCGCCAAGGATTTCAATGTCGAGGATTTGGTGCTGCTGTTCGGCGCGACGACGATCACCGTTGTGCTCATCGTCGACAATGTCGCCAACGGCGGCGCCCGTCCGCTGTTCGGCTGGATTTCGGATCATATCGGCCGTGAATATACGATGGCGATCGCCTTCTCCCTCGGTGGCATTGCTTATTGGCTGCTCGGCTCCTTCGGCACCTTTCCGTGGGCCTTCGTCGCGTTTGCGGCGATGATCTTCCTCACCTGGGGTGAGATTTTCAGCCTGTTCCCGTCGACCTGTACGGACACGTTCGGCCCCAAATTCGCGACGGTGAACCTGAGCCTGCTCTATACCGCCAAGGGCACCTCGGCATTCCTGGTGCCGGTCGCGAACATGATCAAGTCGGCGACGGGCAGCTGGCACCTCGTCTTCGTGCTCAGCACCCTCATGAACTTCGCCGTAGTGGGCTTGGCGTTGTTCGTGCTGCGGCCGATGCGCCGCCGCGCCCTCACCCCGACGTAATCGTTCTTTGGAAAACGTGAAACGGCAGGCGCCGGCCGCGCAAAGCCAGCGGCGATCCGCTTCTTGCCAAGTCCTGGTATAATGTATTATAGGCGCGCCGTTTATCCTCTGGTGGTGCGTTTCGTCCATGAGCAGTCTTCGTTCTCGCAGCCGCGCCGCAACGGCGGAGCGGATCGCGGTGCCGCCCCTCGAGGACACGCCGACTTTTGCCGATCGCGCCTACACCGCGCTCAAAGACGTCATCCTCTCCCTCGACATCTACGACCGGCCCGAAGAGGTGCGCCTCGACGAGCGCCAGCTCGCGAACGACCTCGGCATCAGCCGCACGCCAGTGCGCGAGGCGATGGTGCAGCTCGAGCGCGAGGGGTTCGTGCGCTCGATCCCGCGCCGCGGCATCTATGTCGTGCGCAAGACCCGGGCGGAGGTCATCGAGCTCATCACCGCGTGGGCGGCACTCGAAAGCATGGCTGCACGGCTCATCACCGAGCACGCTCCCGACGAGGAGATCGCCAAGCTCCGCGCGATGTTCACGACCTTCGAGAACGGCCGGCTGCACGCCAAGCTCGACGAATATTCCGAGGTCAACATCGAGTTCCACCAGACCATCATCCGCATGAGCGGCAACAGCGTGCTGATCGACCTCGCCGCGAACCTGTTCGCCCACATGCGCATAATCCGCCGCAAGACCATCGGCGAGAGCGACCGCGCCGACCGGTCGATCCGCGACCACATGAACATCATCAAGGCGATCGAGGCGCGTGATACCACTCGCGCCGAGGAGCTTGTCCGCACCCACGCGCTTGGGCTCGCCGAGCACGTCGCCAAGTACGCCGATTACCTGGATTAACAACACGCGCTGTGCGAGACGCGACCTGATAACGATTGGAGGAACGTCATGGCAGAAGCCGCAGTGAAAGAGAAAGGCACCGCAGCCGAACCGGAGCGGGAACTGACGGACGGCTTTCACCTCGTCATCGATGCGCTCAAACTCAACGGCCTGACCACGATCTATGGTGTGCCCGGCATCCCGATCACCGACTTCGGCCGCATGGCGCAGGCTTCGGGCATCCGGGTGCTCTCCTTCCGCCACGAGCAGAACGCCGGTTATGCAGCCGCGATCGCCGGCTTCCTGACCAAGAAACCCGGCATCTGTCTCACCGTGTCGGCGCCGGGCTTCCTCAACGGCCTGACCGCGCTCGCGCACGCCACCACGAACTGTTTCCCGATGATTCTGATCTCGGGCTCGTCCGAGCGCGAGATCGTCGACCTGCAGCAGGGCGACTACGAGGAGATGGACCAGCTCGCGATCGCCAAGCCGCTGTGCAAGGCGGCGTTTCGCGTTCTGCACGCCGCCGACATCGGCATCGGCATCGCCCGCGCGATCCGCGCCGCCGTATCGGGCCGTCCGGGCGGCGTCTATCTCGATCTGCCGGCCAAGCTGTTCGGTCAGGTGATGGATGCCGAGGCCGGCAAGAAGTCGCTGGTGAGGGTCATCGATGCCGCGCCGGCGCAGATTCCGGCGCCCGATGCGATCAAGCGCGCGCTCGACGTGCTCAAGAGCGCCAAGCGGCCCCTCATCATTCTCGGCAAGGGCGCAGCTTACGCGCAGGCCGACGACGCGATCCGTGCTTTCGTCGAGAAGAGCGGCGTGCCGTTCCTGCCGATGAGCATGGCCAAGGGCCTGCTGCCCGACACCCACCCGCAATGCGCAGGCGCGGCGCGCTCGACGGTGCTGCAACAGTCCGATGTCGTGATGATGATCGGTGCGCGGCTCAACTGGTTGCTGTCGCACGGCAAGGGCAAGACCTGGGGCGAGCCGCACGCGAAGAAGTTCATCCAGATCGATATCGAGCCCAAGGAGATGGATTCGAACGTCGAGATCGCGGCGCCCGTCGTCGGCGATATCGGTTCGTGCGTCTCGGCGCTGCTGCACGCCATGGGCAACAATTGGGCGGCACCGCCGGCCGACTGGATCAAGACCGTCACGTCCAAGCGTGACGACAACGTCGCCAAGATGGCGCCGCGGCTCATGAACAACAACGTGCCAATGGACTACCACGGCGCGCTCGGCGTGCTGCGCACCGTCATCAAGGAACGGCCGGACGCGATCCTGGTCAACGAAGGCGCCAACACCCTCGATCTGGCGCGCGGCGTCATCGACGTCTATCAGCCGCGCAAGCGTCTCGATGTCGGCACCTGGGGCGTGATGGGCATCGGCATGGGCTATGCGATCGCGGCCGCGATCGAGACCGGAAAGCCGGTGCTTGCGGTCGAGGGCGACTCGGCCTTCGGCTTTTCCGGCATGGAGGTCGAGACCATCTGCCGGTACAAGCTGCCGGTCTGCGTCGTCATCTTCAACAACGACGGCATCTACCGCGGCACCGACATCAACAACGCGAGCGTCGATCCCGCGACCACCGTGTTCGTCAAAGGGTCCCGCTACGACAAGATGATCGAGGCGTTCGGCGGGGCCGGCGTCAACGCGACGACGCCCGACGAACTCAAGCGTGCCGTCAACGAGGCGATGGACTCCGGCAAGCCGACACTCATCAACGCCGTAATCGATCCCGCGGCAGGCAGCGAGAGCGGCCGCATCGGCAATCTCAACCCGCAAAGCGCACTTCGCAAGAAATAGACGAGAGAGAACTGCAATGGCCACGCGCAAGAAAGCGAAAGCCGGCATCAAGGCAAAAGCTAAAGCCAAGACCAAAGGGAAGGCCCCCGCCAAGACGGCCACGAAAAAGGTCGTGAAGCTCAAGTCGAAGAAGCCCGTCGCAAAGGCCAAGGCTGCACCGAAGAAGGTCGCCGCCACGGTGCGCCGCGCCGGCGAAATGCCGGAGCTGCCGCCGCCCTCGACCAAGCCGTTCGGCCTGGCCGGCAAGGCGCTCGAAGGCGTGCGCATCCTCGATTTCACCCACGTCCAGTCGGGCCCGACCTGCACCCAGCTTCTCGGCTACATGGGGGCCGATTGCATCAAGGTGGAGCGGCCTGGTGTCGGCGACATCACGCGTGGTCAGTTGCGCGACGTGAAGGGGGCAGACAGCCTCTACTTCACCATGCTCAACGGCAACAAGCGCTCGATCACGATCGACTCCAAGCACCCTAAGGGCAAGGAGATCCTCGAGCGTCTGATCAAGCATTGCGACGTGCTGGTCGAGAATTTCGCCCCCGGTGCGCTCGACCGCATGGGGCTCACCTGGGAGTATATCCACAAGACCAACCCGCGCATGATCGTGGCCTCGGTCAAGGGCTTCGGCCCCGGCCCCTACGAGGATTGCAAGGTCTACGAGAATGTCGCGCAATGCGCCGGCGGCGCTGCGTCGACCACGGGCTTCCGCGAAGGCCCGCCGCTCGTCACCGGCGCGCAGATCGGCGATTCCGGCACGGGGCTGCATCTCGCCTTCGGCATCGTCACGGCGCTCTATCAGCGCATGCGCACCGGCCGCGGCCAGCGCGTGCTGTGCGCCATGCAGGACGGCGTGCTCAACCTCACGCGGGTGAAGCTGCGCGACCAGCAGCGACTGACCCACGGACCGCTCACCGAATACAGCCAGTTCGGCGAAGGCGTCGCGTTTGGCAAGGCGGTTCCACGCGCCGGCAACGATTCCGGCGGCGGCCAGCCGGGCTGGATCCTCAAATGCAAAGGCTGGGAGACCGATCCCGACGCCTACATCTACTTCATCACCCAGGCGCCGGTGTGGGAGCCGATCTGCGACCTTATCGGCAAGCCCGAGTGGAAGACCGATCCCGACTACGCGACGCCGCCGGCGCGGCTGCCGCGGCTCAAGCGCATCTTCGCCACGGTCGAGCAGTGGACGATGACCAAGACCAAGTTCGAGGTCATGGACATCTGCAACCAGCACGACATCCCGGTCGGCCCGATCCTCTCCATGAAGGAGATCGCCGAGGAGCAATCACTCCGCGCCACCGGTACGGTGGTCGAGGTCGATCATCCGGGCCGAGGCAAGTATCTGACCGTCGGCAACCCGGTGAAAATGTCGGACTCGATCACAGAGGTAAAGCGCTCGCCACTGCTCGGCGAGCATACCGAGGAAATTCTCACCCAGGTGCTCGGCTATTCGCAGGCCGAGCTTGGCGATATCAAAGCCTCCGGCGCGGTCTCGCCGCCAGCCAAAAAGGAAGCGGCGGCCGCGTAAGCCATTCGTAGGGTGGGCAAAGCGAAGCATGCCCACCGACCCCGCTGTGGTGGGCAAGCTTTGTTTTGCCCACCCTACCGCGCCGCGCTAATCCGCCTTAAAAGCTGATCCCTGATTACCGATTACTGACACCTGATCCTGAGGAACGACATGCGTATTGTGGTTCACGGCCAGCAGGCCTTCGGCAAGGCGGCGCTGGAAGCGCTCCTCAAGCGCGGCGACAACGTGGTCGCGGTCTATGTGGCGCCGGAGAAGCCGGGGCAGAAGGCTGATCCGCTCAAGGAAGCGGCGGTCGCGGCGAAGCTGCCGGTCTATCAGCCAGCGTCCTATCGCAAGCCCGAGGTGTGGGAGGAGTTTCGCGCCCTCAAGCCCGATCTCCAAGTGATGGCATTCGTCACGCTGTTCGTGCCTGAGGACTTCCTCAACATCCCGACCCACGGCTCGATCCAGTACCACCCTTCCCTCTTGCCGAAATATCGCGGGCCGAGCGCGATCAACTGGCCGATCATCCAGGGCGATACCGAGACCGGGCTTTCGATCTTCTGGCCCGACAACGGCCTCGATACCGGCGCCGTGCTCTTGCAGAAGAAGACGCCGATCAGCTTCGAGGACTCGCTTGGCTCGGTCTATTTCGATCGCCTGTTTCCGCTGGGGGTCGAGGCGATTCTGGAGTCGGTTGATCTCGTGAAAGCCGGCAAGGCGCCGCGCATCAAGCAGGACGAGTCGCAGGCGACCTACGAGGGCCGCTGCACCGCCGACAACGCGCGCATCGACTGGGGCAAACCGTGGCGGCAGATCCATAATCTGATCCGCGGCTGCAATCCGGCGCCCGGCGCGTGGACGACGCTCGACGGCAAGACCTTGCAGGTATTCGAGGCGCAGCCTCTGCCCGCGCGCGATCCCAAGGGCATCGCCGGCAAGATGGGCGAGATCGTCGCGGTCGAGGCCGATGGCTTCACCGTGGTGTGCGCCGACGGCCGCATCAAGGTCATCCGCGTCAAGCCGGCCGACGGCGGCAAGGTCGGCGCCGGCGAATATGCGGCCGCCGCCAAGCTCGCAGCGGGCGCCCGCTTCACCTGACAAACCCGGCGGCCGCGAGGCCGCATTTTTTCGTGACCAACCCCAAGGAACTGTCCGCGATGCCGGCCTCCCAGCACACCAACCCGAAGTCTGACATCGAAATCTCGCAAGCGGCCACCAAGCGGCGGATCGCCGACGTCGCGCGCGAGCGGCTCGGCATCGCGCCGGAAAATCTCGAGCCCTATGGCCACTACAAGGCCAAGATCTCGATGGACTACATCAAGTCGCTGAAGGATAAGCCCAATGGCAAACTGATCCTGGTCTCCGCGATCTCGCCGACGCCGGCGGGCGAGGGCAAGACCACGACGACCGTCGGCCTCACCGACGCGCTCAACTACATCGGCAAGAAGGCGATGCTGTGCCTGCGCGAGCCGTCGCTTGGGCCATCATTCGGCGTCAAGGGCGGTGCGGCCGGCGGCGGCTACGCCCAGGTCATCCCGATGGAGGACATCAACCTCCATTTCACCGGCGACTTCCACGCCATCACGTCGGCGCACAACCTGCTGTCGGCGCTCATCGACAACCACATCTACTGGGGCAATTCACTCGGCCTCGACAGCCGCCGCGTCGCGTGGCGGCGCGTCGTCGACATGAACGACCGTGCGCTGCGCGAGATCGTGTGCTCGCTCGGCGGCGTCGCCAACGGCTATCCGCGCGAGGCCGGCTTCGACATCACCGTCGCCTCGGAAGTGATGGCGATCTTCTGCCTTGCCCGCGATCTCGAAGACCTCAAGCATCGCCTTGGCAACGTCATCATCGGCTACACCCGTGACCGCAAGCCGGTACGCGCCGCCGACCTCAAGGCCCACGGCGCCATGGCCGCGCTGCTCAAGGACGCGGTCGCGCCCAATCTCGTGCAGACGCTCGAAGGCACGCCGGCCTTCGTCCATGGCGGTCCGTTTGCGAACATCGCGCACGGCTGCAACTCCGTGCTGGCCACGACCACCGCACTCAAACTCACCGACTACGTCGTCACCGAAGCCGGCTTCGGCGCCGATCTCGGCGGCGAGAAATTCCTCGACATCAAATGCCGCAAGACCGGGCTTGCGCCCGATTGCGTCGTGCTCGTCGCCACCATCCGCGCGCTCAAGATGCATGGCGGCGTGAAGAAGGAAGACTTGAAGTCGGAAAATCTCGCCGCGCTCGAAGCGGGCATGACGAACCTCGCCCGCCACGTGGAGAACGTCCAGAAATTCGGGCTGGTGCCGATCGTTTCCATCAACCGGTTCAGCGCCGATACGCCTGCGGAAATCGAGCTCGTCAAGAAAAGCTGCGCGAGCCTCGGCGTCGAGGCGCTGATGGCGGACCACTGGGCGATGGGAGGCGAAGGCGCGGCCGATGTCGCCAAGGCCGTGGTCCGCACCGTCGAATCCGGCAAGAGCAAGCTCAAGTTGCTCTATCCCGACGAAATGCCGCTGTGGGAGAAGATCCGCACCATTGCCCGGGAGATCTATCGCGCCAAGGATATTTCCGCCGACAAGGCAGTACGCGATCAACTCGCCTCGTTCGAGGCCATGGGCTACGGCAAGCTTCCGGTGTGTATTGCCAAGACGCAGTACAGCTTCTCGACCAACCCGGACCTCAAGGGCGCACCGGACGACCACATCGTGCCGGTCCGCGAAGTGCGGTTGTCGGCAGGCGCCGAGTTCGTCGTCGCGGTGTGCGGTGACGTGATGACGATGCCGGGCTTGCCAAAGGTACCGGCCGCCGATTCAATCGACGTCGGGCCGGACGGCAAGATCGTCGGACTGTTCTAAAAGCGCTCGCGGACCGCGACGGAACCGCGGTCCCGCATCGCTGCATGTCGCATTGACGCGGCCGGGACCGTCCCGTATAAGCCGCCGCAATCGAGCGGCATTCCTCCCGGGATGGCTTTGGCCATGCGCGGGCGTTTGTTGCATTGAAGCCGCAACCCCAATTGATTCACGAGGAAAGCCGTGAAGCGGACCTATCAACCGAGCAAGCTCGTACGCAAGCGCCGTCACGGCTTCCGGACCCGCATGGCCACCAAGGGCGGCCGTAGAGTGCTCAACGCGCGGCGGGCGCGCGGTCGCAAGCGGCTTTCCGCGTAACCGGACGTCGCGCCGGCTTTTCCACCGTCGGTGCAATGGAACGACTGAGGCAACGGAGAGATTTCATCGCCGCTGCCGACGGGGTCTCGGCCCCGACGGCAGGCTTTGTCTTACAGCGGCGGGCGCGCGGCGATGAAGGGCCGGCCCGGGTCGGATTCACGGTATCGAAAAAGGTGGGCGGGGCCGTCGAACGCAACTATGTGCGCCGCCGGCTTAGGGAAATCGTGCGGCTTTCAGCCACCTCTGGTCTAAAGCCCGGCAACGATTATGTGCTGGTCGGCCGTCGGGTTGCCCTCGGCCTGCCATTTGCGCGCCTCGCCGAAGATTTCGCCGGGGCGCTTAAGCGTCTCGACAGGTCTCCGCCGGTCGCTGGCGCTGCCAAGGAACGACGCGGGGACGCGAAGGCGCGGCCGCGTGCGCGGGACGGTCAGAGCAGGTCATGAGCGACCAGAAGAATACCATTATTGCCGTCATCCTGTCGGTCATCGTGCTGATCGCCTGGCAATACTTCTTCCTCGCCCCGAAACAGCGCCAGGAACAGTTGCAGCGTCAGCAACAGGCCCAGAGCCAGCAGATGCCGGCCGCGCCCAGCACGCCCGGCAACGTCACGGCGCCGCAGGGAGAAGCTTCGCAGGGCGCGGGCGCGCAGCCGCCGCCTGAACCTTCCGGGACCTTGACGCCGACCGAACTGAAGGACCGCGAGGCCGTCATTTCCTCGACCCTGCGCATTCCGATCAACTCGCCGCGCATCAAGGGATCGATCGCGCTGAAGGGTGCCCGCATCGACGATGTCTCCCTCTCGCAATATCACGAGACGGTCGACCGGAACTCGCCGCCCATCGTACTGCTTTCACCGTCGGGCAGTCCGTTCCCGTATTATGCGGAGTTTGGCTGGGTCGCGGCCGGCGGCAGCAAGGTGAAGCTGCCGGGGGCGGACACGGTCTGGCGCCAGGAAGGTACCGGAGCGCTCGCGCCCGGGCACCCGGTGACGCTCTCCTGGGACAATGGCGAAGGCCTCGTCTTCCATCGCACCTTCTCGATCGACGAGAACTATTTGTTCACCTTGAAGGACGAGGTGACAAACAACTCGAGCACCGCGGTCTCGCTTTATCCCTATGGGCTGATCTCGCGCCACGGCGCGCCGAAGACCGTGAGCTTCTATTTCGTGCATGAGGGCCTGATCGGTGAATTTGGCGATCAGGGCGAAAAGCAATTCTCGTACAAGGATATCGACAAGGACGTCACAAAGAATACCTCGGAAACCTTCACCGCCCCGAATTCCTGGCTCGGCATCACCGACCAGTATTGGGCGGCGGTGCTGATCCCGAACAAAGACGATCGCGTGACCTCGCGTTTTTCGGGCGCGGTGGCCGGCGGGATGAACACCTACCAGGCCGATTACCTGCTCGATGCGCAGACGATTGCGCCGGGCGCGACCGGCAGCGCGGACGCGCGTCTCTTCGCCGGCGCCAAGGAGCTGCACCTCGTCGAGGAGTATTGGCACAAGCTCGACCTCAACCACTTCGACCTGCTGATCGACTGGTGGTACCTCTATTTCATCAGCAAGCCGCTGTTCCGGCTGCTCGACCTGATCTTCCAGTGGACCGGCAACTTCGGCGTCGCGATCCTCATCGTGACGGTGCTCATCAAGATCGCGTTCTTTCCGCTCGCCAACAAATCCTACGCTTCAATGGCGAAGATGAAGGCGGTGCAGCCGCAGATGCAGGCGCTGCGCGAGCGCTATCCCGACGACAAGGTCAAGCAGCAGCAGGAGCTGATGGAGCTCTACAAGCGCGAGAAGATCAATCCGGTTGCCGGCTGCCTGCCGATGGTCATTCAGATCCCGGTGTTCCTTGCGCTCTACCAGGTGCTGGTGGTGACGATCGAGATGCGCCACGCACCGTTCTTCGGCTGGATCCACGACCTGTCGGCGCCCGATCCGACCAATCTGTTCAACCTGTTCGGTCTCATCCCGTTCGATCCAACGCATGTGCCGATGATCGGCCACTTCCTCGTCATCGGGGTGTGGCCGCTCATCATGGGCATCACCATGTGGTTCCAGATGAAGCTCAATCCGGCGCCGCCCGATCCGGCGCAGAAGATGATGTTCGACTGGATGCCGGTGATCTTCACCTTCATGCTGGCGCAGTTTGCTTCGGGTCTCGTCATCTACTGGGCTTGGAACAACACGCTGTCGGTGCTCCAGCAGTCTGTCATCATGCGCCGCCACGGCGCCAAGATCGAATTGTTCGATAATCTCCGCGCCCTGCTGCCGAAGAAGAAAAGGGCCCAGGGGTAGCTTCGTTATGCCCCGCGCGAGCGCGGGACTGTGTTGCGATCGTCCCCTCCCGCGCGGAGTAGAAGAGCGTAGCTCGCCGGGTCAGGCCCGACCTTGGAGAGGTGCATGGCCGAAGCCGATGTGAGCGCCTCGAATTCGCCGCCCGCGTTTACGGCGGGCGAAATCGGCGCCGGGCGCAGGCTGTTCGCGCCGGAGTGGCGGTTCGTGTCCGCCGCCGCCTCGCCGGCGTCGCTGCCCCCGATGACCGGCAGCGAGATCGCCTTCGTTGGCCGCTCCAATGTCGGCAAATCGAGCCTCATCAACGCGCTGACCAACCGGAACGGTCTGGCACGGACGTCGAACACGCCGGGCCGCACCCAGGAGCTCGTGTTTTTTACCGCCGACGATCGCGTCACGCTGGTCGACATGCCGGGCTACGGCTACGCGGCGGCACCGAAGGCCAAGGTCGCCGCGTGGACCGCGCTGATCCACGCCTATTTCCGCGGCCGCGCCAATCTCATCCGCGTCTACGTGCTGGTCGATGCGCGGCGTGGACTTGGGGAAGCCGATGATGAGGTGCTGGCGGCGCTTGATGCCGCCGCTGTCAGCTATCAGATCGTTCTGACCAAGACCGATGCCGTGAAGCCCGCCGAGCTTGCGGAGCGCCTCGGCGCCGTGCGCGCGAAGCTCGCCAAACATCCGGCGGCCTTTCCGGAAGCGCTTGTCACGTCGGCGAAAACCGATGACGGCATTCCCGAATTGCGCGCCGCCGTCGCGCGGCTTCTGGCCGAGCGCCGGCAGCGCGGCGGAGGCTCGCGATGATCACAACGCTCATTGCCATCGCCGCGCTGATGGGCGCGGGCGGCGTCGTTCTCGCGGCGGCCGCAGCCCACACGGCGCCCGGCGCGGGCCTCGACAGTGCCGCCTACCTGATGCTGTTTCACGCGGTCGCGGTCCTCGCAGCCGCGGCGCTCGCGATGCAAGGCTTGCTGTGGCGGCCGGTGGCGCTTGCGGCCATGGCGGGGATGTTGCTCGGCGCTGCGCTTTTTGCCGGGGACGTCTCGATGCGCGCTTTCGCCGGCCACCGCCTGTTCCCGATGGCCGCGCCGACCGGCGGGACCATTTTGATCCTGGCCTGGCTGGTCCTGGCCGCCTCGGCCCTACTCGCGACGCGCGGCAAGTAGCATTTCTTTCAAACTTCAGTTCCCTGCTTGCAGAGAAATGCCTGCGGGATCGAAACCCTACTCCGACCCGTTCCGTGGCGTTCGCGGCAGCAACGGCAGGGGTGACATACGACGCCATCATGATAGCCTTATCGCATTGTCACGGGCTCCCTTTATGCCGTTACTCGCCAATATTCCAGAACTGGTAGGCTTTTTTAGCTATTCGCGACGAGACGATGAACGTGCAGCCGGGGCCCTTTCCGCCCTGCGCAAGCGCATTCATGACGAGTTGGGTCTTCAGCTCGGCCGTGACTTCCGACTTTGGCAGGACGTCGCGGCCATCCCGCACGGAACTCTATGGGAAGATGAAATCAAGCGGGCGATAGCGGAGTCAGTGTTCTTTATCCCGATCATAACGCCCGCTGCGATTGGCAGCGATCATTGCCGGTTTGAGTTTGATTCGTTTCTCCGACGGGAAGAGATGCTTGGCAGGCAGAACCTCGTGTTTCCTCTGCTCTACATCAGAGTTCCTGAACTTGAAGACAAACAGCAACGCGATGCCAACCCGCTCCTACGCATCGTCAGCGCACGGCAACATTTCGATTGGCAAAAATTCCGGCTTCGCGATCTGAACTCGCCGGAGGTGGCGGAACAGATTGAGCTTTTTTGTTTCAACATCGTAAGTGCACTTCGGCAGCCTTGGATGTCCCCCGAAGAGCGGGCACGGCTCGATGACGAGGCGCGGCTTCGGCAGCAGCAGGTCGAGGCAGAAGCACGCGCCAATGAGGAGCAGCGCCGAGAGCAGGCACGACGCGACGCCCGAGTACGTGAAGAGAAGTTGGCTCGCGAAGAGGCAGCTGCGCACGCTCGGCAAGAAGAGGAGAGGCAGGCGAGAGAACGCGAGCGGGCCGAGGCTAAAGCCCGGGAGAATGAGCGGCTTGTTCGAGAGCAGGCAGATAGGGAGAAGGAGCAGGAACGGATTGCACAGAAGGAGAAAAAGGCCGCGGCAGCAAGCGCTATAGGCGCTGTTCAAGGACGCAGGGCCGAGATTGGCGCGAGGATTCAAGGCGGACAATGGGCAGTCATCTGGATTTGCGCATTCGGCTTCCTATTCTGTGGCATCTATTTGCAAGCTGCGGCTTACGTGATAGCGCCGCTGGTCAACGAATGGCACGTTGATCGGGTCACAGTGGGGTCCTTATTCACTTGGGGCGTCTTCGGCCTATTCATTGGATCGATCGTAGGCGGTTATCTTGGGGATGCCATCGGGCGCAAGAAGGCTTTCGCTGTCTTCACTCTCCTCTATTCAGTTTTGGCGATAGCCGGAGGCTTAACCGTAGATTTCACGACATTTTCTCTGTCCCGATTCATTGCGAGCATCGGACTTGGTGCAATAATCCCCATTTCGGTTTCTTGGCTGATTGAGTGTTTGACGACGCGGCACCGAATCCCCCTGATCGGTGCTCTGGTTGCGTGCTTACCGATGGGTGCGCTGGTTGCTTGGGCCGGATCGCAGATCCTAATTCCGAACTTCGGATGGCGTTCATTGTTTTTGATGGGGTGGATGCCTGCGATCGTAGGGCTGCTTGCTTTTTTGGCTCCCGAATCTCCTATTTGGCTTTTCCGGCAGGGTCGGACTGATCGAGCCTTCGCCGCACTCCAAAAGCTGCGGATCGACCCGAGAGCATATGAGATGGGAGAGGCACGTTCCGGACGTCGAAGAAATTGGGCAGCGCTGTTCTCTTCTGCCCGCATCAGAGCCACGATCGTAATTCCGTTGCTCTTTCTGCTGGCCACGACATTTACGTCGGGCATTGGGACAAGCCTTCCGGCCCTGATTTCCGCACGTGGTTTGGCGACCCAAGGGATGAGCAGTTACCCATGGGTTGCCGGCATCGGTGGTGCGTCAGGAACATTGCTCTTGGCGGTTCTCATGGACAGTTGGGGTCTGCGGCGCGCGTTCATGTTGTATTGGGTCATGGCGAGCATCTGCGCGGGTCTACTGGCGTTCACCAGTTCGGCTGGTAGCACAATGCCTTTACTCTTCGGAGTAACCTTTTTCGGGTCAGGCACACTGAACTGTCTCCCGATCGTGGCTGCGGAATTGTATCCGGCAGAACTACGCTCTTCTGCCATTGGACTAGGCCTTGCTCTTAGTCGGGCTGGCGGTGTCCTTTCTCCATTAGCTGCTACATCTGTGATCAGCATGACGGGTTCGATCATGGGATTCTTGCCACTGCTCGCAATCATACCCATCGTATGCGCCTTGATGGCCACTCAGCTCAGGTTGCCTCCAGATGCATGAGACCGTCCTCGTCAGTCCGTCGATGGGGGACGAAGCAACCGACCGCGAAGCTCCGTGCACCTTTGCCCGATCCGTCGCATGCGCTAAATAGCGCGGCCAAGCTGGGAAGCCGCTCATGACCGTATCGCCGTTCGATATTGCCCGCATCCTGTCGGAAGCGCTGCCGCATATGCAGCAGTACGACGACGAGATCGTCGTCGTGAAGTACGGCGGCCACGCCATGGGCGAAGAAGCGTCCGCGAAGAGCTTCGCGCGCGACATCGTCCTTCTCGAACAGACCGCCATCAATCCGGTGGTGGTGCATGGCGGCGGCCCGCAGATCGGCAGCATGCTCCAGCGGCTCGGCATCAAATCCGAATTCGCCAGCGGGCTGCGCGTGACCGACGCCGCAACCATCGAGATCGTCGAGATGGTGCTCGCCGGCTCGATCAACAAGCAGATCGTCGGCTACATCAACGAGGCGGGCGGCAAGGCGGTCGGCCTGTGCGGCAAGGACGGCAACATGGTGCTGGCGCGCAAGGTGAGCCGCACCGTCGTCGATCCCGGTTCCCACATCGAAAAGATCGTCGACCTCGGCTTTGTAGGCGAACCCGACAAGGTCGATATCTCGGTGCTCACCCAGATTCTTGGCCGCGAACTGATCCCGGTGCTGGCGCCGGTCGCAGCCGCCGTCGGCGGCGGGACTTACAATGTCAACGCCGACACGTTTGCGGGCGCGATCGCCGGCGCGCTCAAAGCGAAGCGCCTGATCCTGCTCACCGACGTGCCGGGCGTGCTCGACAAATCGAAGAACCTCATCAAGCAGCTCAACATGGATGATGTGCGGCGCCTGATCGCCGACGGCACCATCTCCGGCGGCATGATACCCAAGGTCGAGACCTGCCTTTACGCGCTTGAAGCCGGTGTCGAAGGCGTCGTCATTCTCGACGGCAAGGTGGAACACGCCGTGCTGCTCGAGCTTCTGACCGATCTCGGCGCCGGCACCCTGATCCACCGCTGACGCTCGTTCCGCTCGGTTCAATATTGTCGGGAGATGGGCTAGGGTTGACGAAGTTCGAGTTCCGCGGACCCTCCCCATGTCGACGCGCCTTCGCGCTTCCCCCTGCTCCCTCCTAACGATGCCGACGCGCCGCGTCGTGGTGGCATCGGCAATTACCGTCGCGTTGGCGGGGCGGCTCCGCGCTGCCGAGGCAGAGGTCGATCTCCAACTCGTGCTCGCTGTCGATGCCTCGGGTAGCGTCAACCAGCGCCGTTTCGATCTGCAGAAGCAGGGCTATGCATCGGCGTTTCGCAACCCGCGCGTGCTCAACGCGATCCGTTCCGGCATATCCCAGGCCATCGCCGTCACGATGATCCAATGGACCGGGCCGCGCCTGCAGATCCACGTGGTGCCGTGGATGGTGGTGAAGGACGAAGCCTCGGCGGAGGCACTTGCCGCCGCCATCGAGACGACGCCGCGCAGGCTGTTCGGCGGCGGCACCTCGATCAGCGGCGCGATCGATTACGCGCGCCTCATCGTGCTGGCACAGAGTCCGTTCACGGCGACGCGCCGCACCATCGACGTGTCGGGCGATGGCGCGAACAACATCGGGCGGCCGGCGGCACTGGCACGCGACGAGGCGGTGCGCGACGGCATCACCATCAACGGCCTGCCGATCCTCTCGGTCGAGCCCGACCTCGACCACTATTATTTCGAGAACGTCATCGGCGGCCCTGGCGCCATCATGGTGCCGGCCGACAGCTATGAGAGCTTCGCCGAGGCCATCCTCAAGAAGCTCATTCAGGAGATCGCGGTCAATGAATCCGGGATGGACAACGTCCCGGCACCGTGACGCAACCACAAGAAACCGGGAGACGCCAATGTCACATCACAGGAGAGGAAACGTATCGCTTTCGCTTGCCGTGCTCGCGCTTGTCGCGGCGTCGGCAGGGGCCGTCTACTCGCAGGCGGTCGCGCCGACGAATTCGCTGCCCGATCCATATCACGGCATGCCGTTCGGCAAGATGCCGGACGGGCGGACGTGGGGCTCGACGGCCGGCATCGGCGTCGACCGCGACGGCAAGAGCATCTGGGTCGCGGAACGATGCGGCCAGTTCGCGCCGCCCAATCAGATGAAGCCCGGCGTGCCGTTCGGATGCCAGGGCTCGAAGCTCGATCCGGTTCTCAAATTCGACGAGAACGGCAATCTGGTGAAGTCGTTCGGCGCCGGCATGTTCGTGCTGCCCCATGGCCTCTCCGTCGACCCCGACGGCAACGTGTGGGTGACCGACGGTGTCGGCAAGGACGGCATGGGCCACCAAGTCTTCAAGTTCAGCCCCGAAGGCAAGGTGCTGATGGTGCTCGGCAAGACCGGTGTCGCCGGCACGGGCAACGATGAGTTCAATGCGCCGTCCGCGGTTCAGGTCGCGCCCAACGGCGACATCTTCGTTGCCGACGGCCACGGCGGCAACACCAACGCCCGCATTGTAAAGTTCGACAAGACTGGCAAGTTCATCAAGACCTGGGGCCACAAAGGCTCAGGCCCTGGCGAGTTCGATGGACCGCATACGCTCGCGATGGATACGCAGGGCCGGCTCTTCGTCGGCGACCGCGGCAACAATCGCATCCAGATCTTCGACCGGGACGGCAACTTCATCGCCCAATGGGCGCAGTTCAGCCGGCCAAGCGGCGTCTACATCGACAAGAACGACGTGATCTACGTGGCCGACTCCGAATCCGGATCGGTCGCCAAGAATCACGCCGACTGGAAGCGCGGCATGCGGGTCGGCAACGCCAAGGACGGCACGGTGATGTATTTCATTCCCGATCCCGACGAGAACGCCAAGACGACAAGCGCCGCCGAAGGCGTCACGGCCGACGCCAAGGGCGAGATCTTCGGCGCCGAGGTCGGCCCGAAGCGCGTGATGAAATACGTGAAGCATTGATGCTGAAGGTCTTCTGCGCGCGGTCCATGCATGTGGCGGTGACCGCGCTCGCACGCGCGTTTGCGGATGCGGGCGGCGCGACGGCGGATATCGTGTTCGAGCCGATGGGCGCGCTCTCGGCGCGCCTCGCGGCGGGCGAGACTGCCGACGTGCTGATCCTTGCCGCACCCGCACTCGATGCATTGGCGAAGTCGGGTGCACTTGTAGACGGCAGCCGCGCCGATGTCGCGCGCGCGCCAATCGGCGTCGTGATCCGCGACGGTGCGCCCGCCCCCGACATCGCCACCGCGGAGAGTTTTACGGCGGCGCTGAAAGCCGCACGCACAATCGCGCTCAGCGATCCGGCGGTCGGCGGCTCCGCCGGCATCTATCTGCGCGATCTCTTTGCGCGCATCGGCCTTGCCGATGTGATCGCCGCCAAGACCGTGCGCCAGAAG
The DNA here is from genome assembly GCA_963787675.1 of uncultured Alphaproteobacteria bacterium. Classification (GTDB taxonomy): domain Bacteria; phylum Pseudomonadota; class Alphaproteobacteria; order Rhizobiales; family Xanthobacteraceae; genus JAJPKK01. The sequence goes on along the minus strand of CAWBDV010000007.1, from coordinate 930,037 downwards.
AGCGGCGTCGCGGCGGCCGATTGCGTCGGACGCGGCGAGGCCGATCTCGCGCTGACCTTCATTCCCGAACTCAAACAAGGCAAAGGCGCCCGCATTCTCGGGCCGTTGCCGCCGCCGTTTGGCCACGCCACCGCCTACGCCGCTGGCGTTTCGGCGGCCTCGCAGTCGCCCGATGCGGCGCGCGCCTTCATCGCCACGCTGACCGCGCCCGCCGCGCGGCCCACCTGGGAAGCGGCAGGGTTTGAAGTCGCGTAGCCCGGATGGAGGGACCGCGTGCGGTCCCGTAATCCGGAGCGCCGCCGCGAATTCGGAGAGGTCGGCCCCGGATTACGCGGCCGCGAGCGCGGCTGCTTCATCCGGGCTACTGTCCTCTTACGGCATCGGGATGTCCTGGACCTTTTTCGGGACGTCGTAGCCTTTGCGCACGGCCGGGCGATTGGCAATCGCGACATACCAGCGCTTCACGTTGGGGAAATTGTTGAGGTCATGGTCTGCCACTCGTAGCGTGAGATCCAGGGCCAGATCGCGATGTCGGCGATCGAATAGTCGTCAGCCACGAACTCGTGGTCGGCGAGACGGCGGTCGAGCACGCCGTAGAGGCGCTGCGCCTCCTTGAGATAACGCTCCTCGGCGTACGGCGCCTTGCCCTTGTTGTATTTCACGAAGTGGTGGACCTGGCCGAGCATCGGGCCGGGGCCGCCCATCTGCCACATCAGCCACTCGATGACGCGATAACGCTTGAGCTTGTCGGTCGGCAGAAGCTTGCCGGACTTCTCGGCGAGGTACATCAGGATCGCGCCCGACTCCATCAGGCTGAAACCATTGTCGCGATCGACGATTGCCGGAATGCGGTTGTTCGGACTGATCTTGAGAAACTCGGGCTTGAATTGCTCGTCCTTGCTGATGTCGACCGCATGCGTCTCGTACGGCAGGCCCATCTCTTCGAGCGCGATGGAAGCCTTGCGGCCATTCGGCGTGGTCCAGGTGTAGAGATCGATCACGGTCGCTCCTTGCTTACTGTGATTGGCGCGCCTGACGCGGCGTCGTTTGCGTCTCGCTTATAGCATTTTCATACCGCTGAAGAGATTGCGGGCGAATTTCGCGCGATTTTGCGCATGCCACGAAAGTCATTCGTTGGAACCGCACCGAAATCGCGTCTTTGATGACGTCGCCGTGGAACCACACGCATCGATTTGTTGTGAACAATTTTTGTCACGATACGATTGCCCAAGATTTTGCCGCTGCAATCAGCAATAGTGTTGCAGGTGCGTCAGTCTTGGCTTTCCTCCCGAAAATCAAACTGAACGGCCCCACCGAACGGAAATGTTTCCGTTTCGGCATGGGCCGCTTCTTTTGCGCGATCGGCGCATGGGGCGAACATTTTGTGACGCCATCACTCGGTCGCATCAAGTCATCTGTTTCCAACGCATGATGCTATCCCGTCATCGCCCGGCTTGACCGGGCGATCCAGTAGCCATCGGAGTTTGCTTTTGGCACGGTCAGTTTCCCTCCATTGTCTGGGGGTTACTGGATGCTCCGCTTTCGCGGAGCATGACGTCGAAAGTGACGAAGCATTCGGAGCCCTCACACGCGCGCGCGCTTACGCGCGCTCGATCGTCTCCCGCAGCATTTCGAGTTCGAGCCAGCGGTCCTCGGCGGCCGCAAGTTCCCCTTGCGCTACGGTCAACGCCGCCGACGTTCGATCAAAGGTCGCGCGGTCGCGGGCGTAGAGCGCCGGGTCCTCCATGATTTTCTGCAGACGCCCGATCTCGAGCGTGAGCGCGGCGATGCGGTCGGGCAACGTTTCGAGCGCATGCTTTTCGTTGAAGCTCAGCTTGCGCTTCGCCGCCGGCGCCGCCGCGCGGGCCGGCTTTTCAAGCGCCGTTGGCTTGAAACTCGGCTTCGCGGCTTCCTTGGTGACCTCCTTGCCGGCGATGTCCGCGCCGGGCTGCGCCAGCATGTCGGTGTAGCCGCCGGCATACTCGATCCATTTGCCGTTGCCCTCCGGCACGATCACGCTCTCGACCACGCGATCGAGGAAGTCGCGGTCGTGGCTGATGAGGAGCACGGTGCCGCCGTAGTCGCCGATCATCTCCTCCAGCATATCGAGCGTCTCGAGATCGAGATCGTTGGTGGGCTCGTCGAGCACGAGCATGTTCGACGGTTGCGCGAGCGCGCGCGCCAGCATCAAGCGGCCGCGCTCGCCGCCCGAGAGTACGCGCAGCGGCGTGCGCGCCTGCTCGGGCTCGAACAGGAAATCGCGCATGTAGCCGACCACATGCTTGGTCGCCCCGCCGATGAAAACCGTGTCGCCTCGCCCACCGGTGAGCGCCTCGCTCACGGTCATGTTCGGATCGAGGCTCTCGCGGCGCTGATCGAGCGTCACCATTTGCAGGTTGGCGCCAAGCCGCAGCGTGCCGCTGTCCGGCGCAAGAACGCCGGTGAGGAGATTCGCGAGCGTGGTCTTGCCGGTGCCGTTCGGACCGACGATCCCGATGCGATCGCCGCGCTCGATGCGGGTCGAAAAATCCGCAACGATCGGTTTGCCGTCGTAGCCTTTCGAGATGCCTTTCGCCTCGATCACCAAAACGCCGGAGCGCTCTGCCTCGGCTGCCGCCATGACGACCTTGCCGGCGGCGCGGCGCGATTCGCGGCGCTCCCGTCGCAGCGCTTGGAGCGCGGCGACGCGGCGCATGTTGCGCTTACGCCGCGCGGTGACGCCGTAGCGCATCCAGTGTTCCTCGGCCTCGATCTTGCGGCCGAGCTTTTGGCGGTCGCGCTCCTCTTCGGCGAGGATGTCGTCGCGCCAGCCTTCGAAGCTGCCAAATCCGCGCTCGATGCGGCGCGCCTTGCCGCGGTCGAGCCAGACCGTGACGCGGGAGAGGTTGGTGAGGAAGCGCCGGTCGTGGCTAATGATGACGAGCGCGGCGTCGCGGGCGCCGAGCTCGCGCTCCAGCCACTCGATCGCCGGCAGGTCGAGGTGATTGGTGGGCTCGTCGAGCAGCAGGATATCGGGCGACGGCGCCAGCGCGCGGGCGATGGCGGCGCGGCGCGCCTCGCCGCCCGAAAGCGTCGCCGGGTTTTCGTCGCCGGTGAGGCCGAGCGCTTCCAGGAGCTGCCGCGCGACATGGCGATCGTCGGCCGGCCCGAGGCCGGCTTCAACATAGTCCGCCGTCGTCGCGAAGCCCAACAGGTCCGGTTCCTGCGGCAGGTAGCGCAACGTCGCGCCGGGATCGACGAAACAGGTTCCGCCATCCGGCTCGGCGAGGGCCGCGGCAATCTTCAAGAGCGTCGATTTGCCCGATCCGTTGCGGCCGACGAGGCACATGCGCTCCCCGGCGTTGACGACGAGATCAACGCCGTTGAGCAGCGGCGTTCCACCGAAACTCAGCGTGATGCCGGCAAGTTGGATGAGCGGGGCCGCCATGGCTAGGCGCACATCGACGCGTGGGCGGAATTCATGCCGCCGGCTTATAGCAGGCCTTTTGCCCCGTCGACTTGTTCGTTGCGCGGCGGCCCTACGCCGCGCCGACGTGGGCTCAATAAACAAGAAGGGCCGCCCTGACGGGCAGCCCTTCCATTGTCGAGCCGTGGTCCGGCAAGCGGACCGTGACGCGTGATGTCACGCGGCCTGGACCTCGGTAAAGGCGAAGATCCAGCTCACGGTTGCCGGCGACCTCGGCGATAGACAATGAGACACTGGATCACCTCCTTTCAGGTTGTTGACGACGAATCATAAATAAACGGAAAAACTTAACAATGTAAGACATTGACAAGCGCGCGGCGGCGATTCGCGCATGGCGCCGAGCCGGGGAATCGCAGGGCGCGCAAAGGCGGCCAGGGCGCAGCGAATTTTTTGTGCAGACTCGGTTCCGCCGTGCGCACATTCGCGGCGGAACGGTGCGCACGCTTCGCCTTGGCACCCTACGAGCCGCGAGTCTACGGGAGCGTCTGATTGTACGCCCCGACTTCGTTGTGGGTGCGCAGCACCGCATCGACGGCCTTGAACATATCGCGCATGCGCGCATCCGAAACCGGGCTTTCGACCACCACCACGAGCTCCGGCTTGTTGGAGGAGGCGCGCACGAGGCCCCAGGTGCCGTCGGCCACGGTGACGCGCACGCCATTGACCGTGACGAGATCGCGGATCGGCTGGCCGGCGACCGGCTCGCCCTTCGCCTTGGCATCTTCGAAGTGCTTCACCACCTGATCGACAACGCCGTATTTCGTTTCGTCGGCGCAGTGAGGCGACATGGTCGGCGACTGCCACGTCTTGGGCAGCGCGTTCTTGAGGTCCGACATTTTCTTGTCGGGGTTGCGATCGAGCATGTCGCAGATCGCGAGCGCCGAAATGAGACCATCGTCATAGCCGCGGCCATATGGCATGTTGAAGAAGAAGTGGCCGGATTTCTCGAAGCCCGCCAGCGCGCCGATCTCGTGAGTGCGGCGCTTCATGTAGGAGTGGCCGGTCTTCCAGTAGTCGGCAACGACACCGTTCTTCCTGAGCACCGGGTCGGTGACGAAGAGGCCTGTCGACTTCACATCGACGACGAAGGTCGCGCCCGGATGCAAGCTCGACATGTCGCGCGCCAGCATGACGCCGACCTTGTCGGCGAAGATCTCCTCGCCGGTGTCGTCGACGACACCGCAGCGATCGCCATCGCCGTCGAAGCCGAGCCCGACGTCGGCACGGTTCGCCAGCACGGCGTCGCGGATCGCGTGCAGCATCTCGAGGTCTTCGGGGTTCGGGTTGTAGCGCGGGAAGGTGTAATCGAGATTGCAGTCGAGCGGCACCACCTCGCAGCCGATCGCTTCGAGGACGCGCGGCGCAAACGCGCCCGCGGTGCCGTTGCCGCAGGCTGCGATCACCTTGGGCCGGCGCTTGAGCTTTGGACGATTGGTCAGGTCGGCGATGTAACGGGCCGGGAAATTCTCGACGAACTGGTAGGAGCCGCCGCCCATGAGATCGAACTTCGCGCCCAGCACGATTTCCTTGAGGGCGGTCATCTCGTCGGGGCCGAAGGTGAGCGGGCGGTTCGCGCCCATCTTCACGCCGGTCCAGCCGTTGTCGTTGTGGGAGGCGGTCACCATGGCGACACACGGCACGTCGAGAGCGAACTGCGCGAAATAGGCCATCGGCGTGAGCGCGAGACCGATGTCATGCACCTTGCATCCGGCCGCGAGCATGCCGGAGATCAGGGCGTACTTGATTGACGCGGAGTAGCCGCGGAAATCGTGGCCGGTGACGATCTCCGGCTTGACGCCCATGCGTCGGATCAAGGTGCCGAGGCCGATGCCCAGCGCCTGCACGCCCATGAGGTTGATTTCTTTCTCGAACAGCCAGCGCGCGTCGTATTCGCGAAACCCCGTCGCCTTGACCATCGGCTCGGATTCGTAGGCGTACGTGTTGGGCGACAAGGCAGGCTTCGGCGTCGGAAACATGTAGACCTCGGGGCATGGGATGCGCCGCACAGGACATACCCCATGGTGCCGAAAAGTTGCAGCGTTTTTGAAAATGATTCGGAGCCGGAGCGCAATTGTGGCCCGGATGAGCGCAGCGAAATCCGGGGCCAGCCATTGCAGCGATCGCATCCGGTCTTCGGCGACGCGTTCCGGCCCCGGATTTCGCTACGCTCATCCGGGCTACGCAGGGTTTGGTGTCCGGGCGGCTACTGCTCGAGGACGAGGCGGCTGCCTTCGTATTGCCAGTGCACGCGGGAGAGGAAGGACATGCCGAGGAGATTTTGCGACAGCACGTCGTCGGGCAGCACCAAGCCGGCAACGTTGCGCACGGTGAGGTCGCCGACCTCGACACGATTAAGCTCGATCGGCGCCGCCATGACGACGCCGTTCGCCGTGTTCATCCGCATCGTGTAGTCGCGCCGCGCCGGATGGATGCCGAGCCGCGCCGCATCACCTTCGCGCAACGTGATGAGCGACGCGCCGGTGTCGACAAGCACATCGATCCGCCGGCCATCCATCACTGCCTCGGTCTGGAAATGGCCGTTCGATCCCCGCGAGATCGAGAACGACCGGGCGCCCGCGGATCGCTGCGGCTGCGATGGCGCCTGCGCCTGCGCAACCGCCGCATCCGCGGCAGCCTCCGGGCGCGGCAGATAGCGCGGCGCGATGGCCGCGATAACGACGACAATGGCGGCAAAGAACAGGATCGGGCGCATGGACAGATCGCGATTGTGAACGCGCCTATTCCAGCACCCCCACCCTCACCACGAAGCTAATGCCTGCGCTTAAGGTCGTGTCTTCCGCCCGGATGGCTAAGGATTCATTGCGACGGCCGCTAAAAGTGCGACGTTTTTTCGACCTAAACAGCTTCCACCTACGCAGCGGATCGGTGCAACAGGCCTCGCTCCTTCATCTCCATATGTAGCGCGATTGAATCAAGGTCGAATCCATTCGGCCACGTCAAAATGCCGTCGTCGAGAAACACACGCGCAAAAAATGTGAGATCGCGCAGCGGCTCGACCATTTCGCCGCCTTCCGCGATCATGTCGGAGAAATCACGCTCCCCCTCTGTACCGTCGGAGAAAACCAGCGCCAATCGATAATCGCCTTGCGGTTCGACGCGCACCACATCAACAAGATCGAACATTTGCTTTTGTGAATTCACTCGATATCGGCTCCAGGTATGCGTTGCAACGGACGCCGCTCACGTGCCCGTTCCCAATTGTCCATCAACTCCGCTCGGTGCCGCCGCGCCCATTCGCGCACGAGACGATGTACCGCCGGCGGCAGCGCGCCGCCAATAATAGCACCGGATTGAATGGCGACGACAGCCCGGTGGCGTTGATACGCAACGTGGAAATGCGGCGGCGGATGATCGGAGAAGAACATCCGGACGACGATGCCGAAGAATACTGAGATGGCAGGCATGAGGCGTTAAGCCGCCCCACTATGTTAATTCATCTGCGACCGGAAATCTGATCCAACCCTACAAGATTTCCTCACCGCGGCTCGACCGTAAAGCCGTCGGCGCGGTCGAGGGCGATGTGGCCGGCGGCGACCGCGGCGGTCCAGCGCGCCGCGGTCGCGAGCCCGCCGAAGGAATAGATGTGCGGCGACACGTCGCCGAGCGGCGCCGCGGCTTCGGCAAGCGGGCGCAGCAGCATGTCCGGCGCGATCATGCCGAAGACGTGGCGGGCGAGGCCGGCGTGACGCGCGAGGTTTTGCACTGACGCGGTCACACCGCAGAGGCGCGCGTAGCGCATCAGGCCGGCAAGCGTCGCCGGCCCGGCAAGCCCGATGCGTACCGGGTTATCGATGCCGAGATCGCGCAGCCGCATGATCGAGGCGAGGATCGCAGTTGCCGAAAAACTGAACTGGGTCACGATGTGGAGCGCAAGGCCCATCGCGGCTACGGTCTCCACTTTGGCCGCGAGTGCGCGGTCGACTTCGGTCGGCGCGAGGCGCGGATGGCCCTCCGGATAGCCGGCAACGCCGACCTCGACGATGCCGTGCGCCTGAAGGAGACCGCTCTCGATCACCTCGATCGCCGCATGGTACGGCCCTGCGGCAGCGGTGCGATCACCGCCGATGACGAGCACGCGCCGCACCTTGGCAGCGGATGAGAGCCGCTTGAAATGCGCATCGAGTTCGGCGGCGCTCGCAAAGCCGCGCGCTGCGATGTGCGGAACGACCTCGTAGCCTGCCGCTGCGATATCTGTTGCGGTCTGGATCTGCTCGGCGAGCGGTCGCGCAGGGACGGCGCTGACATAGATCGGCGTACCGGGGGCGATGCCTGCCTGCAGCGCCGCGATGTCGTCCTTTGCGAGCCGCGTCGCCTCGAACGACGCGCGCGCTGCGAACGCCGCGATGCGCTGACACGTGTCGGCGGGCGACGACATGGCGACCGGCGCGGCGATCATGGGCGCCTCCTGGTCAGGCGCGACGGCGCGAGATGACGTAGGACTCGTCGAGAAACCACAGGCCGCCATGGCGGCGCAGCACGTCGCGGGTCGCATCAAGATACTCGCCGCTGTTCACGACGTCAGCAAGGCGATCGTCCTCGACCTGGGCGACGTAGATCGCGGCATTCCAGGCCGCGAACAGCGTCGAGGTGCCGATCGATTCCGACACTTCGGAGGGCAGCGTGTGCATGTCGTAGCGAAACAGCGCACGGCCGTCGGCATTGACGTTGAAGTTGAGCTCGCGGCCGGCGGGGCCAAGCTCGTGCTTTGCCGCCTTCATGATCTGGTGCCGGTCATGAATGAACGGGTTGTCGCCCGGCCACAGGCGCTGCACGATTTCAAGGCCCGGATCGCCGCCGTGGGAGTGGATCGCGATGAGGCGCCCGCCCGGACCGAGTGCGCGCGCGAGCGGCGCAATGACCCGCCTGGTCTTGAATTCGAGCGATGAGCGGGCGCGATAGGGCTGCGAGGCGATCACGAGGTCATAATCAGCCAAGGTGCCGCCGGGGCGCGGCAGAATCGGATCAAGCAGGAAGCGGTGGTCGGCGCGATAGATCACGAGCACCACCGGCCGTTCATAGATCGGGTTGCCGGTCTTGGGGCTGACGCCGGCCTTCCAGTTCTCGGCGAGGAAGGGCTCGAGATCGATGATCTGCTGCTCGAACTTATGAGCCGTAGTGCCGACGAGCCCGACCTCGTGCCAGACGAGACTTGAGGCCGCGTTGACCGACTTCACATGCAGCCAGGGCGCGTCGGCATAGGCGAGGTTCGTCAGCACCAGCACCGTCGCCGGGTGCTCGACAAAGCGGTCGGCGACCTTCTGCAAGGTCAGGCGGACGTCCTCGAGGCTGATTTCCTTGCCCGCGATGTAGAACGGCATCGCCGGGAAGCGATCATGCATCGAGCGCATGACCCGGGTCAGCACGCTGCCGTCGCCGACGCCGGCATCGAATACCCTCACCGCCGGTGGGCGAGGATGGATATTTGTGAGTTCCTGCCCAACGCGATGGGCCACCACCCACTTTTCGCTGCAGGTATTCACGAACAGCAGGTATTTCTGTCGGTTGTCGAAGAACCGGAAGTTACGCTGCGGGTCGGAGCTGCCTCCTTCGGCCGGGACAACGCGCGCAGCGACCGACGGCGATGGTACCAGCGGCGCAGCAGCCGGCGCTCCGTTAGGAACGGTCTTTGCTGCCCCCACCGTAACGTGAGGAATGTGGGTACCGACCGTTCCGGCGGCCGGATTTGCACTCATGAAGGCATGAATGCGATCCACCGTCTCGGTGGTGATTCGCCCGCCGTTACGGAGCCTGTTGGCGAGCTTGCCATCATTCACGGCGCGGCGGCCGAAAGTCGATTCCGCAAGCCCCGCATGGCGGCAATAGTCGGTGATCTCGGCGAGCAATTCCAGGGCAGTCATGCCACGTTTCCTCGTACTGACCCGCTTGCCTTAATTTTTTCGGGCCACGGAATGAGAACAGCACAACGAGTTTGCGTCAACAAAAAATGGTCCCACTTATGAAGTGGGCAGAATGATGGGAGATCGCCCAACATGTCGCACCTCGATGAGGCCACGCTGATTGGGTACGCTTATCCGCTTCAGGGCCCACCTAGGTCCTGCTTCCCCTGAGGCTTTCATGCCCAGACTTGCCGCCAATCTCGGTTACCTGTTTGCGGAGCGGCCGCCGATCGAACGGTTCGCGGCCGCAGCCGGCGCCGGCTTCAAGGCCGTCGAACTGCTATTTCCCTATGACCAGCCGCCTGCGGATGCGCGGCGCGAGATCGAACGGAATGGCCTCACGATGCTGGGCATCAACACGCCGCTTGTCGCCGGCGGCGCGCCCGGACTTGCGGGTGTGCCGGGGCGTGAAGCCGAATTCGACTCCGCGTTTCGCCAGGCGTTCGACTATGCGACGGCGATCGGCGCCGCCACGATCCACTGCATGGCCGGCATCGTGCCGCCGGAGCAGCGGACGGCAGGCGAGACGACCTTCGTCGCCAACATGACACGGGCGGCCGATCTCGCGGCCGAGAAGCGCCTAACGCTCCTCGTCGAGCCGCTGAATCAGCGCGACCGGCCCAACTACCTGATCCAGCGCCCGGAGCACGCGGCCGAATTGATCGCGCGCATCGGCCGTCCCAACGTCCGCATCCAGTTCGATTTCTATCATGTCCAGATCGAGGGCGGCGATCTGATGACCCGGTTCGAGCGCCATTTGCCGCTGATCGGGCATGTGCAGATCGCCGCGGTGCCGTCGCGCGCCGAACCCGACGAAGGGGAAGTCAACTATCCGGCGATTCTCGCCATGCTCGACCGCAGCAATTATGCGGGATATGTCAGTTGCGAATATAAGCCGCGCCGACGGACCGAGGACGGGCTTTCCTGGGCGGCGCGCTATCTCGGCAAATAGTCAGTTGTCGCCGACGCGCGGCGGAGCGTGCGTGAGTAAAGATGTGGGGACGTCGCAAGAATAAAGCGCCGGAGCCGCGCAAGCCCGAGGGGCCGCTGCGCGACGCCTTGCGCGAGGCGCGCATCGCGGCGGCCGAGCGCACCGACGTTGTCGTCGACCTGCGCGACGCCGAGATCGCCCGACTCGAATTGCTCAACGACGAGATCGAACCGGTGTTCGCCGAGATTCCCGATGGGGTCGAGCTGTTCGATCGCGGCATCTCGCGCGGCGACACGCCGCGCCTGTGGCTCGACGCCGTCGCGCATGTGGAGATGGGTCGCGACAAGCGCGAGTATCGCTTTGTCCAGGACACCCGGTTCGGCCGCCGGGTCCTCGCGGAATCCGCCGCAAGCCGCGACATCGTCGAGGCGATCACTCGCTACGCGGCGCGCCGGCTCATCGAGCGCGAGCGCGCGCTTGCCGGCGATGCTGCGCTAACAAATGGGAGCGCGACGTCGCCCTACGGCTCGCGCCTCGGACTGCGGCCGGCAGGGCGCGCACGGCGGCGCGGCATTCTGATTTTCGCTCTCGGCCTGCTGTGCGGCGCCGCGGGGCTCCTGATCGCCGCGTGGATCGCAGCATTACTCGGACGTTGAGCCGGCGAGTTCGAAGCGGGCGAGTTCCCCGACCTGGTCTCGCGCGGTCAGCCCGCGCGACACCACCGTGCAGTCCCAAGCGCCGGGCGCGCCATCGATCCGGTAAAGATTATAGCCGCCGCCGTGGTGTCCTCCGCCGAACGCGGCGGATGCGGACGGCACGCCGATCACCGGAACCTCGGTCCCGTTCGGACCGGCGATGACGGCGCGGGAATGGACGTGGTCGTGGCCATGAATCATGAGTTCGGCGCCCGCGGTCGCAATCGCACGGCAGAGATCGGCGGCATCGACGAGCCGCTTGTGGCGGGATGACGCAAGCGGCGGGTGGTGGATCATCACGATGCGAAACAGCCGTGCCGCGCCGAGTTCGGCGAGCAGAGCGCGGGCCCTTTCGATTTGCGCAGCGCCGAGCCGGCCGGTCGCGAGGAAGGGCGCGGTTGCAACCGCCGTCGAGAGACCGACAAGTGCTGTGGGCCCGCGTCGACGCACGTACGGAAACGTGGCAACTCCGTCGTCGCCTGACATGTAAGGCGCCCAATGGCGGTCGCGATGCAGCGCTGCGGCGGTGACATAGGCGTCGTGGTTTCCGGGCACCAGGCTGACATCGGACGGTGTGCCGAGACGCTCGAGCCAAAGGCGTGCCCGCTCGAATTCGGCCGGCAGCGCGATGTTGACGAGATCGCCCGTCACTGCGATGTGGTCGGGCTTCGCCGCACGCAGATCGCTGAGGATGGCGTCGAGCACTTCGGCGCGGTGAACGGCGCTGCGGCCACGCCGCCAGTTGAGATAGCCGAGCAGCCGCTTCGACGCGAGCTCGCCGATGCGCGCCCGCGGCAACGGGCCGAGATGCGGATCGGAGAGATGCGCCAGCACGAACATCACGATAATCCTTCGGCGGTCCGTTCGCCTCCGATGGAGGACATCATGAGCTTCCGATCAGGATGCCGGAGAGGAAGACGAGGACCCCGCCGACCACGACCTGGAAGGTCGCGGCGAGGAAGGGCGTATCCATGTAGCGGTGGCGGATGAAGGAAATCGCGGCAAGCTCGATCGCCACCACGATGAACGACACCACCGTCGCGGTGAAGAAGTGCGGGATCAGATAGGGCAGCGCGTGGCCGATGCCACCGAGGAACGTCATGAAGCCGCAGGTCACCCCGCGCAGTATCGGCGAGCCACGCCCGGTCAGCGAACCATCATCCGACAGCGCCTCGGCGAATGCCATGGAAATGCCGGCGCCGACCGACGCGGCGAGACCGACAAGGAAGGTCGCCCACGTGTTACGAGTCGCGAACGCCGCTGCGAACAACGGCGCAAGCGTCGACACCGACCCATCCATCAAGCCGGCAAGGCCGGGCTGCACATATTGCAGCAAGAACATGCGCCGCGCGGTCTCGTCCTCGCGTTTGCGCTTGTCAGGGGTGAGGAGGCGCTCGCCAAGCCTTTCGGCGAGGTCCTCGTGCTTGTCCTCATCCTCGGCAAGCGTCGTGAGCAGTTGCCGGACCGAAGCGTCGGTCGCCTGTTCGGCCGCCTTGCGATAGAAGCGCGCGGTCTCATACTCCATGGTGGCGGCGTACTTGCGAACCTCATCGAGTCCGAGCGGGCGTACGAGCCACAGCGGCTTGTGCTGGATGAAGCCGCGCACATCCTGCTTGCGGATGAGCGGCATGAAGTCGCCGAACTTCTTGCGGTAGAGATCGTAGAGCAGGCTGCGATGGTGCACCTCCTCCTGCGCCATCTCCTCGAACACCTTGGCCGAGTCCGGATAGTTCTCGCGCAAACCCTCGGCAAAGCTCTGATAGATGCGGCAGTCCTCGTCCTCATTGCTGATGGACAGGGCAAGGACTTCCCGTTCGCTGAGATCGGCGAAGCGCTTCATGATCCGGTTCCCTAAGTTTGGAACCAATATAAGGTGACGAGCAGCCACGCGGAACGTACCGCGTGTAGCATCGTGGACATAAAGAGACGGCGTCCCCGGCGAGGCCGGGGACGCCGCAACAGCCCCAGCGTTGTGGGGATCGCCAGGACCGTGTCCGAAACCGGACGCAAAAAATGTTCAATCGGAATCCGTATAGGCCGGGAAGGATGTCGGCCGGCCCAACGGTCAGAGAATCGTTCAGCAGAACTTCGTTGGTGAGATACAGCAGCCTGCCACGACGGACAAAATCCATTTACGATCAGCAGCCATGCTCGCGCCGCAAATCCTGCGGCGCTTTTCAACGGAATGTTGCATTCCATGGATAGGCTGTTGCGCCTCTGGTCGCTCACCGTGCGTCGCGGCCTGCATCTCTATTGGCGCATGTCGCGTGGCCTCACGCTCGGCGTGCGCGCGCTCGTCGTTGACAGCGACGGCCGCATCTTCCTCGTCAAGCACACCTACGCGCGCGGCTGGCATTTTCCCGGCGGCGGCGTCGAGCCGGGAGAGACTGCGCTAGAAGCTCTCGCGCGCGAACTCAAGGAAGAGGGCAACATCGAGCTTCTCGATGAGCCGGTGCTGCACGGACTCTTTTTCAATGGCGCGGTCTCGCAGCGCGATCATGTGGCGCTTTACGTGGTGCGAAACTTTCGCCAGCCATCACCCCCGGTGCCGGATCGCGAGATCATGGCCCACGGCTTCTTCGCGCTCGACGCCTTGCCGGGCGACACCGTCGCATCGGTGCGCGCCCGCATCGCCGAGGTGCACGGCGCGCCCATCTCACCGAAGTGGTGACAGGCACGCGAATTCCTACCCGAAGCGGGCGCGGTCGTGGGGGGCGGTGAAATCGAGCGCCGGCCCGAGCGGCACGATGCCGAACGGGTTGATGTGGCGGTGGCTGCCGTAATAGTGGCGCTTGATGTGGTCGATATCGACGGTCTCGGCGACACCGGGCGTCTGGTAGAGATCGCGCAGATAGTTCGACAGGTTCTGATAGTCGTCGATGCGGCGCAGGTTGCACTTGAAGTGGCCGACATAGACCGCATCGAAGCGCACCAGCGTCGTGAACAGCCGCCAGTCCGCCTCGGTCTGCTGCGCGCCCACGAGGTAACGGTGGCGGCCAAGTTGCGCCTCGAGATCGTCGAGTGTCGCGAACAACTCAAGGAACGCTTCTTCGTAGGCCGCTTGCGTGGTCGCGAAGCCGGTACGGTAGACGCCGTTGTTCACGCTCTTGTAGATCCGCTCGTTGATGCGATCGATGTCGGCGCGCAGCGGCGCCGGATAGTAGTCGGTGCGCACGTCGGTGAAGGCGTCGAACGCCGAATTGAACATGCGAATGATTTCTGACGACTCGTTGTTGACGATGGTGCGCCGCTCCTTGTCCCACAGCACGGGTACTGTGACGCGGCCGGTAAATTTCGGGTCGGCAGCAAGATAGATATCGGCGAGCTTCGCTTTGCCGTTGACTGTGTCCGCGGTGGCGCCGCCCTTCGGGCCGAACACCCAACCATCAGCCAGCATTAGCGGCTCGACGATCGACACCGAGATTGCTGCTTCCAGCTTCTTGAGCTTGCGGAAGATGAGCGTGCGGTGCGCCCACGGACAGGCCAGCGAGACATAGAGATGATAACGGCCGGACGCCGCGGCGAAGCCACCCGCTCCCGAAGCTCCCGCGACGCCGTCCGGCGTCACCCAGTTGCGAAAGCGCGTCTGCGGCCGCACGAAGCGGCCATCGACTGTCCGCTCGATCTTCTCCGTCCACACTCCGTCAACCAGCTGGCCCATAAATCGCTCCCGTCGTCCCGATCACGTCAATATAGGCACGTGTTGTGATGCGCTGGAGTGGCGCTCCGGTCGGACCAGTCCCGCGGCAATGACATTGATCGCGATAGTGATGCCGCATCGATGCGGCGCGCGCGACGGCAGCGTGCGCGACGCGACAGACCTTTTTGGAAGGCCGCAAAAGCAATTCTTCATCTCAACGAAGATGACACCACAAGCGCGCGTGCATTTTTTCAGTAACCATTCGAGAAACGCGGAAGATCATGAGAAACGCAAGCAGTGGTGAACAAAGCTCAACGTTATCGCCGCGTAAAGATCGCCGACGCAACGCATTGTAAATGCAATCCATTCAGCAAAGCTTCAACATAGGATGAAGTCCTCAAATCGGTTCACACATTGAATACTCCGTCGCGACCACTATCCGCACGCGATCACGGAAGATCGTTTGAACCGAGGTGCGGCACGTGCGTTCCAGCACGATCATCATGGTGGCGGTGGCAGCAGTGTTCGGGCTGCTCGCGGTGTTCGTTGCGCAGTCCTGGATCAATCGCCAGGCCGAAGCGCGGCTGAAGAGCATCGAAGCACAGAAAGCTCCGCCGGCGGCGATGCACACGCTTGTCGTCGCTTCGCGCGCGCTGCGCTTCGGCACCGAACTCACCTCGGGCACGCTGCGCGAAATGCCGTGGTCGAGCGACGTGATGCCGGCCGGCGGGTTCAGCTCGATCCGCGATGTGCTCGCGAGCGGTCGTCGCATCGTGCTTTCGCCGATCGAGATTAATGAGCCGATCCTCAGCGCCAAGATCACCGGCGCCGGCCAGCGCGCCACGCTGTCGGCGCTGATCACCGACGGCAAGAAGGCGTCAACCATCCGGGTTAACGACGTGGACGGCGTCGCGGGCTTCGTGCTGCCCGGCGACCACGTCGACGTCATGCTCAGCCGCCAGATCGACAAGGGCACTGCCGTGAACGACGTTGTGCTCAAGAATGCCAAGGTGCTGGCTGTCGACCAGCTTGCCGACGAGCGCGCCGACAAGCCGTCGCTCGTCAAGGCAGTCACGCTGGAGGTCGACATGGCCGGCGCGCAGAAGCTGTCGCTGGCCGGCCAGATCGGCTCGCTGTCGCTCGCGCTGCGCAGGGCTGGAGACACCGAGCCCGTCAATTCGCATCCGATCACGCTCACCGATCTCTTCAATTCGAAGACCGATGAGCCTGACACCACCAACTTCGCGACCATTACGGTGGTCCGCGCAGCCAACAAGACGATCTACAGCGTACCCCGGACGGGACGCTCTATTCGCGCGATCGCCGACACGGAGTCTCGGCACGACAATCATTAAGTGGGACAGGAACTGGGGACTTGGGGAGATCAAAATGAAAAGCAGCACGCAAGAATTGCGTCCGGGATGCGTCCGGTCGCGCACGACCGCAGCACGCCGGTTGCTAGGCCGGATCGCGGCACTCGGCCTCGTGACAGCGACGGCTGCCGTCGCCACCGCCGCACTGCCGGTTAACGAGGCGACAGCGCAGCGCTTTGTCCAGCTCACGACGCCACGGCGCACCGCCGCGATCAACGTCGCGGTCGGCAAGTCCGAAGACGTGCGCACCGACGCGGCCTTCGTCGATGTGATCGTGGGCGATGCCGAGATTGCCGACGTGAACCCGCTGACCGACCGCTCGATCTCGATCCTCGGCAAGAAGATCGGCACCACCCGGGTCGCGCTTTACGGCGAGGGCAAGCGGCTCGTCGGCGTGTTCGACATCGAGGTCGCCTACGACACCTCGAAGCTCGCCGCGGAGATCGCGTCGCGCTTTCCGCAAGCGAAGATCCGCGTCTCGACCGCCAACGGCCGCGTGCTGCTGTCGGGCATGGCGCCCGATGGCGTCGCGCTCGATGCCATCCTGTCGATCGCGCGCCAGTTCGGCCCCGATATCATCAACTCGGTCCAGGTCGCCCAGCCCCAACAGGTGATGCTGGAGGTGCGTTTCGTCGAAGCCGCGCGCAGCGCCGGCCGCGAGCTCGGCGTGCAGTGGAACATGTTCAACCGCGGCACCAACACCCGCTTCATCGGCAACGTCGGCGACGGCACGCCGGCCGGACAGCTTCCGATCACCAACGGCCAGGTCGGCGGGCAGCCGGGCGGTTCGTGCGGCGGCGGCCTCAACATATCGTGCCAAGGGCTCACCGTTTCGCCGTTCGTTTCCGCGGGCGTGCTGTCGGCGGCCTCGCCGTTCGGCTTCATCGTCGGCAAGCTGTTGAGCTCGGGGCTCGAGGCCGACGTGCTCGTTAATGCGTTGGAAACCAAGGGCCTCGCCCGCAGCCTCGCCGAACCGAACCTCGTCGCACTGTCGGGCGATACCGCGAACTTCCTTGCCGGCGGCGAATATCCGATCCCGGTAGTCGGTTCGTTCGGCCAGGTCTCGGTCGACTACAAGCGATACGGCGTGAGCCTCGCCTTCACTCCGACCGTGCTGCACAAGGGCCTGATCAATCTCAAGATCGAACCGGAGGTGAGCCAGCTCGATCCGTCGAACAGCGTCGCAGTGGGCAACAACATCACCGTCCCGGCCCTCACCGTGCGCCGCGCCGCGAGCACCATCGAGCTGCGCGACGGCCAGAGCTTCGTGCTCGCCGGCCTCCTCCAGAACGACTTGACCACCGGACAGCAGCAACTGCCCTGGATCGGCGACGTGCCGGTGCTCGGCTCGCTGTTCTCCAGCAAGGCCTATCAGAAGAACGAGACCGATCTCATCATCATCGTGACACCGCGCATCGTGCAGCCGAGCCGTCCCGGCGACGTGATCAAGACGCCGCTCGACAACACGCTGCCGGCAAACGACATCGACTTCTTCCTGTTCAACAAGCCGGAGGTTGCCCGCCGCGAGAACAAGCGTGGCGAGGCGAGCTACGGATACGGCCCGATGGGTCACATGCTCGATTTGCCGAAGGGAGAGACCCATGCGGCGCTCAACTAAGGTCTCGGCCGTGCGCGTTGTCGCTGCGCTCGTCGGTTTCGGTACGCTCCTCGCGTCCTGCTCCGACATCTACTACGACCGCCGGGAGACCGTGCTGTTCGGCGCCGACAACGCGGTTGCAACCGCTGTCGCTGTCCAGACGATCGATCCGTGGCCGCCCGCGAGCGCCAATCGTCGCGCACCGGCGAACGGCGAGCGGGTCGCCGCCGCGATCGCGCGCTATCGCGCCGGCAGGGTGATCCCGCCGCAGGGCAACGGCACCAGCAGCGCTTACCAGCAGCAACAGCAGCAGGCGCAGCAGAACAGCGGCGCGGCATCGGGTCCGGCCGGCGTCCCGACGCACTAGGGACGCCGCTCGCCCCGCGGGCTCAACGGCACGACGACGAAGGTTTGCGAATGCTCAAACCCGGTACCAAGTCCGCGGCCCAGACGCGGGTGGAAGTGCTTTCCGCGGACCCCCAGTTCGAGCGCGCGGTGCAGGACACCTTCGCGGCCAGCGGCAAGATCGACCTCAAGGTCGTGAACGGGACCGTGGCGGCGCACGGGGAGGAGCTCGGCCGCGACGGTGTCACAGTCGTGGTGGTCGATCTCGACCCGGCCGACGTCACCGAAATGGCGGCGCTCGAAACGCTGGCGGCGCGGCTCGCCGGCTGGCCGCCGATCGTCGTGGTGACGCCGTCATTCGATCGCGAGACGGCGCGCCGGCTGATGCAGATGCGGATCGCCGATTTTCTGATCAAGCCGGTGCAACCCACGGAATTGATTCGCACCTGCGCGCGGGTCGTGCAGGCGCCCAAGGCTGCCGATCAGATCGAGGCGGAAATCTTCACCTACCTTCCGGCCATCGGCGGCGCCGGCGTGACCACGCTTGCGATCCAGACGGCGATGCTCCTCCTGGGCAGCGGCGACGTGAAGGCGCGGCCGTCCACCTGCCTCGTCGACCTCGATTTCCAGCACGGCACCTGCGCCGACTACCTCGACCTCGAGCCGCGCCTCGACCTCAACGAGATCGAGCCGCGCCCGGAGCGCCTCGACCGCCAGCTCCTGGAAGTCATGCTGACCTATCACGCGTCCGGCCTCGCGGTGATCGCCGCGCCGAACCGGCCGGCGGATATGCGGACCTTCGATCCCGAGATGGTCGCGAGTTTGCTCGACCTCGTCGCCACGCAGTTCCGGTACGTGGTGATCGACATGCCTCGCACCTGGTTTGCGTGGACCGACAGCGTGCTGCTCGGCTCGAACAAGCTTTACGTCGTCTGCGAGCTGACGGTGCCGGGGCTGAAGCACGCGAAGCAACTCGTCGCCGCGATCAAGGACCGCCTCGCCGACGGACCAAAACCGCAGGTCATCGTTAATCGTTTCGAACAACGCATGTTCGGACCGGGGCTGCGGCGCAGCGATGTCGAGACCGCGTTCGGCGCCGATCTCGCAGCGACCGTGCCGAACAGCTATCGCCTGGTGCGCGAAGCGATCGATCGCGGCGTGCCGCTCGATGAGGTTCAACCCGGCAACAAAGTCACCCACGAACTCAAGAAGCTCGTTTTGCCGACCCGCCGCGCCGACAGCGAAGCGCCCGCCGCGCCTAAGAAACTCAAGATGTCGTGGGCCCAATGAGCGCAGCGATGCCGATCGGGGTGATGCCGATGCGTGCGGCGGCGCATTTAAGCACGCCGCACAACACGGCCTTCGCCAGGCGCTGTTGCGCGCAAGTGCGATCGATCGTGCCGGAATTGCCAATCTTTTCCCCTCCCCCGCGCGCGGGGGAGGGTCAGGGAGGGGGCCCGTCCGCAAGTTCGTGCCGTGGAGCGGGCCCCCTCCCTAGCCCTCCCCCGCGCGCGGGGGAGGGGAAAAGAAGCGCGAGTGGAGAAAAAACATGGCCTCGCGGTTTGCTGCGTTGCCTTGCGCGCCCACCCCTTAGGCGGCCACGCTCCACAGGGCGACGCTACACATCGCTTCGTCGCTGCGGTCGCGGAGACTAGCGCATGGCCGGGCGATTCAGCCTTTATCGCGCCGCGACGACGCCGCGACCAGCGGAGCCTGAGATTGCGCTCCCGGCTCCACCGGCGAACGCGCACGCGGCTGATGCATCCGCTTCGGTATCATCCCCGCCCCGCTCCGCGCCTCCTCCTCGGCCTGCACCTCCTCAGCCCGCACCGTCTCGGCCGGCAGAGCCCGCGCCAGCTTCGGCGGCATCTGAGGCACCTGAGGCACCCGCGCCCCCTGCGCCCGCATCGGACTCCGCGTCGCCGCCTCCACCGGAGAAGCAGCCAGAGGGGCCGGCGCTGCTCGCGGCGGCGGCGGCCGCGATCAACGCCGTGCCGGCGCCGGTTGCCGCGAACTCCAATCCGCTGTTGAGCGACAAGCTCCTCGACGCCAAGGTGCGGCTGCACCGCCGGCTGATCGAGGAGATCAATCTCTCGGCGTTGGAGAAGCTGCCCGAGGACGAGATGCGCCGTCACGTGCTGCAACTCGTGTCGCAATACATCATGACCGAGCGTCTCGCGCTCAATGCGCGGGAGCTGTCCGACTTCGTCAACGAGATCCTTGATGAGATGATCGGACTCGGTCCGCTGGAGCCGATGCTGAAGGACCCGTCCATCAACGATATCCTCATCAACGGTCACGAATGCGTCTATGTGGAGCGTCACGGCCTTCTCGAGCGCAGCCCCGCACGCTTCAAGGACGAGGCGCACCTGCTGCGCATCATCAACAAGATCGTCGCCGCGGTCGGGCGGCGGGTCGACGAGATGCACCCGCTGTGCGACGCGCGCCTGCTCGACGGATCGCGCTTCAACGTCGCGGTCCGTCCGGTCGCCGTCGACGGCCCGCTGGTCTCGATCCGCAAGTTTTCCAAGAAGCCGCTGCACCTCAATCGCCTGGTCGACGTCGACGCGCTGCGCCCGCCCATGGCCGAACTATTGGCGGCGGCGGTCAAATCGCGGGTCAGCGCCGTGATTTCCGGCGGCACCGGCTCCGGCAAGACCACCATGCTCAACGCCCTGTCGGCGTTCATCTCCGACAAGGAGCGCCTCATCACCATCGAGGATGCGGCCGAGCTTCAGCTGCAGCAGCCGCACGTCGCGCGGATGGAAACCCGGCCGCCGAACATCGAGGGCAAGGGCGAGATCAAACAGCGCGATCTCATCAAGAACGCGCTGCGCATGCGGCCGGAACGCATCATCCTCGGCGAGTGCCGCGGCGAGGAAGCCTTCGACATGCTCCAGGCCATGAACACCGGCCACGAAGGATCGATGGCGACGATCCACGCCAACAATCCCCGCGAGGCCATCTCCCGCCTCGAACAGATGATCGGCATGGCCGGCCTGCCGATGACGATCGCCAGCATCCGCGGCCAGATCGCCGCGGCGATCCGGCTCATCGTCCAGCTCCAGCGCCTCTCGGACGGCAAGCGCAAAGTGACGAGCATCGCCGAAATCACCGGCATGGAAGGCGAGGTGCTCCAGATGCAGGAAATCTATCGGTTCGTGCGCACTGGCACCGCGGAAGACGGCACCGTGCAGGGCCACTTCGCCGCGACCGGCATCAGGCCGCGCTTCCTCGCCGACCTTGCCGCCAAGGGCATCCGCATCCCCGGCAGCTATTTCGACCCCAACAATCCGCTCTGATGTGTCCCGTGAACCACCATACCGCACCGCCGTCATCGCCCGGCTTGACCGGGCGATCCAGTAACCACCGTAATTTCATCGTGGGCACTGCGCGGCTCCACGTGATGGCGCAGTGGTTACTGGATGCCCCGCGTGCGTGGGGCATGACGTCGTTGGTTGGGATTGCAGCGTTCGAGACGGACCGCTAGCGCCATGCCGTTCGAGATCGACGATCTCTACATCATCTACGGCTTCGCCGCCGTCTCGGCGATCCTGTTCGCCGAGGCGGTGTATCTGCTGGTCTTCAAGTCGACGTCGTACCGCTCGCGCATCAATCGCCGCCTGTCGCTCCTCTCTGACACCGCGGACCGCGCCAACGTGCTGGTGCAGTTGCGCAAGGAGCGCGGGCTCGACCAGTTCGGCGACTTCCGCCTGCCGGTTGCCGCGCTCAACCGGCTGATCCTGCAATCCGGTCTCACCATCGGCCTGCCGCGGCTCGTGCTCGTCGCGCTGGTCGCCGCCGTTGCGGTGTTTGCGGCGGTCGTGATCCTGCGCGACAGCCTCGTCGAGGCCGCGGTGTGGATGGTGGTCGCGTGTGTGCTCGGCCCCTACGTTGCGTTGCGCATGATGCGCGGCCGGCGCCAAAAGCGATTCGGCCTGCAGTTTCCCGACGCGATCGACATCATCGTGCGCAGCCTGCGCGCCGGCCATCCCGTGCCGATCGCGGTCAGCATGGTGTCGCGGGAAATGCCCGATCCGATCGGCAGCGAATTCGGCATCGTCGCCGACGAGGTCACCTACGGCGCGGATCTCGAAACCGCGATGCGCAATCTCTATTTCCGCGTCGGCCAGGACGACCTGCCGCTGTTCGTCACCGCCGTCGCGATCCAGGGCACGACCGGCGGCAATCTCGGCGAAATCCTCCAGAACCTGTCTGCGGTGATCCGCCAGCGGTTCAAGATGCGGCGCAAGGTCAAGGCGCTCGCAGCAGAAGGGCGCATGTCGGCGCTGATGCTGTCATCGCTGCCGATCGGCGTGTTCTTCGTCATTCATTTCATCTCGCCCGATTTTTACGGCAGCGTGTGGCAGTTCGACCTGACCAAAATGGTCCTCGCCGGAGCGGTCTGCTGGATGCTGCTCGGCAATTTCGCCATGTACCGCCTGGTCAATTTCAGGATCTGAGCGGTGGACGCCCTCCTCAATATTTTGGACGACAACACCAGCCTGGTGCTGGCCGCGGTCGTCTTCATCGCGACGACCTGCCTCGCCTTCGGAGTGATGGCGGCGGTGCGCCTGCGCGGCGACGTGCGCAAACGGACCGCGGGAATTGCGAGCGCCGCCCCCGAACCCGGCGAGGGCCGCGAGTCGCTCCGCGACGCCGGCATGAAGGCCGTGCAGCGGCTCATCGATCGCACGACCAAGCACTATGGCTCGGTCGATGAATCGAACATGAAGGTGCTGCGCCGCCGCCTGGTAGAGGCGGGCTTTTTCGATCCCCGTGCGGTCGGTTTCTTTTTCGTCGCCCGCGCTGCGCTCGCGATCGGCGTCGGGTTTCTCGTCGTCCTGATGGCGCCGTTCCTTCCGGAATCGCTCAACGGGCTGTTCTGGGCGATCGTCGGCCTCGGCGGCCTCCTCGGTTACCTCGTGCCGAGCCTCGCGCTCGACCGCATCATCAAGCAGCGGCGCGACGAGTATCGTATCGGCTTTCCGGATTTCATGGACCTCTTGGTGGTATGCGCCGACGCGGGGTTATCGATGGAGGCGGCGCTCGAGCGGGTCGGCCGCGAGCTTGGCCCGTCTTACCCGGCGCTCTCGACCAACATCCACTTGACCAACCTCGAAATCCGTGCCGGCCGCACCCTCACCGAGGCGCTGGAGCACTTCGCTGCCCGCCTCGGCCTCGACGAGGTCAAATCCTTCGCAACGCTGATCCAGCAATCCGCCGAACTCGGCTCGAGCATCACCGATGCGCTGCGGGTCTACAGCGAGGACATGCGCCACAAGCGGCTGTCGATTGCCGAGGAAAAGGCTTATGCGCTGCCGGCGAAGCTGTCGTTCCCGCTGATGGTGTGCGTCTTCCCGGTGCTGTTCGTCGTCATCCTGCTACCGGTGTTCGTCCGCATCAAGCTCGGCGTCTATTGAACCCCTCCCGCCCGGCATCGCCCCTCTCCGGAACCGCTAAAATTCCTTAACCAAGCACCTTTAGGGTTCCACGGTATCCACTGCTGCTTCGGGACGGCGCGGTGCATTCATCGCGCGCGGTAGCGCCAAGGGCTGAGATGAGTGTTGGCGTAACGCGAGCCGGCAGTGTACTGGCGGGATGCCTCCTATGGCTTAGCGCCTGCCAGACCAACTCGACCGGCACAACCAGCACTGGTGGTTTTTTTAATCTGCCTAACCCGTTCCGCCCGATCGAGGTGGAGAACACGGCGTCCGTCCCTAAGACAACCAGCTCGGAAGCGACCAAGGTCACGAATTACCGCCCGAGCGACCCGAACGATGACCTGAGCCTCGGCAAGGAAAATTTCCGCCAAGGCAATTATGGACTTGCGGAGCGGTATTTCCGCAAGGCGGTCGAATCCGGCCCGCGCGATGCCGAGGCGTGGCTTGGCCTCGCCGCCGCCTACGACCGGCTGCGCCGCTGGGATCTCGCCGATCGCGCCTACGCCGAACTCATCAAGATCGCGGGGCCGACGCCCGCGATCCTGAACAACCAGGGCTATTCCTTCATGCTGCGCGGGGATTTTGGCCGCGCCCGCGAAATCCTCACCGAGGCCCGGGCGAAGGACCCCAGCAACCCGTTCATCCACAACAACCTCCTCCTGCTCGAGGATGCCGTGCGCGCCCGCAAGGCGATACGATAGGGGAGCGCGCGCCGCCTACCTCGTCCCAGGGGCTCGCAGTGCAGCACGATTCCCTATAGGTATGCGTCAGGACATTACGGCAGCGGAAGGCCATGCTGGACGAAATCAAAAAACTGTTCGCCGAACTGCACGGTGGCGGCAAACCTGACAGCCATTTCGACGCCAACGACTATCGGGTTGCCGCGGCGGCGCTGCTCGTCCATGTGGCGACGCTCGACGGCGAACTCTCGGACACGGCGCGCCAGAAGTTGCGCGACCTCCTCAAGTCGCAATTCTCGCTCACCGACGCATTGACCGACGAACTCATCGCGGCTGCGACGGCCGCCGACCGCGATGCGGTCGACTTCTATCATTTCACTCACCTCCTGATGCGCACGCTCAACGAGCAGGGCCGCCTGAAGGTGGTCGAGATGCTGTGGGAGATGGCCTTCGTCGACGGCAACGTCAGCGAATTCGAAGACAACGTGATGTGGCGGGTCGGCGATCTCCTGGCGATTTCCCAGAACGACCGCATTGCGCTCCGTCACCGCGCCGCCGAGCAGCGCACCGGCAAGGAAGCGCCCAAGGAAATACCCAAGGAAACGCCATGAGCGACATGATCACGATGCTGCCCCGCATCATGCCGCGCGGCATGTTTCTGCGCGCGGCGGCGCGATCGCGGCCCGAGCGCGTGACCCCTTCGAAGCCGTCATAGGTGGCGCGCACGGAAATTGCTTGTCAAAGCGCTGCGGCGCTTCGACATTCACCGTGCATGATTCCGCCAAACCCGCCGCATAGCCCGCCTGGGTCAAACCTCACTGCGTCATGAGCCGGCCTGTCCTGATCGTGCTCCACCAGGAGCAATCGACGCCGGGCCGGGTCGGCCAGCATCTCGCGGCTCGCGGGATACCGATGGACATCCGGCGGCCGCGGCTTGGCGACAAGCTGCCCGAAACGCTCGGGGGGCATGCGGGCGCCGTGATTTTCGGCGGCCCGATGAGCGTCAACGATCCGGACGCCTATATCCGCGACGAAATCGAATGGATCAAGGTGCCGCTCGCCGAGGAGAAGCCGTTTCTCGGCATCTGCCTTGGCGCCCAGATGCTGGCGCGGCAACTCGGGGCGAGCGTCGGATTTCATCCCGACGGCAAGGCCGAGGTCGGCTACTACCCGATCCACGTCACGCCGGCTGGTCACGCGGTCATCGAGCCCTGGCCTCCGGTCGTCTATCAATGGCATCGCGAGGGCTTCGACCTGCCCGCGGGCGCCGAGCTCCTGGCGTCCGGCGACATCTTCAAGGTGCAGGCGTTCCGCTACGGCCCAGCGGCCTATGGCATCCAGTTTCACGCCGAGGTCACTCACGCCATGATGTGCCAGTGGACCACACGAGGGCATGACCGCCTCGCGATGCCGGGTGCCAAGCCCCGAAGCGAGCACTTCGCGGATCGGCCGGTCTATGATCTTGCGATCCGCACCTGGCTCACCGCATTCCTCGATCGCTGGTGCGAGGACGGTCAGTCCTTGTGCAGCCGGTCGACGCGCAGCAGCGGCGGAAATATCCGCGCGCCGATGGCGACGACCAGCAACGTGCTGATGCCGCCGATCAGCACCGAGGCCGACGTGCCGAACGCCGTCGCGACCGCGCCGGCACGAAAATCGCCGAGCTGATTGGCGGTGCCGGTGAAGAGCGCGTTGACCGCGCTGACGCGCCCGCGCATGGCATCAGGCGTTTCGACCTGCACCAATGTTTGCCGGATGACGACGCTCACCATGTCGGCGGCGCCGAGCACCGCGAGCAGCCCCATCGACAGGTAGAACGAGGACGACAGCGAGAACGCGACGGTCATCACTCCATAGGTCGTGACGCAGGCGAACATGATGCGGCCAACGCCGCCCGCAAGCGGCGCCCGCGCCAGCACCACCGAGATGACGAGCGCTCCGATCGCGGGGGCCGCGCGCAACAGCCCCATCCCCCACGGGCCGGTGCCGTAGACGTCGCGCGCGAACGCCGGCAGCAGCGCGAGCGCGCCGCCGAGCAGCACCGCAAAGAGGTCGAGCGAGATCGCGCCGAGCACGATCGGGTTGCGCCGAATGTAGCCGAAGCCCGCGAACAGCGCGGCGAAGGTGACGGGTGCGCGCCGGGACACCGCGTGCTCGGTCCGCACGAACACCATGCACACGCTGCCGGTGACGAAGAGCGCGCAGCACAGCGCGTAAACGAAGGTCGGGCCGACGAGATAGAGGAAGCCGCCAAGCGCAGGGCCGGCGATGGTCGCGGTCTGCTGGGCGGAGGCGAGCGCCGCGATTGCCCGCGTCAGGTGGCGCTGCGGCACGATCACCGGCAGCACGGTCTGGAACGCGGTACCCTCGAAGGCGCGCGCCGAGCCGACGATGAAGGCCGCGCCAAGAATCCATTCCTTGGCGATGACGCCCGTCAGCGTCGCCACCACCAGCATCAGCGCCGCGATGGCTTCGACGATCTGTGCGAGGCGCAGCACCAGCGAACGGTCGTGACGGTCCGCGACCTGGCCCGCGACGACGGCGAGCAGCGCGGCCGGTACGAACTGGAACAGGCCGATCAGCCCGAGATCGAAGGTCGACGACGTGAGCGCATACATCTGCCAGGCGAGCGCGACGCCCAGCATCTGGAAGCCGATCATGCTCGCGACCCGCGACACCCATAAGAGGAGCACCGGCGGATAGCGCAGGACCGAAAACGAGTCGGATGCGCTCAAACCCGCCGCGCCCTTTCCGACGCGTCAGGACACGGGGCTTTGGCGGGAGGCATTTGCGATCGGCGGGCGGGCATCGTCCGCACGCTTATAGCATCGGGACGCCCGAACTGTAGGGCGAACGCTAACCGCAAATTGAGCTACGCGGGCAAAGCCGACACAAACATCTCGAAAGTTCGAGGATGCCGCGACGTGACGCGCGCTTCTCTTTCCCCTCTCCCGCTTGCGGGGGAGGGCTAGGGAGGGGGCACGCCCCACGGCACGAACTCGCGGACGGGCCCCCTCCCTGACCCTCCCCCGCAAGCGGGAGAGGGGAAAAGAGGATCGGGACCGCTGACACCAACGTCTCGAAAACACCAACGTCTCCAAAAGTCCGCGATGCGAGCAACGCGGCTCAATCGCCGGAGCTCAATTCTGCCGCTGCGCTGACTTGTTCTTATTCGCTTCGTGGTGGCCGATCGCACATCCCGCCGCAGCACCGGCGACGCCATGATGGCCCGCATAGTGCCCGGCGATGCCGCCGATGATCGCCCCTTTGATGCAGCCCTTCGCTTCCGCGGCAGGCACAGAAAGAGCAACGACTGCAGCGGCCATAGCTGCGCATGCCATTAAACGCTTCATATCAAACTCCCTTATTCTTCATTCGGGAGATTGAACGTGCGAGCGCAGGATAGAGTTCCAGAGGCGCGCGTCTCCTACCGCGCCGAAACATCACATCAAAGTTGTCGGCTCGCCGGGGGCGCTGCCGATGGCGGGCTTGCCGGCTTGCCGATCCCCCCATAGCCTGACGCCCATCGCAACTCGCACGAGGGAGCGTTGCCGTGGCACGATTGCAACTCGGAATTTCGATTGCGGTGGTCGCCGGATTTGCGCTCCTTGCAGCGCATAGTGTTGCGCAGAATGCCGCGCCGAAGACGCCGCAACAACAGGACGACGAGAACATCGCCGATCTCGTCCTCGCCAATCACATCTTGGCGGATCAGGGCGTGCTGGATGGGTTCGGACACGTCAGCGTGCGCTCGGTCAAAAACCCCACCCACTATTTCATTTCACGTTCGCGCCCCCCGGCGTTGGTCGCGCCTGAAGACATCATGGAATATGACCTCGACGACAACGCGATCGATGCGCGCGGACGCTCGTCGTATTATGAGCGTTTCATTCACAGCGAGGTCTACAAGGCGCGGCCCGATGTCATTGCGGTCGTTCACAGCCATTCGCCGGCAGTCATTCCATTCAGCGTCAGCAATGTGCCGCTCAAGCCGGTATCGCATATGGCAGGGTTCTTGATTGGCGCGGTCCTGGTGTTTGAAATTCGCGAAGCCGGAGGAAACGAGACCAACATGCTGGTCGGCAACAAGGTGCTCGGCGCGGCGCTCGCAAAAAGGCTCGGGTCAGGCCCGGTCGTACTCATGCGCGGGCACGGCGACACGGTCGTCGGGCCAGCGCTCAAGACCGCGGTCATCCGTGCGATTTACACGGAGCTCAACGCACGCTTGGAAGCCGAAGCGCTACGCCTGGGCGGCACGGTGACATTCTTGAACGAGGTGGAAGCCGCAAAAGTAGGGGCGATCGAGGACCGTGACGATCGGCCCTGGGAGATTTGGAAATCCCAGGCTTTGGCTCACGGCCAACCGCGGTAGTGGCGCAATGCGCCGGCAAATCACAGTTACTGGCTCTGTTTTCGGCCGTTAAGGCGGGTCACTGTGGATAGAGTGTGGCGGCTTGGAGTAATGATGTCGCTGGAGCGAAAGGGGAAATTTGAAGATGGCCCAAGGCTCGTAGCAAAGTACCCCCCACCAAGAGCGCCGGGTACCCCATCGGGCCTTGGATGACACCTTAGAATTATCTGCAAGAGAGTTATCTGCAAGAAATTCCGGAAAACGCCAAAGCTCGCCCGCCTTGGACTCTGAGCGGTGCGAATACGTGATTGGTCATGCTAGGTCCGGGCCGAGCCCGAAGGAGTCAGTTGTTCCGCGGCGCAAATTTCGTTGTCGCTTGGGGGCAAATTAGCATCTTTGTTTATGATGAGACCTCATGCCTTTCGGTAGCGTGAACTTCGAATTCGTCTGCGCCAAGTGCTTCAGCGACGAAGCGTTCCGGGAGTTCATCTCGGGCATTGCCACGAGCAAGAAATGTGACTTCTGCGGCCGTACTTCGAGTAAGAAGATAGCTGCTCCATTTGAGGCGGTTTCAGAGCGGATCGCTGAGTGCATTGCTCGTTATTATGACGATCCGGGCAACGCCGGCATGAGCTACGTCAGCGCAGAAGGTGGTTATCAGGGTATTACGTACGACACCTACGAAATCTTCGAACTCATGGGGCTAGACTTTCCTCGCGAGTGCGGCGAGGCTCTCCGTGATGAGTTGGCGAACGCAATGCCGACCGATCTCTGGAGTGAGAACCAGCCTTCCAGACTGAACGATGATGACCAGCTTCAGTACAGTTGGGATTTATTTTGTAGGCTGATCAAGCACAAGCTGCGTTATTTCTTTACGCTTTCGAAAAGAGACGATGACGACGAAATCTTCAGCCCACGCCAATTGCTAAGACTGATCTTCTCGTATGCCGAGAGTTCAGGAGCGTTTGTTACGCTACCGAAGGGCGCCTCATTGCACAGAGCACGACTTCAAAGGGCGGGCGAGAAGCATACACAGCCGTCGAGCTTGGGGCCGCCCCCGGAGAATGCCGCCGTTCAAACGAACCGGATGAGTCCGCCGGGCATCGTCATGATGTACGTGGCTGATGACATGCAGACCGCGCTTGCTGAAACGGCGGACAAGCCGGGAATGTTTGCGCTAGGCGAGTTCGTCACCGGGCGTGACGCGCTTCTTTTCGATTTGACGCATCTCCCCCCCGTTCCCAGCCTCTTTGAGGATATACCTGATGCCCTCGAATACAATCCGCGTCCGCGCATCTTGTTTCTATGGAAGCTGAGCAGCGAGATCTGGCCAAAGCTTCCTCACGAGGTCTTGAAATTCCCGCGCGGACTTTGTCAGGCTAGCTTGCTCATCCGTATATTCCTTCAGTGTGAGTTCGCGACGCTCCTTGTCAAGCTTTCCGCCCTTGAGCATCCGATACATGCGAAAACGCAATTTGGAAGAAAGGGAGATGTCACCGGGGTCTGGTCGCACGATGAGACCATGGGCGGAAAAATGCCTTAACTCAACATACTTCATGACATTATCGATTGCTTTGCGCAGCTCGTCTGCGTAGGGGCTGAAGGGACCCTGAACATTCAGAAGCTTTTTTAGTACGGTCGCGCGCTTCTCGGCATCTTGGCTGAAGGACAAATCGACGCCGGAGTATTGATCGAACTCTTTTGCCTCGAGAATGATCTTTGCCAAGAACCACTCCACCTGTGCAAATGCCAGGATCGTAGCCCCTCTTGCGTCAAGGAGTTTTGCCACATAGGCGGCCGCTTCCGGACTAAGTTTGTCGTTCATCCGCTTGCCCCGGCAATCAGCCCAATTACCGCGCGTGTATGGATTATCGTTGGATGTCGCCTAACGCCTGCCGCTGGTGGAGCCGAGGGGATTTGAACCCCTGACCTCCGCAGTGCGATTGTTCTGGTAGCGAGTTTACTCCGGATTACTGGAGTGTTCTTAACGTTGATAACACTGCATCTTATTGATTTTTGTGCGCCGCTAACAATATCTCCGGTTAGAGGGAGATCGCGCGAAATTACCCCCATCTGCTTCCGGCTTGCTTCCGGTGCTCCGATCAACCCTTAAACAGACGACTGAAGGACCAGAGGTGAGAACATGGGAGATCGGAAAGCTAAGCTCACCAAGCGCATCCTCGATGCGGCCAAGCCGACGGCCAGCGACTATCACATCTGGGACGTTTCGGTCCGCGGTTTTGGCGCACGGATCTATCCGTTCGGCGCGAAAACCTTCGTCCTCCAATATAGAAATTCTGCCGGGCGGACGCGCAAGATGAAGCTTGGCCGCTACGGAATACTGACGGTCGAGCAAGCGCGCGAGAAAGCCATCAAACTCTCAGCCATCGTAGTGGATGGCGGTGACCCATCGCAGGATAAGAAGGAATACCGCCAAGCGCAGACGGTCGCGGAACTGGCGGACCTGTATCTCAAAGACGGGTTTGTGGAAAAACCAAACAAAAAGTCGTCGAGTTGGATAACCGATCGCTCCAACATTGAACGGCACATAAAGCCCCTACTCGGATCGCGTCTCGCCCGCGGGCTGACCTTCTCAGACGTTGCGCGTTTCCAATCTGACGTGGCTGCAGGCAAGACTGCCAAAGACGAGAAAACGGGACCTCGGGGGCGCGCCATTGTCACCGGGGGGAAGGGCATTGCGTCTCGCGCATTGTCTGTGCTCTCGGCGATGATGACGTTCGGACAGAGCCGGGGCATTGTGACTGGCAACCCAACGAAAGGCGTGGAGCCGTTCCGGGGCCAGAAGAAGGAGCGCTTTCTGACCGACGCGGAGGTCGCTGTTCTCGGACAGACCTTGGTCGAGATGGACAGTGACGGCTCATTGCCCTGGGTTGCTGCCGCAGCCATCAAGCTCTTGCTCCTCACTGGCGCGCGACGTGGTGAAATACTGGCGCTCCGGTGGGAGGAAGTCGATCTGGACCGCGGATGTCTTCGTCTAAAGACCTCCAAGACCGGGCCAAAGGTGATCCGCCTCGCGGCGGCCGCGCGGGCCTTGCTTGTCGGCCTGCCCCGGTGCTCTGCGTGGGTTTTGCCTGCGATCAAGGGCAGCGGCCACTACGTCGGCCTTCCGAAGCACTGGAATGCCGTGAGACTGCGCGCCAACGCCATTACTGCGTCACGCACAGATAGAGCGGGGCGGTCAATGACCGAAATGCTGAATTTCGATGACGTTCGTCTTCACGACCTACGGCATTCGTTTGCGAGTTTTGCCGTTCAGTCCGGAGGATCGTTGTTCCTTGTCGGCAAGGTGCTAGGTCACAAGCACGGCCGCACCACTGAACGATATGCCCACACGAATGACGAACCTCTGCTGGCGACGGCCGAACTTGCGGCCCAGCGCATCGACCTAGCACTTCGCGCCACTTACACGGCTCCTCCACCGAGCGTTTCTGCGAGCAATTCAGAAGAGCCTATTGCAAATTCGGCTTAGTCTGCGTGCGGGTCTTCAACTCGTTCGCATCCACGACTTGCGCGACACGCATGCGAGCGTCGACGCGGGCGCCGGGCTTGGTCTGCCGATCATCGACAAGTTGCTGGGGCACACTCAGGCAGCGACAACGGCGCGATACGCTCACCTTGATGCTGACCCGCTGCGCCGCGCCCCAGAGCGCATCGGCAGGCAAATCGCGGCGGCGATGGGTGACCAGAAGCAGCGCCGAGGCTAACAAGCCCCGACCGTGAAATTGCGTCCAGGCGACGCGACGCGCTGAGCGCTATTGACGCGCCGGAGCCCGGCACGAAGCATCAACCGTGCCATTACGGCTAACTCCGAACGCCTGCATACCCTTCATACCGAGCCGGCTGCGTTGACCCCGGGCAGCTATCCGGCCCTCACGGGCGCGGGCGGAGGCTACACAGAACTTCTTAACAAGAATTTAACGCGCATGCTCTAGATCACTGAAATTAGTCCTCGATTGCCGAGATTGTCCCGAAAGGATAGTGCCATGATTACCAAACTCCTACGCAGGCAGGCAGCCTCGAATTACTTGCGCGACACGCATGGCGTGGATCGTGCTCCAACCACGTTGGCCAAGCTTGCGGTGATTGGCGGTGGCCCGATCTTCCGGCGGGTCGGCCGGGTCCCGCTCTATTCGACAGATGACCTCGACCTATGGGTCGCCTCGATGTTGAGCCCCCCAATGCGCTCGACCTCAGACGGTCAGGGATCGCCCACGCCTTGCGCACGGAATGGCCGCCGGATCGCGGATGAGGCGTCGCGTGACGGTAACCAGTTACCGCCACGGTAACAACCGAGGCGGGGCTGCATTGCGCGTGCGTATGCGCAAGAGTGAGGAGATCGCGTCGTGAGCACGTTTGGCGCTACTGGTCCTGCACCCACTGAGGGCAAATTTTCCGATGCGATAGTCGTCGAGGTTACGGGTCCTGCCGTCGCGATCGGGGTCATGCCAGCGGACCGGCAAAAAACGCGAACCGAATTGGAAATGGAAGCCGGGCGGAAAGCGGCCGAGCGCCGCGCCGGGCGCCTCACCGTGCCACCGAAGACGACCAACTGCGCGGCGCCGGCTTCTCCGTTTACGGTCGTCGAGCCGATGGATACTGGCGTTGTCGCTGCGTTCGAGGCCAAGCGACAACAGACACAAGGCATGGAGCACGACGCGCCGATGGGCGAAGCATCATCGGGACTTAAGTCGGATCAAGGGCGAGTGTCGCAGGCCGAAATTACGCCCGACCTCAAAGCCAATGCGACCGCAGTACGGCCGAAGTTTATTTCACCGAAATTCGACCGGATGCCAGCCGAACTCAAGCAGCTAAACAATTGGGTTCTTTGGGTTGCCATTTGGAATGGATCAAAGTGGACAAAACGTCCGATCCAGCCATCGGGATATGGTGCAAGCACGACCAAACCCGAGCATTGGTCGTCTTTCGATAACGTGAAGCAGGCATACGAGCGCGCTGTTCAATGCGGATATGTCGAGCTTCACGAGAAGGACAAGCCGGCACAACGTCATCCCGTCAGCGGCGTTGGCTTTGTGTTCGACGGTCAGCCGGACAACGACGGGCTTGTTTATGCGGGGGTGGATTTTGATAGTGGAGCGTTCAAAGACGAGGTGGCATCGTTCGCGCAGGAGCAGGTTAAGCGGCTTGGTTCATATTATGAGGCAAGCGTTTCAGGCACCGGGGTGCATGTAATCGTCAGAGCATATCCGCTCGACAGCGGTATCTCCCACAACGGGATTGAGTTGTACACGGCCGGACGCTTCTTCACCATGACCGGGCGCACGCCTGCCACAACGCCATTAATCATTGCTGCTCCCGTGGAGTTCGCCGCGCTTGCCGAGCAAGTGCAAGCGCGGAGCAGAGCTTCAAGCCCTGGTAAAGGCCAAGCTCCGGCTGAGGACCGCCAGCAAGCCGCAGGCGCTGAGGCGAGCGGCTGGTTTGAGAAATTGCCCACCGTTACGCAAAGTCAAGTCGTCAGGTATGCAGCCCTGCATATCGCCAAAAATTCGAAGCCGTTTGAACTGAGCAAGTATGGCGGCAGTCACCAGGACTATGTGAAATTGACGCTAGCCATCGCTCGCAGTGGGGTACCCGATGCTGAGGACATCTTTGTGGAGGCCGCCTCGATCGCGAAGGAAGCCGACAGCGAGGATGAGCTTCGAAAATTCTTTCCAGATTGCCGCGATGCAAAGCCTCACACCAATCAGGTCACGGTTGGCACGCTGCTCCATTTCGCGCACGAATGTGGTGCCGATTTCAGTCAATCGAAGCAAATAGCCGCCCGCAGTGGGGCGTCCATCGCGGTCTATGAACCCGGCAACGAAGGGGCATGCCGAAAACTACTTAACCAAGTTGTGGCCGCTGATCCCCGAACGTTTACGCTAGGCGACCCAGCCGGTCCGTTGGTGATCCTTAGGGTCCGCGATAAGGACACGTTGCCGCCGGATACGCGGTGGGAGGGGGATTTACCAGGCACCACACTAGCCACGCCGGCAGATGTCATGCAGCGCGCGGAAGGACTTGAATGGCTCCAATGGAGAAGAGGCGTTCTCGTGCGGACGCATCCGCCACGAGCTTTTATTAATGATTACCTGCCCCAGATGCGGGGCCAGTACGAAGCCTTGCCGCTGCGTGGTATCGCGCGTGTGCCGTATATTGACGATGCCGGCGAGGTCCACTTCCTTTCGGGTTATGACCATCGGACGGGTCTATTCCACGATAAGCCGCTCACGTTCGACCTACCACTTAATCCCGACCGAAACGAAGCCCGAAACTGGGCTCGAAAGTTGTTGTTCCCATTTTCGCAGTATCAATTCGATGATCCGGTTGCGGGACAGGCGGTGGTTCTTGCCGCTCTCCTTACCGCAATCGAGCGACCCTTTTTGCCTATCACTCCGATGTTTGTCATACGCAGTTCGATGCCCGGCACAGGCAAAGGCATTATCGTGCGTTGTTTAGTACGGCTTGCGTTCGACACCGCCCCGGTCATGATCACCTGGGGTCAAAATAGTGAGGAGTTCGAGAAGCGGCTTGCCGCGCTGTTGTTAAGAGCGCCTGCGGCACTCAGCATCGACAACGCTAATGGCGTGCAGATCAAGGGCGACCTGCTCGAAAGCATCATCACGGAAGGGGGCGCCGACATTCGTCCGCTCGGTCATAGCGAGATCGTGAAGGTGCGCAGCCGCCCGCTGATCACCTTGACAGGTAATAATCCAATCATCACTGGAGACATGGCCAGGAGGTCGATCCCAGTGGATATCATACCGCGGTCGGCGGATCCTGAGCGTGATCGCTATCCGTTCAATCCCACTACGGTCGTAAGTCGCCATCGGGCGCGTCTCCTACGTGCAGCATACATCATTATGCGCGCCTTCCGACTGGCGGGCATGCCGTCCCAGGGGTTGCCGGCTGTAGGGTCTTTCGACGATTGGTCTCGCCACATCAGGGATCTCGTTTATTGGGTGACGGATTACGATGTCAGTGGTGTATTTCACCAGAACAAGGCAGAGGACCCCCGCCGCCAAGCTGATGCGGGGCTATTGGCTGCTCTACATCAACACTTTGGCATGATGTCGTTCAAAGCCGCAGACGCGATCGCGGTACACAAGAAGGTGATGGACTATAGGCGTTCACCGTTAACCGCGGCTCCCGCGACGCCGGCTGAGCAGGGGCTGCATGAGGCGTTGGAAGACGTGCTCGGCCGAGACGTCAACGCGAGACTGTTCGGGTTTTGCGCCCGCCGTCTCAATGGCGCTCACAATGGCGGCTTCATGTTGGAAACGCAGCACGATCCAACCCTTAACGCGAATGTCATCACGGTTCGAAAGACGTAGCAGAGATGGCGACGCCGGGAAGATCGGGAAGTACGGGAAGTTTTTGGTCCCTACATAATGAGTAAAGAGTCACACTGCTTAATCTATGATCTAATATATACAGGGCGAAATCTTCCCGGCATTCCCGACTTCCCGGTGCTTCGGCGGATCGGAAGTGAACCTGGTGGCACGGGTCGATGGTCAGCGCTCGCGCCTCCGCCGATCGTTGCTGGTGGTCCGGTCTGCACTCGTCGTCCGGTTCTGCACTCGCCGTCTCCAGCACGGTGAAACCGATCATCCGCAGCCCGCGCTCCCCTCCTGCGTGCTCTATCACTCGCCCGACCCTCTCAGCACCGCACCCAGCGACAGCGTCTTCTGCGTGGTGACACCCGTCACGGGCGAACGCTCTCAGTTTGCCGACCAACCGACCGATCTGAACTCCACTCCCGAAACCGTTATACCTGCAAGACCCCGTCCCTTATACTTATTTGTCCCGGCTGTCCCATTCTGCCGAAGATTAAAATGGTTTAATCAGGCTCTTAATAGAAACGTCGTCGAGACGGATCGAAGCCGAGAATTTCGGCCCTTCTCGCTGTTTTCGGCCTTCTGGTGACACCGGTACGACGGAACGATTGGCCATACTTCGAAGGCGCAACACCCATCGCCGTATCATCCGCCAGGGCGCGACAAATTGGCCGTGGCACCCTAACGCTATGGCACCACGCTAGAAACGCTCCGGCATATTAGTGATCTGCCCAGCGAATACCCAGCCTTTACCATCTCCTAACTATGGCGACCTATTTGACGGAGTATCGATGCTGGAATGATCCGGCAGTATCCGCAACATCTCCATGGAGAATTACGATGGCTACGAATACAAAACTCAGCGAGATGGCGCTCGCCATCTCCAAAGCGATCGTTGAAATTGTGGAGCGCACCGATGGTCCGGTGACGCTTGCGCAGATCGAACGCGAAATACCCGGTTTCGCCGGGGAAGGCGGCCAAGCATGGGATTACACTCTCGCCGAACGCGTCGTTTGGGATGGCTTGACAGAGGCGGGAACGATGGCATTAAGCGACGTTATTAGCGGAGGCAAGGTCGCTATCCAAATTGTGAACGAACTTTATTACGCCCTCGAGGGCTGCCTTGTCTGCTGCGACGATTGCGTGCCAATAGTGTTGCTGCCGAAGAAGGCCGCCAACTTGCAGATGCCCAATCGGCTCGTGCGGGTCTCACAGAGCGGGCGTGATTTGCTTGCGGAGCGCGCACGCGCCAAAGGGGTGACTGGTTATCGATTTCTGACGCCGAGCGAAATGCGGTTTACGGCTGACGAGTTCGCCACCGAGTAATCGAGGCCGGCACTCACGTTGGGGGAGAACCAAGCCATGTCGTCGTTCCAACAAAAGCTCCGCGACGCCGTCGCCGAACTCGCTGCTTTTCATGCTGCTGAAAACGCCGATCCGTGGCGTCTGCCATTGGAGCGACTTCGTGGGCAGACCGGCGACGACGGCATTGAGCGCATCACCACGCAGGCCGCGCTCGACGTGCTGGAGGTGCCGCAGCGTAATCGGCGCGCGGGAACGTACCGCCGCCTAGCGAAGCTGATGACGGAGTTGGGATGGACGGCTGTCCGCGTTCGCGGGATGACGCGCGGAGGCTATCTGGAGCAGGTACGCGGGTTCGCGCGCGGCACTCGTGCCTAACAGGATCGCGCCTCGGCAGCGCTGCCGGCCCGCGAGCATGCGTAAAACGCACTGACGCGCCGACCGTGGGCGATGTGAGGCCGTGGCTGGGTTGCGAACACCGACGCTCCATTTAGTAATGCACTAGCCTAATATTCGGGCACCTGATGTAACCGACAGTCAAACTGACCTTTTATGCTCCTGTTGTAGAAGCTTCCCATCGAAGGAGCGTTTAATAGGGAGGACACCGTCCCAGCATCAATCTCGCAGTAGTGGTAGAACGTTCCGTTCAGAGATATCAACATGTACTCATTGTCCCGATCGTAACAAACGCGCCTGATGAAACTACTTCTCACGACCTCTGTGCAAGAGAAGAACTTTAAATCGACTTCCCCACGATATTTGGCATACACTATCTCCGCGCGCTTTTTCTTCTGATCAATTGGTGTAAGGCCAAGAGTGCGGGCTTCCTCCGGCGTCAGCGGCTGTAACTCGAGGCGGCTTGAAGGTCCCCCCCGGTACTTCTCCCACGGTCCGTGTTGTTTTGCCGGAAATAATGCCGCAAATGAAAGAGACCCTGCGATGGCCACCCCCACCACCATTATCGACAAGATGGCTACCGCGGGAAATAGCCGCTTCGCTGCACTTGGCTGTTGGGACTGGACGATCGCGATGTCGGATGAATTTTGCGTCATGCAGGCATCGCTGCTCGTTCTAGGTGTGTTTGCACGTGTTTCGGCTGACGACTTCGCAACGGATTGAGTGTATTCGTCAATGAGGCTCTGCACCCAACGATCAACCTTATTGTGCATCCACAAGAGTGAGCCCAGGCTCGCTGGAAGCACGAACACCATCGCCGCAAAGAGGCCTTGATAGGGTATTATAAACGCGAAGCCGCCGAGGAATAATGATATAAGCGCCAGCCCGGTTATCCATTCTTTCGGAGTTGTGGGAGGCTGTTTTTGCTTTGTTTGGGCATCGTCGAGAATGTCGGCGAATGTGAACGGCTTGGGTTTGGAACCTGGTGACCAAGCGCTCAGCCTTTGCTTGAACGCAGTAACAAAAGCCTTCCTTCCAACTCTCGCAATGTCTTCGCTGAGTTCTATTTGTTCCTGCAATGTAAACTCGGGTGGTGTCCATCTGAAAATGGGATATATCAACATCATCCTTAGCCATCCGTCCGGCCGGGGATTAGCCGTCATGCCGGAGGCATCTGCCGTACGAGCAGGATGAACCAGATCATCCGCGTGCGGTGTTGGCCAGGCATATCCGGTCAGAGCGATAGCGCTATTATCAACCGTTTTACCTAAATAACTTCTTACTGTTTTGGATTGCCTTTGGACTGTATTAAGCGCAAATATCTTCCTCGTATCCGCACCAGGCTGTCGTGCTGACCCGGTTAACGGCCGGGCCGGGTTGCGCCGTACCCCCGTGGCCGATGGAGAGGTGCCTCAGCCTGATCCTGCCGAGAAGACGGGAGGGGCTGACGGTCACCCGTTTCCAATCCCCGGTCTGCGCCGCGTTCGGCAAGGCCACGCCCGCCATCGTCCGGGCTCATCGAGGTCATCCAGTTGGGGGTCAAAATTGTGCGTTAGAAGCGAGAGGCGCCCCAGACCCCTGAGCAGACACCGGAGGGCCCGCGACCGGCCCAAGTCCCGCTCCCCTGATACGACCAAAGCCGTCCGACCCCGTAAGCGGTGCGCGGACCGGCCATTGCACTGAGCCGGACACGCCCGGACGAGGAGACACCGCCGCCGAACTGCGCCTCATAACCTCCGTAAGATCCACCGCCAGAGTAGATACGGCCGCCGCTAATTACGAGGCCAAACTGGAGGCTTTCGCAATGGCCCCGGGTGGTCTGGGCGTACACGTTCCAGTTTCCATCAAAGGGCGCAGCACGCCAGTATCCATAGTTTCCATAGTATCCGTAGTTTCCATAGTTACCATAGTTTCCATAGTTACCATAGTTACCATAGTTACCATAGTATCCATCAAACGCGCTTGCGGCCGGAGCGGAACAGATAACTGCGGAAGCGACCGTCAGAGCGACGGCACAGATGCGACTGCCGATCATGGGATCATCCTCCTCTTTGGCATCTTTTTTTGCCCAATTTCGAGGACCGTTCCTTGATAAGGATCAAGGCGGGAAGTATCAATCCTGGGTGACCCACCGGTCCTGTGCGCGCCTTACTCATCGGGCTCGTCGACCCAGGTCTCTTGACTTCTTCTTGATGCACATCAACGTGATCAGCGGGGCTGGGGGTAAAGTGACCACCGTTCCAAACCACTTTGGAGGACGTGTCATGGCTGAACCCACCAGCAAAGTGCCCGTTAAGTCCGAGCGGTCCGCACCGCAAGTTCCGCAAATGTGGCATCCGTTCGATTAGCATGCGCCGAGAACTCGATCGCCTTTTCGATGATTTTGGTGCCGGCTTCTGGCGCTCGCCCTTCCGCAGCCCGTTGTTCGATGTCGCGCCGTTGCGGCGTGCCGAAGCAGCTTTCCGAGCGATGCCGGCCGCCGATGTTTCAGAGACTGACAAGGCTTACGAGATCACGGCCGAATTGCCTGGGATGGACGAGAAGAACATCGAAGTGAAGCTTGCCAACGGCGTCTTGACCATCAAAGGCGAGAAGCAAGAGGAGAAAGAGGAGAAGCAGAAAGATTACCACATGCGCGAACGAAGCTTCGGCTCTTTCCAACGGACCTTTCAGGTGCCGGATGGCGTCGACAGCGATAAGATCGAGGCGAGTTTCAAAAACGGCGTTCTCTCAGTGACGCTGCCGAAGAGCCCGGAAGCCCAGAAAGCGGAAAAGAAAATCGCAGTAAAAACGGGGTGACTTGCGGCTTTGCCGTCAACCCGTAGAGAATACGCGATCTTCAAATTCCCAACGGTTGGGTATTTCTCCGCGAACGGGCGGCGTTCTGCTCGCCTCTTGGCTCAGACCTATCCTCTGCTGCACCGGCTCGCTTGGAAATCAGACGGGCCAGTGCAGTCCTCCAATCCTTGGTTCGTGCCTGCGTTGCCGCGTTCGGGCGATCGAGCTAGCGACCACTGCGCCGCCAGTCGGCGACGCCGCGGGGCCTGCCGCAGCCAACATCGCACGCAGCAATCCGATCATTCCATAACTTCGTCAGCGATCGCGAGGACGTTTGGCGGCACCGTAATGGCGAGCGCCTTGGCGGTCTTGAGGTTGATCACGAGATCAAACCTCGTGGATTGCACGACCGGCAAGTCAGCCGGCTTCTCACCTTTGAGAATGCGCCCCAGATAGACGCCGGTTTGGTGATAGGCCTCCGACGCGCTGGCACCATAGCTCATCAGCCCGCCAAGCTTCGCGAAGACGCGGCTGCCTGCGATTGAAGGGATCATGGCGCGCGTCGCCAGCGACGCAATTTGATCATACCGGCCAGCGAGAAACGGTTCGACCTGAATAAGCAGCCCATCGGGCCTTTGTTGCGCAAAGCCCTTAAAGGCCTCGTTGATCTCGCGCTCTGTGGAGACCTTCAATACCTGTAACATCAACCCGAGCGAGCGGGCCCCCATTTCGACGTCCTTCAAAAAGTCTGGGTTGTCCTGGAGAGGGTTCATAAAGAACCCGATCTTAGTGGCCGTCGGGACCAGCGTGCGCAGCAGCCCCAATTGCTTCGCTCCGGTTTCGATGCCGAAGAAATTCACGCCCGTGACATTACCTCCCGGTCGTTTGAGGCTGGCGACAAGCCCTGCCGCGACCGGATCACCGGCGTGCACGAAAACGATTGGAATTGTTGACGTCGCCGCCATGGCGGCGCGGGTGGGCAGAACTCCTCCACTAGCTAAGATCGCAGCGACGGGACGGCGAGCGAGTTCGGCTGCGAGTGCCGGTAGCTGATCATATCGACCTTCGGCCCAGCGGTATTCGATGATGACAGTCTTGCCTTCGACAAAGCCGCTCTCTTCCACGCCCTTACGGAACGCGGCAACGGGATCCGCATACGCCATGTCGAGCGATCCGGCGCCGAGCCATCCGATGACTGGCAGCGCCAACTGTTGTGCGCGCGACGCAGTTGGCCAAGCCGCCGCCGCGCCGCCGAGAAGGGTGATGAACTCCCGTCGTTTCATAAACCGATGACCTCCAGGCGCCGGGACCCAACTAGGATATCGAACCGTCCGACATTAGTCAGGGGCACGCTCACGGGGTTGACGCTTGGGCAACGTGCCGCAACGAGCAGGATCGCGTCTGCCTGAGTATCGGCCCCCGTTGCCACGTTCGGGCGATCGGGCTTGCCACCGTTTCATCGGGGCCTTAGTCTTGGTAAATGGCACGATAAGCTGCCCGCAGTCGGGACAATCAAGTATCTCGTAAGGACCGGCAAGCCTATCCATCTCGTATCAATCCGAGGAAACACCGAACTGATCGCGCAAAAATTCTATCGTTTTTGGATCACGAAGCTTGCAGACTATGTTTTGGTTCGCGAACATTCCGTCAAACCGTTTCGCTTCAGCAGCCGGAACCGACTTGGTCCAGTCAACACCAACGACATACTCCGCTCGCGTCGGGTCCTCGCCGGGCCGGGCAATGCCTGGTTGAACCAAAGGTTGCTCAAGCAGTGGCCCATTCTTCGTTTGAAAGCTTTGTGCTATCACGGCAGGAGCTGTAACAATCCCATAGCCCACGTACCCCGCTCCTTTTTGGTAGGCGAAAATTCGATTTCCTGGATTGAGCAGCCGTTTAAGAGGACCAGAATATTTCTCACCACCTCCGGCAGCTATGAACCCATAGGTACGCATGTCATCCCAAGATCGATGTGGACCGTCACCAACGTTGACGTACCATAGTCCAGACCAAGGAGCTTTGACCCTGGCCTCCGAACGCTCGACCACTTCTGCTTGGTCAAGGAGCCAAGCGGTCGATAGCAAGGTTCGACCATCGTCATCAAAAATGGTAAAGAATGCTGTGTTGATGTTGATATCATGCTCCTCTGACAAATAACGCACGATCCTCTCGGATGAAGCATCGAAGCCGCTTGCAATGATCACCATTGAATGAGTTTCGTTGAGTGTCTCAGGTAACGAGGTTCCAAATCGATCGAGAAACGCAGCTTCCAGGCCTCTTTTCAAATACCTGAGAGCGATATCATGCACCTGGGGTGTTTCGAGCGTCACAACCCAACTTGCATAGTCGAGGACCTGAGCGATGATCTCTCGCGGAGTACGATCACGCTTCAATTCCAAAATCGCTAAGCTGCCATCCTCTTTAATGCCAAGGAGATCGACCCGGCCACCATCTAGGGTCACAACCTCGCGCCCGATAATCAACAGATCAAGCCCCAAAAGTTCAGGCTGTTCCGCAATCCAGTCTTGGAGCATGTTCTCTTTAAGGAGACGTCCCGGCGGAACCGGCACGAGGGCGTCATTGGACAGTTTATAAAGTCGCGTCATTCGGCCGCTACTCCCTACTGATCTAAGGTTGATGACAGCAATCCTAACTTCGCAGCCCTCAGGCGCAAGGCCATTACCACGCGGGTTTCGATCTAACCCATGTAGCTACGCGTCGCCTCGCCGCCAAGAAACTGACTACAGCGAGGAATGAACCGGTGGAGGAAAACGTTAAAAGCTCTGGGGCGCTGATGCCTGGCCCGTCGCAGACACAAGATCATTACCATGACAAAACGCTCATCTACATGGGATGCAAGTTTAGCCGCCTTTCGCCCCGAAATCACGGCTCAAGGCGAAGTAACTTATGCTTATAACCGTCTTCAAGAGAGCTTTTTCAACCTCTTTTATTTGGCTCTAGGTTTAGAGCGGCCCGATCAATACGCAATGCAGCCGAATTTCTATTCCTACGTCTTAACAATCTGGCATGTGCTACCGAGCGACAGACTACAACGCGAGTTAGCGCTGGCTGCACTGGCAAAACTTCCGACGACCTTAGAGATCAGAGGAGGAATTGAGCGACTTGAGTGGGCAAGACGGAAAGCGGATAAGCTTGCCGACTACCGCAACTTGATTGTTCACACGCCCGTAACGTATTGGCCTCGACCCTCGAAAGGCGAAAGCATCAAATTGGTACCAGGGATGGGAGGCATTAGCACCAAGCCGGTCCATCGCGAACGTTTGGCTCGCATAAAAAGTCTACGTTTTTGGAAATCACTGCGGAACGATCTGCTAAACCTCAATGACTACGTCGAGTTCGTCCAGCGCCAGATTTGGGGGCGCGAGTACGAACGGCACAACGGCCCAGTCGTGGGCGCGGCTCGAACATGGCCCCGTAAGCCAAGGCTGCCGTGTATTCGTCGAATAGCAAGCATAGAACGAGAGCTAGCCAAAGCGATGCAGCCTCCACGCGGCAACCGGCGAAGACGGAGGCGAACATCTGCTGATAGCGCGAAGCAAACGAAGCGCCAATGATGGCCGCCCCTTCGCGACCGCAGTCGGACCTCCGGTCCGCGGCCCCTGCGCCACAGCGAGAATGTCCGACCGGCGAAGGGACGGAACATGGCTATAGCTGAATGGCCGACCGCAAATGGGCCAGCAGACTATGCGCTCTTTGTCGATCTAGCCCTCGTCGGCTTCGTTGAGGCGAAG
This sequence comes from uncultured Alphaproteobacteria bacterium, assembly GCA_963787675.1. Taxonomy (GTDB): domain Bacteria; phylum Pseudomonadota; class Alphaproteobacteria; order Rhizobiales; family Xanthobacteraceae; genus JAJPKK01. The sequence continues at coordinate 886,017 of CAWBDV010000007.1, read as the reverse complement.
CGCCGCCGCAAGAATGTATCTGCCGCAATTGATCAGGCGGAACGCTACTCGGTCGGCGCACGTACGCCAGAGGGTGCTGCATTTGCGGGCGGCCCATGGGGAGATCACCGGGTCCCCTTCGTGTTCGCTGCGAACGGCCGCTCCTATCTCAAACAGATCGAGACCGAGAGTGGCATCTGGTTTCGTGACACGCGCCGCCCAACGAACCATCGCCGCGCCCTGGTCGACTGGCCGACACCGGAAGGGCTCGCCGGGTTGCTTGAGGCCGATCAGGACGCCGCCGCTGCGGCCCTTAAAGCGCTGCCATTTGATTTCGGCTTCCCACTTCGCGACTACCAGCGGAAGGCCATAGAGGCGGTGGAAAAAGCCTTAGAGGCGGAGCAGCGTTCGATGCTGCTAGCGATGGCCACCGGCACCGGCAAAACCAAGCTCTCGATCGCGCTGCTCTATCGCCTTCTCGCCACCAAGAGGTTCCGTCGTGTCTGCTTTGTCGTTGACCGTTCGGCCCTCGGCACTCAGGCAGCTGGCGAGTTCACCAGTACCAAGATCGTCTCCGGCAAAGCCTTCGCGGATATCTTCGGCCTTAAGACGCTGCAAGACGTAACTCCGGAGACGGAAACCAAGGTGCATATCTGCACCATTCAGGGATTAGTAAGGCGGGTGCTATTCGCTGCCGACAGCTCCGAAGCTCCGCCAGTCGATCAGTATGACCTCATGGTGGTCGATGAGTGCCATCGCGGCTATCTGCTCGATCGCGAAATGTCCGACGCCGAACTGAGCTTCCGAGGCCAAGAAGACTACATCTCGAAATATCGCCGCGTGCTGGAATATTTCGATGCCGTGAAGATCGGTCTCACTGCCACGCCCGCCCTCCATACGACTGACATCTTCGGCGATCCGATCTTCACCTACTCCTACCGGGACGCGGTGATCGAAGGCTATCTCATCGACCATGAGCCGCCGATAAGGATCGAGACCGCTCTCGCTCGCGCAGGCATTGTGTTCGCGAAAGACGAGCAGTTTGATCTTCTCAACACTCGGACCGGCGAGATCAATCTAGCCCATGCACCTGATGAAATCCGTTTCGATGTCGATCAATTCAACAAACAAGTCGTCACGCCAGAGTTTAATCGCGTGGTTGCCGAAGAGTTGGCTAAACAAATCGATCCGACGTTCGGCAAGACGCTGATCTTCGCCGCGACCGATGCCCACGCCGACATCGTCGTGAGTGCGATCAAGAAGGCGTTCGCCGATAAATATGGGGAGATTGACGACGCCGCGGTGAAGAAGATCACTGGCAGTGTCGACAGAGTACAAGATCTGATCCGCTCGTACCGTAACGACAACAATCCGCGGATCGCGGTAACCGTCGATCTGCTTACTACCGGAATAGACGTGCCTTCAATCACCAGCCTCGTGTTCCTGCGGCGGGTGAATAGCCGCATTCTCTACGAACAGATGATCGGGCGGGCGACCCGGCAATGTCCCGAGATCAACAAGGAGGTCTTCCGCATCTTCGACGCCGTGGACCTTTATCCGCATCTCCAGAACCTCACCGACATGAAGCCGGTGGTTGTCAATCCATCGATCAGCTTCGAACAACTCGTGAAGGAGCTTGTGGCAGCCGACCAGGACGCCCATCGCGAGAGCATCCGTGAACAGCTCGCTGTGAAGCTACGTCGCAGGCTGAAAAAGCTGCCAGACGAGGCGCGCGCAAGGTACGAGGCGGTTGCTGGAGAGACACCCGAACAAACCTTGAAGCGACTGCTTGAGACCAAACCCGCCGAGCTTTCAAAGTGGTTCTCTAGCCGGTCTGCAATCGGACCTATTCTAGACTGGCAGATCGACGGCGATACGTCGCGCTTCATGCCGATCTCGAAACACTCCGATGAAGTCGTGGCGGTCACCCGTGGATATGGCGAAGCCAGCAAGCCCGGAGACTTCCTCGAAAGCTTCTCTGCCTTCGTGCGCGACAACATCAACACCATCGCTGCACTCAATGTCGTGGTGCAGCGTCCGCGTGATCTCACACGAGCCGATTTGCAAGCCCTGCGTAGGGCGCTCGACTTAAAGGGCTTCTCGGAGGCCAATCTCCGCCGCGCGTGGGCGGATGCGAAGAATGAAGACATCGCTGCTTCCATCATTGGCTTTGTGCGACAGGCCGCGTTGGGCGATCCCCTCACACCCTATGGAGATCGAGTGCGGGCCGCGACGCAGAAGATCATGAAAAGCCGTTCATGGACGGACCCTCAGAAATTGTGGTTGAAGCGTATCGGTGAGCAGATCGAGAGGGAGATCGTGGTAGATCGGAGCGCAATTGACCAGGAACCATTCATCGCCGATGGCGGGTTCATGCGGCTCAATAAGGTGTTCGGTGGCGAGCTTGAGGGCGTACTTGCCGGGATCAATGAAGAGATGTGGAAGAGGATGGGTTAATGGCAAGCACCACCGATATCGTCGCCAAGCTTTGGTCGCTCTGTCACGTGCTGCGGGACGATGGCGTCACCTACAATGAATATGTGACCGAGTTGACCTTCCTGCTTTTCCTCAAGATGCTAGAGGAAACCGGCAGGGAGAGCCGCCTGCCAAAAGGTTATCGTTGGGGCGAACTGGCGAAGCGCGAAGGGCTGGATCAGCTCGACTACTACAAGCGCCTGCTGCTCGACCTCGGGAAGCCGGAAACGAAGGACAGCCTCGTCCGCGCCATCTTCACCGACGCGCAGACGCGCCTCCGCAAGCCAACCAATCTAAAAGCCCTGACCTCCAACATCGATCAGCTCGATTGGTTCTCTGCACGCGAGGAGGGCCTGGGCAATCTCTATGAAGGGCTACTGGAGAAGAATGCGTCCGACAAGAAATCTGGCGCCGGGCAATATTTCACTCCCCGCCCGTTGATCGACTGCATCATCCGGCTCGTGAAGCCGCAGGCGGGCGAGATCGTGCAGGACCCGGCCGCGGGCACCGCCGGGTTTCTCGTCGCCGCCGATCGCTATATCAAGGATCACACCGACGATCTTTACAAGCTGCCTGAGCAGCAGGCCTTCTTTCAGCGGCATAACGCCTTCATCGGTGCGGAGCTTGTTCCCGATACGCATCGGCTGTGCATGATGAACCTGCTGTTGCATGGCATTGAGGGTGGAGTGGAGCTTGCCGATACACTATCGCCGGATGGTGAACGGCTGTCGAAGGCCGACCTTGTGCTCACCAATCCTCCATTCGGCACCAAGAAAGGCGGCGGGCGGCCAACGCGGTCCGACTTCTCGGTGACGGCCGACACATCCAACAAGCAGCTAGCTTTCGTGGAACACATCGTCCGCGCCTTAAAGCCCGGTGGGCGCGCAGCGATGGTGGTGCCAGATAACGTGCTCTTCGAGGACGGAGTTGGTCGGCGACTGCGCGCATGGCTAATGGAGCTATGCCACCTGCACACCATCCTGCGGCTGCCGACTGGCATCTTCTATGCGCAAGGCGTGAAAACCAATGTGCTGTTCTTCCAGCGCGGCAAAACTGACAAGGCCAACACCAAGGCTGTTTGGGTATATGACATGCGGGCCAACATGCCCGCATTCGGCAAGACCCGCCCGCTGACGGTGGAGGATTTTGCTGATTTCGAAGCGGCCTACGGGAAGGAACCGAATGGTAGCACCAAACGAAAGGATCAGGGCGAAGACGGCCGTTGGCGCTGTTTCACGCGCGATCAAATCACCGCTCGCGACGATAATCTCGACATCTCGTGGCTGCGCGACACGGAGGCCGAGGCTGAAGAGCAACTGACGGAGCCCGAGGACATCGCGGCCGCCATTGCTGGGCACCTCAAGGCAGCACTGGACGAGATCGAGGTGCTGTCGGAGGAGCTGGAACCGGACACTGTTGATGATACCGCCGCCGTGGTGGAGGCCGCGGAATGACTTCAATTCCAAATGCCTGGGAGACATCATCGTTAGGAGAGTTAGCTGACGACATCTCATACGGCTTCACCGCATCTGCAACAAGCAAGCCTATCGGACCACGCATGTTGCGGATCACGGACATCCAGAACGGCCGGGTAAACTGGGCGTCAGTTCCCTATTGTGCCGAAGGCGCAAGCGAAAAAGACTTTTTGAAAGACTATGATCTTGTAATTGCCAGAACGGGAGCGACAACTGGCAAGAGTTTTCTTATTCGTGCGGTACCTGAGCGAGCTGTTTTCGCTTCTTACCTCATTCGGGTTCGAGCCTCGGAAGCAGTGGACCCCTAATACCTTTATGGCTTCCTCCAGTCGAACGACTATTGGTCGCAAATTCAAACATTTGCAAAGGGTACTGCGCAACCGGGAGCGAATGCGTCCATTCTTGCCAAGCTCAAGGTACCTCTAGCCCCAATTGCAGAACAGCGACGCATCGCGGCCAAGATCGACCGCCTCTCAGCAAAATCCAAGCGCGCTCGCGATCATCTCGATCACGTGCCTCGGCTGGTTGAGAAGTACAAGCAGGCCATTCTGAGCGCGGCATTCCGAGGTGATCTGACGACGATGTGGCGTCGCACCCGATTGTCTGCTCCAACCGGTCGTGAACTTCGCGCCTACCTTCTCCAAGAACACGAATGCTGGTATCGCGACAACACAACAAACCAAAAGGTCCCCGTGGTGGACTTCAGCGGGGAAACGGTGCTGCCGCCGCTTCCAATGTCATGGACATGGATGCCAGTGGCTGGTCTCGCCACATCAGTTGTGGACGGGGTCCATAAAAAGCCGACGTACGTTGATAAGGGCATCCCGTTTGTGACTGTCCGCAATTTGACAGCGGGATCTGAATTAACGTTTGAAGGCTGCCGCTTCATAACTGAGGCGGATCACGGCCAGTTCACGCAGCGGACAGCTCCAACTCGCGGGGATATCCTAATCTCTAAAGACGGCACTCTTGGTGTTACAAGAGCAGTAAGGACAGATGAGAGATTTAGCATCTTTGTTTCTGTTGCGCTTGTGAAGCCGCTAGACCGGAGCCTCACCGACTACCTCGAACTGGCGTTCCAATCGCCGGTCGTTCAGCAGCAAATGGTAGGAGTTGGAACTGGGCTTCAACACATTCATCTAATTGACCTGAAGCGCGATCTCATTCCGGTAGCACCTCCGGAGGAGCGTGAAGAGATGGTTAAACGTATTAACACCGCCTTCGCATGGATTGACCGCCTTGCCGCCGAAACGACGAGCGCCCGCAAGTTGATCGACCATCTCGACCAAGCCGTCCTCGCTAAGGCGTTCCGTGGCGAGTTAGTGCCGCAAGACCCGAATGACGAAGGCGCCAGCGTGCTTCTGGAGCGCATCAGGGCGTCGCGGCAGGCAGCGCCGGATCGGAACCATCGAAGAAGACAAACGAGAAAGTCGGCGTGATTTCCGCGCCGCGGCGCTGGTGAACTCCAGCGCAACGAAAGCATTCTCATCGGGGAGACCCGGGGGTTAGCGCTTGTATTACGTTGCGCGGCGTCACCGGGCGAAAGCTGAGTTGCGTGCTGGAGCCTTTTAGACGAGCCGTCCTTCAACGCGGACCTGCCTACTTTTTTCCAGTTAGCCGCGCGGTCCCGTTGCACCGCCGCAACGTCCGGGTTCTTTACCTTCACCCAGGCGTCAATGCGGCCAGAGCGATAGGTCGAACCCAGCCGCTTCGACACGATCCCCTCGGCACCGAGCTTGCAGGCTTCACGCCATGGCTCGATGTCCACTGTCCGGGGTGCCGTACGAGCCGGGCGATCGACATCCGGCAGATCGACCGGCATCCGCTCGCCTCGGTTGGCAGCCTCGTGCTCGGGCTTAGATGCTCGTGGTGTGGGGGAGCGGCGCCGTTACCGAGGCTCATGGGTCTTCATGGCGTCCCAGTCGGGACGACGCGGCAGCAAGATAGTCTGGGTTCTTGATCTCCCGAGAGACGTTCCGATGAAGAGCGCCGAGCGAAGGACGCCTTGACTTTCGTCAATGCGAGAAAGGCATTTTGTGACAGCGTTTAAAAATGGAATGGAGGGATATAGCGAGCGCACCGTTCGACCGCGACCTTGAGCTCGCGGTCATCAATTACGACGGAGTGCACGCCCTAGCATTCGCGTGTCGGCGCATCCTTGGCGGATGGATGAAAGCGGAACCCAAACAACGTATCGAGATACGACCGACGCACTGGCGGGAATGGACGAACACAACGTTAGGCGTTTTGTTCGTCGGGCGGATCATTCAGCAGCTTGGCCAGCTTGACCTCTTCATCGGCTAGCAGCCGAAGCAGCGTCTGCCGTTTCGAGGGATCCGTTTCCGTTTTTAGCAGCGTTTGGAAGTGCTCGATATTGAGACGTGCCACCGTCCTGTCCATGGCGCACTCCTCCACTCCATGAGCAGAAAGGGTACATCCGCAGCATGAGCCGCGCAATCGACATCCGAATGATTGATCGGCAGCCGCACGCCTCGGTTGGCAGCCTCGTGCTCGGGCTCAGGTGTTCCCGCTGTGGGCGAGCGGCGCCGATGCCAACACTCACCGGCCTTCATCGCAGCCCTGTCGAAACGATGCGGCTAAAAGGCGAAATCGGCCTCTGATCTGCCAAAGACCTATGATCCAATTGTAAGGTGGGGTGAGTTGCTCAGCTTCCGATCCAACATCCCTGGAGAATGTACGATGCCTTTGACGCGGTTGAATGACAAATCATTTGCGGCGACGGTGGCAGGCGTGGCGTTTGATATGACCGATGGCAGCCGAACCGTGAAATGCATGGTCACCTATTCGGCTTTGCAGGACAAATTCCCAGGCATCAGCCTCGCTGACTGTATCCAAGCATTTGCGGCCAACCGAGACGAAATCGAAGCTATCGCAAGTACCAAGTTCGACACGGGCTGGGTGGAGGGCGATGAGCGCATACGCGTGACCACCCGAGAGCTTAATCCACATCTCTTCTCAACCGTGCAGTGAATGTCCTCGGATCGAACGGTTGCTAAGTTGGCAGGTGCGATCGGCGTACTTTTAACCGTAGCGGACGACAGACCTGCTGGGCTCGGACACCGCGCGGCGGCGACTGTCCCTTATTGCAGCGTACTCGGTGCCTCCCATCGCACTGAGATCGGTTTGCCATGCGGCTTGTCCGCGCCGACGGTCTTGCCCGCGCTCGGATTGATCATGTGAAGTTGGCCGCACGCAAGACACTCGACTGCTTCAAACATTTCTCGCGCGTCCTCCGTATCGCGGGCTGTGGCCCAGCCGTGGACTTGGAGGCCCGTATTCGGGCAGCGGAAGACGAACGACTTCATACCGCATGATTGCAGGGAGGGCGAGTTCCGCATTGCGTTGGATCAACGGGCGGTACTTCGCGATAGCGGTCGCACCTGCGATCGGCACGGCTTGCCGCAGTTGATTTATCGTGATCTGCGGAACTCGGAGTGAGCGTTGCGGAGCTTTGCTCTGTTCCTACAATGTGTCGCGCCCGGCTGCCGAGGTCATCGGCTCGTTCAGAGGTGTCCTGTTCAGTTGTCATTAAGCCAAATCACCGACTGTCGGATGGTCCTTGCCGAGATGGGGTTGCATTGCGTCGTCCCGGCCCGGTCGAACCGAGGCCCAAGCTTTCCGTGGCGGACCAACAACGGGGGCTTGGGCCTTACTTCATAATGCAATGATTTCCGCCCGGCACACGGACCGGCGATCATCGTGCCCAAAGGTCAGCCCTCGCCATCCAGCTTCGCCTGTTGCTGTTGCTGAGCGACGTGATGCTCGGGCGGCTCGGACGAAGGCAGCGTAGTGTCCTCGTCGACCGTGCAGGCTTTTTTCTCAGCTTGGACGGCTAGGTTCGCCCATGCGGCCGCACCGGCGCCCCCTATCATTGCAGCCAGGGGTGCGCGCCTTTCCTCGCAGAAGCCCGACCCTCCCCCACGACCTGTTGATCGCAGGGCAGGGATGAGGGCCGGGACGCTCGGGGGATAGGCCGAGCGAACTAAGCATATCTCGCCTGCCGAGGAGCGCTACAACGAACTGTGCGGGCTTTCGAGAAAAGCTGCCTTCACCGGTGGCATCTGAACCGTCTCGAAAGTGGCGGGCAGTACCCTCAGTAAGGCCCCCGCTCGCGCGCCTACGTGGCCAAGCAGTTCTCCAGTAGTGGATCGAGGCAAGCATCTCCCGATCTGCCGGTGACGGGAGGGCACCTTGCCTCCGGTCCTTTCCTTGTTCCGTTGTACCGTTCGGCGGTGTCACCGTGGTCGGCGACGGCGTTGCGTCTGCACTTGGTGGAAGCGGACATGCGACCGATGAAGTGTATTCGGTTTTTGACCCCAACCGGAAGTCACGGCCACGCCTGGTCATGCATAAGCCAAGGCCCAACCAGAAGTTCGCAGCCAGCATTTTTCCGTGGGAATGTCATCAGTTCGGTAGAGGCGCGTGACGTTCTCCCAACCACCTGCCTGTAGCGCCGCATCGAGTGCGGCTTCGGAACGTTCGTCTCGACCTCCCTCGCAAGGATAGACACCGACCGCCGAAATCCATTTTGCGTAAAAATCGCCGCCCTGGCGTTTGACGTGAAAGACCGCGCCGTGCCGGGTGAGTGGCCCGACATGAGACGGAGGCGTTGTCTTCCTCGCGGTCAAGGGAAGAATCTGGCCCATAAGGGCGCAGAACCCATGTGGCAGCTTGTCCGGAACTGGCGAAAGCAGACGACGTACCCTCGGCAATTGCACTCGCGACCAGTGCGCCAAGCGGCAGGGTGCGTTTCGGGAGTAGTGCCAAGCAGTAGGTGTGCCACTCGCTGTCGTCGCGATCTCAATCGCAGCAGCACAACTCGGCGCTCGGTGTCTCAGACTACTCGATGCCTTCCGGGCAGCTTGTTCATTGGGACACCGCGTGAAGCTGATGCCGTCGTTTACGTGAACCAGTGCATCAAACGGCAGAAGGTGGCTGATCCCGTTATCACGTCTGAGCGGAGTAACGAACGGGGCGCTGGACTGGCTGTGCCAGCTCGCGGCGTACGCCAGGTAAAAGAATTCCGTCCAACGAAAACAGCGTCGGGTCACACCCCATCAATTCTGTTGGCGGGACAGAGTTGAACGCCACAGTCGCTGCTGGCGAGGGCAGAGGAGACGCCAGGGGATGCTGCCGGCAGTGCAGCGGCGAGATCGCCGTGGCGCTGGTGACGAGGCAGCGCAGTCGTCGAGTAAGATTGTACGGCCGGCGCGTCTAGCTTTCAAACATCAGGGCAGATCTGGAGGAGCTTGATCTGCGACAATGGCCGGCGACGGGCTCTGCACGCTCGACGGCAGCAGCAGTGTCATGGCTGCGACAGCTCGTTTGTTGTACTCTCGCCCTAGAGCTGCCAGCGGGGCGTGCCGAAGTCCCGCTGATTAACGGCAGCGTTTTGTGCCTCCGGCGGGCAAATCTTTCACGTTACCGAGCTTGGCTTGCTGGACTGCGGTCTCAGCAATGCTGCGCGTGGGTCATCGCACAACAGAGAGGAAACGCCACTATGAAACGACTTGTCTCAACAGCGGTTGGGAGCTTGGCGCTGCTCGTTATCGGATTGGCCTTGGTGTCCGGCGAAGTCATGGCGCAACAGACGGGACCTTCTCGCCACCGATACTTCTTTAAGGCGGTGTACACGGCTGAAGGCATGAAGGATTTGAGGATGCGTGGCGCCACGGCTCTCGGCGAGAACGTCGCCAAGTTCGACGCGTCTGTCGGATGCAGGCTTGAGGTTTGGTACTTCGACTACACCGAGAGCGCCAACTACGGCTTCGTTGATTGTCCGAGCGAGATTGCCATGGCAACCATCGCTGCCACCGCAAATGCTGCGGGCTTCGTGCATCTGACTATGACACCGGTTCTTACCCCACGGGAGATGGACGAGGCGTTAGCAAAATCGCAGTCCATCCGCCCGCCGCAACAGCAGTGACGATTAGGGGGCATCAAACGACAGCCGGGCCGGATAGCGTTGGGAGGCTGGCCGGCCGGGGCTGCAGTGATGGCAGCGAGCAGCGTTTGTCGTCCCGCTGCGACCGTCGTCGAGAAATAATCCGCAGCGCCGCGCTGGCCTGTAAGTCAAATTTCATTGAACAAGCAAAGCCGGGAGCGCATCGCGCCCCTGCCATGTGAGCAGGAGGTTCGTGCGCGCCTCGCGCTCGACCGTGCCTTGATGACCATGTTTGAGCACCGTGCGCTCGGTGACGCCGGCGTTCTGCGACAGGGTGCCGCTGGCGAGGCAGAACAGCAACACGTGCTCGCCGCCGGCTCCGCTTTGATTGCTGGTTTACGAGCCATGTGCCCAGCGCTCCTGTGGTGCCCAATAATAGAAAGGGGATTTGCATCTGTTCGACTAGATACGGACCCTCGTCATGCCCAGATGCCGGTAAGAAGGTGAAGCAGGTCATGAAGACAATTATTCTCGCCGCCGGCGCGGCGCTGGTTCTTATTGTATGTAGTCTCCAGGCAGATGCGAGGATACGTTACCGCGCAGACCCGGGTGAATATCGATACGCCCCTTCCACCGCACCCGTCTATCGCGGTGGCAGTCGTTCTTACGATCCCGATCCATTCATTCGGGGACAAATCCAGCGTGATATTCCGGAGAAGTATCACTTCTGATAGTCTTCCTCGCGCGCCATGACCCTGCGCTTTTCAATTCTGCCGCCGTCGGCGCCGATCGAGCCGCACTTTGTACACGCCAGGCGCGGGCCGAACGACGGCACCCCCTCCGTCATCCGGCCATGGCGAAACAACCGCAGCGCGCTCGCAGAGCGAGCACGAGACTTTCAGGGAATGCACCCGAGCTGGCGCATGTTGCCGGGCGCCCAAAAAGCAATGAAGCCGCCGGGCAAGCTCCGACGGCTTCAAAGATCACGTCCCCTGGAGGCTTGGAGGACCCGGGGACAGGATTAGTTTAACTCAGCTGCGGATCGGCCTCATTGCACAACGAGCCGACGCCGCTCACCAGAAACCGCCAAATCGATAATTCAACCCCACCTTCAACATCTGAATGTTCCGGCTCACGCTAACGTTGTCGGCAGCCGGAAACACCGACGAATTGAAGTTCCAGGTGCTGAGGCCGAGGTAGTCGTATTCGAGTTTGGCAGACCAGTTCGGAGTGAAGCCGTATTCAATGCCGGCGCCGGCAAGCCAGCCGCTATTGGTGTTAGATGCCGACAGCGAAGCACCAGTGATGTTGTTGGTGATAGTCGCTTGATTGTTGACCCACCCACCACCGGCCTTGCCGTAGAACAGCCAGTTGCCGGCAGCAACACCGAACCGTGCGGCCACCGTGGTCACCCAGTTGGTATTCGCACTGGCGTTCACAAACGCGCCGGTTTGCGAAGCGTTCAGCGACGTCCCGTCGATATCCCACTCGGCACCGATGACCCAGTTGGTGATCTGGTAGTTGAAGCCGACCTGACCGCCGCCAATGAAGCCGCTCTTGCTGTCGCTCAGGCTTGCACCGGTGAAGCTATCGGTCACGGTTCCCGACGCCCAAGCGCCTCCAAGGTTGCCGCCGACATAAAACCCGGTCCAATTGTAGATGAAGATCGGTGCCGGCGGCGGCACATACGCGGGAGCGGGTCGGGCGAGGTCGGCCGCGGAAACCCCGTATGCGCCGGCCATCAGTGACACAGCAGCAGTGATCGAAAGCGAAAATTTGCGCAACATTACCTCCCAGCCTTACGCCCCAGGCCGGGTCTAGTCCTTTAGAAGCGAACTCGAACCTAACAAACGCGTGAGCTAGACGATTTCCTTCCGATTGTGACCAAACGGCCACACGAGCCACCTGATGTTACCGGCAGGCCGTCAATCCACTGATCGGGCGCGTCTTGCAGCAGGCCTCCATAGTGACCCCGGTCGGCCGCACGTCCGTCATCTATAGCGCCGCTGCGCCGTCAGGAAGGCATAATGCAAGGGTGGCGCTGGCGAGGTAACAGCAGCAGGCACACTGAATATCTTGGCCTCCGAGCTTCTCATGTAGGCCTTGTACGAGAGAAACGTGCCGATCACGAGCAGCACTACGGCCTCGCCCGCAACCAACCCAGTGCTTTGGCCGAGGTGTGCAACCAACCCAGCGAGCCCGATCGGAAACAGCATCCGAGCGATGCGACCGACGAGCAGGAGCCAGCCGAATATCGTGACTAGGACTGCCCAGTCCCCAGCCCAATGATTGTGGACGCGCACAATCGCGAGCCCTGCTACGAGCGAAAGAACCGCGGAGGCCAGCACGAGAGCGAGATTTGCGAGACCGGCTCAACGATCTCGAAGATCGAGCCGAAATTGATGAGTGGCGCCGCTGCGAGCGCGATGAGCCAATCAGACCCGCGATCGTCTTCGAGTTTGCCATGGTGGTCGTCTCCCGGCGCGGTGCAGAAGGCGCACTCCGTGCATCCACGATAGCCCGAAAGCTCGTAATACAGGAGGTGGCCCTGGCCTACGTCGGCAGCCGCTTGCACGACGTGTCTGGCCCCGCCCGTGCTTTACCGGAAACGGACGGGGCCAGTCATGGCCGGTGTCAGACGAAGAACCGACCGCTGCTGATCTTCACGGGCACCGAGTTAAGGGACGGTTTGGGCGCGCTTCACAATTGTAAGCCGCCTATAATTGTCGTCGCTGCTGCCCACCTTCGCCGCTGCAACTAACCAATCGCATTCGATAAAATTCTTCCGTTCTTATTTGCTCATCGATTAGAGTTTTGCGCTATTTGAGCAGTGGGGGCGATTAGTCTTTTGGAGCCGTCGCCATGAAGCGAATAGTTGTTTTTTTGCATGATGAGACGGGTGCTACCGCAATCGAATATGGACTGATCGCCGCAGGAATTTCGGTTGCGATCATCGCGACCGTGAATGCGCTCGGAACACAGCTGCAGAATACTTTCAGCACTGTCTCGTCTCAACTTGCGACCGCCGGTAAATAAACGGCAGCTGGCAGCCGAACTCGCGCCGATTACCGAGGGTACCTATGCGGTTTTTTGTTTGCTGCGCATTTGATCGCAAGAAAGCCGAGCGTGGGCGTGCCATCATCGCGAGTTCGCTCGGCAGGCCCAAGCCTCCGCATCGCGCTGGCTTGGGTCTTCTTTTTCGGCTCGCCGCTTGCGGCTTCTCGTTAGCTGGCCGGTTAGCGCGAACGGCTGCTGCGCTGACCCGGCAATGGCTTGACGCGGCGTCGTTGTAACGCAACCCCCTTAACGAAGGATCAATCCGAGCCGCGCCAGGCTATCTGCGTGTGCTATCGATGGCCTTCGTTTGGGTTCCATTTGCCACCCGACAAGGGTCGCAGCTCGTTGCGCTCAAGGCTGCCGTTGCGGTTGGTGTCGAGACGATGGAACGTCCGGCTCATGAATTGCATGAACTCTTTTTTTGAAACCACCCCATTCTTGTCGGTGTCCATCTGACGCAACAAGTAGCCATCTCCATGAAAGGTTGACCCCGCAGCTTGGGCACTGAGAGGTCCAGCGAAAAAGATGACGACGGCTATTGCCGTCATAAAAATGTTCAAGCGCATGATGTCCGTCTCCTCCGATACGGACTGTCAGGAAGGCGGCCCAAATCGTTAGCGAAGCTGACGGAGCACGTTCGGTTCGGGCCGCCAAAGCTTGGTTTCTCCGACCAAGGCAAGAAACCTTATTGTGCCCGGGGCCGGTCTTCATTGATCCAGATCAGGGGCGCGGGCGGTGCTGGAAAAAGGGGCTTTGCGCCAAACGCTAATTCTTCAGCGCCGCGATTTGCCGATCGGCGCCTGCCGACCGCCCTCCTCGATTTGCACGGCGAGCTGCAGCCATTCCCTGGCGAGGTCTTCGAAGACCTGCTTTGCCTCGGGATGATCTTCTATCGTGCCCGCAACACGCAGCAGAATGGCGGCACCAGCGCGGTAGTCCTCAGCTTTGCTGCGCATGAGTGGTGAACGATCCAACATTGGGCTCGCTATTCCCCAATGACTTCGCCGGGCGCCTGCTCGATTTACCACTTCGATAAACAGTCGCGACGCCGGCCGCTGCGAGCGGCATAACGCAAAACACATGCGGGGATAGCTTAGTGTGAGAGCGCCGGGCTCCAACCCGGAGACGCAGCGAAATTCCTGCTCCCCGCTCCCAGTTCAGCTGCCGAGCGCATCGCGCCCGTGGCGTGTGAGCAAGAGGTGCGCGCTGGGCTCACGATCGACCATTCCCTTCATGACCATGTCGAGCACCGTGCGCTCGGTGACGCCGACCTTCTGCCACGAGGTGCCGCTGGCGAGGCAGAACAGCAGTAGGTGCTCTTCGCTGGTTCGGCTTTGACTGTGGGTTTACGAGCCATGCGCCCAGCGCTCCTGTGGTGCCCGATAAGGGTCATCGGCTCGACGTGGGCGGTGTCGCGTTTCGACTTCATTACTCACATCGCCAAGGAATTGGCGAGAGCAGACGGGATTGCTTTCAGTGAGGCAAAAGAGATCCATTGTTCGCAACGCCAAATTCAGCGAGCGCGATGGCGGAAAGCTTTCCGGGATCGCATTCACCGGCTGCAGCGAGATCAATCAGCCTTCGCGCCACATCCTCGGCCAAGCGATCTTCTCTGCCGCGGGGCAGATCAAGCGCGTCGCAGACGATTTCGAATGCTGCACGCACGGCTTTCCATTGCTTGCGGTCGATGGCGCGTCGTGTAGTGGCTGGCATCGCGATCTCCGCTGCTGTTGCAGGCGGGAGCACGCTGGTCTCTCAGCCACCGACGCCTGGGTCAGGACGCTGCCGATGATCTGGTGACCATACACCTGATCGAGGCATATGCCGATTTTTTTAGTGGCCGCGGCGTTTCCGTTCGCGGAGCGTCTTGCCAGTATTCGGGTCGACAAAATGCAAGCGATTACACGCTAGGCAATGTACGGCGACGTAGCGGCCGCTCGCGTCTGTGGCTTCCGTACTCAAGCCCCGGACCATTAGGCCAGTATCCGGGCAGCGGAAATCGAACGGCGTCATAAGGGACAATAGGCAATGGAGCGAGGCCTTGCGCTGGAGCAATCAGTCGCAGCGCCGGTACGCCCTGGGGCTGCCCACATCTGCCGAGGCTAAACGCCCCAAGCCCGCGTGTCTGGCCCCGCCCGTGCTTTACCGGAAACGGACGGGGCCAGCCGTCCCGGTACCAACCAGGACCGGACGCTGCCGATATTGGCGGCGACCGAGTTAAGGAACGGTTCGACCACCGCAATTCCCAGCACCGGCATGGTCGTGCGCTGCACCTGCTGGGGCTCAATCGCGCCGATCCATTACAGCTCTTCAGCGCAGCAATTTGTTGTCCAACCAGGCGAGGGGCCTGTCTCCATTGCGACTGATCCGGGAAACACACGACCAAACGTGCACTAACATCGCAGCCCGCTGTTCGCCTTCGCCACGGCGACTAACCCATGCGCCGCATTCACCTGACGCAGATCAATGTCGATTTGGCGCGCTCATTTAAGTTCAACATTGTCTCTATGGACGGAGATGAACATGAAAATGGTGATGGTCACTTTCGGCGTTGCGGTTCTGGGGATAACTGTTCTTGCCTTCGCAACCGCGCCGGCTTCCGCACGCCGCCACTACGTGCCACGCGGCTCGGTGTACGAACCGTACTACGCGCCGCCTTACAATGCGCATGGCAATGAAACCTGGGTTCCGGAAAAGTGTCACGCTCTACAATGTTGAAGCAAGCGACATCAGGAAGGGCAAACCACTCCATCACCTGCTCTTCAGAGCCGCGATTTGCTCATCGAACCAGGCGAGGTCCTCTTTCTATTGCGCCGGATCCGGAAATTGCGCGACGAACCGCGCGCTAATATAGCGACCTGCGACAAGGGCCTCCAGCGCCTTCACGGCTCAGGCAGACATCTCCGACTTGTCACGGTCGCCGGCGGGCGGTGTTGGCCGCTCGACTGAAACTGGGTCGGATGCCGGAAAGGTATCTTTGAGGGCTTCGTCGAGCGTGTTTTCCATGCGCTCGCGCTTGTCGCGAGCGCTAACATTTTGATCACGTTTGCGCGTCGGCCCCGCAAACTTCAGTTTTTCGACCACGCTCCCTTTCGCCCGAATTCGCTTATGCAACGACAGCAACTCGCTTCTGCTCCTCCGCTTCCTCCGGCGTGCCCGGAGCAGCTGGCAATTGTAGCACAGTCGCTTGCTGACCCGGACAGAGACGGGTGAGCAGCACAATCTGCCCGGTGGGAAACTCCAGTGCGTCGTGATGCACGTCCGGCTGGTCTTTCTTTACTTGCCGGAAACGAGCCACCTTCTCCCCGATCCTTTTCCATGGCAGCCGGAAACCAAGAGCGTGCTCCCACTCGACCTCTTTCTCGAACGCGACCTCTGTGCCGGGAAGAAGGCACACGGCGACCTTTGGTTCTCCGACCGCGGCAAAGCCCCGCGTGATCGACTTGGCAAATTGCGTTGTCACCAGTTTATCTCCGACCTTTGCGGGTCGGGATGCAACGAATTGCAGACTGTAGTCGCACATGAAGGTGCTCCCCTCTTGCGAACAGCCGGGATGGTTGTCCTTCTCCGACACACCACGTTTCAGTGGCGATGTTGTGTCCATGAGGCTGGCGACGTAATCAACGGCCGATAGACAACGCCGGCCCAAACGCATCGTGCTGCGGGTGCGGCGACGGTCCGGACCTTCTTGCCCGTGGACGGTCAAACCGTGCCCGGTGGGAGCGGACGTGCAACCGTTCAAGGGAAGTTCGGATTTGACCGTTGCGTCAGGTCGCCGCAATTGAGCGCAAGGCGAATTGCGCTGCTTCGTGAGCCGCAGCAGGGTCGCCGATAAACCAGTTTTCCAACGACGACGTGGTGAACGTCACGACCCTGAACACGCTTGCGCGGCTCTTCTGCTATTCGTTCCGCTGAACTTTGTTCGTTCAAGGAGCGCCCGTCAAATAGACGGTCCACTCGTCCGGATCCTCGCCAGCATCCAGGTCGATTTCCCCGTCGCTAATTGCTTGGTGGCGAGATTGTTCCCATTCGGCCTGCTGTTCCACCGTCGCCTCTCGCGCCTCAATGGTAGACTTCCCGTCCCACAGCGGCTTTCCGTCTATTCCAACGAGCACCTTCAGATCAGATCGTATGCTGCCTTCCTGGTCATCGATCATCGCGTGCGCTTCATCGTCATCCTCAGCACGAAATACCAACACCGCTTTCCCGCCAGTAATGGCGACATACGTTTTCATTGTGAACTCCGTCTCAGACTGAAGCGGTCAAATCCAATAGCGTTCAGCGCTTGGGGGAGCGCCATGCCGCATTGAGTTCGAGTATGGCATCGGAGAACGAATGCGTCTTCCTCAACGCCTTTACGCCCGGCAGTGAGGCAAGCGCCGGGGAAGTGCCAAGAAGCAGTGGCTTCACTCGCGGCCGTCGCGATCTACATCGCAGACGCACGGCTTATCGCGGAGCCGGGCTAGATTTCGCGCGATCGACGAGGGGGGTGTTTGTCGGGCTTTGAAAAGGCGCGGCAATGGATCGGGTCGGCATCGGCGATGCCTAGTTCGTCCATCTTGCGCAGCACATCGCCAAAGCTTTCGCGGTCGCCGCCGCCCGGGGTAAAAGCCGGGTCCGTACGACCGTGACGGTCTTGCGGTCACGCTGGCGTTTTGCGCTTCAGTTCCGCTTGCGAGAACCTCCGCAATCGGCTCGCAGCTCAGCGGTGGATGAGTACTGGGATCTTGGAATGCGTGAGGACCTTTGACGAATGGACTGATATTAAAGTCAATGAGGCAGCGGCGCGAGAGGTTTGGCAAATGCTGGCAGGTTGCAGCCCGCATGGTCGGATGAGGATCATCGCCAACATGCTCTCCGCTTGGCATATGTCTAACGAACCGCACGTGGACGCGACGTAGATATGCTCCAGCAATTGACCTCGGGATTTTCGGCGGTCGCCGTGCGACGTGCCGCGCTTCCGTAGGCGGACTGGGCTTCAGATAGAAGCCGAAGAGACGTCGCGCGCCTGGACGCTATATCCCCCTACACTGGAAGCGCAGTGGCGGTAACCCGCCCGATGGCATACCGAATTTTCTACTTTCATACGCAAAGAAAAGCCCCAGCCGGGGATCTGGGGGGACAGGGGCTGGGGCTTCCATAGTCAGGACTGCGACGCGACAAAGCACTGACGCTAAGAGCCGTCCCGACAATCGTTTGTTTTCCGTGCGAGCTAGGCCGCGAAGACGCAGGGTCCTTACTGGGGTTGGGGTTGTGCGCCTCCGCATATGGCGAGCTTGAACTAGGTCTCACGCTACTTTGGCCGACACAGAATTTGCGTCTTGCCGTGCAAGCCAAGCTTCGAGTGACGCGCGTTCGGCCTCGTCCACCGCTGCGGCCGCGACCGTTATTGCTGCGGCAGCATACTGCTCTGATCCCTCAGCACGGTTCTGGAGCCTGCTAGTCTCATGCTTGCTCTTCCACTCGGCGATCTTGTCCTGCGTCTGAAGCTTGCGCGCCTCAACCCAGTTTTTGACTTCCGTTTGTGCGGTAGAGACCTTGGACCGGTCTAGCTCGATGCGTTTATGCACCTTGTCAAGATAGGTGCGGACCTCCTGGTCGACATTTTGCGCCTTTCCGTCGATCTTCGCTTTGAGGCCGCCAAGGCCTTTGTCGATATTCGTTAGTTTCAGGCGAAGATCGTCGCAAAACTGATTAATTTGCTGTTGGCTCATGAGATATCTCCTTGTTAATAATGGTTTGCGTTCTCGCCGGTGCATAGATGCGCGAGACGAGGATGTCGAAACATCGCCAAACAGATTTATTTTTGGAGTGTTATCTTGCCACCGATGGGCAACCAGCTGCCGCGCGAAGCAAGTGGCGATTTCGGAACATCGCCATTTTATGGGCAGCACCTTAGTGAAATGGGAAGCCGAACGAGCTGCACAAGAGGGCTCGCCAAAGATAACCTATATTCCCGATGATCGCCATTTTGGCACGGCCCTTAGGTGTTTAAAAAAGGCCAGGATGCGCGCAGGCGGCTCGATTTCGCTCGCTAGACCAAAATTCCTATTCAGCACGGCCGAGCGCCCTTTGCCGCCAGCATTACCGCCTGGAATTCGATTTTATGCGTTCTGCCCTGGCGGACGAAGGTCTCGGCATCGTCTGGCCGTGGCTTCGCCCTCCTGCTCTCGATGCGGTTGGACCGTAGGCAACGCTTGTCTCGCGCGGCTCGCCGCTCTTGCCGCCCGGACTTCGGCAACCAATGCAGGGGTCACCCTCCCGCCGTGGCGCTTCAGGATCGCTTCGAAGTCGTTGCTCATTGGGAACACCTCGACCTGCAGGTACGAACGTTGTCGGCATTTGCAAGCGGGGGGCAATCACCAAATGGTCTTCGTGCCGTAAATCCTCGTGATCGGCTCCCGCCATCCCGCGCGCTGCCGTTCCTGCTTACACAAATAAGTCCGCACGGAAGCGAGCCAACATCAGGCCCTGTCTCCGTGCGGACGGTAGCGTCATCATTTGTGAGAATGCGTGTGGGCAGTCGTGGTATGTTTTGTAAGCAAGTTGGCTATGCTCGCGAGCCGCGGTTGCGTGCTGCTTGGCTTCTTCGTGTTCACCGAGCGCGTGATGATGGTGCTCATGCGCCGGATGCTTCGGTGACTGTGCTATCCTCCTTTACGTTCAAGGTCGTATTTGCGTGAACCTCGGACTTCACCGGGAGAACTTGAACGCAGGTGCCGCCTTGAGCTGATCCTTCGTCATGTTGAGGACGGCGTGGTCCGGATAAGATCGCGGTCCTTCCGCGTTCCCCTTGGTTGTGGTTGCAGCTCCGGTCGTCGGGGAGGCCGTGCTGGTGCTGGTGCGGGGCGAAGCCGGCGCCTGGAAAGACCAGCTAATCTGGCCGTAGGGTATCGCCACGTCGCGCTCACCGATGCCAAGGAAGCCGCCCGCCCCCACTATGACTGCTTCGATCTTTCCGCTCCGATCAACGACGAGTTCGGCGATCTCCCCGATCCTCTCATTGTCACTATTGTAAACAGAGAGCCCTATCAACGCGGAGGCGCCCCATTGGCCGGCGGCTACCTGGGTCATCCAGTTCGCCGCGGGGACTGAGGGTGTCGTAGCGGTGACATTGGGTCCCGTTGAACCCGCCTTCGGCTGCGTGGTCTGTGCGAGAGCTACCGACGACATCAGCGACGCCGCGGCGATGCTCGTGATGAAGCTGAAACGCATGTGCGAGTGCATGTGAGCAGTTCCTTTTGAATGTGAGGCGGTGGCCAGGCTATAGAGATTTCGCGGGGAATACGCTGCCAAACAATATTCAGGTTAGGACGGACGCCGAGACACGTCTGAGCAATATTGATCACTGAGCTTTACTCCGCTTTTACAAAACTAGACGCCGCGGACCAGTCCACAATTAGCGGTCGGCGTGATGCAGCGGTTTTGAAAAATCGACGATTTCGACAGAAGTAACTAGAGACACAAAGGGCGCCGAGCGCGCAATCAAGATGAAGGGAGACCTGCGCTTACGACACGGGCTCGTCGTCGCCTTTCCAACCGCTCGTGATGTCAAAGTGACACCCTCTGGGTTCGGGGGCTATTGTTTGTGACCCGGAACGAGATTACTGGCGGGTCTCCCCATGCACCATCTATTTGGCATAAAGCCTCTTGCAAGGGGAGCCACATTAAATAAAAAATGGGATTAAGCCCCACAATAAAACAGATCCAGGAATTCACGGCCTGCGGCGGACCGCTCGAGCCTCGCAAATATGTAAGTAAAGCTGATCAAAAAGTTCGACGCTCGGCGGATAAGCAGCCTTTCCCAAGCAGCGGTCACTCCGGTTGATCTCGATTTCCCGCGCCATCTTGCACCCGCTCCTCGCGCTGCCGTCAAGGTCAACGCCTTCGCGAGCTGGGAAAGCTTGGCCGTCGCTCAATCAGGGTTAGGTCCTTTTGGCTTGGGAATATTTTTGAACCAAATTATGCGCTCGGATAGCCGACCGACTGAGCGAAGGTGACAAACTCGTCCTCTTCGAGGTGCATTGTCGCGGCAAGCTTCTTGGTATCAACCGATCCGCGAAAGACGGTGGCGAGACCTTCGGAGGCACAGAATAGGTAGACGTTCTGCCCGATGAAGCCAGTATCGACCGACGCATAGAGCCGGCGCTCTTCCTGAGGAACGTCCTTCATGCGCTCGCCGTGGGCCACGTAAATGAGGTTGAGCGGTGCCGAGCCAACGAAGTCCTGCGTGCCGGTCTGGGCACGGATGTCGTTCGGCAGGCGCTGTTCGAGCCGATGCGGCTTCGGATCGTAGAACCAAACGCCGTCGGAAAGCGCCGCGTAGACATCAATGACCATGATATGACGCCAATACGGTGCGGTGCGATCGCCGCTTGGACGGTTGACGCCAAATGCCGCCCACAATAGGTCGGACAGTACCTGTGGCGGCAGCGGCCGGTCGGCATATTCGCGGATGGAGCGCCGCAGCTTCAAGGCTTCGACCAGTGGTTTACCACCGGCCGGACGAGGCGGCGGCAAATCGCGGAACTGCGGTTGTCCGGCGGCCGCCGCTGGCGCACCGGCGATTGTAGCCGCCAACAGCCCGGCATTCGCTACGCGCCGCGTCAACATGGTCTGCCCTCCATTTAAGCTCACGCGAAACTAGGGCAGGCGCCGGCTGGAGCGGCATTGAGGTAGATCAATAATGCCCTGGCGTTCGGAGTTGAGACCTGCTCGTCACGTCGAATACGCGTTCTTTTGGCCGATGCGCCTCAGCAAGCGGTTCACAGCCCTTGAGGTCCTGCCAAGAGTATAGGGCGGAAACGCATCCCGCCTTCACGCGCGCTCCTCTGAACAGTTTGAGCTTCGATGGATGCCGGTGCTTCGCGGGCACGGATCGTTGAAGCTC
Organism: uncultured Alphaproteobacteria bacterium; assembly: GCA_963787675.1. Classification (GTDB taxonomy): domain Bacteria; phylum Pseudomonadota; class Alphaproteobacteria; order Rhizobiales; family Xanthobacteraceae; genus JAJPKK01. The sequence continues at coordinate 864,236 of CAWBDV010000007.1, read as the reverse complement.
GATGGCCCTCCGATGCTCCTGGCTCAGATGAGACCGCGCGCTTGCAATCCGAGCGCGCGATTGTATCCTGGGACCTAAAGCGTGGGTCGGGGGCGGGAAATGGCTACGCCGGTAAACATCCTCGCTAGCGTTGCTGTGTTCGCAGCCGCGGTAGTTGCGTTACCGCCAAGTCCAGCAACTGCCGGACCACCGTTTCAAACCGACGATCCCGAGCCGGTCCCCTATCAGCATTTCGAGTTCTACACGTTTTCAAGTGGCACGGCCGTGCGCGGGGATACGTCAGGCGTAGGTCCGGCCTGGGACTTCAACTACGGGCTGATCCCCAATGGGCACCTCCACATCGTAGTGCCGGTATCGTTCGACAGTCCCACTGGCAGCCCGTCGCAATTCGGCTATGGCGACACCGAGCTTGGCTTCAAGTACCGTTTCATCGACGAAGACAAGAACGGCTCGCGTCCGATGGTCGGTCTGTTTCCATTGCTCGAACTGCCGACCGGAGACGAGAAACGCGCCCTGGGCGCCGGTTACGTACGTGCCTACTTTCCACTGTGGGTTCAAAAGAGCTTCGGCGATTGGACAACCTATGGCGGCGGCGGTTACTGGATCAATCACGGGGGCGACACGCTCAATCGCGACTACTGGTATTTCGGCTGGCTGCTGCAACGGCAAGTGACTAAGCAATTGGCCATCGGTGCCGAAATATTCCACCAGACCGCTACCCTCGAATTCGGCGGCACCGACATCGCCGCCACCAAGCCCACCACCGGATTTAACATTGGCGCCATGTATGATTTCGACGAGCATAACCACCTGCTCATGTCCTTCGGAGGTGGGCTCCAGAATGCCTCTTACAGCAACCTGTATTCCTGGTACATCGGCTACCAAATCACAGGACCATAAGCCGTTCATGATCGACAGCCGACGCTGCTTCCTCGGATAAACGGCTCGACTTGAAAACGGTACAAGGGCAAGGGCGAATGTCTTGCGGCCTGGGAGCATTGCAATTGCGACGCTATGACGGTTTCGGGTCAGAGTGCCACTCACGCTCGGTTCATACCATCCGGTGCGCCTCGATAAGCGGACCTGCTGCCGTACCCAATAACGGGTATCCCGCGTTCACGCGCGGCTTCTTAGAGCGTGCCACCGTGACGTGAGCACCAGCGCCTCGCTGACGGCCCCGCTGATATTGTATCTCGCTTTAAGTAGCTGCTCCCGATCAAGCCTCGTGCCATTTTTTCATAAATGTTTTTAGCTTCTCGGTTTGCCAGGTGGCGACACGGAGAGGATGCTTAAGGTATTCCTTCTTCTCTGGGCTTTTCGTGGGAAAGACCCGCGGTCCGACCCAGATATCCGCGTTCTTGGGCTTACAGCGGCTAAGTTTAAGTGGACCCTCCGTTACGCTGGTGCCATCGATCGAGGCAATCATTTGGAGTTCCGCAGCAGTCCAACGATCATGATCATTACGCTTACCAAACTGTCCCCTGATAATTTTTTGAAGAGCGATTGAAGACCCATCCTTCTTATCCAGTTCCCGGATAAGCAGTCCCGCGTATATTTCACGGCCGTTACCGGCGGCAATATCAATTCGCCCATGGTTAGGATTTCTTCCACGGTTTACGTACCAGGTTCCATGACTATTCTGCCCCTTTTTCTGGTCCGTACATGGATCGCACCAATTCTTTCCTGTCCAAAGGTATAATTCAAGGGCCGTTATGGACCACTTTTGATGGCCAAACACCAATTCGTGCTCTAGCATGATGTTTCTGGCTGCCGGGATAAAACGGGCCAGAATGGCATCGAGATCATCGGCCCCTTCGAAATTCGGGATCATGCTCACCCCCTGATCATCGGCTGCGTTAGACAGCGAACTCCACCCCCGCCATTGGCGATGTGATTGATATCCAGCATGACAATATCGCGCCCACGAAAGGCCTTGGCAAGCGTCGTCCGCGCCGCCTCATCACGCTCGGGATCGCCGAAACGGCCGCCGATAACCGCGCCATTTGCGACATACACATTGAGATAGCACGGCGCGAAGCTTCCCGGATTGCCCTGCCAGTAACGCATTCGCGGCGCGCGCACGCGCACGATCCTGAACTTGCGACCGACCGCATCGCACGTACTTTCTAGTAGTGCAATATCGTGCTCCCGCCACAGCGGCGGTTCTACGTCGCTATCATCAATCGTTTCTACGAGAACCACTCCGTCTGGCGCGCACAACACGTAGCCGTCGGTGTGACCGCCGGTGATCGGTTCGCATGGATCGCCTTCGAGCCATATCACGTTGCTAACTCCGAGCTTACTCAGCTCCTTTTCGATCATACGCTGAGGGTCGTGGTTCGGAATTGGAGGGTTTCGGTTGGGATTGAGCAGGCAGCTTCGGGTCGTGATCAGCGTGCCGCAGCCGTCAGTGACGAGGGCACCGCCCTCGGCCACAAAGGAGGTCGATACCCTCGGAACGCCAAAGATAGAAGCGGCCACCTTGGCAAGCCGATCGCCGGCCCTCCGCGGCCGTTCTTCGGTTCCGCCCCAGCCGTTGAAGTTCCAATCAATGGCGACGATCTCGCGTGGGACCGCCCGCCCGCGCAATGCGAAGGTCGGCATGATGTCCCGCATCCAAAAATCATCGACTGGCGCCCCGGTGACGGTGACATTCCCGAAGGCTTCAAATCGTTGTTGAGCTTCCCGTAATGCCGGTCCGCTTGGCGCCAGCAGACGAACAGGCTCATAGTCCGCAACGGTTTGTACGACTTTAAAAAGGTCACGCTTGATGTTGTGCGCGGTCGCCTTATCCCATTCGCGATGAACCGCCCAGGACATCCAACAGCACGAATGGGGCTCCCATTCTGCGGGTAAGCGGATGGACATCTAAATATTCCATTTAATAATTACAAAAGCGACCTACGATCCAGCTTCTAACACGACCCTAGTTTCAATCAAAATAAGTTTGAGAAGCAATATTAGTTGAGTTGAAACCGTCACCGCGGGTCGGAGCGAAAGTCGCCGTCCACGTAAGAGGCAGGGCGCAGAAGTCTCGCGCGTCTCGATAAGCGGGGTTACCGCGGCTATCCTGATTGACCCGTACATAGGAACGGTTACCCGTTTTCGCATGCGGTATCGGTGATTTTATCTGCGTTCGACACCACCACCGGGACAGCGGGCATTTTGTGTCAGTCTACCAGACCCGATCGAAATCGCGCGCTGGCTTGATCTCCGTAATTGGGTGTAGGGTATGAAGGTCTCAATCCGCGGACAGCACGGCATTGCAGCGGGCGCGTGAGGCGCGCTGGTAATGGCTAACGATTTGGAGCAACTTCTCACTCCGGCCAACCTGATGCTGTCTCGTCCGCTTGTGCCGGCGCATCGGCTGGTCCCAGCAATTCACTTGGTGACCTCCAATCCCCCGCTGCCGGCTTCTCGCTTGATCCCTGCCCTTCAACTGGTTCCGGCTCTCTTGCCTGACGAGCAGTGTTCATGAGCGGTTTCGCCCGCCGTTCGGTGATAACTTGCCACCCGACCAAGTGCGATCATGATGACCGCTCGCCGCTGCGATCTTCCAATCGTGGAGGAATTTGATGAACACCCCGATGCCAATGAAGGCGACCGATCTGGAACGAGTAGAACTTCCCGACGGGAAGATGGCTACCGTCTTGCGCATCGTTGAGGTTCAGCCGAATGCGATGTCCCCGCGGCATATGCACCCCGGGATCGAGGTCGGGTATGTGCTTGAAGGTGCAATTCACTTCACCTTCGACGGACAGGCTCCCAAGGTGTTCCATACGGGAGAGAGCTTTTCGATCCCGCTGCGCATGCCCCACGTGGCCACAGCCGGAGCCGAGGGCGTCAAGCTTCTAAACACCTTCGTGGTTGAGAAGGACCAGCCGCTTATCATCGTGCTAGCTTAGCGGCCGGTGATACAGAGCGGACCACTCGCATTGAATGTGTCTCCGATGAGATTTGGGCGGCGAAGCAAATCGGCACACTTGCTGCGCGTGCCGGACGCGTTTTTATCGGCGCACAGGCGGACAAACTGAATATTGCGGCCCCACACGGAGCTTGGCGGTCGCCGGTCGGTTCTGGACCAACACGGTCAGTGGACGAGCGGGAGGCTGGTATAGCCTTGCGTCCGGCGATGCTCGGAAGGTTGGCAGGATACCCGCGGTACTTGATTGGGGCGGTGACGAACGGGTGTCCTCGGCTAGATCATCCGCGTTCGGGTTAGTCCATTGAGCTTTTTCACTGTCCCACACTGTAAACACACGAGGACCAGCGCCCGCCTTATCGAGGCACGGGATTACGGTAAGAACGGAAAAGAGGATGGCCGGTATCAAGCCACGCACACTTCCCTCCGCGGCGACCGCTGACAGGTAATGAATAGCGCGATGTGTGAACTTTCGCGTTCGCCTGCTCCCGGAATTTTCGTCGATCGTCTTTAGATGAGGTTAGCCATTCCCTCTGCCGGCTCGGGCAGCGCGTAACACCAAGCAAGAACCGGTTGGGGTGGTACGCTCCGGGGTACCAAAGAAAGCCCTCACGCGTTCTGACCGTCCCCGCGTTCGTTATGGCCCGGCGTGGAGCCCGTGCTCGTCCGAAACTGGTCCAAAGCGCACGAACCCAATAGAGACACATCTTCGAAACCATCAATCAATTTCCAGACGGCACTTGCTCATGATTTTGCGCGTCAGTATCCTGAAGTCTGCGTAGCACTTTTGCACCGCTTGTTGGTGACCTCCAAATGCACCATCCGCTGGTTTCAGCAGAAACATTGGCTTGCGCGCCGCCTGCGCCATTGGCATTAACGATCGGTAGTCCTTAAGTTGGGCAAGGCAATTTGGATCGCTCTCCACGTCTCGCGTACTTCCGTCACGGATATCAAGAACATACTCCCGATACTGATCAGGCATGCGCGCTATCCATTGACTGTACGCGCGAGCGGGCCGGCCGGCGGTTACGGAATGACGCATTACAATGTATCCGGCCGGCTCCATCTGACCGGGGGGTAGGATGATTGATGGGTCTGGGTTCTTCGCTCGCCTTTCGCCCCATGCAGTGCGCCAACTGCGCAATGTCGGCCCCATGTTGCGAAGCCCTTGCAGGGACAATAGGTCGGCAGCAAGTGGTACGACCACAAAATCGCACGCCAGCAGTGCTGAACGATTGAGCGGCCCGAGGTTAGGACCGACGTCGACGAGCGCAACATCCGCCTCGAATTTCTCCCCAGCCATATCAATGGCGCGCGCAAAGGCACTCATCACTCTAAAGGAGCGTTCATCGCCGTCCAAGCACTTTGGCCAGGCAGAGGAAAGATCGTCCTCAAACCGGGATAGTTCGAGGTCTCCGACCAGGAGGCCTATGCCATTATCTACTTGTTCGATAGCTGGAGACCGCACGTCGCCTACGCCTCGAAACTGTGGTGAGACCGCGCCATGAATGGTTGGCCGTGGTGTAAGCTCAAAAATCTCGTCCAGCCGATCTTCAGTCAGAAAAAGAGACGTTAAATTTGCCTGCGGGTCCAAGTCAGCAGCGATTACCCGTTTCGAAAGCTGACGGAGCATCCAAGCGACATGGTATACTAACGAGGTTTTTCCGACGCCTCCCTTGTTATTAAAAAATCCGATAGTCTTCATGTCGCAGCCCGCACTGTAACGTTGATGAAGTTAGGTTCGATCCGAAAAACTGCAGGAGGGTTTCCGTTGTCGTGTAGCGCCATTTCCGCGCGCGGAATTCCCGAGCCAAACCTTTGAACAAATCCCATCATCTTTGCCGCGCTTGCCAGGTTAGGGTTCCGCGCATCTGTCAACCCGGGTTGTCCAAAGGTCGCGGCCGTAACCGCACCGTAAACTCCACCAGGACTAGTGATCTCGATCCTATCGGCGTACCACGTCAGCATCACGGGTGATGTAGTTACTTCGTAGTTGCGGTGGATTACGGCATTTCGCGCTAACTCTTGTAAGGCGATTACCGGGTATGAGGGTGTGGTCTGCTGTAGCGACCCGCCTAAATCCGCGCGCTGCTCGATATTGGTAGCAATGACATCATCCAACCGACGGAATAACTCAGACATAGGACCACTGATTTCCTTTTGGTCCTGTACTATCTCGCCGATCTCAGTGCCTGGATACCGGACGAATTGGATATAGGCGCCCGGCAGCCAACTCCGTGGGTCCTTGCCAAGCACAAGAATTCCAAGCACTGTCGGCTGGCCATCACGCGATAGAAGGCCAAGCGCCCGCATCTGCTGATGGATGCTTCGTTCGTTTTTGGCAAGCACATCGGGGTGCACGGCGGCGGGCAGGTATTCTTCGCGAAAACGAAGAACGTCTACATCGTCGAGTGTGGCTCCCGCCACCGGTTGCTGATCAAATGGAAGGGCACCCCACCGTCGCTTTTCTATAAGACGTCGCTCTTCCTCAGGTGTTGCGTAGCCGCGCCGTGGTCCAATTCGAATACACACGCGCCCATCGTACTTAATTGGTGGATTTTCTGATGGCGTTACCTCGACGATCGCCAGGGTGCAGCCATCAAGTGTGTGACGGCGTACGTGCATTACGGGAGGCGGGAGGATTGTTCCATCCGTCCTGAAGCCCATGAGTGTTTGCAGAAGGTGCTCATCGATCGAAACGTGCGCGCAGTTCCCATTATCCTGCACTCCGATGAATAGTACGCCGATATGCCGCCGGTCTGGCAAGTCGTTAGCAAAGGCGCAGATCGCCTCGCCAAACTTACGCCGATCGGTAGAGCTCTGAGTTCGCTCTACGTGGTCGGCCTCTCCATGGCGCAGGAGATTGCGAAGTTCGTCGTCGGAAAGCATTGTTTGACCTATTTGTCGCCGGGCTAAGCCCCTACTGTAACACGTCCCTAGAAGGATGTTTGGTACCCGTCCGACCGACGCCGCCTTGATTGACGGTGGCCTTTGCTGAAGCGTGTGACCTTAAGGCTAGCTTTAAGGTCGACAGATGCGGGTTGAGGTTCTTGACGGGGTCGAACGGCGGCGACGGTGGTCGTCCGACGAGAAGATGCGGCTTGTGGAAGAAACGCTGGTGCCAGGCGCGAAGGTTTCCGAGGTCGCTCGGCGGAACGGCGTTTCGGCAAGTCTTCTTTTCACCTGGCGCCGACAAGCGCGGGCGATCGAAGCCCCGGCCGCGGTCGTGCCGCGCTTTGCGGCCGTGCGGATCGCCGGGCCGAACCCGGTGGCGGCCATCGCGAAGCCACCATCCGATGAACCCCCACAGTCGCGGCCGGCGACGTCAGGCCGAAGCGGTCTGATCGAGATCAGTCTCGGCGGCGGTCGGCGAGTGCGGGTTAATGCGAATGTCGACGCTGCAGCTTTGGCGCGGGTTACCGAGCCGCCGGCGCGGTCCCACCCGATCCCCAGGGGATTTGCCGGCCCGAGCCTCCTGGCGATGGTGTTGGTCTCAAAGTTCCTTTTGCATCAGCCGCTGAATCGTCAGAGCGACACCTATGCGCGCGAGGGGATCGATCTTGACGTCTCTACGCTTGCCGACCGGGTCGGTGCCTGCGTGGTGGCGCTGGACCCGATCATTCAGGCCCTGTGGGCCCATGTCCTGAGCGCAGAACGGATCCATGCCGACGATACGACAGTGCCGGTGCTGGCGAAGCGCAAGACCGTGACGGGTCGGATCTGGACCTATGTCCGCGACGATCGGCCGTTCGGCGGCAAGGATCCGCCCGCGGCGGTCTTCCGTTACCCAACTCAGCAATACGCGTTTTGCGTCTCTTGGGGCCTGCACCCCTCCGCCCGCCTCGGCGGGTCACCTTGATCTCGCACAACTGTGCAATCTGCTTTTGTCGAGCGACGAAGATTGCTTGACCAGTTGTTCAATCAGCGATGCGACGCCCGCCACAACGCTTCCGTGGTCGGAAATCAAAGCGGCTTCGACCATCCAACGCTCTGAATTGGACGACATATTTCCCGAGCCGATGATTGCCACATTGTCCAGCAGAAGGATTTTGGCGTGCAGATCGGTGCAGCCGTAAAGCTGAACGCCCTTCTTGTGCAATTTTCGCAACAGCGGCGCATCCGTTTCCCCGTTCTTGATAGCAAGGGTCGACGCATCTACGACCAGCGTGTCGCCCTTACGAAAACCGACCAGATCGCGGGTGACGTAGGCGATTGCGGCCTTGCGCGAGTTCGACGCGCGCGCCTGCTTCCGAACCTCTGTCCAAAGGTCTTTGCTGAGTACCCTTTGCACTGGCGCATCCCGCAATAAAGCAATGTGTTCAATAATCTAGCCGTTTGGTCATTCGCCAGCGCCATTCGCCGGGGCAAGGCTCGCCGCGACCTTGCGGAAGCGATCAAGTGCCGCTTCCAAGCTCTCCACAATCTCGGCGGCGATTTCGTCGGGCGGCGGCAATAGGTCCGGATCGTCCAAGTTGTCATCCTTCAACCAGAAAATATCGAGGTTGATCTTATCGCGCTTGGTGAGCGCCTGATAGTCGAAGCGTCGGAAGCGTTCGTTTTCCACCCGCCTTTGCCGATCGACGGCCGTATAGGAGGACACGAAATCGTCGAGGTCGGCTCGCTTCAACGGGCGCTCCTTGAGAGTGAAGCTCTTATTGGTCCGGAAATCGTAAATCCAAAGCTCCTTGGTCCACGGCGTTTCAGATGCTGGTTTACGATCAAAAAACAGCACATTGGCCTTGACGCCCTGCTTATAGAATATCCCTGTGGGCAGGCGTAGCAGCGTGTGGAAATCGTAGTTGTCGAGAAGCCGCTTGCGGATTTCCGCGCCCGCGCCTTCGAACAGCACGTTATCCGGCAATACCACGGCCGCCCGACCGTTCTCCTTCAAAATCGACATGATATGCTGAAGGAAGTTAAGCTGCTTGTTGCTTGTCGTCTTGATGAAATCCGGGCGATTGTATTCCTCGCGTTTGCTTTCGATCTCGCCGTCATCGCCGACGATCTTGTATCCCTGCTTACGACCGAACGGCGGATTGGTCAGGACCACATCGTAGCGTACGGAGCCGAGCGAGTTGAGCGCGTCCGCGCGTTCAATCGGACTTTCAGCAGTCGCCGCGCCATGCAAGTAAAGGTTCATCGCGCATAGCCGCACCACGTCCGGGACGATATCGACCCCAGAAAAGTTTGTGCGCATCTTGGCTTGGACGCGCCGGTCCGCCGCGCGTGGATCACGCTTCATGTGGTCCCAGGCGGAGAGCAAGAAGCCGCCAGTTCCACAGGCGGGATCGTGGATCGATTGTCCCGGCTGTGGGTCCATGACGGTGACGATAGCGTCGATCAGCGGACGGGGCGTGAAATACTGGCCCGCTCCGCTTTTTACTTCTGCCGCGTTCCGTTCAAGCAGACCTTCGTAGATCGCACCTTTCGTATCGACGCTGAGGCCCATCCACTTCTCGCCATCGATGAGCGTCACGAGCCTGCGTAGCTTGGATGGGTCCTCGATTTCCGTTTTCGCTTTCAGCAAGACCGTTCCGATCAGCCCCTCCTGCTTCGACAACTTATCCAGCACCTTGCCGTAGGTGTCGGCGAGCACCTGCCCCTGCAAATTCTTGATAGCTTTCCACCGGTAGTCGTTTGGGAGCAACGATGGCTCACCGATCAGTTCCGATCGCTCGTCATCCATCTTAAGGAACAGTAGAAATGATATCTGCGAAATATAGGAGCCGTAGTGTACGCCCTCGTTCTTGAGCACGGTGGCGTAATTCCAAACCTTTTGGATCAACGTTGCTTCGTTCATGCTTAGGTCACCGCTCGGAGAAAATGTGATCTCACTATCGTTTTGTCGGAACCAGGGTCGCTTTGCGATATCTTCCCGCCAGAAGCTTCCGAGCCGTTGAACCGAAGTGCTTTTCAAGAACTTCGGCCATCTGCCGCTTTCCCTCATCCTCATCTTTAAACAAGTCTACGCCATATTCATCCTTCGCTGATACGTTGTACAAAGTGCCGAATAGGGCAGTTGTGGCTTGCGATATGAAGATAAGTTCCATCAAAAACGTCCAAGCAACCTTCCGCCCCCCTTCGGTCTTCAAGTCCCAGCCCGGAACCTCAGAAAGATTGTGGACGAACGTATTTCTTAAATTAAGAAAACAATAAAGTTTGTCCTTGAGTGTGCGCTCGATCTTAACTCGCTTTTTAAGCCTCCTTATAAAATCGCCGAGCGTTTGCTTGCGTTCGATTTCCGTTTGTTCCATCAGCTTTAGGTCTGGACGATCCAGAACGTGTTCAACGGCGCCTGCTAATACGCGCTCGGCCTGTTGCACGCTCAATAAACAGACCCCTATAAGCGATAGTGTTGTCAGCTCTGATTTTCTTTCACTTGACATATCAGTTACTCACGGCCAGTTCGTCGTTTGCTTGCGATAGGCCGATCGCAGCCGAGCGCACGTCATATGGGAGTGCCCTCGGTCTTGAGCACGCAGTTCCGGACCTTTGGGACAAGGGTTGCTTCGTTCATGCCTTAGCTTCAACAGGTGCGCGTCTGGATGCAGGAATAAATCGTTGTCGGTCATCATTAAGCCGAGCCAGCAGATGTTCGGCCGGTTCGTCATGCGGATCAGGGTTAATTAACCGGCCCTCGAAAGCGGCCTTGAGAACGGACTGACGTAGCGGCGGCGCGGCACGAGCGATAGACGCCAAGTCCGCCGCAGCATCATTATCGACATCGTCGATTGCACGAATGATCGCTGCTACTTCAGCACGTGGCGGCAGAGGAATTGGGGTATTTTTCAGGGCTTCCCCAGATAGCCCTTGCTGCCCAGCGGTGGTCTTTATGTTGGCGGCGATGTGCTTACGACTAACCCAAGTGTTTACCACAATTTCAAAGTACCGGGCGTAATCTTGAAGTTCTGGCCACAGCCGGACGCGAATTAATTGGTCCGGATAGTATCGAGGACCATCGAGATAGAGGGCACCAACCCCAACTAGATGGGCCGATCCATTGTACCTCGTGAACAAAAAATCGCCACGCTCACCGGCGCAACGATCGAAGTGTTCTACGCTGACCGAGTGTTCGCCAGCATGGCAGGTGAAGGGTGGTTTTGGTGGGCATGTGATCCCGGCTCGATACCGGAGTGGCCGCCGCATGGTCCTTTCGTGACAAGTTGCGGCGCCTATAGCGACGCTCTCACGAGCCGATCTGTCTGCATTGCTGGCGACGAAACTGTGCTGCGAGGGCAGCATCGGTAAGGGAGGCCCCCGCGCAGAAAAGCAGCGGTCCAGGGAACCTCTCTATTTATCCGACGGGAACAGGGAGCAGCGACCGAACATTCGCCTGCTTCCGCAATGCTTCCGGTGAGATTTCGATCGAGGTGGGCCGCGGCCTTAAGCACCTGAAATCACTGGTGGAGCCGAGGGGATTTGAACCCCTGACCTCCGCAGTGCGATTGCGGCGCTCTCCCAACTGAGCTACGGCCCCTGCCGGCCGGCCGAAATGTGGCGGGCGGTCGAGTGGGCGCCATTTACTGGCGCGGGCGGCGGAGTGTCAAGGATTGCGTCCGCCGATTGCGGCCGCTTCAGGCGATGCCCCTTAAGGCGTCGGTTCGGGCGCGCGGGCGCGCGCGTCCTCGGGCGGCGATTTGGCTGGGATCGCGGCGCGGCGGCGCGCTGCCATTCGGGGCGCCGTCCCATTCTTGGGCTTGGCGAACCGCTTGGCGTACTGCTTGACGGGCCGCTTAGCGGTGCGGGTCTTGGTGGTGCGGGTCTTCGTCGTACGAGTCTTGGCGGCGGCGAGCGGCAGCGGCAGATCGGCCCAGTGCATAGCCTTGTAGTCGAAGCCGAACACGATCGTCGGCTTCACCACCTCGAAATAGGGCGAGATGTCGAAATCGCGCGGCGCGTAAAGCGAGGAATGGCGGATTTCGAGAATTTCGCGCCGCGCCGTGCGGCTCGTCATCGTTGTGACACGCGGCAGGATCGGATAGCGCACGGATTCGAACGCCTGGGCGATCAGCGCCGAGCAGATGATGCACGTCGGGTCGCCCGAGCCGAGCGCGATCATGTGGCGGCGCCAGCGCTGCGGCACCGGCAGCGGCATCAGGTAGCGCAGCAGGTCGATGATGTTCTTGATGTCGTAGTCGAGGCCGATGCGATCGACGGCATAGCGGCAGACCTTGTCGAGGTCATCCGCCCTGAGGCCGACCGGCCGGCACACCCGGGTGTGAAACTTGAAGTATTTGGAGAGCGGCGCCGATACGACGCCCTCGCCGATGTTGGCCTCGATGAGCTCGTGGGGCTCGCCGTCCGCGGTCTTGGTTTCGGTCTTGGCTTCGACCTTAGCTTCGGTCCCGGTTTCGGTCTTGGCTTCAATCTTGGTTTCGACCCGCTGGCTCGCGACCGGACCGACATAGAGCGCGGCATGCGACCACGTCGACTGCGTCAGATATTTGATGACGCCGGCGATGTGGGTGTTGCCCTCGACCAGGAGCACGTCGCCGGGCTCGAGCGCGCGCGCCAGCAGGACGGGATTGCTGGGCGTGAACGGCTCGTAGCCGGTCGCCGGCCTGTCCAAATAGCGGGCAAGCATCCGCCCGATGCGGTTCGAAATCCGGTCCATGGCGTTCCCTGCCTGCCCGATCAGCACCGCTGTTGCGGGTCGTATTGTTGAAACAAATTATCGCAACAGTGCTTGCAATTTAGTTCATGAGTCGCGCCGGCCGGTTCAATGCGCGCGATTGCTGCGGCGCGGCCAATCTGCGGCATTGCGGTGAATTGCGGACGGCGCGGCCTTGAGGCATGGTGCAATGGTATTAACAATCGATTGACCATGGCTGCTCTGACCCGGGCTGCTCTGACCCGCCGCCGATTTCTTGCTGCGTCCGCATTCTCGGCGGCGGCCGCCGCGGCGCCGGCACGCGCCGCCCAGTCCGCGGACAGCGTCGAGATTGCGATCATCGGTGCCGGTGCTGCCGGCATTGCGGCGGCGCGGCGCATTTCCGGAACGCGGGCGCGCTTCGCGCTGATCGAAGCGACCGGGCGGATCGGCGGGCGCTGCTTCACCGACACGCAAACATTCGGGGCGCCGTTCGACATGGGCGCCCGTTTCATCCGCCAGCCCGATCTCAATCCGATCATGCCGCTCGCGACCAAAGCGGGCTTCGACATTTTTCCCGCCACAACCAGCCAGCAACTGCGGATCGGCCGGCGGTTCGCCCGCGCGACCGAATTGGAGGACTTCCTCACCTCGATCGTGCGATCGAGCCGCGCCATCGGCGATGCCGGCCGCGGCAAGCTCGACGTGCCCGCGCAGCAGGGGTTGCCGAAGGATCTGTTCGATTGGCAGAGCACGGTCGAATTCGTGCTCGGGCCGTATGCCTGCGCCAAGGATCTCGCCGACGTGTCGGCCGCGGACTTCGCCCGCGGGGCTGAGCGCGACTCCGACACCTATTGCCGCCAGGGGCTCGGCGCGGTGATCGCCAAGCTCGGCGAAGGTTTGCCGGTGCAACTGTCGAGCCCGGTGACGCGCATCGAATGGGCCGGGCGCGCGGGCGTCGAGATCGAGACTGCGCGCGGCCGCATCTCGGCGCGCGCGGCCATCGTCACGGTCTCGACCGGCGTGCTGACGAGCGACAAGATCAAGTTCGTGCCGGAATTGCCGCGCCGCCAGCTCGATGCGCTCGGCAAGCTTACGCTCGGCAGCTACGACCACATCGCGCTGGAACTGCCCGGCAATCCGCTCGGCTTGCAGCGTGACGAATTGATGTTCGAGAAGGCGGACTCGAACCACACCGCGGCCGTCGTCGGCAATCTCTCCGGCACCAACGTGTGCACGGTCGATGTCGGCGGCAAGTTCGGCCGCGATCTTTCGGCGGCGGGCGACAAGGCGATGATCGCGTTCGCGATCGACTGGCTTACGAACCTCTACGGCAACGACGTGAAAAAGGCGCTCAAGCGCAGCCGCGTTTCGCAGTGGAACAACGATCCGTGGACGCTCGGTGCGTTCTCGGCGGCGTCGCCCGGCGGGCAGAGTGCGCGCCTTGCGCTCGCCGAGCCGCTGCGCGACCGCATCTTTCTTGCCGGCGAAGCAACCCACGAGACGCAGTGGGGCACGGTCGGCGGCGCCTGGGCCTCGGGCGATCGCGCCGCCGAGACGGTGCTGAAGCGCCTCGGCTTCGCCACCGAGGAGCGGCGCCCACAAGCCGCAGCGCCGACGCCAGGCCGCCGGCGGTAGGGAAGCCTTTCCAACAATAGGCATGTCATTCCGGGGCGCCGGAGCGAAGCGGAGGCGAGCCCGGAATCCATGAACACAGGCCGGGGGGTATGGATTCCGGGCTCGCCCCTCCTTTCCCTCCGCCGCACGCGGGGGAGGGAAAGGAGGGGCACCCCGGAATGACGCTACCCACGCAGGACGCCGCCGGTGCGTTTGCCGACCTCGGCGACGATCTTGGCGGCGACAGCGTCGATCTCCTGGTCGGTCATGGTCTTCTCGCGCGGCTGCAGGGTCACCGCAATGGCGATCGATTTCTTGCCCGGATCGATGCCCTGCCCCTCGTAGACGTCGAACACCGTGATGGCGGTGATGAGCTTGCGGTCGACGCCCTGGGCCGCCCGCACGATGTCGCCCGCCTTCACGGCACGATCGACGATGAAGGCGAAATCGCGCTCGACCGGCTGGAACGGCGGCAGTTCGAGGAGCGGCTTCGCCCGCGTTGCCCTGGCCTTCGCCGCCGGAATGCGGTCGAGGATCACCTCGAACGCGGCAAGCGGACCCTCGGCGCCGAGCGCCTCGAGCGCGCGCGGGTGCAGTTCGCCGAAATAGCCGAGCACGTTCTGCGGCCCGATCTGGATCGTGCCGGAGCGGCCGGGATGAAGCCAGGCCGGCCCGCCCGGGTTGATCTGCAGCGCCTGCGCCGGCGCGCCGGCCGCGGCGAGCGCCGCCAGCGCATCGGCCTTGACGTCGAAGGCATCGACGCTCTTGCCGCCGGTCGCCCAGTTGCGGCCCCAGCCGGTCGGCTTCGCAAGCCCGCGCCGCACGCCGCTTGCGGCAACGAACTGGTCCTCGGGCCGGTCGCCGCGGAAAATCTGGCCGACCTCGAACAGCGCCGTGTCGACGTAACCGCGATCCGCATTCCTCTGCGCGGCGGCGACGAGGCCCGGCAGCAGGCTCGGCCGCATGTCGGAGAGGTCCGCCGCGATCGGGTTGGCAAGCTTCAGCTCGGCCTGGCCGCCGCCGAACAGCTCGGCCTGCGTCTTCGACACGAACGACCAGGTGACGGCTTCAACGAGACCGCGCGCGGCGAGTGCACGGCGCGCCTTGCGGGTGCGGTTCTGGATCGCGGTGAGCACCGGACGGCGCCCGTTGTCGCCGCGCTCGAACGGCGTCATCGGGACGCGATCGACGCCGACGATGCGCACGATCTCCTCGACGATGTCGGCCTTGCCGTGCACATCCGGCCGCCAGCTCGGCACCGCCACCTTGATGACGGGACCAGCGCCGGCGACGTAGAAGCCAAGACGCGAGAGCACGAGCCGGATTTCCGCGAACGGCAGCTCGAGACCGGCGAGACGCGTGACCTCGTCGAGCGGAAAATCGATCACCTTGTCGACGAGGTCGAGTTCACCGGCCGTGGTGATTTCCGACGGCGCGCCGCCGCACAGGTCGAGCACCATGCGGGTCGCAAGCTCGAGGCCCGGCACCATGAAGGCGGGATCGACGCCGCGCTCGAAGCGATAGCGCGCGTCGGTGATGATGTTGAGCTTGCGGCCGGTCTGGGCGATGTTGATCGGGTCCCAGAGCGCCAACTCGATCAGCACGTCCGTGGTCGCGGCCGAGCAGCCGCTTGCCTCGCCGCCCATGATACCGGCCAGCAACTCGACGCCGTTGTCGTCGGCGATGACGCACATGGTGTCATCGAGCGCATAGGTCTTGCCGTCGAGCGCGAGCAAACTCTCGCCCGCGCGGGCGCGCCGCACCACGAGATTGCCCTTCACCTTGGCGGCATCGAACACGTGCAGCGGGCGGCCGCGATCGAAGGTGATGAAGTTCGTGATGTCGACCAGCGCATTGATGGGGCGCAGGCCGATCGCGGTGAGCCGCCGCTGCAGCCACTCCGGACTTTCGCCGTTCTTGACGCCGCGCACGAGGCGCAGCGCAAAGCCGGGGCACAGCGATGGCGTCGCGCCGAACTCGCGCTTCACCGCGACCGGGCACGGAAAGGTCCCCGGCACCGACTTGATGACCGGGTCCTTGAACGTCCCCATGTCGGCGGCGCCGAGATCGCGGGCGATCCCGTGCACGCCGGCGCAGTCCGGGCGGTTGGGCGTGAGGTTGATGTCGATCACCGGGTCATCGAGATGCGCCCACGTCGCATAGGGAACGCCGAGGGGTGCATCGGCGGGCAATTCGATGATGCCCTCATGATCGTCGGAAATCTGGAGCTCGAAGGCGGACACCAGCATGCCGCGGCTCTCGACGCCGCGGATCGTACCGACGCCAAGGGTGATGTTCTTGCCCGGAATGAACGTGCCCGGCGGCGAGAACACGCCCTTCATGCCCGCGCGCGCATTGGGCGCTCCGCACACGACCTGCACCGGATCGCCCGACCCGGTGTCGACCATACACACGCGCAGTCGATTGGCGTTGGGGTGCTGCTCGGCGGAGATCACCCGCGCAATGGTGAATGGCTTAAGCGCCGCCGCCTTGTCCTCGACGCCTTCGACTTCGAGGCCGATCATGGTCAGCTTGTCGACGATGGCGCCGAGCGGCTCGCGGGTGTCGAGGTGATCCTTGAGCCACGACAGGGTGAACTTCATCCGCTCAGTCCCCCGGCGAGGGTCGGGTAGTCGAGCGGGCGGAAGCCGTAATGGGCGAGCCAGCGGACATCGGCCTCGAAGAACGCGCGGAGATCCGGCATGCCGTATTTCAAGGTCGCGATGCGGTCGATCCCCATGCCCCACGCAAAGCCCTGGTACTCGTCAGGGTCGATCCCGCAATTGCGCAGCACGTTGGGATGCACCATCCCGCAGCCGAGAATCTCCAGCCAGTCCTCGCCTTCGCCGAAACGGATTTCGTCCTTGGTCCTGCGACACTGGATGTCGACCTCGAGCGAGGGCTCGGTGAACGGGAAGTAGGACGGCCGGAATCGCATCTTCAAATGGTCGACCTCGAAGAAGGCCTTGCAGAACTCTGCGAGGATCCATTTGAGGTGGCCGAGATGCGAACCCTTGTCGACCACGAGGCCTTCGACCTGATGGAACATCGGCGTGTGGGTCTGGTCGCTGTCGCAGCGATAGGTGCGGCCGGGGCAGATCACGCGGATCGGCGGCTTCTGCGTCAGCATGGTGCGCACCTGCACCGGCGAGGTGTGGGTCCGCAGCACGAGTTCCGTTCCGTCCGGTTTCGGCGGAAAGAAGAACGTGTCGTGCATCTCCCGGGCCGGATGGCCGACTGGGAAATTCAGCTTGGTGAAGTTGTAGTCGTCGGTCTCGATGTCCGGGCCTTCGGCGACCGCAAAGCCCATGTCGGCGAAGATCGCCGTGACTTCCTCCATCACCTGGCTCACGGGGTGAATGCGGCCGATGTCGGCCGGATTGTCGGCGGTCGGCAGGGTGACATCGACGGTCTCGGTGTTGAGGCGCGCTTCGAGCGCAGCGGTCTTGAGCACCTGGCGCCGCGCCGCGATGACGTCGGTCACCCGGTCCTTGAGGCCGTTGATCTGCGGACCCGCGACCTTGCGGTCCTCGGGCGACATCTTGCCGAGCGTCGCCAGCATCGCCGAGATCGACCCCTTCTTGCCGAGCGCGGCGACGCGTACCTGTTCGAGCGCCGCCTCGTCGGCGGCGGCATCGACCATGCGCGACAGTTCGGTCTCAAGAGCGGCGATGTTGGTCATGTCATCCTCGCGAAGCAACGGCGCGCGGCCGCACGCCCTTGCACAAGGCCGATCGCGATTTTCAAAGCGCAGAGCGCTCAGGCCGCGAGCGCAGCTTTCGCCTTGCCGACGATCGCCTCGAACGCCACCGGTTCGTGAATGGCAAGGTCGGACAGCACCTTGCGATCGATCGTGACCCCGGCCTTGCCGAGGCCGTCGATAAATCGGCTGTAGGTGAGGCCGAACTGGCGCACCGCGGCGTTGAGCCGCTGAATCCACAGCGCGCGGAAGGTGCGCTTGCGGCGCTTACGGTCGCGGAAGGCATATTGGTTGGCCTTCTCGACCGCCTGCTTGGCGATGCGGATGGTGTTCTTGCGCCGGCCGTAATAGCCCTTGGCGGCTTTCAGAACCTTCTTGTGCTTGGCGTGTCCAGTGACGCCCCGTTTGACGCGGGCCATGGCAAATCTCCTTGCAAATCATGCTTGTCGTGGCCGCGCGGGGGGCGGCCGGGATCGCGAGCCGAGCCCGAATTAACTGTTGGGCAGCCAGTACTTTACGATGCGGTCACCGTCGGTCTTGAACATGACCTTGGTGCCGCGATGGTCGCGGATCTGCTTGGTCGACCGCTTGATCATGCCGTGGCGTTTGCCGGACTGGGCAAACAGCACCTTGCCGGTGCCGGTGACCTTGAAGCGCTTCTTGGCGCCCGACTTGGTCTTGAGCTTGGGCATTTGGCTCTCCTTTTCCGGCCTCGACACAGGCGTTGCCGCCGGGTCCACCGGTGATGCTCGACGGAGCGGAATTGCTCGCTTGAGCGTGCTGATTGAGCACTTCACCGCCGCCACGGCAGCCCTTCGGCCGGGCAGGCGGGAGGCCGGCGTTATGGCAGAGCGCCTCGAAAATGGCAACTAAATTGCCATCAAGATCGTGTCTGCTTGCGACTCGGGGACACCCCTGACGTTATAGGCTGGGAAAGCCCAAAAGATGGCCCACGTTTCGGTTCAATCCACCGCGGCGGCGCCGCGCACCGCGCAGTCCGGCGGGCTCCGGCGGATACTCTTCGGCGTGCTTATCGTCGCGATCGTGGTGATCCTGATCCCCTACGTGATTGCGCCGCTTTATCGCGTGGTCGATCCGGTCTCGACCTTGATGCTGTGGCGCTGGGCGACCGGCGCGCGGGTCGAGCGCAGCTGGGTTCCGATGTCCCGTATCGCCCCGGCGCTCCCTCGCGCGGTCATCGTCGCCGAAGACGATCGCTTCTGCGCGCATCACGGCGTCGACTTCCGCGAATTCCGCAAGGTCGTGCAGGCGCATATGCACGGCGTGCGCCGCGTGCGCGGCGGTTCCGGCCTCACCCAGCAACTCGCCAAGAACCTGTTCCTGTGGCCCGGCCGCAGCTATGTGCGTAAGGCATTCGAGGTGCCGCTTGCGCTGTGGATCGACCTCGTGATTCCGAAGCGCCGGCAGCTTGAAATCTATCTCAACGTCGCCGAATGGGGGCCGCACGGGCAATTCGGCGCCGAAGCCGCGGCCCGCCGCGCGTTTCGGAAGCCCGCGTCGGAACTCAGCGCGTCCGAGGCAGCGCTCCTTGCCGCGACGTTGCCCAATCCGATCCGGCGCGACGCGCGACAGCCAAGCCCCGGCCTGCGGCGCCTCGCCGCGACCGACGCGGCGCGCTCAGCCCGCAGTAGCGACAGCGACCGCTGCGTCCGGTCGTCGTCTTCGCGCGGATAAGGTTCGCTCCCAATTGCCGGGCAGCGCGGGGAAAATGCGCTGGCCACCGTGCGTTGCATCGATTATAAGCCCGGTCTCCACCGGAAATCATCGGCGCTTGCCGCCGTCAAAAGAATGCCAGGAGACCACCATGGCTGTGCCGAAACGAAAAACCTCGCCGTCGCGACGCGGCATGCGACGTTCCGCCGATGCGGTCAAGGCGCCGACCTATGTCGAGGACAAGGATTCGGGCGAACTGCGCCGCCCCCATCACGTCGACCTCAAGACCGGCATGTATCGCGGTCGCCAGATCCTCAAGCCGAAGTCCGAGGTCTGAAGTCCGAGGTCTGACGGCCATCCCGAACGTGGGTGAGGCGGGCACGAATTCCGACGCGGAGACATCTTCATGCTTGGCGTGCCGCTGCTGATCATCCCGTTTGCGATCTACAACATCGCCGCCTTCCTCCTGACCTTCAGTTGGGACACCAAGATCTGGCCGATCCCGCTCACGACCGGCGAGACAGTGACGCCCACGGCCGGCGATGCGATCGTCGCGGGCTCGATCCTGCTGCTGCTCATTGAAATGGTGCGGGCCTCCCGGGTGGGCCGGGGCGCCTTCATGGATCACATCTTGTCGCTGCTGCTCTTCATCGGCATGACGGTCGAATTCCTGATGGTGCAGCAAGTCGCGACGGTGACGTTCCTACTTCTCCTGGTCATCAGCTTTGTCGACGCGGTCGGCGGCTTCGCCATCGCTATGCGGGCGGCGCCGCGCCGCGTCGCCGTTACCGAGGTTCAGCACGTGCATCCGGCCTGAGCGCCGGACGCATCCCAAGATGTTCCGCGATTTCCATAGCCCCGGCCGCTCGCCGGTCTTCGCCTGCGAGGGCATGGCGGCGACGTCGCATCCGATCGCAAGCACGATCGCTGTCGATACGCTCCGAGCGGGCGGCACGGCGGCCGACGCCGCCGTAGCGGCAATCGCCGCGCTCGGCGTTCTCGAACCGCACATGACCGGCATCGGCGGCGATTGCTTCTGCCTCGTCGCCAAGCCGGGCGCGCCGGTGTGGGGCTACAATGGGTCCGGCCGCGCCGGCGCCGCGGCCCGTGCCGCGCTGCTGGTGGCGCAGGGCATTCGGACGATCGAACCAAAGTCGGTGCATTCAGTGACGGTGCCAGGCGCCGTCGAGGCGTGGGCCACGGTGCTCGAGCATCACGGCCGGTTCGGCCTCGACCGCGCGCTTGCGCCCGCGATCCACTATGCGGAGGAGGGCTTCCCGGTTGCTCCGCGCATCGCCTACGACTGGGCACACCTCGTCGAAGGACTGCGCGCCGATCCTGCTGCCGCGCGCCATTATCTCATCAACGGCAATGCCCCGCAGCCGGGCGATGTCATGCGCTTCCCGACACTCGCTGCAACGCTCAAGTCGATTGCCGCGCGCGGCCCGCGCGCGTTCTACGAGGATGCGGCGACAGAGATCGTAGCAACGCTCAGGGCCCGCGGCTCATGGCTGACCAAGGAAGACTTCGCGCGCCACAAGGGCGAAGCGGCCGAGCCGATCATGACCAACTATCGCGGGCTCGACGTCGTCGAGATGCCGCCCAACGGCCAGGGCTTGGTGGCGCTGGTCATGCTCAACATCCTCGAATATTTCGACATCAGCTCGCTCGATCCGCGCGGCGCCGAGCGCTTCCATATCGCGCTCGAAGCCGCCCGGATGGCCTATGGCATGCGCGATGCGCAGGTAGCGGATCCCGCCTACATGCGCGTTTCCGTGCCGTCGCTGATCGACAAGGGCTTTGCCGGCAACCTTGCGAACCGCATCGACCGCAGCAAGCGGGTGAAGCTGCCGGAGGCGCCGACGCCCGGCAGCGACACGGTCTACGTGACGGTCGTCGATCGCGACCGCATGGCGGTCTCGATCATCAATTCGCTCTATAGCCAGTTCGGCTCCGGCATCGCGACCGAGAAGACCGGGATCATGCTGCATAATCGCGGCGCCTGCTTCACGGTCGATCCAAACCAT
Source organism: uncultured Alphaproteobacteria bacterium (assembly GCA_963787675.1). Classification (GTDB taxonomy): domain Bacteria; phylum Pseudomonadota; class Alphaproteobacteria; order Rhizobiales; family Xanthobacteraceae; genus JAJPKK01. The sequence continues at coordinate 842,706 of CAWBDV010000007.1, read as the reverse complement.
CCGAACGCGATCGGCCCATCGAAGCGACCGATGAACACCATCATCCCGGCGCTCGGCATGCGCGACGGCCGCTGTGAATTGTCGTTCGGCGTCATGGGCGCCCATTTCCAGCCCATGGGCCATAGCCAGGTCGTCACCAACATCGTCGATTTCGGCATGGATGTGCAGGCGGCGATCGATTCGCCACGCACCTTTTTCGAGGGACCTGTCACCCTGGTCGAACGCGGCATTCCGGCGGGCACGATCGCTGGGCTGAAAGCGCGCGGCCACGAAGTCCTGGTCTCGCCCTACCCGATGGGCGGGGGCCAGGCCATTGCGATCGACTGGCAACGCGGCGTGCTGATCGGCGGATCGGACCCCCGCAAGGACGGCTGCGCCGCGGGCTATTGAAGTCCGCGTTCCGCGATTAGCGGCTTTCGTGGACCGACCGGCCGGCCTCCGTCGGCGCATGCATCATGGCCGCATAAGCATTCACCGCCTGCTCCGGCTCGGCACGCCGGCGTTCCCGCGTTTGCGGGTCGCCGGCCGCGGTCGCAATGAGATGGCTGAGAAAAGGCGCGCTGGTGCGGACCGCAGGCGTGAGACTGCGGTGCGGCTGCAGTGGTCCGACCGGCACCAACGCGCGCCCTGTTATCTCGCCGGAGTACGTGTGCGCATCATCGACAAAATGTTGCACCTTCGCCTCCTGTCTCATTTCGGGACATTGTCCCGCGTTTGACGAGGTTGCTGCAACAGCCGTGCCGAGCGATCAAGGGCCCTGTTGGGACGTGCCAATGTCGCGGCTACTGCTGGGCGGTGCAACGCTCTCTTGGACGGATAAATCTGGAAGGAGGCTTTTCGTTCGCGCGTTAAAAAATCTAAGGGAATTTTTATACTTAATTATTTCCTGGCGGCTAACGGTTACGGAACATCTTGAATCTCGTTTCGCTTGTTGTTTGCAGACTGGGTGAATGGCCATGGCTGGCAGGGATAGTTCTCGATTGGCCAGAACGGGTTACGTCCGCGACATGACCGAAATCGCCGTTTCGATCGGCGAAGCCGGTTACCGCTGGGACATCGAATCCGATGTCCTAGATTGGAGCACCAACGCGTCCAGCCTGCTGAATATTCCTGACCCGGCCATGATTGCGACCGGCCGCTGCTTCGGCCGGTTTCTCGCGCCCGACAATACTCAATCGCGTTTCGAAGCCGTGATGAAGTCGCCGTTGCAGGATACCGGCGGCGGCGTTTCGTACCAGGTGCAATACGCGATCCGTCCCAGTTCGGCGATGACGCCATTTTGGGTGGAGGACACCGGGCGGTGGTTCGTGGGAGCCGAGGGGCGGCCGGCGCGCGCCCATGGTGTGATCCGGATCATCAACGAACGGCGAGCCCAGCATGAGCGGCTCACCTATCTCTCGCGCTATGACGACCTGACGGGCGAGCTCAATCGGCGCTGCCTCACGGAGATCCTCGCCGCTGCTCTCGAGGACGCCGCCAAGATTCGCATCTCGTTCGGATTTCTCATCGTCTCAGTCGATGATCTCGCGCGGGTCAACGAGGCTCACGGCTACGGGATCGGCGACGAGGTCATCGCCGCCGGCGCCAAGCGGCTGCGGACGAAAATCCGCGGCGCCGATACGCTCGGCCGCCTCTCCGGCAACAAGTTCGGCGTCATCCTCAAGGAATGCGTACCGGACAATCTTGCATCGGCAGCGGAGCGCTTTGTCATAACCATGCGCGACGACGTGGTTAGGACGAGCGCGGGACCGGTCGCCATCACGGCCTCGGTCGGCGGCATCGTCGCGCCGCGCCATGCTCAGACCGTCGCCGACGTTCTGGCGCGGGCCCACGAGGCGCTGAGCGCAGGCAAGCACAAGCGGCGCGGCGCGGTCGAGGTTTTTCGCCCCAATGTCGAACGCGATGCCGTTCGCCGCGAAAACATGCGGGCGAGCGACGAAATCATCAGCGCGCTCAATGAACGGCGGCTGATTGCTGCTTATGAGCCCGTGGTCGAGGCGACGTCGCGCCGACCCGCATTCCATGAATGCCTGATGCGCATCCGCCGTTCCGACGGATCGATCGTCACCGCACACGAGATCATGCCGATCGCCGAACGCCTCGGCCTCGTGCGCCTGATCGATCACCGGATGCTGGAGCTCGCGGTCGCCGAAATGTCGGCGGTCCCGAACCTGCGGCTGAGCCTGAACGTCTCGCCCTCCTCCACGATCGACGTCGCCTGGTGGCAAGCCTTGATCGCTTCGCTCGCGAGCGACGCCTCGCTTGCTCAGCGGCTGATCGTCGAAATCACCGAGAGCGCCGCCATCCAGGACATCGACGAAACGCGCGGCTTCGTCATGCGCCTCAAGGATCTGGGCTGCCGCATCGCGATCGACGACTTCGGCGCCGGCTACACTTCGTTTCGCACCATCCGCAAGCTCGGGGTCGATATCCTTAAGATCGATGGCAGTTTCATCAAGAACCTGCCGTCATCGCCCGACGACCAGGCGTTCGCCCGCATGCTCATCGAGCTTGCGCATCATCTCGGCCTGCAGACGGTGGCTGAATGGGTGCAGGACTCCACCACCGCCGCGATGCTCGCAAATTGGGGATGCACTTACCTGCAAGGGGCGCTGATCGGGCCGGCGAGCGTTTCGCCGCCGTGGTCGGCAGCGCAATCGGAACCGGCGCCGGTGCTGCTCGCACCGGCACATCGGCACTAGAGGCGACGAGGCCGCCGCGGTCAGCAGAAACTAGCTCTTGGTTTCGGTCAGACGGTCGAGGCGCTTCTGCACGTCATCAAGCTGCCGCTTGAGATCGTCGATCTCACCGCCGCCCGCCGCCGCAGGCGCGGTCGGCGCAGAAGCTGCGCGCTTTTCAGCCTCGGCGGCCTGACTTTCGCGCCGGGCGAACGGCGCGAACATCGCGAACGCGCGCTCGAACATCTCCATGTTGCGCCGGACCTGATCCTCCAGCGCGCCGAACGGACCGACCCCGAAGGCCTGGCTCAGCTGCTGGCGAAACTTCTCCTGCTCGCGCGTTAAAGATTCGATCGAGACTTCGAGATAGCGCGGCACCAGCATCTGCATGCTGTCGCCATAGAAGCGGATCAGCTGACGCAGGAACGTGATAGGCAGAAGGTTTTGCTGCCCACCCTTATTCTCCTGCTCGAAGATGATCTGGGTCAGGACCGAGCGGGTGATGTCCTCGCCGGTCTTGGCGTCATAAACGATGAAATCCTCGCCGTTTTTGACCATGCCGGCAAGGTCTTCCAGCGTCACATACGTGCTGGTCCCGGTATTGTAGAGCCGCCGGTTAGCGTACTTCTTGATGACGATCGGCTCTTCCGTCTTGGCCATCGCTGCCACCATGCCCACATCCTCGGCCGCTGTTGCCTGCATTGAAAGTATGCGCTTTTGCGGCGGCGGGCCACTGTTTTATGTGTCATTTTCGCTTATCTCCAAGAGTGCGGCGCAGTAAACCGTCCTGTCCGGTTCGACGAGGGCCTGTCCGGCTGTCGGATTGACTTTGGTAGGGTGCAGCGTCATTGACCTTGGCATCATTGCCGGCCCGGAGCGCCGGTCGAGCGGCCGAACCGAAACCCGAAACAACCCGCAACAAGGAACTTTGTGATGAAGGACGATATCGTCATCGTTGGAGCAGCGCGTACTCCGGTCGGGTCGTTCAACGGCGTGTTCGCGAACCTGGCGGCGCATGAGCTTGGCAAGACGGCAATCAAGGCCGCGCTGGAACGGGCGGGCGTCGAGGCGCCGCGGGTTTCGGAAGTGATCATGGGCCAGATCCTGACCGCCGGCGAAGGCCAGAACCCGGCCCGCCAGGCGTCGATCGCGGCCGGCATTCCGGTCGAAAGCCCCGCCTGGGCGGTGAACCAGCTCTGCGGCTCGGGCTTGCGTACGGTCGCGCTCGGTTATCAGGCCATTCTCAACGGCAACTCCGACGTCGTGGTCGCAGGCGGCCAGGAATCCATGAGCATGGCGCCGCACTGCGCGCACCTGCGCAGCGGCGTGAAGATGGGCGACTTCCAGATGGTCGACACCATGATCAAGGACGGGTTGTGGGATGCCTTCAACGGCTATCACATGGGCAACACCGCCGAGAACGTCGCCAGGCAGTGGCAGATCACCCGCACCCAGCAGGACGAATTTGCGGTCGCCTCGCAGAACAAGGCTGAGGCCGCCCAGAAGGCCGGCCGCTTCAAGAGCGAGATCGCACCCGTCACCGTGAAATCGCGCAAGGGCGACATCGTCGTCGATGCCGACGAATATCCCAAGCACGGCACCACCATTGAAGCGGTCGCCAAGTTGCGGCCGGCGTTCAGCAAGGACGGCACCGTGACCGCCGCCAACGCGTCGGGCATCAATGACGGTGCTGCCGCCGTCGTGCTGATGAAGGCGAGCGACGCTGCCAAGGAGAACCGCAAGGTGCTGGCGCGCATCGTGTCCTGGGCGCATGCCGGTGTCGATCCGGCCATCATGGGCACGGGTCCGATCCCGGCATCGCGCGCGGCGCTCAAGAAGGCGGGCTGGAAGATCGATGACCTCGATCTCGTCGAAGCCAACGAAGCGTTCGCCGCCCAGGCCTGCGCCGTCAACAAGGACCTCGGCTGGGATACCGGCAAGGTCAACGTCAATGGCGGCGCCATCGCGCTCGGCCATCCGATCGGTGCGTCGGGCGCGCGCGTGCTCGTGACGCTGCTCTACGAAATGGAGCGCCGCAATGCCAAGAAGGGCCTCGCGACGCTCTGCATCGGCGGCGGCATGGGCATCGCCATGTGCTTGGAGCGGTGAGGGGCAGGATCGATTGGTGTCGTAGCCCGGATGAAGGGCTGCGTCTTCGCAGTCCCGTAATCCGGGGCCGGCTTCGACGATTAAATAGGCTGCTCCCGCATTACGCGCCGCAAGTGCGGCTCTCCATGCGGGCTACGGTCAGCTACTCCGCGGCTTCGGTCGTGGCTTCGTCGTCCGGGAAATATTTCTGCATGCGCGGCGTGACGCTGTTCTTGCGCATTTCCTCAAGCCAGATCGGGTGGATGCGCTTGTCCTGGTCCTCGTACTCAATCTGGTCGCCGCCCTCCTTGATGTCGAGCGATACTGCGCCCTTTTCGCCGGGCTTGAGGCCGAGGAGCGAGCGGCGCTGCTGCGTCGTGAGCGGATAGCGCAAGCCGCCGACGCCGGTCGCCAGATAGCGCGCCGGGAAACGGCTCGAATTGAAATGCTGGTGGAACTGGCGGTCAGCCGGCGGAAACACGACGCCGTGCCTCCAGTCGAGGCGCTTGAAATCCTTCTCGCCGTCGTACCACAGCAGCGAATAGCCGTGGCCGGTGACGCACATCACGTGGAAGCCCGGGCCGTGGCGATGGCCCTTTTTGTAGGTGCCGACCGGCATTTCGGAAATGTGAGCGTGCATGGTGCCGTCGGCGAGCACGAACATGATGTTGGTGCCGCCGGCACCGCGGTCGCCCCATGACTTCAGTTCGATCGAGGCGAGGTCGGGGACGAAATTCGTCTCCCACATGTGATTGCCCGGCCGCACGGTGATGAGATCACCCTCGCCGGCGAAATACTCGTTCTTGCCGGTGCGCGCGGTGAACTCGTAGTCGGTCTCGAAGATGAAGCGCGCATCGTGGAATGTATTGAGCACCAGCGGCAGGTCCGTGGTGCTGACGATCAGCGCACGCTCGCGGCCGGAGCCGTTGAAGTGACGGTGCTTGGCGTTGAGGGGGATCGCAAACAGGCTGCGCGGCCCCCATTCGAAACTCTTTTTGCGGCCGTCGGCGAATTCGATCTGGGTCGAGCCGGTTCCCTCAAGGACGTAGACCACATCCTCGTAGAGATGACGCTGCGGGATGGTGGATCCGCCCGGCGGAATGTCGAAGACGAACATATTAGCGAAATCGCCACGCCCGTTGAGATGCACCGCGGCCGCTTTCACGCCGCTGCGCGCCCATGGTGCCGTCTCCACCGCGAACAGGTCGACCGCGATGTCGTCGAACACCTTGAGCCCTTCGCTCTTGACCCAATCAAGATAGGCGTCGACGCCGTAGCGCAGTTTTTGTTCGTTCATCGTTTCCTCCAACCAAGATCAGGCATCAGGTATCAGCAATCAGGGATCAAGCATGAGATATCGCGACGGAAACTACGACGGTTCGCCGCCGGGTGTCATCTGCCTGGCTCGCGGACAACTGATACTCAATTCTTGATCCCTGATTTCTGATCCCTGATATCTGTTACGAGAACAGCAGCGACTTGATCACCACCGGGACGACGCCGGGCGGCGAAATCAATTCGCCGACATCGACGAAATCGAGTTCGGCAAGCTGGACGCCATCAATGGCGACGAGATCGCCCGCAAGCTCAAGCTCTTCGGTCATGATGCGGCCCATGGTCTTGCCGACATCGCCGTCGATCATCAGCATGAGCGGTGCGTCGCGCCGGCCTTGCGGCGCGGTTGCCGCCATGATCGCGCGCGCGGCTGCGGCGAGACGAGGATGATCGGGATCGCCCGGCCACGCGAAGGCGATGGCGACGCGCGCATCGTCGGTAAGATCGAGCCGCGCCAAGCCTTTGCCGATCGCCGCGGTGATCGCCGCGGCGTCGATTGCGCCGCTGAGATCGAGTCCAATGGGCACCACCGGAACGTTGTGCACCGGCAGCACGCCCGCGCGCGGCAGATGGATGGTCTTGCCGCTCACCTGCACCGTGAATTGGGAGGCGCCGATCACGGTGGCGCGGATGCGTTGGCCGGGATCGATCAGCTTGAGAGCTGTGCGCGCCTTCAGCTCATCGCGCAGAGCGGCCGCGAGCGCATTCGCGATATCGCCGTAGTCGCGGCTCTCGTAGCCGAACAGATACTCGGCGACGCCGCCCGAGAAGGTGATCGCTGCGGGAGTTACGTCGCGCGGCAGGGGCTCGGTCAGGAGCAGCGCCTGCCCGAGGGCGTCGGGCGTCGTGCCGAGGATATAGTCCGCGGCAATCCCAGCGAGCCGGCGGGCAATGGCGTCGCGCACCTCGGGTCGGGCGAGCGTTGCGGGATCAGTCGCAAAGCCGAGCGCCGCGGCAGCAAGGCGAGCCGAGTCGTCAAGGCGCGTCCAGGCGCCGCTGTCATCGGCGGCAACGAGGCGCCCGCCGACCGCGAAGGCCGAGACGCCGACGATCGTGCCGTTGTCGATGAGGGCGAGCTTCGTCGTGCCGCCGCCGATGTCGACGTGGAGCAAACACTCGCCGCGTTCCTTGGAGAGTTTCACCGCGCCGGCGCCGTGGGCGGCGAGCGTGCATTCGAGCTTGTGGCCTGCGGTCGCGCACACGAACTTGCCGGCCTGCGCCGCGAACAGTTCGTCGATCGCCTTCGCGTTCTTGCGCTTGATCGCCTCGCCGGTGAGGATCACCGCGCCGCTGTCGATGTCCTCCGGCGCCAATCCGGCCTCGCGATAGCAATCGCTGATGAACACGCCGAGCTTCGCTGCGTCGATGGTGCCGTCCGGCAGGAACGGCGTGAGCACGATGGGCGAACGCCAGATCACCTGCCGATGAACGACGGCGAAGCGGCTCGACAGCCCTTGGCTCTGGCGTTGCAGCAGCACCTTGGCGAACAGCAGGTGCGAGGTCGAGCTGCCGATGTCGATGCCGATGGTCGCGAGTTCGACGTTCTCCTGGTTCCAGATGTAGCGCGCGATTTCCGCGCGCTCCTCCTCGGTCATCAGGTGTTCGTGAAAGATATCGAGCTCGTGCATGTGCTTTTGCGTGTAGCCCGGATGGAGCGCAGCGAAATCCGGGGGCAGTCTATCCGGCGCCGACGCCGTCAGTTGCAGGCGGCCGGGCTGGCCCCGGATTTCGCTGCGCTCCATCCGGGCTACATCAACGTACCACGTCGCCGCGACGATGGGCCAATTGCGGGGCTGCAGCCCACGCATGCAAGACTTGTCATGTCGGCAGCGACCGCCTAAGCCACGGCTCCGAATTCATCTCGCGAGACCGTCACGTGAAGCGCAGCACCGATCGCATCCTGACAAGCCATGTCGGCAGCCTGATCCGGCCGCCGGAACTGATCGAATTTTTGCGCGCGCAACAGGAGCGACGGCCGGTCGACGCGGCGGCGTTCGACGCCTGCCTCAAGCAATCGGTCAAGGACATCGTGCGCCGGCAGGCGGAAGCCGGCATCGATGTCGTCAGCGACGGCGAATTCGGCAAGACCATCAGCTGGTCGCAATATGCGCTGGAGCGGCTCACCGGATTCGAACGACGCCCCATGAAAGGCGGGACGAACCCGTTCGCGCGCGGCGCTGACCGCACCCGCTTCGCCGAATTCTACGCCGAGCTCGATGCGCGCGACACGCCGGCAACCCAGTCCGAATCCGTGTGCGTCGGCGCGATCACTTATTCCGGTCAGGCGGCGCTCCAGCGCGACATCGACAACTTCAAGGCGGCGCTTGCCGGCGCCAATGTCGTCGAAGGGTTCCTGCCGGTGGCAGCGCCTGCGAGTGTCATTCCCGACCGCAAGAACGAGTTCTACGCCAACGATGACGATTGCCTCGCCGCCATCGCCGAGGCCATGCGCACCGAGTATCGCATGATCGTCGATGCCGGTTTGCTGGTGCAGCTCGATGATGCTCGCACCGCCGTCACCTACGATCGCATGGTGCCGCCGGCGAGCTTCCTCGATTACCGGCGCTGGGTCGCGAAGCTACGTCGAGGTCGTCAATCACGCGCTCGAAGGGCATTCCCGAGGATCGCGTGCGCTATCACGTCTGCTGGGGCAGTTGGCCCGGTCCGCACACCACCGACGTGCCGCTGAAGGACATCGTCGACCTCATCCTGAAAATGCGCGTCGGCGCCTACGTGATCGAGGGTGCCAATCCGCGCCACGAGCATGAATGGAAGGTGTGGCAGGAGGTGAAGCTGCCGCCCGGCAAGGCGCTGATGCCCGGCGTGATCAGCCACGCCACCAACATCGTCGAGCACCCCGAACTCGTGAGCGAACGCATCGTGCGATACGCCCGCGTCGTCGGCCGCGAGAACGTGATCGCCGGCACCGATTGCGGCTTTGCCCAGAGCCCGATGTATCGCCGCGTCCACCCGAGCATCATGTGGGCGAAGCTCGAAGCGCTCGCCGAAGGCGCCCGCCTCGCCACCAAGGAACTGTGGGGCTGACGAAAAGAGCGTGTGCCAAAGCTGCGGCCGCGAAGCAGATGCCTTGAACGCTGAAGCAATAACGACGTCATCCTGAGGACCATCGCGCAGCGATGCGTCTCGAAGGATGACGTCTGTAGGTTCAGGATGACGGCTGTGGGTCTCAGGATGACAGCCGTAGTTTCGGGATGAAGCATAGCGCGTGCGCGCGATCAGGTCGGCTGGTAGCGGCCGCCGATGGCGGGCTTGCTGCGGCCGAGGCCCGGCAGCTCCCAAACTCCTGCGCCGCCCGGATTGGTGTCGGCGCCGATATTGGCGTCGATGAGATAAGGCCGGCCCGTCGCGATCCCCGCGCGCATCGCATCGCCGAGATCGGCCGGCCGGTCGATGCGCACGCCGTCGATGCCGGCGGAGCGCGCCATGGCGGCAAAATCCGGACTGTAGGGCGCACCGGTGTCGGGACGCTTGAAGTCGGTCGCAAGTTCGCGGCCGTCGAGATAGCCGCGCTGCAGGCCGCGGATCGACGCGTAGGCGTAGTTGTTCCACACCACCCAGACGACCGGGATGTTGTACTCGACCGCGGTGCCGAGCACGCTCGCATGCATGAAGAAGGCGCCGTCGCCGCACACCGACACGCACGGCCGGTCGGGGGCGGCGAGCTTCGCGCCGAGCACGCCGGCGACACCAAACCCCATCGGCCCGAAACCCGTGGAGCCGATCGACGAATCCGGCCGGCGCGGCTTGCAGAACTGGTTCAGCCAGTTGTGGTGGACGCCGATGTCGCTGACGAGGATCGCATCGCGAGGCAGCGCCTGATCGATCTCGTGGGCGGCGCGCTGCGGATTGATCGGCGAAGCATCGTCGGTGAATCCGGGCGCGACGAACGCGTCCCATTCCTTGCGGTAACCGGCAATCGCCTCGCGCCATCTTTTTCGCGCCGCGGCGCGCTCGCCTGTGTTCTTGCGCGTCGAAAGTTCGGCGAGCATCTGGCGCAGGAAAGTGCGCACGTCGGCCATCAGGCCGAGCGCCACCGGATAATTGCGGCCGATCTCGTCCGGATCGATGTCGACGTGAATGAGCTGGGTCGGCGGAATCGTGAACGAATAGCCCGGCAGCCACGACGACGACGTGCGGTCATCGAAGCGCACGCCAAGGGCCAGCAGCACATCCGCCTGGCGGGTTGCATGGTTCGCCGGATAGGGTCCGTTGCGCGATACGAGCCCGAGAGCGAGCGGATGGTAGGCATCGATGCCGCCAAGGCCGCTTGCGGATGAAGCGACCGGAATGTCGAGGCTTTCGGCGAGCACACGCAGGTCTTCCGCCGCGCCGCCATATTTCACGCCCTGCCCGATCAGAATGACAGGACGCTCTGCCGCGAGCAGCATGTCGACGGCGCGGACGACGCCCTCGGGGTCAGCGCCGCAGCGGCAGGAGATGTTGGCGGTCCACTCTTCGGGCCTCGGGCTTTCTTCGGCCGCAGCCTCGCGAAACACATCGAAGGGAACGTCGAGCACCACCGGCCCGGGCCGCCCGGTCACCATGGTCTTCCACGCATGGCGCACCGCGAGCGGCACCATGTCGCCGCGGGTCGGCTGAAAGACGCGCTTGCAATAGGCGCGCACGGTCGAAGGAAAGTCGGCCTGGTAATGGCGATAAAGTTCCTGGAAGGCCCCGCGGTTGAACTGGCTGGTCGGCACGTTGCCGGTGACCGCGAGGAAGGGCACCGAATCGAGAAACGAGTTGCCGAGCGCAATGGGCAGATTGGCGGAACCCGGGCCGCAGGAGGTGAAGGTCGCGGTCGGCTGGCCGGACACGCGGTAATAGACATCCGCCATGAAGCCGGCGACGGTCTCATGGTGGACCGAGATGGTCTTGATGTCGGATGAACGCTCGTAGAGCGCGTCGATGAACTGAATGTTGCCGTGGCCGCACAGCCCGAACGCGTACGGCACCTTCTCGCGGATCAGGTAATCCACAATCACCTGGGCACCGTCGAGCATGTTGTCTGCGGCCATCGGATTCTCCTGTACGGGCGAATTCTTCTAGGCTGCCGGGAACCGCCCGCCAATCCGATCACCCTGGCGCTTCTTTTCCCCTCTCCCGCGTGCGGGGGAGGGCTGGGGAGGGGGCCCGTGCCGCGAGTCCGTGCCGTGTAGCGTGCCCCTCCCTGACCCTCCCCGCCACGCGGGACCGCCACGCGCGTGAGGGGAAAGAGCAGCGAGTGGTTGCCACGTAAAGGCGCCATTGACGGGTCGCCGGGTGGTCCTTATGTTCCGTGCCAAACGGGCCGTCCGCGGCCGCAACGGCACACAGGATCGGTCCGATGAAAGTTCGTAACTCATTGAAATCACTGCGCGCCCGCCATCGCGACAATCGCATCGTGCGGCGCAAGGGCAGGGTCTACATCATCAACAAGACCCAACGCCGCTTCAAAGCCCGGCAAGGCTGAGGCGCGCCGGCGCCGCTGCGCGCGGCGCCTCACATTGCTTTGACCACGTTGCTCTTGCGCAGTTGCGAACGTGCCGGTTAGCATCATCGGCATGAGTCTTCGACTTGCCATAATGGCCGCATGCGCCATCTTCGTCGCCAGCGCCGCCTTGGCGCAGACGGCGCCCATCCCCCACGAAGGTGCCGACCCGCACGAGGGCCTAGTCCGGCCGCCGGATCAGTTGCCGAAGGTGCAGCAGGGCGATCGCACCCACAACATCGATTTCCTGTTCGGCGCGCTCAGGGTCGCGCCCGACGACACCAGTGCCAAGGCGATCGAGGATCGCATCTGGGCGGTGTGGACGTCGGCGGGCAATGAGACGACGGGCATGCTGATGACCCGCGCCAAGAAGGCGCTGGACGAGAACGACTTCGATCTCGCGCTGCGCGTGCTCGACGCCGTGATCGAGATCAGGCCCGAATTCACCGAGGCCTGGAACCGGCGTGCGACCGTCTTCTTCATGAAGAAGGATTACGCCAACTCGCTTGCCGATCTGGGCAAGGTACTGTCGCGGGAGCCGCGGCACTTCGGGGCGCTTTCCGGGTTGGGCCTCATCATGCAGGACATCGGCGACGACAAGCTCGCGCTCGATGCCTATCGCAAGGCGCTTGAGGTCTATCCGCGCCTCAAAGGCATCGGCGAGCGGGTCAAATCGCTGTCCGACAAGGTCGACGGCCGCGATCTCTAGCCGCGCCGGCAACTCCTCTCAGTGTAGTGCATAGCGCGGACGGCGGGTGGCCGCGCTGCAACGTCGCCCGGCGGGCGGATTTCGCTTTGCTCATCGGACCATGCTGCAACGGGCCATGATCACCATTGTTGGCGTTGTCATCGCGATCCTCGTCGCCGGCGCGATCGTCACGGCAATCGCCACTGCGCGCATTGCGGCGCGACATCCGCCCTCCGGGCAATTCATTGAGGTCGACGGCGGGCGTCTGCACGTCCTCGACATCGGGCCACGCGACGATACGGCGTGGCCGGTGGTGCTGATCCACGGCGCGAGCAGCAACCTCGAGGATCTGCGGGTCAGCCTCGGCGATCGCCTCGCCGCGCACAGCCGCGTGATCCTGATCGATCGGCCCGGCCTCGGCTGGAGCGAGCGACCGGATGGGGCCGCCGACGCATCGCCGCCGCGGCAGGCGGCGCTCATCGCCCAGGCGCTCGATCGCATCGGCGTCGACCGGTTTGTGCTGGTCGGTCATTCCCTCGGCGGCGCCATCGCGACCGCCTTTGCCCTCGACTATCCCGCACGGCTCGGCGGCCTTGTCCTGATCGCACCGGTGACCCACCGATGGGAGGGCGGTCTCGCCTGGTACAACGCCATGCTCTCGACGCCGATCCTCGGGGCGCTGTTTGCCCGCACGGTGGCACTGCCGATTGCCGAGTTGGTGATCGAGAACGGCGCCCGTTCGGTGTTCGCGCCCCAGGACGCGCCGGCAAACTATCTTGATCGCGCCGCTATCCGGCTGCTGCTGCGGCCCGGCGCGTTTCAATCCAACGCGCAGGACGTGGCCGTGCTCAAAGACTTCGTCACGGCCGCATCGCCCCGCTACCCGGAGATCGCGACGGAAACCGTCATCATCACCGGCGCGGCGGACGACGTGGTGTCGCCGCGCATTCATTCCCGCGCAATGGCGGCGGCGCTCCCGCACGCGCGGCTGGTGCTGCTCGACGGGGTCGGCCACATGCCGCACTACGTCGCCCCCGACACCGTGCTCGCGGCGATCGACGAGTTGTCGGCCAAGCGCCCCCGCGGCGCCGCCGCCGACCGGTAAGGCTGTGCTCCTTCCACGCGTTTCACAGCCAACGTCGTCATTCTTGGCTGCTGCGCGTGCCGGTCGGCATGGCGATAGTGAGGACGCAAAGAAGTGCGGCGCGGCTCCGGCTGAGGAGATGCCGGGAGCCGCGCCGTCGTCGCCGTTCCGCTCACGCGGCTCGAAACGGCGGGGAGCTCGCTAGAACGGCAGCAGGATGTCGGACAGTTGCTGTCCGTAGCGTTCCTGCTGGTAGTCGGTGATCTGGCCCTTGCCGCCATAGGCGATGCGGGCTTCGGCGATCTTGGTCGAAATCGATGGTGTTGTCGCTCTGGATGTCTTCCGGCCGCACGATGCCGGCGACGATGAGCTCGCGCATTTCGAAGTTGACGCGGATTTCCTGCTTGCCCTCGACCACCATGTTGCCGTTGGGCAGGATCTGCGTCACCACCGCGGCGACATTGGTCACCAACGCTTCGTTGCGGTTGATCGTGCCCTTGCCGTCCGATTGCGCGGTGCCGTCGGCGTTGAGCAGATTTCCGGGGATCGTCACGTTGCCAAAGGTGCTCTTGCCGAAGAACTGGTTCACGGTCGAGTCGATTGCATTGTTGCGGCTGCGTTGGGTCTCGTTCTGGAACTGGGCGTTATCGTTGATATTGACCGCGACGGTCAGGATGTCGCCCACCTGGTGGGCGCGCTGATCCTTAAAGAACGCGCGCGAACCGTTGCGCCACAGCGAATTCGGATTGTAGGTCGCCGGTTGCGGCGTCGGCATCGGCATCTGCACCGGCTTGTAGCCCGGCTTTGCCGTCGGATTGTCGATCGAGGAAAGCTTCGGCTGCTCGCCGATGTTGATGAGGCGATCAAACGACGAACATCCACTGCACAACGTCGCAAGTCCGGCGACGGCGGGGATAAGCCTTACGGAAAATTTGAACATGACTCCTCGCTACTGGGTGCCCGTAGATTCAGCTTGTGGGATCGCGGCGCTCACTGCCGCGCTCATCGCCCGGGCGATATCGACGCGGCCGGGAGCGGTGACGACGCCCTGAACGGTGCGCTTGGTCTGCACGTTGAGGACGCTGACGACATCGCCTTCGCCGCCCGCCTCGAGGGCCTTGCCGCGCGTTGTCAGCAGAATGCCCGGCACCTCGTAGACGAGGGTGACGCTCTCGTCGCGTTTGACGAATTCCGGCTTCATCAGGTCGGCACGCCTGATCGGCTGACCCTGGTGCAGCCCTTGTCGCGCCGCGCGGCCGACCGCCTCGACCAGCGAGGCCACGACCTCGCCGGACGTGTCCGCCTTCGAACGCCGCTCGACGACGACATCGGCCGAGCGGACGACCTCGCCGCGCGCAATGCTGCGAACCGGGACCACCGCATCCACCGCCTCGACCAGCGAGCCGGTGTAGCGCATCAGCGTGCGGCGCGAGGTCCCAAGCGGAACCTCGAACACCACGTCGAAACGGCCGGAGCGCGGCTCGTACGCGGCGCGCATCGCCCGGAGATCGGCGTCGGGTCCGAGGTCGGCGTAGAAGCTCGCGACCTCGCGGTCGAAGCCGAGGACGAGATTGCCTGACGTACTGAGCCCGTTGGTGCCGGCGAACAGGCGCATGATGCGCGCCTCGATCTCGCGCTTGGCGATGACGCGGCCGGTGCGGGTGACCTCGATCTGCACGACATCGCCGGTGTCGACACCGTAGAGATTGTGAGCGTGCGCCGCCTCGATCACCTTGCGTGCCGGCACAGAGCCCGTGGTGCCGACGTCGGGCGAGCGGAACAGCGGGATCGCGGCGAATACGCCGGCGTTGTCGATGAGATCGCCGATCCGCACGACATCGCCCGTCACAACGACGCTGTGCTTGAGCGTCGGCGCAAGCAGCGCCGCATTTTCCGGCACTGCGATCGGCATGTCGGCCGGCGTCACTTTGCCGGTGACCTGCGCCGCTGCCGGCATCGCCACTGTGGCGGCGACGGCGATTGCGGCAAGGAGCCCCCTCAACATGGTTCGTCCCCTATTGCTGCAGCGCGATCACCGACGACAGCATCTCGTTCGACGCCGTGATGACTTTGGAGTTCATCTCATAGGCGCGCTGCGCAGCGATGAGATCCGTGATCTCGGTGACGGCGTCGACGTTCGAGGATTCGAGCATCGCCTGCTGGATGGTGCCCGCACCGTTGATGCCCGGCAGTCCGTCCTGCGGCGCACCCGAAGCCGGCGTCTCCTGGAGCAGATTGTCGCCGATCGGCAGCAGGCCGGCCTGGTTGATGAAGCGCGTCATGGTGAGCTGGCCAAGGACGGTTGGGGTCGTGGTGCCGACCGGCGTCACCGAGATCTGGCCCTGGGTGTTGACCGTGAAGCCCGTGGCATTCTGCGGCACGGTGATGCCTGGCTGAACGAGATAGCCTTGCGCGGTGACGAGGCGGCCAGTGCCGTCCATCATGAACGAGCCGTCGCGGGTGTAGGCGTACGTGCCGTCGGGCAACTGGATCTTGAAGAACCCCTCGCCGGTGATCGCCATGTCGAAGGAGTTGCCGGTCTGGCTCAGAGTGCCCTGGGTGGTGATGCGCGGCGTGCCGACCGTCTTCACGCCGGAGCCGAGGTCGATGCCGACCGGCAGGATGTTGCCCTGCTCCGACGACTGGGTGCCGATGCGGCGCACATGTTCGTAGAGGAGATCGGCGAATTCGGCGCGCTGGCGCTTGTAGCCCGTGGTCGACATGTTGGCGATATTGTTCGAGATCACCTGGACGTGAAGGTCCTGGGCCGCCATTCCGGTGGCGGCGGTTTGCAAGGCGTGCATGGTCGGCGCTCCTTAATTCCGCTCAGTTCGGGACTGCGGCGAGTTTGTCGATGGTGTTGCGGTGCATGTCGTCCTGCGTCTTCATCGTCGCAGCGATCATTGCGTAGGTTCGGTTGACCTCGACCATGCGGGTCATCTCCAGGACGCCGTTGACGTTGGAGCCTTCGATCGCGCCCTGCATGATGTTGATTCGCGTCGGCGGCTGGCCGGTGACGCCATTAGGCGCCGAAAACGTGTTGCCGCCCTCGCTGCGCAACTGGTTCGGCTGCGCGAAGCTCACGATCTTGAGCTTCCCGCGCAGGGCCTCGACGTTGGTTGGGCCATCGAGCACCGTGATACGGCCATCGGCACTGATCGAGATGCTGCGGTCGGTCGGCTGGAAGGTGATCGGTCCGCCGCCGTCGCTAGCGACCGGTATGCCAGTATTGGTGACGAGTTGGCCGTTGGCGTTGATCTCGAGCGCGCCGTTGCGGGTGTAGCGCTCGCCGTTCGGCGTCGTCACCGCAAGAAACGAGCCGCCGTCGATCGCAATATCGAGGGGATTGCCGGTCCTCTGAATAGGACCCTGGCCGAAATTGTAGAAGGCGCCGCCGTCGGCAACGAAATGGACCTTCGAGTCACCGCTGCGAAAGGTGTTGTCGCGGGCATCCCCGGTCAGAAACTCCTGGAACAGCGATCGCGAAGACTTGAAGCCCGTGGTGTTGATGTTCGCGAGATTGTTGGCGATGACGTCGAACTGCCGCTCCATCACCATTTGGCGCGACAGCCCGATCAGCTGGTCGTTCTGCATCGGTGGTTCTCCCCATCCCGGCGGCAGTCGCACTCCCATGCGATGTCGCCGTCAGTGCAGCGGTTCCCCAACCGCTGGCACCGGATTGCGTAGCAGAGCCCATGCCAATGAGACTTAGTTCGCAATTTCAATGAGTTGAGCAAAAACGCCCGGCGCCTGCGGCCGGCAACTTGCGCCCTTCGACCCCCTCGACCCGGCAAAATTTTCCGAGCAATCGCCCCTCGGGAAAGGTTCCATTAACCATTCCGACCCTAATTTTTGCCATGCCGCCCGGCGCGGACGCGGCTGAAGTTTCATAGGACGCTCGACCTCCCATGGCATCGAAGCCCAAAGCGGCTGCGGCCGTCGACGAGAAAGCTGCCGAAGACGGCAAGAAGCCCGCCGCTTCGGGCCTGCCGATCCGTAAAATCGCGATGATCGCGGTTGGCGTCCTCGTGCTCGGCGGGGGTGGCTTTGGCGCCTACAAATTCATGTCCGGCGGCCACGACCATCATGACGCGCCAGCCCCGGCAAAACCCGCTGTGTTCGTCGATCTGCCGGAAGTGCTGGTGAACCTCTCCAGCACCGGCACTGACCGCACCCAATATCTCAAGGTCAAGGTCGTGCTCGAACTACCCGATCAATCATTGATGCAGCAGATCCAGCCGGTGATGCCGCGCGTGCTCGATGCCTTCCAGACTTATCTGCGCGAGCTGCGGCCGAGCGATCTCGACGGCTCCTCCGGCCTCTACCGGCTGAAGGAAGAACTGACGCGTCGCGTCAACGCCGCGATCACACCGAATAAGGTGAGCGCCGTTCTGTTCAAGGAGATCGTGGTTCAATAGGACGCCCCGGCCATGGCCCCGGATAACAAGGACGACGCAGTCGACCAGGACGCACTTGCCGCCGAATGGAGCATGGCTCTCGAGGGCGGCCCGGGTTCCGACGGCGGCGGCGACAACAGCGAGGAAATGGCGGCCCAATGGGCCGCGATGATCGATGACGGCGGCGCCGTCGCCCAACTCGGCAAGGGCGGCTCCGAACGCGTCCTGCAGCAGGACGAGATCGACACCCTCCTCGGCTTCAATGTCGACGACATCAGGCTCACGGAAAATTCCGGCATCCGGGCGATCATCGAATCGGGCGTCGTGTCCTACGAACGCCTGCCGATGCTCGAAATCATTTTCGATCGGCTGGTGCGCCTCACGACGTCGTCGCTACGCCAATTCACCTCGGACAATGTCGAAGTTTCGCTCGACCGCATCACCTCGGTCCGGTTCGGCGACTATCTCAATTCGATCCCGCTGCCGGCGATCCTCGCGGTGTTCCGCGCGGAGGAGTGGGAAAACTTCGGCCTGATCGCCGTCGATTCGAACCTGATCTATTCGATCATCGACGTGCTGCTCGGCGGCCGTCGCGCGCCGTCGAGCGTGCGCATCGAGGGCAGGCCTTACACGTCGATCGAAACCAGCATGGTCCGCCGCCTGGTCGAGGTCATCCTCTCCGACGCCGAGCAGGCCTTCGGTCCGGTATCGCCGGTGCGCTTTACCGTCGACCGGCTCGAGACCAATCCGCGTTTCGCCGTCATTTCGCGCCCCGCTAATGCGGCGATCCTGGTGCGGCTGCGCGTCGACATGGAAGACCGCGGCGGCGCCGTCGAGCTGCTTCTGCCCTACGCCACCATCGAGCCCATCCGCGACGTGCTGTTGCAGATGTTCATGGGCGAGAAGTTCGGCCGCGATCCGATCTGGGAGGGTCACCTCGCCACCGAAATCGGCCAGGCCGAGATCGCGGTGGACGTCGTCCTTTACGAGGCGAAGCTGCCGCTCAAGCGCATGATGGCCCTCGAGGTCGGCGACACCCTCGATCTCGATCTCGGTCCCGAAGCCGCCGTGACGGTGCGCTGCGGCGACGTCGCGATGACCGAAGGCCGCATGGGGCGCGTCGGCGATCGTGTCGCCGTGCGGGTGATGAAGCCACTGCGTAAACCCAAGACCACATTCGCCATGTTCGAAAACGCGGGCGAGCGCTCGGCAATGATGGAGCCGTCGTCGTGAACCATTTTCTTGGAATTTTGATCGAAAGCACGGTCGCGGTCCTGCTGGTGGTCACCATCGGCTATTGCGTGATCCTGAACAATCGCCTGCAGCGCCTGCGCGCCGACGAAGGAGCGTTGCGCGCCACCATCGGCGAACTGATCACCGCGACCGAAATCGCCGAGCGCGCCATCGCCGGATTGAAGGTCACGGTCCGCGAATGCGACCAGAACCTCGGCGAGCGCCTGAACGCCGCCGAACGCTACTGCGCCGACCTCGATGCACAGCTTGCGGCGGGCGACACGTTGCTGCGGCGGATCACGCAGATTGCCGCCGCGGCCCGCCCGAACCAGGCGCCGTCGCCCGCCATCAACTCGCAGTCCACACTCGCTGCGGCCGAGGCGTTCCTCGAGCGGGCGCGTTCGCGGGCAGGCGAGATTGCAGCGTAGCGGCCAGCCAAGAGCGCAACGATGAGGTTCATCCGCGAGTTCCGGCTGATCCCCGTCGTGCTGATCGCGACTGCGAGCCTTGCCGGGCTCAAGCTTCTCGGCCTCATGCTCGACGGCGGCTATATTCTGGCCGATCTCGACATGTCGAAGCTCGATCGGCCGATCCACGTCGAGCGCGACCCCAAGTCCGGCACCGCAAGCGTCGCCAACAACGAGGTGACGGCCGCGCCAGGCGAAAGCACCTGGGCGAAATGGATGGTGGGCCTGCCGGAGGTGACCGGCTCGCTGCCGGCCGAGATCCAGGCTGAGCGCAACATCGCGCGCACCGGATCAAATCCTACGCCTAAGCCCGAGGCCGCCGCCAAGCCCGAGAAAAAGGTCGACGGCAAGCTCGTGCAGCTCAATGACAAGCCGGCGGCATCGCCCTCCGAGCGCGCCATCCTCGAGCGGCTGCAGGAGCGCCGCCAGGAACTCGACCAGCGCGGGCGCGAAATCGAGCTGCGCGAGAGCCTGCTCAAGGCGGCGGAGAAGAAGCTCGAGGCCAACGCCAGCGCGTTGCGCAATCTCGAGGCGAGCGCCGGCGAGGCGGTGCAGAAGAAGGAAGAGGCCGAGGTCCAGCGCCTGAAGAATATCGTCACCATGTATGAGAACATGAAGGCGAAAGACGCCGCCCGCATTTTCGATCGCCTGGAGATGCGAATCCTGATCGAGGTGGCGTCCCAGATCAATCCGCGCCGCATGTCCGATATCCTTGGCCTGATGACGCCCGAGGCCGCCGAGCGGCTCACCGTGGAACTTGCAAATCGCGCGACCGCCGTCGGCGACCACGGCGTCGATCCAAACAGCCTGCCCAAGATCGAAGGAACGACGCGGAATTAGTTTGTTCGTTGCCGTGCAAAATTATTGCTGGATCGGGGATAATTGCCCGTCGGGCTTGCAAGTGCCCTTTACATTGCCCAATTCAGTTCCGCTAAATAGCGGTGATTCGATGCGGTTTAGGAGGACGTACCGTGGCTGCAGCTGGCAATATCAAGACAATGCCGATCGACAAGCTGTTCGAGCTCAAAGCTCAGGTTGAAGCAGCGCTCGCATCCAAGGTCGCGGCCGAACGGCAGGATCTGGAGGCCAAGCTCGCGCAACTCTCTCGCATTGGCAGCCCCGGTCGCGGCCGTCCACCTGGAAAGCGTGGCGGCGCCTACGGCCCGGTCGCGCCAAAATATCGCAACCCGGCCAATCCATCGGAGACCTGGGCCGGCCGTGGACTTAAACCGCGATGGCTGACGGCGGCGCTCAAGGGCGGCAAGAAGCTCGAGGATTTCAGCATCGCCGCGACGGCAAAGAAGATGCCGAGGAAGACGCGCAAAGTGCGCGCGAAGAAATGATCTGCTCCGCCTGTCGCTTGGCAGGCCGTTTCGATTGCGGTGATTTGGTCGTTCCGGGTCGGGCGGGGTTCCGCGATCCGGCGTTGCGCGATCCGCGCATAATCGCAAATTCTCAATCCACTGCTGTTTCGCGAATAATCAAAATCAGCTGCAGCTGCGTCGCATAAGCGACGAACTCGACAGACTGCATATCCAGTTTGTCGCCAGCATCCCAAAAGCGGGAAAATATGTCGAGGGTGTCGGCGAAACCGAGTTAAGTCTTTCGCACGACAAGTCGCGACCGCGAAGCGCTCACTCCGCTTTGATGTTCGCGGCGCGGATGACGGCGCCGTAGTCATCATATTGCTTGCGAACGAACGCGGCGAAATCGGCGCCGCATGTCGCATTCGGAAGAAGACCGAGCCCGACCAGCTTTTGTTCGACCTCCGGCGCGCGCAAGGCGGCCTTGAACCAATCGGTGAACTGGGCAATGGCGGGCGCGGGGGTGTGGGCCGGTGCAAACAGCCCGTACCAGACCTCCGCCTCGTAGTCCTTGAAGCCGAACTCCGCGATGGTCGGCACGTCCGGCATTGCACGCATCCGCTGGGCCGATCCGACGGCAAGGACACGCACCTTGCCGGCCTTGTACTGCTCCGCGATCACCGAATAGTCGGCGAACACCGCCGTCAAATGGTTCCCGAGGAGCGCGTTGATGGCCGGGGAGTAGCCTGGGAACGGCACGAATGTCATGTCGACCTTGGCGGCGCGCTTGAGCATTTCGACCGATATCTGGGAGCCGCTCCCCGGACCAACGCTCGCCATGGTGATATCGCCCGGATGCGCACGGGCGGCGTCGATGAGGTCAGGCAGCGTGCGATACGGCGATCCGGCTTCGGTCACGATCACGTTCGGGTACTTCACCAAAAGACAGATCGCTTCAAAGCTGGTGAAGGGATCGTAGCCGGGCTTGCGCACATGCGGCATCACCACAAACCCGTTGGCAACGAGGAGCAGCGTGCTGCCATCGGCCGGAGCCCGCGCCACGGCCTCGATCCCCACCTGACCGCCGGCGCCGGTTCGATTTTCGACCACCATCGTCACGCCTTGGGCGCGACTGATCTCCTCCGCCAGCACGCGGCCGGTGATGTCCGTCGGCCCCCCCGCCGAGAACGGAACGACCAGCTTGATGGTCCGCGGGACTTGCGCCGATGCGGCATGGCCCGACAGCGCGACAACCGCGCCGGCGACGGCGAGCGCGAGGAGACGCAGGCACAGGGAATGAGGGTGAGCAGGTTTCACGGTCCCCTCCCGATGTAGGGCAGGTAGCCGACGGCGCTTTCCGATGGGCTCGCCGGCTGCCACGAAAAAGCTTGGCAAGTGAAGCTAGCCTCTTCCCCGAGCCTCTGCACGGGCCAAGATCGCCACAGCGAAAATGATCACGCCAACGCCGCCGGGCAGCGTTGCCCTGCCTTGTCGTGACATTGTCTGGCAAAATATGATATGCTTAAGCGAAAAGGGTGGCACGATGGTTCAACGTATCAAACGAACGGAGAAGCTTGATCTTCGGCTAACGCGCGCCGCAAAGCAGACCTTGCAGGCGGCGGCAACCGCCGGAGGAAAGTCAGTGAGCGAATTCGTCCTTGATACGGCTCTCAGTGCGGCGGAGGAAAGCCTCACGGATCGGCGGATCTTCACGCTCGACGGCACGAAATGGGATGCTTTTGTCGCCGCTCTCGACGCGCCGCCACGACGCCACGCACGTCTTGAGAGGCTGTTTCGAGAGCGATCCGTATTCGACCCCAAAAGCAAATCGTGACGACTTCGTTTCGAATCGAGAAACTCAATCGCACGCACGCCGTCGAGCAACTTATTGCGGGCAGCCGGACCTGGATCACTTCCTCGTCCGTCGCGCACTGCATCCACAGATCACTTACGAATTCACCTCCCGGTGGATCTGCTCACTGAGCGCTTCAAATACATGCCCTTGCAAATCTGGATCACCGGTACGATCCGCGATCAACGCCTGTAGCCGCTTTTCCCGCTCGGCAACGAATTTCTCGTACCGTCTGCGCACCTCGACGCATTCATTTGCGTTGAGGGGCACACGAGTTAAACCACGTATGCCTTGCAACGCGATCATTGCCACCAGCGCTGCTTGGTCGCGGTTCTTAGTGGGCACAAGCGAAATCTGTTTCTTTCCCTTCAAGAACCTAACGCTTCCGTCACGAGCAAAAATATCCTCATGGACTTCAGGTATACCGACATGCGGCAAATCAAAGGTAACATATGGCCGATTTACATCAACAAAATCCCGAAACGAACGCAAAAGGTTTCCGTGGCTATTCTTGATCTCTTGAAGGATTTGATCTGCTATCTCAGCGGGAGAAAGTGCCGCCTTCCGCTTCGACCTATTTTTGTTCGCAATAGCCAGTTCCTCTTTCTGTCGTACACTTTCAAAGAATTCCTTTAGATAACTGTACAGCGGATCCAAGACCGCCCGCCGCTCCTTAGGATTTATAACACCAAGCAGCTCCAGTACGGCATCGTCAAGTTCATGCCGATCATCCATATCCAGTTCCGAAATATCAGAAATCTCCTCAAGTTCGTCTTCTCGGCCCGCCTTAGTAAAGGCCATTCTTCGCATCCGACGTTCTGACAAGAACTGTAGAGCGGGGCGTTTCTTCAGTATTTCGAACGCGTCGCGAACCCGATTAAGTGATTGCTTCCTGACTTTGCGCGGGTCAGGTACCGGCATCATAGTTACGTCTATGACCTCGGTTTTCAGATTCCCTTCATTGCCAACGGGCCGACCATATTGGAATTTGGAAAAGACAACCAAGCTCGAATTCAAAATTCCGGCGAGCGCAGTAGCATCAACGCCCTCATCCGGTGTGATGTCGTATAGATTGCAGTTGGCTTGCAGATTATTGTCGTTAAAAGCGGCCGCGTGCTTGTACTGTTGCGATTTAGGCCAAAACATCGCGCCCCGCACATGGCCGGTCAAGTCATACCACGCACGCGTGTCCGTTACGCGTGCGGCACACGTCGCACCCTTGTGCCATCCCTTGGCCTCGCCCCATTGGATGTATTCCAGCAGGTGAGTACCTTGGAGTTTACTTTTAGGCTTGTTGACAAGCAGAATAAGGCGCGCGCAATCCTCAGCCTTTACTGTAAAGCCCTTGACTTCCATTAGGCTGTGGACTTCAGGTTCTAGAAATTTACTTTCGATCGAACGGATTTCTCCGCCCTTCTCACCGCATCTTACCAACTTGACCTCACCGGCTTCAACCTCTTGGCGGGGTACACCAAATTCCTGTTTGAATTCATGGAACGTGGGGAATCTATCTAAGCATTCCTGGCTCACGTCCCTTGGGAAAAAGAATTCATCTTTCCCTGATTTCACGCCAAACCGAATTTCAGCAAGCTCACCTAACGCTGCAAATCGATCTCCAAAGCGGTCCATCAAGTCGAACCAAAGGTCCGGTGCCCGCAGGTGAATGCCCCACTTCCCGCCATAGTAATCCTCAGAAACTTGCACGCCCTGGTCGTCTGTCTCGTCCTCTTCGTCGCCGCCGCCGACACCCGTCTTACGCATTAAGCGCGAAAGGCGGATTCCATCGTGCAGCAATTGCTCTTGCTTAACGACGCGCACGCGATAGCGGCTAGTCAGTGTGTTTTCTGAAACCCTAAGGATTTCATCTCGCAAGGAATCGACGGCGCGAATTGCTCCTGCAGTGGTCCCATCGTGACCAAGGATTTCAGCAATCGATTCTCGCAACTGCACGAAACGTACAATATTACTTTCCCGCGCCCTGGTATCAGCACACGCGTGCAAAATCGTCGCTGTCTGAGGTGGTCCCGGTTGTCTGAACAGAGTTTCCGCGTCGATAAGTGGAGCGTCTGCCGGGGTTAGGCTGCCATGTGGATGGGCAGCGGTTGGAAGTAGGCGCGATCGGGTGTCGTTCCGTCAAGGCTCGAATGTGGTCTTTGGGTATTATAAAAATTGAGATAGCGGCCGAGCGATGTGCGCGCCTCACCGACGCTGTCGTAGGCCCTCAGATATACCTCCTCGTATTTGACGCTGCGCCACAGCCGCTCGACGAGCACGTTGTCCCGCCAAGCCCCTTTTCCGTCCATGCTGATCGCAATGCCGTTGGCGGTTAGCACGCTGGTGAAGGCCGCCCCGGTGAACTGCGAACCTTGGTCGGTATTGAAGACTTCCGGCTTGCCGTGCTTCACCAAGGCGTCCTGCAGCGTCTCGACGCAGAATGCCGCTTCCAGTGTGATCGACACCCGCCACGACAGCACGCGGCGGCTCGCCCAGTCGAGCACGACGGCGAGATAGACGAAGCCGCGGGCCATCGGGATATATGTGATGTCCATCGCCCAAACCTGGTTCGGGTGCGTGATCTCCTTCCCGCGCAGCAGATACGGATAGATCTTGTGCCCAGGCTCCGGCCTCGTCGTGCGCGGACGGCGATACAGCGCCTCTATCCCCATCCGCCGCATCAGCGTCTTCACGTGACGGCGGCCGATCTGGCTCCCCTCGGCAGCCAAAAGGCCTCTCAACATCCGCGCCCCTGCGAAGGGGAACTCCAGATGCAGCCGATCGAGACGACGCATGATCGCGAGGTCGGCTTGCGGAACCGGACGTGGACGGTAGTAGACGCTGCTGCGGCTCACATTCAGCACTTCGGCCTGTCGCGTGATCGAAAGAGCGTGCTCACGGTCGATCATCGTTTTGCGCTCAGTAGGCCGGCTTTGCTGAGCGCGCCCTCTAAAAAATCATTTTCCAGCGTCAGTTCTCCGATCTTCGCATGAAGCGACTTCACGTCGACCGTAGGCGGCATCGGCTTCCCACCGCTACCGGCCCCGAAAACATCGGCAGCTCCTTCCTGAAGCAGCGCCTTCTACGCCGTGATCTGGTTCGGGTGGACATCGAATTGTTCCGCAAGCTGGCCAAGCGTCAACTCGCCCTTGATCGCGGCAAGCGCCACCTGGGCCTTGAAGGCCGGCGTGTGATTCCGGCGGGCTCGTCTGGTCATCGTCTCTCCTGATTCGCAGGCACAGCGTGCCTGCTGTCAGGCAGAAACTCCACTTATCGTCCTGTCCAGATTTTCGAGACCGGCTCTGCCATTGGAAGTCGCGGATCGCGGAACCGTCGCAACGCATCAACGAAAAAGGCCGCCAACGCGGCCCATTTGCATGACCTGAGTGTGGGGGAAGGTTGGTTGCGGGGACCCACAACCAATTTTATCTACTCTTTGCAGTTCAAGGACTTAGAGCGAAAAGAAATCGTCAAACAGCATATGCGGCTACCTGAAACGAGCAGCCGCAAGCAGTGTGCTCGACTCTGACAATGCGGTCATTTTCGGGAGTGCGACGGCGACCGGTCAGGACCGAAAGCCTCTCCCGGCGAACAGCTATTGAGTAGTTTCCGAGCCTGTGCCGGCGCCCGACAAAATTCTAAAATCCAACTCTAGGAAACCTGATCCGAAAGAAAACTGCCACCGCCCGACATAGGCGAGCACTCGCGGTTCTTCAGAGACCTCGCGCGATACCGCCACAAATGACGCCGATCGCGCGGATAACGATAAACCCGCCTACGGCGGCGTGATGGAACTAAAGCGGCGGCCAACTGATTGGCCTGTCAGGCGCGGTGGCGCACGCTCATATCGTGATGACGGTGGTGATCGCCGTGGCCGGGTGGGTGAAAAGCTCACTTGGGCATGACCTTTATCGGAATACGAACAAGGGAGCATTGCACGCTGACGGTGAACCGGCGGTGGCAGAAGCCTTTTTTCTGGAGATAAAGATGCCGAATGGGTCACGGTCAAAGCTAAAATTATCATCGCCGATGTCAGCGATGAACACGGGCGACTCCGGAGTTTCCACGTCGCCAGTTCCCGCCGGCACGCCAGCCGGCAACCTGATGACGGCCTGGCCGGATTACATGGTCGATGCGCTCCAGCGCAGCATGCTTTTCCTCGATCTCATGCGGCAGCGCGGCAACGAAGAGATCGAAATCACATCGCGCCCGCTGGCGACCGTGCTGCGCTTCGACCACGAAATCCTGATGGATGGCCGCTCGCTGAAGCGGCCGATCAACTATTCGCTCTCGCGCATCGTGCCGCCGCCGGGGATCGAGATCGATCCCAGCAAGCGACCGGTCGTGGTGGTCGATCCCCGCGCCGGTCAGGGACCGGGCATCGGCGGCTTCAAGGCCGAAAGCGAGATCGGCGATGCCCTGAATGCCGGCCATCCGGTCTATTTCATCGGCTTCGGGGCGATGCCGGCGCCGGGCCAGCAATTCCTCGACGTTGTCGAGGGACAGGTGAAATTCTTCGAGCGCGTGGTCGAGCGTCATCCGAAGGCGCCGCGTCCGTTCGCCATCGGTAACTGCCAGGCAGGCTACCAGACACTGATGGTCGCGATGCTGCGGCCGGACCTGTTCGGACCCTGCCTCGTCGCGGGCTCGCCCATGTCCTACTGGCAGGGCGTGCACGGGAAGGACCCGATGCGTTATTCGGGCGGCCTGCTCGGTGGTAGCTGGCTGACCGCGATGACCAGCGACCTCGGCAACGGTAAATTCGACGGCACCGGTCTTATCCTGAACTTCGACATGCTGAACCCGGCGAACTGGCTGTGGGGCAAGCAATACGAGGTCTACACCCACATCGACACCGGGGCAGAACGCTACCTGGAGTTCGAGAAATGGTGGGGCGATTTCATCCTGCTGAACGGCGACGAGCTTGAGTACCTCGTGGACAACCTGTTCATCGGCGACAAGCTGACCCGTAACGAGCTGAAATCGCACGACGGCACGGTTTTCGATCTCCGCAACATCACGTCGCCGATCATCGTGTTCACTTCGACGGAAGACAATATCAGTCCGCCGCCCCAGACGTTGGGCTGGATTCTCGATCTGTACTCCGACGTTGAAGACATCCGCGCCGCCGGACAGACGATCGTCTATTGCCTGAGCCACAAGATCGGACACCTCGCGATCTTCGTCTCCACAAAGGTGGGAGCGGAGCAGGACGAGGAATTCGTGCAGTTGATGGACGTCATCGACTGCCTGCCGCCCGGTCTCCACGAGATGGTGATCTCGCCCAGACCGTCCGACGTGCCCGCCGAAGGGTTCATCACCGGCGATTGGATCGCCCGCTTCGAGACGCGGTCGCTCGACGATATCCGTGCGCTCGGGCGCAATTCCCCTGAAGATGACCGCGCCTTCGCCGCCGTGGCCAAATTGTCCGACCTGACCCTTTCGGCCTACCGGACCTGGACGCAACCCATGGTGCGCGCGCTCTCCAGTCAGCCGATGGCCGATTTGGCGCTGGCGATGAATCCGCTCCGGCTCAGCTACACGATGTTCGCCGAAAAGAACCACCCCTGGGTGAAGGGGATCGAGACTATGGCAGCCCACATGGCGGCTTACCGGCAGCCGGTCGCGGCCGACAACCCGTTTCTTAAAGCGCAAAACCAAGTGTCCGACCAGATTATCGCCGGGTTGGATTCCTATCGGGCCGCGCGCGACAAAATGTCCGAGCAGATGTTCTTTGGAATCTACGGCTCTCCCTTCGTACAGGCGCTCCTCGGCATCAACGACGACAGCACGGTGCGGCCGTCCCCCAGCACGTCGCCCGATAAAATCGCCGAACAACACGTTCGCACCGAGGCATACGCCGCGAAGTTGACAACCGGCGGCTTCAACGAAGCCCTGACCCGAGCGGTTCTCTACGTTACAGCCTCCGAGCAGATGTTCGACCAGCGCTGCGCGCTCGCGCTCAATGTTGCGCGCAAGGAACTCATGCATCTGTCGCTCGCCGCGTTCAAGCTCATGGTGCGGGATCAGTTTTTCGTGCTTCAGCTCGAACCAGAGCGTGCGCTGGCGGCGCTACCGTCCCTCGTCCCCGAAGCAGATGCACGCAAGAAGCTGCTCAAAGAACTGCAGACGATCGCGGGTGCGAGCGGCCCCCTGAAAGCCGGCGAACTGGACCGTTTCGCGCGACTGTCGGTGGTGCTTGGCGAGCGGGCTGAAAAACCGGACACCCCCGCGGTGGCCCGCCGGCCTCCAGCCGTTGCTGCGCGACTCCGGGTCTGACCATGGGAGTTGCGGCGATGCGGACGGTCGTGAACAAGACATTCGACGAGATCAAACCCGGCGATACGGCGTCCGTGCAGCGCACGCTGCAAAGCCGCGATGTCCGCGCCTGGGGTGTCGCCTTTGGCGACGTGGCCGCAACCGCCGAGTCCGCTCCCCTGCACGGTACGGCCGGGATTGTCACCGCGCTTCTCACGGCGCTGGTGGGATCGACCTTGCCGGGACCCGGCTCCGCTGTCCGGTCGATCACGGTGCAAGTCAAGGCCGCCCTACCGATCGACGCTGTTATCACTGCGAAGATCGTCGTGCGCGAAAAACACGCGGACGGAATGCTGGTCATTCTCGACGGACAATGCACGGGTCCGACGGGACAACCTGTGGCCAGCGCAACGATCGAAGTCGTGGCGCCCGCCAAGCGGCTTCAGCGCGAAGTGCCAGAGCATCGGCTGGACAGCCTGCTGGAGCGCTGCCGCGATCTTAAACCGATGCTCACCGGCGTGGTGCATCCGTGCAGCGCCGAGGCGCTCGCCGGTACGGTCGAGGCAACTACGGCGGGGCTGATCGTGCCGGTCCTGTTCGGGCCGAATAAAGAACTACGCGAGATCGCCGCCGCCGCGAAACTCGACATTTCCGGCATGCGTGTCGTGGCGACGGACGGTCCCGAGGACTCGGCGTTGAAGGCCGCGATGGCCGCCGGCGCGAGCGAGGTGCAGGCTCTGATGAAGGGCAGCCTGCATACCGACGTGCTGTTGCACGCGATCATGCAAAAAGAAGCAAAGCTGCGCACCGGCCGACTGCTCAGCCACTGCGCCATGATGTCGGTCCCAACCTACGCGCGCCGCATCATCATCACCGACGTTGCCCTCAACATCGCACCGGACACCAACCAGAAACGCGACATCTGCCAGAACGCCATCGGGTTCGCCCAGGCGCTGGGCATCGACCAGCCGAAGGTCGCCGTGCTCGCGGCGATCGAGTTGGTGAACACCAAGATGCAGGCTTCGCTCGACGGCGCGATTCTCGCCAAGATGGCGGATCGCGGGCAGATCACCGGTGGGATCGTCGACGGGCCGCTCGATCTGGATGCGGCGGTCGACGCCGAGGCGGCCAAGGTCAAGCGTATTACATCCCCCGTTGCCGGCATCGCCGATGTGCTTCTCGTGCCCAATATCGAAGCCGGCAACATGGTCTACAAGAATCTCGCCTTCATGGCGGATTCCCAGATGGCGGGGCTGGTGGTGGGCGCGCGCGTGCCAATCGTGCTCACGAGCCGCGCCGATACCCCGGATGCGCGGCGCTTCTCGGCCGCCGCCGCCGTGCTGTACGCCGATGCGCTGGCGCGTGATCCCGGCAGCATTCTGCCAGAACCATCGGAGTAAGCCGCCGTGACCGACGCGATCATCGTCATCAATGCCGGCTCCACCAGCCTGAAGTTCGGCGCTTACGCCGCGGACGGCGCCGACTCTCCGCCCCTGCTGTGCCGGGGCGAGATCGAGGGCATGCAGGGCGAGCCGCATTTCGCCGTATCGAACGCCGCCGGAAAGCCATGGGACACTCACGCGTGGGGCAAGGGCAGCACGATCGACCACAAGACGGCGCTGCAATTCGTGATCACATGGCTGGAATCCAATATCGCCGGCCTGAAGGTCGCGGCTGCCGGTCACCGGATCGTGCTCGGCGGCAGCCGGTTTGCGGGTCCCGTGCGGATCGATGACGAGGTGCTGACCTATCTCGATTCGCTTGTGGTCATGGAGCCGTCCCACCAGCCCTATAATGTACGCGGCGCGCGGGCGCTCGCGGAGGCATTCCCCGGCCTACCACAGGTCGCCTGCTTCGACACCTCGTTCCATAGAACAATGCCGGAAGTGGCACAAATCTATGCGCTTCCGAAGGACGTGCGTGATGCCGGCGTGCGTCACTGGGGCTATCACGGCATCTCCTACGACTATATCAGCCGGCAGGTGCCGAAATTCGCACCCCAAGCCCGGCGCGTGATCGTCGCGCATCTCGGTGGTGGCGCCAGCATGTGCGCCATGCTGGACGGCAAGAGCGTCGAGACCAGCATGGGCTTCGCCGGCCTGTCGGGCCTTCCGATGGCGACGCGGTCAGGTGACGTATCACCGGGCGCGCTGTTTTACCTGTTGCGAAGCAAGCTGTTCGATGACGCAACGCTGGAGAAGATGTTCTATGAGCGCGCCGGCATGCTGGGCCTGTCCGGCATCAGCGGCGACATGCGCATTCTTCAGGATAGTAAGGACCCGCGCGCCCTCGCAGCGGTCGCGTCATTCGTCTATGCGATGACCAAATATACCGGCGCCTACGCCGCCGTGCTCGGCGGGCTGGACGCCTTTGTGTTTACCGCCGGCATCGGCGAACATTCCGCCCCGGTACGCGCAGCACTCGGCCGCAAACTCGCATGGCTCGGTGTGACACTTGACGATCCATCGAACGCTTCCAACGGCCCCCGCATTTCCACCGCCGACAGCCGGGTCTCGGTTTGGGTCATCCCGACAAACGAAGAACTGATGATCGCGCAGCACACGCACGCGCTTATTTTCCCGCAAACAGAAGCGAGCGTGTCGCAGAGAAAGAACAGCCATGACAGACGCTAAAGCCGGCAGCACCAAAACGGTCGCTCCGAAACCCGAAGCCAAGGCGACAGTCAAAGGCGTCTCCGCTGCCAAACCCAAACCCGCTGCGGAGGACGACCTCAAAACCCTCCCGCTGGCCGAGGTCGAGAAGAAACTGGACTCGTCGCCGGACGGGCTTACGGAGGCCGAGGCGCAAAAGCGGCTGGCTAAATATGGCCCCAACGAGATCGAGGAAAAGAAAACCAATCTCCTCCTGAAATTCCTGAGCTATTTTTGGGGACCGATCCCGTGGATGATCGAAGCGGCGGTGATCCTCTCGGCGGCTGCCCGGCACTGGCCGGATTTTGGCATCATTCTCGTGCTGCTGCTCGCCAACGCCGTCGTCGGATTCTGGGAGGAGCGCCAGGCCGGCAATGCCATCGATGCCCTGAAAGCGACGCTGGCAGTCAAGGCGCGTGTTAAACGCGACGGGAAATGGGTCAACCCTCCGGCGCGCGAACTGGTGCCGGGCGATGCCATTCGTTTGCGCCTTGGCGACATCGTGCCGGCGGATGCAAGACTGCTGGAGGGTGACCCGGTCGAGGTCGATCAGTCCGCTCTGACCGGTGAATCATTGCCCGCCACGCGAAAACCCGGCGAGGCGATATTTTCCGGCTCGATCATCCGCCAGGGCGAGATCGGCGCGCTGGTTTATGCCACGGGCGCAAACACCTATTTTGGCAAGACGGCCGAACTGGTGCAGGACGCGCATACCGTCAGCCATTTCCAGCGCGCAGTGCTGAAGATTGGCAATTACCTCATCGTCCTCGCCGTGGCGCTCGTCGCGGTCATCATTGCCGTCGCGATCTATCGCGGCGATCCGATCCTCACCACACTGCAATTCGCCCTGGTGCTAACCGTCGCCGCGATCCCAGTAGCGATGCCGACGGTATTGTCGGTCACGATGGCCGTCGGCGCGCGTCTGCTCGCCAAGAAGCAGGCCATCGTCAGCCGGCTCGTGGCCATCGAGGAACTGGCCGGCGTCGATGTCCTGTGCGCGGACAAGACCGGCACCCTCACCCAGAACAAGCTGACCCTCGGCGAGCCGTTCTGCGTGAAGAATGTCACCGCCGCTCAGGTGATTCTCGATGGCGCGCTGGCATCGCGCGCCGACGACAACGACACCATCGATCTCGCGGTGCTCGGCGGCCTGAAAGACGATCAGGCCCTGAAGCCCTATCAGGTGACGCACTTCGTGCCGTTCGATGCGGTGCATAAGCGTACCGAGGCCACGGTGAAAGGCGCCGACGGCAAGCAGTTCAAGGTGACCAAAGGAGCGCCGCAAATCATCCTGGCGCTGGTTTCCGACGCGGCGCAGATCAAGGGCGCAGTCGACAAGGCGGTCGGGGATTTCGCGGCGCGCGGCTTTCGCGCGCTGGGCGTCGCGCGAGCGGAAGGCGACGGCCCCTGGACGTTCGTCGGTGTATTACCCCTGTTCGATCCGCCGCGTGAGGACGCCAAGGTAACCGTCGCGACCGCGCGCGCGATGGGCGTCAAGATCAAGATGGTGACGGGCGATGCGCTCGCCATCGCCATCGAAACCGCCAAGAAACTCGACATGGGCGCCAACATTCTCGATGCCGGCAGCCTTGGCGACTCAAAGCATGAGGAAAGCGCTGCGGTCGCGGAGTCGATCGAGAAGGCCGACGGCTTTGCCCAGGTATTTCCCGAGCACAAGTTCCACATCATCGATGTGCTGCAAAAACGCGGTCATATCGTCGGCATGACGGGCGACGGCGTGAACGACGCCCCGGCGCTCAAGAAGGCCGATTGCGGCATCGCGGTCTCGGGCGCCACCGACGCCGCGCGCGCCGCCGCGGCCATTGTCCTGATGACGCCGGGTCTGTCGGTGATCATCGATGCCATAAAAGAAAGCCGCAGAATCTTTCAACGAATGAACAGCTACGCGATTTATCGCATCGCCGAGACGCTGCGCGTGCTGCTGTTCATGACGTTATCGATCCTGATCTTCAATTTCTATCCGCTGACGGCGGTGATGATCGTGATGCTGGCGCTGCTCAATGACGGTGCCATCCTGTCGATCGCTTACGACAATGTCCATTACAAGGACCAGCCCGAAGCCTGGAACATGCGCGTCGTGCTGGGCGTTTCGACTGTTCTAGGAATCTTCGGCGTCATCTCGGCCTTTGGCCTGTTTTACCTTGGGGAACGCGTATTTTCCCTCGACCGGGCGCATATTCAGACGTTGATGTATCTGAAGCTGTCCGTCGCCGGGCATCTAACAATTTTCCTGACGCGCACGCGCGGTCCGTTCTGGTCCATACGTCCGGCGCGGGTTCTGTGGATTGCCGTGCTCGGCACCCAGACACTCGCAACGCTGATCGCCGTCTACGGCTTGTTCATGACGCCGCTCGGCTGGAGCTGGGCGGCGCTCGTCTGGGCCTACGCGCTGGTCTGGTTCCTCGTCAATGACCGCGTGAAGCTGCTGACCTATTGGGTTCTCGACCGCTCCAAAGCTGCTGCCGGGTCTCAATCCGCCGCCGCACCGCAAGCGGAAACCAAAATCACGGACACGTCCCGTGCAAAGGCCGAACCCGCGCCTGTAGCCAAAACCCCGCCTCAAGAAGGAGAAAATCCCATGCCTGTGCCGAAAACGGCGCCCAAGCCCGATACCGCAGCCAAGCCCGAGATCGGTGCGGTAGCCAAACCGGAAACCGCGACACCGCCTGAGCCAGAAGCCACGGCGTCGCTTCCAAAGAAAGCCGATGTCACGGGCGTGGCAAAATCAGCTTCCGATGCCGCCGCCAGCCCTGAAGCCAAGGCCGGGCCGGAATCAAAACCGAAAGTCGAGCCAAAGCCCCCGGTCAAGACCGAGACATCTGCGAAAGTCGATCAAAAGCCCGAGGTGCAAGCCGCGCCGCAGCCTGAAACACAAGCCGGGTCCGACCCCGAGGCCAGTGCCGGCGTCACCAAACTGATTAACACAACGCTCGGCGACATCCTGCTGGCCGGTGTCCTCAAGGACCCGGAGAGTGCCGGGAGGATCATCGCGGAGGCCATCAGCCATGCCGAGGCGCCGAGCGCTGCCGTGACAGTCACCGATAGCAATGCCACACCTAACGCGAAAAGCAGCGCCGAGCCCCAACCTGACGCAGAGACCAAAGAGCCATCCGCTTCCACACCGGCGACCGCCAAATGAGCAAGATGAGAATTCATTCAAAGGACTTTTGCGTTCGGGAAGGAGACGATGTCGATCTCAAAAAATGGCCGACGAAGGTCGATCCTGTCTATAATTCCAAGGAGCAGTATCAGGAGATACTGGAAAAGCACATTGCGCAACTCAGCACGCTGCAGCAGCTTCACTACGCCTCCAACCATTATGCCGTCCTGTTGATCTTTCAAGCGATGGACGCGGCGGGAAAGGACGGCGCGATCCGGCATGTGATGTCGGGCGTGAATCCCCAAGGCTGCCAAGTCTTCAGCTTCAAGCACCCAAGCCCGACAGAGCTGCAACATGATTTTCTATGGCGCACCACTCGCGATCTACCGGAGCGCGGTCGGATCGGCATCTTCAACCGCTCCTACTACGAAGAGGTTTTGATCACACGCGTGCATCCCGAGATTCTCCGTAACGAAGGAATTCCGGACGCGCAGGACGACGAAAAGAAGACATGGCACGATCGGTATCGTTCGATCACGAATCTGGAACGCCATCTTCACAAGAACGGAACCCGCATCGTGAAATTTTACCTCCATCTCTCGGCGGAGGAGCAGCGCAAGCGCTTTCTGGAACGCATCGATGAGCCGGAGAAGAACTGGAAATTCAGCCTTGCCGATATCACGGAGCGGAAATTTTGGAAGCGCTACATGAAAGCCTACGAGGAGTGCCTCGGTGCAACCAGCACAAGCGATTCCCCTTGGTATGTCGTTCCTGCCGATGACAAGGAGAACGCCAGGCTGATTGTTTCACAGATTGTCCTCGATACATTCGAAGGACTGAAAATGAGCTACCCTAAAACGGACGCAAAACGCCGACGGGAATTGCAGGCGATCCGCAAGCAGCTTGCGAAGTGAACCCTTCGCGGCAGTCACAGCAAGTCCGAATTCTCGCCATGGATTGTCACCGCATCACGCATCAATCCAAGGTGGATGTTGGTTGCGGGACGATTTGAACCTACCGCCTAAGTAACTGGTTTTATTGGTGCGCGTCCTGGCACCAAACGTGCCAGCCGTGTAATGCCTCGAGTCTACGCCTATTTTGGCGAGCGGTTGGTTGCGGGGGCCTGCAACCAATTTTATCTACTCTATATGGCTCAAGGACTTAGGCCGAAGAGAATGGCCGGTCCGGCTCAAATCAGGTGTTCGGCTTCCTCGTCCAACCTTGCACAGGCAAAACGTTGCAGTTCGTCGTGATCATCCATGAAAGCGGGCGGCGCGCAAAAGACTTCGAGGGTATCGCATTTCCGGGCTTGCCACGCGGCAAGGGTGCCGGGTCCTCTTTCACGCTGCAGCTTCATCTGTCTCCGTGCGTTGCGGATGGTCGCCTCATGAACGCCGAACTCTTTGGCCCACAATCTATTCGGCCGGTAAGGGTTCTGCTCCACAGCCTTGCGCAAGGTTTCCAAATCCAGCCTGGCCGATCTCCCGGGCCTTGGTTTCCCCGGAGCCAGATTGTCACCTAGAGCCAGCCATTTGTAGATCGCGGAGGTGGAGACGCCAAAGCGCTGCGCAGCGTCTGCCTTGCTCCCCCCCTCGCGGACATATTTTACGACCCTTCCGCGGAATTCTTCGCCGTACCTCATGGTGATCAATGCGCGCCCATCTGGGCGTCCCTTGGTCTAACTGCCTCTTTCGGCTTTGCCGTCTCTTGGGCCGACGCGTATCCCGCCCAGAGGGGAATGCAAAGAAGGGCACAGGCCATGCATAGTCGACGGATTATCATTGCGCAAAATACTTGATGTAATTTTTGGTATAATTCCAAAATGTTGGGCTTACCCCCTCATGCAAGATTTGTTTCATCTGAACGAGGACCGTTGTCATTCCGACGACGGTATATCCATCAGTCAGGATGCCTCTGTTGAAGGAATGAACCCTTCAGTCCATCCGTCTTTGTCTAGGTCGTATTTGGACACCTCAAAACCTTCCGGATGACTTTTAAACCCCGGCTGTTTCGTAAGTCTTTTAATAGATTCATTTGCCTTTTGTCGTGTGGAATAAACTCCCGTTAATTTCTCATCTTTGTTCAATGGATTTGTATGCCACACCAGGTATACGCTTTTCTTGTTTTCCATAGCTATATCCTTTCAGCGCCTCCGTAAGGGTCCCCGCCGTCAGAGCCCGCACCACTATTCACACCGTCGGGCAACCTGAATCCTCTATCACCCCATTTCTGGATTTGATTGTATTCACTACCGGGTCCAGTCGGATAATTACCAGGTCCATACCGGCCGTCCATAACTCTCTTTGCGAAGTCCGCTCCGCTTTCCTTTACCTTTGGTGCATAGCCTGCGTTTCTGCACCAACTCGGAACATCATCAGCAGCAGACCGCCCACTTTCAGTGTTTCGAACCTTTGCCATGTTCTGCACAGCTTCGGAAAGACCGGCCCACCATGGAGTCTTGGGTGCTAAAAGGATCTCCTGTGCTACTTGCTCGGCATTCGTCGCACTAGCCAAAGCAGCATCGGTAAAAACAGGCGCACCGTTCACGTTATATATTGGTTGAGAATTCTGAGGATCAGACAAACCTAGTGGGTCCGTAATCTGCATCGGCTGCTGCGCTACATATCCGTATAAATTAAGTCCTCCCCCAAACCCTGACGGGTCCGCCTCGATATAGCGGCCAATGCTGGGGTCGTAGTTACGCATGTTGTTGTAAGACAGCGTGTCCTCGCTGTCGGCGTACTGGCCGGGGAACCTGTGGTTCGTGGGAGTGGTGCTGGTCGGGGTCGCGTAGGTCTCACCGAACGGCTCTATTTCGTAGTCCCAGACAAGCGTTCTGCGAACTGTCCGTGATTTTCTGCGGCGCGCCAACCTGATTGTTGTGAACATAGTAGATATTGCCCGAGGAATCGATTTGCGCCAGCAACTGGCCTTCCATCCAAACGTATTCAATTTCGTTCGCGCCGGTGCTGTCATTGGCTTCACCGATAATGTTGCCGAAAATGTCGAAGTGGTAATCTGTCGTCGCGCCAGTCGTCGCCTTTTGCACTCTCTGCCCGAGCGCGTTGATCTTGAAGGTGATCGTCGGTGTGCCGACCGTCATGGATTCAAGCCGGTCGCGTCCGCCGAAGGTGTTGGACAACGCCCCGCCACCGATGAACGTCCGGTCGTCGGTTAGCATGTTCCCCGAGGCGCTATAAGTGAAGTGCCGCGTGCTCGTGCCGTCGGTGTACGAGGCCAACAGGTTTGTGCTGGCGGTCATCGTCGAGGTATACGTCGTCGCGCCCGCAACGCGCGTGGCGCGGTTGCTGTTGTTATCGTATGTGTAAGTTCTGGACCCGTAAGCGCCGGATGCCGTGTGCAGCCGGTTGAGAGCATCGATCGTATAGGTCTCGTCACGGGCTGAGCTGAGATTGTCGGTGATGGCCGTAAGGTTTCCGACGTTATCCTCCGTGAACGACAGCTCCTGCACATAGGTCCCGCTATAGACCGTGTTAAGCGTCGAAATCCAGTAGTTGTCGTCATAGGTCTTCGTCAGCGCCTCGCTATTGCCGTAGGTAAAGCCGGTAATCGGCCCGAACGGCTTGTGCGTGATCGACGAAGCCAGCACCGTGTCGGTGCCGCCTGAACTGGGCTTGGTGTCAACCTGCGTCAGGTATCCACTGGAATTATAGGTGTAGTTGACGATGCGCCCGGACGGATAGACGATCTGTGTAACACGGTTGGCGAGATCGTAGCTGTAGGATGTTGTGTAGTTGTTCGAGCCGATCGTCCTCACCGTCGAGATCATGTTGCCGAAATTATCGAACTTCTGCGTCGTCGAGCGGGATGTCCCGCTCTTTGTTGAACATTGAGAAGCGGTCGTTGTCATGGTTGACGTTACGCGGCGTTGGCCTGGCGAGCAAGAACGCCATGTGAGTTTTTGTCTTGGTTCGCTTCCAGAGCGGCCCGTAACGCAGGAAGTTGCTTGTGAGCCTTCAGTCGTCGGAAGCCTTTGGCTGCTTCCTGCATGGCGGCTGCGGTCCAGCGCATTGCCATTGAGGCCGAGCGCCAGCGCTTCACGTTGCGGCAGACACGGCGCACCGTGCCCATCACATTCTCGATCATGTTGGTACAGGCGAGCGAGCGTCGCAGCTCCTTCGGCAATCCGAGCCGCGTGACGGTGAGGATTTCATCGATGCCTTCGAGGATCGAGCCGGCGACCCCGGACCAGTCTCGTTCGAGACGCTGGGCAAGATTGCGAAGCAGCTTTTCCGCCTTGCCGGCATCGTCCAACTCCCACGCTTGTCGCAACACGCGGCGGACCGAAGGGTGCAGCGATTTGGGCAATCGCTCCATGATGTTGCGGGCCTTGTGGACCTGACAGCGCTGGATCGCCGCGGCGTGACCGAAGGTTCGGCGGATTGCCTTGGATAGGGCCTTGGCGCCGTCGATGATGAACAGCCGCGGCACCGCTGGGTCGAGCCCGCGCTCGACGAGGTTGTCGATGAGCGCCTGGACGGTCGCGGCGTTCTCCGTCGCACCCTCGATGAGGCCGAGCGGATGCTTGTCGCCCTTCGCGTCAACGCCAATCGCCGCGACCAGGATCAGATCCTCGTCCATGTGAATGCCGTCGATCTGGATCACCAGCAAATCGAGGCTGGAGAGATCGGCCGCCATCCACTCCTTCATGCGCGCCGCCGATAGCGCTACGAACCGGCGGGAGACGGCCGATTTCGTCAGCCCAGCCCCCGTAGCCGCCGGAACGTCTCCCTCAGGCAACCGAACCGATCGGGCAAACTTACGCGTCGCGACGTTGATCAGCATCTGGTTGATGGCCCACTTGCCGAGCCAGTCCTCCGCGACCGCCGCCTCCCAGCTCGGCAGAGCCTGCTCCTTCCCGTCGAAGCCGCGAAGCCTTGGCCGCTCGACCTCGACCTTGCCGCCGTGAAAGCCGATCTTGCCCTTCGTTTTCCCCCAGCGGTGCGCCTGTCGGTCATCACCCCGCGCATGGCGTGGACCGCAGACCGCTTGCGCATCATGATCCATCATCTCGCCAAGAGCCTCCATGCCGGAAGCCAGGCAAAACAGCTCAAAACTCCCCGACATGTTCGAAAGCGCCTCAAGCTTCAGCGCCCTCGTCGGAACAACAGTGGATGTAGTAAGTCTGTTCATGGCGTTGCTTTCCTTTGTGGAATCAGCACCCCGAGCCTATCGGCTCAAGGCGAGCAACGCCGCCTCTCTATTTCAACATCGACCGGGACAATTCCTCGTCGAGCCCGATTCATCCGAAAAACTTGTCAGATGGCCGATGCCGACATTGCCGCCGGAGGTCTGGTCATAGGTAAAAGCAAGGTCCTCCGCCGTGTAGCTGGGATAGGTTTCGGCGGTGGGGCGTTCGAGCTTGTCGAAGGTGCGGTCGGTCTCAACGCTGCGCGAGTCCACCCGCTTCGTTACGTTATGGTCTCCGTCAAATGTGAAGGTGGCCGTCCCGGTATCCGGGCCGTCCTTTGATATCACATCATGAAACCCGTCAAACGTGAAGCTGGTCGAATAGCCGAGATAATCCGTCTGCGCGGTGACATCGTCGAGGTTGTTGTATGTCGGAGCGGCTGTGTGAGAGTTCGGGTCGGTCACGGTCGAGGCGCGGTTGAGCGCATCGAAAGCCGTCTGCCACTCGTTGCTGTTGGCGTCGGTGGCCGAAGTCCGGTTCTTCATGCCATCATATGTATAGCTTATCTTCTGCGAAGAACCGGCAGAGCCTTCAAGGGTCAGCATGTCACCGAGCACGTCATAGGTCGCGGTGAAGGATTTCTGGGTCGTCCCGCCGGAATCCTTGAGCGTCGTCGTTGTCGGCTCGCCCATCGCGTTGAGCGTGTAGTTGATCGTCTCCCCTGCCGTGTTGGTAATCGTGGTCACGCGCTGCGCGTTGTCGTAATCGTAGTCAATGGTGCTGGAATCGGGCAGCGTAATCAGGTCCGGCTGGCCCGAGGCAATATAGGTCCAGGTCGTTACCTCGTTGGTGGAGGCTTTGACCGTCTTTGTCAGTATCCGATTGCGATTGTCATACGTGTAATCTGTCTCGACACTGTTCGGGTCGGTGACTTTCGTCGGCTGACCGGTGCCATTGGCGGTGTTGATGGTGGTGACGTTGCCGGCCGGATCGGTAATGCTGGCCAAAGCGCCGCTGCAATATGTGTAGGTCGTTTTGACGGTAACGTCGGTGCGCGGCGCCTGCGCCGTCAGCAGCTCGCCGGTCGCGTTATAGGTATAAGTCCAGGTCCGCGTCTGCCCGTTGGTCGTCCCACCCGTGGTGTCCGTCAGCTTGTGCGTCAGCAGCGTGCCCTGGGTGGAATCATAGCGGTCGTCGATGGTGACGTTGGTTTTGGTGGTCGTGTAGGGTTTGTGGACCCAGGTCGAGTCATAGGAGATCGTCGTCGTGCGCGCGACGCCTGCGCCGTAGGCCTCGGTGATGATGGTCGGCAGGCCGTGGCTGTTGTTGGTCCAGTGCGTGTCGAGTTGCCAGTTCCAGTCGGTCGCGGTGGCGAGGTAGCCGTTCGTGTCATACGTGAAAGTGCGCGTGGCCGATGCGACGGGAGAATTCGCGGCGCGGTCGATCTCGTTGACCTTCGAGCATATTCTTCGAGTGTCGTGAACTTGTAAGTCTCGGCGTTGCCGAGCGGGCCGGTCACGGTGCGGTTGCCGGTGGAATCGTCATAGGAGACCTGATACTCGTCCGCGCCGCCGTCGTGCTCGGCCATCGTGCAGCGCCCCTGCCCGTCATAGGTATACTGAGGCGAAGCTGTTGCCGTTTTCGTCGGTGATTCCGGTGAGCATGAACGGAAACTGGTGTTTCCGTAAACGTAGGTCTGGCTGCGTGCTTGGGCTGGTGTTGTAAGTCACTGAGGTCAGCAGGCTCTGGCCTGCGGTCGTGGTGTAGGCATAGGTCAGCGTTGCACTGTCGGGCGTCGTCACGCCGGTCAGTACTCCGCTGGTATAGGTAAAGGACAGCGAGCGGCTGTAGGAATCCGACACGGATGTCAGAACGCCGCTCGTGTAATTGATTGTCTGCGTATAGCCGTTGGGCCAGGCGATGGAGCTCAGAACGTCCCTTGCCCGCTCGTGACGGTATATGTTTCGACCATGTCGTCGGAATCGGTCAGCGTGTAGGTAGTGCCGGAATATGTGAGCTTGACATCGACATCGGTATCCGGCGTCCCCGTGCCACCGCTCAGCGCGAAGTTGAGAACCTGTCCGTCCGGGCCGCTCCGCCGTGGCCTGGCTGGCCGAAACCACCCTGATGTAGCGGTCGAAATTCGTGCGCCAGTTGACTCCCATCAATGTCGGAAATTCGTTGCGGTTATAGGACATGCTGTTATAAGAGCGGACCAGCGCCAGCGGGTTGGTGCCAACCGTCGTGTAGTCCGTTACCTTTTCGTAGAGATTCCCGGTGGCAATATTGATCGGATCGGTGCCGCCGTTGGTTCCCCCCGCTGAAGTGATATCCAAGCTTTGCGGCGGAGGCCCCTCTCCCGCCTCCTGCGCTTTTGCCGCTTCTTCGCACGGGATACAGCGCCCGCCATCCTGCTTGCCGGCGACGGGCGGGGATGTGCCTGTCCCTGAAGCTTCAAGCGAATAGTCGCCGGAATTGTTTCCGTTGTAAGCCTGATTGACCACTACCGTATAGGGGCCGGTGGTGGCGGAATGAGTAAACGTGTAGGTTGAGGCGGTCCAGTTTTGCTCGATGAGGGAACCGGTCGAGTCTGACCATATCATCCATGGATCGAAGCTGGCTGAGCCGCTTACCCGGTCGAGAGTCAGTGAGTAGTTATTGCCGGAAACGCCGTTAAAAGTATAGACGTCAGAGGATCCAAGATTGATCGATCCATCATAAGTCTGTCCCACATTCATCTGGCCGCCGCCGACACCGCCGGACTGGGCAGGTGTGCCCGGCAACACGAAAACCTGAAGCGCGTAACCGCCAGATACCACCGGATAAGAAAAATTATTGCTGACCTCAATTTTCCACGTTCCCGTGGAACCAGCGTCTACGAAGTCACCTGCAAAATAGTAGTCAGAGGCAGCGGCATCTTCAGTGCCTGCTGGTCTGAAAAGTTCGCTAAAGGGCTCAAAGCCTGAATTGTAAGCGGAGGTTGCGGTGACGGTCCAAGAGATATAGTCGCCGGAGGCCGCGGGAAACGAATACGTATCATAGCCAGTGCCGGAAACTGATCCGTACACGATCTGGCCATTGCCGATGGTAGACACGACTCCGTTGGCCCTCGCCTGATGACTACCGGCGCTGCCGAGAATGAGAAGCAGGAGAAGAAACAGGCTGGCCATGCGCCCGCATTTGCGGACTGCCGCGATATATGAATTCATGAATATTCCCCCGCTTGCAAATTCTTGTTAATTACTGCTGGCCACGGACAGTGAATACGTTCCCGCGCCTTCGCTCGAATCAATGCGCCACGCGACAACTGTAAAAGTGCCGCTTGTCGCTGGCGTAATATCCTGAGAGCAGTCCCTGTTGCAGCCAACTTCTCCGGCAGGACCGCCCCCTGGCGCAAAGATGGCTGCATGGGGAAAGATTCCACTTCCGGCCGCAGCATTGAGTGAGAAGGTCATCTTCTGTCCGGCAACGCCCGGAAAGGTGAACACACTCAGCCGTCCGGGAGTGCTGGATTGCGAGAAACTCGTGCCGGGAGTGAGTGCGACGGCGGGGGTGCCATCGGATTGGGCAATGGCGCCGGGGATTTCGATGAGCGTCAGAGCGTAGGTGCCCCCGGACGAACCGGAATGATGACGGTCAACCTGTACAGTCCACTTGCCTTCGGCGGCATTCGGCATGCTGATTACTTGGGAATAAACGTGCCCTTTGCCGCCCATGTTGCCGGCGGGACCGGTCAGGGTGAGACAAGGCATGAAGGATTCGTCGT
Source organism: uncultured Alphaproteobacteria bacterium (assembly GCA_963787675.1). Lineage (GTDB taxonomy): Bacteria > Pseudomonadota > Alphaproteobacteria > Rhizobiales > Xanthobacteraceae > JAJPKK01. Next base: position 799,147 of record CAWBDV010000007.1, on the reverse strand, counting down.
GCGGGCCGGTTTCTGCGAGATCGAGAACGAACGAGCTTCCGGCAACAGGAACCTTGAAGGTGTAAGTGTCGATGCCGGATGCGGATGCGATCTGGCCCGTGACGGTTTTGCCCGAACTGAGCGCGGCGTTTACACCATCGGCACGGGCAGGATTAATGCCTGCTGAGGCGAGAACAAGCAGCGAGGAGAGAAAAATGCAGCATATGTGCCCGTGATTCCGGGCTGCCGATTTAATCGACTTCATGAAATAACTCTCCCCCGAGAAATAAACTCCTCCAAATATTCCCGTTGAGAGAGCCTGAAATTATTTATGTGGTCAACGCACCCGCAAATATTCGACAGAATGATGCGCCTTTGATTACAGAATTCGGCGCAAATATTACGATCGTATGCGGACGAGAAAACATACGAAAAATCCCCCTCCCTTTTGCCCGCCTTGCCAGCGTCTGCCAGTTGCGAGAAAGTGTCCGTTCTCGCATCGCGCGGACCTGACTGATGTCCTCTGAAGACAAGCGCAATGTCCTGCATATCGGCCCGCCGAAACATCCCGGCGAAACCGAACTCACGCCCGCGATGGTCGATGCCGTGCGCGCGCGCATTAGGGACGCGGGCGGTACGCTCACCGTCTGGGCGGTCCTGCACGAGGATGTCTATGAGTCAAAATTCGGAGACGGGTTCTATCTGCATCTGCATGGCGCAGCGATCAACAGCGCGGACGCGCAGCGCCTCGTTGATCTGGCGGGGAATTCAGAACAGGTGAAGTGGCATGTCCGGAGCTACCGTCTCGGGCTCAAAGACGATCTGCCGTCATTCCTTGCGCTGTGGCGTCCCGAGGAAGAATTCACGATCAATAAGCTGGTCGCGATCCTCTGCGAAATCCCGCCCGGCGGCACGGCCTCGAAGCTTCTAACGGGAACGGGCCATCGCAAGGATGGCCCGTTGATTTCGCTTCCCGAAAAATAAACACGGCCCGAAGCGGGGAAGGCTGCTCGGGCCGTGTCTGTCAGTGACTATTCAACATTTTCCTCGTCGTCGTCAACTTCTGTTGCGGCGGGCGCGTCCCTATCGACGGCGGGAAACAGCATCGCCTCGGGCAACCACTCCCGCGCCTTGATCTGCGCCGGGGTCGGCTCCGCTGCCGCCTTCGCGTTCTGGAAATGCCGGATGAGGCAATTCACGAGGTCGGTCTTTTTGTAGGACGACACCTGCCCCTTGCCCTCGGCGTAGCCGCACTCGATGGCGATGGACACCAACTGCTCCCGGTTACGCTTGCCGAAGAAAGCCGCATCCGGTCGCCAGTGGTTCTTCATATCCACGCTCAAATCCCGCGCCACGCGGTTGAACAGGGAATCACTCGTATCGAGCCGGTCGCAAACCTCCTGCCCGAACGACAACGCAGTCAGAAGGATTTGCAACTGCGCGAGGTCGTGATCCGAAAAACCCCGAACCGCTTCGTACAAGGTCAGTTCATCGGTGAATGCTGGCGGGAAACTGTCCCACACCGACTCCCCGGGTTCGATCTCGAACCCGAACCGGCCCGCGAATTGAAGAGCCTGTGTTTCAAGGACGCGGTAAGCACTTTGCGGGTCGGCTTCCTTTGCCAGCGCCCTGAATGACTCGTGCGGGCGAAATTCCTTCAAGGTCCGCACGATCATCACTTCCTGCGCCGCGCGCGGGGAGGACAGCAGGATTTCTGCGAGTGCTGCCGCCTTGTGGTGGGCGATACAGGCGCACAGCGACTTGGGATAGGCCGCTTTGACCTTCACGGGCGCTGCCGGATTCTCGGCAATCGCCTCGGCGGTTTCCTTCTCGATCTTGGGACGGAGCAAACCTTCCCTGATCTCAACCCGGCCCGAAGGGGCGAGATTGATGAGCACGCCCGATTTCTGGTTCTTGCGCGCCTTGCGGTATTTCCACTCGGGAACGTGCCAGCCTTCCGTCACGTCCACCCATGCGGCGGATTCCTCGTGGTGCTTTTTCAATTCCTCGACCGCGTCCTTTTGCAGAGCGAAGAACTGCTCGGCATCGTCAAAGTAGGAAGTCTCGTCCTCGGCAAACAAGTCGGTGGTGATGGTCCCGGTATATTGCTCCACCGGGAAGATCGCCAAGGCCAATGTGGGGCGATTGTCCAAGAGGACAGTCCTGATGCCCTCGACCGAGAATTCATCGCCGAACTCGATGTCCTTGACGATATCGCGCTGCGCCTCGTCACTGCCCAAGGTCAGCGCCTCGGCTTGCGAGAGCGTGATCGCGCCCGCGCTCAGCGCGGCCTTGGCTTCCTTGCACAGATCATTCAGCGCCAGCCGCCGCCTGATCGTCGTGGCGCTCAGCCGACCATACGCTTACATCTATTGAACTGTTAAGCGAACTTGAGGCGCGGCTTGGCGTACTTATTGAGACAGTTCTCGAACGTAAAAACGGCGATGACAAGTTTTTCGATCTTCTTCCCAAGGAGGTTCGAGAAAAGCTGCACAATAGGCAGATTGGAGCCTTGGACTTTTCGCAGGCGACGTACCTTCAATTGGTGATGATTGTAAAGGCGCTGTGGCCGAGATTTGAGGCATATTTCGTGGACGAGAAAGGTAAGCCGATGGGTTGTTCCGGCGTGACCAAGCGGCTGTTCGACATCAATGAGAAAAGGAAATACTTGGCGCATTCGCACAAAGCAAAACAACACGGTTGGGAACCTAAAGCCGACGATGTGGCTGCATTAAAGCAGGGTCTTGAAATGATACGACTTGCCTCCGCAAGAGTGACCTAAGGGACCTGGCCTTGAAGAGCAGAAGGCTAAGCCGATCTTGATCCGCCCGAATGCACCACGGGAATTATAGGAAGTTCTTACAACTCGTCGCTCGAGGTCAGGAACTGCTCCACTTGGTCGAGGAACGCGGCGAGCTCACCCTGATTGCCCGCGCGCATCGACCGCCATTCGCTTATTGGCCTGACCATTGCTAGGTCACGGGCTTCGCGCGACAGCTCCTCCAACTCGTGGTCTGTCATGCCGCGCCCGCGCAGGTAATACTGACCCCATCGGGTAAAGGTCAGGACCCACATCGAGACCACCAGGGCACTGTCCCACCGTGTCCAGTCGGAGGTGCTGGCGAGGGGCTGTAGCACGATCCGCTGCTGCCGCTTCAGGATCGCCTTCATCGACTTCAGGCTGACCTGCTGTCGCTCGGGGCTGCTGTAGGCGAAGAGGAACGCGGTGATATTGGTCGTCTGGCCCTCGCGAGATCGGTCAAACTGCCGCGACCGGTGTCCCAGTGCCGGCTCCAGCAAAGCAGCCAACTCCTGAACCCAGATCTCGCAGGCATCGTTGGTATTGGCACGGTCATTTTGCAACAAGGGATAGACCACATCCTGGAACAACCACGGCTCGGCCCAGGCCAATTGCTGCCCGCGCATGGAGTCGACCAAGCGCCTCAGCTCTTCGGCGGGGATGGTCGGCGGCAGTGCCTCGTGAAGCGCCGCGACCAGGCCTTTGTAGATCTCGGCTTTCTTCGGATTCCGTGCGGCGTGATGAACCATCCAGCCTAGGGCACGCACCCGCTCCGGAGGGGCAAAGGCGGTCACCAACTGCAGTACGGTTGCGAGCCCTCCCGGCTTTTCCAACTGCATCTCAATTGCGTTCAGGCCCATCCATTGCAGCAGACCGTTGCCGCTGCGAACGAGCCGGTCCCGCTGCCCCTCGCCGATGTCGAATTGCACCGACAGCGAAATTTCACTGACAATCTGGCTCAACAAGGACAACCGCATGGCGTCCGGAACCTGGGGCTCCGTCGGCACACCGACCGCTTGGGTTTCGGCGATCGCCAGAAGGGCGTCGGGGGCGTACCACCACAGGAACTTGATGGTGTAGTACTCCGGCCAGGTCAAGGCCGCGTATTTCACCGCATGGAAGAAATGATGCGGATGGTAGGAACTGGCGAGCAGGGTCTCGACCGGTTCCATAAACAGCCGGGCCTCCGTTAGCGCCAATTCTTTGTCCACGTCGCCATACGCGCGCTTGAACGATGACTCGAGGAACCGCGCAAGAAATTCCATAAAGGCATGTTTGGATTCGAACTCGCCGAAGCGGCCGTCCTCGGTGCGCGAGTGCGCCAGGATCTCGCTGAGCACCTCCCAGGTCGCGGTGAAGTCTGAGAAATCGCCCGCCTGCCGATCCAGGCAATTCCGGAGACCTTGCTGTTCGGGCAGCGCGAGAGAGTTATCCTTGAGCAGTCCAAGAAGCGCCATCCGCTCCTTCAATGGATCGCCACTCAGGCCTGACAGCGACGGTTCGCCGGTCCATACGCTCAGCACGTCGGCGGCCTGGGGCTTTTCGAGGAAGCGCAGCGGCTCGTAGCGCCGGGGCGGCACCGGCGGTGACACCGAGGAGTCGAACAGCAGGCGCACGGAAGGATTCTCGGTCTCGCCTTCGGGCTGTGCTGTCAGGGCCTCCAGCACCAGCCCGGACTTGTACTGCTCGACCTTCAGCAGGACATCGGCAGGGATCGGCGTGACGAGCAAGGGGTAGTTTTCAGCAGCCTTCTGAAGCGAGTTGGACAGGTTGAAGCCTGCGACCGGTAACCCGTCCGGTCCCATGATCAGGATGTAGCGATCATGCAGCCGGCCTTCCTTCAAGCCGTAAATGCGCAGCTTGATACGTTTCATCAGGTGGCGGTTGTGCTCGCAGCTCGCCATCAGATTGTTGATCCGGCCCGGGGCAGGCTTATCGGATTCGCCTGACGTGGTGTCGCCTTCGTTGGATGGCTTGGGCAAGGAGGTGATGACAATGTAGTCCGCCTTCGGTGACGCGCTGAGCAGCACCAGACCCAAGCCGGCGTCCTCGAAATAGGGATCGAAAATGACTACCTCGTGCTCTTGGTGCTTGGCGAGAAGCTCCTTCAGCCATTCCACGAATTCCAGCCGCCCCTGGCCGTCGCCCTGGCCCCAGCGCAGGAAGAACCGCCCCTCTGACTTCGGCGGATGGAGTCTCACAAAAAGGGAGACTAGATCGCGGTTAGCCGGAACCCAAGGGTCCGCTTCGCGCCCGCCCACGCGGCTTGTAAATCCCTGTTTGCCGCGACTGATCGTCAGGGCGGCCTTCACCCGCGCCGACGCGGAAGGCCGGGTGGTTTTTTCCAGCCAGTCGAATCTGACCGGGCTGGCACCGTGGCCCACCACATGACCCTGAAGGTGGACCTCCCGAATGTACCCCATCCGCCACCGGCAACACAGCGTGCCCTCGCCGGAATGGTCGTTATGGAAGCCGAAGATCTCCAACTCCGTGCTATCGGTCATGGCGCGCAGCTGGTCGCTCTGCGCGAACTTGCACGCGAACATACCTTCCGGATCACGTTCTGCAGTTGCGATGCCCGAGTAGAAGATCTGGCCGTTGTTCGTTACGCTCAAGCGGAATTGGAAACCGTTGAAGTGCGTCAGCTGTATCGGATTGAATCGGGCGACCAGGGCGCGCGGCGCATCGGTCCAACTCACGCTCAGGAGGGGGCGCTCCAGGTCATCCAGCGCAGGAAAGACCAGCAACTCCAAGTCGCCGAACCGGGTAGTGTCAGCGCCGCCGAAGTCTAGGCCTGTTTCTGCGTTGAGTTGCCTGACCACTGATGCAGTCAAGGCAACGTCGTAGTCTGGACCCAGGCGGAACAGCGCCCCCTTGTCGGTCTGCGTGAGCGAAGCGCTGAAAGCCCCGGCTCCGCCATGTGGACTGGAGGGCGAGCGCCGATCAACCGCGTCACGGTTGAGCAGGAACGCGACGGGGCGGTAAACCAGGTCATCCGCTGCGAGCGCGGTCGTTCCGAACCGTACTTTCAACTGGTCCGAGAGCCAGAGCTTCAATTCTTCGCTGATTGCCGCGACGGTTCGGCCTGCGCTCAACTGGCGTAGGAGGTCCGCACAGTGGATGCATTTGACATACAGGTTGAGCCGGATAATCTGTGCTTGGACGCGTCCGAATGTATGGAAGTCATCGTCGTCGCTGGCGGACCAGCTGTCATTGGAATAGCTGTAGGGGAGCAGGCGGCCGTAAATTACGCGATTTTCAATCGATTGCTCGGACTTAATCTGCAAGATCCACAGCTGCAACGCGCAGTGACGAGCGTCCTTTGAGAACAGTCGCGCCAGCCGACCGTCGTTGAGCAGGTCATCTAGTGTGGGAGTCATCAATTCCTTATGAGCACCCTTCCGTATTCTCATGTTGCGACTCTGGAATGAGCCCGCTTTTTGGGCAAGCGTTAGATTTTGACCACTGGGCGATCGGATCGCCGTCCGCCGCAGCTCACCACAAGCGTTATGGGAAGTCTCGTCAGCATTAGACCAGCGATGTGGCTTTGTCAGTTGGCAACGCACTGTCGCTGAGGCTCGAATCAACTAGGGCTGGCCAATTATCTCGAAGTGATGAGTCTCAATTATGGAATTGAGTCGCCTCACAACATGTTCACTGCGAGCGCAGCATCACTTGAAATCGCTCCCGAAACCCGGCCGGCACAGCAGCCGGCACCGCATCACACGCCGCAAGAAGAACCTCTCCAATCTTGCGCCACCCTGTGTCAGCGCTCGCGCACGCTTGTTCGATCGCCGGGACAGTCAACGCAGGTGCGCGAAGTAAGAATCGGTTCTGCGCAAGCCGAAGCCAGGCGGTCGTGACCAAAAGCTCCACATCGGCGAGGACCAACAAACCGGGTGCCACTTTTGGTAGCACATTGGTCCAATAATTGTGGATCATCAGTAGTTCCGCCGGCCGCGTTCCGGCGTCAATGGCGATCCTGATTGACGCAACCGCCTGCCATGGCCAAGCCAGTGAGGCATCGCGCACCGCCGTCTCCGCATCGATCGTGTTGTCGAGAAATAGCGCCGCCACGAATGCCAACCAGGGATCGACAATAGGCGACAACCGGGCGCGGGCCGCGCCCAAGGACCATTGGTCGAGCATTGCTCTCGTGACGGTGCGACGCGCCGCCAGCGAGAGCACGGCGTTCAAAATGCCACTCAAGACTAGCTCCGAATCGACCTGATCGCGGTCAGGCATCGGTGCGTCAGCCGGAAGAGGATCCGCCGCGCCAAGACCGTTCTCCTTGTAGTAGCGGCGACACAGGGCAAAACTATCTGTCCAATCACCAAGCACTTCTACGAAATCATCGAGGGCAACGCTGCGCAGCCGGTGCTGCAAACGCAATCGGTCGAACATGAAACGAATAAGGCCATACGCCGACGCCTTCAGCCGCGATTCAAGTGCCTGGAATTGCGCATCGCCCAGCTCGGTAACAAACTCGAATTCCAGCACATGCACCCACGTCGCATCGCTCGGCGTCGACGGCAGCCGGGCTTCCTTCACAGGCTCCAGGCTGCTGCAACAGGCCGGCGGCGGCTCCGAAAACTCCTTGGGTGGCGTGCCGGCGGCTGTATTGGCCATCCACATAATCGTGTGGCCGGCGCGCTTTCGCACGAGATAAGCACTTTCATCGGCGTCGTCGGATGGCAGCCGGTCGATCGCCGTGAGGCCTTCGACCGCACAATTGAGCGCGCCGCGATTGTCGCCGCCTTTCCAGCGCGCGAAACCTTCGTCGACGAATAGACCAGCACAATAGACCGCTTGGTTGACGTCGTCCGTCAGTGCGCGTGCGCTGCGCAGCCAGTCCGCGGCCTCCGTCCATTCACCCAAGCGCGCCGCGGCGATCGCAGCCAGCCGATGCGAAAAGGTCTGCTGGAGATCGAATTCGTCTCGCGGCGTCCAACGCGGCAGTAATTCGCGCCAGATTGCCAGCGCATGGGTGGCATCACCCTTGCGCAGCAGGATCGATGCGCGGGCATCGTCCTGGCCCGGCGATGGCCCGATCTCCGCCGCCATCGCATCCGCTCGCCGCAGCGCCTCCACAGGATCGTCGAGGTTCTCATCAGTCAGCCGTGCAATCGCTCGGGCCGCCCCTTGCGCTAACCCGGGTAGCGCGCAGCTGCGCGCGAGCGCGTAGGCGCCCTCGAAAAGCTCCCGGCATGCGATCCAATCCGGCGTCGCCGATCTTAACTCCGCCAGCCACACCCGGTCGAAGATGAGTTGCGCTGTCGATTCCTGGCCGCCAACAAACCACAGAAGACGACGTATTGCAGCCCCGTCCACCACCTCGCATGCCTGCAATAATGCCGACAGGCTTTGCCGATCCATCAGATGTGGCGTGAGCGTAAAGCCGGCGACCCCGGCCAGATCGGGAATGCCGTCCGGTCCGGTCATGACACGATCGAACTCGGGCTCATGGACACCGGCCAGCACGTCTTTCAATTCGTCGCCGAGCCGGATGTATTCGAGACCCGTCGCCACGAGCTGCGCCATGGGCAGATTGACTTCCGTGCGCAGCAGGACGTGGCCGAGGAAGAAATGGCGTGCCAGCCGTAGAGGCATATCCTCGACCGTCGCGGGTAATTCCTCGTCCATGCAGGCGATCACGGACGCAGCGCCCTTGTCGTCGTGGGCTGCGGCCGCCAGACGGAACTGCAAGAGCCGGAGGAGGAAGAGGGAGAAGACATCTGTCTCCGGGCGTGTCGCGCCGCCGGTGCCGACCAGCACGAACCAATCCGCGCTCTGCGCTAGGGCTTCCCAGGTCTCATTGTCCGAACTGAGGATACCGAAGGACAGATGTGTCACCGCCGACCAGTCCCGCGCCGCGATGGCATGGAACAGGATCGTTGAAACATCTGTCGGCGATAGCGTGCGAAAGCCGAGAATCGTACGAGCTATAATACTGTGCATCGCCGTCGCCCAAGCCTCGCCCTGAACCTCGAGGCCGACGCCACGCAACAGCGGCGAGACCCTGTAGAGCCCCTCCGCCATCATTTCCAGCCACGGCCCCACCAGCCTATCTAACGCCAGTCCCGGTTCGGTGATCGTCGGCAGTTGGCCCGCAATTGCGAACACTTGGCGCTTCGACATTGCCTGGATCGTGATGCTCAGCCGGTAAATGAGCTCGCGCGCCGAGGCGTCCAGCGTTGTAATCAGCTGTCGCGCTTCGGCGCGCGCCTCAACGACGTCGGAGGGCGTCACCATCACGCTTTGCATGTCCGGTGTCGGGAAGCCTTGTGCTTCGAGCGTGGCGATGCGTGCATGCACAAGCTGCGCATGGCCGCTTGTGTGCAGTTCGACGAACGCCGCCCACCAACCCGCGACTGGTGCCCCCGGACATCCCCGCGCGATCAGGAATTCGGTGATCTCGTCCCGTGAAAAAGCCGGGATCAACATCGCTCCGGTCGCGGGCAATGCCAGCGCAAGCGACAATCGTTGCGGCAGCGCAACAGCCGAGGTGATCACCAGTTGGCCACCACGCTCGCCCAAAATGGCCGCAATTCGCGCAATCGGCGTCTCCAGGAGACGCGAATCTGCGGGTAGCTCGATGTCATCGAGCACGAGATGTCTGAGCCCATCCTCTGCGGCAAGCTCGCCGGCTACGCGATCGAGCACTTCGGCGAGGGCCGCAACTCGCCCGCCACGCAGATCAACCCATCCCCAAGACGAGGTCGACATAGCCGTGTGGCCGGCGGCTGCAATCGATTTGCCGACGCCAGTGCCGCCCTGCAAGACCAGCACCGGATAGGAGGAAAGCTTGGTCGTAATGTCGACCATGACCGCCCGCCGCGCGTAATAGCGAGTTGGCAAAGGCGGCGGACGGCCGATCAGATCGGCCTTGCCACCGATCGCCATCGGCAGCGGCCCGGCGGGAACCAGATGCCGCGGAAGCGCGGCCAGAAGCGCGTTCGCGGTGGCTGCCGGCATCGAGACCTGAGTCCGCTCGTGGAATAGCCGCAGCAGTTCCGCGCGCGTTAGATACCGATCTTTCTGGCGTGTCGCTGTCGCGTAGGCAGTGGCGTAGAGGTGCTCCGCCACGTCAGCAGCCTTGTCCGGCGTAACACCAGTCTTCTCCCCTAGGACCACAAGCCGGTCTTTGACCTCGCGAATAACCTCCGCCGCTTCTCCGGCGTGGGTGTCCCATTCGACTGATGCGATCATCCGCGTCCAGATTTGCCTGTCCGACGCCGTTCGCAGGAATTTTTGAACCGGTGTCGAGACCTTTGCTTCGGCTAAAAGAAAGTCCGCGATCATCCTCGCGGTACGCTCCCGCTCGGCCTCGTCGTCCAACTGGCGGCTGCTGTTCCAGAAACGCAATCCACCGATTCCGGCTCCGAAGGGCGCGCCGTGTTCGACGCCGATTCCCGACGTGGTTAGGAACCGAAACTTGATTGTGTGCCGCGGATTGCGCTCCTGATGCGCCAGGGCGTTGCCGATTGCGTCGACAACGTCGCTGGATCTGAGGGTGACATTAGCTGCAACGTCCTTGACCTGAACGATTTCCGCGATGAAGCCACCGATCCGGTCGATGTCTTCCGCGCCTTCTAGATAGAGCCGTTCCGTATCTTCAAGGTCCATCCAGGTCAGGACACTTCGCCAGACCTGGGTCCAATAGCCGCGCATCGACGCCGCTGCTTCCCGAGCGGGGCCGTTGATCAAAGGCTGGCTGTCGCTATCGGTCCCCATCGACCCTATCTTGAGGCCTGCCCGATTTATCAGCAACGAACGTCTGTTTGCGCATAATCGGGGCGAGAAGCGGAACTCAAGTAGGGCCGGCGAATCATCTGGAAGCGAAGATTCTCAATTATGGTATTGAGTCGCAGATTTGTCGCAGAGCCGAATTATGTAAACATGAGAATGGCGGAGTCATGCGGGTTACATCGGAGCCGCTTTTTGCGGCAAAATCAGCGCTTTTGGCCGATGTCCTTCCGTAATCCAGACCTAACTCATTGATCCAGAATTGGAGCGGGCGATGGGGATCGAACCCACGACATTCAGCTTGGGAAGCTGTTTCAGACCTAGCTGTTTCAATGCTTTAGAGGATGTTTGCCGCAGATTTGTCGCATGAAGCACGAACGTGCGAAAGCACGCTCGGCTCGTCTTCCATGCCTTCGGCCTGTTTCTGCCGGATTAGATGGCCGTAAACATTGAGTGTCATCGCCGCATCTTCGTGTCCCATCCGTTCCTGAATGGTCTTCAGATCGCGCTTTTGCGCGATGAGCATCGACGCGTAGAAGTGGCGAAGCGAATAAGGCGTGTAGCGCGCTTCTGTAACCTTCTGACCATCGACGATATGTTCGTCGATCATCGAGGCGTGTTCCATCAGCACATGCCAACCGCGCCGAAGATAATTGTTGTACCGCTGATGTCCTCCCGTTTCTCCGGGAAACAGTAGACCGTCCTTCTTCGGGCTTTTGCGACCCTTCCGATAGGTCCGGACCATTTCCAGTGTCTCGGCCCCCACCGGGATATAGCGGCGTCCTGCACGCGATTTCGGTGGACCAATGCGATTGCTGCGATCGAGGGCTTGTGTGATGCGAATACCTTTTTCCAGAAGGTCGCTGTCAGCTAAGGCAAGGTACTCTTGAGGGCGCATTCCAGAATCCGCCGCGAGAAAGATCATCGGGCGGTAGCGCGCCCACGCCTGCTCTATCCAATAATTCTTGTGAGTGGCGAGCGCGTCTGCGGCGCGAAGGATGGATTGCACTTCCTCGACGGACGGAATTTCGACGGGCTCTTGGTAGCGTGATTGCTGGATGGTGATCCTAGCTGCCGGATCAGTCGCTAACACTCCCTGCGTTACCATTTCAAGCAACACGGAATGGAAAGACGAAAGCGCCTTCTTCGCTTGGTCGCGGCTGTAATTTTTCAAGAGCCACGAACGGAAGGCCACGATGTCGGGCGCTTCCAGTTCTTGAAGGGTCTTGTCCCAATGGTAGGCTTTCATGATCTCGGCGCGATACTCGTAGACTTCGGCGGTCGCAGGAGAGACCGGGTCCTTGCCTTGACGGCCCTCGTGCCGGCACGTTTCCAGCCATTTTTTAATCGCGCCCTCTACGGATTCGGAATCACCGTGTCGTGGAATCTGCTTTAGTCGCGAAACGTCTTGTTCGACGAATTGCCGCGCCTCCTTCAGCGTGTCGAAGGATTTGTGTTCGTAGCCGCACTTCCTAGCTTTGCTGGGATAGCGGACAAGATAGGTCGTACCCTTCTTGCCATTTCTTTTTCTTATGTCTGCCATATCGAATCATGCAATAAAACCGGGCCTAAATGCAAGTTTTAGAATCATTCCATTTAGTTCGGACGCAGGTTTCTCTGCGCTTCCACTTGCCGCTTGAAATACGCGCTTAGTAGATCGTCCTTCTCGATTTTGAGTTTGTGTTCGATGGGGTCGACGAAGAAGGGCAGCTTGCGCCGTCCCTGCGCGTCCTGTTCCGCCGCGCGCTGCATCTGCCGCAGCGAGAGTTTGACGCCCATCTCCGCCAACACTTGCCGGGCGTCTTCAAGACCGAGATAGCATGGCTGTTTCATCATCTGCCTCCCTATAGTTTGTAATCGAGACAGGCAGGGTGATAGTGGTGCGTGTCCAGGCGCCTTACGGGGGCGCCGGTGGAGAGCCGTTTAATCACGAGAGGATCGCCGAATTCGTTGGTAGCGGGAACGACAAGTTTGACTCCGGTGACGAAGGAGACGCCGAACTCATCTCTGAGAGCCTCGATGTCTTCCCAGATAGCCTGCTTCAGCTCGTCCAGTGGGATCGTGCCAAGAGTCTTATAATCAATTTCAACCGGGTCAGACTGCTTCATGAATGACCAAAATTATTACTTTAAAAAATCCAACGTAGTACCTGCAATAATTCCCATACTACGCATTGGGTCTTAAATCTTCACAAAGACTGAGTGTGATTCAACGCACAGTGAAGCGCCGTTACTTTCTGAATTCACACGATGATTACGAGCGTGTGCGAATCTCTTTTCGCCGTCGGTTTCCGTTTCGCTCCTCTTCTCTCCGGTTCGCTCTGCAACACGCATAACTGGCGCCGCGCTGATGCTGGCGATGACCATGGGTTGCCGTCGTGGCGAGATCGGCCGGCGCTGCGCTCCCTCTCTTCCCGAGCCTTTCATCTCAAGCCGCGTTTCTCAATGCGCTGATTTTTTGCCGCGCTGCCAGTGAAGCCGCGTGGCCAATTTTCTTCCTCTTCCTGTCCTTCTCCGCGCCCGCCGCCCATGGCGGGCCGTCTGCTGCTGATTCTGCCTCTGGGACCGCATGACGGCCCTGATGGTCGGGGCCGCGAGGACAACAGAGGAGAAAATCCATGTCCACGGTCTACACTTTGTCAGCACTTCTACACCTCACCGATCTCCAACTGCGGGGCCTGCTCAACAGGGCTCGGTACGATCTGGATTGCAGCACGCCGGGCTCGATCGAGCGCCGCGACGCGCTGCTCAATCTGGAGATCATCCACCGAGTGCTCGCGGTGCGTCGCGCGCAGCCCCGGCCGCCGGGGTGCTGAACCCCGACGGCCTGCCGGCACTGCCGAAAGGCGGTGCCGACTCGGCGCGAGGATGGCGCGAGGAAAGCTTGCACCCCATGCCTCCAAATTGGTGGCATGAACAAGCGGCAACAAAGCGGGCAGGCAAAAAAGGCACGGAACGGCGCCGCCGCGCCCGATCCGCTGCTCGTCGAGCTGGTAAAGCTGCTTGCCCGCGCCGCCGCCGAGAGAGATTATATTCGACTCTGCCGCAAGGATTCCGAAGGAAAGGCAACCAGGCGGCAGGGCGAATAAGGAGAGAAATTCGTCATGACGGCCGCCGCCATCTACGCCCGCTACTCCTCCGACCTGCAACGCGACGCCTCGATTGAGGATCAAATCCGGCTCTGCAAGGAGCGCGCGAAGCGCGAAGGCTGGCGCGTCGTCAACTGTTACACCGATCATGCGATATCGGGCGCCAGCCTGATCCGTCCCGGCATGCAGATGCTGTTGCAGGATGCGCAGGCGGGAAAATTCGATGTCATTGTTGCCGAAGCCATCGACCGGCTGTCGCGCGACCAAGAAGATATCGCCCATATCTACAAGCGCACGCGCTTTGCCGGCGTGCGCATCGTCACGCTCTCCGAAGGCGATGTGAACGAACTGCATATCGGCCTGAAGGGGACGATGGGCGCGCTGTTCCTGAAGGACCTTGCCGACAAGACGCGGCGCGGCCTGCGCGGGCGCGTCGAGGCGGGAAAATCCGGTGGCGGGAATTCATTCGGCTATGACGTGGTGCGGCGGCTCGATGATGAGGGCCTGCCGGTGCGCGGCGAGCGCAAGATCAATGCCGCGCAGGCCGGGATCGTCCGGCGCATATTCAACGACTATGCGCAGGGGCAAAGCACCGCAGGCGATTGCCAAGCAACTGAACAAGGAAGCCGTTGCCGGTCCCTCCGGCACGGCATGGGGGCCGAGCACGATTCACGGCAATCCGGATCGCGGCACCGGCATCCTCAACAACGAGCTTTATGTCGGCAAGCTGGTCTGGAACCGGCTGCGCTACATCAAGGACCCGGAAACCGGCAAGCGCGTCTCGCGCCCAAACCCTGAGTCCGAATGGATCACTCAAGACGTATCGGACCTGCGGATCATCTCCGACGATCTATGGCAGTCGGTCAAGGCGCGGCAAAAGTCGCTGCGCAGCACGCGCACCGGCAAGAAGGAAGGCGGATACTGGGACCGTCGCCGTCCGCATTACCTCTTCTCCGGCTTGATGCGCTGCGGCTGCTGCGGGGGCGGGTTCGTCGTCCTCAATGCCGAGCGTATCGGCTGCGCGAACGCCCGCAACAAAGGCACCTGCGACAACCGGCATACCATCCGCCGCGATGCGCTGGAAGCCACGGTGCTAGAAGGCTTGCAGAGCCGCCTCATGGACCCGGCGCTGTGCGATGAATTCTGCAAGGAGTACACGCGCCACACGAACCGGCTGCGAGGCGAGGGCAATGCCCGGCACAAGGTAGACCGGGCCGCGCTCGTCGAAAATCGACCGGGAACTCGACCGGCTGGTGCAGGCGTTGATGGACGGCGTGCCGGCGAGCCGGGTCAAGGACAAGATGACGGACCTTGAGAACCGCAAGGCGGAGACCGAAGCGCGGATCAAGGAGGCTTCGGATAATCCGGTCCTCCTGCATCCCAACATGGCCCACTACTACCGCGACCAGATAGCGCAGCTTCGAGAGGCGCTGGCCGATGAGCACGCGCAGGCAGGGGCTGCGGATATCATCCGCAAGCTGGTCGAAAAGGTCGTTTTGACGCCGGAAGCGGGCGAAGATGGCCGCAAAAGCCTGTCCATCGACCTGCACGGCCATCTGGCGGGCATCCTGTCGCTGGCCACAAAAGCCAAAAGGCCGCTCGGTGAGAGCGGCCTTCCGGTCGAGTATACAAAATTGGTTGCGGGGATAGGATTTGAACCTATGACCTTCAGGTTATGAACCGGATCGGCTATGAACAATTTCCCAATTCTTTCAATCGTTAGGGCATTGCTTCGTGCCCATTTTGTGCCCTGAAACGCTTGGCAACGGTTGAGAACGGCTGGGATGCTGTGTCGACTCGGCTACTTATCTTTCTGACAGTGCCAGGGCGAGGAAAAATCGCGCAAACCGCATTTATCCTCGCTTGAGTGCTTGGGCATGAGAATTTTCTTCGCCAAAAACCTTGCCGCATTACTTCTTCTCGCTGGGAATCATCGTGATGAGTACCTTAAATTCCACACATCGTTTTCAACAACAGGGTGATTCCATGTCGACACACAAGCGAGCTCGGGGTCGCCCACGCGGTTCGGGAAAGAACGATGCGCCCCACCTTGCGCTGGTGGCCGATCTCATCGTGTGTGAGCCGTCGCTGAGGCCCACCACCGCGATGAAGAGGGTTATGCGAAGCCGCAAGGATTGGGGCGCAAGTGACGAAACGCTTCTCCGGCGTTGGCAGGTGAAATGGAAGGCCGGTGCCGCGGGGTTCCTGGCGGCCGCGCGAGATCGTGCGTCCCCCAAACTTCAACCTACTTTGCGACAGGTGCTCCAAGGTATGCACTTGTCCGAATTTGAGCGCATAGCGGAGAGCGTTGCGGCATTGCAGCATCAGCCTGATCTGTTGCGCTTCGCCGAGGAGATGAGGGAATGGCAGGTCCAACTCACGCAGTCGCCCGCACTACGGCGCTTCGCCGAGCAGATGAGGGAATGGCAGCTCCAAATTACGCAGTCGCCTGTATTACAGCGCTTGGCTGAGCAGATGAAGGAATGGGACCGTCAGACCAAAGAGACATTGGACCTCCGCGGAGTTCAGCGCTTCGTCGAGCAAATGGCGGAGTCGCAGCGTACGGTTCAGCACTTCGTCGACCACCAGAATCACCTCAGCGAGTTGTTCCGACCGGGGTTGCGCGTCCTATAGGCCAACCGGCGCCGGGTTAGCTCGACAGTGGAACTACTTAGGTCACGGACACAAACTGAGGGCGGGCCTGGTATGCTATGACACGGTCAGGCTTTCTTGGCTTTAGCGTGCCTTTGAAGTCCCGAACCATGTTCGCGAGCGTGATCGGCAAAAGCCCCTGCGCGTAACCCGCATCGTCCAACCACACGTGGCCTAAGTGTCCGCGAGATCGGCAGCTGTGGGAATGCGCAGGCGAATGCCTTCCTCGTCGCCGACCTCGGGCCGCACGAAGGCATTGGTGCGCGTCAGCACGGCGCGGGCCACTTTGATATTGTCCCAAGGGACGGCGGCGACGTAGCGCTGAGCGAAGACAAGCGTCTTGATGATCGGCTCGGGCCACGCGTTGCCGCTGAGCGCGCGCAGGGCCGAAACATAGTTCGAGCGATAGACAATCGGGATCAGAACACGCACCTGCTGCGCTGCGGCGAGCTCGGCGTTCATCATCACGCGCGCGACGCGGCCATTGCCGTCGGCGAAGGGATGCACTTCGGAGACCAGGAACATCATGAAGATCGCGCGATGCAGCGGCTCGGTGAGGCGCTGATAAATGCGGAATCCTTCCAGCAGGGTGCCATGCACATCCTCGGGTGCGACAAAGATTGTGGCACCGGCCTTGTTCGGCCGGTCCTTGAACGCACCCGGGGCCTTTTCCGGCCGGCCTTCCATGATGGTGCGATGGCGTCGCCGCAGGACATCGAGAAAGGCTTCGGCGTTCTTCGGCAGGCGCTTCATCTCGGTGGCGTCGGAGACGAGATGGAAGGTGCCGAGCACGTCATGGGCGTCAGCCGGCCGGTTGGCCGGGATCACGCCGTCGAACACGATGGCGCTCGCCTCGTCGACCGCGAATTCGGTGCCCTCGATGAAATTCGAGAAATAGGCTTCGAAGAACGCCTGGTTGATGGCGGCTCGCCCTGTCGGCGCCCATACGCGTGCCGGTTCCGGGGGGAAATGCCGCAGCGCGTCATGCAGCTTTTCGAACAACTCGATCCGCTTCGGATCGAAGGAAGCGCCGCGCGCGCGGGCCTTGGCGACGGGGGCTGTCAGTTTCGCGGCGCGCGTGCCAAGCAGAGCGCCGATCATCGCATCGAGTTCCGCGCCGGCTTTCGTCATCGCGAGGGCCGGCGCCAGGGCCTTGATCTGGTCGCGCAGCGCATTGAGCCGCGCTTTGCCGCTGTTGCGCAGGAATTGATCGAGCCACGCTTCGATTTCGCTGCGCTTGAGGGTCGGGGCCGCGCCGGAGCGGGCGCGGGTCGGACGCATGTTCTCAAGCAGCGCGCGCGCCGTCGACATGCAATAGAGATCGTCGCGCAACTTGAAATCGTCCGGCCGCGGCCCCGGGCCGCGCCGTGCGCGCAAGATCACGGCGGGCAGTGCGACACGCCCGCCTTGGCGCGCGACGAGAAAAACCGACCCGTCCGCGGCGGGTTGTTGCTCGATGGCCGTGCGGTCGGCGACGAGGCCGCCCGGAAAGAATCCGGCGGCGATTTCCCAAAGGCGGCGGCGGACCAGCGACGCCGGATCTTCGGTCAGGTTGGTCGTATAAAGACGGGAGCCGAGCCTGCGCAGTTTGCCGGCGGCGACGGCGCGCGAGACCGCCGCCGACATCGCGGCGGTCGAGACAAAGACCTCCGGAGGGTTCCTGAGCGAAACACGGGCCACTTAACCTCTCTTGCTGAAGCCAATATAGCAAACTTCGTGGCTTTAGTGGAGAGAAAAAGCAAACTTGGCTAAGTTAACAGGCGACAGGTCCTTGGCTCCATTTGAAAAATGCCTGCAAAGTCAAATGGTAATGGACATAAAAGGGGCTCCGCCAAACCGACTACAAAGTGGCGGTTGGGGCTGGGAGGTCGGTAAAACTTACCGCCGGGATAATCACGGACTTTGCGGTGAGCGTCTTCTTTGCGTGGATCAGAATGAAAATCTGATATTTCTGGGTGAAAGCCTCGGCAAGGCATTCCTGAGTGTCCCCATTACGATCAATGAGAGACATCGACCGCTTTCCAGTCATCCGACGACCGGCGAAGCTGTTCCGCTGCTGGTCGAAAAGCATGGGGCCCGCGTCGCGGTTGGCGTACAATCTGCGTTGCTTTCCGCCGATTGGGATGGACATTCGTTGCACCGGCTGATGGGGAAAGGGAGGATCGTCGGCAAGATTCTCAACGACTATATCCTGCGACGGAACCTTCGGGACGAACACCAGCTTATTCGTTCAATGTTCAATGTCTGAAATTTTGAAGTTGGCGAGGTGTTGAAATTCAAATGGGGCTGGCCGGTCCCCTTCACACCGCGCCACATTGTTCCCACCCATGTTCTGACTGGGCACGAACGGCGGCAAGGAAACAAGACTTCCGAGGCATTCGTTCGGATTATCGGATACGAATAAAAAGTGGATAAAGCGCAAATTGCGGTCGTTACCTGCTGGGTTTTTGTGTGTCGATAACAAAAATGGCGGGTTTGATCACAAATTGAGCGTAAAATTTTTGAGGATGTTATGTTGGAGACTATCTCCCATCATCTATCGGTGGGAGTTTTTGAGAGGGATAGCGAGTGCCGGGGATAAGGGCGCGAGGCATGTACGGGGGTAATTTCCGATGGCAGACGGGGCAAAGGAATTTAAGGTCCCAACTATTACGGATCCGGTTTCGGTGGAGGCGGCGCGGTTGATGCGCCGCGCCGTTGAGGAATATCGTAAGCGACACAAGCCACTCATAACGGATGAGCTTAGTGAGTCTTATGAAGGTATAAGTCCTCAATATACGACGCCCGAAATTATTCGTAATTTTAGAAAACGGGTCAGGTACCATATACGGCGAAAGGGTAGACATCATCAACCGTGAACGTTGTTTGTGTGGCAGGGAAGAGGGCTAAGGCACCGTTATTTTTGATATAGGGTTGTGTTTGGTGGACTTGACTAGCGTTTTACGCATGACCTTAACGTGATTTCTCGTACGAGCGTGCCTGATGTTTTTCGGCTGCAGCCTCCGGCCCACCTGTAATTTGGAGCCGAAGATCAATGGGAATGTTGCAATTGATCATTGATTCATAACCGACCAAGGTCGGTCGGGCCGAGACTACGCGGCCTGCATTCGCCGTGATCTTTTCAAAGCAGCAACGATTTGGAATCCTAAGTTGGCTGAGATCAATGATCATCGCGATGCGATCGCCGTTCTCGATCATTTCGGATGCTCCCATGTCAAACTTGCCCACTTCGGCATGCCGCTGGTCGGCGACTGGATCGGAATACACCATCACCGAGGCGACCGAAATTCCCTCGACGATCCGCCGAACCTTCGCCGTCACGTTGATTGCTACGGGTTTTTCTCCGTCAACGAGAAGCGGAGCAGCGGCGATACAGTTGATGGTCGTCGGTAGTCCGCACCACTTCTCGCGATCGAGATGGTGCATGATGTCTTGGATGAGCATTCGCCACATGGGCGGTCTCACGGGACCGCCATCAATGCTTGTAATTAGAGGAGCGGATGATTTCGGCCGGCTACCGACGACAATCGTGCAAAGAAATAACGAGAATTCGCAGAAGCTCACCGCGAGCGTGCGTTTCGCGCCCCAGCTCTGTATTTCGGCAGCCGACAACGTAGCAAAGTCGCGCAAGATGATGCCATGTGTCTCTGCTTTCTTGCGGGCTGTAGCGGTGAATCCGGAAGCCGACACGGCGATCACGCCCTGGGCGCGCAAGCTTGCTCGTCTGCCGATCAGCTCTTCAATCCATGTCACATCCTGAGGCTCTTTTCGCAGGCGGCACTCCACGATGGTCAGCTGACCATTACGAACGATGGAGATATCGATCTGCCTTTGTTGCGTCGGACAATCCGGATCGGAAATGTGGTCGTTCCACGTAATCTGAGATCCATCCTGCTCAAGAAGCTGGTGAATGCGTTCGATCTGGCGTTCGAATTGCTTATATGGCGTGAGACTCGGTAGCGACATGAAAGCACCATCAGATGAATATAGGCGCGGAATCCGAGAACCGGCGCGGAGTCACTCGCGCTCATGCGACAAGTAGATCAAGGTCAAAATCGATTCGCTAGGCGCGCAAAAGGTTAGAAAATTCACGTCTCCCGGGCGCTGAGCAACCGGCTGCAGTCACCGGCTCGTTCGATCAATTGCGCCGCTAGGCGGTCAATGATGGCTTCGGTCAAACCTTCTTTGGACGCCCGCGCTCGCACGGCGTTGACCTCATCGGGCAATTGCTTGCCCATCGCAATCAACTCCTCAATGAGCTTGTCAGCATCCACACGCATTTCGCGCGAAAATTTCTGCCACTGGCGTAGACCGACGTGACTGAGCTTGTATTCGCCCCCCACTTTCATCGCGAGCTTGACCTTGTGCAAATCGAATTCGTCGTAGGGCAGGATGCTCGCGACGTCGTAGAGAGGCGCAAGCCGGACATGGGAGTCGCTGAGCAGCAGCGAGTAGTTCTTGGCGTGCGCATCGGTACCGGCGATGAGCCAATTAAAGCCGAGTGCGGCGATGAACGTGTCCACATCGGCCTGACGATCCGATGAATAGGTGCGCAAGAGATCGACGATGTCGGCGGGCGTCGGTCCGCCTTCGTTTTGATACTTCTTGGTCGGCATGATGCCGAGTGCCTGACAGACATCCTCCTGATGCACCCGAATAATGTCGTTACCGGCCTGCTGGCGGTCGTAACGTTCGATGACGATGGCGATTTCCTCGCCGAACCGCATGACCTGCGTGTGCGCCGCCGGTAAGCCCAGGCTACGCGCCAGCATGAGGCAGATGTGCTCGTTCTCCGCATGGCCGTCGAATTGGCCGGTCGGAGGTTTCAGAATGTGCGTCGTGGGGATGCGTCCGGCGGGAATGCCCCAGCGGCCGTTTTGGAAAAGGAGGGCTGTTTTCGGCTGGGCGCCGGCGAGGCTGAACTGCCCTGTGTCACGCGGCAGTCGCCAGGCGGCGTGATCTTTGCGCAGCGTTTGCAGGCGGTTGGCGATGTCCGCTTCATCGAGCCACTCGACCTTATCTTCCTTGCCGCTGCGTACGGCATGGAGGCGGTCGGGAGTCACGAATTGAACGGCACCCGCACAATCTTCGCCGACATGAGAGATCAGCGCAAAGACATTCCGCGCTGAAACGTGGAACTTCGCGGCCCAGCGGGAAAGGACACGTTCATTGTCCGGCAGGAGACCCCATAAATAGGCCTCGATGACGGAACGCCCGTGTTGCTTAGCCGCAAGCGGCATTGAGAGCGACAGCGGATAAGCGTTCGGAGCTTGGCGCCATTCATCGGCGTAGACAAACGTCAAGCGGTTTGCAGTGTCGCTATGGACGCGACCTACCTCTTTCCCATTGAGCAGGGCGATCAGTTCGGTGGTCATGATGCACGCTTCGCTTTCGCGACTATGGCATCGATATCCACGGCGCCGGGACGGCGCGGTTGGGTATCGTCGGCGCTGGCATCAAGTCGAATGTTCAAAGCGTCCAGGGCGCGAAGCACGAGGCCCAGCTCCGCCCGCGCATGGCCGTGTTCGAGCTCGATGATCCATTGGCGGCTGACGCCGATACGCTTGGCGAAAGACGCCTGATCGAGCTTCAGGTGCTTGCGCCTGTCGCGAATGATCGCGCCAAGGTCGGCTGAGGTACGGATAAACATGAGTACTCCAAAATGTCAGCGCTCGACGACATTACCACATGTCGCCGCTCGTTGACAACAGAAAATGTAATCGTTCGCTAACAATTGCGGGTGTCGCCGTTCGTTTACATTAGCTATATCGCGAATTTTTGTTTCATTTCAATTAGTTGGACTGCGGACGACCGGCGCAGCTTGTCTGCGGTAGGTGTCATGGAAAGGGGTGTACAGCGCGATTTCTGTCAATGTTCGTTTTGGGGCCAGATGCGTTTCGCCAGACGTGTGAACTCCAGCACGCTCAAAGCACCGCGATCGCGCGCCTTAGAGCCTGGAACCGCTAAGCGTGCAGCAACTACCGGAAACGGCGCTTCCCACATTTCGCGTGGCTCCAGCGTTCGATTGTCGAGGAGCACCAACAGC
Source organism: uncultured Alphaproteobacteria bacterium (assembly GCA_963787675.1). Lineage (GTDB taxonomy): Bacteria > Pseudomonadota > Alphaproteobacteria > Rhizobiales > Xanthobacteraceae > JAJPKK01. The sequence continues at coordinate 776,836 of CAWBDV010000007.1, read as the reverse complement.
ACGACATCACACGGTGCATCCAATTTGATCCGCGAAATACGCTGTCCGGGTTTGGCGTCGTCGCCATAGGCGCGGCCTTTGATCTGAATGCGTTGAGGGCCGTTCGGCGTTTGCCGCGTCGCGTCGTAACCGGGTGTCCGGGCTGGAACCAAGGTCAGACCCAGCATTTCAGCGGCGATGTATTCCGCAACCTCTCCCGTCACACCCAGCGGTTTGCCGGTCAATTGGTAGTACTCGGCAGCGAGTGGCTTGACTGTAGCAAGAATCTCTCGGACACGTTCGATCGCTTCAGTCATGGTTGGTTCGCCAGCGGCAATATTTTTTGAATCTTCGCTGAAATTACTGCTTCTTCAACCGCTCCTGAAAAGCGAGGTTGATGTCGTCATCCTGTTTCAGCACGACTCACGGCTGTATGATATTGCCGTGGTGCGTATTGTAAATCGTTTGCCGTTCGGGTTTGTTGCCCGCCTTGGCGAAAAGCCACTTTATCGTTTCGCTTGGGGCTGGTCCCGGTATAATGCTCCTCACGCGAGCATCACATTTATATAACTATGCGGCGGCATGAACCTACCGCTGAGCGCGGGGAATCAATGACTCAGCCATTGCCTAAACGAGCGGTATCAAAGAGCAAGTTTTCGATGTACTTGCGGACGCTCTGCGATCGCGAGCTTTACCTGTCGCTATTCTCAAACAATCCCGAAAAAACTGTCAGCTGCCGGAATTCCTGTGCCGCTTAAGTCTCGTCCCGGCGTGCAGCTCATCACTGCTTCGGGCCGGGAATTCGAATATGAGCAATTCGACATCCTGATCGCAGCTCTTCCCAACAATGTAGTTCACAAAAGCAATGGTCGAGCGAACGTCGATATCGTGAAATCACTGACGGGAATCAGCAAGCCCACATTAATCCTTCAGCCCGAGTTAGAGCCGGAAGACTTTCGCGACGTGGCGTTGTCGAATCTGGGCGTCAGCGCGGCGAACCTCAGCTTTATTCCTCCCATGGCTGGGCTGCGCCCCGATGTCATTCTCGCCGATGCCCGCCGCGAGGTGGAATACGAGATTTTGCCGGATGGCAGTCGTCGCCTGTTGCCGGCCGATGACAAACGGATAGCGCTTAGCGTCATTGATCTCAAGAATATCACTGAGGCAAACGCCAGCTATTCGGCCGAAGTTTGCCTGTATGCCGTTTTCCTGTCGAATTGGTTGCATTCGGCTGGCAAGTCCTTCCTCAAGAACTTCTTCGTTTCGGATCGCGTCTATCTGTGGCGGCACATAGAAATGCCCCGCTTCACTAAGATCATGAAGACGAAAGAAGGCGGCGATCATGCCAAGCGGCTTGCTGCGCTCCAAGAAGATTTGGAGGAAGGGCGGGTCAACTATCTGATCTACATGCCGAGTGTTCGCAAGTTCTTCGTTGAGGACCTGCCGCGCGTCGTGCAGCAAGGCGATCAGCAGGGGTGGGCATCAGTAGAGTATCATGTCAACCCGCGCTGTAGCTCATGCGACTGGCTAGGCAACAGGGCGTGGCTGTCACCGGAGGATCGCAAGCATTTTGATGCGCACCCCGAGCATTATTGCTCACGTAGCGCCGAGGTCACCGATCACCTGTCTAAGCTCGCGAGCGTAAGCAAGGGTGCGAGCAACGTTCTCGGGAAGGGCGGGCACCCCAAGGTCGCGAGTTTGGTCGGCATCGCGCCGGATGCGGATGTTCTGCGGCGTCATTCACTACTCAGGAAGGACCGCGGGCAGATCGGTGCGCGGGCAGCGTCGCTCGCGAACAATACGACGACCGTGGATCAAAGTTCGAAAGTCGGCGGCCTCGCGAAGTGGCTGAGTGCTGAATATGACATCGTCGTCAATTTCGACGCCGGGTCTGGATTCCTGACCGGCATCGCCCTTCGCGGCATTTTGTTCGCGCCGTATGGAAAGCAATTCCCAGCGGCGGTTGGCGCGCAGCCGCAGTCGTTCAAATCTCTTGGGGAGGCCGCTTTTGTAGTAGGGAAGGACAACCTGCAAGCCGAATGGGCCGCCGTGTCGGCCTTCATCGACAAGCTGGCGAGCTGGATTGAAGATGCCGATAAACTCTTCAAGGCACAGGCGTTCGGGACGCTGCGTACCCAGATTTGTTTCTGGGAGCTACGCCAATACGAGGAGCTGTGCAATGCTTTCGGCCGCCATCTGCTCAATATTCTAGAGCTGCCTGGTCGCTTTCAACGGGCGCTGGCGTGGATCTTCCCTCCTGAGGAGTTGCTTGAGAAGTCAGATAGCATCTGTCCCAACATCGTATTCATCAGGGACATCGTAACGGCGTCGGTGCGCCAACCGCAGCGCTTCGCTACCACGCTGCTTGGTACGGCGGAGCATTACCACCATCCCAACCTGACACCGCGCCAAGTCGATAGCTATTACGTGGAACCATTGGGCAACAGCGTACCCCGCGAGCGGATTTTTGAGATTTGGAAATCCACGACGGGAACGGTGCGCATGTTCGGCAGGACGGTCAGCATTGTCGAGGCAAGCGAGCGCTACGGTAATGTTCTCAAGACCCATACCTGGGCGATTGCCAGCATCACTGCGCGGCTGCGCGCGGACTTGAAAGACTGCATCAACGGCAACGCGCCGGAATTGTCGATGTCAATCCCAACAGGTCTGTCCGGCGTGGCCTACGACGCCAAGCTTTGGGACCGTTGGTCAAAGGTTTCCGCGGCGGTGGCCCGCACGGAGGGATTGAATGCGCTGATCACGCGCGCAGAATGGCTTGAGGCATCATACAAGGCGATCATCCTGACCAAGCTCATCAAGGACCATGGATCGTTCCGCTATGAGTTTGAGGTCAGCGATGACTCGACAGAGGCAAAGATCGAAGAAGGCGACTGGTGCACCCTCGGCATCGTTGGCTGGCCTGGCTTCCCGCTGCAATCGGCTCACGCTCTCGGACTAGCACTGCCGGCGGATGACAAGAGCAGGTATACACCGATGCACAAAGTCATCAAAGCGAGGTTCGATCATTTCGATCGCGTCGGAAAGAAGATCGTCGTAGAGCTCGAACCGCAATGGTCCGGCGTGAACACGGCCTTCCAGGCCGTCATGGTTTCGGGTCTGATCCCGATCGGAAAGGCCCCGGTGTATCTCCTGGAAGGCATGCCGTACGACGATTCCAGCTGGACCACCGAAATCCTGACGGAAATTGGCGACCCGCCGTACGCCTCTCCGGCTCCCGAAGCACTTGCCGCGATGGGCGCGCCAGTGGCAAAGAAAATCCCAAAAGGGACCGGCGCGAACACGCCAGCGGCGCGGGTGCTGTGGCAAGCCGACCAGCTCGTCAAGACCAGCGTTCGAACCGTTACAGAAGTGCAGGCGCTTACAGCGTTTGCAACGACTGCCAACGAGCACAAGCTCAATGCCAGTCAGGTCGACGCGGTTAAGGCCTGCGCCAGCCAGCAGTTAGCGATTGTCTGGGGGCCTCCAGGGACGGGCAAGACAGACACTCTGGTCGCTTATTTGCATGCGGTTGTCCGCGAGGGAAAGCCGCGCAAAATTCTCATCGCGGGTCCCAACTATCGCACGGCGGAGGAACTTTCTGGCCGTCTCGCCAAGAATCTTGAGGGAGACTCTAAGGCGGCCTGCGATTTCTACTGGCTTTACTCGCGCTCACGTGGGGCGAAATCGCTCACATCGGCCGCGAAGCACTTGATCCTGAAAGGCGTGCCGCTCGATAACAGCGATGCAGATTTTTGCGAGTTGTTGGGGAGCATGTCGGACGACAAACGTACCACCATAATCTCCACGACGGCGCACATGGTGCATCAATTGACCCGATCTGCCGGGTCAAAGCAGTCATATCTTGATGAACTGTTCCACTTGGTGGTGCTCGATGAAAGCTCGCAAATTCCGGTCACGCTGGCCTTGCGCCCTTTGGCAGCGCTTCGCATGAACGGACAGATCGTCGTTGCAGGCGATTACAAGCAGATGCCGCCAATTCAGCATCTGGAGCCGCCCAAAGGGGCAGAGCATTTGGTGGACAGCATTCAAAGCTATCTTATTAGGCGGTTCGGCGTCCGGCAGGAAGCACTGCTGGTCAACTACCGCTCCAATCAGGATCTCGTGGACTACGCAAAGACCCTGGGGTATCCGCCGGGCTTAAGCGCGGCAAGCAAACAGAAGGATTTGCAGATTGTTACGCCCGTAAATGACGTGATCAAAACATTGCCGGCTGGACTCCCTAAGACCGACGCTTATCGCGAGTTGTTGGTCCCAGAACGTCGCGTAGCTGCACTTATCCACGATGACCCCACGTCGTCGCAAGCCAACGAAATTGAAGCCGGCCTGGTGGCTGGGCTGGCCTATGTGGTGCGACACTCGATGGGAAAGGACCTAAACATTGGTGTTGCCAGCAAGACGTCCTTGTTTACGGACGACGATTTTTTTGAACGCGGGCTTGGAATCGTTACACCACACAAGGCGCAGAAGGCGCTCGTATTGCGCAAACTCATGGAACTCTTTCCCAAGGCCAATCCTGAGCTTGTGTTCAGCGCGGTCGATACCGTGGAACGGTTTCAGGGCGGCGAGCGAGACACGATCATCGTTTCGTTCGGCGTCGGCGACACAGACATCATTGAAGGCGAGGAGGAGTTTTTGCTCCAACTTGAGCGGACCAATGTCGCCGTCTCCCGCGCCAAGGCGAAGTGCATTGTGCTCATGCCGAAGTCGCTGGCCTATCATCTCCCGACGGATCAGGCGGCGGCAGAGACCTCGATCGCCATAAAGTCATATCTGGAGGAGTTCTGCGGTCAACGGGCTAGCGTGAAGATAGAACTGGATGGCACCGTCAGGGATGGTGAAGTGCGGTGGCACTAAGTCCGGACGGCGTGAAAGTCGAATTCTTCGGCCGGGTCGGAACTCATGCCCATCTGGTCGGCTTGGCGCTTGCCCGCGTGCGCGGTCATGGCATTCCTAACCGACACGAGCCGCCAACCGCCAGCTTCTTCAAGGGAACCTTTAAGCAAATGCTGGGCGTCGCTTTTGGCCGACGGCAGTGTTCCGAACCGGACATAGAGATGCGCGCCGTCGATGGAGTGCTTTCCGACGTTGCGCCAGACCTTTGCCAGGTCCGCAATGAATGCATAGTGCCCGGTATGACAAAGTTGATCGGGACTGTCGTACTCGATCTCCTCCGGGCCGCCCATGAACCACATTCGAAGCCACTGGTCTTGAACATAGGTACGCATGCCGTAATACGGCGGGGACGTGATCGTCAGCCCAGAAGGAGGAATGCCCGCGAAGGTCTTGGACTTGCGGGCATCGGAGCATCGGATATTACGCGTGCGGCCGTGCGCATCGCTATCAAGGTCCGAAATGCGCTCAAGCTTTTTTCGGATCACGTCCATGACGGCGACCTTGGGCGGAAAAAGCTCCCGCTCCCTCCAGAACCGGACCGAGTAATCCGGTTTGGACGCAAAAGTTCGCGGCATCTGGTTGGAGAAGTAGCTGGGCGTCGAGACGCCCTTGACCCTTGGGCCGTGCAAGCACCCGAGCGCCGCAGCCCGCAGGATCGCCAACGCGTCCGAGGATTTCTTCTCGTGGAGTAACCCTTCGCGCAGACTGCACAGCTCGTGAAGTGTGGTCTTGGAGAAGGCCCGCCTGAAGAATGCAGTCTCGGGAATACGCTTTGGCTGCTTGGCGACGAGCTTTTGACCAAGAGCAATCACGTCTTCAAGCGAAGCGCTGGCGAGCTTCGCTCGTGCAATGGCGGCCGCAATCGGCGACGTGTCAAAGCCGTACGACTTCAGCCCCAACTTGCGCGCAGCATAAATCGTGGTCCCTCGGCCGCAAAAGGGGTCGAGTATGACCGAAGCGTCACCCTTATGTTTCCGGATGATATGGAGCGGGTACTCCAACGGAAACATCGTGTAGTAGGGACAAATCGCGTTGAACGCGTAAGTCTTGTCGTAAGCGAGCGCTCTCGTCATCAAACCCCGGCCTGCAAACTAGAAATTTTATAGCGTTCGAGGCCTCGCGTCTTGCACTTTTTCGCCCGTGAGTCGGGGGAGGGCTCTATCTTCCTAGTCAAAGCCTTAAAGCCATCGTACTCATAAATGCTCAGCCACGCCCCACTAAGGTTTGGCTGATGGACTTCGACATCCAGCCGGGAAGCGCGGGACGAAGGGCGATCAGTTTGTTCACGGTTGACTGCGGAAGCTTTTGCTTGAGCGTCGTCAACGCTTGCGCCGCGCCTTTCTGGCCGATCCATTCGAGGGCGCGCACGGCTTCTCCGGCGCGCGGTGCGGGCAGCAACATCCACCCAGGGGCGTGCTTCATTTCGACGATCTGCGCGCCGAGCTTGAGTTTCCGGCTCTTCCCGGAAGTGAGAAAGACGAGCTTGATCGGCACTTGCGTCGTCAGGCCAAGCCAATTGGCTGCGGCAGCACCATGCGGGACAACAGTTTCGGCAAGTGTCGCCGCGATCTGCTCGATCACCTTTTCGGCGGCGGGAGCGCGCGTCCCAAAGCGCGTTTTGATCGGCTTGACGTAGACGCCCCGGCAAAGCGGCATCAACTCGTTCCGTTCCCTGAGATGCTTGAGCGGAGCTATGCGTGAATCTGGGTGACGACGTTTGATTGAAGGCGGCGTATCGAGGCGGGTGTCGAGCCTGCCAGAACCTCCCGAAAGGAGCGATACGCCATGTCGAGAGATACCACCGTCATCCCGTTCCGTCAGCCTGAAGCGATCGACGATCCACTAACCGAAGTTGCCCGTGAAGGCGCCCGCCGCATGCTGGCCCAGGTGCTGATCGCAGAAGCCGACGCCTTCGTCGCCCAGTGGAAGGACTTAAAATTGCCGGACGGCCGCGACCGCATCGTGCGTCACGGCCATGGACCTCAGCGCGTAATCCAAACCGGGGTTGGGCCTGTCGAGGTCCGGCGCGCCAAGGTGCGCGATCGGGCTGACGTAGGCGCGGAGGAGAAAATCCGCTTCAGCTCGTCGATCCTGCCGAAGTGGGCGCGGCGGACGAAGACCCTCGATGCGTTGCTGCCGATCCTCTACCTGCGAGGGGTGTCGACCGGCGACTTCCAGGAAGCACTCGCCGCGCTCCTGGGCAAGGACGCGCCGAACCTGTCTCCAGCCGTGATCGCGCGGTTGTTGGCAGAATGGCAGGACGATTACGATTCCTGGCAGAAGCGTGACCTCTCAGCGCGGCGATACGTGTACGTGTGGGCGGACGGGGTCTACCTGCAGGCGCGGATGGAAGAGACCGCTGAATGCATGCTCGTGCTGATCGGCGCCACGCCAGAAGGCAAGAAGGAATTCATTGGCTTCCAGACCGGAGTGCGGGAGAGCGCGCAGAGCTGGCGCGAACTCCTCATCGACATCAAGCGGCGTGGGTTCGAGATCGCGCCGGATCTCGCGGTCGGCGACGGTGCGCTCGGCTTCTGGAAGGCCATCGATGAGGTCTTTCCCGGCACCAGGCACCAGCGGTGTTGGGTTCACAAGACCGCCAACGTGCTCAACAAGGTCGCCCTCTCGGTCCAGGTCAACATGAAGGCAGACCTCCGAGAGATTTACGGCGCGCCGACCCGCGCGGCCGCTGAGGCTGCGATCGATGTATTCGCCAGCAAATACGCCGCCAAGTACGAGAAGGCGGTCACCTGTCTGACCAAGGATCGGGAAGCTCTGCTGGCCTTCTTCGACTTTCCTGCTGAGCACTGGGACCATCTACGCACGTCAAATCCGATCGAGAGCGTGTTTGCCACCGTGCGTCATCGAACCGTGCGGACGAAGGGAGCCTTGTCGGCGAAGACCGCCAAACTCATGGTATTCAAACTCGTGAACGCCGCCGCTAAAACATGGCGGCGATTGAAGGGCGAAAATCAGTTGCCGAAAGTGGTCCGAGGCGTCAAATTCCAAAACGGCATCGAGGTTATTGAAATGCCGGCTCACCACGCCGCCTGATCGACCTCGTCACCCAATCTCCGGCATAGCTCTGCTTGAGCGCGTGATCGACCGTGGTGCGGCTTCCGAGATGCAGGAATTTCCTGGCGCTGATCAAAGCGCCTTCCGGGAGCTTCTTGGCCTCGCTCAGGATTCTTTCCGCAACAGTCCGCATGGATGAACTAGCCGAACATGTCCTTGGCTATGGCATCCATCGCCTTCTTATGGTCGTCGGATTTGAACAGGTGGCCGTAGCGATCCATCGTGACCTGCAAGCTGCTGTGGCCGGCGAAGGTCTGCACCGTTTTCGGGCTTAGACCCGCCTCGATCCAACACGACACCGCAAAATGCCGCAGCGCGTGCCAGTTAAACCGCGTGGGCGGTTCGGGATGCTGCGTCGGGTCCTGCCGGTGCTTCTCGGCAAGGAGATCGAACAGGGGCAGGAATTTGCGTTTGATCATGTTGTCGTGGCCCGTGTACCAGCCGCGTTTGTTCGGAAAGACGAGCTCGTCAGCTTTCTTGCGTTTGGTCCTGAGCTTCCATTCCTTGAGCATCAGTATGAGCGGCTGGGCGAGGGGAATGATCCGCATTCCCGCCGCGGTCTTGGTGACGTCTTCCTCGCCATAGGCGTCAACTCGGGTCTCGATCTTCACTTCGCCGTTCGTCAAATCGATGTGCCGCCAACGCAATGCATGCAGTTCGCCCGCGCGCACGCCGGTCGCGCCGGCGAAGGCGAGCTTGACGCGAAAGTCCTCATCGGCGACCGCGAGCAGGGCGCGCATGGCTTCCTTGCTCGGCGGTACGATCTTACGCGCGCCCTCATCACGCCGGCCAATGACCTTGACGCCACGCGCAACATTGACGCCGATCATGTCACGATCAATGGCGTGGCCGAGAAGCTGCTGAAGCGTGCTCAGGATTTTGCGGGTGGTGACGACCGTGACGCCGGCGTCCCGCAGCCGATCACGAAAATCCCCGAGGCTGCGCGTCGTCAGTTGCGACAGGCGGATGTTGCCAATCCCGCCGTCGAACTCTCTGAGACGCGATGGACGTACTTTGCCTTCATGACGCTTGGGGTCGCGGCAGATGTAGTTGTGGATGTGGCCGTCCATCGTCTTGTAGTTCTGGCGCGTCATGCGCTCGCCGCGCTGGCGGCGGCCTTCGCAATGTTCAAGAAAGCGATCGGCGGCGTCCTTGACGGTAAATTTGGCAGCATCGCCTCGGAAAGTTCCGGCCCGCATCTGGCTCTCGGTCGCGATCCTGAAAGCGTCGGCTTCCTTGCGGCTTTCGAACTGCCGGCGCTCACGGTGACCGTTGGCGTCCATGATGTCCACGATCCAGCGGACGCTTTCCACGCCATCGGCATTCTTCCACGTGCGCTTGCGGATCGACATGACTTGTTACTCCAAGGCTAGGCTAGCACCCGGCGCTCGCGATTTTCAGCGAAAAACGGCCGAACGAGCCGGCATTACCAATCCTTCCCATTCGTCCCCTATTGGATTCTATCCGAAAGGAGGCTATGGCTCAATCAGATTTTTTCCAATTGAGGTCCAGAGCGACGAATGGCGAGTCCCGCTCAGCTTGTGGAGACCATCAGTTCGGCGACGGGAGTTCCGTTGCCGACCGTTGTCGATATCGATCGCAGGCTGGTAAAGCGAAAGCTACGCGCGAAGACCGGCCGCGGTCTCAATGCGGCGCAGATGACGCCCCTCGACGCGGCGCGGCTCCTTACCGCGGTGCTGGGTAGTGCCCAGGCGAACAGCTCTGCTGAGGCGGTCGAGCGCTACGCTCAGACCCAACCGGACATGATGCTATCGAGCGACGAGCTCTTTGGCGCGACGGGCATCAATGATCTTGCCACGCTTCCGGAGAGACAAAGTTTCGTTGATGGGCTAACCGCGTTGATCGCGTCCGCTGCCAGCGGCTCGATCGCCAAGCTGATGACTGAATCGAAATCCGGGTGGGAGCCTCACATTGAGATCTTTGCCTTCACCCGCGCGACGCGTGGGCGCATCCGGGTTGCCGGGTTGCCAAACGGGCTGACCGCGGTCGTCGAATACGTGCTGGCTCAGAAGCCGACTGCGCGCGCGAAGAAGAGAGACAACGCCGAGGACACGCAAGGCGATCTCGAACAATCGCGCCGCATCACCGAACGCACCATCCTTCCGATCGCAGCCCTTCTGCCCGTGGAGAGCCGAGATGAGTGAGCCGGACGTGGAATTTTGGCAGGATTTACTGCGCGGCGCGGACGAGATCGCGTTGTTTCTGTTCGGAGACCGCAAGCAGCGCCGCAAGGTCTACCACCTCACCGCCAAATCGAAGTCGCCCAACTTCAAGCTCGGCGCCATGGTCTGCGCCCGAAAAACAGTGCTGCTTCAGTGGGTCAAGGAGCAAGAGGAGCGCCACGCCGGCGATCGCCGCCGGCATGGTTAGGATCGTATGCGCATCATGTCAGGTGCCGATGCGCGGGTGCGCGGTGCGCGGATCGAATGGCGGAGCAGCGTAAATTGAGCCAGCCCCCGAACTCTATGATTGATAAAGGACATTATCACATACTTTCTGGGCGACACTGAACCTCCAGGTGTCGGTTCAGGGCTTGGCCTAATCCGGTGAGAAGGCCTTCCGTCAGGATTAACCCACCCGAATAGCTCGCCCGATATGACGCCTGATTGCGTCTCTTGCATCCGGAGAACAATCACGGAGGAAATCAATTCCCAGGTAGGAGACGGAAAAATAAGCTACTTCGGCAGCTGCTCCGCGTCCTTGTGTCCGTCGAAACTCAACAAGTCGCTCCCGCTCCAAGATTTCGAGTGAAGCATATTTCGGTTGCAAATAGCCGCCGTAATCCGAGTACAGGACCTGCCTGTCTGCAAGCCCGCCAATCGACACATGCATAACCCGCCCATATGTCAGCTCCTGTTCTGCAAGGAGTTGCTTGAAAACGGCGGTCGTTTTTTCTTTAGTTGAGTCACGAATGTTGAACAAGAACAAAATCTTATCAGCTCTCCTCTCGTTCTGTTGAACATGGCCGTCTGGGTACCATGTTTCCGGAAACGCCTTATCTGTGAGGCACACCTCTTCGAGCAAGCGCAGTTCATGGGAGCTTAATCGACTCAGAAGATCAATGAATGTGAGGTGGCGCGCCTCATAGTGCGTCGATGCCGAAAGCAGAAGCGACGCCCATCGAGAATGCAATTCTTTGTCTTGGTCTTCTAATGACGCATGCTCCAAAAACGGAACAAAAAACTTTGTCGGTGGTGGTTTGATCTCCAGTTTCTCAAGTTCTGCGGCGGCTTTTGCTATTCTAGCAATTTCGTATGCGACCTCGGCACGTTGTAAACGTATTTGGTCGGCTCTCAGTCCGCGCGCTTCGGTAAAGGGTCTAATGATGTCAACAAGCGCATCGAGCGCGCGTCCCGCGGACTCCTTCGGAATTTCCGCCTTCACCTCAAGGGTTGCTTTGGCCGCAATGTCGACGGACAAATTTGATTTTTCGTGATCTTCAGCCATCGGCTACGACCTTCGTTAAGTGGACGGGCGCGGCCATTGTCCCAACTCTGCCTGTCCTGCCGAATCAGGGGAATATTCTGCCCCTATATTCTGAACCCGAAAAGCCGTTTGTTTTCAAGGGGCTTTTCGATGTGCGTAAATCTTGATTTTTGCGACCACGGTAACCGCGCAAGCAGCGGGCCTTTGGCTGCCCACAGCTCAGAGGTATATGCTGACCAAAACGACCAAGGAGCGCGAGAGTGCTGGTAGCGGACATGATGAAACCCGTTGGTAGGGTTTTTTTGAAAAGCGAGTTCGGTCCCATCGGAGACCAGTGGCCGTGCTTTTCGTTCACGAGAAAACTCGTCGGTGACCGCCTACGAGCTGAATACAGGCCAGGACGAGACATCGTAATCTACGTCGGCACGACAGACCCCAAGACAACCCAAAATCCAGACCATCGTAGCCGCTTAATCTCGGCGGTTTCGATCCAGCCAAATCAGGTTCTTGAAACACGCAAAATCGTGCCCGACGATCAGTGGCAGGCTACTGCCGCGGAATTCGGGGAGGATAGATGGCCGTTCTCGATGGCCGTGATCGACGCTGCGCTGACGATAGGGCCGCCGTTCCCCGACGCCCGTGTGTTGACGCCGACAGCTTACTCGTCGTTCGCCGCTATCGAGAACCGCGGCAACATTGTCGAGGCGCTGGGTACCGAGCGCGAGTCCGTCATGGCGCTACCGGTCAGACGTGTCGAACTGCATCTGACGGAGCCGGTTCGGCGCTATATGCGACTGATGGCATCGGTCTCTGAAGTGGTCGAAAAGACCGTCAAGCAGGAGGCCCTCCGGATGGCTCTCCTGATCCAGCAGCGTGTGCGATCCGGAGGCGAATTGAGCTCGCGAGTGAACCCCACGCGGATCGCGCCTGATGTGGACCTTGTGGCGTTGATCATCCGGAAATGGGACCAACAAGGTGGCAAATGTGCGCTCTGCGGCGGCCCGCTCGCGGCAACGACAAACAAGATGCTTCAGCCATCCCCCGACCGCATCGATAGCAACAACGTCGCCTATGACGACGTGAACATGCAGATCACACACCTCGCCTGCAATTGGGCTAAGAACCAATACGGCGTCGACGCCTTTTCGGACTGGTTGTCGATCGTCCGAGATGTCAGGGCGACCGAAAACGTAATGCCAGGCGTTCCGCCCAAAGCCGCATAAGCCCCATTACGTTAAACCAGCGCGCAGGTGGGTCGCCTGTAAGCAGGGCTGAAAATCCGTGTCCGTGCAGTGCTGCCATTTGCCGCGCGGCAACCCGAAACTACTTCCACATGCGTTCGGCGAAAGCGCGTTCGTCCGGTCCCATCACATCGGCATAGACTGAAGTCGAACGCAGCGAGGCGTGGCCCATCCACCGTTGCACGAGGTGAGGCGGTACATTGGACTGAAAGGCGTTCACGCCGAACGAATGGCGGAGCCCCCGTGGCATCGCGGGTGCACCGTTGATGGCCGCCATCGCCATGACTTCTTTGACCCTGCGCCATGCTGTGGTGCGGCTCCACGTCCAAAGGCGCAAAGTGCCAAGTTGAGGATCGCGCTGAAGGAAGCGCAGTCTGAAAACGCGATTGAGCTGACGGAGAATTTCGCGCGGCAACGGTACTTGCCGGACGATGCCGCGTTTGCGGCGCTTCAATGTCTCGATGTTCGCAACGCCGCTTTCGATATCGATGGCGGAGGGCGTCAGCGCCAGGATTTCCGATATGCGTGCTCCACTCCAACCGAGAACGAGGCAAAAGAGCCGCGTGTGGGGCTCAACGTCGGTCGCAGCCTTCATGAAACGCCGCCGCTCGGCGGCGTTGAGATATTTTCGGGCGCCGGTCGGACCATAAAGGCTGACCCCGGCGCGGGCCTGCGAAAGCATCGACGCCTCCGAAACAGAATGCCCGATAATGTTCCAGCACGAGAACCTCCATCCGATCAGTAGGTTGCTGGCCGTCGGCATCAATAGATCGGATTTATTACGTACTTTGATGGCCAAAATCAAGACTACTTCACAAACTTGCAACAGTATCTGGCATATTGTTGCATCTCTATTCTTTCAAGCTTGCGCCGATTGCTTAACGTTAGACTTGCAAACACGTGACGCGACCGGGTCTCTGTCGCGTGACAGATCTAGCCATTGGACAAGCTGGGCCTTCGGGGGTGGACGCGAAGCATGAAGATTCGCGCGCGATTCCGGCGTTCAAGTATCGCGCTTTTCTGAGCTACAGCCACCGCGATACGAAGTGGGCCAAGTGGCTGCACAAGGCGCTCGAAGGCTATCGCATCGAAAAGGACCTGGTCGGCCGTGAGACGCCGCTCGGGCCGGTGCCGAACACATTGCGGCCGATCTTCCGCGACCGCGAGGACTTCTCCGCCGGGCACTCGCTCACGGAGCAGACGCTCCGTGCGCTCGAATCCTCGCAATCTTTGATCGTCCTCTGCTCACCTGACGCGGCACGGAGCAAATACGTCAACGAGGAAATCCGGCACTTCAAGCTGCTGGGCCACTCGAACCGGGTGATCGCTGTGATTGCGGACGGCGAGCCCGGAGATGAAGAACGGGAATGCTTTCCACCCGCGGTGCGCTTCAAGCTCGGGGCGGACGGTGAACTGACCGGAGAGCGTGAGGAACCCATCGCCGCCGACGCGAGGCCGCAAGGCGATGGCAAGGAACTCACTTTGTCGAAGGTGGTGGCCGGCCTGCTCGGCGTCGGCCTGGATGAAATCGTGCGCCGCGCGGAGCGCGCGCGAAGGCGACGCAATCGAATTCGCATTGGCGGGGTGGGCATTGGCATGGCGCTTGTCGTAGGCGCCGCCGTGGGGTGGACTGGCGCACTCTCCGTCACTTCGCGGCTGAATTCCTCCGAACTTCTTAATCTTGCGCGCGATGCCGCAGACATCTGCGACCGTGGCCATCGAGATGCCACGGCGCAAAACCTGAGCAAGGACCGACACGTCGCGCTCGCGCTCAAATGCATCGATGTGCTGACCGAAGGACTTGGAGGACTGCCCGCACACACTCATGTGCCGCAAAGGGTGCAGGACGCGTTTGCGGCCAATCTCGCGATTCTGCGAAACGCCAACGCCGAAGGACGACTGAGCTCATACCAAGTCCAAAGCTGATTGAATCGAGCATTTCGGTACCTGGGTGCAGGCGGTTGAGCGGCGCAGCGTGATTCGCTGCGATCATCTGATTCGGAGGAGCAGATGATCAAATGCACCAAGCGGCAAATCCGGGAATTGAAAACGGCGCTGCGCTGGAAAATTTCTGTCGCCCAGCGCCAGCGCATTCAGATGGTTCTGCTACGCGAGAGCGACATGACGCAGCCGGCGATTGCGGCGGCGATGGGCGTTTCGTTGAGCACTGTGAACCGCGCGCACATGGCTTATGACAGGGGTGGGATCAAGGCGCTCAAACCAAAGCCGATTGGCGGACGGCAGCGCGAGAATATGACTTTATCTGAAGAAGAGGCCTTGCTGGCGCGGTTTGGCAAGGTGGCCGGAGCCGGCGAGATGTTGAACGTCCACGATCTCAAGGCCGCCTATGAGCAGGCCATCGGACACCCAACCAGCAACAGCACGGTCTACAATCTTCTGGCCCGGCACGGCTGGCGCAAGCTGACACCGCGTCCATTTCATCCCCGACGCGACCTCGCCGCCCAAGATGATTTTAAAAAAGCCGCTTCCCACGCGCCGTAGAGAGGGCCCGGCAGGCGGCGGCCCGACGTGGGCGGCGGCTGCGGATCATGTTTGCCGATGAAGCGCGTTTCGGCCGGATGAACCGGCCACGGCCATGCTGGGCGCCGCGCGGCATCAGGCCCGGCGTCGCCTCGCAACTCATTCGCGAATATATCCATCTCTACGGCGCGGTCTGTCCGCAGGACGGAACATGCGTTTATCTGATCATGCCGACATCGAACACGGCGTGCTTCCAGAGCTTCCTCAATGTCCTGTCGCGAAGGTTTGCCCGGCAAGATATCCTTTTGGTTCTTGATGGCGCCCCCAACCATCGCTGCCGCGACCTCGTGGTTCCCCGCAACATTATATTGCTGTTCCTGCCGCCCTACGCGCCGGAACTCAACCCGAAGGAAAATCTCTGGGATGAAATCCGCGAGAAAATCTTCAAAAACTACGCCCTCAAATCCATCGACGCAGTGTACGCCAAACTCGGCGAAGCGATTGGCTACATAACTCGAAATCCCGGACTCGTGAAATCCATCACGTCCTTCCCCTACATCGTTAGGTCATTCTGATATGGAAACGGTATCAGAACAGTCGGAGTTGCTGAATGAGGCCGAATTGTTTGCGGCACAATTTGAATGACGCTGAAAGCCGGATCAAATGTGTGGCATCAGGGCTGATGAATTGGGTCTCTGCTTTGGGACGCCGCCATCAGGCTTGGCCACGCTCGCCATAGCAGGCTTAGGATCGGCAATGCATGTGCCAAACATCGTCCGTAGCGCGCCTGTGTTGCGACGGCAGGTCTCAAGGTTTCGCACGGCAGTCAAAGCTTGGGTGGCATCTTCGACCGCATCGACGAGCGGCGCGCCCGGTTGGGAGGAGTCGTGTTCCATGATGCACACCGTAAGCCGTTTAATAAGCGCCATTATATCGCCGCCATGGTTAAGGAATGGCCAAAATAGCGAAAACTTGTTGCACAACAGCAAGTTAGATGTTCTCTCCTCTCTATCATGCATGGCTGCATGAAGGCTGGCACCGGAGTGGGGACGCACCGGACTGCTCTCGAAGCTGACAAAACGAAGGATTGGCCGCCGCTTCCTGCGAGGTTTTAGGAAGGTGTGGGACTGGCAAAGATGCACATTGATTCTGGATCTCAGATTAATAGGAACTTTCCCTCGGGTTGCCGAAAGGAACAAGCATAATGGATTGCGGAGCTACTCATTAAGTGAGCGGTCGCCCTTCGGGGCCAGCCTCAAGCCGGGTTCAAGGCAAGCACTCCCATCTGCCGCCGCGGGAACGCCTCGCGCCACAGCGCGGGACCATCAAACCGACAGCTTGGGGAGAACCGCCATGGAACCGCACACGGTACCAAATACCACACCACATCCTGAACTCGCCGACGACATTCTGCGCGGCGCCGACGAGATCGCCGAATTCATCTTTGGGTCACGTGGAAGCCGTCGGAAAGTGTATTATCTTGCCGAGTGCACGAAACTTCCCGTTTTCCGCCTCGGCTCCGTACTTTGCGCACGGCGCTCGGTTCTTCTGAACTGGATCGCCGGGCAGGAAAGTCGGGTATTGGCATCCCCAAATAAGCTTGAAACACCCTAATTAATTAGACGTCCACCAAGGCCGGTCAGGTGAGTCTTCACTGCATGCTCGCGCTCGTCCTCGCGGTAAAATGACTATTTGGTTGGGACCACCTTGACAGCGGCGCCGAGAACATGAAGTTCGGCCCGAGTGCTGTCTCTTACGTCCAGTGATGCATCATCCAGACCATTCATCAGCACGGCAAGCACGTTTTCGAACATAGGCGTTATTCGGCTCAACGCGCGAAAAACATTCTTGCGCGTGTATGGATCTTTGCTTTGGGTTGCTTCTCGCAATGACGGCAAGGCAGCCGGAGGCACGTTGCCGATTTTCCACAATGATCGCGCGGCATATTGCACAACACTATCTTCAGAATCGTTCAACCGTTCGATCAAGGCTGGAATAGCTTCAGTTCCAGCCCCCATTTCACCGAGTGAAAAGGCGAGTTCACGTCGCAAGTGGGCATTCGGGCGGTCCATAGAACGGATCATGACGGGCACCGCCTTCATAGCATGTGGCCCCAACTGCAAAAGTCCGACGGACGCAGCATTCGGTTGGGAGGGATACGTGTCATACTTGTCTATTAACGCTGCCACAGCATCAGGAGAGCCTATCTTTCCTAATGCCCATGCAGCACGAACACGGGCTTCAAAAACAGGATCTTCAAGTAGCTTAGACAACGATGGTACAGAACTTTCCGCCGTGGGTCCGATACGTCCCAACGTCGAGGCTGCCTTCATGCGGATTTTCAATAACGGATCGCGAACCGCAGGGATTAAGGCCGATACTAATTTGTTCGAATGGGACGTGATAGCGTTAAAAGCTTTGGCGCATTCAATGGCTTCCCGTCTTTCAAATTCCGCCTGCTCAGGTTCTTCTGCGGGATCCGCACGAATTCTCTCTGCCGCATCGCTCATTTTGGCAGCCTTTTTGGCGAGCGTTCTTAAGTCTTCCGCGGCCTCAAGTCGATCAAAATCATAGGGGGACTCCAAGGCTGAGATTAGCTTGGAGATATGCTCTTCATTTCGCTGCGTCGTAAGGACCGCTTCAACCACTACTTGGAGATCAGGTTGCTTAACGTCCTCCGGCGAACGAGGCAGAGGAGATCCTCCAGCCGTAGACGGGCTGCCGGGAGTCTTCTTCCGCTTTGATGCGGTAGCATGAGCCGATCGAAGGTGCCTCCGCCAATCATCGTAGGCAGTATTCGAGCCGAATAGAGCTTTCTCGATTGCCTTAATGTTGGGGGTGACGATGCCATTACTCTTATTCCACCAATTCTGAATCGTGCGCGCGCCAGCACGGGGATCATCGGGATCGCCAACGTTGCATTTCCTCGCAAATTCGTCATCTTCCCACGCGTCGCCCATCGTTTGCGGGTTCCCGCTCGGCCTCGTGCCGTTGATTTTCAAATGCCAGTGGAGCAAGTCCCACCAGTCTGAACGGACGGAGGCGTAGTCGGTCATCCACGGAAATTCCTTCTTGCCGCCCCCGTCTTAACGAATAAGGACCGACGAAAACAAGGAGGAGGGCCGTTTAGGCACAGAGAGTGCACAGGCTAGAAATAGATCAATTGAATCAAGTATTTAGAAGATCGCCTAAAATACGAAAATAATAGAAATATTGTATTCGTTGGGTTGAAGATTGTATATTTCGCCCATGCAACCGGAAAACGAAGAATCAATACAGGCCAATACGGAAAGGCCAGCTCCTACAGAGGTCAAAAGCCTGCTGGACGACGTTGCTTCTTCGGCAAATGATCTCACGATCCTTGCTCGTCTTGAACTCACCCGGAACCTGGTTTTCGACGGTGGTGGATTGGCCGAAGATAATGGAAGGGGAGGACCGCCAACGTTGCGGCTTGCGTATCAGCTCCTTTCGGATGTCATTGAGGTCTTGGAGACTTACCCCGCTGCTGGTCAATTGAGAAGGGCTGGAGAACCGATACCTGAACACCTGAGAACACTGGAACCCGTAGATTCGCCAGCCAGAGCCCTGCACAAATTCAAACTGGCGCACCAACCCAACACCGGGAAAACACCGGCCCCTTAGATTAACCTGATTATTTTTGAGGTAATCCCGTCCGGCGCCGCCTCCCTCGACGCCGTTTCGCAACCTTTCGCAACATTTCGCACGCGCTCCTAGGTCGTACTGGCGAACCATTCGACAATCGTCGGCACAGGTTGGCTCTACTTGGCACACGCCGCGAGGGCGGCGGCCTGGAGCCGCCTAGAGGAGCAGCGAGGTGTGCCCATGCCCGACAAGATCGTTCGTTTCGATAAGTACCACAACATCAAAAAATACCTGCCCGGATTCGGCAGCCCCGCGTTTGCGAACGCTTACGCCGAGGCGCGAGCCTTCGTACACGCTGCGGAAGGCAAATTTCTAAGCCGCGCTCAGCTCACCCATCTCGCCACGAGGATGTCACCCTTCGCTTTGTGCATCCTCCACGAATTTGTGAAACGACTTCAACACTCACGACGCAGCGCCGATGTCCAACGCTAATTCGGAAAATTTGCGTCCTCAAGGGAGGCTCGAAATGCCTGAGCACGATAATCCAGACTTCGCAGGTGACCTTTTGCGTGGTGCGAGCGAGATATCGCAATTCCTCTTTGGAGACCGCCGCTTGCGGCGAAAGGTATACCACCTTGCGAGAGCCAGATTGCCGGTGTTCAAACTGGGCTCAATGCTATGCGCGCGCAAATCCGTGCTGCTCAAATTTGTATCGGAGCAAGAGAGGCGCGGCAATAAAAAAACCGTGGGCGATTAAACGGATGTAGATCCATCCAATCGCGATTTGCCCGCCGTTTTGGTCTCAGAATCCTCAACATCGCCGCCGCCAAAGGTCACGCTGTAGTCGTGGCGTGAGGGCCGGATGCTTATCCGTCTCGCGAACTCTTGCACGCTTCAGTGACCCGGCATTCGACGAATTCTTCCCCTCACACAACAAGACATGAATGCAAAGGAGTGTGTCATGGACATGTTCAATGCCACCCAACGCCGAAAAGGCGGATTGGTCACAAAGTTCTTGTTTGCCATTGCTGCGGTCGATGAAGAGCTCATGCGCCGCTGCCCCCCAAGAGATTGGAGCAACGCTCGGGCGATCGGCATCATCATCTGCGCAAATTTCGTGTTCGAAGCCGCGGTCTATTACGGTATCGCGAACCGTTTGTTCAACCCGGCTGGTGAATTGCGAGTCGATTTGCTGTCGGGGGCCTGTTTCCTTGCCTCCTTCGTAATGGCCATCGACAGCTACGTCGTGATGCGTTCTGGTTGGCATGTGAGCGGCATAGCGGAGCTGAAGCGCGGCGGTATAGACATCTCCGGCGGTCGCGCTGCTGCCGTTCGCGCCGGTTGCTTCCTTGCGATGCGGCTTATCCTCTCGCTCGCCATAGCTCAGATTTCTGCGGTTTTCATTTCGCTATGGGTCTTCGGAGGCGACGTCAACGATCGGCTTCAGAAAACCCGCTCGGAGTTCAATGCACCGCTGATCGCCACAAAGACTGCGCAAGTCGAAAATGACATTAAACGTGCCGGCGATGCGGTAACAACTCAAACCTCGCAGGTGGCAACCCTGTCTTCGCAAGTCGCAGCCTTGCGGCAGGGTCTGGTTGATCCGGCTGCGAATGACCCCACTCTTCAGCGATCTCAACGGGAATTCGCGCTGTTGTTGGCTGAAAAGGCGAAGGCAGATGACGCCGTACGGGAAGCCGAACTTTTTGCGACCAGCGAGGCTGCCGGTGTCCGGCGCGCAGCGGGTAATTCCGGCGTCGCCGGTTACGGGCCGCGCTACCGGGCCGCGAGCGAGCAGGTCGCTAACGCGAAGGCACGCGCTCAGGATGTCGCTAACGAGTTGAATGCCTTACGCGCACGGCTCGATACGATCCGCAAGGAACTTCCGACAGAAAACGATGCAAGCCGCCAACGCTCCAACGCTCAGCTGTTGGATTTCGAAAAGAAGCTCGCCAGTGAAAACGCCCGGCTGACAGGCCTGAAAACCGAGCTCTCCAGCCTCACTCGAAACCGCGAGTCACTCATTCGCGCTGCGGTCGAGAGTTCGCCTCAATATATTGGTGTTGGAACGGGCTTGCTGACCCAGATCCGGGTGTTGGAGGAGATTGCGAATGAAAGCCCGCGGTTCCTCATTATAATTCTCCTCATCGAGGTGGCCGCCTTCACTTTCGAGGTGGCAGCGGTCTTGGTCAAGACGATCAGCTATGTTCCGACGACCTATGCGGCTCTCCTCGCGCGGGAGACCTACTTGGCCACGGTCAGACTTGCCGAGGACATGATAACCGAACTCAACCAACCCCCACGCCCTGGCGTTGCACCGAGTGGCGACAAGACGGCTTCGCCGCCAGTCTCGGAACCGGACCCGTCTCAAAATGCGAGCGGGCACGCACCTCAGCCGCAAAAGCGGGGACCCGGCCGTCCGCGCAAGCACCCGGCCAATGGGGCGTTAAAGCTGCCAAATGGCAAGAAACCGAAGAACGACAATGAGCCCGACCAGGGCCAGGGCCAGGTACACTAGCTGGCGGGAAATGCTGCGACTCTCAATCGCCATGTGAGCCTCCGTTCGACGTCAAGAACTCTCGCCGGTTACTTCGGTGCCGGCGGGCGTAATTGCCGCTTCAGCCTCTTGCGCGCGCGCCGGTCGCGCGCTTTTTTTTCGCGCAGCGCCTTCAAGGCGGTCAGCCGCCATTCCCGCGCCGCCCGCAGGGCCGCGGAACGCTCGCGCCGAGGCAACCGGCGCAAGCCCATGAGTTTGCGCCGAAACGTCGCCTCGATTTCCAATATTGCCGCATCATCTGCGTCGAAGGGCTCCCATCCATCCGAGGGCAAGCGGCGTCGCGTCGGCGTGCCAGTCTCCGCCGCATTCGATTTCGCGAAAGCCGGCGGCTTGAATCTGTCGGGTTCGTCGTTGTCGGGTGCCGAAGCATCACGGGACGCGGACGTGGCTGGCCCGGTCCCGCGCTTATTCCCCGTAAAGGGCCTTTTGGTGGGCGCGCCATTCCTCATCCTGTTCGTCCCGTTCGACTTGCTGCTGTTGCTGCTTGACCGCATCCTCGGCGGCGAGTTCGAATAAGCTCCGTCCACCGGGCTGGCGTTCAGGCTCATTCGCCCTGGTGGCGGAGCCCAAGGTGGTCAGATCGAAAAACAGACTGTCAAGGAGAGACCCGACGCTGAGGCCGACTCTCAGGTCCACATCGCGACCTGCATTTCCTCCGGCAGGCATATCCGCGCCATCGGACTCGCGATCGCCGTGAGCGCGCAGTCATCGGCCTTCCGGAACGGCCGTGATGCCGTCTCCTGTTGCTTCGCCGAGCTCGACGGACGTTGCAGACCAATCTCCTGCCGCCAGCCCAGTCACCTCGCGGATTCTCCTCCTCGCATTCTCATCCTCGCAATCGGCAGCCCTTGTTTTCTTCACAGGCGCGCGCGGCGCTGCTGTGCAGATGTCGAAGAACAGTCGGAGTTGCTGAATGAGGCCGAATTGTTTGCGGCACAATTTGAATGACGCTGAAAGCCGGATCAAATGTGTGGCATCAGGGCTGATGAATTGGGTCTCTGCTTTGGGACGCCGCCATCAGGCTTGGCCATCCGAGCGCGAGAAATGGGCTTCGCCGTTCGCGCTGTCGAACACGCAGCAGCATGTGGGTTTGCCCATGCTTGATGCGCGTAGCCGCGAGCTTTACGAGACGGCCTTGCCGCGCGGCGTCCTGCTGCCGCGCTTTACGCCCGAGCGTCCCCGCGTCAACTACTGGATGCCGCCGCACCAGCTAATGGAACACGCCTATGTGCCGGGTCAGATCATCCTCGGTAAGTTCGCAGGACGGTTTCTCGGGCATCTCGATGACCGGCCCATGGTCACGATCGCGGGTGCGCGTGCAGGCAAGACGTCGACCATTCTGGAGCCCAACCTGTATCTCTATCCGGGGTCGATGCTGGTGCTTGACCCGAAGGGCGAACTGGCACGGACGGCGCGTTTGCGGCGGGCACTGCTGAACAATGTCTATGTGCTCGATCCCTTCGGGCAATCAGGCGAGCCCAGCGCATGCTTCAACGCGCTTGGCGAGCTCTTTCCCGACAGCCCGACCATCATCGACGATGTGGCGTCCATCACCCAGGCCCTCATCGTCGACGATGGCGATGCGCGCTCACGGCACTGGAATGACAACGCGCGGACGCTCCTGCAGGGCATCATCCTGCTGACGCTGATGCTGCCGGAGAGCGAGCGGAATCTTGTCACCGTCCGCCAGCTGCTTTCCCTCACCCACCCACGCCTGCTCAAGGCGGTCGCTGCCGCGCGAGCCGCGCAGGACGATCCGCTCGACGAGCAATTCTACGATGAGAACAAGGCTGCCGTTCAAACGCTTCTGCGCGCCATGACTAGGGCGGGAGACCGGTTCGGCGGCATTCTCGCCGCGATCGGCAACCGTTTCCTTGGCACGCCGCAGACCGAGCGCGGCAGCATATTTTCGACGGCGGCGGCGCAGACGGATTTTCTCGATAGCCTGCCGGTGCGGGAGATTTCACGCCGATCGGATTTTCGTCTGGCCGAGTTGCGCAGCGACCGGCCGACCACGATTTATCTGTGCCTGCCGGTCGGGCGCATGGAAAGCCATTACCGCTGGCTGCGCCTCATCGTGCAGTTGGCCTGCACGGTGCTGGAAAAAATGGGCACCTATCCGCGCGACCGGCCGCCGATTCTGTTCATGATGGAGGAATTCGCGACGCTCGGGCACATGGAGATCATGGAGCGAGCCGCCGCCTACTTTCCGGGCTTTGGCGTCAAATTGTGGGCCGTGCTGCAGGATACGACTCAGCTGCAACGATATTACACTACTAGCTGGGAGACCTTCTTAGGCAACGCGGGGCTGATCCAATGCTTCGCCAACGGCGATCAGCGCACGCTCGATTACATCACACGGCGCATCGAACGGCTGGCGGAGCCTTTTGAATTGCGCACGGCTTTTTCGCGCCAGCGCTTCACGCAATTGCTGATGATGGAGGGCGAGCCTCCGGCGGCAGCGGTACGCCTGGAGCATGAGGACGTCGCGACCATCCGCACTCTCGCCCTGCGCGGTGCGAGCGCCCATTTCAGGCCTTCTCAATTGCTCGAGTTACCCCGCGCGTGAGCCATGGGAGGCCGCGCCGGTAGCGAGCGCGGTCCCCCAGAGCTGCTGCATCGCCTGCTGCAGATGATTGGCGAAGACCTCGGGCATCCGGTCCTCTTCATCGAACCGGTGCACCGTCAGATATTCGACGAGACGCGTGCCATAGGTACCGCGCAGGACCAGATTGCCTTCCTCATCCGGCTGAAAGGAAGGCCATTCTTCCATCATCCCCAGCCAGAAAACTTCCCGGCCCTCGAGGATCAGGCAATCGGGCCGTATCTCGATCTTGCGATAGACCTCGACCGCCTTCCAGACGATGAAGAGATTGATTGCCGCCGCGAGCAGCAGGCAAAGACCGTTGATCCAGATGCTTTGGACCGGCGAATGGTAGAGCAACACCCAGGCGTCGAAGCCGCTCGCGGCGGTCCATGCAAGCACGCGCCATACCATGTGCCTCAGACGCGTATCGAGATCCTTATAGGCGATGAGGATGCCGCCTTCAGGCGTGAGAAACCGGCCGTAATCGACATAAGGATCGGGCTGGAAGCCGGTCCAAGCGAGGGGAGCGAGCGGTGGTCGCGAAATGCTCCGCTTCGGGATCGCAAGCTCACGGCGAACAATCCTGTACGCAGGCGCGACACGCCGGGGAAGCTGACGCGTGAACTGGACGCGTCTTTGCGGGCGAGGAAGCCGAACATGCGTGCGCATGCCGGCAGCATAACGGGCCCGTCGAGACGAGGGTGCGGAATGCCTTGTAGACTTTTGCGAAGAATGGGGTCCGCTTGCGAACGCCAGCTTCACCGGCGCGCGCTCATGCGGCACCGCCCTTCGCCTTGGCAATCGCCGAATCCAATTCGCGCACCGCCCAGGCGAGGTCGCCGCGTTCCCAGTTGGCAACTACCAATTCGGCGGCTTCCAGCAAGTCACTGGCGGCGAGACGCAAGCGCATGTCGTGGTCGAGCCAGGCAGAAAGCTCCTCGCCATCTTCATCGCATATGGCGATTTCGTTGACGGGCATGCCGCCATCATAGGACTCGAACGTCAGGTCTAGCGGATCGACGTCATAAAGCTGCCGGGCGATGGCGAGCGCCTGCTCGGGCGTATCTGCCTCGATGTCGTGCGTCGCAAACTCGGCGTCGGTGCGGAAGTAGGCTGTGTAAGTCGTCATGGCTGAAATCTCCTTTGGTGATGAAAGTGAAAGGGCCGCCCCTTGCGGAGCGGCCCGGATGGCTAGGCGGCGTCCGCCGGAGCGTCGGCTTCGTCGGTCTCGGCCTTCGGTTTGCGGATGACGATCTCGGCGCCGTTGAGCGGGAGATAGTCGAGCTTCAGGTTAAAGCCCTGGCCGTCGCCGTGGCTCCAGCAAGCGCCTATGGCTCGCCAGTAGCTTTGCTTGCCCTCTTTGGTCACGGCGTAAACGCGGTGGCTCGGAGGATTGGTGGTCTTGCTCATGGGATGTCCTTTCGATTGAAACGGAAGCTGCACCATCGCGGCTTCGTGGGGGAATAAGGCCCGCGCGCCTGAGCGGCGCGTTCAAAGGCTGCCCCGCAGGGGCACCGCCGCAGCGTAGCGGCGGTCGTCAGCGGGCAAGCCGTTTTCCTCAAAGGTGCTTTTGCGACACGCGTAGCGCGAGGGCTTGCACGAGCTATCGGCGGACCAGCAAGCGCCAGGCTGGCCATCCCAATCGGCGTACAAGACGGTGAAGAACTACGCTTATGTATCGAAGCGGCGCGAGTGAGGCACACAAAATCCGTTGGCGCACTCGCAATCGAGGGCATCAATCGAACTGCCCTGGACGTTACCAAAGAGGTCCTTTCGGATTGCGTTGATCCCCCTACCGGAGCGCCCGAAGCGCGCAGCGCGCGATTGGCCATATTCGCGACGATTACGGGAGGGATAGCGTCGCTTCCCATCGAACCAATCTATTTTGAACTCGGGCCGGTTTTCGACTTGGATTATCTGGACTGGCGCACGAACCAGCGTGCCGAAGCGGAACCGGAGGGAAGCAGTCTGCCGATCGAAGCCGATCACGCGATTCAGGCCTATCTACGGTCGATGGATACAAATACGGAAGAAGCAATCCGGCTCGCACGGCTGTTCCTCAGGAAAAGAAATCCCACCGTCGAGCGCATGATTGCGCGTGCGTACCAAGCGTTGCATGTGATCCGCTCCGACCAAAAAGACGTCACACCTCTTCAGTCGCTCGCCTATGGATGGCTCCTGCCTTATTGGCGTTCCCTTAATTTCTCCAAGGACCAGATCGACTCTGAATTGGATGGAGGGAAATGCAACGGAACAGCTTTGGACCAGCGTCTCGCCTCCATGTTAGAGGCTGAATTGCGCGATGATGACCAATCGGACGGGGCATCATGATTTCGGTCACGGAGCGCAGCGCCAACAACATTGAAACCAGCCTTGCTCGTTTGTGGTGCTGCGTGACCGATCGGTCGGCCCTGATAGGAGCGACTGTCGCCGAGCACCTGCGCGCGATGATTTACGGCACGTCGCTTCCGCAGAAGGATGCGAGTGCGCCCCGGACCATTCATACGACCCGGTTGATGAAGAGCACGCGCCGAGTGGTCGAGCTTATGTGGCCCCAGGATGCCTACGGTATCACCACAGCAGACGGACGATCGGATGCGCCCGATATTTGCTCCGCCACCTTGCGGCGCATGGAGACCCTTGGCGACGTCGTCGATACGGGACGAGGGCAATGGATTGCCACGCCGCTGCGGATCGTCGCGCCGGAAAATGCTGAAAGCTGCCTGCTTGTTGGGACCGCTCCCGTCCCGGCCGCTAGCCAGATTACAGGAGCCAAGGTCATCTGCGCTGGTGCAACTCGTTTCCTGGACAAGCAGGCGATTCGGGCGCACGACAGCGGTGAAATCGCCCAATCCATCGATATGTGGCTTGGCGAGATGCCGCCATTGGCAGAGTGGACCGCGCGAATTCTCGCCGCACACGAAGCACGCATGGAGGTGATGCAAGACGTGTCTGCCGAACAGCTTGAAATTTACGCCCCCGACGTCCTGCGGAGCCAACGGCGGACGGGCCGATGGGTCGCCGCCGCGCAGGTCGGCCGCTCGCTGGACGGCTTGCGGCTTTGTCAGCCTCAAGGGCGCTACGCGAGAAGCTATGATACGCCGCAGTATCTCGCGCACTTCGAGTTCAGAGACGGTGTTCCCTCGCTGCGCCGTTGTGTTTCGATAAAGCGTGAACTGACTCTCAGGCTCAGGTTCGGCCTTGATAACCTTTTAAAAACGCCGCGTGAACTATCCATCGTGCATGCCGGGCAGACCTTCACGATTGACCGGCCATTGGCACTTCCGCAACCAGAGGAACGCCTTTACGCGCTGGGGTGGGAAGACCGGACCGTCTCAGAATTGCCTGACAGGCTCGTCTTTCATTTGGACGCCCTGCCAATTGTCCTGCACGCGCTTCGTCGCTTGTCGATTTCCCCATCCATCAGGCCACGGAATTTCTCATGACGCAGGACACCTGGGTGGCAGATTACGGCGTTCACACAACGTCCCTTCGATTGACGGAAAGCCTGCGCTCTTATATCGAGGCCCAATACCACATACGCAACGAAAGCCTAATACGGGAAAGGCGGCGCCTCCTCGAGGAACCTGGAGCCGTCAGTCAGAGGCCTTTTGTGGAATCAACGCCAGTCTATGAATTGGATAGGCCATATGCACAGCTTTCAATTCCATCGCCGGCGAAGAATGTGCTTTCCCGCCTGTCAGAATTGGACGTCGGCATCTTTGCCAGGCCGTACGTTCATCAGACGACTTCGCTTGAGGCGTTCTTTGCGCGTCAGAGAGATCTGATTGTTGCGACCGGCACAGGTTCGGGAAAGACCGAGAGCTTTTTGATGCCCATTATAGGGCAGTTGGCGATCGAAGCGAACGCCAGACCGCAGTGCGCGGCTATGCCGGGCGTGCGCGCACTCTTGCTTTATCCAATGAACGCGCTGGTCAACGATCAACTCTCGCGCATCCGGCGATTATTCGGCAGCGGGCGCGCATCTGCGCTGATATCGGGTGGCCGTGAATTGCCAGTGCGCTTTGCAAGCTACACGGGCCGGACAGCCTACCCCGGGCCCCGGACGGCGAAGCGAGACACCGAGCGCATCGAGCCTTTGTTCGAAGACTTTTATTTGCCGATTTTGGCCGACCCCGCAAAGGAAGCGCGGCTCCGTGCTATCGGCCAATTGCCGGAGAAGGACCTGGCAGCCTTCTTTGGTAAGTCATTCGAGGAGACGAAGACAAGCGCCGCTGGGCGAACGAGCCGCTATCGGCACTGGGAGAGACGCTTACTGACTCAAGTCGGCGACCGCGAATTGATGACGCGCCACGAAACGCAGGTTCGCTGCCCGGAAATACTCATCACCAACTACTCGATGCTCGAATATATGCTTATGCGGCCCATCGAGCGGCCAATATTCCAGCAGACTCGCGATTGGCTTCGCGCGGCTCCGGCGAACGAACTCATTCTCGTTCTTGATGAAGCCCATATGTATCGAGGCGCGGGGGGTGCGGAGGTCGCACTGTTGCTTCGACGGTTGCTATCCCGGCTAGATGTGCCGCGAAACCGCGTCCGGTTTATTTTGACTAGCGCCAGCCTCGGAAGCGGCGACGAAGCGACCCGAGCAGTTACCCAGTTCGGACGCGATCTGACCGGTCTTCCGGACGATTCGACCCGATCATTTGAGGTGGTTCGCGGCACAAGAGAGGTACGGGGAGGAGAAAAAGCTGGAAGTGCCACTGAGGCGCAAGCCCTTCATGCGTTCGACCTTTCAGCTTTCGAAAAATACGCAACGGACCCAACAACAGCCCGGCTGGCCGTCAGCGGTCTCTGTCAGGCGCTCGGCTGGAAGCTGCCGTCCGAGAGTATTGATCTTGCTGACTTTCTATTCGAAAAACTTACGGGGTTTGGCCCGTTAGAACTTTTGATTCAGTCCGTGTCCGGGACCGCCATTCCCCTGGAGGAGTTGCAAAGCCGTCTTTTCGGCGACACCCCATTCGCGGAGCGAGCGACAGCCGCGCTCTTGGCTCTCGCAACATTTGCGAAGCGCCAGCACGATAAACGGGTGCTTCTTCCTACCCGGTTGCATATGTTTTTCCGTGGACTCCCGGCTCTCTTCGCGTGTGCAAATCCGCGATGCGAGCACGTTCGGGAGCGTCATCCCAAACCGATGCTGGGACGGCTCCATACACATGCGCGCGAGCGTTGCGCTTGCGGAGGGCGTGTGTACGAGCTTGCTACGCATCGAGAATGCGGCACCGCGTTTTTACGCGGCTATATGGATGGTCCGCACGGCGACTTCCTGTGGCACCTCCCGTCGGGGCCATTGCGTGAAGGACATCAAGCGCCGCTGCTTGAGGTAGAACTTTTGGTCGAGGGAGATCCCCATAGGGACGAAACCGACCAGTGCACCACTGCTTGGCTGGACATTAGAAGTGGGCGGCTTCTCTATCAGACTCCAGCGGACGCCACCGGCTTTCGGCAGGTCTACCTTCCCGGCGGTGGTGCTGAATGGGGGAGAGCCGCCAGATTTTCGACGTGCCCGGTGTGCCGTGCGAATACGGTGCGCGAAAACCGCTCCAGCATCATGGACCATGCCACCAAGGGCGAAGCGCCGTTTGCAAATCTTGTTAAGACTCAACTCGACTCACAGCCTGCCGTGAGAGCCGAAACCCGTGAGTTCCCCAATGGAGGACGGAAGGTTCTCCTGTTCTCCGATGGGCGTCAAAAGGCGGCTCGTCTTGCGCGCGATATTCCGCGCGAGGTCGAGCAGGATATCTTTCGTCAGGTGCTCGCGGTCGCGACAGCGCGCCTGTCTCGAATTGGCCGGGAACCGCGCCCGACGACCCATCTCTATATTGCGGTGCTGACCGTCCTTAGGGATTTCAATCTCCCCATATTCGACGTCAACGATGCAAGACGTATCGACAATGAGATCGAGCGGCTTGAGAAGGATCATGAAGGAGACAACCTTCAGGACTTACTAAATGACTTCTCTCCAGCGGACAGCCCGTCACGTTATAAGATTGCGCTGCTGCGGCAGTTGTGCGGCCGGTACTATTCCTTGGCGGGGACTTCCGTCGGCGTCGTTCTTCCGATCCAACGGACCGAGCAGAAGCTTCTGGCCGCACTTCGCGCCGCCGTGCCGGCCCTTTCTGATCCAGACATTAATCAGCTCGCAGCAGCATGGATTTGGGAGTTGTGTGACCGATTCGCTCTCGATCGCGAAATTCCGCCCGCGATCCGCTCGCTCGCCGCCGGGTATTGGTCGAATTCATGGGGCAGCGACGGTCGTTTTGAACGCTCGCTACGCGCACGACTTCCGATGATTTTAGGCATCGCGGCAGAGACGGTCGCGACGGTGGAAGGCGCGCTCGCGAACGAACTTGCCCTTCGCAGCGACGGTGGCGCCTATTTCCTTGACCTCTCCAAACTTCGCATCCATATCGACTTGGAAGCGCCGTGGTATCAGTGCCGCGAGTGCACCCAATTGATGCCTCTGCCGATCCGAAACCGCTGCATATCGTGCGCATCGGAATTGCTCGACACGCTCACGCCGTCCGATAGCGAATACATCCGATCGCGCAAGGGCTTTTGGCGCGAGCCAGTCAGGGCAGCCTTGGAGGCGAGGCCCAAGCTGCGCAGCATCTCGGTTGAAGAGCATACGGCACAGCTATCCAACCGGGATAACACTCGGGTGCATGCAACAACCGAGAAATTTGAACTCCGCTTCCGTGATATTTCGATCGACCAAAGAGACCGACCCATCGATGTCTTGAGCTGTACAACTACGATGGAGGTGGGCGTCGATATCGGTTCGCTGGTTGCTGTGGGCCTTCGCAACGTGCCACCGCAACGCGAAAACTATCAGCAACGTGCTGGCCGCGCAGGTCGCCGCGGCTCCTCCGTGTCAACCGTTCTCACTTACGCGCAAAATGGACCCCACGACAGCTTCTATTACAATTTGCCCCAAGACATCGTCGCCGGACCGCCCAGGAACCCGGAAATTAAGATCGATAATCCGAAGATTGCGCGAAGGCACATCACCTCGTTTCTCCTACAAACGTTTTTTCACCGCTACATGGATGAGCACGACATTCCCGTCGGCGGGTCGACTTCAGCCCTCTTCCGCGCGCTCGGAAAGGCCAAGGACTTCTTCTTCGGAGACGGGCAATCTGGGCCGTCGTTTGAGGCGTTTAAGCTGTGGGTTGAACAAAATGTGATTGCATCAAACGGATCGCTCCGCGAACAAATTAGATCGTGGCTACCCACGTCGTTGCGAACCGCGCCAATGTCGCTGGACGTGTGGATCGGACAAAAGGCTCATGAATTGATCGGGGAACTGCATTCGGTCATGCAGAAACTTGGACCGGCCGGGGTGCCAGTCGACGACGAGGACGATGATGATGACCGTAATGCGCTTGGTGATGAGGAACTGCTTGAATTTCTGTTTGGTCGGGGGATGCTTCCGAGCTACGCGTTTCCAACTGACCTGACGAGTTTTCTGGTGGAGCGCCTAACACGGGTTGAGGGCTCCCAGCAATGGAAGATGCGAATCGTCGAGCGGCCGCAGCAGGGCATTAACAAGGCGCTGAGCGAATATGCGCCGGGCAGATTGATTGTCATCAACAAGGCAACGTATCGGTCCGGCGGTGTGGTGGCCAATGTGCTTCCCACTGTCCACGACAGGGCCGCGCCTCTGTTCGCCGAAGTATCGGATCTCGTACATTGTGATAGTTGCAGCTTTGTCCGGGATCTTGAGGATAGCGACAGCACACGGACGAATTGCCCAGTGTGCAGCGGCGCTTTGCAAGCCACGCGAATGATTGTCCCGCAGGTTTTCACCCCGGAAAACGGAAGAGCGCTATCCGAAGACGATAGGGAGCAGGACATAACCTACGCAACGGGCGCACAGTTTCCAGTGCCGATCGGAACAAACGATCTTCCCGAGCTTCAGCCTGTCGGCGCGCGGCTCGCTTTTGCGGTTACCACAGATCGAAAACTTGTCACTGCGAACAAGGGCCAAATTCTGAACGACGTCCATCAAGGTTTCT
The DNA here is from genome assembly GCA_963787675.1 of uncultured Alphaproteobacteria bacterium. Classification (GTDB taxonomy): domain Bacteria; phylum Pseudomonadota; class Alphaproteobacteria; order Rhizobiales; family Xanthobacteraceae; genus JAJPKK01. The sequence goes on along the minus strand of CAWBDV010000007.1, from coordinate 744,913 downwards.
GGATATGCGACAAATGTGGCAAGGCCAGTACGGAGGAGCCGATCGCTGGCGCTCATCAGCGGCCTTATGAGATCGAATTCGCATTTAATCAGCCGAAGCCGTCCAAGCTATGCAACGGCGTGTTCCATAATGTGTACCTGGGCTACGTTTTTGCGACTGATCTTTTGTTGATGCGGATGACGGTGCAGCCGCCTTTGGCGACGGACACTAATAACCTAGTCGTGCTGAGGGCTCTTGAGGACGCGCTCTATATCGATTGCCGAGGCGCTTCGGCTGGCGGCAAGCCGTCATCCGCAATTGGACCTCGACCCCTCTGAATTCGGAGCCGGATTCCGCATTGTGCCGTCTGGAAATGCGGACGGACAGTTGTTTCTGGATATTTATCTGTACGACACGTTATCGGGGGGCGCCGGGTATGCCGAGCTAGCCGGCCGGCATTTAAACGATATTCTGCGCGACGTTCTGGACCTTTTGGACAATTGCCCAGCACATTGCGAGCGGTCCTGCGAGAGCTGTCTGTGCCACTATCACAATCAACACCTGCGCGACCGTCTGGACCGGTTTGTCGGCGCGCAGTTGCTGCGTTACGCGATGTCAGGCAAGATTCCAGCGGAGGCTTCGCTTGCGGCGCAAGCCGCAAATCTTGAAGGACTTGCACGCCTGTTGGAACTTGACGGGTTTCGGTGCACCCCCATGGGGAGTGTTCAAGGCGAAGCTGTTCCGCTGCTGGTCGAAAAGCATGGGGCCCGCGTCGCGGTAAGCGTGCAATCTGCGTTGCTTTCCGCCGATTGGGATGGACATTCGTTGCACGGGCTGATGGGGAAAGGGAGGATCGTCGGCAGGATTCTCAACGACTATATCCTGCGGCGGAACCTTCCGGACGAACACCAGCTTATTCGTTCAATGTTCAATGTCTGAAATTTTGAAGTTGGCGATCCTAACGAGACGCTGAGTGCCAGGGCCTCTCGGTGCTCCGCTTCGATCTTAACGTAGCTTCTTGCGGGACCAAGCAGTCGCGAAGGACGCGTCCTGTTTGGATTCTATGGCGGGACTTGGCACCTGAACAAACGAGTTCGGCACCTCAGAATTTTGTGCCGCTTTGTGCCAGTTTTGTGCCGTGGAATTTTTGCCGACGCTTCGTCATCGAGCGCGGAGAGCCTCTAAACGCTTGTAAATAGGCGCTTTGTCTTCGTAAGCGTTGGGAAGGCCTTGTAAGAAATGAAAAAGGCCGCCGAGGCGGCCTATGTCCATGATCTTGCGATCAAAGTTTGGTTGCGGGGATAGGATTTGAACCTATGACCTTCAGGTTATGAGCCTGACGAGCTACCGGGCTGCTCCACCCCGCGATAAACCAACGCGCGGGCTAACCCGTGCTGGCGCCTATGTAGCAATGATGCGGCCGGATGTGAAGACCGCTGCTTGGAAAACTGGCATAATGTCGCGTCGATTCCTCCCCGTAGGGCAGCATGGCTCGCAACCCCGACTCCTCGCCGGACCTCGCCTCGCGCGCGCTGACGGCCCTGCTGCACGACATCCTCGAAAGCGGCCGCAAACCGCTCGAGGCGGCCGATATGACCGACGAGACGGCGGTCCACGAGCTGCGCAAGACCTTCAAGCGCTGGCGCGCCATCCTGCGCCTCGTCGCTCCGGTCGTGGGCGAGCAGGCCGAGGTCCTGCGGATCGAGGCGCGGGAACTTGCGCGCCGCATCGCGACCGCCCGCGACAGCCGGGCGGCGCTCGAGGCGCTGGCCGATCTCGGCGATGAGACGCTGTCGGCGCGAACCCGCGCGACCATCAGCAGCCGGCTCACCGCGCTTGGCGCGGGGGCCGAAGCGGCAAGCCTGACCCCGGTGCTCAAGCAGCAGATCGGGGGCGCGCTGGGCCACGCCGACACCGTCCTGTCGACCTGGCCGCTCGACCAGTTCGATATCCAGACGGCGACCAAACGGCTGACCGACACCTATCGCCGCGTTCGCGACGCGATCCCGCCGGACTGGTCGACGGCGACGCCCGAAGCGTTGCACCGGCTCCGCCAGCGGGTGGTCGAGCACCGTTATCAGATGGAACTCATCGATGGGGTCTGGCCGAAGCTGATCCGTCTGTGGATCGCCGAAGAGCAACGTCTGCGCGACCGGCTCGGCTCCCATCACGATCTCGTCCTGCTGGCGCACCTGACCGAGCCGCACGGGCCGCTCGCGCCATGGCGCTCCCGTCTTGCTCCGCTGATCGCCGAGCGCCAGGCCGCCCACGTGAAGGCCGCCAAACGTCTCATCGGGCGCTTGTTTGCCGAGACCCCGAAGGCGTTTCGTCAGCGCATCGGGGCGCTCATGCAACATCGCGCCCACCACGGCGAGTAAGGGGCCGCGCCCCTGCGCGCTACGCCGCAAGCGCGGCGGCGACCTCCGCCACGACGGCGTCCCAGTCGCCCGGCCCCGGCTGGCGGAACAGGCGCGCGGTCGGATACCAAGGGCTGTCGCTTCGCCCCATCAGCCAGCGCCAGTCGGGCGCAAACGGCAGCATGATCCAGATTGGCCGCGCCAGCGCGCCGGCAAGGTGCACGGCCGCGGTATCGACCGAGAGCACGAGATCAAGCGCCGCCATCACTGCCGCGGTATCGCCGAAATCGGCGACGGCTTCGCCGACATTCTGGATCTCCGCCCGCCCGGCGAGCCAGGCGCGGTCGCGCGGCGAAGGGTCAGGCTGGAGTGCGATCCATTGCACGCCGGGCACCGCGAAGAGCGGCGCCAGCCGCTCCGGCGCGATCGAGCGGTTGCGATCGTTCTTGTGCTTGGGATTGCCGGCCCACACGAGGCCGATCCGCCGCTTGCCATCGCCGGCGAACCGCGCCCGCCATGGCGCAAGCCGCTCCGCCGGCGCCGCGAGATAGGGGACCTCCGCCGGCACCGTGTCGAGCGTCGTCCCGAATGCAAGCGGCAGGCTCAGCATCGGACAGCGCAGATCGCACGGCGGCAGCGGTTCGCCTGCCGCCACGGCGACGGCAACGCCGGGCACGCTCGCGAGCACCGGCATCAACGCCGCCTGCGCTTCGACCACGACCCGTGCGCCACGCGCCGCAACAAGCTTCGCATAGCGTACGAACTGCAACGTGTCGCCGAAGCCCTGTTCGAAATGGATGAGCAGCGTCTTGTCGGCAATGGGCTCGCGGCCGAGCCAGAGCGGCACGTCAACGTGGCGATCCTTGCCCGGCCGTGCTTCGTATTTCGCCAGCCCGGTCGCGAAATCGCCGGCGACCATGTAGGCGAGGGCTTCGTTGGTCCGCGCCGTCGCAAGCGTCGGCACGATTTCGGCCGCGATCTGGAAGCTCGACCGCGCCTCGGCAAAACGGCCGAGCGCCGCCTGAGCATTGCCGCGGTTGTTGTAGGCGATGGCCATGTCGGGATCGACGGCGAAGATCGCGTCGAAGGCCTTGAGCGCCTCCTCGTAGCGGTCGAGCAAGGTCAGCGCGAGGCCGCGCAGGTTGAGCGCCCGTACGTCGTGGGGACTTGTGGCGAGCACCGCATCGATCTCGGCGAGCGCGTCGGCCGGCCGACCGAGTTCGATCAGCGAATTGGTCCGGTTGATTTTCGCCGCGACGTAGTGCGGGTCGTTGATCAGGGAGCGACCGAAGAACTCGACGGCTTCGCCGTGGCGGCCGGCCGCGCCAAGGGCCTGGCCGCAATTGTTGAGAATGCCGGCGTGGCCGGGCGAAAGCTCGTTGGCGCGCATGAAGGCCGCGATCGCCTCGTCGTTGCGCTGCGCCTTGAGGAGCGCATTGCCGCGATTGACGAGAGCGTCGACGTGGTTTGGCTGCAGCGCGAGGCTGCGCTCGAACGCGGCCAGCGCCTCCTCGTCGCGGCCGAGCGCGACAAGCGAATTGCCGCGATGGAAGTGCGCATCGGCGTTTTCGGGCTCGAGCGCGAGCGCCCGATCGGTCGCGGCCAGCGCCTCGGCGTGGCTTCCCGCGGCGTTGAGCATGAACGTGTAGTTGATGTGGAAGCGCGCGAGCCCGGAATTGATCTCCAGCGCACTCGTGACCAACGCCAGCGCTTCATCGAGCCGCCCCTGCAAGCTGCGCACGCAGCCGAGATAATGCAGCGCTTCGGCGTGACGCGGGGCGAGCTTGAGCACGCCGGCGTAGAGCTCTGCAGCCTGGTCGTAGATGCCGCGCTTCTGCAGCTCGAACCCGTATTGCATCGCGCGCGCAATGGCGTCGCGCTCCTGGTCCGAGAGCTCTGCATGCTGCATGGCGTCCCCCAAGCGTTGCCTCCGGCAACCCGGAATCGCGCACGGCGCAGGCCGAGGGCCGAGGGCGCCGTGCGATGCGATCCCCGGGTCGTTCGAGCCATAGATGATTCGCGGGTGTTTCCGTAGCGCTTCATCGGCGCTTCATAGCGGCGGCCATCGCCCCGGGCCGGCCCACCCTGCGGCTTGGTTCGGCCAAAATTGGTGACTACGTGAGACTAGGCGAGGCATCTTCCTTGCTAAACTCGCTGCGGCACACCGCGGCCTTTTGTTCGAATGCCCTTTGTTCGAACGGCCTTTGTCCGAAACCCAATTGCCAACGAGTGTCGAGACCAGCGAATTTTCTAAAAGATCATCGTTCTAACCCGTGGTGCGGTCAGCCGAAGCCGGATCGGTGCCGCCCGTTCAACAAGACTCCGGTTACAGAAGTTTAATCCATGATCGTTGGCATCGACCTCGGGACGACCAACAGCCTGGTCGGCGTTTGGCGCGACGGCGCGGTCTCCCTCATTCCCAATTCTCTCGGCCACTTGCTCACCCCGTCGGCTGTCGGCGTGGGCGACGACGGCTCGATCCTCGTCGGCCTTGCCGCGCGCGAGCGCCTCGTCACGCATCCGGCGCTGACGGCAGCGACCTTCAAGCGCTACATGGGCACCGACCGGCTGATCTTCGTCGGCGAGAAAGGCTATCGGCCCGAGGAGCTTTCGGCGCTGGTGCTGCGCTCGCTCAAGGCCGACGCCGAGGCATTTCTCGGCGAGCCGGTCGAAGACGCCATCATCACGGTCCCGGCCTACTTCAACGATATCCAGCGCAAGGCCACCAAGGCGGCGGGCACGCTCGCTGGCCTCAAGGTCGAACGGCTGTTGACCGAGCCGACCGCGGCGGCGCTCGCCTACGGGCTCAATGCCGACGACCCGGACGAGCTCATTCTCGTCGTCGACCTCGGCGGCGGCACCTTCGACGTGTCGCTGCTGCACCGCTTCGAGGGCGTGGTCGAGGTGCGCGCGACCGCGGGGGACAGCCGGCTCGGCGGTGAGGATTTCGTCGACGCCATCGTCGCGGCCTTCATGGCGGGGCCCGGCGGGGCGGCCGGTCTGCCGACCGCCGACGCCCCGATCGTCGGCGCTCTGCGGCGCCAGGCCGAGCTTGCGAAGCGCGCGCTCAGCAACCAGGACCGCACCACCATCTTGGTCGTCCGCGACGGCAAGCCGATCGAGTGGACGATCTCGCGCGACCAGTTCGATCAGCTGAGCGAGCCGCTGCTGGCGCGGCTGCGCGCGCCGATGGAGCGGGCGCTGCGCGACGCGCGGGTCGATCCCGACCAACTTACGCGCATCATTCTCGCCGGCGGCGCTTCGCAGATGCCGTCGTTCCGCAGGCTGATCGCGCGGCTGTTCCGGCGTCTGCCGGTCTATCAGGTGAACCCCGAGGAGGTGGTGGCGCGCGGCGCGGCGGTGCGTGCAGGCCTCGTCTCTGGCGGCACCGGCCTCGAAGAGATGGTGATGACCGATGTCGCGCCATTCACGCTCGGCATCGAGACCACGCACACGCACGGCAGCGATGTGAGCGGCCGGGTGCGCGGCCAGTTCATGCCGATCATCGAGCGCAACACGGTGATCCCGGTAAGCCGCTCGAAGATCGTGTGCACCATCGAGGACAACCAGAAGGTCATGGCGCTGCGCGTGTTCCAGGGCGAGTCGCGCCTCGTCAAGGACAACGTTCCGCTCGGCGAGCTCAAGATCAAGCTGCCGCCGGGTCCGGCCGGCAAGGAGGACGTCGACGTCCGCTTCACCTTCGACACCAGCGGCCTTCTCGAGGTCCAGGCGACGACGGTCAGCAGCGGCAAGGTCGCCACGCTGGTCATCGAGGGCAATCCGGGCGTGATGACGCCGGAGGAGATCGCGAAGCGTCTGACCGTCCTCGCCAAGCTCAAAGTGCATCCGCGCGACGACATGGAGAACCGCGCGATCATCGCGCGGGCGGAGCGGCTGTTCGAGGAGCGGCTCGGCGACACCCGGGCGCGAATCGGTCATTCGCTCGGCGTCCTGACGGCGGCGATCGAGCGGCAGCAACCGGACGAGATCGATGAGGCCCGCAAGGCCCTCAACGCCCTGCTCGACGAGATCGACCAGAATTTCTTCGTCTGACGTGCGAGACTTCGATCGATCAGAAGTGCGTAGGGCGCAATAAGCGAAGCGCATTGCGCCGCTGAGAGGCCTGTGGCGCAATGCGCTTCGCTTATTGCGCCCTACGATTACCGAGGGCCTTCTGTCAGGTAACACGGCGATGTGGGATGAATTGGGCATCGCTCCAAGCGACGATCCAAAGACGATCCGCCGCGCTTATGCGGCGCGCCTGAAGACGCTCGACCCCGACCGCGACCCGGTCGCATTCGCCCGCTTGCGCTCGGCATTGGAATGGGCCTTGAGCCACAGCACGGAAGGCCGCCCGCACGCGAGACCAGTTTTCGACGCGGAGGCCGTTCGGCCGCAGCCGGCGCCGCCGCGTCCGCCTCAGCGCCCGAGCGAGCACGATGAGGTCGTCCGGACGGCACCTGGCTTCGATCGGAATGTTTCGGCAAACGACATGCAGTGGGTGTCGCCGCTGACGGCGGAGGACGAAGCCCACGACCGCAACATGCTCCACGAGCTCGACGCGGCGGTGCGGCGAGGCGATGCCGTCGAGGCCGCCGAGATGTACAAGCGCGCGGCGGCGAGCGGGGCCCTGTCAATCGACAGCACTCCCGCCATGCTGCGCCGCCTGCTCGGTGTCGTCGCCGACGACACCACACTTGAAGGGCGGACGTTCCGCGACCTCGCGACGTCGCTCGGCTGGAACCGCCTCGACGGCCCGGCCGCGAATGACCCGGCGCTCTTTCAGAAGATGAACGAGCGAATGGCTGCCGAGGAGTGGTATGACGGCCTCCTCGCGAGCGCCGCGCGCAAGGGCGGCCCCCATGAGCGCTATTACGCGCGCTTGCTGCTCAAGCGGCGCGGCCGCTTCTTCATGCAGGGCAATTCCGCCAAGGTGCGGGCCATGCTCACGGCCTATCGGGTCCACGCGCAGCATCTCGGGCAGCGCATCGATCCGGCATGGGTCGCACGGCTCGAGCGTCGCTTGCGACGCCGCGACATCGCGTGGCTCACGCTGGGCTGCCTCGTCCTGGCATGG
>CAWBDV010000007.1:0-732500 GCA_963787675.1 uncultured Alphaproteobacteria bacterium | reverse complement strand
GCGTAGTACGTCCTTCATCGCCTCTCAGCGCCAAGGCATCCACCGAATGCCCTTAAGACACTTGATCGTTCTCATTATCAATACCCATCACAGGGATCAGAAATCAGGTATCAGTAATCAGGAAGCCCGATTATTGACGGCTGATTTTCCGTTCCTTGGACAAGCATCGATATATTCTTTCATTCCGGAATCGAACGGCCGACCATCGGCAATCATTTCTGATGACTGATGACTGACCCCTGATTCCTGAAATGGAAAGACCAGCTTGCTTCGAGATCGTTCCAACGGCACGCGCGGTCAGGCGGCGCCGGCTGATGCATACGGACTGCGGCGGCTTACGATCCGCAGATCGAAATCTGCGGATGCGACGGCCACTGCAGGCGCATACATGGGAGTGCGAACCGCCCTGGCTTTCGTCGGGACGGACTCGGAGCGATCTCCTCTTCACGATGTCAAACAACACGCGAACGCCCCGACAAGAGCCGGAGCGTGCGCGAATTTCGAATATCCTGGACGAGCACAGCCGGCGGTGCGCATTTCGCGCACATCGCGGCGGTCAGCGGAACACGTATCAGATGTTGATCAGATAAGGTTCCCGAGCGGATCTGGTGGAGCCAGACGGGATCGAACCGACGACCTCCTGCTTGCAAAGCAGGCGCTCTCCCAACTGAGCTATGGCCCCGTCAGAGGTCTGAAATCAGTGATCAGTAATCGGAATGTGCCCATCTCCGATTACTGATGACTGACCCCTGATACTCCTGAAACTGGTGGGCCTGGGAAGACTTGAACTTCCGACCTCACGCTTATCAAGCGCGCGCTCTAACCAACTGAGCTACAAGCCCGTGCCAGGTATCAGTAATCAGAAACATGTGTCCCTCTGATTACCGAGTACTGACCACCAATTCCTGTCCTGGGCTCGTCCAAGAAGAAAGAGAAGCGTAGACGGCGGTGTCCCGCATATAGGGATCAGAAATCAGTTGTCAGTGATCACAAGGACCACTGCCGACTTCTGTCCCAGGTTGTTCCTAAGCGCCGGGAAAGAGCGAGATCGTGTCAGCGATCATTTCTGATCCCTGACGATTGATCTCTGACCTCTAATTCCGAGCATCCTTAGAAAGGAGGTGATCCAGCCGCAGGTTCCCCTACGGCTACCTTGTTACGACTTCACCCCAGTCACTGACCCTACCGTGGCCGGCTGCCTCCTTGCGGTTAGCGCACCGTCTTCAGGTAAAGCCAACTCCCATGGTGTGACGGGCGGTGTGTACAAGGCCCGGGAACGTATTCACCGTGGCGTGCTGATCCACGATTACTAGCGATTCCAACTTCATGTGCTCGAGTTGCAGAGCACAATCCGAACTGAGACGGCTTTTTGAGATTTGCGCAGGGTTGCCCCATTGCGTCCCATTGTCACCGCCATTGTAGCACGTGTGTAGCCCAGCCCGTAAGGGCCATGAGGACTTGACGTCATCCCCACCTTCCTCGCGGCTTATCACCGGCAGTCCCCTTAGAGAGCCCAACTAAATGATGGCAACTAAGGGCGAGGGTTGCGCTCGTTGCGGGACTTAACCCAACATCTCACGACACGAGCTGACGACAGCCATGCAGCACCTGTCTCCGGTCCAGCCGAACTGAAGGGATCGATCTCTCGTTCCCGCGACCGGGATGTCAAGGGCTGGTAAGGTTCTTCGCGTTGCTTCGAATTGAACCACATGCTCCACCGCTTGTGCGGGCCCCCGTCAATTCCTTTGAGTTTTAATCTTGCGACCGTACTCCCCAGGCGGGATGCTTATTGCGTTAGCTGCGCCACTGACGGGTAAACCCGCCAACGGCTAGCATCCATCGTTTACGGCGTGGACTACCAGGGTATCTAATCCTGTTTGCTCCCCACGCTTTCGCACCTCAGCGTCAGTATCGGGCCAGTGAGCCGCCTTCGCCACTGGTGTTCTTGCGAATATCTACGAATTTCACCTCTACACTCGCAGTTCCACTCACCTCTCCCGAACTCGAGATCCTCAGTATCAAGGGCAGTTCTGGAGTTGAGCTCCAGGATTTCACCCCTGACTTAAGGACCCGCCTACGTGCGCTTTACGCCCAGTGATTCCGAGCAACGCTAGCCCCCTTCGTATTACCGCGGCTGCTGGCACGAAGTTAGCCGGGGCTTCTTCTGCGGGTACCGTCATTATCTTCCCCGCCGAAAGGGCTTTACAACCCTAAGGCCTTCATCACCCACGCGGCATGGCTGGATCAGGCTTGCGCCCATTGTCCAATATTCCCCACTGCTGCCTCCCGTAGGAGTCTGGGCCGTGTCTCAGTCCCAGTGAGGCTGATCATCCTCTCAGACCAGCTACCGATCGTCGCCTTGGTGGGCCATTACCCCACCAACTAGCTAATCGGACGCGGGCCGATCCCTCGGCGATAAATCTTTCTCCTTACGGACGTATTCGGTATTAGTCCAAGTTTCCCTGGGTTATTCCGAACCGAAGGGTACGTTCCCACGTGTTACTCTCCCGTCTGCCGCTCCCGTATTGCTACGAGCGCTCGACTTGCATGTGTTAAGCCTGCCGCCAGCGTTCGCTCTGAGCCAGGATCAAACTCTCAAGTTTGGAGAGAACTTGTTCCGGCTGATCACAACGTTTGACGAGGTCCCACCTTGACCCGACGCGACGACACGCGAATGCCGCCGCATGGACTTGGTGTTGACCTGAAACGTGTACCGCCGAAGTCTCTTCCGACCGCATGGCACGAGGATTGCTTCCCAAAAGCCGGCGACTGCTACGCTGCCGACCTGAGAGGCGCCCCATGAACACGCGGCCCGCAAGGACTCCGCCGTCCACGTTTCTCTTTCTTCCGATTCACCTGTCAAACAGCCCGGGGCAACAGAATGCCCCCTCTCCGGGGTACCGGAGAGCCGTCGAAGCCTGAGCCCCCGACTACCCGTCGGAGGCAGTTCACCGCTATCAGTGAGGAGCTTCGCGGGCGCGCCATCGCGCCGAGCGGCGGCGCGCCGTGTGAGCGGTATATAGGCCGCGCCCTCCGAACTTGTCAACCATGTCGCTCAGAGAATTTTTGACAGATTTCTGTCAGCTCTGCGTCGATGATTTCGGGCCTCCCAGCCGTCGGGTTTAGCCCTCCGTCGCATCGGTCTTCGGCGCTAACAGCTGATCTCAGACACGCGCGGGGCTAGTGCATATCCTGTTGACGGACGCATCTCGCCCTATTGACTGACGCATCCCCGCAACACCGCGCGACAATGCCAACAGTGCGGCCGCAAGTGCCGCACTCCAGCCACAATTTTCCGAGCACCTTGCGCATCGGGGAGACACACCGGACGCAACGTCCGGATTCGTTGGGCGACTGACCCAAAAATCGCAATGCCTCGGACGTCCGAGGTCGACAACTGATCCGTCGGCGCGCTCCATCATGGGAAGGTGGCCATGGGAAGGTGGCGCGTCGGAATTTCGTAGCGATCGAATTTCGTAGCGATCAAAGAAGTTGATCGGTACGATGGTGATCGGATAGGCAGTCGATCTGCGCGTTCGGGGTGGGACTGGGGCAAGCGGTTCGCGAGGGCCGCTTGGTAGGGACGGGGGGACGAGTGGATCACGCAAAAGCGCGCGATTCCTCTAAATCCAAAGGCATCACAATCGACCTCGGCAATGAACCGCCGTTGTCCGTCGATGGTGGCTTGCGCAGCGATTTCGATCGTCGCCGCGTCTCGGTCCGCTGGCTCAGCGGCACGATTCTCACCGGTCTCTGTGGTGCCGCGCTCATGGGCGGCGCGGTTTTTGGCTCGCTCGACGGCCAGGCCCACTTCGCCGCCAATTGGGAGCGCTTCGAGACGGCGCAACGCGGGAACGCTGCCAACCGCGCCGTCGCCCGCAAGAGCGACCGCCTGCCGCCGATCGCCGAAATCAATTCGGCACGCCGCATCATCCGCACCACCGCCATGCTCAAGCGCGGCGACACCGAGGTGCCGCGGGTCAAGCCCTATGTGCGGGTCTCGAGCAACCTCGCGCTCTCGGTGACGGAAATCTCCGCCAATATTCCGCGCTTCAATCCGCAGCGCATGCTGGTCGATGATACCGAGACCGCCGAAGAAGGCCGTCCCGATGCCGCGCCGGACGCGGAAGTCTCGTTCGTCACCCGCGATCTTGGCGGCGCGATGCCGCGCTTGCGGCTCGCTGCGTTGGTGCCGTTCGACCAGGTCATGAGCCGGGTGCGCGACGCCGCCGGCTGGACCGGCGCAACGCCCTCGCGATTCTCCCTCGCCAGCGTCGATCCCGGCCGCATGGCCTATGCGGCCGAGCCGCCCGCCGATCTCTATGGCGCGTTCGAGCGGATCGTGCCCGAAAACATCACCATGCTGCCGAAGACGGCGCCACAGGCGAACGGCGGCAGCAGTGCCAACGAGCGCACCATACCGATCAAGAGGGGCGACACCCTTGCCGCCCTCCTGCGCGACCTCGGCGCGACCCCGGAAGAGATCAAGTCGATTGCCGCTCTCCTCGGCGCACGCGCCCGCGACGGCAACCTGAGGGACGGCCAGAAGCTGCGGGTCCTGCTGTCGCCGGTGCGCGGCAATTCCCGGATGCAGCCGGTCCGCGTCGTACTCGTCGGCGAGACCTCGGTCGAAGCGGTCGTGGCATTGTCGGACATGGGCGGCTACGTCAGCGTCGACGTCCAAAGCGCCGAAACCGCCTCGGTTGCCCAGGCCGAAGACGAAGACGATGACGATGATGGGTCGGGGGTGCGGCTCTACCAGAGCATTTACGAGACGGCGCTGCGCAACCAGGTGCCGCGTAACGTCATCGACGAACTGATAAGGGTCTATTCCTACGACGTCGATTTCCAGCGCAAGGCCAAGCCCGGCGATGCTCTCGAGGTTCTCTACGCCGGCGAGGACGACGGCTCCCATCCCGAAGTGCTGTATGCGTCACTGACGGTCGGCGGCGAAGGCAAGAAGTTCTACCGCTACCTGTCATCCGACGACGGCATCGTCGACTACTACGACGACACTGGAAAGAGCGCGAAGAAGTTCCTGGTCCGCAAGCCGGTCAACGACGGCATCATGCGGTCGGGCTTCGGATCGCGCCGTCACCCGATCCTCGGCTACACCAAGATGCACACCGGCGTTGACTGGGCCGCGCCGATGGGAACGCCGATCTATGCCTCGGGCAACGGCGTGCTCGAGAAGGCGGGCTGGGAATCGGGCTACGGCAAGTACATACGCATCAAGCACAACAACGGTTACGAGACCGCCTATGGCCACATGACTGCCTTCGCGCGCGGCATGGAGCCGGGCACGAAAGTGCGCCAGGGCCAGGTGATCGGCTATGTCGGCTCGACCGGCCTTTCGACCGGCGCACATGTGCACTACGAAATCCTGGTCAACGGTCGCTTTGTCGACCCGATGCGCATCAAGCTGCCGCGCGGACGCGTGCTCGAAGGAACGATGCTCACCTCCTTCGAGCAGGAGCGCGACCGGATCGAGGGGATGATGTCGCAGCCGAATTCCCGTCCCGCCGCCATCGCCAAGCGCTGATCCGTGTCGCGTCAACCGCCCGATCCGGCTGCGGCGGCCGGACCGACGATCCGGGTTCAATCAAGCCGGGTGTGGGCGCTGTTTCGCTGGCATTTCACGAAGCTCTTGTTTCCAAGCCACCTGTCCGCAGATCGGCTCGGCATCACGCTTGTCGACGTGGAGTTCTGGCTCACGCCGTGGAAGCGGCAGGACGAACACCTGCCGATGTCGCATCTCGCCGAAGTCACCCACAACCGCGGGCTCATCTGGGATTCGATCTCGATCGAAAGCAGCGGCGGGCTCAACCCGCTCTTTGTCGAGGGCCTGCGCAAAGGGCCGGCAAAGCGCTTCGTCGAACAGGTGCGCACCTGGATGAACGTGTAGCGCAGGTCGCTCACGCGACGTGACGCCGCCCGCGGCCGGGCGATCCGCCGCTCGCGGTGGCACCGTCGACGGCTCCGCTCTATAACAGCCGGCCTGGGCACGCGACGTGCGGGCGAGGTCGGGAAACTTCCAAAAATGTCCACGAATAATATGCGCACCGCCGCTGAGGTGCTGGTCGATCAGCTCATCGTCCACGGCGTCCGCCACGCGTTCTGCGTGCCGGGCGAGAGCTATCTTGCCGTGCTCGACGCATTCCACGACCGCGATCTCGCGGTCACGGTGTGCCGGCACGAGAGCGGCGCTGCGATGATGGCCGAAGCCATCGGCAAAGCGACCGGCCGGCCCGGCATCTGCTTCGTCACCCGCGGCCCAGGAGCGACCAATGCGTCGGCCGGCATTCACATCGCGCGCCAGGATTTCGAGCCCGCTGATCGTGTTCGTCGGCCAGGTAGCGCGTCACATGCGCGAGCGCGAGGCCTTTCAGGAGCTCGACTATCGCGCCGTGTTCGGGACGATGGCCAAGTGGGCGACCGAGATCGACGATCCCAACCGGGTGCCGGAAATCGTGTCGCGCGCCTTTCATGTCGCGGCCAACGGCCGACCCGGGCCGGTCGTGGTCGCGCTCCCCGAGGACATGCTCACTGAGCGCGTCGCCATCGCAGACGCGCCGCCCTATCTGCCGGTCGAGACCACGCCCGGCCGTGCCGAGATGGATGCATTCGCGGCTCTGCTCGCGAAGGCCGAACGCCCGCTGTTCGTGCTCGGCGGCAGCCGTTGGACGGAGGAAGGCTGCGCCGCGATTGCGCGCTTTGCCGAAAAGTTCGGCGTCCCGATCGCGACGTCGTTCCGCCGCGCCCACCTCATGCACGCGCTCCACCCGAGCTATGCCGGCGATCTCGGCATCGGCCCGAACCCCAAGCTGTTGGCGCGGGTCAAGGCGGCCGATCTCGTGGTCCTCCTTGGCGGCCGGCTCAGCGAGATGCCCTCGCAGGGCTACAAGCTCTTCGACATCCCGACGCCGCAGATGACGTTCGTGCATGTTCACCCGGATACCGAGGAGCTTGGACGCGTCTATCGGCCAAGCCTTGCGATCAATGCGACGCCTGCGGCGTTTGCAATCGCGGCGGCCGCGCTCGAACCGCCGGCGACGCCACGATGGCAAGCTGCGACCAAGGCCGCGCACGAGGAGTATCTCGCCTTTTCGGGTGAGCCCACCGAGGTGCCTGGCGGCGTCAATCTCGGCGCCATCATCGTATGGCTCAGGGAGAACCTCCCCGACGACGCGATGATCTGCAACGGCGCCGGCAATTTTTCCGGCTGGGTCCATCGTTTCTATCGCTTCCGCAAGTTCGCGACGCAATTCGCCCCGATGGCCGGCTCGATGGGCTATGGCGTGCCGGCCGCGATCGGGGTCAAGCGGCTCTATCCAGAGCGCACAGTCGTCGCGGTCGCCGGGGACGGCGACTTCCTCATGACCGGCCAGGACTTTGCGACCGCGGTGCAGTTCGACGCCCCGATCATCGTCGTCCTCGCTGATAACGGCCTCTACGGCACCATTCGCATGCACCAGGAGCGCGAATATCCGGGCCGCATCTCCGCCACCACGCTGCGCAATCCGGATTTTGCGGCGTATGCGCGCACCTTCGGCGGCTTCGGCGTTACCGTCGAGAAGACCGCGGACTTTCCGGCCGCATTCCGCGCCGCCCAGGCGTCGCGGCTGCCGGCAATCATCCATCTCAAGACCGACCCCGAAGCCATCACGGCGACCACGACGTTGTCGAAGCTCCGCGAAACCGCGCTCAAATCTCACCGCTGACAGGGATCAGGAGATCAGAAATCAGGCATCAGGGATCAAGATCGGGAGACCAGGCGTCCTGATATCGAGCCGGCTGTGGGAGCATGCGTAATCACTTGATGCCTGATCCCTGATGCCTGATCTTCTGATCCCTGATTCCTGAATCGACCATGGCCTATCGCCGCACCGATCGCGTGATTGCCCGCCTCGCCGCCCGGCAGGACGCAATCCTCACGGCGGCACGCGCGCTGGCGGCGGAAGGGGGTATTGGGGCGGTGCAGATCGTGCCGGTCGCGGAGCGAGCGGGGATCGCGGCAGGCACCGTCTACCGCTATTTCCCGTCCAAGGAGGACCTCGTCGCAGCCGTGATCGACGCGGTCGCCGATCAGGAAATCGCGGCGCTCCACGCTGCTGCTACGTCCGCGCCGGGGCCGCTGTCGGCGCTCGCCGCAGCCGTCATGGGCTTTTCCACCCGCGCGCTCCGCGAACGGCGCCTCGCCTGGGCCATGTTCGCGGAGACAGCCGAAGGGTATACAGCGCGCCTCGCCCTGCGCCGGCGCCTCGCGAGCGAATTCGAGACGTTGATACGCTCGGCAATCACGGCCGGACACCTGCCCGACCAGGATGCGGCCCTCGCCGCCGCCGCCGTCATCGGCGCCGTCCTGGAAAGTCTGGTCGGCCCGCTGGCGCCGGCTCAGGCCACTCCTGAAGCCACCCGCAACGCCACTCAGACCGTCACCTTGTTTGCCCTTCGCGCACTCGGCGTCGTCGACGCTCGTGCGCGCGGGCTCGTGATCAGTCAGGGATGAAGTGATCGGGGACCGAGCGGCAGGTGATCAGTGCGCCATCAGCACCGGTACCGTCATCGAGCTGATGATTCCGGCCGTGGCGCCGCCAAGGACGAATTCGCGCAACCGCGAGTGCCCGTAGCCGCCCATCACGATGAAATCGGCCGAACAGTCGGCGGCATAGGATAGGATCGTATTGGTCACATCTACGTCGGGCGCGACGAGCCGCTTCACCTCAACCTTGAGGCCGTGCCGCGCGAGGTGCTCGCCGAAATCAACGCCTGGAATTTCGTCCGGCTCGCCAGCCCGATTAGCCACCATGACGAGTTCGACGGCCTTGCTGCGCACGAGGAACGGCATCGCATCGGCGATGGCGCGAGCGGCGTTGCGGCTCGAATTCCAGGCGATCAGCACCCGGTTGAGCGACAGGCCCTGCTTCTGGATATAGGGAACGACCACGACCGGCCGGCCCGACTCGAACAGCGCCGCCTCGATGAACAGGCTTCCAGGCGCTGTTTCGCCCTCCTCAGGCTGGGCCACGACGGAGAGGTCGAAGCGGCGCGCGATGCGGCCGAACAAGCCCGCCGCGGAACCGATGCTCGCGTCCATCAGCCGATGCCCGCCGGACAGGCTGTTGCGGCGGACCAATTCTTCGAATCGGTTGATCGCAGCCTCGGCGGCCCCGCGGTTCTCGCCGCGCTGGGCTTCGACCCAGGAGGCGGACAGCCCGTCCATGACGGTCGGCGTGATGACCGGATCGTAGGCGAAGGCAAGGCCGGCGACGTGTGCCTCAAAGGTGCTGGCAATCGAGACCGCGTATTCGGCGGCGACGTCTCGGTCGTCCCCCAAGGCCAAATTCACCACCAGGTCCTTGATCATGATCCGCTCTCCCGATTGGCCGGCAGGCCCTCTGGCAATGCCATCTCGATAGGGCTTCCTCCTTCGCGGGGTATTGATCCGTATCAACCTGAGGGATGCGGGGCGACCGCGCGCCCCGCAAGCCTTAAGTCCTACTTCTTCTTGACGTTGCCGTCCTTGTCGAACTGCGACACGTAGGCCCACAGATCGTCAAGGTCCTTCTGGCTCTTGATGCCGGCGAAAATCATCTTGGTTCCCGGCACTTTGGCGCGCGGATCCTTGATGTATTCCTTGAACACGGCCTCGTTCCAGGTAATGCCCGAATTCTTGTTCGCGTCGCTGTAGTTGAATCCGTCGACGGTACCGGCTTTGCGTCCGTCGAGACCGTTGAGCTCGGGGCCGACTTTGTTCGCGGCGTCCGGACCGATGGAATGACAGGGCGCACACCGCCGGAAGTCGGTTTCGCCCGCCGCCACGTCCTGGGCGAGCGCCGATCCAGTTGATACAACAAGCCCGACGACGACCAACGCAAGATGTCTCATCTATAACCTCCTTGGTATCGGCACCGCCTTGCCCGACGATGCCCAGGCGCCGCGAACGCGCGCCCGCGCGGGGTTCGAATGGCGCTCTTGAGGCCGCCTGTCAACGGCCAATCGCCGGCCCTGCGTTGCCGTCATGTTTTGCGGGAGGGGCAAGCGGCGCGCTGACATGAGGCCTGCCGCCGCGCTAAATAGGAGCTGATTTGCGGAGAACCTCGATGCCGGTCGCGATGCCTGCCCTCGACTCCGACGTGCTCAATCGTCGCCGCCAGATCGTTCGGGCGCTCAATGCAATCGTTCCGGGCGAAGGCGTGATCTCGACCGAGCGCGAGATGAAGCCCTACCAATCGGACGGGCTGACCGCCTACCACCAGTTGCCGATGGTCGTGGTGCTGCCGGAGACCACCGACCAGGTCTGCCGCGTTCTGCGCTATTGCCATCAGCAGCGCGTCAAGGTGGTGCCGCGCGGCGCGGGCACCTCGCTGTCCGGCGGAGCGCTGCCGCTCGGCGATGGCGTTCTCCTCGGGATGAGCAAGTTCAATCGCATTCGCGAGATCGATCTCGCCAATCGCGTCGTCGTGGTGGAGCCCGGCGTCACCAATCTTGCGGTGAGCCAGGCGGTCGAACACGCAGGGTTTTACTATGCCCCCGATCCATCATCCCAGATCGCCTGCACCATCGGCGGCAATGTCGCGGAAAACTCCGGCGGTGTGCATTGCCTCAAATACGGCGTGACCACCAACAACGTGCTCGGCTGCGAAATCATCCTCATCACCGGCGAAGTGATCCGGCTCGGCGGCCGCCATCTCGATAGCGGCGGCTACGACTTGCTCGGTATCGTCATGGGGTCCGAAGGACTGCTCGGCGTCGTCACCGAGGTGACGCTGCGGATTCTGCGCAAACCGGAAACGGCGCGCGCATTGCTGATCGGCTTTTCGAGCTCCGAGGATGCCGGCGCCTGCGTCGGCCGCATCATCGGGTCCGGCATCATTCCGGGCGGCATCGAAATGATGGACCGTCCGGCGATCCATTCGGTCGAAGAATTCGTCCATGCCGGCTATCCTCTCGACGTGGAGGCGATCCTCATCGTCGAGCTCGATGGTCCGAGTGCCGAGGTCAACGACCTCGTCGACCGTGTCGCCCGAATCGGCAAGGACTGCGGCGCCACCACGCTGCGCGCCTCGAATTCGGAGCAGGAGCGGCTTTTGTTCTGGGCCGGCCGCAAGGCGGCGTTTCCGGCCATGGGGCGCATTTCGCCTGACTACCTGTGCATGGACGGGACCATTCCGCGCGCGATGCTGCCGTATGTGCTGCAACGGATGCGGGAAATGTCGCACAGATACGGGCTGCGGGTCGCGAACGTTTTCCACGCCGGCGACGGCAATCTGCATCCGCTCATCCTCTACGACGCCAATGCGCCCGGCGAACTCGAGCGCGCCGAGGCGTTCGGCGCCGCCATTCTCAAGCTGTGCGTCGAGGTCGGCGGCGTCCTCACCGGCGAGCACGGTGTCGGCGTCGAGAAGCGCGACCTCATGCCCGTGATGTTCTCCGAGACCGATCTCGCCCAGCAGCAACGCCTCAAATGCGCGTTCGATGCCGAGGGGCTGCTCAATCCCGGCAAGGTGTTCCCGACGCTGCATCGTTGCGCCGAGCTTGGCCGCATGCATGTGAGCGGCGGCGCGTTGCCGTTCCCAGATATCCCACGGTTCTGACACTCCGCTTCATCCGACAGCCGTCAAACGCCATGCCCGACGTCCTCAAGCCCCGCGACCACAATGAGGTGGTGTCGGCCGTGCTATGGGCGCTCGAGCAGGGCAAATCGCTCGAGATCATCGGCCACGGCACCAAGCGCGAGATTGGCCGTCCGGCACAGACCGGCGCTGCCCTCGCGCTCGCACGATTAACCGGCGTGACGCTTTACGAGCCTGAGGAGCTGGTGCTGTCGGCGAAGGCCGCGACTCCGCTCGCCGAGATCACCGCGATGATCGAGGCCAATGGCCAGGAACTCGCGTTCGAGCCCATGGACCATGGGCCGCTGTTCGGCCGCGAGCGCGGCCTCGGCACCATCGGCGGGGCAATCGCAGTCAATTTGTCGGGGCCGCGCCGCATCAAGGCCGGCGCCGCCCGCGACCATTTGCTCGGCGCCCTCGTCGTGTCAGGGCATGGCGAGACCTTCAAGACCGGCGGACGCGTGGTGAAGAACGTCACCGGCTACGACCTCTGCAAGCTGATGGCGGGCTCGTTCGGCACCCTCGGCGTGATGACGGAAGTCACGCTCAAAGTGCTGCCGCGCGCCGAGACCGAGGCGAGCCTGCTCGCGTTCGGCATGGATGACCGGACAGCGACCGCCGCCATGGCCGCGGGCCTCGGTTCGCCGACCGGCGTTTCGGCGGCTGCGCACCTGCCGGACTACATTGCCCCACGATTCGACGGCCTGACCGAAGCCCAGTCGACCACCGTATTTCGGATCGAAGGTGTCACCGCATCGCTCGGCGATTGCCTCGACACGTTGAAACGCGCGGTGCGGCCGTACGGAACGTTCGCAGTCCTCGAGGGTGCTAGATCGCAAGCGCTGTGGCGCGCCATCCGTGACGTCGAGCCGTTCTGGGTTGGCAGCGAATGTGGCCAGCGTCCGGTGTGGCGCATCTCGACAGCACCCAGCAACGGCGTCGACGTGGTGGCGAAAATCTCGCCCGCCGCCCAATTGTATTACGATTGGGGCGGCGGCCTGATCTGGGTCGCGCCGCCGGTGACGGCGGACTGCAGCGCGTCCGAAATTCACGCCGCGGTGGCAGCCATTGGAGGGCATGCCTTGCTGGTGCGCGCACCCGCCGCAGCGCGGGCAGCCGTTGATGTCTTTCCACCCGAAACGGGCGCGCTCGCCGCATTGACCCGGCGGGTCAAGCAGGGCTTCGATCCCAACGGCGTGCTCAATCCCGGCCGGATGTGGGCGGGAGTCTAGATCATGCAGACGTCGTTCTCCCTCGCCCAACTCGCCGACGCCGACATCGCGACGTCGAATCAAATTCTGCGCGCCTGCGTCCATTGCGGCTTCTGCACCGCGACCTGCCCGACCTATGTGCTGCTTGGCGATGAAGATGATTCGCCGCGCGGACGCATCTATCTCATGAAGGAGATGCTGGAGAGCGGCGAATCGGCGCGGCCGGAGGTGGTCAAGCACATCGACCGCTGCCTGTCGTGCCTGAGCTGCATGACGACCTGCCCTTCGGGCGTCCACTACATGCATCTTGTGGATCACGCCCGCGCCCATGTGGAAAAAACCTACCGCCGTCCGTTTTTCGACCGGCTGATTCGCACGCAGCTCGCCGGGGTGATGACGAGCCCGAAGAGGTTCCGCCTGGCGCTGCGTGCCGCAGTGCTGGCAAAGCCGTTTGCGCCGCTGCTTGCGCTGATTGGCCTCAGGCCACTCGCCGCGATGATTCGTCTCGCGCACCTGCCGCGGGGCAGTGCGCCGGAGCCGCAGGTTTATCCGGCTCAGGAGCCGCGCCGCGGCCGCGTGGCGCTGCTGTCGGGATGCGTTGCCAATGTCCTCGCGCCGGAAATCAACAACGCCGCGATCCGGGTCCTTACCAAGCACGGCTACGACGTTGTGCTGGCAAAGGACGAAGGCTGCTGCGGCGCCATCGTCCACCACATGGGCCGCAAGGACGAGGCTCATGCCGCGGCGCAACGGAACATCGATGTTTGGATGCGCGAAATCGATGACGGCGGGCTCGATGCCATCCTGACGACGGTGTCCGGCTGCGGCACAACCATGAAGGATTATGGCTTCATGCTGCGCCAGGACGAGAAGTACGCGGCAAAGGCCGCGAAGGTCTCCGCCCTGGTCCGCGATATTTCAGAATTTATGAACGAAATCAGATATTTGAAGTTCGAGCTGCGGCCAGCCTTAAAGGTTGCCTATCACGCCGCCTGTTCGCTGGCGCACGGCCAGCGTGTGACTACAGGTCCGAAAGACCTGCTGCTGCGCGCCGGCTTTGTGGTCAAGGATATCCCCGAGGGACATCTCTGCTGCGGCTCCGCCGGAACGTACAACATCTTGCAGTCACAGTTGGCAAATCGGTTGCGTGAGCGCAAAATCGCGAATATCGATAAAGTCGCACCCGAGTTGATCGCAGCCGGCAACATCGGCTGCATCACTCAGATCGCAGCGGGCACCAACATTCCGGTCGTGCATCCGATCGAGTTGATCGAGTGGGCCACCGGGGGATCAGCGCCGAGAGCGCTGAGGGCAAGAGGCGTTCCGAAGAAGTCGGTCGCCGCGGTCGAGTAGGGTTCAGCCAGGACCTGTGCTAGTCTTGTTTGATTCCCCGGTGTGTATTCGGAAACTTAGCCGCAACGATCGGGAGGTCGATCATGGCGAAAAAGGCAAAGAAGGCGAAGAAGACAAAGGCGAAGGCGAAGTCAAAGGTGACCAAGAAGGTCGTGGCTAAGCGCGCCAAGAAGTCCGTCGCGAAGCGGTCGGCGAAGAAGACTGCCAAGCGCGCCACCGCCCGTAAGGCGCCGGCCAAGAAAGCCCGATCCTCAGCGCGCAAGGCCGTCGCCAAGAAGGCCGCCACCCGCGCCAAGGCGCCCGCCAAAGCTAAGGCCCCGGCAAAGGCCAAGGCACCGGTAAAAGCGAAGGCACCGGCCGCCGTGGCAAAGCCGATGTCCGCACCGCCCATGGCGCCAAAGCCCATGGCGCCAAAGCCCATGGCACCGAAGCCCATGGCGCCGAAGCCGGCCATGCCTCCGATGGCGAAGCCCGCAGCACCACCGCCGCCGAAGCCGATGACGCCGCCGGCCGCCGCCGCACCGAAGCCGATGACGCCGCCGCCGGCCGCTGCGCCGAAGCCGATGGCACCGCCGCCTGTGGCCGCCGCACCGAAGCCGATGGCACCGCCTCCGCCGCGCCCGGCCATGCCGTCAACTCCGCCGGCCCCGCCGCGCCCGGCGATGCCGTCGCACACGACACCGTCGCATACGGCACCATCGCACCCGGCACCGTCTCACGCGCCGGCATCGGCCCCGTCGCACGCGGCTGCTCCGCGGCCGGCAGCACCGACCCCGCCGTCACCGGCGCCTTCGCATACCCCGCCCAAGCCGGCGGCTCCGTCGACGCCGAGCAGCATGCCGTCGACGCCGGGCCATGGCCACGGCGGGCATGGTGACGGCAACTCCTAAGGGGTCGCGCAATCAGCTCATGGTCGCGGCGCGTCAGGACGCTCCGCGACCAGCATCCGGCCACCGCACCAAATTGCAGTGGATGCGTTAAGCGTCCGGCAAGCTTGATTTATCAGTTGCTGGTCCGGCCATGCCGACGTCGACCCCGACGGCCTCCCCCGCCGTTTATTGACGGCGATCAAGCGGCGCCCACGCGCGATCTGCCCCAGGAATTTGAGCGGAAGACCTCTTTCGCAACAACCGGCTGCTGCCTAAATCAAGTTCGGCGGTGCCCGGCTGGGACCGCCTTCAGTGCATTCAACCCCAATGAGGATGTTCCGCTCGCGCCGCCATGGGCGTTCGGGATAGGCTTAGGGAGTTCCACGTTATGAAAATCGAAAATTATACCGAACGCGCCCGCGGTTTCGTGCAGTCGGCACAGTCGCTCGCGCTTCGGGAGAACCATCAGCAGTTCGGCCCCGAGCATTTGCTCAAGGTGCTGCTGGATGACCCGGAAGGCCTCGCCTCCGGTCTGATCGCCCGCGCGGGTGGCCGCCCTGCCGACGCGCTGGCCGCGGTCGATGCGGCGATCGCCAAGCGCCCGAAGGTGCAGGGAAGCGGCGCCGGCCAGCTCTACCTCGAACCATCGCTCGCGCGGGTGTTCGAGACCGCCGAGAAGGCCGCTGAAAAGGCCGGCGATTCGTTCGTCACCGTCGAGCGCCTGCTGCTCGCGCTCGCGATCGAGAAGGACAGCGAGGCCGGCAAGATCTTGAGCCGCGCCGGCGTCACCCCGCAAAATCTCAACGCCGCGATCGAAGCCTTGCGCAAGGGCCGCACCGCGGATTCCGCAACGGCCGAGAACGCCTACGACGCGCTCAAGAAATATGCCCGCGACATCACACAGGCCGCCCGCGAGGGCAAGCTCGATCCGGTGATCGGCCGCGACGAAGAGATCCGCCGCACCGTGCAGGTGCTGTCACGGCGCACCAAGAACAATCCGGTGCTGATCGGCGAGCCCGGCGTCGGCAAGACCGCGATCGTCGAAGGCCTCGCCTTGCGCATCGTCAACGGCGACGTGCCCGAAAGCCTCGCCGACAAGAAGCTGCTTGCGCTCGACCTCGGCGCCCTCATCGCCGGCGCGAAATACCGCGGCGAATTCGAGGAGCGCCTCAAGGCGGTGCTCCAGGAAGTCACGTCGTCCGACGGCGGCATCATCCTGTTCATCGACGAGATGCATACGCTCGTCGGCGCCGGCAAAGCCGATGGCGCCATGGACGCCTCGAACCTGCTCAAGCCGGCGCTCGCGCGCGGCGAACTGCATTGCATCGGCGCGACCACGCTCGATGAATACAAGAAGCACGTCGAGAAGGACGCAGCGCTGGCACGGCGCTTCCAGCCGGTTTACGTCTCCGAGCCGAGCGTCGAGGACACCATCTCGATCCTGCGCGGTCTCAAGGAGAAATACGAGCTGCATCACGGCGTGCGCATCACCGATGCGGCGATCGTTGCCGCCGCGACGCTGTCGAACCGCTACATCACCGACCGCTTTCTCCCCGACAAGGCAATCGACCTGATCGACGAGGCCGCCGCGCGGCTCAAGATGCAGGTCAACTCCAAGCCCGAGGAACTCGACTCGATCGACCGCGAAGTGGTGCGGCTCAAGATCGAGCAGGAGGCGCTCAAGAAAGAGCACGATCCGGGTTCGCGCGAGCGCCTGAAGAACCTCGAGAAGGAACTCAAGGAGCTTGAGAAGCGCTCGGCCGACCTGACGAGCCGCTGGAAATCCGAGAAGGAGAAGCTCTCGGATGCGCAGAAGCTCAAGACCGAACTCGAGCAGTTGCGCAACGAACTCGCCAACGCCCAACGCCGCGGCGAATACCAGCGCGCGGGCGAACTTGCTTATGGGCGCATCCCCGAGATCGAAAAGAAGCTCAAGTCGATCGAAGCGGCCGAAGGCAAGACTGCGATGGTCGAGGAGGCCGTCACGGCCGACCACGTGGCCCAGGTCGTGTCGCGGTGGACCGGCGTGCCCGTCGACCGCATGCTGGAAGGCGAGAAGGAAAAGCTCCTCCACATGGAGGAGAAGCTTGCCGAGCGCGTCATCGGCCAGACCGAGGCGGTGCATGCGGTCTCGACCGCCGTGCGTCGCGCTCGCGCCGGCCTGCAGGACCCGAACCGCCCCATCGGCTCGTTCATCTTCCTCGGGCCCACCGGCGTCGGCAAGACCGAGCTGACGAAGGCGCTCGCCGAATTCCTGTTCGACGACGAGAACGCGCTCATCCGCATCGACATGTCGGAGTACATGGAGAAGCATTCGGTGGCGCGGCTCATCGGCGCGCCTCCGGGCTATGTCGGCTACGAGGAAGGCGGCTCGCTCACCGAGGCGGTGCGGCGGCGGCCTTACCAGGTGGTGCTGTTCGACGAGATCGAGAAGGCCCATCCCGATGTCTTCAACGTGCTGCTGCAGGTGCTCGACGACGGCCGGTTGACCGATGGTCAGGGCCACACGGTCGACTTCCGCAACACGCTGATCGTCATGACCTCGAACATCGGCGCCGAGATCCTCGTCAATCAGCCCGAAGGCCAGGAGACGGCGGCCGTACGCGAGCAGGTGATGGCGGAGGTGCGCGCGCGCTTCCGGCCGGAGTTCCTGAACCGCATCGACGAGATCATCCTGTTCCAGCGGCTCAAACGCGACCAGATGGCGCGCATCGTCGACATCCAGATGAAGCGCCTCGACAAACTCCTCGCCGATCGCAAGATCACGATCGAGCTCGACACTGCGGCGCGCGACTGGCTTGCGGACAAAGGCTACGACCCGGCCTACGGCGCGCGTCCGCTCAAGCGCGTGATCCAGCGCAATGTGCAGGACCCGCTCGCCGAGATGATCCTGTCGGGCCGCGTCAAGGACGGCGAGACCGTAAAAATCTCCGCCACCAAGTTCGGCCTCACCTTCAACGGCAAGGTCGCGGCCGCAGCATAACGATCGTCACGACCGGACGAGGTGGCCGGGCTTGCCCCGGCCACTTTTTTATCGCGGCGTTAGCTGCATCGAGGCTGCGACGCTGCAGTCGCGGACTGTGCAGGCGCGCCGGTAGCGGTGCAAATGCCGATACATATTCTTGTGACCGTGCGGGCGTCGGAAACGTTCGGATGAAGGAATAAACGGCGTTCTTCCACGGTCTTCTCTTCGGAAGCCGCAACGAGGCGGCTTGTCATGAGGAGAAGTTGACATGTCGAAGGCTTTCGGAAGAACTATCTCCATCATCGCCCTATCGTTTGCTTTCACCGCTGTCGGCACTCTTGCTGCTTCCGCGGCAAGCGAAGGGTACTGGCCCCGCAATTCAAGCGGCTACACCTTCCCGGCGCCGCGTTTCACGGCTCCCGCCTACCACAACTCCGAGCAGTCGCCCTTCCCGTTCCAGAACGGCGGCGGCGGTTGATGCTGAAGCGACCTTTGGGCCAGGAACAGCCTTTCCGGCATCTCAACGGACCCTGGTTCTCGCGCCTCGGGCGCGAGACCGGGCATTTTCTTCAAGGCGGCATGCCCAAGTCCGTACGTCGTGGGCTCACTTCTCAAGCCCCGTCCTAGTCTACGCCCGACCACGCCGTGACGCTCCGCTTTCACGCCTCCCCTACGCCATTCTTCCATTTCCTCCGTTCTGCTGCGGCAAATCAGCTTCCCTCGGGGCCGGCTGCGCGCTATGCCGGGGCGGGAACGCATGGTTCGACGGGGGTTACATGAAACTGCCGCGGGACACAGGCACAATTCATTTCGTCGGCATCGGCGGAATTGGAATGAGCGGCATCGCCGAGGTGCTCGCCAATCTTGGCTACAAGGTCAAAGGCTCCGACGTCGCCGAAAGCGCGAACGTCAAGCGGCTGCGCGACAAGGGCATCGCGGTTGCAATCGGCCACGCGGCGCCGAACATCGAGGGTGCCGATGTGCTGGTGGTGTCCTCGGCCATCAAGCGCGACAATCCGGAGCTCGTCGCAGCGCGGGCGCGCCGCCTGCCGGTGGTGCGGCGCGCCGAAATGCTTGCCGAACTGATGCGGCTCAAGAGCTGCGTCGCCATTGCCGGCACCCACGGCAAGACCACGACGACGTCGCTCGTCGCGGCGCTGCTTGACGCCGGCCGCCTCGATCCGACCGTGATCAACGGCGGCATCATCAACGCCTACGGCACCAATGCGCGCCTTGGCGCCGGCGAATGGATGGTGGTGGAGGCAGACGAGTCCGACGGCACGTTCCTCAAGCTGCCGGCCGACATTGCGATCGTGACCAATGTCGATCCCGAGCACCTCGACCATTTCAAAACTTACGAAGCCGTGCAGGCCGCGTTCAAGGATTTCGTCGAGAACGTGCCGTTCTACGGCTTCGCGGTGATGTGCACCGACCATCCGGTGGTGCAGCGCCTCGTCGGGCGCATCGAGGATCGGCGCATCGTCACCTACGGCGAGAACCCGCAGGCCGACGTGCGACTCACCGGCCTCGACCATTCGGATGGCCGCTCGACGTTTTCGGTGGTCTTCCGCGATCGCGCCGGCGACGACGTCCACGTGATCGAGGACCTGGCGCTGCCGATGCCGGGACGGCACAACGCGCTCAATGCCACCGCGGCGATCGCCGTCGCCCACGACCTCGGCATCTCCGATCATGCGATCCGCAAGGCGCTCGCGGGCTTCGGCGGCGTGCGGCGGCGCTTCACCCGCACCGGCGCCTGGAACGGCGTCACAGTGATCGACGACTACGGACATCATCCGGTCGAGATCGCGGCCGTGCTCAAGGCCGCGCGCGAATCGACCGCGGGCCAGGTGATCGCAGTGATGCAGCCGCATCGCTTCACCCGCCTGCAGTCGCTGTTCGAATCGTTCTGCACCTGCTTCAACGATGCCGACAGCGTCATCATCGCTCCGGTCTATCCCGCCGGCGAGGCGCCGATTCCGGGCGTCGACCGCGACCACTTAGTCGCCGGCATCCGTGCGCGGGGGCATCGTCATGTGCTGGCACTCGACGGACCGCAGCACCTCGCGGGCCTCGTCAAATCGATCGCCCGCCCCGGCGACTACGTCGTCTGCCTCGGCGCCGGCAACATCACCCAGTGGGCCTACGCGCTGCCGGGCGAACTTGCGGCGCTGGGCGCCGCGGCGTGAGAACGCTTTACCAATCCCAGAGGCCTCGATGGGGAAACCAGATGTGAATAGGCGGGTCCTACTCCAGGGATTGCTGGAGCTCACCCCCGCGGAACGGATCGAGATTGCCGAATTCTTGTGGGACAGCATCGAACCCCAGGACATGCCGCCGCTAACGTCGGAGCAGGAACAGGAGATCGAACGACGATTGGCCGAACATTTGCGCGATCCTACGACGGCGGTACCGTGGGAAATTGCTAGGGCACGACTCCTGTCGCGATACAGACGCGATACAAATGAGTGAAGTGTCGCTTTTCCCCGACCTCGTTGCCGATTTGCGCGCCCGTATGCCCGAGCTGCGCGGCCGCCTCATCGCGAACCAGCCGCTCGCCGAGCTGACCTGGTTCCGGGTCGGCGGGCCGGCGCAAGTCCTGTTCACGCCGGAGGACGAGAGCGATCTCGCGTACTTGCTCGCGCATTTGCCTGCCGACATTCCGGTTACCACCATCGGCCTCGGCTCCAATCTCATCATCCGCGACGGCGGCGTGCCGGGTGTCGTGATCCGGCTTGGCCGCGGCTTCAGCGACATTGCGATCGAGAGCGGCGCCCGCCTGCGAGTCGGCACGGCGGTGCCTGACGTGAAGGTGGCGCGCGCCGCGCAGGATGCTTCCATCGCCGGTCTCGCCTTCATGCGCGGTATTCCGGGCGCGGTCGGCGGCGCGTTACGGATGAATGGCGGCGCCTATGGCGGCGAGACCAAGGACGTGCTGATCGAAGCGCGCGGGGTCGATCGCGCCGGCCGCGTCCGCACGTTCACGAACGCCGACATGCACTACACCTACCGCCACTGCGGCGCGCCCGAAGATGTCGTATTCACCGAAGCGCTCTTTCAAGGCACGCCCGGCGACAAAGCCGTGATTGCCGCGGAGATGGACAAGATCACCGAGAGCCGCGAGGCGACCCAGCCGATCAAGAGCCGTACCGGCGGCTCGACCTTCAAGAATCCGCCCGGCCGCAAAGCCTGGCAGCTCATCGACGCCGCCGGCTGCCGCGGCTTGCGCAACGGCGGCGCCCAGGTCTCCGAGATGCATTGCAATTTCCTGATCAACCTGGGCAACGCTACCGCTGCCGATATCGAGACGCTCGGCGAGACCGTGCGCGCCCGCGTCAAGGCGACATCCGGCGTCGACCTCGAGTGGGAGATCAAGCGCATCGGCGTGTCCTGAGCATGATTCGGAAAAGTTGCAGACTTTTCCGAAAAGATCATGCTCAAGATAAAAGGGGCCGATCGCGATCCGAATAGATCAGGCCCTGGGAGTTCAAGTCGTGGCCAATCGAAACTCCGACAGCGAACCGATCATCATCGTCGGTGGCGGCATTGGCGGGCTCACGACTGCGCTTGCGCTGGGTCGCTCCGGCTGGCGGGTGCGCATTCTCGAGATGGCGCCGGAATTCGGCGCCATCGGCTACGGCATCCAGCTCGGCCCCAATGTCGTGCCGATGTTCGATCGGCTCGGCGTCACCGGCGCCGTGCTCGAAGCGGGCGACGTGCCGGAAGCGTGCATCATGCCGGACGCCTATACCGGCAAGGAGATCACGCGCATTCCCCTTGGGCCGTCGTTCCGGACGCGCTTCCATCATCCCTACATCATCATCCACCGCGTCGATCTGCATCGCGTGTTGATGGATGCGTGCCGCGCTATCCCTGAGATCGCGTTCGAGCCCAGCGCGTCGGTGATCGGCTTTGAGGATCGCGGCGACCGCGTCGTCGTGCAACTTGCCGATGGCCGCAGCATCGCGGGCGCCGCGCTCATCGGCGCCGACGGCCTGCATTCGACCATCCGAAGCAAACTCCGGCTGGAAGGCGAGCCGCATCAATTCGGCTACGTTGCCCAGCGCACGATCGTGCCGATGGATCGCGTTCCCGATGTCGTGCCGCGGACGAATGTTTACCTCTGGGCGGGTCCGGGCTTCCACGTGGTGCATTATCCGCTGCGCCACAGCGCGCTGTTCAACATCGTCGCGGTCTACCGCACGTCGACCTACGCGGAGCGGCTCGACGAGCACCAGCATCGCGCCGAAGTGGAACGGACCTACGCCGGCTGCCATCCGGCCATCCAGGCGATGCTGTCAATGATGGATCTCGAGCGGCGGTGGCCGCTCGCCGATCGCTACCCGATCCGGCATTGGCATCGCGGCCGCGTCACCCTGGTGGGTGATGCCGCCCATCCGACTTTGCAGTCGCTCGCGCAAGGCGCGTGCATGGCGATCGAGGACGGCGTGTGCCTTGCGGCAATGATCGATCTCGCCGATGGCGATTTTGCTGCGGCCTTCGCGCAATACGAGTCCGACCGCTATGTGCGCACAGCGCGCCTGCAGCTCGAATCGCGTTATATGTGGGGCGTGTACCATGCCGAGGACATCGCCCGCGATGTGATGCTGCAGACCTTCGCGGACCGCACCGAGGAGGACATCTTCCGTTGCCTGGCGTGGCTTTATGATGGTTTTCAGATTCCGGCCCGCCTGCACCCGCGCGCCAGCCCGGAGCATTCATGAGCGATCCCAAGCACGTTGCAGTCCTGATGGGGGGCTGGTCGGCCGAGCGTGAGGTCTCGTTGCGCTCCGGCAAGGCCTGCGCCGATGCACTCGAACGGCGTGGCTATCGCTCGAGCCGCATCGACGTCGATCACGACATTGCGGCAGTGCTGGCGAAGCTCGCCCCCGACGTCGCGCTCAATGTGCTGCACGGCCGGCCGGGAGAAGATGGCGCCATCCAGGGGCTGCTCGAAATCCTGGAGATTCCTTACAGCCACTCGGGCATCCTCGCGTCGGCGCTCGCCATGCGCAAGGACACCGCCAAGCTTGTTCTTGAGCGTGCGGGCGTCGCCGTTCCCGAAGGTATTTTGGTGTCGCGCCATGAAGCCGCCAAGGCGCACGTGCTGCCGCGGCCTTACGTGATCAAACCGGTTGCGGAGGGATCGAGCGTCGGGGTTTTCATCATCACCGAAGACCATGCTCATCCGCCCCAGGAGCTGACGCGGCCGGATTGGACCTTTGGGGAGGAGATGCTGTGCGAACGGTATATCCCCGGCAAGGAATTGACCTGTGCGGTCCTCGGCAATGAGGCGCTTGACGTCATCGAAATCGTTCCGACGGTAAAATTCTACGACTACGAGGCAAAATATGCTCCGGGCGGGTCTCGCCACGTACTTCCCGCGCCGCTTAAACCAAATGTTTACCAAGAGGTCCGAAGACTGGCTCTCCTGGCGCATCAGGCGCTCGGTTGTCGTGGGGTAAGCCGTGCGGATTTTCGTTATGACGACCGCACGGAGGGGACGCAGGGGCTGTTCTGCCTTGAGGTCAACACCCAGCCTGGCATGACCGAGACGTCGCTTGTGCCGGAACTCGCTGCCCATGCGGGCATCACGTTCGAAGAGCTGGTTGAATGGATGGTGACGGACGCGTCGCTCAATCGCTAACCCCGCCGCCCTCGCGCCGGGGTCCGGCCGTTGACACCAAGCCCGTTTCGCGGCGACGCCGAATAGTCAGGGGCGGGAGCAGCAGCGCGCTCGCATCGCGGCCGCGGGGCCGCCGGCGGCGCCCCTTGGTGCGCCGGTTCGAGCGACTGATCAACTTTCTCTCGCGATTGCCGCGCCACACCGGCCTTGCGGCAGCATTCCTCGTTCTTGCTGTAAGCGCCGGTTTCGGCACCGTGCAAGGCGGCCACGTCGGCACCGTTGTCGATGCCCTCAAAGACGTGCGCGACATGGCCGCCAATGCCGTCGGCTTCAACATCGCGACCGTCGCCCTCACCGGACAGAAGCACCTGAGCCGCGAAGAGATCCTGGCAACGGCCGGCGTCACCGGCCGCGCCTCGCTCCTCTTCCTCGATGTGGCTGACGCGCGTGCGCGCCTCCTCACCAATCCGTGGATCGCGGAAGCGACGGTGCAGAAGCTCCTGCCCGACCGCCTCGCCATCACCATCACCGAGCGCGAAGCCTTTGCGCTGTGGCAGAAGTCCGGCCGCGTCGGCGTCATCGCCGGCGACGGCACCGTGCTCGAACCTTACGTGATGCAGCGCTACATGACGCTGCCGCTCGTCGTTGGCACCGGCGCGGAGACCGGCGCCAAGGACTTCCTCGCCCTGCTCGATCGCTTCCCCCAGCTCCGCGACAACGTGCGGGCAGCTGTGTTTGTCGCTGAGCGGCGCTGGAATCTGCGACTCAAGAACGGGGTTGATATCCGGTTGCCGGAGTTCGAGGTCGAGCCCGCGCTCGCCGAAGTCGCCAAGCTCGAGCACGATCTGCACCTGTCGAACCGCGACATCACCTCGATCGATCTGCGGCTGCCGGATCGGGTTACCGTCCAGCTGTCGGACGCGGCCGCCCAGGCGCGCGACGAAGCCTGGAAGAAGAAGCAGCAGAAGACCAAGGGCGGCAACGCATGAGTCCGCTCAACTACGGTCTCACCCCCAAGATGAAGCCGCTACCGCCCAAGCGGGTGGCGCTGGTAGCCGCAATCGATGTCGGCACCAGCAAGATTGCCTGCCTGATCGCCAAGCTCAAGCCGCAGCCGCCGCAGGAGGTGCTGCGTCGCCGCACCCACGCGATCGAGGTCATCGGCTTCAGCCATACCAAATCTCTCGGCATTAAGTCTGGCCACGTGGTCGATCTGCATGACGCCGAGGAAGCCGTGCGGCATGCGGTCGATCTCGCCGAACGCGACGCCAAATGCCAGGTCGAAGCGGTCGTAGTTTCAATGTCGGCGGGCCGACTGACGAGCGAGCTCCTCAGCGCCGCCATCAACTTGTCGGGCTCGACGGTCACCGACCGCGACATTTCCCGCGTGCTCGCCGCCGGCAGCCGGCAATCGCTCCGCGACGGACGGGTGGTGCTGCATTCGCTGCCCATCGGCTTCGCGCTCGACGATGCCCGCGGCGTGCGCGATCCGCGCGGCATGCTGGCCGGGCGGTTCGGCGTCGATATGCACGTGGTTACGGCCGATGCGGCACCGGCGCGCAATCTCATGCTGGCGGTCGAGCGCTGTCAGCTGACCGTCGAGGCGGTCGTGGCCGGACCTTATGTGGCAAGCCTCGCGACGCTCGCTGACGACGAGATGGATCTCGGCGCCGCCGTCATCGACATGGGCGCCGGCGCCACCACGGTGGCGGTATTTACGGATGGTCGCTTCATCCATGCCGACGGTTTTGCTGTGGGCGGCCATCACGTCACCCTCGACATCGCCCGCGGCTTGAGCATCCCCGTGCAGGACTCCGAGCGAATCAAAACGCTCTATGGCAGTGTGCTCGCCGGAGGAGCGGATGAGCGCGACATGATCACCATGCCGACGGTGAACGGGGAGGATCGTGAAGGTCCCCGTTTCGTCTCGCGCGCGACGCTGACGCGCATCATCAGGCCGCGCGCCGAAGAGATCCTTGAAATGGTCCGCGACCGCCTCGCCAACTCGCCGTTCTCGGCCGAGCCGCGCGGACGCGTCGTGTTGACCGGAGGCGCGAGCCAGCTCACCGGGCTTGCCGATCTTGCCTCGCGCATCCTCAGCCGTCCGGTCCGCATCGGCCGGCCGCTCGGCATTTCCGGTTTGCCGGACGCCGCCAAAGGCGCGGCGTTCGCGGCATCCGCAGGGCTTCTCGTTTATCCGCAACTCGCGCACCTCGAGCAGTACGAGTCGAGGCACGCGCGTCAGCTCAAGCCGAGTACGGGCTACATCGGTCGGGTGGGACGATGGCTTCGCGAAAGTTTCTGAGCAGTAGGACATCCCGACCACAGTACCCGGCCGCGTCGCGGCCGGCGCTAATCGGCGGAGCATCGTCCGCGGACATATGAGGCAGCCATGAGCATCAACTTGAAAATTCCGGATATCCGCGAATTGAAGCCGCGGATCACCGTCTTCGGTGTGGGCGGCGCCGGCGGCAATGCCGTGAACAACATGATCAACGCCGGCCTGCAGGGCGTCGACTTCGTCGTCGCCAACACCGATGCCCAGGCGCTCACCACCTCGCGCGCCGAACGCATCATCCAGATGGGCGTGCAGGTGACCGAGGGCCTCGGCGCCGGCTCGCAGCCGGACGTCGGCCGCTCTGCCGCCGAAGAGGTGATCGACGAGATCCGCGATCACCTGACCGGCGCGCACATGGTGTTCGTCACGGCCGGCATGGGCGGCGGCACCGGCACCGGCGCCTCGCCGGTGGTGGCGCGCGCGGCGCGCGAACTCGGCATCCTCACGGTCGGCGTCGTCACCAAGCCGTTCCACTTTGAAGGCCAGCGCCGCATGCGCTTTGCGGAAGCCGGCATCATGGAGCTGCAGAAGAACGTCGACACGCTGATCATCATTCCGAACCAGAACCTGTTTCGGGTCGCCAACGAAAAGACCACCTTCGCCGACGCCTTCGCGATGGCGGACCAGGTGCTCTATTCCGGCGTCGCCTGCATCACCGACCTCATGGTGAAGGAAGGCCTGATCAATCTCGACTTCGCCGACGTCCGTGCCGTCATGCGCGAGATGGGCAAGGCGATGATGGGCACCGGCGAGGCGTCCGGCGACAAGCGCGCTCTGCGCTCCGCTGAGGCCGCGATCTGCAATCCGCTGATCGACGACGTCTCCATGCGCGGCGCCCGCGGGCTCCTCATCTCCATCACCGGCGGCAAGGACCTCACCCTCTACGAGGTCGACGAGGCCGCGACCCGCATCCGCGAGGAGGTCGATCCCGACGCCAACATCATTGTCGGCGCAACGTTCGACGAAAGCCTCGAAGGCATCATCCGCGTCTCCGTCGTGGCAACGGGCGTCGACATCAATGCCGCCAACATGCCGCGGCCTGCGACCGCGCCGGCCCAGGCGGCACAGCCGGTCCAGGCTCCGGTCATGACCCAGCCGCGGGCGACGGCCCCGGTCCCGCCGCTGCGCATGCAGCCTGCCGCCGAGCCAAAGACCGCCGAGCAGCATGAATCGCGGATTGCCGAGCTTGCCCAGCGTCTCAAGGCGGACAATGCCCGCATCACGGAGCGCATCGAGCGCATCGAGCGGGGCGATCAGCCGGCCCAGCGGCCCGCCGCGCCGGCGCCGCAACAAGCGGCGCCCACTGCGCAGGCCGGGCGCACCGCGATCGACCAGGCGGCGGCGGCCGCCGCCGTTGCGGCTGCCCTTGCGCCGAGCCGCAACGAGGAGGTCATGATCCGGCCGATCCCGCCGAAGCCGACCCTGTTCGCCGATCCGGTGGCGGAAGGCGAGAAGCCGCAGCCGCAAGCGCCGGAAATGCCGAAGGCCTTCATCCCGCCGCAGCCGGAGCGGCCGTCCGCCCGCGCGCCGCGCATGCCGACCTTCGAAGAGCTGCCGGTGCCGGGACAGAACGAATTCCGCGCCCGCCGCGGCGAGCTTGCCGAAGATCACCCGGAAAAGCGGAGGCTCAGTCTGCTGCAACGCCTCGCCGCTGTCGGCCTTGGCCGGCGCGAGGACGAGCCTGAGGCGAAGCCGGAGCCGCGCAGGGCCGAACCGATGAGGTCTCACGCGCAGGAGCGGCCGACGCCGCGGCTCAACCCGCGCGATGGCCAACCGGTCTCCGAGTATGCCAAACGCGGCAATCCACAGGGGCTCGATGTCCATGGCCGGGCCGCCGCCCCTCCGCCGCCCGCGCCTGATGACGATCAACTTGATATTCCGGCCTTCCTGCGTCGCCAGGCGACCTGACGGGACGAGGCGGCGCCCCTCTGCGCCGCTTCCCCAAGTTACTGATTTGAAACAAAATTTGAGTTCCAGCTCCAGGGTCGGCGCAGTATGGCGGGACGGTGGCGCAATGGCGCCCAAACTGGAGTAACATTTGGTAAAAAAGCGTGAATTGGTATGATTGACCGGCCCGGTTAAGATGCAATGGGTGAGAGGGGACTCGGGGGATACTGGGTTGGGGCGCGGACAATGCCGATTCGGCTCGGCCGCATTTTGTCGAAAACCTAGCAGCAATCAGACGCAGACCCTGCGAGTTCACGGCGTGCGCGTGAACGATGCAATCGCATCGATGGTTTTTGGCAACACCGGCATTGGGTTGGAACGGTGATGATGAAATCCGTCAGGCAGACCACGGTCCGCGAACCTGCGACCGTGACGGGGATCGGGGTCCACTCCGGACTGCCGGTAACCTTAACTATCCATCCGGCAGACGCGAACAACGGCATCACGTTTCTGCGCACCGGCATCAAGGGTTGTCCTGACCGCGAAGTTCGCGCTGATGTGCGCTCGGTCACGGCTACCGAATTTGCGACCGTTCTCGGCGATTCCGACGGTCCCTTGTGCTCGACCGCGGAACACGTGCTTGCCACGCTCTCGGGGCTTGGCGTCGACAATGCCACCATCGAGATCGACGGCCCGGAAGTGCCGATCATGGACGGCAGTTCCGCCGCCTTCGTTGCCGCCATCGACCAGGCCGGCATCACGACATTCTCGGCGCCGCGCCGTTATATCGAGGTTCTCAAGCCGGTGCGGGTCGCGAGGGGCGACTGTTTCGGCGAATTACTGCCCAATCCGCGCGCCTTCCGTCTTGAGGTCGAGATCGCGTTTGACAGCGCCCTGATCGGCCGGCAGACGATCGCCTTCGACGTGACGCCGCAGACCTTCCGCAAGGAAGTGGCCCGCGCCCGCACCTTCGGCTTCATGCGCGACGTGTCCAGGCTTTGGAGCGCCGGCTATGCGCTCGGCGCGACCTTCGACAACACCGTGGTGGTTGCCGACGATCGCGTTCT
Organism: uncultured Alphaproteobacteria bacterium; assembly: GCA_963787675.1. GTDB lineage: Bacteria > Pseudomonadota > Alphaproteobacteria > Rhizobiales > Xanthobacteraceae > JAJPKK01. Next base: position 703,569 of record CAWBDV010000007.1, on the reverse strand, counting down.
CAACGCCGACGGCCTGCGTTTCGTCGACGAGTTCGTCCGCCACAAGGCGCTTGATGCCATCGGCGACCTTGCCCTGGCCGGCGGCCCGCTTCTCGGCACCTATCGGTCGATCCGCGGCGGTCACAAGCTCAATCACGCGGTCTTGTGCGCCTTGATGGCCGATCCGTCCGCCTGGACGACGGTCGATGCCGGTCAGGCGACCCGGCGGCCCCGCGGCCAGGCCGAGATTGCTACCGGCTTGGCGCCGGCCTATGGGCCCGACGTTTCCTGACACCGTCGGCATCGTCCCGCCACATTCCAGGCTGATTGTCTGCCTAAACGTCGCTGGGCTGGCGAACGTTCAGTGATTGTTAAGCTGTGATTTCGCGGTGGGGGCGGCCGCATCGGCATGGGGGAACACTCGCAGACCATGAGCAGTGGGTCGGTCACGGCATCCCGTGAGCGGCGCGAGGGTGCGCGTCGTGGTGCGCGTCATGGGAAAAGTGCGCTGGGCGTGATCGTCCGGCTGGCGCTTCTCGTGCCGCTCGTGACCTTCACGGCTGGATGCAGCACGTGGACCAACCTCTTCGGCGAAAAGGACGATGTGGCCCCCGACGAGCCCGCGGACAAGCTCTATAACGAGGGCGTCTACCTCCTGAACGAGAAGACTGATCTGCGAGCCGCGACCAAGAAGTTCGAGGAGGTCGATCGCCAGCATCCGTATTCGGAATGGGCGCGCAAAGCGCTCATCATGTCGGCCTTCACCTACTATCAGGACAAGAAGTACGAAGAAGCGATCACGGCCGCGAAGCGCTACATCTCGCTGCATCCGGGCACGCCGGACGCTGCCTATGCCATGTATCTCGTCGGCGTCTCCTATTTCGACCAGATTCCTGACGTCAATCGCGATCAGGGGCGTACCGAGCGCGCCATGGCCGCGCTTGAGGAGGTGGTGCGCAAATTCCCGAATTCGGAATATGCCTCCGCAGCCCGTCGCAAGATCGAAGGCGCGCGCGACCAGCTGGCCGGCAAGGAAATGGCGATCGGCCGTTATTACGAAGATCGCAAGAACTTCATCGGCGCGATCAATCGATTCAAGATCGTGGTGACGCAGTATCAGCGGACACGGCACGTCGAAGAAGCGTTGCTGCGGCTCACCGAATGCTACATGTCGCTCGGCATCGCGACCGAAGCGCAGACCGCCGCCGCGGTCCTCGGGCACAATTTCCCCGACAGCGACTGGTACAAGGACGCCTACACCCTGGTGAAGGGCCAAGGCCTCGAGCCAAACATGAACAAGGGCTCGTGGATCACGAGGGCATTCGGCTTCGGCTAAGCCCGTAGCCCGGATGAGCGTAGCGACATCCGGGGCATCACTGGAAATTGTCGCACGCCCTTCCCGCATGTCGCTTCGCTCATGCGGGTTACGATGCGACGCAGAACCCTCAAATATTGCCGACCGTCTTCAGCCGCGCGCGCGGATGGATTTCCGATTGCGACAGCACGCTCGTCTGCGAGCGGAAGCGCTCCACGATCGAGCGGACGAACGGCCGTACCGCCGGCGAGGTCACGAGCACCGGCGCTTCGCCTTGGCGCGCTGCCTCCTCGAAACGCTCGCGCACCAGCCCGATGAATTCGGACAGCTTCGACGGCGCCATGGCCAACTGGCGGTCGTCGCCCTGCCCGGAGAACAACTCCGCAAACGCCTGCTCCCATTTGGGCGAGAGCGAAATGAGCGGCAGGTAGCCCACGGGCGTCGAGTGCTGGGCGCAGATCTGGCGGGCGAGGCGCGCCCGCACGTGCTCGGTGAGCGCGGCGTAATTGCGGGTGAAGCTGAGCCCGTCGGCGATGCCTTCGAGGATGGTACCGAGGTCGCGCACCGACACCCGTTCGGCGAGCAGCATCTGCAGCACGCGCTGGATGCCGGTGATGGTGATCTGGCTCGGCACGATGTCCTTGATGAGATCGGCCTGCTCCTTCGGGAGTTCCTTCAGAAGCTTCTGCACCTCGGCATAGGACAGGAGCTCGGAGATGTTGCCCTTCAGGATCTCGGTGAGATGAGTCGCCAGCACGGTCGCGGCATCGACCACGGTGTAGCCCTTGATCGCCCCCTCTTCCTTCAGCGAAGCGTCGACCCAGGTCGCCGGCAGTCCGAAGGTCGGCTCGTTGGTGTGGACGCCCGGCAGCTGCACCTGTCCGCCGGCCGGGTCCATCACCATGAACTGGCCGGGCCATACCCGGCCGGTGCCGGCCTCGACCTCCTTGATCTTGATCACGTAGGCGTTCGACTCGAGCTGCACGTTGTCGAGGATGCGCACCGCCGGCATCACGCAGCCGAGTTCGCCCGCGAGTGATCGGCGCAACGCCTTGATCTGCTCGGTCAGCCGATCGCTGCCGTCGGGCGCGTTGACGAGCGGCAGCAGCGCATAGCCGAGCTCGATCTTGAGATCGTCGATCTTGAGCGCGGTTGTGATCGGCTCCTCTGCCGGCGCCGCCTTGGTTTCGGCCGCGGCCTTGGTTGCTTCCGCGGTGGCGGCGACGGTGCCGCGTTTCTTCAGATAGTAGGCGAGCGCCCCGGCGCCGCCGCCGAGCAAGAGAAACGGCAGCGCCGGAATGCCAGGGAGAAACGCCATCACGCCCATCACCGCAGCCGACATGCCAAGCGCCTTCGGGTAGCCGGAGAGCTGCCTGATCAGCACTTTGTCGGCCGCTTCGCCGAGGCCCGCCTTCGAGACGAGGAGGCCCGCCGCCGTCGACACGATCAGCGCCGGCACCTGGGTGACGAGGCCGTCGCCGACGGTCAACACGGTGTAGCTCGATGCCGCCTCCGAGAACGAGATACCCTGCTGCAGGATGCCGATGATCATGCCGCCGATGACGTTGATGAACACCACCAGCAAGCCGGCGATGGCATCGCCGCGCACGAATTTCGAGGCGCCGTCCATCGCGCCGAAGAACGAGCTTTCATCTTCGAGCTGCTTGCGCCGGCGCCGCGCTTCCTTCTCGTCGATCAGGCCGGCCGAGAGATCGGCGTCGATCGCCATCTGCTTGCCGGGCATGCCGTCCAAGTTGAAGCGCGCGGCGACCTCGGCGATGCGGCCCGAGCCCTTGGTGATCACCACGAAATTCACGATCACCAGGATCGTGAACACGATGATGCCGATCACGAAGTTGCCGCTCATGACGAAGTTGCCGAACGCCGCGATCACTTGTCCGGCGGCGCCCTGGCCCTCGTGGCCATGGGCAAGGATGAGCCGCGTCGAGGCGAGGTTGAGCGACAGGCGCAGCATGGTCGCGATCAACAGCACGGTCGGGAAGGCCGAGAACTCGAGCGGCGCGCGGATGAACAGCGCCGTCATCAGGATCAGCACCGACAGGATGATCGAGCAGGCGAGCGCGAAGTCGAGCAGCAGCGGCGGCAGCGGCAGAATCAGAACGACGAGAATCGCCATGACGCCGATGGCGAACGCGAGGTCGCCACGGCGCAAGAATTCGCCGATTTCGCCAAAACTCGGCAGCCGCAATGCCGCGCTGCCTTGTGCCGCTTCCGCCATAACCCGTCCCAAACCCGTGTGCTGGAACTGAATAGATCGGCAGAATTTGCCTAGCGTATGGTTTACGACAGGTTAATAAGACCGCGCGGCCGGTAATGAATCAGGCCGATTTGTGAAGAAGATGCGGCCCTACGCGCGGCGCCCGCGCGATCGTTAAGAAGGATTAACTTGCGGCGCAAATCGACCGGTCCCTATGCTCGACCAGTTAGGAAAAACCGGGAGATTTCCATGTTGAGACATTTAGCCATCGGAGCCGCGACCTGCGTGCTCCTCGGCACCAGCGTTGTTTGCGCCCAGCCCGCGCCGGACACCAAGCCACCCGCAAGCAACGAGCAGCAATCGACGACAGCCCCCACCACCAACGACCAAGCCAACCGTCGCCGCCCGATGATCTCGCGCGAGGACGCGGCAGCCTATCTTGATGCGCGCCTCGCCGCGCTGCACGCGGGCCTGGAGCTCACCCCCGACCAAGAGCGCATGTGGCCGTCATTCGAGAAGGCCTATCGCGATCTCGCCAAGCTGCACATCGACCGCATGCTCGCGCGCAGAGACCAGGCGCAGTCGCCCCAGGATCTGATCTCGCGCCTGCGCCGCCGCGCCGAGGCCGAGACCCAGCAGGGCGCCGCGCTCAAGACGCTGGCCGATGCCGCGGCGCCGCTGTGGCAGAGCTTCGATGACGGCCAGAAGCGCCGCTTCGCGGTGTTGGCGCGCCCGAACCTGCGGGCACGCCTTGCCGAGCGGTTCGAGCGCCGCTTCGGCGGCCCCGGCCGCGATGGCCGCGATGGCGGACGCGACGGTGATTTCCGCGGCCGGCGTTTCGGCGGCGAGGAGCGCGGCTCCCGCGACTTCGGCGGACGCTTCCACTTCCGCGGCGACGAATACGGCTACGGCGGCCCGCCGCCGCGCGGCTATGGCGAACGGCGTGGCGACGGCGAGCGGCGCGGTTTCCGCGGCGACGAATACGGTCGCGGCCCGCGCGACTTCGGCCCGCGCGATTTTGGCCCGCCTTGGCGTCGCGGCGAAGGCTACGGCCGCGGCGAGGGCTACGACCGCCGCGGCGGCGACGGCTACCGCGGCCCAGGCCGCGGCTACGGCGACCGCTGGTGGCGCGACGACCGCCGCAGCTCGCGCGACGACGACGATGACGAGGAGGGCTTCGGCCCGGGCGCCCCGCGCGGCTACGGCGAGCGTTTCGGCCAGACCGAGGACGAGGAACAGCTCTGATCCGCAGGCCGATGGCGGGCCCGGTATGCACCGCAGCGGTTTGCGCCGGGTAGGTTGATCGATCGCACCGCCACTCCCGGCGCAGCCTCGCAGCGCAGGCCTCGCGAGTTGCGCCGGCTCCGGCGCGCCAGCTCCGAAAGGTCCAATAAGCTCCTGGCCGGCGCGCAGCCGGCCGGGAGCGCTTTCCCGGCAACCTTGCTGGACACGGCCGCGCCGCCTTGCTACACGACCCGCCTGCGCGGATTAACGCTCAGGGCGCATAGCTCAGTTGGTAGAGCAGCTGACTCTTAATCAGCGGGTCCAAGGTTCGAGTCCTTGTGCGCCCACCAATTAAATCAACAACTTAGATGCTGACGGACCCTGATCGATTTACGTTGGAGTAACAGCAGGGGTAACGGGAGCCAGAGGCATGCACGCGAAAGGGCTGTGAACAGCATTTCACCCGGCGCGTGGGGCTTTTTTCATTTTCGCCGCGCGCGATGGCAGCGGGCCCGACGCTGGCAGTCCGAGCAAGCGCTTGGTGCAGTTGGAAGCAAGGCCAAAGCGCCGCAAAAGGATCGAAACGCCCGTGACCGTTAGGCGGACCTGCCGACGCTTCGCCCCCGTGACCGGACTAGCGAGGCCTCGTCGGCGGACGGCAGCTTCGGTTTCTCACACGGCCTGGGCCCAGACCGATCCAGCTGCGACGCAGCGAAATTCCATTAACACACTGGACAACGATTTGCATTTAGGCGGCGTGGCGATAGGTGTGCTTGAGTAATAGTTGGCGCTGACTCGTTGAAAGTTCTGCGTGAGAATTTAGCAACTGCCACGCGGCCACTTCGAAACTCACTTTGTAGTTGTTCGCAATTTCCACTAAAGCATCTTCTACATCTCTTAGCTTCAAATATACCATTAGAGCATCATTGCGCGTTAAAAGTAGCTCTGCACCAAACGCATTTGCCCTCTGTTCGGGTACCTTAGGAACCTCGCCGCCAAACACTTCCGCAACGGGAAGTGAACCCTTTCGATCAACCAAAAGATGGCAGATTTCATGAGCGAGGGAGGAGCGTCGTCCAGTAGGATAATGGGATAGGCGACCGTTTCTGTTAATTAGGACAATAGGACCGTGTCTAGGTCCCCAAGCGCACAGCGCGTCTATGTTTTGCGAGCGTAATTCAATTTCCGTGAGCCTCACATTCCATTTTCTCAAAATTTCTTCAGGGTAAGCGAGGCCGTCCTTGGCAATAATTTCGGGTTTGCCGCGGAGCCACTCGGCTAATAGTCGTCCTTGTTCGTTTGGCATTTTTAATCGAGACCTTTCTAATTCTTTGACTGCTTCTAATGAAAGGTCATCAAGTGTGGGCGTCTTGACCCTTGGCTCGGACTTTATACTGCTAAGTATTGCTCGCGTATCATCATTAGAAATCAAACGCCCGACCATCCGTGCGGCGGCCATAAGCTCATTAGGTTCAGATGCTGTCACCTCCCAAAATGTTTTGAACTCCTCATTTTTAGTGATCGCGTTAATTGTCGATCTTGGAAGTCCAGAGGAAATTTCTACTTGATCAACATCAGAAATGCTTTTCTTTGCTTTCCATGCTTCTAAAATTGTTTTTGTCCGGCCATCGGATTTTGCTTTGATCCGTTGAGCAATTTCATCGCCTAGTTTTTCTAATGTTTCCATTACCGGAGAAAAGGCCACCCGTTTCACACCTGATAATGTAGCTATCAGCATTAAATCGCCTTCCCGCAGCAGGAATAGCTGAGGAAGTGTACCCCCTTCTACGGCGCGGGACAGATCATGCATTTCTTCGAAAGCGAAAACGGCGTTGTCCTCCGCATTTACCATTTCTTCGGACACGCCGATCCGTCGTTCGCGCAAAACGCTCCTCAGTAGTTGTGGCGCGGCGGGGAGAAGACCCATTGGGTACGCTTCTTCAAGCAGCAAATACCGCCAAGAGAAAGCAAGTCGCTCAAGCAAATCATCCCAGAACCAGTCGACTCCGACAATTTGGCCCTCTTCGTTTTTTTCACCCCAAATTAGTTCTCCAGCAACCCATACAACAAGGCTACCGTACCCCAGAGGATGCTCGGGGATATCAAGCCACTGCAGATCGAATTGAAGGCTATCCGGCCTGCCTAATGAATGTACCGTTTGAGCCATGCTTCCAACTCTTTCGAGCAGTTCTTCCGGGCGGCCAACGCCTTCAACTGAGTTACAACCTCTCGTGGAACCTGACCCTTGCACGGATAGCCATGGTAGGACACCCCGGTTAGAGTAATAGTTGCTTTGTAAACGACGCCTTCATGGACATTATATATGTTTCGGGGGGAGTTCGATGGTGGCATGTTCGGATTATTCCATTCTACGCCCTCGTTAAGAAGTTTTTTCGCAAGTCCCTGCGTTATTATCGTTGGGCACTTGCCAACCTCAATTCTACCCTCCACTTCAAACCCGGCGTAGTCGTTGCTCCATTTGTGTTTTTGTCGTCTTTCCCCTGTGTCGTATTTCCAAGGCACGCGACCGACTTCCCCGTTTAGTCCCGCAGTCATTGTAGTTTTTCCGAGCCCCTTGCACCAGCCTGCAATTCGCAGATAGCCGCACGGCACCAATTGTTGCTGTTAGTTCTACCCTAGCCTTTTTCGCTCATGCTGCGACGCACCCCCTCAAGCATCATCTCAAGCCGCCCGACGCTTTGACATGTGATCCGAGGCGGTGCGCCTTTGTCTTCGCTGGACGCGATGCCGAGCAGCCGGTGATGTACGGCCTCGAAGCTCCCGTCTTCGCGCCTGCGCAGGTAGATGCGCCACAAACCGCCGCCGCTCGTGCCGCCAAAGCTGTCAGGGAGATCGAGGAGATTTTCCTTGAAGCATTCTAACGTAGCGGTCAACGCGTCGAGATCGCGCAAGATCCCGGACGTTAGCACGCCCTTAAGCAACGTCGTCGTCCTGCCGTTTTGCCGCGTCGTTGCGCCTGTGAACTGTTCGACTAGCCCGAACACGGAGTGCACTTGGATCAGCGATGAGTGATCGTCAGGCCCAGGCTTCGCAAAATTTTTCTACGCATCAAGGAAGACGCAGTCCTTTGCGATGTTTCCGACAAAGTGCGGCGGTAGGTAAATGAAGGCGATGTCATCGCCTCCTTTGGTCCAGGGCTCTTCGCCTGCCGCGTAGCTGAAAACTTCTTCCATGTTGAGGGTTCCGGACTGCTGCGCAAGTCGGCGATTGAGCCGGACGAGACCGACCGGCTGTTTCAATTCGCGGAGGTACTTGTCAACGTGCGCGCAGGTCAAGATGCCATGCAGTTCTCCATGCTTGATCAGAACGCCGCTTCCCTTCGCGGCTGGCGTCTCGCCCGCCCTAGCGAAGCCAATAGTGAAATGCTTCACCTTGTCGAGCACGGCGTCAGCAATCTCTTCGAGCATGAGAATCCTTGTCATCAGAATGCCGACCGTCACCTGTCGGGCGCTCATCTATGCTTATCAGGCGCGCGAAGTCGTCGCGAATAGCCCTACGTCCCAGCGCCGCTGACGAGGTCTGCAGCAAAGAACGTGCATAATCCATCCGGCCCTGGAGGGACCGAGGCGTTTTTGGTCATCGCGGAATCGAGCCGTGGATGCTGCAATGATCGCGGGCTATAACGCCCTGGGGCTCACGCTCTTTCGGGCGGTGGTGCAATCCGACTGCAATATCGTGATGTCGCCGCTGTCGATCGGGATGACGCTGGCGATGGGACTTGATGCCGCGACGGGCGAGACTGCGGACGAAATGGCGCACATCCTCGGGTTCGACGGCGCCCGGCCCGATCTCTTCGCGGCCAATGCCCCGGGTCTAGGGACTGGCCGCCATCGTTGGCACTTGCATTCGCCGAGCGAAAGCAACGGCCTCCCCGCTCCCCCCCGCGACTGATTTTCAAGCCCGCTAGGCGATCGTAAGGGGACTGCCGGCTCGCCTCGTTGAACCTTTTGCTCCGTTACTGCGACCACCCAAAAGGCGCGACGAAAGCGATGGCCTTCGTCGGTGGCACATCGGAGATAGCGGCTATGTGTGATCTTGGCTTCGTCCACCTGCTTCGTGAGAAAGTCCGTCACCAGGAAGCCGAGGAAAGACGTTCGGCGGAATTTGGAAAGTCGCCGCGTGAACGGTTCGTGCCGTGGACAATGCCGTCTCCCGCGTCCCAACAGGCTGCGCCGGAAGCTGCACCGATGACACGCGCTTGAAGTCTCCGTTCTCCGCGTTACCAATCTTCGCCCATGCGGTCCAATGGCCGGTTAGGCGGGGTCGTTCGGCGGCGGTACAAGTATCATTTCCGTCCAGTTGGTGCCCGCAGACTTATTGGGCCTGCAATAGCGTGACCGACGCCCATGCAGACAAGGCGACGCGGAAACTTTGTTCAGACAACCGGGACCACCTCAATACGTGTTCTTCGAGAAACGGCTCGCTTCATCGCATGGCCGACATCTTTATCAGTTAAAAGACCTAAACTTCGGGCGGCCGGCGGGCACCGTCGGCGAGTGCAGCGATCAACTCACAGCGCGCTGATTACGAAAATCCGATCCAACGTCCGCCCCAGGCCACGCCAAACCACAGAACAAGCGACACGGTTGCGATCGCCCGGCCAAGCGGCACCTGATCGGCGGAGAGGTTTGTCTGGGTCACGCGGCGCTGGATGGTGAAGGTGAAAATCAGCACCAGGAGCAACGAGGTCATCTTCACCCAGAACGGAAAGCTGTAATAGCACTTGATCGATTTCGGACAGAAACAACGGGATACCCGACACGAACATCACGATCACGCCGCCGATCAACCACGGCCGCGTCGACGCCCACAGCTGTGCGGCCGGCTGCTTGCGCAGGCCCACGCCGAACAGCCGCAGATCGACGATCAGCACCGTTCCGGCCGTCAATCCGAGACCAAGCAGATGGAAAGCCTCGATTACCGGAAACAGCCAGGTCGAATTGCGGATCCCTTCGCCGATCGCGGTCTGGTAGCACCACTGAAAGAACGGCAACAGCGACATCAGTTCCCCGCCTCTTCGCTCGGGACACAACTCGTCAGGAAATTGATCAGCGCGGACTGCGGCTGCCGATCGCAATCGAACCAGTTATAGGCAATCATCCGACCCGAAACGACGACGCCGATCCACAAAACAAGTGACACAGCGCCGGCGATCCTCGCTGCCTTGGGCGGTATTGGATCGAGATCCCACTTGATGACGCCCGGATAGACCCGCGAGTGAAAGAGCCACACGTTCAATCCCGCGAGCAGCATCATGATCACTTTGCCGCGGAAAAAGAGGTTCTGATACGAGCGCAGCGGGATGGCGTAGAACAACAGCGTGCCGCTGATGACCATCACGACGAAGCCCGCAATGGTCCACGGCAGCACGCGGTTGGCAAACTCCGAGACCGGCACCTTGCGCATGGTCCAGCCGAGGAGGCGCAGGTCGAACATCACCGTCAAGCCGAAGAACAGGCACAGCGACCACACGTGGCTTGATTCGATGATGGAGTAAGCGATCTCCGACTCGTGGAGCGCGACGCTCCACGAGGATTCCGACAGGCGCTCGAAGAAATTCAGGAAATACATTCCAACCCCGTCGAAGACGATCGCGGGCCCAGGCGCGTCGGATGAGACGCAGGCTCAGTTGCTTTGCTTACTGCGTCCCCGGCTGGGCCGCGGGCGTCAGCTCGTACGGCGCACCGGTGCCGGAAGAGCCGAGGAACAGCTTGCGGCCGTCAGGCAAGGTCAGGTCGCGGCCGTTGGCGCGGTGGCTCCCGTCTTTCGACTGATAGCCGTCGACCAGGATCTCGGTGCCCGGCACCAGCGAGTCCTTGGTGAAGCCGCGGCGGAACAGGACGTTCGGCGTGCCTGCCTCGATCGCCCAGTTTTGCATGGTGCCATCGGGCTGCTTCACCTGGATGTGCAGCCAGGTGTGTGGGTTCACCCACTCCATCTTCGTGATGGTTCCCTTGAAACTCACCGGCTTATTCGCATCGAACTCGGCGGCGAATGCGTGGTGGGCCGAGGCCGACGACGACCATCCTGCCGTCGCAAGACCGGCGATACAGACTGCTATCGCGAGATTCGTTCTCATGATTCTCTCCATGCCGCGCATTGAAACCAGGATGGCGCCTGTGCCCGCGGCGGCTCAATCATCCTGAGTTACGTCAGGCGCCCTTACCTACCGTACCACTGATAAAATGCATCGCCCGGCGGCACCTTTCGGGTGATGTCGACGCTCATCGTCTCACCTTCCCAGTGCTTGACCAGCGGTTGCTTGCGCAGATTGCCGTACATGAACTCCTCGACGAATTCGTTGCAGCGGAACTCGAGGAGCTGAATGTTCGGTTCGACACGACGATAAAGCGGCATCGCGATCCGCCACGGCTGCGTGAAGACCTTGGGATCTTCGATCGTCACTTCGTACCAGATGATGTCCGGGGACTTCAATGTGAAGCGCTCGACCAGGTGCAGCGCATCGCTGTGGAAATTGCCGGCACGATCGAACCAGCTGCGATCGTTGAAGTTGCCGACGTCGACGACGAGCGTGTCGCCGTCCCAGCGCCCGACCGAGTGGCCCATCCAGGTGTCGTCCGGCGGGCCTTCGACCTTGTCCATGTGGATCGTGCGCGCCGTATTGGAGAATTCGAAAGCGATGTGAATCTTGCTGGTGCTTTGCGTGATCTGGAACGGATAGGGCATGTACATCGCCCGCGGGATGCCCGGCAGGTAGCACTTGAGTTCCGGGTCGCGGTCGATCCAGTTCTCGGCGTTCTGTTTCTTGATCTGCAGCGCCTCGGGCTTGTAGGGGATCTGTCCGTCGCCCTGGACGACGCCGAGCGATCCGGGCACCGCGCCCGCGGCGCCGAGTGCGAGAACCGGCGCCGCCGGCACCCGCGCGTAGTCGTACGGATAAACGCCCTGCTGGGTGACCGCGCCTGGCCGCGCCGCGTGCGCCTGCAAGTCCCAGTTGGCTTCGTTGTTGGCTTGCCAGATGCCGCTGAAGTTGGGCTTGCCCTCGACGCGAGCGGGCGGCCGCTGCTCCTGGGCATGCGCCGGGATTGGTGCAATCGCCACGGCAATAACCGCGCTCACCGCGGCCGCGGCAATGGCGACTGACATCATTGAGCCTGCGTAGCGGTCGCGCATGATACCTCCCTCAACTTTGTTATCTCACTGCGTTATCTTACTGCAACGGATCATTTTCGACGCCGACAAAATCGGTCGCCCCATCCTTGGTCGCAGGATCAGGACCTCGTCCCTCGGCGAACGCAACCTCTTCGAGGCGCGCGCCGCGCAGCAGTCCGGGCAGACCGAAGTTGCCCTCGATGCAGCGTGGCTCGTAGTAAAGCCGGTTCTCCTCGTCGCTTTGCCGGGCGAACTCCTGCCTGGCAGTCCACGGTCGCGTCCACACCGTCGGATCTTCGATGGTGACGACATATTCAAGCGTCTTCGGCGCGGTCCGCCGCCAACGCTCGACGAGATGGAGGTTGTCGCGCGCGCCCAGATAGTCGGCCTTCGCGCTGAAGTTGGTGACATCAATAACGAGGGTATCGCCTTCCCAGTGGCCGCGCGAATCGCCATACCACTGGCGAATGGCGGCCGGGATATGCGGACTGCCGTTCATGACGATGTTGCGCTGCCAGCTTTGGCCTTGGCCCACATCGTAGAAGATCGAGATGCCGCCCGGCGTCTGCACGATCCGCCGGAAGCTGCCGGTCGCGGCGCCAAACTCGGGCAGCCCGATGGTCAGGCAGCGGTCCGGCAGCGAGTGGTCTTCAGGACCATCGTGGCGATTCATGCGCTGGGTGTTGTAGCGCGGCGGAAGTTCGGCGCGACGCGGCGACGGCGTCGGATCGTACTTGCCGCCGGCGCAGGCCACGGACTTGTTTTTGCAGGTCTCGGTCGATTGCAGCAGGGCGAGGCGAAATGCCCGCTCGGCAGCCGCCATCTTGGCGGCTTCGGGCGTCATCTGCGGAAGTCGGCCATTGGGCGGATCGACGATCAGCGATGTGCGAATGCCGGTGCGCTTCTGAGAGGTGAACAGCGCGTTGTAGGCGCCGGCGACGTCAAGCTCGGTCCCGCGCTCCACCCGTTTGTCCCGCCGCAGCAACGCCGATCGCTCCTTGTCCAGTTCGGCGCGCTGCGCTTCGGTGAACACTTCCTGGCTTGCGAATTTCGGCGAACGCTGCAGCGGCGTGTCGGACTCGTCAGTCCAGATGCCCTGCAGATCGGGCTCCCCCCACGGTGTCTTCAACGAGGACGCCGCCTGTGTCGCGGATGAAGGCGGAGCCTGAGCCATCGCCGGCGTGTGAGACACCGAAATGAGAGCACCGACGGTTGTCGCGACGGCGGCAACCAGTATCGCGCTCGACGAGCGCTCCCGCATTAAAGCCTCCTTGGTCCGTGCAGGTGCTACTGCAGCGGATCTTCTTCTACGCCGACGAAGTCCGTGGCGTTGTCTTTTGTTGCCGGATTTGGCCCGCGTCCTTCGGCAAAAGCAAGGTCTTCGACGCGCGCTGCACGAATGAGCCCCGGAAGGCCATAGTTCCCTTCGACGCAGCGCGGTTCGTAATAAAGCCGGTTCTGCCCATCGCTCTGCCGGGCGAACTCCTGCTTGACGGTCCACGACCGCGTCCACACCGTCGGATCTTCGATGGTCACCACATACTCGAGCGACTCCGGCCCGGTGCGCTTCCACCGCTCGACGAGATGCAGGTTCTCGCGCGAACCGCGATAATCGGTCTTCGGGCTGAAGTTCGTCACGTCGATCACGAGCGTGTCGCCCTCCCAGTGGCCGCGTGAGTCGCCATACCACTGGCGGATGCTCGCCGGCAGATGCGGACTGCCGTTCATGACGATATTGCGCTGCCAAACCTGTCCTTGGCCGACGTCATAGAAAATCGAGATGCCGCCCGGCGTCTGCACAATCCGACGGAAGCTTCCGCCATAGGCGGTGCCAAACTCGGGCAGTCCGCCAGTCAGACAGCGATCCCCGAGCGAACTGTCCTCGGGGTCATCGTGGCGGTTCATGCGCGCGGTGTTGTAGCGCGAAACGCGCTCCGCGCGCCGCGGCGAGGGCGTCGGATCGTACTTGCCGCCGCTGCACGCGATCGAATTGGTTTTGCAGGTTTCGGTCGCCTGCAGGAGCGCCAGACGAAATTCCTGGTCGGCCGCCGCAATCTTCTGGGCCGCCGGCGTCAGTGCCGGAATCCGACCATTGGGCGGATCAACGACAAGCGACGTCCGCGCTCCGGTGCGTTTGATCGACATGAACACCGCGCTGTAGGCGCCGGCGACGTCAAGCTCGGTGCCGCGCTCCACGCGCTTGTTGCGGCCGAGCAGTGACGATCGTTCCTTGTCGAGTTCCGCCCGCTGCGCCTCGGTGAAAAACTCCTGATTCGCAAATCTGGGCGAGCGCTGCAGCGGCGTGTCCGTTTCGTCAGTCCAAATGCCTTGCAAATCAGGTTCGCCCCATGGCGTCCGCGACGCCGAGGCCGCGCCCGGAGACTTCATCGACGCATTGGCCGTCTGCGCAATGCTCGTCGCCGGCTTCAAAAAACCGAGCGCCGCGATGAGCGCAAATGATGCCCCGATCGACTTCAGAAGCCGAATGCGCATCTCTTCCCTCCCTGCTGCCCGCCGCCAGACAGAGGACCCAACTGGCGAGGACCACAACGCCAACTGACTTTTTCTTATGCGCGCATTATTCCTCAACGACGCTGGCGCTGTCCAGCAGATTGAAACGGTCGAGAGGTTCGCCTGAAGACGGCGAGTTATGCTTGTTCGCTGGCACCCGGCTGGGATACCGGTGTCGACCTCCTCATGAGAGAGAAGACGACCGGAGTCGCGATGAGCGACAGCAGCACCGAAAAACACAATGCGCCGATCACCGCGAGGGCGAGTGGCTTGAGCATATCGGCGCCGGTGCCGATGCCATAGGCGAGCGGCAACATTCCGAGCGCCGCGGCGAGCGACGTCATCAATACGGGGCGCAGCCGGCGCCGGCCGGACCGCACCAGTGCTTCTTCAACGCTCAGGCCCTCCGCGCGAAGCTGTCCGACGAGATCAAGCATGAGAATGCCGTTCTTGGCGACGATGCCGACGCCGATGATCGCGCCGAGGAAGGAAACGACGTTCAGCGTTGTTTCCGTGAGCCACAAGGCGGTAATCGTGCCGAACAACGCGAGCAGAGCGCCGAAAACGATCGCGACAGGTTCATGGAACGACCCGAACTCGATCAGCAGCACAATGAAGACAAGGAGCACGGCGATCGCAAGGACCAGCAGCAGATTGCGAAACGACTCCTGCTGCTGTTGATAGAGGCCGCCGAATTCGATCATTCCTTGCGACGACGGATTGTCTGCAGCCAGTTTGTTGCGGATCTCCGCCATCGCACTGCCGAGGTCACGGCCTTCGAGCCGCGCGGTCACGGCAATATTCTGGCGCAAATCCTCGCGTCGCAGTTCGAGCTGCCCCGGGATCTCGATCACGTCGGCAACCTGCGAGAGCTTCACGAGGCTGCCGTCGGCGGTGCGCAACGGCAATTCGCGCAGGGTCGCCACCTCTTCGATGCTCGCGCCATCCACGCGCACGCGGATGTTCACGATGCGATCGCCCTCGAGCACGCTTGATGAAATCTGGCCGAGCATGGCCGTGTTTACTGCGGCCGCCACGTCGCTGGTGGTGAGGCCGAAGCGCTGCGAGCCAAGGGAGCGCACACGCAGGCTCAGCGTGGGTCCCGTGAACACAAGGCCATCGAAAACGTCGACGACGCCCTTCACTTGACCGAGTTGCTTGGCGATGTCCTGACCGGTCTTTTTCAAGAGCTCGGCGTCGGTCGAGAAGACTTTCACCTCGATCGGGTTCGGTGACCACGTGAGGTCGCCGATGAGGTCGCTCAGAATTCCGGGGAACTCCCAGGTCGTCCCGGGGATCGCAACGCGGAACTTCGCGCGCAGTTCGGCGATCACGTCTTGCGTATGCCGTCGCCGGTCGGGCTTGAGCTTGACCAGAAAATCCCCGGTATTCGGTTCGGCGATGGCGAGCGCCAGCCGCGCACCGGTGCGACGCGAATAGCCTTCCACTTCCGGCGTCGCGCGCAGAATTTCTTCAGCCTGCAAAAGCTGGCGGTTGGTCTCCGCGAGACTCGTTCCATAGGGCGTGTGGTAATCGATGACGAAGCCGCCTTCGTCCATTTCGGGCAGAAAATCGGTCGCGAGCCTGCCGTAAAGCGCGACGCCCGCTGCCACCACGAGACCGCAACCGACCAACGTCAGCCACCGATGCCGTAGCGCTGAGCGCATGGAAATCTCGTAGAGGCGAATGATGCGGCGGAACAGAAATCCGCCTTCGTCCACGGCGTGCACGTCGGCGTTTTCGCGAGGTCGATGCTCGCGAATGAACCAGGCTGCCAACGATGGTGTGAGCGTGATCGCCAACACGAGCGAGGTAATCAGCGATACGACCATCGTCAGCGCCAGGGCACGGAAAAAGACGCCCGTGACCCCGTCGAGGAACGCCAGCGGAATGAACACGACCACCGGCGTCAACGTGGACCCGACGAGCGGGCGGAAGATTTCGCTGATGGCTGACTGAATGGCCTCGACGCGGGGGAGCCCGGCCGCGATCTTGGCGCTTATGGCTTCGACCACCACGATGGCGTCATCGATGACAAGCCCGATCGCGGCAGCGATGCCTCCGAGCGTCATCAGATTGAAACTCAAGCCGGCGAGCCGCATCGCGGCCACCGTTATCAGCACCGTTACCGGAATGACCACGATCGCGGTCAGCGTCGCGCCCCAATTCTTGAGAAACAAAAAGATAATGACGACCGACAGGATGAGGCCGAAGAGAATCGCTTCCCAGACGCTTTGCACGGAGGCCCGGACCAGCAACGATTGATCATAGAAAAATGCCAATTTCGCATCGGGCGGCAGCTCCCTTTGCAGGGAGCGGATCACGTTCTTTACGCCGTCGGCGATGTCGACCGTGCTGCCGTCGGGCTGGCTGCGGATGTTGAGCAGGACGGCATTGACCCCGTCCGCAGTGACGATGTTGAAGACCGGCTCCGGCCTGCGCTCGACGCGGGCGAAATCCTTCAGACGCAAAGCGCGGCCGTCGACCACAGCAATCGTCACGTTCTCGATCTCGTCGATGTCGTGCACGCGGCCGTCGACGACCGTGAGATAGAGCGTGTAGTCCTCCTCGTGCATCCCGCTCGACGCCACCAGATTGGTCTTGACCAAGGTGTCGGTGACCTGCGCGAGGCTCAGTCGCGCGGCGTTCAATCGCATGGGGTCGATGATGACGTGATACTCGGGCGTGCGGCCGCCGACGAGATCGACCCGCGCCACGCCGGGAACGCGCAGAAATCGCGGCTTGATGTCGTAGCGGGCCATTTCCCACAGACGGGTGATGTCGCGCGTCGAGCTGGTGAGGCTCACGCCGAGAATGGGAAACGCCGAAAACGTCAGGCGCCACACGACCGCGGTGGCGGTTACCGGAAGGGTGCTGCGGATTTGCGCGAGGCGGCCGTTGACGTAAAGCTCGGACTGAATCATGTCCACTTGCCAGTTGAAGAAGACGTTGACTTCCGCCGACCCGCGCCCGGTAGCCGAGCGCACCGACACCGCACCTGGAATGTCCTTCATCGCCTCTTCGATCGGCCGGGTGATGGTGGCCATCATTTCATCGGCCGGCATGACGCCGTTATCGATGAGAATGACGCAGCGTGGGAAGTTGGTTTGCGGGAAGACGGATGACGGCATCCGCAGCGCCGCGTAAACGCCAGCGAGGCACAACACGATCGTGATGAACGTGATGGCGACCGCGTTGCGCGTGGCGAACTGTCCGAGATTGAAGCTCATGAGCAGCTTGCTTTGGTTTGCACTTAAGGCTTCGTGATCTTCACTTTCGTTTCCTTTGGCAGGCCATAGGCGCCAACGGTCACGATCGTGTCGCCCTCCTTTAATCCTTCGGCCTCGATTTCGACGAGGTTGCCGTCACGCAGGCCCGTCTTCACCGGTACTTGCATCGCCTTGTCGCCTTCGACCACGTAGACGACGGTTTTGTCGTCCGCCTTCACCACGCTATCGCGTGGCACCGCAAGTCGGCCGACCAATTCCGCGGTGGTGATGCGGGCACGCACGAACTGACCTGGCCGCAATCCTGAATCGTCCGGCAGCACCAGCCGAACCGGCGAGGCGGCGGTCTTCAGGTCCACCGACGGACTCACGAACAAAACGCTGCCGGTCGTGGCGGCTTTGGCATTTCCGGCGATGAAAATCTCCCCGGTCTGGCCGATCTTCAGCGGAACGGCCTCCTCGGCCGGAACATGGACCGTTGCGACGAGACGCTTGAGGTCGACGATCTCGGCCACCACGGTGTTCAGGTCGACCGACTGCCCCGGCTGGACGTTGATGCGCGCGACGATGCCGTCGAGCGGCGAAGCGAGTTGCACTTGGGCAATGGCGGCCTGTGCCGAGGCCAGTTCCGCGCGTGCGGCGGCGAGGCGCTGATCCGCCTCTTGCTTCGCTTGCATCGACACTGCGTTGGAAGCGACGAGGCTGTTGTCGCGATCGGCGACCTGCTGGGCGAACACCAATGCGTGCCGCGCTTTGTCGATTGCCGCCTGAGCCATTCGATCGTCGAGGACAACGACAACATCGCCCGCGGCGACGCGCTGACCTTCGCCGACGCGGATTGCGGCCACGATCCCCGCGATCGGCGCCGCAAGCTTGGCACCGCCGCCCGGCTGTCCCGTTTTCGCCGGTTCGGGCTCGACGATCCCGTAGGCTTCGACCCGCGCCCTCAAGTCGGTTCTGATCACCTTGCCGACTTGAACGGCGACTTCGGTCTCGACCTTTTCGTCGTCCTCCTTGGGACTGGCCCCGCTGCAGCCGCCGAGCCCCAACACCGCCGCGCCCAGAAGCACGGACAGCACGGCCGGCGTTATGCATGCGCGGCAGCAATCCATGACCCAACTCAACCTCGCCTGAAGGATGCGCAACGGCAACATTGCGCGTAGGGCGAGGCTCGGCAAGCACGCAATGCGAGCGCGACCAGAATTGCGGAACGCGTTAACGAATTGAGCCGCGGCCAGTTAATCCGCGTCGCGCCGAGCGGCATCTACGTGCGACAGCCTGCTGCGCGCAATAGTGAAGAGCCCAGTGCTGGTGATCTATTTCCAACGCTGATTCCATCCTGTCGTCGCCCGGCTTGGCCGGACGACCCAGTAACCACCGGGTTTCGGTTTTTGGCACGGCCAGTTTCCGCCGCGGATTACCGGACGCTCCGGTATCTTTACCGTCTTATCGACCGAGCCCTTCTGAAAACCGAAACTTTTGGTGCGCTGCAGCGCGCAATAATATTAATGTGAATCAGTCGGTTCCCTCAATTCCCGCAGCATCCGCGGCAAATCCACATCGTCAAATGGAAGCCCCCAATCCATGCCCGGCCGACTCACTTCGGACACAATCGCCCCGTCTGTAATTTGGGGGGAAAACTTCTGGGTTTGCGCGTGACCCGGCGCGTATCTCGACACGGGGATGTTTATGAAGCCTCGGAAGTTCGTCGGCGGCCAACGCCTCCATCAACTCCCTCGCAGTGAGGGTTATCTCCGCCATTTGCGTCAGCATTCGCTGGTCTGGCTTCTCGCTTCCGCCGTCGCGGTGCTCGGCACCGGCGAAGGCCTGTCCAAGGACCGCCACAAATCGGCGTCGTCCGAAGACCACCACAAGTCGCACAAGAAGGGTGACAAGGGCGACAAAGAAGACAAGGAGGACAAAGAAGACAAGGAAGCAGAGCACCACAAGGGCCGCAAGGACCACAAAAAGCAGGCGGATAAGAACAGCGATAAGGGCAAGGGTTCGGAACACCACAAGCACGTCGTCGAGCAGCCTGCCACCGAGGATGGCGCGCCGGCGGCACTCTCCCCCGATCTTATCATCACGAAGCAGGCGCTGGAGCTGGGCCGTCACGGCAAGGGCAAGGACGCAACCGCGCTCGCCGCATCGATCAGCGATCCAGTCGCGGTAAAGCTCATCGAATGGGCGCAGTTGCGCCGTTCTGACAGCGACGGGGGCTTGAGCCGCTACGTCAATTTCATCGCCGCCAATCCCGAATGGCCCAGCATACCGATGATGCGTCGGCGCACGGAGGCACGCCTGTGGCAGGAGCGGCGGGATGCCGCCACGGTACGCCAGTTGATCGGCAACGAGCCGACGAGCGCCATCGGTCGCCTGGTGCTCGCGCGCATCGAGATCGGCGAGGGCAACCGCGCCCACGCCGAAAGCGAGGTTCGCGCGGTGTGGCAATCGGAGCCGCTGTCGGCCGAACTCGAAACCGCAGTGCTCGCCGCCTTCCCCGACGTGCTGACTCGCGAAGACCATGTGGCGCGGATGGACCGGCGCATCGGCGCCAAGGATTTTGCCGCGGCGACCCGCGCCGCGAAACACGCCGGCGACGATCGCGTCGCGATCGTGAAGGCATGCACCGCCGCCGAAGCGAAGGCCGGCAAAGGCGGGTCGCTGCTCGATGGGGTCCGCGCCGATGCTCGCGGCGATCTGGGCTATGCGCTGTGTCGGGTGCATTGGCTGCTGCGCAACGATTCCCCCGGCTCCAACGTCAAAGGGCGCATCGTGACGCCGAAGGGCGACGTTGCGGGTGCGGCCAAACTGGTGCTCGCGGCCTCGCAAGAAGATCTGTTGCGCCAGGATACTGACGAATGGTGGCGCGAGCGGCGCGCGCTCGCCCGCAAGCTTCTCGACATCGGCGATGCGATGACGGCCTATCAAGTGGCGCGTGACGCCGCGCCGCCGGCCAATCCTTATTACCGTGCCGACACTCATTTCATGGCTGGCTGGATTGCGCTGCGTTTCCTCGGCGACCCGGCGACCGCGCTCACACATTTTGCGCATATCGACGACGGCCAGACCGATCCGCTGGTCCTCGCGCGCGCCGCCTACTGGCGCGGCCGTGCCGCCGAGGCGCTGGGTCAGGCGGACGAGATGCGCGCGCAATACGAGGCCGCCGCCCGCTATCCGACGGCCTACTACGGTCAGCTCGCCCGCGCACGGCTTGGCATTGATGAACTCGTGAATCTACGGTCGTCACCTGAGCCGGCCACCAGCGATACGAACGAAATCGTGCGCGCCGCGGAGATGCTCTACAAAATGGGCGAGGGCGACCTTGCGATGTCGTTCGTCTCCGACCTCGCTAAAGAGAGCAACGACGGCGCCGTCATTGCGGGCGTGGGCAAACTCACGGCCCGTTACAATGATGCCCAGGCGATGCTCCTCGTCGGCAAGGCGGCATTGGCGCGCGGTTTGCCGATGGAAGAATTTGCATTCCCGGACATCGGCGTGCCGGACTACAAGCCGGTCGGCGCAAAACTCGATCGCTGCATCGTCTATTCGATCGTGCGCACTGAAAGCGGCTTCGACCAGGCCGACATGTCGGCCGCCAAGGCGGCCGGGCTGATGCAAGTGACGCCAGGCGCGGGCCGCGACACGGCGAAACGCTTCGGCGTCTCCTACGACTGGAAGCGCCTCGTGTCCGACAAGGCCTACAACACGCAGCTTGGCGCCGGCGAGATCTCCGGCCTTCTCCAGGATTACCGCGGCTCGTTCATCTTGACGTTCGCCGGCTACAATGCCGGCCGCGGCCGCGTCGAGCAGTGGATTGCCGCGCACGGCGATCCGCGCGACCCCAAGGTCGATGCGGTCGATTGGGTCGAGCGCATCCCGTTCTCCGAGACCCGCAACTACGTCGAGCGCGTCATGGAGAACCTGCAGGTCTACCGTAAGCGCTTCGGCGACAGCGTCGCGACGGTCGAGCCTAATTTGCACCGCGCTGCAAATATCCAGCATTCGGCGCCGGCGGCGGTGGAGCTGTCTGCGCCTAACTGACCTGTAGCTTGCTCGTGCGTTGCACCACGACGCGTCTTGGCGCGCGGTGCAGTAACGTTCAGAGCGAGAGCGAGCTTATTTCGTCGCAAGCCCGTCGCGCTGCTTCATCAGGCGGTCAAGTTCCTCGTTTTGCCGCGCGATGCGATCGGCATTGCGATCTTCGTCTTCGGCTCCCGACCGCGCGGCGGCTTGTTCAATCAATTGCCGGATATTGTCGCGAACGATCGCAATGCGCTTGTCGAGTTCAGCAAGCGAAACTGTGCTGGTCATCGTGCTTCCCTTCCCGGCGGGCTTCGGTTTCTCGCCGCTGGCGAGAGCTGCCGCAAAGCTTATCCCCGATCGGGAAACAACGTCAAAGCATTGAGGTTGATGCACTAACCGTCCGTAGGGTGTGCAAAGCGCAGCGTGCGCACCACCGCGATGCCGAAGGTGCGCACGGCGGAATGACGGTACTGCATTCTACGCAGTCGCCACGGCCGCCTTTGCACACCCTACGAGCTTTATCGCTCTCAATCGAAGCAAATGAATACGCGAACATCTGGATCGCCGCGCGTCCTTGACATAAGCTCGATCCGACGCCTGCGGGCCAAGCCATTCCGAGGAAGCGCCGTGAAATTCATCTGGCCATGGGAGGACAGGAACCGCCGGTTCTCCTGGCTCAAGGCGAGCGCGTTTGCGCTCATGCTGTTTCCGGCGATCCGCACCGCCTATCTCGTCGCCACCGGAGAGTACGGGACCGCCGCGCCGATCGTCCTCGGCGGCCTGACCTTCTGGTCGGGCGTGTGGGCAACCGTGATCCTGCTGATGGCCTTGGCGGTCACGCCAGCAATCGTGATCTTTCGCTGGCCGGCGCTCGTCGATGTGCGACGAATGGTTGGCGTCACTGCCCTCGTTTATACGATCGGGCACATCATCATCTATTTCGCGTTCCGGCATTGGGACTTTGCGTTCATCGTCAACGACGTCATGACGCGGCTGACGCTGATCCTGGCGACGCTCTCCACCATCGGTCTCATCGTCCTCGGCGCGACGTCCGTCGATGCGGCGATCGCCTACATGGGCGCGAAGAACTGGCAGCGGCTGCACACCACGACCTACGTCATCAGCGCCCTCGCCATCCTCCATGTCGTGCTCGCGCGCGGCACCTACACCGAGCAGTACATGCTGACCGGGCTGTTCGTCTGGTTGATGGCCTGGCGCGTGCTCGCCCGCTACCGGCTCGGTGCCAACGTCAAGGCGCTGACGATACTCGCGGTGGCAATGTGCCTTTTCACGGCGCTTCTCGAAGCGGGTTTCCTGTGGGGGCGCCGCGGCTTTAGTCCGCTGGAGACGATCGGCTACAATTTCACATTCAAGATTTTGGAGGTGGACGTCCCGCCGGCATGGCAGGTGCTGGCGTTCGGACTTCTGGTCACGCTCTGTGCCGCCGGTCGCGAAGCTTTCCGGCTCAGGACCGCGGGGCTCGAAGCCCGCCAGGCCAGCTAAGCGATCTCAATTCGATTCACTTGCGCGGCGGCGTGACTTTCGCCTGCGGGTACCAGAACGTCTGGTGGCAGCTCTCGCAGACCTCTTCCATTTTGGCGCCGATCTCCAACAAGGCATCGCTGTCTTTCGCTTCACTTGCATGCAAGGCTTCGACACCGACGGCTTGCAGCGCGGCGGCGAAGGCATCGAAGCCGGCTTGGTTCTTCTTGATGAGCGCGTTGATCTCGGGCGACTCCAACTCGACCCCGGGCGCATCGGATGGAGTTCCGGGAGGAGCCGCTTCGCGGCCGGGCATCATCAGCAAATTGCTGCCCTCGATGATGCGGACGGCGGCGCGACGCACGTCGTGCCACTCATCATCCGTTCTCGGCAGCAAGTCGCGGATGCCATTTTCATCGACCACGGTGCCGGCCGCATTCCACAACGCGTCCGCCGACGGATCGATGATCGAGTCCATCAGATCCTTGATGGTGGTGTGGACCAGGCGGTCGGCATTGGTCGCGCTCTGAGCGGCGGGCGCCGCTGGTGCCGTCGATCGTGCGCCGGACTCCGCGCAGAGCGCCAAAACTGTGACGAGTACGGGCGAGACCAAAAGCACAGCGGCCGCCAATTGCGTTCTCATCAGGCCCTCCCTCGCGTTGGAAACGATCTTATTTTGCAGGCCTTATCGTAGCAATCTGCGGACCTGTTCGAAAACGCGTTGCCAGCGTTGCGCAATCGCTCGTTTTGAGTTGTGTGCGCGCCAATCCGTGAACCGACCGCGGGGAAAGCGATTGACTTGCGCCACCGGGGTGACAAAGCTAGCCGCAAAGCAGTCTGCACCCGCAGGAAATGCGGGGCGGCGATACGGCGAGGAGGCTCGGATGGAACATCGGTCGAGAGGCGCGAGATTCGCGAATGCTGCAATCGCCTTGGCGGCCGTGCTCCTGGTCGGCTTGATCGCGTCAGCAAGTTACGCCCAATCGTATAAGGCGCCGCGCACCCCGGACGGCAAACCCAACCTCAACGGTATCTGGCAGACGCTCAACTCCGCCAATTGGGATCTCCAGGAGCACGCGGCGGGCCCGGGACTGGTCGTTGCTCTCGGCGCAGTCGGCGCCGTTCCTGCGGGGCTCGGCGTCGTCGACGGCGGCGAGATCCCCTACCTGCCGGCAGCGGCGGCAAAGAAGAAAGAGAACTTCGCAAACCGCCTGACCGCCGATCCCGAGATCAAGTGCTACCTGCCCGGCGTGCCGCGGGCGACCTACATGCCCTACCCGTTCCAAATCATCCAGACGCCGCAGGCCATCCTGATGGCCTATGAGTATGCGGGCGCCACGCGCACCATCTACATGGACAAGGCGCCGAAGAGCCCGGCCGACAGCTGGATGGGACACTCGGTCGGCCACTGGGAGGAAGACACCCTCGTCGTCGACGTGACCGATTTGAACGAAGATACGTGGTTCGACCGGGCGGGAGATTTCCACAGCGACGCGCTGCACGTAATCGAGCGCTACACGCCGCTAACCCCTGACGCGCTCAGCTACGAAGCCACCATCGAGGACCCGAAGGTGTTTTCGCGGCCGTGGAAGATCAGCATGCCGCTCTACCGTCGCCTGGAAAAGAACGCGCAGCTTCTCGAATTCAAGTGCGTCGAGTTCGTGGAAGAACTCATGTACGGGCACTTGAGCAAACAGCCGCGCAAGTGAAAAAGGAGGTTCCCATGAACCGTCGATCTCTCACTTCAGTGGATACTCTTGCGATCGTGTTTGCGACAGCACTGCTCGCCCCGGCACTGGCCGCGGCGCAATCCGCGCAACCTGCAGCGACCGCTGCCGCCAAAACGTCGAGCGTGCCGCGCATGCCGGACGGCCGGCCGGACCTGCAGGGCGTGTGGGATTTCCGCACCATCACGCCGATGGAGCGACCCAAGGCGCTCGGCACCAAGGCCTTCTTCACCGAAGAAGAAGCGGCGAAATTCGAAAAGGACGAGAATCACCGCCAGAATCGCGACCTGATCGATCCCGAGAAAGGCGGCTTGGACTATCCGGCGCGCGGCGTCATTCCGTACAATGAGTTCTGGTACGACCGCGGCAACAAGATCGTCGGGACGCGACGCACCTCGCTGATCGTCGATCCGCCCGACGGTCGCTTCCCCGCTTTGACGGCCGAGGGACAGAAGCGCGCGGCGCAGCGCGCCGAATGGGCGCGCGCGAACCAGCTTGGGCGTTCGCCCGCTGATTCATACGAAGACCGGACGCTGTCGGAGCGTTGCCTCATGGGGCTCAACGCCGGGCCGCCGATGCACCCGGGTCCGTACAACAATAATTTCCAGATGTTCCAGACTCCGGAATACGTGGGGATCCTGACCGAAATGGTCCACGACGCCCGCATCGTTCCCCTGGACGGCCGGCCGCATATCAGCATGCGTCAGTGGAAGGGCGACTCGCGCGGCCACTGGGAAGGCGACACGCTCGTTGTCGACACGACGAATCTCAAACGCGAGACAAGCTTCCCCGGCTCGAGCGCCCACACCCACGTGATCGAGCGCTTCACGCGCACCGACGACAAGACACTGCTCTATGAGTTCACCGTCGACGATCCGACGATGTGGACGCGGCCATGGACGGCGGCGATCCCGATGACGAAGATCGACGAGCCGATCTACGAATTTGCCTGTCACGAAGGCAATCACGCCCTCCTCGGTATCCTTGCAGGCGCGCGCGTTCAGGAAAAGGCGGAAGAAGAGCGCGCAAAGAAGAGCGCAAAGTAGGCCGCGCCTCGCGGGCTCGCCGGTCACCGCTTCGGACTCGGCGCTACCAAGCCGGCGTCGCACGGCGCTTTGGCTGCAGTTGCGCAAAGCTCTTGAGCTTTGCGTCGGGACTCCGTCAACTTCATTTCGATGGATGCTCTCACCCTGTTCGGCCTCTTCGCCGTCTCGGCGATGCTTGTCTGCTACGCGCTCGAGGATCGCAGCCCCTGGTTCGTGCTGGCGTTTGCGGCGGCGTGCGCGCTCGGCTCCGCCTACGGCTTCCTGCAAGGCGCCTGGCCGTTCGGCCTCGTCGAAGCAGTCTGGGCAGTGGTAGCGCTGCGCCGCTGGCTCAACGTGCGGCATTCGTGATGCGCGAGGTGTTCCCCGCCCTGATACCGATGCGAGCCGCTGCGCGATTTGTCGGCATGGTTAACGGTTATGTAACTGCAACGACGCACAATCCCCCCGTGTTCAGTAGTCGAGGGGTTGTACAATGAAACACATCTGTATCGTGGTCCTGTCGTTGCTTCTGCCTGCAAGCGCGGCGCTTGCTGCCGATATGCCCATGAAGGAACCGCCGCCGCCGGTGCCGATCATGGGCAAGGCTCCGATCGGAAAAGCGCCGATTGGCAAGGCACCGGTCGGCAAATATCCAATCGCGGTCCGCGGATAACTTCGGAGATCGGCGGGACGGAGAAGCCCTGAGGCTCGGCCTCGTCGGCTCTCCGTCACCGTCGGTTCAGTTCAAATTCGATCCTACGATTTCTTATCGCGCGACGATCGTTAGACAGTCGCTCGCTGCTCAGAGCTTCGAGCCGCCGTCGACCGCGACGGTCTCGCCGGTAATCCATCGGGCGTCTTCTGACGCGAGGAAGACGACGACCGAAGCGACATCGTCCGGCTGCCCGATCCGCTTCAAGGCCTGCATTCCCATCACCACGGCGCGGCCGTCGTCCGTCTTGGTGAAGTTCGACATGTCGGTGTCGATCACGCCCGGCGCAACGGCGTTGACGCGAATGCCGCGCGGCCCGAACGCCGCGGCAAAATACTTCACCAGCGTGTTGATGGCGCCCTTGGTGCTGGCATAGGCCGAGAGCGTGCCGACGGCCGTGCGCGCGCCCAGCGATGACAGGAACACGATGTTGCCGCCCTCGCCGAGCATCGGCAGCAGCTGCTGCACCAGGAAGTATGGCGCGCGCACGTTGACTGCGAAGAGACTGTCGAAGTCCTCGACCGTTATCTCCTCGAGCGGGGCCGCTTTCGAGATGCCGGCGTTCGACACCACGATGTCGAGCCGGCCGCCGGTGAGGTTGCGGACCTGCTCCGCGAGCTTGTGAGCGCCGTCGGGCGCGGCGAGATCGGCGGCGACCGCGTCGGCGCGAACGCCCATGGCGCGGATCTGATCGACCACCGCCTTCGCCTCATCGGCATTGCGGCCGTAGTGCACGATCACGCGTGCGCCGGCGTCGGCGAGCGCGAGCGCCGTGGCGCGGCCCATGCCGCGAGAGGCACCGGTGACGAGAGCGATCTTGTTGGCAAGGCTGGACATGATGACGTTCTCCTTTGCGAGACGAGGCGAGGCCGTAAGGCATCGTCTTGCGGCATAAGGTGATCGCCAGTTGGCCTTTGAACAAAGACATTGTATGCTCAAGCCATACTTGAAAGGCATGGCTTAATGGAGCTTCGTCACCTGCGCTATTTCGTTGCGGTCGCCGAGGAGGGCAGCCTCACCACGGCCGCAGAACGGCGCCTGCACACGGCGCAGCCGTCATTGAGCCGGCAAATTCGCGATCTTGAACTCGAAGTCGGGGTCCAGTTGCTGGAGCGCGGCGCGCGCGGCGTCGCGCTGACGCCGGCGGGCCGCGTATTTCTCGATCATGCGCGGCTCGCGCTGCTGCAGGTCGAGACAGCGGGCGAAGCGGCGCGCCGCGCCGCACAGCCCGATAAAGCCGCGTTCGTCGTCGGATTCCTGACCGGCCACGAGGTCGTGTGGCTACCGGAGGTGCTGCGCATCCTGCGTGCCGAAGACCCCAGCGTGGAAATCACGCTCTCGAGCCAATCGTCGCCCGAACTTGCCGGCGCGCTGATGCGCGGCAAGGTCGACGTCGCGTTTCTGCGCCGCGAGGTGCAAGCGCCCGGCCTCGTCTTCAAGTTTCTGACCAAGGAGCCGCTGGTCGCTGTGCTGCCGGTTGGCCATCGCCTGGCCGCGCGCAAGGCGATCCGGCCCCAGGACATCGTCGGCGAGACCTACATCACACCGACCCGCGTGGCGCCGACCTTGAAGGCTGTGATCGATAGTTACGCCGCAAAGTCCGGCATTACGCTCACCCCCGCGTACGACGCCGAGAATCTGTCCTCGGCAATGTCGCTCGTGGCGTCGACCGGCGGCGTTACGCTGCTGCCGCTCTACGTCAGGAACCTGCTCTCCCCCGCGGTCGTCATCCGCCCCCTGCAGGGCGAGGCGCCAACCATCGACCTCGTGATGGGCTACAGTCGGGCGAACACCTCGCCATTGCTCAAGCGATTTCTTTTGCGCGCGGATGAGTTAGTGGCACGCGTTTTGAAGCAAGAAAGTGCGGAAATTCCCGCTACGAAATGAACGGCAGAGCGATCAGTCGCCGGGACGCCCCGAGCCTCGTCAGCTTTGAGGAATTTTGAGGAATCAAAGTATGCCCGCCAGCGGTCCCCCTGAAGACCCGCGTCTCTATCTGCCGCACATTGTCCGCAACCGTGACCCGATCTTCGAGGTGCTGCGGCGCGTGCTGCCGGCTCAAGGACTCGTCCTTGAAATGGCGAGCGGCAGCGGCGAGCAGGCTGTCTATTTCGCACAACGATTGCCGGCGCTGCGCTGGCAGCCAACCGACATCGATCCGCGCGCACTCGCGAGCATCGCCGCACATCGATCTGACGCCAACCTCGCCAACCTGCTGCCGCCGCTCTTTCTCGATGCGACGGCGGAGCCGTGGCCGGTCGAGCGCGCCGATGCGCTCGTGTGCATCAACATGATCCACATTGCACCGTGGCGCGTCAGTGAAGGTCTGATGGCAGGCGCGCGGCGCACGCTTGCGCCCGGCGGCGTCATCTATCTCTACGGCCCGTACAAGATCGATGGCCGTCACACCGCGCAGAGCAACGCGGAGTTCGATCAGTCGCTGCGCGCCCGCAAACCCGAATGGGGCATCCGCGATCTCGCCGACGTCACCGATCTCGCCGCGCGTCACGGCTTTGCGTTGGCCGAGACCGTGCCGATGCCCGCCAACAATCTGAGCGTCATTTTCCGACTGGGCGCGTAATCGCCGCCGCGCTAAGCCTTATGGCAAACGCCGCCGCCCGCTCGCGGACGGTGCAACCTGGGACCTCGCAAAATGAATGCCCCCGCCTCCGAGGGCTTGCGCCGCAAGCCTTGCTGCGGCATGTCTTAGGCAGGTTCCGGCGCGTCCATCGCATGGGGCCGCATACAACTTGGCAAAGGGGGGAAGCATGATCAAAAATCACTTTTGGAGTGTTTTTGGCGCTATGGTGATTTCGGCTGCATTCGCCGCGCCGATGGACGCCGCCGAGAACATCGAGGCCAAAGTGCAGGTGTGCACCGCCTGCCACGGCACGAACGGCGAGCCCGTCAATGCAACAACGCCGATCATCTGGGGCCAGCAGGAATATTTCATCGTCAAGCAATTGCACGATTACCGCGCGGGCGATCGCGAAAATCCGATCATGGTGACGTTTGCCAAGGGGCTGACTCAGGCAGACCTGCGCCCCGTCGCGCAATATTTCTCGAAAAAAACCTGGCCGGCGCGGACCACGCCCGTGGCTGCCGTTCCCGAGCCGCCCGGAATGGCCCGCTGCCAGATCTGTCACCAGCCGAAGTTCGTCGGCGGCCTGCCGGCACCGCGGCTCGCCGGCCAGAGCTACGAATATCTCGTCGACGCGATGAAGAACTTCGCCGACGGCGATCGCACCAACAACGCCGACATGGTGAAGATGATGCAGGAGCTCTCTCCCGCCCAGCGGGAGGCCATCGCGCGCTATCTGGCCTCGCTGTGATCGGGAGCGACAGGCGCCCTCCTCTTTAGGTTAGGCCAGTTCTATGTGCTGGGCTGCTTTCACCTCTCCCCTCGCGGGAGAGGGTCGCAAAACTTACATCATAAAATAGTGAAATGAATCAAGCCATTAACGGTTGCTTGACTCCATTGCTTTGGCGTTAGATTGCATATAGGTAGCAGCATCGATTGCATGTTCGAGCCCATATTCGCCGCTGCACAGGAGTCGCTTGCAGTCATGTGTCCGGCCTGTTGATGCAGCCTGAACAACAATGACGCGTGATGGCACAGTCGGTCGATCCGACGTAACCGAGACAGACCTGACGTTTCATCGGGACATCGATCCCGTTCGAATATGAGGACTCGGTTCGCGGACCCCATCGGGGGCAGCAGTCTGCAGGCTCGGTCGCCGCCGGGCGCAGCCCGATCACCCAGGGAGCGGCATCGGTCGTCTTCGAGCGCCGCAGATTGGCACTGGCGCCGTTGATCAGCAGCCGTCGCAAATATCGGTTGCCACGCTTGAATAAGCCGCGCGCAGCGCATTCACCAGCATCGTGCAGGTGCGGAATCCACTCACAAGGTCGGCGCCCAGCACATGCTCAACGCCGAATATTTCATCGCGGGCGAGGGCTGACACACCAGCCGCTCCCGTCCACGGTGCAACAGCACGGCGGCTTGCTGCTCAGCCGTCTCGACCGGCACGAACCGCATCGTCGGCCGCGGAACCGCTTCACAAATTTGCTTCCGCGTCCGCCGCGTCGTTCTTGTTGCGCTTGACGTAGGCCTTGACGTATTGCGCCGGCATCAGTCGCACCTCGTGGCCAAGAGCACCCAACTCCCGCGCCCAATAGTGCGCCGTCGCACACGCCTCCGGCAGCCGGCTGAAGAACGCCAGCAGCTGTCCCCGCCGCAGCCGCTTGCGCAGAACTGTCGCCCCCTCAGTGTCGACCCCGTGCACCTGAAAAACATGGGGCGGCGGTCATTGCCGATTATGATGCCCGAACCGTGGCCGAACGCGCGCTGGTGGTGCAGCTCGCATCGCTTCTCTGGCGATTGCGCCGCGCCACCCGCGATCGAGACCACCGGATGGCGGATGGCATCTCATTGAAGAAAACACCTTAGCCGCAATCATGCACCGGCATGCCAGTCAGAGGCATGGCAGCCCTCAAACCCGGGAAGGGGTACTTCGTTGTCACCTGTCGTAATCCCCGATCCGGGCGGCCATTGGTGATCGGCGAAGTGCCGAAACCTTTGTTGATGGACGCCACCGAGCTTGACGATGAGGCGGTTGAGCTACGCCTGCAGGGCGTGCCGAACGCAAGGACGATGGACCTTGAGGTAGGTTCGCCGGCTGCGCGCCGTGCCAAAGCAATAGAGAGAGATCGCGCAACAATTGCTGAGTTTTGGAGTTTTCCGTGGGACGCCGTTTTGGAAGATGTCCAGACCCGGTCGTCCAGGCGGCGTGAAAAAGTTCTTCGATCTGGCGCAGCTCCGCAAGATTTTATTCCGCTCGCCATGAGAAAACCCGCCGCCCGACCACTACCAGTCCGACGCCGATTAATGCCCCCACGGCGTCAGCGATAACGTCTCTAAAGCTTGCATTGCGGCCGGAAACCATGAGCTGGCCGAGTTCCAGGAGTGCACCGAGGGCCGTCAGCAAGAAGACAATTGTCATAGTCCTGCGCAAGCCCGGATTGATGAATGCGAAAGCGCCCGCGGTGCCCGCGTAGGCCAAGACGTGTTCCGATTCCTTCGTGGCACCTTCGAGGTGGGGACGATAGTCGCCGGGCACGAGCGAGAGCACGACGAGCACAGCGATGAATACCCAGCTGACTACTCGTATTGCGGGGTCTGGTTTTTCGATTGAATTCATGTTCAAACGAACTCGCTCTTGCGGTTCACGAAGTTATCGCTCATGGGTCCCCCACGAGTCTTCGCAAGTTTCACATCCGCGCGCTCATTGGCGATTGTCCGGCCAAGCCTCAAATGCAAGAACCAAGATTGTGGGCCCGGACTGGGCAGTTGCCTCAACGATCTCTCATTTGACAGACCGGTTTACTAGCCGATCTTATGCAGCTGACCGGATGACCTAAATGCGATTTTGGCGGCGCGCGTCGGTTTGCGCTGCGCGAGATCGAGTCGGCAGAGTGATCAGATCAAGACGCTATTGACGCGTTTGAGGTGGATGGATCGGGGTTCGGGGGCGTCGCGACCCCGTTGGCTTATGGCCCGGACGGTTGCAGCCTGAGTGCGACGAGGCTGAACGTCTCGGCCTACGGGCAGCATGAGGCGAGCGCGATGCGAATGCGGCTCGTGGTCTCGGTGATACGACCGGCGATCTTCAGCAGACGCAGACGGATGGTGGCGAACTCGGTGTGCCGCATCGGATTCCAACTCGGGATCGCAGCGCGCAGGTCGAGCAGCAGCCAATAGGCGCCGGTGTGCAGGATGAGCCGCATCTGGTTAGCGAGCGGCGATCGGCAACTGGTGCGATCGGACGCCAGCTGCGCCTTGTGCTGCTTGATGAGGTTCTCAGCCTGCCCACGCGCGCAGTAGACCGTTTCATAAATTGCTTGGGCATCGCTCCCTTGCAGCGAGGTGACGACGTAGCGGATATCGATGCCTCGGCGCAGCATGTCATCGGCGTGGCTGGCGCTGGCCTCGATCCGGGCCACGACCCGCCGCTCCTTGTTCCACGACTTGGCCGCGTAGCGCGTCTCGGCAAAGCCGCGCAGCACCTCGGCTTGGTTTTCGGCACGGCGCACCCGGATATCATCGGCGGCGGGCTCGACCAGGCGGTCGAGCACGACATTGCCAGGAAGTCCAAAAATGTAGTCGATGCCGTTGTTCTCGCACCATGTCATCGCCTCTTCACGGCCGTAATGGCCGTCGCCACGGATGGTGATGCGGGTGTTGGGCCAGTGCCGGCGGATGCGCCTAATCAGGCGGCTGAGAAGCTTGCGGACCTCGACACCCGACGGGGTCTTGCCGGGACGCAGGATCACAACAACCGCAGCCCCGGTGGCCGCATCGTAGATGTGGATCGGCAGGAAGCAGCGCTCATCATAATGCGCGTTCCATTGCGCCAGCTGCTGGTGGCCGTGCACAACGTCGACCGTGTCGTCGATGTCCAGGACCACGGACTGGGGCGGCTTGTGATAGCTCCTGCACCAGATATCAACGAGTGCGTAGGTGAGGCGAATGATCTCCCGCAGCGTCGGTGCATTCTCCCAGCGCGAGATCGTCGGCTGCGAACAGAGGTCCTTGCCGGTATCGGGCAGGCGGCCGCACGCCAGCTTGAAGGCCGCGTCGCCGCGCAGCCAGTCGAAGTCGTTGCCATCCGGATAGCCGCAGCAGATCGCCAGCATGCGGGCGCGCAGCACATCGGCGACCGTGTGGGTGATGTGCGAGTGATCGCGCCGGTCAGCAATGTGAGCCGCAAGCGTGTCAGCAACTCTGCGGCGGCGCTCGGCAAGCGCGAGCAGCAGCACGCCGCTGTCGGAGGACAGCCGGCCTCCATCAAACGCAGCTGTGACTTTCTTGCGTGAAACCGATGGCAGGCTGAAGTTGAGTTGGTTATCGTCGGTCATGGCGGGTGTGGCACGAAGCCCGAGGCGCGAAGGATGGCGTCGACAACCATTGCCTACGCAAACTCAATGCTTTGCGCTACGCTCGTCAGTTCAATTGCTGCCCAGCTGAATAAGATGGGCTAGTCCCCGAAGTAACCGGCCCGCCACACTTGGTGACGACGATTGCGGGTACATGGTGACCGCCAATGCCCGGGGCCCACCATTCCCCAACAATCAACATAGGACGGGCAACCCTTCGTCCCTGAAGGAGGCCCACCTTCGTCAAAGAACGATTACCCACTGAATCCTCAGTCCAGTTCGATGACGCGTGGATTGCTTCGACTGTACTTTGCACAAAAGCATCATAGGCTCGCACAAGAACACCACTGGGATCGCTGCAATTCTCTAGGCCATGACCGTCATTGCACTGGTTGGAGACGATGAATGCAAAATTCGGCGCCATCCGGTGCGGTCACCCTCGAGTTCGCTGAGCATTTTTAAGCGCTTCAGTCGAGCGGCGCTTTGCACGATCCGATCAAAATAGACGAACGGATTGTGCTTTTGCGCATAGAGCGTATTCGAATTATTCGTGGGATATTGCGATTGCAATGATCCTATAACTGGCAAATTCTCAGCGTAAAGGGCAGCTCAGGCCGCTGGATTCGAACTGATCGACCAGAGTGTCTCCTTCTATGTGATGACGTGCCTGGTCGCCCAAAAGATCGCTCGCGAAGCAACTCGGATTGTTATCTTTCACGACGAAGTCATCGCCGGCGACCACCGCAAGATAGTGAGGCAAACTCGGATGTGTCACTCCTAACGTGCTGCGCCCACTACCCCGGCGAACCAGACGGGTGCTCGTGTCGATTTTCTTCCCGTCCGCGCGGCCTTCCCCGTTATTCAGGTGGGTCGGCGTTCGCACCTTCACTTTCGAGGCCTGCTCAGGCTTCACTCACGTTGCGGCCCATCGAATTGCTCAGCCGCCAAGGCGGCCTTTTTCACGAGGCTTCGGCCCGGTCAGTTGCTCAACCAAGTCGCTCGTCAGCTACCAGACGTATCGACAACTTCCTGGGTGGAACCTTCCTCCACTGGTGATACGCGCCGTCGGGGCGCACCGTTGTTTGTCAATCCCTCTTTCCACTTGCGACATCCTTCGCCGGGATTTTGCTTCTGTCCGGGGTCGGTGCGAAGACCGCCACCTGATGGGGTTCAAAGAGGATAGGTCGGCCAATCTAGGGTGAGCGTGGTCTGTTGCCACGACCCGGATTGCGGCCTGACCTGATCCAGCGTCCCGGCGTCGGGACCTCGCTTCGGGAGGCAGGTGTCTTGCCCCGCCCGAAAGCCCTTTGTCGTTTCCCCTTCTTTTTTTAGGCCAGATTCCTTTGTTCGACCGCGGCGGCCATTCCTTCATCCCGACCTCGGAATTGAGGAGCGTCGCGCGCAGGCCCTGTCAAGGATGGCCACTTGGCCACCGAAGGCTTGTCCTTGATGGTGCCGAGCACGACGCTACGCTGGCTGGGTCGTGAACGTCGCGCCATCGACGAGCATCCGATGCATGATGACGGCGAGCTTGCGGGCGAGCGCCACCGTGGCTTTCTTCGTACCGGCCCGCTTGGCGATCCGCATCGCCCAGCTCTTGAGAGCCGTGCAGCCCTTGACCGGCCTGGTGATGATGATGTGGGCGCTTTCGTAAAGCATCGCGCGCACCGAGGCGTCGCCGATCTTGGAGATACGACCGATGCGGTCGGTTTCGCCCGATTGATATCGTGTCGGCGTCAGGCCGAAATGGGCCCCGACGGTTTTCGATGAGGTAAATCGCGCCGGGTCGTCGATCGCCGCCGCATAGGTCAGCGCCACGATGGTGCCGACGCCCGGCACGGACATCAGAAGCCTGGCACGCACATCGCTGCGCGCCATGGCACGCAGCCGCTTCTCGAAGCCGTTGAACTCGCGCCGCAGCGTGGCGCGCACTGAAAGCATCGCGGTCGCGATCACCTCCAGGCTCGGATGGCCTTCGACAAGTTCGCGGATGCGCGCTTCAAATTGCGTCGGCGCAACTTTGCCAATCTTCAGTCCGAAGCCGCGCAGAACGCCGCGCAGGCTCATTTCGACCTCATGAAGCGCCTTCTGCACCAGCTTGCGCGCGGTCAGCATCGCGCGTGTCTCTTGTGCTTCCATCGATTTGCAGTGGACCGGACGAAACCAGCCCAGGCGCATCAGTTCGGCAATGCCCTGCGCATCCTTGCGGTCGGTCTTCACCGGCATAATCTTGAAAGCGTTGCGCACGTGCCGCGTCTCCAAAAGTTCGACCGCAAGCCCCGCATCGCGCATCGCCGCATAGAGCCACTGCGATAACGGTCCTGCCTCCAGTCCGATCCGCGTCAGTTCCAACGCCACCGACCCAAACCAGGCGATCAGCGCCTCCGGCTCGCTCGCGACCCTCGCTTCCCGTACAATTTTGCCACCTCCGTCGATCACGCACACGTGCGAAACTTCCAAAGACACGTCGATTCCTGCATAGTAGCTCATGGTCGTCCCTCGATGATGCTTGGAGCTGGCTGTGCCAAACTCCGTTGTTTTGACACCATCAATCTGAGGGACGACTCCTTATCCGCTAACTAAAACAGCCGCCGGGGCAGGCCCGTTACCCCATCTAATATGTTGCAAGGTCTTGGCTCATCGCCAGTTTAAACAGAAATGGCGAGTATAGTGCGTCATCGAAACCATGGTTTTCAAAAAAACGAAGATATAGACATGGTCTAACCGTTTTGGCAGAACTTGCATCTGCACGTACTCCACTATTTATGAACAAACCGACCATGAGAAGGGCGATCGCGCTGAACATCATGCCCACCAACGAGCCATTATTCATCTTCAGCATCGCATCCTTCGTCCTTGCAGGATGGGGCTCCGCAACCAAGCCGCGCGATTTTCCGTAGCCATTGGGACTGGCCTCCCCGGCGAGGGCGCAACTTCGACCGCCCGCTCCAAACAATACTGTACAAAATCGCCGCCAGGGCCGCTATGTCGCCGCAAACGTGCCTCCGGCGCTGACGGCAGACGATTGATATGCAGCGCTCGTGCGATAATCCTGGTAGGCTACTGCGATACCGCCGCGCAGGTTGGTCTGCGCCGTCCAGCCGAGCTGCGCCAGGCGGCTCACATCGAGAAGCTTCTGCGGTGCGCCGTCTGGACGCGACCTGTCGAAGTCGATCTCGCCCGCATATCCCACTACATCGGCGACCAATTTGGCAAAATCCGCGATGGTAATGTCGCGGCCGGTTCCGACATTGAGGAACTGGTCGCCGGAATAATTCTTCAGTGCGAACACACAGGCATCGGCGAGATCGTCGACCGCCAAAAATTCGCGACGCGGCCTGCCGGTGCCCCAGACCGTGACAGTTGGGGCATTGGCAAGCTTCGCCTCATGGAAGCGCCGAATCAGGGCCGCCGGCACGTGGCTGTGCTCGGGATGGTAGTTGTCGCCGGGACCGTACAAATTAGTCGGCATCAGCGAGATAAAATCGGCGCCGTATTGCCGGCGATACGCCTCGACGAGCTTGATCCCGGCGATCTTCGCGATGGCATACCACTCGTTGGTGGGCTCGAGCGCGCCCGTGAGCAGCATGTCTTCGCGCATGGGCTGCGGCGCGAGCTTCGGATAGATGCAGGACGAGCCGAGAAACAAAAGCTTGCGCGCCCCGGCGACATAGGCGCCGCGAATGAGGTTGAGCTCAATCGCAAGATTATCGGCGAGGAAATCCACCGGATAGGCGTTGTTGTAGGCGATCCCGCCAACCCTTGCGGCGGCCACGATGACAACGTCCGGCCGATGGTCGCGCAGCCAGGTCTCGGTTTCCGCCTGGCGCGAAAGGTCGAGTGTGCGGCGGTCGGCGAGCAGGAGTTTCGCGGGCTCCGACGCCAGCCGACGCACCAGCGCTCCGCCGACCATGCCGTTGTGGCCGGCGATGAAGATGCGACGGCCGTCGAGATCGAAGCGAGGCATCGCGACGGCGTACGGGTCCGTCATAATGCACCTCGCCGCGCGTATTGGACGTCAATCATGCCGGCTCATACGTTCCTTCGCGCGCCGCACCTACACGAGATCACGCGACCATGTCCTTGACCAGATGGCAAAGCTCGTGCTGGCGACAGGCGAGAAGCATTCGGTGATTCGTCGAGCACGCGTTCGCCGAGGTCGGCCGCCACATCGCCTGGCGTGGACGAGACCGGGATCGATACGAAATCCGGGCAGGTGCTGGTCGTTGTCGACCCCCGATATTGCCGTCCGACCGAGGTCTGTCTGCTCCTCGGCGATCCGCTCAAAGCGCACCACCAGCTCGCCTGGCGTCACAGAACATAGTAGTCCGGCTTGTCCTGCTGGGGGATTATCCACATGCCTTCGACATCTTCGCGGGCGTGGCAGTCGCGCTCGGCATCTCAGATTGCCGAGATAGAGCTTGTCTTGCATGCCGAGCGCGATTGCGGCGGCGGCGCGGGTAATGCGGTCGTAGAACAGGACGCATGATAGAATCGCCCCTGCGTTTTTCGATGCCGAGAATGCGGGATCGTTGAAGCGGACCGAGGTCACGGCGTTCACTGTATACTCCGGCGTCTCGAAGATCACTTGAACGTTGGACTGTGCGGCGAAATTGTAGATTTCGGTAGGCTGCGTCCTCCTGAACGATACGGGTGAGATTAGTAGCATCGTTCATATCGCCGTGATGCATTAAAAGCGGGCGCCCGGCTGATGCTGTTCGAGCGCTGTTGAATGACGAGGACCGGCGCCTGATACCGTGGACCGTGTAGCCGTTGTTTGAGCAACAGCTCCGCCAGCGGCGCACCACCCCGTCCGGGTTCACCCCCCGGTGATCATCGCTACGCTTGCCTCCCACCTGCTTGCTCGAACTCATTTACACGGTATCCTTTCGCCCTCGCAATCTCTCATAATTTCGTGGAAAATGTTGCAATAGTGGAATTCATTGCTCGCCGTCGATGGTGGCGCGCACACCTTCGTCGCGCAACAAGCCTTCAAAATAGGAAATCGTCTTCACGAGCCCATCTTTCAGGGATGTCCGTGGCGTCCAATCGAGGACTTTCTGGGCGAGCGAAATGTCCGGCTGACGCTGGCGCGGATCATCTGCCGGGAGAGGCCGGCTCACGATTTTCGAACGGGAGCCAGTAAGATTGATGACGATCACTGCGGGTTCTCGTGTCGTGAATTCGGTGGGATTTCGGATATTGACGGGCCGACCATTGCGTCGCTACCGCGGCCATGCTGGCGCCGCGCGGCATCAGGCCCGGCGTCGCTTCTCAACTCATTCGCGAGTACATCTATCTCTACGGCGCCGTCTGTCCGCAGGACGAAACATGCGTTTATCTGATCATGCCGACATCGAACACGGCGTGCTTCCAGAGCTTCCTCAATGTGCTGACACGAAGGTTTGCCAGGCAAGATATCCTCTTGGTCCTCGATGGCCCTCTCAACCATCGTTGCTGCGATCTCGCAATTCCCATCAATATTACATTGCTATTCCTGCCGCCGTACGCGCCCGAACTCAATTCCTCTGGGATGAAATCCGAGAAAGTCTTCAAGAACTATGCCCTTAAATCCATCGATGCAATGCACGCCAAGCTGCACGAGGCAATCGTCTACCTCATTCGCAGGCCCGAACTCGTAAAGTCCATCACGTCTTTACCTTACATTATCAGATCATTCTGATCTGGAAGTGGTATTACAATACACTCTCAGAGAGTTGGCACCACCGTTGAAACTTGAAACGCATGGACACGTGTAAAATATTCCTCGAGCATGCCGCGGGCACGCATTCTTTTCGCGGCAGTTTTAGGCTCGTCAGCCAAGGCAAGAAGGGTTGTGTGTTACTAGCTAGCCGCTCTTATCCGCCCGAGCGCATGACGTGAACGACAGGTGGGCCTGACGTGCTCGTCTGTTCCGCGCGAGCCCAGGCCGGGCGGGTTGATCAGTTGAGGACGCTTTCGACGCGTTGGGATTGAATGGACAGGGCTCACGGGGCATCGTCGCCCCACTGCCTCATGGTCCGGACGGTTGCAGCCCGAAGGCAATGAGGCCGAACGTCTCGGCCTCCGGACAGCAGGATGCGAGTGCAATACGAATGCGGCTCGCGGTCAATGCGCGGACCGTAGGCGTTGACGATCCGTGCCACCTTGATGCAGAGTTGGGCCGCCGCCAGTAGTCGAAGAACAGCGTTTCCGCGCAGCGCTTACCTCCATCATAACAGGAGCGCGGGCCGACTGGGCTAACGTGGCCCCAATAGTCCTCGGGCTGGGGATGAAGGGTCGGATCGTCGGACGTAGAGGCCTGGAGGATTTTGGCGCGCACGCCCTTGGCAGCCCAAGCATCTGGTTGGCGCTGTGCACGCTTGACTTGGTGGCCCGCACCGGATCGTGCTGATATATTTCATCCTTGCGTTAATCATCTCCAATTTTCGGACCCGACCAAGCTCGATTGTTTCTTGATGAACAATAGATCGCTGTGAGCCAGAACTCCGTCAAAAGGCCTTTGAACATAGGTGCAAATGTCATAAAGGCGGAAACCAAGGACTTCGAGATGGGAGACAACGTCGTGTGCGAGAGGGCTGCCCTTATAGACGCGGAGGAACGACACTTCGAGAAGGACCACTTCGGCCATCGTCAGGCAATCCTTTGCACCGCGGCTAACTTCCAGTTCGTACCCTTGAACGTCGGCCTTTATCAAGAGAGGCGGCTTAAACTTCATCGTCTCGATGAAGCTATCGAGCGGTCGAGTTTCGACTAGGCGAGGCTGTCCAGGGAAACTGTCGCTCGCAAAAAGACTTGACTGATCACCGTGTACTTGAAGCGTCGATTTACCGAAATCACTGCCCAAAGCACCGATCCAAAATGCTACGTTCTGGTGAGCCGCCGAGATTTGTTCTAGCGCCGGTTGGTTTTCCTGAAGCGCATCAAACAGGGCGTAGTTTGCGCTGGGGAAGACTTCAAAACATTCGCGCGACCATTTTCCATCGGATGCGCCGATGTCAATGATGGTGGCGGGTCGGAAGCCTGCTGCCTTCAGGCGAAGCAAAGTCGCGCGGAAGCCACGCGGTCCCCAATGGGCTCCAACAAAACGTGCTCCGAATGGATAAACGAGCCCATTGGCGATGTTTTTCATGAACTGCCGAAACTGCATAAAGCTGCCCCCTCGATCAACGATGGGCGGTGACCATGCGGTGCTGGATAAATTGCAATATAAGGATAGTTAGGAGGAGTTGCATAGCATGCCCTATAGTATTGGCTTGGGCTGCGCCGATGAGCCCATTCATTGATATGAGGAGCACCGCAAAGGCGAAGTTTGATGCCCCCCCCGCGAGCTTGGACCACAAGAGGAGGCGGGATGCACCAAACGACAGCACGCGATTTTCAACGACCTGGCCAAGGTTCGCTAACCCGTATCCGGCAGCGATCCAGGACATTATACGCGGCGCATTTGCGCGATAGCTCTCGGCAAGTAGGACGCGAGCTACCAAATCGCCGTATAAGGCCAGGAAGATGACGAGAGTCCCAATAATAGCACCAAGCAACGCAATCCAGACCAAGAAGAGACGGCCGCCGTTGACCGAATCGGATCTGTTTTCAAACTCAAATAGCACTGGCCGAAGGAGATCCGTGAGCAGCCCGCCGGCCAACGCGGGCATCCGGCTCGCGATCGCGAACGCCGCGATGTACTGGCCGACCGCCGCGGTGTCCAGATAGGCTGCGAGCACATAGCGATCCGAGAGGTTCGAAAGCCAACCCAGCACGGCAAAGCCGACGAATGGCAGCCCGTACCTCTTGATCTCGTCCTGGACTGTATTTTGAAATGAACGATCCGTTTCTGCTCCGCGCATCGCGGCCTTTATTTGTGGAGTTCCGAAGACGAGTATGGCGCCCGCGACACCGAGCACCTGCCCCGCGATATAGCCTTCGATCGTCGGCCAAAACGCGAGAACGCTTGCGGTGCAGACCAAAAGAAGTACGGCCTCCGACCCGGTCCAGAGGGCGTAATGCCTCTGCTGACGCTCGGCGTTGAGACGACTGATGAGCACCCCTCTCGCGGTCGATAGTGCGATCCAAACCGCGAGCCAGCCGGTTGCCGCAACCCCGGCGCCCACGCGGGCGCTTGGCCACACCAGCAGGGCGGCGCACATCGTGACTATGATAGCGAGGGCCGAGCCCATCGCAAAACGCGCGATGAGCCAAGTGAACCTGTCACCGTCGCCCTTATCCGTGTGGTAAGT
This sequence comes from uncultured Alphaproteobacteria bacterium, assembly GCA_963787675.1. Lineage (GTDB taxonomy): Bacteria > Pseudomonadota > Alphaproteobacteria > Rhizobiales > Xanthobacteraceae > JAJPKK01. The sequence continues at coordinate 661,816 of CAWBDV010000007.1, read as the reverse complement.
CTGGTAGCGGACCTGGGTCTGAGTAAGCGGGGCGATAAGTGCCTGCATGCCGAGAGTGAGAAAGCCAAGCAGCAAGTTCGCACCGCCGAAAACAGATTGGGGCGCAAGCTGCGTGAAGAGGCGAATGCTTGCAATACCGGCAATCGCGGTGACCGCATGACCCGCCACAATCCATAGACCCTGGCGAGCGAGAGGCCCGCGGACGATCGCGGAAATGGCTGCGCGCGCGAGAGAGACGAGTGCAGCCGGCCTGGGGCTAAGTCCTCTCATGGCCTACTGCCGACCACCGCCTGTAACTCATTCAATCAACCTGTGTTCTGAATCTTTCGACGCGAAATGCGTCGACAGATGACGGGTCGGCGGCGCATGCCATGCGACAGTGCCGAACCAAATACTTTCGTTAGCTCAGCTAGACTCTCTGGATCGATCGCCTTACCAAGGATGCCCTCGCGGAGGGCATCCCAGCTTCCGTCCCTTCGTCTACCACAATTCCGAATCCCTCTCCGTCTTCGTCATGCACTGCATGAAAAAAATATCCGCAAGCGCTCGCTTGAAGACCAAGCGCAGTGATCCTGATCATCATCGGTGCGAGTTCGGAGGAGCAAGAACGAACTCGTCAGCTTCAACGACGGCATGCGCGAGAGCGCAGAATCGGGGCTCGAGCTGCTACGTCCGTTTGGCCTGAAGTTGCCGGATGACTTCTGGATCCTCTACATCCCGGCCGCGGCCCGGCAGGCCCACGTCCCTGACCTCTGGGCAAGAGAGGCCTTCAGATTGAATTGCACTCGCCCAAACCCGACGAATTTGGCCCGCCATGCCGATGGCGGGATCAGTGTACATCGAGCATGATTGGCATGTTTTCGGCCGCGCGACAGCTTCCCAATTCCTTGAGCGCGTTCGGAATCTTTGCGTGCGCCTCGGTAAACGACATCTCTTTCAGATTTCCGATCCGCATGTCTGGGTCGCCCGAGACATTTCGGTAAGAGCAGAAGTGAATGTCGCCGTCTGGATGAGCCGTAAGATCTAACAGCGGCTGGCACGGCTGTGCGCCGATGTTGACGACGTTGTCAACGATGATGCGAGCCAATCCAATGCGTTATTTGCGTTAGCTAATATAAGACTTAATCTGGCAGTGGCGTTCTGGCCCCACGCTACAACGCTAGCCGAGGCGGGGCGTGGAGTCGGGGTTGCGAAGCGCCCCGCCATGGGGAACACCGCCACGACCGAACAGATGATCATCCGCGCCAAGGTCGGACTGCTGGCGCCGGCCAAGCAGCTCGGAAACATCAGCCAAGCCTGCACGATAATCGGGTATAGCCGTGACAGCTTTTACCGCTTCAAAGAACTGTACGATAAAGGCGGCTCAAGCCAATGCACCAAGCATGCCCAGCACCGCCGTCCAGCGCGCCTCGTACGTGTGTTTCATGCGCGCGCTCTCATAGCCGGCTTTCCGGATCGACGCTGCGCGCTCCGGATCTGCAAGCAGTTCACGGATGATGCGCGCACAATCCGCCTCATTCACGTAGGTGACGATCTCCCTGCCGAGATCATATACAAGCGCGAGCTCCGGGGTATCCTGCGTTAGATAAAGACCCCCACTCATAGTTACCTCAAAATCGCGTCCCTTGAGATTAGTTAGGTTTCGCGAGTGGCCAATACCACCGAATCCCAGGTTGATTCGGCTCTTCGAGTAAATCTCTGCCATTTCTCCGTCAGAAACCGGCCCGTTGAGCCAGCCAGATCCGAAGCAAGAGACATTTACGCCGAGATGTTTGAGCGCACTAATGAACTTGAGTCGCCAGCCATAGTTCGCACCGATAAAAGAAACGTCATATTCAAACGGAGTGTCATAGGGTCGATGCAAGGTAGGATCCGCCGCCTCAGGGTGGAACATCGCGAGGCCGCCGTGCACGGCATATTTGAGAATCCCTTTGGGGTCACTCGTGAGATTGAGATCGACTGCACTAGCGATTGCCGCGGTCGTTTGATAGCGCCCACCCACAATTGGGCCAGGGTAGCGATGCTTGTCATCGAAGCAGAAGTTCGTGACGACGGCGCCGGCGGCGGCCATTGCAACAAGTGTCTCCGGCGAGACAGTCAGACCTGAGAGGTAGCCGACGACAACGTCCACCGGGCGACGCCTGTTGGCCGCGTAAAAGGTCATCAGCATCGCGCGATTCATCTCGTCACGCCGCTCTAACCAGCCGGACAGCTCCTCGCGGAAACCGCGGCTGCGCCATTCGAAAGAAGTCACCTCCCCGAATGGCGCAAAGGCCTTCGGCAGGATCGCCTCCCAATTCCACTTGGCGAAGGCAATGAAGATGTGCAGATCGCCCTTTCGCTTGGGCCAGCCAAGGCGGTGCACCCGCTCGGCGATCCGGCTGCGAACGGCGGCATGGAGTTCGGCCGCATAAAGCGCACGGATGCCAAGTCTTTGCGCCTTGGTTTCGTGCCGGCGATAGATCGCTGCAGCCTCTCGCTCGATGAAGCGTGCCTTTAGCCAGGCATTAGTCTCTGCGGCTAGAGGCCACTTTTTAAGTTGCAATTTCCAGCCCGTCATGATCTAGCGCTATTCTACTTAATATTATATGTTTTCTATGAGACTGGTTACCAAGCAAAAGACCGCGAGCTATCGCCGAATCTTGGTGACGGATAGGCGGCAGCGGCTTGAGCTTGCTTTGAGGACCTCAAGTCCGTCGGTGAATTTCACACCGAGAATGAGTTTTGGCAACTGGTTGTTGCCGTCGAGGCGTCGCCAACTGTTTTGCGCGGTCTCGACAAGTTTGAAGACCATGGCAAGCGCGGTACGATTCGATAAACATCCCTTCGAACGGACAGTTCGGTGGCGCACCGTGGCAAACGTGCTTTCGATCGGGTTTGTCGTCCGCAAATGTTTCCAATGTTCAGCCGGGAAATCGTAGAAAGTCAGCAGCACATCCCGGTCCTTGTTCAGGCATTCGGCGGCCTTCTCGTATTTCACGCGGTAGCTCTCGATGAAGGCATCGAATGCAACCTCGGCGTCGGCCTTCGTCTCGGCCATCCAAATCTCCTGTAGGGCACGTTTGGCCTTCGATTGCTGGCTCTTCGGCAGCTTGGCAAGCACGTTTGCGGTCTTGTGCACCCAGCAGCGCTGCTCGCGCGTCGTCGGCCAGATTTCGCCGGCCGCTTTCCAGAAGCCGAGCGCGCCGTCGGCGATCGCCAGCTCCGGCCGCATATTGCAAGGCCGCGCTGTTTCAGATCGAGCAGCAACGGCGCCCCAGCCGCTCACGGCCGTCGTCAGTGACCCCAGGCTACCGGGCTGATAGGGATTTGCCCGGGAGGGGACCTTGCCTACCAAAGCCCAGGGACTCCTATTTCGGCTCCAATCCCCCCTGGCGCAGTCGGCTCCCTCTATCCGAGCGCGTGGCCAGCTACCCGCCAACCGGCCGCTCTTTTCTCAAGACCAGCACAACAACAGGATCCCACGGAATGTCCTGACTGTAGATCGCGTTCAATGATTTCCCAATCAGATCACGCAAGACGTAACGAAGGGCCCGGGCGAGACGCTTTGCCGCTCCACCGCCCCGAACTCGGAATGAGGGAGTGTAGCGCACCACCTTAAGCGCGGTTCCCTGCGTTAGTTGCTCGAAAGTCCCGCGTGACAGCGCCATTTTGTGCGTTGGGTCGCCATGCTGCGGCGCCAGTCCGAACGGACTTTGGGCATTCGGAAAGCGCAATACCAGGTGCCCGCCAAGCTTCAGCAGGGTCACGCACCCTGCAAGCCTGGAGATGATCTGATCGAGCGTGAGATGCTCGAACACGTCGAAGGCGAGGATCGTATCGAAGCGCTCCGCGTGTATCTTGGCGATAGTCTCGAAATCGGCAGGTAGCAGTTCCACGTTACGCGTTTTTGCGGCCGCGATCAGTTGCGGGATGATTTCGACCCCCGCAATCCTGGCGTTGCGGTCACGTGCCCAGGCCAGAAAGGCCCCTGAGCCGAAGCCGATCTCGAGCACGTCCGCTCCATCGATTTCTGAGGCCCCGCGTCTCGCCTGCAAAATAGGTGGCGTCCTCTGACGTGTAGGTGAACGGTGACTCCCAGCCTTTCCAACTGTGGTATCCCGCGTAGAGGTCGGGGATGACGCCGGTCGCACTCGCAATGCGACCTTCCTGTTCACCATCTTTGAGCGCTTCCGGAGCTAGCTCTCTCGTAATAGGATTGATCATATCATTACTTTTCACTAGCCGTCGACATGACCTTTGTCGGGGGGGCGGCATTTCGCCGATCCTCGGTAGCCGCCAGCTTGGCTGTGAAGTGGGTGGCGACATTGAGCGTTCCGGCGCCCGCGTGTCGCAGCAGCGCATCGATCAGCTGGCGCAATGCCGCTTGCTCCTGCTCTCTCGGTGCGATGGTAATAATTGGCATTGAATCCTCACACCCCCCACGCTGGTGTTTGGCAAGACGCCGATGCAAACTTTCCTGGACGCCATGCCAATCGCAAAGGAGAAAATGATCGCCACCTGACAACGTCAATCAACAGAACCCATCGCTCAACCAGGCACCATTCTGTCAGATCGAGTATCAGCTAATACAAATCATGACGGGCCGGGCGCCCCGGCTTCATCGGCACCGGCAGGCGCGCCTCGGCAATGAGTTGCATTGAGGTCTCGTCCAGGCAAACCAGCGGGTAATCAGGATCGCGTGGGCGCGTGAGACGGCCAGCACGTCTTCCATCGCGGCCACGAATGCGCTGTTGGCCTTCGGCGGAATGACCCATTGTTCGCGGCGATGGGGCTTGAGAGTGTTTTTTTTTAAAAAACCCGGCCGATCGTGCTGTCGCTGGCGCGATCGATGATGTTGAGCTCCACTACGTGTTTCCAGCAGCCGCAAGGTCCAGCGCGCCGGTCCCTTGGGCGGCTTGGAACATGCTGAGCAATCAACTTGGCTTCCTTCTCGCCGTGAAAGATCGGCGGAACCGCCGGGCGTCGCGCGTTGCTTGCTGCTCAACACCGCCTCGAGGCGCTCTTCCACAAGTGCTTACGCACTCGGTAGACCATCGAAACGCTGGCATCCAGAGCCTCGATGATCCGGCTATCGCTCCACCCCTCGCCAGCCAACAAAACATCTGCCTTCAATAAGATGCGGGCCTTCAGAAGCCGCCGCGCCGGACTTTTTCCTTTCCGAATCAGCGCTTCAAGTGGCTCGCGCCCTTGCCACTCAGCCGCAGGACATTTCTCTTCAAAGCCTTCTCTTGCGTTGCCGTAGTGCCCTCCGTCCCTCGCACCGTGACGAAAGCGAATCATCGAATCCTTTCGAATTGGTTGATGCGGGCGACTAGCCACCATTGGCGAGATCTATGAGAAGCGTGTTCCATCTGTGGATTGCGATGGGCTTGTTAAACTCCGCTTCGAAGGCGCGGCGGGCGTTCTCGCCCATCCGTTGGCATTGCTCGGCGTCATCAGCCAAAGCTCGTATGATGGCGGCTAATCCAGCTTCGTCGCCCTGCGAAACTGTGTGGCCGCAGCCGTACTTTGATATCAAACGGGCCACCTCACCATCCTGATCGCCAATGAATACCGTCGGCCGGCCCGCTGCTGCGATCCCGTAAACTTTGCTAGGAACAATGAAGCCTTCAAGTTCAGGTCTCAAGGAGACTTGATGGACATCAGCTACTGAAAGGGACTTTGCCAAATATTCGCGTGGCTGATATGGTTTGAAGATGACGGAGGGCAGTTTTCGCCGCCGAACCTCAGCCTCGAATTCGAGGTAGAGCGCGCCCCCGCCAATGAACAGCCAAACGAGCCTGGACAGGACGGCCTCGTCGCGTTGGGCGTCCAAATCTATTCCGTTAGCCGCCGCCTGAACGGAGCTGGAGAGTTCTCGTCCAAGCCTTTCGATCGCATGAAGAAGCGTCCGGTACTCGTGTGCGCGTCCGAGGTTTCCGGAATAGCCAACGACAAATTTGCCTTCGAGGCCCCAGGCTTTGCGCAAGGTGTTACTAGAATGCTCTTGAGGTTTGATCAGCTCTCCATCAGCCCAGTTGGGAATGATCAAAACCCGCGCAGGGGCGACCCCGAGACAGGCGAGCTTGTTCGCCATGTGTTCGCCGAGCACGACGTTCATGGCGGCGCTACGTAGAGATCGGTTCCTCAGATAGCGCATAAAGGCATATGCCAAGTGTGACAGACGACCGCGTCCGACGCCGAGTGCTTCCGCCACTTCGGGGAAGATGTCCTGGAGCCAGTTGACAAGCGTTGCCCCACGCCAGCTGGCGATCGGCCCAGCGATTACGGAGAGCATCGGCGGATCAGTATTGGCGACAACCACGTCGCCCTTGCGCGCAATCCGCCACAGTACCCAGACAGCTGAGAGATAAAAGGTTGCGTAATCGACGGCGCGGCCGATGAGGTTATGGCGCCCGAAGTGCGACGTATCGACCCGGTGAATCTTGACACCGCAGATCGTCTCCCGCGCCGGCAGCGTGTGCTCAGGGACGTCATAGCGCTGCCGTGAGGTGATTACGATGACCTCGTGACCCCACTCAGCCAGCGCAAACGCAAGATCCGACAACATCTGGCTCGTCGCCGAATGGTCGGGGTAGAAGAACCGGTTGAGAAAGAGGAGGGTCACTGGCAATGGAGCGCTAGTGCCGAACCGGCACCGCGACGGTGCAATCGGGCAGCGTCTCTGCGCGGCTCAGCCTTTCACGACACGAGATCTGACGAGTCCTTTCCTGCGCACACCTGCGTGTATCGAGGAATGAGATCGGCGAAGCCGTGAAGCTGAGATCGCGGATCGATTCGAGGCAATCGCGAATCTAAATCTCATCACTGCAAGTCAGAATGATGATCGAGAACAACTTTCTTCCCCTCATCAGCCAAAACGTCGTGCCCAACGACTGTTTGCAGGTGACGTTTGGTACTGGCGCGGTGAATGGCACGAGTTTCTCGACGAGAAAGCCGTCCTTTCGGAATGTGTCAGCGTATCCGAAGGGACTGAATAAACGCTTCGGATTATTGGTTCGCATGCGTCCAGCCGTACTCTTGCTGATATCTTTCACCGATCTCGGGCCCCTCCGGCTGGCCGCGATACATCGAGGCATGCACCAGCACGCGCTCGATGGAGACGGACCCCGGTGGCCCCGCGGCCATTGGCGTGATCGCCTCCTATCACCGCCCTGTGGTTGGAGGCTGCAAGGTCAGATTGTCGGTGTTGGGATGCACACGAGGCCCGATCTGGCCATCGTTCTGATGGAATGGTCGCGCGCCCAGCGACATCATCGAGACCGAATCCGAAGTCGTGCACCATTACAAACCACGCCTCGGTTGGAGTGACCTTGTGCGTAAGCGGAGAGGCCACGAATGGCGAAATGGCTGCTCTAAGCGATGAGCGCCCGCGGCGGCTCCTTGAAATCGTCAAACATGAGCGCGGCGAGATCCCAGCGCGCCCTGGAGAGAAACGTGGCGGGGCAATGCGAGACCCTTGCCAAGCCCGCAGCGCCCGCGGCACGTGCACGATACTGACCGACCTTCCAGCTGCGTCGATGCAAGAACTCGTGGATCGCATCTGACATTTGAATCCCCGGAGGGATTCCCAAAGGACGGGACGCATGCGGGCCTGGCGCATGCGAACCGGAATTTCCATCACCCTCAAGCCCGCTGATCGCCGCCGTCTGAATGTGCTCACGCGGGATCGCACCGCTCCCCAAAAGCATGTCTGGCGGGCTGAGATCGTCCTGTTGAGCGCGGGCGACGCCCATGCGGTCGTCCTCTCGGTTGATGAGAAGAGATCCCATGGGGAGGGGGTGGCGACCGACGACTCCAGCAGGATGAGGTTGCTACCCGAATCACGTTTTTGGAGGCGACCCATGCAAATTGTCACTGATCGACCCCAAGCGCCGACCGCTATCCGCACTGACCTTGGCGCGATCTTCGCCAGGGCACACGAGGTCGCTCGCCCAGAAGATCGCAGTCGCGAAAGAGCCCCGGCGCGATTCTCCTCGAGGTCATTCCATCACGTCACGCTCGCATCAGGCTTGTCCTCGGCGAGGTGGGCCACCCGTTGCTCGGTATGACCGAGAATAGCCTCGGCCAGCGGCTTGCCGAGCGCAACATCCCGCCTAATCTCCGCCACGATGGCGTCGACAAGTGTGCGATACCAGAGGCCTTGTAACGTGTGGAAATAATAGCCCTCGCGACCATCGAGGAATCCGAGTTGCACGATGTAGCGCAGGACGAAGTAGAGGTAGGAGCGAAGACCGAAGGGCAGGCGATTGTAGATCCTGCGCTTGATCCAGTGCTTGATGCCCGACTGTCCGGCGCGGCCCTGCGCTTCCGACCTTGCCCGCGCGTCCTGCATCAGGATGTCGATCGCCTCGCGCCCAGCATAGCCGATGTGCTTCTGTGACCACCAGGCGAGCGGCTTCAGGCTGTGGTCTGCGAAGTCGACCGGCGCATGATGCACCTTGCCGAGGACCACGATGTGCTCATCCATCCACTTTGCCTCGCAGCGCCCGCGCCCGTTGCGCCACAAGCGCAAGAGCCAAATGGGATAGAGCCCGCCGCGTTTCAGCCATCGCCCCATGAAGATGCGCCTCAGCCTAAGGCAGACGCCGTCGACGTCCGCGGGAAGGGTGTCGAGGATGCGCAACAGCCGGGCCGTGGCGTCGTCGCACAGATACTCGTCGGCATCAATCCTGAGCACCCAGCCGCCGCGGGCGGCGACCTGGTCGATGCCAAAATTCATCTGCGTGGCGTAGTTGACCCAGGGATTGGTGACGACGCCCACCCCGAACGACCGCGCGATCTCGATGGTCCGGTCGGTCGAGCCGCAGTCGACGACGGTGATCGTGGCGCACAGCTCGCTGACGCTGGCGAGGCAGCGCGCGAGGTGAATCTCCTCGTCCTTGGTAAGAATAATGGCGTGGATGTCGGGCATCAGGCTGCCGCGCCCTTGGCGAACTGGCCGAGAACGTTATCGGGGAGGCCACTGAGCGGGTGGCTGTTCACCGGGCGCTCATAGGATACGCCCATCAGGAACGGCACGGTGTGGAACTCGGGATAGGGGGAATTGACCTCGCGGGTCAGCGGTGAGATGACGCCGACATATGTCCGATGTTCAGTGTCCGGGACGTGCCGATCACCGCAATTGAAAGATTGCTTCATCCACAGACCGCAAATCCCATATTTTTTATTGGCCTTTTTGGTGCAATTTAAAAACGAGGGGGCTCTTAAGGTCCGGGACAAGAAGCTTCCCGCCGGCTTTAGGACGCGGAAGACCCTCGGCCAAGAACTCCTGCGGCCTTTCGACGTGCTCAAGCACGTAGTCGCTGCAGGCGAGGTCGATTGATGCCGGCGCGAGATCCATCCGACCGTCGTCGACCAGGATGAGGCGATCGACTGCAGTGTTCTCGAAAACAACCGGGTCCCCATCTGCGCCGATCACTTCGGCGACCTCGCCCTTGAGAGATCGCAGCGCCGGACTCCGGGTTGGTCCCGCTCCGCGATTGAGCACGCGATGGCCAAGAGTAGTTTGTTCGCGCAGCCAGGACAGCACCGTGCCGTCAGGCTTGGGATGCCGTAGAAGCGCTGTTTCAGCCGTGGGGAAAACAATGCATTCGGTGTCGTGAAGCGGGCGTTCAGCCGACTATCCCGCCAAGGTTCCGGCTTCGCTTGATAAGTTCGCGGAACAGGGCCGGGTCGCCCTTGCGCGTTGGTCCCAGCTGAAATCCGCCTGTTGCGGCCATCCGCCTGGGACCGCGACGCAGAATGGCCACCAGATGCCCACCCGAGCCGAGCGCCCTGCTGAGACGATAGACCTGTTTGTGGACGCCCAGTCCGCGCCAGTAGCGCTCCGTTGTTGGGAACTCGGTGGCATCGAGCGGACTGGTCTTGTCGAGCCTCACGACCTCCAGAGCATGAGTCTTGGCCAGCGCCTCGAAGGTGCCTCTGCCATACCCATGCAGATGGATGGGCGGCTGGACGTAGCCCCACTCGTTCGTCTTGATGCCCACTCTGCGCAGGATGCGCTTCAAGTGCGACGGTACCGAATGCTGATCAGGCACGCGGACGATGAGAATCCCACCCGGCTCGAGCCGCCCGACGAGCGCGCGCAGCACGTCGATCGGGCGCGGAACGTGCTCCAGCACGTGCATCAGCAGGATGGCCGTGAACGGCTGATTGCCGAACTTCGCCTCGATTTCGCGACAGTCCCCTACCTCGACCCGCAGGCTGTGCTTCTGCCCGAAACGCTGGGACTCACCGTCGAGGTCGATCCCGTAAGCATCGGCGCCGAGTTGGGCCGCCGCCTTGACAAAATGGCCGCCACCACAACCGTAGTCCAGGAACCTGAGGCGGCTATGAATCTGGAGGCCAGCCGCGTCGAAATCGGCGCGCAGAATCGATTTCGCCTGCTCGACGTAGGCCTCGAACTCCTGCCGGACGATCTCGCCGGCGTCGAAGTTCTGATAAGCCGCCACGAGCGCGTCCACCGTCGGTTGGGGGCTAATCGAGTGGGCGCCGCAGCTCTTGCAACGGAGAACCGTTCCCTGCGGTAAAGTCACAAGCTGCACACATCCTGCCGCAGAATCACAAACCACACACTTTCCCGGCAATTGCGCCAATTCAGCACTCATCGTGCGTCCCATTCCAAAAAAGAAGTTCTCAAACACGGCCTTCATCGTCCTGGCGCGATGCTCCTAGGCGAAACCCGGCTGCACCCAAGCAAGCGCCGCCGATCATGCCTTCACGCTCAATGGCGTTGCAAAGCCTCTGCACCGGAAGGCGTTGCACGTTCGAGGTCGCCTCCACCAAGGAGAGGTCACTCCGCATCAGCGGCGTCGGCACACAAATAACGATCCGATCGAAATCGGCGAGCCCTGCCTTCTCGATAGTGGCCACGAAGCTGCCCTTGGCGACAAGCACGGCGGGCTACGACGGCCCACGATTGAGCAGCAGCGGTGGCCAGATTCATGTCGAAACCGATGGTCTGCCAAAGTCGGCTGGCGTCGTAGCTGCGGCAAGAGGCAGGCCGACATAAGAAAGTCGGATGACGCGAGCCATGGCCTCTTTTGCGCAATCCGTTCGAGAAGCACGGTGGGGAGCCTCGGGAGATATGCGTTAATTTCTAGGCATCTCAGTCGTCGTAGGGCGTCGCGTGATCGTTGGTGAGCCGCAGAGATGGGAGGTCCAACGCAGACCCAGATACCGCAACCCGGTGCGGCGCGCTCGCCACGCATCGGATTCCGCGCCAGGCTCATTTCTTGCCGACCGCCGGGACGAGGTCCTCGAACACGGCCTTCATTGCTCTGGCGCGTTGGTCCCAACTGAAATCCGCCTGCATCCACGCACGGCCGCGGCGGCCCATTGCTTCAAGGTCTGCGCCGCGCAACGCCTCGATGGCCTGTGCCAGCGACTGGGGGTCGTTGGACACCCACTGGCCGCAACCCCGGCCGTCGAGCTCCTGCCACGGTGCGCCGCGCGTGACGACCGCCGGCACGCCATGCGCCAGCGCCTCGGCAACGACCATGCCGAAGTTCTCCGAATGCGAGGGAAAGACCATGAGGTCTGCGCCGAGGAAGGCGGCGCGCTTGGCCTCGCCATCCACATGTCCATGGAATCGCACGCGCGCCGTGAGGCCGAACGCTCCCACCAGATTCATCATCGCGCTTATGTAGTCCGGCTCGCCCCTGCCATAGATGTCCAGCGATATCACCCTGTCGAGGGCGGCAAGAGCGTGCAGCAGCTTGTCGAGACCCTTCTCGGGCGAGATGCGGCCGATGAACATCAGCCTCAACACGCCGTCGGGCCTCCAGCGCCGCGGCGGCAGCTCGGGCGGAATATCAACGGCATTGGCGATGACGATACCCTCGATCCCCGGCAGGCGCGCGCAGCTCGCCGCCTTCTCTGCTTCGGCCGTGGCATGCAGCACGCAGCAGCGCGGCCTGACCCACAGACACATGGTCTCCCATGCCCGCTTCAGCACCGGGCGCCGGACATCATTCCAATGATGGCTTGCCAGTAGCGCGCCGCGCGGCGACCAGACAAGCGCCTTGCCGCGCAACCGGCAGACGGCGAGCGTCGGGACGGTCGGGAACGAGTAGGTCCCCGTCAGCAGCACGCCGTCCGCCCAGCCGATCATGCCCCAAAGCTTTGCTAGAAGACCTGGCGCGATGTCTGGTCTGATACGCCGGCGTGTAAAGTAGACGTCGTAGCCATCCGGATATCGCATGGGCATGCCCATCACTGATACCCGGTCGGCCACTCTCGGCCCTGCCATGTCAGAGGTGAGCACCCGCAGCTCGACGCCTGGCTGTCTCGCCAACGCCCGGCACAGCGCGGAGGTCGAGACGATCGGCCCGCCATAATAGGTGGCCGGGTAGTAGGCAGGTGTGACGTGCAGCAGTTTCATCGCCGGTTTTCGTTGCCTTTTAGCGGCATTCGCAGGCGCGGGGCTTCCGGGAAGCGGCGGAGCATTTCCGGCTTCTCGACCACCAGGTGCACCAGGCGGCACCTAAACGTTTACTTGAGCACCACATCATCATCGTTGCTCCGAGAAGGAACGAAAAGCTCGCGCCCCGTACCCAAAGCGCGTGATCATCGTCCAGACGGAACCGGTGACGTTATTGCCTATATAAGTGGGCCCTGGCCAGATCACGTCGATCACAACCACCGGAACCAACAACAGCAACCCGACGAGCGGTGCGGGCGTGCGCAGCCAAAGCCAATTCCTGTCGATGCAATATAACCGCACGAAATAGGCGGCCATGCCAAACACTAAGTCCAGGCAGGAGCCCGAGCAGCGTATTGATGACGGAAAGGAGCACCCAAGCGAACACAACGGTAGCGCAACCGCGATCACCGATAACGGATAGATGCGCGCCGCCCGTCCGAGAACGTAGCGCCTGAAGCCTCTGTCGCTGTTTCTCATAGTTCTAGTGAGCGTGGGCGATGATAAAGCCAGACAAGACGAAAAATAGGTCAAATCCGGCGCGGCCGGTGGCCGAACAGGAAGTCCATCCGAAATCGGTGCCCGGCAGACCAGATCCGAACCGCGAATTCGCATGGAATTGGCGCCATTCCACGCAGCACCTGCAAGGCATAGAAAGGAGCTTGTAGCCCTTTCGCACCGGTTCCATTGGGGGGCTTCTAGACGACCCGCTCGGAGGCGCCGGCGGGTATCGCTTATCTCGACGCCGTCCCCGACCGCGGTCGCACAAGCGGTTCCACGGCTTTGAGGAACAGCCCTAATACGAGCGCAGTGGCGGTAGCACCCACGATGTCGGCAACGTACGCGCCGTCCACCCGCGTCGCGATTTGGACGCCCATCAGAACGATGGGAAGATGTAGCCAGTTCTCCGTCGACAGCACTCGCAGCGAGTAGAAAGAGAAGACTGCAAGCATTACTCCGAGGGGAATCATCAGGATGGGAATGCCAAGCCAGCCGAAGTTCCAATAGGCCTCTGCGAACAGGCCTGGGCTGATCGAGGACGTGCCGGCACTCCCAGTGGCGAGGGTGTAGAGTTCGGTGCCGACACCCGTGATTATGGGCTTGTCCGGCCAGAGGAAGCGCGGTACCAGGACGATGAGCAGATAGTCAAGGCTGTCACCCGGGCTCCCGGCGTCGTGCAAGTTGACGACCATTGCTTCGACGTTGACATAACTCAGTCGCGTTAGCGCCGACTGCTGGTCGGCGCGCTCGGTGCCCTGCCATTCGGTTCCCGTGTACAGGCTCAAGATGTTGAGCCTCTGCTCCAGAGTGCCTTGGGTGCTCCTCGTCTGTCTCCAAAGCTCGTCTCGGCCGTAATGGATGATGGGATCGAGTTGGCTGTATATGCCGATAATGATCGCTAGACCTGCAGCAATGCGGGGCAACGAGAGCTTGTGATGCAGCACGGCCAGATAGACGAAGATGAGCGTCGTCAGCACTTCGCTCTTGGCGAACGTCAAGAGGCTGATGGCCATATCCAACGGGACGAGCACCAAGGAGAGCAGCAAGGCAGAAAGATTACCCCGCAGGCCGGCTAAGACGAGGAGATAAAGGCCGATGATGTAGGAGCGCGCCAGCGGCATGAGCAGTGTCGACACGAGAATGTCGTCGGATAGACCGAGCATCCAGGGCAGCACGACCAAGTAGCGAACGGCGCCACCGCCGGCGAGCAGGATCGAGGCAAACAGAAGCGTCCACCTCTGGCTACTGCGCTGCGGCTGTCTCTTTGGCGGGATCCAGCGACGGCGCGAGATGACGGCGGCGGTCGCCAGAACAGTCAGAATGCAGAGAACATTGATAAGCCCCACCTTGAATGCGTCCGCATCGCCAAACGTATAGAATCTCACGATCGCCAGTGTTGTCGCGTCGTTGCCGATGTAATGTGCCAGGGCACCGACGCCATAGTAGGCCGCGCACGCGATGCGGAACCAGAACAGCGGCTGCCAGATCGAGGACGGGTCGCGTTGCGTCTGCCACCAGGCGCCAGCGAGCAGAATGGCAATCAGCGCAGACGGACCGGCGATATTAATCGTTCTGAAGTCGTCGGCGGCGGAATCGGTGCCCCACAGGCCGTAGGCACACAGCACCAGCACCAGTAGCAGCAGCTCCCACGGGTCGACGAGACGATCCGACGCGACCCCAGCGCGGGCTTCCTCAACCGAGGCGCGGTGCGCAGCAAGCATGTGTCTCACGTGCACGATGGCGTCATAGGACTCGTTGCAACAGTCGACCGACTGCGACCGGGAAGACTCTGGAGGATCGAGCTTGCATGGACCTCGCAGCCTATCCTCGCAAATCGGAGCATGTAGATTGTACGTGTCGTTAGGCAGCAGCACCATACGCACAAACACCAACCCAACTTTCCGGCTTATCGACGCCGCGCCGTTCGTACTCCCTTCGCCCACACAGCCAACTACACCTTCAATATTCCCTTCGACGACCTCGCGGAGACGGGGCGGTCGACCCGATCCTTTCCACGTGCCACGATGAGCTTAACCTGGAACAACGCCGACGATGCCCGGCTCAATCCTTACACTAACGTAAGCCCGCGCTTCTTCAATTCGTTGGCGATAGGGGCCTGACCATAAGCCGGTTGGCGTAAAGATGGCAGATTCGATATCCTGCGGCACGCGGTTCTCCAGCAACGGCTCTTCCGGCTGATCTCCTGCAACCTGCAACGCCAGCTCGCCACCTTTATCGTGGAGCTCCTTGAAGCGAGAAAAGCTGTCGCGGGCTGTCAGCGATCATCTTGCACGCTTGACTGACGTTACCGAGCTGCTTGGCAAGCTTCAGCAGTCCAACCTTCGCGCGGATAATCTTCTGTTCGGTCGTCATGGTGTCCTCCAATCGCCGAGGCGGGGCGCTTTGCCATCCGGACCGCTCCGCGCCCCGCCTCCGCTTGCGATTCGCCGTGGGGACCACGGACACCGCTCCCAGATTAAATTTTAGCTAATGCAAACGTCACTGGCCGATCGCCTCACGCCGGCACCAGCTCCCATCAGCTCCGCCATGCGCGCGAGCACGCGCCGCATCTGGTGCTCATTGCTATAACCGCTCTTGACGCAGCGCTCTCGCCCCGCGGCCGCGATGCGCGCGCGGGCGCCATCATTGGCGAGATAGAAGCGGATCTTGTCCTTGAGCTCCTCGTCGCTCGCAAAGAGCTCCACCTCCTTGGCCTCCACGAAGAGTGCAAGATGGTCGGGATTGCGCTCGGCCAACATAAAGGCGCCCGTTGCGGGAATCTCGAAGGTGCGGGTCGTCGTCGTCTCGGGGATGAATTTGCTGAGCAGCCCCAGGCCGATCTTGGTCGAGCGCAGCGCCGCGGGATAGCGAGCGCCCCAAAGCCCCTCCCCTTGAACGATCGGCCGCGCCCAAGCGTGAAGCCGTGCATACCGTGGCCAGCGCGGGCCCCAGACGTGCAGCCCGACCGCCACCGTGCTCGCGGCCTTGATGCGGGCCGTGTAGTGGGGCTGACAGTGGCCGATGAAGCACACCTCGGACGACGAGCGGCCATTGCCGGGCGTGAACTGACGACCATAGCCCTGCAGCACGAGCAAAATGTCGCGGGCGCCTGCGTTCCTGTAGCCATCGAGCTCAAATGGCTTCGTCGTCACCAGCAGGTCGTAAAGCGAAAGGCAGCCATTGAAGTGCCGTGACCGGTTGCTGAGCAATTGGGCGTCGGGTGTGTAATGGACTGCGAACTGGCGACGTGCGGCCGATCTCAGAACGGATAGCGTCTCAGGCCAGATCCATACGCCCTTGTCGATCCAAACGGCGTCGAAGCTCTTCCCGACAGCGAACGCCTGCAGATCCGTGTTGAGCGCCCTGATGCCACGACCGAGCTGGGCTCGATAGAGCAGCGACTTTTCGATGCGCGAGCCGACGAGAGAGAATGGCGTCGTGTCAAACCCGATCGAACTCGATGCCGAGGCGATCGAGCGCGTGCATCCGCTCGACGCAGGTGCCGCCTTCCCAAAGTTGGCCGACGTAGAGTAGCTTCATAAATATCGGACAGTCTTCGCCGGGACCAGCGTCCGCTGAGGAATCGTTATCCCCTACGGCCACCCCGTTGTCTCAAGTCAAACCAAGCTCTTCTGGAATGCAGAACGCATTGCCGTCAAACGCCCTCAAATCGTTGTCATGCATGGTCTCCAGCCGCGAACGGCGAAACAGAAGCCGGTTTGTCGTAGCGACACGCCTGAACTCGTACCGCTCGGAGAGAAGCGACGCCAATGCCGATAGGGTCGGAATTGACGCTCGGTCCCCTTGCGCGCCTCGCCGGTCGTCTGTTCATTGCAAATGTTCTCGCACAAACTCGCGCGCCAGCACATCGACTTGTGCGGTAAATCGTGGCTTCGAAAATACGTCGACGCGAGAACTGTCTTGCGTTTTGCCCATCTCTAAGGCCTGGCACACGGCATCAATGAGTGCCGTTTCACTGTCAGGATCCACCGCGGCGCCGAGTGAACCTTCCCGGAGCGCATCCCAGCTGCCATCAGCCTTCCCACCGACGACGGCTGTGCCGCAGGCGGCCGCTTCAAGGAATACGATGCCAAAGCCTTCCTTTGTACTCGGCATGACGAAAACATCGGCAAGGCGATAATAGTCGACACGTTCTTCAGCTGTGACCCACCCGACAAAACGCACGTTCTCACGAAGGCCCGCGTTTTCGACGAGGCGCTCTAGGTGGGCGCGACCATCACCATCGCCCGCGATCATGTAGATCACGTCCGGGAACCTTGACCTGATGTGCGGCAAAGCCTTGAGCACGCGCGCATGGCCCTTGTAGCTGTCTTCCAATGCGATCCGAGAGACCGTCAAGAGGATTCTTCTACCGTTGAGATCAAAGCGCTTTAAGAGATGACTAGGGCGCGGTCCGGGCGTGAAGCTGGGATCCACGCTATTTGGCAGTACACGGATCCTGACCGGGTCGCCATTCCACCATTTTGCAAGCATCTGATGACGTGTATAGCGGCTCACCGACGTGATTAGGTTGGCTTGTTCAGCCGCCCATCTGACACTACGCGTTGGCAATCCCCATGCATCGATGCCATGAACCTGCAGCCACATAGGCGCTGCCACCGCACGACAGAGCAGGGCCGCCAAAGGGGCCATCAAAATGTGCCCGCAAAAGATCGCGTCGATTCGCGGCGCGCTGAGCGCGAACTTAATCGATCTCGCCGAGTACACAACCCTATCCGCAATCGGGGGAAGCTGGTGCAACCCTTTCGGCAGTCGCCCGGCAGGACTTGGCGCCAATCGCGGAAGAGCGAAGATTTCTTTTACGCTGTCGGAGGTAGCAAGTGCTGTCAGAAAATCGCGGTTATACTGCGCGATGCCGCCGTTGCTTCCAAAAGCATCAGTGACTAGAGCGAGTACGTACAACTGATGTCTACCTACAGCATCGCTTAGATCGGAGCCACGACTTGTGCCCACAACCTCGACGCCTTACTCGCATGCGTTTGATGCTCGGCGCGTCGCGTTTTTTCTACCTTCGCTGACCAACTCGCGATTGGCGTAGCGAACCCGGTTTTCGCACGACCAATAATGGCTGGTGGCAGTGGTATTTTTGGACTCAAGGCAAGGAGTTCCTTGGTCCCATCAAGTTTGGCGGTGCTCATCTCGCGGGCAACCCTTTGCAACAGCATGTGATCAACGAGTGGCACGCGCACCTCGAGCGAATGTGCCATGCTCGCCCAATCTGTATCCCTCAACAGCTGATTTCGCATGTAGAGCGCCGACTCAAGGATGGCGACTTTGGCAAAGGCGGATCCAGGGTTTGGTTGGAGCAAATTCGCGATATGTCGCGTCACCGCCAAGCGGCGCAGCCCCTCCACCGCGAGTTCCCTCGGCAAGAGTCCCGAAATTTCCCACGGCATATAGACCGCGCGCCGCAGCAAATAGGCCCCTGGATACCTTCCGCCGTACTCGAGGAGGCCGGCTATCTTGGGATGCAATCCAAATCGCGCGAGATCAACACGGGCGGCAGCTATTCGCACGGCCTTGCCAAGAAAGGGAATCCTGTGCGGTACGGCAAGTGCTCGCACCCATCGTGGAATCTGTCGGAATGAGGGATAGCCACCAAACAGCTCGTCGCCCCCCAAGCCGGAGATCGCGACCTTGAGCCCGAGCTCATTGGCTGCTTTGCTCACAAACCAAGTATTAATGCCGTCAACAGACGGCAGGTCCATGGCCGCAAGAATCTTCGGCAGGTCGTCCAGAAATTCCCTTTCTGTTATTATGCGGCTGCAATGGCGCGTGCCATATTGACGCGCAGTTCGTTCGGCAAATGGCGCCTCGTCTTCGATACGGCCTCGAAATTCCTCGAAGGCGATCGTCACGGTCTGAATGTCGTTCTGGCCTGCATCGCGCATCAAACCAACGAGCGCGCCCGAGTTGATCCCCGCCGAGAGAAATGCCCCGACGGGAACGTCAGCCACAAGATGATGGCGAACGCTATCAAGCAGCGCGGCCCGGATCTCTTCCTCGGGCTTCGCACATTGGTCTCCCCAAGAACCTCGTGTTAACGAGTGGTAAGTCTCGGCAATCGAAAAATAGCATTTAGGTGAGCGCGCACCCAGATGGTCCACTTGCATTGTCGTTCCGGCCGGCAATGCCCGGATCGCGCTACAGGATGTGTACGGTTCTGGGATGTTTCCAAAGATATAGAAGCCGACCCGCCCCGCGGGATCGGGCTCCCTCGAACATCTGCCGCCCGCGAGCAAGGCCTTCACTTGCGATGCGAACCGCACGCTCCATCCATCATCGGAATAATAAAGGGGCTTGATCCCGTAGGGGTCCCTGGCGAGAAACAGACATTGCCGCTGTCCGTCCCAGATCGCAAAGGCGAACATACCGCGGAGGTCATGCACCATTGCCTCGCCCTTCTCGGCATAAAGGTGGAGCAAAACCTCCGTGTCCGATTGGCTGCGGAACACCCGCCCCCTCACCTCCAGTGCGGTGCGAAGCTCTCGATAATTATAGATTTCTCCGTTAAACGTAACGATGAACCTGCCATCAGCGCTGGCCATAGGCTGCGCCCCGGCGTCCGTACAGTCGATGATCGACAGGCGGCGGTGGCCGAAGCCGACACGCTCGCCTTGCGAATACCACTCGCCTCGCCCATCAGGACCGCGTGCCGACATATAATCGCGAATCCGAATCAGCTCCTGCCGGTCAACGGGATTTGCCGCGGAGTGATAGGCGTAGATACCAGCAATGCCACACATGACTCGAAGTTATTCTATCGCAAGCTACCGCACATCGGGTGAATCACATCACCCGATCGTGCAACACTCCGCGCATTCTCCAGACATAAGTCCAACTAGGAGAAAACCCCAAGTATATTCGATTTTACCTATCTTCGCCGTTGCATCAAGTACGTAAAAAAAACTCTCACATGGTCTGCGAAGTGTATTCAATCGTTCGGCGGCTTGTCAGAGTTCGGCCTCGCTTTGGTGCGCTGAAAACTCTGCTTTGCGGGCTTGCGCCACTCCTCCGGCCAATCAACGTCCTTTCCCCACAACTCAACAGGCTGCAGCGGCTGGACTATGGCGCCGGCTGCCGGTCGGCTCAGAGCCGGTTGGGGACGCGGCCGGGCAGGCGGAGCGGCTGAAAGCGCTTCCTGTTGCGCCCGCATCCGTATCATCCTCTGTCCGGTGTTTTCCGGCTCCGCCCTTAATGTATTTTCCACGCCCACGGGCGAATCGACCAAGAGGGCGCAGGCAAAGGCCATGATCGCCATCATGGCGCCGGTCCGTAGCGGGTAGTCGACGCAGGAGTGAGCCACAAGCAGACCGACGATCAGTGTTGCCGCGCGGGCCAGAGAATGATCGATTTCGCGGGCACCAAGTGGTGCGCGCCGCCAGATCTTCACGGACCTCAGCACCAGCCAGATCACGAATACCCCCATTAGTAGAAGCCCCCCGACCCCCCCCTCGAGCCACACCTCTAGAAGATCATCATGTGCATGGTTTGCGTAGGCGTTAGTCATCGCGTCTTTCGGCTTCTCATACACAGCATACACCGGCACGAAGGTGCCCATGCCCGAGCCAAACGGCATGTACGCTCTCGCGGCCTCGATCGTGT
The DNA here is from genome assembly GCA_963787675.1 of uncultured Alphaproteobacteria bacterium. Taxonomy (GTDB): domain Bacteria; phylum Pseudomonadota; class Alphaproteobacteria; order Rhizobiales; family Xanthobacteraceae; genus JAJPKK01. The sequence continues at coordinate 641,262 of CAWBDV010000007.1, read as the reverse complement.
TGCGGGCGAATAGTATTCGACTATCCTCGATTGGATCGATGGCGACGTACCGTTCCATGACGCGATAGAGCGTGAATTGAACAGCAAACATGATGGCCAGCGTTGTTGCGCCTAGGAGGAGTTTGGCGGGCGTAACTCCGGATCGCTGACGCCCGCTAGAACCGGCGATGGCACGTCGATCTGAATAAGCCAGTGCAAAAGCGCCTAATACCGCGAGGATCGTGAGACCGAGGCCGGCGCGGGAGCGCGCAATCGCCTGACTCGATACGAGGATGACCAGTATCGTGAAGGTGGTCACAATCGGGACGATCGAGGCTGTCTCATGGCGGTTGCGATCCCACCAAGATCCGGCCGAAAATGCGGAATCGATTGCCCAGGCGGCCGCCAGCAGCGTCAAGGAATAAAGCAGTGCAGCAAGATGATTCCTATTTGCGAAGAACCCGACGGCCTCCGTGGGATTGGTGAACTCGAAGAAGCGCAGCGGGCTCGATGGACCTTGGGAAACCTGGAGCAACCCTAGGAAAACGCTGACGAGGCCGACTGATAGAATAACAAGGCTCAGCCGACGCCGCTCGCGATGGCCAAGGAGAAGGACACTGAGGAAGATCGCTAGGGGGGGTAGAAGCGAGAGCGCACTGAGCCAGGTCGCTGTCGGCGACACGCTAATCGGCATCCACGGCAGTTCGCCGACCAACAGGTCGACGACCGCGGCCTCCGGTGTCCGGTTCGGCAGCATCGTCCAAAGCCATGGCGGCAGCGGAACCAGCTGCAAAAGGGGAACCATGACCATCGCGAGACAGAATGCGAGTGCCCACCGGACTTGGCCTTTCTGGCCCATTTTGTCGAATCGCAAATCAACAAGCCGCCACAGCGCGATCAGCAAAAGCGGAATGGTCAGGAGCTGGAGGATCGCGTCGGACAAAAAGCCGCCCCGCGTGCCACCTCCAAGCACAAGGCTGCAAACGATCGCGAAGGCACACAAGCCCAAAAGCAAGCTAGGTGCCTGTTCGGTTATTCGCGCAGCATTCGTTTGCGGTGATCTCATGCTCCCCCACCTTCGCGGAAGTGTGCGCATCCAACAATTATCAGTCGCTCTCTCGGATTCTGGAGCTGAAGCCGCCCAGACCGCTTTTTGCACACGACCTCACACATTGGGCATCGGCGCTTCACTTCGCACGGAACGTCAACTATTTCGTTGGAGGGTCAGCCAGACGCGCGATGCGCAGCTCCTTGAACCACATGGAACCGGAAACGAATTGCTCTGATGCCATTCGCGCGTCGAGATCGAGCCGCAGATATTGCGCGGGGCAGTCTGCGCCAGGAACCGTAAAAGAGAATTCGATATTCTTCCATATCGATGTCATTCCGGCGATCATGACGCTTTCACCGATCGAAGCGATCGCGCCCCCGGCACATGCGATACGCCATTTCAAGCCGCGCTGACCGACGACCTCACCCTTGTACTTTCCATGAAATTGGTAGATGCCGGGCGCCAGCATGATTAGTTGGGTGACGCTGTGAAAATCGACCCGGCCGCTCTCGAACGCTACGAGCAGCGCCCGCTGGCCGTCATTGTCCGGGGCGGCAGTTACGTCGATAGTGACGCCAACTCCCGGGGTGAGTAGCCAGTCGAATGGTAATCCCGAGGGAACCGTCTCAAAAGTCCCGTTGAACAGCAGGCCCACGTTACTCAGCTGTTCCGGCGGCAGGAATTGGAGCCAAGTGTAATAAGCAAGGGCGTAGAATTTGTGCCTGATCAAAAAATTCAGATAGCCGCGCAGATCTGCAGCTGTCGGCGGGGTCGGTGTATCCCTGACGGCTAACAACAGTTCGAGCGGCGTACGTGCGTCAGATACGCTAGTCGGCAGAGCATCGAAAAATGCTACCCGCCATGGCGGATTGCCGGAAAGAAGTTTCTTCAATCCATCACTTGCATCCTTGTTTTCCGCCATCTGTACCAGTGTCGGCAACGCATAGGCGAGGAACTGCGGTCGCGTTCTAAGAAATGCATCAGCGTAATACAATGCCGCGGCGTAGTCATGTTTTTCCGAACTTTTACGCATCAGCCAATAAACGGCAAAGCTCTCTTCAATCGAAAGCTGAGCAGAGGCCTGCATGTACCACATAGCACGCGCGTCATCTTTGGCCTCATCCGCAAGCTGGCCCAGAATGCGAAGCGCCCGCGCATTGAGAGGATCATCGAGGAGCGCTGATTCAACCCACGTACGGATCCTATCGTTTCCGTCGGCTTCATCTCTCGGGGGTTGCGACGCAACGCCGGCACCGGGCAACCCGTCGGATTGGTCCACGCGTAAGTTTCGATTCGCGTCCTTAAGCGCCTCAAATGCTTGCGCGAGAGGGCTGGCCTCTGGCGAGATTTTGTTGGACATGGCGGCGCTTAAAGTTGCTTGATTTGGCGGTGCCGCGCCCTTGCCCTTCCGATCGGCGTTGAGCGCTTTGTCGGCGAGATTCAACATTGCGGTCGGCTGATGCGAACGAATGCGAAGCGCCATTTCCGGCGCGGCATCGGCAAGAAAGGCGACAACGCTCCGGGACATCACCGCCCATACCAGGATCCCGCCAAGCGCAGTAAGAAGGATCGCTCGCAAGCGCCAAGCGCATTTGCTCTGCGTGATCAAGGTTTGCATCTTCTCACGCGGAAAGAGGCGGTGCCATTCCAAGGGACCGACGCGACATATCGCTATCTCCGTCGTTCAATGTGTAGCTCTGCCAAGCAAGAACAACCATGCGCGGCGCAGCAAGCTGATATTTTTGTTGCCATACATCAGGTTTGTTTTGTCGTCGCTATACATCTCGAAAGCGCCGCGCCGTCGAGGTCTGCCCACGTGACGAGACACCGCCGGACGGCCCCCCGCCAGCAACCGTTTGCCACCCACCCGCTTCCCGGACTTGACGCTGGCCTTCCCGTCTTTGCGCAAAATTGAGTTTTTCGCATCCGATGCACGTTTTGCCTCATCGTAGATCGCCCGCCGTTCCGCCGTCTTCAGATCGTTCCAGGCCAGGGTCACCCTGCTGGCGAAAGCCGATCGCTCTCCCCGTCGGTCCATATCCGGATGTAGCCACCGCAACAGCAGCGCCATATTGCGCCTGAGCTCGCTCCCCGTGGCCTGCGGGTCCGCACCGAGCACACGGTAGCTGTCGGCACTTGGACAGAGCAGGATTTGCTCGATAAAGAACCCCGCAGCTTGCCGGACGATATCTCGGGATCGCCCCGTCAACTCAGTTGCCTCGCGTTCTGCCTCTTCATCGTCGGCGGCAATGCGCAGCAGCATCAGCACGTCGTCCGGTAGGGGCCCAGATCTCGCGATCCGCACCCGCGAGGGAATGCACATGAGATCGATAGCAACTCTGATAGCTGTGAGCATAGCCCATCATCCGCTCGCTCGGACCTTGGGCACCCGCGTTCGGCGCGTGTCGGTTATGGAGACGGGTTGAGGATCGGCTTGATCGTCGCCGCCGTATCCATACCCATACCCATACCCATACCCATACCCATACCCATACCCGCCATATCCGCCATACCCATACCCAATCTCGAGCTTGGCGTCGAACTTCGTAATGACCGAGCCGATGACGGCACCACGCGCGAATTGAAGGCGTTTGACCGCATCACGAATCAGTTTCGTTCGCACCTGACCCGCGCCGCAAGCGAAAATGGTGGCGGCGGTCGCGCTCGACAACAAGGGGGCGTCGGCAAGCCCCATGACTGGCGGACAGTCGACGACGATCAGGTCGAATACCTCCGCGCCGACCGAGAGCAGGGACACCATGCGCGAGCTCCCAAGCAGATCCGCCGCATTAGGAGGGAGCGGACCAGATGCGATGAAAGCCAGATTGGGAGTTCCAGTACTCTGAATGACTTCAGGCGGGGATGAAGCCCCTGTCAGAAAATTTGTCAGCCCGCTGCCATTGTCGAGACCGAGCTTCACATGCATCGAGGGCTTCCGAAGGTCGCAATCGACCAACAAAACTTTGAGGCCCAAGGTCGCGAAATGTTTTGCGATGACCAACGCTGTGGTTGATTTGCCCTCGGCTGGGCCGGCGCTGGTGACGAGCAGCGACTTGGGTAACCCGGTCTCCGTCGAGAACTGGAGAGCCGTGCATAGCGAGCGGCAGGCCTCCGAAATTTGCGACCGCGGATTGGCGAACTCGGCTTCGATGGTTTTCCCCGCACTATTTTTCGGAATGATGCCGAGTGTCGTAAGCCCGGTGATCCGCTCGAGATCACCCGCAGTTCGGACCGTGTCATCGAGGCGTTCGAGAAGGTAGGCGGCACCGAGACCCGCCACCAACCCGAGGGCCAATGAGATGAGAAGCGCTCGTGACATTTGCGGCGAGGATGGCGTTCCTGGCATCTGAGCCTTATCGACAATGAAAACGTTGTTGGCACCGACTCCGCCCGCGATATCGACTTCCTTGTAGCGCTGCAGCAGGCCATCATAGAGCTGACGGTTGGTATCCGCCTCACGCTTTAAAATGTTATACTGAATGCTGCGCTTTTGCAGATCGAGAACCTCCTCCCTCAAGGTCTCGATCCGTTTCTTCATTTCAGCTTCCTGGTTCAACGAAGATTCATAGGCTCCCTTGAAGGCGAGCTTTATTGTATTGATCTCTGCCGCTAGTTGGCGATCGATTTCCGCGAGCTTATTGCTGATCTGTACCATCGCCGGATAGCTTGGCTTGAATGTCTCGAGCTTCTCCTGATACTCGGTCTCGAGAAGGTTGCGTTTGGCGCGCAAACCGTCGATGACGCTGTTGGAGAGGAGTTGCTGCAGAGCAATTCCTTTTGCCAACTCGACCTGCTTCCACATTGCCTCATTCTTGATGCGTTCGGAAGCGAGCCCCCCCAGCGTCGCATTCGCACTCGCGAGGTTATTCTCCGAAATACTCGACTTTTCGTTGACCGAAACGATCTGCTCCTTCTGCCCGAACTCTAACTGAGCTTGCTCGGATTCCTCGAGACGCAACTTCAGTTGCTTGGCCTGATCCTCGAGAAAAACCTTGGCATAAGCGTTTGCTTGGAAACGCTTGTCGATATTAGCCGTAATGAAAGCTTCGGCAAACGCCGTCACAATCTTTTGTGCCCGTGCCGGAACCGGATCGGAGTAACTCACGTCGACCAGACGCGAGCCGCTAACCGGTCGCACCACCCGATTGTCGATCACGATGCGGGTGGCCGCCCGTTCCCGGTCGGCATTGCCGTTGTCTTGGCCGTCAGAAGCACGCCTGGAGCGGAACAATCCACCTACCGCTGCCAGAATGGAGAACTCTCTTGGCTTGAGAAAGTCCGGATCGGCCGCGAGCTTCAGAGCCGACACCACTCGTTCGCCGATCGTACGGCCCAGAAGAAGCTCGTACTGGGTCTTCATAAACTCGAAATCCTGACCTTCGACTGGCGTAATGTTCCCTCCCTCCACAACTTTCGCCACGTTGCGGTCGATCTGCAGTCGAACCGTTGCCGTATAAAGCGGGGTTGTCATCAGCGTCACCAATACGCCAATGGCAATGGACGCTGAAATCACACTGAGGATGATCCACTTGCGCTTTTTGAGGATGCGCCAGTATTCGAACAGGTCGATACCAATTCCGGATTCCTTGGGGACGCCAGTCGGATATTCCCCACCGTGGCCGTAGTAGCTCCCAGGCACTGTCGGCACAGACTGCGACAGCGGAACGAGCCTACCACCCCCGGTATAGCGGTCCTCCGGCGTCTGGTTGTCGGAAATATAACTCATGGCACGTGGAGTACCGCCGTAGCCGCGAGGGACGAGGCGCCCGGCAGTATCTTCAAAGTGTTCTGAAACGCAGTCTTGGCCGCGGACGTATCGACCACGACGACGTCGCCCTGATGCAGCGCAGGATCGGGGGATTTCCCAGTCCGGATCTCGTCGATGTCGAATACTTTCGACGTACGTTCGCCGTCGATCGTCCTGAACACCGTCACATCCTTCGAATAGGTATCCGGGTTAACGCCTCCAGCCGTCGCGATAACCTGGACGAGTGATAACTTGCCTTTGATCGGATAGACGCCTGCTTTGATGACCGCGCCTTCAATGGTCACCATCTGGCTGTTGTGGTCCTTGACGAAGACTGTGACTTGCGGGTTCTTTAGGTATTTGGCGCCGAGCTTCTTGGTGAGATCCCGCTCAATCTCCTGAGCCGTCCTGCCCGCAGCCGGAACCTCCCCGACAAGCGGCAAATTGATCGTCCCGGTGTCGGCAACCTGCAAGCTTTTTGTAAGCTCGGGGACCTGGAAGACGGTGATATCAAGAACGTCCAGCGGCCCGACCTTGTAGGCGGCATTCCCAGCTGTAGCGGCCGGCGCGAACGCATCTGAATTCTGAACCGGCCTTGGTGTGCTGAACGCGCCCGATTGGTGATCATAAGCGGCCACACCTTTTCCGCTTCCGTCATTCAAAGAGGTCGCGCAGCCGGCCAACAAGCCCGCGGACACCACCAGGGCAATTCGGAAAAGTGCCGGTACGCCCTCGGCCGCCCTTCCCCCGGTAGGCGCCGTTGTGGACGCGAGAATCTGCTTCAACATCTTTTCCCCCCACAGTCGAAGAACCTACCGATGCGGGCATCGGCAGATTGGACGGTCCATCGTTTTCAATCACTCCCCTCGGCCGCGTGAAGACCAAGTGCTCAGCCTCAGCCTCGCCTACCCGGTTTGCAGCGCGATCTCGTCCCCGGCTCAACTCAGGGGGACGCCTCTTGGCATCATGCGCGTCGGTCGCCAGAATATGAACGCACCCCTCATCCAGCATCCGCTCGGCCCAATATTGCGCAGTTTGACCAAAAGCGCCAGTGAGAGATCCGGACGTGATCTGCATCCAGATCCCAGCCTGAACCAGGCGCTCGATGGTGTCGTAGCGCGACGGAACCCAGGTAAGCCGTTCCGGGTGGGTCAAGATTGGGACATAACCGGCCACGAGCAGGTTGAAGAAGAAGTCTTCGATCTGCGGTGGGGCGGTATGGTGTGGTGGCTCGACCAGAACGTAACGTGAGTCTGTGAGCGAAAGCAGGTGTCCGGACCGTAGACCGGCGGCGAAGTTTGGCGTCATATGGACGTCGGCGCCGGTGATCAGGCGGAGCGGAATCTCCTCCTCATCGAGGGCATGCTGTAAATCCTGCGTCGCTCGCCGTATCTGAGGACCGGAATTATGGTATACGCCCGGCAGAATGTGCGGTGTACATGCGAAAATCGACACGCCGTCGTCCACGCTGAGCCTTGCCATCTCCAGTGAAATCGAGAGGTCGGCCGCCCCATCGTCTAGTCCGGGCAGGATATGGCAATGTAGGTCAATCATGAGATGGACAGGACGCAGCCTTTGAATGGCCCCAAGCACGTCGAACCAACTCAACCGTTAAGCGAACAAATGTGGCGAGAGCGAGAGATAACAGCGGCCTCAACCTAACCTTTTACCAATTTTTTTGCGCTTGTTGTATTGATGCAACATTCTGGCCAATAAGGTTGCGCACCCCATTGACTACACTTCATCGTACCCGTAGTGTGTGCGGGTTTTGGGTGGTGGGGGTTCAATTATGAAAAAAATTGCGGTTTGCCTCATTTCGTGTGGCGTAGCCTTATACGGCTTCGCCGCTGCAGCCGCGACTGTCACCCCTTTCACGGGGGATGTATTTGTGAGTCGCGGCATGGGCTATCAAAAGGTCAGCGGCTCCGTTCAAGTCGCCGTGGGTGACTCGATCATGGTCGGACCCAACGGAGGCGCGCAGGTTCGGCTGGATGATGGCAACGTCATCACGCTGTCGGCAGGGCAGGTTTTCAACGTCCCCGCAAAGGCCAGTGCCGCCGACGCGATGCTTCCGTCGAACGCTCATCCGACACAGGGAGTGCCCGACAATACCAACCCATATTACATCGTTGGCGGCATCGCCTTGGTCGCTGGCGGCGTAACCGCGGCTGTCTTATTGACTCAGAACAATAATTCGCCGGCCCCGGCGAGTCCTTGACTTGAATGCTCATATTAGGGCCTTCAATGTCAAAGGGCCAGCCTCAAGTCGGTCTCTGACCCCCCGTGGCGGGCGCGAATTAATCTAAGGGGCTGCCTATCTTTCTCGCTGTGGTCCCAAGCCATTCCCGATACCGCATGAGCGGCGTTACTCCAGTGAGGCCGCCGCAGCCGGGACTCAGATTAGGGCCATTCGCCCAGCTCAACACTCCGACGACGGCGAACTGGCCACCTTTTTGCTCGAATACCGGACCGCCGGAATCGCCGTCGCAAGCCCCTAATCCGGCGATCGCGCCGCCTCGGCTCGCCACGTCGGAAAGGCGCAGCTGCAACGTCGACGGTTGCCCGACAGCAGTAACTGTCGCGATCCGCAGCGAGCCCATTCCTTTCGTTGAACCGGATGCAGTAACGCCAAAGCCCGCGATCACCAGCCGTTCGCCGGGAATCGGTACCCGTCCGCGGACCGGGACAGGTTTCGCGTCGCGCAGGGGCGATGCAAGTTTCAAGACCGCCAGATCCACCGTGGCCTGAGCGCGGGTATAGTTCCTCGCGTTATATTGCGGATGTCTGACGGCAATAAGGACCGTATAGCTTGCCGCGTTGGCCGCATCGGCGCCATACACAGTGAGCCCCACCGTGGTCGCCGCACAATGCGCCGCGGTCAACACAAGGTCGCGGGCGATCACCGTGCCGGTGCAGTGATTACCGCGCGCATCTTTGATCATGACGACCTGACGCGCAAGATCCTCGGTTGGAACTGACGCTCCACCGACAATGGCGCTGGCGCGATCTTCGGGCAAGGCGGAAAGAATAGCTGCGGCCAGCCCCGTGATTGCGAGCGACGGCCGCCGCGCGCGGGTCCGACCTATCGGATTGTGTTCTGAAGGCGGTCCGGCCATTCGCGCACTTTGTCGGTGAGTATTTTGCTGAGCCGAGGCAGGCTGTTGCCCTGGCCTGCTTCGCAACTTCATGAAATAATAAGGTTTTGACACCTGATCAGTGTGCCCTTGGCGATAAAATAGCCGATAAGAAGTGCCCGCACCATATAGCTGCCGCGGCTTTTATGCCTTGGCTCAAATGATCGTTCAGGGGTCTGAGGCATTATTTCCGCTTCCGGTCCCTGAACTACAGCCGTCCAACGGCAAAATCGGATCGCCGGGATAGCGGCAAGCCGCTGATAAGTCTGCAGTAATGCCGCCGGCCATACCGTTTGCAATCGGTCTCACCGCGTGCGGCACTTGACCTGATCGCCATGCTGACCGCCGACCACCAGGGCGGGTGGGCGGAAGCGCTAGCCAGCAGGTGCTACAGGATGCCCCTTGCTCAGTGTTGGCTATACCCGCAGGCTGAGGCTAGATTCGTTGGCGCTCCGCCACAGCCATGGCCAACTTTGATGGTACCTCATTACTGAAGACCCCGACCTTGAATTCGGCGCAGTTATCCGTTTTCGCAAAACCACTGCGGCGACGACGACAGTCCATTGGCCTACGGGCATTTGCCTTCACCTAGATACTACCGAGGGCATTGGGCGGCATACCTTTCTATTTCCCTGCTTCTGTGAGGCCCAAAAGTCACAACTGCTGCCGGAGGTTAAATCCGAGGATTAATTCAACTTGCGGAAGCTGGGGAAAGCACGATAATATATTTTGCAGATGGAAGCGGGGGCCGGGGGGTCCAGCGACATGTTCCACGTACGTTCGCGTATGCACGCGCCGTCGTCGTGCGCCAGAATGATTTCACGGGTCTCATTTTTTGACCTGCTGTGGGCCGGCATCAGCCCCGCTCTGGCATACATTGTCCGCGACGGCTGGATTGATCGAATTGATGCTGTCGAAATTTACTGCCTCTTTGCATTCGTCTCATCGGTTTTGATTTTCCAGTGGTTTAATATCAGCGCACCCGTAACACGATTTTTCTCTGTGTACGACGCGATCGAGATTGTCAAAGCCTGCGTCATTTCGGTATCCGTGGCAGGAGCTTTTTTGTTCACCTTTACCCGAATGGAGGAGACGCCACGATCTATCCCCATTTTGCATTTCTTCGTGCTTGCGGGCGGATTACTAAGTGTACGAGCCCTTTCCCGAATAAGCGGCGGTTGGCGCGCGCCACGCAATCCCGCCGCCGCGTCAGAAGCGGTGGAGAATATTGTTGTTGTCGGGACGTCGCGGCTTGCCTGGTTCTTTACGAAGTTTGTTGAAGAATTATCGCCTGGCGAAGCGCAAATCATTGCCATCCTCGACGAACGGCCGCAGTTGCAAAATCGATCCCTCAATGGCCATTTGATCGCGGGATCGCCAATACACATCTCGAAGATCGTCGACGAGTACGAAATCCATGGTGTCGACATTCACCGAATCGTTATCGCAGAGGATCTCGAAAAAATGTCGAATGCCGCTCGAGCTGAGATCGATCGTGTTTCTCGAGAGCGCTCGATCAGCTGTGATGTATTACCCGAACGTCTTTTTCACGCGCGTTCAGCGAAGCCTCGGCTAGCTCGGATGAACAACATTCTCGGCGAATTTGCGTGGAATACGCACCGTCCATTGTGGAAAATCAAGCGTTTCCTGGACATCGTGTTCGCGATCGTTCTGATGGTTGCGGTTTCCCCAGTCGCACTTATTATTGCGGCACTGGTCGTGATCGATGTTGGTCATCCGGTGGTATTTTGGCAACAGCGGGTGGGCCGCCTCGGACGGCGGTTATCCGTTTACAAGTTTCGGACGATGCGCGCGCCCTTCGATCGCAACGGCAACCTTGTACCGGAATCCAAGCGTTTGTCGGCGATTGGGCTACTGTTGCGAACCGTGAGGCTCGACGAAATCCCGCAGCTTTGGAACATCCTGTCGGGAGACATGTCCGTGATCGGCCCGCGCCCCTTGTTGCCGGTCGATCAGCCAAAGACAATCAGCCTGAGGCTTCAGGTCACCCCTGGCCTCACCGGCTTGGCTCAAATTTATGGCGGAAAGCTTTTGTCGGTAGAAGAGAAGGACGCGCTTGATGAGTGGTATGTGCTGCATACCTCGCTCGTCCTCGACTTGACCATTCTTGTCCGCACGGCCTTGGTGATGATTCTCGGAGACCGCAGAAACGAAGCCGCCATTGCCGCCGCACTTGCCGAGAAGCGGGAACGCTCCTCAAACGACATTGCACCCGCGCGCAAAAATGTTGTGCTGAGAACAGCAAAATCCGAAGAAAAAATTGTCAAGTTGGTGCGCAGCGAACTACCGGCTTTTGTCGGATTACTCAGGCGCAGGGCGAATCTTCTGTAATGGCAATTGTGCTGACGGAGCGGAGCCCGAGCGAACTCGCCGATCTCATAGAGGCTGCTCGCCCCGCGGCGGGCCTCCGAATGAAGGCGACGGGCCGCAAGCCCTGTCTCAATTCAATGCCGAGGTCGCAACAGCAGAGCCACTTGGCCTTTTACCGTCACTTTGGGATCACCTTCGGACTTACGAACAATAAAGCCGCGCAGAGCGAGGCGTTCGATCGTGTCACGTGATGGCTGCTCGGCCCCCGCGCAAGCCCATGTAATGCCCGCAAGTCCCCGCTTCGCAACCTCCTGGTCACCCAACCATGATACTCACCCCATGCTAACGCGCTCACAAAACTATACCGGCGTTGGTGAACCGAACATGCGACCACAATATTACTCATATCAGTTGTGTCCCCATAATATTAGGCAGCGCGGGTCCGCAAAATGAAGTTGCCCCGCTTTCGTGGACACCCGATCTTTTGAGTTTTCGGAGTCCACAATGGCAAAGAAGCACCCACCTTATGCGCCGGAGTTCCGGCGGCAGATGATCGAGCTAGTCCGGGCCGGTCGCGCGCCGGAGGAACTGGCGAAGGAGTTCGAACCTTCCGCCCAGGCGATCCGCAACTGGGTCGCGCAAGCCGACCGTGATGAGGGCCGCCGCGAGGATGGTCTGACGACGGCGGAGCGCGAGGAACTCAACCGTCTGCGGCGTGAGAACCGCCAGCTCAAGTTGGAGCGCGAGATTCTCTCAAAAGCCGCGGCCTGGTTCGCTCGGGAGACGAATGTGATCCCGCCGAAGGGTTCCAATTCGTGAGCGAGAACCGGGCCCGTTACCCCATCGCCGTGATGTGCCGCATCTTGGGCGTCTCCCCCAGCGGCTATTACGCATGGGTGAAGCGGCCGGCCTGTGCGCGCGCTGTGATGGACGCCGCGTTGACGTCGGAAATCCGCGTGGCGCATGCAGCGTCGAAAGGCACATATGGAGCACCGCGTCTGCAGATTGATCTTGCGGAAGCCGGCATTCGTGTCAGTCGCAAACGTGTGGCTCGGCTGATGCGGAACGCCGGCTTGGCCGGCGTGAGCCGCCGCAAGGGCACCGTCACGACGGTGCGGGATGGGGCGCGTCAGGCGCCCGATCTCGTCGACCGTAACTTCACGGCGGATCAGCCCAATAGGCTGTGGGTGGCCGATATCACCTATATTCCGACGTGGGCCGGCTTTCTCTATCTGGCGGTGGTGCTCGATGCGTTCAGCCGCCGGATCGTCGGCTGGTCGATGGCGACCACCTTGCACATGCAGGTGGTGCTCGACGCCCTCAACATGGCGCTCTCGCAGCGGCGGCCGAGCGGCGTGATCCACCATTCGGACCATGGCTCGCAGTACACCTCGATCGAGTTTGGCAAACGATGTCGGGAGGCGGGTGTCCGCCCCTCGATGGGGTCGGTCGGAGACGCCTACGACAACGCGATGGCGGAAAGCTTCTTCGCCACGCTCGAATGCGAGTTGCTTGATCGACGTCGCTTCAAAACCCAGGCCGAAGCCCGCATGGCGGTCTTCGAATTCATCGAGGGCTTTTACAATGCGCGCCGGCGGCACTCATCGCTCGGATATCTGTCACCCATCAAGTTCGAGTGCCAATTCGTCGAGACGACCCTCGATCCCGAGGCACGCGAGCATGCCGTCGTGCTCGCGCCTGTCAAGGAGCGGCCTGGAAGCGTCCCAGCAAATTGCACCGCCAACGTGCCGGCCGTCCTTGACAGCCGCTCGACACGACAGCCTTGGAAACGTGCAGGCCGGGACGAAAAGATGCTCTCGGCCGAACAAAAAGATTGCCCCAAAGAGGAGGACAGAATGCCGTCAACCCAGATACCCTGATCCCAAGACCTCATCTCTCCACGAAACCGGGGCAAGTCCAAAACAGGACGCCCGGGGCAATTATCGCCGATCAGGTTTTCTCGTACTGCCGAACGATTTGTCGGAAGTTTTCCGCGGCGCTCAGACTTGTTGCCCGGTTGTAGTTCGCATTGGTGACACTGGGATGCGTGTGGTGCAGAAGCGCGCTGCCGAGATGTGGGTTCTCGCCACCGTGGGTGGCGGCAGTGGAAGCCGCAGAGGTGCGAAACAGATGTGGGCTCACGTCAACGCCGACTGTCGAAAGAGTGCTCATTTTGATCACGTGCGCCACCTGTTTATCGGTTATAGGACAGCCGGCATTTGCGGAAAGCCAGAGCGCCGAAGGTCCATTATCCGACCGGGCGAGCACTGGTCTGTATTGGCCGAGGTAGCGTTCAATGACAGGTGTGAGCAGCTCGTCAATGGGCCGCTCGTCCACGCGGTTCTCCTTCGTCTCCGAGGCCGACAGCACAATCCACCATATGCCGCGGATTTTCACAAAGCTGCGACCGATCTCCAAAGCGGCGAAGTTTTTGCGTCGGATGGGACATAAAGCGAGCAATGCTACCATCAGCCCATTGCGAACGCGATATGCCCTGGCGAGCTTGGTCATACTTCGAGAGTGTTCGGCCTCGTGTATTAGGGTCAGCCCCGCTTCCACGAGAACCTCAGTCAAAACCAGCCGATCGAACTTCGACCGTGGCCGCATCACAAGTGCGAGGTCCTTGCCAATTTCGGCGAGCCAAGTGAAGTCGCGACCCAGGGCGATATATTGGGCAGCACGCCGCAGCTTGCAGATCGAGCCATAGAGCGTCGTTGAGGCGACACGGCCCTTCAGCTCGACGAGGTAGCTATCAACGTTGTCGGGGGTCAGATTCGCCGCTGCCGGTTCGTCTGATCGCAGCAAGCCGCGCCGGTCGAGAAAACCAAGGAAGCAACCGTAATGCCGAGCGTGGTCGTCGCGCGTGACTTGCTTCAGATGGCCGGCAACGCCTCCGCGCTTCAGTCGCGCAGCAGGCTGGCAAGCCGCGTTCCAGGCATTGCGATCGGCCTCCGGCCAAAGGTCGAACGGCAGCGAGCACGCCTTGCGCTTGGCTGGGGCGACCTTGTTGTTCGACGCTTTCATGGCTCCCTCGCGGGTCAGCTAGTAGCGTCGAATTTGATCTGCTGACGAATGAGCTTTGCGAACTGCTCGGTGGCCTGCATGGTCTGCAGGCCGCAGTAGAAGCGGATTGTCGTCTGGATATCACGATGTCCAAGCAGCCGTCGTAGGGTTTCGTACTCCCCCGGCCGGTGCTTGAGATAGATCGCCGCCGCGGCGTGGCGGAATTGATGAACCGTAATCCGAAGTCCGATCGCTTTCTGGATGCGGACAGTAATCTGCTGGCTGAACAGGAGTTTGTGCTTCGGCTGGCCGGCCTCGCCAGGGAACAGCCAGGAGGCATTTGCTCCGCGAAGCAGCGCCGGCCAGAACTCATGAATGTATTCATCGATGAGGTCCGTCAACGTCTGATCGAACTTGAAGTTCAGATCGATTCGGTTCTTCACATCATAGTGCGGGAAAACAAGCCAATACGGCGTGTTAAGCCCGCCCGGCCTGATAAGGTTCTGACCCAACTCGATGCCAACGAGATTGCAAAGCCGAACCGGCGCAAAGGTGAGGATCGCGACGGCAACAGCCAGCTGCGCCGAAACTGCAGCTTTAATAGGCGCGTGGTCCTTGGCCAGGCGCGCCTGCTGCATGAGATAATTCGGCAGGGCGACCACTTCGTTCCAAACGCCGTCCGTCAACACTTGGCGGATTAATCGTAGATTTTTCGGCGTTAGCCCGTCTCGGCGATGCTGTTCCAGCGCCACCCTCATCTCGTCGAGACGGTCTAATGCGGCTTGGTCCAAGCAACCTGTCTCGCGCGCCATTCGCAGCACTTTTTTGCCGAGGTCGATGGTAGACGTGTTCGGCTCTTCGCCATTCGTTTGCCAATACGCTTCGATCACTCGTTCGACGACATCAGGGTGAAGGAGCGCAGCCAGAGAGGTCAGGCTTTCGATCGGCACGCCGAGGCGAACCGCCATGCGCGCCACTGCCACAAGCTCGGCCTTGCGGGTCGCGATCGTAGTCGGGCTGCACGGCTGAATACGTTTGCCGCCCAAGCTGCGGTGGACCTTGGCGAGGCCTGCAAAATACTCGTCGATGTCATTCCGCAGGCCCGCGGGGAAGGCCTCCCAGGCAGGCTCGGCCCTGACCTTGAGCGGCGGCTCCGTGAGCCGCTGCAGCGGCCAGCCATCGATGGCAGCCGTACAGGCATTCCACGCCCGCGCCATAAAGCGCCGGGCGGTATTGTTCGATGCCCGTGCCGTCGTCTCGGTGCGATAGCGCCAATACTCGTCAAAGATCTTGTCGTCGACCGCCGACGGTCCGATGCGGCGGGCCGAGCAGTAACGCATCAGGTTGTAGAGCCGGTCCCGTACGCGGTCATCCAACCGGTCGCGGAACGGCGCCCACTCAGTCGATAGGCGTAGCCCGTGGTGCGGGACGTCGTGCTCCTTGCCGAACCAGCGCAGCGCCGCCCGGACGTTGGATTTGTGGTTCGCCAAGGTCTTGGCCGTGACTCCGACACGGGCGTGGTGCAACTGGGCCACGGAGATGCGTACGGAGGGCCAGCGAGCGGGGATCACCGCGGCGGGACGGTCCAGCCACTTGGCCATTTGCCGCAAAGAGCAGACCCAGTGCCGTCGGCGCTGCTCGGACAGTTCCGCTGCCTGCTCGATGGCGGCGATGAGGTCGAGAAAGGAGGGTTCCAAAAGGGCGGTTGTGGGGGTCATGGGGACTAGGCCTCATAGGATGGCGATGGATGGGGATGCCTGCCGATGTATATAGGAGCAGATTGGGAAGTCGTCCACAGTGTATATCTTGCGTATACATGCTTATTCATTCCTAACCTTCCTTCTACTTCATTCATTTCGATGTATTGCGATGTATTGAAATGGACCATTATTCCGCGCTCAATGCGAAAGACCTGTAGAAGCTCGACGCGCTCCGGGAACGTCTTCCAGGGGTCAAGCGTGACGAAAAAGATGAAAGCCACTCCGCGGTCGTGCCTTCCCGCTTCGGCTGCCCTATTGCGCGGTCTTTTTCTTAAGCGGGCGCTGCCTTAGCGCTCGCTCGTCGACAGCCGCACCCGAAGCTTCGTCCATTGCAGCAGAGCGCCTTCGCCATATCGAATGGAGCGGCCGAGCTTTATGTAAGGTGGGCCGTCGCCGCGCATCCGCGCCTTTGCCAGCCACGACGTGCTGAGACGCAGAAGGTTCGCGGCATCCCTTTCGGTCAGCAGACGGTCGTGGAAGTTTAGATCCCGAGCCGATTCGACCGTCTGGCGAGGTGCGGCATCGGAACCGC
Source organism: uncultured Alphaproteobacteria bacterium (assembly GCA_963787675.1). Classification (GTDB taxonomy): domain Bacteria; phylum Pseudomonadota; class Alphaproteobacteria; order Rhizobiales; family Xanthobacteraceae; genus JAJPKK01. The sequence continues at coordinate 624,725 of CAWBDV010000007.1, read as the reverse complement.
GATCACCTTGCCGTTGGTGAGGTGTCGTTGATGTTGGCGGCGTCGGCTGTCGCTTCTTCTGCGAGGACCGATCGGCCACGTCGGATTCGAGGCGGTAAGCCTCAGCGCGCTGTTCTTTGGGGATAGGTGGCATCAAAATCGCTCGTGTCGTTACGCGAGCCAAACGACATACACCTAGCCTCGGGGACCGACGCAAGCCCTTCAATTTCGGTCCCATCAGGGACCGACGCAACCCGTCTATTTCGGTCCCACTTTCATGTTCTTGATGATGGCCACAACGGCCTTGTAGCTGTTCCAGATTGTGAAGAACGAGCAACCAGTTGCTTCGCTTACTCCCTTGGCCGCTTTCCGCAATGACCAACGCCGCCGCCCTTCGCGCAGTCCCTCGTCGTATGCCCCGGTCACCATCAACCAGCGTTTCCAGTGGATATCCGGTTGCTGGTTGACGCGGGCTGCCTGCTGATCGTACAGCGCCTTGTAAAGCCACATCGGCAACCGATGTAACGTATTGCACAGCACCAGTGCCCCGAGCAGATGCCTGTCGCGCTCGATGCCCTCCGATGTTTCGTACCCCCGCTGCAGTGCCTTCATCCGAGCGACCAAGTCAGCGCGCATCGCACGTACCTCGTCGTCGGTGAGCTTGCGAACGCGCGCTCTCATGCCGCCGCCGCTGATGAGCGCAGCTTCACAACTTTGTTTGTCGGCGTGGCGACCATGCTGTCGATCAGCGCCCGCAGTTGGTCGATATCGTTGGTCGGCTTTCCGGCGATGATGATCTCGATGAGCGCCGCCAGACACCGCAGCGCGGTGCCATCTCGTCTCCGAAATCGTGACGATTGTAAATTTCTCTGACGCCGCCGATGACGTGGCCGACGATAAGCTCATACCGCCGAGCAGATAGCCGCTTAGTCAGCGCAGCTCGATCGTTGTCTTCAATGCGATCTAGAGCGGCTCCAAGTGGAACCCATCGAACATCGGTTGATGATCCAGAAGCGACAGCCTGAGCCATGTCATCCCGTAGTCTTGTCAGAGCCGGCCCCGGTACTGGTCGCGGGAGCCGCCCCTGCTAGCGGTCTGATTCATTGGCGAGCAGCATGGGCCACGCAAACGCGGCACCGCCAAGTATCGTGATGAATTCCCGCCGCCTCTGCGGCTACCCCAAAGGCCGAGGGTCACACCAATCGTTGAAGGGTCGGACTGTGCATCACAGCAAAATTAGTCGTCGATGACTGGGCGCGTGAAGGTGAGGAGGCGATCGTCAGCTTCCTCTAGACAATCGGCGACTGGCGTAGTCAAGCAACGATTTTTAGATCGATTCGGCGGTCATGGGATATTTCCCCGAGAAGCTGGCCAATATGGGCTCCCCATAAGTCCAGAGCCGCTTGGCGCTCCGCGAGAAACTCGTGGCGCTGGTAGACAGCCGCGACTCCTGAGATCGAGCCGGACTGGTGGTTAAGAATCTTGTCGGCCACATGGGGCGCAATGCCCAGCCGGGCCATGCCGGATACGCAGGTTCGGCGGAGGTCATGGAGTCGCCATCCGGTTACTCCGGATAGGCGGTCAAGTTCGCGTTTCGCTTTACTGAACTCCTGAAACGGCTTTGTTCCAAGTTTAGAGAATACATACGGTCCCCGCTCATTTGTGCGCTTGAGCACCTCCAACGACTGCCTGGAAAGGTGCACGACATGGGCTTTGGCATTTTTGGTGCGCGATTTGGGAATCGTCCAAACGCGTTGGGCAAAATCCAATTCGTTAATCCCCATTTGCGCGACCTCCTCACGCCTTTGCCCTGTGAGCGCCAAAAGCTCAACGATCCCACCGTAGGGTTCACCGATCTGTCTTGCGGCTAAGATGACACGCCCGAGTTCCACGTCCTCTAAGACACGGTCTCGCGCGATTTCCTTCGTGGGCAGGGGAACGCCTTCGGCTGGTGATTTATCAAGCACGGCTCGCCCGACGCACCAGTTCAGGAATGCCTTGATCGATTTCAGAGCCTTATTGGCTGCAGCAGGAGCGCCACGTTGTTCGACCGCAGAGACGGCGTCGATCACATCCCGTTTGCTGATTGCATGAATGGATCGGCCGCACCAAGGCTTTCCCATTTCCCGACGCAATAGCCTCGAAATCTCGCCCCCGGAGCGGTTTTGTGACAGACGTTGGGCGATAAACGATTCGAGCAGATCCTCGACCCGATCGGCTACAACCCGGCGCTTCGCTTCGCGCTTTTCAGCGGCGGGGTCGCGTCCTTCCGCCTTCGCTACGAACACCTTCTGCGCAGCGATGCGCGCCTGATGAAGCGTCAAACGTCCGTATGGTCCGATGGTATATTTGCGCAGCTTCGAGCCGGCTCCGCCGGTGCGATACAAAACGATGAACACCTTGCGACCTTTCGGCGTAACTTTCACGCCGAAGCCAGGAAGACTCGCGTCCCAGTGCGTCAGATCTGATTTTGGAGTCGGCAGAGTGTCGATGGCACCCTTCGTTAATTTGATGCGAGGCATGGAATAGCACCCCTAGAGCGGTGCTACCTCCGCGTCACATAGGTAGCACGGCAAATGAAACGACGGGAATGAACCTGGTGCCTGATCCGCGTCTCCGCAAGTAAAATCAACATGTTATGAACGGCTGGCAATCAACTTCCATCTTGGGGAAACTACACCCCGAGAACCTCGCGGGAGAGGTCGCCCGCGTGAGCGCGGGCGGGTGAGGGGGCGTGCGACAAATTCGGCGCTTGTTGTGTGGCCCGCCCCCTCACCCGACCCTCTCCCGCGAGGGGAGAGGGGGAAGTGCGCACCGCGCCGGTCGCGACGCCTTCGCTGCGGACGGAAAAAGACATCGCCCCGCCGCATGCGATTGCCCTGGCATTCGCGGACAATCGCGCCAAAATGGCGACGAGCTACGGAGGCGTCGCATGGCCAATGTGTTCTCGGTCGATGATTTGGGGTGGAAGGATTTGCGCGGCCTGCCCGGCGCCCGCGGCTTCGAGTTCAAGGCGCTGACCGACGACGCCTACACCAAGGCCTATAGTTGCGAGCTTGTTCGGCTCGAGCCCGGCGACCATTCCGTTCCGCACATCGAGCCCTGGAGCCATCTCTTGTATTTCCTGAGCGGCACCGGGGACATCACCATCCGCGGCAGCCCTTCGCCGGTGCGGACAGGCACGGTGTGCCAGGTCCGCGCCGGCGAAAAGCATTCGCTGCGGAATCTCGGCGCGGACGACATGGTTATTTTGACGATCTACGATCCGCCGCGCGTCAGGCCGAAAGACTAGTCACGACGGAGCGTCGGTTGCTGCGTGACGAACAATACGAACGGTAGATATCGCTCGACGAGCATCGAGGCGCCGGATCTCAGATGTCAGCCCTAGCAAGACACGCGCGGCGGCCCAGCACCCCACATCACTCACGGGATGTAGGTCGAGTAGACGTAATCCTGGTCCTTTTTCGGCGTGTGGCACTCGAAGCACATCTTGGCGGCGTCGGTCACGATCGGCTTTGCGGGGTCGCCGCCGGCAAAGAGTTGAAAGCCCCAGCCGCCGGTCGAGGCATATTTCTTCGCGTCCTTGACCATGACCGCAGTTCCTTTGCGCGCGCCTTCGACGTAAGACCCGTCGGCCACCGTGAACTCATGGACGTCGGAGACGAACACGGTCCGGTTGGGATACGCCCCGCCTTTCTTGAGCGCCGCCTCTCCGACTGAATTGATGTAAACGTTGTGCATTCCACCGATCGCGTCGAAAAGCGGGCTGTCCTTGCTGACGACCATGGTGTTGACGTGGAACCACTGCCGATACCCGGTCGGGAGCTTGATGTCGTCGGCTGATTCCGCGGAGTAGAGCGTAACCGCGATCAGGCCGAGGGTTGCGGAGAGCAAGCAAAGTCTTCGAAGCATGGGTGCACACTCCAATGGTTGGAATTCGCCAATGTTTGGAACTTGCCAATCTTCGGAACTCGCCCCGCCTCCGGCACCGGACACAAACTCTCCGGCCGCCGAATGCCATCCTGCTTCTGCTTTCACCACGACCGATGTGGCGCGTCAACGCTTCGCGGGTCTCGCTCCCGCGAACGCGTGGCCACGTGTCGCGCGGGCGTAACGAAGAGCTGATAGCTTTACCGTTTGCTGGCAGGCTATCATGTGACTGGTGCCGGCGTCTGGCTGTGTTGTGTTGACAAATGTTGTCGCGACCGCAATTCGAGCGCTGTTTGGAACTGCACCTTGAAAAGGTACAGGTCGGAACCGTGCGCAAGGCCAAGGGCGCCACCGGCGATGCGTGGCGGACGATCGTCGACCACCTTTACCAGAAGAATGCACCTCGCATGGATGCGATCATTTCCCTGGTGGTGCTCAACGAATGCTCGACGGCGATTCTCGAACTGCTGAAAAGCGTCAGGCCCGCCCACTACATTTCGGGCGATTAGTAGAGCTTGCCGTCTTCGAGCGTCGGCGGCCGCTTCATATGGGCCAATTTATCCGCAACCCGCGACCACGCCTCGACGCCACGCGGGTCCCCGTTGTGCTTGAGGTGCTTGATCTGCTGCTTGACGACCGTCAACGCCCGTTGGCCGTACCACGACCGGCATGCACGGGCATACATCGCGGCCGCATCTTCCTCGTTCAATTCCATGAACTGTCTAATCTTCACTCGCCGCCCCTCGCGTACATAACAATCCGACGACCCGACGCGCAGGGGTCGGCTCGCCGGAGCGCAACAGCCCTGCGCGCCGCTCAAAGCTCAGTTGGATTTACGGCGGCGGCGCCTGAGACACGTCTCAGGCGCCGCGAGCGGCCGGTTGAGGTCGAGCTTCTGATCTTCACCAATCAATTAAGAAGCGACCAGTTATTGGCAGCCACCGGGCTGCGCAGTGGCGTGTGATTGACTTGAAGCGATATCGCGGCGGCGGCAGCCGCCAGTGCAAACATCAGTGTCGCGCTAAGAATGAAGCTCCTCATGGTTACCTCCTCAGCTTGCAGGCGAGGATGCCAACCTGTTTCCGGATGATGCCGCGACCAACCTTTCTCAATTCGCGACGCCATACGTCTCTGACACGCATGCTGACATAGGTGCTGGGGCCCGCATGTGAGCCACCTCACCCACTGATTTTTGGTGCGAAGAGCCGATGTGCGCCCCCAAGACATCCAAGCCGGGGACGTTTCCCCTTGGCAGAGCCCCGCACCTCTGAGCAACGGCTGACAAGACCGGTGCGCTTGGCTCGCCGTCGACCGCAGTAGTCCTATTCCTACAGTCCTATTCGAAAAGTGGCGGTAACATCATGCTTGCAATTTAAGATTGTTTGTTCATAGATAGCGCTATCTTTGATTGTATTATCGGCTGGGCTCTCTCATGACGGGCGATGTTGATGTCGACGACGTCATCCTCAATTACGATCCCGAATTTCCTCAGGCGCGATTTGTTTCCGCGAAGCTCGAAGGCGCGCTGAGGAGTTCGACCGGCCGGTTGCCAAGCCCCGTTCCCTGGCCGGAAGCTTCAAAGCCGGTCGCGGTCCCGCTCGATCCGGCACCTGCCGAGACCGAAGACCTCACCAAATTCCACGGCTATGACGCGGTCGTCGTGACGTGGACGGCTGCCGAAGCGGCGGCGCTCGCGGCTTTGCTGACGCCCGATTATCTGCCGTCGCGCTGGTACGAATACCGGCACAATATCGCCACCTACATCCCACTCGTCACGGGAGCCCGCGCGCCGTTCAAAGACACCACGGCGGATATGGCGCGATATTATCACAGTCTGGGGCTTTATTTTCCCTGCCGCATCGGAAAGACCCGCGTCCTACTTTTCAAATCCGGGCTGCATCTCGATTACGACGGACCTGCGACGCCGGTCCGGCAATTGATGATCGAAATCGCGACCGCGGTTAATCCCAAAGTATTCATCACCACAGGAACCGGAGGCGGCATCGGCACCGACGTCGCATTGGGCGACGTCGTGATTGCCGCACGCACGCGATTTGATTGCGTGACGCAGTTCAAGAACGAACCATGGCACGGCAATTCCTATCAGACGACGGCGCTACCTGCAGGCGCGCTTGCGGCGATCAGTCCCGCGTTGACGAAGGTGAATGCGGCCCGGATCCAGGGTGCGCGTTCAGTCCCGAAAATCTGGGCTTCGGCCGGTGACGCGATCGTAACGACGGATTTTTTCGGCTTCGACGATTCGACCGATCACTACAAGCTGCAAGGCTCCGGCGCGCGTGCGTGCGACATGGGCGATGCCATGGTGGGCGACGCCCTAAGCGATTTCAAAAACCTGAAATGGTTTGCGATCCGCAACGCCTCTGATCCGCAGATACCCAATCCGTCAAACAATATCGACGCCGCCAAGCAGCAGGCCGGCGAAATCTACGCGAAATACGGCGCGTTTACGACAGCGGCGAGCGTAATCGCAACTTGGGCCGTGATCGATGCCGCATGCGCAGGGAGGGATTAACACCATGTCGACGGCAACGCGCACGAGACCACACCACGCGCCACCTCGGAGACCGGTGCACGCCGGCAATGGCTCCGATCCGTTCGCGAAGCTCACGATTCGCAAAGCCTCGCGACATGGCGGATATGGCTGGGTTCGCGAACTGCCCGACGCGCGCGACTATCTGTATGCCGCGCCCCTCATCCGCTTTCCGCAAGGATTGCCGACGTCCGTCGATCTGCGTTCGGAATGCCCGCCGGTCTACAATCAGGGCCAGCTCGGCAGTTGCACGGCGAATGACATCGCGGCGGCGATCGAATTCGATCAGCGCAAGCAGGGCAACAAGGAGTTCACGCCATCGCGGCTCTTCATCTATTACAATGAGAGGGTCATCGAAGGCACCGTCAATCAGGATAGCGGTGCGCAGGTTCGCGACGGCATCAAATCCGTCGCGACGCTCGGGGCACCGCCCGAAACCGATTGGCCGTATGACATTTCGGAATTCATCAAGAAGCCGCCAACTGTGGCCTACACCGACGCCAAGCAGGACCTTGTCACGTCCTACTCCCGCGTCGCTCAAGTCTTGACGCAGATGCAGGGGTGTCTCGCCGAAGGCTATCCCTTCGTGTTCGGATTTACCGTCTACGAGAGTTTTGAAAGCGACACGGTCGCGCAGACCGGGATTGTCCCGATACCGGCCTCCGGCGAGACCGTGCTCGGCGGCCACTGCGTCCTCGCCGTCGGATATGATGACACCAAGCGCATATTCATCATCCGCAACTCGTGGGGGACCGACTGGGGCCTCAACGGCTATTGCATGATGCCCTACGAGTATTTGATCCGCCCCGCCCTTGCGAGCGACTTCTGGACGATCCGCTCGGTGACGGGCTGATGCCCCAAGGATGTCCGCCGATCTAAATCAAACTCCCGGTGGGTGAGACCAAATCTGCTCCAGCTGGGAGTTTGGGTCCGTCCTGTTCCGCGGTTGCTCCACCTCTTCTACAGACAGGGGATGGATTGTCATGAGTTGGGACTTATTCATCAGTGTCAGCCCGATGATCGGCGGTGCGGTGCTATTGGTCATTTGCTTTGTCGCGATCCTCCACAATCCCAAGGTATCGAATACGTTTGCGGTGCTCCTCGCGTTCGGCGCATTTTTGTTCGCCGTTCCAATTCTTGCCGATTTCACCTTCAAAGATGGTGCGTTCGAAATCAGCGCCAAAGTCGCGACACGACTGGCGGTGGCAAATCAGGGCGCAGAGATCAAAGGGATACTCAGCGATCTTAAAAAGGAACTCGACGATATTGGGCAAGGATTGTCGTCCCTCGCGAAAGCCTCAAACGTCGCAGTGCCTCCTCCCGCGACGAGTGCGAGCAACAAACGAAAATCGAATGTCATCATTGTCTACTCTGGCTCGGAGACGCAGAAGGCACTTGCATCGGAATTGGAGAGTGACCTCTTAGCAAAGGGATATGCTGCCAATTCTGTTTATTCCGACTTTACCGAGGTGCCGGCGGCCAAGAAAGGACCTCCGGGATCAATCGGATTCGTCTACACGGCGGCAACGCGCTCGATCGCCGACGCAATTAAAAAGGAGCTTCCGCCGGAGGCCGCAAAGCTAAAGGTCGTTCCAGACGACGTGCGCAAAAATCTGTCTTCTGACGCGGAGATTCTGCTGTTCTAACGATGGGGCCGTCCTCGGCACGGCGCCGCTATCTGCGCGAGCGCCGCGCTCCCTAGCGCGCAATCCTCATTGCGGCGGCAGCGAGCCGAGGTATGAGGAGATCGCGATGATGTCGTCTTCCGACAGATTGGCGACGACCTGCTTCATCAGCGCCGCGGCTTTGCCCGCGCTCGAGCCGTACTGCATGTCGAAGAGTTGGCGCGCGATATAAAGCGGCTGCTGTCCCGCGAGCCGCGGAACTTCGCCGAGGCCCTTCAGCGCCTCGCCGTGACAGAGCCCGCATGGCACGGTCTTGCCGGACTCGCCGCCTTTGACCAGCGCTTCACCCCTGGCGATGCTACCCGGCGGCACGTAGGCGATAAAGCCGGAATGCGGGTCACGTATCTCCGTGCGGTAAGGGTCTTCGGGAATTTCGAGGATGCGGTGTCCAATCGGCTCGGTGCCGCCGTCGGGATGGAGTTGGCGATGGCGGCCGGCGGTCGCGATGAACGTCCGCGGCGGCGTTGCCGTCTCGATCACTTTCACGAATACCCTCGGCTTCAACGCGGCAAAATATTCGGCCGCCTGGCGAATGTCCTCGTCCGACTTGGACTTAGCGATCGGCCCCATGCGCGCGTCGTCCTTGCGCGTGCCGGCCTTGTAGTAGCTCATCTGCCGGATCAGGTATTCCGCGGGCATGCCGGCGATGTCCGCCGCCTCCGCGTGACTTTGGCCGGACATCAGATGGCACGAGCCGCAGGCAAACCGGATCCCCTCGCCGCCGGTGACCGCACGCGGCGCAGGCGGGTGCTCATCGGGAAACCAGTCCGGCGGATTGGCATTCCCCGCGACCTTGGCCCATTCGTACTCCTTGGCGCTGCCCGGCGCCCTCACGATGCCTTCCGGTTTCACGGCACTGGACTGGACCTTGTCGGGAATGTTGAAGGTCCATTCGGGAAGTCCTGGGGGGATCGTGAGCGCTGTCTGCGCGTTGGCCTCGCCTACCATCAAGGGTGTCGCAAGCGCGGATCCAACAATCGCGATGCGGACAGACGTGCTCAGGATGCGGCGGATCACGGCGCGAAGTCTCCTCTCCCAGTTTCGACCAACGTCGACTTTATGCCGCGAGCGTATCGACGCTCACTAAGAGCCGCAAGCCGTAAGCTATCGATGACGTTCGGAGCCAGGCTCGGCTTACTTCTGGTTCAGCGCCGGCAACGAACTCGTCGCCGGCAGCCAACGTGTATCAAGGACGCGTTGCGCCATCTCCCGGTCGATGTGCGGGGTGATCAGGGTGCGGAAGCCAAAGCTCAACGTTTGAAAATCTTCCCGGCAGGTCTTGGCCCGACTGGACGGCAGCCATCCGTCCTCGGTCAGATCGCCGAACGTCACCGGGTCGGCGCCGTAGGCCATGCATATCAGATTGTAGAAGCGTTCCTCGGGCTGGCTGTGGGCACTGGCAAAGGCGGCCAGCCGCAGCTTCGTTATGGAATCATTCCGATAGTCCATGATGTATTGGCGATACGCCCAGGCGGAGCCGCCGATCAGCCGGCGCGCGCGCTCCTTGCCGAATGCCAGCATGATGTAGGTGGCGAAATTGTCCGCGGCATCTTCCTCATGTCCCATGAGCGGGATGCGGAAGATGTCGAACACGGCATGTCCGGTTTCGTGGGTGACAAGCCAGAAGAACTGGCCGGCGGCCGCATCGAGCGGCGTGATGCCGGAGCGCGTCGGTTCCTTCGGCAGGTTTTTTATGTACCCGTCCACCATGTCGTAGCAGATCGTAACCGTCGGCTTGCCGTCTTCGCGGTTGTACCAGGCATTGACCATGCCGCATTCCTTGGCGCGGATCGTCAGATCCTCGGGCAGGATCAGCGGGCTCAAAATCTGCTGCATGGTCTCGAGGCCGCGCACTTGCTTGATCAGCGCGGCGGTCGCCTTGAACTCGTCGGAGGTGGGCTCGATGTATTCGATCTTGATGCGATTGGGCGACGCCTTCTCTGGAGCCGCTGCCGGCTGGGCTATGACCGGCGCAATCAGCGCCGCTTGCGACAGCAAGAGACCCGCCGCAGCGAAAAGAAATGCCAGCGAATTTCTGCGTAAGCTGTTCATGAGTTGCTCCCGGAACTCTGCAAAAACCGAAAGCGGCCCCGGTTTCGAAAGCCAGCTTCCCGCGCTCGCCACTGACGGGTCGGCGGAACGTACCACACGGCCCCCAGTCGTTGCCTTGTGAATGCAGGCAATCGGGCCGAGGTCCAATATTTATCACATTCGTACGTTTCGCCACCCGCTGCGTGAATCGGGAGGTTCGAGAAGCGCGCAACTAATGAGACGGGGTGACCTCGCCGATATTCGATTGACGTCGTGAGGAATAGTCCTATAATATAGTCATCCGAATGCCCCTGAAGAGATGCTTCCGTGACGTACCGCAAAGATTTCCCTGAGATTCGCTGTTTCGCGCGCTCCAATCGCTGCCTCGGTTTGAGCTACGCCTCTGACGCCGTTGCACGAATTGCGTAGCCATGCGCCGGCGGAAGGGCGATTTTTGACTTTCCCTGTTATTTTCCCTGTTCTTAGGGAAAAACGAGCGGATTTCGGTCGTTCGAATCTTTTGCTGCGACGGCGAGATTTTTCGGTCGCGTTGTCGAATTCGGCCCCGCTCGAACGTCATCGTGGCGGCAGGGCCATGAGCGCCTGCCATCACCGTCGCAATCAGGACCACGGAGACAAGCCATGAAGTACCTGCTGATGATCTACGGGAACGAAGCTGCCGCGCAGGCCGCGAGCAAGGCCGACCTCGACCAGATGCACAACGCGTACATGGCCTATACGGAAGCGCTCAAGAAGGCGGGCATTCTCGTCGGCGGCGAGCGGCTGCAGCGCTCGAGTGCCGCCACCACGGTGCGGGTCACAAACGGCAAGACGCAGGTGCTCGATGGCCCGTACGCGGAGACCAAGGAACAACTCGGCGGCTACTACATGATCGAGGTGCCTGATCTCGACACCGCGCTGTCCTGGGCGGCACGCTGTCCGGGCGCAGGCCACGGCGCGATGGAAGTGCGCCCCATCTGGCCGATGTGACGACAGCGAACCGACGGAGATGCCGGATGCCGACCAGATCCGCGCGACGGCCGAGGCTGTCGCGCGGGCGAGCTACGGCAAGCTCGTCGCCTATCTCGCGGCGCGCACGCGCGATGTCGCGGCGGCGGAGGACGCGCTGTCCGACGCCTTCGCGGCCGCGCTTGCCGACTGGCCGGCGCGCGGCATCCCGGATTCGCCGGAGGCCTGGCTGACCGCCGTCGCGCGGCGCCGGCTGATCGACGCGGCGCGGCGGCGGCACACCGGCGAAGAGGCCGCGGGCCACCTGCGGCTCGTTGCCGAGGAACTCGCGCAGATGGAGGATGCGGACAAAGCGATTCCCGACGACCGCCTCGCGCTGATGTTCGCCTGCGCGCATCCCGCCATCGATCCGGCGATCCGCGCCCCGCTCATCCTGCAGACGCTGCTCGGCTTCGACGCAGCGACGATCGCGTCGGCGTTCCTGATCTCGCCCGCGACCATGGCGCAGCGGTTGGTGCGCGCGAAGAGCAAGATCCGCGAGGCCGGCATTCCGTTCCGGGTGCCGGAGCGCGCCGAGCTCGCACCGCGCCTCGACGCCGTGCTCGCCGCGATCTACGCCGCCTTCGCCGAAGGCTGGTCCGACCCCGCCGGTACCGAGACGCGGCGGCGCAACCTCGCCGAGGAGGGCATCTGGCTCGGCCGTCTCGTCGCGAAGCTCTTGCCCGAGGAGCCGGAAGCGCTGGGGCTCGTGGCACTCATGCTGCACGCGGAGGCGCGCCGCGCGGCGCGGCGCAATGCATCCGGCGATTATGTGCCGCTCGCCGAGCAGGACCCCTCCGCGTGGGACGCGAACTTGATCGCGGAGGCCGAAGCGCTGCTCAAAGCGGCAAGCCGCATGGGCTCGGTCGGCCGCTATCAGCTCGAAGCCGCCGTGCAATCGGCGCACGCGGCGCGCCGCATTTCGGGCGCGAGCGATTGGGCTGCCGTCGCGCGCCTCTACGATGCGCTCCTCGCCATCACCGACTCGCCGGTGGTGGCGATCAACCGCGCCATCGCGGTTGCGCAGACCGACGGCGCGCCCACCGGGTTGGCGGCGCTCGATGCGCTTGCAAGCGATGTGCGGCTGGCCGAGTACCAGCCGTATTGGGCGGCCCGTGCCGGCCTTCTCGGACAGACGGGCGATGTGGAAGCCGCGGAAGCGGCGTACGCGCGGGCGATCGGGCTTGAGGCAGATCCCGCGGTGCGGCACTTCCTGCAGCGACGCTGCGCGCAGCTGCGTGGATGACCCGCACAAATTCTCTGATATTAATTAGTCATGGCTGGGCTCGTCGCGGCTCGTCCCGGCCATCCACGCCTTCCTTTTTGCGGCGACACTGAAAGGAAGACGTGGATGGCCGCGACAAGCGCGGCCATACGGCTGAAGCCGAGGCACCTGTGCCGGCAGCGTTTACGGGCGTCGCGGCTGGCATGAGCGCGGTCGCGACGCACGACCGCCTCAGAAAATCCCGAGCGCGTTGAAGTTCGAGGCGGTTCCGCTTTGAAGGCGCGTGAGCTGCAGCGACATCAGGAATGCCCAGCGCTTGCGCGCGGCGGCTTCCTTGGCCGCGTCCTCGAAGTAGCCGTTGTCGACGAGCGGCATTCCCATGACCGCGATCGAGATGAGATGCACCGGGCGGATCGCCGCTTCGCCGGAGCCGCCGACGATCCCGGACGGCTGCACGTCGTTGACGGCGTCGCTCGCGAGCACCGCGATGTCGCGCTGCTTGAGCCACGGCATCACCGAGGCGTGGATACCCGCGCCTTCGCGCGCGTGCAGCCACGGCCCCTTTGCGGTGCGCAAAGCCCAGCGGCCGGTGCGAATGAGGACGGCGTCGCCGCTGCCGATCTTGACGCCGGCGAACTTTTCCCAAGCCTCGAGGTCCTCGGGGTAGATCGGCGTGCGCGGGTCGAGCCATTCCACGTTCTTGAGGAGCGGCATGTCGACCAGGATCGCGCGGGTCACGACCCCCGGACCCATGCGGTCGATGCCGTTCGCCGAACAACCCTCGGGCGTTGCCGACGGATGGCCGTTGAAGACCACCACTTTCCCCTCGTGCAGGATGGTGTAGTGGCACAGCGCGTCGATGTGCGAGTTCGTGCCGTCGTGCAGGCCGTAGCTGATGGTGTCGAGCGCGCCGCGCGTCTCGCCGGGCTTCGGCGGCCCCAGAGCGCCGTACCACATCTCATGCTTGGTCGGGCCGAAGTTGAAGTCGTCGACCGTCTTGTCGAGGTTGGCGAAGTGCGCCAGCGAGACGACGACCCCATTTTTCACGAGGGCGAGCGCCTCCATCGTCTTCTTCGGCGTCACGAGATTGAGCGTGCCGCGCTCGTCTTCCTTGCCCCAGCGGCCCCAGTTGGAGAGCGACTTCTCCATCGCCACCACCTGCTCGAAGGTCATGCGATGGGCCGGCTCCTGGGTCGAGGGATGCGCCGCGATCGTCGGCGGCGCCATCGCCGACGGCGCGGCCGGCCGCTGTTCCTGCGCCTGTGCGGACATTGCGAAATTGGTCGCAAGCGAAAGGGCCGCAACAGCGGTGGTGCGAGCAATCAAAGTTGTGAAGGTCATGAAGGGGAATTTCATCGGGCGTCTCCCTTTAGCATTCGTCATCGCCCGGCTTGACCGGGCGATCCAGTAACCCCGGTGCCTCCATTAGGCTCGTCTGAGATTCGTCCGCAAATCTGGTGGCTACTGGATGCCCCGCGTGCGCAGGGCATGACACCGAACTGGCTGAATTATCGAATGACAACAAGACCGATGCCGCGCGGTTCGCGCAGACTCACGCGGCCTTCTTCCGATTCATCTCCAGGCGCTGGTCGACGAGCGCGACGTTCGCATCGATGACGGGATGGCGCAAACCCTTCTGCAGCGCGATGAGCTGCACCAGCTTGTCGGCGCGCTCGATGTTCGGCGCGCCGTTGAACAGCGCCCGCGCTGCCGAGGAGGGCCGCGTCAATCCTTGCGCCGCCGCGGCGTATTTCTCGAACGGCACGAGATCGTCCGGCTTGGCGCCGAGCTTGATGCAGAGGTCGCGCACGAAGTTGTAGACCGAACGCGACTCTTCGAGATTGCTGTGTACCGCCTCCTTGATGGTGCGCGCCGCATCGCGCGTCACGCAGCGATAATTTCCCGATAGGAGCATCGCCCACTTCGCGAGCGGCACGAAAATCGAATCGTGCACCTTGAGCTTGACCGGCAGTTCGATCTTGCCTTCCGGCGTTTCGAAGCGGACCGCCTCGACGTCGTCCTGCAGCTTGCGCAGAATCGCGGTGTAGGCGTCCGAGTCGAACCGCGCGACCTTGAAGTTGGTCGGCAGCGTCACCTGGAGCAAATTGATCTTCTCCTCGGGCGGACGAATGGCCTGTGGGTCGGGGCTGCACAACGTCACCAGCCCCGGATCGAAGCTGTCCCACACGGTCGGCATCGGTATAGCCGGCCTTCAGGCTGTCGGCGTTGAGGCCCGGGATGCGCTCGGACGTAGGGCAGCGGCGGCATGTTCATGATCGACATGCACGGCTTGCGCGATTTCGCCACTGCATCGAGGAGTTCGCGCACGCCGGGCGAGCGATATTGCGGCTCCTGCATCGCGAGCCCCACGAGGTCGTAATCGGCGGGCTTCACGTCGGCCGGACCCGCCGCCGTGACCTTGCCCGGCAGCTTGCGCGAGTCGATCAGCACCTGTTCTTGCCGCCCCTTCACCGGCATGCGCACGCGAAAGCCTTCGGCGTTGATGAGGTCGACCTCGGCCGGCAGGCAGACGAGCGTGATCTTGTGGCCGCCGAACAGAGCTTCGAGGCGAGCAGCGAGCCGTAGGAGGCGCCCAGGATCAGGATGTTGTAGGTGGACATGTCAGCGACTCCACAATTCGAATGAAGAGGCAGGGGGTGAGGCCGAACCGGCGTTGTCCGCGAACCGGCACGGAATTCTGCCGGGATCGCCTTATGTTTACCATAGCAACTGGCGCCATGACACCCAACCGGTGCGTTCTAGGGCCGGTGCAATCTCGACAGCGTTCGTGGGGAACATCAGCCGCCGTAACTCGGGCCGCGATAGGCGGGCGGCCGCTTGTCAAGAAAGGCGCGGATGCCTTCGCGGCAATCCTGGGTGCGCGTGATCTCCATCACCGCATCGAGTTCGGCGCGCGCGCCCTCCTCGCTGCGATTGTGATCCCAATAGCGCCGCACCAGCGCCTTCGCCTGCCGCACCGAGAGGAACGGCGCCGCCGCGATCTTGTCGGCGATCTTGAAGACTTCCTCCAGCAGCTTGTCATGCGGGAACACGCGCTCGACGAGGCCGATCCGCTGTGCCTCGGCGGCATCGATGATCTCGCCCGACAGGATCATCTCCATGGCGCGCCCCATGCCGACGAGCTTCGGCAGATTGCGGGCGCCGCCCGATTCCGGCACGAAGCCGGCCGGCACCGCGACCTCGCCGAGCCGGGCGAGGTCCGAGGCGTAGCGCATGTCGCAGGCGGTCGCGAGTTCGAGACCGATGCCCACGGCCGGGCCATTGATCGCCGCGATCGTCACCGCTTGCAGCGTTTCGAGCTTGCGGATCGCGCGCTGGATCACGACATGGCGCAGGTCGTTGAAGAAGTAGTTCGCGAGTTCCCGGTAGGCGCCGAACGCCCCGAAATCGTGATCGTCGTCGAGCGCGCCGAGCGGACCCGCTTCCGTGCGCAGGTCGCCGCCGGCGGAGAACCCGCGGCCTTCCCCGGTGATGATGACGACCCGGATACTGTCGTCGCGCCTGATCTGGTCGAGCAGCAGATCGAGTTCGATGCGCATGCGCACGTCGATGGCGTTGAGCGCCTCGGGACGGGCGAGCGTCACCACGCCGATGGTTTTTTCTCCCGATGCGGCCGCGGCCTGCAGCGACCAGCGCACGGTCTTGTATTCGAACATGAACTCACCTCCCGAGCTTCCTGAATGGGCGGCCGACTGTGCGGGCGCCGATGTCGGAAGTCGAGAGGTTCAGGCGATCTCGCGCGGCGTGCTTTCCGAGACCGACTCGAAGATCGGCCGATAGATCACGTCAGGACGGAACGGCGTCTGATAGAAACGGATGCCGGTTGCATCCTCGATCGCGTTGGCGAGCGCCGCTGCAACCGGATTGAACGGGCTCTCGCTCATGGATTTCGCGCCATGCGGTCCGAGGCGGTCGCAGGTCGCGGCGAAATAGACCTCGGTCCGCGGCGCATCGGCGAAGGCAGGAATGTGATAGTTGCGGAATGCCGCGTTATCGATCGCGCCGCGCTTGTCGACCGACATCGATTCATAGAGCGCGGCGCCGATCCCCATCATCACGCCGCCCTCGACCTGTCCGCGGCATTGCGCCGGGTTGATGACGGTGCCGGCATCGGCGGCATGGACGCTGCGGAGAATCCGAAGCTCGCCCGTCACCGGATGCACCGCGACCTTGAACGCCTGCACATTGAAGGCGACCGATCGTGGCGTGCCGTCGAAGCGACCGGCCGCCTCGAGGTCAACGCCGCCGGCCGCCGCCGCGGCAGCGATGTCCGCGAGTGGCACGAACGAGTTGCCCACAGCTACGCCATCGCGCATCAGCCGGCACGTCGCCGCGTCAACGCCGGCGTGCTGCGCGGCGACGGCGACGATCTTCGTTGCGAGCGCCCCTGCCGCACGCTGGGTCGCAGTTCCGGCCACGACGGTGCCGGTGCTGCCGAAGGCGCCCGTATCGTGATCGACCACCTGTGTATCGGAGGGGCGCAGACGTATCCGCTCCGGCGCCGTCGCGAGCGCCGCTGCGGCGATCTGGCGATGGACGGTCGCCGTGCCGTTGCCGAATTCTGCGGTGCCGACCGAAAGTTCATAGTCGCCCTCCGGGCGGAGACGGATGCTGGCCTCGGCCACATGACCGTGCGGGGGAATGGTGTCGAGCATGCCCATGGCCATGCCGGTGCCGACCAGCCATTCGTCCGATGGCGGCGTAAACGAATTGTCGCGTTGCAGCGCCTGTTCCACAAGGTCGAGGCACTGATCGAGACCGTAGCTGCCGAATTCCACATCGTCGGGTTCGAGCGTTGTCGACAGCAGCGGATCGCCGGGCCTGACCACGTTGAGGCGGCGGAATGCGAATGGGTCCATGCCGAGCCGCTTTGCAAGATCGTCCATCGCGGATTCGACGGCGAAGTTCGCCTGGCTCAGGCCATAGCCGCGCAACGCGCCGGCCGGCAGGGTGTGGGTATAGACCGCAACACCATCGACTTTCTTGTTGGCACAGCGATAGAGGCAGATCGCCTCGCCGCACGCGTGAAACAGCGTTCCCGCGGAATGGTTGCCGTAAGCGCCGGCATTGGAGAGAACATCGAGTTGAATGGCCGACAGAGTGCCGTCGCGGCGCGCGCCTGCCTTCACCTTGATGCGCATCGGATGGCGCGTGGTCGTCGTCGTGAACTGCTCCTGCCGCGTCAGTTCGAGCTTGACGGGGCGGCCGGTTTTCAGCGCGGCGAGCGCGACGATGTCCTCGACCAGCATCTCCTGCTTGCCGCCGAAGCCGCCGCCAACGCGATCGCAGAACACGCGAACGGACTCACGCGGGCGATCGAGCAGCGCGCACAGCGCGTCGCGGGTGAGGAACGGCGTCTGCGTGCTCGAGCGGATGTGCAGCACACCGGACTTGTCCTGCCAGCCGATGGCAGCATGCGTTTCGAGGTGGGCGTGCTGGATGCGCTGGATCTCGTAAGTGCCGTCATGGATGACGGCGGCTTCGACAAAGCCTGCCGCGACATCGCCGATATCGCCATGCAGCTCGGCCACGATGTTGCGCTGTGGATCGGCGATTCCGCATGCGCGCAGCTTGTCGTGGACGACGGGCGCACCCGCGCGCATCGCGCCTATCGGATCGAGCACCGCCGGTCGCTGTTCGTATCGCACGACGAGTGCGGCACAGCCCGCCTCGGCCGCAGCCTCGCTGTCGGCGATGACGGCGGCGACGCGCTGACCGATGAAGCGCAGCGTGCGATCGAGCACCAGCGTATCGAACGGATCGTCGCGCGGATTTTCGTGCCGCGCCGTCGAGAAATGTCGCGGCGGCGCGTCCTCGTAGGTCAGCACCGCGCGGACGCCGGGTATGGCGAGCGCCGGCGCCTTGTCGATGTCGAGGATGTAGGCGTGCGGGTAAGGCGAGCGCAGGATTTTCAGGTGCAACAGGCCCTCGATCGCGACGTCCAGCGTGTAGCGTTCCTCGCCGGTGACGATGCGCGGACCCGCCGGCGCCGCAACGCTCGCGCCGATCGGTCCATCTGCCGCTTCGCCGTCGACGTTGCGCACGCCCGTAAGCGCGTCGCCAATCGCGCGATAACCGGTGCACCGGCACAAATTGCCCTTGAGCGCCTCGGGCAAATTCTCACGCTGCCGGTCAGTCAGGCTCGCGGCGGTCATGATCATGCCGGCCGTGCAGAAGCCGCACTGGAATCCTTGCGCGTCGAGAAAGGCCTGCTGCACCGGGTGAAGGCCGTTGCCGCCGGACAGGCCTTCGATCGTCGTCACCTCGCGCCCTTTGGCGCGAAACGCCGGAACGAGGCAGGAGTGCACCGGCTTGCCGTTGATGTGGACGGTGCAGGCGCCGCAGTCGCCGGCGTCGCAGCCCTTCTTGACGCCGAAGTAGCCGCACTCACGCAAGTAGGTGCGCAGGCATTGGCCGGGGCGGGGCTCGGCCTGATGCGCGTGGCCATTGACCCGGATCGTCACGCCGGCGCCTCGGCAAGTTCGCGTCGAATTTCCTGCGCGAAATGGTGGGTGACGTGACGCCGCCATTCGGGCGCGCCATGCACATCGTCGTAATAGAGCTGATTGGGAATGGCCTCGCCGAGCCTCGCGCGCAGCGTGGTGTCGTCCGGAATATGCGCGAACGAGATTTGCACCGGCCTGCGGGTCGAGGCCGTGACCGTCAGCGTAAAGCCGCCGGTTGCCGGATCGCATGCTCCGATCAACAGCGCGCCGGATCGGCCGAGGGGATTGAGCGAAATCCTGCGGAAGGCGTAGCGTCGACGCAGCGCCGCGCCATCGACCGTGATCGCGCGCAGAAGCTCGCCCGATTGCAGCACGGTCTCGCGCGGACCGATCACGAAATCGGCGATCCGGCAGGTGCGCGTCGCACCATCCGCGGTCCAGATCGTCGCGACACCGTCGAGCGCCGTTGCCAGCGCAATCATCGGTCCGGCCGGCAACGCCATGCAGATGTTGCCGCCGACGGTCGCCATGTTCCAGATCTTGAACGAGCCGAGTAGCGAGCGGCAGCACGAGGTGATGACGGGCGCGGCAGGCCAGTCGGATTGCGAAGCGAATTCAAACAGCTCGGCGATGGTGCAGGTGGCCGCGATCTCGATCCCGCTTTTGTCCGCTGTCTGGGTGCGGACGATCGGCTCCCAGGCGAGCGCCGTCAGGTCGACCATCCGGCGCAGCGCCGGTTGCGGCTCGGAATAAAGCCATGTCCCGCCGCCGAGCCATGCATCGCCCGCCTGCCACGACGGCAGGTCGGCACGCCCGCGCGGCATCACAACGTCGGTGATCGTGTTGAGGTCCATGCCCGCGGCAAAATGCAAAACACAGGCCAGATCGCCGGCGCGCGACTTTGGATCGGGCCGCGGCTCCGCCCATTTTCAGGGCACGCATGACGTTATGGAGCTACCGCACCAGTTCGCGCATTGCCTTGTCGAGGCCGTCGAGGGTCAGCGGAAACATGCGGCCGCCCATCAGCTGGCGCATGGCGCGGATCGACTGGGTGTATTCCCACTGGCTCTCCGCCACCGGGTTGAGCCATACGCAGGCCGGATAGGTGCGCGTCACGCGTTCCATCCAGGTTTGTCCGGGTTCCGGATTCATGTGCTCCACCGAGCCGCCCGGCATCACGATCTCGTAGAGGCTCATCGACGCGTCGCCGATAAAGATCACCTTGTAATCGTGGGCATAGGTGTGCAGCACGTTCCAGGTCGGGATCGTCTGGTCGAAGCGGCGGCGGTTTTCCTTCCACACTCGCTCGTAGAGGCAGTTGTGGAAGTAGAAATGCTCCATGTGCTTGAACTCGGAGCGCGCCGCCGAGAACAGTTCCTCGCTCAGCTTGATGTGCCAGTCCATCGAGCCGCCGACGTCGAA
Source organism: uncultured Alphaproteobacteria bacterium (assembly GCA_963787675.1). GTDB lineage: Bacteria > Pseudomonadota > Alphaproteobacteria > Rhizobiales > Xanthobacteraceae > JAJPKK01. The sequence goes on along the minus strand of CAWBDV010000007.1, from coordinate 604,427 downwards.
GAAGGCGAGCACCTTCACGGCGTTGTGCCGCTCCGGGCGCAAGTGGATATCGAGATAGCCCTTGTGGGCGGTGTCGCGGATGGTCTCGTCGAGGTCGAGCTCTTCCGGCGCGCCGGTGCGGGCGAACTTGCGCAGGCGCCGCAGCGCCACCTTCATGTTGCGGGTGCCGAGTTCGACGTCGCCGTCGAGGTCCTTGAACTCGCGCTTGTCCCAAACCTTCACCGCGCGGAAATTGCGGTTCTTGTCCTGGCCGATGCGCACGCCTTCGGGATTGTAGCCATAGGCGCCGAACGGCGAGGTGCCGCCGGTGCCGATCCATTTGCTGCCTCCCTGATGGCGGCCTTTCTGCTCCTTGAGCCGCTCGCGCAAGGTCTCGAGCAATTTGTCGAGGCCGCCGAGCGCCTCGATCTGCTTCTTCTCCTCCTCGGTCAGATATTTCTCGGTGAGCTTCTTGAGCCACTCCGCCGGGATTTCCGCTTCGACCGCGTCGCTCAGAAGGGCGAGCCCCTTGAACACGTGGCCGAACACGCGGTCGAACTTGTCGAGGTTGCGCTCGTCCTTCACCAGCGCGGCGCGCGAGAGATAGTAGAACTCCTCGACCCGGCGCGAGGCGAGATCCTTCTCCATCGCCTCCATCAGCACGAGATATTCGCGCAGCGTTACCGGGACGCCGGCCGATTTCAACTCATGGAAGAAGGTGACGAACATCGCCGCATCTTAGCGGGTCGCCCGATGTTTCCAACATTCAAATCTCTCAGCCTGGTCATCGTCCGGCTTGACCGGACGATCCAGTAACCACCGAGCTATCCGTTTTGGGAATCTGTGCCCCATTATGATTACGGTGGTTACTGGATCGTCCGGTCAAGCCGGACGATGACAAGGCCAAAGGGATTCGAGGGTTGGAAACACCGCATCAATTCGCAAGGTCACGGCGATTGTCCATCGGCTCATTTCGCTTTAGGGCTTTCGACAAATTGCTTACAATCCCGTCAAATTCAAAAGTCCCTCACGTGATCGAGAAAGTCATTCACATGCGTCGGATCGTTTTTGTCTTGGCGGCGCTCATCGCGAGCGGCACCGCCTTTGCGCAAACCTGGAAGGAATACAGCTATCCGGACGATTCCTTCACCGTCTCGTTTCCAGCCGAACCGAAGGTCGAGACCACGACCTACCAGGCCGCGGACGGCAGCACGCCGGCCGCGCACGTCTACGGGGTCGAGCAGGGCAACAGCGTGTTCAAGATGACCGTGGTCGACTTCTCCGCCGGCAGCCTGGCAGAGAACGCGATCATCGATCATGCGATCAAGGCGGTGAGCCAGAGCGGCGAGATCAAAGTCGATATTCCACACCGGGTGAGCCAGGTCTACGGCCGCCAGCTCAGCATCCTCGGCGCTGACCGCAGCCGATCGCTCGTTGCCCTCTTCTATCACAACAAGCGGCTCTATCAGCTCGAAGCGACCTCGCTTCCCAAGGGCAAGGACGCGACCGCCGACAACATCCGCTTCCAGCAATCGCTGACCTTCACCGGCGGCGGCTCGAACCGCACCGGCGAGCAGCGCGACCGGCGGCGCCCCGATCCCGCCACCGGTGCGCCGCGCGGCTGAAGCGTGGGTTGAGGACAGCGGCGCCGAGGTGTCGCCTTATGGCCCGCCTCTGCCGTGCACATCGGCGTCGGTGAAGGAAGTTGTCAGAGGATAAGCTGCCGCCCGCGGCGTCCTGGCCATCGATCGATCGTGACGATCGGGTGACCAAAGAAACACATCTCCATCTGATTTTGCATAGGTGCGAGGAAAGACTCGAAGGCGGCTCGCCTTGACGGTGCCATGCCCCGACCTACTATCTCGGCCGGGAGCGCGGCGGTGGAAGGGCCAACTACGGGAGGCTCTATCGTGTCCGAACAACCTCGCTCCGATACCATCGCTGCCGATCGTCAGAAAGAGCATTCGCAAGATCAATCAGGCGCGGGCGAGTGCCCTCAATTCGACAGGCGGACATTTCTGGCTGGAGCGGCGCTCTCCACGACCGCACTTCTGCCGACGGAAGCCGCGGCGCAGAACGCGCCAAATGCTGACCTCGCCGCCGCGCTCGCGCGCTTCCGCGCCGCGATTCCTTCTAATTTCAACAGTGAGTACGTCGAGCACGTCGTCATCCCGTTCTTCCTGACGAGTTTCTACGAAGGCGAGCGGCCGATTCTACCGATGATCGATATTACTTTCAGCAAGGAGAACGCCCTCCCGTTCGATCTCTGGGGACTGATCTATGAAGGCTGGAAGCCGACACCCGCCGACGGCGTCACCGTCTTCCTTCAGGGTCTGGAAAAGCGCGGCGAGCACAATCTGCGCAAGCGGATCTATTTCTCTGCGGTGACGCCGGATCTTTACCGTCCGATGTACGAGAACAAGGTGGTCGCCTTTTTTGACCAGCTCATGGACGCCCGATTTGCGAGCAAGCCGTTCATGCGGCACTACCTCGACTATTACTTCGACATTTACTGGGATTTGCATCTCGGTGTGAAGGGCGATCAGGTCCCGGCGAAGGTACGGGCGATCGGGGAGGCCTTCAACACTGTCCTCGCGTACCGCAATCCCATGCAGCAGATCGTCTACGAAAACTACATGACGGTGCGTGCACTGCTCGACTATCTCAAGCGATGGATCGATGAGCGGGTCGACGATATCGCTGCCGGACTCGTCGCCAGCCCCGAGAAGACCATGGCATGGTACTGGCTGAAGAACGCCGGCAACGGCGAGCATTTCAGCAAGAAGGACATCGTTTTCGAGTGTTTTCATAATTTCGTGGCGTTCAGCCAATGGGGCAACACGATCTTCGGGATCATGTCACTGCTGAGCGAGGATGGTGGCGACCCCGAGGTGCGTGCCGTGTTTCGCAAGACGATGAGCGGCGACTACGATAACGCCAACGGTGCGCACTACACGCCGCTTGAACTGCTGGTGATGGAACTGTTTCGCACGATCTCGCCGAACGGCGGCAGCATCTCGGCGATCCAGGACGCGCGGACCACGGCCTATGGCTCATCGCCTCACCAGCGCTTCGGCCTGAGATACGAGCGGACGAGCTACATCAGCACGCCTCACACCAGCACGAGTTTTGATCCGACCCTTTGGCGAGACCCGAAGCAATTTGACCCGCAGCGTTACCTCGGCGTGCCGACGAGTGCGGAGGTCACCGAGGATAAATGCCGGCAGATCGGTCTTGCCCGCTGCCCGTTCGAAATCACGAGCTTTGAAGTGAAGGACGGCCGCAAGGCGGCGCTGACCAACAGCGGCTTCGGGACGGTGTTTGGAGTTGCAGCAGGCAAGCCGCTGCCGGTCTGCGACTATGCCGGCTTTGCGCCGTTCGGCTTCGGCTATCGCCGCTGCCCCGGCGAACAGCTGACGATCCAAGTGTTCGAGGATTTCCTGCGCAAGGTTTGGCGGGACAAGATCGCTTTCCGCAAGCTCAATCTGACCAATCCCGGCCGGGTCCCGATCGGACCGAATGCGGTGATCGAAGACAATATCGGCTTTGTCCGATCGGCCTGAGCCCCCAAAGCCGACGTCACCTTCGAGCAGAGCTACGACCTCGACCTCGGCGGCGTGCAGGCGAAACTTTTAGCCATGGGGCCGAACCATACGGACGGCGACACGATCATCTGGATAGAGTCTGACCGCGTCCTTTTTGCCGGCGATATCACCAACGTCGGCACCGCGCTGACCGATTGAGCCTGGCCACTCGTACCTGAGAGCGGACAGTGCTCTGCGAGCTTGCATCCTCGATGCAAACAATGTCGGCGGCGCCAAGCTGCCACTGGCCCCGGAGGACCTTCGCAACGGCGCGACCGTTTGTGGCAGACTTGCAACAGCTCCAGAATTTTTCGCGCCAGCCCGCGCAGTCCGGTGAAAAGCTTGCAGAAATCGTCGTGACGAGAGCGCGCGAAAATTTCAACTTTCGGTCACGTGGGTGTAAGCTGCGGTCGAGTCGGAGGGTGGACCATGCGCAAGCTTCTCGTCGCAACAGTCGCCGCTGCCACAGCACTATCGGCGATGGACGCCTTGGCGGCCGACATGCCGCTGAAAGCTCCACCCCTCCCCTATGTAGCGCCCAGCTGGACAGGCTTCTATCTAGGCGGCGAACTCGGCGGAGGCTGGGAGCGGGAGCAAATCACCATCGTCACCAACAATCCCGGCGCCGCATTCCCGCCCGGAACCGTGCTCAACCCGGTCCCCGACAGCGGCGTGCTCGGCGGCGTCTATGGCGGCTTCAATTATCAGGTCAGCAACTTCGTGTTCGGCATCGACGGTGATTACACCTGGGCGGGCTTGCGCGGCACGGCGATCGACGTCAGCGCCGTGAACGGCGACACCGCCCACGAATCGAGTTCCGTCGATTGGGTCGCTACGGTGACCGGCCGTCTCGGCTATGCGGTCAATAGCAATTGGCTGGTGTTCGCCAAAAGCGGCTGGGCCTGGGCGCATTTCAACGCGACGAGCGTCACCAACACGCCCGCCGGCGCATTGGCGGGAACGACCACCTCCGGGGATACGCGCGATGGCTGGACCGTCGGCGGCGGCGTAGAGTGGCGATTCCTCGCGCACTGGTCGGCCAAGCTCGAATACGACTACATCAACTTCAATACCGCGACGTTCAGCGTCACTGACGCCACTCCCGCCGGCGTTTCCTCGCCGCTGCGCAGCGCGGTGACCTCGCTCAGCATGGTGAAGGGCGGCCTCGCGTACCGGTTCTAAACGCGCGAACTGCGTCGGGGTTTTCTTAGAATCGGCACGACCTCTCGGATCGTCACTCGCTAGAGTGCGACTTGTAGGCAGGTCCGTTTGGCCCAAGCCGGACCTCCATAACGTCACGCTTTTGCGCCCATCAGATCATGGTGGATATCAAACGCGCGCGAACCTCGCGGCCCCCGATTTTGCGAGCACTGATGCGACGCTTTGGTTCCTCCATGGACGTCACGGCCGACAATCCGCGGCACCAAATGCGATACGGCTCAACAATCGACACTCACATCGGCAGTTGCGTTTATAGGAATAGTCCTATAACATAGTCATCCTATTCGCCACGAATTAATCGAAAGAGGGTTCTCATGGCCCACCGCAACGCCATCCTCGCCCGAATTCCAAGCTTCCCTGACCTTTCGCTGCTCTGCTGCCCTCAACGCAGCGCGGGAACCGGCTAGCTCTCGGGCGTCGCTGGATGAATCGTCGAGCCATGCGCGGGGCGAAGGCCGATTTTTGACTTTCCCTGTTATTTTCCCTGTTCTGAGGGAAAAATCGGGCACGTTGGCCGCGCTGTGGTCGCGTGAAGACGACGGATTGCGTATCGTCGAGAGCGGGCGAAGGCACCGGCGCGCGCTGCTACCGGTGAGCGAAGACAATCGAACGTCGGCCGCGAAGGCAAAGACGGCTGCAAGCGAGGACGGCCCATGTTGAACCGGTTGCGCCGATCGACCTTCGCCTTATACCAAGCGACACAATCATTAACTCGTCATGCCCGCGCTTGTCGCGGGCATCCACGTCTTCCCTTCGGTATTTCCGCAAGTAAGTCGTGGATGCCCGGGACGAGCCCGGCCATGACGAAGCGAAGGGGTCACGAATTTTGCAGGTTGGTATTACTCGCCACGCTTATCGCGTTCGCCGCGCCGGCGCATGCCGACGATTATCCGAGCCGGCCGGTGCACATCGTGGTCGGCTTCATCCCGGGCGCAGCGGCCGACATCACGGCGCGGGTCGTCGGCAATCGGCTCAGCCAGATTCTCGGCCAGCAGGTCGTGGTCGAGAACAAGCCCGGGGCGGGGTCGAGCCTCGCTGCGGAATACGCGGCGCGGTTGCCGAAGGACGGCTACACGCTCTTCGTCGGCTCCTCGGCGAATCTCACCAACCAGGCGATTGCCGCCAATCCGGCAAGCGACATCGTGCGGGATTTCGTCCCGATCGCGCTCGCGACGACGGTGCCCGTGATCCTGGTCGTGCATCCCTCGACCGGCGTCAAAAGCGTCAAGGAATTGATCGCGCTCGGCAAAGCAAAGCCCGGCGAAATTCTCTACGCCTCGACCGGCGTCGGCACCGCGCCGCATCTCGCCGCCGAGCTGTTCGCGACCCGCGCCGGCATCAAGATCGTGCACGTGCCTTACCAGGGCAGCCCGCAGGCCGTCACCGATCTCATTGCCGGTCGCACCGCGATGATGTTTTCGCCGGCGTCTTCCGTGCTCCCCCATGTCGAGTCCCACGCGCTCGTCGCCCTTGCGACCGCCGCAGACCACCGGCCGAGCGCCCTGCCCGATCTGCCGACGATGGCGGAAGCCGGCATGCCCGATTTCGACACCAGCATCTGGTTCGGGCTGATGGCACCGGTCGGCACGCCACGGGAGATCGTCGACAAGCTTGCCAAGGCGACCGCAGAAGCGTTGAAATCGGAAGAGGTCCAGACCGCTTTGCGGCGGCAGGGCTTCGATGTGCTGACCGGCGGGCCTGACGAATTCGCCAGGTTCCTGGTCAGCGAGACCGCAAAATGGGGCGAGGCCGCCCGCGCCGCCGGGTTGAAGAAATAAGAGGAATTCCACCAATGATGTGCCAGACCGCGCCGCAAGGCGAACCGCATTTCGTCAACACCATGCTGGAGCACACCACGATGTGCGGCCAGATGGCCCGCGCCTTCGGCAACGACCGCTTCGAGTTGCCGGCGCCGTTTCCCGAAGTTTTATACGTCGTCGAGAACCATGATCGCGGCTGGGACACCTACGACCGCAACCCGGCGATCGATCCGGATACGCGGCTGCCCTACATCATGGTGAAGACGCCGATCCCCGACCTCGTGAAGACGAACCGCGGCTCGCCTGATTTCAACGAGGCGCACAATCCGTACTGCGGACTGTTGTCCAGCATGCACACGGTCGGCCTCTACAACGGGCGCTACGGCTTCAGCAAATTCATCGCGCGGACCCAGACGACGACGTCGATCGACGTTGCGGATACGCAGCGCACCATGATCGACGCGATGCTGGCGAACGAGAACACGCGCCAGACCCGCCTCAAGTCGAACTTGAGCGAACGGCCGGCGACGCGGGATTGGGTCGCCGATCCCCACCTCTTCCAGAACTACAAGCAGCTGCAGTTCTTCGACACCATGTCGCTCTATTTCCATCTGCGCCATGCGAACGACCGCGGCGTGCAAGAATATGTGCACGTGCCGATGAATGCCGAAGAGGATACGACCATCACGCTCCGCAAGGTGGACGATCGCACCTACAGCCTCGATCCGTGGCCGTTCGCCGGCGATCGCCTCGAGATCACCTGCCGCGGCCGTTACGCGAAGGAATTCCCCACGGATTTCCCGGCCGATCGCGTCGGCACAGCGCTGCGCGATCTCCCCGCGGACCAGCAAACCTATCTGCTCGTGCCGGCGTGACCGATATCGAGGCTGGTCGCGACTAGCGCGGCGGCGGTGCGACTGCCGCTTCGATGTCTTTGACGAATTGAGTGACCATTTGCAGCTCGTCTTCCACGACTTCCTGCGATGGAGGGGATATGATGCGGCCTTCGGCGGTAGGGTAACGGTGCGTCGTGGCGGCGGGCGAGAGGTGGTCGAGACTTTGAATTCGAGCCCGCCACGCATCGTCCGCGGCGATCAATTCCGCCAAGCGGTCGAACCGATGTTCGCGACCGGGATTAACCCCGCGATGCTCGAGAAGAGCCTTCACAGCCTTTTCCGCACTCTGCTGGACGTGATAGCGCGCGGACCGAGTCGAAATAGTGAGAAGAGCGCGGGCGGCCAGAAGATCTTCCGCGGCCAGAGCCAAGAGAGCCTGAACGCGCTTAGGGTTCGCCATAGACCAGAACGCCATCGTCTTGCGCAGCGCGCAAAACCCCGCCGGCATCCAGGCTCGCCTCCTTCCAGGATTGCGCCGTGCAGGGAACAACATCGCAGTTCAGGCCGCGGCCAGCCAACGGACGATACACCTCGTCGTAGTCGCGCAGCTCGTCGCTGATGACGAGAAGGTCGTAATCGCTGCTCGCGCGATATTCGCCCCGAGCCCTGCTGCCGAACAAAATGATCGCGCGAGGATGGAGCGCTTCAACGATCCGAGCGACCGCATCCTGCAATTTCGGGTCATTGACTTTGCGGCGGATCATGTGGCCCGGTCTCCGATCATGGACCTAAGATATACGACACGGCCCGTATATAGAATGGCGTGCGCACGTGATCTGATCCTGTCGGCAGCAGTGCGCCTGGTGCATGTCATGGTGTGGCCACGAGGCGGGCTCATAAGCGCGCCGCTCGGTCCTTCTGGCGCGGCTCCGTCGTGGCCAGGTTTTCGGCACGTTGTTTGCTCGCGAGTTTCTGATGCTGAGTTGTTTCTGATGCTGAGTTGTTTCTCATGCTGAGTTTTTTGTCATGCTGAGTTTGCCTCGTTTCATCGTCGCGACGACCGCTGTGCTGGTTGCGATTTGGGCAACGGCACCCGCCGGCGCGCAGCCGGTGCCGCCGGCGTCCATTCCGCGTCCACCGGCGCCAATTCCGCAGCCGCAGTCCGCGCCCGTTCAGGCCGTACCTCCGCAGACCGCACCGGCGCAGACAGCACCGGCGCAGAGCGAGCCCACAGCACCGCCGGCGGACACCGCCGACTTGCCGGTGCCGCCCGCGCCGCCGGCGATCGAGCCCGCCGATGGCGTCGCGATCGATTGGGAGGTCGCCAACCGCTTCCGCTTGTTCCGCAGCGAAAACGATTTCCTCCGCCACGTCGAAGCGGCGCGCGGGCGCACCATCCTTGAAACCGAGCAGGCGCTCGAAATGGCGACCGACGGACGCGGCTGGGCGCGCGACGTCGTGGAGCGGCTGTGCGTCGACGCAGTCGGGCAGATCGCAGAGCAATGCCTGCGTGACGGCGTCGAGCAAAGCTATCTCAATCCGGCGGACCATCGCGTGACCGCGCGGCTCAACGGCACCGTTCCGCCGGGCGCCAGGTGCACCTGGAGCTTCGAAGACAGCGATGCCAAGCCATTCGCCGAAGACATCGATTGCGCGATGCCGGTCACCTTCCGGGTGCGCTACGGCAAGCCGAGCAAAGTTGCCGCCGACATCGCGGCGCCCGGGCTGCCGCTGCGTCGCGCCAGCGGAGAGATCGCGGTTCGCGATCTTCTGATCGCGGGCCTCGGCGATTCGATTGCATCTGGCGACGGCAATCCGGACCGTCCGGTCGCGCTCACCGATGACGGCTTTTGTTTCCGCCGCTTCCTCGGATCGGGCAGCTCCGAATATTTTCGGCCGAGCCGCGTTGGTTTTCACGGCGACCGTTCTTGCGACGGTGCCGGCGGCCCGGGGAGCGGCCTCGATACCTGGGCCAAGCTTTCGGCGCGCTGGATGTACGGCGCCTGCCACCGCTCGCTCTACGGCTATCAGCTGCGGGCCGCGCTCGAACTCGCGATCGAAAATCCCCACGGCGCGGTGACGTTCCTGCCGCTCGCCTGCACCGGTGCGACGATCGGGGACGGGCTGTTCAACGGGCGGCGCAGCCGCGAACTCTACTGCGGCGCCGCACTATGTCCGAATTCGACGCCCGGCCAATTGAACGAGCTGACGAGCCTGCTTGAGCGCGCCCGGCGCGGCGGCGCTACGCGCCCGCTCGATCTCGTATTCCTGACCGTCGGCGCAAACGACATCAATTTTTCCGGTCTGGTGGCCGACGTGATGATCGAGACGAGCGGTGAGCGCGACCTGTTCAGCCGCCTCGGCGTGATCTCGCCAGTCGCGGCCGCGCAGGCGACGCTCGAGCACAAACTGCCCGCCGATTTCGCGCGCCTGCGTGCGACGCTCAAACCGTTGGTCGGCAACGACCTCGAACGCGTGGTGTTCGTCTCCTACGGCAATCCGGCACTCAACCCCGAAGGCGGTCCGTGTCCGGGCGGTCGCGCCGGCATGGATGTCCATCCCGCCTTCGGTGCCGACGCGGGACGAATGCGCAACACCGCGGCGTTCGTGCAGAACACGTTCCTGCCGGCACTCAAGGTCTTGGCGACGTGCACGGGCAAGGAGGCTTGCGCCAGCCCGTCGGACGCCATGACCTTCATCGACGGACACCAGGCCGCGTTCGCCGCCCACGGCTTCTGCGCTCGCACCGACACCGATCCGCCGTTCGATCGCGAATGCTTCCTCACCGATGGCAAGAGCTTCACCGCAAGCCCGGTCGAGGGCGCGAACGACCCCATGGTCTGCAATCTGTCGGTGAATGATTTTCGCGCCTATGCGCCACGCGCCCGCTGGGTGCGCACGCCCAACGACAGCTACTTCGCCGCCATGACGTTCCCCCAGGGAATTTCGCTGACGATGGAGCCGAGCGACATTCACGACGCCACCTGGGGCGTGCTGTCGGCTGTTTACGGCGGTGCCTTGCACCCGACCGCCGAAGGCCATGCCGCGATGGCGGACGCCGCCGTCGCCGGCGCCAAACGGGCGTTGCATCTGCCCGGCGTCGGCATCGAGATCATTTCGTTGCCGCCATCGCCGCAGGGTGCGGCGCCGAAATGAACAGCGCCGCGTTGCGCTGATCGTCAGATCATTTGCCAGTAGATGTCGGAGCCGTCCGAGCCCGCGAACATCGCCTGGACGAGGTTGCCCTTGTCGTCATACCAGGCGTCCTGGGTGAACGGGCCCTTGATCTGATAGCGATGCGCCTTGACCGATCGGCCGCGGACGGTGACATCCTCGCTTCCCATGTCGGTGACGGTAACCTTCATATTGGTGCCGTCGCGCACGTTGAGCACGTTGGTCTGCTTCACGATCGCCGCGTTCCACAAGGTTGCCGGCATCATCGTCGGACTGACCTGGCGGGTTTTGCCGTCACCGGTGACGACCAGCATGTTGTCCTTCAGGCGAATTTCGAGCTTGTGGGGCGTCCCGTTGTCATCGACGACGGAATCCATCGACACCAGGCGGTTGTCCACCCAATGCTCCTCTTCCTTCTGCTCGAAGTGATAAACAACGATGATGATTTTCACCTCGATCAGGGTCAGCTGCTTGACCGTGACTTCCTTGCCGTTCCGGCGCAGCTCCATGGTGTGCGTGCCGATGTTGTAGCCGTTGCGCGTGATCGCGTACTTCACAGTCTCCGTGCTCTCGGCGGCGAGTGCCGCGAGGGTGGAGAGGACAATTGCGACGCACGCGGCGACCAATCTCATCGGAGCCTCCGTTGTGGTTCCAAACGACACCTGAATCCAAATTTTGGCGATTTCAAGCGGATACCGACCCGCGACGCTGATCGCAATTCAAAACGCTGCGACCTCACGCCGCCCGGCGAACGCGCCGAGAAACGACGCCCCTGGACCGGGACGAATAGCGCACGGCGTTTGCCGGCGCAACGCGGTTTAGTGTCGGCGGCGAGGCGCCGATCGCCGCGGCGCGGCTACGTTGAGCGGTGGGACTTTCGGTGGCCCCGTCGAGACTTAGGCGTCGATCGCGGGGGCCCCGGAATGCGCGTTGAGAAAGCGCTCCTCCCACCACGAGAACAGAATATCCCGCAGCGCCGCCGCATCGTCATTGCCGTAAATGTCGAGCTTCACCTTTCGCAGCAGCGCCAGCTCTTCGGCGGTCAAGGCGACCGGCAGGTCGCTCACGACGATCGGCACGTTGGGAAATTCCGGCGCGTATGCGGGGTCGCGCCGCAGCGCGCGGTCGGCCTTGATCGTGGGATTGCGGAAATCCTTCGGCGTCCGCTGGCTCTTCAGCACCGGGACCTTGGGCACCGCGGCGAGATCGGCCGGCGTCGCCTCGAACACCGTGAGCTTGATGGGCTTGAGCGAGAAATTGCTGGTCCGCATCACGTCGGCGCCGCACACATTGGGGACCGCGAGCAGGTCCATCAGCGCGAGAAGATCGACGTGGTCGCCCGGCTTGGTGTTCTGCCGCGTCATCGCGGCATGGCCGTCGAGCGCCACTTCGGTGCACATGAAGAGATTGAAGCTGTCGTGGACGTCGTCGGGCGTGAGGCCGTATTCGCGCTGCGCTTCGGCCTGGATGTCATGACAGTTGGTGTGGACGTCGAAGCCATATGCGCTTTCGTAGACGTAAGCGCTGCAGCGTGGAAACAGCACATCGTTGCGGCCATAGGTGTCGGCGAGAATGTAGAGCATGGCGCGTTCGCGCGGCGGCGCCGACCACATGAAGGTGCCTTGCGACGGATTGAAGCCGTGCACCGTGCGGGTGCGGCCGCAGTGCATGAATTCCTTGTAGTCGTGCAGATTGAAGCAGTTGAAATCGACGCACTGGCCGCCTTCGACCTGCTCGACCCGCAGGATCTGGCCCTGCAAAAGCTCGATGGCCTTGCCGGTGCCCGGCGCCATGATCCGTTCGGAAATCTTGCGCCGGCCGCTCATCGCTCGGTTCCCGCGGCGATGACGATCGGGGCATGCGCGGCGGCGTACTCGCGCAGCGCAAGCCGCACCAGCGCGGCGCGATCAGGAGCGATGCCGCGCGCGATCGTTCGATCGATCAACTCCAACTGCTGTTGATTGAGCTTCAACGTCACCACGTTCTCTGCGTCCATGGTCTGACCTCCAGGACTTAGCCTCCAGGACTAGATTTGAGCTAATCTTGTATACATGATTTTCCGGTCTGAGCTGGGTATTGGTCTGCGCAAGTATCATCGCTACGCCAGCATTATGTTGATAAATACAGGTGAATTTTGCCGCGAGGAAGCCTCGGGCATGACAAAATCATGAGCAAAAGCGCCACCAAAGAGGCGCGCGCCCGCCTAAAATTACCGCATCTTGCATACTTGTGTTAATGCATCTTGTATGCGCTTCATAACGCCGAGGCTTGATCCATGAGCAAGACGCCCTCCCGCGCCGACACGGCCTACCAGGCACTGCGCCGCGCCATCATCGAGCAGGCGCTGCCGCCCGGCACCCGCCTTCCCGAAGACGTGATCGGCCGCGAGTTCGGCATGAGCCGCACGCTCGCGCGGGCGACGCTGGCGCGCCTCCAAAACGAAGGTCTGATCGAAGCCGGTCGCAAGCGCACGGCAACGGTTGCGCGCCCGTCGCTCGAAGAGGCCAAGGAAGATTTCGAGGTGCGCCGCGCGCTCGAGCGCGAAGTCATTCGCCTGGTCATCGCGCACTGGAAGCCGCAGTTCGGCGCCGATCTCGAAGGTCATGTCCGCGAGGAGGCAAAGGCGCACACGGATCCGCGCGTCGCGATCCGGCTCGCCGGCGAGTTCCACATCAAGCTCGCCGAGATGTCCGGGAACAGGCTGCTGGTGCGCTACATCTCGGAAGTCGTCTCGCGCTGTTCGCTCATTCTCGCGCTCTACGGTCGGCCGCATTCATCCGAATGCGCCGTCAACGAGCATCGTGAGATCATCGACGCGCTAAGGCGCGGCGATGCTGCGGCGGCCACCGCCGTGATGGACCACCACATCGGGTCGGTCGAGCAACGCGCGTTGATCGGCGAGCGCTCGGGCGAACTCGACCTCGGCGCGGTCCTGTCGCGTTACGCCGGCGATGTCGACCGGTCTAAATCCGGCATCCCGCTTGCGCCCCGTCGGAAAGCCGGCGCATGACCCATCGCCATTTCGATCTCGCCACGCTTTCCGCGCGCGACTGCTACAAGCTTCTGATCGGCACCGTCATTCCCCGGCCGATCGCCTTCGTCACAACCGTCGACGCCAAGGGCCGCCCTAACGCGGCGCCATTCAGTTTCTTCAATTGCCTGTCGGCAGACCCCGCGATCGTTGCCATCGGCGTCGAGAACAATGACGACATGAGCTTCAAGGACACCGCATGGAATGTGCGCGTCACCGAAGAGTTCACGGTCAACATCGTCGATGATGCGCTGCTCCAGGCGATGAACGTCTGCGCCATTCCGTTTCCGCCGGGCACCGACGAGATCAAGCTTGCAGGCCTCACACCGGTTGCCGGCACGCATGTGCGCTGCCCGCGCCTTGCCGAGGCGCCGGCAGCGCTCGAATGCCGACGCCATCTCACGCTCGAAGTGGGGCGCTCCCGCGAGATCATTCTCGGCAAGGTGCTCGGCGTTTTCGTCCGCGAGGACGCGGTCGATCCGCAAACCAAATACGTCGATCAGCGCAAGATGGATGCCATCGGCCGCCTCGGCGGCGACGGCTACGCGCGCACGCGCGATCAATTCGATCTCCGGACGCTCCGGCTCGCCGAATGGCAACCGCACGGATCGGCCGCACTTGCCGGGACCGCAACCGCCCCTGATCGGGCGGAACAATCCTAAGTATCGACAGGAGAAGACAGATGCGAAACTTCGAGCTTACCCGCCGCGGCCTTCTCGGTGGCGCGGCGGCCGGAACGTTGATCGCGACGGGCGCCGTCCCGGCGCTCGCCGCCACCACGGTGGGCTTCATCTATGTAGGGCCGCGCGACGATTGGGGCTGGAACCAGGCCCATGCGGTCGCTGCGAAAGCGCTCAAGGACACCGGGATCAAGGTGATCGAAGAGGAGAATGTCCCCGAGACCGATGCCGTGTCGAAGTCAATGGAGTCGATGATCAAGCTCGACGGCGCGACGCTGATCTTTCCGACCTCATTCGGCTATTTCGATCCGTTCATGATCGACATGGCGAAGAAATATCCCAACGTCGAATTCCGCCATCCGACCTCGCTGTGGGACAAGAGCAAGCACCCCGCCAACGCCGGCGGCTATTTCTGCTACCTCGATCAAGCCCACTACGTGAACGGCATCGCGGCGGGCCTCTCGACCAAGAGCAACAAGATCGGATTCATCGCCGCAAAGCCGATCTCGCTCGTGCTGCGCAACGTCAATTCGTTCCTGGTCGGCGTGAAGAAAGTGAATCCCGCCGCCGAGGTGCGCCTCATCATCACCGGCGACTGGGCGCTGCCGGTGCGCGAGGCCGAATCGACCAACGCGCTGGTCGACGCCGGCTGCGACGTCATCGCCTGCCATGTCGACAGTCCGAAGGTCGTGGTCGAGCGTGCCGAGGCGCGCGGCGTCAAAACCTGCGGCCACAATGCGGATCAGAGCGCGCTTGCTCCCAAGGGCTTCATCACCGGCGCCGAGCTGAAATGGGGCACCGTCTACACGAGCTACGCGGATCTCATCAGCAAAGGCCAGAAGCTCCCCAACATCAACGAAGGCGGCTACGACAAGGACATGGTGAAGAGCACCGCGTTCGGTGCGGGCGCCACCGAGCCGGCGAGAAAAGCGGTCGCGGCGGCAATCGCGGAACTGAAGGTGGGCAAGCCGATCTTCGTCGGCCCGCTCAAGGACAACAAAGGCAACGTAGTGATCGAAAAGACGCTGGGCCTTTACGACGGCATCCTGTGGCAGACGAACTATCTGCTCGAAGGCATCGTCGGCTCGGTGACCTGACGCTGCAACGATCGCGCTGGCGTTCGCCATCCGTGATGGCCGGGCTTCGTCCCGGCCATCATGTTTTTCTAAGCACGGGAGCATCGCGGCCGTCAAATCTGCATTGAGCGAGACGCACAAGGTAATCATTGATATTGCAACAATTCTGCGGATAACACAGAGCAAAGTGAACGCCACCAAAGTCTCGTGATGTCTGATTCGTCTACTCGCGCTTCCATCCTGATCCGAAACGGCTACGTCATTCCGGGGGCGCACCAATCCCATCTCGACCGCGCCGATATTTTCGTCGTGGGCGACCGGATCACTGCTATTGGCACCGACCTTCTGTCCCTACGATCCGTGGCAGAGCGCCATCCGCGCGTGATCGATGCCAGCAAGCGCATCGTGATACCGGGGTTCATCAACGCCCATACCCATTCCAACGAAAGCTTCGCCCAAGGTTTCTGGGACGCGCTGCCGCTCGAGGTCTGGATCCTCCACAAATATCCGCCGTTCGCGCTCAAGCCATTGCCGGAGCGCACGCACTATCTGCGCACCATGCTGCTGGCGATCGAGTTGGTGCGGTCCGGCGTCACCACGGTGCAGGACGATTTGATCAACCGGCTGTCGGAGACGGCAGCCTTTGACGGCGCCGCCGGCGCCTATCGCGATCTTGGCTTGCGCGCGGCGCTCACGACCTCGATGTCCGACCGGCAGTTTCTCGAGTCACTGCCGTGGCTCGACGACCTGATGGACCCTGCGATCAGGGCCGACCTCGCGACACTTCCTGTGGTGCCGTGGCGCGAGCATCTCGCGTTGTTCGAGCGCCACGCCGGCAAATGGCACAACGCTGCCGATGGACGCATCCGCGTCATTCTCGGGCCGGTCGGTCCGCAATGGTGCACCGACGAATTGCTGCAGGCAGTGACGGAGATTTCGCGTGCGCGCGGATTGCCCGTGCACACGCACACACTTGAATCGAAGCTTCAAGCGGTGCAGGGCCAGCTGATGTACGGCCGGCCCGTCGTCGAGCACCTCGAGGCGCTCGGCGTGCTCACGCCGCACTTCACCCTCAATCACGCGATCTGGCTGACTGACGCCGAGATCGAGCTGATCGGCACCCGCGGTGCCTCGATCACCCACAATCCGCTGTCGAACCTCAAGCTTGGCTCGGGCATCGCGCGGGTGCGCGATCTCAAGCGGGCGGGCGTCAACGTCGCGCTCGGCACCGACGGCACGTCGACCTCCGACCGTGCCGACATGCTGCGCTCGCTCGGCGTTGCTGCCCTCATTCACCGCGTCGGCGACATGGATTACGAGACCTGGATCACCGCCGAGGAAGCCTTCGAGATGGCGACCATGGGCTCGGCGCGCTCGACCGGCCTTGGCGACGAGATTGGCGCGATCGAAGCCGGCAGGAAAGCCGATCTCGTCCTGCTCGATCGCGAAGACTACGGCTTCATTCCGTTATACCGGCCGATTCAGCAACTCGCCTACGCAGTCAATTCCGACGCGGTGCGGACGGTGCTGGTCAATGGCGAGGTGGTGATGGACGAGCGTGTTCTCACCAGGATCGACGAAGCCGCCATCAAGGCCGAGATGATCGCGACGGCGGAAGCGTACGTGCGCGACAACATGGCGCAGATGGAGAAGCTCGCTGCGCGCTATCACCCCTATTATCGGGCCGCTCATATGCGGGCGGCCGTCACCGATGTGCCGGCCTCGCGCGCCCCGGTGCGGCTCCCGTGCGGATGCCATGCGGGATTCCACCACACGCGGACCGGCGCGTGATTCTTTTTTTGTTCTAAGGCCCGCAACTTTCGTAACGCTCGATCGTTCTTTCGGGCCATCAATCGCCGTTTGCGGCAGAAACGTCATGAAGCTCTTTGAGTGCCAGAATTGCGGGCAGCCGCTTTTTTTTGAGAACACCCGGTGCGAAAGCTGCGGGGCCCGGCTCGGCTATCTGCCCAAGCAGCAAACGGTCATGGCGCTCCAGCCTGACGGAGAAGTCTGGAGCGCGCTTGCGGCACCGAGCGGCCGCTATCGTTTCTGCGCCAATGCGGTACACGACGTGTGCAACTGGCTGATCTCGGCAAACGATCCGGACCCGTTCTGCGTCGCCTGCCGTCACAATCGAATGATCCCCAATCTTGCCACACCGGATAATTCGTGGCGTTGGCGGCTGATCGAGGTCGCCAAACATCGTCTCTTCTATACGATTTTGAAACTGCGCTTGCCGGTGGCGACGAGAACCGAGGACCCCAACGGCTTGGCATTCGACTTCCTTGAGGACGGGGGACCCGCCGCTGTGATGACCGGGCATGACAACGGCCTGATCACGATCAATCTGGCCGAAGCCGATGACGCCGAACGGGAGCGTCGCCGCGGTCAGATGGGGGAGCCTTATCGCACGCTGCTCGGCCACTTCCGGCATGAAATCGCGCACTACTACTGGAATCGTTTGATCCTCAATTCTCCCAAACTGACGCAATGGCGACAGATATTCGGCGACGATTGCGCCGACTACGGCGCGGCGCTGCAGGCCTACTACGCGAATGGGGCTCCCGCCGGATGGACGGAGCATTTCGTATCGGCCTATGCTTCATCGCATCCATGGGAGGATTTCGCGGAAACCTGGGCGCATTATTTCCACATGATCGATACGCTGGAGACCGCGAATGCTTTCGGGCTTTTCGTCAGGCCAAAGCTCTCAAGCGGTGTCGCCACGAAGATCGACTTCGATCAGTTGGACGTTGATATGGATCGCCTGATCGAAGGCTGGCTGCCGCTGACCTTCGCGGTCAATTCCATCAACCGCAGCATGGGCATTCCGGACCTTTACCCGTTCGTCCTCAGCCCTCAGGTGATCGGAAAACTCGCGTTCATTCACGATTGCATCCGCGAGCAGGCCGGCCGCGCGACGTCACCGGATAGCGGATTGCGCGCGATGATTGCCGGGCTGCGCCAGCGCGCGGGGTTACCCAACGATCGAAGCAAGCGGCAGCGCCACTCTATTTAAAACCCGTTGCTATGGAGGGCTCGTCGGGAACAAATCGGACCGCTGCGCTTAAATGAATATAAAAAGCCCTGCCGTACGTGACGGCAGGGCGAGGACGACAGACATGCAGCGTTTGTTATTTGAAGTGCTTTACGCTGTTACGCCGGAACCCACGTCGCCTTGTCCTTGTCGTACCGGTAACCGTGGGCACTCTTCAGGCCGTCCTTGGTGGCGTTCATCGTCATGTACCACTTGCCGTTCTTCTGGACCGAGTGAATGGCGGTAAACGGGACGGCTACATCTTTCTCGCCCATTCCGAGGAAGCCGCCGACGGAAACGATAAACGCTTCGATCCGGCCGTCCTGGCCGACGAGCACGTCATAGATTTCGCCGATCTTGTTGTCGGACGGATCGTAGACATCCTGCTTGTACCAGTTGGCGACAGTCATCGCGCGTGGCGGAATGGCGCTCAGCGCTTCAGCTGGTGCCGGTGTCGCGACACCCGTCGTCGCTGCGGGAGGATTGGTTCTGGGCTGTTGCGCGTATGCCGCGCCGGTCACGGTCGCCGCAACCGCGGCAGCAAGCGCAAATTTATTCCACATCGTTATCTCTCCATTTTCACGTTGACGAGGTTCTCTGTCCTCGCACGAACAACACAGTGTCGGAAAAACGCCGCACCCTTTCGATTTGTTCCCCCGGTTTTGTCCCGGATTTAAAATCCATATTATTTATTCGCACTGCACAACGCGTAAAAACGTGCCCACTGCAAAAACGCTCACGCAACCGCAGTGGCGATCCACGAGAAACGATTCGGTTGAATTGGAATACGCTCCACTCTTGCTGAATCAGGGCATCGTCTGAAATCAAAATCTTGACTTCGTCCCGATGCGTCGCAGAGCGGCGTGCCATTGGCTTTTCACGGTGAGACCAATTGAACAGATTGCTCGCAGAGTTGACGAGGGCGATGTGGGAGAACGCCTGGGGAAAGTTGCCCACCATGCGCCGCGCGCGAGGGTCATACTCCTCGGCCAGTAACCCGACATCATTGCACAATGACAACAGCCGCTCGAATATTTCGTTCGCTTCGTCGTAACGCCCCACCATGACGAGATTGTCGACGAGCCAGAAGCTGCAGGCGAGGAACGCGCCCTCCCGCGTCTGCAAGCCATCGTCGGCTTCCTCCGGCCGGTAGCGCAGGACCAAGCCGTCTTCCATGAGGTCGCGCTGGATCGCATCGATGGTCGACAGTACCCGTGGATCAGTCGGTGGGAGGAAGCCGACGAGCGGGATCAGCAGAGCGCTCGCATCGAGGTGGTCCGAGCCGTAGCTTTGGACGAATGCCCCTCGCTCGATGCTGAACCCGTTGCGACAGACATCGTCCTGAATCTGGTCACGAACAGCGCGCCAGCGCTCGATCGGTCCGGGCAAGTCCCACTTCTCGATGCTCTTGACGGCGCGGTCGAATGCCACCCACGCCATCACCTTCGAATAGGTGAAGTGCCGCGCGCCGCCGCGCACCTCCCAGATGCCTTCGTCGGGCCGATGCCAGATGGTCTCAAGGTGCTGCACGAGTGCGCACTGCAAGTCCCAGTCCGAACTGCTGCTCGCAAGACCCGAAGCGCTCGCCTGATAGAGTGCGTCGAGCACCTCGCCGTAGATATCGATCTGCAGCTGTCCCGCCGCCGCATTACCGATGCGAACCGGCTTCGACCCTTCGTAGCCCTCCAACCAGGGCACTTCGAGCTCATCGAGCCGCCGTTCGCCGGCAATCCCGTACATGATTTGGACCTGCGCCGGATCGCCGGCGACGGCGCGCCGCAGCCAGCTCCGCCATGAGGCGGCTTCCTGATAAAACTCCGATGTCATCAACGCGAGCAGTGTGAACGTCGCATCCCGTAGCCAGCAATAGCGGTAGTCCCAGTTGCGAGACCCGCCGAGCGTCTCCGGCAGTGACGTGGTCGGTGCGGCCACCATGCCACCGGTGGGTCGATAGGTCAGGGCCTTGAGCGTGATTACGGAGCGCTTCACCTTGTCGGAATGCATGCCGAAATCGCGGCAGCCGCTTGACCATTCCTCCCAGGACTCTTCGGTCGCCTTTAGCGCAGCGAGCGCATCGATCGGATCAGGCGGCGGCTTATAGGAAGGTCCATACCCCATGGAGAAGATGACGTCGGCGCCGGCTGTGACCGTGAATTTGCCGTGATGCCGATAGCCTTCGGCCTCGATTGGAACGGCGGATCGAAGCACGATCATGTCCGGGCCGGCGATGGCCACAAGATCGTTGGCACCCTGACGAGTGATCCACGGAACGATTGCGCCGTAGTCAAAGCGCAGCGTGAATTCGGTTGCCATTTCTACGGTGCCGCGCTGGCCGCGCACGATTCGAACAAGGTGGCTGGTTTCGCGCGCTGCCGCCTCCTGAAAGCGCAGGGGCATGAAATCGATGAGGGTCGCCGCGCCGTCGCGCGTTTCGAATTCCGTTTCCAGGATCAGGGTATTGCCACGATAGCGACGCGTCACCCGCGCATCGGCGGCTGTGGGAGCGATGATCCAATGGCCGTTGTCGGGCGTGCCGAGCAAGGACGCAAAGACCGCGCCGGAATCGAAGCGCGGCCAACACAGCCAATCGATCGAACCGTCGCGACCGACGAGAGCGGCGGTCTCGCAGTCGCCGATCAGGGCGTAGTCTTCAATGCGCTTTGCCATGCCTCCCGCCGAGCCCGTGGCCGACCTGATTTGAACCCTGCCGACCCGAACGTGGCGGTGTGACGCGTAGCCAATGTGTTTCGCTCGGAAAGCCACGCCTGTGCTCGTTGCTCGATCCAGCGCACAGCCTCGCGCTCACACGTGAAACCCGGAATATGCTCGCATCCGCCGTGCGGCCAAACGACACGAACATACCATCCGCGCGCCGAGGTGAGACTCCGCGCTTCGAAGGCGGGATCGGATATCCGATCAACCATGATGAATCCTGCATTGCTAGGGGTGCGTAGGGAGTAGGTGAACGCGCCACACTTTGGCTAATGCCCGCGACGCGTATCGTCAGCCCGACACCACAACACAGCTGGCGCGGATTTGGTTCCAAAGGATCGATTGCGCGAGGCATGAGAGATTTAGACTTACATGAGAGATTTAGATTTAGTCGTCACAGCTGCTGTCCTTCGTTCCGTCTGTCTGGATAGCAATAGCTTATGACGATAGTACTGGCTCGCTTCGCTTCGACTGCAATTTAAGTGTCCTTCATGTTCCGCGAACGGAACCGATCAACATGATCGCAAGTTGGTGAGGTCGATGAGAGACGGCTCGCTTACGGCGAACTGACGTGCATGATGGAGGAGACCGATGGGCTTTGGCAAAGGCGTATTGTTGTGGCTCTTGGGCGTTCCGATTCCCATTATCATCCTGATAGCGCTATTTTGGCATTAGTAATAGCGTGCTGCGTGCGGATGGGGCCGGCGTCATCGGCCGGCCTCATCTACTTTTAGCCATTTATACTTCGATGACGGCAATTGAGGAGGTGTGACATGGAAACGACCGGGTCGCGTTCGGAATCTCAGCCTTTCATGGCCGCGAGCGGCCAAACCAAAGAATCGCGGGGCGGATCGAGCGGCGCGAGCTCTTCCGTTTCCGATTCCATCTCGCGGGGAAAAGACGCCATCGGCTCCGCCGCGAACGAAGCAATGAATTCGGCCAACTCGGATCTCCAGGCTCTGCGCGCTGACCTCAACAGTCTCAAGGATACCCTCTCGAAGTTTATGGCGCAGGCAGGCGGTGAAGCCGCCCGTTCGGCTCGAGAGGTGTCGGCGAATATCGCGAGTCAGGTCAGCGATGTTGCGAGCGACTTGGCCGACCGTAGTGCCGACATGGCCGCGTCCGCTTCGCAGCAGGCGAAGACCGTGGCCTCGGAGCTCGAAAACATGGCGCGTCGCAACCCCCTCGGTGCAATGGCGGGCGCACTGCTTGTCGGCGTGCTGATCGGCCTGGTGGGACGGCGGCATTGATTCTATTTCGTCTCCTCAAACTCTTCGGCCTTGATCTGCCGTCCCGGATCGAGGCCATCAAGCTCAACGTCGAGCAGCGGGTCGAACTCGCGACCGATCACGTCAAGCACGTTGCCCAGGAAGCCGCCGCGATCGCGGTGCTGGGAGGGCTCGCAGCCTTCACCGGCGCATTGGCAGCGATTGTCGGGCTGATCGCGCTTTATCGCTTTACCGCAGAAACATATGGTCCGTTTGCCGGCCTCGGCGTCGTGGCGGCCGTGCTCGTCATTGCGACGGCGGCGCTCGCAACCGCCGCCGCCCTGAAGGGGAGATCGCTTGCGTCGAGCGGCGCGCGGGCCCCAGTATCTTCACTGCGATCAGCGCCGGACGCCGATGCGCTCGCGCGTTCGGCAACCATGGATGGCGCGCGGGCCTATCCGGAAGTTTCCGACAAGCCTGCCGCGCTTTCGCTGCCGCCGGCCACGGCCGATGACCTCGTCGAACCGCTATCGTTCCTGCTTTCGAAGACCTTGGGATACCCGTCGCTCGGTCATCCGATGGTCGACGAACTGATCGGGGGGCTGCGCACGACCGCGCGAGGCGCAACGAACGAGACGGTTGGGCGTGCGGCGGAGGTGATTCGTCACGGCAGCCGCACCAACCTCATTGTCGTACTCAGCGGTGCCGCATTGCTTGGCTGGTTGCTCGCGCGCCAATCGACTTCGCGATAACGCCAAGCAGTTCTCTTGAGAGCAACGTCCCAGGCTCATGCCCCGGACGCCGTTTCGAGTTGCACTGGCGCGGAGGCGTGGGTGTGTTCATCCGCCATTCTGCCGACGAGATCGATGACGGCCGAGGCTGAAGCAGCATAGCGCAGACTATCGCTCTGATGCGTATCGGCCGCTTCCTTATGGTCTTGATGCCAGACGACCAGCCGCGATCGCGGGAACGTACGCCGCAGCCGGCGCACCAGCAGTTCGAGCTGTGCTGATGTTACGGCTCCGGCCGAGACGAGCGCGACGATGTCGGGCCGTTCCTTGGCGACCGAGCCAATGCCGGTCAATCCGCTCGACGATGGACATACCACCGGAATTTTCGCATCGAAACGAATAGCTTCGGCAATCAGCGCCGCGGCAGCGAGATCAAGACTTCCACGTCCCCCAATGACAATCGCGTTGCCCTGACGATTGGTGGCGTTCGCGCTCGCAGCTTGTTGCTCCTCGGTGACCTCAAGGGTTTCCTTCACGAGATCGACGTATTCGCCAAGCGCGTCCTTCAACTCGTCCATTTGCTCGCGGCCGAGAACCCCGCGCTTGTGATCCTCCGACGCGATCGCAAGCGCGGGGGTCACCACGTCGTCGAGATAGGTCCTGTAGGTATGTTCATCGATCCACCGATCCGCGTCCTTGGCAGCCTCGCTCGGGCGGCCGGCGAGAAGATGATGATAGAGCTGCTCCCAAGGTTCCAGCGCCGGCTCGTTGCCGAGCAGCACGCGTAGGAAATCGAGATGAGGGATGTGCTGGCCCAGCACCACGACTGCCAAGGTCAATGGGACTGCCAGCACGAGTCCGACCGGCCCCCACAACAGCGTCCAGAACGCCGCCCCGAGCAAGACCGCAAGCGGCGACAGCCGCGTCTGGGTCCCGAACAGCAGAGGCTCGATCAGTTCGCCCACGATCGGCTCGCCGATGACGAAGACGGCGGCGGTCTCGGCGACCATCCACCAGCCCGAATTGATCATCGCGGCGAGGCCTATCGGAAAGGCGGCAGCGAGGAAGGACCCGATATAAGGCACGAACCGCATGAGCGCCGCGATCGCTCCCCACAGCGGCGCACTCGGTATGCCGATGATCCAGAGCGCGATGCCCACGAACAGGCCGAATCCGGCGTTCAGCCCGGATTGCAGAAGGAGATAATGAGCAAGATCCTCGCCTGCCTCGTTGAGCGCCTGAGTGGAGCGGCCGATTTCGGCGGGCCCCATCAGGCGCAACATTCGGTCTCGCAGGTCCTGGTACTGAAGCAGGATGAAAAGCGTGAGAAGCAGCGCGAGTGCGCCGGTGACGAGCGAGGGCACGGATGAACGTGTGTATTCAAAGAACGTGAGCAGCGGCGAATTGGCGTTCGAAGCTACCTCGATCTTGAGCGGCTCGTTGCCGGACTTCGGGTCGCGGACCTCAGCTTCGATGCTGCGGATGGTGGCAGCCGCCCGCTGCCAAACGCCGGAGCTTCCGAATTCATCATGGAGGAAGCGGGCCTTATCGCGTAGGTTAGTTTCGTGCTTCGGCAACTCCTCCAAGAGCTGCGTCACCTCGCGCCCACCAACAGCGCCGCCGCCAACGAGAAGCCCGATCAGAATGGTGAGAACGAGCGCGACCGACGCGCCGTGGGGAATGTGCCAGTCAACGAGGCGCCGGACCAAGGGGGAAAGCACGAAGCTGATAAGGCCCGCAAGCGCCAAAGGAATGAGAAGGTCGCGCCCGGCATAGAGCCCCATGACCAGGATCGCGGCAATGACCATGCCGGCGGCGCCGTTGACGACGGACGACGGCGATGAGCCTGGCCACATGAAGGTTCTCCCGAGCGGGTCGGTCAGGCGGTTTGCGCCGCACTAACCGAGTCCACCATCGTTGGGCTATCTCCGAGGGCTTGGTCGCACCAGGGAGCCGTACGTCACATCATAGTGCGCAATCCCGCCGAGGTTGAAGGACACGGCAAGGCTTGTCGGCTCCGATAGTTATCGAGCTTACAACGTGAGACCCCGACGCCCCCGATTCTCTATGCGCTCGGGTTAGATCCGCGCCGCGGACCGAGGCCGACGGGTTTATCCGTGTCAGCGCGCTGGCTGTCCGCGCCGCTTGGTTCGGTCGGCGGTTGCGATGCGGCATTTTCCTCGCCGTCATCGAGCAACCGCAGGATTTCGAGCAATTCAGCCGGAATTTCCTGTGGGCCCGCTGCCTCGTTGATCGCGCGCAAATGACGCGCGATTGCGAGCCTGGTTTGCCCATCGAGTTTTTGACTGGAGCTGTCCATCACCGGTGTTCCGGACTTCATTGAACTAAATTGACCACATGCGTTGACCGTATGCACGGCGTTTCGCTTGGCTCAAGCCGCCGGCAGTGTGTTCTAATCGACAAACCAGCCCATAAGTTCCAGCCACCCCGTCATTTTTCTGCGCAAATGCGATAAGAGATCGGTCCGAAAATGCGAGTGCTCTATCTCTACTGTCATCCCCTGCCGGAGAGCTTTCATGCGGCAATTAGGGAGAAGGCGCTCGACGGATTGCGCGCGGCCGGGCACGATGTCGATCTCCTCGACCTTTATGCCGAGCGCTTCGATCCCGTGCTTTCGGAGGAGGCGCGCCGGCATTACCACGACACAAGCCGGAACCAGGCGGGTCTTGAAGATTACATTCGGCGCCTCACCGCCGCAGAAGCGCTGGTGGTGCAGTTTCCGACTTGGTGCTTCGGCATGCCGGCAATGCTCAAGGGGTTCCTCGACCGCATGATCATGCCGGGCGTGGCCTTCGATCTCTCCGATCCCGCGCACGTCAAGCCGATGCTTAAAAATCTCAAGCACATCGCCGGCATCGTCACCTACGGGCGACCGCGGTGGATGGCGCTCGGCATGGCCGATCCGCCGCGCAAGATGGTGAAACGCTATCTGCGCTGGTTCACGGGACGCCGCGCGCGCGTGAGCTATTACGCCCTCTACCACATGAACGTCGCGACCGAAGCCCAACGCACCGCCTTCATGGAAAGGGTTCGCACCGCCATGCTGCGCTTCGGCTGACGGTCTGCGAGTTCCGCACTGCGATGGACAGTCACGTTCTATCCCGGCACCAGCGAGAAGGCCGCCAAGTTCGACGCCGAGATCGTCAAGCGCGCCAAGGCCGCCGGCATCGAGCACGATGCGGCATCGCAGTTCGACGCGGCAACCTACGATATCGTGCAGTTCTTCGCCTATGCGATGAAGGAGGCCAAGGCGACCGGGGAGCCCGGCAAGCTCGCGGTCGAGCGCACGGCGATTCGCGACGTGCTGCGGAGCATGCCGCCTTATCCGGCACTCGAAGGGCCGATTTCCATCGGCAAGAACGGCGACGCGCTCAGGCCGGTCTATGTCATCGAGATGCAGGGCGGCCGCTGGAACCTGATCGGCACGCACCCGGCTGGATCATAGATTAGCGGGCTATCAGTGTTGAGGCTCATTCACCCGCGCAGAACGCGCCGGGCGACATCGCTGCGCTGGGTCTTGCCGTTGGCGTTCTTCGGAAGCTCGTCCATCGCCACGACGATGTGAGGCAGCTTGAACGGCGCGATGGTGCCGGCGAGCGCAGCGGCGAGGCCGTCGCGATCGTGAGCACCGCCCGTACTGGCGCGACGCGGCACAACGGCGGCGCCGATGCGGTTGCCGATCTCCTGGTCGGGGATTGCAAACACGCACGCCTCTGCGAACGTCCCGAGCGCCAGGATCGCGCCCTCAATTTCGCTCGGCACGATCAGCACACCCTTGCTCTTGAAGCAATCATCCACGCGGCCGAGAATGTAGACGTAGCCGTCTTCATCCATCCGCGCGAGATCGCTGGTAACGAACCAGCCATTGCGGAATACGGCGCGGGTGCGCTCTTCGTCACCGAGATAGCCAAGAAAGAAGCCTGGGTAGCTCGCGTCGAAGGCGAGCGTGCCGATGTCGCCCGCCGGCAACGACGAGAGATCGGGGCCGAGGATCGCGGCGCGTGCGCCCCACGACGCCCCGACGGAGCCGGGGCGTCGCGGGGTTCGCGGTCCGTCGCCCAGCACCATCTGGGCTTCGGAAATCCCGTAGTGCTCCCAGATCGGACAGCCGACGCGACGCGCCCATTCCTCGCGTATGGAATCTTCCAGCGGCTCGCCGGTCGAATTCGCGCCGCGCAGCGACGAAAGATCGTAACGGTTCTCGATGCCGGGAATTGCAAGGATGCGCCTGTAAAGCGTTGCCACGCTGTGGAGCACGGTGACCTTGTCGCGCGCGATCGCCGCGAGGATGCGCTCGGGGCTGGCGCGGTCCTCGATGATCGAGCCGGCAACTCCGTTGCGCAGAGGAAACAGAACGTTGTGCCCGAGCGCGCTGATGAAGCTCCATTCGCCGGTCGCGAGCACCACGTCGGCGGGCTCAGGCGGCACCCGGGCGCGGTTGCTGTCGCCGAGCGCCGCGAGCCAACGGTGAGCGTGCACGATCCCTTTTGGCTTTCCCGTGGTGCCGGAGGTGAACACGATGAACGCGACGTCGTCCGGTTGGGCATCGAAGGGCCGCGCATCGTGTGTAGCCTGCCGCGTCACGGCGGCGCCCGACGGCAGGCGCAGCCCGCTTCCGGTGACGATCGCGCACGCGGTACTCGGCGCAAACTGCGCCGCCGGTTCGTCATCGGGAGGCGTCGATGCGTAGAGGATCGCCTTCGGCTGGGACAGTTTGACGACGTGTTCGATTTCGCTCCGCCCGAACTGGGAATTCTGGAGAACCGGC
The DNA here is from genome assembly GCA_963787675.1 of uncultured Alphaproteobacteria bacterium. GTDB lineage: Bacteria > Pseudomonadota > Alphaproteobacteria > Rhizobiales > Xanthobacteraceae > JAJPKK01. The sequence goes on along the minus strand of CAWBDV010000007.1, from coordinate 576,609 downwards.
ACCGCGCCCGCCCACACGGTCCCAAGGAAAGCCGCGGCAAATTCCACCGCGTTCGTCATCCGCAACAGCACCTTATCGCCGGGCCGAATGCCCAGGGCCGCAAGGTCGCCGGCAATCGCGAGTACTGCGCGCTCGAATGCGTCGCGCGCGACCGGACCGCGCGACGTGAAGAATGCTGTCGAGCCGTTGTGTGTTTGACCGACTGGATAGAGCGCCTGTTCGGCGAGATTCATTTTCATTGTCCTGTAGGGTGCGCAAAGCGAAGCGTGCGCACCTTTGGCGGCAAACGGTGCGCACGCTACGCTTTGCACACCCTACGAGCGACCGCCGACAACGCAACTAAGTAGGGTGGGCAAAGGCGGCCGGGGAGTATCATTATAGGCGATGTCCGCTGGTCCGCCGTGCCCACCGTGAGCGCCGACGTGGGCACGCGCGGATACATCCGCGCTTTGCCCACCCTACAAAATCGGCTCCATGGAATTGCTGACCCGACAAGCTCGTGCTATGGGATGGCACGATTTTGCTGGTTGGGGCGAAGGAAAAATCCATGAAGGCAGTGCTGCTGATGGGCCACGGCGGACCGGAGATGCTGCGCTATGGCGATGCGCCGGACCCCAAGGCCGGACCGGGCGACGTGGTGGTCGACATCCATGCGGCCAGCGTGAATGCGGCCGACTACAAGGTGCGCGTCGGCAGCAGCACCTACAGCCAGGTGAAGTTTCCCCACATTCTGGGCCGCGATTTCTCTGGCCTTGTCTCCGAGGTGGGAGCCGGGGTCACGGATTTTGCCATTGGCGACGCGGTGTTTGGCGTGACCGATCAGGGGATCGAGGGTGCCTACGCGGAAAAGATCGCCATCAAGGCCGCCATTGTCGCCAAGAAGCCCGCGCGCCTCAGCCATGCCGAGGCAGCCGCCATGGCGCTGACGAGCCTCACCGCGCTGTGGGCGCTCGAAGATACTGCCCACCTCAAAGCCGGCGAGCTTATCCTGATCCAGGGCGGCGCAGGCGGCGTCGCGGGATATGCCATCCAGCTCGCCAAGCATATCGGTGCCACCGTGATCACGACGGCGAGCGCCGGAAACCATCCTTATGTGAAGAGCCTCGGCGCCGACCGCGTAATCGACTACAACGCCGAGGATTTCACCAAGTCGGTCTCCGGCTGCGACGTGGTCTTTGACACGGTCGGCGGCGCGGTGCGTGCGGGCTGCTACACCGTGCTCAAGCCGGGCGGTCGCCTCGTCTGGATCGCGCCGACCCCGCCAGGATTCGAGCCGCCGCGCAGCGACGTGCAGACGCTGCGCCCGCTGGTTGCGCGCGACCGCGCCCATCTCGAGCGCATGGTGACACTGTTCGAAGCCGGGGCGGTGCGCCCGCCGCCGATCCGTACCTATAAGCTCGCCGACGCCGCCGAGGCCCATCGCGTCAGCGAGGCTCGTCATTTGCAAGGCAAGCTGGTGCTGATGGTGCGCTGAACCGCGTGGCGCGCAGAGCTTCGACGCTGCAGCCGTTGCGCAGCCGCTTGGCGACGTGGCAACGTCGCTCATCTTTGATGAAATAAGGGGAGCTGACGCGTGCCTGACACGCTCGGATATCGAAAGCGCATCGGCATTGTCGTGCCGAGCACCAACACCACCGTGCAGCCGGAATGCGAGATGCTGCGGCCGCGCGGCGTCACCAACCATACCGGCCGCTCGACCATCGTGGAGCGGCCACTCAACAGCGAGCAGGCCTTCTTCGAGCACATGGCCATGATGCGCGAGGGCATGACGGTCGCGATCGACCAGATCATGACCGCGGGCCTCGACCATCTCATCGTCGGTATTGCGCTTGAGACGTTCTGGGGCGGGGTCGCTGCTGCCGACAAGCTCAAGGCGGAGCTTGAGCAGCGGGCGGGCGTCAGCATTTCCATGGGCTCCACGGCAGCGCTTGCGGCACTCAAGGCGTTCGGTGCGCGGCGCATTGCCGTGCTCACACCGCACCAGCCGCGCGGCGATGAGATCGTCCGCGCTTATCTGCAGGAAGCCGGTATAGACGTGGTGCGGCTGAAAGGCCTCGCGGTGAAAACGCCGCGGATGATTGCCCAGGTCCCGGTCGACGACATCCGCAAAGCGCTGCGCGAGCTCGACGGCGACGACGTCGACGCGCTCCTCCAGGTCGGCACTGCGCTGCCGACAGTTGCGGTCGCCGCCGAAGCCGAACGCTGGCTCGGCAAGCCGGTGCTCGCCGTCAACGCCGTGGCCTATTGGCACGCCTTGCGTCACTGCGGCATCGAAGACCGCGTCTACGGCTGCGGGCGGCTGTTGGAGGAATTTTGAAGCCGAACGACGTGTAGGGCGCGCAACGCGAAATGACTGGTAGGGTGCGCAAAGCGAAGCGTGCGCACCTTACGGCCGACTTCGATCATCTGCACGCTTCGCCCGTTCAACCGCTTGCGCACGGCGGAACGGATTTCCGTCGAGGATCGCAATTTCGTGGCCGCCTTTGCGCACCCTACGGGGCTCGCGCGGCCAACCCGCACCGCCCCGCTAATTCACGCGGCTCCAGGTTTGCGATTTGCAAACCCATCCGCCGAGTGCACAGCCCTCGAGCTTGAGCGCATTCGTACCCTGCATGGTGATGTGGCCGGTGTACGTCTTGCCGTCTTCGGCGTTGTAGACTTGGCCCGACCATTTGTGCGCGCCCGATGGCTTCATTCCGATGACGATGGTGACGCCCATCAGCGGTCGGCCGCGCTTCGTGGCGTCGGCGTTGTTCTTGTCGAGCAGCGGCTGACGAGTTGCCGCATCGTTCGGTTCACGCAGCCAAACGATGTTGCCGCAGAGCGCGCCGCCGCAGTCCGCGATGCGGATGCGCGAACTTCCCGGCTCGGTCAGCCATGTCCCTTTGGGATCGGCTGCGAAAGCCGGAGTCGCAGCGAGCGTGCCCAGCGCAAGCGCCACGAACGCAGGCAAAGCAGAGTTATTCGTACCCCTCATGCGAATCTCCCGTTTTGTCTGGATGCGAGCGGAACCATAGCAATACATTGCGACGATGCAACGCCGTACATCACGCCGCTGTGGCGGTCTCGGCAGCCTGGCTGGTGCGCAGCGGCTTTTCCTCCATGAGCAGCAGTGCGGCGAGGGATATCACCATACTGAGCGCGGCAACGAAAAAGACGCGGCTGAACCCCTCGACCGGGATTGCGGCTGCGGCCGGACCCGGGGCCGACGTGAGGTCGGTGCCGGCGAGGACAATGGCGCCGAAGAGCGAAACCAACATGGTGGCGTAGAGGTTGCGCATGAAAGCGAGCGTGCCGACGGCGCTGCCGAGATGATGCGCGGCGACCGTGTTCTGTAGCGCTACCATGGCGAGCGGGGCTGCCGGACCGAAGCCAAGCCCCAGCATGGCGAGCAGGCCCTCGACCGGCCCGGCGGTCAGCGACTTCGTCGCAAATCCCATGGTGACGAGAGTTGCGATCGCGATAACGAGGCCCAACATCGGCAGGCGCTTGTAATGGCGCGCACGGCCGATCCACTGCCCGGTGAATCCTGCGCTCGCGTTCACCGTAACCATCACCACCATCAGACAAAGTCCGGCCGTGCTGGCCGAGAGTCCGAGCGCGCTCTGCAGGTACATGGGCATGAAGATGTTCAGGGCGATGATCGGGGCCCAGGCGAACGTGTTGAGCGTGAGCGCGCAACGCGCCACCGGGTCCGCCAGGATGGAGATCGGGATCAGCGGTTCGGGCGCCTTGAGAAGCCGGATGACGAACAGGCTGCCGATCGCAAGGGACATCGCAAACAGCGCGAGGATCGGCGGCGAAGTCCAAGGATATTGCTTGCCGCCGAGAGTCAGCGCCATCATGAAGGCGATGCTCGCCGCCATGATCGAGGCGGCGCCGATCAAGTCGAGACGATGCGGCCGGTCGAAACGCGGGAGCAGGCGCAGCCGCGCTGACGTGATGGCAAGCGCAATGAGGCCAAGCGGGATATTGAGCCAGAAGATCGCCGACCAGTGCACATATTGTGCGATGAATCCGCCAAGCGCCGGGCCGCATGCGCCTGATGTCGTATAGGTCAACGAGAAGTACGCGTAATAGCGCCCGCGGTCCTTCGGTGCTGCCAGGTCGCCGAGCACCACCATGCCCATCGAGGTGAGGCCGCCGCCGCCGATGCCGTGGATCACCCGAGCCACGATCAGCAACAGAAGGCTCGGCGCAAGCGCGCAGCAGAGCGAGCCGATGATGTATATCGAGATCGCCGCCATCAACGTGACCCGGCGGCCGATGATGTCGCTGATCTTGCCGTAGAGCGGGGTCACCGCCGTCGAAGCGACGAGATAGGCGGTGATCAGCCACGGCAGGAGATGCACGTCGCCGAGGTCGCGACCGATGGTCGGGAGCGCGCTCGCGAGGATCGTGGAATCGAGCGAGCCGAGAAAGACCGGCAGCAGCACGCCGAAGACGATCCGCTGAGCCTGCGCATGATTGAGGGGTGGCGGAGCGGAGACGGCAGCGTCCATGGGGGCATTTTGGAGGGATTGCAAAAAAGCGGGCATGCACTTATTTGACGGAACCGGGCGCCTTGAACTTTAGTTTGGACGAATGGCGCCGGTGTTGATTTGATTTTTAGCGCATGATGTTACTTGAGAAGTTTGCAACTTTTCGAAACTCTGCGCTAGTTCAACGGAGCGCGGTTTCGATGGCTTTCGGGGGCACCTCGATCATGCTCCAGCCTGCAATGTCCCGGCGGAACGAACGTCGGAAAGCCGACGCAAAGCGCGCGCCGCGTCAAGGCTGTTGCTACCCGTCTTTCGTCGGCGGCCCCGGCGGGCTTCCCCAAGATTCGAAATCCGTCACTACGAATGTGCCCGCATGACACCCCTCCGCGCGGCCAAATCCAATGCTCCGGACGCTGTGGCGGCTCATCACGCCTTGTGGCCGGATCATCAGACCGGGAACGTTGGGCAGGCTTGGCTCCGAGCCTATCGTGCCGTGCGCAGTGAGACCGAAGCGCGCGCCGCCCCGCTGACACCGGAGGACCAGGTCGTCCAATCGATGCCGGACGCCAGTCCGATCAAGTGGCATCGGGCGCATACCACGTGGTTCTTCGAGCAATTCGCATTGACGCCACACGCACGCGACTACCGACGCTACGATGAACGCTTCGCCTTCCTCTTCAACTCCTACTATGTCGCGGCCGGCCCGCGCCACTTTCGGCCAAAACGCGGTCTCGTGACGAGGCCCTGCGCCGCAGAGGTCGAGCGCTATCGCGCCCATGTCGACGCCGCGATCGAAGCGCTCCTCAGTCAGGCCGCGCCTGACGTTCTCGCCCGATTGACCCCCGTCCTCGAACTTGGGCTTCATCACGAACAACAGCACCAGGAACTGATGCTGACCGACATCCTGCACGCGTTTTCGGAAAATCCGACGGCGCCCGCTTACGATGAGACATGGCGCTGGCCGCATAGCGCACAGGACGGCGATGGCGATTGCACGCTGCCTGAGGGCATTCACACGGTCGGCTACCAGTCGAGCGGCTTCTGTTTCGACAACGAGACCCCTGCCCACCGCGCGCTGGTAGGTCCGGTCCGGATTTCTCGCCAGCTTGTAACGAACGGCGAGTGGCTCGCTTTCATGACGGACGGCGGGTATCGCCGTCCTGAACTCTGGCTTTCGGACGGCTGGGCTACGGTTGCCGCGGACGGCTGGGAGGCACCCGGCCATTGGCGCAACATCGATGGCGCCTGGCATTGCTTTACCCTCGCCGGCCTTCATCCGTTGAACGAGGAACTGCCGGTCTGTCATGTGAGTTATTACGAGGCCGACGCGTTCGCGCGCTGGTCCGGAAAGCATCTGCCGAGCGAAACCGAGTGGGAAGTAGCGGCGCGTGCTGGCGAGTTGAAGGATGCGTTCGGTATCGTGTGGCAGTGGACCCGCAGCTCTTATTCTCCGTACCCGGGCTACCGCGCTCCTGAGGGCGCGCTCGGCGAGTACAACGGCAAGTTCATGGTCAACCAGATGGTGCTGCGCGGCTCTTCGCATGCGACGCCTCCGGGACACGTCCGCGTAAGCTACCGCAACTTCTTCTACCCCACCGCCCGATGGCAGTTCACCGGGCTCCGCCTCGCCGATTTCCCCGCTTAAGCGCTTCACAAGCTGCAACCCCTGTCGATCGGAGAAAGCGCATGAACGTCTATGTCCGCAAGCCGCGCATCTTCGATGACGCGGAGAGCACCCGGAATTTTGCGACCGACGTGCTGACGGGATTGACGACGGTTCCGAAGGGCGTGCCGCCAAAATATTTCTACGACGAGCGCGGCTCGGAGCTGTTCGAAGAGATCACGACGCTCACGGAATACTATCCGACGCGCACCGAGATCAGCATCCTCAAGACCTACGCTGCTGCGATTGCAGCGCTCGTCCCGCCCGACGCCGCGGTGATCGAATTCGGTGCCGGCTCGGCGGCAAAGACGCGGATCCTCCTTGACGCTGCGCCGCAGATTTCAGCCTATGTGCCGGTTGATATTTCGGGCGATTTCCTCGCCGGCACGGCGGCACGGCTACGAGAAGACCGGCCGAACTTGCTCGTGCTCCCGGTCGAGGCCGATTTCACGCAACCGTTCGCGCTCCCCGCGGCAATCGGAACACGCCCCCGCGTCGGCTTCTTTCCGGGCTCGACCATCGGCAACTTCGAGCCGCACGAGGCCAATGCGCTGCTGCATCACGCGGCCGCGATCCTGGGACCGGGTGCCCTGTTCATCATCGGCATCGATCTCGTGAAGGATCCCGAGGTGCTGACGCTCGCCTATAACGACCGAGCGGGCGTTACCGCCGCGTTCAACCTCAACCTGCTGACGCGCATCAATCGCGAACTCGGCGGCGACTTCGACGCGGCCAAGTTCTGTCACCGTGCCTTTTACAATCAGGACCGGCGGCGCATCGAGATGCATCTTGTCAGCAAGTCGCGGCAGAAGGTGCACGTCGGCGGCAAGACGATCGAGTTTCGTCGCGGCGAAACGATCCATACCGAGAACAGTTACAAGTACACGCTCGAAGCGTTCCTCAGTCATGCGAGCGCCGCCGGCTGGACGAGCGCGGCAACGTGGACGGATCCGCGCAATTTTTTCGCGGTTCTCGCTCTGCGATCACGGGGCGTCACTGCGCCGCGCCCGGTGTCGGCCGTTTGACATTCGCGGCGGCCGGCTGAAATAGTCCTGACGGGTCTGCGGGCGACGTAGACTCGCCCCTGTCGGGAGCCCGTTGTGAACGTCACCTGTGTATTCGAGACGAGCCGCACCGACGCGGCAGGATGTTCGCGCTTCTCACGCGTGGCTGCCAATTCTCCTGCGAACGCGACTGTGTGATGACCGCGCCGGGGATCGCTGAGGGGCGGCCTCAGACCGCGACTGATCGACGCTCCGCGGCGAGCCGGCCTTCGTTTGCGGCAGCTGTCTTGCGCTTCGTGAGCCGGCCGCGGTTCTGGCGGCCGCTGATCTCGCTTGCGATCGTTTTGATCTCGTGGGAGCTGCTCGGCCGCTACGTGCTGACCAACAAGCTGTTCTTCGTGCCGCTGTCCGATGTCATCGCGGCAACGGTCGATCTCGCGCGCAAAGGTGAGTTGCAGCACCACTTCGCCGCAAGCTTCACGGCGATATTCTACGGCATGCTTCTCGCGGCGGCGGTCGGCATCGTGTTCGGCGTTCTGATCGGCGCAAGCACCACCGTCGCAGACTACAGCGAGGTCTATCTCAACGCACTCTATGCGACGCCCCTGGTGGCGATCGCGCCGCTGCTGATCTTGTGGCTCGGAATCGGGATCGGCTCGAAGATCGCGGTCGTGTTTCTGATCTCGGTTTTCCCGATCGTGATCTCGACGGCATCCGGCGTCCGTAACGTCGATGCCCACTATTTGGAGGTGGCCCGCGCTTTTGGGGGCCGCCAGCACCAGATCGTGGGCAAGGTGATGATCCCGGCGGCGCTGCCGTTTGTTCTCACCGGGATCAGGCTCGCGATCGGCCGCGCGATCGTCGGCGTGGTTGTGGGCGAATTGTTCGGCGCCAATGCGGGGCTCGGCTACCTCATCTTCGTATCCGGCCAAACCTTCGACGTGCCGACCCTGTTCTCCGCGGTCCTTTGCCTTGCGGCCGCCGGCGTGTTCCTCACCTGGCTCGTCCAGAAGCTCGAGCGCGGCTTGGTTCGCTGGAAGCCTGCCGTGGCGGAAGGCTGACATGGCCATGACCGCGCGAGAGCCGCAGGAGCCTGACATCAAGTTGCGTGTCGCTGGGCTGAGCAAAGTCTTTCGTCGCCGCGACGATCAGCTCCTGGTGTTCGATGATGTGAGCTTCGACGTGCGGGCCGGCGAGTTCTTCGCCATCGTCGGGCCGAGTGGCTGCGGCAAGACAACCTTGCTGCGCATCGTCCAGGGCCTCGACACACCAAGCGGCGGCACCATTCTGCTGTCCGGCCAGCCGCTGACCGGACCCGGGCCCGATCGCGGCTTCGTCTTCCAGCACGATTTGTTGTTTCCGTGGCGCACGGTGCTGCGCAACGTAACCTTCGGCAACGAACTGCGCGGCACCCCGCGCGCGATGGCGGCCCGCGCAGCCCGCGCGATCATCTCGCTGGTCGGCCTCGGCGGCTTCGAAAGCCATTACCCGCATGAACTTTCGGGCGGCATGCGCCAGCGCGTCAACCTTGCCCGCGCCATCAACATCGAACCGGACATCTTGTTGATGGATGAACCCTTCGCCTCGCTCGATGCGCTGACGCGCGAAGCGATGCAGCAGGAATTGCTTCGCATCGTCGCCGAAACGCGCAAGACCGTGTTGTTCATCACGCACCAAATTGACGAAGCCGTCCTGCTAGCCGATCGCATCGCCGTGTTCAGCTCCCGCCCCGGCCGCCTGACGTGCACGGTCGACGTCGACCTGCCCCGTCCGCGCACCCTGCAGGAGAAACGCAGCCCGAAATTTCAGGCGATCGTCGACCACGTCTGGAATGTGATCGCGGAGTCCCATGACGGCGCCGGATCGGGCGCGGCCGTGTCTTAACAGCCCCTGTCATGCCGGCGGCACGTCCGGGTCGTAAGACATGGAACGCGCCGCTTGAGCGTAGCCGGTTCACAATGACGGTCTGCACCGTTTATTCAGATAACTTCTGTTGAATGGCCGCGTCCTGGCGTCTCGCGTTGATGACGGTTTGCGCGGAGCGTAAGGTTCGTCGTGTCAGCGGCTGCGATTTGCGCCGTCGCCATTGAGGCAGCAGTGCGTTGAAAAATCTGCTGGTCGAATTCGAGGTCCCGAACCGGCTGCGCGCATTCGTGCGCGCCCGCGAATCAAGCCTCGTCATTCTCGGCGCGTTGGTGGGGGCCACGGCAGGCGTCACCACGGCGATGATGTCGGCGGGCGTCGATCTCCTTCATAGTTTGCTGTTCGGATTGCGGTTCGGCGAGCACCTCTCCTCGGTTACGTCGCTCGATCCGGGACCGGCGCTCCTCGTGCCGACGCTGGGCGGCATCGTGCTCGGCTTCGCGGCGCTGGCGATTGCGAGCCGTCGTCCGAACCGGGAAATCGATCCGATCGAAGCCAATGCCCTTCACGGCGGGCGCATGTCGCTCACCGGCAGCATCATCGTCGCGGCGCAGACCGTGTGGTCGAGCGGTGTCGGCGCATCGGTCGGCCTTGAGGCCGGTTACACGCAGCTTGCAAGCGGCATCGCCTCGCGTATCGGCCGCGCATTCCGCTTGCGCCGCGCGGACCTGCGGATACTGGTCGGCTGCGGCGCCGCCGGGGGCATCGCCGGCGCGTTCGGAGCCCCGCTTGCCGGCGCGTTCTATGCGTTCGAACTCGTCATCGGCAACTATTCGGTAACGAGCCTCGCGCCGGTCGCGATCGCCGCCTTGCTCGGCTACCTGATCTCCAGCGCGCTCGAGCCTGACCACCTCGGCATCGTAGTGCCGCAGATCGGGACAATCACAGGCCGTGACATCGCGGTCGCCGCGCTGCTGGGCTTCTTGGTGGCGTTGTTCGGCATCGCCATCATGCGCGGCGTCGCGCTGTGCGAATCCGTCATGCTCCGCATCAAGCATCCGGCATTGCGCGCCGCTCTCGGTGGCGTGGTCGTGGGATCGATGGCGCTGGTCTCGCCGGAGGTCATGTCGTCCGGCCACGGGGCGCTCTACCTCGCCGGCCTGCTCGACCTTCCCCTGATGCGGGTCGCGACGATCCTGCTGCTCAAAGCGCTGGCGTCGATCGTGTCGCTGGGCGCGGGCTTCCGGGGTGGCCTGTTCTTCGCCTCACTGCTGCTCGGCGCAACGGCCGGCCAGCTGTTTGCGACCATCATCAACATGGTGTCGCCGAGCTATTATTTCGATCCGAACATATATGCCGTGATCGGCATGGGCGCGTTGTCTGCCTCGGTCATCGGCGGGCCGCTCACGATGATCTTTGTCGCCCTCGAAATGACCGGGAATCTGTGGCTCACGGCCGCCGTGATGGTCGCGGTGATCGTGTCGGCGCAAATAACGCGGGAGCTGTTCGGCTATTCATTCGCAACGTGGCGCTTTCATCTGCGCGGCGAAACCATCCGCAGCGCCGCTGACGTCGGCTGGATCCGCGATCTCACCGTCGGACGAATGATGCGCCGCGATGTGCCCAGCGTTCGCGCCGAGACCACGGTGGCAGCGTTCCGCGAAGTATTTCCACCGGGATCGGCGGGGCAAGTGGTGGCGACCGACCCCGAGGGCCGCTACGCGGGTCTCGTCATGGTCGCTGAGGCTCATGCGGCCGAGCTGAGCGACAGCGCGTTCTTGTTTCAAATCCTACGCCATCGCGACGACATGCTGACGCCGAGCATGAACCTGCGGGAGGCGCTGGCGGTGTTCGACCGCACCGAGGCGGAAGTGCTCGCCGTCGTTGACTTGCCGGCGTCGCGCCGGGTGCTGGGCCTGTTGAGCGAATCCCACGCGTTGCGCCGCTACGCAGCTGAACTTGATCTCCGCCGGCGCGAACTGATCGGAGAAGCGTAGCCGATCGAATCTGGAAAAGACCGCTGCACGGGACGTTTGTAGTTTGTAGCCCGGATGGAGCGCAGCGAAATCCGGGAGAGGCTTTGCCAATTGGCACGATAGTCCCCGGATTGCGCTGCGCTTCATCCGGGCTACGAGGTGCAAAACGCTCATCCCTCGATCGGAATGACGTCGACGGCGGTGCTCAACTTCTGGTGCCCGGAGGCCAGCATGACACCGTCGATCGGAGCGACGTCAGCATAATCGCGGCCGACCGCGAGGGTCACGTGATCTTCGCTCGCGATCAGCGCGTTGGTCGGATCGAGGCCCCACCATCCGGCAGCGGCGCCGCACCACACCATGACCCACGCATGCATGGCGTCGGCGCCCTCCAATCGCGCCGAGCCCGCGCGCGGCACCGTGCGCAAATAACCGCTGACGTAGGCCGCGGGAATGCCGAGCCCGCGCAGGCCGGAGATCATGATGTGGGCGAAGTCCTGGCAAACGCCGCGCCGCAGCGCGAACGACATTGCGGGCGTCGTTGTCACCGTGGTAACGCCGGCTTCATAGGTGAAGTCGCGCTTGATCCGCCGCATCAGATCGTCGGCACCGGCCAGTATCGCCCGGCCCGGCGCGAAACTCTCGCCCGCATAATCGCGGATTTCGGGATCGAGGGGGACCTGACGGCTGGGATAAATGAAATGCACCGGCGAATCGGGGCCGATGTTCTCGCTCGCGTAAGTCTCGGCACGGATCGTCTCCCACGACGGGGTCGAATCCATGTCGATCGCGTCGACCGGCAAAACGGCAAGCCGCGCTGCAAGTTTCACGGTGAGCTGTTCGTGCGGCTCCTCGAGCTCGATCACCGTGGTGCGGTTGCGGAAAAAATCGGTCGCTTCGCGTCGCTGCGTCGGCGCGGGATCGACGTCGAGCATCGCGGCGGTGATGCGCAGGCGTTCGCGCGCTACCGGGACCAGACGCAGCACGTGTCGTGCCCGGGTTACGGCGCTATCGTAGACGTAGGTCGTGGTTTGCCGCACGTCGTAGATCATGCCGGCAGCTCCTCGCGCGTCTCAACCGTCTCGTTGCGGCCGAGGTAGTCGCTCGAAATCACCTCGGAGAGATGCATCAGCGCGGTCTCGATCGTCATAATCAGCGCGTCGTCGACCCGGGCAGCATCAGTCGTGCGAAGTTTCGTGACGGTCGCCATGGAAATCTGGCGCGGCAGCGACAGCCGGCCATCGGGCCGCATGTTGGGAAGCGCGTTGAGATGCTCCTCGATCTGGTCGAACTGGAAGGCGACCGAGCGCGGATTGGATGGATCGAGCAGGGTCAGATCGACCACCGGCGCCCGCGCCGGCACCATGAAATAACGTTGCCGATAGGTGATCCGGCTATCGCACAACTCGAGCAGCGTATCGAGGCTGCGCCCGAGCCGCGCGCCGAACTGGCGCACGAACCGGCAGGTCGCGATGCCGCGTTCGATGCGGCGACCGAGTTCAAGAAAACGCCAGCCGCCGAGCCGCGTCATGTTCTCCTGGGCTAGCCCTGAGAACGAGGCGATGATCCGCAGCGCGGCCTCGACGCGCTCCGACATCGCGGCCTCGAAATCGGAGCCGCCGAGCGGCGCTTCGCAGGTCGCGACAAGGCGGGTCAATGTCTGCCACGTGTCCGGCGACAGCCGGTCGCGAATGACCGAGCCGGCGTTGCGCGCCGCGTTCGCAAGCGATGGCACCGATCCGAAATGATCGCCGCGCAACAAAGCCGCGCGCGCGATCGCGACCGGCCGCGATACCGGCAGGTCCTCCGGCACCGCCTCCCACGAGAGCACAAGCGACGTGATTGCCTCGATATCTTGCGGCGAGGGATCGCTCTCCATCATGCGCGCGAGCAGCGCGCGCACGAGGCGCAGCGTCGCCTCGGTGCGCTCGACGTAGCGGCCGAGCCAGAACAGATTGTCGGCGGCGCGACTCGGCAGCGTGCCGGACGCGCGTTTGATCTGGACGCTGTCGGGCGTCGGCAGGAGCGTCGTTTCGACGAAAGCCGCCTTGGACGGAATCCAGACGTCGGCGGTAAGCGCGCCGCGTTGCAGGCTGATGGCGTAAATGTCGTCTGGATCGCCGATGCGTACGAAACCGCCCGGCATCACCGACCAGCCGCTGCCGTGCTTCGACAGGAACACCCGCAGGATGAAGGGCCGCGGTTCGAGCTTGCCGTCGCGCCAGACCGGCATGGTCGAGAGCCGCACCGCTTCCTGCAGCACCACGTCGACGCCGCGCTCCTCGATCCCCTGCAGGATCCGACGTCGTCGCCGCGGCCCAAGATCGGCGCCGATGACGCCGTCACCGAGAATTTCGCTCGGCAGATCGTCGTTGAACGCAGAGGCGACCACCATCTCGTCGATGTGCCTGGTCATCGCCTCGCGCACCGCGGCGTCGCCAAGCCACCAGGTGGCGATGTTGGGCATCGCGAGATCGCGCCCGAGAATGGACTTCGCAAGCGCCGGCAGGAACGCCAGCATCCCGCGCGCCTCGGCAACGCCGCTGCCGAGGCCGTTCGCCATCACCACCTTGCCCTCCCGCACCGCCTGGACGAGGCCCGGCACGCCGAGGCGCGAGCGCGCGTTGAGCTCCAGCGGATCGGCAAAGTCCGCATCAAGGCGACGCAGCAGCACCTCGGTGCGCTTCAGACCCGAAACGGTGCGGATGAAGACGCCGTTGTCCCGCACCGTCAAATCCTCACCCTCGACGAGGAGGAACCCAAGATAGCGTGCGAGATAGGCGTGCTCGAAATAAGTCTCGTTCATCGGTCCGGGCGTCAGCACGCAGACGCGCGAATCGTCCTGCTTGTTGAGGCTGGAAAGCTCCGCCTGCAGGTCCTGGAAGAATGGCGCGTGCCGGTAAACACGCAGGTGGCGATAGACGTCCGATATCCCGTGGGTCACCGCGAGCCGGTTTTCCAGCGCATAGCCGGCGCCCGACGGAGCCTGGGTGCGGTCGCGCAGCACCCACCACCGGCCATCGGGGCCGCGCGCGATATCGACGGCGTAAAAGCGCAGATGCGCGCCGCCCGGCGGCGGGACATCGACCAGCGGGCGCATGAACTCGGAGCTACCGGCCACGAAGGCGCCGGGCAGCCGGTTCTCGCGAAACAGCTTCTTGTCGCCGTAGATATCAGCGATCACCGCTTCGATCAGGTGAGCACGCTCGGTGAGCGCCGCCTGCAAATGCGTCCATTCGGCGGGCTCGATGACGAGCGGGATGGGCGTCAGCGGCCAGCCGCGCTCGACGCCTTCCTCATCCTCGTAGACGCGATAGAACACGCCGGATTCGCGCAGATAGCGTTCGGTGGCCGCGAACCGCCGGCCAAGCTCCTCGCGGCCGAGGGCTGCAAGCCCGCCCAGCAATTCATGCCAGTGCGCACGCACCGCCCCGTCGTCGCTCATCATTTCGTCGTAGACGCCCGGCAAGGGGCGGTAGTCCGCCAGCAATTGGGCGATGACGTCGGCAGCCTCGCCGGGGGCCGAATCAAGGAGGGCGGACATGACGGATGAAGAATATGCGGTAGCGCGGCGTCTAGGTAGGGGGCGGTCCTTGTCAAAGACCCGTTATGCGAAATACGGGCCACAAATCCGCGACGGCGCTCGTCTGATATAATCGCCCGACCTGTGAGAGTGACAGTGCGATGACAGCCGGCACCGACATTGCCGACGAATTCCCGCTCGAGGATGGCGATCCTCGGGCCGAGATTACGCGCATCGAGGAAAAAATCGAGGAACTGGCGGCGACCGCGGAACGGTGTCGCAAGATGATTCTGGCGGCGCGCATCGCGATGACGGCCGGCGCCCTATGGATGATCGTAGCCTTGCTTGGCATCGTCGCCTTCAACCCGGCCGCCATGGTCGCGTCGATCGCTGCCGTCATCGGCGGCATCGTCGTGTTCGGATCGAACACCGCGACGGCCAAGCTCACCGCAACCGCCATCGAGGAGGCCGAAGCAGCGCGCGCCGAACTAATCGGGAGCCTGCGGCTGCGGGTGGTAGGAGAAGAACACACGCGGTAGGGTGGGCAAAGGCGGCCGAAGCATCGCGATTTTACCCAGACTTTCGATCCGCCGCGCCCACCATCGAGGCCGCTGTGGGCACGCGCGGACTACGTCCGCGCGTGCCCACCCAACGCGGCAGCGATTGCGCGTCAGAGACGCAATTCTCCTATCGCCGCAGATCGAGCGTCGCCGGATACTCGGTCGAGCGCTCCTCCCCCGGAATGCTCGTTACGAAGCCCGGCGTGTGGCCGTGGTCCTGGAAGCGGGCGCGGCGGCGCGCCTCCGCCTCATACGAATTGACCGGGAAGGTCTCGTAGTTGCGGCCGCCGGGATGGGCGACGTGATAGACGCAGCCGCCGAGAGAGCGGTGGCTCCAGCGGTCGAGAATGTCGAAGGTGAGCGGCGCATGCACCGGTACCGTCGGGTGGAGCGCTGACGGCAGCGACCACGCCTTGAAGCGCACGCCGGCAACGAATTCGCCCGGGCGGCCGGTCGCGGTCAGCGGCATGCGGCGGCCATTGCAGGTCATGACGTGGCGATCGGGCGTGAGGCCTTCGACCTTGACCTGCAATCGCTCCACCGTGGAATCGACGAAGCGCACGGTCGCGCCTTGTTGCGGTTCCTCGCCGAGCACGTACCACGGCTCGAGCGCGTGGCGCAGCTCGAGGCGAACGCCGCCGTGCGTGACCTCGCCGTAGAGCGGGAAACGAAACTGGCGCTGGGCATCGAACCACGTCGGATCGAAGTGGTAGCCTTCGCGTCCGAGTTCGTCCAGAAGGTCGAGGAAGTCCTGCCACACGAAATGCTCCAGCATGAAGCGGTCGTGCAGCGCCGTGCCCCAGCGTACCATCGTGCCGGCAAGCGGCTCGCGCCAGAACCACGCAACCAGCGCCCGCAGCAACAGCTGCTGGGCAAGGCTCATGCGGGCGTCAGGCGGCATCTCGAAGGAGCGGAATTCGACGAGGCCATGGCGACCGGCGGGGCCATCCGGCGAATAGAGCTTGTCGATGCAAATTTCGGCGCGGTGCGTGTTTCCGGTGACATCGACCAGGAGATTGCGGAACAAACGGTCGACGAGCCAGGGCGGTGGCGGCGCCACGCCTTTCCCCGCCACGAGGCCGAGCGCAATCTCGCATTCGTGCAGCATGTCCTGCCGCGCTTCGTCCATGCGCGGTGCCTGGCTCGTCGGACCGATGAACAGGCCGGAGAACAGGTACGAGAGCGCCGGCCGCCGATTCCAGTAGAGCACGATGCTCTTGAGCAGATCGGGCCGGCGCAGGAACGGACTATCGGGCGCGGTCGGACCGCCGAGCACCACGTGGTTGCCGCCGCCGGTGCCGGTGTGGCGGCCGTCGATCATGAATTTGTCGGTACCGAGCCGCGCGAGCCGCGCGTCTTCGTAGAGTCCCTTGGTGACGGCGACGGCGTCGCGCCAGCGTTCAGACGGGTGGATGTTGACCTCGATCACGCCGGGATCGGGCGTGACCTTGATGTGGTGGGTGCGCGGGTCGGACGGCAGCGGATAGCCCTCCACGTGCACCGGAATTCTCATGTCGGCGGCCGTCGCTTCGACTGCCGAGAGCAGCTCGAGATAGTCTTCGAGGCGTTCCATCGGCGGCATGAACACGCACAGCCGGCCGTTTCGCGCCTCGACCGTGAGCGCCGTACGTACCGGGATTGCCGCGCGGGCACGCTCCAGTTCGCGGCGCCTGATCTCGTCGACGTGCCTCTCGGCCTCGCTCTGCGTCTCCTTGGCTTCGGCCTCGACAAAGCGGTCGCGCACGCGCTGGAACAAGATTTCCGGATTGGGCAGCGGCTCGCGTGGCACGAACGGATCGAGCGGACCGGTGACGGGCTGCTCGGACGGACGCAGATGGGGCAGCGAATTCGAGCGGCAGGCGGAAGCCGATCGGCGAATCGCCCGGGATCAGGAACAAGTGCCGCCGCCGCAGCGGCCAGCGTTCGCTGAACCAGCTCGCCCGCGAGGCAAGAGCGTTCGCCGGCTGCACCGGCAGAACGAAACCGGTCGGCGCAGTCATTGCGCGTTCAAACTCGCGCATCATGCGCCCGCGCTCGGCCGCGTCTTCGAGCCGCGGATCGCGCGGGTCGATGTTGTCGGGAAGATTGGCTTCGTCGAGCATCCGCCGCACCGGATCCTCGTAAGCCGGCATTATGAAATCGCGGCCGATGCCGAGCCGGAGCGCCACGCCTTCGGCGAAGCGCTTCGCCTGCTCGGCACTCGGCCCATAGTCGCGGCCTTCGAGCGCGATCAGGCTCTCGTCATTCCAGATCGGCAGGCCATCCTTGCGCCAATAGAGCGCGAAGGCCCAGCGCGGCAACGGCTCGCCGGGATACCACTTGCCCTGGCTGTAATGCAGGAAGCCGCCTGGTGCGAAGCGCGTGCGCAGCCTACGGATGAGGTCGTCGGCGCGGGTCCGCTTGGTCGGCCCGAGCGCGTCCGTATTCCACTCCGCTGATTGGTAATCGTCGATCGACACGAAGGTCGGCTCGCCACCCATGGTGAGGCGCACGTCTTGGGCGACGAGATCGGCGTCGACTTTTTCGCCGAGCGCATCGAGAGCCGCCCACGCCGCATCGGAGAACGGGTAGGTGACGCGCGGCGCCTCGGCAATGCGCGATACGCGCATGGCGAATGAGAAGTCCACCTCGGCCGGCTCGACGCCGCCGGAAATCGGCGCCGCCGTGCGGTAATGCGGCGTCGCCGCGACCGCGAGATGTCCTTCCCCGCACATAAGGCCCGAGGTCGGATCAAGGCCGACCCAGCCGGCGCCGGGAATGTAGACCTCGGTCCAGGCATGCAGGTCGGTGAAGTCGTGGTCGGTGCCGGCGGGACCGTCGAGCGCCTTCACATCGGGACGCAGCTGGATGAGATATCCGGACACGAACCGCGCCGGCATGCCGATGTGGCGTAGGATCTGGACCAGGAGCCAACCGGAGTCCCGACAGGAGCCGGAGCCCAACTCGAGGGTCTCGTCGGGTGTCTGCACGCCGGGCTCCATGCGCGTGACGTAGCGGATGCGGCGGTTGAGGTCGCCGTTGAGGGCGACGAGATAGTCCACCGTGCTGGGGTGTTGCCGCGGCATTTCGGCAAGATAGGTCTTGAGCAAGGGGCCTGCCGGCTCCGGCTCGAGGAACGCCGCAAGGTCGTGGCGCAGATCATCGGGAATCGTGAACGGAAACGCGAAGGCATAAGGCTCGACGAAAAAGTCGAACGGGTTGATCACCTGCATGTCGGCAACGAAATCGACCGCCACCGAAAATTCATTGGTCTTTTCCGGGAAGACGTAGCGCGCGATCCAGTTGCCGTGCGGGTCCTGCTGCCAGTTCACGAAATGCTCGGTCGGCAGCACTTTGAGCGAGTAGCTTTTGATGGGCGTGCGGCAATGGGGCGCCGGGCGCAGCCGGATCACCTGCGGGCCGAGACTGATGGGGCGGTCGTAGCGATAGCTGGTGACGTGGTGGAGGCCGACAAGAATCGACATGAAACGCCCTTGTGACGGCTAAGCTCGCGGCGCGGCGACCGCGGTGGCCGCGCGGTACCAGCCTGGGAGTCGGGAACGCGCTTGTCTATGCAAGTCGTGGGCCCAAGGGAACAGCCCCGACGGGGCGTGGCGGTGAATTTTGCTGTAGGGAGCAATAGCAAAGCGTATTGCGCCGCCGGGAATCGAGACGGCGCAACACGCTTCGCTATTGCGCCCTACAGATTGCTTAAAAATTGAGCACCATTGCCGGGCTAAGCCAAATAGCGACCGCGGAAGTGGACCAGAGGCGCGGCGGCGCTGCCATCGAGCACATCGACGACGCGGCCGATGGCGATGACGACGCCGTGACGTTCGATCGCCTCTTCAAGCGTGCAGTCGATGGCCCCGACCGCGGACATGAGCACCGGCGCTCCCGTGGTCAGCGTTCCCCATTTGCCGGGCTCAAAGCGATCGGCCCCTTTGCGCTCAGCCTTGCCGCCGAACATGTCGGCGATGTCCTGAGCCTCGCTGGGCAGAAAGCTGAGCGCGAAGTGAAGGCTCGCAACGATCGCCGCGAGTGCCGAGGTTCGTTTGTCGATTGAGACCAGCATCAGCGGCGGGTCGGCGCAGACGTGCGTTGCCGAAAGTCCGAGGAAGCCCGCGGGGCCGTCGGGCCCGCGCGCCGTCACCACGGTGCTGCCCGTCGCGCGATTGCCGATCGCGCGCCAGAATGCCTTGGCATCGATGGTCTTGCCGGGGGCGCTGCCTTCAGGAGTGCTCATTCAATCACGCTCGCCTCAGCCGTTCAGGTTGTCGCGCAGCGTCGGTCCGGCATACTTTGTCTTGGACAAGCCGCGCCGCTGCAACTCCGGTACCACGAACTCGACGAACTCGCGAATATTGTCCATGGCCGAAAAGCCACGGCCGAGAATAAAGCCGCCATTCGCGCCGGTCCCGACGTGAAGCTCCTCGAGCCGGTCGACGATCGCCTTCGGCGGGCCGGACACGGCGAGGATGCGGTCGAGTAGGAAACGGCGGCCGAACTCTTCGACGGTCCGCTTCGGATCGACGGTCTTGAGCAGCTCTTCGAAGCTTCCAAGGTTGCCCTTCTGCTCGGCGACGGCATCAGCAAAATCGGCAAGCCGCATGCCGGGCTTCGCGGCCGAAAAATCCACGTTGTACTGCGCCGACATCTCGACCAGGCCCGCCTGCGGCGGGATTGCTGCGAGGTAGCGCCGCTCCATCTCCTGCGCCGCGGCCTCCGAATCGGCGACTTGCACTCGGACCGACCACAAGATGCCGATGTCGCGCGGGCTGCGCCCGGCGCTCGCGAGCTTCTGGTCGAGCGCCGCGCGATGCTGCTGCATGCTCGGCAAGGTGCGCCGCGTCGAGAACTGCAAGTCGGCATAGTCCGCGGCAAGCTGCATCCCGGGACCTGACAGGCCGGCCTGGATGATCACCGGCCGACGCTGCGGTGACGGCAGCGCCGGCAACGGACCGCGCACATTGAAGTAGCGGCCACGGAAATCGATGCGGTGAACTTTCGCGGGATCGCAAAACAATCCGGCGTCGCGATCGGCGACGAGCGCGTCAGGTTCGATGCTGTCCCACAGCGCACACGCGACCTTGAGGAATTCCTGGGCGCGCTCGTAGCGTTCGTCATGCTCCATCATGACGTCGAAGCCGTAATTGGCGGCCTCGTTCTTGTAGGCGGACGTGACCGCGTTCCACGCGATGCGGCCGCGTGTCACATGGTCGAGTGCGTTGAAGAGGCGAGCGACATAGAACGGGTAATGATAGGTCGTGGACATGGTGAGCGCGAAACCGACGCCCTCGGCCGCCCTCGCCATCAGCGGGATCATCGGCGACATGTCGTGGCGGGGCCACTTGGCGCCGTAGCGCACCACAGCCTCATGGCTGCCGCCGAAATCCTCAGGCGTCCCGCCGGTGTCGCCGAAGAACAACATGTCCATCACGCCGCGGGACGCGATGCGGGCGATGTCTTCGTAGAATTCGGACGTGGAATAATACGGATAGCCGATCCACGATCCCGGCATGCGCCAGAGATAGTCGGTGTGAAGAAACGACAGGTCGGCGGCGAGATGAATGGTTTGGGATTGCGACATGATGCGACGTTTGGAACGCTCCTTGCATTCTTCTCGGCGGTAGGGTTTCGGCGGCAGCGCTCCAGCGCGTTAAGGATAGCAATGTGGTTCCGCCACGCAATCTCGCCGGCATCGTCTCGGGCGGTGCGCCCGCTCCAGATTGACCGTGCGGGAGCGCCATGAGATGTTGATTTAGCGGAGCAACGCGCCCCGAACGGCGCGAAAAAGGCCCGGAGCGCCGTTCTTTTCGTACGCATTCATTCACCAGATCATGCGAGGCGACGTCATGACGAAAGCGGTTTCCCGGCGGAAATTCCTTGAGCGATCGGCGCTGGCCGCGGGCGCGCTCGCCCTCCCCGTCTCAGCGCAGCGGGCCCGTGCCGCGAGCGCGGCCAAGCCCGTCACCCTGCTGCTCGACTGGATTTACCAGGGCCCGAACACCGGGTTCATGGTTGCAAAGGAGAAGGGTTACTATCGCGACGCCGGCCTCGATGTGCAGATGACGCCCGGCAAGGGATCCGGCAGCACCGCGCAACTTGTTGCCAGCAAGGTCGCCCAATTCGGATTCTCCGATGGCTTCGTCGTCGGATTCGGCGTCGCCAAGGGCATGCCGCTCAAGAGCGTCGGTAGCATCTATCGCCGTAATCCGTGCGCCGTGGTGACGTTTGCGGATTCCGACATCAAAGTGCCGAAGGATCTTGAAGGCAAAAGCATCGCCATCACTGCCGGCAGCTCCCAGTTCCAGCAGTTCCCGGCATTCATGAAGGGTGCGGGTATCGATGCCGCCAAGGTCCGGGTGGTCAATCTCGATCCGGTCGGCGTCACGCCGGCGCTTCTCAGCGGCCAGGTTCCAGCCGTTGCCGGCTACGCTCAGAGCTACGTGCCGAACGTCGAAATCCGCGGCAAGCGGGAGGCGCGCGTATTCTGGTATGCCGACCAGGGCGTGGTCGCCATCAGCAACGGCATCATCGTGCACGACGATCTCCTCAAAAGCGATCCGGATCTGGTGCGCGCCTTCGTGCCGCCGACGATCAAGGGATTCCTTTACGCGCGGCAGAATCCCGACGAGGCCGTGGAGATCGCGAGGAAATATTCGTCCACGATCGACCCCGCGATCGCGTTGCGCGAACTCGAGTATTCGTGGCGAACCTGGGTGACGCCCAATACCGCCGGCAAGCCCCTCGGTTACGCCTCCGACCTCGACTGGGTCGAAACCGTGCGCGTCCTCAAGCAATATGGCGGCGTCACCACCCCGCTCGATCCGGCGACGCTCTACACCAACGAGTTCGTGCCCACGGGCGCCGAATACGTGCCGCCTCAAGCCTAGCGCGAGGCCAATCTGCAGATCCAGGACCTCACCAAAGTCTATTCGACGCGGGACGGCGCGGTCCGTGCGCTCGACCACGTATCGGTCGACGCACAGCGCGGTGAATTCCTGTCGGTGCTTGGACCGAGCGGCTGCGGCAAGAGCACGCTCTTGATGATCGCGGCCGGGCTCGTTCCGCCCTCGAGCGGCACGGTGAGTATCGAGGGCCGCACCGTCGACGGCCCGCGCACCGACATCGGCATTGTGTTCCAGAGCCCCGTGCTGCTCGAATGGCGCACCGCGCTCGGCAACATCATGCTGCAGGCGGAGGCTCACCGCATGGACCGCCGCGCCGCCGCGCGACGCGCCCGCGATCTCCTCGCCTCGGTGGGGCTCGCCGGCTTCGAGGACAAACATCCGCATGAACTGTCAGGCGGCATGCGCCAGCGGGTTTCGATCTGCCGCGCCCTCATTCACTCGCCCGAATATCTGCTGATGGATGAGCCGTTCGGCGCGCTCGACCAACTCACCCGCGATCAGCTTGTGCTCGACATGCAAGCGCTGTGGAACGCGCGGCGCATGTCCGTGCTGTTCATTACCCACAGTATCTCGGAGGCGGTGTTCCTGTCGGACCGTGTCATCGTGATGACGCCGCGTCCGGGAAAGATCGATCGCATCCTTGATATCGACCTGCCGCGCCCGCGCACGCTCGCGATGCGCGAGGGCGCCGAGTTCGCCGCCTTGAGCCGGGAGATTCTTGACCTGTTCCTTGCTCGTGGCGTGCTGCACGAGCGCACCACAAGTGTGCTGGCATGACCAACATCAGCGAACCCGCCGGCCAAGTGGTGGCACCGCAGCCCGAGGAGGCCGCGACCAGACTGCGCCGGTCTAGCGGAGAGCTTAACGAACGCATCCGGTCGGCGCTTTATCCGGTCGGTTCGATCGTCCTGATCCTCGTCATCTGGGAAGCGGCGACGCGGCTGTTGCATGTGCCCGTGTTCTTGTTGCCGCCGCCGACGGTGATCGCGGAGTCGATGTACCTCAACGCCGGCGTGCTGATGCAGGAGAGCATCGCCACCACGTGGGAGATAACGCTCGGCTTTGGGCTCAGCATCGTCGTCGGCGTTCCGCTTGCGCTCGCAATTTTCCTGTGGCCGCCTTTTGCCCGCACCCTCTATCCGCTGCTGGTGTCGTCCCAGGCGGTCCCGAAGGTCGCGATCGCGCCGCTGTTCATCGTGTGGTTCGGCCTCGGTTTGATGCCGAAGGTGCTCATCGCCTTCCTGATCGCGTTCTTCCCCGTGGTGATCAACACGGCGATGGGGCTTGCCGCCATCGAGCCGGAGAAGATCTATCTTGCGCGGTCGATGGGGCTAGGCGCATTCGCGACCTTCTTCAAGATCAGGATGCCCAATGCGTTGCCGTCGATCTTCGCCGGGCTCAAGATTTCGATCACCCTTGCCGTGGTGGGCGCGGTGGTCGGTGAATTCGTCGGCGGCCAGGGCGGCCTCGGCTATCTGCTGCTGATTGCGAACGGCAGCATGGATACCGCGCTGCTGTTCGGCGGCCTCGTCGCGCTGACGCTGCTCGGCATAATTTTCTTCGCGCTCGTCGCGGTGGTCGAGCACCTCGTCCTGCCGCCCCACGTCATAGCCGCGGCGACCGCGGTCCGCGAAACGATGTGAGGGCGGCCCTCTAATCCGCCGTCCGCAGACCCGCGACGAAAGCGCCGCCATATCGGGAATCTGACCCGGCTGACACTTCTCCGCGCCGCTCATGAAACTATATTCGGTCGATGCAGGAGGAGCGCCGGTAACGAACGATGGGCACACTCGTTCTCCTCGACTTGATGGGCGGCGTCGCGCTGCTGCTGTGGGGACTGCACATGGTCCACAGCGGCATTTTGCGCGCGTTCGGGCCCGATCTGCGGCGCCTTCTGTCGAAAACGCTCGGCAACCGTTTCGCGGCTTTCGCGGCGGGCCTCGCGCTGACGGCCGTTCTTCAGAGCAGCACCGCAACGGCGCTCATGACGTCCTCATTCGCGGCCGATGGGCTGATCGCCCTCGTGCCCTCCCTCGCGGTCATGCTCGGCGCCAATGTAGGCACGACGCTGATCGTCCAGTTGCTCTCGTTTAATATTGCCGCGGCAGCACCGATACTCTTCATCATCGGCCTTGCCGCCTTCCGCGGCGGCGGTCGCACGCGCATCAAGGACCTCGGCCGGGTAGCGATCGGGCTTGGGTTGGTGTTCCTTGCGCTTCACATCTTGATCGACACGCTTGCCCCTGCCGAGGAAGCCCCGACGATGCGGGCGTTGCTCGGCGCCATCACCGGCGATCCGGTCATGTGTATTCTCATTGCCGCGGCGCTGACCTGGGCGGCGCACTCAAGCGCTGCCATCGTGTTTCTCGTCATGTCGCTTGCCTACTCGCATTTCGTTACCGCCGAGGCGGCGTTCGCCCTCGTGCTCGGCGCTAATCTCGGAAGCGCCATCAATCCGGTCCTGGAAGGCGGGCGCCGGGATGACCCCGAGAGCTACCGGTTGCCGGTCGGAAACCTGATCAACAGGCTCGTCGGCGCGGCGTTGGCGGTGCCGTTCCTGCACCAACTTGCCGGCGAATTCGCCGCGTTTCAGCCGGACGCCGCGAAGGCAGTCGCCATGTTCCACCTCGCGTTCAATGTCGCGACGGCGCTTCTCTTCATCGGCGCGCTCGACCCGTTCGCACGGCTGCTGGAGAAAATGCTTCCGGCGCGCAAGCGCACCAGCGATCCTTCTGCCCCGCGCTATCTCGACGAAGCGGCGCTCGACGCCCCTTCGCTCGCTCTCGCCGACGCGGCTCGCGAGACGCTTCGGATGGGCGATGTGGTCGAGCGAATGCTGGGCAACATCATGACGGCGCTGCTGACCAACGACCGCGGACTCGCCGCCGAGGTCTCGCGCGATGACAACATCGTCGATCGGGTGTGCGAGGTCATCAAGCTCTACCTGACGCGGCTCACGCGCGGCAGCCTCGATGACCGCGAAGGCCGCCGGGCCATGGAGATCATCTCGTTCGCCATCAATCTCGAGCACATCGGCGACATCATCGACAAGAATCTTTGCGAGCTTGCGAGCAAGAAAATCAAGCGCAAGCTGCAATTCTCCGCCGCCGGCGCCGAGGAATTGGCGGCATTCCACAAGCGCGTTGCGGCAAGCCTCCGGCTCGCCATGGGCCTATTCATGTCGGGAAATGCGGTCGAGGCACGCCAGTTGCTCGCCGAAAAGACCGAACTGCGCATCGCCGAGCTTGCAGCGGCCGAACGGCACCTCGAACGCTTGCGCGAGGGCCGTCCGGAGACGGTCGAGACGACCTCGCTTCATCTCGACGTTCTGCGCGACCTTAAGCGCATTCACTCGCATATTTGCTCGGTCGCCTATCCTGTGCTGGACGCTGCCGGCGAGACCGCAGCAAAGCCGGTTGCGGAAGGCGGCGCGGTCACGTTACCCGCACCGGGCAGCGGACCGGTCGGAACCTGACGGATAACGGCGAGATTACCTGTGAGCCGGCTTTTCGAGAGACCGCGCCAAGTCTTCGGCGAACACCGCGCTTGCGAGCGGCAGGTTGCGGCCCCGCAATTGAGCCAGCACCAGCTTGGCACGCGGAATGTCGCGGCCGTCGATGGCGCGGACGACGACACCGGGGCTGACGCTGCCCTCGGTCCCGATCTCGACCTGGAATGACAGGGCCGCCGCGTGCCGCACCAGACCGCGCAGGAATTCGAACGAATTCGATTCGCCGACGATCCGCAATTCAAGGCTTGAGCGCGCACACACATCCTCGAGAAGCTGGCGCCCGCCGAAACTGCGGTCCGGCAGCACGATCGGATAGCGCGCACAATCGCGCAGCCGTACGGTCGGCCGCTCCGCCAGCGGATGATCCTCGGCCATCAGCACGACGAGGCGCTGCTCGATGGCTGTCAGCGACTGCACGGCGGCATCAGGCGGCGGCCGAAACACCAGGGCGAGATCGACACCGTAATTCACGAGTTCGGCGATGGCGTTGATGTGATCGAGCACGCGGACATCGAAGTCGATCTGGCCGTGCCGTGCGCGAAATTCCGCGATCATCCGCGGCAGGAAATCGAACGCCAGCGCCTGGCTGCAGGCAATGCGCACGGTGCCGCGGCGAAGACCGCGCAAATCCTCGATGTGCGACCGCGCGCGTTCCAATTCCGCGCCCTGCTCGCGAACGTAGCGGACAAACACCTCGCCGGCGGCGGTGAGGCGCACGCCGCGCGCCTTGCGCTCGAACAGCGGCGCGCCGAGTTCGGCCTCAAGGTCCATGATCCGGCGGTTGACCGCGGAAGCGGTGACATTGAGCCGGCCGGCGGCGCGCCGGATCGAGCCGGTGCGAGCGACCGTATCGACATACTCAAGGATTCGCGTGTGGCGCATGGCAGTCTCAACCGCTGGCTTCGGAGTGGGCGCTGTCGACGATGGTGCAAGAGTGATGCCTTTTTGGCAACGCGAGAGCCTGAAATCAGCGGCGCTCAGCAATGGTCAGGCGGGGGCTTTCGGCATAATCATTGCTAAAAAATTGGCCAGTCTGCCGGCCGCTTTTTCGATTTCTGGGGAGACTCGCGAAAATCTCCGGTACGGCTGCCGGATGGCTGCGTAGACATTGGGCGTCAGTGGCTCAGAAATGCAGCATCGTCTCGACGCAACAGGAGACTGACATGGATTTCATTCGACAGGGTCGCGCCGCGGCTGCATTCGGAGCGGGCCTTGCGCTCATGGTCGCGGCGCTTTGCGGCTCCGCTTCCGCCGAAACGCGACTCAAGATGGTGCTCAACTGGAAGTACCAGGGGCCGCAGGGCTTCTTCTTTGTCGCCCAGGACAAGGGCTACTTCAAAGAGGAGGGCCTCGACGTCGTCATCGACCAGGGCGACGGCTCGGCGACGCCCATTCCGAAAGTCGCGAGCGGCACCTATGACGTCGGCTTCGGCGACATCAACGCCCTGATCGACTTTGCTTCGAAGCGTCCAGAGGAAGCGCCGATCGCCGTCTACGTCATGTACAACCGGCCGCCCTTCACGATCGCGGTGCGGGCCGACAGCGCGATCAAGACCCCGAAGGATTTCGAAGGCAAGACGCTCGGCGGTGCCGCCAATGACGGCGCGCTCAAGCTGTTCCCGGCCTTCTGCAAGTCGGCCAAGATCGATTGCTCCAAGGTGATGATCACCAACATGCAGCCGAATCTGCGCGAGCAGATGCTGATGCAGAAGCAGGTGGACGGCGTGTTCGGCTACGTCAACACCATCCGCTTCAGCGCCAAGCTGATCGGGATCGATCCCGACAAGCAGATCCGCTTCATCAACTACGGCGACTACGGCATGGATCTCTATTCCAATGGCCTCATCGTCTCCAAGAAGCTCGTCAAGGAGAACCCCGAGGCAGTGCGCGGCTTCGTGCGCGCGATCAACAAGGGCGTGATCGATTCGCTCAAGGACCCGAAGATGGCGGTTCAGACGGTGGTGAAGCGCGAGCCGCTGATCAAGTTCAACGTCGAGTTGGAGCGGATGGAGGCAACGCTGAAGGATGAGATGAACCATCCCGAGATCGCCAAGATCGGACTCGGCAACGTCGACGACGCGCGCTTGCAACGCGCGATCGCGATTCTGGTCGAAGCGAACGGCCTGCCGCGCATGCCGAAGGAGGATGAAATTTTTACCCGCGCATTCCTGCCACCGCCCGCCGAACTGCCGAAGACCCTGTTCTAATGGTCATCGCCCGGTCAAGCTGGGCGCTGACGACCTATCCTCACGAGGAAACTGAATCGTAGATCGACCATGGACCTCGCGCTGAAAGGCCGCGTCGCGCTGATCACCGGGCCCGCCAAAGGCATGGGTGCCGTGATCTCGCGCGCGTTCGCTGCGGAGGGCTGTCGGGTGGCGCTGATCGGCCGCGACATCGCGGCCATCAAGCCGGTCGCGCAAGGAATTCGCGATGCCGGCGGCGAGGCGATCATCGCCGCATGCGACGTGACCGATGCGGTTCAATGCACGAAAGTGGTGGCCGCCGCACAGTCGGCCTTCGGCGGACGGATCGATATCCTTGTCAACGTGGCCGGGGGTTCCGGGCCGGTCGGCAAGTCGGGCATCGAGACGACGCCGGAGGAATTTCGCGCTATCGTCGATCTCAACATGACGGGCTGCTTCAACACCATACGGGCGGCGCTCCCAATCATGATCGTCCAGCGCTACGGCAAGATCGTCAACGTCGGCGGCACGTTCGGCATGCGCGGGCGGGCCGGCCGCATGGCTTATTCGGCGTCCAAGTGGGGCCTGCGCGGCATCACCAAAAGCTTTGCGCTCGAGGCCGGACCTCACAACATCAACGTCAACTGCGTGGCGCCGGGCATGGTGGAGGGCCCGCGTTTTCGCGACAAGGTGTGCGCCGACATGGCGCGACGGCTCGGGATTACGGCGGAGGAGGCGGGCGAGCGACACGCCTCTGAATATGCCCTCAAACGCGTCTCGACCGATGCCGATGTAGCGAACGCGTGTCTTTTTCTCGCGAGCGACGTCTCGCGCCAGATCACCGGCGTCGATCTCCCGGTCGATGGCGGCTGGGCAATGTTGTGAGAGGCACATGACCATCACGGCCGACCTCGTCATCGCCAATGGCACGGTGGTGTCGCCCGATGCGGCGCGACCCGCGAGCGTTGCCATCAGGAATGGCGCCGTCATTGCGGTGGGTACCGCCGAAGCCATGCCGCCGGCGAAGGAAATGCTCGACGCATCGGATCTTTATGTACTCCCCGGCGCGATCGACGTGCATGTGCACTTCCGCGATCCGGGCTATCCCCACAAGGAGGATTTCTCGACCGGCACCGCCGGCGCGGCGTTCGGCGGCGTGACGACGGTGTTCGACATGCCGAACACCGTTCCGCCGACCGGCACCGGCAAAATTCTCGCCGAGAAACACGCGATGGCCGCGGCGGCGGCGCACGTGGACTTCGGCCTCTACGGCCTCCTCGGCGAGAACACGATCGAACACGTGGGTGATCTCGTTGCCGGCGGCGTCATCGGCTTCAAGCTCTACATGGGCAACACCTTCGGCAACATCCCGTCGCCGTCGACGGGCGCGATGCTCGAAGGCTTCGAGGTGGTGGCCGCGACCGGCAAGCGCATCTCGCTGCACGCAGAAACCGCTTCGATCATGGCGCGGCGTGAGGCGCGGATGACGGCGGCGGGTCGGCGCGATCCTCTTGCCCACCTCGCCGCACGCCCGGCCGTCGTCGCGGTCGAGGCCGTGGCGCGCGCCGCGATCCTCGCCGAGTGGACCGGGGCGCGCATTCACATCCTCCACATTTCCTCCGCCGACGAGTTGCGGCCGCTCGCCGAGGCCAAGGCGCGTGGCGTCGACATTACCGGCGAGACCTGTCCGCATTATCTGATGCTCTCATCCGACGACTACGCGCGCTTCGCCGGAATCATCCGGGTCAATCCGCCGGTGCGCGAGACCCATCATCAGGCCCCGCTGTGGCACGCGCTCGCCAACGGCACCATCGACATGATCGCGACCGATCACGCGCCCCACGCGCCGGAGGAGAAGACAAGGAACGACATCTGGTCGGTCGATTGCGGCTTCCCGGGCGTCGAGACGCAAATGCCGCTGATGCTGACCGAGGTCGCGCGCGGCCGTTTTTCGATCTGCGACTACGTCCGCTGGAGCGCCGCCAATCCCGCAAAGATCTGGGGGCTCTATCCGAAGAAGGGCGTCATCGCTCCGGGTGCCGATGCCGACATTGCGGTTGTCGATCTTCGCCGCAGTTGGACGATCGATGATGCCAAGATCCAGTCGCGCTCAAAGATCACGCCCTGGCACGGGCGCGGCGTAACGGGCCTGCCGCTCCACACGTTGGTGCGCGGACGTTTCGTCATGCGCGACCGCACGCTCATGCCCGACACCAAGGGCTGGGGCCGTTCGGTGCACGCGATCCAACGCATGCTGCCCCCGCGCGTGCGCCACGGCGACGAAACGATGGCCGCAATTCTCGAAGGACCGGGGTCACCGCCGCGTGAGAGTGCCGCATGAACGTCCACGATCCTCGCGTCCAGACCCAAGGCGAGGCTTTCGTCGAACTCGACAATGCCGTCGTGACCTATGGCGCCGGCGAGCGCGCCGTGCACGCGCTTGCGCCGACCAACCTGCGCATGAGCAAGGGCGACTTCGTCGCGTTGGTCGGCCCATCGGGCTGCGGGAAGTCGACGATCCTCAAGCTGGTGAGCGGGCTTATTCGTTCATCCGGCGGCATCGTCTTCGTGGCGGGCCGCGAGGTCGGTGCCGAGGCGATGCGGGTCGGCATGGCATTCCAGAACCCGACATTGCTGCCGTGGCTGACGATCCGCGACAACGTCATGCTGCCGCTCAAGATCGTACCGCCGTTCCGCGCGCAATATCGGAAGCGGCGCAAGAACGAGTTTCGCGACCGCGCGGAGGCGCTGCTCGCCCAAGTCGGATTGGCGGGCTTCGGCGACAAGTATCCGTGGCAGCTGTCCGGCGGCATGATGCAGCGTGCCTCGCTTTGCCGCGCGCTTATCCACGACCCGCAGCTCCTCATGCTCGACGAGCCGTTCGGCGCGCTCGACCAGTTCACGCGCGAGGAACTGTGGTCGATCATGCAGAACCTGTGGCTCGACCGCCGACCGACCGTGCTGCTCGTCACGCACGATCTCAAGGAGGCCGGTTATCTCGCCAACCGCATCTGTGTCATGCGATCGCGGCCCGGACGCATCATTGAGGACCGCGTGGTGCCCTTCCCGCGCCCGCGCACCATCGAGATGACGTATTCGCCGGACTTCGTCACGCTCACCCAGGATTTGCGCGACGCGATCTTCGCGACCGGCGGCGCCCGCGAGGCAGCGTGATGAATGCCGACACCAAGCGTCAGATCGCGTCGGCAGTGCTCATCATCGGATTCTTCGTGTTGTGGGAGGTGCTGTGCTGGGGCTTTCATGTATCCAATGTGGTGCTGCCGCGGCCGAGCGAGGTCGTCGACACGCTGTGGGAGCGCCGTGACGCCATCTGGCCGCATGCGTCGCAGACGTTGTTCACGACCCTGGTCGGCTTTGCGATTGGCGTTGCCATCGGCATGCTGCTCGGCATCCTGATCGGCTCATCCAAGCTCGCTTATGGCGTCGTCTACCCGCTGCTGGTCGGCTTCTCCAGCATCCCCAAGGTCGCGGTCGTGCCGATCTTCGTGTTGTGGTTCGGCGCCGGAACGGTGCCGGCGATTCTCACCGCCATGATCCTGTGCGTGTTTCCGGTGGTGGTGAACGTCGCGACCGGGCTTGCCACGACGGAGCCCGAACTCGAGGACGTCATGCGTTCGCTGCGCGCGACGTCGCTCGATATCCTGACCAACGTGGGCTTGCCGCGCGCGATGCCCTATTTCTTCGCCTCGCTCAAAGTCGCGATCACGCAGGCATTCGTCGGCACCGTCATTGCCGAAACGGTCGCTTCGAATCGCGGCATCGGCAATTTCATGCTGATCGCGAGCTCCAATTTCGACGTGCCGCTGGTATTCGCCGGGCTCCTTGTCCTCGCGGCGATGGGCGTCGGTCTCTATGTCATCTTTTCGATGATCGAGATGTCGGTGACCGGCTGGGCCCGCCGGAAGGATCTCGCGATGAGTTGAGCGCCCTCGCCGCTACTGGCGCGACGGCCGGCCTGATGGCCGGCCGTTTTGCTTGGGGAGCACGTGAAACTTCGCTCAGCGCCCGGCTACACCGGATCGTCCGACGGTGTCGAACTGCGCTCTCTGCTCGTCGCTGAGTGACCCGTAGAACGCGGCAGCCGCTCCGCGCACGTTATCGACGACTTGCAGCATCGTCTGAACGCGCTCTGCATCGGCCGCAAGGCGTGCCGGTGGTGTTATCGGCAATTGCGTCGGGCACGCAGCATCGAGCCGGTGGGCGGCGTCGACCATCACGTCGCGCAATGCATCAAGCTTGTTCTGTTGCGCTGCAGTCGGACGAACCATCCTTTCGATCTGCGCCGTCGGCCATTCGGTGGCGGCGGTGACGGCGTTGCAACGCCGCACGACCTGCTGCTCTCGTGCCGCCTGCTGTTCGGGTGAACCGCCCAGCGCATTCAGCCTCGCCCTCTGCTCCTCGGTGAGGCTTGCGTAGAACGTGTCCAGCGGGCCGCGGATGACGTCGATCGCCTTGGCCATCGCCTCAAGTCGTACCTGCATGGTGTCGAGGCGGCCGATCGGAGTGAAGCTGACGCTGCTCGGGCACGCCGCACTGACAATCTGCGCCGCCTGCTGCGAAGCATTGGCGAGAGCGTTCAGGTCAGCCTGCTGCTGCGCGTCCGGCCCAATCGCTTGCTGGATGCGATCGATCGGCAGACCGGCAATCTGCGCGTTTTCGCCCTGCGAACTCGTGTCAGCGCACAACGGCGCGAAGCCGCCGCCACCGGTGAGCGCTCCTTGCGCGATCGGGCCCTGCGCACCTGAGCCCCCGGGGGCTACGATCGCCGCCGTACCGGCATACGGCAGGTAATCAACGAGGTTGTCGTAACCGTAGCCGGGGAAAATGCCGCCGTAGAGATCACCGTAGCCGTAGTCCCAGAACGCGTCGCCGGCATAGCCCCAGAATACGTCGTCATAGAAATCGTTGTAGGCGTAAGGCCAGAATACGGGGCCCGCCCAGCCGAAGATGCCGCGGTGCCGCCACCAATCGTGCCTTGTTGCCGCGTGCCACTCGCCGTGGCGCCCGAACTCATACTGGCCGCGGTGATGCGCGGCCATCGCCATCGCGCCTGCGGCGCCGGTGGTCAGCGGTGCATGGGAAAATGCCGGCCCACGATGTTCGTTCGCGAGACCGTGACCGAAGGCAGGCCCGCGATGCTCGAAGTTCGGACCATGCGCGAGGGGGCGCCCGTGTGTCCCGATGCGGGAGCCGGCAAGGCCCGGATTGTGCAATGCGCCGACCCTTCCGCCCAAACCACCGACCCTTCCGCCTATACCACCGACGTGGCCTACGCGGGCACCACCGAGACCGCCTAGGTGCGGGACGCTATGCACCCCGCCAACATGCCCGCCGCCGACGTAGGACGTGAATCCGCCAATTCGTGGAGCCCCAACATGCATGCCGCCGCCAAATGGCGCGCCACCCACGTGGAAGCCGCCGCCGCCAATGTGCATGCCCCCGCCGCCGATGTGCATGCCGCCACCACCGATATGCATTCCGCCACCGCCGATGTGCATACCGCCTCCGCCGCCGATGTGCCCGCCGCCTCCGCCGCCGCGCCCACCTGGAAACGCCGCGGCCGGAGTTGCCAGCAACACTGTGGATCCCAACAGGATCGCGCTCAGTCGAATCAGCTGTCCACGCATGATGTGCTCCCATCATTCCGCGAGCGGCGCGAGGGCGGCGCATCCATGCGCGCGATCCTTCGCTCCACTGCGCTCAATGTGAGAGATGTGGCGGCGGTTGCCGAATCCAATTGTGATTTCTGTCAGTCGCGCTGTGACAAAATGCGCCCGCATCGCAACAAACGCGCGTTACCCGCTGACAACAAAAAAAGAAGCTGGCCGGCTGTTGACCAGCCGGCCAGCTCTGCAAATTCGCAATGGAACTTTTGTGCGTCTCAGATCATGGGCAGAAGAAGCGCGGCCGCGAGTAACCGACCACGTTGCCCCATTGATCCATCAGCGGGCGACGGGCCCAATAGCCGCCAGGGCAAGCGACCGGAACCGGCGCCGCGTAGGCCGGATACGGTGCATAGCCCGGCGCGACGGCATAGGCAGGATAGGCCGAGTTGGCGATCGCGCCACCGATGATGGCGCCGGCGACTAGGCCGCCCGCAATGCCGAGGCCGACGCCGCAGCCGCGGCAATAGGCATCCGCAGTCGTGGGCATGGAGACCGTCGCAAGCGCAAGCGCCCCTGCGGCGGCAATGGCGGTCATAGTTGTTCTCATGGTCCTACCTCGTCAGGAGCGAGTCGCAATGCGACCGTCCGCTGGTTTTCGTTGCTGCGATTTAACCCAGATTTGGTTCCCCACCGACTTTGGGATCCCTTCCCAAAGCCCCCGTGAGGCGCGGCCGAGCTGCCGGTCCCCCCGATACCGGCTACCCAGCCGACTCAATTTGTCAGAAATTTGTTAAACCCTTTGTGAATATCGGGCCGGATGATTGCCGAATTGTTCATGATGTCGGCCGAAGCCGAAAAGCATTGTGCGTTCATCGGCTTGCAGGGGTCCGACGCCGGCGACTGCAATTTCGGCACGACGTTCCGTGGCATCATGAACAGGGCAATGCTAAGTCTGAGCCGATGATCCCCTTGCCGAAGAATCGAATGACGGTGAACGAGTACCTTGCCTGGGCCGAAGGTCAGCCCGGGCGATTCGAACTGCTCGACGGGATTGTCCATGCCATGACGCCTGAAAGGGCCGTTCATGCAGAAGTGAAATTCGCTGTTCAGGCTGCATTGTTGAACGGCATGCGGCGTGCCGCATTGCCGTGTCATATGCTGCCGGATGGAATGACCGTCCGCATCGACGAAACGACGGCCTATGAGCCGGATGCGCTCGTTTACTGCGGACCAAAGTTGCCACCCTCAGCGCTCGACGTGCCGAACGCTGTCGTGGTGGTTGAAGTGCTGTCTCTGTCCTCGCGGCACATAGATGCTGCCAGCAAGCTCGCCGGCTATTTTCGTCTTCCCAGCGTCGCGCATTATCTCATCGTCGATCCGGACAAGCCTCTGATCATTCACCACGCCCGCAGCGCCGCTGACGCAATCCTGACGCGGATCGTGCGGGAGGGTGAAATTGCTCTCGACCCGACGAGGCTGACAGTTGCGCTCGCAGACATCTACCGCGAGGAACAGTAGTAACGTGACTTCAGGTATCAACGTTAGCGGCTCGACGGCGCTCGTGACGGGCGCAAATCGCGGCCTCGGACGAGCGCTCGTAGACGCACTACGCGATGCCGGATGCGCCAAGGTCTATGCCGCTTCGCGAAAATCAGAAGCCGTGCCAGCTGGAAGCGTGATCGAGCCGGTCCAACTCGATATCACCGACCTCCGACAAGTTGCGGCCGCGGCCGCTCGTTGTCACGACATTGGCATCCTGATCAACAATGCGGGCGTTGCAGCGTTTACGCCGGCGCTCGGCGCCGCGACGATGGATAACGCGCGGCTTGAAATGGAAACGAATTATTTCGGCACGCTCGCCATGTGCCGCGCCTTCGCGCCCGTGCTCAAGCAGAATGGCGGCGGCGCGTTGGTGAACATCCTCTCCGTCGTCAGCTTCTTCAACGCGCCGATGCAGGGCTCCTACTGTGCGTCAAAGGCGGCCGAGTGGTCGCTGACCAAGGCCGTCCGTTTCGAGCTGCACGCGCAGGGCACGCTCGTGATCGGCGTCTATGCCGGCTACATCGATACCGACATGACCGCGGGCCTGACTGCGCCGAAGTCACACCCTGAGGAGATCGCTGCGCGCATCATCGAGGGCATCGAGAGCGGCACGGAGGATATTCTCGCTGATGACCGCGCCCGCACCGTCTTTGCCGAGCTTCGCAGGGACGACCGCGCCTTCGACGCCAATATGCAGAAGGTCTGGGACAGCCAGCGCGCGCGTTAGCGTCGGCGGCGGACGAGAAGCGATTTGTTCGCGCTCAATCCGATCGACAGCGTCAATCCTGCGTCTGACGATAGGCAAGTGCGGGATGGCGAAACCAAGTCCAGGCCAGTCTGACCAATTGCTTGGCGCCCTCAGTTCCAGCTGAACCGACGAGGGGCTGACCGAGAGGTGTCACAAGCGGAGCGGCCGCTGTCACCGACGGCAGGTCCGAAGGCGCGATGCCCACATCGTACATCGGCGAGATAACTTCAACGAGATCGGACTGAAACGACGGCCGCACAAGCTCGCGCGCGTCGAATTGCGATTGCCTTGCATCGGCGACGAAGGCCGGAGCGGGCTTCGCCGGTCGTTTGCGAACAGGCTTTGCTTTGCTCATCGGCTTGCGCGTCGGACGAATCGCCGCCTTGATCGCGATCGGTCCGACGTTCGCGAGAAAAACCTGCTCCCGCGGATGGGTCAGCCATCGGATCGCTTCCGGCAGCGTGAACCAGCGCATCGCCCTGATATCGTCCATCAGCTCGCAGACGGGTTCGCCCTGTGCTTGCATGCGCCAGAATTGCACCACCTTCGGACGACCCGCGGTTTCGTAAGCGAGAGCACCGAGGAATTCGTGCACCGAGACGCGGTATCCGGTCTCCTCGAGCACTTCGCGTCGCGCGGCCGCTACGGAATCCTCTTTGCCACTGAGTTTGCCCTTGGGGAGGACCCAAGCATCGAGCTTGCGCAATTGCACAAGAGCGATGTGCGGCCTGCGATCGCCACGCAACACAATGCCGCCCGCGGCTAGAATGGGTGCACGGCTCTTTGCCTTTGAGTTCTTCATCGCAGTTTCACATCCACCGCGTGTTACCTCACCAGCCCTCGCGTAGCTGATTCGTTTACCTTAACTTGTAATCTCGACACGGCGAAGCGCAAAGCAACGGACGCGGCATCGACCGCCGATGCGCAGACCGAATCACGCGTTCAGTTCAGCGAAGCCCTTGCCCTCGGCCGCGAGCTTCTCCAGCAGCGGCGCCGGGCGATGGCGATCGTCACCGGTCTTTTGCGCGAACGCGATAAGACGATCACGAATGCGCGGAAGCCCAACGCTGTCGGCATAGTGCATCGGGCCGCCGCGATACGCCGGAAAGCCGTAGCCGTAGACCCAGATCACATCGATGTCGCCCGGTCGACGCGCGATGCCCTCGGCGAGGATGCGCGCGCCCTCATTGATCATCGGGAACAGCAGACGCTCGAGGATTTCGTCCTTGCCGATGGCGGAGCGCGCGATGCCGAGCCGCGCGGCCGTGTCGACAATGAGACGGTCGACATCGGGATCGGGCTTCGGCATGCGCGAGCCCTGCTCGTAGAGAAAGAAGCCGCGCCCCGTTTTCTGTCCGTAAGAGCCGCGTTCGCAAAGCTGATCGGCGATCGGAGCGGTGAGGCCTTGCGCCTTGCGCATGCGCCAGCTCACGTCGAGCCCGGAAAGGTCGGCTATGGCAAACGGACCCATGGGAAATCCGAAATCGGTCAAGGCACCATCGACGTCTTGCGGCAAGGCACCTTCGAGCAACAGGCGTTCGGCCTCGACCAATCGTATCCGTAACATGCGATTGCCGACGAAACCGTGACACACGCCGACGACCGCCGGGATCTTGCCGAGCCTGCGGCTGACAGCGATGGCAGTCGCGAGAGTCTCAGGCGAGGTCGCGGCGCCGCGCACCACTTCGACGAGGCGCATGACATTCGCCGGCGCGAAGAAATGCGTCCCAACCACCGCCTGCGGCCGCTCTACGCTCCGCGCCAGCGTGTCGACATCGAGATAGGAGGTATTGGAGGCAAGGACGGCGCCCGCTTTGGCGACGCGATCGAGATCGGCGAAGACCTTCTGCTTGATCCCGATATCTTCGAACACCGCCTCGACCACGATATCGGCGTCCGCAGCCGCGCCGATGTCGGTCGAACCGGTGATGCGATCAAGCCGCGCCTTCAATTCACTCTCGGACAGCCGGCCGCGTGCGGCAGTCGCACGGTAGTTTTGCGTCACCGCTTCGAGGCCGCGTGTAAGAGCCTCCGCGGTGCTGTCGATCAACGCGACCGGGATGCCGGCATTGGCAAAGCACATGGCAATGCCGCCGCCCATGGTGCCGGCGCCGATCACGGCAGCGCGCTTGACGTCAATCGCCTTTGCCGCGGCGATGTCCGGCACCTTGGCAGCCTCACGCTCAGCGAAGAAGATGTGCCGCTGCGCCTTCGCCTGATCCCCGGCGACGAGTTCCAGGAATTTCGCGCGCTCGCGCGTGAGCGCATCGGCGATCGGCCAGGTCAGTGCCCATCGCAATGCTTCGACTGCGGCAACGGGCGCGTTCTGACCGCGGGCGCGCTTGATGTAGCTCGCGGCGGCCACATCGAACTTCGTGATATCTGCGCGCGCCGGCGCGAGCTTCTCTTCGCGGTTGCGCGCGAGCATCAGCGGTCGCTTCTCGGTGACGACGCGGCGCGCGAACGCGATCGCCGCCGCGGCAAGATCGCCTTCGGCGATGACGTCGATAAGGCCATATTGGAGCGCTTCCCTTGCCGGGATGGGTTCGCCGGTCATGATCATCGCCATGGCCTTGTCCATGCCGACGAGACGGGGCAGGCGCTGCGTGCCGCCGCCGCCCGGGATGATGCCGAGCTTGATCTCGGGCAGCCCAAGTCGCGTGCCCGGCGCGGCGATGCGAAAATGACAGCTGAGCGCAAGCTCGAGGCCGCCGCCGAGAGGAGTGCCGTGCATCGCGGCGATGATGGGCTTGGTGCTGGCCTCGATGGCATCGATCACGTCGATGCTGGTCGGCGAGAGCGGCGGCCTGCCGAATTCGGTGATGTCCGCACCGGCGACGAACGTGCGCCCCGCACACAGAATGACGATGGCGTCGACGGCAGCGTCGTCGCCAACCCGCGCCAAGGCATCGATGAGCCTCGCGCGCACCTCCTGCTTCATCGCATTGATGGGCGGATTGTCGATCGTGACGACGGCAATCCGTCCGTCCGTCCGCACGCTAACGATGTCAGCCACGCTTCGAACTCCTCATGCTGGCTTCGCCGTCACGATTTCCTGATCAGCCGGCGCGGGCCTTCGCTGAGGATGGTGATCTTGTCGATCTCGTCGATCGCGAGTGCCTCGACCTGACGCACGCATTCCAGCGTGCCCATGTCATAGGGATAATCGCTGCCAAGCACCACCTGCGACGAACCCCAACTGGAAATGAGGAATTCGAGCGGCTCCCTCGAATGCGTGATGGTGTCGAACCACAAGCTCCGCAAGCCCGCGTCTGGCGGCTCGCGCAGGCGCGTCTTTGGCTCTGGACGCACCTGCCATCCGTGCATCAAGCGGCCGACCTGGTAGGGAACAAAGCCGCCGCCGTGGACGAGCAGGAATCGAATGGAAGGGTAGCGCGCGACAACGCCACCAAACACCAACGACGCCGCAGCGATGGTAATCTCGAGCGGATTGCCGATCAGATTGGAGAGATAATAACTTCCGAGGCGTTCCGCCGCGGCGACATGGTTCGGATGCACCATGATCAACGCCTCGAGTTCATCCGCAGCGCGCCACACGGGG
Organism: uncultured Alphaproteobacteria bacterium; assembly: GCA_963787675.1. GTDB lineage: Bacteria > Pseudomonadota > Alphaproteobacteria > Rhizobiales > Xanthobacteraceae > JAJPKK01. The sequence continues at coordinate 537,470 of CAWBDV010000007.1, read as the reverse complement.
TCAAGCGCCGGATCGTCGAGGTTGCGGCCGTTGATGTTGGTGCCGATCTGCGCCCCGGAAAGACCGAGTGTCGTGACGATGCGGCGGAGTTCTGCGGCCGCACGCTCCGGCGCCTGCAGCGGCAGCGGGCCGATGCCGTAAAAGTGGGTGGGGTAATCCTTCACGTGCGTTGCAATGAAGTCATTCTGGATGGCTGCCGCTGCGACGTTCGCCTCCGCATCGATATCGTAGAGGAAGGTCAACGGCGTGTTGGAGAGGAGCTGCATGGCGACGCCGGCTCTCGCCATGTCGGTGAGCCGCATTTCCATGTCCCAGGCGCCACGCGGAAATCCCTTGTAGGTGACGCGGCCCGCCTCGAGAACGTCGCCGCCGTCATTGCCCGGCGTGAGCTTCAGCGCGGCCTGCGGCACTTCGCGGCCGATGCGGTCGACCGCCTCGCGGCTCAGCACATGCGCATGAACGTCGACAGTGGCGGCAACCATGAATCCCCCTGACCGGCGAAGTTCTATATGGGCGCCCGCGCTTGTGCCAGTGCCGGCCAGAACCGCTGGCGTGCCTCCTCGGCAGCATCTTCCATGGTCATGAAGACGGCCCCGTCACGGCAAATCGCATCGACGAACGTCTCCAGCGCCAGCATGCGATGGCCGCGGCCGATCACGTAAGGGTGCATGGTGTAGGTCAGGATCCCCCAGTCGACCGATTTTTTCATGTAATGGAATTCGTCGCGCCAGTTGTCCATCACGTTGCGGGCCGATTGCAGTCCCGGCAACACCGATTGCGGCGTCCGCATGAACTCGAAATGGGGGAAATCATCGAGCGACCAGCTGATCGGCATCTCGATCAATGTCGTCTCCTCGCCGAAGCGATGGGCTTCTCCCAATTGCGCGACATCGCCGCGCCGCGCCCGGTAAGGCCAATAGTCCGCGCCCATCAAGCTCGAATCATAGGCAAAGCCATGCTTGACCAGGAGGTCGATCGTATTCGCGCTGAGGTCCCATGATGGCGAGCGATAACCGCGCGCATGACGGCCGGTCAGACGCTGGATGGCGGCATTGGCGCGTTCGAGATCAGCCTCCTCGGCATCGCGATCCATGTCGGCCGGAGGCACGTGAGCCCAGCTGTGGTGGGCAATCTCGTGGCCGGCCTTCACCACCGCCTCGCATTCGCGTGGGTAGGTTTCGATCGTAAAGCCGGGCGTGAACCAGGTTGCGCGGATGTCGCGCGATTGCAGAAAGGCGAGGATGCGCGTCGACGCCCGCGCGCCGAACTCGCCGCGCGACAACGGCGTCGGCGTTGTCATGCCGCGCGCGATGAAGCCCGACATGGTATCGAAATCAAAAGTGAGGCAGACGATATGGCGAGGCACGATAATCCCCGGTCACCTTTTTGAGGATGCAGCCGAGCGGCGAACGCCAGTTTATCATGGGTGCCGTCAACTTCGCGGAATCATCGCAATTCGCCGGAATCTCAAATGCCAACGCGCGTGATCGGCATCATCCTTCATGGGGCGACAGGACGCATCGGCTCGACGCAGCATCTGCGCAACGCGCTCATGCCCATCCGACAGGAGGGCGGTCTTGCGATTGGGCCCGACCGGATCGTGCCGCGGGTGATTCTCTGTTGGGCGCGACCAGGCGCGTCTCGCGGCGGTTTCCGCAGAGCATGGCGGACTCGAGTGGACAACCGATCTCGACAAGGCCCTAGCTGATCCGTCATTCGAGGTTCTGTTCGATGCCGCTGCCACGCATCAGCGCTCCGCGACCCTCGCCAAGGGCATCGCCGCCGGCAAGCACATCTATGCAGAAAAACCGGTCGCAACGACCGTGGCCGAGGGGCACGCTCTCATCAAATCGATGTCGTCGCGTCGCCTCAAGCATGCCGCGGTCGAGGACAAGCAATACCTGCCGGGCATGCGCAAGCTTGCCGCGCTGGCGCAGGCAGGTTTCTTCGGCCGCATCACGGGCTTTCGTCTCGAGTTCGGCTGGTGGGTGTTCGACGGGTTCGGCGAACCCTGTCAGCGCCCGAGCTGGAATTACCGCAAGGCAGGCGGCGGCGGGCTTATGCTCGATATGTATCCGCATTTCCGCTATCTGATCGAAGGCATGCTGGGACCGATCCGCCGCGTCGTCACGATGGCTGCCACCACCGCGCCCGAGCGGGTCGACGAGGCCGGCGCGGCTTACGCTGTCGACGTCGAGGACCAAGCGACGACATTGGTAGAGCTTGCGTCGGGCGCGAACGGCGTGATCGTGGCATCGTGGACGCGCGTCCGGCGCGACGATCTCCTCACGTTCCAGATCGACGGCAGCACGGGTTCCGCGGTAGCGGGACTTCACCGCTGCTACACGCAGGCGCTCGCCGATACGCCGAAGGTCGCAGCGTTCAATCCGGTCACCGATCTCAACATCGACTATCGCGCCCGCTGGCAGGAGGCGCCTAGCGCCGGTCCCTATCCCAACCCATACCGCGTCGGCTGGGAGCATTTCCTGCGCCATCTCGTGGCTGATGCACCGTTGCCGTCCGATTTCGCCGCGGGCATCCGCGACCTCGCGTTTGCCGAAGCCTGTGTGACGAGCGCGCGCGACGGCACATGGATCGCCCTCGACGACGCGAGGGAGAAATAGATGCCGACGGCGCTCGTCACCGGCACGTCGACCGGCATCGGACGCGTCATCGCGCTCGCCATGGCGCGGGCCGGCTACGATCTTGCAGTCACCGAGATCAGGGCGGAGGATCTCCACGACTTGCTGAGCGAGCCGGACCTGCGCGGCCGCAAGGTCGTGCCGATCGCGCTCGATCTCGCATCACAGGACAGCATCGCAGCGGCTTTCACTGCCGCCGCGGGAGCGCTGGGCCAGATCGACGTTCTCGTCAACAACGCCGGCCGCGCGCTGATCCGCCCGGCCATCGAAGTGACGCGCGACGACTGGGACTCGCTCATCAATGTCAACCTGGCCGGCACGTTCTTCCTCACCCAGCAATTCGGCCGCCATGCCATCGCACAACAAACCGGCGGCGCGGTCGTCACCATTGCCTCCACCCACGGCTTGACCGGCATCGCCGATCGCGCGGTCTATGGCATCGCCAAGGCCGGGCTGATCCAGATGACGCGGATGCTCGCGATCGAATGGGCGACCCAAAACATTCGCGTCAATGTCGTCGCGCCCGCGACCGTGCTGACCCCCTCCCGCGCCGCGATGCTGAGCGATCCTGCCGCACGAACCCGCATGCTCGCGCGCATCCCGTCCGGTCGCTTCGTCACGCCGGAGGAGGTCGCGGCGGCCGTGGTGTTCCTCGCCGGCTCGGATGCGGCGTCAATCACCGGCCAGGTGCTTGCCGTCGATGGCGGCCTCACCGCCCAGTGACGCAGCGCCGATAAGTGAGCATGCCGGTTCCGGCGCCGCGCGCGACCGTGTAAGTTCGCAGTCCACGGAGTTTTTGCATGGCCCGCCGATCTCGATAATGGTTGTCGCTCTGCCAATCCGGCGCCCGTTCGCGGGAAAGTTCCGAACTTCCGTCCTCAAGCGACGCGTGCGCTTGCATCGCTGGCGCGCTCAGTTGAGCGGCCGCGATTTGTCGTCGATCGCCTGCCGCTATCTCGGCGCCGACTTCGTCGTCGATCCGCGCGAGCTTGTCGGTTATGAGACGGCGATCAACCGGCTGGAGTGGCGCGAGCTTGCGATGATGCTCGCGGCGTGCCGCGAATATCGCCCGCAAATCTTCATCGACGTTGGTGCCAACATCGGTCTTTATTCATGCATCGTCGGGCGATCGGGCGCGGTCAGCCAGGTCATCGCCTATGAACCGGACCGACGCAATTTCGCGCAGCTCACCGCCAACATCGAGCGCAACGGCCTCGCGGGTGTCGTGCGGGCGCGCCCCCGTGCCGCCGGCGCGCGGGCGGGCACATCATTTCTCACGCCAGGCAGCGCCGACAATATCGGATTGTCGAAGCTCACGACCGAGGGCGCAAACGGCTATGCGGTCGACGTCGTCACGCTCGACGACGATATCGACGCTCGCGGCAGCACCATTTGTATCAAGATCGACGTCGAGGATTTCGAGATGGAGGTCCTCGCCGGCGCAACCGAGCTCTTCAGCGAGAACGCCGGCTACGCGCAGATCGAAGCTCTCGATGACGCGCGCGCCGGCGAAATCACTCAGACGATGAAAGGCATGAGCTGGCGGCTTATGGATCGCTACGGCCTTAACATGCAGTTCGAACGAAGCCCATCCGAAATCTCGAAATGAAGACGCAGCGGAAGGCGATTGCACAATTTCGCTCGCGTGTCTTCTTCGCTAAGGTTGGAGGAGAAGTGGGGCGACATTTGCACGACGGGAGTACGCCATGAGATCGGTTGCCCTTGGGTTGCTCGCGGGGCTGACGCTCGCGAGCGCGGCTGCGGTGGCCCAAGACAAGGAAAGCGCCGAGGCCCACGTGGCCGCAGCAAAGGCCGCAGCCGGCGAGAGCCACAGCCACATCTTTCACAATCTTTGTATTGCTCCGGCCCCGGGTCCCATCACCGGTGGCCTCGAAGCGGCCGCGCCGGACCCCGCGGAATTCCATGTCGAGCCGGTGAAGGTTTTCGACAACCTCTACTTCGTCGGCGAGAAGGAATATTCCGCCTGGGCGGTGACGACCTCGGCCGGCATCATCCTCCTCGACACCATCTGGGATTACTCCGTCGCCGACGAGATCGTCGGCGGATTGAAGAAACTCGGCTTCGATCCGGCGCAGATCAAATATGCGGTGGTGACTCACGGCCATCGCGACCACGTGGGCGGCGCCAAATATCTGCAGGACCATTTCGGCACCCGCATCATTCTGTCGGCGGCGGACTGGGACCTCGTCGAGCAAAGCCCCCGCATTGCCGCGAAGCCGAAGCGCGATCTGGTCGCAACCGATGGCGAAAAGCTCACGCTCGGCGACACCACGCTCACCCTCTATCTCACGCCGGGCCATACGCTGGGCACCCTCTCGGTACTCGTTCCGGTCACCAACAACGGCAAGCCGCATCTTGTTGCCGAATGGGGCGGCACCGGGTTCAATTTCGCCCATTCGCGCGAACGGTTCGTGACCTATGCCGCGTCCGCCGCGCGCTTCGGCGACATCGTGGCCGCGGCGGGCGCCGACGTGTTGATCGCCAATCACACCAATTTCGACGGCAGCAAGACCAAGCTGCCTGCGATGGCGACGCGCAAGCCGGGCGAGGAAAACCCGTGGGTGATCGGCAACGCCGCCGTCCGCGGCTACGTCAAGGTCGCCGAAGAGTGCGCGCGTGCGGCGCTTGCGCGCGAGAAGTGAGAGCCATTGATCCTCACGGCGCCGATCCCGAAGCGTCTATTCAAGAGACAGGTCGACGCGGCGGATCGTACATTCACGCAACGCTCGTCCTCTCAACGAAACTAGTGGCACAAAATGCATCAACGGAGAAACACCCATGAAACATCTGCTCGCTGCCGTCATCACCGCTGCAACGTTGGCTCTGCCCTACAGCGCGTCTGCGCAAAACAATGTCCGGTTTCCGCCGCTGCGTGCTGACGAACTGACGCCGGAACAGAAAGCGTGGGCCGACAGCATCGCGTTGCCGCCTCGCAACGCGAAGTTCACCAATGCGCCCTATCGCGTCTACATTCGCAATCCGACCCTGGCGCCGAAGCTGCAGGCGATTTCCGACTACGTGCGGTGGAACACTTCGCTGCCGCCGCGGCTGAGCGAATTCGCGATCCTGATCACGGCTCGGGAGTGGACCCAGCAGTATGAGTTCTCGGCGCATTATCCGCTCGCGCTCAAGGGCGGCCTCGAGGCAAAAGTCGCGAACGATCTCGCGGCGGGCAAGCGGCCGGAGGGAATGAAGGACGACGAGGCCGCCCTTTATAACTTTGCGATGGCGCTCTACCGCGACAAGAACGTGAGTGATGACATCTACAACGCCGCGATGGCGAAGCTCGGCGAGCACGGCGTCATCGATGCGATCGCCATCATGGGCTATTACGACATCGTCGCGAAGACCCTGATCACTGCGCGCGCGGTGCCGGCGAACAACGGAGCGCCGTTGCTCGCGCCGCTCACGCGCTGAGGGGTTGCGTCACTTCAAATCCGCAGGGTGGGCTAAAACTCGATGGCGTAGGGGCCCTGCGGATCGCAGGCCGCCTGCAGGCGCAGCGACGCGGCCCGCGCGAAAGCGAGCGTGACGCTTTTGCGGGTCCCGGCATGCAGCCGGTGCTCCGGCGCTTCGCGAACGAGTTCCGCGCCGTAGCCATCGGCGAGAATGAGCCCGGCATCCTCCGGGAAGATATCAAGCGGAACGTGCGCGGCGGTCGCAAAAAACAGGCGGTCGCAATGCAGCCGATAATCGCTCCATTTCTGATCGCGCGGAAATCCTCGACCGATGACTTGATCTCCACGATCCAGATTTCGCCGTCCCCGCCGAGCGCAACGAGATCGGCGCGCCGGCCCGACATCAGCGGCATCTCGGCGACGCAGGACAGGCCGAGCGCCAGCAGCAGGCGCTGGGTACCGCGCGCGATCGTGAGCGCCGTCGCCGACTGGCGGCGATCGAGCGGGATGGTCGGCGGTGAAGCAAGCGACATCGGCAAAGTCCTGGCAGATATCCGCGAATCGGGAAAAGTTCGTGGGGCGAACGCCGGTGCTGCGGCAGGATTCCACGACGTATCTTCGGCGGCAAGCCCGCGCGATTGTCACTTGCCGCTCGTGTGTCGTTGCCGCAGTCTCAGGCTGGCGAGGTGCCGAATGCCGCAAATCGATTACGAAGCCGAATACAACAATCGGGCGCGCGTGCCCGAATATCCCCAGATTTTTGCCAAATGGGCGAAGGACGCCGAAGCCTATCGCGCGCGCATGGCGTCGGGTCGCCATCTGCACATGAGTTATGGCGCGACCTCGCGCGAAACGATCGATCTCTTTCTCGCCGCGCCCGACGCTCCGCTCGCGGTATTCATCCATGGCGGCTGGTGGCGAAGCCTCGAGCCCGCCTCGTTCAGCCATATGGCCGCGGGCCTCAACGCCCACGGCATCAATGTCGCGATGCCGGGATACAATCTTTGTCCGCAGGTCGGCATCGCCGACATCATTGAGGAAATGCGCCGCGCCTTGCTGCATCTGTGGCGCCGCTACGGCAAACGCATGCTGGTGTTCGGCCATTCGGCCGGCGGCCACCTCACCGCCGCCATGATGGCGACCGACTGGCCCGCACTCGATGCCGCCGCGCCGCGCGATCTCGTACCCGCGGGCTATGCGATTTCCGGTGTCTTCGACCTCGTGCCGCTGGTCGCGACGTCGATGAACGCGGATTTCCGCCTCGACGAAGAGCGCGCGCGGACAATCTCGCCGCTGCTGTGGCCGGCGCCGCGCGGCGCGCTCGACGCGGTGGCAGGCGCGCTCGAATCGAGCGAATTCCTGCGCCAGAGCCGCGCCATCGTGGACGCGTGGGGGAAGGCGGGCACGGCGACACGCTACGGCGAGATCGCCGGCGCCAATCATTTCACAGTGCTCGATCCGCTGGCCGATCCGGTTAGCAAAATGGTGGCGCGACTGATCGAACTCATGCCGAAGAACTGATCAGGCGTCGCACCATCCCATCGCATCATTGCAACGCTTCAAGCCTTCCACCGCCATGAAACCCGCGCTGACGTTCTGGTACGAATTCGCCTCGACCTATTCCTGGCTCGCGGCCGAGCGGATCGACCGGCTCGCCGCCGCGGCGGATGTCGCGGTCGTGTGGCGGCCTTTTCTGCTCGGGCCGATTTTCGCCGCGCAGGGCTGGACCACGTCGCCGTTCAACATCTTTCCTGCCAAGGGCCGCAACATGTGGCGTGACATGGAGCGCCAGTGCGCGGCGCTGGGCTTGCCGAAGCCGGCGCATCCCGATCCCTTCCCGCAGAACAGCCTCTACGCCGCGCGCCTCGCCACGGCATTGCCGGACGCGCTGCGGCCCGCTTTTTCCCGTGCGATTTTCCGTGCGCAATTCGCTGATGGTCGCTCGATCGCGGATCGTTCCGTGCTCGCCACGCTCCTGCGCGACATCGATGCGGACGCAGCTGAGCGAGCGCTTGCCGCGCTCGATGCTCCCGCGACCAAGGCGGCCTTGCGCGACGCGACCGACGAGGCCCAATCGCTTGGCATTTACGGTGCGCCGAGTTTCACCACCGCCTCGGGCGAATTGTTCTGGGGCAACGACCGCCTGGAGCAGGCGCTAGCCTGGGCGCAGCGGGAGGCAGTAGCAAGGTAACCCGTCGCTAGCGCGCTGCCTTCGGATTACGAGCATCGAGATATTCGAAGATCTCTTCACGGTCTGCGAAAGCGCGCAGCGTGTAGCGAACCCTCATATTCCGTGGCGCTTGTCGGCTTCGGCGACGATCTCATCCGGCACAAGCTCACGTCGATCAGCTTCGGCAATTCGCTCCTGAAGTTCAGCCCATTCAGCGTCGCTGACCACGTAAACGCCCGTTCGGCGCGCTTCGATTTCCCGCGCCATCTCCTCCAGTTCCGCAACGTCCTCGTCCGGCCAGGAGGCGACGCGGTCGATCAGATTCTTTGCGAGTGGGCTCATATCGATAAAATAACATGCTCGCGGGCTTTGCACAGGGCCACTGCGACGCCGGCGCGCACCGAATTGCTTCTAAGAACCCTGCGCGGCGTCTCGCTCTCGTTGCACCCGCGCGAGGGCGTCTGCGAGCGCGCGCGGGCTCACGGGCTTCGCAAGGTAGGCCTGCATGCCGGCGGTGAGCGCTGCCGCTGCCGCGGTCGATCCCGAGCGGCCGGAAATGCCGATGACCGGCACCTGTGCGGCGGCGCCGGGCAGCGCGCGGATGCGCTGGGTCGCTTCGAAACCATCAATGCCGGCGAGGGTGATATCCATCAGCACCACGTCGAAGTCCTTTTGGGCCATCGCCTCGATCGCGGTTTCGGCGCTGCCGGCAAAATCGATGCGATGACCGAGTTCAGTCAGAATCGCATTCATCACCACGCGGCCGAACGGGTTGTCCTCGACGCACAGAACACGGAGCATATCCGTTGCCGCACCGCGAGCCCCGTTTGCAGCGGGTGTGCCGCGCCGTTCGGACGACGACGCGCGATCGACCACGACCGACAGGCGAAAGGTCGACCCGCGGCCGGTCGTGCTCGCGACCTTGAGATCGCCGTTCATTGCCCTGGCGAGACGCTGGACTTGCACAAGCCCGAGCCCGGCGCCACCGAATTTCTGCACAACGTCACGGTTGGCCTGAGCGAAGGGGCGAAACAGGCGCTTCAGCTCAGCGGCGCTCATGCCGATGCCGCTGTCCTCGATCGTGAAGGTCAATCGCAGCTTGGCGCGCGCGAGTGGGGTTGCTTCGACCGTGAGCGCGACACGGCCGCGCTCGGTGAATTTCACCGCGTTGGCGATGAGGTTCTCAAGGGCGGTGCGCAGTTGGGCTGGCGCGCCTGTCACCTGCTCCGGCAGGTCTGATGGAATGTCGGTCTCGCAGGCAAGGTTCTTGGCTTCGGCCCGCGCCGCAAGCGAGGCCGCCACGGCGGCGACAAAGCCGGGCAGTTCGAATGCCTGCCGCTGCAGCGGTATCCGGCTGACGCGGGCGCCCTCGATGGCAAGCGTGGTGACCTCGGAAATGTGCTCGGCCGCGTCCTTGATGGCCGCGACCCAACGCCGTTCGCGCTCGCCAAGTCCCGAGGTCGCAAGGAGTTCGCTCAGTGCCAGGATGCCGGTGAGGGGCGTGCGCACATCATGTGCAAAGGCCGCGAGCATGGCTTCGAGCACGCGAGGGGAGGTGCTGGCGGAGCGAGCTTCGGAGGTAGGCTTTGCCTTCCACTTTGCCCTCCGCTTGGACTTCGAAGCCGTCTTGGCCGCGGATTGGGATGCGGTCTTCACGTGGCGGCGCAAGGCGCGATCCTCGCGGCGCACCCGCTTCGCTTTCTTTTCGGACCCAGTCTTGGCCATCTTCTCCGTGCCCGGCCGCACCATGCCATGAAGCGGTTCCCGGAACCAACAGGCGCGAGGTCCAAACGGTCGGCGACGTTGCGACTACCCGTCGGATAAGGCGCGCGCCGCGTCGATCCCGATCAAGCGCCAGATTTCGCGCGGCGTTGCCCCGGCTGCGCGCAACTCGCGCAACCCGGTCGCCGCGGTCGACTTCGACAGTTTCCGGCCGGCACTGTCGCGGATCAGCCGGTGGTGATGATAGACCGGCGGTGGAAAATCGAGGAGGACCTGGAGCAAGCGATGCAGGCTCGTCGATTCGCATAAATCCTCGCCTCGCACCACATGCGTTACATCCTGCAGCGCATCGTCGACCACGACGCACAGATGATAGCTTCCCGGCACGTCCTTGCGCGCAAGAACGACGTCGCCCCACACGGCAGGATTGGCTGGGATGGTACCGCTCTGCCCCTTGGGGCCGGCGCCGGTCTCGACCCAGGTGAGCGGCACGCCGCCGCTTTGCTCCGCCGCAAGCTCCATGGCGAGCGCGACGTCAAGGCGCAAGGCATAAGGCTCGCCGGCGGCGATGCGCCGCTTGCGTTCGGCGAGCGACAGATGCTTGCCGTTGCCGGGATAAAGCGGCACGCCATCGGGGTCGCGCGGCCATGGCCCGACCTGCTCGCGCGCAGCGACCAGCCGGCTGATTTCGGTCCGGCTCTCGAAGCTTGCGTAGAGGACGCCCATGGCGTCGAGCCGCGACAGCACGGACCGATAGGTATCCAAATGGGCCGATTCGCGCCAAACCGGCTCCTCCCACGAGATGCCGAGCCACCCCAAGTCCTGGTAAATCGCAAGCTCGTATTCGACGCGGCAGCGGGTGCGATCGATGTCTTCGATCCGCAACAGCAGGCGGCCGTCGTCCCGACGCGCCATGGTAAAATTGAGGGCTGCCGAGAACGCGTGGCCGAGGTGCAGGTATCCGTTCGGACTCGGGGCAAAGCGATAGATGGGCCCCGTCATTCGCGCGTCACGCGCGGCGGAACGTGGTAGATCGTCGAAGCTCAACGGATACACCCCCACCTTACCCGGATAAGCTTGTTTCTCCGATGTCCCCCCGCATCGATAGCGAAGCCGATCTGGCAAATGGTCTTGGCGCTCTGATTGCGGCCGATCCACGGCTTGAGCCAATTTTTGCGATCGCCGGTATGCCACCGCTGCGACGCCGGCCCGGCGGCTATGCCGGACTCGCGAACATCGTCGTCTCCCAGCAACTTTCGACCGCGAGCGCCGGCGCGATCTGGGGGCGGCTTGCCGCCGCGTATGATCCGTTCACGCCGCAGGCGCTGATTTCGGGCGCGCGCCGATCGGCTGGCCCGGCTCGGCTTGTCGGCGCCGAAGATCCGGGCCCTGAAGGAGATCGCCAAGGCCATTGCCGGCGGCGCCCTTGATTGCGACGGCCTGGTCGATCTGCCGGCTGACGCCGCCCATCAGGCGCTCTGTACGGTCCACGGTATCGGGCCGTGGACCGCCGACATTTATCTCTTGGCCTGCCTCGGTCACGCGGACGCCTGGCCTGCGGGCGACCTCGCCTTGCAGGAAGCGGCGCGGCTTGCCTTTGCACTTCCCGCCCGGCCGAACGCGAAGGAAGCAGTAACGCTTGCCGAACCGTGGCGGCCGTGGCGCGCAGTGGCGGCGCGGCTGTTGTGGTCTTATTATCGCGCCGTGAAGCAACGCGAGGGTGCGCCGGCGCAGGCGCAAGCGGCAAAATAGGCGGAGGATCGATGGCCGCAGAACTCACCGGCCCGCGGCTCGCGCCCCGTTCGCGAGGACCGGCGCGCCAGCTCGTTATCTTTCTCCACGGCTACGGCGCCGACGGCAACGATCTCATCGAACTCGGCCGCGTGTGGCAGGACCTCATGCCGGATGCCGCGTTCGTCTCGCCGCACGCTCCGGATCGTTGCGCGCAGGCGCCGACGGGACGGCAATGGTTTCCGCTCACCATGCGCGAAAACAACGAGCGATGGGTTGGCGTCAACAAGGCCGCGCCGGTGCTTGACCGCTTCATCGACGACGAACTCAAGCGCACCAACGTGCCCCCGAGCGCGCTCGCCCTCGTCGGTTTCAGCCAGGGCACGATGATGGCGCTCCACGTCGGCTTGCGCCGCGCGGCGCCGCCCGCCGCCATCGTCGGCTATTCGGGAATTTTCGTGCTGCCGGACGGCAGCGGATCTGAGGCCGTGAAGGGCGACATCAGGGGGCGGCCGCCGATCCTGCTGGTCCATGGCGCACGCGACGATCTCATCCCCGCCCAGGCATTGTTCCTGTCGGCCCAATCGCTGGCGGCGATCGACATTCCGACGGAATGGCACCTGTCGCCCGCCGTCGGCCATGGCATCGACGAGGAGGGCTTGCGCCACGGCGGCGCGTTCCTCGCCCGCCGTCTGCGCGTGCCGCGGTAACCTATTTCGACATCACCGAATAGCTCTCGATCGCCGCGCCCCTCGCCGACGACAAACGCGGCCGTGACGGGGGCGTGTGCCAGCGAAAGCGAAGGCTCGAAAAGCGCCGCGGAGTGCACCCCTGCGGTGAGACACGAAACAGGGAATTTTTCCCTGAGAACAGGGAAAATAACAGGGAAACACTTTTTTCGGCCCGCGCCGATTGCATGGCTCGACCGATACGGGCCGCTCGCCAATGAGTTAATCGAAAATGGTCCGCTACCAAGCCGTCGACCTGAGGGAAGAAAACAGGCGAGCACGCCGACAGCGGCAAAAGCGATCCCGGCCAAACATTGGAGTTGCATTGTCATAGGACTATTATTATCATAATAGTCCTATTTGGACAAGTCTCCTACTGACGGCCATCTACCACAGTGATTTACCCATGGACGTGGGGAGGTTGCCCGTCAGAAGCTCCAGCGTTGTATCGCTTCAGGTAGCTTCCTACCTGCCCGCAACCAGAGATAGAATATACCGGCCCGCCAGCATGGACATCGATAGGGGAAAGCCTTGAAGTACCTGATCGCAATCTCGGGACCCGTTGCATCCGGTAAATCCGTCATCGCCGAGGAGGCCCTCGAACGATTTTCGGCCCACAGGATCTCTACGCGGCGGTTGCTGCTCGATGCGAATGTCGGTGACGACCGAAGCCGTCTGATTGAGGAGGGCAAGCGTCTCGATCGGGAGACAGAAGGCGCTTGGGTCGTCCAGCAGTCCCGCAAATACATTGAGTTGCACGAAAACTGCGACGTGATCATCATCGATGCCGTCCGTACTGAGCAGCAGGTCCGGCATCTGCGTTTGGTCTACGGCGACCGCGTCCGACACATCCACGTTGATCTGCCTTTCGCGCTGGCCAAGAAGCGGTACGAGGACCGTGGTCTCAGTGGCGACGCGCCGTCGTACGAGCAAGTCCGCGCGGACAGCACAGAGAGCGGTGTTTGGGAACTCGGTCGTGTCGCTGATCGCGTCGTGAAGAATGAGAACGTCAGCAAGGCCTCGCTTCTGGCACTCGCCTTCGCGGACCTCGATCTGTTTCCGCGCAGGCTCGATCAGTTCGTCGATGTCCTCGTCGGCGGGCAGTACGGCAGTGAGGGTAAGGGCAACGTCGTTGGACACATCGCTGGGGAATATGAGGTGCTGGTCCGGGTCGGAGGGCCCAACGCAGGCCACTGGGTGGCTCATCCCAAGCAGAAGTACGTGCAACTTCCGTCGGGAACCCGGGGCAACCCGACAGCGCGCATCCTCATCGGTGCCGGCGCCACGATCTGGCCCGACCAGATATTGAAGGAGATTCGGGAGTGCGAGCTCGAAAACTCCGGCCGCTTGCTCATTGACGAGCAGGCCATGATTATCGAGCAATCGGATCGCGATATCGAGTCAGGGAGCCTCGAGAGCATCGCGTCGACAAAGCAGGGTGTCGGCGTGGCCACAGCCCGCAAGATTCTCAATCGCGGCGAAAATCCGGTCTTGGGCGACAAGGTTAAACTCGCACAGGACCACCCCGACCTACGGCGCTATGTGGGAAGCGTTGGCTGTGCGTTGGAAGACGCCTACGCCAAGGGTTCCCGCGTCATGCTGGAAGGCACGCAAGGGACCGGCCTCAGCCTTCACCATGGCACTTGGCCCTACGTCACGTCGCGAGAGACCACGGCGTCGGGATGTCTTGCGGACGCGGGCATCTCGCCCTTGCGTGTCCGCCGCGTCGTGATGGTCACGAGAACCTATCCGATCCGTGTCGGCGGACCGTCGGGTCCATTCGGGGAGAAGGTGATCGATTTCGAGATTGTCGCCCAGAGGTCGGGACTTCCCGTCGCCGAGATCATCAAGACCGAAGTCGGCACGATCTCGGGTAACAAGAGGCGGATCGCCGAGTTCGGCTGGGAAGAGGTACGCCGCGCCGCGGTACTCAACGGCGCGACCGACATCGCGCTCACTTTCGCCGACTACATCGCTGCGGAGAACAAGAACGCCAGGACATTTGAGCAACTAACCGCCGAAACCCGCGCCTTCATTCAGGAAGTCGAGCGCGTGACCAACGCGAAGGTTTCATTGATCGCGAAGGATTTCGCCCAGGATGGCGTGATCGATCGGAGGGACTGGAATTGAAGGAAGCCGACCTGTTCTCGCTTTACCCGCGGCTGTGGCACATGGCCGAGGATGGCAGTTTTGATTCTATCCTGACGCATGGTCTACTCAGCACATCGGCGCTCCTCGATCTCCACGCTGTCCAGGGCGAAGAGCGTTGGGCGCTGGAGCGCATGCGTCGGCCTAAATCGGTGCGCCTTAGAGGAAAAGGCCTGCCGTCGGCCATCGTGCGCGACAACAAGCCGATGACCGCGAGTGCATTGGAGAAGTGCCTGACCCATGGCGTAAAACCGGAGGATTGGTTCGCCATTCTCAATGACCGTTCCTTCTTCTGGCTCTCGAAGACGAGACTGAACAAGCTCCTCAACGCGAGAGCCTATCGAGACAGGCCGCAAACCGTGCTGACGGTGGACACTACAAGTCTGGTGGAAGCTCATCGGGAAAACGTCGAGCTCAGCCCGCTCAACAGCGGCGCGACCATCTACAAGCCTCAACCGCGCGGCCCCGACACGTTCAAGCCCATCGTCGACTATCCATTCGAACAGCGGAGAAAGGAAAAAGGCCGGGAATTCTGGGTTGTCGAGCTCGTCGTTGTCGGCGGCGTGCCCGATATCAAAGACCATCTGATCGCGGCGCACCGCGTCTATGAGGGCGAGAAAAAGGAGCTATGGCGCCGCAAGGGCGCCTCGGCCGACGAAGGCCCCTAAATGCTAGGCGGCCTCGCGTGTTGAACGCAGAATGCGCGCAGGCCTCTTTGCCTTGCGGACCAAGTCCGCGATGTGGCTGGTGAGGCCGATGTCGCCTTCGATATTGATGCCGACGCCTGCGGGGAGCCTAGCAATGAGGGCACGCAGCGCTTCGAGGCCCTCCACCGCGCGAAAAGCCGTCCATTCGTTGGCGTCTCCAGGGACGAGAACGGAAGCCGCGCTGTTCGTTCCGCCTTTGTGCAGTTGCACAATCCATACCCGTTCGCCATCGTGCACCCATTCGAAACGTGCCAGGCCGAGTGCGGCGGTAATCAACGTATATACGCGGTCGATATCGTTGGCGATCGAAGCGGGAAGAGCTTCGGGAGCTCGCTGGCCCAGCATGAAGAGATCGCCTTCACCGTGAGTTCCCTCAACGACAGCGCGGCCTTCCCGGTCGATGATCGTCGCGCCGGAGTACCGTGCAGGTACCGCGCTCTGCGACAGAACCGAGGCGATCGACCGGCCTTCGGGATCCTCTTTGGCCATCAGTTTGAAGGGGTCGATCCATCCCTTGCGCGTCGTGAACAGTCCAGGCTCTTGCTCGATCGGACACGTTCTCGTCCAGACCTCCAGCGATGTCGTGCGCCTGCCAAACGAGAAGGGAGCAACACGCCGCGAAATCACCGTTGTGAAGGGAACGTCGAAACCAAGCGCGTCGGCCACGAGCAAACCGAAAGCCTTGTCGCCGATGTGCCGGCTGAATCGGTTAGGCCAAGCGATGTTCGGCTTGGCGGGCGCACTGTCGGATGCTTCGTATTCCCACATGAGCGTATGGGTGCGCTTCCATCCCCGCGGCTTTGGATGGATGCTGAATTCCAGCCGCCCTTTTCCTGCGTCCACCAAGTCGGGCTCAAACCCATATACGGTCTTGAGCATTTGCAGGCCCCACCCCACCGGTAGCGATGCAGCGCCTTCCTTCTCCACGCATCGCGGTGTGTCGTCTGGCGCAAATTCGAGAACGCCGCCCTGAATCACGCCGGAGACGCCGCCATCGGATACGTTGACCGTCTCGTTGGCAATCACAAACATTCCTTCTGCGCTGAGGCGATCTATCAGTCCCAACGCCTGTTCGCGGTCACCGATCCCATAGTGGAAATCGCGGCTACGGGGGCTTGTCGGCTCGAAGCTTCGGATATTTATCGTCCGTTCGGGACTGGCAGATAGCAGCGCCTGGATCGCTTCGCTCACAGTCGGGAACTTGTGGTTCGCAACGAACCCGGCAACTCGGCTGAATTGCTGATGGGGCCGCCTGCCGTCCGGAGCGAAGCTCACGAACTGTGCGACATTGCCGACTCGCGCTAAGTCATCGAGAGAGCGATCTTTCCGCACCGACATGAAGCACCTGCAACAAAAAATAGTGCCGCTCGACGTCGGCGCCCGATAAGTACAATGCCGGCGAACCAAGTTCATCCCGTTTAGGTGTGTTTTTCACGCAGTCCACCGCCCACAACAAAAGACCTACAGGCCCCCTTGCGCACCCAAAGATGCCTTCCGTAGCAGGTATGCTGGCCTTAGCGCCTCGTACCTGCTGAGGAATGCCTCTTTTGCCTGCTCTGGGGTTTGATGTCTAACGACAATCGCAGCGGGGAGGACCTTCTGGGAGCGCACCCACCCATCGGTGCCTTTTGGCATGATCTGGCGTTGTTCGGCTGCTAGCACGCGCAGGTCGGCGCTTTTGACCTCAATCGGCAGAGGCGACGGAATTCCGAACCTTGTGAAGATCGCGGTTTCCACCTCGCGCTCGATCCGCTTGTACTCGGGCAGCATCTGTTTAAGCGGTCTCGTGATGTCGCCCATGAAGGCCTCGGCCGCGTCGTGCAGGAGGGCTTCGAATTCGAAGCCTATTGCTACCTCACTCACCAAGAGACTGTGCTCGGCCACTGAGTAGAACCTACTGCATTGGCCGGAGTATCTACAGATATTTGCCAAGCCGTGCGCGATATCTTCGATCGTAAAGGCGCTGTCGCTCGGAGCGCAGAAGTCGAACCATGCCCCGCTCTGAAGCATGATTGTGGGCCCCGTACTTGTTCTCACCGCGACCATTCGCTTCCAGCTCACGAGACATCTCCCCGAAATATAGGTTCTTTCGCTCGCGATTGCTCTAAGCGAAAGCTTGAAAAGCTACGGTGGTTTTATTATGCAAATTTGCATGAAAGCAACAAGTCACGAAAAGAGGGTTTTCCTCAAGGAGTCGAGGCGACGTCTGAAGGATCGCGGGTGGAGCTTGACACATCTGGCGCGGATTACTGGCGTCCATCAAAGCCAATTGAGCCGCATTTTATCGGGAGATTTCAAGTCCTTTAGCGCCAGTGTAATGCAAATTTGCAAAGCGCTGGGCCTGGGCGCGACGCCATCGAGGGCCGACCCGGACAGAGAAGCGATCGTCGATAGCGCGCTCGCAATCTGGGATGGGTCAACGAAGGATCGCGAAGATGTGGTCCAACTGCTCAAGCAGATAGCTAAGATCAGGAGATCAGCTAGGGCGAACCCGAGGGGGTAATGCAGGCAAAAACGAAATCGTTTAGCTGTGAGCGTGGCTCCTGCAAGTTGGTTCATCTTATTGTCGCTCTTGCGTCAAAAGCGCCGATTTAGCTCGGCAAACAGGACCCGAGAGCGGACGGGCGACTTTGCACTCGAAAACGCAATTCCCGATGGTAAAGTTGACAGGGCGCCGGGGTGCCGCACTCGCCGACCTTACCGTTCGTCATCGCCCGGCTTCGGGCGATGACGGCCTGTCACTGCTGATGAGCGCTGCAATTGCTTGCATCTTAGATACGCTCGTAGCAGCCACCTCGTCGCCAGGTTTGCCGTTCTTGAAGTCGGCGAACCCCAGCCATCGGTTTGACGCCGGCCGCAATCAGTTCTTGAGCAGTGAGCAAGCGGGATCGGGGGGACCGAAGGCCTGATCGCCCGGGATACGCGTTAGAATTGTGTAGTAGTCCCACGGATACTTCGCCTCTTCCGGCTTCTTGACCTGCGCCAAGAAGAGGTCGTGGACCATGAGACCGTCGACCCGCAGCCTGCCGTTGTGCGCAAAGAAGTCCTCGATCGGTGTTTCGCGCATCTTCGCTGCGACCTTGAGCGGCTCGTCGGTGCCTGCCGCCTTGATGGCGTTGAGATAGTGCATGACCGACGAATAGATGCCGGCCTGCCACATCGTCGGCATCCGGTTGATCCTGGCGAAGAAGCGCTTCGACCATTCGCGGGTCTTGTCGTCCATGTCCCAATAGAACGACGTGGTCAGAAGGAGCCCCTGCGCCGCCTTGAGGCCGAGGGCGTTCACATCCGTGATCAGCACCAGCAGACCCGCCATCTGCTGACCACCCTGGAAGATGCCGAATTCGCCACCGAGCTTAATGTCGTTGACGTTGTCAGGTGGCCCGCTGGCGAGTCCGATGATCTTGGCCTTCGAGGCCTGGGCCTGGAGGATGAATGACGAGAGGTCAGGCGTCGCGAATGGATGTCGCACCGCACCGACGATCTTGCCGCCATTCTGGACGATCACCTGCGAGGCGTCGCGCTCCAGCGAATGTCCAAACGCGTAGTCGGCGGTGAGGAAGAACCAGGTATCGCCACCGCGTTTCACCACTTCCTGCGCGGTGCCGACGGCGAGCGCGCGGGTGTCGAAAACCCATTGGATCGTGTAGGGCGAACAGAACTTGCCGTGGAAATCGGCGGTTCCGGTCGAATGGGTGATGAAGAGCTTCTTACTGTCGTTAGCAACGTTCTGCACGGCAAGGCCGACAGCGGAAACCGGCACGTCGACGATCAGGTCGACCTGAGCGCGGTCGTACCATTGCCGGGCGATGCCGACAGCGATGTCGGGCTTGATCTGGTGGTCGGCGGAAATGACGGTGATCGGCTTGCCAAGGACCATGCCGCCGAAATCCTCGGCCGCCATTTGCGCGGCCGCCACCGAGCCCGCGCCGGTCGCGGTTGCCGCGGGGCCCGAAAGATCGGTCAGCACGCCAATCTTGACCACATCGTCCGAAATCTGGGCGCCGGCAATGCCGCTCGAAAAGACCAAGAACGCGGCGAAGCAAGGGAGCCCGATCCGTTGCAATTTGATCCTCCCGAAATTTTCAAGCTTTGATCTTGCGCTAGACTGCATCGGGGCTCGTACGGTTGCAATCATCGAAAGCGCCAATCTGCCTTTCAGCGAGGCGGCGGATGCGAGACGCAACGCGCCGCCGCGCTCGCCCGGTGGTAATTTCCCGCTTGTAGTTGCCGTGCCCGCCATCCTTCCGTTCGTCATCGCCCGGCTTGACCGGGCGATCCGGTAACGACGAGCGTTTGCATCGGCGCGGCGGACTCGGCGAAGTCCGGGGGATACCGGATCGCCCGGTCAAGCCGGGCGATAACGGCCCGTGGTTGCTGATGACCGCTCTCATTGCTTGCATCTTAATCCGCTCTCATCGCAACGAACCGCCGATGGAACGCCGCGGTGGCGCAAGCATCAGCTTCCGTAAGGCTTGATGCTGTCGGCAACGGAATCGGCGATGTGTTCCTTGGAAATGATGCCGATGACGTCGGCGGCGCGCGGCCGACCGGACGCCTTGGTTACGATCGCCATGCTGGCGTTGCGTCGGGACATGCGAGTGACGACGTCGAACACGATGTCGTCCTGGCGCGCGATGGTGAAATCGTGCTGCGCGACGGCGCCGAGCTTCACGCCTTTGTAACCCGCCTCGATACCGCGGCGCAGGCTGGTATTGACGCGCAGCACGCCGCAGATGTGGGTGCCGTGGGTGACCACGATGTGCTTCAGCCCGCCCGTCTCGCCGTACTTGTTGAGGAAAGCGGCGAAGTCCGTCTCGGCGGGCAGCACCAGAACGTCACGCGCCATGACTTCGCTCGCGCGGCGCACCAGGAACATGTTGGCATGGAGCGCCTTCGGCACGAAATGCCGGCGGCCGACGAGTTTGACGGTGTAGATGTTCTCCTGCGACAGCAGCCGCCGAATTCCGATCGCGAGCGCGACCGCGACGATGAGCGGCATGACGAGATCGTAGTCCCGCGTCATCTCGAAAATCATCGTGACCGCGGTCATTGCGGCGCCGGTGCCGCCGCCGACCATCGCTGCCATGCCGATCATGGCACAGCCGGGGACCGTGACCCCGTCGACAGGATGAATGGCGTCGACCATGGCGCCGAATGCTCCGCCAACCGTCGCACCCATGAACAGGGAGGGAGAAAAGATGCCGCCCGACGAGCCTGAACCGAGGCTGGTCGACGTCGCAAACAGCTTCGCAACGAACAGCACCACAAGCAGCGCGGGCATCGTCAGGGTATTGGCGAGGATCGCCTGGACGACCGCATAGCCGACGCCCTCCACAAAGTAGTGGCCCGTCGTGATCAGCAGGACGTAGATCAGCGTTCCGAGCATCAGCATGCCGATGACGTGGCGAAGGTGCGGATTGGCGATCCGCTCGAACACGTTCTCGGCCAGGCTCAGGCCCCGAATGAAGGCGGTCGCGGCAATGCCCGTCAATGCGCCGAGCAGCGCATAAAGCATCAGCGCCGCCAGCGATGCCGGCCGATCCGACGCCAGCAGTTCCGAGGGCACATCGAACGCAGGCCGCACGCCGAGAAAGATGCGCCCGATGAACGTCGCGCTGCCGGTCGCAAGCGCCACCGGCAGGAAGGTGCGGGCGCTGAGCTCCGGCATCAGCAACTCGATTGCGAACATCACGCCGCCGATCGGCGTGTTGAAGGTCGCGGCGATGCCGGCACCGGCGCCGGCGGCAAGCAGCGTGATGCGCTGCCACGGCGCCATCCTGATGATCTGGCCGAGGGAGGAGCCGAGCGACGCCCCGATCTGGATGATGGGCCCTTCTCGTCCGACGGCCGCGCCGGTACCGATCGATATGGCGGAGGCAAGCGATTTGATCACCGCGACGATGGGCCGGATCACGCCCTCGCGATAGTAGATCGCATCCATGACCTCCGGGACGCCGTGGCCCCGGGCTTCCAGAGCGAAATTCGTCACCAGGAAGGTGACGCAGAGCCCGCCGATGACCGGCACCAGGATGATGAAGATGCCCCACGGGCTCGGCGGATCGAACAGATTGGCATCGTAGCCGGTGGAAAACTTGCCGTAGAAGGCAATGTTGTGGATCACGCCGATCAGCATGCGAAAGAACACCGCGCCGAGGCCGGTGACCAGGCCGACCACGACTGCGAGAAGCGACAATCGGACGAGCCCGATGCGATGCGGCAGCTTGAATTTCATGAGACCCCTTTTGCGGCGCACAATATAGCGATCAACTTCGCGCGCAACGAAAACAAAGACACGACAGTTGCGAGCGCCAGCTTTGCCGTCGCATGGACTTGACGCGGTCACGGCTGCGGCCACAATCGTTGTTGCTCACACATAACGCGCGGCCGCGGGGCCGCCGCAGCCGGTGGCCGTCATGCTGAATGGGAATTCCGAATCAATCGCCAGGCTGGTCGAGCCCGGGCGCGTCCATCGCCGGGTCTATGCGGATCCGGACGTCTTCGAGCTCGAGATGGAGCGGATCTTCGGCCGCGCCTGGCTGTTCGTGGGGCACGCGAGCCAGGTGCCTAGCCCGGGCGACTTTTTCACGACCGAGCTTGGCCGCCAGCCCGTGGTGATGACCCGCCATCGCGACGGCACCATCCACGTGCTGTTCAACCGCTGTACCCACCGCGGCGCCAAGGTTGCGAACGAACGCTGCGGAAATGCCGCGCGCCTCACCTGCCTCTATCACGGCTGGAGCTTCGATACCGACGGCAAGCTCGTCGCGGTGCCGATCCCGGAAGGCTGCGCGGCCGATTTTCGCCGCGAGGAGTTCGGGCTTGCGGCCGTGCCGCGCGTCGCGCAATACCGCGGCTTCGTCTTTGCAAGCCTTGCCGCCGCCGGCGCAAGCTTCGAGGACCAGATCGGCCCGGTCAAATCGAACATCGATGACCTCGTCGATCGCGCGCCCGACGGTGCGCTCGCGTTCGATCTCGGCATGCATCGTTACGCCTATGAGGGCAACTGGAAGCTCCAGGTCGAGAACGTGCTCGACAGCTACCACGTGCCGTTCAGCCACGCCTCGACGGTGAACAAGCAGGGGGTGCAGTTCGCCCGCCGCGAAGGCGACAAGGCCGGCACCCAGGTGGTGGAAGCGGACAAGAATCGTACTTCCCGGTCATGGAAGGACCGCCGCAGCTACATCGTCGGCAACGGGCATGGCTGGACCAGCAACACCGAGCTCGACGAGGGCAAGCGCTCGAGCCCGGCGTTCGATGAATACAAGCGGGTGTTGATCGAGAAGGTGGGCGCCGAGCGCGCGAACCACATCCTCACCCCGCGACTGCACAACACGCTGATCTATCCGAACGTGTCGATCATGGGGCTCAATATCCACGTGCGGGTGATCAAGCCGATCGCGGTCGACCGCACCGAGATCAACGTCTATCCGGTGCGCCTCCTCGGCGCGCCCGACGCCATGAACTTTGGCAATATCCGCCTTCTCAACGTCACCCATGCCGCCGCTTCCTTCGTCCAGACCGACGATATCGAGGCGTTCGTGCGCACCCAGAAGGGATTGCGCAGCCTCGCCACCGATTGGGTCGACATTTCGCGTGGGCTTGGCGACGAGGAGCCCGACCGCGAGCTTAACGCGACCCGCGCGGCCGCCGTGCACGAGATGGCGATGCGCGCGCAATACAAGGCCTGGCTTGGCTACATGCGCGAGGCGGCGTGATGGCCGAGGCAACGGCGGTCGCGACGGCGGGGCGCGCCGCCGCTGTCAGCCGCGCGGTGTTCGAGGATTTCCTCTTCGCCGAGGCGCGGCTCCTCGACGAGCGGCGGTTCCGCGACTGGATGGCGCTGTTCACCGAAGACGGCACCTATTGGGTGCCGGCCGTGCCGGGCCAGGAGAGCCCGTTCGACCAGGTCTCGCTGTTCTACGATGACCGCGACCTGATGAAGACGCGGGTCGATCGGCTCGACCATCCGCGCATCCACATCCAGACGCCGCCGTCGCGCACCGCCCACGTGGTCGGCAACGTCATCGTCGACAAAGCCGACGAGGCCGCGGGCGAGTACGTCGTCTCGTCGACCGTGATCATGGTCGAATACCGCGACGACAAGCAGCGGCTGTTCGCCGGCCGGCAGACCCACCGGCTGCGCCGCAGCGGCGACACGTTCCGCATCGCGCAGAAGCGGGTCGACCTCGTCAATTGCGACGCCGCGTTCGAAGCGATCGCAGTGCCGATTTAGCTGAGTTTCGGTCGGAATCCGTAGCCCGGATGAGCGAATTGATATCCGGGGACAGCGGTGCGTTTGTCGACGCGCCTGCCCCGGATATCGCTGCGCTCATCCGGGCTACGCGCAAAAACTCACCTTCCCTCGTAGGCCGCCTGCAATTGCGCCAGGTCGATCTTCTTCATGCCAAGCATGGCGCGCATGGCGCGTGAGGATTTCTCCGTATCGGGATCGCTCATCATCGCCGGCAGGCTCGTTGGAAAGATTTGCCACGACAGGCCGAACTTGTCCTTGAGCCAGCCGCACGGTCCGATTTCGCCGCCTTCGGAGAGACGATCGACGTAGTCGTCGATCTCCTTTTGCGTTTCGCACGGAATCTGGAAGGAGACCGCCTCGCTGAATTTGAATTGCGGGCCGCCGTTAAGCGCGACGAAACGCTGCCCCTCGATCTCGAATTCGACCACCATCACCGATCCCGCAGGGCGACGGTGGATTTCGAATCCTTCCTTGCCGTAGTGGCTGACCTTGACGATCCGGCTGTTCTTGAACACGGAGACGTAGTAGCGCGCCGCGTCCTCGGCCTGCGTATCGAACCACAGGCATGGCGCGATCTTTTGTGTGGTCACCATTATTGGCCTCCTGTTGCTGACGTTCTCGCTTGCGACCTGCGGCGTTGCCAAAGCGTTTGTGCGTGTCAATTCTGGGGAAGGGGCTGCAACAGGCTGACACGGTTGCCTTCGGTGTCGAAGAACGAAACATAATCGCCGACGTTCGGAATCTTCATCGGCTCGCCAAGAACTTTGCCGCCCGCTGCCGCGACCTGTTTCATGGACGCGTTGATGTCATCAACCGCGATGACGACGGACGGATATTGCGCCGGCCAATCAGGCTTCTTCTCGTAGAAGCCGCCATTGATCGCGCCCGGCCGCGTGGGAACGCAGCCGTTCATCTCGGTGGTCATCGCCATGACGTAGTTTCCCATCTCGGCGCCGAACATCTGCGTCTGCCAGCCGAAGGCATCTTGATAGAACGACGCCATTCGCTGGCGATTTTCGTACGGCATCTCGAAGTGAACGACCGGACAGGGCTTGCTCATCACTCTCCTCCGTGGCTTGACAAATGAGTTGATATCAACGTATATTCGCCACGTCAACGCCGGCATGACCTAAATTTTTTCTTAGACGACATTTCGACGCTCGCCATGTCCAATGATACCGTGCTGCCCTTCGCAAAGACGCTCGAGGTGCGCGATCGCTGCGTGTGCCTGTTCGTGCAGCGCGCGGCGCGCGCGCTTGCGCGTCACTTCGACGAGGCGCTGCGCCCGCTCGACCTCACCCACGGCCAGTTTTCGCTGATGAATGCATTGAACCGGCCGGCGCCGCCGGTGATGGGCGAAGTCGCGGCGCTGCTCGGCATGGACCGCACGACGCTGACGGCGGCGTTGAAGGCGCTGGAGCGGCGCGGTCTCGTCCGGGTCCGCGCCGACAACAAGGACAAGCGCAGCCGCCGCCTCATTCTCACGCCGGCGGGCCGCGCGCTCCTCGCCAAGGCCTATCCGGTGTGGAAGGATGCCCACGCGGCGATCGACGCGAAGCTCGCCGATGCCGACCGCTTGCGCGCCGACCTCGCCCGCCTCGCTGCCGGCGACGAGGCGCAAGCTCCAGAATAGCAGCGTAAACCTATCGCGCTTGAGCCGCGGCTCGCGGTGCCGACTTAAGCCGCGCCCGCATTTCATCCGTGATCTGGTCGCAGCGGCCGATTCGGACGTCATTGTGGCTCAGCGCATATTGCACGAACCCTTCGAGCGCCTTCAGGCGCGAGGGCTGGCCGGTCAGCTGCGGGTGCATCGCGATCATCATCATGCTGCCCGGTTCGGCATGGAGCACGTCGAATTCGCTCTTCCACGTCGCCATAACCGCCGCCGGGTCGCCGAGGCTGCGTCCGCCCAGCACCCCCGGGTGATAGAGATAATAGGCGGCATCATCCATCACCCATCGCCAGCACAGTTCGACGACGTCGGTCTCTTTGCCGTCGATGGTCAGTAGATAGGGAAAGTCGCTGTCGGCGAAGTTCGACGTATAGCTGAAGCCATATTCCTTGATCAGCTTCAGGGTCGTCGGCGTGAGTTCGCCGACCGGCGAGCGATATCCTCGCGGCGCATATCCGGCGATGCGCTTGATCGCCTGGAAGCCGCGCTCCATCTCCTCGCGCTCCTGCGCCGGCGTGAGCTTGGTGACCCAGGCATGGGTGTAGCTGTGGTGCGCGATCTCGTGGCCGTCTTTCAATAGCGCCTCGACCACGTGCGGGCGTTGCTCGACCACGAGCCCCGGAATGAAGAAGGTGGTGCGGATGTCGTAGCGCCGCAGCAGGTCCATGATGCGCCAGACGCCGGTCTTCCAGCCGTAGGCGCCTTGCGACATCAACACCGGCCGTTCGGCATAGGCGGGGTCGCGCGCCGTCCACATGGTCTCGGCGTCGATATCGAACGTCAGGAACAGCGGGAAACCCGAGGACATGCCTTCACCTTTCATCATGAGTTCAGAGAGTGCCGAGATATGACTCCTGCACGCGCGGATCGTGCATCAGCTCGCGGCTCGCGCCGTGAAGCACGATCTCGCCGTTTTCGAGAACGTAGGTTGTATGAGAAAGCGGCAGCGTACGATAGGCGTTCTGCTCGACGAGCAGAATGGTGAGACCACGCGCGTTGATTTGCTGCAGGGTCGCCAGCATGCGGTCGACCATCATCGGTGCGAGACCGAGGCTCGGCTCGTCGAGCAGCAGCAGGCGCGGCTGCGACATCAATCCCCGGCCGATCGCGAGCATTTGCTGCTGGCCGCCGCTCAGCGCCGCGGCCGGCGCATGACGCAGCGGCAGGAGCTCGGGAAACAGCGCAAACACGTCGTCGCGCCGCGAAACGGCGGATCGCCCCATGCCGTGGGAATAGGAGCCGAGCAGCAGGTTCTCGTCGACCGTCATCGCCGGAAAGAGCTGCCGATGCTCCGGCACCAGCGAGATGCCGCGCTTGACGATGGCGGCGGCGCTTAGTCCGGAGATCGTGCGTCCCTCGAACGTGATGGTGCCCGACCGCAGCTTGATGAGCCCGGCAATGGCGTTGAGCGTGGTTGTCTTGCCGGCGCCGTTCGCTCCGAGCAGGGTCACGATCTTGCCCTCAGGCACCTCGAGGGAACAGTCCCGCAACGCGAGGATGCTGCCGTAGGCAACCGAGAGGCCGCTAACCGTCAGCATGACCCGGCGCCCCGTCGCGATGCGGCTTGCCCAAATAGGCCTCGATCACCTTCGGATCGGCAACGATTTCGCCCGGAAGCCCCTCGGCGATCTTGACGCCATGATCCAGCACCATGATGCGATCGGAAAGATCGAGCACCAGCTTCATGGTGTGGGCGATCAGCAGGATCGTCACATTGTGCCGATCCCGGATCGTTCGGATGACCCGTGTAAGCCCCGCGATTTCGGACGAGCTAAGTCCGGCCGACGGCTCGTCGAGCAGGATGAGCTTCGGTTCAAGCACAAGGCAGCGCGCAATCTCGAGGAGACGTTGATGCCCGAACGGCAAGGCGCCGGCCCGATCGGCGGCAAGGTGCGCGATGCCGAGAAAATCCAATGCTGCGAACGCGCGATCCCGCATCGCTCGTTCTTCTTTCATCGCCCACGGCAGCGCCAGTGCCGACGACGCGAGCGGCCAGCGGAAACAGCTGTGGGCACCCAGCATCACGTTTTCCAGGACCGACAGCTCTTTGAGCACCAGGAGGTTCTGGAACGTGCGCGCCATGCCAAGGCGGGCGAGATCGTGCGGGGCAAAGGCCAACAGGTTCTTGCCGAAGATGCGCGCTTCACCCTGCTGCGGCCGATAGAGACGCGTGATGACGTTGAAGAGGCTCGTCTTGCCGGCGCCGTTCGGACCGATAATGGCGAGAAGCTCGCCGTCCTTCACCTCCATGGCGACGTCCGAGAGCACCCGATTGCCGCCGAACGACAACGAGATGCGTTCGAGGCGCAGAACGGCATCGTCGTTGCGAAGTGCCAACGCGGCGGTCATCGCTTCGGCACTCCGCGCGCTGGCATCAACCGGCTCAGATTCAATCCGACGAGCCCGGCGGGCATCAGGACCAGGAACGCGAGCAGGACGATGCCCGTCAGCACCTCCTTGTATTCCGCGAATGCCCGCAGAAATTCGGGCAGCAGCGTCAATATGCATGCGCCGATCAGGGGACCGACGAGCGATCCGATGCCGCCGATCACGTTCATGGCCACGTAACTCATCGATACGCCGAACGTGAAGGCGTCGGGATTGACGAAGCCCGAGGCCGCGGCATAGAGGCCGCCGGCAATGCCGCCGTAGAACGCCGAAATCGCGAACGCGATCGTCTTGTAGCGGCTGAGCGAAATGCCGACCGATTGTGCCGCAAGCGGGCTCTCGCGGATCGCCATGAAGGCACGGCCCATCCGGGTGCGGCGTATGCCCCACGACAGCCAAAACAGGGCAGCCGCGATGAGGCCGGTCGCCAGCATCAGGACCTCGGAGGTGCCGTCGACGCCGAAAAAATCGATCGGCGGAACGGTGATGCCGTTCGGACCTCGCGTCAGATCGATCCAGTTGATGGCAAGATACTGCACGGCCTGGCCGAAGCCGAATGTCACCATGGCGATGTAGAGCGGGCTCAGGCGCAGCGCCGGAATCCCGATGAGGATGCCGACGATGACCGAGAGCATGGCCCCCGCCGGCAGCGCAACCAGGTACGGCGCGCCCCAGTGCACCATCATGAGAGTCGTGGCGTAGGCGGAAATGGCGCCGAAGCCGGCGTGGCCGATTGAGACCAGGCCCGCGAATCCCATGGCGATGTTCACGCCCATGGCGGCGATGGCGTTGATCATCATCATCACCGCGACAAAGCGGATGTAGTCGCCGCCCCACGCCATGGTCGCAGAAAAGGCGATCACGATGACCGCTGCCGCGACCGCCGCTGCAACACGGCGCCCGGGCGAGACGGCACCCAGATGTCCCACGGCGAAAACGGCGGGTTGGCTCACCGGTCACGCCCTGTCCACGGCCGCGCGGCCAAACAGACCGGACGGACGCACAAGCAGCACCAGGATGAGCAGGACGAAGACGAGCACGTCCTTGTAGGTTGACGTGACGTAGACCCCAATGAGGTTTTCGGCCAGGCCGAGCAACAGGCCGCCGACGACCGAGCCCGGCAGGCTCGAAAAGCCGCCAAGGATTGCGGCGACGAATCCCTTATTTGCGATGAGACCCATGTCGGGTGTGACGATGACCAGCGGCGCCAGCAGGATGCCGGCAAGCGCAGCCAGTCCGCCCGCAATCACCCAGGTCTGGGCAAAGATCGCGGGCACGCTGATGCCGACGATCGCCGCCCCGCGTTTGTTCTGCGCAGTGGCGCGCATCGCCCAACCCATGCTGGTGCGATTGAAGAGAAACGCAAACCCGACCAGCGCCAGGGCGGTCACGGCGAGAACCATCAGGTTGAGCGCGGTGAAGCGCACGCCGAACAGCGTCATGCTCTCCATGCTCACGATCGGCGGAAAAATCCCGAGATCGTCGCCATGAAACGCCCGCACGCTGCTGCGGATGATCTGTGCCACCGCGGCCGTCGACAGCAGCACCGTGATGTGCGGCGCCCCGATGAGCGGCCGGAACGCGACGCGTTCGACGACGAGCGCCAACATCATGCAGGCGCCGGCCGAAATGAAGATCACGAGCACATAAGGCAGATGAAAATCGCGAAAGAGAACGAGGGCCAGCATTGCCCCGATCATCATCATCTCGCCCTGCGCGAAATTCACCACCTGCGTTGCGCGGTAGATGACGGCGAAACCCAGCGCGGTCAGCGCATAGATGCTGCCAAGGGTGAGGCTGTTGACGAGCAGTTGAGCGAACATGCGGCCGTAGTTTAGCGCTCTCCCTAACGACGCTGACGATTGATCTGCGCGACGTCATTCCGGGGCGCCGCAAAGCGGCGAGCCCGGAATCCATACTCTTCGACAGGGGTTATGGATTCCGGGCTCTCCTTCGCTTCGCTACGGAGCCCCGGAATGACCACCTACCCGTTCACGTCGAACGCTCAACCCTCTGAACCATTCATGATGGGCGCCAGCTTACTTCACGATCTTCCATGTCAGCGATTGGTCGACCGCGATCACCGTTGCCTGTTTGCTCCCCTCATGGTCCGTCGGCGTAAACGTGATCGGGAACAGGACCCCCGGATCGTAGTCTTTCATCGAATCCAGTGCCTTTACGAGCGCTGCACGGGTCGGCTCGCCATCGATGCGCCGGAGCGCTTCGGCGAACACTTTGAATACGCCGTAGCCGGCGAGATCGTAGAGCGACGGGCGCGCCGCCGGCAAACCGTTCGGATAATGTTTGGTGAGGAGATCGCGATAGTGCGCGACCGGCGCCGCGGTCACGTCGTCTTCGGTATGGGGAAACACCCACGGCGCGGCAAAGCCGACACCCGCGGGGCCGGCCCCCTTGGGAAACAGCGGTGTCGTCGTTCCGCCGCCGCCGAACATCTTCGCTTCTAGTCCAAGTTCCTTGGCCTGGCGCACGATGATTCCGGCCTCGGCCGCAAACGACCATACGTAGAGGGCGTCGGGCTTTGCTTCGCGGATGCGCAGCAGCTGCGCGCTGAAATCCTGATCACCCTGGTTGTAGCGCTCGCTGGCCACGAGAGTGATGTTGGCCTTCTTGAGTTCGGCGGTGACCGTCTCAAGGCCGCCGACGCCGTAGTCATTGCTGGTATAGATGATGGCGGGCCGCTGGATGTGAATTTCCTTCACGGAATAATCGACGATCCGCTGTGCCTGCACGACCTCATTGGCATAGATGCGGAACGCCGTCGGCGCGAACGGCACGAACAGGTTCCGATGTGCTGCGACCGACGCCAGGAACGGGATCTTCGCGCGGTTGATGAGCGGCATGACCGGCAGAGTGGCCCCGGCATTCGATCCGGCGAGCAATGCAAACACCTGGTCCTGATCGATGAGGCGGCGGACCGCCGACAGTGCTTCTTGCGGGGTCCCGGCGTCGTCGTAGGCGATGAGCCGTAGCTTCCGACCCTTGATGCCGCCCGCGGCATTGACCTCGTTGATGCCGATCTGGATGCCGTCACGTTCGGACGTGCCGATGAGCGCCGTCGAACCGGTCATCGCCGCCCACATGCCAACAACGATCTCGGTCGGGCTCACGCCCGGCTCGGCCATCGCCGCGCCGCCGGCGAGCGTCAGCGCCATGACGAGCGATCCCGCGGCGATGAGCTTTCCGACAGATGATTTGTTGCAACCCTTCATGATGAAATCCTCGCTAGCGCAATTCCCGGGCGCCCGCAGGGCGAGCCCGGAATCCATGACCACCGCTGAGGAATATGGATTCCGGACTCGCCTCCGCTTCGCTACGGCGCTCCGGAATGACGATACTCCTGTTCATGTTCACCGCTTCAATCAATCTCTGGTCATCGCTGATCCAGCTCGAGGTCGCACGACCGTCACGCGCGTGCACCGCCGTCGTGGAGGAGTTCGCCCGCGCCCGAACCGACGGCCGGCGTCGGCAGCCACCATTCCTCGCCGCGAACCGTCTGGATGTACTCCGGCCAGCGCAGATCGATCGGCGGTGCAAAATCCTTCGGCAGCAGCGGCGCCACCCATTTGTCGCCGCCAACCCCTCCGCCGGTACGCTGGCGAAATTCATCCGTGGCGCGCGCAAGCACATCCGGTCGCGTCAACAAATCCATCATGGTCGCGGCAACGGTCTTCGCGCCGACGAAAATCCCCGGATCGATCGCGGCCGGAACGCCGGTGAGCGCATTGTGCGCCCAGGCGGGATAGCCGAATGACGTGTTCGGCGCTTTGAGCACCGGTACGGTCGAATGAATCCGCGTCGTCGGCGCGTGCCACGTGTATTCCACGTAGTCGTCGGCGGCGAAATGCGTTTGCCAGGCCGGCATGGTGGCGCGCAGCCGACGATCGTTTTCCTGCGGCTCGATGATCCGCTCGCAATCGTCGATAAACGGACTATCCATCGGCGCAATGCCGAGGTTCTTCTGAATCTCGCGGGCGAAACTTCGCGCCTCCTCGCCGAACTTGGTCGGCCCGACCAGCTTGAGGTTTTCGAACGCGACGTCCGCCAAAGTGTCGTTGGCGAGGCCGACCCGGGTCTTCGTCACCCAGCGCACCGACACACGACAGCCGGTCATCGCCGCGACATGGCGCGCATTGCGCTCGAGCACGCTGTAAATCTGCTGCTGGATGCCGAGCGCCGATGACCGCCACGAATATTGGATCTGGCTGAAGCGCGGGGGCAGATTGTCCGAGGTCGCGTCGCCGCCCGCGAGGATGAACTCGTTGAGCGTCCACGAACCGGAATGCGGAAACATCGCCTCCTTGGTGTATTTGGTCGTGGTGTACATCAGGCACAGCGCGTCGATCGCGCCCGGGCATCGCGCGGTGCCGTGCTGGTGAGTGTTGGGCGGCAACAGACTGCGATCGATCCAGGTTTCCGGATTCACGGTCTCGAACGTGAAGACGGCGCTCCAATAGGCGCCGAAATGCACATCGCGCGTGACCGTGCTGAACGCCTTCGGATGATAGATGACGAAGGCATCGCAATTGTCGAAATAGCCTTTGGCGGCATGCACCGGCTTTGAGCCGCAGACCTTTTCGGCTGGCTCGCCGAAAAACTTGAGCGTGCCCTTGATCGCGTATTTCTCCATCGTCGCTTTGGCGGCGAGGACGCCGGCAAGCGCGGTGACGCCGAGCGCGGAATGCGGATCGGTGTGCCCAGGCGCCCAAGGATGAAGCCCTTTGCGCGGCGCGTGATAGGGAACGGCCTGCTGCGAATTGCCCGGCACTGCGTCGTATTCGGCAAAGCTGCCGATCACCGGACCGCCGCTTCCCCACGACGCCGCAAAGGCCGTCGGCATTCCGCCGGAGCCGCTCTCGACCTCGAATCCTTCGCTGCGGAGAAGATCGACATACGCGGCAGCAGACTTGTATTCGCGCCACGCCGTCTCGGCGAAATGCCAGATCTTGAGATGCAGATCGGAGAACCGTGCTTTTTGACTATCGACCCAGTTCAGGGCGTAAAGCTTCTGCTCCGGCACGTTGCTCATCGTCTGCGGTCCTCAACTCACGATAGCCGTCCGAAACGGATTCGCGGTGGCGCAATCGCCCGTCAATCGACTTTAGGAAATTGACCGACGAGGTCAATCCGCGCGCACTCAGCTTCGCGTGTCGGGTCATTCCGGGGCGCCGTAGCGAAGCGAAGGCGAGCTCGCGCCCCGGAATGACCCGTGGAGAAACGAAACGCACTACGCCCTGCGCAGTCGCTCGATCTGCATCTTGGCGAGGAACGGCACCAGCGGATGCGCGCCCATGGCGACCATGGTTTCGAGATCGAGCGTAACCAGCGCCTTCTGCTGCTCGGGGGTGAGCTTGTAGTCCTTTGCAAAGCTCTGGGCGTCGGCAACGAATTTGCCTCGCGCGGCTTCCTCGTGGGCGAGGCGGTGCAGCGCGCTTGTGAGTTCGACGAGCTCGGGCTTGATCGACGGGTAGTGGGCATCGTGGCGGCCCGGCGCGCCTGCGGTCCAGCCGAGCGAGGCGTAGTTGTGATGCCAGCTCGGGTCCATCGAGACGATGTCCGGCTTGCGCTCGCCGAGCGCGCCGGCAGCACACGCCCAGCAGCGCAGCTCGATATTGCCGGTGTCGTCGAGTTCGGCCTCGTCGAAACCGATCAGTGACTTGAGCTTGCCGGCCGTCAAGTTGGCGAGGAGCCTGTTGTCCCAATCAAGCTCCGGGTTCGAGTAGCGGTTGGTGCCGGGGAAATGCGACATGCCGCCGCTTGCGAGGATCACCGTCTTCAGCCCAAGCGCGCTGACGCTGCGCGCCACCGCCTGCCCGAAGGCGTAGCAACGCTCCGGCGTCGGCTGCGGCGGCAGGTAGGCATTCACGAAAATCGGCAGCACCGGATCGGTGAGGCCGAGATGGGTGAGCGGAATGCCGATCGCGTAGTCGATCCGTGCGGTCGAGGTGAAGGCCGGATCAAAATTCTGCCGGTAAAGCTCGCGCACCAGCTCGAAGCCGATCTCGCTCGGCACTTTCCAATGAAACTTGCGGCCGGCGAACTCTCCGCTCGCTTCGCCGCCCACGTGAATCGTGAATGGCGGGGCCACATTGTGAAAGAACTGCTCGGCATGGTCGTTGGAGAAGATGATCCACAGGTCGGGCTTCATCGCCTTGAGCCTCGAGCCGATGTCGCGAGCGACCGCGCGCACCCTCTCGACGTTCGCCTTGTCCTCGGTCTCCGGCATGGTGAAGAACTGAGGCGCATGGGGCAGCATGGCGCCGCCGATCACCGTGGAATGCATCGTCGTGACCTTCCTGTTAGTCGGGAAGTTATAGCATCCGCTCACCCTCCCCTGGAGCAAGATCACCCTCCCCTGGAGGGGGAGGGCCGGACCGGGCGACCTCCCCCCTCCAGGGCGAGGTGATCGCGCCCCAGGGAGGTGAGCGTCACACCTTGGAGATTTCGAACATCGACGGCGCGAACAACTCCTCAAGCGACAGCTTGCGGTCCACGAGGCCCTGCTCGAACAGATAGCTCGTGAGCGCCTCGAGATCCTTCTTGTTCTCGTGAATGCCGTAGCGCCAGAAGTCGGTGCCCATGGCGGCCATGGTCTCGCGTGTCTCGGCTTCGAGAAACGGCAGCGTCACCATCAGCGCGTTGACGTCGCAGAGGTCGATCATCGCCAGCGCCTTTGCCTCGCAGAACGCCTTGTAGACGCTGGTCGCGAGCCAGGGATATTTCTCAAGCAGCGTCTTGCGAATGCCGACGAGGTGCATGATGGGGAAGAGGCCGGTCTTCTTGAAATAGGCCATCTCCGCCGCGCGCGTATCGGGAAACAGCCGCGCGATGTGCGGCTCGCCGCGTAGGAACGAGGAGGGCGCGCGGGCGCTGAAGATCGCGTCGAGCTTGCCCTCGCGCAGCATTCCGTTGAGCGTCTCGTCGGGGCCGATCGGCTGAAGGTCGAGACCGGGGATCGGCTTCAGCGGCGTGCGCTCGCTGCGCCCCGGCTCCTCAATCCCGCCGCTGCGCCAATGGATGTCGATCGGCGCGACCCCGTACTCGTGCTGCATCATGCCGCGCATCCAGACCACCGCCGTGATCTGGTATTCCGGCAGCCCGATGCGTTTGCCCTTGAGGTCGGCGGGCGTTTTGATCCCCGCGTCGCGGCGAATGTAAATCCCCGAATGGCGGAAGATGCGCGACACGAAAGCCGGCACCGCCATGTAGGCGGAAGTGCCGCTCGCAACCGTGCGCATGTAGCTCGAGCACGACATCTCGCAGACGTCGAATTCCTGGTAGCGGAACGCGCGGAAGAATATCTCCTCGGGATAGAGCGGCAGGAAGGTGACGTCGCATCCTTCGACGCGCACCCGCCCGTCGATGATGGGACGCGTGCGGTCATAGTTCCCGCAGGCAATCGTAATCGGAATATTCGCCATCGGTCCTCCCCGGCGCTCACGTGGATGCAGCACATTGGCCGGGCGTCGCGCCGGCCGTCCCGATGACTGACACAACCGGGCGCCCCGCTGCAATGAGGGGCGTTGCGAAACCCGCGCCAATGCAGGCGGGCCATGCCCAAAGCGAAGGCGCAAGGACGCGCGCGCCTGCCGCAACTCGCGGCTTGCTGCGCGCCGCGCCGTCATCGATACTGCGAGGAGGAGCGCCGCATGAATCGCCGCACGATCCCTATTGTCCTCGCCGCCGCTGTCTTTGCCGCAGCCTTCGCCGAGCCTGCCGGTGCCGAGGATACGCTGACGCTTGCGGTCGGTCAGCGCGGCAACTGGAATACCGCAGTGTCCGAGATCGGCGAACGTGCCGGCTTCTTCCGCCGCCACGGCCTCAAGCTCGATATCCTCTACACCGCGGGCGGCGGCGAGAGCCAACAGGCCCTGCTTTCCGGGGCGGTCGATATCGGCACCGCGCTCGGCACCATGGGCGTGCTCGGCGCCTATGCCAAGGGCGCGCCGATCCGCATCATCGCCGCCGAGACCACCGGCGGCGCCGACTATTGGTACGCGGCTGAATCCTCGCCGATCAAATCGCTCAAGGACGGGAACACCATTGCGTTCTCGACGTTCGGCGCCTCAACTCATGGTGTCGCGCTGACGTTCATCAAGGAGTTCGGGCTCAAGGCGAGGCCGGTTGCGACCGGCGGATCGTCGGCGACGCTCGTCGCCGTGATGACCGGCCAGATCGATATCGGCTGGGCGGCGCCGCCGTTCGGGCTCAAGGAGATCGAGGAGCACAAGATCCGGCTCCTCGCCCGCGCCAGCGATCTCCCCGTCGTGCGCGGCCAGACCATCCGCGTCCTCGCGACGCGCGCCGACGTGCTCGACAAGCGCCGGGACGCGATCGCGCGCTACATGGACGCCTACCGCGAAACGGTCGATTACATTTACGGCGACGATCCCAAGGCCATCCTGGCATTTGCCGAGGTCGGCGGCATCTCGCCCGAGATCGCACGGCGCACGCGCGAGATGTTCGACCGTCCCCAACTCCAGCCCGACGAGATCAAGGGCCTCGACGTCATGATGCCCGAGGCGGTGAAGCTGAAATTCCTCGCCGCGCCGCTCACGGCCGATCAGAATTCGCGAACTGATCCAGATCCCGCCGCCGCACTGAGCGGATAAGCTCCGGCAGCGCTCAGCCTTTCAGGATCGCGCGCAGCCGCTGCGGCGTTATCGGCAGCTGGGTGATCGCTCCGGGCATCCCGAGAGCATCGTCGATGGCGCTGGCGATGGCGGCACCGACCGCATTGACGCCGGCTTCGCCCGCGCCCTTGAGGCCGAGCGGATTGAGCGGGCTTGGCGCATCCTCGGTGATGATCACGTCGAGCACCGGCACTTCGCGCGCCGTCGGCATCAGATAATCAGCGAACGTGACCGACAGCGGCTCGCCGCGCTCGTCGTAGCCGAACTCCTCGAAGAGCGCACCGCCGAGGCCCTGCGCGAAGCCGCCGGCGATCTGGCCTTCGACCAGCCGCGGATTGACCGCGCGGCCGATATCGTAGGCGACGAGATAGCGCTCGACCGTGACGCCGCCGGTCTCGCGGTCGACGCGCGCGACCGCGATGTGCACGCCATAGGGATAGGCCATGTGGTCCGAATAGAACCAGCCTTCGGCGGCGAGGCCCGGCTCGCGATCGCCGCGCAGCGGCGACGAAGGGGCGAGCGCGCGGGCGATTTCGGCAAGACTTATCGATGAGCCGGCACCATCGCGCGTGATGACGCGCCCGTCGACGATGTCGAGATCGGCCGGCCGCCGCTGCAATAGCTGCGCCGCAACGCCAAGCGCCTTGTCCCGCACCTGCGAGGCTGCGATTCGCGTCGCCTCGCCGGTCATCACGGTGACGCGCGAGGCGAACGCACCGACCCCGAACGCAATGCGGTCGGTCTGGCCGTGGGTCACACGCACACCCTGGTAGTCGACGCCGAGCGCGTCGGCACAGATCTGCGCCACCACGGTTTCGACGCCCTGGCCGACCGAGGCCGCGCCCGTGACCACCTCGACCGCGCCGGCCTGATCGACATTGACGACCACCCCGTCGAAAGGGCCGAGGCCGCTCTTCTCCACGAACAGCGCGAGCCCGGCGCCGACCGCCTCGCCGGCGGCGCGGCGCTTGGCGAGGCCTGCCTTCAGGTTCGTCCAATCGATCGCGGCGAGCGCGCGGTCGAGGAGGCGCGCGTAGTCGCCGGAATCCATGACGATGTGCGTGCCGAGCGTCGAGAACGGCCGCGAATATGGAAATTCCGATTTGTCGATGAGGTTGCGGCGGCGCAGCTCGACCGGATCGATGCCGAGGCGCGCCGCAATCGCATCCATCACGCGCTCGCGCGCAAAGGTGGTCTCGTACCGGCCGGGCGCCCGATAGGTGCCGCCTGGTGTCTTGTTGGTGAGGCGGATGCGGCCGACCGCGCGATAGGCCGGCACGCGATAGGGTCCCGGCAGCATGGCGGCGGCAAGGTCCGGCACGGTCGCCGCGTGGGTACGCACATAGCCGCCCTGGTCGTGCAGGAAGTCGTCGTCGAGCGCGAGAATGCGGCCGTCGCGGCTGACAGCCGCGCGCATCGCGTGGCGTTGCTGGCGCGAATGGTTGGCGGCGATCAAGTGCTCGCGCCGGTCCTCGATCCATTTCACCGGCACGCCGAGGCGCAGTGCGGCGACGCACACCAGCACGTCCTCGGGATAAAGCTCGCCACGGATGCCGAAGCCGCCGCCCACGTGCCCCTCATAGAGGTGGACCGCGGAGGCCGGACGGCCGAGCATGCGGGCGATGTTGTCGCGGTTCCAGTGCGGCACCTTGGCGGCGCCGTACATTTCGAGGATATCGCGCGAGGCATCGTAGCGCGCGATGGCACCGCGGGTCTCGATCGGCACGCCGGAATGCCTGCCGATGTCGAGCACAATCTCGACTACGGCGTCGGCAGCGGCGAGCGCCGCCTTCACGTCGCCGTAGCCTTTCTCGATGATCGCGGCTTCGGTCGAGCGGCCGGGCTCGAACTCGCCGGGCGGCGCGTCAGCTGCGAGGATCGCCGGCAGTTCCTCGATGTCGAGCGCGACCAGATCGGCGGCATCCTCGGCAACGTAGGGATCGGCCGCGAACACCGCGGCGACCGGCTCGCCGACATAGCGCACCCGGTCCCGCGCCAGAATCGGCTGGCGGTAGGCTGTGAGGCTCTCGATGCCGGTCAGGCGAAAGCCGATCGGCGGAATGTCGGCGACGTCAGCCGATGTCCACACGGCGGAAACCCCCGGGAGCGCCAGCGCCGCCGAAGCATCGATCGAATTGATGCGGCCATGGGCGACCGGCGAGCGCACGACCCGCATGTGCAGCTGGTGCGGGAACGAGACGTCGCCGGCGTAGAGCCCGCGGCCCGTGACCAGGGGCCGGTCCTCAAGGCGCGGCACCGATCGTCCGACGAATCCCATCGGCTTGCCGGCCTCCGTCATTCCGGGGGCCGAGCGAAGCTCGGCAGCCCGGAATCCATGACCACGGCCGAGGAGTATGGATTCCGGGCTCGCCTTCGCTCCGCTACGGCGCCCCGGAATGACGCAATTTCGTTCGTGTGCATTGCCTTTTTTCCTGCCGGCTTATTTCGCAGGCTGCGATGCGGCGCGCAACGCTGCACGGATGCGCTGCGGGGTCGCCGGAATTTCATCGATCGAGACGTTGAAGGGCGCGAGCGCGTCGTTGATCGCGTTGAGGACGGCGGCCGGCGCGCCGATGCTCCCGCCCTCGCCCAAACCCTTGGCCTTGGTGAGTGACGCGTCGGTCAAAGTCTCGAGATGATGGATATCGATCGGCGGCACTTCGCGGGCCGTCGGGAGAAGATAGTCGGCAAACGTTGCGGTCAGGATATTCCCGGTCTCGTCGTGCAGGATTTCTTCCAGCAAGGCATTGGCGATGCCCTGGGCGACGCCGCCGGCGATCTGCCCTTCGGCAATCATCGGGTTGATGAGGCGCCCGGCATCCTCGGCGACCAGCAGCTTTTCCAGCGTGACCTTTCCGGTTTCCACATCGACCTCGACGATCGCCACATGGCACGCGTTCGAGAACGTACCGGCGGGATCGTAGCTCGCGGATTCGCGCAGGCCCGGCGCCAGCTCCTGCCGGAAGCGATGGCTCTGATGATAGGCTGTCCGCGCAAGCGCCGGTATGGCGATCTCGCGATCGGTGCCCGCAACGCGGGCAACGCCATCGGCCAGCACGATGTCCTCGGCTGCGACTTCGAGGAGATCGCCGGCGACGGCGCGCAACTTGGCGCTAACCTTGCGTGCGGCCAACAGGGTCGCGCCGCCGGAGATGACGAGCGAGCGGCTGGCAAAGGTGCCGAAGCCGTAGGGCGTGCGGTCGGTATCGCCGTGCACGACCTTGATGTGCTCGGGCGCAATGCCGAGCTCGTCGGCTACGAGTTGCGCGAGTGTTGTGCGCAGGCCCTGCCCATGCGGTGATGCGCCGATGCGGACCTCGACAAAACCGGATGGGTCCATCGAAAGCTCGACGGTCTCCCAGCCGGGCGTGATCTCCATGCCGCGGGCCGCGAATGCCGGCGTGCCGTAGCCGGTGCGCTCCGAGAACGTCGCAATGCCAAGCCCGAGGTAACGTCCGTCGGCGCGGGCGGCTTTCTGGCGGCCCCGGAACGCCACGACGTCGGCCGCTTGCGCCGCCATGTCGAGCGTTTCCACATAGGTCCCTTCGTCGAACACGAGGCCGGTCGGCGAGGTGTGCGGGAATTTGCGGATCAGGTTGCGGCGGCGGATCTCGATCGCGTCGATGCCGAATGCGGTCGCCGCCTTGTCCATCAGCCGTTCCAGCGTGAAGGTGATCACCGGACGCGACACGCCGCGATAGGGCGCCATCGGGCACGTATGGGTTGCAACACCGCGGGCGCGGCACGCATAGCCGGCTACCGTATAAGGACCGGGCATCTCCGCCATGCCCATCAGCGGCTCGACCGCGCAGGTGATCGGATAGCATGAGTAAGCGCCGATGTTGGCGACGATGTCGGCGTCGAGGGCGAGAAGGCGCGCGTCGGCATCGAAGGCGCCTTCCAGCGTCACGTACTGATCGCGGCTGTGAAAGCACGCCGTCAGATTTTCGCGGCGATCCTCGATCCACGCGACCGATGTCTTGAGCTTTTTGGCGAGCCAGGCGACAAGCACGAATTCCGGCCCGAGCGCCATTTTCTGCCCGAAGCCGCCGCCGACATCGGGCGCGATGACGCGCAGGTCTGATTCCGGCATTCCAATCAGATCGGCGACGGCGGTGCGGACCAGATGGGGCATCTGCGTAGAGCAGGTGAGCGTGATGCGATCACTCGCCCTGTCATAGGCGGCATGCGCTCCGCGCGGCTCCATGGGCGAGGCATTTTGGCGGCGGGAGCGCACTTCGATCCTGACGCGGCGAGCCGCGGTCGCCGCCAAGGCCTCGAATTGTGGCGACTTGACGCGGCCTTCGACGATGACATTGCCCGGCGCCATGGCGTGGACAGCCGGCGCGCCGGCCGCGAGTGCCGCCTTGGCATCGACTAGCGGCGCGGTTTCGGAAATTTCGACGGTAACGAGTTCCGCGGCGTCTTCCGCCGCCTCGCGACTATCGGCGATCACCGCGGCGACCGGCTCGCCGACGAACCGTACGACCTCGGCGGCCAGGATCGGCTGGGCAATCGGGAGATAATTGAATTTATGCAGCATCGGCGCGATCGGACGCAGCGCCGCAACGTCGGCTGCCGTCACCAGCGTGACGCCGTCCGGCGCCAAAATGCGCGTAATGACGCCGGATGCGACAGAGCTGCGCACAAACCGGATCCATTTTGCCGCAGCGAGATCGCCCGTAAACCGCCCTTGCCCGGTCACCAGGGCGGGGTCTTCGAGGCGCCGGATCGACCGTCCGACCCAGCCTGACAGTTTAGCGTGAGAGGTCATTGGGATTGCCTATCCGGCTGATTGGTTTTCGCAACTGCGCCCGAAATTAAGAGCTGTGGCGCGGCGCCGTCTGAGTCGGTGCCCATAAATGCGGCTGCCGAGAGACAAGGCGATTTCTGCTGCAGGTTGCCGGCTCCCCTCATGATATCCGTGGCCAATTCATGTTTTTTCTATTATATTTATACGCGGGTGGTGGTGCGGGGATTGGCATTTCAACAATCCAATATTTTCTGCGCCAACAAGAACGGCAAGCGATGTCTGGCTTCGGCTTTGCGCATGCGAAGTGGCTGCCGCTCGTCGTCGCGCTCATCCT
Source organism: uncultured Alphaproteobacteria bacterium (assembly GCA_963787675.1). Lineage (GTDB taxonomy): Bacteria > Pseudomonadota > Alphaproteobacteria > Rhizobiales > Xanthobacteraceae > JAJPKK01. Next base: position 496,148 of record CAWBDV010000007.1, on the reverse strand, counting down.
GGGCATGACGGCGGATGTCGGCGCGCGCGAATTTCGCGTCGCCGATACTCAGCCTCCTGATTATCCGACCGTCCGCGCACTGGTGAAATTGGGCGAACTCATTTCGGCGCGCACCAGCGGACGGCATGGCATTCGCGTTTTTCATTCGCACGAACTTGGAGACGAAAAGGATACGATCGAGCAAACGCTCTTCGGCGCCCTCGAGATGGATCGCATCAATGCCGCGCCGCTCGGCGCCCTGATGCCCGAAGCCCAAGTGCTGTCGATGCCGTTCCTGTTCACGTCGATCGATCATCTTCACCACGTTCTCGATGGCCCCATCGGCGAGGAGATCCTCGCGAGCTTCGAGCGCCACGGATTGATCGGCCTCACCTTCTACAACTCCGGCGCGCGCTCAATCTATAACAGCAAACGGTCGATCCACACCGTCGCCGACCTGCTTGGCCTACGCATTCGCGTCCAGCATTCCGATGTGATGTTCGAAATGGCGCGCGCGCTCGGCGCCAATCCCGTCGACCTGGCCTATGGGCAAGTGGAGATCGGGTTGGCGACGGGCCTGGTCGACGGCGCCGAGAACAACTGGCAATCCTATGTCGGCGCCAACCATTATCGCTTTGCGCCGTTTCTCACCCTCACCGAGCACGCGATGCCGCCCGAGGTGCTGGTGATGTCGCCGCGGGCATGGCGCAGCCTGTCGAACGAGGACCAGGCGATCTTCCGTGCGTCGGCACGCGAGACAAGCCTCTTCATGCGCGAGCAATGGAACACGCTCGAGAACCGCTCGCGACGGCAGGCCGAAGAGGCTGGTGTCAACATCTTTTCGGATTTCGATCGCAAACCGTTCGAGGATGCGATGGGCGAGGTCTACCGCAAAGCCGGCAAGAACCCGGCGATTGCCATGCTGATCGAGAGGATTCGCCAAGTGAAATAGGCTGGTGAAATAGGCTAATGAGTGTGAAATAGGCTAACGAGTGTGAAATAGGCTAACGAGTGTGAAATAGGCTAACGAGTGTGAAATAGGCTAAAGTGGCGGACCAAGGCAGGTGGCGGAAAGAGGCAACCGAGTAACCGAGTGAAGCGCGCGCGTAGACCAGCAGGCGATCGGTTGATGTGATGGAGGGACATCACTTGATCGCCCTTGACCAGAGCCCCGCGTTCGGGATCGACGACCAGGAGCCGGCACTCACATCTCGTCGCCGCCTCGAAGCGCTGGTGCGCCGTGTGCCGATCCGCTGGCGCATCGTCTCCATCGCGGTCGTCAACAGCGTCATCGTCATGATTTTGGCGGGGCTGATCTGGAGCGGCGCCAACGTGCTGAGCTCCGCCTGGAACGAGTTGCGCCGCGTGCGCGAATCCGATGCACTGCTGGCCGCGGTCGGCACCGATGCCGGCCGACTCCAAAGCCTCATTCATCAGTACATCAACGAGCAGCAGCCGGAGATCTTTGCGGAGATCCTGCGGCGACGCGAGGCTGTTCTCGGCACCTTGAAGGCGCGCGCCAGCATCGACCCGCTGCTGTCCGGCGCGGTGCCGGACCTCACGGCCATTACCGAGCGCTTCCTCACCGGCTTCGAGGACCTGCGGACACTGCAAGCGACCATCACGCGCACCTACGAAGAGGAGTTGCTGGCGCCGGCACGTCAGATGTCGGGGCTCTACGGCATCATCGAGAGCGCGACCGGCTCCAAGGATGCGCTGATCTTTCCGGCACTCGACAAATCGCGTGAACGATTCACGGCGATGCTGGTGGCGGTCAATGCCTATTACCTCTCGCTCGCCCCGGATACGGTCGAGGAGGCGCGCACCAATATCGGCGGGATCGAAAGCGCGATCCCGGTGATGGAGGATCTTGCCGACAACGACCTGCAGCGCTCAGCGCTTCAGGCACTGCGGCGGCAGGCGGCCATGCTGCACCACGGCCTCGACAATCTGAGCGGGCTGTTCGCGAAGCAGGCGAGCCTGCTGCGGACCGAAATCGACGCCAACCAGGCCGCGATGACGGCGACGATCGATGCCATGTCGTCGCGGATGCGCGAGCGCGAGCAGGACGCCCAGACCGAATTCGACCGCAGCCTCGCCAACATCTACCGCGTGGTGGCGATCGTCGCCGTGTTCTTTCTGTCCGCGATGCTTCTCGGCGCCATCGTGGTGACGCGCAGCATCCGGCGGCCGCTGCTGCGCCTGATGACCTCGATGAACGAGATTACGCTTGGCCAGTACTCGTCGCCGATCCATGGCACGATCGCCAAGGACGAGATCGGCGATATGGCCCGCGCGGTCGAAATCTTCCGTGAGAACGCGATCGCCAAGGATCGGGCGGATGATGATCTGCGAGCCGCCAAGGAACATGCCGAACAGGCGCTCGCGGAACTGCGCGACGCCCAGACGAGTCTGATCGAGGCTGAAAAACTTGCGGCGCTCGGGGGGCTCGTTGCCGGCATCGCCCACGAGGTCAACAATCCGGTCGGCATCAGCCTCACGGTGGCGTCGAGTTTCGCGCGCCGCTGCGAGCTGTTTTCCGAAGAACTCCGCCAGCCTCCCCTGCGCCGCTCGCGCCTCGACGAATTCATCGCGACAAGCCACGCTGCGGCGAACCAGCTGGTCGCCAATCTGCAGCGTGCCGGCGAGCTCATCCAGTCCTTCAAGCAAGTCGCGGTCGACCGCAGCCTTGCGGAGCGCCGCAAATTCGATCTCGCGGAAGCGACCGAACAGATCGTCGCGAGCCTGCGGCCGGCGCTCCGGAAGTTGCCGCTCCTGCTCATCGTCGACGTGCGGCCCGGGATTGCGATGGACAGCTATCCGGGCTCCTACGGGCAGGTGCTGACGAACTTGTTTCTCAACGCCCTCGTCCACGCCTTTCCCGACCAACAGGCCGGCACGCTGACGCTGCGGGCCCGCGAACTCAATGCCAACGACGTCGAAATCACGGTGACGGACGATGGCGCGGGCATGACCGAGGCGGTCAAGGCGCAAGCGTTCGACCCGTTCTTCACCACGCGCCGCGATCGCGGCGGCACCGGCCTTGGCCTCCACATTGTCTACAACCTCATCACCGGCAGCCTCGGCGGCCGCATCACGGTCGATTCGGCACCCGGCCGCGGCACCACATTCCGCATCGTCATTCCGCGGCAAGCCCGCGGCGAAACGACGCCAACAACGGATCGCGCAAGTGTCCAATCAGGATGAAATACTGCAAATCATCGACGATCCCGACGTCACGCCGGAGGTAGGACCGCGCTGGAAGGTCGCGGTCATCGATGACGATCCCGCCGTCCACGACGGCACCAAGTTTGCGCTCGCCGACTATCAGCTCAACGGCCAGCAGCTTGACATCCTCTCGGCGTTCTCCGCGGCGGAAGGGCGCGAAATGCTCGCCCGCAATCCCGACATTGCGGCGGTGCTGCTCGATGTCATCATGGAAACCGACAGTGCCGGCCTCGATCTCGTTCACTACATCCGCAATGCGCTCAAGAACGAGACGGTGCGGGTCATCCTGCGCACCGGCCAACCCGGCCAAGCGCCGGAGCGCCGCATCATAGTCGATTACGACATCAACGACTACAAGGCGAAGACGGAGCTCACCGCCGACAAGCTGTTCACCTCGCTCACCGCGGCGTTGCGCAGCTATCAACAGCTCCAGCGCATGATGGAAACGCGGCGCGGCCTCGAAATCATCATCGACGCCGCATCCACGCTTTACGATTTCAGGTCGATGCAGCGGCTCGCCGAGGGCGTGCTGACGCAGATCGCCTCGCTCCTCAACGTCGCCTGCGCCGGCATCCTGGTGCTACGTGACAGCGCCGATGCCGGCGAGCACTTTTCGGTGCTGGCGGGTTCCGGCTGCTACAGCCGTTTCGTCGACGCCGAGGGCTCGACCGGCCTCGATGACGATCTGCTCGGCGTCGTGCGAGAGGCGTTCCGCCGCCGCGATCACCAGTTCTTGGCGCGCCGCTCGGTGCTCTACATTCGCACCGGCAGCGGCCGCGAGCTGGTGGTGCTGCTCGAATCCTCAAAGCAGCTCTCGGACACCGACCGCGCGCTGATCCAGATCTTCTCGAGCCGCCTGTCGGTCGCGTTCGACAACGTCATCCTTTACGAGCAGATCCAGCAGGCCAACGCCCATCTCGAAGACCGGGTGCGCCAGCGCACGCGCGAACTGGAGGCCGCCAATGCGCGCCTCTCCGCCCAATGGACCCGGCTGCAGCGCGCCAACACCTTCAAGAGCGAGGTGCTCGGCACCGTCGCCCATGATCTGAAGAACCCCCTTGGCGTCATCCTCGGCCGCACCGAGATGCTGACCGAGATGGTGAGCGGGGAGCCCTACGCTCCCGAGAACATCAAGTCCCAGATCGTCCATATTCGCTCGGCGGCGAACCGGGTGACCGAGATCGTCGACACGCTGATCTCCGATGCCATGGCCGATGCCCATGACATCGCCGTCAAGCGCGAGCCGGTCGACCTCGTCGGGCTGGTCCGCGATCTCGTTGACGCCAACCAGCCGCAGGCAACGCGCAAGGATCAGGTGATCACGCTGCGCGCGCCGGCCACGCTCGCCACGCTGTGCGATTCCGATCGCATGCGGGAGGCGATCGACAACCTCATCAGCAATGCCATCAAATACAGCCCGCTCGGCGGCCGCATCGAGATCACCGTCGAGCAGCGCAACGGGAAGGCCATCGTCCGCGTCGCCGACGAGGGCCCCGGCCTGTCGCCGGAAGATACCGCGCGCCTGTTCGGACGCTTCCAGCGCCTGTCGGCGAAGCCGACCGGCGGCGAGACTTCGACGGGTCTAGGCCTCTCCATCGTCAAACGGATCGTCGATCTCCACGGCGGCAGCATCACGGCGGAGCCGGGCGCGGTCGGCACGACCTTCATCATCGCGATCCCCTCCGGATGAACCGCGCCCAGCACATCATTGTCGTTGATGACGAGGCTGCCGCGCGGGAGATGATCGGCGACTACCTGCGCATGCACGGTTTTTCAGTGTCGCAGTGCGACGGCGGCAAGAGCTTGCGCACCGAGCTCGCCAAGGAGCCGGCCGACCTCATCGTGCTCGATCTCAACATGCCGGAGGAGGATGGCCTCTCCATCATCCGCGATCTCAAGCGGACGTCGAATGTGTCGATCATCATGCTGACGGCGACCGCGAGTCCGATCGATCGGGTCGTGGGTCTTGAGATCGGGGCCGATGACTATCTCGCCAAGCCCTGTGAGTTGCGAGAACTGCTGGCGCGTGTTCGCTCGGTGCTGCGCCGGTCGGCGACCGTTGCCGCTGGCGCCGCGCCGGCCGCGGCAGCCGCACCGGAGCCCGCCAAGCCGGAAAAGAACTTGGTGCGCTTCGGCACCAAATGGCTCGACCTCGACGAGCAATTGCTCAAGGACGAAGAGGGCAACGCCCATCCGTTGACCGCGTCGGAGTTCAACCTGCTCAAGGCATTCGCCGCCAATCCCCGGCGCGTTCTCACGCGCGAGTCGCTGCTGAGACTAGCCAACGCCCGCGATCGCGATGCTTTCGATCGTGCGGTCGACATCCGGATCATGCGAATCCGGCGCAAGATCGAGCCCGATCCGGCGCGTCCAAGTGTGATTCGTACGGTCCGCAGCGGCGGCTACCTGTACTCGCCCACCGGCGAAAAGCCGCCGCAGGGATAAGGCCTCCGCGGCAGCGCATCCGGGGCCTTTTCTTCCCTTTAATTTGCGTCGAAGGCGTTACGGACGAGCTCTGCCGGCCCAGCCCAGCCCCCGGTTTCGGCCTCTGCAATTCTCCCCGCACGTCAGGGAGGGCAAAAGATTGTCCTGCCCGCATTTTCCGCAGCTTTCCCCCAATTGTTTCGTGGCGGCGGACCGCGACGAAACAATTGGCCCGAAATGGCTCAAATGTTTCTTCGCTGCGATGCGAAATGAAACAATCCGGCCAGCCGCGAAACCATTTTCCCCGGCCAACGTAGAACCAATGAAACAGCGGGCTGTTAGTTAACAGACTGTGAACGGCGAATGCCGTCACTGGGGGAGGTGGATATGCAGAACATTGCCGTAGCCGCGCTGAACACAAGCGTGTCGCCGCGCCTGCGTGGTGCCGCGACCGATGAAGCGCTGATGGCCGCGGTGGCGGCCGGCGAACAGGGCGCGATGCAGATCCTGTACAATCGTCACCGCGTGCGCGTATTCCGCTTCATCACCCGAATCCTCGGCGATGCCAGCACCGCTGAAGATGTCCTCAGCGAGACATTCATCGAGGTGTGGCGCAATGCGGCGCGCTTCGAAGGCCGGTCGGCCGTCAGCACGTGGATCATGTCGATCGCGCGCCTGAAGGCACTGTCGGTGCGCCGTCGCCGGCATGATGACGAGCTCGACGAGGAGACCGCTGAAACGATCGCCGACGAGGCGTTTACGCCGGAGGAAGCGATCCTTGACGCCGACCGCAGCGCTCACCTGCGCGAGTGCCTCGATCAGCTGTCGCCCGAGCATCGCGAGATCATCGACCTTGTCTACTATCACGACCAGAGCATCGACGAGGTCGCCGATATCATCCAGGTGCCGCGGAATACCGTAAAGACGCGCATGTTCTACGCGCGCAAACGGCTCGCGACGATGCTGACCGAGTACGGCAGCCGCTTCCACGCGACGAAGGCGGCCTGACAGCCGTCCCTGCCATGGCAGGGCGGCAGGGGGCCGCTGCCCGTCTCATTCGCAAAAGACCGTCCGCAAAAGATCGTCGTATGGCCGCCATCTGTGGCGGCTAAAGCATTTTCTTGACATCGATTGCCGTGCCGACCACGCTTTCACGACGGAATCGATGGGAGGTGATCTCATGTTTCGCATGCACGGGAAATTGCTCGGCGCCGTGGCACTCACGACGGCCTTCGTCGCAACAGCTGATGCGCAGGAGGTCAAGCAACCGGCGACCGACACCGCGAAACCCATCGCAATTACCCCGGTCACGCAGGACATGCTCGACCGTGCCGCCACGGACAGCAAGAATTTCCTGCACACCAACGGTGACTACACGCAGCAGCGGTTCTATCCCAACAAGCAGATCGCCGTTGGCAACGTCGCCCGCCTGCGGCCGGCCTGGATCTTCCAGACCGAAGTGAAGGAGAGCCTGGAGACCTCGCCGATCGTCGTGAACGGCGTCATGTATGTCACGACCTCGTTCAGCCACGTCTACGCGCTCGACGCCAAGACCGGCGAGGAGTTGTGGCACTTCAAGCCCACTCTCGGTCCCATCACGACTTACTGCTGCGGCCCCAACAACCGCGGCGTCGAGGTGTACGAGGACAAGGTTTTCGTCGCGACCCTCGATTCGAAGCTCGTCGCGCTCGACGCCAGGACCGGCAAGCCGGTTTGGCAGGTCACCATCGCCGACCCCGAACTGGGGTACAGCGAGACGATGGCGCCGACCGTGGTGAAGGGCAAAGTGCTGATCGGCACCAATGGCGGCGAATACGGCATCCGCGGCTTCGTCAAGGCGTTCGACGCCAACACCGGCAGGCTCTTGTGGACCTTCAACACGATCCCGGAAAATTCGGTGGGGATGTGGGCCGAGAACGACGCGACCGGGCGCGACATGCATCGCGACATCCAGGCCGAAAAGGACCAGCTTGCGAAGACCGGCGATCCCTACCAGCGGCTCGGCGGCGGCGTGTGGCAGAACCCCGCGGTCGACCTCGCGACCAACCGCATCTACTTCGTCGTCGGCAATCCCTCGCCTGATCTCGACGGCGCGCAACGCCCGGGCGACAACCTCTATACCGACTCGCTCGTCTCGGTCGATTTGGATACCGGCAACTACGTCTGCCATTTCCAGTACATCGCCCATGACGTCTGGGACCTCGACGCCGTCAGCCCCGCGGTGCTGGTCAATGTCAAGGACAAGGCCGGCAAGGTCATCCCCGGCGTGCTCCACGCCGGAAAGACCGGGCATATCTATGTGCATGACCGCAAGGATTGCAGCCTGATCCGTTTCTCCGACGCCATGGTGCCGCAGGAGAACATGTGGACCCTGCCGACCCCCCAGGGCGCCCGCATGCTGCCCGGCGCCAACGGCGGCGTCGAATGGTCCCCGATCGCGGTCGACCCTGGCCTCGGGCTCGCCTATGCGATCAACCTGCACCAGCCGATGACCTACACCGTCGAGAGCTCGCCCTATCCCGGCGGCAAGCTGTGGCTCGGCGGTGCCTTCAAGGTCATTCCGACCGAAGCCCAGGCCGGCAACATCACTGCGGTCGATTACAACACCGGCAAGATTCGCTGGCAGGTGAAGACGCCGCAGCCGATGATCGGCGGCATTCTCGCGACCGCCGGCGGGCTCGTGTTCACGGGCGAAGGCAATGGCCGCTTTCGCGCCTACGATGCGCGCAACGGCAAGGTGCTGTGGACCTTCAACGCCGGCGCCGGCGTCAACGCGCCGCCGTCCTCCTACTCCGTGGATGGCAAGCAGTACATCGTGGTGGGCGCCGGCGGCAACGTGCAGGTCAACTACAAGCGCGGCGACACGATCATCGCGTTCACCGTGGAGTGAGCTTGGCCGCCGGCGGACCGTGCAGGGTGAGCAAGGCGTGCAGGGTGCGCGGGCGTAGGGTGCGCAAAGCGAAGCGTGCGCACCATTGTGCCTCGGCGGTGCGCACGCGCGGACAAGTCCGCGCTTTGCGCACCCTACTGGTGCTAGTCGTCGCGCTGACGTTGCTGCCGCGCGCCGGCTCCGCGCAGACCATCGAGGAGAAGGCGGCACAGTGCGCCGCCTGCCATGGCGCGAATGGCATTCCGGCCGACAAGACGTGGCCGGTCATCTGGGGCCAGTATCAGGGCTATCTCTACTTGCAGCTTCGCGACTTCAAGAGCGGCGCCCGCAAGAGCGACATCATGGGGCCGATCGCCCAGGCCTTCGAGCGCGACGACATGCTGGCTCTCGGCCTCTATTTCTCGCAGAAGCCCTGGCCTGATCTGCAACAGCCGGCCGCGCCCGCCGCCGTGGCCGCCAAGGCCGTGACCGCGAACAATTCGATCGGATGCACCGGCTGTCACCAAAGCGAATACCAGGGCGAGGGCACGCAGCCTCGCCTCGCCGGGCAAAACCGGGCTTACCTCCAGCAATCGATGATGGATTTCCGCACCCGCGCGCGGGGCAATAATCCCGGCATGACGGACCTTATGCTGGCGACCTCGCCCGACGATATCGCGGCCCTCGCCGAATATCTCGCCGGTCGATAGGACCGCAGCCGGCCCTCTGCCTTATTGCGGCCGCGCGACGGCTGCGGCGACGGTGGCTTGCAGATCAGTCACCGAAAACGGCTTGGTCAGCACCCCGCTGATCAGCAACTCGAGGCCGTGGGCGCGCTCGCGCTGATCGGCAAAGCCCGTCATCAGCAGGATCACGAGATGCGGGTAATCGCGCGCGGCGGCGAGCGCCAGCGCGATGCCATCCATCACCGGCATCTTGATGTCGGCGAGCAGAAGATCAAATCGTCCGGCCTCGCGCGCCAGGACATCGAGCGCCTCGCCGCCGTCAGCGGTCGCGACCGCGTCGTGACCATCGGTGCTGAGCGCGCGCTGGATGTAGCCGCGCAGCGGCGCCTCGTCTTCGGCAATCAGGATGCGCGCCATTGCAGTCACCGCGACTGATCGGTCAGGTCCGCGCGGTTCAAGAACCGCACCGTGATGTCGCTGACGTCCGATGGCGGAGCCGCCAGCCGCGAGCGAAATTCAAGCATTTGACCCGGGCCAAGCGAAGCTTGTTCCGGCGGTGCCGTCCACGAGATGAGTTCGGCCCGGGCGGCGTTGCGGAGCGCGAAGCGCAGTCGCGGCACGGCCGCCGTCGATCGGGTCGTGTTTTGAATCTCGCCTTCGACAGTCAGCACCCTGACCCCATTTTGCTCGTCCCTCGCAAGGTGAACATTAGACAACGCCAAGCCGCGCAAATTGACGGCCAGTCCGATCATGCGAAAGAACGACGCTGTCTGCGGCATCATCCGCACGACCTCCGTCCGCCAGATCAGGATCGCCAAGATCAAAACGATCTCGACCGCGATGATGATCGGAACCGCTTGCAGTTGGCGGTGGGAGCCTTGCCGGCGGCTGGCGGGAGCGGACCGCCCGGCCGCCGCGCTTTCGATATCGCGGCGCGGCGGCGGATCGGCCTCGAGCGCCGGCGCTGCATTGACCGCCGGCGTTTCCTCGTGTGTCGGCGCCAGCGGCGGAGACGGCGAATTGGGGGCGAAATCGGGAATGCCCCAGTCGCCGGCCGCATCGTCCGCTCTTGGCTCGGCGGCAAGCCGGATCGCCGACTTCAGCGCCGCGCCGTTATCGAACGCCGTCCCTGCGATGTCCTCGAACGCCGCTTCGAATGGGTCGTCCTCGGGCGGCGGCCGCGCCGCGAACCAGATCTCCTGGCACTTCGCACATCGCACCTTGCGCCCGGCCTCGCCGAGAGATTCGGGCTTGACCTCATAATTGGTCTGGCATTTGGGGCAGACGATCAACATGGCCGGAACGAGCTTGGTGCACCGCGAACCATACCGTCAGTCCGTTAACGATTCGGAAACCATCCGGGATCGCCCGCGGCGATCAACTCGTCGCGGCGTCCTTGCGGGTGAGCGCGGCGAAATGGCCTCTGCTCTGCAGCCAGGCGAGCAGCAGGAGCCCCGGAATGGCGGCAGCGGCGCAGATGGCGAAGAATATCGGCCATCCGGTCCTCACCACGATGAAGCCCGCCCCCGCCGACAAGTAAGTTCGACCGATGGCCGAGAGGGCGGTGAGCAGCGCATATTGTGTCGCGGTGTACAGCGGATTTTTGCACAGCGCCGACAGGTAGGCGACAAAGATCACCGTGCCGACCCCGCTGGTGAAGTTTTCCGTGACGATGGCGAAGGTGAGCCAGCCGACGTCGACGCCCACGATGGCCTGCCAGGAGAAGGCGAAGTTCGCGAGCGCCTGGATGATGCCGCCGATCCAGAGACTCGCCGCAAGCGGACAGGCGCGCACGAGCAATCCGCCGGCAAAGCCGCCGATCAGCGTTGCCGCCAGGCCGACGACCTTGATGATCGCCGCATAGACTTCGCGCGAGAAGCCGAGATCGATCACGAACGGTGCCGTCATGACGCCGGCAAGCGCATCGGTGAACTTGAACAGCACCACGAAGGCCAGCACCGTCGAAGCAATCAGCACCCCTTCGCGGCCGAAGAAATCACGGAACGAACCGACCGCCGCCGAGAACAGGCGCTGGTACGAATTGCGGCCTTCGTTGAGCCGCGCCGCCACGGCGGACGTCTCGGGTTCGGTCGCGATGATGGTCGTGATCATCCCAATGACGACCATCGCCGCCATGACCATGTAGCTGCCGCTCCACGCACCGTGCTTGACGAATCCCAGGAACTCGAAGCCGGTGACGAGGTACAGCGCGCCCGCGGTCGACGCGAGCATGCCGATGCGATAGGCCGCAACGTAGGATGCCATGCCGGCAGCCTGCTCCGACGGTTCGAGGCTCTCGACCCGGAACGTGTCGACAACGATGTCCTGGGTCGCCGACGCGGTCGCGACCATGAGCGCCCCAAGCGCGACGAGCCACGGATTGGCGGCCGGATCGCTGGAGCCCAGAAACACGATCGCCGCGATCAGCAGCAGCTGGCTCAGCACCAGCCAGCCGCGCCGGCGCCCGAACAGCTGCGACAGCAGCGGGACATCGAGCGCATCGACCAGCGGCGCCCAGAGGAATTTGATGGTGTAGGGCGTACCGACCAGCGCGAACAAACCGATGGTGCGCAGATCGACCTTTTCTTCGGTCATCCACACCTGAAGGGTCGAGCCCGACAAGGCGAGCGGCAGACCCGAGGAAAAGCCGAGAAACATCACAATGAGGACGCGGCGGCGCAGGTAGACGGAGAGCATCTCCGTCCAGCTCGGCTTGGCGGTGACTGCCGCGCCGGCGTCCGGCTGGACCGCCGCCGTATCGGGAAACGAGGTCACGGGTGAGGTCCGCTGGCGGCCATCACTCGCCCGCCTGCAGCTTCAGCGGCGCCGGCGCAATCGCCTCCTCAGCGTCGCTGAAATCGAGCTGGTCGATGCGGCCGGCGCGAGCGCCGATCTTTTCGGTCGAAATCAGGATTTGCCGCATGTCTTCCCCCGCCTGCCCATGGTGCTGCTGCAGCTTGAGCACGCGCTCCCGCAGCCGGCCCACGTCCCCCATCATGCGGCCAACTTCGGCATGAATGAGGTCGGCGGCCTCGCGCATGCGGGCATCTTTCAGTATCTGCTGCATGACCGAGATCGCCAGCATCAGAAGCGACGGCGACACGATGACCACGCGGGCTCGATAGGCCTTCTGCATCAAATCATCGAACCCGTCGTAAAGCTCGGCGTAGACGGATTCCGACGGCACGAACAGCAGCGCCATATCCTGGGTTTCGCCGGGCAGGAGGTATTTCTCGGCGATATCGGTGATGTGCTTCCACACATCATGGCGAATCCGCTGGGCGGCGCGCTGACGCTCCTCGTCGGTCTTGGACTCGCGCAGCGCTGTCACGGATTCGAGCGGGAACTTGGCGTCGATCGCGAGCGGCCGCTGATCGGGGAGGAAGATCACGCAGTCCGGCCGGGTGTTGTTCGACAAAGTGTGTTGGAACGCGAACAGCCCCTTGGGCAGTCCGTCGGCGATGATCGTTTCCATGCGCGACTGCCCGAAGGCGCCGCGCGCCTGCTTGTTGCCGAGCACATCGCGCAGCGAGGTGACCTGGCCGGACAGCTCGGCGAGATTCTTCTGGGCATGGTCGATGACGGCGATGCGCTCGTGCAGGCTTTGCAGCCGCTGCACCGTCTGCCGCGTCGTCTCCTCCATGGAGTGTCCAAGCCGGGTCGAGACCGAATCGAGCCGCTCCGCGACCACGCGGGCAAGCTCGGCCTGGCGGCCGCCCAAACTTTCGCCCAGCGCCTGCAGGCGACCGGCGGTCTCGGCCTGGATGCGGGCAAGCTCGGCCATCCGTCGGTCCATGGCCTCGTTGCGGCGCGCCTCCTCGGCGGCAGCGGACGCCCGATCCTGCGCGGCGCGGCGCGAACCGCGGGCAACCATCACCAAGATTATACCCAGCACGAGCGCAGCGACCGCACCGCACGCCGCGATCAGTTCGCCGAGGCTGATGCCGACGCCGTTGATGGTCAGGATGGTCTGGCTCATGGGGTCCCTCCGGGCCCCTTGTAGCCGAATTCGGCAAGCGCGGCGGATCATTCAACCTTGAGGTTGGCGGCCTTCACGAGCGGCCACCATTTCTCGGCTTCGGCCTTCTGCAAGGCGCCGAGCGCGGCGGCGGTCTGCTGTTCCCGCGGCGGGATTTCGAGGCCGAGATCGGCAAGGCGCTGGCGGACCGTGGCATCGGCGAGTGCATCGACCACGGCCGCATTGAGGCGCGCGACCACTGCAGCGGGCGTCGCTTTGGGGACCCAGAGGCCGTTCCATACCGCTGCGTGGAGACCGGCGAGCCCGAACTCGTCGACCGAGGGGATGTCCGGCGCCGAGGCCACGCGAGCGGGCGCCGTGACCGCATAGGCACGGATGGTGCCGGAGCGCACCTGGGCCAGCGAATTCCACACCTGGTCGAACATCATGTCGATCTGGCCCGCGACGAGGTCCTGCAAGGACGGCGCAGCACCGCGATAGGGCACGAATTGCAGTTTGGTCCCGGTAAGATTCTCGAACAGGATGCCGGCGACGTGCGGGATCGATCCGATGCCGGGCGTACCGGCCACCACCGGCCGCGGGCTTGCCTTGATCCACGCGATCAGCTCCGGCAGCGTCTTTGCCGGAACTCCGGTGCGCGAGACGATCAGGAACGGGTTCGACGGCAACAGCGCGACCGGCTCGAGGTCTTTCAGCAGATCGTATTTGAGCGGGAAGATCGCGCCGTTGATGACATGGGTCGCGGTGTTGCCGATGCTCACGGTGTAGCCGTCAGGCGGCGCCTGAACGACGCGGCCGACGGCGATGCTGCCGGTCGCGCCCGACACGTTCTCGATGATCAGCGGCTGCCCGAGCGAAACGCGCATCCGGTCGCTGAGTACGCGCAACAGCGCGTCGGTCGGCCCACCGGCGGGGAACGGCACCACGACGGTGATGGGGCGATCCGGATAGGACTGTGCGCGGGCCGGGGTGGCTGCGGGGACGGCGGCAGTCCCAAAAATGGCGGCGAGGGCAGCGGCAAAACCGTGCCGCCATCGAATTGCGGCACCGACCCGCCGGCCGTTTGCTTGATTTAACATTATGATCTTTCTATCAAAATCAAGAAAATGCGATCCCGATGGGAACCGGCACGCGACTGTCCCGTTGCCTTCCATGAACCCCGGTCGCGGGCGGCGCGACACATTATCGAGAGGCAGATACCAAAACGGGACGGAGACTCCCATGCTTACCAACACCACGCAATCGACCGAGCCGTCGTATTTCAATCTCGTCATGGCAAAAAGCTGCTTTCGCCGCGCCACCATCACGCCGCATCCGAAGGCCGGCAGCGCCTTGCGCGACCTTGGCCGCGATTATCTCGCAAAGGCCTGGGCGACGCCCGCCGTCAGCCGCACCCTCGGGTGATTTCGCCATCATCGTCGTCGCGGGCAAATTCTTCGCCCGAACGGCCGTCGTGTCTGCCCAACGCATTTTTTGAATTTGATTGACCTCGACGCCGATCGCCGCGGACCAACGCGTCGATAATTTTATCGATCGGCCGATATATCATCGACCTTGCCTCCGCGAGAGACTGCTCTTCCACCAGCGCTGGCGGCCGGTGTATCTTCGCAATCACTGCTCGTCGAGATGGGACGGTGATCATCCGCGGGGACGTCGCGCCGCGATCGTCAAGTCGCCGAACTGATTGCCGGTCCCGTCCAAGAGTTGACAACACGATCTTGACGGCCGGTCGGCGCGCGCCGAGCGGCTGACCTCAGGGAGGCGATCTATGCAGTACCGAACTTCAATCTGTGCAATGGCGCTCGCTGCCGCGCTCTTCGCGGGGCCGGCCGCCGCGCAGACGGTCGATTTTGGAAAATACCCCGACCTCAAGGGTCAATGGGTTCGCCCGCCCGGCACGCCGAACAACTGGGTTCAGCTTGCGGGTCCGCCTCCGCTTACACCCGAGTATCAGAAGATCTGGGACGAGAGCAAAGCCGACACCAAGGCCGGCGGCCCCGGCAACTGGCCGTCGACCTTCTGCATCCCCGCGGGGATGCCGGCGATGATGAGCTATTACGATCCGGCCGAGATCATCGTTACGCCCGAGACCACTTACATCCTCATCAGCCACAACGATGACTCCTATCGACGCATTTACACCGACGGTCGAGCGTTCCCCGAGGAAACCGAGCTCACCTATGCCGGCTACTCGATCGGCAAGTGGCTCGACGAGGATGGCGACGGCAAATACGACGTGCTCGAAGTCGAGACACGGTTCCTCAAGCTGCCGCGCAGCTACGATATTGCGGGCATCCCGTTCCACAGCAATGGCCAGACCGTCATCAAGGAGCGGATCTACCTCGACAAGGCGGACCGCAACGTCCTTTGGGACCAGATCACCGTCATCGACGACGCGCTGACGCGGCCTTACGTCAAGCTGCAGAAGGCCTCCCGCAATCCGAATCCGCGTCCGGTCTGGTTCTCGGAGGTGTGTTCCGAGACCAACACCCACGTGCGCATCGAAAATGAGAACTACTTCCGCAGCGCCGACGGCAAGCTGATGCCCTCGAAGAAGGACCAGCCGCCGCCCGACCTGCGCTACTTCAAGAAGGTGCAGCACTCCAACTGATGCGGTTGGGCCCTGCTCTTGGATGGCAGCACGCCATCAGGGTATATGGGGTCTGATCGAAATCGCCCTTCAGACGTCATGCCCGCGCTTGTCGCGGGCATCCACGTCTTGTTCTCGACGTCTCCGTAAAGGAAGGCGTGGATGGCCGCGACAAGCGCGGCCATGACTCTTGCAAGCATTTCAACCGACACTAAGCCTACCTGCCAATTCCGCCCGCGAGAAACCGCGCCGCCTGGGCGACTGTCGCTTTGGCGGTGTCGCGGTCGACCATGTAATTCGCCTCGCGCATACGCTCGACCGTGATCGCGCCGACGAGCGGCGTGAGCGCGCGGCGCAGCACCTCGTCGTGCCGGCGGCGCGGCGACATCAGGATCACGGCGTCATAGGCCGGAATGGCGTGCTTGACGTCTTCAAGCACCACGAGATGATCGGCGGCAATGCGGCCGTCGCTCGAAAACGCCGAGATCACGTCGACGCTGCCGTCTTCAAGCGCGCGATACATGAAGGTCGGGCTAAACGATTTCTCTTCGGCAAAGGCAAGACCGTAAGCCATTTTCAGCGCCGACCATTCGGGCCGGCTCAGGAATTCGAGGTCGGCACCGAGCCGCAAGCGCGGCGTGCGCGGCGCGAGGTCCCCGATCGTCTTGATGCCGGCAGCGCGATCTGCGCGCATCGCGAGCACATAGGCGTTTTCGAAACCGAGCGCGCCGAGCACCGTCACGCCGAAGCGTTCGTCGAGGGCGCGCGTCAACTCGGCGAGCATCACCTCGCGCGGCGGCACGTCGGTGCGTCCCAGTACGTTCGTCCACAGCGTGCCCGAGTAATCGACATAAACATCGATGTCATTGCCGGCGAGCGCGCGAAAGATCACCGCCGAGCCCAGGCCCTGCTTGATCTCGGCGGGGTGGCCGGTTGCCTCGATCCGCGTCGCCATCAGGTCGGCGAGGATGAACTGCTCGCTGAAATTCTTCGCACCGATGATGTAAGCCGCCGAGGGCGACGACAGCATGGGCACGACCGCAGCCGCGGTCCCGAGCACGAGCGCGCCAAGCCCGACGCCGAGCCGCCGCGCATCGCGGTTGACCGCGGCCGTCTCGATGAGGCCGAGCAATTGGTCGACGATGAACGCGAGGATGACCGCGGCGGCACAGCCGACGAGAACCGAGATCCAATTCTCGGTCTGCAAGCCGGAGAAGATGAAATTGCCGAGGCTCGTCTGGCCGATCGTGGTGGAGAGCGTCGCCATGCCGATGGTCCACACCGCGGCGGTGCGGATGCCGGCCATGATCACCGGCGCGGCGAGCGGCAGTTCGACCCGAAAGAGCTTTTGGCGCGTCGTCATGCCGACCCCGTCGGCCGCCTCGATATAGGCGCGGTCGATGCCCTGCATCGCGGCGACGCCGTTGCGCAGGATTGGCAGCATCGAATAGAGCGCGAGCGCGAGCACCGTCGGCAAAAAGCCGAGCGCCGGCACGGTGAAGCCGAACAGCGCGCCGGTCGCCGCCGAGAGGGCGAGCAGCAGCGGATAGAACAACGCAAGGAGCGCGAGGCCCGGAATGGTCTGGATGAGGCTCGCGACCGCGAGCACCACGCCGCGCAGCCGGGGCCGGCGCGAGGCCATGATCGCAAGCGGCAGCGCGATGGCGACGCCCACCGCAAGCGCGACCGCGCTCAGCAGCACATGCTGCGCCGTGTAGTTCGGCAGGAGCGCAAGCGCCGCGGCGAGCCGCTCATCCACGATGCTGCTCCCGCGGCCAACCACCCTCCCCTGGAGGGGGAGGGTCCGGGGTGGGGCGGCAGCGCTTCGACAGGCACAGCGCCGATTTTGTCGAAGCGCTGCCACCCCCACCCGCCCGCGCTGCCGCGCGGGCGACCTCCCCCCTCCAGGGGGAGGTGATTGGCCTGGGCCTCATTTGCGCGGGCTCCCCAACGGCGCAGGCGCCGACATCAGCGCCGCGATGCGCTCCGCCTGGCGGCGCGGCACGGTCATGAGGGTGGCCGCGTCCGCGCCGCCGCGGCCCGAGAGCAGCGCGGCCGGCGTATCGGCGGCGGCGACGCGCCCGCGGCTCATCACCACGATGCGGTCGGCGAGCAGCACGGCCTCTTGCACGTCATGCGTCACCATCACCGTCGTGATGCCGAGCCGCTCGTGCAGCGCGCGATAGGCCGTCGCGAGCGAGTCGCGCGTGACCGGATCGAGCGCACCGAACGGCTCGTCCATGAGCATTACGTGCGGTCGCGCAGCGAGTGCGCGGGCAACGCCGGCGCGCTGGCGCTCGCCGCCCGAGAGCGCGCGCGGCGGGCGCTTCGCATAGTCTTGCGGCAGACCGACGAGGTCGAGCAATTCGGCAACCCGCGCGGCAATATCGCGGCGCTCCCAGCCGAGCAGCCGCGGCGTGGTGCCGATGTTTTCGCCGACCGTCATGTGCGGAAAGAGGCCCACCTCCTGGAACACGTAGCCGATGCGCCGGCGCAGCGACGGCGCGTCGAAGCTCGCAGTCGCTGCACCCTCGAACCGCACCTCGCCGCGATCGGGCTCGATCAGCCGATTGATGGTCTTGAGCGCAGTCGTCTTGCCGGCGCCCGAAGTGCCCACCAGAGCGACAAAGCTGCCGCTTTCGATCGCCAACGACACATCGTCGAGGGCGAGCCTTTTCCCGCCGTCGTGAGACTTCGAGACGTGGATAAGTTCGATGAGCGGGGCTGAGGGCATGAACCAAGCTTGCTTGCGTGGTATAAGGCAATGCCTTATGTAGCACAGCATGAAGGTTGTCGCCACGCACGGCTATGACCGTCGTGCGCGTAAGCTGCTGACGCCGGACGAGCGAGCCATCGCGGAACTCGAAATCGCTTTGGCGCCGACTGCTTGGCCGGTGATTCGCGGCACCGGCGGTGCGCGCAAGGCGCGTGCCGCGCGCGGCGGACGAGGCAAGAGCGGCGGCGTCCGCATCATCTACTATGTCGTGAGCCGGCGCGAGGTCCTCTATTTGATCGACGTTTATGCGAAGAACGAGAAGGAAGATCTGACCGATGCCGAAAGCCGCCAAATCCGCAAGCTCATCGCAGCGCTCGAAGCCGAAGGCTAGCGCGCTTGGCCGCCGCCTCGTCACCGGCCTGACCGAAGCAGTCGCCCATGCACGCGGCGAAATCGAGCTGCCGACCTACTCGTTGACAGTGCCGGAAAATGTCGACGTCGCCAAGCTGCGCCGTCGCCTCGGTCTTTCGCAAAACGCCTTCGCGCGCGCCTTCGGGCTCGACGTGACCGCGATACATGCCTGGGAGCAGGGTCGCCGCCGCCCCGACCGAACGGCGCGCATCCTGCTCGCCGTCATTGCGAAAGAGCCGGAGGCCGTGCGCCGCGCACTGGCCAAGCCGTGATGTCGGCGCACTGACCGAAATGCCCACGCCACTCGATCTGCCGTCCGATCTGCTGCCGATCTTCGAGCAGAGCTATCCGCGCTTCTCCGACGGGGAATATGCGCGCCGCCATGACGGCATCGCGCGCGCCATGGCGGCCACCGACGTCGACCATGCGCTGATCGTCTCGGCGCAGAACGTCGGTAATGCGACGCGCTGGATGACGAGTTGGCCCGGAACTGCGGAAGCGTTGCTGCTGTTCCGGCCCGGCGAACGCATGGTGATGTTCGTCGAGTACTACAATCACGTGCCGCTGGCGCGCGAGATCGCCCGCGCCACCGAGGTGCGCTGGGGCGAAGAGCGGAGCATTGCCATTGCGATCGAGGAACTGACGCGCCGCGGCGCGCGGCGCGTCGGCGTGATCGGGCCGCTCGCCGGCCCGAAATGGAAGGCGCTGGAGCAGAAGTTCGAGGTCGTCAGCCTCGAAGCGGCCTATGTCCGGCTGCGGCTCGTCAAAGCCGAGGAGGAGATCAAGTGGATGCGCCTCGGCGCGGCGCTGAGCGATGCCGGCATGGCCGCCCTCGTCGAAGGCACGCGCGTCGGCATAACCGAACACGAACTCGGCGACATGATCGAGCGCGCCTACGTGCCTCATGGCGGCAGCACCGTGATCCACTTCATCGGTTCGACGCCGATGGCCAATCCCGCCCTGCACGTGCCGCGGCAGTTCACGTCGCGGCGCCGCATCGCGGCGGGCGATTTCGTGTTCTGCGAGCTGTCGGCGGCGTGGTGGGACTATTCCGGGCAGGTGCTGCGCGGCTTTACCGTCGAGGCCGAGCCGATGCCGCTCTATCGCGATCTCCACGCGACCGCCGAAGCCGCCTATGCTGCCATCACCACGGCGATACGCCCCGGCACGCTGCCGCAAAGCCTGGTCGACGCCTCGGGCGTCATCGAGGAGAATGGGTTTACCACCTGCGACGACCTCGTTCACGGCTACGGCGGCGGCTATTTTCCGCCGATCGTCGGCTCGCGTTCGCGGCCGGCCGGACCGATGCCGAGGTTTCCGCTGGAGGAGAATATGTGCCTCGTCGTCCAGCCGAACGTCGTCACCCGCGACCTTGCGGCGGGCGTTCAGGTCGGCGAGGCTATCCGCGTGACAGCGACCGGGTTCGAGTCGCTGCACCGCCTGCCGCACGGCTTGTTCCGCGCCGGCCAGAAGATATGAGGGAGCGAACATGAAACGGGCAGGCGCGCGCGCCTTGCAGTTCGGACAGGTCGGCGCAGTCGCTGTCATTGCCCTTGCGTCGATGCTCGCGCTCCCCGTCCGCGCGCAAGCGCCGGCGAAAGTCTCGGTCGCATATGTCGGCGTGGTGAGCGATATCGGGCTCTATCTCGCGGAGAAGAAGGGCTACTTCCGCGACGAGGGGCTCGACGTCACCATGTCGCTCATCGACCAGACCAACCGGATGATCCCGATGCTCGGCACCGGCGATCTTGACGTCGGCTCCGGCACCATCGCTGCCGGACTCTACAACGCCGTCGGCCGCGACATCGGGCTGCGCGTGGTTGCCGACAAAGGCTCGGTGCGGGACGGCTACGGCTACGAAGGCCTGCTGGTCCGCAAGGACCTCGTCGACAGCGGCCGCTACAAGGGCTTCTCCGACCTCAAGGGCATGACGATCGCGCTTGGCAGTCTCGGCAGCGGCAATGCCTCGGTGCTCAACGAGGCGCTCAAGCGCGGCGGACTGAAATTCTCCGACGCCAATGTCGTGACCATGCGGTTTCCCCAGCACCTCGTCGCCTATTCGAACAAGGGCATCGATGCGAGCATCACCAACGAGCCGACGATCACGCTCGCCGTCGAGAGGGGCGTCGCCGTCAAGGTCGTCGGCAATGACAAGATCCATCCGAAGTCGCAGACCGCGGTGCTGTTCTACTCCGAGAAGTTCTCCCGCGAGCGGCCGGAGATCGCGAAGAAATTCATTCGCGCCTACATCCGCGCGGTGCGCGAGTACAATGATGCGCTCATCGACGTGAAGATCGCGGGGCCGAACGCCGACGAGATCATCGCGACGCTGGCGCAGTACACGCCGATCAAGGACCCCGTGCTGCTGCGCAAGATCACGCCCGCCGCGGTCAATCCCGATGGCCGGGTGAACCTCGAAGGCATGAACATCGACCTTGCCTTCTACAAGGAGCAGGGCCTGATCCAGGACCGCAACATCAAGGCCGAGAACATCGTCGACCTGTCGTTCGTCGATGCCGTCGTCAAGGAACTCGGCCCCTACCGGCACAAGGCCGGGCAATGACGTCGCGACAATGAAACAGTCCTCGAACGAAAAGCATTCCGCGACCGACGTGCTGATCGCCGGCGCCGGCCCGGTCGGCCTGGCGCTGGCGTGCGAGCTTGGCCGCTACGGCATCGACTGCACGCTGATCGAGAAGCGCGACGGCGCGCTCGCGGTCCCCAAGATGAGCGCGGTCTCCGCGCGCAACATGGAGTTCTGCCGCCGCTGGGGAGTCGCCGATGCAGTGCGCGCGGTCTGGCCGGCCGAGCATCCCGGCGATTTCATCTACGCCGAGACTTTGCGCGGCACCGAGTTTGCGAGGGTCAAGCGTCCCCCCATCGCCGAATGGGGCAAGCTCGACTTCACGCCGGAAGGCGGCTGCCAATGCCCGCAAATCTATTTCGACCCGATCCTCGGGCGGCATGCCGCAAGCCTGCCGAGCGTGAAGCTCCGCTATCACACGCGGCTCGACGACTTCACCCAGGAGATCGACGCCGTCCGCGCGCGCGTCACTGATATTGCAACGGGTGCGACACAACTAATGTCGGCGCGCTATCTCGTCGGATGCGACGGTCCGGCAGGCATCGTGCGCGCAACGCTCGGCATCGGCCTCGGCGGCCAGGGTGTGGTCGCGAACAGCGTCAACATCTTCTTCCGTTCGCCCGTGCTTGCGTCGTTCCACGACAAGGGCTGGGCGCGCATCTATCGCCTGATCGACGCGACCGGCTGCTGGTCGGAGCTGATCTCGATCGACGGACGCGAACTGTGGCGGCTCACCGTGTTCGACGAGACCGCGGCCGCACAAGCGCCGGCGGCCGCGCTCGCGCGGATGGCCGGCGGCGAATTTCCGCACGAGATCATTTCGGTCGCGGTCTGGGAGCGGCGCGATTTCGTGGCGGAGCGCTACGGCGATGGGCGGGTGCTGATCGCGGGCGATGCGGCCCATGAATGCTCGCCGACCGGCGGGCTCGGCATGCACACCGGCCTCGAAGAAGCGATGAACCTCGCCTGGAAGCTCGCCGCCATGATCGAAGGCTGGGGCGGACCCGAGCTGATCGCCTCTTACGAGACAGAACGAAGGCCGGTCGCGCTTGCCAATGTCGCGCTCGCGACCGCAACCTACAACGTGATCCGCGGCATCCCGGGAACCGGCGAACTCTCGCGGCACCCTGAGTGGCGCGCGGCGCTTCCCCGCATGGCGCCGACCGAGCAGCAGAAGATGGAGTACGCCGACGATCCCTCGCCGATCTGCATTGCGGACACGTCCGCGCCGCGATCCGCGCGGCCGGGAACGCGGGCACCACACGCCTGGCTCGATCGAAGCTTCGGCGCTCACTGCTCGACCCTCGATCTTTTCGGCAAAGGGTTTACGTTGCTCTCGTTCGGCAAGGACGATGCTCGGCGAGAGGCTGCGGCCTTCGCTGAAGCGGCTCGTGCACGCGGCGTCCCGCTGCATGTCGCCGCGATCGCGGACGACGCCGTCGCGGCGCTCTATGGCAGAAAGCTCGTCCTCGTTCGTCCCGACGGCCACGTGGCCTGGCGCGGCGATCGTGTGACTGATGCCGGCGCCATCATCGATCAGGTACGCGGAGCGGCATCCGGCGCCGTTCGCCAATCGCTGCGCCCCGCCGGCGCAGTCGCGGAGGTGTGAGACATGAGCACGGCAACCGCCAACCCGATCGACACCGGCAAAGCCGCCACTCCTGACGCCATGCGCGAAGCGTGGCGCAAGGCGAACGTGCGGCCGCTGTGGGAAAATCCGCTCGCCCACAATCAGAAGAAGGCCGCGCCAAAAGCGCATCTGTGGACCTGGAGCGTGCTCGGCCCGCTCATCGCCGATGCCATGACAATCACGTCAATGGCCGCGATCGAGCGGCGCGTGCTGACGCTCGTCGATCCCGATGCCCAGGGCAACACCGCGGGCACGACCACCAACCTCACCGCAGCGCTGCAAATCCTGATGCCGGGCGAGTCCGCGCGCCCGCATCGCCACTCCATGAACGCGCTGCGTTTCGTCATCGACGGCAGCGGCGCTTCGACCAAGGTCGACGGCCGCGACTGCCCGATGGAGGAGCGCGACCTCGTCATCACGCCGGGCTGGACCTGGCACGAGCACATCCACAAGGGCAGCGCGCCGATCGTCTGGCTCGATGCGCTTGATGCGCCGCTGCACCGCCACCTCGGCACCGATGCCTTCGAGCCCGGCCCGCCTCATGACGTGCCGGACTACGCGGGCGACGCTGCCTTCGCGATCCCCAACATGGTGCCGGAGTTCGAGGACGGCACGGCGGGCTTCTCGCCGGTGTTCCGCTATCCGTGGGCCGACGCGGCGCGCGCGGTCGCCGCCGCCCCGGTGTGGAAGGACGGCACGCGCCGGGTGCGCTACGCCAATCCGAAGAGCGGCGGGCCGGCGATGTCGCTCCTCGACTGCTACCTGGTCGAGGTCGGCGGTGCCGAGACGATCCCCTATCGCACCACCAGCAACGCAGTCTGCTGCGTCGCCGAGGGCACCGGCACGAGCCGCATCGGCGACGAGACCTTCGTCTGGGGGCCGAAGGACATCTTCACCCTGCCTCACGGCAACTGGATCACCCACCGCGCCGATGGCCCCGCGCGCCTCTTCATGGTCACCGATCGCGACGTCCTGCGCCGCCTCGATCTCCTGACGGAAGAGCACGGCAACGCCGCGACGTGACGTCCGCGCCGCTCAGGCCTGACAGCGTGGCGGATGTCACCCCGCCCACGGCTGCGACCATCGGTCGGCGCGCGCCGCTTCGGCCACCGGGCGGCGGACCACCGGGCCGAATTTCCCCTGCGGATATCCGATCGGCATCATCGCGAAGGTCTGCACGTCATCAGGAATGCCGAGGATCGCCTTCACCTCGTCTTCGCAGCGGATGTGGTTGGTGGTGATGGTCGTGCCGAGCCCGAGCGCCCGGCACGCGAGGACGATATTCTGAACCGCGGGATAGATGCTGGCGCCGCGAATGCGCTCCACGTAGTGCCGCTCCTGCTTATAGAGATCGCGGACCTCGGGCGGCAAGGTCTCGACCGGCGGCAACACGGGCTGCGCCTGGCACGGAATGAGGATCACCGGCGCGTCTCCCATGTGGTCCCACAGGTAGGCGCCGGACGACAGCATCTTCTGAAATTCCTCCTCGGTGACATGCGGCGGCCGTCCGCGCGCCCGATACATCGCGCTCGCGATATCCGAGGCCTTGCGATAGACGGCGCCGAGGCGGCGGCGCTGCTCCTCGTCGCGCACGACCACGAACGCCCAGTTCTGCGCATTGCCGGCGGACGGCGCGCGAATCGCGGCATCGAGAATCCGCGTAATGACCGCTTCGGGCACCGGATCGGGCTTGAGCCTGCGCAACGCACGCGCCGTGTGGATCGCCTCGAATACGTCGATGTCTGGCACCGCAGGTTCCCCTCGGTCGTGTGGAAGTTACTTCCCCTCCAGTGCGGCGTACGTGCCTTCGGCGTAGACCGGCTTGCCGCCGAGGAGGGTGAGAACGGAATGCAGTTCGCCGACCTTCTCCGTCGGCACCGTCATGTAATCGTCCGACAGCACCGCGAGATCGGCGTATCTGCCCGGTTCAAGCGAGCCGCGCTTGTCTTCGTCAAACGTGAACCACGCCGCGTTCACAGTGTACATGCGCAGCGCTTCCTCCCGCGTCGGCAACTGCTCGGGGCCGCGCATCGGCGTGCCCTCGATGATCTTGCCGTCGAGCAGCCAGCGCAGCGACACGAACGGATTGTAGGGCGCGACCTGATCCGAATCGGTGCCGCCGGCCACGTGCAGGCCCAAGGCGAGCGCGGTCTTGATCGGCGGGGCGCGGCGCGAACCCTCCGGTCCCAGCACCTTCTGTACGATAATGCCGGAATAGAGCAGCCGATCCTGCACCGCCCAGCCCATGTTCAGCGCCTTCATGCGCGCAAGCGTTGCGTCCGAGGCGTTCTCGATGTGCGCGATCTGGAAGCGCAATGGCGCGATCGGGATTTCCTTGTTCACCGTCTCGAAGCAATCGAGAATCTTTGCTGCGGCGCGATCGCTCGCGGCGTGCTGGTGGACGTTCAGGCCGCGCCCGGCGGCCCAGCGCACCACCTCGCAGAATTCTTCCCAGTCCTTATCGGAAGGATTGTAGGGCAGCCCTACGGTCGAACCGTCATAGATTCCTTGCGTCAGCGATTCTCCGATGCCGCGGAAGCGCAGCATGTCGTCGCCGAACCCCATCGGGGTCGACCAGGTGAGGATCTTGAAGTCATCGAGGGTGTGCTGGCTGTTGGATGAAGCGCGGAAGCTGACGCGCAGCGTCATCTGACCCTTCTGCCACAGCTCCTGCACGGCACGAAAATTTTCCGGCCGCATGCCGCCGCCCGGAAAATCATTGATCGCGGTCATGCCGAGCCGGTTGAGCTCGCGAAAATACTTGCGCGTGCCGGCAAGTTCGTCGGCATAGGTCGGTCTGGGAATCTTTGCGGTGAAGAAATTGAACGTGCGGTTCACCCCGGTGAACACGCCGGTGAGCTGGCCGGCCGCATCCTTCTCCGCCTTGCCGCCGGGAATTTCGGTGTCCGGCGTGAGCTTCATCAGCTTGATGCCGGCGGGTGTGATCCACGCGGTGTTGTAAAGGCGCTGCACGTAGACCGGCCGATCGGGCGCCGCCTCGACGAGCTCCGCGACGGTCGGGCCTCGCTTTTCGGGGAATTGCAATTCGGTCCAGCCGCCGCCGATCTTGATCCAGGCGCCGGGCGGCAACGCGCGCGACGCCTCGCGGATGAGGTCGAGACCTTTGGCGAGACTTGGCACGCCGATGAAGCTCAGCTCGACGGAAAACGTGAGGCCGGCGCGCAGCGCGTGGATGTGGGAATCCATCAGGCCCGGCACGACCGTGCGCCCGCCAAGATCGATGCGGCGGGTGCGTGGATCGGCAAGCTTGAGCATATCCGCATTGGCGCCGGCGCCCAGGATTTTGCCGCCGCGGATAGCAAGCGCCTCGGCGACCGACGATGCCGCGTCGAGGGTGACGATCTTGCCGTTCAAGAGCACCGTATCGGCGGTCGGCGCCTGTGCGCGCGCGTGCGGGCTCGCGAGCGCCATCAGTGAAAAAACGGCCAACAGCGCCGTAACGTTTCTCATTGCATCCTCCCGATCGTTCTCGTTGACCCGTTTTCGATCAGGCACGACCTTACCACTGTCGTTGCCCGGCTTGACCGGGCAATCCAGTACTCCGCCGCCGGTGGTTACTGGGTCGCCCGGTCAAGCCGGGCGACGACGGCGTCGAGATGCGGTGGTCATTCGACCAGCGCTCCGGCGAGGAGATCGAGCGCGGCGGCGGTGAAGGCGTGCATGTTCGAGGTTCGGTCGGCGCTGCCGGTCTCGATGGTGATCGCCCGCTCGCTTGCGCCGACGAGGGCGATGCAGCAATGGCCGGCGGCATCGCCGTAGCGGTTGCCCGTCGGTCCGGCGGCGCCGGTTTCCGCCAGCGCCCAGTGCGCTGCGAAGCGCTCGCGGGCGGTGCGCGCCAGCAGCAAGGCATAGGCCTCGGTCGAGGGCCGCATGCCGGCCATCGCGGCCTCCTCGATGCCGAGCAGGATGCCGCGCGAGGCGCGGGTGTAGACCACGGCGCCGCCGAGGAAATAGGCCGATGCTCCGGGGACCGCCAGCAATGCCGCTGAAATGAGGCCCCCCGCCGCGCCTTCGGCAACCACAATGGTCTCACCGCGTTTCTTCAGATGCTCCCCCGCGTGCGACGCGCGGGCGAGAAGATCGGCTGAGAGTTGCGACATGGGATGTCCTGGTACGTTAGTAACCTGGCACGTTGATCAAACGGTATTGTCGTCCATCGAAAACGAGCCGGCAAACTGTTAAGAGAAACGGCCGTTCGGCCCGATCAAAGCCGAGAATCCGCTGGCACGATAGAGCCACATCGAGAGGATGCCTGCCCGCGTCATGCAAACTTTGTTGGGCGATATCGGCGCAACCAACGCCAGGTTTGCTCTCCTCACCGACGGGACAATCGGCGCGATCGAATGGTTCACGGTCGCCGAACACGCGCAATTTGCCGACGCCCTGTCGACGTTCCTCAAGCGGTCGCCCGATCGATCGTCAGCCAAGGCCATCGCCCTCGCCATTGCCGGGCCGATCAAGGGCGAGCGGATCACCATGATCAATTGTCCATGGGTGATCGACGCCGCGGAACTGCGCGCTAAATTCGGCTTTACCGACATCAAGTTGCTCAACGACTTCGAAGCGACGGCGTTCTCGCTCCCGCTTCTTGCCGGCAAGGATCTGGCGGCGATCGGCGGCGGCGCGCCGCTGGCCGACGCGCCGCGAGCCGTGCTCGGGCCGGGCACGGGGCTCGGCGTCGCGGGCCTCGTCGTCGATGCGGGGCGACCGATCGCCGTCGCGAGCGAGGGCGGCCACGTGACCATGGCGGCGACGTCGGCGCGCGAGGAAGCCGTGATCGGCCTGCTGCGCCGGAAATTCGGCCACGTCTCGGCGGAACGCGTGGTCTCCGGCGCCGGACTGGAGAACCTCTACCATGCCATCTGCGAACGCGACGGTGCGGACGCCCAGCTCCAACACGCTGCCGACATTACGCGCGCTGCGCTCGACGGAACGTCGAAGACAGCAGTCGCGAGCCTCGACATGTTCTGCGCCATGCTGGGGACGATTGCGGGCAATGTCGCGCTGACATTCGGTGCGCGCGGCGGCGTCTACATTGCCGGCGGCATCGCACCGCGCATTCTCGACTACTTGAAGCGCTCCGCATTCCGCGCCCGGTTCGAGGACAAGGGCCGTTATCGCGACTATCTCGCCGCGATTCCGACGAACGTCATCGTGCACCCGGAAGCAACCATCCTCGGGCTGAAGTCGGTCGTCGAACGCGCGTCTTAAGCAAGCTCGCCGAACCTGGCTCTGATCGCCTCGATATCGGCGAGGGTCGGCAGGCCGGCTTCGTTGCCGAGATGCTGGATCTTGTGCGCGGCGGCGGCGCGGGCGAAATCGAAATGGGCTTCCCAGGCTTTGGCCGGATCGGCGAGGTACGAGTACACATACGCGCCGTGGAAGACGTCGCCCGCGCCGCCGGTGTCGAGGATCCGCTCTGGCGGAACGCGTAGCGCCGGCAATGTCCGCACCTTTCCGCGTTCGTCGTACCAAAACAAGCCGTTCTCGCCGAGGGTCACGCCGCCAATGCGGCAGCCGCGGCGCTTGAGGTAGTCGAGCATCTGCGGCGGCGACAATCCCATCTGCTCGCACATGCGCTCCGCCACCACGGCGACATCGATGAAGGCGAGCAAAGCATCGGTGTTGGCGCGCAGACCGCCGCCGTCGAGCGAGGTCAGAATTCCCGCATCGCGGCACAGCTTCGCATAATGGATGGCGGCGTCCGGCTGGTGGCCGTCGACGTGCAAGGCGCGGCAGCCGGCAAGATCGAGTGCGGGAAACGGGTGGAAATGAGCGTCATCGCGGCAGCGCACGATCGCGCGCTTGCCATCCTTCGGCATGATGAAGGACAGCGACGACGTATGTACGCGCCGGGGATGGACGAAAATGCCATATTTCGCGGCCATTTCCAGGAACATGCGGCCCAGCCAATCGTCGGCAATGGTGGTGATCAGGTCGGGCGCGATCGCGAGTTTCGCGCAGCAAAAGGCCGCCGTCACCGCATTGCCGCCGAATGAAATCGCATAAGCCGAGGCGACGTGTTTCTCGTCGCCGGTCGGCACGTGATCGGTGAGAAACGTCACGTCGATATAGGTGTGGCCGATGAAGAGTACTTGCATGGTCAGCGCAGCAATCGTTAGAGCGATCCTTCAATAAATATGAACTCTGATGTGGTCATTCCGGGGCGTCGCAAAGCGACGAACCCGGAATCCATACGCCTAAGTCGTGGTTATGGATTCCGGGCTCGTCGCTTTGCGACACTCCGGAGTAACTCACATAAACGATCCGAACGCGACGCCAGTTCCCGGCGCCGACGCTCGGGATTTCCCTTTGCGCGCACGCCTTCCGCGGCTCCGCCGTTGCGCTTGTCCCCACCCTGCTTGCGCGGGCGGCCGATTCCACACATCTGAGAGGACGGGTAGCGCCGGCGGTGGAGAACTTTCGTTCGACATTGTCGGGCCGCGAAGCTGATATAGTCGGACGCGAGATGTTCATCCTCCGTCGTCGGCATCGCGGCGATAACGATCGCAGTCGATGATCGGAGGAGCCGGCAACCCTGCCTCAACAGCGGCGGCGACCGGGACCAAACCTGATGGAAGGCGAGACATGGCAGATTTTTTGGGCCTGATGAAGCAGGCGACCGAGCTCAAGAGCAAGATGGAAGCGATGCAGGCGGAGCTTGACCACATCGAGGTCGAGGGTGCGTCCGGCGGCGGGATGGTGACGGTGCGCATGTCCGCCAAGGGCGAACTCAAGGGCGTCTCCATTGATCGCTCGATGATGAAGCCCGAGGAGGCGGAGATCGTCGAGGACCTCATCGTCGCCGCTCATGCGGACGCCCGCCGCAAAGCGGAGGCGACGTTGCAAGACAAGATGAAGGCGCTCACCGGGGGACTGCCGCTGCCGCCGGGCCTGAAGCTCTTCTGAATGACGACCGCCGTTGCCGGGCCCGAGATCGAGCGCCTGATCCAGCTCCTTGCCCGCCTGCCCGGGCTTGGGCCGCGCTCGGCGCGGCGCGCGGCCCTCGCGCTTATCAAGAAGCGCGAGCAGCTGATGGCGCCGCTTACCGCCGCGCTCGAGACGGCAATGGCGCGCATCTCGATCTGCAAGCTGTGCGGCAACATCGACAGCCAGAACCCGTGCACGGTGTGCACCGATCCGCGCCGCGATCCATCGGTGATCGTCGTGGTCGAGGGCGTGGCGGATCTCTGGGCGCTGGAGCGCGCCCACGCCGTGAACGCGCGCTATCATGTGCTTGGCGGCACGCTGTCGCCGCTCGACGGCATCGGCCCGCAGGACTTGTCGATCGATGCACTGGTAACGCGCGCGCATGCAAGCGAGGTCAAGGAAATCATCCTCGCCGTCAACGCCACGGTCGATGGCCAGACCACGGCGCATTACATCACCGATCTCCTCGGCAATGCCGGCGTCCGCGTCACGCGGCTCGCCCACGGCGTCCCGGTCGGCGGCGAACTCGATTATCTCGACGAGGGCACGCTCGCCGCCGCCATCAAAAGCCGCACGCCGCTGTAGCCAAATGAATTGTGAAGTGAATTGTGAAGCGAATTGCGGAGCGAACTAGCGCGAGTCGGAGAAGCGGCCGCGCTGCGAGTCCGCGGTCCTGCTTTCGTTGTAGGTCTTGAGGCCGTTCCCAGTCGCGATCATGTCGCCGCCGCGCAGCGTCGGGTCGGACTTGATGTCGATCTGCACGAGGCCGTACGGGTCTTTGCCGTTGCAGGAGCAGCCGGGCACGGTGGTCTTGCGGTAGGCGAAGGCCTGTTCGAGGCGGCTGTAGCGCATGCCGCTCGCATCGGCCGCTGTCTCGATATCGCCGCCGTGGAAAATCTTCGTCTTTGCCGCCGGGCACATGGCACTGCACATCTGCACCGGCGTCGAGTTGGCGGCCCCGGAGGTGATCGGGTAGTAGCGGCCATCGCACAGGCGCACGCAGAATGCCCGTCCGCCGCTCGTGAAGGGTTCATTCGTCGGCTCGTCCCGCGACAGGCCGTCGGCCCGCGGATCAAAAAAAGCAAACGGCGAGGAGGTGCAATTCTTTCCGCCGCCGAACAGGAAATCGAAAATGCCGCCCGCCTGCGCGGACGTTGCTGCAAGCGCGCAGAACATTGCGCTCGCGAGAACCGCGGCCGAAAGACGGGAAACCTTGTGGGAGCAAGCAGATATCGCGAATTTCGTCATCGCATCCCCGCCAGCATCAACGAAATCTCGCCTGTTAGTCGCGCCAACCCTAAAAAAGGTTCAAAACGCAGGATGGATTCTCGGAATGATCGGCTGCAAAACCGCGTCTGCAGTGAGGACTTGGTCGCGACTGGCTCACTCGCACCAGGCTGCGCGGCAGGACGGAACGGCAAGGATCGGGCGTGGCTCGGGATATGAACGCAGGAGTTGAAAGCGATGTCGAGGCGAGAACCATTCTGGTCCGCAGGCGCGCGTGCCTTGCACGCGGTGTTACGCGGGACCTGCCTCGCGCTGTTCGTACAGTTGAGCCCGAGCTACGCCGCGGAACAGGCTTGCAGCGAACCCGCGACGCTACGCTTCAATATCGTCGACAAGATCACGCGAAGCGAAATCGGCTTTACCGAAGGCCTGGAGGTTCGTGACGACCGACTCTACGAAAGCACCGGCAGCGTCGACAGCAGAAGCGGAATCAATGTCATTTCGTTCGACGGCAAGGTGACTCGCCTGGTCGATCTCGGGACTAGCGTATTCGGCGAAGGCTTGACCATCCTCAACGATCAAATCTTCCAGCTCACCTGGCAGGAGCACAAGGTGTTCGTCTATGACCGCGCCGGCAACCTCAAGCGGGAAATGCACAATCCGCGCGAAGGCTGGGGTATGACGAACGACGGGACGAACCTGATCTTCAGCGATGGCAGTCCGTCGTTCTATTACGCCGACCCGGAGACCTTTGCGATCCGCGAGTCAGTCGAGATCAGGACCAACCAACCAGGCGCGATCCACGATCTTAATGAACTCGAATTCGTGGACGGCCAACTTTACGGAAATATCTGGGAGACCCGCACCATCGTGCGAATTGACCCCGCAACTGGATGCATCAATGGGCGGGCCGATCTGAGCGTGCTCTGGGAGGCGACAGATCCTGAAGAGAGAGGTCCGATCAACCCTCGGGACGCTGTGCTCAACGGCATTGCGTATGATCGCAAGACCGGGCTGTTCTATCTGACCGGTAAGCTCTGGAAGATAATGTTCTCAGGGCGCTTCACGGAAGAGCGGCGCTGACGGGGTAGAACACGGACGATTGATCGTTCGCTTCCCGGAGCGCTAGACTAGAGACTAGCCTTCCAATGAACCGGCCAGCCGTGGACTCGTTCCGGCCATCCACGTCTTACGGTGGGCACATCGAGCAAGGCGTGGATGGCCGCGACAAGCGCGTCCATGACGAGGGGGAGAGGCGCTACTTGAACAGGCGGTCGATGCGGAACGAGTAGCCGAGGCCGAAGACGTAGGCCGGCGCGTTGCGGTTGAGGCCGACGCCGATGTGAAAATCGACCTGCTGGGTGTCGGTGATGCGATAGCCGCCGCCCGAATTGAGCAGGTTGCTCGGGCCGCCGTTGATCGGAAAGTCGCCGACATATTCGACGAACAGAAACGAACGCTCGCCGAACTCCCGCTCGATCACGAAGGTGGTTTGGTTGGAGTACTTGTTGATCGGATCATCGGGGGTGAAGAAATTCGTCACCATCCCGTTGATGCTCCAACCCTTGGTGATCTCGACCGACCACGGGAACTGCAGATAGGGCTGCACGCCGGGTCCGGCGATGCCGACCGCGCCCGTCGAGCGCCGCGCCGATGGTCATGGAGAGGTCGACTTTGCCCGGCACCGGGCTGATCTGCCATTTCACCGCCGGTGCGACATCGCCGAAACCCGAAGCGGCGAGTCCGCGGAAGGCGTTGGTGTAATTCGGAATATCGACCAGCACCTCGAGGCACGGCGCAATGCCGAGGCGCAGCCTGCTGTTGGTGCCGTCGAAGACCTCGCCGCCATCGTGGCGGCTGAGATTGATGCCGTTTTCACTTTGGAAACTCCCGACCGGCACCACCACGCTCGAATTGGTGACGTCGGGGCGATCGGTCGCGATCGGCGAAGTGTTCTGGGTGCAGTTGTCGGCGGCTGCAGCGATCGTGGCAATGCAAACGCTCGCCGGAAACACGATCAACACCGATAAGGTGCGAAGAATGTTCATGCGCTCGCCCGCCGCCCCCCCCGCGCGTCGGCCAAAAGAATGCCCCGGCAGGACACCGGGGCGCCTCTCCTTGGCACGTTTATGGGCCGGCGTGAATTTGCAAAAAATTGCCAACTCGCGGGAATATTTTCGAACCGGCATTCTCGGGTCGTGCGCGGCGCGCCTCGTCGCCCTTAAAAAAAGTGGCCGGGACTGAGCCCGGCCACAGCCATGTTTTCAAATGAAAGGCGCGCTTACTTCATCGCGTCGTAGATTTTGTGCGTCCAGGCGCCCTCGGGCTTCTTGGTGATCACCGGGTCGGAACCGCCCGACAGGAGCTCGGAGACCGTGCGGTCGTAATCGGCGGGGTTGAGCTTGCCGTCGCCGGCGTCCAAGAGCTTCGCGATTTCGCCCATCATGCGCTTCTGGTGCTTTTCCGTCTGGGCGCCGGTGGTGTCCGCGGCCAGCACGATCTTGGTCGCATCGTCGACATTCTTGCGGGCGTAGTCCCAGCCCTTCATGGAAGCTTTGACGAACTTCGCCATGCGGTTGACGAAGTTGCCGTCGCCGAGCTTGCCTTCGAGGACGTAGAGCCCGTCCTCCAAGGTCGCGACCCCTTCGTCCTCGTATTTGAAGACGACAAGTTGGCTCGGCTTGTAGCCGGCGTCGATGACCTGCCAATACTCGTTGTAGGTCATCGTCGAGATGCAATCGGCCTGCTTCTGAATCAGCGGATCGACGTTGAAGCCCTGCTTGAGCATCTTGACGCCGCCGGGCGAGCCGTCGGTCTTGATCTTGAGCTTCGACATCCATGACAGGAACGGATACTCGTTGCCCGAGAACCATACTCCGACGGTGCGGTTCTTGAGATCGATCGGCTTCTTGATGCCGGTTTCAGCGCGGCAGGTCATCTCGAGGCCGGACTTCTTGAACGGCTGCGAGATATTGACGAGCGGCACGCCTTTCTCGCGCGCAGCGAGCGCTGACGGCATCCAGTCAATGATGACATCAGCGCCACCGCCGGTGATCACCTGCGGCGGCGCGATGTCGGGGCCGCCGGGAAGGATCGTCACGTCGAGGTCGGCATCCTTGTAGTAGCCCTTGGCCTGGGCGACGTAGTAGCCGGCGAATTGCGCCTGGGTCACCCATTTCAGCTGGATCGTGACTTTCTCGGCGGCGTTCGCTGACCCGGCGGCGAGACCGCCGAGCAGGATGCCGGTCGCGATTGTCAGTGTTCTTTTCATGTCAACAGTCTCCAACGACGAACCGCCGAGTCAGGTCCGATAGGACGGGTGCCAAAAGGTCGTCGCACGCTCGGCGAGCGCGACAATCCCGTAGAACGCCATGCCGGCGATCGCGGACAGCGCGATCTCGGCCCAAACCATTGCGAGCGACATTCTGCCGACCTCGGTCGAAATGCGAAAACCGATACCGAGCGTCGGCGTCCCGAAGAACTCGGCTACGATGGCGCCAATGAGCGCCAATGTCGAGTTGATCTTCAGACCATTGAAGATGAACGGCAGCGCCGCCGGCAGATGCAGCTTCATCAGCGTCTGCGCCGGCCGCGCGCCAAAGGAGCGCATCAGATCGCGCTCCATGCTGCCGGCGGCGGCAAGGCCCGCAAGCGTGTTCACCAGCATGGGGAAGAACGTAATGATCGCGACCACGGCGGTCTTCGAGGGCCAGTCGAAGCCGAACCACATCACCATGATGGGCGCGATGCCGACGATCGGCAGCGCCGACACAAAGTTGCCGAGCGGCAGCAGGCCTTTTCCGAGGAACACGTAGCGATGGGCGATGATCGCAACGATGAACCCCGCGCCGCAGCCGATCGCATAGCCTGACAGCACGCCGCGCACAAAGGTCTGCACGAAGTCCTGGCCCAGCACCGGCAAAGCGCCGAAGAACTGCGTCGCGATTGCGCCTGGCGCCGGCATCAGCACGCTCGGCACGCCGAAGCCCCGTACGACCACCTCCCACAAGTAGATCACGAAGGCGCCGAACAGCAGCGGGATCGCGATGTCGTTCACGCGGTGCAGCGCCTGGTGGCGCCACCGCAAGCCGGAGAGCTGCGTCACGACGAGTGCGGCGGCGAGCCATGTCCCGAGCACGATCGCCCAGAATCCGAGCCGCGCCATGCCCGCGACCCCTGGATCGGCAAGGAGTTCGAGCGCCGCCACACAGCCGAGGATTACGCCAACGAAGCCGACGACGACCGAGGTCCCGCGATGCCAGGGTGCGAGCGCGAATAGGGCCGCGGCCGCAAGCGTCATCGCCAGCGCGCCTCCGTGAGACGAAAGGCTTACGTCAGGGCCGATCGGCAGCACGAGTGCGCAGAGCACGAGCACCGTCGCGACCATGAACCCGGCCGTTGTCACGGCCGTGCCCCCATGTGCCGCAGCGTCCATCGCTCGACGATGCCGACGATGCCAACAAGGATCGCAGCAAGGAGTGCCGCCGCAAACAGCGCCGCCCATATCTGCAGCACCTGGCCGTAGTAGGAGCCGGTGAGGAGGCGCGCGCCAAGACCAGCCTGGGCGCCGGTCGGCAATTCGCCGACGATCGCGCCGATGAGCGAGATCGTGACCGCGACCTTGAGGCTCGTGAATAGGAACGGTACCGACGCCGGGCAGCGCAGCTTCCAGAAAATCTGCGCCGGGGTCGCCGACCAGGTGCGCATCAGGTCGCGCTGGATCGGGTCGGGTGAGGTGAGGCCTTTCACCATGCCGATGGTGACCGGAAAGAAGCAGAGATACGCCGAGATGAGCGATTTCGGCAGCAGCCCGCGCAGGCCCAGCGAGCCGAGCACCACGATGACGATCGGCGCAACGGCGAGGATCGGCACCATCTGCGAGCAGATGATCCAGGGCAGCAAACTGCGCTCCAGCGTTCGAATGTGAACGATGAGGACAGCAAGCAATATGCCAAAGGCGGCGCCGAGCGCGAAGCCGACCACGGTCGCCGAGAGCGTGACGTAGCTGTGATAGACGAGGCTGCGCGGGGAATCCGGCGGATAGCCGAACACGCTGTCGGCAAACTGCGCGATGATCTGATGCGGCGCCGGCAACAACGGCCGCTCGGCCTCCATCGTACCCGCTATGACATCGAGATTGGTGTAGGGCATCTCCTCGCGCTCGAACGCATCGCGCACCAGCGATGCATTCATCGCGACGGCGGCGACGTACCAGATCACGACCAGCGTCATCACCACCACGACGACAGGGACGCGGTCGGCGATGAACGGACGATGCCAAAAGGAGCGTGCGCGGGCGCCACCCTTCCGCCCGATGTCGAGCGCGCTAGTCGTCATAGGAATGACCCGAGCGCAGCCCGAGGCGCACCCGGTGGGCGATCTTCATGAATTCGGGCGTTTCGCGGATTTCGAGCGTACGGTCGCGCGGAAAATCGCATGGAATCACATCGATAATGCGGCCAGGGCGCGGCGACATCACCACGATGCGAGTCGACAGGAACACCGCTTCGGGGATCGAGTGCGTGACGAACAGCACCGTCTTGCCGGTGCCCTCCCACAGCCGCAGCAATTGCTCGTTGAGGTGATCGCGGACGATCTCGTCGAGCGCGCCGAATGGCTCATCCATCAGGAGGAGTGCCGGTTCGAACGACAGTGCGCGCGCGATCGATGCGCGCTGCTGCATGCCGCCCGACAGCTGCCACGGAAACTTGCGCTCGAAGCCCGCGAGATTGACAAGCTTGAGATAGCGTTCGGCGCGCGCCCGCCGCTCCGCGGGGGCAATCCCCATGATCTCCAGCGGCAGCATCACGTTCCGCTCGACGGTCCGCCAGGGATAGAGCGCCGGCGCTTGGAAAATGTAGCCGTAGTGCCTGCCGAGTTGCGCCTGTTCCGGGCTCACTCCATTGACCAGAACCGTGCCGTCGGTCGGCTGCTCGAGATCGGCGATGACGCGCAGCAAGGTGGTCTTGCCGCAGCCGGACGGGCCGATGAAGGAGACAAAATCGCCGGTCGACACCTGCAGATCGACCTTCGACAGGGCCTCGACCTCGCCGTCGGCGGTCTCGAAGGTGAGCGAGACGCCCCGGATGTCGACTGCAAGGGACCCGCCGGCGGATTGTGTGTGGTCGCTCGGCAACTCCGCGGTGGTTTGCATCAGTCTGCGAGCCGTAGTCTGCGAGCCTTTTTGGCGCGTTTTGCTGCTCTCAAGGGCGCGAAACGCCCGCCCTTTGATGATCTTGGCACATGCGGCGGAGAGGCGAAACATCGCCTTCCGGCCAATTTACAATCGCGCCTAATGTTTATTCAGAGCGGAATCAATTTGGGCAGATGCCTGCGATTGCCGGAACTTGTCGGCGGCGATGGCACACGGCGATACGCTGCCAACGAAGGGCGCTGACCTCAGGACCGCCAGCAGGCAATCGCTATTTTTCCCCTCCCCCGCGTGCGGGGGAGGGCTGGGGGAGGGGGCACGCTCCACGGCACGAATTGCGGACAGGCCCCCTCCCTGACCCTCCCCCGCAAGCGGGGGAGGGGAAAGAAAAGAACGCGACGCGAAGGCGGCGCAGCGTGAGCTTTAAGTGGTTGGCGAATTGATTACAGATGCGCGATGCGCGGCATCACCTCGGTGCGCATCAGTTCGAGCGAGCGCAGCGCTTCTGGAAGCGTCATCTTGCCGAAGAACAAGTAAGCCAGAAGATAGTTGATGCCGAGTTCTGCCGTCTGGCGCTCGATGGCGGCAACGACAGTGTCGGGGGCACCGGCGATCACCGAACCATCGGCGATGGCGTGATCGAGCGTCGCAGGGCGCGGCACGTTGAGGCGCGCGGTCAGGTCGGTTGCGCCGTGGTGATCGCGCAGCCAGTTGAGCAAACTCACGTGATGCGCGATGGCAGGCCCGGCGATGCGTCGCGCCTCGGCATCGGTATCGGCAACGACGATGTTGCGCAGCACGCCGATCGCAGTGCCGCCGCGGAACTCAGCCTTCGATAAGGCCGCGCCGCCGCGCTTGGTGAGGGCCACGCGGAACGCATCGATATTCTTCTTGGCGAAGTCGGTTGGGCCGAGGCTTACGAAATGCATCCCCTCCTCGCCGGCAAACGTCGAGCCGATCGCATTCGAGGAGCCATACCAGAAGGCCGGATGCGGCTGCTGCAGCGAGCGCAGCGGCAGCGGCACGTCCTTGTAGGTGAAATGCGGTCCGGAATGATTGAGCGTCTCTGCCGTCAGCCCGGTGCGGATGCAATTGTATGCATCGATGAAAATCTCGCGCGAGCGATCGTGATCGATGTGGTGATAGCCAAGTTCGAACGGCGACACTCCGCGCCCGACCCCGATCTCGGGGCGCCCGTGGCTCAAGTGATCGAGCATGCAGATTTCCTCGACCAAGCGGAGCGGCGAAATCAGCGGCAGGAGGTAGACGAGCGGGCCGAGGCGCATGCGCTTCGTGACCCGCGCCACTGCGCCGAGGTAGGCGCCCGGCGCCGGCACCATATTGAGCGGCGTTGCATGATGCTCGGCGATGTGGAGGCAGTAGATGCCGGCCTCGTCGGCGGCGGCCGCGAAGGTGAGGCGCTCGTCGAAAAGCGTAAACAGCGGGCGATCCGCCTGCCCGACATGGTCGAAGAGTCCGACTCGCATTGTTGTCCTGCTTGATGGGTTTCGTGATGCGCCATCCTACGCGCTCAGCCGGCAAAGCATAAGCCTTGGTGGCGGTGGCCGATTTACCGAGACGCAGCGAATTCGATATGATCGATGCAGCCGCCGCACAGCGGCGCAGCCGGAGGGGAAACGATGACCGCGAACTCGTTTGTCGCAACCGCATCAATCGGCGGCCTCGCCTTCCTAGCGTGGGTATGCCCCGTGACGTGTACGAAGGCGCGCATCACCGAAGTGGTGGTCACGGCGACAGAGTCGCCGGCTTTCGGCGGCCAGAGTTTTGGCACGGTCGGCCCCTACGAACGCGTCAGCGGCCATCTCGTAGGCGAGGTCGATCCCAGGGATCCGCGCAACGCGATCATCGTTGACCTCGATCTCGCACCTCGCAACGCACGCGGCTTGGTGAGCTACTCGGCCGAGTTCCAGCTGCTGCGGCCGGTCGCGCGCGGCAAAACGAGCCGGCTCCTTTTCGAGATCACCAACCGCGGCCGCACCACCGCGCTCGAACTCCTCAACGATTCCAAGACAGGGAACGACGTCACGACAGCAGGCGATCCCGGCAACGGTTTCCTGATGCGCGCGGGCTACGCGCTGCTCGAAATCGGCGCCGACGTGACGGCGACGCACAATGGCAAGCTCTTCTCCGCGACGGCCCCGATTGCGCGAAATCCGGACCGCTCGTCGATCACGGGCGTCGCTGTCGAGGAATTCGTCATCGATAAGAATGCAACGCCGGCACAGCAGCGGCTCACCTATCCGGCCGCAAGCCCTGGCAAATCGCAGGCAAGCCTCACGGTGCGCAAGAACTACGCCGACACGCCGATACCGGTCCCGGCGGAGGGTTGGGGCTATGTCGATGGCAAGCTCAACAGCGTGAAATTGACGTCCGGGAATTTCGGCGGTCCGGGGTCTTTTGGGCCGACGGCGCTTTACGAGTTCACCTACGTGGCGAAGGACCCGATCGTGGTCGGGCTCAGCTTCGCGGCGATCCGCGACGCTGCAACGTTCCTGCGCAATGCAGAGACCGACGACAAGGGCACGCCCAATCCGCTCGTCGGCGAAGCAAAGTCGATCTACACTTTCTGCTCGTCGCAGCCGTGTCGCATCATGCATGACTTCGTGCAATTCGGCTTCAACCAGCCGGAGCGCGCAGCCGCGGTCGCGCCGAAGGTGTTCGATGGGATTCTCAACTGGAAGGCGGGGGGCGGCGGCACGTTCTCGAACTACCGGTTCTCCCAGCCGGACCGCACGCATCGTCAGCACATCGGCCGGTGGACGCCGGAATACCAGTTTCCCTTCGCCGACCAGATGCTGACCGATCCGGTCACCGGCAAGACCGACTCGCGGCTGCGTCGCTGCACCGAAAGCGGCAGCTGCCCGAAAATCTTCGAGGCCAATTCTGCCAACGAATACTGGGCCAAGGCCGCGTCGATGATGCAGACCGACAGCGCCGGGCACGATCTCGGCGGCGTTGACGGGGTGCACTACTACACGCTTGCGAGCTTCCCGCACGCCGTCGCTGGCAACGGTCCTGGGATTTGCGCGCAACCCCGTAGCCCGTTGCGCCCTAACGCGGTGCTGCGCGCCCTGCTGACCGATCTCGACGCTTGGGTCACGGCGGGTGCGGCCCCGCCTGCCGATCGTCTGCCGCGAGTCGCCGACGGCACGCTGGTGGCGCCGCTGTCGCAAGCCGCGGTTGGTTTTCCGCGCATCCCCGGCGTCGTCTACAACGGCGCCCACCACACCGGCGACCTGTTCGACTTCGGGCCGGATTTCGACAAGGGCTTCCTGTCGGTGCTGCCGCCAAAGCTCCTCGGTACGCCTTATCCGGTCTTCGTCCTGAAAACCGACGCCGACGGCAATGATATCGCCGGCGTTCGGGTCCCAGACGTTGCCGTGCCCGTGGCGACATACACAGGCTGGGCGCTGCGTGCGGATGGCCTCGATGGCTGCGATGCCGCTGGCCAGAGGATTCCGTTCGCGCGGACAAAAGCGGAGCGCCTCGCCTCGGGCGATCCGCGTCTGTCATTGGAAGAGCGCTATCCCGACCACGCGACCTACGTCAGCGCGGTTGCCCGGGCGGCGGCGGCCCTCAACGCCGAGCGCTTGCTCCTCGATGAGGACGTTGCGGCATACACCGCCGCCGCTCAGGCGGCGCAAGTGCCCTAGCCACGGGTGATCTCACGCTGACGCGCTAACGCAACACGTCGCTCTGCTCCGCCGCGGCGACCAGCCCCTTCGCATCCGCATCGAGCAGAAACCCTTGCGCCACTGCGTTGCGCGCGGCCGCCTCGACGGCCGCGACGTAGCCTGCATGGGTGCCGTAGCGCTCCTCGAGCGATGGCCTCGGGTCTTCGTTGGCGATCCGCTCGGCCTTGGTCTTGGCGAACGGGATCATGCCGCCGGCGAAATTGCACTCAAGCCCCTTGAAGAAGCCGGCGGCGGTGATGTTCCAGCCGAGATAGCTGCCGAGCGGCGCGTCGCGCAGCACCACCGGCACGCCACCGAGCTCGTTGCCGTCGGCATCGACCCGCGCGACTTTCACCGGATAAACGCGCTTGATGCGAGGCGGCACCACGGTATCGAAGCCGGACCCGTCCATATAATTGAAGTCGGGGCCAAAATCGTAATCGATCGCCGGATTGACGAGGCCGTCTGGTGCGTGCGCCGGCAGGCCAGGAAGCGCCGGAAAGCCCATCGCCGCCGCGGTCGCATCGACCAGCGTGCCGTCGGCAAGCCTCGGATAGCGGCTCGCCGGCGGCGCGGTTCCTTTCATGACCCAGGCGCGGAAGTGCGCTCTGATCGCGTTCACGGTCTCCACATGCGGCATCGGATTGGCAGGCAGCAGGCCGACGCCCCAGCCGCGGCCAGGACAGGCCGGCCCGGCCGCCGGTGTTGTGGAGAAGCCGCCCGGACCGCCGCCGTGCTGCGTGCTCGGGATGTAGTAGCGCCGCACATTGTCGGGCAGCGGCAGATCGACATCCTCCGCCGAGCCGGCCCATTCCGGCGACAGCTTCAGGCCCCACGCTTCCGCGGCACCGAAATGCTCGACGATCTTCGGACATGTGTGGCTCACGGTGCAGCGGTCGAGAATGCCGGCGGACGGCAGGCCGCGCACTGGGTCAGGCGCGTCGCTCCACCACTGCGGACCTTCGCTGCCCTTCTCGTAGAGGCGAAGCACGCCATCCGGCAAAGCAAAGCGGGCGTTGAGCGAAATGCGCCGTCCGGCGATGATCGGCCACGCGCCGTCATAGACCTGGTGGCCGGCTTCATCCTCGTTGAAGCCGAGATGCAGGAAGCCGCGCACGAAATTGCCGGATTGCGATACGCCGCGGGTGATCGCCCACGACACTGCGCCCGCGACCGGGTTTGCCGTGCCCGCATCATCCTGCATCGCATAGCGGAAGAACGAGCCGACATCGCGGAACGCGGCAAAGCCGATGCCGAGCACCGGCGGGTCTTTGGCGGTGAATACCACCTCATAGAGGAGCTTCGGATCGAAGCCGTTCTTGAGGCAGATCTGCGTCGGGTCCGGCGTGCCCGGGAACGGATTCTCGGCACTGCATTTGGCAAAGGCCCAGTCGCCGGCGGGAACCTCGGCGGTCGCGCCGATCTTGCCGTCGATCGTCTCCGACGCGTGGGTAACAAGTGACGCCTGTCGCGTATCGAGCGATGCCGGCGCATAGGGGAACGGGTTGCTGTAGACGTAGAGCGGCTGCGAATTCTTGCCCGCCGCATTGAAGATGCGCGCCATGACGCGACCGGTGATCGCGGAGCCGTCGGCATTCTTTGCCACCGGCACGGTGACCGTGTCTTTGTTCGGCGCCGGCGCAGTCGTGCCGGCATTGTCGCCCTGCCAGCCGCTGGAAAGGCCGATATCGCCGTTGGCCCGTTCGATCGGCACGATGGTGAGGCGTCGGCCGCGGTTCGGCACGTCGTGCCACATCAGCCGGCTCGCCTTCGAAATGTCGATCGGCTTCACAAGCTGGAACGTCGCCATGTATTCGACCATGCCGCGCGCGTTGCGCGGCGCGAGCTTGATATCCTGGATCAGGGAATTGCGCGGATCGGCAGGATCGAGTTCGCCATACGCGCGGCCGACGAGCGTCTCGTAGCGGCCAACATCGCCGAAGCTCGCACCGTTGAAGGCGGGCGATACCTTCTCGTCGATCACGATCTTGGTAACCCGCGCATCGGCCGCCGAGGTGATCGCCAGCAGAGCGCCGATGGCCACAGAGCAAGCCGCGGACTTTGCAACATGGCGAGCGGCGATCTTCATCATGCTTTTCCTC
The DNA here is from genome assembly GCA_963787675.1 of uncultured Alphaproteobacteria bacterium. Taxonomy (GTDB): domain Bacteria; phylum Pseudomonadota; class Alphaproteobacteria; order Rhizobiales; family Xanthobacteraceae; genus JAJPKK01. The sequence goes on along the minus strand of CAWBDV010000007.1, from coordinate 452,926 downwards.
CGAGGGTGATTTGATGCGTCATCGCAAGGGTCGCTTCAAGCGTTACTTGCCCAGCCGATCCGGTCCCTTGGACAGCATGGGGAGGCGATAAAGCCCCTCGCGGGCGGTAATATACAAGACTTGCTTGTCGCGTCCCGCGAAGGCGAGGTTAGCGGCTTGGCGAGGGGCTTTGAAGCTGCCGAGATATTGGCCTTTGGCGTCGAACGCCTGGATGCCGGCGACGCTCGTGATGTAGACGCGGTCATCGCGATCGATTGCCATGCCGTCGGCCCCGCTTTCGGCACCTGGTGGAATGTCGCGAAGCTGCGCGAACACCCGCTTGTTCTTGACGCTGCCGTCGGGCTCGACGTCATAGGCGAACACGGCCGGATTGAGCGTATCGTCGACGATTAGCGTCTTGCCGTCGTTCGTCAGGGTGAGGCCGTTCGGGCGCGGGATGCTGCCATCGATGAGGATCGGAACCGAAGCGCCGGGGGGCAGGTAATAGACATAGGTCGGCCGCCCGGGCACCACGGGACGCGGACCGGGATCGGTGAAATAAATGCCGCCGCGGGCATCGAGGATGAGATCGTTCGGCGCGAGAAGGGGCGCCCCTGGCGGGCCCTCGGTCACGGTTGTGATGGCGCCGTTCTTTTCGCGCCGCGTGATGCGCTTGCTGTCGCCCTCGGCGAACAAAAGATCGCCGTCTTTCGTCAGGGCGAGGCCGTTCGCGCCGTTGGCATTTTCCCGCACGATTCCGATCATGCCGCCAGCGTCCACGAAATACGTGTGATTGGTCCTGATATCCGAAAAGAACAGCCCGCCGTTCGCCGTGCCGACCGGGCCTTCCGTGAACGTGAAGCCTTCGCGGACGAGTTCCGGCACAGCTCCCGGGGCGAGCACGCCGGCGATGCCCGTGAGCGTCTGGGCGCCGCTCGATACCGCGGCAACCGCAATCGCCGCGATGATGCTCATCACTGTCAGGCACCGCATGATGGCGAAAGATCGCAGATGGGCCATCGCTCCCTCCCGGTTTTCGCAATATGTGTTTTTTTGAAACGTAGCAGAGGCCGAGCGAGCGCGCACGCACGTGGTCGACTGTTCGCCTGCGTCGACGATATGCTAGGTTGTAGCGACGACGCGCGAAAATGCGCGGGAGGGAGAACGCCATGACAAAAAAACAGGAGACGCACAGGTTTGGGTCTCGTCGCGGCATTGCTGCCGTCATCGGTGCAGCGTTTGCCGGACTTACGGTCGCCGCGGCGCCGAGCACAGCGCTGGCTCAAATGTCTCCCGACGTCATCGCCAAGGTCGCGGCGATCGGCCGCGTCGTCGATCCGGAGGGCACCAACAAGATTTTCGCGCCGCTCCAGGAGAAAGAGCCCTATAACTTCATCAAGGTCTCCCGCGACGTGAAGTACGGGCCGCATGCCCGCAACGTCGTCGACATTTTCGTCGATGACTTCGAATTTCACCGGCCGGCCGGTGCTGATGTTTGTGCATGGCGGCGGTTTCGTCCGCGGCAACAAACATCCGCCGGGCAGTCCGTTCAACGACAATGTCATGGTGTTCGCGGCGCGCAACGGCATGGTCGGCGTCAATGTCGAATATCGTCTCGCGCCGGAGTTTCCGTGGCCGGCCGGCGTCGAGGATCTCGCGGCGGCGATACGCTTCGTCAAAGACAAGATCGCGACGTACGGCGGCGATCCCAACCGCATCTACCTGATGGGCCAGTCGGCTGGCGCCGTCCATGCCGCAACCTACGTGGCACATCCCGAATTCCACGGTCCGGGCGGCTCAGGACTCGCAGGCGCGATCTTTGCGTCGGGCATCTATGACCTCACCAAGGTCCAGACGAACGAAGGCGAGGCGGCCTACTACGGCACCGATCCCAAACTCTACGCGGAACGTTCGGCGCTGTCGGGCCTCATCAAGACTACGACGCCATTCATGATCGCAGCGGCTGAACTCAATCCGCCGATGTTCAACGAGCAATTCACCCAGCTCAAGGATGCGATGTGCAAGACCGAACACGGCTGCGTCCGCAGCGTCATGCTGGCGAAGCACAATCACGTCTCGGAGGTCAGCGCGATCAGTACAGCCGATACTTCGCTCACGTCGCAGATTCTCGAGTTCATCAGGACCGGCAAATAGGCCGCGGCGTCGGCGGGTCGCATCAGCGTGATGAACGAGCTTTCGCAATGGGTCGGCAGTCTGCCGCTCAGCGTAGCGATGCGCCCGATCGTCTGGCTCGTTCCGTTTCTCCAAGCGCTCCACATCCTCTCGATCGCGATGATCTTGTCGGCGGTGGTGATGATCGACCTGCGTGTCTGGGGCATCTCACGCGAGGGCACGCTTAGCGCAGCGAGCTGGCGCTTCTTGCCGTGGCTCTGGGTCGCGGTTGCGGCCTCGGCACTGACGGGCGTGGCGTTGATGTTCGGCACGCCCCGCTCGTGGCGCGACAGTGCCTTCGTCGCGAAGCTCGTATTGATGGCAGGTGCTACACTTGCAACGCTCGCACTACCGCTGGTGCTGCGCTGGAACGGGAGCGACAAGGGCGGGCGCTTCGCGGCAGGATTTGTCGGGGGCTTAGCCTTGTTGCTGTGGGTTGGAGCCACCCTCGCCGGTCGTGGACGTTGGATCGCGGGCATGCTGGGCGTGTAGCCGCGCCCGTTCGGGCCAGCGGCGGCGACCGCGAACGAAGGGGGTAGACGTGCTATCCGCACTCTTCGGCTGGCTGGAAATGAGTGCCGCGGGCACCTTCGTCTCGCAGTCGCCTTACGGCTTTGCCGCGCTCGACATGCTCCATATCGCGTCGATCTCCGCGATGTTCGGCATGATCGCGCTTCTCGACCTGCGCCTCATGGGCCTTGCGTTTACCGACTATCCGGTCACGGTCATGTCGCGGCTGGTGCTGCCGCTGACTTGGATGACGTTCGCACTTTCGGCGATCACCGGCGGATTGATGTTCAGCGGCCAGGCGGCGCGCTATGCGGCAAACTTCGGCTTCCGCATGAAGATCGCGCTGTTGCTGCTCGCTGGCGTCAACGTGCTGGTGTTCCACTTCCTCACCTATCGCGGAGTTGCGACATGGGATCGCGACGCGGCAATGCCCATCACCGCCAAATTCGCCGGCGCGATTTCGCTCGCATGCTGGATCGCGATCGTGTTCTACGGCCGCTTCACTGCCTATTATCGCTTCCCCTGACGCGCAGCTGAAAGCTGCAGGAAAGAACAGATGACGAAAAGACCGAAACCGGCGAAGCGCAAACCAGCCAAAGGCCCTAAGACCCGGATTACGAAAAAATCGAAGCCACAAGCCTCAAAGTCGAAGTCGCTCGCACGCGCGGCACCGCAGCCGAAGAAGCGCGCGAGCGCGCGGCCGGCGACGACGCAACTGTCGCCGGAGCAAAAGCTCGCCGAGGTGAAACGGAGTCTCCTGGAGATCAGCGACCTCAACTACGCGGGTGCCGTGCTCAACTGGGACATGTCGACGTACATGCCGCCCGAGGGGGCGGACGCGCGCGGGCGTCAGATTGCGGCCCTCAGCCGGCTTGCCCACGATCGGTCCGTCGATCCGGAGCTCGGCAAGCTCCTCGACGCGCTCGTTCCTTACGCCGACGGCCTGCCCTACGACAGCGATGAGGCGAGCCTCGTACGCGTTGCGCGCCGCGACTTCGAGCGGGCGATCCGCGTGCCCGGAGACTGGGTCGAGCGCGCCAACGCGCTGAGCTCGGCCGCCTACGTCGCGTGGACCAAGGCGAGGCCAGCAAACGATTTCGCAGTGGTGCGGCCCTATCTTGAAAAAAATGTCGAGCTCAGCCGCGAATATGCGGGCTTCTACGCCCCATGGCAGCACGTCACCGATCCGATGATCGATGACTACGACATCGGCATGACGACCGAGACGGTGCGCGCGCTATTCGCCGACTTGCGGCGCGAGCTGGTCCCGATCGTGCGCGCGATCTGCGATCAGGTGCCAGCCGATGACCACTGCCTGCACGGCACGTTTCCGGAGCCGGCGCAGCTCGACCTCGGCAATACCGTCGTTCGGCGGCTCGGCTATGATTTCGCGCGCGGGCGGATCGACAAGACCCATCATCCGTTCTGCACGAAGTTCTCGGCGGGCGACGTGCGCATCACGACGCGGGTCGACGAGCACGACATCGGGCAGGCGCTGTTCTCGACCATTCACGAGTCCGGCCACGCCATGTACGAGCAAGGCGTTGCCCGTGCGCTAGCCGGCACGCCGCTTGGCTCCGGGGCTTCTGCCGGCGTGCATGAAAGCCAATCGCGATTGTGGGAGAACGTGGTCGCGCGCGGCCGCGACTTCTGGCACCACTTCTACCCGGCCCTGCAAGATGCATTCCCCGATTCGTTCCGCGGCGTGCCGGTGGAGACGTTCTATCGCGCCATCAACAAGGTCGCGCGGTCGCTGATCCGCACCGACGCCGACGAAGTGACCTACAATCTCCATGTGATGATGCGCTTCGACCTTGAAGGCGATCTCCTCGAAGGCCGCCTCGCGGTGAAGGACTTGCCCGAGGCTTGGCGCGAGCGGATCAAGGCTGACCTCGGCATTGCGCCGAAGGATGACCGCGACGGCTGCATGCAGGACGTCCACTGGTTTTCAGGCGGCATCGGCGGCAGCTTCCAGGGCTACACCATCGGTAATATCCTGAGCGCCCAGTTCTACGCCGCCGCTCTCAAGGCCCATCCGGAAATCCCGCACCAGATCGCCCACGGCGATTTCTCCGTGTTGCACAGCTGGCTCGTCGAGCACCTTTACCGCCATGGCCGCAAGTTCAAGCCGGCCGAACTCGTCGAGCGCGCGACCGGGGAACCCATGTCGATTGCGCCCTACGTCGCCTATCTGCGCGCCAAGTACGGCGACCTCTACCGCCTGCCGGCCTCGCAGGCCGATTAAGGTGCCTTCCAAACCCACTCAAACAGCCTGTCGTCGCCCGGCTTGACCGGGCGACCCAGTAACCACTGGGGGCGAGATGCGGCCCGGCATCTCCACCATCGATAGCTCGGTGGTTACTGGATGCCCCGCTTGAAGCGGGGCATGACAACGCTGTCGAGGCATTCGAGGCAGCGTTTTAAGGAGCCAGAGCGTCAGTGCTCCGCAAGCGCGCTTCTCACCTCAGCCGTGCCAAACGCTCGCGCCATCGCGGCAGGACGTCCGGGTTCTTCAGGTAGGGCGGCGGTTCGCCGCGCGCGATGCGAACGACGTTTTCCTGGGCCGCCGCAACGAAGGAGGCCTGCAGCTCGACGGTATGGCCGATGTTGTGCGGGGTGAGGATGACGTTATCGAGCGTGCGCAAGGGGCTGTCGGCCGGCAGCGGCTCGGCCTCGAATGCGTCGATCGCGGCCCCGGCAATGATGCCGAAGCGCAGCGCCTGCACCAGCGCCGCTTCATCGACGACGGCGCCCCGCGCGGTGTTCACGAGGTAAGCCTCGGGCCGCATGGTGGAGAGTTCGGGGCTTGCGATCATGCCGCGCGTTTCCGGCGTGAGGTCGACGAGCACGGTGACGATGTCGCTCAGGCGCAGCAGCATCGGGAGATCGGGCATGCGCGTCGCACCGGCCGCCGCGCTCTGATCGACGAAAGGATCGAAATACACCGAACGAACGCCCCAATTGGCAAGGCGCGCAAGGGTCGCGCGCGCGATGCGGCCGAAGCCGACGAAGCCCACCGTCTTGCCGCGCATCATGCGCGCGCGCACGGTGCCGTCCTGCCATCCGTTCTGCAGGAGCCCGCGCGACTTGCGCGGCAGATCAAGCAGCAGCGCCGCCATCAGCATGACGTTCGCCTCCGCCATGCTGTCGATCGCTTCCGACGTCGCGCCGTGGGCAACCACGAGGCCGGCCGCATCGGCCGCCTCAAGATCAAGCGAATCGACCCCAATCGTCGGAAACACGATGCCTTTGAGCTGCGGCGCGGCCGCGATTTCGGCGGCGCCGAAAGGCGTGCGCGGGGTGAGAACGACGACAGCCGCCTCGGCAAGCTCGGGCCAGTCGGCCGGCCGCTGAGATTGCGGTGCACGGCAGATCGCGTAGCCCAGCGCTTCGAGCTTGCGGGACACCGGGTCGACGACCGGCGCCAGCAGCCTGTCCTCGGGAATGATGATCCGCGCGGTCATCGCCGCAATGTGACGGCAACGGTGCCGTCATTCGATCTTGACGTTGGCGCGCCGGCCGACCTCGGTCCACGACTTCAACTCGCGGGCGATGGTCTGCGCGAACTCCTCTGATGTGCTGCCGACGGTCGGTGTCGCCATGGCACGGAATTTCTCCTTCACGTCCGCCATCTGCATCACGCTGCGTATTTCGGTCTCGAGCTTCTTGACGATGGCTGCCGGCGTCCCGGCCCGCACGAAGATGCCGCTCCACAGCTGCACGTCGACGCCCGTAACGCCGCTCTCCGCCATGGTGGGCACGTCGGGCAGATCGTCGAGCCGCTTCTCGGCGGTAACCGCGAGCGCGCGGACGACCCCGCCCTTCACCTGCGGCGTGGTGGGCGGCGGATCGGTCAGCGTGAACAGCGCTTGCTGGCTGATGACGGCGACCAGCATCTCGTTGCTGCTCTTGTAGGGGATGGCGGTCGCAGGCGCGCCGGTCCGCAGCTTGAACAGCTCCGATGCGAGCGTGAACGCAAACGATGACGTGGCGTAATTGGATTTGTCAGGGTTGGCCTTCATCCAGGCCACGAGCTCCTGCACGGTCTTGGCCGGGTGCGACGGATAGGTCGTGAGGATGAGGGGGAACGCCGCGACCATGGAGACCGGCGTAAAATCCTTGAGCGGGTCGTAGGGCGGCTTGACCGATATCGCCGGAATGACCGACATGGCGCCGCTCGCGCCGACCAGGAGCGTGTAGCCGTCGGCAGGCGCGGCCATCACCGACAGTGCCGCGAGGCTTCCGCCGGCGCCGACCTTGTTCTCGACGATCACGCTCTGGCCGAGGTCGTCCTGCATTTTCTGGGAAATGATGCGCGCGATGATGTCGTTGCCGCCGCCCGCCGCGAATCCGACCACGATCTTGATGATGCGTTGCGGATAGGCGGCATCGGCCTGTGCCGAGGCTATGGCGTTCGATCCCGCGATGAATGACAGGGCGAGGAGGGCCATGGCGGCGTGACGCCAAGCGAAGGTTCTCATCGCAATCCTCCCTGCGGTTCTATGCTGGCGCGACCTTGGCAAGGGGCATGGCACGATGCAAGCGTTTAGGGTGCGCGGCAGGGCTCTGTAGATACCATGAGGGCGATGGGCGTGCGTCCGATAGGTTTGGGTTGTCGCACTCGAACCATCGGAGGCATTAGATGCAAACATCGCATACCGGCACGCCCATCGGGGGTGATCATGGCACGATTTTCGTTTCGATCGAACTGAGCCAGAAGACATGGCTGGTGACGCTGCACAGCCCGGAGCGGGATCGGCTGTCGCGTCACCGGGTGAAGGGTGGAGCTCATGGTGAGCTGCTGGCGCTGATTGATCGTGTGCGTGGGCGGGCGGCCCGCGCGATGGGAGGGGTTCCTGCGGTGGTGAGTTGCTACGAGGCTGGCTACGACGGATTTTGGTTGCACCGGCTTTTGACGGCGTCGGGGATCCAGAATTACGTGTTCGATCCGGCGAGCATCGCGGTGGAGCAACGGGGCCGGCGGGCGAAGACCGATCGGATCGACGGCGAGCAGCTGCTGCGGACCTTGATGGCGTATTGCCGCGGCGAGCCGCGGGTGGTGCGAATCGTGCGGGTGCCGACCATCGAACAGGAGGACGCCCGTCGCGACAGCCGCGAACGGGAGCGGCTGATCAAGGAGCGGACGGCCCACACCAACCGGATCAAGGCGCTGCTGCGGCTGGTGGGAATGGCGATCGGCAACCCGTGCCGCCGCGACTGGCTGACATGGCTTTCGGCGCAGCGGGACCGGCAGGGCCAGGGGGTGCCGCCACGGATGCAGGCCGAGCTTGAGCGCGAGCATGAGCGGCTGATGCTGCTGTGCCGGCAACTAGCGGCGCTGGAGCGGCCGCCTGCCACAGCCGCGCCGACGCCTGCGGCGGCGCAGATGGCGCAGCGCCGCGACCTCCTGCTGGCGCTCAAAAGCCTCGGCCCGGTGTTCGCGTCGACGCTGACCAACGAGGCTTTCTACAAGGACTTTCGCAATCGCCGCGAGGTCGCCGGCTATCTCGGACTGGCTCCCAGTCCGTGGCAAAGCGGCGGGACTGCCCGCGAGCAGGGGATCAGCAAGGCAGGCAATCGGCGTGCCCGTCACAAGGCGATTGAGCTCGCCTGGCTGTGGCTACGGCATCAGCCGGGCAGCGCGCTTGCTCAATGGTTCCGGCAGCGCACCGTCAATGCCGGTCCTCGCATCAAACGCATCGCCATCGTTGCCTTGGCGCGCAAGCTGATGGTGGCGCTCTGGCGTTATCTCACAACCGGCCTTGTCCCCGACGGTGCGGTGCTCAAGGCGACCAAGGCGTAACCGCTTCAACGAACGCGTCACGCTGCGGCTGTTGCCGCGGTCAGCGCGGGACGGATGGTGACCGTGCCACCCTTGGGCCGACAAACGAGCCGCCCTGTAGATGGGTCACCTCCTCGTGGCTTCCTCGCCGCAAGCATGCGGAATGTGGGTGCGGACCAATGCGGTCCAACCGGATATGAGGTGATGCAGTGAGCTGCATAAATCATCGGAAGCCAATCCCGGTGCATGCGGACCGCGACGGCGCGCTGCGCTACGCATGGCTCCGCGCGCCGCCGCTACGCCCAATCCCCGAAATCCCCCAAACCTTCGCAACCCTTGACCCAGAGCCCCATATGAGGGTGGGCAAAGGCGCGTTCTTCACGCGTCGTGCCCACGCGGAGATGTTGAACGTGGGCACGCGCGGACACGTCCGCGCTTTGCCCACCCTACGCTTCTAACCCGAGAGCATCGCAAGCGCTACGACTGCGGGAAAAACCGGTCGCGGTTGGTCCATTCGGCAATCGCGTTGTCGCGCACCCATTGGGCAAGATCGTCGTGGCGCACGAGCCAGGCGTCGGAGAAGCCGCCGATGTATTTCAGGATGCGATCGACCATCGCGGCCATCAGCGGCCGGCCGCCGAAGTGGCAGTGGACGGTGACGTTGAGGAAGGACGTCGGCTCGTTCTGGTAGAGATAGTCGAACGTGTCCTTGTAGACCTCGTACCAGTCGCGCGGATTGCCGCGCAGCACCCGATGATCGGCGAAGTCGCTGTGCGGCAACGCCACGATGGTGCCCTTGCGGTTCTTGGCGCAGAACGGCAAGTCGATGTGGTTGTAGTCGCCGTACCAGAGGAAGCCCGCCGCGGTGACCAACTCCTCGGTGCGGGCGGTGGACGCGAGCACCGGGCTGAGCCAGCCCTTGGGCGGTTTGCCGGTGATCTTCTTGAAGATGTCGACGCAGCGCGCGATCAGCGCTTCTTCCTGCTCGGAATCGAGATAGGCGAGGATATTGTCCTGCGTGTCGGAATGGGCGGCGATCTCATGTCCCGATTTGAGCATCTGCTCGGCTGCATCCGGCGCAAGCTCCAGCGTGTGCGCGTTCGCAACGAAGGTCGCGGGCGTGCGGTTGGCATCGAGGATCTTGATGAGACGCCACACGCCGGCGTGCACCCCATAGGTACCCCACGTCATGGCGGCCCGGTCGTGGGTGCCTTGGCGCAGCGACGTTGTCTGCACCGAGAACGGCGGCCCCTTGTCTCCCGACCAGGTCTCCAGGAGGCACGTGACCGCGACTGCGATGCGCGCATTGTTCGGCCACGTGAAGCCGCGATTCGATTTCACCGTCATAGGAGCGTTCCACCCTCGCCTTTGCGTCGATGCGGTGACCTCATAGCAATCGAGCGGGCGTCTTGTCTGTAACCTCATCCATTGGCGCTAACGCGTAATCTCATTCGCTGGCGTCGTCGCCCGGCTTGACCGGGCGACCCAGTAGCCACCGTCGTTGGATTGGCTCACGGCATCGGCCCAATCGCACCGCCGGGTTCACTGGATGCCCGCTTCCGCGGGCATGACCTGGCGGGGATGTCCGGGGTGCAGAACGTTGTCCTGCCTCCTGCGACAGCGACGTTGCGTCGCAACACGGCGGACCTGGCGGCGGCGATGCCACCATCGCAGCCGCGCGCCAAAAGCTTAGCGTTTTGCAAAGTTTATCGTGGCAGGGAGATCTGTGCCGTTATTTGATTCTGCGCAAAGGCGCCATGCCGCCGACGGGGTACTGACGCCTCGACAAACAGGCTGGAAGCCCTCTAAGAATAGCTCCAAAAGAGGCTCCGAGAAGAGTTCGCACGATCACTCTGGCTGGCCGGGAGAGCCGACCCAATGGACTACAACGCGTTTTTTACGACTGCCCTCGACCAGTTGCGTAGCGAGCGGCGCTACCGGGTGTTCGCCGATCTCGAACGCCTCGCCGGCCGGTTCCCCCATGCCAAGCATCACACGCCGCACGGCGCGCATGACGTCGTGGTGTGGTGCTCGAACGATTACCTCGGCATGGGCCAGCATCCGAAGGTCATCGGCGCAATGGTCGAGACCGCGACCAAGATGGGCACCGGCGCCGGCGGCACCCGCAACATCGCCGGCACCAATCATCCGCTGGTCGAGCTTGAGCGCGAGCTCGCCGACCTGCATCGCAAGGATGGCGCCCTCATCTTCACCTCAGGCTACGTCTCGAACCAGACCGGCATCGCCACCATGGCGAAGCTGATCCCGAACTGCCTCATCATCTCCGACGCCTTCAACCACAATTCGATGATCGAAGGCGTGCGCCAGTCCGGCTGCGAGAAGATCATCTTCCGCCACAGCGACCTCCGCCACCTCGAAGAGCTGCTCAAGGCCGCCGGTCCCGATCGGCCGAAGCTCGTCGTGTTCGAGAGCCTTTACTCCATGGACGGCGATGTCGCCCCGGTGAATGCGATCTGCGACCTCGCCGAGCGCTACGGCGCCATGACCTACTGCGACGAAGTGCACGCGGTCGGCATGTACGGCCCGCGCGGCGGCGGCATCTGCGAGCGCGAAGGCGCGATGGAGCGGGTCGACGTCATCGAAGGCACGCTCGCCAAGGCGTTCGGCTGCCTCGGCGGCTATATCACGGGCTCCACTGCGATGATCGACGCGGTGCGTTCCTATGCCCCGGGCTTCATCTTCACCACGGCGCTGCCGCCGCCGGTGTGCGCGGCTGCGACCGCCGCGATCCGCCATCTCAAGTCATCGAACTGGGAGCGGGAGCGCCACCAGGACCGCGCCGGCCGCGTCAAGTCGGTGCTGGCCGCCGCCGGCCTGCCGCTGATGCCGAGCGAGACCCACATCGTGCCGGTGTTCGTCGGCGATCCGGAACGCTGCAAGGCCGCAAGCGACCTGCTGCTCGAGGAGCACGGCATCTACATCCAGCCGATCAACTATCCGACCGTCCCGAAGGGCACCGAGCGGCTACGCATCACGCCTTCGCCCTACCACACCGACGAACTGATCGACGCGCTTGCCGAATCGCTCGTTGATGTGTGGGAGCGCCTAGAGTTGCCGCTCAGCAAACGTGCGCTTGCGGCCGAGTAAAGCGCGGCACGCATCGGCTTCGCCACTACTCGAGTATTGTATCTGCATTGTCTCTGACTGAAGCCGCGCGACCATCGCGCGGCTTCGTTGCGCTGACGTCGCGGGCGCGCCGCATCGCTGCCGATCTCTCGTCCAATTGATTAAGCATTCCTTCGGCGACGCCAGCGAGATCGTAAATGGCGATGAACCGGATTTCGTTGGTCCGCTTAGCGGTTTCGCCGCGTTTTTCTTTTATGGTTCATGTGGTGGATGGCGAGGACAAACGACAATGGCAAGCTCTTTGGCAGGGTTGCAGGCGCTCGCGCGCCAGCAGACGCCGGGCAAGCGCCGGCCGTTCCTGCGCGCGCTCGCCGACACGTTGCTCGATCCGTCGAGCGAATTGAGTCACGATCAACGCGAACTCCTGGAGGCCGTCATCGACACGGCGCTGGGCGCGGCCGACGATTCGGCGCGCCAGGAATTCGTCGCCCGGCTCGAAAATAGTCCGCCGATCGCTCCGCATGAGACCGCCGCGGCGCGCGCCGCCGTGCGTCCGCTCGACGAAGTCATTAGTCTCGTCGCCGTCGGAAATCTGCCGCTGTGCGATGCCGTCATCGAGCTTGCCGATGCCGACCGGGTCGTCGATCTCGCGATGCTGATGTGCGGCAGCATCGGCTGCGATGGCTTCATCAGCGACCTCATCGCGCCGAACGAGGAGCCGCTGATGCGCACGTGCCGCGCCGCGCTCCTCGACCTCAACGCCTTCTCCGCCGTGCTGCGCCTGCGCCGCCGCCACCACCCTCCGTTCTCCGCGGACGATGTCGCCGCCTGGCTGCGCGCCTACCAGGCTCTCCCCGAACCGCGCCCGCCGCGAGGTCTGCACCGCCCGAAGTAGGCGCGCATCCGCTGCGACGCGCCTTAGTAACGGTGGCTGATCGGGAGTTCCTCGGCGGGGAACAAGGTGATGACGCGGCAGCCCTTGTCGGTGACGACGACCTCTTCCTCAATGCGGGCGGCGGAGTAGCCGTCAGTCGCCGGGCAGTAGGTTTCGAGCGCGAACACCATGCCCTCCTTGATCTCGGTCGGATGGGTCAGCGAGATGACGCGGCTGATGATCGGGCGTTCGTGCAAGGCGAGCCCAAGGCCGTGGCCGAACTGCAGGCCGAACGCGCTCATCTCGTCGGGGAAGCCGAACTCCTCGGCCTTCGGCCAGACGCTGCACACCCGGTCGGTGCTGACGCCGGGCTTGATCAGCTCGATCGCGCAATCGAGCCATTCGCGCGCCCGCTTGTAGGCGTCGTGCTGCACCGGCGTCGCCCGCCCGACATTGAAGGTGCGGTAGTAGCACGTACGATAGCCCATGAAGGCCTGGAGGATATCGAAGAACGCCTGGTCGCCCGGACGCAGCATGCGATCGGTGAAGTTGTGCGGATGCGGGTTGCAGCGCTCGCCGGAGATGGCGTTGATCGCTTCGACGTCATCGGAGCCGTTCTCGTAGAGGAACTTGTTCACGAGGGCGACGATGTCGTTCTCGCGCACGCCCGGCTTCAATTCCTCGTAGATCAGGTGATAGGCGCCATCGACCATGGCGGCGGCGCGGTTCAAGAGCGCGATCTCGTCGGCGGACTTGATCTCGCGGGCTTCGAGCATCACCTGCTGGCCGTCCTGGACGTTGAGCCCCGCCTTCTGCAGTTCGAACATCATCGGCGGCTCGATGATGTCGACGCCGATCGGCATGTCGGCAACGCCGGCCTGTCGGATCAGCGAGGCGATCTCCTCGGCGTGGCGCTTCATCAGCCCGAACGACGGATTGACGGTGCCGCGCAGGCCGATCAGCCCCGCCTTGCAGTTCTCCGGTGCGAGCCACGGCGCATAGAGCTTGTGGTGGACGGCGGCTGAGCCGAAATCCCATAGGATCGGCTCGCCGGTACGGGTGAGCAGCGCCCAGCGCGCGAGCTTGTCGCGTTCCCATTCGCCGATCTTGGTCGAGGTGATGTAGCGGATGTTGTTGACGTCGAAGACGAGCAGCGCGCCGAGTTCCGACTTGTCCAGCGCGTCCTTGACCCGTGACAGCCGATAACGGTGCAGGCGGCGGTAATCGACCCGCTCCTCGAAGTCGACCCCCATGGTGCCAAGTGCCGGCAGCGCGCGACCCCAGTTGAACCGCGGATTGATGTCCTCGGCGCGGACTTCTCGCATTTTCTGGTCCATGATGGTCTCCTTGGAATGGCAATCGGCAGCCGCCGGATTTGCCAGTATTATAGCGTGCGCGGCGGATTAGCGGAGCGCAATGCGCTTGGGCGAGCCTCGGTCGGCGCCCATTGGCAAACGGCGAGGAGCCCCTTGTTAATGGTTCATCGGCATCGTCGCGGCTGTCGCTCGCATCAAGCGAGAGCGCTGTCAAATCCTTGATTCCGGTCAAAGCGCGTCGCAACGGATGCGCCCATTGCGAAAAGTGCCATGAAAACCAAAGATTTCATTGTCGCGGAACGCCCGAAGCTCGCAGCGATCACCAAGCACCCGAAAGTCGACACTGCGGATTACGAGCGCCGCCTGCAATCGATGCAGGCCACGATGCAGTCGATCCAGCAGGCCTATCTCGGCACGCCGGAGCGCGCCGTGGTCGTGCTCGAAGGCTGGGACACGGCGGGCAAGGGCGGCATCGTGCGCCGGCTTGGCTGGGCGCTCGATCCGCGCAGCTTCAAGGTCTATCCGATCGCCGCGCCCTTGCCGCACGAGAAGGGCCGCCACTACCTGCAACGCTTTTGGGAGAAGCTCCCTGAGCCGGGGCAGATCGTCGTGTTCGACCGCTCGTGGTACGGGCGCGTCCTGGTGGAACGGGTGGAAGGGTTCGCCACCAAGCACCAGTGGCACCGCGGCTACCAGGAGATCAACGAATTCGAGCAAATGATGATCGACGACGGCATTCGTTTGGCGAAATGCTTCCTGCACATCACGCCCGCGGAGCAGGTCCGCCGGTTCAAGGACCGCCTCACCAATCCACTCAAGCGCTGGAAGCTGTCGTATGAGGATTTCCGCAATCGCGCGCGCTGGGGCGATTACGAAGTCGCGATTGAAGACATGATGGAGAAGACGTCAACCAAGCCCAGCCCGTGGTTCCTCATTCCAGGCAACGACAAACTGTTCGGCCGCATCGCCGTCTTCACGATCCTGACCGATATTCTGGGAAAGGGACTCAGCCTGAAACCGCGCCCGCTCGACCCCAAGATCACCGAAATGGCGCAGCAATTGTTCGATTTCAGCTAGCCGGCAGCGCCAGCCGCGTAGGATGCGCAAAGGCGGCCAAGGCCTCGCGATTTGCTCGCAACGACATCGGTCCGCTGGTGCGCACCTTCCGTGCACTCTGACGTAGGGTGCGCTAAGATTGACGTCAGTTGATCTCGCGCCAGATGCCGAGGGCTTCCTGGGCCGGGCGATCGGAGATCGAGAACAGCACCGATTCGCGTGCGGCCTCGTGGGCGTAGTATTGCCAGGGCGGTGCAACGAAGACATCGCCGGCGCTCCAGGCGAAATCCTTGTCGCCGATGCGCGTTTTGCCTTCGCCCTCGACGCAGACGAAGATGGTGCCGTCGGTCGCACGGTAGCGCTCGCCCGAAAAGCCCGCCGGGAACAGCGCGAGGTGCGCGCCCATGGTCGGCATCACCCAGCCGCCGGTAACGGGATTGGCGTAGCGCACGCGCGCGCCGTGACGCTTGTCGATCTCGCCGGCCTTCTTCATGCGCTCGAGGATCGGGCGGGTGCGGGCATAGGTGTAGTTCACCACTGGGCTGCATTTGTTGCGCGGCGCCTCAGCACCATCCGGCAAAACACCCGAGGCGAAGAAGGCGGCCGAATCGCCGTCGGCATGACGGACCTTCTGGCTTTCGTCCGCGAGGTGCTCGGCGAACATGGTCTCGAAGAAGTTGACGGTCGGCAGGTCGAGCACGTCGAGCCAGATCATCGGCTTGTCGGAGGTATTTCCGTGGTCGTGCGCCGTCCAATTGGTGGTCAGCACGAAGTCGCCCGGCGACATGTAGGTGCGCTCGCCTTCCACCGAGGTGTAGGCGCCGGCGCCGTCGATGATGAACCGGATCGCCGACGCGGTGTGCCGATGCGCCGGCGCGATCTCGCCAGGCATGATGAGCTGCAGGCCGGCATAGAGCGTATGGGTGGCGCGTGACTGCCCGCGCAGCCCGGGATTCTCAAGCACCAATACCCGGCGCTCGGCTTCCTTGGCGGTGATAAGCTCGGCCGCTTCCATCACCATCGGCTGGACATCCTTGAACCGCCAGATGGCCGGTGCACATTGCGTCTTGGGTTCGTTGACGACGAGATCGCGCAGCTTCTCCCACAGCGGCGCCATGTCGTATTTGCCGATACGATCGTAATAGTCCTGCCGAGCCGTTTGCATATTGTGCTTCGGGTCGGCCGCGGTCGCCGTCGCCATGATGTCCTCCGAACAAAGGTCGTTTGGTTTTATATAGCCGTTCCTCGCCCGCGCCAAAATGGCGCTCAGGCCGTGGCAGCCATGCGAGATGAAGGTTCGCCGGCTTGCCAGCAGCGTCGCAACCTCGCTAAATCCGGCGAACCAACGCGAGGACACGATGCCGCAAGCGGTCGAGATCGAAGACAAACGCGAACTGCGCGAACTCATCGAGAACTGGGCGGTGTGGCGCGACGCCCTGATGTGGCAACGCTTCCGCACCGTCTGGCACGACGACGGGCGGATGATGGCGACTTGGTTCCAGGGCACTGCCGACGAATTCATCAAGGTGAGCCAGGAGGGCTACGAACGCGGCGTGCGCATCCTGCACTTCCTCGGCGGCTCTTCGATCGATGTCGCCGGCGACCGCGCCATCGCGCAGACCAAGATGACGATTTCGCAGCGCGCGCTGGTGGAGAACGTGCTGTGCGACGTGGTCTGCACCGGCCGCTTCTACGATTTTCTCGAGAAACGCAGCGGGCGCTGGGGCGTTGTCCTGCGGCAGCCTATCTACGAAAAGGATCGTCTCGACCCGGTCGATCCCGCCGCCCGGCTCACCCTCGACCCCAAGCTGCTGGCGCAGTTTCCCGAAGGCTACCGTCACCTCGCCTATTTGCAGACCCGGATCGGTTACAAAGTGAAGACCGATATGCCAGGCCTCGACGGTCCGGAGGTCGAGGCGCTCTACCGCCGCGGCGAGGCGTGGCTCAAGGGCGGCAGCATCGGCTGAACGGGGCCGAGCGGTAGCTCAGCCCCGAGCGCCCAGTCACTAGATCAAAAATCAGTCGATCAGAAATCATTCCGCAAGAGCGACCGGAACCGGCTCCGCATGCGCCGGGCGGCGGGCGGCCGCAAGCCGCCGTTCGGGCTCGGCGAGATGCTGGTTGCGTTCCAGCACATCGAGCAAATGATCGATGTCTTCGCGGCGATGGCCGGCATTCATTTGAATGCGAAGCCGCGCCGACTTGAGCGGCACCGCCGGGAAGCGGATGAAGTCGACGTGGATGCCTTCCTTGCGGATCGCGTGCGCGAGTTGCTCTGCCTTGTCTTCGTCGCCGAGCCAGATCGGCACGATCGGTGTTTCGGTCGACACCAACTTGAAGGGAAGATTTGCCATGCGCTTCACGAAGTAGCGCTGGTTGTCCCACAGCCGTTGCCGCCGCTCCGGCTCATCGCGCACGATGTCGATCGCGGTGGAGATGATCATCGCCTGGTCCGGCGGCAGCGTCGCCGTGAAGCCATAGGCGGCGCTGGTCATGCGCAGAATTTCGGTGATCAGGCCGTGGGCCGCGACATAGCCGCCGATCGAGCCATAGGCCTTGCTGAGCGTGGCCATGTAAATGAGCCGCTCGCTCGCCGCCTTGAAGTGCTCGATGACACCACCGCCCGACGCGCCCAGCACGCCGGTACCGTGGGCATCGTCGACATAGAGCATCGCGTCCCAACGCTCGGCGATCCGCAGCAGGTCGGGAATTGGCGCAATGTCACCGTCCTGGCTGAACACACCGTCGGTCACGATGATCTTCGATGTCGCGGTCGAACGCCGCAGCAGCGTTTCAAGATGGTCGAGATCGAGGTGGTGATAGCTGTAGCGCCGAGCGCCCGACAGGCGCATGCCTTCGCGAATGCTGACGTGGTTATATTCGTCGCTGAAGTAGGCGTAGGTGTATTCGCGGCTCGGCGCGAAGCCGAAGACGCGGGCGATCTGGGCGGCGCGCGGCAGCGTCGACAGCGTGCCGAGATTGGTGAGATACCCGGTCGCGAACAGGATCGCGTGGCTCTTGCCGTTGGAGCGCGCGATCTTGCGTTCCAGTTCGCCGTACAGACCGAGATTGCCTCCCAGCAGCCGCGAGTTGCTGTTGCCGACGCCGTAGGTCGCGACGCCATTCGTGGCGGCGGCTTTCATGCGCGGGCTTGTCGCAATTCCGAGATAATTGTTGGTGCTGAACGAGACTTGCGGTCGGTCTTTTATGGAAAATCTCGGATTGGGAAGACTGTCCACGACCAACGGTTCATGAGGCACGCGCCACCCGAACCACTCTGCCAACTCCATAAACTCATTCACGGTGCGCACCTCTTGGCCTGATTAACGCCGCATCTTTTTGGGATATTCGGGCCTGCCGCGCACGAAGCAGCAGGGCCGATCGAAGACGTCTTGTTGGAAAGCGAATAGCGCGCCGCTGCGGGTCCGGACTGAACCGGCCGCTCACCTGCAACGCAGGTCGCGCAAACATTTGCTCGGCGAGATTATCGGTGCCAGCCCATCGTCGCCGTTGCGGCTTGACGGATTCACCGGCTCTCGCGCCCGCGCAACACTCAGCCAGCACTTCGCCCCCTGGGGACTATTCCCGACTGCCCGGATCATCTTGCCCGGTTTCAATCGGTGTTAACGTCCATATATCGTTTATGTGGCAGTGTAAATGAAAAGCTGTTGTTCAGACAATTGTTGAGGTCGTCGCAAGTGTCGTTGTTACTTGGTGCAAGAGTTGGTGATGCTCCCGGAGAGAGCTACATGACTATTTATTTATTTTCGTCAATCCACCAAAGCTTTTTGCCAAGTAGCACCGGGTCGCTGCCGCGCTGGCATTAACCATAATCTGCCGCAGATGTGGCCATGGTCATTTCTATGATTTCTTTAAATTGCCTCAACACTGTGCATTTTGCTTTGCATCACGACGCGCGGCAGCGGCTGCGACCTGGGTGCGTTGAGTAAAGGGGGATTGCGTGCGGATGATCAAAAGCGCAACGCGGAACGCCGGCCCCGAGCCGGCGGCCGAAGAGGCTTCGCAACCGTTGATTGCGCTGCGCGGCATCAGTCGATTTTACGACGGCGGGGCCATCGCGGCGCTCCGCAATATCGATCTTGAGATCGAGGCCGGCGATTGCGTCGCGATCGTCGGCGCGAGCGGCAGCGGAAAGAGCAGCCTCGTCAATCTTCTGTGCGGCATCGATTATCCCACCACCGGGACAGTGTTGTGGGAAGGACAGCCGCTGCGGACGCCTGCAGCCTGGGCACGTCTGAGACGCGACAGCATCGGCATCGTCTTCCAGGAATTCAACCTGATCCCGACGCTGACCGCGATCGAGAACGTCGAGCTCGCCTTGCTCGGCCACGGCCTTTCCGGCAAGCGCCGCACCGCCCGCGCCGCGATCGTGCTCGACCATGTCGGGCTCGCTACGCGCATGCATCACCTGACCACCAAACTCTCCGGCGGCGAGCGGCAACGCGTCGCGATTGCGCGCGCGATCGTCAACGAACCGAAGCTGCTGCTCGCCGATGAGCCGACCGGAAATCTCGACAGCGTCAGCGTGACCAACGTTACCGACCTCCTGTTCCGGCTGCGCGAAAAAAATGCGATGACGCTGATCCTGGTCACGCACGACGACTCATTGGCCGCGCGTTGCCCGCGCCGCGTGCGCATCCGGGACGGCGTGATCGTCGAAGATATCCGTCAGGCCGCCGTGACAGCTCCGATCAGCGCCAAGCTCGTGAACCCTGCGGGCTGAGTTCCGCGACGTGAGTGCCACCCCATGAACCTCTTCGGTCTTGCATTACGCAATCTCAAGCGGCGGCCGGTCCGCACCAGCCTGTCGATCCTCGGGATCGGCTTGGCGGTCGGCAGCGCGCTCGCGTTGATTACGCTGTCGCGCAGCATCCAGGACAGCACGCGCGAGGGCATGGACGAGATCGGCGACGATCTCGTGGTCATGCAGAAGGGCGCCTCCGATATTTTCGGCGGCTTCATCCCCGAACAGACCATCGCCCGCGTGGCAGCGATCCCTGGCGTCGCGCGGGTGTCCGGCGAGATGGCGACGTTTGCGACGAGCGGGATCAATGCCGTCCTGACCCTCGGTTGGCCGGACGGCAGCTACCTGTGGCAGAAAGTTCCGCTGCGCGAGGGCCGGGTGCCGACCGCGGCCGAGCGCCATGTCGTGGTCCTCGGCGACACGGCCGCGGCAACGCTTGGCAAGAAGCTCGGCGACGAATTGGAACTGCTCGACAAGAATTTTCGCGTGATCGGCATCGCGAATTACACCACGATCGTCAATCGTGGGCTGGTACTGGTACCGCTCGTCGACCTGCAGGAAGCGAGCTATCGGCCGGACCAGGTCACTATCATTCACGTCAATGTCGACCACGCGGCAGGGCGCGCCGAGCTTAACCGGGTGCGAAGCGCGATCGAGGCGCTCGGCAATCTCACCGTCGCGACGGCGAACGAGGTGCTCGACAACGACCGCAACTTTGCAATTCTCGAAGCGGTCTCGCTCGCGGTCGCGATCATCGCCGTCGCCATGAGCGCGCTCAACGTGCTCAACGCCCTCATCATGGCGACGCAGGAGCGCACGCGCGAGATCGGCATCTTCGCCGCGATCGGTTGGAGCAACGGACGCATCATGATGTCCATTGTCGTCGAGGGGATCGTGATGTGCGTGATCGGCTGCGCGCTCGGGTTGCTGTTGAGCCTTTTTGCCGCCTTCGCGTTTCCCCACATTCCGGCCATCGGCAATCTCATCTCGTTCAAGCCGAGCGCCCGGCTGATCGTACCCGTGCTCACGGCCGCCGTTGCGCTATGCATTTTCGGGGCGCTGTTCCCGGCGTGGCGGGCCGTGCGGATGGTACCGGCCGAAGCGCTACGGCGTCTGTGAGTGCATGTTCACGGGGATGGTTGACCGCAGCGACCAGGAGCAACTCGTGACCCCGCCGGCCCCTGGCCGGTGGCGCCTCATCCTGTCCCAGTTGATCGACCAGCTGCGGATGCCGCAGTCACAGGGCAAAATCTATTCCTATCCAAAGCTGCGTAATTTCGTTCTTGACGTGCTCGCCGAGGGTCGCCGCAAGCAAATTGCGCACATTATCGTCGATGCCGACATCAGCGGGGTGAGAGAGGAAATCGCGGCGCTGCGCCAGCACGGCGGCGAGCCGGTATCATTGACGAGCTACATCGCCAAGAGCTTCGCCAGTGCCATTGCCGCCGACAAGCGGATGCAGGCCTACCGGCTTGGGCGCAAACGGCTGATCGCATTCGATGACGTCGATCTTGCCTTCATGATCGAACGGGAATGGGAAGGGGAGGCAATCCCGGTCTTCTATGTTCTGCGGGCGGCGCAACAGAAGACCATCTACGACATCCACCGCGAGCTTCGCGCTGCGCGCGAGCGGCCGCTCGGAACCGATGGCCCCATGAGCGCGCTCGAGATGCAGTTTTTCCGCCTCCCGGCGTTCCTGCGAAAGATCCTGTGGTTCTTCGTACGGCGCAATCCTTATTGGTTCAAGGATCTGGCCGGCACCGCCGGAGTCTCGTCGATGGGCATGTATACCTCTGGCCGCGCCGTCGGCGTGCCGATCACGCCGATGTCGCTGACCCTGACCATCGGCACCATTGAAAAGAGAGCTATCCTCCATGAGGGCCGACCGATCGAGCGCGAGATCATCCATCTGAATCTGAGCATCGATCATGACATCATCGACGGAGCGCCCCTCATGCGTTTTGCCGAACGCTTCCGGCAAATCTTGGCGGATCGGACGGCGTTGGATCCCTCCACCCAGGAACTGCGGGACACGCGCCAATGAATCATGAGGTGATATTCGCCCGAGTTACCTTGCGGATCGCAATCCTTGGCTTCGCTGCAACGCTCGCGCTGTTGCCGCTCTGTGGCGCCGCACAGGCACAGTCGAAACTCAGCGCCCGTTATGCGCTCTCGATTGCGAGCATCCCCATCGGCGAAGGCGAATGGGACGTCGAGATCGGCAAGGATCGGTATTCGGCAAAATCAAACGGCCGTTTCTTTGGTGCTTGGCGCCTCATTCTTGGCAGCGACATCGCGGCGAGCACGCGCGGTATGCTCGCCCAGGCGCGCCTTGCGCCGGCCGGCTACACGGCGAACTTCTCCTCCGATGAAGAAGTCGAAGACGTCCATATGATGTTTCAGAACGGCGCGGTGAGCGAGTTCGAAACCAAGCCGCCGGCCTCCGTAACGCCACAACTCGTTCCGGTCAGCCCCACTCATCTTCGCGGCGTGGTCGATCCGCTGACCGCGGGCCTGATCCCAGTGCCGGGGACAGGAGAGTTGCTCACTCCCTCGGCCTGTAAACATACGCTGCCGATTTTCGACGGCAGCCACCGCTTCGACGTGACGCTGTCATTCAAACGCATGGACAACGTCAAGGCGGAGACCGGATACCAAGGACCCGCGGTGGTGTGCGGAATGATTTATCGGCCGATCGGCGGCTACATCCCCGGCAACTTCCGCGTCAGCTATCTGGAAAGAAACCACAACATGGAGATGTGGTTCGCGCCGATCGCAGGCACGCGCCTCTTGGCCGTTGTGCGCATCACGGTTCCGACCGCAATCGGCACGGCAGTGCTCGCGGCCACGCGTTTCGAAACGGCGAGTTGTTAGCAAGCGGCAAGAATCGTAGCCCGGATGAGCGCAGCGAAATCCGCGGCTCTGTGGCCCGCCGCACTGCCGTCCCCAGATATCGCTGCGCTCATCCGGGCTACTAGCGTTCTCACTGAGAATCAGTCGTCGGCGCCTTGGCGACCGTGCGCGGCCTCACGTTAAAGCGGAATGCGACCAGAACGATGCGCTGCGCCCAATCCGGCAAAAGTCCGCCGATGCGTGCCGTGAGCGCGAGCAGAAACGGAAAGGCAATGACGGCGCGCCTGCGCGACAGGCCGCGATGGATCAGCTCGGCTGCTCGCTCGACCGATACTTCGAACGGCTTCCAGCCGGTTTCCTGCTGCAGCATCGGCGTCGTTATGTAACCGGGACAGATCACACTGACGTCGACCCCGCGCGGCCGCATCAGATGCCGCAGTGCCACGCCGTAGTTGAGAAGTGCCGCCTTGCTGCCGCAATAGCTCGGTGCGTCCGGAAGCGGGACGAACGCCGCAATCGACGCCACGATGCCGATCTGGCCTCGATTGCGCGACATCATGCGGTCGAGCAGCGGATAGATCGTATTGATGACTCCGAGCAGATTCGTTTCGAGAAGTGTGTAGCTGTCGTCGGCTGATTCGATCGCGCCATCGGTGGACGTCCCGGCTAAGACGCCGGCATTAGCGACCAGGAGGTCCACCGGAGCGTCTGCGTCGAACGCTTCAAGCCACGCGCGCAGTTCGTCGCGGCTGCGCACGTCGATCGTCGCGGTCCGAACATCAGCGGCGGTGCGTCGGCACGCCGCTGCCACCGCTTCGAGGCGCTCGGGATTGCGGCCGAGAAGCGCCAGCCGCGCCCCGTCGCGCGCATAACGAAGCGCCAGCGCCTCACCGATGCCGCTCGACGCACCGGTGATGACGATCGTACGCGGGGAGCCGTTCGAGGGCATGTCCCGCGTGGCCATCGCAGCGAATCAACCTCGGCGGAGGCGAGCAGGATGACAGACGCGTTGCAATTCGGCGCCGTCAAGCGAGCGCCGGACCACGATCGCCGATCCCTCCGCCAGGTTGGACGACAACATGAACTCGAAACTATGCCAGCCGCTGCCAATGCCGGCGCGCGCCAGGTCGGCGCGGTAGCGGTTCGCGAGCACGCGTCCGATGAGTTCACCAGCGACGTAGACATCAAGACAAACCGGTGCATCGGGATGTTCGATGTTTTGCGCCCAGCCGGCAACGCTGCGGGCACCCACCGCGTCGACGTAGCCCCGTAGTGCGGGCAGGCGCGCTGTGGTCCGCAATCCAGCCCGCGCGTCGATGCGTCGCCGCGCCGCCTCGACCTCGTAACCCTCCGCGCACCGTGGCGCGCAATATCGCGCCTGGGTGTTCACACGATCGGGGTAGAGGGCATGAAATTCGCTCGCATTGTGAAACAGGCCGCGATTATCGTCGTCGATGTAGCTTTCCGAGAGCGCGCCTTCGGCAAAGATCACGTCGTGATCGTCAAGCTCGAGGTGGAAATATTCGACCTTCTCAACCGAAGGAGCTTGCACTACTGAGACCCCATTGATGAGGTCCTTGGCCTCGATCAGCACGCCGTCCAGGAACATCGCGTGGTGCGGCGAAATCCAAAGATCGCGACGCGGGGTTTGCTCGCCGAGTGCGCCGGCCCTGATGCAGATCGGCAGAATGTCTCTTCGACCCAGCGCAAACCGCCCTGTATAGCTGCGCTGCCCAATCCATTTGATCGGCTTCGTATCACCCGAGATCGTCACCAGCCGGTCGCCGATGCGCAACTCTTCGACCGGAATTTCGCCGCGGTCGGTCAAGATCAGCGTGCCGCGGCAATAGCAAGCCGATCCGACCTGAGCCTCGGCTTGCGTCGCAAACGCAACTGCCGCGTCGGCGTTCACCAGACCAGCGCCGCTGACCGATGAATTGCCGAACGAAGTCGCCGATTCGGTCAGCATTGCCTTGACCTGCGCGGGCGTCAGATTTGGGTCCGCCTGCAACATCAGCGCAACGACCCCGGCCACTGACGGTGTCGCCGCCGACGTGCCGACGAAATCGTCGAGGCCGCCGCTCAGGGTCGTGTTGATGCCGTCGACGCCGGAGAGCGTCACCGGGCTCAGACTTTCCGGCGTCGCGAGCGCGGTGCCGTTGTCGGCAAACAGGAGTTCCGTGCCCGCGCCAGATGAGGAGAACGATTCGCTCTGGGCCGGATTGACGCCGAACGCCGGCGTATCGGCACTGTCAACCGCACCGACCGTAATCGCGTCGGGCGACATCGCGTGACCGAACACCGTGCCCACGTTCGAACCGGTGATCGAAAAAGGAACACTGATCTTGATCGGGATGCCGTCGCCGGCTGCAATCTCCTTGATCAGCCCGGGATCGGGACCCGAGAGATTCTCAATCGCGATCTGGTATGTCGTTCCGCCCTGGAGGAGAACGCCTACCCAAGGGTTGGTCGCCTCACCGTCATCCGCATTGGTGACCTCGCCAAGATAGTTCTTACCTTGAAAGACCAGGACCGCGAGATCGGACGTTGCTTGTCCGTAAGGCTGATTCCACTCGAGCAGCAGCGGGACCTCGTCACTCGAGCTTCCGCCTATGGTGACGGTTTGGATCGCTGAAGGCTTGGCACTGCTGCCGAAGTTCTCGGTGTCGGTAAGCGTCTTTCCGTCAAACGACGTGCTGTTAATCGGACTCCACGTATTTTGATAGGCGTTGCTCGCATTGTTGCCGGCCGCGGTGAGATAAATCACTCCTTCTTGTTCGACGGTCTCGATTGCCTGTGCGACGACACCGTTTTGGAAAAATGGCTCGTCGTAGTAGCTCACGTCATCGCAGATGACCTTGCAGCCGGCAGCGGCCAACGCGAGGATGTTGTCGGCGAACTCAGTCTCACTGCCGAATGCGGTGGCGAAGTAGAGGCTCGCGCCAGGCGCAACGTCGTGCACGACTTGCAGCATCGCGCGACTCTCGTCGGTGCCGCCCGCCGACAAGTCGCTGAGCACTGTCACGCCGCTCGACGGCAGCGCCCCGTCGGCTTCGTCCGCAGCGGCGCCGCCGAGGTCGTTGAAGCTGTCGGACAGAACGCCGACCTTGATACCGGCACCGGTGACGGCAAGACCGCTTTCACCGATAGCCTGCTGCACCTGCGCGGCGGTGGCGCCGCTCGCGCCAATGGTACTATCAAGCATGGCCGAAGAGCCGACCAGTTCCGCCATCGGCGATGCCGCACCAACGGTCGGCGGCGAAGAGGTCGACCCGGGCGAAACATCGCTCGCAGAGCCGATCGTATTCGCGAACGTTTCGTTGACGTTGTTCAACCCGAAAAAATTCAGAAAGGGATTGGCAAAATCAGCCGGAATCGTGACTTCATTTTCCAATCCATAAAGGTCCTGCCCCGCTCCATCATCGGAGTTATCATTCCACTGAACCTGAGTGGAATACGATTTCACCTAGATCCCCCAGTGGTGCGAATTGCCGCCAGCGATCGATCATACACGTTCGTGAAGAAGCCAAAACGAGGCGACGACTTAGTTCGCAGCCGAACCGCCGCAAGCTCCTGGTACGTTAACGGGGACACGACGCCGCGCAAGGCAGACCGTGACGGTACCCACCATCTTACCCGATGCGCTTGATGCTGGTGATGGCGCTGCCGGCGGCGGCAATGCGGGGGACGGCCTCGGCCACCGGCTCGAACGCGACGGCCATATGAAAGGCGTTCGCGTGCACGAGCGTTGCGTTGTCGCGCACGATCGCGACGTGTCCCTTCCAGAATACGAGGTCGCCGCGCCGTAAGCCGGCGAGATCATTCGCCGGCTGCGCAGTACCTATCGCTGTTTCCTGCATGTCGCTGTCGCGCGGGCAGGCGATCCCGGCCGCGTTAAGCGCAACCTGCACCAGGCCCGAACAGTCGAGCCCGAGACTGGTCTTGCCGCCCCACAGATAAGGAACGCCGACAAAGCGCTCGGCGACGGCGACGAAATCATCCTCGGTCGTGTCGACCGGAGCAAGATGGCGGGCCGGCACGTAGAAGCCGTTTGCAAGTGTCGCCAGCTGACCGGTCGGATCGGCTTGACGCGGCGCGACCGCGACGCGGCAGCCGAGCGAGAGCGCCTCGATGGGCGGCGCTTTAATCGAGCGGCCGGGAAACATGAACGTCCGCAGCACGGCGATGCGGTGCGTCGGCTCCGGCCCGCGCGGACGCAGCGCATTCGCAGGCAGCCAGCCGACGTAGCCGTCCGACGCCAGCTGTCCCCAGCACCAGCCTTCGCCGTTCTCCTCGTAAATCGTCACGATCTCGCCGCGCAGGGCCTCGGTATCGAGCAGGGCATCGGGCGCAGGCTCCCGGCGCACCGCCACCTGTGCCTCGGCAACCTCACGCTCGACGCCATCGACAAATCGCGCCGCGGTCACGTGGCCAGCGAGATGGCGAGCGGCAAGATCAGGCCGCGCCGGCGTGACGCGCGGATCGAAGTCGATGGTCATCGGCCGTAGCGCTCCGCGAGCAGTGCGTAGAGTGCGCGCGCCGCCTGGCATTCGCCGCCCTCCGGCCGGCCGGGCTTGGCGGATGGCGTCCAGGCGTAGATATCGAGATGCAGCCACGCCTTTGCAGCAGACACGAAGCGATTGAGGAACAGTGCGCAGATGATCGAGTCGGCAAAGCCGCCGCTCGCGATGTTGTTCAGATCGGCAACCTTGGAATCCAGCATCTGATCGTAGGGCCGCCACAGCGGCAGACGCCACAGCGGATCGTTCTCGCCATTGGCATGACGTTGAACCTGCGCCGCCAACGTTTCGTCGTCAGTGTAGAACGGCGGCAGGTCCGGTCCGAGCGCGACCCGCGCGGCGCCCGTCAAAGTGCCCATATCAACCAGAAGCTCCGGCTTCTCGTCGTCGGCGAGCGCCAGCGCATCGGCGAGGATGAGGCGACCTTCGGCGTCGGTGTTGCCGACTTCGACCTGCAAGCCTTTCCGCGAGCGGACAACGTCGAGCGGGCGGAAGGCCGGGCCCGAGATCGCGTTCTCGACAGCCGGGATGAGGACCCGCAGCCGGATGTTGAGCTTCCGGTCCATGATCATCCGGGCAAGCGCCAGCACGCTTGCGGCGCCGCCCATGTCCTTCTTCATCAGCAGCATGGACGCGCTCGGCTTGACGTCGAGGCCGCCGCTATCGAAGCAGACGCCCTTGCCAACGAGCGTGACCTTGGGTGCGCCGGGATCACCCCAGGTGATGTCGATTAGACGCGGCGCGCGCGCCGACGCAGCGGCACGGCCAACCACATGGATGAGCGGAAAGTTCTGGGTGATCAGATCGTCGCCGGTAATGATGCGGATCGCGGCGCCATAACCGGCCGCAACCGTCAACGCCGCCTCGGCAAGCTCGGCCGGCCCCATGTCGTTCGACGGCGTATTGATGAGGTCGCGTGCCAAGAAAATGGCGTCAGCGATGCGCGACAGATCGGCCTCATCCTGGCGCGACGATAATTCGAGGCGGACTTCGCTCGCCTTTTTGCCGTAGCGGCTGAACCGGTAGGTGCCAAGGGCGAAGCCGAGCGCGGCGAGCCGCTCGTCATGCGGGGCATTTGCAAAACGATACGTACCGCGCGGCAGCAGGCCGGGCAGCTTGCCCGCGAGGAACGGATCCTTCGCCTTGCCGTCGTCCTCCCGACCGAAGATCACGGCGCCAAGGGTGCCGTCGGCGCCAGGGAGGAAAGCATGGCGGCCGGCAGAGGGCTCGAATCCTGCTGCTTCGGCGAAACTGCAAGCATTACCGTCCAGGGTCGCGCGGACATCGCGCCAGCTTGCGGCGTTGGCGAACCAGATCGGAACGGTTGGGCCGGCGCCGGGCGCCACAAAGGCGGGATGCATGTCACGGGTCCATGGATGAGGAGCGCCCTGCTAGCATGGCGCCAACCGAAGTTGAAGGTGAGCGACGGCCACGAGATGTGACGTTCGGGTCACGCCCAAAGCGTCGCAAACGGGCGGCATTAACTTGCCGTTAGGGTTAACGGTCTATTGCTGGCGGTAGCTGCCTGCAACCGGATTGCGCAAAAGTGAACGTCAGGAGTCATCCGAATACCCTGGTGCGGCGCCAATGTGGGCGACCGGCGACGTTCGCGGCCCTCGGCGTTATGGCCTTGGTCGGCTCGGGCTGCCAGAGCGCCTCGCTGCTCAATAGCCTCAGCAGCAACCTGACCGACAATTTGCCAAGCTTCTCCAGCGCCTCGGCGCCGCAACCGGCCGCAACGCCGGCACCGAAGTCCGAGAACGATTTCCGGCGCGACGCCGAGACCTTGGGCGAGCGCTATCGTGCCAACCCGAACGATGTACAGGCTGCGATCGCGTATGCGCAGGCACTGCGCTCCAGCGGCCAGCGCAATCAGGCCGCTTCCGTCCTCGAACAAGCCTCGTTGCAGCGGCCGCGCGACAAGGCTCTTCTCGGCGCCTACGGACGGGCGCTGGCCGACGTCGGCAAGTACGAACAGGCACTCGAAGTGCTCGGCCGCGCGCATTCGCCCGACCAGCCGGACTTGCGCATTCTGTCGGCGCAGGGTGCCGTGCTCGATCAGCTCGGCCGCCATGCCGAAGCGCAGCGCTATTACGCAAGCGCTCTCAAGATCAAACCGGACGACCCATCGGTGCTGTCGAATCTTGGCCTGTCCTACGCGCTCGGCAAGGACCTCAAGAACGCGGAGTCGACGCTGCGGCGCGCCACCGCTCTGCCCGGCGCCGATCCTCGCGTGCGGCAGAACCTCGCCCTCGTGGTCGGCCTTCAAGGACGATTTGCCGAAGCCGAGAGCATCGCGAAGGCCGACCTGCCATCGGATCAGGCCGCCGCGAACATCGCATATTTGCGGCAGATGATCGCCCAGCAGGAAGGGCGCCCGCGACCCGGCGTGTGAGGTGAAGTTCAAAATTGCTGCGCCTCTCTGCTCTTTGGGTTCCAGACGAGACACGTGGAAATCCACGATGTCGTTCGTATGCAACGGCGAAGTCGTAGGGTGTGCAAAGCGCGGACTTGTCCGCGCGTGCGCACCGTTGCGGCGCTCAAGGTGCGCACGCCGGAATGACGGTCAGCGCACGCAACGCGATCGCCTGGCCGCCTTTGGCACCCTACGGGCTCTTGGCGCTACTTGAACGTCGCCATCACCTTGATGACAGCCGGCCCGAGAATGACGACGAACAGCACCGGCAGGAAGAACACGATCATCGGCACCGTGAGCTGGGGCGGTAGCGCAGCCGCCTTCTTTTCAGCGGCGGTCATGCGCTGATCGCGATTCTCCTGCGCGATGACGCGCAGCGTCTGGGCCACCGGCGTGCCGAAGCGCTCGCTCTGCTGCAGGGCGAGACACAGTGATTTCATGCCTTCCAGCGGCACGCGCTTGGCGAGGTTTTCAAAGGTCTGGCGGCGATCTGACAAGTAGGAGAGCTCTGCCGTCGCGAGCGTCAGTTCTTCGGCAAGCTCGATCGACTGGGCGCCTACCTCCTCGCTGACGCGCTTGAACGTCGCTTCGAGCGACATGCCGGACTCGACGCAAATCAGCATGAGGTCGAGCGCATCGGGAAAGGCACGGTTGATGGCGGCCTGGCGCTTCGTGATCTTGTTCTTGATGAACAGGTTCGGCAGATGCATGCCGAGGTATGTCGCCGCGAGGCATATGCCGACCTTGATGGTCCACGGATAGTCGAGGTGGAGCAGCACAAACACGTAGACCAGCGAACCGACCATCATCACAAGCGGCGCCACCATCCGGAAGAACAGAAAGACCACGTAGGGTCCCTGGCCGCGGTAGCCCGCCTGCACCAGCAAGTTGCGCGCGGCCTCCTCGCCGACCCAGTTCGACAGATTGAACTTCTCCACCACGGTCTGCATGTACTGCTTCGGCGAAGCGCGACGGCTCGTCTTCTCGCCGCGCGACAGGCGTTCGCGCTCGCGCTGCCTGATCTTCTCGCGTTCGGCGGCGACTGACGCCATCCGCTTTTCAAGCGCATCGCCGCCGAGCAGCGGCATCGCGAGCGTGATCACGGTCGCACCAGCCGCAATCGCGGCGCAGATCATCGCCAGGAGGCGCTTGTCGTCGAACAGGGCGAAGAGAAAATCGAGCATGATCAGAAATCGAAGTTGATCATCTTGCGCATCACCATGACGCCGATGAACATCCACACGGCGCAGCCCGCGAGCATGATCTGACCGATGCGCTCGGTCCATAACAGCGTGATGTAATCCGGGCTCGTGAGGTAGACGACGGTCATCACCACGATCGGCAGCGCGCCGATGATGCTCGCCGAGGCCTTCGCTTCGGTCGACATCGCCTTGATCTTGGCTTTCATTTTCTTGCGGTCGCGCAGCACCTTGGACAGGTTGCCGAGCGCCTCGGAGAGATTGCCGCCGCTCTTCTGCTGAATCGCGATGACGATGGCGAAGAAGTTCGATTCCGGCAGCGGCATGCGGTCGAACAGCTTGGCGCATGCCTCGCCGAGCGGCACGCCGACGGCCTGCGTCTCCAACACCACGCGGAACTCGGTGCGCACGGGTTCGGGAAATTCGAGCGCAATCACGCGCAAGGAGTCGCCGAGCGGAAGGCCTGATTTGATGCCGCGCACGACGACGTCAATGGAATCCGGAAAGAGTTCGAGGAATTTGGTCTCCCGACGCTTCTTGAGATACGAGAGAACCCAGCGCGGCAGTCCGGCGCCGGCAGCAAAACCGGCGAGCACCGCGGGGATGATGCCAACGTCAAGCAGGATAAAGACCCCGCCCACTCCGACACCGAGCACTATGCTGCCGATGATGAACTGTTGCTTCGTCCAGGACACGCCGGCTTAAGTCAGCCGCGTCGACAGCGGCGGCGACTTTGATTTCTTGCGCCGCTCCTCGATTTCCTTGAGGCTTTGTTCGACCTGCTCGCGGCGCGACTTGATCGCGCGCGTCGCGGCCTTGACGGCGGGCATGCCGGAGCGTGCCACGCTCATCATCCGCTTCTCGGCTTCCCGCTCGCCGGAAAGATAAGGATAGATGAGCACCCAGGCGCCGGCGCCGGCACAGAACGTCGCCAGCAGGGCCACCGCGAGCGTACGCATATCCAACGTATGCAGATCCAGCGTGTGCAGATCCATTGCGGGACCTCTTACGAGCTTTTCGGCGCTTCGCCGATCGCGGCATCGAGCGCGGCGGCGAGACGCTTTTCTTCGTTGAAGTAGCGCGCACGATCCCAGAAGCGCGGCCGGCCGATCCCGGTCGATCGATGACGCCCGATCAGCTTGCCGTTGGCGTCTTCGCCGACGAGGTCGTAGACGAAGAGGTCCTGCGTGATGATGACGTCGCCTTCGAGGCCCAGCACTTCGGTGATGTGCGTGATGCGCCGGCTGCCGTCGCGCAAGCGTGCCGCCTGGATCACGACGTCGACCGAGGCGCAGATCATTTCGCGAATGGTGCGGGACGGCAACGCAAAGCCGCCCATGGTAATCATCGATTCAAGCCGCGACAGCGCCTCGCGCGGGCTGTTGGCGTGGAGCGTCCCCATTGAACCGTCGTGACCGGTGTTCATCGCCTGGAGCAGGTCGAACGCTTCGGGGCCGCGGACTTCGCCGACGATGATGCGCTCCGGTCGCATGCGCAGGCAGTTCTTGACGAGTTCGCGCATCGTGATCTCGCCGCCGCCTTCGAGATTCGGCGGCCGAGTTTCCAGGCGGACCACGTGAGGCTGCTGGAGCTGGAGTTCGGCGGCGTCCTCGCAGGTGATGACGCGCTCGTCGGTATCAATATAGCGGGTCAGGCAGTTGAGCAGCGTCGTCTTGCCGGAGCCGGTGCCACCCGAGACGATGGTGTTGACGCGGCAGCGGCCGACGATCTTGAGGACGTCGGCGCCCTCCGGCGAGATCGAGCCGAAGCGCACCAGCTGTTCGAGCGTGAGCTTGTCCTTCTTGAACTTGCGGATGGTGAGGGCAGGACCGTCGATCGCGAGCGGCGGCGCGATGACGTTGACGCGGGAGCCGTCCGCGAGGCGCGCGTCGCAGATCGGGGAGGATTCATCGACGCGGCGGCCGATCTGGCTGACGATGCGCTGGCAAATGTTCAGCAGCTGCTGATTGTCGCGAAACCGGATGCCGGTGCGCTGGATCTTGCCGGCGATTTCGACGTAGACCGTGGTCGCGCCGTTCACCATCACGTCTGAAATGTCGTCGCGCGCCAGCACCGGCTCCAACGGTCCGAAGCCGAGGACGTCATTGCAGATGTCGTCGAGCAGTTCCTCCTGCTCCGAGATCGACATCACGATGTTCTTGATCGAGATGATCTCGTTGACGATGTCGCGGATTTCCTCGCGGGCCGAATCGATATCGAGCTTGGCGAGTTGCGACAGATCGATCGCCTCGATCAGCGCCGTGAAGATGCTGGTCTTGACCTCGTAAAACTGTTCGGAATGGCGCGAGTCGAGGCTCGGCTCCTGGGGCGGAGGAGCGGCGGCGGTGCGAACTCTTGGCTCAAGGGGGCCGTCCGCACTACCGTGGCCCGCGAGCGCGGTCGGCGCCACGGCCGTAGGCGGCGCACCACTCGGCGCAGGCGTGGGAGCCGGAGCCGGGCGGGCCTCGGAGGTGTCGCTGGAGCCGGCACGCCGTCCGAACACGCTCGCCTCCGATCACCGACTGGCGCGTCGCTGCAGCAGCTTGCTGAAGAGCGGCGGCAGGATGCCGCCACCGCGGGCGCGCTTGGATTCGCCACGCCCCGTCAGGAACTGCGCCAGGGTCCGGAACGTCTCCGAGACCCGATGGCCCGACGCGATCTCCGAGATCATCTGACCGTTGTTCGCCGCGTTGCCGAAGATCTGCGGCTCGAACGGGATGACCGCGATCGGCTCGTCCTCGATCGCCTTGGCGAAGTCTGCCGGTTTTATCTCCGGGCGCTTCGGTACGCCGACCATGTTGAGGGCATAGAGTGGCCGCCGATCATTGGGCCGCGTGCCGCGCAACATGTCGATCAGGCTCTTGGTGTTACGGAGATTGGCAAGATCGGGCGCCGCAATGATCAGAATGTCGTCGGCGGCAATCAGCGTGCGCCGCGTCCACGCGCTCCACTGATGCGGCACGTCGAGCACCACGAAAGGCACCGCGAGGCGCAGCACGTCCATCACCGGATCGAACGCCTCGGCGCCGAAATCGTATACCCGGTCGAGCGTCGCCGGCGCGGCCAGCAAGCTTAAATGGTCGGTGCATTTGGACAGCAGGCGATCGACGAAGGCGGTGTCGACGCGATCCGGCGAGAACACCGCGTCGGCAATGCCCTGGGTCGGATCCTGATTGTAATCGAGCCCAGCGGTGCCGAACGGGAGATCGAGATCGGCGATCACCGCGTCGAGCGCCATGTCGCGGGCGGCCGCCCAGGCGATATTGTGGGCAATCGAGGACGCGCCGACGCCGCCCTTGGCGCCGACCACCGCCACGATCTTGCCGACCGGCTTAGCGTCCGGGGCATTGAAGAGGCCGCAGACCGCACGCACCACATCGAGCGAAGAGATCGGCGCAATCAGATAATCGCTGATGCCGCGCCGGATCAGGTCGCGATAGAGCAGCACGTCGTTGTGCTTGCCGATGACGATGACGCGCGTGCCGGCGTCGCAGACATCGGCGAGCGAATCAAGCCCGGCCAGAATGTCGTTGCCGTGGCTTTCCGACTCGAAAATCACGACGTTGGGCGTCGGCGATGAGCGATAGGCCTCGAGAGCCGCCGTGATGCCGCCCATCTGCATGCGCACATGCGCCTTGGCGAGCCGCCGATCCTCCGCCGCTGCCTGGATCACCGAAGCGGTCTCGACCGTCTCGCAAAATGCCTGCACCGACACCCGCGGTGCGGGTGCGATGAACTCGTCCTTGTCTGGCGGCGCGACCGGCGCCTCAGGAGCGCCGGTCTTTTCCTGGTACCGGATCATTTTCCGACATCGCTTATCTTGGCTTTTTCGTTATTCGGATTTTGCGTCGTCGTGTCTTCACCCCTGCGATACTTCTCGAGCACCACCGAGCGCCGCGCCGTATAGGGCGGGATTTCGGCGCGCGGCTGGATGAGGTCGGCAGGATCGTCGACCATCGCCGCGAGATTGCGCTGCTGGGAGCACCCGAGATTGTAGTAGGGCTTGTTGCTGATGTAATCGATGCCCGCGCCGGGACCGAGATCGTTCGGCCACACGCCACACGGCCCGGCGTTCGCCACCATGCGAGGATATTGCAGCAGGATCGGTGGCGGCCGGATCGGAGCGCCCGGCGGATTGAGGCCGGGCATGGTATCCACCGCAATCGCGCTCGGCGGAATCCCGGCCTCGGCCAGAATGCGGCGGATCTCGGGAACCGTGTCGTGCGCCGCGCGCTCGTTTGGCGAGCCCACAGGAATGCGGATCAAAATTCCGCCCGTCGAGTCGCGCTGCCAGTTCGTCGCGAACCCGTAAACTTCGGTGCGCTCGTGCGGGGTCAGGCCGGGATGATGCATGCCGATGAGCAGTTCGACGGTGCGGACACCTTCGTGCACGGTGATCGGATGGCGCTCGGCAGCGTCGTAGGAATACGGGATCGTGTCGGGCGTCTCGATCGTCTTGCACGCCGCAAGCGACAGGCCGATCAGCGCGACTGCCGCCACCTGTGCGGCGCGGTTTCGCCGTAGCTCGCCCGTCTTCAGGGCCGGCACCGCTCGGTTCATCGTCATCTCCTCGCCGCGCGCATCAATCGAGAATGAAGCCATAGTTGCCGCGATACGCACGCTGGGGATCGACTGGAACAGGCGGAGCGGCACTGGTCGCATTGGTGACGCCATAGAGCCGGTTGAACCGAGCGAGCAGCATCGCGGACGGATCGGGGGAATCGGCAAAGCCATCGTCCGGCCGCGAGAGGTCGCGGCGCGGCACGGCATGGACGGTGTAAGGCGTGACCAGGATCATCAACTCGGTCTGGTGATTGACGTAATCGCGGCTGCGGAACAGCGTCCCCAGGATCGGGATCTCCATGAGCTCAGGAAGCCCATTGATTTGCTGCGATGTCTGCTCTTCGAGCATTCCAGCCATCGCCAGCGACCCACCCGACGGAATTTCGACAGTGGTCTCGGCGCGGCGAACGCGAATCGACGGGATCGTGATGTTCGGGCCGCCGTTGGGCTGCGACAGAACCATCGAGTTTTCGGTCGACAGATCGGAGACCTCGGTCAGGACCTTGAGGCTGATCCGTCCCTCGCCAAGCACGACAGGCGTGAAATTGAGGCTGACGCCGAATTTCTTGAAGTCGATCGAGGTCTGACAGGTCGTGGGAATCGACGTGGTGTTGCACGAAACGCCGGCCGGGATCGGGAACTCGCCGCCGACCAGGAACGTGGCACTCTCGCCTGAGATCGCGCTCAAGGTCGGCTCCGCGAGCGTTCGCAGGACGCCGGCACGTTCCATCGCCTGGATGATCGCGGTCGGGTTGGCAGGCGTGCCGCCAAACCCGGGAATGTTGACGCCGACCTGGGTGGTGCTGATGGCCTGCAACGACGCCGAGAACGGATTGTTGGTGGAGAAGTTCACCACCGCGTTCCCTCGGCCGAACTGACCGTTAAGGTTGATGCCCAGCTGCTTGATGATCTCGCGCTGGACTTCGCCGACCGTCACCTTGAGCATGACCTGGTCGCGGCCGAGTACCGTGATGTTGTTGACCACCTTGGTAACGTCGCCGGCAAGGCGGCCGGCAACGTCGAACGCGCGCTGGGCGTCCACCATGTTCTGCACAGTGCCAGTCAGGATCACGCCGTCGGCAATCGCCTCGACGCGAACGTTGCCGTCCGGAAACATCTGCCGCAGCGCCGCGCGCAGGCCATTGAGGTCTTTTGTCACCGCAATATCTAAGCCGGCGAGCTGATGACCTTCGGCGTCGAAGAAATAGATGTTGGTCTGGCCGACGGTGACACCGATGATATAGGCGCGCCGGACCGTGCGGATGATCGCGTTGGCGATCTTCGGGTCGGCGACGAGCACGTCCTTGACGTCGCGCGGCAGGTCGACCACCACCGACTTGCCGACGCC
This sequence comes from uncultured Alphaproteobacteria bacterium, assembly GCA_963787675.1. GTDB lineage: Bacteria > Pseudomonadota > Alphaproteobacteria > Rhizobiales > Xanthobacteraceae > JAJPKK01. The sequence goes on along the minus strand of CAWBDV010000007.1, from coordinate 416,486 downwards.
GAGCGGAATGAAGTTCGAGGAGAACTCAGAGGCGACGACCTTCGCGCTCGGAGGCGGCGGCTCAAGCGCGCGCTGACCGGCGACGGCGGCCTCGAAATCCGGCCACAGCGCGATGAGGCACGTCGTGAGGATCGCAACGCCTGCGAATTTCGATCTCCCCATTTTTCGTACCCTTTTCCCCATCGTCATTTCGGAATAGTGGTGCTCGTAACCCCAAACCGCACCATGTTGAGTCGGCGCGACATCGACGGGTCGTCGATGGGCTTGGCGGCCCGATGCTTTTCGGGATCGGAATCCTCAAGGCTGCGCAGCGCGAGCGAGAGCGTGCCCATCAGGCGCCCCATGGCCAGCATTTCGGCCTGACGTGACGTCAGCTCAAGGGTCGCCGTCTTGCCGACCACGACGCGTTGCCCGTTTTTTTCTTCTACGTTCTGATCGATGGCGAGCACGCGCACGTCGGTGAGCAGCGTCTCCGCCGTCATCGTTTCGACGCCGGTGAGACGTTCGGCCTCTTTGTCGCGGCGGGACAAAATCACGTCGACCCGGTCGTTGGGCAGGATGAATCCACCGGCGCCGGTTTCAGGCGAAATCTCCACCGACACCGCGCGCATGCCGCCGGGTAGGATCGCGGCCATATAGCCCGATCCGTTCGCCTTGATCAGCTTGCTTTCGCGCAGCGGCTCGCCGTTGGCGACGGGCACGCGCGCGATCGACCCGGCCAGCTGCGCAATGGCGTCCGGACGGTCGGACTTGCGTACGAATTGCGGACTGACGGATGCCGAAGGCCAGGGGATCCAGCCCATCTCTTGGGCCTGAATGACCTGACCAATGTTGATGTCTTTCTTCGCGACCAGCACGTCGGCGGTATCGACGGCGACGACCGGTGCCGGTGTGATGATCTGCTGCGGCTGCTCCGACCTGCCGACGAGCAGCACGGCGGCACCACCTGCCGCGAGCGCAATGCCGAGGACGACGAGACGCGCGGTCTTCATACGCTTTGCTTTCTACAACGCGACGGATACGAGCCGTCTTCTTGCCGACAGCGGATGCTGACGGCGGCGACGATGCCGCTACGCTGGAGGTAGTGGGTAGGGCGCCGTCCTGGCGCAATTCCATCAGCCAAACGTCAATTGATGGTTAACTTCGGGTATCGAAATCGAGTTAATTAAGCGTTTAGGAAGGCAAAGGGTGTCCCGTCCGTCTTTGCTAGACGGCTCCCGCCGTGACCCAGCCGGTCGACGGATAGATAATGAGAGCTGCTGCCGCGAGCGCGATGCCGTACGGCACTCCGCCGGTGGGTTCGTGCAGCCTAGCGATCCAGGCCTGTTCCGCGAGCACCCGCGGCAACGCTCGCCGCCGGAACTCAAGGATCGCCAGTGTCAGCGCGCCGCCGATCACCGAGGCTACCAGGAGATAGTCGAGAAGGTGCGCAAAACCGAACCACAGTGCGGTTGCCGCCGCGAACTTGGCGTCGCCACCGCCAATCCAGCCGCGGGCAAAGAAGACGAAGCTCACCGCGAGGACCAGAAAGCCAGCGGCGAAATGATTGCCGAAGTCGGCAATCGACATCCGATCAAGCAGGCCCAACGCGATGAAGCCTGCCGTCAGAATTATCGAAATGACGTTCGAGATTTTCATCGTGAAGAGATCGGTCGAGGCCGCAAACGCCATCAATGCGGGAAACAGCAGCAGTAAGGCAGCTTCGATCAGCATCGCTTTCTCTCCGCAGGGGCAGCGAGGGCGTCGCGGGCCCCCGCCGCGACGTCGCCGCTCGTTGCATTTCGAACGGTTGTTGCCGTCCTGCGGCTTGAAGGTCCGGCGGTTCCGGACCCTCGCGGCGAACCGCGAGGGACCGCAGTCGAAAAGCGAGCATAAAGTGCTTGTTTTGATGATTTGTTAGCGCCTCCTCCGATCGCGCTCGCCCGACTTCAACTTATTTTCCGGCGGTTGCGAGCTGCGACGAGACCGTGCTGAAGGTGTTCTGGAGTTGCGTGCCGAGTGCATTCACGACAACGATGATCGCAACCGAGATGCCGGCAGCAATCAGTCCGTATTCGATGGCGGTCGCACCTGACTCGTCCAGAAAGAAGCGCGCAAGAGACATCATGAACAACTCCGTGGCTTGCATCGCGGCCGTGCCCGCGACGAGCGGGAACCTACCGCCCAGCCTCTAAGCCGCGATTACGTTGCAGTGCGAAGATTGAATAGAATTTACGGAAAAAACGCGCGCCGGTTGTAGATACGTTTTATTGGGCGCGGCGCAGCTCAAAATGCAAAAGGCCCCGAGGCGTTCGCCTCGGGGCCTTTCATGAGGCGCGGTTTCGGCGGCTTACTTGCCGGCCGTCGCGAGCTGCGAGGACACGGTGCTGAAGGTCTTCTGCAGCTGCGTGCCGAGAGAGTTGACGACTGCGATAATCGCAACCGAGATGCCGGCCGCGATGAGGCCGTATTCGATCGCGGTCGCACCGGACTCGTCATTCACGAAACGCTTCACGAGGGTGTTCATTATAGTTGCTCCTGGTCCACTGTGGCTGTCTGAGCTCGGTCGTTTTGAACGCCGGTTGTTTCCCCGGTCGTTCCTGACCTGATGCAGACCTAAATCTCGCCCATTGCGGTGAAGTTAATTTGAACGGGAAAACTCGCCTTTTAAACGCGATCATAGCGCGTGGTTAAAATGCGATTGACGATTTCGTTTCGATTTTATCGATCTATCGTTGCTGATATATTCTAAGAGCCGCAGAATTCATGAAAAACCCGAGCGGTCGTGCCATTCATGATCTTTATGTTATTTCGGTTTGATTCACCAATTTGCCGTTAGCTGACGGCGCATGCCGAGATCTGCTTAGTGCCTTCGTTTGAGTGCTTGCGTACAGGGTGGCGTCGATGCGTACCGAAAGTGTGAAAATGAATGCGATCTTCCGAGCCGCGGCAATCACCGTGACGCTACTCGCCATTTTGGCGGGGTCCGGCGCGCGCGCTCAGGGGCTTACCGTCTTCCTCGATCAGGCAAGGGTAGCGAGGCTTCCTGAGCGGACGAATACGCTTGTGGTTGGCAACCCGTTAATCGCCGACGTGACCATCCAATCCGGTGGCACGATGGTGGTGACCGGCAAAGGCTACGGCATCACCAACCTGATCGCCCTCGATCGCAACGGCAAAGTACTGGCCGAACAGCTGGTCCACGTGCGAAGCGCGATCGATACTGTCACTGTGTATCGGGGCATCACCCGTGAGTCTTATAGTTGCGCGCCGATTTGCGAGCGGCGCATCACGCTTGGCGACCTGCCGGATTATTTCGACGCGACGCTCGGCGAAACGGTCAATCGCAATTTGCGCGCCCAGCAAATCCAGACTGGCGGCGGCTCAGCGCGGTAACGAAAGCCTGAGGCGGACCGATCATTGTCATCCGGAACCGACGACTGCGGTTAATCCGGCATTAACGCCCGTGCAAAAATAACGCGGCAACGAGGAACCGTTCGCTCATAGGACTCATGCATAGTCCTGCGCAATCGTTCAACCTTGCGGGGCTTAGGGGCGATGCGCGCTTTTCGGAAACTGCTGCTTCGCGCCCGGCATGCGGCCGGGGTAGGCCGTTTCTGTCGCAATGAACAGGGCGCAGCCGCCGTCGAATTCGCGATGGTGATGGTGCCGTTCCTCGTCTTCCTGATGGCGATCATGCAATCGGCTCTGGTGCTATTCGCCGGCCAGGTGTTGCAGACCGCGACAACCAATGCCGCGCGGCAGATCCTCACCGGGCAGGCGCAGAACGCCGGTTGGTCCGCGCAGCAGTTCCAGAACAGCGTCTGCGCCAATCTTACTGTCATGTTCAACTGTGCGAGCAATCTCTATATCGACGTTCGCTCGTTTTCGAACTTCTCGACCGTCAGTTTGCCTAACTTAACCAATCCAGACGGGTCGCTTGCCAACAACTATGTCTACCAGCCAGGGAATCCCGGCGACGTCGTCGTCGTGCGGATGATATATCAATGGCCGATTATCGCCGCGGCATTCGGCGGTCTCTACAAGTACGGACTCAGCAGTGCCACCGACACCACCAATACCCACGCGCTCATCGCCGCCGCGGCATTCCGCAACGAACCTTACGCAGCGAATTGAGGGCGTCATGAAGATGTTTCGTCGCTCCGTTTCGTTCTTGCGGCAGCGATGCTGCCACCTCGCCAGCGACCAGCGCGGGATTTCGGCAATCGAGTTCTCGCTGCTGATGCCGCTGATGATGGTCATGTACTTCGGCAGCATCGAAGTCACTGACGCAATCAGTGCCGATCGCCAAGTGACATTGGTGGCAAGCACTGTCGCCGACATCACGACGGAATACACCTCAGTCGCCGCCAGCGACGTAACGAACATTCTGAACGCTGCGTCTACCGTGTTCTATCCTTTCTCGAATGCGCAGGTCGTGCTCTCCAGCGTCGTGATCGATGCGAACGGCAACGCATATGTCGACTGGAGCGCGACACAAAACGGCACCCAACGCTCGGGCAATGTGACAAGTATGGTCCCGACGGCGCTGCGCGTTCCCAATACCTCGCTGATCTGGGGTGAGGCTACCTACGTTTACCAGCCGATGCTCGGTTACGTGATCACCGGCTCGTTCAACCTCTACAACCAGATATTCATGCGGCCGCGGCTGTCGGCATGCGTGCAATACACCGGGTCGTACTGCTCAGGCGGAGCCGTCAACGCGCCATAGTGCGCGGCGACGGTTCGCGGCAGCCGATATTCGGCGGGGCGTCGGTTATCCCACCGGCAGCGCGGTCGTGGATTTGATCTTCTCCATGGCGAACCGTGAGGTCACGTTCTTCAGCGGTATCGCCGAGATGAGCTGCTTGTAGAACCGATCATAGCCATGGATGTCGGGCGCAACGACGCGCAGCATGTAGTCGACGTCTCCCGCCATGCGATAGAATTCCATCACTTCCGGCATTGAGCCGACGAGCTCGGCGAACTTCTTCAGCCATTCCTCCGAGTGATCGCCGGTTTCGACCGAGACGAACACGGTGACGCCGAGCCCAAGCTTATCCTGATCGACCAGCGCGACCCGCTTCTCGATCACGCCTTCGCCTTCGAGCTTCTGGATGCGCTTCCAGCAGGGCGTCGACGACAAGCCGACCCGGTTCCCGATTTCAGCGACCGAGAGCGACGCGTCCTGCTGCAGCACCGCAAGAATTTTACGATCGATGGCATCCATCGGAGTTCCCCAAAGCAAAGACAATTCATACGAGATTGCTTGGATTATAGACGTTTTTTCTCCAAAGCGGCAGTTTTGAATGCATAGTGGGAAGGTTTTTACGATTTATCGCACGTCAGAGGCGTAGGCGCTCAGCCGCCGCCGAGCAGCGCGTCGACCTCGGCGCGCGGCGGCGCGGCCGTCGAGCCGCCAAAGCGCGTGCATTTGAGGCCGGCTGCGGCCGCCGCAAAGCGGATCGCGGCTTCGAGGGCGCGCCCCTCCACCAATCCCAGAGTGAAGGCGCCGTGGAAGACGTCGCCCGCTGCCAACGTATCGACCGCCTCGACGGGAAACACTGGTGTCGTGCGAATGGTCATGCCTTCGCGCCACAGCACGGGGAGAGGCCCGTTCGTGACCGCAAGGAAAGCATCGGTGAATTGCGCCATGCGATCGAGGCCAGCGGCAAGATCATCAGTGCGCATCGTTGCGCGCAGGCACTCGGGCGAAAAGATGATGTGGCTCGCGACTCGAAACACCGCGTGGCCCGGTTCGGTCGGCTTGTCCGCATCGATCACGACGGGGATGCGCCGGTGCATCGCCGCGCGGCAGATCGGCACGACGAAGTCGCCAAAGCGGTTGTCCACCATCACGGCATCCATGCCGGCAACGAGAGCATCGGGATCATCCGGCACGACGACATCGAGGCGATGGTCGCGAAACGTTGCGATGGTGCGATCGCCGCGCTGATCGATGAAGATCGCCGACACCGAGGTGCGCCCGCCCGGAACGCGCACACAGCCCGCGCACGTCACGCCTTCGGCGGCGAGCCATGTCATCAGCCGGTCGGCATTGACATCTTGGGGACCGCCAAGCGGCGCGGCAAAACGGACAGTGCCGCCGAGGCGCGCTATCGCCACCGCGGCGTTGGCGGCACAGCCGCCACCGATGGTGATGAATTCGCTCGCCTCGACTTTGGAATCCGGCACCGGAAACGCGCGGACGCGAAACACCTCGTCGAGCACCGCGATGCCGGCACACAGGATGTGCGGCATGTCAGGGCAGGCTCCCCTCGGCTTCGAGCCAGGCGCGGATGATGTGGTGGGCGATTGCGATCGGATGGGTCGCCGTCAGGCCCTCGGGATGACGCCGCCGCATCATGAGCGCGATTTCGTCGCGATCGAACCAGCGGGCGTCTTCGAGCTCAGTACGGTCGACCTTGATCTCGGTCGTCAGCGCCTCGACGTGACAGCCGATCATCAACGACATCGGAAACGGCCAGGGCTGCGAGGCGAAATATTTGACCCGCCCGCATTCGATGCCGGCTTCCTCGCGGGTTTCGCGCCGCACCGCCTCCTCGATAGTTTCGCCGGGCTCGACAAAGCCCGCAAGGCAAGACCACATCCCCGTGGCAAACCGCATCTGGCGACCAAGCAGGCAGCGGTCACCGTTGATCGCCAGCATGATCACCACCGGATCGGTGCGGGGAAAATGCTCGGCGTCGCAGTTCGGGCAATCGCGCCGCCAGCCGGCATGAACCGACCGCGTAGCGGTGCCGCAGTTCGAGCAGAAGCGATGGCGGGCATGCCAGCCAAGCATCGCTTTGGCTTCCGCAAGCGGCGGCAGGTGTTCTGCCGCGACAAGGCCGCCGGTTGCGATGCTGCGCAGGTCAGCGAGGACCAGATCGCTGCGGCCTTTCAGGGCCTCGGCAGCTTCGGGCGCAATGCCTGCCGCGAACAAGGCCATGCCATCGTGAAGCCCGAGGAAGATGTGCTCGCGCGATGGCGCCAGGCTCGCGGCTTCCACCAGCGTGAACGTCGGGTCGTTGTGCGGCTCACCTTTGCGCAACACGATGAGTTCGCCGCCGACCACGACGGTGCGCGAGCGCGGATCGGCCTCGAGCGCCGCAATCGCCTCAGCGTCGTCGCGCAAGGCGACGGCACGATCGAGCACGCTGTCGACGTAGCCGAGCTTCGGCTTTTTGCCGAGATCGTAGCGGGCGGACATTTATCGGGTTGACATGGGTTACTCCGACGGGCCGGCGAAGCTCGCATGGGCGCCGCGCCGGCGCAATGCGCTTTGCTTGGCGAACAGGCACAACGGTCCGCAACGGCACTAACGTCAGGAAGCTATGGAACGGGCGAGGCACCGTAGGGTGCGCAAAGCGCAGCGTGCGCACCGTTGCCATGCCTAAGGTGCGCACGGCGGCACTGCGCATCGTGCCTTATTTGGAACGCACTGGCCGCCTTTGCGCACCCTACCGATTGAATCACGCCGGGACGAGCGGGCCCGGCGACTTGAGGTAGCGGCCGACGATGGCGTCGGCGGAATAATAGGCCAGCGCACCGACAAGGCCGGTCGGATTGTACGACGCATTCTGCGGGAACACCGACGCGCCCATGACGAACAGATTGTCGGCCTCCCAGGCCTGGAGATAGCGGTTGACGACACTCGTCTTCGGGTTCGGGCCGGTGATGGTGCCGCCGGTGTTGTGGGTCGATTGGTACGGCACGACGTTGTAATTGCCGCGCCGGACATTGGGATTACTCATCACCGTCGGATTCATGGCGCGACCGATGCGGCCGAGCACGCCGCCGATGTATTCGGCAAGCTTGTAGTCGTTGTCGTGGAAATTATAGCTCATGCGGATCAGCGGACGGCCGAGTGCATCACGGTAGGTCGGATCGAGATCGAGATAGTTCTCACGATGGGCATAGTTGCAGCCCGACGCGCCGATGTTGAAGGCGTGGTTGTACCATTTGGCCGTCGCCTGCTTCCATTGGCGGCCCCACCGCGGCGTGCCGGGCGGCACCGGACGTGTCGCGATCGGCCGGCCGTTCGAGGTGCCGCCTGAAATCCAGGCCCCGCCGAAAAAGCCGAGCCCGGCGTGATCGAAATTGTCGCTGTTGAAGTCGTCGATGTTCATGCCGAACGACGCGCCGGCCGCCATGAACGGATTGATCTCCTTGTCCTCGAAGAACACGGTGACGTTGTTGCCGCTCACCTGGTAGCAGTAGTTGCGGCCGAGCGCGCCCTTGCCGGTCGCCGGATCATATTGTTCGCCGATGCCGGCGAGCATCATCAACAGCGCGTTGTTGAAGACATAGGCGCCGAGAATGACGATCCCGCCGGCTGCTCATATTCCTCGCCGCTGCGCAGGTCGACATAGCGAACGCCTCTGACCTTTTTCGCCTGCCGGTCGTAGACGAGTTCCTTCACATTGGCGTGGGTGCGCAGCTCAAATCGATTGTCGGCAAGCAGCACCGGCAGGATGCACGACTGCGGCGAGGACTTTGCGTTGGCCTCGCAGCCGAAACGCTCGCAGTGTCCGCAATATTCGCAGGCACCGAGCGTCACGCCCTCGGGATTGGTGTAGACCCGGCTCATATTGGCGGCAGGCGCGCGGAATGGGTGATAGCCGAGATCGCGCGACGCCTTAGCCATGATGGCGCCGGGCATGCTGAGTTCGAGCGGCGGATTGGGATAGTCGTTCTGGCGTGGCCCTTCGAAGACATTACCGCCGTCGACCTTCTGGCCGCGCAGATTGCCGGCCTTGCCCGAGACGCCGAGCAGCTTTTCGAACCGATCGTAGTAGGGCTCCAGTTCGTCATAGGAGACCGGGAAATCCTCGATCGTCATCCCGGCCGGGACAGCGTTCTTGCCGTAGCGGTTCTCAATGTGAGTGCGCGGCGCGTGATCGTAGGGCGTGAGCCGCCAGGTGACGCCGTTCCAGTGAGAGCCGGCGCCACCGACGCCGGTGCCCGGCAGGAACGATCCAAGGCGGCGGATCGGCAGCGCGGTCTCGCCTGGCGAGTGGCGCAGCGACACCGTTTCAAGTTGCGTATCCTGGAACAGTTCCTGACGGATCGAGTATTTGAGGTCGTCGCGCACTGTCGGCAGCACAAAATCATCGCGCGAAGTGCGATTAGCCCCACGTTCAAGACCCACGACCTTGAGGCCCGCCTTGGTGAGTTCCCGGGCGAGAATGCTGCCGGTGAATCCGACGCCGACGCAGACGGCGTCCACTTCCTTGAGAACGATTGCCATCGCGCGCCCCCCCTAAACAAAGTCCGCGATCGAGTGCGGCGGTCGATCGTATTTCTTGCCGAAATAGGTCTTGATCTCTTCGCGATAGGTCGCCGGCAGGCCGGGATATCCAACCATCTTCCAGGCCGCCATATCGCGATTGCCGCCATAGATCGGATCCGCAAAGAACCCTTCCATGGTGATCTGCAGGAGGGCATCGAAGAACATACGGCTGGAGAAGCCCTCGAACGGCGCTTTGTTGTCTTCCATCGCCTTGAGGGCAGCTTCGCGATCGCCTTCGCCAAGCCGGTCGAAGTCCTTGCCGTACGTCTTGCGAGTCCAGGCATTGGCCGAACTCGATCCCGGCACGGAAGAATTCGCGCGGGTTCAACGCAAGCTGATAGCCAAGCTCGGGCTTTGCTTTCGGGAACGGGCCCTGGCGATAGAGCCGCGCCCCCATGCCGTAAGCACCCGCCAGCTGCCGATCGATGAACACGGCAACCCCGCAGGCGCTGCCCGAGGGCGACAAATTATCGGCCGGAATAATGGTATCGACCGCGGCAACGATGAAGGCATATTCGGTGGCGTTCAGTGTCAGCGGCGCCTCCGCGTCGACGGCGGTCGGCGTACCGCTCGGCTGTTGCGCTGGCGTCTGCGCGACGGCCGGTGCTGCCGCGGCTGGTGCAAGCGCGGCGGCCGTGCCGACCATCGCTCCCTTTAGAAAATCGCGGCGTGGAATGGTCTCATCAACCATGAGCGTTCTCTCCTTCACCCCCGCATGAACGCGGAGCCGGCTTTAGCGGCGATCGATCGCACCGCACCGATGCGAACACGTTAGCGCGTTTTGTCGCGCCGAGCGAGACGGTCGCGCGCGGATCACACGAGCGGCAGCGCATGGCGAAGTGCGGCAACGAGCCGATCCATGGCGGCCTGGTCGTAGGTCCGCGGCGCCACGGCGCCCCAGATCGGCTTCGGCCATGCCGGATCGTCGCGCCGCCGCGCCACCACATGAACATGCAGCTGCGGCACCACGTTTCCGATCGCGGCCACGTTGAGCTTGTCGCAGGCTGTCACCGACTTGAGCGCACGCGACGCAACCGCGATTTCGCTCATGAGCTGGGTCTGCGCGGGCTCGGCAAGATCGACGATCTCGCACGCTCCGGGCGAGCGGGGCACCAGGATGAGCCACGGGTAGTTGCCGTCCTTGCTGAGAAGCACCCGCGACAGCACGAGGTCGCCGATCGCCACGGTGTCGGCCTCAAGCTGCGGATGCAGCGACCAGTTCTCACCCGGACGATCCATGCTCGCTCCCGTGCTTGCAATCCCTTCCGCTTCCGCCGATATAGGGCGCGGGAGGTTGGCGGTGGACGAGCCACTCGCCAACCGGGTCAGGTCCGGAAGGAAGCAGCCCTAACGAGCTCCGGTTCGGGTCGCTCGTCAACCTCCTATCATGCGACCGTCAGGATGGGTTGCGCGCGAGCGCGGCGAAGGCCATTGTTCGAAGCGCAGCGGCGCCCGATAGCGGGCTAGCTGCGCTTTTCAACGCGATGTTTGCGAACTGTCCCAGGTTACCAGAGGCACGATGAGCGAAGCCGACACGGCCCGCGCACAACCCGTTTCCGCGCCGGCGGCCGGCTATCGGGTACTCGCCCGCAAATACCGCCCCGCAACCTTCGATGACCTCATCGGGCAGGAAGCGATGGTGCGGACCATCACCAATGCCTTCGAGACCGGGCGCATTCCGCAGGCCTGGATTCTCACCGGCGTCCGCGGCGTCGGCAAGACGACGACGGCCCGCATTGTCGCGCGCGGCCTGAACTACGCGCTGCCCGATGGGTCGATCACGGCCCCGACCGTGCGCATGCCGACCATGGGCCTGCATTGCCAGGCCATCATGGACAGTCGGCATGTCGATGTCCTGGAGATGGATGCGGCCTCCCACAACGGCGTCGACGATATCCGCCAGATCAACGACGCGGTGCGCTATGCGCCGGTCGACGCCCGCTACAAGGTCTACATCCTCGACGAAGTGCACATGCTCTCGACGGCAGCCTTCAATGCGCTGCTCAAGACGCTCGAGGAGCCGCCGCCCCACGCCAAGTTCATCTTCGCGACGACGGAAATCCGTGAAGTCCCGGTGACGGTGCTGTCGCGCTGCCAGCGCTTCGACCTCCGACGCGTCGAGACCGGCCGCCTTGTCTCTCATCTCGAAGGCATCCTCGCCAAGGAACGGGTCAGCGCAGAACCTGAAGCGCTTGCGCTCATCGCCCGCGCGGCCGAGGGCTCGGTTCGCGATTCGCTCTCGATCCTCGATCAGGCGATCTCGCACGCAGCGGGCGCGGTGCGCGCCGAGGACGTGCGCAGCATGCTCGGGCTCGCGGATCGCAGCCGCATCATCGAGTTGTTCGATGCGGTGATGAAGGGCGACATCACGCGCGCGCTCGCCGAACTGCGGGACCAGTACGATTCCGGCGCCGACCCGCTGGTCGTGCTCACCGACCTTGCCGAGTTCACGCATTTTGTGACGCGGGTGAAGGTGGTGCCGGCGGTCGCCGACGACCGCTCGCTCGCCGAGATCGAACGCACGCGCGGTCGCGACTTTGCCGCCGGCCTTTCGATGCGAGTGCTGTCGCGCACGTGGCAGATGCTGTTCAAGGGCATTGCCGAGGTCAAAGAGGCGCCGCGCCCGATCGCGGCGGCCGAGATGGTGCTGGTGCGGATCGCCTACGCGGCCGACCTGCCCGCGCCCGAAGACGTCGTGCGCTCGCTCGGCGATGCGCAGCGACAGGGCGCGCCGCCGGCTGGCCGCGGCGCAAACGCCCCGCGGCCCTCGGCGCCGGTTGCGTCCGCCGAGCCGGCACCGATGGCGCGGCAACCAACGCTTGCGACAGCACCAAGAGCCGCAACCTCAACCACCGCGCTTTCTCCCTCGCCCCTCTCGGGGGAGGGTCGGGGTGGGGGGCGGCAGCCTATGGCACTGCCGTGCCCCAACTCGCGACCCCGGCCCCCGACCCCTCCCCACAAGGGGGAGGGGAGAGGAAAAGCGCCGGCATTGCCACGCCGCTCTCGCAGTCTGCGTCCGCGCCTGCCGTGGCGCCCACTCGCGCGTTCGCAAAATTCGAAGACCTCATCGCCTACGTGGGCGATAAGCGCGATCTGCCGCTCAAAACTGCGCTCGAACGCGATGTGCGGCTCGTCAATTTCGAGGACGGCAAGCTTGAGATCGCGCTTGAGGCGAGCGCCTCGAAAGCACTGATCGGCGATCTCGCGCGCCGGCTCGGCACCCTTACCGGGCGGCGCTGGATGGTCGTGGTTTCGACCGAGGCCGGCCGCCCGACAGTCCGCTCTCAGATCGAGGCGCAGCAGGAAGAGTTCAGGCGGGGCGTGCAGGCCGACCCGCTGGTGAAGAGCGTCTTGGCGCGCTTCCCCGGGGCCCAGATCATTGCGGTGCGCCAGCCTGAGCCGGAGGCCTCGCCGGGCGCGCCTGCGGCCGGGGAAGAGGAGGTCGAGCCGCCGATCTACGATGACGGCTCGGCCTTCGGCGCCCACGGTCTGCCTGACGATGTCGACGACGATTTTTGACGCCCTGGCCGACATTTAACCGACCGGAAGCGCGCTCGGTCCTGCCGTTTTTTTGAGCCTCCGTCACATTTCATTGACCTGAGTTGGCTATCGGCCTTCCGGCCGTGCCTTTGCTGTTGAAGGGCTTCGAGCGCGGATATATAAGGCCGGCCGCGGGAGGTCGTTTTACGAACAAAAACAACCAGTTTCGCGGGAGCAAAACCTGAAATGGGCGCGGACAAGGGCAAGCTCTATCGGCCGACGGACAAGGAGCCGTTCATGAACGAACGGCAAAGGGAATATTTCCGCCAAAAACTGCTCGCCTGGAAAGAGGACATCCTCAAAGAGGCGAAAGAAACCCTGCAGCACCTTCAAGATGAAAATCAGAACCACCCCGATCTCGCCGACCGGGCTTCATCCGAGACCGATCGCGCAATCGAGTTGCGCGCACGCGACCGGCAGCGCAAGCTGATCGCCAAGATCGACGCCGCGCTGACGCGCATCGAAGACGGCACCTACGGCTATTGCGAAGAGACCGGCGAGCCGATCTCGATCAAGCGCCTGGAAGCTCGCCCGATCGCGACGCTGTCAGTCGAGGCGCAGGAGCGCCACGAGCGCCGCGAGCGCGTCTACCGCGAGGAATAGGCGCGGCTGCGCCCGGTCCTTATAGCCCGGATGGAGCGAAGCGTAATCTGGGAGCGATCTTGCGATTTGAAACGCTGTTCCCGGATTTCGCTTCGCTCCATCCGGGCTACGATCATCGCATCACGCCTCTTTGCGCGCCTTCATGTACCACTCGTAGATCTGCTCGCCGTTCCAGTGCAGCACGCCGTCGAATTTCGCGGCGTAATCGTAGATCGCTTCGAGATATTTGATCCGGTGCGGCTGGCCGCTGATGTAGGGATGGATCGCCACGGCCATGAACTTGGCGCGACGTTCGCCTTCCGCGTAGAGCCGGTCGAACGCGTCGATGGCGCGCTTGAGCAGATAATCGCTTTTGTGGTGCTGCACGATCATCATGGCAATGTCGTTGAGTTCGACCGTGTACGGTAATGTGACAAGCGGCCCGCGCGCCGTGCGGATGATGTCGGGTTCATCGTCATAGACCCAGTCGCCGATGTATTTGATGCCAGCGTCGGCGAGTAACTCTGGCGTCTCGAAGGTCTGCGTCAGGCCCGGGCCAAGCCAGCCGATCGGGCGCTTGCCGGTGAAGCGCGCGATGATGTCGAGCGACCGGTGGATCATGTCGCGTTGATTGTCGTGCTTGTGCATGGGCATCTGGTCGTAGGCGTGGCCCATGAACTCCCAGTTCTCCCGACGCGCCTCTTCGGCCACGCGCGTGTAGTCCTCGCAGACGCGTGCGTTGATGGCGAGCGTCGGACGGATGCTGTGTTTCTTGAACAGATCGAAGAAGCGCCACACGCCGACGCGCATCCCGTATTCGTGCCAGCTCCATTGCGGAACATCGGGAAGGAGCGGCACGCCGGTCGGCGCGGGCAGAACCTGGCGCGGCATCGGCCGGCCGATGTCCCACACTTCGAGGTTGACGATCGGCCACAGCACGAGCCGCGCCTTGCCAGGGAGCTTGAGCGGCGGGCGATCGACGATCGCCGAATAGGCGGCGCGCTCGCGCGGAATCATCGCCGCGGGCTTCGCCGCTTTCCCGCCCGAAGACCTGGACGCAGCCTTGCGCTTCGGCGCGGCTTTGCGCCGGGCCTTGCTCACTGATTTTCGCGGGGATGTCGGCATGGAGTCCTCAGAGGAACGGTGGCGGCAGGTCGAATAGGCCGGGCAAATTAGCGTGTTGTCCGCGCGCTATCCACCGTCCGCGGTTGTTACGACTCTTGGGTCCACACCCCATCCAGCGTCATCAAATTGTGATAGGCTAACGTTCACAATGATCGAAAGAAACGCTGGAGCAATCGCACGCCGGCGATGCTCCGCGGCGAGACAAAGCGCCTATTGACGGCCCATAGGGGCGTCCTTATGGTCCGCCCCCCAATTGCGCCCGCATTCCGGGCGCCGGGTTCCGGACAATTCTTTCATGCCGCTTACCGACCTCGTCGTCCCGCAGGCGGTCATTCCCGTGCTTCGCGTGAACAACAAGAAGCAGGCTCTGCAAGAGCTGTCGGCGCGCGCGGCAGCGATGTGTGGACGAACCGATCGCGAGATTTTTGAAGTGCTGATGCAGCGCGAACGCCTCGGCTCGACCGGCATTGGCGGCGGCATTGCCATCCCGCACGGCAAGCTCGCCAAGCTCGATCATTTGTTCGGCGTATTCGCGCGGCTGGAGCGGCCGGTGGATTTCGAAGCGCTCGACGGCCAGCCGGTCGACCTGATGTTCCTGCTGCTAGCGCCTGAAGCAGCCGGCGCCGATCATCTCAAGGCACTAGCGCGCGTCGCGCGCCTGCTGCGCGACGCGGAGATCGCGCGGAAGCTGCGCGAGTCGCGCGATGCCGAAGCCCTCTATGCGGTGCTGACGACGTCGACGCCCGGCGAGAAGTGAAATGGGCGATCAACCGAGGAAAAGGCCGCTCGACGGCGGCTGACCTTCAGGCGGCGGGAAGGGCCTGTCGCCCATCCCGTCTCCTGATTGCGCGCTCAGTGCACGCTCAGAGTCTGCAGCTCATTGCTCCAGGCGTTGGCAACCGCAGCTTCGCGGGAGTCGGTTACCATGATCGGCGTACCGTCGGCGGCAAGCAGCGCGAACAGCTGCAGTCCGGGCGCGATTTCCGGCGCCTGCGGAAACATCGCCGGCACGTCTTCCGAGCGGATGGTCCTGATGTAGGCGATTTCTCCATCGCCAAGATGTGCAAGCGCCTCAGGAGAAATCTTCGGGCTGATTATCATATTCATGTTCTCGACTCCTCGACGATGCCAACGTGGTCGAGTTCTGCCAAGTTCCCGCAAGCCGACCTCATTATTCATGATTGGTTATTGCGATCGTCTTAACCACACGCTCCGGTTCGGGACGCGCGAGGTCGATCGACAATAAACCATTCCTGAGATCGGCTCCCAATACCTCCATCCCGTCCGCCAGCACGAATGTGCGTTGGAACTGACGAGCCGCGATTCCGCGGTGGAGATAATGCCTCGTCTCGCCGTCGGTCTGCCGGCCGCGGATCACCAGTTGGCTTTCCTCGACGGTGACGTCAAGGTCGTCGCGGGTGAAGCCCGCAACCGCCAGGGTGATGCGCAGCCGTTCCGGCCGGCCGTTGTCCCGCGGCACCCGCTCGATGTTGTAGGGCGGATAACCGTCGGCGGCCTTGGCGACCCGATCGAGCGCACGCTCGATTTCGTCGAAGCCGAGCAGGAACGGGCTCGAGAGCGATGGGACGCGCGGCATGATCTCAAAGTCCTACGATAGCGACTTTGTGGGGCCCTTACGGCACCCCCACCCGCCGGAGGTCCGCTGATCGGCTACCTCCGCAGGCTTCGAACTAATATGGGAAAACGGGCCTAGCGCTGCAAGGAGGGGGCGGCTCGGCCGACCGGAAGGCGGGCCGCGACCCGGCAGCCTCAACCTCGGTACCGGCAGCCCCTCGACCTTGGTTAATTGCGCCGCATCAACTGCTTCGCTTCGTTGAGCAGGAAATTGCCGACCCGCTTGCCGCGGTTGCGCAGGACCCGCAGCAGGCCCGTATCGACGAAATAGGTGAGCAGGATGCTGTCACGGCTCGCGACCTCCGAGCCCACCGGATCGGCCGAATGCCAGGTGTTGTCGCCGACGGCAAAGGCATAGCCGGTGTTGGGGGCGAACTTCATCTGCTTCGCCTTCGGCAGCGATCCGTCGGGATCTCGGTCATGGAAGATGGTGCCGATGTGGGTCGCCGAGGCATCGCGAGGCAGGTAAAGCTGCACCGTGATGCCCTTCCACTGGGTGTCGGTGTGCGGCGTGATCCGGTACCCCGGCACGTCGCGCGTGAGCACCGGGATCGGATACATGCCAATGCCGGCGAAATCCTCGCCGAAGCGCCGTTTAAGGCCCGGCGCGAGCCGGCTCATGATTGCCGCCTGGACCTCCTCCGAGCACAGCGCGCGGCCGACCAGATCCCAGATCGGGCGCTTCTCCGGCGTGATGTGGCGGATGTATTCGGCAAACAGGTCGATCTTGACCCGCGTCGAGGTGCCGTCCGGCAGGATGTTACCCTTGTTGCGGCCCGGCAGCGGACGATAGTCGGCGGCGTCCGGCATTCCATCCAACATCGCCGCGTAGATGTCGTCCGGGAAGACCCGGTCGAACTCGAGGTGGAAGAAGGGCCGCTCGACGGCGCGCGCCTTCTGCACGTTGGCGACCATCGCCTCGATCAGCGGTCGCAATCTGGTGTCTGGTTGCATGGCCCGTACCCCGGCTGTGCCAGTTCCCACCCAAGGATTTTCGACGCTTTGTCTCAGGGCTCATCGCGTCGGCTGGCGCCTTCGTCGGCAAGGACACAGAGTCAAACTCGCCTTGTCAAGCAGGCAGATCATGGACGGCGCGGGCACGATTTGCACCGAACCCGCGTGCCCTCGAGCGAGCGTGAGCTGCCTGTACGAACCGAACCGGCCTAGGCTTTCGGGCTGAGAGTTCCCCGTCCGCGCCCACATTCGATCGTCTCACGCGCGTCTTATTTTCGTCATTCGGGGTCGGTTTGATCGCCGCCTGCACGCGGTTCGATCCGCGTTCCGATACTGAGCACATTGTCGCTTAGCCGACGGACATCGCGACCGTTCCATGGGGGCCTGTCCCGTACGCGTTAAGTCAATTTTTAGCAAAATATCTATCAGATTGATTCGATCTCGAAACTCGAATTGCCGGCTTGCATTGGGGTTTGGCGTTGGGGGCTTGGGGGTGAAGTGGGTGGGGTTATGACCATGACGAAGGCTGAACAATATCGAGCAAGTGCAGCAGAGTGCTTTCTTTACTCGCTCTCAACGAGCGACGAGGACGTCAAGCAGACCCTGAAACGCCTTGCCGCCCGCTGGTACGCTCTCGCCGACGAGATGGAAGAGCGCAACCGGCCAGACGAAGAGGCGGCCTGAGCGCCGCCGGGCACCATTTACATAAAGCTAGCGGCTCAATGGGTGGGGACTGGGTTCGGCGGCGATACCGCGCCACGCGCTCGATCCACGAGATGCCGGAGCGGGCGACAGGCAAATTTCAACTGCATCGCCTAATCCGCCCTGGCGCCGGAAGCTTTGACGACCTTGCCCCACTTTTCGGTTTCGTCCACGAGGAATCGCCCGAAATCCTGTGGCGATCCGGGCATTGGCGTGGTTCCGAGTTCGGCAAGCCGCGCCTGCATCTTGGGGTTGGCTAAACCCGCGTTGATCTCGCGGTTGAGCTTGTCGATGATCTCGACCGGCGTGGCGCGGGGTACGCCGGCGCCGTACCAGGATTCCGTCACGTAGCCCGGAACGAATTCACTGACGGTCGGAATATCAGGCAATGTCGGCCACCTTGCCGGGCCGGTGACTGCGAGTGGCCGAAGTGCGCCGCTGCGGACATGTTCGATCGAGGCCGGCAGCGGATCGAACATGACCTGGACCTGCCCGGCCAAGAGATCGACCATTGCCGGTGCCGTGCCGCGATAAGGCACGTGGACGATGTCGATACCGGCCATCATCTTGAACAACTCCGCCGAGGCATGATGCGGCGTGCCGTTGCCTGCCGAGGCGTAATTGATCTTGCCCGGGTGCGCCTTGGCGTAGGCGATGAATTCCGGGATTGTCGTCACCGGAAACGACGGGTTCACCTCGACCACGAGCGGCGTGCGCGCAATGCCGGCGATCGGCGCGATGTCGCGCAGGAATACGAAGTTGAGCTTTTGATAGAGCGTCGCGTTGATGGCGTTCGGCGACCCCACCAACAGCATCGAGTAGCCGTCCGGCGGCGAATTGATGACAGCTTCGGCGCCGACATTGCCGCCGGCGCCGGAGCGGTTCTCGACCAGGAACTGCTGCCCCAGACGCTCCGATAGCCAGTTCGCGATAAGCCGCGCCATGATGTCCTGCTGACCACCGGCGGTGAAGCCCACCACAAAATGGACCGGCCGCGTCGGGTAATCGAGCGCGAGTGCGGCGCGCGGCAAGGCGGATGCCGCCGTGGCCGCAACGGCGAGCTTAAGGAAACGACGGCGACGTGGTGAGTGCGGGCGAGAGAAGTGCACGAGACCGGTTTCCTCTGCTGCCCCCAAACAGATCAGTATCCCCGAATTGACGAGTGGACGAATAATTCTAGCGACCTCATCGCGCTTAGATGGATCGATGACGAAGGCTACATGGTGCGCATAAGCCACGGACTATGGCATCGCGGAGGGCCAGATTTTCGCCTGCCCTCCGCCACGGCCCATCCGCTTCCTACTGGTCGAGCACCTCGATGTAGCCGAGATGGCTCGAGGTATCGCCTGACCACCAGATGCGGTTCGGGTTGGTCGGATCAAGTTCGATCCTTCTTGCATCCGACTCCACGATCGGCAGCGCGAACTCCGTCCACGTTTCCGTCTTGGGATCAAAGCGGGCGATTCTGTCCGCCGTCTGCAAGGTAATCCAGATCACCTTGTGCTTCGCGTCAGCAACCGCGTGATAGGCGCCGTTGTTCGCGGTCGGCGGCGCGTACTGGGTCATCTTGCCGGTTTTCTGATCGACCTTCACGAGTTTCCCGGCGTTATGGAAACCGATCCAGAGGTTGCCGTCCCAATCCGTTCCCATGCGGCGCGGAATGTCGACGCCAGGAGTCGGGAATTCGTCGATCTTGCCCGTCGCCGGATCGAGCCGACCGATTTTGTTTGCTTCCCGCTCGACGAACCACACCCTGCCGTCGCCCGCGACATCGATGCCGTAAGCGCCGGGATTCTGCTTGGTTTCGACCCAATGAGGAATGTCGTACGCGATGAACTGCTTGGTTTCGAGGTTCAACCCGACAATCCGGGTGCCGGCCGTCGACCACACCATCTTGCCGTTCGGGTCGGCGCGCATGCTGTTGCCGGTCATCTGGCCCTTGAAGTCCGCCGGCGCCGGAAAGGCGGTGAACTCCTGGTACTTGGTGTCGAACTGGAGCCAGCGGCGGTTGGCGCCGATCTCCGCCATCCAGATCGAGTCCCCGACGCCGCGCACCGGCGGACCCATGTGATTGAGGATGCCGATTTTCCTCGGGCCCGGCGGCGGATCGATGTCGGTGAACTCATAGGTCTTCGGATCGAAGCGTCCGAGCTTGTATTCGTTGAGCTCGTTCACCCAGGCGATGCCCTGCGGATCGACCGCGATGTCGTGAAGTGCGGCGTCGGAATTCGCGACCGCATAATCGACCGCGATATACTTGGCAGCGGCGCCCTGCAGCAGGGTTCGCGACAGGCGGCCGTTGGGATCGGGCTTTGGCGTGGTGTTCGAGAAGTTCTTGGCCAGATAATCGATGACCGTCTTTTCTTCCTGGTCGGTCAGATCCTGGGCGCCCTGTCTTTCATGAATGCGTTCGCGCATCCAGGCGATCTTTTTCTGCCAGTTGGGGCGCGTCCATCTCATTTGTGTCAGCCGGTGCAGGAAATGGCATTGGCCGCACTTCGCTTCCACGATCGCCTTGCCTTCGCCTTCCGGCAGATTCGGCGGTTGCAACTCGAAATCGAGTTCATTGCCGGCGACGCGCCCGGGCCGCCGAATCCAGCCGTTCGGCACCACAGGTCCTTGCTCTTCCGTGAGCGACACATCGGCTGTCGCCGGTTTGTCGGACGTCAACGTGAGCGGCGTGAGCTTGCTCTCAAAGCCATTCCCAATGCCCTGCACCGTGTAATTGCCCGGCGGCAGGTTGTTCATTGAGTAGCGGCCCTGCGCCTGGCTAATCACCATGAACGTCAGGCGACGCTCCGGATTGATCAATTTGACGTAGGCCCCGGCAAGCGCTTGCCCGGATGCGCTCTTCACCACGCCCTGGACGCTGCCGGCAAAGTCTGCCGCTCTGCTTGCGTGGATGCCGACAACCAGCACGACGGCCGCGATGACGGCTAAAATTCGACGCCCATGGCGAAACATCGATTTTTCCTCCCTTGACCAGAAATTGAGTTTTTGGCCATTCGGCTACTAAGAGCATACAACCGAGTTTGCATACAATCGAGGCCTCCCGAGCGTTGTTTCTCGAGAGACGCGCGATCGCGATTAGCACCATGTCAACAAAGGGAAAGTGATGAAGGCCCTTGGATTTCTGCAGCTTTGCGCGATCAAGGCGTGCACAATTCTATCCTTGTCGCCAATCGTCGTGTCGGCGCAGGTCGCGGGTGATACTCCGGTGCATGTTCCAGGTCTGCATAGTCTGAGCTTGCAGCGTGCAGACGGGGCGCCGATCCGCTACGCAATCCTCATCCCGGACAACTATTCTCCCTCAACGCCTGCCCCTCTCATTCTTGCATTGCACTTCGGGGTTCGAGGCGGAGATGCAGCCGGGGCCGGCGGAGACGTGGTGCAGATCCTCATTGGTCCCGCTCTCGCGGGACTCGGCGCCATCATTGTCGCGCCGGATTCGGTGCGAGGCGATTGGAGGACCGCCGAAAACGATAAGGCCGTGAATGCATTGCTGGACATGGTTCTCGCCAACTACGCAATCGATAAGAAAAAAATTGCCGTCACCGGTTACAGCATGGGGGGTACCGGCTCCTGGCATTTTGCCGAAAAATTCCCACAACGCTTCAGCGCAGCAATTCCGGTCGCAGGCAGGCCGCCAGCATCCGCCGCCGGCTGGCGCCTTCCGGTTTTGGCGATTCATTCACACGACGACCAGGTCGCACCTTTTGGCCCAACGGAGGCGCGCATTGCGGAACTTCAGAGTGCGGGCGTGAACGCAAAGCTAATCCCGCTCACCGGCATCACCCATTACGAAACGCACCGCTTCCGAGATGCCTTGCGGCAGGCAATCCCATGGTTACGCGAGGTTTGGAAATAGAAACTTCGCCAGGAACAATCGTCTATTCTGGGCGATTTATTTGAGCTGCTGCGCGGATGATGAATTGATGCCGTTGGCTCACGTGAGCGCTTTCCGCAAATTGAGAGCTCGTACTCCCTCTAGCGAATGCCCAATTCTCCTCGAACCTCGTTGACGAACCGCATATCGATCACTTCGTCATAAAAAACCGGCTGCTTGAGAATGCCGGCTTGACGCGCGACCGCCTCTGCGTTTGTCCAGGACTCCTTGGAAATGAATCCGTCCGCACTGAAGAGGCCGTCGGCGAAGCTGCGATCGAGCGAAGCCTTGATGTCGTCCGCGCTGGCGGTCGGGAATTCGGATTTGGCGAAGTCGAGCATTTCGCCGCGGTGGCTGTCTGTATAAGCGAGGCCCCGCACAAGCGCCTTGACGAGAGCCTTCACGGTCGCGGGATCTTTTTCCATCACGTCACGGCGGACGCTCAACGCCGTATCGACGAAGGGGCCGAGTTCGCGCGACGAATTGAGTATCGGCTGGGTCCAGATGCCGTCCCTGTACAGCTGCGTAATGAAGGGCTCGGACGAGACGCCAAGGTCGGCTTGTTTGGCCCTGACGGTGGCCGGTACGATAGAGGAGTTTCCGACCTCGATCAGCGTGACATCCTTGCCAGGCTCGAGGCGCCACTTCTTGAGGAAATAGCGCAGGACGTTGTTCGGCGTGCTGCTGTAGTAGCCGACCGCGATCCGCTTGCCTCGAAGGTAGGACGGAAGATCGGTCGTCATCGGCGGAATGTCCGTGCGCGCCATCATATAGATGTTGGCGCGCGCCACGAGGTTGCTCACCGCCATGATGTCCTTGCCGTTGACGTGCGCGGAGGCGTTGTGATCAACGGACGCGATATAGGCGAACGCATCGCCGGACAGCACCGCATTGATGAAGCCGGGCGACACCATGACTGCAACTTTGAGGTCGATGCCCTCGTCTTTGAAGTAGCCTTTCCGCAGTGCGACATAGACCGGCAGGAAGCCGACGTGATGAACCGGTTCGGCGAGCAGCAGCTCCTTGGCAGCGGCATGTTGCCGCTCAGTCAGTGAGGAAATCGCGAGAACGATCAAAGCGCCCGCGAGCAGACGACAGGCCTTTCGGTACATGCTTTCCTCCTGACGGTGACACCAGCCTAGTTTGCTGACGACGTTGCACTTTCTCGCCGCTTGGCCCATTCGCCGAGAAGGTGTTGCTTGTCGCGATCGTCGATATGGGCGAGTGCCTGACCGACAAAGTCGATCCCGACAAGCTTCTCCCACTCCAGCATCAGCTTGAGGGTAAGCGGCCCGGGCAATTCCGCGCCGATCGCGACGCCGTTCAGGCTCTTGACCGGCACAACGGTCGGACTAGTGCTCGCGGTGAAGGCTTCATCAGCGCAATAGACGTCGTAGGGCGTAAAATTTCCCTCGATGACGGGGACCCCGAGGTCTCCCGCAATGGAGAACAAGGTCGAGCGGGTCACACCGCCGAGTACCGTTCGGTCGGAGGAGGTACACAGCCTGCCGTCTTTGACGAAGAAGAAATTGCCGAGGTGAGTCTCGGAGATATTGCCGTCCAGGTCGAGCATCAGCGGCGTCGCGCGGGGATTGACCTGCTTCGCCTCGAACGCCGCGATGGAATGGTTCATCTTGTTGGTGATCTTGGCCTTGGCCTCCAAGCTCTGCGGCGGCGTGCGTCGGGTTGACGGCGTGACCAGCAGACAGCCTTCGACGTATTCGCGAGCGAAGCTGTGGTAGGCGATCGGCAGACGGAAGATCGCGACCGTCGCCGCCACGGGTCGGCCTTTGCTGAAGCGATCGGCACCCCGGGAGACAACTTGCCAGAGCGCGCAATCATCATCCCGGTTCAACAGATGCTTGTTACGTTCGAAGACCTCGACTGAAAGTCGGGCCATCTCGTCGGGCGCCATCCCGCAATCGATGCGGGTGTATTTCAACGAGCGGTAAAGCCGCGCGAGGTGAGCGTCCAGCTTGAACAGCTTGTGACCGAAGCTGCGGGTCACGTCGTAGACGCCCTCGCCGCTGGTAAAGCCGCGGTCGAAAATCGAGACTTTCGCCTCGCTCGCCTTCACGTAGCTACCATTGAGGTAGCAGACCCCGTCCTCCATCGAACGCACCTTCCCTATATTCCTTCGCCGCTCTTCCAGCAGCGCAAGCCTACTGCTGTACGAGTCCGCTGGGAACTAGAACGGTGCGTGCTCATCTGTGTGCCTGTTTATCTCATTATTGAGATTTGTCTTGATTTCTATAAAATGTCATGGAACGATGTCACGTGTCGGCCCAGCTTGGCTGACCGGAAATAACTTGCCGTGCCGGGATTTGCCGCTGCACTCCGCGCGCTCCATAGGAGTGCGGCTGCATACGACAGGTGTCTTCGAAGATAAGGTTTGTTCGGATCGCGACGCGCTTAATCGTCTCGCCGCGGATGAACTGTGTGTCGTCGAGAATTTAGGGGACACTCGCGATGATCAATCCCGATGTTGCAACAGCTGACGTGATCGATACCTCGGCACCGGCCACGGTCGACCGCGAGGCCATCAAGGCGCTGATCGGATCCGCGCTCGGCTACGCGATGGACGGCTTCGACCTTCTGATCCTGGGTTTCATGCTCACCATGATCTCAGCCGATCTCTCGTTGACGCCGGCACAGGGTGCATCGCTCGTAACAGCGACGCTGATCGGCGCCGTCATCGGCGGGATTTTTTTCGGCATGCTGTCCGACAAAATCGGTCGCGTGCGCGTGCTCACGTACACGATCGTCGTTTTCGCTATCTTTACCGGTCTGTGCGGGCTCGCCCGCGGCTATTATGACCTTCTGTTTTATCGCACGCTCGCGGGTGTCGGCCTCGGCGGGGAATTCGGGATCGGCATGGCGCTCGTCGCCGAAGCGTGGCCGGCGTCAATGCGGGCCCGGGCTTCCTCTTATGTCGGCCTGGGCTGGCAGCTTGGCGTGCTGGCCGCCGCCTTTATCACGCCTATTCTCCTGCCGGTCATCGGCTGGCGCGGCATGTTCATGCTCGGCATCTTCCCCGCGGTGGCGGCTTATTTCATCCGCAATTCACTGCACGAACCGGAGGTATTCGTAAAAAAATCGCACGACCACCCCAAGGAGTCGGCGCTCTATCTCCTGGTCGATGGTGTCGAAACCACGAAATTGAGCATCGGCATGATCATCCTCACCTCGGTGCAGAACTTCGGTTATTACGGCGTGATGATCTGGCTGCCGAGCTATCTGTCGAATCGCTTCGGTTTCGCGCTGACACAATCTGCGGTCTGGACGATGGTGACGATCGCCGGCATGGCGGTCGGCATTTTCATGTTCGGCCACATCGCCGACCGTATTGGACGGCGTCCGGCTTTTCTCGCCTACATGATAGGCGCCGCGATCATGGTCGTGCTCTATTCGCGGCTCACAGATCCGGCCTACCTGCTTGTGGCCGGCGCGGTGATGGGCTTCTTCGTCAATGGCATGCTCGGCGGATACGGCGCTCTGATCAGCGAACTGTTCCCGACCGCAGCGCGTGCGACCGCGCAGAATGTCCTATTCAACATCGGGCGGGCCGTCGGAGGCTTCGGCCCCGTCGTGGTCGGCGCCGTGGCGAGCGTGTACAGCTTTGAGACTGCGATTGCGCTTCTCGCGGCCCTCTATTGTCTCGACATTCTCGCGCTTTGGTTCCTGATACCGGAGCGCCGCGGTGCCGCGCTCTCCTGACCGGTCGGCCGTGTCGAGCGTACCCGTCGGCGAAACTGATAATCGTTTGCGGGGACGCTCGGCGGATTCTCGCAAGCCCTTCGAACCGACGATCGTGGCAGAGATCGCGAAGGTGATTACCAACGATCCGGTCAACGCCGAATATCGGCACCTCGTTGTTGCTTGCAGCGAGATCGCCGCCAAAGGCGCTCCCGGCCAATTTTTTCAGCTTCTGTGTCCGCATCCTGCCAGCGAGCAGCCGTTCCTACGACGCCCCATGAGCATCTACGGAACAAACGGCGCCGAGCGGCGGGTTGAGTTTCTCTACAAAGTGACCGGCGCGGGCACGCGCGGGCTCGATACACTGAAGGCCGGCGACAGCCTCGACATCATGGGGCCCCTCGGTCACGGGTTTGATCTCAATCCGGCGTGGCGTCACATCGTGGCGGTCGGACGCGGCGCCGGCCTCGCGACGCTCGCTCCGCTTGCTAAGGCGGCGCAGCAAATCGGCATCGAAGTAACGGCCGTATTTTCAGCGCGGCGCCCGGAGCTTGTCGTCTCCGTTGATCTTTTTCGCAACCACGACGCTGAAGTCATCGTGGTGACGGACTCCCAATCCACAAGCGGCCCCGCGAATGTCGAGCGGATTCTTCGCCGCCTCATCGCTGAGGGCCGCTGTGATGCGTTCTTCACGTGCGGATCGAGCCGGCTCCTGCGGGTCCAACAGCGGCTCGCTCACGAGTTCGCGCTTCCGGGACAGGCGGCGATGGAACAGCAAATGGCTTGCGGCGTCGGCATGTGCTTCTGCTGCGTGCGTGACTTCAACGTCCAAGGCGAGATCATTCAGCGTCGCGTCTGCTGGGACGGGCCGGTATTCGACCTCCATGAGGCGCTGCCGTGAGCTCAATGTCCGCGGTCGATCTGTCGGTGACGATCGGACATATGAAGCTCCGCAATCCGGTCATGCCCGCCTCGGGGACTTTCGCCGAAGGACTGGACCAGGCGGTGGATTTCACCCGGCTTGGTGCTTTCGTTACCAAAACGATCACGCGTGAGTTGAGACTGGGAAATCCATTGCCCCGCGTCGTCGAGCGGCCCCACAGCCTTATCAACGCAATCGGCATACCGTCCAAGGGCGTACCCTATTTCATCAACGAGATGCTCCCGTACTACGCGCGCTACGATACGCCATTGGTGGTGAGCATATCGGCACCCACCGCGGACGGCTTCGCGAGTCTTGCCGCGGAGTTGTCACTGCCGGGTGTCGCGGCGATCGAAGCCAACATTTCCTGCCCGAACATCGAGGAGGACGGCAAGGCTTTCGCCATGCGCCCGGAGTCCACGGAGCACGTCACCCGCCAACTGCGTGGCGCAACCTCGCTCCCGCTGTGGGTTAAGCTCACGCCGAACACCGGCGACATGCCCGAAGTCGCGCGGGCGGCGGAGGCGGCGGGCGCGGACGCTGTGGTGGTCGCGAATACCATTCTCTCGATGGCGATCGACCTTAAAACGTTCAAGCCGTGCCTCGGCAATATCATGGGCGGGCTTTCGGGGCCGGCGGTCAAGCCAATCATCCTGCGTCATGTGTTCCAGTGCGCGAAGGCCATCGGCATCCCGATTATCGCGTGCGGCGGCATCTCGACCTCCGACGACGCCGTCGAGTACATGCTTGCCGGGGCTGCCGCCGTGCAGGTTGGCACCGCGACGTTCATCCAGCCGACCGCGATGACCACCATCATCGACGGGCTCGAGACCTTTTGCTTGCATCGCGATATAGCCTGTGTCGCGGAATTGACTGGCGGCGTCATTATCGAGGAAGCCGACGAGCCGGATCTCGCCTGGCTCAATCCGCCAACATGAATGTGAGGGCGCAAACATCTTGGAATGCCGCCCCGGTGTCCGCACTCGCGAACGAACTCTTCGATTCGTTACGGGCCGCGACCGGCGATGCTGAGGGCATCACGCGCGCGAGCTTCGGCGAAGGCGAGAGTGCGGCGCTCGACATCATCGAAGCCAAAGCGCGTACCCTGGGCCTCCGCACGGAACGCGACGCGGGTGCCAATCTGGTCGTGACCCTCGAAGGCAGCGAACCGCGGCTGCCTTACATTGCCTGCGGATCGCATCTCGACTCGGTTCCGCGCGGCGGCAATTTTGACGGGGCCGCGGGCGTAGTCGCCGGACTGGCAGTGCTTGCCGGCTTCAAGGAAAGTAAATTTCAGCCGCGGCGTACATTGAAGCTTTTCGGATTGCGCGGCGAGGAAAGCGCGCGGTTCGGAAAGGCCTATATGGGGTCGAGCGCGCTCTTCGGTCTTCTCACTGCGGCGGATTTGGCGACAAGGGACACGAACGCGGAACTCACGCTGGGCGAATGCATGCGCGCGGTTGGCGCCGACGTCGACCGAATCGAAAAGGGAGAGCCGCTCCTCGACACTGCAAGCATCGCCGCATGGGTCGAACTGCATATCGAGCAGGGCCCCGTCCTGGTCGCACGCGATTTGCCGCTCGGCATCGTCACAGGAATTCGCGGCAATATTCGCCATCGCGTGGTCGAATGCGTCGGCGAGGCGGGCCATTCTGGCGCAGTCCCACGCTGGCTCCGTCATGACGCGATGTTTGCCACTTCGGAACTGATTTCGCATCTCGATCATCACTGGCGCACGTTGCTTGAACGTGGCCGCGATCTCGTCATTACGACGGGGGTTATCGGCACCGATCCGCGCGAACACGCAATTGCCCGCATTCCGGGGCGGCTGCGGTTCAGCTTCGAATTGCGGAGCCAGAGCAAGGACACCCTCGAAGCGTTCTACGACCTTTTCCTCTCCGAATGTCGCCTGATCGGCGAGGAGCGCGGTGTCACTTTTGAGCTCGATCGTCGGCTGGAATCGCCTCCTGCTGTCATGGATCCTGGCTGGATCAGCCGGCTGCGAGCGACCGTGCGCGCACTTGGCCTGCCGGACGAAGAACTGCCGAGCGGGGCTGGGCACGACGCCGCGGTCTTCGCCAATCAAGGAATTCCGTCCGCGATGATCTTCGTTCGCAACGAGCACGGCTCGCACAATCCAGATGAGGCGATGGCGATCGACGACTTCGTTGCCGGCGTTGCCGTCATGTCGGCCGCGTTGCAGGAGGCGTCCGCATGAAACTCGCTGAACGACCCGCCATGATAGGCGTAGTCATTCATGGCGTAGCGGATTGAACGAGGCCAATCGGAGACGGGTGATCATGGGTTCGGAAGCGACCGGATTAGGGCGACGCGTCGCAAGCCTGCTCCTTGATGCCGGCGCGATCCATATCAGTCGGCAGCAACCGTTTATTCTCGCGGCCGGGTGGGCTAGCCCAGTCTATGTCGACTGCCGTGTCCTGATCGGCGAGCACAGTGTGCGCGGCGCGATCACCGAACTTGCCGCCGAGTATTTGGCGGCCGCGCCTTGGAACGCTTTTGACGCATTTGCAGGCGCCGAAACCGCGGGCATCCCTTTCGCGACCTTGCTGGCTGAGAGATCTCGCGTTTCCCTGCGCTACGTGCGCAAACGCCCGCTTGGCATCGGACGCAACGCACAGGTCGAGGGTGGCTCCGTCGAGGGATTGCGGGTTTTGTTGATCGACGACTTGACCACGGACGGTACCAGCAAGCTCGCCTTTGTCCGTGGATTGCGATCCGCCGGCGCCGTTGTCGAGCATGCGCTGACGATCTTTTTCAACAACGCTTTTCCCGGCGCGGTCGAACGACTGAACAACGCCGGCGTTGCGTTGCACGCGCTGGCGACCTGGGCCGACATTTTGCAGGATCACTCTGCTCTTGCCGTTGAAGATCGGGCGATAATCGAAAACTTCCTCCGCGATCCTGCTGGATGGTCAGCACGCCATGGCGGCCGGATCGCGAGAGAGTCGCGCGTTACCGGCTAGGTGCGCGCTGGCCGTTTTGATGCCTCTGAACCCGGCGCGTCGTCCGTCCTGCGGGCTTGATGCCCGAGCGATCGAGCGCCGCGCGCAATAATTTCACCGCATCGTTGCCCTTGTGCGCATGGCGCCAAAGATCCTCGGCGAGCCGTTCGTAAAGTTCGACAGCTTGCGGCTCAGATGTAACCATGGCGAGCCCGAGCCGGATATTCGGCAATTCGCCGCCCAGCCGGAAGGGGCTCAAGCCGAGCAAGGTCCGCTCCTTGTTGCGAAACAGCTGGAACGTAATGTTCGGCAAGGTGTGGTCGAGAAGCGCAATCTGGACGCCCATTGGCTCCTCGCCAACGAGATTCATCAAATTCTCGACCTCGGCCCGCGCCGCGCGACGCCGCATCGTGACCTCGCTCTCCGGCAAATCGAAACGCCCCACGACCCCGAGCTTCAGCCATCGCTCGATCTCAGGAATCGTGACCAGGTTCACGACGCTCAATCGCCGAAGCCGGCGCGTCTTCTTGCGCTCATCGAGAATGGCAATGACGGCATCGATCTCCCGCAGCGCTTTTTTTGGACTCTCCACATAGGACGGCAGCGATTCCACCAGCATTTTCTTGAGGTGAACTGCGTACTCGTCCGATGTGAGCAGATACGAGATCGGCGGAAAGTGCGCGACGACCTGATCCGACTGTTCCTCAAGCTGGCGCATGCGCTCGAAATAGCTGACGGCATTCGAGTAATATTCGATGCCGACGCCGAGGAGCGACGCCAGCGAGGTGCGCAGCTCCGCGGCCAACCGCTCGAGGGTCTCGATCTTCACCAGCTCACCGCTCTCAATGCGGTAGACCGCGGCGCGTGAAATGCCGAGCTTCTCTGCTATTTCATCGGCCGTCTGTCCTTGCCCGATCCGGTGTGCCTTCAGGCGGCGGCCGATCTCGCTCAAGCCGGTCTTCTTCATCTGCGTCGTCTCATAATTGAGATTAGATAGCATGTTCGAGACGAACCGGCGCGGCAAAAATCCCGTAGTTGGCTGGGAGCCGGCGAAACGCCCGTCGATGTAAGATTTCGCGCAGACGCGGCGATGTCACGAAGGGTGCACGACCACGTGCACGATGTAACGATTGCAAACGGTTCGCGACCGTTCGTTCAGTCGCCTACAAAGTGCTGGCTCAGCGCCGGTACAACCACCGGGTTTAAGCCGAGCGACGCCGGACCAACAAGAAAATCTTGATGTCGGTACGCAATATGCATTGGATAATCACCGGGCTGGCTTACGCTCGGCGGTGACCGGGTGGCGCGCAGGTGGAGAGACCGATGAGCGACAATTCTGATCTTGTGAAGCTCTACGGATCAGTGCTTGACCTTTGCAAGGTGAAGCAGGGTGAAGTTCTTGCAGTCCTGACGGAAGGCGGCGATCGTTCATCCGATGTCGATGCCTACCTCACAGCCGCAGAAATACGGGGAGCGCACGCGATGCAGGTAAACCTGCGCCGCAGGCCGCCCGCGCCCGGAGTAAAGACAAAGCAGACCTCCCTCACCGGGAATCGCCCGGCGGTCGACGCGCTCAAGTCGGCCGACATGGTCATCGATTTCGTCGGCCTGCTGTGGTCGGCCGAGCAAAAGGAGATTCAGCAGGCTGGGGCGCGCATCCTCATGTCGCGCGAGACGCCTGACGTCATCCGCCGGATGTTTCCGACCGAGGCGCTACGCCGGCGTGTCGAAGCCGGCGAGAAGATGCTCACGTCCGCACGCGAGCTGCGCATCACCTCGCCGGCCGGGACGGACATCCGTTATGAGCTTGGCCAGTACCCCATCATCACCCAGTACGGCTTCACCGACGAACCCGGGCGCTGGGACAACTTGCCAGGCGGATTTCTCTACACGGGCGGCAACGACACCAAGATCGACGGCGTCGTTGTGCTCAATACAGGGGACATCATATTCCCGTTCAAGCGCTACCTTTCCAACCCCATCCGCATGACGATTGAGCAAGGGATGGTGACGAAGATCGAAGGCGATCACTTGGACGGCGAATTGCTGCGTTCATTCATGGCGCGCTACGACGATCCCCGCGCCTACGCGGTCTCGCACATCGGATGGGGGATGGACGAGAAAGCCCAATGGGATTTCATGGCCACGAATCCCCTCGGCGCCTTCACCAACGGCGTTGACGGACGCTCGTTCTACGGCAACGTATTGTTCTCGACGGGCCCCAATGCCGAGCTCGGCGGCACCAACGACACCGGGTGTCACCTGGATCTGCCGCTGCGCAATTGCGACCTCTATCTCGACAATCAGCTCATCGTGAAAGAAGGACGACTCGTCCCGGCCGAGTTGCGTGCGGCAGGTCGCTGAATCGAGAAGCGCGCGATGAATCTCCAGCGTCTTGAAGCGACGAGGCGTCGCGTTATCGCGGGCATCGGATTAGCCCTGTTAGCGCCGGCGCTAGCGCGGGCCGATGATTATCCGAGCCGCCCGATCCGCTTCATCTGTCCGGTGCCGCCCGGTGGCAGCGTCGATGCCATGGCTCGCATCATCGCAGAACAGCTGCGTGCCAAGTGGGGGCAGCCTGTCGTGGTCGAGAACAGACCCGGCGCCGGCAACGTGATCGGCATTGAAGCTGTGCTGCAGGCAGTGCCGGACGGCTATACGCTCCTCGTCGGTCCAGGCTCGCCGGTGATCGTGCAGAAGCTGCTTTATCCAAATCGCACCCTCGACCCGGAGGCACTCGAGCCCGTATCGGAGATTGCCACTAATCCGCTGGTCCACGTGATTCATCCGAGCGTGCCGGCGAACGACTTGGCCGCGTTCGTTGCCTATGCGAAGGCAAATCCAGGCAAGCTCAACTACGCCTCGGCGGGTGACGGCGGCGTGCCGCATCTCACCGCGGAAATGTTCCAGCACAAGGCGGGGGTGAGCTTCACCAAGGTGCCTTATCGCGGTGTGGCGCTCGCCATGACCGACCTCGTCGCTGGCCAGGTGGATATGATCTTCGTCGACATCAGCACCGCCATCGAACACGTTCGCGCCGGCCGCTTGCGTGTGCTGGGCGTGGCGGCGAAGAAACGGAACCCCGCGCTACCCGGTGTCCCGGCCTTTCCTGAAGTCTATCCGGACCTCATTTCCGAGACGTGGTTTGCGGTCTACGCACCCCCGAGGACGCCGATCGCGTTGCGCGAGAAAATCTCGGCCGCGGTCGCCGAGGTGGTCAATCACGCGGATGTGCGGCAGAGGATGGCAGACATGGGCGGCATCGAGGCGGTCGGAAGTTCGCCGGCCGACATGGCGGCCTTCATCCAGCGCGAGAAGGCCCGATGGGCCTCGGTCATTCGCGAAGCCCAGATCAAAGTGAACGAATGATGGTTCCGGGACGCAAACGGTGCCAAGGCGCCGCCTGCAGAGAGCACAATACTGAGGACTGACTGGGAATGAGCCGGACTACGCCGCGGGTATTGATAGCCGGGGCCGGCATTGGCGGATTGACCGCCGCGTTGGCCTTGCTTCAACGCGGCATCGATTGCGATCTCTACGAGCAGGCGTCCGAGCTGCGCGAGGTCGGCGCGGGACTTCAGCTCTCGCCGAACGGAACGCGGGTTCTGTTTGCGCTTGGTCTTGAGCCCGCGGTGCGGCGCGAGGGAGTGGAGACCGGCGACAAAGTGGTCCGGCTGTGGAGCACAGGACAAACCTGGTCGCTGTTTGACCCGGCCGCTGGCACATCGACCGAGCGGTTTGGCTCGCCCATGTATCTCATGCATCGCGGCGACCTGCACGCCATGCTGGTGAATGCCGTTCGGCGGCATAAGCCGGATTCGATCCACCTTTGCGCACGTTGCACCGACTTTGAGCAGGACGAGTCGAGTGTTCGCCTGCATTTGGAAGATGGTGCGCATGCCACAGGCGACATCCTCATCGGCGCGGATGGACTGCACTCCACGATTCGCCGACGCCTGTTCGGCCCCGCCGAACCCAAGTTCACCGGCATCCTGGCATGGCGAGGCCTGGCCCCCATCGAACGCCTGCCCGAGCATCTGCGCCGCCCGATCGCGACGCAGTGGCTCGGGCCGCGAGGTCATGTGACGTGCTACCCGGTCCGCCGCGGTGCGCTGCTGAACATGGTGGGCGAGGTCGAGCGCGACGATTGGCAGCTCGAATCGTGGGTGCATCCCGGATCACACGACGAATGCCTGCGAGACTTCGTCGGCTGGCACCAGGACCTCCTTTCGATCATCGGCAGCGTCGACCAGTTCTACAAGTGGGGGCTGTTCCTGCGCGAACCGCTTCCACGATGGTCGGTAGGGCGTGTCAGCCTTCTTGGCGACGCTTGCCACGCGATGCTGCCGTTCCTTGGGCAAGGCGCCAACATGGCCATCGAGGATGGCTACGTTCTCGGCCGGTGCATTGAGCAGTGGTCGCACGACCCGGTCGCGGCGCTCCAGGTCTATGAAACGGCGCGCCGGGAGCGAACAACAGACGTCGTCAAGCGGTCCGGCAACATGGCCGCAACATTTCACAATGAGGCCCTCGTCGATTCCCACACCGGCGTCGCTTACATCAGCCAGCAATGGGACCCTGAGCGAATTCGCCATCGGTACGACAGCATCTATCTGTACGATGCGACGTCCGTCCCGATCTCCTCACCGGTGCTCGGTGCCACCGGGGCGCTCGACATCTCGCACGCACATTGATGCGCCTTGAGGTGTAAGAGCGCCGGCGAATAGGCCCGCGGAGGCCGCAGATAATCACGCTGATTGCACCGAACGCGGTCGGCCGAATTGCCTTCGGCCGACTTGGGCTAGCAGGGAAATCGGACGAATGACTGTCACCGAACCCGAACCCATGTCCCGAACGGCTGCGATCTCCTACGCTATAGGTCTGCCGCTGGCTCTGGTCGCGCTGGTGTTTCTCCCCGTCGGTCGCCTCGACTGGAGGCCTGGCTGGTTCTTCATCGGCTTCGTTTTTGTCGTCTATGGCGCGTCGGCGTTGATCTTGGCGCGCGTGAACCCCGCCATTTATCGCGCGCGCAGCCGCGTCCAACCCGGCACGGAACGCTGGGACCGGATTCCTGCTTTTACTGATACTGCCCGCCATGATTGCCGAGATTCCGCTTGCGACCCTCGATGCCGGCAGATTGTCGTGGTCCCGCGTCCCGCTCTCCATCGTGATCCTGGGCTATGTCCTGATCATCGCCGGCTTCGCCGTCACCACGTGGGCCCAGGCGGTCAACCCGTTCTTTGAGCCGGGCGTGCGCCTCCAGCGGGAGCGCGGTCAGCGCGTCGTCAAGTCCGGACCCTACGCAATCGTCCGCCACCCCGGTTATTTCGGTGCGCTTTTGATATTCGCCGGTCTCGCGCTGGCGCTGGGATCGTGGTGGGCCCTGGTTCCGGCGGCCTGGGCGAGCGCAATCCTGGTCTTTCGGACACGCCGCGAGGACACTCTGCTGCGCGCCGCGCTCGACGGCTACGCTGACTATGCCCGGCGGATCCGATTTCGGCTTGTGCCGGGGCTCTGGTGAACAGCCGGCGCCGGCGTGAGCAATGTTTTTCAGCATGGACTCTTCGGCGCATCGAGGCGGCCGCCGGCGTGCAGCCGCCGCTGATGATGATGGCTTAGCTCCTCGATCTGAGGTGCACCATTCCTCTGAGAGCTGCGGCGGCGACACGACCTAAAGAGAACCGAAGCTAAGGGAACAGTGTCCGCCGGACGCGGAAGCCGAGATAGTGATTTCGATGGTCGACGGGATATTTATTTCGGTAAGCGGAACGGAGGAATTCACGAAAGAGATACCAGGAACCGCCGCGAATAGCCCGAGCACTTGGATCGCCGGAATCAACCCAAGCCGAGCCATCCGTGGGTGCCCCATCGTAATTCTCATGCCAAATGTCCCGGCACCACTCCGAGACATTGCCGTGCACGTTATAAAGACCCCAGGGATTAGCCTCGAAATGGCCAACGGGCATCGTCGACTTGCGCACTTGGCCCAGCGCCGGAAAGCCTTTGTAGCCGTAGTAATTGGCTTGCGCCGGAGTGATCGAAGAACCCCACCAGTACGGCGTCGTGGTGCCGGCGCGGGCGACGTATTCCCACTCAGCCTCGCTGAGAAGATCGTAGGATTGCCCTGTCAACTTCGATAACCAGGCGATATAGGCGTTGGCATCATTCCAGTTGACGCATACCACCGGATGATCGTCGCCTTGGCGGAAGCCGGGATTGCGCCATGACAACGATGGATCGACGATCCATTTGGTCCCCGTCCACGTCAGCGCGCCGCCTTCGAGCTTGTAGTTTGTCGCCGTCATGAAGGCAGCGAACTGACCGCGTGTAACGGCATAGCGGCCGACACTAAATGGCTGCGCAAATTTGCCCGTGTGTTGCGGTCCCTCATTATCATAGCGGCCGCTCTCGGAATCCGGCGATCCCATCAGGAACTCACCCGCCGGGACCACGACCATTTTGGGCCCATGTTTGTGGTCTTTGAACCATTCGGTCTTTCCGGCGCCAGGTTTGAACCACCCTTTCGTCGTGCAATGGATCATCGGAGCACGAATCTTCAGGCGTCCTTCTGCGCGCCCCGCTGTCTCGGTTCCCGCCGTGTGGCGCTGCTTAGGCGTATTCATCGATGCGCTCTAATGCACCTCCGCGATCATTTTGTTTCTTTCTGATTTCTCTTCGTCAGAACAGGCACCATTCAACAAACGGCTGCAGGGCAACTTTCAACTTTCTCACGATAATTGCCTGACCGGCTGTAGATCTCTATATAGCGCCTTCCCGCGCGCGGATTTGGCCTCGGATGAGGCGATCCGTGCACAACAGAGGACAAGACACTATGGTTGGCCAGGTAAATCTCAAATCGATGTCGATTGAAAAGCTTTCAGATCTCAAGAGCCGCATCGACGCAGCTTTGAGCGCCAGAGTTACTGAGGAACGGCGTTCGCTCGAAGCAAAGCTTAGCAGCCTTTCGCGAATAAATTCGACCGGCACCATTCGGGTGAAAGGAATGCGCGGCGCACCGCGCGGAAAAGTAGCGCCGAAATATCGCAATCCCGCTAATCCCGCCGAAACCTGGGCCGGCCGCGGTCTGAAGCCGCGCTGGCTGGCCGCCGCGATGAAGTCGGGCAAAAAGCTGGAACATTTCGCCATCGCCGCAAAATCGAAAACGACTGCGACGAAGCGGATGGCAAAGGCGGCGCGCAAAGGCCGTCGGGCGGCGAAAAGGTAGAGGTGGGGGTCGTTGCCGGGCCGGGATCCAGAAGCCCCTGCCACGATGATGTGCGAGGCGCGCGATTGGAGTAAGGTCTCCCCCGAAACGTGTCCGTTTAACCGCGATGGCCGAAGATGGGCTTCCTGTGAAGGAACAAGGGTCTCATCATGTCAAAGTAGGCAGCCCTGGGCCAACTCCAGAAATTGGGATGCGGTTTTGGTTCGCACTCGGATGCGGCGAGGGCTCACCAGCGGCCGGGAGCGCTGGCCACTTGTGCGAGGAGACGGCTGCATCGTTCAATCGTCACCCCGGCGCCTTTCCCGTCATTCGAAAATAACCGGTCAATTGGGGGTTGTCATGGTACTCAAGAAATTCGCATTCACTGCGATGCTCGCGATGGCCTTATCGCAATCGGCGATTGCCGCCGACCTGGTCATCTATCTCAACCAAGCCACGGAATCCGGAGTGCGCGAACTGGCAGCGGCTTTTGCGAAAGCGACCGGGAATAAGGTCGAGGTTAGCTTCCAGGCGGGGGCAGCCCTGAACGAGAAGATCAATTCCGGTGAATCGGGCGACCTGACGTCGCTCGGACTCGCGCAATTCCAGCCCTTCATCAAAAGCGGAAAGGTTGTACCCGACAGCGTCGTCGAATTCGCGCGGGTGGGCAACGGGGTCGCGGTGAAAGAAGGCGCGCCGAGGCCTGACATCAGCACACCCGAGGCGTTCAAGCGGGCAATGCTTCAAGCAAAGTCGATAGGTCACACCAATGCTGGCACCGGCCCGTTCAATACCCGCTTATTTCAAAGGCTCGGCATTTACGATCAAATCAAAGACAAGATCAAAATCATCCAGGGACGGCTCGTCGCCGCAGCCGTTGCTGACGGAGAGGTCGAGATAGGCATTCAGCAGACCAACGTGATCCAGCCCTATCCGGGGACCGTCTATCTCGGACCTCTGCCTCGTGAGTTGATGGAGTACGGCGCGATGGGCGTCGGGTTGCTTGCTGCTTCGAAACATCCGGAGGAGGCAAGAGCATTGATAAAGTTCATGGTCGATCCGGCTAACGCGGATCTGCTCAAGAAAGCCGCCATGGAGCCGGCGAGACCTTGAAGAGTTCAGCCATCAGAAGCTCCGCGTTTTTGATCGCGTGTTCGGCAAGCCGGATCGCGGCAGGAGATAAAGCCCCGTCATTCATACGCTGACGGTATGCGTCGCGGCAGACACCAGCCGAACATCTTCGCCTTAGGAGGAGTCCGCCGTGGTCGTGGTACGAAGCATAGCAGTCGTCGCAATCACCTCCGTCGTCGGCGCGGCGCCGATCAGCGCGCAAACAGCGGATGAGTTCTATCAACAGGCGAAGAACGAGAAGACGGTGGCGCTTTACGGCGCCGGCCCAACCGCCTCCCACGACCGTTGGATCAAGGAGTTCGAGCAGACATTCCCAGGCGTAACGGTGAACTTCACGGGGGGCTTGAGCCCCGTGCTCAACAAGAAGATCGATGCCCAACTCGCAGCCGGCAAGATCGAGACGGATCTCGCAATCCTGCAAACCATCGAAGACTTCGCCAGATGGAAGAAGGCGGGAACTATGATGGCGTTCAAGCCGCCGGGCTGGGAGGTGATCGATGAGGCGTACAAGGACGAGGATGGCGCCTTCGTCACAGTCAGCATCAACCCCATCACCTACGCCATCAACACGCAGCTCGTGTCCGGCGCCGATGCGCCGAAATCGGCGCTCGATTTTCTAAAGCCGCAATTTGCTGGCAGGCTCATCACCACCGATCCGACAGAGGACGATGCGGCGCTCGCGGCGTTCGCGTCGATCGTGCAGAAGTACGGCTGGGAGTACCTGGAAAAGTACGCGGCGCACAAACCGGCGTACGTCAACGGTCACGCCGGGGTTTCTAACGCGATCGCGTCCGGCGACAAGCTGGCGAGCTTCGACTCCACCACGACCACCTGGCAGCTGATGCGCGCCGGCAAGCCGATCACCGGCCTATTTTCGGAAATGGACGCGACGCCGATCTTCCTCGTTGGAGGAGGAATCTTCAAGGATGCGCCGCATCCGAACGCGGCCAAGCTCTACCTCAGCTGGTTTCTCGCCAAGGAGCAGCAAGCTCGCTCCGGCGCCTTCTCGGCGCGTTCGGACGTGCCGCCACCATCCGGTTTCAAGCCGCTCGCCGATTACAATATCGACCGCGGCTACCGCGGGCTCGTGACGGACCCGGGACGGGTATCAGAGCTGCGCAGGCGCTTGGCACCTTACATCGTCCAGCGTTGATCTCAATAACAGGAGACTTTCCAATCTACGGGTCGAAGCCACTGTGCTTGGGACGCGTTGCGAGCATGGTGCCTTGAAGGTCAGCTCTCACCGCCATGAGCGCCCTTTGCGCGTGAGCAGACCACTCCATAGGCCTTCAATCCGCATCCGCGCCCTAAGGTCGATACCGGGGACTGGCTCCACTACCGGAATCCACCGTCGTCGGCGACATAACCCCGTCAAGCAATCCCGGAACCAATCGTCTTGTCGCCAGGTCGGCAACCCTTGTCTTCGGCCCCCTTTCGCTCCAAGTGTGTTAGGTTACCGCATGCGCGGGCGAACGATCCCCGTGACTTGGAATCAGAGGACAATTTGGATCAGTCGGCGCGTGCAGGTGGCCCGCTCGTCGGTACTCCATAATTTTCAAAACGGATGCGGCCAGGCCCGGCGAGGTGATCCAATGAAACGGCACGAGTTCGTAGCCTCAAGCAAGACCAGCGCGACGAAACAGGAGGAAGAAGCTGCGAAGAACGACAGTACCGAGATTTCGCCGGACAGCCCGCCGGCCGACCCCTGGGACGACGCCGTCAAAAAATTGATCCGCAGCGCCAAGAAACGCGGCTACGTCACCCGCAGCCAAGTCAACGCGGCGCTTCCGTCCGAGGAAGTCACCTCCGATCAGATCGAGGATGTCTTCGCCATGCTCAACGAGATGGGCATCAACGTCGTCGAGACCGAGGAGACCGAAGCCGAGGAAACCGCGGAGGAAGCGCGCGAGGAGGCCGAGGAGGAAGAGCCCGAGGGCGAACTCGTCGAGGTCCGCAGCCAGACGCCGGCCGAGACCAAGAAGTCCGAGCCCGGCGAGCGCACCGACGATCCGGTCCGCATGTATCTGCGCGAGATGGGTTCGGTCGAGCTGCTGTCGCGCGAGGGTGAAATCGCGATCGCGAAGCGCATCGAGGCCGGCCGCGAGGCCATGATCGCAGGCCTGTGCGAAAGCCCGCTGACCTTCCAGGCCATCATCATCTGGCGCGATGAGCTGAACGACGGCAAGGTTTTCCTGCGCGACATCATCGATCTCGAAGCAACCTATGCCGGGCCCGACGCCAAGGGCGTGCCGGTGATGCCGAACGGCGACGGCCAGGCGGTGGACGGCGCGCAGCCGCCGCAGACCGTGGCGCCGGCAACCGCGCCTGCAGCGCCGACGCCGTTCCGCCCCAAGCCTGAGGTCGGTGCCGAGGGCGAGGAGCCGACCGAGCCGCCGGAGGGCGAACTCGACGAAGACGACATGGAGAATTCCATGTCGCTCGCCGCGATCGAAGCCGAGCTCAAGCCCAAGGTGCTGGAGACCTTCGACAAGGTCGCCGACAGCTACAAGCGGCTGCGCCGGCTGCAGGACCAGGACATCGAGAACAAGCTCAAGAACCAGTCGCTGACGCCGGCCCAGGAGCGCAAGTACAAGAAGCTCAAGGACGAGATCATCGCCGAGGTGAAGTCGCTGCGGCTCAACCAGGCGCGCATCGATTCGCTGG
Organism: uncultured Alphaproteobacteria bacterium; assembly: GCA_963787675.1. Classification (GTDB taxonomy): domain Bacteria; phylum Pseudomonadota; class Alphaproteobacteria; order Rhizobiales; family Xanthobacteraceae; genus JAJPKK01. Next base: position 376,208 of record CAWBDV010000007.1, on the reverse strand, counting down.
TCGAGCAGCTCTACGACATCAACAAGCGCCTCGTCGGCTACGAGGGCCGCATGATGCGGCTTGCCGAAAGCCACGGCGTCGCGCGCGAGGACTTCCTGCGGAACTATGTCGGCTCGGAGCTCGATCCGCGCTGGCTCAACCGCGTCTCCAAGCTCTCCGCCAGGGGCTGGAAGAACCTCGTCGCCCGCGACAAGGACCGCATCAAGGATATGCGCTCGCATATTCACACGCTCGCCGGCGAGACCGGGCTCGAAATCCTCGAGTTCCGCAAGATCGTGCAGATGGTGCAGAAGGGCGAGCGCGAGGCGCGCCAGGCCAAGAAGGAGATGGTGGAGGCGAACCTGCGCCTCGTCATCTCCATCGCCAAGAAATACACCAACCGCGGCCTGCAGTTCCTCGACCTCATCCAGGAAGGCAACATCGGCCTGATGAAGGCGGTCGACAAGTTCGAGTACCGCCGCGGCTACAAGTTCTCGACCTACGCCACGTGGTGGGTCCGCCAGGCGGTTACCCGCTCGCTCTGCGACCAGTCGCGTACCATTCGTGTCCCGGTGCACATGATCGAGGTGGTAAACAAAATCGTGCGCGCGCGCCGCCAGATACTCCACGAGATCGGCCGCGAGCCGACGCCCGAGGAGCTCGCCGAGAAGCTCCACATGCCGCTCGAGAAGGTGCGCAAGAGCTTGAAGATAGCCAGGGAGCCGATCTCGCTCGAAACCCCGATCGGCGACGAGGAGGATTCCCGCTTCGGCGATTTAATCGAAGACAAGAATGCGGTGCTGCCGATCGACGCCGTGATCCAGTCGAACCTGCGCGAGATGACGACCCGGACCCTAGCCTCGCTTACGGCGCGCGAAGAGCGCGTGCTGCGCATGCGCTTCGGCATCGGTACGAATGGCGACCACACCCTCGAAGAGGTCGGCCACCAGTTCTCCGTGACGCGCGAGCGCATCCGCCAGATCGAGGCGAAGGCGCTGCGGAAGCTCAAGCATCCGAGCCGATCAAGGGTGCTCAGAAGCTTCCTCCAAAATTGAAGGTCGGGCCATGGCGGCAGGGTTTCAGTCGATTCCAAATTAGGAGGGCCATCGGCCGCCGCCGAGGACGGTAGGCGCGAGGGGGTAGTGGGAGGGCTCCCGGTGGCTGTCGCGGCGCGGGTCCGACTCGCGGCACTCGCGAAGACTGCGATGGCGTCGCCGATCTGGCGCGGTATGGCGCGCGGTTGCTACCCGGGTCAGGGAACGGTGTTGTGCGCGGAAGCACCGCTTCCGCGCACTTTCCGTGAGCATGGCGCTTTTGCTCTCAGCTGCCGCGCCCTCGGAACGGAGGGGGCTGCTCGTACGAAGGCGGCGCCTCATACTCTGGAGCCTCCGGCTGCTCGTAATCGGCGACCGGATACCTCGGCTGCGGACGATAAGCCGGGTACATTGGCCGATGATACGACGGCGGTGCCTCGTAGTCCTCAGTGGGAGGCTGGTAGCTCGGCCGATACGACGGATAGGCCGGCCGCTGATAAACCGGATAAGTGTCCTCGGAGGTGTTGTAGACCGGATACTCGACCTGCTGACATGAATAGCGGTAGTAGCACGGCCGATAGTAGCTTCCGTAGCCTCCGTATCGATAGTGGTTCCCGTAGCTCCAGCGGTGGCCGTAGTGACCCCAGTTGTAGCCATAACGGTGACCCCAATGGCCCCAGCCGAAGTGGCCGCCGAAGCGGTGACCGCCGAAGTGTCCGAAGTGACCACCACCGAAGTGATGACCGCCGAAATGGCCGCCACCGAAATGGCCGCCACCGAAATGGCCGCCACCGAACTGGCCGCCGCCGAAATGACCACCACCATGGCCGCCGCCGAAGCCACGAGCGGATGCTGACGCTGGTGCAAATGCGGCCATTCCTACAACTGCGATGGCCATGACGATCGAAGACGTTTTCATTTTGCTCTCCTGACTGCTTGTGTTTCTCACTGCATTGGTCAGGACCGCGCACACTATTGTTCATCGCCCTCGACTGCGATTTGTCACACGACCCTCGCCCGCGTTGGATGGGCACCTGATCGTGCCGGAAATTGGGGCCGCTGATCCGCGGGCGAAGCGGCGGCGGCGGTCGGATGCATCGCTGCAACGCATTCCCTACGATCGCTTAACAGAACTTGGTGCCGAAGATATCCGATCGTCGATCGCACGTTCGTTCGGAAGCACAATGAGCCGCCAGCGGATCGGCCCCTGTTCAGGTGAATGAGAGTGATGATCAGACGCCGCGAGTGGCTCGCCAGCGGCTATGCCAATTTCTCAACCACAGCCCATACAGCAATAAATACCGGCGTGACAACCTTCAACACTTGGCCTGCAGTCCGTATCGAATACCCCACTGCTGCTCCGTTCCAGGAACTGGTCCTTTTTGAAGAAGGCCACTGTCCACTCCCCATCTCCATGTATCGACACATTTAGCAGAAATCGGTCACGCCAAGCGGAAATGTCGCTTTCCAGACCTGTTCTGGATTTATGGCGAACGGTAACATCGCAGGTAAAGGGAGGTCCGTCATGCGCAAGACGTTTTCGGGCTTGATGCTTGTCGCGGCAACTGCCAGCGCAATCACATTGACGTTCGTGTCACGCGGTTCGGCTCAGGCTCCCGCAAATTCCAGCGCTCCGCCAGCCCCGGCGCTGAAAACACCGTGGGGCGAACCCGACCTGCAGGGAATTTGGACTGACGAAACAGACACGCCCTTGCAACGCCCCGCACAGTACGCGAACCAGGAGTTTTTCACCGAAGCACAGCGCGCGGAGATCAATACAGCGCGATCGGAACTGCTCGCGCGAGAGAGGCGCGCCGAGCGCGGAACGGAGCGCGACGTGTCCGGCTCCTATAATACCGTGTTTGTATCCTTCAAACGCGCCGGGACGCGCACGTCGCTTATTGTCGATCCGAGCAATGGCCGGATTCCGCCACTGACGCCGCAGGCTCAGACGATTGCCGTTGCTGATCGCGCGTTTCGCCTCGCCTTGTTGCAATCGACCGAGACCTGCAGGAACGAAGAGCCGGCCTGTCGGGGCGGGAAATACGATCCCACGCCTTCGCCGCGGCGCGCCGAACTCGCTCTGCGCTATAACACCGCCCGCATGAACCGGAACGACGGTCCCGAGGACAGTTCGTTGCCGGAGCGCTGCCTAACCGGCGGGCTTCCCGAATTTGGAACCAACAACGGCAGCTTCCGCCGGATCGTGCAAACTCCCGGCGGCATCGCGATCTTCTACGACGTCGGTCAGGGACAAGGGTGGCAACGTAACATCGTCATGAATGGGAGCCCCCATCTGCCGGACCACATCCGACAGTGGTACGGCGACTCGCGCGGTCGCTGGGACGGCGATACCCTCGTAGTCGACGTGAGGAACTTCAGTGCCAAAACCGATTTCCAGGGTTCACGAGAAAACTTGCATCTGGTCGAGCGGTGGACACGGATCGGGCCGACATCGCTCGAATACATCGTCACCGCTGAAGACCCGACGGTGTGGGCGCGGCCGTGGACCGCCAAGCAAGACTTCACCAAGCAGAGCGACGAGAAGAACAGGCTCTATTACGAGCCGCGTTGTGTTGAGGGAAATTACGGCCTTCCAGGGATAATGCACGGCCGGCGCGCGGAAGAGCGTGCCTTTGCCGAAGGTCGAGGCCCCGATCCGGCGACGAGGGACAGCATGAAGACTGGTTTCATATCCGACGACGATGTCTTCCCATTGCGATAACGCACCGCAGATCAGAGCCATGCGCGGGTGCGCTGATCTGCCGAACTCCCAGGTTCCCGCCGACAACCTCCGCGGATTCGGCGTCACTGGCGCAAGCCGACAGTCCGCCTCTCCGGAGCTTCCCGCCATCGGCGAGGTGGTCCCGGTTTTCGTTTCCGAAGCCTAGAGCGGATTCCGATCGATTTCACGCATAGCCTGCGTGCCTGAAATAATTGGCAGCTTGGCGGGCGGTGAGCTTTCGGGCGAACGATCCGATACGACGGCGCAGTCGAGGAATTGTGCGCTCGCCCGCCTTGCGCAGATAGGCCTTCATCTGGCTGAAGGGCATCTCGATCGGGTTCAGGTCGGGGGAATATTTGGGCAGATAGCGAAGCGTCGCGCCGCGCGCTTCGACGGCCTCGCGGATACCGGCGGCCTTGTGCGCTGGAAGATTGTCGAGCATCACGATGTCATTACGCTTGAGGGTCGGGACGAGACAACGCTCGACGTAGGTCAAGAATCTCCTCCCAGTCATTGCCCCGTCGATTGTACACGGCGCCGTCATGCCATTCTGGCGCAGAGCGGCAACGAAGGTGATCGTCTTCCAATGACCTTGTGGCTCAAGGTCCACCAGCCGCTCGCCGCGGGCGCAACGGCCGTAAAGCCGCACCATCTTGGTATTGGCCGAAGTTTCATCGATGAACACCAGCCGGGCCGGATCGAACAGGCCCTGTTCGCGCATCCAGTGTCGGCGTGCCCGGGCTACGTCCGCACGTTGCTGCTCGGCCGCCCGCAAGCTTTTTTTTGAAGGTGATCTTGTGTCGTTGAAAAAACCGCCAGACCGCTGTGCGGCTGCCAGGAATCTTGTTCTCACGCATCGCGCAGATCACCTCGTCCAGCGTCAGGTCAGGCTCCACTTCGATCAGCGCCAGCAAAACGTCCGCGTGCTTCTCCAGCGGCGATGTGCTCCCACCACGCGGTTTGGCAGCACAGCGGCCAGTCTCGCGAAAGCACTTCACCCAGATCACCGCGGTACTCGGGCTCACTTCGTAGTGTTCGGCTGCCTCCCGCCGCGAACCACCACTTTCCACCCGATCAATCACCCGTTGGCGCATATCCATAGAATACGCCTTCGCCATCGACCGCCTCCCAAAGTCGAATCAATGACGTTAAACTCGCGCACTTGGTAGCAAAGGGGAATCCCCCGATTCAATCAGGCCGGAACTTGCTCTAGTTCGGATTGCTCAGTCCTGCCGAGCTTCCGGTCGAGGTCACCGCAAGACTTAAATGCGGCGGTCGTCGCCGCTCTCAACGATCCTGCGATGCAAGCCCAGCTTGAACGCGAAGGTGCCGCACCTGCACCCAGGACGCCCACTGCTTTCGCGGGCTTCATCCGCACCGATGTCGAATACTGGCACCCATCGTGCGTCAGCCGGGACACACCCGATTGAGGCGACGTAATTCAGTACCAGAGATTTGGTGTGCTACGTCCGCGTTCCCTACAACCGCGACCTCCTCGTCACCCCGTGCGCCCGCATCGCCTACGCCGAAAAAAGTTCGATGTCTCCGGCGCCCCCGCTGGCCAACGGCTCGGAATAAAAGCCGTCGCTAAGTGGCATTTTTAGCTCGTCAGCTTGGTGCGCTATGATCTTGGCTGCTTCGATTTGGAGCAGAGAAACTTGCAACCCCACCGCCTCGCCACACCGCTACCGCAGCATCAATAGGTAAATGAGCGCGATACGATCGATGTTCCGATTCCTCGCGACACGCCGCTACTTAGGCTGGTATCCAACGAGTTGCGCACAAGGGAGGCGGAGTGCATGGAGAGGGCAGGTACGTAGTCGTGGACCCGCGCGTCACTGAACTCCATTGCATTATGCCTATGGCAAACCTCCCGTCAGTAATGGATCACGGTATTCTGTCATACGAGCGCGCGGCAAAGATTCAACATCAGTCCGTCGCGCTTCAGCCGGTTCAAGACAAGCGAGATCAGAAACAGGTGCCTGGGGGACTGAAACTTCACCAGTATGCAAACCTCTATTTCCACGCGCGCAACCCAATGATGTTCAAGCGAAGGGCAGAAGCGCCGAACCTTTGCGTGCTACGCGTCTCGACTGAGGTGCTGAACCTCGAGGGGATCGTCCTTTCGGACCAGAACGCTGCCAGCGACTATGCGCGTTTTCTGCACCCGCGACAGTGGCGACTGCTCGACTTCGACGCCATCTATGCTATCGATTGGCGGCATCCGGGTAACCCCGCCGCCTATTTCCGGCACAGCTCCCAAAAATGTGCAGAGGTCCTAGTCCCTCAATGGGTCAATGCTGGACTTCTTGCCGGCGCCTATGTCGTGGACGATGCGGCGAAAAAACGCCTCGAAGCTCTTGGTCTGGCGCTGCCAGTCACGACTGATGCTATGATATTCTTCCGCTGAGGGAAACATCTGATGTTCAGGGCTCTGATCGGAGACTTGTTCGAAAGTCGGGCGCAAACCCTGGTGAACACGGTGAACTGTGTCGGTGTGATGGGCAAAGGCGTGGCCGAGCAGTTCAAACTACGCTTTCCTGCGATGTTCGAAGACTACAAGCAGCGTATCGACGCAAAGACCGTACGGCTCGGAGAGCCCTACCTTTATCGGGATTTATCCGGCCTCCAAATTGTAAACTTTCCGACCAAGGGCCATTGGCGATCTCCGTCGCGAGTAGTGGATATCGAGCATGGGCTCGACTATCTGGTAGCTCACTTCACGGAGTGGAAAATTCAGAGCATTGCGCTACCCCCGCTTGGCTGCGGAAATGGAGGGTTGGAGTGGTCTGAAATCGGGCCACTGACCTATCGTAAGCTTCACCAGTTGCCGATCGATGTCGAAGTCTACGCGCCTTACTCAACGCCCAAACAGCAATTGACGGAGGAGTTCCTGTCGGCACCTTCGCAAATGAGTCTGGAAGGGAGAGGACGGACGCACAGGAAGCTAAAGCCGGAGTGGGTCGTGCTCATGGAGATTCTTCGCGAGCTCGAGGCGCAGCCCTATGCGAACCCGGTGGGCCGCACGATCTTTCAAAAGATCAGCTACGTCGTAACTGAAATGGGCGTGCCAACGGGGTTCCAATTTGGCAAAGGCAGCTATGGCCCATTTTCAGGCGAAGTGAAGCTGGCATTGCATGACTTCGCGAATCGCAACTGGCTACATGAGCAGCAACTTGGACGCATGATCGCACTTCGCGTCGCCCCGCAATACCTCGAGGAGCGGGGTCAATTCAAAGATCAAATCAATCGCTACCAGAAGAAAATTAGCAAGGCAGTCGATTTGTTTAGCCGGATTAAGAGCACCGAGCAGGCCGAGGAGGTCATGACCGTATTCTTTGCTGCCCGACAGCTCAAAAAATCGAAGCAGAACGCAGAGCTCAACGAACAGGACTTACAGGATTACATTCTCGGCTGGAAGAAGTCCTGGCGCACAGACGACAAGATGGGAGCCGTCGCGAGCGCCATTCGGAATCTCGTCCTGCTTGGATGGTTGCAACTGAAAATCAATGAGGCCATGCCCGACGGCATTTAGTGAAGTTTATCGCGTGAAATTAATTTTAGGTGGCCATCCTCGGTTGGCTCAGCAAGACGACCCAGCCCTTCGGTTCTGGGGGAACCGGCCGCTGTTGCGGTCACTGAACGAGGTGCCCCCAGACGTCTCGCTGTGATCGCGGCCGCGGGATTGGTGGAGCCAGGGGGAGTCGAACCCCCGACCTCTTGAATGCCATTCAAGCGCTCTCCCAACTGAGCTATGGCCCCTTTTTGCGCGGTGTCGGGAAGGCCGCGCCGGTCGGCTCGCAACGGTGGCGCCGTCCGGCCTGCCGCCGCGCCCCCGTGAAACCACATCTTGACCAAGACCTCAAGTGTTTCGCCGCGCCCACGGCGAGGCGAGGGCAAAAGCCTCAGGATGCGCGGCAAGAGCCGCGGCGGAGCCTCACCTCTCCTCCTCGTTCTCGATGTCGCCGCCGATGATCTCGGTGACGTCGGTGTCCTCCTCTTCGGTCTCCTCGATGAAGGCGGCGTCATCCATGCCTTCATCATCCTCGAGTTCGACATCTTCGTCGCCCTCCGCCCCCACCGTGGCAGGCTTCTTCTTGCCCTGCGCCTCGGCGTCGGCGTCTTCGAGCGACACGAACTCGGCCTCCTGGGTCTCCGGCAGTTCGGCCTCGACTTCCCGCGGGGCAGCACGGGCATCGGGCCGGCCGCCGCGCGTGGGCGCGACGACGGCCTCGAAAATGGTGCCGCATTTCGGGCAGGTGATCGGGGTATGGCTGAGGTCATAGAACTTGGCGCCGCAATGGGCACATAGGCGTTTCGTACCGAGCTCTGGCTTTGCCACGGTTGCGCAATCCTCTAAGGGTCGTTGAGAGCGGTTCTCCCCTTGGCGGTTCGCGGCGGCTCTGTCAATAGACCTGTGAGCCCTTTCCGCGCAGGACCTGCGCAAGAAGACCTTGCCTCTCGCCAACGTGGCGTGACCGGCCCTGGTTCCCCGTGTTAGGACGCGCGCGTCAGCCAAACGGATACGACCCGTGCAGTCATCCTCGCCCCTTGCCCCACTGACAGCCCGGCGGAGCCACCCGCTTACCGGCCGCGCGCGGGTGCCGGGCGACAAATCGATTTCTCACCGCGCCCTGATCCTGGGCGCGCTCGCCGTCGGCAGGACCCGCATTTCCGGGCTGCTGGAGGGCGAGGACGTGCTCAACACCGCCCAGGCCATGCGCGCGCTCGGCGCGGTGGTGACCCGAATCGCCGAGGGCGCCTGGACGGTCGACGGCGTCGGCGTCGCCGGCTTTGCCGCGCCGGCGGCGCCGCTCGATTTCGGCAATTCCGGCACCGGCTGCCGGCTGGTGATGGGGGCCGTCAGCGGCTGTCCGATCACCGCGACCTTCGATGGCGATGCCTCGCTGCGCAAGCGGCCGATGCGCCGCATCATCGACCCCATCACCCAGATGGGCGCCCGCGTCGTCTTCGAAGCCGAAGGCGGCCGCTTGCCGCTGACGCTCGCCGGCGCCCGCGATCCCCTCCCGATCATCTACCAGACGCCCGTGCCGTCGGCGCAGATCAAGTCGGCGGTGCTGCTCGCCGGCCTCGCGGCGCCCGGCACCACCACGGTCATCGAGACCGAGGCGAGCCGCGACCATACCGAGCTGATGCTGGCGCATTTCGGCGCCGCGGTGCGGAGCGAACCGGAGAGCCCCCATGGCCGGCGGATCACGCTGACCGGCCAGCCCGAGCTGGTGCCCGCAACGGTCGCCGTCCCCGCCGACCCGTCCTCGGCGGCGTTCCCCATGGTCGCCGCGTTGATTGTTCCGGGCTCCGACGTGGTGCTGACCGATGTCATGACCAACCCGCTGCGCACCGGGTTGATCACGACGCTCCGCGAGATGGGCGCCGCGATCACGACGGAAGAGGAGCGCAACGACGGCGGCGAGGCCATGGCCGCCTTGCGGGTCCGCCACTCCGCCTTGCGCGCCGTTGAGGTGCCGGCGGAGCGCGCGCCCGCCATGATCGACGAATACCCGATCCTCGCCGTGGCGGCGGCGTTCGCGGAAGGCACCACGGTGATGCGCGGGCTCAAGGAACTGCGGGTCAAAGAATCCGACCGCCTCGCCGCGACGGCGGACATGCTGCGCGCGAACGGCATCGCGGTCGAGATTTCCGGCGATGATCTTGCCGTCACGGGCGGCGGCCGGCCTGCCGGCGGCGGACTTGTCGTGACCCACATGGACCATCGCATCGCGATGTCGGCCCTGGTGCTCGGCCTCGCCACGGAAAAGCCGGTCACGGTCGACGACGCCGCGTTCATCGCGACGAGCTTCCCTGGCTTCGCCGACCTGATGCGCAGCCTCGGCGGCGATCTCGGATGATCATCGCCATCGACGGGCCGGCAGCATCCGGCAAAGGCACGCTGGCGAAACGGCTCGCGGCCCATTATGGGCTGCGCCATCTCGATACCGGCCTCCTCTATCGCGCCGTTGCGAAAGCGGTGCTTGACGCCGGCCATCGGCTCGAGGACCCGGGCCAGGCTGCGGCGGCGGCCCGCGCGCTCGACCCGACCCGGTTTGACGAGGCGGCGCTTAAAAGCCACGCGGCCGGCGAAGCGGCGTCGGTCGTGTCGGCGATCCCGGAGGTGCGCGCGGCGCTGCTGCGGTTCCAGCAGGATTTCGCGGCCGCCCCGCCCGGCGCCGTGCTGGACGGGCGCGATATCGGCACCGTCATCTGCCCCAACGCCGACGCCAAGATTTTCGTCACCGCAACGCCGGAGGTGCGGGCCAACCGTCGCGTTCTCGAAATGCGGCGCGGCGGCGCTCTGGCCGACGAAGCCGAAGTCCTCGCCGACATTCGCCGCCGCGACGCACGCGACAGTGCACGCGGTGTCGCGCCACTCAAGCCCGCAGCCGACGCCGTCCTGCTCGACACGTCCGACCTCGACATCGAGGCTGCCTTTCGTGCTGCCGTCGAGATCGTCGAGGCCGAGCGCCGTCGGAAAGGGCAGCGCTGAATGGCCCATCGGAGCGCTCGATCAGGCGCCTGACGACGGCGCGACCGCGCCGAATACCTTGCGAGCCGCCGGCCTTTTCGCTATATGCGAGCCGAGTTCGGGCCGCCGCCTTGAAGGCGGAGCCGCCCGGGCGGGCCGAAGGCGCAACCAAATTCGCCTTCGCATGTGGAGGAACGCCCGCCCCAGGCTGCGTCGCGACGGCCGACTTTAGCAAATCGTATCGATGGCTTGGTTTCGTGCCGGCCTGCCGGGTCCATCCGGCAGCCGCCGGAGGTCATGCGGGGCCTCCGGCGTCAAGCTTTTGATACGCCCTCAATCCAACCGCCGGCCTGCCGCGCAGGAGATTTCATGGCTCTCGCTACCGCTACCGCGCCGTCGCGCGAAGATTTTGCCGCCCTGCTGGAGGATTCGTTCACCCACGGCAACCTGCAGGAAGGGTCCGTCATCAAGGGGACCGTGGTGGGGATCGAAAAGGACCTCGCCGTCATCGATGTGGGATTGAAGACCGAAGGCCGCGTGCCGATGCGGGAATTCACCGGGCCCGGCCGCGGCAATGAACTGAAGATTGGCGACACCGTCGAGGTCTACCTGGAGCGCGTCGAGAATGCGCTCGGCGAGGCGGTGCTGTCGCGTGACAAGGCACGGCGCGAGGAGAGCTGGGGCAAGCTTGAGAAGGCGTTCCAGGGCAACGAGAAGGTCCACGGCGTCATCTTCAACCAGGTCAAGGGCGGCTTCACCGTCGATCTCGACGGCGCGGTGGCCTTCCTGCCGCGCAGCCAGGTCGACATTCGCCCGATCCGCGACGTCACCCCGCTGATGAACGTCCAGCAGCCGTTCCAGATTCTGAAGATGGATCGCCGCCGCGGCAACATCGTCGTGTCGCGCCGCACGGTCCTGGAAGAGACCCGTGCCGAGCAGCGCCAGGAACTGGTCCAGAACCTCGAGGAGGGCCAGGTCATCGACGGGGTGGTCAAGAACATCACCGACTACGGCGCGTTCGTCGACCTCGGAGGCATCGACGGCCTCCTTCACGTCACCGATATCGCCTGGCGGCGGGTCAATCATCCGTCCGAGGTGCTCAACATCGGCCAGCAGGTGAAGGTCAAGATCGTCAAGATCAACCACGAAACCCACCGCATCTCGCTCGGCATGAAGCAGCTTCAGGCCGATCCGTGGCAAGGCATCGAGGCCAAGTTCCCGGTCGGCGCCCGCTTCACCGGCCGCGTCACCAACATCACCGATTACGGTGCATTCGTGGAGCTCGAGCCTGGCATCGAAGGCCTGATCCACGTCTCCGAAATGTCGTGGACGAAGAAGAACGTTCATCCCGGCAAGATCGTCTCGACGTCGCAGGAAGTCGAGGTGCAGGTGCTGGAGGTCGATCCGGTTAAGCGCCGTATCTCGCTCGGCCTCAAGCAGACCATGCGCAATCCGTGGGAGGTCTTCGTCGAGAAGTATCCGCCGGGCAGCGTGGTCGAAGGCGAGGTCAAGAACAAGACCGAGTTCGGCCTGTTCCTCGGCCTCGACGGCGATGTGGACGGCATGGTCCACCTCTCCGACCTCGACTGGAAGCGACCAGGCGAGCAGATGATCGACGAGTTCAAGAAGGGCGACAGGGTACGGGCCCAGGTGCTCGACGTCGACGTCGAGAAGGAGCGCATCTCGCTCGGCATCAAGCAGCTCGAAGGCGATCCGTTCGCGGAAGCGGGCGACGTCAAGAAGGGCGCGGTCGTGACCTGCGAGATCGTCGAGGTGAAGGAGTCCGGCCTCGAAGTGAAGATCGTCGGTACCGACCTCGCGGCCTTCATCAAGCGCTCGGAGCTCGCGCGCGATCGCTCCGAACAGCGCACCGAGCGTTTCGCGGTCGGAGAGAAAGTCGACGCCCGCGTCACCCAGTTCGACCGCCGCGCCCACAAGGTGACGGTGTCGATCAAGGCGCTCGAAGTCGCCGAGGAGAAGGAGGCGATCGCCCAATACGGCTCCTCGAACTCGGGCGCGACGCTCGGCGACATCCTCGGCACCGCGCTCAAGCGCGCGACCGAGAAGAAGGACTCGGACTAACCGCGCAACCGCTACGCAGCAGTTGCTCGTATCAACAAAGAAGCCCCGGAGATTGCTCTCCGGGGCTTCTCTCTTTTCGGATGACGTATTTGCGATATTGCTGATGATCCGCGTCAGCGGGCGGCAGCCTTCACCGACGCGGCGGTCTGGCCGAACAGGATCGCGCGTTCCTCCGCCGTCCTCACGCCGCCCTGGCCCGGATTGACCTCCTTGACGAGCGCGTAGGCGCGCACCACGGCAGGCCTCGCCGCGATGGCATCGAGCCAGCGTTTGACGTGGGGGAAGTCGGCGATCTTCTGGCCCTGGCGCTCATGGGGAACGACCCACGGGTAGCTCGCCATGTCAGCGATCGAGTAATCGCCCGCGAGATAAGGCCGGTCGGCGAGGCGCCGGTCGAGCACGCCATAGAGCCGGTTCACCTCGTTGCGATAGCGGTCCATCGCATAGGGCAGCTTGTCCACCGCGTAATGGCCGAAGTGATTGTTCTGGCCGGACATGGGACCGAGGTTGCCCATCTGCCAGAATAGCCATTCGAGCGTCTGCACACGGACGCGCAGGTCGCTCGAAATGAACTTCTTGGTCTTTTCAGCGAGGTAGAGCAGGATCGCGCCCAACTCGAATACGGAAATCGGCTTGCCGCCGCCCGCCGGTTCGTGATCGACAATGGCGGGAATGCGATTGTTCGGCGAAACTTCCAGAAACTTGCAATCGAACTGTTCTCCCTTGCCAATGTTCACGGGGAAAATCTTGTACGGCAAACCGGCCTCTTCGAGAAAAATCGTCACCTTGTGGCCATTGGGCGTGGTCCAATAATGCACGTCGATCATGCTCGAACTCCTCGATAGGGCGTAGCCCGCGATTTTCAATCGTTCACGCTGGGTGATATCGGATGAATTCTACGCACTTGCAACCAAGCCACCGAATGCTGTTCCGCGTTGCAGGCATGCACGCGGCGCGGCCCCATAAATCCTCATGACCAGCGATATCCTGATCAGGGGCGGCCGTGTGTTCGACGGCAGCGGTAGTTCCGGCATTGCATCCGATGTGGCGATCACCGATGGCCGCATCGTCGCCGTCGCGCCCGATCTGCCTCGTGACGCCCGCAAGATCATCGACGCGTCGGGCCTCGCCGTTGCGCCCGGCTTCATCGACATCAAGACTCATTCGGACTTCACGCTGCCGATCAATCCCAAGGCCGAGAGCAAGGTGCGCCAGGGCGTCACCACCGAGATCATCGGCCATTGCGGTTTTTCGGTCGCGCCGGCGCTGCCGGGGAAAGTGGAGCTGCTGCGCGATTACCTGAGCCCGAGCGCGCCATGGCTCCCGTTCCGCGAGATGGGCTTTGCCGAATATCTCGCGACGTTTCCGCCGACGTCCGTGAATGCCGGTATGCTGGTCGGCCACAACACGCTGCGGCTGATGGCGATGGGTATGGAGGCACGCGTGCCGAGCGCGACCGAACTCGATCTCATGATTGCGCTGTTGACCGCGGGGCTCGATGCCGGCGCCCTCGGCATGAGCTCCGGTCTTTTTACCGCGCCCGGCTCCTACGCCGAGCCCGATGAGATGACGGCGTTCGCCCACGTGCTCAAACGGCACAACGCCGCCTATTTCACCCATCTGCGCGATGAATCCGATCGCGTCATCGAATCACTGGCGGAGGCGATCGCGATTGCCGAGACGTGCGGCGTGCATGTGGAGATCGTGCATTTCAAATGCTCCGGCGTGAACAACTGGGGCAAGGCCGCGCAAGGCCTTGCCATGATCGCGGCGGCACGCGTGCGCGGCCTCGACGTTGATTGCGATGCTTATCCTTATACGGCCGGCAGCAATCCGCTAAAGAACCTGTTGCCGCAATGGACGCACGAAGGCGGCGTGCCTGCGATGCTGGAGCGGCTGAAGCTTGCCGAAGCGCGCGATCGCCTTCGCGCCGACATCGCCCGCGACGGGCTCAATAATTGGGGCCGCATTCCGTCCTGGGAAAACGTGCGCATCTCGGTCTCGCCCAATCTGCCGCAGCATGCCGGCCGCACGTTCGCGGCGCTTGCCGCTGAGCGCGGGCAGGACCCGATCGACTGCGTGTGCGATTATCTCATCGAGGATAAAGCCGCGACGCGCGTTCTCGTCACCTCGATCTCGGAAGATGACGTGACCGCGATCGTGGCCTCCGAGCTTGCGCTCGTCGGCTCCGACGGCAATTGCGTCGCAACCTACGGCACCGTGAGCCAGGGCATGCCGCATCCGCAATTCTATGGCACGTTCCCCCGGGTGATCGATCACTATGTCGGCAAGCTCGCGGCACTGCCTCTCGAAAGCGCTATCCACAAGATGACCGGCGCGACCGCGCGCGCCCTGAAGCTCAAGGACCGTGGGCTCATCCGTCCCGGCTTTTGCGCCGACATCGCGATCTTCGATCCGGCGGACTTCAAGGACCTCGCGACTTACGCCGATCCGCACCGCTATCCGAGCGGCAAGCGGACGACGGTTATCGTCAACGGCGCGCTCGTCGTCGAGGACGCCGTCCACACCGGAGCCCTGCCCGGCAAAGTGTTGCGGCGGAGCGCGGACGGCAGCGTCGCGTAGGCTCAGCGGCCTGCCGCTGCATTTTGCTCGCGCTCGATGGCGCGGCGCCCGATGTCGCGACGGCAGAAACCTTCGGGCCAGACGATGCGATCGACCGCTCGATAGGCACGCGCCTGTGCCGCGGCCACGGTATCGCCGAGTGCACAGACGTTGAGAACACGACCGCCGTCGGCAAGGATGCGGCGACCGTCGGCGCGCGTTCCGGCGTGGAAGATTTCGACGTCCTCGATGGCCCCCGCTTCGTCGAGCCCGCCGATCGGCGTTCCGCGAACGTAGCTTCCGGGATAGCCCTTGGCGGCCATCACCACCGCGAGCGCCACCTGCGGATACCAACGCAGCGCGAAGTTCTTGAGCACGCCGTCGCGCGCGGCAAGCAGCGCGGGCAAGAGATCCGACATCAGGCGCAGCATCAGCACCTGGCATTCAGGGTCGCCGAAGCGGACGTTGTATTCGATGAGTTTTGGCCCGGTGTCCGTGATCATCAAGCCGGCGTAGAGCACGCCTTTGTAGGGCGAGCCCATGGCCTTCATGGCGCGGAGCGTCGGCATCACGATCTCGTCAAGCGCGCGCTGTTCCATCGCCGGCGTCATCACCGGCGCGGGCGAATAAGCGCCCATGCCGCCGGTGTTCGGACCTTGATCGCCGTCGAAGGCGCGCTTGTGGTCCTGGGCGGTCGCGAGCGGCACGGCATTCTCGCCATCGGTGAGGACGAAGAACGACGCCTCCTCGCCGTCGAGGAATTCCTCGATGACGACCTCCGCCTGGCCGTCGGCCTTGCCGGAGGCGCCGCCGAAAATCATATCGAGCGCGGCGTCGGCCTCGCCGACCGTCGCGGCTACGACGACGCCTTTGCCCGCCGCAAGTCCATCCGCTTTGACGACGATCGGCGCGCCCTTGCGCCGGACGTAGTCCTTGGCGGGAGCGAGCGCGCTGAAGCGCTCATACGCGGCGGTCGGAATATTATTGGCGCGGCAGAGGTCCTTGGTGAAACCTTTCGAACCTTCCAGGCCCGCCGCGGCACGGGTCGGCCCGAACGCCTTGATGCCGGCAGCCTCGAGATCATCGACGATGCCGGCGACCAGCGGCACTTCCGGACCGACCACCACGAACTCGACGGCATTCGCCTTGCAGAATGCCGCGACCGCGGCATGGTCAGCCGAATCGAGCGCGACGCATTCGGCCTCCCGGGCAATCCCGGCGTTCCCGGGCGCGCAATAGAGCCGATCCACCAGCGGGCTCGCGGCGAGTTTCCAGGCGAGCGCGTGCTCGCGGCCGCCCGAGCCGATCAGGAGAACGTTCATGAGCTCCGCCGCAGCGAAAAGATCAACAAACGGTGTAGCATGGCGCCGGTGTGTCGCAAGCTGCGCGCCGCCGCGTGATCGCGCGACGCCTTGCAGCCGCCCTCAATATCAATCACAACGCCGGCCATGACCAATCTCGACGTCCCGCCGCAGGAAGCGCGGCTCAATATTCCGGAATGGACCGTGTCGGAACTCGCCGCGGCGCTCAAGCGCACCGTCGAGGACGCGTATGGATTCGTGCGCCTGCGCGGCGAAATCTCGGGCTATCGCGGGCCGCATTCCTCCGGCCACGCCTATTTCGCCCTGAAGGACGAAAACGCCCGCATCGATGCGATAATCTGGAAAAAGACGCTCGGCCGTATGCGCATCAGGCCCGAGGAGGGTCTTGAGGTCATCGCCACCGGCCGCCTCACGACCTATCCGGGGCGGTCCACCTATCAGATCGTCATCGAGGCGCTGGAGCCTGCGGGCGTCGGGGCGCTGATGGCGCTCCTCGAACAGCGCAAGCGCAAGCTGACCGCCGAAGGCCTGTTCGACGAGGCGCGCAAACAACTCTTGCCGTATCTCCCCGACGTCATCGGAGTCGTAACCTCGCCGACCGGCGCTGTGATTCGCGACATCCTTCATCGCCTCGCCGACCGGTTTCCGCGGCAGGTCCTGGTCTGGCCGGTGCGCGTCCAGGGCGACGGTGCCGCCGAGGAAATCGCCGCCGCCATCCACGGCTTCAATGCCTTGCCGCTCGACGGCGCAATCCCGCGGCCCGATCTGCTGATCGTCGCGCGTGGCGGCGGCTCGATCGAGGATCTGTGGTCGTTCAACGAGGAGATCGTGGTGCGGGCCGCAGCGGACAGCATGATTCCGCTGATCTCCGCCGTCGGCCACGAGACCGACGTCACGCTCATCGATTTTGCCGCCGATCGCCGCGCGCCGACGCCGACCGCGGCGGCGGAAATGGCTGTGCCGGTCAAAGGCGAGTTGATCACGCGCATCGATGGGCTCGCGCGCCGGCTGCCGGCCTGCTTCGCCCGCGCCCAGGAGAATCGCCGCACCGAACTGCGCGCCGCAACTCGCGCGTTACCCACTGCCGATTCGTTGTTGGCCCTGCCGCGCCAGCGACTCGATAGCTCAGCCGAACGCTTGCCACGCGCGCTGATCGCCAACGCCCAGCTTCACCGTGCAGATTATGCGCGCGTCGTCGGCCGGCTCGCACCGCCGCTCCTGCGGGTGCCGATCACGCGCGGCCGCGAGCGCGTCCTCGCCTTCGCGGCGCGGGCCGAGCGCTGCATGCAGGTGGCGCGCGAACGCCGCCGCGATCGCTTCGCCGCGGTCTCCGGACGGCTCGCCGCAAGCCTGCGTGCCAACGCCGAGGCGCAGCGTGTGCGCGTCGCCCGCGCCCGCGAGCGCGTGGAGACGCTGGCCGCACGCGCCGAGCGCGCCATTCTCGCCGTGATCGATCGCCGCGACGTGCGGCTCGATCAGGCCGGCAAGCTCCTCGCGGCATTGTCGTATCACGGCGTGCTCGCGCGCGGCTTTGCGCTCGTTCGTGGCGAGACCGGCCGGCCGCTGCACGCCGCTGCCGCGGTCACACCGGGCATGCGGCTCGACATCGAATTCGAGGACGGACACGTGGCAGCGACCGCCGGCGGCGTTGACGGCGGGCGGCCGAGCCGAATTGCCGAAGCCAACAAGCCGCGCCGGCGGCGCACCGTCGCGCCGGAGCAGGGGAGCTTGTTCTGATGGACGTTGTCCTCGGTAGCCGATCTTGATTCGGCTCGATGCCAGCGCTCGCCCAAATAAACTGCGCTAACCGGCCTTAATGCGCGGCAATATAGGCATCGCGCAAAATATTTGATTCAAGCTCAAGGTCTTCGAGTCGATGTTTGACGACATCGCCGATGCTAATGATGCCTGCTAGCCGGCCATCGGCAATAACGGGCAAATGTCGAATACGGTGACGCGTCGTCAGTCCCATTGCACGTGTGACGCTATCGTCCGCAGTAATAGTGATTATCGCCTGGGTCATTACCTGCCGAACAGCCATCAAGAGCGCTTGCTCTCCGTATTCGGCGATAGCGCGGACAACATCGCGTTCCGTTATGATACCGCCGATTGGATCTCCGCCTTCAACAACGAGAGCTGCGATCCGATGAAGGCGCATCCTTTCTGCAGCATTCTTTACGGTCGCTGAGGGGGAGATCTTGATCACCTCGGCACCTTTACGATCGAGAATACGCTGAATGGTCATGACAAGATTGCCTTCGTCGTTGGTGCTGGAACGTGAGAAGGATGGGAGAGCCGCAGTCGAATGCTGCGACGCGTCACAACCATTTCGACAGTGCTTGCGATGAGAGCGGCCGCAATAGCCAGGATCTTGAACGTCCTGATTGACATATGCGTCTCCGTTGAACGTGGTCTCGTTGAACGGCAGATCGCCCCCAACACTTCAACGCCCTTTCGTGGCCTGAGTTGCGCGCCTGAGAAACACGTTTTTGTGATCCCGGCGGCCATGATCGGCGAACGATCAATTTGCCTGAACCCATCGATATTGGCATGATACTTGGCGAGCCCCGCTTCGAGGGCTAATCGTGTCCCTCGCGGATATAGCGGGCGTTACGCTTCGCGCGGTAACGCGCAATACTGACTGGAATATTTCGGCTCGGCCCCAAGCGCAACGTCGTAGTCGCGCGCTTATTTCTGCGCGTGGCCGTCCTGGCGGAAATAGACGTCGACCTTCATGCCGACCGGCAGCGAATTGTCGCTGCCGAGGTCGATGATGACCTCGATCACCCGCACATCGGAGAGGCCGCGCTGGTCGCGCGCATTGATGCGCGCCGCATCGACCATCGGTGCCACCGACGATACCCGCCCAGTCAGTTCGCGTCCGCGCGAACGCGGCGCGCGCACCAAAACGGTTTGACCGACTTCGATATCGCCGTAGTCGCGCTCATCGAGTTCAGCGCGCACCCGCAGCGCCGAGACGTCGCCCATCAGCAGCAGCGGCTGTGGTGATCCTGGGCTCGCGACCTCGCCGGTTTTGGCGTTGACCTGCAGAATGGTGCCGGCGATCGGCGCGCGGATGATGAGATTCTCGAGTGCAGCCAAGGCCACCGCATATTCGGCGCGGGCCACATTGAGCGCGCCTTCGTTTTGCGTCGGCAGCGGCACGTTCTTGTCGTCGATCAGCCTTCGCAATTCGGTACGGCGCAGCGTCAACCGCTCGTCGGCACGAGTCAGCGCCACGCGTGCCTTCTCCACGTCGGCATCAGATCCAGTGCCGCCGCGTCGCGCCGCAGCCGCGGTGTCGAGCGCAGTCTGGGCCTCGAAGACCGCAAATTCCTCATCGGCGACCGCGTCCTCCGCTTGACGCCGATCGCGCGCGCGATTGACCGCGCCCTGGTCGTTGCGGGCGCGCTTGCGCATGGCGACCGTCGCCTTCGCGACGGCGACCCGCGCTTTCGCATCGGCGTCGTCGAGCCGGATCAGCGGTTCGCCGGCAAACACCTTGTCGTTGACGCCGACCAGCACTTTGCTGATCAGGCCCGGTACATGAGTGCCGATCTTGATTTGTCCCGACCACGGCTCGACCTCGCCGGGAGCGACGGCACGATAGCCCCGGACCTCCGGGGATTCGCCCGCCGGCTGACCTTCCTGCGCCGCAAGCGCCGCGACCCCTGCGACAAGCGCCGCGGCGAGCGCGAGGAGGCGCGCCGCGTTCGGAATACCTCGGCTATGTTCCGGCACTTGCACGAACCTCATAATGGCTTTCGGTTATCGCAGCGCCGCCAAGCTCTTCGCCGACAATGCGGCCATCCTCGATACGTATGATTCGCCTGGCGAAGGCAACGGTCCGCGGATCATGGGTCACCACCAATACCCCCCGCGTCGGGTCCTGCGCAATCTCCGCCAGCAGCGTCATGATCGCCCGGCCGTTTTCGCTGTCGAGCGCCGCCGTCGGCTCGTCGGCGAGAATCGCTGCGGGATTTCCCACAATCGCCCGGGCAATCGCGACGCGCTGCTGCTCGCCGCCGCTCAACTCCTGCGGATAAGAGCGGATCTTGTGGGCGAGCCCGACCGATTTCAGCGCCTCGGCGGACTTCAGCTTGGCGCGGCGCGAATCGAAGCCGCGGACATCGAGTGCGAGCCGCACGTTGTCAAGCGCGTTCAGTGTCGGAAACAGATGGAAAGACTGGAAGACGAAGCCGATATGCTCACGCCGAAGCTTGGCGAGATCTTCCGGTCCCTTGTTCTCGATCGAATGGCCGCGTACGTGCACGGATCCACTCGTCGGCGACAACATGCAGCCGAGGATCGAGAGCAGCGTTGTCTTGCCGCTGCCCGACGGCCCCATCAGCAGAGTCAATTCGCCGCCGCGCAGATTGAGATCGACGCTCTTGAGCGCTTCCACGCGGCCGGCGCCGTGGCCGAGGAATTTGACGATGCCTTCGGCCTGGAGGATCGGCTCAATCATCGCGTGAAGACCATCGCGGGATCGATCCGAATGACCTGAACGATGGCCGCAATGGCGGACAGCACGCACATGACAACGGTCAGCAAGAAGAGGCCGACGCTCAAGGTCGGCGTAATGATGATGGGCAGCGCCGTCGCGGAGGTCCCCCGGACAATTATGAGACCGATGGCGTAGGCGAAGACAAAGCCGATAACCGCATTGAGGAGCGCCTGATAGATGATGACGCGGTGAATGTATCTGCCCGATGACCCGATGGCGCGCAATGTCGCGAACTCGTTGATGTGATCCTTGGTGCTCGAATAAAGCGTCTGGGCGACGATGACGGTGCCGACGATAAGACCAAGCAACGCACCCGCGAAGAGGGCGGCGCCGGCGCCGGTGCCGAATAGCCAGAACGAGCGGCTCCGCGCGCGAAACTCGTTCGTCGTCATGACTTCGAGATCAGGGAGGACGGCCCGCAGGCGATTGCGGACTGCGTCGCGATCGGCGCCCGGCGTGAGACGCACGAGAAAATAGGTCGCCTTCGCCGCCGACGTGCCGGTGAAGGAGCGGGCACGGTCGAGCGTACTGAAGACGTAAGGCGTCGTCGTGAACGAGCGAATTCCGTTGGTGACCGCGGCCACCTGAACCCGCTGGTCGCGGATTTCGGCGTCATCGCCAAGACCCTTGGTACCTAGTCGATCGAAATACGAGCGATCGACCGCGACCGCTCCCGGCACCGACAGCGCTTCGAGGCTGCCCTGGACGACATTCCACGGATGGAGTCCTGGCCCCCGGATTTCCGACCCGATCATGAAGACCGGCGTCGTCCCCCCCTCCGGCAGCCGCCACGGGGCGAAACCCGTGACCACCGGCGTCGCCGAGGCAACCCCGTTGACCGACAGCGCCCGGAACCGCTCACGTTCGTCAATGACGGTCGCGTCCTCGAAGCATTTCGTCCCGCGTGCGGTGATCCAGAGATCGGCGCCCGCATGATCGAACATCGTCGTCACCATGCGATCGAAGCTCAGAAACAAACCCATCTGCACCGTGACGAGGACAATGGAGAAGACGATGCCGACCACCGTCGCAATAAATCGCAGCCGATCGTGAAACAGATTGCGCTGCGCGAGCTTGAACGCCAATGACATGTCAACTCCAAAGGGCTTTCCAAAGAGCTTGGGCAAAAAAATCGCTTTAACGCAATCAGTGCGCCAGCCATTGCGGGACGCGCTTCAGCGAATCCGCCCGGGCCGTCGGGTTGGTCCCGCTATGGACGTGCCCCGAGCCGTCGGCGGAGAAGGCGTAGCCGGTGCGCAGCTGCGGCTGACGATTGGGATGGTCGAAGTCATGCAGTGCACCAGGATAAACGACGATGTTGACCCGAGCGCTGCGACCTTTTGCGCCCGAAACCATCCGCTGGCACTCCTGCGGCGAGGAGGCGTCATCGGCACCCCCCACCAGGATCAATGTCGGCACCCGCGAACTCCAGGCTGTGGATTCGAGACGGCGGCAGCCGGGATAAAGCGCGACTGCCGAGCGAAAGTCCGGCTTGTCGTCGCGCCGGTGCTGCGGACGTACGGTCCATAACACGCTGCTGCCGCCGTTGGACCACCCCATCAGCGAGATCCGCTCGGCGCGGACGTCGCGTTGCTGGACCAGCCAGCGTCGCGCCGCATTGGCGTCCGCAACGCGCTCGCGGTCGATCCGGACGGGGCGGACCCGGGTCGCGCATTGGTCGCCGAGACCGCGCGAGCTGTAGCTTTCCGGAAACAGGACGATGAACCCTTCCTTGGCGAGGTGCTGACCCCACTCGCGATATTTGGCGGCGACCGCGCCCGTCGCGTTCATGAGACCGGAGCAATCATGCATGCCGATGACTGCCGGAAACGGGCCAGGTCCGTCCGGGCGGTAGAGCAGGGCTTTGAGAGTCGTGTCGCCCTCGCGGAACTCGATCGATTCAGGCCCATTCGCGTACGCAACTGGGCTCATCGCGACGAGCGTCACCACGACCATCGAGGCGAGCACGGCTGGACCCAATTGCATCCTTGGCGACCTGTTCTTGTCGGTAAAGTTGTATATCACGAATGACGGCGTTGAGAATTGCGGCGCGCGCCGTTCCCTTCCCGCAGGACCAAGCCTCCCAAAACCGAGCCGGCACGATTTTTTCCGCTCCGCAATGCTGCCAGGACGAGAGGAGAGAATGCCGCCGGTTAATCTTTTATGTAAAAAGTGGGACGCCGAGTAACAAGGGCGGCATGGGCTCTGCCCCGGGCCGCATTCCGATTGCTGCGAAAGCAAATAAAGCCGCCGTCTAAACGAAAACGGAGTACGCCGATGAAATCTGTCCGATCGATCCTTGGCGCCGGCTTGGTCGCCGCTGCCATTGTCGCGAATGCGCCGACGCGGGCTGAAGACGGCAAGACCGCTGCGATCGCTCACTTCCAGGTCGACGCGCTGTGGCCGAAGCCGCTGCCCCACAACTGGATCATCGGCCAGGTCTCGGGCATCGCCGTCGACAAAGTGGATCACATCTGGATCGTCCACCGGCCCGGATCGCTGACCCCGCGCGAACGCGCCGCCGAGCAAATTCCGCCGGAAGCCAAGTGCTGCGTCGCAGCTCCGCCGGTCCTCGTGTTCGACCAATCGGGCAACCTGTTGAAGGCGTGGGGAGGACCCGGCGCCGGCTACGAATGGCCGGAAAGCGAGCATGGCATCTATATCGACGACAACGAGTTCGTATGGTTCGCGGGCAACGGCAAGAACGACGGCCAACTCCTGAAGTTCACGATGGACGGAAAGTTCGTCCTCCAGATCGGCAAATCGGGACAGGGCAATGACAGCAATTCCATCGTGCGGCTTGGCTCGCCCGCCGACATTGCTGTCGATACCGCTGCCAAGGAGGTGTACGCGGCAGACGGCTATGCCAACCGCCGGATCGTGGTGTTCGACTCGGAGACGGGCGCTTACAAGCGCCATTGGGGCGCCTACGGCAACAAGCCGAGCGACGCCAAGACGCCGCCCTACGATCCGGCCAAAGAGCCATCGCAACAGTTTGGCACGCCGGTGCATTGCGTGCGCATTGCCAAAGACGGTCTCGTCTATGTGTGCGCTCGCACCAATGACCGCGTCCAGATTTTCCGCAAGGACGGCACCTTCGTCGCCGAGCATTTCTACGAGCGGAATACCCGCGGCACCGGCTCGGTCTACGAGCTCGCCTTCTCGCCCGACCGGGACCAGAAGTTCATCTACATGATCGACGGTATGAACGGCGAAGTGCGGATCGTCGATCGGGCAACGAGCGAAGTATTGTCGCGGTTCGGCCGGCCGGGCCGACAGGCCGGCCAGTTCACGGCGTTGCACAATGTGGCTGTCGATCACCAGGGCAATCTCTATACGGCGGAAGTCCAGACCGGCGAGCGCGTCCAGCGATTCCGGCGCCTCGATATGCAGGAGTGACAGGGCGAGCGGCGCTGCGGCCGCAAGCGCTTGTGGCCAGTGCGAGAAGCCGCTTTGACGACCGCGCCGGACGCACTATCTTTGGGAAGGTTCGCGCGTCGCCGAATGCGACGCCTGCGGCATACGATTTAAACGACACTATCTCAGGATTTTGTCGGGACTGTTACGTTGAGGAGAACACCGGTGCTCAATCGCTTCGACCACCATTCGCCGTCGGCAGGTGAAGCGGAAGTAAAGTACCTCGACGGAGATTTTCGGGTCATGCGGCCAGGCGCTTACGTTCGCTGCGCCGTCACCGGAACTCCAATTCCGCTCGACGAACTGAAATACTGGAGCGTCGAGCGGCAGGAACCGTACGCCAATCCCGAGGCGGTATTGCGGCGCCTCTATCCCTCCCGAGCCGAGCACGAATAGGCGCCGCTTCGCACATAAGCTGCGTCGTTCACGAGCGGGACGCAATCGCCGAGAGGATAGCCGGGCCCAAGGGGTCGCCGTCAGCGAACACCATGGTGACAGGCAGGACTGCGGTCCGCGCCAAAAGCGCCGCTGCCGCGGGGTCCCCGCTCATCCGCACCATGTCCTTCTCCGTCGTTACCGGCGTGAGCTGCTCGCGCTCGGCGCGCGCGAGGATCGCCGCAAGCTCCGCCGACGTGTAGCGATGATGATCCGGAAAACGCGCGCGGACTGCGGCGGGAATGCCGCAGGAACTCAAGCGTCGCAAAGAACTTGTCCGGGTCCGCGATGCCGGCGAATGCAAGTACGGGACGGCCGGCAAGCGCTAGCGCCGCTTCGCGATCCGGCTGCAATTCAGCCCGCAACACCGGGAGACCGAGCGCTGCTGCCGCCTTCATTGCTGCCTCAGCAGCCGGGCTCGCCCCACCGACGACAATGACGGCATCGACGCAGTCGAGCTGTGTGTCGACCGGAGCGCGCAGCGGACCCGCCGGAAAGACGCGCCCATTGCCGATGCCGCGCCGGCCGTCGACGACGGCAACGGCGAAATCCTTGCGCAACGAGGGGTTCTGCAGCCCATCATCCATGACAATCACATCGGCGCCCGCGTCCGCAGCTGCCGCGGCACCCGCCGGCCGGTCGCGCGCCACGATGGTCGGTGCAATGCGTGCGAGCAGCAGCGGTTCGTCGCCGACGAGGTCAGCGCGCTGGCCATCGACACGGACCGGGCCGGCCAGCTTCCCGCCATAGCCACGGGTGAGAAAGAACGGACGCCGCCCGGCAGCCGCCAGAACTCTTGGCAACGGCAATCGCCGTCGGCGTCTTGCCGGCGCCGCCGAGGGTGAAGTTGCCGACGCAAACCACGGGGACCGGCGCCTTGCGGCCCTGGTGCGTCATGCGGCGGGATGCGACGGCGCCGTAAATCGCCGCCGCCGGCGCGAGAAGATGTGCAGCCGTGGCCGGCTTCTCCCACCAGAAGGCGGGATCACGCATCGACTGGGCGGCTCTGAATCCGCAGTTGCATGAAATAGGGCTCGAGCGCCACAATGGTGCGGTCGAGCGCGCCGCCCAGTTGGTCGATGCTGCGCTTCGCCGCTGCCGCGATACGGTCGCGCTCGGCGCTATCCTTGAGCCAAGCCCCGATGCGCGTGGTCAGCGAGCTTGCGTCCGTGACGAGTTCGGCGCCGCCTTCCTGGTCGAGTTCGCCGTAGATTTCGCTGAAGTTCGAGACGTAAGGCCCGTGCAGGATGGCGGCGCCAAGCTTGACCGGCTCGATCGGATTCTGCCCGCCATGCCGCACCAGCGAGCCGCCCATGAAGACAATCGGCGCCAGCTGGTAGATCAATCCCATCTCGCCTAGCGTGTCGAAGATGTAGACGTCCGTATCGGCGCTGGGCAGTTCATCACGCGACCGCAGCGCCGATCGCAGACCTGCCGCCGATACCGTCGCCTCGACCGCGTCGCCACGCTGCGGATGGCGCGGCGCGATGATCGTCAAAAGCGCGGGGAATGTGATCTTGAGGCGGCGGTGAACGTCGGCAATGACGCTCTCCTCGCCGGCGTGGGTCGAGGCGGCGACCACGACGGTCCGGCCCCGCGTTGCCGCGATCAATGCCTGGAGCTTGCGTGGGTCTCTCGGCGGGACCGGAACGTCGAGCTTGAGATTGCCGGTGACAGTGACGCGGGGCGCGCCGAGCGCATCAAACCGTTCGGCATCATCGGCGGTGCGGGTTAGGCAGAGATCGAAGCGCCGCAGCAGCGCCTCGATCGTGCGCGGCAAACGTCGCCATCGCCGATAGGATCGGTCGGACATGCGCCCGTTGACGAGAATGAGCGGAATCTTTCGATCCGCCGCCATCAGGATCAGGTTGGGCCACAGGTCGGATTCAACGAACAGACCGAGGTCGGGCCGCCAATAGTCGAGAAATCGTGAAATGAACGGCGGCAGGTCGAGCGGAATGAACTGATGGAAGGCGCCCGGCGGCAGCCGCTTTTCGGCGAGCGTCGCCGAGGTGACTGTGCCGGTCGTCATCAGGACCGTGAACCCGCGCGCGCGGATGCGCTCGACCAGCGGCAACACGGCAATGAATTCGCCGACGCTCGCCCCGTGCACCCACACCATGGGCCCGGGCGGGCGCGGCGCGCTTGGCTCTCCGCGCCGTTCGCCGACGCGATCGGGATGCTCCTTGCCGCGCTTGAGCCGAGCCTCCAGAAGGTGTGGCACGAGCGCTACCCCCGCGGCCGTCACCATCCGATAGGCGCCGAGCGTCAGCGGCACGTGCTCAGCCAGTTTTGTCATGGCGGCCCTTGCGATCAACGATTTCGTAGGCGCGGGCCGTCGCTTCATTGAGATGCCGTTCGACTGCGAGGCGGCACTCCTCCATCGTCGCATCGTCGGCATTAGCGGGTACCCTGACGGGACCGCGAAGCACGATCGCGATCCGGCCAAACGGAAGATTCGCCGCCGAACGGTCCCAGTTGTCGAGCACGATGCGCCTACTGGTCGCCACGGCGGTCGCATAGATCGGCCGGCCGGACATTCGCCCCAACGTCACTATACCAGAACCGGCGACGCGCGCGACTTTCGGCACATCGGCGGTGAGCGCCACGATGTACCCCTCCTGAAGGGCCGTGAAGAGCGACTTGAACGCCGCGACCCCGCCTTTGAGGTCGAATCGGCGGCCGTGGTCGCCCGATCCCCGTATGGTGAAAAGGCCGAGCCGTTCGGCCGCATGGGCATTAATCTCGCCGTCACGGTGACGCGAGATCAGCACCTTGACCCGGTGGCCGCGCCGCAGGAACGGCACCATGAAATGCTGGCCATGCCACATCGCGACGATGATCGGCTGATCGGATTCGATGCTCTCGTAAAGGTCGGCAGGATCGAGGGTGAGGCGGCACGTCCACCACACCAGCCGCAGATACTGCGCCACCAGGAAACCCATCGCCTTTTGAACGGCGGGCGAGCGCGCGATACTTCGTGACGAGAGCATACGTTGATGTCAGTGCGCGCTCTGCGGGGTCGCGTCCGGATCGAGCAGGCGGTGCAAGTGGACGATGAAATAGCGGATCTGAGCGTTGTCGACCGTCTGCTGCGCTTTCGCCCGCCAGGCGGCATAGGCCGTCGCGTAATTCGGGAACACGCCGACGATGTCGACCTTATTGAGGTCTTTGAATTCGATATCGTCGATACGTTCGAGTTCTCCACCGAGCACAAGATGCAGTAGTTGCCTGGGCTTCGTCTCGCCAGTCATCCACAATCCCCCTGAGGTTCTCGGCTACGCCGGCGCCGTCGCAGCCGGAGCTATGCATCGAGCAATGCGACAAGCCTGGCGTGGCGGGCATTCCCTGCCGCGACTAAAACGCCGTGCACCGTCGTGGCGCCGTTGTAGGCGGGCCGGTGCCCCCCGGTCGTGGTCAGCGCGCCGCCCGCTTCGTGCACTAAAAGATCGGCAGCCGCAAGGTCCCAGTCATGGCTGTCGCCGCCCGCAATCGCCGCATCGAGACTGCCCTCGGCGACCCGGGCCAAGCGCAACGCCAGCGAATGCACACGCGCTGCCGCCACGATGCCCGGCTCGACCGCCGCAATGCGTTGCAAGGCAAGCTTGGGACCGGCGATGCGGGCTCCCGCCAGCTCGGCTCCAGCCGTTGTCGACACCGGCGTTCCGTTACGGGTGGCGCCGGCACCGGCGACCGCGAGGAAGAATTCCTCAGTGGAAGGCGCGTAGACCGTCGCGATAACGGGCCGCCCGCTTTCAACGAGTGCGACCGAGATCGTCCATTCCGGAATGCCCGCAATGAAGGCGCGCGTGCCGTCGATTGGATCGACAATGTACACCTGCCGCGCCGAGAGTCGCGCGGGATCGTCCACGGATTCCTCGGAGAGCCAGCCGGCCGCCGGCGCCAAAGCGGTGAGTTCTTTCTGGAGAAAGGAATTGACCGCGATATCGGCTTCGGACACGGGCGAAGACTTCTCCTTGAGCCAGGTCTTGAGCGGCTTGCCGAAGGCGGCGAGTGCGATCGCGCCGGCTTCCCGCACCACCGCGGTGATATCTTCCGCTAGCGCAAGATGCGCCGGGTCGGGACCGGCCCCGCGATCAGACACCGGCAACGGTCAACTCCTCCACCAGGACCGTGGGCGCGTTGACGCTGCGGCGGAACTCGAGGTCGTTCGCAGGACGCAATGTACGGAAGATATCGCCAAGGTGACCGGCGATCGTCACCTCGCTCACCGGATAGGCGAGTTCGCCGTTCTCGATCCAGAACCCGGCCGCGCCACGGCTGTAGTCGCCGGTCACGACGTTGGCGCCCATGCCGACGAGGTCGGTGACGTAGAGTCCTCGCACGACACCCGCGATCAGCTCGCGCGGCGTCACGTTGCCGGGTTCGACGTGCAAGTTGCTGGCTCCAGGCGAAGGCACCGATGATACGCCGCGCTGGGCGCTGCCGGTCGTCGCGAGGCCGAGCTCGCGGGCGGTTGCGCAATCGAGAATCCACGACATCAGCACGCCGTCTTCGACGAGCGCGCGCCACGCCGTGGCGACGCCCTCGGCATCGAACGGCCGCGACCGCAGACCGCGCCGACGCAACGGGTCATCGATGATGGCAATGCCGGGAGCGAAGATGCGCTCGCCGAGCCGTTCCTTGAGGAAGCTCGCCTTGCGCGCAAGGGCGCTGCCGTTGATCGCGGAGGCAAGGTGGCCGATCAGCGAGGCGGCGGCGCGCGCCTCGTAGATGACGGGTACGCGACTGGTTGCGACCTTGCGCGGATTGAGCCGCTTTGCTGCACGCTCACCGGCGCTCCGGCCGATCTTGGCGGCAGACTCAAGATCGCCGGCATGGCGTGCCGAAGTGAAATCATGATCGGCCTCCATGGCGGTCCCGCTGCCGGCAATCGCCTCGATGGAAATTCCATGCGAGGAGCCGAGATAGGCGCCACGGAATCCGGTGCTCGTCGACAGCACCATGCCGGACATCCCGTACGAGGCCGAGGCGCCGCCCGATTTGGTAACGCCTGGGACGGCAAGCGCCGCTTCCTCGGCGGTCCGCGCCAACGCTTCGAGAGCATCGACCGAGGGCAGCGTGTCGTCGAGGAGATCAAGGTCGGGCGGATCACGAACAAGAAGCTCGGCTTCCGCAAGTCCGGCGAAACGGTCCTCCGGTGCAGCGCGCGCCATCGCGACCGCGCGCTCCGCCAATGCGTCGAACGCCGCGCCGGCGAGATCATTGGTCGATACCACCGCCTGACGGCGGCCGACGAACGCGCGCAGCCCGATGTTGTCGCCCTCTGAAAGCTCTGATTCCTCAACGCTCCCTTCGCGCACTGTCACCGACTGCGACATGCCGCGAACGGCAACCGCGTCGGCAGCATCGGCGCCGGCCCGCCGCGCGGCGGCAACCAGGCGTTCGGCGGCGTCGGCGAGGATCGACTGGTCGAACAGGCTCGTCATGGCTCGATCTGTGTAGTGAGGGCACGCATGGCACGGGGATGGACCCGATGACGGGCGCGCGCAACAGGATTTGAGCGATTTCAGCAACCTGTTGTCAATCATCGCTGCCGAACACGCCTGATTAACCAGCCTTCTTAAGCGGAACGGGAGTTCGCCGCGCTACGTTGCATCCACACAACAAGAGCGCGTGCCGATCGGGACGGTCGGCCAAAGCTCACGGGCGACAGGGATTAGCGAGGCGTTAAATGGGTGCCGGCGGGACCATGCCTGCCGGGTCGGGCCGCGCTTTGCGGCTCGACCCGCTCGCGCTGCCGTTGCGGTTTCGCACGGCTGACGCGGCCGCCGACGAGCGGATGCGGCTCGTCGAGCTTTCGCGGGATGGCGTCGTTCTGCGCCGCTCGGTGCGCGGTGTTCGGATGGCGCTTGCCCTGCCGCTGCGCGCATTTCTCGGCGTCGCCATGCGGATCGGGCCGCTCGGCGCCGATAACGAGGGAACCGTAGCGGTGACGCTCGAGCACCGCGATCCCGCGCTCTCGGTCCCCCTGTTCACGGCTCCCGATTCGACCGACCTCCTCGCCGAATGGCATCGATGGGCCAACACGTTCGGAATGCCGCTGCTCGTCGCCCGCGACGACGGCACGCTGCACGAGCCGTTCGCGCGGCTCGGCGCGGTCCGCGTCGGCCACCCGTGCGACCGGGCGCGCCGCCGTGGCACCGTGAAGAAGCGCAGGCCCGCGAGGTTTATGCGCCGCAAGCCCGGGCGCGCGATCGAGCAGCCCGTCATCCATCGGGAACGCGAAATCATCGCCAGAAACTAAGCTGTGTTGTCGCCATGCCGCCGCAAGGGCGGGCCGATCCGGCGCGCCCGCATGGCTGCGTTGCCGTTCAATCTCCTCATTGTCCGCCTTTCATGATCGCGGCGAGGCACTATCTCGTGTCGAGAGCGGTCGAACGGAACGCGCGAACAGCACAGAGGAGTTGTCATGGGACAAGTCACTGACCACGTCACCAGTCCGGCCGCTGGCCGCATCGGCACAGGCACCGACATCGACTCCATCGAGGCGACGCTCAATTACATCGTCGACGACGGCACCAAGATTTTCACCGAGACCGCATCCCCCGGCGGCAGCGACGTGCGCACCGGCGGCAAACTCGATCCGCACCTTGTCACGATTTACAACGGTCGCCACCGCACCGACGCGTTCAAGCTCGAAATCGAGGGCTTTCATTTCGTCGACCACGACACTCAGGTGCGCGATTTCTACGACGAGGCCGAGATCCGACGCGTCTATTACCCGGAAATGGAAGCGCTGATAAAAGCCGAAAGCGGCGCGAAGCGCGTCGTGATGTTCGATCACACGCTGCGCACAGCCGATGATGCGCAGCGCGAGGCGCGCAAGATTCGCGAGGTCGTGCCGCGCGTCCACAACGACTACACCGAATGGTCGGGGCGGCAGCGCGTGCGGGACCTGTTGCCTGAAGAAGCGGACGAACTGTTGCAGCGCCGGTTCGCGATCATCCAGGTGTGGCGGCCGATCCGCCATCCGGTCGAGACTTTTCCGCTCGCGATCTGCGATGCCCGCACCCTGTCGGCCAAGAATCTCGTCATCTCGGAGCGCCGTTATCCGCACCGGGTCGGCCAGACCTACGCCATGACGTATGATCCCGCCCAGCTCTGGTACTGGTTCCCGCGCATGCGGCGCGACGAGGCGCTGGTCTTCAAGACTTATGAGTCGCTGACTGACGGGCGCGCACGCTGGACCGCGCACACGGCGTTCAACGATCCGACTGCGCCGCCCAATGCACAGCCGCGGGAGAGCATCGAGATCCGCGCGCTCGCGTTTTTTTAAGGCGATCGTCCGTTCAAGCTCGCGCGAAAAACGCATCGAGCAGCATGCCGGCGAAGAGAATCAGGCCGGCATCGCGGTTCGATTTGAAAACCGTGAGGCATTGCGCCGAATCGCCGATGTCGAGGCGCGCGATCTGCCACGCGAGATGAGCTGCGAAGGCAGCAAGCCCGATCCAGAACAGCGCGCCGCCGCCGGCGAGCGCGCCGGCGACGCCGATGAGCATGACGGCGAGACCATAGAAGATCGAAAGCATCGGCGTGGTGCGGTCGCCAAACAGCCGCGCCGTCGATTTGATGCCGATCAGCGCGTCGTCCTCGCGATCCTGATGGGCGTAGATGGTGTCGTACCCGATCACCCAGGCGATCGATCCCGCATAGAGTACAAGCGCCGGCGCATCGAGGCGGCCGAATACGGCAGGCCAGCCCATCAAGGCGCCCCACGAGAAGGCAAGGCCGAGCACGATCTGCGGCCAATACGTGATCCGCTTCATGAACGGATAGACGACGACGACCGCGAGCGAGGCGATGCCGGTCGAAATCGTGAACCCATTGAATTGCAGCAATACCGCGAGCCCGATCAGCGCCTGGAACCCAAGGAATAGCGCGGCCTGCGCGACGCTCACCTGGCCCGACGGTATCGGCCGCGAGCGGGTCCGCTCGACGCTGCCGTCGAGGTCGCGATCGACGATATCGTTCCAGGTGCAGCCGGCGCCACGCATCGCGAATGCGCCGATAAAGAACAGCGCGATATCGGCAAGGGACGGCAGCCGTTGATGGGCCGCAATCGCCGCAAGGCCGCTCGACCACCAGCATGGCAGGAGGAGGAGCCACGACCCGATCGGCCGATCAAGCCGCGCGAGACGGAGATAGGGCCGGGTCCATCCGGGCGCACACCGATCGACCCAATTGCCGATCGCGTCCGCGACGCGCCCGGCGGCGTCGCTCATCGTTGAATGGCGTTTCCGGTCAAGGTGTCGAGCGTGCCGCTACCGGTCCGCGTGGTCTCGGGTGTCGGCAGTCGCGTCGTTCCGAGCGCATCACTGAGGCTCGGCGCCGGAGGCGCCGCGGGCGCGGCGCAGATCTTTTCACGAGTCTGATCGGAGTTGTGGTGCGCGGTCTTGAGCTGCTGGATGATCTGCGCCGGAATCCCACAAGTGCCCACACCGGCCTCGCTGAATTTGATCCATTTCATTTCAGCGGTCGTGAACGCAGTAATCAGCTTGCACATCTCCTCGCGGCTGATCTTGTGCTCGCCGCCGGCCCTCGCGGCCTTGCCTTTCTTCTCGACGTCCTCGCGCAGCTTGGTGAACTCGGCAAAGCATGTCTGCTGGGCAGCCGTTGGGCCAGCGCCGGGAGGAGGCCCGCCCATGCCCTGCGGGGGACCGCCGCTGAAGCCGCCCGGCGGTGGACCGGCCGGTGCACCCATCATTGGGGCGGTAGCAGGCCCTCCTGCGCCCGGCCACGCCGACGACTGCCCGGTTTTTGCGCCCTCGCCTGGCCATGGCGCCTGAGCCAAGGCTTGGCACGCCGGCCCAACGGTCAGCGCAACGATGAGGGAAAGGCGATGACTAGCCCTCATGATCGAAATCTCCGCGACCTATATCGCCGTGATGAAGGGGATTCGGTAACCAATTCGTTAGCATTGCGCATCATGCCTTCAAATCCGGCAACACGGCGGCAACAAATTCGGCGGCAAAGCCCGGCTTTTCGAACACGAACGCGCTATATCGCCGCAACAAAACGGCGCTGTTTGGTCAGCCCCGGTCGGAGCCATCATGGCGCGCTATGATTTCCGTACCCCCCGCCTTTACGTTACAGCCCGGCTCGCCAGAGGCTCCGCCGTACCCCTCGATGCGGCGCAGACACACTACCTCGTCGACGTTTTGCGTCTTACCACTGGCGACCCGGTATTTATTTTTAACGGTATTGACGGCGAATGGAAAGCAACTCTTGGTTCAGCCCGACGGCGGGCGGCAGAACTCATCGCCGGGACGATGACCCGGCCCCAGACGGTCCCCGGCAACGTGCACTATCTGTTCTCCCCGCTGAAGCGGGCACGGCTCGATTACGTGGTGCAAAAGGCCGTTGAGATGGGCGCGTCCCGGCTCCAGCCGGTGATGATGCGCCACACCCAGGCCGAGCGAGTGAACCTCGACCGGATGGCTGCCAACGCCATCGAAGCCGCCGAGCAGTGCGGTATCCTGGCGCTCCCGGAGATCATGCCGCCCCTCGATTTTTCGGCCGCAATCGCGTCCATCTCGCCCGCGCGTCATCTCGTGTTTTGCGATGAGGAAGCCCCCTGCACCGATCCGATTGCCGCGCTGCGGGCCGCGGTGGCCGTGGGCAAGGGCGAAGGCATCGCTGTCCTGATCGGCCCCGAGGGCGGCTTTGCCGACGAGGAGCGCGCGATGCTGCTCAAGCTGCCAAACCTCTCGCGGATCGCGCTCGGGCCGCGCATCCTGCGCGCCGACACCGCAGCGGTCGCTGCGCTTGCGATCGTCCAGGCCGCAATCGGCGACTGGCGGCAAGAGCACGACGGGCACGGTTAACAATCTCTGCTTGACCGCGACCTCAGGTCGCGGCACCCTATTCGCTACAGGGGGACTGGGGGACAGGTGATGCGTCGCGGCATCCTACATTCCGCTATTGCTGTCATTTTTGCTGGCGCGGTCGGCGCTTGGTCGGGACCTGCGGGGGCAGCGGGCTGGTGGGAACTCAATTTCTGGATGTCCGGGCCGCGCTACGATCACTTCGTACCGCTCTGCCAGGAGCATGGTCCGCTGAAGCGGATACAGTCGCGATTCGAGGAGAAGGAGCACAAGTTCTGGGCCTCGAGAATTGAAATCGTGGGGTTCGAAGAAATCCACGAAATCGCCTGGCAGCCTTGGGAATCGGGCACCATTCCACGGCGATATTGCGAAGCTTCGGCCCTCGTGTCCGACGGCACGTACCACAAGATCATCTACTCCATCGCCGAAGACACCGGCATTACCGGCTTCGGCTGGGGCGTCGAGTGGTGTGTCAAGGACTTCGACCGCGACTGGAGCTACAACCCCAGGTGCCGGCTGGCCCGGCCTTAAGCGCTCCGCGCTGACACGATCGACATTGAGCGTCGGACTGACCCGGCAAAGCAGCCGGTAGTGTGTCGCGCAATTGTTCTTGATATGTTCCGAAGCCTATGTCACCCTCACCCAGATTTTTCGTGGGGTGTTTTCATGTCGCACGTATTCACCCGCTGGATCGGCGGCGCAGTGCTCTCGCTGATGCTCGCAGCCGGGGTCATCACCGGCGCCACCGCTCAGGATCGTCGCCAGAACGAACCGGGCAAATTCGACTTCTACATGCTGGTGCTGTCGTGGTCGCCGTCGTTTTGCGCCGAGAATGCCGAGCGCTATCGCGGACGACCGAACCCGCAATGCGGGCCCCGGCCCTATTCATTCGTGGTGCACGGGCTCTGGCCGCAATACGACCGCGGCTTTCCGGAATTTTGCCAGGTGCCGGCGCCGCGTCTCAACCGCAATATCGTCGGCGCGATGCTCGATGTGATGCCTGCGCCGGCCCTGATTTATCATGAGTGGGACCGCCACGGCACATGTTCGGGCGTTTCTGCAAACACCTATTTCGAGACCATCCGCAAAGCACGCGCCGTCGTGAAAATTCCACCCGAATATCTCGATCTGAAATCGACGCTGACGGTGTCACCCGATGAAGTGGAGGAGGCTTTCGTCAAGGCGAATCCCGGTCTTACGCGTGCCGCTGTGTCGATATCATGCGGCCGAAACCGGCTCGACGAGGTCAGGATCTGTCTGACGCGCGATCTCCAATTCCGCGATTGCGAGGAGATCAGCGCCCGCTCCTGCAAGCGGGAGAAGCTGGCGATGCCGCCCGTGCGGGGCGGCTGATCCGGAACGGCTAATCGAAAAGAGAGCGCTGGCCTTTCCGCAGCACCGATTGGTGCAATGCACCCTTCGGTGCGGATGTGCACTTTTTGGCAATCTCCCCCTTTTCCATGGCACAACGTATGGTAGCTTGTTCCGGGGTTCGGAGGTTCCGCTCCTGTGGGGCAGCTGCTTGATTGCAGTTGTGGAGTGACGAAGGCCGTTTTCGGCTGACACTGATCTCTTCCCACGCGCGAACATCCTGTCCCGGCTGCCGAGCCGTGGGGGCCGGCGGCAACCATGGGGATTAGGAGTTTCCCGATGGCAACGACCGGCACGGTCAAATTCTTCAATGGTGAACGCGGATACGGATTCATCAAACCGGATGACGGCGGGCGCGACGTCTTCGTCCACATAACTGCGGTCGAGCGCGCGGGACTGAAGGCACTGAACGAAGGTCAGCGCATCAGCTTCGATGTCGAACCCGACAAGAAGGGCAAAGGGCCCAAAGCGGTCAATCTTGTCGTGACCGGCTGACGACGCCGCCTCTTCCTCTGCACCGTTAGGGCTCGCGTGTCGCCGCTCCTGCGCGGGGCGGACGCGTGCCCGATTTGCCGCTGCGACGTTGTGCAGTCGACGGCGAGCAAAAGTCCCGCCGATCAATCTCCCGAGATGCCGGCCGCGCGGATAGGCTTTGCCCAGCGCTCGATGTCCTCGGGCAGGAACTTGGCAAGATATTCCGGCGTGCGTCTTTCAGGCGGCACGATTTCGAGGCCGAGTTCTTCGAGTCGATGGCGAAGCGCCGGGCTTTCGAGCGACATGTTGACGGCGGCATTGAGCTTCCGAACGATTGCGTCCGGCGTGCCCTTCGGCAGGAAGAACGCGTTCCACACGCTCGATTTCGACGCCGGGCAGGCCCTGCTCGCCGGAGGTCGGCACTTCCGGAATGATGGCGACCCGCTGCGCCGCCAATACCGCGATCGGTTTGGCGAGCCCCTGCCGCGCGAGCGGCGCGCCGGTCTGAATCGTGTCGCACATGTAATCGATGCGGCCGCCGATCAGATCCTGGATCACGGGGCCCGCGCCACGGTAGGGCACGTGGGTGATGTCGACGCCTGCCGCGAGATTGAACAGCACGCACGGCAGATGCGTGCCGGTGCCGACGCCCGCCGAACCGAATTGGGCCTTGCGCTCATTGGCCTTGAGCCAGGCGATGAATTGCTGAAGGCCCTCGACCGGCAGGTCCTTGCGGGCATTGAGGATGCGCGGCGATTCCGAGACGAGGCCGACAGGCGTGAAGTCCGTCACCGAATTGTAGAGCGGCTTCTTGTAAAGCGATTGATTGTAGGCGTGGGTCCCGCTGTTGCCGATCATGAACATGTAGCCGTCGGGTGGCGCATGGGCGACGCGAGCGCCCGCTGTCATGCCGGCGCCGCCGCCGATGTTTTCGACGATCACCGAGACGCCGAGAATCTCGCCGATCGCCTGCGCCTGCAGCCGCGCCGAAATATCAACGCCGCCACCCGGCGTGAACGGCACGACGAGCGTGATGGTGCGGGTCGGCCATTCCTCCGCTGCCGCCGGCGTCAGCACCGCCGCAGCTACGACCAATCCCGCAATAATGCGACGCATGTCCGCTCCTTGGAAACGCTTGCCCCAACCGACACCATAGCAGTACCGAGCGGGTGAGATCAGCACTCGTCCTGCGAGGCGTAATGGCGCTTTCGCATCGCAGGTGCCCGCTCATCCAAGCGTGCGGTCGTATTCGAGCACGGCGTTGAGCAGCACCTGGGCGCCGGCGGCGCATTCGTCGAACGTGGTCGACTCCGCTTCGTTGTGGCTGATGCCGCCCGCGCACGGCACGAAGATCATCGTCGTAGGTGCGACGCGGGCGATGTAGGCCGCATCGTGGCCGGCGCCCGAGACGATGTCGCGCGTCGCAAAGCCGGCGCGTTCGGCGCCGGTACGCACGCAGCGGATCAGTTCGGGGTCGAACCGCACGGCCGGCGCCATCCAGATGCGCTTCTCCGCGAACGCGAGCTTGAGGGGCATGAGGATCTGCGGCAGCAATTCCCGCAGCCGGGCCTCCATCGTGTCGACCACGGCGTCGTCGGGATGGCGCAGGTCGACCGTGAAGAACACCTCGCCGGGAATGACATTGCGGCTGTTCGGCCGGCTCTCGATCAGCCCGACGGTCGCGACCGCGTCGGGCGCGTGAGCCTGGGCGATGCCGTCGATCGCGTCGATCATGCGCGCGGCACCGAGGAGGGCGTTGCGGCGCAGATGCATGGGCGTCGAGCCGGTGTGCGCATCCTGGCCGGTGACCGTCACCTCGTACCAGCGCATGCCCTGCACGCCGGTGACGACACCGATGGTCTTGCCCTCGTTTTCGAGGATCGGACCCTGCTCGATGTGAAGCTCGAACATGGCACCGAGCTTGTGTCCGCCGGCCACTTCCGGACCGCGATAGCCGATGCGATCGAGTTCCGCGCCGAACACCTTGCCGTCGCGGTCCTCGCGGCCGTAGGCGAAATCCGGCGTGAAGACGCCGGCAAAAACGCCCGACGCCAGCATCGCCGGGGCGAAACGCGAGCCCTCCTCGTTGGTCCAGTTCACGATCTCGATCGGGGCGTTGGTCTCGTAGCCGGTCTCGCGCAGGGTCCGCATCACTTCGAGAGCGCCGAGCACGCCGAGCGTGGCGTCAAACTTGCCGCCGGTCGGCTGGGTGTCGAGATGGCTTCCCATGCACACCGGCGCGAGCGCGGCGTTGCGACCCGGCCGCCGCGCAAACATGTTGCCCACTTCATCGACCGTGACGGTGCAGCCGACCGCCTCGGCGGCAGCGCAAAACCAGTCGCGCACGCGCCGGTCCTCGTCCGTCAATGTCAGCCGCTTGATGCCGCCCTTTGCGGTCGCGCCGATCTGCGCCGTCTCCATCAGCGTGTCCCACAGCCGCGCGCCGTTGATCTGCAGGTTCTGCATCAGGGCGTCACCTCGGCGCGGTCGATGCGGCGCGGCGCGGTCATCTCCCGCCACGTCGCGTTGGCAACGTGCACGGCGGGGAACGGCGGGCGGGCGACGTAACCGCCGCCGCCGGCTTGGGCGCGCAGATCACCATCGAGCCACGCGATTTTGCCGCCCGCGATCGTCGCGCGCGCGAGGCCCTTGCAGGCAAAACCTTCGAACACGTTGTAATCGATGCGGCTGATCTGCGACTTGGCAGAGATAGTCTTCGTCGCCTGCAGGTCCCAGATCACGAGATCGGCGTCGGAGCCCACCGCAACCGCACCCTTCTTCGGATAGACATTGAGGATGCGGGCGGCATTCGCCGACGTGACGGCGACGAATTCCTCCGCCGTCAGCCGGCCGGTGTTGACGCCCGCGGTCCACAGCACCGCCATGCGATCTTCAAGCCCGCCGGTCCCGTTCGGGATCTTGGTGAAGTCGCTGCGCCCCAGCCGCTTCTGTTCAGTCGTGAAGGCGCAGTGATCGGTTGCCACCACCTGGAGCGAGCCCGACTGCAAGCCCGCCCACAGGCTTGCCTGGTGATCCTTGGAACGAAACGGCGGCGACATCACGCGGCGCGCGGCGTGATCCCAGTCGCGATTGCGGTATTCGTCCTCGTCGAGCACGAGGTGCTGGATCAGCGGCTCGCCATAGACGCGCTTGCCGGCAGCGCGCGCCCGCGCGATTGCCTCGTGCGCGTCGCGGCAGGAGGTGTGCACCACGTAAAGCGGGCAGCCCGCCATGTCGGCGATCATGATGGCCCGGTTGGTGGCCTCGCCCTCGACCGCCGGCGGCCGCGAATAGGCGTGGCCTTCCGGACCAATGGTGCCGGTGGCGAGATAGTGCTCCTGAAGCCGGAACACGACGTCGCCGTTCTCGGCGTGGACGAGAGGCATCGCGCCAAGGCCGGCGCAGCGGGTGAACGAGTGGTAAAGCTCGTCGTCGTTCACCATCAGCGCGCCCTTGTAGGCCATGAAATGCTTGAAGGTGTTGATGCCGTAGGTCTTGACGCAGGTCTCCATCTCGCCGTGGACCTGCCGGTCCCACCACGTCACCGCCATGTGGAAGCCGTAGTCGCAGGCGGCGCCCTCGGCCTTGCGGCGCCAGTCCTGATAGGCGGCGAGCATCGACTGGCCGGGATTGGGAATGCAGAAATCCACCACCATGGTGGTGCCGCCGGAGAGCGCGGCCTTGGTGCCCCACTCGAAATCGTCCGCCGACACCGTGCCCATGAAGGACAGTTCGAGGTGAGTGTGCGGATCGATACCGCCCGGCAGCACGCAGCACCCGCCGGCATCGATCACATCGGCGCCGGTCGGCGCCGCGAGGTTCGGACCCACCGCGGCGATGGTGCCGTCGACGACGAGCACGTCGGCGCGCCGCGTATGGTCGTGATTGACAACGGTGCCGCCGCGAATGAGCAATGCCATGAGCCGGTCCTGTCTGATCGTGTGGGCAAAGCGACTTCTTCCGGTCGCCGCGTTCGAGTATATCGAGGCCGCAAACGACAAGGGAAGCATCGCATGTCTCGCGCTACTGCCGTTCTCAATCCCGGAGTTCCCGTGACGCTGCCGGCCGCGGGCAACATCAGTTTCGAGATCGAGGCCGGCCAGCAGCTTGCGCATCACCCAGCCCGAGGGCGAGCAGGTCGCCGACTTCGTCTCGTTCAACCGCGACGATCCGCGGGAACTCCTGTCGATGCATTCGAGCCGCGCCGTCAACCTGAACTGGAAGCTCACCGCGCCGCATATGCTCTACAGCAACCGCACCCGCGAGATGTGGAAGATCGAGGAGGACCTCACCGCCGAAAATTATTGCGGCGGCGGCTATTGCAGCGAGCACCTCAACGTGACGCGCTACGGCGATAAGGGCGTCGGCGCGCCGAACTGCCAGTCGAACCTCGAGGCCGCGGTCCGCGGCTACGGCATGGACCGCTGGAGTTTCAACGTCGACGCCTGCTTCAATATTTTCATGACCGTCGCTTATGATGGAAACGGCGTGTGGGAAATCCGCGCGCCCAAGGGTAAGCCCGGCGACTACATCACGATGCGCGCGCTGATGCCGCAGATCGTCGCCATTTCCAACTGCCCGATCCTGTTCAACGTCTGCAACAATTTCCGCCTCAAGCCGCTCACGCTCGAAATTCTGGCTGCGTGACGTCGCGGGTCAGAGCCTGACGACGCAGGGCCTTCGAACGCTCACCGCGCCGATCCCCCTCAACGCAATCCCCGCGCCTTTTTTCCGGGCCGCATTCGGCGCGCGTGATAGAGTCTGTCCCGGCGCGACCATCGCATAAGGCGCGCATCAAATCGCACTGGGAGGGACCACCATGAAAACCGCACGCGCGGCTTCGTTTTGCACAGCACTCGGCGCTTTGCTGATCGCAGGAACTGCCGCGGCCCAAACGCCGTCGTGGCTGCCGCCGCCCGACAGTGCGCGCTGTCCTTCGAAATGGGGCGCAAATGACGAGCGCGGCGCCGGCAATCACATGAAGCCGCAGAGCGTGCTGAATGCCGCAAAGCTCATCAAGACCGGCGAGGTGATCGAACTCGCCCATCCGCTCAACGCGACGATGCCGCTGGTGCCCGGCCGCGTCTACGACATGCAGGTGAAGCGTACCGCCATCGGCACGACCGCGAACAAGGTCAATGTCAACGAAGAGATCATCATCGCCGAGATGGGCCAGGTCGGAACGCAGTTCGACGGCTTCGCCCACATCACCCACAACAATTCGCATTACAACTGCGTCAAGACCGAAGACATCGCGACGCGCACCGGCTTCACCAAGTTCGGCATCGACAAGGTCGGCATGCTGATGACGCGCGGGGTGCTCATCGACGTCGCCGGCTACAAGGGCGTCGACATGCTGGGCGACACTTACGAGATCACGGTCGAGGACCTCGACGGCGCCATCAAGAAGCAGAACCTGACATTCCAGCCGGGCGACGCGATCATCATCAACACCGGCTGGGGCAAGCTGTGGGGCAAGGACAACGCCCGTTACGGCAAGAGCAATCCCGGCATCGGCATCAAGGCGGCTGAATTCCTGATCGCCAAGGATCCGTTGTTGCTCGGCTCCGACAACACGCCGGTGGAAGTCAGGCCCAATCCTGATCCGCAGCTCGGAATCCCGGTCCACCAGCTGGCGCTGGTGGTGAACGGCGTCCATCTCCTCGAGAATCTCAAGCTCGACGAGTTGGCCGCCAAGGGCGTTTCCGAATTCGCCTTCGTCATGCAGCCGATGAAGCTGCAGGGCGCCACCGGCTCGACGGTCGCGCCGGCCGCCATCCGCTGATCGCGCAGCGCGTCCACCTCACCACGCCGAGGAGCATGGATTCCGGGCTCGCCGCGGAGCCTGTCATCGGGCCGGCCGAAGGCCGGACCCGGTGGCGGCGCCCCGGAATGGCCGGCAACAGCTTCAGAATGCGACCTTGTCGCCGCCTTTGAGAGAGAGGATTTCGCGCGCTTCGTCGGGGCTTGCGATCGTGAGACCCAGGCCCTCGACGATCTGCCGCACCTTGCGCACCTGTTGGGCGTTCGACTCGGCGAGCTTGCCGGGGCCGATCCATAGCGAATCTTCGAGGCCGACCCGCACATTGCCGCCCATGGCGGCGGCCATGGCGGCGATCGGCATCTGGCTTCGGCCGGCGCCGAGCACGGACCAGCGATAGTTCTCCCGGCCGAGCAGCCGGTCGGCGGTGCGGCGCATATGCATCACGTCCTCGGGATGAGTGCCGATGCCGCCGAGAATGCCGAACACCGATTGCACGAAGAGCGGCGGCTTGACGAGGCCGCGCTCGAGGAAATGCGCGAGATTGTAGAGATGGCCGATGTCGTAGCACTCGAACTCGAACCGCGTCTGGTTGTCCTGGCAGGTCTTGAGGACGAATTCGATGTCCGCAAAGGTATTGCGGAAGATGAGGTCGCGGGTCCCTTCGAGATACGGCTTCTCCCACTCGAACTTGAACGTCTTGTAGCGGGCAAGCATCGGAAACAGCGCAAAGTTGATCGAGCCCATGTTGAGGCTCGCCACTTCCGGCTTGAAGGTCGCCGCCGGCTTCACCCGCTCATCGACCCGCATGGTCGGCGAGCCGCCCGACGTCAGGTTGATGACCGCATTGCAGCGCTGCTTGATGATCGGCAGGAACGGCGCAAACGCCTCGGGTCGCTGGTCGGGCTTGCCGGTCTGCGGATCGCGGGCATGGAGATGGACGATCGCAGCGCCCGCCTCGGCCGCCTCAATGGCCTGATCGGCGATCTGCTGCGGAGTAATCGGGAGGTAAGGCGACATGGTCGGCGTGTGGATCGCGCCGGTGACCGCGCAGGTGATGATGACCTTGTTGGATGTCGCCATTGATGTCCTCCGGGCCGGTATCTGGTGACTGCTTTTGGGGGGATACGCCAGCCGGCCGGCGTTGCCCAGAGAGGTCGGTTCGAATTTTTTTCGGCTGCTAACTCGTTAGAAAGCCGGGGGAAAATGCGCCAGGCCAGAAGCCGGGTCAATATTTTCGAAAAATGTTTGAACCGATCCAGGGGGTACAGCAACCAATGAGCATGAGGGCCAATGAAGCCTCCCCCCGCTGAATGGCCTTCTTGATATCCGATCGATGCTGCGCCCCCCCATCCACCCTGCATCGATCTGATAGACCCGCCCGGGCCCCCCCGCCCGGGCGGGCACATTTTTGGGGCCCGCTTTCTCAGCGCTCACCTTAATACCGCCCGTCGCATCCGCGGCGTGATCGCCTCGGAAGCCGACCTTTCCAAGCCCGTCATTCCGGAGCGACGCGAAGCGTCGAGTCCGGAATCGATACTCCGCAGTCAGTGGTCATGGATTCCGGGCTCGCCTTCGCTCCGCTACGGCGCCCAGGAATGACGCCGCGAGTGTGCGCTCGGGAACATCGGTCACACCTGCTCAGAGACCGAGTGCCCGTTCGGGAACATGGGTGACACATTTCGCCGTTGAGTGGGCCGGCGGGATCGCGCAATGTGCCGCCGAATTTCCGCCCTGCGGCTTCGCAGGTCCCTCCTTCGCAGGTCCCTCTTTGGCGGCAACTCGAAGGGCATCGCGGAAAAGGGAGATCCGCGATGAAGAAGGGACTGGTGTCGCGTCTCGCGCAGTATGGCGACGAGGAGTTTGCGCTCTTCCTGCGGCGAGGCTTCCTCAAGGGCGCGGGCTTCACCGACGAGGCGCTTGATCGTCCGATCGTTGGCATCCTGTCGACGGCGTCCGATTTCAATCCGTGCCACGCCACCGCCGGCCGGCTTGCCGAGGCGGTATCCCGCGGCGTGCGGCTTGCCGGAGCGTTGCCGTTCGTCTTTCCGACCATCTCTCTGCACGAGGCGTTTTCATTCCCGACCTCCATGCTCCTGCGCAATCTGATGGCCATGGACGTCGAGGAGATGCTGCGCGCGCTGCCGCTCGATGCGGTGGTGCTGATCGGCGGCTGCGACAAGACCATTCCCGCCGAGCTGATGGGCGCGATCAGCGCCGACATGCCGGCGATCGTGCTGCCGGTCGGCTCGATGCTGGCGGGGCGATACGAAGGCGCGAGGCTCGGCGCCTGCACCGATTGCCGCCGCCTGTGGGCGGCTTTCCGTGCCGGCAAGCTCGACGGCGCGGAGCTCGACCGCGCCCATGACCAGTTGATGCCGACCGCAGGCACCTGCATGGTGATGGGCACCGCGTCCACCATGGCCTGCATCGCCGAGACGCTTGGGTTCACCCTGCCGGGCGCTGCGACCGCGCCCGCCGTCTCGTCCGATCGCATCCGCATCGCAGAGGCGACCGGCAAGCGCGCCGCCGAGATGGCGGTCGCCGGCGGCCCGACGGCACGCGCGATCATCAGTCGCGCGGCGTTGCGCAATGCGTCGGTCATCCTGCAGGCGACCAGCGGGTCCACCAACGCGCTCGTTCATCTTGCCGCGATCGCTGGGCGCGCCGGTCTCTCCTATGATTTGGCCGAGTTCGATGCAGTCGGCC
The DNA here is from genome assembly GCA_963787675.1 of uncultured Alphaproteobacteria bacterium. Lineage (GTDB taxonomy): Bacteria > Pseudomonadota > Alphaproteobacteria > Rhizobiales > Xanthobacteraceae > JAJPKK01. The sequence continues at coordinate 331,498 of CAWBDV010000007.1, read as the reverse complement.
GGGAGACGCCGGTGCTCCTCAATCTCAAGCCGGCGGGATCTTTCTTCATGGAAGATTTCCACGCCGGCGGCGGACTGCCCGCGTTGTGGCGGCGACTCAAGGATCGGCTCGACCTCTCGGCGCCGACGGTAAACGGCGAAACCCTTGGCGACATCATCGCGCGCTGGCCGACCTGGGTCGACGACGAAGTAGTGCGGCCGCGCGAACGCCCGCTCTGTCCGAGCGAGGCCATTGCGATCCTTTCCGGCAACCTGGCGCCATCAGGCGCTGCCATCAAGCTCGCCGCCGCAACGCCAAGCCTCTGCACCCATGAAGGCCCCGCGCTCGTCTTCGATTCGCTCAAGGACCTCGCCGAGCGCATCGATCATCCCGATCTTCCCGTGACGCCGCAGCACGTGATGGTGCTGCGCAATGCCGGGCCGATCGGCGCGCCGGGCATGCCGGAAGCCGGCGCGCTGCCGATCCCGAAGAAACTCGGCGCGAAGGGCGTGACAGACATGGTGCGGATTTCCGACGCGCGCATGAGCGGCACCGCGTTCGGCACCGTGGTGCTGCACATCGCGCCCGAAGCCTCGGCCGGCGGGCCGCTGGCGTTGGTGCGCGACGGCGACATCATCGCGCTCGATGCCGGCAAGCGCCGCATCGATCTCAAGGTCGAGGCCGCCGAACTCGCCCGCCGCCGCGCGCAATGGACGCCGCCGCAACCGCCCGCGCGCGGCTATACCCGCCTCTACGTCGAGCGCGTAACCCAGGCCGACAAGGGCTGCGACTTCGACTTTCTCGCGGGCTGACGGTTCCACGAGCGTAAACTTCGATGCCGCATGATCTCTCTCTCAATCTCGCGACGGTGCGGCGGCAGTGGAAGCTGCCGGAGGCCGTCGAGGCGGCGGCCCGCCACGGTTTTGCCGGCGTCGCGCCATGGCGCGAGATGGTGCAGGAACGCGGCGTTGCTGAATGCGCGCGCATTTTTCGCGCGAACGGCATGCGTGTCACCGGTTATTGCCGCGGCGGTTTGTTCGGGGCCGAGGGCCGCGACAAATTTCGGGATGCAGTCGACGACAACAAGCGGATGATCGATGAAGCCGCCGCCATCAGCGCCGAAGCGATCGTCGTCATCGGCGGCGGCCTCGCGCCCGGTTCGCGCGATTTGCCGAGCGCGCGCGGGCTGTTCCGCGAGGGGCTTGCCGCCGTGCTGCCGGACGCACGCGCGTGCAACGTCATGCTGGCGCTGGAGCCGATACATCCGATGTATGCGGCCGACCGCGGCTGCGTCACTACACTGAAGGAGATGCTCGACATTGCCGACGCGCTCGGCAACGAAGGCCTCGGCATCGCCGTCGACACCTATCACGTGTGGTGGGACCCGGAGTTGGCTGCGCAGCTTGCGCGCGCCGGCACGCGCATCGTCGCCCACCACATCTGCGACTGGCTGGTGCCGACGAAACACATGCTCAACGACCGCGGCATGATGGGTGACGGCGTCATCGACTTCCGCGCCATCCGCCGCATGATCGAGGCCGCCGGCTATCGCGGCATCCAAGAGGTCGAGATTTTTTCCGAGGATTGGTGGAGCCGCCCGGGCGACGAAGTGCTCTCGACCGCAATCGAACGCTTCAAGGCGGTTTGCGATCTATGAGTCATAGGGTGTGCAAAGCGCCGACTTGTCCGCGCGTGCTCACCATCTGAATTGCCGCAATGGTGCGCACGGCGGATCGACGGCCGTTCTTCAATCGCGCCGCCTCGACCGCCTTTGCGCACCCTACGATGTCGCGACGCGGATCACGCTTCGCTCGCTCGCCCGACGATTTTTGCCGCCGGCAAATCTGCGGCTTCTCCGTGCTCTTCCTCGACGACGGAGCGGAGTGGATCGAGCCAGAAGGCCCACACTGCCGCGCCGAGGACGAGCAGTACAGCCGCGACGATGAACGGTGCTTCCCAGTTGCCGTATTGGGCGAGGATGCCGAATACGGTCGGCGAGAGCGCGCCGCCGATGTTGCCGGCCATGTTCATCATGCCAGAGACGCTTCCCGAAAATTTGCCGCCGGCATCCATCGGCACCGCCCACGACGGACCGATGGTGCATTCGAGGAAGAACATCGCACCGGTGAGGCAATAGACGGCGACGTAGGCGTCCGCCGTGAGCGCCGCCGGGACGATGCACGCGGCGCAACCCAACAGTCCGACGATCGCGACCGAGCGTCGCGCGAGCCGCGCATTGCCGGTCTTCTTCAGGAGCCAGTCGGTCGCAAGCCCGCCGACGGTATCGCCGATGACGCCGGCAAACAGCGGCAGCGAGGCGAAGATGCCGATCTTGATGAGCGTGAAATGGCGAAACTCGACGAGGTAGGACGGCAGCCAGCTCAGAAAAATCCAGAGGCAATAGACGTAGGTGAAGTAGGCGCACATGATCGCCCACATGTTCGGCGACCGCAGCAGCGTGCCCCACGGCACATCGGCCGCCCTGGTCTGCATGACGGCGGGGCGCGCTTCGCCCTTCTCGTCGACGCCGCGGATGTGGCGCAGCTCCGTCGGATTCACGAGATCGTGCTCTTCGGGCAGGTTGCGATAGCTCACGTACCACCACACCGCCCAGGTGAGACCGATCGCGCCGCAGATATAGAACACTGCTCGCCAGCCGAAGATGCTTATGATCGAGATCACGAGCGGCGGCGCGATCGCGGCGCCCAGCCTGCTCGCGCTGTGGGTGATCCCTTGCACGAAGCCGCGTTCCTCGCGCGGAAACCACAGCTGCATCGCGCGCGTCGCACCGGGGAACGCGCCGGCTTCGCCGACGCCGAACATGAAACGCACGACGATGAAGGAGATGGCGCCGGTGGCAGCGGCAGTCACCGCCGTCATCACCGACCAATAGGCGACAATCCCGGCAAGCACGGTGCGCGGGCCGAACCGATCGCTCAACCAGCCGCCGGGAACCTGAAACAAGGCATAGGCCCAGACGAAGGCGCTGAAGATCGCCCCCATGGTGATCTTGTCGAAGCCGAACTCTTCGCTGATGACCGGCGCCGCCGCCGAAATATTGACGCGATCGAGATACGTGATGAGGTACATGAGCGAGATGAGGCTCAGGATGTACCATCGGCCGTAGCTCTTTTGGGGGAGGGCGGGTTCCGGCATTGGTTCCGGCATGGGGTTTCCTTGCGCGAGAAGGATTCTTGGCGGGCGTGCCGCGACGTTCATGGTGACGTCGGGTTAATCGTAGCGAGGATTGGGAAGAGCGCAATGCAGCCGAATGTGATGTCTGTCACCGCACCGATACGTGCAGTCTGCTAGTTCCGTCGCCCGGCGTGGTGGCGCAGCGGCAATCCACTGTCTTCCGTCAGGAGAATCAACATGCGTTACCATCGCATCTCGATTGCAGCGGCATGTCAGATCGCGGCAGCTCTTGCCGGCGTTACGTTCGCTGAGGCTCAACCGGCAAACCCCTGCCGTCAGATCACGGCGGCGTGTCGTCAGGCGGGCTTCATGCCTGGTGCGGCGAAGGCCGGCGAAGGGCTGCAGTTAGATTGCATTCGCCCGATCATGATGGACATGGCACAGCGGCCGCGTTCGGTGAGGCCGCTGCCGCCGATCGATCCGCAGATCATCGCCGCTTGCAAGGCGGCCAATCCAAGCTTCGGCATGGCGAGCGCCCGCGGTGGCGGCGGCGGTCCGGGGCCGCGCGGCGGACCGGGCGGTCCAGGGCCGGGTTTTGGTCCCGGTCCCGCGGCTGGTCCGGGCGGTCCTCCGGGACCGGGCCCCGGCGCGAATGCAGGGCCGCCGGACAGCGGGCCCGAAGGACCGCCGCCGACATCTTCGTTCGGCGCAAAGCGCTTCGGCCAGCCGCCGCCGGGCAATTAGACTTTAGAGCGCGCGTTGATCGGCTGCGTTGCGATTGACGCGGCGAGGCTGCGTCCGTAGCCTCGCCGGGCCGGTTCACTCGTGCGGAGGCCCGCTCATGCATCGCTATACCGTGTCCGATTCCGTCAAACAGCGGTTGCTCCAACGCCAAGGCAAGCTCTTGAGCCACGACACGATCGATGCGGCGCGCACGGCGCTCGTCGTGGTGGACATGCAGAACCATTTCGTTGCCGAAGGCTTTCCGGCTGAAGTACCGCTGTCGCGCGAGATCGTGCCGGCGATCAATCGCCTCGCCAAGGCGGTGCGCAATGCCGGCGGCGAAGTGGTGTGGATCCAGACGACGGCAACGGGTGCGCTTGACCACTGGGGTAATCATCACAGGTACATGCTCACGCCCGAGCGGGTGGCGAAGCGCCTCGCGAGCCTCGATGAGGCCGCCGAGGGTTTCAAGCTCTACCCGGCGCTCGAGCCCGCCGCTTCCGACCTGCGGGTGAAGAAGATCAAGTATTCGGCCTTCATTGCCGGTTCGTCGGACATCGACGCCCAGCTCAAGAGCCGCGGCATCGAAACGCTGTTGATCACCGGCACCGCCACCAACGTCTGCTGCGAGTTCGACTGCGCGCGACGCCATGATGCTCGATTATCGCGTCATCATGCTCTCGGACGGCAATGCCACGTGGACCGACGACGAGCATGCCAAGACGCTCGACAGCTTCATGCTGTTCTTCGGCGACGTGATGACGTCGGACGAGGCGATTGCACGGCTCGTGCCGGTGGAGAACCGCAAGCGCGCCTAGCGGCACGTCATTTGGCGCGATTGATTTCCGCGATCACCCAGCTTTCATATCGTCATTGCCCGGCTTGACCGGGCAATCCAGTACTCCGCAGCCGATGGTTACTGGATCGCCCGGTCAAGCCGGGCGATGACGATATGAGAATGTCGACCTCGTCAAGAATGCTCGAAGTCACGTTCCTTGCGGCCCGGCGCATAGTGCCAGAGCCAGTCGTTCTAGCGGTTGCTGCGGGCGTCCTTGTCTTGCTATGCATCCGCCCGCAAGATCAGGCACGAGGGCGGAAATGGCGAATGACGTGGCGGATGTGATTGTGGTGGGGGCCGGCAACGCGGCATTCTGCGCAGCGCTGGCGGCGCGCGAACAGGGCGCGTCGGTCCTGATGCTGGAAGCGGCGACGGAGGACGAGTCGGGCGGCAACAGCCGCTTCACGGCCGGCTCGATCCGTGTCGTCTACAACGGCGTCGAGGATATCCGGACGCTGGTGCCCGATCTCACCGACGAGGAAGTGAAGACCACCGATTTCGGCACCTACACCCAGGATCAGTTCTTCGATGACATGTCGCGCGTGACGCAGGACCGCGCCGACCCCGATCTCGTCGAATTGCTGGTGACGCGCTCGTTCGACACGCTGAAGTGGATGACGAGCAAGGGTATTCGCCTGATCCCGATCTATGGCCGGCAGGCGTTCAAGATCGAGGGCCGGTTCAAGTTCTGGGGCGGGCTGACCGTGGAGGCGGTCGGCGGCGGCCCCGGCCTCATCAAGATGCTGACGGAGTCAGCGCTACGCAACGGCATCAAGATTCGATACGACTCGCGTGCGGTCGAACTGATCTACGAGAACGGCCGCGTCAACGGCGTGCGCATCCGCCGCGACGATGGTCTGCACGAACTGCGCTCCCGGTCCGTGATTCTCGCCTGCGGCGGCTTCGAGGCCAACGCGGAAATGCGCACGCGCTATCTCGGCCCTGGCTGGGATCTCGCCAAGGTGCGCGGCAGCCGCTGGAACGCCGGCGACGGCATCCGCATGGCGCTCGAAATCGGCGCGAGCCCCGCCGGCAATTGGTCGGGCTGTCACGCGGTGCAGTGGGAGCGCAATGCGCCGGAGTTCGGCGACCTCGCCGTCGGCGACCAATTCCAGAAGCACTCCTATCCGTTCTCGATCCTCGTCAACGCGACCGGCAAGCGCTTCGTCGACGAGGGTGCGGATTTCCGCAACTACACCTACGCCAAATACGGCCGCGTCGTTCTCGAACAGCCGGGGCAGTTTGCATGGCAGGTGTTTGACCAGAAGGTGAAGCATCTTCAGCGCGACGAATACCGCATCCGGCAGATCACCAAGGCGGTCGGCAACACCATCGAGGAGCTCGCCGAAAAGCTCGACGGCGTCGATGCCCAGCAGTTCGTCAAGACCATCGCCGAATGGAACAAGGCGGTGCGCGCCGACGTCCCGTTCAATCCGAACATCAAGGACGGGCGCTGCACCGAGGGGCTCGCGATCAACAAGAGCAACTGGGCGAACACGTTCGACACGCCGCCCTACGAGGCCTACGCGGTGACCTGCGGTGTGACCTTCACGTTCGGCGGGCTGCGCATCACCACCGACGGCGAGGTGCTCAACACCGACTATCGTCCGATCCGCGGGCTCTATGCCGCGGGTGAACTCGTCGGCGGGCTGTTCTATTTCAACTATCCCGGCGGCTCGGGTCTGATGGGAGGCTCGGTGTTCGGCCGCATCGCCGGCAACACCGCAGGCCGCGCCGGCAAGAATTGAGCGCGCGGTTCGTAGCCTGGATGGAGCGCGAAACGCGCGTAATCCAGGAAGGGCCCTCCGGTGGGTGAGGCATTACCCGGATTGCGCTTCGCTCCATCCGGGCTACGGGATGACGGTGCGACAATTCAGGGTCATGCGCCAGTGCCGCCGCCCTCAGGCGGCGGGCCAGCCGTCGGCGTCTTGATCACGATCCACAACGTCATGTCCCAGGCATTGCGGAGGCTCGCTACCATCAAGGTCAGAAGCGCCGCCGCGATCACGTCGGGCGCGGCCGACGAGTGCATCATGAGCAGCGCCGCCGTCACGATCAGCAGCAGATATCCAAGCGCGGGAAGCGCGGCATAGAACAGTCGATCGTCGAGATCGACCTTGAACCGATGCTGCAGCGTGAACTGCAACATAATGCTCCCGCAATAGATCGCGCCGGCGATCCCCTCGGCGCCGAGCAGCACGCTCAGCGAGATCCAATTATGATTGGGGATGGTGCAGAGCAGGCAGACCATGAGCACCGCCACGAAGTGCACGACCGTCGGCGTGAGAAAAGTCTGCATCGCCGCGCTGTGATCTTCGTTGAAGTAGTTCGAGCCGATCGACGCCGCGACGAACATCAGGCCGACGAGCGTTGCCGACGCCGTCCCGACCAGCACGAAGAAGTCATGCCAATCATGAAACAGTTCCGCCGGCACATGAGGCATTTCGTTTCGACCTGGTTGTTTTAAGAGCCGTGCGCGATCGGACGCGCCGCCCGTCAGCCGTCAAGCTCTTTGTAGTGCCGGAAGATGCCCTGCTCATTGAAGGGGATGCGTCGCTCCGAGGCGAGATAGGCTGCGATGCGCGGGCGCTTCGCGACTGCATCGTGCAGCGCGACGGTGCGCGGAATCCTTTTCTCCATGCGCGCCGTTGCCGTCGGGAACGCGTAACGCAATCCCTCGACGATCTGGAACAGCGACAGGTCGGCATAGGTGAGCTTGCGGCCGAGCAGATAGGTGCCGCCGCTGCGCGCCAGCACGTCCTCGAAGTAGCCCAGGAATTTCGGCGCGCGATTTTTGTGGAAGTCCGCGGCACGCTGCTTCGCTTCGCGGCGCTGATCTTCGAAATAGAGGCTGCCGGCAATCGGGTGATGGGTGTCGTGGATTTCGTCGACGAAGTCGGCGATCGTCAGCTGCAACTGATGGGTCCACAGCCGCCCGTCATCGCTGCGCGGCGCGAGACCGTGGCGCGTGCCGAGGAACAGCAGGATGTTCGCCGTCTGCGCGATCACGCGCTCGCCGCTCTTGAGAAAGGGCGGCGCGAACGGTGGATGCTTGATGCGGCTGCCGTCGAGCAACTTCATCATCGCCGGCATACCGCTCTTGCCGGGCTTGCGCGCCACATCGATATAGCGCGCGCCCGCTTCTTCGAGCGCGAGGCGCACGAATTCGCCGCGCCCCTGGATCGTGGGCCAGTAATAGAGCTCATACGCCATCGCATGCGCCTCCGTCCGATGCGATCGATTCAACCACACGAACAAGGTTTCGTCATTCCGGGGCGCCGGAGCGAAGCGGAGGCGAGCCCGGAATCCATGAACACGGACCGAGGAGTATGGATTCCGGGTTCGCCGCTGCGCGGCGCCCCGGAATGACGGGCTAGGCATGACTGCCTGCACGGCAGTAATGGGTCGGCTGCTGCCGCATTCCGCCGCCGCAGCATCGTCTTTCGTCGCCGCGCGCTTGCTTGCGGCGACCAACGATGCCACAACCGCTGCCCTCACCTTCGCACAAAACCAGCAGAGAGACATCGCCTATGCGTACGGTTGCCCTTGAGGAGCATTTTTCGGTACCGGCGGTGGCACGCCGCATCGACCCGGCCGTCGTCGCCCGCCGCGGCTTTAGGCAGCGCACCTTGCCACAGCAGGGTCCGAATCCGCTCGAACTGCTGCCCGAGATCGGCGAGAAGCGCCTCAAATCGATGGACGAATCCGGCGTCGACTTTGCCGTGCTGTCGAACAGCGGTCCGGGCGCCGATCTTGTCGGCGGCGAGGATGGCGTCGTCATGGCCCGGGAGTTCAACGACTATCTGGCCGACGTCGTCAAACGCCACCCCACCCGGTTTGGCGGCTTCGCTGCCCTGCCGATGCAGACACCCGACGCTGCGGCCAAGGAGTTCGTGCGTTCGGTGAAGCAACTCGGGTTCGTCGGCGCGATGATCCACGGCACGATGATGGTGCTCGACTTCGAACGAGTTGCGCTTCCTCGACCATCCGAGCTACGATCCGATCCTGGCGGCGGCGGTCGATCTCGACGTGCCGATCTACATTCATCCCCACATTCCGCCGGAAGCGATACGGCAGACCTATTTCGCCAACCTGCCGGCGGGCACCGGGCGCGTGCTCGAAACCGCGGGCTGGGGATGGCATTCGGAAACCGCGGTGCATGTCCTGCGCATGGTGTTGGCGGGCACGTTCGATCGGCACCCGAAGCTGAAGGTCATCATCGGCCACATGGGCGAAATGCTGCCGATGATGATGGCGCGCGCCGACGAGGTGTTCGCAAGCGACGTCGGGCATCTCAAGCGGTCGGTCACCCAGACGATCCACGATCAGGTCTGGCTGACGACGAGCGGCATCTTCACCGAGCCGCCGTTCCTCGCCGCACTGCTGACGTTCGGCATCGACCGCCTGATGTTCTCGGTCGACTATCCGTACGCTCCCAACGCCAAAGGCCGGCAGTTCCTCGATCGCCTGACCATCGCACCCTCCGACATGGTCAAGCTCACCCACGGCAATGCCGACGCGCTGATGAGGCTGAAGGCGAAATAGGCGCGCGCCCGGCACTTGTTTTGCTGTTCCGGGCGCCGGTCTTCGGCCGGTCCCGGAACGACGAGAGTATCGGCTATCGCGCCGTGATGCCTGCGGCTTTGATGATGGGCCACCACTTGTCGATCTCGGCTCTCTGGTAAGCGCCGAAGGCTTCCGGCGTCAGCTGATCGCGCGGCGGGATGACCTGGCCCAAGTCCGTGAAGCGCTGGTGGATCGTCGGATCGTTCAGCGCATCGACCACGGCGGCATTGAGCGTCGCGACGACCTCTTTCGGCGTCCCCTTGGGCGCCCAGATTCCGTTCCACGACGAGAGATAGAAGCCGGGGAAACCGGCCTCGTCCACGGTCGGGACGTTGGGGGCTTGCGCCAGACGGGTCTTAGCGAGAACGGCGTAAATCCTGACTCGGTCGTCGTTCAGGAACGGCAGGAAGACCGACGCCTGGTTCATGATCACGTCGACCTGACCCGACATGAGGTCGGCGAGTGCCGGCGCGCCGCCGCGATAATGAATGAGCTGCACCGGTGCGCCGGTGAGATGCTGCAACATCACGCCCGCAACATGCGGTGAGGTGCCGACTCCGGATGTCGCGACAAGCACCTTGTCGCCGTTCGTCTTCACCCATGCGATCAATTCGCTGAGGTTCTTCGCCGGGATGGTGGTGCGCGACGTCATGAACAGCGGGTTTTCCGGAAGCAGCACCACCGGCTCGAAATCGGTCACGACGTCGTAGTTGAGATTGTAGATCGCGCCGTTGACGACGCCGGTGCTCCAGCTGCCGACGCCGAGCGTATAACCGTCGGGGGCGGCGCGCGCGACGCGCCCCATGCCGATGCTGCCACCGGCACCGGACACATTTTCGATGACGATGCTCTGTCCAAGCGTTGCACGCAGGCGATCGGACAGAATGCGCGGCACCACATCGGACGGGCCGCCGGCGGGAAACGGCACGACCATCGTGATCGGCCGGGACGGAAAGACCTCCGCGGCGCCTCCGCCGATGGTCCCTACCACGACCGCAAATGCAGCGATCAGCACCAGCCTGTTCATGTCGCGCACCTCTTTCCCGCGATTGCGACCTTCCCCAAAATCGAACCTAGCGTAGCATGGGTCGGAGACGGTCACTGCAAGGCGCTGACCTAAGCGGATTTCGGGTGGCGCCGTTGTGCAAGCTTTGACAGCAAGGAAGCCTTGGTCCCCTGTCTCATTGGAGCATTTACCATGGCTAACCTTACCGTTCGCGCGAAGCCAACCGATGTCCCTACTGCGTCTAACGATGACGCGCGCTGGGAGGCGGTCCAGCGCCGCGACCACGCCGCCGACGGTAGTTTCCTCTATGCCGTGCGCACGACCGGGGTTTACTGTCGGCCATCGTGCCCGGGACGGCCGCCGTTGCGGAAGAACGTACAGTTCCACGCAAGCTGCGCCGAGGCGGAGCGCGCCGGTTTTCGTGCTTGCAAGCGCTGCCGTCCGAACCAAGCGACGTTCGCCCGGAGCAGCGTATGACGCCGCTTCGCGCCCGGGCAAACTCCGCGCTGCTCACGCTCGATGCGCGCGTTGCCGGGCTCGATTGGACCTCGCTGGCCGCGAACCTCGATGGGCACGGCTGCGCTGTCACCGCTCCGTTGCTGAGCGCGGACGAATGCGCCGCGCTCGTTGCGGGCTTCGGCATCGACGAACAATTTCGCAGTCGCATCGCCATGGCGCGGCACGGGTTCGGCCGCGGCGAATACAAATATTTCGCCTATCCTCTGCCCGAGCCGGTCTCAGCATTGCGCACGGCGCTCTACCCGCCGCTCGCCGCCATTGCCAATCGATGGAACGCGGCGCTCGGCACAGAGGTGTGCTATCCGGAACAGCACCGCGCCTTTCTGGAGCGATGTCACGCCGCCGGGCAGATGCGTCCGACGCCGCTGCTGCTCCAATACGGTCCCGGGGACTACAACTGTCTGCACCAGGACATTTATGGCGAGCACGTCTTTCCGCTCCAGGTCGCGATCCTGCTGTCGCGGCCCGGCACCGATTTTGCGGGCGGCGAGTTCGTGCTCACCGAGCAGCGCCCGCGCATGCAATCGCGCGCCGAGGTCGTGCCGCTGTGCCAGGGCGAAGGCGTTATCTTTCCGGTGCACCATCGTCCGGTGCGCGGGATCCGCGGCGTCTACCGCGTCACCATGCGCCACGGCGTGAGCCGCCTGCGTTCCGGGCACCGCCACACGCTCGGCATCATTTTCCACGACGCGCAGTAAGGATGCTGTCCGGGAGACGCCGGTGTCGCCAGCGCAGCACACGACGCCGCCCTTGCTTTCTTTCCCCTCCCCCGCTTGCGGGGAGGGAAAAATTAGCGGCGAGCGAGGAGGCGAAGAACGCTGCCGCGTCAGCGCGGCGGCGCATCCAGGATGGTAAGTGAAGAAACGCCACTACCCCCCGAGACGCTCCGCAAAGAAGCGCAGGGCGCGGGCGATGGCGTCCTGGCGCGCGGCGGCGTTGGCGGCGACGCCCTGGCGCTTGCGGTCGGGATCGTCGAAGTCGTGCGTCGCGCCGGGATAGAGCGTGATGTCGATCGCGCCGTTCTCCGCCCGGCTGCGCGCGACGAGATCGGCGCACACCTTCGGCGATACTTCTTCGTCGGCGGTGCCGTGCAGCACCACGACCGGCACGTAGGGCCGATATCCCGCATCGAAGCGGCCCTTGAGGCGGCATGCCGGATAGAACGCGAGCGCGGCCCGGAATCCCGCGCCGTTGCGGCCCGGCGCATCGGCTGCCATGGTGGCGAGCGTTGCGCTGCCGCCGTTCGACCAGCCCTGCAGGCCGATGCGGTTGCCGTCGACATCGCCCCGCCGGCGCAGATAGACGAGCGCGCCGTAGGCATCGAGCGGGCGCACCGTCACCTCGTTGAGTTCGGCCGGACGCGCGTCATAGCTGAAGCGCGGAAAGCCCTGCGCATAGCCGCGCGGCCCGAAGCCGTCGACCAGGAGCGCCACGTAGCCTTGCGAGGCCCACAGCTCGCCCCAGGCGCGATGGCGCTGCGACAGCGTCGCCGCATCGTAGCGGCCGTCGGCCAGACTCGAATAGGCGCCGGCGCGGCCGTGCATCATCACCACCGCCGGCGCCGGCACGCGCCGCTTCGCCGGCAGGTAAAGGTAGCCGACCAGCATCGTGTGCCCGTCGGCGCTCGGAAATTCGACGCGCTGCGGCAGCGCGTCCGCGCCGGCGGCCGATGCCGATATCAGGATTGCGATCATGGCCGCGACGATAACCTTCATCGAAACGCTCCCAAAGTGCTTCCCCGTTTAGTCGCGCAAGCGCGGCGCTGCGAGTGTGACGGCCATCACGGATCGTGCAAATGGCGCGCTTGTCCCTACGCCAAGTTACGAAGCGCGCGGGCGTCGGTGTGCGCCTCGCGTTTCGCGTCCGACGATTTGCACCGCCGAACTGTTGCTAACCGCAGACAATCCCTTGGCTTTTGCCTCTCAACGGGCTTGCGGCCGGCCTCCGCTTTCCCTGAGAACAGGGAAAATAACAGGGTAAAATCATTTTTTGGCCCTCCCGGCGCGGGCTCGCTCGAATTTGGCCCGTGCTTGCAAAACGATACGCCGCTTTCCCTGCCGTCTCGAACAGCGAACGCAATTCGCGCGAACAGCGTATGCCAAGAGCCGGAACGGCGACTTTCTCCTCCCGTGCAGGCGTTGCCGCACCACGGCGCGGAGAAGGAGCGGTGCACAGTCCGCAACGTGTACAGAAGCGACGCAATCCGGAGTCCATCGCGCGAGTACAGCGAGGCAATTCCCCTCCCCCGCAAGCGGGAGAGGGTAAAAGCCTCTGTCGTGCATGCTGCCATCCTTCGGGCTCGCTGCGCTCGCGCCTCAGCGATGCCGTCCTTGGTGCTGCAAGGTCGTTGCTGTGAGGTCTGGATGTCTCACTCCATGGCGGTCGCACGTCCCAGGAAGACGCGTTGGCACTTCTCTTTAACGTTGTCTGACCGCGCAAACGGCGCGCGGCCGAACGCATCCCGCAGGGGAAAATGTTCATAGGAATTTTATCCCAATTATCCGGTTGACACCACAAGCCGCTTGATCTAGTATCCCCTTCATTGGACGGGGATTTGGATCATGGACACGTTTTCAGCGCCGCATTTCCGAAACGACGAAGCGGCCCGCACGTTTCTCGAAACGCTGTTGTGGCCAGAAGGCCCGGTTTGCCCGCACTGCGGCGTGATCAATCATGCCTACGCAACGAAGCGTCCCGGCGTGTTCCGCTGCGCCGAGAAGGGCTGCCGCAAAGATTTCACCGTGACCATGAAGACGGTCATGGAGCGCAGCCACATCGCCCTGCACAAGTGGCTACAGGCGTTCCATCTGATGTGCTCCAGCAAGAAAGGCGTGAGCGCACATCAGTTACACCGCACGTTGGACATCGGCTATCAGGCCGCTTGGTTTATGGCCCACCGCATTCGCGAATGTATGCGCGCTGGCGGCTTGGCTCCCGTTACTCCGATGGGCGGCGACGGCAAGATCGTCGAGGCCGACGAGACCTATTACGGCAAGACTGAGAAGCCCTACGTTTCAAAGCAACGCCGTGGCCGTCCTTATAGCGCTTCCGGTGCACGTGGCCCTGCGAATAAACGACCGATCGTTGCCCTAGTTGAGCGCGGCGGCAAGGTGCGCACGTTCCATGTTCCGGTCTGCGACAAGGCGACCGTCACCAAGATCGTGCGCGAGAACATCGCCCGCGAGACCCGATTGCATACCGACGAAAGCAAACTCTACGGCGGTTCGGACGAACACTTCGCCGCACACAAGAGCGTCAAGCACAGCGGTGACGAATACGTGCGCTACGAGGATGGCGAAGCTATCCACACCAATTCGGCCGAAGGCTATTTCTCAATCTTCAAGCGCGGCAAGCGCGGCATTTACCAGCATTGCGCCGAGAAGCATTTGCACCGCTACTTGGCCGAATATGATTTCCGCTACAATCACCGCGTCAAGCTCGGCTTCGACGATGGGGAACGTGCAGCCATTGCCATCGAAGGTGCGAAGGGCAAGCGGCTGACGTATCAACAGCCTCGTCAAGCCTGATTTCAAATACGCCGCCGGCCGGTTTATGCGGTGGCGAAAAAAGATTCGGAAACCGCGGAAGCGCGCTGATTGACAAATCAGCGCGAGAGCGTCGAGAGTCCTTCAATCTATCGCTGATTCGCGAAAGGCCGCTGGTCTGCGCCACAGACCCAGCGGCCCCGCGATTTCGGCCCCGCGTGTATTGTCAGCCTTCGCGGGACAAGTGTTGTTCGCGTGCTCAATAGAACTGAATCGGTTGCCCTGGTCAAGGCTGACGCCTTAATCGAGGAACGCACTCACATGTCGATTTTTGGCATTAGCTTTCGCATTCACGAGGATGCGACTTACGCAGAGCGTTATGAATCGCTTGTCGAGGCGATCAAGATGCACGCAAACGGAAAATATTGGGATGAAACTACGTCATTCGTCCTGATTGAAAATTCGAGGACGGCGAATGAATTAGGTGCTGGAATTCAACGCATGTCATCAATATCGACCGACAGAGACTTAGTGTTGGTCATCAACCTCAGTCGCGATGAATACTACACAATCGGCAAAGTCTCTGATCGCGATATCAGCGTCTTGATGGAGCGGCGTTAAAAAAATGCTGATGCACGGCAATTGGCACGCGCAGCAGTCGCGCCAACCCAATGAGGATGCGGATGCGCACACGCTTCGAAATGGTCATCTTTTTTCCTTTTCTTCTTGTGTGCGTCGCGCCTTCACTCGTTTTCGTTTGATGTTCTTCATCTGTTTGTGGCCGACCGCGCGTGCGCCGCGCAATGCCGCCTCCATGCGGCGCTGCGCTTCTTCTTTGCTGTAGTGCTCGTTCTGCTTACCCATCGGAGCGGATCATGGCCGATAGTATGCCGCGGACCAAACGTGCGGTCACTGACCCAGAAATTCTAACGCGTATAGGTCTCGTAGTCACGACATCGAGCTTTCTGGAAGCAGTCATTGAGGACTTGATTGCTGGATTTCTCGGAACTGATGTCCAATGGGTCTACGCCATCACTGCCGAAATCAATATGAGCACCCGCATAGAATCACTTCGCACTCTGGCACGCCTCCGACTGTCACCAGAGGATTTTGAAGACTTTGAATCCCGCCTCAATGGGGCCAAGATACTTGTACCTTTCCGCAACAAAATTGTTCATGGGCTATGGACGCAAGTCGCTCTAGACTTTTGCGAAGTCGCAGCACTTAGAGCGCGCGGCAAGCTGAGAATGCAAATCGAATACGTCAACTCGTTTTATCTTGATTGGCTGGTCGCACAGATCACAGCGGCTACCATGAACCTTTTTGTGTTTGGCAAGGACTTCGGACTGGAGGGATTTCCGACCGATGAGGATCTGTCATAGCAGCGAAGACCATCCGAGCCAGACGAGCATCCCTTGGTTCATTGCTTCGGTGGATCGTTTCGGATCGCCACGTCTCAATTGCCATCACTCCCGCCATAATCATCGCGGGCGTGATCTCGATCTCTTTCGAATGAGTAGCATCGTCCATGAATCAGGACGACTGTCCTAATTCGCGCCACCTGTCAAATGTTCCGTGCGTAACTAATAAAACGTTGCCCTGTCAGGGCCTTACTAGCCGTAGCAGCTTGTGGTGTCAACAGGATAATTGGGAATTTTATCACATATGCGGCATTCGGCAACAGGAATCGATCCGCGCCGTCGCGGGACCGCGAGAAGAAACGTCAAGATTGTGCGAGGAAAAAGCAAAAAGAACGGTGGGGTCGCGTCGCAGCAATGCGCCGCACCTTGACCGGCCGGGTAGCTACAGTCGGCACGACGGCCTTCGAGAGCACCGCGACGCGAACCACACCTGAGCCACCCGTGCCTCTTTGTCGCCGGGAATTGGCAACGGGTTCAAAGCGCGGCGGAATCGATGCCCAGGAATGTTTGTGCCTCAGCGAGGGTCGGAAAGCTTTCCACCCAGCGATAATCAGGATCATGCTCGGCCGTCTCGGGCGACCGCATCACGACAAATTTGTCGTCCACTCTCTCAATTACCTCGGTCAAATCTTCGCTGTCGGTGGGGCACATATGCCTCGCGCCGCAGTGCGGACAGTCGTCCTCGCACGTGCACGACCATTCGTCAGTCCACTCATAGCCGCACCGCGCGCACGTGTAGTGATTGCAGAACCAGGCCAACGGTGCCCTCCTCAGTCTTCCGATCGCAAACGATAATAGCCGCGAGACATGAAATCGAGATAGCCGCGATCTCTCAAAAATTGCAGCTGTTGACGAATTTTGGGCTTTACGTTTCGGTTATCGGGGTAAAGGTGGCTGAGTTGCTTTTCAAAAGCATAAATGTCCTCGATTTGAAAATCGCGCTTTCCGATTGCTTCCACGCACTTCATAACTTCTATCAACCAGCCGCGTCCTTCTTGCCCTTGATCTCTCAGAAAGAGAGTATTTCGCCATTTGGCGAGAACGATTTCTTTGGGTTCGGGCTGACCAGCCCGAACGATGAATATCTTTCCTGAATCCGGAATTTTATTGAGCAAAATGTTGGAACCGATCCAGCCGGCCCGCCTAGCCGTTGGTGCCAGAGGTTTACGCTCTTCGATTATCTCCCGCACAAAGAAATGCTTCGGCACAACGACGAAATTTATCACTGATAGAGCTTTACGATCATAGTTCAGAAGAAACAGGTTGGGATTGTTGTCTGCAGCCAAGCGATCGCATTTCGTCCGAAACGCGCCGTCTGGAACCTTGTTCCCAAATGCTTTGGCGCCCTTGTGGCTCTTCAATTCATATTCTTCCTTGCATGAAAGACAGAGAAAGTCGGCCACAGGGCTGTTGTTCGGAAAAGGATTGACTTTTTGGCTGCCGCAATTGGGGCAGTACGCCCACTCGTGCACCCATCGCTCCGTCCAAGCGCGCGCACTTTGAGAGCCGCTCGTGTAAGGAGTTTGGACTTCCTCGAAGCCTAATTTCATCGTGGGTACGGCAGGAAGAATGGCTGCGCGATTAGACGGCGTCGACGAGGGCGGAATTACTCTCGGCCATACAAAATATCACCATTCACGTGACGGATATCGAAATCTGGGACGCCTGTCTCGCTCATAGAAAATTGCGCCCGGGCGAAGCACTACCGCCCCCTTCGCTTAAATCCCCCGCGCATCCCCGGCTTCCCGAGCGACGAGCCCGGCCGTGATTGCGGGATCGATTCGATGGCGGGGCCCATCTGGTCGAGGTTAGGCTTGTGGGGGCCGTCGGGGCGCGTGGCGGGGCCGTGCACCCCACCCCGGCCGCCGCTCGGCGCGGCGGCCGACCCTGCCCCACGAGTGGGTGCCCCTCCAGGGGAGGGTAGCTTCGCGGTCGGGTCGTCCATCACGGCGAGTTCGGTCGCGCGCAGGCGCTTGATCTCGTCGCGCAGGCGGGCGGCTTCCTCGAAGTCGAGGTCGGCGGCGGCTTCGCGCATGCGGGTTTCGAGGTCGGCGATGATGGCCTCGAAATTGTGGCCGATGGTCGCGATCTCTTCGCCGAACTCGCCGGCCTCGCCGCTGCCGGCGGAAACCAGCACGTGGTCGCGCTCGTACACGCTGTCGAGGATGTCGGCGATGCCCTTGCGCACGCTTTCCGGCGTGATGCCGTTCTCGGTGTTGTAGGCCTCCTGCTTCTCGCGGCGGCGGTTGGTTTCCGCCATCGCCCGCTCCATCGAGCCGGTGACGGCGTCGGCGTAGAGGATGACTTTGCCGTCGATATTGCGCGCGGCGCGGCCGATGGTCTGGATCAGCGAGGTCTCGCTGCGCAAAAAGCCTTCCTTATCGGCGTCGAGGATCGCAACCAGCGCGCATTCGGGAATGTCGAGGCCCTCGCGCAGCAGGTTGATGCCGACCAAGGCGTCGAAGGCGCCGAGGCGCAGGTCGCGGATGATCTCGATGCGCTCGATGGTGTCGATGTCCGAGTGCATGTAGCGCACGCGGATGCCCTGCTCGTGCAGGTATTCGGTGAGGTCCTCGGCCATGCGCTTGGTCAGCACGGTGACGAGGGCGCGGTAGCCGGCGCGCGCCACCGCGTGCAGCTCCCCAACGAGATCGTCGACCTGGGTGCGCGCCGGGCGGATGTCGACCGGCGGATCGATGAGGCCGGTCGGGCGGATCACCTGCTCGACGAACACGCCGCCCGACTGGTCGAGCTCCCAGCCGGAAGGCGTCGCCGACACCGCGACGGACTGCGGCCGCATCGCGTCCCATTCCTCGAACCGCAGCGGCCGGTTGTCCATGCACGACGGCAGGCGGAAGCCGTATTCGGCGAGCGTCGCCTTGCGGCGGAAGTCGCCGCGATACATGCCGCCGAGCTGCGGAATGGTGACGTGGCTTTCGTCGACGAAGACGAGCGCGTTGTCGGGCACGTATTCGAACAGGGTCGGCGGCGGCTCGCCGGGCCGGCGGCCGGTGAGATAGCGCGAATAGTTCTCGATGCCGGCGCAGCTTCCGGTCGCCTCCATCATTTCGAGATCGTAGAGGGTGCGCTGCTCGAGCCGCTGCGCCTCGAGCAGGCGGCCCGCCGCATTGAGCTGATCGAGGCGGAAGCGCAGCTCCTGCTTGATGCCGGCGATCGCCTGCAGCAGCGTCGGCCGCGGCGTCACGTAGTGCGAATTGGCGTAGATCTTGACGAACTTCAGCTTGTCGGTCTTGTGGCCGGTGAGCGGATCGAACTCCTCGATCGATTCGACCTCGTCGCCGAACAGGTTGATGCGCCAGGCGCGGTCCTCGTAGTGCGCGGGGAAAATATCGACGATGTCCCCGCGCACGCGAAACGTGCCGCGCGAAAAGTCGCCGCCGGTGCGCTTGTATTGCAGCGCCACGAGGTCGGCGATCAGCCGGCGCTGGTCGATGCGCTCGCCCTGCTTGATGGCGAAGGTCATCGCCGTGTAGGTCTCGACCGAGCCGATGCCGTAGATGCACGACACCGAGGCGACGATGATGACGTCGTCGCGTTCGAGCAGCGCCCGCGTCGCCGAGTGGCGCATGCGGTCGATCTGCTCGTTGATGGAAGATTCCTTCTCGATGTAGGTGTCGGTGCGCGGCACGTAGGCTTCGGGCTGGTAGTAGTCGTAGTAGGAGACGAAGTACTCGACCGCGTTGTCGGGGAAGAAGCTGCGGAACTCGCCGTAGAGCTGGGCCGCCAGCGTCTTGTTGGGCGCAAGGATCAGCGCGGGGCGCTGCGTTGCCTCGATCACCTTCGCCATGGTGAAGGTCTTGCCGGAGCCGGTGACGCCCAGCAGCACCTGCATGCGGTCGTTGCGGCGCAGGCCGTCGACCAGCTCGTCGATCGCCTGGGGCTGATCACCCTTGGGCTCGAAGTCGGAGCGAATGACGAGGCTCTGGCCGCCCTCGGACTTTTCCGGGCGCGGCGGGCGATGGGGCACCCACGGCTGTTCGCGGAATTCGGGCCGGCCCTCGCGCAACAGCGATTCGAGCGCCTTGGCGGTGGCGGCGATGCCAAGGGTACCAGCTTCGGCGAGGGCATTGCGGCGCCGCTTGCCCGTGGGCCCGCTTGCCGGGACCTCGTCCCCGATCCCATCGGATGATGCGTCGTCATCGGTGATGCCCCAGGCGCGCGCGAGATCGGGATCGATCTCGTCGGGGCCGACCTTGGTCACGTCGCCGAACGGCGCCTTGCCCACGTAGCCCGGACTCGCATAGCCCGGACTCGCGTAGCCCGTTTGGGGCCGCTCCTTGAATCCCTCCGGCGTCGATTCCCGGGCGCGATGGGCGGCGGCAAAGTCAGCGCGGCGGTCGCGGGAATTGTCGGCCGGCGGCTTGAGGCCGGACGGTACGTCGAGACCGGTCTGCGACCCGACCCCGGCTTCGCCACGATTGATGGCGGGATTGAGCAGGTCGGCGAGCGCCGGGGCGATCGGCGGCAAATGCTCCCGCGCCGCCTTGGCGCGGGTCGGCCGGGCCGGGTCCTTGGGCTTCTTCGGCGGCTTGTTTGACGGCTTGCCGCTACGATCGTCGGGGGGATTCGCCATTAACCAAATATGGCCCGCGGCGGGTGGCCGGAAAAGGGCAGCGCAGCGGGCGGCACCAGGAGGTAAAAGCGGTATGGAGGTAACGCCCAAAGCCTTGATTTGTCGGGAACATTAACCATGAGGCAGATTTTTTCTGCGATTCCGTTTTTCACCCCTGGTTAGCCTTAATTAAACTTTGTTTGCGATCAATTTCGCACGTGGGACGGTTAGCGGGGGGACGCCGGCATGGGTCGTGCGAGTGCCTTGGTATTGGGTTGCGTTGGGGTGCTGGGAATTACCGGAGTTGCAGGTGTCGTTGCCGGGATGAACGCCCGCGGCACCCAGGGCGCTTCGGAATCGGTTGCATTCATTGGAGCCACGCCGGCGGAAGTGGTCGCGTCGCGGTTCCCGCTGGTGGAGCAAACGCCGGCGATTCTGGTCGACAACTCTCCGATCATCGGGCCGGATGACCAGCAGACGCTGTTCAGCCCGTTCCCGTTCTATCCGGCAACCGGCGTCGCCTCGACCGCCAGTGTCGTGAACGTCGCGTCCGCCGAACCCACGCCGGCTCCGCAGCAGAAGCCGCAATCCACTTACTCCGTCGCATCGGTTTCACCGGAGACTCAAGCTCCCTATAAGCTCGCGTCGATCACGCCTGAGCCGATCAAGGCGCAGGTGGCCAAGGCCGAGGTGAAGACGGAAGCCAAAGCCGAAAAGCCCGCGCCGCGCCGCGCCAAGTCGAACAGCGTCCTCAATGAGGCGCAGATCGCCAGCATGAAGCGCCGGCTCAACCTGAAGCCTGACCAGGAGCCGTTGTGGCCGGCGGTCGAGTCGGCCCTGCGCAACATCGCGTATGCGAAGAACGCGACCACGAACCCGGTTCGCACGCCGCAAGGCGCGATGGCCTACATCGATCCCGACAGCAACGAAGTGACGCAGCTGAAATACGCCGCGCTGCCGCTGATCATGCGGCTCGACGACGACCAGCGGCGCGAGGTCAGGTCCATGGCCCACGTCATGGGCCTCGAAGGCGTCGCCTCGCGGTTCTGATCCGGAAGCATAGCGTTTTGTCGTATGGCCGCGCCCGTCGCGGCCATACGCATTTTTGCGCCCGCCCGTACCCCGACCACGTCATCGCCCGGTCAAGCCGGGCGATGACGGCGCGGGGAGTTGAAGAGGCGGTGCGTCGTAGGGTGGGCAAAGCGTGGACGTGTCCGCGCGTGCGCACCGTTTGTGAGGAGCCCGACGGTGCGCACGGCGGAAGAATCGCCGTGCCTGGACCGCAGTGTCGGGGCCGCCTTTGCGCATCCCACGGGAATGATGATTGTGGTCAAGCCTGTGCGACACGCCGCGCAAATTCGGCGAACGACGTCGGTGCGCGGCCGAGGAGCCAAGTCAGGGCGTTGGCGTTCCCGACGAGGCCGTGCGCGGCGTAATAGCGAAACATTTTTGCGAGCGTCTCGCGCTGATAGCCACCCAAGCCTCCGGCGCGAGCGCGGGCCTCCCACGCTTCGACGGGCTCGGCAACCGCGCGCACGGGTTTGCCGAGCGCCTCGCTCAGCGCAGCCGCGACATCGGTCTGACTCAACGGCGATGTGCCGACGAGTTCGTAGATCGCCCCCACGTGGCCCGGCTGCGTCAGCACGAGGGCGGCGGCAGCGGCGACATCGTCGAGGTCGACGAGGCTGACGCGGCTCTCGACCGGATAAGGCACGCGATAAATCCCGGCTTCGACGATATCGCGCCAGCCTGCCAGGATGTTCTGCATATAGGCGGTCGGCTGCAGCACGGTCACGTCGAGGCCGGCGGCAAACAGCAGTTCCTCGGCCCGCATCTTTTCCCAGTGATGAGGCATCGCCTCGATCTGCGGATGCAGCACCGAATGATAGACGAGGCGCCGCACGCCCGCGGCCTTTGCCGCCGCGACGACCGCGCGGGCGTAGTCGACCTCGTGCGGGCTCGCGTTCGGGCAGATGTGATAGATCGCGCTCGCGCCCTCCACTGCCTGCACCAGCGCTGCGGCATCGTCGAAGGAGCCGACGCAAGCCTCGCGCGCCCCGTGCGCGAGCGCGGCGCTAGCCTGCTCAGCGCGATGCACGAGGGCGCGCACGGGCACGCCGCACGCGGCAAGCGCAGCGATGATAGCCTTGCCGGTCTTGCCGGCGGCGCCGGTGACGACGATCATCGCGCCTTCGTCACCAGTTGCCACAGCCGGCTCGGGCTCAGCGGAATTTTCAGAATCTCGACGCCATCATTTCCAAGACCAAGCGCATCCTCGATCGCCTGGGCGAAGAGCGGGCCGACCGGAATCGCCCCCGCCTCGCCCGCGCCCTTGATGCCGAGCGGATTGAGCGGCGACGGCGTCACGGTGTGGCCGAGTTCCATCGTCGGCACGTCGAGCGAGGACGGCAGCAGGTAGTCGGCGAGCGAGGCGTTGAGCAGCTGGCCGTCAGCGTCGAATTCGAGCTTCTCGAAGAACGCGTTGCCGATGCCCTGAGCGACGCCGCCATGGATCTGTCCGGCGAGAATCAGCGGATTGATGACGGTGCCGCAGTCATGCACCACCACGTATTTGCGAATCTCGAGCGCGAACGTCTCGGGATCGATCTCGACGATCATGGCGTGAACGCCGGCGGCGGTGGCACCGCTCGGCGGACCGAAATACTGGGTTGATTCAAGGCCGGGCTCGGTGCCGGGGCGCACCGCGCCGCGCATCGGGTTTGCCATCAGCGCAAGCTCGCCGAGCCCCACCATCTTGCCCGGCACGCCCACGATCGAGACTTTGCCGTCGGCGATCTCGATGTCCTCCTCGGCGCATTCGAAATGCTCCGAGGCGACGCGCAAAATCTTGCCGCGCACCGCCTTCGCCGCGGCGCTCACGGCGGTGCCGGCCACGACCGCGCCGCGGCTCGCGAAGGTGCCGGCGCCCCAGTAGAATTGGTCGGTGTCGCCGGTGACCACATCGACGTTCGTCACCTCGACGCCGACTTCATCGGCGGCGATCTGCGCGAAGCTCGTGAAATGGCCTTGCCCCTGGGTGCCGATGCCGGTCGCGACGCTCACCTTGCCGTTGGCCTGGACCTGGACCTTGGCGCCCTCATAGGGACCAATACCGGTGCCCTCCACATAGGCCGCGATGCCGACGCCAATCCGGCGGCCTTGTGTCCTCGCCCGCGGCTGCTCCTCCTTGATGAAGCGCGCGTAGTCGATCATCGCAAGCGCCTTGTCGAGGATCGGCTCGTAATTGCCGCTGTCGTAGGAGAGCGGCGCGAAATCCTGGTAGATGATGTGGTTGTCGTAAGGGAACGCGTCCGGGCGGATGAAATTGCGCCGCCGGATTTCAGCGCGATCGATATCAAGGTCGCGCGCCGCGATGTCGAGGAGCCGCTCGACCACGAACACGCCGTGTTGTCGCCCGGCGCCGCGATAGGGCGTCACGATCGGCTTGTTGGTGAACAACGCGGTGAACGTCGAATCGTAGTTCGCGATGTCGTAGGGGCCGAGCAGCGTGCATTGGCTGTTGATCGGCACGGTCAGGCCATATGGGTCATAGGCCCCGCCGTCGTGGAGGAAGACGTCCTTGATGCCGAGGATGCGGCCATTCTTGTCGAGCGCCATTTCGGCATCGTGAATCTGCCCGCGCTCGTGGGTGGTCGCGAAGAAATGCTCCTTGCGGTCTTCGATCCACTTGATCGGCCGTTCAAGCTTTATCGCCGCCCACGGCAGCACCACCTCTTCCGGATAGAACAACATGATCTTCGGCCCGAAGCCGCCGCCGACGAACGGCGCGATCACCCGCACCTGCCGCTCGCTGAGGCCCAGCATGCCGGCAAGACCGCCGCGCAGAAACACCGGCGCCTGAGTGGTGTCCCACAGGGTGAGCTGGCCGGCGCGGTGATCCCAATTGACGACGATGCCGCGCGTCTCCATCGGCGATGACGCGCCGCGGTCATAGACGAGCCGGCGCTTGATGACGTGGCCGGCGTTCGCGGCAGCGGCCGCGTAGTTGCCCTTGGTCTGGCGCACGTGCGCGGCGATGTTGCTGGGCAGATCGTCATGCACCGTCGGGGCATCGGCACCGAGCGCCTTCTCGAGATCGACAACGGCAGGAAGCGGATCGATGTCGACCGCGATGTCCGCAAGCGCGTCTTCGGCGATATGCCGGCTCGTCGCAATGACCACTGCGAGCGGCTCGCCGACATGCCGCACCTTGTCCTTGGCAAGCGGCACCTGCGTGCGCTGATTGAAGGTGATTCCGGAAATCAGCGGCGGCGGCACCAGCAGTGGCCCCGCCTTCCAGTAGTCGCCGAGATCCTCCGCCGTGTAGACCGCGACGACGCCCGGCCGCGACCGCGCCGCCGCGACATCGACGCGGCGCACGCGCCCATGGGCAACCGCGCTGCGAAGAAACGCCGCATGCAGCAGATTCGGAAATTCGACGTCGTCGACGAACAGCGCCCGCCCGCGCAGCAGCCGCGGGTCCTCGTTGCGCTTGATGGGCGCGCCGAAATATCGGGTCGTCATCGGTAAAGTTCGCTCGAGGTCACGCCGGCAAGTATGGGAAGGATTGAGGGCGTGTCAAAACTTCGCTTCGCGCGGCGCGACTCACAGCCACTTTCGTCTTTCCCCTCCCCCGCGTGCGGGGGAGGGTCAGGGAGGGGGTTCGCTCCACGGCACCGACGGCGGCCAGGCCCCCTCCCCAACCCTCCCCCGCACGCGGGGGAGGGGAATGAGAGGAAATGCCGTGGGACGCTATTTGTCGAATGCTGGGTCGATCGGGACGCGGTAGCCGTTGGCGAGTCGGTTCGTCTCGTTCGCCATGCCGACGACGGCCATCAGTTCGCCGAACATTGCCTCGGTCATGCCGGCTTTGCGCGCGGACGCTGTGTGGCTCGCGATGCAGTAGCCGCAGCCGTTGGTGACGCTTACGGCGACGTAGATCAATTCCTTGACCAGCGGGCTCAAGGCGCCATCCGCCATCACCTCCTTGACGCTCGCCCAGGTGCGCGCGAGCAACGCCGGATCGCGGGCCAGATATTTCCAGAAGTTGTTGACGTCCTCGAGCTTGCGCGATTGTTTGATGTCATCGAACACGGCGCGCACCTCCGGCGACGCATCGGCATTTTCGATCGATTTCGACGGAGACGTATTTGAGGCGTTCATCGTTGCGTCCTTTTTTCAGGTTCGACATCACGGCAGTAGTACGATCGACCCTGCGGTACCTCGGCTCTCGATATCGCGGTGCGCCGCAGCGGCGTCCCGCAGCGCGTAACTCTGCGCGATGCGCGGCCTCAACACGCCCTCGCGCACCAGCGCGAACAGTTCGTTGGCGGCGAATTGCAACGCCCCCGCCTCGCCGAAGAAATGGCTGAGCCCCGGCCGCGAGACCGAAAGCGATCCTTTCTTTGCGAGCAGCAGGATGTCGAGCGGCGGCACATGCCCGGACGCATTGCCGTAGTTGACCAGCATGCCGAATGGTCGCACGCAATCGAGCGAGGCCATGAACGTGTCTTTGCCGACGCCGTCGAATGCGGCGTCGACGCCTGCCGGCCTGAGCGCTTTCACCGCCGCGACGAAATCGGTTTCGCGATAGAGGATCGTATGCATGCAGCCGTTTTCGCGGGCGATGCGCACCTTCTCCGCGGTCCCAACCGTGCCGATCACTGTCGCGCCGAGATGTTTCGCCCACTGTGCGAGCAGGATTCCGACGCCGCTCGCCGCGGCATGGATGAGAATCGTGTGTCCTGGGTGCGGCCTGAAGACACGATTGATGATCGACGACGCGGTGAGGCCCTTGACCAGCATCGCCGCCGCTTGCGCGTCCGAGACACCATCAGGCAATTTCACGAGGCATGTAACGGGGACATTGCGCTCCTCGGCGTAAGCGCCGGTGTCCTCATAAAACGGTCCGCCGACGCCCGCGTAAGCTACCCGCTCGCCGACAGCGATGCCGGCGACACCGGGCCCGATCGCGGTGACGACGCCCGCGGCCTCGTTGCCGAGAATGACGGGAAACTGCAGCGGCTTTGCGAAATAGAAGCCGCCGCGGCGAACGTTGATGTCGGAAAAGTTGACGCCGATGGCGGTATGGCGCACGCGGACCTCGCCAGGTCCCGGCGGCGCTAACGCGATGTCCTCCCAGCGCATGACATCGGGGCCGCCATTGGCATAGATCAGAACGGCCTTCGTCATCGTGTCCGCAAGCCTTGGGATTTGCGCAGCAGGTGTGGAATGAAGGCGGAGCTCGCAATCATGCGCGGCCGGCTGTTGCCGTGCAAGGCACAGGAGGAATGTAATGGCAAAGCCCGTGCGGCGTGTAATCACCGGGCACGATGACAAGGGGCGCGCGGTCGTCATTTCCGACGGGCCGGCACCTTTCGTGCACGTCAACGCGCTCGATCCGGAATGGTACGCGACCGATATCTTCCGCACCGACAGCATGCCGGCAGCGATCGCGCGGTCGGTCTCCGAGACGACGCTCGGGCCGCGCCGCCAACTGCCGGCGCGTCACGGCACGGTACTGCGTCTCAATCATTTTCCGCCAGAGTCGGAGACCGTGCGCAAGATGACGCCGGCCGATGCTCGGCGCGTGTTTGCCGGCCTCGGCAATGAAAAGGCGGCGACGTTCGGTAAAGGTGGGCGCCACCCGCTGATGCATCGTACCGAGACGATCGATTACGCAATCGTGCTGTCGGGCGAGATCACGCTTCTCCTTGACGACGGCGATGTGGACCTAAAGGCAGGCGACATCGTCGTTCAATGCGGAACCAATCACGCCTGGAGCAACCGCTCCAGCGCGCCCTGCGTCGTCGCTTTTGTTTTGATCGACGGTGAGTTTGCGCCCGACCTCGAAGCGAGCTTCGACAGATCCGAGGCGTCGGCTAACTGAGCTGATCGGTCGGCGATATACTGTGATAAATACCAGCGCATGGCGCGCTGTGCATAACAAGCGGGCCGATCTATTCCCGCGATGAATGTCTGCAGCTGCGCAGACATTCCCTTAAGCGGTACTATAAGCAGGGTGGAAACTTATCTCGGCCAATGCACGTTTTACGTGCAATTTTGCAGGAATAACTCTGTTTCTTTATTCAAACAGCTTGGCCGAGAGACCGCTTAGCTGTGGATAGCGAGGTCGCCGCTTAGAAAGTCGTGCGAATCGTTCGCTGCACGACATACAGCGCGGCGATTATGTCTTCCTTGGACGGCCTCGGCGCTTCACAGGCTTAGCGGAGCCAACCGCGCCTGCAATGCTGAAATCGTCGAGTTTCTTGCCGCTCTTCATTGCAGCCGCGAGCCACCGTGGTTTGAGACCGCGTCCAGCCCAGGTTTCGCTCGGATTTTCGGGATTGCGATATTTTGGCGCAACCTTTCCACGCGGACCTCCGCGGCCGGTCATTACGCGCGACCCCGATCCGTTGGTTTCCACGCGGCTAAGTCTCGCAAGCTTTGATTCAAGCTCGCGACGTTCCTCGGAGACTCTCGAGCCAAGCGCTGCCTCGATCCTGCCCTTCAGGGTTATCAGCGCGTCGATGGACATCGATTTCAAATTCATTTTCATGTGGTCTCCCAACGATAAGATTGCCTCGCTTTATATGGAACCGAGATTGAATGCAAGTCACAACCGCACGCAGAATTGGTATGCGCTAGTAGAACATTTTGGGCACATTATCGTGTTCTAGCCACTAATCACGGGCATCAGCCCTCATAAGAGGCGCAAAATGGCAAATGATTGCGTAAATCCGAACATCGATTCGGGTTCGATCGGTAACGCCGATGTAACTGAAATTGAATGGCACGAAGCGATTACCAATGCAGCTTCTCTCATGATCGCGAAATAGGTCTCGCGTTCGGCATGTCGCTGGATGTCGTCCGTTTATGGTTCTTTTATGCAAAGTAACGCCAGCGACCGCACGCGCTATTCCTTGTGGCTAATTGAGCCCAATATCGCTTAGCGAGGATATTCAGAGCGGCGGTGCAAATGCTGCGACCGGCGGAACCACGGTCACGCGTTCGATGTCGACGGTTGCCGTAGCCGAACTCGGTCCTTGAGCGAGTTTGGACGTACCGTGATCGCGGGTCAGCACATTGGCATTGCCGTGACGGCAAAGCGCATCAGCTGAATCATCCGCAGGATCATACCAGGCGCCGCACGAAAGCTGCACGACGCCTGGACGTACCCCTTCGCTGATGACGGCGCCGGCGAGACAGGCGCCGCGCGCATTGTAGACCCGCACAACGTCGCCGGCGCCGATACCGCGCGCCTGCGCGTCTGACGGATTTATCAATATAGCTTCACGGCCGTTCACCTTGCCGGCGCCGCTGACCGGCCCGCAATCCATCTGGCTGTGCAAGCGCAGCCGCGGTTGGCTTGAGACGAGATGCAGCGGATACCTGCCATTTGCACCGAGCCATTCGGCTGGCTCGATCCAGGTCGGGTGCGGTGGACAATCGTCGTAACCAAAGCCGGCAATACGATCAGAATAAAGTTCAATGCGCCCTGAAGGGGTGCGCAGCTTCCGCCCCGCCGGATCGGCACGGAAATCGGCAAACAGCACGTATTCATCCGCGGCATAAGGTATCTCGAAATAGCCCTGCTGCCAGAATGTATCGAAGTCCGGCAGCGCCGCGCGATTGGTGCGGGCGCCATCGCGCCAGCGCTCGTAAATGTGTCTAAGCCACGCGAACTCGTCGCGTCCCTGGGTGAACATGTCCTCGCAGCCGAGCCGAGCCGCGAGGTCGCGGAAAATGTCGAAATCGTTCCGGGCTTCGCCAACCGGATCGATCGCCTGGCGCATGGCGATGACGAACCGGTCGCGCCCTGCTGCGCCAATATCGTTCCGCTCAAGCGTTGTCGTCGCCGGCAGTACGATGTCGCCGTGGCGCGCGGTCGCGGTCCACCACGGCTCCTGCACCACGATGGTCTCGGGGCGCTGCCACGCGCGGCGCAGCCGGTTGAGATCCTGATGGTGGTGGAACGGATTGCCGCCCGCCCAGTACACCAGGCGGATATCGGGATAGGTGCTGCGGGCACCGTTGAAATCGTAGGGCTCCCCGGGATTAAGCAGGCAATCGGCAATCCGCGCCGCCGGAATTGCAAGCCGGGCCGGGTTGGGCAGATTTTCCATCGCGGGCTCGCGGAGGAGAAGCGGCGGATCGGCAATGCCGGCCGCCGAGCCATAGCCGAAGCCAAAGCCGCCGCCTGGCAAGCCGATCTGTCCGAGCGTGGCGGCAAGCAGGATCAACGCCCAATAGGGTTGTTCGCCATGATCGGCTCTTTGCAGCGACCACGTGGCGGTGACCATGGTGCGGGTTGCGGCCATGCGGCGCGCCAACGCGCGGATGCTCTCGGCCGATACGGACGTGATTGCCGCCGCCCAATCCGCATCCTTCGCGATACCGTCGGTTTCGCCCATCAGGTAGGCCCGTACCCGCTCGAAGCCCGTGCAATAGCGCGCGAGAAATTCCTGGTCGTGCAGGCCTTCGCTGACCAATGTGTGGACGAGCGCGAGAAGCATGGCGGTATCGGTATTGGGCCTGATCGCGATCCAAGCCGGTCGCACTGCCTCCGGCCCATCGTCGCGGACAGGGCTCACGTTGATGACATCAACGCCTGCGGTCGCGAGCGTCCGCAGCGCGCCGGCGGTCGAATGGGACGCGCACCCGCCCTTCGCCACTTGCGTGTTCTTCGGATTGGCGCCGCCGAACATCACCATCAGCCGGCAATGCCGTGCGATCGAGGACCACGACGTCAGAGGACCGGTAACGGCCTGGGCCGAACCCAGCACGTGCGGCAGGAACGCAAGCGCGGTGCCGAAGCTGTAGTTGGTGGTTTGATCGACAAAACCGCCGGCGGCACCCAGAAAGCGATGGAGCTGGCCGCGCGCGGCATGGAAAACGCCAGCCGAGCCCCAGCCTTGCGAGCCGCCCATGATGGCAGCATTGCCGTGCTCCGCCTTCACCCGCGCAATTTCCGACGCGACGAGCGCGAGCGCTCGATCCCACGTGATCGGCACGAAGCGCTCGCGGCCGCGGCCAGTGCCGCTGCCTGGACCGCGCCAGCCTTCGCGCACCATCGGTGTCGCGATACGCATCGGCGAATGCACGCTCGCCGGTATCGCGTCGATTAGGAGCGACGGGTCCGGATCGTGCTGGAACGGACGGACCGCGACGACGCGACCGTCCTCTACGCCGGCCGAGAAGGCACCCCAATGGGAATGATGGCTGACCCAGCGCCGCGAAGCGCCGATATTGCTGAGATTGCTCATGGGGCAGAGATCATGGACAGAATTTAATGCGGTTAACGCTTTTTCGGCGCAGTTGCGCGCAAGACGGTGCGCACCGCCTGCGCCAACAACTCGCGCACGACACCACGCAAGCGGTTGGACCAAACGTCGCATGAATGCCGTCGTTTTGCGAGCGACGCCGCGAAGATGCAGACATTGATTTGGTTTCGCGCTAGCGTTGTGCGCCGCAGCGGGGTTCGTCCTGCCCATGATGCGACGCGCCTGCCTCTTGCATTCTGCCGTGATCTCGCTAATTCGACGCACGGTGCGGGGACAGGGCGCCCTGAAGGGACCTGGACTAAAACTGCAGCCTCAACATTGAGGATCGGCCGGACTTGAGACCCTCGGCGATACGGGGGCTCGCCGGTCGCAAACGCCGGGAGCGAAGGCATGGCCCTCGTCGAAGCAACAGACCTCGTCAAGCAATTCGGCTCCTTGACGGCGGTCGACGGGATTTCTTTCGCGGTCGAGCGTGGTGAAGTCGTCGGATTTCTCGGGCCGAACGGTGCCGGTAAGTCGACCGCCATGCGGATCATCAGCGGGTTTCTCGCGCCCACATCGGGGAGCGCTGCCATCGACGGTCATGACAGCCATACCGACCCGATCGCGGCCCGCAAAAAGCTCGGCTATCTGCCCGAGGGCGCGCCGGCCTATGCCGACATGAGCGTCGGCGCGTTTCTGACTTTCGTCGCGGAAATGCACGGGTTGTCGAAGGTCGAGGCCAACGACCGCCTGGCCGATCTGGTTGAACGCATTGATCTTGCCGATGTCTGGAATCAACGGATCGAACAGCTCTCCAAGGGCTTCAAGCGGCGCGTCGGCATCGCCCAAGCACTGGTCCACGACCCTGACGCGCTGATCCTCGACGAGCCGACTGATGGTCTCGATCCGATCCAGAAATACGAGATGCGTGATCTCATCCGCTCCATTGCGCCGAAAAAGGCCATCATCATCTCGACGCACATCCTCGAAGAGGTCGAGGCGGTCTGCACGCGCGCGATCATCATTGCCAAAGGCCGCCTGCTCGCTGATGCAACTCCCGCAGAGCTGCTGGCCGCCCGCGCGCCGGCAGTCGCGACGCTCGCGTTGACGCTTGCCACCGCCGAGCCGCAGCAGGCGATCGACATCATCACCAAATATCCGGGCGTCGGCCGCGTCGAGGTCGCCCAACGGCTCAATGGCGTGACCCGGCTCGCGGTGTATGCCGCGGCGAAGCGGCCGCAGCCCGCCGATCTCGCTGCCGTGCTCGGCAACTCGAATATCGTGGTCACCGAATATTACGCGCGACAGGCGACGCTCGACGATGTGTTCCGCGAAATCGCGGCCGCTCATTCCGACCGCGAGCGCGCGGAGGAGAACTGACATGCGTCCGATGTGGCTCGTCTTCCGCCGCGAATTCGCCGCCTATTTCGCGACCCCGGTCGCCGCCGTGTATCTCATCGTGTTCCTGGCGCTCGCGGCGGGCATGACCTTCCTGGTGTCCGGCTTCTTCGAACGGGGCCAAGCGGATCTGTCCGGTTTCTTCTTCTGGCATCCGTGGCTCTACCTCGTGCTGATGCCGGCGATCGCCATGCGGCTCTGGGCCGAGGAGCGCCGCAGCGGGACGATCGAAATCCTCATGACCTTGCCGGTTGCGCCGTGGCAGATCGTGGTCGGCAAATGGCTTGCCGCCTGGGCCTTCGCGCTGCTCGCCCTCGTGCTGACAACGCCGTTGTGGATCACGGTGAATGTGCTCGGCTCGCCGGATAATGGCGTGATCCTGTCCTCCTATGTCGGCTCATGGCTGATGGCAGGCGCGTTCCTCGCGCTTGCGGCAGCGATCTCGGCGCTGACCAAGAGCCAGGTGCTCGCCTTCATCGCCGCGACCGCGGTGAGCTTTCTGTTCGTGATGGCGGGGTTCGACCTCGTCATCTCGTCGGTGCGCTCGTGGGCGCCTGCCTTCGTCATCGACGCGGTGCGATCGATGTCGTTCTTCGGTCAGTTCCAGCACATCACCGACGGCGTCCTCGAGTTGCCGTCCGTTATCTTCTTCGTCTCGCTGATCGCGTTCTGCCTGTGGCTCAACGTCCGCATCATCGAAGTCAAAAAGGCCGCCTGAGGTTTTCCGATGTCCGATACGAATAATCCTCGCCCTTCCCGCGGCGCCGGCGTCACTGCCGGACGGATCGCTGTTGTTGCCGCGGTGCTTGGTGCCGTCATCTTCGTCTGCGTCAACATCATCAGCGCGCAGACGCTGCGCACCGCGCGGCTCGATCTCACCCAGCAGCATCTTTATTCGCTGAGCGACGGCACCAAGACGCTGCTCGCCGATCTCAAGGAGCCGATTCGCTTCCGCCTGTTCATGTCGTCCGCGCTCACGCGGCAGGCGCCGCAGCTTGCCGCGTTTGCAACGCGGGTGCGCACGCTGCTCGACGCCTATGTGGCGGCCTCCAAGGGCAACATCATCCTCGAAACGATCGATCCGCGGCCGTTCTCCGAGGAGGAGGACCGCGCCGTTGCGTTCGGCGTCGACGGCTTCACCGGAACCAATGGCGAGCGGCTGTTCTTCGGCCTCGCTGCCACCAATTCGACCACGGGACGCTCGACCATTTCGGTGTTCGCGCCCGATCGTGAAGCGTTCCTGGAATACGACCTCACCCGCCTCGTCTCCGATCTCGGGCGGCGCGGCAAGCCGGTGGTGGCCCTGATCGACGGCCTCGGGCTCTCCGGCAACCCGATGCTGCGCGTCCCCGAGCAGCAGGTGCTGCTGCAGATGAAGCAGTTCTTCGACGTCAAGCCGGTTTCGGGTGACGTCGACAAGTTTCCCGACGGCACCAGGGTCTTGATGGTGGTGCATCCGCAGGAACTCGGCGAGAAGACGCTTTATGCCATCGATCAGTGGGTGATGGCGGGCAACGCCACTCTCATCTTTGTCGACCCGTTCGCGGAGAACCAATTCGGGCCGCGCGGCGGCCCCGCGCCCAATCCGAGCTCGACGCTTGAGCCGCATTTCAAGGCATGGGGCGTGAAGTTCGACACTACGCGCGCGATCGGCGATCCGGATTATGCGTTGCAGACCGAACGCAACGTCAACGGCCGGCCGGTCGCAGCGCAGAACCTTGCCTGGATGGCGTTGCGCGGCAACGCGCTGTCGCGCAACGAGGCGATCCTGGCGCAGCTGTCAGCGATCGTGGTGACGACGGCCGGCGCCTTCGAGACGGACAAGGCGGGCGTGACGCTGCGGCCGCTGGTGCAGGCCTCCACCGCCGCAGTGACCATCGATGCCAAAGTCGCCGGCGATCGCACCGCCGATCCGCGCCGGCTGCTGGTCGGCCTCACCAAAACTCCAAGCCGACCGATCATCGCCGCGCGGCTCGAAGGCACGCTCGACAGCGCTTATCCCGATGGCTTGAAAAAGCCCGAGGTAGCGAAGCCCGAGGAGAAGCCGGGCGAAGCCAAATCCGAAGAAGCAAAGGCCGGCGAAGCCAAGCCGGATGAGAAGAAACCCGACGAGGCGAAGACCGAGGCCGCGAAGACCGAGGCCGCGAAGACTGAGCCGGCCAAGGATACGTCCAAGGACGCCAGCAAGCCGGAAAGCACGGGGCTCAAGCGTTCCGTCAAGCCGGTCAACGTCATCCTCGTCGGCGATGTCGACATGCTGATGGACCGCAACTGGATCTCGCAGCAATCATTGTTCGGTCAGCAGATCGCCCAGGCGTTTGCGAACAACGGCGACTTCGTCATCAATGCGATCGAGCAGATGGCCGGCGGTGCCGCACTTGCCGACCTGCGCGGCCGCGGCGTGTCGTGGCGGCCATTCGAGCTGATCCAGCACATGGAGTCGGAGGCCGACGGCAAGTTCCGCGCGAAGGAGCAGGAACTGACCCAGCAGCTCAAGGACACCGAGCAAAAGCTGTCGCAACTGCCGAAGGCCCCCGAAGGCTCGAACGACGTGCTCACGGCGGAGCAGGTGAAAGCCATCGATGGCTTCCGCGCCCAGCTTCTGACCATTCGCGCCGAGCTGCGCGACGTACAGTTTGCACTGCGTCGCAACGTCGACAACGTGAAGAGCTGGATCACCGCGATCAATGTCGGCGTCGTACCGGTCACCGTCGCCGTCATCGCGCTCGGTTTCGGCCTGCGACGACCGCGACGTCCGCTGCCGAAAAAGCGCGACGACGATAAATCGAACGGAGGCGCGTGATGAACCGCCGGCAACTTGTCGTCCTTGCGGTGCTGGCGGCGATCTGTGTCGTCGCGACCGCGGTCGTGCTGCGCCGGAGCACGCCGACGATCACGGCCGACCGGCACGGCGAGCGCGTCCTCCCCGGGCTCGCCGACAAGGCAAACGAGATCACCGCCATCGTGGTGAATGAGGGCAAGGACCCATTGGCGATCGAGCGGCACGGTAACGCCTTGACCGCGGCGTCGGGATACCCGGTAAAGACCGACCCGGTGCGCGAACTCATCGCCAGCATTGCGGAGCTCTCTTTCGAAGAAGCGCGCACCAGCGATCCTGGACGCTATGGCGACCTCGGCCTTGCCGATCCCGGCGCAACCGACGGCGGCAAAGAGGTGACGCTCTCCACGTCGGGCGGCGTCCTCACCGATCTGATCGTGGGCAATCGCGACACCACTGTGGGCGGCGCCACGGGCGGCATGTTTATCCGCCTCAAGGGTCAGCCGCAGACCTACCTCGCGCGCGGCAGCGTGCGCCTGCCGTCGACACGCTCGGAGTGGTTCGTCCCGGTCGACTTCGACGTAAAGCGGGACGAGATCAAGAAGATCGAACTCGCCGGCGGCGGCCGCGACACGATCACGGTCACGGCTGAGAAGCCTGGCGATTTCAAGCTCGCCGACGTGCCGGAGAAGCGCTCCGAGGACCAGTTCAAGGTGAGCCGGCTTGCGACCCTCGTCGACAGCTTCACCTTCCAGGATGTGCGCAAGGCGGAAAAGGCCGCCGACGACGCGCGGCACATGACGGTCGAGGCCGGCGACGGCCTGCGCATCGTCTTCACCAGCGTCGGCAACGTTACCGACGGCTGGGTCCAGATCGCCGCTACCGCGACGAACGATGCTCAGCAGGAGAAGGCCAAGGCGATCGCCGCAAAGGTCGCCGGCTACGATTTCCGCCTGACGTCGAACCAGATGGAAATCCTGAGCTGGTCCGTGAACGACGTCACGGACGAAAAGAAGAGCTAAGCTGCCCCTTCAATCCGTAGGGTGGGCAAAGCGCGGACGGCGTCCGCGCGTGCCCACGCGTCCTTGCGTGAACGGTGGGCACGCGGAGCTTGTCATCGGGCCGGCCAAAGGCCGGGCCCGGTGGCTTTACCCACCCTACGAATAGTGCGTTACGTCCATTTTAGCCGCTGCACGATGGCGCGGCCCATGACCCAGTCCTTGTCGCTCTCGCTGAGAAAACTCAATTCCTCGGTGAACTG
The DNA here is from genome assembly GCA_963787675.1 of uncultured Alphaproteobacteria bacterium. GTDB lineage: Bacteria > Pseudomonadota > Alphaproteobacteria > Rhizobiales > Xanthobacteraceae > JAJPKK01. Next base: position 295,550 of record CAWBDV010000007.1, on the reverse strand, counting down.
GGTGATGCGCTGGCGATAGCTTGCCTTGGCATAGGAATTGGTCATGTCGGTGCCCCAGTAGCAGCGCTGCGGCCCGTAAGCGTCGAACACGCGTTGAATATGCACGGCGACGTCGCGGAACGGATAAGTCTCCCGCGACAGGCCCGGCGATGCCGACACTTTGACGCTGACATTGGGATATTTGGCGAGCGCGACGGTTTGCCCGATCCCCTCATCGATCTTGTAGTCCTTCACCATGGCCGGCGTGACGTTCATGTGGTCGAGGATCAGCGTCAGTCCCGGGTGCCGCTCGGCGATGGGGCCGACCTGTGAGCTATAGCCGGGAGCAAAGAACATGACGGGAAGGCCGGCCTTTTCGGCGGCCGCCCAGAACCAGTTCACCGTTCCGTCCGAGAGCCGGGGAATGGTCTGCGGGTTGTTGAAAAGCACCCGCACGCCGACCATGCCCGGCTGGTCCTTCCATTTCGCGAGCAGATCGGCCGATTTCGGATCCTGCAGCGGAAGCTTGCCCATGATCCGGAAGCGGGTCGGATAGCGCTGCACCGCCTCGATCGCATAGTCGTTGCGGTCACCGGGCCACGACGGCGGCACGATCACCACGCGATCGACACCCGCCTCGTCCATCATCGGCACCAACCGTTCGATGGTAAACGGCACCGGCAATTGGGGCACGAGACCCGGCACCCATTTCCAGTCCGGTGTCTCCGCTTTCCACAAATGCACCTGCGCATCGACGATCATGCGCCGGTCGGCCTGTGCGGCAGCCGGCCGCTCCGCCGCCAGCGCAGCGCCGGCACCAACCGTCGTGGCCATGAAGCTGCGTCTCGTCAGCATGGATCGGTCCTCCCCGAGGGGCTCGCGCGCCCCCTTTGTTGCATGGCAATTATGCAATTGTGAGAAGCTTACGGGTTGCCGGGGCTGCCGACAACCGCGCGCGCTCCGATCCGTTCTGACGGGGTGATCGCGTGCTTAGTGCAATGACCAAATCGCAGCTTTGAGCGCACGCACGATGCGCGACGGCGGACGGGCTGTCCGCGGCTTGCTCGGCTTTCGCAGCGCCGGCCGCGGGCGACCGGTCAGGCCCCAGAATTTCGCAATATGGTACGACGACGAAATCCCGACTTCGAGCAGGAAGGGACCTGGAGAACCGCAGCACTCGTGGGACTCCCCGGTCGCAAGCGGCGTCCCGTGCGGCATGCTGGGAATCGTGTAGCTTTCGATGACGGGCTCGCCATCGCGATCGTGCCACACCTCCCGCGGATAGCCGTCCACGGTTTGGGTGACTGCCGGCTCGGTCGGACAGCCATGCAGGTCAGTCCATTGCTTTACGATTTCCGTGGCGTTTCCCGGCTTCACCACGACGTCGGCCGTACCGTGCCATACTGAGAGCCGCGGCCAGGGACCGCGGTGGGATGAGGCGGCGCGCACGAGTTCGCCCCATTCGCAAGCAGAGCGCGTGCGCACCTGGAACATGCTCTCGAATGCTTCCGTGACGTTCTTCGCCGTGCCGAACGGGAGACCGGCGATCACGGCGCCGCCGGCAAACAGCTCCGGATAGGTTGCGAGCATCACGCCGGCCATGGCGCCGCCGGCGGAAAGACCCGTGACGAAAATGCGCCGCCGATCGATCCCATGGTCGCGGATCATCTTCTCGACCATCTGCCGGATCGACAGCGCTTCGCCCTTTTCGCGACAGCAATGGTCGGGCAGGAACCAGTTGAAGCAGGTATTTGGGTTGTTTGCTTCTTCCTGCTGGGGCAACAGCAGAGTGAAGCCGTAGCGATCGGCGAGCGTCGACCAGCCGGCGCCAAGATTGTAATTCTCTGCGGTCTGGGTGCAGCCGTGGAGCACGACGACGAGCGCAGGCTCGGGCCGCGCCGGCACATATTTGAACATGCGCAGCGCGCCCGGGTTGGACCCGAAGCCGTGCACTTCAGTCAATCGATCGCCGATCGGATCGCGTTGAAGCAGGGGCCAACGCGGCGCTGCCCGCACAAATTCGTCCCAGCGCCGACGATTGGCGGCCAGATTCGCAAGTGCGTCCGCGAGCCTTGCCAAATCCTCATCCCCTCGAATAAGCCCGAACGCCATATGGCAAGATGGCGCTGCGATGCACAAGAAAATGTTTCGGTGTACGCCCGGACCCCGTTGGCATCACGTCAAGTCGAAACCCGGCGGAAACTCCGGCGGTCGCTAATGGTGCGGTCCGAAGCCCAAGGCTTGCTCCTTGGATGTAGTGCTTTGACGTCATCACCACGAGCCTGTCATGCCCAATTTATTGGCGGTTCAGCCCAACCGAGGTGCATAGCGCCAGCTGCACCTTCGACCGCCCGACAGCCGCTTACGGCCTCCCACAGCCCATGCTAAATTCGGGCCATCGCACAAAACGTGCGATCAACGGGAGGTCTCGATGAAAAGACTGATATCGGCGCTGTGGCTGGTGTCGACGCTGACAGCAGGCACGGCTTTGGCACAGCCGTTTACCCCCAATGAAGCGGGCGTGACGAACGGCCACTGGCATCTCAATTCGCGCGACGTCGAAGCCAACAAGAAAATCTTCATCGGTATGGGCGGCGTCGACAGCAGCGACGGCCCGCGTCAACGCGTGACATTTCCGGGCGTCACCGTAAATCTCAACCTCGGTCAGGCGAACGCGCCACCGGCGACCGGCGGTTCGGTTGGCTCGGTCGTCAATCACGTCGGCTTCGTCGTGAAGAACGTCCAGGAATTGGTTGCCAAGTGGAAGGCCGCCGGGGTGCCGGTCGAGCCCGGCAACAACGGGCGGCTTGACCAAGCCTACGTGAACACGCCCGACGGTCTGCGCATCGAGATTCTGGAAGACAAGAACCAGAGCATGCCGATCCGCAGCGAGCACGAGCACTTCTTTGTCGTGCAGTCGGAAATCCCGAAAATCCAGGCCTGGTACGCGAAGACGTTCGGCGCCAAGCCTGGGACCCGCAACAACGCGCCGATCGATGACATTCCCGGCATCCAGTTGCGCTTCAACAAGGTCGACGCCGCGCAAGCGCCGACGAAGGGGCGCGTGCTCGATCACATCGGCTTCGACGTGGTCGATCTGCAGGCCTTCGTCAAGAAGCTCGAAGCCGACGGCATCAAGCTCGATCGTCCGTACACCAAGAACAATACCGGCGTTGGGCTCGCCTTCATCACAGACCCCTGGGGCACCTATATCGAGATCAACGAGCGCCCCAAGCCGGTTTATCTGCCGTAGTCAGCAGCCCGCGGATATAGTCCGCGTCAGTGGCGTCGCCGGTCGGCGGCGCCACACTCTTAAGCGGGTACGCGCACGGATCTATAGGTCCTAAAGACGCTGCCGGCGGCAACGCTCGCGTCCCCCATTAACCAAATCCAACTCAGCACGTTTCTGATCCGCGGCGCTTCATCTGCCTCGAGAGCAGAAAAAAGCGTTGGCGTTTGCGCCGCAAAGGGATACCGATCAGACAGCCGCCGGCTCGCCGCGGCGCTGCACCCATCGCCATAAATCCGGTGCGCATTTCATGGGCACCGTCGGATCGAGCCCGTGGAAATCTATCTCCCGATCGCCGACGTTCCGGTCAACGTTTTCCTGGTGCTGGCGATGGGGCTCGCAGTCGGGTTCATTTCCGGAATGTTCGGTATCGGCGGTGGCTTCCTGATGACGCCGCTGCTGATCTTCATCGGCATATCGCCGGCGGTGGCAGTCGCAACCGTATCGAGCCACATCGCGGCATCGTCGTTTTCCGGCGCCATCGCCTACTGGCGCCGCCGCGCGCTCGACCTTGCGCTCGCGCTGATGCTGCTGACCGGCGGCATCGTCGGCACCGTTACCGGAGTGTGGCTATTCACGGCGCTGCGTTCGCTCGGCCAGCTCGATCTGACCATCGGGCTTGCTTATGTCGCGCTTCTCGGCTCGGTAGGCGCCCTCATGGTGAGCGAGGGGATTCGCGCGATCCTGCGCGTGCGGGCCGGCAAGCCGGTGGAATTACGCCGATCCGGCAGCCACACCTGGGTTCACGGCTTGCCGCTGAAGGTCCGTTTCAAGCAGTCGCGCATCTACGTCTCGGCCATTCCGGTTTGCGGCATCGGCTTCACCATGGGCTTCATCGGCGCGCTGATGGGCATCGGCGGCGGCTTTCTGTTGGTGCCAATGCTGATTTACTTCCTGCGGGTACCGACGAACGTCGTTGTCGGCACCTCGATGGTGTTGACTTTGATCACCATGGCGTCGGCAACCATCCTGCACGCTGCGACCAACCATCTGGTCGATGCCGTCTTGGCATTGATTCTGATGATCGGAGGAGTGACGGGCGCCCAATTCGGCGCTCGCGCAGGCCAACGCATGCGCGCCGAGCGGCTACGTCTTCTGCTCGGCCTTCTCGTGCTTGCGGTGGGCTTGCGCTTCGCCTTCGACCTCGTCGTTACACCGCCGAGTCTCTACGCCATTCGCGTCATCGGAGATGAGCCGTGACGGGAACGGTCACAACATACGCCGCGGCGTTGGTAATCGTCATCACGTCGGTGTTGCCGGTCCGCGCTGAAAAGCTCGTGGTGTCCCTGTCGAGCCACGTGGTGCAAATCACGTCGAACTTCAATGGCGTCGAATTGGTGCTGTTCGGCGTCGTCGAAGCTGATCCGTCGAACGAGAATCTCCGAACGAACTACGACCTTGTGGCAACGACGATTGGCCCGCGCCAAACCGTTGTCGCGCGGCGCAAGGAGCGCATGTTCGGAATCTGGGTCAATGCCGACTCGCGCACCTTTGCGGACGTGGCGTCGTACGTGTCGGTGGCATCCAATCGACCGCTCGAGGAAATTGCCGACGACGAGACGTTGCGCCGCCAGCAGATTGGGCTCGAGAATGCCGCGTTGCCGGGCATGACCGACAGCGAATCCGTTCCGCCCGACCAGGATTTCCGCCAGGCGGTGCTGCAGGCGAAGACGGAGCACCTGCTCTACGGCGAGACCTTGAACGGCGTCACGTTTCTGACGCCGACGCTGTTTCGCACCTCGATCTTCCTGCCGGCCGAGGCCCAGATCGGTACCTATGACGTCACCGTAAAGCTGTTCGCGGACGGCGTCATGATCGCCACCGCAAAATCTGCATTCGAAATCGATACGGTCGGGTTCGAGCGCTTCATCGCCTTCGCGGCGGTCGATCACGGCGTGATGTATGGCCTCGCGACCGCCTTCATGGCCATCATGACGGGATGGATCGCCTCAATCGTGTTCCGGCGCGATTAGAGCAAGATCCGCGAAAGTCGCAGGCTTTTCCGAAAAGACCATGCATCGCCGTTCTAATCGTCCTCGTCGAACCGCCGGTTGATCAGCGCTTCGATCGCGGCGATCGCCTTTTCGGCTTCCGGACCGAAGGACACCACGGTAATCGTGGTGCCAGGGCCGGCAGCGAGCATCATCAGCCCCATGATCGAGGTGCCGCCGACCGTCTCGCCGCAGCGGGACACCCGCACCTCGGCATCGAATTTCTCGACGGTTTGCACGAACTTCGCGGACGCGCGCGCATGGAGCCCGCGCTGGTTGATGATGGTCATCACCCGCAGGATCGCCCCTTGCGGTACCGCTGAAAGGTCGACCGCATCGTCGTCGCAGGTGAGCGGCGTATCTTTCATTTGCCCGCCAATACTCGGCTCGCGATCGTAATGTATTTGCGACCCGACTCCTGCGCCGCCGCCACGGCCTCGGAAAGCGGACATTCGTTCCGCACCTTGGCGAGTTTGATCAGCATCGGAAGGTTGATGCCCGCCAGTACCTCGACCTTGGGCCGGCTCATGACCGAAATGGCGAGGTTCGAGGGAGTGCCGCCGAACATGTCGGTCAGGATGACAACGCCATCGCCGCTGTCCACCTTCTTGACGGCTTCGATGATGTCGCGCCGGCGCTGCTCCACGTCGTCATCCGGCCCGATGGTGACCGGCTCGATCTGCTCTTGCGGTCCGACAACGTGTTCCAGGGCGGCACGGAACTCGGTAGCAAGCCGCCCGTGGGTAACAAGAACAAGACCGATCATGAAGGTCACCCGGCGGGCGCCCGAGAGTGCGCCGCACGAAACGCCTTTAATCATGACTATCCTAAGCCCGAGTGCAAGGGGCTTACTATCGATTATTGCAACGCAAAATCCGGCGGTGTTTGCGGAATGCTCCCGGCGGGCCAAAGCCGCTCAAAGGCCGCCTCCCGTTTACCAAAAGTGCAACAAACTTGGGAAATGAAAGGCCTCGGCTCGTGAGAGCCGGGGCCTCGGGCATGGACTGCGGGCTTTGGGAGCCATGCCCTGGCAACTCTATCGGCCGGGTACGGAGCGCTCGCTTAGCCTCTCGCCCGCGGCCAACTCCGCGTCGGCCAGTTCGGCTTCCGCCAGGTTGAGATAGAAGCCGGCTAGCCTGCGAAATCCATCTCTTATCGGTTGGTCGCCCGAGATACCGGCCAACCGCACGCACTCGGCTGCGAACTCACGATAGCGGCGAGCCATCTTCAGCGAACTCGACATGGCTTTCTTCACCTTGGCGGCTTTCTTCGGCCGCCTGCGTCTTTCCAACGTCTTCCACGCGTAGCATCATGCACGTCGACGGTCCGTCCGTTGCCAGACACGATGCGGTCGATTCGTCTGCAACGACTTGCCGCACCCACGGGTTGCCCAACTCAGGAGGTCCGCATGTCCGAAAACACCGTGCCAGAACCTATTTGCGAAGCGCTGTCGCGACGGCGGCTCCTGGGCGCGACGACGGTCGCGATCGCCGCGGGCGCTCTCGCCGAGCATCGCGTCGCGGCGCAGACGCCGGCGAACGTGAGTGCCGCGGAGCGCAACGCCAGCGCGACCGATCTCGGCCCCGAGAATCAGGTGATGAAGTCCATCAATCCCGATGGGTTCCTGCCGCCGCCGACCGACCACGGCTCCGTGCCGAATTTCTGGAATTCGTTCTCGGCGTCGCATCGGCGCATCCAGGATGGCGGCTGGACGCGACAGGTCAATGTCGTGGACTTTCCGATCTCCAAAGAGCTCGCCGGCGTGAACATGAAGCTCAACGCGGGCGGCATCCGCGAGCTGCATTGGCATGCGGCCGACGAGTGGGCGCTGATGCTGTCGGGAAACTGTCGGCTGACGGCGATCGATTTCGATGGCGCAAGCTACGTTCAAGACGTCGCAGCGGGCGACCTGTGGTATTTCCCGACGGGGATTCCGCATTCGCTGGAAGGGCTCGCACCAAACGGGTGCGAATTTCTCCTGGTTTTCAATGACGGCAATTTTTCCGAGGACGATACCACCCTTCTGTCAGACTGGCTGATTCACACGCCGCGTGGCGTGCTGGCGAAGAATTGGGGTGTGCCGCTGACCGCGCTCGCGCCACTGGACAATATACCGCTGGATGGCCGCTATATTTTTCAGGCTCCGGTACCGGGTTCGCTCGAAGCGGATCGCCTCGCGGCGGCGCGGGGAGGGCAACCGGCGCCGCAGCGCTTTCAATTCCACATGATGCAAATGGCACCAACGAAATCGACGCGCAGCGGCGAGGTTCGCATCGTCGATTCGAGGAACTTTCCCGTCGCCGCCAAAATCGCCATGGCTCATGTGACGATAAAACCCGGCGGCATGCGCGAATTGCATTGGCATCCCAATGCGGACGAGTGGCAGTACTACATCAAGGGGAAGGGGCGGATGACGCTCTTCTTCAACAAGGCCTCCGCGCGGACTGCCGATTTCAATCCGGGCGATGTCGGTTACGCGCCAAGAACATTCGGTCACTACGTCGAAAACACAGGCGATGAAGATCTGGTGTTCCTGGAGATGTTCCGATCGCCGGTTTACCAGGACTTTTCGCTCAACGAATGGATCACGCACATTCCACCGGAACTTGTCACGCAGCATCTCGGCATTTCCACCCAAACGCTGGACATGATCCCGAGAGCCAACTTCGCGATCCTGCCGGCGTAAGGGTCTTCATCCTTCCACAGCGAAGGATCACACGCGGCGCGCGCCGATTTATCTCTAATCAGCGCGTCCCTTGCGTCGACTTTCCTCGAATTCAGCACAACTCGTGACGATGCGGCCGGCAACCCCCGACGTCGGCTGTTGCTTTCGCACCAGGTTCCTTTGACGCACCGCTCCCGACCGTCCAAGGCAGGTCGAGGCTTGCGGGAACTCCGGGTCGCATTGGCAAGTTTCTGCCTCGCGGATTTGAATGCGACAGGAGGATCGGTGTCGGGCGTCGCGGCGATGTCCAATGGCGCGGCGCCGCATGGCCGGGTCCGCCGCACCTGGACGCGTTACCATCAGGCCAGGAGATCCCTGCGCACGCCGGCGTCGGCTCGCAGCCGGCACGGCCTCGATTGGACGAATTTTTTCATCGCCGATGTGCAGACCGGCTTCGGCACATTCGTCGCCTTCTATCTGGCCGGTCTTGGCTGGTCGCAAGAAAGCGTCGGGTTTGCGCTGAGCCTCAGCGGATTTGCCGGCGTGCTGAGCCAAGTCCCCGGCGGGGCACTTGCCGATGCGGCGCCATGGAAACGGGGGCTCGTCGCCACCGGGGTCACGATGATCTGCGGCTCAGCGCTGATCCTCGCGCTCGCACCGACGCCGGCAATGGTATTCGCCGCGCAACTGCTGCAGGGGCTGAGCGGCGGGTTCATCACCCCCGCGATCGCCGCGATCAGCCTTGGGCTGGTCGGACGGTCAACCATGTCGCTGCGAACCGGCCGCAATTTCCGGTTTGCAGCGGCGGGCACGGTCTTGACCGCCGCTACGCTCGGACTGATGGGCAGCCTCGTATCGGCTCGCGCCATCTTCTTTTTCGCCGCGGCATTATGTGCGCCGGCGCTGATCGCGCTAAGCCTGATCCGCAGCGAGGAGATCGATCTCGCACGCGCACGTAACGCGGCGACTGGCGAGCACGCCGGAAAGCTTCATCGGGTCATCGATCTCGCGAAGAACCGCAGCCTGCTGCTGTTTGCGGGCTGTCTCGTCCTGTTCCAATTTGCCAACGCCTCGCTGCTGCCGCTAGTGAGCGAGGACCTGGCGGCGAGCGGCGGCGCCACGGGATCGATCAGGATCGCCGGGCTAATCGTTGGGCCCCAGATCATCGTCGCAGCGCTGGCTCCCTGGGCCGGCTATCATTCCGAGAGGCATGGCCGCAAGCCGCTGCTGCTTATCGGCATCGGCGTCGTCGCCGTCCGCGCGGTCCTGTTTGCCTTCGTGACGGATTACCCGCTGATCATTGCGATACAGCTCCTCGACGGTATCAGCGGATCGATCATCGGCGTCATGACGGTGTTGGTGATCACCGACCTGACGGCAGGGACCGGCCGCTTCAACCTTGCGCAGGGCGTGATCGGCGCGATGATGGGGCTGGCAGCTTCGCTGAGCACGAGCGTGACCGGCGTTGTCGCGCAGGAGTTCGGTCGCGAAGCCGGCTTTCTGTTCATTGCAGCCATCGCGGCCGGCGCGACAGCAATCGGATTTCTATTTCTTCCGGAGACCAAGCCCGAGAAATATTAGCCGGTCGATCCCTGTAACGCGGGTTAGAGTTGCTTTCGCAATCAGGAGACCGCAGATGGCAAATTGTCTGGCCTTGGCGACGGTCACCGCAACGGCTGCAGTGGCGTGCGCCGCGAGTTGGCCTATCGACGGACGGGCGCAGCCGGTCGGCACGCCATCGGTCGCCGCCGTTGTCGATGCCATCGCCGGCGAAGCGGTGGACCGCGGCGCGTGCGTGGGCATTGCGATCGGCACCCATATGAGCGGGACGCAGGAATTTTACGCTTACGGCGAGGTCGAGCGCGGGAGTGGCCGGCGTCCGGAACCGACCACCGAATTCGAGATCGGGTCGGTGACCAAGGTTTTCACAACGACGCTGCTGGCAATCCTGGCGCGCCGTCATACCGTTTCGCTCGACGCGCCGCTGCAGAACTACGTGCCGGCCGGCGTCACGGTGCCGACTTACGCGGGACGGCCGATTACGCTCGTGGAGCTTGCGACTCACACCTCGGGTCTGCCGCGCCAACCCCAGATGTGCGGCGACAATTTTTCCGACGCCCAGATGTTCGCGTTCTTAAGCTCGTATCGTCTGCGCGAGGCTCCCGGTACGCATTTCCTGTACTCCAATCTTGGCGTGGCATTGCTCGCCCACGCCCTGGCGAAAGCCGCGGGCGCGCCATGGGCAACGCTCGTCGAACGCGATATCGCTGCAAAGCTTGGCATGCGGGACACGCGGCTCAAGCTCACTGACGAGGAGCGTAGGCGCCTCGCCACCGGCTACAATCAGGCCGGTGGGATCGCCCGCGAAAACATGCCGACTTGGCCGGCATTCAACGGCGCCGGCGCCCTATTTTCGACGGTCAACGAGATGCAGCGCTTCCTTGCCTGGAACATGGGCGAGGTCAAAAGCGACCTTGACGATGTGCTCGATGAACTGCACCGGCCCCGTTTCCCGTTGCAGCAGCCGGGAGCCGGCATCGGTTTGGCGTGGCATACCCAGCCGCTCGGCACGGGGTCGTCCATCACCTGGAAGAACGGCCGGACGCTCGGCTACAGCGCCTACATCGGGTTCGTGCCGCGCGCCAAAATCGGAATCGTCATTCTCACCAACGCCGCGAGTTGTCCCGCGACGCGTCTCGGCGTCCGAATTCTCGCGACACTCGCGGGGCACGGCCCCGGTGCGGCCGAGAGCTTGGAAGAAGACAACTGACCGCGTGGCGCGTCAGCGTTCGCCTACGATCCGACCTCACTCCGCCGCGATGCGAACCTCGGGCGCGGCCGCGCGTACGTCGGCATCGACATGGCTTTCGAACTGGACGAAGTTCTTCTGGAACATGGCGACGAGTTTGCGCGCCGTGTCGTCGAACTCCGCCTTGTTCTGCCAGGTCTTGTGCGGATAGAGGAGGTGCGGTTCGACGCCGCTCAGCTGCGTCGGGACTGAAAAACCAAAATAGGGATCGGTGCGGAACTTGGCGTTGCGCAGCGAGCCGTCGAGCGCTGCGGTCAAGAGCGTACGGGTCACCTTGATGGGCATACGGCGGCCGACACCATACTTGCCGCCGGTCCACCCGGTATTGACGAGCCAGCAGTCGACGCCATGGACACCGATCAACTCGCGCAGCAGATTGCCGTAAACCGAGGGATGGCGCGGCAGGAACGGCGCGCCGAAGCAGGTGGAGAACTCGGGCTCGACGCCGACGAGACCCTTCTCCGTGCCCGCGACTTTTGCCGTGTAGCCCGACAGGAAGTGATACATCGCCTGCGCCGAGGTGAGCTTGGCGATGGGCGGCATCACCCCATAGGCGTCCGCGGTCAGCAGCACGATGTTCTTCGGCATGCCGGCACGACCGGTGCGCGAGGCGTTCGGGATGTAATCGAGCGGATAGGCTGAGCGGGTGTTCTCGGTCCGCGATTCGTCTTCGAAATCGCAGACGCGCGTCTCCGGATCGAAGATCACGTTCTCCAAGATGGCGCCAAATCGCAGCGTCGCCGCGTAGATTTCGGGCTCGGCCTCCTTCGACAGCTTGATGCACTTCGCGTAGCAGCCGCCTTCGAAATTGAAGACGCCCTGCGGACCCCAGCCGTGCTCGTCGTCCCCGATCAGGGTGCGGTTCGGATCAGCCGAGAGCGTCGTCTTGCCGGTGCCGGACAAGCCGAAAAACAGCGCGACATCGCCGTCGTGGCCGACGTTGGCCGAGCAGTGCATCGGCATCACGCTTTCGGCCGGCAGGTAATAGTTGAGCGTGGTGAAGACCGACTTCTTCATCTCGCCGGCGTAGTAGCTGCCGCCGATCAGGATGATGCGTTTGGTGAAATTGATGGCAATCACGGTCTCGCTGCGCACGCCATGGCGCTTCGGGTCGGCTTTGAAGGACGGCAGGCAGAGGATCGTGAAATCCGGCACGTAATGGGGAAGTTCGCTGCGGTCGGGCCGGATCAGCAACGTGCGGATGAACAGCGAATGCCAGGCAAGTTCGGTGAATACGCGGGCCTTGATGCGGTATTTCGGATCAGCGCCGCCGTAGAGGTCCTGGGCGTAGACTTGGCGTCCTTTGGCGTACGCGAGAAAGTCCTGGTGGAGCAGATCGAACTGGGCCGGCGTCAGCTTGCCGTTCTTGTCCCACCAGATGGTCTTTTCGGTGTGCTCGTCACAGACGACGAACTTGTCCTTCGGGCTGCGCCCGGTGTGGACACCGGTCTCGGCGCAGATCGCGCCCCCTTGGACAAGGTGGGCCTCGTGGTTTGCCAGCGCATGTTCGTAGAGCGGTGCCTCGGTCAGATTCCAATGGACCGCGGCAAGGCCGGAGAATCCGAACTTGTCTGCGCCGAACGCGCTATTTCGCAAACCGGTTTCTTTCACGGGAGTCCCTCCAAGCTACCTACGCATATGTTTTGTGCAGAGTTCAAAGCCGCCAATTCGGAGTGTGCCATCATACATCGGGTTCAGGGGACGGCGCACCGTATAGTCGGGAGGCATCTTTCTGCCAAGCCCATTCATGGGGAAGGGTTTATTGGAACGCAGGTCCCAGCCGTCATGTTCCGTCTGACGCGAGCGTAGCGGCTCGGATCGGCCGATGTCACTGCAAGAACCGCTCGGCGTAGTGAGGGTCGGACACGTAACAGACCTCCCGTTTGCCGAACACGCGGATGCGGCGGCCGGCAACCTCGTCGTAGAGGCGATCGCGCCAGGCGAGCGGGAGCGCCCGCAACGCCGCCACTAATCGCCACGGCGCGCCAAGCGCTTCGCCAATCCTGATCACGGCTTCCGATTTGAAAAACGTGCCGCCGTCTTCGATCAGGATGTTGGTTTGATAGTTGACCGGATCGAGCCCGTAGTGGACGTAAAGCGCCCGCCCCAACGGGGATTGCGCTGCTGCCAGACGGAAGATGCCGCGCGGATCGTGGCGAAGCACGAACCGGGCGTCGCGCGAACACATCACGCAGTCGCCGTCGAAGACGATGAGCGGCCGCTCGTCCGGGAATTGCGGCACCCGCGGGTCGCGGCGGTAGCTGTAAGGCTCTCCTGCTGCGGCGTCCGTCATTTCGCGCGGGCGCGCGTCCCGCAGTCGGCGAGCGTCTTGCGCAAGGCGAGGCCGGTGACGACGCGCGCATCAAATGGCATGCGTGCCGTGCGGTCGCCAAGCGCGAGATCAAGCCCGTCCGGATCGACGCCGGTGACCTGCCAGGAGCCTTCGCCCTCGCCGAGGAGCTTGGTGGCGTAGAGCCGGACGGCGTCGGCATGGTCGGCATTCATGTGCTCGACCGCGCTCTCCTCGATCTCGACGATTTCCTCGGCGCCCGCGAGGTCGGTCATGACGTCGGCGGCCTTCAGATCAGCCGCGCGGGCAAAGCCGCCATTGAGGTGCGCCGAGACGGCCGTCATGCGCCAGAAGGAAAAGTCGCCGAAGCCGGCATAAAGCTGTGACTTCGGATGGCGCGCGAGAAAACGCCGCTGCACCCGTTTGCCGTCGGAGCTGTCGCGCTCGACCTTGGCGAAGCTGCCGAGAACGGTCAGGCGCGGATGAGCGAGGGGATCGCCCTTCCCCGTCGATGCGAGCAGGACAGAGGCGCGCGGATCGACCTCGATATTCGCAGTATGGGTAGAGAGCCGCGACACCAGAATGAGCGGCGAGCCGTCGGCGTCGGTCGCGATATTCACGAGCGAAGAAAACGGATGCCCGGTATTGCGATCTAAGGTTGCAAGTGCGCCGGCGCGGGTTGTGCGAAGCAGCTCCTTCGCGACCGCAATAGGTTTAAAGTCCTCAGGGGGACGGGCCGTCTCCGGCAATCGATTGGGCATCATGCCCGGCAGGGGCGACGATATTTCTGCTTCCGCCATGGCCCGAATCCTCCTAAAACGTTGCAAATACCTCAATATCACCGTTTGCCGTCACATTTCCGCCTGCCTGGCGGGCTTCAACGCAAACGGGGCCGGCCGGTGGCGCGGCGATTTATGCTAGAAGGCACCCATGCCAACTATCGCTCTCGTCGACGACGACCGCAACATCCTGACCTCGGTCTCGATCGCCCTCGAAGCCGAGGGCTATCGCATCATGACCTATACGGATGGTGCCTCCGCGCTCGACGGCTTCAAATCGAGCCCGCCCGACCTGGCGATCCTGGATATCAAGATGCCGCGCATGGACGGGATGGAAACGCTGCGCCGGCTCCGCCAGAAATCCGACATCCCGGTGATCTTCCTCACCTCGAAGGATGAGGAGATCGACGAGTTGTTCGGCCTCAAGATGGGCGCGGACGACTTCATCCGGAAGCCGTTCTCCCAGCGTCTCTTGGTCGAGCGGGTCAAGGCAGTGTTGCGGCGCGCGGGCGGCAAGGACGGTGCCGCGCCGAAGGAAACCGACGCCGCGAAGGTACTTGAGCGCGGTCAGTTGCGCATGGACCCCGAGCGCCACACCTGCACGTGGAAGAATGAGCCGGTAACGCTCACAGTGACCGAGTTTCTGATCCTGCAGGCGCTCGCCCAGCGTCCCGGGGTGGTGAAGAGCCGCAATGCCTTGATGGACGCTGCTTACGATGATCAGGTCTACGTCGACGACCGCACCATCGACAGTCACATCAAGCGCCTGCGCAAGAAATTCAAGCAGACCGACGACGACTTCGACATGATCGAAACGCTGTACGGGGTGGGCTACCGGTTCAAGGAATAGCTGACGTTTTCGGTCCTCCGCAGGCCGCCTACCCGCAAACTCATAGGCGCCCCTTTGGCGCCGGCGCGCCCGTGCGGTAGAGTGCCGCCTGGGCACTGGGCGAAGCTTGTGAGAAGCCAGCGACGTGCTTGACAAGACCGCCACCATTGAAGAGCGCCGGGCGACCGGCAGCGACGAGCCGAAGCGCCGGCTGGCCGGCCGGATGCGCCGTGCCCGAAAGTCGCTGCGCGGTGCGCGCTACGCAATCCGCAAGTTCTTCGCCGACTCCTGGTCGACACTGCGCGCCGAGGGCGTCCGCGGCACCTTCCGCCGCAGTTGGCAGTTCTTCGTCACCCAGGCGTTTTCGAGCCTTACCCGGCGCATCGTCTTTCTCAACGTCGCCGGCCTGTTCGTGCTCGTTCTCGGCATCATCTATCTGACCCAGTTCCGCGCTGGCTTGATCGAGGCGCGCACCCAGAGCCTCACGGTTCAAGGCGATCTCATCGCCATCGCCATTGCGGCGCAGGCGACGAACGACACCGATATCATCAACATCGACCCCGAGCGCCTGCTGGAACTCCATGCCGGCGAAAGCTACGGCCCGAACGACGACGCCCTGTTCGGTTTCGAATTTCCGGTCAATCTCGAGCGGGTCGGGCCGCTGCTGCGCCGCCTGATCCTGCCGTCGAACACGCGGGCGCGCATCTACGATCGCGACGGCAGCCTGATCCTCGACAGCCGCAATCTCTACGGCCGCGGCGACGTGATGCAATTCGAACTGCCGCCGCCGAGCGCTGAGAAGCCCCGCTTTCTGGAACGCACCTTCCTCGCCATTCAGGCTTGGCTCGCGCGCGGTGACCTGCAGCCCTACAGCGAGACCGAGAACGGAAAGGGCTATCCGGAAGTCAGCAAGGCACTTGAGGGCCAGACGGCCAACGCCTGGCGCATCAACGAGCGCGGCCAGGTGATCGGCATGGTGGCCGTGCCGATCCAGCGCCTCCACACCGTGCGCGGCGTGCTGCTGTTGTCGACCCAGGGCGGCGATATCGAGCAGGCCCTCAAGGCCGAATGGCTTGCCATCTTCAAGGTGTTCCTGGTTGCGGCCGCCATCATGTCGGTGTTGTCGGCGCTGCTCGCGGGCACCATCGCCGGCCCGGTGCGGCGGCTTGCCGACGCCGCCGACGGCGTGCGCCGCCGCGTGCAGGGCCGGGTCGAGATTCCGGACTTTACCAAGCGGCGCGACGAGATCGGCCATCTTTCCGGCAATCTGCGCGAGATGACCGATGCGCTCTATACCCGCATCGAGGCGATCGAGCGATTTGCCGCCGACGTCGCGCATGAGCTGAAGAACCCGCTCACCTCGCTGCGGTCTGCAGTCGAAACCTTGCCGCTGGCGAAGACCGAAGCAAGCCGCGCGCGCCTCCTCGAAGTGATCCAGGACGACGTCCGTCGCCTCGACCGGCTGATCTCGGATATTTCGGACGCGAGCCGCCTTGATGCGGAGTTGCAGCGGCAGGGCGGCGATCCGGTTGATCTGACCAAGCTGCTTTCCACCGTTGTCTCCGTGGCGAAAGACATCAAGTCCGAAGACGGCGTCGACGTGACGCTGTCGTTCGAAGGCATTCCGCGCATCTTCGTGGTGCAGGGCCACGATCTGCGGCTCGGCCAGGTCATCAATAACCTGATCGACAATGCGCGCTCGTTCTCGCCGCCCGGCGGCAAGGTCCGCGTGACCTGCCGTCGCGCCGGTAATGCCGTGTTTATCACGGTCGACGACGAGGGCCCCGGCATCCGGCCCGATGCCATCGAGAGGATCTTCGAGCGCTTCTACACCGACCGGCCGCAGCAGCACTTCGGCCAGAATTCCGGATTGGGCCTATCGATCTCGAAGCAGATCGTCGAAGCCCATGGTGGCCGCCTGACTGCGGAGAACCGGATGGGGCCGCCCGATGCCGCCGGCGAAGCCACGGTGCTGGGTGCCCGCTTTACCGTGCAGCTGCCGGCGGCGTGAGCGCCACCATTCACGCTTCGGCGGTCTTGGTGGGGGCCCGCGCAGTGCTTATTCGCGGGGCCGCTGGCGCTGGAAAATCGCGGCTTGCCCTTGAACTCATCCAGTCGCCCGCGCGTGGGGCACTCGCATTCGCGCGATTGGTCGCCGACGATCGCGTCCATATTGAAGCCGCCAACGGCCGTCTCATCGCGCGGCCGCCGACGACGCTCGCGGGGCTGATCGAGGTGCGCGGCGTCGGTATCAGGCAATTGCCACATGAGCCGATGGCGGTCGTTTCCCTCGTCATCGATCTCGGCGATGCAAGTGCCGAGCGCCTGCCGCCACCAGAAGCGCTTGCGACCACGATCGAAGGCATCACGCTACCGCGTCTCGCATTTGCAAGGGGCGCCGACGCTTTGCCGGCGATGCTCGCCGCACTCACCCCACGTGAAGGAACGCGCGCGGCGTCTCCGATGGCTCTTCCGAGATAGCTATTTCTCTGCCGCGCTCTTCGCAACCGCTGCGCCGGGTGTCGGATAGCTCGCCATGAAATCGTTGACCATGCCCTTGCAGGTCGCCCAGTCGAATGTGCGGAAGGCGTGGCCGCGGGTGACGAACGAGGCACCGGCGTAGAACATCTCGTACTGGACGTGGCGGGAGGCAAACTCCGACCCCAGCGCATCCCAGGCGAGCTTGAAGAACTTGACGCGTTCTTCCGGGGCGAAGGCGGGCGATTTCTGCGTCTTGTGGATGAGGTCGGCGAGCACCGGGTCGCCGAAGTCGGCAATGCTCGACGGCAGCATGATGACGCCCCCGCCGGCGAGCTCGCGGATCGTGGTGATGAGTTTGGGATAGAGCTGCTGGGTGAGCGTCTGCGCCGAGTATAGGAGGTGCCGATCCGGCACGTAGTACTGGCCCATCTGGCGGCCCTTGGCCTCCATGCCGTGCAGCAGGCCGTCGACAAGACCGACCTCGGCGGCAATCTGCCCCAGCGTTTCGCGCACCTGAGGGAAACCGATGATGCCGTTCGCCTCGGCGATGCGATGAGCGATGCCGGCGAGGAAACGCATCTTCACCACCAGCCTGATCTGGCACTGGTAGTTCTGGTAGACGTGGGCCGGCGTCTGATGAAACTGGTTGAGGGTCATCGCCGTGTTCTGGTTCACAAACACGCGCTCCCACGGCACTTTCACGTCGGCGAAATAGAGCACTGCATCGTTCTCGTCGAAGCGGCTCGACAGCGGGTTGTCGAACGACGATACCGCGCTCTCCTCGTACGATTTGCGCGACAGCACCTTGAGGCCCTTGGCGTTCATCGGCAGGACGAACGACACCGCCTGCTTTTCGTCGCCCGCGACCAGCGGCTGGATGCAGGTGACGAAAACCTCGTTTGCCATGATGCCCGACGTCGCCAGCATTTTGGCGCCACGGATGGTGAGCCCCTCGGAATCCTCGTCGACCACGGAGGCGGCCAGAAACGGATCGGCCTGCTCATGGGCGGCCTTCGAGCGGTCGGCCTGCGGATTGATGATGACGTAGGTCAGGAAGAGATCGTTATCGCGGGCATAGCGATAATAGTCGCGGAGCGCCCCGGCTCGCTTGGGGTCATAGGCCTCGAATAATGCGACGCCCATGAACATGCCGCTGATGCACGAGGCGACATGATCGGGCGAGCGGCCCATGAAGCCGTAGTGAAGCTCGGCCCAAGCCTCCAGCGCGCGGCGGCGATCGACAAGTTCGGCATAGCTCGCGGGAAGCTGCCAGCACCGGCTGACGCGACGACCGGTGTCCGGGCTCGCGAAGGTCATCGCCTCGATGTTTTCGGGTTGAGCTTGAAAGTCGTAAAGCGAGGCCGTCGATTGCACCGAGTTGCGGAACGCCCGATGCGCGGTGACGTCGCCGACGCGCTCGCCGTAAATGAACACCTCTCGCCCGTCACGAAGACTGGCGACATGATCTTGTCCTGTCCGTGCCGGAATCATTTCCTATCCGTCTGCCTCTTGTGACTGTATTGGGGTAGAGCCGCCCTTGCTGGGGGGCATGCCGATATCATGCCATCGTCGCGGAACCCCACCCGCTGTCAACCGCTTGGTAATGCACGGGCGCGTTAGTCATCCCGGTTGCGCATTTTGCATGGTATGATGCCGTCAGGAACTGGGTGGGCCGCGCGCCTGCCTGAGACGTGAACTACGGGTAGCATAATCTCCGGAATTGGCGTGTTACTGCAGCTTCGTCGGCACCGACTGAAGCCGCTCCAAGCTAGGGGTCGACCCTAAAAAAGCCGTCCTGGGAAGGCGCAATCCCCGGGCGGTGGCTGTCGTGTGGTGCTGAGAACGGACTACCTCCCTTTATGGAAACCATCCTCATCAAGATTCTGGCTGCGTTTCTTGCGCTGAGCCAGGTCACGACGCGTCCGGACGATATCAAGACGAAATTTGACCCGGTCCGCGACCAGGCTGAGGTCACTCGAATTCTGCGCGATGGGTGCGGCCATATGCGCAAGGCGTTCGACGTCGAATCGATCGACCTTGATGGCCTGATCAAGACGGCGATGGAGGACCCTGACGCAGTCTCGGCGGAAATCAAAGCGTTTCACGGGCTCAAATTCGAGAGCCTGATCACGGTCTATCAAAAGCTTTGCAAGAATGAAGATGTCAAGGACTCGACGGTCGATATCGGGGAAGTCATCCAGTTCTACAACAATGCCGTCGCCGACCTGCCGGATGCGAACCGGCTCAAAGGCGCCCGCAATGCGCTCACCGGCGGCATCGTCGATGCGACCGGCGCGCGTTTTGCCGACCTCACCGAGAGCAACCGTCGTATCTGGGTCCCGCTCTCCGACATTCCGCTTCACGTGCAGCAGGCCTTTGTCGCCGCCGAGGACAAGCGCTTCTTCGAGCACAAGGGCGTCGACGAGCGCGGCCTCGTTCGCGCCATGGTGGCCAATCTTGCGCGCCCCGGGCGACCGCAGGGCGGCTCGACGATCACGCAGCAGGTCGTCAAGAATCTCCTGGTTGGCGACGACGTGACCTATGAGCGCAAGATGCGCGAGATCATCATCGCCTCGCGCATCGAACACACGCTCACCAAGTCCGAGATCCTCGAGCTCTATCTCAATTCGATTTATCTCGGCCGCGGCGCTTGGGGCGTCGAACTCGCCGCGAAGAACTATTTTGGCAAATCGGCTTCGGCCCTGACGGTCCCCGAAGGCGCCATGCTGGCAGGCCTTCCCAAAGGTCCCACCTACTATAGTCCCGACCGCCATCCCGACCGTGCCCAGGAACGGCTCGCTTACGTCGTCACGCGGATGAAAGAGGATGGTGACACGAGCGTCAGCAATCTCGATCCTACGAGAGTTTCGCTGCCGCGCATGGTCGCTTACGACCATCCCCCGCAGCGTGACAGCGGCTATTACTTCGTCGACAACGTGACGCGCGAAGCACGGACGCTGCCGAACTTCACGTCGCTCTCGGGCGCTTCGACCACGGTGCACACGACGATCCGTCCCGATCTGCAGCGCGCCGCCGAGGCCGCGCTTCAGGAGGGGCTTGCTCAATACGAGATGCGCAACGGCCGGGTCCAATGGCACGGACCGGAGGGCAATATCGGCGAGGCGGTCCGCCGCATCGAAGTCGCAAACCGGCCGGTCGCGATCGCGCCGCCGGTCGATCCGACGCCCGCGGCCGCGCCGCCCGCAAATGCTCCGACCGGCAAGAACGCCAAGAATGCACGCGGTGGTGCGAACCAGAATGCGCGGGCCGCCGCCTCGGCGAAAACAAGCCCGACGCCTGCAGCCGCGCCCAATGCGAAAACGGCAGCCGATGCCGACGGACGAAAGCCCGCCTGGCAGCAGGCGCTGCAAGCCGCTCATCCGCCGCTCTACGACGTGCACTGGCCCGTCGGCGTCGTTCTCGGTGGCGACCGCGGCGGAGAGATTCGGATCGGACTTGCGGACGGGCGTGTCCTGCCGCTTGCGGCGTCGTTTACGCGGCGGCTCAATCCTTACGATCTGGTGTTTGTGAAGGTCAGCGAGGGAAGGGGTCAGTACGGGCGGGCGGAACTGCGCGCGCGCCCGACTGTGCAGGGCGCGACGGTCGTCCTCGACAACAAGACCGGGGCCATTCTGGCGATGGTTGGCGGCTTCTCTTATCCCGCGAGCCAGCTCAATCGTGTGACCCAGTCGGTGCGCCAACCCGGCTCCTCGCTCAAGCCGTTCACCTACCTCGCAGCGCTGCGTTCGGGTCTGCAACCCAACACGCTTGTGCGCGACGAACCGCTGACGCTTGCCCCGATCGGCCGCCCGACCAATGCACGTGAGAAGGACTACTGGTCGCCGAAGAATGCCGATGGCGGGGGCGGCGGCATCAGCACGCTCCGGCGCGGGCTTGAGAATTCCAAGAACCTTGTCACCGCGCACCTGCTCGACGGCGGCATCGACGGCGATCCGAGCCGCAGTCTTTCGCAGGTCTGCGATCTGACGATCGACGCGCAGGTCTATCGCGAGTGCGTCGCCTATTATCCGTTCGTGCTCGGCGCTCAGCCGGCGCGGCTCATCGACATGGCGGCCTTCTATGCCGCGATCGCGACCGAAGGTCATCGGCCGACGCCCTACAGCATCGACTCGATCGATCAGGGCGGTCGCACCGTCTACAGCCACAAACCGGAGCTCAAATGGCTCGCGGGCGGCGACCGCCCGTCCTTCTTCCAGCTCCGCACCATGCTGCAGGGCGTAGTGGCGCGCGGTACCGCGCGGGCGATCGGTCAGTACTCGGCGTTTGTCGGCGGCAAGACCGGCACCAGCGACGACGAGAACGACGCGTGGTTCGTCGGTTTCACCAACGATGTCACGGTCGGCGTCTGGGTCGGCTACGACAATGCCGACGGCAAGCGGCGCACGCTTGGCGGCGGCCAGACCGGCGGCCAGGTGGCAGTGCCGATCTTCCAGCCAATCATCGAGGCGACGTGGGCGAACTATGCCCACAAGGCGCCATTGGCCCCGCCGTCGCCGGAGGCCAAGAAAGAGCTGGTGATGGCGCAGATCGATCTCAACAGCGGCAGCCGGCTCTCCGCTCGCAACGCGCAAGGCTTTACCGAATACTTCCGTCTGCGCGGCGGACAGTTCGAGGACACTCAATATCGGCTGGTGCCGCAGGATGAGTACGGCTACGGCGAGGTCGGCGATGCCAATGCCGTCGGTAATGGGCCGGGCGGCGATTACTACAGCAACAGCCGCAGCTATAGCCGGGGGTACTATGGCCAGAACGGCTATTACCAGCGCCCGAGCTCCGGCGGTTTCTTCCAGGGCGGACTGTTCGGGGGCTTTTTCGGCGCGCCGCAGGCACAGCAGCGTGGCTATGGTGGCTACGGCGGGTATTATCAGCGCTACTGAACATCAATTGCGGCTTAGGCCGGGATGGAATTTTACATGAACTTTCATCGTTGGGCGGTCGTCGTGGCGGCCCTGTCGTCGTTATCGCTACCGCCGATCGCCTGTGCTGCTGACGACTTCCAGCTCCAGGAAGGGGCGTCATTGCCGCCGTTCGCGACGGGCGGGCCGGCGCCGCACGTCATCCTGTTCACCGATCATCGCAACGACGAGCTCGTCGATCCGATCACCGGGCTTATTCGGTTCGCCGACTGGGAGCGGTTGCGGCCGCAGCAGAAGATGCTGCTCAGCCTCTACCCGACATTCGAAGAGCCGACGGTGACCGGGACCGAGGCTAGCGCCAAACCCCGCAAGCGGCGGCTTTACATGTACGTCGCGGAGGCGCGCTTCGCGATCGCCAAGCCCGTTGCGGCGATCGATCTTTCGAAGATGATCGCGCTGCCGGTCGTCGAGCAACTCGATCCGTCGATCAAGCATCAGCTCATAACCGCAGCCGACGTCATCCCCAACAAGGACGCGAAATCGCCGAACCATAATCCGCGCCGTCAGTGGTGCGACGGCGGCTCCGGCACGATCTGCATCCAGTCGCGCTACAAGCTCGAAGGCAAGCTGCCGACCGCGATCCTGCTCGTCAACAAGATCAGGGAAAGCGGCAAGCAGATCAGCGATTTCCTGGAATTCCAGAGCGAGCTGCGTCTTATCCCGCCGGGAGAGATCGATCCCGCGGTGCTCACGAAGCTGACCGGCATCGACGCGCCGATCGCCGGTGCGGTCGAACAGAGTATCGTCTATGTCAACCAGGTGATGCAGTTCGGCAAATTCCTCGCCGTGCTGCAACCCGATCCGGCCGACCCGAAGAAGTCGATCGCGACCTCGTTCGTTGCGTTGGCTGTCGACAGTGACCTGTTCGAGAAGAAGAAAGAATTCGAAAACGTGCCGGTGCTGCGCAACCTCGTGCCGGCGCAGGTTCTGGCCGGCAACAGCTCCTTCAATACCGGCACATCGATCAGCGCCGGCCTGCCGAAATACTCCCGCAACCGCATCAAGGCCGTTGCGACGCTGCTGGATAAATAGCGCCGTGACGCAGCGCTTTTCTCCCGGGCTTGCATGTCGGTCAGTCACGTCTTGATGTCCGTTATCCTCGCATTGTGCCGTCGGGGCGCGCTTGTTAGAAGTCGCCATGGAGTTCGACAAGCCGATCGATTGCGACGTGCATCCGGGAGTCCCCGCGATCTCGTCGCTGATGCCATACCTTGAGCCGTTCTGGCGCGATTCGATCGTCGACCGCGGCATCGATTCCCTCGACAGCATCAGCCATCCGCCGAATGCACCGCTGACGGCACGACCGGATTTCCGCGATGCTTCGCGGAAGGCCGCGACGACCGTCGATGCGCTGAAGTCGCAGGTGTTCGACCGGTGGGGCGCTGGGCTCGCGATCTGCAATTGCCTCTATGGCGTCCAACTCGTCCTCAACGAGGATATGGCACGCGCCTTCACCAGCGCGCTCAACGACTGGGTCGTGACCGAATGGCTCGACCGCGATCCGCGCTTGCGCGCGTCGATCGTCGTGCCGCTCCAGAACGTCGAGTACGCGGTCGATGAAATCGAACGCTGCGCCAAGGATAAGCGCTTCGTGCAGATCCTGGTGCTGGCGATGGGAGAAACGCCGCTGGGCCGCCGTCATTTCTGGCCGATCTACGCTGCGGCCGAACGCCATGGTCTGCCGCTCGGCATCCACGCCGGCAGTGCCTACCGTCATCCAGTGACGTCGCTCGGCTGGCCAAGTTACTACATCGAAGACTATGCGAGCCAATCCCAGGGCTTCCAGTCGCAGGTCACGAGTTTGATCTGCGAGGGCGTCTTCACCAAGCACCCTGATCTGCGAGTCGTGCTGCTGGAATCCGGCGTCACCTGGGTGCCGGCATTCCTGTGGCGCTTGTCGAAATTCTGGCGCGGCCTGCGCACCGAAGTGCCGTGGGTTGACCGTTCGCCGCTGGAAATCTTCCGCGATCGCTTCCGCCTCACCATCCAGCCGTTCGATGCGCCGGAGTCCCCGGACATCGTCCGCCGCGTCATCGATCACCTCGGCTGCGACGAGCTGCTGCTGTTCGCGTCCGATTACCCGCACTGGCAATTCGACGGCGACGATGCCCTTCCTGCCGGCATACCGGACGATCTCGCGCGTAAGATCACGATCGACAATCCGCGCGCGACCTATTTCGCCGGCGCGGCGTAAGGCTCTGCCTGCCACGCTACCGCGCTTCGATCCTCACGCAGATCGCGACCAGCGGGCTGTTGGCCGCGTTCGGTGCGATACCGCATGAGACCGCATTCTCGTTGAGAAACGTCGGCGCGTGCCGGCTGGGACCGCAATAGGCGCTCACCAACACCTCATCGAGGCTGCAGGTGACTTGGCAGGTCTCGACGGCGCAATTCACGCGATGCACGCGGGTCTGGGACGAGACGCCGGGCGGTCCGGGTGGTCCCGGTGGTCCCTGCGGGCCTTGTGCGCCGGTGGGACCTTGCGGGCCGGCTTCTCCCACGGCTCCAGGTTCGCCCGGCGGTCCGGCATCACCCTTCGGTCCCTGCGGACCGCTGCCGCAGCCCGCGGCAAGGAGCGACAGACCGATGATCGCAAGCAGTTGCGCGCAGCGCATCGCAATTCTCTCGGCGAATTGTTTGTTTGCCGGCTGATGGATCCCGCCCCAGGACCGAAACGTTCCGAGAAGCTAACAGCGATTTCCCAACGACGCCAGATGCCGGTCAGTTCCCCGGACATCCAAGCGGCGGCGGTCGCCGCGCCGCTGCGTGACGCCGAGCCGATCGAGATATTCGAGCACCTGAATTGTCAGATTGCGCCCGATGCCGCTCGCGGCGTTGAACTCAGCCGCCGCGAATGTGCCATCCGCGCTTGCCGCGGCCAGACCGCTCGCGAGTTCAGCGAGCGCATCGATCACGCCGGGCAAGTAGTAGCGATTGGGGGCGACCTGATGCACCAGCCCGAGTTGCTCGGCGCGCGCGAAAAAGCTTTCGAGCGCCTCCAGTTCGAACTCCTGCGATCTCTACGAGTTCGCGCACGCGCGGCGGCCGCAGCCCGCCGCTGGCGAGCGCTGGTTCGATGCGCCGCCACAGCGCAATCTCGCCAGCCGTCGGCCGCACCTCGTGGTCCGCGAGGCGCACGATAGTGCCGCGGCGGGCGACCACGTCAGCCGCGGCGAGCGCTGCCACGGCCTGACGCAGCACCGGTTTTGCAACTGCCGGACGAATGGCCGCGACAAGGGCGTCGTCGTTGAGGCCGAGGCGGTGCGGCGCGGCCTCATGATGCGATCGCAGCGCGGCAACGATCTCATCCTGCAGCGCAGTCCAATGGTCGGCGCGGAGTGCAAGACGGCAACTGGCATTGTTGCATATCTCGATATCGTGCGAACCCAGCAGCGCCTGCGCTTCAGGCTCCGTTAAATTCCAGGCCTCGACGAATCCATCAATATCGAGGCCGCGGCGCGAGATCGCGAGCATGCGGGCGAACGCTGCATCCGCGTCTGGCGCGCGCAAAGCCTCGAGGCGGCTCAGTCGCTCAGTGCGGTTGGAGCGTGCGGGCGGTTGCGGATCGAGTACGCGGCCGCCGCCGATCGTGCGCTGGGCTGCCGGATCGCGCAGGACGAATTTTTGGCCGGCCCAGGCTACGATGGGCAAATCAAGATGAAGTGCGGCGAACGTCAGCTTCGTAAATGAATCTTTGGCCACGATCGGCGCGACGCGGCAAGGGCGGACACCGGCGCCGATGTGGAGGTGCAGGTCCGACCGCTGCCGCAATGATCGCTCGCAGTCAAACGGCGTAAGTTCGACATCAAGACGCGCGGACGTGCGGTTGGGTCCAGCCACGATCCAAACGCCGCGTTTCACATCGTCGAGTGCGACGCCCGCAAGCTGCGCGGCGCAGCGATCACCCGCGCGCACCTTGTCGACGGCCCGATCGTGGATGCGCAGGCCCCGCAGCCTCACCGGGTGGCCTCCAGGCGCGATCGTCACCTCATCGCCAAGGGCCGCAGCGCCGGCATGGACCGACCCCGTCACCACCACGCCGACGCCGTGCACGATGAACGCGCGGTCGACCGCCATGCGAAAGCGGCCGGCGGCGGGCGCCGCGACGTGCCGCGACGCGACGCCCACGATGTGGGTGCGCAGATCGTCGATGCCCTCCCCGCCGCGGATCGACGTGCGGATCACACGGTCAATACGATTCTCCCCGACCAACGCTCGCGCCTGCGCCGCGACTTCGTCGCAGCGAGACGGCGCCGCCTTGTCGCTCTTGGTGATGGCAATGCTCGCGTGCTCGACGCCGAGCAGATCAAGAATTTGCACATGCTCGACGGTCTGCGGCATCACGCCGTCATCGGCCGCGACCACCACAAGGGCGTGGTTTACGTTGGCAACGCCGGCGAGCATGTTTTTGATGAAACGCTGATGGCCCGGCACGTCGACGAAGCCGATGACGCGGCCGTCCGGCAACGGCATGTAGGCAAAGCCGAGGTCGATCGTCAGGCCGCGCGCCTTTTCCTCGGGCAGACGGTCCGTGTCGACGCCGGTGAGGGCTCGCACCAGCGAGGTCTTGCCGTGATCCACATGTCCGGCAGTCGCGATGATCATGACGACGGCCTCGATACCTCGCACCAACGCCGATTTCTTGCCTTGTCGCCCTGCAAGGCTAAGATGCGCGTATGATGCAGGACCTGCCTGTCCCACAGAACGAAGCCAGCGACAAGCAGGTCTTCCTTGCAGTGATCAAGCGGGAGTGTCCGACCTGCGTCACGGTGCTGCCGGCCTTGCGCGAGATCGAGGCCAAGGGACGCAAGCTCGAAGTCTACGTGCAGGACGACGTGAGCTTTGCCACCGGTTTCGCCGATGTCCGCGACGACACGGCTCTCGCGGTCTCCTATGGTCAAGCGATCGAGACGGTACCGACCCTCGTCCGCCTCACCGACGGCCGCGAGGACATGCGTGCGGTCGGCTGGGCGCGCAAGGACTGGCAGGCGATCACCGGCATCGAAGGGCTTGGCGCGGGCCTTCCGGCCTTTCGGCCGGGCTGTGGCTCCCTCACCATGGACCCCGGCATGCCGGCCCGGCTCAAGGTCAAGTACGGCAACACTGGTCTCGCGTCGCGCCGCATCGAGTTGGCTCCGCTCGCCGACCCGGTCGAGGCCTGCTACGAGCGCGGCTGGAGCGATGGCCTGCCGGTCGTGCCGCCGACCGAGGAGCGCGTGCTCGAAATGCTCGACGGCACGGCGCGATCGCCGCGCGAGGTCATCGGCCTCATTCCGCCGAATCTCGCCGAATGCACGGTCGAGAAAGTCGCGATCAATGCGGTGATGGCGGGATGCCGGCCCGACTACATGCCGGTGGTGCTCACCGCCATCGAAACCGCGTTGATGCCGGGGTTCGGTCTCCATGGTGTCCTTGCCACGACAAATGCCTGCACGCCGGTGGTCATGGTCAATGGCCCGATCGCGCGCGCGATCGGCATGAACTCCAAGGGCAACGTGTTCGGGCAAGGCAACCGTGCAAACGCTGCGATCGGACGTACGCTGCAACTCGTGGTGCGCAATGTCGGCGGCGGACGGCCCGGCGAGATCGACCGCTCGGTGTTCGGCAGTCCGGCCAAATATTCGTTTTGCTTTGCCGAGGACGAGGACGATCCGCGCTGGGAGTCCTATGCCGTGTCGCTCGGGTTTTTGCCGAGCGCGTCGACGGTGACGATCTTCCCCGGCGACGGCATCACCCAGACCATCGACCATATCTCGCGAACGCCGGAAGATTTGTGCCGCAACTATGCCCCCTGCATCCGGGCGATCTACAACACCGGCCACGTGATCGGCGTGCAGGCCTTCCTCGCCATCGGGCAGGAGCACGCCAACGTGTTCTACGCCGCGGGCTGGTCGAAGGCGCGCGTCAAACAGGAGCTCGAAGGTTTGCTGCAGATTCCAGTCCGCGAACTGGTACCCGGCCGCAGCGGACTTTCGGGGCTGACCGACGCCGAGAAGGCCAACCCTGATAACTTGATTCCCAAATTCAAGAACGGCACCTTCAACATCATTCGCGCCGGCGGCAGCGCCGGCAAGTATTCCGCCATCATCTCATCGATCGGCGGACGGGGCAGTATCGAGCCGGTCACCAAGGAGATCAGGCTCTAGCGAAAGGCCAAAGGAGGGGCCATGCCGGACAACATTCTTCTCGATCCGACGGCGGAAACGGCGCCGGCCATCGTGCCGCGCATCGTCCGCTCGGCGTCCATCGCGGGCAAAACCATCGGGCTGTTGGACATCGCCAAGATGCGCGGCGATGAGTTCCTCGACCGCCTCGACGAGTTGCTCACCGCCCGCGGCCATAAGGTGAAACGTTATCGCAAGAAGCATTTCACCCATCTCGCGCCGATCGAGCTCAAACAGCAGAATTCGGTCGGAATGCGACCTCCTCGTCGAGGGCTTGGCCGATTGAGGCTCCTGCACGTCGTGCTGTATGCATGACATCAGGGGGCTCGAGCAGCTAGGCATCCCGGCGGTCGGAGTGGCGACGACGGAGTTCAAAGTGGCGGCGGCGGCCCAGAGCCGCGCGCTTGGTTACGATCCGGCCGTAGTGTTCGTGCAGCACCCGATCCAGGATCGCACCCGCGATGAAGTCCGCGCGCTTGCGGACAACGCGCTGGAGACGATCCTGGCGCAGTTGAAGGCATAGCGGAGCGTCCGCATTCCGCCCGCAAGCGAAGTGCTGACGTATTGTCCGCTGCAATGGGAGGCGCATGCCTCCAGAGAGAGTGAGAATGGCGTACCAGGACCTGATCTACGACGTCGAAGACAAGATCGCGACGATTACGCTCAACCGGCCCGACCGGATGAACGCGATTACGCCACAGCTGCAGAAGGAACTGCATCAGGCTTTCGATGAAGCTGACGCCGATCGCAAGGTTCGCGTCATCATCCTCACCGGCGCCGGCAAGGGCTTCTGCTCGGGCTATGACCAGACCGTGGTGAAGGACGGTCCGCGGAAGATCGATCCGGCCGGCAAGAGCCACGCCGAGTATCTCGAGGACTGGCAGCGCAACGACGCCAAGCAGGCGGTCTATTGGAGTCACATGTGGCGGCTCGGCAAGCCGATCATCGCCGCGGTGAACGGCTGGGCGATGGGAGGCGGCTTCTGGTACCAGCTCGCCTGCGACATCACGATTGCCTCGGACCAGGCCGTGTTTGCTCAGCCTGAGGTGCGGCATATCTCCAACACCACATTCCTGTTTACCGCGCTGTGCGGCTGGAAAGCGGCGAATCGCTGGGCGCTGACGGGCGACCACTTCGACGCCCACGAAGCGCTGCGCATCGGCATGATCAATGAGGTGGTGCCGCACGACAAACTGATGGAGACCGCGCGGGCGCTCGCAAGGCGCATCGCGCTGGTGCCGGAGCCGTCGGTGCGACTCAACAAGGCGATCAGCATGATGGGCCTGCAGGCCGCGGGCGTGCATTCGGGCCTGTTGTTGGAAGGCGCGCTCGGCGCGCTCGCCCACAGCTCGCACAACGAGTTTCGCGAAAAGCTGTTCGAGGCCCAGCGCGACGGCGGAACCAAGGCCTATCTGGAAGTGCGCGATGGCCCGTTCCAGCCCGAGCCCATGGGCCCGAAATCGAAGCGCCGGCCGGCGGCAAAATAGCTGCAACTCAAGCGCTGGCGTTGCGGGACAATCGGCCGCGACGCTTGCGGCTTATGAGGCATGGCTCGCCGCGCTAGAATGCACGCACGTCCATCGGAACATCGTCGGATATGCGCGCTCCATTGTCTCGCTCGTCGTTGATCGCTATCGCCTCTGCAGTCGCGTTGTCATGCGCGGCTGCTCCCGCGTCCGCGCTTGATCGCGTGGCCATCGGCAATCTGCCGGCCAGCAGCAGCTGGTGTTTCATCATCGCCGAGGAGAAAGGCTATTTCCGCGATGAGGGCATCGAGGCGGACGTCGTGCCTTATGACTCCGGGGCAAAGATGGTGCCCCAGCTCAGCGCCGGGCAGCTCGACGTTGGCGCTGGCTCGGCCTCATCAGGGCTCTACAATGCGTTCGGCCGCGGCATCGATCTCAAGATCGTGGCGGACGCCGTGCGCGGCGTCAAAGGCGCCGGCCAATCGCTGCTCGTGCGCACTGAATTGTTGCGCAACGGCGCGGTCAAAAGCATTGCCGACCTTAAGGGGCGCACGGTCGCCGTGACGGCGGAGGCGGGTACCGAGGCGGCTGTGCTGGCGCATGGGCTCGAATCGGCAGGCTTGCGCTACGAAGACGTCAAGACGGCCTTTCTGCCGTTCAGCGCGCACGCAATCGCGTACCGCAACGGTGCGATCGATGCGAGCCTCACCGCCGAGCCGGCCGCGACCTCCGCGATCGATCTCGGCGTTGCCGGGCGGCTGATGTTCGTCGGCGATTTTTATCCCGATGCCCAGTCGGCCGTGGTGCTGTACGGCCAGAAGTTCATCACCGAGCGGCCGGACGTCGGCAAGCGATTTATGAAGGCCTACATTCGGGCGGTGCGCGATTACAACGACGCGATCAAGGACGGCCACATTGCCGGCAAGGGCGCCGACGAGATCATCGCGATCCTGACCAAGCGGTTCAAGTATCCAGAAATGGTGATCCGCACCATGTGGGCGCACGCCATCAACCCGGACGGCTGGGTTGCGGTCGACAGCATCAAGACCGATTTCAAGTTCTTCAAGGACCACGGACAGATCAAAGTCGACATCACGCCCGAGGCCGTGCTCGACAAGAGCTTCGTCGATTACGCGGTGCAGGCACTCGGCCCATACCGGCGGAGCGGCGGGTAACGTGGGGCGCACCCTGACGTGTGTCACGCGTAGGGTGGGCAAAGCGCTGACGTAGTTCGCGCGTGCCCACGCGGTTGCCGGATTTAACCAAGGAAAGCTCGTGCCGCTCGCGGTGGGCACGCTTCGCCTTGCCCACCCTACGAATTCTTGCGCAGCGCCAGCACGCGGTCGACCATTTCGCCCGCAAGTCCGAGATAATTCGTCGGGTCGCACAGCTTCTCCAGCGCCGCGCGGTCAAGATGCTTGGCGATTTCCTTGTTTTCGGCGAGCAAGTCGACGAGCGGGCGGCCGGTGGCGACCACTTGCCGGCAGATGTCGTAGACGAGGTCATGCGCATATTGGCGGCCGATGTATGGACCGAGCCCCATCATGACGGCTTCGGAGACGATGAGGCCGCGGGTAATGTCGAGATTGGCGCGCATCTTCTTCTCGTCGACCTGCAGGCCTGAGACGACGAGGCGAGTTTGGGCGAGGCAACCGGCCGCGAGACTGAAGATTTCCGGGACCGCAACCCACTCGATCTCCCATGGCCCGGTGGCGCGCTCGTGATCCTCGACCATGGCGTCGAGCAGCGCGGGCACGTGCTGACGCACCAGCGAAGCGCTCGCCGTGATGTAGACCGAGGAGATCGGGTTGCGCTTCTGCGGCATCGTGCTCGACGAGCCGCGCCCTTCGTGGAACGGCTCGTAGACCTCCTCCACTTCGGTCTGCATCATCAGCTTCACATCGAACGCGATCTTGGCGCAAAGGCCGGTGACGAGGCCGAGGAAGCA
Organism: uncultured Alphaproteobacteria bacterium; assembly: GCA_963787675.1. GTDB lineage: Bacteria > Pseudomonadota > Alphaproteobacteria > Rhizobiales > Xanthobacteraceae > JAJPKK01. The sequence continues at coordinate 263,923 of CAWBDV010000007.1, read as the reverse complement.
GCCGACCTCGGCGATGCGGTCACGTACCGTGTGCCAAGCGATTTCCGGCTGGCCGAGGTCCAATTCCTTCATCAGGCCGGCCTGCACCTCGAGGCCGCGCGTGCCGAGGGACGACAGCGTGCCGGCGGCGCCGCCGAATTCGCCGACGAGGACCCGCGGCTTGAGTTCCTTGAGGCGCTGGCGATGGCGGTCGAAGCCCGCGAGCCAAGTCGCGGCCTTGTAGCCGAACGTAATCGGCACGGCCTGCTGGAGATTGCTGCGGCCCGCCATCACCGTGTCGCGGTGGCGCTTGGCGAGATCAGCGAGAGCGTCGGCGATCGCCACGATATCGGCCTCGACGAGGTCGAGCGCTTCCCTGATCTGCAGGATCGTCGCGGTGTCGGTGATGTCCTGGGTGGTCGCGCCCCAATGACACCATTCGCCGAGACCATCGCGACACGCGGCCACAAGCTGCTGCACCACCGGCAGCACCGGGTAGCCGATGCGCTCGGTCTGGCTTTTGATCTTGGCAAAGTCGTAAGCCTCCGCGACGCAATGCCGGCCGATCTCCTCGCTCGCTTCCCGCGGAATGATGCCGAGGCGCGCCTGGACGCGCGCCAGCGCCGCCTCGATATCGAGATACTTCTGCACCCGGTTTTCGTCGCCGAAAATCCGCCGCATCGGCTCAGTGGAAAACAGATCGCGGAACGTTCCCGAACTCACGCCGACGGCTGTCATCATGTGATCCTTCGCGGTAAAGGGACGCCACCGATAGCGAAACCGCTGCCGCTGGTCCATTATGATTTGCCGCCGCGCCACGGTAAGGCGCCGCGCTCGTCCTCCTGTTCGCTCCGCCGTGTGAAGATGGCCGACCTTGCCGCCGCCAATCGCCTGCTGCACAGCGTATTCGGCTTTGCCGATTTTCGCACGGGCCAGGCGGAGATCATCGAGACGATCCTCGCCGGCCGCGACGTGCTCGCGGTGATGCCGACCGGCAGCGGCAAGTCGCTGTGCTACCAGCTGCCGGCGCTGATGCGCGACGGGCTCACCATCGTGGTGTCGCCGCTAATTGCGCTGATGCGCAATCAAGTCGCGCAACTGCGAAGTTATGGCATCGCCGCCGCGAGCCTGAATTCTACCAACGATTTCGATCAGAACCGCCAGATCGAGCAGGACATCGCGCGGGGAGAACTGCGCCTTGTCTATATCGCGCCCGAGCGGCTCGCGAGGGCGGACACGACAGCACTCCTGCGCAACGCCAAGGTCGGCATGATCGCGGTCGACGAGGCCCACTGCATATCGCAATGGGGCCATGACTTCCGCCCGGAATACAGGAACCTTGCGGGACTGCACGGTGAACTCGGCGGCCCGCAGATCGTAGCATTCACCGCGACCGCCGACGCCGCGACGCGCACCGACATCGTGGCGCAGCTCTTTCGTGAGCCGCCGCAAATTTTCGTCCACGGCTTCGACCGGCCGAACCTGGGCCTCGCCATGAGCGCGCGCGGCAGTGGCCGCGGGCAAATCCTGCAGTTTCTCGCGAGCCATCGCGACGACAGCGGCATCATTTATTGCGCCTCGCGCCGGCTGACGGAGGAACTCGCGCAATTCCTGCGCGATGAAGGCGTCAAGGCATTGGCCTATCACGCCGGCATGGAGAGCGCTGACCGCTCGCGCCACCAGGATACATTCCTGCAGGAAGACGGCGTCGTCATGGTGGCGACGATCGCGTTCGGCATGGGGATCGATAAGCCTGACGTGCGCTTCGTCTGTCACGCCAACATGCCGAACAACATCGAGAGCTATTACCAGGAGATCGGCCGCGCCGGCCGCGACGGGCTGCCCGCCGATACGCTCACCCTCTACAGCACAGGCGACATCACTTTGCGCCGCCGCCAGATCGAGGAGAGCACCGCTTCCGATGAGCAGAAGCATATCGACCGGCTGCGCCTCAACGCGCTGGTCGCGCTATGCGAGTCGCCGCGCTGCCGGCGCCAGACTTTGCTCAGTTATTTCGGCGAGACCACGCCTCCGTGCGGGAACTGCGACGTGTGCAGCGGCAATGTCGTCGTGGTTGACCGCACCATCGCCGCGCAGAAGGCGATGTCCGCAATTCTCCGGACCGGCGAGCGGTTCGGCACCGAGCATCTCGTTAATCTGTTGCTCGGCGAGGAGACCGAAGCAATCAAGAAATTCGGCCATGACGCCTTGCCGACCTTCGGTGTTGGCAAGGAGCACAGCCGCAACGAATGGCGCTCGATCTTCCGCCAGCTATACGCTGCCGGAATTCTGATGATGGACATCACCCATTACGGCCGCTGGACCGTGCCGCCGGCAGGACGCGTCGTGCTTCGAGGCCAGGCGAAGATCGAATTGCGTAGCGACCCCGCGACGGTCGGCAAGAAAGCCGCGCGCAAGGCCGCGGCAGCCGCGGCGCTTGCCGAAGGCGGCGAATCGGATCAGGCGCTGTTTCATGCGCTGCGCGCCCGCCGCTCCGCACTTGCGCGGACGCAGGCCGTGCCGGCCTACGTCATTCTGCCCGATCGCAGCCTGCTCGACATGGCGCGGCGTAAGCCCGCGACACTTGCCGAGATGGCGGACATTCATGGCGTCGGCGAGACCAAGCTTGCACGCTATGGCACGCAGTTTCTGGAGGTCATCCGCGAGCATCAGAACGGGTAAACGCCGTCGCCGGCGAAGTCCCGATGTTCAGCGATCACTACCCCCGAAAGGGATCAGCGGATTGTCCATGACGGCGGCGCGGTCTGGACGATCGGGCGAGACTGCACCGCGGAAGGCGTCGAACAGGTCGCTGATCGTGCGAGGCTCGATATCGCGGACGATGAACACCATGCGGGTGGTGTCCTCGCCGTCAGGCCAGCGTGCAAGCCGCGCCATCGGATGCATCAAGTGCTGGACCGCATGGACGACAACCGGCGTCTCGGGGTGCTCGGCGAGTTTCACCACGCCTTTCATGCGCAGCAAATTCGGCCCGTGCAGGGAGCGCACCAGCTCCATGAACATTTCGAACGCCGCGGCCGGTATCGCGTCGCGTGTCGCCAATGTGAATGCGCGGATGTGGTCGTCATGACGATTGGCATCCTGATGATGACCCTCGTGCGAGTGCGCGCGAGCGTCGGCATAAGCCTCCGCGGCGAGCCAGCGCCTCACATCAGGTGACTTGCTGGCGGGATTGTAGAGGCCGCAGTCGAGGAGACGGGCCGCGGTTGCCTCGCCGGCGGCCGCATCGAGGATCGGCGCGGCCGGGTTCAACGAGGAGAGCCGTAGTCGCAGGACATCGACATCGCGCCGGCCGTCGGGCCGGCCCTCCACAAGATCGGTCTTCGTGAGGACGAGCCGATCGGCAACCGCGGCCTGTTTCACCGCCTCGGGATGAGCTTCGAGCGTTGCCGCACCGTTGATGGCGTCGACCACGGTGACGATGCCGTCGAGGCGATAGCGCATCACGAGATACGGATGCACCATCAAGGTGTGCAGCACCGGCGCCGGATCGGCGAGGCCCGTTGTCTCGATGACCACGCGGGAGAATTTCGCCCGGCCGTTATCAAAATTGCGCAACAGCCGCTCCAGCGCGTCGATGAGATCGCCGCGCATCGTGCAGCACAGGCAGCCCGTCGTCAGCGCGACGATGCCGTCATCAACGCGCTCGACCATGAGGTGGTCGAGGCCGATCTCGCCGAACTCGTTGATCAGCACTGCCGTGTCGGCGAGCGCTTTATCCGTGAGCAGGCGGTTAAGAAGAGTGGTCTTACCGGCGCCGAGGAAACCGGTCAGGACCGTGAGCGGCAGGGGCGGCGCGGGTTTCCGCTCGCGGGCCTCGACGCGGTCGTCATCGAGTTTCGCCGTTTCCGTCATGGACCGCTGCCTCGCTCTTGGGCTTCGGCTTCACAGCGGCCGACTTGGTCTTCTTATCAGGTGCGGGGGCACTCGCTTCGGCCTCGCCCGGCCAAGGTTTCAGCCCATTGGCGGTTTCGGTCGTTGACCCTTCCGGTTTCTTGGCCACCGAGGTCCCGTCGGGTTTCTGAGCCGACTTGGTCTTTGGCGGCTTGGCGGCGACCGCAGTCGTATCGATCGGCAGTCCTTCGCGCTTCGCTACCTTCTTCTTTGCTGGTGGTTTTGCTGTTGTCGCCGTCGTGTCGGTCGAAGCCTCGTCCGGTTTTGTCGTCGGCTTGTTCTTAGCCGGCGGTTTCGCGGCGATCTGCGTCTCGTCGGACTTCTTTCTCTTGGCAGTTGCCGTCGGTGGCGGCGGCGCGCCTGGCACACGCTTCGGTCCGAGATAGACCTCGACGGGCGCCGTCGCTGCGCCGGAGGCTTTAGGTGGCGTGTTCGATACGCTGGATAAAAAGAAGCCGCGCTGTCCGCCATCGTCGGACGTCGTGCCAGTGACTACTGTTGCTTCGTCTTCGTCGTTGGGCGCGCGCCTGGGGTTCCTGCCGCAGATATCGTCGCGCAGATTTGGCGGCTGTGCGGCGATCGGGACAAGGTCGTCCACCGTCCCCCGCGACGGCGCCAGCCAGTTCAGCGGATTGGGATTGAAGGCAAACCCGCGCTCAAACATGTGGGCGGCCTTGTTGGCGCGCGCGGTCCCCGACGGAGCGCCCAGCACCACCGCGATCAACCGCTTGCCGCCACGGGAGGCTGTCGCCACGATGTTGTATCCGGAGGCACAGATGAAGCCTGTCTTCATCCCGTCGGTGCCCGGGTAGTTATCGACCATGTGATTGGTGTTATTGTAAACCTTCTTGCCGAACCGGATCGACGAGATATGCCAATAAGAATCGTATTCCGGGAATTCGCGAATCAGGGCGCGGGCGAGAATCGCGAGGTCGCGCGCCGATGTCACCTGCCCATCGTCCGGCAGACCGTTGGGATTGACGTAGTGCGTCTGGGTCATGCCGAGACGCTTTGCTGAAGCGTTCATTTCATCGGCGAATTTGTCGATCGAACCGGAAACGCCTTCCGCCAGTACTACGGCCATGTCGTTTGCCGAATGCACCAGCATCATCTTCAAGGCGTTATCGACGGTCAGGTGAGAGCCAAGCTTGAAGCCCATTTTGGAGGGCTGCTGGGCGACCGCATTCGCCGAAACCGTAACAAGGGTATCAAACGCCAGGCGGTGCTCGCGTATGGCCGTGAACGTGACATAGCTCGTCATCAGCTTGGTCACGGAGGCGGGGTACCAAGGATAAGTCGCGTTCTCGCCCTCCAGCACCTTGCCGGTTTCGACATCGACCAAAAGCGCCGCTTCGGCACGTGCAGGGCGGATATCTGCGAGTTCGACCGCCCACGCCGTGCCCGCGGTCGCTGCGAGCACGCACGCCAAGGACAAAAATGACTTCCGTGGAAACGGCACGATGCGCGATCCAGTCTCTCGGCTTATATGATCGGAACGTGCACGGGCTGACGCTTTGCTCCCCCAACCCCCGTGCAGCAAAGGCTACTTGCGGCTTGCCCCCGGCAACCGACCGCCGACCGTACCATCGACCATACCGGAGTCGATGGCAAATCACAAAGCGCCCGTCTGGCGCCCAGGACCGGACTTCAGGCCATGCCCGAAGCACTTCAGCCCCAGGAAAACGCCTAAAATTCGGCAAGGAGACCGTCATGACTGCATGCATCGTCGGCTGGGCCCATACGTCGTTCGGACGCCTCGAAGGCGAGACGGTGGAAAGCCTTATCGTACGGGCGGCCCAGGGCGCTCTTGATGACGCCGGCGTCGCCCCCCGCGATATCGATGAAATCCTGCTTGGCCACTTCAACGCCGGCTTCTCGGCGCAAGATTTTACCGCCGCCCTGGTTCTGCAGGCCTCGCCGGACCTGCGCTTCAAGCGGGCCACCCGCGTGGAGAATGCCTGTGCCACCGGATCGGCGGCAGTCCACCAGGGCGTGCGGGCGATCGAAGGGGGGCACGCCCGGTTCGTGCTCGTGGTCGGCGTCGAGCAGATGACGACGACACCTGCGGCCGAGATCGGCCGCAACCTCCTCAAGGCTTCCTATGTGCGCGAGGAGGCCGATATCGACGGCGGCTTCGCCGGCATCTTCGGCCAGATCGCGGGCCGCTATTTCCAGAAATATGGCGACCAGTCCGATGCACTCGCCATGATCGCGGCCAAGAACCACAAGAATGGGGTCGCCAATCCTTATGCGCAGATGCGCAAGGATCTGGGTTTTGCATTCTGCCGTACCGAGAGCGAAAAGAATCCTTATGTCGCCGGGCCGCTCAAGCGCACCGACTGCTCGCTTGTCTCAGATGGCGCCGCCGCGCTGGTGCTGACGGACGTCGAGACCGCGCTCGCCATGAAGAAGGCGGTGATCTTTCGCTCGACGGCGCACGTGCAGGACTATCTGCCGATGAGCAAGCGCGACATCCTGAAATTCGAGGGATGCGCGGAGGCCTGGGCACGGGCGCTCACCGCTGCCGGAATCACACTCAAGCACCTGTCCTTCGTCGAGACCCACGACTGCTTCACCATCGCCGAGCTGATCGAATACGAGGCGATGGGGCTCGTGCCTGAAGGGGAAGGTGCACGGGCGATCCGTGACGGGTTGACGCAAAAGGATGGCGCGCTGCCGATCAATCCGTCGGGCGGGCTCAAAGCAAAAGGCCACCCGATCGGGGCGACCGGGGTGTCGATGCACGCGCTCACCGCGATGCAGCTCACCGGCACCGCCGGCACGATGCAACTGCCCAGCGTGAAACTCGGCGCTCTGTTCAACATGGGCGGCGCCGCGGTTGCGAACTACGTCAGCATTCTCGAACGCATCAGATAGCGCGCAGGATCGGCAGCGCCTCATCGTGGCCTATCCAGCACGATAGCGCGGGTGGGATCGAGCTTGATTTCGCCAAGCGGACCGAAGGTCGCGCGTCGGCGCGATAAGTTGCTTCGCGTTATGCGAGCAATCGATCCGACACCCAGCCCAATATCTACGGAATAGTTGCAGCCATCCGATCGAAACTGCGTCGGATTATTCAGAGATGCTTCATAACATTGTCAGGGTTCCCGCAAGAGTGATTTAAAATCTGATTGGCAGTCTTCGCACCGCTTTACTGCAAAAAACGCTTGCTGGCGGGGCATCACGACGATGACAGGAAGACTTCCGACCTTGGCAATGAACGCCTGCCGTTTTTTCCTGCAGGATCGTTCGGGCACGGTCGCGGCAACATTCGCGCTTTCGCTTATTCCTGTTGTGTATTTGGTTGGTGTCGGTGTCGACTACACCAGATCGGCGCAGCGGCGCCAGCAGCTCAATGCGCTCGCGGACTCCGCGGCGCTCGCGGCGGTGACGCCTTCCATCATGGCCCAAGGCGACGCTCAGTCGATCGCGGCGGCACAAAACATGTTCAATGCGCAAGCCGCAACAATTCCCGGCATCGTGTACGACCCGGCTAATCTGTCGGTAACCGTGACGGATTCCGGCCTCGCGCGCACCGTCTCGGTGAGCTACTCGGCTTCGTCGCAGACTTTGTTCTCGGGCTTGCTTGGCCAATCCACGATCCCGATCAGCGGCATGGCGCAGTCAACAACGATGACGCCGCCCAACATCGATTTTTACCTGCTCCTCGACAATTCGCCGTCGATGGCGGTGGCGGCCACGACTGCCGGCATCAATACGATGGTGGCGAATACTCCGGACAAATGTGCCTTCGCATGTCACGAGTCCGATACGTCGCCCAACGACTATTATGGCTTGGCCCGCAAGCTCGGCGTGACGTTGCGGATCGATAACCTGGCGTCCGCGGTGCAAAACCTCATGACGACGGCGCAAACAACCGAGACGTCGACCAATGCCACGTATCGGATGGCGATCTACACCTTCAATTATGGTTTCGACACGGTTGCTTCGCTGACATCAAACCTGACCAACGCAAAAACGCTCGCGGGCAACATCGCCATCTACGAAGTGCCCTACCAGAACTGGAACAGCGACGAGATCACGAACTACGACAACGCGATGTCCAGCATCAATGCGGTCATGCCCAATCCGGGATCAGGGACGGGCACCGACAAGCCGCAGGAGGTCCTGTTCTTCGTCACCGACGGCGTCGAGGATGAAAATGTCAGCGGCAAGCGCCAGCAATCGCTGATGGACCCAGGCTGGTGCACCATCATCAAAAATCGCGGCATCCGCATCGCGGTCCTCTACACGACCTACCTGCCGTTGCCGACCAACTCCTGGTACAACACCTATATCGCACCGTTCCAGCCGCAGATCGGCTCAACGTTGCAGAGTTGCGCCTCGCCGGGACTTTATTTCGAGGTCAACACCAATCAGGATATCTCGGCTGCCATGAACACGCTTTTCGATAATGCGGTTCAGACGGCCTACCTGAAAAAATAAAATCAGACCAATCGCGACCAACGCGAATTGGATATTGCTTCGAGGGAGATCATACACGCGGAGCGGGCGAGAGCCGCGCTCAACGCGAGACGGCTACCAACGGCAGATCACGAGTTTCTCGACAGCACTGTGCGGCTGAAGATGCTTGAATTGCACCGCAAAACCTTCCTCAAAGTGCCGCACCACGCTTCCAGTCACTTTGCCGATGGCCAACGGCGTCCCAATTTCGGGGACGATATCGGCTGAGACTGCGGCGCCAGAAGCGGAGATATCGATCACGAAGCATCCGAGCATGCTGCCGTCGGGAAAAATGATGGTCGAAAGTGGATCTTCCGGAATGATGCGCTTGTGGCCGCGAACATCTGGCACGTCGTAGTTCTTGTTTTGCTCAAGCCAGATCAGCCGCCGCAGCAACCTCGTGCGTTCGTCCCGCGGGGCGGCGATCTTCATGACGAAGCCATGTTCGAGCACGCGCGTAATCGGCCCGTGGATTTTTCCGAATTCTTCGAAGTAGGCAATCACTCGCTCGCCGACCGGCCCGACCACGGGCGTGGCGAGCATCATGCTCGATTGCGAAATGTTGACAGCGCGGCAGGCAAATTGGCGGCGATTTCCTCTGGAGTCGCGCCGGCCGGCAAGGCTGAAACGTCCCGGAATACGCACTGTGACGCGCACCTCGCGGCGACGCTCGACGAAGTCGAGGTCGAAATCGGCGGCATGGTTCGTGAACCGGAGCAACGACGCCTCGCGGAAATAATCCTTCCCGCAGTGTCAATAACTCTTGCCTAATAATCCTAAGTTAAACGCGGTTCCGGTTTGCCGGCCTCGTTGGCAAGACAAACTCAAGAAAAAACGAAGCGCTTGTATCCGCGCGCAAAGCCTCGCCAGTTCGACTTAAGGAAGATAACGTCGTCTCATAACCACCGGCGGTTGACGCCAGGGTCGGAAATGACGTGCCGCACCACGAGCCGGTTCCAGATAAACAGAACCAACAAAGCCCCGACGGTTGCGGCGATGAATCCCGCGCCCTGATCGGGGCGATACCAGCCTATGGCCTGTCCAATAAAAGTCGCGAGAAACGCGCCGGCAATGCCGAGAAGCGTGGTCAGGATGAACCCTGTGGGATTATTCGGCCCGGGAGACAACATCCGCGCGATGATGCCGGCGATAAATCCAATTACGACGATCCAAAGAATGCCCATGTCCGACCCCTCTTTCGTTTGATGCGTGCACTCAGCGCATCACGACAGCCCAATTCAACAGCGGCAATAGGCAATCCGCCGCTGTCATCCGGTGACATACCCTTGCCGAACTTACAGCAGGCGGGCGGCTTCCTCCGATGTCGGCACGCGTCCGCTCGGAGTCAGATGATCGACGACCTGCGGTAGATGCTGGCTTAACGCAGCGAGAAGTTGCTCGCGCGACATTCCCGAAACCGATGTCAGGGTGTTGATCATCTCCGGGCCGAGCGCGTTTCCGATATCATTCGGCGAGATCGACTGGTTCGGTCCCGTGCCGACCCAGGAGTTGGCAGCATTCCCGTGGCCGCTCTCCTGAAGCTTCTTGAGGACGTCACTGAGGCCACCGCTCAGTACGGCACCAGCGCTACCCCCAGCCAGCAGCCCGCCCAGCCCACCCTTGAACAAATCGCCAAGGCCGCCAAAGGGGCCGACTGGGGCTCCGCCCAGTCCTCCGGGCAGACCTGCCTTTGAAACACCGCCGGGCGGAGGCGCCGGGTGCGAGGGGTTCGCCGCAGTTGGGCCAGCGGTCGACGAGCCGCCCAAGCTTTTCAATGCCTTATAGCCGAGGAGGGCGATCAGGGCCATGGTGAGCGGCGACATGCCGCCGCCGCTGGCACCGGGAGGGCTCGGCGTACGCTGGCCATGAGGCCCATTCTCCATTCCCTGTAGGACGTCCATCAAACCCATATCGGCCTCCTGTTGAAAATTCAGCCGCCCCATGAAGTATTGGCGCCACGTGGCGGTTGCAAGGCACAGAAGGCTGTCCGAATGAGCGATGCTTTCGATGACCTCATGCGGGCCAGCCCGACATTTCACCAGCAGGCATGAAAATACGATGATCACGAAACGTCGATTTGTGACAGGGGCGAGCGCGGTCCTCGTAGGATGGCGGATCGGCGGCATTCCGAGCGCCGGCGCGGCCGTTGGTCTGCCGGAGAGCTTGCGCGATGAGTTCGCCCGCATCGAAAAAGACAGCGGCGGACGCCTCGGCGTAGCGACGTTCGATACGCTTTACGGCGGGCAGATCGGTCATCGCGCCGATGAGCGCTTTCCCATGTGCAGCACGTTCAAGCTGCTCGCGGCGGGCGCGATCCTTTCGCGGGTCGATGCGGGCACCGAAAATCTCGACCGGCGAATTCGCTTCGAATCGCGGGATATCGTGGTGAATTCCGCAATCACCAACGATCGCACCGGCGGTTCCGGAATGTCGTTGGCCGAGTTGTGCGAAGCGGCGATGACATGGAGCGATAACACGGCCGGCAATCTGCTGCTTGACAGTCTTGGCGGCCCCGCCGGATTGACCGCTTACGCCCGCTTGCTCGGCGATATGACCACGAGGCTCGATCGGACCGAGCCGGATCTCAACGAAGCCATCCCTGGCGATCCGCGCGACACCACCGCGCCAGCGGCTATGCTGTCGAACCTCCGCACCCTTGTTCTCGGCAAAGCCTTGTCGACGACGTCGCGCGACCGATTGACCGCTTGGCTCGTCGGCAACAAGACCGGCGACGCGCGCATGCGCGCCGGATTGCCGAGGGATTGGCGCGTGGGGGACAAGACCGGTTCCGGCGAACGCGGCACGACAAACGATGTCGGCATCATCTGGCCGGCGAACCGGGCGCCCCTCCTCTTGTCGATCTATCTGACAGGCACGGCGGCATCGCCTGAGCGACGCAATGCGACGCTCGCGGCCGTCGGGCATGCTGTCGCAGCCGCGCTGGCTCGCTGAACTCGCGCGGGCGGATCATCGCTTCGCTCGCCGGACAAGCCGATTAACCTTAGCCTGCGGTTGCCCAAAAGCTAAAGAATTCAGTAGTGTTAGAATGGACAACAGGATGACTGGCTTCGCCCGAACTCCATAGTTATGCGTGCTGTCCGCGAGGCCTGAAGCGCGGCAATTTTTCTGCCGAAAGGCGAGGTCATGTCACGGCTGTTTCTCAGCCATTCCAGCGCCAACAATGTCGAAGCCGTCGCGCTACGCGATTGGCTTGCGGCCGAAGGCTGGGACGACGTCTTTCTCGATCTTGATCCGGACCGAGGCATCACTGCGGGCGAGCGCTGGGAGCGCGCGCTGACGGCGGCCGCCTCGCGTTGCGAAGCGGTGCTGTTCGTCATTTCACGCGATTGGCTCAAATCGCGGTGGTGCTTGAAGGAATTCAACCTCGCCCACAAGCTCAACAAGCGCCTCTTCGGAGTCCTCGTCGAGGACATCCCGCTTGCCGACCTCCCGCAGGATCTGACCGGTGCCTGGCAGGTGGTCGACCTCGCGTCCGGCCACGACCACATCATGTTGAACGTCGTGCTCCCGCGCACCCACGACGAGACGCACGTCACCTTTTCGCGGGAGGGCCTGACCAGGCTCAAGAATGGATTGGCGAGGGCGGGGCTTGATCCGAAATTCTTCGCCTGGCCGCCGGAGCGCGATCCACATCGGCCGCCCTATCGCGGTCTCAAGCCGCTCGAAGCTGAGGATGCCGGCATCTTCTTTGGCCGCGATGCGCCCATCGTCGAGGCGCTCGATACACTGCGCGGCCTCCAAGAAGGCGCCGCGCCGCGCCTGCTGGTGATCCTCGGTGCGTCAGGTGCCGGCAAATCATCGTTCCTGCGGGCCGGTCTGCTGCCACGGCTCGGCCGCGACGAGCGTAATTTCCTGCCGCTTCCGATGCTGCGCCCGGAGCGTGCCGCCATCAGCGGCGAGAACGGGCTCGTAAATATTGTGGCCTCCGCGCTCGCTGCATATGGAATTGCAAAATCACGGGTTGCCGTACGGGATGCCGTCAATGCGGGTGCCGATAGACTGCGCGAGCTTCTCGCGGAGCTTGTCGACAAGGTCAATGCCCAGCTCATAGCAGAAGAGAGCCGCCGTCCGGCGATCGTGCTCGCCATCGACCAGGCAGAAGAACTATTTCAAGGCGACGGCGCGAAAGAAGGACAAACGTTGCTGACGCTGATCCGCGATCTGGTCGCGGACGATCAGCCGTCGCTCATCGCGCTCTTTGCGATCCGCTCGGATTCCTATGATCGGCTGGAGACGGCGAAGCCGCTCGAGGGGATACGGCAGCAGACTTTGCCCCTCCTGCCGATGCCGCGCGGCGCCTATCAGACCGTCATCGAAGGACCGGCGGCGCGGCTGCGCGAGACCGATCGTCCGCTGTCGATCGAGCCACGCCTCACGCAGCGCCTGCTCGAGGATATCGAGACCGGCGGCGGCAGCGACGCGCTGCCGCTTCTCGCTTTCACGCTCGAACAGCTCTGCCTCGACTATGGCGGCAGCGGCACGCTCCGACTCGCGGATTACGAGGCGTTCGGCGGCGTCCGCGGCGCCATCGAGGCCGCGGTCAAGCGGGCGCTCGCGGCCGCCGACAATGATTCCCGCATTCCGCGCGACCGTGACGCCCGTCTCGCGCTGTTGCATAGAGGTCTCGTGCCGTGGCTCGCCGGCATTGACCCGGAGACCGGCAGCCCGCGCCGGCGCATCGCGCGGCTCGCCGATATCCCGGCGGAAGCCCTCCCGCTTATCCAGCTTCTGGTCGAGCAGCGGCTGCTCTCGACCGATCGCGTCATGGTGCGCGAAGGCGACAGCGACCGCAGCGAAGTCACGATCGAACCGGCGCACGAGGCGCTCCTGCGTCAATGGAGCCTGCTGCACGGATGGCTGGAGGAGGATTTTGCGGCGCTGACGACGCTCGAAGCCGTCAAGCGCGCCGCGCGTGACTGGGCGGCAAACGCGCGCCACGCCGACTGGCTCAACCACTCTGGGACGCGGCTCGAAGATGCCGAGAAGGTCGCAGCGCGCGACGACCTCGCCGGCGATCTATCGAGCGATGCCCGCGACTACCTGCGTCAGTGCCGTGAGCAAGAAAACAGCGTGCAGCGCGCTCGCCTCGAGCGGCTCGAACGCGAGCGCGAGGAGCAGGAGCGGCGCCTGCGCGACGCGCAGACGCTCGCGGCCGCAAACCGCCGGGCGGCCCAGCGCACCGGCATCGGCCTTGCGATCGCTCTGGTGCTCGCCGCTCTCGCCGGCTGGCAGTGGTTCGCCGCAGACCGCGCGGCGCGGGAAGAGAAGATCCAGCGCGATCGGGCAGAACAAATTCTTCGCCTCGCGATCAACGAGACCGACGGCATCATCACGAAAATATCGACGCAGCTCATCGATCTCGTCGGCATTTCGCGCAACGGCATTCGCACCATTCTGACCGTCATCGAAGGTCAATTCGACGACATGACAAAGGCGAGCGCCGGCGCGCCGCGACTGCAATTGAGTCGGGCCAAGATGTTGAGCGCCTTCGTTGACGTATTCGTAGAGCTCGGCGAACTCCCCGAGGCAAGGCGGCGCGCCCAGGAGTGCGTCGACATTATGCGTCCGCTCGCCCCCGACGATTCCCGCGATCTCGAAATGATCGAAGGTCTGGGGTTTTGCCTGGAGCGCTTGGCCTACTCGCAATTTTGGCAAGGCGATTACGCCGACGCAGCGGAGACCTATCGGAAAAGCATTACGCTTCGTCGGCGTATCGTCGCGGCAAATCCCCAGTCGACCAGCGCGAGACGCTCTCTTGCTCACGTGCTCAACTACGGGGCGGTATCCTACGATCGAGCCGCGAATCCGGAGGCAGCCGCCCCCATGGTCAAGGAGAGCTTGGCGATCACGAGCGACCTCATCGTCAAGGACCCTGCCGACGCCTTATCCCGGCGAGAACACGTCGAAAGCCTGAATTTCAAAGCCCAAGTAGCTCAATCATTCGGTCTGCTGGAAGAAGCGTTGACCGCATTCGAGCAATCACGCGACGTGGCTGCCGACCTCTTTGCGCAGGACACGGGAAACGCGACGTTGAGGCGCTTCTACTCAAATCTCCTTGGTAACGCAGCAAGCGCCCTTATGGCTGTCGGTCGCGACAAGGAAGCGCTCGCCCTGCTGCAAAAGGCTCTTGAGATCAAGCGCGACCTTGTACAGCTCGATCCTGAAAATGTCATCTGGCGATCTGAGCTTGGATTCACGCTCTCCTGGCTCGGTGAGGCGGAGCGCAGGCTTCAAAATACGAACGAGGCGGTGGCGCATTATCGTGAAGCCGCCGATCTCAACAAGAAATTGCTCGTCCTCGGCCCTGACAATTTTGTACGGCAGCTTCGGGTCATGGAGAGCCTCATCGGGCTCGCGCGTGCCCGCGGCACGATGAACGATCCGGACGCTGCCCAAAGTGTCGACGAAGCGATCAGGCTTATGCCGAATTCAGCGCTCGTCTTCAACACACGAGGCCTGTTCTACGCCGAAAAATCGAATTTTGATCGGGCCATTGCCGACTATACCGAAGCGGTGAGGCTCGACCCGAAATTGACAATGGCGTACCTCAACAGAGGCCATGCCTATTCCGCGAAAATGGACCATGGCGCCGCCATCACTGATTTTACAGCGGCAATCAACCTGCATCCGACCTTTGCTTTTCCCTACTTCTTTCGCGGCAACAGTCAATTCGCGACGAAAAATTACGACGCGGCCATAGCTGATTTCACTAAGGCGATAGAGCTCAATCCACGCTATGCATTTGCCTACAACAGCCGCGGATATACCTATGCTACGAAATCTAATTATGATCGGGCCATCATCGATTATAGCGAGGCTATCAAGTTAAACTCGGATTTTCTCCTCGCGCGGGTCAATCGTGGCAATGCTTTTCTCGTCAAAGGCGACCCGGACAACGCGATTTCCGACTACACGGAAGCAATCAGGCTCAATCCAAAATACGTTGATGCCTATAATGGCAGAGGCTATGCCCATTTCAACAGGCACGATTACGATGAGGCTGTGGCCGATTATTCCGAGGCCATAAAGCTTAATCCCAAGTATGGAATTGCGTATAACAATCGGGGAAACGCCTATTTCGCGAGGAGAGATTTCGATCACGCCATTTCCGATTATGCCGCCGCGATCGAGAGTAGTCCGCAGAGTCCCTCGGTGGGTATCTGGTACCTCAATCGAGGTATGGCGCTTTTCAACAAGGGCGAATACATTCGGGCCACCGCAGACTGCGATGAGGCGATCAGGCGCGACTCAAACAATGCGGGTGCATACTTCTGGCGTGCTTTTTCGTTTTTCAGGATGCAAGAGAGCGATCGCGCGATTGCGGACTATGATCGCGCCATAGCCATCAATCCCAGGTATTTTTTTGCCTATGTCAACCGTGGCGTGGCCTATCGTGCAAACGGCGAATACGACCGCGCCATCTCTGATCTTAGCCATGCGATCGAAATCGATCCAAAGGCGGGTCGCCCGTTGTACCATCGCGGGAGCGTGTATCGGGCCGCCGGCGACGCGAGGAAGGCCGCAGCGGAATATGCTGCTGCGATCAAGCTGAATCCGAAGGATGCGGGCGCATACAGCGCGCAGTGCTGGATGCAGCTTGTTGCGGATGACGCAAAGTCCGCACTTGCGAATTGCGATCGATCGCTAATGTTGCGATCCGACGACCCGTATGCCTATGACGGCCGGGGACGGGCTCGCCTCAAGCTCGATCAGGTTGACAGCGCACTCTCCGATTTCGATGCGGCGCTCAAGATCGAGCCGAAGCTCGCGAGCTCGTTGTTCGGGCGCGGCACGGCGAAGCTTCAGAAAGGCGACACCAACGGTGGAAATGCGGATATCGCGGCCGCAAAGGCGATCAGGACGAACATTGCTGATGAGTTCGCGCCGTAGCGCAAGCTTTTTTCTGCCAATTTCACGCGCACTCACGGGCGCATCGGCGGCCTGAGGCCTGAGGGGAGGCTCCGCTGCACCCGCAGACAGCCGATGACGGGTTATCGCGGGGTCGGCGGGTCGGCCCCGCGAGTGCCGTCGCACGGGCTTCACTGCGTAAGGTGTGCCGTTGCGACTGCCGCGTTGAACAACTGGGTCATGGCAGCGGTGATATCGCCGTCCGTCGTCACCGAGAAAAAGAGGCCCGGCGAGGCACAGCTCTGCCGGTTGGTCCCGATTTGGCTCTGAAAGGGTGCAATCCACTGATTGTACCAGGGGTTCGTGGGGAGCGGCAGATACACGGTGTAGAGAACGGCAATACGAATGCCGCGATTCTTCACGGTCGTGCATAAGTTGAGTTCAAAAATCTGGTTACAAAGTCATTGAATTGATGCGGTACAGTGGCTGCGAGACCCCCCAAAAAATCTAAGCGAGGATGTCCCGTTCTGGCTCAGCCTAGAATGGGAAGGATGCGGACCGTGTAGGCGTGGGCAATCCTGCGGCCAAGCATCGGGTCTTCGATCTCGTATTCGAAACGCTCGGTCGGCCGCACGCCGCCGCGAGCGGCGAGCGTGCCGCAGTACATCACGGTGCTGTCGGGGAATTGTGAGGCGCCTTTGAGATAGCGACCGATGAGGTCAAGGGGGGCGAGCATCGCCGTCACCGGGCCTTCCTGATAGAGCTTGCGCTCGCCGTTCTCGACCACATGGGCGCGCAGCATCAGCTTTTCCCAATGGGGGGCAACCTCGTCGAACGCCCAGAACACCGGCGCCAGTGGTTTTTCGCACATCTGCTTCGAGACGGTGACGCCGTAGGTCTCGACGGTGCGGTCGGTGTGATCTGAGCCGGTGCCGACCCACAGGCGTCCGTCATACTGGAGCAGCACGAACTCGACCTCGCCGCCGGATCCGGTGCCGACCACCTCGATCTCAGATCCGGTGGTGAGCCGCGCCGCTGAAACCCGGTAGAAGATCGGCGTTGTCGCCGGCCGCTTGACGCCGAGCGCCTCAAGCTCGCGGATGTGCTTTTCGACGGCCGCGGCATCGCGCCCGGTCCAGCCCGCCACGATTGCGTCGTCAATGCCGACATCACGGCGCACCGAAGAGCCGGCACTGAGCAGCGTAAGCGAAAGGGTCTGGCGAGCCACGGCAACCTCAATTCTCATGATGGGGGCGGACTTTACAGAGCCAGGCGTTCCGCACAAGAACTCCCGCCATGAACCCATGCGCGGGGCACATGCTTGCGGCCGCGCCAAATCGCTAATCTGTGAAACCGAAGGCTGAGACAAAGCAATCGAGCTCGTCATTCCGGGGCGCCGAAGCGCAGCGGAGGCGAGCCCGGAATCCATGAACACGGACCGCGGAGTATGGATTCCGGGCTGCCTCGCTTCGCCCGGCCCCCGGAATGACCAAACGAGGGATTAGAAAGCGTCCCGATCCGGACACCCCGACAAATCCGGTTGCTCGTCGCGCCCGCGCTATGCCACATCCTCCCGCAACTTCGATCGGAGAGACCTCGTCATGCGAACGATTGCGCAAGCGGCCCGCGCCATGGCCGCAGGAACATCAAGCCGGGCGCTGGTCGATGAGTGCCTGGCGCGCATCGAGGACGAGGCGGGCGAAGGCCGGCGCGCGTTTCTCAAAGTGCATGCCGGGATGGCGCGGGCGGCAGCGGATTACATCGACGCCCTGCGCGCGCATGGTGCCGCGCCATCGCCGTTCGCAGGCATCCCGATCTCGGTCAAGGATTTGTTCGATCTCGCCGGTGATGTGACCACAGCGGGATCGACGGCGCTGCGCGACGCTCCGGCCGCCGTGCGCGATGCACCCGCCGTGGCCCGCCTGCGCGCCATGGGCTTCATTCCGATCGGCCGCACCAACATGACCGAGTTCGCGTTCTCGGGCATCGGCATCAATCCTCATTACGATACGCCCCGCAATCCGTATGACCGCAAAACCGGCCGGATGCCGGGCGGCTCGTCGTCGGGCGCGGCCGTATCGGTCGCCGACGGCATGACAATCGGGGCGCTCGGCACCGACACCGGCGGCTCCTGCCGCATTCCGGCAGCGGTGTGCGGCATCGTCGGCTACAAGCCGACCGCCAAGCGCATTCCGACCGATGGCGTGCTGCCGCTGTCGTTTACGCTCGATTCAGTCGGGCCGCTTGCGGCGACCGTCGCGTGCTGCGCGACGCTCGATGCGATTATGGCGGGACAGACACCGGAGGATATCGCGCCGTCCCGTCTCGATGGCCTGCGGCTTGGCGCGCCGCAGACCATGATGCTCGACGGCATGGACGCGACCGCCGCCTCAACCTACGGCGCGGCCCTCACGCGGCTCAGCAAAGCCGGCGTCAAGATCGTCGACATCCCGTTGACCGAGCTCAAGGACATCGCCGCCATCAATCGGCGCGGCGGCTTCTCTTCTGCCGAGGCCTATGCCTGGCATCGCGACCTGATCGAGCGCAAAGGCGCGCAGTACGACCCGCGTGTGCTGGTGCGCATGATGCGCGGCAAGGACCAGGATGCCGCAGACTATATTAATCTGGCCGGCGCCCGCGCCGACCTGATCCGCCGCGTCGCGGCGGTGTCGCGGGACTACGACGCGCTCGTGATGCCGACCGTGCCCATCGTCGCGCCGGCGCTCGCCTCGCTCGAAGCCGAGGACGTGTTCCACACGACGAATTTGCTGGTGCTGCGCAACACATCGGTGGGCAACCTGCTCGACCGTTGCGCGATCTCGATTCCGTGCCACCACGCCGGCGAGGCGCCGGTCGGGCTGATGCTTTTCGGCGAACATGGCGGCGATCGCAAGTTATTCGCGATCGCGGCTGCCATCGAGGCCATCCTGTCGCCGTGGGCCGCCAAGACCTGACGATGGCCGATTTCCTCTACAGCCTGGCGAAACCGGCGCTGAATTTTCTCGATCCGGAGCGGGCGCACGGGCTGACGGTGCGCGCGCTCAAGCTCGGTCTTGCGCGGCTGCTGCCGCGCGAGGTCGACGATCCGATCCTCGCGACAAAGGTCTGGGACCTGTCCTTCCCGAATCCGGTGGGGCTTGCGGCCGGGTTCGACAAGGGCGCCGAGGTCTGCGATGCGGCGCTCGCGCTCGGCTTTGGCTTCGTCGAGGCCGGCACGGTGACGCCACGACCACAACCCGGCAATTCCGGGCAGCGGTTGTTCCGGCTAGGTGCCGATGAGGCTGTAATCAACCGCTTCGGCTTCAACAGTCACGGCATCGCGCCTTTCGCCGCAAATCTCGCGCGGCGCCGCAACCGCGGCGGTATCGTCGGCGCCAACGTCGGCAAGAATCGCGACACGGTTGACGGCGCCGCCGATTACATCGCGTGCATCGAGGCGCTGGCGGGCCTCGCCGACTATCTCGTCGTCAACGTTTCTTCGCCAAACACGCCGGGGCTGCGCGCACTCCAGGCGCGCGCACAGATCGAGGACTTGCTCGCCCGGGTACTTGCGGCGCGGCGAGGTGGCACGCATCAACAACCGATATTGGTAAAGTTGGCGCCGGATCTCAGCGATGATGAACTTGCCGACATCGCCGATGTCGCGATTGCAGCGAAGGTCGATGGCCTCATTATCGGCAACACCACGGTTGCCCGCCCGCCGACGCTCAAGAGCCCTGACCGCGACGCACCAGGCGGTTTGTCGGGCCGACCGCTGTTTGGCCCGTCAACCACATGCCTCGCTGCCGCTTATCGCCATACGAAGGGGCAGATTCCCATTATCGGCTGCGGCGGCATTGCCAGCGGCGTCGACGCCTATGCTAAGATTCGCGCCGGCGCGTCGCTCGTGCAGCTTTATTCGGCGCTGGTCTTTTATGGACCGGGGCTCGTCGGTCGCATCAAACGTGAACTCGCGGCACTGTTACGCCGCGATGGCTTTGCGGCCGTGAGTGAGGCCGTCGGCGCGGATCAACCGGGGATACGGGCGGAAGCACCATCGCCTGCCGGCGTCAGGCCGACCGTTTGACGGCTCAAAGCTTCTGCAATTCCGGGAAGGGCTGATAGAGCGCGCCGCTGCAGAGCGCAGGGGTCGCGTCCACGATCTGCGTAATCTGCCCATTGAAGAAGAATGCCGCCTTCTCTTTCACGCCTGAATAATTGCCGTCCTCTTTGGCGTTCATGCGAAAGCAGGCGACATAACGCGTCGTCAGGCTGGAGGTTTTCAGTGCCGGTTCGGCAACATACGCATCGCGAATATTCGCCGGATCTTCGAGCTGACGGCTCACGAGACTCGCGATCTGGGTCTTGTACCTCGCGGGAAAGATATTTTCCTCGAGCTTGGGGTCCTTGTCGCCGGTGCTCGAGCAGGCGCAAGCCGCAACGGCAAAGAGGGCGACGAGCCCAACTTTCATCCCGGTTTGCAACGATGCACGCATCATGCTCGCGAATGCCCATCGCCGGCGGGCTTTATGCCTCGGCCACGTGTCCGGTCCGGCCGACCGGCCCCTTCACCAAGGCCGGATTAAATTGAGGAAAGCGAGCAAGATCAATCATTAACTCGGAACGGCGGGCGAGGGATTGGCGGTATCCCCGGACAGGCAAATGCGCATCATGCACCGGTGCCACTCGCCACCGGGGCTCTGCTCTGCTATGCGACGCGGCTGATTTGGACGGGGCCGAGCGCGGCGCCGCAGGGTTTGGACGGAGATCGATATGCCCGAGACGGTGAAGGTCATCACGATATGCGGCTCGCTTCGCAAAGCCTCCTACAATGCGTCGCTCGCCCGCAGCGCAATCAAGCTTGCACCGCCGGGAATGTCGGTTTCGCCGTCGCCCTCCCTCGGTGACATCCCGATCTACAATTTCGACGTTCAGAGCAGCACGGGTATTCCGGCGCCGGTCAACGAGCTTGCCGCCGCAATCCGCGCCGCCGACGGGGTTATGATCTGCTCACCAGAATACAATTGGTCCATATCGGGCGTCCTCAAGAACACCATCGACTGGCTGTCGCGGCTCAAGGACCAGCCCTTTGCCAACAAGCCGGTGGCGCTGCAATCGGCAGCAACCGGGCTCCTGGGCGGATCACGTGCCCAGTACCACCTGCGTCAGTCGCTGACGTCGATTGACGCGCTGCTGTTCGGCAAGCCGGAAGTCTTGGTGACGTTCGCAGCGCAGAAATTCGACGAGAAGACCCTGGAGCTCAAGGACCAGGGAGCGATCGATCTGATCAAGCAGCAACTCGCGAGTTTCGAGACGTTCATCCGCAAAAACACCGGCAAATAAGCCGGCGTTATTTGATTAGCCGGGCGACACGCTCAATGGTCGGTTTCGGCGTCGCGTAGGCCTTCTTGATCAACGCTTCGAGTGCTTCCCCGCTCTCGGGATCGAGTGCGAGCTTGCGCTGTTGCGTCTCGGCGATGAATTCGCTGTCCTGCATCGTCGCCGTGAAGGCATCGCGCAACAGCTTAAGTCGATCCGGCGGCAGATTGGGCGGCGCGACGAACGGCCGTCCGATGCCCTGACCGACGTAGAGGAAATCGATCGCTTCGCGATCGACGTCGTTGCGGGCGAGATCGAGGACGAACGGCACATCCTTCAATTCCGGATTGGGCTTCGCACCGCCCTGGAAGAGCACTGCGATGGCCCCGCTCGAAATCCAGCCCGGCCTGCGCACCTTGATGCTGTCCAGGCTCTCGCAGATCCCCTGAACCTCGCTGCGCTCGATGGCGAGAAAGACGTCGGCCGATGAGGGATAAACCCCGACTACCTTGAACTTCATCCCGAGAATATCGTTGAGCGCCTTTGGATAGACGCGGGCGCCGGTGCCCGGCCCGGTTTCGCCGACCACGAGCTGCTTCTCAAGCAGATCCTGCACGGTCTTCACCGGTGACGTCGCCGAAGCAATGCAGACATTAGTCTCGATCGCCGGTGTGCCGAGCCACGACAACTTGGTTGCGTCAAACTGAGCGCCTGGCGTGCCGATGAGCGGGCCGAGCACCGCATCCCGCGCGATCAGCGCAATCGCCGTGCCGTCCTTGGGCGCGACGTTGTAGATAAAATTGGCGGCCCGGAAGCTGCCGGCGCCTTCCATGTTTTGCGGCACAACATTCGGATTGCCCGGCAGGTGGCGACCGATATGGCGCGCCACCGTGCGTCCCCATAGGTCGTAGCCGCCGCCGGGACCGAATCCGATGATCACATTCACGGTCTTGCCAGCAAATGTCTGCGCGTCGGCTGGACCGCTTAACAGTGCCGCCAACACGAGCGCCATCAGACGTGAGATCGCCGAAGCGCGGGACGTGAGGCGCGGCACGGGGTGAGGCATCGGACAGCCCTCGCCGCCGCTTCGATTCGGCGGCGGCACCAGGAAACGTCACCATCGAGCGTGCTATTC
Source organism: uncultured Alphaproteobacteria bacterium (assembly GCA_963787675.1). Lineage (GTDB taxonomy): Bacteria > Pseudomonadota > Alphaproteobacteria > Rhizobiales > Xanthobacteraceae > JAJPKK01. Next base: position 241,263 of record CAWBDV010000007.1, on the reverse strand, counting down.
TGCCGAGAGCGATGCAAGGAAAATCAACCCGAAACGGATAAACGCGGCTCAATGGCATCGACGTTTAATGTCGCCATCGGGGCCGCGGTCGCGATGTTGTGGTGGACCGCGCTCGGCTATGTCGTGACGCGTCGCCTGATGCCGCAGGCGCTCGCACTGCCGATGGCGCCGACGGTCGGCTGGGCCATCCACGGTGCCATTGCGCTGTTGGTGTTTCTGGCGGTGCCCTTCTCGGCGATGACGGTGGCCGCTGTCGCGATGTTGGTCCTTGTGGGCGCGGCAGCGACATCTCGTCTGACAGGGCAATCGCGCGGTGCCCGCTTCCTTCCTGCGTCATGGCCGGGCTCGTCCCGGCCATCCACGCCTGAATTCGGGAAGAAAGACATGAATGGCCGTGACAAGCACGGCCATGACGAAGAGGGAGAGGGCGAACGGTACACTCGTTCTGTTCCAATTTGGACCTACGGGGCAGCCGCTCTGCTCGCGATGGCGCCCGCAGCGGCTGTTCTGCCGAAATGGAGGGGTGACGGCGTCAGTCTCGACTATCGGATCTTCGACCATGCCAAGGTCGCCCTCGTCGATGACCTGATGAAGTTCGGCCTGCCGGCGGGCAATCCGTTCTTCGCCGAGCCGCATCTTGCCTACTATTACCTTTGGCACTTCAGCGCAGCAGAGCTTGCGGTCACGACCGGCATCAGCGGCTGGGAGGCCGATGCGGCCATGACCTGGTTCGCAGCCGCAGCGTCACTTGCGATGATGATGGGCCTTGCCGCCTGGCTCGGCGGACGGAGCGCCGCGATTCTCGCCGTGGTGCTGTCCGCCTCGGCATCGGCGCGCACCGTGCTGGAGTGGATTTTCGGCGCCAATCGCATTGATGCGGTGATCGAGCCGGCCGAAGGATTTGCCGGCTGGCTGTTCCAGGCGGCCTGGGTGCCGCAGCACATCATGTCGGCGTCATGCGTCGTCGCCGCGGTCGTGCTCATGAGTTGTTTCGCGGAAGCCAGCGGGATATTTGCAACCGCGGTGCTCGCGCTGCTCGTCGCCGCCGCATTCGAGAGTTCGACCTGGATCGGCGGCGTCGCATTTGCGGCCGCCGCACCGGTGATCACGCTCGTCCTCGTCCTGCGCGGGGGCGGGCGCCTGCGCTTCTTTGCGGCGCTCGCGGTGGCGGCGCTGTTCGCGGGTCTGCTTGTCCTGCCGCTGCTGCGCGAGCAATTGACGATGGCGGCGGCGCGAGGCGGCGGCGCCCCCATTACCTTGCAATTCTATCCGGTCCTGACCGACGAAATACCGGCTGCGCTTCGCGCTTGGCTCAATCCAGCAGCGTTCTGGCTGGTGCAGCTTCCGATCGAGCTGCCGGCCATCTACGTCACCGGCATGGTCGCGCTAGCATGGTTTTGGCGCGCGCCCGGGGTTACGCCACGGACCCGGCATCTCGCTGCAGCGCTCGCCGCGCTCGCAATCACCTGCCTCGTAGTGTCCTGGCTTCTCGCCAGCACGCTGGGCGGCAACAACGATCTCGGCTGGCGCGCGCTGCTCCCCGCCGTGATGGCACTTACGGCGTTTGCCGCCGCCGGAATTGCCCGAGCATTTGCGGCGCGAGTCTACATTGTGGTCGCGGTGGCGATCGGCGCCGCACTTCTCGGTCTGCCATTCGGGATTGACCTCATTCGCGACAATCTGCTCGGCGAACCGAGGCCCGCGGACCGCCAGTTTGCGGCGAGCGCCGATCTGTGGGCGGCGGTCCGCCGTCACGCCGGGGCCGACGAGCGCCTTGCCGACAATCCGCTGCTCCTGCATGACATGACGGTCTGGCCCGTCAACATTTCGTGGGCGCTGCTGGCAAACCGCCGCTCCTGCTACGCCGGCCGCGAGCTGGTGCTGGTCTACAGTTCGCTGTCAGCGGCTGCGCGCGAGACTATCGACGCGCAGTTCACGCGAGTCTTTGACGGACATCCCGCGCCGGGCGACATCGATGCCCTCGCGACGACGTACGATTGTCGCGTTATCGTGCTGACTCCTGGAGACGGCGCGTGGCGGAGCGATCCATTTGCCGCAAGCCCGCGCTATCGACTGGTCGAGGAAATGCCGGAGCGCTGGCGCATCTACCGCGCGAAAGACTCACCGTAGGGTGTGCAAAGCGAAGCGTGCGCACCATTCATGCGCGGAAGGTGCGCACGGCGGAATGCCAGCCCTGGCAAATATTGCGAGTCCGTGGCCGCCTTTGCGCACCCTACGAGCGGTGGTCTGCCCACGAACTCAAATTCCGGCAAACCAATTAAAGCCCTGCTTGCGATAATAGGTGTCGGGGAAATCGTTGGTGACCTCGATCGCAGTCACCCACTTCGCGTTTTTGAAGCCGAGTTTTGTCGAGGTGCGCAGCCGCATCGGAAAGCCGAACGGGTCACCGATCGGTTCACGGGCGTACTTCGTCGCCAGCATCGTCTGAGGATGCAACGCCGACGCCATGTCGAGGCTCTCGGTATAACCATCGGCGCAGCGGAACGCGACATACTTGGCGGTCGTATCAGCGCCGACCCGTTCGAAGAACGTGCGCAGGTTCACGCCCGACCACTGACCGATGTAGTCCCAGCCTTCGACGCAGATGTGCTTGATGATGATCTCCTGCTCGGGCATCCGGTAGATGTCGTCGATCAACAACGGCCGCTTGTTGGAGATCAAGCCCGACAGTTCGAGCTTCCACGTCTTGCCGTCGACCGGCTTCACGTCCTCGATCTCGTAATAGGCGTTGAAGCGCGGCGGCTTGACCACCATCGACTCGGGATAAGTCGGCGCCAGGTGATGGGGGCGGAAGATGAAGGCCTGCACCCGGTCGTTCCAATCGGAGACGCCGCGCAGGAAGGTCTGCAGCTCCGGGTTCTCCGACGGATCGCAGCCGGTAAGCAAAGTGAGGGCGCCGAGGCTCAGCGATCCCCGCAGCACCTTGCGACGGTCGATCGTCTCGATGAGCTTGCGGTGCTCCTGCATGACGCTTTGGTCGACGCCGTGCTTTGGCCGGAATAAGGATCGCGTCAGGGGTCGAATGGCCATGGCGGTCTCCTCAATGGGTCGGCTGCAGTTGTGGAGGTGCTGAAGATGGGTCCGCGTCGGCAACGACCGGCCCGCCGGTAACCATGGCGACAAGCGTATGCGGCACGAGCAGCGCAAGCGCGACGTGCACGATCATGAATCCGACGATCGCCGCCATGCAGAAGAAATGTACGAGCCGTGCATTCTGGAAGCTGCCGAACAGCGCGACGAGCTCCGAAAACTGGATCGGTTTCCAGATCGCGAGCCCCGATATGACGATGAGGATGCCGGCGCAGATGACGCCGACGTAGAGCATCTTCTGCACCGCGTTGTATTTGGTCGGATCGTCATGGGCGAGGCGGAAATGCAGCGCGTCCTTGATGGTCGCTACGATGTCGCCCACGCGGATCGGCAGCAGCATGCGGCGAAAGCGGCCGGTCGCAAGACCGTAGGTTAGATAAGCGAGGCCGTTGAGGACGATGATCCACATGCCGAAGAAATGCCATTGCAGCCCGTGCTGCGCCCATTTGCCGATGACCATCCATTCGGGAAAATGCAGCCAGCCGAACAAGACCTCGTCGTTGTAGATCTTCCAGCCGCTGCCGATCATGATGATCATCGCGACGGCGTTGATCCAATGCATGATGCGCAACGGCAGCGGATGCAGGCGCCGCCCTTGCGTCGCGCGCTGTGGCGGTTGGCTTGGTGTGAGGTTTAGCCCGGCGTGATCGGGAGAGACCGCGTCCGTGGATGCCATCTAGGATTCTCCCCGCGGTTTCGGCCTTTCCGGCCGCTGTGATGGCGCGACGTTACGAGCGTCACCGCATCGAATCAATCTTGCATGACGCCAGTCGCGTAAACTTGCCGTGTGCTGTCGCCGTTAGGCGGGTAAACTTCCCGTGTTTAGTTTGCGGCTGTTTCGTAAAATTGCTGTGTCGCGGCTCGAACGCGTAATTTTCGTGGCAAACTGCGAGCTGCCGAACGTCGGCAATGAAACTCGGATTACGAAATTCGAGCTGATAACGAGCACTGGCAAAGGGACAATCGATGAACTTGTTCGTCGCCTTTTCGTTGGCGGCCGTTTTGGAGAGCGCCGCGGTTCCCTCGTGGGGCTGCGACGGCGCTCCACCGATAACAGCCGCATCGGTTCAATTCGCCCAAGCTGATACGGCGGTACGGCCGGCCGATGCGCCAAAAGTCGCCGATGCGAGCCCGCTGGAAGAGTCACTGGAACAGAAGTTCGAGAAACGGTTTCCGCAAAAGGTCCGCGTCGGGGACTTGATCGGCCTGCCGGTGCTCGACGATGACGACGTCACGCTTGGCCATGTCGAGGAGGTCGTTCGCGATCCCGAGGGCAAGACGAAGCTCATCGTCTCCTACAGCCGATGGTTCGGATGGTTCGGCCGCCCGGTGGCGGTGCCGATCGAGGCCGTCGCCATTCTCGCGAAGCAGATCGCTTCGGTCGAGATGCAACCGCCGGAATACGCCAAGGCGCCGACCTGGATGCCCGGCGCCGATCAGCGCCTTCCCGACAACGATACGATCCGGATTGCCCTCACCCGCCGGTGATCTTTTGGCACCATCTTCCGTAAGGGCCTGAGGCTGGTCCTGCTTACTCGGCCGCGGTCCGACGGCCGGTGCCGTAGCGGCGTTCGATGTAATCGATCACGATGTTCTTGAAGTCGGCGGCGACGGTTGCGCCGCGCAGGGTCATCGCCTTCTTGCCATCAATGAAGACCGGGGCCGCCGGCTGCTCGCCGGTGCCGGGGAGCGAGATGCCGATGTCCGCATGCTTCGATTCGCCCGGGCCGTTGACGATGCAGCCCATCACCGCGACGTTGAGGCTCTCGACGCCGGGATAGCGCGTCTTCCATTCCGGCATCGATACCTGGATGAAATCCTGGATCTCGCGCGCGAGTTCCTGGAACGTGGTCGACGTGGTGCGTCCGCAGCCAGGGCAGGCAGCGACCAGCGGCACGAACACCCGGAAGCCCATGGTCTGGAGGAGTTCCTGGGCGACCTTGACCTCGAGCGTGCGGTCGCCGCCGGGCTCAGGCGTGAGCGAAACGCGCACCGTGTCGCCGATGCCCTGCTGGAGCAGGATGCCCATCGCAGCGGACGACGCCACAATACCCTTTGAGCCCATGCCGGCCTCGGTAAGGCCGAGGTGGATGGCATAGTCGGAACGCCGCGCAAGGTCGATATAGACCGCGATCAGGTCCTGCACCGCCGACACCTTGGCGGACAGAATGATGCGCGAGCGCGGCATGCCCATCTCTTCGGCGCGCGCTGCCGAGAGCAAGGCCGACTGCACCATCGCCTCGCGTGTCACCGCCCGCACGTCGGCGGGCTGCGGCAGCTTGGCGTTCTCGTCCATCAGGTGAGTGAGCAACTCCTGATCGAGCGAGCCCCAGTTTGCGCCGATGCGCACCGGCTTCTCGTGCTTGAGTGCCATTTCGATGATGGCGCCGAACTGGCGGTCCTTCTTCTCCTTGAAGCCGACATTGCCGGGATTGATGCGGTACTTGTCGAGCGCCTCGGCGCAGGCCGGATGGTCGGCGAGCAGCTTGTGGCCAATGTAGTGGAAGTCGCCGACGATCGGCGCCGTCACGCCCATCTTGAGCAGCCGCTCCTTGATATGGGGCACGGCGGCGGCGGCGTCATCGCGGTCGACGGTGATGCGCACCAGTTCGGAGCCGGCGCGTGCCAGCGCGGCCACCTGGCGAACGGTCGAATTCGACATCGGCGGTATCGGTGTTGGTCATGGATTGGACCACCACCGGCGCCCCGCCCCCGACCGTGACATCGCCGACCTGGACCGGCACGGTCTTATGTCTCGGCAATGGCGCCGCGCTGTCGTTCATCGCAATTCCTCCAAACCCCGCTGTCTCAGACATAAGCTAGGACAGTGACGGCAACAACACGTGGGACTAATTTCCGCAAGCCTCCGGAACCCGGTCCGGGCTTTTCGAGGCGCATTTTTTGCAAGAAGCGTAAATTGTTCCACGCCTTCTGTAGTGCCGACACTTCACCTGGGATCGTTCATGAGACTGAAATTGCCCGTCCAACTCTCGGTTGCCGGATTTACGGCGATTGCGTTGTTCTGCATGAGCGTTGGCGTCACCGCAGCCTCGGATGATCGAAAATATCCCGACTGGAAAGGTCAGTGGATCCGCACGCGTGTTCCGGGCGCCGTCGGTCAGCCGCCGCACGATCCGTCGAAGCCGCCCGGCCGCGGCCAACAGGCGCCGATGACCCCCGAATATCAGGCGAAGTTCGAGGCCAACCTCGCCGACCAGGCGGTCGGCGGGCAGGGCACCTCGGCGACCTTTGCGTGCCTGCCCAACGGCATGCCGCGCGTCATGATCGCCTACGAGCCGATCGAATTCGTGGTCACCCCGGACATCACCTACATCCTGCTCGACCATATCGAGCACAGCCGCCGCGTCTACACCGACGGGCGCGATTGGCCGGACACGATCGAGCCGAGCTGGGTCGGCTATTCGATCGGCCGTTGGGTCGATCGCGACGGCGATGGCCGTTACGACACGCTCGAAATCGAGAGCCGCGGCTTCAAGGGTCCGCGTGCCTACGACGCGAGCGGCCTGCCGCTTCATGAGGACAATGCCAGCATCTTCAAGGAGCGCATCTACCTCGACGATGCCAACCCCGACATCCTGCACGAGGAGATCACCACCATCGACCACGCACTGACCCGGCCATGGACGGTGACGCGGAACTATCGGCGCAATCCATATCCGAAGGCGGTGTGGCAGGAATGGATTTGCGGCGAAAACAACCCGCACGTGGTGATCGGCTCGGACAACTACTTTCTCAGCGCCGACGGCTTGCTGATGCCGGCACGCAAGGACCAGCCGCCGCCCGATCTCAGATATTTCAGGGCGGGCAAGCAGTAGCGCGTCCGCGTCCGTTTCGTAGGGTGGGCAAAGCGAAGCGTGCCCACCGGCATCATCGGCGCGTGGGCTCGGCGGAATTTACTACGGAGAAAATTCGCAGCGCCTCGACCGCCTTTGCCCACCCTACGATTAGGGGCGGGCCTATTTGCAGCCGTTCTGCACCTTGGCGAGCAGCGGGTTGAATTCCGCTGCGGTCAGGTAGGCGCCGAATTCGACGCCGGGATAGGCGGTATTCTGAAACGACGTCACCGCGATCAGCAAGTTGTTGGTGGCCGACTCGGTCGAATCGAAATTGACGATCCAGGCGCCGCCACTGGTGCCGGACGTAAGGTCGGTGATCGGCTGCCAGTGCGCCACGAGGTTCGGAAGCGACTCGCTCGGAAACATCGGGATCGAATCGGCGAAGAACACGATGCCGTGCGATTGCTGGACGATCTGGCCGTTGAGAATGTCGCCGGCGTAACCGACTCTCGTCGCCGCGACCCATTTGCCCTTCCAGTCGAGATCGTAATGCATGACGCCGGTCTGGCTGTTGCCGTCGAGCAGGATCATCGCGAAATCATGCTGCGCGGCATTCCTGAGGGCGGCGTCCTTCTGTGCCGGCGTCATGCTCGAGTAGTTCGAGGGGAAGAGCCAGCCCGGGCTCGCAAGAGCACATTTCGTCTTATAGGTGTGGGAACCTTCGCCGTTCTGATACTGAAGGACGAAGTATTGCTTGGTCAGGTCATAGCCCGCGCCGGTCGGATCGTCGGGGAGATCCTTGAGGCAGTGACCGGCGGTCAGGACGACGTTCGGCGTAATGAACTGACCGGTGCATTGAACATCGGCATCGGGATTCTTTTGCGTCGGGGTCAGATTGATCACCATCCCGACCCATTTCAGCGGAGCCAAGCTCGGATTGCCGGTGCTGCGCGTGCTCCCGGCCTGGGCGAGGCGCAGCGTCGGCGGCGAAGATGGGTCCGAAGTCTTGCCGAACGGCTTTCCCACCAGTACGGTCTTGCCCTGCGGGCCGCCAACACTCTTCGGAATGAGTGAGCCCAGCGGGCCGATGTCTGCGGTCGGCGTCCCGACATCGATCGCATTTGCCCGTAGCGCGACCAGCGCCGCAACAGCCGCAAGACCTGCAATGGCGAAATAACTTCCGCGCATTCATAGCCCCCTGTTTGTCATCGACTTGGTATCAACAGATGAACGAACGTTGGTGCGACGATAGCAGGGAGTTTCGGGGCGATGAAGGTGCAAAATCGCTGGTGAGTCCGTGACCGCGTGCTGGCGGTGATCTCGCGAGAATGCCCGCGACGGCTGCAACCTTCGAGGCGTGAGCGGCTTGGTCTAGTGACGCAAAGCTGAGGCAGCTATATTGTCAGCAAACCGATAGCTTCGATGAAGCTGCCCGAACGAATCGTGGACCTTAGGAGCCGCACATGAGGATGAAGGCGTGCATTGCCGCGCTCATTGCTTTGGCCTTTTTCGCGGCGCCGGCCGCCGCTCAGACGGCAGCGAAATCCATCAAGGATCAGGTGGTCGGCGATTGGCAACTAGTGTCGATCGGCATCGCCGAGATGCAACCCTATGGCACCAATCCGAACGGCATGATGTACATCGGAGCCGACGGACGTTTTTCGGTAATTGTGATCAGCGAAGGCAAGGCGAAGAACATTGCCTTCTTCGGGACCTACACGATCAACGATGCCGACAGCTCGATGATGCTTCATGTACTCGGCACAACGGCGGCGAATGCCAGCGGCGCCGATCACAAGCGCATTCTATCCTTCAACGGCGATCAGATGATCCAGAACACGATCTCGCCGACCGGCAGCAAAGGACCCGTTTCCATCGTTTGGAAACGGGTCAGTTAATCCGAAGAATTTCGGCAGGCGAGCGCCCTATTTCGGGGCGCGTTTTGCGAGGATGCGTTGCAGCGTGCGGCGATGCATGTTGAGACGCCGCGCCGTCTCCGAGACATTTCGCCCGCATAATTCGTAAATGCGCTGGATGTGCTCCCAGCGCACGCGGTCGGCCGACATCGGATTGGCGGGGGGCTCTGCCTTGTGACCATCAATCGCCAGCAACGCCGCCGCGACATCGTCGGCATCGGCAGGCTTCGACATGTAGTCGACGGCGCCGAGTTTCACGGCGGTGACGGCCGTCGCGATATTGCCGTAGCCCGTAAGCACGATACCGCGTGCGTCGGGCCGCCGCTGCTTGAGGGCTGAAATCACGTCGAGGCCACTGCCATCGCCAAGTCGCATGTCGACGACGGCGAATGCGGGCGCCGCTTTCTCAACTTGCGTTAACCCGTCGGCGACGGTCTCCGCAGTCGTTACGGTAAAGCCGCGCCCTTCCATGGCGCGCGCCAGCCGCTGCAAAAACGATTTGTCGTCTTCGACAATGAGTAGGGTGCGTTCACCCGGAATGGCCGCGAGCATTTCCGTCATGGTTTTACGAGCCTCAATCTAAACCCGAAGCCGTCTCGAACAGTGACCGCTTCAGTACGCCAGGCCGCCCTCTTGGGCAGTATACGTATGGCGCCGCGATTCCTAGGCAAGAGGCTCGGCGGGCATTTTCTCCGCGGCCGGCAACGCGAGCGGCGCGTCCATCTGCTTTTCCCAGATGCGCTGACGCTCGAAATCGGCCCGCTTCCAACGCACTTTAACGATTGCGCCGCGCTGCGGGAACTGCTTGTTTTCCAACGATATTTTCGCGCCTGCGCGGGCAAGTAAGGTTTTGGCAATAAAGAAGCCCAAACCCAAACCGGGCATTTCCGTGCCGCGCATCCGCCGGCCGCGGGAGCTCGTGACATAAGGCTCGCCCATGCGGTCGATGATTTCCGGCGGGAAGCCCGAGCCATCGTCGCGCACCACGACGATGACCTGATCGTTGGTCCACTTCGCCTCGACCTCGACGCGCTCGCGCGCGAAATCGACGGCATTCTCCAGAATATTGCCGAGGCCATAGAGCACCGCCGGATTGCGCGCCCCGACGGGCTCGCTCGGATCGTCCTTGGCGATGGTGACGTCGATCGCGACGCCGGCATCGCGGTTCGGCGCCACCACTTCCTCGATCAAGGCGGAGAGGTTCATCCGCTCGAACGGCTCACCCGGCGCCGGCAACTCGGTCAGCTTGCCGAGGATCCCGCCGCAGCGCTGGGCCTGTTCGCGCAACAGCCGGATATCGTCGGCAAATCGCGACATCGGCTCCGACCCGCGCGTCCGCTCGAGCTCCTTTTCGATCTCGCGAGCGACGACGAGAATCGTCGACAACGGCGTACCGAGTTCGTGAGCAGCCGCTGCGGCAAGCCCATCGAGCTGAGACAGATAATGCTCGCGGGTGAGCACGAGTTCAGTCGCGGCCAAGGCGTCGGAGAGCTGGCGCGATTCCTCGATGATTTGCCACGCATAGATGCTGGTGTAGGCGATCGCGAGCATCAGCGAGAGCCATACGCCGATCATGTAGAGCGGCGGCAATTCGAGCTGCTCTTCCTCCGGCCAGGGCAACGGATAGTAATAGCGCACCAGCACCGTCGCGCAGACGAACACCAGCGCGCCGAGGATGAGCGTCATGCGCTTCGGCAGCGCCGCCGCCGAGATCAGAACCGGCGTCGCGAGCAGGAACGAGAACGGGTTCTGCAGTCCGCCGGTCAGGAACAGGAGACCTGCGAGCTCGACAATATCGAGCGCCAGAAGCCACGCGGCCTGGTGCGGCTCCAAGCGCTGGTTGAGCCTGAACCGCATGCGCAGCGCGATGTTCGTGGCAGCATAGGTCGCAATGACCCCGAGACAGGCCCAGAAAGGTACCTCGAAATCGAACCCGTCGTAGACGACGAGAACGGCCGCCGTTTGCCCGAGGACAGCGAGCCACCGCAGCCGCACCAGCGTGTCGAGGCGGACATGCCGCAGCGAGGGCGGCGTCTGCTCGGCAAAAACATCGGTCATGGCGTTGTTCCGGGACCGTTCATACGTTTCATACGCCCTATATGGCGTCACTTTAGAGAGATTGGTACGGGCTCGCTCCCAAGGGCCTGACCTTGCTTGTCGGCCCTGCCCGGGCCAAACCTGCCGCCCGTCCATGCAATCCGCAACGCCTGGGAAGCAAAACGCTTGAACCCTATTGCCGCACCCGCCGATGTTCCTGCGATAGCCGTGGATCGCCTGGTTAAGATTTACCAGCGCGGTCCGGCAGTCGACGGCATCAGTTTCTCGCTGCCGCGCGGCTCCGTCACAGCGCTCCTCGGCGGCAACGGCGCCGGCAAGACGACGACGATCGCGATGATCATGGGGCTGTTGACGCCGACCTCCGGCACCGTGCGGGTGCTCGGCGCCGAGATGCCGCGCCAGCGCTACCACGTGCTGCACCGCATGAATTTCGAGAGCCCGTACGTCGAAATGCCGATGCGGTTGACGGTGCGCCAGAATCTCACGGTCTTCGGCCGCCTTTACGGCGTGCTCGATCTCGCCGGGCGCATCGCCGATCTCGCGCAACAACTCGATCTTGAGGAGTTGCTCGACCGTCCGACCGGCAAGCTGTCGTCGGGGCAGAAGACACGGGTCTCGCTCGCCAAGGCGCTGATCAACAGTCCCGATGTGCTTCTGCTCGATGAACCGACCGCGTCGCTGGATCCCGACACCGCCGACTGGGTGCGGTCGTGTCTCGAGCGCTACCGCGCCGCGCGCCAAGCCACGATCCTGCTTGCCTCGCACAACATGGGCGAGGTGCGAGCGCCTGTGTGAACGCGTCATCATCCTGAAGAAGGGACGCATCGAGGACGACGGTGCGCCGGCCGAACTCCTCGCCCGCTATGGCCGCGAAACGCTCGAAGAGGTGTTTCTCGACGTGGCGCGCGGCCGCTTGCGCGAGGCCGCGCAATGACCGTCCGCGGCGATCTCGTGCCCGAGCGCAGCATCGCGCAGCGCGTCGAATACGGCATTTCGTGGCGCCGCATCGCCGCGATGGTCGCGCGCTACTGGTATCTGTTGCGGTCGTCCTGGCCGCGACTTCTCGAACTCATCTATTGGCCGGCCGTGCAGATGCTGATGTGGGGCTTCCTGCAGATGTATATCGGCCAGAATGCCGGCTATTTCGCGCGGGCCACCGGCACTTTCATCGGCGCGGTGCTGCTGTGGGACATCCTGTTCCGTGGTCAGCTCGGATTTTCGGTGTCGTTCCTGGAAGAGATGTGGTCGCGCAATCTCGCGAACCTGATGATGAGCCCGCTCAAGCCAGTGGAGTTTGTCGCCGCCATGATGGTGATGAGCCTCGTGCGGCTCGCCATCGGCATGGTGCCGGTGTCGCTTCTTGCGATCGGATTCTTCGGCTTTAACCTTTACAGCCTTGGACTGGCGCTCGCGGCCTTCTTTGCCAATCTCCTGCTGACGAGCTGGGCCGTCGGCATCCTTGTATCGGGGGTCGTGATGCGCAACGGCCTTGGCGCGGAAAATCTCGCCTGGACGATCATGTTCCTGTTGATGCCATTGACCTGCGTCTACTATCCGGTCGCAGTGTTGCCGCAGTGGCTTCAGGTCATCGCGTGGTTGCTGCCGCCGACCTACGTTTTCGAAGGCATGCGGGCGCTCTTGATCGACCACGTGTTTCGTGCCGATCTGATGTTGCAGGCGCTAGGAATGAACGTCATCGCCTTTAGCGCCGGCGTCATCGGCTTTTCATTGCTTCTGCGATCCTCGCGCCGCAACGGATCGCTGATGCAGACCGGCGAATGATCCCCGCGGCGGGGAAGCGGTCGCTTTCCAGCGAATTCGACCGCAGAGGTTCAGCAAAGAATTCAGTAGTAGATTGTTCCGTCGCGACCCTTGCTTTCTTGTGCCGTCTGCCGCCACAACCGCGCGGGGATGTGGCGAAGCTTCGCGTTGACGGGGATGTGAAAAATACCCATCTGTTGCAGTGCAAAACGACGTGAAGATCATAGGGATAACGCGAAATGGCAATCGGCGAATTCGGCGGCGCACCTAAGCTCCCGGGAGCGGGTGGACTGTTGTCCGCGGCGCCGATGTATTGGCTCTACGAGATGAACCACGCGGCGCTCAATCCGTCGCGTGCCGTTGCCGACGCAACCCGGCTCTTCTTCAAGAATCCGCTCAACCCGCTGTCCATGACCACCTTCGGCAAATCGGTGGCGGCGGCGTGCGAAGTGTTCGAGCGCTCGACCCGGCGCTACGGCAAGCCGGAATGGCGAATTACGTCAACGCTGGTCGGCGGTGTGCGTGTTCCTGTGCATGTCAATACCGTCTGGACTCGCCCCTTCGGTCGTCTGCTGCATTTTGAGCGTGCCTTCGAGCACCCGCCGCTGCGGCCGCAGCCGCGCATGCTCATCGTGGCGCCGTTGTCAGGACACTACGCCACTCTCCTTCGCGGCACGGTCGAGGCATTCCTGCCCAATCACGACGTCTACATCACGGATTGGGCTGATGCTCGCACGGTCCCGCTCCCCGAGGGTGCGTTCGATCTCGATGACTACATCGACTACGTCATTTCGATGCTGCATTTCCTTGGCGGCGACGTGCATGTGGTCGCTGTCTGCCAGCCGTCCGTCCCGGTGATCGCTGCCGTCGCGCGTATGGAAGCCGTCGAGGATCCTTACGTGCCCCGCTCCATGGTGCTGATGGGCGGCCCGATCGATACCCGCGTTAATCCGACGGAAGTGAATACGCTCGCCGAGAAGCGCGGGGTGAACTGGTTCCGACGCAACGTCATCACCAAGGTGCCGTTCCCGCATCCCGGTGTGATGCGGGACGTCTATCCGGGCTTCCTGCAATTGCACGGCTTCGTCAGCATGAATCTCGATCGCCATATCGAGGCGCACCGCAATCTGTTTCATCACCTCGTCCAGGGGGACGGCGATTCGGCGCAGAAGCATCGCGAGTTCTACGACGAATACCTCGCGGTGATGGATCTTGCTGCCGAGTATTATTTGCAGACCGTCGAAACGGTGTTCGTGCGGCATGCGTTACCGAAAGGCGAGATGCACCATCGCGATGAGCGTGTCGATCCGGGAAAGATCCGGCGCGTCGCGCTGATGACTGTGGAGGGGGAGCACGACGACATTTCCGGTGTCGGCCAGACTGAGGCGGCGCATCGGCTCGTCGTCAATCTTCCCGATGACCTCAAGACCCACTGGCTGCAGCCCAGCGTCGGCCACTACGGCGTCTTCAACGGCTCTCGGTTTCGCGCGGAGATCGCGCCGCGGATTGGCGATTTCATCCTGTCGCATGATTTCCGCCACACCGGGTACAACGCGGCCCGGAAATCGCCGGCCATCCCGGCGGAGCCCGCGGTCGCGGCGCATTCTGTTGGTCCGGAATTGGCTGTGGAGCCGGTTGGCATTGGTGTGATTCCAGATTCAGATTAGAAAACCCAATGGAATTCGCAGTTTCCTCATCCGATTCACTTTGTCTCCTCTAAACATCTGATTGCATTGATCTAATTTCTCTCCGGCGCAGATTGATTCGCGCGCCATAAGATGAATCAATTTTCATCACGAATTGCCACTACATCTAGCGTTCGGCGGTCGCTGCTTCCCAATGGTTTGCGGTTTTCGGTTGCAAAAAGAATGTCCGTTGCGATCCCGGCAGATATGTCACTATCGGGTCGACCGGCTCCCTCGCATTCCTTTGGACTCGTGATGTCGTCTCGCGCGCTGCTGTATCGCCGTCCCGCCGAACCGCAGGCGCTGGAAGTCATGTGTGATGGCGCGATCCATCTCGTGCGGCTGCGACGGCATCGGCAGGCGCGGCGCTACACCTTGCGCGTGATCGCGGTGACGCGCGAAGCGGTCCTCACCATGCCGCCGCGCGGCAGCCTCCGCGAGGCACGCGAATTTGCCGAGAAGCATGGCGCATGGATCGCGGCTCGCCTCGGGCGACTTCCCAAAGCGGCCCCGTTCGTCCATGGCACCGAATTTCCGATACGGGGCGCCTCCCATCGAATCGTTCACCGTCGCAGCATCCGCGGCACCGTGTGGACCGAGAGCGACCGCGACGGCATGCGACTCCTGTGCGTCGCCGGCCGCATGGAGCACGTTGCGCGGCGGGTCTCCGATTTCCTCAAGCGCGAGGCGCGGCGCGATCTTGAGAACGCAGTCGCGCGTTACGCTGAGCGCCTCGACGTAACCGTGCGGCGCATTTCGGTCCGCGATCAGGCAAGCCGCTGGGGCTCATGTTCGACCGCGGGCGTGCTGTCGTTTTCGTGGCGGCTCGTGCTGGCGCCGCGTCATGTCCTCGACTATCTCGCGGCCCACGAGGTCGCCCACCTTGTCGAAATGAACCACTCGCCGCGTTTCTGGCGCCTGCTTCACCGGATTTGCCCGGACATGGAGCGCGCCAAGGTCTGGCTCGATGTCCACGGCACCGACTTGCATCGCTACGGCCTCGAGCCGGACGGCTTCGGCATCATGAAAGGCGGACGGCAGTCGCTCTTCGCCGACCCGGCGTAATGGCGAATTTGCCTTCGTGATGGTGCGTCCCGGGTCTTTGGCGCTCACTGCGTTGCTCGCGCTTTTTACCGCCATCGGTCCGGTATCGATCGACCTCTACGTCCCTGCCCTGCCCGAGGTTGGTCTCGCGCTCGACGCATCCGACGCCGCGGTTCAACTCACGATCTCGATGTTTCTCATCGGATTTGCGAGCGGTCAGCTTGTCCATGGCCCGGCATCGGATCGATTCGGACGCAGGCCCGTGCTGATGGTGGCGCTCGCGATCTTCTGCCTCGGCGCTCTCATCTGCACCGTGGCACCCTCGATCGGCATCCTGATTGCGGCGCGCTTCGTGCAAGGTTTCGGCGCTTCGGGAGCAATCACGCTCGCGCGCGCCGTGATCCGTGACCTTTACGAGGGGTCGCGGGCCGCACGCGAGCTTTCGCTGATGGCCATGATCATGGGCTTGGCCCCCATTGTAGGACCGCTCATCGGCGGCGGCTTGCAAAGCGCGTTCGGATGGCGCGCCGATTTCGTTTTCATCCTCGTCGCAGGAACCATCGCCGCCGCAATGGCCTTTCTGCTGCTGCCCGAAACCCGACGGCGTGACGCGGCAGCGCCGCACCGACCGGCGGACGTCTTGGCAAGTTTCGCGACCGTCGCCCGCCACCGCGTCTTCTTCATCAACATCGCGCTGGCCTCGCTGAGCTTCGCCGGTCTCTTCGCCTGGATCTCCGGCTCGCCGTTCGTGCTGCAGAATCTCTATGGCCAATCGCCTTTGGCCTACAGCGGATCATTCGCGCTGTCGGCTTGCGGCTTCATCGCCGGCACATCGATCGCGGTCCGCATCGTCGAGCGCGTCGGGCTCGACCGCACCATGGGCATTGGCGCCACGCTCCTTGCCACCGCCGGACTGCTGCTCGTCCTCGCGGCCGCAGCGTTGCCTCGGATCGGACTGACCCTGGTACTGCCGGTCGCGCTCTATCTCGCCGGCATGGGAATGGTGATGCCGCAGGCCTTTGCGGCGTCGTTGCAAC
Organism: uncultured Alphaproteobacteria bacterium; assembly: GCA_963787675.1. Classification (GTDB taxonomy): domain Bacteria; phylum Pseudomonadota; class Alphaproteobacteria; order Rhizobiales; family Xanthobacteraceae; genus JAJPKK01. The sequence goes on along the minus strand of CAWBDV010000007.1, from coordinate 224,854 downwards.
CGTTCCCGGAGCGCGCCGGCGTCGCCTCATCGCTCGGCGGCGTCACCCAGCAGACGGCGGCCGCGGCGACCGGCATCCTGGTCGGTCACATGCTCGGCGGGTCCGCCTGGCCGCTGGTCATTCCGATTGCCGTCGCTGGCTGGCTGACGCTCGCAGTGTGGTGGCTCAGCCGCGACACACGGCGCAAGGGCTGATGATTTGTTCAGATCAGCCTGCCTCTTACCGCCGCTCGATTCATAAGCCGCAAACGTCGCCGCTTCCTTGGCTGTGACAAATATCAGCCGCGGCCCGAACCATCTTTCATGTGACGGCCAACACGTTCTCGGAGCGCGCATCCTTCGACCAATCGAGCGAAGTGGCATTCGCCTCTTCCTTTTGGAGAAGGATCACGATCATGAACACCAAGGTCACGCGTAAACTTGTCTTCGCCGCTGCGACGCTCGCGAGCCTCGCCACGGCAGCCCTCGTTCCGACCAGCGCTTCGGCGTTTGGACATGGCGGCCACGGTGGCTTCCATGGTGGTCACGGTGGCTTCCACCGCGGCTTCGGTCATCACTTCGGCTACGGCTATCGCTTCGGCCATCACTTCGGCTACGGCTGGCGCCACTACGGCTACTGGCAGCATCGTTGGTGGCCCCGCTACGGCTACACCAGCTACGGCTATAACGACTGCGACTACAACAACTACGACTGCGACAGCTACGGCTACGGCAGCTACGGCTATCGCCGTTTCGGCTACCACCGTTTCGGCCATCGCTTTGGCTTCAACCGGTTCGGCCACGGCTTCGGCCACCACGGTTTCGGCCACCGCGGTTAACTCTCCTGCCATGGTGGGCCGCAAACCCGCCATTGCTACCCCGCCCCGGCGACGATCCATTCGATCGCCGGGGCCATTTCGTTTGTTGGGAAGCGTCCGTTCGACCGAGAGTCGATGCGGGCCTATCGCCGCGAGAACAGGCGATCGATGAACCAGCCGTCGATCGTGCCTGCTTCGGGCCGTACCGGCTCGCGACTGCGGCCGCCGCCGATATTGGCCGGCGGCGTTGGAGCCGATGAGGCGACCGGCTGCGTCGGCGCGGGCAGCAGGCCGCCGGCCTGTATCAGCGCCGCAATGCCGGAACTCGCGACCGCCATGCCCCCTACCGGCAGATCGCTCGGTGTCTTGCCGCGATGCGCTGCCTTCATGAACTGGCTCCAGATGTCGACCGGCAGGCTGCCGCCAGTCGTCTTGCGCGTCGGCGTATTGTCGTCATTGCCGAGCCAGACGCCGGTGACGAACTGGCTGGTGTAGCCGATGAACCATGCGTCACGGAAATCCTGGCTCGTGCCGGTCTTGCCCGCCGCCGCCCAGCCGGGCAAGTCCGCTTTGTGGGCGGTGCCCGATGTGACCGTCTCGTGCATCATGGTGTTCATCATACCGACGTAGCGCAGGTCGATGACGCGGCCGAGCGTCGTTTCATTGCGCGCAAACAGCACCTTGCCGCCATGGGCAACGCACACCCGTTCGACCACGCGCGGGATCACCGCGATGCCGCCGTTCGCGAACGGCGTGTAGGCCGAGACGAGTTCCAGCACCGACACCTCTGACGTGCCGAGCGCGATCGACGCATTGGTCTCGAGCTTCGACGCAATACCGAGTCGGTGAGCGGTGCGCACGACTGCGGTCGGCCCAAACTCGAGAGCGAGCCGCACCGACACCGAATTGAGCGAATTGGAGAGCGCGCGCGTCAGGGTCACCGGGCCCTGGTATTCGTGATTGAAGTTCTCCGGACGCCAACCCTTCACCTCGACAGGCTTGTCGTCCCTTATGGAATTGGGCGTGAGCCCATGCTCCAGCGCAGTGAGATAGACAAACGGTTTGAACGCCGAGCCCGGCTGCCGTCTCGCCACCACGGCGCGATTGAACTGGTTCTCCGCGTAATTGCGCCCGCCGACGAGGGCGCGCACCGCGCCATCGGGCGTCATGGCGACGAGAGCGCCCTGCGTGACGCCGGCCTTCTCGCCTTTTTGCGTCAGCTGGTCGACCAACGCCTTTTCGGCGGCGACCTGCAGCGACGCATCGATCGTGGTGGAGACGATGACGTCTTCATCGACCCGCCCGATCAGCTCGTTGAGCACATCCATCACCCAATCGGCGACGTAGTTGGATGAGCCGCCGGCGCTCGGCTTGATCACCGCCGGTGCTGCGGTCATCGCGGTCTTGGCGGCTGCGTCGGTAATGAGACCTGCGTCCGACATGGTGGCGAGCACGATCTGCGAGCGGCGTTCGGCCGCCTCGTAATTGCGCGTCGGCGACAGCTTCGACGGAGATTTGACGAGGCCCGCCAGCAGCGCCGCCTCGGCGAGTGTCACATGGCGCGCCGACTTGCCGAAATAGCGCTGCGCCGCCGCCTCAACGCCGTAGGCGCCCGCGCCGAAATAGACGCGATTGAGATAGAGCTCGAGAATCTCGTTCTTGCTGAATTTGTGTTCCAGCCACACCGCCAGCACCACCTCTTCCAACTTGCGCATCAGATGGCGCTCGGGCGTCAGGAAGAGGTTCTTCGCAAGCTGCTGGGTGATGGTCGATCCGCCCTGCGAAATGCCGCGATGGAGCACGTTTGCGAGCACCGCGCGGATCAGACCAACCGGGTCGATGCCGTGATGGGAGTAGAACCGCCGATCCTCGACGGCGATGAAGGCATTCGGCAGGTGCGCCGGCATCTCCTTGAGGGGGATCGCCGCGCCGCCCATCTCGCCGCGGGTCGCGAAGATGCGGCCGTCCGCGGCATCGATCTGAACGGCCGGAGGGCGTTTGGGGATCTCGAGCGACTGGATCGGCGGCAGGTGGAGCGCGACCCAGCCGAACAGCCCGATCAGTCCGATCACCCCCCACACGCTCAGCACAGCGCCCCAATAGATGAGGCGGCCGAGGCTGGAGCCCTTGCGGCTCGCACTTCGTTTGCCGCTGCGCTTGCCGGCGGGTTTCACGGTGACGCGACGAGGCGGTTCGGGCGGCTCATCGACGGGCGCTTCTTCCGCCACGTCCTTGGGCTTGCGGCGCCGCTTCGAGGCGGGCGCTGCGGTACGGTCATCGGGGGTCAGCCGGACATTAAGCGCGGACGCACCTTGCGATGACGTGTCGCGACGTTTCCCCACGCGTGCTCCCCTTGATGCCCGGCAAGACGGCTCCCCAGGGATGCCGGGATGGTCCGGACTGTAGGGAGGCCTCATTAAGAAATTCGGAATCGCCCCCAAAGCCGCCGGCGTCTCGGGTGGCCGGCGATGCACAAAGCCCTGTCAAATCGCCGCCGACGCGCATGCAAATTCGCCTTGCTCCCACTCTGTCCGGCCGTTACGTTTTTTGGTCTGCCTCGCACATCGACGGAGCCCAGTTCGCGCCGTGACGTATGACCAATTGGTCCAAACCGTGCTCGGCGGCCTCGCGATCGGCTGCATCTACAGCCTCATCGCCCTCGGCATCTCGATGATCATCCGCGCGACCGACATCCTCAATTTCGCGCAAGGCGAGATGATGATGATCGGCGCGATGGCGGGCCTCACGGCCTACTGGCTCTACGCCATGCCGTTCGCGCTGGTGCTGCTGTTCGGGATGATCGGCGGCGGCGTTGTTTCGGCGCTGATCGAACTCGTGGCCTACCGCACCATCCGCCGCCGTGGTGTCCCGCTTCTCAACATCATAATCGCGACGCTCGGTGTCTCCATCACCATGCAGAACGGCGTCCGCGCCATCTGGGGCTCGGAGCCACTTGGCTATCCGCCACTGTTCTCATCCACCGCCATCAAGCTCGGCGACTTCGTCGTCTCGCCGCAGCTGTTGTGGATCGTGGTGCTCAGCGTCTTGATCATGGGTGCGCTGATACTGTTCTTCCGCTACACGCGGACCGGGCTCGCGATGCAGGCGGCGGCGCAGGACCCCGATGCAGCCCGGCTTATGGGCATCAGCGTCGAGCGCGCAACCACGCTCACCTTCACCGTATCCGGAATGATGGCGGGCGCCGCCGGCGTGCTGCTCGGTTCGCTGTTCTTTGCGTCGTTCAACATGGGCTTTACCACCGGGATTAAGGCATTCGTTGCCGCAACTCTCGGTGGGCTCGGCAGCATCATCGGCGCGATGGTCGGCGGCCTGCTGTACGGCTTGATCGAGACTTTCGCGGGCATGGTGATCTCGACGTCGTACAAAGACGCGATCGGCATGGTGGTGCTGATCGCCATACTGCTGTTCATGCCCATGGGTCTGTTCGGCCGCGCCGGCCGGCAGGTATGAGACGCGAGATGACGAATCCGATCGTCCTGCGCCTCGGCCTTCTCGTCATCCTCGCGCTGGTGCCGGCCGTCCAAAGCAATCAATATTGGCTGCACGTGTTCAGCATCGCGCTGATCAGCGTCATCCTCGCGCTCGGATTGCAGTTGCTGCTTGGCATGGCCGGGCTGCTTTCGCTCGGCCAGGGCGCGTTCTTCGGCATCGGAGCATACGCCGCTGCGATCCTTGCAGCATCGTATGGCCTGCCGTTCCTTCTCGCGGTCGCGGCCGGAGGCGTGGTTGCCGCGGCGGCGAGCCTCCTGCTGGTGCCGATCGTCCGGCTGAAGGGCCCGAGCCTTGCGGTCGCGACACTCGGCTTCAGCATCATCGTGCACCTCGTCATTCTCAACGAAGATTCACTCACCGGCGGCAGCATCGGCATGATGGATATCCCGAAGCCGTCGCTGTTCGGCTTCAATGTCGGCTCCGAGTTTGCCTACTATTACGTTTGTCTCGTTTTCGCCGGCCTCATCTATTGGGGGATGGAGCGGCTGACGACCTCGCGGTTCGGACGCGCGCTCATGGCGATGTCGCAGGACGAAGAGGCGGCGCGCGCGAGCGGCATCCCGGTGACGCTTTACAAGAGCAAATGCTTCCTCGTCGCAGCGTTCACGGCCGGCATGGCGGGCGCGCTGTTCGCCTATCACACCCGCTATCTGAGCCCGAACGATTTCACCTTTCAGCGCTCGATCGATATCCTCATCATGGTGGTGGTCGGCGGGCTTGGCAGCCTGCCCGGCGCAGCGCTCGGCGCGGCCATTGTCGTGCTGACTCCAGAATTCCTGCGCTCTTCCGGCGAACTGCGGCTCATCCTGTTCGGCCTCCTTGTGATCATCCTCGCGGGCCTCGGCAATCGCGGCCTCGTTGGGTTGATCTCGGCCCTCGCGGCGAAGCTTGGCGCCGTTCGCCGCACGCCGCACGCGCCCACCGCACCCCTGCCGGCCGAGGAGCGCTGAGACATGGAGGCGCTCCTCGAAACCACCGCCTTGTCGCGCCGTTTCGGCGGCCTCGTTGCGATCGACGGTGTCGAAGTTTCGGTTGCGCCCGGCACGGTACACGGGCTGATCGGCCCGAACGGTGCGGGAAAGACCACGCTCCTCAATCTCATCTCCGGCCACCTTTCCTCCTCATCCGGCGGCATTGCCTTCGAGGGCCGCGCCATCACCCGCGCCGCCCCGGAGCGTCGCGCCGCACTCGGCATCCGGCGCACGTTCCAGAATCTCAAGCTGTTTCGCGAGATGACAGCGCTCGAAAATGCAATGGTCGGCCTGCATACCGAGACCCGCGCCGACATTTTCCATGCGTTGCTGCGCACTTCGTTCCAACGGCGCGAGGAAGCCTCGATCATGGCGCGCGCCCGCGAGGCGCTCGACTTCGTCGGATTGCTCGCGATTGCAGACCAGCCCGCCGGCAGCCTGCCCTATGGTCATCAGCGTCTGCTGGAGATCGCCCGCGCTTGCGTCGCGAAGCCGAAGCTGGTGCTGCTCGATGAGCCGGCCGCGGGCCTCAACGGCACCGAGAGCCGGCGTCTCGTCGACCTCATCCGCCGCATCAAGGCGACCGGCGTCACGATCGTCCTGGTGGAGCATCACATGGACGTGGTGATGCCGACCTGCGATCACATCACGGTGCTCGATTATGGCCGCAAGCTCGCCGACGGCGCGCCGGCCGATATCAAGCGCCGCCCGGAAGTCGTGCGCGCCTATCTCGGCAAGGGCTTCGAGCGTTCGACGAAGCGGTCAGACGCGCCACAGGAGGCCGCCCGTGCTGCGTCTTAACGGCGTCTGCGCAGCTTATGGCCCGGTGGCCGCGCTGCGCGGCATCGACCTCGACATCGTTGCCGGCGAAGTGGTGGCGCTGATTGGATCGAACGGCGCCGGCAAGTCGACGACGCTCAAGGCGATATCGGGGCTGATCCAGCCGACCGAAGGCGACATCGCTTTCCTCGATCAGCCGATCACCGGCCTGCGCCCGGAGGAGATCGTCGCGCGCGGCATTGTCCAGGTGCCGGAAGGACGCCGCATCTTTCCGCGGCTCTCGGTCGAACAGAATTTGCGGGTGGGCGCGCATTCGCCGCGCGCACACGACAAAGAAAAGATCATCCGCGAGGAAGTCTACGCGCTGTTTCCGCGGCTATACGAACGGCGTCGGCAGGCCGGAGGCTCGCTCAGCGGCGGCGAGCAGCAGATGCTGGCGTTCGGGCGCGCCATGATGGCGAACCCGCTGCTGCTCCTTCTCGATGAGCCGTCGCTCGGCCTCGCGCCCATTCTGGTCGAGGAAGTGGCAAACGCGATCCGCCATTTCCAGACGTCGGGCGTGACGATCCTGCTGGTCGAGCAGAATGCCGAATTGGCGCTCCAGCTTGCCGGGCGCGGTTATGTCATGGAGAGTGGGCGGATCGTACTGTCGGGCACGAGCGCGAGCCTCCTCGATAATCCGCAGGTATGGACAAGCTATCTCGGCCAGGAAGAATGGGAATTCGAAGGCGCGCGCCCGGTCGACGAAGTTCACGCCGGTACCACTCCATGATCACGTAAATCCCACCAGGAGACCTGACCCATGCGTATTCCCTCCACTCTCTACGCGGCGACGCTGACGGCAGCCGTCGTTCTCGCCGGCGGCCTTGCGCCGGCCTCCGCCCAAACGCTCAAGATCGGATTTTTCGCGCCGCTCAGTGGCGACGCCGCCGCGACCGGCCAGAGCGGCAAGGACGGGGTCGAGCTTGCCATCAAGGACAAGAACGAAGCCGGCGGCATTCGCGGCAAGAAGATCGAGGGCATCTATGCCGACGACGGCGGCAAGCCCGAGGAGGCGGTCAATGTCGCCAAGCGCCTGATCTCGCGGGACGAGGCTCTGATCACCATCGGCAGCATCACAAGCCCCGCGAGCCTTGCCGCGGCACAGGTGAGCCGCCAGTCCGAGGTGCCGCAGATCGTCATCTCCGGCACCGCCCAGCGCATCACCACGCAGGGCAACAAATGGGTATTCCGCTCCTGCGTCCCGGACACAAAGCTCGTCGGCGATCTCGTCGACTTCATCCACGAGAAATTTCCGAAGCTGAAGAAATTCGCGTTCCTCTATGTCAACGACGATTTCGGCCGCGGCGGGTTCGATGCATTCAAGGGCGCCGGGCAGAAATACGGCTTCGAAATCGTGGCCGACGAGCGCTACACCCGCGGCGACATCGATTTCACCGCGCAGCTCGGCCGGATCAAGGCGAGCCCGGCCCAGGCGATCGTCGAATGGTCGCGTTACGCTGAAGGCGCGCTGATCGCCAAGCAATATGCACAGACCGGCATGAACCTCGCCCGCTTCGGCTCGGACGGTTTCGCCTCGCCGAAATATATCGAACTCGGCGGCCCGGCGGTGAACGGCGTCTATTACACCTCGCACTTCAGCGTCGCGACCAGCGAGAACATTCCGGCCGCCCGCGCCTTCACCGAGAAGTACAAGAAGATGTTCGGCAAGGTTCCGGACGCCTATGCCGCGGAAGGCTATGACGCCGCGGTGCTCGCCATGCTGGCGATCGAAAAGGCCGGCAACGAGGATCGTAGTGCGATCCGCGATGCGCTGTCCAAATTGTCGATCGAAAGCGTGCGCGGGCCGTTCAAGTTCGACGAGAAGGGCGATCCGCTGCTCGTGACCCATGTCGTCAAGATCGTCGACGGCAAGGAAACCAACGCACGCGACCTGCCCGTGCAGCAGTGATCGGCTGCAGGCGTAAAGAGGTGAAGCGGCCTAGGGTACGCAAAGGCGGCCGAGGCATCGCAAGATTAGGCGAGAACGTCGATCCGCCGTGCGCACCTTCGAACTTGCGGTGCGCACGGCGGAACCGATGCCGCGCTCAAAGGTGCAGCGCCTCCGCCGCCTTTGCGCACCCTACGAGTCTGCGGGTCAGCGAACTGCGATGAGATCAATCTCGACCAGCGCGTCCTTGACGAGGAGGCCGCTGGTGCCGACCGTGGTGCGCGGCGGAGGGGTCCGGAAATGCGCCTTCCAGACCTCGTCCATGGCAGCAAAATTGTTGAGGTCGGTGAGGAAGACCTGCGCCTTCACCACCTTATCAAGGCTGCTGCCGGCGGCTTTCAGCGTTCCGGCGAGATTCTTCAGGATGTACGCCGTCTGCAGCTTGATGTCCGAACCATAGAACGGGAAGTTTGGATGCTTGCGGGCTTCGGCCGGCACGCCGGTCTGATAGTCGGAGGCGATCTGCCCGGCGGGAAAGACATAGTCGCCGAGAACGTAAGCCTCCGAATAATTGGCGATCGGCTTCGGCCCGGCGGAGGTCACGACCTGGTGGGCGAGGCCCGCGCGCGGCACGTAGGCGACGAGATCGATCTCGACCAGCGTATCCTTGACGAGAAGACCAGTGGTGCCGACGGTCGTGCGCGGCGGCGGCACCTTGAAACAGCGCCTCCACACCTCGTCGAAAGCAGCGAAGTCGTTGAGGTCGGTGAGGAACACCTGCGCTTTCACCACGTGGTCAAGCGATGACCCGGCCGCCGCGAAGGTTCTTTGCAGGTTTTTCAAGATGTATTCGGTCTGGAGCGCGATATCGGAGCCGTAGAACGGGAAGTTCGCGTGCTTGCGCGCTTCGGGCGGAACTCCGGTCTTGAAATCGCTCGCGAGTTGGCCAGCCGCGTAGATGAGGTCGCCGACGCGCACGGCTTCGGAATAGTTCGCGAGCGGCTTCGGATTATCTGACGTGACCACGCGGTGCGTGACGTCCGCGCCGGGCACGTAACCGATAAGATCGATCTCGATCAGCGTGTCCTTGACGAGCAGACCGGTGGTGCCGACCGTCGTGCGCGGCGGCGGCACCTTGAAATATTCGCGCCAGACTTCGTCGAAAGCGGCAAAGTTGTTGAGGTCGGTGAGAAACACCTGGGCTTTCACGACGTGATCGAGCGAGGAGCCGGCCGCCGCGAAGGTGCGCGCCAGATTGTTGAGAACGAAATGGCTCTGCAGCTTGATGTCGGAGCCGTAGAACGGAAAATTCGGATGCTTGCGCGCTTCCGCCGGCACGCCGGTCTTGAAGTCGCTCGCGAGCTGGCCGGCCGCGAACACCAGCGGGCCGGCACGCATGGCTTCGGAATAATTGGCGAGCGGTCGCGGGATATCCGAGGTGATCGTTTCGATTGTGATCACGATGCTTCTCCCCAAATCAGTGTGCCGCGGCGATCATGCCCCGGCAGGAGATCGCACTACCATTACCTCGCATCGGTCTTCCACGGAATGACCAGCCGCTCGAGTTCCTGGAACAACACGGCGGTGATCAGGCCCAGAATGCCGATCACGACGATGCCGACGAACATGTAGTCGACTTGCAGCAGCTCCCACGAGTTCCAGATCAGGTAGCCGATGCCGGTCTTGGACGCGACGAATTCGGCCGCGACCAGCACCACGAAGGACACCGCGAGGGAGATCTTGAGGCCGGCGAAGATCAGCGGCAGCGCGCCGAAGAACACCACGCGGGTGAACATCACATAGCTCGAAGCGCCGAAATTTTTCGCGACATCCCAGTAGATGGGCTCGATATTGGCGGCGCCCGCGTAGGTGTTGATGATCACCGGAAAGAACACCGCAGTCGCGACGAGGGCGATCTTCGACGCATCGCCGAATCCGAACGCGAGCAGCAAGCAGCGGCATCAGTGCGACCTTGGGGATCGGCATCAGCGCCGCGATCAGCGGATCGAAGAAGATGCGCACCGGCCGGAACATCGCCATGAGCAGGCCGATCGCGATCGCCGGCACCGCGCCGATGACGAAGCCGGCAAACACCCGCCACAGCGTCGCCGCCGTGTGCATCTCGAGGTCGCCGTTCAGCATGAGCTGCCAGAACCGCACCGCGATGTCGGTTGGCGCCGGCACGAAACGCCGGTCGCCGAAACCGAGTTCGAGCAGGATCTGCCATACCACCAGCAGCCCGATCGGCGAGATCAGATAGAGCGCCCGCTCCTGCCATTTCGAGGCCGTGTCGCTCATCGTTCCATCTCCTCACGGGCGCGTGTTACTTCGTCTTCCAGAATGCGCCAGATCGCGAGCTTGAGGGCACCGAACTCGGCGCTCGCTTGCAGCTCCATCACGTCGCGCGGATGGCGGAACGGAATATCGATGATCTTCTTGATACGGCCTGGCTGGGCGGTCATCACCACCGTGCGGTCGCCGAGCAGCAGCGCTTCGTCGATCGAATGAGTGATGTAGACCACGGTCTTCCCTGTCTCTTCCCAGATGCGCACCAGCTCGCCCTGCAAGATCGTGCGGTTCTGCGCGTCGAGGGCCGCGAACGGCTCGTCCATCAGCAGCATGCCGGGATCGGTGACGAAAGCGCGTGCGATCGCGCCGCGCTGGCGCATGCCGCCCGACAGTTGATGCGGATAGTGACGCCGGAACTTGGTGAGGCCGACGAGGCGCAGCGCCGCGTCGACGCGATCAGACGCCTCGGCGCGCGCAACGCCACGCGTCATTAGACCGAAGCCGACATTGTCCTCGACGCTCATCCAGGGAAAGAGGCCGCTCTCCTGGAACACCATGGCATTCGCCACCGGCCAGGCGCCAGCGGCGATATCGATGCGACCGCTGCTCGCCGTGTCAAGGCCCGCGAGAATTCGCAGCAGTGTCGACTTGCCGCAACCGGAGGGACCGACGATGCAAACGAACTCGCCGGGCGCAATCGCGAGATCGATGCCGTCGAGCGCGACCACGCTACCGGGACCGCTCGAATACTCCTTGCGCAGGTTCGCGATCGTGACCGCTGCGCCGCGCCTTTCCGCCACCATGATCCAGCGTTCCTCGCCCTCACTCACCAGGGCGCCTCTGCCTACTCTGACTGGCGCTCACCCCGCAAGCTGCAGGCGCGAGGAGGATTTATGGGCGGGAGGGGCGTGGCAGTGGGACGCAGTCCCGGATGTCGCTGCGCTCATCCGGGCTACAGAGCTTGTCGGGGATCAGGCGACGGCGCCGGTGGGCCCAGCCCGCCGTCGGCGAGCACGCCGCACGCCGCGGATTGAAAGCGGCGACGGTTCTTACGCCCAGAGGCGCTCGCCCTTCAGATCTTTGTAGAGGTCGGCGACGTATTCGCCGTAGCCGTTGAAGAGCAAGGTGGGCACGCGATTGTTGGTGCCGATCACCTGCTCAGAGGCTTGGCTCCAGCGCGGATGGGAGACCTCAGGATTGACGTTGGCCCAGAAGCCGTACTCGGACGCCTGAAGCGCTTCCCAGAATGTCTTCGGCCGCTGGTCGGTGAAGTTAACCCGTACGATCGATTTGACCGACTTGAACCCGTATTTCCAGGGCAATGCGAGGCGCAGCGGCGCACCTTGGGGCTTCGACACCGGCTTGCCGTAGGCGCCGGTGACCACGAAGGCGAGGTCGTTCATGGCCTCCGCCATGGTGACGCCTTCCACGTAAGGCCACGGATACCAGCTGGCGCGCTGGCCGCTCGCCATCTGCTTATCGAGGAAGGTCTCCATCCGCACATATTTCGCCCCCGAGGTGGGCTTGGCGAACTCGACGAGCTTTGCGAGCGGGAAGCCGGTCCACGGGATTGCCATGCCCCAGGCCTCGACACAGCGGTGCCGATAGAGGCGCTCCTCCAGCGGCATCTTGCGGATGAGATCATCGATCCCGATTTCCTGCGGCTTTTCCACCATGCCGTCGATTTTGACGGTCCACGGCCTGACCCGCAGCGCCTCGGCAGCGCGCGAAATCGATTTCGACGAGCCGAACTCGTAAAAGTTATTGTAGCTGGTGTTGATGGATTCCTCGGTCACCGGCCGATCGAGCTTATACTTCTCGTTGCGCTTGGCGGGATAAAGGTCCGCGGTCGGATCGGGGATGTCGGCAACGCGCTGGGCGACGCTGTCGTCGGGCGCAAGCATGATGGCCGCGGCACCGGCGGCGCCGATCGCGCCGACACCGGCTGCCGTCTTGAGCAAAGTCCGGCGGTTGAAGAACACATGCTCGGGGGTTGCCTCGTGTTCCGGCAATTCCCATCCGCGGCGTCGCCTGATGTGCATTGGGTGCTCCTCGGCGTTTTGTGAGTCGCGGGTAGTTTAGCTGCGGGCGAATTTTTTGGGCAAGTCACACTTGCGGGACGGACGTGTGATCCGGTGTCGCAAGGCGTGGTGCGGCGTGCGTTATCGCGCCGGCTGGAGGTATTGCTTCTCCAGCATGACATGTACGCCCTTGTGCTCGTTGACGACCTGGGTAATGCGGAGGTCGGCGGCGAGACTCGCCAGCATATAGGCCTCGTGGCGCTTGAGCGTGGTGCGCTGCTCGATGAGATCGAGCATTGCGCGCAATGCCACGACGACGCAGTCGTCGAGGTCCGGGTCGAACGCCATGGTGATGACGTGACTGGGCGTTTCCGCCATCGGCCAGGCAAGTTTCATGTCGTCCCGCACCGTCAGGCGGAAGCGGCCGATCAGGCCGGTCTCGATGGCGTTGATGCAGACTTCGCCGTCGCCCTGGGCGGCGTGGCCGTCGCCCACCGAAAACAGCGCATTTTCAACGAACACCGGCAAATAGAGCGTGGTGCCGGCGACGAGTTCCTTGTTATCCATGTTGCCGCCGAACTGCCGCGGCTGAATGCTCGACACCGAACCCCAGGCGAGCGGCGGCGCATTCCCCATCACCCCGAAGAACGGCCGCAGCGGAATTTCGGTGCCCCAGGGCAGCCGGCCGACCATGCGATTGCGCTCAAGGGACGCGTGAATGAGCTTGGCCTCGGGAAAATCGTAAGGCAGCGCGCCCTTCAGCGGGCGGATCGCGGTGTAGCCCCAGTCGTAACGCAGCGCGATATCCTGGATGTCGACCTGGAGCACCTGGCCGGGCCGCGCGCCGCGCACGGCCACCGGTCCGGTGCACATGTGGCCCGGCAGCATGCGACGCGTCTTCGCGTTGTGGATTTCGTAGAGCGCGGGCGGGATGAACGCGGGTGGCGGCGGCAGCGCGTCGGGCGGCCCCGACACCGTCGACATGGTCACGACCTCGCCGCTGTCGATGGTCGCGACCGGCGGCAGCGATGCATCGAGATAGCCCCAATGCACTGTCGCCGCGCCGGCTTCCACGTGCTTGGTCATCTCGCCCCTGCTCCTTGCGCGGCTTCACGACCGGCCGCAGCCGGCCAAGCGCCGTCAGTAATTCCAGCGCTGCGCCTTGCTGACCAGAAAGTCGCGGAACGCCTGCACCCGTGCAACCGACTTGAGTTCCTCGGGATAGACGAAATAGGCGTCGAGCGCGATCGTCTCGGAATTGCCCAGGAGTTGCACCAGCCCGCCGTCCTCTTCGACGATGTAGTCAGGCAGCATGGCGATGCCGAGTCCGGCCTGGCAAGCGCGCAGAATGCCGATGATGTTGTTGATGGTGAGGTGCGGCGTGCGCGGCCCCTTGCCGTTGCGGCCAACATCGACGAGCCAGCGCGTGTTTTGCAGGTAACTCGGCACCTGGCCGCCGAGCACCAGGAGATGGTGCTTGTCGAGATCTTCGTGCGAGCGCGGCGTGCCGAGCCGCTTGAGATACTCCGGCGAAGCGTAGACGTGGAAATGCACCGAGAACAGCTTGCGCTGGATGAGGTCCGGCTGGGTCGGCTGGCGCAAGCGGATCGCGACGTCGGCCTCGCGCATTGCGAGATCGAGTTCCTCATCGGTCGTAAGGAGGGTGATACGGATGTCGGGATAAAGGTCGCCGAATTCGCCAAGGCGCGGCGTCAACCAGTGCACGCCGATGCCGACGGTGGTGGTGATCCGAAGATCGCCGTGCGGCCGCTCGCGGCTGTCGGTCAGCTTGGCGCGGGCCGACTCGAGCTTCATGAACACGTCGTGGGCGGTGCGATAAAGCAATTCGCCCTGTTCGGTGAGGATGAGACCGCGCGCATGGCGATGGAACAGCGAGACAGAGAGTTCCTGTTCAAGCGCGCTCACCTGGCGCGACACCGCCGACTGCGACAGACCGAGTTGTTCGCCGGCGTGAGTGAAACTGCCGGCTTCCGCAGCAGCGTGAAAGACCTTGAGCTTGTCCCAATCCATGATCTACCGTTTCCGATGCTGCTATTCCGCGGCAACGCGGCCGGCTGCGGCAGCTTCGTGCGCAGCTAAAAATCGTTCTGCCTCGAGTGCCGCCATGCAGCCCATGCCAGCGGCGGTCACCGCTTGGCGGTAAACGTCGTCGGTCACGTCGCCGGCAGCGAATACGCCGGGGACCGACGTCGCGGTCGAGAACGGCGCGGTCTTTATGTAACCGCTGGGTTTTAGCTCGACCTGGCCGACGAACAGTTCGGTCGCCGGCGAATGCCCGATGGCAATGAAGACGCCGTCGGCGGGGTGATGGCTCAATGCGCCCATATCGATGTTGCGCAGCGTGACACCGGTGACCCGGTGGGGATCGTCGCCGCCGGACACCTCCACCAGCACGCTATCCCAGATCACCGTGATCTTCGGGTGACGGAACAAGCGGTCCTGCAGAATGCGCTCGGCGCGAAACGCGTTGCGGCGATGCACGACCGTGACGGAGGCGGCAAAATTGGTGAGGAACAGCGCTTCCTCGACAGCGGTATTGCCGCCGCCGACAACGAAGACGCGCTTGTCCCTGAAGAAGAAGCCATCGCAGGTCGCGCAGGCCGACACGCCATGGCCACGGAACCTCTGTTCCGATGGCAAATCGAGCCAGCGCGCCTGGGCGCCGGTCGAGATCACCAGCGTTTCGGCAAAGTAGGTGTCGCCCGAATCGCAAGTGATGCGGAACGGCCGCCGGGACAGATCGACGGCGTTGGCGTGATCGGAGACAAGTTTGGTGCCGACGTGACCCGCCTGCTTCTCCATCTGCTCCATCAGCCAGGGGCCCTGGATGACGTCGGCGTATCCAGGGTAGTTCTCGACATCGGTGGTGATGGTGAGCTGGCCGCCGGGCTGAAAGCCCTGGATCAGGACGGGCTTGAGCATGGCGCGGGCGGCATAGATCGCCGCGGTATAGCCGGCCGGTCCCGAGCCTAGGATAACGGTCTTCGCGTGAATGGATTCAGACATCGATGCTTCTCTGGCACCACAGCAATGCCCTCAAAAGGGTCATTGCCGGCGCCTCCCCAGCCCCCATATAGGGCTTTGCCAGAGCTATGCAAGAAACGCAATCCTGAATTCGCCGGCTTAGGGTGCTGCTCTCAAGAGCGTGAATGATTCACTGCCCAGCGTCGCTAGGCACGTCGTCGGGCGTGCCGAGCTCGCGCCCTTCGCCTCGTTTTGGACTTCGGCAAAGGCCTTTTGCGCAATAATGTTTCGCCAAACTACATTCTGTTGTACAAAAAAGAATGGCTATTCCCTTTCGACGTCTGGACGCCATCGACCGCAACATCCTGCGCGAACTGCAGGATAACGGCCGGATGACCAACGTGGAACTCGCGCGGCGGGTGGGCATCTCGGCTCCGCCCTGCCTGCGGCGAGTCCGCAGCCTGGAAGAGGCTGGCCTCATCAAGGGCTATCGCGCACGACTCGATGAGAGGGCGCTTGGCTGCGACGTAACGGCGTTTGCGATGGTGCACCTGTCGAGCCAGGCCGAAGCCGACCTTCAGGCGTTCGAAGCGTTCGTGCGCCGCGAACCGCTGGTGCGCGAATGTTGGATGCTGTCGGGCGAGGTCGACTTCATTCTCAAATGCGTGGCGCCGAACCTGTCGGATTTCCAAAACTTCGTGACGAAGCTCACCGCCGCGCCTCACGTGCTCAATGTCAAGACATCGTTGACGCTGCGCAACTCCAAGGACGACCCGATCGTGCCGGTCGAACTGCTGCGCGCACCAGCGGGGTGAGATTGACTTTCCCTCCCGCGCAAACCGGGGGAGGGGAAACTTCGTACTTGCAAATCAATCAGCAAACTGAGCGACCAGCTCCGCCCGCACGCGCGCGATGACCTCAGCCCAATCGCCTGATGCGCGCTGCCGGAACAAGCGCGCGGTCGAGTACCACGGCGAATTCTCGCAATCGAGAAACCAGCGCCAGTCGACCTTGGTCGGCAGCAGAATCCACACCGGCTTGCCGAGCGCGCCGGCGACATGGGCGATCGAGGTGTCGACGGTAACCACGAGATCGAGGAGGGAGATCACGGCTGCGGTGTCGGCGAAATCCCGCAACTCCGGCCCGAGATCGAGGACGTTGCCGCAGCGCGCCAGCGCCACTGCGTCTGTCGGGCGCGGTTCCTTTTGCAGACTGATGAAATCGATGCCGGGCACGGAGATGAGCGGCGCCAGCACGTCAAACGCGAATGAGCGACTGCGGTCATTCTTGTGGCGCGGGTTGCCGGACCACACGAGGCCGACACGCGGCGCTCCGGCCGGTAGTCGTCCGCGCCAATGCGCGATGCGATCCGGCGATGCGGCGAGATAAGGCGTTTGCGCCGGCACGGTTTCGAGTGTCGTCGCGAATGCCAGCGGCAGACTTGGCATCGGGCAGTGCACGTCGAACGCAGGCAGGGGATCGCCGCGGGCAATGATCATCGCAGTACCGGGGAGGCTCGTTATGAGGCCGACCAGCGCCGGCTGAACTTCGAGAATCACCCGTGCGCCCTGTGCTGCGACCATCGGCGCATAGCGCGCGAATTGGATGGTGTCGCCGAAACCCTGCTCGGCGTGGAGCAGCACGGTGCGTCCCGCGAGAGGTTCGCCGCGCCATTGCGGCACCGAAAAATTCCGCGGCCGCAGGCCTATTTCCTTGTGCTTGAAGCGCCATTCGTAGCCATCCCAGCCGGCGGGGTACTCGCCAAGCAACAGTCTCAGCAGGGCCTCGTGCCAGCGCGCCGCGGTATGACCGGGATCGACGGCGAACACCTCGTCGAAAGCGGCGAGCGCTTCGTCGTGCCGGCCCGACTCGACCAACGCCGAGGCGCGGTTATGAAACGCACCGGCATAGTTGGGACGCAGCGCGATGGCGCGGTCGCAGCTTGCGACCGCCTCCTCGAACCGCTCGAGCGCCTGCAAGGCGGCCCCGCGATTGCTGTGCGAACGCGCGTCCGCGGGGTCGATTGCGATCGCCTCATCGAAGCTTGCGAGCGCTTCCTCAGGCCGTTCGAGCTTGAGCAGCACGATGCCGCGATTGCAGTGGGCATCCGCAAAATCCGGGGCGATCGCAAGCGCCCGCTCGCAGCTCGCCAGCGCTTCGTCGTAGCGTTCAAGTTCTTTGAGATCGGCGGCGCGATTGTTGAGCGCGGCCGCATGATTGGGATCGAGCGCGAGCGCACGGTCGAAAGCGGCGACAGCCTCGTCGTTACGGCCGAGCGCGGACAGTACGAGCCCGTAGTTCGACAGGATCGCAACATTGTTCGGCGCAAACCCGAACGCGGCGCCGATGAGCGGGAGCGCCTCGTCATTGCGGTCTTGCTGGTGGCGCACGACCCCGAGAAGATGCAGCGCGTCGACGTGGTGCGGCGCGGCTGCGAGAATGCGCGTATAGAACGTGGCGGCCTCAGCGAGCATGCCGCCGCGATGCAGCGCCACTGCACGCTGCAGGCTCGCCGCCGCCTCAGCGGGCGAGGCTGCGTTGGCGGCTGATGTCGTCATCGCTCGAATCGACCGTGAAGCCTTTCGGACGCTCGCCCTTCTGCAACTGCCGCCACATCCGATGATAAGCAATCTCGATATTGCGCCGGGTGAGTTCGGTGTCGAACAGCGCGCAAGTGAGCCGGTTCTCGGCAAGGCGTTTGCGGATTTCCCGCAGCAGGCCCCGGTCCTCGGCAAGCCAGCGCGCGAGCGCCGCATAATCATTGAGATTGGCGGTCACAAGCTCCGGCAGGCCGATCGCCTGCAGCAGGCTTGCAGCCACACGCCCGGCGAACGATTCGCCGCGGCAGGTCAGCACCGGCAACCCTGCCCACAGCGCGTCGCTGCAGGTGGTGTGGGCGTTGTAGGGAAGCGTATCGAGGAAGAGGTCGGCGAGGCGATGGCGCGCCAAGTGTTCCGCCTGATCGAGGCGGGGCGCAAACACGAGGCGCGCAGGATCGACACCACGCGCTTGCGCCTGTCGTCGGACATTCTCCTCGGCAGTCTCGTTGTCGCGCAAGAGCCACAGCACGCTGCCGTCGATTGCGTCGAGGAGGCCCATCCAGATGTCGAATATGGGGGCCGTGATCTTGTAATTGTTGTTGAAGCTGCAGAAGACGAAGCCGGTTTCCGGCAGGCCTGCTTCGGCGCGAGTCGGCGTTGCGTCAGCGATCGGCCGCTTGCAATCGTTGACCTGATAGCAGTCCGGCAGCCGCACCACTTTCTCGGAGTAGAAGGCCTCTTCACCCGGCGGCACTACGACGCCATCGACGAGGATGTAATCGATGAAATCGGCGCCCATCGTGCCGGGATAGCCGAGATAGTTCACCTGGATCGGCGCGCCGCGGTAGCTCAGGATGCCGGGCCTGGCGTCCTGGGTGTAACCCATGATGTCGATTGCGATGTCGATCTCGTGCTCCGCCATCAGGCGCGCGACATCGCGGTCGCCGCTGCCGCGCACGTCGAGAAAGCGGTCGAACGAGGAGACGACTCGGGCGCGAATGTCGCTGTCGTCGTCATGGCCGAACGAAATGCCGAACACCTCGAAACGTGACCGGTCGTGGCGCTCGAACAGGTTCACCATGAGATACGACATGGCGTGGCGATTGTAGTTCGCCGACAAGTAGGCGATGCGCAGCCGGTCATGGGTGCGAACCGTGGCACCATGCATCGGCGCCGGCAGCACCGGAAACTTGTAGGCGGAGTAGCGGCGTGCACAGGCGAGCTGCACCGCCGGCGTCGAGATGTGCCCGAGCAGCGTGAAGGGCGAGACGATCGATTTCCCCTCGATCACGTGCTTGCCGATTTCAGCCTCGATCGCGGCGACTCGGTCGAAGTCGCAAATCTTTGCGGCGCATTCGGCATAGCCACTGAAGGCATGCGGCAGCGGTGTCCCGATCGCGAGCGCCTTCTCGTAACTCTCGAGCGCCGGAACGATGCGCTTCAGTCCTTTGAGGGAATTGCCGCGATTGTACCAGGCCTCGGCGTAGTCGGGCGACAGCGCGATGGCCTTGTCGAGGTATTCGAGCGCCTCCTCGAAACGCTTGATCTCGTTGAGCGCGGCCCCGCGATTGTTGAGCGCCTGAAGATTGTCAGGGGCAATCGCCAGCGCGAGATCATAGCTTTCAAGGGCCTCGGCATGGCGCCCAAGCGCGAGCAGCGCATTGCCGCGATTGTTGAGCACGGCGGCATCGTTGGGTCGCATGGCAATCGCGCGATCGAGGCAGGAGAGCGCCTCCTCGAAGCGATTGACCCGGAGCAGCGCGGCCCCGCGATTGCCATGGACCTTCGGGTCGTTGGGTGACAGCGCGATCGCCCGCGCAAAGCAGGCCTCGGCTTCCTCGTTGCGATTGAGCTCCTGGAGCGCGGCGCCGCGATTATTGAGCGCCATGACCTGATCGGGCAGCTTCGCGAGCACCTTGTCGTAGTCATCGAGCGCATCGCGGTGGCGCTTGAGTTCGCTCAGCACGACGCCGCGCAGGAGGCGCGCATCGAGGTCTTCGGGCGCAAGTTCGACGGCGCGGTCGAGGCTTGCGAGCGCGGCGTCGAGATTGCGCAACCCGTGCTGGAGGCGGCCGAGTCCGAGGTGCGAAGGGCCGTGGTCCGGGCGAAGCGCGATCGCGCGCGCAAAGTTCTCGGCCGCCTCCTCCCGGTGGCCGAGATCGGCCATAAGGAGGGCTCGATTGTAAAAGGCATCGGCATAATCGGGGCGAATTGCAATCGCGCGATCGAAGCTCATGACCGCGCCAGCCGGGCGGTTGAGCGCACGCAGGGCCGTGCCGCGGTTGTTCAGCGCCTCGGCATAGCGCGGCTTGAGCGCGAGTGCCCGATCATAGGCGGCGACCGCTTCCTCGTGGTGGCCAAGTTCCTGCAGCACGATGCCGAGATTGGATTGCGCCTCGACCATATTCGGATTGATGCGGCAGGCCTTGTCGATGAGTTCATGGGCTTCAGCGTTGCGACCCTGCTGGTGGCGCAAGACGCCGAGCAGATGCAGAGTGTCGAAGTGCTGCGGATGGTCGAGGAGGATCTGCCCATAAAGGAGCTGCACGGACGCGAGATTACCCGCCTGATGGCATTCCAATGCCTTGGCAAGCAGGCGCTCGACATCAACGGACTGCTGGGACGCGGGCATGTCGTGATGGATATTCGGTGGTTCGGACGCAGTCACACGCGACACGAATCAGCGACACACCATCGCCCAGCGCCGCGGAAATTGCCAGCGTTAGGCGTTGTCAATCCATGAACACGAACTGCGGAGTATGGATTCCGGGCTGCCGAGCTATGCTCGGCCCCCGGAATGACCGACTGGTTGGCTCGAATTTTCGAAGAGGAGGATGATGTCGCGGCTGCGCTACGACGCGTCTACTCGGCCTTCTGTCGGATGAATTCCTCGACGCCGAACGTCGTGCCCTGCCCGGCATCAAGTGACCGGATGCCTTTGTCGAGTTCCGCACGAAGGCTCCGGAGTTTCTCGATGTGCGACAACAATTGCTGCTCGATCTCTTCCTGATCGGCATCAGGAAGAGCGGCGATTTGCGCCATCGCTCGTTGGAGGGTCTTCACCATTTGCAACGAATCCCGCCGCCGAAAAAGTAGCGTCAGCGCCACTCGACTTTCACGACCTCATAGGCTTTGGCGCCCCCAGGAGTGACGACCTCTACGTTCGCGCCCTTCTTCTTGCCGACCAGCGCGCGGGCGAGCGGCGAAGCGATCGAGATCTTCCCGGCCTTGGCATCGGCCTCGGGCTCGCCGACGATCTGCCATACCGTCTTCTTGTCGGTATCCTCATCAATGACCGTGACGGTCGCACCAAATTTGACGGTATCGCCGGAGAGTTTGGATACGTCGATGACCTCGGCGCGCGCGAGCTTGTCCTCAATTTCCGCGATGCGGCCCTCGTTGTGGGACTGCATCTCTTTGGCGGCGTGATACTCGGCGTTCTCCGACAGATCGCCGTGCGAGCGCGCTTCGGTGATCTGTTGAATGATGCGCGGCCGCTCGACCTGCTGGCGGTGCTTGAGTTCATTTTCCAGGACGGCATGGCCGGCCGTGGTCATCGGTATTTTGTCCATCGCTTCTCAATCCCTTGACAAAAAAGCGCGGACCGCGGGCCGGATTTTCCATCCGGAGACGCGATCCAGCTCGCCTTCTCTGCCTACTCGCTACCTTGCCGACTCGCGGCTTGCCCGCGCTTCAACTCCGGCTCAGCTGGCGAAATAGCTTTGCAGGGCTCGGACCTCAAACTCGCCTCCGAGATAGGCTTTGATGCCCAGCGCCGCCGCGACAGCCCCTGAAAGAGTGGTGTAATATGGGACTTTATGCAAGAGGGCTGCACGCCGCAGCGAGCGGGAATCCGCCAGCGCTTGAGCCCCTTCGGTGGTATTGAAAACCAGCTGAACCTCGCCGTTTTTGATGGCGTCGACGATATGCGGCCGCCCTTCGAGCTGTTTGTTAATCTTGATGGCGTTGACCCCGCGCTCACTCAGATACCGTTGAGTACCCGACGTTGCCAAAATCTTGAAGCCGAGCTGAGCAAGCAGCCGGACCGGCGGCAGGATGCGTTCCTTGTCCGCATCTCGCACCGAGACGAACAGCGTTCCTGACCGGGGCAGCCGCGCACCGCCCCCGATCTGGCTCTTGGCAAAGGCGAGCTCAAAGGAACGGTCGATACCCATGACCTCGCCGGTCGAGCGCATTTCCGGGCCCAGAACAGTGTCGACGCCTGGAAAGCGCGCGAACGGGAACACCGCTTCCTTGACCCCCACGTGATGAGGCGCGGGCGGGACGAGATTGAAGCTCTTGAGCGCCTCCCCGGTCATGATGCGCGCGGCGATCTTGGCAATCGGCAGGCCGATCACTTTGGCAACGAACGGCACCGTACGCGAGGCGCGCGGATTGACCTCGAGGACATAAATGTCGCCGTCCTTGATGGCGTATTGCGCGTTCATGAGGCCGACGACATTGAGGGCGAGCGCGAGCGCACGGGTCTGGCGCTCCAGTTCCGCAACAATCCCCGGATCGAGCGAATGGGGCGGCAGCGCGCAGGCCGAATCGCCCGAATGCACGCCGGCCTCTTCGATGTGCTCCATGATGCCGGCGACGTAGGTGTCGCGCCCGTCGGAGAGGCAGTCGACGTCAACTTCGATGGCGTCGGAGAGGTAGCGGTCGATCAGCAGCGGCCGCCGTTCCGATACGGCAAGCTCCGACGGCCGATCGAGAACGACGGCGAGGCGCGCGACGTAGCGATCGAGCTGCGTCGCCTCGTGGATAATCTCCATAGCGCGTCCGCCAAGCACGTAGGACGGCCGGATCATGATCGGATATCCGACTTCGTCGGCGATCGCGCGCGCGGCTTGCGGGCTCGTGGCGATGCCGCTCTTGGGCTGGCGGATGCCGAGGGTATCGAGGAGCTTCTTGAAACGGTCGCGGTCCTCGGCAAGATCGATGGCATCGGGCGAGGTGCCGAGGATCGGCACGTTGGCCTGTTCCAGCGCCTGCGCGAGCTTAAGCGGGGTCTGGCCGCCGAACTGAACGATGACGCCCGCAAGCGTGCCGTTGCGCTCTTCGGTCGCAACGATTTCGAGCACGTCCTCCTCGGTGAGCGGCTCGAAATAGAGCCGGTCCGACGTGTCGTAGTCGGTCGACACCGTCTCGGGATTGCAGTTGACCATGATAGTCTCGTAGCCCGTTTCGCGCAGTGCAAAACAGGCATGGCAGCAGCAATAGTCGAACTCGATGCCCTGGCCGATGCGGTTCGGCCCGCCGCCGAGAATAATCACCTTGCGGCGCGCGCTCGGCAAAGCCTCGTCCGCGGCGACGCCGGCAAATGGCGTCTCGTAGGTTGAATACATGTAGGCCGTGGGCGAGGCGAATTCAGCGGCGCAGGTATCGATCCGCTTGAACACCGGACGGACGCCGAGTTTGTGGCGATGCGCCGTCACCTGCGCCGTGGTGAGCCGCGTCAATCGCGCGAGGCGCGCGTCGGCAAAGCCCATGGACTTGAGCCGGCGTAAGGTCGCGGCCGTCGTCGGCAGCCCCTTCGCTTTGATCTCCGCTTCAACATCGACGATGCCGCGGATCTCGTCGAGGAACCAAGGATCGATCTTGCAGGCGTCGTGGATCGCCTCGTTCGGCATCCCCAGCCGCATCGCCTGGGCCACCACCAGGAGCCGGTCAGGCGTCGGCACGCCGAGCGCCGCGCGGACGGCGTTCTTGTCGTCGCCCTCGCCCAGGCCCTTGATCGCGATTTCGTCGAGGCCGGTGAGGCCCGTCTCCAGCGAGCGCAACGCCTTCTGCAGCGACTCCTGGAAGGTGCGGCCGATCGCCATGGCTTCGCCGACCGACTTCATCGAGGTGGTGAGCACCGGCTCGGCGCCGGGAAATTTCTCGAACGCAAAGCGCGGGACCTTCGTCACCACGTAATCGATGGTCGGCTCGAACGATGCCGGCGTCGCACCGCCGGTGATGTCGTTCTCGATCTCGTCGAGCGTGTAACCGACGGCAAGCTTGGCGGCGACCTTGGCGATCGGAAATCCGGTCGCCTTCGAGGCAAGCGCGGATGAGCGCGACACGCGCGGGTTCATCTCGATCACAACGAGACGGCCGTCCGCAGGATTGACGGCGAACTGCACGTTCGAGCCGCCGGTCTCCACCCCGATCTCGCGCAGCACCGCGATCGAGGCGTCGCGCATGATCTGGTATTCCTTGTCGGTCAGCGTCAGCGCCGGCGCGACGGTGATGGAATCGCCGGTGTGCACCCCCATCGGATCGAGGTTCTCGATGGAGCAGACGATGATGCAGTTGTCGCGTTTGTCGCGAACGACCTCCATCTCGTATTCTTTCCAGCCGAGCACG
The DNA here is from genome assembly GCA_963787675.1 of uncultured Alphaproteobacteria bacterium. Classification (GTDB taxonomy): domain Bacteria; phylum Pseudomonadota; class Alphaproteobacteria; order Rhizobiales; family Xanthobacteraceae; genus JAJPKK01. The sequence goes on along the minus strand of CAWBDV010000007.1, from coordinate 200,675 downwards.
CTCTCCTCGATCAACACCTCGGTGGTCGGCGAAGCGTCGAGGCCGCGCTCGACGATCTCCAGGAACTCCTCCTTGTTGAAAGCGATGCCGCCGCCGGTGCCGGCAAGCGTAAAAGACGGCCGGATGATCGCGGGTATCCCAATGTATTCGAGGGCTTCGAGCGCCTCGATCAGCGCCTTGGCGATATAGCGCCGCTTGCGCTCGGCCTCGCCGGCGGCCCAGGCGACCTCGAACGCCGCGATCGCACGCCGCTCCTCCTCGGCTGCGAGCTTGCGCGCTTTGATCGCGGCGATCTCGTTCTGCTGCAGACCGCGGTCGGCCTTCTTGAGATCGGAAGCGTTTGCGAGCGAGGACTTTGGCGTTTCGAGGCCGATGCGCTTCATCGCTTCGCGGAAAAGTTCGCGATCCTCGGCCATGTCGATCGCTTCGGCAGTGGCGCCGATCATGGCGACGCCGAATTTGTCGAGCACGCCCATCCGTCGCAGCGACAGGGCGCAGTTGAGCGCCGTCTGCCCGCCCATGGTCGGCAGGAGCGCGTCGGGACGCTCCTTCTCGATGATCTTGGCGACGATGTCGGGCGTGATCGGCTCGACATAGGTCGCGTCGGCGACATCCGGGTCCGTCATGATGGTGGCCGGATTGGAATTGACGAGCACGATCCGGTAACCCTCGGCCCTGAGCGCCTTGCAGGCCTGGGTGCCGGAATAATCGAACTCGCACGCCTGGCCGATGACGATCGGTCCTGCGCCGATGATCAGGATCGAGGAAATATCGGTTCGCTTCGGCATCCTGTCCGCCGCACGTCCGCCTGCTCTCCCGGTGGGAGAAGTGTCAGGGCGGAGGCACAAAAAAGGGCGTCGTCTTGACGCCGCCCGTTCCCCGCGAATGTCGCGGCGGGCGGAGCCTTAACCCATTATCAACGAGGATGGAAGGGCGCGGCAGGGCCGGCCGACAAGACGTTCACAGCCTCCGCGCGCACCCCGCTCACGAGGTCGGGAGTGTTGGAGGCCCGCCTTGGATTTGAACCAAGCTGTGAGACCTTGCACAGTCCCCGCGTCGCCGCTCCGCCACCGGGCCGCTACAAGGCGTCGCACGGCCGGCGGGCGGAATAAAGTAAACGCCCTCGATAAAATTGAAGTTGTTGCTGTCGTGGTAAATTTTAAACCTTGGAACCAGGGGGCGACGCCTCAGTGTGGGCGGGGATATGCCTCGTCGAGGCGCTGAATGTCGTCACGTCGAGTAGCTGCCGATCTGAACGGCGCACCTTACGCAGTGAAGCACGTGCCACGGCACTCGCGGGCCGACGCTCACTGGGGCGATTGCTGACCGCTTCTGTCGCGGTCGACCAGCAACTAATCCATCATTTGACACTCTGCATCCATGTATAGCGTGGCCTCCCGTGAGGACGGCCTATGCATCCTTGAGCCCTTGATTGGCGGGGCGGCTTTGTCGGATAAACGCCAATCTGCTTCCCAGCGCTGGCCCGTCAGAGTTCAGCATGTTCCAGGCTGAAATGTTGGTAACAGCGATGGCAACACGCCAAAGATGTAAAGATGTAAGGGATCAATGAAGCCATGCCGATGAACAAGCCGCATCTTGAGTTCCATCCCGTCAACATGAACGAGGGGTGGCACACACCGCCCGGCTATCCGTCCGGTATCAAGCAGAAAATCCTGGCCAGCGATCTCGACGAAACCAAGAAGATGGGCAGCCGGTCGCGGCTGTTGAAATTCGACCCTGGCGTCTACACCACCGCGCCGTTCGTCCATGACCATTGGGAAGAGGTCTATCTGCTCAACGGAGACCTCATCGTCGGCAATGACGACAAGGGCAAGGGCGGCGAGCCCTTTCATGCCCCGACCTATGCGTGCCGCCCGCCGGGCGCCGTCCACGGCCCGTTCAAGTCCGATAAGGGCTGCATGCTGTTCGAGATGCACTACTACGACGAGAGCAAGAAGTAATCCTTCACCCTCCCCTGAAGGGGGAGGGTCGGACTGCCCCAGGCAGTCCGGGGTGGGGTGACAGCGCTTCCGCAGACGAAGCGCCGAGTTCGAGGAGGCGCTGCCACCCCCTCCCGGCTGCTACGCGGCCGACCTCCCCCCTCCAGGGGAGGTGACGAGATGCAATGTGAGGACTCATGAACGCGCCCCAAACCAACATTCCGACTTTGCGGCCCTATCTACCGGCAACGGCGAACTTCGCTGCCGGCAAGGACTCGCCGCGCGAGTTTCTTGAGCGGGCGATTGCCACACTTGAAGCGTGGGAGCCGAAGATCGGCGCGTTCGTGACGCTCAACCTCGCAGCCGCGCGGGCGGAGGCCGATCGCTCGACGGCGCGCTGGCGTGCCGGTAAGCCGCTTTCGCCGATCGACGGCATGCCGATCGGCATCAAGGACATCATCGAAACCATCGATATGCCAACCGAGAACGGCTCGCCGTTGTTTGTCGGCTATCGCAGCGAACGCGACGGTGCGAGCGTCGCGGCGCTGCGCGAGGCTGGCGCCCTGATCGTCGGCAAAACCGTCACCACTGAATTCGCCGCGACCGAGCCGCGCGGCACCCGCAATCCGTGGGATCCGGCGCGCACGCCCGGCGGCTCCAGCAGCGGTTCGGCCGCGGCGGTCGGCGTCGGCGCCATCACGGTCGGACTTGGCACGCAGGTGATCGGCTCAATCCTGCGGCCGTCGGGCTTCTGCGGCTGCTATGGATTCAAGCCGACGGTCGGCGCGCTCAATCGCGGCGGCAGTTATGACGGCCTGTCGCAGAGCGCGCACGGAACGCTCGCCGCAAGCCTGCCGGAGGCGTGGCTGGTTGCTTACGAAATTGCGCAGCGCGCCGGAGGCGATCCGGGGTTTCCGGGGCTCTATGGGCCGGCGAAGCCGCCCGCCGCCGTCAAGCCGAAGAAGCTTGCGCTCCTTGAAACGGACGGCTGGAGCGTCGCGACCAAAGGCGCGATGCAGGCCCTCACGGAAACGCTCGCAAAGCTCAAGTCGGCAGGGGTCACCATCGCAACGCGGCACGACAACAAGACCGTTGCCGCTGCCGAAACTGCGATCCACGGTGCCCGCGAACTCTCCATGCAGATCAATGCGTGGGAGTCGCGCTGGCCCATCAACACCTACCGCGCGCGCGACGCGAGCAAGCTGAGCAAGTCCATGCTCGATCGGGGTGTGCAGGCCGAGGCTATGACCCTCGATGATTATCGCCGCGACCTCGTCGATCGCGACAAGCGGCGCGCCGCCTATCAGGCGCTCGCCGCGGAAGTCGACGCCTGCATAACCTTGACGGCGCCGGGCGCCGCGCCCGTCGGGCTCGGCTGGACCGGCGATCCGGTCTTCGTGGTGCCGGGTTCGATGCTGGGCGTGCCGGCGCTGTCGCTGCCGGTGTTGGCGGACGAGGGCTTACCGCTCGGGCTGCAGCTCCTGGGCTTCGCCGACCGCGACGCCGACCTGTTTGCGACCGCGGCTGCGGTGCTGGAGGTGCTGAAGTGAAGCTCGCCATCCCCGACATGATTTCCAATTCCTACTTCCCGGCGGTCGCGGCGGCGGAGCTTGGCTTCTTCAAGGAGGAAGGGCTCGACATAACGGTCGAGCTGATCTTTCCCGTCGACAAGGCCAATGCGGCGCTGCGCGACGGCGCGGTGCAATTCGTCGGCGGCTCGGCGCATTCGACGCTGGCCGCATTTCCCGAATGGCAAGGCGCGAAGCTCGTCTGCGCCCAGGGCCAGGGCATGTACTGGTTCCTGGTGATGCACAAGGACATCGGCGCGCGGCGCGGCGATCTCTCTTGCGTCAAAGGGCGCAGCATCGGAGCGGCGCCGTGGGTCGAGATGGGGCTGCGAGGGCTCTTGAAGGAAGGCGGCATCGATATCGAGCGCGACCAGGTCAAGATCGCGCCGGTGCCGGGCTCGGTCGGAGTGAACGTGAACTTCGGCGTCACCGCGGCGAAAGCTCTCGAGGACCGCAAGATCGACGGATTCTGGGCGAACGGCATGGGCACCGAGGTTGCGGTGCGGCGTGGCATCGGCACCGTCGTCCTCGACGTGCGGCGCGGCGACGGGCCGAAGCCAGCCTTCCACTACACCATGGCCTCGATTGCGACAACCGATCGCCTGATCGCAGCCGAACCCGCGACGATTGCTGCCGCCGTGCGCGCGATCGTCAAAACCCATGCCGCTTTGAAGCGCGACGTTTCACTCGCAACCCAAGTCGGGCGGAAACTCTTCCCGCCGGAGGAGGCCGAACTGATTGCTGAGCTGATCCGCCGCGACCTGCCCTTCTACGACGCCAAGATCACGCCGGACACGGTTGCGGGCATCAACGCATTCGCGCGCAACCTCGGCATCCTCAAGGGCGACGTGCCTTACGACCGCGTCGTCGCGACCCAGTTCGCGCCACTGTGGCAGTGACATTTTCGCCCTTCGCTGACGGTCGGGAGCGGCGCTAACTGCACTCTTCTCCCCTCGCTCGCGGGAGAGCCGGGCCTATTTTCTGACACGCCCTCGCACCCTCCCGCACTGGAGCGGGCGATCTCTCCCGCGAGGCGGGAGAGATGCAGGACTCCCGGCCCTTTCAAATTCACACCAAGCCACTATCTTCCGGACACTTCCCTTTTGTCGGCGAGGAATTGATGTCTGCGACCCACGGCTTCGAGTTGCTGCAGGAAAAGAAATTGCCGGAAATCAACTCCACCGCGCGCCATTATCGGCACGTCAAAACCGGCGCCCAGCTGCTGTCGCTGCTCAACAACGACGAAAACAAGGTATTCGGCGTGACCTTCGCGACGCCGCCTTCGGATTCGACCGGCGTCGCTCACATCCTTGAACATTCGGTGCTGTGCGGGTCGCGCAAATATCCGGTCAAGGAACCGTTCGTCGAGCTGATGAAAAGCTCGGTCAACACCTTCCTCAATGCGATGACGTTCGCGGACAAGACCTGCTACCCGGTCGCGAGCCAGAACGTGCAGGATTTCTATAATCTGATCGACGTCTATCTCGACGCGGTATTTCATCCGCGACTGACGGAGCACATTTTTCAGCAGGAAGGCTGGCACTACGAGCTTGACGATCCCAAGGAGCCGCTCGCGTTCAAGGGCGTCGTCTTCAACGAGATGAAGGGCGTCTACTCCTCGCCCGACAATGTGCTCGAAAGCCTGGCGTTCCGCTCGCTCTATCCCGACATCACTTATGGCCTCGACTTCAGGCGGCGATCCCAAGCACATCCCCGACCTCACCTACGAGCAATTCAAGACCTTCCACGAGCGCCATTACCATCCGTCGAACGCGAAGCTCTTCTTCTACGGCGATGACGACCCCGAAGAGCGGCTGCGGCTGCTCGATGATCGGCTGAATGAGTTCTCGCGCATCGACGTCGACTTCTCCGTCCCGCTCCAGCCGCATTTTCCGGCGCCGAAGAAGCTCACCCGCACTTATGCGGCGGGACCGCAGGAGACCGGCGAGGAGGGCGCGCCGGCAGAGCCCGCCCGCGAGTCGATGATCAAGGTCAACTGGATGCTCGACGAAATCGCCGACGTCGAGACCGTACTCGCGCTCAACATCCTCGACTACATCCTCCTCGGTACGCCGGCCTCGCCGCTCTATAAGGCGTTGATCGATTCCGGTCTCGGCGAGGGTTTGACCGGCGGTGGGTTCGATGATGATCTGCGCCAGCCGATGTTCTCGGTCGGCCTCAAGGGCATCGACGCCGCCGATGCCGACAAGATCGAACTTCTGATCGACGACACCATCGGCAAGCTTGCCGCCGAAGGCATCGATCCGGCGACAGTCGAGGCCGCAGTCAACACGGTCGAATTCCGGCTGCGCGAGAACAACACCGGCTCGTTCCCGCGCGGCATCGCGTTCATGCTGCGGGCGTTGCGTGACTGGATGCGCAATCGCGATCCGCTGGCGCCGCTCGCCTATGAGGCGCCGCTTGCCGGGGTCAAGGCGCACGTGGCCGAAGGACGCTATTTCGAAAAGCTGCTCGACCAGTATTTCATCCGCAATCCGCACCGCACCATCCTGCTGCTGCGGCCGGACCGCCAGCAGGGTGAGCGCGAAGCGAAGGAAGAAGAGGCCCGCCTCGCCAAGTCACGCGCGGCAATGACACCCAACGATCTTACCGCCGCCGCCGAGGAAACCCGCCTGCTCAAGCGGCTGCAGGAGACCCCCGATTCGCCGGAGGCGCTCGCCACCATACCGACGCTGAAGCTTGCAGATATGCCGCGCCGGAACAAGCTCGTTCCGATCGAGGTAACGCAGGTCAGCGATACGCGCGTGCTCTACCACGACCTCTTCACCAATGGCGTCGTCTATCTCGATCTCGCCTTCGATCTCCACACGCTGCCGGCGGACCTCCTGCCTTATGCAGGCCTGTTCGGCCGCGCGCTCCTCGAAACCGGTGTCGGCAACGAGGATTTCGTGCGCCTGTCGCAGCGCATCGGCCGATCGACCGGCGGCATCCGGCCGACGCGCTTCAATTCCGTGACCGCGGATCGCAAGGGCGCGACCGCGTGGCTTGTTCTGCGCGGCAAGGCACTGCCGGGCCAGACGGGCGAGCTCGTCGCGATCCTGCGCGATGTGCTGACCGGCGCGCGGCTCGACAATCGGGAGCGGTTCCAGCAGCTCGTGCTGGAGGAGAAGGCGGCGCTCGAATCGAATCTTGTGCCCGCCGGGTCGAGCTACGTCGATCGCCGGCTGCGCTCCTGCTTCAACGAGTCCGGCTGGGCCGATGACCAGATGGGCGGCGTCAGCTACCTGTTCTTCCTGCGCCAACTCGCGGACCAGGTCGAAGAGGATTGGGGCAGCGTCGTCGCTGCGCTCGAGCGCATTCGCAAGACGCTGGTCGACCGCGCGGCGATGCTCGCAAACGTCACCGCCGAGCCGGCCCATTGGCGATTGCTCAAGCCCCAGCTCGCGGAATTTCTCGCCGCGCTGCCGCGCGGGGCATCGGCGCCTTCACCGTGGCAGATTGCCGACTGGCCGCGCGGCGAGGGCCTCGTCGTGCCATCCCAGGTCAACTACGTCGGCAAGGGTGCCGATCTCTATGCCTTCGGCCTGAAGCCGTCCGGCGCCAACAGCGTGGTGCAACGCTATCTCGGCACGTCATGGCTCTGGGACAAGGTCCGCGTGCAAGGCGGCGCTTACGGCGGCATGTGCCGGCTCGACCGCTACAGCGGCGTCTTCACCTATTTGTCGTATCGCGATCCGAATCTTTTGGCGACGCTCGACATTTACGATCGCACCACCGAGTTCCTGAAATCGGCGAAGCTCGACGACACCGAATTGACGCGCGCCATCATCGGCACCGTCGGCGACCTCGATTTCTATCAGCTCCCCGACGCCAAGGGATATTCGTCGATGCAGCGTTACCTGATCGGCGATACCGACGAGGCGCGCCAACGTCTGCGCGAGGAAGTGCTTGCGACGACGAAGGCGGACTTCCGCAACTTCGCCGATGCGCTGGCCGAAGTAGCCGCCAAAGGCCGCGTCGCCGTGCTCGGTTCCGAGCAGGCGATCGCCGCCGCGAACTCGGAACGGCCCGGCTTGCTCACCGTGTCGCGCGTCGTGTGACCGAATACCCTCCCCTGGAGGGGGAGGGTCGGACTGCCGCAGGCAGTCCGGGGTGGGGTGACAGCGTCTCAACAAATTCAGAGCAGCAGCAGCAGTGTATGTTGAAACGCTGCCACCCCTCCCGGCCGCTCCGCGGCCGACCTCCCTCTCCATGGGGAGGTGCTTCAGGCCTGACCACCCGACGCAGCGTCCGTCTTGCCTGCGGACGCGTCTTTGCTGCCAGATGCCCCGCCGAGCGCGCGGACGGCTTCCGCAACGCTATGGAACAACCGATCGGGGCCGAGGACCTGATCTAGGCCGAGCCGGGTCATCGCCTCCTGGGCGCGGATCGATTCCAAGCGGGCGATGGCGAAGTCGACGCCGTTGTCGTGGCATTCGCGGATGCACGCGATCAGCACCTCCCCCGCGGTGACGTCGAGTTCAACGATCCCGGTCGCTTCAAGGACGAGCAGGCGCGCTTCGCCGGTCGATGTGCGCATCGCTTTCATGATACCGGAGCGAAAATCGTACGCATTGAGAAACGACAGCGGCGCGGAAAACCCGACCACGACGATGCCGGGGATGCGCTCACCTTTGATTTTGGGGCTCGGCGGCCACCAAATCGAGGTGCCCGGAACGCGCTCCAAGACCGTCACGCGGGCGCGGGTCGCCGTCCATATGCCGTGCAGCAGCGACAGGGCAATGCCAAGCCCAACGCCCTGTTCGATCGGCAACACCACGATTGCGGCCGCGGTCGCGACGATCAAAAGGAACTCGCTGATCGATTGGCGATAGACGCCAGCGGCCTGACGTACGCGAACAATCCGGTAGGCGACGAAAAACAGAACGCCCGCAAGTGCAGCCTGGGGCACGTGGCGGAGCAGCGCTGCGCCGGCGACGATGAGCGCCAGCACGATCGCAGCCGCCACCAAGCCGGAAAGCTGAGATCGGCCGCCGGTCTGGGCGACGATCGCCGTGCGCGGCGGGCTCGCATCCACCGGAAATGCGCCGACAAACGCGGCGAGGATGCTGCCGGCGCCGACGCCGATGAAGTCGCGATTGACGTCCGGCAAATCGTCGGGATCGGCTTGAAACGACCGCGTCGTCGCTGCGGTCTGCACCATGATGACGACCGTGATGATTGCCGCGAGCGGCACGAGACCCTGGAACTGCGTGTAGCTGATGTCCGGCATCTGCGGCGTCGGCATCGACGCCGGCACAACACCCAGCACGGCGACCCCGTGACGTTCGAGTCCTGCGAAGACGACCACGAGGGTTGCGGCAACGAGACCAATCAAGGCCCCCGGAATGCGGGCGTCGATCCGTTCGGAAATGAGGATGATTGCCAGCACGCCGATTCCCAGCGCGACCGTATAGGGATTTGTACCGCCAATTCCGCGGGCGAGCGTTGCGAGGCGCTCCAGCATCGGTCCGGCAGGTTCCGCGACCCCGAGCACTGGAGGCAACTGCGAGATGACGATGTGCGCCGCGATGCCGGCAAGAAATCCCACGGTAATCGGCATCGACAGCAGATTGGCGATCCAGCCGAGCCGGCACAATCCGCCGATCACCAGGATAGCACCAACCATAAGCGCAAGCGTTGCCGCGAGTCCCAAATAATTGGGCGAGCCAACAGCCGCGATCAGTCCGAGCGAACCGGCAAAGATCGGCGTGATGGTTGAGTCGGCGCCGCTCGACAAATATCGGCTCGCACCAAATGCAGCGAAGGCGAGCGACCCCGCGATGAACGCAAAGAAGCCGATCTGCGGCTCGAACCCGCCGAGGCGGGCGGTCGCCATCTGCTCAGGGATCGCGATCGCGGCCAACGTCAGGCCCGCGACGAGATCGCGCGCCACGAACGCGACGCTATAGGACGCAAACGATGGAAACAACGGACGGGAGGACGAACGCGGTCCGCCAACGTCGTTAGCCTTGGTCATGGCGCCGTCCGTGAAAGCCACATCACGGCGGCTTAGAACAATGCCGACGGTGATGCAATCGTTCCACAACGAAGCGGCTCCTCGCCGCCAACGCAGATGTGCGACGAAAATGGCGCATCCTAGGTTATTGTGCCGGTGCGCCGCCCGGCGCAGGACTCGAGGCTGAACATGACGAGGTTATGGTCCCGAAAATCGATCGCGGTCCTGCAGGCCGAAGCGAACCACAGCGAGCATCAGCCCGCTCACAGCGGCGTGCCTTTAAAGAGAACGCTTTCCGCGACGAGTCTCATGGCGCTCGGCATCGGCAATGTCATCGGCGCCGGAATCTTCGTCCTGACGGGTCATGCTGCGGCGGAGAACGCTGGGCCGGCCGTCGCGCTGTGCTTTCTCCTCAGCGGCATCGTCTGCGCCTTCGCCGGCATGTGCTACGCCGAAATGGCATCGAGCGTGCCGATTTCAGGCAGCGCCTACACCTATGCCTACGCCACGATGGGCGAGTTGATCGCCTGGATCATCGGCTGGGATCTGCTGCTTGAATATGCCCTCGGCGCCACGACCGTCGCGATCGGCTGGTCGGGCTACGTCGTGAGCTTCCTCAAGGATCTCGGCATCATTGTGCCGGATGCCTATGGCACCGCGCCGCTTTCGTTCGATCCGTCGGACAGCGTCTGGCATCTGACCGGCGCGGTCATCAACGTTCCGGCCATGGCGATCACGGCACTAGCCTCGGCCGTGCTGATGATCGGCATCCACGAATCCTCGCGCGTCAACAACATCATCGTCTTCATCAAGGTTGCGATCGTGATCTTGTTCATTGCGATCGCCATTCCGTTCGTCGATCCGGCAAACTGGGTCACCTCGACCAATCCGGCCGGCGCCTTCATCCCGCCAAATCGCGGGGTCGGGGAGTTCGGCTGGAGCGGTATCGTTCGTGGCGCCGCAGTCGTTTTCTTTGCCTACATCGGCTTCGATGCCGTATCGACGGCGGCTCAGGAGGCCCGCAGCCCGCAACGTGACATGCCGATCGGCATCCTCGGATCGCTCGCGATCTGCACCATGCTCTATGTGCTGGTGGGCTTCGTGATCGTGGGCATTGTGCCTTACGACAAGCTCGACGATCCCGCCCCGATCGCCATTGGCGTCGATGCCATCGGCCTCGGCTGGTTCGCGCCGTTCATCAAGCTCGGTGCCATTCTCGGTCTCAGCTCGGTCATCCTCGTGAGCCTGCTCGGCCAGTCGCGCATTCTGTTCACGATGGCGCACGACGGCCTGCTGCCGCCGATCGTCGCGCGCGTGCATCCGCGTTTTCGCACGCCGCACATCACCACCATGGTGACGGGCGCGGTCGTCGCCATCCTGGCCGGACTTTTGCCGATCGGCCTCGTCGGTGAACTCGTGAGCATTGGCACTTTGTTCGCGTTTGCGATCGTGTGTGCCGGCGTGCTCTTCCTGCGGGTCGCCGCGCCCGACCTGCCGCGGCCCTTTCGTACGCCCGCCGTCTGGGTCATGGCCCCGCTGGGCATCGTGTCCGCAGTCTTTCTGATGGTCAGTTTGCCGATAGACACCTGGATACGGCTCGTTGTCTGGCTTGCCGTCGGGCTCGTCATTTATTTCGGCTATGGCATGCGCCATAGCCGAGTCGGCCTGAAGGCGATCGACGCCAAGGGTTCCGTGCGCGGGTCTGCCTAGCTCAGCGGCTGAGGCCAGTTTGCCCCGCGAAAATGCGGGCTATTCCAACGGGCACCGAGCGGCTAATCCTTTGCCGGAAATCACGCCGGCGCGTCCATTGCGCCGATCACAACTGGTCCGCGGCGTCGGGGGAACGCTGTCTGCGTGGCCGCGGTATCGGGACACATGCCTGCCGACCCATTTCTTCTCTCCCTTGCCGTAAAAATGGGGGTAACAGCCGCGTTCGTCGTGACGGCGGCGTTGATCGCCGAACGGGTCGGCGCGCTGGTCGGCGCCATGGTGGCGACGCTCCCGATCGCGGCCGGCCCGGCCTACATCCTTCTTTCCCTCGATCACGACACCCAATTCATTGCTGACAGTACAGTCGCAAGCCTTGCGGCCCACGCCGCGACGGGAGTCTTCGGCACCGTCTACGTCTTCGCTGCGCAACGACATCCGGTGTTCGTTGCGGTGCCCGTTGCGCTTGGAGTGTGGTTCGCCTGCGCGTTCCTCATCCGCTCCGTCGAATGGTCGCTGCCGGCCGCGATCCTCGTCTGCGCCGCGAGCTACGCGGTGTGCATCGTGCTGGTGCGGGGTTTCCTCCATGTCGCGATCCCGCCGTTTACGTCGCGCTGGCTCGATATCCCGCTGCGGGCGTTGCTGGTCGCGTCGCTGGTCGGCACGGTCGTGCTGCTCGGCGCCAATGCGGGGCCGAAGCTCACGGGCATCTTTGCGATCTTCCCGATCGTGATGCTGAGCCTGATGCTGATCCTTCATCCACGCATCGGCGGACCGGCGACCGCTGCGATCATTGCCAACACCATGTGGGGTCTCGTCGGGTTTGCGAGCGCGATCCTCGCGCTCCACCTCGCCGTGGTGCCTCTCGGCGCACCGGCCGGTCTCGCGGTCGCACTCGCGGTGTCCGTTGTCGCGAATATCGTGATCTTCATGGTCCGCCGACGCGGCCATGCCGCCGCGACTGCAGCCCTCAAGCGTGAGGCCGCGCCAGAAGCTTAAGCGAGTAGAGTGCCTCAAGCGCTTCGCGCGGCGACATCTCGTCAGGATTGAGGGCAGCGAGAGCCTTTATCAAAGCCTCGGCAGCCGGATCGACCCGCTCGGCCGGAGCTGCGTGAGGGCGGGCTGAAAACAGCGGCAGATCGTCGACGAGAGCACGCGCCGGCGAGGCGCGATCCTCGGCCTCGAGTTCGGCGAGCACCACCTTGGCGCGTTCGATCACGGCGGCCGGGAGTCCCGCGAGCCGCGCCACCTGGATGCCGTAGGAGCGATCGGCCGCGCCGGCGACCACTTCATGCAGGAACACCACGTCGCCGTGCCATTCCTTGACGCGCACCGTTGCATTGAAGAGCCGCGGCTGTTTTGCAGAAAGCGCCGTGAGCTCATGGAAATGCGTGGCAAACAAGGCGCGGCAGCGGTTGACCTCGTGCAGATGTTCGATCGCAGCCCAGGCGATGGAGAGGCCGTCGAACGTCGCCGTGCCGCGCCCGATCTCGTCGAGGATGACGAGGGAGCGGTCGTTCGCCTGATTCAGGATGGCGGCGCTTTCCACCATCTCGACCATGAAGGTCGAGCGCCCCCGCGCGAGATCATCGGCGGCGCCGACGCGCGAGAACAGACGATCGACGACGCCGATGCGCGCGTGCTTTGCCGGCACGAAACTCCCCATCTGGGCGAGCACCGCGATGAGGGCGTTCTGGCGCAGATACGTCGACTTGCCGGCCATGTTGGGGCCAGTGATGAGATAGATGCGGCCCGCCGCGGAGCCAGCGGGCGGCGACAGGTCGCAGTCGTTCGCGACGAACGATACGCTGCCGTCGCGGGCCAGCGCCTGCTCGACCACCGGGTGACGGCCACCTACCACGACAAAATCGTGGCTCGCATCGACCTCGGGTCGCACGTAGCTGCGTTCGACCGCGAGGGTCGCGAGCGCCGCCGCGACATCGACAGCAGCCAACGCGCCAGCGGCCGCCTTGACGTCCTCAGCCGCGGCAACGATTTGGGCTGCAAGGCGATCGAAAATCTCAAGCTCCAGACCGAGCGCGCGGTCGGCGGCGTTCGCGATCTTGGCCTCGAGTTCGCCCAGCTCGGTCGACGTGAAGCGAACCTGGCCGGCGAGCGTCTGGCGGTGGATGAAAGTCCCATTCCATGGCGCGCTCATCAGCTTGTCGCCGTGCTGCGCGGTGACTTCGACGAAATAGCCGAGCACATTGTTGTGCCGGATCTTCAGCGACTTGATCTGGGTATTTTCGGCGTAGCGTGCCTGCAGCGCGGCGACGACGCGGCGGGATTCGTCGCGCAGCGCCCGCGTCTCATCAAGCGGCCCGTCATAATGCGCGCCGACGAAGCCGCCGTCGCGGCGCAGCAGCGGCAGCTCGTCAGCAAGCGCTGCTGCGAGCTCGGCGGCAATGGCAGGATCAGGTCGCCGCAATGCGTCGATTGCTTCGGTGAACTCCGGGACTTGCGGAGCGGCAGCGAGGCGGTCGGCGACTTCGGTCGCTGCGCGCAGGCCGTCGCGCACGGCGGCGAGATCGCGCGGGCCACCACGGCCGACAACAAGCCGGGCGAGCGACCGGGCGAGATCGGGCGCTGCCGCAAGGCGCGTGCGCAGATCAGCGCGCAGATCAACTTCGCTGACGAGCAGCCCCACGGAATCGAGCCGGCGGGCGATCGCTTCCGGGTCCGTGAGGGGCGCCGCGAGGCGTTGCGCGAGCAGTCGCGCGCCGGCGACGGTGACGGTGCGATCGATGGCGCCGATCAGCGCGCCGCGCCGTTCGCCGGCCTGGGTCCGCATCAATTCGAGATTGGCCCGCGTCGCGGCATCGATGGCGAGCGTCGCGCCGGCCGCCTCGCGCAACGGCGGCGACAACGGCGGACGCTTGCCGATCTGCGTGCGTTCCACGTAAGTGATGCAGGCAGCGGCAGCCGTAAGTTCGAGCCGCGACAGCGAGCCGAAAGCGTCTGCGGTCGCCACGGCAAAATAGGCGGCGAGGCGGCGCTCGGCGGTCGCGCCGTCGAACACATCGCGGGCGAGCGGCGTGACCACCGGCAGCGCGCGCCACAGCGGCACAAGCTCCGGATCGGCGTAAAGCGCATCCGAGACGATGATTTCGCCCGGCTCAAGCCGGGCGATCTCGGCCGAGAGCCCGGCTCGGTCGCACTCCGCGATGCGGAATTCGCCGGTCGAAATGTCGAGGTAGGCGATGGCAAAGCGGCAGTCGCCTTCGGCCGACGAGACCTTCGCGCGCGCGACCGCGAGCAGATAGTTGTTGCGTCGCGCGTCGAGGAGCGAATCTTCCGTTAGCGTCCCGGCGGTGACGAGGCGGATCACATCGCGCTGGACGATGCTCTTCGCGCCGCGCTTTTTGGCCTCCGCAGGGTCTTCGGTCTGTTCGCACACCGCGACCCGATGGCCGAGCGCGATCAGGCGATGCAGGTATTCGTCGCCGCGATGGATCGGCACGCCGCACATCGGGATGTCACGACCGCGATGCTTGCCACGCTTGGTGAGCACGATGCCGAGCGCCCGGCTTGCCGTCTCCGCATCATCGAAGAACAATTCGTAGAAATCGCCCATGCGATAGAACAGCAGGCAATCCGGATTGGCGGCCTTGATCTCGATGTACTGCTCCATCAGCGGGGTGACGCGGCTGTCCTCGCCCGCGGACGACGACCGCGTGTCACTTGGCTGACGATGGGTGGAGTCATCCATGACGCGACGCTAGAGCATGTCGCGGCTTGGTGGAAGCCGCCGATACGAGCAACGCGGCGGCAACCGTTGACGATGCTGTCCGATGCCCGAGTTGTCTTGTGCCTGCGCTGCCTTGCGCGACGATGAGCTCGCCCCCAAACATCAACCCCACGAGGTCGGAAATTACGTTCGGCTTCCGGGCGATGAAAAATCCGTAACAGTAAAATATGCATGTCCTCTGATATTGCGACGATGCAAAAATCACCCCGCGGGTGACCACCAATCCGGCTTAATTTCTCGGAAAGCCCGGGATGCCGTCGAACTTGTAGGCGAGACCGGCGCGGATGTTGTTGATCGGCACCTTGCTTCCCGGATCGGCGGAGTTCGTCGCCACGTTTACAAAGCCAGGCATTGTGAGGTCGGTGAAGCGGTATTCCACGCGCCCGAGGACGTAGTCATTGAAGGCGTACTCGATGCCGGCGCCGGCGGTCCATCCGTCGGCGGAACTCGCGTTATTGGTGAAGAATGGCGCTGACCCGGTGAGGGCGTAGGCCACCGACGGATTGCCCCGCGCCCAGCCGAAGGTCCCGAACAGTAGGAAACGATCGAACGCATAGCCGAGCCGGCCGCGGGCCGAGTTGTAGTGTTTGATGGTCGTCGAAATCGTGAAGGGGCCGGTCGGCAGCGTCCCGACCGTTCCGATCGGCGCCATCTTCTGGCTGTCGCCGAATACGTTGGCGCCTTGCCAATCGGCCTCGGCGCCGAGCACGAAGCGGCCGATCTGATAGTTGGCGCCGGTGTAGACGCCGGCGAACGGACCATTCGCGCGATAGCCGTAAGGCGTTATCAGCGAGCCCGTCGCCGTATCCAATGTACCGCTCGACGTTTCAAATCCGTAGCCGCCATCGCCGCCGACGTAGACGCCGCTCCAATTATAAGGATGGCGGTCACTCCCCGTGCGGCGCGCGGGCGATCGCGGCGATCCCGGCGGCACCAGATTGGCGGTTGCAAACGGTCCCGCGCTATTCGAGCCAAACAGGTTGAATTTGTAGTTCACCCCGACATCGATTTCGCTGACATTAGTTTTCGAGGTGCTCGAAACCTGCGAGAACGGCAGCTGGATATTCGACGATCCATAGCTCGTCGAGCGATACTCGATGAACGTATTCCAATTCTGGGCAAACGCATACGCGGCGCCGCCGCCCACCGTCCACCCGCTGAGGTAGCGGTTCACGGCTTCGTCAGTGCCTGCGGTCGCAAGATTGAACGTGCCGCTCAATTGCGTGCGAACGGATTGGTTGTTTGACCATGCCCATCCGCCGGTCCCGTAGAGCAGCACATTCTCGATCGCCAATCCGAGCCGGCCGCGGACGGATTCGGTATCGAAGACATTGCTCTGAAAAGCCGCGACGCCGGATGTGTCCGCGATGGTGATCTGCCGCTTCCCGCCGGAGGTGAGGTCGGCAGATGCGCCGACGACCACGCGCGACGGCAGCATGTAATCAAAGCCGAACTGAAGGCCGCCGCGCCATTCCGACGGGTTGACGGCGAGGGGTGCGATGCTCGCACCCGACACCATATCGAGCGTGCTGGCGCTCGACCTTGACCAGACATCATCGATGTGCGCGCCGATATAGAAGCCGGTCCAATCATAGTGCGCAGTCGGCGCCTGATAGGCCGGAAGGGAATGGGTGAATTCGTTCGCCATCGCCGGCACGTCCAGCGTGTCGATCGGCCCCGCGAGGGTCACCCGAAACGCGATCGGCTCCACGGGATGGAGCACGTAGTCCATCACGCCATTCTGACAGACCGCGGCCGGAATCTTCTGGACCGGAAAGCACATCGCGAACATGGAGTCGCTCGTGATGAGCGAGCCGTAAGCGTACGTGGCCTGGTCGCTCCTCGAGTTCAGCAAGTTGAGAGCATCGAGCTGAAGGCGCCAGCCGTTGTCGAAACGATACCCCACCTGACCATTGATCGTGCTGAACGGCGGCGACTGGAAGGCACCGTCCTCGGTGAGCGGTCGCGAGCTGATGTAGCGCCAGCGCAGCGCGCTAAACCAGCCTTGCCGCTCACCGAGCGTCACCCCCGCCGAGCCCACCATCCATGGCGCGTTGTAGACGAAGTTGCCGGGAGCATTGCCGATCATGGCCTGCGGAAACCCGATCAGCGACTGGTAAGTCGCCTCTTGCGCTGAATCGAAGCCGAGAAAGCGGGCGCGCGACAGCGCCATGTTGGCGTCGACATGAAGCCAGGAGGCGAGGCGATAATCGTTGGTGAGCTCGATGCCAGTGCGCTGGCTGGGCAGCCCCGCCACCGTCTCGCCAGTGTCACCGTCGAAGAACAACTCGGAGTCCTGATGGATGTAAAAGAAGCTGATGGAGCTATCGAGATTGGGAATGACTTTGGTCCGCAGGCCGATTTCCCCGCCGCGCGAGCGTACCAACAGCGGCGAGTTGCCCTGCGGCATCGTCGTCCCTGGAACTTCGGTTATCACCGTGCTGCGCGCATCGTTGCTGTGGTAGCCCATGCCGAGCCCGACGAACAGCTCGGTCTTGTAGAGCGGACCGAGCGTCGCCGTGAACTTCGGGCTGCCGAACGCCATCTGGGAATGGCCCGAGTTCGCCGGCTGCAGCATCGAATTGACCGACGCTTCGAACGCATCGCCGCGCCAGCCGGTGGTGGTCTTGAACCAGTCGGTCCAGTGCATGGTGTTCTGGATGTAGATGCCGACGTTGCCCTCGCCGACATGATCGACGAGGGTGTTCGCCAGGAACAGCCGCTGATTGGTGTTGCTGAGGCTCAGCGTGATGTCGTCGTAGCGGGTCTGCACGCCGACCTCGGTTTCGGTCGGCAGACTGAACATCGTTCCCTTGAGCGTGCGCGAGACCCCGCTACCCGCATAGATGCGATTGTCGTGCTGGCGGAACTGGTCGCCGTTGACGGGATCTGTGGTCTCCCAGCTGTAATTGTTGAACAGATCCATCGTGTACTTGACGATGTAGGCGTTGGCCTTCCACAGGCCGTCGTCTTCAGATTTCGTCAGCCTGCCCGAGAGCGAAAAGCGGCTGGTGTCGCCGCCGTCGGTCGGATCAAGCTCGCCATTGAGAGGGATTTGGTTGGTCGTGACCGCGCGCAGCGGTATTTGATCGGCCGAGTTCCAATTGTTGGTATAGGCGGCGGCCGTAAGCGAGACACCGTCCGTTGCGGTGCCTTGGCTGTAGCGCACAAGGCCGCTGAACTTGCGCACGTCCTCGGGGCTCGTCCATGGACCGTTGTAGGTCGTGAATTCGCCGGCATAGAGCAGCGAGCCGTCGCCGACCTTGCCCGATCCCAGCCCCAGATAGCGCTGGGCGCCGAAACTCCCGATCGTGATCGACTCGATGTTCTTTTCGACGCTGTCGCGCAATGAGATGTGCAGGTTGCCGGCATTGGCGAAGTCGCCGACGTCGGAGAAGAACGGTCCTTTGCGGATATCGACACCGCTGATCGTTTCCGGGATGAGCCAATTGAGATCGGTGTAGCCCTGGCCATGCGCATGGGTCGGCAGGTTGATCGGCACGTCATCGACAAAGGTCGCAAGATCGGTGCCGTGATCGAGGTTCCAGCCGCGCAGGTAATATTGGTTGGCCTTGCCTCCTTCCGCATGCACGATCGCCATCAGCCCGGGCGCCGCTTCGACGATCTCGCCGGGCCGCGTGATGGGGCGCGCGTTGATGTCCGCGCCGGACACTGTCATCTGGCTTGCCAGCTGCGACACCACCGGAGTCCCACCGGCCACGTTGGGGGCTCCGGTTTGATAGGGCGATGGTGTCGGGTTGGGGGCGGGCGTTGTTGCGGTCGGTGTGCGCGCGTTCGGTGTCGCGGCCGTTCTCGCCGGTGCCGGCCGCCCCGGCCCGGCATTCGGCTTCGGACGACTGGCTTCAACGGCGATGGGCGGCAGTGAGGTCGCAGGTTCGGAAGACGGCGGCGGCGTCTCGCCGGCGGGCGGTGCGGGAGTAGCGGGAGCGGCAGGCGGTGAAGCAGGCGCGGGCGCGGGTGATGGCGCCTGTGGAGATGCGGGTGCCTGTCCAGTGGTCTCCGCCGGGCGCCACCGTTCAAGATCTCCCGCGCGCGCAAGATCACTGGCGACGTTGACGGCAATCACCGCAAGCGCGGAGCTGCCAAGCAGAACCCCCTTACGCACCACATCCCCCGTCCGACCGGAGACGAAATGCTTTCCGTCCCGGCGCCTTCCCCAGTCGCCTAACTAGTTCCCCAGTCGTTGGGCGACGCAAAAATCTAACAGAAAAGAAAAGGCCGATGAAAGCAAAAAAAGCTTCGACAAAGCGTCATCGCAAAGCCCAGATATACCCCCCTATACTATTATAGCGCGCAAAAGAGCATTCTCGGATCATTTTCCGCAAATCCACCCATGCCTAGTTTTCGTGCTAGCGCGGCAAGAACGTTTTTAATTTGACTCATCTGGCCGAAGCGCCACCATAGCAGCCTCTGGGCGGGGGCCTCAGCGCACTCAACCTCGGCACGTCGTCGCCGATAACCGCGAGAGCTTTCCATGGGGGAGATGTCTTTTGTTGCTGTCGTTCGCCAGCCGCGTTTGTTCTTTCTGTTCGCGGCGATCGCGGCAGGGCCGATCCTTGTCAGTGCACCCATCCGTGGCCAGGAACAGAGTGTTGCGACACCAGCCGATACGATCATGGCGCGCAAAACAGTCATGGATACGCTGAGCGACAAGATGGACGCGATCGAACTGATGATCTCGTCCAACAAAATCGATCTCAGGATGGGACAGGACAACGCCAATGACATCTCGGTTTATCTGATGGCGTTTCCGCTGCTGTTTCCCGCGGCGACCAACCAGTGGAAGCCGAATGTCACGCACGATCCGATCGCCGATACATTCGCGTCGCCTGACGTATGGACCAAATTTGCCGACTTCTATCGGCAGGGGACGGCGGCGGCGAAGGCGGCCTTCGCCGCGAGCCGCGCCCAAAACGATACCGATTTCAAAGCCGCAATTACGCAGTTGCGCACGGACTGCAACGCTTGCCACGCGGCCTATCTGAAGACCGACTAAGTCGAACCGATCGAGCGGTCGCAGCGAGCGATCGTCAGGGGGCACACAATGCGACTTCTCTTGCCGCTGCAGCGCTGGCGCTGCGCCACCACCGCGCAGGCTCGCATGGGCCTGATCGGCAGCGTGATTGTCATCGCTAATGCGGCCTCTTGGTTTTGGGCCTGGACATTGTTTTCGGGAACGCCCGCGCTTTTCAGCGCCGCAGTGCTTGCCTACATCCTGGGACTGAGACACGCGGTCGATGCCGATCACATCGCGGCGATCGATAACGTCGTCAGGCGGCTAGTCCAGAACGGCCAAAAGCCCGACGCAAGCGGCTTCTTCTTTTCGCTCGGCCACTCGCTTGTCGTCTTGGTAGCGGTCATTTTGATCGCAGCCTCGGCGAACGCGCTCGATGACCGGTTCGAGGGTATCCGCGCGGTGGCCGGCATCGCCGGAAAAGCAATCGCGGCGCTGCTTCTCCTCACCATTGGCTGCGCCAACCTCGCTGTGCTCGGCCGTCTGTGGAAGGCGATGTTGGGTGCGTCGGAATCCGAATGCAACGCCGATGCCGTGGGTCTGCTCGGGCCGCCTCACGGTGTGCTCGCCCGCATATGCGCGCCGCTGTTCCACGCCATCTCGCGTTCCTGGCACATGGTCCCGCTGGGCATCCTGTTCGGCCTCAGCTTCGAAACCGCTTCGGAAGTCGGCTTGCTTGGGTTGTCTGCCGGCGAGGCCGGGCGCGAGCACGCGATATGGTCGATCCTGGTGTTCCCGGCGCTGTTCGCGGCCGCGATGACATTGATCGATACCGCCGACGGCGTGCTCATGGTGCGCGCTTACGGCTGGGCGCTGGTCAATGGTCGCCGCAAGCTCTGGTATAACTTCGCGATGACCTTTTCGTCGGTGGCGGTCGCGCTCTTCATCGCCACGGTGCAAATCGTGAATTTGCTGGTCGAGAGGCTCGTGCTGCACGGTCCGCTGTGGGAAGCGATCGCCGATTTCACGAACGACCTCACCGCACTCGGTTTTGTCATCATCGGCATATTCATGGGCACTTGGATCGTGTCGATGGCGCTTTATCGCTGGCAGCGGCGAGGTTTGATCATCACTCCGCAGCCAAGCGTGGAAGAGGTAAAGCTCCGGGTCTCACGGTAGCGCTCACATGCAGATGATCGCGTCGGCGCGTGGGAGCGGTTGGAAGGCGATCGGCTAGCGGAGTTTAGATTACGGGCAATCCAGATTTCTACGCCGAAGCTGAAACTCCGTTATTATTTGTACATCTTCGGCGACTTTCGCGCATTTTCGTCAATCGAAAGGCACGTCAGCAGGTTTATGTAACTCGGGCTTTTATCCAACTTGGTTTCCCAGAAGCAGTCCGCTTTGACCTGTCGCGAATATTTCGACCACTCGTCTCCCAGCATCTTCCGAGCGAGTCGCTCGTTTTCCATGCACTGTTTTATGTTTTCCTCTGATGGATCGGTCTGGTTGCGGCAGGTCGGCGCAAAGTTGAAGTTGGGAATACGGTCGGCAGCAGCAACGAGTACCTGCGAGCTCGACAGGGCCACCGGCAGCGCCATCGGTATATAGAACGGCATGATCACATCTCCGCGTTCACCCTCTGCGATCGCCGGTATTCGCAGAAGATTGGTTTCGGCGACACGCGGCTAAGCTACCCAAGCGGTCGAGGTTCCGGCAGCGGCAAAATTTTCTATCGAGATGAACAGCGTATTGAAAATACATGGGTTTTTATTCCGCATCTTTAACCGCTCCTTAGACTTACCGTTCTAGTCTTTCCACGCGCGTGCCGCAGGGCGGATGGCGCGGCGGTGGGAGCGTATGACCCGTGTTTGTTAGGGGCGCGCAAGCGGCGGTCCGAGTTGTTCGGAGGATAGCGGCGGTGGCGGGCGGCGGGGGTCGCCTGCTCGCCATACAGGTGGCGCTGGCGATGCTGCTTTGCACCGGCGCTATTGGGGCGCAGGCACAACGGGTTTCGGCGGAAATCTCGGTCGACACGAGCGGCGGCTACGCCCGCATCGTCTATCGCTTCGACGGCGAAGTCGAATCCGCCGTCCGCTTGGCGAACGGCATCCTGCTCGTCAGCTTCAGCGTACCCGTCGAGCTCTCGACCGAGCGATTGAACCCTGCGGCCGCTGGCTATGTGAGCGCGGCACGCCGCGATCCGGACGGCAGAGGCCTGCGCATAGCGCTGACGCAGAGGGTCACCCTGCATTCCATGCAGGCGAATGACCGATTGTTCGTCGACCTCTTGCCCGAGACGTGGAAGGGCCCGCCACCGCCATTGCCGCAGGACGTGGTGGAGGAGCTCGCGCGCCGCGTCAAGGAGGCGGAGCGGCGACAGCGCCAAATCCGGCTGCTCGCGCAGCAGAAACAGATGGTCGAGACGCGCGTGCGTGTCGCCTATCAGCCTAACTTTACCCGCTACGTCTTCGATCTGCCGGAGTTCGTCACGGTGGTCGCCGAACGCAATGGCGACAAGTTGAACCTCCAGTTGGACGCTCCCCTCAAGTTCGATCTCGCCGAGGCCAAGGCGTCGCTGCCGCCGGTGATCGAGCACATCGACGCCGCCATGGGCGAGCAGCAGACGACCGTCAAATTCACGTTCCTCGGCAAGGTCGACATCCGGACTTTCCGCGAGGACAGCAGCTATGTGGTTGACGTCGCCGCGGTCGCCGTACCTTACAAGCGTGGCGCTGGGGGAGACGTTCGCAGCGGCGGAGACGGAGCTGACAGCCCGAAGGGACCGGGAAAATTGGAAGTGCCGCAGACCGTGCCCGCCCGCGGTGGCGAGCCGCAGACCCATGCGCGGAGCGGTGAAAGCGAGGCCACGAAGCCAGCTCCGAAAGCAGCGCCCGCATCGCCGCGCGCCGCCTTAGAGCCGGGTGTTGCGCCGCCCGAAATGCAGTTTGATCCGGCCAAGGAGATTGCGGCTGCCAATCGGGCATTCGGTTCGCCCCCGGTCGGGGCGTCGCCCACGGCGCCTCTGAGAACCGACGCGATCCCGTCACTACCATGGCCCGGCACGGAAGAATTGCCGACTCCCGCTCCGCCTGCGGATGTTGCCGACCCTGATCCAGACACCAAATCCACGCCCAAAGCCAACCGCCCCACGACTATGCCGGGGACGATGCCGGACGCCCAGGTCGAAACTCCATCGCCTGCCGCGGAGGCCGTGCGCGAGTCTACGTCGTCGGAACAGACACTGGTGGCCGCTGCTCAACCGGCCGAAGCAGTCCCATCCGCTCATCCCGGACCCGTCACCAACGAACAGCGTGACCCGGACAAGTCCATCAAGGCTGGGCTTGAGCGTCAGAGCGGTAACTTCAGGCTGGTGTTTCCGTTTTCGCAAGCGACCGCGGGAGCGATTTTCCGCCGCGCCGACACGCTGTGGGTCGTATTCGATTCCGCGGCCGCAATCGACATAGAAGCATTGCAGACAGACACGAGCCGCACCATCGGCGTCGTGACCTTATCGCGCGGACCCGACTACCAGGTCGTGCGCATCCGGCTGGAGCGCCCACGCCTCACGTCCCTAAGCACCGTCGAAAACAACTGGGTCATCGCAATCGGTGACACGGTGCTTGATCCGCCCCAACCGCTCACCGTTACGCGCAACGCCGGCGGCGCGCTGCGCCAGACCGCGACGGTGCCATTCGAGCGGCCGCACGCGCTCCATCGCATCACCGATCCTGAAACCGGCGGCGCGCTGTCCGTCGTCACCGGGTTTGTTCCCGCGCGCGGCCTTCTCAAGGAACAGGATTTCGTCGAGTTTCGCGTGCCGGCGACAACTCACGGTGTCGCTATCGAGCCGCTCGCTGATGACCTCGACGTCGAAATCGCCAGCGATAAGATCGTCATTTCGCGACCTGCCGGTCTCGTGATCTCGTCCGTGGGGCAAGCCGTGCGCCGCGGTTATCGTCCGATGGTGCTCGATGCCCAGACCTGGGGCTTCGATCGCGAAGCCGATTTCAATGATCGGCAGAACACGCTGATTACTGCCGCTGCGTCCGCGCCCGAAAACAAGCGCATGCCGTTGCGGTTCCAGTTGGCACGGTTCTATCTCGCGCGCCAGATGTACGCGGAGGCCAAGGGCGTGCTTGGCGTGGCGCTCGCCGAGGACCACCCGACGAGCGAGGACTTGACCGGCCTCGTCATGCGCGCCATCGCCAACATCATGATGGATCGCGTCGATGACGGTCTTGCCGATCTTGCTAGTCCCCTCGTCGGAAACAGCAATGACGCTCCGCTTTGGCGCGCAATTGGTTATGCCAAGCAGGCCAAATGGGCTGATGCCGCCGACAACTTCAAGAAGATGGAAACGGCGATCACGACGTTGCCGGTCGAGTTTCAGCGCCAGGTGATGTTGCAGGTCGTGCGTGCGGCGATCGAGACGCGTGATTTCGCCTATGCAGCCCAACAGCTCAACGAGTTCGATACGCTTGGCGTGCCTGCGGATCTCGCGCCGCGCATCGCTGTGCTGCAGGGCAGGCTCGCCGAGGGCTTGGGGCACAACGATGATGCGCTCGCCGCCTATCGGACCGCCGCCGAATTCGGGTGACCGCGCATCGTCAGCGCGCGGCAGATTGCACGAAATCGCTTTGCGGTTTCGGATCGGCGACATGAAGCGGCCGGCGGCGATCGACGAACTCGAAACCCTGACCACCTCCTGGCGTGGGGATGAAACCGAGATCGAGGCGCTGCAGCTCCTCGCCCATCTCTACACCGAGGAGGGCCGCTATCGCGACGCCTTCCAGGTCATGCGGATCGCCTTCGCGACCCATCCCAACATGGACCTGACACGCCGCATTCAGGATGAAGCGGCGGGGACCTTCGATTCGTTGTTCCTCGCCGGCAAGGGCGATGCGATGCCGGCGATCGATGCGCTCGCGCTGTTCTATGATTTTCGCGAGCTGACGCCGATCGGTCGGCGCGGCGACGAGATGATCCGCCGTCTGGCCGACCGTCTGGTCTCGGTCGACCTCCTCGATCAGGCGTCAGAGTTGTTGCAGCATCAGGTCGACCACCGCTTGCAGGGAGCCGCGCGTGCCCAGGTCGCGACGCGACTGGCCGTCATCTATTTGATGAACCGCAAGCCCGACAAAGCGCTCGCGGTGCTACGCTCGACACGGACCGCGGACGCCGCCAACGAACTGCGCAACGAACGCCTGCTCATTGAAGCGCGCGCATTGTCGGACGTCGGACGACATGACGTCGCCATCGAAGTTCTTGCCAACATGAATGGGCCGGAGGCCATTCGCATGCGCTCCGATGCCTACTGGGCTGCCAAACGCTGGCGCGAGGCTGCCGAGCAGATCGAGCTGCATTACGGCGACCGCTGGAAGGACTTCGTGCCGCTGACCGATCTCGAGCGCGCCGACATCCTGCGGGCCGCGGTCGGCTACGCGATTGCTGACGACACCCTGGGGCTCGGTCGATTCCGCGAGAAATACGCGCCGAAGATGGCCGATGGTCCGGATCGCCGCGCATTTGAAGTCGCGACCTCGCCGCTGGCGGCGAGCGGTGCGGAATTTCGCGACGTGGTGCGGCAGATCGCCTCCGTCGACACGCTCGATGGCTTCCTGCGGGAAGTGTATGCGCGCTACCCGGAGGTCGGCTCATTCGCTCAGCCGCCGTCGCCGCCGCCCGGCGCGCCCAGCCCGAACGCGCAGCTTCGCGGGGCGCGCATCGACGGCGGGGCAACCGGAAGCATCACTCCTGCGGCGGGCAATGATCTGCCCGAAGCCGTGCCGTCGCCGTGACAAGGAGCGCAGGCGCGGCGTCGAATCGATGCTCTCAGCGACCGGCGTTGATTTCGGCCATGGCCTTGGTCATCATCTCTTCCATGGTGCGGCGGATCTGATGATCCGACTGCGCGACACCCTTGGCATCGAAGTCCTGCCGAATCTTGCGAAAGACCTCGTCGCTGCCCGACGTGTTCATGTCGATCGTAACAATGTCCTTGGCGTAGGCCTCGGCGGCCGCTCCGGTGAGGCCTAGCTTCTCGGCGGCCCACTGACCCACCATCCGGTTGCGGCGCGCATGTGCCTTGAACCGCACCTCCTCGTCGTGCGCGAACTTCTTTTCGAAGCCTTCCTCGCGCTTGTCGAAGCTGCTCATATCTGTGCCCCGTGGCTGCGAATAAAAAATCGTATGGTTTCCTTGCGTCGCCTTGCATAATGGGTGCCATGCGTCAAGGCAACTCGGTCGGTCCCAAACAACGTGGTTGCACGCCTGCGGCGGCACGCTTATCTCAATTGTGCTCTGCGCGGGGTTGGGCTAGCTTGGCGACGTGGAGAGTTGGGCGCACAGTCCGTCGCGTCGCGCCAAGCATTCGCCGCCGCGGACCTCGATCACCACATGGAGCCACGGCACAATTATGGATTTCCTCAAGCCACGGTACACTCCGATGAGCCGACGTCGCCGCATCTATGAAGGCAAGGCGAAGGTTCTTTATGAAGGACCAGAGCCGGGAACTCTCATTCAGCACTTCAAGGATGACGCCACCGCCTTCAATGCGAAGAAGCATCAGATCATCGAAGGCAAGGGCGTGCTGAACAACCGCATCTCCGAATACGTATTCCAGCATCTCAACGACATCGGCGTGCCGACCCATTTCATCCGCCGGCTCAATATGCGCGAGCAGTTGATTCGCGAGGTCGAGATCATCCCGCTCGAGGTCGTGGTGCGTAACGTCGCGGCCGGTTCGTTGTCGCAGCGGCTCGGTATCGAAGAGGGCACGCAGCTCCCGCGCTCGATCATCGAGTTCTATTACAAGAACGACGCACTCGGCGATCCGATGGTGTCGGAAGAGCACGTGACCGCGTTCGGCTGGGCGACGCCCCAGGAGATCGACGACATCATGGCGCTCGCGATCCGCGTCAACGATTTCCTGTCCGGCCTCTTCCTCGGCGTCGGCATCCGTCTAGTCGACTTCAAGATGGAATGCGGGCGGCTGTGGGAAAACGACATGATGCGCATCGTCGTTGCCGACGAGATTTCCCCGGACTCATGCAGGCTGTGGGATATCAAGTCGAACGAGAAGCTCGACAAGGATCGGTTCCGCCGCGATCTCGGCGGCCTCCTCGAAGCCTATACCGAGGTCGCAAAACGCCTCGGCATCATGAGCGAAGGCGAGCGCCCGCACGGCACCGGACCGGTCTTGGTGAAGGGCTGACCCGCGGAGCGCGGTGATGGGCATCCCCGTCATCGATACAGGTCCCATGACCGTGGAGGAATTTTATGCCCTCACGGACGCCCGCCCTGATGGCGAGAAATGGGAGCTGATCGACGGGGAGGCGGTCCTGAACGCAAGTCCGAGCAATCCGCATCAGTTCATTATCAGCAATGTGATTGTTGCCCTCACGCTTGAGCAGCGACGGATTCGTGGGCCCTGGCGCGTGATCCCCGGCATTGGAGCACTCGTCTCCAGCACGAGCAGGCCCGAGCCGGACGTAATGATCATGCCCAAGGACGCGATGTCCGCCGATCCGGCTAAGCGCGACACTCGCGATGCCACCATATTGTTTGAGATCATGTCGCCGTCGACTAAAAGCCGCGACCTCAAATGGAAGCGGACGGCGTATGCGAGCCTGCCGGCGCTGATGCACTACGTCGTCATTGCCCAGGACGCGGTGGACGTTGTCGTCTTTTCGCGGACGACGAGCTTTGCCGAACAGCGGTTCAAATCGTTGAGCGATATGATCGCGTTTCCTGGGCTTGGGACCGCGCTCCCGCTTGCCGAGATTTACCGAGACATCGACTTTGCGCCGGGCGCGCCCACGGCATCATGAAAGCGCGCGTCACCGTCACGCTCAAATCCGGGATTCTCGACCCGCAAGGCAAGGCGATCCAGGGAGCGCTCAAATCGCTCGGCATTGCCGGCGTCGCGAGCGTGCGCCAGGGCAAGGTGTTCGACATCGAAATCGCGGATGGCGACCGCGCCGGTGTCGAAGCGCGCCTCAAGGCCGCGGCCGAGAAGCTTTTGGCGAACACGGTGATCGAGAATTATCGTATCGAGGTGTTGTAGCCGGCGCGGCAGTTGTGAGGCGCATGCGAACCGCATCTGGAGACCGTCGAACAGCATGAAGGCCGCCGTCATCGTCTTTCCGGGCATCAATCGCGAGCGTGACATGGCGCGCACGTTGCGCCTTGTGTCCGGGCGCGATCCGGTCATGGTGTGGCACGCCGAGACTGCGTTGCCCCCTGGTACCGATCTCGCGGTGGTGCCGGGCGGCTTTTCCTACGGCGACTATCTGCGTTGCGGCGCAATCGCGGCCCGCGCGCCGATCATGGACGCGGTGCGGGCCTTTGCGGCGAAGGGTGGCCTCGTGCTCGGCGTTTGCAACGGGTTCCAGATCCTGTGCGAGGCGGGCCTCCTGCCGGGAGTGCTGATGCGCAACGCCGCCCTCAAGTTCATCTGCCGCGATGTCTATCTGCGGGTCGAACGGTCCGACACGCCATTCACGCAAGGCTACAACGCCGGCCAGGTGATCCGCGTGCCGGTTGCCCATGGCGAGGGCAATTTCATCGCCGACACCGACACGCTCGCGCGCATCGAGGGCGAGGGGAGGGTGCTGTTCCGCTACACCGCGCCCGACGGCACGCTCGCGCCTGAATACAACATCAACGGTGCGACCAACGCGATCGCCGGCATTGTCAACGACGGCGGCAACGTGCTCGGGATGATGCCGCATCCGGAAAACCACGTCGAAGCCGCCATCGGCTGCACCGACGGCCGTGGCCTTTTCGCCGGGCTCGTCGTGCATTTGAACCGCGCAGCGTAGCGCGCGACGGGTTGTCCGGCGACATGACTGGCCGCAGCACTGCCAATCTCCGGTTCATCGACGTTCACCACCATGTGGTGCTTCCCGAATACCAAACGGCGCTGGTCCGCTCCGGGGCCGCCGATCCGTCCCGGCCGTTCCGCCGGAACGATCCCGCCTCGGTAGTATGCGAAAAGCTGGCCGAAATAGGCGTCGATGCCGCCGTGCTCAATCCGCTGTCAGTCGCGGGTGTGCACCATGGCGACGACGCGAACGCGCGCTACCTGACGCGCTCGGTCAACGAAGCGCTTGCGTCGTTCGTCTCCGCAGCGCCCCAGAAGCTGGGCTTCTTCGCGACGTTGCCGTTTCCCGACGTGGATGGCGCACTCGACGAGTTGACGCGCGCCCTCGACACGCTCGGCGCTGACGGGGTCATCCTGCTCTCCAACCAGAACGGTGTCTATATCGGCGACCGTCGGCTTGATCCGCTCTACGCGGAACTCGACCGGCGGCGCGCCATCGTTTTCATCCATCCGACCATTCCGCCTTATGTGCCGGATCATCTCGATCTCAAGCTATGGCCGGCCTACATCGAATATGCCTTTGATACGACGCGCGTCGCTGCGAACCTCATCTATCTCGAAGTGCTGCGCAGTTTCCCGAACATCCGATGGATTCTCGCCCACGCCGGCGGCGCGTTTCCGTTCCTGTCGACGCGCGTGCGGCTGATGGAGGAACTGGAAACCAAGGGCCGCAAGCCGCCGTTTCCGTCCTCAGGGCTCGGCAAGCCGTTTCATGAGCGCATGCCCGAAGGCGTCGGCCCCTATCTCGACAAATTCTATTACGACACCGCGTTGTCAGGCGGCACCGCGCCGATGGCGGCGCTCACCGCTCTTGCTCCGATCGAGCGAATTTTCTACGGCAGCGATTGGCCTTACGTCGAGCGCGCTTTCGTGATCGAGCAGAATGAGGCGCTCGTCAGCATGCCGCATTTCGCCGGCGAAAAATTTGCCGCGATGGAACGCGGCAACGCCATGAAGATGTTTCCTCGATTCGCTCCTTAAGTGAAGCTGATCCCATGATCACCGGCAATGTGTTCGCCGATGTCCCGCAAACGTTGCAGGACGAACAAATCGTCGAACTTCTCGCGACGCCACATATTCGGATCGAGCGGATCGTCTCGACCGGTCAGGCAAGTCCGCCGGATTTTTGGTATGACCAAAATTCAGCCGAATGGGTGATCCTGCTGGCGGGATCTGCCGGCCTTCTATTCGAAGGCGAGACCACGCCGCGCGTGCTTGCGCCGGGCAGCTACGTCCGCATCGACAAGAACGTGCGCCATCGGGTGGTCTGGACGGACGCAACTGTACCGACCGTCTGGCTTGCCATTCACTACCAATGAAGTCGTGCTTGGTTAGCGTCGCCAGGAATACCGCCGCGGATACCGATGGATCGGATGCCGGTAGCGGTACGCGTACCCCGGAGCGGAATAGCGGTAGCTCGGATAGGCGTAGCTCCGCTCTATCTCCCTCTGCGCATCGCCCTGCATTTGCGGCATCATCACGTAATTGCCCGGCGAGGCGGCAAAGCTCGGCGACGACAGCGCGACGACGCCGGCCGCGAGCGTGAGCAGCAAAATCTTGGCTTTCATCGTCATCTCCTCATGGTCCGATCAAAAAATACGCGACACGATCGAACGAAACGCTGCCGGTCGTCTCCCGTTTCAACCGCCGGGGCGCGACGAAGGCGCGCATGCCGCGCTCGCCGCGGGTCAGCGCCAGTAGCGCGCGGGCATTTGGTCCGACGGCACGATCATCTTGCCGACAGGCCACAGCGCGAGCCCCGCGAGCTTGAGGTGCGCCCACGCGAAGGGGATGCCGATGATGGTGATGGCGAGCGCGATCGCCGTCAGCAAGTGGCCCAGCGCCAGCCACCAGCCGGCAAGCACGAACCAGATCAGGTTGCCGATCACGCCGAACGCGCCGGTGCCGACATCGTCGACGCCGGTATATTCCGCGCGTGACACTGCCTTCTGGCCGAACGGCAGCAACGTATAGACGGCGATATTAAAGGCAGCCCGCGCCCATGGCAGGCCAATGATGGTGATCGCCATGATGATGCCGGCGATGACCCAGCCGGCCGCCATCCAGAAGCCGCCGAACAGAATCCACAGCACGTTGAGCAGGAAGGACATAGCGGACATCTGTTTTCTCCCGCGCACGGATCGGCGCACGATGGCGCCGCCTTCGGAAGGGGTCGCCGCTCTAACCTAAGCACTCGGCGGCGCGGTCGCCAGTTCCCCCAATCGCGAAGAAGCGGCGTGAGACCGCTCCCGGAAAGGCTCGCATCCGCCGCGCTTCTTATGATTTGGCTGTTGCCTCGCCCGCCGGCTCGGCCGATTGCATCAGCTTCGCCAAGCCTTCGGACGTGGCGAGCGGCGGCTTCCAGCCGAGGCTCGTCAGTCCCGCGGGCTCGGCGACGAGCGAACCGGAGAGCCGCTCGTAGATTTCGTCCCGGCGGGCGGCGTGAAGGAAGAGTTCGAGGAGGGCCGCCGGGAGCGGAAACACGTTCGCCCGGCGCGCGAGCCCACTGCGCATGGCCGCGATCATTTGCGCAACCGTCAGTGCCTGCGGATCGGCGGCGATGAGGGCGCGCCGCAGTGTTCCCGGCGCGCCGAGCGCGGTCTCGATTGCGGCCAACAGGTTCTCCAGCGCGAGCAGCGAGCGGCGTGCGCTGAGGCTCGCGAGGGGCAGCGGCAGCGGCGATCGCGCGAGCCGCACCAGTTGCGCCATGTTGCCTTTGACGCCGGGTCCGTAGATCAGCACCGCTCGCAGCGCCACCCAATCGATGTCAAGCTCGGCTAGGCCGTGCTCGGCGGCGAGCTTCGATTTCCCGTACGCGTCGGTCGGCTGCGGCTCGTCGGCTTCGGTCTGGACTTTTTCCGCCGCGGGTCCGCACTGGGCGCGGATCGAAGACAGAAAGACGAAGCGCTTGGCGCCGGCGCGTTTGGCGGCGCGGGCGAGGCCGATGGTCGCCTCGGTGTTGAGTATCCGGTAGTCGTCCTCGGGAACACCCGACATCGCGTGGGCAATGCCGGCAGAATGAATGACCGCATCGACGCCCTCGAGCGCTGCCGACATGTTCTGCGGCCGGGCGAGATCGCCGATGACGGCGCTTCCGGTCAGCATCGGCATCGACGCAGGCCGGCGCAGCAGCACCCGAAGGCGGTAGCCACGCTTCGGCAGCTCCTGCACCAAGTACCGCCCGATGAAGCCGGTGGCTCCGGTGAGCGCGATCAGCATGGCCTTCCTGCCCGGCGACTCGTTTCGCCGTCCTCGTCGGGAACATTCGCTTCAAGAATACCCGATTTCGCGATCGGGGAGTTGGGAGCCAGGGAACTCAACAACCGGAGAAATCCGTTTCGTCGCTCCGCTACAGCCGAGCCCTCAGGCGACGCAACGGCCGGCGATTTGGCCCAGAGCCGGATCGACGTAAGGAGATGCGACGGGTTCGCAGGCGTGAAGGACAGGCTCGGCTTTGAACATTGGCAGGCGGTCGCCTTTCCGCACGCCGACGTCACCACCGGATTGGCTCTGCGTGGTCGCGTTGATGAGTTTCAAGCCCGCTTCGCGAAGCTTATCATTCACCGACGGCTCGAATGTCCCGCGCCATACCGCGTGGGCGAATGCCTGATCGAAATCAATCTTCGTTTCATAGCTTGGTGTGGTCGCCCAATCCGCGCGGTATGACCAAGCCATGGTCGACCCGATCAAGATGCTGATCGCGGCTGCGAGTGCGAGCGAAACTTGCTTTGTCAGCATGACCGACCCCCTACGTGCTTGATAACGTATGAATAGGCCGATCTGGGTGGTCGAAAAATTCAGATATTGTGCTTACGCTTTTGCCCATAAGGGAAACCACGTAGTCGGTGGGCGCCTCGCGGGGTCTCGTGGTAAGTTGATCACACCGAAAAGAGGGTCCTACCGCGGAGAGTGAGCGCATCTCTGTCAGGGAGAATTCCTGATGACCGAGTCGACCGTTACCCGGCGCGGCATGATCGGCGGCATCGCGACGGCGGCCGCTGCAGGCGACATCGCCGCGCACGCGCAATCGAGGCCGAAGGTATTCGTGCTCATCCACGGCGCCTGGCACGGCGGTTGGTGCTGGCGGCGCGTGGCGGACATTTTGGAGCAGAAGGGCCACAAGGTGTTTACGCCGACCCTCACCGGGCTCGGCGAGCGCTCGCATCTGTTGAGCAAGTCGGTCAATCTCCACACCCACATCGCCGACATTGTCAACGTCTTCAAATGGGAGGACATCAAGGACGCGTGTCTGTGCGTCCATTCCTATGCCGGCTGGCCCGGCTCGGTGGCGCTCGAGCAGATCGGTCACCGGGTGTCCTCGATCGTCTGGCTCGACGCCTTCAAGCCGGAAAACGGCGAGCACCAGCTCGACGAACGGTCGCCCTCGGCGATGCGCAACACCGCCTTGTCCTCGGTTGAACGCGACAACGGACGGCCGCCGCCGAAGTCGGCGGTGTTCAAGGTCAACGAACGCGACCAAGCATGGGTTGATTCAAAGCTCACGCCGCAGCCGACCGGGCTGCAGGTTCGGCCGGTCATCCTCACCGGCGCGCGCGAGAAAGTTGCGAAGAAGACCTACATCCGCGCCTCGATCTTTCCGAGCCGGTCATTCGACCGGGCTCTCGCCGAGTGCAAGGCCGACAAGACGTGGCGCGCCTTCGAGACCACGACGGCAGGCCACGACGTGATGGTCGATGCCCCGGAATGGCTCGCGGATATTCTGCTGCGAATGTCGTGAGCGCGTGGCCGCGGCGCTACGGCCTCGGCTCCGCCGTCAGCCGCCTGAGAGACCGAGCGGCGTGACGACGAGATTCATCGTCTTCCAAATCTTGTATTTGTCCGGCTTCAGCTCGGTAAAAGGCTGGCACTGTTCAAGCGCGCGCACAGCAGCGTCGAGCAGGATGCCCGCATCCGGGGAGAGCGATGCCTTCAGCAGTTTCGGCGCGGTGGCGAGGGTGCCGTCGCGCTTGAAGTTGAGCTGCACCAAGATCGCGATGTCCTCCTCGATGTTGAAGCCGGCCGGCAGGTGCGAGCAGGAACTCAGGCGCGCACGAAAGGCGGCGGTGTCGTCGTGCGGAAGCATGGCGGGAGTGGGCGCGGGGGCATCAAAGCCGCCGCCGAGCTTTCCGCCCGGGAGCGCGAGCGGCATCGCGAACATCTCATCCGGCTTCGCCTCGCTCGCCGCCTGCTTGGGTCGTGGCTGCGGATCGATTGTCGGCGCGTTGGGGAGCAGTATCGGCTCTGAGGCCTCGGGCTGCGTCTCGGGCTGTTCGGGCGCTGACGTTTGCGCCTGTGCGGCCGCCGCGCCGTCCTTGCGCTCCGGGTTCGGCTGGGCTTGCGCCTGTTGTAGTGACGGCAATTTTGTTTTCGGTTTCGGGGGCGCTGCATTGGCGCTCCCCTTCTCGACATCGGACGATACTTCCGAGCCGTTCGACGTTGACTCCAACGGAGTGCCGTTGATGCCGGTGGTGTCGTCCTGCGGCTGCGGCGCTTCGCTGGCTGGCACGATTTCGACCGCCATCGCTTCGGGCGGAGGAGGCCGATCAGCTCTCGCGTTGATAAGCAACAAGCCCAGCAGCAGGCAGGCGTGGAACGCCGCGGAGAAAATGACTCCTCCGCGGCAGAACCGCTTCAATTCGATCATCCTGCGGAAGAGCGGCGCTAGCCCGTTCATCCCGCGGGAGAACCGCTTCAATTCGATCATAATGATCGCGCCCACCCTCGCGATGCATCACCCCGCTGCACTGCAAGATTGTCATTTTTAGTGTTGCTTGGCCAGAGGTAGCAATCGAATTTGCGGCAGTTCAATGATGCTTTGGGCCGAGTGGTATGATGTTCGTGCTGCCCTCCTTGATCATTTCTTGGGCAAGGCCGTTCCAACGGGCGTCGGAAGTCTGACTCAATTCTTCACGACATACGGCTTCATCTGCTCCGACAGGTAATCGGCAACGGGGAGCGGATGCTGCAGCACGCCGCTATCGGTCATCATCTTGATGACCTTCTCCCAGGTCTTCTCGCTCACGCGATAGTTCCAGTTGGGCATCGGCAGATGTTGCAGGAGTTCGGAGGGGATGCCGGTATAGGCACCGAGCTCCGCGCGCGCCAACGCCGGATCGGCGTTGAGAGCATCGATCGCCTCCTTGATCGACTTGTTGAAGCGTTCGACCGTCTCCGGATGACGTTGCGTGAAGCTCGTCTTCGCCCACCACACCGACGTCGGCTGGCCGGGGATGGCATCGACGTAGGTCCACGCCAGGACCCGCCCTACTCCTGAAGACTGCACCTCCGTGCTGAACGGATCGATCAAGGAAACGGCGTCGACATGGCCGGCCTTCAGCGCATTGACCATCGCCGGGAACGGCATCTCGACGAAGCGCACGCTTTTGATATCGACGCCGCCGGCCTGGAGTACGGTCTGCGTGCTGATGGTGTTCTGGCTGGACAGGCTCGCCACTGCAGCCTTCTTGCCGGCGAGGTCTTTGAGAAGTCTTGAGGGGCGAGGTAGCGAGCACCTGGAGCGAACCGGTATCCGGCGGCCCGTCATGAGCGGTTTCGATCTGCAGGACGGCGACGAGATCGAGGCCGTTTTGCTTCGCGACCATGGCGATGCCGGGGATCGCCACCATGATGTCGACGGCGCCCGATTGTCCGGCGGCGATGGCGTTGCTGCCGTTCGTAAATTCCGTGAGCGTCACTGCCAATCCGTTCTTCTCGAAGATGCCGTGCTTCTTCGCGAAATAATCGGGGGTCTGCGACGTCGACTTCATGGTGCCGACCTTGAGCGGGGTTAGCGACTGCGCCGACGCGGGCGCGCAGGTGAGGGCGGCGAATATTGCAATCGCAGCGGCCGCGCCGGCGAAAGACTGAAGCCGCCAGCCGCACCGCCTCGTCCCGCTCCTCAAGCATTGGCCCATCTGCCTCTCCTCATATCTAACGACGCCCGCGCACCGAAGCTTACGCTGCGCGATATTCGCAGGTCCATCATGCTGCGGTTGCTTTTCAAGCAACCGCGGATGGCCTGCGCGCAGCGCGGCAGCCTCTGCGTGCTGCGCTTTGTGCGCCGTTTCATCTATGGTCTAGGATCGCCGCGCATCCTTTGAAGTGCTGGAGTGCTCCATGAGCCAAGTCGAAGTTCCCGTCATCGATATCTCCGGTCAAGGCGCGAGCGACGTGGAACGGATCGCGCGCCAGATCGATCGCGCGTTTCGCGACATCGGATTCATGACGATCGTCGGCCATGGCGTGCCGCGCACGGCGATTGCCGATGTGGACGCGGTGGTGAAGCAGTTTTTTGAGCGACCCGTCGCGGAAAAATTGCTCGCGCGCAGTTCGGTGGAACGGGGCAATCGCGGCTACATCGCCGAAGGGATCGAGGCCGCGGACGCTAAGCCTGACCTCAAGGAATCTTATGCGATCGGCCGCCTGACGCCGCTGCCGGACAACAGCAAGACCAAGGATGCCGGCCGCAAGTTCGAGCCTAACATCTGGCCGGCCAATCCTCCCGCGTTCAAAGCAGCATTCGAGGCGTATTACCGCGAAATGGAAGCGCTGACGTTCCGGCTCCTCCATCTCTTCGAGGTGGGGTTGCGCTTGCCTGCCGGCTACTTCACGCCGCTGTTCTCCGAACACGCCAGCATCTTGCGCGTCCATCATTACCCCAAGCAGATCGTCCCGCCGCAGCCGGGCCAGATCCGCATCGGCGCGCATGCCGACTATGGCGCGTTCACGATTCTGAAGGTGAAGAGGGCGCCGGGCGCGCGCGGCTTCCAGGTGCGCAGCAAACAGGGCAACTGGATCGACGTCGAACCGCGCGATGATTCGTTCCTGATCAACATCGGCGACATGATGATGACTTGGACCAACGACGAATGGCAGTCGAACGTCCATCGCGTGATCAACCCGAAGGAAGAATCGGAGAATGTCGGACGGTATTCGGTCCCGTTCTTCGTGCAGCCGAACTACGATGCGTTGATCGAATGCCTACCGAGTTGCCTTGCGGCTGGCGCGTCGCCGCGCCATCCCCCGATTACCGCCGGCGATTACCGTGCACAGAAGATCGCGGGTCTCTACGCGCGCGCCTGAAGTCCGCAAGGTTCCGCGGTAACCATTCGTTAACCATAACGGTCCTACGGTCGCCAAAGCCCCACCGGGACGGGAGCGGCCGATGAACGTCATTGCATTCGCATCGCGCAAGGGTGGCGTCGGTAAGAGCACGTTGACCGCGCACATCGCGGCCTTCGCTTCGCTCTCAGGCAACCGCTGCATGATCGTCGACGCCGATCCGCAAGGCTCGCTGACGCTCTGGCATTCGCGGCGCAACAAGCACGACCTCATGCTCGAAAGTGCCTCCCGCGGGCTCGATCGGCCGATCGGATCGGCGCTCGCGGCGGGCATCGACTGGGTCTTCATCGATACGGCGCCGACGACATGGGTCGTGGTGCAGGAGGCGATTCGCCTCGCCACCCTGGTGCTCGTGCCGGTGCGGCCCGGATTCTTCGACATCGCCGCCGTGCAAGAGACCGTCAAGACCTGCCGCGAGCAGCACAAGCCGTATGCGGTCGTCATCAATTCCGCGCCGGTCAAACGCGAACAACGCGAGGCGCTGGCCGTCGCGGTATCGCGCACCGAATTGGAGCGCCTCTCGATACCGGTGTGGTCCGGCCAAATCGCGCAACGTGCCGCCTTCCTGACGTCGCTTGCGGTCGGCGCGAGCGCGGGCGAGGTCAGCACCGATCCCAATTGTACCGCCGAGATCGGCACGCTGTGGTCAGCGATCGAACGCTCGGTCCAGGCGATCAACGCGGCGTGGGCCGCGAGCGGCAAGTCTCACAAAGCCGCGTGACGCGTCGAGTGGCGCGAGGAAACTCATGGCCTTGCAGTCGCGGCGTTGCTTTCGCGCCTCATGGAAGGAACTCCGAATTAATGAGGCCGCCTGCTGAGGCGGCCTCAAAGTGCATCTGCGAATAGCGATCTATTCGTCTGCCGCGCCATGTCGCAGAGCGAGCGGTCGTGGCGGCACAGAGTGCACTCAAGATTGCATCATCCGATTCTTGGGCTCCTTCGCCTTGTAACGAAATTTCGCCCACGGCGTGCATGAAGGCGGCGCCGAGGGATCGGCCTGTCGGCAGGCCTGTACCGCGTAGGTGTATTTTTCACCCAGCGATACAGCGAAAGAGAATTTGTCTGTGGTGCTCTCGATCTCCTGTTGTCCCGGGGCGATGACATTGAAGTGAGTTCGCGCCCGGCCAATCGGTGGTCAACCGCACGGTGGCGCTCAAACCATCGTTGCGGACTTTTGTGCAAATCTCTTGTTTGCACTTCGCAGATGCCGGGCTCGCAAGAGCGATACACGCAAGTGCTGCGCCGACAATTTTGGGAAGACGGTTGATCACGGTGTTCTCCTGGATCCTGGTTGGCTGACAAAAGATGGTGAGGGCCGTCCTCACACCGAGAGACCACAGAGGATTTGACGGCTTTTTCGGATTGGTCTCTTGAGCGGTCCGCGTGGTGAGCGGCCTTCACGGCATCTGATGGGACTCAACCGCCGATAAGCTTGCGCTTTCCCAAAAGTGCCGGACTCGCGGCGCGCGCCCCGCCCGAACGCCAGTGATAGACGGCGCAGGGCCCGTCGGCGCCGTGAGAGAACTGCGCATCAAGTGACGGCTGAATCGCAGGATTCGAGGCCAGAACGCGAATGCGTTCGGAAAAGGCGTCAAACCTCGTGTGGTCTTCGGGTGAGGAGACGGAACGATCCGCTCTCCAGTCAGGCAACACACCCTTGGAGCACACCATGACCCGTATCAATTGCACACTGGGCCGATCGCTTCGATCTCCCCTCCTGTTCGCGCTCGCAGTCGCTGGACCGGCGGCGATCTCGCCAATCTCCGCTGACGCCCACGGCGGCGGCGGTGGTGGTCATCATGGCGGCGGCCACCACGGTGGAGGCCATCACTTCGGCCATCAGGGCTTCGGCCATCATGGCGGCCACCACTTTCTTCACGGCGGCCATCATTGGGGGCATCACTTTGCCCACCGAAGGCAGTCACCGTTGGGGCGGTTATCATTGGGGCCACTACTACCTTCACAATGGCCACCACTGGGGGCATCGCTATGCCTACCATTGGGGCCATCACTGGAGGCACTTCGGACACTACTGGCACCAGTGGAATCGCTACAGCGACTACCGGCCCTACTATAACTACGACCGGCCGCACTACTGGCGATGGCATCGGCGCTGGGACACCAATTATTCGACGGTGTCGAACGAGCGTACGTACTTTCCGGCGCCGCGGCCGATCTACTATCCGCGGCCGGTCCCGCAGACCACGTACTATCCGGTCCCTCGGCCGGCTTATTACCCGGTCCCGCAGCCGGTGCCGCAACCGACGTACTACCCGGCTCCCCGGCCGGCACCTCCGAGTTACACACCGCCGCCGGCTCCGGATTGCGGCTGCAACGAGGAACAGGAGCAGCAGCCCCCTGCGCCCGTGCCATTGCGCGGACGCGGCAGCTGAAGCGAGGACAGCGGATGGCGCCCGACGCGGCGCCATCCTTGAATTAGCGCGTGACGACTGCCGGGCCGCGAGGCCCGGCTTTTTTACTCTGATGCCAGAAGCGAGATGCTACGATGATTTCAGACACCTGAATCAAGGTGTCTCGTCGTCGGCATCGTCCGAGGTTTGGGTCTCGCTCGCTGCGGGTGCCGGCGCTGCGAGCGGACTCGAAGCTTTCGCCGGTTGGCGTTCGACCAGGAAAGGTCCAAGAATGGCCACCCGACACTGGCGGTCACGCTTGCTGCACTGCTGGACGGACTCGTCGATTGCCGATTGCTCTGACGTTGCATTGAGCTTGATCCCGACCTGTCCGCCGGCGCCGATCGCGAGCGCGTTCCATCCTTGAGGAGCATTTCCAAGGCGCCGCGCAACATCCTCCCGCAATTCCGGCGCGACGGCGCCAAGCGCATCAGGATGATAGAAGCCGACGACTCTCATCGACTTGGGGATTGGAACGATAAAATTATCATCGAGGGCAATGACCATGCAGGCGACGCCGGCGTGATATCCGCAGCGTTCCAGCGCGCTGCGAGTAGCGTCCTCCGCGCTCTCCATATTCGTGTAAATACTCGAAACTCCCGTCGGTGATAATGCGATCGCCTTGAACACGGGGCTCCATTCGTAACGCTCGATGGTTCTCTTGTATTGACTACGGATGAGAGGAACGTCGGCGACCACAAAAGGTCGCTCGATCGATGGGTCGCGAACAAACCAAGGTTGCGGCGGCATCGGCGGCCGACCTCGACCGAACACGACATCAGTGCCCATCGCATAGAGTTCGCATTGGCTGGGCCGCTTCGTCCGTCCGCGATCCGTCGCGGCCTGACAGGCCGCCAAGGCGGCGCTTTTGGCCAGTTGATCGTTAGGCTGCGCGGTCGCGAAACCCATCCTTCGCGAACTGACCGCAAGCGCCTTGTGGTCCGCCGCCGACATATAGGTGGCGCGGATCGTGGTCCGGTCGCGATCAGAAATAAAAGGTACCATCTCCGGCACGAGCGCTAATCGTTCGTTTGGCGCCGACGGCCGGGCCGCAGCCTGATCAGGAATTGTCTTGGGCGGAAGACGATCTATGAACCACGTGGCTGCCGCCGTCAGCCCGAACAACGCAAGTGCAGCGGCGCTTGCTGCTCCCCAGATATGAAGGCTTCTACTCGGCGCAGAAGCCTTTCGCAGGGCGGCCCGATCCGCAGCACCCCTGCGCGGCTCGTTCGGCAGTACAATTCCAAGTCTTTGAAACAGGTATTGCGCGTGGGGGACCTCGACGATGTCGACGCCGGTCGCGGCAAGACCATCTCGCTGATCTGCGGTGATATTCAGAGCGTTCTGATTTGGGATCGCCATCACCACGCGCCGAGCCGCCGCAGCCTCCAGCTTGAGGCGATCGATCGAGTTCGCGATCTTCTCGGGGATGTGGCTTACGGGGCCGACCGTGAGATCGACCGGCCGCACACTGCCGGTGGCCCAAATCACACTGGCGTGCGTGTCCTTCTCCTGCGCGAGCCGGTCGACGGCGTGCAATGCATGGGAGATGAGAATGCCAAGCTGCCAGCTGGAGCCGGCATCTATCGGCCCTGATACATCCAGGCGATAACAGGGGTGACCGAAAAGTTCTTCGATGATGCCAGTCGGACGGGTCACAAAGGCGTTGTAGGCCGCCGCGATATCGGCGGTTTCCGTTGTCCCGGCGATGCACGCCACCGAGCGGCGAATTGACGGATCCTCCTCCGTCAACAGCAGCACCTCGACGGTCCCGCTCGTTGTCGGAATCAGAACGCGCAGCTTCTCTGCATCAACGGGCATGCGGCTTAAAAAACTGGAAATGTGCCAACCGCCGATTTTCCAGAACGAAGGTTCACTTAAAGAAGAAATGTCCCAGTCGAAGTCGGGTCAGAGATTAAACGCAGGAAGCCCGCATCCGAAGGGATTTTTTCATCCAATACGATCATGACCTCGCCCTGAGGGTCGGCGGAGGGTAGAGAGCGCTTGGCAATTTCTCCACTATTGCTCTCGAGGAGCAGCGATCGTGCCGAACCCGCTGGCCAGCTGAACTGCAGCCTGACGTAAACTTGGCCCGGAACGCGGGATGGATGGATAGAGAGGGAACCCCCCTCGAAGCGTCGGGAAGTGACCTCGCCCGCGCTTGCGGCCGCTAACATGGGAATCTGCGCCACAGCAGCCTGTGTCTTGAGCCGGCGATAGTCTGCCCGCAGCCGCGGATCGGCAAACAGCGCCCGCTGCTCCTCGATCGACAGGGAACGCCCCGGATCATTGAGGAACTGCACGATGTCCGCAATTCCCAGGCGGCGTTCAGGGGGCGACGCCTCGGCAAGAGCCGACCGAGCTGCATAGAGCCTGTCGGCCCGCGCTACGATATCGTTATCAAAATCCGTCATCGTCATTGTGCCCCGGTGGCCGCCGACTGAAGATCACTCGCAGCCATCATCCAACTGCCGCTGTGTAGCATCCGATAACCTGCGACTGAGAGTTGTGCCGATTCCTGGAAACCGTCTCAGCCATCCTTTCTCCACAACGGGTTTGAAGCACTTTTGCCCATGAGGTCGCTGACCGCCGGTTTTGACGCCAGACAGAATATGCCAGATTGGCCAGAGGCAAAACGAATGTCCCCTCATTGCAATTCACGGAATTGAGGGATGATGATGGCCGGTTCGCCGAGTGCGCAAGACGTTGCGGATGCACTGGCGATGACGCTGGAGCGGGAGGATGCCGCCGGCGCGCCTTGGTGTCCTCCAGCCGACGGCGTCGCATTGCGGCGCTGGGTCACCGACCGTAGCGCGCAGCTTGGCGGCGGGGTTCGGCGTGTCGTGCGGTTGGCGCGTCTGATGGCGATTACGGACGGCGGCGACTACATCCGGTTCCTTTACGTCCGCTTGACTGTCTTGCGCGCGCGACAGTTTCGGCAACTGCTCGAGAGGGCCGCAGCGGAGGGGAGGCTCCATACCGGCATCGCTAAGTTCTCGGAAAACGGTGTGCGTTTCTGCGAGACGGAGCTTGCGGCGCCTGACGGCGGAGCATTTGACATCGATTACGGCCAGATGCCGCGGCTCGCAGCGTTGCTCGACTTCCTCCACAACTCGCTGGGCTTTGCCGCGGTCGCCGATGTCCTTGCGCCGCTGCTGAGGCCGGATGTTCCGACAAGCACCGCTAACGAGATAGCAAGATCGTTGCATGCTGCCTTGAGTGGGTGGCTCGGCGAGAGGCTCGAGAGCGCGAACCATCTTCTTCAGGCGCAGCGAATCCGGGCTTTCCTCGCAAATAGGGGGCGCATCGCGCCGGAAGCGATCGACGATGAGGCTATCCTGGCGTTCTGGATCGCCACCGCGGAATCCAATGACGAGAGGATCGATGGCTTTC
Source organism: uncultured Alphaproteobacteria bacterium (assembly GCA_963787675.1). GTDB lineage: Bacteria > Pseudomonadota > Alphaproteobacteria > Rhizobiales > Xanthobacteraceae > JAJPKK01. The sequence goes on along the minus strand of CAWBDV010000007.1, from coordinate 157,966 downwards.
GGCTTTATCGCTCATTGGCGTGCACCATGCTGCGTTACCGGAACGCTTTACGCGATGCAGCCGCCGCAAGACATTTGGAAGATGCCGTCAGCCAGGGATTGGCAACGGAAGCTGATGCCTTCCTCAGCGATCGCATCGAAGGGCGGGATGCCACCATCGAATTATGGCGATCCCCTCTCGCTTCCCTGATCTCCGCGCCGGCGAACCGCGTAAAGTGGCTCACGCGCAAAGAGCAACAATGGCTGTTCAACTATCTGGGCGGCCGAGACGAGGACGAAATCCCAGCCGAAGCGGACGGCGAGGAGAATGAAGGTACCGCCTGGAAGGACGGACTTTCCGGCGATGAGCGCTTCGACGTTGCGTTCTGGCTGACCTTGTTGCGCGCCGATGTGCTTGGCGCCGCGCAAGCCTCGATCGTCGCGCGATTGCGCAAACGAGTTGACGCCGGCGAGGCAATTGCTCAAGCAACGGTGCAGCTCGACGATGCGGCTTACACCAACTGCACGACGGCTTACGTCGACGTTCGCAATCAACTCAATCTTGAATGTCTCGCTGCGTTGGCCGCACTGATGGACACGGGAGCGACCGAAGCCATCATTCTTCTCGCCCATCTTGCAGGCGCCGAGGCCGCAACGGCGATCGTCGGACCTTCTGCGCGCGAACTGATGTCCCCCGCTGATGATGAGCCGATTACCGATCAGCTGCGCCGGATCATCCGGCAGTCGTTGTCGACGGCTATGTCGGAACCAAGCACGGTGTCATCAGACGCTGCCCGCAACGTCCTCGTTCAGGCGGCCGCTGCCGCGCGAAAGGTCAGCCGTGCCGGCTTCCGCCGAGAAGATCGTGCCGATCCTGAGATACTCGCCGGCCTGCAGGCGGGCGCGGCTCCAATCGTCGAACTCATCCGCGAGCTTGACCGACTGACCGAAACACTCGCAAAAAAGGCACCGATCGCCGATCTTCCGAGCGATCGCATCCGTTTCATGACCGCCTTCCGGCACATTTATCTGTCTGCAAGAGCAGACGAAGCATGATGGGACGCGCAAAAGCCGATCAAACCTCCTGTGGCTAAGGAGTGGAGCTGCAAAGTCAGCTCGTCGCCGAATTGAGCGCTAGCAGTCGAGAGGTACCGTCATGAACGCGCACAAGTCGATCGTCACTGTCGCAGCGCTGGCCACACTCGTGGCGACCGGGCTGTGTCCTCCTTCCGCGAAAGCGTGGGGCCGCGCCACGGGTCCAGACCGTTTTGGCCGAAGCGAGCGACAGAGGTCTGACGATGTCGTGAGACACATCGGCTCAAACACGTGGACGCTGAACGTCGGCGGAAGCCAAATGCTCCTGCCCTACGAGTCGAACCACGCGGTGGATCGTCCCGCCAACTTCACAAGGCTGATCGTCCTCATTCACGGTATGCACCGCAAGGTAACGCTCGCGCGCGGCGTTCAGGATGCCCTGGGAGTCATCAACCGGCCGGACACGCTGCTATTTGTTCCTCAATTCCTCAATGATCGCGATCATGCAGCGCACAAGCTGCCCGACGATATGCTGTTCTGGCGAGAGAGCTGGAAATGGGGCGACCCGTCATCAGGCGCAAAGCGGATCAGCTCTTTCGAAGTACTCGATCAGATCATCTTCGACCTCTCGGCACGTTACCCGTCGATCCGCGAAGTTGTCATCATGGGAAACTCCGCCGGCGGACAGTTCACCCAACGCTACGCAGCTTTGAGCCCCGCCGAAGACGTCATCAATTCAAAGGGCAGGCGTATTGCGTTCCGCTATCTCGCGTCGAACCCATCGAGCTACCTGTATTTCGATGACAAACGCGTGTCGCCGTCCGGAAGGCTCGGGGTCCCAGCTTCGTCCGTTGTCAATTCTTGTCCGAAATACAACACCTACGGCTACGGTCTCGAAAACCTCAATCCCTATGCCAGCCGGTCGAGCATGGCGGACATCAGCGCTCGGCTTCTGCGCAGGACCGTGGTCTATTTCATCGGGAACGACGATGACGACGAGGATCACCCACTGCTGGACACGCGCTGCGCCGCCGAGTTGCAGGGTGCCGAGCGCTTCGCGCGCTCCCAAAATTACTGGCAGCATTTGTTGGAGCGGTTCGGCCGAAACGTGACCCTCCACTAGCGCCGAATTTGCGTCGAGCATGGAACGCACAACTCCCGGACCATCTGGGGTACAAGCTGCGGCGCCTTCTACATCAGCGGCGAGGGTTCGTGCGCGCCTTCGCCCTGTCCCGAGTGAGCGCGTTGCACGAGATGCAATTGCCACTGCCATTGCAGGAACCAGGATAGGTGGCGGCATCGGCGGTAGCACTCGGCGGTGTCGCGGCGAATCAGATCAGCGCCAGGATACAGCACGCTCAGAGAGGCCAGCCGACGAGCTGTCAGCATCGATGACTTCAATCCCGGCATGCTTCGAATTCAACGCGTCCGTCGCACACGGGTACTAACTTGCCTCGATCAAGATCGGATGGCGAACGGTTAAGCATCCAAAGTCGAAGTTGCACACGATCGCAATGTGATCTCATTTTCGTCATCGACGATTTGATTCATAGCGCCGACATCTCTGAAGGAGTGCGCATGAGCGAACACGTCGAGGCGGCCGAACAGCGTCATGTCTTTCCCGAAGATGATCTCCCCAGGACGTATCTCGAAGCGGTTGAACGCGTCGCCGCCAAGCACGGCTATCGCATCGAACCGCGCGGCCGCAGGCTCTATCTCCGGCCGCTTGAGGATACCTCCGTGATTCGGCTTCGCGCGCCCGAGTCGACCGAAACGCCGACCAACCACCTCTGCTATTTCAACTCGCTTGGCGAGATACACTCATTTCTCACGGGTTAGCCCGCGGGGTTGGATAACTAACAATGCAAGATCGTCGAGTTCCAAGAGCGGAGTTGGTTTTGCGGAAACTCACCGGCCCATAAATAGAAATACCGTCGTCGTCATTGCGGTACAGAAGTGAGGGCAGCAAACATTTTTTTAATTGAGGAGTAGATAATTACTTTTCTTGTCTCGCAATTTCATATTTTTAACTCAGTGTTGGAACAGGTTCGCTTTTGCCGGGTTGGTGGCCTATGGGGCCAACGGAGGGGCATCGGCGATGGCAAGCGTCCACCCGCTGCGCGATCTGCTTGACGGCATCAACGCAAGCACGAAGTTCCAATCAACAGCAGAAGAACTGGACACGCTTCGCAAGGAAAATAGGGAACTGCGGGAGCTAGTGGTCCGATTATCCGCGATAATCGCGCGGAAGGTTGTTGATGCGAAGAACGCCCGAACTGAGCCGTCGAAGCGATAGGCTTCGAAAAAAGCCCGATCGAATACTACCATCTTCCCGTCGATCACGTCGTGCCTCACTCGTCCTGAGGCAGATATCCGACATTGAAACCGGGTTTCCTCAACTCGGGTTCCAATCAATTCATTTTAAAATCGCATCGCAGGGTTTCTCGCGAAAGGTACCGATCTGCCGCGAAAAATGAAGACGGATCACGATTGCGCCGAGCCGGATCGGAGTTCCATCGGCTTTTCCACCGATCTGACGTGAGGATCATCGTGGCTCCATCGTTGCGACATATAAGAGCCGGAAAACCCGCGTGTGATCAGGAATGTGATCGGACTTGACTCAAGCGTCTCGCGTCGGGGAACTGTCATGAGCATCGAATACGTCGCCGCGATAGGAGAGGATGACTATCGTGCGTTCAGGATCTTGGTGACCACCGAGCTACCGCAAGATTACGGCATGTGGCTGCGGGTGAGAGAGCGCGGAAAGGTCAGGGCGGATGGGCGCGGCGTGAGCCTCGTTCAGGTTGAAGTCTCTCCTGAAGAGTTCGGTTCGTACTGCAAGAGCCGACGAAGACCGGATTTCAGCCTGGCAGCGCTCGATCGCTGTGCGCGCGAAAAAGCTGTTATGCAAAGCCAAAGGCCCGCCGGATTCACGCAGCAGGTCCTTCGTCGATGTGGTCTCGTTCGGGCGTGAGCAGAAATACCGCAGCCACGTACCGATAGCCGACAGCAAGTCAACTCGCTCATGGCAACAGCGGCCGGTGAAGCCCGGCCGCTGTACCGTACGAATGTCGCCTACGCCGCTCCGCTCAGATCCTGCTTGCGAATCGGCAGCGAGCGCAGGCGCTTGCCGGTCGCGGCAAAGATCGCGTTCGTCACCGCAGGTTGGATCATGGTCGCGCCGGGCTCGCCGACGCCACCCCATCGCTTGCCCGGGGTGGGCGAGATATAGACCTCGGTCTTCGGCGCCTCTTTGTAGCGCACCACCGGATAGGTATCGAAGTTGCCCTGCTCGACGCGGCCGTTCTTGACCGTGATCTCGCCGAACAACGCCGCCGACAGACCGTAGATCATGCCGCCTTCGAGCTGGGTTTCGACGCCGCGCGGGTTCACGACGACACCGCAGTCGCAGACGATGACCACGCGGTCGACTTTCACGTCGCCGTTCGTCACCGCGACCTCGGCGATCATGCCGACGATCGAATCATAACTTTCGTGAATGGCGATGCCGCGTCCTTTGCCGCGCGGCATCGGCTTACCCCAATCACCCTTTTCGACCAGCAGATCGAGAACTTGCTGGAAGTCGGGACGATGGGCCAGCAGTTCCCGCCGCAACGCTACGGGATCCTTGGCGACGGCATGCGCCATTTCGTCGATGAAGCTCTCCATGAAGAACACGTTCTGCGAATGGCCGGGCGCGCGCCACGGGCCGAGCGGCACGTGCGTGTTCTTCAGGATCGAGACGAGCCGGAAGTTCGGCAGCTTGTAAGCCGTGTTGACCAGTCCCTGCATCGTCTGCGGGTCGAGGCCGTTGCGCACGTTGGCAGGATTGGAACTGCCCGCCGAATTGCGCATGTCGAGCGCAATCGCGCTTCCGTCGGCCGCAAATCCCGCCTTAAAGCGGATCGCGGCCTGCGTGCGGTAGCGGCCTTGGCGAATTTCCTCCTCACGGGTCCAAAGGAGCTTCACCGGTTTGCCGACGGCCTTGGCAACCCCGACCGCCTGCGCAACCTCATCCGGCCCGAGCCGCCGGCCGAAGCCGCCGCCTGAGAAGGTATTGTGGATGAACACATTCTCGGGCTTCACCCCGGATGCGCGTGCCGCAAATGTCAGGGCGAGGTCGGCGTTCTGTGTGCCGACCCAGACGTCGACGCGATCTGCCTGCACGTGCGCGATGGCGTTGAGGGGTTCCATGGGCGCGTGCGCGATGATGGGCACCTCGTAGGTCGCCTCGATCACCTTGCCGGCCGTCGGCATCGCGGCATCGATGTTGCCGTCGTGGCGCGCTTCGACGCCCTTCTGATCGAGCACTTCGAGATACTCCTTGCGGAATTGCTCGCTGTTGGTCGCGCCGGCGGGGCCGACATCCCACTCGATCGGCAGGTCATTGAGCGCAGTCTGCGCGCGATAGAAGCGATCCGCCACCACCGCGACGGCGTCCTTGAGCTTGACCACCCGGAGGACGCCGCGGCGCCCCGCGATTTTGCTCTCGTCAACCGATTTCACCGTGCCGCCGAACACGGGGCATTTGATGATCGCGGCGCGGACCATGTCCGGCACCTCGAGATCGATGCCATACTTCGCCGAGCCGTTGATCTTGAGCGGCACATCGAGACGCGCCAGCCGCCGGCCGATGAACTTGTACTGATCCGGCTTCTTGAGCGCCGGCTCCTTGTCGAGCTTGATCGCGGCCGCATCGACCGCGAGTTCGCCAAAACGGAACGTCCGGCCGGTCGGCTTGTGCGTGACCTTGCTCATCGCTGCCGCGCACTCGGAGGCCGACACGTCCCATCGCTTCGCGGCCGCCGCGATCAGCCGTTCACGTGCGCTTGCGCCCGCCTGCTGGACGACTTCGCCGGTCTCGCGCACCGCCCGGCTGCCGCCGGTGGAGAGGCTGCCGTAGACCTTGTTCTCTCGGAAATTGCGATTGGCGGAGGCATATTCCGGTTTGACGAAAGCCCAATCGCATTCGAGCTCTTCCGTCAAAATCTGCGGCAGGGCGGTAAAGCTGCCCTGCCCCATCTCGGCGCGGCCGTAGCGGATGATGACGGTGTCATCGGGCTCGATCACGACCCAGGCATTGATTTCGCCGGGATAGCGCTTGGCCTCATCGCCCCACGGACGGACGCTGAGGCTCGCCGCGTCGGCGGGGCCGCCGATGCCGACGCCGAGTGCAAAGCCGCCGGTTGCGGTCAGCGCGGTGGTGATGAACGTGCGACGGGAGAGCGTGGTCATTGCGATGTCCTCCCGTCTCATGCGCGTATCAGGGCTGCAGCGCGATGCACAGCGCGGCGCAGCCGCTCGTAGGTGCCGCAACGGCAGATGTTGGTGAGGTTCGAATCGATATCGGCGTCGCTCGGGTTCGGATTGGTCTTGAGGAAGGCCGCCGTCGCCATGATCTGGCCGGACTGGCAGTAGCCGCACTGCGGGACCTGCTCCGTCAGCCACGCCTGCTGTACCGGGTGCCGGCTGTCCGGCGAAAGGCCCTCGATGGTGGTGATTTCGGCGCTGTCCACGCTGCCGATCGGCACCGAACAGGAGCGCATGGCCTCGCCGTTGACGTGCACGGTGCAGGCGCCGCAGGCCGCGATGCCGCAGCCGAATTTCGTGCCCGTGAGCCCGATCTCCTCGCGCAACACCCAGAGCAGCGGCGTGTCATCCTCGACATCAAGCTGATGCGAGGCTCCATTCACCTTGATATTGATCATGATGCAAGTTCCGCGCGCCCGCCTTCACGGCGGCCGGCTGGCGCAAACCCAAACCGCCTGTTGAATGACTTCAAATTAGCATAGGCCGCATGACCAGCCTAGCCGGCAACTTTTTGTCGATAATACGAGGGTGATCTCGACCGCGCAATTGAAACTCAATTCGCGCATGCCGCACTTGACGGCGAGGCCTGATCGCCGAGAAGATTGGGCAACGTCAGGAAGCCGCAGCAGATACAGTTCGGCCTATCGCAAGGAGTGATGCGAAATGCGCCAGACCATGATTCGGAACTTCACGTGTGTCGCAGCATGCTTGTTCGCGGTCATTCCCGCATGTGCGCAAGTGGAAAAGCTCCCGCCCTATCTCCAGGAAACGCTCGCGCAGATCGGCCCGGTTTTCCAGAAGGACATCGGCAAGACCATTCCGGCTACCATCGAGGCGTTCCAGCCCCTGCTCAAGGCGGCGCCAAAAGATGGAGTGACGATCGTCCGCGATCAAGCCTACGGCGAAGACCCGCGTCAGGTTCTCGACGTTTACCGGCCAACCACGCGATCGGGCGCACCTGTGGTCATCTTCGTACACGGTGGCGCTTATGTGCGCGGCGATAAGGACGGCGCCGGGGAGGCCTATGGCAACATCGCGACCTGGTTCGCGCGCCAAGGCATGCTTGGCATCAACGCCACTTACCCGCTGGCGCCAGCCGCGAAATGGCCGGCCGGCGCCAAGAACGTCGGCGGCATGGTCGCGTGGGCCAAGGCCAACGCGATCCAGTTCGGCGGCGATCCCAACCGGATCATTTTGATCGGGCATTCGGCGGGCGCGACCCATGTCGCGGGTTATGCCTTCGACAAATCGTTGCAGCCGCCCGGTGGGCCGGGCATCGCAGGCGCGGTCCTCATCAGCGGCCGCTACCGGGTCGACTACGACCCGACTGACCCCAATGGGCGCAACATGCAGGCCTACTTCGGCGATGATGTGACTCAATATCCCAACCGCTCACCCATCAATCACATCCGCGATGGAGCCCGCGTTCCGGTGTTTGTTGTCGTGACCGAATACGACAATCCGGGCTTGGATGTGCGTGGCGCCGAATTATTTTCCGCGCTGTGCGAGCACGATGGCACATGCCCGCGCTTCGTGCGCCTCAGGGGTCACAATCATCTCTCCGAGGTACTCGCCTTCAATACTCCCGACGAGTATCTTGGCCGGGAGATACTTGATTTCATCGCCCGCGGTCGCTGAACGAATCGGCGGGACGACGTCTCCGAGTCTTGTGCTGAGCGGTTGAAGCGGACGCGGAGGCGTGAAACGATTGCAAGAACACGACGCCGCAGCAGATCTCGCTAGCGGCACGACTCCCCGCCCTCACCAGAAGTTGCCCGCTTGACCGCCGCGCTCCGGCGGAGCGTAGCCTTGATCGGCGTAGCCACGGTAGTTGTATGGCACGCTGGCTGGGTCCCGCCCGCTGTAGTCGTAGTTCGGTGAGTATGGGGCCGAGTATTTCGGGCCGCTGTAATAGCGCCGATAATTGGGACGCGTTGTTGCCGTCTGGGCGGAAGCCGCAGCGGCATCGCACATCACCGCGCCCGCAATAGCGATTGCTGACAGCAGAAATTTCATCTTTGGCGTCACCGTCGTTCGCCTTTCTCTTTCGCCCCGTGCCTGAGCGCACCGCACGCGAGAAAATGGCTCGACGTCGCGCGCAGGCTCGCGGAAAGCACGGTCCAGTCAGTCAAGTGGGATGAGCGATCGACATTCTCTTGGTGAAAATTGCGGCGACGAACCGATATTGCGTAAGTTTCTTTGCGCAAACTCACGCCAACGTCAGAGGGGCGGTCTCTCTCATTGGAGCGGCGGTAGTCCCCGAATGCCGCTTCACCAAAAGATGCGAGGTGCGATGTCTGATCTCGTCAGCGGCGCTGGGATGTGAAGCTATTGGCGCCTGGCGCCGAAGCTCTGACTACCCGCGGCACTCGTCGGCACTGGAGGATTGAGCAGAACGAACACGACAACGAAAATGCATGCGGCGAGAGCGACAACCAATAGACCGCATGTAACAGACGCGAATCTCATGTGAGCCTCCGCTGTCTTCTGAGCCTCCGCTGTCTTCCTGGCGGAAGACTAACTCACGGACGAAAGCGCGCTTTGATGTGGATCAAGTCCCGCGCATCAACCCTGCGATGTGTCTTGCGCTCCGCGATCACGCCGTTGGATCGACGATCTTGCCCTGAAACAGGATCGCGCCGGTCGCGTCGTCCACGATGAAGAACAGGAACGGACGGTCGACGATGAAGCTCGGCGGTATGCCGCCGATGTGGAAGTATTTCAGCGTCACGCCGGCTGCCTCGGTGCCCTCCTCAGCGACATCGATCATCGCGCAATGCACGATGTCGGTGACGGCGACGGGTATCTCCGCCGGCGGCCGCTCGGTCATGCGGCTGAAATCGGCGCGCGTCCAGTCGAAGGCAAGCGTCATTCCGGCCTCTTCCAGGGACGGCCTCAGGGACGATTGCGTGCGGGCGCGAAAGCGCGGCAGCATCAGCGTGACGTGCGAGGGCTCCGCGCGCGCCAATTCGGCGCGCACCCGCGCGAGCTCGGCGAGGTCGAAGGACTCCAGCACCGTCTCGGGCCCGAACTCCTCGTCCGGCAGCACGACGATCATGCCGAGCGAGGTGGTCTTGTAGGGGAGCCGCGCCGCCCGGTATCCCGGGCCGCCGGCGATGACGTGGTCCCCGCTCCCATCCATCATCTTGACCTCGATCTCGATCTTCTCGAGATCGTCGTCATATCCGCGCAGGAAGCCCGTGGTGCGAGTCGAGGCCGGATTGAAGGGCGTTGCCCACGGCGCCTTGAAATAGATGGCGTTGAACAGCACGGCGATATCGTCCTGCGGCAGGCTGTCGAGCGCGCGCTCGATCTTGCCCTCGGTCCTCTGCGCGACCCATTGATTGATGCGCGCGATATCGCCGGCAAAGATTTCCGCCGCGAAGCTCCCCGCCAGCAGGTCCCGATATGCCTTGGCGACGGCCTCGCCATGCTGCGTCAGGACCAGCGCATTGGCGAGGCGCACGCGGGCCGCTTCCGGCGCGCTCGTTTCGGCGTAGTGGCGCAGGAGTTCGGCGTTGGCCGCGAAGAGATCGGGTCGGGCGCCGTCGAAGGCGAGGGTGCGCGCCATTTCGTCCGCGGTCTCGCCCGCGGCGCCGGCAAATCCCATCGCCAGCGTCATCCCGATCGACAGCGGCGACACGACGACATTGCCGTCGGATTGCGCCAGTGCCCGAAACAGCGTGAGCCCCAGCGTGTTATAGCCCGCAATCATTGCCGCATTCATGGATGGATTCCGCGATGACCCGACACGTCTCGGCCCCTCCAAGAGGTGGATAATGCATGTCCTTTGCCGCAGAAGTGCCGGATGGTCGAGAAAAATTGCGGACCGCAATTGGCATCGCCGGCCCTTCCAGACTGATAACAGCTGCTGTGATTGATCGCCGCGGCGACCGATTCTGCAAAGTCCGAGCGCCGATAGCACGGCCGAGCGGAAACTGACGAGGCTCTCGGTTAGATTTCGTTCATGGCCGACCAGTGCGGATATCTCGCCATTTTCAAATGCCAAGCCTGGGGCATACTGGACTGGCCGTTCAGTGTGCCGCTGTGAGGTGTCCGACCGCGTAGCGTCGGCCATCATCACCGATATGAGAATAGGCCGTCCGCGCAAGATCAGCTGCACGTCTGATGGCATCAAACGCCTTTGCGATCGAAGCAGCGGATTACGGCCGCTGCGTCAGCGCCGGCGCTAGTCTCGAGCGCATCTGCCAGATTATTGCTGTCAACTTGACGCTCGACCTGTTAGGCTGGCTGTGGCGCCTCCGCAATGCGCCTGGACCTCTCAAGAAAACTGAGTTTCTAATTGCGCCGACGCATGTCGGGGTAAGGATCGTTTCTAAGCTCAGACGGGACCCCCCAATGAAAGCTCTCCTACTTTATGTCGTTTTTGTCTTGATCGGCGCGGCCGTCGCCGTGGGCATCGGATACTGGGTCGAGACCCATTTTTCGTCGGCGGCAAGCCTTGTGGTGTTTCTGATCTTGTTTTTTGCCAATTTCGGCGCATCGTGGATCGGCGTCATCTTTGTGATGGACGGATCGCTCAAGGATGCGCAAGGCCGACAGGCGCAGCTGGATATTGAGAAATCGGGACACGCGGCAGTGAGAGAGCGAACACGGGTTGCCGCGAACATCCGAGCCGAACGTCCAGCAGTCTGACGCTCTCAGCGACCCGACCCGCGCGCCGCCGTTTGCCGCGCTGACACCCAGGCGCGAGGTTAGCTCAGGGTCATCTTCACCCGAGCGCTGCATTGCATCTGGCGGCAGCTTATCCGCTTATCCTCCGATAGCTTCCGTCATCGGCGGCGTTTTGTACGGCAGAGCCGGGCCATTAAGCGACATCACCCCACTCATTGCGTTGACAGAGCCACACCGTTCGCCCTCCTGCCTGCGCATCATTCGTCGCCTGTTCAAGTACGCGAAACCCGAAACGCGCGATGAGCGCTTCATATTCAGCGGATGACAGGCTTGCGTGATAAAGCGGGTCGCCCTTGTACTCGCCCACACTCTCACCGAGTTGTGGCCCTGTATTGAACATCAGTACCGTGCCGATGTAGGCGTGCTCGGCGAAAATCGTAAACATTCGCCGTTGGTCGTCGTGATCGAGGTGAAAGAAGCTGTCCCAGGCAAGAATGCCATCGAAGCGCCGACCAAGCGCTAATCGCCGCATATCGGCGACAATCCATTCTTGATCGGGGAGGCGCTCACGGCAAAACGATATCATGGCCTGCGATGAATCGACGCCTGTCACGCGCAATCCCTGCTCGAGCATGTGCTGCGCAACTGGTCGCCCGGGACCACAGCCGAGGTCCAGCACCTGAGCGCCCTTGCCTAATCTGCCGATGAAACGGTCGTGCCAGATTTTGTCGTTCCAATTGCTGTTCTGACGATCGCCGTCCCACGCGGCGGCGTGCTTCTCGTAATGTCCAATAATCTGGTTAGCGAAATCAGGCATTCGAACGAAGTGGGGGCTCCGCCCCCTCTGTGGCCGCAATCAGGTTCGTTTCGATGGCTGCCCACACACGAGCCTGTGCCCGTCAATTATGCTTACGACAATCTCGCGCATTCCGTGGTGGCTATCTTTGGGCGCAGAGCAGACCGCGCCACGCGCAGTAAAATCAGCGTGCAAGCCATCGACATCACCAACGTCCAGGTAGCCAAACCAATTGTGAGAACCAATCGCGCTCGGGTGCATGTCGGCCGGGCATTGGCCCAATATTATCCGAACTCCACCCCCGCGATGAAGGTGCCTTGAGCGCCTCCCTAAGTATGTTGAGGCGATCCTGTATTTCTTTTTGGGACTCGGTACTATTGATCAATACCCCGATAGGTGATTAATACCCCGATAGGGATCGGGCGGTCAGGTTGTTGCCCCGAAACCACCACAGTCCAAGCTACCGCACTTCCAAGACCCGGTATGAAGGTGCGTCGGTTCATTCAAGCACTCAATCAATGCGCGACAGAATTGATGGCGGCATGCAAAGATTGTGCTCTTGCTTCCAGCCAAGTCCGTCGAGTCGCCGCACGAATGCGGCAAACCAGACGTCTGGTCGCCTGAGCCAGATCCACCAAATAGCGCTCCGACCGCTGTACTTGCTCACCCTGCTGGCCCCGCGCGAGCACTGGCCAAGCGACCGTCCCCGCCACACCTGCAATGAATTGCCGCCGTCGCATCGCTAACCCCCGCGATTGGTGGACGAAGCCTGTCGCGGTTGGGGCTGCGTGGGAACCGGGCTCTGGATACTACACCGTCACGAGCACAGCGCAGCGCGTGTGCACGTCGTTTGCTCCTCGTGCGTCGCGCACGTAGGCCTGCAGCCGTTCCATCGTCGACCGATTTTCGACGCGGCAAAGCTAGCCAGCGAATTTGTAATTCAGCCCAACGCGAAGGATATCGTCCAAGAAGTGCGTGCGCACAGTCGTCGATGCAGTGGCAGTAAAGAGACCACCGCTACCTGACGTTACATTCGCATTAAGCGATCCAAGGTCGAGGTGCAGGTATTCGAGTTTCCAGGTCCAGCGCGACGGGAAGGGCGCGAGCTGACCCTCCACGCCGCCGCCAACGCTGTAACCGAGATTGGTCTTGGCAACAGCAAAGGTCCCAGGAATGGGCGGGGCAACAGTAGTACCCGCGACAAGATTGGTAAAAGTTCCTGTCGGCGCGGACGTGCCGGACATCTCGACCCGGCCATAAGCCAAGCCGCCGGTTGCGTAAACGAGAAACCTGTCGGTAGCCAAAAAGCCAGCGCGCGCGCGCAACGTTTCGAACCAATTAATCCTCGCCTCAGTGGCCGTTGCAGCCATCAGGCTAACGGGGGCGCTAATTGCACATGCCAGAGGCGGAAACACCGCAAGGACACAGTTGCTGCCCGATGCCGTATCGCCAAACGCATTGTTTCCGCGTTGGTGGGCCGCCTGCAAGTCAGCTTCGACGCCGATCAGCCAACGCGAATTGATCTGGTAAATATAGCCGAGTTGGCCGCCGCCGTTGACGCCCTTCAGGCTCGTCCTATTCGAATCGGCAAAGAGCAGGGTTGAGGGAATGCCTCCTAGATCCGCAAAGGCAATTGTGGTCCAAGTTCCGCCAACCGTCGTCCGCGGGTCGCTCCAGCCGTATCCGACGTTGCCGCCAACGTAGACGCCGGTCCACGTATAGACCGGCACGACGGGGAGCGGCGGAGCCTTGAAGTACGGCGTCGGCATATCGGCGGCGACCGCCGAACCGCCAAGCGGCCCCAGCATGGCAACAACGATCACGGAGGCACGTTTCATGGGTTTTCCCCCAACCCGAAGCGAATCCTACATCGGAGGAGACTGTTTGGCTGTGATATTTCGGCCACGGAAAATCCTTCGTTTCATCCGTGCGCGGACCCAACCGGTGCCGGCCCGCGACTGCATGATCGGCGGCGAAGACACATCTGGCGAGGACGCCAAGCTCCGTCAGCGCATGTCGGCACGGGGTCAAAAGCGCCTATCCAAGCATGTCCGCGTCGGCGACAGCTTTAGCTGCAAGCAGCCATATGGCATCCTTTCGGATGCAGGTGGCAGTGATGTAGAGGCGGGCCATGAAACTTCCGCGTCGTCAAACTCTTGATTCTCAACGTGGATGTTCCATCCTTGCGAATTTCCGCATGAAAAAACCGGAGCCGTAGTCGAAGGGTGCAGCAAACAACAAGTCGAAGGAGGAAACGCCAATGACAAAGAGACCGATCTTCATTGCCGCCGTGCTGGCACTCGTGGTGGCATTCGTCGGCCCGCGGGCGTTCGCGCAGCAGCCGGCCGGCAAATCCGGCATCGAGCGCATGTACGTGCTCTACTGCGGAGACATCGCGCTCGACAACGCGTCGGAGTTTACCCCGGGCGCAACCGGGCCCGGCGCGCTCTCAGTGACGTGCTATCTCATCAAGCACCGCGATGGCTGGCTGCTGTTCGACACCGGGCTTGGCGATCAAATTGCCGCGATGCCCAACGGATTCAAGAGCCAGGTCGGCCTGTGGACCGTTAAGCGAACGCTCACCAGCGAGCTTGCCGAACTCGGATTGAAGCCCTCCGACATTACCTACCTCGTGCTGTCGCATTCGCACCCCGATCACGTCGGAAATCTCGCGCTGTTCTCGGGGTCGACGCTCGTGGTGCAGAAGGCCGAATACGACTGGAAGCTGCCCGGCGGCAAGCCGCGCTTCGACCCCGCCCAGAAAGTCATTACGGCCGAGGGCGACTACGACGTTTTCCACGACGGCAGCGTTGTGCTGATCTCGACGCCCGGCCACTCGCCGGGTCATCAAAACCTGCTGGTGCGCCTGCCCAAGACCGGCGCGATCCTTCTGACCGGCGACTCCGTGCATACCAAGGCGAACTGGGATGGCCACAAGGTGCCGTCGCGGAACTTCAACGTGCCGCAGTCGCTTGCCTCGCTCGACCGCATGGCCGCCGTGCTGAAAGAAAACAATGCACAATTGTGGATCGGCCATGAGACGAGCGAGGTGCCGCTGCGCAAATACTCGCCGGCCTATTACGAGTAACGCGTCTTTGCGAGAAGCGAAGCGACGAGGCAATCCAGGGCAGCGCGCGTAGGCCTGGATTGCTTCGCTTCGCTCACACACACGAGTTTACTGGCACTCGCCAAGGCGCTCGGCCTCGAACCGCGAAGGCGCTCGGCGCAACGTTCCCGATTACGCTGCTTGGCCGCGCCGACCAGATGATCAATTAGATTAGCGGTCCGCGACAAGCCGGCGAAGGCCCGGGAGGCTCTGGGGGCGCCCGGAGGTGAAAGTCCTCCGGGCGACCAAACGCCGTTGGGATGCATTGGTGCACGGCCGCTTGACCCCACCGGTCGGACCTGTAGGCCGACCACGGTCGACCCCGACCCCGACATGAGCGCGCCTTCCGCGTACACTGGTGCGTCACGGACCGGCAACACCAGCCGACGTGACCTCGTGGGTGATCACCTTGAAGCTCGCAAGCGTGCACGGGCCGAACGAGGTCACGATCGCGACATCGGTGGCGTCGCGCCCGCGTGCCATCAAGATGCGGCCGATTCGCGGCCTGTTGTGGCGGGCATCGAAGGTGTACCAGCGGCCGCCGAGATAGGCCTCGAACCAAGCGCTGAAATCCATCGGCGCTGGATCGGGCGGCACGCCGATGTCGCCGAGATAGCCAGTGCAATAGCGCGCCGGAACGTTCATACAGCGGCAAAGCGTGATGGCGAGGTGGGCGAAATCCCGGCATACGCCGCGCCGCTCGGTATGAGCATCCCATGCAGTCTTGGTCGGACTGGCGTGCTCGTAACCGAACGTGATGCGATCGTGGACATAATCGCAGATCCCCGTCACGAGCGGCCACCCCTTCGGAACCTGCCCGAAGACAGACCACGCCGTATTTGAGAGGCGATCGGTCTCGCAGTAGCGACTACCGAGTAGATAGACCAGTACCTCCACCGGCAGGTCTTCCAGCGCATGCTGGTATGCTTGCGGCGCCGTCGCGTCCGGCTCGCCGTTGTCACGCACTAGGAAGTCCGTGGACATGGTCAGCCGGCCGGCGGGGGCACGAATCACGTGGCAGAAATTGCCAAAGCCATCGTGATAGGTGTTGGCGGGGATCGACGGATCGAGCCGCACGCGATCAACGGTCAGAAGATCGGAAATGCGTGAGGGATGGACACTCAGCGTCAAGATCATTGGCGTCGGCTGCGGGCAGTCATAGGAAATCTCGTAGCCCGCTCGGATCTTCATAGAGCCTGTCCTCGACCCGCGGGAGCGCTCCGGCGGACGTCCGTTAAGAATGAGAGGATCAAAAAGTTCCGTTCTTTCGTCCGCAAGCGACCGACAAACAGCACGCCGCAGTCGTCGTAGTCCACCGTCATCCTCTCATGCCGGCGCCGCCGCCACTTCCGGTGCTGGCACCCGCGGCGATCACCTTGGCAGCGACCGTCATGGCAAGATGGTCCGACGCGGTCCCGAACCACGAGCCCTGCAGTGGGATCGCCTCACTCGGTCCGCGCGCGACCGCGACGCGCACGAGGTTCTGGTTCCCGACCATGCCGCTCGACGGATCGCAATCGACCCAACCGGGGCCGGGTACGTAGACCTGGACCCAGGCATGCGTATTGCCGCCGGTAAGATGGTCGTCGTCATCATCGTAAAGTTTCAGATAACCGGAAACAAACCGCGCAGCGAATCCGAGCGAGTGCAGGGCCGCAATCATAAGCACCGCAAGGTCGCGACAACTCCCGCTCCCAAGCTTCAGGGTCTGGATCGGATCTTGGGTTCCTTTCTCATGCCGGGCCACGTGCTTGAAGTTCTGCTTGATGGTCTGCGTCAAGTCGATGAGAAGCTCGCGGGTGTCGGCCGATCCGTCTCCGCGGAGGAATCGGGCGGTCCAGCGATCGAACTTGGGTTGCGGGGATAGCGCGGCGACGAAGGGCGCGCCGCTCCCTCCGCCCGACAACAGCCCTTCCGCGCGGTCTTGACCCAGCGCACCTAACCGTTCATGACCAGCGCAAATCGCGCAAGCAGCGTGCCCGGCGGGGGCGTTGGAGAAGTCCATGGAGAAGTTCACGGTTGTCGAGGGCGTGGCCGCGCCACTGCGGATGATCAATGTCGATACTGACGCCATCATCCCGAAGCAGTACCTCAAAACGATCAAGCGTACCGGCCTCGCCAAGGGGCTGTTTTCGGAGAAGCGCTATCGCGACGACGGCAGCGAGAACCCGGATTTCGTGCTCAACAAGCCGGCCTATCGCAACGCCAAGATTCTCGTCGCCGGCGACAATTTCGGCTGCGGCTCATCGCGCGAGCATGCCCCCTGGGCGCTCAAGGATTTCGGCATCACCTGCGTGATCTCGACCTCGTTCGGCGACATCTTCTACAACAACTGCTTCAAGAACGGCCTGCTGCCGATCAAGGTGAGCCCCGAGGACCTGGAGAAGCTGTTCGACGATGCCGAGCGCGGCGCCAATGCGCGGCTCACCATCGACCTCGAAAAGCAGGAGATCCACGGCCCCGACGGCGGCGTGATCAAGTTCGACATCGATCCGCACCGCAAGCACTGCCTGCTCAACGGCCTCGATGACATCGGCCTCACCCTCGTGAAGAAGCAGAAGATTTCGAGCTTCGAGGAGACAGCCAGGGCCGCGCGACCGTGGGCGTGACCCGCACGCGCAAGCGTCGTCCTGCGGCGGCCTTCAGGCTTGGACGTGAACGACGTCGTAGAGACAGGGCTCGACGTTGTCGATGAGATCGCCGAAGCACGGCCAGGCCTTGCGGAACTGAGGCGAATGGTGCGCCGCCTGAAGCTGGTCGCGGTCGCGCCACTGGATATAGCTCACCAAGTGATTGCCGTCCTCGCTGCGGTGTAGGCTGACTGAAACGAAGCCGGGCTGGGTTGACATAAAGCGGGCGCGCTCAGTCATTAGCTTGAGCACTTCGTGCTGCGTTTGCGGCTGCAATTTCACATTGGTGATCTGCGTGACAACCCGAGCATTTTCGCGAATATCGGGCATGGCTGGTCTCCGGATTTTCCGGAGCAACGCTCGGCCGGGTATCCCGGTTCCGGCTGCGGTTCGTGCAAATCTTTTTCGTGCGCATAATGTTTGAATGGTGCGAACGTTTCGCTTTGCCCACCGTAGGTATTTCATGCTCGCATACGCGAGCTGGTCACCCGACGCCCCTGCGTCAGGCGATGACGCTGCTGGCGATGGCGTCGGCGATGGCGACGGTCCGTCGCGCGATCTCGGCATGCATGCGCTCGACCATGCGGCCTTCGATCTGCACCACGCCCTTGTTGCGATTTTCCGGCAGCTCGAACGCGGCGATGGTTTTGCGCGCCTGATCGATCTCGGCATCGCTTGGTGAAAATGCCGCGTTGCATGGCGCGATCTGGTTCGGATGGATCAGGGTTTTGCCGTCGAAACCCATGTCGCGGCCTTGGGCGCATTCGCGCCGAAAGCCCTCTTGGTCGGAGATGTCGTTGTGAACGCCATCGAGAATGTCGATGCCGAAGGCGTGGGCGGCGAGCACGCTGTCGGCGAGCCATGACAGCATCGGCGCGCGGCCCGGCAGAAGTTTCGCCCGCGTTTCCTTGGCAAGGTCGTTCGTCCCCATCACAAAGCAGGCGAGGCGTGTTTCTGCGCTTTCAGCCGTTGCCGCAATGTCGGCGGCGTTGATGATGCCAACCGGCGTCTCGATCATGGCCCACAGGCGGATCGCCTGATCGGCCGCGATGCCGACGAGGTGCTTGGCGACGTCCGCAAGCTGCTGCGGGTTCGACACCTTGGGGATCAGGATGGCGTCAGGCACGGCTGGCGCGATGGCCGCAACGTCGTCAATCCACCAGGCCGTGTCGAGGCCGTTGATACGCACGATCACTTCGCGGGTCCCGAAGCCCCGCGCGCTCACAGCGGCCGCCACTTGCGCCCGGGCGGCGGGCTTCGCGTCCGGCGCGACGGCATCCTCTAGATCGAGGATGACGGCGTCGCACGGCAGGGTCTTGGCCTTTTCCATCGCGCGCGCATTGGCGCCCGGCATGTAAAGAACGCTGCGGCGCGGACGAAAGGTCATCGCGGACACTCCTCACGACTCAAAGGATGGGAATCCGAAACCTATACCCATCCTTCGCCAGATCGTTGCCTGCTTCCGGCGCAGGAGAAGCAAGCCGCGCGCCATGGTCAGACCCGGCGCACCATGGCCGGCGTGAGGTGCTTTACCGAGGTCGCACCCACCTGCTGCATGATCGCGAAGAGCTCGATGCGCATGAGTTCCAGCACCCGTTCGACGCCGGGCTGGCCGAATGCACCGAGCCCCCACAGGTAGGGGCGGCCGATGGCAACCGCGGTCGCGCCCATGCACAACGCCTTGCAGACGTCGGTGCCGCGACGGAAGCCGGAATCGATCAGGATCGGCATCCGTCCGTTGACGGCATCCACGATCTCCGGCAGCGCATCGATGGTCGAGCGTCCGGAGTCCTCGGAGCGCGCGCCGTGGTTCGACACGATGATGGCGTCATAGCCGTAGTCGGCGGCAAGCTTGGCATCCTCCCAGGCCAAGAGGCCTTTGATCACCACCTTCATCTTGGTTATGTCGCGCAAGCGCTTGAGATAGTCCCAGGTCATCGCCGAAGACTGGATGTTGCGCAGGCCGGAGAGATCGACGCCCTCGTACATCGGCTTGTCCGCCTGCGCGGCGGCGAGGCTCGAATTGTCGTGGCATGAGTCGCATTGCCGCGTGTCGGTGCGGCGGAGCCGGAACAAGGTCTCCTGGTTGCGTCCGCCCGAGCGATCGACCGTCACTGCAAGTCCAGTGCAGCCGGCATTTTCGGCCCGCTTCACGTGGTGTGCCGCGACCTCGAACTTGTTGGTGGCGTAGAGCTGCATCCATACCGGGGCGCCCCGCGCCTTGATGACGTCTTCGACGCTGGTCGAAGTCTGGGTCGACAGGATCATGAGATGATCGCCGGCCTTGGCCGCCTTGGCGACGCCTTCTTCGCCGTCGGCGCTATAGGCCTTATGGCCGCCGGTCGGCGCGACCATGATCGGCGAGGCGTAGCGGGTGCCGAGGATGTCGACGCTCATGTCGACCTTGCTCACGTCGATCAGCCGCCGCGGCCGCAACTGGAATTTGAGGAAGTCCGCGCGATTGGCCCGCAAGGTCACTTCGTCATCGATGCCCGACGCCATGTAGCCGAAATGCGCTGGCGGCACGTTCTGCCGCATCACCGGCTCGAAATCGAAGACGTTGATCGCATCCTTGGGCGACTTGATGAGATTGTTGGCATCGAGCGGCGCCCATGTCATCGGATCCGGCAGCTTGTTCTTGGGCAGCAAGGTCTCCGCGAAAGCGATGGCGTCGGAACAGGTCAGCGCGCTGGAGGCGGCCAGGAATTGCAGGAACTTGCGGCGGCTTGCGGCTTGAACGGTCTCGGTCAGCATGGATCCTCCCATCTTGCACTGTCGGTCCCGGGTTGCGGGGACCCGGCTCGGCGCGATCCTATACGGCCGCGCGTGCAAGCGAAACGCCGAGACTGCATTGGTAAATGCGCGAAGCGCACGAGGATGCAAGCCGGTCGCCCCGGCCGGCGCGGCTTACTCCGTCATCGCCACGGCGCGCAGCGCCATGCGCTCGCGGGCGCTGAGCTTCTCCGTCGCGCTCTTGAGCTGGCCGCATGCGGCAAGGATGTCGCGGCCGCGCGGGGTGCGCACCGGCGCGGAGTAGCCGGCGTTGAACACCACTTCGGAGAACTTCTCGATCTTGTCCCAGTCCGAGCATTCGTAGCGGGTGCCCGGCCACGGATTGAACGGGATGAGATTGATCTTGGCCGGAATGCCCTTGAGGAGCTTCACGAGCGCGCGTGCATCGGCGAGCGTATCGTTTACGTCCTTGAGCATCACGTACTCGAACGTGATGCGCTTGGCATTGGTCAGACCCGGATAGGAGCGGCAGGCCTCGAGCAGTTCGGCGATCGGATATTTGCGATTGAGCGGCACCAATTCATCGCGCAGGTCGTCGCGGACGGCGTGGAGCGATACCGCGAGCATCACGCCGATTTCATCGCCAGTCCGGCTGATGTTCGGCACCACGCCGGAGGTCGAGACCGTGATCTTGCGCTTGGAAATTGCGATGCCTTCATTGTCGGCAATCACCAGCAAAGCGTCGCGCACGGCCTCGAAATTGTAGAGCGGCTCGCCCATCCCCATCATCACGATGTTGGTGACGAAGCGCCCGCCATCGGTTGGGACGATTGCGCCGGGAGGCGCGGTGCGATCTGGCCAATCGCCCAGGCGGTCGCGGGCGACCATGACCTGGCCGACGATCTCGCCAGCGGTGAGATTGCGGACGAGGCGCTGGGTGCCGGTATGGCAGAACGTGCAGTTCAGCGTGCAGCCGACCTGGCTCGAAATGCACAACGTGCCGCGCCCGGTCTCGGGGATATACACGCACTCGATGTCGTGCGGGCGTTCCTGCGGATTTTCCGAGGGCAGGCGCAGCAGCCACTTTCGCGTACCGTCGATCGAAACCTGCTCGGTGACGATTTCTGGGCGCGCGAGCGTGAAATGTTGTTCGAGCGCGGTGCGCAGTTCCTTCGACACATTGGTCATGACGTCGAAGATCGTCGTCCCCCGCACATAGAGCCAGTGCCAGAGCTGCTGTGCGCGCATCTTGCGCTGTCCCGGCGGCACGCCAAGCTCCCCGAGCGCGTCGGCGAGTTCCGCGCGCGACATCCCGACAAGCGACGGCTTGTCCGGACGCACGTAGCGCTCAAGAGGAGATTTTTCGACGAAACCGGGGATGCCGGCGTCGCGAACGGCCGTGTCGGGATTGGTCATGTTGTCCTGTGCCGCCATGTGCGGTTGCGGCCAAGATAAGCAGATGCAAGGCGGATTGCCATCGCGCGCCGGCAGGGCTCTTGGGCCGAGCCGCAATTGTTGGGCCAAGCATTTGCGGCCGGGGCGCGGAAGCGCAATACGCTTCGCTATCGCGTCCTACAGTTAGCTGCGCGGGCGTTCATCTCTGGAATGCCCTAATGGCACTCCTGGCCGACGCGATCGAGCGCCTGGGCAAGACCCTTGAGCGAATACGTATCGGAGCTCGACGTGCCGCGGCTCGACGTGCCTTTGACGATGAGGTCCGGGCTCTTGCGCATGGCATCGACCAGGCCCTTTTCCTCGGCGGCGTTCTTGATCCAGGCGCCATCGGATTGCGTGTACATGGCGTAGTTCGAGCCGGCAATCTCGATACTCGCTTCGGCGTTGTTCTTGAGACCATAGCCGAAGACGATCGAAACTTCGTCTCTGACCTTTTCGGTCGGACGAGACGAGACGAACAGGAACGCCTGGTCACGCGGCCGATTAGGTGATGTCTTCGAACTCGCCGGCTTGGCGATGGCAAAGCACACCTTCTTGCCGTTTGGAGTAGCCGCATAGGCTCCCCAGTCGCCGTACTGGCCAAGGAGGGTCGGCTGCACGGCCGCCGGCGCAGCAGGGGTCGCGGCCGCGGTGGATTTCGACTGCGCCGCGAGCCTGATGACCCCGTCGGATGTTCTTTGCTGGGCTTGCGCCGGACCGCACATCGCAATCGCAGCGAGCGCGACAGGCAAGGCCCATGTCATGCGGTGACGATTTAACGTGTTTCGACAGTTGATCATGGTACTGCACCCGAGATCGACAAAGACAAATATTATTCCACGCGATTCGTCAGCAAAATGGCATTGTAAAGGCACTGGGCAACGCCGCCAACCCGACAGGCCACTAATAAGGTATTTTCGGTACGGCTGTAGCCAAAAAGCAGCAGCTATCCGCGACTATCCCTGATTACCACTAGCGGCCCGGGCCAAGGCCCGGCGCGCCGCTTCGCGATGCTCGGGCCGGATATGGACGGCGACCATCCGGATCGCGGTTGCTAGCACCGCGGCGTCATCGGTGAAGCCGATGATCGGCATCATGTCCGGTATGAAATCGAATGGCAGAATGAAATAGGCGAGCGCGCCGATGAGCATCACCTGGACGCGCCGCGGGGTATTGCGGTCGAACGCGCAATAATAGGCTGCGACCAGATCCTCGGCGAACGGGAGCCGGGCGGCAAAGCGCCTGAATTTTGGCCAGAATTCACGCCGGACCCGCGCCTCTTCGCGCCCAGCGTCGGCCTCGCTGAATCCCTCGATGCCGTTCAATCCAATGGTTTGCTCAACCATCTCAGCCTCCGCGCCTGTTATTTTGGCGCGACACCAAGGTGGGCACACGGCAGCCGAAAACAAGAGGCAAAACAACGCTACCGTGGCGCATGCGCCGCACCCGCCCTGGCGGTTTCAACAGCAGCGATATATCTCTCGGCCATGCTAGTAAGACGGCCGGAGGCTCATTCATGTCGTGGTCGGTAAACATCGGCTCGATCGCCGGCACTGCGATTCGCATTCACATCACCTTCCTGTTGTTCCTGATCTGGATCTTCGCCGCCGGCTGGGCCTCCGGTGGCGCGGCAGACGCCTGGAACAGCCTCATCTTCATGGTGCTGCTGTTTGCCTGCGTGCTCGCCCACGAATTCGGTCACATCTTCACGGCGCGCGCGTTCGGGGTCGCGACGCCCGACGTGACGCTGCTGCCGATCGGCGGCGTCGCGCGGCTCGAACGCATACCGGAAAAGCCGAGCGAGGAATTCCTCGTCGCGATCGCCGGTCCGCTCGTCAATGTCGTGATCGGGCTCGCGTTGATGCTGATCGCGCCGATGCCGCTGAGCACCGAGCATCTTGCCATGGTGGAAAGCACCAAGGTGTCGATGATCGACCGCCTAGCGGAGGTCAATCTTTTCCTCGCCATCTTCAACATGATCCCGGCGTTTCCGATGGATGGAGGCCGCGTGCTGCGCGCCCTCCTCGCCATTCGCCTCGGGCATGTGCGGGCGACCGAGGTTGCCGCCACCATCGGCCAGTGGACGGCCTTCGCCTTCGGTTTCCTCGGCCTGTTCTACAATCCGCTGCTCATTTTCATCGCGATCTTCGTCTATCTCGCCGCGTCCTCCGAGGCGCAGGTGGTGTCGTTGCAGGCGATGTCGCGCGACGTTCCGGTCGCCGCCGCCATGATGACGGACTTCGCAACGCTCACGCCCGACGAGCATATCGATTCCGCCGTCGAGACCATGATGCACCGAAACCAGAGCGAGTTTCCCGTCGTCGATGCCGACAACCGCCTGGTAGGCCTGCTGGGCCGCGGCGATATTGTCCGCGCGCTGCGCCAACTCGGCCCGACGGCGCAGGTCAGCACCGCGATGGCGACGGAAATCCCGACCATCGATCGCGGCCACCGGCTCGAGGAAGCCTTCCGCATTCTGCAGGAGAAGGGCGCCCCGGCCGTCGGCGTCGTCGACGCGGCAGGCCGCCTGGTTGGGCTCGTCACGGCCGGAACCATCGGCGAGATGCTGATGGTGAAGCGAGCTTTGCCCGAGGGGACGAAGCTCGGCCCCTGGAACCGGATCGCGGGAGCGTAACCGCCGTACCCGGATTGCGATAGCGCAATCTCTGCTCAACAAGCTGAGGGCCGGTGGATCGCTCCACCGGCCCCCGTCGATTGTCATGACCGATTGCCGTTGCGCGGCATCAATGCTTTTCCGGGTAACGGCTGACGAACCCCTCCCGGTTTGGCATCCTCACCTTTGCCAGCGTTGCGGCGTTCATCACCTCATCATCCCCGATCACCTTATTGCGCGCAAGAATATAGGCGGTGAGCGCATAAACCTCATCGCTGGTGAGCGATTTCGGCTGTGGCCACGGCATCGCGCGCCTGGTGAAGTCGAAGATCGTGGTGGCATTTGGCACGTAGAGCGCCATCGTCCGACCCGATTTGCCAGGAGGATTAGCGAGCGCGGCACTCGCACCGCCTTCGCCGTTCTTGCCGTGGCAGGCTTCGCACTTCTGGGCAAAGATGGCGGCACCTTGTGCTGCTGTGCCGCTGCCGGGCGGAAGGCCCCTTGCGTCGGGCCCAATGGTCAAATCCCAGAGGGCGAGATCGGCTTCGCTGACCGGTTTGCCGAGCCCCGGCAAATCCGCAGCGAGCGCCGCACCGGCAAGCATTGCGAGCGGGACCGCGAGCGTAAGGCATTTAGCCATAGACATGCTTCGCCTCCCCCTTGCTGTCGATCGCCCAGCTAGTGATGACGTTCACGTGTCCCATGGGGAACGCGGTCACCGGAACGTTGACCTTGGGCTCGCCGCGCTCGGCGAACATTTCACCGCGCGTGGGTTGCCGGTTGCCCGTCTCGTCCCAGGCGCGGCTCTGCAGCACCACCGGCTGGCCGTCCCAGCGCCAGGGCAAACGGAAGCGCGTGAGCGCCTTCGGCAACACGGGAGCATCGAGCGCTGCCTCTGCCCAGCTCTTGCCGCCGTCGGCCGAGACCATGACCTTGGCAATCCGGCCGTTGCCCGAATAGGCGAGCCCGGCGATCTCGTAGAAGCCCGGCCCTCCCTTCAACGTCAGCCCCGGCGAGGGATGGGTGATGAAGGATTTGACCTCCATCGGGAAGAAGAACTGCCAGATTTTCGGGCCGGCGACCCGATAAGTGTATTGCATGGTCTCGTTGATGGCCATCACCGGCTCCTCGACGAGCTTGATGCGATGCAGCCATTTGACGTTCATGTTGCCTTCATAGCCCGGCACCAGCAACCGCATCGGGTAGCCCTGAGCAGGGTTGATGCGCTCGCCGTTCTGGTAGAGGGCGACCATCGCGTCATTGAGCGCCTTGGCGATCGGAATACTGCGGTTCATGCTTGGCCCGTCGGCCCCTTCCGCCAGGAGCCACTTCGCCTTCGGATCGATGCCTGTCTCTTCGAGCAGCGTGGAGAGCCGTACGCCGGTCCATTCGGAGCAGGAGAGCAGGCCGTGAATCGCCTGTACGTCGGCCTGCACCGGATCCTTGTTGAAGAGCGGCGCGCTGTTGCCCCCGCATTCGACGAAGTTGACGCGCGTCACCTTGGGATAGCGCGCAAGCGCCTCGAGGTCGAAGACGAGCGGCTGTTTCACTAGGCCGTGGATCGCCAGGCGATGCCTCGCCGGATCGATATCCGGGAAACCGGTTCGGGCCACGACGAAGTGGAGGCCATTGGGTGTAATCGTGCCTTCGAGCAGATGATGTGGCGTGCGGGCATTGCTGGTACGCGGCTCAAATTTTGGGTTCGTCAGTGTGCGAACAACCTTGTTCTCATATTTTGCCGGTACGCCGTAAGGCGGGATTGGCTGGCCGGGCTCCATGCTCCACGGATCGACCGCAAGCGGCTCGGCGGCGGCGCTCGTGAGCAACGTGCCCACGCCGGTCGCGGCTGCACCTGCGATCAGCGCGCTGCGCCCGAGCAGTGCACGACGATCGATCAGGCCGTTGCCGGCGACGATTTCCGGTTCGTGTGATGTGCGTCTTCGTTGCTTGTGTGCCATGACGTCCTCCCTCGAGGTGGTGGCGCCGGCACGAACATCTTCGAGCCGGCTTGTGCAACCAAGCCAGCATACGCCCTTCGACGGGCGCTTAAAACGACGTAAAGGAAGGCATCGCCGAGGCTGTCTTCCCTTCCGCGGCGTCGCTTATGGGCCAGCCTTCTTGGAAATATCGAAGCACATCGGCCGTTGGTGCAGCGGCGCAATCGTCTCGGTGCCCGGCAGCGCCACCTGGATCGCCTCGAACAGCGGCTCGACGCCAAGGTCGACGAACGTCCCGTAAATCTGGTCGTGATGCGCCGGAATGAAGATGCGCGGCCTGAACAGCTTCACGAGTTCGAGCGTCACAGGAACCTGCACCTGCGCGACCGGATGGCCTTGATAGGCGACGATGGCAATGTCGACCGGCCCGAGCTTGCGCGCGAGTTCGCGATCGCCGTCGGTGATCGGACCGGCGCTGTCGATCCAAACGAGCTTGAACCCCGTCGGGAACGTGAAGCCGTAGGCGATGGTGCCCTTGGTGATCACTTCCGGCGCGAACGTGCCCTTGGCGCGGATCGCTTTTTCAGCCGCAGCTTCGGCTTCGGTCGCGGGCCCGGCGTCGGCATCGTAGAGCTTGCCCAAAATTTCCAGCACCTCGGACTTGAGAGTCGAGTGCTGGGCCAATGCCGCGTCTACCGTGACGCTGCCGAATTTGAGCGTCTCGCCGCCCGCGACGGCGGTCCCCTGCCCCGCCGGAACGCCGAGCTTGTAGGCGGTCTCGACGGAGATGGGCGCGCCGATGACCTTCGCCTTGGTGCGCTGCGCGATTGGCCCGACATCGGAGATGTGGTCGAAATGGGCGTGGCCGATGAAGATGGCGTCCGTCTTCTTGACCTCATTCGGGACGATGCCGGTCGGCCGGTTCCGCGGGCCGCGGTCGAAATAGGCGTCCAGCAGAAACACCTGGCCGCGGTAGACGAGTTCGAAATTCGAGGTCGCGAGCCAGCGTAACGCGATCATGTTCTCGGCGTCCAGCAGCGGACCACCCATCGCCGCCGGCACGAGGCTTTGGCACGCGGGATCGGATTGTGCCGCGTGGGCCTGCGAACTGGCCGCGATGGCGGCCGTGGCCAAGGAAGCGAGAAAAGTCCGGCGGGCTGTCATATTTGTCCTCCCCATTCCGCGGCTTGGTGGTCGCGCGAAGAACTTCCGGCCGAACAATGCCCGCGTGCATCCGCGCCGGCAAGACGACCAGGGAAGGGAACAGGGAGGCGAGGCAGAAATCCATAACGGCGGCCGGGGAGTATGGATTCCGGGCTCGCCTCGCTTTGCTCGGTGCCCCGGAATGACGCTGTCGAAATTAACGCCGAACCAAGTTCGGCACCGCCGATTCCGCATTGCACAATGACGCCGAATGACTATATTCCGCGCGAATTCGCATCATCAATGACGGCGCTTCTTTGCGGCGCGCGCGTGTTCGAGCCGCCGAGCCCTGAGCCTAACCCTGAGTCTCCCTATGAACCTGCGCAACGTCGCGATCATCGCCCACGTCGACCATGGCAAGACCACCCTGGTCGACCGGCTGCTGCAGCAATCGGGCTCGTTCCGGGAGAACCAGCGCGTTGCCGAACGGGCGATGGACAGCAGTGACCTGGAGCGTGAGCGGGGCATTACCATCCTCGCCAAGGCGACCTCGATCGTCTGGAAGGACACCCGCATCAACATCGTCGACACACCCGGACACGCCGATTTCGGCGGCGAGGTCGAGCGCATCCTCAACATGGTCGACGGCGCGATCGTCCTGGTCGATGCCGCCGAAGGACCGCTGCCGCAGACCAAGTTCGTGGTCTCCAAGGCGCTCAAGGTCGGGCTTCGGCCGATCGTCGCCATCAACAAGGTCGACCGCCAGGACGCCCGCCCCACTGTGGTCGCCGGCGAGGTCTTCGACCTGTTCGCGGCGCTGGACGCGACCGAGGAGCAACTCGAGTTTCCGGTGCTGTACGGCTCGGCCAAGCAGGGCTGGATGGCGCCGTCGGTCGACGGGCCGAAGACCTCCATGGCGCCGCTGTTCGATCTCATCCTGTCTCACGTGGCGCCGCCGGTCGTCGAGGACGGCCCGTTCCGCATGCTCGGCACCATCCTGGAGGCGAATCCCTATCTGGGCCGCGTCGTCACGGGGCGCATCCGCTCCGGTTCGATCAAGCCGAATCAGCCAATCAAGGTGATCGACCGCAACGGCAATCTCATCGAGCAGGGCCGCGTGTCCAAGGTGCTGGCCTTCCGGGGCCTGGAGCGCCAGGCCATCGAAGAGGGGGTTGCCGGCGACATCGTCTCGATTGCCGGCCTTCCGCAGGCGACCGTTGCCCACACGCTGTGCGCGCCCGAGGTGACCGAGCCGCTGCCGGCACAGCCGATCGATCCGCCGACGCTGTCCATGATGTTTCGCGTCAATGATTCGCCGCTCGCTGGGACCGAGGGTGACAAGGTCACCGGCCGCATGATTCGCGATCGCCTGCTGCGCGAAGCCGAAGGCAACGTGGCGCTGCGGATCAGCGAATCCGATGAGCGCGACGCCATGGAGGTGGCCGGCCGCGGCGAACTGCAACTCGGCATTCTGATCGAGACCATGCGGCGCGAGGGCTTCGAGCTCAGCGTGTCGCGGCCGCGGGTGCTGATCGAATTCGATCCCGCTACCGGCGAGATGACCGAGCCGATCGAGGAGGTCGTGATCGACCTTGACGAGGAGCACTCCGGCGTCGTCGTCCAAAAGCTCTCCGAGCGCAAGGCGGAACTCGTCGAGATGAAGCCCTCGGGCGGCGGCCGGTTGCGTCTGGTCTTTCACGCACCGACCCGCGGCCTGATCGGCTACCAGGGCGAACTCCTAACCGACACGCGCGGCACCGCCATCATGAACCGGCTCTTCCACGGTTACGCGCCTTACAAGGGGGCGATCCCCGGACGGCGCAACGGCGTCCTCATTTCCACCGATGCCGGCGAGGCGGTTGCGTACGCGCTGTGGAATCTCGAGGATCGCGGGCCGATGATGATCGACCCCGGTGCGAAGGTCTATCGCGGCATGATCGTCGGTGAGCACACCCGCGGCAACGATCTCGAAATCAACGTACTCAAGGGCAAGAAGCTCACCAACATCCGCACCACCGCGAAGGACGAAGCCGTGCGCCTCACGCCTCCGATTCGGATGACGCTGGAAAAGGCGCTCGCCTACATCCAGGACGACGAACTGGTCGAGGTCACGCCGAAATCGATTCGGCTGCGCAAGAAGCTGCTCGATCCCAACGACCGCAAACGCGACGAGCGCCGCAAGGAAGCGGAGAGCGTTTAGCGCCGGCGCGCAATCGCCTGCTTGAGCTTTGCGAATTGTCGGCGGTCGGCCGGCGTCCGCCGGTAACTGGATCGCCGCTTGCCGCTGGGAGAGCGATCGCCGGACGCGACTTGTACCCTTTCGGGACACGCACTGTTGCGAAAGCGCCACGTTCGCTGGTGCGATTGCGGTGTGTGAATCGGGGGAGTTGATTTTGGTGAAGTTCCGCCGATAATCCGCCGTGTTAACCCAATGTTAACGCCAGGACTTGAACGGGGGCGGCCACTTCGGCCAAACGTCTCAGATGAATACCGCACTCATCGAAATTCGCCGCGCCAAATCGTCCGATGCCGCCGCGCTCGCGGCTACCCATGACGAAGCGTGGCGGACCGCCTACCAGGGCATCATCCCGGGTCCGGAGCTCGACAAGCTGATCAACCGGCGCGGCGCCCAGTGGTGGGAAGGCGCGATTCGCAAGGGCAGCCGCATCTCGATCCTGGCATTCGGTGAGACCATTGCCGGCTATGCGAACTACGGCCGCAACCGGGCCCGCAGCCTGACTTACGACGGGGAGATCTACGAGCTGTACCTGCGGCCGGAATTCCAGGGCCTCGGCTTTGGGCGCCGCCTGTTCACGGCGACACGGCGCGATCTCGCCCAGAGTGGCATCAAGAGCCTCGTGGTGTGGGCGCTGTCCGAAAACGAATCAGCCGTTGAGTTCTACCGCGCGCTGGGCGGTCGTCCGGTCGCCCGCTCCTGCGAGAAGTTCGGCGACAAGACCCTCGACAAAGTCGCCTACGCTTGGCAGGCGTAAGCCCGCTCATCGGCTCGTAGGGTGTGCAAAGCGAAGCGTGCGCACCATTGCCGCGCTCGCGGTGCGCACGGCGGCCCTGTGGCCGTGCTTACATGGTTAGACCTCGGCCGCCTTTGCGCACTCTACGAATCGGTTGCGCGTCGGGTGCGCGAAATCTGCGCCAATGACACCGCGAGGGCGCTGGCATCCCCGCGAATCAGCAGCCGCTTGATTCGAGACGTTTCGCCGGACAGGAGCGCTACGTCGCGCGACGGCACGTCGAGAACCCGTGCCAGCAACCGCTGCAACGCGCTATTGGCCTGACCCTCGCTTGGCGCCGCCCGCACCCGCACCTTGAGAACGCTGCGTCCGTCAGCGAGACATTCGATGCCGTCGACGGCGTCGCGGCCGCCCTTTGGCGTGAGCCGTACAGTCAGTGCGATCCCGTCGGCGGCAGCCGCCCACGGCAGACCGCTACCTGAAGACATCGATGAGGTTGCCGATAACAACCAGTTGAATGAAGTAGATGATCAAAATAAGTACGATGAAGGAAACGTCGATGCCACCGAAATTCGGGAGCCGATTGCGAATCGGCCTCAAAACCGGCTCGGTCACGCGATAGAGGAATTCCCCGATCATCGACACCGCCGGGTGGCGGGTGTTGACGACGTTGAAAACGATGAGCCAGCTCAGGATCGCGGCCGCGAACAGAACGATTATGTAGATGTTGAGCAAGTAATCAATGAAAAGTAACAGCTTGACCATGTTGGCGGTTCCGCGCGCGGTGAGGGGCTAACATCTATCGAGCCCCCACGAAGTCGGCAAGAGCATAGGCAAGATGCCTGAAGTGAGACGTGGCTGATGGTTGATGCTGTTTTGCGGGCGCTCGGCCAGATGTTCACGCGGCCGTTTCACAAAGTGCTGCTCAAGGCGGTAGGGCTCGCGGTGGCGTTTCTGATCGCGATCGTCGTTGTGCTGTTCCGGCTGTTGGAGTGGCTTTCGGGCGTCGGCATGAATTGGCTTGAGGTGACGATCGGACCGATGGCTCACGGCCCACTCGCCGTTCTCGCCTGGGTCCTGGCTATCGTCCTCGGTATCGGGCTCTTCACCGGCGCGGTCATGCTGATGCCGGCGGTGACGGCCTTGGTCGCGAGCTTCTTTGCCGACGAGATCGCTGCGCTGGTCGAGGAAGCCCATTACCCGACGGACCCGCCGGGCACCGCGCTGCCGCTATGGCTCGCCATCATGGAAGGGACGACCACGGCGCTCCTCGCGATTGCTGTCTACGTCTGTGCGGTACCGCTGCTTTTGTTCGCCGGCGCTGGCGCCGTTCTCTTCTTTCTCGCCAACGCGTGGCTGCTGGGCCGTATCTATTTCGATCTTGCCGCGCTGCGTTTCCATCCCGTCCCACAAGTCCGAGCGATGCGCCGCGACAACCAGGGTATCGTTTACGTCGGCGGCCTCTTCATTGCGGGCTTCGTCACGATCCCAATTCTCAATCTCGCAACGCCGCTATTTGGGACTGCGCTGATGGTGCATCTCCATAAGCGGATCGTCGGCGACGAGCGGCGCCCGCTGATCGATTCGCAGCGCTTGGCGACGCGACCCCGAATCGACCAGCAACGCTGGTAACCGTCCACGGCAAATCAGCGTAGGGTGGGCAAAGTGCGGACCTGTCCGCACGTGCCCACCATCGAGGTGTCCAGCAGACAGGGCTTAAGTCCGCGTGGGCACGGCGGCCGATCTATCGTGCCATGAATCCGCGACAAGTGGCCGCCTTTGCCCACCCTACCGACTTTTCCCTTCGGAAGACGGGGGGGCCATGAAAGTCCGTTTTTCCGGCCAACGGCACAAATCGTTGATGAGGCAGCTCTCGCACAGCGGGCGCTGCGCCTTGCAGGTATAGCGGCCGTGCAGGATCAGCCAATGATGGGCGTTGCGGCGATAGGCCGGCGGCACCCGTTTCTCAAGCTGCAGTTCGACCTCAAGCGGCGTCCTGCCGGGCGCGAGGCCGGTGCGATTTCCGACGCAAAAGATATGGGTGTCGACCGCGATCGTTTCGGCGCCGAAGGCGACGTTCATGACGACATTTGCGGTCTTGCGTCCGACACCAGGCAGCGCCTCCAGGGCCTCGCGCGCGGCAGGGACCGTGCCGCCATGCTCGGCGACGAGTTTTTCCGAAAGCGCGATGACATTTTTCGCTTTGGTGCGGTAGAGCCCGATCGTCTTGATCAGTTGGCGCACCTTCTCTTCGCCCAGCGCGACCATCTTTTGCGGCGTGTCGGCAAGCGCGAACAACGCGGGCGTCGCTTTGTTGACGCCGGCATCCGTCGCCTGCGCCGACAGCACCACCGCAACGAGGAGCGTGAAGGGGTCGGTATGAGCGAGTTCGCCCCGCGGATCGGGATTGGCGGCGCGGAAGCGGCGAAACGCTTCCTCGATCTCGGCCTCGGACAAAAGTTCGGGCTTCGAGCGGATCCGCAACACCGGTCGAGGTTTCGCGGAACGCTTGGGCGAAGCGGCCGCCCGTGTTTTCTTTGACCCGCCGGCTGCCCCAAGGCCGGGATTTGCACGCGGCTTGGAACGTGTTTGCCCGGTTCGGCGTTTGGTTTTGCGCTTGGTCTTCGGCCCCATATTTCCTCTATAATGAATTCTCATGACCTACAGCAACGCCCTCGCATCCGAGTCCGCCCCGCAGTCAGAACCGATGCTGTTTTCAGCGATCGTGACCCCGCATCGATCCCTTGGGACCGTCGGGTTCGTGGTCCTGATGGCGGCGATCGGGACGGTCAGCTTCATCGCTGGGATTTTCTTCTTGATAATCGGCGCATGGCCGGTGTTCGGCTTTTTCGGCCTCGATGTGCTGCTGATCTATTGGGCGTTTCGAGCCAATTACCGTGCGGCCGCCGCATACGAAGAAGTGACGGTCACGGCCTCCGAACTTACGGTGCGCCAGGTCAGCCATCGCGGCAAAGTCTCCCAATGGACGCTCAATCCCCTGTGGGTGAGGCTTGACCGCGAGAGCCATGAGGAATTCGGCATCGAACGGCTTTTCCTGGTCTCGCGGGGACGGCGACTGCCGATCGCGAGCTTTCTTGGGCCCCGTGAAAAGGAGAGCTTCGCGGCGGCGCTCGGCGCAGCCATCAATGAGGCGAAGCGCGGCCCGACCCGGACGGTGCTCGATTAGCGGGTCCGCAATCGGGGCCGCGGTCCGGAGTTTTCGGAAATCGGGTGGTTGCAGTGCTGGGGGCTCGCTAGTTAGCCTCCATGAGCATGTCATTTAGACCCCTGATGTCACTCGATCCGGAACCGCTCTCGCCCGCGGCCGTCGACGACTACGCTGTCGTGCGTCGCGCCATCGCCTTCATCTCGGAGCACTGGCGCAGCCAGCCCGATGTCGAAGCGATCGCCCACGCCTGCGGCGTCACCCCGGACGAGCTGCACCACCTGTTTCGCCGCTGGGCGGGGCTGACCCCGAAGGAATTCGTGGCGGCACTCACGCTCGACAGCGCGCGGCGCCTGCTGCGGGATTCCGCGAGCGTGCTCGAAGCGAGCTACGAAGTCGGCCTGTCCGGTCCCGGACGCCTGCATGACCTCTTCGTCACCCACGAGGCAATGTCGCCCGGCGAATGGAAAGCGGGCGGCAAAGGGCTCACGCTGTCCTACGGCTTCCATCCGTCGCCATTCGGCACGGCTCTTGTCATGGCGACGCCGCGCGGGCTTGCCGGGCTTGCGTTTGCCGATCCGGGCGAGGAAGCGGCAGCGCTCGCCGATATGCATCGGCGCTGGCCGCGGGCGCAGTTGCGCGAAGATGCGGCGGGCACGGCGCCGTTGGCGCGCCGCATCTTCGAATCGGCACTCTGGCGGCGCGACCGGCCGCTCCGCATCGTGATGATCGGCACCGATTTCGAAGTCAGAGTCTGGGAGACACTGCTGAAAGTGCCGATGGGCCGCGCTACCACCTATTCGGACATCGCCGCCAAGCTCTGCGCGCCTAAAGCGGCCCGCGCCGTGGGCGCCGCCGTCGGCAAGAACCCGATGTCATTCGTTGTGCCGTGCCATCGCGTCCTCGGCAAGAACGGCGACCTGACCGGCTATCACTGGGGCCTCACCCGCAAGCGCGCCATGTTGGGGTGGGAGGCGGGACAGGTTGCGTCGTAAGTAAACCGCCACGATCCGCAGCGCGTAGGGCGCAATAGCGCAAGCGTATTGCGCCGCCGAGGGCACCCACGGCGCAATACGCTTCGCTATTGCGCCCTACGAATTACCCTTCTGAGCTACGCCGCGAGTTCGGCGCGGTTCGCAACGGTCGCGTCGGCATTGATCCGATAAATCAGCGGCACGCCGGTCGCGAGTTCGCGCGCGACGATCTCCTTCGGCCCGAGACGGTCGAGCACCATCAAAAGTGCGCGCAACGAGTTGCCGTGCGCGGTCACCAGCACGCGCTCACCGCGGAGCACGTGAGGCAGGATATCCGTGATGTAATAGGGCAGCACGCGCGCAGCGGTGTCGCGCAAGCTTTCACCGCCCGGCGGCGCCACGTCGTAGGAACGGCGCCAGACATGCACCTGCTCCTCGCCCCAGCGCTTGCGCGCGTCATCTTTGTTGAGGCCGGAGAGATCGCCGTAATCGCGTTCGTTGAGCGCGAGGTTCTTAACGACCGGAATGCCGGAAAGGTTCATCTCCTCCAATGTGAGCGTCATGCTGTCCTGGGCGCGTTTGAGCCCTGAGGTGAAGCCGATGTCGAAGCCGATTCCTTGCGCCTTGAGCAGGCGCCCGGCCGTGCGCGCTTCTGCAATGCCGACTTCAGTTAGGCCGACGTCTTTCCAGCCGGTGAACAGATTCTTCAAATTCCATTCGCTCTGGCCGTGACGCACGAGCACCAGCAGACGATCCATTCGAACTTCCTTTCGCCCTCGTTAGATATCGGCCAGGCCCAGCACGTCCGCCATCGAATAGAGGCCCGGCTTCTGGTCGCGTGCCCACAGCGCGGCCTTGACCCCGCCGCGCGCGAAGATCATGCGGTCCTCGGCGCGATGCACGAGTTCGATGCGCTCGTGCGGGCCGGCGAAGATCACGCTGTGCTCGCCGACGACGGTGCCGCCGCGCAGACTCGCGAAACCGATGTCGCCTCGCTTGCGAGCGCCGGTCACGCCGTCGCGGCCGCGTTCCGAATGGGATTTCAGCTCGATGCCGCGCCCGCGTGCGGCGGCTTCGCCGAAAATCAGCGCGGTGCCGGACGGCGCGTCGATCTTCTTGTTGTGATGCATCTCGAACACTTCGATGTCGAACTCGTCATCGAGGGTCTTGGCGACGCGGGCGACCAACGCGGCGAGCAGGTTGACGCCGAGGCTCATGTTTCCCGACTTGACGATGCGGGCCCGCCCGGCCGCCGCGGCGATGGCTTTCTCGTCCTCGGGAGTGAGGCCAGTCGTCCCGATGACGTGGACCAGGTTGCCGGTCGCTTTGGCGAGTGCGACGGTCGCCGCAGGAATGGTGAAATCGATGATGCCGTCAGCCTTGGCAAGCAGCGCCGGCACATCGGCGGACACCGCGATGCCGGTGCGAGGAAGTCCGGCAAGTTCGCCGGCGTCTTGCCCGATCACCGAGGCGCCCGGCGCCTCGATCGCGCCGACGAGCACCGCGCCTTTACTTTCGGCGATCGCCTTGACCAGCGTGCGGCCCATCCGCCCGCCGGCGCCGGCCACGATCAAACGCATGTCGGACATCATCTTCTCCCGGATCGGCGCCCGATATAGAGCATTCGCCGGAAAGAAGGAAATGCACGGGTTGGTCGTTTGGGGCGCTGACCCGTAGGGCGCAATAGCGCAGCGTATTGCGCCTCCCCGTCCCCAATGGCGCAGTACGCTTCGCTACTGCGCCCTACAATCTTTACGGCTGCGCGCCATCGTAACCTTCGACCACCACGATGTCGACGACGGCCGTTCCGCGCCGCACTGTGATGGCGTGCTGGTATTCGTCCGACCGGTAACAGGCGAGGGCCGTGTCGTAGTCGGGAAATTCGATCACCACCAGGCGTGACCGGCTGTTGCCCTCCATGACTTCATGGCGGCCCGCGCGCACGACGTAGCGGGCGCCATACTTGTGGAAGGCGATCTGATTGGCGGCGACATACAGCTTGTAGCCGTCCGGATCGCTGACATCGACCTGGGCCAGCCAATATCCCTTCGCCATGTTCGTTCCCTCTAGCCGCCCGCCGCGGCTGCGATCTCGGCTACGATAGCAGCGGCGGCCGCCTTCGGATCGGGGGCGGCCACGATCGGACGCCCCACCACGAGATAATCGGCGCCCGAGGCGATCGCCTCGGCCGGCGTCATGACCCGTTTCTGGTCGCCCTTGTCTGCTTCCTTAGGGCGAATGCCCGGCGTCACCAACACCATGCCCGCGCCGACGACGGGCCGCAGGTCGTGAGCCTCGGTCGCCGCGCATACGAGCCCGTCGATGCCGATATCGCGCGCTTGGGCGGCACGCTCGGCCACCAATTCGCTCACGGTGAAATCGTAACCCGCTGCCGCAAGATCGGCATCGTCGTAAGACGTGAGCACCGTCACGGCGAGGATGCGCAGGCCGCCGCTGCGGGCTTTGACCGCGGCCTTCATGGTCTGCGGATAGGCGTGAATGGTGAGGAATGTGGCGCCGAGGCGGGCGACGCTCTCGACGCCCTGAGCAACGGTATTGCCGATGTCGTGGAGTTTCAGATCGAGAAACACCTTCTTGCCCGCCCGGATCAGGTTTTCCGCAAATGGCAGGCCTCCGGCATAAGCGAGCTGATATCCGATCTTGTAGAACCGCACTTCGTCACCCAGCCGCTCCACCAGATTTTCGGCGGCAGCAATCGAAGGAACGTCGAGCGCGAGGATCAGTCGGTCACGGGCGTCGAGCATGGCTCACCCTCATACGAACTGCCGCGCCGATTCGACAAGCCGCTCGAGAACGGATCGCAGGCGCGCGGCATGGCGTTCATCGCGCAGGCTGTCCATGTCGTCGAAAGCCTTTGCTGCCTCTGTCACCGCCACCTGTTCGGGAAGCACCAGCGCGCCGCAGCCAAGTTCCAGCACCTGGCGCAGCGCCATGAGGGAGCGATACCCGCCCAAGGCGCCGTCGGACGCCGCGCCGATGGCGAATACGCGGCGGCGGTAGACGGTAAGCGGCGGCTCGTGCCGATCGTGCACCCGCGAAATCCAATCGAGCGTGTTCTTGAGGAGCGGCGTGATCGAAGCATTGTATTCGGGGCTCGCGATAAAGACCCCATGATGAATGCCGAACATCCGCTTGAGCCTGGTGGCATTCGAGGGCAGCCCTTGCTCCGCTTCGAGATCGCCGTGATAGATCGGCAGCGGATAATCGAGAAGGGAAATGTGGGTTACATCGGCATCGAACGCGGCGAGTTCCTTGACGGCAAGCGCGGCCAGCCGAGCATTGAAAGAGGCCATGCGGGTCGAGCCGGCGAAGACCAAGATCTTTGGCCTTCGCGCTCGCACATCTTCTCTGTACACCGGCTGAGCAATCGTCACGGTCAGTTTTCCCCCGCCTTGCTTGAGGCTATCGTAGGCACATCCACATTCCATGTCTTCCGACGTGTCCCCTATCCTCGCTCTCGACAAAATCTCCAAGCGCTTTGGTGCTGTGGTGGTTGCGAGCGACATCGATCTCGCGCTTGCCGAGGGCGAAGCGCTCGGCATCATTGGGCCGAACGGCGCCGGCAAGACCACACTGTTTGGCATGGTGACCGGAACCGTCACGCCGGATGCCGGCCGCGTGCTGCTCGATGGCCGCGACATCACGACCTTGCTGCCGCAGCGTCGCTGCCGCCTCGGGATTGCGCGTTCGTTCCAGGTTCCGCAGCCGTTCGGCGGCATGACCGTGTTCGAAAACACCGTCGTTGCGGCGGCATTCGGTCTGGGGCGGCGCGAGCACGACGTCTACGCCGGCTGTGCCGAGATTCTCGACCGCTGCGGCCTCTTCGACAAGGCGAACCGGCTCGCGGGCTCGCTGACGCTGCTCGACCGCAAGCGGCTCGAGCTCGCGCGGGCACTCGCGACCAAGCCGCGCGTGCTGCTGCTCGACGAGGTCGCGGGCGGCCTCACCGAGCACGAATGCCTCCGTCTCGTCGCTCTCATCAAGGAGGTGCGCGCGACCGGGGTTTCGATTATCTGGATCGAGCACGTGGTGCATGCGCTGACGGCCGTCGTCGACCGCCTCGCGGTCCTTCACGCCGGCGCATTCATCGCGACGGGCGAGCCGCACGCGGTGATCAGGAGCCCGGCGGTCCGGGAAATCTATCTCGGGATCGCCGCCGATGCCTGACGCGGTTGGGGCCTTACCGGCGCTGCTCGAGGTCGAGGCGCTCGATGCTTTTTATGGCGATTTCCAAGCGCTGTTCGGCGTCTCGCTGCGAGTTGCGGCCGGCGCCGTCGTCGCGGTGATCGGCGCCAATGGCGCGGGCAAGAGCACGCTCCTCAAGACCATCGCCGGGCTCATGTCTGCGCGTCCCGACGCGATCCGCCTTGATGGCGTGCCGATCGGCGGCGGCCCCGCCTATGCGACTGTCGCCCGCGGCATCGCGCTGGTGCCGGAAGGACGCCGGCTCTTCCCATCGCTCTCCGTCGAAGAGAATCTCCTGATCGGCGGCCAACTCAAACGCCCCGGGCCGTGGTCGCTCCAGCGCATCTACGCGCTGTTTCCCGTGCTTGCCGAGCGCCGCCTGCTTCCCTCGACTGCGCTCTCCGGCGGCCAGCAGCAGATGGTCGCGATCGGTCGGGCGCTGATGTCCAACCCGAAGCTCTTGCTGTGCGACGAGATCAGCCTCGGGCTTGCACCGATCGTGGTGCGCGACATCTACGCCTGCCTGCCGTCGATCGTTGCCGAAGGCGCGGCCGTCGTCATTGTCGAGCAGGACATCGTCCAGGCGCTCGCGGCGAGCAGCCACGTCTATTGCCTCCAGGAAGGCCGCGTCGCGCTGGCCGGCGCCGCCGGCTCGCTCACCCGCGAGGCCATTTCCGCCGCCTATTTCGGGGTGTGAGGATGGGGATTTTTGTCGACGTGAAGGCTGCGCCGTACCCTCCCCTCCAGGGGAAGGTGCAGTCATGACGGAGTGGCTCAACGTCATCGTGCAGGGCGTCCTCATCGGCGGGCTCTACGCCATGTTCGCGGCCGGGCTCTCGCTGATCTTCGGGATCATGCGGCTCGTCAACATCGCCCATGGCGACCTGATCGTGCTGGCCGCCTACATCGCGTTCGTCACCACAACGACGCTCGGCATCAATCCGCTCGCCGCGCTCGTGATCGTCGTCCCGGTGATGGCGGGGATTGGCTACGTGCTGCAGCGCGGGCTTCTCAACTTCACCTTGGGCGACGACCTCCTGCCGCCACTGCTGGTCACCTTCGGATTGTCGGTCATCATTCAGAATGCACTGCTGGAAATCTTCACCGCCGACAGTTTGCGCCTGCGTGCCGGCGCGATCGAAGTCGAGACCCTCCCGGTGATGCAAGGCATTTCCGTCGGCGTGCTGCCGCTCCTGCAATTCGCAGTGGCGGTCGCCGTCATTGGCGGACTGCAGTTCGTGTTCTATCGCACCGCGTTGGGTCGCGCCTTTCGCGCGACATCCGATGATCCCGCCGTCGCGCAACTGATGGGGCTCAACAACAGCCACGTCTTCGCGCTCGGCATGGCGCTGTCGCTTGCGGTCGTCGCCATCGCCGGCGTGCTGCTCGCGATCCGCACCAATTTCGATCCGACGATCGGCCCGGCGCGGCTGATCTTCGGCTTCGAGGCGGTGATCATCGGCGGGCTCGGCAGTTTGTGGGGCACGCTGGTCGGCGGCATCCTGCTTGGTGTCGCCCAGGGCATCGGCGCGCAAATCGACCCGGGCTGGCAGGTGCTCGCCGGCCACATCACCTTCCTCGCTGTCCTCGCGGTGCGACCGCAAGGCCTGTTTCCCAAGATTCACTAAAAGATCCGCTGATGAGCGCGCGTGCCGTCGACGTCGTCTTCATGGACCGCTCCAGCCGGATCGGCCTCACTGCTTTTCTCGCCGTGCTGGCTGCGCTCGCGCTCGCGCCGTTCTGGGCGACCCGCGAGAACTTGCAACTCCTCGTCCAGATCTACGCCTATATCGCGCTGGCGAGCGCATGGAATCTGCTGGCGGGCTATGCCGGCCTGGTGTCGGTCGGCCAGCATGCCTATGTCGGCCTCGGCGGCTATCTCCTGTTCGCGCTCACGATGTTCGCCGGCGTTCCGCCGTTATGGGCGATCCCGCTCGTCGGGATCATCGCAGCGGTCGTCTCGCTGCCGGTGTCGGCGCTGGTGTTCCGCCTGCGCGGGCACTACTTCGCGATCGGCACCTGGGTGGTGGCGGAAGTATTTCGGCTTCTCGCGTCGCAGGTGTCGGTGCTTGGCGGCGGCTCGGGCACGAGCCTGCCAATCAGCATCGTGCTCTCGATCGCGTCGAGCCGGGCCGGACGCGATAACGCGATCTACTGGGCCGCGCTGGCGATCGCCGTGCTGGTGCTGGCCTTGATTGTCGTGCTGCTGCGCTCGCGTTACGGTCTCGCGCTCACGGCGATCCGCGACAACGAGATCGCTGCGCAATCCAATGGCGTCGGCGTCGCGCCGGTCAAGCGCGTCGTCTATGTGATGACGGCGTTCTGCACGGCCATGGTCGGCGCCGTCATCTTCCTGCAGAAGCTCCGTATCTCCCCCGACGCCGCCTTCAGCATCAACGACTGGACGGCATTCGTGATTTTCATTGCGGTGATCGGCGGGATCGGCCGCATCGAGGGGCCGATCATCGGGACAATCGTCTTTTTCGTGTTGCGCCAGTTTCTGGCAGACTACGGAGTCATCTACCTGATGATGCTTGGCGTCGTCGCGATCGTTATCATGCTGGCGGCGCCGAAGGGCTTGTGGGGACTGATCGCCGACCGACTCGGCCTGCAGATCTTTCCGCTGCGCCGTCGCCTTCTCGTTGGCGCCATCTCGGGAGAAAAACAATGAGTGCCCGCCCTGCGATCGACGTGCATGCGCATCTGATGGTGCCGGAAATCTACGCCATCACCGGACCCCACACCATGTTCGTCAAATCGAACACCGATCCCAACATGGACGAGGAGTCGAAGAAGGTCGTGCGCCAGCGCGACATCTTCATCGTCGAGCGCATGTCGGACGTGAAGGACCGCATTGACCGCATGGATGCCATGGGGGTGGGCATTCAGGTGCTGTCGTCGAGCCTCGTGCAACAGCTCACTTATTGGGCGGAGCCGCGGGAAAGCCTGCGCCTCGAACGCCTGCTCAACGACCGCATGGCGGCGGCCGTCGCCACCAATCCGCAGCGCCTGATCGGGCTTGGCGGCGTGCCGCTCGCCGCTCCCGCGCTCGCGGTCGAGGAGCTGACACGCTGCATGACCGAACTCAGGCTTGCGGGCGTCGGCATTTCGACGACCGCCGGCGACATGGAAATCGGTGACCCGCAATTGCGGCCGTTCTGGCAGAAGGCGGAGGAACTGGGAGCCGTCGTCTACATACACCCGGCCGGCAATACCGGCGCGCGCTTTGGCAAATGGTATCTTTGGAACAGCATCGGCCAAGCCTATGAGGAAGCCATGGCGATCGCCTCGCTGATGTACGAAGGCATCCTCGAAGCGTTTCCCGGCCTCAAGATCTGCATCTCTCATGGCGGTGGGTACATGCCTTACAACATGGGCCGAGTTGCCCGGAATTACCTCGATAAGCCCGCGACCCGCGTGAACATGAAAAAGAGCCCGGCCGAATATTTGCGCATGCTCCATTACGACAGCTGCGTCTATGAGACTGAGGTACTCGAAGCGCTCGTCAAACGCGTCGGCGCCGATCGCGTGGTGCTGGGCTCAGATTACCCGGTCGGCGAGCCGAAGCCGATCGCGTTTATTGAGAGCTGCAACTTGTCGGCGGACGACAAACGCAAGATCATCAGCGAAAATGCCGCAAGTCTGTTCGGCTTGGCGTAGAATACGCTGTCACGCAGGGTCGGATTGGCCGAAGGCGTAATCCACTGTCATCGAAGGATCAAAGCTCAATGGCGGATTACGCTTCGCTCATCCGCCCTATGCGAGGTCCGAAATGCATCGCATGAGATTGTTGGTCGCAGCGTTAGTCCTCATCGCTGCGATTTCGCCGCTCCGGCCCGCGTTCAGCGAAACGTGGCCGACGAAGCCGATCCACATCATCGTATCGCTTGCCGCCGGCGGTACGCCGGACATCATTTGCCGCATCGTCAGCGAGCGCCTCGCAACCGCCCTCGGTCAGCAGATCGTCGTTGAAAATCATCCGGGCGGCGCCAACGTCATCGGCGCGCAGATTGCCGCCCGCGCGGCACCGGACGGTTACACGTTGTTCTTCGCGACGGCCGCGACCATCGTCACCAATCCCTTCACTTTCAAGACGCTGCCTTACGATCCCCTCAACGATTTCGTGCCGATCGCCATGATCGCGCAGGGACCGTTCGTCGTCCTTGCGCATCCGAGCGTACCGGCGAAATCGCTCTCCGAACTGTTCGCCTATGATAAGGCCAATCCCGGCAAGCTCGCATTCGCGACCGACGGGCCGCGCAACCTGTCCGGCATGCTGGCGGCGTGGCTCAACAAGCTCGGCGGCAGCAACATCCTGCAAGTGCCCTACGCGACCATGCCGCAGGGCGTGCAGGATACGATCGCCGGGCGGCTACAGCTCACCGTCCTGGCGGTACCCTCCGCTGCGCCGCAGATCGCGAGCGGCGCGCTCAAGGGGCTTGCGGTGAGTTCGCGCACGCGGCTCGCGAACCTTCCGCAAGTCCCGACCATCGCGGAGACGTTCCCCGGCATCGAATACGCCGGATGGTTCATGATGGCGGCCCCGGCAGGCACGCCCGATGCGATCGTCGAGCGCGTCAACCGCGAGCTCGGCAAGATCCTCGCCGACCCGGTGATCGTGAACCGGCTCGCCGAGCTCGGCTTCTTCACCTACCCGAGCGAACCACCGCACGCGGTGCGCACGTTCGTCGCCGCGCAATACGACATGTGGCGCAAGCTCACGCGCGACATTGGCCTCAAGCTGGAGTGACAGTCGGGGTCGTGATGGAACTTGGACTTTATACCTTCGGCGATCTGGATCCGGCAGAACCGGACGGCAAGCCGGTGCGCGCCGCGCAGCGTCTGCAAGAGATACTGGCCGCCGCGAAACTCACGGACGCCGCCGGTCTCGATGTCTTTGCGCTCGGCGAGCACCATCGGCTCGACTTTTCAATTTCTGCAACGCCCGTCGTGCTGGCGGCGGTCGCGCAGGTAACGAAAAAGGTCCGCCTCGCGAGTGCGGTCACGATCTTGAGCACCGCCGACCCGGTCCGCATCTTCGAGGATTTCGCAACCGTTGATCTGTTGTCGGGCGGACGGGCCGAGATTATCGCTGGTCGCGGCGTTTTCACCGAGTCGTTTCCGTTGTTCGGCTACGATCTCGCCCAGCAGGATGAATTGTTTGCCGAGAATCTCGATCTGCTGATGCGGCTCAACGCCGCCGAGCGGGTTACGTGGAAGGGCCGCTTTCGTCCACCGCTGAACAATGCGCCGATCCCGCCGAGGCCGGTGCAGCCGCAATTGCCAATCTGGGTCGGCACTGGCGGCACTCCGAACAGCGTCGTCCGGGCAGGCACGCTCGGGCTGCCCCTTGCGCTTGCGAACATCAGCGTGCCGCCGGCGCGCTTTGCGCCGTTGATCGAGAGCTACCGCCAGAGCGGCGCGGACGCCGGGCATCCGGCCGCGAACCTCAAGGTCAGCATTGCCAGTCACATGTACATTGCGAAGAACTCGCAGGACGCCATGACGACGTTCTATCCCCATTACGCGAGCTATTTTCGTACCCACACGC
Source organism: uncultured Alphaproteobacteria bacterium (assembly GCA_963787675.1). GTDB lineage: Bacteria > Pseudomonadota > Alphaproteobacteria > Rhizobiales > Xanthobacteraceae > JAJPKK01. The sequence continues at coordinate 113,746 of CAWBDV010000007.1, read as the reverse complement.
CCGATCGGTTTCCCGCGCGCATCGTCTCGCCGATCGACTACGAACAGCTGGCGAGCCCCGAGGGCGCACTGTTCGTCGGCAGCCCGCAGCAAGTCGTCGACAAGATCCTCTACGAATATCGCATGTTCCGCCATCAGCGCTTCATTGCGCAGATCGACATCGGCGGGCTGCCCTACGACAAAGTCGCGGAGGTCACCGAGCTGTTCGCGACCGAGGTCGCGCCGGTCGTGCGCCGGGAAACGGCCGGCTGAGCGCCTATGCGGCGCCCAGGAACTCGCGCACGGCGCGGGTGAACTCGGCGGGTCGATCGAGATTCGAGATGTGGCCGGCGCCTTCGAGCTCGACGTAACGCGAGCCGGGGAGCCGCGCGTTCATGTCCTTCATGGCCGCCGGCGTCACGCCGTCCTTGCCACCGGCGATGAACAGCACCGGCCGCGTCACGGTCGCAACCTTGCTGTTGTAATCGTGATCAGCGAGCGCCGCGGCGCAACCGATGAAACCGTTCACGGGCGTCGTGCGAATCATCGCTCGCACCTTGTCGATCTGCGCGGCCTTTGCCGCGTGAAGTTCGGGCGGGAACCAACGCCCAACAGTGGGCTCGACCAACACCTCCATGCCGCTCTTCTGGGCGAGCACGATGCGCTCCTCCCATTGCTGGGTGGTCGCCGGCGTCGATTTGCAGGGCGAGTCGGCGACGATAACGTGGTCGACGCGATCGGGATGAAGTTGCGCGAGACCGAGCGCCGTCGCGCCGCCCATGGAAAGGCCGGCAAAGTGCGCCCGTGCAATGCCAAGCACATCGAGCAGCGCTACCGCGTCGGCAATGAGGAGCGCGAAGGTGTAGCGGCCGCCGGGCGCATCGGTCCCGCCGTGGCCGCGCTGATCGTAGCGCAGCACGCGGAAAGATCGCGCCAAATCGGCGGCCTGCGGGTCCCACATGGCGAGATTGGTGGCGAGCGAATTGCTGAACACGATGGCGGGCGCGTCTTCGCTGCCCTCAATCGCGTAGTTGAACGTGATGCCATTCGCCTTGATCCGCATCGCCTGTCTCCCGTGACTTGCTCTTTTGCGGCGTCGTTATGGCCGGACTTACGGCCGCCATCCAAGTCTTTTTATGCGCTTGACTTCGGCATCGGCTGCGGGCGTGAGTTGCGATCAACCGTTCGGAGCCTGTCGATGACGACTGCCGTCCAGGATTTGATCGCCCTTCTCGATCTCGAGCAGCTTGAGGTGAACCTGTTTCGCGGCCGCTCGCCGCAGCAGGGCTGGCAGCGTGTCTTCGGCGGCCAAGTGATCGGTCAGGCGCTGGTCGCGGCGTGCCGCACTGTCGACGATGTCGCTGAGCGGCCGCCCCATTCGCTGCATGCCTATTTCCTACTGCCGGGCGATCCCAAGGTGCCGATCATCTACGAGGTCGACCGCATCCGCGACGGCCGCAGCTTCGTGACCCGGCGTGTGGTGGCAATCCAACACGGCCACGCGATCTTCTCGATGTCGGTATCCTTTCAGATCGTCGAAGAGGGCCTGAGCCATATGGCGGAGATGCCGGATGTGCCGGGTCCGGAATCTCTGCCGAGCGACAACGAGATCAAATCGCGGGTGTTGCCGATCATGCCCGATCCGGTGCGCCGCTACTATGAGCGCGAGCGGCCGATCGAATTGCGACCGGTCGAATTCGAGCGTTATCTCGGCAAGACGTTTCCGAACGGCCGGTTCAATGTCTGGTTTCGCGCAACCGGCCCGCTGCCGGATGCCGCGGCGATCCACCAGTGCGTGCTGGCCTATGCATCGGACCTGACATTGCTCGATGCCGCCCTCGTTCCCCATGGTCGGACGGTGTTCGAGAAAAGCATCATGGCCGCAAGCCTTGATCACGCCCTGTGGTTTCACCGGCCTTTTCGCGCCGACGACTGGCTGCTTTACGCCCAGGAAAGCCCGAATGCGTCGGGTGCCCGCGGATTCGCCCGAGGCCTGATCTTTGCGCGGGACGGCACACTGGTTGCGTCCGTGGCACAGGAAGGCTTGATACGGGAAAAGCGGGAGGCCATTATCATTGCCCAAACGATGGACAAAAATCGGTCCAAATAATAGGCAGCCGGCAATCGCCCGCCCCTGTTGACAGCAAAACGGCGGTAATTGGCGGCGATTGCTCGAAATGCGGCCCGCCGATAAGGTCGCGCGCGGGCGTTGCCGGACGCTCGCCGACCGAGCCAAAGGGCTGAGGCGCGCTTGAATGCCGGCGGAAGGGGGCCGCGGTGAAGCTCGTCATTGCGATCATAAAGCCGTTCAAGCTCAACGATGTCCGCGAGGCGATCGGTGATCTCGGCATCAGCGGGATGACGGTGACCGAGGTCAGAGGCTACGGCCGGCAGAAGGGGCACACCGAAATCTACCGCGGTTCCGAATATACCGTGAATTTCCTGCCGAAGATCCGGGTCGAAGTGGCGGTCCCGACGGAGCGTGTGGACAAGGCGGTCGCGGCGATTGCCGCGGCGGCGCGCACGGGTCAAATCGGCGACGGCAAGATATTCGTCACTGCGCTCGACCACGCTGTGCGCATCCGCACCGGCGAGACCGACAGCGATGCCCTGTGATTAATCACAGGCGCGACTGCGAAAGAGGCAAGGCAGGTCCGCGCCCGTGAAAACTGGCACGGCCCTTGATTGCCAGCGCGGGTGCGCCGGAACAAGCCGGCGGTGTTTTGCAGGCGCATGATGCAGTTCGATGAGTGATCCTCGAACTCATGCGACGAGGGGAAGAACTCCATGAAAGTTGTCATGGCCATCATCAAGCCGTTCAAGCTTGACGAGGTGCGCGACGCATTGACCGCGATTGGCGTGCACGGAATGACCGTCACCGAGGTCAAAGGGTACGGGCGCCAAAAGGGCCATACCGAGATCTATCGCGGCACCGAATATGCCGTGAGCTTCCTGCCGAAATTGAAGATCGAAGTCGCGGTCGCGGCGTCCCAGGCCGACAAGGTCATCGAAGCCATATCGACGGCAGCGAAGACCGGGCAGATCGGCGACGGCAAGATTTTCGTGTTCGATCTCGAACAAGCCGTGCGCATTCGTACCGGCGAAACCGACGCAGCGGCGCTGTGAGCGTCGGGCACAACCGCTTCCGAATCAGGAGAAAACGATGACACGGAGATTTCCTCATTGCGCCGCGCTGTTCGCCTTGCTGCTGGCGATGCTGCTTGGCGCGGCCTTGAGCGCGCCGACGCTTGATCTCGCGTTGGCCCAGGAGACGCCGGCGGCTGCGCCCGCCGCTCCGGCCGCTACCGCAACGCCGCCTGCCTGCAGTGCCGATGTCCTCGTGAACTGCACGCCCAATTCGGGCGACACGGCTTGGATGCTGACGTCGGTCGCGCTCGTGCTGATGATGACGGTGCCGGGCCTCGGCCTGTTCTACGGCGGCATGGTGCGCAAGAAGAACGTCGGCGACACCGTCATGACGAGCTTCGCCATCACCTGCCTCATCACGGTGTTGTTCGCGTGTTTTACCTACAGTCTCGCCTTTACGGAGGGTAACCCGTACATCGGTGGCTTCTCGCGGGCGTTCCTGCAAAACATCGCCAGTAACAGCAAAACGGGGATCGGCAATGCGAGTTCGCTCGCACCGACTATCCCCGAGACCGTCTACATCTGCTTCCAGATGACGTTCGCGATCATCACCCCGGCGCTCATCGCCGGCGCGTTCGCGGAGCGCATGAAGTTCTCGGCGATGCTGTGGTTCATCGGCCTGTGGGCGATCTTCGTTTATGCGCCGATCGCGCACTGGGTGTGGGGCCCGGACGGCCTTTTCAACAGCACCAACGACAAAGCGTGGTTCAAGGTGCTCGACTTCGCGGGCGGCACCGTCGTGCACGTCAATTCCGGCACCGCTGGCCTGATTTGTGCGCTCTGCCTCGGCAAGCGCCAGGACACGGCACCGGGCCATAACATGGTGCTGACGTTCATTGGGGCGTCGCTGCTGTGGGTCGGATGGTTTGGCTTCAATGCCGGCTCGGCCGTCAGCGCCGGCGTGCAGGCCGGCATGGCAATGACCGTGACCCAGATCGCCACCGCCGTCGCCGCGCTGACATGGATGTTCGTCGAGTGGGCGATCCGCGGCAAGCCGACCGTGATCGGCATCTGCTCCGGCGCCGTCGCCGGTCTCGTCGCCATCACGCCGGCATCGGGCTTCGTCGGTCCGAGCGGCGCGATCGCCATCGGGATCGCGGCCGGCATCGTTTGCTATTGGGGCGTCAGCGGGCTCAAGCACATGTTCGGCTATGACGACGCGCTCGATGCCTTCGGTGTTCACGGCGTCGGCGGCGCGGTAGGCGCTATCCTGACCGGCGTATTTGCGGTCGAGCAGTTCGGCCAGACCAAGGGACTGATCGAGGGCAACACGCAGCAGGTCCTCAATCAGCTCGCCGGCGTCGGCATCGTGTTCGTCTACGACGCGATCGTATCGTTCATCATCCTCAAGATCATCGATTGGACCATCGGGCTGCGGGTCTCGAAAGAGGTCGAGGTCGAAGGCCTTGATCTCACCTTGCACGGCGAGGTGGTGCAGTAGTCGCGCGTCGTTGCGAGTACGGGTGGGGTGAATTCCCGGCAAGCGCCCTGCCCGTCTGGAGAGGCCCCGGCACTTCGCCGGGGCCTTTTTCGTCAGGCTCAGCAGCAAGATCGATGACAGGCCGGACGCCCGGGTTCCCACTCCGCCGCCGATCCCGGACTTCCTTGACCGCCATGGTTAATTGGCCCTTAACCTGACCGCCCTAGAGTTCCGAGGAGGCGGCGGATCATCTCCGGCCGGGTATGTAAATGTCGATCAACAGCGCCGAACGCAGGGTTTCGCTCTCGAACGGTCGAAGCGCCGACGCGCGCTCGCCGTTCGCGCGGCTCGCCGAACTGATCGGCGATATCAAACCCGGCAAGCCTCCGATCGATCTCGGCGTCGGCGAACCGAAGCATGGCGTGCCCGAATTCGTCGGCCCGGTGATGGCCGCGCACATTGCGGACTTCGGCCGCTATCCGCGCAATGAAGGACTGCCGCGGTTTCGGCGCGCCGCCGCCGAATGGGCCGCACGCCGCTACAAGCTCTCCCGCGTGCCCGATCCCGACCGCGAGGTCTTGGTGCTCAACGGCTCGCGTGAAGGCCTCTTCCTTGGCACCTTCGCCGCGAAGCGTCACGTGGAACCGCGCGCAGGCCGCCCCGCGGTCCTCATCCCCAATCCGTTTTACGCCGCTTATTGGGCCGGCGCTGTGCTCGGCGATTGCGAGTCGGTCTATATGCCGGCGACCCGCGAGACCGGATTTCTACCCGATCTCGATGCGCTCGATCCTGCGCTCCTCGCGCGCACCGTCGCTATGTTCCTGGGTACACCATCGAACCCGCAGGGCGCGGTCGCGGATATCGCGTATCTGCGCCGTGCGGTGGCGATGGCGCGACGTTACGGCTTCATGCTGTTCTGCGACGAGTGCTATTCGGAGATCTACACCCGCACGCCGCCGACCGGCATTCTCGAGGTGTCGGGCGACGGATTCGAGAACGTCGTGCTGTTCCAGTCGCTCTCCAAGCGATCCAACCTGCCGGGCTTGCGCGTTGGTTTCGTCATGGGTGACCGCAAGTTCATGGCGAATTTCCTTGAACTGCGCAGCGTTGCCGCACCGCAAGTGCCGATCCCGGCCCAGGAGGTCGCGATCGCGGCTTACCAGGATGAAGCTCACGTGCAGCGCAATCGCGAGCTCTACCGACAGAAATTCGATCTCGCCGACCAGATCATCGGCGATCGCTACGGTTACAGCCGGCCGCCCGGCGGCTTCTTCCTCTGGCTCGACGTAGGCGCGTTCGGCGGCAGTGAAGCCGTAGCGGCGCGGCTGTGGCGAGAGGCCGGCGTGCGCGTCTTGCCGGGCCGCTACGCGGCGCGCGAGCAGGACGACGGCAGCAATCCCGGCGCGGACTATATCCGCGTCGCTATGGTGCACGACAAGGAGACCACGGCCGACGCGCTTCATCGCATCGTCGCCGTGCTGGGTTGATCGGAGTGATTTGACGTGGCGATGTCGACCGCCGAGCGGAACCACTACGGATCGTTCGTGCCGGACGATTACCGCGACGCGATCCATCGGCGGCTGCGCGAATTCGGCGGACTCGCACTGATCATCGTGGCCGGCGCAGCCGCGGCGGCGCTCGCCAGCTGGTCGGTTAGCGATCCGAGCTTCAGCCACGCCACCAGCGCCCCGGTGCGCAATCTCCTCGGCGCTTACGGCGCGATCACCGCCGACCTCGCGATGCAGCTGTTCGGACTTGCGGCGCTCGCGATCATCCTGCCGCCGGCATTGTGGGGCTGGCGCCTCACGAGCCATCGCATCCTCGACAGCCTGCGCTGGCGCTTCCTCGCATGGCTTATCGGTCTCGTGTTGGCGGCGGCCTTTGCATCCTGTTTGCCGCGCGCTGCCCATTGGCCGCTGCCGAGTGGACTTGGCGGCGTCATCGGCGACGCCCTGCTGCGTGTGGTCGCGAGCGTCACCGGCGGCCCACTGCAAGGGACCACTCTCCTCGTCTTCCAATCGGTTCTCGGCGTTCTCGGCTTTGCTTCGATCTTGATCGCCTCAGGCGTGGGCATCCACCGCCGCGACGCCGACGAGGAGGAGGCCGAGGAGGGCGGCGGCTCAGTCTCGATCGGCTGGTTCGTGCATACGTTCATGAGCCTCAAGGCACGCGTCGCGCGGACGGGCGAACGCATGCTCGGCGGACTCTTATTGTTTCGGCGCGAGCGGCAGGCGCAAAGCTTGCGCCGCGCCGAGCCGCAGCTCAATGGCGACACTCGTGACGCATTCGAGCCGGCGCCCGATGCGGACGAGGAGGAAGAAGTCGAGGAGGGTGAGCCCGAGGGCGAGGCCAAGCCGCGCCAGGCCCGCAAGCCACGCCAGACGCAGCGCCAATCGCGAAAGTCGACCGACGGCTATGAATTGCCCGCGCTCAATCTCCTTGCCGCGCCGAAGGCATCGGACCGCTCCGCCCCCAGCATGGACGCGATCCGCGAGTGCGCTACGGCCCTCGAACACGTGTTGTCCGATTTCGGCGTGAGAGGCGAAATCATCAATGCGCGCCCAGGGCCGGTGGTGACGCTCTACGAGCTCGAGCCGGCGCCGGGCATCAAGTCGTCGCGGGTGATCGGTCTCTCCGACGATATCGCCCGGTCAATGAGCGCGCTCTCGGCACGCGTCGCTGTTGTTTCCGGCCGCAACGTCATCGGCATCGAGCTACCCAACCAGACCCGCGAGAAGGTGCTGCTGCGCGAGCTTTTGGCCGCCGAAGAGTATGCCGACTCGAGTGCCAAGCTGCCGCTGTGTCTCGGCAAAACCATCGGCGGCGAGCCGGTGATCGTCGACCTCGCCCGCATGCCGCACCTGCTGATTGCGGGTACTACGGGCTCCGGCAAATCGGTCGCCATCAACACCATGATCCTGAGCCTGCTGTACCGGCTCAAGCCCGAGCAGTGCCGGCTCATCATGGTCGATCCGAAAATGCTCGAACTTTCGGTCTATGACGGCATCCCGCATCTGCTAACGCCGGTCGTGACCGATCCGAAGAAGGCCGTGGTGGCGCTGAAGTGGGCGGTCCGCGAGATGGAAGACCGCTACAAGAAGATGGCGAAGCTCGGCGTGCGCAACATCGACGGCTACAACACGCGGCTCGCCGAAGCAAAGAGCCGAGGCGAAGTGCTCTCGCGCACGGTCCATGTCGGCTACGACAAGGAGAGCGGCGACGCACTCTACGAGAAGGAGGAGTTCGAGCAGGATCTGCTGCCCTATCTCGTCGTAATCGTCGACGAAATGGCAGACCTCATGATGGTGGCCGGTAAGGACATCGAAGGGGCGATTCAGCGCCTCGCCCAGATGGCGCGGGCGGCCGGCATTCATGTCGTGCTGGCAACCCAACGGCCGTCGGTCGACGTCATCACCGGCACGATCAAAGCCAATTTCCCGACTCGCATCTCCTTCCAGGTCACGTCCAAGATCGACAGCCGGACCATTTTAGGCGAGCAGGGCGCCGAGCAGCTCTTGGGTCAGGGCGACATGCTCTACATGGCGGGCGGTGGCCGCATCAGCCGCGTGCACGGACCGTTCGTGTCCGATGACGAAGTCGAAAAGATCGTGCGCCACCTCAAGTCGCAGGGACAGCCGCAATATCTCGAAGCGGTTACGGCAGAAGATGGCACCGAAGAAGGCGAAGACGGGGCTGTGTTCGACGCAACCGCGATGGGCGCCGAGGACGGGGCCGACCTCTACCAACAGGCCGTTCAGGTTGTGACGCGCGATCGCAAGGCGTCAACAAGCTATATCCAGCGCCGCCTGCAGATCGGCTACAATCGTGCCGCATCGCTCATGGAGCGGATGGAGAAGGAAGGCATCATCGGTCAGCCGAATCATGCCGGAAAGCGCGAAATCCTGGTTGGCGGCGAAGACGACGAACGCTACTGATTAGGGCGGGATTTCGAATTCGAGCCGCGAAAACGCCATCTCGGCATGGCTCGGTTCGACAGCTTCACAGGGATGCGGAGGGGTCATCATGGGACGGGCCGGTCTGGCCGCAGTTGTCGGTGCAATTTTGTTTGGCGGCTCACTCGTTGGGCCAGTCCTGATCGCGGAGATTGCCGCGGCCCAGGGCGTTCCATTGCCGCCATCTGCGCCGAAAAAGCCGGCGACGACGACGGCCCCCCGGCCGCCGCTGGCGATTCAGCCCGACAACGCCGCGCGCGGCGTTCCGGTGATGCCGCCGAGCGATTCCGCGGCCTATGACGGCTCCCAGCGCGGGCTGGTGGACCGCGCCAGCAAATACCTGTCGAGCATCCAGGTGCTGAGCGGCGATTTCGTGCAAATCGGGCCGGACGGCAGCCGCACGGTCGGCCGGTTCTATTTGCAGAAGCCCGGCCGCGTTCGCTTCGAATATGACCCGCCGAGCCCGATCGACGTGATTGCGGACGGTTCATCGGTCGTGGTGCGGGACCGCAAGCTCGCGACGCAGGACCTCTACCCTCTGTCCCAGACTCCGTTGCGATTCCTGCTGGCGGAGCACCTTGATCTGCTGAACGACACCAATGTGATCGCCGCGTCCCAGGATGGCACCTATATCACGATCACGATCGAAGAGCGCCATCTCCTCGTCGGCACGCACCGCCTCGTGATGATGTTCTCCGTCAAGGACACGACGCTGCGGCAATGGACCGTGACGGATCCCCAGGGTTATCAGACGACCGTAGCAATCTATAATCTCGACACGGTGCACCGGCCCGATCCGAACATGTTCTCCATCAGCTACGAGCGGAACATGCAATAGGCGGCTATCCCGCCTCAATCCGTATGCGGCTCGTCGTCACCACCTGGAATGTCAACTCGGTTCGGCTGCGCATCAATCTCGTGACGCGATTCCTTCGCGCCGTGCAGCCGGACGTGATCTGTCTTCAGGAAACCAAGTGTCCTGATGACAAGTTTCCGCGCAAACGCTTTGCGAAGCTCGGCTACGTCCACGCCGCGCTCAACGGGCAGAAGGGCTACCACGGGGTCGCCATCCTGTCCCGGCTGCCGATCGAATTGATCGATGCGCGCAGCTATTGCGGCAAGAGCGATTCGCGCCACGTCGCCGTGACGTTCGGCGAGCGGGCTGGGCTGAAAGATCCCGCCACGCTGCATAACTTCTATGTTCCGGCCGGCGGCGACGAACCCGACACGGCGGTGAACGAGAAGTTCGCCCACAAGCTTTCGTTTCTCGATGAAATGGGCGCAGCGCCTGAGCTGCGTCCTGGCAAAGGCCGGGCGATTTTGGTGGGTGACCTCAACGTCGCGCCGCTCGAACACGATGTCTGGAGCCACAAGCAGCTCCTTAAGGTCGTCTCGCATACGCCCATCGAGTGCGCCAAACTCAACGCGGTTCAGCGGGCCGGCGAATGGCACGACGTCATGCGCGGCCTCGTGCCGGAACCTACCAAGCTCTACACATGGTGGAGTTATCGCGCCATGGATTGGGAGGCGGCGGACCGGGGACGGCGGCTCGATCATATTTGGGTGAGCCCGGCAGTCGCAGACCGGGTGGCGGGCATGACAGTGGCGAAGCCGGTGCGCGGCTGGGCAAGGCCGTCGGATCACGTCCCGGTCACGGCGACGCTCGAATTGTAGGCCGCTTTTGCGCGAAAGCGGGCTTTATCGTCGGCGATCCGGACGGTCGAGCGTACTGCGCACCGCGGTGATCTCCTCGGTTGCGAGATTGACGCGCTCAGCGAGGCGGTCACGCATCAGGCGCGCGGCGTCGGGAAACCCCTCTAGCACCTTGTGGAACAGGCTGCGCGAAATGCGGATGACGGTGGTCGGCTCGGCCGCGACAGCGGTCGCCGGCCGTATCGTCTCGGTGAGCAGCGCGAGTTCGCCGACCAGAGTGCCGGGCCCCAACGTCAGACTCGGATCGGATCGCTTTGGATCATGCTGGGTCAGCTTCAACGAGCCTTCCTGGATGACATAGCCTGCGTCCGCCGTTTCGCCCGCGCGAAACAACACTTCGCCATCGGCCAATTGCCGCGTCTCCGAACCGATGGCGATGATCTGCAGGGCCGCAAAGCCGAGTTGTGCGAAGGTCGGGACCCGCTCCAGAAACGCAATATCGTCTTCAAGTGCCATCGACTGTACGGCGTCAGTTACGGAACGAGCTTATAGCCGCCGGCCTCGGTCACCAGGATTTCCGGAGCGGCCGCGTCCTTCTCGATCTTCTGGCGCAACCGGTAAATGTGGGTTTCGAGCGTGTGGGTCGTCACACCGGAGTTGTAGCCCCACACCTCCTGCAACAGCACTTCGCGCGAGATCGGGCGCTGGCCAGCGCGGAATAGAAATCGGAGGATCGCGGTCTCCTTCTCGGTCAGCCGAATCTTGTTGCCCTTGCCCCCGACGAGGAGTTTGGAGCTCGGCTGGAACGAATAGGGCCCGATGGTGAAAACCGCATCCTCGCTGGCTTCGTGCTGACGCAACTGGGCGCGGATGCGCGCCAGCAGGACCGCGAATCGGAACGGCTTAGTGACGTAGTCGTTGGCACCGGACTCCAGACCCAGGATGGTATCCGAGTCGGTATCGTGACCAGTCAACATGATGACCGGCGCCTTGAAGGCGTTCTTGCGCAGGATTCGCACCGCCTCGCGACCGTCGATGTCCGGAAGCCCGACATCCATGAGGACGAGATCGATCTGCCCGCCCTTGGCGGCCTGCACTCCCTTGGCCCCGGTATCCACAGCGATCGGCTCGAACTCTTCGTGCAGCGACAGCTGTTCGACCAAAGCATCGCGCAAATCAGTGTCGTCATCGACAATCAGGATACGGCGCGCGGTTGCCATAAAAAGCCTCAGGGGGTTGTTGCCGTAAGCCTCCGGCAAATAGAGCAATCATAGAGAAAAGCGCAAGCTTTGCCCCGGCAGGCGAACGGTAGCGTACGGAGGCCGAGTCGGCTTATTAACGATTATGAATCACCTGACGTTCACGAGAATAGACATTCGCGCGCGGCCCTCCAACCATCGTCAGGGCTGGCTCGCCGCCGGAGTGTGGCACATACCGGTCGCGCTCGGCCGTTCCGGCATTGCCGCGAACAAGCGGGAGGGCGACGGCGCGACGCCAGCCGGCCGGTACCACCCCGTCAGGCTGTGGTGGCGCCGCGATCGTTTGCCGCGACCGCGGACACAATTGCCAGTTCGCTCGATTGCTCCGTGGGATGCGTGGTGCGAGGACCCAGCGGACCGCCGCTATAATCGACCTATTCGGCTGCGCGCCGGCCAACCGGGCGATCGATTACGACGAAACGATGCGCTTTATGACCTGATGATCGAGATTGACCACAACGTCCGCCCGCGAATCGCGGGACGCGGCAGTGCGGTCTTCATCCATGTCGCCCGGCCCGGACTGGCGCCCACCGCCGGCTGCGTTGCCATGCCCGCCGGCGCCCTGACACGGCTGGTACGGCGGCTTAGGCCCCGCACTGAAATCTATATTCATCGTTAATTTTTTCCGCTGCTTTTTTCAGGTTCGAGCCCCGAAAATCGCGCTGCCGACGCGCACATGGGTGGCACCGAATCGAATCGCGATGGCGAAATCGGCGCTCATGCCCATGGACAGCAGTTTCAGGCCGTTGCGTTCCGCGATTTTCGCGGTCAGGGCGAAATGGGGAGCCGGCGCCTCGTTCGCCGGGGGAATGCACATCAGCCCCGCAATATCGAGGCCATAGGTCGCGCGGCATGCGGCGATAAAGGCATCGGCCTGCTCGGGAAGGACCCCGGCCTTTTGCGGCTCGGCACCGGTGTTGATCTCGACGAACAGCCGCAGCGAACGGCCGTGGCGCTCGATCTCCTTCGCCAATGCCGCACACAAGCTGGCGCGGTCGACCACGTGAATCGCGTCAAACAGAGCGACGGCGTCCCTCGCCTTGTTGGACTGCAGCGGGCCGATCATATGGAGCTCGAGGCCGGGAAAACGTTCGCGAAGCATTGGCCATTTCGCCTGCGCCTCCTGCACCCGGTTCTCGCCGAAAACACGGTGCCCCGCCTCGATCACCGGCGCAATCGCGTCAGCCGCAAAGGTCTTCGACACCGCCACGAGGGTGACCTCGTCGCGGGAGCGGCCGCAGTCATGGCAGGCGGACGCGATTTCACGGTTCACCGCGGCAAGCGCGGCAACCGGATCATGGGGCTCAGAGGGCGCAGTCATATGTGCAACCTGAATTTAACGCTCAAATAGCTCAAATTTTATCGATCCGTCCCAGCGGGTTTTCATGCTTGTTCGCTATAGGAGTGGGCAGGGTTGGGATCGCGATGCTGACCGACAAAAAATCCGGACCGAGGAGCGGCGCTGAACGACCGCGGGTCAGCATACGCGCCCGTATCATGATGCTGGCATTGCTGTTGATCGTGCCGCCGATGGCCGAGCGGGTTCGTCTCCTTGAGCACACCCGCAGCGAACGCATTGCGCGCGCTTTCGACGAGGTCGCTGACCTCGCCCGGCGCAGCGCGCTCGCACAATCGCAAAACATCAACGCGACCCGCACGCTCCTGCAAGTGATGGCCCGGGCATACGTCGCACTTTCCGATCGCGGGCAGAGTTGCGCGGCGTTCCTGGCCGACCTCGGAAATGACCTTCGCGGGATCACCAGCCTCTCCATTGTGGGCAACAACGAACGCATCGCCTGTTCGACGCGACCATCCGCCGTCGGGCTCGACCTATCCGACCGCGATTATATCCAGAAGGCCCGCGAGACCGGCCAATTCGCGCTAAGCGGGTATCTCGTCGAGCGTCTGAAGGACGACCCCGCCATCATGGCGGCCTATCCGATCATGCGCGCCGATCGGCAGATCCAGGCGATCATCGTCGCGGCAGTCGACCTCGCATGGGTTGAGCGATTTGCTCGCATGATCGACCAGCGCAAAGGCGCATCGGCCTTCCTGCTCGACGGCCGCGGCGTTTTGCTCGCCCAATTGCCCGGCCGCGGCAAAGGTGACGATGATGCCAAGCCCGCCCTGCCGCTGATCGAGGCAGCTGCATCGGAAAAGCAGGGCACCATGCTGGCCACGGGGCTCGATGGCGTGCGCCGCATTTACGCGTTCAACACGTTGCCCGGCACCGACACGCGAATCGTGGTCGGCATCGATGAGAAGGAAGCACTGGGCCGTATCGATCGCGACATTTCGATCAGCTACCTCCAGCTGACCCTGTTCGGCTTGCTCGCGATGCTGCTCGCCTGGTTTGTCGGCGAGCGCTTCATCATCGAGCCGATTCGTTCACTCGCGCGCACCGCCGCGAGCATCGGTCGCGGCGAATTAGAAGCGCGTCCGCGGCCTGGCAAATGGACGACGGAATTCGCCCCCCTTGCAGCCGCGCTCACGGACATGGCGGCCAAGCTCGCCGCGCGCGACGGTGAGTTGCGTGCTGCCAACCGGCATCTCGAAGAGCTCGCTCTGTTCGACGGTTTGACCGGGCTGCCGAATCGCCGCAGCCTTGATGTCCGTCTCTCGTCCATGTGGCTTGCCGCCGATCCGAAAGAGCCGATCGGTCTGATGATGATCGATGTCGATCATTTCAAGCTCTACAACGATACCCAAGGACACCTGGAAGGCGATAACTGCCTGCGCGTCATCGGGCAGGCGCTCGGGTCCGTGGTGCGAGACGGCGATTTCGTCGCACGCTATGGCGGCGAGGAGTTCGTGATGCTGATGCCGGGCGTGACCACCGCCGAGGCAAGCGGGATCGCGGAGCGCGCGCGCCTGGCGGTCGCGGCACTGGACATCGTTCATCCGGCGACAACGACCGGCATTGTCAGCATCAGCATCGGGGTCGCGATCCTCACGCCCGCCGAGGCCGAGGGCGAACAGGCTCTCGTAGAAGCTGCCGATGCCGCGCTCTACCAAGCAAAAAGACGCGGCCGCAACGTGGTCGCGGTCTGGACGCCACCCCCGCTCGCCAAGGCCAGCTGACCCCCCGCACGATCAGTACACGGGCGCCGGACGGCCAATTTCGCGTCCAGCGGACGCCGAAGCCACGCCCGGCCTCCCCTTAGAACCAAAAAGTCTTCATCTTTTAGGGATCATGCGGTAGCCGTACGACCTTATCCGGCCGAAATGCCGCGCTAAGGGTATTCAGCCACTGTTGAGTGATGTCTAAGCACACACGATTATGAGCATTGAACGATACAACGCGCGCGCGGCCGAGTCGCGCTGGCAAGGGATTTGGGACGAGCGGGACGTGTTCGCGACCCGCAACGATGATCCGCGTCCGAAATACTACGTGCTGGAAATGTTCCCCTATCCGTCGGGCCGGATCCACATGGGCCACGTGCGCAACTATGCGATGGGCGATGTGGTAGCGCGCTACAAGCGCGCTCGCGGCTTCAACGTCCTGCATCCCATGGGGTGGGACGCGTTCGGCATGCCGGCCGAGAACGCCGCCATGGCCAACAAGATCCATCCCCGCACCTGGACCTACGAAAACATCGCTGCCATGAAGCGGCAGCTCAAATCGATGGGCCTGTCGCTCGACTGGAGCCGCGAAATCGCGACCTGCGATCCGGCCTATTACAAGCATCAGCAAAAGATGTTTCTGGACTTCCTGGCGGCGGGGCTTGTCGAGCGCAAGCAGTCCAAGGTGAACTGGGACCCGGTCGACCAGACGGTGCTCGCCAACGAGCAGGTCATCGATGGCCGCGGCTGGCGATCGGGTGCGCCGGTCGAACAACGCGAGTTGACCCAGTGGTTTTTCAAGATTACCGACTTCTCGGAAGAACTGCTGGCGGCCATCGACGACCTCGATCGCTGGCCCGACAAAGTGCGCCTGATGCAGCGCAATTGGATCGGTCGATCCGAAGGCCTGCTCGTCCGCTTTGCGCTCGATCCTGCGACCGCGCCGAATGGCGACACCGAGCTCGAAATCTTCACCACGCGCCACGACACCATTTTCGGCGTGAAATTCATGGCGCTGTCGCCGGAACATCCGTTGGCTGCGGCAGCGGCGGCGCGCAATCCGGCGCTCGCGAAGTTCATCGAAGAATGCCGGCACACCGGAACGGCGCAGGAATTGATCGACAAGGCCGAGAAGCTAGGCTTCGACACCGGCATCAAGGCGATCCATCCGTTCGACCCGACATGGAAGATCCCGATTTACGTCGCGAACTTCATCTTGATGGAGTACGGCACCGGCGCCATCTACGGCACCCCAGCCCATGACCAGCGCGACCTCGACTTCGCCAACAAATACGGTCTCGGCAATACCCCCGTGGTGTGTCCGGTAGGCCAGGACCCGAGCACCTTTGTGATCACCGATGTTGCCTATGACGGCGACGGGCGGATGATCAATTCACGCTTCCTCGACGGCATGACCGTCGAAAGGGCCCAGGAAGAGGTGGCGCGGCGACTTGAGCGGCAGACGAACGGCAACCGTCCTGCGGCACAGCGCCAAGTCAACTTTCGCCTGCGCGATTGGGGCATCTCGCGTCAGCGCTATTGGGGCTGCCCGATTCCGATCATCCACTGCGATGTCTGCGGCGTCGTGCCGGTGCCGGCCGCTGATCTGCCGGTGAAGCTGCCGGACGACGTCGATTTCGATCGGCCGGGCAATCCGCTAGACCGCCACCCGACCTGGAAACACGTCACCTGTCCGCACTGTGGCCGCGCGGCCCGGCGCGAGACCGACACCATGGACACGTTCGTGGATTCGTCGTGGTATTTCGCCCGCTTCACCGATCCGTGGATCGCGACGGCGCCGACCGACCTGCGCGCGGTCGATGAATGGCTGCCGGTCGATCAGTATATCGGCGGCATCGAGCATGCCATTCTGCATCTCCTCTACAGCCGCTTCTTCACGCGCGCCATGAAGATGACGGGTCATGCCGGTGTCGACGAGCCGTTTGCCGGGCTCTTTACCCAGGGCATGGTGGTGCATGAAACCTATCGCGCGGCCGACGGCACGTTCGCCGCGCCGACGGAGGTCAAAATCGAGGGGGTCGGCGACGCCCGTAGCGCGACGCTGATCGCAACCGGTGGGCCGATCGAGATCGGTCCCATCGAAAAAATGTCGAAATCCAAGCGCAACACCGTAGACCCGGACGACATCATCGGCACCTTCGGGGCCGATACGGCGCGCTGGTTCATGCTGTCGGACTCGCCGCCGGAACGCGATGTCATCTGGACCGAAGAGGGCGCCCAGGGGGCTTGGCGCTTCGTTCAGAGACTGTGGCGGCTGGTCAACGAGGCCGCCGAAATCGCGCGCACCGCGCCGACAAGCCGGCCGGCCGCGTTCTCCGAGGCTGCGATCGCGGTCCGCAAAGCCGCGCATGGGGCTTTGGCGAAGGTAACCGAGGATGTGGAAAAGCTGCGGTTCAATCGCTGCATCGCGCACATCTATGAATTTGCGAACGCGTTGCAGGCGGCGCTCGCGAACGCGGGGAACGTCGCGCCCGACTTCGCGTTCGCGGTCCGCGAGGCGGGGGATATGCTCCTGCAGCTGTTCCACCCGATGATGCCCCATCTCGCCGAAGAATGCTGGGCGGCGCTCGGTCATGATACGCTGCTGGCAACGCAATCCTGGCCGGAGGTTGAACCGGCACTTCTTGTCGAGGATACAATCACGCTGCCGATCCAGATCAACGGCAAGAAGCGTGCTGACGTGACGGTTGCCCGCGATGCCGGCAACGCCGACATCGAGGCGGCGGTTCTCGCGCTTGATGCCGTCAAACGCGCGCTCGATGGCAAAAGGCCGAAGAAAGTGATCATCGTTCCGCAGAGGATCGTCAATGTCGTGGCGTAAGCGAGCGGACCTAAGCGGTATCATGGGGCGCGTCGCGGTTATTGCGGCTGCCGGTGCGTTGGTATCCGGCTGCTTCCAGCCTCTCTATGGCAACTACTCGTTAGCTGGCAACTCGTCGGTCGCAGCGGCGATGGCGAGCGTCGACGTCAATCAGATCGCGGCGCCAAGCGGCACGCCTGAATCGCGCGTCGCGGTCGAATTGCGCAACCAGCTGCTGTTCAACCTGACGGGCGGCGCCGGGGGAGCACCTCCGGCCTATCGGCTCACCGTGCGCATGTCGACGAGCCGCACGTCGGTCATCGTCGACGTTACCACGGGTCTGCCCGATGTGGAGAATTACGGCATCACCGCCACCTACGACCTGATCGACGCCAAGTCCGGCAAGGTCGTCGTCAACAGCCAGGCTTTCGCGCGAGTGTCCTACGATATTCCTGGACAGGAGCAACGCTTCGCCCGCGCGCGCGGACTGCGCGATGCAGAAAACCGCGCTGCCAAGGAGATCGCGGACAACATCAGGGCGCGCCTCGCGTCCTATTTCGTCGCCGGGACCTGAGCGACAGACACCAATGGTCGCGCTCAAAGCCGCGGACGTCGATCGTTTTCTCACGCGGCCCGACCCCGGCAAACCCGTCGTTCTTGTGTTCGGCCCCGACGCGGGCTTGGTGCATGAACGCGCGGAGGCGCTGGTCAGGTCCGCCGTTGAGGATCCACGCGATCCCTTTGCGCTCGCCCGCATCGACGGCGATCTCCTCGCTGACGAACCGGAGCGGCTTGTTGAGGAGGCGCACACGGTGCCGCTGTTCGGCGGGCGCCGCGCCGTGTGGGTCCGGGCCGGCGGACGGAACTTTGTCGCGGCGGTGGAGCGGGTGCTGACGGCACCCCCGGCTGCCGATTGCCGTATTGTCATCGAGGCTGGCGACTTGCGTCGGGGCGCGCCGCTCCGCAGCCTTTGCGAGCGTGCGCCAAGTGCTGCGGCGCTACCGTGCTATGCAGATTTAGCGCGGGACCTCGATCGCCTGATCGATGAAGAGATGCGCAGCGCCGAGCTTGTCATCGCACCTGACGCGCGCGCCATGCTGGCCTCGCTTATCGGCGGCGATCGCAGCGCCTCGCGCTCGGAAATTCGCAAGCTCGCACTCTACGCCCACGGCAAATCGCAAATCGAATGCGAGGACGTGACAGCGGTCGTCGCCGACGCGACGACCGCCGCTGTCGATGCGCTGGCGGATGCGGCCTTTGCGGGCCGGCCGGCGGACCTTGAAACGAACTTCGCCAAGGCGCGCGCGAGCGGCGTTGCCGCGAGCACGATCGCGATGGCGACGTCGCGCCAAGCCTCGGCATTGCACCGGCTTCGCCGCACGGTCGAAGCCGGCGCGTCAGTTCGGGCCGCGATCGAGGGTACGTTCCCGGCGATTCATTTCAGCCGTCGCGACATGGTGCAGGCGGCGCTCGGTGCTTGGACCTCAAAGCGGCTCGAGCGGCTGATCGTGCAGCTCGGCGAGACCGCGCTCGACGCCCGCAAGTACAACAAGCTCACCTACACGGTGGTGCAGCGCGCGCTGGTGTCGATCGCGGTCGCGGCGAAGCGCAAGGAGTAGCGTTCGCCGCCAAATCGCGTCGGGCTATTTCGCCGGCAGAATTGCAATCGCCTCGATTTCGATCAAAGCACCTTCGCGCGCAAGCTTCGATATTTGCAGCAAGGTGCTCGCGGGCGGCGCCGCTGTGTTTACGTATTTGTCTCTGATTTCACGAATGATCGGAAGTGCAGTCTGCATATCGGTGACGAACATGTTGATCTTGACGATGTTGCTCATGGTGCCGCCGGCGCTCTCGACCGCGGCTTTGAGATTTTCAAAAACCAATGTTGTCTGGGCGCGGATGTCCGCGCCCTGCTTGCCGGCCGGATCGTAACCAAGCTGGCCAGCGATGAAGAGGATACGGCCCGGCGTATTGACTTCCACGACTTGCGTGTAGCCGGGCGGCTTCGGCATCGTCGAGGGATTGTTGTACGTGACGTTCGGGGTTGCGCTTTACGCTTGTGCGGCGGCGGGAGCGATGAGGGCGCCGGCGACGCAAATTGATGATGCGAGCAATGTGCGATCAGGGGTCATGATAGGCCTTCCATCGGTTGACGCGACGGCGCCATCTTATGGCAAGTCGCCGCTGAGGAGGCCGTGCAGGGACGTCAAAAAATCTTGCGATATTGTATGAAGCCGGAGCGATCGCCGATGCGGTCATAAAGCAGCATGGCGTCGGTGTTGGTCTCGTGGGTCAGCCAATGAACGCGCGAGCATCCCATGCTCTGCGCCTTTTGATAGACGGATTCGATGAGCTTGCGGCCGATGCCTGCGCCCCGCAGCGACGCGGCCACAAACAGGTCTTGCAGGTAGCAATAATCGCCGGCAGTCCAGCAGGATCGATGCGTGATCCAGTGGACGATCCCGACCAATTCTCCAGACGCGTCGACCGCGAGGAACCCACCCATCGGTTCAGCGCCAATGGTGAGCCGCTCGAACGTGAGGTCCGGCACCTCGGGCGCGAGCTTGGCCTTATAGAATTCGAGATAGCCTTGCCATAACGGCTCCCACCCGGCGCGGTCGCTCGCTGCAAGTGGTCGAATGATCATGACGGAGTTGATTACGGCGCGCGCTCCAGGCGGCGCATGACGTCGCGCAACTGGTCTAGACTCCGATATTTGATGTGGACCGCGCCGCCGTTGCCGCGGTGATCGATCGTAACAGCGAGTCCAAGCGCGTCGGACACTTGTTTTTCCAGCGCGATCGTATCGGCGGCTTTGACCGACGGCTTCCGCGTCCCCGATTTGGCATGAGCGCGCACCAGCGCTTCGACCTGGCGAACGTTGAGCCCCCGCTCGATGATCTGTTGTGCCAATCGCTCCGGTTCAGCGTAGCCGATGAGCGCGCGCGCATGGCCGGCGGTGAATTGGCCTGAGCGGATTCCGGCTTTTACCGATTCCGGCAACTTGAGCAGGCGAAGCATGTTGGCGACATGGCTGCGGCTCTTGCCCACCGTCTTCGCAATATCCTCCTGGTGATATTTGAATTCGTCCATCAGCGCCTGGTAGCCGGTCGCCTCCTCCATTGGATTGAGGTCCTCGCGCTGGACATTTTCGATGATCGCGAGTTCGAGCGCTTCGGCATCGCTGACCTCGAGCACGACCACTGGCACTTCATGCAGCCCAGCGCGCTGTGCGGCCTGCCAGCGGCGCTCGCCCGCGATGATCTCGTAGGACTCCGAGGCGCCGCGTAGCGGGCGCACCGCGATCGGTTGGATGATGCCGCGCTCCTTGATGGAGGCGGAGAGTTCGTCGAGCTCGGCGGTCGGGAAGTTGCGCCGTGGATTGCGGGGATTGGGCCGCAGCATCTCGATGGGCAGCCGGCGCTGGCTGCGCGGACGTTCCGGTGTCGAGTTAGACTTAACCCCGATATCGCCAATGAGCGACGCGAGACCTCGCCCCAATCGCGAACGTGTCGGCTCCTCCGCCATCCCGGCCTCTCCCGAAAAGTCGTTCACGACCTCACCTCATCCAAGCGGACAGAAATTGCGGAACACGGCGATCACCGTCGCCGCTACATGGCTTGCCCCGTCAATTCGCGTTCGCGTTGGATGACTTCGGTGGCGAGCCGCAGATAGGCTTCGCTGCCGACGCACTTGAGATCGTAGACGAGCACGGGCTTGCCGTAAGAGGGCGCTTCCGAGATGCGGACGTTGCGAGGAATGACGGTGTCGTAGACTTTCTTGCCCATGAATTCGCGCACGTCGGCGACGACCTGGCTCGAGAGGTTGTTGCGGGTATCGTACATCGTCAGCACGATGCCATGAATTGACAGGTTCGGATTGAGCGTTTGTTTGACCTGCTCGACGGTCTTGAGGAGCTGCGACAGGCCCTCCAACGCGAAGAACTCGCATTGCAACGGGACCAGGATCGCATTCGCTGCTGCCATCGCATTGACGGTGAGCAGATTGAGTGACGGCGGGCAATCGACCAGGACGTAGTTGAATCCGACTTCTTCGGGGCTGGGTGACTTGAGCCCCGTTAGCGCGTTCCGCAGACGGAAGGCGCGGTCGCGCGATTGGCCGACTTCGAGTTCAAAGCCCGACAAGTCGAGCGTCGATGGCGCGATATGGAGGTGCGGCACAGACGTCGGCAATGCGGTTGCACGCAGCGATGTCCCGCGCACCAGCACGTCATAGGTCGAGGAACGGCGGCTGGCGCGATCAATGCCGAGCCCGGTCGACGCGTTGCCTTGCGGATCGAGATCGACGATCAGCACCGTTTCGCCGACTGCGGCGAGCGCGGTGCCGAGATTGATGGCGGTCGTCGTCTTGCCGACGCCGCCCTTCTGATTCGCGATCGCAAGAATCCGTGGCGCCTGCGGCACTGGGCGCTGTTCTGGGATCATGGATGGAGTGTCGAGATCGGACATGGGTCAGCCCTTCGTGGGTAGCGTCTTGCGTGGCGCGAGATCGCGAACGATCAGAATTCGGGCCGCGGGATTGGTTTTGCTGGGCACACGTTCGGCCATAATATTCCAATATTTAGTAGCCTCGGTCAATTCGGCGTCTACATCTTGACCCTTCAGCAGCAGGGCTTGTGCACCTTTTTTTAACAAGGGTTCGACCAGGCGCAATAAGTCTTTGAGTGGCGCAACGGCTCGCGCCGTCACGACGTCGGTCATCGGAGCCAACGATGAGCCGAAATCTTCCGCCCGGCCCACATGGACGATGCCGGGAGTGCCGGTTGCATCCACGGCTTCCCTGAGGAACGTGCTCTTCTTGGTGCTGCTTTCGACCATATGCAGCTGGGCGCCTGGAACCTCCGCAAGGGCACACGCGAGCACGACCCCGGGGAACCCACCCCCTGTCCCGATATCGACCCACACCGGCCCTGCGGCCTTGTAGGCCTTTGGGGCGAGGCCAAGCAATTGCAGCGAATTGGCAATATGGCGCATCCAGAGATTTGGGATCGTGGAACTCGCGATCAAATTGGTATGTCGCTGCCACGTTAACAGCACATCAACAAACCGATCGAGCCGGGCCGCTGTTTCACGTGAAACATTGAACATCGCGAGGACTTCGGTCCGTTCATCTGCAGCGATGCTGCTGTGGACTGCGGCGAGGGTCATTTCGCGCGTCGCGCCTGTTTGAACTGGCCGCGCCGGACATAAGAGGCGAGCAGAATCAGTGCCGCGGGGGTGATGCCATCGAGGCGGCCGGCGTGGCCGAGCGTCCGCGGCCGAGAAGCCGCGAGCTTCTGGCGGACCTCGTTCGAAAGTCCCGGCACCGAGGCGTAGTCCATCTCCACCGGAAGCTCGAAGCTTTCATCCCGTCTGAACGCGGCCACATCAGCGGCCTGTCGATCAAGGTAGACCGCATACTTGGCGTCGGTCTCCAACTGCGCGGCGATCGCATCGGGCACTTCGCCGAACTCCGGCCAAATGCGCGCGATGTCCGCAATCGCGATATCGGGATAGGCGAGGAGATCGAACGCCGTTCGACGCTGGCCGTCCCGATTGAGCGAAAAGCCGAATTGCGCCGCTTCTGACGGCGTGACCGAGACATTGCGCGCGCGGGCGCGCGCAGCCTCCAGGGCCACCATCTTCTTTTGATGGTGCCCGCGTCGCACTGTACCCACGCATCCGATCTCGATGCCGCGATGGGTGAGGCGCTGGTCGGCATTGTCAGCCCGCAACGTGAGCCGGAATTCGGCACGCGAGGTGAACATGCGATACGGCTCCGTGACGCCGCGGTTGACGAGATCGTCGATCATCACGCCGAGATAGGCCTCAGAGCGATCGAACACGATCGGCGGTGAGGCCCCGGCGCAGGCCGCGGCGTTGAGGCCGGCGACGAGCCCCTGCCCGGCGGCTTCCTCATACCCGGTGGTCCCGTTGATCTGGCCAGCCAGGAACAGGCCTAGCAATCGCTTGGCCTCGAGGGTCGGCTCCAGCTCACGCGGGTCGACATGATCGTATTCGATGGCGTAGCCGGGCCGGGTGATCGTGGCCTGCTTCAATCCCGAGATTGTTGCAACGAAGGCGCGCTGCACCTCCACCGGAAGGGACGTTGAGATACCGTTCGGGTAGACGATCGGATCATCGAGGCCCTCGGGCTCCAGGAAAATCTGGTGCCCGTCGCGCTCGCCAAAGCGCACGATCTTGTCTTCGACCGACGGACAATAACGCGGCCCGCGACTTTGAATC
The DNA here is from genome assembly GCA_963787675.1 of uncultured Alphaproteobacteria bacterium. Classification (GTDB taxonomy): domain Bacteria; phylum Pseudomonadota; class Alphaproteobacteria; order Rhizobiales; family Xanthobacteraceae; genus JAJPKK01. Next base: position 90,207 of record CAWBDV010000007.1, on the reverse strand, counting down.
TGACCCGAGTACATCGGCGAGCGATGGACGTTCGCACGGATGATGGCGTGCGTCGCGTCGGTCGTACGGGTGATGCCGCATCGGACCTGCGGATTGTCGATCGTTGTTGTCAGGGCGGAGAACGGCTCCGGCGGCTCATCGCCGGGCTGCATCTCAAGGCTGGCCCAATCGATGGTTCGTCCATCGAGCCGCGGCGGCGTGCCGGTCTTGAGCCGCCCCAGGGGAAAGCCGACGCGTTCGAGGGTCGCCGACAATCCGAGGGACGGGGCCTCCCCTACCCGGCCGGCGGGCGTCCGCACCTCGCCGATGTGGATAAGGCCGCGCAGAAAGGTGCCGGTCGTCAGCACGACGGCGCCCGCACGGAACTCGCGTCCGTCGGCCAGCCGAACGCCGGCGACCCGGCCATGCTCGATCGCGAGATCGTCCGCTTCGCCCTCAACCACTGCGATGTTCGGATAAGCGCGAATCGCCTGCTGCATCGCGGCCGCGTAAAGCTTGCGGTCGGCCTGGGCGCGAGGTCCGCGGACTGCGGGCCCCTTTCGCCGGTTCAGGACGCGAAACTGAATGCCGGCGCGGTCGGCAACACGGCCCATCAATCCGTCGAGCGCATCGATTTCGCGAACGAGGTGGCCCTTCCCGAGGCCTCCGATCGCCGGATTACAGGACATCGCGCCAACGGTATCGAACCGATGCGTGACGAACGCGGTGCTCGCGCCTATGCGCGCGGCCGCGGCCACGGCCTCGCAGCCGGCGTGTCCCCCGCCGATCACGATCACATCGTAACGCGCGTCCATCGAGCGAAAATCCTGAAGGACTTTTCTCTATCGGACCTCGGCGATGAGGTCAAAAACTACGCGACCGAATATTGATGTTTCACGTGAAACATTCATTTACCAATGCAGAAATCGCGGAAAATTACGTCGAGCAGGTCTTCCACGTCAACTCGTCCCGTCAACCGGCCAAGCGCGCGTGACGCCAGCCGCAGTTCTTCTGCCACCAGGTCTTCGCGTCCCTCGGGCCCTTCGGCAATCGCACGATGGAGGGCATCGGCGCATGAATTGAGCGATTCCCGATGCCGCTGGCGCGTAATGAACGTTGATTCACTTGATCCAAAGAACTGACCTGAGTACCTCGCCAGTGCCGCGACCAGATCGTCGAAGCCGTGCCCGGTTTGCCCCGAAATTCGAAAGTGCGTTTGCTCTTCGTCCTTCTCCACAATGCCCTGCGGAGAAAAAGACTGCACCAGATCGCACTTGTTCGTCAGTATCCACACGTCGGGCGCTTCCGGCCCGCTTAACGTTGCCGGAGATGAATCCGGGTTCGTTGCAGTTGCATCGACCACCCACAGCACCAGATCGGCATCGGCCGCCCGCTCGCGGGCGCGCCGCACGCCTTCCTGCTCCACCGGATCGTCGCTATCGCGCAGCCCCGCGGTGTCGAGGACCGTCACCGGATACCCGTCGAGATCGAGATGCACCTCAATCACATCGCGCGTGGTACCCGCATAGGGCGACACGATTGCCGCCGGCCGCCTCGCCAGGCGATTGACGATCGTCGATTTGCCAACGTTCACAGGACCCGCGACCGCGACCACGAGTCCATCCCGGAGGCGTTCGCCGTGCCGCTCGCCGGCGAGCAGAGTGCGGATCTCGCGCCCGAGTTCCGCCGCGATCTCAAGGGCTGGCGCCAACAAATCCTGCGGCACATCCCCTTCGTCGGGGAAATCGATCAGAGCTTCGACGAGCGCCAGCGCTTCGATAAGCCGCGACCGCCACCGCTCCGCCTTGTCGCCGAGAAGCCCCTGGAGCTGACGCAGCGCTTGGCGCCGCTGTGCCTCGGTCTCGGCAGCGATCAGATCCGCGAGCCCTTCGACCCGGGTCAAGTCCAGCTTGCCATTGGCGAACGCACGCTTTGTGAATTCGCCCGCTTCAGCTGCTCGCAAACCTGGCAGCTTTGCCAGTGCCGCAAGCGTCGCGGCAACGACGGCCCGGCCACCATGAAGCTGGAACTCAGCGGTATCCTCGCCCGTTTCACTTCGCGGGCCAGGAAACCATAGCACCAGGCCCTCATCGATCAACTCGGCAGAGCTTGCGGGATCACGTAGCCGCGCAAACATCGCCTGACGTGGGGCCGGCATGCGGCCGGCCAGTGCCATCACCGCGTCGCCGGCGCGCGGGCCACTCACGCGGACAACCGCAATCGCGGCCGGTGGACGACCGGACGACAGGGCAAAGATGGTATCGGTCTGTGCCGTCATGAATTGGGCCTGGTCAGCGGTAATGATCGCCGATGCGGGTTTATGTGACACGCGCATTCATGCCCCACCATCGTTTTCCGGCGGCGGCCCGCACTGGATCGTAGCGGCGATTTCTGCTCCGATGGGCCGTATTAATTAGCGAAAGCCGCAATGACCGATCACGCTTCGACGGCGCGCCAAAACCGTCTCGCTCACGAGACGAGCCCGTATTTGCTCCAGCACAAAAACAATCCGGTCGAATGGTGGCCGTGGGGACCGGATGCGCTTGCCGAGGCCAAGCGCAGCAACAAGCCGATCCTGCTCTCGATCGGCTATGCGGCGTGCCACTGGTGTCACGTGATGGCCCACGAAAGCTTCGAGGACGAAGCAGTCGCCGCGGTCATGAATCGTCTGTTTGTTAACATCAAGGTCGACCGCGAGGAACGGCCCGACATCGACCAGATCTACATGGCCGCGCTTCATCATCTCGGCGAGCAGGGCGGCTGGCCTCTGACCATGTTCCTTACTCCCAGCGGCGAGCCGGTCTGGGGCGGCACCTATTTTCCCAAGACGGCACGCTACGGCCGGCCGGGATTCGTCGACATCATGCACGAGGTCGCGCGTCTGTTTCGCGACGAGCCGCAGCAAATCGAACATAACCGCACCGCGCTGATGGCCGCGCTCGCCAAGAAAGCGCGGCCCACCAACAAGGTGGTCATCGGCGCACGGGAGCTTGATGCAAGCGCGACTGCGATCGCCCGCGCCATCGATGAGGTCAACGGCGAACTCGGCCGCGCGCCCAAGTTTCCCCAATGCTCGATGCTCGAAGTGCTGTGGCGTGCCGGAATGCGCACCGGCGACGTGCGGTTCTTCGAAGGGGTCGAATTGACCCTGACGCACATGTGCGAAGGCGGCATTTACGATCATCTCGGCGGCGGCTTCTCGCGATATTCAGTCGATGAGAAGTGGCTCGTGCCGCATTTCGAGAAGATGCTGTACGACAATGCGCAGATTCTCGAATTGCTCGCCCTCGCCTACGCGCGAACCGAACAGCCGCTCTACCGACAGCGCGCGCAGGAAACCGTCGCCTGGCTGCAGCGTGAAATGGTGACGCCACTCGGCGGGTTCTCCGCATCCCTCGACGCGGATTCCGAAGGTGAGGAAGGCAAATTCTATATCTGGTCACTCGCCGAGATCACCGAAATCCTGGGCAAGGCGGACGCTGATTTTTTTGCGCAGCATTACGACGTAACCGCCGAAGGGAATTTCGAAGGGCACAATATCATCAACCGCCTCAAGCAGTTAGGACAGCCGCCCGCGCCGGCGCCGAAGCCCGCCGAGACCCCTTCCATGCTGCAGAAAAAGCGCAGCATGAACGGGGGTGGTGGTCCGATCAACGGTCACGACGCCTATCCCGAAGATTTGCATCCTCCCGATCCACAGGGCGCCGAGGAGGCTCGCCTCGCAGCCCTTCGCCAAAAACTCCTCGACGCACGTGGTAAGCGGGTCCGCCCCGGCCTCGATGACAAAGTGCTGGCCGACTGGAACGGCCTGATGATCGCAGCACTCGCCAACGCCGGCGTGATGTTGCGCGAGCCCACATGGATCGATATCGCCGCACGCGCCTTCAGCTTTGTCGCCCAATGCATGACGCGTGACGGGCGCCTCGGCCACTCCTGGCGCGACGGCAAGCTCCTCATTCCCGGACTGGCATCCGACTACGCGGCCATGGTCAAAGCCGCGCTGGCGCTCCATGAAGCCACCGGCGCGCGCGATTGCCTGCGGTACGCCCTGCAATGGCAGATGGCGCTCGACCGCCACTATGTCGACAAAGGCTCTGGCGGCTATTTCCTCACCGCTGACGATGCCGAAGGTCTCGTGGTCCGTCCGAGCTCGACCATCGACGAAGCAACGCCAAATCCCAACGGCGTTACGGCGCAAAACCTGCTGCGCCTTGCGGTGCTGACCGGCGAGCACATCTGGCGCGAGCGCGCGGACATTTTGTTTGATGGCCTGATGCCGATCGCCGCGGAAAGCATGTATCTGCACGCGAGCCTCATCAACGCCCTCGACTTGCGTTTGCGCGCGGTCGAGATCGTCGCCATCGGACCTCAGGCCAAGCGGTTCGCGGATGCAGCCCTTGCCCTCCCCTTCCTCGATCGCATCGTGGCGCGGGCCACACAGCCTGCCGACCTACCCCCGACTCATCCGGCGCGCGCCGTGGCGCTTGGCGACAACCAAACTGCCGCCCTCATCTGCGCCGGCGAACGATGTTCGCTTCCCGTCACCGATCCGGCAGAACTCGCAGCAGCCGTCGCGACCGCTCGGCCGACCATGAGCGCTTCCGCGTGAGCATCTTGGTTCGCGGAGCCCAATTGCCGCAGCGTTGACTCCTGCCTTGGAAATCGTGCAACTTTTCTCTAAATCGGCGAACGCCGGGATTGGGAACCCGGCAAGCGCATGCCAACCGGGAGGAAGTTTGATGCTTAAAAATCTGGTGTCCCTTGCATTGCTCGCGGCGGCCGCATCGGTCGTGCCCGCACTTGCGCAAGCCCAAGAGCCGAACCTGGCCGGCACCTATCGCTGCGTGCCTGAGCCCGATTCGTGCAAATGGGTCGGACAGTCGCTGACGATCACGCAGACCGGCAAGGACGTCACCCTCAACCTCAATCCGAATGAAGTCGCCAACGCGAAGATCACCAGTCCGATCACTGTGAGTGCCGGACCACCGTTCAACGCGCTCGGTCGCATCATGCCCGACCGCTCGATCGAATGGTCGAACGGGACCAAGTGGGTCAAACAATAAGCCGTACGCTCATCGGCAACGAACAACGAAAAGCGCCCGCCTCGATGGAGGCGGGCGTTTTCACGAGAGCAGTATGAAACTGCCGGACGTTGCTGAACTTAAGTATTCATCGAACTCGAAGAACTCGGCGTTGCTCTTGGTATTACGCAGCTTGTCGAGCAGGAAGTCGATGGCATCGGTGGTGCCCATCGGGGTCAGGATCCGGCGCAGCACGAACATCTTCTTCAGCACGTCGGGCGGCGTCAGCAGCTCATCCTTACGGGTACCGGAGCGGGTGATATCGATTGCCGGGTAGGTGCGCTTGTCGGACACCTTGCGATCGAGGATGAGTTCCGAGTTGCCGGTGCCCTTGAATTCCTCGAAGATCACTTCGTCCATGCGGCTGCCGGTATCGATCAGCGCCGTCGCGATGATGGTCAGCGAGCCGCCCTCCTCGATGTTACGCGCCGCGCCGAAAAACCGCTTCGGCCGCTGCAGAGCGTTGGCGTCGACGCCGCCGGTCAACACCTTGCCCGATGACGGCACCACGGTGTTGTAAGCGCGGCCGAGTCGGGTGATGGAGTCGAGCAGAATCACCACATCGCGGCCGTGTTCGACAAGGCGCTTCGCCTTTTCGATCACCATCTCGGCCACCTGGACGTGGCGTTGCGCCGGTTCGTCGAAGGTCGAGGAAATGACCTCGCCTTTGACCGATCGCTGCATGTCGGTGACTTCTTCCGGCCGCTCGTCGATGAGCAGCACGATCAGATAGCACTCCGGGTGATTAGACGTGATCGAGTGGGCGATGTTCTGCAGGAGCACGGTCTTGCCGGTGCGCGGCGGCGACACAATCAGTGCGCGCTGCCCTTTACCGATTGGCGCCACGATGTCGATGACGCGCGCAGAGAGGTCCTTCTTGGTCGGATCCTCGTGCTCCATGCGCAGCCGCTCATCAGGATAGAGCGGCGTCAGGTTGTCGAAATTGATCTTATGGCGAGCCTTCTCGGGCTCTTCGAAGTTGATCGTGTTGACCTTGAGCAGCGCGAAATAGCGCTCGCCCTCTTTCGGACTTCTGATTTCGCCCTCAACCGTGTCGCCGGTGCGCAGGCCGAATCGCCTGATCTGCGATGGCGAGACGTAGATATCGTCAGGACCAGGCAGATAGTTGGCCTCGGGCGCCCGCAGGAAGCCGAAGCCGTCCTGCAGCACCTCGACCACGCCTTCGCCGATGATGTCGACTTCCTTGCCGGCCAGCTGCTTGAGAATCGCAAACATCAGCTCTTGCTTGCGCATGGTCGAGGCGTTCTCGACGCTGTGCTCCTCGGCAAATCGCAGCAATTCGACCGGCGATTTGGATTTGAGTTCCTGGAGTTTCATTTCCCGCATGCGGGTTATCCTTGTGCGGCCGGTGCGAAAACGCGGTCGCGATAATGAAGGGAGGGATCGCAGGTTTGCGGCGCAGCTAAACGCCTTTGGTCTGATACAGCGGGTAGGACCGCTTACTTCGGGCCATCCTCGCAAGTATCGCCTGCGTTAGGTGAGATGGCGCGAACATAGGAAATGTTCGTCGCCAGCGCAAGAGTTCCTGACTAAAGACGATTTCCTTACACAGTTAAAACGGCTTGACGACCACCAGAATAACGATTCCGACCATGAGAAGCGCCGGAATCTCGTTGATAATCCGGTAGAAACGCTGGGTATGCCGGTTTTGGTCAGCGGCAAAATCGCGGGTCCACCGCACCAGCATGCCATGGATTCCCGAGAGGATAGCGACAAACACCACCTTGAGCTGAAGCCAATGGTCCGCCCAAAGGCCGCTATCGTAGGCGAGCCACAAGCCGAGACCCCAGGTGACCGCCATCGACGGATTAATGATTCCCCGCAGCAGTCGCCGCTCCATGACCTTGAAGGTCTCGGACTGCTTTGACCCGATTTCAGCCTCGCAATGGTAAACGAAGAGCCGCGGCAGATAGAGCATGCCGGCCATCCACGAAATCACCGCCATCACGTGGACTGCCTTGATCCACAGATAGAGTCGCGGTGGATGCCAAAGGGCAAGGCCGCCAAAAATGATCGCCGCGGCCAAGACCCCGACGATGACCCGGATCCAGTGCACCGCGGACGAGACCACGCTTGGCGCCGTTGTCACGAGCCTGACTTTCTGATGCGCGCCAGCATTCGCTCCACATTGGCGATTGGCGTCTCGGGAAGGATGCCGTGGCCAAGGTTGAAGATGAACGGCCCACGCGAGAAAGCCGCAAGGACTTCATCGACCTCGCGGTCAAGCGCCGCGCCGCCGGCCAGCAAGACCAGCGGATCGAGGTTGCCCTGCACCGCGCGCGAAGTCCCGCACGGAGTTCCGGGCAAACCCGCGATCAATCATCCAGTCGAGGCCGATCGCGTTGGCCATGACCTTGTCCGCGTAAAGCGGGAGCAAGGTGCCGGCCCCACGCGGAAAAGCGATGATCCGTGCACCGGGGATCCTGCTGCGGACCCCGTCAACGATACGCACGACCGGCATCACGCACCACCGCAGGAACTCGGCGGGTCCAAGCACTCCGGCCCAGGTGTCGAATATCTGCACGGCATCGACGCCCGCACGAAGTTGCGCCACGAGGTAATCGATCGATGCATCAACCAGCCGATCGATCAATTTCCCAAAGTCCCCAGGGTTGCGATACGCCAACAGACGCGCCGGTCCCTGATCCGCCGTGCCGCGCCCAGCCACCATGTAAGTGGCCACTGTCCAGGGGGCACCGCAAAAGCCTAACAGAGCTGTTTCTACCGGCAATTGAGTCCGCACGAGGCGGATAACCTCGAACACCGGCGCCAGAAGATCGAGATCAACCGTCTCACGAAACCCGGCAAGACCGGCAGCCTCGATCGTAGGTGTCAGGCGCGGCCCTTCTCCGGCCTCGAAGGTAACGGTCTGTCCCAGTGCGTGCGGTACGACCAGAATATCGGAAAACAAAATCGCTGCATCGAACCCGAACCTTCTGATCGGTTGCAGCGTTACTTCGGCTGCGAGTTTGGGCGTAAAGCACAGATCGAGGAACGAGCCGACATTCGCCCGCACCTCACGGTACTCCGGCAGGTATCGTCCAGCCTGACGCATCAACCAAACGGGCGGACAATCGATGGTCTGACCATCCAACACACGAAGGATTGAAGACTGCGAACGCGGGGAACTCATCGATCAAGTCTACCAATATAAAAAGAGTCTAGAACTCTTTGATTTTTCTTTTGGGCGTTGGATAAGACTCACAACTCGTGATCCACATCAATTCGCCATTTGCCCCCTGAGGACAATCTGATAATCGACTTGGCAGCGCATCGCGGCTCTTCTTCTTTCTCTTGTATCTGCAATATGTTGCTGCTTCCACCATGATGTGGGATGCGGCAACGCACCTTGATTCCCACATCGTTCATTTGCTGCGGCGATCTTATCCTCGCCGAGGACAATGTGGATGCCGGTGCATCGTCTTAGTCCTCAGGCGCTTGCCCTCGCCCGCACGCCGTGGCTTTCTCCCCAGCGGTCCACAGCGATCCCACGATCCGGTTGATGCCGCACCGCAATCCGAGCTTCTTCCACCTGCACCTGGTCTCCGATTCGACCGGCGAGACGTTGATTACCGTCGCGCGTGCGGCCAGCGCCCAATATGTCAATGCAACGCCGGTCGAGCACGTCTTTCCGGCGGTCCGAACGAACCGGCAGCTTGATCGTGTGCTGGTGGAAATCGAAGAAGCGCCGGGCGTCATTCTTTATACGCTGCTCGATCAGGTCCTGATTGATCGCTTGGAGGGCAAGAGCCGTGAGCTCGGATTGCCTTGCCTGTCGATCCTCGGTCCGGTGCTGCGCCTGTTTCAGGCCTATCTCGGCGCGGAATCCACCCACAAGGTCGGCGCCCAGCACATGCTCAACGCCGAATATTTCAAGCGCATTGATGCGCTCAACTACACGATGATGCATGACGATGGACAGCTGACCGAGGATCTCGAAAGTGCCGACGTTGTTTTGCTGGGAGTGTCCCGGACCTCGAAAACACCAACATCCATCTATCTCGCGAATCGCGGCGTGAAGACCGCCAACATTCCCCTGGTCCCGGGAGTGCCGGTGCCCTCCCAGCTCGAATCAGTCCGCAATCCTCTCGTTGTTGGCTTGTTTGCGAGCCCCGAGCGGATCGTTCAAATCCGGCAGAACCGCTTGCTTGGCCTCAACGTGCAACGTGAAGACGATCAATATATCGATCGCCAGGCGGTGGCCGAGGAGGTTGCTTTCTCACGCCGGCTTTGCACCAAGCACAACTGGCCGCTAATCGACGTGACCCGACGCTCCATCGAGGAAACAGCCTCAGCGATCATCGCTTTGCTCACTGAGCGGCGCCGCGCTCCGGTGGAGTGAGCGATGCCGTTGTGGCGTGCCGCCGAGCCCCTCGTGCTCGCTTCCCGCAGTAGCCCGCGCCGCGCGATGCTGGAAGGCGCGGGCATTCCGATCGAGGTGCGCGTTCCCGATCTTGATGAGCGCGCCATCGAGGCAGCGGCGGGGCCGCGCGGACCGGTCGAGACGGCCGTGCTCCTGGCCGGCGAAAAGGCGAAAGCCGTGGCGATGGCTCATCGCCTTGTGGTTGGGGCGGATCAGACGCTTGCACTCGGCACGCGCCGCTTCGATAAGCCCAAGGACCGTGCGGCTGCCCGCGAACAGCTGAGAGTACTTTCGGGGCAGACGCATGAGCTTCATTCGGCAGTCGCGGTCGCGCGAGACGGGGAACTGCTATTCGCCGCCACGGATACCGCCAGCCTGACCATGCGGAATCTGTCCGACACATTCCTTGACGCCTATCTCAATACGGCTGGCGCCGCCGTCCTCGACAGCGTTGGAGCCTATCAACTGGAGGCCATCGGCATTCATCTCTTCGCGCGGGTCGACGGCGACCATTTCACGATCCTCGGTCTGCCGCTGTTGAAACTCCTTGAATTCCTGCGGCGCGAAGGCAGCCTCGCGGCATGATGGTGGTGATCGGGCTCACTGGCTCTCTTGGGATGGGCAAGTCCACGACGGCACGCCTGTTCGCTGAGGCGGGAGTGCCCGTCCATGATGCGGACGCCACGGTGCATCGGCTTTATTCCCGGGAAGCGCCGCCGCTGATCGAACGGGCCTTTCCGGGCACCACGGATGCCGCGGGGGTCAACCGCCCCCGCCTGGCCGAACGAGTCCTCGGTAATGCGGAAGCACTGCACCGCCTTGAGGCCATCGTGCATCCCCTCGTCCGACGCGAAGAGCTGCTCTTCCTCGACAAAGCTGAGAAGGACGGTGCACCCGTCGTCGTTCTCGATATCCCGTTACTGTTCGAGACCGGCGCTGACCGCCGCGTCGATGCGGTCGTGGTGGTATCAGCACCCGCCGACGTACAGCGCACCCGCGCCTTCGAGCGGCCGGGAATGACGGAGGCAAAATTCCAGGTGCTGCTCGCCAAGCAGATGCCCGACGAGGAAAAGCGGCGCCGCGCTGATTTTGTCGTGGATACTTCGCAGGGATTGGATTTCGCTCGCGCGCAGGTTCATGCCATCTTGCACCAAGCACCGAAATTGCCGATTCGGCGCGACCGCAGCAACGAGATGGACAGCACCCGCAGCAAGCCGACGTGACTCGCGAGATCGTATTCGACACCGAAACAACCGGTCTTGACCCCTATCAGGGGCACCGACTGATCGAGGTCGGCTGCATCGAGGTGGTCAACGGCTTCCCGACCGGCCAGACCTTTCACCGCTACATCAATCCCGAGCGCGATGTGCCCCAGGAGGCATACAGCGTCCATGGCCTGTCCTACGAGTTTCTCAAGGACAAGCCGGTATTTTCGGAGATCGCCACCGATCTCATGATCTTCCTTGGCGATGCGCCGCTGGTCGCGCACAACGCGGCCTTCGATCTCGGCTTCCTCAACGCCGAACTCGAACGGGCGAAGCAGCCGACCGTCGCCCGCGACCGCCTCGTGGACACCTTGCTGCTGGCGCGGCGCAAATATCCGGGCGTCTCGAACCGGCTCGACGATTTGTGCGCGCGTTTCGGCATCGACAACAGCGCAAGGACGAAGCACGGCGCTCTGCTGGACGCCGAGCTGCTGGCGGAGGTCTACATCGAGCTGGTCGGCGGCCGGCAGGCGCAGCTTGGCCTCATCGTCGTGTCGACCGGACCCGCGGTTATCCGCGATGGCGGCGGGCAGGCGAAGCTGCGGCTGACGCCGCTGCTCCCACGTCTCAGTGACGCGGAACTCGCCGCCCATATGGCTATGGTCGCTGAACTCGGCGCCAAGGCCATATGGAACGACTACCTCGAGTTGGAAATGGCGGGTTGAAAGAAGCCCGCCGCCCGTAGCCCGGATGAGCGAAGCGAAATCCGGGACAAAGCTGACACCGAAACGGTTGAGCGCTACTCCGTCAGGTGATCTTCATCGGGATCGCGCCGAGATAATCCTGCTTGCCGATATCGACGCCGCAGTGGCGCAGAATCGCGTACGCAGCGGTCAGGTGGAAATAAAAATTCGGCAGCACGAAGTGGTTGAGGTAGTCGTCGCCCTTCATGTGCCCCTTGTTGTTCGGACCGAGCGGAAAGGTGATCTCCCGGTTCGCGGCTCCGTCGATCGCCTTCGCATCAAGGGTCTTCACATAATTGAGCGCCTTGGTGACGCGCTCCTTGAGCTGTTCAATTGTCGTTTCGTTGTCCTCAAAACGGGGCGCTTCGACGCCGGCGAGCCGAGCGCCACCGTTCTTTGCCTGGTCGGTAACGATCTGCACCTGGCGCGACAACGGAAACATGTCGGGCGCGAGCCGCATGCTGGGGAGGACCGTTGGCGCAATCTTCTTTGCCTCCGCGAATGCGGCGGCCTTGTCGAGCACCTTCAACAAAGCAGCAAGTCCGATTTCAAATACCGGCAGCGAAGCTTGGGACATCGAATACGGCATGGAGCGCATCCTTGGACGGTTTGGGGTGAGGGGTGTCACGGCCACGGAAGCGGCCGGCGGCGGAACATGCACATCAGGCGTGGTCGGATCAAGGCCGATCGCGCGGGGCAGCGATGTCAGCTAATCCGCTTCTTGAACTCATCGAGCGTTTCAAGCGCGACGTTCTGTTTCCTGTAGCCGGAGCTGCGATGATAAATGCTGGCATACATGTCGCAGCTGCGGCAGATCGGCTGAAAGTCGCCGCGCTGCTGCTGGTCGATCAACGCCATGTAGCGTGGATTGCGGCTTGAGATGAGGTCGCGCAACGGCGTTTCATTGAGATCGCCGAGCCTGAGCGTGGCATCGACATCACGGCAGGCGCAGCCGTTGACAATGCCGGTCGCCATAACCTGGACCGTGGTGAACAGCCGGACGCACGCACCCTTCTTGTAGATGAGATCGGTGCCGACCACGTTCATGGGCAAGCCACGCACGTCGGCGTTGGTGATGTAGCCGCCCCAGTTATTGTACACGCCCTTGGAGACCTTGACCGGTATCCCGGCGCGGCGCATGCGCTCCATCAGCCGCGTGATGTCGCTGCTGCGGCCGCGCAGCGAGGCGACGCCGGGGTGCACCGAAAAGTGCGCGGTGAACTTGCGCCGGTCAGCCTCCCCCAGGAACGTTTCGAGATTGTAGACGAGCCGCCGGTAGACCTTTTCGGTCGATTGCGTGATCTCGACAAATGTCTTGGGGTCATAGCCGTAGACGCTGATCCCGATGTGGGTGAGTTTGCGAAGGTTGAACAGGCGCTTCACATCCTGCGCCTTGGGGATCGTGAAGTTGGTGAAGAAGCTGTAGCCCTCGACGCCGGGCTCGTTGTCCATGTGCTCGAGCTTGTTGAAAATGCCGCGATCCATGAAGACGTCGCCGGTGCAGGGCGTCAGGTCGAATACGCGGTAGCCCATGTCGAGCGCCTGTGCGATGCAGTCCTTGAAGAACGCATCCTTCATGGTGACTTTGGGGCTTTGTTTCTTCACGTAGGCGCAGAACCGGCACTCGAGATTGCAGACGCTCGAGGTCTCGATGCCGAGCGCGTGGGCGGCATTCGGAATGAACTCGCGGCCGCGCGCGAAATTGACGTTGATAGCGACGGCGTTCCGAAGATTGCGCACCGATTTGATGACGAGCGCCGGCTTCATCCACGAACCCGTTCGGTCAAGCGAGTGCGGCGGTCCGATCGTCAAGCTCGATCGACCTGATCAGGATAGCACGTGAGGCTGGCCCGCGAAAGCGCGCGCCCCCCGCAGCAACTTTGCTCAAGATGCGAAAGCGTCTCACCCGACCTGGGTCGGCTGCTGACCGCCCTGCATTTCGGCAAGGCGGCGCTGATAGAGCCCCACGAAATCGATTGGATGCAGCCACAATGGCGGATAACCGCCGTTGGAGATGGCGGTCGCGACGATCTCGCGCGCAAACGGGAACAACAGCCGCGGACATTCGATCATCAGCAGCGGACCGACATTGTCCTGTGGGATGTTCACCAGGCGAAACACGCCGGCATAGTTGAGATCGAACGCAAACAGGACGTTGCCGTTCAGTTCCGCCTTGCCCTCGAGCTTGAGCTCGACTTCGTAATCGGTCGGCGAAAGCTGGCGCGGATTAACGTTGATCTGAATGCCGATCTGCGGCTGTTGCTGCTGTTGCATCAGCGAACTCGGCGCGTTCGGATTCTCGAACGAGAAATCCTTCGTGTATTGCGTGATGACGCCAAGATTGGGGTTCGTGCTGTCGCCTCCCGGGATCTCCCCGCCGCCGTTCGTGTTTGTCATCAGCTTTCCTCCGCCGAGCGCCAGTCGCGGGTGTGGCTAACACAGGCGCTAGGCCCGAACAAGGATGGCCGTTTACGCGAATCCGGCTCGGGGCGCGGCGCTTGATCGGAGGTCAGGACATCCTGGCTCGCTCGTAGGGCGCGAAGGTTCAGGCGCTGCGCCGGGATCGGCGCGGTTGCCGCGGACTGGGCAGGCGCTGCCATTCGTCGGGATCAAGGTCGATCGTTCGCGGCTCTGCTTGGCGCGGCCCGGACGGAAAGAGGTGCGCGAGGGCGGCGAAAAGCCACTGCCGGCTCGGGCGGAAGACCACCATGATTCCCAATACGCCGGTGATAAATCCCGGAATTACCATCAGAATCCCACCCAGAGCCCGCGCGGCGCCGCCGCCGTCAAGGTTAATGGTCGATACACGCGCATAGCCCGTCGCCGTGCGTAACTCACTCACGGCACCGCTGCCGGCCTGCCGCAGCACATGAATCCCGCTCAGCGACAGCAGGATCAGCAACAGGAGTGCCGCCACGAACCCAATCGCATGGGTGACCAGAACGAACGCCACGATCTCGGCAATCGGCAGCAAGAACAGTCCCAGGGCCGTCAACTTGATGGCACGCATCGATCAACGCTCCGACCTCTGTATCACCGCCTCATATGGCTTCGGTTGGCTCGCGCTGAAAGGTCACGGCTCCAAGTATCGGGTACCTTCCGGGACAATATGTTGGCGCGGCCGTCCACATTAGTCTAATCTTAGCGTACACAGAAAAGCCCGGTTGCCATGACAGACTGCCGGTTCTGGAACCAATCCGCCGGTTCCCCTACATATACCGGGCGGTGGCCGGCACGAAGCGCCAACCAAAGTTCAATTCGCACCAGCGTCATGAGGTGCGGTGGCCTGCGAAAGCAAGCGAGACGTGGACATTTACACAATCATATTCCTGGTGCTTGCCGCAGTGATTTTCTGGCGGCTGCGCAGCGTGCTCGGTCAGCGTACCGGCCGCGAGCGGCCGCCTTACGACCCCTATTCGCGGCCCGATCCGGTGCGCAATTCTGCTCCCGACAAGGTTATCCCCCTTCCGCAGCGCACGAGCGAGCCGGCCAAAGCGCCGGAGACGAGCGAACCGGTCGATCCCTATGGCGGCGTTGTGCGTGCCGGGTCGCCGGAGGCCAAAGGCCTCGATGCCATCATGGCAGTGGACAAGAGCTTCGACGTGAAGCACTTCGTCACGGGCGCGCGTTCCGCCTACGAGATGATCGTCCTGGCCTATGCCGAAGGCGATCGGCGGACCTTGAAGAATCTGCTCGGTCGTGAGGTCTATGACGGCTTCGAAGGCGTAATTCGCGAGCGGGAGACGCGGGGCGAGACTGCGGAAACGCGCTTCGTGTCGATCGACGGCACCGACATTGCGGCCGCCGACCTGCGCGGCAAGACGGCGCAGGTCACCCTCCGGTTCGTTTCTCAGCTTGTGTCGGCGACGCGGGACCGCACCGGCAAAGTCATCGATGGCAGTGCTGACAAGGTCACCAGCGTTACGGACGTTTGGACCTTTGCGCGCGACGTGAGTTCTCGCGATCCCAACTGGAAGCTTGTCGCCACCGAAGCCGGTGGATGAATGGTTGACGAGTGATGCGCACTCCGCTTCGCCCGCTCCTCATTCCGTTGGTTGCCGTTGTCTTTTTCGCGCTGGCGAGCGCCCTGAACGCTGTCGCCGCGCGGCGTTTCGAGCAGGCTTCGGCGCGCCCCTCGGCAATTCTCGAACGATCGAAGCTCGAGCCCCAATCGATGTTCGGGCGTGCCCGCCCCGGTTTTCTCTCGCGCAGGACGGGAGCGGATATCGCTCCGCCAGTAAACACGGTCGACACCGCCCTGGAGCCGGTCGATTGGACCGAGTTGGACGGCTGGGACCGCGACGATCATGCGAGCGCATTTGCGACTTTCCTGGCGAGTTGTCATCCGTTGGCCCATGCGCCGGCGGGCACGGATACGCGGCCGGTCCGCGTCGCGCTCCACGCCATCTGTCTTCGCGCGCTAGCCGCTGGTAATGTGGGCCAGGAGGCGGCACGGCGCTTCTTCGAAGCTAATTTTCGGCCCATCCGTATTCGCCGGCTGACCGACAGCGCGGGCTTCCTCACCGGCTATTACGAGCCGATCGTCGACGGCTCCCGTTTTCCGACGCGCGAGTTTACGGTCCCGATCTACCGTCGGCCGCCGGACCTGGTGTCGGCGGTCGCCACCAAGCCCGGCGCGCCATTTCCGAACTCGGGGAAGGCCTACCGCAAACTGCCGGATGGCTCGCTACTGCCCTATTACGACCGTGGCGAGATCGAGGACGGCGCGCTCGACGGACAGCGCCTCGAAATTTGCTGGCTGCGCAGCAGGACCGAGGCGCTCTTCATCGAAATTCAAGGCTCGGCCCGTGTCAGGCTCGAGGACGGCACTTTGCTCCGCATCAATTATGCCGCGCACAATGGCTACAGCTATGTGCCGGTCGGGCGCGTCCTGATCGAGCGCAACGAAATTCCGCGCGAACAGATGTCGATGCAGCGAATCCGCGAGTGGATGCAGAGCCATCCCGAAGAGGCGAACGACGTCCGGCGGCAAAACCGCCTGATGGTCTTCTTTCGCATCGTCGGCTTAAACGACGAGCACGAGGCGCTGGGCGCTCAAGGTATTCCGCTGTCGCCCGGCCGGTCGATCGCCGTCGACAAGGCTCTCCATGTCTACGGCACGCCGTTCTTCATCGAGGCCGATCTGCCGATCGACAGCGCCACGGCGAAGACGCCGTTCCGCCGCACCATGATTGCTCAGGATACCGGCTCGGCCATCGTCGGGCCGGCGCGCGCCGATCTTTTCTTCGGCGCGGGGGACGAGGCGGGCCAGATTGCGGGCCGTATTCGCCAGTCCGGCCGCTTCGCCATGCTGCTGCCGCGCGAACTGGATTTCACCACGGTTCGCGTGCCATTGCCGATCGCGCGACCGCCTGAACCGATCCTGCCGCCGCCGAGGCCTGCGGATCGGGTCGCCTCTGGCGATAAGAACGATCCGAAGACGAAAACGCCGCAAAACGCCGGATGGCACCGGCCCTACCGATGAGTGCTGATGAGCGGGGCGACCTTGATGATGAAACCGGTCGCCGCTCACTGACGGCGGAAGAGGAACATCTCTGGTCGATCGTGGCGCGCAGCATCAAGCCGCTTCGGCGCGTGCCGCGCGCCGTACCATCCACGCGCCCCGCGAAGACCGAAGTAGCAAAGCCCCCGGCAGGCTCCTCGAAGAAAAACATCGGACCTCCGCCATCGGTCCCACGCCCTCGGGCCGCAGCGCCTGCGCAAATCCCGCTGGCACGGCGGGAACGACAGCGGATTGCGCGCGGCCGATCTGCAATCGAGGGCCGCATTGATCTGCACGGAATGACGCAGGCGGATGCCTACTCCGCCTTGCTGCATTTCCTCCATCGTTCCCAAGCGAGCGGCGCCAAGGTCGTCCTGGTGATCACCGGCAAGGGCTCGCCGTTCGCAGGCGTGGAAGAGCGCGGCGTCCTGCGGCGCCAAGTGCCATTGTGGCTGTCGCTTCCGCAATTCCGCGCCAGCGTCCTGGGCTTCGATCTCGCCGACGCAACCCACGGCGGCGCCGGCGCGCTCTATGTGCGGCTCCGAAAGGCGAACGGCTGATCTGCGGCAAGCCGCGCGATGTCGCCGCCCAGGTCGACTGTCCCCCGCGCGCTGCGGCCAACCCGGCATGCTTGTGCTATAGTAACGATATTGGCAGTCGAACCTCAAAGGATAATCGCCATGGCTAAAGGTCAAGTGCGGAGCAACAAGGAAAAGAAAAAGCCGAAGGCCGAGTGGAATAAAAAGAAGAAGAGCGGTCCTGTGCCTCCGACCCACACGGCAGGCCAAGTTTTGTCGGCCCAGAACCCGTTCGCGAAAAAAACCTGACCGCGGCCTTCCGAGCGCGCAAGCGGCATCGGCGGCCGGTCACGTGCGATGGTGGCGCGAACGCCATCAAGCATGGCGTGCCCGGTTTTGACCGGGATTCTTCCCTGAGAACAGGGAAGATAACAGCGTAAATCGAAAATTGGCCTTCCGTGGGCGCATGGTTCGACGATTCGTGCTGCATCGTCAAAGTCGTTGGCCGAATCAGAGTCGGAACTTCGTGCAATGGAACAGCGAAGCTCAGCGAAACCTTGTACCGGGATGGCGAAGCTCGCGTTGCCAAGCATGGAATAGTCTTTCGAATTTTGATTGCGAATAGGATCATCGTTGACAATATAGGACTATTCCTATAACGTCAATCATCATACAGGGACGACATGGCCCGGCTTCGCCTGAGAGCTGTTCTGCCCGCGTTCAGAATGGTGCCCAATTAAGTAGCAAATTCGCAGAAGATAACCACAGGGTCAGGCCGCGGTTGGCGGCTCGCGCAGGTTGTGTCATCTTTCCGAAAAATACTGTTCGGAGGGATAAGTGGCCGATAAGCGCGATAAGACTATTACCTATCGGAGAGCAGAATGGCTTGCACCTCCGCCGAGAGGGGGAACTTTGGAGGCGTGCCTGAAGGCGGCTCATAGTTCGCTCAAGACTGTCGCTGACCGGACGATCATCCGCGACAGCGGACAGTGCATTCGTAGCGCGAGAAAGTACGCTCCTCGCGATGGCGGGATTTTCGTTCATATCATTGCGGACACGCCTGGTGAGAGGGCATCAGTGGTTCCGAAAATAAAACGTGAAGAAGAGGTTGACGTAGACGTGGCGCCCGCGCCAGACAACGCTGAATTCATGGACGGAGATGCCTTCTTATTTGTAGAGGGCAATAACGTATGTATGTGTTCCACCGGCATTCGTGATGGAGCGATTCGTTTATTTCTTTACGAATTCTTTCAAAAGGCCGGCATCGGCGAAAACGCCAATAAGTTTGACCTATTGAAAGCCGCAAATATAGACAAACTCAAGCTGATGAAATCGGAAGGGGTCAAACAGGTAGAATTGCGTGCCAGCGTGTTCGAAGCGACAGCTCTATACGAAAATAGAAAAGCAACAGCTTCAGGGATGCTGAGAACACTTGCAAATCAAATTAGAAAAATAGTTGAGGCAGAGGTCGAAGACATCGATGACAGCTTGAGAGTAGAAATAATAATAAAGACGGATGAAAGACGCAAAAAACACTTGAAACTAGGAGAGAAACGAATCGAGACTCTCGCGACCGATGTGGTGAATAACTATGATGAGGATGATGAATTTGTAATCGTAACGAATTCTGGCCAAAAAATAAGTGCGGGAGAAATCGCGGTTAAAGAAGTTATTCCGATAGATAGTTTTGGTAAATCTGTAAAGTGTCAAAAAGCGTGGGATGCGCTAGCAGGCTGCTGAAAAAGACCTCTGACAAGTCTCTGCGAATATGATTCCTCACCAACGAATCGCAGGAGGCTTTGATGCGAGGCTCGGACACGCGAACGGGTGAGCTGTTTTCCTAGGTCGACCTTGAGAAGCGGGTACCTGCAAAACATCCGCTGCGCCTGGTTCGAGAGGTCGTCAACGAGGTACTGGCAACGCTCGATGGTGAGTTCGCCAAGGCCTATGCCGATAGCGGCCGGCCGTCGATTGCGCCGGAGCGGCTGATGCGGGCACTTTTATTGCAGGCATTTTACACGATCCGATCGGAGCGGCAGCTGATGGAGCAGCTCGATTATAACCTGCTGTATCGCTGGTTTGTCGGGCTCGGCGTGGATGATCCGGTGTGGGTGCCAACCGTATTCACGAAGAACCGCGATCGGCTGCTGGAGGCAGACGTCGCCAGGAAGTTCCTGGCCGAACTCATGAACCACAAGAAGCTGCGTGGATTGCTGTCCGATGAACACTTCTCGGTCGACGGCACGCAGATCGCAGCCTGGGCGTCGATGAAAAGCTTCAAGGCGAAGGATGGTTCGAGCGAGCCGCCCGGGCCGGGCCGCAACGGCGAGCGCGACTTCCATGGCGAGAAGCCCGCCAATGCCACCCATGCCTCAACCACCGACCCGGAGGCGAAGCTTTATCGTAAGGGGTCGGGCAAGGAAGCCAAGCTGAGCTTCCTTGGCCATGCGCTGATGGAAAACCGCAGCGGGCTTGTCGTCGCGGTAGCGTTGACGGGGGCCACCGGCAGCGCCGAGCGCACGGCGGCGGAAGAGATGATCGTGCGCTATTCGCCCGGGGCACAGCGCATCACGCTCGGCGCCGATAAGGGGTACGACGCTGCCGCATTCGTTGCCGATCTGCGAGCGCTCAACGTGACGCCGCATATCGCCCAGAACATCAGCGGTCGGCGCTCCGCGATCGACGCGCGGACCACGCGCCGTCCGGGTTATGCGGTGAGCCAGCAAAAAAGAAAGCGCATCGAGGAACCATTCGGCTGGGCCAAGACCATCGGCGGCTTTGCCAGGCCAATGCTGCGAGGTGCGAGAAGGCTCAACTTCAAGTTCACCCTGACGATGGCCAGCTACAATCTAATCAGATTGCCAAAACTCATCGGGCCGACAGCGTGATGCAAGCCGCACAACAATCAAACCGCCCGGCCGAACAATTCGCCGAACGACCTGACGCGATCGCAGCCGTTCACGCGACTGAATTTCAGCAGCCTGCTAGCTGATTTTCATCGTAGATTGAAAAAGTCAGGTGCCTTGGAGCAGTGAACGATGCGCGCAGTATTTATTATATCTTGCGCTGTCGTTGCCCTGATAACTGCTCCATTTGTACAACCGTTTGTACACCACAATGCAGACCTAATACTGATTATTATAACGGTTTTTACCGTCTTTGCCGGATTTCTTGTTGGCGTAATTACGATATTAGGAGACCCGTCGCTCTTGCCAGAAGGCTCGTGGAGAGTGGCGGAGCTTCGAAGAGATTCTGTCGAGCGCAGACTAATAACTCATGCTTGGCTATTCATCCTTTACCTTCTGACTATTGGATTTCTATTTGTTGGGGTCATTCTGCAAGCAGCTTTAGATGATCATAATCTCGTTAAAATTTGGATAGAGCGAATTTATTTGTTTTTTGGAGTGTTTTCGTTTCTTTTGACATTCGGATTGCCGTTCGCGCTCATAAGGCTACAGCGCGCTCGCGTTGACGCTGAGATAGAACGGAGAAGGGTCCGCGATGGGATTCTGCCGTCCGAAAGGACAAACGGTTAGATTTTGTTAAGAGCGCAGCTCACGCAAGATTTTCGCAAATGTGAAAATCTGGCTCGAATTGCACGATTGTTGCGTCGAGATTTTCAGGCCCTGAGGAAGTGCAGCAGAGCTTCGCGGGTCTCTCGATCGGCCGGCAACGGCTCCGTCACGGCAAAGTGAACATGAGGAGCTGGCCGGTCGGTTCGCCGACCCCGGGCTTGAGCGAGCCGCCGACGAAATACGCATTGGGTGCGATGACGGCAGCGCCGAAATTGTGCCGTCCGGCGGGCATCGGGGTCAGCGTCTCCCATTTTTCCGTCGCGAGGTCGTAGGCCTCGTTCTCGACGTAAGTGTTGGGGGCGAGCTCGCCGCCCAGCACAAGGATCTTGCCGTGATAGAACAGGCCGGCAGGCGCGCTGCGAGGCGTCAGCATCGGCGCCGCCGTGCTCCAGGAATTGGTAGCAGGATCGTAGACGTCGTGCTGGCCGGTCTTGTCGACCGTCGCTCCTAACCGTCCGCCGATCGCGTGAATCTTTCCGCGCGCCGCCACGATGGCGAGATGGTCACGCGCGAGCGGCAGCGGTGCCGCCTCGCTCCAGGTGTCGGCTTCCGGATCGTAGACCATGTGCGTGTTCACCGGCTTGCCGTCCGGCCCGCGTCCGGAGATCACGTGGATTTTGCCTGCGATGGTGGCCGCGCCGACACCGCCGAGCGGCATTTTCAGCGAGGCGCGGCGGCGCCAGGTGTCGGTCGCGGGATCATATTCTTGCACGTCGGTGCTTGCGCCCTGATGCACGGTGTGGGTGAAACCGCCGAAGGTGTAAATCTTGTGGTTGGCGACGGCGATCCCGATGTGATCGCGCGCGAGCGGCATGGGATTGCGCTGGCGCCAGGTGTCGGTCGCGGGATCATACTCGGTGTTGTGAGGCACCGCGGTGCCGCCGATGTTGCCGCCGATCGCATAAAGTTTGCCGCGGACCGCGGCAGCGGCCATCTCGGCGCGCGCGGTCGGCATCGGCGTTCGCATCGTCCATATTCCAAGCGCGGCCGTTTGCGTGAGCGCAACGCCCACCATCCCAACAAGTGCAACGCCGCCGATGACGGGCCCGAATGCTCGACGCACGAAGAAACCTGCCATTGCTTCCCTCCCGTTATTGCTGCGTGTGACGCCGGAACTTAGCGGATTTGGAATCGTCTCGACAGAGCCCAAAGTTCGATCGCAGTTCGTCCGAAGGATGCGTCGCTCACGCGGGTTACAACGCTGCTAAAAGCTGATGGCCAAATTCCAAAATGCTGTTCTAATGAGCTGCCGCCGGGTATTATTGGAGGATCGAATGAGCGTTTCGACTCGACGCGGGATGATTTTGGGAGTGGGCAGCATGTGTGCCGCCGCCGCAATGTCCCAAACGCGATCGGCAGGTGCCGCCGGCACCGTGAAGATCACTGACAAGAGCGCCCTCATCGTGGTCGACGTGCAGAATTGTTTTCTGCCTGGCGGCAGCCTCGCGGTGAAAGACGGCGAGCAAGTCATTCCCGTGATCAACCGGATCGCCAAACAATTCGCCAACGTGGTGCTGACGCAGGACTGGCATACGGCGGACCACGTCTCGTTCGCCTCCGCGCATCCGGGCAAAAAGCCCTTCGAGACGATCAAGCTCAGCTACGGCGATCAGGTGTTATGGCCGGACCACTGCGTGCAAGGCACCGAGGGCGCCGCGGTCTCGAAGGACATCGAAATACCGCAGGCGGAGCTCGTGATCCGCAAGGGCTTCCATAAGGATATGGACAGCTACTCGGCCTTGTTCGAGGCGGACCACAAGACGCCGACCGGCCTCGCCGGCTATCTCAAGCAGCGCGGCATCGACACCTTGTTCATCACCGGTCTTGCGACCGATTTCTGTGTCGCCTGGACCGCCATGGACGCCCGCAAGGCAGGCTTCAACGTCTATGTGATCGAAGACGCCGCCCGCGGCATCGACCTCAACGGGTCACTCGCGGCAGCTTGGGCGAACATGACGAAGGTCGGTGTGAAGCGTATTCAATCCAGCGATCTCGCCGTCTCGTAACAAGAAGGCTGCCTGCGTCGTTCGCGTAGGCGCGGGCCGAAGGCGGACCCATTGGGCGGCCAAGACGCTACAGATTCGGCACAACTGAATTTCCGCCGTGCCCACCGTCTCGGCTCGGTGGGCACGCGCGCCCGCGCCGCGCGTTGCCCCGCCTACTGCACTTACAAAATATAGCGGCTCAGGTCGGCGTTCTTGGCAAGATCGGCGACGCGACTGTTCACGTAGTCGCCGTCAATCTTCACGACGTCGCCGGAGCGATCCGCGGCGCCGAATGAAATCTCGTCGAGGACGCGCTCCATGACAGTCTGCAATCGCCGCGCGCCGATATTCTCAACCGTCGAATTGACCGACACTGCCACGTCGGCAATGGCATCAATGGCATCATTGGTGAAATCGAGCGTAACGCCCTCGGTCCCGATGAGGGCCACATACTGCTTGATCAATGATGCCTCGGGCTCGGTGAGAATGCGCCTGAAATCCTCGCGCGTCAGCGGCTTAAGCTCGACTCGGATCGGCAGCCGGCCTTGCAGCTCCGGCAGCAGGTCCGATGGCTTGGAGAGATGGAAAGCGCCCGATGCGATGAACAGGATATGGTCGGTCTTCACCGTACCGTGCTTGGTCGAGACCGTGGTTCCTTCGATCAGCGGTAAGAGATCGCGCTGCACGCCTTCGCGTGACACGTCGCCGCCCATGCGCCCCTCGCGGGCGCAGATCTTGTCGATCTCGTCGAGAAACACGATGCCGTTGTTCTCGACCGTCTTGAGGGCTTCCTGGACCAATTGATCCTGGTCGAGGAGCTTGTCGGACTCCTCGTTGATCAGGATGTCGTAGGACTCCTTGACCGAGCAACGCCGCGTCTTGGTGCGGCCGCCACCCAATTTGCCGAAAATGTCGCCGATCGAGATCGCGCCCATCTGAGCACCCGGCATGCCGGGGATTTCGAACAGCGGCAGCCCGCTGCCGCCTGCCTGCACTTCGATTTCGATTTCCTTGTCGTCGAGCTCGCCGGCCCGCAGCTTCTTGCGAAAGGTTTCTTTGGTCGAGGTCGAGGATGTCGCGCCGACCAGCGCATCGACCACGCGGTCCTCGGCGGCGAGGTGCGCGCGGGCACTCACGTCCTTGCGCTTGCGCTCGCGCACGATGCCGATTGAAATCTCGACGAGATCGCGCACGATCTGCTCGACGTCGCGGCCGACGTACCCGACCTCGGTGAACTTCGTTGCTTCGACCTTGATGAAAGGCGCGCCCGCGAGCTTCGCGAGCCGGCGCGAAATCTCGGTCTTGCCGACGCCGGTCGGGCCGATCATCAGGATGTTTTTCGGCATCACCTCTTCGCGCAGCTTCTCGTCGAGCTGAAGGCGACGCCAGCGATTGCGCAACGCGATCGCCACCGCGCGCTTCGCGTCACCCTGGCCGATGATGTAGCGGTCGAGTTCGGAAACGATCTCGCGGGGCGAAAATTCATTCATGGGTCACGGACCATAAGGAAAGCGATTGAGCTGAGCGATTGGCCGCCGCTATCCATCGCGACGCTTACGTCTTCAGCGTTTCGATGGTGACGCTGCGATTGGTGTAGACGCAGATGTCGGAAGCGATCGCCATCGCCTTGCGGACGATGGCTTCGGCGTCGAGGTCAGTGTCAACGAGCGCGCGTGCGGCGGCGAGGGCATAATTGCCGCCGGAGCCAATGCCCATCACGCCGTTTTCCGGCTCCAGGACGTCGCCGGTCCCGGTCAGCACCAGCGAGACCTGCGGATCGGCAACGATCATCATGGCTTCCAGGCGACGCAGATAACGGTCCGTGCGCCAGTCCTTGGCAAGCTCGACGGCGGCACGCATGAGTTGACCGGGATATTGTTCGAGCTTGCCCTCCAGTCGTTCAAACAAGGTGAAAGCATCGGCGGTCGCGCCTGCAAATCCGCCGATCACGTCGCCCTTGGCGAGGCGCCGCACTTTCTTGGCGTTTGCCTTGACGATGGTCTGACCGATCGAGACCTGGCCGTCACCGCCGATCGCCACGATCCCGCCTTTGCGGACCGTGAGGATCGTCGTTCCATGCCAAACGTCCGGGGCGGGAGACTGCAGGGTCATGATTGGATACCGAGCCTTGATTTAGGCACTCGCGGGCGACAACGCAAATCCGGCGTAATCACGTGGCTTGGCGGACTATGTCACGCGCTGTTCCCCATCCTCCCGCGGTGGCGGTGGCCGTAAACCCCTGATACAACGCGCGCAGATTTCGCGCGCGGGATTCGCGAATTGGGCTGGAGTCACCTGCATGCGCAAGGCAGCGGTCAAGCGCACCACCAAGGAAACCGACGTCGCTGTCGCGATCGACCTCGACGGCAGTGGCGCTGCGTCGATCTCGACCGGGATCGGCTTTCTCGACCATATGCTCGATCTGTTGGCCCGTCATTCCCGCATCGACATGACGGTGGAAGCGACCGGCGATTTGCATATCGACCATCATCATACCACGGAGGATGTGGGCATCGCGCTCGGGCAGGCCGTGAAGCAGGCGCTCGGCGGCATGAAGGGGATTACGAGATACGCCGACGTCCACTTGCCCATGGACGAGGCGCTGACGAGGGTTGCGATCGACATCTCCGGCCGGCCGTTTCTCGTGTTCAAGGTTAATTTCAGTCGCGACAAGGTCGGGACCTTCGATACCGAATTGGTCAATGAATGGTTCCAGGCGTTCGCGATGAACGCAGGGATGACGGTGCACGTCGAAACCCTTTACGGACAGAACGATCATCATATATCGGAGTCCTGTTTCAAAGGGCTGGCGCGAGCGCTGCGAGCGGCGGTCGCGATCGACCCCCGGGCCAAGGACGAAATTCCGTCGACCAAAGGTTCACTCGGCGGGTGAGCGGCGAGCCCCGCCAAATGGCGTGCTAGATTGCTGTCAAACAGCGCGACGCTCGATCGGTCGCATCGCAGGATTGAAAAGTCATGGCAGCCTATGCGGTTTTTGAGCCTCCGATGCGTGGTCGTAGCACGGCCGACCACACCGACCGATTTGTCTTCGTGCGCGAAGGCTTCAACTTCTGGGCCTTCCTGTTCGGCGTGCTGTGGATCCTGTGGCGCCGCCTGTGGCTCGCGCTGATCATCTACGTGGTGGTCGTCGGGTTTCTCCAGTTCGGCCTGTTGCGCCTTGGCATATCGACGGCGGGCCGCACGCTTGTGACCGTGCTCATTCATTTCCTTATCGGCATGGAGGCGGCGACGCTCCGGCGCTGGACTCTGGTCCGACGCGGGTGGCGCGAATGGGGCATCGTCATAGCTGATGATCTCGAAATGGCCGAACGGCGCTTCTTCGATCGCAGATCGGCACGCATGGTGGTTGCCCGGCCTGCGGCGACGCCAACGGCTCCGTCGCCGGCCGCTCCTCCGCCGGCCGGAGAGAGTGTGATTGGTCTCTTCCCAGAGCCCGGAGGCGGCGGGTGACGGTTGCGATTATCGATTACGGGTCGGGCAATCTCCACTCGGCTGCCAAGGCGTTCGAACGCGCCTCTCGCGATGGCGGTACGGGTCAGCCGATTGTCGTCACGAGCGCTCCGGACATCGTACGAACAGCCGACCGGGTGGTGCTGCCTGGGGTCGGCGCCTTTGCGGACTGCCGCCGCGGCCTCGACGAGGTGCCGGGCATGGTCGAGGCC
Source organism: uncultured Alphaproteobacteria bacterium (assembly GCA_963787675.1). GTDB lineage: Bacteria > Pseudomonadota > Alphaproteobacteria > Rhizobiales > Xanthobacteraceae > JAJPKK01. The sequence goes on along the minus strand of CAWBDV010000007.1, from coordinate 63,551 downwards.
ATGACCGAAGCGGTGCATCAACGCGGTCGTCCGTTTCTTGGCATTTGCGTCGGCATGCAGCTCATGGCCGAGCGTGGCCGCGAATATGCGGTCACCGAAGGGCTTGGCTGGATTGCGGGCGAAGTGTGCCGGATCACACCGCGCGATCCGGAGCTAAAGATTCCCCACATGGGTTGGAACACTCTCGACGCGCGCCGCTCGCATCCATTGTTCGCCGACCTTCCGCTCGGCAAAGATGGCCTCCACGCCTATTTCGTGCACAGCTATCATCTGGCAGCGGCAGATAGCGGCGATCTCGTCGCCGAATCCGACTATGGCGGTCCGGTCACCGCGGTGGTCGCCCGCGACAATTATGCCGGAACCCAATTCCACCCGGAAAAAAGCCAGAAACTAGGGCTTGCTTTGATCGCGAATTTCCTCAAGTGGAAACCGTGAATAGGGCCCACACCCGTGGCAACCGGCGTTTTGCGAGCTTGATGATTTGATCCTATTTCCTGCCATCGACCTCAAGGAAGGGGTGTGCGTGCGCCTTGAGCAGGGCGACATGGCGCGTGTGACCGTGTTCAACCGCGACGCCGCCGCGCAGGCGATGTCCTTCGAAGCCGAAGGCTTCGAGTACCTGCACCTCGTCGATCTTGATGGCGCCTTTGCCGGGCGCTCCGTCAATGCGATTGCGATCGAGCGCATCTTGGAGAGCGTGCCGCTGCCGGTGCAACTTGGTGGCGGCATTCGCGATATGGCGGCGATTGCCGGCTGGCTCGAAAAAGGCGTCGACCGCGTCATCATCGGCACCACTGCCGTGCGCGATCCGGCCCTCGTCAAAACGGCCGCTCGCGACTGGCCGAACCGGATCGCCGTCGGGCTCGATGCACGCGACGGCCGGGTCGCCGTCGAAGGCTGGGCCGAGACCTCGGAGTTGTCCGTGCTCGACATCGCCCGGCGGTTCGAGGACGCAGGCGTCGCCGCAATCATCTACACCGACATCTCGCGCGACGGCCTGCTCAAGGGCTTGAACCTCGACGCGACCATTGCACTTGCCGAGGAAGTCGAAATCCCGGTGATTGCGTCCGGGGGCCTTGCCTCGATGGACGATATCCGGCGTCTGCTGGAGCCTGGGGCAAAGAAGCTCGCCGGAGCCATTGCTGGCCGTGCCCTCTACGATGGACGCCTCAACGCTTCCGAGGCGCTGCGGCTTATCCGCGAAGCCCGAGCTGCGTGAGCGCAGGTGAGGATCGCATGCTGAAGGTCCGCGTTATCCCCTGCCTCGACGTCAAGGATGGCCGCGTCGTCAAAGGGGTGAACTTCGTCGATCTGCGCGACGCTGGCGATCCGGTCGAGGCGGCTGTGGCGTACGATGCGGCGGGCGCCGATGAACTGACCTTTCTCGATATTACCGCGAGCCACGAGGACCGCGACATCATTCTCGACGTGGTTCAGCGCACCGCCGAGGCGTGCTTCATGCCGCTGACGGTCGGCGGCGGCGTGCGGACCATCGCCGACATCCGCGCACTCCTCACCTCAGGCGCCGACAAGGTCTCCATCAACACCGCGGCGGTCAATCGGCGGGCCTTCGTCAAAGAGGCGGCGGAGAAATTCGGCGATCAATGCATCGTTGTCGCGATCGATGCAAAGCAGGTGGCGCCGGGACGGTGGGAGATTTTCACTCATGGCGGCCGCAATCCGACGGGCCTTGATGCGATCGACTATGCCCGGGAAGTCGTTTCGCTCGGTGCCGGCGAGATCTTGCTCACGTCGATGGATCGCGACGGCACCAGGCAAGGCTTCGACATCGCGTTGACGCGCGCCGTTGCCGACGCCGTCTCGGTACCGGTGATTGCTTCGGGCGGCGTCGGCACGCTCGATCATTTGGTCGCCGGCGTGCGCGACGGTCATGCGGCCGCCGTGCTCGCGGCATCGATATTCCATTTCGGCGAATATTCGATTCGGGACGCCAAGCTTCATATGGCGGCGGCGGGGCTCGCCATGCGGCTCGATGCATAAATCGGCGGCAGCTTCACGCCCAGCGGTTCACCTATCGGGCGGCGGACATTGGTGGTAATGGAAAACATCATGGACACCTTCTCGGTCTACGACCTGGAACGCCGCATCGAGGAACGTTCCACCGAAAGCCCCGACGTTTCCTACACCCGCAAGCTTCTCGACCGCGGCGTGTCGCAATGCGCGAAGAAACTCGGGGAGGAGGCGGTCGAGCTTGCGCTCGCATCGGTCTCCGAAAGCCGCGAACGGTTGGTAGAGGAGGCCGCCGACCTCCTCTACCATCTGCTGGTGGTGCTCAAGGCGCGCGAGATTAAGCTCACCGAAGTCGAGGAAGTGCTCGGCGCCCGAGCGAACCAGTCCGGCCTCACGGAAAAAGCGTCTCGCAAGGGCGGCTGAACCGGATCGTCGCGATGGAACAGCGGATCGATAACCGGCTGTCGCCCTATCACGTTTTCTCGCGTGCCGAATGGGCTGCGTTGCGCGCCGACACCCCTATGACGCTGACGGCGGACGAGGTGACGCGGCTGCGTTCGCTGCACGACCGGCTGGATATGGCAGAGATCGAACACATCTATCTGCCGCTGTCGCGGTTGCTCTCGCTCTACGTCGCCGCAACCCAACGGCTGTTCCGCGCCCAGCAGCGGTTCCTGGCGACCGAGGACGGCAAGATGCCCTACGTCATCGGTGTCGCCGGGTCGGTCGCGGTCGGCAAGTCGACCACAGCGCGTGTTCTGCAGGCTCTGCTCGCGCGATGGACCCATGTGCCCAAGGTGGATCTCGTCACCACCGATGGGTTTCTGTTTCCCAATGCCGTGCTCGAGCGCGAAGGCCTGATGGAGCGGAAAGGCTTTCCCGAGAGCTACGACCTGCCGGCGTTGCTGCGCTTCCTCTCGGATATCAAGGCCGGGCGCCGGCCGGCGCGGGCGCCGGTCTACTCCCATCTCGTCTACGACGTCGTGCCGAACCACTGGATCGAGATCGACCGGCCGGACATTCTCATCGTCGAGGGATTGAACGTGCTGCAGACCGGGCGCCTGCCGAAGGACGGCAAGGCAATTCCGTTCGTATCCGACTTCTTCGATTTCTCGGTCTATCTCGACGCCGATGAAGATGTATTGATGCGTTGGTATGTCGATCGGTTTCTTGCCTTGCGCGAAACGTCGTTTCGCGATCCGAAATCATATTTCCATCGCTATTCCCGCTTGAGCGACCAGGAGGCGGTGGAGACCGCGAGCTCGATCTGGAACCGGATCAATCTCCTCAATCTCCACGAAAATATTCTGCCGACACGACCGCGCGCCGACCTCATCCTCAAGAAGCTGGAAAGCCACTCCGTCGAGGAAGTCGCGCTGCGCAAGCTCTGAGGGCGGGCGCCGGTGCAATCAGGCAGCGCGCAGGACGCGTTGCTCTTCGAGTGCCGCGAGAAGCTGTTCGCGGTCGAGCGGCTTCGTCAGGAAGCCATCCATGCCGGCCGCGAGGCAGGCCTCGCGGTTCTCCGCAATCGCATCGGCGGTGAGCGCGATGATCGGCGTTCGCTGCGCGCCGGTCATGTTTTCGGCAACACGGATACGCGCGGCGGCATCGTTCCCGTTCATGCCCGGCATGTGCAGGTCCATCAGCACGAGGTCGAATGGCGTACCGAACGCCTGCGCGGTGACATAGGCAGTCACCGCATCGCCGCCGTTCGCAGCCACGACCGGACGATGGCCGAGCCGCGTCAGCAGATTGCGGGCGAGGAGCGCGTTGATGTCGTTGTCGTCGGCCACGAGGACGGCGAGACCGGCACCAGGCGCGGCGGCGCCGGGAGCCGATGTAGTCGCCCGATGTGCCGTCACAGCGTTGGGGGCGGCAAAGCGTGCGACGAGCGAGGCGGTTCGCACTGGCTTGACCAGATAGCCATTGAAGCCCGCGTCCCGCAGTGCGGGGAGATCGGCACGGTCGGCAGGCGCGACCAGCACGATCTTCTGATGTGCCGTCGGTCCGGTCAGCGCGCCGATGCGTTCGACCGCAGCGCGACCGAGCGCGGCGTCCACGATCACCGTGTCCCATCGATCGCTGGCGAAGGCAGCTTCCGCCTCCGCTTCGGTCGCGGCGATCATTGCGCGCGCGCCCCACGCCTCAAGCTGTCGGGCTACGAGCCCCGGCCCGACCGCGCTTGGCGCGACGATCAGGACCGACATGGAAGCAAGGTTGGGCGCCGGGTCGACCGCGTTGCGGAGGAGATCGGCGGCCTCGTCCAGACCGGCGGCCGGCAGCGGCACCGTACAGATGAAGGTCGAGCCTTTGCCGGGCGTGCTCTTCACTGCGATCGAGCCGCCCATCGCCTGGATGAGGCGCTTTGAAATCGCGAGCCCGAGGCCCGTACCGCCGAAACGGCGGTCAGCGCCGCCGTCGGCCTGTTCGAATTCTTCGAAAATGCGCCCCTGCGCTTCAGGCGCGATGCCGATACCGGTGTCGCCGACGTGAAACGCGAGCGCAGGCGCGCGACCGGTCGCGACGTCGCCAGGCATGGTCTCGACCACCACCGACACGCCGCCGCTTTCGGTGAATTTGATCGCATTGCCGGCGAGGTTGAGGAGTACCTGTCGCAATCGCGCCGCGTCGCCGACAAATGCCCGCGGCAGGCCGTGATCGATGAAGGCCGCAATCTCGATGCCTTTAGCCTGAGCGCGCGGCGCGAGCAGCTCGATCGTGTCTTCGACCAGGGGCCGCAACAGGAACGGCTTCGCGTCAAGATCGGCCCGCCCCGCCTCGATCTTCGAGAAATCGAGAATCTCCTCGATCAGGGAGAGCAGCGAGCCTCCCGAGGACTTCACCGCCCGTGCATATGTCGTCTGCTCGGGCGTGAGCTTGGTGTCGAGCAGCAGGTCGGCCATACCGAGGATGCCGTTGAGCGGCGTGCGGATCTCGTGGGAGACCATGGCGAGGAAGCGACCCTTGGCGCGATTTTCTGCGATCGCTTCTTGTCGCTCCCATTCCCAGTCCGACAGGGATTCAATGTGCCGATCGAGCATATCGCAGCGGCGTCGCAGCCGGCGATTGGCGTGATAGAGCGACGCCGCGACGCCGCCGGCGGCAACGAGGAGCGCCGCAAAGCCGGCCGTCGTCGAATTCACAACGCCGGCGAGGTCGTTCAACCTCGCAGCAGCGGCCAAGGTCGCGAGTGCCGCGAAGACCATCGCTGCGATGGCTATGACGACATGGAGGACGGCGCGCGGCGTGACCCGCCATCGCGGGGCAAGCCTTACGCAAATCTGGCTGAAGTGCCGGACAGGGGACGAGATCGCAAACATGGCGCGCATCTAAACCGCCAATGCTTGCCATTGCGTCGACCGGCGGCCGAATCAGTGACGTTTGTCGCGATAAAGGTTGATGTCGGGTTAACGGCACCCACCGATCCCGCCGCGGCGTCCCGTCCTCTTCCCCTACGCCGCGCGTCGCATCTCGTCGGTCAGCGCGCGGTAGGCGAGTGCCTCGGCGAAGTGGACGCGGCGCACCGCCTCTTCGCCGTCAAGATCGGCGAGCGTGCGCGCGACCCGCAGCACCCGGTGGTAGCCGCGCGCGGAAAGGCGCATGGCCTCGGAGGCTTCGCGCAGCAGCGTGAGGCCGCCAGCGTCAGGCTTTGCGATCGTCTCCAGCACCGGTCCGGCTGCCTGCGCATTGGTGCGCACGGCAAGCCCGAGCGCGGTGTAGCGCGCCGTTTGCGTCTCGCGGGCGCGGGCGACGCGGTCGCGCACCTGCGTGGAGCCCTCGGTCGGCGGCGGCAGGATGAGGTCCGCCGCCGTGACGGCCGGCACCTCGATATGAAGGTCGATGCGGTCGAGGAGCGGACCCGATAGGCGTGCTTGATAATCGGCGGCACACCGTACGTTGGGGCCGCGTCTGCAGGTGTAGTCCGGTTCGTTGGCGCGTCCGCAGCGGCACGGGTTCATGGCTGCCACCAGCATGAAGCGCGCCGGGTAAGTGACGCGATGGTTCGCGCGCGAGATCGCGACTTCGCCGGTTTCCAGGGGCTGCCGGAGCGAATCGAGCACGCGGGCATCGAACTCCGGCAATTCGTCCAGGAACAGCACGCCGTTGTGGGCGAGCGAAATTTCACCGGGCTTGGCGCGGAGCCCGCCGCCGACGAGCGCCGGCATGCTTGCCGAATGATGCGGCGCACGGAATGGCCGCCGGTTGGTGAGTGCGCCGCCGTCGATCGCGCCGGCGACGGAGGCGATCATCGAGACTTCCAGGAGTTCGGTAGGCGACAGCGGCGGCAGGATCGAAGGCAGGCGGGCGGCGAGCATCGACTTGCCCGCGCCTGGCGGACCGACCAGCAGCAGGTTGTGTCCACCGGCGGCGGCAATTTCGAGGGCGCGCTTGGCGCTTTCCTGGCCCTTGATGTCGGCGAGGTCGAGCGTTGCGCCGTCGGGCTCGCGCACCTTGGGCTGGGGCCGCGACAGCACTTGGGTCCCCTTGAAGTGGTTGGCGAGCTGAATGAGTGAGCTTGCCGCGATGATGTCCATCTCGGGGCTCGCCCACGCGGCCTCCGGTCCACAGGCGGCCGGGCAGATCAAACCCTCGCTGCGGGCATTCGCGCCGATCGCCGCCGGCAGCACCCCGGCGACCGCCGCCAGCGAGCCGTCCAGGCCGAGTTCGCCCAACACTGTGTAACCCGTGACCGCGTCATGAGGGATGGCGCCGATCGCAGCCATCAGGCCGAGCGCAATCGGCAGATCGTAGTGGCTCCCCTCCTTCGGGATATCGGCCGGAGCGAGATTGACGGTAATTCGCCGCGCTGGCAGGGCGAGGCCCGAGGCAATGAGCGCGCTGCGGACCCGCTCGCGGGCTTCCGATACCGCCTTGTCCGGCAGCCCGACCACGTTGAAGGCCGGCAAACCCGGCGCCACCTGCACTTGGACATCGACCGCGCGGGCCTCGATGCCCTCGAATGCCACCGTTGAAACGCGCTGGACCATCTTGTTCCCCAGTCGCGGTAAATTTAACCGATTAATGTTCCCTGCGGCGATTATGTACTTGACAAAGCAGATTGGGGTCTGTAGGATTGTTCTCAGAGATGGGGAGATAATCCTATGGCAATCGAGTTAATCCCGGAAGGCAACGCTTTCGTCCTGCGTCAGACTGATAGCGGTGCGGAAATGCCTCTGTCCGAAGATGACGTTCTCACTCTGGCCCAATCAGCCCAGATTTTGGCAGAGCACATCGTCGCAAAACACACTCCACGAGGAAAAGTGGGTCATCCCGTCGTTTCAATTCCGGCCCCAAAATTTCGCCTGAACTACGATCCTCTACACGGTGACCTTCTGCTTGATTTGGCTCAACCGAATGGACGCGAACACCATTTTGCAATGCCTGTTGCAACTGCGCGCGCCCTTGAGACCGAATTGCATCGATTAGTCCCAATTGCCACGGCAACCATCGCAAAACCCGACCAACAAAAGCATTGAGTCCGATCATGACCGCGAACCTCCAAAATCCGATTTTCACTGACGAAACCAAGGCCCGCGAATGGCTAGAAGCCCGCGTTTGGCCGAATGGGCCAGTCTGTCCCCACTGCGGCAATGCCGACCAAGCCAAGATCACGAACCTTCAAGGCAAGAAGCACCGCCCCGGCCTTTATCAGTGCAATGAACCTGCTTGTCGCGAACAGTTCACGGTCATGGTCGGAACGGTATTCGAGCGCTCTCACATTCCATTGTCGAAATGGCTTGCCGCGCTGTTCCTGATGACGGCATCAAAGAAAGGCGTCTCCGCTCATCAAATCCACCGCTCACTGGCAATCAGCTACAAGTCCGCATGGTTCCTGTGCCACCGCTTGCGTGAGGCAATGCGCCCGTCGTCAATGAGCCCGCTAGGTGGTAGCGGCAAGATCGTTGAGGCCGACGAAACTTTCATCGGCACGCTTGAAGGCGAGGGCGGCAAGAAGGCCAAATGCACTCGCGGCAAGAAGCACGGATGGGCGCACAAAAACGTCGTCCTAACGCTGGTTGAGCGCGGCGGCTCGGCTCGCAGCTTCCACGTCGATAGCAACAGCGTTGCTCAGGTCGTGCCGATCGTGCGCGCCAACATCGCCAAGGAAAGCGCCTTGATGACTGACGAGGGACGCGAGTTCGTGCGCATCGGCGAGGAATTTGCCAGCCATCAGACTGTCGAGCACCGCGCCGATGAATACGTGCGCGACGGTTACATTCATACGAACACGGTTGAGGGCTACTATTCGATCTTCAAGCGCGGGATGAAAGGCGTCTATCAGCATTGCAGCGAGAAGCACTTGCACCGCTATCTTGCGGAGTTTGATTTTCGCTACAGCAATCGCGTGCGTCTCGGCATTGACGACTATCAGCGCGCCGAGATCGCAGCCAAAGGCATCACTGGCAAGCGCCTCACCTATCGACGGCCTCGTAAGCAAAGTGCGCAGCAAGCGCATTAAGCGACAGGTGAAACGCTTCCTGGAATGGAGGAAGCGCCATGACAGAACCAAACACGATTAAAAAGACTTTGGTTTGGACGGACAACAACAACGAACTAGTGGATACAATCGAGCACGAAGGAAGTCTTTGGCTCGTTTTAGGCTGGTGCGACCAGTCAACGCTAGGACTGACACGGCCAACCCGATTAGTTCGGATGGACCCGAGTGTTCATAAGATTTGGGATCAATCTCACCCGAAGGCAGACTTCGTTTTAAACGGGATATTGCCCAAATCTCTTTTCGACCACAAAACTTCACCACAACAAGAAACGCACTTCCATGTGTTGGAATTACCGGACCTATGGTTTGAGAGCCAGACCGAAGAGAAGTCATAAATTAATCAAAGTTAAAAAAGATTGGCAAATGGCAGAGTTCTCCCTATCTGATAGATTTACAAAAGCGATATTGGGGCCAATATGTCTAGGCGCTTGGTGGTACTTTTCTCCAGATTATTCAAAATTGCTATCGACGCCTTTTAGCCAACTGACGATTGCTGACATTGGATGGGCAGTCTTTTGGGCTTTGATTTTAGCACGAATAATCTATGCAACAATTTCTTGGCTATACGAAGCATGGACGGGACGCGATTCAGTTTGGCTTTGGCACCCTGAGTGAACTTATCATTTCTTTTTCGACGCCTTGACCTTCGGAACGCCCCGATTCGCCTTCGGCGCCTTTTTTGTCCTATGCTGCGGCGGGGACTTCGCAACGACCGTCACGGCACGCTCAAAGCGAGCCCATGCGTCGGGCTCTAGCTCTATCTCTTTGCTTTTAGGCTCTGTTGCCATGATGTCCAAGCCATCAATCCGCAGACGCAGAAAGCCGACACAAGCCGAACTAGACGCCCTTACCGAGGAATTTGATCGTTGCACCGCACATCTGATTCAGATGTGGGCCAATTGCGAAACGTGGTTCATGCGGATTTTGGCTATCCTCTTGAACGTCCATCCGCGTGTCGCCGATCTGGTCTTTTCAAGCTTCACTAGCACACGAGCCCGCGTTGAGTTGGTGCGGAAGGCATCAATCATGTGCTTGCCACATGAACAGCACATCCAGCACCTAGAGAAGCTATGTAATCAGTTCAATTCAGTCTCGCAAATGCGCAACAAGTTGTGCCACGCCGAATACATGCTAGGTCCCCGCAATCTTTCGGTCATTGGACTGCTTAGCACGAACTACCAGCGCAAAGACTTTGATGGAACGAACCAATACGAACAGCGCCAAATCGACAAGGGCTTCCTGAACGAAATCAGACAGGCTTGGCGCGGCGCGCCTACTTGGCGAGCTTTGTTTCGATGCAATCCCAGATCACCGCGGCAATATCCGGGCCGCCCAATCGCTTGATGATGCGGATGCCGGTCGGCGAGGTCACATTGATCTCGGTCAGGTAGCCGTCGATCACGTCGATGCCGGTGAACAATAGTCCCCGCGCACGCAGGGCCGGACCTAATCGTCCGCAGATCATGCGCTCGCGCGGCGAAAGGTCGGTGGCCTGGGCAACGCCACCGCGCACCATGTTGGAGCGCAGGTCGTCGGTTTGCGGCACACGGTTGACGGCGCCGGCGAACTCACCGTCGATGAGGACGATGCGCTTGTCGCCGTGCTTCACGGCGGGCAGAAATTTCTGCACGACCCACGGCTCGCGGAAGGTCGTCGCGAAGAGATCGTAAAGCGAGCCGAAATTCACGTCCCCGGTCTTCAGGGCGAATACAGCAGCGCCGCCGTGGCCGTGCAGCGGCTTCATCACCACTTCGCCGTGCCGTTCGCGAAAGGCCCTGATCTCGCCGAGCTCGCGCGAAATCAGCGTCGGCGGCATCAGATCGGGAAACTCGGTGACGAAGATTTTTTCAGGCGCGTTGCGCACCGACGCCGGATCATTGATGACGAGGGTCTTGGGGTGAACCCGCTCAAGAATATGCGTTGCGGTGATGTAGGCAAGATCGAACGGCGGATCCTGTCGCATCAAGATCACGTCGAAGGCGGCAAGGCCGGTGCGGCGCGGCTCGCCCAGGGTGAAATGATCGCCGACGTGATCGCGCACCTCGAGCGGCCGCACCGTCGCGAATGCCTCGCCGTCGAGAAGCGCCATCTGGTCCGGCGTGTAGTAGGACAGCGTGTGCTGCCGATCCTGGGCCTCCAGCAACAATGCGAAGGTGGAGTCGCCGGCGATGTTGATCCGTTCGATCGGGTCCATCTGGACCGCGACGGCAAGACGTCTGCGATCAGGCATCGAAATACCGTCCGCCCTCGTCGACACTGACAATCAAGCTAAAGCCGCCGTCGCCGACTGACCTCGAAACCTGCGACGGTGGGAAAGCGCTCCATGCGCTGCCCTTGGTAAGGGATTGGTAAACAGATTGCATATAAGTTCGACTGCCACCTTGTGCGTCGGGTCGGATCATGCCCCGGATATCGATCGCCGCCAAGGCGCTCGCCGACAACATCGCGACGATGACGGGACGCACTGGCGATACCAGCCGCTCGGCGGGGGAGGTGATGGAGGCCTCAACTCATATTCAAGCCGAAGCGGGGCGACTCAACGAAATGTTCGAACAATTTTTCAGAGATTTGCGTGAAGGTGCTGCCAATCGCCGCAATCTTCTCGATCCGGACTACGCCGGACCTGAAGGCCGCAAGTCGATCGCTGCGTAGACAGGGGCCTACTCGGAGGCGTCGAACGCGGCCATGAGGTGGCGCGGCAGGCGGCCGGGCACAACCAGAATCACATCGAAACGCATGTCGCTTTCCGCGGCCTCGGAGTGGGCTGCAAGCCAATATCCGGCTGCCGCGATGATGCGGGCCTGCTGGCGCTTGCCGACCGCCTCGGCGGCTTGATCGAAATTGTCGCGTGCTTTCACCTCGACGAAGACCAGCACACTCCGTCGCCGCGCGATGATGTCGATCTCGCCGACCGGCGTGCGGAACCGCCGTGCCACGATGCGATAGCCCTTCGCGACGAGGAGCGCCGCGGCACGACTTTCCGCCGACAGACCGAACCGGAACGCAATCTGGCGGGCGGAATCGGACTGATCGATCGTCGCGGGCTGCGCGCGCCGCCTGCTGGGCGGTCTCGTGTCAGTCGGCTTCATCGTCATCGGACTTTTCCGCGGCCGCGTTCGTCAATGCGAGCGCCCGCTGATAAACCAGCCGCCGCTTCTGTCCCGTGGTCGCTGCAACGGCCTCGACCGCACCTTTGAGCGACGAAGTTGCGAGCGCATCCCGCAGCAGCGCGTCAAGATCGGCGGGCGCGACGATCTCGATCTCCGCCGGGGGACCCACCACCACCACGAACTCGCCGCGGATTTCAGCCCCGCCCGCGTAGTACCGGGCGAGTTCGGCAAGTTCTCCGCGGCGCACCTCTTCGTGGAGCTTGGTCAGTTCACGGCAAACGGCGGCCGGCCGCGTGCCGAGCCCCGCGGCAAGGTCCGCCAACGTTGCGGCGATGCGCGGCCCGGTTTCGAACAGCACGAGAGTAGCGGGGATGGCGGCGAGCTCATTGATACGAGTGCGCCGCGCTGCTTCGCGAGGCGGCAGGAATCCGGCGAACAGAAATCGATCGGTGGGGAGGCTGGCGACAACGAGCGCGGCTAGCACGGCGGACGGGCCCGGCATCGCCGTTACGGCATGTCCACCCTCGCGCGCAGCACGCACGAGCTTGAACCCGGGGTCGGAAATAAGCGGCGTTCCGGCATCCGAAACCAGCGCGATCGCCTCGCCGGCATCAAGGCGCACGAGGATCTTCGGCCGTGCGGTTTCCGCATTGTGGTCATGGTAGGGGATGAGCGGCGTCGCGATGCCGTAACGCTCGAACAGGCGCCGCGTGATGCGGCTGTCTTCGCAGGCAACCGCATCGACTCCTGCAAGCGTTTCCAATGCACGCAGCGTCACGTCGCCCATGTTCCCGATGGGTGTTGCCACAAGGTAAAGGCCACCCGGCGGGCGCTCGACCGCGATCTCCTGCCCGAAGACATGGAAATTTCTGGGCTTTTCGGCGCGCGGAATGGCATGGTTAGATCGCGTCATGGCGCTATAAGTATGCAGGAGTACCGTCGATTTGTAATCAGAGGCCTATTTGCGGCATACTTTTTCGCCGTTCGGGATCGCTCGATTGCCGGGGATGCGCCCGATAGGCGGGCTGCCTTATTTTGTGTTTCATGGAGAGATGTTCGATGCCCGCAACGGGCCGATCCGCGCAGCCGATGTGCCTCCGCTGGCTGCGGCGGATAGGCATTGTAACGGCAGCGGCATGGCTCGCCGGCTGCGCGGGCATTTTGAACACTAGCGGCGGCAGCTCCTCGAGCACGCCAACTCCGGCGCCCGCTGATGCGCCGACAGTCGCCGGTGGCGTCAAGGTTGGATTGATCCTGCCGCTAACTGCGACCGGCAATGCAGGCGCGGCAGGCCAGGCGATGCGCAATTCGGCCGACCTCGCCCTGACCGAATTCACCAATCCCAACATCCAGCTTTTGACCAAGGACGACAGCGGCACCGCACAGGGCGCGCAGCAAGCGGCGCAACAGGCGATCGACGAAGGCGCGGAGATCATTCTCGGGCCGCTGTTCAATCATTCAGTCACCGCGGCGCGCCAAGTGGCGCGCACCCGCGGCATCCCGATCATCGCGTTCTCAACCGACACCAACGTCGCCTCGCAGGGCGTGTATTTGTTGAGCTACCTGCCGGAATCCGACGTCGACCGGATCGTGGGCTACGCCATCTCCCAGAACAAGCGTTCGTTTGTCGCCATGGTGCCGTCCAATGCCTATGGCTCGGTCGTCGAGGCCGAATTCAAGCAGGCGGTGGCGCGCAAGGGCGGACGGGTGATGGCGCTTGAGCATTATCCCGATGACCGCAGCCGCATCGGCGACTCCGCGCGTCTCGTCGCCCAGGCCGCTGCGGCAGGACGGGCGGACGCGCTCTTCATTCCCGACAGTGGCGAGGCCGTTAGCGACGTGCTGACGGCGCTCAGCGGTGCGGGCCTCAACTTGCGCCAGTTCGTCATCCTCGGCACGCAGCTCTGGGAAGATCCGAAAATCTTCTCCAACCCGACGCTTGATGGCGCTTGGTATCCAGCCCCGGATCCTGCCGGCTTTCGCTCCTTTACGGAGCGCTATCGCGCCCGCTATAGGCAAGACCCGCCGCGGCCGGCTGCGCTCTCTTATGATGCGGTGTCCCTCGTCGCGGCGCTCGTCAAGACGCAGCAGGGTGCGAACAAATTTTCCAACGAGGTGCTGACCAACCCTTCGGGCTTTGCCGGGATCGATGGCGTGTTTCGCTTCCGCTCTGATGGCACCAACCAGCGTGGGCTCGCGGTGATGCGGGTTACGCCGAATGGCGGGACGGTCATTGCGCCGGCGTCGCGCAATTTCACCGGCTCGGGCATCTGAACAGGTCTACGCCGCAAGATCGGCGACGATCGCATCGAGCACAGGAAATCCTGCCGCGGTGACGCGCAGGCGGCCGTCCACCGTAGTCTCGATGAGGCCGTGGTGGACAAGATCGGTGATTTGCTCGGGCGCGAGTGGCGCGCCCGCAAATTCTGCGAATCGCTTGAGATCGATGCCCTCGGCAAGCCGCAGGCCCATGAGCAGGAATTCGTCGGCGGCTTCGCTGTTCGACAGCGGCTCATCGACGACAACACCGTGACCGTCACGCTCGACGCGCTCAAGCCACGCCTCGGGGCGCTTCTCCGTCGCCGTGGCGCGGCGGCGTCCGCCGATATCGAGGCGACCGTGAGCGCCCGGGCCGATGCCGGCATATTCGTGATAGTGCCAATAGACGAGGTTGTGCCGGCACTCCGCGCCAGGGCGCGCATGATTGGAGATTTCGTAAGCAGGCAATCCCGCCGCCCCACACACTTCCTGGGTCAAGTCGTAGAGCGTGCGGGCAAGGTCCGCGTCTGGAACAGCAAGTTTGCCAGCTGCGTGAAGACCCTCGAACGGCGTATCGGGCTCGATGGTGAGTTGATAGAGCGATAAGTGCTCGGCCGCTTCTGCGATGGCACCCTTAAGCTCTGTTCGCCAGGAGGCAGGCGTCTGTCCCGGGCGCGCATAGATGAGATCGAAGGAATAGCGGGGAAAAATGCGCCGCGCGATCGCAACCGCATCAAGCGCCTCGCGCGCAGTGTGCAGTCGTCCCAACGATGTAAGCGATGTATCGTCAAGAGACTGCACGCCAAGCGAGACACGATTGACGCCAGCCGTTCGGTAGCCGGCGAACCGGGAGGCTTCAACGCTCGTCGGATTGGCCTCAAGCGTCACCTCCACGTCCGGCGCGATCGTCCAATGCCGTGCGACGGCGTCGAGGATCGCGGCGACGGTCGCCGGTTCCATCAGCGATGGCGTGCCGCCACCGAAGAAGATCGTCGATACGGTGCGGCCAGGCACGCGCGCCGCGGTCGATGCGATCTCGGCGGTGAAGGCGCGCATATAGCGCTCCTGGTCGATGCCGCTGCGACGCACATGGCTGTTGAAATCGCAGTAGGGGCATTTGGACAGGCAGAACGGCCAATGGACGTAAACACCAAAGGCCGCGTCCGATCTCTTCGGGGCCGAGCTTTCAGCGGCTGCCAAGACAGGCCTCCGCGAGCTTGCGAAACGCGCGTGCCCGATGCGAGAGACCAAGTCCCCGCGGCGGCAGCCCGTGCTTTTCCTCGCTCGTCATTTCCCCAAAAGTGCGGTCGTAGCCATCCGGCCGAAACATTGGGTCATAGCCGAAGCCCTTGGCGCCGCGGGGCGGCCAGACCAGCACGCCGTCGACGCGCCCCTCGAATTCCTCGACATGGCCATCCGGCCAGGCAACGCACAGTGCCGAGATGAAGTGAGCCTTGCGGTCTGCCGGAGCGGTGGCGCCACGTCCGCGAAGGCGACGATCCACTTCTGCCATGGCCGCGGCGAAATCCTTGGTGGGCCCGGCCCAGCGCGCCGAGTGAATGCCGGGCTCGCCACCCAGTGCATCGACGACGAGTCCCGAATCATCAGAAAACGCCGGCGCCTGCGCTGTCATCGCGGCGGCGACAGCTTTGATGCGGGCGTTCTCGCAAAACGTCGTTCCCGTCTCCTCCGGTTCGGCAAGTGCAAGTTCGCCCGCGGAAACCGCTTCGATCCCGTATGGCGACAACAACTCGCGCATTTCTGCGAGTTTGCCCGGATTGTGGGTCGCGATCACCAAACGACCGAAGAGTTCGGCGATGGCCGGCGGAGACAGGAGAACTTGCTGGCATCGCCCTCACGTAACCGCAAGCTTCTGCAAGTCAATAAGCTTGCCGACACCTTTGCGTGCGAGCGCGAGAAGCGCGAGCAATTGTACTTCGGTGAACGGCGTCTTCTCCGCGGTGCCTTGAATCTCCACAATCCCGCCGCTGCTGGTCAGAACGAAATTGGCATCTGTGTCGGCCTCGGAGTCCTCAGCATAGTCGAGATCAAGCACCGCGGTGCCAGCGCAGATGCCGCAGGAAATCGCGGCGACATGTTCGCGCAGCGGCTCGGTGCGCAGCATGTCGCGTGACTTCATCCACGTGATGCAATCGTGGAGCGCGACCCAGGCGCCGGTGATCGAGGCCGTACGGGTGCCGCCATCGGCCTGGATGACGTCGCAGTCGATGGTGATCTGGCGCTCGCCAAGCGCTTCGAGGTCGACCACGGCGCGAAGGCTTCGGCCGATCAGCCGCTGGATTTCCACGGTGCGCCCGCCCTGCTTGCCGGCGGAGGCCTCCCGTCGCGTCCGTTCCAGCGTTGCCCGCGGAAGCATGCCGTATTCCGCCGTGATCCAGCCGCGCGCCTGGCCCTTGAGCCACGGCGGCAGGCGATCTTCGAGTGTTGCGGTGACGAGCACATGGGTGTCGCCGAACTTCACGAAACACGAGCCCTCCGCGTACTTCACAACGCCGCGTTCCAAGGACACGGCGCGAAGTTCGTCGGGCTGTCGGCGGCTCGGTCGCATGGGCTCGTTCTCCCGGCGGCGATCGTTGCGTCACCCGCCGCTCACGCCCGCTTGTAGCGCATGATCCCGAAAAGGTGCACTCATTTCAAACGAGCTCGCGCGATTTGGATCGGCGGGTGCGGCTGGTGTCCATCGGCTTGAATTGACTCGCGAGGATGGACAAATGACTGCCTGGAAGGCATTCAATTGATGATGCGCGCCATATCCCAGGACGTTCCGATCGGCTCGAGCGAGGTCAGTCTCGCCCAGCTCAACGAACGTTCGCGCGAGATTTTCCGCCAGATCGTCGAGAGCTATCTCGCGACCGGCGAACCGGTCGGCTCGCGCAACTTGTCGCGCATCATTCCGATGACGCTGTCGCCCGCCTCGGTGCGCAACGTCATGCAGGATCTGGAACAGCTCGGCCTTATCTACGCGCCCCACACGTCCGCAGGACGGCTGCCGACCGAGTTGGGCTTGCGGTTTTTTGTCGATGCGCTGATGCAGGTCGGCGACCTCTCCGATCGCGACCGCATCGCCATCCAGGGCCAGGTGGCCGGCGCCGGCAAAACCGTCGAGGGCGTGCTGACCGAGGCGTCCGCGATGCTGTCTGGCCTGACGCGTGCGGCCGGCGTCGTCCTGACGGCCAAGGCCAACGTGCGCCTCAAGCACATCGAGTTCGTGCGGCTCGAACCGGAGCGAGCGCTCGTCATCCTGGTCTCGGAGGACGGCCAGGTCGAGAACCGCGTTCTCAACCTGCCCATCGGGCTGCCGACGTCTGCCCTGACGGAGGCCGCGAATTTTCTCAACGTTCACATCCGGGGCAAGACCCTCGCCGAGGCGAAGTCCGAACTCGAAACGGCACTCGAAGCCGCCCGTGCCGAACTTGACGCTTTGACTCAGAAGATCGTTGCCGATGGTCTTGCCAGCTGGTCCGGCGGCGAGAAGGACGAGCGCAAGCTCATCGTTCGCGGCCACGCCAATCTGCTCGAGGACCTCAAGGCGGTGGAGGATCTCGAGCGGGTCCGCCGCCTGTTCGACGAACTTGAAACCAAACGCGGTGTCGCCGACTTGCTGGGTCGCGCCGAGCGCGCCGAGGGAGTGAGAATTTTCATCGGCTCGGAGAACAAGCTATTCTCATTGTCCGGTTCCTCGACCATCATCTCGCCCTATCGCGATGCGACCGGCGGGATTGTCGGGGTGATCGGGGTCATTGGTCCGACCCGTCTCAACTATGCCCGCATTGTCCCGATGGTCGATTACACCGCCAAGATCGTGAGCAAGCTGTTGGCACCCCCCTGATACGTCCTAACATCGTGACTCTGATGGTTTAATCGACCCGGGGTGATCCCACGGGCCACGGCGCCTGCGGTGGCCTCCCCTCTCCGCGCTTGATTTTTCCGACGAAATATCGATATGCGGGGCGAGTTTAGCAAAAAGTCGCGAGAATCGCATATGACGGAAACGAAAGCCGCCAATAACAATGGTGCCGTGGAAAGTCCGACGGGTGCCCCCGGCGAGGCCGGCGCCGATAGCGCGGCGCTTGCCAAGGAGGCGGCCGATTTGAAGGACAAGCTGCTTCGCAGCCTTGCCGAGATGGAAAATTTGCGCCGGCGTACTGAGCGCGAAGTGGCTGACACGCGCGCCTATTCGATCACCGGGTTTGCTCAGGACATGATCAAGGTCGCCGATAACCTTCGCCGCACACTTGAAGCCGCGGCTGCAACCAGCGCCGCCAATGATGGCGCTGCCAAGACCTTCCTCGAGGGCGTGGAGTTGACCGAGCGCGAGTTGCTCAAGGTCCTGGAGAAGCACGGCGTCAAGAAGTTTGATCCGCAAGGCGCCAAGTTCGATCCGAATCTCCACGAAGCCATGTTCGAGGTACCGGATCCGAACGTTCCCTCAGGTATGGTCACGACGGTGATCCAGCCCGGTTACACCATCGGCGACCGTGTGCTGCGTCCCGCCCAGGTCGGCGTGTCCAAAGGCGGTCCGCGCACGGCGCCGGTCGAGGGCAGGAAGATCGCCCAGTAATCGGAAGCGCCGAGGATCCGCGGAAGGTCCGCGCGACGGCGGACGCGCTTCGTTTGTCGGCAGCTACTCGCGCCAGGAGACCCCGTCGCGCACGGCGCGGAAGCGCGGAAAGGCTGCGGCCCACTGGTCGGTGCGGGCAACTCCGATCATCCGAATGAACGCTCCGGGCGCAAAGCGCACCCACTGCACGACCTTGATCGCGATTCCGGTCCTGGCGTCCTTGGCTTCGATCTGCAGCTCGTGGGTCGGCGCGATGCCTCCGCCGAGCCGCAGCATGTCACCACTGACGACGCGCACGTCCTTGTAGTCGGCAAAGCCAGTGAACATGTTGCGGGCGAAATTCGCCCGATCAGAGGTCTGCTCAGGGCCGCCTTGACCGGCCGTGAGGATGAACAACGGCTGTTCGAGGGGCTCGGGCGCGTCATTCGGACCGTCGGTCAGGTACACACCGCTTCCCGCCATCGCGCGGACCGGACGCAGGCCAGAGAAGTCCTTGATCTTGAACGGCAAGAGTTGGAGCACCTCTTCGACCGGGACCGTCGGCCGCACCGTGAGCGATGCGAGCGAGGTGCGGACCACATCGTCGGGCAAGGATTTGGTGTTTGCTTCCGGAACCCGGACCGCGACCATCACCGTGCCTTCGGGAACGGCGGCGAGGAACATCCATTTCCGGAACTTCTGCCCTTTCTCCTCTTCGCTGCCGGCGACCAGAAGGCCGCGGCCGCTATGCAACGTCACCTCCTCCCTCTTGTCCTCGGTCACGCCCTGGCTGCGAACCGCGTCCGCGGAAAGGGTCCCCTCGATATTGGCATAGGCCTGAGGGGGCAGTGTCATCACGACCATTGACGCTTCGGCATCGGCGCTCTCGAATCCGGGAAATTTCTTGCTGAGCGCGAACCCCGGCGGCGGCACCAATCCGACGCGCGACCCCAGCGGAAACTGCGCGTCGTCAGCGAATGCTGGCGTTGCAATGGCTGTCAGCAGTCCAAGAAATACCAGTGCTCGCAGCATCATAAAGCGCTCCTCGCTGCCCCGACTCAAGCTTATAGCATTATTGCGGCAAGCGGGTCGGCTGGGTTCGCCGCGGCCAGTTGACCCGCCGTAATGTCAGGTTGATACGGCCACCATCGGGCAAAAGCGTGGACGTGCCGGGTAGGATGCGGTCGACGCCATGGAAGGCGAGCCGCGCCTCCCCGCCAAGCACCACAATATCCCCGGAAGCGAGCAGCATCGATCGCGTTGGAGACGTCCGCGCGTTGCCGCCGAGGCGAAATCGGCAGGTCGCGCCAAGCGAAACCGAAATCACCGGCACTGCG
Source organism: uncultured Alphaproteobacteria bacterium (assembly GCA_963787675.1). Taxonomy (GTDB): domain Bacteria; phylum Pseudomonadota; class Alphaproteobacteria; order Rhizobiales; family Xanthobacteraceae; genus JAJPKK01. The sequence continues at coordinate 43,814 of CAWBDV010000007.1, read as the reverse complement.
AAATCCTTTTCGTCGCGGTCCTGGTGAAGACCCATTCTGGCTGCCGGCTCGTAATAGTTGACGAGACAAGCTTCCGGCGGATCGGCATAGTTCGAGAGTTCGCGCCAAGCCTGGAGCAGTATCTCCGGCATCGATGGCCAAGGTTCTCCGGTCTCCGGATGAAGCGGCTGATAGCGATATCCATGCCCGTCGGACACCCAGCCGAGCGACCCGCAATTAGTCATTTTCACCGAGAATGGCTTGCCTGTACCGGGCATGGTCGGCGTGAACAACGGCGCCCGCCGCAAGACCTGTTGTATAGCGGCGAGAAGCTTTTCCTGTTGGCGACGATCGAAGTAGCCGGGAATGATGCGGAATCCCGCTAGGCATGCGGATTGAAGACGCGCAGTCATCGCTGCGATGTACTGCGGCACGCGTGGCAGCGCAAATCGACAGGGCCCTGAATTTCGCGTTCCGGCCACTGAACGCGTCCCGCGTCGATGTCGCGCATTCCATTAAGGGAAATGCAAGCAAGCGCGGTTATCCGCTTGTGAGCGAGGTTTCGATGCATCGCCCGATCTCCGTCCCCTCGATTTCAACCCGCCCAAGTTTCGCCCTCCTGCTGGGGCTCGCGTGGCTTGTCATCGTGGTGCAGCTCCTTGCCGATCACTGGACCGAAACGGCGCATACGCTGTCGGACATGGACGATGCTATGCGTCTCGTCCAGGCGCGCGCGTTTTTTGCCGGCCGCGGGTGGTTCGACCTCCACGAAATGCGGCTCGGACCTCCCGATGGCTATGACACTCATTGGTCGCGATTGATCGACGCCGGCCTCGTCGGGTTGTTTTGGCTGTTCGGCCAATTCACGGATGCCGCCTTCGCCGAGCGACTGGCACGCGCGCTGTGGCCCATGTTGTGGCTGATCCCCACGATGGCCGGAGCTGCGGCGATTGCCTGGCGCATCGCCGGTCGTCCGGCGGCCCTGACCACCCTGCTGTTGACGGTCGTCGGTCTGCCAGCCTTCCAGCATTTCATTCCGGGGAGGATCGACCACCACAACGTCCAGATCGCACTCTCGGTTCTTCTCGTCGCGGCCGCCGCTTGGTCCGACCGCGTCCGTTGGGCGGCGACGGCTGCCGGGGTTCTGACGGGCGCTGCAATGGCGATCGGGTTCGAGGGCCTGCCTTACATTTTGCTCGGCGGCCTCGTGATCACGCTGCGCTTCGTCATCGATCCGGCGGGGGCAGGCGCTCTGTTGCGCTACGGCTTGGCCGGCGTCGTGTCGGTCCTTGCGGCCTTCTTCGTCAGCATCGGACCCGCCCACTGGACTCTGACCGCGTGCGACGCGATTGCGATCAACTCAGTCGTGGCGGTTGCCGTCGCGACACTTGGCCTCGCTGTTTGCGCTGCAAGGTTCGCGCAGTCATCGTGGCAAGTCCGGCTTGCCGGCGTTCTCATTCTCGGCGCCGTCGCCACGGTGCTATTCATCGCCATTGAGCCGCAGTGCGTTGCCGGGCCGTTTGCCATGATGGACCGGATGGTGCGCACGATTTGGTTCTCGCACGTGTCTGAAATGCAGCCGCTCTGGACCGTTGCGAGAACCTCGCCCGCAATGGGGGCAGCGGTCGCAGCGTTTCCGGTGGTCGCGGTGCTCTGTACCTTGGCGCTGGCGCGCGACCCTGATCTGCGGCGCGACTTCGGCTTTTTGGTCGCGGCCGCCGCCCTTACGGTGGCGGTTATCGTAATGGTCGTCATGGTCAGGGCGTTCAGCTATGCGATGTGGCTCGCGATGCCGCTCGTCGCCACCGGAGCGCTGCGGTTATGCGCCCGCCTCAAGCTCGGCTCGCTGGCGGCGCGGGTGCTCGTCGCCCTCTTCCTGACGCCGCTGGTAACTTCGGCCGTCGCATTCGCCGCGGTGAATGCGATCGACCGAAACAAAGGGGTGGAGGAGAATTCGCGGGTCGCCGCCGGATGCTTGCAGACAGAAAATTACGCTAGGCTGGCGGTGCTGCCGCCGGGCCTTGTCGTCACCGACATCGACTATGGTCCTTTCGTCCTGGCCCTGACGCCCCATGCGGTTCTCTCGGCGCCCTATCATCGGCTGGTAGCGCCGATCATCGACGCCGATCGGGTCTTTGCCCTGCCGCCAGACCCGGCGCATGCCGTTGCAGAAGGGATCGAGGCCAAAACGAACGCCAAGTCTCTGTACCTGATGGTCTGCGGCCGGCACACGTTGGGGGGAATCGGCGCCGCCAAACGGGCCGCCAGCCTGTGGGGGCGTCTTGAAGCCGGCGAAATTCCGGATTGGCTCGAGCCTGTCTCGAAAACCGGCGAAGGACCGCTCCGCATCTACCGCGTCAGGCCGTGAGCAGCGCCGAGGAGCAGCGGCCTGGGCGCCGTGTGGAGGGCCGGAATGCGGGGACGGCGAGGGACCGTTTCGGGCTTGTTAATGCTGCCAATTTCGCGCGTCCTGCCTTGCGGCGATAAGGTGGCCTCCTATATGACGCTTTGTACGTCCGCCGGGGAGGCGGGCGAGATCGAGGGGTCGGACCAGGGGCGGTCTAGGGCGGGCGCGAGGCCCGCCTACACGCTTCTATCCGGGTGCCGCATGGGCCCGGCCGACCTGCTGACAGAGAGGACTAAATAAACATGGGCAAGGTCATCGGCATCGACCTCGGCACGACCAATTCCTGCGTCGCCGTGATGGAGGGTAAAACCCCCAAGGTCATTGAGAATTCTGAAGGACGGAACACGACCCCGTCCATCGTTGCGTTCACCGACGACGGTGAGCGCCTTGTCGGCCAGCCGGCCAAGCGCCAGGCGGTCACCAATCCCGAGCGCACCTTCTTCGCGGTCAAGCGCCTGATCGGTCGTCGCTACGACGACCCGATGGTCGAGAAGGACAAGAAGCTCGTTCCCTACAAGATTATCCGCGCCAGCAATGGCGATGCCTGGGTCGAGGCGGACGGCAAGTCGTACTCGCCGTCGCAAATCTCGGCTTTCGTGCTGCAGAAAATGAAGGAGACCGCCGAGGCCAACCTCGGTCAGAAGGTCACCCAGGCGGTCATCACCGTTCCGGCCTACTTCAACGACGCGCAGCGCCAGGCCACCAAGGACGCCGGCAAGATCGCCGGCCTTGAGGTGCTGCGCATCATCAACGAGCCGACGGCGGCCGCGCTTGCCTACGGGCTCGACAAGCAGAAGACCGGAACCATCGCGGTCTATGACCTTGGCGGCGGCACGTTCGACGTGTCGATCCTCGAGATCGGCGACGGCGTGTTCGAAGTGAAGTCGACCAACGGCGATACCTTCCTTGGCGGCGAAGACTTCGACATGCGGCTCGTCAACTATCTCGCCGACGAGTTCCAGAAGGAGCAGGGCATCGACCTGCGCCGCGACAAGCTCGCGCTGCAACGCCTCAAGGAGGCGGCGGAAGCGGCAAAGATCGAGCTGTCATCCACGACCCAGACCGAAATCAATCTGCCCTACATCACGGCAGACCAGACCGGTCCGAAGCACCTCACCATGAAGCTCACCCGCGCCAAGTTCGAGGCGTTGGTTGACGACCTCATCCAGAAGACGGTTGAGCCGTGCCGGCTCGCTCTCAAGGATGCGGGCCTCACCGCGGGCGAGATCAACGAGGTAGTTCTGGTCGGCGGCATGACCCGCATGCCGAAGGTCCAGGAGATCGTGCGGCAGTTCTTCGGCAAGGAGCCTCACAAGGGCGTCAACCCGGACGAAGTCGTCGCGGTCGGCGCTGCGATCCAGGCCGGCGTGCTGCAGGGCGACGTCAAGGACGTGCTGCTGCTCGACGTGACTCCGCTGTCGCTCGGCATCGAGACACTGGGCGGCGTGTTCACCCGCATCATCGATCGCAACACCACGATCCCGACCAAGAAGAGCCAGGTGTTCTCGACGGCCGAAGACAATCAGAACGCCGTCACCATTCGGGTCTTCCAGGGCGAGCGCGAGATGGCGGCCGACAACAAGATGCTCGGCCAGTTCGACCTCGTCGGTATTCCGCCGGCGCCGCGTGGCGTGCCGCAGATCGAGGTGTCGTTCGACATCGACGCCAACGGCATTGTCAACGTCCAGGCAAAGGACAAGGCGACCGGCAAGGAGCAGCAGATCCGCATTCAGGCGTCGGGTGGATTGTCCGAGGCCGAGATCCAGAAGATGGTCAAGGACGCCGAGGCGCACGCCGAGGAAGATAAAAAGCGTAAGGCTGCGGTCGAGGCGAAGAATCACGCCGAGGTCGATGTGCATTCGACCGAGAAGGCGCTCGCCGAGTACGGATCGAAGCTTGCGGACGCTGATCGACGCACCATCGAGACGGCGCTCGCCGATCTCAAGGAAGCGTTGAAAGGCGAGGACACCGAGGCGATCACCTCCAAGGCGACTGCGCTGCGGCAGGCGTCGCAGAAGCTCGGCGAGGCGATGTACAAGGCCTCGACCGAAGCCCAAGGGGCGCCGGGTGCCGAAGGTGGTGCGGGTCCGGGTGCCGGCACCAAGAAGGACGATGTTGTCGACGCCGAATTCACCGAAGTCGACGACGACAAGAAGAACAAGAAATCCGCCTGATCCTCATTCTCGTCGCCGCGCCGGCCTTATGCCAGCGCGGCCGAGAGGAGGTCTTCGAACCGGGAACTTCGGCTGAGAAATGTCAGCGATCGTTTTCCAGCCCAAATCGTTTGACCAACACCCTTTCCCGCCCCGGGAGAGGGTGTTCGTCGTTTTCTGAAGAGCGACGCGCAATGTCCAAGCGCTGTTTTTACGAGGTATTGGGCGTCGAGCGCACCGCGAGCGATGCCGACCTCAAGACCGCCTACCGCAAGCTCGCGATGAAATTTCATCCTGATCGCAATCAGAGCGATCGGGACGCCGAGCATCGCTTCAAGGAAGTCAACGAGGCCTATGAGATCCTGCGAGACGGGGATAAGCGCTCGGCTTACGATCGTTTTGGTCATGCTGCCTTCGAACATCCCGGTAGCGGCGGCCCGGGCTTCGGCGCCGATTTCGCCACGTCGTTTGCGGACATCTTCGACGATTTCTTCGGCATGGGCGGTGGCCGGCGCAGCCGCAGCTCAGGCCGCGAGCGTGGCGCCGATTTGCGCTACAACATGGAGCTGACACTCGAGGAAGCCTTCGGCGGCAAGACCGCCCAGATCAGGATTCCGACGTCGGTCGTCTGCGAGACCTGCTCCGGCAGCGGCGCCAAGGCCGGCACCAAGCCCAAGGCCTGCAGCACCTGCGGCGGCCACGGCAAGATAAGGCATGCGCAGGGGTTCTTCACGCTCGAACGCACGTGCCCTGCCTGCCACGGCCGCGGCCAGGTCATCGAGAATCCTTGCGGAGCCTGCGGTGGCCTTGGTCGCACGACCCGCGAGCGCGCGCTATCGGTCACCATTCCGCCGGGCGTCGAGGACGGTACACGAATTCGTCTGTCAGGCGAGGGCGAAGCAGGGCTGCGCGGCGGCCCGTCGGGCGACCTCTACATTTTTATCGCCATCGGCGCGCACGTGTTCTTCCAACGCGACGGTGCCGACCTCCACTGTCAGGCACCAATCTCGATGATCACCGCCGCGCTCGGCGGCGAGTTCGAGGTGCCGATCATCGACGGCGGCAAGACGCGGGTAAAGATCCCCGAGGGCACGCAATCGGGCAAACGCTTCCGCTTGCAAAGCAAAGGCATGCCGGTACTGCGCTCGAAACAGGTTGGCGACATGTATGTCCAGGTGGTGGTCGAGACGCCGCAGAATCTCACCAAGCGTCAGCGTGATTTGCTGAGTGAATTTCACAAGCTGTCGTCGAACGAAACCAATCCGGAATCCGCGGGGTTCTTCGGACGGGTCAAGGAGTTCTTCGGAACTCGGGCCGGTTCAGCGTGACTTGACCCTGGGCCTGACGCCCTATACTCGTGGCGATCTTGTGGCTGAAGTTTGGGCAGCCACGAAAGCAGTTGTTCCCGCACATGATCTTCCAGTCTCCCGTCAGCAATACCAAAAGAACACTACGTCTTGATGACGAGGTGCGTTTCATCCGCTCGTGGATGGAAAAGCCGCTGGCGACCGGTGCCGTCATGCCGTCCGGCAAGCCGTTGGCGCGGGCCATGGCGAAATTTGTCGACCCCGACACTGCAGGTCCGATCATCGAGCTTGGGCCAGGAACGGGCGCGGTGACGGCGGCGCTGGTCGAGCACGGCATCGATCCGTCGCGCATGGTGCTCGTCGAATTCAATCCGACCTTTTGCCGTCTGCTGCGCACACGCTATCCCGAGGCAACGGTGGTGCAGGGCGATGCCTACGGGCTGAAGCGTCTGCTCGGCAGCCTGCTGCGCCAGCCTGCATCCGCAGTCGTTTCCGGGCTGCCGCTCTTCACGAAGCCGCTGCGGCTGCGGCTGCGCCTGCTCACCGATGCCTTCGCGCTGCTTCAGCCCGGCTCACCGTTCGTGCAGTTCACTTATGCGCTGGTCCCGCCGATCCCCGGCTCGTATGCCGGCGTGCACGCGCAATCGAGCGAGCGCATCTGGCTCAACCTGCCGCCGGCGCGCGTGTGGGTTTATCGCAAGGCCTGATTTTGCACGGCGCGGTTTGCTGCCTGTCTTTCTGAGAGCTTGAACGCCTAGCTAGGGTCATCGCCCCTGGGGCGATGACCGACTCAGTCGCGAGTATCTTACGACAGCAAGTTCAATTTTCCGCCGACGGGAATCTCCGGCGCTGTCTTGTTTTCGGTGATGACGAGTTCGAACTCGTTGCCCTTGCGCTGCCACTGGCCGGCGACAAGCGGCGTCTTGGTGACGTTCTTCACCGGCTGCCCGGTCCATTTGATCGGACCCACGATCGAACGATAGTCGGTCGCCACGATCGCATCGAGGATCGCCTTGGGCTCAAGCGCTTTCGAGCGCTTCATCACATCGATCGCCACCTCGAACAGAGCATGCTGGAAGCCGATCGGCTGAGTCCACGGCCGCTTGGTGGCCGCGGTATAGGCGTCCGTGAGTTGCTGCGCGGTCTGGCCGGTGAGGCCAGATTTGAACGGATGGTGCGGCGTCCACCAGATCTCGCTCGTCAGGCCGTTGCCGCGGGCGCCGAGCGAGTCGATCACCGATGGGAATAGCAGCGCCTTGCCGATGGTCACGATCTTCGGACGGAAGCCCTGTTGCGCGGCCTGCGACCAGAACGTCGCAAAATCCGGCGGGATCATATTGCCGGTCACGATCTCGGCGCCGACCGCCTTGAACGCCGAAATCTGCGATGTGAAGTCGTTGTTCATGAGCTGATAGCGGCCGGGATCGGTGAGCTTGTAGCCAGCCGCTGCCAATGCTGGCGGGAGACCGAGCTTGGCGTCGCCCCAGGCGTTGCCGTCGGCATCGTTCGGGAATAGCCCGCCGACCACTTTGTTGGTGGGTGCGCCGTTCCACATCGCCAAGAACGCGGCGATCACGTCCTCGAGGCCCCAGAAGAAATGGTAGGTCCAGGTAAAGCCCTTCTTGGGATCACCATTGCGGCCGAAGAAGTAAGGCTGCCAAGGGCAGTTCGTGGTGATGCAGGGGACCTCGTTGACCTCGGCCTGGTCGGCGACCGGATTGGTGGTGTCGGGTGTTGCCGAGGCGACGATGAGGTCGACCTTGTCGCCGGTGATCAACTCGGCAGCCACCTCCGCGGCCCGATTGCCGCTTGACTGGCTGTCCTTGGAAATGATCTGGACGGGATAGGTCTTGCCGCCGCTCGCAAGTCCCTTGGCGAGGATGCCGCGCACTTGTTCGAGGATGAACGTGTCGGCCTCGCCAAAGCCCGCAAGCGGTCCGGTGCGGGGGCTGACATGGCCGATCTTGATAGCGCGGCTCTGGGCATTCGCCGGAATGGCGCGCAGCACGGCTGGCGCCGCGAGCGCGCCGAGGCCGGTGGTCACGACACGCCGGCGCGAAACGCCGCCGGCCGGGGAAATGTCGTCGAATGCGGGCATGATTTCCTCCGTGAAGCTCAGTTGAATTTTATGGGGGCACTATAGCCAGTGGGACGAGGCCCCGTCTGCCGATCGATGCAAGCTTTGCGACTGATGTGCCGGATGTTCGGAGTGATCACCCCTTGGCCCGCGCCGCCTTGAGATGCGCCAGCAAACGGGTGCGCAGCGCCGCCTGCTGCTCTGCCGTCCAGGTGCGAAAGCCCTGGCCTGATTTCATGCCCAGCTTGCGCTGTGCTACGAGCTTTTCGAGATAGGGCGATGGCCCGGGCCGGCTTTCGATCGCCGGCAACACGGTTTGATGGATGGCGAGCGTCAGATCTGTCCCGACGAGATCGGCGTTCTCCAAAGGGCCGAGCACTGCGAGACGAAGTCCGAACGCGGACTTGACGACGGTATCGACGGTTTCCGCGTCGCAGATGCCGTTCTCGACGAGCGAGATCGCCTCCCGCCACAAGGCGTGCTGAAGGCGATTACCAACGAACCCCGGCACGTCCTTCTTCACATGCACCGGCGTCTTGCCGATGTCGATGTGCAGCCGCATCGTAAACTCGATCGCTGCGGGCGACGTCCATTGTGTAGCGATGACCTCGACCAGCGGCACGAGGTAAGGCGGATTCCACCAGTGAGTGCCTAGCGCGCGCTCGCGCCGCGCCAGTTTCCCCATGATCGCCGTGATCGGAATCACCGATGTGTTGCTGGCAAGTATCGCATTCGGGCGCGCGGCCTTTTCGATGGCGGCAAACAGCTCCTGCTTGACGGTCAAATCCTCGCGCACGGCTTCGACGATGAAATCGGCATCGCGCACGCACTCAGCGAGATCAGACGCGACACGCACGCGCGCCAGCGCTGAGGTATCGTCGCCGAGGTCGCGCAGATTCGCGAGCATGCGCACCTTGGCGCTCGCAAGCGTTGGCGCGTGCGCATCGGTGAGCGCGACGTCATGACCCGCCAGCGCGAAAACCTGCGCAATGCCATGGCCCATCAGCCCGGCGCCGATAACGGCAATCCTTGGTTTTGACATGGACTATCCGGCGGTATAGCCGCCGTCGGCATAGAGGATGTGGCCGGTGTAGAAGTCGGACGCACGCGAGGCCAGGAAGAGCAGCGGGCCCGCGAGATCGGCGGGCTCGCCGAGCCGTCCCTTCGGCACGCGGCCGAGAAAGCCCTTGCGCACATCGCGGGCGCGATCGGTGTCCTCGTACATCCACGCGGTGAGCGGCGAGCGGAACACGGTCGGTCCGAGCGCATTCACGGTGATGCCGGTCTCGCCGAGCTCGCAACCGAGCGCCTTGGTGATGCCGTCGACCGCCGACTTCGAGGCGCAATAGGCCGTGTAGCCGGCAGGATGGCCGAGAAGCCCGCGTGCCGAGGACGTCAGCACGATCTTGCCGCCGCGACCTTGCTTGAGCATTTGGCGCGTGGCGGCGCGCGCCATCAGCCAAGACTGCGTGACATTCGCGTCCATCACGTCGAGGAAATCGTCCGCCTTCTGGTCGACGATCTTCGAAACCTTGTTGAGGCCGGAGGCGACCACAAGAATTTCGACACCGCCGAACGTCTCGAGCGCCGCGGCGACGATCGCATCGCAATTCGCCTCCGAGGATGGCCGCTTGGCGACGATCGCGGCCTTGCCGCCGAGTGCTTCGCAGGCCGCGGCGACTTTTTTCAGCTCCTCCTCTTTGCTCGCGGCAAGCACAACATTGGCGCCGGCGCCGGCAAGTGTCTTCGCGGCCAGCGTGCCGAATGCGCCCGATGCGCCGGTCACGATTGCGGTCTGGCCGCGAATATCGAAAAGCGATGCGGGATTTTTCAGAAAGTCTTCGGACATGGGAAAACCTCGCAGCAGTAGCCCGGATGGAGCGAAGCGAAATCCGGGGCCGGCATTGCAGTCATTCCGATAGGCCGTTCCCGGATTTCGCTGCGCTCCATCCGGGGTACAAAAGCGTCACTTCGGTGCAGACATCGCGACGAGCATCGTCACCACGTCATTGCCGCGGTTGATGATCTCCCGCGCTTCGTTGGGGCCGATGAAGCAGCTGTCGTTCGCCTTGAGCACGACTTCCTTGCCGCCGGCGATAACGATCAACTCGCCGGCGAGCACGACGTAGACCTTCTCGGTCGGCGAGGCGTCGGGGCCGGCGCCGCCGCCCGGCAGGAAATGCGACAGACCGACCACGAACTGTTTCGGCCCGCCCGCATCGAGCCCAAACAGACGAAGTGACGAATAGGCGCGGTGATTCGGGGCCTCGTAGGCCTTCGCGTCGGCGAAACGTTTGACCTCCATCAGAACTTACTCCCTCGTTCGATGCGGTAAGAGCCGCTCGGGTCGACGATGGCGACAAGGCGGATGATGCAGCCGTCGCCGCGTTCCCAGTTCCATGGAAAGAAGGCGAACGTGCAGCGCCGTCCCGTGACCATATCGAGGTCGCCGCCGACATTTTCGATGCCGAGAATGCCGGCCTTGAACAGGATGCGGTGCACCGGCTCCCACTCGGGGAAATCTTCCTTCCAGTCGCGCCCGCCCGACCATTTGCGGTACTCCTCGGCGAGATGGGGATGCAGTGGTCCGTTGCGTTGCGGACCGATCGCGGTCGCGAGCGGATGGTCGTTCGCCTGGGTGTCATGGCCAACGACCTTCACCTGCTTCTCCACGAACCATTTGCCGGCGGACGGGACGAACCCGGGCGCATAACAGAAGTAATCCTCGCTGTCGTCATAGAGCTTGTGCCAGCCGGTGTTGACGATGACGACGTCGCGCGGCCGCACATGCTTGCCCGCCGCGGCTTCGAGGTCGTCATAAGTAATCGGCTCCCATTTCTTCTTCGGGATCGACACCACGATGCCCGAGCCGAAGAAATGCGGCAGCGGCACCTCATCGATGAACGGCGTCCCCTGCACCACGTGGGCGGGCGCGTCGATATGCGTCGTATTGTGCATTGAAGTGGTGATGCGTTGCGACAGCACGCCCGATTTGGCCATGTAATGGATGCGCTCGATCTTCACATCCTCGAAATACGGCCAGTTCGGTGATTGGTACCCGAACCGGTGAGACAGGTTATAGAACTCAAGCCCCATCGCGTTGTCGAGATTGTCTTCGAACTGCACGCCACGGATCGTCTTCGCCAAATGAACCTCCCAGCTGGCGCGCCTTGCGTCATTTGTCCGACGGCAAAGCCGGTTTATGGGTATCGCGAAAACCAATAGCCTTGATATTCGTGCGCCTGCAAGGCCATAGGATGCACCAAGAGGCCGCATCACGGAGAGCCCATGAACGACAAGATCGCGTTGGAAGAGCACTTCCTCTCCCCCGGGTTCGAGGACTATTGGCAGACGACGACGGGCGAGATCGACCGCGAGATTTATTGGCAGGCCGTCAAGCGACTCTCCGAATTCGGCGAGCAGCGCCTCGCCGTCATGGATCGCGGGGGCATTTCCCGCGCAGTGCTCGCGATCGCCGGGCCGGGCGTGCAGATTGAGCGCGATACCGCGACCGCGATCCGCCGTGCCCGTGAATTCGAATGATTTCCTGGCGACGGAAATTCAGAAGCGCTCCGACCGCTATTCAGGCTTCGCGCATCTCGCCATGCAAGATGCCAAGGCGGCGGCCGATGAGCTCGATCGGAGCATGCGGGACCTTGGCTTCGTCGGCGCCATGATCAACGGCCACACCGACGGCCAATATCTCGATCACCCCACGCTCCATCCGTTCTGGGAGCGGGCCGAGGCGCTCGGCGCCGTGATCTATCTCCATCCCGCCGATCCGCCCGCTGCGATGCCGGTCCTCGCCGGCACCTATGGTCTCAAGCGCGCGACCTGGGAATGGGGCGTCGAAACCGGTTCGCACGCGTTGCGCCTCATATTCAGCGGTCATTTCGATCGCTTCCCGCGCGCCACGCTCATGCTCGGCCATCTCGGCGAGATGCTGCCCTATCTGTTGTGGCGCTTCGACAGCCGGGCGAAGTTCTATGGCGTCAAGCTCGCGCGGCAGCCCTCGGACTACGTCCGCGACAACATCGTGCTCACGATCTCCGGCATGTTCTCGGCCGAGCCGCTGAATTGCGCGCTCGCGGCCGTCGGACAGTCGCGCATCATGTTCGCGACCGACTATCCGTTCGAACCGCCGGATGAAGGGAGTCACTTCATCGACACTGTCGCCGTTGCCGAGGACGTACGGGCCGATATCTGCCGCAACAATGCAGCGCGTCTTCTGCGCCCTGCACCGGCGAAATAGGCCGTCAGCATGGCCAACGAAGGGCGAACCATCGGCAAGACCGAGCTCGAAAATTTCGTCGCAGCGATCTTTGGCGCCGCGGGCGTCGCCCCGGTCATGGCGGCGGATTGGGCGCGCATGGTCGTGTGGGCCGATCTGCGCGGCGTCGATTCCCACGGGGTGATCCGCGTCCCGCGCTACGTCGACCTCATCAGGCGCAAGTTCATCCACGCCAAGCCTGCGATGCGCGTCGAAGGGAGTTCGGGCGCGATCGCGGTCCTTGAGGCGGATCATGCGCCCGGTGCCATCGCGATGACGCGCGCCATGACCGAGGCGCTCGGGCGCGCCCGCGAGGCGCATGTGGGCTGGTGCGGAGCGCGCAACATCACCCATGCGGGGGCCATCGGGCAGTTCGCGCTTCAGGCAGCGGAAGCCGGGATGGCCGGCATCGCCATGTGTGCATCGGGGCCGCTGATGGCTTATTACGGCGCTCGCGTTGCGGGCGTCTCCACCAATCCGATTGCGATCGCGGTGCCGGCCGGTCGCGGACGCGCGCCGTTCATGCTCGACATGTCGACGTCGACGGCTGCGTTCGGCAAGGTGATGGCGGCGCGTGACCGCGGCGCGCCGATCCCGCTTGGCTGGGCAATGGATGCCTCGGGCCGTGACACCACCGATCCCAGCCGGGTCGCGACCTTGTTGCCGCTCGGCGGCGCCAAGGGTTCGGGCCTGTCGCTGATGATCGAGTGCCTCGCGAGCCTTGCGGTCGGCAATCCACTGATCGCGGCAGCACTCGCAGACCCCGAGCGCGGCGACAGTCCGGTGCTGAACGGCATTGCCATAGCCGTCGATCTTGCGGCGCTCGGTGATTTCGGAAATTTCACCGCCGAAATCGACAAGCTGCACGACGCCATCGCGGCGCTCCCGCGCGCCGCCGACGTCGATCGCATCCTGCTGCCGGGCGAACGCGGCGACAGCATCAAAGCCGAGCGCGAAAAGACCGGCATTCCGGTCTCGCGCGGCACCTGGACACGCCTCGTGGCCGCCGCGACATCGCTTGGCGTACCGGTGCCGTAGCTGGCAAGCCGTGACGAACGCGGCGACTACCCTCCGCGAACCGTATCGATCATGGCTTCTGAATTGGCCGGGGCCTCGTCGCCGCGCCAAGCGACGTGACCGTCGGGGCGCACCAAGACGAGGCGACGTTCATAGAGCGCTGCAGCCGCCGCATCGTCTATGTAATGGACCGTGAGCGGAATGCCGCAGGCGGCCGCAGCCGTGATAATCGGCGCCGGGTCCGCCGATGATGCATCGCCGAACTGCAGCAATACAAAGCCGCGACCGAAGAGATCGATGGTCGATTTTCCGGGCGCGAGAAAGACGTGGGGCGCCCGATGCCCGGGTCGCGCGGTCTGAGCGTAAGTCGCGGTCTCGTCGGGCGGCGCCGGGCTGCCGTCGGGGACCACGATGGGCGAGCCCTCGTAGCGATAGCCGAGCTGGATGCCGAGGGTGAACCATTCCCGTCGCATGGTCTCGGTGAACTTGGCGCCGAAGATGCGCCGCGCCGCGTCGCCGTCTGCTCCGGCTGTGAAAATCTCAGGCGGCGGCCGGTTGTCGCGCGGGGAGAGCATGCGCGCGAGGTTGCCGCCGGCCTCGCGAACGTTGCGCTCCGCCACTGGCCGCCGTTCGGTCTCGTAGGATGCGAGCAGCTTCGCACCGCCCCAGCCGGCCAGCCGCGCCTCAATCTTCCAGGCAAGATCGACGGCCTCCTGGATGCCGGTGTTCATGCCGAAGCCACCGGTCGGCGAGAGTTGGTGCGCGCTGTCGCCGCAAAGGAAGACGCGCGCGCTGCCGTAGCGATCGGCGATAAGCTCGCGCCGGGTCCAGGGCATCATCGATTCGATTTCGAAATCGAACCGGCGGCCGACCGCGCGCTCGATCGCGGCGCGTAGATCGGCCTCTTCGAACTTGCGGTATTCGCGGCTGCCGACGAGCGAAAACCGCCAGTGATCGCGGCCGTCGATCGCGACGATCGTGGCGAAAGTGCCTTCTGGCCCGATGAAGATGAATCGATAGGCCGGCTGATGACGGTGCAGCTTTTCAAGACCGTTACACCGGAAGATCACGTTCGTGGTGTAGGTGAGCAAGGGTTCGCCGGCCATGGCGATGCCGAGGCGCTCGCGGATCGAGCCGCCTGCTCCATCGCAGGCGATCATGTACTCCGCTTCGACGGTTTCGGTATGCCCGCTCGCGTGATCGCGCAGTGTCGCCGTGACGCCGTGCGCGTGCTCGACGAAATCCACCAGCTCGGTGCGGTAGCGCCGCATCACATGCGGAAACGAACCGGCAAAGCGCGCCAGCACCGGGTCGAAGAAGTTCTGCGGACAGCGCTCGCGCTTCTGCGGGCTTTGCGGTGGCGGCTTTTCTTCGCGCGGGGCCGGGAACGGTTCGCGCCCAAGCTCGTAGCCGTTGGCGAGCCCCGTGACCCAGGCACAATCCTGCGGATAATCGCGGTTATAGCCCCCAGTCTCCACCCACGGCACAATGCCCCAACGCCGGCAGAACTCCATCGTGCGAATATGGACGATGTCCATTCGCGGCTGCGTTATGCGGCCGTCCGTCTTTTCGACGAGCGTGCAGGGGACGCCGCGCCAGCCAAGATCCCCCGCCATGGCGAGCCCCACCGGTCCGCCACCCACGATCAGTACAGGCGTTGATTTCATGCGATCGACTGTATTGACTTTGTTCCGCAGTGGCCAGACGCGTACGTCTCGACATCTTCGGCACGCTGCATGGCTGCGCAACGCTTGCGCGGGTTCAAATGCCAAGGGAAAGCAGACAGAATATTCGCATGATTAACGTTGCTGCGCCTGACACCCCAATCTCAGTACGTGACGCGCTCGCGCTTGCCGAGGTGCGCGACATTGCGGCCTTGATGCGCGAGGCCGAGCAGCTGCGCGCCGCGCAGTTTGGCAGCGTGATGACCTATTCGCGCAAGGTGTTCATTCCGCTGACGCACCTGTGCCGCGACAGTTGCCATTACTGCACGTTCGCGCAGCCGCCGCGTCGCGGCCAGTCGGCATACATGACGCCCGAGGATGTGCTTGCCGTGGCGCGCGCGGGGGCGCGCGCGGGCGCGACCGAGGCGCTGTTCACCCTCGGCGACAAACCCGAGTTGCGCTACGCCGCGGCGCGCGATGCGCTTGCCGCGCTCGGCCACGCGACAACGCTCGACTATCTCGCCGCCATGGCCGCGCTCGTGCTCAAGGAAACCGGCCTGCTGCCGCATCTCAATCCCGGAGTCATGGACCGCGAGGGCATGGCGAGGCTGCGCAAGGTCTCCGCCTCGATGGGCCTCATGCTGGAAACGGCAGCCGATCGCCTGTCGGAGAAGGGACACGTCCATTTCGGCTCGCCCGACAAAGTGCCCGCGGTGCGTCTCGCCACCATCGCGACGGCGGGCGAATTGGCGATCCCGTTCACCACCGGCCTCCTGATCGGGATCGGCGAGACGCGCCGCGAACGCATTGAAGCGGTGCTGGCATTGCGCGAACTCAACGCTATCCATGGACACATCCAGGAAATCATTATTCAGCCGTTCCGTGCCAAGCCCCGTACGCGCTTGGCCGAGTGTCCCGATGCGTCCGACGACGAACTGCTGTGGACGCTCGCGGTAGCGCGAATCGTATTGCCGATCACGATCAGTTTGCAGACGCCGCCGAATCTTGCGCCGCATCTGCTCGACGCTGCGATCGACGCCGGCATTGACGACTGGGGCGGCATTTCCCCGGTGACGCCAGACTTCGTCAATCCAGAAGCGCCATGGCCCGAAGTCGAAGCCCTTGCCGCAAAGCTTGCATTGCGCGGACGGATTCTGGTGCAGCGCCTGCCGATCTATCCGCGGATGTTGCGCGGTGAGGCACTTCCCTCACCTCCCCCTGGAGGGGGGAGGTCGCCGCGCGTCAGCGCGGCGGGAGGGGGTGACAGCGGTGCCATAAGTCCGGCGTCGAATTCGCTGAACGGCCGTCACCCCACCCCGGACCACCTTCGGCGGTCCGACCCTCCCCCTCCAGGGGAGGGTGTACGAGCGTGGCTCGATCCGGCGATCCGCACCGCGGTGCTGCGCGCGAGCGATGCGGAAAGCTTTGCACGCAGCGACGCTTGGTCGCCGGGGCAGTGTGATGTGCCCGCGACCGCAATCCCGCGGCGCCCGAACAGCGCCGCATCTCCCTCGCTCGAGCAAATCCTCGCGCGCGCGGAGAGCGGCGAGGGGCTCGGCGAGGCCGACATCGTTCGGTTGTTCGCGGCGCGTGGCGGAGACTTTGACCACGTCTGTGCCGCAGCAGACCGTCTGGGCGCGCACGCCGTCGGTGACACCATCACCTATGTCGTGAACCGCAACATCAACTACACCAATGTTTGCAGCTATCGCTGCGGCTTTTGCGCGTTCTCAAAGGGCAAGTCGGCCGAGCATCTGCGCGGTGCTGCCTATGATCTCGATCACGACGAGCTCGCGCGGCGCGTAGCCGAAGCGTGGGCGCGCGGCGCGACCGAGGTCTGCCTGCAAGGCGGCATCCATCCGGCCTACACCGGCGATACCTATCTTGCGATCCTGCGCACGGCGAAAGCGGCGGCGCCCGGGATCCACGTGCACGCGTTCTCGCCGCTCGAAGTGCGCCATGGCGCATCGACGCTCGGCATCCCGGTGGCGCGTTTTCTCGAAAGATTGCGCGACGCCGGTCTCGGCACGTTACCCGGCACCGCCGCCGAAATTCTCGACGATGACGTGCGCGCCGTGATCTGCCCCGACAAACTCACGACCTCCGAATGGCTTGCGACCATCGAGACTGCCCATAAGGTCGGGCTCAGGACCACCTCGACGATCATGTTCGGCCATGTGGAGGGTCCGGAGCATTGGGCGCGCCATCTCGCTGCCTTGCGCGAGCTGCAGGCGAGGACCGGCGGCTTCACTGAGTTCGTGCCGCTTCCCTTCGTCCACATGGAGGCGCCGCTTTATTTCAAAGGAGCGGCCCGGCGTGGCCCAACTTTGCGCGAAGCCATCCTGATGCACGCGGTGGCACGGCTCGCGCTCCATCCTCTCATCGTCAATATCCAGACGTCGTGGGTGAAGATGGGGCGGGACGGTGCCATCGCCTGTCTGCAGGCCGGATGCAATGACCTCGGCGGAACATTGATGAACGAGAGCATTTCGCGGGCTGCCGGTGCCGTGCATGGCCAGGAATTGCCGCCCGCAGGGATGGAGGCGCTCACTGCTGCGATCGGCAGGCCGGCTGCCCAGCGCACGACGCTCTACATGCCGCAATCGGCCGAGCGGGATGCGGCCGCCCGCCATGCGGCCGACCTCATGCCCGTTGTGCAGACGCCGGTGAAAAGACATCCCTTCACCTCCCGTCGCCGCGTCGAAGCGCGAGGCGCGTCGGGCGAGGGGGAACGAGCACATCCGCGAGAGGCGGCGGCCATTCACCGGATCGAGGATGCGCGCGACCCGGTCTCTCCGTTCGGGACAGGTGAAGGATGAGCGCGAAGCACTACACCATCGCCGTGCTGGGCGGCACTGGTGCCGAAGGCAGCGCGTTGGCGCTGCGGTTCGCGCGCGCCGGCCATTGGGTCATCATAGGTTCGCGCGACGCGGCGCGGGCTGCGGCGACGGCCAAGGAGATCAACACCGAGCTTGGCCGTGATATCGCGGCCGGCGCCGCCAACAAGGCGGCCGCCGGTGAGGCGGAAATCGTGCTCCTCACCGTGCCCTACGCAGCGCAACGCGCGACCGTCGAAGAAGTGCGCGAAGCCCTCACCGGCAAGATTCTCATCGACGCCACCGTGCCGCTGAAGCCGCCGAAGGTCGCGCGGGTTCAACTGCCGCCGGAGGGTTCAGCGGTCGCGGCGATCCAAACGTTGCTCGGCGACAAAGTGCGGGTGGTGTCGGCGTTCCAAAACGTTGGCGCGCACGCGCTCAAGGATGTTGATCACGACGTCGCGTGCGATGTGCTTGTCTGTGGCGACGACGTGGCAGCGCGCGAGGTCGCGATCGGCCTCGCCGCCGATATCGGGCTTGCGGCCTGGCACGCCGGGCCGATCTGCAACTCCGCAGCGGCGGAGGCGCTGACCTCGGTCCTGATCGCAATCAACATGCGCTACAAGAGCACGGGCGCTGGCATCCGCATCACCGGCGTGCCCTAGCCGAAGAAGCCTGAATAACGAGATTCATGTAGAGCGGGCAGCAGGTCGCGCGGCCTACTTCGCTTCGCTCGTGCCGCAGGTTATAGTCCTGCGCAACGTTCGCGAGGAGGAAGCGATGAAGGAGCTGATCAAGCAATATCTTGATGATGGGATGTCGCGTCGGCAGCTCATGACCGGATTGAGCGCGCTCGGGCTCACGAGCGTTGCCGCGAACGCGGTCGCACAATCGGTATCGGCGCCTGCTGCCGTGCCGGCCTCCGCGATGCGGGATGTGCAGGGCACCGGCGGCGCCCTCTTCGTCGCGCAGCTGAAGGCCGCGGGCGTCAAGTACGTGTTCTTCAACCCGTCGACCGGCGATTATCCGATCTTCGATGCGCTCGTCGACGAACCGAGTATTCAGGTCATCAAGGGCATCCACGAAGGGGCCGTGGTCGCCATGGCCGACGGCTATGCAAAGGCGACCGGCAAGCCGGCGGTGGTGATCGTCGCGAATGTCGGCCTCACCAACGCGATGACGCAGATGATCAACAGCTGGAAGGATCAGAGCCCACTGCTCGTCGCCGTCGCGTCTGTCGAGCAGGATTTTCTCGGCCGCGACCAGCTCCAGGAGGCCGAATTCCACGAGAACATGACGAACCCGATCACCAAGTGGACCTGGGTCGCCAAGACCACCAATGGCATCCCAGAGACATTGCGGCGCGGCCTCAAGTTCGCAGCGACGCCGCCGAGCGGACCGGTGTTCCTGTCGCTGCCAAACAATATCCTGCGGGATGAGGGCAAGGCCGCGATCTGGGATCAGGCCAAGTTCGACGTGCCGATGCGCATCCGTCCCGACCAGGAGTCGGTCGAGAAGGCGGCGCGGCTCCTCATCGAGGCTAGAAACCCGCTGATGAGCGTCGGCGACGAGATCACCTGGAGCCACGGAGAAAAAGAGACGCTGGCGCTCGCCGAGCTGCTCGGCCTGCCGGTCGCCTCGCAGCCTGGCGCGCTCGGCTTCTGGTCGAAGCCGTTCCCGACCCGGCACCCACTCTATATTGGTGCGCAGCTTCGCGACATGCGCTTCCCGGGCAAGCCTGACGTGCTCCTCAATTTCGGTAACCGCTATGGTGAGCGGGGGTCGCCCGGCACGACGCTGATCTCGGTGCGGCTCGATCCGGCAAGTCTTGCCCGCACCACGCCGGTCGACGTTGCCATGGTGGCGGATCTCCGTCTCGCCGCAGCAGACCTGATCGCGGCGGTGAAGAGCCTCGCGACGCCGGCGCGCCTCAAGGAGATCGCTGCGGAGCGGACAGCGCGTACCGCGGCCTATTCGCGCGAGATGGCCGAATTCCGCTTGAAGATCGCCCGCGAGAATGCCGACAGCGTACCGGTTTCGCTGTCGCGGCTTGGGCTCGAACTCGAAAGCGCGCTCGCTGCCGACACCTGCTACGTCTGCGATGTCGATTCCGGCAAGGCCATGGATCCGCTGATGTCGTTCGGCGGCGACGACAAGAGCTATTTCGCGACGAGCCCGAACATCCTCGGCTGGGGCATGGCGGCGGCTTTCGGCGTCAAGCTCGCGCGTCCCGACCGGCCGGTGGTCTCGGTGGTCGGCGACGGCAGCTTCTGTTTCTCGGGGCCGCAGCCGCTGTGGAGCCAGGCGCGCTACCAGGCACCGATCATCAACATCGTGCTCAACAACAAGAGCTACAACAACGAGCGCAACCGCATCTGGCACTACGGCGGACGCCAGTTCAAAACCGGCCGCGACATGACCTGCTACAACGGCAGCCCTGACGTCGACTTCGTCAAGGCCGCCGGTGCTTTCGGCGTGGAGGGTGAGGTGGTGATGGAGCCGGGCGACGTGAAAGCGGCGATCGGCCGCGCTCAGCGCGTCGTTGCCGACGGGCGCCCGTACCTCCTCGATGTTCACACATTGCGCGATGGCATTGGCACCGCCTCGACCTGGTACCCGGCCTACTCGATTGCCGAGAACCGGAGCCGGAGGGTGTGATGCGACGTTCATCCGGCATTCCCATTCGGTCCACGCTCGTTGCGCTTGCGCTCGTCGCGCTTATTGGTGCCGCGTCTGCGCGCGCGCAGGCGGGCCCACCCCGCGCGCTTCCGGCGGGCGAGGGCCGGGACATCGCGGCGACGGCGTGCTCGCAATGCCATGCCCTCAACGTCATCATGTCGATGCGCGAAGGGCCCACCGGATGGCGCCGTCACGTCACCCACATGGTGATGCGCGGCGCCCAGTTGACCCCCCGCGAGGCGGATACGGTCGTCGCCTATCTCGCAACGAATTTCGGTCCGGGGTCGTCGCCGGCCCCCGCCGCGGCGACGACGCTGCCCTCCGGGCCGGGCAAGGAGCTCGTCGAAGCGCGTTGCAGCGCCTGTCACGATCTCGAACGGATCACCATCGCCAGGCGACACAAGGCCGAATGGCCGACGCTGGTCGCCAACATGGTGGGCCGGGGCGCTGTCGCTACTCCAGACGAGGCGCAGGCGATTACGACCTACCTCGCCGCGCATTTCGGGGAGTGAACAGCCGAACGATCGCCGCACTGTCGCGAAAGCGATTGCGAATAATTCACCCATGACAACAGGAGGAACCGATGAAACGTAACCTCGCCATCAGCCTTGGACTCGCCTTCGCCGCCATCGCGGCAGTCGCGTATTCGCAGCAGGCGTCCGGACAGTCGGACGGCTGGGTCACGCTGTTCGACGGAAAGAATCTCGATAACTGGAATCAGATCGGTGACGCCAACTGGCGGCTCGCTGACGGTGTCGTCGAGGCGGACAAGGGCAACGGCTTTCTGGTCTCGAAGAACACCTACACCAACTTCCAGATTCGCGCCGAATTCTGGGTCAATCCCGATGCCAACAGTGGCATCTTCATCCGCTGCAGCGATCCGGCCAAAGTAACGGCGGAAAACGCCTATGAGGTGAACATCTTCGACAAGCGGCCCGACCCGAGCTACGGCACCGGCGCGATTGTCAATGTCGCCAAGCCCTCGGTGTTCCTCAAGGCCGGCGACAAGTGGAACAACTATGAGATCACGGCCCAGGGTCCGAAATTCACAGTGATCCTCAACGGCACCAAGACCGTGGATGGCGTCGAAAACTCAAAGCACCCGAGCGGAAAGATCGCGCTCCAATATGCCGCCGGCGTCGTCAAGTTCCGCAAGGTCGAAATCAAGCCGATGTGACGGCACTGGCATACTGACATTGCTTATGCGCCGGCCACACGACGGCCGGCGCTTTCTTAAGTCGTCGTGAACAGCCCGATCAGCGCTCGCTTCACGGCGGCATTGCGAGTCGGCGACGAGATTTTCGCACCCATCAAATCGGTGACGTAGAAAACGTCGACGGCGCGCTCGCCGAAGGTCGCGACATGGGCCGACGCGATGTTGAGATTGAGCTTCGATAACGTCGCCGTCAGCTCGTAGAGCAGCCCGGGCCGGTCGAGTCCGCCGATCTCGACGACGGTATAGCGGTTCGACCATTGATTGTTGATGGTCACTTCGGGCTCGATTGCGAAGGCCCGGATGCGTCCCTTTGGTGTTGCGCGCTTGGCAACCATTTCGGGTAGCCGCAGGTCGCCGTTCAATGCCTTCTCGATCGCCGCCACGACACGATCGGCCCGGCGCTGCTCGTCGTCATCGAGGTCGAATTCGCGGGTGATGGCGATCGTATCGAGCGCCATGCCGTCGGTCGTGGTGTAAATCTGCGCGTCGACGATATTGGCCCCGGCAGTCGCGCAAGCGCCGGCGATGTAGGACAATAGCCATGGGTGGTCAGGCGCGAGCACGGTCAGCTCGGTGACGCCCCGCGTCGCATCAAATCCGGCGCTGGTGGCGAGTGTGCGACCCTCCTGCTCGGCGTCGCGCACAAACCGGGCGTGCGCGAGCTTATGCGGCAGATCGACCTTGAGCCAGTAGGCCGGATACTGGCGCGCGACGTAGCGCTCGACATCCTCTGCCGGCCAGTCCGAGAGCTCCGCCTTGAATTCCGCCTGGGCCATGGCGACGCGCTTGGCGCGGTTTACCTCGGAGAAGCCGCCGGTGAGGGCAGGCTCGGTCTCATAGTAAAGCGCGCGCAGGAGCTGGGCCTTCCAGCCATTCCACACGCCAGGGCCGACGGCGCGAATGTCCGCTGTGGTGAGAATGGTGAGGAGCTTCATGCGCTCCAGCGACTGCATGATCGAGGCGAA
Source organism: uncultured Alphaproteobacteria bacterium (assembly GCA_963787675.1). GTDB lineage: Bacteria > Pseudomonadota > Alphaproteobacteria > Rhizobiales > Xanthobacteraceae > JAJPKK01. The sequence continues at coordinate 21,264 of CAWBDV010000007.1, read as the reverse complement.
GTTCTCGATGGTCTTGCGATCCGACAAGTCGCGCGACTGGGCGATGGTGGACATCACCAGATGATGTTCGACCAGCCACGCCGTTGTCTCCGTTTCGGCCGGCGTGAAGCCGAGCCGCGGACAGAAATGCCGCGCAATGCGGGCGCCGGCAACGGAATGATCCTCCACCCGTCCTTTGGCGATGTCATGCAGGAACAACGTCACGCACAGCACGTCGCGGTGGTTCGGGTGGATGGTACGGATCAGGTCGTTGGCGAGGGCGTATTCCGGATTGGTCCCACGTTCGATCTCGCCGAGCACGCCGATGCAGCGCAGGAGATGCTCGTCGACCGTGTAGTGATGATACATATTGAACTGCATCATCGACACCACCTGACCGAAATCGGGCACGAAACGCCCGAGCACGCCGCATTCGTTCATGCGCCGCAGCACGATCTCGGCGTTGTCTTTGGCGGTGAGAATTTCGCGGAAGAGGGTGTTCGCTTCCTCGTTCTCGCGCAGCGATTTATCGATCAGCTTGAGCGACTGCGTCGCGCGGCGTAGCGCATCTGGATGGAACGCGAGGACATGCCGCTGGGCAAGCCGGAACATGCGGATGAGGTTGACCGGATCGCGGGCAAACACGTCCGGATCCGTAATGTTGATCCGATTGTTGTCGACGATGAAATCAGGGCTTTCGCGCAGCGTGCGCTGTCGGCGCGGGCGAAGCCGCGCAACCATGCGGTTGAGCATCGGGACGCTTTTGGCCTGGCGGCTTTCCAGCGCCGCACACAGGATGGCTGTGAGGTCGCCCACGTCCTTTGCGATCAGGAAGTAGTGCTTCATGAACCGCTCGACCGCGCGCAACGCCAGGCGGTCTGTATAGCCGAGCCGCTGCGCGATGATGCGCTGGATGTCGAATGACAGGCGCTCCTCGGCATGCCCGGTGACAAAATGCATGTTGCAGCGGACCGCCCACAGAAAATCTTCGCAGCGGCGGAACAGCCGCAATTCAGCGCGATCGAACACGCCAGCTTCGAATAGCTCCTCGGTGCTGCGCACCCGGTAGACGTATTTGGCAATCCAGAACAGCGTATGCAGGTCGCGCAGTCCGCCCTTGCCGTCCTTCACGTTGGGTTCGACGAGATAACGCGATTGGCCGCTGCGGCGATGACGCTCCTCGCGCTCGGCAAGCTTGGCGGCGACGAACTCGGCGGCGCTTCCCTGAATGACTTGCCGATCGAAGCGGGCGACGAGTTCGTCGTAGAGGGCGCGATCTCCGATCAGATAACGCGCTTCGAGGATCGCCGTGCGGATGGTCATGTCCGCCTTTGACAAGCGGATACACTCGTCGATCGAGCGCGTCGCGTGGCCGACCTTCAGGCCCATGTCCCACAGGCAATACAGCATTGCCTCGGCGACTTGTTCGCCCCATGCTGTCTGTTTGTAGGGCAGCAGAAACAGGAGATCGATGTCCGACCCCGGCGCCAACAGGCCGCGGCCGTAACCGCCCGTGGCGACGATCGCCATCCGTTCCGCATCTGACGGGATTTGCGACGGATAGAGTTGCTCGGCCGCGAACGTGTAGATGGCGTTGATGATCTCGTCCTGCATCCGGCAGAGCCGGGTTGCGCATTGCCCGCCATGACGGTCCTTGAGCAGGAGGCGCTCGGCCTCCTTGCGGCCTTTGGCGAGCTCGGCCTTGAGATATTGCGCCATGGCGCTGCGCAGCGTGCTGTCGTGGACGAGGTCCGATTTTGCGAGCGCGCACAATCCCTCGACCAGGCGATCGGCCTCGACCATCACGGCCTCGCCAGGGGGAGTGATCTTGGCGGCTTGACTCATGCTTCTCCGATAGCTGAGCCCGCTCGCCATGTCACGGTGCGGTGCGGAAGGTTGTTCGGAAATTTGACGCACGGGCCGGAGCCATCGGCGCCTCGTCAGTTTCGAATGTCCTGCACGAACCACTCGGTTGGAATTTCTCTGCCAAGGCCGGCGGCCTTGGCCTTGCGATACACGAGTCCGCCGACCGCGGAGAACTGCAGGCCCTGGTTCCCGAGATTATGATAGAAGGTGATCTGATCGTCGCTGGTCCGGCCCGACGCTTTGCCGGTAACGAGAGCGCAATAATCGGGATAGTCGCCGCCGAAACCACCTTCTTCGGTCTTGGGCGGCAGCCTTTTCATCTCTTCCGCGGTGCCGGCGACATAGGCCGTGGGGCTATGCCCGACTTCGGCTTTGACGCGGTCGGATTCGGCCATTTTGGCCCCGCCGCTGCCCTGCCGGATTTTAACATCGCACCGGTCGAGAACGTCCTGGCTGAGTTCGCGCGGCCCGAGCATCGTCACATGCATGCCCGGCTCCAGCCACTCAGCGGAAAACGTCGGATCCATGCTGTCGGTGCAGGTGGCGAGGATATCGACGCCCTGCACCGCTTCCCGCGCCGTCGCCACCGGTTCAACGGGAATACCGAGCTTCGCGCTCATTTCGGCGGCGAAACGATCGCGGTTGTCGGCCGTTGGACTGAAGACTTTGGCGCGCTTGATCGGTCGCACGACGTGAAAAGCTTCGAGGTAGGTTCTCGCCATGCCGCCGGACCCGAGAATCCCGACGCTGCTCGCATTCTTGCGGGCGAGGTGCCTTGCCCCAATGCCGGCGCCGCCGCCGACCCGCATGTGCTGCAGCACACCGTCGTTGATTAACGCGAGGGGTTCGCCGTTGCGGGTGCTCAAGAGAAAGATGAGGCCGAGGAATGTGCCCGGCTTCATGCAGTATTTGCTCTCTCGCCAGAGGCCATCCTTGTCGACCGGCCACGTCACCACGTCTGACTTCATGCGGATCGCCAGGATGCCGTCGTTTGCGCCCTCCATGGTGCCCCAACGGTAATAGCCATCCTCGCGTTCGCAGGGCACGTAGATGTCCGTGCGCGGACGCTGCACCGCGCCGCCGGTCGGGATTTGGCGGAAGGCTTGCTCCTGCGCATCGATGCACTCACGCATCGTCAGGAGCTTGGCGACGACGTCGTTGTGGATGAACAGCATTGCATTTCCTCGTGCCGACGTATGCCTGTCGCGCAACGGTCCAAGGCCGCGCCATCAACGGTGTTGATTGCCGTATTCGGCCCATCTACGTTGATGAAGTGGGAAGCGCATTGGTCGTTATCACAGAACAGTCTTGTCAATCAAAGCCGATGTTGAATTGGTCGGGGGAAGCATGGCGCAGCTGAAATATCCGGATTTGCACGCTCATATTGCCGCCTTGGAGCGGAACGGGCTCCTCTTTCGCGTGCAACGACCGATCAACAAGGATACCGAGATGCATGCCTTGGTGCGGTGGCAGTTCCGCGGCGGCATCCCGGAATCGCAGCGCAAGGGCTTCCTGTTCGAGAACGTCGTCGACAGCAAAGGCCGCCGCTACGACATTCCGGTGGCGGTCGGAATCCTCGCGTCCAATCGCGAGATTTACAGTGTTGGCATCGGGTGCAACGTCGAAGACATCAAGAAGCAATGGGACTACGCCGAGCAAAATCAGATCGAGCCGCAGCTGATCGAAAACGCGCCGTGTCAGGAAATCGTGGTCCAGGGCGAAGGGCTCAACGAGGCCGGAAAAGGCGTCGACGGCCTTCCCATCCCGATTTCGACGCCCGGCTTCGATAACGCGCCCTATGCTTCCTGCTCGATGTTCATCACCAAGGACCCGGACACGGGTCGGCAGAACATCGGCAACTACCGGGCCATGGTCAAAAGTCCGACCCGGATGGGGATGAACCCTGAGATCGAGCTCAACCAGGGCATCCACGAACACTGGCTGAAGTACAAGGCGCGCGGCGAGAAGATGCCCGCGGCGCTGCTGCTCGGCGCACCGCCGGCGATCACCTTCGCCTCGGTCCATAAGCTGCCGAAGCACCTCGATGAGCTTGCCGTTGCCGGCGGGCTGGTTCGCGCCCCGATCCGCGTGTGCAGGGCGAAGACCGTGGATCTGATCGTGCCGGCGGAAGCGGAGATCGTCGTCGAGGGTTACATCGACACCGAATGGCTGGAGCCCGAAGGCAGCTTCGGCGAGTCACACGGCTATATGAATTTGAAGGAATACAACGCCTTCATGGACGTGACGGCGATTACCCGACGCAAGGACGCCGTGCTCGTATCCATCATCAGCCAAGTGACGCCGAGCGAGAGCAGCCTCATCAAGCGCGTCGCCTATGAGCCGGCCTTCCTGCATCACCTCCGCCACCACTTGAATATCAGCGGCGTGAAGCGCGTTTTCATGCATGAACCGCTGACCAATCTGCGCAAGCTGATCGTGATCCAGCTCAGCTCCGACACGCTGGAAGCGGAAGTCTGGCGCGCGCTCTATGGCGCCTCGTCCTACTCGTCGGCGGTCGGCAAGATGGTGATAGCGGTCAACGAGGATATCGAGCCCGAGAACCTCGACATGCTGTTCTGGGCGATGTCCTACCGGATGCGTCCGCATCAGGACCTGCGCGTGCTCGACCACAAGGACATGGGTCACGGACCGCGTACCGGCCAGGATGACAATCACTACGAGGCGACGGACTCCGCGATGCTGATCAATGCCATGATCAAGCGGCCGTATCCGCCCATCTCGCTCCCGGCCAAAGAGTACATGGAAAAAGCAAAGGTGATCTGGGAGGAGCTCGGCCTGCCGCCGCTCAAGCCGGAGATGCCATGGTACGGCTATTCGCTTGGCCAGTGGCCTGAGGAATTTCAACTCGAGGCGGACCGCGCGACGCGCAGCGAATATTGGACGACGGGCGAAGTCATTAAGCAGCGACGGCGCAACGACAAGCGGCTCAACGATCCGTACCTGTCGTTGTGATTGGCTGAATCGGTCTCATCGCCATCCGTAGGGTGGGCAAAGCGCGGACTTGTCCGCGCGTGCCCACGCGGGGCTTGGTTCGACGGTGGGCACGCGGAGCCTGTCATCGGGCCGGCCTAAGGCCGGACCCGTTGGCTTTGCCCACCCTACGAGCGAGCGATTCAAGGCTTGCGGCAGGTCAACCCAATGACCGCGGACATACCGCCGTGCGAAGTGCCTTCGTGCATCTCGAGTTCTTCCTCGGTGAAAACCTTGTCGCGAAAATTCGCAAACGCTTCCTCGAGCAAGGCTTTCGTATAGAGGTTTTCGACCTGCTTCGGGCCGCCGGTTCCGTATTCCAATTGCTTGGGCGTGTAGCCCTGGATGATCAGTAGGCCGCCGGGCTTGAGCGCCTTGCGCATTCCGGCCCATTTCTGCGAACGCTCGGCAGGCGTCGAGAACTGCGTGAAAATCTCGCACACCACGTCGAAGGCTGATTCCGGATAGGCCCAGGTGTGGACGTCCGCCAGTTCGAATGTGACGGAAACGCCTCGCTTCTCGGCCAAGGCACGGGCTTTCCTCTGCGCCGTGGGCGAGAAATCGACCGACACCACGTCGAGGCCCTGCTCCGCCAGCCACACGCTGTTGCGGCCCTCGCCGTCGGCGACGGCAAGCGCTTTTCCGCGCGCCGGCAGGAGCTCTCGGCAAGCGGCGAGAAAATAGTTCGGCTCTTCGCCGAAGATGTATTCAGGCGCGCTGTAGCGCGCCTCCCATCGTGCGAACTCGTCAGTCATCGCGCCTCTTTCTCAAATGCCCATCCGGATTATTCGCGTTAGCACGGCGCGGGGCATTTTCGACATGTGCATCTTCATCAATTTATGCGTGTGACATCGCCCGCTTTGCGATAAGCTTCCGTTAGAGCCCGGCATACGACAATGGGCCAACATTGGGGAGGTTTGTATGACTGCTCAGCGGCGGGACTTCCTTCTATTGTTCGCATTGCTGACGACGACGCCCGCGTTTGCGCAAACAGCGAAGCCCACAACTGACGCGACAGGCGCGACCGCCGGCACTGCATCGACCCCGAATTTTGGCGGTGTATGGCGGCACATGTCGCTCCCCGGCTTCGAGCCATTGCCGACCGGACCGCGTCCGGTGACCAATCTCTCGCGGCAGGATGGCCACAGCAATTACGGCCAGCTGGTCGGCGATTACAAGAACCCGATCTTGAAGCCGTGGGCCGCGGACCAGGTGAAGAAGCTCGGCGACATTTCGCTCAGCGGCGCCAACTTTCCGAGCCCGGCCAACCAATGTTGGCCCGAGCCGTTGCCTTATATCTACAAGAATTTCGGCATGCAGATGCTGCAGCAGAACGACAAGGTCACGATCATCTATGACGAGGCGCAGGAATTCCGCCAGGTGCGCCTCAATCAGCAGCACCCGGCGCAAGTGATGCCGTCATGGCACGGTGATTCCATCGGCCATTACGAGGGCGACACCCTGGTGATCGATACCGTGGGCCAGAAGACCGACCGGCCCTTTGCCATGATCGATCTTTACGGCACGCCCTTCACCAGGACCCTCCACGTGGTGGAGCGCTATCGCCTGCTCGACTACGAGGATGCGAAAGAGGGACTCGACCGCGACAAGAAGGAAAATTTCCTGCCCCCCGGCAGCCTCAACTTCGACCCCAAGCGCAAATTTCTGCAGGTCCACTTCACGGTCGAGGATGAGGGCGTGTTCACGACGCCGTGGTCGGCGACCATCACCTATCGGCCCGGCCGAGAATTCCAGGAAATTGTCTGCGCGGAAAACATCCATCAATACTATTTCAACAAGGACGAGGATGTCCCGCGCGCGAACAAATCGGATTTTTAAGCGCTCGCGGAAGCGCGAAAGGTCCCGCTGACTCGCAGGATGGGGGTGCGTCGCGGCGGCGGCTCGAATGATGCCGGCACTCAACAGGTGCCCGACATTTGCGGTGCGGGACCGATGCTTCCGCGCTTTGATCTACATCAAATACAAGACCATGGCGCTGTCCATCTTGAGAACCCTCAAGGAGGATACCCCATGCCAATGGAGACGATTGTCGTTGTTTGCCTGATCACGGCAGCTTTTGCCAGTTTTGCCATCGTTCTTGAGTGGGCGTCTCGGAAGACCCAAGAACTGTAGGCTCTATTTGTCGGTGCCGCGGCACGTCATTCTGCCGCCCTCTGAGGCATGACGTCGACACGCGCTCCGGCTGCAGCTTCCGTCGCGCTCGTCCGGACGTCAAAGTCGCGCAGCCTCAGTCGACGTGTGCGCAGACGATACAGGAACGAGAAGGTCGGCCAGTTGTTGGTGACCTTTCCCGATGCGGTTTTGTACCAACTGGTGCATCCACCCAGCACAAGCACGGACTTCCGCAGTCGCTCGCGCAGCCCTTCGTTGAAGCGCTGCTGAATGTCGCCGCGCACTTCCATGCGCTGAATGCCGCTGCCAATGATGGCGGCGACGGCCTGCAGCACATAGGGGAACTGGCTCTCCAGCATGTACACGACGGAGGTGTGAACGAGATTGGTGTTTGGACCATACAGCAGAAACAGGTTGGGGAAGCCGTTGACGCTGATGCCGAGATAAGCCTCCGCGCCTTCCTTCCAGACCTGATGTAAATCGCGACCGCCGGTGCCGCGGATACGCATCGGCGCGAGGAACTGGGTCGCCTTGAAGCCGGTCGCGAAGATCAGCGCATCGACCGCATGGCGACTGCCATCGTGGGTCTCGATCCCATCGGGCGCAATTTTCGTGATCGGCGAAGTGATGAGTTCCACGTTGTGGCGAGCGAGTGTCGCGAACCAGTCGCTGCTTTGGAGCCCGCGTTTGCAACCGAGCGAATAGTTGGGGATGAGCTTTGCTCGCAGCCGCTCGTCGGGAATTTTGGTCTCGAGGCCGGTGCGAAACAGCCGCTGCGCCCGCCGGTTGAGGGGCGCCAGATCGAAATTCAGAAACCTCGCCTCGTTGCGGCAGTAAAGCATCGCGCGTTCAAGGCGCCGCAAGATGGGGAAACGCTTGTAGCGCGCTTGTTCGACCGGGTTATAGATCTTGTCAGGTTTCGGCCTCACGTACGCCGGTGAGCGCTGAAAGACACACAGCTTCGCCACGCTGTCAGCAATGGCCGGCACGATCTGAATCGCCGACGCGCCGGTGCCGAGCACAGCAACTGACTTGCCGTTCAAGTCGTGATGATGGTTCCACTGCGCTGAATGAAATTTGACGCCGCTGAAATCAGCGAGCCCCGGAATATCCGGGATTGCCGGGGCGTGAAGTTGCCCGACAGCCGAGATCAATATCCGCGCCCGATAGCGGACATCCTTCGTCCGGACTTCCCAATGACCGCTCCTCTCGTCGAAATCGGCTGTAAGCACTTCCGAATTGACGCGGATATGAGGACTGGCGCCGTACTTGTCCGCGCAATGCCGTAGGTAGGCGAGGATTTCCGCCTGAGGCGCGAATTTCCGACTCCAGGGATAATCGGTCTCGAACGAATACGAATAGAGATGCGAGGGAGCGTCGCACGCGGCGCCCGGGTAAGTGTTGTCGCGCCAGACTCCGCCGAGGTCGGCACCCTTCTCCAAGACGAGAAATGACCGGAACCCGCCCGCCCTCAGATGGATCGCCATGCCGATGCCGCTGAAGCCGGCGCCAATGATGATGACGTCCGTCTCTTGAATCTTGTTGTTCATTTCGGCGGTTCCTCGGAAGTCCATTTGGTATATAGCTTTATAACAAAGTTAATCTCAGAGCCGTCTTCATGGCGCCGCCGCATCAATTCAATAGGCCTGAGGGCGACTGGCCGATGCCGGCCGATTGGTCGCCGCGACGGGGCGCGGCTTTGTGGCAGCGAGATGCCGCAGCAGCGTAATCGCACGATCGCCGCACGGCACGAGGTCCTTCACCATGCGTCCCATGCGCCGAAAATCATCCCGGGTCATGGCCTCGAACAGCAGCGCATTCACAGGCCCCTGAATTTCCGCGATTTCGGCGAGCTGCCGCTTGGCCTTGGGCGTCAGCGTCAACAGCACCCGCCTGCGATCCTCCGTGCTCTTTCGCTTCCTTACCAAGCCGGCATGCGTAAGCTTCCCAACTTCGATGGTCACAAACGAACCGGACAGGTGAAGATGCTTGGCAACGGCATTGACGCTGACGCCGCGATCGCCCTGCTGATGCGCGATCGACACCAGCATTGCAAAGCCGCTCGCCGTTAACCCGAGCCGCTCACCGTAGCCCGCGCGCACTTCGTTCATGCGGACGACGAAGGCGATCAGGTCGAAAATGAATTCACGGAATGCATGGTCAGATCCGTCGACCAACAATTCCTTCTTGTCGACGGTCACGCGCATGAAAAACCTACGAGCTTATTGAAAGCTGGTGAAAGCAGCGACATCGCAACCGCCAATGTACGCTTGGATGGAAGCTGGACAGCTGATATTAGCTTTGTTAGCAAGCTTGTCCACAATAGCTTTTACCGGCGTGACGGTCCGTCCCGATGGATCAGAACCTCCTCACGATCCAGCATGCCACCAAGGTCTATTCCTCGCGGGGCGCTGATCCGATCGTTGCGTTCAAGGACATTTCGCTGACGCTGGGCGTCGGCGAATTCGTCAGTCTGCTCGGGCCTAGCGGATGCGGCAAGAGCACATTGTTGCGTTGCATTGCCGGTCTCGAACCGGTCACGACTGGATCGATTCTCTTCCGTGATCAGCCCGTGCGGTCACCGCCGCCCGGCCTTGGTGTCGTGTTCCAGCGGGATATCCTGCTCGATTGGCGGAGCATTCTCGACAATGTGCTGATTACGGTCGAGTTCCTCGGTCTGCGCCGGGCCGACTATGTCGACAAGGCGATGGCGCTCCTCGCCCTCTACGGTCTTGCTGGGTTTGAGCAGCGTTATCCCTGGGAGCTGTCAGGCGGGATGCGGCAGCGCGCCGCCATCTGCCGTGCGCTGGTGGACGAACCGGCGTTCCTGTTGATGGACGAGCCGTTCGGTGCGCTCGATGCGCTGACCCGCGATCAGCTCAATGTCGAATTGCAGGACCGTTGGATGATCGACAAGAAGACAGTACTGTTCATCACCCACGGCATTTCCGAGGCCGTATTTCTGTCCGATCGCGTCATCGTCATGGATCGTCATCCGGGCCGCATCGCCCGCGAGTTTGCGATCGACATGAAGCGCCCGCGGCCGCTCTCGGTCCGCGACACCGGCGAGTTCATTGGTTACAGCGCGGAAATCCGCGACGTCATCGCTGCAAGCGGCGCGATGAGGATCGAATGATCGGCCGTCGCGCGCTGCGGTACGAGGACTTTGCCGAGGTCGTTTGGATCAGCCTCGTTATCGTCGCGATCTGCCTGGTGTGGCAGGCCGCAGTAAAGCTGTTTGCGATCCCGCAGTTCATTTTGCCGTCGATCGGCGATGTCCTTGGCGCGATTTACGAGGAGCCGGCTTTTCTCGCCCGGCACGCCGCCTACACGACCCTCAATGCGCTGCTGGGCTTCGTGGCGTCGGCCGTACTGGGCGTCCTGATCGCGGTCGGAATCGTCTACTCCAAAATTCTCGACCGCATATTCTTTACGGTTCTTGCCTTGATGAACGGTATTCCCAAGGTGGCTCTGGCGCCGCTGTTTGTGATCTGGCTTGGCACGGGCATGCAACCCAAGATCGCCATCGCCATGCTGATGTCGATCTTCACGATCGTGGTCGACACCGTCATCGGCTTGCGATCGGTCGACGTTGACATGATCCACATGGCGCGGGTGAAGCAGGCGAGCCCCTACCACGTGCTGAGCAAGATTCAGTTTCCCCATGCTCTGCCACATCTCTTCAGCGGACTTAAGGCCGCGATGTCGTTCGCCATCGTCGGCGCGATTGTCGGCGAGTACGTGGGCGGCGACCGCGGGCTCGGTTACGTGATCCTGCTGGCGCAAGGCAGTTTCGACACGCCGCGCGCCTTTGCCGCAATCCTCATCCTCAGTATTGTCGCTACGGTCTTATTCTATCTTGTCGTCATCGCCGAGGGCTGGATTCTGCCCTGGCACGTGTCTCAACGGAACAAAACGAAATAATAACTTGCTTGGAGGAAGGAATGATGTCGGTTGCACAATTCGGTCGCGCGCTTTCTGCGGCACTTCTGCTCGGCTATTGTACCGGCGTAGCGCAAGCCGCGGCGCGACTGAATGTCGGTCTCGCGCTCTTTCCAGGTGCGACCAATGCACCGCTATTTTTGGCACTGGAAAAGAAGTGGTTCGCTGACGCCGGGCTTGATGTTTCGGTCCAGGATGGTCGCGGCAGTGCCTACTCGGTGCAAGTCGTGGGCGCCGGACAGATCGATGTCGGCGAGGCGGAGTTGAGCCCGATGGCATCGGCGCTGGAACGCGGCGCGAAGGTCGTCGCCATCGCGCAGATGTTCCACAAGAGCGCCATGTCGGTGATCGTCGATCGCGATTCGGGCATCGTCGGCGGCGATGGACTCAAGGGCAAGAATATCGTCGCGCTCGCTGGCGGTCCGTGGGTGCAGGTGCTCGATCCCTACTTCAAGCGGGTCGGCCTCAAGCGCGACGACGTTAATATGATCTTTGTCGACGGCGGCGCCATCGCGACCACCTACACGTCACGCAAGGCCGACGCCATGATGACGACCGGCCCGTGGTTCATGCCGTATGTCGATCCGGTCCGCCCGTCGCGCAAATTCGACGCCTCCGATGCCGGAATTGTCTTTCCCGGCGTGGGCTGGGTGGTCAATCGCGACAGCATCGAAAGCAAGAAGGCCGCGTTGACCAAATTCGTTGCCGCGCAGATGCGGGCGATCCGTTACATTTATGACGGCCACGAGGATGAGGCGGTCGCTGCCATGGTCGCTGCCCGACCGAACGGCAAGCTCAACACAGTCGCGCTGCGCGGCCAGATTGTCGCCTATCGCGATTACTGGAAGACCCCGGCGACCGCAGACAAGCCCGAGGGCTGGCAATCCGCCGAAGAATGGGCCGACCAGATCAAGGTCATGGAGGAGGCGGGCGTGTTGAAGCCGGGCCGCAAGCCAGCGGACTTCTTTACGAACGAGATCGTGGACGCCGCGGAAAAGACCCTCCATTGAGGAGGGCGTAATGGCTCGCGATGGCTGAGCGCGCCACAAGGCTAATAAAAAGCCCCGATGAAATTCACCGGGGCTTCGATCGATGCAGTGCATCGATGCAGGTGTTTCGCTGAGCGAAACCTCGCGACTTACCGCAGCAGCGCGATGAAGTCGGTATCCTTGCCGGTCTCGCGACCGAGCCCATCGTCGCCGATCAGGAGCGATGCACCCGCTTCCATGTAAGGCGTGACCCGCGCCAACACTTCCGGCGGCAACTCGATGCGATCGAGAGCCTGAAGGGCGGCGCGCTTCTGCGCCTCCTGCGGCAACATCCCGGTGCGCTCGTTGCGCGTCACGGTCCGGGTCCGGCCCCTGACGGTGATCGTCTCGGTCGTCGGACGCTCGGTCGCGAGCGACACCGCGATCCAGCGGAAACCATTGCCGTCCGGAGTGCGCGCGGCGGTAAAGACATGGGTCCCGAACGGCTGGTCGCGGTTCGCGATCGTCACCGGAACGTCGAACAGCGGCTCGAAGCCCTTGCGAACGAAGAGCTTGCCTTCCTTGCGGCTGACGAACAACGAAATGAAGCCCGCCTTGATCATGGGCTTGTCGGGCTTCGCCATTGGCAGCGGGATGTGGTCGGCCGGCGCGAGGCTCGCGAGCATAACCGGCGGCGTCTCCCCACCGGCGTTCGGCAGCAAAGCCGGCACGGCGCCGTCCGGCTTCGTCATATCGGCCGTCGCCGGCGCGATCGTGAGCACGCCTGAGCTCGGCGGGTCCATGGTGTTCGCCGCAGGCTTCACCTCGGCGGTAACCGGCGGGGCGGCCGGCGCGGCCGCTTCGGGGACAGCCGCAGGTTCGGGCTCCGGAGCGGGCGGCGTCGGCTTCGTTCCGATCGCGGTCAGCAGCTTATGGCTGATGTCATAAGGTGTGACCTCGCCCGGCGAGACGATGACGCGGACGCCGAGATGCGTCATGCCCCACAACCGCTGGGCCATCGCGTCCGGCAAGCGGATGCAGCCGTGAGATGCCGGATGGCCGGGCACGACCCCAAGATGCAGTGCGACGCCGGACCAGGTGATGCGCTGCATGTAGGGCATCGGTGCGCCGCTGTAGATATTGGAGTGGTGGTAGCGGTCCTTCTGGATGACGCTGAAGACACCCATCGGCGTCGGATGTCCGGGCATGCCGGTCGACACCGCCGACGAGGCGATCGGATTGCCGTCGTCGTAGACCGTGACATGCTGGTTGCCGATCGAGACGGCGATGATCAGTGGACCGACCGGCGGTGGCGGAGCGGCGGGCTTCGCCGACTTCGTCGTCGTCCCGGTGGGCTCGGACGAGCGCCGGGCAACGGGCGGTGCCCTCCTAGAGTGGGACGAATAAGGGTCGCCGTAGCCGTAGGATGAGTAACCGTAGCCATTATAAGCGGCGATGGCGTGGTTCGGCACAACAGTCAGGCAGAGGCCGAGCGAAGCCGCCCCAGCGGTCCACCCAAGGCCCTTGCGGGCCACTGATTCTCTCATTTTGATTCCCCTTGAACGCGCGGCAGGAACTTGTGGAAAGGTCAGTCTCAGAACCGATAGTTCAAACCGACCTTCAGCATCTGGATGTTTCGGCTCACACTGAGATTGTCGGCGGCTGGGGCGAACACCGTTGAATTGACGTTCCAGGTGTTGAGGCCGAGGTAGTCGTATTCGATCTTGGCGGACCAGTTGGGCGTGAAGCCGTATTCGATGCCGGCGCCCACAAGCCAGCCGCTGTTGGTGTTCGATGCCGACACCGCTGCGCCCGTGAGGTTATTGGTCACCGTCGCACTATTGTTGACCCAGCCGCCGCCGGCCTTGCCGTAGAATAGCCAGTTGCCGGACGCGACGCCGAAGCGCGCCGCCAGCGTGGTCACCCAGTTGGTGTTCGCGCTCGCGGTCACGAACCCGCCGGTCCGCGACGCATTCAGCGCTGTCGCGTCGAAATCCCACTCCGCGCCGAACACGAAGTTGGAGACCTGGTAATTGTAGCCGAACTGACCGCCGCCGATGAAACCGCTCTTGCTGTCGCTGAGGCTTGCACCGGTGAAGCTGTCGGTCATGTTGCCCGACGCCCAACCGGCCCCGAGATTGCCGCCGACGTAGAAGCCGGTCCAGTTGTAGACGAAAATCGGCGCCGGAGGCGGCATGTAGGGGATGGGCCGGCCGAGATCAGCCGCCGAAGCCCCGTATGCGCTGGCCAGCAGTGACACAGCCGCGGTGATCGAAATCGAAATGTTGCGCATGTTCCCCCTCCACCCATTGAGTAGCCCCTATTGGCTTAGTGTCCTGAGGGCGCTGGTTGGTTCGAAGGAATTCACGATTTTGGATCGTTTTATCGAGGTGTGACCCGGAAGCCACAAACAGACCTGATATGGATCGCCGCCAAGACGCGGCTGCCCGCGCCTACTCGTGGCTTGGGGGGTCCAGCATGCGGGTCGGGATGCGGCGCATTCACGACCAAATCAAAATTTGACCGCAGGCGGCGCGCGCCTCAGTGCGAGATCATCCAGGGCCGGCTGGTGGGAAAGCTCTTCGTTCCGCCCTTGCCGCGTTTCACCATCCGTGATGTCGACGGCGAACAGCAAGAGCAGCCGGCGCCGTGGCTGCCTTTCATCGACGACAGCGTGCGCGGCGCATTCGCGCTCCGTTCGTTGGTGGCGTGGGCGAGCCGCAGTTCGGCCGAGGTATTCACACAGCGCGGTGCGGTCAGGATCACCCGCGGCGCGCTGCGCCTGCATTCCGGGCAATCGGATGGCAGTTCGTATTCCGACATCGCGCGCATCATGGTGAAGGGGCCGCAGCGCTTGCACATGTACTCGTAGACCGGCATGGCGCATGTCCTTTCGCGAAATCTGCATTCAATGGATCGCTGCGGCAGCTCGATACCACCGCAGCGGAGGAACCATATCTACTTGTCCGGGGACATGGGAATATCGATGCCGCCCTTCACGTGCTTCACGGGTCCGGCGGCGCTCGGCATCACGTCGAACTCGAAAATGTCCGTCGGCAGCCACAGCGTCGCGCACGCGTTCGGGATGTCGACGACACCGGAGATATGCCCCTGCACCGGCGCGGTGCCGAGGATCGCGTAGGCCTGCGCTTTCGAATAGCCAAACTTGGTCAAATATTCGATCGCGTTGAGGCAGGCTTGGCGATAGGCGATGTGGACGTCGAGATAGTGTTGCTTGCCCCATTCGTCGACCGAGATGCCTTCGAAGATCAGGTAATCGTTGTAGGTCGGCGTGATCGGTGACGGTTTGAAGATCGGGTTCTTGATCCCGTACTTGGTCATGCCGTCCTTGATGACTTCGACCTTGAGATGCAGCCAGCCGGCCATTTCGATCGCGCCGCAGAAGGTGATCTCGCCGTCGCCCTGGCTGAAGTGCAGGTCGCCCATGGAGAGGCCGCCGCCCTTCACGTAAACCGGGAAGTAGATCTTCGAGCCGCGCGACAGGTCCTTGATGTCGCAATTGCCACCGTGCTCACGCGGCGGCACCGTGCGGGCGCCCTGTGCGGCGACTTTCGAGCGCACATCGCCGCGCGCGGTGCCGCAATGGGCGGTTTCGCCGAACGGCGGCGCCGCGAGCGGCGGCACGCGGTTCGGATCGGTGGCGATGAGATCGCCCTCGCGCTTGTTCCAGGTGTCGAGCATCTTTTGGTCGGGCAAGCACCCGATCAGGCCGGGATGGATGAGGCCCGCAAATCGGACTCCCGGAACGTGGCGCGAATGGGTGTAGAGACCGGAAATGTCCCAGATCGACTTCTGCGCCAGCGGGAAATGGTCGGTGAGAAAGCCGCCGCCGTTCTTCTTGGAGAAGAAGCCGTTGAAGCCCCACAGGCTCTCCGGCAGCGCGCCGACATCGAGGAGGTCGACGACCAGAAGGTCGCCGGGTTCGGCGCCCTCGACACCGATCGGACCGGACAGGAAGTGCACAATCGTCAGGTCGATATCTCGCACGTCATCGGCCGACTCGTTGTTCTTGATGAAGCCGCCGGTCCAGTCATAGGTCTCGATGATGAAATCGTCGCCCGGCTTGACCCAGGCGATGATCGGAATGTCGGGATGCCAGCGATTATGGATCGCCTCGTTCTTGTAAGGCGATTGTGACAGGTCGATCTTGATGAGGGTTTTAGGCATTACCAACTCCTTCTGCTCTTGTGGGCACTCGGACACTCATGTTTTTGGCGATTTGGGCGCTCGCGAGTTGGCGGGCGGTCCTCCGGTCTCATCGAGCCGGGCCGGTCTGCGGCACGGCGCAAAAAATCTGATCAGACGGCGAGGTATTGCGCGATTGTTGCTTCGTCGATTTGCGCGCGCGTGTCGCTATGGACGATGCGACCATCCTGCATGACGAGAATGCGGTCCGCGACATCGAGGATGAAGCTCAGGACCTGCTCGCACACGACGATGCACAGATTGCGCAGCTGGCGTATCTCCTTGAGGAGCCGGGCAATGTCCTTGATGACCGACGGCTGAATCCCCTCGGTCGGCTCGTCGAGCAGAAGGATCTTCGGATCGCTCGCCAGCGCCCGCGCGATCGCCAGCTGTTGTTGCTGGCCCCCCGACAGGTTGCCGCCGCGCCGCTGCTCGAACTCGCGCAACACCGGAAACAGCCGATAGATTTCCTCCGGGATGTCGCTCTTTCCAGTCACCACGCGCCCGGTTTCGATGTTCTCCCGCACGGTCATGGTGCCGAAGATTTGGCGCCCTTGCGGAACGTAGGAGAGGCCCCGCTTGACCCGCGAATGGCTCGGCAAATGGGTGACGTCCTTGCCTTCGACCAGAACCTGGCCTGACCGCGAAGGCATGACGCCAATGAGCGATTTCATGAGCGTCGATTTGCCCATCCCGTTGCGGCCGACGATGGCCACGATTTCCCCGGGCGTGACGGTGAAATTGACGCCGTGAAGCACTTCGCTTTGGCCATAGGCCACGTTGAGATTGCGAACGTCGAGCACGACCTTGTCTCCTCAATGGCCCAGATAGACTTCCTTGACCTGGGGATCGTTCTGGATCTTCGCCATGTTGCCTTCCGCCAGGACCTTGCCCTGGTGCAGCACCGTCACCCGGTGCGCGATGCTCTCGACGAACTTCATGTCGTGTTCGATGACGACGACGGCGCGTCCCTTGGAGACACGTCCAAGCAGTTCCGCGGTGCGCGTGCGTTCGGACACGCTCATGCCGGCCACCGGCTCATCGAGCATCAAGAGTTCGGGGTCCTGCATCAGCAGCATGCCGATTTCGAGCCACTGCTTCTGGCCATGGCTCAAGGTCTCGGCCATGCGGTCGATCTGGTCTTCGAGGAAGATCATGCCCGCGATCTCGCGTACCCGTTCGATCACTTCCGGGGTGCGCTTCCAGAACAGCGCGCCGCCGACGTTGCGGCCGCGCGGCACCGAGATTTCGAGATTCTCGAACACCGTCAGATCTTCGTAGATCGACGGCGTCTGGAACTTGCGGCCGATACCGCGCCGGACGATTTCGTGTTCCTTGAGCCCGGTGATCTCCTGATCCTTGAACTTGATCGAACCGCTCGACACTTTGGTGCGGCCGCAGATGAGATCGAGCACCGTGGTCTTGCCGGCGCCGTTGGGGCCGATGATCACGCGCAACTCGTCCTTGTCGATGTAGAGGTTGAGGCCGTTGACCGCCTTGAACCCATCAAACGAGACCGTGACGTCTTCAAGCGCGAGCAGGAAATCGGTGCTGGAGGACATGGGCTGCCCCTATTCGGCGGCTTGCGGACTCTGGATGGCCGACGGCGCGGCGTCCGCTCAACCGGCCGATGAGCGGCACGAGCTGATCGGTGACGAGACCGGCAAGCCCACGCGGGAAGGCGAGGACGACGGCAATGAACAGGCCGCCCATGGCGAACAGCCACAACTCCGGAAAGCTTTCGGAAAAGACGGTCTTGCCCCAGTTGACGAGGAGCGTGCCGACTACCGCGCCGACCAACGAGTGACGGCCACCGACCGCGCAGAAGATCACCATATCGATCGACGGCACGATGCCGACGAATGACGGCGACATGAACCCGACCTGCAGGGTGAACATGGCGCCACCAACGGCGGCGAGAGCCGACGCCATGCAAAAGACGAATATTTTGAAGTTCGCGACGTCATAGCCGGAGAACCGCACCCGGTCCTCCTTGTCGCGCACGGCGACGAGGATGCGCCCAAGTTTGCTGGAGATCACGAACCGCGCCAGCAGCATCGATCCGAGCAGTAGTGCGCAGCACACGAAGTAGAGAATGTACTTGGCGTGGTCGGTGCGGATGTCCCAGCCAAGCAGCGTACGCAGGTCGGTGATGCCGTTGATGCCGCCGGTGTAGCCTTGGCGGCCGACGATCAGGATCGTCATCACCGCAGCAAGGGCCTGGGTGATGATCGCGAAATAGACGCCGCCGACCCGGCGCTTGAACATCGCGACGCCGACGATGAACGCGAAGATCGTCGGCACCAGAATGACAGCGATAAGCGCAAACGGCAGATATTTGAACGGCACCCAGAAGAACGGCAGCTCGGTGATCTGATTCCAGTCCATGAAGTCCGGAATCCCCCGGGTAGACTGGATCTTGGTGTTCGCCACGCTCGATGCCTCGAGCTTGAGGAACATCGCCATGCAGTACGCCGCCGAGACCGAAGAACACGCCCTGGCCGAGGCTCAGGATTCCGGTGTAGCCCCAGCACAGCACGAGGCCGACGGCGACAAAGGCGTAGGTCAGATATTTGCCGACGAGGTTGAGGCGGAAGTTGTCGAGGAGCAGCGGCAAAACCACCACGATCAGTATTGCGATCAGGGCGAAGCCGATCAGTTCGAGACTGCGATTGTTCTTGATCATTGCCGACATGGATCACCTTCTGACCTTGAGGACGAACAGGCCGTGGTCGCAACATGAGGAGACCGATGACGAAAAGGAGCAGACCTTGGCCATCGAACCGGACATGAAAAATTCGAGCGTCGATTGCGATTGGGACGGTCAGGGCCGATGCGATGGTGCCGAGCAGCAGTTTGCGCGCCGCCGAACACGACGACGAGAAAGGTGTCGACGATATAGAGCTGGCCGGCGGTTGGGGCCTGTTCGACCCGATCATCGTGAACGCCGAGCCGGCGACACCGGCGATGCCGCAGCCGAGCCCGAACGTCAGCATGTCGATGTGCCGCGTATCGATGCCGACGGCCTCGCTCATGGTACGGTTCGCGACCACGGCCCGCACTTGCAGCCCCCAACGCGAGCGGTACATCAAGATCGCAACGACCGCGGTGATGACGAACGTGAGCCCCATCACGAACAGCCCGTTGATCTGGACCTCGATCGATTTCGTGACCGGGAAGCGCGCCCATCATCCACGGCGGCAGTTCGACGCCGACCTCGCGCGCTCCGAAGATCGAGCGGAACGCCTGCTGCATGATGAGGCTCAGTCCCCAGGTCGCGAGCAGGGTATCGAGCGGCCGAGCGTAGAGATGGCGTATCAGCAGCCACTCGACCGCAAGGCCGAGCGCGCCCGACACGATAAAGGCGACCACCATAGCGGCGAAGAAGTAACCGGAATAAGGCTGGGCAGATAGGTCTGGCACAGGTGCGAGCACAGATAGGTCATGTAGGCGCCGAGGATCATGAACTCGCCGTGCGCCATGTTGATAACGCCCATCTGGCCGAAGATGATGGCGAGACCCAGCGCCATCAGCACGAAGACCGAAAACAGGATCAGGCCGGCGAAGCCCTGCATCGCCAGGATCGAGCCCCATTCGCCAAGCGAATAGCCCATGAGCATGTGCGGCTCCTGCGTGTTGTGCGGCAGTATTCGAAAACGCGGGTTGTCTCGGTGGTTCGCCCCGGCGCCGAGCAAATGCGCCGGGGCGATGAGCGTCTGATGCCGAGTTACTGGTAGCCCTTCGGGAACGGATCGGGCTCCATCAGGTTGGCGGTCTCGTAGATGACGTCGTACTGACCGTCGGCGCGGGCGCGACCGACGCGGGTCTTGCTCCACAGGTGATGGTTCTCGTGGATGCGCACGTAACCTTCGGGCGCGCCGGTGAACTCGACGCCGGGCGACGCGGCCGCGACCTTGTCGATGTCGAACGAGCCGGCCTTCTCGACGGTGAGCTTCCATAGCCAGGCGAGATAGGCGGCCTGGGTGACGTCGCCGATCCGGATGGTCTTGTCGCCCCACATCTTGTGGAAGGCGGCGACGAAGGCCTTGTTGTTGTCGTCGAGCCATGGAAGGTTCCATGCAGGCATAGGCGCCGACAATGTTCTCGCCGCCGATGCCGTCGATTTCGTCCTCGGTGACCGAGATCGTCATCAGCGTCTGCTTGTTGAGATCGATGCCGGCGGCCTTGAGCTGCTTGTAGAAAGCGACGTTGGAGCCGCCGACGATGATCGCGTAGATCACATCGGGCTTCGACAGCTTCATCTTGTTGATGACGGAGTTGAACTGCGTCGAGCCGAGCGGGAAGTATTCTTCGCCGAGCACCTTCAGCTTGAGCACGTTTTCGATGTGCTTGCGCGCGATCTTGTTCGACGTGCGCGGCCAGATGTAGTCGGACCCCAGGAGATAGAAGGTCTTGGCGCTCTTCTCCTTCTTGCACCCAGTCGAGGCCCGCAAGGATTCGCTGAGTTGCCTCCTGGCCGGTGTAGATGACGTTCTTCGACTGCTCGAGACCTTCATAGAAAGTCGGGTAGTACAGCATTCCGTTGTACTGCTCGAACACCGGCAGCACGGCTTTGCGCGAGGCTGAGGTCCAGCAGCCGATGACGGACGCGACCTTGTCGTTGACGAGGAGCTTCTTGGCTTTCTCGGCAAAGGTTGGCCAGTCGCTCGCGCCGTCTCCCTGGATGAACTTGATCTTGCGGCCGAGCACCCCGCCCTGAGCGTTGATCTGCTCGATCGCGAGTTTCTCGGCCTCGACCGACCCGGTCTCTGAAATGGCCATGGTGCCGGTGACGGAGTGAAGAATGCCGACCGTGACTTCGGTGTCGGTGACCGCAAGGCCGGTGGTGTTGATCTTCGCGGTCGGGAATTGCTGCGCCAGGGCGTGCGGCGACAGCGCGGCCGCCGACATCGCGGCCGTGCCCATGAGCAATTTGCGGCGGGACAAGAGTTTCAATTTTCGGGATTTCAAAAGACATGCGGCGCCTCGCTTCGTTGATCGGTGGGGACGGAGGGCTACTTGCCCCCTCGGACCAGAGTGAAGTGCCGATACCGCAATGCAGCATACGTCAATTGACGTATGTTCCTACGCAATCTTCACCCATCACAGTGTTGGTCAGAAGCGGTGAGCGCGCCGAGGCGTCGGCTGATCGCGCGGCAGGCGGTTTATGCCTCATATT
>CAWBDV010000006.1:0-281939 GCA_963787675.1 uncultured Alphaproteobacteria bacterium | reverse complement strand
GAAGGCCGAATTCTACGACCGAGGCCCGTTTGAGATCGTGCGGCGGCTCTTGTTGGCGAACTCTATTGAGGAGAGCTATTTTTTAGACAAGGATGGAGGGATTGCGGCGACAGACAAATTGCGAAGGGAGATCGAGATAATAGATGGCCTGCAAGCTCTTTATGAGAGCCCTCCTTCGTACCTCACTATTCACCAGAAAATGCTTCAGAAAAATAGTAATTTGTTCTGGC
The DNA here is from genome assembly GCA_963787675.1 of uncultured Alphaproteobacteria bacterium. Taxonomy (GTDB): domain Bacteria; phylum Pseudomonadota; class Alphaproteobacteria; order Rhizobiales; family Xanthobacteraceae; genus JAJPKK01. The sequence goes on along the minus strand of CAWBDV010000006.1, from coordinate 281,709 downwards.
GCGCGAGCATTTTATTTGCGCTCGGCGACAAGGAGGAATTCGTCAAAACTGCGCGCTCGCTGGCGATCAACAATCGAAGTTGGGGTTTGGAGGGCGACAGCGCTGGTCATGTTTATAGTTATAGAGTATTCGACCAGCCCTATAAAATTCAACTGCTCGGACGCGATGATCGTGGCGAGCCCCTGATCGATGTCAGGGATGCAGGCCTTCTGAATTGCTTCTACAATCCCGCGCAGCTTGCGCTTGCAATTTGCGCAGAGCTTGATGGATCAGCCCCAGGGATCGAAAGCTACACGAAGGCAGTCCGGGATTTGACCTTCCATGATTTTTACGTCGTGACGGCCTCTGACCAGAGGCTCGGCGGGGTGCGCAAATTTGAAAATATTGTTACAAAGACATTCAGCGACCGAAGGTTTAAGCAAGATAGTGAGTCCTTGATCTCGCGCATCAATAATGATGCCAGGGAATTTTCCGACATGATTTCGCGTGGCGCTAAGCGGTGCGGGATCGCGGATGAGGTGCGCGACGATATATACCAGCCCTTTACGTTGAAACCGCGCGTCGAACACCCCGCGGATTCGTCTAAGAATGAACGTCTTGTCTTTGGAGGCAGGTTGGATGCGAACGCGGCGAGCAAGGTAGCGGATTTTATCAGCAAAGTGTTCGGGACCCCGGAAATTCGTGCAGCGGCAGAAGAGCATGGCGTGAGCACCAGCGTCTTCGCCACCCGGATGCCAATAGACAACTGAAACAGACGATCGCCATCTGCCGATCGGTTAACCATCCGCTCGCCGCGACTGCAGAAGGCTTCGTCTGCTGTTGGTTCCCCAACGAGATGTGATTTCAGCAGCAAAAACTCGCGCCGGCATTCATCGTTAACATCGAAATAACCATCGGCGTGGCTCGCATCGGGCGGTCTCTCGCATTATCGTGCCGGGCTCGGGCGGGAATTCGGAGGATGCCATGGTTGAGCGCAGGGCGAGCGTTCGTCATCCGAGGCTCAAGAGCGCGAGCATCGTTTTCAACCGGCTCGGCTCGGTCATGACCTGCCGGCTGCGCAACATCTCAGAGAATGGCGCCTGTCTCGTCGTTGACGAGAACGCATTCGTGCCGGCGCAATTCAAGCTGATGGCCGAAGGCCATATGCGCCCCTGCACGGTCGCATGGCGGCGCCCCGATCGCATCGGCGTGAAATATCAATAAGAGACCCGCGCGCAGCAACGTAGCGCGTCACCGTTCCGCTCGCGGCTCGGCGAGCGCGGATGATCCGGCGAGCCTGTCGAGGCCGATTGCCGGCAGCTTCAACGCGGGGTTCATTGCATCGATGCCGGCGACGAGGGTCAGCAGGTTAAATTCGAGGCCCTCGACCTTGCCGACTTTGAGACCCAGCAGTCCGTAGAGGCTCATCTCGATTCCGGTCTCGCTTTCGGTGAGGCCGAACAACGAGCCGTCGGCGCGAAAATCCTTGCCGATCGCCTCGGGCGGCATCGCGATCGCAAGCTCAGGTGCCGCGCGCAACACCGTCGCGACGAACGTGTTGCTATTGGGGCCCGGCCACATGCGGTAGGAGCCATACTCCGCGTAGGGATAGTTGCGGATCGCAGCCTCGATCTTCGGCATCGCCGTTGCGGCGAGCGGCCCGCGAATGTCGGCAACCATCTCGGGCCGATAGCCGAGCCAATAGGCGTCGGCGGCGAGGCGGTTCACCCGGATCGGTTCGGCGCCGAAGCCCGTGACCTCGTAGCGCGTATAGGCTTCGGCATCGGCAGGCTTCACCACGATCCAGGTATGAACGGCGAAAATGCTGCGCCAGCCGGCGGTGCGCGCAGCGAACACCACCACCCGCGGGGCGGGATCGCTCGCGGCCGCCGGCAGGATGCCGGCGCTCGACCATCGGGCATCGAGCCAGCGCCGCGGCGGTTCGAACGACCACAGCGTCGCTCTCACCGCGACGGGCAGCACGAACACGATCAGGATCGTGAGACCTATCTTGCGGCCGACGTTGCGCATGGGTTTGCCTTAACAAGAAACCGGTCACGCCGGAAGCGCGGCGCGCGCGCCGCGTCGCTGCAACGCGAGCATCGCAACGACAATCGCCTCGCCGGCGCGCACGAGGTCGTCGAGTTGCGGCGCACGGTGGCGAGGTCCGACGCGAGCTCCAGCCATCTTCAAGCGATTCTTTCCCGCGGGCGCGTTTTTGCGCTGCGCTTTGAGGCGGATCGGCGGCACGTGGATGAAGATCACGACGCTCGGCCCTCGCGACGTGGCGGAAGCTTCAAGCCCACGCCAATAGGCGTAGTTGCAGAGATACGCGCCGGCGTTGCGCGAGGGCGTCGCGTTGAGTCCGGTAGAGCGCGCCGCCTTCAGCAACGGCGCGAGCGGCAGGCGATTGCGCCAGGCTCTGCGATGCTGCGCGATGACGCGGCTCTTCGGCCGGCGTCCGCCCGCGTCGGGAAACGACGAGATGCGATTGCGCGCGAACTCCTCGACCCGCAGCATCTTGGCCCGCGTCGCTACCCCGAACATGACGACGATGTCGGGCCGCTCGCGGGCGAGGAACTGCGGCAACTCACGATCGACGGCGTCGTAGCGGGTCGCGAACACATGGGCGATGCGTCGCGCCTGCGCGAGCGCCGGCCGCCGCCGCTGCACAAGCCGTGCGGCAATGAGGCCGCTCGGATTCACCGGCGATCCGGGAAAGCGGCCGAAGCCGGTGATGAGGATCGTGGTCATAGGCCGAGCGTCTCGACAATGTCGTCGACGGCGAGCGCCGGAGACAGCGCACCGTCGGCGACCGCGCGTTCCAATTGCGGCAGCTTGGCCTTGAGTTTCGGATCGGTCGTGAGGCGCGTGTGCAGCCGGTCCTCGAGCATCGCCCACATCCACTTCACCTGCTGCTCCCGCCGGCGCGCCGCAAATGCGCCGCTCGCCTCGAGGCGTCGGCGGTGATCGAGGACGTGCTCCCAGAGCGCGGTGATTCCGTCGCCGGTGAGCGCCGAGCAGGTCGCGACCGGCGGCTGCCATTCGGCGACGCGCGGCGTGAGAATGTGCAGCGCCGCGCGGTACTCCGCCGCCGCGGCCTGCGCCCGTTTGACGTTGTCGCCGTCAGCCTTGTTGATGGCGATCATATCGGCGATCTCGACCAGTCCCTTCTTGAGGCCCTGCAATTCGTCGCCGGCGCCGGGCAGCATCAGGGCGAGGAAGAAATCCGTCATATCGGCGACCGAGGTTTCCGACTGGCCGATGCCGACGGTCTCCACCAGGATGACGTCGTAGCCCGCCGCTTCGCACACCAGCATGGTTTCCCGCGTCTTCGCAGCGACGCCGCCGAGCGTGCCGGCGGACGGCGAGGGGCGGATGAACGCATTCGGATCAGCAGCAAGGCGCGCCATGCGCGTCTTGTCGGCAAGGATCGAGCCGCCGGTGCGCGCTGATGACGGATCGACCGCGAGCACCGCAACCTTGTGGCCGCGGCCGATCAGGAACGTGCCGAGCGTGTCGACGAAGGTCGATTTGCCGACACCCGGCACGCCGGTGATGCCGACACGGTGGGCGCGACCTGTCGACGGCAGCAGCTCCTGCACCAGTCGGCGCGCGGACCTCTGGTGATCGGGACGCTTCGATTCAACGAGCGTGATGGCGCGGGCGAGGCCGGCGCGGTCGCGAAGCGCGGCAATGTATGGTGCAATGTCGATCTCGGCCGGCGCGCCGCGCGAGTGCGCGGAAACCGCAGGACGGGTCGGGGCTTTCATCAGGATTCCTTAACCGAGCCGGTCGGCAGCGTCATCTGCCGTCCGAATCTCGCGCCGACAAAGGTCGATTGCCGGTGCATGAATTTTGGGCAAAATAAGGCGAAAATTCTCGCCCATGTAAAGTAATCAAGCATTTTCAATAGCTTGCGTATGGTTAAGTAAGTTTGAACTTTGTTTCCCCATCGCGCGACTAACCGCTATGATTCGCACGTCGGGTGCGCGGGAGGGGAGACGCATGCGATCCAAAGCACTTTTGGCTACCACTCTGCTCGTTTCCATTCAGACCGGATACGGCGTTGGCATGAGCTATGCCAACGATCTCGTCTGGGAAGTCGAGAATCCGTATCGCTTCTTCAAGAAGAGCACGTCGTTCGAGGCTCATGAAAAGGCCTTCCACGCCGTGCGCGGAAAGCCGGGAGAGCCGCTGCCGTCCAACATCCTCTGGAAGGTCGAGCGGCGCCTCAACGATCCTGACTGCAAGGACGCGTCGACACCGACGAATTGCCTCGCCACCGCGCGCTCCGGCTTCTTGCGCAGCCGCCTCGGCTGGGCCGCCCAGACCCTCGACGTCAACTGCTACGACCGCAATGCGCGGCCGCGCCATTACATGGTGACGTGCGACCGGCATTACTCTTGGGGCAGCGCCAAGGAAGACTACATCCTGCCTGACGCCCACACGGTGGTGATGCACATTTCGCCCGAGCAGGTCGCCGCTGCCGGCGCGGGTGACTGCGTGTGGACCTGGCAGCCGCATCGCGGCGGAGCCGCAGAGACGAAGAAGCAGCCGTGCAACGCGAAGCTCGTCATCAAGCGGGTGCCGTTCTCGCTCGATCGCGCGGCGTCCGGCGTTTCCGTCAAAGTGACGTTGCCGAACGGGACCGAACTCGCCGACCCGAAAGTCACGGTCGAGGACGTGTTCGTCGTCGCGATGGGCGACAGCTTCGCCTCGGGCGAGAGCAATCCCGATCGCCCGGTGACCTTCAGTAACGTGCGCGAGATGGTCTACGAGCCGATCAATGCGCACGACCAGATGGCGTTCCGCAAACCGGGCAAGGCGAACCTCAACTACGGCGTCGCCGCGGCCGATTCCGGTATCAATCCGAAATCGCTGCCGAAGCGGCTGATGGAGGATGAAGAGAAGGAACTCATCTTCAAACCGACCTCGCGCGAATTCCAGGAGGCGTTCGATCGCCGCAATGCGCAGTGGCTGAGCCCGGATTGCCATCGCTCGCAATACGGCTATCCGTTCCGTGTCAGCATCGGCATGGCGCTGGAGAACCGCCACCGTGCCGTGACCTTCGTGAGCCTCGCGTGCTCAGGCGCCGACATTGTCGAAGGTCTGTTCGCCGAACGCGAGGCGCGCGAACTCACCTCCGGCTCCAATGCGCAGAAGAAGGTCGTGCCGCAGCTCGACCAGCTGAGCGATCTGATCTGCCGTAACGGCAATGCCGGCCGCACCCGCACGGCCTCCTACCGCCTGCCGGTCTACAGCTCCGGCTCGACCAGCATCAGCGAGGAAACCTTCACCAAGCGCTGGTGCCCGCCGGAAGCACGCAAGCGCCCGATCGACGTGTTCCTGCTCTCGGTCGGCGGCAACGACGTCGGGTTCGGCGCGCTTGTCGCCTATGCGATGACGGAGAGCGCCGGCGATCTGGCACCGATCGTTGGGCTCGTGGGGCATGAGCTGCGCTTCGGACCCGAGGTGTCGCAGGCCTATCTGCGCGTCCTCGACCGAAGGCTCAAGGCAGTCAAGGACGCATTGCACGACGGGTTTGGCGTTGAGCCCTCGCAAGTGCTGCAGAACGCGTACGAGCCGATCCAATTCGACGAGACTGGCGGCGTCTGCGGGACGCAGCCTACGCTCGGCCTCGACGTGCATCCCAAGCTGCGGTACAGCCGCGAACGCGTCCAGCAGGTCTCGAACTTCGTGCGCGACCTGCAGAACCGGCTCACGTGCATCAGCGACGGCAGCAAGCCTGGCTGCCCGGCGGGGCTCGCGACCGGCGGCGGCACCGGGTTCCATTTCATCACCGACCACGTCGCCGAATTCGGCAAGCGCGGCGTGTGCGCGCGCGATCCGCAGAAGGCGCTGGTCGACCAGGTGAACATGAACATTCCGCGCCTGTCCCACATGCAGGACGAGTGGGTGCCCTATACACCGGCCGCTGCGCTGCCCTACGCGCATCACTGGCGCCTCGCCCGCAACCCGAACGATACGTTCCTCGCCGGCAACACTCATCGCGAGGGCATCTCGCCGTTCGACGATCTGCAGCCAGCCTACGCGGCGCTCTACAGCGGCGCGTTCCACCCGACGGCGGAGGGCCACGCCATCGTGGCCGATCACGTGCTCCGCCACGTTAACGAACTCTTAGACAAGCGCGCGCTGGCGCAAAATTGATCACGCCCAGATTGTGAACTTGGGCAAAGGCCGGTCTCAGGACCGGCCTTTTTGCGTGCCGTCAATCCCGTTCTGCGTGCCGTCAAATTGAGCAATGCAGAAGTGTCACAGGCGCGGCAAAAAACGCAAGAACAAGAAGGGATACAGGTGCGCGTGAGACAGAATTTCTGTACTCTGCAACTCGCCGTGCATCGGGGGGATGGGACGGGGGAATGCTGTACTGGGTTGGTTGGCTGGTAGCGTTGCTGCTGGGGGTGTCTGCCGTTGAAGCGGCTGACATTTCCGCGCTGCCCGCGCCATCTGCGCCTCTTCCACCATCATCGGCATTTTCGTCATCGGATTGGGTCGTGACGATCGGCGCCGACGGACGCGGCGTTCCGCGCTACATGGGCTCCAATTCGCTTGGGGCAGTGCCGATACCGTATTTCGACGCGCACCGCGCCGATTCACCCGAAAAATTCCATGCGATCCGCGACGGCACCGGGATCTCCTTGTTCGATAACGGCGTGCTCGCCGCCGGCCCGGTCGCGACGATGATGTGGCAGCGCCGGCAATCTGCGAGCCCATATCTCAATGGACTCGGCAATGTCGGCTTTACCGGCGAGGCCGGCGGCTTCATCGACTGGTGGGCGGCTCCCTGGCTGCGCGCCCGTGTCGAGGGGCTCGAGGCCTTCGGCGGCGCGAGCGGCGCGATCGCAAACCTCTCCATGGATGCGGTGATTCCGCTTTCCCCTGCGCTGACCTGGTCCGGCGGTCCGCGCGCGCGGGCCGTCACTAGCGGCGTGGAAAGCACGTATTTCAGCGTGACGCCGACGCAGTCGGCCGCGTCCGGGCTCCCGGTCTACAATGCGAGCGGCGGCTGGCAGGCGGTCGGCGCGGGCACGCAAATGAAGTACCACTTCAATCAGGAGTGGGCGACCTACGGCCTCATCGAATACGACAAGCTGGTCGGATCGACCGCATCGTCTCCGATCGTGACCGGCCCCGGCGGCAGCACCAACCAGTGGACCTTCGGCGTCGGCTTTACCTATTCCTTCGTCATCACCGGCCTGCGGCTCTGAACGTAGGGCGGCAAATCAAAAAACCTCGATGATGTCGTCGGCAATGCGCTCGGCCATCCGGGGTTCGAGTGAGCGGCGCATGGTGGCTTGAACGTCAAGCCCGGTCGCCCTCTCGATGATGTGTTCGACGCCAACGAGATTGAGCATCGAAAACTTCGAATCCGGCTCGACCTCCACCAGCACGTCGAGGTCGCTGCCAGGACGAGCGTCTCCGCGAGCGCGTGAACCGAAGATCGCAAGCTTCGTCACGCCCTCGGCCTTCAGCTCCGGGGCCGCGGATCGAATGGTCGAGATCAAATCTTCGCGGGTCATCGGAAGCTACTCCGCGGCCTCGCGTTCGTGGCCGAGGCGGCGGTTGAGCGCCGCGATCAAGGCGCCGGCGGCTTCGGCGATCACGGTGCCGGGCGGGAAGATCGCCTCGGCACCGGCGGCCTTCAACGCATCGTAATCCTGCGGCGGCACGACGCCGCCGACCACGATCATGATGTCGCCGCGGCCCTCCTTGACGAGGGCGGCCTTGAGCTCCGGCACCAGCGTCCGGTGCGCGGCGGCGAGCGAGGACACGCCGACGATATGAACATCGTTCTCGACCGCCTGGCGCGCCGCTTCCGCGGGCGTCGCGAACAGCGGACCGATGTCGACGTCGAAACCCAGATCGGCGAACGCCGAGGCGATCACCTTCTGGCCGCGGTCGTGGCCGTCCTGGCCGATCTTCGCAATCAGGATGCGCGGCCGGCGGCCTTCGTTGGTCTCGAATTCGGCGACGGACTTGAGCACGCGATCGACGGCGTCGCTCATGGTGCCGACCTCCTGCCGGTAGACGCCCGAGATCGCCTTGATCTCGGCGCGATGGCGCCCGAAGACTTTCTCGAGCGCCAGTGAAATTTCGCCGACCGTTGCTTTGGCGCGCGCGGCATCGATTGCGAGCGTCAGCAGGTTGGCATTGCCGAGCTTGCCGCTGCGGTCGTCGGCCGCGCGCGTCAGCGCCGCAAGGGCCTCCTCGACGGCAGCGGGGTCACGCTCGCGCCTGAGGCGATCGAGCTTGTCGATCTGCAACTGGCGCACCGCCGAGTTGTCGACTTTGAGCACATCGATCTGCGCTTCCGTCGCGGGGCGATACCTGTTGACGCCGATCACGGACTGCTGGCCGGAATCGATACGTGCCTGGGCCTTGGCGGCAGCTTCCTCGATGCGCAACTTCGGAATGCCGGCCTCGATCGCCTTCGCCATGCCGCCGAGCTCTTCGACTTCGCGAATGTGGCGCCAGGCGCGGGCCGCGAGGTCGGCGGTCAGGCGCTCGACATAGTACGAGCCGCCCCACGGATCGACGATCCGCGTCGTGCCGCTCTCCTGCTGCAGGAAGAGCTGGGTGTTGCGCGCGATCCGGGCGGAGAAATCGGTCGGCAGCGCCAACGCCTCGTCGAGCGCATTGGTGTGCAGCGACTGGGTGTGGCCTTGCAGTCGCCGCCATCGCCTCGATCGCGGTGCGCGCCACGTTGTTGAACACGTCCTGCGCGGCAAGCGACCAGCCCGAGGTCTGGCAGTGAGTGCGCAGCGACAGCGAGCGCGCGTCCTGCGGATCGAACGCCTTCATCAGTTTCGCCCACAACAGCCGCGCCGCACGCAGCTTGGCGATCTCCATGAAGTAGTTCATGCCGATCGCCCAGAAGAACGAGAGGCGCGGCGCGAAGCGATCGATGGTGAGTCCCGCGGCAAGGCCGGTGCGCACGTACTCGACGCCGTCGGCGAGGGTGTAGGCAAGCTCGAGGTCCTGCGTCGCACCCGCCTCCTGCATATGATAGCCGGAGATCGAGATCGAATTGAATTTCGGCATCCGCTCCGAGGTGAAGGCGAAGATGTCGGAGATGATCCGCAGCGATGGCGACGGCGGATAAATGTACGTGTTGCGGACCATGAACTCCTTGAGGATGTCGTTCTGGATCGTGCCGGAGAGTTGTTCCGGCGGCACGCCTTGTTCCTCGGCGGCGACGATGTAGAGCGCAAGCACCGGCAGCACGGCGCCGTTCATGGTCATCGATACCGACATGCGATCGAGCGGGATACCCGAGAACAGTGTGCGCATGTCGTAGATCGAATCGATCGCGACGCCCGCCATGCCGACGTCGCCGCCGACGCGCGGATGGTCGCTGTCGTAGCCGCGATGCGTGGCGAGATCGAAGGCGACCGAAAGGCCCTTCTGGCCGGCCGCGAGATTGCGGCGGTAGAAGGCGTTCGAAATCCTCCGCAGTCGAAAAGCCGGCGTATTGGCGCACCGTCCACGGCTGCGTCACATACATCGTGGGGTAGGGCCCGCGCAGATAGGGCGGGATCCCGGGATAGGTGTCGAGAAAATCGAGCCCCGCAACGTCAGCCGGGCCGTAGACCGGCTTCACCGGAATGCCTTCAGGCGTCATCCACGGCCGCGCCGTCGCGGCGGCGGTGGCCGGCGCGTCGGCAAATTCGACCGAGCTGAAATCGGGGATGCGGCTCATATCGTCCTCGATCGCGGCATGAAAGCCACTTCTGTCATTATAAGTTGCGGCGACCAAAACGCCATTGGCCGTCAAGTTCGTGTCTCGATCTCAGGCGAGACCCGCAGCCGCGTGCGCCGATTGCAGCGCTCCCAGAACGTCGCAACCGACAAAGATGAAATCCTGCACGCCGGCAGCCCGCAGCGCCGCTTCCCGCTCGCCGGGTCGGCCGGCGAGCCAGATGTGCCGCGCCTTGGCTGCAGACAACGCCTTCGCGGCTTCGACCGCCTCGCCGCCATAGGCGTCGTCCGACCCACAGAGGCATGCGAGGTCGGCGCCTGATGCAGCAAACGCGGCGACCATGTCGTCGCGAGTTGCGAAGCCATCATTGCTCACGGCTTCAATGCCGCCGGCCTCGAAGAAGTTCTTGGCATAGGTTGCCCGCGCGCTGAAATCAGCGAGCCGCCCCAAATTGGCGAGAAAGATCCTCGGCCGTGCGCCGGTCTGCATGAGTCGCCGATCGGCGGCATCGCGCAATGCTTCGAACGGTTCCGCGAGGCGCCGACACGGCAGCGCGGCGATCTCCGTGGTCACCCCTCCCCCTTGTGGGGAGGGGTCGCGGGTGGGGGTCGCGAGTTGTGGCGCGGCAGTGCCGTGACCTCTCGCCCCCCCACCCCGACCCTCCCCCGCGAGAGGGGAGGGAGAAGAGGGGGAGGGAGAAGAAGGGAAGGGCGCAAGTACCGCGGCGGTGGCTTCGGCAATGTCGGGGAACTCGCTGGTGCCGGTGAGCGCGTCTTTTCGGCGCGCGATCGCCTTCTCGCGTTCGGCGCGGACGGTGGCGACCTTGGTTTGGATCAGCCCCGTCTCGATCGCCGTCCAGTCGCCGCCTGCGCGCTCGATTTCCTGGAACAGCGACCAGGCGGACGCGCATAACTCCTGCGTCAGCGCTTCGAGGCCGCCCGCGCCCGCCGCCGGGTCGGCGACTTTGGCAAGATGGAACTCCTCCAGCAGAATAAGCTGGGTGTTGCGCGCGATCCGCCGCGCAAACTCATCGGGCAAGCCGATCGCCGCCGTGTACGGCAACACCGCGATGCTGTCGGCGCCGCCAAGTCCGGCGCCGACCACTGCCATGGTCGCCCGCAGCATGTTCACGAACGGATCGCGCCGCGTCATCATTCGCCACGCGGTCTCCGCGGCGATGAAGGTCGGCCGCGGATCGAGGCCGCAAGCCGCTTCGACGCGCGCCCACAGTTTGCGCAGCGCGCGAAACTTCGCGATGGTGAGGAACTGGTCGGCATCCGCGGCGATACGGAAATAGATCATCGTCCGCGCATCATCGAGCGCGACGCCGCCCGCTTCGAGCGCACGCAGATAAGCGAGGGCGCTCGCGAGCGCATAGGCAAGCTCCTGGGCCTCCGAGCCGCCCGCATTGTGGATTACGCGCGTATCAGCAACCGCGAACGGGCCGCGATAGCCCTGTGCCGCAAGTCCGCTGATCAGGTCGGCAAACTGCGCGTCGACGGCTTGGCGCGCGCCGAGGCTGCGCCCGGTCGCGAGCGCGCCGATCCAATCGAGGCCGAACCGGACCTCGGCATTGGCGGGCGCGGTGTCGTGCCGCTTGAACGTCGCGGTCAGGCCGCGCACGACCGCCGCCGCATCGGATGCCGGCGTGTCGAGGTCGATCGCTATGCCGGCATCGAGATGGACGCCGTCGAGAACGCGGGCAAGCGCGGCATCCTCCGCCGGCAGGCCGAAGCCATACGCACCCACTGCGCCGGCGAACACCGGCGCAAGTCCGGTCGCGCCGTTGGCGAGATCGTGCAGCGCCTGCGCGTTGGCGGCGTCCGGATCGGGAAACTCGATCCGCTGCACGATCTGCCATGGCGCGCCGGCGCTACGACCGAACACCGCATTCGCTTCGGCCTTGCGCGCATAAAGCGGTTCGATCGTGAGCCCGTCATAGGTCTTGGAAACGAGGCGCTTCTCGAACGGCGCGCCTTTGAGCACGCCGGAGACGAGCTTGAGCCATTGCTCGCGGGTTGCCGGCGGAAATTCGTTCAGCGCCGGATCCTCGGCCTTCGCGGTGTCGTCGCTCATGGCGCAATCAAAACGGTTCGATGCTTCCGGCCTGCGCACCATAGCCCGCGGGACCGGCTCGAGTCATCAACTGCGCGCAGAAGCGGCGGCCACGTCTCGCGTGAACGGCCGCCGCAACGCAGAGATCAGTGCTGGTCAGTCAAGCGTGCGGCCGGTCAGAGTCGCGACCGCACGGCGCAGCCGGGGGGTGTTCTGACCGGTGACGGCAAGATTATGGTCGCGCTCGAAGCGCTCGATGCCTTCGCGGGTGTCGTCATCCAAAATGCCGCTCACCTTGATCGGTCCATAACCGAAGTCGTTGAGCGCACGCTGGAGTGCGCTCACTTGGCTCGAACTCACTTGGCTCGCGTTCGGCTGATTTGCCGGGCGCTTCGCCTCGATGAGATCGGCAATCGGGTCGGCGTGTGCGGCGGCCGCCGCGGCCGGCACCACGCGCGGGCGAGGCAGCGGAACCGGATCGATCCGCGCCGCAACGTCTGTTCGCTGGACCTCGCCGGGCCGTGGACGCGGCAGCTTGTGGACCGCGCCGGTCGCATCGCGGGGAGCGACGGGCGGCGGATGGATGGCGAAAATCGGGGCCGGGTGCGGGCCGCGCTGCAGGTAGACGCTGTTGATGATGATCGCAGCGACGGCAAGGCTGACGCCGATCGCCATCGCGGCATCGCGCGGATGTCGCAGCACGAGCGCAAACACCCGCGGCAGCCGCACCCGCTGCCACGGACGGTCTTTGATTAATTGGCTTAACCAGGACACGAAGGCATGAATGGCCCCGACCACGCCGCCGCGCTCCGGCGCGCGGGCCGGGACGATCCTTCGATCAGCATACATGTCAGGCACGCCTCTGTACCGCCGCCTCCAGGCGGGCGTCCGCTTGCGCGGTTTGTTTTTGCGGTTCGGCCGGCTCCAGGGGCCGCTGTGGTGCGACGGCCGGTCTTGTCCCCACCGCGCTTTCGCAGTCGAGCGGCAAGCGCACCGTCATGCGTGTACCTTCGCCCGGCCGGCTGCGGATTTCGAGGTCCCCGCCGTGAAGCTTGACCAGCCCCTTCACGATGGAAAGGCCGAGGCCGGTCCCATCATGGCGGCGCGAATAGGTGCCGCGCGCCTGGAAGAACGGATCGCCGATGCGCGCGAGGTCGTCGGCCGCGATGCCGATGCCGGTGTCCTCGACGAGGAGAAGAATGTGCTGCCCCTCGACGGTCGCGCTCACCGTAACCGTGCCGCCGCGATCGGTGAACTTGATGGCGTTGGAGATCAGATTGATCAGGATCTGTTTGATGGCGCGTTTGTCGGCAACAATGTCGGGCAGAGCTGACGGCACATCGCATTTGAGCTCGATGCCGGCGTTCTGCGCCTTGAGCGCGAGCAGCTCGTTGCAGCCCACCATCACCCCGGCAAGCTTGAACGGTTCGGACGTGATCTCGAAATCGCCGGTTTCGAGCCGCGACATATCGAGAATATCGTTGACCACCGCGAGCAGGTGGTAGCCGAACTCGTTGATAAGCCGCGCATATTCCTGGCGGCGGTTGCTGTCGACCCTGATCTGGGATTCGTTGCGCAGCATCTCGGAAAAACCGATGATGGCGTTGAGCGGCGTACGCAGCTCGTGGCTCATGACGGCGAGAAAGCGGCTCTTCGCCGCGTTGGCGCGTTCGGCTTCGGCGCGGGCATCGATTAGCGCTTCCTGCTGGGCCTTGCGTGCGCTGATGTCGCGCAACACCGCGACGACCTCGCGAGCATCGTTTCCGGAGCGCGGAACGCGATCCAACGGGCGGCAGCGCATCTCGACCCAGGCAAACTTCACCGACACGCCTTCGGCCTGGCGCAGGCGGAACTCGACGCTGCCGGTGTCCCCGCTCGACGCCGCATCGGTGAGGGCTGTCAGGTAGGCTGGCCGGTCGGAGACATGGATACGATCGAGCAGCCCATGGCCGACGAGATCGTCAGGAATTGCCCCGAGCACCGCCGCGGCGTTGGGCGACGCGAAGAGCACGCGGCCGTTTTGTCCGTGCCGGGTGATGACGTCGGTCATATTGCCGGCCAGCAGCCGGCACCGTTCTTCCTCGAGTCCGAGGAGATGCGAATTCGCCCGCGCGATCGAAATCGGCACCGAGCGCGATGCCGGTTGCATAGAGTGCTGCGGAAACGATGCCGAGGGCCGCGAGCGTGCCTGACGCAGGTTCCGCCGCGAACGCCGCGTGCGAGCCCGCCACGATCAGGAAGCCCGCGGCGCCGAGCGCGAGCAACGCCGATATCGCGACAACCCGACGCCGTCCCGACGCGGCACCTTCGAGCGGAACCAGCACGAGCCAGATCGCCGCGAAGGAATTGATGCCACCGGAATTGGCCGCGACGACCGTTACGACGGTCGTGAGCGCAAACGCGGAGAGCACATGGGCGCTCTCGTAGCGTCCGGTGCGGGACAGGAAGTATGCGGTCGCGATCGGCACCACCATCCATGCGAGAACGACGAGTTCCAGCGGGGTCGGAACGCCGCGCAGCGCGAGGAAGATCGGCAGGATGCCGAGCGCGATCAGGCTCCCGAACAGCCGCGGCGCCATGAAAGCGCGGTGCCGCACGGCCGTAAGCACATCGTTGCGCGCCGAAGGGTGCACAAGCCGGTCCAGAAAATCGCGAATCGGTGACGAAAGGTCCACTTGCCTTTAGCTACGCCGCAACGCGTGACGTATCCCCGTGTCGGAAAGGATCGTGGCAAAGGCCCATTAATCGAACGCTAAGGACCGCACGCGACGTGGTGTCCCATGGCCGGTTCGCCGCCAAACCAACGACGCCACGGGCCGATTCCGGCGGGCATGGTGAACGACCGGTTGAGCGGCAGGGGTCATGGTGAACGCCCCGTAACCCGCGTGCGAGAAAGCCACGCGACAACCGGGGCGCCAAATCGTTTAAAATTTTCGGCAAATTTTCGGAAGATTTGACGCGATTGCGCGCCAATTCCGCCACGCGGTTTTCAACCGGTGCTGCTATGACAGCTGCGGGGATAAGGGATGGAGGGAGAGGAGCTCGGAAGGACAGGGTGATGATGTTTCTTCTGCGCACGGCGTTCTGGCTGAGCATCGCGCTCGCGCTGCTGCCCTCGTTCATGGGTCGCCCAGCGCCGACCGCGCCGGCCAATATCCAGACGTCCGAGGCCGTGACTGCGGCGTCGGCGACGTTTGCGGACCTGATCCAGTTCTGCCAGCGCCAGCCTGATGCCTGCGCTGCGGGAGCCCAGCTTGCCTCCGCATTCCGGCAGCGCGCCGAAGCCGGCGCCAAGATCGTCTACGAATTCGTCGGCGAGCAGGTCGCCAAGCACGAGCACACCGCCATCACCGATCTGCCGGCAAAAGACACAACGAGGACATCCCAGCAGACGCTCACATCGACCGATCTTGCGCCAGTCTGGCGAGGGCCGGTGTCGACGCCGCCGCTTCCGCCGCGCCGGGAGATGAAGCGGCCGGCTTAGGCGAGTTCCCGGATCACGCCGCTACGGTGCGGCCCGCTCGTGGAGAGTGGGCAGCCACTCGCCTTTGATCGCGGCACCGCTAGCCACGGACCGTCATGCGTCGTAAATAAACGCTATGACGATTGACGAGATCACCGAAAATTTCGCGCTCCTCGACGACTGGGACGATCGCTACCGCTACGTCATCGAGTTGGGGCGCACCCTTGAGCCGTTGCCCGAGGCCGCGCGAACCGAGACGAACAAAGTGCAGGGCTGCGCGAGCCAGGTCTGGCTGACGACCAAGGTCGAGCCCGACGGCACCACCGGGCCGGTACTGCGCTTTGTCGGCGACAGCGACGCACATATCGTGCGTGGGCTGATCGCGATCCTGTTCGCGCTCTACTCAGGACAGCCGGCGCGGCGGATTCTCGACACCGATGCGCTAGCGCTGTTCGAGCGCCTCGGCCTGCGCGAGCACCTCACGCCCCAGCGATCGAACGGATTCAAGTCGATGGTGGGCCGTATCAAGATAGACGCCCGCAACGCGCTTGCGGTTGCAGGAGCGTGAGCCTCATTCGGCGCCGACGACGCGGCAGCTTCGCGCCGCGACAATCGACGCCGCAACTTCAGCGCGCGCGGCGCTTGCGCTGCTGACCCAATCCCATCTGCTTCGCGAGCTGGGAGCGAGCCTCGGCATAATTCGGTGCCACCATCGGATAATCGGGTGGTAGTCCCCATTTCTCGCGATAGTGTTCCGGCGTCATGTTGTATTGCGTGCGCAGGTGACGCTTGAGCGATTTGAACTTCTTGCCGTCTTCGAGACAGACGATGTAGTCGGGAGTAATCGATTTCTTCACGGCAATTGCGGGTTTCGCCGCTTCGTTGGCGGCTTCGCTTTGTCCGTTTGAAACGCGCACCAGGGCCGAATGAATCTGTCCGATCAGCGTTGGTATTTCGGCCGCCGCTACCGAATTATTGCTGACATAGGCAGACACGATCCCGGCCGTCAGCTCGATATAATTGCTGGCGACTTTATCGTTCATGACTTTCCCCACGGGGGCTGCCTATCGTTGCGCGCGATCGGCTTCTTCTTTCACGCAAGGCCGCTCGCTTCTGAAGATTATGTCGCCCCTGTGAGGTATTTACTGGGTTCCTCAAGTTTGCACAAGAATATAGGAGAAAGTTGAGGCCTTTAGCATAAGTAGCGAGGGTTTTTATACGAACAGAGGGTCGAACTAACGCCGTTTAACTCATTTGGAAAACTCCGCCGCCGCCGCCGGTCTATTGGCTGGACAGTCCATTTTGGGCGGCTCACGGCGCCTTGAAACGGTCGCGGCCGGGACACAGTCAAACGTGACTTGCACAGGCGCCGGCACGCATTATTTTATTTTTCTGAGCGCCGACAATGGTTTGTTTGGCTTGAGGATCGTCCAAACCGCCGGGAGCCTGATGCGCGCCACCCCGAAGTCTCACGCCACCAAGTTGATGCTGGTTGCCCCGGTGGAGGCGCCGCGTGCTTCCGCGCGCCCGGTAACGGCGCGGTGGCATGGGGTCACGCTGACCGACGAATTCGCCTGGCTGCGGGACCCCAATTGGCAGGCTGTCATGCGCGATCCGACCCTGCTCGATCCCGCGATCCGCTCGCACCTCGAACGGGAGAACGCCTACGCAGATGCGATGCTCGCGGCGACGCAGCCCCTGCAGGAGGCGCTCTTTGCCGAGATGAAAGGTCGTATCCAACCGGACGATGCAGGGGTCCCGACGCCTGATGGACAATATTCCTATTTCACGCGGTACCGCGATGGCGGCCAATATCCGCTGGTGTGCCGCGAGCCGCGCGACGGCAGCACGGCCGAGACGCTGATCGACGGCGACGCGATTGCGGCGGGCAAAGCGTTCTTTCGGTTCGGGGGAACTGCCCACTCCCACGACCACAAGCTCCTGGCCTGGAGCATGGACGACACCGGCGCGGAGCTATTCACCATCCGCGTGCGCGACCTCGCCGCCATGGCGGACCTTGCCGACGAAGTGCCGGAAACCTCGGGAGCGGTCGTGTGGATGAGCGATCGCAGCGCGTTTTACTACGTTCACGTCGACGAACAGCATCGCCCCTCGAGCGTGCATCGCCATCGCCTCGGCACGCCGGCGAGCGAGGATGTCGAGATTTTTCCGGCTCCAGGCGGCGGCTATTTCGTCTCGCTCGGCGAATTGCAGTCGCGCCGCTTCGCCGAGATTTCGGTACACGATCACGAAACCACCGAATGCTGGCTGATCGATCTCGCCGATCCCGACGCGCAGCCGGTGCTCGTCGCACCGCGCGAGCCGTCGATGCGGTATTCTGTCGAGCATCATCCGAACTTCCGTGGCGGCGACGCCCTCATCATCCGCACCAACGCCGACGGCGCCGAGGATTTCAAGATCGTCTGGGCGCCGCTCGGCGCGAGCGGCCGCGCGCAGTGGCAAGACCTCGTGCCGCACCGGCCCGGCGTCTACATCGCGTCCTTCATGGTGCTCGCGGACTGGCTCATCGTGCTCGAGCGCGAGGATGGCCTGCCGCGCATCGTCGTGCGGCGGCTCGCGACCGGCGAGGAACACACCATTGCGTTCGACGAGGAGGCCTATTGGCTCGGCCTCGAAGGCGGCTACGAATTCGCGACCGACACGCTGCGGTTCTCCTATTCTTCGATGACGACGCCCGAGGAGATCTGGGACTACGATCTCGCGACGCGCAGCCGCGTGCTGCGCAAGCGCCAGCAGATTCCGAGCGGCCACAATCCGGCGGATTACGTGACGCGGCGGCTCTTGGCGCCGTCGGGCGACGGGGAAACCGTGCCAGTGTCGCTCCTCTATCGCCGCACGACGCCGCTCGACGGCACTGCGCCGACGCTCGTCTACGGTTACGGCGCCTACGGCTTCGCCATCTCGCCCGCGTTCGCGGCGAACCGGCTGTCGCTCGTCGATCGCGGCTTCGTCTTCGCGATCGCCCATGTGCGCGGCGGCACGGAGAAGGGCTGGCGCTGGTATCGCGAGGGCAAGCTCGCGAACAAGCCGAACACGTTCGCCGATTTCATCGCCGCGACCGAGTTTCTGGTCGCGCAGAAGATCGCCGCGCCCGGCAAGATCGTGGCGCAGGGCCGCTCGGCGGGCGGCCTTTTGATCGGGGCCGTGGCCAATGCCCGTCCTGATCTCTACGGCGCGATGATCGCCGAAGTCCCCTTTGTCGACGTCCTCAACTCGATCCTCGACGACACGCTGCCGCTCACGCCGCCCGAATGGCCGGAGTGGGGCAATCCGATCACCGATGCTACAGCCTTCGCGACGATCCGCGACTATTCGCCTTACGACAATGTGCGCGCGCAACGTTATCCGGCGATGCTGGCGCTTGCCGGCCTCACCGACCCGCGCGTCACCTATTGGGAGCCCGCGAAGTGGGTGGCGCGGCTGCGCAGCCGCAAGACCGACGACAATCCGATTCTGCTGCAGACGAATCTCGACGCCGGCCACGGCGGCGCGCCGGGCCGCTTCGATCGGCTGCGCGAGGTCGCACTCACCTACGCATTCGCCATCGCCGCCGTCGAGGGGGCGTTGCCGGGCGCGTAGTCCGGCACTGACTGCGCTGGGAGTGAGACGTCGCTGCACGGCGTGCTGGGGAACGTAAATTGAATCTTGGTTTCGTTACAGTCGACGTATTCACGGATCGCCAGTTTGGCGGCAATCCGCTTGCGGTTATTCCGGATGGACGCGGGCTGACGTCGTCGCAGATGCAGGCGATCGCGGCGGAGTTCAATTTGTCGGAGACGACGTTTGTGCTGCCGCCGCAGGATGCGGCGCATACGGCGGCAGTACGCATCTTCACGCCGCGCGCCGAACTGCCGTTCGCCGGCCATCCCAATGTCGGCACCGCCTTCGTGCTGGCACGCGCCGCCGACAGCGCGGCGCGGCCGTTCGTCGGCGACACCATGACCTTCGAGGAAAAGGCGGGCCTTGTGCGCATCGAATTGCTGCGGTCGGGATCGGAGATTAGCGGCGCGCGCCTTGCGGCACCGCAAACGCTTATGGTCGGCGAGACGATCGCGCCCGCGATCATTGCGGCGGCGTGTGGCGTCGGTGAAGATGACATCGAAACGCGCGCGCATCTTCCCTGTATCGCCTCGTGCGGGACGCCGTTCGTCTTCGCCGAGCTCAAGAGCCGCGCCGTTCTCGCTGCCGCGCGCCCACGAACGGACGTGTTCGCTGAGCACGTTCCGGTCGATCGCGCGACCGGCATTCACCTCTATGTCCAGGAGGAGGGCGGCATCGACGCGCGCATGTTCGCGCCGCTCTACGGCGTCCCGGAAGACCCCGCGACCGGTTCGGCCAACGTCGCGCTGATCGGCCTCCTGGCGCGGCTTCGTCCTGAGCCGACATTGCGCCTCGAGCGCCGGATCACTCAGGGCGTCGTGATGGGTCGCCCGAGCGTGCTCGATGCCGCCGCCGAAAAGCGCGACGGCGTCGTGGTGGCGACCTTCATCGGCGGCACGTGCGTGCCGGTCATGAGCGGCACGATCGCGTTGGCGTAGCTGGCGACGCTTTGCGGCAGGGCATGCCCGCTGTCACAGAGCGTGCGGGAAACTCAGCCCTCGATCTTGGAGAAGTCGGCGACGGCGCGGGTCGCGGCGCGGATTTGATTGAGGAGCTTGAGCCGGTTGGCGCGCACCGGCGGATCGTCGACGTTGACGGTCACCTTGTCGAAGAAAGCATCGACATGCGGCCGCAGCTTCGCCATCGCGCTCATTGCAGCCGCGAAATCCTCGCGCGCGACGGCCGCGCTCGCTTCGGCCGATGCGGCATCGATCGCACCCGCCAACTCCCATTCTTCCGCTTGCCGAAACAGCTGGTCGGACGGCGCGTCGGTGTATTCCGTGTTGTCGCGCTTTTCCTCGATGCGAATGATATTGGTCGCGCGCTTGTAGCCCGCGAGCAGGTTTTTGCCGTCCTCGGTATCGAGGAACTGCCCCAGTGCCTCGACGCGACGCACGATGAGGAGCAGGTCGTCCTGACCTTCGAGCGCGAAGACAGCGTCGACGAGGTCGTGGCGCGCGCCCTGCTCGCGGAGTTGGACTTTGAGGCGATCGGCGAAGAACGCGAGGAGGCTCGAACTCGGCGGTTCGCAATTCCTGCACCGCATGACCATCAAGCGTGTTTTCGTGAGAAATGTGTGAAACGATTCGATCTTTATATCGTTCCCGGAGATGGCCACCTACCGGTGCGGCATCGACAAAAGCCTGCGTCATGACAAAAGTTGAATAGCGGTCTAAATGCGCTCTGACGTAGGCATCAACAAGCGAAGGATTACTTAGCTTCACAATCTGGAATCTTAGCTTGTTATCCAAAATGATTCGAATAACTCCCAACGCCGCGCGCCGCAGCGCATACGGGTCCTTGCTCCCCGTCGGCTTCTCGTCGATCGCCCAAAATCCAACCAGCGTGTCGAGTTTGTCCGCGAGCGCGACGGCGACCGACACCGGATCGGTCGGCACGCGATCGGCGGGGCCGAGCGGCTTGTAGTGCTCCTCACAGGCGGCGGCGACGCTCGGGTCCTCGCCCTGAGCGCGGGCGTAGTATTTGCCCATCAGGCCCTGCAGCTCGGGAAATTCGCCGACCATGTCGGTCAGCAAATCCGCCTTGCACAGACGCGCCGCACGCCTGGCTTTCTCCACATCGGCACCGACGAGCGGCGCAAGCTCGGCGGCGATGCGCGCGATGCGCGCGATGCGCTCGGCCTGGGTGCCGAGCTTTTCGTGGAACACGATGTGCTCGAACTTGGGCAGCCGGTCTTCGAGCCGCGTCTTGAGATCGGACTCATAGAAGAACTTCGCGTCGGCAAGACGCGCGCGGATCACGCGCTCGTTGCCGGCGATGATCGCGCCGCCGCCGTCCTTCGCCTCGATGTTGGAGACGAGAATGAATTTGTTGGCAAGCGCTCCTGCTTCACCTCCCCCTGGAGGGGGGAGGTCGGCCGCGTAGCGGTCGGGTGGGGGTGACGGCGGTGCAACGGACCCTGAGGCTGAACGTGCGGCGGCGCTGCCACCCCACCCCGGACCGCCTGCGGCGGTCCGACCCTCCCCCTCCAGGGGAGGGTGCAGGGGAGGGTGGGCGTGGCGGACGACGAAGCACTTCTGGTTGACGCGGATGGTGGTGCGGATCACCTCCGGCGGAATGCGCAAAAACTCTTCGTCGAACGAGCCCATCAGCGCAACCGGCCATTCGACGAGGCCGGCAACTTCGTCGAGCAGCGCCTGGTCTTCGACCAATTCGTAGCCCTGCGCGAAGGCGAGGTGCTTTGCCTCGTGGAGCACGATCTCCTTGCGCCGCGCCGGGTCGAGCACGACCTTCGCCTTTTCGAGCTTGGTCACGTAGTCGTCGAAGCGTTTGACGCGGAACGGCGCTGGACTGAGGAAGCGGTGGCCGCGCGTCTCGTCGCCCGCCGCGATCCCGTCGATCGCAAAGCGCACGATCTCCGGCTCCTCGGTCTCCGGCCCGAACGTCGCGATGATCGAATGCAGCGGCCGCACCCATTGCAGCGCGCCCGGCCGCGCCGAGCGCTCGCCCCAGCGCATCGACTTTGGCCACGGGAAGGTGCGGATGATGATCGGCAGCATCTCGGCGAGCACGTCGACCGTCGCGCGCCCGGGCTTTTCGATCAGCGCGACATAGAAGTCGCCCTTCTTCGGGTCCTTCTGGATCGTCGCCTCGGCAAGCGAGGCAAGCCCTGCGCTGCGCAGAAAGCCCGCGACCGCATTGTCGGGCGCGCCGACCCGCGGCCCCTTCTTCTCCTCCTTGAGGTCGGGCTGGCGCGCGGGAATGCCCTGCACCGTCAGCGCGAGCCGTAGCGGCGTCACGAACGCCGCCGCACCTTCGTAGACGAGCCCGGCATCGACCAGCCGGTCCGTCACCATCTTGCGCAAATCCTCCGCCGCGCGCGCCTGCATGCGCGCCGGAATTTCCTCGGAGAACAATTCAAGCAACAGATCGGGCATTATGGTCCTTCACCCTCCCGCGGCGAGGGCTTTGTGGGCGCCGTTGCAGAAGGGCTGCGTTGCGGTCTGCTTGCAGGCGCAGAACCAAACCTGCTTCGAGGCGTCAGCCTTCCATTGCACCGGCGAGAATGCCGAGCCCTTGTGCGAGCCGTCGCAGAATGGCTGCTTCTTCGACTTGCCGCATGCGCACCACCAATAGTCCTTGCCGGCTTCGACATTGACGCCGATCGGCTGCGTTCCGGCCACTGCGCCCTTTTCCATCTTGGTTCTCCTTCCGATCAACGACGTGCGTTCATGTGGTCAACGGCGGAACGGCGCCCGACATCACTGCACGGCCACCCCGGCGACCGTCATCACGCCGCGCCGCCGCCGGCGGTCTTGAGCCAGGCGTCGCCGCAGGCCTTGGCGAGTTCGCGCACCCGCAGGATGTAGCTCTGCCGCTCGGTCACCGAGATCACGCCACGCGCGTCCAGCAGATTGAACACATGACTTGCCTTGATGCACTGGTCGTAGGCGGGCAGCGCCATCAGATGATGCGTGTGCACGGCGTCCGCCCAGCCGGCCTCGAGATATTTGCGGCACGCAGTCTCCGCCATCTTGAACTGCTCGAACAGCATCTCGGTGTCAGCGAATTCGAAATTATGCCGGGAGAATTCCTGCTCGGCCTGCAGGAAGACGTCGGCATAGGTGACCTTGCCGTTCTCGCGGCCGTTGAAGTTGAGGTCCATGATGCGGTCGACGCCCTGCAAATAGCAGCCGAGCCGCTCCAGCCCATAGGTCAGCTCGCCGGAGACCGGCGCGCATTCGTAGCCCGCGACTTGCTGGAAATAGGTGAACTGCGACACCTCCATGCCGTCGCACCAGCACTCCCAGCCGAGGCCCCACGCGCCGAGCGTCGGACTTCTCCCAGTCGTCCTCGACAAAGCGGATGTCGTGGACGGCGCCGTCAAGGCCGATCGCCGCAAGCGAGTCGAGATAGATCGCCTGGAGGTCGGGCGGCGAGGGCTTCAGGATCACCTGGTATTGGTAATAGTGCTGCAGCCGGTTGGGATTTTCGCCATAGCGGCCATCCTTCGGCCGGCGCGACGGCTGCACATAGGCGGCATTCCACGGCTTTGGCCCGAGCGCGCGCAAGGTCGATGCCGGGTGAAAGGTGCCGGCGCCCATCTCCATGTCGTACGGCTGCAGGATGACGCAGCCATAATCCGCCCAGAATCGCTGCAGGGTGAGGATCAGGCCCTGGAACGATCGGTCGGGGCGCATATGGGCGGGCAGTTCGGACATGGCCGAAGCTATAGGTGGCAGGCGCGCGAGGGGTCAAGCCGCACTGAAACTTCGGGGCACGCACGCACCGCACTCATGCAGCTTCGTGGTGTCATTATGCGCGGAATTGTTGACCACTCTGCACTTTTCCGGTTCCCCGCGGCCGGGGTGTGCGGATAAACGATAGAGCGGCCCACGCGAACCTCCGCGGGCCGCCGAGATTGTGTGGCCTGAGGGATTGAAATTGCCATGACCGTGTCTTGCCGTCGCGCCGCCGTTGCCGCATTCGCCGCGCTTGCTCTCGTTGCCTGGGAAGGAGGCGCGCACGCAAAGATCTTCGCGCAATGGGTTCAACTCGGGCCGGACGGCACCTCGACCGTGCGCGCCATCACCGACGAGAGTTGCCCGGCGGTGATGTTCGACGGCACGCCGGTGCCGATGCGCGTGCGCTCCGACCCCGAGCAACCCATGGCCAACGTCAAGCCGGCGAAGTTTCCGGTGCGCGGTTGCGAGGTCGAGGTGCCGCCGGGTGCGATCGCGGCGGTGCTCGACGGCAAGGTGCTGCCGCTCGCAAAGCGCGACCCACAACGCATCATGGTGTTCGGCGACACCGGCTGCCGGCTCGACCGCCGCACGATGCAGGACTGCAACGAGCCGGCGGCGTGGCCGTTTCCGCGCATCACCGCGGCGGCGGCGACCGCACGGCCCGATCTCGTCATTCACGTGGGCGACTATCATTATCGCGAGACACCCTGCCCAGCCGCCAACACCGGCTGCGCCAACAGTCCGTGGGGCTACGGCTTCGACGCCTGGAATGCCGACTTCTTCGATCCGGCGGCGCCGCTGTTCGCGGCGGCGCCGTGGATCATGGTTCGCGGCAATCACGAAGACTGCAACCGTGCCGGCGAAGGCTTCATGCGTTTCCTCGACCGCGATCCGGTCGAAGCGGCATGCCGCGATTTCACCGGCATTTTTGTCGCGCGGCTCGGCGCCTTCGGCATCGTCGTCGTCGATGGTGCGGCTGCGGAAGATCCGCACGACGACATGAACCCAATGGCGGACCTGCTGCGCAGCCAGTTCGAGCAGGTCATCGCGAAGGTGCCGGCGGAATCCTGGATGGTCGCGCATCGTCCCTTCAACGCGATGCGCAGCAGCTACGGGCCGCAACCCGTGAACGAGGTCGAGAACAAGGTGCAGGAGCTCGCGTTCGGCGCCATCATGCCGGCCGGCGTGCGCATGGCGCTCGCGGGCCACATCCATTTCTTCCAGGCCGTGGACTTTGGCGGGCGGCGCCCGCCGCAGCTCGTGGTCGGCACCGGCGGCGACGAGCTTTCCCGCGTGCCGCCCATGAGCGTGGCCGGCGAAGTCATCAACGGGCTGCCCGTCGTCAATTCCGTGACGTACGCGGGCTTCGCCTACATGGTGTGGGATCGCACCGGCAATATCTGGGTCGGCACGCTGTTCAATGCCGAGGGCCGGCCGATCAATCATTGCCGGCTGATCGACCGCTCGCTCACCTGCGGATGATCAACACGTAAGCGAAGCATCGTAGGGTGGGCGAAGGCGGCCGAGGCCTTGAAATTTTTGCGAAGGCAGTCGTGCCGCCGTGCCCACGCGGTTCGTGCCCACGCGGTCGGTGCGCACGCGCGGATGGGTCCGCGCTTTGCACACCCTACGGCTCAGTGCATGCTCACGCCGCGAGGGCGGCGAGGACGCGCGCCCAGCTGCGCGTGCCCTTGTGGAAGCTCGTGAGATCGTATTTCTCGTTCGGCGAATGGATGCGGTCGTCGTCGAGGCCGAAGCCGATCAGCAGCGTGTCGAGGCCGACGAGGCGCTTGAAATCGCCGACGATCGGGATCGAGCCGCCGGAGCCGATCAGCAGCGCCTCCTTGCCCCATTCCTCCGTCAGCGCGGCGCGCGCTGCGGCGAGCTGCGGCAGGTCCCAGTCGAGTGCGATCGCGGGAGCGCCGGAGTGGCCCTTGAACGTCGGCCTTGCAGTCCGGCCGGCAGGTCGGTGCCATGCACGAACGCTCGGAAGGCCTCGCGGATCTTCACCGGGTCCTGGCTGGCCGACCAGGCGGAACGAGATCTTGGCGGAGGCTTCGGCGGGGATCACGGTCTTGGCGCCCTCGCCGGTATAGCCGCCCCAGATGCCGTTCACGTCGCAGGTCGGCCGCGACCAGATCTGCTCGATGCACAAGCCGGCCTTGCTCGCCGGCCGGTACGCTCAAGCCCGACCTGGCCGAGAAATTTCTCCGCCGTGAGGCCGAGCCCTTCCCATTGCCTTGCTTCACGTCGGCGGGCAGTTCCTTCACGCCGTCGTAGAACCCCGGAATCGTTACATGGCCGTTGTCGTCGTGCAGTGCGGCGATGATCTTCGCCAGCACGCGGATCGGATTCTGCGCGGCGCCGCCGAACAGGCCGGAGTGCAGATCGCGGTCGGCGGCCTTGATCGTGACCTCCTCGTAGACGAGGCCGCGCAGCGCCGTGGTGATCGCCGGCGTCGTCGAGTCCCACATGCCGGTGTCGCAGACCAGCGCGATGTCGGCCGCAAGGTCGGCCTTGTGCGCCGCGATCCAGCCGGGCAGGTGCTTCGAGCCGCGACTTCCTCCTCGCCCTCGATCAGCGAAGGTCACGTCGAGCGGAACCGCCGCCGGTGACTGCCTTCCAGGCGCGGCAACGCTTCGACGAAGGTCATCACCTGGCCCTTGTCGTCGCAGGCACCGCGCGCGACGATGCGCCTTGCGGCCGTCCGCGAGCGTTGCGATGCGCGGCTCGAACGGCGGCGTGTGCCACAGGTCGAGCGGATCGACCGGCTGCACGTCATAATGCCCGTAGAACACGACGCGCTTGCGATCGGGCACCGGCCTGCCTTCCGCGCCCGGCGCGAAATTGGCCTTGCCGAGCACCACCGGGTGGCCGTCGGTCGGATGGACCTCGGCGGCGACGCCAAGCGTCGCGAGATCGGCGGCAACACTTGTTGCCGCGACCCGGCATTCGTCCGCGTAGGCAGGATCGGTGGAGATCGATTTGATTGCCAGAAAGCGGAACAGCCGCTCGAGACTGTTGTCGAGGTCGGCGTCGATGTGCGCCAAAACTTTCGGAAGAGCCTTATTCACCTCGGACATGCCAATCCCTCGATTTCGCATCCATCATTTTTTTCCGCCGAGGCTGCCGAGCACACCGCGCACGACCGCGCGCCCCACTTCGGAGCCGACCGTCCGCGCTACCTGCTTCACCATGACCTCGCCGGTGGACATGCGTCGACTCCGTCCCTTTGATCCTGCCGACGATGGGCTATTGAACATCCCGCCCAGGATGCTGCCGAGCCAGTCCAGCATCCCGCCCGATCCGCCGGGGGTGTCGGCAGGTGCGGGCGCTCCGGCACCTCCGTCACGCTCGACGACGCCGCCAACCCGCCGGCGCAGGATCTCATAAGCGGACTCAGGATCAATAGATTGATCGTAGCGGCCTTTGAACGGGCTCTTCGCGATGATCGCCTTGCGCTCGTCCGCCGTGACTGGCCCGACGCGGGCCGACGGCGGCCGGATCAATGTGCGATCGACCATCGACGGCGTTCCGTTGCCCTCAAGGAATGACACCAGCGCCTCGCCCTTGCCGAGTTCCATGATGACCTTCGCGGTGTCGAGCTTCGGATTGGGGCGGAACGTCTCTGCCGCTGCCTTCACCGCCTTCTGGTCGCGGGGCGTGAACGCGCGCAGCGCGTGCTGCACGCGGTTGCCAAGCTGCGCCAGCACCTTGTCGGGAATGTCGAGCGGGTTCTGGGTGACGAAATAGACGCCGACGCCCTTGGAGCGGATGAGCCGCACCACCTGTTCGATCTTGTCGAGCAACGCCTTGGGCGCATCGCTGAACAGCAGGTGCGCCTCGTCGAAGAAGAACACGAGCTTCGGCTTATCGAGATCGCCGACCTCGGGCAACTGTTCGAACATCTCCGACAACAGCCACAGCAGGAAGGTCGCATAGAGCTGCGGATTCTCCATCAGCTTGTCGGCGGCGAGAATGTTGATCGTGCCGCGACCTTGCGAATCCTTGCGCATGAAATCATGGATATCGAGCGCCGGCTCGCCGAAGAATTTGCCGCCACCCTGGTTCTCCAGGATGAGGATCTGACGTTGAATCGCGCCGACCGTTGCGGGCGCGATGTTGCCGTAGCGCGACGCGATGTCCTTCGCCTCGTCGGAGGTCGAGATATAGGACAGCACCTCGCGCAGATCCTTGATGTCGATCAGCCCCTTGTTGACCGCATCGGTCTTACCGAACGCATCGTCGGCATAGCGGAAGACAATGTTGATAAGGCCTTCCTGGATGTCATTGAGGCCGAGGACGCGCGACAGCAGCAGCGGACCGACTTCGAACACGGTGGCGCGGATCGGATGCCCCTGTTCGCCGAACAGTTCCCAGAACACCACGGGAAACTGATCGGTCTCGTATTCGAAGCCGATGTCCTTGGCGCGCTTGACGAATGCGTCCTTGGCATCGCCCGGCGCGGCGACGCCCGACAGATCGCCCTTGATGTCGGCCGCGAACACCGGAACACTGGCGCGCGAGAAACCTTCTGCCATGGTTTGCAGCGTCACCGTCTTTCCGGTGCCGGTCGCGCCGGTGACGAGGCCATGGCGATTGCCGAAGCCGAGAACCAGAAATTCCGGCTTTTCGCTTTTGCCGACAAAGATTTTTCCGTCCTGGTCGGGATTGGACATGGCGGCATCCTCAGATTCCGGTGCGGCAAGCGCCGCGCTCGGATTCATTTATAGTGTCGGCGGCCAATGCGCGCGAGCGGTTTTGATCGGCACCCGCTGGCGCGTCATGCAAATCGTTTGAAGAATCAAAGCATCGCACGTGGATCAGCGCCGCGTGAACAACGGAGTCACAGCGTGTTCCAGTTTGTTTGATCTGAAGCACTGCAGTGCGACTGACTCCTTTGCTCCAAGTCATCATCGCGATCGCAAGCGTTGTGAGTTTGCAACACGTCGTGGCCAAAATGCGACGGACCCTTGTTTTAATTCTGCGGTAGTGCGCAATATGGTTTGCGGATTGCCGACGACGCGGAAGCGAACGGGGGAGGCCATGGACGAACTCGTCACCCGGATCGTATCCAACGTTGGCATCGAGCGCTCGGTGGCGGAACGGGCTGTGGGGATTATTCTCGATTTTTTGAGTACCGAGGGTCCTGCCGACAAAGTGCAGGAACTTATGGCGCGTTTGCCGGGCGCAACGGAGGCGGCCGCCGCCGCACATAACGAAGGCGGCGGACTGTTCGGTAGCATGGGTGGCGTCATGGGTGTCGGCAGCCGGCTGATGTCGGCTGGACTGGGCATGGGCGAGATTCAGGGCGTTACCCACGAACTCATTGCCTTTGCGCGCGAGAAGGCCGGCGACGATGATGTCAATGCCATCGTCGAGGCCATTCCGGGCCTCAGCCAGTTCGTTTGAAAATGATTGGTTGATGGCCGGGGCGCTCTCATGACTTTTCCGATCTCTCATCTCAACGGAAGAATCGCTTCGTCGACGCAGCTCAAGCTCAAGTCAGTCGGAATCCGCACGGCGGAGAAGCTGTTGGAGTACGCCAAGAGCGCAAAGGGGCGCCAACAACTGTCCGAAAAGACCAACATCGACATGAAGGAATTGCTGCAGGTTGCGAATTTGATCGACCGCATGCGGATCAAAGGCGTCGGGCCGGAATACGCCGAGCTCCTGGAGGCGGCAGGCGTCGTGACGGTGAACCAGCTGAAGTTTCGTAGTCCCGCCAAACTCGCGAAGAAAATGGCGGAGGCGAATGCCAAACGCAAACTCTGCCGTCTGTTACCGTCAGTTCCGACCGTGGAGCAATGGATCGAGCAAGCGAAAAAGCTTCCGATCAAGATTTCGTATTGAGACAAGGCCGTACTGAAACAAAACCCGTCATTCCGGGGGCCGAGCGCAGCGAGGCAGCCCGGAATCCATACTCCTCGGTCAGTGGTTATGGATTCCGGGCTCTCCGTCAAGATGCTGTTTCTCAGTGTTTCACGTTGTATCAAGATCCGCTAGAAATACCCTATCCACGGGAACTTTTGTGTTTCCGACGGTAACACCTTGTGCCTCTCTATGCCGCAGCCTACTTGTAGGTTTTCTTGTAGTTTAGGCGGACGAAATGGCAAAGCGACTTACCGCGAAAGAGATCGAGCATTTCACCACGCCGGGCAGGCATTGGGTTGACGACCACCTCTATCTGCAAATCGTCGACGCCCACGTGCGCTCATGGATTCATCGTTTCACGCTCAATGGCAAAGCACGATGGTCCGGCCTCGGCTCCTATCCCGATGTTAGCCTCGCTGGCGCCCGGCAGAAGCGCGACGATGAGCAAACGCAAATCCGCAAGGGCCTCGACCCGGTCGACGAACGCAAGCGCGCGCGGGCTGGGCAGAGCGTTGGGCCACGCAAGACCTTCAAAGCGTGCGCTCAGGATTACATCGCAAACCACGAACACACGTGGGTCAACGCGAAGCACCGGAACCAATGGCATTCGACGCTGAACGCCTACGTCTTCCCGGCGATCGGCGAGGTCGCGGTCGACGCGGTCGACACCGAGCACGTGCGGGCGATTCTGCAACCGCTTTGGTATTCCAAGCGGCCGACCGCGACCAGGGTGCGCCAGCGGATCGAGAACATTCTTGATTTCGCCAAGGCCCTCGGGTTGCGGCAGGGCGACAATCCGGCCCGCTGGCGCGGCCACATCGCCAACATCTTCCCTGCGCGTGGCGCGAAGCATGTGAAGCATCACGAGGCGCTGCCCTATCCCGAGATCGGCGACTTCATGGTCAAGCTTCGCGCCCAAGGCGGCATAGCGGCGCGGGCGCTCGAATTCGTGATCCTCAATGCGTGTCGCACTGGCGACGTGATCGGCCAGAAGCGCGCCGATGCGCCGCCGATGATCTGGCGGCACGTCGACCTTGCATCGCGGGTGTGGACGATTCCGCGCACCAAGACCGGCGGCGAATTACGAGTGCCGCTGTCGCGGCAGGCGATCGCGGTGGTTGAGGCGATGCAGGCGATCCGCGGCAGCGATGTCGTATTTCCGGGCATGCGCGCCGGCGAGCCGCTGAGCAATTCCGCGATGCTCGTGGTGCTCGATCTCATGGGTTTTGGCCGCTACACCGTGCACGGATTCCGAAGCTGTTTCCGCGATTGGGCGGCCGAGTGTACGTCGTTCCCCGCCGAGGTGGGGGAGATGGCGCTGGCCCACACCATTGAGAACAAAGTCGAGGCCGCCTATCGGCGCGGCGACCTGTTCGAGAAGCGCCGCCAGTTGATGCAGGCGTGGGCTGACTTTTGCGATCGGCCGTCGATGACTGCCGCGGTGGTGCGGTTGCGCAACGCGTCGTAACGCGTCACCATTGAAAAGGCCGGATGGGTGACGCCATCCGGCCCTTCAGGGGAAATCGCCCACTCGAGTAGGGCCAGCGGCATGACACAGCGTAAGAGCCGCGAGGCCGCTGAGCAAGCGCGGCCGGCATTGACGCCCGACATGGAGTTGCTGCGGCTCGATGAACTGCGGCGACTTTTGGGCGAACGGCTTACGGCATTGCCGGGATGGCAGGCGATGCGCGAGCGCTTGATATCGAGCAGCGCGCCGCCAGTGCTGCCGGTGACCGAGCGATGGTTGATATTTTCCGACAGCGCCGCTGCGTCCGCGTTCGACACCAGCAAGATCGTCGATACCGTCGAGACCATCACGTCCCCCGAGGTGTTGCGTTCCGAGGAAGCGCTGTATGGGCCGGATCACATTTACGTCCCGCGCGCAGTTCTCTTGCCCGAGCCTGATCGTCCTAGGGTGGTAACACCGCGCGGGTGGCTGTTCCGCTATGTGAGGCGCACCGATGTCGCTCGGATTTGGCCGGGCTTGTTGCAGAATCTGCCGGCTCCTGCAGAGGAACATATGCCAGAGCCAAAAACAGAGGCTCAGCGCCACGCCCAAGAACTGATTCGTCATCACGTGCCTGACTGGCCGCACAAAGGCACAACGACCATCATCGCGGCCGTGGCAAAGGCAAGCACCAGGGTGCTCGACTTTAGCCTTGTCCGACGCGCTCTCGGACGCCGCAAGTGAGCACGGATTTGGCGCCAATTGGCGCCAATCCTGGCGCGTGACTTTGGAAATCTCGGGGTATTTATAGATCGCCGTCGTTGTCAGTTAGAAACAGCCGGCGGCTACCATGGGCATCATGTCGACAGGCCTTTCCGACGCAGAGCGTCGGTCAGGTGCCACCGGCGGCGGCGCCGCCCCGCGCGATCCCCTCACCGTCACGATCCGAGAAGCGCAGCGGCTCAGTGGTTTGAGCCGGACGACACTGCATCGACTGGCGGTCACAAAGAAGCTGCGAACGGCCAAGATCGGCAAGCGGACGCTGATCGATTTCGCCTCCTTGCGCGCGCTGCTGACGCCGCCCGAATCCACCACCTGAGACAACGAGTTGCTCGCCGACTTCGAAAAACAGATCGGCGCCATCTACGATTGGGACAACGATAAGGTCTGGCGCGAGATCGCGACCGCTGCAAGCGCGTACCTGCGCGAGTGTAATGCCAAGATCGCGAAGCGCTGCAAAGAACTCGGTATCCCGAAAGCGTTCCAGCCCTCGATCACAGCCTCATGGTACGGCCGCAATGAGAGCGCTGTGCTGAGCCGGCGCGTCGAACTGCGGCGCATGGCGAAGACGCAGATCGATGCAGTCGAACATGCCGCCAAGGTCAAGATCGAAATGGTCTCGGTCCAAGCGCAGACTGAGATTCTGTCGAACGCCATGTCGTCGCCATCAGCCATCGAGTTCCTCAATTCACTGCCGCCGATCGATGCGCTCATGCCGCCACTCGACTTCAAGCTGATCGAGAAGCTGACCGGCAAATCCTATGAGAGCGACGCCGAGGATGAGCGCAAGGTCGTGCAGTTGCGCCTCGTGCAGAGCGACAAAGAGGATAAGCGCGCAAAGCCTGATGATGCGCGCGATGTTGCTGCGGCAGATGACACGACTGTCACCGATTCGTCTGGCGATGTTGCTGCCGATTTGGGTGTGCCGCCACTGCGCGTCGATGATCCTGATTTCAAGGAAGTCACTGTGCGCGGCGAAGGCCTCGATGATCCGCCGCGCGATCCGGGCCTCATGCCATGAGCAGATCAGCTTATTGGGAAGCGCTCGCTTACGTCATCGCCGATTCTGCGGCAGCTTGGCAAAGCTATGAGCATCACAAGCGATTTTGGGCCGACATCGATGGCTTGTTGTGGTGCTGATATGAGCGCAATCAAAGCACCATGGTCGGCTGAGCAAGTCGATGCGCTAAACCGCTTTCAGCATGATGGGCGGTTTCATCCATTCACCTGTCCCGGCCACGACGGCGGTGGTGATCGCGATCTCGTTGCCACGCGCAAAGGCTGGATTTGCTGCCATTGCGACTACACGCAAGATTGGGCGCACAAGTTCATGCTTGACTTCGTTGAGACTCTGAACTGCGAGCCGCTCGACGGAATGCTGTGCCGGCGGATGTATTCCGGCCGCAGCGCATGCACGCGGTACGGTGGTGATCATCGGTGCTTAAAGGATTTGCGAGCACAGCAATATCAGCGTGATGCACATTCCCGTGCGAATCCTAAAGCGAGATGAATGATGCGCTGGAACATCAACATTCCGTACATTCGCAACGAGTGGGGCGAGTGGTTTCGTCATCCCAAAACTGGCGAATATTGGCTGTATCACGAGTGCGGCGTCACGTGGTGCGGCCGTCTTCGCGTTCTGTGGTGGTGCCGAGAGTGGCGACTTAGCGCTGGCAGATGGTGGTTTCCTGGCGGCGCCAAAAACGCGATCTTCAAGAACCAAACCAACTATGCGTACTTGCGCATCTGCAAAACGCAATTTGAATGGTGGATGGGAGCATGAACAATGCGCTGGCACCTCGATCAATCTGAGCCGATTGGTTGTAAGCCATGAGAAACCTTCCGCCTTCAAACCGTCGCGTCAATATCCGCGATGACGAGATGCTGATCATCATCGATGAGCCAACGCGCGTCGGGCTGATCAAGCTGATCGAGAAGCAAGCGCTCAACATGCTGCTTGGCCTCAAGCTGACGGAAGATGAAGCGAACGCTGTGTTCGATCTACGCTACAAGCTGGATTGATCTCATGCTGATCACACGTGAAGGCGGAACAGTAGGTTATCCGATTAAAGTGTTCGGCGTTTGGATTCCATCGTTGTTCTTGTTGCGGCATAAGCGCGAGGTAACTACGCGCCGGTGGATTGCTGCTTGGCGTTTGGCTACAGGCCAACTCTCATTTGCAGATTCACACGGTATCTGCCAATCGATCGACAACGCTTGCGCGGCGAAAAAACGCAAAGCGAAGTGATCATGTGGTGGCATCTCGATCAAAGACAACCGATCGTCAAACTCAGAACGCTGTTTAGCGCGTTCACGTTCAGCTACGTCGTGTTGCCGCAAGTACAAGACGAGCAATTGGACGTTGATAGCCTCTACTACATCGATGTGCCGGCCTGGATCGTGGAGCACGCGCCATGATCCCCCTCACCAAGCATTCTACGATGGGGTGGTCGCGATCACCCAGCCCCCTCGCCGGCCATGGTCCGATCAGCGCCAGGGCGCGCGCCGAATTGAAAAGGTACTTGGAGACGCCCAACCCGGTCGAGGGTCGCGCGCGAGCGCGCTGCAATACCAGGCATTCACAAAAAAAAGTGCGTTTCGCTTCGCCGCTCGCTGCCAGAGCGCTCGGAATCATCATTATCAGCGCCCATCCTATGAACCAGGGTTCAGTTCCCGATCCCAGCCCGCCCGGAACCCTAGAGGGACTCCTATTTCGTGCATTCGTGCCCCCGCCGGTCGTCGGCGCATACCGCGATGCGATCATCCGGCTGGCGGCACAGGATCGGCTGCCGGCCATCCCACGTCGAACGGAAACTCGCAGCCGCGGGCGGTTTTGTCTTATGGGTCGAATATTCAGCGACCTGTATCGCCGCGAGCCGCGACCCACATCGATCGCCTGTTCCGCAGTGCCAAGGTGGCCGACCTGCCGGTCCAGCTCCCGACCAAGCACGAACTAGTGGTCAACCTCAAGACCGCCAAGGCCATCGGATTGACCATCCCGGAAGGTTCCTATTGCGCGCAGACGTGCTGATTGAATAGACCGCGATTTCCGGACGAACACAGCCAGGGTCATCTTCGCCCGTGTGCTGCGTCGGCGCTGGTGGCAGCGTACCTGGGCCCGGCCAGCACGGCAGTGTGGCGATTGGCGCAGCAGGGGCAGCCAGCGCTTCCGGTGGTTATGGCTCGTCTTAAGAACGTCGTGAGTGCCCTTTAACAACTTCGATCTTCTCGCGGGACGGCGGCCGGCGGCCATCCGGGCGATGATCGTCAGTCTGATTTACGGCACCGACCCCCCTTGCGAGCGCTGCTGACGCCGCCCGAATCCACCACCTGAGACAACGAGTTGCTCACTGACGTCGAATAGCAAATCGGCGCCATCTATGATTGGGATCAAGACGCTGTCTGGCGCGAGATCGCGCGCTGCGCCAACGAACAGTCGTCGAGGCTAACAAGCAAATCGCCGAACGCTGCAAAGAACTCGGTATCCCAAGAGCCTTCCAGCCATCGATCTCGGCCGCATGGTACAGCCGCAACGAATCGGCCGGCGCACTGAACTCCGACGCATGACAAAAACGCGAATTGGCGCCGTCGAACAAGCCGCCAAGGTCAAGATCGAGCAACAGTCGATCGCAGCCCAAACCGAAGTCCTACACAACGGCATGACGTCCCCCGCAGCGCTCGCCTTCCTCAATCAATTGCCGGCGATCGATACGCTAGTGCCGCCGCTCGACTTCAAGCTGATCGAGAAGCTGACCGGCAAGACATACGAGAGTGATGCCGAGAACAAAGTATGCACCCGGCCAGTGCCGCAGGCGGACCGTCCCCATCGCTCGCGGGCTGGTTAGGCAGCGATCGCGAGGCGCGCCGCTTTCCAATTCCACGGCAGAAGATCGACAATCCTGTTCGCGGGGTAATCCGGCAGACGGGCCAGTACGTCGGCGAGCCATGCCTGGGGATCGACGTCGTTGAGCTTGCAGGTCTGGACAAGGGAATAAACTGCAGCTGCCCGGTGCCCTCCTGCGTCGGACCCCGCGAAGGTCCAGTTTTTTCTTCCGACAGCCACACAGCGGACCGCACGCTCCGCTGCGTTGTTTGAGAGGCAGATGCGACCGTCCTCAAGGAAGCGGGTGAATGCCTTCCAGCGGGTGAGGCTGTAGTTGATCGCCTTGGCAGTATCGTTCTTAGAGGAGAGGAGTGCCAGTTGTGCGCGCAACCAGACTTCAAGATCGGCGACGAGCGGCTTTGATTTTGCCTGGCGCACCGCGATGCGCTGCTCCGGCGTCATGCCGTTGATGGTACGCTCGATCTCGAACAGTTCGTCGATGCGGCGCACCGCCTCAATCGCGATAGGCGCTTTAGTGTCCGCTGCCAGTTTGAAGAAGTACCTGCGGCCGTGGCTCCAGCAGGCCGCCTCGATGATCGGAGCGGGCCGCCGTTTGGCGTCGTAGAGGGGATTGAAGCCCGCGAACGCATCGGCCTGCATGATGCCGACATAACTGGCGAGATGTTCCTGGGGATGCTCGCCGGCGCGAGTGCGCGAGTAACGGAAGACCGCCGCGGGCGGATCCTTGCCGCCGAACGGCCGATCGTCGCGGACATAGGTCCAGATCCGACCCGTCACGGTCTTGCGCTTCGCCAGCACCGGCACTGTCGTATCGTCGGCATGGA
Organism: uncultured Alphaproteobacteria bacterium; assembly: GCA_963787675.1. Classification (GTDB taxonomy): domain Bacteria; phylum Pseudomonadota; class Alphaproteobacteria; order Rhizobiales; family Xanthobacteraceae; genus JAJPKK01. Next base: position 245,392 of record CAWBDV010000006.1, on the reverse strand, counting down.
TCCGTTCTGCGCTCAGGACATGGGCCCACAGGGCCTGAATGATCGGGTCCAGCGCCACCACGCAGGCACCGACCCGGTCGGCAAGCGTAGAGACGTCAAGATCGATCCCCTCGCGCGCATAGGTGTCGCTCTGACGATTCAGCGGCTGATGCAAAAGGAACTTTGAGACCAACACCATCGCCAGGAGGCTCGGGCCGGCAAATCCCCTGGGGATCGGGTGGGACCGCGCCGGCGGCTCGGTAATCGCCTCGCAGTCCCGGCATGAGAACTTCTCCCGCACGTGCTCGATAATCTTCCAGCGCCGCGGCTCGCATTCCAATGTTTTCGACACCACTTCGCCAAGCTTGCGCAGCCGAACACCGCCGCACTTACCGCAGGTGCAGGGCGGCGGTTCGATGATCCGCTCGACCGGCAGATTGTCCGGCAGTGGCTTGCGCGGCGGCCGCGGAGTGCGGGCACGTTTTTCCCTGGTCGCCTCCGGAGCCGCCATCTCGGCCTTGGTCTCTACTTCGGCCTGCGTCTCTTCGAGGTCCTCGATGGCGAGCTCGAGCTGCTCAATAAGTTGCTTGCCGCGTTCGGATGATTGCCCGAACTGCTCGCGACGAGCCTTGGCCAGCATCAGCTTCAGCCGCTCGATCTCAAGCCTGCCAACGGTCACTTCGCTCCTCGCCATCGTCAGCATTTCGCGCTGCGCCAGGATCATCGCATGCGCAGCGGCGAGGTCTGTGGGGAGCGGATCGGAAGGCATTGCCACAAGGCAGGTTCAATCAGATTCGTCGCAAAAAATCGCGCTGGTTCCGCCGCGTGAGTCAATTCGTCACGTTTCACCCGGCCGCTTGTGGCCGCCAGGTTTCTTGGGGCATCCGCCAATCGATTCCGGACAAAAGATACGAGAGCTGTGCGACGCTGATCGTCACAACACCATCCGTCATCGCGGGCCACAAAAAGCGCCCGCGCTCAAGCCGCTTCGTGAACAAGCACGCACCTTGCCCATCGTGCCAGATGATTTTTATCAAGTCACTGCGACGGCCTCTGAAGACATAGAGATCGCCCGCATGAGGGTCCCGCTTCAATGTCTCCTGAACCAGAAGAGCAAGGGCTCGGAATCCGCGGCGCATATCGGTGTGGCCGGTCGCGAGCCAAACTCGTACGTTGCCAGGGACCGTAATCATCGCCGTTCCAGCACGTCGAGAACCCGCGCCAAAGCTGCAGCGTCGACATTCGCATCAACCCGCACTCGCCGACCGCCGCCGAGACTGATCTCGATCAGACCGCTTCGGCCTGACGTCGCCGGCCGCGACTGTGGGGGTTCATCGGATGGTGGCTTCGCGATGGCCGCCACCGGGTTCGGCCCGGCGATCCGCACGGCCGCAAAGCGCGGCACGACCGCGGCCGGGGCTTCGATCGCCCGCGCTTGTCGGCGCCAGGTGAAAAGAAGACTTGCCGAAACGCCGTTCCGCCGAGCGACCTCGGAAACCTTCGCGCCTGGCACCAGCGTTTCTTCCACAAGCCGCATCTTCTCGTCGGACGACCACCGTCGCCGCCGTTCGACCCCGTCAAGAACCTCAACCCGCATCTGTCGACCTTAAAGCTAGCCTTAAGGTCACACGCTTCAGCAAAGGCCACCGTCAATCAAGGCGGCGTCGGTCGGACGGGTACAGGCCTTTCGCGGCGCGATCCGTAAAGGCAATTGGAAGCTGGTCAAGATCGCGTTGTTTCCCGGCAGGACAGAGCTCTTCGATCTTTCGGAGGACCCAGGCGAACAGCACAACCTCGCAGATCGATATCCTGAGATCGTGAGCGATCTGGAAGCGCGGCTCGTCGCCTACGCTAAGGAGATGAAGCCAAGCGAGTGGATCAAAGCGCAGCCAACCTTTCTCGGCGCGCAGGGCAAGACGCTCTTCGATCCAGATTTCGATATCGACGATAGCGGGCTGCCGCACCAGAAGCCCCGGCTTCCGAAGTAATCAAATGGAAAAGTTCAGCGGCGGCTTTTGTCCCCATTGAGGTCTCCTTCGGGTCAAAAGGCATGAAGTACAGAGACAAGTCGACTCTGTGAGTTGGCGATCTGCGGCTATTTTTAGATTTGACTATGCCCGCATTGCCGCCATGAGCGGTTGGATCCCCATGATGTTCATGACGCAGGTGAGATTGTAGGCCAGCACGTGTAGGGCCATCTCGGCGGCTACGCACGGCAGCGTCTTCATTAGGAAGTGTGTCGCACCCATCCGATTTTGAGCGTGCCGAAAGGATGCTCGGCGGTCTCGCGGCGCACCCGCATCGCTTGCGGATTCTTATCGAGACGCTGTTGCACGGTTTCGAGCACATGCTCGTGCTCCCATCGGGTGATGCGCCGCTCAGGTCCCTTCGTACATTGAGATTTGAGCGGGCAGCTCGGACATGCCGTTGTCCAATAGCGGCGTAGCGTCTTGCCATCATCCACGTTGGTGTAGCGGTAGGTGAGCTTCTCGCCTACTGGACAGCGCTAGACATCCTCGGTCGGCAGGTAGACGAAGTCCTGCTTGCCGAAGCGGCCTTCCGACTTCGCACCCGATGTCATTGGCTTCGGCAACGTCACCGTAACATCGGCTTGCTCGCATGCCAGAATCTCGGTGCTGTTGAAGTAGCCGCGATCGGCGACGACATCGAGATGGTCAGCACCAAGGACGCTCTTCGCCTGGGACGCGACGTTGGCGAGCTGTGATCGATCGGCGGTAACGTCCTCTTTCCTGGCAGCGTCGGGGGTGGGGTGAATTACGGATGGTATATAACCAATAACGCTTCGGGACTCCTTGATTTTGGATTGTTCAATTCGGTAAGCTTCGCAGGCGCTCCCTACCCCGTAGAGCAAATAGGCGGAGGACTGTCAGGGGAGACGGGCATCGACGGCCGGCCGCTTTCGGGGTTTATGGGTGAAAGCAATAATGCAGATGCTTGGTTCCGGAAAGCCGCCGCACAGGGCGATGCCAGCGGTCAGCGAGGACTGGGAGTAATGTACTTCGGCGGCGAGGGCGTGCGGCAGAGCTACAGCGAGGCGGCGAAGCTGTTTCGAAGTGCTGCTGACCAGGGCGATGCCAGCGCGCAGAACGATCTCGGCGCCATGTACGCCAACGGACAGGGCGTGCCGCGGAGCTTGGTCCAAGCGCACGTATCGTTCAATATCGCCGCATCCGGCTCCGCCATAAAGAAGGAGGACCGCGACAAGGCGGTTCGCAACCGCGAACTCGTTGCAAAGAAGATGACCGCCGCGCAGATCGCCGAAGCGCAGAGGCTGGCTGCTGATCGGAAGGGTATATCGCCGTGAACATCGAAAAAGTTTGCCGGTGGCAGCGTCGCCACGCCCACCGCTCTGATCCGACCCGTTTCAATCATGGACGCGCTGCGTTCCACGGAATCAGGAGACTGGCATCTACTTCCCGCTACGAGGATGCTCGATCGTCGCCGAGAGGGCGAAGAACAGCGCCTACATTGAATTTCCGAGGACATTCGTTTTCTAGGTGACCATGTCGCCCACGCCAAAACGAGCGCAGCGATCATCGAGGGAGGCGATGATGCAGCCTGATCTGCGAAATCGTCTTCTGGCTACGCACGCGGCGATTTCTCGGTGGAAACAGGCGTAACACCCTAACAGGCGTAACCGCACCGGGAGTTACGGGTCTAAATCATTGCAGTTACAGGAGTTACGTGAGTTACGTGCTGAAAAAGGGCGACTGACGAGTCGATTGGCGTAACCGCGGCCGTAACTCATCCCGTCGACGTCGAAGACGAGATCGAAAAAAGGCTCGCGATGATCGACGACGACGGCACCTCACCGCTGTCCGAGCACATCCGGCGAGGTCTTGATCGTCTCGCCAAGTCGTAGCCACTCTGGCCCCTGTCAGACGAGCAGGTGGGCGACGCTCGCCGCGACAGCACTACGCCAGAAAGCCGCCGCCAGCCTCGGAGGCCGTGGATTCCGAGATGGGCCACGTGTGGACGGCTCCGGGTCGGCAAGAGTTTTCTTCACGGTGCAGCGGTGGTCGGAGCAGCCATGTGTTCGGCCTGTTGGCGCGGTACACGCGACCGCTGGCCATAATGCCCTCCGCGGATCAGGTCCTAACCGGGTCGTCCCGACCGCGTTGGCTGTGCGACCGTTGTAGACCGGAGCGGAAGGTCAGCGATTAGGCTGAACCGCTAACAATCCATATTCTGGGACCAAAAAGGATCCCCTGATCGATCAAGCACGCTTCACGAAAGGTGTGTGGCGCGCCGGAGCATGGGGCGACAACTCACCGCGAATTAAAAAACACTTTTGGCTGTACCGCTCCTCGATCTTGCCGCGAGATGTATCGCGGCTCGAATGCGTGCATAGGACGCACAGCGGCAGAGATTTGTCATCTCCCGATCAATGTCCTGGTCGGTCGGGTGCGGATGTTCGCTCAGAAGGTGCGCCGCGGCAATGATCATGCCGGACTGGCAATAGCCGCATTGAGGGACATCGAGATCGATCCAGGCCTTCTGGACTGGATGCGCACCATGCCGGGACAAGCCCTCGATAGTCGTTACGCGTTTGCCCCGGACCATGACGATCGGCATGATGCATGTCCGCGTTGGAGCGTCCTCGATAAACATCGTGCAGGCCCCGCAGGCCCCGACGCCGCAACCGAATTTGCTACCCGTTAGACCCAGATGTTCACGCACGACCCACAACAGCGGAACGTCCTCAGGCCCGTCGAATTCGGCAGGCTCGCCATTGACCGTGAATTTGATCAGCATGTTGCACCGCCCTTTAGTGCCGGCACCGCAGTTCTCCCTTGCATCAGAAGTTCGCTCTATCGCGCTCGCGTCGGGTCATCCTCGCTTGCGACTGCTAGCTTAAAAGCATCCGGGGGGAACGGCATGACGTCGAGCCGTCTACCCGTGGCGTTCAGCAGCGCCTGCGAAATGGCAGGCGCGACGGGCGGCAGCACGACCTCGCCCACGCCTTGCGGCGGACGATCGCTCGGCAGGACAATCGGTACAATCTCGGGCATCTCGTCGATGCTCAGGAGGGGATAATCAAAGAAGTTGCTTTGATCGGTACCGCCGTTCGAAAACGTGATTTTGCTCTTGAGGGTGTTGGTCATTGCGAACCCGATGCTGCCCTCGATCTGGGCTGTCAGGGTGTTCGGGTTGACCGCAAGGCCGGCATCGACCGCGCAGAAGACGCGCTTTACAGCCAGTCTGTCATTAACACGCTTCAGTTCCACCACCTCTGCGACGTAGGTTTTGAACCGGCTTCCCCGCCCGATGTAGTAACTGTAAGCGATGCCGCGAAACATATCGGGTGGCGGCGGCGTCCCCCAACCGGACGCATGTGCCGCTGCGTCGAGTACCCGCACCGCAAGCGGATCATCGGACAGCAAGTTGCGTCTGTAGGTGTACTGATCGATTCCGGCGCGATGGGCGAGCTCCGATATCATGCTTTCCCAAAAGAACACCGCCGCCGTCGAGCCAACCGATCGCATGAAATAGACCGGAACTGGCAGCGGCGTATCGAGCGTCTCCACCAGCAGGTGAGGCAGCCGATAGCTCTGATTGTAGATGCCGTCGACCATGCTCTCGTCCCAGGCGCCTTGCGGCGTCTGATCGAGCCAGCTCTTGCGGGTCGCGGCGAAAAGCGATTGACCGGCGACCCGCGCATGGATCGCCAGTGGATAGCCGTTGTCGTCCAAGACTGCGCGAAGACGTCCGCCGGCGTTCGGCCGGTATACGTCGTGCTGCATGTCTTCTTCGCGCGAGCGAACGAGCTTGACAGGTCGTCCGACCGCCTTGGATGCATGAACAGCCTGCACCACAAAGTCCGGGACGATCTTGCGACCGAAGCTCCCGCCTAGAAAGGTGACGTGCACCGTGACGTCGGCCGTAGTGCACCCGACGGCTTCCGCGACCGCCTCCTGACAAGCCGTAACCGACTGGATCGGGCCCCAGACCTCGACCGCGCCATCCCTATAGCTCGCCGTCGCGTTGACGGGCTCGTGAGGCGCGTGGGCAATGTGCGGCAACTTGAACCGTCGTTCGATGACCGACGCGGCGCGATCTTTGAGGATTTCCCTCGGATGGCCTCGCAGGAGCGCGGCGACGCCATGCTCCGCGTTCAGCGCCTCGTCCAGCTTGGCATCTATCGTCGCCGTAGAGAGATCGCCGTGCGCGCCGCGGTCGAAGGCGACGTCGAGAGCGTCGATCGCGCGCTTGGCCTGCCAGAAGCGATCCGCGATGACGCAAACCGCGTTGTCGGGTGAAGACCTCGCCATGCGCGGGTGCTGGGGGTCCTCGTCTTCGTCGCCGTTCGCCGGAAGCCTCACGACCGCGCGCACGCCCGGCATTTTGACAATATCGGCTTCGTTGTTGATGGCGATCACTCGGCCGGTGAAGGCTGGGGCGGTTTTTATTGCGGCATTGAGCATTCCGGGGATGACGACATCGATGCCGTAAAGTGCGCTGCCATTGCACTTGGCCGGCGTATCCAGTCGCGCGACCGGCTTGCCGATCAGGTAAAAGCGGCTGCTGTCTTTGAGGGCCGGCGTGGCGCTGAGCGGAAGCTTCGCCGCCGCCGCCGCCGCGAGTTGGCCGTAAGAGAGCTTCCTGCCGCGCGCGTTGATGACGAAGCCTTTCTCGGCCCGGCACTGTGAGATGTCGATGTCCCATGTCCGGGCTGCGGCCCGGGTCAGAACATCGCGGGCTGCGGCCCCAGCGACGCGGAGCCGGTCGTAGAGCGCCGCGGTCGACATCGAGGCGCCCTCCTTCTGCGCCGGTGCTTCTTGTCGGAAAGCGATCTTGTAGGCTTGTTTACCGGTCACAAAACGAATCTTTACGCGCTCCCAATCGACGTCGAGTTCGTCCGCCAAAATCTGAGGGAGCGCCGTGTACGACCCTTGTCCGACTTCCGGCTGTGAAAGCCCGAGCGTGACCTGTCCACTTGAGGCGATCCTGATCCAATCCGTGATCTCGTAGGCGGCCTGATTCTTGCGCGCCGCCGCGCGGATCGGCCCCCCGGTGATCGGGACCAGCAGTGATGCGGTTGTTACGGTGGCTCCGACGAGCACATAACGGCGCGAAACGCTCGGCATCACTACGGCTCCGGTGCCCAACCCACAACGCGACGATGACGCCGGTCCCTTCATGCGAAGGCAAGAAATTTCAGTTGCTTGTATTTCAGCGCTACAGCGATCAACCATACGCGCGCGGCGATGCGAGACAGGCGACCTTCCAACACACAATAGGAGATCTGCGTTGATGAGGAATTAATGAAGACGGGTGTCCGCCACACGCCCAGGCGCGAACGCGTGGGGCGCCGTACCGATCGTGTTCGATGTTCCCGGAAAGACGTCGTGACGACTTGGTCGCTTCCGTCACGCAAGCACCGATCTACTTGCGCAACGTCACGCTGACGCGCGGACCGCGAGATCGCGGGTGACGGGGTCCGATGTCGGCCCCGTCTGAAGCCGTCTATCCGGTATGAGGTCAGTCAACTATCCGATCTGAATAGAATGAGATTACTTTAGGAGACCGAACACGAGCTCGCTGAATAGCTCCGGTTTTCCGTGAAAGAAAGCCGCGTCGAGATTGCACGCGATACATATCCTCGTGCAATGCCGCCGCCACTCGGCTTCGTCAATGAGCCGGCACGTTGCGGCCACGTACCGGTCGATGCTGTCGGCGACGAGGTGCGGCGGCAGACCGATGCGGGCGAACATAGCGGCGTCGGCGTGCGCGTGAGGTTCGGGTCCGTCCAGACAAACTCCAGGCAAGGCAACGCAACGCTCACCGCGTCAATGATGCCGTTCATGTTGCCGTAAGGAAACGGGCTGACAAACAGATCGCACCCACTGAGTTCGTCCATATAGGTCTCGAAAGGCAATTCGGGATGGACGACCGCTCGTCGCAACGTGCGGCGGGTCACACGAACAAGCTCTCGGTGCGCGAGACCGACCGCGGCCACCGGGAAAAAATGGAATTCGGTTGGCGTGCGCGATCTTTCGGCGATCAGAGCAAGGGCCTCGAAGAAGCGCGGGTTGAGCTTCATGATCGAGGCTGGCACCGCAATACGGACGACTGAATTGTCGCGCGGTGGCGCGCGGCTCTTTCGTGCGCGCGCAATCGGCACGAACGGCATCGCTTCCTTCGGAACGGTGAGCAGCTTCTCGGAAAAGCAGTCGCGCGAACCGACGAAGTCGTCCGGCAGGATCATGTAGTCGATGGCTGGGCTCATGGTGGTCGCGGTGTGCCCAAACGACACGCATTGCACCGGCGCGAGCCGCAGCGAGGCAAGCGCAATCGTTTCCGCACGCATGCCGACGCCAAGATGAAGAACGATCGACGGCGCTCTCGCCGCAATCTCCGAGGACAATGAACGTACGGAGGTCGCGAAATCAGCGATCGGAAGCGGCAACTGCTCGTCAAAACACGATGCCGTCGATGCATCGGCATGATGTGGCGGGATCACGCCGACGACATGAAATCGCTCGCGCAGCGAGCGGACCGACTGCGAATGGGTGCGATAGATCGAATGGTTCGGTGAGAAATATTCGGCGACCACCACGACGGTAGGCCGCTGCGATGTGCGCGACACCGCCATTGTCACTTCCGCGCAACCGATCTCGATGCATTTGCGACGCATCTGGCGCATGATGGCGCCCTTGATGTCGTGCTTGCGCGGCGTGAAGGCGTAGCTGCAGTGCATGTAAGTCTCGGCCGCCCTTGATAGCGAAATCGTGCCGAGCCTTATCTCGTCAAGCCGCGCCGGGAGCCATTCGAGGAGACGTTCGCGCAGCGCCGCGGCGCGCGGGCGAAACACTGTTCGCGAGCCGAGGAAGTGCAGGAATGCGGTTGCCGCCGCGGGCGTGTTGGCCTGCCACCACTTGTCGAGGTCGAGTTCGAAACGGGTGTTCGTCGACAGAACCGGCAGAAAGCGGATGATGGTCTCGGCGGACAAAGTCCAAGTGTCGCTGCCGGCAACGCTCCCAATCACGGGAAGCAAGTAGTCAGATGTTGCAAAGCCGCTGATCGAAAAGATGAGATCGATCCACCGGTGCTGGAGAAGAAAGGCCTCGAACCCTTCGTCGGAAAATCGAAATGCAGGGTTGGTGATGATCCGACTGAGCGCGGCCGCGAAGCGTGTGCAGAAGATGACGGTGCGCTCCTCGTCATCCGCCGCTTCGTCCGGTCCGCTGAGATCGATATGTTGGACGTGGCCGTAGGCGCCGTCGATCGCTTCGAGGATCTGCAGCGCCATCATCGCCGCGCGATCATGAGCACCCTCGGCCGCGAGGCGCTCCAGCGCGACCAGCGAAGGGGTTGGTTTATTCGCGGCCGCGTCCATTTTCGTCGTTCGGCAAGGACATCGATCGCGTCATCCCTATCCCGCCGATGCCGTTGATGTCACGGCCATTCTGGTCCGCGAGCGAAGGTGTGTCCGATGGGCCACATCTTGAGGAAATGCGGCGCGGAACAGAACAACCGAAGGCTTTCGCCGGTGCCCGTCGCGGCCAGCATTGCTAAAAAAGCGGACGTTGTCGCGTCCGGAGATCGAGCCGGGCCGACGCCAAAACCGCGTTGAGAGCACTTCTCAACCGCGATCTCGATCCTACACGGGTGCAGGTGATGTACGGGAGTTCCGGCGGCGCCGGATCGGGCTCGTCTCCGGTCTCGGTCGTGAGGCGCTATCGCGCGCGCCTGATGACCTGCACCGCGATCGTCGGCGGCATCGCGGCCGGACTCGGCGGCGCGCCCAGCGCGGTGTTCGCGCAATGCGCTGTGACGGCAAACCCCAATACCGTGTCGTGCTCGGTCAGCACGACCACGACCAATACGACCAACACAGATGCCGGAACGGCGAACTCGTTCGACCGGCAACAGACGTTCGACACCGGCGGCAACGTCACCGCGACAATTGGTTCCGGCGTCACCGTCAACGGCTTCGGTCTCGCGATCACGAATACGCAGACCGCGACCGGCACCAACGGCGACGTCAGCTTCACGAACGCCGGCACCGTCACCGTAACTGCCGGATCGACGCCGAGCGCGGGCGGAAACAGCGTTCTCAACATTACCGCGACCGGCAACATCACCTACACGGGATCTGGGACCATCAGCGATGCCGGTCAGGGTCTGACCGCGGCGACGTTCAGCTCGAGCGGTGGCAACATCGTCGTCGGCGGCAACGGAAATGTGTCCGATCAACTCGGCACCATCTCGGGCGCATCCGGCATCATCGCCAATACGACCGCCGGATCGGTGACCATTGCCGGGACGAGCAACGTCACCGGCACCAACGGCGTCGGCATCAGCGCCACGGGCACCAGCGCGATCATAATAGGCGGGAACACCTCCGGCACGACCATCGGCAACGTGTCTGGAACGACGTCCGGCATTAACGCCAATGTCACCAGCGGCGGCAATATTACTATTCAGGGCATCGCCAGGGTCACCGGCGGCAATTCCACTGGCCAATACGGAATAAATCCCAGTACCGGCGGCGGCGCTATCGTGATCGGTGCGAACGGCGGCTCGGCAACCGGCCTGATCGGCGACGTCGCCGGCGGCGTCGGCATCAACGCCAGCATTAGCAGCACGGGCAACATCATGGTGGCTGGCGTCGGCAACGTCACCGGCACGGCCGCAGCCGGCATCGCGCTGACGGTAGGTGGGGGTAGCCTCACGGTCGGGGGAACCGGCACGAACGCGGGTGTGGGTGCAGTCAAAGGAGCGACCGACGGCATAAACCTCACGCTCAGCGAAGGCACTTTAACTGTCGCGAACATTACGAGCGTCACCGGCAACTCCGGCAACGGTATCAACGCCAATGTAGCCGCGCTATCGGTAGTGACGATCTCGGGCATTGGCAATGTCACCGGCGGCGGAGGGGCCGGCATCAACGTGGCGGTCGGAGAAGGCCCTGTAACGATCGGCGGCACCACCGCCAACACCACGATCGGCAATGTCTCCGGCACGACCAATGGCATCGACGTCAACGTCACCAACTCAGGTAACGTCACCATTCAGGGCATTGCCAGCGTTACCGGCGGCAATTCCACCGGCCAATACGGAATTAATGCCAGTTCCGGTGGCGGCGGTATCGTGATCGGTGCGAACGGCGGCTCGGCAACTGGCCTGATCGGCAACGTCACCGGCGGAATAGGCATCAATGCCAACGTTACCTTCGGCACCATCACGGTGGCTGGCGTCGGCAACGTCACCGGCACGGCCGCAGCCGGCATCGCGCTGACGGTAGGTGAGGGTAGCCTCACGGTCGGGGGAACCGGCACGAACGCCGGTGTGGGTGCGGTCAAGGGAGCGACCGACGGCATCGACGTGACGCTCAGCGAAGGCAGCGTAACTATCGCGAACATCACGAGCGTCACCGGCACCTCCGGCAACGGCATCAATGCCAATGTGGCAGCGATATCCGAAGTGACAATCTCGGACATCGGCAACGTCACCGGCGGCGGAGGGGCCGGCATCAATGTGGCGGTCGGTGCGGGCGACGTGGTGATCGGCGGCACCGGCGCCAACGCCACGATCGGCAACGTCTCCGGCACGACGTCCGGCATCAACGTCAACAACACCAACGCCGGCAACATCACTATTCAGGGCATCGCCAGTGTCACTGGCGGCAATACCACCGGCCAATACGGCATCAATGCCAGTGCCGCCAACGGCATTGTGACGATCGGGGCTAACGGCAGCTCGGCTACCGGCCTGATCGGCAATGTGACCGGAGCGACCGGCATCAACGTGGCTTTGCACCTGGCCGGCGACATCATCGTTTCCGGCGTCGGCAATGTCACCGGCACCGCCGGTGCCGGCATGCTGCTCAATGCGGGGACCGGCGGCAGCATCACGGTCGGCGGCCTCTCACCCAACACAGCGGTTGGCGATGTAAAGGGCACAACCGACGGCATCAACGCGAGCCTCGGCGGCGGCACGATCTCGATTACCGGCATCGGCAACGTCACCGGGACCAACGGCGTTGGCATCAGCGCAAACCTCAGCTTGGGCGGTGACATCACCATCGGGAATGTGGGCAACGTCAGCGGCGGTACGAACGGCGTTGACGCGAACACCAGGGCGGGAACGTTTCCATTCAAGGGCTCGGCAACGTCAAGGGCATCGCGGGCACTGGCGTTAACGTGACCTCGGCCGGCGGGAACGTCACGATCGCGGGCATCAGCAGCGTCACAGGCGGCAACGTTTCTGGCGATTTTGGAATCAACATTTCGGCGCCGTCAGGCGGTGGCACCGTCACGATTGGCGCGAATGGCGGGTCGGTGGCGGGCCTGATCGGCAATGTGACGGGGGCGACCGGCATCAACGTGAACTACCAGGCCGCAAACATCACGGTTGCAGGTGTTGGCAACGTCACCGGCACGGCAGGCCCCGGCATGTTGCTCAACGGAGGAGTCGGCGGGAGCATCACGGTCGGCGGCCTCTTGGCCAACACTGCAGTCGGCGACGTAAAGGGTACGACCGACGGCATCAACGCGACCATCGGCGGTGGCTCTATCTCCATAATGGGCGTCGGCAACGTCACCGGTACCAACGGCGTTGGCATCAGCGCAAACGTCAGCTTGGGCGGCAACATCACCATTGGGAATGTGGGCAACGTCAGCGGGGGTACGGACGGCGTTTACGCGAACACCCAGGGCGGGAACGTGTCCATTCGAGGGCTTGGCAACGTTAGCGGCACTGCCGGCACCGGCATCAACGCAAGCTCGGGCGCCGGAATTATAACGATCGCAGGCCTCGGCACCGTCTCCGGGAACATGTCCGGCAGCAATGCCGGCATCAGTGCGACGATTTCAGGAACCGTCGCCAACGTCACGAACAGCATCACGATCGGCGGCACGACGGCCACAGCAGCGATCGGCAAAGTGTCGGGCGCTACCGGCATCAGCGCAAACATGTCCGCTGGAAACGTCACCATCGCCAACGCCGGAAACATCACCGGCTTCTCCGGCACCGGAATCGCGGTGTCGATCGGCAGCGAAGGCGTCGTGCTGATCGGCGGCAATACCACCGGCACGACGATCGGCAACGTGTCCGGCACGACGACCGGCATCGACGTCGCCAACGCGACCACGACCACAATTCAGGGCGTCGCCGGTGTCACTGGCGGAAACGGGACCGGGCACTTCGGCATCAACGTCGCCAATTCCCTCACCAGCGTGACGATCGGCGCCGATGGCAGCTTCGCGGCCGGCATGATCGGCGATGTCTCCGGCGGCACCGGCATCAGTGTCAACATCACGGCTGGCGGCAACGCTACCGTGTCGGGTGTCGGCAACGTCACCGGCACCTCAGGTGCCGGCATCGTGCTGTCGAACCCCGGCGGCGGCCAAGTCATCGTCGGCGGGACCGGCAACTATACCGGCGTCGGCGTCGTGAAGGGCGCGACGGACGGCATGGATCTGTCGCTCTCCAGCGGCACGATTACGGTCAGCAATGTCGCGGGCGTCACCGGCACCGCGGGCGCCGGCATCAACGCCAATATCACCGGGGGCGGCAACATCACGATTACCGGCATTGGCAATATCAGCGGCGGCACGACCGGCATTTCCGCGTCGACGGGCAACATAGGGGCAGTGGCGATCACCGTCGTCAACAACGTGACCGGCACGTCCGCGAGCGGCATCAACGCCAATGCCGGCACCGGGCTCACCACGGTCTTGATCGATGGCGGAATCACCAAAGGCGGCACCAACGCCATCGGCGCGACATCGTCGGGTCAGATCCAGATCACCAACAATGCCACGATCGAGAACCTGAGCGGCCTTGCAAGCGATCAGGTCTTGTCGACCAATTCGAGCGGCAACGTCAGCGTTGCCAACAATGCCAACATGACCGGTACGATCAGCATGGCCGGCGCGGGCGCTCAGTCGATCACGAACAGCGGGACCTGGAACACGCTCGGCACCACACGTTCACAGCCGGCGTCAGCTTGGTCGACAATACCGGCATGATCGCGTTCTCGGATTCCGCCACGTTCTCGAATCTTGCGAACCTCACCAACAGCGGCACGCTCAAATTCACCAGCGCCTCGGGGGTGTTGACGACGGCCGGCAATGTGTCGTTCTCCCCGGCATCGCTCTTCTCGTTGCAGGTGACACCGGGAGCAGCGTCCAAAATCGTAGCGGGAGGCTCGGCAACGCTCGCCGGTGCCGTATCCGCGACTTTTGCCCCCGGCAGTTATTCGCTCGGCTCGTCGTACGTCATCCTCAGTGCAAGCTCCCATACCGGCACTTTCAGTTCACTGGAAACGTCGGACCTCAACAGGACGTTGCGGGCAAGCCTCGACTACGGCTCCGCCGATAACGTATCGATCGACATCACATCGGCGCTGATCACGACCGCCGGTCTCAACCGCAACCAGACCAACGTTGCCAACACGCTGAACAGCTATTTCAGCGGCTCCGGCTATCTGCCGCCGGGATTCCTGACGGTGTTCCAGCAAACCGGGGCGACGCTCGCCAATTCGCTAACGCAGCTCTCCGGCGAGACCGCGACCGGAGCGCAGAAAGCCGCGCTCGACATCGCGAATAGCTTCATCAACACGATGATGAACCCCTACGTCGGCAATCGCGGTGCGGGCGGCAGCTTCGGTCCGATGAGTTATGCGCCGGCACCGACGCTTGCGTACGGTTCGGATACGTACAACACCGATAACGTGCTCGCCTACGCGAAGAAGGACGCAAAGCCGAGTTCGGCTTCGCCGCTTGCTGCTTTCGGCTCACCGCCACCCCCGCCGCGGTGGTCCATGTGGGGTTCGGCTTATGGCGGTCAGGCGACCGTCAGCGGCGACGCCGCGGTCGGAAGCTCGACGACAACGCGCGTGTCGGGATTTGCCGCCGGAATCGATTATCGCATCCAGCCGGACACGATCGTCGGATTTTCGCTCGCAGGCGGAAGCGGAAAATGGAGTCTCGCCAACGGCCTCGGCGGCGGCCAATCGAACGTATTCCAGCTCGGCGGTTTTGCCTCGCAGCGGTTCGGCGCGGCGTATCTCTCGGCAGGGCTCGCGTTTGGGGCGAACTGGATGTCGACCAACCGCGTGGTGACGGTGAATGCTCCCGAAGGATACAACGCTGACTTTTTCGGAGCGACTCTCTCCAGCCGGCTGGAAGGCGGGTATCGCGTCGAAGCCCAGGACTTCGGGTTGACGCCGTACGGGGCGGTGCAGTTCACGACGTTCTCGACACCTGCCTATTCTGAGCAGTTGGCGGGAGGTCCAGGGACCTTTGGCCTCAGCTACGCCGGCCGCACCTTTGCGACGACGCGAACCGAACTCGGGAGCTGGGCGGACAGGACGTTCGTGCTTGCCACTGGCAACCCGCTGGTGTTGCGCGTCAGGCTCGCCTGGGCTCACGACGTCAACAACGACGACACGGCGGTCGCGGCGTTCCAGACATTGCCCGGTACGACGTTTGTCGTCGGCGGCGCAGTACCGAACCCGAATTCGGCGCTGGTCTCCATTGCCGCGGAGTATTTTTTCAACAGCGAATGGCGGTTCGGCGGCCGCTTCGATGGTGAGTTCTCGCCAAACCGCACGAGCTATGCCGGGACCGGGACGCTGCGGCGGGTGTGGTGACCACATCGCGGCACTGACCTGTCCCACCAGTCGGACGCTTTTCATTCTTGCTGAGGAACACGTCGGGGCGAAGACATGGCCGTTGTTCTCGGCGCGCCCGCATGTCCGCAACGGGTCATGAGCGCCATTTGGCCGGCATCTCGAGCATTTCCGGTGGACCCCAATGACTGGACCTAACGGAGCGAGATCACCTCGTCGCAGTTGGGCCATCTCCAGAGGGTCGATGCTGACCACTCAAGCACTCTTACTATCGGCCGCGCCCTCATCACTTTTGCTGTTGTTTAAAGTATCGCAGGTTCGGCGGCGCTTGGTCCTTGCGGGTGGGCATTAGGAACCCCTCCGCGCTGAGCATATAGTCCTCGTCGGCGATGGTCACATGGTTATTGGATTCGCCACAATTCTCCTCGCTCCATGATGGACGCCTTGCCGTAGCGTGCGGCTAAGGGGTATGCCCCAAGCTTTTTGCGTCATGCTTTAGCGTCAACTTGTGTCACGCACAGCTTCACGATGCTGTCGCAAAAACCTTCCGTGACTCGCTCTCGATCAGCTGCGCAATTTGTTTACGATAATGATTGAAGGCATCGGATGTCGCGTCGCGTGGGCGCGGCAATTCGATCGGCACGATCGCCTTGATGAAGCCCGGTCGCGCCGTCATGACGGCGACCCTGTCGGCAAGGAAGATTGCTTCGTCGACGCTGTGCGTGACGAACACCACGGTCTTGAGCGTTTGCATCCACAGCCGCTGCAGTTCTTCTTGCAGGATGACGCGCGTCTGCGCGTCAACCGCGGCGAAGGGCTCATCCATCAGCAGGATCTTCGGGT
Organism: uncultured Alphaproteobacteria bacterium; assembly: GCA_963787675.1. GTDB lineage: Bacteria > Pseudomonadota > Alphaproteobacteria > Rhizobiales > Xanthobacteraceae > JAJPKK01. The sequence continues at coordinate 228,966 of CAWBDV010000006.1, read as the reverse complement.
CGATCGCAAGAACGCGGATCAGCGCGACGCGCTGGCGCATGCCGCCGGACAATTCATGAGGGAAACGCCGTTCGAATCCAGTCAGGCCCACCATCGCGAGATATCGTTGCGCGATGGACTGAGTTTCCGTCCTGGGAATGCCTTTCTCCCGCAATCCATATTCGACGTTGTGTTGGATATTGAGCCAGGGAAACAGCGCATAATCCTGAAACACAACTCCGCGGTCCGGACCGGGGCGGTCGATCGGAATACCATTGAGCAGAATCTTGCCGCTATCGGGCTTCTCGAACCCCGCGATGATGTTGAGGAGAGTGGACTTTCCGCAGCCGCTCGGGCCAAGCAATGTCAGAAATTCGCGCGGCGCGATGTCGAGGGTGAGATCGTCGAGTGCCACAACCTCCGTGCCATCGGCCGCGTCGCGATACGACTTGCGCACGGCCTTGCATTCGATCCGGCCGGCGCCGCCCGCATCTAGCGTGCCCGCAGGCCCGTATTCCATCGCAGCAGTCTCCGATTGAGCAGCAGCAGAAGCCGGTCGCTGACGAGCCCCAGCAGACCCATGGTGAACATCGCAGCAATGATGAGATCGATGCGCACGAATTGGTAAGCCGTCCACATGGCGTAGCCGATACCGCCTTTGACCGCCAGCATCTCCGAAACGATGACCAGCACCCAGGCGATGCCGAGGCCGACCCGAAGTCCGTTGAAAATGTAAGGTAGGGCGGAAGGCAGCACCACACGCAGCAGCAGCCGGCGCGGCGGCGTGCCGAGCATCAGTGCGGCGCGTACGAGGTTCTTCGGGGTTTGTTCGGCGCCGATCGCGCAACTCACCGCAATGGGGAAAAAGGAGCCCATGGCGATGAGAAAGACGGCGGCGCCTTCTCGAATGCCGAAAATGAACGTCGCGAACGGCAGCCACGCCGTCATCGGGATCGGACGCAATCCCTGCACGATCGGATCGAGGACGTCCTTCGCGATCTCAAACCAACCGATAAGGATGCCGACCGTTACTCCAGCGACTGCTGCTATCGCAAAACCAAGCAAGACACGCCAGGTGCTGAGCCCGACGTATTCGAGCCACGTGCCGGAATACCAGGCGAGGTCCGACCGCGGCCCGAAAATCCATTGCCACCACGCGCTGACCACCGCCATCGGGGAAGGGACGAAGCTTGGATCGAAGAGACCGGCCGACGAGGCGTATTGCCAAAACGCGAGCAGCGCCACCGGCAACACTGCGCGCCGCGCCGCGCGCTCCCAACCGATCCGTTTGGGAATGCGCGTCGCAGTTATCCGCCGTGCGGGCCTGCTGGCCGTCGATGGCAACGTTTCGTGGGCGGTCACGCGCTGTGCCTAGTGTCCATCGCTGTCGAGTTGCGCGACCGGCTCTCCAGTGGCCGCGGCGAGATAGCTGAGATCAAAGTAGGAAGGGACCTTTTCGCTCATGTCAGCTTTGGTGAAGCCGAATTTTGGTCCTTCCTTGGCCACGGCGACGGCGGTCTTTATATCGACCTGATAGACGATCTTCGCATGCTTCAAGGCCTCGTTGATGACGTCTTTGCTGACCCCCGTGAACTGAGTGATGACTTCGATAGCCTTGTCGCGGTTCTGCACGTAATAATTCTGCGCCTCGATATAGGCCTTGAGAAATTTCACCGCCGTCTCGCGGTCCTTAAGGAATTCGCTGGTGGCGCCGAGAATCTGGTTGCGACCGCCGAAAGTCTTGGTCGAGGAAATGTCGCAGCAAGGCGGGTAATAGGCGTAGCCCTCAACGACGCCACGATCGACAGTCGGCGAGAACATGACGAGGCCATCAAGATCGCCGTTCTTAAGCGCCTGCAACTCCGCAGTTCCTGCCGCGGTGACGTTGATGAGATTTATCCTGGAAACGTCAACGCCATTCGCCTCGGCCGCAAGGATAAAGACGATCTGCGCGAAAGTACCCGGTGCGCGTCCGATTTTCTTGCCCTCGAGATCCTTCCATGACTTTACCTCGACGCCCTTGCGCACGATCAGGTTTTGGCCGCCAAGGTAGATACCCGAAATGATCTTCACATTGGCGACGTTCTGTTCCGCCATGATGGCGGGGTTCTGATAACCAAGCGTTACCACATCCGCGCCGCCGACCTGCAACGCGCGCTGCTGGTCCGCGTTCGTCATCGCGGGCACCATTTCCGTTCGCAGGCCATATTTTTCCGCGAACGGTCCAAGTCCCCACAGCGCGACGAAATTTATCCCGCGTGCTGAAGCAATCCGGATCACTTTCTTTTCCGTCTGCGCACTCGCTGCGGGCACGTAGAATTGAGGCACCGCCAATGCCACGCCTGCGAATGCGCTTATCGCGACGGCAACCCTGCGCCATCTCTTCATGATCCGCTCCTTCTGATGGCCTCAGCTAAGGACACTCGCGACCGGAATGATTTCATCCGATGGCCAGGTGCTGAGGATGCGGTGGCCCGTCTCGGTCACCAACACCATTTCTTCGAGGCGCACGCCTCCGTACCCCCATTCGCCTTCGCGGCACTCGACGGCGATTACCATGCCCGGCTCGAACACCTGGGGATGATCGAATGACCAGATACGGCTGATGACGGGCTCCTCATAGGTCATACCGATGCCGTGCCCGACTTCGGCGACCAGTAGGGATTGTTCCGCTGGATAGCCCCATGTGTTCGACGGCAACAATGCCTTTGCCGCTTGGGCGGTCGTGGCCCCCGGCTTGATGCCTTCGATGATCCCGTACACACGTTCGCGGCAGCGCGCATAAAAGTCGCGCTCCTTTTGGTTCGGTTTGCGCCCGACAATGAAGCTGCGATAGATGCAAACACGATATCCGGCGAAGGTCGTCCCACAGGTGTTCACGACGGCGAGATCGCCGGCATCGACAATGCGATCGGTGTTGCCGTGATGATAAACATCATAGGTATTCAGCTTTGAGCGCACACCGCCGGAAGCAAATTCGGCGCCAGCGCGGATCATCGCTGCGTGCATGGCGGCGCCGCCATCGCGCTCGCGCAGCCCAGGCTTGAAGTCCATGAAGCTCGTGTAACCGTTATTCGAAATGGCGATCGCCGTTTCAATGCACGCGACCTCGTCGGGCGTCTTGCAGCGTCGCGCTTCCATAATCGCCGGCTTTACATCGACGAGCTCGATATTCTCACTGCGCAACGCCGCCCGACCCGGTTCGTCGAGCATATCAACGCCGATGCGCTCGCCGAATACGCCGTTTGCCTTGAGATCGGCTGCGATCGCTTGGGCGAAGCAGCGAGCCTCAGTCTGCGCCCCCTCGGGGCCGCAGATTGAATCGAGCCAGCAATAGGAAAAACGAATGTTTTCAGGCTTGAGCCACGGGCAATAGTGCTTCTGATGCTCGACCATGTCGCCCAGCTCGTAAAGAATCGGATCGTGGTCGGCGAAGACCAGCGCGTAGCTAAGTTGAGGACAGAACGCGTGTCCCTTGACCGCCACGGTGTAGCGAAGGTTTTCGTGGCGTACGAACAAGGCCGCTGCGAGATTATGTCGTTTGAGGGCTTCCTGTGCTTTGCGAAGGCGCTGAGCCCGCATCCGTTCGAAATCGATGCCCGCCAGATAATCGGTGCCGCCGACGCCAAAAGGATTGGCAAGGGCATAGGAGCCAGGGGGCATTACATCTTCCTCCGTTGCCGTCCAAGGACGCGGGCGCAGGTCAGTGCGCCGCGACGCCCAGGTGCTCGGCGGTCCAGTCGGCGGTCAGGGGACGAAACTTGTAGCTGATATTGAAGCACACGTGATTGCCTTCGTCGAAGACGACGAAGTCGCTTGGTCCTGAGGCAGCGCGCGCCAGGCGCTCCCCTTCGCTTGCCGGAATCAATTTGTCTCCGGCTCCGAAAACAACGAGGAGCGGGCATTGGATACGATGGGCAACGCCCTCGAGCGTCAGGCCGCGCGCGATATCGTAGGCCTCCGCAAGCGTCTCGGCGTGGCTCCTGGCCCGGAACGTCTCCTGTGATGCTGCCGGCATCGTCGGCAGGACGGGACCGAAATCGAAAGGCCCGCAATTCGACACGCAAGCTTTGAGGCGCGGCTCGAAAGCGGCGGCCAGTGGCGCATAGAGTGCACCAAGACTCTGCCCGACGACAGCGACGTTGCGGCCATCTACGTCGCTGCGGGCCTCGAGCATGTCGATTACGGCGCCGATGACCTTGCCCCACTCCGTCGTGATGGGTAGCCGAAAAGCGGTCTCGCCTTGTCCCGGTCCGTCAATTGCCAGCGTTGCCATGCCACGCAGCACGAAGGCTTCGCACCACGCGTGCAACTCTTCCTTGCAGGCATCAAGGCCCGGCAAAATAATCGCGACCGGCGGCCGATCCACATGCGCTGGACGGCGCAAGTTGCCGATCAGCGTTTCCGCCCCAAACGGGATGACCACGCGCTCAAGCGGCGGGTCGAGAAGAGCGACACCGGCCTGATAGCACGCGAGCATGCGACGATGTGCGGCAAGATACTGATCGGGGTCGTGCGCGAAGAGGTGTTTCGCATAATGATAGTAGATTGATGCGCGCAGGTTGGATTCGGCGGCAGTGATCTTGCGACCGAGCCTTGCCGCATCAAACGCCTGATGTTCGTGGCGCGCCGCATGCTCGGACCAAATACGACACCAGTCATCCCAGCGCTCGATCTGCTCCTTCAGTCGTTGCAGATCGTTCGGATCAACGCCCGTCGCCACATAGCGTGGCGTCATGTGGGAGAAGACGATATCCACCTGCGGATCGCGCATCAGGATAATTCCCAGAACACCGGCAAAGCAGAGCCTAGGAAGCGGTGCAAGGAAGTGTCAAGGTGCGCCTTGTCGCGTACACATCGGTGCGCCCGGATCAAGCCGCATGCGTTGCGCGAGGTTGCTCGCGCAAACCGGCACGCTCCAGACGCGGCAGAACCTCCTCGATGAAATACGGCATCGCGGCGAGATAATCGAGAAAGCAGATCGACGCGCCGGCAAGCCCGGCGGCGCTCATCTCGAGCATCTCGTCAGCGACGTCGTCCGGCGTGCCGACGATGACGTAGCAGCCCGGGAAGGTGCCCGGATAGACCTTGCCGCGCTTGCGCGTATTAGCCTCCGGGTTGGTGTCCGGTCGCTCGGTCCTTGAAGTATCGCTGCCCGCGGTCGCAACCTTCTGCTCGACGATGTAAGCAAGTGATTCCCGATCGGCCATTTCCTCCGCATAATAATAGTAAAACTCCTCAGCCTCCTTGCGGGTGGGACGGCAAACGATATGACAGGTGGTGAAGACCGCGATGTTGCGACCATAGCGCGCAGCGAAATCGTGCACGCTTTTCACAATCGCTGGCGCCCGTTCCATGTTTGACACCGAGGTAAACAGAAGGTCGGCCGTCTGGGCGGCAAAGTCACGCCCCTTCGGTGAGAAGCCGGCGGACATGATCGGCGGCCGCGGCCGCTGCACGGTGAGCGGATTCGTGGTCACGCCGCGGAGTTTGTAGAACTCGCCGTCCCAGTCGAATGGCGGCCCGCCTTCCAACAGCTTGGCGTAAATCTTGAACCACTCGAGCCCCTGGTCGTAACGGCGCTCCGGATCGATCGTCACGCCGTGCACGTTGAATTCATCTTGATTCCAGCCGCAGACGATATTGAGCCCAGCGCGACCGTGGGTCACGTGATCGATGGTTGCGATGGCTTTGGCAATGAAAGCCGGCGTCGCCAGCGGCACGTGGATGGTGGAGAACACCCCGATCCGCTTGGTTACCGCGCCGATGGCGGCACTATGAGTCATGGTCTCGAACGAGCGTCCGAGATTGTCGGCCGCGCCGGCGAGGCCACGCCATTTCGCCACGGGAAGTATGAAGTCGATGCCGGCTTCGTCGGCCATCACGCAAGCTTTGACAATGTCGTCCCATTCGCCGCGCCAGCGCTCGGGGGCTTTGCTGATGGCAAAGCCACCATCGCAGTTGGCGTTGAACAGCCCGAACTTGAATTTGTTGGGCCCGACGATGGGATTTGGCACGCGCTCCATCTTTGTTTTCCTTGGCGCGCGCACGACGGCGCGCTGCGAATGCCCGGGTGTCCCTCAGGAATTAGACCTCACGTCTGAAGACGTAGCAGGCGGTCGGCGTTGCCGTGAAAAACTTTCTCCTTGTCTGCGTCGCTGAGTGGCGCTGAACGCACAAACGCGACCCCTTCGGCGTTCGCATTGTAGGGATAATCGACCGCGAACATGATCCTGTCGATACCCAACTCTGCGATGGCGCAGACCAGAGCTGTCTTTTGAAAATCGCCGCTGGTGGTGACGTAGAAATGCTCGCGAAACGTGTCGGCGAAACCGGATTTCGCGCCGACATGATTCACCAGCCAGTCGCACCGCCACAGAGTGAAGGGAATGGTCTCGCCGAGATGGCCGAGGATGATCTTCAGCCGTGGGTGGGCATCGAAAACCCCGCTGACGATGAGCCGGATCGCGTGGATAGCCGTCTCGGCTGTGAACCCCCATGCGACCGAGAGAAACGGAAAGTCGCCCCGCCGGTGATCGGAATAGTAGGCCTCGGTCACAGCAGGGTGCGGAATTCCCGGATGCAAGTAGATCGGTACGTCGAGTGTTTGAGCGCGTTCGAAAATGCACCAAAAGCGCCTGTCATCGAGAAACGCCCCAGCTGTCAGGCCATTGATGAGGGCCCCTTTGAACTGCAAACGCGTAATGGCCCTCTCAAGTTCGTCGGCCGCGGCTTTGGGATCGACGGTCGGCAGCTCGGCGAAACCGGCAAAGCGCGTCGGGTGAGCGCTGGTTGCCGCATAGAGGGCGTCATTTGCCTTACGCGCCAGGGCGATCGCGGTCTCCGGGTCGAAAATTTGCGTGCCCGGCTGCATGTGGGAGATCACCTGCACATCGATGCCCGCAGCGTCCATGTCACGCAAACGGATTTCGCCAAGATCGTCGAGCTGGCGCGCCGGCGTATGTGCTGAGATGCCACGGGGACCACTGTAGCGATCGCGCAGTTCGGGGATCCAGAAATGTTCCTCGACCGCAACGATCCTTTCTTTGCTTTTTGTGGACATCAACACTTCCTCGTCGGCCCCATCCGTCTCACGCAGCAACCGCAAATGCAACGCCGTATCGTCGTGACTTCACTTCAGGCCTGCCCTAACATCTCAATTCGTCACCGGAGCTTAGAAATTATATGCGAACGAGAGTGTCTGGCTTGGACCATCGATTGGTGATGCTAGCCGCAGCTGCGCTGCTCGCGGCTGCCATATCGTTGCCGTTCGACACGCGTGCCGTCGAGTTGAGGCCGATCCGAATAACGGTCGCTCGCAGCGTCAGCGGCATCCCACTCTGGGGCATCAAGCCGTTTGCCGAGCAGGCGGGGTTCCGAGTTGAGCTGGTTGCCGCGCTGACCAATGCCGACATGCAGCGCAATCTGCAGAGCGGCGTGGAAGTCGGCACGCTCGGCTACCAGAGCGCTGCGATCATGGCCGAGCAGAACGTCGGGAACGTCAAGATCATCGCCGGCGAGCAGCTGGGCGGCCAGAATCTGATCATGCGCAAGGGCGTCGACATCAAGTCATGGAAGGACTTGGAGGGAAAGCGCATTGGGCGCCCTCCGGGGAGTTATGTGGCGATACTGTTCACGCTTGCAGCGCGGGAACAGGGCGTCGATCTCGGCAAGGTCAATCTCGTCAACATCACGTCCGCGGGGCCGGCCGAATTGCAGGCGCTTAAGAACGGCGACCTCGACGGGCTCGCGTTGTGGTCGCCGGTGATTGATCGCGCCATCGTGGAGGGCTTTGGGTATTATCCGGACTGCTGCGACATTGGGTCCACGCAAAAGTACGGCAGCGGAAACCAAGTGCTGGCCGCCAATACGGAGTTTCTCAAGAACCGTGAAGCTGCGGTCCAGTTTCTCAAGGCCTACACCGCTTCGATGGACTTCTATGTCAACAATCCGGAGAAGGCGGTCAGTCTGATCACGGAGTACACTGGCGTGAATAAGGACGTGATCGCCGAAGCGTGGAAGCACGGTGTCTGGGACGTGCGCACCGACCTCCGAGCGATGGTCAATGTTGCGAAGGAAGGGCCAGCCTTCGGTTTCAGCAAGACCGATCAGAGCGCGCGGGTCCCCGACTTCGTGGACATGAGCTATCTGTCAGCGGCGACCGGAAAGCCGGCCAATCTGCTTGGGCGTGTATCAAACTGACGAGCGCAGCGTGCCTGCTCAGGCGCTCCGAACGCGGCGCACCGATGCGAAGGCGGCGGAACTCAAGCCGACGTCGCAAACCATTCGAGCTGATGCGCCCGCCCCGGCCGGCGCGGAAGATAGCGGCCATTCGCGCTTGCGACGATCTTTCCGTCGCGTGCGATGATTTTGCCGGCCTTGATGGTTGCGACTGGCCAGCCGCGCAGCCGCTTCCCCTCAAACGGAGAGAAGTCCGACATTCCCTGCAGATCTTCGGCCCGCACCGCCCGCTCCTGTTCGAGATCAACGATGACAAGGTCGGCGTCGGAGCCAATCGCAATCGTGCCCTTCTGCGGATAGATGCCATAGACGCGCGCGGGACTGCGCGTCGCGCGTTCGACCAGAATCTCCAACGGAACACCACGCTCGCGCCCGTAGTGCAGTAGCGCCGGAACGTGCGTGCCGAGCGCCGGCAAGCCCGGACGCGATCCGTGTAATCCGGCCTCGGGTCTCTTGGTGGCGCGGACCCGCGAGGTGTTGTCGGTGCCTACCGTATTGATGGAGCCGTCCAGAAATCCCTCCCAGAGCGCAATCTGATGCTCCGGCGTGCGGACAGGGGGAACCATCTTTGCGAGAAATCCGTTCGAATCGCTGCTGTTGATCCCCAGATAAGGCGTGGTGGTCTCAACCGTGAAACGAAATCCGGCGCGCCGCGCCCGGCGCACGACTTCAAGCCCCTGTCGGCTCGACAGGTGAACGACATAGAGATGGGCGCCCGCAACACTGGCGAGATAAACAGCGGTCTGAATCGCGAGCGCCTCAGCGACAGCAGGATGCGCATCCTCCCAGTCGGCCAGTGTCCCCTCGGGCTTGTGCGCCTTGAGTTCATCGCGCGCCCGGTCAATCAGTGCTCCGGTTTCGCAGTGAACGCAGGCGACGGCATCCGGTCCAAGCGATGCGACCGTGCGGAAGCCTTTCAGCAAGACGTCATCGGTTACTGATTTGACGATCCCGGGCATTCCGGACAGGTAGAACTTGAACGAACGGATGCCGTATTGCTCGGCATAGCGCGGAATTTCCTCGATCTGCTGCTCGGTGAAGATCTGCGGATGAAACACCGAGTCGACGTAGCTGCGCTCGTTCATCGCCGCACAGAATGCAGGCAAGTGGTCGAAATAGGAGTCCTCAAGGCTGCGCAGGAAAATCCCGACCGTCGTCACGCCGCCGAGGATGGCGGCGCGGGTTTCAGTCTCGGCCTCGCTCTCGTAAGACTGTTCGTTGCCGATATGGATGTGCGGATCGAAGATGCCCGGCAGCACGGTGAGGCCGCTCGCGTCATAAACCTCGGCAGCAGATTCGCCGAGGCCGCGGCTAATAACAGCGATCTTGCCGTCAGCGATACCGATGTCCGCATGGAACGTACCGAGCCCCGGAATGACAACGGCGCCGTTACGGACAATCAGGTCGAGCGCCGCGGGTCGGGTGCTGGATGCCGCCATGGTCATGTGTTCCGTATCAGTCTTTGTTACAGGTAGATTGGCGCTATCATCGTGCGCCATGGCGTCCTAGACGTCCAGTTCGCGAAGTGCTCGCGTCACCAGAGCGTGGGAAATTCCCGACCATCTTCGAATGACATGCAGATGCGTGGCTGACGCGCGATTTGCAGCGGAGGCGACCGCTGCGTCGGTCGCGGTTTCGATGTCGCGTCCCATTCGACCACGCTGACGCGCGAGCAGTTATTCTCGTCCGGGCGGCCAAACTACGATCGCGGGCCAACCAGCGCGTGAACGGCGACAAGGATACGATCTTTAGTCCGTCTTTCGTCCGTCGGGTCGACTGAAGTCCCTGGCCGCACAGCCTCCAAGCAGACGGAAATTGACGCTGCAAGCCAATCACCAATCGATCGCGTGCTTCCCGACGGGCTTTGCGTCCCGTCGTCGATAGGGCGCGAGGTGTCAGTTGTTGGAAATGCATCGCAGTGCACGGAGAACAGTAGCAACCTTATTGTACTGGTCCCGGATGAGGAGCAATCTCCGTTCAGCATCAGGGTCAAAAGGAGGAGCGGCGATGGGATTTCCACTATCACGTCGTGAATTCATCAAGACCACTGTGGTCTCCGGCGTCGCGATCAGGATCGGTTTCGTCTCGCCGCGGTCGGAGGCAGCGGTTGTCGGCAACGAAAACGCTCTCGCTACTGGCTGGATCGGTCCCGACGGCAAGCCAAAATACCGGTTGGACGCGATCGCGAAGGTCACCGGCCAAAAGGTCTTTACCCGGGATTTCCGTGCCGGCGATATGCCGGGCTGGCCAACGCAGCAGAGTCACGCCTTCCTCATCCACGCCACCAAGGCGGATCGCACGTTCGAAGGCGTCGATCTCTCCGCGCTAGGTAGCGACCTCCAGCCGGACCGCATCGTCCTCGCCGAGGATCTCGTCCGGGACGGCGTCGTGATGCCCGACGCCGCTTCGTACGGCGAGGTCATTCTCGTCGCGAAAGGCCACACGGCGCCGATGATCGGCCACCCCGTGGCGCTGCTGATTTACAAGGATTTCGCGCGTTATGACGCGGCCAAACGACGGGTGCGTTTCAACGGCGATGTCGTCCGGTATGGCGCTCACACCGGGCCCAAGGTACCGCCGCATTATGGTGTTGCGCGCTATGTTCGCGTTCAAAGCGAGCAACCGGATCCGGAAGGCAGGTACGCACCACAACTCGACGCCGCAGTTTTCGGCAAGTTTGATGGCGATACCATGGTCTGGCCGGCGGGCGATGCGAGCGGCAACCTCGCGGCAAAGGGCATGGCGGCGGCGGCCGACATCGCACGCGAAATCGCTGCCGCCGGCGACGCGCAGCTCGTGCTGTCGCGTGATTATTTCTCGCAATCCGTGGATGCGTCGGCATTAGAGGCCGACAACGGCAACACTTGGTATGAGACGTCGAGTGGCGTCCTGCACATGATGCTGGCGACGCAATCGCCCTACGAGGTCGCGATCGGCGCCGCCGAGATGCTGTCGAAGACCAAAATCGACGGCGCTCGCACCAAGAAGCTCGACCTGCACGTACCCTATACCGTCGGCTACGGCGCCAAGGAACGCAACGCGTTTGCCTATTATTGCGTGCTCGCGGGTCTCTACGGCGACGGCCGGCCGGTGCGCCTTGCCAACGATCGGTTCGAGCAGTTCCAGATCGGGATCAAGCGTCATGCCTTCTGGATGAAAGATACGCTGGTCGCCGATCGGAAGACGGGAAAGTTCGAGATATTCAAGGCGGAGTTCAAGAATGACGGCGGCGGCCGCGCTGGCGTATCGATGAACGTCGGCAACGCCGGCGCCAAGTCGGCACAGTCGTTCTACTATTTCCCGAAGAGCGATGTCACCACGGCAGCCCTCGCGTCGCGCGCTCCCGAGGCCGGCGCGACTCGCGGCTATGGCGCGCTGCAGACACTTTCAGCGACCGAAATGCTCGTCGATGAGGTGGCCGAGCACCTCGGCATTGATCCGATCGAACTGCGTCTGCGCAACATCGCGACGATCGGGACAAAGAATGTTCCTCCCGACGTCCCCGCACTGCGCAACGAGGAAATCCTCCGTAAGGCCCGGGCCGATCCCCTGTGGGCGGAACGCGAACAGCGAAGGGCAAAGTTTGAGCGCGAAAATCCTGGCAAGAGGTATGGCGTCGGGTTTGCTCAGGTCCAACGCGGCTTCGGGACCGGCGCCGAAGCCGGCGTTGCTTCGGTCGTGATCGACGCCAAGGGTCACATCACCTTGCGCCATATCGCCAACGAGATCGGCGCCGGGACCATCGTGGCCCAGGCGGTGATGGTGGGAGATATCCTTGGGCGCGCGCCGGATCGGACCTCTTTCGGTGTGGTCGACTGGCCGGAGATGCCGCTGACCTCGACTGAAAAGCCGTACACGACACCCCAGGACAGAGAGAACGAACTGCAGCGTGATCCGCGCTGGACGCCGAGCTTCAGCTCGAACGTGGCAGCGTCGAACGGCGTTTATTATTACGGCCACTCCACCCGCCAAGCCGCGCAGGTGCTTCGACGTTTCGGCCTGTGGCCGGCGGCGCTCGCAATCTGGACGCAAGGCGCGGATGCGGCCAAGGCGCGACTGGCGCGGTACGAGGACGCAACGTTCGCAGACGGTAAGGTGAGTGCTGGCGGTCTCGAGCCGTTGCCTCTCGACCAGGTTGCCGCCAAGGCGCACGCGATGGGTCTCGTCACCGGAGTTGCGGTCCACACCTTCAACCGCAACCGCGGAGGGTGGGCGGAAGCCGAGTTCGACATACCCGGCGTCGGGCCGACGCGGCTATCCGTCGACGGCCTGTCGGTTCAGTATGGAGACGGCGCCGCCATCGACCGCAAGGCGTTGATGACGTCCGGAGGATTCCATTTCATCGCGCGGTCTTCCGTAAGTTATCCCGGAGTGCGCGACGTCCTCGGTCTCACGCATCAAAGCACGGTCGCGACCCTGGTCGAACTCGCGGTCAATCCGACGGCCGGCAATGTTGAAGTGCTCTCGCACCATACGTTCCTCGAATGCGGGAGTCAGGTGGTGCCGCAGCTTGTCTCGGGACAAGTGCAAGGCGCTCTCGCCATGGGAGTTGGCCACGCCCTCTACGAGTATCTGCCGCTCTATGAGGACGGCCCGGGTGACGGGACCTGGAACTGGGATCGCTATCACCTGCCGCGCGCCTCGGAAGTCGCGGTGTGGAACCAGACCCTCGAAGTCTTGCCCGCGCGTTCTGAAGCTGACCCACCGAAGGGGATTGGCGAACTCGTCATGATTGCAATCGTGCCGGCGATTGCCAACGCCGTCGCCAACGCCACTGGCAAGCGTTTCTACGAATTGCCGATCACTGCCGAAAAAATCCGGGGAGAACGCGCATGACCATCGCCACTCGCCCACTCTCGCTCACCGTCAACGGCCGCCAGGTTGGCCCGATCGACGTGCCAGAAGATCTCATGATGCTCGATTTCCTCGCTGAACAGCTGCGGCTGACGGCGCGCATGGGCTGCGGCCAAGGCATTTGCCACGCCTGTACCGTCATCGTCGATCACCCGGACGGGCGATCGGAGGAAATCCAGACCTGCATCACCGGCGCCCATGACTTCTCCGGCAAATCGCTGCGGACCGTCGAGGGTCATGCCGAGCGGGATGCCCAAGGCAATGTCGTGCGGCTCTCACCGGTACAGCAGGCTTTCGTCGAGCACTTCTCCTTCCAATGCGGCTACTGTACGCCCGGCTTCGTCAACGCCGCGACGGTGCTTGTCGAAAGTCTCAAGCGTTCTCCCGTTGCGCGCAAAGACGTCGAGAAAAGGATCGAGGAAGCGCTCAACAGCCACATCTGCCGCTGTACCGGCTACGTCCGGTATTACCAGGCGGTGCGCGATCTGGTTTTGAAGACGCCGGGTCTCGTTCAGGGCTGAAAATCCCAGCGCATCGGCGGTTCCTGGCGCCGGCGGTGCTTGGTCTTCTGGTCAGCGCCCACGCATCGAACTTCGCGTTCTTCCTGGTGCTGGGATGTGTATTGCTGTTCTCCTCAGCGATCGCCTTCATGCTCGTATACGAGACACGCGGACGATCGCTCGAAGAGATCGCAGCCGCTCTCGGCCGCTAACAGTCCGGCGCGGTTCGCTCTGCGGTGCCTTCTCTCCCGCTCCTCATAGCCCGAAGACGAACAGCATCGTCTGGCTACGCATTTCGCGTAGTTCAGGAGTCATGCCGAGCCGCGCTTTGGAGAACTGGCTCAGCCCCGTCGTGATGGCGAGATATTGCTTACCGCCGGCTTCGAAGGTCATCGGCGGGGCATTAAAGCCGGCACCGACATTGATCTGCCACAGTGGCTCAAGGGTTGTGTCGTCATAGGCGATGAACGTTCCATCGCCGAGACCCGTGAACACAAGGCCGCCCGCTGTGGTGAGAGCGGCACTGAAGTTTGGATAGGGCGAACGCAACCGCTTCCTCACCTCGCCCGTGAATGGATCGGCGACGACGAGTTCGAATTCGGTTCTCGCAAAGGCGTTGTTGAACCGGCCGCCCAACATGGGCCCATTACCGATCCTGAGCTGGTCAGGCGTGAGTGTGGCTTCGGCGCAGTTTGAAAGCGATGGGATGTAGAGAAGCTTGGTCCGAGGGCTATACGATGCCGACCAGTAATTGTTGCCGCCCTGCTGCGACGGACAGAGCTTTTTGGTAGGGCTGGTCGGCGTCATCGCCTGCACGCCGGCATAGACCTGGATGTCCTTCGCCGGATCGTAGTCGAGCGGCATACCGGTCTTCTGGTCGATGCCTTTGGTCCAGGTAATATTCTCAACGTAGGGCTTGGCCAGCACCGTCTGCCCGTTGGCACCTTCGAACAAATAGAGGAAGCCGTTGCGCCCCGGGTGCGTGATCAGCTTGTGCGGCTGGCCGTTAATGCCACCATCGATCAAGATGTGTGTGCCGGCCTCGTCATAGTCCCACATGTCGCCCGGCGTGTATTGATGATACCAGTTCATCTTGCCGGTGTCGGGGTCCCAGGAAATGAGGCTGTTGCTATAGAGATTGTCTCCAGGCCGATAATACGCATTCAGCATCGGCACCGGATTGCCCGTGCCCCATAACACCTGGTTGGTCGCGACATCGTAGGAGCCCGTCACCCACATGGCGGCGCCGCCGGTTTGCCACGCGTTATTCTTGTCCTTCCAGGTCTCCGAACCGGGCTCGCCGGGAGCCGGGACCGTGTACTTTCGCCAGACCAGTTTGCCGGTTGCGCCGTCGAGCGCTGCGATAAAATCACGAACGCCACGGTCGCCGCCGGCAGCGGCGACGATGATCTTGTCCTTCACCGCCAAAGGCGCGGCTGTAAGCTCGATATCGGTCTGACCGTCGCCCAGGTTGGTATCCCACACGACCTTGCCGGTCTCTTTGTTCGTGGCAATGACGCGCGCCGGATAGCTCGCCAGGCTGATGACGAAATTGCCCCACAGCGCCGCACCGCGATTCGCGAGCGGTAGTTTTTCCTGGCCCGGGTCCATTCGCCAGACGATACGTCCTGTCTCGCCCGAGCGGCCGTCGATCTTGTAAAGCACACCCCATTGATCGACGACGTAGAGGTAACCATCCTCGGCAAGCGGAGTCGATTGCAGGTTCTCGTTTACGGCGGTGCCGCCGATCGCTACCGCATAGGCAAGTTTCAGCGACTTCACATTGCCTTTGTTGATGCGATCGAGCGGCGAATAGCGCTGCGCATCGTAGGTGCGGTGATTCATGAGCCAATTCTGCGGCTCGCGGTCGGCATTAATGAGCCGATCCATTGTGACATCGGCCGCCAGCGCCGAGGGGCCCAAGTGCAGGGCTGAGGTCGCAAGCAGCGCGGCAATGAAGACGGCGCGACGTCCGTTCATTCGTTTCCTCCCTATTTTTTGTAACGCTGACATTAGCGAAGACACCGTCGGCTTTGAAGAGCCGACCTCAGGTTGCACGCTGGTCGGTCGCCTGCTGATTTGCTGTCTTCACCCGCGTAGGTAGTGCAATCCGTCTGAACCCAAGAGTCGAAAACTCATCGACGCGATATCAGCTTCTAAGTCGCTTCTGGCTGCGCGATGCCGCGAACTAACAACCAACTCTTACCGCCTTCATGGCGGCTAATCACCACCACCGGAAAGGGCATTCGTTTAGCCGCTCCACCCGATCGGAGGTCACCCACCAGATATCCTCCCAGCAGGCGGTACCGAACTCCTTTTTGACAAGCATCGGCTCGAAGCAGAACACCATGTTTTCTTCGAGCGTCTTCGGGTTGCCTGGCGCAAACGAAGGCAGGTCGTGGGTGGCGCACCCGATCCCATGTCCCCGGAAATACAAGTACTGCTCGTATCCGGCGTCGCGGGCAATCTCGATACCGATTTCTGCCAGATCGGCAATAACCGCTCCTGGCCTCGCAGCCTTTGTCACTTCCTCGACAATCTGGATCTGGGTCTCCATGAAGCGCAACTGCTCGGGCGTGGGCTCGCCGCAAACACGCTGCCGCGAACAATCACTATAGTAACCCATGTAACGTCCACCGAGGTCGAGATAGACGATGTCACCCTCTTTGACTTTGTTTTGGGTGGGCGCGAGGTGTTTGAAACCGGAACGCGGTCCCGCCGCGACGGAAATGGCAAACGCAGGATGCTCCGAGCCCGCCTTGAACATGGCGTAGTTTGCCTCTGCCGACAGGTCGAACTCACTCACTCCCGGTCTAACGGCTTCCAAAGCCGCCCGTAGGCCGACATCGGCGAGATGACAGGCCTTGCGCATCACCGCGATCTCAGCGGGACTCTTGATGGCGCGCATGTTGGTGAGGATGGCCGGCGTATGCTTGACGCTCGCCTCGGGAAAACGCTGCTTCAGGAATTCTTCCAGCGTGCCGACGTTGAACTCGCCCACGAGGCCGATTTTGCCCTTGCCGCCTCCGCACGCGCTGATGAAATCCTCGACGTGATCGAAAATGGTCACCGGATCGACGCTTCCGGTCACCGTCCGGGGGGCAGCCGCACAACGAACGTCTTCGATCCAGCAATCCTGTATGCCGGAATGCATCGGCTCGCCGTGCATGATCGCATTCGTCGTGAAGCCCGGGTTACCCACGGCCGGAACGACGATGATGCTTTCGCCTCCGTAGAAGTCCTCGAAATTGCTGAGGTAACGGATATTGGAGTTGTCCGCGCGATTGCCCACCACGACGAGGGCGTCCAAGCCATTCTGCGCCATGTGGCCACGCAGGCGTTCGATCCGTCGATGATATTCGGAGACCTCGAAAGGAAGATTCATCCACGGCAGACGATCCTCCAGCGTATAGGGCACACGCCCCCAGCCATACGGCATCTCTGGACGATTGCGTGCACCCATATACTCTCTCCTTACTGGACGGCACCGCGGCGCCATTGGTTGATATTCAGGAAAATCATGCGAGTTAGCTACCGGCCCGCCGCCCGACCGGCTTCACGCCTGGCGAATCCAATTCCTCGCTGATCACGTCGATGGTCCTGGCAGCGTGCAGGCCGGTTCGAGGACTCTGACGTTTCGTCGCCGACGGAGGTAACCGTAGCCCACGACCGTCGATCGAGATTTCATTTCAGGCTATCCAATTCAGTTCACTCATTCTCGCTAACGACGATGTCCGGCTGCGCGCCGTGCGGTTTCACATATTGAAACGGCATTACAATAACGGTGACATTGGTAAGGATAGCTGTCAATGTGCGCTCCGAGGCGCGTCGAAGTCGTGATAGAGTTCGGCGACATTGCTGATGACCATCGTCAGGACCAAGGACGTACTTGCCTGCAATCGGCGCGCCACCGCCGCCCGGCAGATATCGATCCTGAAATCTGGCTGCGGAATTTCCTGAGACTAGAGCAACAGCCGATGAATGCTATGCACGACACGAGCGCCGCTCTCGAGGTCGGGTTCGACATCCCGGCCGCGCCGGGCATGCGCGAAGCCGACATCCAGACGCCCTGCCTGATCCTCGACCTCGATGCCTTGGAACGCAACATCAAGAAGATGGGCGGCTACGCCAAGGCGCACGGCATCCGCCATCGCGCACACGCCAAGATGCACAAGTCGGTCGACGTGGCGAAGCTGCAGCTGCGTCTCGGTGGAGCGGTCGGCGTCTGCTGCCAGAAGGTGAGCGAGGCCGAGGTGTTTGCCCGCGGTGGCATCAAGGACATCCTGGTCTCCAATGAAGTCCGCGATCCTTTGAAAATAGACCGGCTCGCGCGGATACCGAAGCTCGGCGCCCGCACGATTGTCTGCATCGACGACATCGCCAACGTCGCCGAACTGTCGGCAGCGGCGCAGAAGCATGGCACCACTCTTGGATGTTTGGTCGAGATCGACTGCGGTGCCGGCCGCTGCGGCGTGACGACGACCGCGGACGTCGTCGCCATTGCCAAAGCAATCGCCGCGGCACCGGGGCTGAGTTTTACCGGTATCCAAGCCTACCAGGGCGCCATGCAGCACCTCGACAAATACAACGACCGCAAGGGCAAGCTCGATGCCGCCATTTCCATGGTCAAGGAGGCCGTCAATGGACTCGAAGCTGCGGGTCTTGCACCCGAGCTCGTCTCAGGCGGGGGTACCGGTTCCTACTATTTTGAAAGTGCGTCCAGCGTATACAACGAGCTGCAGTGCGGCTCCTACGCCTTCATGGACGCCGATTACGGCCGCATCCTCGATAGAGAGGGCAATCGTGTCGATAAGGGCGAATGGGAGAATGCACTGTTCATTCTCACGTCGGTGATGAGCCACGCCAAAACCGACAAAGCCATTTGCGACGCTGGTCTCAAGGCGCAGTCGGTCGACTCCGGCCTACCCGTCGTTTACGGCCGCAGCGACGTGAAATACGTCAAGTGTTCCGATGAGCATGGCGTGATCGAGGACCCGGGAAGCATTCTGAAGGTTGGCGACAAGCTGCGACTGGTGCCCGGACACTGCGATCCGACCTGCAATGTGCACGACTGGTATGTCGGCGTGCGCAATGGCAATGTCGAGTGCGTGTGGCCGATCTCAGCCCGCGGCAAGGGCTACTGAAGGTTCCGTACGCGTCGGCGCTCGAGTGCGGCGTAGTGTGGTGGCACACCGCACCGAACGTGGCGACCTTTGAGGATTGCTGCGCCACCTCGCGCCGAGGTTCGCCGAGCAATCGGCCCCCCACGAAGTGGCCGTCAGATCCAGCCCGGAGCAGCGGTAACGCACTCGATCCCTTCGCTCTCCAGGAAGGGGACGCCCCGTGGGGTCGTGGCCACCCTTCCACCCCGTCCGACGACGGTTCCGGACTGCACGACGACTTGGCCGTTGGCGAAGACCCATGTCGGTTTTCGCTGTGCCGGATCGATAACGGCGACATCACCATCAGCACCGGACCCGAGATGGCCTTTGCTCTCCAGCCCGAACATACGTGCGGCGTTCAGGCAAGCCTTACGCACAAAATCATCCAGCGTCAGGGCGCCGAACTCGACGAGAGCCAAGCCCTGTTCGACGGTCTTGTTCCTGGGGATGGCGCCGCCGTCGGTGCTCAATGCGGTCACGACGAACTCGGCATCCTTCCTCGCCAGCGCGATACTGATCGCCGCACCCGGGGGATTGACTGGGAAACTGACGCCGACGTTGGTCTGGTTCGATGTGTAGTGGGCCAGTCCAGCCTCAGGCGGCAACAGCACGGTTTCCCCCTCCTGCGTGCCCTGGATCATTGCCCAACCGGCAAGAATGGCATCGCGCATGCCCGACGCGGTCGTCGGAAAGCCGCCGAGCTTCAGACATGTTTTGACAACATTGCTTTTCGGTACGTCGTCAACCATCAGCGCGTTGGCACCATTGATCGTGGCGAGGTATGACTCGGAGCGGGCGCGTGGCGCGCGAACCAATGCCGCGACGGCTCGGCTCGCCTCTTCCAGCGGATCACCGGTATGCTGACCGCGGCAGTACGAATTCACGTGAGCGACGTGGACTGGTAGGCCATTGGCTAATTCGAGCAGTTCCTCGAGCCCGGTAATATCGCTCCCGGTTTCAGTGGTGCCGGCATGGACCGCGCACCAGCAGCGGATGTCTGCAGCGGCTTGTATTGCAAGCGCGGTTGCCTCGGCGGTGAGCGGATAATGGCCCCCCAGGACCTTCACTCCCAGTGCGCCCTGCTCAACGGAGTTGTCGCAAGCGCTCCGCATCTCCTCCTTTTTCGGATCACGGCCCGACACGCTCTCGCCAGGGATCAGGGGAAACACGAAGCCGACGGTGATGCCGGCTCCTCCGGATTTGAGCTGTGAAATCAATGATCGAGGCTCCCCCGCCATATCAAGGGCGCATGTCACTCCAGCTCGAGCAAGCATCCGATGACCCTGGGGACCGCCGAAGGGATCGGAGAGGTGGACGTGCGTATCAACAAGGCCGGGAATTACGAGACAGTCAGTTGCATCGACAATGAGATCGGTTGGACCGCAGGAAAGATTTTCGCCAACTGCATCGACACGAGTCCCTCGAAGTTTGACGTCGTACTTGCCACGCACGTCATTGGCGGGGTCGATGACCATCCCTCCCCTGATCAATATTCCTTCGTGAGTCATCCTTGATCCCTTCGAGGCTTGCGCTCGATTATTGACAGGTCGTCGCCCCACTGTCATCGTTATTCTAAACGCTGTTTCAATATATGAAACTCCGCGGCCAGGCGTCGGTGGCGTGTTTGACGCTGCGGCGACAAGGATAGGCAAATTGGATTCCACCGATCGTGTCCCAGTCCTCGCCGAGCGGGATGGACATCCATCGCTTTCGGCTGGGCTAGGACTGGCGGGCTCGCAAACGCTGGCCAAGGGGCTGATGCTCCTCGAATTGGTCGCCGACCGACAAGGCGGACATGGCGTGGGCCTTGTCGAACTCGCGAAGGAGTTGGGTTGGAATAAGAGTACGACCCATCGTTTGTTGGCGACGTTGGTCGCGCTCGGATACGCGCAGCAGGATCCGGAATCCGGATGGTACCGGATCGGACTAAAGGCATTTCAAATAGGTGCCGCATATTCGCGAGACCTCGATCTGCGACGCGAGGCGGCGTCGATCCTTATCGATCTGCAGCAGGAGACCAACCAGGGCGTCTCCCTGGTTGTCCTCGACGCGGCGACAAAGGAAGTCGTTTACATCGATCGCGTGGAAAGCAGCCATCACCTGCGCATGCACACACCGATCGGCATGCGGTTTCCCTGGAATTGCACGGCAGCCGGCAAGGCGATCATGGCTTTTCTTCCGGAGATTGAGGCTAAGCCTCTGCTGGCGGGCGAGCTTCCCCGTCGCACCTCGACCTCCATTAACGTCAGCAAAGCTCTGCGGGCACAGTTCTTGCGAGTCGGGGCCAGTGGCTACGCAACGGACAGTGAGGAGAATACCGAGGGTGTTCGCTGCGTCGCCGCGCCGGTCTTTGACTCGGCTGGTCGTGTGATCGCCGCGATCAGCATTTCTGGCCATTCCGGGCAAATCGCGGTCAAACGGTTTCCCGAGCTAGGGATGGCTGTTCGGAAAGCTGCGGACAGAGTGTCAAGACGGCTTGGCTATAAAGGTGTTTGACAGCGCAGGGAGAGGGTGCCTCGCCTCATGACAATCCGAATCTTTCAGCGCCCCAAATTGCGAGAGGCCAACATCCTGCGCCTGCCGGCGAGACGCTGTGCTTTTTCGATGCGACGCGCCCGCATGCTGATGATCTGCTCGTGAGACACGAAGTTCCTTCTGGAGGAGTGCGGTTATGAATCGACACAGTCGTGTTACTGCGAAGAGTCTCATGCTTCGGGGCTGTGCCCTCGCGGCCGCGCTGAGCCTTCCCTTTTCTGCGGTCTCCGCGCTCGCTCAGAAGGCTTGCCCGGCGGAAATCGGCCTCGGCGTCATTGCGCCCCTGACGGGGAGCAAGGCCGAGCAGGGCCAACAATTCACCGAAGGTGCCAAGGTCGCAGTCGACGAGATCAACGCTGCCGGCGGCATCCACGGCAGCAAGTTGCAACTGCAGGCTTTGGACGATCAAGGCCAACCGAACGAGGCTGTCGCCGCGGCCCAGCGGCTCGCATCGAGCAGCAACGTCTTCGCGGTGATCGGTCCGTCGAGCACGGCCTCCTCGTCGGCAGTGATCCCGGTGTTGAGGCGCGCGAAGATTGTTGCGATCTCCCCGAGCGCGTCCACGCCATCCCTGGTGACGAAAAACACGCACTTCTACATCATGTCGCTGGACCTCGGCGCGTATGGGCCGCTTGTACCGAAATATGCTGTTGAGCGGTTCGGCGCGCACAATCTGGCGATCATCCATGTCAAGGATGACTGGGGCGAGGCCGTAACGAAAGTTGAAAAAGAATGGGCTGCAGCCAAAAATATTCCGGTCGTAGCGGATGCGGTCTACACGCAGGGAGACCGGGACTTCAAGGCGCAGCTCACGGTCATGCTGGAGAAGAAGCCGGATGCGCTCATCCTCAATACCCACTACACAGAGGGCGCACTCATTGTCCGCCAGGCGAGACAACTCGGATTTACCGGGCCGATCGTCGCCCAAGGAACGACTGTCTATCCTCAGTTCATCGAGCTGGCGGGGAGCTCGGCGGCAGGCGTCGTGAGCTGGACGGACTTCCTTTCGACCCTAAATTCCAAGCCCGTTGTTCAGGCGGACGAGAAATTCAAGAAGGCTATCGGCAAGGAGCCGCTTCAGTACCACATCAGCACCTATGACGCTGTGATGATTCTGAAGAAGGCGTTCCAGACCGTCGGTTGCGATCGCGATAAACTCACGACCGCGGTGGCGGACACCAAGGACTTCCCCGGCATCGTCGGGGAGGTCAGCTTCAATGCCGAACGGCTGCCCGAGAAGAAGATCTTCTGGGTGGAAGTCAAGAATGGTCAGTGGTCGCTGACGGCGGGCGATTAAGGCGCGATGCTGGAACAGCAGATCGTAAACGCAATCGCTCTCGGAAGTGTCTACGCACTGATTGCCGTGGGTTTCTCGCTGGTCTTCAACATTTTGGAGATCATCAATTTCAGCCACGGCAGCTTCGTTATGATGGGCGTGTACGTGAGCCTTGCCCTGGGACTCGCCGTCCCAAGGCTCGGCTTCTTCGGCATTGCCCTCATAACCGTCCTGATCATCGCAATTCTCGGTGTTCTGGTGGAGCGCGTGGCTGTCGCGCCGTTGCGCCGCAAGGGAGCGCACCGAGCATTGGCTTTGGTCAGCACGTTGGGTGCCGCCATCATGCTGGAGGCGATTGCCCAACTGATTTGGGGAGCGGACGTGCGCCCCTATCCGCTGTCTCTCCCCGAGGGCGTCGTCACCATAGGGTCGGCGCGCATGACGTACACCGAAGTGGCGATCGTATCGCTTTCGGCCATTCTGATGATCGGTTTGCAGCTGCTGATCCGCTACGCCCGTTGGGGGAAGGCCATTCGCGCGACCGCGCAGAATCCCACGGCCGCAGCCTTGATGGGCATCGATCTCAACCGAACCGTGCGCCAAGTCTTTGCCATCGGGGCGGGCTTGGCTGCAGTGGCCGGCATGCTTGTGGGCGCCTACTACAACTATGCCCATCCTTCGATGGGATTTGCGCCGGGAATCAAGGGGTTTATCGCGGCGGTGCTCGGTGGGATGGGCAGTGTGCTCGGCGCTGGTCTTGGCGGGATCATCCTCGGCATGGCGGAAGTTTTCGGCGGCAGCTACATCTCGTTCGCATATCGGGACGCAATCTCGTTCGGCATTCTCATCGTCATTTTTCTGGTTCGGCCGCAGGGCATCCTGGGCACGTTGATTCAAGAAAAGGTCTGAGCGGGTGGCGACGGTGGAGCGACCTGACTTGCCGTCGGAAGCAGTTGGCGAGTCCTCGAAAAGGTCTGCTGTTTCGCCCCGGCTGAACGAATTCAGTCTGTCATTGCTGCTCGGGCTGATACCCTGGCTGATACCGATAGCCGTCGCGGGATTGGCGACAGCGACAAGCGACGGTTATTACCTGCACCTCGTCATCATGTGGGGCATATATTCGATCCTGACTTTGGGCCTCAACGTCGTCATCGGATTCTCCGGACTTCTGGCACTCGGTCAGGCCGCCTTTTACGGCTTCGGCGCGTACGCCAGTGCAATTGCCGTGATGCGATATGGGGTGCCGTATCTCGGCGCGCTCTTGATCGCCGCGGTGATCCCTTTGGTCATCGGGTTGCTTCTGGCCATTCCGTTCATGCGCCTGCGTTTGCGCGGCATCTACCTTGGGATGGCGACATTCGGATTCGGAGAGATCGCTTTTCTGATCTTCCGTAACTGGGAGAGCATGACGGGCGGATCGCTCGGCATGAGCGCGATCCCGGCGCCCGTGATCTTCGGTTACGAGTTCATCGATCAAGAGGACTACGCCTATCTGGTCATTGCGGTGCTGCTGATCGTCATGACCCTTGTCCTGCGCCTCGCCAACACGATGCCGGGGCAGGTCTTGCTTGCGGTCCGCGATGACGAATTGGCAGCGTCCTCCGTCGGGATTCCCACGCTGCGCTACCAAGTGGCGGCATTCGGCTTCGGTGCCGCCCTCGCTGGCATCGCCGGCAGCCTCTTTGCTCACTACATCACCTACTTAAGTCCGGAAAACTTCACGTCGAGCATTTCGATCCTGGCGCTGACGATGCTTATCGTTGGCGGCCGCGGTAACGTGGTTGGATCACTCGTCGGAGCAGCGCTCCTGGTGGTGCTTCCCGAGGCGTTGCGAGCGGTGCCCGAGATCCGCATCCTGACCTATGGCGCCTTGCTGATGCTGATGGCGACCTTGCGCCCGCAAGGTATCCTCGGCGATCTCCGCTGGGGACAGAACCCGCCGATGTGGACCGGGCAGAGGGTGCCGCGTCGTGGTTGACCAGTCGGCGGAACAAGAGAGCCAACCCAACAACACGCTGCTGACGACCGATGCGCTCACGGTGGCGTTCGGCGGTCTCGTCGCCGTCAACGCGGTGTCGCTGCAGGTTCGCGCCGGGGAGGTGTTCGGCATCATCGGACCGAACGGCGCCGGCAAGACGACGCTATTCAACGCCCTAACCGGTCTCACCATGCCGACCTCCGGACGGGTTCTGTTTGCAAACCGAGATATCACGAAGCTACCGAGCTGGAAGCGTGTCAGATTGGGTTTGGCCAGGACGTTCCAAAACCTGCGGCTGTTCCCTGAGATGACGGTCTTTCAGACGGTGCTGATCGGCCGCCAAGCCCGCCGCACGTCCGGACCGGTCGCGCAATTGCTGGGCACGCGTCGCACCCAAGAGAATGAGCGCGCTTGCCGAGAAAGGGCCTTCGAAGAAGTCGCGTTCGTCGGGCTGGAGAAGAAAATCAATACGGCGGTGAAGCATCTGCCTTATGGCGATCGCCGGCGGGTGGAGATCGCACGCGCCCTGGCCACGGAACCGCGGCTGCTTCTGCTTGATGAACCTGCGGCAGGCATGAACCCGCAGGAGTGCAACGAACTGCTCGGCGTGATCCAGCGCATACGCGACCGAAGCTTTACGGTCGTGCTGGTCGAGCATCACATGCGCGTGGTCATGGGGGTTTGCGACCGCATCGCGGTTCTGGACCATGGCGCCAAGATTGCGGAGGGCGTACCGGCGGAGATTCGGACCAACCCCAACGTCATCGAGGCTTACCTCGGGAAGGGAATCCGCGTCCGTGCTCGAGCTTAAGGGCGTAGAGGTTCAATACGGCGAGGTGCAGGCGTTGCACGGCGTCAGCATGCGCGTCGACGCCGGCGAAACGGTCGTGCTCGTCGGAGCGAACGGCGCGGGAAAGAGCACGACATTGCGCGCGATCTCGTCCCTGGTGCCCTGCTCGAAGGGCGAAATCATTTTCGACGGACAACGGATCGACAAACTGGCAGCTCATCGACTGGTGCAGCTCGGCGTCATCCACGTGCCCGAGGGGCGGCAGGTCTTTCCGCAGATGACGGTCAGCGAGAACCTCTATCTCGGTGCGTATTTCTGCCATGACTCCCAAGAGCGGCACCGTCGCCTTGATCGGGTGCTGCGACTGTTTCCCATCCTCTCAACGCGCCACCACCAAAGCGCAGGGACGCTCTCCGGCGGCGAGCAGCAGATGCTCGCCATCGGGCGCGGGCTGATGGCCAATCCCCGGTTGCTGATGCTCGACGAGCCATCGCTCGGTCTGGCGCCCGCTCTGGTCGACGGCATCTTCGATGTGCTGATCGAATTGAATCGGGAGGGCACGACGCTTCTGCTGGTCGAACAGAACGCCAATGTGGCGCTGTCGATTGCCGATCGCGGCTACGTGCTGGAGACGGGAACCATCGTGAAACAGGGAATGGCTGGCGACCTGCTCGACGACGAAGAGGTTCGACAAGCCTATCTCGGCTACTAGGGAGAATGCGCTCGTGACGTTCGCCGGACCAATCCACAGCGAAGATCTCAATGACCTCGTGCTCGCGTTACTCCGTGCCGCGGGCGCCGATTCCGACGACGCGCGCGTGGTCGCGAAGCAGCTTGTCGACGCTGAGGCGCGCGAAAGCCGTGGGCAGGGTTTGATCAGGCTGCGCCCCTACATCACCTGGTTGCGAAACGGGAAAATCGTCTCGCCCGCCAAGCTCACACTCGAGCGCGAATTCGGAGCGACGCTCTTGCTGGATGCCGGCAACGGGTGGGGTCAGGTCGCCACAACGCAAGCGATGACAATGTGCGTCGAGCGGGCACAGCGGCTGGGCGTCTGCTTGGCGCTGCTGCGCAACGCCAATCACATCGGCCGCCTCGGCTACTATGTGGAAGCTGCGGCCGACGATGGCTTGGTCGGCCTGGTGGCATGCTCGGGGCATCCCTCTTCGGCTTGGGTCGCGCCGTGGGGAGGAATCAAGCCCATCTTCGGCACGAATCCGATCGCCTTCGGCTTTCCGCGCAAGAACGGCCCTCCCGTCGTCGTCGATCTGTCAACGACCCAGGGTGCGCGCGGCCACGTGTTGCTAGCCGCCAAGCTCGGAAAATTGCTGCCGGAGGGATGGGCGTTCGATGCCGCTGGACATCCGACCCGTGATCCGGCGAAGGCTTTGCCGCCGCTTGGCACGCTGGCTCCGCTCGGCGGCCACAAGGGTTACGCCCTCGCGCTTGCGGTGGAAATCCTGTGCGGCGTGCTCAGCGGCATGTGGCCGCCAAGCGGCGGGGCGATTCTGGTGGGCGCCGTCCGAGTCGAAGCATTTCAGTCGCTTGATGACTACTATCGAAGCCTCGAGAACTTACTCAACGAAGTCACATCCGGGCCGACAGCGCCGGACACCGACGCCATCCTGATTCCAGGACAGGGCAGCGCCCAACGCGAGAAGCAAAGTCGCGAGAACGGTCTGCAGATCCCCGACGAGCTCTGGTCCGATATTGTCAGCTTGGCGGGTGATCTCGGGGTCAAGCATCGGTTGATTGCCTGACCGCCGTGTAAACCGAGACAACTCAGAAGTCTCGGCAGCACCGATTTCGGGTCAACGGGCCATAGCAGCAACCGTCAACTGGGGAATAGCCGTCTCACCCAACGATCAAATCTGGCCTGATAGATTTGCCCCGTGTGGCTTAGGTTCGGTGCGACAGCGTGGAGGGCTTTTCTTGCGACGTCTGCCGGCTGGGCCAAGTTCGACGATTTAGCTCCGGTGTCGGGAATACTCTCACGAATCGACGTATGAACCGGACTATTTCAAGGGACATGCGCCAAGTCGCCAGCATGTCAGGACGGCGCGTGCGGTTCCCCATTCTATTAGTTTATCTGTGCTCTCGATTATCCAAAAGACGCCCGCGCCCGCTTCTCTGCTGTGACAAATATCAACTGCGGCCTGAACCATTCCTCCTGTGATCGCCACACATTCTCGGGGTGCGCATCCTTCGACCAATGGCAGAGAAAGGGCATTCCGCCTCTTCCTCTTGGAAAAGGATCACGATCATGAACACGCGCAAACTTATCTTCGCCGCTGCGACGCTCGCGAGCCTCGCCACGGCGGCACTCGTTCCGACCAGCGCCTCGGCGTTCGGACATGGTGGCGGCCACGGCGGCTTCCATGGAGGACACGGTGGTTTCCACCATGGCTTCGGCCATCGCTTTGGCTGGGGACACCACTTCGGTTACCGCTCGCACTACAGCCACTGGAACTGGCGGTATCGCTGGTGGCCCCGCTACGGCTACAACAGCTACGTCTACAACACCTGCGACTACGACACCTGTGACTACAACACCTACGGCTACAACAGCTACGGCTACCGCTACTTCGGTCATCGCTACTTCGGTCATCGCAGCTTCGGTCACCACGGCTTCAATCACCGCGGCTTCGGTCACCGCGGCTAACTCGCCTCGCCATGGTGGGGCCGTCAAACGCCACCAATGGCCTCTTGCCCCCGGCGACGCCAGCTCCCGTCGCCGGGGTTTTTGCGAGCAAGCTCGTGCTCGATCAGAAGGTCAGCTACCTGCACGAGGGAATGCGGTCTTCTGATTATTGGGTCACTGGTTTTCTGGTTCTGGATCTGGGGCGTTCCCGGCGCGATATTATCGGTACCTATGCTGGCAATAACGAAGATCATTTGCGACCGCGTGCGACCTCTGGCGGCATTTGGTCATTTCCTGGAAGGCTGAGCAACTCGCCGGCGGCCGCTTCGTGGCGCGTTCCAGTTCTCGCTGCGCTCGCTCTGCACGGCGAGGGCCGCCGGATTGCAGACCTTGATCCAGGCCGAATACCGCCCTGAGCGGTAGGGCGAGTCGATACGCTTGGAAACGATCCCCTCCGCGCCGAGCTTACAAGCATGAGCAAAGACCGCGGGGCCCGGCCCAGCGATGTGCTCGTTGAGCAGGATCGCCGAGTTTTTCCCACGGAGCAGCCGGGCAAGCGCATCCTTCCGCTCAAGCAAGGGATGTGCTCGGAGATCTGCTCCATCAAACTCGCTGAGATCGAAGGCGTAGAGCACTGCCACGCTGTTTCCGTGGCGCAGTTCATCGAAACGCGATAGCCCATCAGGGCCGATCACGACCGCTTCGCCGTCGATCGTGAAGCTGTCGGCTTCGAGTCGCTCCGCAGCGGCGGCGATCGCCGGGAACCGTCCGCTCCAATCATAGCCGTTGCGCGTGAAGAGGCGCACGGGGCCGCCATCCTTGCGGACGATCGTCCGATATCCGTCATGTTTGATTTCATGCACCCACTCGGCCCCGGCCGGCGGGACTGTGCGCTCAATCGGCTGGGCCGGCACGATGAACCCAGCCGGGAGCTTATGCGCATTCATCTTAAACAAGATATGGTCGGTAAGTTTTAGCTGTTCGCGGATCACCCACAGCAAAGGCGTCGCCGCAGGTGCATCAACCGTTACCGGGGCGCCGTTCACATTGAATGTGACCGCTATGACTGTCCTCCCGTTCGATGATGCAAGACCGGCCTAGGCCGATGCTTATGTTGTCTTGGACCGTAACAGATCGGCAGCGCACTGCACAGATCGGACCGCGGGTTCTGATCTTAGCCACCAACCGCACTGCGTTAATTCTGGCTCCATGACACCGTTAGGTCGCAGGCAACCGATGTGGTTCTTGGCGGAAGGCGATGATGCGTCGCCTTTTTAGGCTGCTCACGCGCCCGGCCACGCCCTTCACCACCGGCGGTCGCGCTGGCATTCGCAAGCAAGAGGACTGACCTCGCCCACTCCGATCCGGCGACTCATTGTTAACTCGGCGTAGCGAGCGATGCCCGCTACCGTCTGAGCGGCCGGCTCCGCCAGCCCCGTCCGCCACCTCCCCGGAATCCTGACAGCACCATCCGCAAAGCGCCGTTACGATATACCGTGAGGTTGATCAGAAAACCCGGCGCCAACCTTGCAACGCGGGCCGATTACAGCCGAGAGTCGACGCTGATTCGGCGAAGGAAAGCCCTTGTAGGTAGACTTGTAGGTTATTTTCGGCCATCAAGAATATGCAAGATATTTCAATGGCCTCGAGCGGACGGGCTCGCCTCCGCTTCGCTACGGCGCCCCGGAATGACAATTCAGTCTTACCGGGACGGAACAGAAAACAGCCCCGACCCTGAGATCGGGGCCCCGGCGCGGGACCGCGCCTGGGGGTAACGGGGGAAGGGTCGCGGGCCGCACCATACTGGCAACCGCGAATCCACAAGATCGTTCCTCACGCAATCGACTCCCGGCCCAATAAACCGAAGAGAGGTTGGTGCGGCAGTTCCGTGTCGCCCCCGTATGACCGTTATTTGGGCATGACTGTAGCCGCGCGGCCACAGTGTTTTTACAAACGCTCCACCATTTCGCCTTACGACTAGGCGTCGCGCGCCCGGATGGTTATCGTTTCGTTGCGCTCAGGTTGCGAACGCGCGCAACCGGGCGTTGGGATATTTGGGGGATGGGGGACGTGATGCTGAGGCAAACAAGCCTGCGACTTGCCTGTGCGCTTGCAACCGCGTTGTTCGTTTATCCTTCGATCGGCACGACGCCGGCAGCGGCGCGCGGCGAACTCGTCGCCGCCGGCGGCAGCTATTCGGCCGGCACCATCGTGGTTCATACCGAACAGCGCCAGCTTTACCTGTATCTCGGCAATGGCCGGGCGTTGCGCTATCCGGTCGGCGTCGGCCGCCTCGGAAAGCAATGGAGCGGCACATCGTATATCGACGGAAAGTACGTCAGCCCGGCGTGGTCGCCGCCGGACGATATCCGCCGCGACAAGCCTGGTCTGCCGGCGGTCATCCCCGGCGGCTCGCCCAAGAATCCGATGGGCGTCGCGGCGATGACGCTGCACGGCGGGCAATACGCCATCCACGGCACCAACCAGCCGGGCTCGATCGGCGGCTTCGTCTCCTACGGCTGTATCCGCATGTACAATGCGGACATCAGCGACTTGTTTGGACGAGTCGGCTACGGCACGCAGGTGGTCGTGACGCGCTGATCGGTTCGGCCGCGGCGACTCAATCGCACCAGCTTTCGCGCCGCCCGCCGCCGTAGCGACGGGCGAAGCCGCGCCCAAGCAATTCGGCCGATACGTTCGCGATCGAACGGGTGCGCGCGTCGGCAACGACGCGCCCGCCATATTTGTCGAGCGTAACATCGAACACTCCGACCGATCCCTCGGCCAACATCGCAGAGAGAGTGTCGCGCGCGGCCTCGGCCTTGACGCGCTCGGCGGGACATCGCGCCCGCAATTCCGCCGCGTCGATGCCGCGCAGCCGCACCTTGGTGGTGATGTCGAGTCCGGGCCAGACGTGGACTCGCGCCTCGAACGTATCGCCATCGATCACCCGCAATACGTCCGCGGGCAATGCCGTTGGGATCGGACCGCGCGCCGTCGGCGCCAGCGTTGCCGGGACTCGGATTTCCGCTGCCGCTGATTCGCTTGTCGCGGGTGCTGATTGGCCCTGCACGATGGAGCCGATGGCGAGCCCGGCGAACAGGCCGCACGCAAACGTCAGCCCGGCAATCCCGGCCCTCGTCGACCGCAAGGAATATGATCTGACGAATCTGATCATATTCCTATGTATACTTAGCAATAGGCGAATGGCAACAGCACATCAATCACAGATTGAGGTTTAGGCGCGTTGCCAGCAGGGCGGGCTTAGAAATCCGTCGCGATGCCACGGACCTCCCAGTCGCTGTAGCGGGTCGGTTCCGGACCGTTACGGCCGTTGATTTCCTTCGGCCGCGCCGCCGCGTTGCGGTCGATTTCCGCGCGGCGCGCTTCTGCTTCGGCGAGCGCGCGTTGCGCTTCCGGCGAGAGGACGCGCGGCTTCGCTCCTGCTGCGTTCATGGCGGCGGAACCGGGACCGGTTGCGGTCCTGGAGTGATCATGTGCGCTCATGGAACTTAAGATGTACGCCTTGGCGTCACTGTCAATAATCACAGTGATCGAGGCCGGCATGCGATGAATAAGCGCGTTGCGCGAAGATATTTCCCTGCTAATTGAAAACCTGGGGCGAGGCTGTCGACAGGTCGGGACAACCGGCGACGATACTGGTTGGACGTCAAACGTCACATGAGTGACCTGAATTGTGCCGCGCACCGGCACCCGCCCGGCTTTGCCTCGCGGCGCGCCGCTGCCGATGTGTTGGAGGCAGTGCTGCGCCGTAACCGGCCGCTCGATGAGCAACTCGACGGCAAGACCGCAGCCGCCGGGATGAAGGAGCTGTCCGAACGCGATCGTGCGCTGGCGCGGCGCATCGTGGCGACCGCGCTGCGGCGGCTCGGCACGCTACGTCACCTCATCGGGGAAATGCTCGATCGCGGTTTGCCGCGCAATGCGCCGCAAATCGAAAGTGCGCTGATTACCGGAGCAACGCAGCTCCTGTTCCTCGACATTCCGCATCACGCCGCGGTCGATCTTTCAGTGCGGCTGGTGCAGCGCGACCGCCGCAATGCGCGCTTCGCCGGCCTCGTCAACGCCGTGCTCCGCCGCATTGCGCGGGTCGGGAAAGAATCCATCGCGAACATCGATCCGGTCGATTTCGATACGCCACCATGGCTGCTGGCGCGGTGGACCAAGACCTACGGCGAGGAGGTCGCTCGCGCCATCGCGCATGCAAACAGCCAGGAGCCGCCGCTCGATCTCACCGTGAAATCCGATCCGCAGCTTTGGGCGGAGCGCCTTCAAGGCCGCGTCACGCCGACCGGTTCGGTGCGGGTTGCGGCCTCCGGTCCGGTCGCGTCGTTGCCGGGATATGCCGAAGGCGAATGGTGGGTGCAGGATGCCGGCGCGGCACTGCCGGCGCGGCTGTTCGGCGATCTGCGCGGGCGCGCGGTGGCCGACCTGTGCGCCGCGCCCGGCGGCAAGACCGCGCAACTTGCCGCCGCGGGCGCCGATGTCACCGCAGTCGATCGATCGGAATCGCGCGTGGCGCGCCTCCTGGACAATCTCGCGAGATTGCGCCTCGAGGCGAAGACGGTGATCGCGGCGGCGGAGGAATGGCAGGCCGACCCGTTCGATGCGGTGCTCGTCGATGCGCCGTGCACCTCGACCGGAACCATCCGGCGGCATCCGGATATCCCATGGCGAAAATCGGAGGATGACATCGAGATGATGGCGGCGGTGCAGCGGCGTCTCCTGGCCCGTGCCATCGATCTCACCAAACCCGGCGGCACCATCGTGTTCTGCACCTGCTCGCTCGAACCCGAGGAAGGCGAGGACATCATTTCGGCGGCGCTCGAGGATGATCAGCGCGTGCGCCGCAGCCCCATCTGCGGATCGGAACTTCCCGGGCTCGACGGCTTTGTCACGGCGCGCGGCGAATTGCGCACGCTGCCGAGCCAATGGCCCGACCCGGAGCCTCGCATGGCCGGTCTCGACGGATTTTTCGCGGCGCGCCTCGAGCGGGTCTAGCCAAATCAGGCTGAAAAGTTCCGCGCCCGCCCCGTCGCATCGTGCACGGGCGATCCCGCTATCTATTGATTTTTGCGGAATTTTTCCCCTGATTTGCGGCCCGCTTACCCTTCGTTATGTTATCAAACGGTATACGGGTTGCCTGTGAGAGGAGGGTCCAGCCTTAATGTCCCGCGCTGTCATCGCGGACCGTTCCCGGCTGTCTTGGCTGGCGCTTCGACGCAAACTGAACATTTTGAAGGGGCGAACGATTGTTCATCCCCTGGCCGGCGTCATCTATTGGCCGACGGCCGGCGAGCGCCTGCTCATTGCTCCTCAAGAACTGCGTACCGCCGATCCGACCCGCGCCAGCGAAATTTACAGCGGTCGCTTCGCATTCGCGGGCAAGATCGTGGTGTGCGACGGCCGCTCGCCGTTCGAGATGATGCCGCCCAACGACGAATGGGCGGAGGAGCTGTTCGGCTTCGGCTGGCTGCGCCATCTGCGCGCCGCTGATTCGACGATCACTCGCGCCAACGCCCGTGCGCTCGTCGATGAGTGGATGACGCTCCAGGGCTCCGGCCACCCGATCGCCTGGCAGCCCGAGGTGGTGGCGCGGCGGACCATGTCCTGGATCTCCCAGGCGACCGTCATTCTCGACGATGCCGACGTTCGCTTCTATCGCCGGTTCCTGCGCTACTTGACCCGGCAGGTCCGGTTTTTGCGCAGCACGGCGAACGATACCCGCGATGGTCTCCCGCGCCTGCAGGCGCGAATCGCGATCGTCTACGCGTCGCTGTGCATGGCGAAACAGATTCGCCACCTGCGCAATGCAACGCGCCGGCTCGTCAGCGAGGTGGAGCGGCAAATTCTTCCCGACGGCGGGCACATCAGCCGCAACCCGGGCGTCATCGTCGAGATTCTGCTCGACCTGTTGCCGTTGAGCCAGGCCTATTCGGCGCGCAACGTTCCGCCGCCGC
This sequence comes from uncultured Alphaproteobacteria bacterium, assembly GCA_963787675.1. Lineage (GTDB taxonomy): Bacteria > Pseudomonadota > Alphaproteobacteria > Rhizobiales > Xanthobacteraceae > JAJPKK01. The sequence continues at coordinate 195,029 of CAWBDV010000006.1, read as the reverse complement.
CGGCGATCATCAACGCCATCGACCGCATGATGCCGATGCTGCGGTTCTTCCGCCATGGCGACGGCACGTTCGCGCTCTTCAACGGCATGGGGCCGACGCCGACCGACCTGCTCGCGACCGTGCTCGCCTATGACGATGCGCGCGGCGCGCCGGTCGCCAACGCACCCTATTCGGGCTATCAGCGCCTCGATGCCGGCAGCACCATCCTGCTGATGGATACCGGCGCGCCGCCGCCGCCGGAAGTGAGCGCCGATGCGCATGCGGGCTGCCTGTCGTTCGAGCTTTCCCACAAGCAGCAGCGCATCATCGTCAATTGCGGCATGCCCGCCGCCGGACGCGAGAACTGGCGGCAGGTCGCGCGCGCGACTGCCGCGCATTCGACGGTGACCTTCAACGACACGTCGTCGTGCCGCTTCGTCGAATCGATAGCGTTCAAGCGGCTATTCGGTATTCCGATCGTCGAGGGGCCGTCCGACGTGACGGTGTCGCGCGACTCCAACGAGGAGGCGACGGTGCTGCGCGCGGCCCATGACGGTTACGCCGAACGGTTCGGCGTCATCCATGAGCGGTTCGTGTCCCTGTCCGCCGACGGAAATCGGCTCGACGGCGAGGACGTGTTTCTGCCGGCGACCGGGAGCGGACTGCCCGAGGACACCGAGGATTACTTTGCGGTGCGCTTTCACCTGCATCCGGCGATTCGCGCCAATCGGCTCACCGACGGTCACGGTGCCGTGCTGCTGCTGCCGAACAAGGATGTGTGGAACTTCAATGCCCACGAGGACGAGGTCGCGGTCGAGGAAAGCGTCTATCTCGCCGGTCAGGACGGCCCGCGCCGCACCATGCAGATCGTGATCTACGGCCGTGCGCGCGAGGTTCACCGCGTGCACTGGACCTTCACCCATATCCCCCAGGGTGCGGCCCCCGCGCGCCAGGCGCGGCGCGGTGCCGATCCCGAGTTGCCATTGTAGACAAGACCTAACGTCGCACTGGCAAGGCGTCTCCGGTTCTGTTACGGAATTAGAGCTGCGCTTTTCGCGCGCTTCCTCGTCTTTACGCTTTCACGCGCGTGAGTAGATGGCTGGAACATGTCCGGCCATGACTCTGGTGGTTCTCGACGACATGGCTGAACATCTGCGCCGCATATCGCGCGCTCTGCTCTCGGTATCCGACAAGACCGGGCTGATCGATTTCGCGCGCCTGCTGGTCGGGCTCGGTATCGAACTCGTGTCGACCGGCGGTACCGCGCGCGCGCTCGCCGATGCCGGCCTCAAGGTGCGCGACGTGTCCGAGCTCACCGGCTTTCCCGAGATGATGGACGGAAGGGTCAAGACGCTGCATCCGAAAGTGCATGGCGCCCTCTTGGCAATCCGCGGCAACGCCACGCACGTCCATGCGATGCAGGAGCACGGCATCGTGCCGATCGACCTCCTGGTGGTCAATCTCTATCCGTTCGAAGCAACCGCGGCGAAAGGCGCACGCTTCGAGGACTGCATCGAAAACATCGATATCGGCGGCCCGGCATTGATTCGCGGCGCCGCCAAGAACCACGACGACGTCGCCGTCGTGGTTGAGCCTGCCGACTACGCCGCGCTGCTTGCGGAACTCGTCGAACACCAGGGCGCGACCACGCTGGCGTTGCGCCGTCGGCTCGCTGCCAAGGCCTATGCGCGGACCGCGGCCTACGATGCGGCGATCGCGAACTGGTTCGCTGCCACCATCAAGGAGGATGCGCCCGATTTCCGCGCTTTCGGCGGCCGCCTCGCCGAGGCGCTGCGCTATGGCGAGAACCCGCATCAGACCGCCGCCTTCTATCGCACGCCCGATGTTCGTGCCGGTGTCGCGACAGCGCGCCAGCTGCAGGGCAAGCAGCTCTCCTACAACAACATCAACGACACCGATGCGGCGTATGAGTGCGTCGCCGAGTTCGACCCGGCCCGCACCGCGGCCTGCGCCATCATCAAGCATGCCAATCCGTGCGGCGTCGCCGAGGGCGCAAGCCTGCTCGAAGCTTATCGGAAGGCGCTCGCCTGCGATGCGGTGTCGGCCTTCGGCGGCATCGTCGCGGTGAACCGGCCGCTCGATGCTGACGCCGCTCGCGCGATTACCGAGATCTTCACCGAGGCGATCATTGCGCCGGCAGCGAGCGATGAGGCGATCGCGATCGTCGCGGCCAAGAAGAACTTGCGGCTGCTACTCGCGGGCGCGCTGCCCGATCCGCGCGCTGCGGGTCTCACGGTGAAATCGGTCGCGGGCGGGCTATTGGTGCAATCGCGCGACAATGCCGTCGTCGACGAGATGCAGATTAAGACCGTAACCAAGCGGGCGCCGACCGCGGCGGAGCTTGCCGACCTGCGCGTTGCGTTTCGCGTGGCGAAGCACGTCAAGTCGAACACCATCGTCTATGCCAAGGACGGCGCCACGGTTGGGATCGGCGCAGGCCAGATGAGCCGGGTCGATGCGGCACGCATCGCGGCGCGCAAGGCCGAGGATGCGGCCAAGGCGGCGGGCCTGTCGGCGCCGCTGACCAAAGGTTCGGTGGTCGCGTCGGACGCGTTCTTTCCGTTCGCCGATGGCCTGCTCGTCGCGATCGAAGCCGGCGCGACCGCGGTGATCCAGCCCGGCGGCTCGGTTCGCGATGACGAGGTTATCAAGGCAGCGGACGACCACGGCGTTGCCATGGTATTCACCGGCACGCGGCATTTCCGGCACTGAGTGCGTGCGATTCGGCGACATCGGTGAGTGATCTTTCAAGTGCAGATTGAGGAATTCCCGATCAACGGAACACAGGAGACGACGAAATGAATGGCGAGCGAACGCGACGGCACATCGATCCGCGCGCGGCAGCGGAAGCCGCGTTCAAGAAGGTGACGACCAAGGCACCGGAGCCGCCGCCGAAGCCGGCCACCTTGCCGAACGTGCGCGAGCAGGTAACGCTCCGGCTCGACCGTGAGGTGATCGAACATTTTCAGGAGGGGGGTCCCGGCTGGCAGGACCGCATCAACGATGCGTTGCGGAAGCTCATCGGAAAATAGCCCGGTCCGTGCAACGCGAAGCAAGCTGGAACAAAGCATTCGCACACGAGTAAGGTAACGTTGGGCCGGGCTGAGGTAGAGCGAGGGGTTCATCATGATCAACCTCGAAAAGCATGCCGATCTCGCGGCGCTTATCGGCCGTCTGTTCTATTCCTCCCTCTTCATCCTGTACGGTTACTTCAAGCTCGTCGGCTTCTCCGGCACCGTGAGTTACATGGCAGGGCAGGGCCTTCCGTTAGCGACGCTCTTTGCCATTCTGGCGGTTGTCATCGAGCTCGGCGGCGGGTTGTTGATACTCGTTGGCTTCCAGACGCGGCTCGTCGCGCTCGGCCTTGCGATCTATACGCTGGTCGCGGCTCTCATCGCGCACACGCACTTTGGCGATCCTGCCCAGCTCGTGCACTTCATGAAGAACATGGCGATCGTCGGCGGCTCGCTCGCGTTCGTCGCCTGCGGTGCCGGCGCCTATTCGCTGGACCGTCGAATGTCATGAACATCCGGACGTATGCGTGATCTTTCGTCCGCCGCACTCAATGCCGCGTTCGTTCAGGTGTCGAAAATTAAAAATTAGGCGCCGGGGTTTTCCTCGAGCGAACGAATAACTTTAGCGGGAACACCCGCCACCAAGCTGTTCGGCGGAACGTCTTTGGTGACAACCGCTCCGGCTGCGACCACTGAATTTTCGCCCACTCTAACGCCGCCAATTATGGTGGCACCGGTTGCAATCCAAACGTTCTTTTCAATGAAGATTGGCCTTGCCTCGATGTAAGCCCGTCGATGGGACCGTTCCAGCGGATGACTCGTGGTGATGATGTTCACGTTTGGCCCGATCATGACGTGATCGGCGATGTCAACGCCGCCCATATCATAAAGCGTGCAGCACTGGTTGATGAACACCTTGTGTCCAACCCGAATATCCAAGCCGTAAGCTGTATAGAAAGACGGTATGAGAATGAACGTGTCGTCCACCTTTCGACCGGTCAATTCGCTGAATATTTCTCTCACTTTCGCAGCATCGTCGAAGGAAAGCTTGTTCAACTCTGCCGTCAACCTCATCGCCCGCCTGATGGCGCCGGATGTCGTGTCCCATTCGGGACTGGGGATTTGCACCCGCTTGGCGAGGAATGGTCTCTCGGCATCCATGCAGCCTTCCTCTGGAGTCTGATTCGCGATCTCAGCAATTCGACCGTCGCCCTCAGGCGAAATCAAGACTTTGCACCATGATCTCGATCAAACAATTTCCAACTGATTGGTTCGTGCAGAAAGGTAGGAGCAAATGTTCGCGTGTGTCGCCGATGGCTCATCCCCTCCTTGCCACAGTCCGTCATCGCGTCAGCTACCGGACGAAAAGTAGACCATCGCTCTCTCCGCCACGACCACGCGATTGACCCGTTGCGGAAGTTCGACCGCCGTCAACGCGATGATGTAGACCAAAGTCAGGCGGTCGCGCCGGGCCAGATTCGTGACTGACGTTCGGCGCAGTGCGCTATGTTGGGGGCAGAACACCTCTTGTGAGAGACACCGTCGGCGTCAGGACGTCATGCCGAGACTCGGGCAGCATATTAGGTTTTGCAAATCGCGCGATGGTGCGCGGATTGCGATGGCCGCGCTCGGCCGCGGGCCGCCGCTCCTACGGACGGCGCACTGGCTCAGCCATGCCGAACACGATGCGCGCAGCCCGGTGTGGACGCACTGGCTCGAGGAATTGTCGCGAGACCACACCTTCATTCGCTATGACCAGCGGGGCTGCGGCTTGTCCGACTTGTCGGCGTCCACCTCTTTCGAGGCATGGCTCGATGATCTCGATGCCGTGGTCGAGGCGCAAGGCCTCAAACAATTTCGGCTTTTCGGTATGTCGCAGGGCGGCGCCCTCGCCATCGCATATGCCGCGCGTCACCCCGAAAAGGTGTCTCATCTGGTGCTTTTCGGCGCTTATGCCAAGGGCGCGTTGCGCCGCGACATCACGGAGCAGCAGCGTGAGGAAGCCGAAACCTTGGTAAAGCTGATCCGCCTCGGTTGGGGGCGCGACAATCCCGCGTTCCGTCAAGTTTTCACGTCCCAATTCATCCCGGACGGGACGCGCGAACAGCATCAGTGGTTCAATGATTTGGAGCGCACGACGACCTCACCGGAGAACGCCGCTGCCATTGTTGAGATGCTATACCAGATCGATGTCACCGCGGAGGCAGAACGCATCCGCGTTCCGACGCTGATTCTGCACGCGCGCAGCGACGCGCGCGTTCCATTCGAAGAAGGCCGGCATCTGGCGACGCTCATCCCGTCGGCGCGCTTCGTTCCGTTGGAAAGCCGTAATCATGTTTTGCTTGCTGATGAGCCCGCATGGTCGCAGTTTCTTCAAGAGTTCCGCACTTTCGTGGGCAATGCGAGCAGCTCGTTGTGCCAATCGGGTCTGACGACGAGCGAGCATGAGGTTCTGGCCTTGATCGCGCGGGGTTTGGACAATCGCGGGATCGCCGACGCTTTGGCCAAAAGCGAGAAGACCGTTCGCAATCAGGTATCGAGCATTTTTGCTAAGCTTGGTGTCCGAACGCGTGCCCAGGCGATCACGCTCGCCAGGGATGCTGGCATCGGTGGCTCTTCGTAGGACCGCCGCCCTATGCCTTTGGTCATTTAAAGCATTTTCCCGTCGCCGCGCGGGACGCTAGCCTCATGACCGCTCGCTTCCAATGCGCCACACTTCCGCACGCTCAAGGCGATGTGGACGGCAATGATGGCGATCGCGGCAAGCCTGATATCACCGAAGCGGGCAAGAGCCACCGCGCTTCTCCGCTCGCCCGCGCCGGCTCTCGCTTTGGCGGCGCTGTTCTGGTCGGGCAATTTCGTTGCCGGCCGCGCGCTTCGCGGCCATGTCGATCCCGTTACGCTGAATTTCTTGCGCTGGCTGATCGCGCTCGCGCTCATCGCGCCGTTCATTTGGCGCAGCACGGCCGCCAGCCTGCCGGTGCTGTGGCGGGAGTGGCGGCTCGTTCTCGCGCTCGGCGCAACCGGGATCGCATCGTTCCACACGCTGGTCTACTTGGCGCTGCAAACCACGACGGCGACCAACGCTCTTCTCGTGTTGTCGCTCGCCCCGATCGTGACGCTTCTCGGGTCGGCCGCCTTCGGAATGGAGCACCCGACGAACCGTCAAATCGGCGGAGCGCTGATCTCAATCGTCGGCGCCGGCGTCTTGATCAGGCGCGGCAACCTCACCGGGATCCTTTCGCAAGGCTTTAACGCCGGCGATTTGTGGATGCTGCTGGCTGTCGTCATCTGGGCCGCCTATTCGCTCCTGTTGCGCCGCCGGCCCGCTGATCTGCCGTCGCCGGTGGCGCTCGCAGCCAGCATCGCCTCGGCGCTGGCGATGATGGTGCCCGTGCTGATCCTCGGTGCATCGACCCCGATCGCGGCGCTAGGCTCCTTTCCGGTGCTGATGAGCATCGCCTACATCGCGCTGTTCGCCTCAGCGATCGCCTTCCTGTTCTGGACTTATGGCGTGTCGCGGCTCGGTCCTAACCGAGCCGGCCAGTTCGTGAATTTGATGCCGATCTTCGGCGCGGGGCTGGCGTTCGGCGTGCTCGGTGAAGTGCCGACGCTAGCGCAGGTCGCCGGCGCCGCGCTGGTGCTGTCGGGTATCGCTTTCGTCGAGGGCCGCGCGCGCGAACATCACCCCGCAAGCGCCAATCCCTCCAGCCGCCGCCGCTCGCCGGCCACCCAATCGGACCAAGCCTCTTCCCTAAGGGCCACATCGGCTAGGAGGTGATCCTTGTAGGTCGACTGCGGTGGCGAGCGAAGATCGGCTGCCTTCCCGGATTAGCGCCTCGAGGCGGGCTGCATCGCAATCGACCGCGCCAGGCGCGAACGATATCTCCTCGCTGTCGCTGCGAAGATATCTTCGCCCAGCATCCGGCGCAGCCGGAAAAGCGCTTGGCGGAGGTTTCGCCTCGCCTGGGCCTCGAAATGCGAGCCCCAAAGTAGATTTGCGAGCTTCTCGCGCGGCTGCAGCACAGGCCAGGTATACCAGCAGGCCGGCAAGCTTTTTATTTGGCAGATCGACGGGTCCGTCGGGCCCGCTTAGTTCGAAGTGGGCGGCAAGCAGCGAAAGCCTGAATTTAAGGAGTGGCACGCCTTTTCAGACCTCTGTGCGCATGTACTATTCGCACGCAGCACCTCGTCGCCCACGCGAGTTTTATATTTTTTACAGCCTAACCGCAATATTTAACGGAAAAATAACGCGCCAATAACGCCGAGAACTATGTCGACCGGTTCTTATGCTAGTTCAGCGGTATTTCGGCTTATAGCGAAGCGTCTGTCCGACGCTCCGAATTGCTCCAATCCACCGGTGATCCTGTAACCGATTTAGAGGGCAAGCGCATATTGGGCTCGGCATAACGCACTTTTTATTTGTTTCGGAGCTTCGCATGAGAGCCAGAAGATGGCTGTTTGGTTCTTGCGCGATCGTCTTCGTCGCTGCCGGGGCCCTTGGAGCGCGTGAAATCACCAAGCCCGCGGGGAGCGGCACGACTTCCGGCGCTTCTCCCTCGGCTCGGGCGGTTCCGGTGACGACCGGCATAGTGGAAGTCAGGGATTTTCCGATCTATCTCATCGGTCTCGGCACGGTGCAAGCCTTCAACACCGTGACGGTGCGGGTCCGGGTCGATGGCGAGGTGCAGAAGATCGCATTTCGCGAAGGCCAGGACGTTCGGGCGGGCGACCTCCTGGCGCAGATAGATCCGCGCCCTTATGCAGCGCAGCTGCAGCAGGCGGAAGCCGACAAGAAGCGGAATGAAGCCGTTCTCGCCAATGCCAAACTCGATCTCGATCGTTACACCATGTTGGTGGCCAAGGATTTTGCGACGCGGCAGAGCGTGGACACTCAAAAGGCTCTGGTCACGCAATATCAAGCCGCGATCATGCACGACGAGGCTGTCATCGACAGCGCCAAAGTCCAACTCGGCTATACCACCATCACCTCGCCTCTTGCAGGCCGGCTCGGACTGCGGCTGATCGACCAGGGCAACATCGTGCGTGCGAGCGATTCAACGGGGCTTGTGGTCGTAACGCAACTGCAGCCGATTGCGGTCATTTTCACGTTGCCGCAACAGCAACTGCTGCCAATCGCTGAGGCGATGCGGCGTGGCGAACTCACCGTCGTTGCTTTTGATCAGGACAACAAGATCAGGCTCGCGGAAGGCCATCTCGCACTGATCGACAATCAGATCGATCAGGGCACCGGTTCGATCCGCCTCAAGGCAATTTTTCCGAACGAGGACAATAGGCTCTGGCCCGGCGAATTTGTGAATGCTTGGCTGCAACTCGATGTTGGCCACGGCCCGGTAGTGCCTGATTCGGTGGTGCAGGTGGGCCCAAACGGCGACTTCGCGTTTCTGGTCAAGCAGGATCGATCCGTCGAAGTGCGGCCGGTCCGTGTGCGCACCAGCCATGACGGCCAGACGCTCCTCGACGCCGGACTTGCGGCCGGAGATCGGGTGGTCGTGGACGGCCAATACAGGGTGCGGCCAGGCATCCATGTCGTTTCTGCCAATGTGCCCGCAGCGGCATCGGCGCCACCTGATAATGCCGAGGCGGCTCTGGCCTCGGCTTCACGCGAGCAATCGGCGGCTGGAACAGTGGCTGGCAAGCGGTGAACATATCGGCACCCTTCATTGTTCGGCCGATCGCAACCGCCTTGCTGATGGTCGGACTCACCATCGTTGGCGGTGTTGCTTATACGCAGCTTCGCGTCGCGCCGCTGCCGCAGATCGACTATCCGACCATACAGGTGACGGCACAATTTCCCGGCGCCAGCCCGGAGGTCATGGCGTCCTCCGTTGCGGCACCGCTCGAACGGCAGTTCGCCCAGATAGCCGGCGTCACCCAGCTGACCTCATCGAGTGGTGTTGGCGCCACCACGATCGCCGTCCAGTTCGATCTGTCACGCAACATCGATGCCGCCGCACAGGACGTCCAGGCCGCGATTAATGCCGCCGCAGGAGCGCTGCCGAAGAACTTACCGGCGCCGCCGACCTATAAAAAGACCAATCCGGCCGACGCGCCGGTGATGATCATTGCCCTGACTTCGGCCACCTTGCCGCTCACCGTGGTGGACAAATACGCCGACAATATCGTCGCGCAGCAGCTTTCGCAGATCGAAGGCGTTGCGCTGGTGCTGTTAAACGGCGCTCTCAAGCCGGCCGTACGCATCGAGGCCAACCCGACGGCCCTGGCAGGCCGCAGGCTCAGCCTGGAAGATGTGCGTTCGGCCGTCGCCTCCGCGACCGTCAACGGGCCGAAGGGTACGCTGACCGGGCCGCGGCAGGGACACATCATCGAGAACAACGATCAGCTTTTCACCGCCTCTACTTATCGTCCCGTGATCGTAGCGTGGCGCAATGGTTCACCCGTGCGGCTGTCCGATGTTGCCGACGTGGTCGATGGGCCCGAGGATCTCCATGGCATCAATTACGCCAATGGAACGCCTGCAGTCGTCCTGCGCGTCCTGCGGCAGCCGGGTGCAAACGTCGTCAATACCGTGGAGCGCATCAAGCCGGCGCTGTCCCGTCTTCAGGCATCAATTCCGCCGACCATCGATATCAACATCCTGGCCGACCGCACGGAGACGATCCGCGCCTCCATCAATGACGTGCAGTTCACGCTCGTCATCGCCATTGTCCTTGTGGTGATGGTGATTTTCCTGTTCTTGCGCAACCTGCCGGCAACCGCGATCCCCGGGGTCACCGTGCCTTTGTCGATTATCGGGACATTCGCCGCGATGTATGCGTTCGGATACAGTCTCGATAACCTGTCCTTGATGGGATTGACCATTGCGACCGGCTTCGTGGTCGATGATGCCATCGTCGAGGTTGAAAATATCCACCGCCATATCGAGCGAGGCCTCCCGCCGCTCGAAGCTGCGTTGAAGGGCTCGGGCGAAATCCGCTTTACGGTGATTTCGATCAGCGTATCGCTGATCGCCGTGTTCATCCCAGTGCTCCTGATGGGTGGGCTGGTAGGCCTGCTGCTTCGTGAATTCGCCATCACCGTGAGCATCGCGATTCTGATGTCCGCCTTCATTTCGCTTTCGCTCACGCCGATGATGTGCGCACGCATGCTGCGAGATCCGAGAGGCCAGCGTCACGGTCGCCTATATCAGCTTAGCGAGTGCGGTTTTGCCGCCATGCTCGCGGTGTACGAGGCGGGGCTGCGTTGGGCGCTCCGACATCGGCGGTTCACCCTTGCGGCAACGGTGGGAACCATTGCGCTCGCGGGATATCTCTACGTCGTCATCCCCAAGGGCTTCTTTCCACAGCAGGACACCGGTTTCCTTATCGGGATTTCCGAAGCGGCCCAGGACATTTCGTATCCTGCGATGCTCCAATTGCAATTGCGCGTGGCCGATCTGATTCTCAAGGATCCCGCCGTCAGCAGCGTCAATTCCACTGTCGGAAACGACGGTTCCAACCCGGCTGTCAACAACGGCCGTCTTCTCATCAATCTGAAGCCGCACGAGCAGCGCGACGTGAGCGCCTTCGAAGTTATCAACCGGCTGCGGCCGAAGATCGCCCAGTTGCAGGGCATCAACGTGTTCCTGCAGGTGTCTCAGGATATCACCGTCGGCGCGAGGTTTAGCCGCACCCAGTTCCAATATACGCTCCAGGACACCGATCTCGATGAACTCGACCACTGGGCGCCCATCTTGCTGCGAGAATTGCAGCGACTCCCGTTGTTGCGCGACGTGGCGACGGACCAGCAGATCGCCGGGCCGACGGTCCGGTTGGAAATCAATCGCGACGCTGCTTCGCGTCGGGGCGTCCCTATACAAGCCATCGACGACACCCTCTACGATGCGTTCGGGCAGCGCAAGATCGTCCAATTCTTCACCCAACAGAATAATTATTGGGTGGTGCTCGAAGTCGACCCGCGCTTCCAGCTCGATCCCAACGCGCTCGATTTGCTCTATGTCGGCTCCACAAACGGAGGCCAGGTGCCGCTGAGTGCGTTGGTCGTCGACCGTAAACGCACGGTTCGTTCACTGACGGTGAATCATCAGGGGCAGTTTCCCGCCATAACGCTGTCGTTCAATCTCGGTCCTGATGCGGCACTAGGACAGGCGGTCGACGCGATCAACCAAGTCAAGAACAGGCTCAACGTGCCAGATACGCTGATCACTACGTTTCAGGGCAATGCCCAGGCATTTCAGGATTCGCTCAGAACCCAGCCGCTGTTGATTTTGACCTCAATAATCGCTGTCTACCTCATCCTCGGAATTTTATACGAAAGTCTGATCCATCCCATCACCATTCTGTCAACGATTCCGTCAGCTGGTGTGGGGGCTTTGCTCACGCTAATGGCCTTCCACTTCGATCTCAGCATCGTAGGTATCATTGCCATTCTCCTGCTCATCGGCATCGTCAAAAAAAACGGAATCATGATGGTCGATTTCGCGCTTGATGCCGAGCGGACGCAAGGACTGAGCCCTGAGGACGCGATCTACCAAGCCGCTGTGCTGCGCTTCCGTCCGATCATGATGACCACGTTCGCGGCGTTCTTTGGTGCCGTTCCACTTGCACTCGGCAGCGGGGCCGGCGCCGAAATCCGTCAGCCCCTCGGCTACGCGATCCTGGGCGGCCTTTTGGTTTCGCAGTTCCTAACGCTCTGCACCACTCCGGTGGTCTATGTCGCTCTCGACCGGCTGCGGCGCCGCCGACCCGCCCGAAACCTCGCTGCCGAGCCGTGGCCGGAGCCGCGATTGGAAGCTGCTGAATAGATGGGTTTGGTCGCGATAGCGCTTTGGAACGTCTGCTGACGTCGAAATTAAGGAGTGAGAGCACGTGGCCAAGTTCGATCACCAAGGTGCTGGTCTCGATCTCCCGGATGGAATGGTCGAAAAGTAGAAACCTACAATCTTCCTGAAGGATGTCTACGATGTCCTACTTCGGCGGATTTACGGCGACCGGCGCGCTCGCCGGTCCAGCGACGAGCAATCTGTTGGCACTGATTTTCGTCGCAATGGCGGCAACGGCTCCGGTCCATGCTGGGCCTCCGACTTCGCCTTATGACGATTTAACGTACCTTTCGAAGCCTGTCAGACTAATTCTCGTAAGAGATCGAGTGGCGCTAGCCGCTCATGCGGCGATGCCGTCCGACACAACGTGTCCAAAAGAAATGACAAGACCAACCTGTCTCCTCCAAACGGAGGCGCGACAACTTACTGATGATATACACGTCACGTCATCGGCAGACCAGGCGAAATCCCTTTCCCAATGGTCTTCCGAGCGTATGGCAGTCATTGTACCGCAAGCAATGGACCCCAACTTAGGTAATGTGGAACTTCATTTTTTGACCGCCGATGGCCGAAATATAAAGGTAATACAGAAAGCAAGGCGCGGAGCTGAGGAGCCTGATGCGCTGTCGATCACGGTGCCGCTCCCTTTTGACGATGGCGACAACGCCGGACTGTATTGTTATATTTCAGAAGAGGATTATGGATTTGTCCAGATGTACTTTTCAGATGATACTAACAGTAAAAGAGTAACTTTGTTATCTCAAGCGCGTACCTTGTTTCGCGTGTTTTTTGCCGAAGTAAAGAGATTTACCAGCGAGAATGAAATTACCGCAGAAAATATCGAGTTTGGGATTGTCCGTGAGGTTCCGACATCGCTATTGAAGGCTCTTGACGCCATCCTTAATGCCTCCGGCGGCTGCAGTTACGAGACGATCTTTCATCTGCAGGTCCCAACATCGGGCACCGTTACGGGTTTGAACCGCGCCAAATAAGCTGGATCTGGAGAGAGCCCCCGACCTAAGCCAGGCGCGTTTCTCGCTACCTTCTTCCGACCGAGTTCGGTTGAGCGGTTAAACCGAGGCCCTGCGCTGTTGCTTCGCGGGTCGCCTAATGGCGGTGGTAACTCCGCTATGACGACCCCGCTCCATTGCGCGGTTGTATTTTCGCTCGCTGGATTGGCCCTCACCGCAAAAGCTGCACCAATCATGCTAGGACTTGCCGCGCCGCAATCGGGTTCCGCGACTCAACACGCGTTCGATGAATTCTTCCTGTGGGGACTTTATCTTCGCGGAGCTACGGTCGCGCTGACCTTCATTGCTGTCACGTTGTCGCTCGCTGCCTTGAACCAAAGTCACAACAATTCGCGCTGATGGGCGACTGTCTGTTTGTGGCGTGCGCCGTGAAAAAGGCGGCGCTTTCCAGTGGGTGCAAGGCCCACCCGGCTAAACGCTCCAGCCGGAAGCAACCGGAGCAGTCATGGAGGTAACGAAGTGGCTGAAGCCTTCGGTTTAGCGGGTCACGATATACGGTGACCGCGCGAGTGTGCAGGCCGTAACGCGAGTGAACGCCGAGCAAACCTCGAAAAGGACAATGCACAGGCCGACTCGACCGCCATATCGGGGAAGGCTGACACGGATGGGGCAAGACGAGCGAAGGGTGCCCATTCGCTGTGCCGGGGTAGTGGCGACAGCATGTACACAAGGAAAGCGTACGCAACACGGGAAGCCCCGAAGCGTGGTCAGCGATGATCAACCGGACGCCCGCGAGGGACAGACCGGGCGCCCCGGGGTGACGGAGAGGTCCGCAGTACCGCTGAAGCCGGGTAACGCCGGGGGAGGGAAGGGATCTCAGTTCAAGACATACGCAATACGTGGTGAGGGACCTGGAGATTGGGCAACCTATCAACTCCGAAAAGTGTTCAGAAACTGCAGATGGCGTTGCACGCGAAAGCGAAGGCAGAAGCCGGCTATCGCTTCTACGCCCTGTACGACAAGATTCACCGCGAGGACATCCTTGCCTATGCCTATGCCCAGTGCCGCTCCAACAAGGGCGCACCGGGTGTGGACGGACAGGACTTCGCGGACGTCGAAGCGTATGGGGTGCAACGGTGGCTTGGCGAACTGGCGCTTGCGCTCAGGCAGGAGACTTACCGACCGAAACCCATCAGAAGAGTGTATATACCGAAAGCCAATGGCAAACTCAGGCCTTCGCGTCCATTGCGACAGTCTATCGTCACGTCCGCTACCGGACCAAAAGCGGGCCATCGCTCTGTCCGCGTTTGCGACGGGGTGGACTTATCCCCGAAGTCGGCTCGACGATCAAAGGCCGAGCACAACCCCCGGAAAGACGTACTTCAGCGCAGGAACCTCAGCCTCGTCGGGGCGCGCGAATACGAGTACGACTCGGTTAATCACCGGCGCAAAATTTGGTTGGGAACGCTTGAGATATCGGTCGTCGTTCCATTCATGGTCCAGGTGGCGGGCTCCCATTCAAAGACCAAGTCCCCATCGAGCGTGCAGTTTACGCGGAGAATGCCGGCTCCCTTATCTCCCACCACCTCGATCGCCATGTTCATGGCGACGCCGTCCATGGTTTGCGCCGTGACGTGCTGCTCGCCGGACATCGGCGCGATCGCGATCACGCGGCCAACGCTTTGTTGGATGATCGCGAGTTTTTCAACGGTTCGCGTCAGGGACTTATACTGACGAATATTGACCCGGGCCCACGCTTCGCGCTCCGGCACGGTGCCGTGCTTGGGAAACGCTGCGAACTGAGGGTGGATCAGCCAGATGGCGGCTATCGCCGCAAGGCTCAGCGAGAGCCAATTTAAGACACTGCGCTTCCTCGGCTCAGTCGATCTGAACATGGCAATCCCACACCACCACGCCCCGAGGCCGGGGACGATGGCGGCGATCACCAGCAGGACGATCGGATGAATCGCGGTCGTATGAGACGGGAGCACCAAGAGGGCCCCCGCGATCAGGCCCAAGGCGCCGCCAAGAAGGCAGCCCACCATCAGTCTGATGATGGAATAGTGCTGCGCAGGCCGGAACAAGCGAAAGCCCCACGCCCCGAGCCAGGCACCGAGCGTCGCGGCGAGCACACACTCCCATGCGCCCTGAAACGGGAGGTAATCATAGAAAACGACCCGGCTCGACGGACCATAGATTTCCAGTGCCCAATATGTGCCGAGCGCCAGGAGCATGCCGCCGGTTGAAGCGAGCGATGCCCAGGCCTTGTCGCGAAAGCCTGCGGGGTCCCTGAATGGAGCTGCCTCGCCCGTCAATGTACCAGCTTCTGGCATAACGCCCTGTCCGGCGGTTGTGCCCGCCAATACGCCTGACCAATAATCACTCAATTCTGCCGCGGAGTCCTTACTTCGCGATCAATGCCGCCGCACATGCAGGATCACCGGCCCGCATTGGCTCCCGGGGAGACGCGCAGGCGCAGCAGCACCTGCTCGCTCACGACGGCGGTGCGGCTCTCGGCGATCGCATAGCCGCTCCGCTCGGCGAGCGGTGCGAAGCCCTCGAGGCCGCGCGCAAAAAGCCGGAATCGCGTCTGCGCGATCATCCGCTTGCGTGCCTCGCCTGAGCTCGTGACCGAGCCGGCGACGACCGGCACGCCGGCCCGCGCGAGCGCGGTGAGGTTGGCAACGATCGCGTCGTCGGTGCCGTACTCGAACAGGCCACCCTCCGACGAAGCTGCGATGATGGCGCCATGCGCGGCGAGGTCGGCAAGCAGGCGCGCGAGCGGCGTGGTGTCGTTCCAGTCGTAGGCGTGGTGTTGGAATTGAACGTCGAGCCCATGCAGCGGCCCCTCGGATGCAGTGAGAGCAAGAAGCGCGCGGGCGCCGAAGGTCGGCCCATCCTGCTGCGCATCGAAGACGTGGATCGCGATCGGACGGTGGATCAGCGTCGCGTGCTCGCGTGCGAGCATGATCAGCGCGTTGATGCTGTCGAGCGCCGGCCCGCCCGCGATATTGACGAGAGTGAGCGGCGCGTCCGGCGCGGCGGCGAGCGGTGCGAGGAGCGCCTCCGCCAGCAGTCGGGCGATCTGCTGCATGCGCAGCCGGATCAGCGCCATGTGCGGAGCCGCCGCGACCTTGCGGTCCATCGGACCGTCGAAGCCGGGCGGCAAATGGTCCGAGCCGAGCTTGAGCATGTAGGTCGTGATGCTGTCGAGATATCCGTTGTCCGATGCCAGGATCTTCCGGAGCAGTGGCGAGCGCCGCGCGGCGAGCCGGATGAGGAGCCACGTGACCATCCCGGGCGTGCGGCTGTTGCGACGGTCCCAGGCCGCGAACGCATCGAGCCTCGCCGCGAGGCTCGCGGGATCGTCCGCAACCGCGAATGCCGGATGCGTGACGTCGATGACCGGCAATCTGAGGCCGTCAGCGGTGGTCGCGAACACGATGGCGCGGCTGTCTGCGGCCGGGAGATGGGACTGCATGACACGTTCCAGACACGTCGGGCGGCGATGCCATCGAGGACGGGCGGGCGATAAATCGACCACGCCGTCCTATGGTGCCGCGGTGCCGATGAGATATGGGGCGGTGCTGCGCGCCGTCAATGTCGGGGCGGGGCACGCTCGCGACGGGCGACTCGCGAGCTTCTCGATGAGCGGCGGGTCAACAACATTCCGTCAAAACGCGCGGCTTGTCTGTCGATGTTGAGGGTCGCCGCCGCGTATTGCCGGAGCCTCAGTGCGGAATCGTTGGCAGTGATGCGCGAATGCGATCCGAGAAATCGGGCGCGTCGTCGGCCGCCTGTGCAGCCGCGTTGATCTGGGAGCGTCGCCGCAATTCGTCAAACGGCAGTGTCGTGTCCACCCGCCCTGAATGGTAGAGGTAACTATCGATCAGACCGTTGAGCAGATGGCGGATGTCGAACCGTCCCTCCCGACCGGCGGCGTTCGCGTAGCGCACGATGTTGATCGTGCAGCTGTTGGTCAGCAAATGGTAAAACTCCGGCTGGTCGGCGAGCTCATTGATCCGCGCGAGGTAGATCAGCAAGAGCCGGCGCACATCGGCGGCCGAGGAATTGAGACGATAGAGATAGACGATCTCCCGCCGGTGGTTGGTTCGCACGCCAACGATGTCCCGTTCGTCACCAACCACATAGATCAGCTCGAATTGTTTGAACATGGAAGCGATGGGCGCAAAGCCCTCGCCGACCTCCGGTCGCGTCTCGATCGAGATGCTTAGCGGCGGGGCGTTGTCGAAGATGAAGCTCACGAACGTGTGCGCAACGGGCAACTCGCTGAAGTAGGACACGTAGAAATCGAGGGCGGTGAGGTGCGACGGCTGCACGTCGCGCTCCTCATAGTGCACCGTGAAATCATCCCGGGTGCGATAATCGAAGTCGCGGACGCCGGTGAGGTGCACGCGGTCGCCGTCGATGACCGCACGCGGCATCACCGCGACTTCCGGCCGCCAGTTGCGGTCGTGCGAGGGACGGATGGAGATCCACCATCCAACCACGCCGAGAAACAACGCGCCCGCGATCAAGGGCATGCGCCGTTGCCGAGAAAACCAGAAAGCCCACACGGCGAATGCTGCAAAGGCTACCGCCAACGCGATGCGCGCCGGAGCCCAGGGTAGATTCGAATAGTAGATGGCGAGCGTGGCCCACGTGATCAGGATGGCCCGAAACAAAAATCCGATGGTCGCGATCAGCACGCCAAGACACCGGGACAGGAATTTTCGAAACGAACTCAGTGGTTCCTCCCGCTGCTCTCAGCTGTCGAGCGTAAGCTTGTTTGACTTCGACCGGATCATCATCAGGATCAAGCGATCGGCCTGCGCGTCTGGAAGTATCTCAGGACTGCAAAACAAGCAGCCGCCGCCGCGAGATGCTTGAGGGTGTGTCCACTCACAATCGATCCGACCGAATAGATAGCGTGATCGTAGAACTCGAACAATTTGGCAAGGGCATAGAGTGCCGCAGCAATCAGCCAGTACGAAGTGCCGGTATATTTTGGCCGGAATAAAACGAACATCAGCGGCAATGCCACGGCGGGAAAAAACTGCACCCAGACATAGAGCCGCAGATCATCGGTCCAACGCCACAACAACAGGCTGAACAGGCCGATCGCGAGCAGAGGCCATAGAAGAATGCGCCCCGCCGTCTGGCTCACCCGCTCATCGATCACGACGGACAGGATGGCCATAAAGCACAGCGTCATCGGGAGCCGATCCCAAAACAGCGTGCCGTCGTTCGGATTCCAATGATAGTAGGACGACCCGAAGCCGGTCAGAAAAATTCCGAGAAACAGCACGCTGGTTGCCGCCTCGCGATGAAAGCGCGCCAATCCCGCGGCGCCGATCACGATGAACGGAAAATTCGAAACCACGTTCCAGAAGTTCGGCACACCAAGCAGAGCGCGCTGGTCGGCGAATTGGTGATAGCCCTGATCCTGGTGGATCGGAGGGACAAGCAGCAAACCCGCGAATGACGCAACCGCCGCAACGAGAAGCACAAGCGAGGGGAGATTGCGTTTCGCGGCGGTGATCTTCACGTACTCGGTTTGATCCGCAACCATGCCGAAACCTGCCACAATTCGCCCGATCGTCGCCGGTATCCGCGGAAATCATCGAATCGAAACGGAGCGGGAGCTGATCTGCTGATCTGAAATCGGCGGATCCGCGAGAACTGCCGGAGAAATCCGAACGCCGACTACTGAACCAGCTTGGCGCGCAGGCGGGCGAACTCCTCATCGGTGATCGATCCCGATTTCTTGAGGCTATCAAGCTTCGTTATTTCGTCGGCAACGCTGAAGCCGATCGCACGCCGGAGTTCTTCTCGTGTCTGTTGAGCTTGCTGCGCGCTTCGCTCCGCCATGCCCCGCGCCTGGGTGATCAGGTATGCGAAGATGCCAAGGTAGGGAAACAAAATGAGAGCGATCACCCAGATCGCCTTGATCCAACCGGATATGTCATGGCGCCGGAACAGGTCGCTGAAGACCAAGATGAGCAGCCAGAACCAGACGACGAACATGAATACGGCGAAGACGTCGGCCACGAAATTGCGGAACGTGAAGCCTTCTGCAAAGAGCATCGTGATTCTCCCCGATCTGCTTGGCGACCGCCTGGACCCGACCAATCGTCGTTGGTCAGCCTATGGTTCGGCGCCTTACGGTTAAGAAAGGCCCGCTGAAATCGCGGGCACTTGTCGACGTCACTGCTCGCCGCTGCTTCTAAGCAGAATGTCGTGACTTGTCCAACGAACTGCTTTCGTGGATTACGTCCGCACCCGGCGGAAGCGGACATACGAGCGCTGAAAGGGAGGGCGGCCCTTGACCCAAAGCAGCGATACGGGCAGACGACGGCAACCCATTGCCAATAAGCGGGCACGACATCAGGGGAACGCCTGGGGCCGCCCCCAAGCGTTCCCCGCCTCGCTTGATCTACTCCACCGTCTTGGCGAGATCGGCGAAATTGCCGACGCCGCCATGGCCGCCCGCCATGCGGTCCATCTGGATGCCCATCTTCTGCACGCCCTTCACCAGCGCGGTCGTGCCGGGATTGGCCCGCGGAATCTGCGGTCCCGGGCTCCAGATGTCCGTCACGAAGCCAAGCTTCGCGTCCGGGATGTAGGGGATGATGTAGCCGGTGGAGTGCGGATTATCGAGCGAGTATGCTTCGATCGTGCGGCCGCCCTCGGTGGCGCTCCACTTGCCGTCGACTTCCTCGACCTTCGGCGGCACCTGCTTGGTCCCGTAGGGATTGAGCGTCTCTGGCGCCGACAGCACCTTGCGGTAGAAGGCGCCGTCGCCCTTGCCGACGACGATGGTCGCCCCCGCAGCCGCGAAGGCGCGTAAGCCGCCGATATGATCGATGTGGTGATGGTCGAGAAGCAGGTATTTCCACGGCTTGCCGGGATATTTCTGCTCCGCGAGACCCATCACGATCTTCGACTGGCCGTCGTCGCCCGGCGCTTCGACCGCGATTAAGCCGTCGTTCGTTGCAACAATCAGGGTGTTGTGCGACCCGCCGTTCACGAAACTGATGTTCGGGGCGATTTCCTGGATCTTCAGGCTGCCGCCGTCGGCCGTGTAGTAGGCATCGGTGTCGAGATAGAAGCCGTTACCCATGCGCCGCAGCACCCATTGCCAACGCACTTTCTCGACCGGAGCCGGCGCCGCCGCCTTGTCGCGCAGCTCCGCCGGAATCGCGAAGGCGTCGGCAGGAAGGGCCGGATTTACGGAAGCTTCCGTCAGAGTGGTGTCGAAGATCTTCAGTCCATTGATGGTGATGACCTGGTGGAACGGCACCTTCACGCCGTGGCCGGCGTCCCGCCAGTCGGACAATGTCTGATCGTAATTGGAGTCGCCTTCGATCACGTCGAAGTCGCGCGTCCTGACGACCGTCGGCAGGCCGGAGGCCGGATCGAACAGCACGATGAAGGTGCCGTAATTGCCGCGATACTCGACGGCCGGATAGCTCTTGCCGTCGACGGTCTGAGCCGGATAGTCGGAGACTTTCCCCGGATTGGCGTGCATCTCACTGACGACGTTGTTGCGCTCGAGTTCGCGCAGCTCCGCCGTCAGCCTCACCCCGGACATCGTATGCAAGGGCTTGTCGGCCGGGCCGACGGAGCGGGCCGGCGTCCCGTTATTGATGTCGACGCCGGTGACGTAGCCGCCCATCTTGCCGCCGATCTCGTTCGAGAATACCTCGGTGTAGTTGCGCATTCCGCCATTCGGCTTCGGGCGCACCCAGTCCACGCGGTAAAGTCCACGCCCAAGGTCCGCACTCTCGGTGAACGTCGAGACACCAAAATCGCCCGTTTCAGGCTTGTAGGCGTCTTGGGACTCGCCCGGATCCCAGGTGTGCATACTGCCCTTCACGACGAGGGTGTTGACCGCGTTTGTCAGACCCATCGCCTTATATGCGGCGTCGACCCGCTCTTGCGGCGAAGTCGGCGCGGCCAAGACGGTGCCCACGCCGATTCCGAGGCCGATCGTGGCAGTGGAAAGCAGCAGGGCAGCAAGTGTTTGGCGCCTGTACATCGAGTTCCTCCTCCTTTGCGCCCCGGCGGGGTCCGGAGCTGCTTGAACCAATCTACATCAATATGTGGCATTTCGCTGAAAGCCGGCTGGTAGGCTTTCTAACCCGTCGCGGAGGTTTCCCGGCAACGTGTGAGGCACGTATTGGCGGGTTTGGCGTGTGCTCGTCGGTATCGCCGAGGGCGTCGCGGTACTGCGGCATGCGCGTCATCCAGTCCGCCGCCGACGCGAACAAGGTGCACCTGGAAATCAATGGCAAGCCGCTGCGGTTTGCTTCTGTGAAGCATTTCGGATGCGCTGGCAATGACGAGCCCATCCCCGCGCCGTATAGGCCGGCGTCCGAAATGCACCAAGCCACGAAGTCGCGGGGTGTGAGGCACCGACAGTGCCGCCGGCGCTGCTCGCACTCGCCGACGAGGTCATAGAGTGATGAAACGGCGGACCTTAATCGCGGGGTTAGTGAGCGCGGCTGCTTGGCCTGTAGTGGCGCGGGGGCAGCAGGCGGCAATCAGGAATGCGGCTGGTCGCCGTACTAGCTGTGAACTTTCAGGAGGTTGTCCATTCGGCCCGGACCGGGAACGCTGATGTTGCCGAACCTCAGTGATTCGCGGAGGACCAAATGGACACGCATAAGAATGCCCGGCTAACCCCAAGAGGTCGAGAGCAAATGGTGCGCGCACTTCTGGAAGGGGGCATCAGCAAAGCGGCTGCTGCGCGCAAATTCAACACTACCGCGAAGACCGTCAATAAATGGCTCGCGCGCTTCCGCAAAGAAGGTGTCGATGGGTTGCGCGACCGCTCCTCACGACCTCTTTCATCGGATAGCCAAACTCCGCAAGCCACATGCGATGCCATCGAGGCCCTACGCCGGGCGCGCCACACCGGCAAGCAGATCGCGGCCGAAGTTGGCGTCTCCCCGGCGACTGTCTGCCGCGTCCTCAAACGGCGCGGGCTCAACAAGCTCAGCTCCTTGGAACTGGCCGAACCGGTCCGACGCTATGAGCGCGAAAACCCGGGTGACCTTATCCACCTTGATATCAAAAAGCTCGGTCGCTTCGGTTCCGTGGGACATCGCATCACCGGACGGCAATCCGGCGTAATCAATCGTCACCATGGCATCGGCTGGGAGTTCGTCCATGTTTGCATCGACGATGCCTCACGCGTCGCGTTCGTGCAGGTCATGGCCGATCAGCGCAAAGAGACCGCTGTCGCCTTCCTTGCAGATGCCGTCGCCTATTACGCCAAGTTGGGCGTTCGCATCGAACGTGTGATGACAGACAACGGATCGTGCTACCGGTCGAGGGTTTTCAGAGCAGCCTGCGTGCGCCTCGGTTTGCGCCAAATCTTCACCAGGCCATATACGCCCAGGACCAATGGCAAGGCCGAGCGCTTCATCCAAACCGCGCTTCGCGAATGGGCCTACGCGCGCGCCTATCAGAACTCGCGCGAGCGATCGGCAAAGCTGCCCGCTTGGCTGCACCGATACAATTGGCATCGCCCCCATGCTAGCCTGAAGGCCAAACCACCCATCAGTCGCCTCGGCTTAACCGAGGACAACGTCTTGAGGCTCCACAACTAACTAGCGACGGTGCAAGCAGGCGTAAATGCGCACCAAGTGGCGACTTTCGACGGGGACTGCCCGTTCGGCGCGCTCATTGGCGGTCGCGGTCTTGCAGGAGAGCCAGAAATAATTCGCCGTCGGGTCCACAACGAGCCGCGCCGGAACGAAGCCCGGCGCCAGCAGCACGGACAAATATGGCGTCGTTGAGAACCAGGATAGCTGATTGCGATCGGGATCGATTCGGGCTGAGGAAACAAAGCGGGCATCGCCGAGCGCGAGATCGGATGCGCCGCCCATGGCCAGTTGCTTGACGACCGCCATATAGTCGGTCCAGGCGCGCACGAAGCGAGCCGCCTCGACGGCATGCACGAGCACGACCACCAGCACAGCACCGATAATTGCTCGCGTGCTCACACGCTGCGCCAGCGCCAGCAGGAGTTGTGGCAGGAACGGCACTGGAAGCATGAGCCGCTCCTCGGCCACCAGCGCATAGCCGCCCGCGAGCGCGCCCATCGCTGCGGTCCCGATTAGGAGCACCGTGCGCAAAGGATACCTCTCATTGCCATCAAGCGCGCGATCGTATCCCAGCCAGTACACAGCGAGACCCAGCGCGACCAGAAGCGCGGCGTAAAGATGCGCTTTCGGACTCAGCCGGTATAGCGCCAGGAATGCAACGCTGTAGGCCACGACTGCTGTGCACAGCAGCACAAGCACATAGCTGATGAAGATCGTCCCATCGAAGAAGTGCAGTGCGGCCCGGCGCATCATCGGGCCATCGTAGTCGTCGGGCGGAAGCATCAGCTTGACGGCCGTCCAGACGATCATCACGACAAGCAGCGTGCCGGCTGCGCGGAGGAAGGCGGTATCGCGGGTACCGCGCAGCGTCATGGTCGCCAGGATCACCAACGCCAGCACCACTGCGCCCGCATGCGTGAGGACCAGTGCCAGCAGAAGCGCGAACAGGAGCGCGATGGCACGGGGGCCTGCGGGCGCATAGTGGCAGAATGCAAGCGTCGGCCAGAACAGGGCATGCGCCACCCACATCTCGGTTGGGAAACCGAACACGAGTGGGCACAGGCAGGCGGTAGACGCGCAGGCGTAGGTGAAAATGACGCGGCCCCGGGAACGGTCGGCGGCCCACGTCGCCGCCAGCCCCGCGGGCTGCGCGGCGAAGAAGAGCAACCCGAGAACCGTAAGGCCGCCGCGGACATCCCCGGTCAGATGAACATAGATTTCGGCAGGCAGGCCAGTGGCCAAATAGACGAATAGGCGGCCCGATATGTTGTGCCAGTGGAAGGCCCAGGGATCCTCAACGGCGACCGCATAGGAGAACATCGAGCCATCGGCGTAGAGCTGCAGTTGGTAGTGCAGCCCGATAACTACGAACAGAACGGCCGAGGCGATGCCGGCGGTGATGACGCAGCGTCGCAGCGCGTCACCTAGCGGGCGGACAATGGAACAGTCCGATGACGCCCATCGGGCGACGCCGACATCGGCCGCGTCGGTCATAAAGTTTTACCCCCAGCTGGCCCAAAGCTAGCGTAGTGACCTTCCAGGCTTGCCGAAAGCGCCGACCATGCGACAGTCGGTCGCGTACATTTCGAACTCAGGGGCGGAGGCCGGCGAGGTCGTAAATTTCCTTGAACAGCATCGACAGGGTCGCGCTCGTGAAACAACCGCCCCGACGTTGCGATGGGATCAGGGGGAGTCATCACCCCTGGGCAGCCGCGAAACCGAATACACGCCCCGGCTCTCGTTGAACACCGGCGGAAAGAACGACGGTGCGGCCCTTCGCGCCTTTCGTTTGATGGGCGCCGAGCTTGATTTCGCGTCGGACGTCCCCGTCACGCGTCACCACGTCGCTAACGGTCAGGGCGGCGATTTCACCGACCCGCAGCCCCGCGTAAATCGACAGGACGAACGCGACGCGATTGCGTTCAGCGTGTCGTGTCGTCTTGATGATGCGAAAGACGCGACGAATCTCGCCCTCCGTCAGGACAGATGCCTGGCCCATTTCGATGCTCCGTTTTTTCCTGAAGGAATCGACGAGCATCAATGTAAATGGCGCTTTCAGCTGCTCAACCGGCGCGTCGCGGATAACGATTTGCTGAGCGCTCAAGCGGTTGGCGGCAGAAGATGAGGAATTGCGTATTTCTTCAGGAATCAGGTGGTGACCGGCGCAGCGATTAGTTGCAAACGGAAATCGCAGGTTCGCTTATTGAAGCTATCAGCTCTTCGGTAGAGCAGACGTCAGCAATTAGCGCCATTAGTGAGGGCGGCTCGGATCTCGGAGAACGCCGTCGAGGCCCTCCGTCTCCACCGTCCGCATGAACTCCTCGAATGCCTCATCGTCTGTGTCGAACTCACCGCCCCAGACGATCGAGTTGTTGTCGCCGTCAACAATTTCGAGAGACCGACACCTATGCGTGCTCCTCGATGACGCTGGCGCGGACGTCGTCTTCGATCAGTCGCCAGATGTGATCGACATAGGCGACGAACTCCGGCGTGCGCTTGATGGCGAGCGGGCGCGGCCGCGGCAGGGTGACAGCGACGTCTTCCTGAATGCGGCCCGGGCGGCGCGCCAGCACCAGCACGCGATCGGACAGGAACACCGCCTCGTCGATCTGGTGGGTGACGAACAGCACGGTCTTGCGGCCTTCCTCCCAGATCCGCATCAGCTCCGTCTGCATGATCTCGCGCGTCTGCGCGTCGAGTGCCGAGAACGGCTCGTCCATCAGCAGGATTTCGGGATCGATCGCGAGCGCGCGGGCGAGATTGACGCGCTGGCGCATGCCGCCGGAGAGCTGGCGCGGGAAATAGTTCTCGAAGCCTTCGAGGCCGACGAGGCGCAGAAGATCGCGCGTCCGGCCTTTTTCGGGCGCGCCGGTGCGGCCGGCGATCTCCGGCCCGATCATTGCGTTGGCGAACACGGTGCGCCACGGGAGCAGGTTGTCGCTCTGGAACACGAAGCCGCGGTCGCTGCCGGGCTCGCGCACCGCACGGCCGTCGAGCCGCACTTCGCCGGCACTCGCCGCTTCAAGCCCAGCCACGATCCGCAGCAATGTGGTCTTGCCGCAGCCGCTCGGACCGACCAGCGAGATGAACTCGCCGCGCGTAATGGCGACGTTGATCTCGCGCAGCACTTCGAGCGCATCGAAGCGCTTGGACAGCCGGTCGAGAGAAAGCTTGGCGACCACGTTTGCTAATCCCGTGTCCACGGCACGAGCGCGCGCTCGAACCAGGTGAAGCCCGCGGTCAGCACGATGCCGGCGACCGCGAGCACGACGACGCCGGCAAAGAGCTCCGGCATGTTGAAGGCGTCGGCCGACTGGCTGATCAGCCGGCCGAGGCCGGCGCGCGAGCCGAACAGTTCGGCGACGACGACGCCGATGAGGCCGCGCCCGATGCCGAGCTTCAATCCGGCAAGGATGAACGGCATCGCCGACGGCAACGACAGCTTGAAGAAAATCTGGGTCCGCGTCGCGCCGAAGCTGCGCAGCATCTCGATGAGCCGCGGGCTCGTCGTCCGCAGGCCGGCTTCGGTATTGATGGTGACCGGGAACAACACCAGGAAAATCACCACCAGCACTTTCGACCAGATGCCGATGCCGAGCCACAGGATGAACAGCGGCGCGAGTGCGATCGTGGGCGTGGCATAGAGCCCCGAAATCCACGGCTGCAGCGCCTTCTTGGCGGCTTCGCTCGAGGCCATGGCGAAGCCGAGCGCGATGCCGATGAGGCTCGCAATCACATAGCCGAGTGCGAACTCGGCCGAGCTGACGGCGATGTGCGGCCACAGCTGGCCGGTAACCGCGAGCCGATAGATCGCCTCGAAGATCTGGGTTGGCGCGGCGAGAAACAGCGGATTGGCGACGACGAGGCGGCTCAGGATTTCCCATAGCGCCAGTCCGCCGACGATCGACAGCACGCCGATGAAGGGGAGGCCGCGCGCGGTGAGCGACCGGCGCACGGCGGGGCGTTCGGCCGTGCCGACTTCGGAAGGGGTACTCGATTCGATGGTGGCCATTTCACTCCGGTCGTCATGCCCGCGCCGTGTCGGGGGCATCCACGTCTCTCCCCAAGCCGTGGATGGCTGGGGCGAGCCCGGCCATGCCAATGCGGATAATTCAATCCGACACTTCTGTCACGCCCGGCAGCAGCAGACGATTGACGTCCATGCCCGTTGGGAGGTCGCCGAGGCTTTCCAGCGCGGCAACCAGCGCACGAAGTCGCGCAAGCGACACTTTGCCGGTCGGCTCGAAGAACTTGCCCTGGCGATAGTAGTCATAGGCCTTTTCGACCTCGTCGGGCTTGAGCCCGGACGCCTCGACCAATATCCGCACCGCGTCCGCGCGGTTGTGCTCGTCGTCAAACCACGCCACTGCCTTCAAATGCGCTTCGAGGAGCCGCGTCAGAAGCGCCTTGTGGCTGCTCGCCCAGGCCCGCCCGACGACGGTGCCCGAGAACGGCAGTTCCGGCGCGAAATCAACGGTCCGCCCAAGCTCGTTGAAGCCGTTCGCCACGGCCTGAAAGTTGTAGGGCGGCAGCAGTATCGCGGCATCGACGGCGCCGGACTGCAGCGCGGCGGCGCGCGCGGAAGTTGCGCCGGCGTAGACGTAGTCGAAGTCGCCCGGCTTGATGCCGCTCGGTGCGAGCATCCGTTCCACGTAAATGCGGGTAATGTCTTTCGCGCCGCCGGCCGAGATGATCTTGCCCTTGAGATCGCGGAACGTCTTGATGGCGGGCTTCGCGACCAAGGCGTAGGGCGGCGAGCGGGCCTCGAAGCGCACGATGGCGAGCGGCGCGCCCTTGTCGATGGCGCGGATCGGATCGACGAGCCCGGTGGACATGGTGATGTCGAGCGAGCCGGCGGTCAGCTGCTGTATCGTCGCCGCGCTCGACTGCACGAAGATGATGTCGATCCGAACATCCTTTTCGGCAAAAAAGCCCTGCTTGATGCCGGCGATGATAGGCCACAAGTTGGCTGACGCCGAGCCGACCGTGCCGACCGTCACCGTGTCGGCGGCGGTCGCGGGTGAGGCGGCTGCGATCGCGCAGGCGATCGCGAGCGCCGGCCACCGCAACAGGTTGCGCGCCGCCATCTTGCCCTCCCTCGTCGCCGCCGCTCGATCGCGCGCGTCCCGCCCGCTGTTGCAGGCATGAGCGAAGAGGCGCGCGCTCGCGGGCATCACGCCTCTCCGCGATGGGCGGCGCAGGCGGGGGAAAGATAGTAGTCGGCAATCTCGGCGCCGGTTGTGCGCCAGACGCTTTCGTGGCGGCAGATATACTCGAGCGCTGCGTCCAGCGCGCCGATCCGATGAGGCACGCCGGTGATGTAGGGATGAAGCGCGATCGCCATCACGCGCCCGGACGTGGCCCCCTCGCGATAAAGCACGTCGAAGGTGCGGCAGATCATGTCGCGGAATTCATCGGGCGTGACCAGCCGGCGCTCGTAGGCGGGCTTATCGTTCGTCTCTTGCGCATAGGGCACGGAGACGAGGCGGCGTCCCCCGTCGAGATGCATGATGTAGGGCTGGTCGTCGTTGCACCAGTCGCACACGTATTGACCGCCGGCCGCCGCGAGGAGGTCGAGCGAGTCCCAGGTTTCCTGGAGGCCGGAGCTGAGCCAGCCCTTGGGCGCCGCGCCGGCGGCGCGCTTGATGGTGGCGAAGGTGCGCTTGATGATCTGCTCTTCCTCGCCGGGCGGTGCTTCGTTGAGGCGGCGCGTGTTGCTCTCGTTATGCCCCATCCATTCCCACTTGCGCTTGTTGCCCTCCTCGATGATGACGGGATGGTGCTCGCACAACAGGCTGTTGAGAGCGACGGTGCCGCGCGTGCCGTAGCGGTCGAGCACCTCCATCATGCGCCATATGCCGACACGATTGCCGTAGTCGCGGTCGGACCACATCACCACGTCGGGAATTTTGCCGGTCGGGCCGTAGCCGCCGGGGCGCTCCTCCAGCGAGAAGAACTCGATGTTGGGAATGATCCACAGCGCGACGCGCGCGCCGTTCGGCCAGGTCAGCCGTGGCCGATGGATGATCGGCGAATAGGGAAACGGGCCGTAGGGACTGGGTTTCATGTCAGCCCACCTTGCGCAGCGGCTGCGATGCCGGCTGCGCTTCGAGGTGCGCGGCGACTTCGCCGACCTTCATCACGTCGGCATACTTGTGGTGCAGGTCGAACAGGTTGACCTTGTGCGAGAGCGGGCTGCGGTCGAAGCAGCATTCCTCGACCAGCACCACATGGTAGCCGTGCGAATAGGCATCGACCGCGGACGCGCGAACGCAGCCCGATGTACTCTCGCCGCAGATGATCACGGTGCGCACGCCAAGCTGGGTGAGGTGGGCGGCAAGCGGCGTGCCGTAGAAGATGCTGGCGCGCTGCTTGGTGATGACGACGTCGCCCGCCTGCGGCGCGAAATCGCTGCGGATTGCGTAGAGCGCCGGATCGGTGCGAACATTGCGCCGCTTGGTCGCGGTGATGGAGCCGGGAAGCGAATCCGTCCGCGTGTCCATGGTGGAATAAAACACCGGCAGACCGGCGCGGCGCGCCGCGGCAAACAGGCGCTTGGTCGGCTCGATCGCTGCATGGGCGTACTCGCCGCAGGAACTCGGATAGGTCCGATGCAACTCGGCGACGGGCTTGGCGCCGCCCTGATAGGCAAGCTCATAGAGGTCGATGGCGATGAGCGCCGGCGCGGGACCGACGAAGGTCTTACGCTCGTAATGGCTGTAGATGTCGAGAATGTCGGCCGGCACGATATCGCGCCAGCAATGGTCTTCAAACTCGCCTGCCATGAGGCCTCCCATCGGAATTGCCGAGGTCGCTCCGCCTTTCGGGCGCGGCGACCGGACTCCACTTTGAACCGGTATTCATGATGCTTTCAATAGTCGGTTCGTCGGCTTGACGCCGCGCGTTCCGCACCCCATTCCTTTCGGTTGTCAGTCGGCTGGACGGCCGTCCCGGCCGCCCCCTCCCTACCCTCCCCCGCATGCGGGGGAGGGTAGGGTGGGGGCGTTTCGGGGAGGAAAGTCCGGGCTCCATGGACATACGGTGCCGGATAACGTCCGGCGGGGGCGACCCCAGAGAGAGTGCCACAGAGAACAGACCGCCGCGGCCCCCTCCCTATCCCTCCCCCGCAAGCGGGGGAGGGTGGGGAGGGGATGCTGCGGCAAGGGTGAAACGGTGCGGTAAGAGCGCACCGCGCTTGCGGCAACGCAAGCGGCACGGAAAACCTCACCGGGAGCAAGACCGAATAGGGACGGCGTGGGATGCCGCAAGGCGTCTCAGGATCGATGTCCGGATCCGGCCGTCCGGGTTGGTTGCTCGAAGCGCCAAGCAATCGGCGTTCCAGAGGAATGGCCGTCACGCGGCAGGCTCGCGCCTGACGCCACACAGAACCCGGCTTACAGGCTGGCTGACATGTGAAGAGGGCTCGGCGGACAACGCCGGGCCCTCGCCAGTTCAGGGATCAGTGGTCAGTAATCAGTGATCAGATACAGGCCGTAGGGCGGAATAGCGCAGCGTATGCCGCCGCTGTGCATCGCCGGCGAGGGTCGGTGATGCGGCTCGTCAGCCGGCGCAATACGCTGCGCTATTGCGCCCTACGTCTTGCTACGTCTCGCGTGGCTTCGCCTATCCTGAGCTCTCTTCGGCGGCGGCTTTGCGGGCGTCGGATGGCGTCATGCCGAAGGTGCGGCGGAACACGCGGTTGAAATAGGAGAGGTCGCCGAAGCCGCATTCGTAGGCGATGGCGCTGATGGTCCGGGCGCCGTTGAGCGGAGTGGAGAGCCGGCGGTGCGCGAGCGCGAGCCGCCGGGCAATCACGAATTCGCCGAACGTGGTGCCGTCGGCATCGAACAGCCCCCGCACATAGCGCGACGAGATGCCGTGGGCCGCGGCGATCGCATCGATGGTGAGGTCGGCACGGCAGAGCCGCTCGACGATATCGGCCTTGATGGCTCGGAGCCGCGCGATGCCGACGCCGCGTCTCCCCGCCGTCTCGGCGGCGTCGCGCGTGGCGCCCATCGTCATGGCGAGAAGGTCAGTGAGATGCGCCAGCACATGGCCGCGCATTTCCGGCATGGTCAGCGCGCCGGTGCGAACGATTTCTTGGGCATACCCGGTGAGAAGCCGCAGTGCCGGCGTGTCGTGCCGGATCGGCCGCAGCAGGCAACCGTCGAAGTCGGAGAGCAGCGGCCTGATCTGCACCAGGGGCACACGGAAGCTGAGCATCCTTGTCGCCATTGGAATGGTGACGTGGCCTGGATCCGCGCTTGTGGTCACGACCCCCTCGCCGTCGTGGACGACGGCTTCCCGGCCGCGCTGCCGCACCGTGCGCGCGCCGTTCAAAGTGACGTTGAGGACAAGATCGTCGCTGTCGATGTGCTTGGCAGTCCGCGGCGCTCCGCACGGCGTGATGGTCGCGGCCGCAACCCCGAGTGCATTCGCGGAGAAGAGCTTTGCATCGAACTGAAACGGGCGGTCCGGCGCCGGTTCGACGTCGTGCTTGATGATCGTCCGCCCATAGGTCTCGATGAATCGGTCAAGACGCTCGCGCTCCGGCAGGCTCGCGGTCGAAAATTCGAACATGCGCGGGACGTCGGATTTGCTTTCAGGCATCGAGGGTGGAAGGCCCGTCTCTGTGAAAACTCCTGCGTTAGTCGGCCGAGCACCCCAAGCGGTTCAAAACCAAAGATCAATGCCGCCAAGTCCTAGAAGTTGTTCCGCCCCGTCCAAGGCGGGCGCATCCGACCGAAAAATCCAAGGTGCAAGCGGACGAACCCAAGCTCTCTCTGTTCGTGGCTCAGACTGGCTCTATAGTGTTGATCGACAAGGGCTTCCTGCTCGGGTGCCCGCTGACTGACCTCCTCGAGACTGCCGGCGGGCGGCCAAGGATTCGTGGAATCCCACCTCAAACATCACCAAACGAGGCGCATCGATGTCCGAACCCAGCCGGCCAAGAGCTTTGTGCATAGCGGCCATCCCCGCCGATCTTCGGGCCGCACTTGCGCAACGATGCGATGTCTCCGATCCCGCTTCGTCTTGGCCGGCCGAGCCGGCACGTGGCGTTGCGGTCGCCGCCACCACCAGCATGCACGGCATCAACGCGACCCAGATGCAGGCGCTGCCCGATCTTCGGATCGTGATCTGCAACGGGGCGGGTCTCGACAAGGTCGATCTCGCCGCGGCGCGGGCGCGGAACGTTGCGATTTGCAATACACCCGACGAATTGGCTGACGACGTCGGCGAGGCGGTGATCGCGATGACCTACGCCATCATGCGGCGCGTCGCGGAGGCCGATCGGTTCGTGCGGGCCGGACGGTGGCAAAAGGAGCGCATCGCCCCGTCGCATCGCGTGGCGGGCAAGACGATGGGGGTCGTGGGGCTTGGCCGCATCGGCATGCGCGCCGCGACGTTTGCCGCAGGGATCGGCATGGACGTGGCCTATGCCGGACCGGCGCGCAAACCCAATGTCCCGTATGCGTTCGTGCCCGACTTGCAAACATTGGCCGCGCGCGCCGATGTGCTGGTGCTGTGCTGTCCGGCCACGGAAGCGACGCGTCATCTTGTCGGGATGGAGGTGTTGAAGCGGCTCGGCCCGGACGGATATTTGATCAACGTCGCCCGCGGCTCGGTGGTCGATGAGGCGGCGTTGATCGAGGCGCTTACGACCGGGATGATTGCCGGTGCCGCCCTCGACGTGTTCGCCGCCGAGCCCAACCTCGATCCGCGATTCATCGGAATGCAGAACGTGGTGCTGTCGCCCCATTCGGCATCGATCACGCACGAGACGCGCGCCGCGATGCTCGCCCGGTTGACCGGGGATCTCGATGCCTATCTCGCCAAGCGGCCGTTTCGTGAAGCGGCGACGTCCGCCATCTTCCTTGACCGTAAAAGCCAATAGAATAACCTTTATGGGCTAAGCGCGTTTGGCGCTCGCGTGCTTTCCGGAAGAGGGAGTTGATGGCGATCGGAGCGACGGATAGAGCCGCGGGCCTCGACTTCAGCCGCAGCGCCGTCTCGCGATATATCCAGCTTGCGAGTTTGTTTCGCCGCCGTATTCAGTCCGGGGCGTGGGGCGTCGGCAAGCAAATCCCGACGGTCGATGAGCTGAGCGCGGAATGCGGCGTGGCCCGCGCCACGATCAGGCAGGCGCTCGGCCAGCTCGAGGCCGAAGGGTTGATCGAGCGCTACCGGGCAAAAGGGACTTTCGTCAGGGAAAGGGCCACCGATCAAATCTGGTGCGAAGTCGCGACCGACTGGTCCGGTCTCCTGATGTCGCGCAACGGCGCGACGATAGAGCTGCTTTCGAATGAGCGCGGCCATCAACCGCTGCAGATTCCCCATCCGATCGGCAAGCTTGCGCCCGCCTATCGGCGACTGCGGCGACGCCATTTCCGCGGCGGCGTCCCGTTCCTTCTTGCCGAGCTTTACATCGACGAGCGTTTGACGCGTGCGATGACGCGCAAGGTATTCGAGACCAAGACGGCGCTTCGCCTCATCGCAGACATCCGAGGCCTGAAGATCAAGGATGCGCGGCAAAGTCTCACCGTCGGCACGGCCGACATGCAGACCGCGCACGCTTTGAATTTGCCGCTCAATGCGCCGATCGTTTACGTCTATCGCTCCGTGGTCGACCGCTCCGGCAGTCTCGTCTTCATCGGCGAGGGTCTCTACCGCGGCGATCAGGTTCGCATCGACATGAAGCTGAAGTGACCGCGCCGTGGTCCGGACCAAGCAGCATCGGTGCCGCTCATCCGCGCGAATGATCTAGTGACCGAGTTCGCGGCGGAGAATCTTTGCGGCTTCGACCATTGCCGAGAGCTTTCCGAACGCAACATCCCGCGGCAGGTATTTCATGCCGCAATCGGGCGCGAGGATAATGCGCTCGGCAGGAACGTAGCGCAGCGCGCGGCGGACGCGCTCGGCCACGGTCTCGGGCGATTCGACATTCATGTCGCCGAGATCAAGAACGCCGAGGATGATGCTCTTGCTCGGCAGTTCGGCGAGGACTGCGCAATCGAGCTTTGGCTGAGCGGTCTCGATCGAGATCTGATCGACCTTGCAGGCGTCGAGCTCGGGCAGGAACGAATATCCCGAAGGTTTGCTGGAAACGCGCGCGGCATAGCCGAAGCACAGATGAACCGCCGTCGTTCCGGTCACGCCTTCGACTGCCCGGTTGATGGCCGTGATGGCAAACTGGCGCGCCTTGTCGGGCTGCGCCTGCAGGAAGGGCTCGTCAAGCTGGACCACGTCGGCGCCGGCCGCAAACAAATCTTTGATCTCTTCGTTCAACGCAGCCGCGCAGTCTATCGCGAGCGCGACTTCATCTTTGTAATATTCGTCGAACAGCTGCTGCGTCATCGTAAAGGGACCAGGGACCGTGACCCGGATCGGCCGCTCGGTTTGGGCGCGAAGGAACGCGGTGTCGCGCACCTGGACAGGAACCGTTCGCCGCAACTTCCCGACCACGCGAGGTACGATTTGGACGCGGCCCGGCGTGCGCGCCGGAACCTCCGCGGGATTGTCGCTATCCATGCCGTCAAGTGCGGTCGCAAAGCGGTTTGAATAGCTCTCCCGCCGCACCTCGCCGTCGGTGACGACGTCGATCCCGGCAAGCTCCTGGTCGCGGATCGCAAGGATCGTCGCATCGTCCTGCGCCTGATCGAGGAAGGCTTCGTCGACGCGCCACAGCTCGCGGGCACGCGCCCGTGGCGGAACGATTTCGGCGAGGCGTTTGCGATCGATAAGCCAATCCGGCTGCGGGTAACTTCCGACAAGCGTTGTAGGCAGCAGCACGTTTGGCCTTTCCATTCTTGTAAAAGATCACTCTTCTAGCTTATTGTTTATTTGCTGCGGCCGTCAAACGCATGCGCCGCTTCACCCTTGCGAGCGACCGGAATCGAGGGACGAGATGAAGCGCATTGTGGTGATGCTCGCGCTCGCATGCCTGTCGTTCACAGGTCGCGACGCCATCGCGCAAAGTTATCCGACGCGCAACATCACCTTGATAAATCCTTATGCGGCGGGCGGCCCGGCCGATCTTCTCGCGCGCATGGTCGCGGAAGGCATGTCGGCCGCGCTGGGGCAGTCAGTTACCGTTGAAAATAAAACGGGTGCCGGCACCGCGATCGCCGCGGCTTATGTCGCGCACGCTCCGCCGGATGGTTACACCTTGCTCATTGGCGGTTCGCCAACCCACATTATCGCGCCGATCCTGAGCAAGGGCGCCAAGTTCGACGGCATCAAGGATTTCACCTTCATCGCGATGGTCGGCAACGTGCCGAATGTCCTCGTGGTGCCATCGCGGCGGCCCTATCGCACCATCAAGGAGCTCGTCGCCGCGGCGAAAGCCGCGAACGGAAGCATGACCTTTGCCTCGGTCGGCCAGGGCAGCCTGCCGCTGCTGCTCGGATTGAAGCTTGCGCAGGTGGAAGACCTGAAGTTGGTTCATGTTCCCTACGGCGGTGCCGCGCCGGCGACGACGGATCTCCTCGCCGGAAGGATCGACCTCGCGTTCCTCAATCTCCCGTCGCTCCTCCCTCACATCCAGGCAGGGGCTTTGCGCGCGCTCGCGGTCGCGAATGAAGTTCGCTCCGAGACGTTGCCGAATCTCCCGACCATGGCCGAGCTTGGATATCCCGATTTCGACTTGAGCACGTGGTATGGGATCTCGGCGCCGGCGGGAGCTTCAAAGCAAGTGGTCGACAAGGTCTACGTGGCAATCGTGCAGGCGTTGAATGCACCAGGCGCCAAGGACAAGCTCACGACGGCCGGCGCGGAAATGTTCCTGAAGGGTCCCGCCGAATACGCCGCTTACGTGCAGCAGGATGCCAAGCGCATGCTGCCGCTGATCGACGCCGCGGGCTTGCGCACGAATTGAATGGGTCCGCTGGGATTTCGATGTCAAACCTCGCTTTCGCGAAAGCGGAGCGGTAGTGGAGGGTTAGATGGCGGGGCCGCTGTCGCACGTTCGCGTGCTCGATCTCAGCCGCGTGATGGCGGGCCCGTGGGCGGGACAAATTCTCGCGGACCTCGGCGCTGACGTCGTCAAGGTCGAGCGTCCGGTCGTCGGCGATGACACGCGGTCCTGGGGGCCGCCGTTCCTGAAGGATGCCGCCGGCAATCCGACGCGCGAGGCCGGGTACTATCTCTCGGTCAACCGCGGCAAGCGCTCCATCACGCTCGATCTCGACAAGCCGCAAGGGCAAGATGTCGTGCGGGCCCTTGCCGCGCGATCCGACATCGTTCTCGAGAACTTCAAAGTCGGCACGCTCAAGCGTTTCGGGCTCGACTACGAAAGCCTCAGCGCGATCAATCCGCGGATCGTCTACTGCTCCATCACCGGCTTTGGTCAGACCGGGCCGAAGCGGGACGCAGCTGCCTACGATTTCATGATCCAGGCCATGGGCGGGTTGATGAGCGTCACCGGCGAGCGCGACGGCATGCCGGGCGCGGGGCCGCAAAAGGTCGGCGTGCCGATCGTCGACATCATGACCGGCATGTATGCCGCCGTCGGTGTGCTTGCGGCGCTCGCGCGCCGCAACGAGACCGGGCGGGGCGACTATATCGATCTTGCCATGCTCGATGTGCAATCGGCGTTCCTCGCCAACCAGGCGATGAACTGGCTCACGTCGGGCAATACGCCGAAGCGAAACGGCAATCGTCATCCCAACATTCAGCCGCAAGACGTGTTTCCCTGTGCCGACGGCTTCGTCGCGCTGGCGGTGGGCAATGACGGACAGTTTGCCCGGCTCGCGGACGTGCTGGGGCGGCCCGAATGGATCAAGGACGAGCGCTTTGCCACAAATCCGGCGCGCGTGCGCAATCACGCGGTGCTCGATCCGCTGTTGCGGACGGAGTTCGAGAAGCGGACACGCGGCGACCTTGTCGCCGTGCTGGAGACCGCGGGCGTTCCGTGCTCGCCGATCAATACCGTGCCGGAAGTCTTTGCCGATCCGCAGGTGCAGCATCGCCGCATGCTGCGCGAACT
The DNA here is from genome assembly GCA_963787675.1 of uncultured Alphaproteobacteria bacterium. Taxonomy (GTDB): domain Bacteria; phylum Pseudomonadota; class Alphaproteobacteria; order Rhizobiales; family Xanthobacteraceae; genus JAJPKK01. The sequence continues at coordinate 158,643 of CAWBDV010000006.1, read as the reverse complement.
TCCCCATCCGATGGCGGGCCGCGTTCCTCTCGTGGTCAGTCCATTGAATTTCGCCAACGAGCCGCTCGCGTTCGATCGGCCGCCGCCCTTGCTCGGCGAGCACACGGCAGAAGTCCTGCGAGAGCTTGGACTAACAACCCCTGCCGCCTGATCGGGCGGGACTGCACTTATCGCTCGCGCCCAGCTGCCGGATTAGGAGACTGGAATGCCTCGCCTTCATCTTCCATTCGCGGACGAAATGACCGCGGAGCAGCGCGACGTCCACGATGAAATCGTGTCCGGAGTTCGCGGACGGCTGGTCGGCCCGCTGCGCGCCGTCATTCATAGTCCGGATCTCGCCCGCCGATGGTCTCGCCTCGGCGAATACCTGCGGTTCTCGACATGCCTGCCGCGCAAGCTCAACGAACTCGCCATCCTCGTCACCGGGCGGCGCTGGAACAGCCAAGTCGAGTTCTTGATCCACGCCGAGGCCGCCAAAGATGCCGGGCTCGATCCGGCCTGCATCGAGGCAATTCGCCGCGGCGAGGCTCCGACCTTTACGGATGAGGCGGAAGCCGAGGTCTACGAGTTTGCGCGGCTGCTGCAGGAGACCGGCAACGTGGACGATCGCGCCTACAAGGCAATCATGGCTCGATGGGGCGCAGGCGGCGTCGTCGAACTCACCGCCGTCATCGGCTACTACACGATGGTTTCGATGACGCTCAACGTGCACGAAATTCCGGTCCCGGCCGGAACGGAGCTGCCTCTGTCGGCCCCGGACTCCGGCGGCCTCACAAAACTCCCCGCCGCGCGGGTCGCAACCGCGAAAACCTGCTCCACATGAGCGGAGCTCGTTTGCCACACGTCGCCGAAACCAGAGACCGGCGAAAGGGACATCGACATGGCTGAGACCTACGAATGCTTCAAGGTGGATATTGCCGATTACGTCGCGACCGTCACGCTCGCACGTCCTCCGGTCAACGCGCAGAACCGCCGATTTCGCGAAGAGATCATCACGATCTTCGACGCGTTGAATGATCGCGCCGATGTGCGCGCCATCGTCCTGACCGGCGAAGGCAAGACGTTTTCGGCCGGGGCCGATCTCAAGGAACGGCCCGCGCTCGATGAAGCCGGTGCCTATCCGCGTCATAATCGCCTGGTGCGCGAGAGCTTCAATGTCGTGATGGAGTGCGAGAAGCCGGTGATCGCCGCGATCAACGGCGCTGCGATCGGCGCCGGCTGCGTCCTTGCCCTCTGTTGCGACATCTTGATCGCCGCCGACACTGCCTATTTGTCGATGACCGAGGTCGACGTCGGATTGGCTGGCGGCGTCAGCCACGTGCGGCGGTTCTTTCGCGAGTCCGATGCGCGGCTCTTGATCTACACGGCGCGGCGAGTGGGCGGGCTCGATCTCTCCAGAATGGGCGTCGTATCCGCGTGCGTTCCGCTCGATAAGCTGATCGAGACGGCGCAAGTCATCGCGCGCGAAATCGCATCGAAGAGCCCGCTTGCGGTTCGCGCCGCCAAGCGATCGTTCAACGTCACCGAGGGCATGCCCTTGCGCGACGCCTACCGCTTCGAGCAGTCCCAAACCGTTGCGCTCGCCTCAAGCGACGACACCAAAGAGGCGCTGCGCGCCTTTGCCGAAAAGCGCCGCCCGGTCTTCAAGAGCTGAACGCAAACGTGCGGCGCAAACGCATTTGACGCCAAAGTGTGGTGAAGTCGTTTACCTATCGTATGTAGGTTAGCCTGTGCCGAGAGACCCGGCAAATCTTCGCCAACTCGACGACCGGAGCCGACGTGGAACCAATTGCTGCAACAGGTCCGGTGCCCTTGCGAATTTGGGCATCAAAAACTTTGCCGAATCAGCATTAAGGAGAAAAACTCCATGAGGAAATCAATTCCGGAGGCGATGTTCGCTAACGCGGAACAGAGCAGGCTGAGCACACTCCGCAACTGGGTGCTCGATAATGAGGTAACCCAGATAGCAATGAAGGAGCGACAATTCTGGATTCTCGCGGGCCTTCAACCACCAGCCGAGAAGCCCTGGACGACATTTATGGGGCGTCCGATATTCGTTCCCGATATGCCGGCGGATGCGCAAAAGTGTCTCGGTATTTTCGACAAGGATAGCCCAGGCAACATTTGATTCTTGCGGTCCATGATGCCCTGTGAGCGCCCCTGCGATGACGATGCTGCTTGAGCCGATGATGACGGCGTACTCGCGAGCGCGAAGAGTGAACGGGGCAAAGCGACAAGACAGCACGCAGGCGCAAGGTCTTCCAGCGATTGCCGCGACCGACCGCCTCGCCGCGCATCGCTCCAAGGTAAAGGCCGCCGCAATTCCGCCACGTAATCGGTGGCACCTTACCCGCTGGGGCCTACTTCATTGTAGGTTTTTGGATGGGGGTCACGCCATGTGGAGCGTTTTGTTTATCGCAACCATGGTTGCGCTTAGCGCCTTGGGGATTCTGGCGGCCTGCGAAGAATAATAAAAATCACATGCCTTAGTGCGGCACGTGAGCACTGATGCCGCCTCTTGCCCGTCGGTTTTTCCCCGAGGAGACTTGCGATGCTGTCAAGCAGATCGGAATTCGATGACGACGTTTGTCCTGTCCACGATGAATTGCTGGGCGAGCTGTGCCGGACGAATGATCCAATCGTACCGGACTTTGTGTCAACTCTGGCTTCGGATGTCAGAGCGTCGCTGGCGCTATACTGCTATCGACGCTGTCACTTGCATTCCATGGGATTAGCCATTGCAGCGGGTTGCAATGAAGATGACTTGACGTATGCGGGAGGACATGTCGGCGCATTTCTCTTCACGAGTTCCAGAGAAGCATCTCGACAAGTAGGTCCGTCACCCGATGTTATTAAGGGGAAACGGAAGATCACGCTCGCGACGGGCGTTCTCCGGACATTTGCTATTGACGACGAACTTGCCTTGGAGGCTCGCTCGGGGCGGGCATGACTCGGTTCCCGGTGACGATGCAGCTTGAGTCCGTCATCGCGGTGTATTCGCCGTCACAGATCAATGACTGACAGACGATCGCGAAGCCGATCCCGGCATGCACGCCGGTCACGCCAACTACAGGCCCAATAGCTCCGGTCTGGCGCAGCCTGTAGGGATGCGGCGGACGGCATTGTCCACGGCACGAACCGTTCACGCGGCGATTTCCGCAGGTTTCCCCAATGCTCCGGCCGCTAACAGGTGTACGCCGCTGTTGCGGCGGAAGGCTTATGTCAAGCCATACCGATCGGCACTCGCCGGTGTCGTGTCTTCTGCTCGTACGAATAGGCCAGCCGGATCATTTTGGCGTCATCGAAGGATCGCCCCAAGAACGTGATTCCGACCGGAAGATCGTCGCGCGTAAACCCGGCCGGAACGACGATAGAGGGCACGAACATCAGAAAGGTATTGATGTGCGGGGCGCCCTTCTGATCAACGAACGGCGGTTTTATGCCGTGCTCGATCAGCGTCGGTTGATGCTCGACGGCCTTATGCACGATCGCGTCGAGCTTATGATCGGCCATGACTTTGAGCAGATCGATCATCAGCGCGTCGCGCGCTTTGAGGTAGGCGTGGTGCTTATCGGGCGGATCTGGCGTCCAACGAAGCTGGCTCCCGCGCACCACCTGGTTAAACAGCGGTGAGGCCATGGCGTCTTTGCGCGTGGCGAACGGCGCATTGCCGTCCGCGAAGAACAACTCGAACATCGCGTCATCGGCGGCCGCATCCTTGGCGCGGGTTGCGAGCCGGCTGATGAGACCCGGAATCTCGATGGGATCGACAACTTCGGCGCCGGCGTTTTGAAGCTCGCGGACGGCCTTGTCGAAGACCTCGTCGACTTTCTTGAAATCGTCCGAGTCCGGCTCGGATTTGTAACCCATTGCCTCGCGAAGAATTCCGATCCGCGCACCGCGCAGGGCGTCTGGATCGAGGTTGTCCGAATAGCTCGCCGGCGTCCGGCCCACCGCGTAGGCCGTGACCGGATCGCGCGGATCATAACCGGCCATGGCATCGAGCAACTTGGCCGCGTCCGCAACCGAGCGCGCCATCGGTCCGACCGACCCGTTGGTCGTCGGCCATCCGCCATAGACGCCGCCGCGGCTCACGATGCCGACCGTCGGACGCATGCCGACGATGCCGTTCCAGGCGGCCGGACGACGAATCGATGAGAACCCCTCCTGGCCGAGCGCGACGATACAGAAGTTGGCCGAAACGCTCGCGCCGGACCCGCCCGATGAGCCGGCCGCCGTGCGCGCAAGGTCATAGACATTGCGCGTCGATCCAAAGAGCGAGCCGTGGGTGTCGCCGCCGCCGAGCTCGCCCAGCGTCGACTTGCCAAGAAAGATCGCGCCCGCCGCCCGCAGCTTGGCGATCGCTAGCCCCTCCGATCCGGGTTCGTAGTCGCGAAACAGCACCGACCCTAACGTCGTCTTCATGCCTTTGACGTTGATCTGATCCTTCACAATGATCGGAATGCCGTGAAGGGGTCCGACAAAAGCCCCATCGCGCTTGAAGGCGGCATCGAGAGCGCTCGCCTCCTCGAGGGCACGGGGATTGATGGAGATGAGCGAATTGATCGCCGGGCCCTTCTGGTCATAGGCATCGATCCGCGCCAGATAGAGCTCGACCAACTCACGCGCCGTCAACGCGCCGCGTTCGAACGCCGCATGCACGTCGGCAATCGTTGCCTCGATGAGGTTGAATTTCTGATCGACCAGCATGTCACTCCCTTCGAGCCGCGCCGTCGCGGGAGCCGTCACCCGCGCCCGGTAATCATCGGGCTTTGGTAGTGACGCGCTTCATGCCGCCTTGGCAAATTTCTCCTGTACCGATTTCTCGAAGGCCAACAGCTTCTGCACGCTGGAGCGCTGCATCACGCGATCGAAATGCGCCGTGCAATGCCGGAAGCTTGTTAAGTCGAGTTCAAATTGCCTCGCTCGCCGCTGACACCAGAAGAAGTGGGCATCCGGCGCCGTAAAGTGCTCGAAGAAGAACTCTCGGCCGGCCAGGATGTCGTCGGCGATCTTGAACAACTCCATCAGGTTTGCGGCCGCCAGTCTCTTCACACTCTCTTCGGTGCCCGGAACGTCGCAGACGCGCGGCGGGGAGTTGATCCGTGTCAGGAATGGATGAATGCCGCCCGAGCACCATGACATCAATGACATGGCTTGAAGTTCCTGCCACGGGTCAGCCGGCAACAACTTCGCATGTGGGAAGGTGCGCGCAATCCAAGTTTGAATGGCGATGCTCTCGGTCAGGATCTTTCCATCGATGATGAGCAGCGGCACCTTATGCTTCGGATTGATTTTTAGGTATTCGGGCGAGGTGTGCTGTCCCTTCTGAAAGTTGAGGGGCCGAACCTCGAACTGCGCACCGGCCTCGGTGAGCGTGACGTAGGGCGCGAGCGCACAAGTGTTGGGGGCGTAGTAAAGGACGAGTTCCATAGGGTCTCCGATTACCTGAGTTTTATTCGTGCCAGACCTTTGTCCCTTTCATCATACGTTGAAGGGGCAGCGCGGCAAATCCCTCCGTCAATCGACCACGCATCACGACACGATCCGTATCGAACCCACGGCTCGCTGCTTCCTTGCGAAGTTGCGTCAGCCGCCCTGCCTCGGAGACCTTTCGGACGTGACATCAGTTCGTAGCTCGGTTTCGAACAGCGGCAGTCTCAGAGTCGGGGGTGATTCGCGCACCAATGGCGCGCTCAGCCAGACAGTCGGCTCATCCGGCCGCGACCCATCCTGAGCTTGCGGGCTTTGTTGTCGGTTTTGTCGATCGCTCAATGCTCGTATCAAGTCGAGCTTTAAGGTCTTGCTGCGCCAAGTCAGCTTTGGCGGTAGCGATCTTTTGCTCGGCCTCCGCCAGTGCGGCAGTCGTCTCGCGAACTTGCGCAATAAGATCCTGCAGAGCGCTGCTATCCATTTCCCCCTCCCCGTGGCGCGATGAAAACCTGAAGGCCCAAGCTTCCCTCGTGCCGGAAGCTCGGGCCTTCAGTCGCACGCAACCTAATCTGATCCTCGGCGATTCGCCTTAATGAAGCCCAAAGGAGACACCGCTGCTCGTCCAGCCGGTGACGCTCGCCAACACGCGCGACCTCGTCGCGCGGTCGCTCAAAGCGCTAGAAATTCCTATTTCACCGGAGCAGCCGAGGCGTTGTTCTGCGGGATCACCATCACCAGCGAACCCGGACCGATTTTCTGCAGATTGCCGGTGATGACGCGATCGGTTTCATCGAGCCCCTTCACGCTGACCGCGTCGCCGTCGGTCGGGCCGAGTGAGACGAGCTTCTGTTCGGCCTTGCTATCCGCGCCGATGACGTAGACGTATTTGCCGAGCTGGCTCGAACCCAACGCCGTCTGCGGCACCAGGAGAGCGTTCGGTTCATCGCGCACATGCACGCGGATGCGCACATATTGGCCGGGGAGCAGCGAAAATCGAGGGTTCGCGACGGTCGCCCGCGCGGTGATTGTCCCCGTCGTGCGATCCACAGTGTTGTCGATGAAGGTCAACTCGCCTTTGAAGTTCGCCTTCGGATCGTCCGGCAGCGTCACGACGGCCGCAACCGAGCCGATTTCGCGTGCCGCCTGAATGGCCCGCAGCTCGCGTTCGCTGGGATTGAAGGTCACGTAGATCGGATCGAGCTGGACGAGCGTATTGAGCGTGAGCCCCGAACCACCGACGAGCGTCCCGACCGGCGCGCGGTTGCGGCCGAGCCGGCCCGAGAACGGCGCGCGAATTTCGGTGTAGGCGAGATTGATCTCCGCGGTCCGCACCGCGGCCTTGTCTTGCGCGACGGTCGCTTCGTTCTGACCGAGCGTGGTTGCGCGCTGGTCGTAACTGTCCTTGGCGAGAAAGCCGTTTTTAACGAGCGCGTCGCCGCGGCGGAAATTCGAGCGGGCATAATCGAGGGCCGCGAGGTTGCGCTGTGCCTGTGCGTTCGCTTGATCGAGCGCGGCGCGGTAGTCGCGCTCGTCGATCTTGTAGAGAAGCTCGCCCCCCTTGACGTCGGCGCCATCGGCGGCCGGCTGCGAACTCGATGAAGCCCGCCACTTTCGCCTGCAGCGACACTTCGCGAATCGATTCGGCCCGCGCCGAATATTCGAGATAAACCGGCAGGCTGCGTTTTACGACGGCTGTCACGGGCACCGGCATCGCCGGCGGTCCGGACGGCGCTCCCGCCGAGGCATGGGTCGGAACGCCTTGGTGCGCAGCGAAGGTCGCGACGGCGGCTATTGCAAGGCCGGCTGAGCCGCCAACCCAGAATTTCCAATGGCGCATGACTTGTCCCCCGTTTTCACTCGGCCGGCGCGGTGTCGGCGAGCGGCGAATGATCAGACTGATACGCGGGCCCAGGCGCGCGCGTCTGGCGGCGCTCGCGCAGGCCTTCGATCGCGGCATAGAACACTGGAACGAACAAAAGCGTGAGGATTGTGGCCGCCAGCATGCCCCCGAATACGGTTGTTCCGATCGACTGCCGGCTGGCCGCGCCGGCGCCGCTGGCGATCATCAACGGAACCACGCCGAGGATGAAGGCAAAGGCGGTCATCAGGATGGGGCGCAGCCGCAGTCGCGCGGCCTCCATTGCGGCCTCGACGATGCCGAGACCCTCCGATCGGCGACGCTTGGCGAACTCGATCATCAAAATCGCGTTCTTAGCCGACAGTCCGATCAACATCACGAACCCGATCTGCGAATAGACGTCGGTCTGCATACCGCGCAGGAACAGCGCGAGGAACGCGCCGAACAGCGCGAGCGGCACTGCCAACAGCACCATGAACGGCATCGACCAGCTCTCGTATTGCGCGGCAAGAATGAGAAAGACAAATACCAGCGCCAGAATGAAAACGATGGTGGCGATCGATCCGGCTTTCAGTTCCTGGAACGTGATGCCGGTCCATTCGAACGCGAAGTCGCGTGGGAGCGCGGTCGCCGCGGCGCGTTCCATGGCCGCGACCGCCTGGCCGGAGCTGAAGCCCGGCGCGGGACCGCCGTTGATCAGGGCGGACGCATAATTGTTGTAGTGGGGCACGGTCTCCGGGCCGACGATCGGCTGCAACGAACCGAGCGTGCTGAGCGGCACCATGCCGCCGGTCGCATTGCGCACGTAAAGGCGCGACAAATCGCTCGCGGCGGCGCGCGTATTGGTGTCGGCCTGCAGCGTCACGCGGAACGTGCGGCCGAACAGATTGAAGTCGTTGACGTAAAGCGAGCCGAGAAAGATCTGCAGCGTGTTGAAGACGTCGGGGATACTGAGGCCGAGCAGCTTCGCCTTGGTGCGGTCGAGGTCATAGTTGAACTGCGGCGTCGAGGTCGAGAACGACGTGAACAGCTGCATCGGATTGAGTTCCGGCTGCTTGCGCGCTTCCGCGAGCAGGGCCTGAGTCGCCTCGTTGAGCGCAAGACTGCCGCGACCCGTCAGATCCTCGACCTGGAACTCAAATCCGCCGGTCGTGCCGAGGCCCGGGATCGAGGGCGGGTCGAAACTGAGCGCGAACGCCTCGGGGATCGCGAGCAATTTCGACCGTGCGTTCGCGACGAGACGCATCGCGCTCTGCTCCGGCGGACGCTCGTCCCAGGGCTTGAGGATCGCGAACTCCACCGCCGAGTTCGATTGCGCGGCATTGGTCAGGAAGTTGAGGCCGGTGATCGATCCGACGATATCGACGCCCGGCGTGTCCTGAAGAATCCGGCGGACCTTGTCGGCGACTTCGTCCGTTCGCTGCAACGACGCGCCATCCGGGAGCTGGATCACGACAAAGAAATAGCCTTGGTCTTCGACGGGCAAGAAGCTCGAAGGGATGCGCTGCGACAGATAGTAGGTCGCACCGAGCACGATCGCGAATAGCGTGAGCATCGCCCACCGTAATCGGACCAGTCCGCGCACCTGGCCGGCATACGTATGCGACAGCCAGTCGAATCCCCGGTTGAACCAGCGGAACGGCGCAAATGTGGTCGCCGGCCGATGCCGCAGGAATGCTGCGCTCAAGGCCGGGCTCAGGGTGAGGGAGTTGAACGCAGAGATGCCGACCGAGATCGCAACCGTCAAGGCGAACTGGTTATAGAGGCGGCCCGCTACGCCCGGAATGAACGCGACGGGGACGAATACCGCCATCAATACCGCGGTGGTCGCGATGATCGGCCCGGTCACTTCGACCATCGCCGCCTTGGCGGCTTGAAGGGGTGGCAGGCCGTTCTCAAGTTGCCGCTCGACGTTCTCGACGACGACGATCGCGTCGTCGACGACGAGACCGATCGCGAGCACCATGCCAAGCAGGCTCAGCATGTTGAGCGAAAAGCCCATCATCTCCATCACGACGAGCGTCGCGATCAGCGAAACCGGGATCGCGATGGTCGGGATCAGCGTGGTCCTCCAGCTCTGGAGGAAAATGAAGACCACCAGCACCACGAGGATCAGCGCCTCGAGCAGCGTGATGATCACGTCCCGCTTGGCCGCCGACACGAAACGCGTGGTGTCGTAGTGCATCCCGTAGGCAACTCCCTTCGGGAAGCGCTTGGATAACTCCTCCATCTTGTCTTTGACGTGCTGCTGCAGGTCGAGGGCGTTCGAGCCGGGCATCTGGAATACCGCCAGAACCACGGTCGGATCGGTGCCGAACACGCCGGTGGACGAATATTGCAAGGCTCCGAGCTCGACCCGTGCGACGTCGCGCAGCCGGACAACGGCGCCGGTCACGGGGCTCGATCGGACGATGATGTCCTTGAATTGCTCGGGGTCCGCTAGCCTCCCGGTGGCGTTGACCTGCATCTCGAACGGCGTTCCCGGCGGCGACGGTGACTGGCCGATCTTGCCGGCGGCGACCTGGATGTTCTGCTCCGCCACCGCTTGCTGAACGTCGACAGCAGTGATGCCGAGATTGGAGAGCTTGTTGGGGTCAAGCCAGATCCGCATCGAATAGCGGCGCTCGCCGAAGATCTGGACATCGCCGACCCCCGGCACGCGCTTCAACGGATCGACCACCTGCAAATAGGCGTAGTTGCTGAGCGCCACCGGATCGACGGAACGATCCGGCGAGATCAGATTCACGATCAGCACGAAATTCGGATTTTGCTTTTTGATGACGACGCCGGCCTGATTGACAATCGGCGGCAGCGCGGCCGCGGCCTGCGCCACGCGGTTCTGGACATCGACCGCAGCGATGCTCAACGGGTAGCCGACATCGAAGGTGATGGTAATCGTCGACGAGCCGTCGTTCGAACTCGCGGACGACATGTAGGTCATCCCCTGCACGCCGTTGATCTGCTGCTCCAGCGGCGTGGTTACGGTGTCGGCGACGACCTGCGCGCTCGCACCCGGATAGATCGCGCTGACGACGACCTGCGGCGGCGTGATGTCCGGGAACTGCGCAACCGGCAGCAGGAAATAACAGACGGCTCCCGCCAGCACCATGATGACGGCGATCGACGACGCAAAGATTGGCCGGTGAATGAAGAAGTTGACCATTTCATAGACCGATTCATAGACCGAACGTGACTTCGATGCGTGAGTTCTTGACTTCGATGCGCGAGTGGCGTTACCAATCAGTAACGTCAGCTTTACCGACCGGTAACATCGAGGTCAAGGCGTGCGCGCCATTTCTGATCCCTCGCCGGTAATATGTGCCGCTTGCTAATGGCGGACCCGGCTTGGACCAAACGCTCCGCTCGTTCGGCGAACCGAATGCCCGAAGTGTTTCAAGCGGCCCCGCGACCCCGGGAGCGAATCCTCGCCGCCGCGCGCGATCTCTTCCACAAGCACGGCATCAGGGGCGTCGGCGTCGAGACGATCGCGGAAGCCGCCGGCTCCAACAAGATGACGCTCTATCGCCATTTCGAATCAAAGGACGATCTGATCGTTGCCTATCTCCGCGGCGTCGCCGCCGAGGCGGATGCGGCGTGGCGAGAAATCGAGAGTGAAAATCCGATAGATAAGCGCGCGCAACTCAAGTCGTGGCTGATCCGCGCCGAGCAGTACATTGCGGCCGATGGACGCGGTTGCGATCTCGCGAACGCGGCCGTCGAACTCACCGAGAATAATCATCCGGCCCGTCATCTGATCGAGCAGCTGAAGACCGAGCAACGCGTCCGCCTTGTCGCGCTGTGCCGGGATGCCGGCATCGTGGACCCCGAGATACTGGCCGACGCGCTTTTCCTGCTTTTCGAAGGGGCACGCGTCAGCCGGCAAGCCGCGGGCACGAACGGCCCAAGCGCAAAATTCATCGCCACGGCTGAAGCGATCGTCGAATTGTTCCGGAGGAAACGCCGCCCCGTCCGTAAATCCGGCAAACGGCGTAAATAGCCCAAGAGCGTTTGCCGGGCGGCTTCTCGCTTCAGCGGCTCGGCCGCCCGGATTTCCGTGCCGCCAGGATGGCCGCGAGCTGCTCATTCGCGGACAGGATCGCGGCTTCGCGATCTGCCAGCATCGCCTTGGTCCGTTCCGAAATCTTGCGGCGGCGCCTCATGTCGTTTAGCGCTCCGATCATTTCAGCGACCGTGCGACGCGCCTCTTCGCTATAGCCGAGCTTTGCCATGCGATCGACGACGGGAATGTCAGGCCCGACCTCAAGCCCGGCGCGCTTTTCCGCTGCCCGAAGTTCACGATCGATTTCACCAAAATCCGCGACGGTACGACGAAGCACGGCGACCGCTCTTTCCCGATCGCTGAGGTTCAATTCGCGTTCAATATCTTCTCGGTTGACAGGCATTTGGGGAATCTCCCCGCTATTCTTTCATGATCGAATCATGGGGCATCGCTGCCGATACGGCAACTATACTTGTGGTTAGCCGCCTGAGTATTTCAGGTGAGCTGATACCGAATTAAGTTGCTTTTTTAGAAATGACGAATGGCGAGGACCGTGGTCCCGAGTCGCGCGAGGAAGCTGTCCGCCGCGTCGCGTAACCCATCGTCCCCGGCCTCTTGCGCGCCGGCCAGGATCGTCGGGCCTTCCGGATTTTCCCATTCGTGTCGCGCCAAGTGCTGCAGCAGCACGCTGAGCCCCGAGAGCGAGCGCGGAGGTGTTGTCAGCACACGGTAGAGCAACGCATCCGCCCGGCGCATCGCATCAAGCATCTCTCGTTCGTTGCGCTCGGCTCTCAGACCCTCATCGATAGCATCGAGCGCGGCGCGATGATCGGCGACAACGTCGATGATGGGATCGTCGTCAGCGGAAAGCGTTCCCAATTGCGCAGAGAGTCCACTCAGGGCGGCTTCGATCGCACCGGACCTTATTGCTTCGTCGGATGCCGAGTGTTGTGCCGCATTTCCTGACGCAAGTGCCGGAGCCAGCGGTCCACCACTCATCATTGCCCCCTACGCACGTTCTCGCTGACAGCGATAGTAGAAGTCGATCTCGGGAACAGGAAGCCGCCGACAGCCGCAAGGTGTGGAGTCCTGATGACATTTTGTGACTCCGTGTTTCGGAGGCCACAGTCTGCCCACCGCGGGGCCGGCGAGGTAGGCCGTTCAAGTGGGAGGGGCACTACTCGCAACATCACGTGAGCGGGCTGAACCCCGCGCGGCACGGCTGCGACCAATGCCCGGGCACTCCCTTTTTGCGCGCCGAGGGCCACGCCGATTTGTCTAAAGCAATCAGCGGTCGCGTCGCGCTGCCCGGATTTTGTGGCCCATCGACTAGGACCGTTTCATGTTTCGCTGGTTTGAAAATCGGATTGATCCGTTTGCGCGCGGGGCCGTTGCCATGCCGCCACGTTCGCTCATCGCCTTCTATTGGCACTTCATCAAGCCAATCTGGGCGGCATTCGCACTTATTCTCCTCTTCGATCTCCTGGCAGCGGTGAGTGAGGTGCTGCTCGCAACCTTCGTTGCGCAACTGATCGACGTGATGAAAGCGGCAGCGTCGGCCGCGAACTTTTTTCGCGATCACGCCGGCCTTCTGCTGTGGATGGCGTTCGTCGTGCTCATCGCGCGACCGGCGATCATTTTCGTGTACGAGCTTCTCAAGAGCCAAGTCCTGTCGCCGCCGTTCCAGACCCGCGTGCGATGGCAGACCCATGCCTACATGCTGCGACAAAGCCTCGGCTTCTTCCAGAACGAGTTCGCCGGCCGCGTCGCCAATAAGCTGATGCAGACCGCACCGGCATTGCGCGACTCGTTCATGATGTTGAGCGATGCGGCGGTGTTTGTCGCCGTGCAGTGGCTGAGCGCCATCGCGCTGTTCTGGGCCGCCGATCCGCGTCTCGTCATCCCGCTGCTTGTGTGGCTCGTGGCCTATGGCGCGGTGATTGCCCGCTTTGTCCCGCACATTCGCAAGCGCTCGACCGAGGCATCCGAAGCGCGCTCGACGCTGCTCGGCCGCATCGTCGACAGCTACACCAACATCCAGACAGTGAAGCTCTTCGCCCACGCCGACAACGAAGATGCCTACGCCCGCGCGGCGCTCGAGGAGCAGACGGAAAAACACCGCTCATACGTTCGCCTAACGACGCTGATGAACGTCACCCTCATCACGCTCAACGGCCTCCTCATCGCCGGCACGACCGCGCTTGCCTTGTGGCTGTGGACGGATGGCCGGGTGTCACTCGGGGCCATCGCGCTTGTCACCGCGCTCGTCATGCGCATCACCCAGATGTCGGGCTGGGTGCTGAACCTCGTCACCAGCATCTTCGAGAACATCGGCGTCGTGCAGGACGGGATGGAAACGATTTCCCGGCCCCAGGCCGTGGTCGATCAACCGCAGGCTAAATCGCTCGTCGTGCCGCGGGGCGAAATCCGCTTCGACGCCATCGGCTTCAACTATGGCAGTGCCAAGGGGACCCCGGGCGCCGACCCGACACGGGTCATCGACGGACTGTCCTTGACGATTGGAGCCGGCGAGAAGATCGGGCTCATCGGCCGGTCGGGCGCGGGCAAGTCGACGCTCGTCAGCCTGCTGTTGCGTTTCTACAATCTCGAGAAGGGTCGCATCCTCATCGACGGCCAGGACATCGCCGCCGTGACGCAGGAGAGTCTGCGCGCGTCGATCGGCATGGTGACGCAGGATACCTCGCTGCTGCACCGTTCCGTCCTCGACAACATCCTCTATGGCCGGCCGGATGCGGGGCTTGAGGGCGCGATCGAAGCGGCCAAGCGCGCCCACGCGCACGACTTCATTCTGGGCCTCGAGGACAAGGACGGACGCTGCGGCTATGCGGCGCGGGTCGGCGAGCGCGGCGTGAAGCTCTCTGGCGGCCAGCGTCAGCGCATCGCCATCGCCCGGGTGCTGTTGAAGGACGCGCCGATCCTGATCCTCGACGAGGCGACGAGCGCGCTCGATTCCGAGGCCGAGGGCGCGATCCAGGAGCAGCTGATCAACCTGATGTCCGGCAAGACAGTGATCGCCATCGCCCATCGGCTTTCGACCATCGCCGCCATGGACCGGCTGATCGTGCTCGATCATGGCCGGATCATCGAGGAGGGCAGCCATCGCGACCTGCTGCGCCGCGGCGGTCTCTACGCCCAACTCTGGGCGCGCCAGTCAGGCGGCTTCGTGCAAGATGAAACCGCCGCTTAGCTTGCGGTCAGACCGGTGGGTGACCGCCGCGGCCCGTTTTCCGAACACAAAAAAAAGCCGCCGACCGGGATGCCCGGCCGGCGGAACGAGTCAGGGGAGGAACGCCCTCTGAAGGGCGGCGACAGTCAAGCTGCCGCCTGTGCATTAACTGGTGACGATCGAATCTCAGAAAAGGATCGGCGACCGCCGCGAGATGCCGCACTTGATTCTTTGCAGCTCATACACCGCCGATCCGGCACCAGGTCGGCGCGTGGCGGAGGGCAACCTGGCGCAGACAAGAACGAAAAGTCGGAGCTTGGCTCTGCCTCAATGTTTCTGAAACCGAATCATCTCAACCGATGATCGTCACGACGCTGCCCGTGCAGCACGTCGTGGCGGGCCCCGACCCTCCGGGGGCGATGGTCATTGGGGGTCGGGGCAAAATTTTGGTTGCCGCCATCCGGCGGGCCGCCCGTCACGCGACAGCGACCAGGCAGCGCCATCGACCCTGAGCGTTCGCGAATGCTGGTTGACGCAACTTGTCTCAACCGCTCGTGAGGTCATTGGTAAGCGGCCCGCCGATCCCTCGCGATAGACGCGATCACCCGAAAATAAAAAGCAAATGCCCGGCACGATGGCCGGGCATTTGAACTCCGCGAAGTCCAGCTTGCCGAAGCCGGCACTTGGCCGGCTTCGCGAGGCCAACTGCTAGATCAGCAGTGGCACCAGTGGTGACGGCGGTGCACGTAAACGACGCGCGCGACGACAGGGGCCGGAGCGACGACGGCTTCACGCACGAGAACCGTGCGGCTCTCGGCGATGAGGCGCGTGTTATAGACGGTCCGGTTCTCCAGGACCGTGCGCGGCTCCCACACCGTCCTCGGGACCATGACTACGTGGGGTTCCAGGACCGTGCGCGGCACCTGGACGACGGAAGGCTCCAACACCCGGCGGGTGACGGTCACTTCCCTGGGAACCAGGACGGAGGCAACCGGCGCCGCCCAATGATGATAGTGCCGGCAGCAATAGGCAGCATGATGCCGCACAACGCCTTCATCGGCCCTTGCGGGCAACGCTGCCATCGACATCACCGCGATCGCAGCCGCCCCGAGAGCAGTCAAGATTTTAACCATGGTGTTCCCCTTTCCCAATCACGCCCTAGGCGCGCGATTGTCCTCGTTAAATCCAATGTCTACCAGTACTGCTGTTCATCGCTCGGCGGCCGGAGAGATCAAACCGATGGTCCGATGACCCGTCCCCTCCCGACATTAACGCTAATACGTTAACTTTTTGCGGGGTCGACGTCAAGATTTTGCCGCATGAATGCCTGTTTATGTGACTGATGAACATCGATTAATCACATAAATGCCACACATTTCTACGCCACGCCACAGCTGTGGTTGAGGTCCCGGACTAGGTGCGGAAGTGCTTGGAGAGCTTCAGCCCCTGGGCCTGGTAATTTGAGCCAATGCCCTGGCCGTAAAGCGTTTCCGGCCGCGCCAGCATGCGCTCATAGACGAGGCGGCCGACGATTTGCCCGTGTTCCAGAATGAACGGGACCTCGCGTGAACGAACCTCCAGCACCGCTCGCGCCCCGCTGCCGCCCGCTCCGGCATAGCCGAACCCGGGATCGAAAAAGCCGGCGTAGTGCACACGAAATTCGCCGACCAACGGATCGAACGGCACCATCTCGGCAGCATAATCAGGCGGCACCTGCACCGCCTCCTTTGACGCAAGGATATAAAACTCGTCAGGATCAAGGATCAGGCTGACGTCGCGGCGCGCGCGAATCGGCTCCCAGAAGTCTCCTACGTCGTAGCCGGCGCGGCGGTCCACATCGATCAAACCGGTATGGCGCTTGGCGCGATAGCCGATGAATTTGTCGTCGCCGAAGCCGCCGAGGTCGATGCCGACCGGCACGCCATCGGACAGGTTCGGCGCATCGACGTCGACGAGGCGTTCGCGCGCATGGAGCGCCGCCAAAACCTCGCCGCCGAGCGTCGCGTGGCCGTGGCGAAAGCGGAGTTGTGACAGCCGCGAGCCTTCGCGAACCAGCACCGGAAAGGTACGCGGGCTGATCTCGGCGTAGAGCGGACCGTGATAGCCGGCCTCGATGCGATCGAAGCCGCGGGTCTCGTCGGCGATAACACGGGTGAACACGTCGAGGCGCCCGGTCGAACTCTTCGGATTGGCGGCGGCCGCGATGTCCGGCGACAGGGCGAGGCTTTCCATCAGCGGCACGATGTAAACGCAGCCGGTCTCCAGCACGGCGCCGTCGCCGAGCGCGATTTCGTGCAGCTTTAATTGATCGATTCGCTCGGCCACCGTGGAATCGGGACCGGGCAAAAAGCTCGCGCGCACACGGTAGGCGACTTCGCCGAGCCGCAGGTCGATGCTCGCAGGCTGGATCTGATCGGCATCAAGCGCCGCCGCTGGAATGATGGCGCCCGCGTCGATCAGCGACGCGATCATCCGATCCGGCAGGATGCCCTTGTCCTCGAGGCGCAAGTTCAGCGACATGCGCAGACCAGTAGCCCACCTGTAAATGTAGCCCGGATGGAGCGCAGCGAAATCCGGGAGAGGCTTTGCCCATTGGCACAATAGTCCCCGGATTGCGCTTCGCTTCATCCAGGCTACGTGTCGGTCCTATCCGAACCGCTGCTTGACGGGAAGGCGTTGCCCGCCTAAGACGAACGTTATCCCGTGGTCATTTGAGCCGGCTGGCTTGCAAGCCACGTAAAACAACTTGCTAAAAGGCCGGGGACGCGTGTGCCCGGCCAATTCGGCCGGGTTTTTTGTTGTTGGAGGGTCGAAATGTCCGCGTCCCAAACCCCGCACTCGCAAGCCTCGCAGATTCCATATGCCGCGTTGCATCCCGAAACGCGCCTTATCCACGCCGGCACGTTACGCTCGCAGTTCGGCGAAACGTCGGAGGCGCTGTTTCTCACCCAAGGGTTCGTCTACGACAGCGCCGAGCAATGCGAAGCGCGCTTCACCGGGGCCCAGCCCGGCTATCTCTATTCGCGATTTTCCAATCCGACCGTCAGCATGTTCGAAGCGCGGATGGCGTCGTTCGAGGGCGCCGAGGCAGCGCGGGCGACGGCGACCGGCATGGCGGCGGTGCACAATGCGCTGATCGGCCAGGTCAAGGCCGGCGACCACGTTGTGGCCGCGAAGGCGCTGTTCGGGTCATGCCGCTGGGTGGTCGAAGATTTCATGCCGCGGTTCGGCGTGGCCTCGACCCTCGTCAATGGCCTCGACCTCGACGAATGGCGCCGTGCGGTGCGGCCGAACACCAAGGTGTTCTTCCTGGAAAGCCCAACCAACCCGACGCTCGAAGTACTCGACATCGCCGCCATTGCGGCCATCGCTCACGACGCCGGCGCACGTCTCGTGGTCGACAACGTGTTCGCGACGCCGATCTACCAGTCGCCGCTCGCGCTCGGCGCCGACTGCGTCGTCTACTCGGCGACGAAACATATCGACGGCCAAGGCCGCTGCCTCGGCGGCATCATCCTGTCGTCGGAAAAATTCATCCAGGACCACATCCACAATCTGCTGCGCCAGACCGGCCCGGCAATGTCGCCGTTCAATGCCTGGGTGCTGCTCAAGGGCCTGGAAACCTTGCCGCTCCGGGTCGCGCAGCAGACCGAAAATGCGGCGACGATGGCCGATCGCTTCGCCAGCCATCCGAAGATCACGCGGCTCATCTATCCGGGTCGCAAGGACCATCCGCAGGCCGCCACCATCCGCAAGCAGATGCGCGGCGGTTCGAACCTGATCGCCTTCGAAATCGCGGGCGGCAAGGCCGGCGCGTTCCGCTTCCTGAACGCGTTGAAGCTCGTGCGCATCACCAACAACCTCGGCGATGCGCGCAGTCTCATCACTCATCCGGCGACCACGACTCACCAGCGGCTGACGCCCGAGGCCCGCGCCGAACTCGGCATCAGCGACGGTCTGGTGCGACTCTCCGTCGGGCTCGAGCATCCCGACGACATCGCTGCCGACCTCGCCGCCGCGCTGGAGAAGGCCTAACACCGCGTCAGGCGCACGCGGCACGGCGCTTCGCGGGATGCAAGCCGGACTTACTCCGGCTTGATGTGCGCCTTCGCGATCACGTCCTTCCACATCGGAAGTTCGTGAAGGATGCGCTCGTGAAATGCGCGGGCGGACTTGCCGGTCGCACGAAAGCCTGCATGCAGGAGCTTGTCGCTCGTCTCCCGACGCTGCACGATCTCGATCAATGCGGCCTCAAGCTTTGCTCTGATGTCTGCGGGCGTCCCGGTCGGAACCATGATGCCTTGCCACGTGTCGGCGGTTGCGGCGGGAACGCCGGCCTCGGCGACCGTCGGCACTGAGGGCAACTCAGGCCAACGCTCCGGGCTCGACACCGCAAGCCCGCGCAGGATGCCGGATTCGATCAACGGCTCGGCGACCGCAACCGACATCGACGCGATCTCCACCGTGCGGGTGAGAATCGCCTGCGCGGCGGGCGCGGCACCCGGATAGGCGACGTGCTGCAGATCGATATGCTGGTCGAGTTTCAGAAGCTCGGTGGCGAGATGCGGCACGGTTCCGATGCCCGGCGTCGAGTAATTGAGCGTGCCCGGCTTCACTCGCGCGAGCGCGATCAATTCCTGCAGGTTCGAGACGCCGAGATCGGGGCGCACGGCGTAAACGATCGGAAACGTGCACAGCTCCGCGACTTCGTCGAAGTCGTGCAGCGGATCATAGGGCACCTTGGCATAGAGGTTCGGATTGACCGCAAATCCGGTCGCCGCCATCAGCAGGGTGTAGCCGTCGGGCCGCGCGTGGGCGACCACCCCGATGCCGATGCTGCCGCCCGCGCCTGCGCGGTTCTCGACAATGACCGGCTGGCCGAGCGCTTCCGCGAGCGGATTCTGAATGATCCGCACCACCACGTCATTCGCGCCGCCCGGCGCGAACGGCACGACGATGGTGACCGGCCGCTCCGGATAGGTCGCGGCGGCGGCGTCGATGAACGGCAGGCCGGCGCAGCACATCGAAAGAGAGAGTGCCCCGAGGTGCATCAGTGATCGAAATGAAGGCCAACGTTTCACCATGTCCGACCTGCAATCCCTTTCACCTCGAAGTCTTCAGTCAACCGTCGACTTTCAGGGTGACCATTTGCTCCCGACCGGGAAATCCCGATGTCATCGAACATCAGTTCGTAACTATCACACATGCCTCGCCAGCAAGGTAGGCCAGCGTGAAACAGACGCTGAGACCCGCGAAGGCGGCGGAGACGCTTCGACGGATCGCGCATTGCGCTTACGCGCTGTTAACCATTTCTCTCCGACAATCGCTTTGCCGGTTTCGATAATGTAGCGGTCACTAGAATCATGTTCCGACTAGCCGCGGTCCTGGTTTTCTTGGCAACGCTGAGCATTCCCGCGGCTGCCGATGATCGGGTGCTATTTTTGCGCTGCAAGTCGGCCAATATTCCGAATACTGCCGTTTATACGACGATCGACTTTGCGCATGGCACTGCCAAGGTCTCCACAGAACCTGCCGACGAACGCGAGTGGAATCGCGCCAAGATCACCGATGTGGTGGTCAAATGGGAGGAGCACTACCCGCGCTCCGACGTGTCGGCGGTGTTCAACCGCTATAGCGGCAGCCTCGAATACGCAATGAAGCGGACCGACGGGCAGCTCGAGGTCGTGAACATGGATTGCAGCCGTACGGCGCCTCCCCGACGCTTGTACTGACCATCCCTCGCTGCACTCGACTGCGCAGAAAGACCCATGCTCCCAGTCCTCCGATGGCTTGATCTTACGGCCCTGGGGCCGGTGAGCACCCGGACATTTATTCTGAGATCGGTCTGGTTTTTGCTGCCCTAAACCAGTGATGTTCTCGTTCTGATCCGGCGGGGGAGGTATGGGGCAACGGGCCCAAAGAAGCCTGCCCGCGGGGTGTGGCTCCCGTGCATCGCCGCGATGCAAAATACCCCGGCATCTGATTTGCGGTACTATCGGCATTGTTCTTGCCGGGCCGACATGGGAAAGTCGCCATGCCGGGTTTGTGCTGACATGGGGGACATCAACACAGACCCGACCCGCGTCGCGTGCGTCTTGATCCGACCGCGACGGTCGGTCCATGGTCCCCGGAACTGATGCGATTAAGCTGCGGGTCTACGCCGCCGCGATTGCGTCTGGAGCGGGCTTGGTTATGGGGGCGTTCAAGCACATTGGCATTGTCGCCTGGTGCGCCGGGATCGCCGTTGGCATCGGCGTCATGGCTTGGTCGGGCATCGATGCCGTGGGCCACGCGGTCGCAAGCGTCGGCTGGGGAATGCCGTTCGTTGTGCTGACTCGTTGCGCGACGGTTTCGATCGCCGGGCTGGGTTGGTGGATTCTATTTTCCCCCGGCAATCAGTTGCCGCTGCGGGTCGCCGTTCTCCTCAGATTCGTTCGCGAGTTGGTCAACACCCTTCTGCCGCTGACGCAGGTCGGCGGCGAGGTCATCGGTGTACGGCTGACAACATTCTGGGGCGTGCCCGGCCCGTTTGCGGGCGCAAGCGTCATCGTCGACGTGATGCTGCAAGCCGCGACCCAGTTCCTGTTCGCGGCGCTCGGCGTCATCACGCTCGCGGCGCTCGGCGCCGATATGAGCCTCGCCCGAACCCTCGGGGCCGGTCTCGTCCTGGCGATCCCCGCCTTGGGCTTGTTCTACCTGACCCAGCGCAAGGCTGGCCACCGCGTCGCGGACTTCATTTTCAATCGTCTGAAGATCGACAGCAAATGGTCCGCCCGCGCCATCCTTGATCGGGTTTACCAATCCCTCTCGATGATTTACGCGCGCCCATCCAACGTGGGCACAAGCCTCACGGTGCACATGGTCGGGTGGCTTGTGGGGGTGAACGAAGTTCTGATCGTGCTGAACTTCATGGGGCACCCCGTGACCATCGCTGAGGCGCTGGTCATCGAAAGCCTGCTGCAAGCCGTTCGCGGCGCCGCGTTCGTTATTCCAAGCGCATTCGGAGCCCAGGAGGCCGGGCTGGTCCTGCTGTGCGGCCTGTTCCAGATCCCGCCCGATCAGGCGCTGGCCTTATCGCTGATCAAGCGGGCCGCCGACATCGTGGTCGGAGTGCCCGGCTTGGTGATGCTGCAAATCCTCGAAGGCCGGCGTCTGAAGGCAAGCCTTGCCGCTGCAGAACTTCCATCCTCGATATCGTTCGATCTTCAATCCGAAACGCGCTGAGACAGGACATGATTTTCTCGCTATCGGTCGTTGCCGTCTTCGCCTCCTTCGTCGGGTGCGGCTATCTTTTCATCGCGACCCTTCTGAACGGTCGCTTTCCGCGCGGCACTTCGCCTCTCGCAGATGAGACGATGCCGAGCGTCACCATCCTCAAACCGCTGCATGGCGCAGAGCCGGGCCTGCTCGAAAACCTTATTTCCTTCTGCACTCAAAATTATTGCGGTGCCGTTCAGATCGTTCTTGGCGTCCAAGACCCGGCCGACCCGGCGATTGACGTGGTCGAGCAACTTCGGGCGGAAGTGCCGATGGCACGAATCGACCTCGTCATTGACGAGACGATGCACGGGCTCAACCACAAGGTTTCGAACCTGATCAACATGTGGCGCCACGCCGAGCATGATATCGTGGTGGTTGCCGACAGCGACATGCGGGCTGATCCTGACTATCTTTCGCGTGTTGTTGCCGCGCTCGGCGAAAATGGTGTCGGTGCGGTGACCTGCCTCTATCACGGTCTTGCCGGAGCCGGGCGATGGGCCCGGCTCTCCGAACTGGGCATCAACGCGCATTTCCTTCCCAATGTGGTCGCCGGTGTCGGACTCGGTCTCGCCGCCCCGTGCTTCGGCTCGACCATTGCCTTGGAGCGCAAGACGCTCAACGAAATCGGGGGGTTTGCCGGCGTCGCCAATTGCCTCGCTGACGACTACGCAATCGGAGCCGCGTTACGTGCCCGAGGCTACAAGATCTCGATTTCACCGATGACCATCGGCCATGTTTGCGGCGAGATGACTGCGCGCGAACTGTGGCACCACGAGGTGAGGTGGGCGCGAACCATCCGGACGGTTGATCCGGTCGGCTACGCCGGATCGATCGTGACCCACGCCTTCCCGTTGGCGCTCATCGCGGCGCTGGCTGGGGTCGCTGCGGATTTTATCGGGCCGGCGATTGCGCTCGGTCTCAGCCTTGCATCGTTCGGGTGCCGCATGGCGCTGCTGCGGCAGGTCGAGCAAGCCTTTGGTCTGCCACCACAATCCTATTGGCTGCTGCCGTTGCGCGATCTGTTGTCCTTTGCCGTATTTGTAGCGAGTTTTTGTGGCCAAAGCGCAAGCTGGAAGGGCCGCCGCTACCGGTTCGTATCGGGTGGCATGTTGGTCGTTGCTGGGAGTTCGTCAGGGCCATGATGCGCACACTATTTCTTCAAGCCCCGTCATATGACGGTTACGACGGAGGCGCCGGCGCGCGTTATCAGATGCGTCGCGAGGTCAAGTCGTTCTGGTATCCGACCTGGCTCGCCCAGCCGGCCGCGCTCGTCGAGGGATCAAAGCTCATTGACGCGCCGCCGCACCGGCTGACATTCGAGGATGTCGCGCCGGAAGCCGTCGATCGCGACCTCGTCGTGCTGCACACATCCTCGCCGTCGTTTGCGTCCGACGTGAAAACCGCCGAGGCGCTCAAGACTCGTAAACCGAGCCTGAAGATCGGCATGATCGGCGCCAAGGTCGCCGTCGAGCCGGACGTAAGCCTGGCGGCATCGACGGCCATCGACTTCGTCGCCCGCAATGAGTTCGACTTCACCATCAAGGAAGTCGCTGAAGGGCGCGACCTTGCAAGCGTTGCCGGGCTCTCGTGGCGCAAGGCCGACGGCACCATCGTCCACAACGAGGATCGCGCGATCCTCGGAAACATGGACGATCTGCCCTTCGTCACGCCGGTCTACAAGCGCGACCTCGTCATCGAGAATTACTTTGGCGGCTATCTCAAGCATCCCTACATCTCGTTTTATACCGGGCGAGGCTGCAAGTCGCGCTGCTCGTTCTGCCTGTGGCCGCAAACCATCGGCGGCCATCGCTACCGTACGCGCAGCGTCGGCCATGTGATCGAAGAGCTGTCGTGGGCCAAGAAGGCGTTCCCGCAGGTCAAGGAATTCTTCTTTGACGACGACACCCTGACGGACGATCTGCCGCGCGTCGAAGCGTTGGCCCGCGAAATCGGCAAGCTCGGTCTGACGTGGTCCTGCAATGCCAAGGCCAACGTTCCGCGAGCGACCTTGAAGGTGATGAAGGACAACGGCCTGCGACTTTTGCTCGTCGGATACGAATCCGGCAATCAAAAGATCCTTCACAACATCAAGAAGGGGATGCGGGTCGACGTCGCCAAGCGATTCACGAAAGACTGTCACGAACTCGGCATCGTGATCCACGGCACCTTTATCCTGGGGCTGCCCGGCGAGACAAAGGAGACCATCGAGGAAACGATTCGTTTCGCCACTGAAATCAACCCGCAGACGATCCAGATTTCGCTCGCGGCGCCATATCCCGGCACGCTGCTTTACAAGCAGGCGCTCGAAAATGGCTGGCTGATCGATGAAACGCCGAAATTGCTGACCGCGCTCGGGACGCAGACGGCGGCCCTGAACTATCCGCACCTGAGCCACACCGAAATCTTCCAGTCGGTCGAGGAATTCTATCGGCGATTTTATTTCCGCTTGCCGAAGATGGCGTCGATCTTCGGTGAAATGCTGCGAAGTCCTGACGTGATGAAGCGGCGCCTTCGCGAGGGTGTCGAATTCTTCAGGTTCTTGCGCGAACGCGAAGTTGCGCTCTGAGGAACTGTTACGGTCGGCCACGCCGCTCGCGGTCGAAATCAATGCACTTAAACGTGGGCTGGCGCTAAGCGGGCTTTTGGTCGAGCAGCCGCTCGGTCGCGACGTGCCCGGCATCCCGGAACCAGGCAAGGGCGTCAGCAATGCCCTCCTGATAGGGCCGTGACACGTAACCGAGGTCGCGACGGGCCTTGGCGTCTTGAAAGAACATGTGATGGCGCGCCATTCGCAGTCCGTCGCGGGTGAGAAAAGGTTCGCGGCCACTCAGCTGTGACCACATCTCAGTAGCGACGGCAAACGGGTAGACGGCCGCGATAGGCAGCCGCAGCAACGGGCGCCGGCGTCCGGCCAGTTTCGCGACCTCCGCCAACAGGACGTGCAGATGCACGTTCTGGCCGCCGAGAATGTAACGTTCGCCGATAACGCCCCTGCGCAGGGCGGCAAGATGCCCGAGCGCCACATCATCCACATGAACAAGATTAAGGCCGGTGTCGACAAATGCCGGCATGCGACCGCGTGCTGCTTCAACGATGATGCGCCCCGTGGGCGTTGGTTTGATGTCGCGCGGACCGATCGGGGTTGAAGGGTTGACGATCACCGCCGGCAGCCCGGCACGTTTCACCATGTCTTCGACGAGTCGCTCGGCGATGACTTTGCTCTTCTTATAGGTCCCGATGGCCTGATCTGGCGCGAGCGGACGGCTTTCGTCAGCCGGCGCGTCATCGCGCAATCCAATGGTCGCGACGCTGCTCGTGTAGATGATGCGCTCGACGCCGGCGCGAAGTGCCTCCTCCATCACAATGCGGGTGCCTTCGACGTTGGCCTGAAACATCTCGGTCGGGGACCTGGTCCAGAGCCGGTAATCGGCTGCGGCGTGCACCACATAGCGGACGCCGCGAAGCGCCTCGGCCACCTTGTCCCGATCGCAGATGTCGCCTAGCGCGACCTGATCCGCACGATTGATGTTGGTTGTCGGACTCGAGGATCGAATGAGCACACGTACACGAAAGCCCGACTCGCGAAACGCCTTCGCGATCGCCGAACCGACGAACCCGCTGGCGCCCGTGACCAGCGTCAGATTGCAATCGTTCATCTCGAATACCCTAACACCAACCCTTAGGCCTGATCCAAGGTTGACAACTGGCTTGCCTGGTCACTCGTATACGCCCGACTGAGGCGGACGGAACATGGCCGCGGCAAGGCCGGGGTCACCGTGACCTTCATGGACATGATAAGTCTCTTTGTTATTTCATGGCTTGAGACGGGGTCTGTGCTGCTATCGTGAATTGAGCAAGAGGCCACGTCGACACGATCATGTCTCGACGAATTAAAGGGCGGATCGTACGAACCTGGTGTGATGCCGGCCCGCCGTGAAAGGGAAAAAACGCGGTCACGGCGACCAATCGCCCTTCGGTCGTTGCAATTGCGCGACTGGTCCGGGAGAGATAAGAGACAATGCATGAGCGAACAAGCGAAAGCGTCTCGTTCAAAGCTTGTTGCGGACAAGCGCGGCATTCTTCGCGATCACTTTCTCTTTGGTCGGCTGAGCCCGCAGCACATCGATCGACTCAGCTCCTGCATTACAACGAAATCCTTCGCGCGGTTATCGACCATCTTCGCCAAAGGCGACCCCGGATCGAGCCTGTTTGCGATCGCCAACGGGAAGGTCAAGATCACGGTTTCAACTGTAGGTGGCCACGAAGCCATGTTCAACCTTCTGGACAAGGGTGATATTTTCGGTGAGATCGCGCTTCTCGATGGACATCCTCGCACCGCCGATGCGATCGCCGTTACGGATTGCGATTTGTTCGTCATCGAGCGGCGCGATTTTCTGCCGCTTCTCCGCGAAGAACCTGACATTGCGCTGAAAATTATCGAATTATTGTGCGGGCGGCTGCGGCGGACAACAGACCAGGCTGAAAGCCTGATGTTTCTTAATCTGTCCAGCCGCTTGGCGAAGACATTGCTGCAATTATCGACCAGCAGCGCTGATGCCAAAGCCAGGAGGGTTGCAATAACTCAGCGAGATCTGGCCAATATTATTGGGATGTCGCGAGAAAGCACCAACAGGCAACTGCGGGATTGGGAGCGGAATAAATGGGTTCGGCTCGAGCGTGGCGGTATTCTCTTGACATCAATTGATGACTTGACGTGCCTTGCCGAAGGCGATTCCGACGCCGCGTAGAGCGCACAGCAGCTATCGGAGCCGCAATTTGGTCGGCGTGATATCTGTGTGAAGCATCACAATCGAGTTTAGGTGTGCGAGCCGAACACCCGATTCCGCGCCCGCACCATATGCCAGCTTGCGGCTTCTCTGGAGATTCTCAGGATGACAGCGACCTCGTCGAGGGATTTCCTGTAGAGGTAGACGAGATCAACGATTGCGCGATCCTTTATTGAAGGACGGTCGGGGCATCGGGCGTGGTCCGCACTATCGGTTCGCATTTCGGCTGCATCGGCGGCGGTTGTCCCGGTCTTAGCCACCTCCACATTCGATCCATTCGCATCATCGGGTCGGTTCAGCGTGTGTGTTGATGCTTTCTCATATGCAATTGCGAGAAGCCATGTAGAAACGGCTGAACGCCGGTCGAACCGCACCCTCTGATTCCAGGCTTGCGCGAATACCTCGGTGGTCAGAAGTTCTGCGTCCGCGTCATCGCCGAGAAGACACGACAGAAATCGGAAGACGGGTATGCCATGTCGAGCGTACAGAATTTGCAGTGCCTTGGCATCGCGCCGGGAAATCCGACGCACCAGAGCCTCGTCCAGAGTGAGAATGTCGCCCCAACGTTCGCTCTTTTGCTTGATCATTTGATGGGTCCAAAACGATGCGCGCATGGCTCCCTCCTCAGTCCACAACCCATCGGGCAGTCATTCATGGCCCCCGCAGAGAGGATGGGCCGATCATTGTCACTGGCCTGTTACTTGCGAGCGGCCGGGCCTTCTGTGGTGGTGGCAAAAGTGCGCCGGCAGTGGTGGGATTGATGCGTCAGGAAAGGCCGGCGTGTTCGCCGGCCATGAGCCGCGCCAGGGCAGATGAATGCACTAACGGTTGTTGGTCGGATCCCGCCCCATCTCCCACCGCACATTCAGATCCGGATCTGCCGGGATGTACGAATTGCGCGGTTCATATGCGCTTTCCCGAGGAGGATGGCTGATTGGCCGCTTGGTCGCGGCGAAAGCGCCGGCGGTTGGCCCGAGCGCGAGGGCCGCGGCAATGATGGTCCTCGTAATCATGTTCGCACCTCTTGCTTCGGATGATGCTCACACTCAATTTGGTGTGCGCTCGAACCCTAAGCGCGGCCGAACTGATCTCCTGTGACCCATCTCACATTCATGATTCTTTTATCTGCGAGGGATGTGGGCGATACAATTTGTGACGATCGGCGCGACTGTGTCGTGGCTGTATCGATTGGCTTCGCAATACAAATATGATGGTAAGCGGAACGATTTGCCGCGCGACGACCGATCGCTTGTCGCGCAAAGCAGCAGCCAAGCGGCACCGCCGAACATCGAAACCAGGAACATTGAAACGAGAATGGCTTCGATGACCACAATGCTTTGGGTCGGGATTTCCTGAGGATGCGGTACACGCCGATCATGAGAACTCGTGTGCCTCACAATGCTCGCGGCGCTGTTTGCGCCGGTTTCCGAGGGGGCTGCTGCCAGTCGCGCGAAGCTCAACATCGTTCTCGTCCTCGATGGACTGCGGCCGGACGCTGTCACGGCGCAGGCGACCCCCAATCTGTGGCGGCTCCGAACGGAGGGCGTCGATTTTCCGAACAGCCATTCGGTGTTTCCGACCGTGACACGCGTCAACGCAACAGCGATCGCAACCGGAACCTATCCTGGGCACAACGGGATCGTCGGCAACACCCTCTACGTACGCGCCGTCGACCCCAATCACGCCTTCGGCAACGACGATCATGTGAACCTGTTGCGGCTCGATGCCGTCACGGGAGGCGGCATGGTCCTCGCCAAGACGCTCGGCGAGATCTTGCAAGAGCGCGGGAAGCAGCTCGCTGCCGTGAGCTCAGGCTCGTCGGGAAGCGCGCTGCTGACTAATCCTCGCGCGCCTCAAGGGGTCGGCGTGCTCGTCAATGGCTACTGGGAGCCGGGAGTGCGCATCGCCTTCCCGCCCGCGGTCAATGAAAATGTCTTACGAAGATTTGGTGCTGCGCCGGCGAAAGGCGGCGCCAGTCAATCCCACGACGATGCCGTTCGTTGGACTCAGCGCGTGCTGCGCGACTACGTTTTGCCCGATATCAAGCCCGACGTCGTCATCGACTGGTTGACCGAGCCCGACCACGTTCTTCACGCGACCGGTCCGGGATCGCCGCAGGCGCAGGCGAGCATTCGCGCCGATGACGCAGAGGTCGGCCTGCTGCTGTCGCGTCTTGACGAACTCGGGCTAGCTGCCGCCACCAATATCATTGTGGTGTCGGACCACGGGTTCAGTCACAGCGCATTCGGCGTCAACGTCACCGCCGAGCTCATCAAAGCCGGCCTCAAGGCTGGGCCCGATTCCGATGACGTGGTGATCGCGAGCAGCGGCCAGACACTCCTTCTCCACGTCAAAAATCATGAGCACGAGCGCATCCACGAGCTCGCCAATTTCCTCAAGGCGCAGGATTGGGCAGGCGTGCTGTTCACAAACGACACCGCGTCTGCGGGTGGAAGTGAGCCGATCGCGGGCGGAGAAGCCGCAACATTCTCGACCCAGCTCATCCACCTCGATCATCCGGAGCGCGGTCCGGATATCGTGCTCACGTTTCCCTGGAGCTCCGCGCGAAACACTTTCGGCGTGGCGGGCACTGACTACACGGATACGCGAGGCGCTACCGGGCCGCTGCAAGGGACCGCCGCCAATCATGGCAGCATGAGTCCCTGGACCGTGCACAACACCTTCATCGCCTGGGGCGTCGACTTCAAGCGAGGCGTGACGGTCCGCACGCCGGTGAGCAACGTGGACATTACGCCGACCGTGATCGCCCTCCTCGGCCTCGACGGCGACCCCACACTTCCGCGTTTCGACGGCCGGGCTATCGCCGAAGCCTTCGCCGACGGTCCCGACCAGGAGCAGGTGCCCACGCGCACCATGACTTACTTTGCATCAACACCTGACGGCGCTTATCGTGCCGCGATCCAGGTGAGCGAGGTCGGCTCCCAGCGTTACATCGACAAGAGCTGGCGGATTCGGTGATCATGCTCACGCGCGTCACAAGTGCCATGCAGGTCTGTCGCGCCGGTCCGCCCTAACCGACACGTCCGTCTCGCTAAAGCAACTCCTGCGTCAACACGGAGCGCGCGACCTCGCGGCCATCCTTGAACACATGCAGGCGCGGCGGCTGCAGCCGCAACGCTTCGTGCGCGGACGGCGCATCGATTACCACCAGATCCGCCCGCATACCAGGCGCGAGGCCGTAATCCGTGACGCGGGCGGCGCGCGCCGAGTTGACGGTGATCATGTCGATCACCTGCTCGAGTTCATGGGGCAGTGTGAGCTGCGCCACGTGCGCCATCATCAGCGCGCATTCGAGAGGGTCGGGCTTGCCGAACGGATAATAAGGGTCGTTCACGTCGTCCTGCGATGTGACGACGTTTGCGCCACGCGCCAGCAGCTCCTTCACGCGTGCGATCCCGCGCCGCTTGGGCTCGCGATCGAGCCGCGCCGAGCAGACCAGATTGATGTGCGTGTTGACCGAAATGGTGACGCCTGCAGTCGCTACCATGTCCACGATCTTGGCGGCGTAGACATCATTGTAGCCGGCCATCGCGCCGCAGTGACTCGCGGACACGCGGCCGTTGAAGCCCTCGCGCATCGTCTTGAGCGCCAGGTATTCGAGGCTACGCGAGTTCGCGTCATCGGTGTCGTCCACCAGCATGTGGATGTCGAGATCGTGCTTCTTCGCCATGTCGAAGCAGATGTCGATGTGCTGGCGGGCTTCATCGTCCGTGTATTCGTACCAGGGCAGGCCGCCGACGACATCGCAGCCTTCCCTGATTGCTTCTTCCATCAACTCAGCCGCGCCAGGGTCGCGCACAATGCCTTCCTGCGGGAAGGCAACCACTTGAATGCGGCAGTATCTCTTCATCTGCTCGCGGGCGAGCAACAGGCCGCGGGCGGCCCTCAGTCCTCCGATAGTTCCGACGTCGCAGAAAAGCCGGAAAAATGTGGTGCCGTTCTTGATGCCCTGCTCGATGGTGCTGGTCGCGCGCGCTGCCACCTCGGCGGGGTCGTATTTGCGTTTGAAGTCATTCGTGATTTCGATTGCCTCCGGCAGCGTGCCGGAAACGTTTGGACGCATGATGCCGCCGAGCAGACATTTATCGGCGTGATAGTGGAGGTTGAAGAAGCCCGGCAGAACCAGCTTGCCGCCAGCGTCGATTTCCTTCGGCGCGCGGCTCGGAAGATTGGGCGCCACGGCTGAGATCTTTGCGCCGTCGACGGCGATGTCGGCGTTGTGCTTCTCGCCGCGTAGGCGGGCGTTACGAATGATGAGGTCAGGGGCCATGTTCTATGCTCGATTCAGTCGCGATTGTCGCAGGGGCGGCACTGTCCTTAATGTTCCGCTGGGCAACGCTGTCAACTGCCGCGCTTTCGCGCTGCAGCGTACGGCGTCCATCAGTCGTGCAACCTTGAATTGGTCGGCGCCCCACGAGCGAACCCACCGCGACGTTTCTCTGCGTCAATGGGCCGCCCGGGCGCCGTCCGCTAGTGGAACTTATCTTAGGTGTCGGCTCTCAAGTGTCGCTGCCGCGGACACCGCAGGGCATCCGCAGCCGTCATCACGGCTTCACTTCGCGGCGCTGTATTTTCAGGCATCTAATGGTTCGAAGATACCATAAACGACAAAGGAACATCAGATTGCCACTAAAAGGCACAATCCTTGCACAGAACAAACGGTAGTCGGGGACTGCACAATTTCATGCATTGCCGCGGGGGCTCAACAAGTATCCAATCGACGCAGGGGTTCTCAGTGATTCGCTGCCGTCTTTTTGCGTCACTGTTGAGTGAGGGCATTCCTGCGACCGGAACAACAGCATGAACACGTAAAGAGGGACCATGTACAACGATTCGCTGTTCAACGCTTTCGCACGCTCCTTTGAGGCTCGACGCGAAACGGACATGCCGATCGCGGAATACCTGGACTCTTGCAGAAGCGAACCATTGCATTACGCCAATGCGGCCGAGCGGATCCTCGCTGCCATCGGCGAACCACAGATGATCGATACGGCCAAGGACTCCCGCCTCGGCCGAATTTTCATGAACCGGACCATCAGGGCCTATCCCGCGTTTTCAGGGTTCTACGGGATGGAGGAGACGATTGAGCGGATCGTCTCGTTTTTCCGTCACGCGGCGCAGGGGCTGGAAGAGCGCAAACAGATTCTCTACCTGCTCGGCCCGGTCGGCGGCGGAAAGTCATCGCTTGCGGAGCGGCTGAAGTCGCTCATGGAGATGCATCCGGTTTACGTCCTCAAGGCCGACAATGAGATCAGCCCGGTCTTTGAGAGCCCGTTGAGCCTCTTCGATCCCGAGACCATGGGGCCGATCATCGAGGAGAGATACGGCATTTCGCGCCGGCGATTGACCGGGATGATGAGCCCGTGGTGTCTCAAGCGACTTGAGAAATTCGGCGGTGACATCTCGCGGTTCCGCGTTGCCAAGCTCCAGCCGTCCCGGCTGCGGCAAATCGCGGTCGCCAAGACCGAGCCGGGCGATGAAAACAACCAGGACATCTCCTCGCTCGTCGGCAAGGTCGACATCCGCAAGCTTGAGAGCTTGGCGCAGAACGATCCGGACGCCTACAGCTACTCCGGCGGCCTCAATCGCGCCAACCAGGGCATCCTCGAATTCGTGGAGATGTTCAAGGCGCCGATCAAGATGCTGCATCCGCTGCTGACGGCGACGCAGGAGGGCAATTACGTCGGGACCGAGAATATCGGCGTCATACCGTTCTCCGGCATCGTTCTCGCTCACTCGAATGAGGCCGAGTGGCAAAGCTTCAAGAGCAACAAGAACAACGAGGCGTTCATCGATCGGATCTGCGTGATCAAGGTTCCTTATTGCCTGCGGGTGACCGAAGAGCAGAAGATCTATGAGAAGCTGATACAGGGCTCGGAACTCGCCAGCGCCCCGTGCGCACCCTCGACTCTGGAGACGCTGGCGCGATTTGCCGTGCTGTCTCGGTTGCGCAAGCACGAGAATTCGACACCTTTCGCCAAGATGCGCGTTTACGACGGGGAAAGCCTGAAGGAAACCGACCCCAAGGCGCGCAGCGTCCAGGAATACAAAGATTCAGCGGGTGTCGACGAAGGGATGGACGGTGTTTCGACCCGCTTCGCCTTCAAGGTGCTTGCTTCGACCTTCAATTACGACACGACGGAGATCGGTGCCGATCCGGTTCATCTGATGTACGTGCTGGAGCAGGCGATCCGCCGCGAGCAACTGCCCGATGAAGTCGAGAAGCGCTATATCGAGTTCATCAAGGCTGAGCTTGCGCCGCGCTATGCCGAGTTCATCGGACACGAGATTCAGAAGGCTTATCTCGAATCCTACGCCGACTACGGGCAGAATCTGTTCGATCGCTATGTCGACTACGCCGATGCTTGGATTGAAGATGTGGACTTCAAGGACCCCGACACCGGACAGTTGCTCAACCGCGATCTCCTGAACCAGGAGCTGACCAAGATCGAGAAGCCGGCGGGCATCGCCAATCCGAAGGACTTCCGCAACGAGATCGTCAAGTTTTCATTGCGGGCACGGGCCCATAATGGCGGCAAGAATCCGTCGTGGACGAGCTACGAGAAGATCCGTGAAGTCATCGAAAAGCGTATGTTCTCGCAGGTCGAGGACTTGCTGCCGGTCATCTCGTTCGGTTCGAAGAAGGACACAGAGACCGAAAAGAAGCACGGGCAATTCGTCGAGCGCATGATGGCCCGCGGTTACACCGAGCGCCAGGTCCGTCGGCTGACCGAATGGTATATGCGGGTTAAACAGGCTGGCTGATGCTCATCATTGACCGGCGTCTTAATCCGCGCGGAAAAAGTCTCGAGAACCGCCAGCGGTTTCTACGGCGGGCCAAGGCGCTGGTGCAGAAGGCAGTCAAGAAGTCCTCGCAGGATCGCAATATCGAGGATGTTCTCAACGGCGGCGAAGTTTCCATTCCTCTCGATGGCATGGATGAGCCTCGCTTGCGGCGAGGCCCAGGCGGGATGCGAGAGCAGATCCTGCCGGGGAACAAGGAATTCGTCGAAGGCGACATCATCCCGCGTCCGCCAAGTGGCGGAGGGAAGGGACGGGAAGCGGGCGAAGGTGACGCCGAGGACGCGTTTCGTTTCGTTCTGAGCCGTGAGGAGTTCGTCGATCTCTTCCTTGATGATCTGGAACTGCCCGACCTTGCAAAACGGCGTCTTGCCGAAACCGATCATGAGGGGCTTCGCCGCGCGGGTTATGCCGTCTCAGGATCGCCTGCCAATATTTCGGTTAGCCGTACGATGCGGCTTGCGATGGCGCGGCGGGTGGCCCTTGGCCGGCCCAAACCGGAGGCGATCGAGGCACTGGAGGCGGAACTCGCGCAGTGCGAGAACGAAGAGGATCGTGCCCGCATTCTGGCTACCATCGAGTCGTTCGGGAAAAAACTGAAGCGTATTCCTTATATCGACCCGATCGACATCCGCTATCGCCGCTTCGAGAACGTCCCGAAGCCGATCGCGCGGGCGGTGATGTTCTGCCTGATGGACGTCTCCGGTTCCATGTCGGAGCACATGAAGGACCTGGCGAAGCGTTTCTACATGCTTCTCTACATTTTCCTCACGCGGCAATACCGCCATGTGGAAATCGTGTTCATCCGGCACACCGATCGCGCCGAAGAAGTCGACGAAGATACGTTCTTCCATAGTCCAGCCACCGGCGGCACCCTGGTGTCGAGTGCACTCGAGGCGATGCAACAGGTCGTCGCGGCGCGTTATCGCGTCGAAGACTGGAATATCTACGCGGCCCAGGCGTCGGATGGCGACAATGCCTATGGCGACGCGCAGGAGACGGAGCGGTTGCTCAAGAGACATATCCTCCCGGTCTGTCAATATTTTGCCTACCTCGAAGTTGCCGATGAGGAGGGCAGTTCGAGATCAACCTCCTCCCTTTGGGACCAGTATGAACGGCTATGCTCCGAGGGGGCGCCGCTTTCGATGCGGCGGGTGAGCCGCCGCAGCGAGATCTTTCCGGTGTTTCACGATCTCTTCCAGCGGCGGCAACCGCACAGCAGGGTCGGCTCATGAGGAACGTGCCGCGGCTCTTTGACGGTGCTGATTGGAGTTTCGACACGCTACAGCGGATCCATGACGCGTGCGAAGCGGTCGCCCTCAACGAACTGGGGCTCGACGTTTACCCGAACCAGATCGAGGTCATCACAGCCGAGCAGATGCTCGATGCCTATTCCTCGATCGGAATGCCGCTGTTTTACAAGCATTGGTCGTTCGGCAAGCATTTCGCCCAGCACGAAGCGCTTTACCGCAAGGGCTTGAGGGGCCTTGCCTACGAGATCGTCATCAACAGTTCGCCGTGCATCTCCTATCTGATGGAGGAGAACACCGCGACCATGCAGACGCTCGTCATTGCTCATGCCGCCTTCGGCCATAATCACTTTTTCAAGAACAATTACCTGTTCAAAGTCTGGACCGATGCGAACGGAATTCTCGATTATCTGAACTTCGCCAAGGGCTACATCGCAAGCTGCGAGCATCGTCACGGAACGGCAGCCGTGGAGCGGACGCTCGATGCGGCCCATGCCCTCATGTCGCACGGCATCCACCGTCACCAAGGCAAGAAGAGGCTCGATCTCGCCCAGGAGGAAAAGCGCGAACGGGAACGACGTGAACATGAAGAGCGCATGTTCAACGATTTGTGGCGTACGGTGCCGGCCAAGGCCTCCAAAACCGCGTCGGAGCTAAGCGTCGAGCGGCGTCGCGCCCTGCTCGGACTGCCGCAAGACAACATTCTCTATTTTCTCGAGAAGTCAGCGCCGCGCCTGCAATCCTGGCAGCGCGAGCTCCTGAGGATCGTCCGTCACGTTGCCCAATATTTCTATCCTCAGGGACAGACCAAGGTGATGAACGAAGGCACCGCGACCTACGTTCATTATCGGATTATGAACAGGCTCTACGAGCAAGGCGCCATCAGTGAAGGAAATTTCCTCGAATTCCTTCAGTCTCACACCAATGTCGTGTTTCAGCCGGGCTACGACGATCCGCGATTTTCCGGCTTCAATCCGTACGCGCTCGGCTTCGCGATGATGCAGGACTTGGAGAAGATCGTCAGCGAACCCGATGACGAGGATCGCGAATGGTTTCCCGCGA
The DNA here is from genome assembly GCA_963787675.1 of uncultured Alphaproteobacteria bacterium. Lineage (GTDB taxonomy): Bacteria > Pseudomonadota > Alphaproteobacteria > Rhizobiales > Xanthobacteraceae > JAJPKK01. The sequence goes on along the minus strand of CAWBDV010000006.1, from coordinate 122,984 downwards.
TCGCCGGCCGCAACGACGTTATGGCGGTTTTGCGCGATGTCTGGGCAAATTATCGCGACGAGAGTTTCATCAGCCAATTCTTGAGCCCGCGTCTGATGCGGCAGCTGCGATTGTTCCAGCTGTGCGATGACCCGTCATACGAGGAGGGGATCAAGGTGGCGTCGATCCACAATGAGCGCGGCTATCATCGCATCCGTCGCCAGCTCGCTCGTCAATACGACGTCGGCTGGATCGAGCCCAATATCGAAGTCGTCGATGTCGACCTGGAAGGCGATCGTCGCCTGATCCTGCGCCACGCGGTCGTCAACGGCTGCCGGCTCGAGGAGAAAGACGCGAAGCGGGTGCTGCAGCATCTTGCCGACCTCTGGAGCTATGATGTCCTTCTGCGAGAGACTGACCCCTCGGATGTGATCGTCAACGAATACGTCACGAAGCCGCGGGCCATGAATCAGGCGGCATAGCGTGGCGCCATCGCTCGCCTCGGCGCACTGCAAGCGAGTTCTACAAAGCCAAACGGCGGTTACTTCGCAATCTGCTTGAAATATCGCAGATCGGGCGGCGCTTGGCCCTTTTTGGTCGGCATCAGGTAACCGTCGCCGCTCAGGAAATAGCCTTCCTTGCCTATTTCAATGTCGTGATTGCCTTCGCCACAGACTTCCTCTTGCCATTCCGGCTGTTTGATCGGCAGGCGAGAATAGGTCTTAGTCGCGGTCCATGGCCGTGTCAGCGCATGATCGATCGTTGTGATCTCGTCGTAGAGGATGTTCGGATCAGCCTTGTCGGAGTAAATGCGCTCCTTGAAGATGCTCCGGTTGTCGGCGTGAAGCGGAAGGCCCGCGGGGTCATAGGAGCGGGGGCCCTTCAACCCGCGTGTCTCGACTTCAAGCATGTCGTAGCGGCCGTCGCCGTCGGTATCGATCCATCGACCAATCGAATAGCCAACGAATGAGGGCTCGATGTTCGCCGGCCACTCTCGTCCGTCGGTGAAGATTCGGCGGGAGTCGTGAATATGCTGGATCAGGAAGTTCGTCATCTGCGGCGTCACCACGATCTCGAACGGGGCGAACGTGGTCATGACACGCGGCATGCCCGGCGAAAGACAGATGTACGTCGGATCGGTGCCCTGCCCGCCGCCAGCTTGTTCTTTGACGTTGGCTGCAAAGACGGCCCGATATTCGGCCGTCAACGGCGCTTGTTGGGCGGCGCCTCCGCGCTTGGCCGGATCGTATGACGGCTGGCCGGTAATCCCCGGCACGGCCACGCGCCGCCACGCGCCTTTCCAATTCGGGAATTTGGATTCATCGAATGCAAACGCACCGCCGATCGTCGCGGACAGCGACGCGGCAAGCGTGACGGCACCAATCGAGCTTCGAAAAACCATCGTCATCTCCCACCAAGCGCGCGAGGCGCTCCGCGCCGACATCTTCGCGTTATTTCTTCGGTTGGCTGAAATATCTCAGATCGGGCGGCTCCTGGGTTGGCGTCGTCGGCATCAGGAAACCGTCCGAGCTGACCTTGTAGAACTGATCTCCGACCTGAACGAACGGATTACGTTCGATGCAAATATACTCGGACCAATCGGGGTGCGGATCGAGGTTGCGCCGATAGCTCTTCGTCACCGTCCACGGGCGCGTCAACGCGTGGTCGAATACGGTGATCTCATCATGAAGAAGATTTCGATCGGCCTTGTCGAGATAGATGCGCTCCTTGATGACGCTCTCATCGTCTTCATGGAGCGGGATGCCGCTGCTGTCGAACACGCGCGGTCCCTTGAAGTAACGGGTTTCCGCTTCGAGCACGTCGAACCGGCCATCGCCGTTTTCGTCGATCCATCTTCCGATGGAATAGCCGGCGTAGGTCGGACGAACCGTCTGCGGCCACGCGCGCCCGTCGGTGAAGATCCTGCGATGACTTTCGTGAATGTGATCGATGAGGATGTAGGTCGTCTCCGGCAGCACGGTGATCTGCATCGGCTCGTAGGCCTGCATCATCATCGGCATTCCGGGCGCGACGCAGGTCGCTGATACGACATCACCCAGTCCGCTGGCGGCGTGCCCCGCGAGGCTCGCCTCGAATTTGGCCTGATATTCAGCCGTCAGCGGAGCTTGTTGCCCGCGGCCCGGCGGCTTGGCCGGATCAAAGGGAGGCGGTCCGACGGTCCCCGGAACGTCCGCCCTGATCCACTGGCCGTCCAGCGGGGGATACATTGCATCGTCAAACGCGTGTGTCGCCCCACAGGGCATGAACGACATCGCGGCCGTCACCACGGCGGCTGCGATCAAGTTTCGCTCGTGCAACAACTTCCTCCCATCCTTGACGGCGTTTCGCTGTTAGGCCGCGATTTGACGCTCAGGATGCCCGTTTGAGCGGCGACTGCCAAGGGCAAACCGCGAGCAGTCCGGTCGCCTTTCCGGATAGAACTGCCTAAAGTCGCGATCATGAATCCGCCAGTCGTCGGCACGACGGACATTACCAAACGCTACGGCGCAACGGCCGCGCTCGATTGCGTGAGCTTTGCCGTCATGACGGGCGAAGTTCATGCCCTGGTCGGCAAGAATGGAGCCGGAAAATCCACCCTGGTCCGGATCCTCGGTGGCGCGCTGATGCCCGACCTCGGCGAGATCGCAATCTCAATGCGCGCGGCCACTACGGTGTGCCGATGCGCATCATCGATCCTGCGATAATCGCTGCGAGGGTGGTGTCACGCGGCTCGCAACAATCCTCGCCATTCGAAATTCAGGCGCCGCTATCTGAAAGCCATTGGCATTGAGTCGGAGCGCCTCTGCGGAGTGGCACCTTTTTTGCTTATTGTTTAGGCAGGTCGATGCTCTCCTCCGCCTTCCTCTTGCTTTCTCGCTTCGAGCCTGAATCGCATGACTCCCAAGAAATTCCATCTTGCATGGTTCACTTTTTTCGGCGTCGACGAATGGCTCGATCCGATGTGCGCCGGCGGCGGGGACCCATGGTCAGGCGATTTTTACGTGGAGTTCGCGCAGGCGCTGGAGCGTGCGTGCTTCGACTGCATCATGTTCGCGGACACCCTCATGGTTCCGCACGCATACGGCAACGATGCGGCGCACGCGCTCAAGAATTCGGTCAACGCGCCGCGACACGACCCCATGCCGCTCGCCGCGGTGATCGGCGCACAGACAAAGCATCTCGGCATCGTGGCCACCATGTCGACGCTCGCCTATCCGCCATTTTTGCTGGCGCGATTGGCTTGCACCGTCGACCACATCGCAAGAGGCCGATTCGGCTGGAACATCGTGACCAGCGGCGAGGATGCCGCCGCGCAGAATTTCGGCCTCGACCGGCTACCGGAGCATGACCTTCGCTATGAAATGGCCGAAGAATACATGGAGGTCGTGAACCAACTCTTCGGTTCGTGGGATCCGGACGCGATCGTCAGGAATTGCAAGACCGAAACTTATGCGGATGGTGCCAAGGTCCGGCCCATCAATTTCGCCGGCACTTATTACAAGTGTCGAGGTCCGCTCAACACGGCTCCTTCGCCGCAAATACGGCCGACCTATTTCCAAGCCGGCGGCTCGCCGCGGGGTCGCGCATTCGCCGCCAAACATGCCGACACGGTGATCGCGACGGCAAACGGCGTCAAGGCGATGAAGCAGTTTCGCGACGACGTGCGGGAGCGCGCTGCAGGCTTCGGTCGCAATCCGGACGACGTCAAGATTCTTTTCCAGCTGACCCCGGTGCTGGGCGAAACCGAAGAGGAGGCGCACGCCATCAACGAGCGTCATCTGGCTTCTCAGCGGTACATCGATTTGCGGCTCTGTCACATCAGCGCGCTTACGGACATCGACTTTTCGCAGTTTGATCTTGATAAACCGCTGCCGCCTCTCACGACCAATGGCGAATTGACGATGCTCGCGAAATTCGCGCAATACGGCAGCAACAAGCCTCTAAGGCAGCTGGCTCGCGAGGGCGGCAAAGGTGGAGTGGATTTGATCGGAACGCCGGACCAAGTCGCCGACCGCATGGGTGAAATCATGGCCGAAGTGGGAGGCGACGGTTTCCTGATCAGGCAACCGTTTCTCCACATCAACCGTCGTTACATCACCGAAGTCGCCGACGGTCTCGTTCCGGCGCTCCAGCGTCGCGGTCTTGTGCGAACGGAGTATACGCGTCCGACGCTTCGCGAGACGCTGCGCGAATTCTGACGTGGCGGATGCCGAAAGCCCGCGGCTATTGCGATGATGTCGCTTTCAGCGCGCGGACGAACTGCATATCGATGACTTCATCGAACGGGACTGGCTGCTTCAGGATGCCGGCCTCGAGTACGACCGCGCTCGCCGTATCCCAAGACTGCTGGGACACCGTCCCGTCGAAACTCCAAGCCTCGTCGGCGTATGAGCGATCAAGGGTCGCCTTTAAATCGTCAGCGGACATCGTCGGAAATTCTTTCTTGGCGATGTGCGTAATTTCCTCACGATTTTCCTGGGCGAACTTCAGTCCTCGAACGACGCCTTTGACAAATTTGCGAACTGTGTCGGGCTCATCTCTGATGGACGAGAGTCGAACATTGAGAGTCGTATACGTGTAGGGCCCCAGTTCTCTCGGAATGTTGAGGATCGGCTCATCCCAAACGGCGCTTCGGACTCCCTGGGTGACGAATGGTTCAGGCGCGACGCCGACGGTCGAGGCACTGGCCTTGACGCTGGCAAGAACAGCGGACGATGCCATCTCGTTGAAGGTCGCATCTGCCTTGGGATCGAGATGCCATTTTGCGAACAAATAGCGGAGGATTGAGTTCGGAGTTCCGCCAAAGAAGCTCACGCCGATGGTTTTGCCGCGAATATAACTGGCCATCGGCTGCCCCGGCGCCGGACCGTGGCCTTTCTTGGCGACGAGATACGCCGTGGCGCGGTCATTCAGGTTCGCCACGGCACGCAGCTCCGCGCCCTTGAGTTTAGCGAAAGCGTTGTGCTCTGGACCGCCGACGAAGGCAAAAGCCTGACCGCTCAGGACGGCATTGGTATGGGTCGAGCCGCCGTCGACCGTCAGCATTTTGACGTCCAATCCCTCCTCGGCAAAGAAGCCCTTTGCGATCGCGGCGTAAAACGGCAACGTCGCGGCGCCGTGTCCGGGCTCAGCGACGAGCAGCGTCCTTGTTTGGGCGGTCGCGGCATCAAACGAAATGAGCGCGACGGAGAGAACTGAGATCGGGGCGAGAAGCGACGCCGCGTATTGCCGGAGAATTGCCATCAGCGTCGGTCTCCCTGTGATCAGGCGCACCCCGGTGGCTTCGGCGCGAAGCAAAGATAGACCGCCATCGCGCCATTTCCTTTGGAAAGCGCATCAGACACCGTCACTTTTGCAGGCACTTTTCATGCCAGCGGTCGCCGCGAAGCCGCGCCGCTCTGCCGACCGCCCCTATGCTAGCCGTAGCCGCAATGCGCAGGAGACTTCGGCTTCAGCGACGGGAGACAAGGGACCAAGATCGGAATCGCCGTTGAGGGCGACGAATTCGTTTCCCAAGCGTGATCTGCACTCAGTGCGTGTCGAACACCGACTGATATTGCGCGACCGCCTTGCGGATCGCATCGAGTTCCGCCGACGTCGGCTTGTCCGGATCTTTTGCCGGCGGATAGCTGCCGAACTTGAGCAGGCACGCCATCAACAATATGCGCGCCTTGGTGGCTGTCAGGTTGGTGGCGGCGATCTGAAACTCGTGCGGATCAGAAAAGCCCATGGGCGCGCCGCGACCGACCTTGGCGACCGGAATGCCGCTGAATGCGGCCTTGAGCATGCACTTGTGGCGCGCCTGCGACGGGGTCGTGCCGTACGGCACCAGGCCCTGAATGACGAATCCCGTGAGCATGCCAAGGCCGAGCTTGTGCTCGATTGAGGCGATGAGATCGTGCTCCAGCGACGGATCGTCGCCGAAGTCCATTCCCGAGAAGCTGCCGTCGGTCGAGATGGTGACGACCGGAATAGCGCTTCCGAGCAGCTTGCCGTTCGCGTCCTTGACGGCGACATCGACCAGTTCGATGCCGCCCGGGCCCTTCTTCGCCGCCTTCACCGAATTGGGAAGCTTGGTCAGCTTCAAATCCGAGAGATAGGTGTGCTTGAACACCGGAACATAGGTGAGCGCGATACGCCCCGTGTGGCTGATGTTGCCGATGATGCCGCCGTGGCCGCCTGTTGCCACGTAGCCGCCCGGCCGGGCATCGACCTTGGCAACCTCGCGGGCGGCAAAGATCTGCTGCTCCTGGATGACCACCACGCCGCAGCGGTTCTTGCCGTTCTCATCCGCCCACACGCGCGACCTGATGAAGCGCGCGGAGTCGACGATGTTCGCCGGTCCGTCGGCGCTGATCTGACCCTGCGGCCGCTGCGCTGCATTCCCGCAGATCGGCAAGGTCGTATCGATCAATAGGTTGAACCAGTACGCGCTCTCTTCGACCTGCGGGCTGCCCTGGGTCCAGATCGCGCCGTCATAGTCGCCGCTCGACAAGAGCGCCTGCATGTCATTCGTCGCCTTGGCGAGCGCCGGCCGCGGCGGGGCGGACGCGAGATGGTAAGGCTTGTAGCCAAAATAGTGCCGCCCCCGGACTTCCGGAGCGATGTCGCCTTCGCCTTTGTCGCTGCGCAGATGCGCGGGCCGGCCTTTGGTGAAGCCGCCCGGCGGCACGCCGCGATAGAAATCGATGGTCGCGATCGAAGACAGAAGGCTCGCCGTTCCCTCGACGCCGATCGCGGTGCGGTCGATTTCCTCGAAGCTGCGTGAGCCGTCGGGGAAAAAGCCCTGGCGGCCGATCGGAGAGCCGGGAAACGTGCACTCCTCCTCCCACGGCTTGCCGTCCGCCTGCACCGCCATATAGGGAAGCGGATACAAGCCGTCTTCCGGCCTGAGCTCGATCTCGTAGACCGGCTTGTCGGACGCTTGCTGGCGTTCCTTGCGGAAGACGCCATCGGCGCCGATGTAGCCGTCGGGCGGCCCGTAGAGTTCGGCGACGTCGGACTCGAGCGGATGCGCGGAGAACTGCTCGACATAAACCTTTGCAGGCGCTGCCAGCCGCTGGAGCCGCAGCGGATCGTGCTTTTGCCCGGTGCCGTCCACATCCGTGAGCAATGGCATCCCGTGCTTGGCGCGCGCCTTGTTCGATGTGACCAGCGGCGGCGTGTTCTGGATCGTTGCCGTCGGTCCCGCCAAGTGCGCAATTCGCGCTTTTTTGCTGCTGTTGATCGCGTCCATGTTGCCCTCTCTGGTGACTACTGCGAAGTTTCAGCCGACTGCCGCTTCCGGCGAGTGGCAGGCTCGGCTGGCCCGGGGAAACGACGCCGGCATTGCTCATGGCTCGTTTGCCTGAGGCTTTTGCCGCCGCGCTGATCGGCTCAGGCTGTCCGCTACGCTGCACAAGAAATCAGCCAACGCGCGCAGCCAATTAACCGAAGCGCGAGACCGTCAAAACAGCGTGCTGATATTTCCCTGGAGCACGGCATGATCGAGCACGACGTCGCGCCGCGCTATGAGCAGCGTACCATTGACGCGGCGCAGGATGTCGGCGCGCTCACCGGCGTATAGTGCTCCCTCCGGCACCTCGGGACGCGTCCGGAAAATCAGGAGATTGGAGGTCACCATGTATTCGTTGTCGCAGTCGCTTCGCGTGACGCGCACGTTCGAGACCATCCGCCGTGTCAAAGTCGGGGGATTCTCCGCATGGGTCAACTTCGCGGTGGCGACCTGCTCCAATCTAGCCCTAAGCCGCGCCGCCGTTTCATCGATGATCGCGTAGGGCAGGGGACCGACATCGGCATCGCGATTGACCTGCGCTGACACGCGGTAAGTCACATCCTCCGCGAGAAGGGACATCCAACCGCGATAGTCGCGACGATCAAGCAGCGCAGCCTCGCGATAAAGGAATCGCTGGATGGTGAGATAGGTGTCGTTGTCGACCTCTCCCATCGTGTTCGCGGTCGAACCAGAGCCTGCAGTGTGTTGCATTAGTTGGCCATCATCACGCGGTCCCAGTGCCGCATGAACTCGAACTGAATCACCTCGGCCAAAACCGGGCGGTACGCGCGTCCGGGGCCTTCGTAATCCGGGACTGGGTTGTTCAACTGCGGCAAACCGGTGTGGAAACTGTACGGGTACTGCCGGGCGATGGCATTATCCGCGGCGCTGGTGGCCGAGACCCAGAGCTCTATGTCGTCCTGCTCGAACACACCGGCGACTCCGAAGTTGTGAAATCCGCTGCTGAGAACATTCGCCTTATAGGTGTCGGAGGCTTCTTTCTCGGCGAGCACCCAGCTCAAGATCTCCATCTCCGAACCGCTGACCGGATGCCATTGCCGTATGATCAGCGCCTTCTCGCCGACGCCCGCCTGGGTCTCGATGAACGACAGGTTCGGGAAGATATTGCCGACGGCGACCCGCAGATGATGCAGCACCCTCAATTGGTCCGGCTTGAGCATCTTGGCGTAGATCTCAGTCAACCCGGGATCATGCGTCTGGTAGGCATCGTCGTTCATGCCGGCGCCCAGATAGCTGAGCGTGCACCCGTGCCCGCCCTCCGTGATGATCTGGATGCTGCGATCGGATATCTTGGTGAAGCCGGACCGGGCCGAGCGCAATGGATCGAGCGTGGTCGGCCCGATGTGGGTGGTGAAAATGTGTTGGCTGTCGCCGATGAAGTTTAGCGCGCCCACCTTCCAGTTGGCTTTGGCTCGCCAGCGATGCGGCGGCGCCAAGACCTGCGTCCCCAAAGGTGTCCGACCGAAGTAGCAGTCGATGTACCACCGGAAATCACCGAGATAGCTCTCCAGGTCGATGACATCGGCATTCCAGCTGCCAAACACCAAACCGTGATAAGTCGCTACCCGCGGCACCCGGACGAGGCCCCACTGGGCGAAGTCCATTCCGCTCGGCATGTGAGCATCGAATGTCGTGGTGACCAGCGCACCGCTGCGGTCATAGGTCCACCCATGATAGGGGCAGACGAAACGGCTCGTGGAGCCGGCATCGGAACGGCAAAGCTTTGCACCGCGATGGCGGCAACTGTTCAGCATTGCTATGACCGAGCGGTCATTACCGCGCACGACAAGCACGGGAGCCCGACCGAGTGTGCGGGCGACATAGTCGCCCGGCTCGGGAATCTCGGTCTCGTGAGCGAGGAAGACCCAGTTTCTCTGGAAAATGCGGTCGAGCTCCAGCCGATAAACGTCATCGCTGACGAAGGCGTCTCGGCTGACGACGCCTTGCGTTTCATCGACCCATCGCCCGCTAGGGATGCGCAGATCGTTCATTGTTCAAGTCCCGGTGGATGAGCCCACTTCCGCCCGTAACTCCGGACTGTATACGGCCACAAGTCTGGCCGCAGCGGGAAAATTGAGTATGTGCTGGCCCGCAGATCAGGCATCCCAACGGATACGGTCATGATCGCGTTCGGGGCATGTGACTTGCTTGAAAGCGGCGCGAGGGCCCGTTGCGATGAGGCTCTTCAATGCGTGTCATCCGCCGGCGATGGTTGAATTTGCGCACCCTGCTTGCTGCGGCCTATGACAACACGCCATTATGAATTGCGATCGCCACCCTTCGCGACGCAACCCAATCCCATCCGCCGTCAACATCCCCAAGGAGACCCCATGACGATGGCCATAAACATTCCCGAAGTCGTCGCGGAGGTTGCAGCGGTTGCCGAGGCGTACGACAGGGCTTTGGCGATCAACGATCTCGATACGATCGATAGGCTGTTCTGGAACAGTCCTTTCACCTTGCGCTATGGTCCCAACGGGACTTTGGTGGGACATGCGGCAATCTCGCAATTTCGCCGGGCCCGCAACATCAAAGGCATCGACCGCACACGGCGGCAGCCCCGGATCACGACGTTTGGCAGGGACTTCGCCGTCACCAATACGGAATCGGATCGTTCCGGCGTGACGAGCCGGCAAAGCCAAACCTGGGTTCGCATGCCTGAGGGCTGGCGCATTGTCTCCGCGCACGTATCGGACGAACCGCCGAAGTGAGCGGATTTCGAGTACATCGGGCACGACAATCTCCGGTTGAAGCTGGGGTTACAGAGCTGAGCGAATTCAAATCCCAGGTCAGTCAGCAGGTGGTGTGATTACAGGGCACAGCCGCCGCGCCGCGCATTCGACCTTTAAATCTCGCGTCACAGGATGATGCTCATGATGCCTTGGGCGCGTAGGGTGTCCTGCGCAAGGATTGCCTTCCGCTCGGCGATCTTGAAGCTCCCGCCGTGCCGCGTGAGCTTGTAACGATACTGGCCAACAAACGTGCTGATCCGCTCCATGCGCGATCGATGGACAATGAAATTTGCCGTCGCGCCGACGTTGTCACCCTCCACAGATGTAATACGGACGTTGGAAATGAAGCGGCGAGTTTGCGAGCGTGGATTTTCGGCCCAGGCGCTGTCGCCGAGAAGTTGCCGCACGCGTGAGCGGATGCGTGGCAGATCGTCGGCGACGAGAAACACGCTTTCGGTCGGATCGCGGTTGGGATCATCGAGGGCGGGGACCTGATTGATCCCGTCTTCGGTAAAGAGTTCAACCCATTCGTCGAGCCGCCACTTGTCCAAGAGCTCGGCTTCCTCGTAAAGGAAATGCTCAACCTCCGCCCGCAATTCGCGGTGCGCGCTCGCCGGCATCATCAAGCCTCCCCCTCTCTGGCCGAGATCAGGCCATCACGTTCTGCCAGCCATGCCAGAACGCGCGCATTTGCACTTCGTCGGTTGGCAGCGGATGGTCTTTCAGCATGCCGCGCGAGCAGTCCATGAGCGCATCATCCGGCAAATTCGCGCAGTTGCTCTGGATGAGCTCCATGACCTCGATGTCATCGGGCGTGGCGTGGCCGGCAGGCCCAAGAAACGACAGATAGATGTCAAGCCGCTGCTTGCGCACCTCGGGGTCGTCGACGGCGGGCATCAGCGGCCAGGCCGTGATGTCGGAGCGATCGGTGGCCGTGGGGAAGCAGGTACGGATCACGCGGCGCTGCTCGATGTAGAGCGTGTTCGGAAACAGCAGCAGGGTCCGGGTGAAGTCGAGCATGCGGGTGGCGCGCTCCTTGCCGAACTTCGCCTCCCACGCCTTGCGCTTCCCCTCATCGGCGACGCCGCTGAATTTGCGGTACTCGATCACGGCGTGGCCGTTGCCGAGTTCTTGCGGAGCGATCGCGCCCTCGTTCGCGGTGCGTGGATTGGGCGGCTTGAGCCCCAGCACCTTGGGCACGTAGTCGTACATGAAACGGCCGTGCGTCGAGTTCAAATGGTAGATGTCGACGGTATTCTCCATCAACAGCTTCCAGTTCGCGCGCATGGAATATTCATGCGTCCCCGGCAGGATCGCATTGCCGTCCTCATCCTGGTCGAGGATCATGTCGAGATAGGCGCGCGCACCGGCGAGATAGTCTTCGAGGGGCTCGGTTTCGCGGCTGAAGCAAGCGAACAGCCAGCCGCGGTAATTTTGCGCGCGCACTTCGAGAAGGCCCATGTCGGCGGTATCGAAGCCGGGACCATAGGCATCGCGCAGCGGCACGCCCTCGAGCCTGCCTCGGTTGTCGTAGCTCCAGTTGTGATAGAAGCAGACGAAGCTCGTGGCGTTGCCTTTGGGGTAGCGGCACACGGTTGCGCCGCGATGTCGGCAACTGTTGTGGAACAAGCGAATCTGGCCGTCGCTGCCGCGGGCGATGATGAGCGGCCTGCCGCCGACCCGGCGGGTCAGGAAGTCACCCGGCTGCGGGACTTCGCTCTGGTGTCCCGCGTAAAGCCAGGATCTGTCGAAGATGCGGCGCTTTTCGCGCTCGAACAATTCCTGATCGCAGTAGACCTTCGGATTGAAACGGAAGATTCCCTTCTCGGTGTCTTCCTGAAACAACCCGGCCACGCCGTTCGGCGCGTTCGACAACCTGGCGTCCATCAGTATCTCCCGTCCGATCGGCTATCCGTTGTCGACGCTGTGGGCGTCATTCCTCGGCAGAAAGCTTCGCATCTTTGATGACCTGACCCCACTTCTCAGTGTCGGACCGGATTGTTTGGGCGAACTCCTCCGGCGAGCCGAGGAAGGGATCGTAGAAATTCGGTGCGAGGAACGTTTTAGCGAATTCGGGGTCGGTGAGCACGTGCTGGACGGCGGCGTTGATCTCCCGGACGATATTCGGCGGCGTTGCTGCCGGCGCGAACAGGCCGAACCAATAGGTCGCGACAAATCCAGGTACGCTCTCGGCGATGGTCGGAAGCTCGGGAAACGCGGCGAGGCGTTCCTTGCTGCCGACGCCGAGCGGGCGAAGCTGCCCGGCCTTCCAGGGCTGCTCCATCAGTCCCGCGTTGATGAACATCATCGGAACGTGGCCGCCGGTGACGTCCGTGAGGGCGGGGCCGGCTCCTTTGTACTGAACGGCATTGATGTGCAATCCGGCCTTCGATTTGAGCAATTCCATGCTCAGGTGCGGAGCCGATCCGACACCCAAGCTCGCATAGGCGAGTTCGCCGGGCCGCGCCTTCGCCAATGCGACAAGCTCATTGATCGTGCGGACCGGCAACGAAGGATGCGCGACCAGCGTCTCGTTTATGTAGCCAAAGCCGCTGACCGGCACGAAGTCCTTGATCGGATCGTATGACAAGGCACGGTAGAGAAACGGATTGGCCGTGAAGGTCGCGTCCGCGGTCGCGAGCAGCGTATAGCCATCGGGCGCGGACTTCGCCACATAGGCCGCGGCGATCTGCGTGTTGGCACCGGCCTTGTTCTCGATGATGGCCGGCCGCCGCCATGCCTCGGCAAGCCGCTGTGCCACGGCCCGCGCGATCACGTCGGTCGCGCCGCCCGGCGCGTAGGCCACGACGATCGTGACCGGCTTTGACGGAAAGACTTGCGCCTGGACCGATCCCGAGCAAGTGCCGAGACAAGCGAGCGCAAGCAGAAAGCGCCATCGACGGATCATCTCGCGTCTCCACCACGGTGCAGCCTAATGCTAAAATAGTATACCATTCTCGCGCAGCGAGGAGCCTCGGTGGCGATTACCTACGAAGCGGTCAAATCGGTCGCAGCCGAACTTTACGGCGCGTGCCTGATGAAAATTCCCGAGGACACCAAGGAGGCCTTGAAGAGGGCCTACGAGGCCGAAAGCAACGAGGGCGCGCGGAAGATTCTGGCGTTGATGCTGCGGAGCGCGACGGCCGCCGAGACGACCCGGAGTCACGTCTGCTCCGATGCCGGCGTGCCCGTCTATTTCGTCAAGATCGGCACCGCGGCGCGGCTTGAGGGCAATATCAAGCAGGCCATTTCGGACGGGTTCGACGAGCTCGTCGCGACCATCGAGCCACCCATCCTCAAGCATGTCACCAATCCATTGACCCAAGAGCGCAGCTACAAGGGCAAGGACATGCCTTTGGTGAGCTACGATCTCATCGATGGCGCGGACTACCTGGAGATCCTCTGCTCTCCCAAGGCCCTCGGCTCGGGGCGGTGGGCGGCGCTGGAAATCTTCAGCTTTCCGACGCTCGACGTGATCGAGAAGTACGTTATGGATTGCGTGTTGAAGGCCGGTTCGCAGCATTGTCCACCGGTCGTGATCGGCGTCGGCATCGGGGGTACCTTCGATCACTGTGCCAAGATCGCCAAACTTGCGACACTGCGGCCATACGGCAAGGCCAATCCTGAGCCCATGATCGCGGCGATGGAAGACCGGTTGCTCAAGGCCGTGAACAAGACCGGCTTCGGACCGATGGGGACGGGGGGCGACACGACCGCCCTCGCCGTTAACGTCGAGTACGCTTCCGGCCACGGCTTCACGGCGGTCGCGGTCTGCTTCAACTGCTGGATCAATCGCCGCGCCGGCGCGCGCATTCACAACGACGGCACGATCGAGCGCTTCGAATGAGCGCGGACCTTCCCGAGGTAGGCGGCACGATTCGGCTGACCCTGCCGGCGACAGAAGCCGATATACGCAAGCTGAAGTCAGGCGACTTCGTCATCGTCGACGGCGAGATCATCATCACCGCCGGGCTTCCGACCCATCAGCGTATTCGAGACTGCATCGACGAGGGTAAAGCGCCCCCGATCGACCTGACAGGGGGAACGCTGTTTCATCTCGGCAGCTACAGCCGCGAGCGCGACGGGGCCTTCGAAGTCCTCTACATGAATCCGACCACCAGCACGCGCTTCAATCCGTTCATGCCGGGATTCATCCGGCACTTCGGCCTGCGCATGGTCGGCGGCAAAGGCGGACTCGATCACGCCAGCGCCGAGGCGATGAAGGAAGTGGGCTGCGTCTATCTCTCATTTCTTGGCGGTGGCGCTCCGCTGCACTCGGCTGCGATCACCGATGTCGTTCAAGTCGCGTGGGACGATCTCGTCGCCCATTATCGCCTGGTAAAGCTGCGCGTCTCGGGACTTGGTCCGTTGGTCGTTGGCATCGACAGCCACGGCAACAGCTCCTTCGAGCGGCTTGGTCGCGAGGCGCAGCAGCGGATGCCCGAAATTCTGCGGGAATTGGACGCCGATCGCGCAAGCGTTCAGAAGTGACGCAACCCCCATCGGCTCACGCTTGGAGCGGCAACGTCTCCTTCGGCTCGAAGAGCAATTCTCTCATGGGATAAAGGCGAAGCGGAGCGTCGTCCGTCATGAATCATCCACCGGCTCCGTGGCGCGGAACGACGGACGCGCCGCAATGACGGCGTGCCACGCGGCAAGGTGCGGATGCGTCTCCCGCCAGTTGTCACCAGGAAAGCGGAAGTCGATATAGGAGAGCGCGCAGCCGAGGGTGATATGCCCAATGGAATACGGAGCGTCCTTCAGCTTCCCGACTTCCTTTTCCAAGCTGCCGAGCGTCACATTGCGTCGGACGGCGTAGCTCGCGAGATGTTCAGCGGACTGATGCTCAACGGGGCGGCTCAGTTCGTTTCGCCACAGCAACAGGAAATCGAGCATGCCGTCGCCGAGAGCCTGCCAGCGCAGCGCGGTGAACCGCTCGAGTAGGGACGCCGGGAACAATTTCCGTCCGTCATGCAGGCTGTCGAAAAACTCGCAGATGACAGGCGAATCGTAGATCGGCGTGCCGTCGGCGAGGACGAGCGTCGGCAGCTTGGAGAGCGGGTTGTCGACCATCAGCACGTAATTAGGCTTGGTTGTTGCCGCGACCGTGCGCACGCAGTCGAGCCGGTCCGCCAAACCAAGCTCATGCGCCACGATCATGATCTTGCGCACAAACGGCGAGCGCGGCGACCAATGAAGCTTCATGTGCATGCTGCAATCTCGTCCGTTGTCGCGACGAACCCAGCGTCAAGTCAGGCCGCCCGCAAAATGCGAGAAGCTATTCCGTCGTCGCCGATTGCCGCGGCTCGGCCGGCCGTCGCTCGGCGGACGGCTTGGCGGGACGCGCCATGCTGAACAGAACGTCCACAACGCTGTAGTCCGCGTAGCCGAGCCGCGCGATCGGCTTCATGCGCAGAACGTCGACGTGGCCGTCGACGATCGCCGCGTCCGCAACGTGCACGCCGACCACCTCGCCGATGATGATGACGGCGGACGGATTGGGCCGTCCGTCGGAACAGGTAAAGCGGACGGTCTTGTTATATTTGCATTCAAGCGCCACCGGAGACAGCCGCACGCGCATCGGCTTGACGTTGAGACACGGCACCATCTCGATGCCGACGCGCTCGGGCTCGCTGATCTCTGACTCAAAGTCGGCGGACGACGCGTTCATCACCTCGCGCAGCTCGTAGGTCGCCATGTTGACGACGAACTCGCCGGTCTCTTCCGCGTTAACTTGCGAATGCTTGCGCGGATGGCTGGAAAACATCACGAACGGCGGATTTGCCGAAACCGTGTTGAAAAAGCTGTAGGGCGCAAGGTTGACCACGCCGCTTTTGCTCAGCGTCGAGATCCAGCCGATCGGGCGCGGCACCACCAACGCATTCCACGGATTGTGCGGCAGATTGTGGTCGTTGCGCCGCGGATCATAAAACATTGTTGGCTTTCGTATTCAGGGGTGTGAAGCGAGCGGTAGGTTTAGCGAAGACTAGCGTGTCGCGCGAAGTCCTCGCAACACGTAAAAAGTCAGATCATTGACTTTTCGCTCAGAGCGCGCCGTCCGTCTGGGCATTGGTCCTCGAGAGCGGCGTAGTCGCGCCAGTCCGTCGTGACGGACATGCATGTTTGGTCTCGCGCGGCGCGCCGGCCGGGAGGCGCATCGAACCGTCATCAAAACGCCCTAGCCTCGCGCGCATGGAGTTTGTCTGCCGCCTCAAAGGTTACCTGGAGATATTGTCCTTCTGCGCTGCATGGGCGGGACTCGCCGCGCTCGGGATTTTCGCATTTGTCGCGCCGGCGTATTGCGCCGAGCAAGGCCAGGCATTGCCGGTGCGCGTCGCCGTCTACGATGTTGCGCCGTATGGCGGGCAGAGCCGCGAAGGATTGTTTTCGGGGGCGAGCGTCGATCTCTGGCGTCGCGTCGCAGAGAATCTGCGCTGGCAATACGAGCTGACGCTGGTCGCTCAGATCGACGACGTTTTGTTGGGATTGGAGCACGGCTCGTTCGATGTCGGGATCGGCGCCATCACGATCACGCCGGAACGGCTGGCCCGCGTGGATTTTTCCTATCCCACGCATCGTTCGGGCGTCGCTGCGGCCTTCGCCAAGCGGACGGGCGTGATGGCCGCGTTCTACGACTATGGCGCGATCGCGAGCGAACTCAGCTTTCTCATCCTTGCGATCGTGATCTTCTTGGCTGTGATTGGGGTGCTCATGTGGTGGTTCGAGCATTCCGCTCTTCGAAAATCCGACAAGTCCGTTGCCGGAGAGCCTCAATCGTCTGTGACGTCTTGGCACGAAGGCATCTATTGGGCTGTCGTCACGATGACCACGGTCGGCTATGGCGACAAGACGCCTAAAACCCATCTCGGTCGCGCCCTTGCGGTTGGCTGGATGATCGGCAGTCTTGTGCTGGTCTCCCTGCTGACGACCAACTTGGTGGCGCGCATGACTGCCGATCGAGTTCGAAGGCGTCGCGTCGGTGCGGACGAGCGATCTTATCGGCAAGCGGCTGGCCGCCGTCTCTGCGTCGTCAGGCGCTGAATATCTCGAAGACCAACATTTCGATTTCCACAAATTCGCCAATCTCACGGAAGCTCTCGACGCTCTTGCCGCCGGCCAAGCGGATGCCGTCGTCAACAGCATCGGTGCGTTACAATATCTGGTGAGTATCCGCTTCTCGGGTGCGATCGCGCCGCCCCGCGGCTTGCTCGCCCCCGCCTACATGGCCTTCGCGCTGCCGATGAACTCGGCGCTCAAAAAACCGCTCGATCGCTCCCTGATCGCAATCACCGCGAGCCCCGAATGGCGATCCGTCGAGGAAACATATTTCGGCCGCTAGCAACACATTGGCGATTGGTGGGCTTGGCGCAGCCCGGACAAGGCCCCACAGCGATCGTGGCTCTTATGAGACCACTGTGGGCCAATCGACAGCCAGGCAAAAAATTGTGCATTGCCGATCGGGATACCGCCGAGGGACCGCGAACGGCTGTAGTAATCGGCCCCGACCTCGGGGTGGCTGGGGGGCCATGGGGGTGCGTGGGTCGGGGCCGGCTCTGGGTGAAGAGCAATGGAACTTTACCACGCTTACGGGTGTAAAGGGATGAACACCTGTTGATGGGGCTGCCTTAACGGGCAGCCCCATCTTGCTTTTCCACTGCTTTCGTGCGCGTCGGCGCGCCAACCCCTATCCCGCAACCGGCAACGGGCGATGCAGCGCATTGTGACGGCGACTGCCACGGCGATTCGGCGGGTGATTCGAGCCGTTGTTTCGATTCGGATGACCGCACTGCCTGCAATCGCACGATCGTTTCCGCGCGCAGGCGACTTCATCCGCGGGCGACGCAACGGCGCCCGCCTAAGTCGGCGGGGTGCCGGACGCGGCGCCGCTCGCCTGCTCCTCTGCCATTTTGGATTCGACGAATTCGACCTGGCGTCGCGCGACACGCAGGTTCTCTTTCAGAATCGCCACAAGCTCGAGGGGCGGCATAGGATCGCGGCGCTGCAAATAAAGCTGTTCCGCCAATTGCCGATTGTGGGCAATCTTGCTCTCGATCTCCGAAATCTCACGCTGCACGCGTTGAAGCTGCGCAACCCAAAAATCCACGCTACACCGCCACGGTTATCGGCCGCCGCCGCCCAGCCGACAATATAGCGTACTCCCGCGCGCGATTCTTCCAATTGGTAATGCTCTTTCGTCCACAGCGATCTGAGCAGGCAGACCCATCCGGTCCGGCCCTGCTGGCATCGGCTTTGCTATCGCTAAGGAGAGGCAGCTCACGCTTCCCGCTTGAGCGGCTTCTCCTCTCGGCCTATCGAAACGGCAGGGCCAGGCTTAAATGTATGCCGGCCGCCTCACCTGCTTCCTTTCGGGCATGATGACGAACGAGCCTGACATATCGCCGCAACTCGTCGCCGAGCACGGGCTCAAGCCGGACGAGTACGAGCGCATCCTCAAGCTGATCGGCCGGGCGCCGAGCTTCACCGAGCTCGGCATCTTCTCGGCGATGTGGAACGAGCACTGCTCCTACAAATCCTCCAAGGTGCATCTGCGCACGCTCCCCACCACCGGCCGCTGCGTGATCCAGGGCCCGGGCGAGAACGCCGGCGTGATCGATATCGGCGACGGGCTCGCGTGCGTCTTCAAGATGGAGAGTCACAACCACCCGAGCTACATCGAGCCCTACCAGGGCGCGGCGACCGGCGTCGGCGGCATCTTGCGCGATGTCTTCACCATGGGGGCGCGGCCGATCGCCTGCCTTAATGCGCTGTCGTTCGGCGATCCGGCGCACCCCAAGACGCGCCATCTCGTGTCGGGCGTCGTCGCCGGCATCGGCGGCTACGGCA
Organism: uncultured Alphaproteobacteria bacterium; assembly: GCA_963787675.1. Classification (GTDB taxonomy): domain Bacteria; phylum Pseudomonadota; class Alphaproteobacteria; order Rhizobiales; family Xanthobacteraceae; genus JAJPKK01. Next base: position 104,132 of record CAWBDV010000006.1, on the reverse strand, counting down.
ACTCTTTCGGGGTGCCGACGGTCGGCGGCTCGGTGCGCTTCCACGCGCGCTACGACGGCAACTGCCTCGTCAACGCTATGGCGGTCGGCCTCGCCGAGACCGACAAGATCTTCTACGCGGCGGCAACCGGCGTCGGCATGCCGATCGTCTATCTCGGCTCGAAGACCGGCCGCGACGGCATCCACGGCGCCACCATGGCATCGGCCGAATTCGGCGAGGATTCGGAAGAGAAGCGCCCGACCGTCCAGGTCGGCGATCCGTTTGCCGAAAAGCTCCTGCTAGAAGCCTGTCTTGAGATCATGGCCGCAGGCTGCGTCATCGCGATCCAGGACATGGGCGCGGCAGGCCTCACCTGCTCGGCCGTCGAAATGGGTGCCAAGGGCGATCTCGGCGTCACACTCGACCTCGACCGCGTTCCCTGCCGCGAAACCGGCATGTCGGCCTACGAGATGATGCTGTCGGAGAGCCAGGAGCGCATGCTCATGGTGCTGCGCCCCGAAAAGGAGGCGGAGGCCGAGGCGATCTTCCGCAAATGGGGCCTCGACTTTGCGGTGGTGGGCAAGACCACGCCGACGCGCCGTTTCGTGGTCAAGGTCGGAGAGGCCGTCAAGGCGGACCTCCCCATCAAGGAACTCGGCGACGAGGCGCCGGTCTACCATCGGCCTTTCGTCGAGCCGCCGAAGCCGACACCGATCGATCCCGCCACAGTCGCGGCGCCGATGCCGATTACCGATGCGCTGGAACGGCTCATCGCCTCGCCTGACCTCTGCTCCAAGCGCTGGGTATGGGAGCAATACGACCACGTCATCCTCGGCAACACGGTGCAGCGGCCCGGCGGCGACGCGGCGGTCGTGCGGGTCAATGAGGGGCCCAAGGCGCTGGCGCTGACGACCGACGTGACGCCGCGCTATTGCGAGGCCGATCCGTTCGAGGGCGGCAAGCAGGCGGTGGCCGAGGCGTGGCGCAATCTCACCGCGGTCGGCGCGACGCCGCTCGCCGTCACCGACAATCTCAACTTCGGTAATCCCGAGCGGCCCGAGATCATGGGCCAGTTCGTCGGCTGCGTGCGCGGCATCGCCGAAGCCTGCCGCGCGCTCGACTTCCCCGTCGTGTCCGGCAATGTCTCGCTCTACAACGAGACCAACGGCCGGGCGATCCTGCCGACACCGTCGATCGGCGGCGTCGGCCTCCTCGATGATTTCACCCGCTCGGCGACGCTCGCATTCAAGGCCTCAGGCGAAGCGATCCTGCTGGTCGGCGAGACCGTGGGCGCCCTCGGCCAGTCGCTCTATCTGCGCGACATCTGCGGCCGCGAGGACGGGGCGCCGCCGGCGGTCGACCTCGCCGCCGAGAAACGCAACGGCGATTTCGCGCGTGCCCTGATCGCCGAGGGCAGGGTGACCGCGGTCCATGACCTCTCCGATGGCGGGCTTCTGGTTGCGATCGCCGAGATGGCCATGGCCTCAGGCATCGGGGCGCGTCTCTCGGGCGCGCCCGCAGGGCTGCCCGCGGCGGCATTCTGGTTCGGCGAAGACCAGGCGCGCTATGTCGTCACGGTGCGAGCCGGCGACGCTGAGGCCGTTGCGGCACGGGCGCGTGCGGCTGGCGTGCCCTTGCGGCTCCTCGGGCATACCGGCGATGCCACCTTGTCTATTCCGGGTGAAAGGCCGATGCTGGTAACTGCGTTGCGCGAACGTTTCGAGAGCTGGCTGCCCGGCTATATGTCGCGCACCGATCCGTGACCGATCCCGCCGCGAGGCGGGTTTGGAGACTGTCCATGCCGATGCTGTCCAATGATATCGAGCGGCTGATCAAGGCGCGCATTCCTGATGCCGAGGTGACGATCCGCGATCTCGCCGGGGACGGCGACCATTATTCGGCGACCGTGGTGGCGGAATCCTTTCGCGGCAAGTCGCGGGTGCAGCAGCACCAGATTGTCTACGATGCGCTCAAGGCCGAGATGGGCGGCAAGCTCCATGCGCTCGCTCTGCAGACCGGGGTGCCGACGTGATAGCGCCGGTGCCGTCGCTCTCGGACGGCCAACTGCCCAGCTATCCGCCGAATGGTCCGCGAGGTGTCTCCAAGACGCACTTGAAGACGCACTTGCGTTTCAGCCGCAAACACACGATTTTTGGAGAAGGTTAGCGTCCCTGAGCGCCCGGCAGGTAATCGACCCGGGCCGCAACCGAAGGTGAGCCATGGCCATCGAGCAATTCATCGATAACGAAGTAAATGCGAATGACGTGGTGCTGTTCATGAAGGGCACCCCGCAGTTCCCGATGTGCGGTTTCTCGGGCCAGGTCGTCCAGATCCTCGATCACCTCGGTGTCGCCTACAAGGGCCTCAACGTCCTCGAAAACGACGACCTGCGCAACGGCATCAAGACGTACTCGAATTGGCCGACAATCCCGCAGCTTTACGTGAAGGGCGAATTCGTCGGCGGGTGCGACATCATCCGCGAAATGTTCCAGGCCGGCGAACTGCAAAGCCTGCTGAAGGACAAGGGTCTGGCCGTGCGGGAGACCGCCTGATCAGGCGAAGCGCGTAGGGCGGATTAGCCGAAGGCGTAATCCGCCGCTTTCCGGGGTCGCGTGAAAAGGTGGATTACGCTGCGCTAATCCACCCTACCGACGTCATCAGTCGTAGGGTGCGCAAAGCGGAGCGTCGCACCGTCGGCACGCCCTTGGTGCGCGCGGCGGAATCACCTTAATTGCATTCACCGCAATCGCCACGGCCGCCTTTGCGCATCCTACCGATTGAAATTACCGCGAGTAATACTCGACCACGAGGTGGGGCTCCATCTGCACCGGGTACGGTACCTCGGTGAGCGTCGGCACCCGCGCCAGTTTTGCCGTCATCTTGCTGTGGTCGGCCTCGACATAATCGGGCACGTCGCGCTCGGCGAGGCCGGTCGCCTCGAGGACGAGCGCGAGCTCGCGCGACTTCTCTTTCACCTCGATCGTATCGCCGACCTTGAGCCGGTAACTCGCGATATTCACCCGGCGGCCATTTACCTTGATATGGCCGTGATTGATGAACTGGCGCGCCGCGAACATGGTGGGCACAAACTTGGCGCGATAGACGACGGCATCGAGCCTCCGCTCCAGAAGGCCGATCAGGTGGGCGCCGGAATCGCCCTTGAGCCGGATGGCCTCGGTATAGATGCCGCGGAACTGCTTCTCGGAGATGTTGGCGTAATAGCCCTTGAGCTTCTGCTTGGCGCGCAGCTGCACGCCGAAGTCGGAAGGCTTGCTCTTGCGGCGCTGGCCGTGCTGGCCCGGGCCATATTCGCGACGATTAACGGGGCTCTTGGGGCGGCCCCAGATGTTCTGGCCCATACGGCGATCGAGCTTGTGCTTCGCCTCAATACGCTTGGTCATTCGCGTCCTCACGGCGGGCGGCCGCCTTCCGGCGTCGAGCCCGCGTATCAAAGTTGGCTTTTGAGGATCGCGCCCTCCTCTGCCCCGGCGGACCGGGACCGACAGGTCCGTGCTTCAAGCGAAGCGGCACACCACGGGTCGCGAAACATCCCGGCGCGCCAAACGGGTTACCGGGTCGGGCCGGATTTAGGGGCAAACCGGCCGTATGTCAAACCGATTGCGGGTCGGTTGCGAGGGCCGCGGTTTCGACGTCGAACCGCGCCAGGGCTGCCGCTAGCGCAGGGGAGGGCGGCCTGCGCGATGTGAAAAAGGCGCGGGCCTGTCCCTTCACGGTCCCTTCGGTCGGTGGCCCGATGAGGTCGCTGACCCGGCGCGCGATCGCCGGCGCCGGGTCGATCCAGTCGACCGGCCATGACGCGAGCCCGTTCAGCCGTTCGAGCAGCAGCGGATAATGAGTGCAGGCAAGCACGACGGTGTCGGTGCGCTGGCCATTGCGCTCGACGAAGCATCGCGCAATCTCTCGCGCGATGTCGGCATCGGTGACTGTGCCGCCGTGGAGTTCTGCTTCGGCGAGCGAGGCGAGATGCGCCGACCCGACCAGCGTCACGTCGCAGCCCTGGCCGAAGTCGCGGATCAGGGCGCGGGTGTACTCGCGCTGCACGGTTGCTTCGGTGCCGAGCACGGACACGAGACGCGAGCGCGACATGGTGCATGCCGGCTTGATGGCCGGCACGGTGCCGACGAAGGGGAGCGTAAAGCGCGCCCGCAAATGTGGCAGCACCAAAGTGGAAGCAGTGTTGCAGGCGATCACCACGAGATCTGGACGATGGGCCGCGATTAGCTCTTCCATCAACGGTACGACCCGATCGACGAGTTGGGCCTCGCTATGCCGCCCGTACGGAAAGAAGGCGTCGTCGGCGACATAGACGCAGGCAGCGTCCGGCCGCGCCTTCGCGACCTCGCGGAGTACCGTCAGGCCGCCGAGGCCGGAGTTGAACACGAGAAGCGTGGCACTCTGTCGCTGCATTTGAACCAAGGGGCGGCGGTCCGACACTAATGACTAACGGCACTTCGACTCCGATTCGAAGCTGCTCGTTAAAATCTAGCGAGAATCCGTAACCGGGTGCAAATCCGGTTTGGAACAGTGTGACCCCCACCACGTTATGCCCTCGCGATGATCTCGCGCGGAATTAGCGTCTGAACCAAAAGTGAGGAGGAGAAAGCATGAACGCGTGGAAAGGCTGCACGCTGGGCGCTGGCTTGGCGGCGCTTTCATCCGGCGCCGCGGTTGCTGCGCCGGCACTGGTCATGGACGATCTGAATCTGCGCGCTGGGCCGGGCTTTGAATATGGCATCATCACCGCGATGCCTGCCGGCATCATCGTCGACGCCGGAAACTGCGCCTACGGGTGGTGTCAGGTCACCTTCAACGGCATCAACGGCTACGCGGATTACAACTGGCTCGACTTCGCCCGCGCGGCAGCGCCTGTCGTCGGCCCGCCAGCGTATTGGTCCTATTACCGGCCGTATCGGCCCTATCCCGGCTATGGCTATGGGGCTGGCTACGCCTACGGATATGGTGGGTATTCCTATCCGGCAGCATATCCAACTGGCTACGGTTATGGCCAAGGATATGCGTACAATCCGGCATACCCTTACCAGCCCGGCTACGCTCCGGGCCCGTACGCGAGCGTCTATCGGACCCCTGGTCTCGTGATTGCGAAGCGCGATCAGCATGACCAAAAGAACGTCGCGGTCGCGCGCGCCGAGCCGGCGCCGGGCAAGGTCAAGCATGTCGCGTCGGTGAAGAAGCCCGGCACCAAGAAGCACATCGCGGTGGCGAGCGAGGACTCCGACTTCACGCACGGTCCGTCGACCACTGGATCTACCCGATAGGTCGACCGTTACGGCTAGCCAACATCTTCGCCCGGCATCTCCTCAGTCGAAGACCCGGGCGAAGATGGTATCCACTTCCTTCAGGTGATAGCCGAGGTCGAAGTTCTCCGTGATTTCTTCCGCGGAGAGGTATTTATGAACCTCGGGATCGGCTGCCAGCAACTTCTGAAAATCCGCACTCTCCTGCCATGCCTTCATGGCGTTGCGCTGGACAAGCCGATAGGCGTCCTCGCGCGCGGCGCCTTTTTGGGTGAGCGCCAGCAGCACGCGCTGCGAATGCACGAGACCACCGAGGCGGTCCAGATTCCGTTTCATGTTCTCAGGGTAAACGACAAGCCGCTCGATCAGGCCGGCGAGGCGGTTGAGGGCAAAATCGAGCGTGACGGTGGCATCCGGACCAATCATCCGCTCGACTGACGAGTGCGAGATGTCGCGCTCGTGCCACAGCGCCACATTCTCCAGCGCCGGGGTGACGTAGGCCCGCACCATGCGGGCGAGGCCGGTCAAGTTCTCCGACAGCACCGGGTTGCGCTTGTGCGGCATCGCCGACGAGCCCTTCTGGCCCGGCGCGAAATATTCCTCAGCCTCCATCACCTCGGTGCGCTGGAGGTGGCGAACCTCGGTCGCCAGGCGCTCGACTGAAGAGGCAACGACGCCGAGCGTTGCAAAGTACATGGCATGGCGATCGCGCGGGATCACCTGGGTCGACACCGGCTCGACTTCGAGGCCCATCGCTTTCGCGACGTGGGCCTCGACCCGCGGATCGATCTGCGCAAAGGTCCCGACCGCTCCCGAAATCGCGCAGGTCGCAACCTCCTTGCGCGCAGCTTCAAGCCGCGCGCGGGCGCGCGAGAACTCCGCATAGGCGGACGCAAGCTTGAGGCCGAAGGTCGTCGGCTCGGCGTGGATGCCATGGGACCGGCCGACCGTCGGCGTCATCTTGTGTTCGAAGGCGCGCCGCTTGAGCGCCGCGCGCACCTTGTCGACGTCGGCGATCAGCAAATCCGCGGCACGCACGAGCTGCACATTGAGACAGGTGTCGAGCACGTCCGACGACGTCATGCCCTGATGGACGAAGCGCGCTTCCGGCCCGACGATCTCGGCAAGATGGGTGAGAAAGGCGATGACGTCGTGCTTCACCTCGCGTTCGATCTCGTCGATGCGCGCGATGTCGAAGGTCGCGTTCTTGCCCTTCTCCCAGAGCGCACGGGCCGCGTCCTTCGGCACCACGCCGAGTTCGGCGAGCGCATCGGTCGCATGCGCCTCGATCTCGAACCAGATGCGGAACTTGGTCTGCGGGTCCCAGATCGCGGCCATCTCGGGGCGGGTGTAACGGGGAATCATCGGCAGCCTCGGTCGTGATGCTTAGCGTTCATCGCAAGCAGCATGTCTTTACATAAAATCTGCGTCGGCCCCTAGTAATCCTCGGTCTGTGGATTTCACTGCGGGTGCCGTCATGCGTGGCAAGGTCGTCGTCATAACCGGGGCCACTTCGGGCATCGGACAAATCGCCGCCGAGCGGCTCGCGGCCCAGGGCGCGCGGATCGTCCTCGTCGCGCGCGATCGCGGCCGGGCGGAGCAGACGCTCACCCGCTTGCGACAGGCCGGACCCGATGCGGCCCACGGTGCCCATCTCGCCGATCTTTCGATGCTTGCCGAAATGAAGCGCGTGGCCGCGGAGATCGCCGCCGCCGAGCCGCGTATCGATGTCCTCATCAACAACGCCGGCAATGTCTTCCGTACGCGGGAGGTGACCGCGGACGGGCTCGAGCGCACGTTCGCGATCAATCACATGGCTTATTTCGTGCTCACTCATGGCCTGCGCGACCGTCTCCTCGCTGCGGCGCCGGCCCGCGTCGTCAACACGGCTTCCGGCGCGCATCTCGGTCGCACGATCGATTTCGACGACCTGCAGCTTGAGAAGCACTTCACTACGATGACGGCTTATGGTCGCTCCAAGCTCTGCAACATCCTGTTCACGCGGGAGCTTGCCCGCCGCCTCGCCGGCACCGGCGTTACCGCGAACTGCCTGCATCCGGGATTTGTCGCGACGGGTCTCGGCCAGCGGGGCAGCGGCATGTTCGCCCTGATGGTGCGCTTCGCGATGCTGTTCGCCGGGCGCCCGGAGAAGGGGGCCGAGACCATCGTTCATCTCGCGAGCGCGCCCGAACTGACGAGCGTGACCGGCGGCTACTTCATCGGCGCCCGGCAGGTCGAGCCGAGCCGTGCGGCACAGGACGATGCGACGGCGCGGCGTCTGTGGGAAGTCAGCGCCAGGATCGCGGGATTTTCGGATGCATAGGCGCTGTGTTCAATGATGCATAGTAGGGTCAGCAAAGGCGCGTGAAGTACGCGCCTTTGCCGACCCTACGAGTTTGGAAAAGCTACGCCGCTTCGCCGCGCGCGAGCGCGGCGGCCGAGCGGATCGCGGCGATATTGGATCGGTAGGCGCCGGGGCCGCCTTTGAAGACCGCGGAGCCCGCGACGAGCACATTGGCGCCGGCGCGCGCGACCTGAGGCGCGGTCTCCGGCGTGATGCCGCCGTCAACCTCGATGTCGATCGGCCGCCCGCCGGCCATGGCGCGCAGCCGGCGGATCTTCTCGATCGCCTCGGGAATGAATTTTTGTCCGCCGAAGCCCGGGTTGACCGACATCACCAGGATGAGATCGACGATGTCGATCACCGGCTCGATCATCGTTTCCGGCGTGCCAGGATTGAGAGTGACGCCGACTTTCTTGCCGAGCGCGCGGATCGCCTGGAGCGAGCGGTGGATATGCGGTCCCGCCTCCACATGAACGATGATGTGGTCGGCACCGGCCTCGGCGAAGGCCTGGAGGTAGGGATCGCACGGCGAGATCATGAGATGGACGTCGAAGGGCTTACGGCTGTGCGGCCGCAATGCCTTCACTACCTCCGGCCCGATGGTGATATTGGGCACGAAATGGCCGTCCATGACGTCCACATGGATCCAGTCGGCGCCGGCCTCATCGACGGCGCGCAACTCCTCGCCCAGCTTGGCAAAATCGGAGGCCAGGATAGAGGGAGCGACGGTGAGCGCACGATACATCGGGACCTCCGGATTGGTACGTGGAACGCACCCGCGCCGGTGGTCCGCCTAACACGCCATTTCGACAGCGGCAACGAGGGGAGCGAATTGCGATCAGCCGGGCAGAAAATGCCGGCTGGAGCGCAAAAGGCAAATCCTGCCGAGGCGTCGATGGCGCACGACGTTGAATTTACTCGCTAAACACTGCGGCACGTCGCTTGCTCGGCATGGATCGGGTGGAACTTGCGCCGATCGTTCCTCCTGCGTCGAAACGGGGGCCGGCGCGCGGTGGCGCAGGAGATGTAGGTCATGTTGTTCTTCAGCGGAGCGGCATCGAGCGTCCTCGGTTACCTGACCTCGATGCAGCAAATCCCTTCCCAATCGGGCGCCAACGGTGCGAGCGCGGCGCAAAATCTGTTCGATACCGCGCCGCCGAGCAATTCTTCCTCGTCGGCGACCGGCGGCACGTCATCGCAAAACCCAACAGCGCCCTCGGGCTCCGCGACCGGTGGCGCGAGCTGGTGGTCTAGCCCCGGTACGATGACTGCGCTGTTTTCTGCGCAAGCGCAGTCGGTCGGAGGCGCGGTCAATTCCATCGAGCAGTTCTTCGCGGCTTTCGACGGGCAGCAAGGCACGTCTGGAACGAGCAGCGACCCGTTGACGACGGGCACCAGCCAGTCGAGCATGGCCAGCGGTCAAACGACGGGTAGCGGGCAGACGACGGGTACGGCTCAGGCGGCCGCGGGCGCGACGGCGGACGACGATTTAACGGATCAGGTGAAGGGCCATCACGGCCATGGCCACCACGGGCATCATGGCGGCGGCATTGGCGCACTGATGCAGGATCTTGTCAATCAATCCGGCACCAGCCAGACCACGACCAACGCGGACGGGTCGACGAGCACGACCATTAGCTATTCAGACGGCTCGACCGTGACTTTGACGATGCCGGCGACTGGTTCCACCGGCACGGGCACGTCGGGGTCGTCGTCTGCGACAGCGGACGCGTCCTCGTCCTCATCCACGTCGTCAACACCATCGACGTCCGCGGTCACGTCGGTGCCCACGTCCGTCGGAAATCTGCTGGAACGGCTCATCCAGCAGCAGGCCCAGATGTTCGCGGCGACTGCGGGTCAGAATCTGTCAGCGGTCGCCTGATCGCGTCGTCACCGCGGTGCGTCGGTTACGCGGTCTCCCACTCCGGGCGAATCTGTCCCGCCACTCCGGTGAAGGCGCCCTCGACCAGTTCGGCAACGAGAAGCCGCGCCGGGTCGACGGGGCCGGGCATGCGGACTTGGCCTTTCGGGATGCGCTTGAAACCAGCCTTGGCGTAGTAGGGCTCGTCGCCGACCAGCATCACCAGACGGTGCCCGCGCGCGCGGGCCTCATCAAGCGCGCGCTGCATCAGCGCAAGCCCGATGCCGCGCTGGCGGAAGGGGGGCTCGACCGTCAACGGGCCAAGCAGCAGCGCGGGCGTTTCGCCGATGCGGATCGGCGTGAGACGCACCGAGCCGACCAGCAGGGTGCCGATCCGCGCGGTGAAGGACAGCGCCATCAGATGATCGGCGCCTTCGCGAATCCGAAAGGCGGTGCGCGCATAGCGGCCCGGGCCGAATGTGCGCTCATGCAGCCGCTCGATGGCAGGTTCGTCCTGCGGCGTCTCCGGGAGGATGGTGAGGGAGAGATCGTTCATGGATTTGCCGGCCCCGCCGGATAACATCCCATGGTCGCCCGGTCTATGGCAGGCGGCATGGCGACTCCTGCCGTGCTTCCCACTGGCGCAGCGTTGCCGCGCTGCAAATTCGGCGACTTCCAAACAAGCATCGCAGTTAGGATCGCACCTCTTTGGTCATCGCAATCGTTTCCTGGAGGTATAGCCAATTACTCAAACTTAACTCAATGCGTGCATAACAGGGCCTTGCAACCCGTCAACAGGCCTTCCCACCATGCTCAAATCATTCGATCGCGTCTTCACTCGTATCTTGCTGCTCGCTGTTCTTGCCGTCGCACTGCTCGGCGGCATCGGCTACCTGGTCATCCAGGAAGGCCAGCGCCAATTATTTGAGCAGAAGAAGGCCGATATTCGCCACATCGTCGAAGTCGCTGCCGGGGTCGTCGCCGACTATGGCAAGCGCGCTGCCGCCGGCGAGATGACCGTCGAGCAGGCCCAGGCGCAGGCCAAGCGCGCCTTGAACGCGATGCGCTATGAGGGCCAGGAATTTATCTTCGTGCTGGACTCCAACGCGATCGACATCGTCAATCCCGCCGTGCCGAGCTTGGTCGGCAAGAATATGTGGAATGAGATCGATAAGAAGACCGGCAAGTTCTTCTCCCGAGAGATGGTGGAGATCGCACGCGGCGGCGGACGCGGCCACACGTCCTACAACTTCCCGCGGCCCGGCAGCACTGAGCCGACACCGAAAATCTCCTACGTGATCGGCTACGAACCCTGGGGTTGGGCGGTCGCGAGTGGTGTCTGGTACGCCGACATCGATGCCATCCAGAGCGAAATGACCCACAAGGCCCTGTTGTGGATGGGCGGTGGCATGATCCTTCTGCTGATCGGCGTGTTCCTGCTGACGCGGTCGATCATCAAGCCGATCGGCCGGCTGACGGAATTGCTCAATCGGCTCGCCGGCGGCGATATCGAGGCGCCGGTCGCAGGTTCGGATCGCCACGACGAGTTCGGCACCATTGCCCGCGCTGTCGAGGCGGTGCGCGAGACCGTGCGCAACCAGATGGCGGAGCGCATCAAGCAGGATGACGAGGCCAAGGCGCGTGCCGCGATGGAGCGAAGGACTGCCGAAGAGCGCGAGACCGCCGAAGCAAAGGCAGCCGCAGAGCGCGAGGAAGCGAACCGCAAGGCCGCAATGCGCAATCTCGCCGACCAGTTCGAGTCGGCCGTTGGCAGCATCATCCAGGCGGTGTCCTCGGCCTCCGGCGAACTCGAAGCGTCCGCGGGCATGCTGACCAAAACCGCCGACACCACCCAGAAGCTCGCCGGCGTTGTTGCCTCTGCGTCCGAGGAAGCATCGACCAATGTTCAGTCGGTCGCGTCGGCAACCGAGGAGATGACCTCCTCGATCACGGAGATCGGACGTCACGTCGAGAAGTCGAGCCACATCGCGGTTCAGGCGGTCAAGCAGGCTGAAAAGACCGATGCCCGCATCGCGGAATTGTCAAAGGCGGCTTCGCGGATCGGCGACGTGGTGAAGCTGATCACTGCCATCGCCGAGCAGACCAACCTTTTGGCCCTCAACGCCACGATCGAAGCCGCGCGCGCCGGGGAGGCCGGCAAGGGTTTTGCAGTGGTGGCCCAGGAGGTGAAGGCGCTCGCAGCGCAGACTGCCAAGGCGACCGAGGAGATCGGCACTCAGATCGCGGGCATGCAGGCTGCGACCCAGGAGTCGGTTGCCGCGATCAAGGAGATCGGCGGGACCATCGGGAGCATCTCGGAGATCACCTCGACGATCGCCGCGGCGGTGGAGGAGCAAGGCGCCGCCACTCAGGAGATCGCCCGCAACGTCGGTTCCGCCGCTCACGGCACCGCCAAGGTCGCAACCAACATCACCGATGTGAACCGCGGCGCCGGCGAGACCGGCGTAGCCTCAACACGCGTGCTGACCTCGGCGCAGATGCTGTCGAAGGAAAGCAGCCACCTCAAGGCCGAGCTGCAGCGCTTCCTCAACACCGTGCGGGCAGCGTAACGCCGAGTGGCCAGCTCATCTGGCCGCTTTCATGCGCGTAACACCGGTTGCGGGCGGCCACCCTAGGCATGCGCCCCTCACGCGGAGAAGCCCGCAATGGTGAGATAAAGGCCCAGAACCACGATGACGCCCATGTAGACATAGAAGCGCTCCTGGTAACGCAAGGCTTCGAAAACCTTGCCGAGCGATTCCGGCGATAGGGCGAGCAGCGCGATGCCCCGGATCGTCATCAGCCACCCGATGAGGGTGACGATGATGGGCAATGCGCCTCCCGACCAAATGTTGTGACCGACGATCATCGCGACCCCAGCCGCAAGGCCAATGATCTCGATGAGGAAAAGCGTTGGTTGATTGCGAATGATCGCCGCAACGGTCGCGACAGCGCTTTGCTTTCGCAACATCATCATCCCCGGCAGGATGATGCAGTAGAGGCCGATGAATTTTGCGAGGAAGATCGTGAGTGCCGACATGGGCTGCCTCCCGGTTGCGATCGTTGGACGATAAGCGCCATAGGCCTGCCGATCAGCGCCAGCGGCGCGTCGCTGCCGCGGCGCGGACGCGCTGTTCGGCGAGCGCCAGCGCCGCGGCGCGCGGCAGTAAGCGATTGCGCGTCGCGTCATCGAGAACGATGCGGGTGTTGGTGCGCACCCGTTCATCGATGTAATCGAACGCGGCCTTCTGCGTACCTTTCTGGTATTCGATCGCGGCGCAAATGACGCCGCCGGCGTTGGCGATGAAATCGGGGATCACCAGCACGCCGCGCTGGTGCAGCGCCTCTTCGGCCTTGGTGGTGCAGGGGATATTCGCGCCCTCGGCGACCAGCCTGGTGTTCAGCCGCTCGACGTTGCCTTCGTTGATCACGTCGGGCCGCGCCGCCGGAATCCATATGTCGCAAGGAACGTCAATGATGGCGTCAGCCGGGAGCTTTTGTCCGGAAGAATGATCCCGTAATGAGCGTCTCGCATTTTTGAGCGCAATCAGCGCCGCGACATCGAGGCCGGCAGGGTCGGCCAATGTACCGCTGGTATCGCTGGCAGCGACCAGGATGGCGCCTTTCTCCAAGAGAAAACGCATCGCATGTTTGCCGACTGCGCCGAAGCCCTGCACCGCGACCCGTGCGCCCTCGAGTTCGAGGCCGATAAAGCTGCGCGCCACGTCGATCGAGGCGGCGAGCCCAAATCCGGTTGCGCCGATCTCGTCGAGCGGAATGCCGCCGACGGCACTCGGGAGTCCGACCGATCTGCCTGTCTCATCGTTGATCCATCCCATGCATAGCTCGTCGGTTCCCATGTCGGGCCCCGGGACATAGTCGGTGATGTCGCGGATGGCGCCCGCGAATGCCCGGATCAGCCGTTCCTTCTCATCGACGGGAATACGCGGATTGCCGAAGATGACCGATTTGCCGCCGCCGTGCCGCAAGCCGGCCGCGGCGTTCTTCCAGGTCATGGCGCGGGCGAGGCGGAAGCATTCCTCGGTCGACACATCCGGCGCCATTCGCACGCCGCCGATCGCAACTCCGCATGAGGTGTTGTCGACAACGACGATCGCCTTGAGGCCGACGCTGGGCCGGTGGATATGAATGATCCGCGCCGGCCCGAATGCGTCGGCAAATCGGAACGTGTCGTCCATCCTTGATGTCCTCCTGATCAGACGGATTTTTCGAGATCGGCCATGACGGCGCGCAGGAAGCGCGCCGCGTCGCCGCCGGTGACCGCGCGATGATCAAAAGTGAGAGAGAGCGGCAGCATGCGATGCAGCGCCAAACCTTGGCCGCTGCGCACCGGCCGCTCGACAATGCGGCCTGCGCCGAGGATCGCGACCTGGGACGGGACCACCACGAGCGCGGCATGGCGGCCGGCAATCGTGCCGAAATTCGACAACGTAATCGTCGGGCCGCGCAGCTCCGCGGGTGCGAGCGTCCGATCCCGGACGCGCAGCTTCAGGCCATCGATGCGCGCGCGCCAATCCTCGGCACTCGTCCCGGCAACATCGCGCAGGACCGGCACGAACAGTCCGTCCGGGTTATCGATTGCGAGGCCGAGATCGATCTGCGCATTGGTGCGCCAGGACGCGTTGGCGCCGTCGAAGCTTGCATTGAGACGGGGCTCGGCCGCGCAGCCCGCGATCACGGCCCGGATCAGGCGGACGGTGACATCGTCGCCGGTCCAGGATTGAACATCCGCTTCGTCGTGCAATGTCGCGGGCACGACCTCTCGTCCGGCGCGGGCCATGGTCAGCGCCATGGCGCGCCGCGCGCCGCGCAGTTCCTCTCCTGCTTCCAGCGGACCCCTCGACGCACTCGCGGCGGCTTCGATGTCGGCGAGCGTCAGCCGCCCATCAGCGCCGGAAGGTGTGACCTCGGAGAGATCGACGCCGAGCGTCTTGGCGCGCGCGCGGACCGCCGGCGCGGCCTGCACGGCGGGGGCATGAGGTCTCGCCGGCGGCTGCGGTCGTGCCGCAGACGACGCAGGAGCAAGATTGCCGACGACGGTCCCAGTGTCGGGGTGAACCCCTTCCTCGAAGGTCAGAAGAGGCGCACCCACTTGAATGCGTTCGCCGGGCCGCGCCAAAAAGTGTTCGATCCGTCCTGATCGTGGTGAAGGAATTTCAACCACCGCCTTTTCGGTCTCGACCGAGACCAGCGGCTGATCAACGACGACGTGATCGCCCTCAGCTACGTGCCAAGCGACAATCTCGGCTTCTTTCAGCCCTTCGCCGAGGTCGGGAAGATTGAACGGGATCATGTGAAGGCCATCGCGCGGCGCACGGCCGCAGTCACACGCTCCACATCGGGCATGTAGAGCGCCTCCGTGCGCGGATACGGCATCACCGTGTCGTATCCCGCGACACGTTCAATCGGCGCCAGCAGATTCATAAGGCCGTGACTCGCGACGCGTGCAGCGATTTCCGCGCCGAAGCCGCAGGTCGATGGCGCTTCGTGGACGATGACCAGTCGGCCGGTGCGCGCGACGGAGTCGAGAATCGTTGCGCTGTCGAGCGGCTTTGGCGTTGCGACGTCGATGACTTCAGCCTCGATGCCTTCGGCCGTGAGATGCTCGGCTGCCTCCAACGCCTCTTTCATCATGGCGCCCCACGACACGATGGTGACGTCGATGCCATCGCGCGCCACGATGCAATG
This sequence comes from uncultured Alphaproteobacteria bacterium, assembly GCA_963787675.1. Classification (GTDB taxonomy): domain Bacteria; phylum Pseudomonadota; class Alphaproteobacteria; order Rhizobiales; family Xanthobacteraceae; genus JAJPKK01. Next base: position 88,963 of record CAWBDV010000006.1, on the reverse strand, counting down.
GTCGAGCGGAATGCCGGTGCCGTCGTCGTTCACCTCCTCGTGGGCCGCGCGATAAAGTCGTGTCGGCTCGAGGAAGATGACCGGGTCAGGATCGCGAATGGCCGACAGGAGAAGGCCGTAGGCGCGAGCGGGCGACGACGGAATCACGACTTTCAATCCGGGAATATGGGCAAACATCGCCTCCGGACTTTCCGAATGGTGCTCGACCGCGCGGATGCCGCCGCCGGCGGGCGCGCGCAGCACCATCGGGCAGGTGAGGCGGCCGCGCGTGCGGGTGCGAAGTCGCGCCGCATGGTTCAAGATTTGATCGATGCAGGTATAGGCAAAGCCGGTGAACTGGATCTCGGCCACCGGCCGGAAGCCTTGAGCCGCCAAACCGATGGAAACCCCGGCAATGCCGGACTCGGCGAGCGGCGCGTCGAGAACCCGGTTCTCGCCGTACAAAGCAAAGAGCCCATCGGTCGCCCGGAACACGCCGCCGTCGATCCCCACGTCTTCGCCGAGCACGACGACCCGCGTATCCTCTGCCATAGCGCGGTGGAGGGCGAGGTTCACGGCTTGCACGAGATTGATGTCGCTCATGCGTCACCTGCCGCATCGCGGGTCGCGTTCGCGAGCTGCTCCGCAAGGTCGGCGGGCATCGTCGCGTAGGTTCGATCGAACATCGCCGCGATCCCCTGCGGCGGCTCCGCGAGATAGTCCGCCGCGGCCCGTTCCACCTCCTCGCTGCACGCGCGCAACAAGCCGTCTTCCTGTTCGCGTCCCCAGGCGCCGATACGGGTGAGGTAGGTGCGCAATCGGGCGACAGGCTCTTCCGGCCAATGGCGGCTGACGTCGGCATCGCTGCGATAACGGCCGGCATCATCGGCCGTCGTGTGATCGGACAGGCGGTAGGTGACCGCTTCGATCAAAGCCGCGCCTTCGCCGCGGCGCGCCGCTGCAAGGGCATCGGCGGTTGCCTGACGCACGGCGACAACATCATTGCCGTCGATGCGCCAACCTGGAATGCCGGCGGCCATGGCCTTTTGCGCCAGCGTAGCCGCAGCCGTCTGCTTTGCGACCGGCATCGAAATCGCCCAGCCATTGTTGTTGACGACGAAAATCGCCGGCGCCCTCCAGGCGCCCGCCATGTTGAGGGCTTCCGCCACGTCGCCTTTCGAGGTGGCGCCGTCGCCGAAGACGCAGACGGCTGCGCGCTTTTGACCGCGCAGGCGGAAAGCGAGCGCAACCCCAACCGCGTGCGGGGCATGCGTTCCCACCGGCACGCAATTCGGAAAATCCTCGCGAGGCCCGGCAAAGTCATTGCCGCGCTCGTCGCCGCCCCAATAGAGGAACAGTTCCTTGAGCGTGACGCCACGCCAGATCTGCGAGCCGTGCTCGCGAAAGCTTGGCAGCAGTACGTCGTCCGCCTGCATTGCCGCGGCGACGCCGACGGCGACCGCTTCCTGGCCGAGGGACGACGCATAGGTGCCGAGTCGTCCAGTGCGCTGCAAGGCGATTGCTTTGGCGTCGAACGTCCGTGTCAACACCATCGCGCGATAGAGCTTCACGAGCTCCGCGGGCTCGCGGGCGAACTCGGGGAGCGGCGCGGTCGTCTCACCCGACGGCGAGATGAACCGCGCGACTGCCGTGCTGGTTTCGGCCGTTGTCATGGACGATGGCCGTCATCCGCGACCCACCGGCACCGCCACGAATCTCGTTGCGTTGCCGGATTTGATCTGCAACAGCAGCGAACGTCGGCCGGCTTTCCGGGCGGCTTCGATCGCGTTCTGGAGATCGGCCGCGGCCGCGACCTGCCGTCCTCCGGCCTCGATGATCACGTCGCCGGTCTTCAAGCCGCGTTCTGCAGCGAGGCCATCGGGTTCGACCTTGGAGATCGCAACGCCGCCGCCCGGCTGCGGGGTTACGGACAACCCGAGTTGCGCCACGCTCGTGCTCTTCGGCTGGAACAATTCGGGGGCCGCATTGGCCTCGCGCTGATCCGGCAAGGTGCCGAGCGTGAGCGTGAACGTCTTCTCTTCGCCGCCGCGGATCACGCCGAGCTTCACCGGAGTGCCAGGCGACATTCCGCTGATCGTCCGTGCGAGGTCGTGGGCATCATTGATCTCTTTGCCATTGACCGCAGTGATGATGTCACCGGACTTGATGCCGGCTTTTGCCGCCGGTCCGTCCGGCTGCGGTTCGGAGACGAGCGCGCCGCGCGCCTCCTTGAGGCCGAGGCTGTCGGCGATCTCCTGCGTGACTTGCTGGATCTGCACACCGATCCATCCGCGGCTCACCTTGCCCTTTTCCTTGAGCTGGGTGACGACGCCCTTCACCGTCTCGGCCGGGATTGCGAACGCAATGCCGACCGAGCCGCCTGATGGTGAAACGATCGCGGTGTTCACACCAATCACGTTGCCGTCGACGTCGAAAGTGGGGCCGCCGGAATTGCCGCGATTGACGGGGGCGTCGATCTGGATGAAGTCGTCGTAGGGGCCGGCGCCGATATCGCGCCCGCGCGCGGACACGATGCCCGCCGTCACGGTGCCACCTAGGCCGAACGGATTGCCGATGGCGAGAACCCAATCGCCCACCTGGGGAACCTTGTCGGCGAATGTGACAAGCGGAAACGTGCCGCCGTCCACCTTGATGAGCGCGATGTCCGATCGCTGGTCGATACCAATCACCCGTGCGGTATGGGTCTTGCCGTTGTCCGTCGTGACCTCGACCGACTTGGCTTGGTTTACGACGTGGCCATTGGTCACGGCATAACCATCGGCCGAAATGAAGAAGCCCGAACCTTGGCCGGTCATGACATCACGGTCAGACGGCCCGGGCGAATGCTCCGGCGTATCGTTTGGTGTGCCAAATCGGCGGAGGAAGCGCTCAAGCGGCGTTTCGTCCGAGAACGGCGAATTGAGGTCGTTCAGCGGGCCGGCGTCGATTTTGACGCGAACCGAAATGACGGCAGGCTTGACCTTGGCAACGATCGCGGCGAAGCCGACCGGATGTTCGAGGGCTTGCGCATGGGCTGTTGCATCACCGAGCGAGCCCGACACCATGGCCGGACCGACGAAAACGGCTGCCGCCGTCAGTACGGTAACGCCGAAACGCAGACCAAACCTTCCGATCCGGCGCGACAACGAAATCCGGGCCTCACCCATGCCTATCCTCCTCATCGCCAGGATCTGGACGCAGGAATGCGATGCTTACGGTGACGCCATCATCGGGTCTTTGATGTTTCTCAAAGCGGGCCGCATTCGCATTGAGGCGCCGTTGTTCACAATTGTCGCGCCAAAGGGCTATTCAACATGCGGGCAACGCGTTAGCGATGGTTCCAAACTCAATGCCTGAGCATCGGTGTCGCCCGATGTGATTGGCTCATGGTCCATCCGGGTGGGGGAAACGAAAGATCTTGGCATCGTTCATCGTGCAATCGCCTTCTTCGGCAAAGTTCTCCCTGCGATGACGACCGATCAGCCGGTTGCGACGGCAGAGGCCGTCACCCTCGCGCCGAGCGTGTTGCCGCCCGGGGTTCGGGAGAGGATTTTCGTCTACCTCGGTGTCTTGATTGTGTTGTTGGCCCTTGGCTCGCCCTCCGGGGGGCTCTTCGATATCCCGATCAGTTTCTTCCTCAAGAACAAGCTGAACCTGGAGGCGCACGAAACGGCGGTGTTCCGGCTCGTGGCGGGCATCCCTCTCTACTTGTCTTTTGTCTTCGGTTTCATCCGCGACAATTGGAATCCATTGGGAATGCGCGATCGCGGATTCATGTTCTTGTTCGGCGCTGTGACCGCCTGTCTCTACGCTATTTTTGCATTCGTCCCGGTCACTTATGCCGAGCTCCTCATTGCGGTCCTTCTGCTGACGACCTCATTCCTTTTCGTCGCCAGCGCGCAGAACGGCCTGACATCGGTGCTTGGCCAGCAGCATGCGATGTCCGGCCAGATCAGTGCGGTGTGGAACATCTTCCTGTCGATCCCGACGGTGGTGGCCCTCCTCATCGGCGGCAGCCTCAGCAACATGCTCGAACACGAGACCACCAATGGAGCCGCTCGTATCCTCTTTCTCGTCGGCGCTGCCATCATGGTGGTGGTCGCAGCCTACGCGGTGTGGAAGCCGAGAAGCGTCTACGACAACATCGTCAACGAACAGGACGCTATCCCGCAACCGATCGAAGATCTCAAACGGCTGGTGCGGCATTGGCCGATCTACCCGGCGCTGTTGATCTGGTTCTTGTGGAATTTTGCCCCAGGAGCCGTCACCCCGCTGCAGTATTACCTCCAGAACACCCTTCATGCGGAAGATGCGCAGTGGGGCCAGTGGAACGCCATCTTCGCCGGCTCTTTCATTCCGACATTCATGCTGTTCGGCGTCCTGTGCCGAAAATATCCGCTGAAGACCTTGCTGTTGTGGGGGACCGTCGCTGCCGTCCCTCAACTCGTCCCGCTGCTGTTCATTCATTCGATTACGGGCGCTTTGATCGCGGCGGTGCCCATCGGGCTGATGGGTGGCGTTGCCACCGCCTCATATCTCGACTTGATCATCAGGTCGTGTCCCCGCGGGCTGCAGGGGACGATGCTCATGATGTCCGGCGGTCTCAACGTCGTCGTGTCGCGGTTTGGCGATGTCCTGGGAACGACGTTATATGATTACTATGGTGGCTTTGCTGCCTGCGTCATCGCGATCACGATCGTCTACGCCCTGATCCTGCCGTGCCTCTTGTTGATACCGAAGCGCTTGATCGCGACCGCCGATGGACAAATCCCGGAGGGCGGGTTCACGGCCGACTAGGTGCCGTTCGGCATTTCCAGGAGGCGAGCGTCCTCGCTCGGCAAAGCCCATGCGACGAATCCTGGTGATCGGTGCGCGCGGCCAGATCGGCTCGGAGCTGGTGCCGGCCTTGCGAGAGCGGTACGGCGCGGAGAACGTCGTCGCCGCTGATCTGCGGGTCATGCCGTCTCAGCTCTCCGCTGAGGATAGCTATGAGCACCTCGATTGCACCCAGTCCGCGCAAGTCCTTGAAGTGATCCGCCGTCACGACATCGGCACGATCTATCACCTCGCGGCTTTGCTTTCGGCGCTGGCCGAGGAGAAGCCCCATGAAGCCTGGCGCATCAACATGGGCGGCCTCTACAATGTGCTCGAGGCTGCCCGTCAGTATCGCTGCCGGGTGTTCTTTCCAAGCTCGATCGGCGCCTTTGGCCCCTCGACGCCGCGGGTACACACGCCGCAGGTCACCGTGCAACGGCCGACCACGATGTACGGCGTCACCAAGGTCTCCGGCGAATTGCTGTGCGACTATTACGCCGGCCGCTTCGGCGTCGATGTCAGCGGGCTGCGACTGCCGGGCCTGATATCCTATGTCGCCCCGCCCGGCGGCGGCACCACCGACTACGCGGTCGAGATCTACTATCAGGCGCTCCGGTATGGGCATTATAGCTGCTTTCTCAAGCCCGACACGCGGCTCGACATGATGTACATGCCCGACGCGATCGCCGCGATGATGCAATTGATGGAGGCCGATGCGGCGCGGCTGCGCTACCGCAATGCCTACAACGTGACGGCGATGAGCATAACGCCGGCCGAACTCGCGGACGAAATCCGCAAGCACATGCCCGCATTCGAGATCGACTATGAGGTCGACCCGATCCGTCAAGCGATTGCTGATTCCTGGCCGAGTTCGCTTGATGACAGTGCAGCGCGGGAAGATTGGGATTTTGCGCCGCGGTTCGATCTGGCGGGAATGACCGTCGATATGTTGGCCCGCCTGCGCGCAAAAGCGCGAACACCCAAGCGAGACTGAACTTAAAGGCGCGAGGTGACGATGCCGACCCAGGGATTGACGAGAGTGCTGGCAGCGCGTCTCGACGAGATGGCGCAAAGCGGACGCCTCAAAGGCAAGGAAACGGTCATCCGCGCCATGCTTCCTCCGCACAACGGCCTGGGCCCGCGTTATCTGATCGAAGGCGAGGGCGAGACGCCGTTCCTGCGCATGAACTCCAACAGCTATCTCGGCATGGCGCTGCGCTCCGAAGTGATCGCGGCGGAGGAGGAGACGGCGACCGCCTTCGGCACCGGCCCGGGCGCCGTCCGTTTCATCAGCGGCACCTGGTCGCCGCACGTTGCGCTCGAACAACGACTTGCCGGATTCCATCGCCGCGACGCCGCGATCCTGTTTTCGTCGGCGTACGCGACGGTCATGGGTTTGATCCCGCCGCTCGTCACCGACAAGACGGCGGTGATCAGCGACGAGCTCAATCACAATTGCATCATCAATGCGACCGCACTGTCGCGGCCGGCGGAAAAGGGCATCTACAAACACCTCGACATGGACGAGCTGCAGCGGCACCTCGAGGCGGCGTCCGCAGCCTGCACGCGCGCGATCGTGGTAACCGACGGAATCTTCAGCATGCGCGGCGACCATGCGCCGCTCGACAAAATCATGGCGATCGCACGGGCGCACGATCAGGCCTTTGCAGAGAATGTCATCGTGGTGGTCGACAACTCCCACGGCGTCGGCGCGTTCGGGCAATCCGGCCGCGGCACCGAGGAATATACCGGCTCCGGCCCCGCCGACATCCTGGTGGCGACGCTCGGCAAGGCTCTGGGCGTCAACGGCGGCTACGTCGTCGCCGACGAAGTGATCATCCGCTACCTGCGCGAGACGTCGCCGTTCTACATCTACTCCAATCCGATCACGCCGGCCGAGGCTGCCGCCGCTCATAAAGCGGTCGATATCCTCGATAGCGCGGTCGGCCTGTCACTGCTGACGCATCTGCGGGCGCTCACGGCGCGCTTCAAGGCAGGCCTCGTCAAGCTTGGCCTTGAAACACTGCCGGGCGAACATCCGGTCGTGCCGCTGATGTTGCGCGATACCGCGCGCACGGCGGCGGTCGTTGCGCATCTGCGGCGGCAGGGCGTCCTGGCGACCGGTCTCAACTACCCGGTGGTGCCGAAGGGCGAGGAGGAGATTCGCTTTCAGATCAGCGCCGACCACACCATGGCCGACGTCGATTCGGTGCTCGACGCGCTGGCGCGGTTCACCGGGTGATCATTGCGCCTCAGCCGTCAGCTTCTGATACGCGGCTTCGTCGAGCAATTGGGCGAGCTCGGCGCTGTTGGCGATCTTGAGCTTGAATAGCCAGCCGTCGCCGGTCGGTGCGGAATTCACCAATCCGGGCTCGCCTGCCAGCCGATCGTTGACCGCGACCACTTGGCCGCCGACCGGAGCATATACATCGGAGGCTGCCTTCACCGATTCGACCGTCGCGGCGACCTCGCCCATGGCGAACTTCGCGCCGACCGACGGCAACTCGACGAAGACGAGATCGCCGAGCTTGTCCTGCGCGAACGGGGTGATGCCGACGGTCGCAACATCACCTTCAGAACGAAGCCACTCGTGATCCTTGGTGAATTTCAACATTGGTCTTCCCCCAGGCGAGAGTCATCCGCGTTTGTAGCGCAACGGCACAAACGGCAAATCCGCGACCATCACGGGAAGCCGCTTGCCGCGCACCTCGGCAAACAAACGAACGCCTCGCCCCGCAGTGCTCGCCTCAACATAGCCCATGGCGATGGGAACGTGGAGGCTTATGCCGAAGCCGCCGGAGGTGACGACGCCGATTTGCGCGGAATCGGCTTCCGTCCGGAACAAGCGGGCGCCGCCGCGGACCGGCGCGGGTCCTTCCGGCCGCAGCCCCACCCGCCGCCGCGGCGCGCCGTCGGCTAGCTGCCGCAGGATCGTTTCTGCGCCGGGAAATCCGCCGGCGCGCGCGCCGCCGCGACGACGCACTTTCGGGATGGCCCATTCGAGCGCGGCCTCGACCGGCGTCGTCGTCTCGTCGAGATCGGCGCCGCACAGGCAGAGGCCAGCTTCGAGCCGCAGGCTGTCCCGCGCGCCGAGGCCGGCCGGCGCGACCGCCGGATGACGCAGCAGCGTTTCGAACAACTCCACCGCCGCCCTCGCGGGCACGCTGATCTCAAACCCGTCCTCGCCGGTGTAGCCGGAGCGCGAGACGATGCACGCCACGCCGACAAGCGATACTGCGTGAGCATCCATGAACCGCATGGCGCGGACCTGCGGCGCAAGCGTCGCCAGCACATCTTCGGCTTGCAGTCCCTGCAGTGCGATGAGCGCGCGTTCGGGCAGAGGTTCGACACGGCAGCGGTCTGCAAGCTCCGCCATGAGGTGCGCTTCATCCGCGGCCTTGTTCGCTGCGTTGACGACAAGCAGGAGATGATCGCCCTGGTTCGACACCATGAGGTCGTCGAGCACGCCGCCCGCTGAATTGGTCAGAAGGGTGTAGCGTTGGCGGCCGACAGCAAGCCCCACGAGGTCGGCGGGGACGAGACTTTCGAGCGCAAGGGCAGCGTCTTCGACGCGCCTTGAGCGCGGATGCAATGCGATCTGCCCCATGTGGGATACGTCGAACAGGCCGGCCTTGGCGCGGGTGTGCTGGTGCTCCTCGATGATGCCGGTGCGATACTGCAGCGGCATCTCGTAACCGGCAAACGGCACCATGCGCGCGCCGAGCCGCACGTGAACGTCATAGAGCGGCGTGCGCTTGAGCGGCGCTGCCGCATTCGGTTCGGTCATCGTCACCTCCCGCTCTTGATCGGTTCAACGGGACGGAGCGGCGGCACGATCGGTGAGCACAAGCTCGCGCGCTGCCTTGACTTCATCGAGGCGTCTCACCGGCGTTTCATGCGGCGCGCTTTTGACGAGCGCTGGATCGCTCTGCGCCTCCTTCGCGATCGCCTGCATCGCCGCCACGAACGCATCGAGCGTCCGTTTGCTCTCGGTTTCGGTCGGCTCGATCATCAATGCTTCCGGCACGATGAGCGGAAAATAATTCGTAGGCGGATGGAAGCCATAGTCGAGCAGCCGCTTGCTCACGTCATAGGCGCGAACACCGGTGCCTTCGATGCTACCGCGGCAGACGAACTCGTGCATGTTGACGCGGTCGAACGGCACCGCAAAAGCGTCGCGCAACTTGATACGCAGGTAATTAGCGTTGAGCACGGCATGCTCGGAGTTCTGGCGCAATCCGGCCGCGCCATGCCGCCGAATGTACGCATGGGCGCGCACGAACATGCCGAAATTGCCGAAATAGGTCGAGACGCGACCGATCGATTTCGCAGGCTCCGCTAGGACGTAGCGCGTGCCCTCGCTTCCATCCCGCCGCTCGATCACCGGGCCGGGCAGAAAATCCTTCAGACGCGCCGATACGCCGACCGGGCCGGCCCCCGGTCCGCCGCCGCCGTGCGGCGTCGAGAAGGTCTTGTGCAAATTGAAGTGCATGACGTCGAAGCCAAGATCGCCGGGCCGCACGATGCCGGCGAGGGCGTTCATGTTGGCGCCGTCGCCGTAGATGAGGCCGCCGCACCCATGAACCAGCCGCACCACCTCCTCGATCTGCTCTTCGAACAGGCCAAGCGTATTGGGATTCGTGATCATGATGCCGGCGACGGTGTCGTCGCAGGCGGCCCGCACCGCCTCGAGATCGACGTTGCCGCGCGCGTCGGACGGAATCTCGACCGCGACGAAGCCGGCCATGGTCGTCGAGGCCGGGTTGGTGCCGTGCGCGGAGTCCGGAATCAAAATGCGCGTGCGTTTGAGGTCTCCGCGCTCACGATGATAGGCGCGCATCATCAGGAGGCCGGTGAATTCGCCGTGCGCGCCCGCGGACGGCTGCAACGTCACCGCGGCAAAGCCGCCGATCTCGGCGAGCCATTGCTGCAGCTCGTGCATCAGCGCGAGGTTGCCTTGCACGCTGTCCGCATCCTGCAGCGGATGGGTTTCGGCGAAGGCCGGCAGGCGGGCGATCTCCTCGTTGACCTTCGGATTGTATTTCATGGTGCAAGAGCCGAGCGGATAGAACCCGGTATCGACCCCGAAATTGCGCTCGGAGAGTGCAAGGTAGTGTCGCACGACATCGATCTGCGACAATTCCGGCAGCTCGCAATCCGCGCGCAATTCGGCCGTGGGCAGCGCAACCTCGGGCACATCGGGCGCCGGCAGATCGATGCCATGCCGGCCGGGCCCGCTCAGTTCATAGACGGTCGGAATCGTGGGGTAAATCATCGCGCAACCTCGCCAAGCGCTCGCACCAGCCGATCGATGCTCGCGCGTGGATTCATCTCGGTGACGGCGACCAGCATGTGCTGCGGCAAGTGCGGGTAGTCGCGGCCGAGATCGTAGCCGCCGATGATGCCGTGTTCGCGCAGGTGTTTGTTGATCTCGGCGACGGGCCGCGGCGTGCGCACGACAAATTCCTTGAAGAACGCCTGCGTCGGCGCCTGCGGGTTGACCGCGAAGCCTTTGAGCTTTGCGATCTCGCCTGCGGCGTAGTGGCTGCGAAGAAAGCAAAGCTCGGCGATCTGGCGCAGGCCGCTCTTCCCCATGGTGGCGAGATAGACGGCGGCACCCAGCGCGCACACCGCCGAATTGGTGCAGATGTTGCTCGTCGCCTTGGCGCGGCGGATGTGCTGCTCGCGGGTCGACAGCGTCAGCACATAGCCGCGCTTGCCATCGGCATCGACGGTCTCGCCGACGAGATGGCCGGAGACCCGCCGGACGTAGGTCATGCGCGTTGCGAACACGCCGAGATGCGGTCCGCCAAATGAGGCCGGAATTCCGAGTGGCTGTCCTTCCGCAACGACGATGTCGGCGCCGTATGAGCCAGGCGATCGGAATAATCCGAGCGCGATGAGGTCGGTGACGACGATGAGGAGCGCTCCGGCGCGATGGACCGCGTCGGCCAACCCTTCGACGGCTTCGAACTGGCCGAAGAAATTGGGATGCTGGATCACCAGGGCAGCGGTCTCGCCGTCGAGCAGCGACGTGAGGTGAGCAAGGTCAGCCGAAGCGTCGTCGTCGCCGATGACGGACGCCGCATGCGTTCCGCTCAAGTAGGTTTTGACGATGGCGCGGTACTGCGGATGGACGGCAGGCGAAAGGATGATCTTGCTACGCTTGCGCTGCGCGACATTGAGCGCGAGCAGCACCGCTTCGGCGAGCGAAGTCGCGCCGTCGTAATGGCTGGCATTGCTCACCTCCATGCCAGTAAGGCGGCAGATCATGCTCTGATATTCGAACAAGGCCTGCAGCATGCCCTGGCTGACCTCGGGCTGATACTGCGTGTAGGAGGTGTAGAACTCGCCGCGGGACAACACGTAATCGACCGTTGCCGGCCGGAAATGATGATAGGTGCCGGCACCAAGAAATGAGTGCGACGGATCGACCGGGAAGTTGCGCGACGCGAGCCCGCTCATCTCGCGCGCAATGTCGAGCTCGGACGTGGCTGGCGGCAGCGCAAGCTTGGGAAAACGCACGTGCGCCGGGATATCCGGGAACAGATCCTGCATCCCGGCAACGCCGATCGCCGCCAGCATCTCGCGACGTTCCGCGTCGGTGTGTGGCACGTAACCCATGGGCCCTCCCTTGCCGGCCATGCGAGCGATGTGCTCGCCGAAAGCCTTATCGTTCGCGCTGCGGCCGCATCGGCGCTCAGCCGGCCGTCTGAACCATTCGCGTGCGCCGATAACCAACCACAACGGAGATAAATTTGCGCGAAATCATATCGGAATCGAGAGCCGGATCGCCGCAATCAAATCGCAACACAGGCGTGCGTGCGAGCTTGGCCGGCGTCGCCACGATGATGATATTGTCCGGGCCGATGCGCCGGATGACGTTCGGGCTGAGTTGCTGATTGCCGCGGCCGAGCACGAAGCCCTGCGCGCCGATCGGGCTCAGCACCAATTTGCGTTCCTGATACCGCGCGACGAGATCGAGGATCTGCTGTTCGTTGAGGTCTTTCCCGATCAAATGGCCGTCCGAAACTGCGTCGACGCCAAGCAGCGTCTTGTCGACCTTAAGCGCGCGACCGACTGCCTCGACTGTGCTTCCCGGCCCAAGCAGGTAGAGTGCCTTGGGATTGGCCCCGATCTCTTCGCACAGGAAGGCAGCAATGTCCTCCTTGACCGCGTCCTCATCGACGCTGGTGATGATCGCCTTCGCCGTTTGCACGTAGGTCGGCTCGAATGGCGTCCGCGCCGTCATGTAGAGGCGCACAGCCCATTCGTCGCGCCGATATTTCTCCTCGTCGAGGTCGACGATCTCGGCATCGGCGAGGCCGATGTCTCCGGTGAGGTAGCGGACAAGGATTTCCGCTGTCCGCGCGGGCGTGACGCCGAACACACCAGAATACATTTTGACGCCCGAGGGAATGCCGAGGATGGGTGTCGCGACGCCGGTGACGCCGCAGACGTCGCGGGCAGTGCCGTCGCCGCCGCAGAACAGCACGAGATCAACGCCCGCCGAAACGAATTGCCGCACCGCCGCCCGGGTATCCTCGACTGAAGGTTCCGGCGAAGTCTCGTGTACGATGGTGATCGACGTAAAGCTCGCGGTACGCAGCGCGCCTTCGCCCATCGCTCCGGACGCCGTGAGCCAGCTGAGGGAGGGAGCCCGCGGCTCGCGGTCGAGCGCGTCCTTCAGCGGGTGGAGCGCTTCGAGCGCTCGGCCGGCAGCAATGGGTTGGGCGCCGCGCCGCTTCGCTTCACCAGCGAGGCCGTCGGTTCCTTTGAGGCCGACGCGTCCGCCCATTCCGGCAATCGGGTTGATGATAAAGCCGATGCGCGACACGGTTCATCCCGGCAACAATTCTGCCGGGATGCTAGCGGTTTTCGGCGCGCTCTCGTAGCGTCATGATGTAGGCGACGACGTCGGCGAGTTCGTGTTCATTGATCAGCGGGTTTGCCATGCGCCCGTGGGAGGGGGCCTGGGGCAGCGTTGATATGATGCGACGCAACGAGGCTGCCGAAACATTGGGGCGGTTGGCGATCTCTTTGAAGGACGGCGCGCCGCTGATCAGGGGCGCGTACGGCTGATCCGCCGCAACGACATGACAGCCCGTGCAAACTCCGAGCGCAAATTCGCGGCCCGCAGTCGCGTTCGCGCGCCCCGCCTGGCCTTGCCCGCTTGCGCTTCCCGCGCCGATGGCTGTGAGCGAAACCAAAAGGCCGACGGTCACCGGCACACGCGCGTTCATCCGAAACTCCGTCAGCCGAGACCTGGCGATTTCTTTTCCATACCGCGGCATCCGCAATGGATTAGCGCGGCGGCGGCTCTTCCGCCTCGGTGTCGAGGATTTCAACGATTTTCGCCGCGACGCCGGTCAGCGGACGGCCAGACCGATCGAGCACATCACCGTCACCGGTCGCCCAAACAGCCGCCTCTTCGAGGTCGGCGATGCTGGGCTTGAGAGCGAGAATTTCGAGAATTTCGGCATCGTCGATGTCGCCGAGCAGGCGGCGGACATCCTCGCGGCTCGCGATGTGAACAGCTGACGTTGGCGATTGTCCAGGCATTAGAAACTCCACATCGATGTCATGGTGAGGTTCCCCGCACCGATTATCATTCCAAATTCATTCCGATGAAGTCACCTGCGCTGCGTGCACGTCTTCGATGTGCCGCGTTCTAGTTCATCAAGATGCAAGGTTGGCCTCGAAGAGGCCCTTCGTCACATGATCATGGAGATCGGGATCCTCGAGCAACGCGGCGGCAACCGTTTCATCTCCGAGCGCCGTCGCCTCGTTAAGGCCCCGGTGCCATTTTTGTGCGGCCAAGTTGCCCTGGCCGATGCGCATCAAAATATACAATTCAGATCGCCCCTCTGCGGACAGCGTCGCGATTGCCTCGCGCAGCGCGACAAGCTGCGACAACTCGGAAAGCGGGACCTCGGCGGCCGCGGCGACGGTGGCACCGAGCTCGCTGCGCCGGGCTTTGCGGCCGGCCAGGTCTTTGTCGGGGACTCGCCCAATGAACTCGTCGCGCTCCACGCGGGCCTCCTTTGCGAGCAGCGCAACGAAGCGCGCCTGATCGGGGTTCAAGGCCTTAAGCTCGGGATGCCCTGACATGATTGTCGCCCTTCATTGATTATTGCGCTTTCTGATGACTAACGTCGATATTGCTTCGCGCAGTTCGTCCAAACCGGCGCTGCCGATAAATCAACTAAGTAGGCACTAGTAAGCGGGGCTGGCGGGCGATCATTGATATGCGTCAAAACCGACACTCGGGTGAAATCCGCCGCCGCCTCGATGTCGGCGCGTCGCAATGCTGTCGCATTAGGTCGGGTTGCCGGTCGAGGTCTTGGCGCCGAGGGCTGCGACACCGGCGTGGATGGCATCGGCAATCTGTTGATCGCGCTGCCGGGCATTGATGCCCGCCGCCGCGGCAGGAAGTTCGATCGGTTGCCCGAAGCGGACGGTAATGCAACTCGGACGAGGCAGTCGTTTGCCGGGCGGGAACGCCGCTTCGGCGCCTGCTATCAGCACGGGAACGACCGGCACCGGGTGCTGGTCGACCAATTCTCCGACACCGGGCCGGAACCGTTGCAGCGACCCATCGGGACTGAGCGCGCCCTCCGGAAACCAGACGAGAGCGTGACCGCGGGCGAGGACCGCAGAACCGAGCGCAATGCCTGCCGCTGCGGCGCGATCGGGATCGATCGGAATAACGTGGGCGGCCCGGCTGAAGAGGCGACGGAGCGGTGAGGTGAACAGCAATCCCGTCCATCCGGCCCAATAGGTCGATCCGAGTTGTCGGCGCGTCAGCGCGGCCGCGAGCGCGAATGGGTCGAGATAGCTCACGTGGTTGGGACAGAGCAGGAAAGGCGGCTGCGGCAGCGTCTCGCCGCCTTCGACGCGGATGCGGAAGAAGCCGTGCATCGCGGCCCGCAGCAGCATCTCGCCGACGACACGCACGGCTCTGACGCCCAAGCCTTGGGGCGCGAGCAATATCTTCGCTTGCTCCGCGACGGCCGGTGCGCCTTCGTCAGGCGCCTTGGCGACCGTGACCTCGCGGAGAAGATCCTTGATGGTGACAATGCCTGCGATCTGCTGCTCGGTGAGGGCGATGCCGAAGTCGCGCTGCAGCGCGAGCGTCAGGTCGACCCAACCAAGCGAATCGATCCCGAGATCAAGCTGCGGGCTCGTGTCGAGATCGACGGTCTGGCCGGGATAGCGGGCGCGCATCCAAGTCCAGACTGCGTTGGCCAGCGGATTGTCGAGCCGCACCTCCTCCGCGGCCGCTGTGCTGACGCCGCCCTCGGCAGCGTGTGGCTTGCGCGCCTCCTCGTAGAGCGCGCGCAAGAAGTGACGGCGGAGCTTTCCGAGCTGCGTCCGCGGCAGCGGCTTGCGCGTGATTGCGAAGCCGGTGAGGCGAAGATAGCCCGGCAACGTTCGCGCCCGCATCCTGAGGGCATCGCCGATCAACCCTTCCAGGCGGAACGTGCCGGCAGTTCGCACGGCCTCCTCGTTGGGGACGACCAGGGCGACGAGACCGGTGGCCCCGCTCATCACCGCGATTTCACGAATGTTCGGATTTTCCGCATAGGCCGCCTCGATCGGTTCCGGATAGACCTTCTTCCCGCTCGGCAGGACGATGGTTTCGGTGGCGCGCGCAGTGATGAAAAGGTATCCGTCGGCATCGAGGCGGCCGAGATCGCCGGTGCGAAACCAGCCGTCCGGCGTAAAGGCCGCGCTGGTCGCAGCGGCGTCGCCGCGATACCCGGCGAACACCGAAACGCCGCGCACCTCGATGTCGCCGGTTCCTTCCGCATCGGCATTGGCAATTCGCACGCTCACGCCGGGAAGCGCCTGGCCGACCGATCCGCTGCGCGAACGCCCGGGCCGATTGAAAGTCACGATCGGCGAAGTCTCGGTCAGGCCGTAGCCGGTCAGCACTTGCCAACCCAACCCTTCGAATGCGAGCTCGACCTCGAGCGGAAGCGCGGCGCCGCCGCTCACCATCAGCCGCAGCGTCGAGCCGAGCTTGGAACGAAGCGGGCGAAATAGCCAGCGGCCGACAGGCAGTCCTAACAGGCGATAGATCGTGCTCGATGCCGATACGAGGACAGGGAAGAGGCGGGCGAGCAGTCCGCCTTTGCCGGCGACTTCGGCACGAATGCTCGTGAGGATCGCGTCATAAAGGCGTGGAACGCCTAAAAGCGCGGTCACCTGCCCCTGGTGGATTGCGGCGACAAGCTGCGGGCCGCTGATTCCCGCGGGAAACACGATCGTCGCGCCCGCCGCGAGAACGCTGAGCATGCCGACGGTGAGCGGGTAGGTATGATAGAGGGGCAGCGGCACCAACGCGTTGTCGCGCGGTCCGACGATCTCTTCCGTCAATATGGCATCGACGTTCGACAGCAGGTTGGCATGGGTGAGCGGCACTGCCTTCGGCGGCCCGGTCGTGCCCGAGGTAAACGCAAGGATCGCGACGTCCTGCGAGGCAGCCGTTCGGGAGGAATCGACGCTGTCAGGCGACGTCGCTGCCCGCGGCATGTTCGCGACCGCAGCGAGGTCCATCGCCGTGCATGGGGCCGCGAGCTTGCGCAATCGCCCGATCTGAGTGTTGTCCGTCAGCATCAAGCGGCACTCGCCGATCCGGATCATGCGCTGGAGGTCTTCGTCCCCGATTTGCGGGTCGATCGGCATCACGACACAGCCAGCGGCAACCACGGCCCAGAAGGCTTCGATCCACACGGGGTTGGCTGGCGCCATCAGGCCTACCGTGGCGCCGCGTCCCGCCCCGCCCGCCATGATGACCTCGGCAAGCCGATGTGACGCGTCGAAGAGATCGGCGAAGGAGATTTGCGTTGCCCGATCGGGGCCGGCGGCGATGATTGCCGGCGCGGTGCCGCGTTCCCGAAAGCGCAGCAGCAGCTGCTGAAGCGTCTCCAGACGAGGCATCTGTCCTCCACGGACTCACGGCAGGCACCGTTTGTGGCCGGCTACGCGACTGTTGCTTAGCGAAGCCGCAGCGTGAGGCACCTTGACTTGGCTCAAGCGGCGGCGGCGCTCGTCGGCGACAGTCTTCGGTTTCTCAAATCCTAATCGATCGGAATGCGCGCGAATATTGCCCCTTTGGCGAAATCTATCGTCAGGGCAAAGGCGAGCGTCGCAAGTGCCAGTGTAACGATCAACGCAATCGACAGCGGACTCATCAAAATTCCACCGACGGCAAGCGCGCTGACGACCGCGATATCGGCGAGCGAGGCAACTACCAAAATTGGTGCCGGCCGCGAGCGCCAAAAATGCCCGCGCGCCCGCAACACGTAGAGGATGCCCTGATTAGCAAACACCAGCAGCACGAAGGTCAAGGTTTGCATCTCGTCGGCGCTAAGGTGCAGCGCATACCATCCGGCGATCAGCACGGCGATACAGTAAACAAGCTTGAGCAGCGCCAACGGGATGGCGGCGATCACGAGGTTGCGGACATGCCATGTGTTGGGATAGGGCGACGACGGCGCGCGATCCGCCGCCCGGGCCATGGTCACGAAATCGTTGGTGAGCATGGAGACGGCGATCAAAAGCGGCGTGAGCACGGCATGCCCGGTGATCACAAGGCCGGCGCCCAACAGGACGAGGGTTGCGCATTTGTTGATGAGGATCGTCATCGTGTAGGTTAGGACACGCTGAAACGCGGACCGCCCTTCCTTGATGCTCGTCACGATGCCGCCGAGACCGGGTTCGGTGAGCACCATGCCCGCGGCGGCCTTCGCGACATCCGTTGCCGTCGACACCGCGATGCCCATCTGCGCTTGCCGCAACGCGGGCGCATCATTGGCGCCATCGCCGCACATGCCGACGGCGTGCCCCTGCCGCTGGAACGCTTTGACCAGCCGGAATTTCTGTTCCGGAAATACGCCGGCGTAGACGCCGAAATCGCTTGGCCCCACGCTCTCGGGAATTTGCCCGGGAGGACACACTGGCCCCTCGATCCCGATCGCACGCGCAACGGTCGCCGCGGTCTCAACGGCATCGCCCGTCACCATGACGGTGCGCACGCCAAGGGATCGCAATTCGGTCAGCAGCCCGGCTGAGTCGGCGCGAGGCGGATCGCTGAAGGCGATCAATCCGACGAGCTCCGGCGCGTCGGGCGGACCGGCGGCGACCGCGATGGCCCGGTGCCCGGCATGGGTGAATGCATCGAGTTGCGCGGACGCCGCTGACGTCATCGGTGCGATGGCCGCGACAGCTGACGGCGCGCCCTTGACCACGCGAAGCATGCGGCCGCTCCTCATCGCAGACGCTTCGGCGATCTTGGTTGCCGGATCGAACGGCGTGAATTTGAGGACGGCGACATCCGACGTAATCTTGCGCCGAGCAAATGCGGAGCGGACCGCAGCATCGATCAAATCCTGGCCGTCGGTCGAGCTTGCGGCCGCGGCAAGCGCCAGCACTTCGTCTTCGGTCACGCCCGGTTGCACGGGGGAGACGGCGGCGACCGCGAGCTCGTTCGCGGTGAGCGTCCCCGTCTTGTCGGCGCAGAGCACGTCGATCGTGGCCGCCTCGTGCAAGGTCGAGAGCCGCGTCAGCAGCACTCCTTCCTTCGCCAGCGACTGGGCGCCGAGCGCGGCGGCGAGCGTAAACGTCGCCGGCAACGCAACCGGCACCGCCGAGAGCAGCGCCGTCAGTACGAGGGGCACGAGCTGCGATGCGTTGAGGCCGATCATGTGGGCATAAGCCACGAGAGCGACGACGATCGCGAAATTGACCACGGTCAGATTGCCAACGATGCCGAGCACCACCTTCTGCTCTGCGCTTTCGACGTGCGCGACGCGGACGAGTTCGGCGGCACGACCGAAATAGGTGTGCTTGCCGGTAGCAATGACCCCACCGATTGCTTCGCCGCGCCGCACCAGCCCGCCAGCATAGACGGTGTCGCCGCTCTTCCGCTCGACCGGGATCGACTCGCCGGTGAGCATCGATTGATCGACGAGGAGCGACCCTTCAATGATCCGGAGATCGGCCGGGACGACCTTTCCGAGCGAAAGCTGCACGACGTCGTTAGGAACGAGGTCTGCCGCCGCTGCGTCCTCCCAGGCGCCGTCGCGCTTCACGCGTGCCCGCAGCGCGAGGCGCTGCTTGAGCAGCGCCAGCGCCGCATCGGCGCGCAATTCCTGAAATACGCCGAGCCCGACGTTAAGGAGCAGCAGCGTCGCGATCGCAATCGCTTCGAGATGTTCGCCGATCACGATCTGCAGCGCGATCGCCGCTTCGAGCATCCACGGTACCGGCGCCCAGAAATGGTGCACGACCCGTTGGACGGGATGCACCCGCTCCTCGTCAACGCTGTTCGGACCGAATTGGCCGAGGGCGCGCGCGGCTTCCGCCGACGTCAGCCCGACGGAGTCCACCATTTGAGGTGTGATCGGCCCGGAGGAACTCTCATTCATTTGCCGTATCCGGGGATTTGCTATTGTTCGCCGTTCCGGTACTACGCAACGTACCGCCAATTCAAATCGGGCAGATGCCGGTTTGCAATCGCCGCCGTCGCATAGGCGACGTTGCGATGTGACAACGAAGAACAAAATTCGAAGGGGAGGAAGGCTATGAGTGAGAAAATGTCCGGCGGACCAGTGATCGGCCGCCGCGAATTCATTGCCACGGGCGCAGCCATGATCGCACTACCTACGCTGGCGAAGAGCCAGGGTGCAGCAACCTTCGTCTATGTCGGCTCCTACACCAACAATCCGCCCGGCGGCGGCAGCAACAACCCGATCGGCCTCTCGGTGTTCCGCTTCGATGGGAGCAACGGCACGCTGACGCCGGTCCAGGAGGTTACGAGCGCCAATCCGTCATTCGTCGCGCTCGATCCTGCGCGCCGCTTCCTTTACGTGGTGAACGAGCTCGCCGACTACGAGGGGCGCCCGAGCGGATCGGCGGAAGCCTATTCAATCGATCCGTCGAGCGGAAAGCTCACGCTTCTCAATCGCCAGTCGGTGAACGGATCGACCCCGGCCCATCTGACGGTCGACCCGAGCGGTCGCTATCTGCTCGTTGCCAACTATCGCGGCGGCAATTTCGTCGTCCTGCCGATCGGCGGCGACGGCCGGCTCGGCCCCGTCAGCAACGAATACATGGATATCGGTCACGGCCCGAATGAGGAGCGGCAAACATCGCCGCATCCGCACATGGTGACGTTCGACCTCGCCGGGCGCTTCATTACGACCGCCGACCTCGGCACCGACCAGGTGCAGACTTTCCGCCTCGCAAACGGGAAGCTCGAACGCGTTAGCGTGGCCTCGACCGTCCCGGGCAGTGGGCCGCGCCACGTCGCCTTTCACCACAATGGTAAGATTCTCTACTGCCTCAACGAGCTGAACGCGACGATCATGTCCTTCGCCTACGACCCGGCCAGCGGAAAGATCGGGGATGTGATCGAGACGGTGCGCACCGAGCCGCCGGATTACCGCGGGCGGCAAAGCACGGCGGAGATCGCTTTGCATCCCAATGGCAAATTCCTCTACGCCTCGAACCGGGGACACAACAGCATCGTTGGATATCGCATCGATCCCGCGACTGGAAAGCTCGCGGTCATCGGCTATGCGACGGAGGGCATGTCCTTCCCGCGCAACTTCGTCATCGACCCGAGCGGCACCTGGCTCTACGTCGCCAATCAGAAGGGCGATACCATCGTGCAATTTGCGATCGACACGGCGACGGGCGAACTGAAGCCGACGGGTCAGATCATCCGATCCGTCACACCGGTTGCCGTGGTATTCCGGGCGCCATCATAGGAGTCAGGGCAGGGCAAGCGGACCGGCAGAGCCGTCAGATCCTTGATGACCTCGACGAGCCGCGCATCCGTAAACGGGCTGCAGATCGAGAACCCCGCCTTGCGGGCGAGGCACTTCATGGCGGTGTTGGTGCGCAGCACGTCGCCGAACAGGTAGCGGGCGCCATGCGCCCTGGCATGGCATTCGAGGTGGCGCAGCAGCAGCATGCCGAGACCTTGGCCCTGCCAGGCATCCGCGACCGACAGCGCGATTTCGCTGCGCCGACTGTCCGCCGCGATAACCAGCGCGGCCTCCGCAACGACGCGGCGCTCGCTTTCGACATCCGCGAATGCGAGCAGCATCAATTCGCTTGGCCCGCTCATATGGGACATCCGTTCGAGCTGCGCCGGCGCAAGCTCGGCAAGCGCGCCGAGAAATCAATTCCTGCGGGTCTCGCGCGACAAGCCGCGCACATAGGCCTGCAGCTCTTCGGCATCGTTCGGCGCGATCGGACGCACCACCACCCGCCCGGCGCCTGACGAGCGCAGTGACAGGATTGGGCTGCTCTGTCGCTTATTGTCCGCCCCGCTGATGGCGCGCATTTTGTCTGCCTCAGATGCCCGCGGAGACAGAAGGACTGCGCGCGGCGTTGCCCATGTCCCATCGATACGGGGGCAGCGGCGGCAGCAGCGACACATCGATCGCCATCGTCGCCGGACCCGCTGCCGCCAAGACGACCGCCAAACCGGGCCGGTCGAGCACGAAAAACTCGCCGGCGTTGAGCACGATGTCGCGGGGGTCATCCGACTGCGTGATCCATGCGCTCCCATGAAGGCACGCCACGGTGCATCCTTCGCCATCGCGGATGTTGAACACCTCACCGGTGTTCAGGCGGATCGGCCGAATGGCAACACGAGTTCGCATGTTGATCTTTCCTCAGGCTGCGAGCACAGGGCGAATCTCCGGCCGCGCCACGTTGACCTCTTACGTGTGGCGTTGCTGCGCCGAGAACAAACGAATGTTTTTCACGCTTCGGTGAGCACGGCGAAATTCATTCCGGGATTGCGAAATGCGCATGACATGACCAATGCGCAGCTGATTTGATGTTGATGAATTCAGTTCATCGAAGCTGAAGGAATTTCATTTGTTTCGATGTTGGCTTCCAGCGCATTGCAAAACGTGAGTCGCGTTGCGGCTTGCGGTTCGGTCGAAAAACAGACCAGGGCGACGGCAGCGCTATTTCAACAATGAGCCGCGTTCCTTCCGAGGTTAGTAACTTTCGTTTTTGCGATGCGGGTGGCCGCCCTACGTTTCGCGCCTTCTGAAACCCTTCCCGAGGCGACAATGACCATCGTCAACACACGGCTCTCGCACTCCGGCACTGCGACCAACACCTCGATCGGTATCCCGACCGCAACTTGGCGCACGCCCGTTCTCATCATCGGCTTCGGCTGCCTGATCTCGCTGATGTCGTTCGGCCCGCGCTCATCGCTCGGCTTCTTTCTGACGCCGATGTCGAACGCCAATGGCTGGGGCCGCGACGTATTCGCCTTTGCGCTGGCGCTGCAAAATCTGCTGTGGGGCATCGGCCAGCCGCTTGCCGGCATGATCGCCGACCGCTTCGGCACCGTTCGCGTGTTCTGCGCGGGCGCGCTGATGTCCGCCGCCGGTCTCGCGCTGATGGCGCACGCGACCAGCGCGCCGATGCTCGATCTCTCCGCCGGCGCGCTGATCGGCTTCGGCCTGTCCGGGACCTCGTTCATGATGATCGTGGCGGCGTTCGGCAAGCTGTTGCCGCCGGAGTGGCGTTCGATCGCGTTCGGCTTTGGCACGGCGGCGGCCTCGTTCGGGCAATTCCTGTACTCGCCGCTGTCGGTCTTGCTGATGGATCAATTCGGCTGGCAACAGACGCTGACGATTTTCGCAGTGACCACGCTCGCAGTCCTGCCGCTGTCCACGGTGCTGGCGACGCCGAAGCGCGAAGGATCGTCGGGCACGGAGGCTGCGCAGCAGTCGCTGCGGCAGGCTCTGTCGGAAGCTTTCGAGCAACGATCCTACGTCCTGCTGGTGCTCGGCTTCTTCACGTGCGGCTTCCAGCTGGCGTTCATCACGGTGCATTTGCCAGCCTATCTGATCGACCGAGGTCTCTCGGCGACGGTCGGCGGCTGGACGCTCGCGACGATCGGCCTCTGCAACATCGTCGGATCGCTGACATACGGCTGGCTGTGCGATTACGTTCCGAAGCGCCACCTGCTCTCGTTCAACTATTTCGTCCGCGCGCTCGCGATCCTGGCGTTCATCTCCTTCCCGGTGACGCCCTTCACATGCATCGCGTTTGCCGTCGTCATGGGCCTGGTGTGGCTCTCGGTGGTGCCGCCGACGAACGGCATCATCGCTGTCATGTTCGGCACGCAATGGCTCGGGACGTTGGCGGGATTTGCTTTCCTCAGCCACCAGATTGGCGGCTTCCTCGGCGCGTGGCTCGGCGGTGTCTTGTTCGATCGCTTCGGCACCTACGAGCCGGTGTGGTGGCTATCGATCGCGCTCGGCGTCTTCTCGGCGCTCGTCAATATGCCGATCGTGGAAAAGCCGGTTGCTCGCCCCGCAGTGGCGATGGCGTAGCGCCATCGCCCAACGCAGCAATGGCATTCCGGCACGGCCGGAATGCCAGGAGACAACAGAAGATGCACGAGACCATTGCACTGCGTCGAAAATCGGCCGTTCCGGTAGTGGCCGTGATTTTGATCGCGCTCGCAGTCCCGGTTGGGCTCTGGGCCCATTATGGTCCGACGGTATTCTTCGAGACCATCCGGGTCGGCTTCGTGGCTTGTTTCGGCTGAAGCGTTGTTGCGTTCGGCCGTCCCTGCGCGCAGCGCCACTACGCGTCTCTCGTGATTTCCAAAACCTCAAGCCAGCACCGCGGCTTTGCATGTCGGTCAGCATTGGCCGGCAAGCGGACCCGCCCTATATTGCAAGGCCCAATGCATTGACACGGATCGGGGCATGGCCTTCCGGCTACCGCCATTGAGTTCACTTCGGGTCTTCGAGGCCGCGGCCCGTCACAACAGTTTTCGCAAGGCGGCGGACGAACTCAATCTGACGGCGAGCGCCGTCAGTCACGGCATCCAGACCCTCGAGAGCTGGCTCGGTGTCGAACTTTTCCACCGCGAAGCGCGGCGGTTGCGATTGACCGGCGCCGGCGAAATCTACGCGCCCCTCGTCAATCAAGCGCTGACGGTTCTCGCCAAGGCGACCGACCAGCTACCCGGTCGCAAGGCCACGGGCACGCTTGCCGTGAGCAGCGCGCCGACGTTTGCCAACAAGATTTTGCTGCCGCGCCTCGAAAGGTTCGCCGGTCGATTTCCGGATATTCGCGTAACGATCGACACGTCGCAACGTCTCGTCGACCTCACGCTCGACGAGTTCGACATCGCCATTCGATTCACGCCGGAGAAGAAGCCGGCGTCGAACTGGACCTTGCTCGGCATGGAAACGTTGATGCCGGTCTGCAGCCCGGGCCTGAAGAAGCAATTCGGTACATCGTCCGACGAGGTTCTGCTGGCGCATGCGCCGTTGATCCACGTGACGGTTGTGTCCACCGACTGGAGCTACTGGTTTCGCGAAACCGGAATGGAGATCCCGTCGTCCATCAACGGCGGGCTCCGCGTCGACACCATCCAAATGGCGCTTGATGCAGCAAAGCGAGGTCTCGGCGTCGTGCTGGGCCGGCGCCCGCTCGTCGATGACGATATCGAAAGCGGCCTGCTCGTGCCGCTGGCGACGCGGGCGATCCCCAGCGGAAGCGGCTATTGGCTGGTCACCGCCCAGGGCGATTTTCAAAAGCCGGAGGTCAAGTTGTTCCGGCGCTGGCTGCTGGATGAGCTTGGGACGAAGACAGAGCACAATAAGCCCGCGCGGGCGGGTTCGCGCGCCTGAGACCCGGCCGTTACGAGCGCGGCTTCATCAGCCGGTCGAGGAGGTGCGTCCACCGGCTCGGCCAAAACGCCAGCACCGCCACGATCAGCCCGATCAAAACCAGCGACACCATTCCCTGGATGACGCCAAAATTGGTTGCATCTTTCGATACGAACCAGCCGGTGACAATTCCGGCGAGGATGAGCAAACCTCGAACCAACCAACTGACCATAATCGGCTCCCGTAGGAGAAGACCTTGGCTCGCGCAGCGAGACTGGGTCGAGCAGTCGGTTCAAATTTATCGCAGGCCGTCGTGCATTGATATTTCGCAATCATGCGGCTGTCGCCTCTCATCCATTCGTCATGGCCAGGCTCGTCCCGGCCATTTACGTCTTTTTTTGCAGAAAACGTTGAAAAGACGTGGATGCCCGCGACAAGCGCGGGCATGACGACTAGCAGGTCGGATCAAGGCGGACACGCGCTCTAAAACGCGAACCCCTCAGCGCTGCATCTGCATCATCTGAGGCATTGGCATCATGTTCTGGTTCAGGTTGTTCATGATCCAGAGCGAGCCGCCGATGATGAGCGCGACGATCAGGACGCCGAACGCGAGCGCCAGGACGTTATTGGTATTGTCCGGCGCGGTCGTGATGTGCAGGAAGAAAACGAGATGCACACCGATCTGGGCAATGGCGAGCACGGCGAGCGCGATCGGAATGCCCGGCGCCCAAATCAGGTCGGTATGGACGACGTAGAACGAGGCGACGGTCAGAAGCACCGCCAATACCAGGCCGATGACATAGCCCTGGACGCCTTCGCGGACGCTGCGATCCGCCGCCTCCATGAAGCCTGGGCCGACGTCGTCCGCATTGAGTTCGTCGCTTTCGTTGCTCATCGACCTTCTCCGATCAAATAAACGATCGTGAACAGCGCGATCCAGATGATGTCGAGCGCGTGCCAGAACAGATTGAAACAGATGAGCCGCCGCAGGACGTTGGCGCGAAAGCCCTTGACGAAGACCTGCGCCATCATGGTACCGAGCCACAGCAGGCCGGCGGTGACATGCAGGCCGTGGCAGCCGACGACGGTGAAGAAGGATGACAGGAACGCGCTGCGCTGCGGTCCCGCGCCGGCTGCAATCATCGATGCAAATTCCTGCAGCTCCAGCACCAGGAAGGCCAGTCCGAGAACGCCGGTGATGAAAAGGCAGACCTGGGTCCAGAGTTGATTACGGGCTTCCGTCGCAACGGCTGAAAGTCCGCAGACGAAGCTCGAGGCGAGGAGGCAGGCGGTTTCGATCGCGACGCGTGTCGGGTTGAACAGATCGCGTCCCGACGGACCGCCGGCGGTCGCCGTCTGCAACACCGCATGCGCCGCGAAGAAGCAGGAGAACATGACGATGTCGCTAAGAAGGAAGATCCAGAAGCCGTAGCCGACGATGACGCGCTTGGATGCCGGTCCTCCTTCGCCGTGTCCGGTCGCGTAATGGGGCACGCCGCCATGGCCCGATCCGCCATAGCCGCGGCGCAGCTTATACGGGTCGATGTCCCGTCGGTGCGGCCGCTGCAAGACGTCGGTCGCGCTCATGCCGGCTCCGTGACTTGCGCGTGGGCCGCGAGCCATTCCTCACGGGCGCGTCGGCGCGCGCGATCGACCCGCGCCACTTCCTCCGCAGGTATTTCGTATTCGTCGACATCGCGCCACGCGAACCACACGAACACGGCATAGGCCGCGGCGATGCCGACGCCCACGAGCCACCAGATGTGCCAGATCAGCGCGAAGCCGGTGATGGTGGAAAAAAACGCCGTGATGAATCCTGTCGGGCTGTTTCGCAGCATGTGGATCGGCTTGTACTCGGGCTCCGGCGCCAAGTGATGTCTCTCGATCGCTCGCTGCTTGATGTCCCAATAGGGCTCCTCATCCTGCACATTCGGCAATACCGCGAAATTGAACGCTGGCGGCGGCGATGCGGTCGACCATTCCAATGAGCGGCCGTTCCAAGGATCGCCGATTTCATCGCGCAGTTCGTCGCGACGGCGAATGCTGACGACAAGCTGGATCACCTGGCAGGCGGCGGCTGCGATCGTAATCACGATGCCAATTCCCGCCGCCAGTATCCAGGGGCGCCACAACGCAAGGTCATAGTGCTGCAGGCGCCGCGTCATGCCGAGCAAGCCGGCGACATAGAGCGGCATGAACGTGACATAGAAGCCGGCTAGCGACAGCCAGAATGCCGCCTTGCCCCAGCCTTCGTGCAGCTTGAAGCCGAATGCCTTGGGAAACCAGTAGGTAATGCCGGCAAGGCCGCCGAACACGACGCCGCCGATGATGACGTTGTGGAAGTGGGCGACGAGGAAGAGACTGTTGTGCAGCTGGAAATCGGCGGGTGGCACGGCGAGCAGCACGCCGGTCATGCCGCCGATCACGAACGTCACGATGAATCCCAGCGACCATAGCATCGGCGTCGCGAAATGGATCCGGCCGCCATACATGGTGAAGATCCAGTTGTAGATCTTCACCCCGGTGCCGACCGCGATAATGCTCGTCGCGATGCCGAACACGGCATTGACGTCAGCGCCAGCACCCATGGTGAAGAAATGATGCAGCCACACCGTGAACGACACGAGGCAGATGAACAGGGTGGCCATGACCATCGAGCGGTAGCCAAACAGCGGCTTGCTGGAAAAGGTCGAAATCACCTCGGAGAAAATGCCGAACGCCGGCAGCACCAGGATGTAGACCTCGGGATGACCCCAGGCCCAGATCAGGTTGATGAACATCATCATGTTGCCGCCCGCCGCATTGGTGAAGAAATGGAAGCCGAAGTAACGGTCGAGCGTCAGCATCACGAGGGTGGCGGTGAGGATCGGAAAGGCCGCAACGATGAGGAGGTTCGAGGCGAGCGCGGTCCAGCAGAACATCGGCATCCGCAGATAGCCCATGCCGGGCGCGCGTATCTTGAGAATCGTGGTGACAAAATTGATGCCGGTCATCAACGTGCCGACGCCGGAGATGAGGAGCGCCCACAGATAATAATCGACGCCGACCCCGGGCGAATAGCGCATCTCCGACAGTGGCGGATAGGGCAGCCACCCGGTTTTGGCGAACTCGCCGACGACGAGCGAAATGTTGACCAACAAGGCGCCGGTCGCCGTGAGCCAGAAGCTGGTTGAATTCAAGGTCGGGAAGGCGACGTCGCGCACGCCGAGCTGCAGCGGCACCACCAAATTCATGAGGCCGATCATCAGCGGCATGGCCGCGAAGAAGATCATGATCGTGCCGTGGGCCGAGAAGATCTGGTCGAAGTGCTCGGGTGGCAAATAACCGGGCGCATGAAAGGCGAGTGCCTGCTGCGACCGCATCATGATCGCGTCGATGAAGCCGCGCAGCAGCATCGCGAGCGCGAGCAGCACGTACATGACGCCGATCCGCTTATGATCGACGCTCGTGATCCACTCGTTCCAGAGATAGGGCAGGTACCCCTTGATGACGATCCAGGCGAGCACCGCGAGCAGGATCAGCATGACCGCCGATCCGGCAACAAGCGGGATCGGCTGGCTCCAGGGGATTGCATCCCAGGTGAGCTTGCCCAGCACTGTCAGTGCCCTCCGTGGGTCGGAACCGCGGCCTTGTTCGGTTCGTCTTCCGCTTCGGATGCCGTCCTAAGCTGCTGCGCAGCGATTGCCTGGAAGAGATCGGGGTCGACGGTGCGGTAGGTGAAGGGCTTCACGTTCTCACTGGCCGCGGACAGCGTCATGTAGCCCTCCCGGTCCAAGGCCGGGCCCGCCTGCTGCGCCATGGCAACCCACTGCGCGAACGCATCCGCAGTCACGGCCCGCACGGTGAAGTTCATCCCGGAAAATCCGTCCCCGCTGAATTGCGCGGATTGGCCGTAATAATCGCCCACGTGATCCGCCTGGAGATGAAGCTGCGTCACCATCCCGTTCATGGTAGCGATCATGGTCCCGAGCTGCGGGACGAAAAACATGTTCATCACGGTCGCCGATGTCAGCGAGAAGTGCACCGGCACTCCCTCCGGAACAACGAGTTCATTCACGCTGGCAACGCCATGCTCGGGGTAGATGAACAGCCACTTCCAATCGAGCGAAACGACCTGCACCTCGACAGGCTTTGTTGTCGACGGCAGCGGCTTGTAGGGATCGAGTTGGTGCGACCCGATCCAGATCACGCCGCCGAGAAAGAGGATGACGAGAGTCGGAATGGACCAGACGATCAGTTCGATGCGGCCCGAGTAAGCCCACTCCGGCTGATAGTGCGCCCGGCTGTTTGTCGCCCTGAACCACCACGCGAACACCAGTGCGGCGATGATCGTCGGCACCACGATCATCAGCATGATCTCAACGGCATTGAGGAGGATTTTCGAATTCGCGTCCGCAATCGGGCCGCGCGGGTCGAGGACGCCGCCGGAGCAGCCGGCCAGCGCCGGGAGGAGCGCCATGACGCTCGTCCTCCGGGCCACAGCGCGCATACGCTTCAAAGCTCCGGAATGAGGCCGGGAGGTCAGCGCTGACTTGAGGAACATGCCGCTGTTCATTTTCCGTCAGAACTTCAGATGGGCGAGGGCCCGCGGAGCTTTCGAGCTGATGTTAGCGAAGATGTTTCATGCCAGCGTGACAAAAAGATCCGGCGGCCCGCGGCCACGCGGATTGGCAGGAGGAGCGTCCCGAACGTTACTCAACCCCGACGATACAACTTCGTTTCGTCGCCGAAAGCCACCTACGCGGCGCCGCCTGCGAAAACGTCAATCCAGTGCAAGGCTCAGCATGATCGATCAAATGTACGCCGGTGTCACGTAAGTTCCGGCCCGAATTCACATGAGACGCAGTGCCCGCATGAAAAAGCCCGCTCTTTTGAAGAGCGGGCTCAGCTTGCAGCACAGCGTTGGACTTAGAGCGTGTGCCGATTCCGTTTCGTAGCGCGTCGGGCCTGCCTATCGACCCATGCCTCCAAAGCCGCCGGGAACATCCGAACCGGTGCGGCGCTGACCGTTGGAATCCATCGAGCTATAGCCCGGGTCGCCGTAGTAGCCGATCCCGCCGCCGTAAATATTGCCGTGGCTTCGATAGGCCGGAGCGTAATATCCATCGGTCCGGGGAACGTAGTAGTGGTGTGACGGATAGCTCCAGCTGTGGCGGTAATGGCGGTACTGGGCACTGGCTGTTGTCGGAAGCACCATCGCTGCCGCTGACAGCACCGCGGCAATTGCGAATGTGCAATGCATCATTTTCTTAGTAGTCATGATTTCCTCTTGTGGCGTTAAATGCCCTCCCATCCGCGTCGCGACTTGCCGGCGGCAAGTGTCGGTCTCCGCAGCCGTAATTGCAACGAACGCGGTGTCGCAGGGCAGGCCAGATATAACCAAAGAAGCGTTGCCGGCCGCTTTCCGGCGTTCCTTCAAAGGAAAGCGATTGAATTATTGAATTGTAAGGTTTGCCCCGACTTTCCCGGGTCGGCCGCGCGATAATCACGGCCTCAGCGGCATCCAGTCGACGCCTGTGTCGGCGCTCTCATCATCTTCATGCCGGCGCGGCGGAACCGGCAGCCGCGTGGATCGCCGTGCAGTGCCGGACAAGATTGGCATGCGATCCGACGAACTGCTTGAGCGGCGTATCGATGTCATAGAAGTAGATATTCGCGATGAAGCCGTAGATGCCGGCATCGATGCTGGTCGGCTTCGGCCCGTGCAGGAAGGCGTTTTGCGGGATGAGGTTCGCCAGGACCTGCAAATCCGCAAGCCCACGGGCATAGGCCTCGGCCGGCGCGTAGCGGCCGATGCCCTGGTGGTAATAACGCCGATCGTTGAACTCTTGCGCCTTGCGCAGGTCGGCCTCTGTCAGGCTCGGATGCTCCCGGCGCAGCGCAGCGGCAAAGGCCGGCCAGAACCGCTCATCCTTCCAGCGCGAATACGACATAACCCAATAGAGGTCGTCGAGCATTCGCGTGATCAAATGGTTGCTGTCGCGCTGTGCCGCGGTCAGCCCGTCGTCGATCGTGAGACGATATTTGCGCGTGAGGTAAGCGAGGATCGCCTCGCTGTCTCCGACCACGTCACCGTCGTCCACGATGTAGGGAAGCTGGCCGCGCGGGGCCTTCGACGCATCGAGGATGTGCTCGTGCGCGAATGGCACGCCGGTCAATTTGAGAAACGCGAAGACCTTGAGGCCGTATCCGTTGTTATCGGCAACGCCGAAAAGTTCGGGATATGAATAAAGCGTGACCAAGGCTGCCTCCGAGGAACGCGGGAGCCACATATTGCAGGCGCCGCAGCCTACTTCAAATCGCAGGAAGTCGCGGTCGCGACTTGCGGTGGGACCGGCGCTTTTGCTGAGCCGATACGGGATCGTCGTTTCCGGCACGTTGGCCGGTTGTGATATGCTTGCTGACTAATCGTTGTCCGTGGGAAATCCGGCTTGGTAATATCCGCCGAGAACAATGATTTCGATCGGGGGCTCAATCTGATTCGTCAGGTTGGACCGGCCCGGGTTTCTGAAGCGTGCCGGAGACGCGCGAACCGAAAACACAGGGAGGATGGAACGATGGGTGGTGGAAACACGACGAGCGTGCTGGCTCTTGCCGCGGCGTTGATGGCGACAGTCGCGGTCGCGCAGGCGGCCGATGCGCCGAAATATCCCAACTGGAAAGGGCAGTGGGACGCGATCAATCCGCGGTTCGGCGGCCAGGGGGTCAAGTTCGATCCGACCAAGGCCTTCGGCCCGGCACAACAGGCGCCGCTGACGCCCGAATACAAGAAGATCCACGAAGAGAGCATGGCCGACCAGGCCGAGGGCGGACAGGGCAATTTCCTTGATCACGCCAAATGCTTCCCCGGCGGCATGCCGAGCATGATGTCTGCCCAGGCGCAGGAATACGTTGTCACGCCGGAGACGACGTACATCTCGGTCAACACCGATCTGCGGCGAATCTTCACCGACGGCCGCCCTTGGCCGAAGAATCTCGATCCGACCTATCAGGGGTATTCGATCGGGCACTGGATCGACGAGGACGGTGACGGCGTCTACGACGTGCTCGAGGTCGAGACGCGCGGTCCGTTCAAGGGGCCTCGCGCCTACGACGCCACCGGCTTGCCGCTGCACTTCGACAATGAATCGGTCTTCAAGGAGCGGTTCTATCTCGACAAGAAGGATCAGAACCTGCTCCACGAGGAAATCACGGTTTTCGACCACGCGCTGACGCGGCCGTGGAGCGTCGACAAGACTTATCGGCGCAATCCGAATCCCTATCCCAACTGGAGCCGCATCTCCTGCCCCGAGGGCACCAACTACGTGGTGGTCGGCAACGATGTCTATTTCTTGAGCGGCGACGGATTTCTGATGCCAACCAAGAAGAACCAGGCGCCGCCGGATTCGCGATACTTCAAGCAGACTCGCGCCCAGAAGTGACGGCCGGACCCGACAGGTCCAGCGGTCACATCGCCTGCATCGTGACCTGTCGGAACCGTAGCACGGCGAGCCACAGGAACAGGGCTCCCGCCAGCACCACGATCAGGAAGTGCGATCACAAGATACGGGCTGCAACATCCCGGAAAACTGGATCGCCGGCATGGTGGTGACAATGGCGGTGCCGACCAGCGCCGCAATCTGGGTCGAGGTGAAGGACGATACCAGCATGCCGATGCCGGTCGTTGCGATGACGTACAGCACTGCGCCCAACAGCAGCACCAGGAAGCTGCCTTTGAGCGGCACGCCGAACAGAAACACCGACATGAGAAACAGCACCGCGAAATTGATCATCGAGAGGACGATGTAGGGAAGCTGCTTGCCGGCCAGAAGTTCGAGCCGCGTTACCGGGTCACATAAAAATTGATGATCGAGCCCAGTTCCTTTTCGCGGACGATGGCGACGGCCGTCAATATCGAGGGGATCAGCACCAGCAGCAGCGCCATCGCCGCCTGCTGGGCCTGCGCTTCGCCGCGTTTCAGCGTCGCCTCGAGATCCTTGACATCCATGCGGGCGACAACCTGTCCTGCCTGGACCATGTCGCCCTCCTGCGCGAGAAGCTCGGAAACGCGTCCGGCAAACTTGGTGTCGATGTCGATTTCGTCGGCCTCGAGACGCCCGTTGCCCCATACGATGCCGGCAGGCAATTGGTTGCGCACGTACTGCCACCAATAAATGCTACCCGCGCCCGCCGTCAGCACGATCGCCGCAAGGGCCAACGCAAGCCGCCGTCGCCCTTTGCTGCGAACACGCACGGGAACCGGCGGCGGCGATGGAACGATCGCGGTCGCGCTTGAGGTCGGAACGACAGGTGACGCAGGCGGAGCGATCGATGAAGGAGAATGATCAGGTTCGGTACGCTGGTTCAAAGGAATCTCCGCGCTCGAACGTCGTTTCTCAGCGGAACCTTGCAAATCCGGATTGAGCGAAATCAAGCTGCATTCAGGGAGCGCCAAACCTTGGTTGCGATTGACGCATGCCAGCGACTAGCCTAGCCGTCTTGCTGCCAAAATCGAATCGGAGAAAAGACCTAAAGCTGCCATTCCTGGGGAAGGGGGAATATCATGTTCAAGCATCCTTTGATTGTCGTGACGATGGGTTTGATCGTCGCGATCGCGTCGCAAGCATTCGGACAGGTCCCTGGAGGGACGAAGATAGGGACGCTCAACTGCCAACTCGCGCCGAGCGTCGGATTCATCATCGGCTCGCATGATCCGATGAGGTGCCGGTACACGCCCGACGGACCTTTCCCGCCGGAGTTCTACGAGGGTGTCATCAACACCATCGGCCTCGACATCGGCTTCAAAAGCGGTGGCGAAATGGCGTGGGCGGTGGTCGCACCGACGGTCGGTCCGCCCCCGCGGCGGGCTTGCCGGCGATTACGTCGGCGCGAGCGGAAGCGTCACGGTTGGGGGAGGCGTCGGGGCGAACGTCCTGGTCGGCGGCTCGGGGCGCTCGTTTGCTCTGCAGCCCCTATCGGTGCAGGGCCAGGCCGGCCTCGATCTCACGCTCGGCGTGAGCGGCCTCGCACTCCGATGGGTGCGGTGACGCTGCACGCGCAATAACATGACGTGAAATGGCGGTCATCGGCATCATCGGCTCTCGATGACTTCGGCGTCGTGTTCGTAGACCCACGCGATCGCGGCGAGGGACCAATCGGTTCCGCCTTTGGCCATCTCCGCGTCACGTGCCTTTTGCGCCGGCCCGTCAGGCATGTGGAAGCGGGTCTTGTTGGCGTCGGACATCCCTTGCAGGCGCGATGTCCGCGGCAGGCGCAGCCGCTCATAAAGACGCAGCGCCTCGGGAACGTCGTTCGGAAATTTCAACAGGCAGCTCGTCAGCGTCGCGGCATCCTCGATGGCCTGGGCAGCGCCCTGGCCCATGAACGGCAGCATCGGGTGACACGAGTCTCCCAAAAGCGTCACCCGTCCGAGCGACCAGCGCGGCAGCGGCGTGCGGTCGAACAAGGCCCATTTGAAGGTCTCATCCGCTGCTCCGATGATCGAGAGAACCTGGTCGTGCCAGCCCGCGTATGCCGAAAGCATGTCGGAAACTTCTCCGCGATCGACCCATGACTCCCGATGCCAACTGTCTTCTTCGCCAATGGCGACGAAGTTGACCAGTCGTCTCGCCGACACGAAATAATGGACGAAATGGCGGCGAGGCCCGATCCAGATCTGCGAGCACAATTCGAGATCAAGGTGCCTCAATCGATCCGACGGCACGAGGCCGCGATAGGCCACGCATCCGGTGAAACGCGGCTTTTCAGGACCAAACAGCGCGTGTCGCACGACGGAATGGATGCCATCGGCGCCAACGAGTGCGGCGGCTGAGATCGATTGTCCGTTTTCGAAATGCGCTTCGACACGATCGTCGTGAGCGACGAGGTGCTTGAAGCGGTGAGAGAGGTGGATGCGGTCCGGCGGGATCGCATTGGCAATGGCGCGGTGCAGATCGCCGCGATGGAAGGTGTAGTAAGGCGCGCCGAACGTGGCCGCGACGTCATCCCCGAGCGGCGCGCGGACCAGAAAGCGGCCGTCATCCCAGCGGCGCTGGTCGAACGTCGCCGGCTTGACGCCGGTTCTCTCCAGTTGCGCGGCAATGCCCAGTCGATTGAGGATGCGCGACGCGTTGGGGCTGATGTTGATGCCGGCGCCGACTTCGCCGAGCGCGCGCGCCTGCTCGTAGACGTGCACGTCGAAGCCGGCACGAAACAACACCGCCGCCGCGGTGAGACCACCGAGGCCGCCGCCGATGATCGCGATCGAGGTTGGACGCACGGTGTTCATCTTGCGCACCCCACACGTTGCGGCGTGCGATTCGCCGGCCCTTCAAACAGACAATATAATACGTTGCGCCGTTTGCGGATGGACATCACGACCAAATTCCGCGAGCTGCCAACCGCAAATGTACCTTCGTCTTCATTGAGGTAAAGCGCTTTGGACCTGCAAATCAAAGGTAAAGTTGCCATCGTGACCGGTGGCAGTCGCGGCATCGGCAAGGCCATCGCCCGCGAACTCGCAAGGGAAGGGGCAGATGTCGCGATCGTGGCTCGCGATGCGGCAGCGCTCGAAGTCGCCGCTGCGGAGATTTCGCGGGAGACCGGCGGTCGCCTTGAGCGATTTGTTGCCGATACCGGAGACGGCGGCGCCGTAAAGGCAATGGTTGCCGGCGTCCTCGCCGCGTTCGGGCGCATCGATATTCTCGTCAATTGTGCGGCGTCGCCGGGTGGGCAAGGAAAGCCGCCGGCACTCGCTGAAATTACCGACGATTTTTTCTTTGCCGACATGAACGTCAAAGTGATGGGTTATGTGCGCACCGCCCGCGAGGTCGCGCCGCACATGGCGAGGCAGGGCGGCGGTCGCATCATCAACATCAGCGGGCTTGCGGCACGGCACACCGGGAGCACGGTCGGCTCGATCCGCAATGTCGGGGTCGCCGCGCTGACGAAGAACCTTGCCGACGAACTCGCGCCGCAGGGCATCTCGGTGGTCTGCGTTCACCCCGGTCGCACGCGGACCGAAAAGACCGCGGGCGTCTTTGAACGCGACGCGAAGGCGCAGGGCGTTACCGCGGACGAGATCGAGCGGCGGATGGCCGGGCACAATCTCGTGCACCGTCTCATCACGGCGGAAGAGATTGCCCACGTGGTCGCGTTCCTCGCCTCGCCGAAGTCCGTCGCCATCAACGGCGACTCGATTGCAGCAGGCGGCGGCGCGCCGGGCGCGATCTTCTACTGATCCTACGTTACTTGCCGAGATGTGAATCGAAGAACCGCGTGATTTCGCCGAACGCCTGCGCGGTCTCCGGCGCGCTGATGTCGCGCATGTATTGCGCGTGCGACTGGCCCTCGAAGACCTCGAGGACGGCGTCAACGCCCGCGTCGCGCAGCTTGCGATGGACGCGAACCGTGTTGCTCAGCAGGATGTCGCGGGTGCCGGTGGTGAGGATCGTCGGCGGAAAGCCGTGCATGTCGCCATAAACCGGCGACAGCAAGGGGTCCTTGAGGTCGTGGCCGTTGGCGTAAAGCGCGGCGCGCTTGTCGCAGCTTGCGCCGTAGGCGACGAGCACGTTGTCGATCATTGCATTGGTCTGGAAGCTGTCGCCGGCGCCGGTCAGATCGGACATCGGCGTGCCGGGCGCAATGGCGGCGGGCAACGGCAGGTTCTCTTGTTTCGCGCGCAGCACCATGGAGAGCGTCAGTCCGCCGCCGGCCGAGGTGCCGAAGATCGCCATGTTCCGCGGGTCTGCCATCTTCACCGCAGCCTTCCATACGGTCATGGCATCGTCGAGTGCCGCGGGATAGGGAGCG
This sequence comes from uncultured Alphaproteobacteria bacterium, assembly GCA_963787675.1. Taxonomy (GTDB): domain Bacteria; phylum Pseudomonadota; class Alphaproteobacteria; order Rhizobiales; family Xanthobacteraceae; genus JAJPKK01. The sequence goes on along the minus strand of CAWBDV010000006.1, from coordinate 52,706 downwards.
TCGGTCGGCGGCATGCGGTAGTCGACGGCGATGACCCGGAAACCCCCGAAGCCAGCCATCATGATGGCCTCGACCGTGCCGGATTCGCCGGGAAACGAAACGAAGCAGCCGCCGTGGACGTTGACCAACAGGCGATTGCGGTTCGCGGACGGAATGGTCTCCGGCGTCACCATGTACGCCTTCACGCCATCGATGACTCGCGGTTCGACTTTCACATGCAGCGCCTCGCGCAATGCCGGCAGTGTCTTCACTATGGCGGCAGCGCCGGCTTCGACCTGTGCTTTCCAGCCTTCGGCGGAATCCGGAATGACATTCCAGGTGGGATTGAGTGGCGCCGCGATCAGCTTTTGTATCTGCGGACTCACGGTGCCGGGCACCGGAATGCGACGCGCCGGCACATCGCGCTCTGCTGGCGTTTGCGCGCCAGCGTTCGGCATTGTGATTACGAGCGCAGTCACGGCGAAGCCGAGCGCGCGGAGAATTGACGAAGGCGAAATCGCGACGCTGCCGTTGCAACTCATGAAGCTTCCTCCCTGAATATCTCGCACCGCCTCGCAAGCAGGGTCAGGCGGGTCGACGAGAGTCGAAAAGCCCAGAGCCCTCGCTAGGCAGGAGCACCAAGAATATCGTTTCCGCATCTTCACGGCGATGCGAATCTCATTCCTTTTAGAGCGGCGATGTCAGCAGAGTTCTTCTTATTTTTTGCGGAGCATTGACTTGGGCACGCCTGACAGCCCCATCTCATGAGCGCAGGCGCGTCACTTTCGGCACGCGGCGTCGCCGGAGCGCGTGAGGCGGGAGACGGACATGTCGAGTATCGAAACGGCCTCGTTGAGCGCCAGCGCGACGGAAACCCGTCCGGCCATCAGCGAAGACTGGCTGTCCGTCGTGATCGGTCTGCTGGTGTTCGCGCTGGCATTAGTCGGGCTTGCCGGCACCGATCTCATCGGCTGGGTGGTCTCGACATCGGTATGGACCGATCCCGGCAAGGCGCTGGCGCCTGCCGGCAAGGCTTACGCTGCATTGCGCGGCGCCGGTGCGCTGATCGTGACCTACCTTGCATTGCTCGCCGTGCTCACAGCGGGCGCCGCGGCGCTGAAAGCCGACGTGCGACGCTTCGCGGTCGCGTTCACCGTGGTGTTCTTCATCGCCTATGGCTGCTGGATCGTCGGTAGCAATGCTCATCTCGCGGTAGTGACGCCGACGGATTTGCAAAAGTTCGGCATCGACTGGTCGCTCAGGCTCACCAACGAAGGCGGCTTCGTCGTGGCGCTCGCGGCCGGTCTCGTCATCGCCAACTTTTTTCCGCGCTTTGCCGAGTGGCTCAAGGAAGCCATTCGGCCCGAGCTTTACGTCAAGATCGCCGTGGTGATCCTTGGCGGCTTTATTGCGGTGAATGCGGCGGGTCGCCTCAATCTTGCAGGCGCGCTCGTGCTGCGCGGCACCGCGGCAATCATCGAGGCTTACCTGATCTATTGGGCCGTGGTGTATTTCGTCGCGCGCAAATGGTTCGGCTTCAATCGGGAATTTGCGGTGCCGCTCGCGTCCGGCATTTCCATCTGCGGCGTCGCTGCCGCGATCGCAACCGGCGGCGCCATTCGCGCCCGGCCGGCGATCCCGGTGCTGGTGTCCTCGCTCGTCGTCATCTTCGCGGTGGTGGAGGTCATCATCCTGCCGTTCCTCGCGCAAACCTTCTTATGGCAGGAGCCGATGGTCGCCGGGGCGTGGATCGGGCTCGCGGTCAAGACCGATGGTGCCGCGGTCGCCGGCGGCGGCATCACGGAATCGCTCATCCTCGCCAAGGCCGCGGCAGAGGGCGTGCACTATCAACCGGGCTGGATTCTCGGCACCACCGCGACGATCAAGGTCTTCATCGACATCTTCATCGGCGTGTGGGCATTTATCCTCGGCTACATCTGGACGAACCACATCAATCCGACTCGCGACTCCGACAAGACCAGGGCGGTCGAGATCTGGCAACGCTTTCCGAAATTCGTGCTCGGCTTCATCGCGACCTTCGTGATCAGCCTCCTCATCGCGCTCACGGCCTCGCCTGACATTATTAGCCGGCTGCCGACCGTCAACGCCGAGGCGAACACGTTCCGGGTGATCTTCTTTATTCTGACGTTCTTCTCGATCGGCGTGCTCTCGGACTTCCGCAAGCTGTGGCAGGACGGATTTGCCAAGCTTGCGGCGGTCTATGTGCTAAGCCTGTTCGGCTTCGTCATCTGGGTCGGGCTCGTGATCTCGTGGCTGATGTTCGCGGGCGTCAAGCCGCCGCTCGTTGGCTGACCAGCGGCGCCACGACGGTCGCTTCACGAATTCATTTGGAGATCATCATGTCGCAGCCATCCGACGTTCGCAAAGAACTGACGAACTCTGTCGCCGAGCCGCTACTCCCGATCGAAAAGAAATTGATCGGCTGGAGCCTCGGTCTCGGCATCGTTCTGCTGCTCGTGCTGACGCTGCTCGCGCGGCTATGGCCGGTGACGCTGTAACTTCACCCTCCCCTGGAGGGGGAGGGTCGGACCGCCGCAGGCGGTCCGGGGTGGGGTGAAGACAGCGGCCAAATATCCAAAAGAGAGTTTGTGGCGGCGCTGCCACCCCCTCCCGGCCGCTGACGCGGCCGACCTCCCCCCTCCAGGGGGAGGTGAAGGATTTTTTACGCCACGTTCTGATAAGCGTCGATGATCTCGCTGCCGGTCGCGAACCAGACGCCCTGGTGCTCCTTCATGTAGGCGATGGCACGCTGGAGATATTTGATCCGCAGCGGCTGGCCCGAAATCATCGGATGCAGCGGAACGCCAAGCACCCGCGGCTGTTTGCGGCTGTCGGCATAGAGCTGGTCGAACTGGTCGACCACCGAGCGATAATACTGCTCGCCGGTGTAGCCCTTGCGGATATAGAGCGGGATGTCGTTGATCTCGTTGCAATAGGGAATGCCGAACATCTTTCCCGACTTCACCTTCATCGGAATCGGCTGGTCGTCGTTGTTCCAGTCGCCGCAATAGATCACGCCCTCTTCGGCGAGAATGTCGAGCGTGTTGTAGGTCTCCATCAGCCCGGAGCCGAGCCAGCCGCGCGGCCGCTTGCCGGTGGCCTGCTCGACGGTCTTGAGGATGTTGCGGATGGTATCGCGCTCCGCCTCCGGCGCGAGCCCCGCAAGCGTCGTCGAGTTCGTGGTGCCGTGACCTATGAACTCCCAACCGCGCTTCTTCATTTCCTCGACGGCTTTCGGGTAGACGTCGCACACCTGCGAATTCAGGCAGACCGTCGCCTTGACGCCTGCTTCGTCGAACACATCGGCAAAGCGCCACAAGCCGACGCGCAGCCCGTATTCGCGCCAGGCGTAATTGAAGACATCAGGCACGTAGTTCGTCGGATTGGGCGAGATGCCGACGCCGAAGGCGGAATCGTATTGCCAGACTTCCACGTTGGGGGCGAACCAGACAGCGAGCGTGGCGTTGCCCGGCCATTTGAACGGCTTGCGCTCGAAGATGAAGGAATCATCGTAGCGCTCCGACCGGCGGATCGGCCGCGGCGCCGTCTGCGCGGCGGCGCTTGATGGCGCAAGTCCGGATGCCAGTGCGCCTGCCGCAGTGGCGAGGCCCAAGCTCTTGACAAAGAATTCGCGACGATCGTGACCCCAGCCGCCCATGGCGCGGTCCTCCGTAACTACGCCCGAGAAGCGCGCCATGCCGCGCACGGCTGCGCCTCAGGATGTGGTTTTATTACACGCTCGCGACCACGAAATTAAAGTTCTCAGGTCCGGGGCTGATCGATCGCCGGACGCCAGACCAGGAGACGCTTCTCGACCATCGTCACAGCGGCGTCGATCAGGATCACGAACGCGGCCAGGATCAGCATGCCGGCAAAGACGCCGGCGACGTCGAAAATGCCCTCGGCCTGCTGGATCAGATAGCCGAGGCCGGCGGCGGCGCCGAGATATTCCCCGACCACGGCGCCGACAACGGCAAAGCCGACCGACGTGTGCAGCGAGGAGAACATCCACGTCAGGGCCGAAGGCCAATAGACATGGCGCATCAACTGGCGATCGTTCATGCCGAGCATGCGCGCATTGGCGAGCACCGTCGGGCTCACCTCGCGCACGCCCTGATAGACGTTGAAGAAAACGATGAAGAACACCAGAGTCACGCCGAGCGCGACCTTCGACCAGATGCCGAGCCCGAACCACAGCGTGAAGATCGGTGCCAGCACCACGCGGGGCAGCGCGTTGATCATTTTCACGTAGGGGTCGAACACTGCCGCGATGGTCGGCTTGCGCGCGAACCAGAAGCCGATCAGCACGCCGCCGATCGATCCGATGGCGAACGCGAGCATGGATTCGCTGAGCGTGACCCAGAGATGCCGCCAGATGGTGGCGCCGGCGAACAGCTTTACGATCCGCGCCGCAACGTCGCCCGGCGTCGAGAAGAAGAACGGCGGCAGTAGCGCGACGCCGAAATATTCGTCGGTCGTGAGCACGTGCCACAACGCGATCGCGACGACCGCGACCGCGATTTGGAGAAGAAAAAGATTGATGCGCGACATGCTCGATCCCGCCAGCGCGCCATGGATAGGCGATGCGGCCGACCGAGGCTAGGGCGCAGCGCTGTTCTTTTAGGGGGGCGGCGAAGGGAGTTTCGGCATAGCCCGACGCAGTCATTCCGGGGGCCGAGCGTAGCGAGGCAGCCCGGAATCCATACTCCGCAGTCCGTGTTCATGGATTCCGGGCTGCCTCCGCTTCGCTGCGGCGCCCCGGAATGACGAGCGCGAGGATTCGGCTAAATAGGCAATGCGCCGACGATCGGCGCCATGTCGAACCGACCCTTCTTCAAGTCATGGCCGGCGTTGTCGACGATGATGATGCGCGGGCGTGCCGGGATTAGCGCGGCGGCGGCCTCCAGTTCCGCGACCGTGCCGAAGGTGTCCCGCGTGCCGTGCACGAACACGGTCGGCACCGTCAGCCGCGGGAAGTGCTGTGTTCGCAATTGCTCGGGCTTGCCCGGCGGATGCAGCGGATAGGACAAGAGCAGCAACCCCGTGGCGACGGTGGGCTCGTCGGCTGCGAGGAGGCTCGCCTGCCGGCCGCCGTAGCTGTGGCCGCCGAGGAGTATCGGGCCCGAGACAAGCGCCGCCAGTGCCGTCACGGCATCGCGCAGACCGGCCCGGTCGGCCGCCGCCGTCGCGGGCGATGGCGGCCCCGACGGCCGGCGCTGGCGAAAGGGGAGATTGCACCGGAGCACGGTGAAGTCCGCATCGCGCATCGCCGCCGCGACCGCAACGAGGAGCGGTGCGTTGCAATTGCCGCCGGCGCCATGGGTCAGGACCAGGCCGCGCCCATCGGCGGCGTCCCCGCGATGGAGGAAGCCCTGGACATCGTCTTTTTCGAACGGAACGACGCTCGCCTGGAGAACCACCTTATCCCCCTGCCTGCGCGTAACCCTTGAGCACCTCTGATTTGAGCACCGCCCAGATTTCGCGGTGCAGGTCCTGAAACGCCTTCTCGAGCTTGATCTCGGAGATGTCGCGCGGGCGCGGCAACGCGACCCGCCAGTCGCCGATGATCGACGATGCCGGCCCCGCCGACATGATGACGACGCGGTCGGCAAGAGCGATCGCCTCTTCGAGATCGTGGGTGACGAATAGCACGGCTTTGCGGTCGGCGCTCCACAGCTCGAGCAGCAGGTTGCCCATGATCTGGCGCGTCTGCGCATCGAGCGGCCCGAACGGCTCGTCCATAAGGAGGATGCGCGGATCGCGGATCAGCACTTGCGCGAGCCCGACGCGCTTGCGTTGTCCGCCCGAGAGCATGTGCGGGTAGCGCCCGGCAAAGCCGCCGAGCCCGACTTGCGTCAGCCATTGCTGGGCACGCGCGCGGGCTTCCGCAATGCGCGTGCCGGCGACCTCGAGTCCGATCGCGACATTCTCGATCGCGGTCTTCCACGGGAACAGCGCATCGGACTGGAAGAGATAGCCGGCGGTGCGGTTGAGACCCGCGAGCGGCGCGCCGAAAATCTCGACCTGTCCGGCCGCGGGCGCGAGGAGACCGGCGGCGACATTGAGCAGCGTCGATTTTCCGCAGCCGGTCGGCCCGACGATCGCGACGAACTCGTGAGCTGCGACCGCGAGCGAGGCATTCCTGACGGCGACGTAGCTCGTCGCGTCGGCGAGGCGAAAAGCCACGCTGACATCCGTGAGCGCGACCGAGGGCGACGCCGATGCGTCCGCCGTCGCGCGGTCGATCGCGGCGCCGGTCACCGCACCTTCACTTGGTCGCAAGCTTTGCCGCAAGCGCCGTGTCGCAATACTGCACGAACGAAATGATGCGGCCGTCTTTCACCTCGATGAAGTCGGCGGTCTCGGTTTCCGCCGTCTGGCCTGTCACCGTCGACGTGACCCTGATGCGGGTGCGCACCGCCGCCTTTGAGCCTTCGACCACCATGTCGACGATCTCGTAGCTGTGGAAGGTGAAGGCCTTGATCAGCCCCGCAAGGTGCGCGCGAAATTTTTCGGACCCGGCGGCGACGCCGGGAACAGGACTTGCCGCCGTATCCCCGACGAGCCGAAACGTGGCGTTCTGGTCGAAGTGGTGCACTGTACCATCAACATCGCCACGCACGCGCGCCGCATAAGTCGCGCGCACGATCGCTTCAATTCCGGCCCGATCGATCATGTTCGCCTCCCGCCGTGGCTCCGCGCCTATAGTGCAACACTCCGCCCGCGCCGCAAAGGCCGGCGGCCTTGGATCACGCCGCCTTTTTGGCGCGCTACGCGCTGACGTCAAGGTTACTTCAAGGTTGAAGAGACGATTAAGGAAGGGGCGAGCAGGTACACGCGTGCGTAGTGTGCTCAATACAAAATGAATCTGATCTCGATATCCGCCTGTGGCAGCGGCCGCGAACGAGAACGAGGAGTATCGTCCGATGTGCATCATCTGCAATCCGGCGTTTGCCAACGCACTTCGTGATCTCCCATTTCCCTCCCGTCGGCAGTTTCTGGGAACTGCGGCAGCATTGACCGCGGGAGCTTTTGCTTGCGAGGCGATGGGCCCCGGTAGCGCGCGGGCTCAGACCGGGTCGCTTCAAGATGTGGCAGATGCGCTCGGCGCACCTTTGCCCCGGGCGACGATCTTCCGCGCGAGGGAGATCATCACGCTCGACCCGGCCAAACCCACGGCCACGGCCGTCGCTGTGGTCGGCGGCCGCATTCTGGCGGTCGGTTCGCTCGAGGAGATAAAGGCTGCCGCCGGTCGTCAGCCTTTCATCGTCGACGATTCATTCGCCGACAAGGTGATGGTGCCCGGCTTCTTCGACCAGCACGCCCATCCGTTCCTCACGGCGCTGACGATGATGACTGAGATCATCGCGATCGAAGACTGGGTTCTTCCGTCCGGCACGGTGCCGGCCGCGAAGAACCGCGTGGAATATCTGAGCCGGCTCGCGGCTGCCGAAGGCAAGCTCAAGTCCCCCAATGAGGTCCTCGTGACCTGGGGCTTCGATAATTATTTCCACGGCAAGCTGACGCGTGCCGATCTCGAAAAGATCAGCGCTAAACGACCCATCTTTGTCTGGCATCGGTCCGCTCACGAATTCATCCTGAACACAGCGGCCTTGGAAACCGGCGGCATCACCAGCGACCTTGTCGCAAGGCTGCCGAAAGCCGCGCAAGCGCAGATGAATTTCGAGGAGGGCCACTTCTGGGAACAGGGCCTTTTCGCAACCGCGAGCAAAATCCTCCCTGTCATCGCCACGCCCGAGCGGCTGATGGCAGGCCTCAAATTCATGGTTTCCTATCTTCATGCCAACGGCGTCACGCTTGCGTGCGAGCCCGGCGGCTTGTTCTCAAAGCAGCTCCAGGACGCCGAGAACGCCGTTCTTTCCAGCGGCACGAATCCGTTTCGCTTCTATTTCATCCCGGATGGAAAGTCGTTGGTTGCGGCCCATCCCACAGCGACCATCGCGGAAACCGAAAAACTGCTCGGCTGGGGTGAGGGAATGACGGCGTTCCTGCCCAAGCAAGTGAAGCTTTTCGCCGACGGCGCGGTGTTCTCCCAACTGATGCAGCTCAGGGACGGCTATCTGGACGGCCACAAGGGCGAATGGATCATGGACCCCGATGTGTTCGCAAAGGCCTTCCGCATCTACTGGGACGCCTCCTACCAGATCCACATCCACGTCACCGGCGACGCCGGCCTCGACATGTTGCTCGACAATCTCGAACAGAACATGCGGCGCAATCCCCGGCCTGATCACCGCACCATCGTGGTTCACTTCGGCATTGCCGCCAAGGATCAAGTGGATCGTATCAAGCGCCTGGGTGCTATCGTCAGCGGCAATCCCTACTATGTCTACGCACTGGCCGATAATTACAGCAAATTTGGCGTCGGCCCCGAACGCGCCCACCAGATGGTCCGGCTTGGCGATGTCGAGCGTGCCGGCGTCTCCTTCTCCTTGCATGCCGACATGCCGATGGCTCCAGGTCAGCCGCTGCTCCTGATGCACTGCGCAGTGAATCGCACCACTATGTCGGGCCGCGTAGTAGGAGCAGATCAGCGCATCAGCCGACTGGCCGCCCTTAAGGCGGTCACCCTCGATGCGGCCTACTCGCTGCAGATGGAAAAGGAGGTCGGCAGCATCGTGCCCGGCAAGCTCGCCAACTTCACGATTCTTGGCGACAACCCGCTGACGGTCGATCCGATGAAGATCAAGGACATTCGTGTCTGGAGTACCGTCCACGAAGGCCGCGTTTTTTCGGTGACATAGGAGCAGCGAGCGCGCGGCTGCGCGGCGCACTCCGCGCTCGCCTTCGCTCGCGATCAAGCCGGGCAGGCAAGTCCCTCCGTTCCGAGACTAATTCCGGCTCTTGTCGACCAGGGCGCGCTGCTTGATCCACGGCATCATGTCGCGCAGCTTGGCGCCGACCTGCTCGATCGGATGCTCGGCAAGCCGTGCGCGCGTCGCCTTGAACGAGGTCTGGTTGACCTTGTTTTCGAGCATCCAGTCCTTGACGAAGCGGCCGGTCTGGATGTCGGTGAGGATGCGCTTCATCTCGGCCTTGGTCTCGGGCGTGACCACGCGCGGGCCTGAGACATATTCGCCGTATTCGGCGGTGTTCGACACCGAGTAGTTCATGTTGGCGATGCCGCCCTCGTAGATGAGGTCGACGATGAGCTTGACCTCATGGACGCACTCGAAATACGCCATTTCGGGCGCGTAGCCCGCTTCGACCAGCGTTTCGTAGCCCGCCTTCATCAGTTCGACGAGGCCGCCGCACAGCACGCTCTGCTCGCCGAACAGGTCGGTCTCGCATTCCTCCTTGAAGGTCGTCTCGATGATGCCGGCGCGGCCGCCGCCGATCGCCGAGGCATAGGAGAGCCCGAGATCATGGGCGTTGCCGGAGACGTCGCGGTGGATCGCGACGAGGCACGGCACGCCGGCGCCGCGCTGGTATTCCGAGCGCACCGTATGGCCAGGCCCCTTGGGCGCGATCATCAGCACGTCGAGATCGGGTCGCGGCTCGATCAGATTGAAATGCACGTTGAGGCCGTGGGCGAACATCAGCGCCGCGCCGTCCTTCATGTTGGCGGCGAGATGGTCGCGATAGATGTCGCCCTGCAGTTCGTCCGGCGTGAGCATCATCATCACGTCGGCCCATTTCGCAGCGTCGGCGACCTCGAACACCTTGAACTTCTCGCCCTCGGCCTTCTTGACGCCCTGCGAGCCTTTGCGCAGCGCCACCGCGACCTCTTTGACGCCGGAGTCACGCAGGTTGAGCGCATGGGCGTGGCCCTGGCTGCCATAGCCGACGATCGCGACCTTCTTGCCCTTGATCAGGTTCAGGTCGGCGTCGCGGTCGTAATAAACGCGCATATTGTTGTCCTCGTTGGTGCCGCAGTCGGGGCTGCTTCTAGTTTCGATGGCGCCGCGAAGCAAGTTTCGGTCGGGGGCTCCGCAAGGCGGATTTGCGCCCGCCCAGCGCGGCGGCGGAATTTCCGGCCGGGGCGGGCAGGGGGATCGTCGCCCGCGGGGATATGGCATAAACCTTGCCGGCACAAGCGGCGTGCCCATTGCCAGTCCCTTGCCAGGAGAGACCCATCATGTTCGAGCACATTGCTAACCCTGCCGCGTACCGCCGGGCGGCATCCTGCGCCGCGGCAAGCCTGTCTCTGTGTCTCGCCGTTGCGGGTACGCCGGCGCGCGCGGAAACCGACGTCAAGATCACGCTCAGCGCGCCCTATGACGGCTCCAACTCGGCGTTTTTCCTCGCCGACGAGCGCGGCTATTACCGGGCGAACGGGCTCAAGGTCACCCTCGACCCGTCCGGCGGCTCCGGCGAGGCGGTGACGCGCATCGGCAGCGGCACCTACGATTTCGGCGTCGGCGACGTCAACGTGCTGATGGAGTTCAACGCCAAGAACCCCGCCAACGCCGGGCTCGCGGTTTACATGCTGTACTACCGCTCGCCGCTGTCGGCCGGAAGCTTCGCCAAAGCCGCCATCACCAAGCCTGCCGATCTCAACGGCCGCAAGATCGGCGCCGCGCTCACCGACGGCGCCTACAAGCTGTTCCCGGCCTACGCCAAGATCACCGGCATCAAGGCGAACTCCATCAAATGGGAGTTCGGCGACCTGAGGTTGCGCGAGACCATGCTGCTCAAGGGCGACGTCGACGCCATCCTCGGCTTCGACTCCACCATGTATTTCAACTTCCTGCGCCAGGGCATCCCGCCCGCCGACATCCGCTTCCTCTATTTCTCCGACGCCGGGCTCGACATCTACGGCAATGCCCTCTTTGCGTCGAAGAAGATGCTCACGACCAATCCGGATGCGGTTCGCGCCTTCGTGGTCGCGAGCGCAAAAGGCTGGCGCGACGCCATCAAAGACCCGGCCGCGGCCACCGCGGCCCTGAAGAAGCGCGCAACGCTCATCGACGAGAAGCTCGAACTCGCCAAGCTCGAATGGCTGATCAAGAACCAGCTCGTCACCGACGAATCGAAAGCGGACGGCCTCGGCGATGTACGCGCCGAGCGCTTCGCGAATTCGCTCGCGACCGTCGCGACCGCGTTTGGCCTGGCCACCATTCCAGTACCGTCCGACGTTTTCACGACGAAGTTCTTGCCCGACATGGCAGTGCGGAAGCTCCCGTGATTTCGCACCCTCCCTCTTCTCTGATCGTTGGTCGGGTCCCTTTCTCGATCGTGGATCGGTCATTCGAGATGGCAGCAATTTTTCCCCACCCACTGTCCTCGATGTCCCCGGCCCAAACAGCGGGGGAGGGTCAGGGAGGGGGCCCGTCCGCAAGTTCGTGCCGCGGTGGAGAGTGCCCCCTCCCCCAACCCTCCCCCGCAAGCGGGGGAGGGGAAAAGAAATGACGTGCCGCGGATAATCTCGGGAGAGGAACGTCGTGACCCAGAATGCACCGCAGGAAGGCGTCGCCATGCCCCCGCAAGGCATCACGGCGGGATCGGCGAACACCGTCATGTGCGAGCGGCTGGAAGCGGCGATGCCGTGGTTGTTCGTCGCCGCCTCGCTGCTGCTGTGGGAAGTGGGCTGCATCGTATTGCAGGTGCCGAATTACGTGCTGCCGCGGCCGACCGTGGTGTTGACGTCGCTCATCAATCAGTTCGAGCCGATCCTCGACAATTCCTGGGCGACCTTCGTGCGCACGTTGCTCGGCTTTGCGATTGCCGTGGTGCTTGGCATGCTTCTTGGCCTCACCATCGGATCGTTCCGCCTCGTCTATCGCGGGCTTTATCCGGTGCTGATCGGCTTCAACAGCATCCCGAAGGTCGCGGTGGTGCCGGTATTCGTGATCTGGTTCGGGACCGGCGTCATCCCGGCGGTGCTGACCGCGTTCCTGGTGTCGTTCTTTCCGATCGCCGTCAACGTGGCGACCGGGCTTGCCACCATCGAGCCGGAGCTTCTTGACGTCATGCGTTCGCTCGGCGCCGGACGGCGGCAAATCCTGATGAAGATCGGGCTGCCGCGCTCGATGCCGTATTTCTTCGCCTCGCTCAAAGTCGCGATCACGCTCGCCTTCGTCGGAACCATCATTTCCGAGACCGTCGCCGCCAACCGCGGCATCGGCTACCTGATGATGGCCGCGACCGCGAACTTCGACACGCCGCTGGTGTTTGCCGGCCTGTCGGTGATCGCCGTCATGGGCATCGCGATGTACGCGCTGTTCGCCGTCGTCGAGCAGCGCATGACGTTCTGGGCAAAGCGTGCCGAGGGGCTGATGACATGATCCGCGCTGATCGACGCGCCGACCCTGACGAACAGCCAGCCAAGAGGTCGCAGCAAGAGTTCGTGGCCAATGAAAAAGGGCCGTGTTAGCGTCCCGGCGCCGGGACGTAATGTGCGCCAATCATATGGATTCGCAGGACCGGAGGACCTTATGCTCAATCGCCGCCGCGCCGTTCAGACGGGCCTTGCCGCTATGGGCGCGCTCGCAACGCCCAGCCTCGTGCACGCCCAGAAGAAGCTCGTCAAAATCCGCTACAATGAGGTGGTGCGCTCGGTCCTCTATGCGCCCGCCTACGTCGCGCTCAGCAAGGGTTTTTTCGAGGAAGCGGGCTTCGACATTTCCATCGCCACCGCGAACGGCGGCGACAAGGCGATTGCCGCCCTGATCGGCGGGGCCGCCGATATCGCGCTGATCGGGCCGGAAGCCGCGATCTACGTGCTCACCAGCGACTCGCCGGTCAAGCCGCGCATTTTCTGCGGCCTCACCTCGACCGACGGCTTCATGCTGGTCGGGCGCAAGAAGGTCGACAAGTTCGACTGGAACATGCTCAAGGGCGCCGAAGTTCTCGGGTTCCGGCCGGGCTCGACGCCGATCCTGTTCTTCGAAGCGGCGATGCGCCAGAACGGCATCGATCCTTACAAGGACCTCAAGCTCGTCAACAATGTCGGGATTGCCGCGCGGGTCGGCTCGTGGCTCGCCGGGCAGAACCAGTACGCAATCTTCAACGAGCCGGAGGCAGCCCAGCTCGAGCTCGACGGCAAGGCGTTCTTCCTGGCTTCGATCGGTGAAACCGTTGGGTTTGCCGACTACACCTCGTTCCAGGCGACCGACAAGTACATCCGCGACAATCCGGATATTCTCCAGCGCTGGACCGATGCCATCGCCAAGGCAATGAAGTGGACGGCGGCGGCCGCCCCCGCCGACGTCGCCAAGGTGCTAGAGCCCTACTTCCCCGGCGTCTCCCTAGGTGCGCTCACCTTGGCGTCGGAACGCTACAATCGGCTCAAGATCTGGAAGACGACGCCGGTGATCGAGCCCGCGGCAATCGAGAAATTCCAGGACATCCTGGTGCAGGGCCATGTGCTCGACCCGGCCAAGCGCGTGAAGTTCGCCGACCTCGTGCTGCCTGAGTACGCCAGCAAGGCGAAGTGATGCCGGCGCCAAAACCGCAGTCTCCGCCCAAGGTGGAGTTGCGCAACGTGGATCTGCATTACTTCGGCCCGTCCGGCGAAACCGAGGCGTTGCGCGACATCTCGCTGTCGATCGCGCCGGGCGAGTTCGTCGCCATCATCGGCCAGAGCGGCTGCGGCAAGAGCACGCTGTTGTCGCTCATTTCAGGCATCCTCAGTCCGACCGGCGGCGGCGTTTTCGTCGACGGCAAGCCGGTCACCGGGCCGAACCGCAAGGTCGGCTACATGCTCCAGCAGGACTACCTGTTCGAGTGGCGCAGCATTCTCGACAACGCGCTGCTCGGCGCCGAGATCCAGGGCGCCGACATGCGGCGCGCCCGCGAGCGCGCGACGCAGCTGCTGGCGCGATACGGCCTCGGCCAGTTCCTCGATCATCTGCCGCGCCAGCTGTCGGGCGGCATGCGCCAGCGCGTCGCGCTCGCCCGTACGCTCACCACCGAGCCCGACGTGGTGCTGCTCGACGAGCCGTTCTCGGCGCTCGACTCGCAGACCCGCCTCGCGCTCGCCGACGAGATCGCCCAGATTTTGCGGCGCGAGGGCAAGACCGCGATCCTCGTCACCCACGATATCGGCGAGGCAATCAGCATGGCGGAGCGCGTCATCGTGCTGTCGCGGCGGCCGGGGCGGGTGAAGTCCGACCATCCGATCCGCTTCGGGACCAACGGCGCCGGACGGCCGGCCCCGCTTGCCGCCCGCGGCGCGCCTGAGTTCAACGGCTATTTCAACACGCTGTGGCAGGAGCTCGAAGTCCATGTCGAAGGTTGAAGTCGCGCCCGCGAGTGCCGTCGCGGCCGCGAGCCCGGACATCTCCCCGCAATATCGCGCGTGGCTCAGGCGCGAGCGGCGCGCCCGCCTCACCGTGCGCGGCACCCAGCTGGCGCTGCTCGCGATCTTCCTCGTGCTGTGGGAAATTCTGCCGCGCGCGGAAATCGTGAACCCGCTGTTCACGAGCTATCCGTCGGCGCTGTGGCCGACGTTCCTCGATCTCCTCAAGGACACGCCGCAGCAGCCGAACATCCTTGCTCACACCTGGGCGACGGTGGTCGCGACCGTTATCGGCTTTTCGGCGGCGATGGCGATTGGCATCATGGTGGCGGCAGCGCTGTGGTGGTGGCATGGGCTTTACAAGGTGCTCGACCCCTATCTCGTGGTCGCGAACGCCATGCCGAAGACCGCGTTCGTGCCGATCTTCTACATCTGGCTCGGCGCGACGCTCTCGATCTACGCGATGTCGCTCGCGATCTCGCTCTTCATTACGATTCTCGTGATCTACAACGGCTTCCAGAACATCGATCCGAACAAGATCAAGCTCGCCCAGACGTTCGGGGCGACGCGGCGGCAAATTCTCACCAAGCTGGTGCTGCCGGGAAGCGTGCCGACGCTGATCGCGGCGCTGAAGGTGAATGCCGGCCTGTCGCTCGTCGGCGTCGTGGTCGGCGAATTCCAGTCCGCCAATCTCGGCCTCGGCTATCTCATCCAGTACGGCAGCCAGATCTTCAAGCTCAACATCGTGATGACCGCGGTCACCGTCCTCGCCGCGGTGTCCTCGCTGATGTATCTCGCCATCTCCTGGCTCGAAACCGCGGTGATGCGCCGCCGCTGAGTTTGCCGCGGGGCATCCGGGCGCATTCGGACTTCTCCGCTTGCGACAACGCCGTAGGGTGCGCAAAGCGCGGACGTGTCCGCGCGTGCGCACCGATCGACCGTGAAAGGTGCGCACGCTTCGCTTTGCGCACCCTACGTCGCTGACGTGGTTATCGATGCGAGACGACGCCCCATTTTCCCCTCCCCCGCTTGCGGGGGAGGGGAAAGAAAAATCGCGCGGTGGGGGAGGGGAGAGGGAGAATGCGCACCTCACTCCAGCTTGATGCCCGTCATGCGGATGATGTCGAACCAGCGCGGGGCGTCGCGCGCCAGCAGCGCGGCAAATTCGTCGGGCGTGCTCGGGCGCGGCTCGATGCCAAGGGTCGCGAACGTCGCGCGCAGTTCGTCCGACCGCAGCGCGTCGCGTATCGCCGCGTTGAGGCGCGCGACGATCGGGCGCGGCAGTCCGGCCGGGCCGGCGATGCCCCACCACACCTCGACCGGATCGGTGAAGATGCCGGCCTTCACAAGGGTCGGCACCTCCGGCAATTCCGGCCAGCGTTCGGCACTCGTCACGGCGAGCGCGCGCAGGCGCTCCTGGCGCACCAGCGGCAGCAGCACCGACTTGGTGTTGAACGCCATGTCGATCTGGCCGGCGATGAGATCGGTGACGACGGGGCCGGCGCCCTTGTAGGGAATGTGGACGATGTCGGTACCGCTCTTGAGCTTGAACAGCTCGGAGACGAAGTGCGGCACGATCCCCGGCGCCGCGCCGTAGTTGAGCTTGCCGGGATGCTCCTTGGCGTAGCCGATGAAGGCCGCAAGCGTCGTCGCCGGCACCTTAAGATTGACGACGAGCACCATGGTCTCGGTCGACACTGTGCCGATCGGCGCGAACGCGCGCAGCGGATCGAAGTCCGGCGTCTTGATCGATGGCGCAATCGCGAACGTGCCGATGCCGCCGATCAGCAGCGTGTAGCCGTCGGGCCGCGACGCCGCGACCGCGCGCGCCGCGATGACGCCGCCCGCGCCCGGCTGGTTCTCAATGATCACCGCCTGGCCGAGGGTGACGTGCATGCGCGCCGCGACGAGGCGGGCGAGCGCGTCGGTCGACCCGCCGGGCGGCACCGGGACGACGAGCTTGATGGTGCGCTCGGGAAAATTCTGCGCCGGCGCCGCGACGGCAAGGCTCATCACCGCCACGCAGCCAAGGATCCATCGCATCATCGCCAATTGCCCACGTGGTTTGCTCTTGAAATGCAACACGCCGTCGTCGCCCGGCTTGACCGGGCGACCCAGTACTCCCCGGATTCGCGATCTGAGCGGCACTGCGCCCCTCCATCATAGGATGGTGGTTACTGGATCGCCCGGTCAAGCCGGGCGATGACGCCGGGCGATGACGGTGGAGGACGTATTGCGAAGGCGGAGGAAAGTCGGGGAATGACGGTGGTGGCATCGGGCGATAGTCGCAAGGACGTAGTGCGGTCACTGCGGAGGACGTATTCGATTTTGCGAGGTGCGGGCCGTCCTGAAAATTCTTCATATTCCTTTCCGCTGCGCTAAGTTGCAGGCGATCGAGCGAGTTTGGAGCACGCGATGAACGTTACCGACGCAGACATCAACAGCCGCACCGTGATGGCGGCGCCGGCCGGCGCTGCCGAGCGGGCAACGCGCGCGCGCGGTCCGCTGGTGTGGCTCGACATGGACCAGAAGGCGCTCGACGATGCCTACGACCAGGCGATCTATGCGCCGAACCGCGACCAGCTGACGAAGCGCCGCGCCACCAACAGCGATCTCGTGCGGGCGCGGCTCGGCGCGCCGCGGCGCGTCGCCTACGGACCAAGTCCGCACGAGATGCTCGACATCTACGTGACGGCAAAGCCCAATGCACCGATCGCGGTGTTCGTCCACGGCGGCGCCTGGCGCGGCAATTATGCCAAGGACAACGCTTACGGCGCCGAGACCTTCGTGCGCGCCGGCGCCCACTTCGTGGTGCTGGACTTCATCAACGTGCTGGAATCGGGCGGCGACCTGATGCCCATGGCCCAGCAGGTGCGCCGCGGCATCGCCTGGACCGCGCAGAACGCCTTAAGCTTCGGCGGTGATCCGCAGCGCCTTTACGTCACCGGACATTCCTCCGGCGCCCATCTCGGCGGCTGCGCGGTCATCACCGAGTGGGAGAAGGAGTTCGGCCTGCCGGCGGATGTCGTGAAGGGCGCGACGCTGTGCTCGGGCATGTATGACCTCAAGCCGGTGCGGCTCTCCAAGCGCTCGGACTACGTCAACTTCACCGACGCGGTCGAGGACGCGCTGTCGGCGCAGCGCCATCTCGATCGTATCCGCTGCTCGGTCACGCTCGTCTGCGGCACGATGGAGACGCCGGAATTCCAGCGCCAGAGCCGCGATTTCGCCGCCGCGCTCAAAGCCGCCGGCAAGCCGGTCGAGCTCATCGTCACCGACGGCTACAACCACTTCGAGATCGGCGAGACGCTCAACAATCCGTACGGCCCCTTCGGCCGCGCCGCCCTCGACCGCATGGGGCTCGGAGTTGGGTAGGCCGCGCGCCGCAGCAGCAGCCCGTAGGACGGATTAGCGAAGCGTAATCCGCCGTTCCACGGCAACGGACTTCGAAACAGCGGCGGATTACGCCCTTCGGGCTAATCCGCCCTACGATCCGAGCGCGATGCCGTCATTCCGGGGCGCCGCAGCGAAGCGGAGGCGAGCCCGGAATCCATGAACACGGACTGCGGAGTATGGATTCCGGGCTGCCGAGCTGTGCTCGGCCCCCGGAATGACCGCATTGTGATGCGCGTCTTTGGTCTGTCGAGGCGTCGAATTTCGCAGCACGCAACCGCGGATTACGCCCTTCGGGCTAATCCGCCCTACGGACTGCGGCCGCCGTCACAGCAACAGCGCGATCTCGTGGTCTTCGCCGGTAAAAGGGCGCACGGTGCGCGTGAGCGTCGTGCCGCACTGGACACAACCGTGGGTGACATCTTCGAGCTCGTTCGATTCAGCACCGGTATCCATTCGCGTCGGCGCCACCGTCACGACCGCCATCCGGTGCCCGCAGTGGGGACAGGGGAGCAGGAAGCTCGGCAAGCGCGAAGGCGTGACGTCCTTGCGGTGCATGTGGCACTCCGGTGACAGGAATCCATTTCCCGACTGTTTTAAAAAAGAGTCAAGAAAAATTTGTGCGCTGCACATAATTACGTCGCAGAGCGGTAAACGCCGGTGCGAAAAGTGGAAAGAATTGCCCCTATCGCCCGCGTCGGCCGCCGCAGGTGCGGTGCACCCGCCAATCCGGGGGCTGTCGCCCATTTTTGTTCGCCGGCCCTTACCCCAATCTCGGCCGTCGTCGTCCGGCTTGACCGGACGACCCAGTAACCCCGGCGCGTTTTGGGAATCTCGCTCGCTCCGTCTTCGCTCCATCGCCCCAATCGGCACGGCAGCGCGGGCCAGCACGGCGCAAAAAAATGGCCGCCCAAAACCAACGCGGGCGGCCAAATGGAACAACAACGATGTTATGGGCCAAGTGTGGAAGCGGGGGGGAAGGGGGACAACCACCACTCGGCCTCACGACCAACATAAGCATTGATGGCGCGAGCGCTCATCACAAACACGAGATTTAACAATGACATTCTGCCGCGCGACCGGCCGCCGCGCGGCAGAATGCGCGGCCGAGCAGGGGCGACTGCAGGATTACGGGGCATCGTCCCGACCGAGTGTAAGCTACGTCACGGTTGGCCGAAGGAGGAACGAACATGAGTTTCGTTGATGCGCCCGATTGGTCCGCCTTCCCCGCTCCCGAGGACGATGGCGCTGCATGTCATCTGGTTGGCGCGAAGATCGCCTCTGTTCCGCTACGCGCGACTGACGAGACCATGGTTGATCTATCGAGATCAAAGGGCCGCACGATCGTTTATGCCTATCCTCGTACAGGTCGGCCCGGAGTTCGAAAATCCTCCCGGATGGGACATGATCCCTGGCGCTCGCGGTTGCACGCCGCAAAGCTGCTCATTCCGCGATCACTTCGCAGAGTTGAAGAGCCTCGGCGT
The DNA here is from genome assembly GCA_963787675.1 of uncultured Alphaproteobacteria bacterium. Taxonomy (GTDB): domain Bacteria; phylum Pseudomonadota; class Alphaproteobacteria; order Rhizobiales; family Xanthobacteraceae; genus JAJPKK01. Next base: position 33,626 of record CAWBDV010000006.1, on the reverse strand, counting down.
ACAGAATTTGTACGGGCTCTCAACCCAAGACCCAACCTATCAAAAGGAGGCCGCGGAGCGACTTCATTTGCCGTTCGCGATCCTGTCGGATGAGAAGCTAGCCCTCACTAGAGCCATGAACTTGCCGACTTTCGAGACCAACGGCATGACGCTTCTCAAGCGTTTCACGCTGGTTGTTGACGACGGGGTGGTCAAGCACGTGTTCTACCCTGTGTTTCCGCCTGATCGGAGCGCTGCCGATGTCGTGCGGTGGCTAAGGGCGAGATGATTGCTTCAGACTTGCCTTTGCGAGTTCGAGTATCGGCTTAACTTGCGCTAGTCGTCCCACCTGATGTTTGATTTCTTTTGTAGGCTTTTCCGAAGGTTCGCGTTGAGTAACCATTGCGCAAGCGAGACGATCAAACCTCTTCTTTGGGCCACGATCTGGTTTTTAGAACAGGTTGCCTTCATCTCATGGCTTTGCCTCGCTTTGGTAGACTTCTGCGCCATCGTCTTTGGCCCGCAATTTTTGAATGTCGTCTTTTGTCTTTTCTATCCATTGTCCAAGAGCGTCGATACCGGCCTTCAATTTGTCAGTCTCTTTGCTATCAACAAAAACCGTGTTTCCGCTCTCCACCGGAATGCGTAACGTGTTGATAAGCTCATTGAGCGTAGGCAATAGAGTTGTGGAGTGAAAATTCCAATTCAAATTTCTAATATCGGAGTAGAGGTCCGCATCGCGGACAAGCGGGGCCACTAAATCTTGCCATTCTGAAATTAACTGTTGGCGAATTTTGATAAGTTCTTCGTATACTGATTTTTGATTAGTGTTGATGAGGCGTGGTTGGTCGCTGTAAAGCGCCCATGCCAATCCAAAAGTGTCGCGAATTGGACCGTTCACATATTTGTAGAACGTGTTGAGAATGCGCCGACGCTCATCGTAATCACGGCTACTTAAATGCGGTCGAGTCATCGACATAAGCGCATCAGCAGATGCGCGCGATTGCGCTTGTGCCTCTAAAGTTTGGACATTCCGTTCCGCGATCTTCAATTTTTTGCGTAACGGGCTCGACGCATCGCCTTGGTAGAATAGCCAAGTCACCCCACCGAAGGCGATCACCAATCCCAGAATTATGACGTGAACCGGCTCCAACTTAGCTGCGACCTTTTGAGCGTGTCTTCGCCAATCAATATTGCTCCGCAGGCCGGTCGGAGCAATGGGTTGGGCAACCTGAGGGCGCTGCGCATGGTGATGACGTGCCAGCCTGTAAATGAAAACGATCACAACGATCACGCCAAATATAGCGATAAGGTTAGTCGCAACTAGCGCGGCTAATTCGCCCTCCTCTACGCCGTAGGGCTTAAGCCGCCGCATAATTGCGGCGTAGAGGATGTTGTCTGCCAGAAGCTTGAACAACCACCACAGGGCGAGGGCGAGCAAAACCCGCATAGCTCTTTCTGCCCAATATGCCATCGCCAATCTCCCGACGCCCTATCCTAGGGCTAGTAGGGGCACATGCGTGAACGTACCATATATTCAAGAAAGAACATATTGCGAACATCGAACAAATAGGGTACATTGCCGCCGACTCGAAGTCCTCTGCCCACCGTCTGTCACCTGGGGCGAGCTTCGTGTGTTTGCCGGGCTCGCGAATCCGGTCATAAGGAGGGAAAGATGGCGCAGAACCAGTTACGCGTGGTCGAAGGGGGCGCAATGGACAAGTCGAAGGCGCTCGATGCGGCGCTTTCCCAGATCGAGCGGGCGTTCGGCAAAGGCTCGATCATGCGCCTCGGCAAGGGCTCGAAGCCGATCGAGATCGAGACCATTTCGACCGGCTCCCTCGGGCTCGACATTGCGCTCGGCATCGGCGGCCTGCCGCGCGGGCGGGTGGTCGAGATCTACGGGCCGGAATCCTCAGGCAAGACCACGCTTGCGCTCCATTGCGTCGCCGAGGCGCAGAAACGCGGCGGCATCTGCGCCTTCATCGATGCGGAGCACGCGCTTGACCCGATCTATGCGCGCAAGCTCGGCGTCAAGATCGACGATCTCCTGATCTCCCAGCCCGACACCGGCGAGCAGGCGCTCGAAATCGCCGACACGTTGGTGCGCTCCGGCGCGATCGAGGTGCTGGTGGTCGATTCGGTTGCGGCGCTGGTGCCGCGCGCGGAGCTCGAAGGCGAGATGGGCGACAGCCAGCCCGGCATGCAGGCGCGCCTGATGAGCCAGGCGCTGCGCAAGCTCACCGCTTCCATCAGCCGCTCCAACACCATGGTGATCTTCATCAACCAGATCCGCATGAAGATCGGCGTGATGTACGGCAGCCCGGAGACCACGACCGGCGGCAATGCGTTGAAATTCTACGCCTCGGTGCGCCTCGACATCCGCCGGATCGGCGCCATCAAGGAGCGCGACGAGGTGGTCGGCAACCAGACCCGCGTCAAGGTGGTGAAGAACAAGCTCGCGCCGCCGTTCAAGCAGGTCGAATTCGACATCATGTACGGCGAAGGCGTGTCGAAGGCCGGCGAGATCGTCGATCTCGGCGTCAAGGCCGGCATCGTCGAGAAGTCTGGCTCTTGGTTCTCCTACGACAGTCAGCGCATCGGCCAGGGCCGCGAAAACGCCAAGGCCTTCCTGCGCGCCAACCCCGACATCGCCGCCAAGATCGAGACCGCGATCCGCCAGAACTCGGGCCTGATCGCTGAGCAGATTCTCGCCGGCGAGGGCGAAGCCGAGGCCGAGGACGAAGCGGAGGAGTAGACGCGCCGGCGTTTCCCGTCGATTGGCCGCGTGTTTTGTGACCGGCTTGCCCTGTCATTGCGCGGCTTGATCGGGCTATCAGATCAACTCTACGCCGCGCCATCAATGAACGTCATGCCCCGCGAAAGCGAAAGCGGGGCATCCAGTAACCACCGCGCGTGGAATTGGAAGACGGCGCTGCCCCAATCGCAGTCACGGGGTTACTGGATCGCCCAGTCAAGCCGGGCGATGACGACGTGGGGAGATGGTGACGTTGCGGACGACGTGCGCAATCGACGTCGTCAAACGAGACAACTCCGACGACGAAGATTCCGACGACGGCAATTCGCCGCGCGCCGCACGCGTCAGTGCCCCATCGCAAGCGCCTCACGCCTGGCCGGTGCGGCGGCGAAACGCCTGGATCAGGCCGAGCGCTGCGAAGATGACGACGAAGGACACGCCGGTGGTCACCGTGCCGAGCGCGTAGATCTCCGGATTGGTGACGGTCGTCGTCAGGCCTTCGAGCTCGAGCGGCAAGGTGTTGAGGTCGCCCATGGCCTGGCTCGAGCGCGCGACCTCGTCCCATGACAGCGTGAAGCCGAACAAGCCGATGCCAATCACGCTTGGGGCGATGATCGGCAGCACCACGTGGGAAAAACTTTGCCACGGCGTCGCGCCGAGATCACGCGCCGCTTCTTCGTAGCGGCGGTCGAAGCGGTTGAAGATCGCAAACGTGATCAGCAGGCCGAAGGGCAGGGTCCAGGTGAGCTGCGCGCCGAGACCCGAGGTGTAGATGCCCATCGCCGTGGTGTAGGTCTCGATGAACGACGTCCAGCCATAGGCCTGGCCGAGAGCCTTGATGGCATCGTCGAGCAGGCGGAATTCGAGGCCGATGCCGAGCGAAACCACGATCGACGGCACGATCAGGCTCGCGATCACGACGTAGAACAGGACGTTGGCGCCGCGGAAGCGCTTGCGATAGGCGAGGCCGGCAAGGAGCGACAGCACGACGGTGAGCACCATCACCGCGAAGCCTAAGCGCAACGAGCGGCGGAACGAGGCCCAGATGTCGACGACGCCCAAGCCCTCCCACAGCTTGCCGAACCAGTGCAGGGAGACGCCGTTCATCGGAAAGGTCAGGCCGCCGCTCGGACCCTGGAACGATAGGATCAGGATGGTGAACATCGGGCCGTAGAGAAACAGCACGAAGACGGCGAACAACGCTGCCAGCCAATAGAACGATGCGGGGCGCCGATCGGTCACGGCTCACAGCTCCTTGCGCACGTCGACGAGGCGGCTCAAGCCCCAGATGATGAACAGCACCGCGATGAGGAGGATCACCGAGTTGGCGGCAGCCGGCGGGAACTGCAGCGCCGTCATCTCGGTGTTGATCACCTTGCCGACCGAGGCGATCTGCTGGCCGCCCATGACGCCGACGGTGACGAAGTCGCCCATCACGATGGTGATGACGAAGATCGAGCCGATGACGATGCCGGGCTTCGACAGCGGGATGACCACGTTCCACAGCGTCTGCCAGCCGGACGCGCCGGCGTCGTAGGACGCTTCGATCAGCGACCGATCGATGCGCATCATCGAGTTGAAGATCGGCACCACCATGAATAGCGCGTAGAGGTGGACGAGGGAGAGCACCACCGCGAGGTCGGAGAAGATCAGCCACTCGATCGGCTGGTTGATGAGACCGATCTTGATCAGCGTCGAATTGATGAGGCCGTTGCGGCCCAAGAGCGGGATCCAGGAGATGGTCCGGATCACGTTCGAGGTCCAGAACGGAATGGTGCAGACGAGGAACAGCGCGATCTGCATCGTCGCCGAGCGCACGTGAAAGGCGAGGAAGTAGGCAACGAAGAAGCCGACTACGAGGGTGATCAGCCACACCGTCAGACAGAACTTCAAGGTCGAGAGGTAGGTCTTGAAGGTGACGCAGAGATCGGGAAGGCGCGCGGCGCAGCCTTCGAAAATCTCCACATAGCTGCGCACCGTGAAGGCGGGGAGGATTTCGTATTCGTTGTAGTCCCAGAAGCTCACCATCACGGTGAGCGCGAGCGGCACCAGAAAGAACACGACGAACACGGCCGCGAACGGCGCGACCTGTACCCACGCCGGGACGTTGCCGGTGAAAAGCCGCGAGGAACCGGGGAGCGTCGACGACGCTTGCGTCGAGGGGGCCTGCGTCGATGCGGGCACGCTTGCAGCGTCCGCCGGTCCCTCAAGCGCAATATCGTGTCTCGCCTGCACCGACATTTGGGTCCACTCGTCCACGCGCTGACGTCGGTTGGTTTCCGTCACCATCTCCGGTGTCATGCCCCGCGAAAGCGGGGCATCCAGTAACCCCCGGACGGCGGATGGATGAAGGAGCGCCTCTGTTGATGATGCGGTCAGGGGTTACTGGATCGCCCGGTCAAGCCGGGCGATGACCAGGTGCATTGTGAACGCCGCTCCATGGCGAGCATTACGCCGCGATACGGCGCGTTACGCGGCGATGAACTCGTTCCACTTCTTCACGAGGTAGTCGTTCTCGTCCATCACCGCGTTCCAGCACGCGACGCTGCCCATGCGCTGCTCGTAGGTGCCGCCGTCGCGCGTGCTGCCGGCCTTTTCGAGCAAGGTGCCGTCCGGCGCGCGAATGTCCTTCTCGGCGGGCTTGCCTTCCATCCAGTAGGCCCACTCGTAGGGCTCCATCTTCGACTTTGCGGTCTCGAGCACGGCCGAGTAGTAGCCCTGCCGGTTGAGGTAGGCGCCGGCCCAGCCGTCGAGGAACCAGTTGACGAACTCGTAGGCGAGGTCGGCCTTGCGGCCCGTCAGCGTGCGCGGCACGCCGAAGCCCGCCGCCCAGGCGCGGTAGCCCTCCTTGAGCGGCTGATAGGTGCAGGCGATGTTTTTGGAGCGCACGGCCGTCACCGCCGGCGACCACATCGACTGGATCACGACCTCGCCCGAAGCCATCAGGTTGACGCTCTCGTTGAAGTCCTTCCAGAACGCGCGGAACTGGCCCGACTTCTTCGCCTCGGTCAGCACCTTCATGGTGAGATCAAGCTCGGGCTTGGTCATGTTGCCCTTGTCGCCGTATTTGTGCTCGCCCATCGCTTCGATCACCATGGCGGCATCCATGATGCCGATCGACGGGATGTTGAGGATCGCCGACTTGCCCTTGAATTCCGGGTCGAGCAGCTCCTTCCAGCTTTCGATCGGACGCTTGATCAGGTCGGGGCGGATGCCCAGCGTGTCGGCGTTGTAGACGGTCGGGATCAGTGTGATCCACTGCGTCGGCGAGGACGCGAAGGTCTTGGAGTTCTGGCCTTCGAGGTAGAACACCTTCTTCGGCGCGGTGCCCTGGTCGCCGATTTTCTTGCCGTTCGGCAGCTCGCCCTTGGTGAAGATCGGCGTGATCTTGTCGGCATATTTGATGCGCTTCGCATCCATGCCGAGGAGGTTGCCCGACGGAATGACCTTCTTCAGCGAGAAATATTCCTCGTCCAGGATGTCGAACGAATTCGGCTGGGTGATCGCGCGCTTCGTCACCTCGTCGGTGGTCACCGGGATGTATTCGATGGTGATGCCGGTGTCTTCTTTCACCTTCTTGGAGATGTCGGCCGATTGGTTCACCGCGGTGCCGAGATAGCGCAGCACCTTCGGCTCCTGCGCATGCACGGCCGGCGCCGCGATGAACGTGCCCGAGCCGGTCGCAAGAGAGGCGATCGATGCCGCCGACTTGAGAAGCGTACGCCGCGAGACGCGGCTGCGGTCCAATGTGGAAGACGAATTCGACGCAGGGGGTTTCGACATGGCAATCTCCTTTCGGCCGCTCACGCGGCTTCGGACAGGCGGTGGACGTCGCGATCGCTCCAGTCGATCGCGACCTGTTGGCCGGGGTGGACCGCTACGGCGTCGAACTCGGCCTCGTTCAACGTCGCCGTGAGCTCGCCCTCGTCCGGGCCCGCGAGCGTGACCTGGATGTGGGTGCCCTGATATTCGATGCCGCGGACGACGGCGGCGAGCCGCTGCGGCGCGGGCCCCGCAGGCGAGAGCTTGAGCCGGTCGGAGCGCACCGCGATCTTGCCCTGCGCCGTCGCGATCACGTTGTGGCCGCCCATGAACTGAGCGACGAAGGCCGTCTTCGGCGCGTTGAAGACGTCGCGCGGCGAGCCCGCCTGCTCGATGCGGCCGTGGTCCATCACCACGATCAGGTCGGCGAGCGCCATCGCTTCGTCCTGGCTGTGGGTGACGTGAAGGAACGAGATGCCGAGCTCCTTCTGCAGGCGTTTGAGCTCGGTGCGCACCCTGATGCGCAGGAACGGATCGAGCGCGGACAGCGGCTCGTCGAGCAGCAGGATCTGCGGCTTGGTGATGAGGGCGCGCGCGAGCGCGATGCGCTGCTGCTGGCCGCCGGAGAGCTGCGCGGGCAGGCGCTCGGCATATTTCGCCATGTCGACGAGCTGCAGCAGCTCCATCGCGTTGGCACGCCGCGTCGCCTTGGCAACACCGCGCATCTTCAGCGAGAAGGCGACATTGTCGACGGCGTTGAGATGGGGAAACAGCGCGTAGCTCTGAAACATCATCGCGGTGCCGCGGCTCGTCGGCGGCAGGTCGGTGACGTTCTTCGCGCCGATGATGATGTCGCCCGAGGACGCCGTCTCATGGCCGGCAACGAGGCGCAGCGTCGAGGTCTTGCCGCATCCGGACGGTCCGAGCAGGCAGCAATAGCTGTTGCCCGGCACCTTGAGATCGATGTTGTCGACCGCGAGCGTCGAGCCGTAGAGCTTCGTCAGGGCTGCAAGTTCGAGGCTCGATCCGGTCTTGACCGCTGTCATAGGCACATCCGCCGCTTCCCAACCCGGAGGTTGTTAGCAAGCGATGTGCCAGCGGGATGAGTGCGAGAAATCGCGCGATTGAACCGCGATTCCGCGGTTGCCGCCCAACCGGCCACACGACGGCGGCTCAATCGTCAGCGCGCGCTGCCGTTGCCTATTATTTCATCAGCTCCCGGCGCACGTCGCGGCAAGCTCGGCGCCCTCGCAGCGGAAAAGCGAAGCAGCTATTGGAACAGCTTCAACGAGTTCAGCAGCGTCTCGGTCACGCCCCACAGCAGGGGGATGCCGACGAAGCCCCAGGCGAGCACCAATTGCAGCGTGGTGGTTCCGTTCCGGCTTTCGTTCGCCATGACATCACCCCCCAAGTATGCGCAGGCTTTGCAAGGGCGACCGCAGCTTCGTCGCCGGCAGCCGTCGGACTGGCGGCATCGCCCGGCGCCATGTGGAAGCGCGCGTGCACGGCCTTGATGAAGAAGTTGCAGACGAAGCCGATGACCAAGAGCCCGGCCATGATGTACATCGTGGTGTTGTAGGCTTCCGCTTTCGGCACACCGTGCGTGACGTTGTACTGGCGGATGTAATTCACCAGCACCGGTCCGAAGATGCCGGCCATCGACCACGCAGTGAGCAAGAGGCCGTGGATCGCGCCGACATAGCGCGTGCCGAACATATCCTTGAGATACGCGGGCACGGTCGCAAAGCCGCCGCCGTACATGCTGATGATCACGAGGAAGCACAGCACGAAGCCGACGACGCTGCCCGTGGCGCCGGTATAAGGCACGGTGCAGTACAGCAAGAAGCCGAGCACCATGAACACGAAGTAGGTGTTCTTCCGGCCGATGTAGTCCGACGTCGACGCCCAGAAGAACCGCCCGCCCATGTTGAAGAGGCTCATGAGACCGACAAAGCCTGCAGCCGCAATCGGCGTGATGCGATCGGGGAACATCTCCTGGCTCATCGCGGAGGCCTGGCCGAGCACGCCGATGCCGGCAGTGACGTTGAGACAGAGCACCCACCAGATCAGCCAGAACTGCGGCGTCTTCAGCGCGTCATAGACGTACACATCGTTGGTCGTGACGAGTTTCTTCGGCTGCGCCGGCGGCGTCCAACCCTCCGGCGCCCAGCCCGGCGGCGGCACGCGCACCAGGATGGCGCCGACCATCATGAACACCAGGTAGCCCGCGCCGAGAACGAGAAACGTCGACGCCACGCCCATGTAGTGCGACGTCCGGAATACGCTCATCAGCCAGACGGACAGCGGAGAGGCGATGAAGGCGCCGCCGCCAAAGCCCATGATCGCCATGCCGGTCGCCATCCCGGGACGATCGGGAAACCATTTGATGAGCGTCGATACCGGGGAGATATAACCGATGCCGAGCGCGATGCCGCCGATCACGCCGTAGCCGATGTAGATCAGCCAAAGGATGTGGAAATAGGCGCCGGCCGCTGAAATGAAAAAGCCCGCGGCCCAGCACAGAGCGGCCGTGAACATCGCCTTGCGCGGGCCACCTTCTTCGACCCACCGGCCGAATACAGCGGACGACACACCAAGAAAGAAAATAGCGATTGAAAAGATCCAGCCAAGCTCGGTGAGCTTCCAGTCGTCGGGCGCCGACTCCGTGATGCCGATGAGCCTCGTCATCGGCAGATTGAACACGCTGAACGCATAGGCCTGCCCGATGCACAAGTGGATGCACAGCGCGGCCGGCGGCACCATCCAGCGGCTAAAGCCCGGCTTTGCGATCGTTCGTTCGCGATCGAGAAAACTGAAAATCGAGCCCGAGGGCCCATTCGCTGTGGCAGCAATCGTCATTGCGCAACCTCCGCCGGTCGTCGTTTCCCGCCGCATTTTTGTTGAGTTTGTTTGACTACGCCCGCACCACGAATGACGCAGCGTGTCGAAACGCCGCTGCGCGGCGTCCCCGTCGCTTCCTCCACTCTGAACGCTTGATCGGCGTTCTCTTGATTTACGCCATTGCCATCGCGGAGTTTATTTTTCAATTACTCCGTAGTCGGAAGAGCCATGGGTTTCTGCCCATCCCTTCCCGAAACTCGGATAACAACGACAACAAAGTGCGGTGGTTTCGATGTCGAATATGCCCAGTATATTGCTGGCTGCCGGGGTTTCCGATGCCGCGGCATCACGGTGGGCCGCGGCCATTCCAAAGCCCGCTTCATCCTATGCGGCTGATCGCCGCAACTTCTCCGACTTCTGGCTGCAATCGGCCGCTTTGATCGAGCATCTGCCTGCCGCAGCGCAACGAACGGCAGTGCAACAAAAGGCAGTCGAGGCCATTGACGAAACGGCGCGCCGGGCGCGAACGCATTTTCTCCGCGATCACGTCGAGACGGTCTACGATGCATTGACCGACGGCGGCACTCGCCGCGTGCGCGTGCAGCATCTCGTGACCGCGGCTGCCGACGTGGTGCCTGGTCTTGTGCCCAGCGCGCAAGCCATCGCGGCGGAGGAGGGCCGGCTGCAGCGCGATCGCAGCGGCGCTGAAATCGATCAGGGCCTGTTCGTCGCGGCGGTGCTTGCAAACGCGCGCACCGGCCGGCATCTCCTGCACACGATGCTGTTGGCGCGGCCCGAGACGCTCGACCACATGGGCCGGTTTGAGCGCGAGGGCGTGGTTACGCTCGCGGGTGCCTCAGTGCGGCGGAGCGGGAAGGCTGCGATCGTCACCTACGACCATCCGCGCTTTCTCAATGCCGAGGATCAGGGGACGCTCGACGCTGCGGAAATCTGCGTCGACATCGCGCTGCTCGATCGCGCATCGGAGGTCGTTGTGCTGCGCGGCGGCGCCGTCGAGCATCCGAAATATCAGGGCCGCCATCTGTTCGGAGCGGGGATCAATCTCACGCATCTCTATAACGGCCGGATTCCGTACGTCTGGTACCTGCAGCGCGACCTCGGCTACGTGAACAAGATCTATCGCGGCCTCGCCATGGCGGATGATCTTCCGCCCGACGAGTGCGGCGGTCAGACGTTCGAGAAGCCGTGGATCGCGGCGGTCGAAGGTTTTGCGATCGGCGGCCACTGTCAGGTGTTGCTCGTGTGCGATTACATCATTGCCGAGAACGATGCCTATTTGACCTTGCCGGCGCGCAAGGAGGGCATCATCCCGGGCGCCGCCAACCTGCGTTTGCCGCGCTTCGTCGGCGACCGAATCGCCCGTCAGGCGATCCAGTACGGCCGACGGATCGATTGCGACACCCCAGAGGGGCGGCTTGTTTGCGACGAGATCATCCCCGCGGGTACGATGGATGACGCCATCGATCGGGTGGTGAAGGGGCTCGCGGACTCCGGCGTCGTGAGCGCGGCGGGCAACCGGCGCGCCATTCGGATCGGGCAGGAGCCGCTCGATCTTTTCCGCAACTACATGGCCGTCTATGCGCGCGAGCAGGCCTATTGCCACTTCAGTCCCGCGCTGATTGCCAATCTCGAGCGATTCTGGAACGCGCAGGCGCGCCGGCCGTGAGCGCAAGGAGGAGACGCAGACAAAAAAGAGGGCGGGAAAATCCCGCCCTCCGATATTCAATCACCTGACCAAGGCTTACGCCTGCGGCTGAGGCTCCATGCCGCCGGTCTCGGGCCGCGGGCGCGGCTTGCCGGCAGTCGGCACGGCCGACGAGCGCGGCGCGGCCGGCTCTATCACCGACTCGCGGCGCGGCCGCTTGCCGTTGAGGAGGTCCTTGATCTCGTCGCCGGACAAGGTCTCGAACTCCAGCAGCGATTTGGCGAGCGTCTCGAGCTCGTTGCGATTCGCGGTCAGGATATCGTGAGCTTCCTGGTACCCGGATTCGACGAGCCGCCTGATCTCGCTGTCGATCTTCCGCGCGGTGGCTTCGGAAATGTTCTGCTGCCGCGCCACCGAGTAGCCGAGGAACACCTCTTCCTGGTTCTCGCCGTAAGCAACGGTGCCGAGTTCGTTCGAAAGTCCCCAGCGGGTCACCATCATGCGGGCAAGCTTCGTTGCTTGCTCGATGTCGGACGCGGCGCCGGACGTGACCTTGTCGCGGCCGAACACCAGTTCCTCAGCGACGCGGCCGCCCATCATGATCGCGAGCCGCGAAGTCATCTGCTCGAGGCTCATGGAGAGCTTGTCGCGTTCGGGCAGCTGCATGACCATGCCGAGCGCACGGCCGCGCGGGATGATGGTCGCCTTGTGGACCGGATCAGTTGCCTTGACGTGCAGGGCGACGATGGCGTGGCCGCCTTCGTGATAGGCAGTAAGGAGCTTCTCCTCCTCGGTCATGACAAGCGACTTGCGCTCGGCACCCATCATCACCTTGTCCTTGGCATCCTCGAATTCGAGCTGCGTCACCATGCGCTTGTTGCGCCGCGCCGCCATCAGGGCTGCCTCGTTGACGAGGTTCATCAGGTCGGCGCCGGAGAATCCAGGTGTGCCGCGCGCCACCGTCTTGAGATTGACGTCGGGCGCGAGCGGGACCTTGCGCACGTGGACCTTGAGGATGTTTTCGCGGCCGACGATGTCCGGGTTCGGCACCACGACCTGCCGGTCGAAACGGCCGGGCCGCAGCAGCGCCGGATCGAGCACGTCGGGCCGGTTGGTGGCGGCGATCAGGATGATGCCCTCGTTCGCCTCGAAGCCGTCCATCTCGACCAGCAGCTGGTTGAGGGTCTGCTCGCGCTCGTCATTGCCGCCACCGAGGCCAGCGCCGCGATGACGGCCGACCGCGTCGATTTCGTCGATGAAGATGATGCAGGGTGCGTTCTTCTTCGCCTGCTCGAACATGTCGCGCACGCGGCTCGCGCCGACGCCGACGAACATCTCGACGAAGTCGGAGCCGGAAATGGTGAAGAACGGCACGTTGGCCTCGCCCGCGACCGCGCGCGCGATCAGCGTCTTGCCGGTGCCCGGCGGTCCGACGAGGAGAACGCCGCGCGGAATGCGGCCGCCCAGGCGCTGGAATTTGCCCGGGTCGCGCAGAAACTCGACGATCTCCTGAAGGTCCTGCTTCGCCTCGTCGACGCCGGCGACGTCCTCGAAGGTGACGCGGCCATGCGCCTCGGTCAGAAGCTTCGCCCGCGACTTGCCGAAGCCGAGCGCCTTGCCGCCCGCGCCCTGCATCTGCCGCGAGAGGAAGATCCAGACGCCGATCAGCGCAATGAAGGGGAGCCACGACACGAGAAGCGACACGAACCACGGCACGTTGTCCTGCTGCGGCCGCGCCGTGATGGTGACCTGCTTGGCGTAGAGGTGCTGCACCAGGCCGGGATCGTTAGGCGCATAGGTGTTGAACCCGCGGCCGTCGGTATAGGTGCCGTGGATCTCCGGCCCCTGGATCACGACATCGCGGACCTTGCCGGCATCGACGTCGCTGAGCAGTTGCGAGAAGGAAATGTCCTGGGACACCGAACGCTGGCCAGGCCCGCCCTGGAATACCGTGAACAGGGCAAGCAGCAACAGAACGATGATCACCCAGAGGGCGAAATTGCGCAGATTGGCATTCATCCAGCGACCCTCATGGCGAGAGGCTCAGTGCCTTTCGAATCAACGGCTTCCCCCAAGCCACCTAGTCCCAACCAATGTAGGTGCGCCGCACCCCCCTGCCAAGCGCACTGCCGCCGTTTCGGCAAATATTGGTCGCCATTGGTGAATGATCCCTGGTCAGACCAATTTGGCGGCGAATGCCGATTTGCCGTTGCGGCGACCGTGCCTAAAAACTCAACGCCGCCGGGGCGGTGCCCGTTCAATGATGATGGCGTCGCTTTGCAGCGACACCATGGCGCCGGCCAGCGTCCGGCAAAAGCGGGCGGTGCCGCCGGACATCGCCTCGATGAGGGCGTCAGTCATGACTTCGAGCTTGCCGAGCTCGACCGGCCCCTCGTTCCCGATCGTCCCGATGGCACGGCCGAGCAGTCGAAAGGCGAGATCAGGGGGCATGACGGAGAAATCGCGTCGCTCAAGGGTGAGCTTCGTCGCGGCCGGGCCAAGGCCGAGACGTTTCGCGGTGAAATCCACGATTGCATCGAGCGCCTCCTCGCTGCGACGGACCCGCCGTGCGAGGTGCGCGAGGCGGTAAGCGGTGAGCCCTTCGGCAGCGAGTGCCGGCATGAGCTGGCGCAGCCGGGCGCGCGTAAACCGCGGATCGACATTGCTCGGATCTTGGGCAAACGGGATCCCCGCTTCGTCCAAGGTTGCAAGAAGCCGGATCTTGGGGAGCTGAAGGAACGGACGCACCAGCACCACGTCGTCGTCCCGGCGCATGTCCGCTCGGCCGGCACGCCTTCCAGCGCGCCCCTCGGGCGCGGCCACGCCCGCGAATGACGTGACCCGCGCCATGCCGCCGATTCCCGCAAGCCCACTGCCGCGCGCCATGCGAAACAGTATGGTCTCGGCTTGATCATCGAGGGTGTGGGCCGTGAGCACGCATCGTGCTTTTGCGGCGAGGGCCGCTTGATGGAGAAGGCCATAGCGGGCGGCGCGCGCCTTCTCTTGCAGGCCGGTCGTGGGCTTCGGACCGCTCCAGCGCATGGTGCGATGAGCGACCCCGAGTTTTCCGGCGTGCCGCTTGACAGCGGAGGCCTCGCGCCGGGCTTCCGTCCGCAGGCCATGATCGATGGTCACGGCGTGGAGCCGCGGCCCGTCAACCTGGCGCGCCGCCCAGTGCGCCATGAGATGGAGGAGAGCGGTTGAATCAGGCCCGCCCGAGACGGCGAGCACCAAGGCACGCTCATCGGCAAGGTCAGCAAAAAGGGCGTCGGCCTCGGCGTCGCTGATCGGGCCGTCAGCAGTGCCCACGCTTCTGTTCCCGCTCGACCGTCTGCTTCACGTTCGCCGACGCGCGGGGAAACTTGCGCACCACTTCCCCGAACGTGGCGCAGGCGAGTTCCTTCTCGTTGAGAGCGGCGAGCGATTGGCCGAGCCGCAACAGTGCATCCGGCGCCTTGGTGCTCGACTCATATTTCTTCGACATGGCGAGGAAGGCATCGGCCGCCTCGCGGTAGGCTTGCCGCTGGAACATGCTCTCGCCAAGCCAGAACTGGGCCTCGCTGGTCAAGCGATCAGACGGATAGCGCTTGAGGAAATCGCGCAAGGTTTCTTCCGCGAGCGCATAGTCCTTGCGCAACAGATAGCCGTAGGCGAGGTCGAAGCTGTCGCGCGGTGATTGCGACGGCGGCAGTGTCGCGACCACGTTGGGATTGCGCGGCGGCGGGCCGCCGGTCTGCCCATGTGTCGGATCGACGGAATTCGGCGCTGCCATGGTCGCTAGATCGAGTGGGGCGCCGACCGGACGGGCGGGCGGCTCTTCAACAGCAATATCAGGCACGCCGCTCGGACCGCTCGGAATCGAGCCGAGCACGCGCGGTGCGCCGGGGGCGTTTGGATGTTCTGCCGGATCAAATGCATCGGATCGCCGGCCGGTCGGTGCGGCGGTGATCGGCGGCGCGGCCATCGACGCGACATTCGCCGTAGACGGCGGCAAGTTCGCCCCGGTACGCCCTGGTGGCCGCGCGCCGCCGCGGGGGCTCATCGCCTCGAACCGGGCTTCATAGTCTTCCTGCATGCGCTTGAGCGCCGCCTCGAGCTGTTGATTGCGGAATTGTGCCTGCTCGACCATGCCGGTGAGCTGCCGCACCTGATTTTCGAGCTGGTCGATCCTCACCAAGAGGTCGGCGGACGACTGGGCGTGCGCGGTAACGCAATCGGACATGACGGCGATGACTGCTACGGCGGCAACAGCGAGACGGGTCATTATCGTTCGCATCTTGGATTGTGGAGAGCCCTGCGAAACAATAGCCCAAGCTGCGTCGAAATTGTGACTGCGTCGCAATGTGCAGGCGAAACAGCGGACCGCCTATGGCCGGTATTCGCGGCATATGCGCGACACGCGAGGCTGCGAATCGTGCCGCGAAACGTGGGGTGGGCAAAGCGCGAACGTGTTCGCGCGTGCCCGCGTTGTCAGGGAACCGCAATTGAGAGGAACGCAACCGCGTGGGCACGCTTCGCTTTGCCCACCCTACGATTCAGAACGTACGATTCCGCTCGGCGAAACTACGAACTCGCGTTCAGGACGGTGACCGCGCGCCGGTTCTGCGACCAGCACGAGATGTCGTTGCACACCGCGACCGGACGTTCCTTGCCGTAAGAGATGGTCCGCATTCGCTGCGGCTCGATGCCGCGCGAGGTGAGATAATCGCGCACGGATTGGGCGCGCCGCGCGCCGAGCGCAATGTTGTATTCGCGGGTGCCGCGCTCGTCGGCATGGCCTTCGATGGTGAAGGTGTAGCGGTTGTAGGTCGCAAGCCATTGCGCCTGCTTGTCGAGCGTGGCGCGCGCTTGTGGAGAGAGATCGGTCTGATCGGATTCGAAGAAAACGCGATCGCCGACGTTCACGACGAAATCCTGCTGGCTGCCGGGCGCAGCGCTGCCAAGCCCGGATTCGAGCGCCGGCTTGTTGGCGCAGGCGGCCATGGCAAGCGCCGCCATCAGGGCAGCGGCGAAACTCGCGCGACGGACAGAACGCATGACCATGGGCATGCGATTACTCCTCTAGCTTTCTGGCAAGTCCGGACCGGATCATTGCCCCCGATGTAACAGGGCGTTCGTTAAGCGAAGGTTTTGTCAACCTTGACGCCCCGTTGCTGCCTCCCGGCAAAATCCCCCCCTGGACTGAAACCAAATCTAATGGTTAACCGGGCGTCAACGCCTTTCGCCGTGCAACGTTCGTAGGGTGTGCAAAGCGCAGCGTGCGCACCGCCCCCCGCACGGTGCGCACGCTCCGCTTTGCGCACCCTACGGTGATTTTCCTCGTACTCAGACAAGC
This sequence comes from uncultured Alphaproteobacteria bacterium, assembly GCA_963787675.1. Classification (GTDB taxonomy): domain Bacteria; phylum Pseudomonadota; class Alphaproteobacteria; order Rhizobiales; family Xanthobacteraceae; genus JAJPKK01. The sequence goes on along the minus strand of CAWBDV010000006.1, from coordinate 17,285 downwards.
ACGGCCTACGCCAGCACCAGAAGCGGCGACCATGCCGGATCGGACGCGTAGCTCGGCGTCGGCACCCTCAGTTCGTTTCGGCCAGTGATATCGATCGAATAGAGCGTGGGCCCGGAGTTGCCGCCCGGGTCGCGGAAGAACATCAACACCCGGCCGTTCGGCGCGAATGTCGGCCCTTCATTGTGATAGCCCTCGGTCAGGATGCGCTCGCCCTGGCCGTCCGGCCGCATGATACCGATGGCGAATTTGCCTTCGGACTGCTTGGTGAAGGCGATGGTATCGCCGCGCGGCGACCACACCGGAGTCGAATACGATCCCTCGCCAAAGCTGATGCGGTGGGCAGGGCCGCCGGTCGCCGCCATGACGTAGATCTGCGGCTTGCCGCCGCGATCGGACTCAAAGCAGATGCGGGTCGAATCCGGCGAGTAGCACGGCGCCGTGTCGATCGCCGGCGTGTCGGTGAGCCGTGTTGCCGCCTTGGAGCGCAGGTCCATGACGAACAGGTTCGAGTTGCCGCCCTGCTGCAGGCTCATGATGACGCGCTGGCTGTCGGGCGAGAAGCGCGGCGAGAACGACATGTTCGGGAAATTGCCGACGACCTCGCGCTGCTGGGTCTCGGTGTTCAAAAGGTAGACGCGCGGCTCGCCCTGGCCGAACGACATGTAGGTGATTTCCTGGCTCGACGGCGAGAAGCGCGGCGTCAGCACGAGGTCGGCGCCGTTGGTCAGATATCGGACGTTGGCGCCGTCCTGATCCATCAGCGCGAGACGCTTGATGCGGCGCTCTTTCGGTCCCGTCTCGTCCACGAACACGACGCGGCTGTCGAAGTAGCCCGCTTCGCCGGTGAGGCGCTCGTAGATCGCGTCCGAAATGATGTGAGCGATGCGCCGGGAATTCTCGGGGCTCGCGAGATAACGATGCCCGAAGAGTTGCGCGCCGCCGAACACGTCATAGAGGCGGAAATCGGCCCGCAGCCGGCCGTCCGGCTGGCGCCCGATGCGCGCGGTGGCGAGCGCTTGGGCGTTGATGGCGCGCCAATCGGGAAAGCGCGGCAGCACGTCGGTGTTGGTGATCTTCTCGATGAACGCCGCCGGATCGATCGGTGCGAACAACCCGCTGCGCTTGAGATTGGCGGTAATGATGGCGGTGATCGCACGCGCCGTTTCTGCGTCGGCCGGCGTCTCGGACAGGAAATCCGGGATCGCGATCGGCATCGGCTGGATGTTGCCCTGGTTGAGATCGAAGCGGAGCACCGCTTGCGCCGGGCCGAGGCTGAGACCGGCTGCGCCGGCCACACCGGCTGCGCCCAGCGCCAGTGCGCGGCGGCGCGTCAGCACGGGACTTCTGCCGCCGGCGCGACCGGCGAAAGCGCGATCGTCAGGAGAGGTTCGGTCAGTCATCGCAATCGGTCCTACAAAAAAATCGTCCCACGAAAACGTCGGGCGCTTGTTACGCATCACCCGCGAAACATGTCTTCGGGACGGAAGTTGACCTCGACCTCCTGCCACGCTTCGTACTTCGTGACGGGAAGGTGGAACGGCTGGCAACGCCGGACCGCTCTCGTGGCACTCTCGGCTGCAATCGGGAACAGCGCATTGGAGCCGTGGTTGACGACCATCGGCTCGCCGGCGAGCGAGCCATCGCGGTTGAGCGAGAAGCGAACCGTGACCATGAGGTCCTTCGCCTCAAGGACGCCGACCGGCGGATTCCAGCAGCTATAGAGTTGCGCGCGCAACGCATCGATCTCGTTCTGCGACAGCATCGGGGCATTGGCATTCGGCGCGCCAAGTGACGGCGTCGGGTTGACCATCGTGCCGATCGCAGCTTGGCGCTGCGGCGTGCGTTTGTCGAGCAGCGCGGCCTGAATCTTGTCGACGTCGAATTTCTGCTCCTCGCGCTTTTTCGCTTCCTCGCGCTTGCGTGCTTCTTCGCGTTTCTTCGCCTCTTCGCGCTTTTTCGCTTCTTCGCGCTTCTTCGCCTCTTCCTTCCGCTTCTCCTCCTCTTTGTGCTTGGCCTCTTCCTTCTTCAGCGCTTCGGCGATCGGATCCGGCTCAGGCGGCGCTTCGGCTCCAGCGTCAGCGGGTGCTGATGCGGCGGCCGGGGCGGGCTTCTCAGCCGGGGTCGGGGATTGCGGTGGCGGTGGTGAAGCATCTGCGACCTTGATCTCAGGCTTTGAGGAAACCTTGGGCGCCGGATCGGCCACGGTGTCTTTGGGGTCGCCGAGCTTATCCACGACGGGAAGCGGCTTCTGAACCTTTGGCGCGGTCTTCGAGCCGGCGGTGAGTTTCGAGAACTCGCTCTCCGAAATGACCTCGGTCATCACCGAGTTCCATCTGCATGGTGTCAAAGGGCTTGGCCGCGAACGCGATAAGGCTCCAGCCCAGAACGAGGGCGTGGGCGATGGCTGATATGATGTAGCCTGTCCGCATCGTTCAGCGATCAGCGCCCCTGCTCGACTTCCGTGACGAGCGCCACGCGGCGAAATCCCGCCGATGACAGCCGCCCCATGACCCGCATCACCGTGCCGTAATCCACCTTGCGGTCGCCGCGCACATAGATGCGCTCATCGAGGCCACCGCGCGCTTCCGTGACCGCCTTGAGCTTGGCAACGAGTTCATCGATCGGAATCTCGCTGTTCTGCAAGAAGACCCTGCCTTGGAGATCGACCGACAGCGTCAGCGGGGTGCGATCCTGGTCGAGGCTCTTCGCCTGGGTCTGCGGCAAGTCGATCGGCACGCCGACCGTCAGCAGCGGCGCCGACACCATGAAGATGATGAGCAACACCAGCATGACGTCGACCATGGGGGTGACGTTGATCTGGCTCATGACGGCGCGGCGATGATGCCGGCGCCGGCCGCCCGAAACCCCCGTGGCTCCCCCTATTCCCATCCTGCGTCCCCTAACCGCCGCCCCACACGGCGCTACCCGTTACACGCGCTCATCGATCTGCCGCGACAGGATGGCGGCGAACTCGTCTGCGAACCCCTCTAGGCGCTGGGCCTGCTTGTTCACCTCGGAACTGAATTGATTATAGAAAATGGTCGCTGGTATGGCAGCCACAAGCCCAATCGCGGTTGCAAACAGTGCTTCCGCGATACCCGGGGCGACAACCGCCAGCGACGTGTTCTTTGAAGCGGCAATTGACTGAAAACTCGTCATAATTCCCCAGACGGTTCCAAAGAGCCCGATGAACGGCCCGGCGGAACCGACGGTCGCGAGGACCAGAAGGTGGCGTTCGAGGCGCTCGACCTCTCGGGCGATCGTCACATCCATCACTTTCTCGATTCGCATCTGCAGGCCCGCGAATGAGCGCGGATGCCCCTCGAAGCTGCGCTTCCATTCGCGCATCGCGGCGACGAAAAGCGCTGCCATGGAATGGTTCGGACGCGCCGAGACGGTGCGATAAAGCTCCTCCAGCGACTGACCGGACCAGAAGGTCTGCTCGAAACGGTCCATCGCCCGCTTGGTGCGTGCGTAAAGGATGTATTTGTCGACTGCGATCGCCCACACCCAGATCGAGCAGACCAAGAGCCCGATCATCACGGTTTTGACGATCCAGTGCGCTTGCAAGAACAGCGTAAAGATCGAGAGTTCCGACGGCGCCAGGTCGGTTGGAGACATTGGTAGCGTCCTTCCGGTGCTGCGGCCGTTCCGCGGACCAACTCAAGGGCCGCCGCACCGATTTTTCCGAAAAGGTCCAGCCAGGGGCCACATCCGCCAGCTTCCCCGAGATTCGGGCGGAAGCGTCAAGCCGCGGCCAGAGTTCACGAAGTCCCCGCGAAAGGTGTCCATTCTGGGGCGGTTAGCGCAACTTACACGCCATAACGCGGCACCCGTGGTTAACAATGGGTTAATCTATCATCCCCCTAACCCCTTGATTCTGCTAGTCGCTGTTCCCGGCTTGGGGAACGTGTTCCCGGCCTACGTTCTCCGCTTGTCCACCCGTGCCCTCGAAACCCGGCGGGCGGCTTCCAGTGAGTCGCGGTCATAGACCCGCGCAGTGGTGCGCGTCCCGGCGGTGTGTCCCACGACTTTCTTTACGTCGTCAATGGGCGCACCGGCCTCGCGCGCTTCCGTCACACCGCCGGCCCGCAGGTCGCGGTTCCATACGGTTTTCGGCACCCCCGCCGCGTTGGCGTCGCGGCGCCAGCACTCGCTAAAGGTCCGTGCATAGGGAAGGCCGGTTCGCTCCGACACAATGAGCGGTCCAGTGCGTCGCCCCGGTGGGATGTGCGACAATTCGTCCATCACCATCGGGCATTCGCGCAAATCAATCGCCACGGTCATGCCGGACGTGCCGGCGGTCTTTTCAGGTGTGAGCCGCAGCACAAGGTCTGAGTCGACGTTCGCCCACATCGGCCCCAACCACTTGCCGGCCTTACCCAACACCGCCGAAGGGCGTGGATCGGCGAGCGGCCACCATTGGCCGATCACGTCCGACTGGCGCAGGCCGCATTCGAATTGCAGGGCGTAGGCCAAGGCTCGCGAAGGCGACCCGCTGGCATGCGCTGCGGCTCGCAGGGCAATGACCTGCGCCGCTGTCGGCGCTTCCGTCCTTGGCTTCGGCACCGGGAAATGGAGCACGTCGAGAACGGCCTTGAAGTCGGCGCAGCCGGGCTTGCGACAGGCGACACCGAAGGCGACCGCCGCCTTGATGATGGCGACGCACATATGGCCGGCAGCGATACGCGGCGCCCGGCCGGGCTCTGGCGCGCTTGCCCACAAGGCGTGCCAGCGTTTCAGGTCGCGGCCATCCGTTGCGGAGATTTGGCATTCGCCGATGTGGTCATAGAGCTTGCGGAGATAAACTCCATAAGGCTTGCGCGATGACGGTTTGAGCTTGTGGTAAGTGCTCTCGGGGTCGGTTTCATAGAGCCGGAACAGCGACCGGAAAGAGCCGTCGAAATGATTTGGTGCGCGGTCGCCAGCGAGCCACATCAACATTTCGGCTTGGTGACGATGGCAGGCGCCGACGATATCTCTACCGTGAAGTCGCACCGACTTCGGCACATATCCAGCTTTGACAGCGGCGCTCGACGCTATCCAGTACGGGACCGGCGCGCTGCTCCTTCGTGATCGATATTTGAGCCCTGGCGCCGTGGTGCGTTCCATGTCTCGGGTCGCTCCGTTCCGTGTGGCTTGCTTAGGGTCGCGCCCCCGAGCCCATATTCGCGGTCGAAAAAGGCTCGCACCGCCGGAATGTACCGGCCTTGCATGATGGGATCAACGGCGGGGAATCCGCGTCGTTCGTAGATGGGGACAATGCTCGCCCACTCGGCAGCGCGCGCGGCGCCGAGCAACGCCTGACCGATTGCGCGGTCATCTGCGAACAGCGGAAGGTCATCAAGGCGGGTGTGTTTCACAGAGGCACACGAAGCCGGCGCCCTCAAAAGAAGGTCCGGGGTTTGGGTGTCGCGTCCGCCGATGATGGCCACCATCGGATTTCGCGACTGAGTTTCTGCCGCCAGCCGGGGCAGTCCCCGCCTTCCCATCGCACGGGAAGCGAGCACGCTCTGTGAAGTTTTATCTGTAGCACGTCGCCTCGCCGGAGCGCAACCGCTTTCTCTGCGGCGCCGAGTTTAGACGATCATTATGGAAATCCCGATTTGTATACGCATAGAAACTCACTGCGAGAGAAGGCGATCATAGGTCACTCGGTTAAAAAGATTTCTACGATATCGCTGCGAGAGAAGGCGATCATTGTTGTTGGCTAGAAATCAGAAAAAGATTTGTATCGATGATCGCCCCGTTTAACGGGCGCTTCCAACAATAATCATTTTCGGCGGACACGACTTAGTACCGGCGTATTATGTCCTAAACGTAATTTAACCTTGAAAACCTTGCGAAAAACGTCGCCAAGCAGTATGTATCTGGCGGGGGCGCTCAGGTGATGATTTCAGAGTCACCTTATATGACCCCGGCTTACAGGGGTCACCCTGACCGCTCAACTGTCGAGCGAACCTTCCCGAAGTATCTTTAAAGCACCTTCATCCCCGGCGCCCTCGCGGCGTCGGGGCAACCTCGCGTTCGCAATCCCGCGTCCGCGAACTACGGAGTATTAAAATCATCATGAGTGCCAATTCGTTTAAGCCTACCGAGTCAAAGAGCCCGGCCGAGATCGCTCGCCCGGCGGTGCCGGCTCTTAATCAGAATCACCCTGTCGAGTCGGCAGTTCGAAACACCGTCGAGCGCCGCGAAAGCAACGCGATCAACACGGCGGGAGGCTGGTCGCCCGGCGGATACGTCGATCCGGCGGCGTTTAAACAGCAGCAGCCCAAAGGGTGACGCTACGAATCTAAAGGGCCAGTGCCCGGCAAGGCAACTGGCCCTTTCTAAACTCTCGAAACCAACGTGCGAAGCCAATTTCAAAGAGGGCAACCAAGTGACCAATGTAATTCAATTCCCGAAAACGTCAAGCGAACATTATTGGGTCGAACGACCCCCCGCCGACGAACCGGCAATTTTGCACGGCCGGCCGCGCCGCGAGTGCTTGGTTATCACGTTCATGGACTATGAACGCCGGCTGTTGTTCTGGCACCCCGGACATTGGCGCGACACCGACGAATGGGCCGAAAACAAAATCGCGTCCATGGACGGGCTTTTGTCCGAAAACTTCGAATGGACGTGGACGCCGCGTGACCTGAATTGGTGGCTAGCGCGTCGGGTCGCGGCGTGAATCACAACCCGAAAAACAGTGCGTGGCGGCACTGGAACTCTGAAACTCTCGTGAAAGCAAAATAGATGTCACAAACAGCGAAAATCATCCCCTTTAGAAATCCCAAAGAAAAGACGGTTGAAGAACTTACCGAGATCATCAACGCGGCGCTCGCGGAAATCCCGCCCGGTCAGGCTATTGCGGTGTTCGACCACGGCGACGGCGAATTGCGATACGGCGCAGTCGACAGCGCGACCGTGAAGCCCGGCAAGGCGAGCGGCATTATTATGGTTGCCTGCAAATCGCCAAACGATTTGCCGAAGCGCGAACTCCCGCCACTGCCGGATGGCATGACAGCCGAGCAAGCGGCCGAACAATATAACAGCGACATAATCACCCTTCACAATTTCGAACAAGCCTTGCGCCTAGCGGCGGCCGGCGTGTCGGTGTTCCCGTGCTCGCCTGACAAAAAGCCGCGCGTCAAGTGGCGCGATGTGTCGACCACCGACCCCGAAACGATTCGCAAATGGTGGCAGAAGTGGCGCGACTCCATCATCGGCATTGACCTTGCGAAATCAAAGTTAATCGTCATTGATGCTGACCGGCACGAAGGGCAGGCCGATGGCGTTGCCGCGCTGTCGCGGCTCGAGTCCGAAAACGAAGTATTTGCGGACCATTCCATCACGGACACGCCGAGCAACGGCCACCATCACTTTTTCCGGCAGCCGGACGGCGAGCCCTTCGGCAACGGCGAAGGTTCGTTGAAGGGGCTCGGCATCAACGTTCGCGGCCATGGCGGATTTGTCATCGCGCCGGGGTCGTGGATCAAAGCTGGCACTCCGATTTGGGATGGGAAAATCGCGAAAACCGACCTCGAATGGGCTGCCCATTACGATGCGCCGGACCTGATTGAATCGCTGCGCGCCGGGTCGGCGCCGGTGCTGCCTGACTGGCTGGCGACTATCATCAAGACGCCGAAGGTTCGGGAGTCGGAGCCGGCGCCAACGTCGACCGGAGAAATCAAAACAGAGTGGAAAAAGCCGAGCGCACGGGAACGCGCATACGCGAGCACGGCGCTGCGCGACAACCGCGCTGAACTCGCGGCGTTGGCGGGCGGCGGCCGAAATAACGCCTTGAACGGCATTTCTTTCCGCATGGGCCGCATGGTCGCGCGGGATTGGGTTAGTGCGGCCGAAGTCGAAAGCGCGTTGTTGTCGGCTTGCGATGTGAACGGGCTGTTGCGCGAAGATGGCGGCAAGCAATGCCGCGACACCATCAAATCGGGATTGAAAAATGGTCGGCTAGAGCCGCACGAAGATTTGAAGCCGGCATCCGAGCGCGTTGGCGAAGACGATGACGAAGGCGAGGGGGTTGATAAATCCGAGATAATTAGTCGTCGGGCGCAGGCTAAGGCTGACCGGGAAGCGGCACTAAATGATTTCAACGCCGAATATATGGTGGTTTACGACAATCGGCAGACTTGGATATTTCGAGACACTATAGACGAAGCTTTTGAGCGCCAAGTGTATCACAACATGAAACCCGGTGATTTGCAGTTGCTATATGCAAATCGAAAAGTGTGTACGAAGGTCGATGAAAAAGGGAACCGTACCTATAAGAATGTTGTGCAGTTCTGGCTTCATCACGGCGAAAGACGGCAGTATATCAAGGGCGTCATCTTCGACCCGTCAACCACGCAAACGCGCGAAGGCTATCTAAATTTGTGGCGCGGATTTGCCGTCGAAGCAAAGCCAGAGCCGGGCTCATGGGATAAGCTCAAAGCCCACATCCGCGATAACCTGTGCCGACGAAATCTAGATCATTTCGATTACCTCATGGGCTGGATGTCTAGGCTTGTGCAGCATCCCGACAAGATGGGCGAAGTTGCCGTTGTGCTGCGGGGCGGGCAGGGCACCGGCAAGGGGACGCTCGGCCACGCGCTGCGCCATCTGTTCGGCCAGCACGGCATGCACATCAGCAACGGCAAACATCTGACCGGCAACTTCAACGAACATCTGCGCGATCGCGTATTCCTGTTCGCCGACGAAGCGTTTTTTGCCGGCGACAAGCAGGGACTCGGCACGCTCAAAGCGTTGATTACCGAAAGCGTAATCACGGTAGAGGCAAAGTTCAAAAACGCACTACAGAGCAAGAATCGGCTTCACGTGTTGATGGCGTCGAATGAAAAATGGGTGGTGCCGGCCGCCATTGATGAACAGCGATTTTTCGTGCTCGACGTTGCCGACGACCACAAGCAAGACCACGCTTATTTCGAAGCCATCAAAGCCGAGCTTGAAGCCGGCGGCTATGAGGCGATGCTGCACGAACTGCGCCACCGCGACATCAGCAAATTCAACGTTCGCAAGGTGCCGGAAACCGCCGCGTTGCAGGATCAAAAGCAACACAGCCTTCCGAACGATTTGGCGTGGTGGCATGACGTGCTGCATCGCGGCTACGTGTACCGCTCCAAGCTCGGCCTAGAGGAATATTTCGGCGAGTGGCAAGAGTGGATGTCAACCGACGTGCTGGCCGACTCCTACGGCGAGTATGCCAAGGCGCACGGCGAGCGGCACCCCATAAGTCGCGAAGTCTTAGGCCGGTTCTTGGTCAAGATGGGGGCGCAGCAATCTAAGCCTCGCACCGGCATCGTCGGCGAGCGCATCTTGGACACCTTTGGAGGCCGGCGAAGCGATTACGTCAATAAGGTTCGCCCAACCGGATACCGCTTGGGCACACTCGACCAAGCACGCGCCACTTTCGAGGCGCACACGGGCATAACGCAGGATTGGGACGGCGATCCGGCAGCGTATGACGGTGACTAGCGGACTGGTCAGGGATAACCACGATGGTCAGGGTTATGACGGTGAACCCTGACCGCTAGAAACGACTGCGGCAGTGGGCTTAGTCAGGGTTGGCAGGGTTGTCAGGGCATAAAAACGCAAATTGCTACGGAATTTTTTTTTGGACAAGGTAGGGCGCCAGAGGGTCGCCGGGGAGGGTCTGTAATGTTTTTTGTATTAGAATTTGAAAATAAACCCTGACCACCCTGACCACCTTGACCTAGCCCTGTGCCGCAACGGTTTTGAGAGTCAGGGTAGCTTTTTCAACCCTGACCGAGTTGGCCCTAACCCTGACCGGGCCAAGGATTCCACACTTTCCCGACCCCCGTTTTTTGCTTTCTGGGGGATCGGTCGCCGCTCGGACGCCACGCCGGGCGGCAATAGGGAGGGCCGGTTAGCCCCCGGCTCTCCCTTAACCCTTCAACAGAGAATGACGCACCACCGACCCGTCGCTGCGGACCATTGCAGCGGTGCTGAACGAAAGAGGCATTCCAAAACTCGCTAATTGGCGTTCATATCGCCATAGGTTTTTCTTGCGATTTCACAGGCTTCTGTACGGCTCTCGCCTGCGGTACCCTTCCTCATTTCGATCATGATTTCCATTAACGACGTATAATATTTTCCTCCCGGTTGAATGTCCTGTGCCGAAACGCCGGCGGAGGTTGCCGCATCTTCGATCACTGCGTTGTTTCGTTTCCAAGTCGGGCAGCGTTCAGAGAGGGCATGGATGCGTGCCGAGATCATCATGAACGTCTTAACTTTCGTTGGGATTTGGGGGTCCAACCACCATTTGGCAAATTCCACTGCCTTCAAAGCCTTCGCGTCCCCACTGGCTTTGAGCGCTGCCGTGGCGCGTTGCATCATAGCTTGTACCTCCGCCGTCGGCGCTTCGTGAGCCGGGGAGGCGCCGAACCTCCTATAAACTGTTGCGGAGCCGCCGCCGCCATCGCGAGCAAAAGCTTGGCACTCGATTTTGACGCCCCTGGATTCGCGTTCGGCAAGCTCGTTAGACTTGGGCTTTAGAGCTTCCGTCACGCATTTCGCCAACTCTTGTTTCAATTCATCGGACGATGCGCCGGTTAGATATTCACCCGCGCTTGCAATGAGCTTGACGGTGGCTGCGGGCGGCTTTGCCTGACGATCCCATGCAAAGTACAAGTCAGGTTTCAAACTCGAATTGACGCACCCGAAAGACATTTCCGCCGCGTCCCGGTGTTGCATAATCACAACAACGCTGGTTTGCCTTTCGATGGTCGCCTTCTCATGAGCGGCGATCTTTTGGGCCTCCGCCAAGCACCTGGCAGCGTTGGTCGCCGCATCGTCAGTTTCCTCTTTTGGGAGCGTCAACGGGTCTCCAATATCGGTCAGCAGAACGCCGCGTATGCTTACGTCATCGATAAGCTCGCCAATTTCTATGGGCGGTTTGTCGACTGGGATCGGATAATCAAGAATGTCTTCGATATCCCACCTGTGGCCCTCTGATGCAAGAGCACTTGGTTCGGTCCACAAGGTGGATATGAGCATTCTCGCGCCGACTTCTGCGCATGGACTTTGTTTGGTGAGCGTGATGGGGTCAGTTGTGATGAATGCAGCAGGTTTCCGCTCGCCGACGGTGTCAACCGACGCGGTGCGAATGTCGCCGGTCAACCGGCCAGAGTCTCCGAAGATGATAGTTGCGGGCAGCTTGATTTCCCGGAACGTGTCGAATTTTATGTCGACTGTCGCACATATTTTTGCTTTGCCGCGTCCAATCATAGTGGCCTTCGGGACCGGTTTGACGGGCTGAGTTGGTTGTGGAGCCGGGGGAGGCATCACCGCGAGCACTGAGCCAGATGGCCGCACGGCAGCAGGCTCAGATGCCGCCTGTGGAGTTGGTGGCCGCTGTCCCGGCGGTTTACTTGCTACACGTGGGGTGGCAACGCCTTCAATGAAGGTGTAACCCACGAAAGGCGCGAACGTCGACTGCGAAACCTGTACCGCAACGATGCGTCGACCCCGGACGTTTGCTGCGATTTGTTGCATCTCATACACCTTCGCGCCAGGAGCGAGCGGATAGCATTGAAAGGCTGGGTCTGGCAGGAAGTCTGAGTGTTGACGAGCGTAATCGAGCGCGCGCTGCTTATCCCGGCAAATCACAGCGCCTGCTGGTAACCGCAATTCGTTCGCCGCGAGTGCGTAACGTGATGCTGCGGGACCGACGACAAGCAGCGCGATGGTGTAAACAATCCAGGACTTGGACATTTCCCACTTCCTTATCTCTCGCCCCGCATCAAAACCTGCCTCAGAGTCAACGCTTAGCCCGTCGCCAGCCGGCGGCTTCCGCTTCCTCAGGCGAACAGAACCAACGGCGACCTCCGCCCTTTGTCATGTCGATTTGCGAATAAGCAAACTGTCCCGGCGTATGGTAGATGCGCTCGCCCGACCGGTTGACGTTACCTTTTATGATGCATTCGGGTGATGGCGAACCGGCCGACGAAGCTGGCGCGAGCAATTCGCTTTTCGCGCTCACAGGAACTGATAACGCTCCTAACACAACGGTCTTTTCAGTGCGATGACGCCAATCCCAAGGCGCGACAAATGCACCGCGCCATAAGCCACGGCGATTTGCTCGCGCATCCGATTCCATCTCAACATAGGATCGCGAATACTGCACATACGCGAGCGCCCAACCTTCGCGGACCATCCATTCGTTCAGATTCTTGCCCGTCGACCGTGCATCTCGCAAGTGAACGCCCATAGCGATCAACGTCATCAAGGCGGCACCTGACTTCTCGGCTCCCGATATGGGCCGCTAGTCGATTGCGGGCCTCTATACCGCACGTCCACCGCGCGCCGCTCTCGTCTAAGCAGATTTGATCCGTCTCAGGCGCGTCGATGCCTTGGAGCCTGATTTTAGTGTTGGCGATGGTTATAGTGTCGCCGTCGCCGACGTATGGAATGCCAGTCTGCTCGGCGGCGAGTGCGTTGGTGCAGATGAAGACTGCCAGCAACGCTGCGTAGAAAGATTTACGTGCCATCGTCCCGGCCGCCGTGAGTTTAGTATAGCATGAGGCAATTGGGAGCGCTGTTGCAATGAGCAATTCCGTCCGATTGAATCGGGATGGGGAGGGTCGAGGTTATGCGCGCAATTCTTGTCGCTGCCGCTTTGACGGCGAGTTCCGTAGTGTCGGCTTTGGCGGCTTGTGGTGAGAAGGGTGGTCCCGGTTATCGAGGCCCTGATGGAAAGTGTGTCGGTTGGGCCAACATCGGAAAGGTCTGCGGAAATCCGCCCACTCTCCGGTGCACTGAGGAACTCGCTCATCCGGGGGCGCCAAGCGCGGCAGAGCACGGAGAGAAGGCGCTACAGGCAAAAAGTATCCGCGTGCCGTCAGCGCCGCCCACGCTTACACCAGGGCCGAATGCGAAGTAGGAGCCACGCACTACGGGCCATGACGCTGTCCTACGCTAATGGGCCGCCAAAGTGGCTCGGGTCGCGGTGATTCGGTGAATCCTCTCACTCCGGCCAATAATCTTCGGCACTGTTGCGTTCGGGTAACACTGGCAAATCGAGATCATTATACAAATCCCTCTATACATGATCCTTCCAAGTAATTGAGATCAAAGGGATGATCGTCCGTGATTTGAATACTTATTTGCATACTGCGATATACTATCGGCGCTTATGATAAGACTTGACAAACCACAGATGATTGTGCTATCCTAATGTTATAGGGTTGAGTTTTTATTGGTTTTTCTCTTGCTCAAAACCGTCGCGATTACGACGCGCTAACATCGTGCAAGCCAGCATGGGGACCGTTAGGCCCCTGTGGGAGACTGGTCCCCCGGCGAGGAGTCGGGGTGGCGCGAGCCGCACCCGAGTCTGACAAGTGACCGGGTAGAGGCTGAACCGGCCCTTGGTCGAAGTGTCCCGAAAGGACGCGCGGCATCGCTTCAAAAAAACACCACAAATCGGCGGCGCATCCGCGTCGCCCTATCCGCGTCTTTGGACGCATCAAGAGGAACGCGCCCGGCATGCTTGTCGGGGCGTTCACCCCTCACAGGAGCACACATACATGACCAACCAAATTCGATTTCTTCGTTATCCCGAACTTCGAGATCGCGGCGTTGCCTACTCGCCAAGCAGCCTTTACCGCCTTGAAGCAGCCGGCCAATTCCCCCGCCGGGTGAAATTAGGTCCACGTTCGGTCGGCTGGATCGCATCCGAAATCGAGGCGCATGTCTCGAAGCTCGCTGCACGGGGGCGATAATCGTGAAGCATATTCCCAAACACCTTGCCGATTTGCTCGACCACTCGGGCTCGAAGCCCCGCCTCCGGGCAAGCGATTGCGCTCGGCAGCGCTCCACAAAGCCCTTGAACGTGTCGAATTGCGTGAAGCCGGACTCTTCTAAACCAAAAGGCAAAGAGTTATGAAAACCCCGTTTCCTAACATCCGCGCAATCGCCGATAGCGAGGCGGCCCAACGACTCCACGCCGCCGCGAAACCGACCTTGACCGTTCGAGACTTATGTGTCCGGGCCGGTGTGCCTATGCGGTCAGACGGCAAGATTCCAATTGCAGCACTCGACAAGGCTTTGAAGATCACCGGTTGGAGCGTCGAAAAACGGATGGAATTTAAAGAGGAATATAAACAGTTCATCGCCTAACCCATAAACCAAAACTCCGAAACACCCAAAAGGATTTGTACTAATGTCGTTCGAAACATTTCAGCGCAATCACGATGCTGTGCGTCAGGGCGAAATTGATTTTACCGCTGCCGTTTTGAGGGGCGATGGAAGCAGCGACCGGCAACGTGCTGCCGCTGCGGACTTCAATCGCAAACTTCGTACCGGCCAGACGGCAGCGGAAGCGGCGGCAAGCGAAGCGCAGCGGGCCGGTGAAGCGTTTCGCGCACGAGCGTTACGCGACTATGATGACGGCGAGCCGCCGGCCAGCATCAAGGCCGACACCAAGGGCATGAAGCCGATGCGCGCTCGGCTGGCGCGCTTTCTAGTGTGGATGCGGTCAACGGCCGACGAACTCGCAAACCTTGAAGCGGTGCGCGCTCGCTTGGAAGCCACCATTGAGGCTCCCGTCGCTGCGGAGGCGAATCGACGTGGGCTCTTGCAAGAGCAGGCCGCACGGCTCCTTGAAGCCATCACCAGCTTTGGCCAGCGTGAAGCCGGGTCGCCGGGCTTCGACGTAGTGCAGCGCCGCTCGATCGACGCTGAGATTGACGCTGCGGCTCACAAAGCAGATGTCGCGCGTGTCGCCTTAAACGACGTTTCCGACAAGATCGCGATTAAACAAATCCAACTTGAAAGACTTCGCGAACGCCAGCCAAACTTTGTCGAAGACGCAGTTCGTGAAGCGGCAAACGAAATGGTGCCGGAATATCTGGAAGCCATCGCGACCGTTCGGCCAATACTCAAAAAGCTGTTCGGTATGCGAGCCTATCTCGATCTCACCGGCACTGTGAAACACGTCGAATTTCCGCTGTTCGGATTGCCGGCGCTTGCGGACAGCGAGGACGCACGCACCATCGTTCCTGGCCCGGATGCAGGCAAGCCGTGGCGCGATTTGGTCAAGTCGTGGGGCGTGCTGTGATCTTCAAAAACGTTGCCGCGTTCATCGCGGCTCGCGCCGCACATCGCGTCCTGGCCGGACGACCGTACTTCATGGTTTTGGATGTCACGGACCCGCCGGGCGTCATCTCGCAAGCCCTGAAAGAATGGGATGCGACAACTCGCTGCTATGCCGCCGACCCGAAGACCTACGATTGGGACGTGCGCAGTCTGCTCATCGGTTACGAGGCGTTTAAACAATCGAAGCCTGCCCGGAAGTTGCGAGAAGCAATGATTTTTTGGGCGCCGCTGCCGGAGCATATCACCGGGGCGGGGCGGATGTTCATGCACGCCCGCGCTGCGCTGGTAGCGCGGCTCGCGAAGGAACTGACACGCCGCAAGGTGCTCACGGTCGACCGAGTGATGGCGATCTTAAATCAGCGGGTAGGGCTGGCGGCATGAGCGCGTTCCGAAATCCCGCAGCCTTCTATATCGCCGGCCGCGCTGTTTACACGCTCTCGACTTCGGGCGGGGTCGCGGCGCTGTCCGTCGAACGGCCGCAAGACGTGCTGGCGAGCGCCAAGCGCGATGTGTCCGGTGCCCTGGCCGCGTTCAATGGTTCGCCGGAAGTTCGCCGCACGGCGCGCTCGCTCGCACTGTCGACTTTGGTTGGCGCGATTTCTCAGTCGCGCAGCGGACTCGATGACGCATGGGAAAGCGCCATGGCTCCTATCGCAAATCAACCCGCGTTGTTTGCCGTTGCTGCCGAAGCGCGCAGGTTCGTTTCCGAAAATTGGGGCCGCATCCGGCGGCTCGCGCTGGTGCTTGCGACAGAGCGGCGACTCAACGTGAGTGAAGTCCGGTGGATTTCGAACGTTGACGAACCGCAGCCGGCGAGGATGGCCGCATAAAGTTTCAGGCCAAGCTCGGGATTTTCCGCAGGTAGGCGTGAGTATCAGCGATAGAAAGAGGCCGATTCGGACCCGAGCTTTGGCCGTTTGGGGAACATCCGCAAATCGCGCCATCTCACGCAGCTAATTCCCTTGGCCGGTGGTTTCGGACGCTGATGGGGCAGCGTTAAGGCGGCACCGGGCCGGCCACTATCCTTTTCCGATGCCGCTACCCCAAATTCTTCGAGCCGCTGGCGAAAACTACCCAGTGGCTTTTTGAGCAATTAAATTGGGAGTGCTTTTTATGAGGTTTGAAATCATCCAACCGATCGACGGAAGCCTGATTGTGTTCGACAGACTAACTGGCTTTAGTAAGAACGTGACGAATCAAGCCGAGCGGGATTTGTGGCTTCGTGAATCGCTTTCGCAATTTCGTGCCGAATCTCTGAAAGCTTTTTATCGGAGTAGGGAAGCTCAATCTTCACCTGCAATTCAACCAATTGCTCATTGAGTACCGATTTTATCCGGCACACATAGACCGTGTGTCCACGGCGTTCGCCGCCAGCTATTTCAATCCGTTCGAATTCGATTAGGTCGGTCATTACGCCCTCCCGCGATACGCCCCGGCGACAACCAACATGGCACCCGACTGCGTGTCAATCGCGTAGCTGGAGTCTGTGAGGCATGGGCGTCCATGCGTTTAAACGACGTGGCCGCTAACTCAGGTGCCTTGGCCGGGCAAACACATAGGCGCCTTTCCTATGCGCCTAAAAGCCAAACGGGCCGGCCAAAGGCCGACCCGAGCGGGGACTCCTGTTTGTGTGGATGTCGGTCAGGGATACATGACCGAGACAATTCGGTCGCAGCGCGGCCACTCGGACTTTAGCAGCATGTAGGTCTTCGGCGGGTTGAACTGCCTAACGGTCCAAGACAGCTTGCCATGTTTGACCAATCGCCAAATCAACGTGTTGCCTGACGTGTCATGCAACACAACGTCTGAGTCGGCTTTGGGCGGCATGAGCGGTTCGGTATGGATGGTGTAGCCAGCCTGATATTTCGGCTCCATGTCGGTCCCAAAGCGAACGCGGCCTCTGTCGAAAACCACAGCATTTGTCATTTGGAGTCCCCCAATCGATGCGCCGGAACGTTCCGGCGCTCCTCTTCGCCCCGTGTTCAAAATTGCATAGTCGCGGGCAGTCGTCAAACCGAAAAAGCTGAACGATGGCAATGGCTTATAGGGTAGTCAATACCCTATTTTCTGATTATGATAGCAATTTCAAACAGTTAATTAGGGAATCCGTCCGAACTTGCCCACCGTATCGCTGGCGGAAACGGGAACGGACGCAAACAAAATCAACG
>CAWBDV010000005.1:0-203208 GCA_963787675.1 uncultured Alphaproteobacteria bacterium | reverse complement strand
CAGCCCGACGGCTTCCAAAGCTTCTTTTAATTCTCCACACTTCTAATGGTTTCAACAATTTGGGGAATCTGCTTTTCGCTCAAAGCTAACCCCAGCGGCTCCAACGCAAAGAGTTTTGACACGGTTTTGCCACGGTCGGGCCGGGCCTGAAAGCCTTCCCGCTCGGTGTGTTCAACGGTTGACTCGGTCTTCGAGTTCTCTCAAATCCGACATCACGGTATCAAACGGCGGAGGTTCAGCAAAGAACATCTCCCGCATGTCCCGGTAGTCGCTTCGAATCTGTGCAACGTGGGATTCCGGAGGGCATACTCGAAGGCTCCCGGGTTTGGCTAGATCGTACCGCGCTGCGGCTTCTCGGAAGAAAACCTTCTTGTGCTCGACTACGCTTGCTAGCAGGCCGAAATCTTTCATCGCAAGCTCCCCGAACTCATGCCGATACAAACGAGCCAGGTCGTAGTGGTGCCGCGAGAGCCGTGGCGGCATCTTGCCCGAATGGAAGACAGCATGGAGCAACGTGGCCTTTTCCCAGAAGGTGCGTTCAGGGCGAAGAACGTGGACTTCGGCGACCGGCTGAGCCATGAGGCCCGGCAGCATATCAGCGACATACGGCTGGATCGACTGGCGATCAGAGGGCCACACATCCCCGCGGCATCCGAACTCCAGTCGAACCACGGGACGAATGTAGCTACCCAAGCCGTAGAGGTCCGCCTCTAGGCCGAGCGGATAAGCGAACAAAAGGCTCTGGCGATCGGCATCGGCCGGATCCTCGCTGATCTTCCAATCCGCCTCCCCGAGGACTGAGCGAAATGAGTTTTGAAGCTCGTTGCGGACCGTGCCTTGAACAGTCTCCGAACATTTGCCCACCAGTTCATCCAGTTTCCGGTTGCGCTTGTTTGTTCCCGCGATGTTGGGAGGGTCCTGCTCTCCGACGAATCCGAGGGTGTGGCGATCGAGGACGATGTCAACGTCTTCAGAAAAACGCTCGATGACCTTGTAGACCTTGGACAGCGAGGTCCCACCTTTGAAGAGAGGTCCCGGCAGCGCTGCATTCGAGAAGATTTTCTGAAGCGTCCAGCAGACCCAAAAATCCTTTTCAATGATGGTGGCCGAACCCACTCGAAGTCGGGCGGCAGCTTCGCGGAAAACGGTTGCGCGCTCCGCGGCAGGCAATAGGGCGAAGTGATCCATCTTTGGACTCGCCCTAATGTTAAGCCGTGACCGCGTCTATTGCAGAAGCCATCCACCGTGGCGCATGATGCGCAAGCTTCTTCAGTCCTGTCTTTGCATCTGATGGCAGGTTTTGCCGAAGCTGCTGGATGATGGCGGCGCTAAGGTGGTGCGGCCCAAACGCACGAATCGCCTGCAGAGCAACGCCCTCGGGAGTACCCGCTCCCAACAAGGCCCTTGGGCCCGCATGCTGAAAATGGATGATCTGGTTCCCGACTTTGATCTTCCGCGAACTGCCGTCGATCAAATATACGATCTGCGCGGGAACCTGCGAGGAAAGACCGAGCGCGTTCGCCGCTCGCGCCGGCGTCGGTTGCAGGCGATACCCTGACTGATCCGCGATAGCCCTCGCCACGGCATCGGGGTCCGGCGAGAGCGGACCGAGCGTGGGATGGTTCTGGGGGACATCGTAGACCCCTCGAGAGATTCGTCTGATCTTGCCAGCTTTGGTCAATCGGCTCAGTGCTTGATCGACGGCAGCGCGATTGCCCAAGTCATCGAACACCCTAGGGGTGAGCGCTGATCCCGGACCCACCGCTTTTGCGCGCTTCAAAACCTTCAGTGTGAGATCCCTCATGTCAGAAATATCATAACATATTTCTGACATAACCAAACCTCAAAATCGGCTGAAGCGCTCGCATCGCGAAACATAACAAAGGTCTTTCAGACATCAGGATTTCGCCGGGACATGCCGTTCAGCCGGCCGCGAGAAACGAATGTTTTGCACGATCACCTGTGTATGGATGAGCTGTTGCAACGCCTCGAATCCGACCATTGCAAGGACAGAGAGCGTCAACCCGCGCGTCCGTTCGAAGAACTCGCGCCACGTCCAAGTGACGGTCGCTTTGAGATCTTCAAATCGACAAGTACCCAAAGCGACGTCGATGATTGGAGTTCCATGCACCAAGGCGTTTCGTACCTGACGATCGATGCAGCCGACGACCGGATCGAGACTTTTGTGCCGGCCAGCCATAGCCAGAAGATTGTTCAGGTTTAGACTTTTCCACTCCGCCCACGTACGAGGTCGTCCTTCGGCGTTTTCGGCGCAGAGCAAGAGAACGCGTAACCGCGTCTCGAAGACGCCGGCTGAAAGCGTGTACTCATTTTGGAGTTCGAGTAGCCCTCGATCGGTCATCCTCTTGGGCGGTTCCGCTCGAAATCGTCGGCATGCGGTTTGAAGCAGCCGCACTGAATGGACATATCGTCGCGCATCGCTAGAACCAGACCATTCATCGAGCCCTGCGAAAATCTGTGCCGGAGCAGCGTGCGTGTATAGATGCACGAGAAAACCGCAGAGGGCGCTCCGGATCTCTTGGTAAGCCGGCAATTGAGCCCACTTAGCGCGCGGCGGCTCCGCTGCCTTGGCAGCCATTCGGAGAAGCGCTTCCCAGGAGTCTTCACCTAGACGCAGCCTCCGTCCGCCGGCGCGGAGCACGGATGCCATAAACTGCTCGAGGGCGGCGCAACGCTCGAGGTCTGCGGCGGGATTGCCTTTGAGTTCTTCCAGCTTTTGAAGGGACGGTGAAGTCGAACGCAGAAGTCGGTCGATCTTCTTTTCGAGGCCCGCCTTGTCGCGTGCAGAAAGGCGCGGAAGTGGGCGGCCAAACATCGAGGCCAGTTCGTTCCCGAGTAGCGGGAGAGCTCCGATCAGACCGCTCCGAAGTTCCTCCAACTCGGGGCTTAGATTCTTGGGCAGTTTCTTCATCGGTGCAAACCAAGTGACCCGCTTATTGTCCTGCCGCAAAAGGGGCCAAAGCAATTGCCAACGCGAGCGGGAAGCTGCTCCATGTTCTGTCAGGCAGCTTAGCAAGCCCTTTCGGCAAACTCCGAGCCCAGATAGCGCTCCAACACGCAGGAGCGAACGCTTCGCGACGACTTCTCCCATCTGAAGCTCTTGGCGTCATCAATTCAGGGAATGGGACGAGGTGCGGTGTGGTTGTTGGACCGGTCGAATGAGGCTGCATCCCCGACCAACTCTCTAGCCGCCGTGGTTAGCGCCCTAACCCAACCGCCCTCGGCCTTGTAATCAACGGATATGACGGCCGAAAACCGGTATTATGATGATTCCGCATCCGATCAGAATTTGATGACGCGAGTGCAAGGGTCTAATCGCGCAACACATGAGTCTCCACGCCTTCAATCAGCGGATTCTCGCCGAGGATCTCGTCCGGGTCCGCCGTCCGGACGACCGGGAACGCTATGCGGCTGCGCAGCGCCAGGCGCGTATCGATCCCAACCCCCACCAGATTGACGCGGTAATCTTTGCGCTTCGACGTCTTCGCGAAGGCGGTTGCATTCTCGCAGACGAGGTTGGCCTGGGAAAGACGATTGAGGCCGGTCTTGGTCATTGCCCAAAGCCGAGCGGAGGGCGCGCAGCGCATCCTGCTGATCGTGCCCAAGTCGCTGATCGGTCAGTGGCAGGGCGAGCTATTAAACCTATTCGGCATCCAGGCACGTGAGAACGATACGAGCTTCTTCGCGCCCGGCGTGTATCTGGTCGGCCGGGAATTCGCGGGCAGCGAGCGCGGCGCGACCCCTCTCGGCGCCGTCCCGCCCTTCGATCTCGCCGTGATCGACGAAGCGCATGAGATCTTCGCCGGACTGCACAAGAGATACGGGCGTGACGGGATCTACGACGAAAGCTCGGATGAAGCCCTGATGGCGCACCGAGTGCGCGGCTTTCTGCGTTCAACGCCGGTGCTGCTGCTCACTGCGACGCCGATGCAGAACTCGCTCGCCGAACTGTGGGGCCTGGTGCAGTACGTGGAGCCCACGGGCACTCTGCTCGGGGACATCACGACGTTCCGCGAAGTGTTCTGCGATGAGGACGATCGAACATTGGTCCCTGGCCAGGAGCACGAGCTCCAACGACGTCTCGCGATCGTTCTCCAGAGGACTCTACGCCGTCAGGCCCAGGAGTTTCTCGACCGGCCCTTCACGCAACGGCGCTGCAGATTGTACGAATACGCGATGAGCGACGCCGAGCGGTCGCTCTACGACGACGTGACCGAGTACCTTCTGGAACCGTCCCTGTATGCATTCGCCGGTCGACAACGGCGGCTTCTGCTGATCGGATTCCACCGGCGCATGGCTTCGTCAATCCCGGCCCTGGCCGCGAGCCTGGAGAACGTCGCCGCCCGTCTCCGTCGCCTGCAAGCGGGTTTACGTTCCGACGACACAGTGATCAACGTGCTCCGGGATCTTGAGGAAGAGGACGAGATCGAAGAGCCTTCCGAGGAACCGGCCCCACCGATCGATCGTGCAACCCTCGCGGCCGAGCTGGTCCGCGTCGAGGGTTTCGTCGACCGCGCGCGATCGCTTCCGAATGATGCCAAGGCACGCTCATTCCAGGAAGCCATCAAGGTGATTCTCGATCTTGGGGCGGGACGGCCGCGGCAGCGGCAAGGCCGTCGTGTTCACCGAGTCGATCACCACCCAGGAGTACCTGCGGCGCCTGCTGCTGGCCATCGGCCTCGGCGACGAGGACATCACCTTGTTTCGCGGCGTCAACGATCACGAGCGTGCGCGGCCAAGCACTTGCGCGGTGGCAGCAGGAGGAAGGCGCCCGCTTTGCGCCGGGAGCCAAGCCGAGCCGCGAGGTCGCCGTGCGGCTCGCACTCGTGCACGAGTTCCGCACGCGTTCGAAGGTTCTCGTCTGCACCGAGGCGGGCGCAAAAGGGTTGAACCTGCAATTTTGCGAGACGGTTATCAACTATGACTTGCCGTGGAACCCGCAGCGCATTGAACAACGCATCGGGCGCTGTCATCGGTACAGCCAGCAGCGGGATGTCACCGTGGTCAACTTCATCGCCCGGGACAATGAGGCGCATCGGCTGACCTTCGAAATTCTGAGCCAAAAGCTGGATCTGTTCGGTAAAGTGCTCGACGCGTCCGACCATGTCTTGCATGAGCCGCGGACGGACGCTCCCGAGATTTTGGTGTCGGCCCTGTCGGTCGAATTCGAGAGCGACCTCCGCAGCATCTACAGCCGGTCCCGCACGCTGGACGAGGTCACGCGCGAGATTGCCGCTCTGCGGGACAAGATTTCAGAGCGCAGGGACGCTTACGAAAAGGAATACGAGCGGACATCGCAGATCATTGAGTCGCGGTTCGACGAGAACGTGCGAAAAGTGTTCAAGCGCTTGCGCGAGGACCTGCCCGACAGTCTTGCTGATTTCGACCGGGATCTCGCCGACCTCGTGGATGGATACCTCACAACATGCGCGGTCGCGTACCGGCGTTCCGACGAGGCTGGTCGAGTGGTGTTCGACGTGGCGCCCGGCGCCGCATTGCCCGTCGAGATCGGGGATGGCCGGCGGTTTGCGACAGGGGACGCAAGAGGGCTGACCGACGCCGAGTCTTTGAACCTCGTGCATCCGCTGGTTCGCGCTGCGATCGCGAAGGCTCGAACATGGTCAGGTGGTGGTGCGGTCACGCTGCATCTGCCTCCAGACTCTTCTCCAGACCTCGCTGCCCTCGCCGGAAATGAGGGTCTTATTTGCGTCGTGCTGGTGGATTATCTTGGCTTCGAGCCGGTTCAGCGGCTCATCGCGGCGGCTGTCGTTTCCGGCGCCCCGATCGATCCATCGCTCGCCGCCAAAATTGTGCGCTTGCGGGCAACCGACGGCCCGGTATTCAAGGCCCCGGTGGACGCGCAATGGCTCGATGACGCGGTGGACGAAGCCGTGTTCGTCGACCAGCGACAAGTCGAGGAAGGCGAGCAAAAGCACTTCGAGCAGGCCATCGGTCAGCTTGAGCGTTTCGTCGAGGACAAAATCCTGGTGTGCCGCCGCGAGCGAGCGAGCATCGCTGAAAAGCTCCGGTCCGCGCGGGCTCGACGTGATGAGATTGTCGGTTCCACCGCGCGCGATCGGATCGAGGCGGAGATCTTAAAACTGGCAACCAGGGAAGAGAGTCTCGAACGGCGGATTGGCGCTTTGGAATCCAGAGAGGACGAGGTTTACAGAAAATGGCGCGACGAATACCACGAGCTTCGTTACCGGGCGCCGACGGTGACCCGGCTGTTCCAGGCGGCGTTCAAGATCGCCGCACCGAATCCGGAGACGTCGTGCTGAGGCTGCTGCACACCGCCGACTGGCATCTCGGGCGGCGCTTCCCATCGTTCCCCGACGAGGGACAGAAAAAATTGTCGCGGGCGCGCATGGATGTGATTTCGAGGATCCTCGACGTTGCGCGCCGCAACGCGGTAAATGCCGTGTTGTGCGTTGGAGACATATTCGACGATGCGGACCCGGCTCCGGACTTTTGGGAAGGGCTTGCCAGGACGTTCCGAAACCATGCTGGTCAGCATCCGCCTCTCTTTTTGATTCCTGGCAATCACGATCCTCTGACGCCGGAGTCAGTGTGGGCTCCGGGTCACGCTTTTCGAGCAAGGCTTCCCGAGTGGGTGCACGTCGTCGACCGTGACGATTTCATGTATGAGCTGGGGCCTAACGCGGTGTTATACGCGCGGCCGTGCCGGTCGAAGGCAGGCGAGAACGATCTGGCGATGGCGCTGCCGGCGCGCGAACCTGGCGACGAACGGCTCCGCATCGGTTGCGTCCACGGTTGCACGTTTGACATTGACGGGTACCAGACGAACTTTCCTATTCGCCGGGATGCAGGCGTGCAACGCGGACTGGATTATCTCGCGATAGGCGACACGCATTCGTTCCGCGACGTTACCGAGAACCTGTCTGTCCCGACCGTATATCCGGGCGCTCCGGAACCCACGAGCTTCGACGATGCCGGTGCCGGCCGCGTCGCGCTCGTCGCATTGTTCAGGCGCGGTTTGCGCCCCCGCGTCGATGCCGAGCCGGTTGCCTTCTGGCGGTGGATCGACGTGCGGTGCCATGACATGAACGAGCTCCGCAGCTTATTGACCACACCTGATCTCGACCGCCATGTCGTCAGACTCCATCTCGATCTGACCGTTTCCCTGTCCGAGGAGAGTGAGGTCGAGCGGATACTGCGCGACCTCCAGGGGACCGACGCAACACACGGCCGCGTTGGCGTTTTGATGGTGGACCGTGCGGGCCTGCGGTTGCAAGTGGGTTCAGGCGACGCTTTTCCCGATGACCTCCCGCCGGTACTCAAAGACACCGTGGCGCGACTCGACCGGCTCATCGCGGACGCGACAGACGAATCTGAGAAATCGAGGGCAACACGGGCGCTGGCGCATCTTTACAAACTGCTGCAGAGCCATGACGCGAATGGTGGGCGCGGTTTATGAGGCTCCATCGGCTGCGCATCACGAGTTTTGCCGCGATCGGGAACGTCGACGTCGAGTTCGGGCCGGGACTTAATGTGCTGTACGGGCCCAACGATCTCGGGAAGTCTACGGTGGTGGCCGCCATCCGCTTGGGATTGCTCCTTCCTCACACGTCAACACATTGTGACCAGTATGTCGGGTGGACGGGTGCCGACGATCCGATTGTCGAGATGACGTTCCAGACCGAAGAGCAACGGATCTGGCGCATAAGAAAGCAGTTCGGCAAGAGCGGCTCGTCGCTTCTGCAGGAATCGAAGAATGGGCAGGACTTCGATGATGTGGAGCGCGGGAGGAAGGTGGACGCGAAGCTGCGGGAGATCCTGCGTTGGGGCATTCCGGAGCCCGGCGGCTCGGGCGGCGCTAAGGGATTGCCGACAAGCTTCCTCGCGACAGCACTCTTGTCCCCCCAAGACGACGTGAGCGCCGTGCTTCGCGAAAGCTTGCAGGGTGATCCGACCGGCAGCGGTAAAGAACAGATCGCCGCAGCTTTGCAGGCGGTCGCGCAGGACCCGCTATTCCTCGCCCTGCTCAGAAATACGCAGGCGCAACGGGACAAGGCGTATACCGACAAGGGTGCCAAGAAAACCGCCAAGGGCAGTGTGTTCAAGGACGCCGCCGAGCGACTGAATGAAACGAGGGAAGAGAAGGATAAGCTTCACAGGATCGTGGCTGAATCAGAAGGCGCAGAGAGGCAGTTGCGGGATCTGACCGATAGACGCGCACAGAGGCAGGAGACATTAGCTGCGGCTGCGGCCGTCGTCGCAAGCCTTGAGCAGCTTGCTTCGCAGGCCACGTGTCGCTCGGTCGCGGCGGAACAGGTCCGGATCGCACAGGAAGAGGTAGCGCGTATCCGAAGGACCGGGACCGAAGTGGAGATCGGGGAGCGCAAGGTGGCGGAGCTGGTTAGGAAGATCACTGAGGCGGAGCAGGCGCTGCAAGTCGCGCGAGACCAGCAAGCGGAAGGCAGGCGCCGCACTCGAAGCTGCCGAAGAAGCCGCCCGCGCGGAAGGATCAGATCCAGGCGTGACCGACACCGTTGTTCGTCAGCAGCTCGAACTTCGAAAATCTGCGGCTGATCAGGCTGCACGCGAGGCACAGCAACGGATCGATGCTGCTTTGGCTGCCCAGAAGCTCGTTGAGGCCGTCGGTGCAGCGGAACTCGATCTTCGGGACCAACGGGCAAAAGCCGCCAGGGCGCTCGAATCCGCTGCCAAAGCGACAGCAACGGAAAAGGTTACTGAGAGTGGGCTTCAGCGATGCGATTTACTTGAGCGTGCTCTAGATGTTCACGCTGCCGACAAGCAGGTCGCCGATGGTCAGGCAGATGTCGACAAAGAGGCTGCTCTCCAGAGCCGCCTGGGGACTACCTCAGGCGAACGGGCGGTATTGGCCGAACAGCGCGCTGCGATTACAGTTCCGGCTCATGGGGCGCTCGGACCCATGCGCAGGCTCGCCACTGAGCTGGCGGCCGCGCGGGGCGCGCTCGACGTCGGCTTTGTGGTGACGGTGAGCCCGAAAGGTAGCCTCGACCTGCGCGTTCGAAAGGATGGGAAGAAAGTCGAGGCGAAGTCCACCGCCAAACCCCTGGAGATCGAAGCGAGCGCGGAGGTTGAGATCGCTATCGCGGACGTCGCAACGGTGCACGTTCGCGGTGGTCGACGAGAAGCGCAAGAAAAAGCCCAGGCCTTGGAGAATAACTGGGGCCGAGACGTAGAGCCGCATCTCGTTGCCGCCGGCGTCGCGGACCTGGACGGCCTCGACGCCAAGATCGCGGAGTGTCGAGAGCTGGATGCCGGCATCAAGGCGAAGGATGCAGAAGTCGAGTCGCTGCGCGCCCAGATTGCCGCGCTTACCGGTGCGGCGGCGGCGTTGCGCGAAGCGTCGAACAGGGCGGAGACCTGCCGGGCCGCGCTCGGAGACGTACAGCTTGACACCCTGGCCGCTGATCTCAAGGCGCTTGGCGCTGATCCAATCGTCGGGTTACGAAAGCGGCGACAACAGTTGTTAAAGGAGGCCGAAGAGGCGCGCGCTATCGCCAACGATGCGGCGAACGCCCAGACCCTTGCCGACGAACGCACGCGGCACTCACAGTCGGCGTTGGATGCGGCCGTCGCGTCACGGGATGCCGCGCTGCCGGCCTTCCCGGAAGGCGTGGATGCGGCATTGGTCGCCGCAAGGGCTGCGCTCGCGGCTGGTATTGCCGAGAAGGAAAAGGTTGCCGCTGAGTTTGCTTCGCTGGAGCGTACGATTGACGAGCGGAAAAAACGTATCGACGCGGTCCTGGGCAACGCTCGCACAAATGCCGCTAAGGCCACGAGTGCCGTCGATAAGGCGCAAGGAGACCTGACGACGGCAAAGACCGACCACGCGTTGCACGACGGCCGGCTCATCGAATTGCGAAAACTGCGCGATGCCGAGAATCTTGCGGACGCCGAAGCGAGGCTTCTTGAAAAGACTGGGCAGTCATGCGGCGTTGCCCGTTCCTGATCGGCTCGTCACCAATGACGAGGTCACCGCCGCCCAAAATACCGCGGCGGGCATAAGGTTAGATCTCGAAGGCATCGAGCGCGAGATCCACCGGGCGCATGGCGCTCTCGAACAAGTAGGCGGCTCGGTGGCCCGTGAGCGGCTGCACGACGCGACTGAAGCGTTCGAGTTGGCGGAGCGCCAGGAAAGGGAAATCGAGGCGGAATACGAGGCGTGGAGACTGCTGCTCGATCAAATGAAGGAGGCCGACGCGGCCCAGGCGAGCAATCTCGGACAGGCGCTCGTACCGGCCATCGCTGGTCGGTTCCAGGAGTTGACCCAGCGACGCTACCAAACTGTCCAGCTCACCGCTCAATTGGCCACAGAAGGCATTGTGGTCTCGGGTGCGTTGAGGTCGAGCGGATCAGATTTCGGTCGGCACCCGCGAGCAATTGTCCACTTTGTACCGGTTGTCGCTCGCGGAATATTTGAAGACGGCGATTGTCCTGGACGACCAGCTCGTGCAGAGCGACGACAGCCGGATGGACTGGTTTCGCGCGTTGCTTGCCGAGAAGGCCCACAGTTTCCAGATCGTCGTGTTCACGTGCCGACCCAGCGACTACCTCCCAGCGAGTGCGCTGGTGCCCCAGGGGAGCGCAGTTCATGCAGACACGGATGGCGGGTTCATACGAGCGGTCGATCTAGGGCGGGCGCTCCGCCGACGCTAACGGTCGTCGGTGCGCGGACGCGAGCGAACCTAGTAGAGGACCGGGGTTCGGGCAAATGGCCTTCGCGACGTGTTATGTTGAGCGGAAGCCTCTTTATTTGCAATTGGTTAGGGGCGTCAGAACCGATCAGAGCCGTCAGTTCGGTTACATACATATGGATAATCACTTCTTCGAACGGCCGATTCTCAACTCGCCATATGACTACCCGGCTCAGTATTGGGAGCTCGATGAACACGGCCAGCCGACACAGCGGATTATCGAGAGTCGCCGACGCGCTGAATTCATCACACCAATTCCTAAGCCGCGGAAGCGCACGGCAAAGGCGTCCCAGGCAGAACTCGTCTTTGACGAGGGCAAGGGACTCTCCACCGAAAAGCAACAGTACGATCCGACGTCAGCTGTCATCAATGAACTTCGCTTCCACGTGGATCAATGGCGGAACTTCTCGAATCCCAACGACTGGAAAGTCACGCCCGATACCCAGCGTCTCCTCCAACATTGGCGGCATCACAAGTTCAGCGATGTTCGACCCTTCTTCTGTCAGATCGAAGCTGTTGAAACCGCCATCTGGCTGACCGAGGTCGCTCCGCAATTGGGCAAGACCGGGCAAGCGGTTTCTGGAGCACCTCGCCGATGCCAACAACGGCGCCAACCCGGAACTGATGCGTCTCGCGCTGAAGCTCGCCACCGGCGCCGGCAAGACCACCGTCATGGCGATGATCATTGCCTGGCAGACGATCAACGCCGTCCGCCAGCCCGGCAGCAGCCGATTCACCCGCGGCTTTCTCGTCGTGACGCCGGGCCTGACCATCCGCGACCGGCTCCGCGTGCTCCAGCCGAACGATCCGGACAGCTACTACAAAGACCGGGAGTTGGTTCCCGGCGACATGCTCGGCGAGCTCGATCGCGCCAAGATCGTCATCACGAACTACCACGCCTTCAAGCTTCGTGAGCGCGTCGAGCTTTCCAAGGGCGGCCGTTCCCTGCTCCAGGGTCGCGGCGAAGAACTGAACACGCTGGAAACCGAAGGACAGATGATCCAGCGAGTGATGCCCGGCCTGATGGGCCTGAAGAACATCCTCGTGCTCAATGACGAGGCTCATCACTGTTACCGCGCAAAGCCCGAAGTAGACGAGATCAGCGATCTGAAGGGCGATGACAAGGAAGAGGCCAAGAAAAACAACGAAGCCGCCCGGCTCTGGATCTCCGGCCTTGAAATCGTCAAGCGCAAGCTCGGCATAACTCGGGTGATGGACCTGTCGGCGACGCCGTTCTTCCTGCGCGGCTCGGGCTACGCCGAAGGGACGCTGTTCCCGTGGACGATGAGCGACTTCTCGCTGATGGACGCCATCGAATGCGGAATCGTCAAGCTTCCGCGTGTGCCGGTTGCCGACAACATCCCCGGCGGGGACATGCCGAAGTTCCGAAACCTCTGGGAGCATATCCGTACGAAGATGCCCAAGAAGGGGCGAGGCAAGGCAGAGACTCTAGATCCGCTTAACCTGCCGATGCCGCTGACCACGGCCTTGGAGGCGCTCTACGGTCACTACGAAAAGACGTATGCGGAGTGGATCAAACACGGGGTCCGGGTCCCTCCCTGCTTCATCATCGTCTGCAACAACACGTCCACATCCAAGCTGGTTTACGACTACATCTCCGGCTTCCATCGACAGAATGAGGACGGATCAACCACGCTGGAGAACGGGCGCCTGGCGCTCTTCCGGAATTTCGACGAGCACGGCAACCCGCTCGCCCGGCCCAACACGCTGTTGATCGATAGCGAACAAATCGAATCCGGCGACGCGCTGGACGACAACTTCCGCGCCATGGCGGCCGACGAGATCGACCGCTTTCGCCGCGAGATCATCGAGCGGACCGGCGACCGCCAGCAGGCCGAAAACATCACCGATCAGGAACTGCTCCGCGAAGTCATGAACACCGTGGGCAAACAAGGCCGGCTCGGCGAATCGATCCGCTGCGTCGTCTCGGTCTCCATGCTCACGGAAGGCTGGGACGCCAACACCGTCACCCACGTTCTCGGCGTGCGCGCTTTCGGCACGCAGCTCCTCTGCGAACAGGTCATTGGCCGGGCGCTTCGCCGCCAGTCCTACGATCTCAACGAAGACAACAAGTTCAACGTCGAATACGCGGACGTGCTGGGGATTCCATTCGATTTCACGGCGAAGCCGGTCATCGCTCCGGTGCAGCCGCCCCGCGAAACCATCCAAGTGAAGGCCATCCGCCCCGACCGCGACGCGCTCGAAATCCGATTCCCGCGCGTCGCCGGCTACCGGGTGGAACTGCCCGAGGAGCGCCTCACCGCCAAGTTCAATGACGATTCCATCCTGGAGCTGACCCCCGACCTGGTCGGCCCATCCATCACGAAGAACGAAGGCATCATCGGCGAGGGTGTCGAACTCAGCCTGGAACACCTGGACGACATGCGGATATCCACGGTGCTCTTCCACCTGACCAAACGCTTGGTTTACACCAAGTGGCGCGACGCCGGCGAAGACCCAAAGCTCCACCTATTCGGGCAACTCAAGCGCATCACCAAGCAGTGGCTCGATAACTACCTGGTGTGCAAGGGCGGCACCAAGCCGGCCCAGCTCCTGTACCCGGATCTGGGGAACATGGCCTGCGAACGGATCACCGCCGCCATCACGCGATCCCTGGTCGGCACCAGCCCCATCAAAGCCGTGCTCGATCCTTACAATCCCGTCGGCTCCACCGCTCACGTGAAGTTCAACACCTCGCGAACGCGACCGCTGGCAGACCGACGCCCGCCGGTGCCACATCAACTGGGTGATCCTCGATAGCGACTGGGAGGCCGAGTTCTGCCGCGTGGCCGAATCCCACCCGCGCGTGAAGGCATACGTCAAGAATCACAACCTCGGGCTGGAAGTGCCCTATCGCTACGGCTCGGAAACGCGAAAGTACCTTCCGGATTTCATTGTGCTGGTGGACGATGGACACGGCGACGACGACCTTCTGCACCTGATCGTCGAGATCAAAGGTTACCGGCGCGAAGACGCCAAGGAGAAGAAGGCCACCATGGACACTTACTGGGTGCCTGGAGTGAACAACAACGGCCAGTACGGCCGCTGGGCGTTCGCCGAGTTCACCGACGCCTACCAGATCCAAGCCGACTTCGAAGCGAAGGTCGAACCAGAGTTCAACAAGATGATCGAATCCGTCGTGCGCGCAGGCGCGCAACCGTATGGACAGAAAACGCCAAAGCCGGAGAAGAAGAAGACCGTCGAGACACTCACCCACGAAGAGGCTTCGCGCAAAAATATTCCGACCGCCGAATTCCAGTCCGTGATGCACAAGGAGCAGCAAAGCCCCATCCGGGTTGCATACGAGCGCCGCAACCGCGACCTGGACCCGCAATTGGTCTGGCGCGGCAAGGACGAGCAGGACTGGTCGGATCTGGTCACGCATGCGCCGCCGATCTACATCCAGGAAAAAGTTCATCCCAAGGTTCTGATCGACGACCTACTGCGTCGCAGCGCGGCCGACCAAAAGGCGACAGAGGACCAGTTCGACCTCTTCGCCGACTTCAACGGTGTGCCCGAGGGAAACGCCAAGACCGAGTTCTACCAGCACGACGCCAACTGGACCAATCGCATGATCCTCCTTCGATCTGCCGTCGACCATCTACGACCTGCCGTTCCTGTCGGAGAAGGCGAAGCACAACATTCTCGGCGGTACCGCGGCGCGCTTGTTCAAGCTGCCGCCGCGTAACGAGCGGCAGAAGGCGAACCTCATCAAGTTCGGCAATCTGGCGGCGTGACGCGGCGGATTCCCGTCGTCTTCCTCCACGGGATCGGCGGCTCGGCCCTGGTCTGGACGCCGCAGCTTGCAAGTTTTGACGCGGCCGGCTTTGCGCCGGTCGCCCTCGACCTGCCGGGGTTCGGCGCGCGGGCGCCGGTCGCGGCCGTGACTTTCGATGAGCTTGCAGCGGACATCGAAGTCGCCGTCGAACGGGCGGGCCTCGCGCGTCCGGTGTTGGTCGGCCACTCGCTGGGCGGAATGGTGGTGCAGACCGCGCTGCGCCGACGGCCCGACGCGTATCGCGCCGCGGTCTTGTGCTGCACCAGCGCGGCCTTCGGCAATCCGACCGGGGATTTCCAGCGCAAATTCGTCGCCGATCGTTTGGGGCCGCTCGATGCCGGCCGCACCATGGCGGAGATCGCGCCGGATATCGTCGACCAGATGGTCGGCCCTGCACCCGATCCCGCCGGCCGCGCGCTCGCGATCGAAGTGATGGCAGCGACCTCGCCGCAGACTTATCGCGCTGCGGTCCACTGCCTTGTCGGCTTTGACGAGCGCGCGGCACACGGCGCCATTCGCGTCCCGGTGCTGTGCCTCGCGGGCGAGCACGATCGCAATGCACCGGCGCCTGTGATGGAGCGGATGGCCGGCCGCATTCCGGGGGCGACCTATGTGTGCCTGCCGGGCGTGGGTCATCTGCCCAACCTCGAGGCGCCGGCAGCATTCGATCGCGCGGTGCTCGATTTCCTGCGGCATGCTGTGGTTGACGCCGAGGTGACGCCGTGAGCGCCGCAAACGATGCGCCTGACGCGCCGCTATTCGATCCCGCGGCCTTCCGTATCGCAGCGGAAGACGCCGCGCTGATCGAGCGGGCGCGGGCGTTCGGCGCCCGCGTGCTGGCGCCGCGTGCCGCAAAGCACGACCGCGACGCGACCTTCCCGATCGAGAACTTCCGCGACATGCACGGCGAGGGCCTGCTCGCCATCTGCGTGCCCAAGCGCGACGGCGGTCTCGGCGCGAGCTTCGCGACCTACTGCATCGCCGCCGCCGAACTGGGCCGCTACTGCGGCGCGACCGCATTGTCCTGGAACATGCACGTGTGCTCGACCCTATGGACGGGTGCGCTTGCCGACGATCTCAAGATGACGGCGGAGGAGCGCGCAAGCCATGCGGCGCGGCGCAGCCTGCATTACCGGCGCATCGTCGCCGACGGCGCGCTCTATTCGCAGCCATTCTCCGAAGGGGGCGCTGCGGCCGCGGGCGTCGTCGCGTTCGGCACCGAAGCGAAGCCCGTCGCCGGCGGCTTTGTCGTCAACGGCAAGAAAATCTTTGCCTCGCTCTCGGGCGCGGCCGATTACTATGGCGTGCTCTGCACCGAGCGCGGTGAAGGCGAAGCCGCAAGCCGGCGCAATACGCTCTACCTCGCGATCGCGGCGAAGGCGCCCGGCGTTGCGGTCAGCGGGCCATGGGACCCGCTTGGCATGCGCGGCACGGTCTCGCGTACCCTCACCTTCACGGACGTGTTCGTGCCGGAGGAGGAGATGCTGATGCCGCACGGCGTCTATTTTCGCGCCGCGACATCCTGGCCGCACATGTTTCTCACGCTGTCGCCGACCTACATGGGGCTTGCCCAGGCGGCCTATGACTTCACGGTGCGCTACCTGCGCGGCGAATTGCCCGGCACGCCGCCGGTGAAGCGGCGCATGTTTCCGACGAAGCAGATCGCCGTTGCCGAGATGCGGATCATGCTGGAGCAGACCAAGGCCATCTGGTTCCAGGCGATCACCGAGGCGCGCGCCAATCCCACCAGGGATCAAGTCTTGCGGGCCTATGCCGCGCAATATTCCGTGATGGAGAACGCCAACGCCCTTGCGGCCAAGGCGATCCGCACCTGCGGCGGGCAATCCATGCTCAAGGACCTTGCGCTGGAGCGCATCTACCGCGACAGCCGCTGCGGTTCGCTGATGCTGCCGTGGACCGCGGAGATCTGCGTCGACCGGCTCGGCCGCGAATGCCTCTACGCGCCGGGCGAGAAGGACGAATGATGTGGACCTCTCCGATCTCATCGATCGCAACGCAAGCTTTACGCCCGACAAGCCGGCGATCTGCTTTGCCGGCGCGGCGCTGAATTACGCGGGTCTCGCCGGCCGCATCGCGAACGCCGCTCGCGCGCTGAAATCGGGTCTTGGCGTCGGCCACGGCGATCGCGTCGCGATCCTTGCCGCCAATCATCCCGACTATCTCGTGCTGCTCTACGCTTGCGCGCGGCTTGGCGCCATGCTGGTGCCGCTCAACTGGCGGCTCGCGGTGCCGGAACAGATTTACATCCTGTGCGACGCCTCGGTGAAGGCGCTGGTCGTCGAGCAAACCTTTGCCGACGTGATCGCGCCGCTCAAGATGGCGCTGCCTGATGTACGGATCGTCGGGCTCGATTTCGTGCCCGACGGTGCGGTCTCGCTTGAGGAGCTGCTCGCTGCGGCGTCGGGTGACGGACGCAACCCGCACGTGGATTTCGCCGATCCGCTGCTCGTGGTCTACACCTCCGGCACCACCGGCCGCCCGAAAGGCGCGGTGCTGCGCCAGGACGCGCTCGTCTGGAACGCCGTCATGAGCCAGCACATGCATGACATGACGGCAGCGGACCATATCCTCACCGTGCTGCCGCTGTTTCACGTAGGCGGCCTCAACATCCAGACCACGCCGGCACTGCAGGTCGGCGCCACCGTCACGCTGCACCCGCGCTTTGCGCCCGGCGCGACGCTCGATGCCATCGCAAACGATCGGCCCACTTTGACGGTGCTGGTGCCGACGACGCTCCAGGCGATCATCGAGCATCCGCGTTTTGGCGCAGCGAATCTCGCGAGCTTGCGCGCCATCACCACCGGCTCGACGCAAGTGCCGCAGCCCTTGATTGATCCCTTCGTCGCGCGCGGCGTCCCGGTGCTGCAGGTCTACGGCGCGACCGAGACGTCGCCGATTGCGATCTACACACGCCTCGCCGGCGATTGGCGCCGGCCCGGCTCGACGGGATTGCCGGGTCTCGCCTGCGAGGCGCGCATCGTCGATGAGGCCGGCCGCGAGTTGCCGGCGGGAGCGACCGGCGAGATTGCGGTGCGTGGACCCAACGTGTTCTTCGAATATTGGGGCAATACGGCCGCAACCGCTGAGGCACTGCGCGAAGGCTGGTACTTCACCGGCGATATCGGCGAGCGCGATGCCGATGGGCATTTCTATGTGCGCGACCGCAAGAAGCACATGATGATTTCCGGCGGCGAGAATATTTATCCCGCCGAGATCGAGCGTGCGCTGCTGGAACACCCGGATGTTGTCGAGGCCGCCGTCATCGGACGGCCTGATCCGAAATGGCAGGAAGTGCCCGTCGCCTGTATCACCCGCCGCGCGGGCTGCGAGGTCGATGCTGCCCAGCTCGAAGCCCATTGTCTCGCGCGCCTGGCGCGATTCAAAGTGCCGCGCGAGTACGTTTTTCTCGATGCGCTGCCGCGCAACGCCATGGGCAAGGTCCAGCACTTCCGGCTCAAGGAGATGCTGCGAGAGGGATCGTCTGCATAGAAGTCAGCGCCGATCGTGCCGCGGCAAACCCGGCACGTGTGTCTGTCACCCCAAATGAAGGAGGTGCGGAGCAAACAGTCCGAGCGCCATGAAGCCGGCACCGATCACTGCGATGCCGCCGGCAAACCACGCCAATATCACCATCCCGGTGATGACGGCGGCCGAGCACAGCACGATGCCGATCTGGAACGCCGCCGAAGCAAGCTCATAATTGTGATACTTTGAGAGCATGGTGTCGCGTTCATGCTCCAATCCTTCGGCGGCGGCGCGCAGCTCTTTGCGCCCGTCCTTTTCCTTGGGATCGGACTCATAGCGCGCGACGGTCGCGTTCCACCGTTCGATCTGCTTCGAAATTCCGTCTTTGACCTCGGCGCTGGTCGCCATTGGCAATTGAACCGTCGCGCCTTCCGCAGCCGTGCGGATTGCCGTTTGGCGGATCGTCTTCGCCTGGAAGAAATTCCAGGTGTCGGACGACTTGATGTTGAGGCTCAACGCTTCGGTCTGCGCGCCTTTCCCGAGCGTCTCGGAAAACGCGAGCATCAGGGCCAGGATCGCGATCACAAGCGCGATCTTCTTGTTGTCGTGCGCCGCGTGTTGCGCGTGTTCGGCATGTTCGAGCTGTTCGTGCGCTTCAGGCATGTTCACCCCCAGAATCAAAAAAGGCGCGCCACAATGGGCAAAGCAGATGTCACAGGCAACTATCGCACATATACCACAACGACGTGACTCGTCAGGGCGTCAGCGTCCGCGCGGATGGGTGTTGCGATAGACCTCCATCAGCCGCTCGGTGTCGACCGCGGTATAGATCTGTGTTGTCGACAGCGAGGCGTGGCCGAGCAATTCCTGGATCGAGCGCAGGTCGCCGCCGCGCGCAAGAAGGTGGGTCGCAAACGAGTGCCGCAAGGCATGGGGCGTCGCGGTCTCCGGTAAGTCGAGGACGCCGCGCAGCCGTTCCATCACAAGCTGGATGATGCGCGGCGACAGGGGCCCCCCCTTGGCCCCGACGAAAGCGGGACCGTCTGGCGCGAGATCATAAGGGCACAGCATCATGTAGTCGGCGATGAGCCGCAGTACCGGGGCGAGCACCGGTACCATCCGGGTCTTGTTGCCTTTCCCTTTCACCACGATGGAATTGCCGCGGCCGGGCTCGGGGATATCCTTCACCTTGAGGCCAAGCGCTTCGGAAATGCGCAGTCCCGAGCCGTAGAGCAGTGCCAGCACGGCGGCGTCGCGCGCGAGCACCCAGGGCTCGCGTTCCTCCCCGGCGCGCAACGCGGAATCGGCAACGCGCCGGGCCGGCGCGACCGCGAGCGGCTTGGGTAGCGTCTTTTCGATCTTGGGGGCACGGATCGCGGCGAGCGCACCGACCTTGCCATTGCCCTCGCGCTCGAGAAATCGTCCGAACGAGCGGGCGCCGGCGAGTGCGCGCATCAGCGTCCGGCCGCCGGCGCCGTCAGTGCGGCGATGTGCCATAAAGGCGCGCACATCCTGCGGGGTGAGTTCGCGCAGCATCGAAAGCGTCACGCGCTGGCCGAAGTGGCCGGCCAGGAAGGCGAGGAACTGCCGCACATCGCGGGCATAGGCTTCGAGCGTCTTGGGCGACATCCGCCGCTCCGCGCCGAGATGCGCGAGCCACTGGGTGATCGCGCCGGCGACATCCGGCGCCGTGAACGGTAATTCGCGTTCTGGCTCTTTCTGTCTACGCGCGCCCATGATGTCGCAATACGTCCGCCAGCCTTGACACTTCGCCCATTATCGCTCCCCTTCGTGTGAGCTTCCTTAATCCCGCGAATCGGCCGCCCGCAACAATGGCTAAGCGCATCGTCGACGTGCTCGTGCCGGTCGCGCTCGACCATCCTTATTCCTATCGGGTGCCGGCGGAGTTCGAACTCGCGCCCGGCGATCTCGTCCGGGTGCCGCTCGGAACGCGGGAATGCACCGCCGTCGTGTGGGCCGATAATCCGGCGCCCAATCCGCGCCTCGACAACCGGCTGAAGGAGGTCGCCGGCAAGCTCGACGTTCCGCCGCTCAAGCCGGAGTTGCGCAAGTTCATCGACTGGGTCGCGGGCTACACGCTCGGCGCGCGCGGGATGGTGCTGCGGATGGCGCTGCGCATGGGCGAGCATCTGGGACCGGAGCGCGTGCGCGTCGGCGTCCGCCTCGCCGGGCCGCCGCCCCAGCGCATGACCGGGGCGCGCGCCCGCGTGCTTGCGCTTCTTGCCGACGGCATCGCGCGCGGCAAGAGCGAGGCGGCGCACGAAGCGGGCGTATCGGCCGGCGTGCTCGACGGCCTCATCGACGAGGGCACACTCGACGTACTGGAATTGGCGGCGGAGCCGATCGCAGCCCCCCCCGACCCCGCGTTCGCCTTGCCGGATTTTACGGCGGCACAGGCGGCTGCCGCCGCGACCTTGCGCGAAATGGTTGCCGCCGGTGCTTATGGCGTCATCCTTGTCGACGGCGTCACCGGTTCGGGCAAGACGGAGGTCTATTTCGAAGCGGTCGCCGAAGCGATCCGGCGCGGCCGCCAGAGCCTGATCCTCATGCCCGAGATTGCGCTTACCGCGCAGTTCCTCGACCGCTTCGCCGCGCGCTTCGGGGTGCGCCCTGCGGAGTGGCACTCCGAGCTTGCCCCGCGCCGCCGCGCCCGCACCTGGCATGCGGTGGCGGAAGGCGAGGTCGCCGTCGTGGTCGGCGCGCGCTCGGCGCTGTTCCTGCCCTACGCCGACCTCGGCCTCATCGTCGTCGATGAGGAGCATGATGCGGCCTACAAGCAGGAGGACGGCGTCCATTACCACGCCCGCGACATGGCCGTGGTGCGCGGGCATATCGGCGGATTTCCGGTGGTGCTTGCGTCGGCGACGCCGTCGGTCGAGACCGAGGTCAACGCGCGGCGCGGGCGTTATCGCCGCCTGCATCTGCCGGAACGCTTCGGCGGCGCGCAGCTTCCGGCAATCGAAGCGATCGATCTCACCCGCGAAGGCCCGCCGCGCGGCCGTTACGTTGCGCCGCGGCTTGCCGAAGCGGTGAAGATCGCGCTCGAGCGTAAGGAGCAGGCGCTGCTCTTTCTCAATCGCCGCGGCTACGCGCCGCTCACGCTGTGTCGCGCTTGCGGCTTTCGCTTGTCCTGCCCGCACTGCGATGCCTGGCTGGTGGAGCACCGGTTCCGGCGCCAGCTCGTCTGCCACCATTGCGGCTTTGCCCAGCCGCGACCGCCGACGTGTCCGAAATGCCAGGCGGCCGACAGCTTCGTCGCGTGCGGGCCGGGTGTCGAGCGTCTGGAGGAGGAAGCTGCCGCGCTGTTTTCCGGCGCCAAGATCCTCGTGCTGTCGAGCGATCTTGTCGCGACTCCCGAGCGCATGCGCGAGGAACTGAACGAGGTCGCCGAAGGCCGCGTTGATATCGTGATCGGCACCCAGCTTGTCGCCAAGGGGCATCATTTCCCGAAGCTCAACCTCGTCGGCATCGTCGATGCCGACCTCGGCCTCGCCAACGGCGATCCGCGCGCTGCCGAGCGCACGTTCCAATTGCTGCATCAGGTGGCGGGGCGCGCCGGCCGGGAGAGTGGCCGCGGCCATGGCTTCCTGCAGACGCATCAGCCCGAACATCCGGTGATGAAGGCGCTGATCGCCGGCGATCGCGAAGCCTTTTACGCCAGCGAGATTGCTGCGCGGGAAAGCTTGCACTATCCGCCGTTCGGCAGGCTGGCGAGCCTTGTGATTTCAGGCCCCGACCGTCCATCGGCCGAAGGTTTCGCGCGCCGCCTCGTCGGCAGCGCGCCGGGCGCAGATGAGGTGCGCGTCCTCGGTCCCGCCGAAGCGCCGATCGCCGTGGTGCGCGGCCGCCATCGCTTCCGGCTGCTCGTGAAGGCGCCGCGCGCCTTCGACCTCTCCGCCTACCTGCGCGACTGGCTGCGCCAGGCGCCCAAGGCCGCGACGGGGGTCAAACTCGATGTTGACGTCGACCCAATGAGTTTCTTGTAGGAGTGCTTCCGCGCGGGCGATGCGACGGGCGGCAGCCAACTTTTAATTTGCGGTGGCTTTTACCTCTTTGGACCATCGCCTACTCTGGCCTCGCTATAAAAATCCAGGGAGGACCACCATGACCCGCAATCGCAGGATTGGTTTGTCTGCGACGACTCTCCTCACGAGCGCGATGCTGGCTATGCCGGCGGGCGCGGCCGATGTGACCCCGGACCGGCTGAGCCACCCCGACGGGGAGCCGCAGAACTGGCTGATGAACCACCGCACCTATGATGCGCAGCGGTATTCGCCGCTCGACGCCATCAGCAAGACCAACGTCAAGTCGCTGAAGCTCGCCTATGCGGTGGCGCTCGGAGGCACGTCTGCCAACGAAAACCTCGAGGCGACGCCGCTCGCGGAAGACGGCTACCTCTACATCTCCGACCAGTGGGGCGTCGTCTACAAGATCGACGGCCGGTCGGGCGACATCGGCCGCATCGTGTGGCGCATGGATCCTGGACAGGAGAAGCTGCCTACCACCAATCGCGGCGTCGCACTGTGGGGCAATCTTGTCGTCAGTGTCGCGAGCTATCCGCCGCGGGTGATCGCTACCAACAAGGAGACCGGCAAGGTCGTGTGGGAAACAAACATGGCCGACGGTCAAGTGGAGTTGCAGTTCACCGCGGCGCCGCTCGCGGTCAAGGACAAGATCATCGTCGGCGCCGCCGGCGGCGACAAGGCGGTGCGCGACTACATCGCCGCGCTCGATGCCGCGACCGGAAAGCAGGTGTGGCGCAAATACGTGGTGCCGGCGCCGGGCGAGCCGGGCTCGGAGACCTGGAAAGGCACGAACAACGCCTGGCAGACCGGCGGCGGCGGCATGTGGGTCACCGGCTCGTACGACGTCGAAACCGATCAGGTGCTGTGGGGAACCGGCAATCCGGCGCCGATGTATGATCCCTACTATCGGCCCGGCGACAATCTCTACACCGACAGCCTGATTTCCTGGAATCCCGACACCGGCAAGATGAACTGGTACCACCAGTACGTGCCGGGCGACATGTGGGACTACGATGCCGCCGGAACTCACATTCTCATCGACGGACAGATTGCCGGCCAGCCCCACAAGCTCGTCACCCACTCGGCCCGCAATGGGTTTCTCTATTCGTTCGAGCGGGCGAACGGCCAGCCGGTGCTGGCGAAGCCCTACATGTCGCCGATCACCTGGACGAAAGGTATCGACCAGAAGACGGGGCTGCCGATCGATTATGACCCGACCCGGGATGTCCAGGTCTATTCGGGCGTGCAGACGCAGACGTTGACCGATCCGACCAAGAAGCTGTGCCCATCGCACGACGGCGGCAACAATTTCTGGTCGGCGTCCTACAGTCCGCGCACCAAGCTTCTCTACATCCCGACGCGACCGGGCTGTGACGAGATCACGCTCAATCCGAATTCCGGACGGACGCCGCTTGGCGGCTTCTTGCACGGTGGCTCGAAATATACCGAGCGCAACGAATTGGAGATCATCGTCGCCGATCCGTTCAGCGGCGAGGTCAAGACCAAGCTGCGGATGCCGTATCCGAACAGCAGCGCGGCGCTGTCGACCGCGGGCGGGCTGATATTCACCGGCTTGATCGATGGATCATTGGTCGCCCTCGACGACGTCACCCTCGAACAGCTGTGGAAAATCAACGTCGGAATCGGCATCAACGCGCCGCCCATGACGTTTGCGGTCGGCGGCAAGCAGTACGTCGCCGTGCTGGCGGGTCTCGGCTTGTTCGCCCGGCTGACGCTCGTCAACACGCCCGAGCTGCGCGATATGCGCAATCAAACGATGCTGTTCGTTTTTGCCCTGTGACCACGGCGGCGCGACTGCGCAACTGCAAACAAAGCGGCGCGCTAAAGATCAGTTTCCGGTGTCGGTGTCGGCGTGGCGCCAACCAAATGGTTGGCCCCACGCATCTTATTAACGTTGCCAGCCGATCTTGATCTGGCGCAAACACCTTAGAACGATTTCATATCATAGCTCTTGCTGGTCCGGCTTTTGGCGTGGCAAGAAAATCGCGTCGGGCTGGCGTGCATTTCGACCAGGTGCACAACACCAAATCCCCCGAAGGCGATCCGACTGGGAGAGACGCTGTGATCGTGTGTTCATGCAACGTCATTTCGGACCACCAGGTCCGGTCAGTCACGGCCGAACGCACCGTGCGCGGCACCAGTGAGGTCTATCGCTGCCTTGGTTGCAGTGCGGAATGCGGACGCTGCGCGCGGACGATCCGCCGGATCATGGACGAAGCGGTTGAAGGTGCCGCCAAAGAGGCGCGCTGCTGCCGCTGACGTGTTGCCCGTAGCCTGTAATTCCTCTCCCGGAAGTTCCTGCCCGTTCAATCAACGGAATGACGCATTTGGGTGGCCCCCAGACTGTCCCCGCGGAAACGGGCTCTACTACTTTAGAATTGCTATAATTTAGAATTGCTATAATCTGGGGCTTCGACTCCTGCCGAAGCGGCAGCCAGCAGCGGAAGATAAGCCATGCGCGGAGATGCAACCGTCATCGATTACCTCAATAAGGCGTTGCGGCACGAACTCACGGCCGTCAACCAGTACTGGCTGCACTATCGCTTGCTGGAGAACTGGGGCTACGAGTCGCTTGCGAAGAAATGGCGCAAGGAATCGATCGAAGAGATGGAGCACGCCGACAAGCTGGTGCATCGCATCATCTTCCTCGATGGCTTTCCGAACATGCAGGTGCTCGACCCCCTGCACATCGGCCAGACGGTGAAGGAAGTGCTGGATTGCGATCTCGCGCTTGAGATCGCGGCGCGCACGCTCTACCAGGAAGCCGCTACACATTGTCACGCCGTCAAGGATTATGTGACGCGCGACCTGTTCGAAAAGCTGATGAGTGACGAGGAAGACCATATCGACTTCCTCGAAACCCAGCTTGAACTCGTCAATCGTCTCGGCCTCGAGCTCTACGCCCAGCATCACATCGGCAAACTTGACGACGATTGATCGCGCGACCAGAGCGCGAACGGGATGCGCCGCGCAACGAGCGCGGTGCGGCGCCGCAATGCGGTCGAATTCGGATGGTCTTGGCGGGCGGTGCGGCGAGAGCCGTATCGAACTTGGCTCATTGATCGCGATTGCCGATGATTATGGCAGCCGGATAGGCTATCACCGTTAGGCGCGAAATTCGGGACGGGAGGTGCAGCGCTGACGCGGGGCGGAGAATTGGGCAGGGGGATTTATCACCGGAGTGACGTGGCGCGAGGCGCTTGCGTCCGCGCGGCGGCGGCCGCGCCAGTCGACGGAGACCTGCTTGAAAACCGATCTCATCGATAAGTCGGCACTGCAACTTGCGCCCGCCCTGGGCCAGCCACGGCGGCGACGGGGTTGGGTGATCGGGCTCATCGTCATCCTCGTCGGTGTTGGTGCCGCGATCTATTTCTACGCGCCGCAATCGATTGCGCCGTATTTGCCGCAAGCGATCGCGAAATATCTTCCGGCCCAGCAGCAGGCGACCGGCGGTCGCGCCGGCCGCGGCGGTCCGCGCGGCGACGGACCGGTGCCGGTGTTGGCCGCTGTCGCGCACAAAGCCGACGTGCCGGTGTTTTTCGACGGCGTCGGCACCGTCCGCGCGCTCAACACCGTCACCGTGCGCGCGCAGGTCGACGGCAAGCTGATGAGCGTCAATTTCAAGGAAGGGCAGGACGTCGAGCAGGATTTCGTCCTCGCT
This sequence comes from uncultured Alphaproteobacteria bacterium, assembly GCA_963787675.1. GTDB lineage: Bacteria > Pseudomonadota > Alphaproteobacteria > Rhizobiales > Xanthobacteraceae > JAJPKK01. Next base: position 177,465 of record CAWBDV010000005.1, on the reverse strand, counting down.
GACATCGACCCGACCATCTATCAGGCTCAATACGATCAAGCCGTCGCCAAGAAGGCGATGGATGAAGCGCAGCTTGCAAATGCGCGCCTCGACCTCGAGCGCTATGTGAAGCTCGCGGTTACCAATTCCGCGACCAAGCAGCAATACGACACGCAGAAGGCGCTGGTGGCGCAGCTTGAAGCGCAGGTGCGCTCCGATCAGGGCGCCATCGAAAACGCCAAGGCGACCTTGTCCTACACCAAGATCGCGGCGCCGCTCGCGGGACGCACCGGCATCCGCCAGATCGATGCAGGCAACATCGTTCATGCGACCGACACCACCGGCGTCGTCGTCATTACCCAGATCAAGCCGATTGCGCTGATCTTCACGCTGCCGCAGCAGGAACTTGCCCACGTCAACAAGGCCTTCGCCAAGGGCGCGCTCTCGGTGCAGGCGCTGGGCGACGATAATCGGACCGTGGTCGATCGCGGGACGCTGCAGGTGATCGACAACCAGGTCGATCAGACCACCGGCACCGTGAAGCTCAAAGCGGAGTTTCCCAACGCCGACCTGCAGCTCTGGCCCGGCCAGTTCGTCAACGTGAAGCTTCTCGTCGATACGCTGCCGCAGGTCATCGTGGTGCCCACGGCCGCGGTCCAACGCGGGCCCAATGGCACCTTCGCCTACACCGCGCAGGACGACGACACGGTCGCGGTGCATCCGGTCAAAGTGATCCAGCAGGACGATACCCAGGCGGTCATCGGCGACGGCATCGCCGAAGGTGATCGCGTAGTCACCACCGGGTTCGCTCAACTTACCGACGGCACCAAGATCACCATCGGCAGCGAAGAAGATCTGACGCGCCCGGCCGGCAGCGAGCGTCGGCGGAAGCAGCCGCGCAACGCGCCGACCGCAAATGCCGCGCCTGCAGGTGGCGCGCAGGCTGCCGAAAAAGGGTCGAGCGAAAAATCGGCGCCCGGGGCCCCTGCGCAGGGACAAACGGCCGGACCGCAGCCCGGGCAAGGACAACGCGAAGGCCGGGAGCGCCGCAATCGCGCCGGCGGTTAGCGGCATGAGCGTCTCGACGCCCTTCATTCATCGACCGATCGCAACCTCGCTGCTGGGCGTTGCCGTGATGCTGGGCGGGCTCCTGGGCTATGCCCTGCTTCCGATCGCCTCGCTGCCGCAGGTGGATTTCCCCACAATCCAGGTGACGACGCAGCTTCCGGGCGCCAATCCCGAGACCATGGCCTCGCTCGTCACCGCGCCGCTGGAGCGGCAGTTCGGGCAAATCCCCGCGTTGGCCACCATGACTTCGTCCAGTTCCTACGGGGTCAGCCAGATCACGCTTCAGTTCGACCTCAACCGCGATATCGATGCCGCGGCCCAGGACGTGCAGTCTGCAATCAACGCGGCCGGCTCGACATTGCCGCGCAACCTGCCTTACCCGCCGGTCTATTCCAAGGTGAACCCGGCCGACGTGCCGGTGATCACGCTCGCGCTCACCTCGTCCACGATCTCGCTCCGCCAGATGAGCGACCTCGCCGACACCTTGATCGGCCAGCGGTTGAGCGAGGTGGCCGGCGTCGGCCACGTCTCTGTGCAGGGCGGGCTCAAGCCGGCGATTCGTATCCAGGCCGATCTCGCCCGGCTCGCCGCCTACGGCATCGCGCTCGAAGACTTGCGCACCGCGATCGTCGCGGCCAACGTGGCAGGACCGAAGGGCTCGTTCGACGGTGCCCAGCAGTCCTACACCATCGCCTCCAACGACCAGATCACTGGCATCGGCGCCTATCGTACCCTGATCATCGCCTATCGCGGCGGCTCGCCGGTCATGCTGAGCGATGTGGCGAACGTCATCGACGGGCTCGAGAACGAGAAGGTCGGCGGCTGGTTCAATGGCATGCCGGCCGTCATCATCGATGTGCAGCGCCAGCCCGGCGCGAATGTCATCGATACCGTCCGCCGCATTGGCCAGGAGCTGCCGCGCCTGCAGCGCGCGATGCCCAAGGGCATCTCGCTCACCGTGGTGCAGGACCGGACCGGCACGATCCGGGCCTCGGTCCGCGACGTCCAGTTCACGCTGGTGCTGAGCGTCGCCCTCGTCGTGATGGTGGTGTTCATCTTCCTGCGCTCGGTGCGGGCTACGATCATCGCCGGGGTGGCGCTGCCGCTGTCCCTCATCGCGACCTTCGCTGTGATGTGGTTCTGCGGCTTCTCCCTCGACAATCTGTCGCTGATGGCACTGACCATCGGCACCGGCTTCGTGATCGACGACGCCATCGTCATGATCGAAAACATCGTCCGCCACATGGAAGAGGGCGAAGCCCCGTTCGATGCGGCGTTGCTCGGCGCCCAAGAGATCGGCTTCACGGTGATTTCGCTCACCGTGTCGCTGGTCGCGGTGTTCATTCCGCTCTTGTTCATGACCGGCATCGTCGGGCGCATGTTCCGCGAATTTGCGCTGACGCTCACGATCGCGGTCATCACCTCGGCAGTGGTGTCATTGACGCTGACGCCGATGATGTGCAGCCGGCTACTGCGGCACGAGGGCGGCGTGCGTTTTGTCGGCGCGCTGACGCGGCGGCTCAACGGCGCAGTGGAACGGGCGGTCGACGCCTATCACGCGAGCCTCCAATGGGTGCTGCGGCACGAGCGGGCGACGCTCGCGGTGACAGCGCTCACCCTCGCCGCCACCATCTGGCTTTACATCGTCATCCCGAAGGGTTTCCTCCCGATCCAGGACATCAGGCCTGATCACGGCGGTGACGGAAGCAGGGCCCGAGGTCTCGTTCGCCGAAATGCAGCGGCTGCAGCAGAACGTCGTCAAGGAAATCCGCACCGATCCTGATGTCACTGGCGTCGTTTCCGTGGTCGGCGTTACGCCGATGAATGCGACGCCCAATGCTGGCCGCCTCGCCATCACGCTCAAGTTGCGCGACGAACGCGCGAGCTTCGTCCTGGACGTGGTGGAGCGGCTCAGGCGAAAGGTCGCTGCGGTCCCCGGCATCATCATCTATTTCCAGCCGGTGCAGGACATCCAGATTTCGACGCGGGCTTCGCGTGCGCTCTTTCAGTATACGCTCGCCGGCACCGATGCCGCCGACGTCAGCGCCTGGGCGAACCGGCTGGTCACCCGGCTGCGCGCCGATCCGCAGCTGCGCGAGGTGGCGTCGGAGGCGCAGGACGGCGGTTTGCGCGTCGACATCACGATCGATCGCGAAAAGGCCGGCCGCCTCGGCATCTCGATGCAGGCTATCAGCGATACGCTCGACGATGCCTTTGGCCAACGCCAGATCTCCACGATCTTCGGCCAGGCCAACCAGTATCGCGTGATCCTGGAAGCGATGCCGGAGTACCAGCGCGATCCGTCGACCTTGTCGAAGCTCTACCTGCCGGTGGGCACTGCGACGGCGCAGCTCACGCTGTCGAGTTCGACCTCTCTCGCAGGCGTTCCTGCCGACCGCCTCAACCAATCTCGTCCCGCTGAGCGCAGTCGCGACGGTGACGCGCACCACGGCGCCGCTTGCGATCATGCATCAGGAGCAGTTCCCGGCCGTCACCATCAGCTTCAATCTCGCGCCAAACGCCTCGCTGGGCGATGCCATCGCGGCAATCTCTGCCGCCGAAGACGAGATCGACATGCCGTCCTCGATCAACGGCACCTACGCCGGCGACGCCGCCGAGTTCTCCTCCTCCCTCGCCGGCGAGCCGTGGCTGATCCTCGCGGCAATAGTGACGATCTACATCGTTCTCGGCATGCTCTACGAGAGCTTTATCCATCCGCTGACGATCCTGTCGACGCTGCCGTCCGCCGGCGTCGGCGCGCTCGTAGCGCTGATGCTTTTCGGCCAGGACCTCTCGATCATCGCGCTGATCGGCATCGTGCTGTTGATGGGCATCGTCAAGAAGAACGCCATCATGATGATCGACTTCGCGCTCGATGCCGAGCGCGCTGACGGCCTCACCCCGCGGGAGGCGATCACGCAGGCGTGCCTCCTGCGGTTCCGTCCCATCATGATGACCACGCTCGCGGCGCTGTTCGGCGCCCTGCCGCTCGCCATCGAAAGCGGCACCGGCTCGGAGCTGCGCTTCCCGCTCGGCATCACGATCATCGGCGGATTGCTGCTGAGCCAGCTCCTCACCCTCTACACGACGCCCGTCATCTACCTCGCCCTCGACCGCCTGCACGCGCGCTTCGCTGGGCCATCATTGCGCGGTGAGCCCGGCGCGCCGCTCGGCGTGTCCGCCGAGTAAGCGAGGGGGGCACCGGATCGGTAGGGTGGGCAAAGCGCGGACGTAGTTCGCGCGTGCCCACGCGCTGACGCGCCGACGGTGGGCACGCTTCGCTTTGCCCACCCTCATATGGGGCTCTGGGTCAAGGGTTGCGAAGGTTTGGGGGATTTCGGGGATTGGGCGTAGCGGCGGCGCGCGGAGCCATGCGTAGCGCAGCGCGCCGTCGCGGTCCGCATGCACCGGGATTGGCTTCCGATGATTTATGCAGCTCACTGCATCACCTCATATCCGGTTGGACCGCATTGGTCCGCACCCACATTCCGCATGCTTGCGGCGAGGAAGCCACGAGGAGGTGACCCATCTACAGGGCGGCTCGTTTGTCGGCCCAAGGGTGGCACGGTCACCATCCGTCCCGCGCTGACCGCGGCAACAGCCGCAGCGTGACGCGTTCGTTGAAGCGGTTACGCCTTGGTCGCCTTGAGCACCGCACCGTCGGGGACAAGGCCGGTTGTGAGATAACGCCAGAGCGCCACCATCAGCTTGCGCGCCAAGGCAACGATGGCGATGCGTTTGATGCGAGGACCGGCATTGACGGTGCGCTGCCGGAACCATTGAGCAAGCGCGCTGCCCGGCTGATGCCGTAGCCACAGCCAGGCGAGCTCAATCGCCTTGTGACGGGCACGCCGATTGCCTGCCTTGCTGATCCCCTGCTCGCGGGCAGTCCCGCCGCTTTGCCACGGACTGGGAGCCAGTCCGAGATAGCCGGCGACCTCGCGGCGATTGCGAAAGTCCTTGTAGAAAGCCTCGTTGGTCAGCGTCGACGCGAACACCGGGCCGAGGCTTTTGAGCGCCAGCAGGAGGTCGCGGCGCTGCGCCATCTGCGCCGCCGCAGGCGTCGGCGCGGCTGTGGCAGGCGGCCGCTCCAGCGCCGCTAGTTGCCGGCACAGCAGCATCAGCCGCTCATGCTCGCGCTCAAGCTCGGCCTGCATCCGTGGCGGCACCCCCTGGCCCTGCCGGTCCCGCTGCGCCGAAAGCCATGTCAGCCAGTCGCGGCGGCACGGGTTGCCGATCGCCATTCCCACCAGCCGCAGCAGCGCCTTGATCCGGTTGGTGTGGGCCGTCCGCTCCTTGATCAGCCGCTCCCGTTCGCGGCTGTCGCGACGGGCGTCCTCCTGTTCGATGGTCGGCACCCGCACGATTCGCACCACCCGCGGCTCGCCGCGGCAATACGCCATCAAGGTCCGCAGCAGCTGCTCGCCGTCGATCCGATCGGTCTTCGCCCGCCGGCCCCGTTGCTCCACCGCGATGCTCGCCGGATCGAACACGTAATTCTGGATCCCCGACGCCGTCAAAAGCCGGTGCAACCAAAATCCGTCGTAGCCAGCCTCGTAGCAACTCACCACCGCAGGAACCCCTCCCATCGCGCGGGCCGCCCGCCCACGCACACGATCAATCAGCGCCAGCAGCTCACCATGAGCTCCACCCTTCACCGGTGACGCGACAGCCGATCCCGCTCCGGGCTGTGCAGCGTCACCAGCCATGTCTTCTGGCTCAGTTCGATCGAAACGAAAATCGTGCCATGATCACCCCCGATGGGCGTGCCGGTATGCGATGTTTGCATCTAATGCCTCCGATGGTTCGAGTGCGACAACCCAAACCTATCGGACGCACGCCCATCGCCCTCATGGTATCTACGGAAGGTACGGCCGATGGCCGGGGCGCAACTGTTGAGGACGGATCATGCTTCGCACCATTGCGGCGTTCGATCGGATCGGCGAGGAAAACGCATTCGCGGTGCTGGCGCGGGCGACGCAGCTTGCGGCGTCGGGCCGCGACATCATCAATCTCGGCATCGGCCAGCCGGATTTTCGAACGCCTGACTTCATCGTCGAAGCCGCGGTGAAGGCGTTGCGCGACGGCCATCACGGCTACACGCCGGCGACCGGCATCCTGCCGCTGCGCGAGGCCGTCGCCGCCGACCTGCACAAGCGGGTCGGCGTCGACGTTTCGCCCGACGAGGTCATGATCATGCCGGGCGGCAAGCCGACCATGTTCATGTCGATCCTGATGTTCGGCGAGCCGGGCGCCGACATCCTCTATCCCGATCCCGGATTCCCGATCTACCGCTCGATGATCGAATTCACCGGCGCGCGGCCGATCCCGGTGCCGGTGCGCGAGGAGAACGGCTTCGCGTTCTCCGCCGACGAAACGCTTGCGCTGATCACGCCGCAGACGCGGCTCCTGATCCTCAACTCGCCCGCCAATCCGACCGGCGGCGTCACGCCGAAGGTGGAGGTCGACAAGCTCGTCGCGGGCCTCGAGCGCTTCCCGGACGTCGCCGTGATGTCGGACGAAATCTACGATCACATGGTCTACGACGGCGAGAAGCACGTCTGCCTGTTGTCCTATCCGTCGATCCGCGACCGGCTGATCCTGCTCAACGGCTGGTCGAAGACCTATGCGATGACCGGCTGGCGGCTCGGCTACGCGGTGTGGCCCGGCAAGCTCTACGACTTATGCCCGCAAGCTCGCCGTCAACCTGCATTCCTGCGTCAACGCGCCGGCGCAATACGCCGGGCTTGCCGCGCTCACCGGGCCGCAGGACGCGGTCCACCACATGGTCGCGGAGTTCGACCGTCGCCGCAAGGTCGTGGTCGAGGGGCTCAACCGTCTGCCCGGCGTCTCCTGCGCGACGCCGAAGGGCGCGTTCTACGCCTTCCCCAACGTGAACCGCGACCGGCTGGAAGGCGAAGGCGCTTGCGACATCGCTCCTCGAAGATGCCGGCGTCGCGATCATCGGCGGCCCGGACTTCGGCGTGCTTGGCGAGGGCTACGTCCGTCTCTCCTACGCCAATTCGACCGAGAACATCCTGCGGGCGCTCGATCGCATGGGCGAATTCCTTGCGAGCCGCCGCGCGGCGTGACACCAATATCGACGCCAAAATCCACGACGCCTGATCGCAGACGCGTCCTCCTCGGCATTGCCTGCGGCGTCGGCGCCGCGGCGTCCTGGGCGGGCGGGTTCGTCGCCGCGCGCCACGGCATCGGCATCGGCCTCACGCCGTTCGACATCGCGCTGCACCGCTATGTCTGGGCCGGCATCGTGTTCCTGCCGCAGGTGCTGCACGCCGGCGTGCGCAAGCTCGGCGGCATTGGCTGGTGGCGCGGCCTGGCATTGGCGGTGACCGGCGGTCCGGGGCTCGCCGTCGTCAGCGCGGCTGGATTCCTTGCGGTGCCGCTGGGCCACGGCGCCGTCATTCAGCCCTCGGTCGCAGTGGTCGCGGGGCTTATTCTCGCTGCCCTCGTCGTGAACGACCGTCCGCCGCCGATCCGCATCTATGGCGCGATCATCATCGTGGCGGGCGTTGCGGTGATCGGCGGCGAGGGCGTCGCGACGATCGGCGCGACGGGGCTGATTGGCGACATGACCTTCGCCTCCGCCGGTCTCATGTTCTCGGTATTCGCGACCTTGCTGCGGCTGTGGCGCATCGAGCCGATGCGCGGCACCGCGGTCGTGAGCGCGCTGACCCTCCTCTATCTGCCGGTGCATGCCGCGGTGTTCGGCTTCGGCCACATCATCGCGGCCGGATGGCTCGAGAATTTGCTGCAGGCGATCGCCCAGGGCATTTTTTCCGGACCGCTCGCGATCTATCTGTTCGCCCGGTCCGTCGTGTTCCTCGGACCGTCGCGGGCCGCGGTGTTTCCGGCCCTGGTACCGGGCCTCACGTTGTTGATCGGCTACTTCGCGCTCGGCGAAGTGCCGACTGCCATTCAACTTGTCGGCTTCGCCATCGTGCTGATCGGATTTCGGCTCGCACAGAAGAGCTGAGGCCCGCATCGGATGCCATGCTGCCCGCACAAATGAAGTTCGCTTGCCGAGCCCACACTATGGGCTTGCGATCCCCGCCGCCGCCGTTCCAAAGTCGCCGCGGCTGGAAGGACTCCCGATGACTTACGTTTGGATCGCGGTCGGCGGCGCACTGGGCAGCATGGCGCGCCACTGGTGCACGGGCGTGGCGACGGCACTGTTCGGCGCCGCGTTTCCCTGGGGCACGCTGCTCATCAACATCCTGGGATCGTTCGTGATCGGATTGTTCTTCGCGCTCACCGGACCCGGCGGCCGCTTCGATGTGCCGCTCGATGCCAAGCTCTTCGTGATGACCGGCATCTGCGGCGGCTACACAACGTTCTCGGCATTCAGCCTGCAAACGCTTTCGCTGTTCCAGGAAGGCGCGTGGTTTCGCGCCGGCGCCTACGTTGTCGCGTCAGTAGCGCTGTGCCTGCTCGCGGTCTGGGCGGGCTACGCCCTCGCGGTCGCGATCAACGGCCCGGCAGAGTGAGGCGCGCTCAGCGCATCGGCTGTAGGCCGAGCTTGTCGAGCAGCGCAAGATCGCGGCCACGCTCCGGATTGGGGGTCGTGAGGAGCTTCGGGCCGTAGAAGATCGAGTTCGCACCGGCAATAAAGCAGAGCGCCTGGGTTTCCTCGCTCATGTCCTCGCGGCCGGCGGACAGCCGCACCATCGAGGCCGGCATGGCAATGCGGGCAACCGCGATGGTGCGCACGAATTCGAACGGATCGAGTGCCGCGGCATCGCCGAGCGGCGTGCCTTCGACCCGCACCAGCAGGTTGATCGGCACTGACTTCGGGGTGCACCGGCAGGCTCGCGAGCGCCGTAATCAATCCGATGCGGTCGGCGCGCGCCTCGCCCATGCCGACGATGCCGCCGCAGCACACGTTGATGCCGGCTGAGCGCACATGATCGAGCGTGTCGAGGCGATCCTGATAGCGTCCGCGTCGTGATGATTTCGCCGTAGAACTCCGGCGAGGTGTCGAGGTTGTGATTGTAGAAATCGAGGCCCGCGTCCTTCAGCGCGCCGCGCCTGGTCGCGATCGAGCATGCCGAGCGTCGCGCAGGTCTCGAGCCCCAACGTCCTGACGCCCTCGACCATGGCGCAGACCGGTCGAGATCGCGCTCCTTCGGCGAACGCCATGCCGCTCCCATGCAGAAGCGGCTCGCGCCGCCGTCCTTCGCGGCACGTGCCGCTGCGATGACCGCCGCGGTGTCCATCAACTTTTCGGCGTTGACGCCGGTGCGGTAGTCGCGCGCTCTGCGGACAATAGGCGCAGTCCTCGGGACAGCCGCCGGTCTTGATCGACAGCAGTGTGGAGACCTGCACTTCGCGCGGATCGAAGTGCATGCGGTGGATGCGCTGGGCATGAAAGATAAGATCGGGGAACGGCAGCTCGAACAGCGCATCGACCTCGGCGCGCGTCCAGTCGTGACGCACCTCACCGTCGAGGCAGTGCGGCAACGCAAGGCTTTCAGTGCGGCGAGATATTTGCGCGCGATCGTCCATGACTGCGACCATGGCGGCGAGGAGCGTCAAATGCAAGCATGGTTTGATCGCACTGATCGGACCAAAAAGCGGCTCAGATTTGCAAGATGCTCATCAATTCGGCCAGCGAGGAGCCGATAAAATCCGGATCAGAATCGAGCTCCTCGACCGGGAGGTTCTGCCGGTTGGTCCAGAAGGTCTCGTGGCCAAAGGACTTTGCTCCCGCCGCATCCCACCCGGCGAATGCCACAAACATTATCTCGCTGCGCCCCAGCCGCAGCGCGTCGATTTCCAAGCTGATAGGCCTGCCGATCAGGTTTGAAGGTCCGCACGGCATCGGTGCTGAGTAGAAGTTCGAACACGCCCTCCATATTGGAATTCGCCACGTTGGCCTGCAGCATTTGGCGCGTGAAGTTCGACAGGACAACCAGCCGCAGACCTGCTTGCTTCATCGTGAGCAAGGCGTCGGCCGCGTCCGGCCACGGCTTGAGCTCAAGATAGGCCTGCAGCAGACGGGCGCGCTTGTCCTCGGCGAGGTCAAGACGCAAAGTCTTGGCCGCGAAGATCAATGCGTCCGAAGTGACTTGCCAAAAGTCGGCGTAGCGCTGCGAAAGAACGCGCAGCCACGCATATTCGAACTGGCGCGTGCGCCAGATATTGCTGAGTTCGGCGCCTTTGCCGGGAAACAACTCGTCAACAAGTGAAGAGACGGGTCGCGGATCGAACACGGCGAAGGCATCAAAGGCGACGGCTCTGATATCTCGCGCGGTACCGCCGGCGGCCTCGACGCCGCGCGCGGCTATCGATGATGCGGCAGCAGCCAGAATGGCGCGTCGCGAAGGCAACATCCTGCTACTCCTCCGGCAATCGATCGCACCCCGTCGAGGTCCCAGCACCGTAATGGTGCAGAGAACACCACGTCGTGGCCTCCAAGCGAGATGACATCGGAACGTGCTAGGGGATGCAAGATTGCAATTCCATCGCGATTTTTGTCGAAGGAGTTTGCAAAAATGCAGGACCTCAATTGGAATGATCTGCGCTACGTGCTGGCGACGGCCCGCGCGGGTCGGCTTGCCGAAGCAGCGCGACGCATCCGCGTCAACGAGACCACGATCGCAAGGCGCATTGCGCGGCTTGAGCAATCGCTCGGATCGCAGTTGTTCCACCGCGATGCCGGAGTTTTGGTGCCGACCGAAAGCGGTTCTCTCGTCGTGGCGCATGCCGAACGAATTGAGATGGAAATCGGCCAGCTGCAGAGCAACGCAGCAGGAGCGGACGGCCGCGTGTCGGGATCGGTCCGCATCACGTCGACGCCCTGGCTCATCAATCGCCTTCTGATCCCCGCGCTCGCCGCGCTTCGCGCGGCGCATCCGCTGATAACAGCGGAGCTGATCGCGGACCCGAGAAATCTCAACGTCAGCAAACGCGAAGCCGATATCGCCGTTCGCCTTGCACGGCCTGATCGGGATCATCGCGCGATTGCGCGGCGAATTGCGACGTTCGATTTCGCCGTCTACGGACCGGCCGGAAAGAACGCGAAATCACTTGCCTGGATCAGTTTCGAGGAAGGGATGGCGACGCTGCCGCATGTGGCGCGGATATCCGAGGAAATGAAGCGGGAAGACAAGCCGCAGCCGGCTCTGCTCGCCAACGACACCGATGTGGTCGTTCATGCCATCGCGGCGGGACTGGGCAAATCGATCCTGCCCCGCCTCATCGGAGACCGCGCGCGCGGCCTGACGAGGCTGAGCGGCCCCCTCCCTGTGCTGAGCAGGGAGGTATGGCTGTTGGTGCATCCGGACCTCAGGCACCTGCAGCGCATCAAGGCGGTCACGGCTTGGATCGAGAAGACGATGGCAGTCCATGGAAAGGGCGGAAGGCTACCGGCTGCATCGGCCGCGCGTCCGGCGCGACACCGGGCCGAAGGATAGTTCGTCAGGCGAGCGGCGCCTGCGCGAAGTACGCCTCGAACAGCGTCGGCCTCACGAACAGGAAGTCCGCTTGCAGCACGCCTCCGGCCTGATTGCGATGGAGGCCGCAGATGTCGGCGCAGCAAAAGCCAAGGCTTGAAATGCGCGCCATGCCCTCGGCGATGAGCGGCGCCCCTTTGTTGTAGCTTGCGAACGAAAGTTCAGCGATCAGCGCCTGACAGTGGGCCATCGACCGCGGGCCGCCCGCGAGGACATCGAGTTCGGCGCCCTGCACATCGAGCTTGACGAGGTCCGGCGCCGGCAGATCATGCAAGGCAATCCAGGTATCGAGCCGGGCCGTCGACACCGGGCGCACGACCAGCTTGTCGCCGGCATAATGCGAGGAAGCCTCGACATAGAGCGAGGCACCGGTCACGTCAGCGTCGCGCGGCAAGTAGAACGTCTTCTCTCCATCGATGGCGGCGAGCGCGACAATGAAGTGGCGGTGCGGCAGCGGTGTCAGGTGCGCCACATTGTCGGCATTGGCCTCGAACAGCACGTACGTGGCCTCGGGGAAGATTTCGCTCGCGACCTGCGTCCAGCCGCCCCGGTAGGCGCCGATATCGAAAACGACCGCCGGCGCGAAACCCGCCGCCTTGAGGCGTAGCAGCGCGTTGTGATGGGAAAGCTTGTCGGCGCTGCGTCGTGCACCCGGCAGCAGCGCTTTCGCGCGGGTCAGGAAGTCGTTTCCCGCCAAGAGACCGTCGCGCGTCATCAGCCGAGCGCCGCCTGCTTCTCTTCGCGCGGCTCGCCGAGCAGCCTCACCGCCTTCTCGATGCGTTCGGCCGCGGTATCGATTGCCGCGGCCATTTCCTCCTGCATGCTCTGAGCCTGATTCGTCGCAGCGGCCCGCGACTGTTGCAGCCCGGCGAATTCCTCCTCGACCTTGCGCATGCGTTGGCGCGCCTCGGACAATTCGTCGGCGAGGATCAACGCTGCCATGATGGTGAGCCGCATGTCGCCGATTTCGCCGAAGGTGGCGCGCAGGTGTGTGATGCGCTGGTCGAGATCGTGGGCGAGGCGGCCGAGATGATGTTCTTGGCCGTCGTCGCAGGCCATGCGGTATTGGCGGCCGTTGATGGTGACACTGACGTGAGGCATCGCTGAACTCTCTTACGCATACGCAGGATCAGTGCTCCTTGGCGGCAATCACGGCCCGGATCACGTTCATGGCCTCATCGAGGCGGCGAGCCGCCTCGCGATTGGTGGTTTCAAGCTCGCGCGAGCGCGCCGCGACGCCGTCGAGTTCGGAAGCGAGGCGTGCCCGGTCGACATTGAATACATGGACCTGATCGCCCAGCGTCTCACGCTGGCGATCTTCCTCGCGCCGCAGCTCGACCGCGGCATCGAGCGAATCCAACGCGTCCATGAGGCGCTTCACCGCCTGCTCGACCGTACTCGTATCGCTCATCGCCCTACTTTGCCCGGACCGACCAAGAAATTGCGGCCAGTCGCCCGCTCGCTTTGCAGACGATTGCGGCAAAAGCTTAGGAGCATTGGCGACCGGGCGTCAACGAAAACGGTCGCGCTATCCGCAGTTTGCAAGCATTCAGGTGTGGATGGCGTGGTGCCCATTTCGTTGACTCGAAGGGCTCACGTGCTAATCAATCCGCGGCCTTCGAGGATGCGGCGGGCGTCGCGTTCCTGGACGCGGGCGAACTCTGATCACGCGAGCCAATCGATGGATGCAGCGCCTGCCGCGGCAACAACGCTACACGACGCCGCAGCGCCGTCGCGTGCCATGCACGATCGTCTTGCGAACGCGATCCGCGCGCTCGCCATGGACGCCGTCGAGCAGGCGAAGTCAGGGCATCCCGGATTGCCCATGGGGGCGGCTGACGTCGCCACCGTCCTGTTCACGCGCTTCCTCAAGTTCGATCCCGCCGACCCGCGTTGGCCCGATCGCGATCGATTCGTGCTGTCGGCCGGGCACGGCTCGATGCTGCTCTACGCGGTGCTCTACCTCCTCGGCTATCCGGGCGTGACCATCGAGGAGATCAAGCGTTTTCGCCAGCTTGGGTCGATGACGGCCGGCCATCCGGAATACGGGCATGCTCCGGGCATCGAGACGACCACCGGGCCGCTCGGCCAAGGCCTTGCCAATGCGGTCGGCATGGCGATCGCAGAGCGCCACCTCGCGGCGGAGTTTGGTGCCGACGTGGTCGATCACTCGACCTTCGTGCTCGCGTCCGACGGCGACCTCATGGAGGGCATCAGCCAGGAGGCGATCGCGTTCGCCGGTCACCTGCGCCTTGCCAAGCTCATCGTGCTCTTCGACGACAACGGCATTTCCATCGATGGGCCGTTGTCGCTTGCTGATTCCGTCGACCAGTTGAAGCGCTTCGAGGCGTCCGGCTGGGCCGCGACCAGGATCGACGGCCATGACCCGGAGGCGATCGCCGCCGCCATCACCTGGGCGAAGGCCAACGATCGCCCGAGCCTGATCGCGTGCCGCACCACCATCGGCTTCGGCGCACCGACCAAGGCCGGCACCAAGGATGCGCACGGCTCTCCCCTCGGCGCCGAAGAGATCAAGGGAGCCCGCGCGCGGCTCGGCTGGACGTCGCCGCCCTTCGAAGTGCCGGCGGATATCCGCGATGCCTGGCGTGCCGCCGGCGAGCGCTCGAAATCCGCGCGGCGCGCCTGGGACGGGCGGCTCGCCGCGCTTGCCCCCGAGCGGCGGAGCGAATTCAGCCGCCGAGCCGCCGGCGACCTGCCGACGCAGGCGCTCGCGGCCGCGGTCCGCGGCCTCAAGGAAACGCTCGCCGCTGCGCCCAAGGAGATTGCGACGCGCTCAGCCTCGGAGTCCGCTCTCGAAGCGCTGACGGCTGCAGTGCCGGAGATGATCGGCGGATCGGCCGACCTCACCGGCTCGAACAACACGCGCCCCAAGGGCATGGCGGTGCTCTCTGCCGCCAATCCCTCCGGCCGGTTCATTCATTATGGCATCCGGGAACACGGCATGGCCGCGGCCATGAACGGCATGGCGCTGCATGGCGGCGTCATCCCGTATTCCGGCACGTTCCTCGTATTTTCCGACTATTGCCGGCCGGCGATCCGCCTTGCTGCATTGATGGGCCTGCGCGTCATTCACGTGCTCACCCATGACTCGATCGGGCTCGGCGAGGACGGCCCGACGCACCAGCCCGTCGAGCACCTCGCAGCGCTGCGCGCGATCCCCAATCTCCTCGTGTTCCGGCCGTGCGACGCGGTGGAAACCACCGAATGCTGGGAGCTGGCGCTGGCGTCACGCCACGCGCCGAGCGCGCTTGCCCTGACGCGGCAGAATCTCCCGCAGCTGCGGACCGCGCCGACGACCGAGAACCGCTGCGCCAACGGGGCGTACGAACTTATACCCGCCGTCGGCGGCGATCCGCTGGTATCGCTCTTTGCGAGCGGCTCCGAAGTCGCGATCGCGGTCGAAGCGCATAAGCTCCTCGCGGCAAAGGACGTGGTCGCGCGCGTCGTGTCGGTGCCGTGCTTCGAACTGCTGGCGAATGCTCCGCCCGCCGTCCGCGCGGCGGTGATCGGCAAGGCGCCGGTGCGGGTCGGGATCGAGGCCGCGATCCGGCAGGGCTGGGACGCCATCATCGGCTCGGACGGCGTCTTCGTCGGCATGACCGGGTTCGGGGCGAGCGGGCCCTACAAGGATCTTTATCGCCACTTCGGCATTACCGCGGAAAAGGTCGCAGAGGCCGCATTGACCAAACTTGCCGAAGGCTGAAGTCGGGTCTGGAAACCCGGCGTCCATGTGATATCAACCCCGTGATATCAACGCCGCAAAATTGAGCACCGCGGTCGTCCTATCTTCCACCGCACATGGAATTGGGCCACCGACAATCATATCTGATTGCTACCAAGCCGCTTAAGCCAGGAGCAGGAAATGCCAGTTCGCGTCGCCATCAACGGGTTCGGTCGCATCGGTCGCAACATCTTGCGCGCCATCGTCGAGACCGGACGCAAGGACATCGAGGTGGTGGCGGTCAACGATCTCGCGCCGACGGAGGCCAACGCCCATCTGTTGCGGTTCGATTCGGTCCACGGCCGTTTTCCCGGCGAGGTCAAGGTGTCCGGCGATACCATCGACTGCGGAACCGGTCCGATCAAGGTGACCGCGATCAGGAGCCCGGCCGAATTGCCGTGGAAGGCGCTCGGCGTCGACATCGCGTTGGAGTGCACGGGTCTTTTCACCTCGAAGGACAAGGCCAAGGCGCACCTCGATGCCGGCGCGAAGCGCGTTCTCGTTTCGGCGCCCGCCGACCACGCCGACCTGACGGTGGTCTATGGCGTCAATCACGACAAGCTCGCCAAGGACCACCTCGTGGTGTCGAACGCGTCCTGCACCACGAACTGTCTCGCGCCGGTCGCCAAGGTGATGCATGACGCCGTCGGCATCGAGCACGGCTTCATGACGACCGTGCACTCCTATACCAACGACCAGCCTTCTCTCGACCAGTTCCACAAGGACCTTTATCGCGCCCGAGCGGCGGCGATTTCGATGATCCCGACCTCGACCGGCGCGGCCAAGGCGGTGGGCCTCGTCCTTCCGGAGCTCAACGGCAAGCTCGACGGCGTCTCAATCCGGGTGCCGACCCCGAATGTCTCGGTGATCGATTTCAAATTCGTGCCCAAGCGCAAGACCACCAAGGACGAGATCAACAGCGCGGTAAAGCGCGCCGCCGAACAGCAGCTCAAGGGCATCCTCGGCTACACCGAGCAGCCCAATGTCTCGATCGATTTCAACCACGACCCGCGGTCGTCGATCTTCCACATGGATCAGACCAAGGTCATCGACGGCACGCTGGTGCGCGTGATGTCCTGGTACGATAACGAGTGGGGCTTTTCCAATCGCATGATCGACACCGCCGTCGCGATGGGCAAGCTCATCTGAGCGTTGGTCCTAACGTGGCTGCGTTTCGTACACTCGACGGCGCCGACCTCCGCGGCAAACGCGTCCTGCTGCGCGTCGATCTCAACGTCCCAATGGACAAGGGCGAGGTCAGCGATACGACGCGCATCGAGCGCGTCGCGCCGGGTATTACGGAGATCGCCGACAAGGGCGGTAAGGTGATCCTGCTGTCGCATCTCGGCCGGCCCAAGGGCCGCGATCCGAAGCAGTCGCTCAAGCCGGTCGCGGCGGTTGTCGCGAAGGTACTCAAGCGCCCGGTCGCATTCGCCGAGGATTGCATCGGACCCGCGGCGGAGGCCGCCGTCGCCGCCATGAAGCCGGGCGACATCCTGTGCCTCGAGAACACCCGCTTCCACGCCGGCGAAGAAAAGAACGATCCGGCGTTCGTCGCCTCACTTGCGGCGCTCGGCGATGTCTGGGTCAACGATGCCTTCTCGGCGGCGCACCGTGCGCATGCGTCGACCGAGGGCCTTGGCCACAAGCTTCCCGCCTATGCGGGCCGCACCATGCAGGCCGAGCTCGAGGCGTTGGAAAAGGCGCTGGGCGCGCCGCAGCGGCCGGTGGCGGCGATCGTCGGCGGCGCGAAGATTTCGACCAAGCTCGATCTCCTCGGCCATCTCGTCGGCAAGGTCGATGCCCTGATCATCGGCGGCGCCATGGCCAATACGTTCCTCGCCACACAGGGCAAGGCGGTCGGCAAGTCGCTGTGCGAGCACGATCTCGCACCGACAGCCCGTGAGATCCTCGCCACGGCTGCGGCAAAAAAATGCGAGGTCGTGCTCCCGATCGATGCGGTGGTGGCGAAGGAGTTCAAGGCCCTTGCCCCGTCCCGCGTCACCGCGGTCGATGCGGTGGCCGCCGATGAGATGATCCTCGACATCGGTCCCCGCACCGTCGAGGCGGTGGTATCGGTGCTGGCGCGGATGAAGACGCTGGTCTGGAACGGTCCGTTCGGTGCCTTCGAGATGGAACCGTTCGACAACGGCACGATTGAGGTTGCCGAGGCGGTCGCCGAACTGACATCGCTCGGCAAGCTCATTTCGGTCGCAGGCGGCGGCGATACGGTCGCTGCCCTCAACCAGGCGGGAACAACCGACCGCTTAACCTATGTTTCGACGGCGGGTGGCGCGTTCCTCGAATGGATGGAAGGCAAGGCGCTGCCCGGCGTCGAGGTCTTGCGAACCACCTGCGATTCATTGAGAATTACCAACATTAGGGACGGCGGCCAGCGCCCAAACGCATAACGGAGACGATGCCGATGAACCTCGCCGAATTGAACAAGGTCGCGAACGCCATGGTGGCGCCCGGCAAGGGTATTCTTGCGGCGGACGAATCGACCGGCACGATCAAGCGGCGCTTCGACGCGATCGGCGTCGAAAACACCGAGGACAACCGGCGCGACTATCGCGAGATGATGTTTCGCACCATCGACGCGATGCGCAACAACATCTCCGGCGTCATCCTCTATGACGAGACGATCTGGCAGAAGGCGAAGGACGGCACGCCGCTCGTCAAGCTCATCCAGCAGGCCGGCTCGATTCCGGGCATCAAGGTGGACGAAGGCACGAAGCCGCTGCCGGAGCTGCCCCAACGAGCTCGTGACCATCGGCCTCGACAAGCTCGCCGATCGCCTGCCGAAATATTTCGAGCAAGGCGCCCGCTTCGCCAAGTGGCGCGCGGTGATCGACATCGGCGCCGGCATCCCGACCTACAGCGCGATCCACGCCAACGCCCATGCGCTCGCGCGCTATGCGGCGCTATGCCAGGCAGCGCAGATCGTGCCGATCGTCGAGCCGGAGGTGTTGATGGACGGCGACCACGACATCGACCGCTGCGTCGCCGTGACGACGTGGATGCTCAAGGAGACGTTCCAGGAGCTGTTCTACAATCGCGTCGCCCTCGAAGGCATGGTGCTCAAGCCCAACATGGCGATTTCGGGCAAGAAGGCCGCAAAGCGCGCCGGCGTCGAGGAGGTCGCGGAGAAGACGGTGAAGATGCTCAAGGAATGCGTGCCCGCCGCCGTGCCGGGCATCGCGTTCCTGTCCGGCGGCCAGTCGGACGAAGAGGCGACCGCGCATCTCGACGCCATGAACCGCGCCGGCGGCTTGCCGTGGAAGCTCACATTCTCCTACGGCCGCGCCCTCCAGCATGCGCCCCAGACCACCTGGGCCGGCAAGTCCGAGAACGTCGCCGCCGCCCAGCGCGCTTTCGCCCATCGCGCCCGCATGAATGGCTTGGCGAGCCTTGGCCAGTGGAAGCACGATTTGGAGAAGAAGGCGGCGTAGTCGCCGCCCGATCACACACTATTTCGGCTTGACGAGGGCGAAGGCGAAATCGCGGCCCATGCCGCTGAAGGCGAGGCTGATCCACAACATCGCCAGCGGTTCGAGGAGCCGCGCGCGTTCGAGCGGGCCGGCGTCAACCGCTGCAAAGCCGGCGTCGGTGACGATGCCGAGGACGGTCGTTTTGCCGGCTGCATCATCGCCGACAACGAACATGACGGGCTGCGTCGCATACCGCTCGGGATGCTCCATGTTGCCGAAGCCGGTCTGGTTGAACGCCTTGTAGACCCTGATGCCCGGCACCTGATGCGCAATCTCTTCGGCCGCGGAACGATCGAACCCAAGAGAGAGCGAGAGGCCAGTCGGGCCGCGCGTTAGCGGGTTCGTGGCGTCGATCACGACCTTGCCGTTGATGTTGCCGGACGCCTTGAGCGCCGGCACTGCCGCTTCGTACGGCGTCGTCACGATCAACACGTCAGCCGAGGCTGCCGCCGACAGCGGCACGACTTGTGCGCCCTGACCGGTCGTTCCCGCGGCTTTGGCGGGATCGCGGACCGCGTACAGGATCTCGTGTTTGCTCGACAGCTTGGACCCAAGCGCCTTGCCGACATTGCCGGCACCAACGATCGCGATCTTCATGGCAAAATCTCCCAACATGCTTGGCGGTGACGTGCCCCGCTTTTCCAATTAAGCACTGCGGCCAATCGTTCTAGAGTGCGCGCAGGAGCAAATGATGCTGCGTCTCGTATTGGGGATTTCGGTCGTGCTGGCGATCGCGCTGCCCTTGGCGGCGCCGGCCCGGGCCCAGGACGCGGCCGCACGCTGGCCGGAGAAGCCGGTGCGGCTGATCGTGCCGTTCCCGGCCGGCAGTTCGACCGACATCGTGGCGCGGATCGTGGCGCAGAAGCTTGCGCTGCGGCTGGGTGCGCAAGTCATCATCGATAATCGCTCCGGCGCGAGCGGCGGCATTGGCGCCGAGGCGCTCGCACACGCAGCACCGGACGGCTACACCTTCGGGATCGCGACGTTGAGCACCCATGCGCTCGCCGCGAGCCTCAACGCGAACCTCTCCTATAATCCCGTCGCCGATTTTGCCCCCGTGAGCATGATCGGCGCCGCGCCCTATGTGCTTGCGGTCTACGCCGGACTGCCGGCCAAATCGGTCGGCGAGTTGATCGCGCTCGCGCGCGCCAAGCCGGGCGCGCTCAACTACGCCTCGGCCGGTCCCGCCAGCCTCGCCCATCTCGCCGGCGCCCTCTTCGCGCATATGGCCCGCGTCGAATTGACCGAGGTGCCGTATCGCAGCTCCGGCCAGGCCGTGCTCGACCTCACCGAGGGACGCATCGAGATGCAGTTCGGCACCCTCGCGCCGACCTTGCCGTTCATCCGGTCGGGACAGGTGCGCCCGCTCGCGGTCACCAGCCTACGCCGCTCGGCCTCGCTGCCCGACGTGCCGACGCTCGACGAAGCCGGCCTGCGCGGCTACGAGGCGTCGCTATGGATGGCAATCGTTGCTCCGGCCGCGACGCCGCCCGCCGTCATCGCGCGGCTCAACCGCGAAACCGCAGCGGTTCTCGCGGCACCCGACACCATTGCTGCGCTTGATGCGCAGGGAATGGAAAGCGAGCCATCGACGCCTGAGGAACTCGGCGCGCGCATTCGCCGCGAAATCGACAAGTGGCGCGACCTTGTCGCCGCGACGGGCCTGCGTGCGAATTGAGATTGGAAGCGGTTGACCCGCGCTCCCGCTCACCTCTTCCCGCTAGCAAGGGGTGAAGGGTGCCGCTTGGCGATGGCGCGCCAGAGATTGACGCACAGCGTTTCGACGTCGTGCAGCGCGTTTGCGCGTGATCCGATCGCGGTGTGGGGCATCAGAATGACGTTGCGGTCGCGATAGCGCAGCAGCGGTTCGGCGGGATCGGTGGGCTCGGTGTAGAGAACGTCGAGCCCGAGACCGCCGACGCAACCTTCATCAAGAGCGACGATTAGCGCGTCGCGATCGATCAATTCGGCGCGCGCGACATCGATCAACGCTGCGCCCGGCTTGAGATGGGCAAGCGCCTCGCGGCCAACGAGGCCGCGCGTCTCTTCGGTGAGCGGCAGTTGCACCAGCACATAATCCGCCTCCGCCATTAGGTCGTTGAGCGGCAGGTAGCGCGCGCCGAATTCCCGCTCGACGGCAGCGTCGGCGCGGCGCCGCTGGAAATAGACGAGTTCCATCTCGAAGGCGCGCATGCGCCGCGCCACTTCGCGCCCAACCTCGCCGAAGCCGATGATGCCGAGGGTCGCGCCGAACACGGTCTTAAGCCCGGTAATCCCGGCGAAGTTCGAGTAACCGATGTAGCGCGATTGGCGTGGCCGCACCTTGTATCCGGCAGCGCGCAGCGCCGTCTCCTCGACAACCCCGTTGAGTTCGCCGATCCGCTTCGCGAGCGCCAGCAGGAACGCGCAGGCCTGTTCGGCGACCGCGATGTTGACGTGTCGGCGCAGCGTCGCGACCTCGACGCCGCGGCGCGCGCAGGCGGCGGCATCGATGTTCGTCGTGATGGTGCCGAACTTGTGGACGATGGCGAGACGGGGCGCGCCGGCGAGCAGGGCGTCGTCGACGCGAAAGCCCTCGACCACGATGCCGTCGGCGTCGGCGGACTTTGCCGCAAGGTCCGCCTCGTCGACCGCGAATTCGACGGTCGCAGGAAAAAGCCCTGGCAACCGTTGCTGCAGGCGTTCGCACCATCCGAGGAAATCAGGGTCGTCGTGGGCGAAGAATTCCGCCACAGCGCGGCGGTGCGGCTCTGCCGTCGCGGGATCAAGCACGACCGGTATGATCTTGAGGAAGTGGTCCTCTTCGATGACGATTCGCGTCATGCAGCTGCTACGGCGCGCCGCCTCCATCGTTTTCTTCCGCCGCCTGGCCGTGAAACTGGCGGTGAAGTCGGAATCATGACGGCGGATGGTGGGCGCGACAGGGATTGAACCTGTGACCCCTACCGTGTCGAGGTAGTGCTCTACCGCTGAGCTACGCGCCCGGATGGACCGGCGATGCTATATCGGCTCGCGCCGGTCGCGGCAAGACGAGATCAGCAAGACGAAGATCGGAATTGAGGTGATTTCAGGAGCGGCGGATGGTGCGTTCGCACCGCGGCATCACGCCGCCAGCATCTTGCTGACCTCGGTGACGAGATCGCGCAGGTGGAACGGCTTCGACAGCACCTTCGCCTGTTTCGGCGCCGACGAATCGGGATTGAGCGCGACGGCGGCAAACCCGGTGATGAACATGATCTTGATGTCCGGGTCGAGTTCCGCGGCGCGGCGCGCAAGCTCGATGCCGTCCATCTCCGGCATCACGATATCGGTGAGGAGCAGTTCGAACGGCTCTTCGCGCAGCCGCTGATAGGCGGACAACCCGTTGTCGTAAGAGATGACGTCGTAGCCTGCGTTTTGCAGCGCTTTGACGAGAAAGCGCCGCATATCCGTATCGTCTTCCGCGAGAAGGATTTTAGTAGTCATGCCCCGCGCCAGCCCGCTTCGGGCGGGTACCGCCCGATGCGACACCTCGGCCCCAAATCATAGCTTTCCATAAGCAATGCTCTTGGTAAATATGCGGTGAATTGGCATAAAAGTGGGCTTCGCGAGCACGAACCTTCTTCCCCTGGTCTCTGCCGGGACGTAAAAGCGGAATCGCCGCGGCCCCACCGAGTGGATGAACGTGCAGATAAACGAGTTCGACCCGCCCTTCGAAGTACTCGAGCCCGCGGAAATCCGTGGTGCTATCGCGTTCAACTCTCCTCACAGCGGTAGCATTTATCCCCGTGCCTTCCTGGCCGCGGCCAGGCTCGACCTGCCGACGCTGCGCCGGTCGGAAGACTGCTTCGTCGATGAACTGCTCGCCGGCGTCGTGCGGCGCGGCCATCCACTGATGCGCGCGCACTTCCCGCGCTGCTTCGTCGACGTCAACCGCGAACCCTATGAGCTTGACCCGCGGATGTTCGAGGGGCGGCTGCCGTCATTCGCGAATACGCGTTCAATGCGCGTCGCCGGCGGACTTGGTACGGTGGCCCGCGTCGTCGGGGACGCCCAGGAGATCTACGACCAGCGCATTCCCGTGGATGACGCGCTTCGCCGGATCGAGGGCCTCTACAAACCCTACCATCGCGCGCTGCGGCGGCTCGTGACCCGTATTCATCGCGAGTTCGGCGCGGCCGTGCTGGTCGATTGCCACTCGATGCCCTCGGCAGCCGGCCCGAAGGACGAGCGTCCGCGGGCCGACATTGTCATCGGCGATCGCTATGGCACGAGCTGCGTCGGCGCCGTGACCGATATTATCGAGCAGGTGCTGCGCGGTCGCGGCTATTCGGTAAGCCGCAATAAGCCGTATGCCGGCGGCTTCATCACCGAGCACTACGGGAACCCGGCCGCGGGCCTGCATTCGGTTCAGCTCGAGATCAATCGCGGGCTTTACATGGATGAGCGGCGGTTCGAACGCTCCGCGACCTTCGCCTCGGTGGCTGCCGACCTTGAAACGTTGGCGGACCAGTTGAACGATATCGCGCTCTATGAACTTCGGCCTTACCGCTCTGCCGCTGAATAGCGTTTCAGCGCAAGACTTCTGAAACCGACCCCGCGAACAACTCGCGCCAGAAAAGATCCCCACAAGAAAAATGGGCCGCTGTTGCCAGCGGCCCAAGTCTAGGGAGGAAACGCCCAAGGAGGGCGGCGGTAACGCGTGAGCGCTACCGCACTGCGAAAATATGCCACCGCGTCGCACAA
This sequence comes from uncultured Alphaproteobacteria bacterium, assembly GCA_963787675.1. GTDB lineage: Bacteria > Pseudomonadota > Alphaproteobacteria > Rhizobiales > Xanthobacteraceae > JAJPKK01. The sequence goes on along the minus strand of CAWBDV010000005.1, from coordinate 153,985 downwards.
AAAACAAGGGGGCGGATGGTGCCCGGTTCGGGCTCTGGTCACCGCCGACGACGTGGCGAATCAAATCCAGCGGCTCGCCACGATTATCCCGTTCCTGGCGGCATTCCGAAATCTGAAAATATTATTATGAATCAATAGCGTATTTGGAGGCCCCCACCGCCAAGACAGGCCCGACAAGGAGCGTGACATCGCGGCCGGAAACGCTCAGTCGAGGAGGAAACCTTGAGAAGCCCCCAGGTATGCAACAACCGCATGGCCTCGAAGCACTGGAAAGCTACCGCCCCAAGTTGTGAATCGGGCAATCGGTTTGCCGCGGCCCCTCCAGAGTTCCTCGTCTCCCATCGCCGCGGCGAACGAATGTTCCGGATGTCGATCCGGCGGCGGGGCGCGCCGGCCGGAATCGGTATATAGGACTCGCCGCTCAACAGCCGGAGGCCGGATGGCGGCGGTAGATTTTGGTGCCTTCATCGACGAACTCGCGACCGTGTCCGGCGACGCGATCAAGCCGTTCTTTCGCACCACCCTGAGCATCGAGGACAAAAGCCGCGGCGGCGCATTCGACCCCGTGACCGCCGCGGACCGCGCGGCGGAACTCGCGATGCGCGCGATGATCCGCGAGAAATTCCCGGCCCACGGAATCCTCGGCGAGGAGTTCGGCCCGGAACGCCCGGAGGCCGAGTACGTCTGGGTCCTCGATCCCATCGACGGCACCAAGTCATTCATTTCCGGCATGCCGGCGTGGGGCACGCTGATCGCGCTGACCCGCAACGGCCAGCCGGTGTTCGGGATGATGCATCAGCCGTTCATCGGCGAACGCTTCAGCGGTGACCGGCTCGCCGCCCACTACCGCGGCCCCGCGGGCAATCGTGCCCTGGTGGTGCGGCCCTGCGCGACGCTTGGCGAGGCGGTCCTCTATACGACGAGCCCCCGTCTGATGAACGATGCCGATCGCGCCATCTTCGGCAAGGTCGAGGAAGCGGTTCGGCTCTCCCGCTATGGTGGCGACTGCTATTCCTATTGCATGCTCGCGGCTGGCCATGTCGATCTCGTCATCGAGACCGAGCTCAAGCCTCACGACGTTGCGGCGCTGATCCCGATCATCCTGGGAGCCGGCGGGATCATGACAACGTGGTCCGGCGATCCGCCGGAGGCGGGCGGTCGCATCGTCGCCGCCGGTGACCGCCGTGTCCATACGGCTGCTCTCGCCGTGCTGAATTCGTAACGGCGGCTGGGCGGGTCAACCGCGCTCCTTTGTTCGATCAACCTGATCAATCAGAATGCGGGCGTCCCCGGAACGAAGGCATCGAAGGCGGCCCAGAACTGCTCGCGGAAGACCTCCTGCTCCATCATCAATTCGTGCTGCGCTCCCGGAACGATGAGGTAGGAGCCGACGCGAAGCCGCGCCCCGAAATCCTCGATGGCGGCGGTCGAGACGAGACGGTCGCGTCCGCATGCCAGGATCAAGAGCGGCTGGCGCAGCTTGGCCGGAAAGCTCGGGACTGAGAACTCGGTCATGACGCCGAAGGCGCTGTCGAGCCACGCGACCGTCGGGGCACCGATCGCAAGCCCCGGCTCGGTATTGAGGATCGCGGCCGTCCGTGCGTGACGGACTGGATCGGACGTGACGGGATTATTGAGAAACGGCAGCATCGATGGACTGAGCGGGCTGCCGCCCGGCACGTAGGAACTGCCCATTCCGAGAATTCGCATGGTCCGTATCAGCGGCGGCGCCACCGAGATCAGGCGGATGTTGGCGAGCTTGATCATGGGGGCGATCAGCACCATGCGGTCGAACCATCGACGGCCGGAGGAGGCCGCGCGCAGCAGGATCGAGGCTCCCATGGAGTGGGCGAGCGCAAACAGCGGCGGCGGGCAATCCGGCAGAACGACCTCGCTCATGAAGGTATCGAGGTCGATGGCGTATTTGGAGAAGCTGGTCACGTGGCCTTTGCGCGCGTCGCGCAACAGCCGCTCGGAGCCGCCCTGGCCACGCCAATCGAGGGTCGCGACCGCAAAGCCGCGTGCGTTGAGTTCGCGCACGATTTCGAAATATTTCTCGATGAACTCGGTGCGGCCCTGGAAGATGCAAACGGTCCCTTTGCGGCCCTGCGGCGGCGGCCACCGCGCAAACCGGACCAATGCGCCGTCAGGTGTTTTCAACATGCCGGTGACGGCGCCTTCCGGCACCGGGTTGGCAGGAATGGAGAGGAGCTTCATGCGAACAAGGCGGACCACATCGCGGCGCGCGGCCGATGCAGCCGGTGTCCGCGATTGATCGATTAACGGAATCGATGGCCGCGCTCAAATAGAAACCGCATGCAGCTTGCACCATCTCAACGGTTCCAGGGGAGGGCTCTTGAACGGCTGAAATCGCCTCCTACATCTTTGGTCGTGCAGGCCAATCCTGGCTGCACGTACCCTGTCCGGCCCATCTGGGCGGACGCCTGCATGTCGCTTTAAGGAGGATATGCCATGCGCACGTTTGATCTTTCCCCGCTTTATCGTTCCACCGTTGGCTTCGACCGCCTGTTCTCGCTTCTCGACCAGGCATCGGGCTTCGAAGGCAGCGGGTCGCCTTATCCGCCCTACAATATCGAGCGCACCGGTGATGACGCCTATCGGGTGACCATCGCGGTTGCTGGTTTCTCGGAGTCTGAGCTCTCGATCGAAGCCAAGGAAAACACGCTCACCGTGAAGGGCGAGAAGCAGGTCAAAACTGACGCCGCCCCCAAGACGGAAGTGCTCTATCAGGGCATCGCAGCTCGTGCGTTCGAGCGCGTGTTCCGCCTCGCCGATCATGTCGAGGTAAGGTCCGCGGTACTCCAGAACGGATTGCTGCACGTCGATCTGGTGCGCGAGCTTCCGGAGGCCATGAAGCCCCGTACCATCCGCATCAATTCCGGTAACGGCAAGGTCATCGAGACCAAAGTCGCCGCCTAACGCAAGCACGCCGCGCGCAGACCAGGCGCCCCGGATCCCATCCGGGGCGCTTTTTGCATTTGCGCCTACTGCACCTGCTTGGCCGTGGCGATGAATGTCTCGATATCGGCCGCGGTCGTCGCGAATGAGGTCACGAGGCGGGCGAGAACCTGTTGCGGCGGTACCGTCGCCGGATGGGTGTGGTGCGTGCCCATGACGTAGTAGTGAGCACCGGCCTTGGCCAAATGGTCGTGCATGCGTTGCGGCAGTAGCACGAACAGCAGATTGGCCTCGACCGGCCAATGCGGCCGCAACCCGATCGCGGCGAGTTCGTTTGCCAACCGATCAGCCATGCCGTTCGCATGCCGCGCGAGATCGAGCCAGCAGCCGCCATCGAGAAACGCCTCGAACTGCGCAGCAATGAAACGGTGCTTGGAGATCAGATGGCCGCCGCGCTTGCGGCGCTCCGCCATCGCCTCGGCCCGCCCAGGATCGAAGATCACAATCGCCTCCGCCGCGAGCGCGCCGCCCTTGGTGGCGCCGAACGACAGCACGTCGACACCGGCCTTCCATGTCGCCTCGGCTGGCGTGATCCCAAGCCGCGCCACCGCATTGGCAAAACGCGCACCGTCCATATGCACCGTCATTCCCCGGGCGTGGGCGAGGTCGGTCAGCGCCGCGATCTCGTCGAACTCGGTAGACGGTACCGGCTTCGCTGGCTTGGGTGAGGCTGAGCGCGGCGGGAACGATCTGGTGCGGGCGCAGTCCGAAGTGCTGATCGAGCGCGGCCGCGACCACCGATGGCACGAGCTTTCCGCCGTCCCCCTCAAGGCCGACGAGGCGCATGCCGGAGCCGTAGAACTCCGGGGCACCGCATTCGTGGACGATGCAATGGGCTTCCGCGTGGCAAAGCACCGCGCCCCAGGGCGGCGTCCATTGCGCGAGGGCGAGCGCGTTAGCGGCCGTGCCCGTCGTGACCAGGAATACCGCGACGTCGCGCTCGAACAGTTCGCAGAAGCGTCGTTCGAGCCGCCGCGTGAGGGCGTCGTCCCCATATCCGATCGCGTGACCCGCATTGGCGCGCGCCAGCGCGTCCATGATAGCCGGCGCAACGCCCGCCGCATTGTCGCTTGCGAATTCCATTAGGTTCCCGGACCTCCGCCTTCGCACCTCCGGCCGTTTTCGTTCAGTTGCGAGCTGCCCGCAATCCCTCGCGCGCAATTCGCGGACGATCTGTTTTGTCCTGGCGGCACCCGGAGGGCTTCGCGCAGAAAAAAATTCCGAAGTTCGTAATTTTGCTGTGCTCGCGCCTTGAATTCGTGTCAGAATTTTGGCATGTAGAGTTAGGACAGCAATGCTGTCCCAGTTTAGCCGACAGCGTTCCACGTGAGCGACAGTTGGCAAAGAACGGCAGCCGGCGATCGGGCGCATAGCGCGGGCAGCCAACGAGCAGCGACGCGGTGCGCACAAAAGCGGCTGGCGACAAAGCTGCGTGCTTGACATAGTCAACCTTCGGGTCACAGCGCAGGCCATCTTGCGGCGCTGAAGGGAGGCTGCGCCGACCGGCCAAGTGTGCCGGAGAACGAGGCGGGTTCGCATGGGCGCGACAACGTATATGGGCCATCACCATCGACCGCAGGCCGCGGCGCCCGGCGCCGTTGGCGAGCCGTCGCGCGACCTCAAATCCGTTTCGAATTCGCGCCGGGATATGACCGACCCCGGCATGTCGGCGGCGCGTGGGCTCTATGATCCCGCGCTCGACAAGGATTCCTGCGGCGTCGGCTTCATCGCCGACATCAAGGGCCGCAAGTCGCACCGGATCGTCGAAGACGCGCTGACCATCCTGCTCAATCTCGAGCACCGCGGCGCGGTCGGTGCCGACCCGCGCGCCGGTGACGGCGCGGGAATCCTGGTGCAGATCCCGCACAAGTTCTTTGCCCGCAAAGTGGCCGAACTCGGAACGACGTTGCCGCCTCCCGGCGAATATGCCGTCGGCGCTTTGTTCATGCCCCATGACGCGGCGTGGCGTGAGGAGATTCACAAGGTTTACGCCGAGGAGATTGCGCGCGAGGGGATGACGCTCATCGGTTGGCGCGACATCCCGATCGACAATTCCTCGCTCGGCGAATCGGTGAAGCCGACCGAGCCGGTTCATCAGCAGGTGTTCATCGGCAAGGGTAGCCGCGGCCTCGACGAGGATGAGTTCGAGCGGCGGCTCTACATTCTGCGCAAGTCGATCTCGGGTCGGCTGTATTCCCGGCGGGAGCGGAGCGCCTCCGGCTATTACCCGGTGTCGATTTCCTGTCGCACCGTGATCTACAAGGGCATGTTCCTGGCCGACCAGCTCGGTTCGTACTATCCCGATCTGCAGGACACGGATTTCGAAAGCGCGCTCGCGCTCGTGCATCAGCGCTTCTCGACCAACACCTTCCCGACCTGGTCGCTTGCCCATCCCTATCGGATGATCGCCCACAACGGCGAGATCAACACGCTGCGCGGCAATAACAACTGGATGGCGGCGCGACAGGCGTCAGCAAGTTCGCCGTTCTATGGCGACGACATCAACCGGCTGTGGCCGATCTCCTACGAAGGCCAGTCGGACACGGCGTGCTTCGACAACGGGCTCGAATTTCTCGTGCAGGGCGGTTATCCGCTGGCGCACGCCGTGATGATGATGATCCCCGAAGCGTGGGCGGGCAACACGTTGATGGATGAGGAACGGCGCGCCTTCTACGAATACAATGCTGCCTTGATGGAGCCGTGGGACGGCCCGGCCGCGATCGCGTTCACTGATGGCCGCCAGATCGGCGCGACGCTCGATCGCAACGGGTTGCGCCCGGCCCGCTATCTTCTCACCCGCGACGACCGCATCGTCATGGCGTCCGAAATGGGCGTGCTGCCGATCCCGGAAGAAGAGATCGTCACCAAGTGGCGGCTTCAGCCGGGCAAAATGCTGCTCGTCGACCTGGTCGAAGGCCGCCTCATTCCGGACGAGGAGATCAAGGCAAACCTCGCGCGCAGTCATCCCTACCGGGAGTGGCTGCGCAACACGCAGATCGTGCTCGAGGACCTGCCGCAGTCCCTGATGCGGCCGGCGTTGTCCAACCTGAGCCTGCTCGATCGCCAGCAGACCTTCGGCTACAGCCAGGAGGACCTGCGGATCCTGATGTCGCCCATGGCGACGACGGGCGAAGAGGCGATCGGCTCCATGGGCAACGATGCGCCGATCTCGGCGCTGTCGGAAAAGCCGAAGCTGCTGTTCACCTATTTCAAGCAGAACTTCGCGCAGGTGACGAACCCGCCAATCGACCCGATCCGCGAAGAGATCGTGATGAGCCTCGTCTCGATCATCGGGCCGCGGCCGAACCTGTTCGATCTCGAAGGCATCTCGACCACGAAGCGCCTCGAAGTGCGCCAGCCGATCCTCACCAACGACGACCTGGAGAAGATCCGCGCCATCTCCGAGGTGAGCGAGTCTCACTTCAAGTCCCTCACTCTTGAGGCGGCGTGGCCGGCTGATCACGGCGCCGCGGGGCTGGCGCCGGCGCTCGACGCATTGTGCCGCCGCGCCGAGCAAGCGGTGCGCGACGGCATCAACATCATCATCCTGTCGGACCGCAGCGCGGGCACCGACCTCATCCCGATCCCGTCGCTGCTTGCCTGCGCGGCCGTGCACCATCACCTCATCCGCGAGGGCCTGCGTACATCGGTTGGGCTCGTGGTCGAATCGGGTGAGCCGCGCGAGGTGCATCACTTCTGCTGTCTCGCCGGTTACGGCGCCGAGGCGATCAATCCCTATCTCGCCTTCGAGACGCTCATCGCCATGAAGGATGACCTGCCGCAGAAGCTCGAAGACAAGGAAATCGTCAAGCGTTACATCAAGTCGATCGACAAGGGACTGCTCAAGGTGATGTCCAAGATGGGCATCTCTACCTACCAATCCTATTGCGGCGCGCAGATCTTCGACGCGGTCGGCCTCAAGTCGGATTTCGTCAAGACGTTCTTCACCGGCACCGCGACCCGCATCGAAGGCGTCAGCCTCGACGAGATCGCCATCGAGACGGTGCGCCGGCATCGGGATGCCTTCGGTGATTCTCCGGTCTACCGCGATGCTCTCGACGTCGGCGGCGAATACGCCTACCGGGTGCGCGGCGAGGATCACGTGTGGACCGCGGCGACGGTTGCCGCGTTACAGCATGCCGTGCGGGGCAATTCGCGCGACCAGTACCGCGCCTATGCCAATGTCTCGAATGAGCAGTCCGAGCGGCTTCTGACGATCCGCGGCATGTTCCGCATCAAGGCAGCGACGGAGGACGGCCGCACCCCGGTGCCGCTCGATGAGGTCGAGTCGGCCGAGAAGATTGTGCGGCGCTTCGCCACTGGTGCCATGTCGTTCGGCTCGATCTCGCGCGAGGCGCATACGACGCTCGCCATCGCCATGAACCGGATCGGCGGCAAGTCGAACACCGGCGAGGGCGGCGAGGAAGCGGATCGGTTCAAGCCGCTGCCCAACGGCGATTCCATGCGCTCCGCCATCAAGCAGGTGGCGTCCGGGCGGTTCGGCGTCACGGCCGAGTATCTCGTCAACTCGGACATGATGCAGATCAAGATGGCGCAGGGGGCAAAGCCCGGCGAAGGCGGCCAATTGCCGGGCCACAAGGTCGACAAGACCATCGCCAAGGTGCGTCACTCGACTCCCGGCGTCGGCCTGATCTCGCCGCCGCCGCACCATGACATCTATTCGATCGAAGACCTCGCCCAGCTCATCTTCGACCTCAAGAACGTCAATCCGGGAGGTGCAGTCTCGGTCAAGCTCGTGTCCGAAGTCGGCGTCGGCACTGTCGCTGCGGGCGTCTCCAAGGCGCGCGCCGATCACGTCACCATCGCCGGCTACGAAGGCGGCACCGGCGCGTCGCCGCTCACCTCGATCAAGCATGCCGGCTCGCCCTGGGAGATCGGCCTTGCCGAAACTCACCAGACCCTCGTCGCCAATCGCTTGCGAAGCCGCATCGCGGTGCAGGTCGACGGCGGCATCCGCACCGGCCGCGACGTCGTCATCGGCGCGCTCCTCGGTGCCGACGAGTTCGGGTTTGCCACCGCACCGCTGATCGCGGCCGGCTGCATCATGATGCGCAAGTGCCATCTCAACACCTGCCCGGTCGGGGTCGCGACTCAGGACCCGGTGTTGCGCAAGCGCTTCACCGGGCAGCCCGAGCACGTCATCAATTTCTTCTTCTTCGTCGCCGAGGAAGTTCGCGAGCTGATGGCGGAGATGGGCTTCCGCACGGTCGATGACATGATCGGCCAGATGCAGATGCTCGACCAGCGGCGTGTCATCGAGCACTGGAAGGCCAACGGGCTCGATTTCTCGAGGCTGTTCCTGAAGCCCGAGGCGCCCTCGATCGTGAAGATCTACAAGTGCGAATCGCAGGATCACAAGATCGCGGATATTCTCGATCGCAAGCTCATCGCCGAGGCACAGCCGGCACTCGATCGCGGCGCACCGGTGCGGATCGTGACCGCGATCAAGAACACCGACCGCGCCGCGGGCGCGATGCTGTCGGGCGAGGTCGCGACGCGCTACGGTCATGCCGGCCTGCCGGACGACACCATCCACGTCAAGCTGACCGGCACCGCCGGACAAAGCTTTGGCGCCTGGCTCGCGCGCGGGATCACGCTCGAGCTTGAAGGCGAAGGCAACGACTATGTCGGCAAAGGCCTCTCCGGCGGCCGCATCATCGTGCGCCCGCCCGTGAACTCCGGCATCGTGCCTGAGGAATCGATCATCGTCGGCAACACCGTGCTCTATGGGGCGATCGCGGGCGAGTGCTACTTCCGCGGCATCGCCGGAGAGCGGTTTGCGGTCCGCAATTCCGGCGCCACTGCCGTGGTCGAGGGCGCGGGCGATCATTGCTGCGAATACATGACTGGCGGCATTGTCATCGTGCTGGGCAAGACTGGCCGCAACTTCGCGGCAGGCATGTCGGGCGGCATCGCCTATGTGTTGGACGAGGACGGTGCGTTCCCGACGCTGTGCAACATGGCGATGGTTGATCTCGAACCGGTCATCGACGAGGAAGACCTCAATGCCCGCGTCTATCACCAGGCGGGCGATCTCGACGGCCATGGGCGCGTGGAGATACTCTCCGACCTGACGCGTTACGATGCGGCGCGGCTGCATCTCTTGATCACGCGTCACGCACGCTTTGCGGGCTCACGCCGCGCTGCGCATATTCTCGGGCACTGGGATGCCTTCCTGCCAAAATTCCGCAAGGTCATGCCGGTGGAATACCGGCGGGCGTTGGCCGAATTGGCCAAGGAACGCGCCGCAATGCAGGCCGCGGAATAGCGGATGACCGGCATTTCTGCGATCTTTGCCGCGACATTGACATTAGCTGGCGCTGTCGGAACCGCGGCCGCTCAGACCGTGTGCGAGCACATATGCCCACGAGAGCGCGTCCACTTCAGTGGCTGCGCTTCAAATGAACCTACGCGAATCGGCCGAGTTAGCGTCGTCGGTAAGGTCACGGGATTTGGGTTGGGTGCATATTGCCACAAGCGAGTTTCGATCGATGTGGTCAGAACGTCGATGGAAACGATGCCGTCCAAAATCGAAATCGATTTTGATGGTTGTATCGCTTGGCTTCCACGCGGGGGTGACGTCGTCAATCTGCTTGTATGGCAGCGCGTTGGTCCTCATTCGGGCGCATTTGATTTAGCCCCCTGCTCCGGTTAGGTCTCTCCCCATGGGCAAGGTTACCGGTTTCCTCGAGTTCGAGCGGAACGACCGCGACTACGCGCCGGTCGAAGAGCGGATTCGTCATTGGCGTGAGTTCGTGCTGCCGCTGCCGGAGCCAGAAACGCGGCGTCAGGCGGCGCGCTGCATGAACTGCGGCATCCCCTATTGTCACACCGGCTGCCCGGTCAACAACCAGATCCCGGACTGGAACGATCTCGTCTACACCGGCGCGTGGCAGGAAGCCTCGCGCAACCTGCATTCGACCAACAATTTTCCGGAGTTCACCGGCCGCGTCTGCCCGGCGCCGTGCGAAGCGTCCTGCACGCTCAACATCGACGACAATCCGGTGACCATCAAGACGATCGAATGCGCGATCGTCGATCGCGCGTTCGAAGAGGGCTGGGTGAAGCCGGAGCCGCCGACGACCAAGACCGGCAAGTCGGTCGCGATCGTGGGCTCGGGTCCGGCGGGCCTCGCCTGCGCCCAGCAACTCGCGCGCGCCGGCCATCACGTCCACGTCTACGAAAAGTATCGGAAGCCCGGCGGGCTGCTGCGCTACGGCATTCCGGACTTCAAAATGGAGAAATACCACGTCGACCGGCGCATCTCGCAGATGGAGGCCGAGGGCGTGAGCTTCCATTGCGGCGTCCATGTCGGTGTCGATCGCCCGGCCGCGGAGATCGTCGCGCGGCACGAAGCCGTGGTCCTGACCGGCGGCGCGGAGAAAGCCCGCGACCTGCCGATTCCGGGTCGCCATTTCAAGGGCGTCCACTTCGCCATGGAGTTCCTGCCGCAGCAGAACCGCCGCATCGGCAATGAGCCGCAGGATGGCGTCGAGCCGATCCTCGCCGGCGGCAAGCACGTCGTAGTGATCGGCGGCGGCGACACCGGCTCCGACTGCATCGGGACTTCGATCCGCCAGGGCGCGCTCTCGGTGACCAACTTCGAGATCATGTCGAAGCCGCCCGAGAAGGAAAACAAGGCGCTCACCTGGCCCGACTGGCCGCTCAAGTTGCGCACGTCATCGAGCCACGAGGAAGGTGCCGAACGCGACTTTGCGGTCCTGACTCAGGAGTTCATCGGCGAGAACGACTGCGTCAAGCGCCTGCGCTGCGTGCGATGCGACTCCAGATTTCAGCCGATCCCTGGCAGCGAATTCGAGCTCGCCGCGGACCTTGTGCTGCTCGCCATGGGCTTCGTGCATCCGGTGCACGAAGGCATGATCAAGGAACTTGGCCTTGCGCTCGATCAGCGCGGCAACGTCAAGGCTGACACCAATCAGTATGTGAGTTCGATCGGGAAGGTCTTCGCCGCCGGCGATATGCGCCGCGGCCAATCACTCGTTGTGTGGGCGATCCGCGAGGGCCGTCAGGCCGCGCACGCCGTCGACAAGTTCCTGATGGGATCGACCACCCTGCCGAAATAACCGCGCGCATTAAGTGCGTCGTTCCGGCAGGTCTTGCTACCAGCGTCCGCCGCCGAATAGGCCACCGCCGCCGCCCCAGCCGCCGCCACCACCCCAACCGCCCCACCCACCGCCATAGCCGCTCCAGCCGCGGTGGTCGGGACGATAATAGGAATTGGCATAGGAGCGCTGGGGACGGCGCACCACCACCGGCCTTGCCTGGTCTGCGGCAGCGGTCTTCGTGCCTTCAGCTCCCGGCTGGCCGGGCGTCGCCGCGGCAACGGCCGTCGACTTTTCCTGCATCGGCGTCATCGGCAATTCGGTGGTCGCCACCACCGGATCGGCGCCGGCCGGAGCAACATCGCGCCGCGGCCAGGCGAAATCGTCGGCACGTCCCGCGGGCGCGCGGACCGCCTCACCTTTCACTAGCACCTTCGCCGCCATCGCATCCGTTACCGGGTGCGGGACCTTCGCGCCCATCAGTTCGTCAGCCTCACCCGCCCTTTCGCCAAGGAGCGGCAGCGTCGGGCCCGAGAGCGGGCGCGTCTTGGCGTTCCCGGCGTTGCCCGCCTTCTCCTTCCGGTTCGCCGGTGCCGTCGCTTCGACCTTGGGCTCCTCAGGCCCCGGCAATGCGGCGGTGATCGGACGTACCGTCAACCAGCGCTGCAGCTCACGCTCAACATAGTGGGCGAGCTTGCGCGCACCGAATTGGGTGAAGTACGTGCCGTCGCCCGCACGCAGGCGACGGGTCTGGCCTTCGACGTCCGGACCGAACTGAGCGAAGTTGCCGGCCTCGTCGACGAAGCCGTCCCACACGTCGATGTAGATGATGCCGGCCTTGTCGGCGCGGCTGCGATAGAGATCGTTGAGGAACGTAACGTCGGCGGTTGCGCGCTGGCCGCGCTGCGGCGGCAAGCCAACCCAGAAGACCGGCACGTTCGACGTCTTGAGCGCGGCGATGGTGTCGTCGATCCGCTTGATATAGGCCTCGGCCCACGCGTCGGTACGGAATTCGTAGGTGCGGCTGCCGCCGGGCGGAATGGGGTCGGCGGCCTGCTTCTCTGGCGCCTTCTCCAGCTCGGCGTCCTGTGGCAGCGGCGCGGGCCTTCCACGCGAGCCAGGGGGCGCCACGGGCGTCGGGGGCGTTACAGCCGCCGGTGCGGTTTCGCGAATTTGCCGACGGTCGTTGATGCCGATCATCATCAAGATGATTTTGGGCTTCTGCGCCGCGATGAGCTCGCGTGCGGTCTGCGGCCAATCCGGGTATTCGCCGCGCGGATCATTGCGCACCTCGGTGCGGATCAAACCGGAAAGCGTGCGATGGCGCCGCTGAATGCCGATTTCGGGAGTGTCGGCGTAGGCCTGTTCGAGGCCATAGGCGAGCCAGTCCGCCATGGCGTCGCCGAACACCATGACGTGCGTCTGCACCGCGGCGTCTGCCTTTGGATCGAGTTGCTTCGCCGCAGGAGCGCGGGAGTAATCGACCTGCGGCGCGGCCGGCCGCGACTCTTGCTGAGATCCACCGCCCCCGAACCAGTCGAACAATCCGCGCGGCTGCCGGCGCGACTGGAACGGAAAACGGTCATCGAAAAACTGCGCCGAGGCCGGCACTGTCGTCACCGCCGCGAGCGTCGCGGCCACGGCCGTTTCGGCCGCAATCAACAGTGCCACCGTCAGCGATCGTGAAATAATGCTGCGGGCCATCAAACCAATCCTATTTGTGCGCAGCCACATGGCTCGACTGCAAAACAGGCCCTTTTTGTACCACGAATAACGTGTCGGATTGAAGGTCAGAGGCTGATTTTCAACCCGGGTTGGAACCCGAACCCGATACCGGCCTACTTGGTTCCTGCGCGGTTCAGGGCTGGCGCAGCCGTTCCAGCATCTCGGCGGTCGCGAAGCCGTCCGGAACAAGGCCTTGGGAGACCTGGAAGCCCTTGAGAGCGCTACGGGATTTCGCGTTGATCCGGCCGTTGGGCTCGCCGCCGATGTCAAACCCATGGCGGACCAGAAGCTGTTGCAGTTCGTAGCGTTCGGCGCTGGACAGGACGCGCTCCTGACGCGGCCAGGCAGTGACGATCGGGCCATCACCGCGCATGCGATCCGCAAGATGCCCGATCGCGAGCGCGTAAGCCTCGGCCGGATTGTATTTCATCAGGACGCGGAAGTTGTTGAGCATCAGGAAGGCTGGTCCATTGGCGCCGGTCGGAACCAAGAGGTAGGCGCGATCGTTCGGCCGCGGATATCCCTTGCCGTTGGCGCGGACCACACCGAGATGTTGCCACTCCTTGAGTGTGTTCCACTTGCTGCTGTCGGCAAGGAGGTAATTGAACTCGGCCGGCAGCCTGACCTCGTAGCCCCAGGTCGCGCCTGCGACCCAACCGTCGACCTTGAGGTTGTTTGCCGTCGAGGCAATGAGATCGGGGATCGAATCGACCACGTCGCGGCGGCCGTCGCCGTCGAAATCGACGGCGTACTTCTTAAACGATGTCGGCATGAATTGGGTCGGCCCGAAAGCGCCCGCCCATGAGCCCTTCAGGCGATCGGGCGCGACATCCCCGCGATTGAGGATTTCGAGCGTGGCGAGGAATTCGTCGCGGAAATACGCCTGCCTGCGGCCGACGCAGGCGAGCGTTGCCGTCGAGCGGATCACAGGGCGGTCGCCGCTCATGGTCCCGAATTTCGACTCGATGCCCCAGATCGCCGCGACGATGTGGCGATCGACCCCGTAGGCCTTTTCCACCGCATCGAACGTGTCGCGATATTTCGCGAGAATCGCTTGGCCTTCCTTGATCCGGCTGTCGCTTACCAGCAGATCGAGATATTCCCAGAAGGCCTTGGTGAATTCCGGCTGCGTGTCCATGAGGTCCATGATGCGCAGGTCCGGCGTCAGGCCGCGGGTATAGGTGTCGAACGTCGCCCGGGTGACGCCGCGACGCGCCGCGTCCGGCCACAGCCTCTCGAGGCAATTCGAAAAATCGGATGCGGCGGCGACGATCGCCTGCGAGGTCATCAGCGGATGGCCGGAACTGCCGGACTGACCGCTCCATTCCTGCGTCCCGAGCGCGCTCGGATTGGCGACGGAGCCGGTCGCTGCCGGCGGCGGCGATGGATTGAGGAAGGGGAATAGGCTGCCCAGACCCTGGGCATCGGCCGCTCCTGCGGCGCCGAGCGCGGCGCCGATCGCGCAAACCGCGCCGATCGTCCATTTGGCATTACGCATTTCGAGCTCCCCGATCATGCCGCCTGGGCGTGCCCACCGCGCTCACCAGGCAATGGTATCCGAAACTCCTTGAGGGATTGTTAACGACGGACAATAGGGCAAAATCATGCCCCCAGCGGGCCTTTGTTCCCGGCTGCCGTTTCGCCGTGGACTTGCGTCTGCGCCCATGATTATTCGCTGTGCAGGAACTTTTGCATGGACCGCCGGGTTCAAACGCGACTTATGTATGCTCCGATCCACCCGCCGCAACGGACCTCATGAAGCCTCTCCGCAAAGCCATCCTGCCCGTCGCCGGGCTCGGCACCCGATTTCTGCCTGCAACCAAGGCCATGCCGAAAGAAATGCTGCCGGTGGTCGACCGGCCGCTCATCCAGCATGTGGTCGACGAGGCGCGTGCCGCCGGCATCGAGCATTTCATCTTCGTCACCGGCCGCAACAAGGAAGTCATCGAGGACCATTTCGACCGGCAGTTCGAACTCGAGTTGACGCTGACCGAACGCAATCGGCGCGCCGAACTCGAACTCCTGGAGCGCGACTTGCCTGGCCCAGGACAGACGAGCTTCACCCGCCAGCAGCAGCCGCTGGGTCTTGGCCATGCGGTGTGGTGCGCCCGCGAACTCGTTGGCCATGAGCCGTTCGCCTTGCTGTTGCCCGACGTGCTGGTGCAGGCGCAGCGCGGCTGCATGGCGCAGATGATCGACGCTTATCGCGGCCTTGACGGCGCCGCCAATGTCATCGCCGTCGAGGAAGTCCCGATGGACCGCGTCCACAGCTATGGCGTGGTCGGCGTCGGCAAGGCTCACGGTCCGGCGTTCGAAATCACCGCGATGATCGAAAAGCCGAAGCGCGAGGAGGCGCCGTCGAACCTCATCATCACCGGCCGCTATATCTTGCAGCCGGAAATCTTCGACATCCTGGCAAGCCAACCGCGCGGCGCCGGTGGCGAAATCCAGCTCACCGACGCGATGATCCGTCTCGCCGAACGCCAGCCGTTCTACGGATTGAAGTTCGAAGGCCGCAGCTTCGATTGCGGCAGCAAGATCGGCTTCCTCACCGCCAACGTCGCCTACGCACTCGCCCGCGACGACATCGCGCCCGCGCTCCGGAGCGAGTTGAAGTCACTGCTCGGCTAGACGAGCGCATACTCCGCACGGCATCCGTTCGCTATCGGCCCTGCTTGGATGCTGCGACGGACGTGTTCAAAATCTGGACGCGACGATTCACGCCGTCGTCGGGACGCGACGGATCGAACAGGCGTTGCTTGCCGAATCCGCGTGCCGCCAGGCGGCCCGGGTCGATGCCGAACTGCGCCACTAGATATTGCCGCACGGCCTGGGCGCGCCGCTCCGACAGCGCCTGGTTGTAGTCGTCGCTGCCCTTGGCATCGGTGTGGCCTTCGATCATGAAGGAGAAGTTCCTGAGGCGGTCGTCAACGAGCGCATAGCCGAGGCGATCGAGCGTAATCCGCGCGTCCGATGTCAGGTCGGCAGAATCGAAATCGAAGTTCACATAGAGATTGACCGAGAGCGGATCCTCGCCATTCGGACCCTTCGTCACCGTCACGCCTCTGATGTCGCGCGTCAGCGGGCGTTTGCACTGGGGATCGAGGGCGCAAACGATGTCCGTGGTCGTGGCCTGCGCGGCGATGACCTCGACGGCAGGAAGCACAAGACAGGCGACCAGCGTCAGGCAGAGGACGAGTATGCGGTTCATGGCGTGCTACCTCGGTCGGGTCACCAATGCCGTCATTGACGCGCTGACTTCGCGATCGGGCATGCTGGGATTGGGCTTGTAGGAAAGCGCGCGCCGGAGCGCCGACAGGTATTCCCGCTCGCTCATCTGGTCCGGCAGCGGCTGTTCAAACAACGGGCTACGGGACGTGATCGCGATGATGAGTTCACGGCCGAACGGAGCACTGACGGTGAACAAGTCGCGGCCTTGCGCGCCATCGCCGAAGATGAGCGTTTCTCCAGGCAATGTCGGTTGGGGCGCGATGGCGGCCGGTTGGACGAGGTGCACCACGGATCCGTCCGCCTGGATGTAGCTTACGTAGAGGAACGAAATCTGCGACGGCGGCTGGATCGCGATGCGCAACGTATCGCCGGCATGCAGCCGATTGCTCGGGCCGATATCGATCTGCGCCGCATCCTGGTTCGCGAGCGCGGTCTCGAGCGTCTGCAGCACCTCGCATTGCGGCCACGGCGCGACGCCGATCCTGCCGATCGCGGTGTTCGGAATCGCGGCCGCCAAACGCCGGACGAACGCGAGGTCGCCGTTGGAGGCGACGAACCCCCACAGCACGTTCTGGTCGCCTTGCTTATCCACGGTGACCCGCGCACAGGACAGGTTGTTCAGATCGCTAAAACTTAGATTGTCCGACAGCGGAGGTGGCGTCGGCGCCGGAGGAGAAGGGTCGACCTCGGCTACCTGCGGCAGGGGTCGTTCCCGGCGCGAGGGCCGCGGGCCGGGCGGGGGCGGGGCGGGTTGGATCTCGGCGACCGCCGGACCAGGCCGATTGCGGTGCCAGCGCGAGGGACCCGGCTCGGGCGGCGGATTGACGTCGGCGACCGGCGGGGGCGGCGCGACGACGGACGGCGGTGTGCGGCGCGGCGCGCGCGGTGCAGGGGGCGGCGCAAAGGACGGCGAAGGGGGCGGGGGGGCCACCTCCGCCACCGGGCGTGGCGGCGGCGAATTCGGTAGAGGATTGGGTGCTGGTCGCGGGCCGGGGGGCGGTGGTCCGGGTGGTCTTGGCTCGGCGACGCGGCGCTGCGACGCTGCGACATCGATCACCGCGGCATAACGAATCCGGTAGATGATGGCGTCGTACCCGACCCAGCCGTAGCCGCCGTCGCCCCACCCGGTTCCCCACGAATTGATCAGGCGAAACGCTTGCTTGCGGTCGTCGTATCCGACCAGAGCAATCGCGTGCCACCCGGCAGAAGCCTTGTCGGCAACGGTGCTGGCAAATACGCCGGCGCCGCGATGCTGCATGAACGCCTTGTCGGCGCTGAAGGAAATGACGACCGGGTTCGACTGCGCGAGCGCGCCCTTGATGTCGTCGAGCTTCTTATGATCGAGCATCCGCGCGCCGCGAATGCGAAAATCGCTCGCCGATGCGATGACCTGCGGCGCTGGCGCGCCGTCGCAATCGGAATCGTGATAGGGGTAGTTCGCCAGCGACAAGGCGCCCTTTTGCAGCACCTTGACGTTGGAATCGAAGCTTGAGCCGCCGTCGCACTTCTTCGCGTTCGCAAGCTGCTTCGCGACGTTGTAGATGTAGTTCGGGCTCGCGATGTTCTCCTGCCGGCTGGTGTCGCGATTTTCGAGCGCCACCGAGTAGTAGCTGCGGACCGCATAACCGACCGCCCAGGCCACGCAGGAATTGGCGTTACCCTGGTTGCCGACCTTGGGCATGCGGAACGACAGATCGACGGACAGCGGAAGAAACGCGCGGAACTGTGGCGCGATCGGAAACGAGGCCTGGGCCCCGGCATCCATGTCGAGGTCGCCGGTTGCATATTTCGTGTCCGGCGGGTCCGCCTGATCGAGATTGCCAGCCGCTTGCGCGTGCAAGTGTGACGGTGCACTGAGAAAGATCAGCGCGGCGGCGGCACAAGATGCGAAGCGAACCATGTCAAACCTCCCGCCTTGGTTCCAACCGCAAACCGACCCGGCGCTCATTGAACGTCTCGCCTGCGTCACAGCGTGACCGGCATTGAGGCGCGCGCCTCGCCAGGGTGCGAATTAATCCGTCGCACGAGCTTGCTACTTGGTTCACGCTGACGGCGAAAATGAAAAGATGTTCTGCACTCGCCTCTTCGACTAAGATGCATCCCATTATTTGGATCGAACAGATGCCTTGGCGCAATTTCAATCTCAGTTTCGGTCTTCTTGGTCGATCTTACAACCGCCTGATTGCGGCAACATACGCGCACACCCTTCGCCGGGAGGGTCGGTCCCTCGCGTGGTCGCCTTGGGCCGCGGGCGTCTTTGCCGCTGCGCTCGCATTGGTGCTCAACACGGCGCCCGCCCTTGCGGCCGAAAGTTGCGGCCAAGGCGCGCCACCCGAGGCCGACATTGCGGCATGCTCGGACTTGATCGCATCCGGAACTTTCTCCGGGAAAAATCTCGCGGCGCTCTACCACAGCCGCGGCAAGGCCTATATCGCGAAGAACGATAACGACCGCACCATCGCCGATCTCGATCAGGCCATCCGCCTCGATTCAACAAACGCCGTTGCCTACAAGGATCGCGGCAATGCGTGGAAGAGCAAGCATGAGCCCGATCACGCCCTCGCCGACTACAACGAGGCGCTGAAGATCGATCCCAAATACACTGCGCCTATCAACAACATCGGCCTTATCTGGGCCGACAAAGGCGACTGGGATCGGGCTATTGCTCTGTATGATCAGGCGATCCGGCTCGATCCGAATTTCGCCATCGCTTACAACAACCGCGGCTTCGCCTACCTGAGCAAGAGCGACAACGACCGCGCGATCGCTGACTTCGATCGCGCGATCAAACTCGATTTCGAAGTTTGCCGCGCCCCATCGCAACCGCGGCGCCGCTTGGCACGCGAAAGGGAACTACCAGCAAGCGATTGCGGACTATGACGAGGCGATTCGGCTGAGTCCGAAATGGGCTTACCCGTACTACAGCCGCGGCAATTCATGGCAATCTCAAAAGGACTATGACCGCGCGATCAAAGATTACGACCAGGCGATCGCGCTCGATCCAAAATACTCGTCGGCGTACAACAATCGCGGCAACAGTTGGTATGCCAAGAAGGACTATGATCGGGCGCTGCGAGATTATAGCGACGCCGTTGCTGCCGATGCCAAGAATGCGATCGCTTATGTGAACCGCGGCAATATCTACGCCGAGAAAAAGGAATACGATCGCGCTGCCGCCGATTATGACCAAGCGATCCAGGCTAACCCGAAATATGCTCAGGCTTATTATCGGCGCGGTATCGTCTGGTCCAATAAGAAGGACTATGTTCGTGCCGTCAAAGACTATGATCAGGCAATCAACCTCGACCCCAAATACGCGGAGGCCCATGTTGGTCGTGGTCGCATTCTCATAGAGAGAGCCGACTACGATCGTGCTCTCGCAGATTTCGATCAGGCAATCGCGATCAATCCGAAATATACCTTCGCATATCTTCAGCGGGGCTACGCGTGGTTCAACAAGAAAGACTATGCCCGCGCCATTCAGGCATATGACGAGGCCATCAGTATCGATCCCGCGTACGCCGATGCCTACATCGGCCGCGGGCGCTCATTTCACCATTCCAACAAACTCGATCGGGCGATCGAAGATTACAACAAGGCGATCGTAATCAACCCGAAGATGGCGGTTGCCTACAACAACCGCGGCGTCGTGCAGCGGGCAAAGGGCAATATCGACAAGGCCGTTGCCGATTACGCCGAGGCAATTCGCCTCGACCCTAACTATTCGGCGGCCTACACAAATCGCGGGCAAGCGCATGAAGCGGCGGGTCATCTGCCGCAGGCGCGCGCTGACTACGCGGCCGCCGCGGCTTTGCCGTCGTTGTCCTATGACAACAGCAAATGGGCTTTTGACACGGCGAAAGCGCGGCTCGCGGTTCTCGGAACGCCTACGCAAACCACAGCGGTGGCGCCGCCGCCCAAACCCAACCTCAACACCAACGCCAGCCTCAGCTCCAAACCTGCCCCCGTCCAGGCAACGTCTCGGCGCGTCGCGCTTGTTGTCGGCAACAGCAATTACAAAGGGAAGCCGCTTGCCAATCCGGCCAATGACGCACGCGCGATGGCGGCGACGCTGCGCCAAATCGGATTTCAGGTGATCGATGGCTATGATCTTGATTATGCCGGCATGCGGCGGACGATCTCCGATTTCCTCCTAAAGGTGTCGAACGCCCAGGTCGCGGTCGTCTACTACGCGGGACACGGCATCCAGCTTGACGGGCGGAACTATCTGGTTCCGACCGACGCCAAGCTTGTCGACAAGAGGACCGCCGGCCTCGAGATGTTCGACATGGAGCAGATCCTGTCGCCGCTCGACGATCCGGGCCGCGCCAACATCGTTTTTCTTGATGCGTGCCGCAACGATCCGTTCGCAAGCCAGACCGCAACGACCCGCGGCTTCGATACGTCGGTGGGAACTCTCGGGCTATACGAATGTGTCGGCGGGCATGTACATCGCCTTTGCGACGGCGCCGGGCAAAGTCGCCGAGGACGGGACCGGTCCGCACAGCCCGTTCACGACGGCGCTCTTGAAGCATTTGCCGACACCGAAGATCGCGCTGCCCGACATGTTCCGGCGCGTTCGCACGGATGTCATCGCCGAGACTAAGGGCAAGCAGATCCCGTGGGTCCAGGAGTTGCTCATCGGCGACGTCTACATGGTCGACGACCAAAGCCGCGCCGCCGCAAAGTGAACTTCGCGCGAGACGCCGCGCCTGTTTGCTCCGCTCAGTCCTGAAAGCGCAGCGTGAGCAACCCGATGTCGGCATTGTAGTCGGCAGAGGTGACGGTCGAGCGCAGCCATTCGTGGCGATACTGGGCTTTAAGCCAGACCGTCCGCGAGAACTTGTAGACCAGTGAGGTGTCGACCGAGAAGCGGTTGTCGAAACGATCAAGGCCGAAATAGCTGTCGGCGCCGTAGCCGAGCTTGATGATCGCCGTCAGCCAGCGACGGAAGTCGTGGTCGACCTCGAGGCCGAAGTCGCGCCGTAGCACGCCGGACGCGCCTTGCACGATCAGTTCGCCGGTCGCCGACACCGCGGTGAGCTTCACGGTCGTCAGCGGCGTCGCCAGATAGATGAGGGAGGAATTGAACACGAGGCCGCTCACATTGGGGAGCGTCGGGTCCTGATAAACTCGCTGCGTCCAGCCGACCGATGCCTCGCCCGTCAGCGCGCCGATGAAGGCGAAAGATGAGCCCGCTTTGATGGTTCCGGCCTTCGAGTTCGCGCGCGGCGCCCGTGTCATCGATCGGCATGTCGTGGACGCGGGTGTCGGCGCTCACCTCGACGAACGGCTTGATGCCGGGCAGGAGATCATAACTGCCACGCAGCGACAGGCCGTACTGGTCGTAGTTGCGGTCGGCGTTGCTCCCCGTCGTGCCGTCGGTGAATGTCGACTCCTGCCAGACGCTGCGGTCGAAGGTCGACTTGGCGATGATGCCGAAGCGGTTGAAGTCGTGCTCGTAGCCGAACGTGGTGCCGACGGTGGCGACGATCGGCAGGCGGGTCAGGCCCGCCTGGATGTTAGGACTTCCTGGATTGTCCGTTCCGATCAGGAAGCGGGTTTCGAGATCGATGCGATCGTCGCGGCTCACGTCGATGCGGCCAACCGCCTTGGAATCAAACATTGGCCGGTCGAGCGATACCGGCGACCCCGGAAAGTTTGCGCCATAGCTGAGATAATTGCCGTGAACATCGACGTCGAGCGCGTGGCGCTCCCAATCGGAGCGGACGAGGAGTTCGCCCGCGCCCATGAATTCGGGTGCACCCTTGGGCGGCGTCACGCGCGCCGGATTGTTATCGTAGCCGCCGCTCAGCTCGATTGCGGGCTTGATGAGGAGCGAGCCGGCGCGCAGCCCGAGCTGATCAAACGGTGCGGGGTCGACGACGGCGCGCCGCGGCGGCAGCACCACCGGCGGCAGCGGCTCAGAACTCTCCGGCGGATCGATCGGCGGTGCCCCGCGCCTGTAATATTGCGGTATCGGGCGCGACCCCGGCGTGCCGGCCGGCGCGTTTGGCGCGATGCCGGGCGGCTGCGCGATGGACAGCGTTCCGGGGACCACCTGCACGATCGGGGGCAATGAGCCCGGCTTCAGCTTTCCCCGTTTGCGGCGCGCGCCACCTGAGACAAACCCGGTCGAGCCGGCGCCGAAACCTGGTGCATTACCGTAGGTCGGTACCTCGAACTTCGGTATGCCGAAGGCTGCCGGGGCGCCGCCGACGCCCGGACGTGGTGACATCGCGCCGGAGTCCAACAGGCCCGGCGTCGGTGAGATGATGAGTCCCGGATCGCCAATGTTCTGCGCGGCGGCAGGCGTTGCGGCATAGGCCACCGCAGCGACAACAGCGAGGGTCGCAGCGCGATTGAGATCGCTAAGCCGCTGCACAGGTTAATGTCCTCGACGCTGGCCGAAGGTTGGTTAATGGAAATAAAAGGATTATGGTTAACAACGCGTTAGCACTGTCCCGTCGTCGCGTTCGGCGTGCCGTGCTAAACGAGGGAATTGCCCGCGGAAACGATTACCGATCGGTCTGGATCTGAAGATGCGCAGCCCCGACGCCCCGCCCGGAGACCAAGCGCTCATCGCGTGTGCGCTGCGCACGCTTGATGCCGAGGCGGGCGGCCTCGCGGCGCTCGCCTCCGCCATCGAAGGCGCGCTCGGCTCCGCCTTTACCGCGGCGGCGGGAATGATCCGGGATGCTCGCGGGCGCGTCATCGTCAGCGGCATGGGCAAGTCGGGCCACATCGCCCACAAGATCGCGGCGACGCTCGCTTCCACCGGGACGCCGGCCTTCTTCGTCCATCCCGCGGAGGCGAGCCACGGCGACCTCGGCATGATCACCGCGGATGACGTGATCATTGCGCTGTCGTGGTCGGGCGAGACCGCCGAACTAAAGAACCTGATCGACTATTCGCGCCGGTTCCGGATCGGGCTCATCGCAATCACGTCAGAGGCGGCGTCGACCCTCGGCCAGGCTGCCGACATCGTGCTGGTGCTGCCGCAGACGCGCGAAGCCTGCCCGCACAATCTTGCGCCGACCACCTCGTCGCTGATGCAGCTCGCGCTCGGCGATGCGCTGGCGATCGCGCTCCTGGAAAGCCGCGGCTTTTCCGCGCTCGACTTCCGCGAACTCCATCCCGGCGGCCGGCTCGGGGCAGCGCTCACCTTCGTGCGTGACCTCATGCATGCCGGTGCCGAGATGCCGCTCAAGCCCGTCGGCTCGCTGATGTCCGACGCACTCGTCGAGATGTCGGCCAAGGGATTCGGCTGCGTCGGCATCACCGATGCTGCCGGCCGCCTCGTCGGCATCATCACCGACGGCGACCTGCGCCGTCACATGCGACCCGATCTGCTCGATGCCCCGGTCGAGAATGTCATGACGCGCGGACCAACTACCGTCCGCCCCGACCAGCTTGCGAGCGAAGTGCTCGAGATCCTCAATTCGCTCAAGCGCACGGTGGTGTTCGTCGTCGACGGCGAACACGCCGCCGGCATCCTCCACATGCACGATCTGTTGCGCGCCGGGGTGGCGTGAACAGGGATCAAAAGCACGGCTACGAGAGATTACTGGACCACCGCCACCCGGAGCGCGGTGCCGTCAACGGCGATCACCTTGACGCGGCTGCCGGCCGGCGCATTGGCGCCGGTGATCCGCCAGATGGTGTCGCCAATGGGTAGGGTGCCGCTGCCGTCGATGATCGGCTTCTCCAGCGTTAAAGTGCGGCCGATCAACGCGTCGGCGCGGCGGTTCAAAAACGGCTGATCGGTTGGACCTCCGACGTGCAGCGACAGCCGCCGCCACAGCGGAATCGCCGCAACCGAAAATGCGGCGAAGGCCACGAACTGCCATTGCCAGGACCAATCGACGAACAGCGATATGACGCCCACGAGCAGGGCCGCGAGGCCGAGCCACAGCATGAACACGCCCGGCGCCAGGATTTCGAGAATCAGCAGCACACCGCCGACGATGAACCAGTTCCACACGCCAAGCGATTCGATGATCGCGCCCATGTGCGTCGCCTCTTATGCCGACGGCTTCGGCCCGGGGATCTGGCCGGCCGACGCGACCGTCGGGCCGGTGATGGGTGCCGGCCGTGGCGGGGGCGGACGATAGCCGCCGCCATCAGGACCATGACCGCCGTTGGGCGGGCCGCCGAATGTCGCCTTCACGATCTCGCCTATGCCGCCAAGCGTGCCAAGCACGGCCGTTGTCTCAAGCGGGAGCATGATGACTTTCTGGTTCGGCGAGTGCGCGATCTCGGTGAGCGCGCGCAGATACTTGTCAGCGATGAAGTAGTTGAGAGCGGACACACTGCCGCTGGCGATGGCGGTGCTGACCACCTCGGTCGCCTTGGCCTCGGCGGCGGCAGAACGCTCGCGCGCCTCCGCATCGCGGAAGGCGGCTTCGCGGCGGCCTTCTGCTTCGAGGATCTGCGCCTGCTTGGCGCCTTCCGCCTTGAGGATCGCGGATTGACGCTGGCCCTCGGCGGTCAGAATCTCGGCGCGCTTGTCGCGCTCGGCTTTCATCTGCCGGCCCATCGACTGGATAAGGTCGGCCGGCGGCACGATGTCCTTGATCTCGATGCGGTTGACCTTAATGCCCCACGGCGAGACCGCGGCGTCGACGACGCGCAGCAGCCGCTCATTGATCTCGTCGCGGTGGGAGAGCATCTGGTCGAGGTCCATCGCGCCCATCACCGAGCGGATGTTGGTCATCGTGAGCTTGACGATCGCCGGCTCCAGAAAGGCGACCTCGTAGCTCGCCTTGGCGGCATCGAACACCTGGAAGAAGCAGATGCCGTCCACGGTGACAGTGGCGTTGTCCTTGGTGATGACCTCCTGCTCCGGGACGTCGATCACCTGCTCCATGACGTTCATCTTGCGGCCGATGCGGTCGACGAACGGCACGATCAGGTTGAGCCCGGGCGTCAGCAGCTTGGTGTAACGGCCGAACCGCTCCACCGTCCAGTTGTAGCCCTGCGGCACCGTCTTGACGCCGAGAAAGACGGTGAGGATCGCGAGAAATACGATGATGATGACAAATACGTCTGATCCGCCGAACATAATTGCCTCGCATAGAACGTCATTGAACGATGCGGCATTCTACCGGTCTTGGCCGCGCCGGAACAGGCCGCGGCGATTGCCTATGATGTCGCGCTTTCCTTTTCATTGCCGGTTGGGTTTGCGTGGCTGAGTCTTCGCCAGGTTCATTGCTGAGCGGGTTTACTGCGCAAGCGGCATCGGATGCGGGCGGTGGCGCCGCTTCCTTCCCCCTTCCCCGCGTGCGGCCCGCAAGCGGGGGAGGGGAAAGAAATGATGGTAGAGCGCCCATTACTTGCAGGCTGACTTGCTGAGTCAAACGCGTCGCTTCAAACGCGTGACTTCAAACGCGGCGCTGGCGCGGCAGTTCGATCGGCAAATATTCGACGCCGGATTGCTGAACGGGCTGCGGATAGAGCTTCATCAATTCCATGACCTCTTTCGGCATGTCCACTTTGACCGGGAGGCCGAGCTTGAGCGCTTCATCCGCCGTCAGCGCGTAGTCGTGGGTCCAGTGGCCGCCGGCAAGCTTTGCGGCGAGGGCCTCTGCCGCGGCCTGTTCCATCCGCGGGGTGAGCAATTCCACGGCGCCTCGCTTGACCTGAGCAAGGGCCTTCTCGGCGACGTCGGCGAGAACGAGCGTGAGGTCGAACACGTCCGCGACCGGTTTTGAATCGCGGGCCTTGACGATGCTCGCCGCCGGAAGCCCCGCGATCTGCGGGTCGATCGGGCCGAGCACCGAGAACTCGCCGAGCACGATCTCGTCGGCGGCAAGCGCGATCAGTGTTCCGCCCGACATCGCATAGACCGGCACGTAGACGGTCACCTTGGCCTTGTGCGCTTCCACCGCGCGTGCAATTTGCATCGCCGCCAGCACAAGCCCGCCCGGTGTGTGGATCACGAGATCAATGGGCATATCGGACGGCGTATCCTTGATCGCCGCGATGATCGTCTGGGCATCCTCCAAGTCGATGTGCCGGGCGACGGCGAAGCCGAACAGGCTCCGCTTCTCTTGGCGATGGATCATCGTGATCACGCGCGAGCCGTGGGATTTCTCGATGGCGCGAAGCGATTGCGCACGGCGCACGGCATACCACCGCCCCATCAGCAGCGGCTGCAGCACGATGAACGCGAAGACGATCCAGAACAGCGACGAGAGATCAAATGACATGGCCAAGCCTGCGCTTGTGCCCGCAACAAATCGCGCTGCCGCGCTCGCGGGTATGCGACTGCCGCACAGCGTAACCTGGAGAGGATCGCGGTGGAACTCTCACCATCAGTTCTGAGTCGAGCGCGCGACCGGTTCGGTATTCGGGTCGTATCAAGTGTCGGGAACCGGGCAATTGAATCAAGCCGCGCGCATCGCGCGTTTCAGCACACCACACCCTGGCGGTACCTTGGGAAGCATTTCCGACGCGAGTTGTGATCTTCGAGTCACAGCTCAAGAAAAAGTTGTCCGCGCATAATTTGGTCCAATTCCATTCACGATTTTCGCCGATCGTGTTTGTGGGGGAATAGGCTTGGAGGGTTCCATGCGCAACATTGCGCTTTCGATTGCTGCGGCTGCGTCACTGGCCGCGACTGTGTTGAGTGCTTCGGCTGCCGACATCGCGCCTGCGCCGCGATATGTGCCGCCACCGCCGCCGCCGATCTTTGTCTACAATTGGACCGGCTTCTACGTCGGCGGCAACCTCGGTGGCGCCTGGGCGTCAGGCACGCTGACCGACAGCTTCACCGGCGCAAGCCTCAGCGACAGCAAGAGCGGCTTCCTCGGTGGCGGCCAGATCGGCTTCAACTATCAGATCACCAACTGGGTCATCGGTGCGGAGTGGGATTTCGACTGGACATCGCTCAACGCTTCGCAAACCGGCGGGTTCGTGACAGGCAGTGCGAATACCAACTGGATCACCACGGTCGCAGCTCGCTTCGGTGTGGCCGCGGGCAGCTGGTTGTTCTACGGCAAGGCTGGCGGCGGCTGGGTCAACAACAGCGCGACCGTGACGAACAATGTTACGGGAGCCTCGCTGTCCAGTTCGAACACCAACAGCGGTTGGCTCGCGGGCGCGGGCATCGAATACGGCTTCGCTCCCAACTGGTCCGCGAAGCTCGAGTACGACTACCTCGGCCTCAACACCTGGAGCTTCAATTCCACGGTGTTCGCGCCGGCGGCGGATACCTTCAGCGTGAGCCGCAACATCCAGATGTTGAAGGTCGGCGTGAACTACAGGTTCTGACGTCAAACATCAGAGCTTTCCAAGACTGAAGAAGCCCCGGTCCGCCGGGGCTTCTTTGTACCGCCGCGCGGCGATTTAGCGGAACGCCACTCATATAACGCAAGATATTTTGACACAGTCGACGGCTTGTCCAAACCAAGCGTCTCACGAAACGCCGAGCTTCTTCTGCAGGCTCGTCGACGACGTGGTGTATTGGAACACCAGGCGCTTCTCGGGGAAGACGTAGTGGTAGGCCTTCTGCGCCATCAGTGCGGCCTCATGGAAGCCGCACAGGATGAGCTTGAGCTTGCCCGGATAGGTGTTGATGTCGCCGATCGCAAAAATGCCCGGGACGTTGGTCTCGAACGCGGCGGTGTCGACCGGGATCAAGTCGCCGTCGAGCTTGATTCCCCAGTTCCCCACCGGACCTAGCTTCATGGTCAGTCCGAAGAACGGCAGCATCGCATCGCACTCGACGCGGTAGGGATCGCCCTTGTCGGGCTTCGCGTTCGCCGCGCGCAGCACGCCGCCCTCGCCTTCGAGCCCGGTCACCTGGCCCAGCACCAGGTCGATCTTGCCCTCCGCCACCAGCGCCCGCATCTTGTTGACGCTGTCGGGCGCGGCGCGGAACTGGTCGCGGCGGTGCATCAGGGTGACGCGTTTTGCGAGCGGCGCGAGATTGAGTGTCCAGTCGAGCGCCGAATCGCCGCCGCCGACAACGAGCAGGCGCTTGTCGCGAAACCGCTCCATCTGGCGCACTGCGTAGAACACCGAGGTGCCTTCATAAGCTTCGATGCCGGGCACCGGGGGACGCTTGGGCTGGAACGAGCCGCCCCCCGCCGCAACCACCACGAGCTTCGCCTCGAACACCTTGCCCTGGTCGGTCGTGATGCGAAACAGCGGTTCGCCGATGCGCTCGATCGTCTCCACCATCTCACCGAGATGAAAGGTCGGATTGAACGGCGAGATCTGCTTCATCAGCGCCTCGGTGAGGCCCTGGCCCGAGATGATCGGAAGCGCCGGAATGTCGTAGATCGGTTTCTCCGGATAGAGCTCGGCGCACTGGCCGCCGACCTTGTCGAGGATGTCGACGAGGTGCGCCTTGATGTCGAGGAGGCCGAGTTCGAACACGGCGAAAAGTCCGCACGGGCCGGCGCCGATGATGAGTACGTCAGTCTTGATAGGTTCAGGCATGCGTTGGTCCGGCCGTCGAAATCACGAATGTCAGGAAAGATGCCAGCCGCGATGGGCGGACGCGGGGAAAAAGCGCTTTTGGCGACAAAATGCAAGCGGGGAAGCGTCGATAAGAATGAATCCAGTGTCACAAGGCCTGTTGGCGAAATGGATTTGTGCTCGGCGGGCGCGGACCGCACGGCATTTTTGCTGCGGGCTTGAACGGGCCGCTGTGGACGAGGCACGCGAAAACGTCCCTCGTCCGGCGTTCAATTCGCTCAGTGCTTACCCGGATAGAGCGGGATGAAGCCGTCCCGGTTGGGCATCTTTACTGCAGCGAGGGTCTTGGCGTCCATCACGTCATTCTCGCCGATGATCCCGTTGAGTTGCAGGACATAGGCAGAGACGGCGTAGACCTCGTCATTGGTGAGCGTCTTTGGCTCGGTCCAGGGCATCGCCCGGCGGACGAAGTCGAAGAGGGTCGTCGCATAGGGCCAGTAGCTGCCCACCGTCTTCACCACCGGGCCGTCACCGGTGATTTGCCCGCCGACAAGCCGGGCATTCGGCCTGCCTTGGCCCTTGTCGCCATGACACAGCGCGCATTTCTGCGCGTAGACGACGGCGCCCTGGGCCGGCGTGCCGCTGCCCGGCGGCAGGCCGACACCGTCCGGGCCGATGCTGATGTCCCAGGCGGTAACATCGGCCGGCGAGACGGGCTTGCCGAAATGCGGGGCGTCCGCCGCGGTCGCCGCGGCGACACCGAACGCCACCGCGAGGGCCGTCAGTCCGGCAGCGCGTGCGATCTTAGACGTACACATTGGTCACCTCGCCTTTTGCGCTGACGCCCCAGCTGGAGACCAGGTTGCAGTGCTCCATCGGGAATGCGTTGACGTTGGGAGACACCTTGGGCGCCCCGCGTTCGGCCATGAACGCCGCCCGGCTCGGTTGCAGATTGCCGGCCTCGTCGGTCGCGCGGCTCATGAGGACGGATGGCGATCCATCCCAGGTCCACGGCATGCGGAACCGCGTCAGCGCCTTCGACAGCACCGGCGTCTGCAATGCGGCTTCCGCCCAGCTCTTGCCGCCGTCTGCCGACACGTCGACCTTGCTGATGCGGCCGTTCCCCGACCAGGCGAGGCCCGAGATTTCGTAAAAGCCGGGATCCTTCAGCGCCATGCCCGGCGACGGGCTGCTGATGAAGGACTTCACCTCCTGCGGGTAATAGAACTGCCATGCCTTCCCGCTCGGCAGCAGGATCGTGTAGGCCATGGTCTCGTTCTGGGCCATGATCGGCGCATCGACGATCTTGATCCGGCGCAGCCACTTCACGTTCATGTTGCCCTCGTAGCCGGGCAGCAGCAGCCGCATCGGGTAGCCGTTCGAAGGATTGATGCGCTCGCCGTTCTGGTAGAGCGCGATCATCGCATCATCCATCGCCTTCCGAACCGGGATGCTCCGGTGCATGGTCGGCGCGTCGGCGCCTTCGGCGAGGAACCACTGCGCCCCGGGGTCGACGCCGACCTCCTCGAACAGCGTCGAGAGCTTGACGCCGGTCCACTCAGCGCAGGAGAGGAGGCCGTGCAGCCCCTGGACGTTGGCCTGGATCGGGTCCTTGGAGTACATCGGCGCCGAGTTGCCGCCGCATTCGAGGAACGTCACCCGCGACACCATCGGATAGCGATGGAGCGCTTCCATCGTGAAGACCATCGGCTGCTTCACGCGGCCGTGGATCAAAAGCTTGTGCTTGTCGGGATCGATGTCGGGGAAGCCTTCGCGGGCGATGACGAAGTGGAGCCCGTTCGGCGTGATGGTGCCGTTGAGAAGGTGATGCGGCGTGCGCGCCGCGCTGCCGCGCGGCTCGAGCTTCGGGTTGGTGAGCGTCCGCACGGTCTTCGCTTCGAAACGGGACGGCACGCCATAGGCCGGGATCGGAACGCCCGGACCCATGCTCCACGGATCGTTCGCGAGCGGCTCAGCGCCGGCGCCGGTCATCGCGCCGGCGGTACCGACACTTGCGGCGCCGGCAAACGCCGCGCCGTGCGTGAGTAGCGTCCGGCGATCGAGCAGGCCGTTACCGGCGACCCGCTCCGCGGACATAGTTCGACTGTGTTTTCGGGATGTAGCCAAGGTTTCCTCCCATCGGAGTGATGCGCGCGGCGTACCCACCGGTCGCCACGCTGCATCGCGATGCTGCGCTAGAAATGCGGCAGTGTCCAGGTGGCGCGCCATGCGGCAACGCGCGAGTACAAGCGCGTCAGCTGGATCGCCGAGATGTCCCGCTCATGAGCTGTTAGCAGTCATCCTCACATACCCGCGCGACCGACTTGAACCGAGCGCTTTGCGATCGCGGGACGTCAGCGGCTCGGCAATTTGGAGAAGAAATCCCAGACCGCGACCGGCGAGTCCAAGTCCTCGCCTTCAAGCGGCATGGCGTGCCCGCCGTTCTGCACGGAATACAAAATGACCACGGGGGCACCGTCTTTCGCCCAGGTCATGCTGTCGACCGTGGTTCGCCCGCCTTTATGCGGCAGCGTCGCAAGCTGCGGCGCGGCCGTTACGCCCAACAGCTTTGCCCAATATTTCGCGGTGTCTTCGCTGGAGAGCACGTTGCCGAGCTGCGCGTCGCCCAGATTCACCATGCCGCCGCGAAAGGGATTGATCGGGTCGGCGGTGCCGTTGACGATCATCACAGGGATAGGCTTGTCGACCTGGCCGCAATCGAGATTTTCCTTCACCGGCACGCTTGCCGAAATCGCGGCGACGCCGGCGAAATCCTCAGGGTTTTCCAACGCCAGGCGGTAGGCGAGCTGTGCGCCATTGGACCAGCCGGCGGCGAAGACGCGCTTCCGGTCGACCGCGTGCGCCGTTACCTCATGGTTGAGAAGGCTTTTGATGAAACCGGCGTCGTCGATCTTCAGCCGCTTGGAGGAGAACGGCGAGCCGCCGCGGCAATCGTTCCAGGTGTTGTCAAACCCATCCGGATACACGACCAGGAATCCGTGCTTGTCCGCCAGCTCGTCGAATTCGAAATTGGAGTATTGGCGCATGCTCGCGGCATCGCCCCCTGACGGATGCAGCACGAACAATAACGGTGCGCCGGGCTTCAAGGTCTTCGGAACATATTCGATAAACGATCGCTCCCGGCCCCCAATCATACCGGCGTAATGCGTCGCGTCACCCATTGGCTCGGCGGCGGCGGCGGTGGCAACGAGCACCAACGCGGCGCCGATCGTCCAGTGCGGGAATGTGGTCTCCGCCATTTTCGCGGCTCCGTTTCAGGCGCGCCTACCATACCAGCGCCGAGCGATCTGTGTGCCAATTTGAATGCGCGGCCGCATCGGGGCTTCACCTCGACTGGCCTGCAGATCGAGCACACCGTCCCGCGCTACCCGCGATTCATGCTGTTTTGGACGTTCAACTTCGACATGCTCAAGGTGGAGCTGGAAGCGCTGGGGTACATCGCCCAGGCGCAGGGCGATGACCGGCCTTCTGAGCGCGGCGCTAGTCGCAACTCACCAACGCACCCATTCACCAGGGGTCATGCCCCGCTTCAAGCGGGGCATCCAGTAACCCCAGCATTCGGTTTTGGATTGGTGCCTAAACTAGCGCTCGGTGGCTACTGGGTCGCCCGGTCAAGCCGGGCGACGACGGACGAAGGGGATTCGGGCGTTGTGAGCGACTGATCGAAAGACGCAGCACGCGCCTCAAGGTCCGCTTAAATCCGCCCGTCACTCCCTCGGGCGGCGTTTGCGGACCACGTCGTCGCTTGGCTGCAGCGTCGACCCGTCGAGATACTCGTAGTCGACCATGACGCCTTTGCCGTCCTTCTGGCCGGTGTGACCTGCATAGACGCCCAGCGTCGATTGGTGGTCGAGGGCGCGGAAGGTGATGTCGCCCGATGGTGTTGCGACCGGGAGCCCTTCGAACGCGGCCAGCAGCGCCTCGGTGTCCGTCGAGCCTGCCTTGGCGATGCCGGCGGCGAGCGACTTGATCGTGATGTAGCCCATGATCGACGAAATGCGCGGATAGTCATTCCAGCGCTTTTGATAGGCCGCAAGAAATGCGAGGTGCTCGGGCGTCTTGATCAGGTACCAGGGGTAACCGGTGACGTACCAGCCCTCGGGCGCGTCGTCCTTGAGGGCGTCGATGTATTCCGGATCGCCGGTGAAGACGCCGACGACCGTCTTGCCGGTGAACAGTCCGCGGGTTGCACCGGCGCGGGCGAACCGGACGAGGTCTGGGCCGAACAGGGCATTGTAGATGGCGTCGACTTTGGCATCCGCCAACGCTTCGACCAGCGGGCCGGCATCGACCTTGCCGAGCGGCACGGCGAAGTCGCTCACGAATTCGACGTCGGGCTGCGCCTTGCGCAGCAATTCCTTGAAGGAAGCAACCGACGATTGGCCGAATTCGAAATTCGGATAGACGAGCGCCCAGCGTTTGCGCTTTTGCGAAGCCGCGTACGGCACCAGCGCCGCCGAGTGGCTGTAGGTCGAGGCGCGCAGGCGGAAGGTGTAGCGATTGCCATCGTCCCACACGAGCTTGTCGGTCGTCGCCGCCGTTGCTAGGAAAAACGTCTTGTAGTGCTTGGCGAAATCGGCGACCGCCAATCCCACATTGGACAAGATGGTGCCGGCGAGAACGTCGACCTTTTCGTTGAGCCGCAATTCGGCGGCGACCCGGACCGCGTCCGCCGGATTGGCATTGTCGTCGCGTTGGATGATTTCGAGCTTGCGGCCGAGCACACCGCCCGCGGCGTTGATCTCTTCGACGGCGAGATCGGTGCCCTTGCGGTAGGGCACCATGTTCGCCGCCATGATCTTGTAGGTGTTGATGTCGCCGATCTTGATCGTGGCTTGCGCGAGCGCGACATCGTCGGCGCCGACCATGAGCGTGCTAGCGATCAGAATAAATAAGACGGTCGAACTGCGCATGTCGGAGTTCTCCGCGCGATGATCCAGCGACTAGGCGGCGCTTGCCGACGTCTTCTCGGCCTCGATCAGTTCTTCCACCATCCGGCGCATTCGCTGGACCCCTGAATCGAGCGCAAGCCTCAGCCGCCTTGCATTCGGCCGCTCGTTTTCGTTGCGCTGGATCGCTTCCAGGATGTCCTTGTCCTCGTTGAACGCGATGCGAAGCTGCGCGCGCATCGCCTCGGTCGTCGCCGCATCGGTCGGGAAATTCTTCACTACCTGCCAGTAGTCGATGCAGTTCTGCTCATCGACCGGCGTGAGGAAATGACACGAATACATCTGCAGGCAGTCGCCGCGATTGCCCTCGGGCGCGCCGGTACCGACATCGGCGCTGCCGAAATCGACCACCGCAATGTT
This sequence comes from uncultured Alphaproteobacteria bacterium, assembly GCA_963787675.1. GTDB lineage: Bacteria > Pseudomonadota > Alphaproteobacteria > Rhizobiales > Xanthobacteraceae > JAJPKK01. Next base: position 120,210 of record CAWBDV010000005.1, on the reverse strand, counting down.
GGGCGCGTCATAATGATAATACTGCCAGCGGTCCACATTGCCGGCAAACTTGCCGAACTGCGTGAAGATCGGCACCGGCGGCGAATCGAGCGTCCACCGCCACGTCACGAGCTTCTTCGGGGCGATCCGTTCATTGTGAACCGGGATGTCCTCGCCGGACGCACCGCCAAGGCTCGAGAGATGGACGAAGCTCACATGGGCGGGATCGCAGAGATTGTCAGCGAGGCTCAGATAATTGCAACCGATCGCCAACGCGTCGCCTTCGAGGACGCTGTAGTTCGGATCGCGATAGGCCGGCAGATCGTAGATTTCGCTCGGATTCGCGAGCGCCGGCTCACCCATCCAAATCCAACACAGTCCAAGCTTCTCGACGATCGGATAGGCTCTGACGTCGGAACGCGGCGGGATCATCGGCTGTCCCGGGATGCGGATGCATTTCCCGCTGCAATCGAAGGTCATGCCGTGATAGCCGCATTCGAGTGCGTCGCCCTTCAGCTTTCCGAGCGAGAGCGGCGCGAGGCGATGCGGACAGGCATCGTCCAGAGCCACCACGTCGCCCGTCGAGGTGCGGTAGAGGCAGACAAGGTCGCCGAGGATGCGGCGCTGCGTCAATTCATGAACGATCTCGCGCGACCACGCGGCCGGATACCAAGCGTTGCGGACAAAGGAATCCAAGTATGCCTCCATCACGAATGCCCCGGCGACGCGCGAAGGCACCTGCGTTTGACATGATCTGGCCGGCAGTACGGAAGAATGACGGTTTTGATTCACGTTCGCAAGGCCGGCCCCGCGGCTCCGAGTTTTAAGACCCATCTTGTCATAAGGAGCCAGCGCCGCGGTGAGCCCGTTGCAGAAGCCGGAGATATTGCAGAAGATTGCCGCGTTGTGTCGATTGCGAGGGATGCCTCATGAACCGACGTAACTTCCTGAAGGCCTCCGCCGGACTAAGTGGATTTGCTGCCGCAGGCCCATTTGCCACGCCGGCAATCTCTCAACGCGTCGCGACTCGGACGTTGCGCCTCGTACCCAACGCAGACCTTGCAAATTTCGATCCGATCTGGAGTTCCGCGTATGTTGCACGAAACGCCGGGTTGCTGGTGTGGGACATGTTGTACGGCGTGGACAGCACGCTCACACCACGGCGCCAGATGGTTGAAGCCGAGGAAGTTTCCACGGACGGACTGACTTGGACTTTTCGGCTGCGGCCTGGGCTTAAGTTCCACGACGGCGAACCGGTCCTCGCGAAAGACGCGGTGGCGAGCATCGACCGCTGGGCGGCGCGCGAGCCCATGGGCGGCATGATAAAGGCGATCGAAAACGAACTTGTGGCGATCGACGACCGTACGTTTCGTTGGGTCTTGAAAAAGCCCTATCCCAAAATGCTGCTCGCGCTTGGAAAGCTGGTGCCGCCGTGCTGCTTCGTTATGCCGGCGCGCATCGCCGCAACGGATCCGTTCAAGCAGGTCAAAGAATATGTTGGCAGTGGGCCCATGCGCTTTGCCAAGAGCGAATGGGTGCCAGGTGCCAAGGCGGTGTTCGAGAAATTCGACGGCTACGTGCCACGACCGGAACCGGCGTCGTGGCTCGCCGGCGGCAAAAATATCGTAATGGATCGCATCGAATGGATCACCATTGCTGATCCGGCGACTGCAGCTGCAGCGCTACAGAACGGCGAGATCGACTGGCTGGAAGTCGTTCTTCCCGATCTTCTGCCGGTCCTGCGCAAGAACCGCAACCTGACGACAGCGATAAATGATCCGCTTGGAGTAGCGGGGGTGCTTGCGATGAATCACTTGCACCCTCCTTTCAACGATCCGAGGGCACGGCGTGCGATCCTTTCGGCTTTGAGCCAGGAAGACTATATGCGCGCGGTCCTTGGCGACGCGGACAGCCTTTGGAAACCAATGCCGGGGTATTTCGCACCCGGCGTCCCGCTGTACAACGAGGAGGGCGGCGAAATTCTCAAAGGCCCCCGCCGACTGGATGCCGCCAAGAGGCTGTTGGCCGAAAGCGGTTATTCGGGGGAACCGATCACCTTTATGGCGGCACAAGACATTTCGTATCATAAGCTCTGGGGTGATGTGACGGTCGATTTGCTCCAGCGGCTTGGGGCAAAGGTTGACTACGCCGCCGTCGATTGGGGCACGCTGATCGCGCGGCGGTCGCAGAAATTGCCACCTCGCCAGGGCGGATGGCACATGTTCATCACGTCTTTGTATGGCATCGACTGTGCCGACCCGACCAATCGATTTCTTCGTGCCGACGGCAATCAGCCAAATGGCTGGGCAAACAGTCCGCAAGTCGAAGCCGAAATCGCTGCCTGGTTCGACGCAACGAACGTCGACGACGAGAAGACGCTCGCGCGTCGGATCAACAAGGCCGCGCTTGACTATGTCGTCTACGCGCCGCTCGGCACGTTCCTTCGGCATTATGCCTGGCTCAAGAATGTCAACGGCATCGGGCCGGCACCGCTGCCCTTGTTCTGGGGCGTCAACAAAAGTGCATGATCTTCGATGGACCTACACTTCAAATCTGCCGCCGAGATCGCTCGCCCGATCCACGAACGAAAGATCGATTAAGACACGTGGCGGGCGCACCGCCAGCGCAAACGGACTCAGCTCACCATATCGACGCGGCCGTTTGCGAGGTTGTAGACCGCGCCGACCACGCGCAGCTTCTTCGTCTCGACAGCCTCGCTCAAGATCGGCGTCGCCGCCTTCACCGCGGCGACCGTCAGAACGACGTTCTGCTTGATCGCATTGAGGAGAGTGTCGCCCGGCTGATCGAGCACCGCCTTGACCGCCGGCGTGAGCGCGGTGACCAGCGAGGGCAGATGCCCCGGTAGGGTCGTGCCGTTCTTGATCGATGAAATTGCGGCGTCGACCGCACCGCAGGCGTGGTGGCCGAGCACCATGATGAGCGGGGTGTTGAGTACCGCGACCGAGTACTCGAAACTCGCAGTCACGTCGTCATTGAGCAGATTTCCCGCGACGCGGCACACGAAGAGGTCGCCGCGTCCAGCATCGAACGCGTATTCGGGAGCGATGCGGGAATCCGCGCAGCTGAGCACGCCCGCGAACGGGTTCTGTCCCTTGGTCAGCGCCTCGCGCTCATGCTTGAAGTCGTGGCGTCGGGCGATGCCCTCGACGTAGCGCTCGTTTCCCTTCATCAGGCGATCGAGCGCCGCATCGGGTGACAGCACGTTTTCCGGTTTCGGCGGCGCTTTCGGTGCTTCCGCGGCGTACGATCCCGATACCGTCAGGCTGAGCGCCGCGCCGCCCGCAAGCTTGAGAAGACCGCGGCGCGCGATCGGCGCCGACAACTCGCGATTCCCAGTATCGCAAAGATGGCACATTGAGCATCTCCAGAAAGTCCGCCGGGGCAAAACTGGCAGTGCCCGATCGCGCGGGTGCTACATTCTAGAGCATGTTCCTTGAGACAAATTAAGCCGTCGTTATCGTGCCGGGGAAAATCTCGGCGGCGCTGTTACGGCTTGACCGCACTTCCGCCGTGTCGGCGATCGCACCGCATACGACTCTAACGGCGTGCGAACTCCGCCGCCTCAGTTCTGTTTCGCTTCTTTCTTGATCGACCCGACGTGCTGCGATGCAGCGTCGTCATTTTCTCGACCCGCGACGCTGACGACTTGGCCCGTGATCAGGGATTCGGGCGGGTTGTCGATGACCGAGGCGTCCACCGCGACGCCCGACAAAATTTCGACTTCGCTGCCGAGATTGCGGCCGACCTCGACCTTGGACATGCGCACCCTGCCCTCGCCGGTCAGCAGCGCCACTTCGATACCGCGCGGCCCGAAGAACAGGGCGGTCGCCGGAACCCGCAGGACGTTCGGCTTGGTGTCGAGATGGAAATGGACCTCGGCAAAGAAGCCAGGCCACAGCTTGCCGTCGGGATTGTCCGCCTGCAGCTCGACCAGTGCCGAGCGCGATTCCATCGCCACCGAGTTGGACGTGGTCGTGAGCGTCGCCGGAAAGGTCTTGCCGGGGTATTGCGGCAGGACCAGCGACGCGGTCAGTCCCGGCTTAAGCTCGCTCAGGAACGCCTGGGGCACGTTCACGTAAATGCGCATCCGATGGATGTCGGACACGGTGTAGAGCGGCCGACCCGAATTGCCGCCGGCAGCGACGAGTTGACCGATATCGATCCCGCGGGACGTGACGACCCCGTCGAACGGCGCGACCAGCTGATTGAACGATTGCAGCGATTCGAGCCGCGCGACGTTGGCCTCGGACGCCTTCGCCGTTGCGGTCTTTGCCTCGCGATCGCCGACCTTCTCATCCTTGGCCTGCTGCGAGACGATATTGCGCGTGGCGAGCGTCTCCCAGCGCTCGGCGGTCACATTGGAGAGCTGCAAGTTTGCCCGGGCGGTGGAGAGATCGGCGCGCGCCTGCGCCAACTGCTGATCGAGATCGGGTGTGTCGATCAAGGCCAGTACCTGGCCCTTCTTCACACGGGCACCCATGTTCTCATACCATTCCCGCACGTAGCCGCTCGCCCGCGCGAAAATCGATCCGGTGTAGAACGCGTCGAGATTGCCCGGCAGCACCAGTTCGTCCTGTCCGGTCGCGCTCCGCGGCGTCACGACGGCGACGGTCGGGATCGCCTGCCGGTCGGTCCAGTGCGTGATCTCCTGAACGCCCTTGGCGCGGTTGGTGATGCCGATGGTCGCCGTCGCGACTGCGACAAGGGCGACAATCCCGCCCGTCACCAGGAGGCGGCGGGGGCTCACATTTTTCGGCGTATCCTGCTGTGGATGTGCTTCGGGCATCAGGGCTCGCTTCAAGTTTGCGGCGAAAGGGCCAGGTGAGGTTCGTCGGCGGTGACTTTGGAGACATCGTGCCGATGGAAAATGCTGAACAGGATCGGCACCAAGAACAGCGTCGCGAGTGTCGCGAACAGAAGGCCGCCGATGACGGCGCGGCCGAGCGGCGCGTTCTGTCCCGACTCGATCGCCATCGGGACCATGCCGATGATCATGGCGAGCGCGGTCATCAGCACCGGGCGCAGGCGGGTGCGTCCGGATTCCATCGCGGCGGTGACCGAACTCTGCGCCGGCGGCGAGCCGCTCGCGCGCGAAGCTGATGACGAGAATGCTGTTGGCGGTCGCAACGCCCATGCACATGATGGCGCCGGTGAGCGCCGGCACCGACAAGGTCGTGCCGGTCACGAACAGCATCCAGACGATCCCGGCGAGCGCCATCGGCAACGCCATGATGATGATGAAGGGATCGAGCCAGGACTGAAAGTTGATGACGATCAGCAGGTAGATCAGCACGATCGCGAAGGCGAGGCCGAAGATGAGATCGCGATAGGAGGAGTCCATGGTCGCGACCTGGCCGCGCATCACGACGCGAACGCCGCGGCCCCAATCGGCGCGGGATTCATCCAGAATCTTCTGGATGTCGGCCGTGACGCCGCCGAGATCGCGGCCTTGCGTCGTTGCGAAAATGTCGATCGCGGGCTGGATATTGTAGTGGGTGACGACGGCGCTCTCCGGGCCGAGGTCCATGGTCGCAAGCCCGCCGAGCAATTGCAGCGACTTGCCGGGCACGGTGATCGGCACGTTCTTGAGGCCGTCGAGCGTGTCCATCCGGTATTGCGGCGTCTGGACGGACACCGCGTAGGACACGCCGTTCTTGGTGTTGAGCCAGTAGGTCGGCGTCGTCTGGCTGCTGCCCGCAAGCGTGTTCTGCACGGTCGAGGCGGCGTCGTGCTCGGTCAGCCCGACCATCCCGGCGAACGTGCGGTTGAAGTCGACGTTCAACGCCGGCGCTTGGAATGCCTGCTGCAGCCGCGGGTCCGCGATGCCGGGCACGTGGCTGATCTTCGCCAGGAGATCGGCGGCGAGCTTGCGGTTGTCCAGCATGCGCGGGCCGGTGATCTGCACGTCGATAGGCGCTGGCGAACCGAAGTTCAGGATCTGGCTCACCATGTCGGCGGGCAGGAACGAAAACGTCGCGCCGGGGAATTTGCGCGGCAGCCGCTCCCGCAGCTGCTTGACGTATTCCTGGGTCGGCGGCTCCTCCTCGCCGTTGAGCGCGATCAGAATGTCGGTATCGATGACGCCGATGGTGCCCGAATTGCCGTAGGTTAAATTCATGCCGCTGTTGGGCAGCCCGATATTGTCGACCGTGCTCAGGATCTGATGCGGCGGGATGACGTCGCGGATTTCCGCCTCGACCTCATTGACGAGGCGGTTGACCTCCTCGACCCGTGTTCCCGGATGGGCGCGGACGTGAAGTCGGATCGACGGGCTTTCGATGTCGGGAAAGAAGTTCTTGCCGAGGAACGGCACGAGGCCGAACGACAGCACCGGCACCAGCAGGAACACCGCGACCGCGACGCGCCGATACTGGAGCGCGACGGTCAGGAGCCCGAGGTAGATGCCGCGGAACCGATCGAACCCTCGTTCGAAGCCTTGCTGGAAACGCTTCGCGATGTTCGGCCGCTTGCCGCCCTCGCCGTGACCATCGGCGCCATGGCCGTGGTGGACCTGGTTGCGCAGCAGGAAGTACGCCATCGTCGGCACGAGCGTGCGCGACCACAGGTAGGACGCGATCATCGCAAAGACGACGGCCTCGGCGAGCGGCCGGAACAGGAAGCCGGCCACGCCGCCAAGAGTGAACATCGGCACGAACGCGATGCAGATGCACAGCAGCGACAACGTCGCCGCGACGACGATCTGCGCGGCGCCGTCAAGGATCGCGGTCTTGATCTCCTTGCCCTGTTCGAGGTGCCAGTTGATGTTTTCGATCGTGACCGTCGCCTCGTCGACCAGCATGCCGACCGCAAGCGCAAAGCCGCCGAGCGTCATCACGTTGATGGTCTCGCCCAACGCCGACAGCACCGGAAGCGCCGCCAGGATCGACAACGGGATCGAGATCGAGATGATGAGCGTCGACCGCCAGCTGCCGAGGAAGAGCAGGATCATCAAGCCGGTCAGCGCGGCGGCGATGACGCCTTCGCGGACCACCGACATCATCGAGTCTTTCACGAAGCCCGATTGATCGTTGACGATTTTCAGCTCGACCCCGGCCGGCAAGGTCTCGCGGATGCGCGGCAGCAGCTGCTTGATGCCCTCGATGATATCGAGCGTCGATGCCGACCCGGTCTTCAGCACCGTCATCAGCACGCCTTTGTGCCCGTCCAATTGCACGACGTTGGTCTGCGGCGGGCTGCCGTCATGGGCGTAGGCGACGTCGCGCACATAGACCATGGCGCCGTTCACCTGCTTGATGGGCAGGTTGTTGAAATCGAGAACCCGACCGGGCGAGACGTTGAGATTGACGGTGTACTCGTAGCTGCCGATCTTCTCGGTCCCGGCCGGCGTGATCAGGTTCTGGACCGAGAGCGCGTTGACGACGTCCTGCGCCGACAGGCCGTAGGAATGGAGCGCGCGCTGATCGAGATCGATCTGCACCTGGCGCGGCATGCCGCCATAGGGGTTGGGAAGCGCCGCGCCGGCGACGTTCGTGAGCGGCGGCCGGACGAAATTGCTGGCGAGATCGTTCAACTCGGTCTGCGACGCCGTCGGGCTCGACAGCGCGAGCTGCAAGATCGGCACGCTCGACGCGTTGTAGATGACGAGCTGCGGCGGGGTGATGCCCGGCGGCAATTGCTTGAGGATGGTCTGCGAGATCGACACCACCTGGGCCTGCGCGCCGGCAACATTGACGCGGGGCTGGAAGTAGATCTTCACGATGCCGAAGCCCGGCACCGACTGGGACTCGATGTGTTCGATGTCGCTGACGGTCGCGGTCAGCGCGCGCTCATAGATCGTGACGATGCGGCCGGACATGTCGTCCGGCGGCAATCCGGCGTAGGTCCAGATGACGCTGATGACCGGAATGCCGATGTCCGGGAAGATGTCCTTGGCGGTCTTGATCGCGGACATGGTGCCGAGAAGCAAGACCAGGATCGCCGCGACCACGAACGTATAAGGCCGCTCGAGCGCGACACGAACAATTCCGACCACCGGCTAGACCCCTCAACGAGCCCCAGACGCGAGCGGAGCGCGGCCGCGGATCGGCCGACCATAGGCACAACGGCCCCGAACGCGGATGCCTTTCGTCGCCCGCGTGCCTCGCGCGGGCGGACGATCTTCCGTGTTCGGGCGTTCTGCCTCTCCACTCTTTGATTGGATCACGCTAGCCGCTTTGCCGCAGTGCACAAGACGATGTTTCATCACGTCTCCGTGCAACAATTAGGCAAAGTTTATGTAGATTTAATGCACTTGGGCGACGGCTTCCGATGGCGCTGAATGGCTCGGCGCCATTTCTGTTACGGCAGTGCACAATCTGCGAAGACACGGTATTCCGATGCGGCATATCCGCCGCGTATCCAAATGCCCGGCAGAGCACGCCGTATGCGGTCCGCTCAGACGCCGTATGCGCTCACGCGACGGCGAATCGGGAACTTCCGCTAGCTCGCCAAATCGGCGTGGATCACGTAGCGCCACGGGCCGGACACGATCGAATCGAATGGCCAGCACGTCGCAAGCGCGAGATGGCGGCCAGGCGCCGCCGCATCGATGCCGGAAGCATCCCACTTCACGACGTCGGTGTTCGTGACGCGGAAACGCAACATCGCGCCGTCGCGGCGATGGACCACGATCTCGTCGCCGAGCACCACGTCGCGCAGGAACGCGAAGTGCGTGTCGCGATGGGCGGCATAGACGGCAGTGCCAAGTTCGCCGGCCTCGGGCGTGCGCGCCACGTGCCCGGGCCCGAACGCGAGGGCCTGCCCGCTTCCGCCCGCAAGCACGATCGCGTGCTGGCGAAGCCGCGGCACCTCGATGCGCGCAACCGGCCAGGTGTCGGCCCACGACCACGGCTTGACCACGCCGCCGGACGCGACCTCGGCAGCGAAGGCACGCTCCAGCAGGATCTGAGCGAGCCAGGCCTTGGCGTGGATGTAGAGACCATCGCCAACGAGCCATAGCCCGGCAGCAAAAAGTAGGGCGGCCGTCGCGACTTGGCGCGACGACCGCCCCCGCATGACGGCGTGGCTGTTGGGGGGACCGCCGTCATTTTCTCCTCAGTGCGCCGTGTGGTGGCGGGGGGATCGGCGGATCACGAGGAGAATTGCAAGCCCGAGCAGCAACAGCCCGGCCATGAACTTCAGTTCGGCATCGGTCGCGGTCTTCGGCAGGACGACGCCGTTGCCGCCGGCGACCGCGACTGCGAAGGGCGGTGCCGGCACCGCTGCAACCTTGGTCGGCGCCACCGCACCGCTATTATCGGTGCGCCGCTCGTCGACCTTCGGCTGACCGCGATCGAGGGCCTTGCGCTCGCCGCCGAACACCTTGTCGAACTCCCAGCCGGCCGGAAGATTAAGCGGCAGCTCGGTACGCACGAGGTGCGCACCTGCAGGCCGCGCCGGCGTCCTGTCGACCGCGACGAGGCTCGTGAGCCGGCTCACCAGGTGATGATCGAGCGCGAGCGCCAGGATGCGCTGGTCGGCCTCGGCCGACGGCAGCTGGTTGAGCCGGCGCGCCATCTCGGCATCGGTGATCTTGCGCCGCGCCCACAGCTTCGAAAGACCCGCGCCCTCGGCGGCCTGGGCGACCGGCAACGCGACGCTCCACGGCTTTCCGCCGATGAGGCCGGCGATCTCCAGCGTGCCGTCGCTGCCGGCAAGCTTTGCGACCATCACCACCGGTTCGCCGCGGTAGAGATCGGGCAACACCTCGGGCGCGGCGTCGAGCGCACCGGCGGAATAGCTCACGGCGAGGCCGGTCACCGCCGGGCTTTCGAGCTTCTCGATCAATTCGCGCATGCGCTCGGCAACCTGGTCGACCGAACCGATGTGGGTGTAGGTGCCGCGGCCGATCTCGGCGGCGCGCGTCATCAGGAAGCTGTTCGGTGCCGAGCCGATGCCGACCATGAACACCCGCGAGCGTCCGCGCATCGCCGCGATGGTGGCGAACAGCTCGCCTTCGTTGCCGATCTCGCCGTCGGTCAGGAACACGACCTGACGCAGCGCCGGCGACGACGCATCGCGCCGATCGGTGAGCGCGGCTTTCATCGGCGGCACCATCTCGGTGCCACCATGGGCCTCGAGCGCCGACACGAACGCCTTGGCGCGCGCGACGTTGGTCTCGCTCGCGGCAACGGTATCGTCGAACAGCTGGTCCATGGTGTGGTCGAAGCGGATGACATTGAAGCGGTCGTTCGCGGTCAGGCGGTCGAGCGCAAACAGGAGGCTCGCCTTGGCCTGGGCGATCGAGGTGCCGCCCATGGAGCCGGAATTGTCGATCACGAACACCATCTCGCGGGCGAGCTTCTTGTCCTGCACGTCGGCGATGAGCGGCGGCGTCACCAGGGCGAGCACGTAGTCGGCATTGCCCATATGCTCGCGAAACAAGCCGACTGCAGGCGCGGCCGCCGCAGCGGGCTCCCAGGTCAGCTCGAAGTCGCGGTCGGCCGGCACTACGTGGGCATCGAGGCGCACCACTCGCGCATCGTCTGACGGCGCATCGATCGTCACCGCATGCTGCGGGCTCTTCACGTCGCCCAGCGGGAAGCCGGCATTGAGATGCACGGTGACGGCGACCGGATTGGTCGGCGGCTCGAGCGCCGGGTCAAGCACCGGCGCGGCGATGCGATCGCGATCCGGCACCGGATCGCTGACGCGGCCCCAGCCGCCGGACCCGAAATCGACGGTCTGCGCGACCGGGGCCGGGCTATAGCGCGGCGCGACCACGAGCGGGAGGCGCAGCGACGAGACATTGCCCGAGCGGTGCACCGGCTCCTGGTACTCGATCTGGACCACGACCGTTTCGCCGGGTCCGATATTGGCGACCGAGTTGGTAAAAATGTTCGGCCGCTCCTGCTCCATGAGCGTTGCCTTGCGGCCGGCGCGCTTTGCCTCCTCGTAGATCGCCTTGGCCTCGACGCGCTCCTTGATCTCGCCGACCACGATGCGGTCGCCGATCACCATCTTGAGCGTATCGACCGCGCCGCCGTCGGGCAGCGGATTGACGTAGACCGCCTCGACCCAGTTCTGCGTCGGATTGTTGAACATCTGGGTGACGCGACCGCGCAGCGTCGGCCCGGACACGGTGATGTCGATGTCGGTCGCGAGGCGCGGCGCTTCGACATAGGTCTCGCCGTCGCGCAGCAGCAGGGTGCCCATATGGGCGTCGGCGAGCGACGCAACCGCCGGCAGGCCGGATCGTGCGCCGGCACCACGCGCGCCAAACGTCAGCGCGGTAACCGTTGCAATCGCAAGAGCGAGCGTGACGGCGACGCCCGCAGTCAGCGACAACCGGCGCGCTGCCTCGCTTTGGCCAAGACTTTGCTCTTCAACCGCGGTCTCCATGATTTGCCCTCCTCCGTGTCAAATCATTCCCGCCGTTTGGAACTATGCGGGCGAGCTACGTCGGAGCGTGAGCGTCAGTTTCGAGCTTGTTTGGTCATTTTGCGCCGCCGACCGCCTTGTCCCGTCCTCGGATGTGCGGGTATGTGAGGGGTTGTGCGGGTCAGCAGCTAAAGATTGTGCAGAGCGGTCGTGAGCGAGGAATTTCCGTCTGATGAGCAGGCTCGGCTGATCGCCGAGCGCGTGCGCGAAGAACTCGCGCGGCGTCGGCTGTCCCGCAAGGGCTTGGCCGCAATGGCCAAAATCAGCATTTCGACATTGGAAAAGGCGCTCTCCGGCCGCCGCCCTTTCACCCTGGCGACAACGATTCGTCTCGAAGAAACCCTCGGCGTCGGGCTGCGGCCGCAGCTCAATTCGACCCAGGCCCGTGACGGCGTGCGGCTCGCGCCGGGCGAGCTCGGCTTTTACTCGCGGCCGTCGGTGTCGGGCATCGAGGGCGACTACGTGACCGTGCGGCCGTCATTCGGCGATCGCAGCGCGATCTATGCCTATCGCATCGAAATCGCGTGGGACGACAAGCGCTCAAGCCTCGTCTTCCGCGAGTCCGAGCGGATCGATGTCGCCTTCACCCAGGTCGGCACGGTGATCGGTGCCGAATCAGTCCGGCCACATCTACCTGATCACCAACAGCAGCGGCCAATACCGCATGATCATCGTGTCCCGCCCGACCATCTCGGGCGAGATGTACGGCATCCTCACCACCTTGCAGGTCGGCCGCGGCTCGCAGCTGATGCCGGTATCGACGCCGGTCGTGATGGTGCCGCTGAAGACGCTGCGGGAAGTCCGGTACGGCCAGATTACCGCGCCCGACCCCTTCCACGCGCTCTACCGCAAATACCTCAAGCGCGCCGTCGACGATCAGTTCGCCGTCTTCCTGCCTGTGTGACGGCGTTTATGGCAGCGTAAATTGCGCCTTCTTAGAACGAGTCCGTATTTTCAGCCGGTGTTTCGCGCAACTCAGAGCCACCTTTCTTGGGCCGCCATAGCACATTCATGAATTGTCCAGTAAAATAAACACCACGCAAAGTATAGGTATTGGCATATTTGGCCTTCACAACATCCCCCTTAGTTCCAAATTCAATCTGATGCCCAAAACAGGATTCATCAATTTTTACTTCTATTCTAGGATCGACGATAGGATCTATAAATGTTTCCCATATACTATCGTTTATTCGCCTATACTGTTGCGCCTTTCCACATAATTTTGCCGCATCACCTGGCGGGATTTTTAATTGATCCTTGGTGTTTGCCTCCAACCAATGGCCATGATCCTTTACGCTAAATAATTCATTTTTGCGCTGCTCATTCTCTATAGAACATTCAAGTATTTGAGACGGTCTACTCGGATAGTCATATTCCACGATCGTATAATAACCTCGTCTGCTATGCTCTGAAGACGTCCTATTTGTAATCTTTCTTTCAATCATGGTTGTTACTTCAACCGTGGTATCATCAATCTTCTTTATCTCTACGGCCCAAATATGCTAATCGCAAATGAAATTGTACGCTAATATTTTCTCAACTTCATCCTTCAATTCTGCTGGCAAAATATATCGGAATGCAGCCAAGAAGGCGTCACGTGCAAATTCTCTTCGAAAGAAAGGCTCTATAAGCAACGCGAGTATACCGGCCGTGAAAATGCCTGGGCCGAGTTCCTTTATTGCGGGCATCATTTTACCCCACGGAAATTCGTCACCCCAGATTGTCGCAACTAGCCGCAATCATGCACCACGGCTCTCTGTTTTGCACACCGGGCTGTCGCACGCACGCCGGCGATCCGTCTGTCTGGATCGGTGTGCGTCAACTCGCTGTGCAACACGTTTGGGGCTGATCTGCCTTGATCGGCGGCGCGTCGGGGCACATTGCCCCGCGGCTCAGGGGCCGGACGGCGTCAGGCCGAGCGCGACGGCGCGGAACAGCGCCCCCTCCGGGCAACTCGTCGGCAGTTGAATGCGAATGCGCGCGATATGTTCGATCACGCGCGCCCCGATCTTGATCAGGCGCTCCCGGATCGTCGCGAACTCAGCGCTGGCAAGCGGACTCGTCTGCGGGATCGCGGCGCGTACGCCATGCATGAGCCAGAACGCGGCGGTGTGGAGGGCGAGCCGCACCTGATTTGCCGTCGCGCTGTGACAAGACATGCGGTCCGACGCCAGCTGCGCCTTGTGCAGCTTGATCAGGTTCTCCATCTGCCCGCGCTGGCAATAGACGTTCTCGTAAAGATGCTGCGCCGGACCTTTGAGCGAAGTGACGACATAGCGGATATCGACCTCCTGGCGCAGGCCGGTCGAAGTGGTCTCTCCGGCGTCAGGCTGCAGCGAGCATTCGAGCCGCGCCACCACTTTGCGCGGCCGCGTCCAACTGCCGGCCTGGTAGGTGAAGCTCGCATAGGTGCGCAGCTTCGTCTCGCTTCCATTGGCGTGATGGAAGCGCAGATTGTCGGCGGTCGCGGCGACCTGTGCATCGAGCGTCGCATTGCCGGGAAGGCCGAAAATATAGTCGCAACCGTTGTCCTCCGCCCATTCCATCGCCTCGACGCGACCGTAATGACTGTCGCCGCGCCACACCATGCGGGTGTGCGGCCAATGCTGCCTCAGGCGTTTCGTCACGTGCTTGATGACGGTCCTCACCTCCGTGCCTTTCGGGGTGCGGGCCGGGCGCAGGATGGTCGCGACTGGCGTGCCGCTCGTCACGTGATAGATGTGCATCGACGCAAAGCCGCGCTCGTCGTGATGCGCATTCCAGAATGCAAGCTGCTGGGCCCCATGGGCCGCGCAGAAGGTGTCGTCGATATCGAGGATCTCCAACTTGCCCGGCTTCACCGTCGTGCCGAACTGATCGAGCAGAGCCGCAGCGAGCCGCGCTGCCTCGATCTTGCTCGGCGCGTTCTCCAGACGGCTGATCGTCGATTGCGAGGCCAGCGCCGCACCGCTCTCCGGACAGCGGCCGACCGCAAGCTTCATCAGCGGGTCGTGTCGCAACCGGTCGAGGTCGATGGCATCCTTGTGCCCGCAGGCGATCGCAGTGACGCGCGCCGTCACCATCTCGAACATCGCGTGCTGGATGCGGTCCGGATCGCGCCGATCCGGCATCGCTTCGGCAAGCCGCCGGCACACACCGAGCTTGCGTTCGGCCTCCCGCAGCAGCAGTAGGCCGCCGTCCGAGGACTGGTTGCCACCATCAAAATCAACTGTGAGTTTCTTGCGGCGGACGGCTGGCAGATCGAAGGGCAGCGGCATATCGTCGGTCATGGCGGCTGTGGCGCTCCGCTGATTCACGGTGCAATTTGTCTAGACAACGATTTGCTAAGTGAATCGGCCGCTTTGCGCCACAGCCGTCGCTAAAATCTCATGCCTCGTGCCTAATCCGGGCTAGGCCCCCGAAGAAGAGTCCCCAGGCAGCAATCCAATAACGAATTTGAGGCCAAGTGAATTTCCGTTCCTCGGCGTATTTCACCACTCGTTCTCCGTGAGAAAGAGAGTTGAAAGGATGAGAGGAATTCTCCTTCGCTCGTCAATGAATACGTCGTTTTGAATTGCGTCTAAAGCTGCAGAGAAGGCGAGCTGCGGCGAATGGTCGGTTACCCCGTGTCGCCGCGATAGAACCAGGAGCGGAGGGTCCCGCCGTTGTCCGGCTTGCGGCGACGCACCGGATCGGTGCTGGGTTCGGGCTCCGGCCCGGGATCGTCGGGCGCGTGGCCAAGCGGTTCTGACCCGGCTGATGTCGATTTCGGCGAGCACTTTCGGCGGAGGCGGCGGCTCAACCGGGGTGCGCTCGGTCGACTCCTGCGGCGGCACGGCAGCAGCCTGAACGGCGATGTCCGCGAGTTTGATCTCGGTCTTGCCATCTGGCTTTGTGTCGGGCTTTGCCTCGGCTTGAACCTCGGGCAAAGCGTCGAGCTTGTCGCCCTCATCTCTATCTTTGCGATCTTGGCCGTCCGTCGTCATCGCCGGCTCAAGCTGCGGCTCGGGCTGCACCTCAATGGCGGGCCGCGCAGGCGGGGCGACCTCCTCGATCAACGGGCCGCGCGGCGACAATTCGGCGAACGGCACGCGCCATTGAAAGGCGTCGAGCCGGCCGGTCACCGGCGACACCGGCAGCCAGGTTTCGGACACGAGGCCTTCGGCGGTCCAAGCCGGATCGAGGGCGGCGTTGACCGCGCGCGCCATCCATTCGCGAGCGCGGCCGATGTCGCCGCGCTCGGCTTCCTCGATCCGCGCCATCAGGGTCGCGACCCGCTTGGTGGGCGTCGCGAGCAGCGGCGCGAGCACCGTCCGTGCCTCGGCGAATTCGCGCGCGTCGAGCGCGGCTTCGGCGACCGCAATCGCGCTCTCGGCATTGCCTTCGGCGAGCCGACGGAGCGCGCGCATGCGCACCAGCCGGTCGCGCGCGGAAATTCCGGGAACGATGTCGGCGTAGGCCGCGGCGAGATCGGGATGCGGGTTCTCGCGCCAGGCGGTTTCGAGGATGCGGCCGGCGCGGCGTCGCTCACCCGCTTGCGAGAGCAGGCGCCCTGCGAGCGCGGCCGCCGGCACCAGGCCCGGCGCAAGCTTGATGGCTTCGAGCGCAAGTTCGCGCGCCGAGGCACGGTCCTCGTTCTCGAGCGACAGCGCCTGTGCGGTCAACAGCACCGCGCGCTGGCGGCGAAACGTATCCTTGTCGACGAGCCCGCCCTTGCGGTTACGCTCCAGCGCATCGAGCGCGCCCGACCAGTCGCCATCCATGCTGCGGAATTCAAGCGCTGCCTGGCCGGCCCAGGCGAGCGACGGCGAGACGCTCGCGGCATCATCGGCAAACGCCCGCGCCGCCGCCTTGTCATTGCGCCGCCGCGCCTCGATGAACAGGCCGTGCAGCCCGAGCAGCTTGGTATCCTGCCGCTCCACCATGGCGCGGAAGGTCTGGTCCGCGCTCTCGCGCTCGCCGCCCAACTGCGCGGTCTGCGCCTGCAAGAGCAACAGCAGCGGCTCGTGGGGCACGTAGCGCGTGGCGTCGGCGAGATAACGCCGCGCGGAGCGCATGTCGCCGGCGCCGATCGCTACCAGTCCTTTGGTGATGGCGTGCTGGCCGCGCGTGGCGCGGCGGTGCGCGCGCGCCCGCCCGACCCGACGCGGCGCCCGCAGCACCATGAGCACGATCGACCACAGCAAAATCGCGAGACAACAGATGAGCGCGACGACGCCGATTAGCACCGCCATCGAAGTGTCGGCGCGATAGCCAAGCCAGTTGATGGTGACTTCGCCGGGCCGGTCGGCAAGCCAAGCCGCCACGAAGGCAAATGCCGCCGTGACGGCCAGAAATACAGCGGTGCGAATCATCGCGGCGCGGCGTCCGCAGCCTCGCCGAGACTGATGAAGGCATTATCGGCCAGCTTGCGCGCCGCCTCGACCGCGGCCGTGCGGGCGACTGCCTTCTGCCGCCACGCTTGCGTCAGGTCGCGCGCGGCCGCCGGCAGCTTGTCGAGGTCGGCGATGGCCGCAGGAATGTCCTGCCGCGCGATAGCGACCTCGACATTCCCCGCCGGACTGCCCGGACTGTCGCTCGGCACGGCGCCGACCGGGCGGATGCGGACCAGCCGTTCGGCACCGGCCTGCAACCGTTCGAGATACCCGCCCTCGCGGCTCTCCGGCGCCGCGACGCGCGCCACCTCGGGCATGAGAGCCGACAGTTCGCGCAGCAGCTGGTTGGCCGGCGGCACGCCGGCCTCGGCGAACGGTTGCAGCGCCGCCAGTGCCTCGGGATCAAGTCCGAGGCCGCGGGCGACCGCGAGTTCGGTCGTGAAGGGATAGCTGCGATCGACCGCCCTGCGAATGGCCGCGGCGAGCATGGCGACCCGCAGCGGTCGTTCCGCCGCGAGCGCGGCCGCGGCGGCCGACTTGTCGGCGCGCTCCTGCACGGATTTTTCCGCGCCCTGCTGCGCCGACTTGAGCGTCGCGGCGAGGCTCTCGACGACGGCGACGCGAGTCGAAAGCGCCTCGATCGCGGCGCGCTCCTGCTCCGATTGTGCCGGATCCGGCTGCGCTGCCTTGACCGCCGCGACGGCGCTCTCCAGCGCCGTGAGACGCGACGAAAGGCCCTCGATGGCGGCACGTTCGTCCGCTGCGGGCGCCGTGTCCTCGCCGCTCTTCTTGGTCTCGCCGGATTCGCCGAGGCGACGAATTGCAGCCGCATTGTCGCGGACCTGGCCCTCCAGCTCGTCGAGACGCCCGGCAAGCGGCCTGATCGCCGATTCGAGCGTCGCGATGCGATCGCCGAGCGACGTGTCGACCGGCGGAACGGGCGCTTCCTTCGGCGCGCCTTCAACCTTGGTGAGACGCGCCGCAAGATCATCGATGCGGACGCGATCGCCGGTCGCCGCCGCAAGACGAGCGGCGTCGTTGCGCTGTTGCGTTTCGAGGGTCGCGACGCGGGCGCGCACGTCCTCATTGCTCTTGAGAAGATCGGGGCTCAAGTAGACCCATGCCGCAGCTATGATGGCAGCCCCGACCAGCGCTCCGACAAGCGCCGCGCCAAAGCCGAGTGCGGCATTCGAACGCGGCCGTGGTGCCGTGGCCCCCGGGTTGCCTTGAGCGGGTGGCGGCTGCGGTGGCTCCGCGGCTGCGGCAGAGGCCGTCTCGCTCGTGTCCGAGGATGAGCGCGGCGCCTTTGCCGAGCGCAACGGCACTTCGACCGCCTTGCCCTCGATCGTCGGCGGTTGCCGGCGGCGCGACGGCTCGTCAGGCGTTGCGTTTTCGTCCTGGTTCGCCATTGCAATCTCCAACCTCGCGAAAACAAAATACTGCGCACCCGGGTGTGGCAGCAATGCAGCTTGCAGCAAGTCTGCTCGGCTCAAGTCTGCTCGGTTCAAGTCTTGTCGGCTCAAGTCTTGTCGTTATCGTGCCGCTGTCCCGACCAACTCCAGGAGTGCCTGTTCGGTCGGCACAGCCGCCACTTCAACGGCCGTGGCGCCCGCGGCCAAAAACGGCGCCGCGACCTCGGAAGATAGGCAGAAGTGTTTGAGATTCGTTACTGAAACATCAATCCCTCCGGCAGTGGCGGCGGCGAGGTATGCCGCCGCACTGCGCGCTGAATAGTGTAGCACCGCGTCGACCCCGTCGTTCGCCAAGGCCATCTGCAAGGCCGGGTCGAAGCTCGTCACCATCACCGAGCGATAAACGACCGCGGTCTCAACCGCAATGCCGTGCGGGCGCAAGGCGCCAGCAAGATCGCCGGCCCGCTCGGCGCCAGCAATATAGAGGAGCGGCCGGCCCGGCGGCGGCGGATCGGCCGCCACGAGCCGCACCAGATCGTTAAGATCGCCATCGGCCGAGCGCACGGCGGAGAATCCTGCCGCTTCCGCCGCGGCCTTGGTGCGCGCGCCCACGACATAGGCCGGCAAGCCAACGATCTCGCTGAACCGACGATGGGTGGCGATGGCCCGCGCTGCGTTGGCGCTCGTCAACACCACGGCCGCCCACGGTCCTTGACCGAGATCAGCGTCGGCAATTGCCTCGATGCGCAGCAGCGGCATCGGGAGAACTTCGTGGCCTCGCGCGCGCAACGCCGCGGCGGTGCGCGCGCCGTCGGGCTCCGGTCGCGTGACAAGGATGCGCATTATCCGGCGGCAAAGAAGTCGGACGGCGCGCGGCTCTTGAGTTCGCGGCCGGCGTCGCGGCCGATGAGCGCCGCATCGGCGACGCTGCCCGCACGTGTTGTTTCCAATGCTTCGCTGCCGTCGGGGCGCAGGATCATCCCGCGAAAACTGACCGTGCCGTTTGCGATGCGGGCATGGCCTGCAATCGGCGTGCGGCAGGAGCCGTCGAGCACCGCGAGGAAGGCACGCTCTGCATTGAGCGCGACAAGCGTATCGGGATGATTGATCGCGGCGACTGCATCACGGGTGTGGACGTCGCTCTCGCGCGTCTCGATGCCGATTGCGCCCTGGCCGACCGCCGGCAGAAACTCGTCGATGTCGAGCACCGCGGTCGCCGCATCGGCGCGGCCAAGCCGCTTGAGCCCGGCGTAGGCGAGGAGCGTCGCATCGACGACCCCGTCGTCGAGCTTGCGCAGCCGCGTTTCGACGTTGCCGCGAAAATTCACAACCGCAATGTCCGGACGCAGACGTTTCACCATCGCCTGGCGCCGCAGCGACGCGGTGCCGACGATCGCGCCGTGCGGCAGGTCCTTAAGCCGCGCCGCTTTGCGGCTGATGAAGACATCGCGCACGTCTTCGCGCGGCAGGCACGCGGTCAGCACAAGCCCCGCCGGCAGCACCGTCGGCATGTCCTTGCTCGAATGCACCGCGAGGTCGATCGCGCCATCTTCGAGCGCCTGTTCGATCTCCTTGGTGAACAGACCCTTGCCGCCGACTTCGGCGAGCGGGCGGTCCTGGATCGCGTCACCGCTCGTACGGATGGTCACGATGGCGATGGCGTCTTCCGCGACTTGGTGGGCGGCGGCAAGGCGCGTGCGCGTCTCCCGCGCCTGAGCCAGCGCCAGCGGGCTGCCGCGCGAGCCGATACGCAGAAACGGCGTCTGGGATTGCGCCATGGGACCCTGCAATGCTACCCGGTGCCGCCCGGGCCTCACGGTCATAAGCACCGCCTGCGAAAATGCAAACCGCCCGGCGGAACCAACATGCTTGTGCTGGGAATCGAAACGACCTGCGACGAAACGGCGGCCGCGGTCATTGAACGCTTCGACGACGGCACCGCCGCGGTGCGCGCCAATCTGGTGCTGTCGCAGATCGAGGAACACGCGGCGTTCGGCGGCGTGGTGCCCGAGATTGCGGCGCGCGCCCACGTCGAAGCGCTCGATCTCATGATCGCGAGCGCCATGGCGGAGGCGCGCACGAGCTTCCAGGCCCTCGACGGCATCGCGGCGGCGGCCGGACCGGGGCTCATTGGTGGCGTCATCGTCGGCCTTACGACCGCGAAGGCCATCGCCATGGTGCACGAGAAGCCGCTCGTCGCGGTCAATCACCTCGAGGCGCATGCGCTGACCGCGCGCTTCACCGACGAGGCCCAATTTCCCTATTGCCTGTTCCTCGCGTCCGGGGGCCACACCCAGATCGTCGCGGTGCTCGGCGTCGGCGATTACGTCCGCCTCGGCACGACGCGCGATGACGCCATCGGCGAGGCCTTCGACAAGACCGCGAAACTCCTGGGCCTTGGCTATCCCGGCGGCCCGAAGGTCGAGGAGGAAGCCGCGCGCGGGGATCGCGGGCGGTTCGCCCTGCCGCGGCCGATGATCGGCCGGCCCGATCCCGATTTTTCGCTGTCGGGACTCAAGACCGCGCTGCGGCTCGAAGCCGAGAAGATCGCGCCGCTGTCGGATCAGGACGTGGCCGACCTGTGCGCCTCGTTCCAGCTTGCGGTCGTCGAAATGATCGTCGATCGCCTCCGCCACGGTTTGCGGCTGTTTCGACAAAAGTTCGGCCCACCGACTGCGCTGGTCGCGGCGGGCGGGGTCGCCGCGAACCAGGCGATCCGCGACGCGCTCCTCGACGTCGCATTGCAGGATCAGATTTCCCTCATCGTGCCGCCGCCGTCGCTCTGCACGGACAACGCCGCAATGATCGCGTGGGCCGGAGCGGAGCGACTGGTCTACGGCCTGTGGGATCCGCTCGACACCGCGCCACGCGCCCGCTGGCCGCTCGATCAGGTGACGAAGCCCGCGGTGCGCGAGCGGGCGGCCAAGCCCGCGGTTGAGGCTGCGCCTGCCGCGGCGGTGACGGCTGCGGTCGCGCCCGTGCCTCAACCGGAAGAAGCAAAAGTCACCATAGCGCCAGTGGAGCAGCCGACCACTGTGAACATACCAGCCTCTCAGATCGAAGCTGGGAACGATGAGAATGTCGCGCCGCAATCTTCTCCCTCCCCCCTTGTGGGGGAGGGTCGGGGTGGGGGGTCGGGAGGCGATGGCACCGAAGTGCCACATCTCGCGACCCCCACCCCCGACCCCTCCCCACAAGGGGGAGGGGAGAAGACGGGCGGCACCGCGGCTGCTGCCGATTTGCCCACGACCGGATCGGGGCCATCTGAGGCCACCGCCGCGAGTCCCGCCGAAAATGCCGCGGCGACGTCAGCCGAAAGTGCGCAGGCAATCCCGGCCGCGACGGACCCCGCGACTTCGGCTGAGACTGCCGTGTCAGCGTCAGCAGAAGGTGCCGCACCATCGGCGGAGCAACCGACGCCACCGGCCGACAGCGCGGCGCCGAACCAGCCCGCGACAAAATCGGCGCCGGCCGACACACCGCCCGCGCAATCATGATCGCCGACCGCATCGCGGTGATCGGGGCAGGCGCCTGGGGCACCGCCCTTGCCAATGTGATCGTGCGTGCCGGGCGCACGGTGACACTATGGGCCCGCGACGCCGCGGCAGCCGAGACGATTGCATCTCGCCGCGAAAGCCCGCACCTGCCGGGCGTGCGTATCGACGAGCGCGTCGCGATCGCCTCGCTCGCCGATGCGCAGCCTGAGGGCGACGCCATCCTGATGGTGGTGCCCGCGCAAATGCTGCGCGGTGCGGCGATGCAGCTCGCCGGTGTGCTGCCGTCCGGCATGCCGGTCGTGACCTGCGCGAAGGGCATCGAGCGCACCACGCGACGCTTCATGACCGAGGTGGTGGCCGAATGCCTGCCCGATTCGATTCCGGCGATCCTGTCCGGGCCAAGCTTCGCGAGCGATGTGGCGCGCGGACTGCCAACCGCCGTGACGCTTGCGGCCGCGGACGAGTCGGTCGCGCAGATGCTCGCGCGCTCGTTCGGCTCGGCAACGTTCCGCCCCTATCACTCGACCGATGTGCGCGGAGTCGAGATCGGCGGCGCCGCTAAGAACGTGCTCGCCATCGCCGCCGGGATCGTGGCCGGCCGCCGGCTGGGCGCGAGCGCCGCCGCCGCCCTGACCACGCGCGGATTTGCCGAGTTGGTGCGGTTCGGCCGCGCCTATGGTGCGCAGATCGAGACGCTCACCGGCCTGTCAGGCCTCGGCGATCTCATCCTCACCAGCACGAGCCCGCAATCGCGTAATTTTTCGCTCGGATTGGCGCTCGGCGAAGGGCAAACTCCGGACGATGCGCGTCACTCCGGCCATCTCGCCGAGGGTGCATTCACGGCCTCGGTGCTGATCGAAATGGCGAAGGACCGCGGGATCGAGATGCCGGTCGCGGCTGCGGTCGCCGCCGTGCTCGACGGCAAACTCGGCATCGACGCTGCGATCGAGGCGCTGCTGACGCGGCCGTTGCGGGCGGAGGGATAGGCGATGAACTATTGGCTCATCAAATCGGAACCGGAAGTGTGGTCCTGGGACCAGCAAGCGAAGAAGGGCGCCAAGGGCGAGGCCTGGACCGGCGTGCGTAACCACACCGCCAAGCAGAACCTGACGAAGATGAAAAAGGGCGACCGCGCGTTCTACTATCATTCCGGCGACGAGAAAGCCGTGGTCGGCATCGCCGAGGTGATCCGCGAAAGCTCTCCCGATCCGACGGCAGCCGCCGGCGATCCGTGGGTCGTGGTCGACGTCAAGGCGCTGGAGCCGTTTACAACGCCCGTCACGCTCGCGGCCATCAAGGCCGAGCCGAAGCTCAAGGACATGATCCTGGTCAGACAATCCCGCCTATCGGTGCAGCCGGTGACGCCCGCGGAATGGAAGATCATCTGCACCATGGGTGGCGCGAAACCGTGAGGGAGGAAACGTCATGCGTGTTCTTTTCTCGTTGAGCAGTCTGCTGCGCGTGGGCGTCATCGCCACTGCTCTGGCAGCCTCCTTGCCGCCCGGCATGGCCGCGGACGCGCAGCCGAGTGCCGCGCCGCGCTGGGAGGTCTTTGCAAATTGCGCCGCGGCCTACGAAGCCAACTGGCAAAGTCGCATGTCAGGCCGCGCGCCGTCGATGAGCACGATGATCAAGGAAAAGTCCGATGCGTATCGGATCGCCGCCATCGGCTATTTCGAAAAGGACAAGAAAGCCTCGAACGAGGAAGCGAACAAGGTCGTCATGGTCCATTTGGGCGCCAACGTCGAGCGCTTCGTCGCCATGGATAAAGCGGGCACGTTGGAAGCCTATATCGAGGCCTGCCCGCAACTCGAGGATCCGAATTGAAATGGGATTGGTGTCGTCGGCGTTGAGCATCGCAAAGTCGCGTTGGCTTCGAACCGTGTCCGGATTGTTTGGTTGCATCGCCGTGGTGGCCGCAGCGGCACCACCAACACGCGCCGCGGACAATTCGCTGGCGGAGAAGGGCGCCCAGATCTACGTGGATCGCTGCTCAGCGTGTCACGGCGAGAATCTGCGCAACACCAGCGGCGGCTGGTCGTTCGACCTGCGGCGCCTGCGCCCGGATGAACACGATCGCTTCGTGCAATCGGTGACCAACGGCAAGGACAACATGCCGTCCTGGTACGGCGTCCTCAAACCCGAGGATATCGACGCGATCTGGGCCTACATCCGCGCCACCGTCGACAAGTGAATGCTAAAAGCTATTTGGTCGGTTCGCGGAACTGCGCATCGCCGACAGCCCATCCTAAATGTAGAGGAGGGTTGCCAAGTGGCCGGGCCGTCAGCAACTGGCCTCGCTCACAACGGATGCCGAACAACGACACGAAATCCTCGAATGCCGGATACCATTTGCCGGACGGTGAGAAGGAATGGACAATCATGCAAGCTGCGTCGGTTTTGAACCGACGAGCCTCGATCACTGCCGCGGCGGTTCGGTGAAGGAGCTGATAATAGATATCGCCTGGCAACGGCTGCTTGAGGCCAAGCACGTCGCAAATGTAGGCAAGACGTTCCTGTTTGCCGGAAGACGGGTTGGCAAACCACTGGCCCAGCGGTTCGCCAAATGACTCGTCGATTTTGCCTTCAATAGTGCTCGCGAAAGTTCTATCCGCGGCGCGGATGATCGCGAAAACATCGTTCTGGCTATCTGCTCGACTGGAACCGGGTAACGGGACTTTGTGCTCTGGCAAGGCCAACAGCAGTTCCGTTTTTGCGCCCTGTTTTTCAAACAATTCGCTGATTTCGGCTGGCAAATTCCCGTTTGCGGCCTCCCAACAATTAGCAAGAGTTTTAGCGGAGAAGCCTGGTTCCCAATGTTTTTCGGGATCAGCCAGGAGTGCGCGCCAACTTTCCGGACCTTGGCTCGGAATATAAATCTTAGCCATACGTAGCGTCCCCTCGCTGAAAGGATAAAGTCGAGCTTGATGCGGTTTCGGACCGCCCGAGGATCGTATTCAATCGTCCAGCCCAACTGCTTTCCGCGCTTGCTCGGCAGTTAGCGCCCGTTGACGATCGTCGAGGCGTTCGACCGCCATTTGAATGTCATCGAGGTCTTCGATGCATGTCTCGATCAGTTCCCGCGCGAAATCGCTCTCGGACAGTCCTCGGCTCTTCGCCAGTTCAGCGAGCCGTTCTTCGATTTCGGGTTTCAGAGCAACGGAAATCATCATTTAACCTCGCGCCTAACCTGATCGACGCCTCACTCTGCCTTGAGGTTCGCGTTGCGCACGATGTCGACCCATTTGTCGAGTTCGGTGCGCATCCACGCTTCGAGCTCCTCGGGCGTGCTGCCTTTCGCTGCGATGCCGAGAGGGGCGGTCCGGTCGGCGAATTCGCGCGAGGCGACCACGGCGCGGATGTCCGTCGAAAGGCGTTCCAGCACCGGTCGCGGAATCCCCGCCGGCCCGACCGCGGCATTGAACGCGACCACGTTGAAGCCCGGATAAGTCGCGGCGATCGTCGGCTTGTCCGCGGCACCCGGCAGCGGATCAAGGCCCGTGCCGGCGATCAGCTTGAGGTCGCCCGATTCGACGTGGCGCCGCGCCGAGTGCCACACATCGAAGATCAGCGGCACCCGCCCGGCGATCACGTCGGTAAGCGCCGGCGCGCTGCCGTTGTAGTTGATGTGGGTCATGCGAATATCGGCGCGCTGCTGCAGCATTTCGCCGGCGAGATGACCGACGCCGCGCGGTCCCGGCGAGGTGTAGTTCAGCGGCTCCGGCGCCGCTTTCGCGATCGCGATCATTCCGGCAAGCGTGTCGACCGGAAACGATTTCGTCGCGACCAGCGCGACCGGCTGAGTCGCGATCATGCTGATGGGCGCAAAATCCTTCACGGTGTCGTACGGCAGCTTCATGTTGAGCGCCGGGCTGATCAGGAAGGAGTTGGTGGCGAGCATGAAGGTCGCGCCGTCGGGCGGCGCCTTCGCGGTCGCTGCCGTCGCCACGATGGTGCCGGCGCCTGGACGGTTCTCGACCACCACGGCCCGCCCGTTCCAATGCGCCGACAGCAGGTCGGCGAGGATGCGCGCAACGACATCGCTCGGCCCGCCTGGCGCGAATGGCATCAGGATGCGAACCGGGCCGCTCGGCTCCTGCGCGGCCACGCTGCTTGCGAGCGCGGCCGCGAACGCCAGGATGGCAAACGGCCGGATGATCAGGCTTGTCCGGATCGAGCGATTTCTCAATTCGGCTTGGAGCGTTGGGAACGGATGTAGGTCACGAGGCCGTTCCAAGGGCCGTTGACCTTCTCCCAGGACGGGCGCGCCTTCATGTCCTTCATCCAGCGCGCGACGTTCGGATAGCGGCTGATGTCGAGATCGACCCAGTCGGTGATCGAGACGTAGGCGGCGCCCAGATAGTCGGCGATCGTCGGCTCGGGGCCGCACAGAAATTTGTTCTTGGCGAGGAAGTGATCGTTGAGGATTTTGAACCGCGCCTCGGTCTGCTCCTTGGCGCGGCTCACCACGTCGGATTGTGTGGTCGCATTGGCAAAGCCCGCGCCGGGCACGGTCTGGGGATAGACGACGCCGTAGCCGAGGTCGCGATAGAAGTGCGTGTTGAACCAGTCCATCACCTCGTTCACCCGCGCCCTTGCCTTCAAGTCCTGCGGGTAGAGCGGCGATCGGGCCTTCTCCGCCAGGTATTTCAGGATCGCGGAGCTTTCGGTGAGAAGAAATCCGTCGTCGTCGAGTGTCGGAACGCACTGGTTCGGATTGATCTTGGCGTATTCGGGTTTCTTGTGCTCGCCTTGAAACAGATCGACTTTGACGATCTCAGCCGGCGTGCCGCTCTCGGCAAGAAACAGAAGAATGGGACGCGAGGTGGTCGAAATCGGATCGAGATAGACTTTCATGGATTTCCTCCTCGAACATCAGATCGGCGGTTGCAGGGAACGCTTGCCGAATTCAAGCGCGCAGCTTGTACTGATTTGGCTAGGCATTGTCGATTTCAATGAAGGCCGATTGTCCGTAGGACCGCCACCGCGTCGCTTGTGGTGGGCGTTCGCCCCCGATGCTCGGGGCCGCGCGCCACTGCCAGTGCGCGGTCGCGATCCGCGATCGACGATCGGGAGGGATCGACAATCCCGCGGCGCGGCGAGCCCAGAGAGAAAGCAAATCGTTAACACTGGCTGGGACAAGCTAGCCCAATAATCGCCGCCGGCCCGCGGCGCTCACGTTTTTAGTGGCCGGGCGCGGCGATTCCTGCCAAGTATTTCCGCCAAGTGTTGCGTGCAAACTACAGCGGGAAGACCAAATTCCGATCACAATGGCGGCCATATTACGCGACAGCATTTTCCCGTCGGGTTGATTTTACCACCGTCATCAATGGGTCACGCCACGTGATGACAACCTCAGGGATGGCTGCCGTGCCGGGAACTGCCATTACTCGATGGAGCGTCGGCGATGTACCTCGGGGTTAAGTTTTCTTGGCGCTATTTGATGATGGCCGGCGTCTCTGCCGGTCTGGGCATCGCCGCGGTCAGCCAGACCGAAGCGCGGGCGGCGGCCCGCCACGGCCCGGCCCACGCGGCAACGCACGAGACCAAGCACGCTGCCCGCGGTCCGATCCATGGTTCCAATTACAAGCCGGACTACGCGGAGTTCGTGATCGACGATAACACCGGCCAGGCGCTGCTGGAGCTTAATGCCGACGAGCCCCGCCATCCGGCGTCAGTGACCAAGATCATGACGCTTTACCTGCTGTTCGAGCAGCTCGAGGCCGGCAAGCTCAAGCTCGATTCACAGCTGCCGATTTCGGCCAACGCCGCCGCACAGCCGCCGACCAAGCTCGGCCTCAAGCCCAATCAGACACTCAGCGTCGAAGACGCGATCGGCGGGCTTGTCACCCGTTCGGCCAACGATGCCGCGGCCGTCGTTGCAGAAGCAATCGGGGGCACCGTAGAAGACTTCGCCAAGTTGATGACGCTCAAGGCGAACGCGTTGGGCATGACCCACACGATCTACGTCAACGCATCCGGTCTGCCGGCCGACGAGCAGATCACGACCGCGCGCGACCAGGCCATTCTCGGCCGCGCAATCCATGATCGCTTCCCCGGCTACTACAAGTATTTCTCGGTGCTCTACTTCCGCTATCACGGGAAAGACATCCACAATCACAACGGCCTCCTCGGCAACGTCGACGGCATGGACGGCATCAAGACCGGCTACACCGAAGCATCCGGCTACAATCTCGTGGCGTCGGTTCGCCGCGATGGAAAGCACATCATCGCGGTGGTGCTTGGCGGCAAATCGAACGGCGCGCGCGATACGCGCATGCGCCAAATCATCGAAGATCAGATCAAGTTCGCGTCGGTAACGCGGACCGCGGCGCCGACACTTGAGCTGGCCGTCGCGCCGAACGCACCGGCCCCCAGCACTCCGGCGGCGACCGATCCTCGGCCGCCCCTGCGCCGGACTCTGCGAGCACCGTTGCCGTCCAACCGGCAGCCGTCGAGCCGCCGAAGGCGCCCGATCCGGCGACGGCGCCCGGCCCGGCTCCGAGCCCCAATATGACGTTCGTCGGCCAGCCGCGTAACTTCACGCTCGCAAGCCACGATC
Organism: uncultured Alphaproteobacteria bacterium; assembly: GCA_963787675.1. GTDB lineage: Bacteria > Pseudomonadota > Alphaproteobacteria > Rhizobiales > Xanthobacteraceae > JAJPKK01. The sequence continues at coordinate 92,006 of CAWBDV010000005.1, read as the reverse complement.
GCAAGGCTCTGACGGACGAGCAGCCGAAGGGCCGCGGCCAAGGCGGGCCGCACTCACAAGTGGCTGCGGTCCGCAGCTCACGAAGGCATCAGCACTGAGAGGCGCGCGCCTTGCAGTTGACGTCGGCCCCCGTTCGGGGCCGATCGTTTAATTGACCGGCGCTGCAGCAGGTCTGCGCAGCCATTTCTGGACCGACAGCAATACCGCGAGCGCGACGACAGCGACCACCGCACCCACATAGAACGTGCTGCTCGGTCCAAGAGCATCCCAAAATATCCCCGCGACCACGCTGGCACACAACTGCGCCACGCCGGACACAAGATTGAAGATGCCGAACGCGGTGCCGCGCCGGTTCGCCGGCGCCGTGTCGGTCACCAATGCGGCAAGAAGGCCTTGGGTGATGCCGAGATGCAATCCCCACAGGATGACGCCGATGGCGAGAGCCGCGACCCCGGCGGCAAGGGCGAGCACAACGTCGGCGATCACCAGGACGCAAAGCCCGACCACCAGCAGCGCAGCCCGATCCATCCGATCGGACAGCGCTCCGACGGGATAGGCGGACAGCGCGTAGACGACATTCATCACCACGTAAACGGCCGGGACCAAGACCAGCGATATGCCGACCGATTGCGCACGCAGCACCAGAAACGCATCGCTGAATCGTGCGAGCGTGAAAACGGCGCCGATCGCAATCACCGCCCAGCACGCCGGGCCGAGGTAGCCCAACTCACCGAACTTGAGCGGCGCGCGGGCCGCGCTCGGGGTCTCGTGTTGCGCGGGCTCGCGCACAGCAAAAATGATCAGGCCGAGGGAGACGAACGCCGGCAGGACGGCGATCCAAAAGACCAATTTGAACCGATCGGCCGTGAGCCACATGACGGCGATCGCGATCAGTGGTCCGAAGACGGCACCAACCGTGTCGAGCGATTGCCGCAGTCCGAAACTCGCGCCGCGAACCTCCGGCGGGGTAAGGTCCGCGATCAACGCGTCGCGCGGGGCACCGCGGATGCCTTTGCCGACCCGATCGATGAACCGCGCTACCACGACCCAGCCGATGGCCGAGGCGAGAGGAAAGATCGGCTTGGTGCACGCCGAGAGACCGTAGCCGAACGCCGCCAGCGCCTTGCGTTTGCCCAGGAGATCACTAAGCGCGCCGGAAAAGATCTTGACGATCTGGGACGTTGCCTCGGCGACGCCTTCGATGAAGCCCACCGTCAACGCCGAGGCGCCGAGCACGCTGACGAGGTAAACGGGAAGCAGCGAATGGATCATCTCCGAGGAGATGTCCATGAACATCGATACGAAGCCGAGCGCCCACACACCGGCGGGAATGCCGCGCCAGCCTGACTTGCGGTGCTGGCCGTCAGCCGTCACCGATGCTCCCGCTGATTCCGTGCGCGCCGGCTTATCCATCGGTTTCCCTTGGAAGCTCGTTGTCGCGATCGAATGTCAATCGCTTGGTGCTGGCAATGAGCAGCACCGACGCTCAGACATGCCTTGATCAGCGTCAACGGGAACGCCACATGGTTGAGGCAAATTCCGCGTCCAGCGCCGCACCGGTAAACGACTTCCACCAAGCCCCAAGGCTCTCGATCATGACCGTCGCCGAACATCGCCCGCATCTTCACGGCAACGATTCGCGGCATCATCACGGCGATGGCGTTGCAGTCGCGAACGCTCCGGAGGCAGGCAAAGCGCGGGATCACGTTTGCGGGATGACCGTCAATATCGCGACGGCGAAATATCACAGCACGCACAACGGCGCGGACCGCTACTTTTGCAGCGGCGGCTGTCAGACGAAATTCGATGCCGACCCCGACAAATACTTGAAGCCGCGCGCCCCCGCGCCGACGCCGCATGCGCAGCCGGGCGTCATCTACACCTGCCCGATGCATCCGCAAATTCAGCAGCCGAAGCCCGGCAGCTGCCCGATCTGCGGCATGGCGCTGGAGCCCATGGGCGCGACCGCGGACGGAGCGCCAAGCGCCGAACTGATCGACATGACGCGCCGCCTCTGGATCGGTGCGGTGTTGGCAGTGCCGACCATGATCCTCGAAATGGGTGGACATTTCCCGGGCCTCAACCTGCACCACTACATCTCGCCGCAGGCCGCGGTATGGATCGAGTTCGTCCTTGCGACGCCGGTCGTGTTGCGGGCCGGCTGGCCGTTCTTCGTGCGCGGATGGGAGTCCGTGCGCAATCGCTCGCTGAACATGTTCAGCCTGATCTCGCTCGGGATTGGCGCGGCCTATCTCTACAGCCTGGTCGCGACCTTCGCGCCGGGTCTCTTCCCTGCCGGGCTGCGGCAAGAGGGCGGCATCGTCGCCGTCTACTACGAGGCCGCCGCCGTGATCACGGTGCTCGTCCTGCTCGGCCAGGTGCTCGAACTGCGCGCGCGCGAGCAGACCGGCAGCGCCATTCGCTCGCTGCTCAATCTTGCGCCGAAAACCGCGCGCCGCATTCGCGACGGCAGCGATGAAGAGGTGCCGCTCGAGGAGGTTCACATCGGGGACAGGCTCCGCGTCCGGCCGGGCGAGAGCATTCCCGTCGACGGCGTCGTGCTCGAAGGCAGAAGCGCCGTCGACGAGTCGATGGTGACGGGCGAATCCCTGCCGGTCGAAAAGGAGCCCGCCGCCAAGGTCATCGGCGGCACGATCAACGGCACCGGCAGCCTCGTCATGCGCGCCGAGAAGGTCGGCGCGGACACCATGCTCGCGCGCATCGTTCACATGGTGGCCGAAGCGCAGCGCAGCCGCGCGCCGATCCAACGCCTGGCCGATGTGGTGTCTGGCTGGTTCGTTCCCGCCGTCATCGCCGTCGCTGTCGTCGCGTTCATCGCCTGGATGATCTTTGGTCCGCCGCCCGCATTCGCCTATGCGCTTGTTGCCGCCGTCTCGGTAGTCATCATCGCCTGCCCGTGCGCGCTCGGATTGGCGACGCCCATGTCCATCATGGTGGGCGTCGGCAAAGGCGCGACCGCCGGCGTGCTCATCAAGAATGCGGAGGCGCTGGAGCGGTTCGAGAAGGTGGACACGCTCGTCGTCGACAAGACCGGAACCCTGACCGAAGGCAAGCCGCGCGTCGTCGCGATCGAGGCCGCTGAAGGCTTCGACGAAGCCACGGTGTTGTCGCTCGGCGCGAGCCTCGAACGATCGAGCGAGCATCCGCTGGCGGCCGCGATCCTCGCCAATGCCAAGCAGCGAGACATCGCGCTGCAGGAGGTGAGTGATTTTGCGTCCGTGACCGGCAAGGGCGTGACCGGCCGCATCGCCGGCCGCTCGGTTGCCGTCGGCAATGCCAGCCTGCTCAAAGCGCTTGGCGTCACCGGCGCGGCCCTCGAAGCGCGTGCCGACGCGTTGCGGCAGGAGGGCGCGACCGCGATGTTCGTTGCCGTCGACGGAAAGCCCGCCGGCATCATCGCGGTGGCCGATCCGATCAAGGCGACGACGCCGGCGGCGCTGGCGCGATTGCGCGCTGACGGCATCCGCATTGTCATGCTGACGGGCGACAACCGCACTACGGCACGGGCCGTCGCGGCGAAGCTCGGCATCACCGAGATCGAAGCCGAAGTTCTGCCCGACCAGAAGAGTGCTGTGGTGCGGCGCCTGCGAAGCGAAGGCCGCGTCGTTGCGATGGCGGGCGATGGCGTCAATGACGCGCCAGCGCTCGCCGAAGCCGATGTCGGCGTGGCGATGGGCACCGGCACCGACGTCGCGATGCAAAGTGCCGGCGTGACGCTAGTGAAGGGCGATCTTGCCGGCATTGCCCGTGCTCGCGCCTTGAGCCGGGCGACCATGAGCAACATCCGGCAAAACCTCGTGCTCGCCTTCGTCTACAACATGCTCGGCGTTCCGCTCGCCGCCGGGGTGCTTTATCCCGCGTTCGGCCTGCTGCTCAGCCCGATCGTCGCCGCGGCGGCCATGAGCTTCAGCTCGGTGTCGGTCGTCGGCAATGCGCTGCGGCTGCGCTTCGCGCGGCTGTAGGCTGATCGCGTCCGCCGCTCCGGCGTCACTTGATCATCGCCATCGCGCGCTCGAGGCTTTCCCTCATGCGATTGAAGGAAACCGAGAGCGAGGAGATCTCGTCCTTGCCCGGCTTGACGTAAGGCTTGACGTCTTCCTCCCCTCGCAGCTCACGTCTTCCTCCCCTCGCAGCTCACATCAACGCACCCGCGGATCGCACCGCGTTCCTCAACGCGGCGCGGGCGCAGCTTGGCTCGAAGGCGTAGCTGCGTACGTCAGCATTATCGGCGTGGTCGATCGCACCGCGCACATCTCGATTCCGACCATCAGAACGAGCCGAACATCGTGCCCAGAACGATGACCGCAATCAGCCCGAGAATGGCGCTGACGATCCCGACCATGACGATGTCGAAATAGCTCTCGCGATGGGTCGATCCGCAGACGGCGAGCAGCGTCACCACCGCACCGTTGTGCGGCAGGATGTCGAGCGTGCCTGACCCGATCACGGCGACGCGGTGCATCAGCGCGGGACTGAGGCCGGTTTGCGCGGCGATCATCATGTAGGTCTGCCCGAGCGCGTCGAGCGCGATCGTCAGGCCGCCGGAGGCCGAGCCCGTGAGCGCCGCGAGTACGTTGGTGGCAACGGCGAGCGAGACGAGCGGGCCGCCTTCGATCCCCAGCACCCAATCGCGTACGACGGCGAAGGCCGGCAGCGCCGCGATCACGGCGCCGAACCCGACGAGGCTCGCAACGCTCACCGCCGGCAGCACCGACGCGTTGGCGCCCGCATCCATGCTCTGGCGAAGCGCCGGCAAGCGACTGCGATTGGCGAGGATCACGGTGATGATCGCCGCGGCAAGGGCGACCACCACAGACCAGACGCCGGCGACTGCCGGAAGCGAGGTGCGACCCCAGCGCTCCTCGGCCAGGAACGAGAAATCGAGCCGCGGCAGGATGACGAGCGACATCAAAAGATTGACCACGATGACGACGATGAGCGGCAGCGCGGCGAGAAAGATCGGCGGCACGGCATCGCTATGATGCCCGCGGTGGACCTCGGCGGGATCGAACTCGCGCGCCGTAGTCGCGCGTTCGCGCACCATCTCATCGTCGGCGGCGGCATCGACGGGCACCGGCGTGTCGGCCCCGTAGCCTTCGCCCGCGCGGCGCGCTGCAGCTTCGGCGCGGGAGAGCCACCATATGCCGAAGCCCAGCATGATCAGCGCCGCGATGATGCCGAGGCCCGGCGCGGCAAAGGGCGTCGTACCGAAGAACGGCATCGGGATCGCGTTCTGGATCGACGGCGTGCCCGGCAGCGCCGACATGGTGAAGGTCGACGTGCCGAGCACGATGGCGGCCGGCATAAGCCGGCGCGGCACCGCCGCCGCGCGAAACAGCGCCTGTGCCATCGGAGCAAGAACGAAGAACGCCACGAAGAGACTGACGCCGCCGTATGTGACCAGCGCGCCCGCAAGCACCACGGCAAGGACGACGCGCCGCTCGCCAAGGCTCTTGGTCATGAAATCGGCGACGGCCGAGACCGAGCGGCTGTCGTCCATGAGTTTTCCGAAGATCGCGCCGAGGAGGAAGATCGGGAAAAACTGCGCGAGGAAACTCGCCGCGTTTTCCATGAAAACCTGGGTCCAGTTGGCGAGCAGCGGTTGCCCGCCAAACAGCGCCGCGACGAGTGCCGCAGCTGGCGCGAGCATCAGCACGCTCCAGCCGCGAAAGGCGAGCCAGATCAGGATGCCAAGCCCAACGAGGATGCCTAAAAGACCCATTCCGCCACCCTCGTTTCAGAGACCCCTGCGCTGTCGCCGGCGCGTTCGTCAGCACTCTGCCAACAACACGTCCAAATCGGTGGTGGAACGCTGGCCGATGTCGTCGGCATGTTCCGCGAGAAATGCGCTCGCGGCGTGCCGTCCCTCGTCCCGCAGCATGGAGACGAAATCCCACTCGGCATTGAGCTTCGAAGAGGCGCCGTACTGGGCGAGTACGTCGGTCATGACGCGATGCGTGCGCATCCGCGCCCAACGCGCGCCCTCGCCGGTGCCGGGATCAGCGACCTGGCGCAAGAGCGCCATCATGCGGAGTTCCTTCATCAGCGGCGAGTTGAAGGAAATTTCGTTGAGCCGATTGAGAATCTCCGAAGCCGAGCGCGGCATGTCCGATCGTTCGCGCGGATTGATCTGCACGAGGATCGTGTCCTGCGCATCGCTTTCGCGGATCAGGGGCGTGATCGTCGGGTTGCCGGCGTAGCCGCCGTCCCAATAGGCCTCGCCGTCGATTTCCACCGCGCGGAACATGGTCGGCAGGCAAGCCGAGGCGAGCAGCACATCGGCCGTGATCTCTCCGTTGCGGAAGATGTGGCCGCGGCCGGTGCGCACGTTCGTCGCCGTGATGAACAGCTGGATCGGCGAACTGACGAGGCGCTCGAAGTTGATGCTTTCCGTAAGGATTTTTCGCAGCGGATTAAAGCCCATCGGATTGAGGTCATAGGGCGACAGCACGCGCGACATCAGGTCCAGCGTGAGATAGGCGGGCGATGTATCGAGCGTCCAGCGCCCCATGAGCCGATCGAAGAACGAGCGCTGCAGTGGACTGAAAGCGGCGGCCCGCGACACGCGCTGCCAATACTCATCAAGCGCCCTGCGGGCACCGTCCGCACCGCCTTCCGTCCATCCATCCGCAAGCACCGCGGCGTTCATCGCGCCCGCGGACGTGCCCGAAATCGCGACGATGTTCAGCCACGGCTCCTCGAGCAGTCGATCGAGCACGCCCCAGGTGAAGGCGCCATGGGAGCCGCCGCCCTGGAGCGCCAAGTCGACAAGGACGGGTTCTCGCGCAGTTGGACTCACCTGAAGCCCCCTTCCCTCGACACGCCGACGTCAGCTTAGCGACTGCGTTAGTAACTTACCTTCCCTGCGAGGGACGGTTTATGACACATGGCTCGGGCCGGGTGAGCCATCGCATATTCTCCGGATCGTTTCGCTCGCGCGATGACCGCGATGACGAAGAAGGCGAGCGCCAGCGGCGCAAAGACGCTCGCAGCCCAATAGGCCGCGACCGACACGGCGGCTGCGGCCCCTATCCGGACAATAAATCAGGAGCTTTCGCCCATCAGCCGAGAGCCGACGTAGGATCGTCTCACCAGTGCGAACAGGCTGCCGCCGGTTGCGGCGCCGAGGAGGTAGATGACCGCAGTGATCAGCGCGAGCGGCGCCCGGATGCTGAAGCCGAGAAAGGACATCGTCGTCATCTCGAGATTCTGGAAGGCGAAGATGACGATGGCTGCAACAAACAGCACGATGATTACGATATGAACCCAGCGCATGGCGAGCCTCCCGTCAGCGAGTGATCACGCTCCCGCCACACAGGCCCGCGGGCCCGTGTGGCGCCGGAAGTATACCGCTGCGTGGATCGCCGTCACGCGGTGGCGGGTCGATTCCGCAAGCCGAAGCCGAGGCCGATCCAGCCGACGCCGGCAAAGATCAGGTCGATGCCGAGGAACATGCCGAGAATATAGAGGCTCGACGTAGGCCAGTGCGCCAGGATCACGATGCCCAGCAGCAGCGTGATCGCGCCGGACAGCACGATCCACATCCACGGGATGCCGGTCTTCACGCTGAAGCCGAGGATGATGCGCATGATCCCGGAGACGACGAGCGCAATGCCGAGAATGAGAGTCAGCACGGCCGCGGCCATCAGGGGATTCTCGAAGGTGACGAAGCCGGCGATGATGTAGAGCACGCCGAGCAGGAGCCACAGCAGGAACTTGCCCCAGCCCTGCATCTGGAAGGCGTTGATCACTTCGGCGACGCCCGCGATCAGCATCATGACGCCGACCACCAGCACGGTCGCGACTGTCGCCAGCACGACGCTGCCGAGGGCGATGCATCCGGCGATGACATAGACGACGCCGAGGGCGACGATCCACCCCCATTTGGCGTGCAATGGCGCAAGTGTGGTTGAGGTGTCGGCGGGTCTCGAAGCTTCTGCCATGCTCGACATGTTCTCTACTCCGGCAAGGTGCAAAACCATCCACGGCAATCGTAAACCTGCCTGATGGAACCGGATAGTTCTGCAACAATCAAAAATATTTGCAGTCCGAGACCCTGCTTTGACATGAATCAATTCGTTTTGATTTGACGGTTTCCGGCATTTTGTTTCGGAAAAGGGCTAGTTATCCACTAAAAAACCAACTCAGCCGCCGAGATACGCTGCCTGCACGCGCGGATCATTCGCCAGATCGGCGGACGCGCCGGACAGAACCACGGCGCCTGCTTCCAGCACATAGGCTCGCCGCGAAATTTCGAGCGCCAGCGCGGCATTCTGCTCGACGAGCAGGATCGCCAGGCCGGTCCGCTTGTTGAGCGCCACGAGCGTGTCGAACATCTGCTCGACAATGATCGGCGCAAGCCCGAGCGAGGGCTCGTCGAGCATCAGCAGCGTCGGTCGCCCCATCAGCGCGCGCCCGATAGCGAGCATCTGCTGCTCGCCGCCCGACAGCGACCAGCCGCTCTGGCGCCGGCGTTCGGCAAGGCGCGGAAACAATTCGTAAACGAAGTCTGCCGTCTCCCGCCGCACGTCGGCGCCCGACTGGGTCGCAGCTCCCGCCACGAGATTTTCCGCGACCGTCAGCCCGGGGAAGATGCGGCGGCCCTCGGGCGCGTGAGCAAGCCCGAGCCGCACGATGTCTTCGACCGGCAGCCCGTTGAGCCGGCGGCCGTTGAACGACACCGTTCCCGCTTTGGGACGCACGACGCCTGAGATGGCGGAGAGCGTCGTCGTCTTGCCGGCGCCGTTCGCACCTACCATGGCGACGATTTCGCCCTGCTCGACGGTCAGCGACACGCCCTTGAGCGCGTCGACGATGCCGTACGCGACCGAGATGCCCGCAAGCTCAAGCATGACGGCGCCGCCCGAGATAGGCCTCGATCACGATCGGATCGTTCTGCACCTCCGCCGGCGTTCCTTCCGCGATCTTGCGGCCGAAATCGAGCACGGTGATGCGATCGCTGATGTTCATCACGAGGCGCATGTTGTGCTCGACCAGCAGCAGGGTGATGCCGCGGTCGCGCAGTTTCGAGATGGTCGCGACAAGGGCGACGGCCTCGGTCGGATTCATGCCCGCAGCCGGCTCGTCGAGGAGCAGGAGTTTTGGCGCCGCCGCAAGCGCACGGGCGATCTCCAGCAGGCGACGCTGGGCGTACGGCAGCGTGAGCGCCATGTTGTCGGCGCGCGCCAGCAGGCCGACAAAATCGAGCGCCTCGCGCGCGGTCTCGGTGATGCGCCGCTCGGTCTCGCGATTGCGCGAGTTCCGCAGCAAGATGTCGAGAAACCGGCCGCGCCGCCCCATCGCCGCGCCGACCTTGACGTTGTCGAGCACGGAGAGGCCCGCGAACAGCCGGATGTTCTGGAACGTGCGCGCGAGCCCCTTGGCCGCGATCCGGCTCGGCCGCAGCCTGACCAACTCAGCGCCATCGAGCGTGATCGAGCCGGCGTCCGGGCGGTAGGCGCCGCTCACCGTGTTGAGAAAGGTCGTCTTGCCCGAACCGTTCGGCCCGATCACCGCATGGATGACGCCGCGCCCAACGTCGATGTCGAGCCGATCAAGAGCCACGAGGCCGCCGAACCGGCGCGTGACGCCGCGGCCGCGCAGCAGCGTCGCGTCGACGGCGTCCGTCATGCGTGCCGTACGCGCGCGACGAGCGCCGTCAGCGACCCGACGATGCCGCCTGGCGCGAGGATGATGACGGCGATGACGCCGACGCCGTAGGCGACGAGATAATACTGGCCGACCGAGCGAAAGAATTCCGGCAGGAACGTCAGCAGCAACGCGCCGACGACGGCGCCCCCCACCGAACCGGAGCCGCCGATGATCAGCATCGTGAAGAACAGGATCGCCTGCTGATTGGTGAACGAATCCGGGCTGACGTAGTGAATGTAGGAGGCATAGAAGCAGCCGGCGATGCCGGCGAACACCGCCGCCAACACGAACGCGATGATCTTGGTGCGCACCGTGTCGACGCCGCCGAGCTCGGCCGCGATCTCGCTGTCACGCGTCGCGATCATGTCGCGACCGAGCCGCGAGTCGCGGACGCACCACGCGACGATCATTGCAATGCCGAGCAACGCGATCAGCAGGTAATAATGCTGCACGTGCCCGACCGGTGCGAACGGACCGAGGCTGATGCCCGGGATGGCGCGCAGCCCGGACGAGCCGCCGGTCACCGGCTCCCAATGCAGCAGCACAAGGCGCACGATCTCGCCAAAGCCGATGGTTGCCATGGCGAGATAAAAGGTGCGCAGACGCAGCGTCGGTAATCCGAGCCCGAGGCTCGCCACCGCCGCGAGCAGCGCGGCGATGAAGGGCGTCGCGATCCACGGGACGCCGGCCTTGGCGGCGATCGCCGTCGCATAGGCGCCGATGCCGTAGAACGCGGCCTGGCCGAAATTGACCTGGCCGGTATAGCCGGTGACGAAATTGAGCCCGATGACGACGACGGCATTGATCAGCGCGATGTTGACGACCTGCAGCGCATAGCCGTCGCCGAGCGACATCGGCAGCACGACGACGGCGGCAAGCAGCACGAGAACCGCTGCGCGATTAGACCCGCTCATCGGAGGTCTCGCCGAACAGGCCGCGCGGTCGTAGCCAAAGCACGGCGATCAGGATCACGAACGCATAGGCGTCGCGATAATCGGACGAGATGTAGCGCGCCCCGAAGCTTTCGATGATTCCGAGCGCAAGACCGCCAACCACCGCGCCCGGCAGACTGCCGAAGCCGCCGACCACGCTCACGACGAATCCCTTGAGGCCGAGGACGCCGCCCATGGTGGGCTCGGCCAGAAACATCGGCGCAACCAGCAGTCCGGCGATCCCGGCAAGCACCGCGCCGAGCGCAAAGGCCGTCGTGATGGTGCGCTTGACCCGGATGCCGACGAGGCGGGCCATCGTCAGGTCCTGCGCCGTCGCCCGCATCAGCACGCCAAACCGCGTGCGTGTCAGGAAGAACCATTGCGCCAGCAGGATCACGCTCGTCACCGCCAGCACGGACGCCTGATGGCGCGACATGACGACCCCCGAAAACCGGAACGGCGGGCCGACGACCGGCGACGGCAGCGATTCCGGCAGCGGCCCCCACACGATGATGGCGAGGTTCTCCAGCACGATCCCGACCGCGATGGTGGTGAGGATGACGAGGAACGGCGGGCGCCCGCGCAGCGGGTAATAGGCGATCACCATGAAGACGATGCCGATCACCGCCATGGCGGCGATGGTGACGAGCCAGGCCATTTCGATCGGCAGCTCATGCTGCACCGCGCCGGTGAAGCCGATGAATGCGCCCAGCATCAGAAGCTGCCCCTGGGCGAAATTCACGATCTGCACGGAATTGAAGATCAGCAGCAGCCCCAGCGCCACCAACGCATAGATGCTGCCGAGGACAAGCCCGTTGACGACAAGCTGAAGCATCGCGCTAGCGCAGCACCCTTAAGCACGAACTGATTGAGCAGTCATTCCGGGGGCTGAGCGCAGCGAGGCAGCCCGGAATCCATACTCCCCGGCGGTGGTTATGGATTCCGGGTTCGCCTCCGCTTCGCTCCGGCGCCCCGGAATGACCACGCCTAAAACCCCGGCTCCTTGATAATGCCGACCAACTCCGGCGTTTTGCCCTTGATGCGGTAGACGCCGAGCGTGTGGGCGAGGTCGCCCTTGGCGTCGGCGGTGTAGGAAATCAGCATGCCGTGAAAGTCCTTGGTGGCGGCAAGCGCATCGCGGATCGCGGCGCGATCGCAGCCGACTTTCTCGATCACCTGCTTCAACAGATGCACGCTGTCGGCATAGGACACCGTGAAGTTATCGGCCGGCACCTTGTAGCGATCGAGCACCGCCTTGGTCCATGCCTGGATCTTGGGATCGGTCGAGGTCTGCGGGATCATGCCGCCGAGGCCGTAGGCGCCGTCGGCTTCGCGCGCGGGGAGATTGTTGAGCATCGTCTGGGCGACTGTGCTCGAATTGCCGATCTTGAGAAGATCGCTGCCGAGGTCGCCGAGCTGGCGCATGACGATGGCGACGTCGCCCGGCCGGCCGAACATGATGATGCTGTCGGCACCATTGTCCTGGATTTGCAGAATCTGCGCCGACACATCCTTGTCGGTCGGCGCGTAGGATGTCGCCGCGACCGGCTTGAGCCCCATGGAGGCGAGCTTGGCCTGGATGCCCTTGGAGGCGCCGAGGCCGTAGTCGTCGGCGACGACGATGATGCCCGGCTTCTTCTTGTGCAGCGTCTCGACAAGATAGGTCGGCACGATATTGGCAATCTGCCCGTCGTGGACGTGGGTGCGGAACAGCCACGACACGCCCTGACTCGTGATTTGCGCGTTGGTCGCGCCGACGATGAACGGCACTTCCGCCTTCTTGATCGATTCCGTTTGCGCGAATACATGCGGACTGATCATCGATCCGAAGATGACGAGTGGCTTCGTCTCGATCACCCGGTTGATGGCGTTGACCGCATCGGTGCTGGAGCCGCCGGTATCCTCGACGGTGAGCTCGACTTTCTGCCCGGCGATCCCGCCGGCCGCGTTGATCTCCGCGAGCGTGAATTCAACGCCGTTGCGCGCCTGAACGCCCAACAGTGCGACCGGGCCGGTCAACGCCGTGGTCAGCCCGAACTTGATCGGCCCGGTGCATGCCGCGGGCTCGGCCGACGCTGTCGCGGCGAGGCCAACGTGCAGGGCTGCGACGGCGACCGCGCATAGGAAAATCCGAGAGACAGTTGCGGAGACAAGACCCGGTCGATCCATCAGTTCCTCCCCACTCTGGCCAAGACGCTGACCAAGACTCTGACCAAGACTTCTGACTAAGACTCTGGCCAAGCAAAAATGCGCGCGGCTTTGAATGCAATTTCGGGACCAGGAATGCGCACATCGGCCGAAAGCCGAGGCTAACGGCCCCGATGTTCGTCGGCATTCTTCAGCGCTTCAAGACCGCCCGCGGCCAAAGCTCGCCTTGCTTAAATAGGACTATTATGATATCAATAGGCCTATGAAAATGCAAGAGCGATCTGTGCAGAGCCTCCGATTTCCAAAGGTGCTGACAAAATGATTTGCGATTCTCTCGCCCCCTCACCGCGTTTCGCTGTTCCGGCCGACCGAATTCCCTGCTCTTTCTACGGTGTTTCTACCGAACCCGTTGCAGCATCGCGGTTATTGGCCGAGCCAGTCGCCTGGCGCAGGGCAGAAAATGAGTTTCCCTGATATTTTCCCTGTTCTCAGGGAAAGTTTCCCTGTTTTGTGTCTCACCAAAGGGGTGCACGTCATCCTTCGCGCGCCGCCATTTTTTCGCGGTTCGTAACGAACCCGCGGGCCGACCGCAGCACCGCGCCGAGCTCAAAACCCCGGCGCGCGCTCGAGCTGGTCGAACCAGTCGAAGCCCATTTCCTTGACGATGCGGTTCGAGATCACGATGAGGCGCGCCTCGTCGGTCGCGTGGGCGTTGAAGTGCTGGTGGATCGTGAACGGCGGCACGTAGATGAAATCGCCTCGCTGCCATTCGAACTTGCGCGGCTCGTCCGACCATTCCCACTCGAAGGCGTCGATGCAATCGAACTTGAGGTCCCAGTGGAGGTCGTAGCCTGAGCCCTCGACGCAGAACAACACCTCTTCCCACATGTGGCGGTGCTTGCCGGAACGCTCGCCGGGTTTCAGGAACTGCATATAGGCTTCGACGCAGCGCTCGCGCGTGTTCATCTTGTGATGCACGAGGTGCTTGATGAGCCCGTCCGGCGAGCGCTCGAACGGCATGTCCTCGGCGCTCACCACATTGGGGAGCTGCTCGTACATCTTGCGGAATTCCTGCGAGGCGAGGATGTCCTCCACCCGCAAGGTTCCGGTCTTTGAGCCCACATGGGCGAAGTCGCGTTCGTCGAGAATTTTGCTCATGCCATGTCTCGCATTCTGTCAGCAGTCATCATCTCTCAGCAGTCATCATTTCTCATGAGTCATGGCCGGGCTCGTCCCGGCCATCCACGTCTTGTTGCGCCACGGTGGGGAAGACGTGATGCCCGCGACAAGCGCGGGCATGACGAGGGGATAGGGTTTTTCCTCACAGATCATTCGGCGGGCGGAAGTCTTCGTGGCCCGGCGTCGCTTCGTTGGGCGGATAGGACACGATCTTCTGGAACAGCAGGTGCATGAAGAGGAACAGCGGCTTCGCCTTGAAGACGAGGAGGATCGCCTCGTTGTCGGGATCGTCGTTGAAGTGCTGATGCACGCTCGCGCACTCGACGATCATGATGTCGCCGGCCTTCCAGTCGATGCGGCGGCCGTCATGGATGTCGTGGCCGCGGCCCTTGAGCACATAAAACACCGCGCTGTTGAGGTGGCCGTGCTTCTGGCCGTAGGCGCCGGGGGCATAGCACTCGATGTGGGTCTCGATCGACTGCACCACGTTCGCGGCTTGCGGGCTGACGACGTGCTTGCCGTAGAGCGCGGGGCCGCCCTTCCATGGATGGTTGCGCGAGGAGTAGACCCGCGGCTGTTCGAGCAGCGATTTGTAGACATCGCTATAGGTGCCGGCGAGCTCGCGCACGAAAGTGCGCTTGCGTGACCAGCGCTCCCACTTGCCTTCCTTGTCCTCGACCGGCGGACGGTTGTGGCCCTGGCCCGGCGCTTGTTCGTAGAGACCTGTCATGCTGTCCTGAACCTCCTGCGATCAGATGAAACCAAGCGACGCGCGCAGCGCCGGAAAATAGTCGCCGAGCAGCGATTGCGGCCAGGCGACTGCCAACAGCTTTTGGAACAGGCCCCAGCATAGCAGCGTGGTCGCCGCTGCGAAAACCGCGGACGGCAGCGCGCGTTCGCCGAAGCCGAAATGCATGTAGGCGAACACGAACACTGCGATCGCCGGGATGAATCCGATGAGCGCGACGAGCGCCATCAGGCCGACGAGCCAGAGGAAGTAGACGGTCGCGCGCGTGCGCATCGCGCCGGGCGACATGCCGTAGTAGCGGTCGCCGAAGGGCTCGTGACCTCCGCCGACGTCGACGCCGCCGTCGACGTTGCCGCGCGCGTCCTGCTCCTTGCCGAACAGCTCGTTGATGAGGTTGAGGCTCGCGAAGGTCAGCGCCATGTAGCACGCAGTGAGGGGCACCGGCTTCGCGACCGCCGGCCAGTCGGACGACAGCGCGATTGCCGTGAGGATGAAGGCGATGACCGCGATGGTGAACGCCGCCGACGCCGACAGCCGCAGCGGGTGCGAGCCGATGTGACGCAGCTCGGAGACGACGCTTTTGACGATCTCCGACAGCGGCCGGTAGAGCGCCCAGGCGACGAGAACGAGGATCGCCATCACCACCGGGCGGCCGAGCCACGCCCAGCCCATGAGCGAGTTCGAGATGTAGAGGTAGCGCTCGAAGGTGCCGCCGATGACGATGCCGAGCACCATCGGCGGCCGCGGCCAGCCCTGCCGTTTCATGATCCAGCCGACGACGCCGAAGATCATCAGCGAGAACAGGTCGCCCCAGTCGTGCGAGCCCTCGTAGGCCGCGACGAACACGAGCGACAGCACGATCGGCAGCAGGATTTCCGGCCGCACCGTCGAGATGCGGGCAAGGTACGGGCAGAACACCAGGCAGATCATCGCGCCGATCACGTGGGCGAGCGTCAGGCTCCACACGATGGTGTAGGTCACGTCGAGCTGCTTCGTCAGCATGTCGGGACCGGGGGTGAGCCCGTGCATCAGGAAAGCGCCGAGCAAGATCGCCATCGAGGCGCCGGCCGGCACGCCGAACGCGATGGTCGGCACGAGGTGCCCACCTTCCTTGGCGTTATTGGAGCTTTCCGGCGCGATCACGCCGCGCACGTCGCCGGTGCCGAAGGTCTCCGGATTCTTCTCGGTGCGCTGGGCATAGCCGTACGCGATCCAGTCGATCACCGCTGAGCCGATGCCGGGGATCGCGCCCAAGGCCGTGCCGAGGATGCCGCAGCGAAGCACGAGCCACCAATGCCTGAACGCGTCGCGCACACCTTCCCACTGGCTCGACAGGTTGATATT
This sequence comes from uncultured Alphaproteobacteria bacterium, assembly GCA_963787675.1. Classification (GTDB taxonomy): domain Bacteria; phylum Pseudomonadota; class Alphaproteobacteria; order Rhizobiales; family Xanthobacteraceae; genus JAJPKK01. The sequence continues at coordinate 75,983 of CAWBDV010000005.1, read as the reverse complement.
GCCGGCGTGATCGCCGGCGATCTTCTTGCGGGCGACCGCAAGTTCGCACAGCTCCGGCATGGCGAAGAGGCCGAGCGTCGCCGGCACCAGCGGCACACCGTCGTAGAGGTAGAGCGTGTCGAAGGTCCACCGCAGCGTACCGCTTTCCGAGCGCGACCCGATCATGGAGATCATCAGGCCGAGCGCAGCCGCGGTGAGCCCCTTGAGCGGCGCGCGGCCCGAGAGCGTCGCCACCATGGAGAGGCCGAACAGGGTGAAAGCGAGCAGTTCCGGCGAACCGATCGAGAGCAGCACCGGACGCAGGATCGGGATGCTTAGCGCCAGCACGACGGCGCCGATTAGCCCGCCGCCGAGCGAGGAAGCAAAGCCCGCCCCGAAGGCGCGGCCGGCCTCGCCGTTGCGCGCCATGGCATGGCCGTCGATGACGGTCGCGGCCGCGCCCACGTGGCCGGGCACGCCGAACAGCACCGCGCTGATGAAGTCCGACGACGTGATGACGGCCGCCATCCCGAGCAGGAGCGCCATCGCAGTGTATTGGTCCATGTTGTAGGTGAACGGGATCAGCATCGCCATGCCGACGATGCCGTTGAGGCCCGGCAGCACGCCGATCGAGAGGCCGATCACCACGCCGATGAACAGGATGCCGAGGCGCGAGGGCTCGAGCAGCAGCGTCAGCGCATGCCAAGCCATCGATGCCATATCAACCGGCATGCCGTTCCCTCGCCCGTGGTTCCTCCGCCGGCCTCGACCGTCTTGATGCGGCCGGCAGCGCGCGGGCGGATGTTCGCCTCGAATACCGTGAGCGTCATAACACGAGCCGCCTGCGCCGTCTTTCTTGCTTACATCGCCCGCCCACCGTCAAGCCGCTGCGATTGCCTGCCTTCGCGCCGCGCGTGGCATCGCAACGCAAAGCTGCTATTTTGCGTCGACACATGCGCCGGGACCCGACGACGAGAAAAGCGAACACCGGCGCGGAGGAAACTGAATGACGTTTCTGAAAGGCTGCAATTCAAGTGACCGTCATCCTGAGGAGCCCGCAACGCGGGCGTCTCGAAGGATGGCCGCTAGCGAGACCGTGCCTATTGCCATCCTTCGAGACGCGCCTTCGGCGCTCCTCAGGATGACGGCTCGTGTTGCCGTCCTTACGCTCACGCTGGTCGGAGCGGTGCTCGTTCTCGCGTCGGTTGCGCGGGCGCAGTCGCCGGCCGACTTCTACAAGGGGCGCAACATCGATCTTTACGTCGGCTACAGCGTCGGCGGCGGCTACGACCTTTATGCGCGCGGCCTCGCCCGCCACATGGGCGGACACATCCCGGGCAAGCCCACCATAATCGTCAAGAACATGGAGGGCGCGGGCAGCCTGCGGCTTGCCAACTGGCTCTATCGTGTCGCGCCTAAGGACGGCGCGGTGTTTGCCACCATCGGGCGCGGCACCGGGTTCGATCCGCTGCTCGGCCAGACGGCCGCGCAGTTCGACGGCACAAAATTTACCTGGATCGGCAGCGGCAACAGCGAGGTCAGCGTCTGCGTCGCTTACGCCGGCGGCAGCGTCGTGAAGTTCGAGGACCTCTTCACCAAGGAAATGACCGTCGGCGGCACCGGACCGAGCGCCGACACCGACCAGTTTCCGAAAATCATCAACGGCGTGCTCGGCACCCACATGAAGATCGTCAACGGCTATCCGGGCGGCAACGATGTCGTGCTCGCCATGGAGCGCGGCGAATTGCAGGGGCGGTGCGGCTGGTCGTGGTCGAGCGTGAAGTCGACGCACGGCAACTGGATCACCGAGAAGAAGCTCAACGTCCTGGTGCAACTCTCGCTGCACAAGCACCCGGAACTTCCCAACGTCCCCGTGGTGATCGATCTCGCGAAAAACGAAGAGGAGCGACAGATCCTGACGTTGATCTTCGCGCGCCAGGCGCTGGGGCGGCCCTTCCTTGCCCCGCCCGGCATCCCGGGCGACCGCGCCGCGGCGCTGCGCCAGGCCTTTTGGGATACCATGGCCGACCCGGCCTTCCGCGCCGACGCCGAGAAGGCGCAGCTCGAGGTCAACCCGGTGTCCGGCGATGAAGTGCAGAAACTCGTCGCCGACATCTATAAGACGCCGCCCGAGGTCGCGAAGAAGGCCGCGCAGATGCTGGCGGTAAAGTGACGTGTCGCATTCCTGCAGCCTTGGCCAGCGTTCGCGGCTTGGACTTCGCGCATCTCCCGATGGCATCCCCATTTTCGAAACGTCATCGCCCGGCTTGACCGGGCGATCCAGTAACCCCCGGCTGCGGAGTACTGGATTGCCCGGTCAAGCCGGGCAATGACAAACGATAGATCAGTTCAAAGCGAAAAGCGCGTTAAGTCCCGGGAGCAGCAATGACCGCAACCACGTCGATTGAAACAGCCGCGTCGTCGTCGCCGTTCGATTTCGGGCCGCTGCTTGCGAGCGGCTTGCCGGCGCCCGCGGCGAAGTGGAACGGTTTCCCGAAATACAATTTCATCGGCGGCCACAACGACGCGGAGCGGGTGCCGGTCGATGGGCTCGTCGCGGCGGCGAATGCGGTGCTCCGGCGCGAGGGCCGCACGCTTGCGAACTATGGCCTCGAAAGCGGCCCGCTCGGGTATCGACCGCTGCGCGAATTCCTGGTCGCGAAACTCAAGCGCGACGCCGGCATTTCCTGCACCGCCGACGAGATTCTCCTGACCTCCGGCTCGCTGCAAGCGATCGAACTCGTCAACGGCATGCTGCTTAACCGCGGCGATACCGTGCTGGTCGAAGAGGTCACGTATTTCGGCTCGCTCAACCGGCTCAATCGGCTCGGCATCAATTCGATCGGCGTGCCGCTTGACCGCGAAGGGCTGCGCATGGATGCGCTCGCCGCAGCGCTCGATGATCTCAAGCGCCGCGGCATTCGCCCGAAATACATCTACACCATTCCGACGGTGCAGAACCCGACTGGCAGCATCCTGAGCGAGGAGCGCCGCCGCGAACTGCTGCGGCTCGCCGAGGCGCACAACGTGCCTATCTTTGAAGACGATTGCTACGCCGACCTGATCTGGGACGGCAAACGACCGCCGGCGATCTACGCCATGGCCAGGAACCGCAACGTCATCCATATCGGCTCGTTCTCGAAATCGATCGCGCCGGCGTTGCGGGTCGGTTTCATCGTGGCGGATTGGCAGGTGCTCGCGCGCATGCTGCCGCTCAAGACCGACGCCGGCTCCGGTGCGCTGGAGCAGATGGTGCTCGCCGAATACTGTGCGCTGCATTTCGCGACCCATGTTCCGGAATTGGCGCGCGCGCTGCGGCGCAAGCTCGAGACGCTCATGGACGCGCTCGCCGAGCAGTTCGGGACCGCAGCCGAGTTCGACGATCCGAAGGGCGGCATCTATCTGTGGGTGAAGCTTCCCGACGTCGTCGACACGCAGAAGCTCGCGCAGGCAGCGCTCGCTCAAGGCCTCGCCATCAATCCGGGATTCGAGTGGTCGCCGGACAGGAGCTTCGGCCGCAGCCGCATGCGCCTATGCTTTGCCAATCCGTCGCACGATGAGATCCGGCAGGGCGTCGCGGTCCTCGCCGAGGTCTGTCGGCGCGAGTTCGGCGCGCCGAGTCGCATCGCCAACGTGCAGGCGACGCGGTCGTCGTAAAAATATCGCGGCGACACGCGATTCCGCGTCGACGCGAACCGCAATGCGTTGACTATCGGACCTGCGCAATCACATCGCGGTGATGCCGCCGACATTCGTACAGCATTCATAGTTTGGCCCTAAATAAGGCGCGTACTGTAAGGGCTCTGCCAAGAGTTTGGGGGGACGATCCGAGGGCCGTGGTCATACGGCCCCCGAATGCGTCCCCATGCGGTTTGTAACGCCGCTCAACCAATCTTCCGGTCGCGCATAGTCAACTCGCAGTTCGGATGTCACATCAAGAAGATGGGAGCTTCGCGATGGCCCAGAATGAGTCTGAGTTTGTTAATCCAATGTCGGCGGCGCCGTTCGTCCATCCGGAAATCTTCGACTTCGCCAAGAAACGGGTAGAGTCTTTGCTCGCGGCCCAAAAAGAGATGGTGCAGACGCTCGAAGGCATCCATCAGAACATGTTCACGCACGTGAAAGCCGAAAACGCGCTCGCCGCCGAGTTCATCAGCAAGATCGGCTCGGTCCGATCGGTTCCCGAAGCGACTTCGGCCTATCACGAGTGGGCGAGCCGCGAGATGGAACTGTTCGCGGAAGACGGCCGCCGCATGTTTGAAAACGGCGAGAAGTTGCTTCAAGCGAGCCGCCGGATGTTCGTGAACGGCGTGAGCGGCCAGGCGAGCTGACCGACGTCCGGACCGATTCGGCTCCGCTGCTGCGCGTGACCTTGGCGGTGACGGCCTGATTTGTGTCGTGTCGCGTAAGCCTGTTGTTCGAGTGTAGCGTCACACGTTGTGGGCGCGGCGCGGTCGGCCTCGGCCGGTATGCGCTGCGCCCATGCCTTTTGCCGGCGTGAATTCGCGACGAGCGACGGCGTCAGAATTGCGTGTGCAAGCGCACCGACATGACCGAGACCGGACCGCGGTCGCGGTTGTAGGCGGGATTGAGAATGAACTGATAATCAGCCGTCGCCTTCCAGGAACCGATCGGCAAGCTGTAATAGGTTTCGAGAATCTGCTCGGGGCCGGGATGCGGCAATTGCCCGTCGCCGACGAGGATGCCGAGGCCACCCGCATTCAGATAAGCGATATGGGCGCTGGTGATTTCGTTGACGACGCCGGCGATACCAATCGTGTCACCGTCGCGGCCCCACAGCTTGCCGTTCAACGACGCGCCGAGCGAGGCGGTGCGGTCGACGTCGGTGAATTCGTAGGCCTCGACGTTGCCGTCGGCATAGCCGACCCGGCCGAACACGCCGATGTTCGGCACGATCTGCTGCTCGATGTTCAGGTTGACGCCCGGACGGCTGGCGTAGCGACGCACGTCCGCAGTTGACGGCGTGGTCCCGGTCGCATCGGCGAGCAGGACCGCATCGTTATAGCGTCCCATGCGGCCGCGGTTGACGAAGCCGATCACCGCGACCTTGCCGGGCTGTCCCCACAGCTCGTGCCGATGCTCAAGCTCGGTGACGATTTCGAACTGATCGAAGGTCGGATCAAGCCGCTCGTTGTTCGGGACGATCGACAGATCGAAAATGCCGGCGCGCAGCGCCCAGCGCCCCTGATACCACTCGGCTGTCGCCCCGTAGCTATATCCCCACGAGTTGGCCGCGTAATCGAAGGTACCGGCATCGACGAGCGTCCAGTTCATGAAGTCGTTGCGTGGGTCGTGGGCGTAGCTGATGGTGTCGAAGATGTCCGACACGCTGAACTTGCCGACGGTGATCACCAGCCGGTTCGCAGTCTGCGAGCCGGCGAACTGGTTGATGTCGCCCGCGACCTTCTGCGATTCCCCGCCCAGATCGATGGTCTGGCGCACGAACATGCGGGGCAGCCGGAAATACGGATAGGTCGAGCCGACCTTGTAGGCTTCGCCGCTGGTGAACCCGGCAATGCCGAGGGTGTTGCTGAGGCCGAATCCCTGGTCGATTTCCGGATCGATCCACAGCTCCGCGCCCGACCACAGCTTGCGGCCGATGTAGAGCGTCGCGTCCCAGGTTTCGCGGCCCTGATTTGGATCGAGGCTGTTGGCGCCGCGATAGGGCGCGCGGAACGGCGGGGTGAATTGATTTACGTAGGTCGTTTGGCCATGGATAGCCCAATCGCCTGAATCGAGGGCGGCGAGGCCGAACGGCCAATTGTCCGACTTCGACCCGTTGTCGAAAAGCTTGTAATTCAGTCCCGCCCGGACTTCGTGAGTCGCAAGATCGGAGGTGATGTTCTGGCCGCCGAGCGGAAAGCTGGCGCTGGCGTTGCCGTACTGCGCATAGAGGTACTCGGCCTTCACGCTCCAGCCGTGACCGACCGGCGCTTCGATGCCGGCACCCACTGTCCAGCCGAGCCGTTCCCGGAGCACCGTCTCTTGCGTCGCCGGCACCTGCACGCCCAATGCGCCAGGATTGACGGCGGTGCGGTCGAAGCGTTCGCTCGTCCAGGCAAGGCCGCCGGTCACGTAATAGAGCCAGTGGTTTGCGTCCACGCCGACGCGACCGCGCACAGTGCCCATCATCTCCAGCATGTCGCTGTAAGTGACGGCGCCCACAGCCGGCGTGCCGAAGCCGCCAATCGCACTGAGGGTGGTCGGGAACGACACGTCCGCCTCGACTCCGACCACGAGCCGGGACGGAAACACATAGTTGTAGCCGCCTGCGAAGCCGGCGATCTGGCTGCCGCTGCCGTTAAATCCGTTGTACGGCTGAAACAGGCTGAACGTGCTTGAAATGTCCGGCCCGCCGCCGGGCTGGGTCGCTGTCCACGATGACCGGCCGCCCGCCACGCCGATATGGCTGCCAACATAATATCCGGTCCAATTCCAATTCGCCGGGTTTGCAGCCGCCGTTTCGCCGGCCAGCGCTTGCTCCCCGGCTACGAATCCAAAAATTGCCGGCGCCAAAGCCGCAATCGGGACCCCAAGATAGTGGCGCGACAATTTCCCCATGGCGCAATTCTATGCTCGACACTGGCAGCCGCGACAACCGAGGAGACCGGTGCAATCGACAGAAAGAACCAAACTCCTCAAGTGCATGCACATATTTCCGTTTTATGACAGCCGTTACCAAAGGCCCCTCCTAACCTCCGGCGGACAGACCGGGTATTGGAACGCCGAAAGTCTGCAGGATCAGAATGAGGTTGAGACCGAGCACGATTGCGCTCCCGAGGATCGCCGCGGCATTGGTCAGCCGGCTATTGGCGAAATCTCCCATGATGTCGCGGCGGCCGGTGAACATCAGGAGCGTGATCATCGGCAGCGGCAGCGCGATGCTGAGCACGACCTGACTGATGACGAGCGATCGCGTCGCATCGGCGCCGAGCCCGACGACGACAAACGCCGGTATCATGGTGACGAGGCGACGGATGATGATCGGGATGCGGAAGCCGACGAAGCCCTGCATGATCATCTGGCCCGCCATGGTGCCGACGGCAGAGCTCGAAATCCCCGACGCGGCGAGCGAGATGAGAAAGGCGCCGGCGGCGGCGGCGCCGAGCAGCGGCGTCAGCGTGTGGTAGGCAGTCTGGATCTCGGCAACGTCGCTGTGCCCGGCGTGAAAGGCGCTCGACGCCATGATGACCATCGCCATGTTGACGAGGCCAGCAACCGCAAGCGCGATGACCACTTCTTCGTTGGAGAAGCGCAGCACCTGCGCGCGCTCCCTGTCGTTGAGCACGGGCGTACGGCCCTGCGTCAGGCTCGAATGCAGGAAGAGGGCATGTGGCATCACCGTCGCGCCGATGATGCCGACAGCGATCAACAGCGCCTCGGCATCGGCGATGTGCGGCACCACGGAATGATAGGCAACGGCGCTCCAATCGACCGGAGCGATGAACATCTCGACGAGGTAGCAAAGCGCTATGATCCCGACCAGCGCGCCGATGACGAGTTCGATCGGCCGGAAGCCGTAAGCTTCGAACATCAGGATCGCGTAGGTGATGCAGGCCGTGACCGCCATGCCGGCAATGAGCGGCATGTGGAACAGCAAGGACAGGCCGATCGCCCCGCCGAGAAACTCGGCGAGATCGGTCGCCATGGCGGCGGCCTCGCTGACTACCCACATCGTCCACACCACCGGCTTTGGAAAGCTGTCCCGGCACATCTCGGCGAGGTTTCGCCCGGTGACGATGCCGAGTTTGGCCGAAAGCCCCTGAAACAGCATGGCGATCAGGTTCGCGACGATCACGATCCAAAGCAGGGTGTAGCCATATTTGGCGCCGGCCTGGATGTTGGTCGCGAAGTTGCCGGGGTCCATGTAGGCGATCGAGGCGACGACCGCGGGTCCTACAAAGACGAGGCGGGCCAAGAACCCGCTGCGCCGGCCTGCCAGGATTTCGCGCGCGGTTGCGACAGTGCGCTCCGTCAGCGCGGGTCGACGCCCGACGCGACCCGCAACCGGAAGCCCTAAGGCCGAAGCCGCAAGCGGACCTTCGCCGTCCGACAATTCGGAAGCTGCGGCATTGACGGCCGAATGTCGTTCCGGATGTAGCATGGGCTACAATATGCGTTCGATGCATCTATTGTCAATGACGACTACAAGTTACATCTGGTTCCACACTTTGACCTTAGCGCACGAATATGCTTCCGCTCGCACACGGCGGAAGCAGGAGAAATCATGGCGGCCAGGGCTGCATCCGACAAACCGGAAAAGAACGACGGGCTTCCGGCCGAACTGACCCAGGCGCGCCGCTTCGGCAAGACGCGGTCAGCTCAGTCCACGGCGTTGCTTGAGGATTACGTGGAGCTGATCGCCGATCTTCTGACCAGCGCCGGCGAAGCGCGACCGACCGATATCGCAAGGCGGCTCGGCGTATCGCACGCGACCGCCATCAAGACGATTTCGCGCCTGAAGCGGGCCGGCATGGCGACCTCGCGCCCATACCGGGGCGTATTCCTGACCGAAGCCGGCACCGCGCTCGCGCAGCGGGTGCGGGCGCGTCATCGCCTCGTCGTCGACGTGCTGCGCGCCCTTGGCGTGCCGGCGGAAGCCGCCGAAGCCGATGCCGAAGGGATCGAGCATCACGTGTCGGAGACCACGCTCAAGGCCTTTGCCCGTTTTCTGCAGTCGCACGAAGATTGATTTCTCCCCTTGTTGGTTTCGGGGCGAGGAACGAACAGGCAATCGTCCATGCAGACGCTTGATGATCGTCTCGACTGGAGTTGGCGGGGCAACGCCGTCGGCCTTGGATTGAGCCGCGCGGGGTCAGGCCGCAAGGTCTTGCTGTTCCCCGCATTGAGCTCGATCTCGACGCGCGGCGAGATGCGGCCGCTGCAGGAGCGCTTGGCCAACGAATTTGCGACGGTTGCGGTCGACTGGCCGGGTTTCGGCGATCTACCGAGGCCCGCTGTGTCGTGGTCTCCCGATGCCTATCGCTCATTTCTCGCCGATATACTGGCGCGGGAACGCCCGTTCGCCACAATCGCCGCCGGTCACGCTGCCGGCTACGTGCTGGCGGCGGCAGCCGACACCCATGGCAATACGGGAAGACTTTGCCTTATCGCACCGACATGGCGAGGTCCGCTGCCCACGGTGTTCGGCGCGCGCCACACCGCTTTCGCAGGCATCGCCCGGGCTGGCGACCTTCCCGTGATCGGCGCGGCGCTCTATCGCCTCAACGTCAATCGGTTCATGGTCCGCATGATGGCGCTTGGTCACGTCTATCGCGATCCGAGCGCGCTGCCGCAAAGTCTTCTTGAGGAAAAGCTCGCGGTGACGCGGGCGGCCGGGGCGCGCCATGCCTCGATTCGCTTCGTTACCGGCGAACTCGATCCGATCCAGAGCCGTGACGAATTCCTCGCCGCGGCGCGACGCGTGCGCGAGCCGATCCTCGTCCTCTATGGGGCCGAGACGCCGCCAAAGTCGAAGGCGGAAATGGAGGCGCTCGCGTTGCTGCCCAACGTCCGCGCGACCGTGCTGCCCAACGGCAAGCTTGGCGTTCACGAGGAATTTGCCGACGAGACAGCCGCGGTCGTGATGTCGTTCCTGCGCGAAGGATGACTATTCCGGATTGATGTGCGCGACCTGCGCCGCCTCTTTCCAACGCCGGAGTTCGCGCGAAATGAATTGACCGAACTCGGCCGGCGTTCCGCCCGCAGGCGTGATGCCCTGTTCCTCGAAACGCGCGATGATCGCGGGCTCGCGGATGATGCGGTTCACCTCAGCATTGAGCCGCTCGATGATCTTGTCCGGCGTACCCGCGGTGGTAAAGAGGCCGCTCCATGCGACTGCCTCGAAGCCGGGGAAGCCGCTCTCGGCGACGGTCGGGAGATCGGGGAAATGCGGATCGCGGGTGAGGCTTCCGGTCGCGAGCGCACGCAAGGCCCCCGCCTTCACCTGCGCGACCGATGCAATCTCCGACATCAGCGTGAGCTGGACTTCTCCGGAGACCGTCCCGAGCACCGCCGGCGCGCCGCCGCGATAAGGCACGTGCTGGATGTCGATGCCCGCAAGTCCGCTCCATAGCGCCACCAGGAGGTGCCCCTGGCTGGTCGCGCCGGGTGTGCCGTAATTGAACTTGCCGGGGTTCTTTTTGGCCAGCGCAATGAATTCGGCAAGCGTTGTTGCCGGCACCTTGGGATTGACGAGGAACAGCAGCGGGCTCTTACCGATCAGCACGACCGGCGCAATGTCGCGTTCGGTATCATAGGGCAGCTTGGCGTTGACGACGGCGTTGACGGTGTGGGTCGTGAACGCCATCAGCAGCGTGTAGCCGTCGGGCGCGGCCTTCGCGACCTGATCGGTGCCGACAATCCCGCTCGCCGCCGGCTTGTTCTCGATGATGACCGGCTGGCCGAGCGCCTTTTCAAGATCGGGCTGGATGAGGCGCGCGACAATGTCGTTCGCGCCGCCCGCCGCGAACGGCACGATCATGCGGATGGGGCGGGTCGGGTAGGTCTGCGCGGTCGCCGCACTCCCTGACGCGGTCGCGAGTACGATCGCCGCGAGTGCCGCGAGTACGCACCGCGTCGTGGTTACCGCGTAAGGCTCGCGATGGTCCTGGGCGTCCACGTCGCTTCGACGGTAAATCGCCGCAGGCCGTGGATCACCCGAACAAGCCCAGCCATGCCAACGCACGAGGTCCATCCTTACAATCAATGCCCCACTTCTTGCACTCGTGATATCGACATGCCTCGAAAAATCAATCGCGGCCGACTAAAGTCCGGGCGCGAAGGAGCCGATCATGCTCGATGTGACCAAGCCGCAGACCTACAACGCCTACGACCGCCCGCACGCTGATCTTCGTGAGTTTCTCGACCGCATCGAGAAGGCGGGCGAGCTGATGCGCATACCTGGTGCGCATTGGGACCTCGAGATCGGGACGCTCGCCGAGATCGTCTATCACACCAAACCGGAGCCGCCCGCGATCCTGTTCGAGGACGTGCCGGGATATCCGAAGGGCATGCGGCTTCTCTCCGGCGCCACCAATTCATCGAAGCGACTCGCGATCACGCTCGGGCTGCCGGTGCCCAACAATCCCCTCGACGTGGTGCGCTCCTATCGCGACCGCATGAAGACCCACGCGCCCATTCCGCCGCGTGTCGTCGCCAAGGGCGCGGTGACGGAAAACATCGACCGGGATGCCAACATCGACCTCCTGAAGTTTCCGGCGCCGCGTCTGCACGAACTCGACGGCGGCCGCTACATCGGCACCGACGATCTCGTGATCATGCGCGACCCGGAAGAGAACTGGATCAATGCCGCGACCTATCGCTGCATGGTGCAGGACAAGAGCCGCGTCAGCCTCTGGATGTCGCCCGGCAAACACGGGCGCCACATCCGGGAGAAATATTTCCGTGCCGACAAGCCCTGCCCGGTGCTGATCTCGTGCGGCCACGATCCGCTCTTGTTTCTCGCCGGCGGCAACGAGCTGAAGTTCGGGCTGTCCGAATACGACTACGCCGGCGGCCATCGCGGCGTGCCGTATGACGTGGTTCTGAGCGAGGTCCACGGCCTGCCGATGCCGGCCCATGCCGAGGTCGTCATCGAAGGCGACATGGTGGCGGACGAAACCGCGCGCGAAGGCCCGTTCGGCGAGTTCACCGGCTATTACGCCTCAAGCCCGAGCGAGCAGCCGGTGGTGCGGGTGCGCCGCGTCTATTACCGCAACGACCCGATCCTCGGCATTGCGTCACCGATGCGGCCGCCGTCGGATTTTTCGTTCAGCAAGTGCGTGATGAAAGCCGGCATGATCTGGGACGAGGTCGAGCGCGCCGGACTGTCGGGCGTGCGCGGCGTGTGGTGCCACGAATTTGGCGGCGCCCGCATGTTCAATGTCATTGCCATCAAGCAGGCCTATCCGGGCCATGCCCGCCAGGCCGGCATGCTTGCGGCATCGAGCCAGTCGGGCTCCTATCTCGGCCGCTTCGTGGTGGTGGTCGACGAGGATGTCGATCCGACTGACATTTTCGACGTGATGTGGGCGGTCTGCACGCGCTGCGATCCGAAAGAGGACATCGAGTTCTTCAAGCGCGCGTGGTCGACACCGCTCGACCCGCTGCTTGATGCCAAGAGCTCGACCAATTCCCGCGCCGTGATCGACGCCTGCCGCCCGTTTGAGCGCCTCAAGGATTTCCCGCCTGTCGCCCGCGCAAGCGCGGAACTCGTTGAGAAGGTGCGCACCAAGTTCGCGGAGATTCTGGCAAAGCTCTAGGTGCGTTACGCGTCACCATCCCACGGTCGACGCGCAGCATGGCGGACGTGAAGGATGGTGACGGTTTCTCCCGTCACCGTATAGAAGATTTTGAAGGGGTACCGCCCGAGCGGCATGACACGCACATTGGGGCGTCGTGGAATCCGTTGCCCGCTCTCGGGCATCACGGCTATGCGAGCGATGGTCGCGCGGAAATAAGTCTCAAGGGCCAGCGCTACGCTTGGGCCGAAGACTCTTCGGCTCCGCGCGCCGATTCTCGACAAGTCCCCGACCGCGCGCGGGGTGAACTCAACTTTCATTCGCCGCGAAATTTTGCGAAGGCCGCTTCGATGTCTTCCTTGCTCGCGATCTGACCGCGTGCAATCTGCCCGAGCGCCTCGTCTATGGCTTCGAGTTCCTCTGGCGATACTTCATAGACCCCGCTGCGCCGAGCCTCGATCTCGCGCACGTATTCCGCCAGTTCATCCTGATCCTCTTGCGGCCAGGCCTCCACCTGCTCAAGCAGTCTTTTCGTCGACGGCGTCATATTTTTATTTTCCCAAATCCTGCGAAGTCTGGCAACGCCTCACATCGTCACGACGAGATATTCGTCTTCGACGCTGACGGGGAAGGTCTCGGCGAGATACGGGCCTTCAACCAACCGCGCGCCCGCCTCGACGTCCACCTCGAAGCGGCGCACCTGGACGCGTCGCGGATCGCACCAGGACTTGCCCGTGCGGATGTCGTATTCCCAGGCGTGCCACGGGCAGCGGATCACTTCACCGATGCGCGAATAGCAGTATTCGCCGGGCTCCTTCGACGACACGAAGCCAGTGAGATGCCCCTTCGACAACGGGCCGCCCTGGTGCGGGCAACGGTCGGACACTGCGAAAAACTCGCCGCCAAGATTGAAGATCACGATCTTGCGACCCTTGACCTCGACGAGCTTGCGTCCGCCAGGGGCGATCTCACGCACGGGAGCGACGACGTATTTTGCCATGGCTGTCGGTCCTGACCTGGCGGCTATTTGTCTTTCTCGCCGTAGCTCGCGCGCGAAATGTCGGGCACGGGAATGCCGTCATCGATCGCCTTGCAACGGATCTCTTCGGCCTTCGCCTTTTTCTCGGCCAGCGTCAGCACCGCCGCAATCGAGTCGCGCGGGATGAAGCAGACGCCGGTGTCGTCGGCCACGACAAGGTCACCCGGCTCGACGCGGACGTCGCCGATCTGCACCGAACCGTTGATCTCGATCGTCTCGAGCCGCCACTTGCCGGTCACTGGGCTGATCTCGCTCGACCACAGCGGATAACCGACCTGCCGCGAATGGGCGATGTCGCGGATGCCGCCCATGACGATGGCGCCAGCTTCGCCCTGGCGCCTGCCGGTCTGGGCGGAAATGCCGCCCATGTTGGAGATGCCGGCGACGCCCTGGATCACGAGCACGTCGCCCGGCGATGCGAGATTATGGGCCTCGAATTCCGCCATGCGGTTGACGCCGGCGCGCGCTCCGTTGAGCGGATCGATACGCTGCAACACGTTGCGCAACGTCAGCGCCGGACCGACCATCGTTGTGCCCGCAATGGTCGGCCGCAGCACCGACGCACCGATCACGCCGGGCGGCAGGCCGAGCTCATCCATCGCGTCCGAGATAACGCCGGTCGGATCGCCGATCGCCTTGAACCGCTCGACGGCGTCGGCCGGCGGGCGGGGCACCGTCATCAGGCGGATGCGCTCCGCGGCAATGCGGCCGGTCAATCGCTTGTCGTTTTGGGCGGTCACGGGCGTCCTCGCTCATCTCAATCGAGCCGAATATTGGCGGCGCGAATGATGCGCGACAAGCGCGCGGTCTCCTCGTTGAGGAATTGTTTGAAATCAGCGGGGCCCAACGCCGCGATCTCCGCGCCCTCGTCATTCAACCTAGCGCGAATTGCGGGATCGTGCAGCAGGTCCTGCATCGCGCCGCCGAGCCGAACAATGATCGCGTCCGGCGTCTTCGCCGGCGCGAGGAGGCCGAACCAGGTGCCGGTCCGATAGTCGACGCCGTTTTCCTGGAACGTCGGGACCTCGGGCAACAGCGCGGCGCGCCGGTCGGACGCGATGGCAATCGCCTTGAGGCTGCCGCCGCGGATCATGCCAAGCACGGGCACGACGCTCGAAAACAGCACCTGCACCGAATTGCCGATGACGCCGAGCGCCGCGGGCGCGCCGCCGCTATAGGGCACGTGCACCATCCGGACGCCGGTCAGAGCCATGAACATCTCCGCCGCGAGATGAGGGCTCGAGCCGGCGCCATAGGACGCGTAATTCAAATCGCTGGGATGCGCTTTCGCATAAGCGATGAAGTCCGCGAGATTGCGGGCCGGCACTGTAGGGTTGACGACCAGAACTGTCGGGACATTGGCGATCAGCGCGATCGGGACGAGATCGGTTGCGGGATCGAACGGCAGCTTGCGGTAGAGCGTCGGGTTGGCAGCGAGCCCGACGCTCGCCATCAGTAGCGTGTAGCCATCCGCCTTGGCGCGCACCGCGGTAAGCGTCCCCACGTTGGTGTTGGCGCCTGGCCGATTGACCGCGATGAACGACCCGCCGAGCCGCTGCGCGAGCCCATCGCAGATGATCCGCGCGATAAGGTCAGTGCCGCCGCCGGCGGCGAACGGCACAATGATCTCGACCGGACGCGTGGGATAGGCCTCCTCCGCCTGCGCACCAATTGGGAAGATCGAAGCGACAAGTAGGGTGGGAAAGGCGAAGCGTGCCCACCGTGGCATATCGCGTTGGCACGCGCGGACAAGCGCCCGCTTTGCCCACCCTACGAATTGCAAGAGGCGCGCACGCATGTCTGCGGTTCTCCGCCCGCCTTGTCGCGCATCATGTGCCCCTGTACCCTCCCACGCCCTTGCAACACGGAACCGCATCCATGATCGACTTCTACATGCTGACGAGCCCGAACGTGCAGAAAATCTTCATCATGCTCGAAGAGCTCGCAGTGCCCTATCGCCCTATCAAAGTCGACGTGTGGAAAGGGGAGCAGTTCAAGCCGGAATTTCTGGCGATCAATCCCAACGCCAAAATTCCCGCGATCGTCGATCACGAGGGCCCGGGCGGCAAGCCGTATACCGTCTTCGAGTTCAGGCGCGATCCTGATGTATCTCGCCGACAAATTTGGCCGCTTCCTGCCGACCGACATGGCAAAGCGCTACGATGTCATCCAGTGGCTGATGATCCAGCTTACCGGCGTCGGACCGACCTTCGGACAAGTGGTGCACTTCAGCCTGTTCGCCCCGCCCGGCAACGATTATTCCAAGGGCCGTTACAAAAGCGAAATGCTCCGCCTCTACGAGCTTCTCGAAAAGCGCCTCGGCCAATGCGCCTATCTCGGCGGCGATGATTACTCGATCGCCGACATCGCCACGTTCCCGTGGACGCGCAACCACGACAACTTCGGCGTCAAGTGGAGCGATCATCCAAATCTCGCCCGGTGGTTCGACGCCGTCTCGGCGCGGCCGGCCGTCAAGAAGGCGCTCGACATCGTCGGCGCGGTCCAATCGCACCGCGACAAGGCGTCGGACGACGACAAGGACCGCTTCTTCGGCCGCGGCCGCTACGCCCGGGCCTGACGGAGACGCGCGCGAGCTGAAGGCACAAGGTGGAGGGCGCGATGAATCTTCCGACCCATGGCCGCTTCGCGTTCAGCGCCTTGCCCAACCGGCCGACCTATTCCTGGCCCGGCGGCAAGCGGCTCGCCATGTACGTCGCGGTCAATGTCGAGACCTTCGGCTTCGGCATGGAGATCGGCACCGTCCTCGGCAATGCGCTGCCGATGCCGGACCACCGCAACTGGTCGTGGCGCGAATACGGCAACCGCGTCGGCATCTGGCGGCTTCTCGACCTGTTCGATGAGCTGGAGCTACCGGCCGCGCATCTCGTCAATTCGTATCTCTACGACACCCATCCCGAGGTGTGCGCCGCGATCCGCAAGCGTGGCGATGAGTTCGTCGGCCACGGCCGCACGAATTCCGAGCGACCTGGCGCCCGGCCCGAGGAAGAGGAGCGCGCGCTCATCGCCGAGGCGACGGCGGCCATCACGCGACACAAGGGCAAGCCGCCGGGCGGCTGGATGACGCCGCTGATGTCGCCGAGCAAGGTCTCGCTCGATCTCCTGAAGGAAGCCGGTTACCGCTATTGCCTCGATTGGCCGATCGACGATCAGCCGTGCTGGCTGCAAACGCGATCGGGGCCGCTCCTCAACATCCCCTATCCGATCGAGCTCAACGATTACGTCGTAATTTGCCAGCTCAATCAGGACGTCGTGCAATATGTCGACACGGTCGTTCGCCAGTTCGAGGAGATGATCGAGCAGTGCGAGAAGCAGCCGCTCGTGTTCGCGATCTCGCTTCACACTATGATCTCCGGCCAGCCGCATCGCATTCACGCGCTGCGTCACGGCCTGCGCCGCATCCTGGCGCATCCGAAATTCGAGCGCGTCTGGCTGACGCGGCCAGGCGATATCGCAAGCTATTGCGAGAGCCTGCCGCAGGGGACCATTCCCGCCTGATCCGCAGCCGAAGGCGGACGTTCCGCGGACAGCCCGCGCTGCGCGGCTTCAGCGCGGTGCCAGCAGGATATCGGCCATGTAGCCGGCCTGCACGGCGAACATGTCTTCGCCGGTCACGATAGTGCAGCCGCGCTGCCGCGCCGCTTCAAGGAGCGGCGTCACGACGGGCTTGGTGATGAGATCGCCGACGACCGCATTGGCGTCGAGGCGCGCGACATCGACCGGCAACGGATCCGTCGGCTTCATCCCGGCGGGCGTTGCGTTGATGATGATCTGGCAGCCCGCCGCATCGGCGATCTCGGCGGAGGCGACGGCCGCACCACGCTGCGCGAGGCGCCGCACGAGATCATCGCGGCGGCTAGCATCGACATCGGCGACCACGAGACTGGCCGCCCCGGCCTCGACCAAGGCGAGGGCCACCGCCGAGCCCGCCCCGCCCGCGCCGACAACGAGGACGCGTTTTCCGCGCGGCTCGCATCCGGCACGTTGAAGCGCTGCGACCATGGCGGTGCCATCCGTCATGTCGCCCGACCAACGGCCGTTCTTGTCCGGACGCAGGAGATTGACGGCGCCGAGAATGCGTGCGCGCTCGGTCGTCTCGTCGCAATGGGCGAGCGCCGCGAACTTGTGCGGCATCGTGATGACGATGCCGTCGATGTTGCGCACCTTTTTGGCCGCCGCCATCACTGCGTCGAAGTCGGCGGGCGCGACATGGAGGGGGACGCAGACCGCGTTGACCTTGCGCGACTGAAATTCGCGCGTCAGGCCAGCTGGCGACTTCGTCTGCGCGACGGGATCGCCGATGATCAGATGAAGCCGCGTCGCGCCATCGAGGAATTCGAGCATGACATCCCGTTCGGTGATAAGGATCGCGGGAAACACTCCGAGCGGCGAGACGAGAGGAACCGATGCCCGGCTACCCGTTGATCGACATCTATTGCCACATCTACCCGGAGAAATTCTTCGAGGAAATGACCAAGGTCTCGCCGCAGACCCAGAACCTGGGCAAACGGCTGCGCACCATCACCAAGCTGTTCGATCTCGACGAGCGGTTTCGGGAGATGGATGCATTCGGCGACTACCGGCAGATCATCTCGCTCCCCAATCCGCCCATCGAGGATATCGCCGATGGCGCGACGGGTCTCGCGCTTGCCCGCCTCGGCAACGACGCCATGGCGGAACTGTGTGCGCGCCATCCCGACCGCTTCGCCGGCTTCGTCGCTGCGGTGTCGTTGACGGACGTCGAGGGCTCGGTGGCGGAGGCATCGCGCGCCGTGACGCAGCTCAAGGCCTGCGGCGTCCAGATCTTCACGCCGCTCGCCGGACGCCCGCTCGACGAGCCGGCCTTCGCGCCGATATTCGCCGCCATGGCAAAACTCGATTTGCCGATCTGGCTTCATCCCGCGCGCACCGCGACCATGACGGACTATGCGGCCGAGCCAAAATCCCGCTACGAGATGTGGTGGTGCTTCGGCTGGCCCTATGACACGTCGGTCGCCATGAGCCGGCTTGTCTTCGCCGGCCTGTTCGACCGGCATCCCGGCATCAAGATCATCACTCACCATTGCGGCGGCATGATCCCGTATTTCGATGGCCGTGTCGGTCCTGGCCTCGACGTGCTCGGCGCCCGCACCAGCGGCGAGGACTATTCCAAGGTGCTACCCTCGCTCAAGCGCCCGCACCTTGAATATTTCAAGGAATTTTATGGCGACACCGCCATGTTCGGCGGCAAATACGGCATCCCCTGCGGCCTCGATTTCTTCGGCGCCGATCACATCGTGTTCGCAACCGACACCCCGCTCGGCCCGATCGCACCGACCATCGAGGTGATCGATCGGCTCGATATCGACGACGCCGCGCGGCGGAAGATTTATTGCGGCAACGCGGAGCGTCTGCTGAAGCGGAAGCTGAGTTGAATGCGATTCTCTTGTAGCCCGGATGAAGCGAACGCTTGCGGTCGCGAAATCCGGGGCGAGCCTATGATGAAGCGCTGACCCGGATTTCGCTTCGCTTCATCCGGGCTACGAAGCAGCGTTCCTACAGCGCCGCGAAATCGATCGGCTTGGTCCGATCAAGCGTCCGACGCACGGGCGGCAGCGGGTATTTGAGCCCGGTCGCGCAGTTGAAGAGGACCACCCGCTCGTCGCGGCCGATGCGACCGTCGGCGAGGCTCTGCTTGTAGGCCGCGTAGGTGGCCGCGCCCTCGGGACACAACAGCAATCCCTCGCCGCGCGCGACTTCGTCGATCGCCGCCGTGATCGCCGCGTCGGTCACCGCGATCGCGAAGCCAGCGCTCTCGCGCACCGCCCGTAAAATCAGAAAATCACCGATCGCCTGGGGAACGCGGATGCCACTCGCGATGGTGTGCGCATTCTCAAACCGCGTGGCGTGCTCGGCGCCGGCCTCATAGGCGCGCACCATCGGGGCGCAGCCCGCGGCTTGCACGGCGATCATGCGCGGGCGCTTTGCGCCGATGAAGCCGATCGCGGCAAGTTCGGCAAAAGCCTTCCACATGCCAATGAGGCCGGTGCCGCCGCCGGTCGGATAAAAGATCGCGTCCGGCATCTCCCAGCCGAGCTGCTCGGCAAGCTCCAGCCCCATCGTCTTCTTGCCCTCGATGCGATAGGGCTCCCGCAACGTCGACACATCGAACCAGCCGGCTGCTGCCTTGCCGTCGGCGACGATCTTGCCGCAATCGTCGATCAGGCCGTTGACGCGGTAGACCGTTGCGCCTTGCAACTCGATCTCGCTGACGTTCACTTCCGGGGTGTTATCGGGGCAGAAGATCGTGCTCTTCATCCCGGCGCGGGTCGCGTAGGCGGCGAATGCCGCGCCGGCATTGCCGTTGGTGGGCATCGCCATGTGCCGGATGCCGAAGGACTTCGCCATCGAGACCGCGAGCGCAAGCCCACGCGCCTTGAACGAGCCGGTCGGCAGGCGGCCCTCATCCTTGACGAGGAGCTCGCCGCCGCCAAGGTGTTTGGCGAGCTTTTCGAGCCGTATGATCGGCGTCATCGCCTCGCCGAGACTGACGATATCGGCCGTGCGGCGCACCGGCAGCAGCTCGCGGTAGCGCCACAGGTCGCCCGGGCGGCGCGCCAGCGCTTCCTTGGTCAACGCCGCGCGCACGCCGTCGAGGTCGTAGCGTACGAGCAGGGGCTTTCCCGCGCGCGAGAGGTTGTGCGCGGTGTCTGCGGCATGACGCTCACCGGTCAATGCGCATTCGAGATGGGAAACGAAGGTCGGCCGCTCGACTGTCAGGTTCTCGTCACAGCTCAAATGGCACTCTCCACGAATTGCGATAGACTTCGGTGTGATCCCCACAAGGAGCCCTGTCATGAGGAAGAAAGCAACCATCGCGTTCACAGTTCTTGGCGCGGCGCTGATGTTTTCCAGTGCCGCCAGCGCGCAGAACGCTGTCGGCTTCTCGAAGAAAAACTACAACTACTCCGAATGGGCCAAAGGCCGTTTTTCGGAGGCGGTGACCGTCACCTTCGCGGGACCGGCGCGGATGATCTTCCTCGCCGGCGTGGGCGCAGAAGACGAGAACGGCAAGCCGGGCGACATCAAGTACAAGGACGATTTCATCGCCCAATGCAAATACGCCTATGACAAGATCAAGCGCGCGCTGGATAAGAATGGTGCAACGCTCAACGATGTCGTGAAGATCGTGAGCTACGTGACCGACATGCGTTATCAAGCGGACTACGGCAAATGCCGTTCCGAGGTCTTCGGCAACGTCCCGCCGCCGGCGCACACGCTCCTCAACATCGTGCAGCTCGCATGGCCGGGCATGCTGCTCGAGGTCGACGCGACTGCCATGGTCCCCGGGAAGTGAGCTTGGAAAAAATCACCTCCCCCTGGAGGGCGGAGAGCCTGCCCCGGACTTGATCCGGGGTCGCCCGCGCGCATGCGCGGGCGGGTGGGGGTGACAGCGCTTCAGCATGCTCCGCGCCGGATTCGCAGCGCTGAATTTGCTAAAGCGCTGTCACCCCACCCTGCTCGCTTCGCGAGCGACCCTCCCCCTCCAGGGGAGGGTGCGTGCTTAATGCCCCGTTGCGAGTGCGGCGAGCTTGGCGGGATTATCCGGCAAGGCGTTGCCGCGCCAGACGATGTGCAGGTCGGGGCGGACCAGGATGAGGTCGTGGCCGTAAACGTCGCGGGCACGCTCGTCGATGAGGTCGAGCTCGCGATAAGGCGCCCCCTGTGTCGCGAAGGCCCGGCCGAGGGCAGCCGCATCGCCGCCGCCCGCGAAGCGAAGCAAGGTGTAGCCGTGCCCATAGCCGACGCGGTCCTGCACCGCGGTGCCGTCCTTGAGCCAAACGTGGGGGAGCCGCGTCCCCGGCCACGTGCTAGGCACATATTCCATGAATTCGTGGGGCGGCCCTTCGCCCGGCTCGTCGGCGATCAAAGGTGAACCCACGTAGCGGTAGCCGAGTTCGGCGCCGGTCATCTCATTGGTCTTGCGCTGCTCGACTTCTGCGACGGCAGCGAGCGCGGCACGCGCGGCGGCACCCTCGGGCGTGGCATCGCGGATTTCCGGCCGCCACATGGATCGCCATTTCCGCCGGCCGGCTGAGGCAAAGCGCGAGGCTGCGACGTTGCGATCGCCGATTTGGCGGCGTTCGATCTCGTAGGATTTCAGCAGGTTCGGCCCGCCCCAGCCGGCGAGCGTCGCGGCAAGCTTCCAGGATAGATCGATGGCATCGCCGCAGCCGGTGTTCATGCCCAACCCGCCGGTCGGAATGACGAGATGCACGGCGTCGCCTGCCAGGAACACCCGCGAGCCGCTGCCGTAGCGGTCGGCGAGGAGCAAATTCTGCCGCCACGGCGCGCAATGGATCATCTCGAACGGCAGCGGCATCACAATGGTCTTCTTGAACTGCTCGACCATGGCAGCGTCGCTGTCGACCACCGCATGCAGGGTGAAGTGCTTGGTCGAATCCTGCAGGATCAGGAAGGTGTGCTGGCCGTCGGCCACGTGATAGTGCCGGCCCTTGCCGATCGGGATGCGCTCGTAGAGGTCATCGCAACGATAGAGCCCCTGGCGCAGTTCCAGCAGGTTGCCGTCGCCGGTGAGCCCGATGCCGAGTTGCTTGCGCACAGGGCTTGCGCCGCCGTCGCAGCCCGCGAGATAGCGCGCGCTGATGGTCGAGGTCGTGCCGCCGGCGCGCACGCGCGCCGTCACCTGGTCCGGCGCTTCGACAAAGTCGAGAAGTTCGGTGTCGTAGCGGACCGTGACGCTCGGGAGCGTCTCGGCGACCGACTTCAGGAACGGCTCCAGCGTGTATTGCGAAATGAGCTGATAGGGCTCGAGCGGCATCTTGTCGTCGGTCGAAGCCGCGATCAGCCGCTTGGCCTCGGCGACCGACGGGTAAGGATGGTGCATCAGCGGCGGCTCGACGATCGACGTGACGACAAAGACGTCCATCGGGCAGTGCGCAGGCAGTCCCACCGCGCGGATGCGATCGGCGAGGCCCATGCGGCGGTAGATCTCCATCGTGCGGGCGTTGCACCGCTCCATCTTCGGCAGGAACTGCGGCGCCTCCTTTTGCTCGATGAGGGTGCAGCGTACCCCGCGCATGCCGAGATCGACGGCGAGCGTCAGCCCCGTCGGGCCCCCGCCGACAATGAGAACATCGGTATCGACCATGGAGAACCTCTGAAGCAGTGATCACCCCTTCGCGCCGCGCCAAGCGCTTCTCGAGGAGCGAAACGACATCAATCCTGATAACGTTTAGGCTCATGAACTTGCTGATGTCATCCGGATAAACCCGTAGACCTCGCCCCTAAAATCAGCAGGCCTCATCCCGAAAAGGGCGGCGCGCGGCACGCCGGGATGGACGCGATATAGTTCACGGAAGTGCCGCGAGCGCCGGCAGCACGCCCTTCACGAACAGATCGAGCGAGGAGAGCGATTCGTCTCGCGTCATGTCGCCGAAGGCGAATCGGCACAAGCAGTAATTGGCGCCGGTTGCTTTGATCTCTGCGATCAACCGATCGCGCACGACCTCCGGCCGTGCCGCGATGCCGAAGCCCTGTGCCTGGGCCTCTTCGAAGCTCGGCGGATAGGCGGCGTTCGCGGGCCTTGTGCCATGCAGATCGAACAGGCTGAAGAAGCTCTGATGCCAGAGCGTATAGGCGCGCCGCGCGATGGCGAGCGCCTCACTGTCCGTGTTGGCGACCACCACGAAGCGGTTGATCGCGAGAAGCGGCATTTCGGCGTCGCCATAAGACACCGCTCGATAGCCGTCGATGACGCGCTTTGCACCTTCTGCCGCGAGATTGATCACGACATGGACCTTGTTCTTCGCCGCCCATTCGACGCCGTTGGCATTCCAGGCGCCGTACCACAGCGGCGGATGTGGGCGCTGTACCGGCTTCATCTCGACGGGAATCGATTTGAAACGGAAGAACTTGCCTTCGTGGTCGAGCACGTCGCTCGCGAGCGCCTTCATCACCACGGCGGAAATCTCGAAGTAACGCGCCTGTGCTTCCGCCGGGTCGATGCCGTAGTAGGCGATCTCGTGGGGCGAGGCGCCGCGACCCATGCCGAACTCGAGCCGCCCACCGCTCATCTGGTCGAGCATGCAGATTTCCTCGGCAAGCCGCAGTGGATGATAGAGCGGAAGCTGGTACACCAGCGGGCCGAATCGCAAGCGCTGCGTGCGCTGGGCGATCGCGGCGAGAAACAGGTTTGGCGACGGCGCCATGCCGAGCGGCGTCGCATGGTGCTCGGCGACGTGATAGGCATGAAACCCCGCCTGGTCGTAGGCCTCGATCAGCGCGAGACGGTTGGCATAGTGCTCGGACAGCGGCACGCGGCCGCGGTCGAGATGATCGAAGACACCTATTTTCACGGGATTGGTCCGGTACTCGGTAGGAAGGATGACATGGCAAAGGCGATGCGGCGTGTGGTGACAGGTCATGACCGCGAAGGCAAGGCGGTCGTGCTCTCCGACGGTCCGGCGCCGAACGTACGCCAGCGCTCATCCGGGATCGTGTCGACGCTCGCCTGGGTGACCGACGAGACGCCGGCCGACATCGCCGGTACCGCCGACCGTGCCGACCGCGAGATCGCCGTGGCACCGCCGCCGTCGGGGTCGATTCTGCGGATCGTGGATTTCCCTCCGGTCGCCGCCGGACCCGCCGTCGATCACGCCAACGTCGCCCGCGAAATGGGTCTCGACGAGAAACACGGCGGTGCGCCGCCGCGCCACGCCTTCACTCATCGCACGCGCAGCATCGATTACGCCATCGTGCTCGAAGGCGAGATCGACATGCTGCTCGACGACAGCGAGGTGCACCTCGCGGCCGGCGACATCGTGGTTCAGCAAGGCACCAACCATGCCTGGGTCAACAACGGGTCCAAGGCCTGCCGCATCGCCTTCGTGCTGATCGATGCCAAGGAGCCGCCGGCTTGGACGCAGTCCCGCTGACGAGAAGACTTGCCCCGAAATAGTTGGAGAACGAACAGGACCATGAAGATCGCGATTCCCGACGACTACCAGGACATGGTGCACAAGTTGCCCAGCTACGCCCTGATCAGTCACCACGACGTGGTGCGCTATCGCGAGCCGGCGCCGAATTTCGAGGAACTGGTGCGCCGTCTTGCCAATGCCGACGTCGTGGTCGCGATCCGCGAGCGCGTGGAGTTTTCCCGCGCGTTGCTCACACGATTGCCCAAGCTCAAACTCCTCGCACTCCTTGCGCGCGGCGCCGCCTCCATCGATTTCGCAGCCTGCACTGAGCTCGGCATCCCGGTGTCGACGGGAAAAAGCAATTCGCCGGCGTCGCCGGCGGAACTCACGATCGCGCTGATTCTGGCGTCGCGGCGCAACATCGCGCTCGAGGCCGAGCGCATGAAGCGCGGCGAGTGGCCGTGCACGCTGTCGCACCGGCTGCGCGGCTCGACACTCGGGATTTTCGGCCTGGGCACCATCGGCTCCCTCGTTGCCGCGGCCGGACGCGGCCTCGGCATGGAGGTGCTGGTGTGGGGCCAGGACAACTCGCGAGCGCGGGCGCGGGAGGCCGGCTATCAGGTCGCGGCTGACAAGACCGATTTCTTTTCGCGTGCCGACGTGCTGTCGCTCCACATGCGGTTGCGACCCGAGACGCGGGGCATCGTCGGACCCGAGGACCTCGTCCGCATGAAGCCGACCGCGCTCATCGTCAACACCGCGCGGGCCGAATTGATCGCGCCCGGCGCGCTCGTTGACGCGCTTCAGAAGGGCCGACCCGGCTATGCGGCGGTCGACGTCTACGAGAAAGAACCAGTCACCGGCGGCAATCATCCGCTCCTGAAGATGCCGAACGCGCTGTGCGTGCCGCATCTCGGCTGGGCGGAATGGGACAATTTCGAACTCTATTTTCGCGAAGCCTTCGAGCAGATCTTGGCGTTCGAAAAGGGCGAGCCGCTGCATCTCGCGAACCCGGACGTCAAACCGCGACGGTGATTGTCATGGATCGATCGACCATCGCGGCTTACGATGCCGACCCCGCTGCCTACGCGGAAGATTGGCACAGTCAGCCGCCGCCCGAGGACCTCCACCGGCTGATCCGAAGATTCTTCCGGCCGGGGCTCGCGGCCGACATCGGCTGCGGCAGCGGCCGCGAGGTCGCTTGGCTCGAAGCCAATGGGTTTCCTGCGATCGGCTATGACGCCTCGGCCGGATTGCTCACCGAAGCTGGCGCGCGCTATCCGGACCTCAAGTTCGAGACGGCGGCGTTGCCCGAGCTTGCGGGGATTGCGGACGACACGTTCGACAACGTGCTGTGCGAGACGGTGATCATGCATCTTGCTGCCGAGGCAATTGCGCCGTCGGTGCGCAGGCTCGCGGCTATTCTCAAGCCAAGCGGCATCCTGTACCTGAGCTGGCGCGTGACCACGACTGCCGACGAGCGTGATCGCCATGGCCAACTCTATGCCGCCTTCAATGAGACGGTAGTGGTGGACCAGTTGGCAGGCACAGCGATTCTGCTTGATGAGGCGGCGGTCAGCGCATCATCGGGCAAGCTAATCCATCGAATCGTGGCCCGGAAAAAGTAGGCGGCCGGAGCGCGGGCGTCCCACCCGCATTTGCGCGCGAGACGCGCGCGGTCCGATACTATTAGCCATGAACCTGCTCTCGATCCAATCGCATGTCGCTTATGGCCATGTCGGCAATTCCGCCGCGGTGTTCGCCCTGCAGCGACTCGGCTGTGAAGTCTGGCCGGTTCACACCGTGCAGTTCTCGAACCACACCGGGTACGGCTCCTGGACCGGCGAGGTGTTCGCCGCCGATCATATATCAAGCGTGGTGGATGGCATTGCCGCGCGCGGCGCGCTCGCAGCCTGCGACGGTGTCCTGTCCGGCTATCTTGGGTCGGTCGCAACCGGGGAGGCGATCCTCGCCGCCGTCGACAAGGTGAAGGCCGCGAACGCCATGGCCTCCTATTGCTGCGATCCCGTCATCGGCAATCGGGCGCAGGGCGTATTCGTGCGGCCCGGCATCGCCGAATTTTTGCGCGATCGCTCGGTCCCGGTCGCAGAGGTAGTGACGCCGAACCATTTCGAGCTGGAACAGCTTGCTGGACGCCTTGCGCCTAGCCGCGCCGAGTTGCTCTCGGCAATCGACGACATCCACGCCCTCGGCCCGCGTGCCGTCCTCGTGACCTCGGTGCGCACCGACGAGACCCCCGACGGCATGCTCGATGTCGTGGCGTCTGATCCGAACGGGCAGCATCTGGTGCGCACCGAACGCCTCACGACGCCCGCGAACGGAGCCGGCGACCTCATCGCTGCCCTGTTCTTCTTTCATTATCTGCAGACCGGCGATGCGGCGGCAGCACTGGCGGGTGCTGCGTCGGCTGTCCTCGCGGTGCTCCGCCGGACCTCAGCGGCCGGTTCCGCCGAGATGCTACTGATTGAGGCACAGGACGAACTCGTCGCGCCGTCGGAACTGCTCGCGCCGCAGCCGCTCGATCTTTGACAAATCGGCCGCGCTCCGTCACATCGGGCCGCCATGGCAGAGCCGTCCGTTATTCCCATCCAGCATCTCGATCTCCGCGTCGCGCCGTTCGACTGGCCTTTCGCGCGCGAGCGGCGCGCCGAGATCGAGACGAATTTCGCCCGACGCCAGCGCCTCGCGCCGAAACTCTGGAACGGCCGCGTGCTGTTAATGAGAAACGTCGCATTCGCCGACGGCACGCTGCGCGGCGATTGCTTCGAGACCGGCTACGCCGATTTCCTCGCCTGGCGGGATTGGGACTTTGCGGACCGTTCGGTCGCCAACTGCCTTTCCTTAGGCGCGCTCAAAGCCAGCGACGGCGCTTATCTGCTCGGCGTCATGGCTGCCCACACCGCCGCAGCGGGGAAGATCTATTTCCCGGGCGGCACGCCGGACCTTTCCGACGTGTGTGACGGCCAGCTTGATTTGGAAAAGAGCGTCGCGCGCGAGGTCGCCGAGGAGACGGGGCTCGAGGACGCAAAGCTTTCTCCCGGATGGCACGCCGTGGTTGATAGGCAGTATGTCGCGCTCATCAAGACGATCGAGCGTCCGGAGACTGCCGACGAATTGCGCGAGAAGATATTGCGTTACCTCGCGAGCGAGGACGACCCGGAACTCGCGGATATCCGCATCGTCCGCTCACCGCGCGATTTCGATCCGATGATGCCGCCCTTCATGACGATCTACCTCGCAGACGCTTTCAACCGGCGCTAGCTTTGCGCCGAGCCCAGGTGCGGTATGTTGCTTGCCCGCGCGTAGCTGAATGCGCTTCGTTGGAGGGTCTCATGAAGATGATCACGTTTGCCGCGACGACGGCTTTTTCGCTCCTGGTCACTGTCGCGTGCGCACAGGCCCAGTCGCAGAGCAGCGGCAGCTTTGAAAAGAAGAATTACAACTATGCCGAATGGGCAAAGGGGCGCTTCTCTGAAGTCGTCACGGTCAAGAATGCCGGCAAGACCATTTATCTCGGCGGCGTCGGCTCCGAGGACGAAGACAGCAGCCAGGGCGGCGTCATCCGCCATCTCGGCGATGTGGGAGCGCAGTGCCGCTACGCCTGGGACAAGATCAAGCGGCTGTTGGCGAAGCATGGCGCGACCTTCGAAAACGTCGACAAGGTCGTTACCTACGTGACCGACATTCGCTACTTCGCCGACGTCGGCAAATGCCGCGCCGAAGCTTTTGCCGGCGCATCGCAACCCGCGGGCACATTTCTTGTCATCGCCGCGCTCGCCTGGCCGGGCATGCTGATCGAAATCGACGTGACGGCAAATACAGCGAACTGAGATCGATTGGCGTTGGTGAGGGGGCGGCGGCGCCCTACTTCTGGCACGTCGGACAGAAAAACGTGGAACGGCCGTTTTGCACGATGCGGCGAACAGTGCCCCCGCAGCCCGGGGTAACGCAGGGTTCGCCCTCGCGATCATAGACCCGGAAGTGGTGCTGGAAGAGGCCCAGTTCGCCATCGGTGCGACGATGATCGCGAAGCGATGATCCGCCGGCCTTGATGGCATCGTTGAGCACGGCCTTGATCGCGTCGACCAGCGCCACCGCCTTGTCGTTGGGCGCGCCGCTTCGCGTTGCGATAGTCGACGCACGGCGTTTCGGTGACAGCCGGGCCCGGTGCAGCGCTTCGCAGACATAGATGTTGCCGAGCCCGGCGACGGTCTTCTGGTCGAGCAGCGCTGCCTTGAGGCTCGTTTTCTTGCCGGCGCAAGCCTTGGCGAGGAGACTTGCATCGAACGCGTTGCCCAATGGTTCGGGACCGACCTCGCGCATCAGCGGATGGTCAGCCAATTCGTTGCGCGGCACGATCAGCATCAAGCCGAACCGGCGCGGGTCGTTGAACGTGACCGTCGCGCCTGACGACATGTGAAAGACAACATGGTCGTGCGCTTCCGCGGCCGCGTGCGGATGATGGAACTTGCCCGGCGTCTTCGTTTTGCGTTCGTGCTCGACCCGGAACGAGCCTGACATGCCGAGATGCATCAGGAGCACGTCACCCGAGGAGAGATCGGCCGTCAGGTACTTGGCGCGCCGCCCGAGTCCGGTAATGGTGCGTCCTTCGAGGCGCCGCACGAAGTCCTTCGGAAAGGGCCGGCGCAGGTCGGGACGGCGAGCTTCGACCCGCAGGAAACGAGCCCCCGTCATCACGGGTTCGAGCCCGCGCCGCACCGTCTCGACCTCCGGAAGCTCCGGCATCCGCGCTCCGCCATCAGATGTTCACCTTGTCGGGGGATTTGATAGCGCCTCGCCGTCGGGGACGCTATGGTCCGGGCCACGGAGAACGCCATGACGGACGGCACCACGCATTTCGGCTCGCGTACCGTCGACCTCGACGACAAGCAGGCGATGGTGGACGACGTCTTCCGCACCGTCGCGCGGCGCTACGACCTCATGAACGACCTGATGTCCGGCGGGCTGCACCGCGTCTGGAAGGATATTCTGGTCACGATGCTCAATCCGCCGCGGGATGATCGCCCCTTTGCGGTGCTGGATGTGGCGGGGGGCACGGGCGACATCGCATTCCGGATCGTGGAGAGGGCCGGCGCCGGCACACTCGTCACTGTCTGCGACATCAATGCTGACATGCTCGCGGTCGGACGAGCGCGCGCCGACGAGCGAGGGCTCGACGGCCTCGTGACCTTCACCGCGGGAAATGCGGAAGCGCTGCCGTTTCCTGATCGCCACTTCGACGCCTGCGCCATCGCGTTCGGGATTCGCAACGTGCCGCGGATCGACCGCGCGCTCGCCGAAATCCATCGGGTGCTGCGGATCGGTGGGCGGTTTCTGTGCCTTGAGTTTTCCTCGGTGGACGTGCCGGGCCTCGATGCGCTTTACGATTTCTATTCCTTCAACGTCATCCCGCCGCTTGGCCGCGCGGTCGCCGGCGACGCCGAGGCCTACCGCTATCTCGTCGAATCGATCCGGCGCTTTCCGCGGCCGCAGGCCTTTGCCGACATGATCGCGGCGGCCGGCTTTCGCCGCGTCAGCCATCGCACGTTGACCGGCGGCATGGTGGCAATCCATTCGGGATGGCGGCTCTAGGCCGGCGGGATCCGTGATCTCGGCTTTTGCGCATCTTTTTCGCCTCGCCCGCGCCAGCTTCGTCATGGCCCGGGAAGGCGTATTCTCGCTCATTGATCCGGCGCCGCTGCCGCCGCCCGCGCGGCTTGCAGTCCGTGCCGCGCGCCTCATCGAGCGACCGGCCGCAGTCGCGAACGAATATCGGCTGTCGACGGCGCTGACGGCGCTGGGTCCGACCTACGTAAAGCTCGGCCAGTTCCTGGCGACGCGCCCCGACGTGGTCGGCGTCACATTTGCCCGCGACCTCGAGCGCCTTCAGGACAAGATGCCGCCGTTTCCCCAAGCCGTCGCGGAGGCCGCCATCGCTGCCGCGTTCGGCCGCAACATCGCCGCCATTTTCGTGTCGTTCGGGCCGCCGATTGCCGCCGCCTCGATTGCGCAGGTCCATCGTGCCGTCATCGACCGCGCGGACGGACGACGCGACGTTGCCGTGAAGATCCTGCGACCCGGAATCGAATCGCGGTTTGCCTCCGACATGGCCGGTTTTGATTTCATCGCGCATCAGGCCGAGCGCTTCTCGGCCGAAGCCCGGCGCCTGCGCCTCGTCGAGGTCGTCAACACGCTCGCGCGCTCCGTCACCATGGAGATGGATCTACGGCTCGAGGCTGCCGCCCTGTCGGAGATGGCGGAAAACACCAAGGACGATCCGGATTTCCGGGTGCCCGCGGTCGACTGGGACTTGACCGCGCGCAACGTGTTGACGCTGGAATGGATCGACGGCACCCCGCTCAGCGACCGCGCTACGCTGCTCGCCAAGGGCTTCGATCTTGCCCAGCTCGGCCGTGCGGTCATTCAGACTTTCTTGCGCCACGCCCTGCGCGACGGCTTCTTTCATGCCGACATGCATCCGGGCAATCTGTTCGTCGACCACGAGGGACGGCTTGTCGCGGTCGACTTCGGCATCATGGGGCGCCTCGGCGCGAAAGAGCGCCGGTTCCTCGCCGAAATTCTGCTCGG
The DNA here is from genome assembly GCA_963787675.1 of uncultured Alphaproteobacteria bacterium. Lineage (GTDB taxonomy): Bacteria > Pseudomonadota > Alphaproteobacteria > Rhizobiales > Xanthobacteraceae > JAJPKK01. The sequence continues at coordinate 45,156 of CAWBDV010000005.1, read as the reverse complement.
ATTCATCACCCGCAATTATCGGCGCGTCGCGGAGGTCCACTTCGAGGCGGGCTACGTGCCGGCGCATCATTCGGTGGACAACTTCGCCCAGGCGATCCGCGCCATCGGCGAGCCGATTCACAATCGCGCCGCTGAAGACATATCCATGGCGAAGCTGCTGACGCTCCTGTTCGAGGTCACCGGCCTGTTCGACATGCGCACGAGGCCTGAACTGCTGCTCCTGCAGAAGACCATGGTGGTGGTGGAGGGCGTGGCGCGCTCGCTCGATCCGCGCCTCGACATGTGGACCACCGCCGAGCCGGTGGTGCGCGAGTGGATCGGTCGCAATCTTGGCCCGGCGGGACGGTTGGAGAGCGCTGTTGCCGGCGCCGGCGAGGTCGGCCATTTTCTTACGGCCGCGCCGGGCCTCCTGACCCGGGCAGCACGGATCGCCGAGCAGATCGACGCGGCGACACGTGACGGCCTGACGCTTGCCCCGGAAACCGTTGCTGCCATCGGCGAGGCCGAACGCCGCCGCACCCATTGGCGCACAGTCGCGCTGTGGCTGATCGTCATCCTGCTGGCGTGGATAGTGTTTTTACGATGATGCGTCGTTGTCAGGCCGATCATCAACCTTTTCTGATATGAGTATGCGCAAGCGTACCTGGTTTATGCCCTCGATTGCGTTGGCGATCTGAATGACTGCAAGCGATCATCTCCAACTTGCCAGCCGGCGCATCCTGCTCGTCATCGGCGGCGGCATCGCTGCGTACAAGTCGCTCGACCTCATCCGACGGCTGAAGGAACGTGGCGCGACGGTGCGGGTGGTAATGACCCCTGCCGCGCAGGAGTTCGTAACGCCGCTCGCCGCGGGCGCTGTTGCGGGCGGACACGTCTATACGGAACTTTTCGACCAGCGCACCGAGTTCGATGTCGGCCACATCCGGCTCGCACGCGACACCGACCTCGTGATCGTCGCGCCGGCGACAGCCGACCTCATGGCCAAGATGGCGGGCGGTCATGCCGACGACCTCGCCTCGACGGTCCTCCTGGCAACCGACAAGCCCATCCTGATCGCGCCCGCCATGAATCCGCGGATGTGGGATCACAAGGCGACGCAACGCAATCTCGCCCGGCTGACAGCGGATGGCATCGCTGGTGTCGGACCCAATGCAGGCGAGATGGCGGAGGCCGGCGAAGCAGGCGCCGGACGCATGGCCGAGCCATTGGAAATCGTGGCGGCCGCGGCGGCATTGCTGGCGGGAAGCAGCGTGCTCGCCGGACGGCGCGTGCTGGTGACCGCCGGCCCGACCCACGAGCCGATCGATCCGGTGCGCTACATCGCCAACCGCTCATCCGGCAAACAGGGCTTTGCGATCGCGCAGGCAGCAGCCCGCGCGGGTGCAGCGGTGACCCTCGTCGCCGGACCGGTCGCCCTTCCCGATCCGCCCGGCGTCAACGTGGTCAAAGTTGAGACGGCACGCGAAATGCTGGCGGCGGTCGAGGCGGCACTGCCGGTCGACATTGCGATGTTTGCGGCCGCCGTTGCCGACTGGCGCGTCACGGCGGCAGGCGAGCAGAAGATCAAGAAGGCCAAGACCGCGCCTGCGCTGGCCCTTGTCGAAAACCCGGACATTTTGGCGACGATCGCGCATCGAAAATCGCAGCGGCCTTCGCTCGTGATCGGCTTTGCGGCCGAAACCGAACATGTGGTGGAGCAAGCACGCGCCAAGCTTGACCGCAAAGGATGCGATTGGATCATCGCCAACGATGTCTCGCCGGCAACCGGCATCATGGGCGGCGATCGCAACGCCGTGCACCTGATCACCCGCGACGATGTCGAATCCTGGCCTGAGGCGGCGAAGGAACGGGTCGCGGACATGTTGATCGCCCGCATCGCGGCAGCATTGCCGCCAGCTTCCCGATGAAGCCGCGATGACGGCGTCGTCAGCAGTGAAGGTGCAAGTCCTTCGCCTGCCGCATGGTGCAGGCCTGCCATTGCCGTCCTACCAGACCGCGCATGCTGTGGGGCTCGACCTCGTCGCCGCGGTTGACGCGCCGGTTACGCTGGCGCCCGGTGAGCGCGCGCTTGTGCCGACTGGCATTGCGATCGCGTTGCCCGAGGGATTCGAGGCTCAGGTGCGCCCGCGCTCGGGGCTTGCGGCCCATGACGGCGTGACCCTGCTCAACACGCCGGGCACGATCGACGCCGACTATCGCGGCGAAATTCGTGTCATCCTGATCAATCACGGGGCCGCGCCGTTCACGGTGACCCGCGGGCTTCGGATTGCGCAGATGGTCGTCGCGCCGGTCGCGCGCGCCGCCATCGTGGAGGTGACTGCGCTCGACGACACCGCGCGCGGCGCTGGCGGGTTCGGTTCGACCGGCAGGTGAACCGTCCGCCGTACCCTGATTATCGGGTAGTCCGCTCTCACGCCACGGGCGATGCCGGCTCCGTCACAGGTCCCGCGATCAGCTTCGTTTCACTCGGCGCCGGCCGTGCCGGTTGCGGTGTTTTGGTCAACAACTGACACAGGTTCGACAGCGTTTCGCGAAGCTTGTGACGATGGACCACCATGTCGACCATGCCGTGGTCGCGCAGGTACTCCGCCTTCTGAAATCCTTCCGGCAATTTCTCGCGGATGGTCTGCTCGATCACACGTGGCCCGGCGAAACCGATCAGCGCGCCAGGCTCCGCAATATGGATATCGCCCAGCATGGCATAGGATGCCGTGACGCCGCCGGTGGTCGGATTGGTCAGCACCACGATATAGGGTTTGCGCGCCGCCCGCAGACTTTGCACCGCGATCGTCGTGCGCGGCAGCTGCATCAGCGATAGAATGCCTTCCTGCATGCGGGCGCCGCCCGAGGCCGCGAACAGGATGAACGGGGTGCACTTGTCGACGGCGGTGGTCAGGCCCTTGATGATGGCCTCGCCGGCTGCCATGCCGAGCGAACCGCCCATGAATTCGAAATCCTGCACCGCGATCACCACGGGCAGGCCGTCGAGCCGCCCGAAGCCGAGCTTGACCGCATCGTTCAACCCGGTCTTGGCGCGCGCATCCTTGAGGCGATCGGCATAGCGGCGTTCGTCGCGGAACCGCAGCGGATCGACAGGCACCTCGCTCACGCCAATGTCGAACCAGGTCTCGCCGTCGAACATCGACTTGAGGCGCGGCGTCGCGCTCATGCGCATGTGGTAGTTCGACCCAGGGATGACGAATTGGTTCGCCTCGACGTCTTTGTAGAACACGAGCTGCCCCGTGTCGGGGCATTTGATCCACAAATTCTCCGGCACATCGCGCCGGTTGAGGAAGCTGCGGATTTTCGGGCGGACGACGTTGGAGATCCAGTTCAAGCCGTTACTCCGCCGCCTGCTGGCGCCCGCTGCGCACGCCCGCCGCAAGCTCGGCGACGAGCGCCGTCACAGCGGGCACCGTCGTTGCCGTCGCATGTCCCTGCGCATCAAGGCTCGTGCGCACCTTCTCGACGAGGGCCGAACCCACCACCACCGCTTCGGCGCCGGCTGCAATCGACGCTGCACTCGCGGCATCTCTCACGCCGAAGCCGACGGCGACCGGCAGATCGGTGTGGCGCTTGATGCGGGCGACCGCATCGCGCACACGGACCGCGTCGGGCGCCGCAGCGCCCGTGATGCCGGTGATCGAGACGTAATAGACGAATCCCGAAGTATTGGTGAGGACGGTCGGAAGCCGCTTGTCATCGGTCGTCGGCGTTGCGAGACGAATGAAGTTGAGCCCCGCCTTGAGCGCCGGCACACACAGCTCCGTATCCTCTTCGGGCGGCAGGTCGACCACGATCAAACCATCGACGCCTGCAGCCTTTGCATCGACGAGAAAACGATCGACTCCATAAATGTAGATCGGATTGTAGTATCCCATCAGCACGATCGGTGTTGCGTCGTTGCCTTTCCGAAACTCGCGCACCAGGGCAAGCGTCTTCACCAGGCTCTGGCCGGCGCGCAGCGCCCGCAATCCTGCCGCCTGGATCGCCGGCCCATCGGCCATCGGATCGGTGAACGGCATGCCGACCTCGATCACGTCGGCGCCAGCCTGGGGCAGCGCCTTGAGAAGGACGAGCGAGGTCGCAGCGTCGGGATCGCCGGCCATGACAAATGTCACGAGCCCGGAGCGGCCTGCGCCGGCAAGCTCGGCGAATCTACGATCGATGCGCGTCGTCATTGACTTTACGAACTCTTATTTGCCGGCTTGGCAGATCGTTCCCATGGTGGCTCTTGATCCTGCGTCCCAATATTGATGTTTATTATGGGGGTGGAAGAATGAGGCCCTCGTCGAAGAGAGTGAAGCTTAAACTCATGCTTCTTGAGTGCACTCTTGTCGAACCACTCGCACTCCGCCGCATCTACCTTAATAGTTCGGACGGTCATCGTTGGTCCGCCGGATTTCAAGTGAACCATATCACCAGCCAATATCGGCTTGTCGTCAGGGTCTTCACCGGCCCTCGTTCGCTCGACTAATTCTCTCTTCGTCATCTATAGCTCGAATATGCCCGGCGGTTGTCATCCGATCTTTTTTCCCAGATGTTCGGCAACGGCGAAGATATCCTTGTCGCCGCGGCCGCACATGTTCATCACCATCAAGTGCTCCTTCGGCTTCGTCGGTGCAAGCTTGATGACCTGGGCGAGTGCGTGAGCAGGCTCGAGCGCCGGGATGATGCCCTCGAGCTTGCAGCACAGCTGAAATGCATCAAGCGCCTCGTCGTCCGTCGCTGACAGATATTTCACGCGCCCCATGTCATTGAGCCACGAATGCTCGGGACCGATGCCCGGATAATCGAGACCAGCCGAAATCGAGTGGGCTTCGCTGATCTGGCCGTCCTCGTTCATCAGCAGATAGGTGCGGTTACCGTGGAGCACGCCTGGACGGCCGCCGGCAATCGAAGCCGCGTGCATGCCGGAACCAAGTCCGTGGCCGGCCGCTTCGACGCCGTAAATCTCGATCCCCTTGTCGTCGAGGAAGGGGTGGAACAGGCCCATGGCATTCGAGCCGCCGCCGATGCAGGCGACAAGCGAATCAGGGAGCCGGCCTTCAGCCGCCAGCATCTGCTCGCGGGTCTCGCGCCCGATCACCGATTGGAAGTCGCGCACCATCATCGGATAAGGATGCGGGCCGGCGACGGTGCCGATGCAGTAGAATGTGTCGTCAACGTTGGTGACCCAGTCGCGCAACGCCTCGTTCATCGCATCCTTGAGGGTCTTCGAGCCGGACTGCACCGGCCGCACCTCGGCGCCGAGCAGGTTCATGCGGAACACGTTGGGCTTCTGCCGCTCGACGTCGACGGCGCCCATGTAGACGACGCATTTGAGCCCAAACCGCGCGCACAGCGTCGCGGTCGCAACGCCGTGCTGGCCGGCGCCCGTCTCGGCGATGACGCGCGGCTTGCCCATGCGCATCGCCAGCATGATCTGGCCGAGCACGTTGTTCACCTTGTGCGCGCCGGTGTGATTGAGCTCGTCGCGCTTGAAATAGATCTTCGCGCCACCTGCGCCGCCGGTCGCGGCGGAGATGTCGCGCAGATGGGAGGTCAGTCGTTCGGCGAAATAGAGCGGCGACGGTCGGCCCACATAGTGCGTGAGATAACCTTCCATCTCGCGCTTGAATTCAGGATCATCCTTGGCCGCTGCGTAGGCCTTCTCCAGCTCCAGGATCAGCGGCATCAACGTTTCGGCGACGAAGCGGCCGCCGTAGATGCCGAAATGGCCGCGCTCGTCCGGGCCGGTGCGATAGGAATTGGGTTCGAGAATGGTCATGGAATCGTATTCTATCGCAAATTCGCCGCGCGCCGGCTTTCTGCGGTCCCGCGCGCGGCGCGGACGAAGGCACGGATGCGGTCGGGGTCTTTCTCGCCGGGCGCGCTTTCGACGCCCGAAGAGACATCGACCCCGCCAGGCCGCGTGATGGCAATCGCCTCCGCGACATTATCAGGATCAAGTCCGCCCGAGAGCATGAACGGCACTCGCGGGTGCAGACCCGTCAGCAGGCGCCAGTCGAACGGCTTTCCAAGGCCGCCGGGCCGCGTGGCGTCGCGCGGCGCCTGGGCATCGAAAAGGATGCGATCGGCGACCTCGGCATACTCGGCCACACAATCGAGATCGTCGCGCGTCTTCACTGCGATAGCCTTCATCACCGGCAGCCGGAATCGCGACTTCACCGCAAGCACGCGTGTCGGGCTCTCCTTGCCGTGGAGTTGCAACATATCGGGTGCAAGGGCCTCCACGGTCTCCGCGAGTAGCGCGTCATCGGCATCGACCGACAATGCGACTTTCAGGGCTCGACCTCTGACGCGCGCGCCAAGCGCTCGCGCATTTGCCGCGTCGACGTGTCGCGGCGATGGCGGAAAAAATACGAATCCCACCATGTCGGCGCCCGCAAGGAGCGCGACATCGAGCGCTTCGGGGGTGCGCAAGCCGCAAATCTTGATCAAGACCGACATCTCGAACCTTCGGGGCTTTCTACATCGGCGGGCGGTGTTTGTCTTTGGCGGCCACCATGACCGGAGATGGGGTGCTTGGCGCCCGAAAATAACCCTGCAATGCCCGATGGATCGCGGCGATCTGTGGCGATTTTGAGCTTATGCCGCGGGCGGCCGGTTAACCATCGGGCTGACGGTTAGCGCGTTGCGGTCACGCGGATTGGCCGCGCGCCGATGACGTTCCAGTTCGGTGCGGATCACGTTGTTTTCCGCGGCAAGGCGGGCGCGAGCGCGGCGCCATCGACCCTGCTTCAGCCAGGTCGCAGCGCCGCCGATCAGCACGCCGGCGATCAGCACGACAAAGCAGACCGCGTAAAGCGGGACTGACAGTGCAAACGCAGGCTCGGACGCGTTGAACGGATCGAACGAGACGACAACGGGCGCACGGTTCGCGAGCGCCCAGGCGACCAGGATGATCGCCACCGGGATCAGAACAATGGCGCGAAGCAAATTACGAAACATCCGGTGCTCGTTCGATCGCGGCAGCCCGCCGCCGCTTTCATATCAATGCGGACGCGCGGCACTATTTTAAATGCCAGGGCGTCACCGTGCGGCAGTGTGTCGGCGCCCCAACGTTTCGACGTGATCAAGGCAATCGGTTGCGCCGAAGCGCGGTGCCGCCGCCCACGAGCTATATCCGATTGAGCCGCTCGCGCATTTCCTTGCCGGTCTTGAAGAACGGCACCGACTTTTGGTCCACGGACACATGCGCGCCCGTGCGCGGATTACGGCCTGCGCGGGCAGGCCTGTTCTTCACCGAGAACGCTCCGAAACCGCGCAGCTCAACGCGGTCGCCACGTGCCAAGGCCGCCACGATCTCACCGAGGATCGCATTGACGATATTTTCCACGTCGCGCTGATAGAGGTGGGGATTTTGCCCCGATATGCGCTGAACCAACTCCGATTTTATCATGTGGTGACGCCGCTCCCGCCATAGGCCGCGCGCCGGCAACGCGCTCTCTCATGCGCGTCTATCGAACAAGGCCCCAACTCTGGTCAACCGCCGTTGGAAGGGTGCCAAAGCGATAACATGCCGTCAAGGTTGAGTTCTTCGAAAGTGTGCAGTGCACCGGAGCTTTCGAATGTCTGCATCAGTGAGGCAAGGCCGACACTATCGAGCACCTTTGCGACAGCCAAATGAAGGAACGACAGATCACCGATTCGCGAATGCAGGCGCCAATCCCGCACCGGCAGCTTGGCATCGATATGATTTGTCTTCGCCAGCCAATCGATCGCGTCCCGCTCGCGTCCGAGTTCGTCGACGAGCTTCACCTCGATCGCCTGGCGGCCGGTGAACACACGACCGTCGGTTACGCGGTCGAGTGCCTCGCCATCGAGCTTGCGGCGATCCTGCACCAAGCCCTTGAACCAAGCGAAGGTGTCAAGCACCAGCGATTCGATCGCGGCCTGCGCTTCGGGACTCGTCGGTTCGACGCCGTTCGGCGCGGCTTTGAGCGGTGACGATTTGATGGACTCGACCTTCACGCCAACATTCTTGAGCAGGTCCGTCACGTTCGGATACTGGAACAACACACCGATCGAGCCGACCAGCGACGTGTTCTGCGTGAAGATGTGATCGGCTGCGATGGCAGCCATGTAGGCACCCGATGCCGCCACGCCGTCCACCACCACCACGGTCGGTTTTTGTTGAGCGACGCGACGGAGCGAGTCGTAGAGCTCCTCGGAGCCGGCAGTGGTGCCGCCGGGGCTGTCGATATGGATGATCACCGCGCGGGTGTTGCTCGACTCCGCAAGGTTCTGCAGCGCCCGCGCGCGCTCCTGGTCCTCACGAATCAATCCGCGAATTGTCACCCGCGAAATTTGCGGCGTCAGCGAGCGCGCGAGCGGGCCCGACAACTCGGCGCTGCCACGCGTCAGTGCCGCGATCGCCACGACGCCGATGATGGCGATCAGAACCGCAAGGACACGCCAAAAGGTAAGCTTGCGCCGCATGCGCCGGCGATCGACGATGTAGTCGGTATCAAGCGACATGGTGTTTTCTCCGAGAGATGATTCGCGGCGGACGGTGCAGCCGCGATCGATCGCCGTCAATGACGCTGACGAAACGGCCGCAATTGTGGCAAACGAAATCCGAATCGCACCATCGATCGAGCGACGGTTGACAAATGCGCCCGCGGTGCTTGATCGCCGGCAAAAGCTGTGACCATTTCAGACGTCCCCGCTCGCAACGGTCAAGACGAGGCCGCGCGGCTGGGGTGAGAGACGAGGCCCGCCGATGAGCACGAATTTCGTCGACCGTCAGGTCATCGCCGATCTGACGGCAAAAATGCTGCTTGAAGTGGAGGCGGTCCGGTTCATGACCGACAAGCCCTTCATCTTCACCTCCGGCTGGGCAAGTCCTGTCTATACGGATTGCCGGCGCCTGATCTCGTTTCCGCGCGTGCGCCGGACGCTCATCGATTTTGGCGCATCGGTCATCATGCGCGAGGCGGGCTTCGAGCAATTCGATGCCGTCGCGGGCGGCGAGACTGCGGGCATCCCGTTTGCGGCGTGGATGGCCGACAAGCTCGACTTGCCGATGCTCTACGTGCGCAAGAAGGCCAAGGGCTTCGGCCGCAACGCCCAGATCGAAGGCGACATCTCCGCGGGCCAGCGCATCTTGTTGGTCGAAGACCTCACGACGGACGGCCGCAGCAAGGTCAACTTCTGCAACGCGCTGCGCGAGGCGGGCGCGACCGTCGACCACATCTTCGTGTTCTTCTTCTATGACATCTACCCTGAGGGCCGTAAAATTCTTGCCGACCTCGGCATCGCGATGCATTGGCTTGCGACCTGGTGGGATATCCTGCGGGTCGCCAAAGCGTCGAACAAATTCGAACCGAAGATGCTCGCAGAGGTCGAGAAGTTCATGCATGACCCCGCCGGCTGGTCGCACGCCCACGGCGGCGTCGCAACCGCCGCCGCCGAGTGATATGCGCGGGCCGATGGTCGTAGCCCGGATGGAGCGAAGCGCAATCCGGGGACAGCCAACCCGATGTCGCGAGGCCTTTCCCGGATTTCGCTTCGCTTCATCCGGGCTACGAAAGATTATGAGGTTGCACCCACCCGAAGTGGAGTTCTGGAGCGTGAGTAATGGAATTCGATAATTCGTTCGAGGTGCCGTTGCCGGTTGATGATACCTGGAAGGTGCTGATGGACATCAGGCGGATCGCGCCGTGCATGCCCGGCGCGGAACTGACCGAAGTCGTCGACGATCGCACCTACAAGGGCAAAATCGGGGTGCGGCTCGGGCCGGTCGCTCTCGCGTTTGCCGGAACCGTCAAGTTCGACGAGATTGATGACGCCGCCCATACCGCCCGCGTCGCCGCTCAAGGTAGCGATGCGAAGGGCCGCGGGGCCGCGAACGCGACGGCGTCATTCCACCTCGAGCCGTCGGGTATCGGCACCAAAGTGCTGGTTCACACCAACCTGACGCTGTCGGGCGCTGTGGCGCAATACGGCCGCGGGGTCGGGATCATCCAGATAACGGCCGGGCAAATCATCACGCAATTCGCTAACAATCTTAAAGCCCAGCTCGCGCAAACGGGCGCACCCGCCGCCGCCCCGGCCGTACCGCCCCGGGCGCCTGCCCCGGCTGTTCCTGCGGCTTCCGCGGCCGCGCCGGCCTCAGCCCCCTCGCCAGCCGCAAGCCCAACACCACCCCCCGCCCCGCCTCCTGCGGCGGCCAAGCCGATTTCCGGGTTTTCGCTGATGGCGAGCGTGCTGTGGCAGGCGATCCGCCGGATGTTCGGCCGCGCGTGACTGCCATAAGGGCGCTGCAATTTCAGGCTGATTTGCGGCTGTGGTGGGAATCGACGAGCTTTTCCCGCGGGGATGCCGTGGAAAATTCGTGACTTTCTAGAGCCATGCATCGGATGATCGATGGGGGTGGGCCATGAAACGCATTCGCATTTCTTATGTTGCAGCTGCGCTCGCGGCGGCTTTGGCGTCGGCGACGAGCGCTCTCGCGGCGGACTGCCGCGACAACGGCAGCTTTGAAAGCTGGCTCGGCCGTTTCAAAGCGGAAGCCGCGGCGCAGGGCATTTCACGTCGCGCCATCGAGGCGGCCTCGCCCTACCTCGTCTACGAGCAGCGGATCATCAACATTGACCGCGGCCAGCGTATCTTCACGCAGACCTTCCTCGAATTCTCCGGAAAGATGCTGCAGCCCTACCGGATGACGGAGGGCCCCAACAAGATCAAAAAATATCAGGCGATCTTCGAACGGGAGGAAAAGCAATACGGCGTGCCGGCGGCGGTCATTACCGGGTTCTGGGCGCTCGAAAGCGATTTCGGCGCCGGCATGGGCAAGGACAATTCGCTGCGCTCGCTGGTCTCGCTCGCCTATGACTGTCGGCGCGCCGATATGTTCCGCGGCCACCTGTTTGATGCGCTGCGCCTGATCGAGCGCGGCGATCTCGCTCCCGCCGAAATGATCGGCTCGTGGGCAGGCGAACTTGGCCAGACCCAGATGATGCCGTCCGAATACTACAAGTGGGCGGTCGACTACGATGGCGATGGCAAACGCGATCTCTTGCGCAGCGTGTCGGACGTGATCGGATCGACCGGCAATTACCTCGTGAGCCTTGGCTGGAAACGCGGCGAGCCGTGGCTGCAGGAAGTCCGGGTGCCGGCGAAGATGCCGTGGGACCAAGCAGACCTATCAATTCAGCACACCCTCGCCGAGTGGTCGCAGTGGGGCGTCACCCAGGCGGACGGCCACCCGTTGCAGAAGCGGGACCTCAAAGCCTCGCTGGTTCTTCCCATGGGCCGTTTCGGGCCGGCATTCCTGGCTTACGACAATTTCCAGGTCTACCTGAAGTGGAACAGCTCGCTCGTCTATGCGACGACCGCCGCCTATTACGCGACCCGGCTCGCCGGCGCTCCCGCGATGCAGCGCGGCAATGGCACACCCCCGCCGCCGCTCTCCTTCGAGCAAGCGAAAGAACTCCAACTGCTGCTGATCAAGGCCGGCTATGACGTCGGCGGCGCCGACGGCAAGCTCGGCTTGTCGTCGCGGGCCGCGACGCGCGCGATGCAGATCAAGCTCGGCATGCCGGCTGACTCCTACCCGACGATCGAGCTCCTCGATCGTATGCGCGCCGGGCGTTGATGCCGGCGGGAGATATTCCCGCAGCGCAGGGATTGGGGCTGGACAGCGGCAACTTCGCAGCTAACTAAAGGTCGGACGGCGCGTTATGCCGTCTGACGTGAGTGCTTGCCTGTAACCGGCAGCCGAAATGCCGGCAGGGCCGAGGAGACGCTGCATGGAGAACGGCCACGGTCGTGCGTGGAGCTGGTGGTATTTGCTGCTCCTGCTGCAATTCGTGCCGACGTTGTGGGTCCCCCTCTACAACTTCGACGAACCGCGCTTCATCGGTCTTCCCTTCTTCTACTGGTTTCAGCTGGCACTGGTGATCCTCGGTGCGGCCGTGACTGCCATTGTCTATTTCGCAACCGAGCGAACCAGCTGAAAACGGCGCACCAGGGCAAATCAGCAAGAGCACAGTACGTGGCAAGAAGCGGTCGAGTATCCGAGGGACATAAAGGATGGAACTGAACTGGGTCGCGCTTACGGTCTTCATAGCGCTGTTCCTCTTCATTACCTGGCTCGGCTTTGCTGCCGCACATTGGCGCAAGGGCGATCTCGACCTGCTCCACGAATGGGGTCTCGGCGGCCGACGCTTCGGCACTTTGATCACTTGGTTCCTGGTGGGTGGAGATCTCTATACCGCCTACACCTTCATCGCCGTGCCTGCGCTCGCATTCGGCGCCGGCGCGCTCGCGTTCTTCGCGGTCCCATACACGATCATCATCTATCCGCTGTTGTTCATCATATTTCCGCGGCTCTGGTACGTTTCGCATAAGCACGGCTACATCACTGCCGCGGATTTTGTCCGCGGCCGCTTCGGCAACCGTTGGCTGGCGCTTGCCGTCGCCGTCACCGGCATCGTCGCGACCATGCCCTACATCGCGCTGCAGCTCATCGGGCTTCAGGTGGTGATCGGCGCTTTGGGCATCACGGGTGAAGGCATCGTCGGCGACATTCCGCTGATCATCGCCTTCGTCATCCTCGCGGCCTTCACCTACTCCAGTGGACTGCGCGCCCCGGCGGCGATCGCCGTCGTGAAAGACGTATTGATCTATCTGACCGCCTTCGTGGCCATCATCGTCATCCCGATCCAGCTTGGTGGTTTCGACAAGATCTTTTCCGCCGTTCCACCCGCGAAGCTGCTGCTCGCGATGCCGCCGCCGAACTCCACGGGCGCTTACAGCATCTACGCAACCCTCGCGCTGGGCTCGGCGCTGGCGCTGCTGCTCTATCCGCATTCGCTGACCGGGATCCTGAGTGCCAGCAGCGGACACGCCGTGCGTCGCAATGCGGCGCTGTTGCCCGCCTATTCCTTGATGCTCGGCCTGCTGGCCTTGCTGGGCTTCTTTGCGATCGCGGCGGGCGTCGACAAGCTTCCCGAATTCCAGGAGGGCTTCCGTCAGTTCAAGAACAACTTCGCGATCCCGGCCCTGCTGTTGCACAGCTTCCCGAGTTGGTTCGTGGGCATTGCGTTTGCTGCAATCGGGATTGGCGCCCTGGTGCCGGCAGCGATCATGTCGATCGCCGCCGCCAATTTGTTTACGCGGAACGTCTACCGCGAATTCATCAATCCGAACCCATCCGATCGGCACGAGGCCCAGATGGCCAAATGGGTTTCGCTCGTGGTTAAATTCGGCGCCCTGGTGTTCATCATCTTCCTGCCGCCGGCCTACGCCATCAATTTCCAGCTGCTGGGCGGCATCTGGATGATCCAGACGGTCCCTGCGGTTCTGATCGGCCTCTACACGCGCTGGCTCAATCCATGGGCGCAACTGGTCGGCTGGGCCGTCGGCATGATCTCGGGCACTTGGCTCGCGTGGCTGGTGAACCTCACGCCGAGCTATACGTTCACGTTGTTCGGCCACTCCTTCCCGGGCTATATCGCCGTCTACACCCTGATCCTCAACCTTGTCGTTGCGATCGGTCTGAGCGCGGTGATGAAGCTTGTGGCGCGCGAGGAACCGGCTGACCAGACGGTGGCCGCCGACTATTACGCCTGAGGCGCGGGCATGCCCTATCGCTTCAGCGCCTCGAGCTCGGGGAAAGGTTTGTAGTCCGCCGACCCGCAGGTGTCCTTGACCAGGGTCGTGACCGTGGCCTGGCCCGGTTGGGAGGCCGGGTCGATGAACTGATCGAAACGCCCCGACGCGAACACCGCCATCATCTCGCGGCCGCCGGTATAGCGGCCGTCGCCGTTCTTGGCATTGAGGCGGACGCAGACGACATATCGGTTCTGCGTGCCGATCGGCTTGATGGCCGGATCGGCAATAGACGCATCGCGAACATTGGTCGGATCGATGAGGTAGGGATGGAGCGCGGCCAGGATATCGGCTTTGTAATTCTCAGGAACAACATTCAGCCGGGCCTCACGCGCCTCATGCGTGTGCGATCCGAGCGCTGAGCAATTCGCAAGCACGGCCGCCATGATGGCCGCTCCTGCGAAAGCCCGGATGGGCCGGTCAATGGCCCCGCTCATCGGAGATTCCCCACGGGCAGATCGCCCCCGCGGCCGCCCGATCACCCTCATAGCGGTGTCTCACGAACGCGTCATCCGCTTTTGCCATTTTACCGCATCCTCGTGAATGGCGGAGCGCGGCCCGGAATGCTATTTGCAGGCGATGTTGACGAAGCTCCAGGTCTGGCGCGATCGGCGCGGTAAGCTATCGCTGTTGCGCATCGCAACGCTCGCGCTACTGCTGGCGCCGGTCGCGAAAGCGCTGTGGGACGCGGACAGCATCATCCACGGCGCCCGCCCGATCAACGACCTCATCCACCGCGCCGGCTTCTGGATGCTCGTCTTCATCCTGGCAACGCTTGCGGTGACGCCGATGCGCCGCATCACCCGGTTCGGCGCGCTCATCGATGTGCGACGGATGCTGGGCGTCGGGGCGTTCCTTTATGGCGTCGCCCATATCTCGCTCTATACCGCCGACCAGATGTTCGACCTGACCAAGGTCGCGAGCGAAATCATCCACCGTATTTACCTGATCATCGGGTTCACGGCGCTGATGGGACTTGCGGCGCTTGCCGCTACCTCGACCGACGCGATGGTGCGCCGTCTTGGCGCCCGCGGCTGGCAACGGCTTCACAGCCTCGTTTACATCATCGGGGTGCTGGCGCTGATCCACTACTTCCAGCAGACCAAGGCCGATGTCAGCGTTCCGACTTTCACCGCCGGCCTGTTCACGTGGCTGATCGGCTACCGCATCATGACCAAGAGGTGGGCCGGGCGGGGCGAACTCTCGACGCTCGCGCTCACGGGACTTGCAGTTGTGGTGGCGACGCTGACAGCCATCGCCGAGGCCATTGGCATCGCCATCGTTTTCAACGTTTCGCCGCTGGTGGTCCTGCAGACCGATTTCGAGTTCGACATCGACTTCGACATGATCCGACCGGGTTGGCTCGTGCTTACGGCGGGTCTTGGGGTCGCTGCGCTCAATTTCGTCTGTGCACGCCTGGTCAAGCCGCGGCGAAAAGGAGGACGGCAGGAGGGGCACCAAGGCCGCCAAGGAGCAGGTCAGGCCGCGAAGGAGCCGGAAGCCGCGCTTGCGTCCGCACGGTAGTGGCGTTGATCGACCGGCTTACCTTTCTGGCGAAAGGTGATGTCCCACAGGGGATTACGGGGTCCCCCGCATTGACCCCGCCGCCCTCTGCCCTTACATCGCCCCCAACATGGCCCTACGCGACATCCTCATCTTGCCCGACAAGCGGCTTCGGCTTGTCTCGAAGCCCGTTGCCAAGATCGACGACGGCGTGCGCAAGCTCGTCGAGGACATGTTCGAGACGATGTACGAAGCGCCCGGCATCGGTCTTGCCGCCATCCAGGTCGGGGTGGCGTCGCGCGTCGTCGTGATGGATTTGTCCAAGCGCGAGGAGCACGCGGAGCCCAAGACCTTCATCAATCCGGAAATCGTGTGGCGCTCGGACGAGACCTCGCCCTACGAGGAGGGTTGCCTCTCGATCCCCGACGTCCACGAGGACGTGACACGGCCGGCGCGCGTGAAGGTCAAGTACTTGGACCTCGAAGGCAACGCGCACGAGGAAGAAGCGGACGGCCTGTTTGCAACTTGCATTCAGCACGAAGTCGATCACCTCAACGGCGTGCTGTTCATCGATCACATCTCCAAGCTCAAACGCGACCGCATCGTGAAGAAATTCACCAAGGCGGCGAAGCGCGCGGAGCAAGACAGCTAACCAAGGACGAAACGGAAAGGGAAGTTATGGTATAGATGAATCAAAGGAACAGACATTTATGACTGACTTGGTCATCAAGAACATTGATCCCGAGCTTAGGCGCCGTCTCGCGGCAAGTGCCGAGAAGCATAGTCAGAGCCTGTCGGACGAGGCAAAGGCGCTGCTCTCAAAAGCTTTGGCACCGGATATCAGCGGGCGAAAATTGGGATCTGAAATGTTCAACTCAATTCGTCCAGAAGACCGCGGTGACGATCTGGTTTTTGAGTACAGGGGGGACTTTCCAGAACCTCCCAAGTTTGAATGATCTTACTCGACACAAACGTGGTCTCGGAGGGTTGGAAGGCCCAACCTGATACTCGAGTTCGGGCTCGGTTGAACGCGCAGCCGGCGGACTCGCTTTACCTCTGCACACCCGCCTTCGCCGAATTGCGTTTCGGCGTTGAACTACTAGCTCCAGGCCCTCGCAAAGAGCGATTGCGAGAATGGGTCGATCGCCTTGAGTCTGAGGTCTATCGCGGGCGGGTCCTTGTGCTCGACATCGCGGCGACGCACGAATTTGGACGCTTGGCTGCACGCCGGCAGAAGGCGGGACGGCGCATGGAACCAATGGATGTCCTGATTGCCGGAATTGCTCTTGCCCATGGCATGAGTCTGGCCACGCGGGATACGGATGACTTTGCCGATCTTGGTCTCGACTTGATCAATCCATTTGATGCAATCGTCCAAAGCTAGCTCGTAACGGCCCCCGTCACCAATGTCTCTCCGCCTCGTCTTCATGGGAACGCCGGACTTCGCGGTGCCGACGCTGGTCGAGTTGGTCGGAGCTGGGCACGACATCGCCGCTGTTTATACGCGCGCGCCGCAGCCGGCCGGGCGCGGGATGGAGCTGCGGCCAAGTCCGGTCGAGCGCGAGGCGCGGAGGTTTGGCCTGGAGATGCTGACGCCGAAATCACTGCGCACGCCCGAAGCCGCAGACACATTTCGCGCCTACGGGGCGGACGCGGCCGTGGTGGTGGCCTACGGCCTCATCCTGCCGAAAGCCATTCTCGAGATACCGCCTCTCGGCTGCTTCAACCTGCATGCTTCCGCGCTACCGCGCTGGCGCGGCGCCGCGCCGATCAACCGCGCCATCATGGCGGGCGACACGGCCACGGCAGCGACCGTGATGCAAATGGCGGAAGGCCTCGACACCGGGCCGATCGCCCTTGCCGAGCCTATCGCCATTGGCGCCGATATGACCGCGGGCGAGCTGCACGACGAGATGGCGCGCCGTGGCGCTGACCTCATGGCGCGCGCGCTCGGCGCACTCGAACGCGGATTGCTGCAACTGACCCCGCAGGCCGAGGATGGCGTCACCTACGCCGCCAAGATCGACAAAGCCGAGACGCGAATCGACTGGTCGAAGTCGTGGAAGACGGTGCACGACCACTGCCGTGGCCTGTCGCCGTTTCCGGGCGCCTGGTTCGAGGGGCCGGATGCCGGCGGCCGCGTCAAGGTGCTGCGTACCACACGCGGCGAGGGGACCGGAGCGCCCGGCACCGTTCTGGACGATCGGCTCACAATCGCCTGCGGCGACGGCGCAGTGCGCATTCTCGAACTCCAGCGCGCGGGCCGCCAGCCGATGAAGGCGGAGGAGTTTCTGCGCGGCAGCCCGCTTGCCGCCGGCACGCGCTTTGCGTGATAACCGGTCGCGGAAACGAGTCGATGCCGCGCTACAAGCTCACAATCGAATATGACGGCGCGCCGTTCGTGGGCTGGCAGGTCCAGGACAATGGCGTGTCGGTCCAGGGCGTGCTGCGGGATGCGATCGCCGCGTTCTGTGACGAAGCCGTCGATGTGCGCGGCGCCGGCCGCACCGATGCGGGCGTCCATGCGCTCGGTCAAGTCGCGCACATCGATCTAGCGAAGGCGTGGGACACGGACACGGTGCGTGACGCCATCAATGCTCACCTGCGGCCGCACCCGATCGCCGTGCTCGAAGCGGCGCTTGCGGCCGACGATTTCGATGCCCGCTTCTCGGCGCGCCGGCGCCATTATCTCTATCGGATCGTCAACCGCCGCGCCGCGCTCGCGCTCGATGTCGGCCGGGCGTGGCGGGTGCCGCGTCCGCTCGATATCGCGGCCATGCAGGAGGGTGCGCGGCACCTCCTCGGCCACCACGATTTCACGACCTTCCGTGCTGCCGAGTGCCAGGCGAAATCGCCGATGAAGACGCTTGATCGCTTCGACGTGGAACGCGAGGGTGACGAGGTCCGCATTTTCGCGGCAGCGCGCTCATTCCTGCATCATCAGGTGCGATCGATGGTCGGATCGCTGGTGCAGGTCGGCGACGGCAAATGGCTCTCTGAGGATATGGCGTTGGTGCTCGCGGCGTGCGACCGCAAGGCTTGTGGGCCCGTGGCGCCGGCTGACGGGCTCTATCTCGTCCGGGTGGATTATTGATGAGCGCGCCGGCGGCATTCGACGTGCCGCAGGCGTGTGCCCGCGCCCTCGCGCTTCATCAAGCCGGCCAGTTGGCGGAGGCTGAGCGGCTTTATGCCGAGATCATCGCGGCGAGCCCTGGACATGCGGCGAGCGTGCACCTTCTCGGCGTGCTGAAGTTCCAACGCGGCGATGCCGCGGCGGCGGTCCGGCAGTTCGACGCCGCGCTCGCGCTCGAACCGGCCGATGCTTTCGCGCACAGCAATCGCAGTGTCGCGCTTGCAGCGCTCGCCCGGTTCGACGAGGCGCTGGCAAGCTCCGACAAGGCGCTTGCGCTCAAGCCTGACCACGCCGAGGCGTGGTCGAGCCGCGCGGCGGCCCTGTTCGAACTCGGGCGCTTCGACGACGCGTTGGCAAGCGCTGAACGTGCCATCGCGCTGAAGCCCAATCACGCTGACGCCTACGCCAGTCGCGGCAATGTGCTCAAGCAGCGCGGCGCGCTCGAAGAGGCGCTCGTCGATTACGGCAAGGCGATCGAACTCAATCCGACATTCGTGCGTGCCATCATCAACCGCGCGGTCGCGCTGAGCGATCTGCGGCGTTTCGATGAAGCGCTCGCCGACTGCGATCGCGCGATCGGGCTAAATCCCGGCATCGCGGAAGCCTTCAACAACCGGGGCAATGTGCTGTACGCCTGCGGGCGCCTTGATGAAGGCCTGGCAAGTTTGGACCGGGCGATTGCCCTCAAGCCCGACTATGCGGATGCCTTCTACAACCGTGGCAATCTGCTCGCCGAACAAGGCCGCCTCGCCGACGCCGCAGCGAGCCATGCCAAGGCGCTCTCGCTTGCTCCAAGCCACGCCGGCGCGCCCGGTGGCTATGCCGACTGCGCGAGCCGAGTGTGCGACTGGTCGCGGCGCGACGAGATCGAAGCGGAGATGCGGCGTCGCATTGCAGACGGCAGCGCCGTCATTCCGCCGCTGACGCTGCTGCGATATTGCGATGACGAAGCGCTGCAGCTGGACTGTGCCCGACGCTATGCCGTTTCGCGGATAACCACTCCGCCGCAGCCGCTCTCACGTGGAGCCCAGCGGGACGACGGCCGCATCCGGCTCGCCTACCTTTCGGCGGACTTTCGCCAGCATCCGGTGGCCCAGCTCATGGTCGAGCTGATCGAGCGGCATGACCGTGCCCGTTTCGAGGTGACCGGCGTCTCCCTCGGCCCCGATGACGGCAGCGCATTGCGTGCCCGGCTCGTCGGCGCCTTCGACCGTTTCGACGATGCCCGCTCGATGAGCGACCGTGCCGTCGCGACGCTGCTCCACGAGCGCCAGACCGAGATCGTGATCGACCTTATGGGCTACACTCATGGCTGTCGGCCGCGCATTCTCGCCCATCGGCCGGCGCCAATCGCCGTAAACTATCTCGGCTATCCCGGCACCATGGGCGCGGGCTTCATCGACTACATCGTTGCCGATGAAATCGCGCTGCCGCTCGAACGGCAACCGTATTTCACTGAGAAAATCGTCCACCTGCCCGACAGTTTTCAGGCGAATGGATCGCGCGAGGAAATTCCGCCGGCGCCGACCCGCCGCGAGGCCGGGTTGCCCGACGCGGGCTTCGTGTTCTGCTGCTTCAACAATCACGCCAAGATCGCTCCGCCGGTGTTCGACGTCTGGATGCGGCTGCTCGATCGCATCGAAGGCAGCGTGCTGTGGCTGTCGCAAGCAGATGCACCGACGGCCACCAATCTGCGGCGCGAGGCCGCGGCGCGTGGCGTCGATCCGGTGCACCTCGTGTTCGCGCCTCGGGCCCAGCTTTTTGCGGATCACCTTGCCCGTCATCAACTCGCCAGCCTCTTCCTCGACACGCTGCCTTACAACGCACACACCACCGCAGCCGACGCGCTGCGTGCCGGACTGCCCGTGCTGACGTGTCGGGGCCACGCCATGGCGGGACGTGTCGCCGGAAGCCTTCTCCATGCCGTGGGGTTGCCGGACCTCGTGACCGAAAACCTCGACGACTACGAGGCACTCGCCCTGCGTCTCGCACGCGAGCCTACGGAACTCGCGCGTATCGCGAGGCGGCTCGAAGCCAACCTTGCGACCACGCCGCTGTTCGACATCGACCGTTTTCGTCGCAACATCGAAGCGGCCTACACGAAAATGTGGGAGATTGCGCAACGCGGCGAACCCGCGCAAAGCTTCGCGATCATGCCGTGATAGACGCCGCGCGAAGGGGCCCGTTATCCCGGCCGCGGCGACACATGTCCCGCCGCCTCGATCAGTTCCCACAGCCGCGGCGGCGAGAGCGGCAGGTCGCGCGGCTCGACGCCGAGCGGGCGCAAGGCGGCCGCAACTGCATTCGCGATGACGCCGCCGACGGGAATGATGCCGCCTTCGCCGGCTCCCTTGGCGCCGAGGGGATTGTGCGGCGCGGGCTTCTCGGCCAGCGCGACGGCGCGCACCGCGGGAAAATCGCTGGCGGTCGGCATCAGGTAGTCGGCAAGCGAGCCGGTGAGCAACTGGCCCTGCTCGTTGTAGATGAGATGTTCGAGAAAGACGCCGCCGAGGCCCTGCACGATGGCACCGACCGCCTGGCCGTGCAGCATCGCCGGGTTGATGATGCGCCCGACATCTTCGACGGCGACGTAATCAATGACCGCAACATGGCCGGTGCGGGGATCGACCGCCACGTGAGCGGCATGAGCCCCGTAGCTGTAGGTACGGTGCGGACTCCCGTACACGCCGTCGGCCGAGAGAGTATCGACCTCTTGCGCCAGGACAGCGAGCGGCAGCGCGGGACGCCCGGGTGTACGCGCCGCGCCATCGGCGATCTTGACCTCGGCCGGGTCGCAGCCGAGCCGCCGCGCGGCCGCCGCGCGGATCAGGTCGCGCAGCTTCCCTGCGGCATCGAGAATCGCCGAGCCGCCCATCACGATCGAGCGCGAACTGTAAGTGCCGAATCCTTCCCGCAAGAGGTCGGTCGAGCCGTGAAAGACGCCGCGAATTCGCTCGATCGGCATTTCGAGTGCATCGGCGGTGATTTGGGCGAAGGCGGTTTCGAGCCCTTGGCCGTTGGCCGATGAGCCCACAAACACCGATATCGAGCCGTCATGCTCCAGCGTCAGTCGCGCCGTTTCCTTCGGCCCTGACGCGCCGCCTTCGAAATAACAGCCAATCGCGAGACCGTGATAGCGGCCTTCGACCAGGGCGCCCATCAGCCTTGCCTTCTCCGCCCATCCGATTTCCTTGAGGCAGCGTTCGAACGTCGTGCGGTACTCGCCGCTATCGGTCACCGAATCGAGGTCGAGTTCGACGACCTTGGCGAGTGACCAGGGCATTTCGGCTTCGGTCAGGAGATTGCGGCGGCGGAATTCGACGCGGTCGATGCCGAGATCGTTGGCTGCGAGATCGAACAGGCGCTCGCGGCAGAAGTCGGCCTCGAATCGGCCCGGCCCGCGATAGGTGCCGGCCGGCGTCTTGTTGGTGACGTAAAGCAGCGCCTCCATGCGGATGTTCGGCACGCGATAGGGACCGGACAGAATCTGTGCGGTGTTGCGCGGGCCGGTCGCACCGTTGGTGCGCAGATAAGCCCCCACATCGGCCGCGGCGTAACCGCGGAGCGCCAGGATCGTGCCGTCGCGGTCACAGGCGATTTCGAGTTCGCATGCAAGGTCACGGGCGTGGTTGGTGGCGATCAGGTGCTCGCGGCGATCCTCGATCCATTTCACCGGCGCGCCGACGAAGCGCGCGGCAAATGGGATCAGGAAGTCTTCCGGGTAGAACTCGCCGCGCACCCCGAAGCCGCCGCCGACGTCGTTCTCCACGAGCCGAATCGCCTCCTCGGCAATGCCGAACTGCTTTGCGAGGATGCGACGATTGGTGAATGCCACTTTCGCGGCGCCGTAAAGGGTCAGCCGCTCATCCGTCCAGGCCGCCACGAATCCGCGTGGCTCCATCGGCACTGCGGTGTGGCGTTGCACCGTGAAGCGCTCGCGCCGGGCGTAAGCCGCGGCGCGAAACGCGGCGTCGGCGTCGCCCTTCACCGCCGTCAGGGTGCCGGCGTGATTGGAAGCGGTCGCGGCGAACAGCACCGCGTCGCCCCGCGCCGCCGCTTCGCGGTCCGCAATCACCGGGAGCGGCGCGATGTCGATGACGACCATGTCCGCCGCGTCCTCGGCGGCGGCCGCGGTTTCGGCCACCACGACCGCGACCGGCTCGCCAACATAGCGCACGGTGTCGGTCGCGATGACGGGCTGCTCGAACGGCTTGAAACAATCGAGCTGTTCCTGGCGCAACGGAATGAATGGGATCGATCCGACGTCGGCCGCCGTGATGACCGCGCGAACCCCTTCCCGCTTCAGCGCCGCGGCACGATCGACACCACTGATGCGGCCATGGGCGACCCCGCTGCGGACGATCGACGCGTGCAGCAGTCCCGGCGGGCTCACGTCGTCGACATACTGCCCTTTCCCGCGCAGGAACCGCAGGTCCTCGATACGCTCGATCGGGCTGCCGATGTAGGAATTGGCCGGGCGGGTGCGGTCAGAACTCACGAGCAACGATCCTCGGCGCCGTCAGTCGATGCGTACGCCGGAGAGCCGCACGACGTCTTTCCATTTCGCGCGTTCCGCCTTGGCGAAGGCCGCAAATTCGGCGGGTATCATGGGCGCTGGCTCGGCACCGACTGCCTCCAGCGATGAAATGACGTCAGGCGTTTCCAAAATAGCTTTCACTTCCGTGGCGAGCCGCTCGATGGTCGGCCGTGGCGTGCCGGCGGGAGCATAGAGCCCCTGCCACGCGGTCGCCGCGTAGCCGGGCAGCGTCTCGCCGATGGTTGGAAGATCGGGGGCAGAGCGGACGCGCTGCGGCGTCGTCACCGCGAGCGCGCGGACCGTGCCGGATTTTGCGTGCGGCCACGTCGTCGTCATGCTGTCGATGGCGAGATCGAGGAAGCCGCCGATCATGCTGTTCATTTCCTCGGCAGTGCTGCGGAACGGAATGTGGGTCATCTGCGTCCCGGTCGCCGCCTCGAACATCACGACCGAGAGATGCGAGGACGTGCCGATACCGGAAGAGCCGTAGTTCGCCTGTCCGGGTCGCGCCTTGAGATACGCGACTAGCTCGCCCACCGATCGCGCGGGCACTTTCGGGTTGACGAACAGCAGGTTTGGCAATCGCACCAGCAACGAGATCGGCGCGAAATCGCGCTCGACGTCGTAAGGGAGCCGCGTGTAGAGCGCAGCGTTGATGGCATTGGTGCTCGCGGTCCCGATCAGCAGCGGGTAGCCGTCGTTGGCCGCTTTGGCGACGAAACCCGCGCCGATGGTGCCGCCGCCCCCGCCCTTATTGTCGACCACGAACGGCGCGCCAATCTTCGCTTGCAGCCGTGCCGCGATCAGGCGCCCGATCAAGTCGGCGGACCCGCCGGCGCTGAACGGCACCACAACCGTTACCGGCCGCTGTGGCCAGTTTTCCTGTGCCTGCGCGGCGCACGACACGACGAGGGCCGCCGCCACCAGAAGCTTCCGCATTCGTAAAGGGTCTCCAACTGCCCGTCGCGGCGCCGGCAACGATATACCCGACGGCGATCGGTGAAACGACTTTTCGCCATGTGGTAACGCTGCAATTGCACTGACCAATTTGTGCCCTATTTCAAGGCCCTGACCCTCGGGGCTGGGCATGAAGCCCAGGCTTCCCGCGGTTGACAGATGGGCGCCGAGCCATCATAAGATTCGCGCGAACGCGGGTCGGCAGCGACCCGCGCACTTTTTGTCGTGGGCTCAAATGCGCATGACGACTGAGCAAAATCCTGATCGAAAGAAGCCGATCCGGCCGCGCTGCGACCGCGCATCGGGTACGAACACGAGGAAGAAAGATGTTCGCGGTCATCAAAACGGGCGGCAAGCAGTACCGCGTTGTCGCTGAAGATTTGCTTGAGGTTGCCCGAGTTCGAGGGCGAGCCGGGCAGCGTCGTTGAATTTGGCGAGGTCTTGGCGGTGGGCGGCGATTCGCCGCTGGTCGGAACGCCGACGATTGCCGGTGCCATGGTCGCGGCCGAAGTGCTTCACCATGGGCGCGGGCCGAAGGTCATCGCCTTCAAGAAGCGCCGCCGCAAGAATTCGCGGCGCAAGCGCGGCCATCGCCAGGAATTCTCGCTGGTGCGGATCACCGAGATCCTGACCGAGGGCCGCAAGCCGTCGCAGACTCCGCCGCCCCGGCCGAAACGGCAAGCGGCGCCGAAGCCCGCCGAGGCGGCCGACGCCGCGGGCTGAAATGGCAGGTCCGTGCTCTCTATAATGTGAGCGCGGATTGTCACGAATTCGAACGAATGACGAAATAGAACGGAGACCATCATGGCGCACAAGAAAGCAGGCGGATCCTCGCGCAACGGCCGCGATTCCCCGGGCCAGCGCCTTGGCGTGAAGCGTTTCGGCGGCGAGGCTTGTCTCGCCGGAAATATCCTGGTGCGGCAGCATGGCACGAAATGGCACCCGGGCAACAACGTCGGCGTCGGCCGCGATTACACGCTGTTCGCGTTGATCGACGGTCGCGTTGAGTACCGTACGAAAGCCAAGGGCCGCACCTACGTCTCCGTCGTACCGATGGAGGCTGCGGCCGAATAGACGGTGGATCACATCAAGGTCCGCCGGTACGTCGATCACCCGGTGGACCTTCAAGGTTCGATCAAAGGGGGGCCGGCGCACCGGCCCCCTTTTTGATTTTTGAGAGCCGAGGAACCCAGCTGAGGAACCCATGTCGCTGATCGACAGACCGCTCCGGGAGAATATCGCCGCGCCAAGCCCTGTGCTTGAGACCGAGAGGCTCGTGCTGCGCGCGCCGCGTCACGAGGACGCCAAGACCCTTGTCGCGATCATCAGTGACCGTCGTATTGCCGAGAAGACCGGGCGCATCCCGCATCCCTATACGCTCGACGACGCCCGCGAATGGATCGATGGCGTCATCGCTGAGGGGGCAGCGTCATTTCTCATTACCGCCGGCGGCGAGATCATCGGCGGCTGCGGCTATGAATTGAGAAACAGCGTTCCGGAAATCGGCTATTGGATCGGCGTGCCGTTCTGGGGCAACGGCTATGCGACCGAGGCTGCGCGCGCGCTCGTCGACCACGCCTTCTCCGATCATTTCTATGCAGCGCTGACCTCCGGTGCGCTCGTCAGCAATCCGGCATCGCGGCGCGTTCTGGAGAAGTGCGGCTTTGAGTGGACGGGCGTCAGTCTGCTCCGCGTGCAAGCGATCAATTCCTCAGCGCCGCTCGATCGGTTCCGCCTCGAGCGGAGCGCCTGGGCTTCGCTCAAGGCGCGTGCCGCGCCGCCGAAACGCAAGCCGACGCGGCGCGCCGAGCGCTGATCACGGAGCTTGGCGAATAAAGCTTGCTCAGCGGTTCTCCGGCGCGGCGGCGCTTGCCGTCGGCCGAAACAGCGCTTCGAGCTTTTCGACGAGTGCCGGACCGAAATGGCCTTGCGGATTGGACGGCGCGACGTGATCCATCATCTCCCAACCGCGGATCAGCACACGGGCATGTTCGAACGCCTGCTGGAAGTCCGCGCCGGGCAGCATGCTCTGCTTGAACAGCGCGTCGCCGAAGTAAGTCCATTCCCGCTCGGGCGCGCACCCGAACGAGGTGCTTCTCGCATCGGCCGCGGTCATCACGATGGTGTCGTCGTTCGCGAGCGGGGGCACGAAGATACCGGAATAGCAGGCTGACACGATCACGATCCGGTTCTTGATGCCTTCGGCGTCGAGCGTGGATGCGACCTGCTGCGGTGTCAGTTCGATCATCGGACTGCCCGGCAGCTGCAGGGCGAAGCCGCTTTGGCCGCCATGCGAGGTCATCAGCAGGAGCAGGATGTCCTCATCCTTGTCCATCGCTTCGCCGACGGCGTGCGCGGCGGCGACAAAGTTCGCCAGATTGGCGAGCGGCACGTTCGCCATCGTCTCGCGGTGATTGATGAGGCGAACAACGTGGTCCTTGATCGGCAGGACGTTCCCGATCTGGGCCAGCGCGCCGTCGAGCTCCTTGACGAAAACATCCTGATCGGCCCAGCCGGCGACACCGATGACATAGACGTCGGTAACGCCGTCGCGTTGCGGGGCAAGTCGATCGGCTTCGGCCTTTACCAGCGCGCCCTGCGACTGCTCGATCTGTGAGGCTTCTCGGGGCGACAGCTTCGGCGCGCTGGGCGCCTGATTTTGGGCCTCCGCCTCGAAGCGGGCACGCAGGTACTCCCACCAATTGGCGTTCCGAATATCGAAATCGCGCGCAATGAAAACGGGCGCGTGCGGCACCACCGTGTTGACGACAAAAATGGCCATCACCACGGCAGCAACCCTCGCCGCCGCGTGAACCCGCGACTGCGCTTCGAGGCTGCGCAGCACGCACACCATGGCGCCAAACCACCATACGATTTCGAGGACAAAAATCGCGACGGTCGCGATCACGACGATCCGATTGTCGGTCCAGCCGAGCGCCGCCGCGAGCCACGGCAGTCCGAAGCGCACCGGGGCGGCTGCCAGTCCCGCGACGATCAAAAGCACCATCATCGCCGAAAGCGCGGTGATGCGCCCGGCCGGCCGCACGAGGAGGCCGGCGATAACCAAATCCAGCGCCACCCACGCGACGATCGCGTTGAGGCCGTACGGGTTGAAATTGGGTGCCGAACCCGCCTCCATATACTGAAACGCGATTCGGACCGCGGCGAGCAGGGTGGCCCACCCGAGGAGCGTCGCGAGTCCCACGAGCCGCGGCTCCGCCGTTGTCCGCCAAATACCCGCCCGCGCAGCAATCTTCAGGACCGACCACACGCCTCGCGTTCTCCGCCGGAATTGGTTGAAGGCCGGCTACCCCGTCGCCGGATTTCAGCATTATATCAGGAACGAATTTGCCGGCCACCGCATCGAAATCGGGCTATGCGGATGCGGCCTGGCGACATGGATCGCAAGAGATGAAATTCCTCGATCAGGCCAAGATTTACATCCGTTCCGGCAACGGCGGCGCGGGCTGCGTTTCATTTCGGCGGGAGAAGTTCATCGAGTTCGGTGGACCCGATGGCGGCGACGGCGGCCGCGGCGGCGCCGTCGTGGCCGAATGCGTGGACGGCCTCAACACGCTGATCGACTATCGCTATCAGCAGCATTTCAAAGCCAAGACCGGCGGCCACGGCATGGGCAAGAACCGCTCGGGCGCCGGCGGGGCGGATGTTGTGCTCAAGGTCCCAAAGGGCACGCAGATTTTTGACGAGGACAACGAGACGCTGCTGGCCGACCTCGTGGAGTTGGGCGACCGTGTCGTCCTCGCAAAGGGCGGCAATGGCGGCTTTGGCAATGCGCACTTCAAGTCTTCGACCAATCGGGCGCCGCGCCGCGCCAATCCGGGACTTCCCGGCGAAGAGCGCACCATCTGGCTGCGCCTTAAGCTGATCGCCGATGCCGGCCTTGTCGGGCTGCCAAACGCCGGCAAATCGACGTTCCTCGCCGCGGTGAGCGCCGCCCGGCCGAAGATCGCCGATTATCCGTTCACAACGCTCCATCCGCAACTCGGCGTGGTCGGGATCGATGGCCGCGAGTTCGTGCTCGCGGATATTCCAGGCCTCATCGCCGGCGCGCACGAAGGGGCGGGCCTCGGCGACCGCTTCCTCGGTCACGTGGAGCGTTGCCGCGTGCTGCTGCATCTCGTTGACGGCACCTGCGAACATGCCGGCAAGGCCTACAAGACCGTGCGTGAGGAGCTTGTCGCCTATGGTCACGGCCTCGCCGAAAAGCCGGAAATCGTTGCCCTCAACAAAATCGATGCATTGACCCCGGACGCGCTCAAGGAGCAGACGGCCCGCCTCAAGCGCGCCGCCAAGAAGACACCCCTGGTCCTTTCCGCTGCGACCCGCCAGGGCGTCCCGGAGGCGTTGCGCGCCCTCATGCGCGTCATCGACGCGTCAAGCGAAGTGGCCGAACTCGCTCAGGCTCCCCGCTGGGAGCCGAAGATCGCCTAACACCACCCTCCCCTGGAGGGGAGGTGATCCAGCGGGGATGCTCCGGCGCCGCTTTCCCCTGAAATCCCAATGGCGCAAAAGGCATTCCGTAGCTATATTTAGCGCGGTGGAGCGCCTGTAAACTGGCTGTTTACCAAGAACAGCTCCGCTCTTTCGCAACAAGCACGCGAACCGACCTGCCGCGGGGGCGGGCGGCTCATCTTTTTTTTCTGGTGCCGCAATGAATTCCAACCGAACGGACCATATCCGCCTCACGTCGCATCCGGAGCCGGGCGGGAAAGCGCGATTTCCGATTCATTGGGGCGCACCGACGGCGCGCGAGCGCGGACCGATCATCGCCACAGTGTCACGGCCGCAGCATCGTAACGTCATCGGCGCTCACGGCGGGTCCTACGCGCTCTACCGTGCCCTTGCAGTTTCCGCCGGCGCCCTCGATCCGATCCGCCGGGCCGACCTCACCAATACGCATCCGGCCGCGACCATCGGTCCGTTCCCGCAATGGTCGGAGCCGCGGCGCATCGTTTCGCTCGATCCGTGGGGCCATCTCGTCGCCGATACGTTCAAGACCGAGATCGCCGAAGGCGAGGACATCCGCCCGACCATCGCGGTGACGCGGGCGCGGCTCGATCTTATCGAGATGCGGGATGCGATCCGCGCCGGCCGTCTGAAGGCCGACGGCGTCCACATCCATCAGAACGGCAGCTTGTCGGTCGTCGAAGGTCGCGATCGATCCGGTCTGGTATCTGCCCGGCGTTGCGGAGCGATTCGGCACCATCGAGACGCAGCTGCGCCGCGTCCTGTTCGAGCAGACGGCCGGCATGTTTCCCGAACTCGTGACGCGTCCCGACATGCATGTGTTTCTGCCGCCGATCGGCGGCACCACGGTCTATCTCTTCGGCGACGTCGACCAAACTGGCCTATCCGCGCACCAAGATCACCTGCCGGGTGCATGACGAATGCAACGGCTCGGACGTGTTCGGCTCCGACATCTGCACCTGTCGGCCGTATCTGATTCACGGCATCGAGGAATGCGCCCGCGCGGCGCAGGACGGCGGGCTCGGCGTCATCGTCTACAACCGCAAGGAAGGCCGCGCGCTCGGCGAGGTCACCAAGTTCCTGGTCTACAACGCGCGCAAGCGCCAGGAGGGCGGCGACCTGGCCGCGACCTATTTCGAGCGCACCGAATGCGTCGCCGGCGTGCAGGACGCGCGCTTCCAGCAGCTGATGCCGGACCCGATCCATTGGCTCGGCCTGCGCGCGCATCGACCGCTTCGTGTCCATGAGCGACATGAAACACGACGCGCTGGTCTCGCAAGGGATCGAGATCGTCGAGCGCGTTGCCCATTCCCGACGAACTGGTGCCGCCCGACGCGCATGTGGAAATCGATGCCAAGAAGCGCCGCCGGCTATTATTCGCCGGAGCCGCCGCAAGGATCCGGCTTCGATCGGTCGGCCGCCCGCTCGAGAAGTACTGATGCGGTCCCCGTGCGTTCTGAGGCCGAACGCCGCGCTCTCGCTCCTGAGCGCTGCCGCGGTGCGCGACGCGCGCCCACCGCATGCTGGAGGCGGGCCTTGCGGACCGGCTGCCGCACTTCCGCGTCGATCTGCGCCGCCTGGACGACGCGGCGACATTGACCATCACCATCACCCGCGACGCCTATCCCGATCTCGCCATTCCATTCCATTCGCGCTGGCGCCATTTCGTTGTTGACGGCGCGGACCGTTGGGCCGCGCGTGCCGACGCGTTGGAATGGAAGGACGCCGCGGCACGGGCGCGCGCCGAATTCGACCTCGCGATCGTCAGCGTCCTCCTTGATGCCGGTGCTGGTGCGCAATGGCGCTACCGCGACCACGGGGGTCGTACCATCGGACGTTCGGAGGGACTCGCGATCGCGAGCCTCGACATGTTCGTCGACGGGCTGTTTTCCAGCGATCCGCAAGACCCATTGCGCGCCGATGCCGCAAAGCTCGCCGCACTTGCCGATGGCGATCTTGCCGCCGGCTTCCAGGCCAATGCGACAAATCCGTTGGCCAGCCCTGCGGGCCGCGCCGATCTGCTGCGTCGCCTCGGGCGAACGATCCCGGCGGCCCCTACGGTCTTTGCCAGCTGTGATTTGGCGCGGCCGGGCGGCCTCTATGATCATCTCGCTCAGCGTGCCGCCGGTGGCCGGATCGCGGCAGCGGATATCCTCGCCGCGGTGCTGCGATATTTGGGGCCGATCTGGCCGTCGCGGCTGACGCTCGGAGGCATTTCGCTCGGCGATTGCTGGCACCATCCCGCCATCGTGACGGATGATGCGACGAACGGGCTCGTGCCGCTGCACAAGCTCTCCCAGTGGCTGACCTATTCGCTGATCGAGCCGCTCGAACGCGCCGGGATCATCGTCACCGATATCGATGGCCTCACCGGACTTGCGGAATACCGCAACGGCGGCCTCTTCATCGACACCGGCACCCTCATCTTTCGTAATCCGGACGAGGCGCGACAACGCAACAGTGTTGATTCGACCGTCGTGGTCGAATGGCGGGCACTCACGGTGGCACTCCTCGATCGCCTGGCCGACCTGGCGCGGCAGCGGCTGGGCCGTAACGCCGAAGAACTGCCGCTTGCGCGCATCCTGCAAGGCGGCACCTGGGCGGCGGGCCGCATGCTGGCG
This sequence comes from uncultured Alphaproteobacteria bacterium, assembly GCA_963787675.1. Taxonomy (GTDB): domain Bacteria; phylum Pseudomonadota; class Alphaproteobacteria; order Rhizobiales; family Xanthobacteraceae; genus JAJPKK01. Next base: position 14,294 of record CAWBDV010000005.1, on the reverse strand, counting down.
CAAAAATTGCGGCCCGATGCGGGGCCGCCGATCGCGATCGAGAGCGACGGAACGGTCTTCTGACGAAGGATCATGCGATGATGGAAGGCGTCACGGTCGTCACGCATCCGCTGGTGCAGCACAAGCTGACTTTGCTGCGCGACAAGTCCCGCTCCACCAAAACGTTTCGCGAGCTGTGCCGCGAGCTCGGCATCCTGATGTGCTACGAGGTGACGCGCGACCTGCCGCTCGACCGCGTCGAGATCGAGACCCCGATGGCGCGCATGCTGGCGCCGCGCATCGCCGGCAAGAAGCTCGTCTTTGCGCCGATCCTGCGTTCCGGCATGACCCTCGTTGAAGGCATGCTGGAGCTCGTGCCGGCCGCGCGCGTCGCCCACATCGGGCTCTATCGCGATCCGGAAACGCTCGTCGCCGTGGAATACTATTTCAAGGCGCCGCTCGATCTTGCCGAACGGCAGGTGATCGTCATCGCGCCGGTGGTGGCCACCGCGAACACCGCGGTTGCCGCGGTCGACCGGCTCAAGGAGCGCGGCGCCCGCGACATTCGCTTCGTCTGTCTGATTACGGTGCCGCCCGCACTCGAACGTTTGCGCGGCATCCATCCCGACGTGCCGGTGTGGACCGCGGCCGTGGACGAGACCCTCGACGACAATGCCTACATCATTCCGGGTCTTGGCGACGCGGGCGACCGCGCCTACGGCACCCGGTGAATTAAGACGCGCGCTTGAACAGGCGCGAATGGGCGTCGAGCAGCGTCGATGCCAGTCCGGTGCCGTCGGCAATCATCTCCCGCATGAGCGATAAAGGAGTGGGGTAAGGCGTCTCGACCTCGCCCACCACACAATCGGAGTCACGGCGCAGCTCCGCATCGAACTTGCGCGCGAGTTGCTGCATGCGCTGGTTCTCCAGAAGGCAGGTGATGTGGAGCTGCTTGATGCCGCGATTACGCGCCGCGAGGAGGACGCGTTCCAGCAATTCAGTTCCAACGCCATGGCTCTGCCACGGCCGTTCGATGCTGAAGGCGGCTTCGGCCTCGCCCGCGCCGGGATTGAAGGGGCGCAACTCGGCAGCTCCGCGCGGCGCGCCCTCGGCAATGAACCCGTAAATCACGTTTGGCGATTCGAACGCATTCGCCGCATGGCGGCGGATAAAGGAGTCGGCGACGGCGCCCCCAAAACGATTTCGGCGGCTCGCAGGATCGAGGCGCAGCAAATGATCGGCGTAAGCTTCGATATCGGCCGCCCACAACTTACGGACAGTGCCGTCGACAGTTACAAAGTTCATCCGTACCTCCGGACTTTTTGTCATTGGTTCTCAATGTGTTGATTACCCCGAGCTGATTCGGGATTGCCATATTGCATCGCAGCAAAAGATGACCCGATCAAGAATGCAGATGCCTAAATTTTGGTGCACTGCGATATGGAGATAGGTACTATTCGGCAGGCGGGACGCAGATTGAACAATGATTCAGTGCTAGTGTACTGTGGCCGTCCAAGGCCAAGTGTCAGCTGAATCGGGCCGCGCCAGCCGTGCGGCACGAAATTGGCATAGCCTGCTGAAAATCATGCGCGGCATTTGCTTGATGTAGCAACCGGTATGCAGAAACCGGTTGCCGCGCCGGTCGCATCCCTGTAACCGGCGGAGTTCTCATCCCTTTACGGGTTCCCGCCTTCGAGTAGCATGCCCGACACCATCTCCGCCCGCTATGCGGCCCTCGTCGCCGCCGGCGAGGTCGAGCGCGATCCAGCCCAGGTGGCGGTCGTTGCACGGCTGGCGCGCCTCAACGAGCGACTCGCCACCCATCGGCTGGCACGGAAGTCGTCCTCGCTCGGCTGGCTGTTCGGCCAGCGCACGACGGCGGAACCCGAGCTGAAAGGAGTTTACATCTGGGGAGAGGTGGGCCGCGGCAAGACCATGCTGATGGACCTGTTCTTCTCGACCTGCCCGGCTAAGCGCAAGCGAAGGGCGCACTTTCATGAGTTCATGCTCGACGTCCACGATCGCCTGAACGGCTACCGCGCCAAGCTGAAGTATGGAGAAATCCCTGAAGCCGATCCGATCCATCTCGTGGCCGCCGATCTTGCCAACGAATCGTGGGTGCTGTGCTTCGACGAATTCCATGTGACCGACATCGCCGACGCGATGATCCTGGGCGACTCTTTGCCCGGCTGTTCGAGTACGGCGTCGTCGTGGTGGCGACCTCCAACGTCGCGCCGTCGGACCTCTATCGCGAAGGGCTCAATCGCGCGCTGTTCCTGCCGTTCATCGACCTCATCGAGCGCCGCATGGACGTGGTGCAGCTCGAGGCGCGCACCGACTTCCGTCTGGAAAAGCTGATCGGGGTGACCGTCTGGCACGTGCCCGCGGATAAAGCGGCTACGGCAGCGCTCGACGTAGCCTGGGGACGCCTGACGGGCGGGCGGGACGGCAAACCCTTAGACCTGATCGTCAAAGGTCACCTTCTGCATGTACCGCGCGCCGCCATGGGGGTTGCGCGGTTCGGCTTTCATGATCTCTGCGAGAAGCCGCTGGGCGCTGTCGATTATTTGCGCATCGTGCACGAATTTCACACGCTGATGATCGACTGCGTGCCGGTCATGACCTACGACACGCGCAACGAGGCCAAGCGCTTCATCGCTCTCATCGATACGGTCTACGACGCCGGCGTGAAACTCCTCGCCTCCGCGGCCGCCGAGCCAACGGCTCTCTACCGGGCGGACGAGGGGTACGAGGCCAGCGAATTCAAGCGCACCGCGTCGCGCATCATCGAGATGGGCTCGACCGAATATCTCGCCTCGCCGCGTGCGCGCCGCCTCGCGGTGACCGGCTCGGCGGCCGGCATCGTGGAGACCTGAGAGCAATGCGCACGTTACCGCCAGGGCGATCGTTCATGGTAGCGGGCACCGCCTTTGGTCGACTTGAATGGCAAGTCTGAAAGGGTTAACACCCCGAGGGCTGGTCGTTCGACGGCATTTCAAGGATTTCTCATGGCGCGCAACAAGATTGCACTGATCGGCGCGGGCCAGATCGGTGGCACACTCGCTCACCTGATCGGGCTCAAGGAACTCGGCGACGTCGTCCTGTTCGACATCGCGGAAGGCATCCCCCAAGGCAAGGCGCTCGACATTGCCCAATCGGCTCCCGTCGAGGGCAACGACACCAACTACCTCGGGGCCAATTCCTACGAGGCCATGAACGGCGCAGACGTGTGCATCGTTACCGCCGGCGTGCCACGGAAGCCGGGCATGAGCCGCGACGATCTGCTCAGCATCAATCTCAAGGTGATGGAGCAGGTCGGCGCGGGCATCAAGAAATACGCCGCCAACGCTTTCATCATCTGCATCACCAATCCGCTCGATGCGATGGTGTGGGCCCTACAAAGATACTGCGGCCTGCCCAAACACAAGGTGGTCGGGATGGCGGGGGTGCTCGATTCCGCGCGCTTCCGGTACTTCCTCGCCGACGAGTTTCACGTTTCTGTCGAAGACGTGACGGCCTTCGTGCTGGGCGGCCACGGCGATTCGATGGTGCCGCTGGTACGCTACTCGACGGTTGCCGGAATTCCGCTGCCCGATCTCGTCCGGATGGGCTGGTCGACCCAGGCGCGCATCGAGGCGATCGTCGAGCGAACGCGCAACGGTGGCGGCGAGATCGTCAATCTGCTCAAGACCGGATCAGCCTTCTACGCTCCGGCGTCGTCCGCCATCGCCATGGCCGAAAGCTATCTGCGCGACAAGAAGCGGGTGCTGCCGTGTGCGACTTATCTCAACGGTGAATACGGCGTTAACGATCTTTACGTGGGCGTTCCGGCGGTGATCGGTGCCAAGGGCGTCGAGCGTATCGTCGAGATCGAACTCGCTGGCGGCGAACGCCAGATGTTCGACAAGTCCGCCGACGCCGTTCGCGGCCTGGTCGACGCCTGCACCAAGATCGCCCCGGCGTTGGCGTCCTAGGCGAAGATCGTCACGGGCAGATGCGGAGGCGGCTGAAGATAGGCTAAGTGAAAAGATCATCATCTACCCGCAGCCAACCATCGCCTGTTTTCTGCCCTCCGTTCACCGTTGTGTGGTGAGGCACGATGAACATCCACGAATACCAGGCTAAGGCCGTATTGAGCGAGTTCGGTGTGCCGGTGCCGCGCGGCATTCCCGCATTCTCGGTGCCGGAAGCGGAGAAAGCCGCACATCAGCTCGGCGGCCCGGTGTGGGTCGTGAAGGCGCAGATCCATGCGGGAGGTCGCGGCAAGGCAGGCGGCGTCAAGGTCGTGAAATCGATCGAGGACGTCACGCGGAAAGCGGGCCGCCTCCTGGGCTCGACTCTCGTCACCCATCAGACCGGTCCGAAGGGCAAGGTGGTCAACCGCCTCTACATCGAGGACGGCTCGGCGATCGCGAAGGAATTCTATCTCTCCGCGCTGGTCGATCGCGTCGCCTCGCGGGTCGCGTTCGTCGTCTCGACGGAAGGCGGCATGGACATCGAGGAAGTGGCTCGCACCACGCCAGATAAAATTCTTACGTTCGCGGTCGATCCGGCGACCGGCATCATGCCCCATCACGGCCGCCGAGTGGCGCAGGCGCTCGGGCTTACGGGAGATCTTGCCAAGCAGGCCGAAGTGCTCGTGACCAAGCTTTATACCGCCTTCATGGCCAAGGACATGAGTCTCCTGGAGATCAATCCGCTCGTGGTCACGAAGGATGGCAATCTCGTGTGCCTCGACGCCAAACTCGGCTTCGACGACAACGCGCTCTACCGGCACGCCGACATCGTCGCACTGCGCGACCTCACCGAAGAGGACGAGAAGGAAACCGAGGCGTCGAAATACGACCTCAACTATGTCGCGCTCGAGGGCACGATCGGCTGCATGGTCAACGGCGCCGGCCTTGCCATGGCGACCATGGACATCATCAAGCTCTACGGCGAATCGCCCGCCAACTTCCTCGACGTCGGCGGCGGCGCCACCAAGGACAAGGTTGCGGCCGCCTTCAAGATCATCACCTCGGACCCTCACGTGAAGGGCATCCTGGTCAACATTTTCGGCGGAATCATGCGCTGCGACGTGATTGCCGAAGGTGTCGTCGCCGCGGTCAAGGACGTGGGCTTGCGGGTGCCGCTGGTGGTGCGGCTCGAAGGCACCAAGGTCGCGGAGGGCAAGGAGATCATTGCCACCTCGAATCTCAATGTGACGGCTGCCGATGACCTCGACGATGCCGCCCAGAAGATCGTCACAGCGGTGCGGGGAGCGGCGTGATGGCGGTGCTCATCAACCAAAATACCAAGGTCATTTGCCAAGGCTTCACCGGCAAGAACGGCACGTTCCATTCCCAGGCAGCCATCGCCTACGGCACCAAAATGGTGGGCGGCACGTCGCCAGGCAAAGGCGGCACGACGCACCTTGACTTGCCGGTGTTCGACACCGTCGCTCAAGCGCGCGACGCCACGGGATGCGATGCAAGCGTCATCTACGTGCCGCCCGCCGGCGCGGCCGATGCCATCGCCGAGGCGATCCAGGCCGAAATCCCGCTCATCATCTGCATCACCGAGGGCATCCCGGTGCTCGACATGGTGAAGGTCAAGCGAGCACTGTCCGGCTCGAAGTCGACGCTCATCGGTCCAAATTGCCCGGGCGTCATGACGGCAGGCCAGTGCAAGATCGGGATCATGCCGGGCAACATCTTCAAGCCCGGCTCGGTCGGCATCGTCTCGCGGTCGGGCACGCTGACCTACGAGGCGGTGTTCCAGACCACCCAGGAAGGTCTCGGTCAGACCACCGCGGTTGGGATCGGCGGCGATCCCGTCAAGGGCACCGATTTCATCGCCGTGCTGGAAATGTTTCTCGCTGACAAGGAGACCAAGTCGATCGTCATGATCGGCGAGATCGGCGGCTCGTCCGAGGAGGACGCCGCGCAGTACCTCAAGGATGAAGCCAAACGCGGACGCAGGAAACCGATGGTCGGCTTCATCGCCGGCCGTACTGCTCCGCCTGGGCGGCGCATGGGCCATGCCGGGGCCATTATTTCAGGCGGCCACGGCGACGCGGGCTCAAAGATTGAAGCCATGGAGTCGGCAGGTATCAAGGTATCGCCCTCCCCGGCGCGGCTAGGCAAAACGCTGGTCGAGTTGCTCAAGCACTGAAGCCGGGTTCGTTGGACGGCTTCCGAAAAATCAGCCGTTGGCAGTGGGCTCTTAAGCATCTGCTCGTAAGGCTTGGGACGCCACCGCTGAAGGAATGAAATCGAATTCCGAGGTTGCCGACTCGCCTCCCGACGTAGCCGAATTGTGAAGCCGCAATGGTTACCTAAATAGTGTACACAGGGCGTCACCCGGCCGGAATGGCACGATTCGTGCGCGTCTCTCCGTCCGGCAGGGGGCAGAACCCGAGTTGACGACTTGAACCCACGCCAGGGCCTCCGGCGCGGAATACGACCTTTCAGGATAACTCCATGTCACGCCAGGACGCGAATGCGGCTTTCGCCCTCACTTCCTTTCTCTACGGGGGCAATGCCGACTATATCGACGAACTCTATGCCCGCTACGAAGCCGACCCGCAGGCGGTCGATGCACAATGGCAGGCGTTCTTCGCGAGCCTCAAGGATGAGCAATGGGATGTCGTCCAGAATGCCAGGGGCGCGTCCTGGCAGCGCGCCGACTGGCCGCCGCTGCCGCACGGGGACCTCGTCGGCGCGCTCGATGGTGACTGGTCGGAGACCGAGCGGGCGATCGGCGACAACGTTCGCGCCAAGGCCCAGGCAAAAGGCGTCGAGATATCGGCCGGCGAGGTTCAGCAAGCCACGCGGGACTTTGTCCGGGCGCTGATGTTGATCCGCGCATACCGCATGCGCGGCCATCTGCATGCCAACCTCGATCCGCTCGGCCTCGAGCCGCCCAGGGATCCGGAAGAGCTTGATCCGCGCTCCTACGGATTCACCGATGCGGACTTCGACCGGCCGATCTTCCTCGACCATGTGCTCGGGCTCGAATTTGGCACGCTGCGCCAGATGGTTGGGATCCTGCAGCGGACTTATTGCCAGACCCTCGGCGTCGAGTTCATGCATATCTCCGATCCGCAGCAGAAAGGCTGGATCCAGGAGCGCATCGAGGGCCCGGACAAGGAGATCAGCTTCACCCGTGAGGGCAAGCGCGCGATCCTCAACAAGCTCGTCGAGGCCGAAGGCTTCGAAAAGTTCTGCGACCTCAAGTTTACCGGCACCAAGAGGTTCGGACTCGACGGCGCCGAATCGATGATCCCGGCGCTGGAGCAGATCATCAAGCGCGGCGGCGCCCTCGGCGTGAAAGACATCGCGCTCGGCATGGCCCACCGTGGCCGGCTCAATGTGCTGGCGCAGGTGCTGGCGAAGCCGCATCGCGCCATCTTCCATGAGTTCAAGGGCGGCTCGTCATCGCCGGACGACGTCGAGGGTTCGGGCGACGTGAAGTACCACCTTGGCGTCTCGTCCGATCGCGAATTCGATCACAACAAAGTCCATCTGTCGTTGACCGCGAACCCGTCGCATCTCGAGATCGTCAATCCGGTGGTGCTCGGCAAGACGCGCGCCAAGCAGGACCAGCTTGGCGCGACGCCAGAGGACCGCACCTGCGCCATGCCGCTCCTGATTTCGGGCGACGCCGCGTTTGCGGGCCAAGGGGTCATTGCGGAGTGTTTCGGCCTGTCAGGGCTACGCGGGCATCGCACCGGCGGTTCGGTGCATTTCATCGTCAACAATCAGATCGGCTTCACCACATACCCGCGCTACAGCCGCTCTTCGCCGTATCCGTCGGATGTCGCCAAGATGATCGAGGCGCCGATTTTCCACGCCAACGGCGACGATCCCGAAGCCGTGGTGTTCGCGGCAAAGATCGCGACCGAATTCCGGCAGAAATTCCAGAAGCCGGTCGTCATCGACATGTTCTGCTACCGCCGGCATGGGCACAACGAGGGCGATGAGCCCATGTTCACCCAGCCGCTGATGTACAAGGCGATCCAGTCGCATCCGACGACCCTCGAAATCTACGCGAAGAAGCTTGTCGCGGAAGGCGTCGTCACCGACGGCGAAGTCGACAAGATGAAGAGCGACTGGCGTGCCCGGCTCGATGTGGAGCTCGAAGCGAGCCAAAGCTATCGTTCGAACAAGGCCGATTGGCTTGACGGCCGCTGGGCCGGCTTCAAGGTCGCGGACACCTCGGACGATCCGCGACGCGGCAACACCGGCGTCAACCTCGCGGTGCTCAAGGACATCGGCGCGAAGATCACGGTGGCGCCGCAGAACTTCCACGTCCACCGCACCATCGGGCGCTTCCTCGAAGCGCGGCGAAAAGCCATCGAAACCGGCGAAGGCATCGATTGGGCAACGGCGGAAGCTCTTTCGTTCTGCTCGCTCCTTCTCGAAGGAATCCGCGTGCGCCTTTCTGGGCAGGATTCCGAGCGTGGCACCTTCTCGCAGCGCCACTCGGTGCTGATCGATCAGGAAAACGAGAATCGCTACACGCCGTTCAATCACATCGCCCCGCAGCAGGCGCGCTACGAGGTCATCAATTCGATGCTCTCGGAAGAAGCCGTGCTCGGCTTCGAATACGGCTATTCGCTTGCCGAGCCGAAGGCGCTGACGCTGTGGGAAGCGCAGTTCGGCGACTTCGCGAACGGCGCCCAGGTCATCTTCGACCAGTTCATTTCATCCGGCGAACGCAAATGGCTGCGCATGTCCGGGCTCGTGTGCCTCTTGCCGCACGGCTATGAAGGCCAGGGACCGGAGCACTCCTCCGCGCGCCTCGAGCGCTACTTGCAGATGTGCGCCGAGGACAACATGCAGGTTGCGAACTGCACGACGCCGGCGAACTACTTCCACATCCTGCGGCGCCAGCTCAAACGCGAGTTCCGCAAGCCGCTGATCCTCATGACGCCGAAGAGCCTGTTGCGCCACAAGCGCGCGGTTTCGCGGCTCGAGGAGATGGGCGAGGGCCGCTCGTTCCACCGCCTGCTGTGGGACGATGCGCAGCTCGACGCCGGCAGCAAGATCAAGCTCAAGCCGGATGCCAAGATCCGTCGGGTCGTGCTGTGCTCCGGCAAAGTCTACTTCGATCTCTATGAGGAACGCGAGAAGCGCGGCGTCGACGACATCTACCTGCTGCGCGTCGAGCAGCTTTATCCGTTCCCGATGAAGGCGCTGGTGCAGGAGCTGTCACGCTTCAAACAGGCCGAGATTGCGTGGTGCCAGGAGGAGCCCCGCAACATGGGTGCCTGGCACTTCGTCGAGCCCTACATCGAATGGGTGCTCGGTCAGGTGGGCGGCGAGTGCCGGCGCCCGCGCTACGCCGGCCGGCCGGCATCGGCTGCGACCGCCACCGGACTTATGTCCAAGCATCAGATGCAGCTCAAGGCGCTGCTTGAAGAGGCGCTGCAGGAGTAGCCGCGCGACGACGCGCCGGCGCACCTCTTTCCTCATAGCTCCGACAGGACGACGCCTCATGACCGATATCAGGGTCCCCACTCTCGGCGAGTCGGTAACCGAAGCGACCATCGGCAAGTGGTTCAAACAGCCGGGCGACGCGGTCGCGGTGGACGAGCCGCTGGTCGAGCTCGAAACGGACAAAGTGACGATCGAGGTGCCGGCTCCGACGGCCGGAGTATTGGCTGAGATCGCCGCAAAGGATGGCGAGACCGTCGCGGTCGGGGCGCTGCTGGGTCAGATCAATCCGGGTGCCAGCGCAAAACCTTCCGAGCCGGCCAAAGCCGTGCCCGCGGCGGCGGCAAAATCGGCCGCGCCGCCTCCTGCGGCTCCGCCGCAACCCGCGCCCGCTGCGCCCCCGAAGGCCATTGCCGCCGATGCCCCGCTCGCTCCGTCGGTACGCAGACTGGCTGCAGAGTCCGGTATTTCGCCCGCGACGGTCCCGGGTACCGGCAAGGATGGCCGCGTTTCGAAGGGGGACATGCTGGCGGCGATCGAGCGCGCCGCGGCAGCGCCAATTCCGCTCGCACAGCCCGCCGCCGCAGTGCAGGTGCGCGCGCCGTCGCCGCCCGATGACGCCGCGCGCGAGGAGCGCGTGCGGATGACGCGGTTGCGCCAGACCATCGCACGGCGCCTCAAGGATGCACAGAACACGGCCGCCATGCTGACGACCTTCAACGAAGTCGACATGACGGCGGTGATGGCTTTGCGCGCCCAATACCGCGACGTGTTCGAGAAGAAGCACGGCGTGAAGCTCGGCTTCATGGGCTTCTTCGTGCGCGCCTGCGTGCAGGCATTGAAGGAAATTCCAGCCGTCAACGCCGAGATCGACGGCGGCGACATCATTTACAAGAACTACTATCACCTCGGCATCGCGGTCGGCACCGACAAAGGCCTTGTGGTGCCGGTGGTGCGCGACTGCGATCAGAAGTCACTCGCCGAGATTGAAAAGCAGATCGCGACCTTAGGTCGCCGCGCCCGCGACGGCCAGCTCAAGATCGAAGAGATGCAGGGCGGCACCTTCACCATCACCAACGGCGGCATCTACGGTTCGCTGATGTCGACGCCGATCCTCAACGCGCCGCAGTCCGGCATTCTCGGCATGCACAAGATCCAGGAGCGGCCGATGGTGGTCGGCGGCAAGATCGAGGCGAGGCCGATGATGTATCTCGCGCTCTCGTACGATCACCGCATCGTGGACGGCCGCGAGGCCGTGACGTTCCTGGTGCGGGTGAAAGAGTGCCTGGAAGAGCCCGCCCGATTAGTACTGGATTTGTGAAAAGTCGTCTGCCTGATCCCGAAAAAAAGGATCAGAGAGTTGAAGCGGACCTAACCCATGCCTTCCTACGATCTCATCGTCATCGGCACCGGACCCGGCGGCTATGTCTGCGCCATTCGCGCGGCGCAACTCGGCATGAAGGTCGCGGTGGTCGAGAAGGACAACACCTTTGGCGGCACCTGCCTCAACATCGGCTGCATCCCTTCGAAGGCGATGCTGCATGCGTCCGAACTGTTCGAGGAAGCTGGCCACTCCTTCGCCAAGATGGGCATCAAGGTCGGTACGCCCGTGCTCGATCTTGCGGCGATGCTCAAGTTCAAGGACGAAGGAGTCGACGGCAACATCAAGGGCGTGGCGTACCTCTTCAAGAAGAACAAAATCGAACCGCATATCGGCGCCGGTCGGATCGTCGCCCCCGGCAAGGTCGAGGTAAAGGCCGCCGACGGCAAAACGACGACCATCGACGCGAAGGCGATCGTCATCGCGACGGGCTCCGATGTCGCCCGCCTCAAGGGCATCACGATCGACGAGAAGCGGATCGTGTCGTCGACCGGCGCGCTCGTGCTCGAAAAGGTGCCGCAGCGGCTTCTCGTCGTCGGCGCGGGCGTCATCGGCTTGGAGCTTGGCTCGGTGTGGCGGCGGCTTGGCGCGCAGGTAACGGTCGTCGAATTTCTCGACCGCATCGTGCCCGGCATCGATAATGAGATCGCCCGCTCATTCCAACGCATCCTGGAGAAACAGGGCATCGCCTTCAAACTCGCCTCGAAGGTGACGGCGGTCGACACCAAAGGCCCAGTGCTGAAGGCAAGCGTCGAACCGGCAGCGGGCGGCGCGGCGGTCGCGATCGAGGCTGACGTCGTGCTCGTCGCAATCGGCCGCGTTCCTTATACCGAGGGCCTCGGCCTCGAAGCTGTCGGCATCAAGCTCGACAATCGCGGTCGCATCCCGACGAATAACCACTACGCCACCACAGTCCCGGGGATTTACGCGATCGGCGACGTCATCGCCGGGCCGATGCTTGCGCACAAGGCGGAGGACGAGGGCATCGCGGTCGCGGAGATCATTGCCGGAAAAGCCGGGCACGTGAACTATGACGTGATCCCGAACGTCATCTACACGTTCCCGGAAGTGGCATCAGTCGGCAAGACCGAGGAAGAGCTCAAGGCCGCCGGCACCGCCTACAACGTCGGCAAGTTTCCCTTTACGGCCAACGGTCGCGCCAAGGCCAATCAGCAGACCGACGGTTTCGTCAAGATATTGGCGGACGCCAAGACAGATCGCGTGCTCGGCGTTCACATGATCTCGACAGATGCCGGCAACATGATCGCGGAAGCTGCGATCGCGATGGAAATGGGAGCATCCGCTGAGGATATCGCGCGGACCTGCCACGCTCATCCGACCTTGCCCGAAGCGGTGAAGGAAGCCGCGCTCGCGGTCGACAAGCGCGCAATCTCAATGTAGCGCCGCTGGCAACCGCGTCTCCGTTTTGGAGCGGCTGCTGAGCAGTCGATGAAACCTTAACGCGAAAACTGCGCGGCGGTCATACAGGCCTGCCCCCGGATCAGATCCGGAGGCAGGCCACTCCCCCGTTTTTGGAAGGACGTCGCGGTCAGTTCTGGCCCATCAGCAAGGGCGTGATGCGCTGGACGGCGACGCGACGGTTGGCGCGCTCGGGTCCGTCGGTCGGGACTTTCAGGAATTGCTTGCCGTAGCCCTGGGTCGTCAGGTTCTCCGGCGGAATCGCGAACTGGTTGGTCAGAGCGACGGCTACCGACTCGGCGCGACGATCCGACAGCGACAGGTTGTCGACGTCGTTGCCGACCGCGTCGGTATAGCCCTCGACCAGGAACACCTCGCTCGGATTGCGCTGCAGCGCCCGACTGATGCCCTGGGCGACGAACGCGAGCCGATCCATCTGATCCGGACCGATCTCCCACGACGCGGTTTCGAAGTTGACCGTATCGATGTCGACCCGCGGCATCAGCACGCGAAGCGGCTCGCTATAGCGGATTTCGTCGAGCGAATAGCGACGCTCCAGCGGCATAACGGGTGGGGCAGCCAAGGTGAGATACACGTCCTCGGCAGTCGCGAGGGCGAGATCGCGGACATAAAGCTGGCGCGGGATGCGCACGACGGGCGGCGGCAGCTCGACATAGAAGCCGGCGAAGCCGGGACCGCGCGGTTCAAATGTATTGTCGATGATGATGACCTCGCGGCCTTGGGCGTCGCGACGGATGCGCCGCAGCAGCCGGCCATTGGCGTCGACCTCGGTTACGATACGCGAGCCGTCGGGGCGGAGCGCGATCGTGATCGTATCGTTGCCGCGATGCTCGACATTCACTTCGCGCGCATTGAACTGGAAGCGTTCCGCTTCGTTGTGGCGGATGATGTCGTGGCCGCCTTCACGAATGATGGTGCGGTCGGCTTCGCGGATGACGGTGCGATTGCCTTCCTTGATCTCCTGGCGCTCGCCGCGAATCTGATCGAGGTGACGGGGCGCCGTCTTCGGATCAAGCGGGACATTAGCTACCACGGGAGCCGCCGGCCGCGCTGCCGGCGCTGGGCCGGGAGTAGCGACAGCCGGACCGGGACGCACGGCAGGCGCAACGGCTGCCGGACCTGGACGGGCGGGAGGTGCGGCCGCGGCCGGTCCCGGATGAACCGGCGGAATGCCGGCCGCGGGAGCAGGACCCGGACGTGCCGGTGGCGTTGCGGCCGCCGGACCGGGATGAGCAGGCGGCGTTGCGGCAGCAGGACCCGGATGAACTGGCGGAATACCCGCGGCGGGCGCCGGACCAGGATGTGCCGGGGGCGTTGCGGCGGCTGGCCCAGGATGTGCGGGCGGGGTCGCGGCAGCAGGACCCGGATGTGCCGGCGGGGTTGCCGCGGCAGGACCCGGATGCACAGGAGGCACCGCGGCCGCAGGCGGATGAGCTGGAGGCGCAGCAGCCGCGGGCGGGTGGGGCGGAGCGGCAGCGGGCGGATGGGGCGGAGCCGGCGGGCGCTGTTGAGGTGGCGCGGGCGGCGGCTTCTGGCCGGGCTTCGTTTCGTTGGGATTGGGCGCCGGCGGAGCCTGCGCCAGTCGAACGGCAGGCTCGACTGCTTGCGCGCGCGATGCGTGCGGCGCTGCTGCGAACACAACAACGGCAGCGGCAACCAGAATTGTCGATGATCGGGTCATGCGGTCTCTCGCCCCTTGAGTCTTGTGGTCTCGATCAGGCACCGGATTTAACGATTCACTGTCCGGGCGCCGGCGCTCAGGCGCACCGAGAAACCGCCGAAATGATGACGGCACGATTCCACCGATCGGAAATCGGAATGCGCCGAATGGCCACGCCGGCCCGCTCACCGGCGCCCGAGGTAAGTTGGCACCTTCACGGAAATAGCCGAGCTTCGCGCGCGTCTTACGCCAGCCGGTCGACCATCATCTGCTTGATCTCCGCGATGGCTTTCGCGGGATTAAGGCCCTTCGGGCAGGCCTTGGTGCAGTTCATGATGGTGTGGCAGCGATAGAGACGGAATGGGTCCTCGAGGTTGTCGAGTCGCTCGCCCGTCGCCTCATCGCGCGAATCCAT
>CAWBDV010000004.1:0-600711 GCA_963787675.1 uncultured Alphaproteobacteria bacterium | reverse complement strand
TTTGCCGTGGCGCGGTCATCGTTCTTATTTCTCCGCCATTGGCGCGGCCCCTGCGAATGTGCAACGCATGCTTCCTCGTGGGCGCCCGCCCTTCCTGGAACGGACGTCCGTGCGGCGGCTTCGGTCAAAGGCTATGGCACTTGGCGGCAACTGGCAAACGGGCGACGGCACACGGGCGACGGCACACTGAGTGCGGCGCGGATGACCGCATCTCACGTCGTCAGCCTTTCGAAAAGTTTCTTCAGCGACAGCATTTGGCCCGGTGAACGCACCTCGGGGTACAGTCAAAGCCTGTGAATTTGGGTGCCCTTTGAGGGGGCCCCCCGCGACGGCCAATTGCCAAGAACAGGGAAAAAACTGGGAATTTTTCTGATTGGAGGCCTTTTCTGTCATTCTTGGCGTCTAATCACGCTCAAAAATCAATTATTTGCGCGGAAATTCCCATGGCGTGAAAACCGGGAAATTTTTTCAAAAGCCGGGAATTCGTCTCGCCGAACCGGGAATTCCATGCTTTGAAGAACCTGTAATTCACCTGATCCCCCAAAGGGATATGGACTTGAGTTCTTTCCGGTCATGCGCTAATTAAATAAGGGCCGTTGATTCCATACGCGGACAGCAAGCCACGCATTTTGAGGGGTGAGGCGAATGTCGTCGCGGCTCTCTGGCCCCAAGATTTTACGGGAAGACAAGTCCCAAAGATTAGGAATCGGAATCGAATGTCGGTCAAGAAATTCGTCTATTACCGGCCGCCGCTATATCCGAAGCAGGAGCGCGCGATATTTGATCCAAGGGATGCCGCAGGGGCACCAGCCCGATACAGCTTTATCGAAGCGAGCACGAAGACGGGCAAGACCATCGGATGCATCTTGTGGCTATTTGAGCGGGCCTATCTCGGCGAGCGGAACCAGAATCGGTGGTGGGTTGCACCAGTATCGAGTTCAGGCATTGATCGCCTTTCGGCGCATGAAGGAGGCGATCCCGGCGCCCCTGATCGAGCGCGTGCACGAGGGGTCTCGGATCACCATCCTGGGCAACAAGTCAATCTGTTTCAAGTCCGCGGACAATCCCAATTCGCTGTTCGGCGAGGACGTCTACGACGCGGTGATCGACGAGGCATCGCGCACCAAGAAGGAGGCGTTCCACGCCGTTCGTTCGACCTTGACCGCCACCCGCGGTGGGGTCCGCGCCATCGGCAATGTCAAGGGACGCAGAAACTGGTTTTATGATCTGTGCCGACGTGCCGAGATGGGCGAGACCGGCATGTCCTATCACAAGATCATTGCGGCGGACGCGGTTGAGGCGGGCGTGCTTGCGGCCGAGGAGGTCGAGGACGCGCGGCGGGTTTTGCCGGAAATGGTGTTCCGCGAGCTCTACCTCGCGGAACCCAGCGATGACGGCGGCAACCCCTTTGGGCTCGACGCGATCAGGCGGTGTGTGTCCCCGATGTCGAGCGGTGCTCCGCGGGTCTGGGGCTGGGACCTGGCGAAGAGCGTCGACTTCACCGTCGGGATCGCGCTGGACGATGCCGGAAGGGTATGTCGGTTTGAGCGGTTTCATGGCCCGTGGGGCGAGACGATGAATCGGATCGCGGCGCTGACAGGGAGCACGCCGGCCCTCGTCGACTCGACCGGCGTTGGCGACCCGGTGGTGGAGATGCTGCAAAAGCGGTGCCGACGTGTGGAAGGTTATTCATTTAGCGCACCGTCGAAGCAGATGCTGATGGAAGGGCTCGCGGTCGCGATCCAGTCAGGAGCGATCTCCTATCCCGACGGTCAAATTGTGCTTGAGCTTGAGCAGTTCGAATACGAGTACACCCGGACCGGCGTGCGTTACAGCGCCCCGGAGGGTATGCACGATGACTGCGTCTGCGCGTTGGCGCTCGCGGTTCACCACCGGGCCCATGCGCGTCGGCCTCTCATCTTCACCGAGGAACTCATCAGGCGCGCCAGTATTCCAACCAGAGGCGTCGGCTATCTGAGATGGAAGTGGCCGTATGGCTAAGATGACAAAGCGACAGGAGAACTACACGGTGGTCAAGAATGATTTAGTGCCGGCGTCGGAAATATGCCGATGGCTTGGGGATGTTCTTAAGGCGGACGATCCCAAGCCCTCCCCCGATCAGTGCCTACAACTCGCGCGCGAGATTCAGATCGTAATGAATCGGCATGAAAATACTGAATTACAGAGGCGTGGACCGACCGCTCGCGACCGGTTGCAAATGAGAGATGTGGATCCGACGCAGGAGTTGAACAGACTAGTCAAAAAAGTGGAGAGCGCCGCCCAGCGTCTTGGGGCCGCAACGAAAGAACTCGAAGACTTCGTCGGCGCACACCAATGGACCGACGACGATCGCTCAGCTGACCTGGAGGATATCCATTTCGTTCTTTCCACACTGAGCACCGTCTTAGCACGAACCTCTCCGGCGAAACGCGGGCGCGGCCGGCCCCGTGAGGCCTGGCATGCGCCGGGGCACAAAATTGCGCAGCTGATTTGTTCCGTCATGGAAGCCACTCGATACGGGGGCAGGCTCAAAAAGACGGACCCGGAAAGTGCCACCGCGTCGGTCGGCGCCGCAGCGATCTCTTACCTTTTCGATATCAAGATTGGAGCTGACGGTTTCGCCACAGCCATGAAAGATCGCGATCGCAGCAAAGGCGATCACAGCACTTCTTTCGACGACTTGTATCCCGACGCGGCTGCGATTAAGGTCCTGTAATTCCTAGGAAAAACTGCTGGTCCATAATCGTCCTAATTTGGTCGCTTTACGGCCGGCGCCACGTTGCTCTACCCCCGATGCCATGGATTTTTCGTGGCACGGAGGCCCTCTGTGACGAACGCGAAGGTCGGCGCGCTGGCGCCGAATGGACACGAAGTTCGCCCGCTAAGGAGAGCCCGGAAGCGACGAGTAAAGCTGATGTCGTCGACGGCACCGCAAGTGGAACGGCTACCGGTTGGGGCGGTCCAGCCTGACCCCCGCAATCCGCGACGGCACGACGATCGCCAGATCGATCAGATCGCTCGGAGCATTCAAACCTTCGGCTTCAACGTGCCCATTCTGGCTGATCGAGACGGCACCATTCTGGCCGGGGCGGGTCGGTGGAAGGCCAGCAAGAAGCTGGGGCTGAGCACGGTTCCGGTGATCAAGATCGAGCATCTTTCCGAGACTGAGGCGAAGGCCTTCAGGATCGCCGACAACCGTCTAACCGACAACTCGGTCTGGGACGACCGGTTGCTCGCGGAGACGCTCCAAGAGCTGTCGGCGCTGACACTCGATTTTCCCATTGAAGCGACCGGCTTCGACCTCGACGAAATAGCAATACGAATCGACGGCCCGGACAGCGATGCAACTGTCACCGACGAAAAGACGGGGACGCCCCGGCGCGCGATGCAGACCGTCAGCCGACCCGGAGATCTGTGGTTGCTCGATCGGCATCGGGTTTATTGCGGCGACGGGCTCGACCCGCGAACCTACGAACTTCTGATGCAGCGACGACGCGCGGTTGCGGTCTATTGCGACCCGCCGACGACTTTGCGAACCGAGTCCGAATTTTCCGTACGAGGTAAAGCGCGGCGTCGGAAAATCCCGACGGCCGCAGCCCTGGAGCGGGAATTCGCCCTGTCCGCCTCGGAGTGCTTCCAGCTGCTGGCGCAGTTCAGCATCGAAGGGTCGATCCATTTTGTTTTCGCGGGATGGCCTCCGGCGGTAAAGATCCTCGCCAGTGGGCGAGCCGTGTATTCCGACCCCATCGACATCGTACTCTGGGTCACATGCGACAGCGCCGCGGCTTCGTCCTTCTACACGGGTCAGCCCGAGCTCGTGTTGGTGTTCAGGTCCGGACCCTCGCTCGGCAAGGCAGGCCGGCTGGCACTGCGCCGAGTGTGGTCCTTTCCCACCGTCCATTCCAGTGAAGACCTGGCGAAACGCGACAAGCTGCTTCGGCTTTATCCGACCGCACAACCGGTTGAACAGGTGAAGGATGCGATTTTGGTTTGCTCCACACGAGGGGATGTCATCCTCGATCCCTTCTTGGGCAGCGGCACAACCCTGATTGCAGCCCAAGACGCCGACCGTGTCTGCTGCGGGATCGAAATCGATCCGCACTCTGTGGATTTTGCCATTCGCCGCTGGCAGGACCTTACGGGCCAAAAGGCGGTGCATTCCGCCACTGGCAGATGTTTCGACGAGTTCGGCAACGAGCGGGGCGGCGACCGTGAGTGAGCGCCGCCGTCTTGGGCGCGGCAATCCGCCCAAATCGGGACCCGACTACGAAGTCGGCTACAAGCGTCCGCCCCGCAAACATCAATTCAAGACGGGACACCCGTCGGCCAATCCCAAGGGGCGCCCGCGCGGTTCGGGGAAGCAGAATGTTAATCTGCACAAAATCCTAATGGAGCCGGTATCGATTACAAAAGGCGGGCGCAAGAGAAAGGTCCCATTTCCCGAAGCGCACCTCCACCGAATCATGGAAAGAGCGGCCAAGGGAGATCCGAAAGCAGATCAAACGCTCATTCAACTCTACAGGATCATGCGTCTCTTCGACTCCGAAGAGTTTAACACCTCCCTTGAGTTCACGATGAATGTTGGGCCCGCACCCAAGAATTGGGGCAGCGACGACGCCGGCGAATTTGCAGCTACGGGCCATGACAATCGCAGCGGGAGCGGGACGGCAGCGACCAAAAACAAAAAATAATTGACAGATAACGGCGGCCCCGCCGAGCGCTTCCAGCATCGACGGTTAGAGCGGATCTGGTTTGACCTATCTGGCTAGGCGTCGGAATTGAGTTCGTTTTGCAAAACGGGCTCAGGTTTCACAGTGAAGTTGCGGGCGGCCGGAAGTTCCAACGCTACCTTGAGCCAACTTGGCGCACGGCGTAGCATCACCCACCCTTCAGATTGCCACGCGCTTCCAGACGATCGTTGGCCTGCACAAGCTCGCGTACCACATCCCGACTCGCTATCTCGAGGCGCATAGACTCGACAACCACATTCCGGTTGGGTACCGCCGAGCGGTCGGCTTTGGCGTCAACAAGTTCTATCTCGAGAGCTTCATTGACGAGTTGGCCCATGCCGCCGGCAAGGACAGCTACGAGTATCGGCGCGAGCTCGTCGCCCGGAACACCGAATTCCCCTATCGCGATGATTGGCTCCTGGCCCTCGACACGGTGGCAAAGATGTCAGGCTGGGGCACGCCGCTGCCCGAGGGTTGGGCGCGCGGCATTGCCATCGAGGACCGCGGCCACCCGACACGCAAAGGCATCGCGCTGTGCGCCGAAGTGGTTACCGTGTCCATCAGCAAGGCGGGGCAGCTTCGGCTGGAGCGCGTCGACGTTGCGTTCGACGAGGGCTACGGCTTCGTCAATCCGCTCACCGTCCGCAAACAGCTCGAGGGTCAGATCGCCTGGGCGCTCAGCGACGTGCTGTGGCAGGAACTCACCGTCAAGGACGGTCGCATAGTCGAAGGCAATTTCGACGAGTATCAGGTCGCCCGCATGGCGGACTATCCGCCGCAGGTCAATATCGAGTTTCTAAAGACCAACAATAAATGGATCGCCGGTGTCGCCGAGGAGGCCATTGCGCAGATCGCGCCCGCAATGGCTCAGGCCGTCTTCAAGATCACCGGCAAGCGCATTCGATCGCTTCCGATCGGGGATCAGGATCTGCGTTGGGCCTAGCTGCGTACGACGGCGCGCTGGCGCCTTTTATTTGCCAGCGCGTCACTGGTGCTCCTTTTCCGATGCCTTGAAATACTTGAGATCGGGAGGCGTCTGCTTGCGGCGTGTGGGCATGAGGACGCCGTCGGCATCGAGGAAATAGATTTCCTTACCGATGCGAACCTGCGCATTGTTCTCGGCGCATACGAATTCCGACCAGGAGGGTCGCGGATTCGAGCTGCGAACGTAGCGCTTGTCGACAGTCCAAGGTCGCGGGTCTTTGACGAGCCTCCGTGTTTTGACCGTCGCGCCAAGGTTGAGATGATTCCCTCGGTCGCCCCACTTCTTACCCAGACACAGAAAGCAAGTTCGCGTGCACACAAAGTTACGTGAAATAGGAACAGAGGCAAACAATGGCAAGTTCAGCACAGCAGTGGCACCGCCCTGATCGACGCCACTTCATTGGTGGCTCGGATGTGATGAGCCAGCCCTCGTCCGGCTGTGGCGGGCCGCCCGCGCCCAAGGGCAATGGGGCCACTTTGATCCTTCGGCGGTGGATTGCTGCGATTTTGCCGCGCCCGATCCGCTGCTCGCGCCTATCATTGCACGATTCGCGGAGGCTGCCCGATGAGTTGAGCCCAGCTAAAGTCCTCGCTGACGGATGATCACGCAAGACGGATCGCGCTGGCGATCGCCAAGGGTAAGCCGACCCCATTCAATGCCGACCTCGACGACTACTGCGAACGCTCCCCGAAGGAAATCTTTGCAGCTTTCACAGGCGCGGCTCGCCACATGCCACCGGCCGGCAACGACGAGGCGCTTGCCTTCGGTTATTTGTTTGTACTGCAGCGGCTGCTTGAACATCTGCGCTACCAGACGGATCGCGGCTATGCCGACGCCGCCAAACTGATCGCGGATTTTCAGGCTGGTGTCATTGCGCAGATCAAGGCGGGGCAGGTAAACCATAACATGCTGGCTTTCGTAGCGGGCGTGCTGCATCAGTCGAAAATCCCAGCATCGCCGGAGTTTTCCGCAGCGTCGGCTACGCATTCTGTCGATCAGTACCAAAGCCAGGCGATTCCGGAGGATGCCCGCGCAGCTCTTACGGGCGTACTTGAGACCTGCGGCGGTGATCCGTTCGTGGCCGTCGGGGCTCTGCTTGAAGCCAGTCACGGCATGCCGACGGAAGCCCGCGGCAACTTGGGGAGCGGTCTCGCCCTCGCCGGTATTCCCGACGGGCGGGCGGTCGCGGTTCTGTTCCTGCTTGATCCCAGCTCTGTCGTGCGCCGGGCCGTCGCGGGGGCGCTTGGGCAGGTTGCAGCTTCGCTGACGCCGATGGAGGTTCGGCGCCTGATCACGATACGAAATTGGCGACCCGAGAATGAGCGCGCGGAAATCGACGCTATCATCCGCAAGGCGCGAGCGGCCGGGATTGATTGTGCCCGGTGGGACCCGGGCAGCATCGAGGCAATTGTCGCCACCGCCATTGACGGAGCCGCGACGCAAGGTTTCCTGCTGGTATCCCCGGCCGGTCGCAAGAAGCGGCTGTCGTCCCTGCTGACCAAAGTCGGGATTGCGGATGCGTGGAGTGGTGAGCCGGAGTCACGTCGTCGCATCGACACAAGCTTGGCGGAAGCTGGGCTAAGCAGCCCCATGCTCGTCGTATCCCGCGCGTATCTCGACCGCATGGTAGCGCATCACCTCGTGCTCAGCACTGAAAAGGGGGAGGCGCCGCCCTTCGGTCTGCTTCAAGTCGCCGAGACGATCGGTGGTGCCAATTGGCAGCCTGCGCGCGTTACCTTCAGTGAAGCGCTCGCCGGACTGATCGACCAAGTTCCGAAGGCGATGAGCCAGCCGGCCGCGGTGGCATCCATTCTTCAGAAGAGCCATGAACTACCGGGCCTTGTGGTCATCGCCGAATCCTGGTTCGAGGACGACCCCGAGGTCGCACAGTTGGTGCAGCACGCACGTCGGCGCGATGGCGCGAAGCTGGCCAGCTATCTTCTACAGAGCATCATTCCACGACGTCGTGACAGGTGGACTGAGATAATCCTGCGGACCGCCTTATGGATGCGCGAGGCACCTGCGGAGGCGGATCTGTGTTGGCGCGAGCTCGCGATCGTTGCAAAAGCGCTTGCTGACGGATTGGACATGAATGAGATCGGCTTGATGCGAGAGATCGCATTTAGGACAATTGCGGTGCTCGCCTCACTGCAATAGGGCGTAACGTGGGCGATTTGAGCTGGTCTCGTGGAGTTGCGCGCCCTTGCATGCCCTCGGCCGTAGCATCATAGCGCACGGCGAACATATAGTGCCCAATCTTCATCGACCGGCCGCGCCCTCGAAATCGCGAGGCTAGGCGGCGCGTCAAATTCGAATCTGCATGTCGTCCTGATTTCACGGATGGCGCGCGCGTGGCGACGCGTGTTGAGCTTGCGCGGCAGTCCGCGCAGATTGACGCATGGGTCGATGTTGCGCCCGAGTACCACGATAGTCATTAGTGGTAGCAGCATTCCAAAGCGCTTTTGCGAAGCTGCATGCACGTCTATTCCGGCTGAATAGGCGCCGATCCGACTGACTTCCAGGCCGTTTTACTAGCTGAATGCGTCCGGCGGTCTGGGAGCGAGCCAACGACTGACCAAAGTCTTACGGCTATGATATTGCCGCCACAGGCGCACAGATCAGAACTTCTCTTTGAAGCCTAAAGTGATCCCCTGCGTGAAGTAGGCGCCTTGCCTGGTGATGGCGGGCGACGGAAGCTGGGTTGCGATCAGGCCGACGTCGCTCATGTAGAGGTAATTGTAGGCCAAAGTCACCGACCGCTGATCGGGTATGATGTCATAGCCGAACTTGAGGTTGCCGCTTGGCACCACTGTAAACGCCGCTTTGACATTGGCGGTGCCGCCCGAAACTCCGGTAACACTTCCCGCACCAGCGTTCACCGCCAGCGGGATGCCGGCCAACATGATACCCGTGGTCGCCGTCGCACTGT
The DNA here is from genome assembly GCA_963787675.1 of uncultured Alphaproteobacteria bacterium. Lineage (GTDB taxonomy): Bacteria > Pseudomonadota > Alphaproteobacteria > Rhizobiales > Xanthobacteraceae > JAJPKK01. The sequence continues at coordinate 592,067 of CAWBDV010000004.1, read as the reverse complement.
GGACGGTCGGACCCGCCGTCCCCAGCTCGATCGTGGCACCCACCGCCACCTTGTTTTCACTCTGGATCCAGAAGGCTCCCCAATGCCGTTCGGCGTTGAAACCGATCTGTGGCCCAATGAAATTATTCCAGATGCCGTACCAGCGGGGAGCTGACGAAATCGACGATCGGCTGGCCGAACGACCCCGGCAGGCCGAGTGCCGATGCGTAACCCCGGTTCAAAATAGAGCTGGGGGAGGGTGCGAATTCGTCAAGCCCGACGTAACGCCAGCCAATCAGCACGTCGAAGTTCGTAGAATACGGAAAGTTCGGCACCGCCATGCGGTAGTTTGAATCGACGCCGTAGACCACGTCCCAGATTGCGCCGGTATTGACCGTCGTGGTGTCGTTGTACAAGCCAACGAACACGTCGGGGGTCGTATTGATGAAGCTGCTGTTCGTGAGGGCCTGCCCCGATGGCGGCTTGCTATAGCCCAGCCCGAAGAACGCGCTGCTTTCGAGAGCCCTCGTGTGCTGCGGGTCCAGCCAATAACCCCACCCGAAGCTCACCCCGCCGCCGAGATTCATCGGCGGGCCGTTGGAGGCCGGGGTTGCGGTCGACTGCTGATAGAGCCCGATGAACCCAGGAGAAGTGGGAACGGGGGTTCCTAAGATGATACCCGGTGCGGTCGGACCGGCGTTCTGCACATTCCTCATGGCGCCGAAAAATCCGCCCTCGGCTTCGAACCAGTAGCGCGGATCGGACCTCACTGGGAGCGGCCCCTTGACGATAGGTGTCGCCGCTACGGCATTCGCAGGCGTAGCCCAAACGGCGTTCACGACCGTGGGCTTGGCCGAACGCGTAGCAGCGCTGGCAGCCTTGTCGTAACAGGCCAGACGCTTCATCGGGTCGGCGATTGACAGGCAGTCAGAAGAGGCCGCATTCGCCGACGAAGTAAGGGCGACCACACTTGCCAAACCAGCAAGGACCACGCCGATTTTCTTCATTGAGCCCCCCTCAAAGTCGGCGCTCGGCGCCGATTCCAACCCAATATTTCATACCATGCAGGGCCTGTTCCGCCATCGGATGTCGAGAACCGTTGGAGCGTTTTCCGTCGCCGTGTTGCGCGCAGGCAACGACGGTGTGACTGCACTAGCACTTGGTTCCAGCGAGATTGCGCACAGCAGCAAGAGCGCGCTAACAGCTTCGGGTCTTGGTTGTGTTAGGGAGATAACATCTCCACCTTCTTCAAAAGGAGATTAGATTGATCACGCCTTCCGACTTGGCAGAACGCTCCTTCGAGGTTTCAAGAAATAGCGGCCAACGCAAGAGCCGCGGCCAAGGTGCTCGTCATTGCGCAGCGGCCGTCACCGTTTGATGCCGGTCCCATCGCACCGCTGACACTTCACGATCCTGTCTCCCTTCTTCAGGGTGCCTTTGCCTTCGCAATTTTTGCACTTCTCTTTCTTTTTGCCGGCTTGCTTCTGCATATTCTTCCTCGATCCGATGGCTCCTCGCGCGGAAGGCGGTGTCGATACAGGCGCTGCCCCAGGCTTCCGATCGGAAGGTACACCAGGCTCGCTCAGCGGTGCACTTTAAGATCCTCCGCCGATGTCTTGCCCTTATTGGGGACCTCATCGTATTCGACGGTCTGTCCCTCGTTCAGAGCGCTAAGGCCGGCCTTCTCAACAGCCGAGATATGGGCAAATACATCTTTTCCGCCTCCGCTCTCAGGCTGAATAAAACCGCGGCCTTTTTTGCGAATTGAACCACTTCACGGTGCCGCGTGCGATTTTCGGATCTCCGGTTGACCATCGGATATGTTGACCATCGGATATAGTGTCAAAGCGTGCGAAGCGCGATCGGATTGTCGCCCGCGGGCTTGCAAGATGAGCGACATCACCACCCAGGTTGCAAAGTCCTAGGGGCGAAGGCGCACGGGACTCCTGATCTGATCAGGCCCTATCAAATTGCCTGGAGAGGGCCCATAGTGTCGGCGTCTTGGGATCGTTCATCGCGATCATGGCGACCTGACCCCAAAGGAAGATCGCCATGTCTAAAGGCAATGACAAGAAGCCGAAAGCAGACAAGTCCAAGCCAAAGCGTCGCGTCTCGCCTTGCAAGGCCGCGCAGGGCACGGGCAAACCGGCGATCAGCCCGTTCGCCAAGAAACCGGGGCGGTAGCCAACCCCAGCAGTCGCCTCAGCGGATCTGAGGAGGCGCTGACCGCAATTGTTTGCGAGAGAATCCGAGCCCGTAAGGGCCGCGGGTGCATTGGCAGATTGGGAACGATATCATCCACGGCCGCCGTGCGGTCACGGTCGACACCGCGATTCGCCGTCCATGCCGTCGCGCCAGCAAGCCCCGCTATGAACTGCCGCCATCGCATCGGTAATCCCCTCTTAGCCGCTAGAAGGGCAGCCGATCGCGGCCAAGGCCGCGAGGGAGCGGGGCGACACTGATAATTGCGCCCCTGTGAGGCGTGCGCGACAAGATGGGCTGAAGGAGCTCATGGGCGATATGCTACAAGAGCGGCGAGCATCGCGATTCACGGAGAGCAAGGGTGAGCAGATCTAGCGCCAGCGATTCCAAGAACACGCTCTATTGCTCGTTTTGCGGCAAGAGTCAGCACGAGGTGCGCAAGCTCATTGCCGGGCCGACGGTGTTCGTCTGCGACGAGTGCGTCGAACTCTGCATGGATATCATCCGCGAGGAGAACAAATCCTCGCTGGTGAAATCGCGTGACGGCATTCCCACGCCGAAGGAAATCTGCAAGGTCCTCGACGACTATGTCATCGGCCAGGACCATGCCAAAAAGGTGCTGTCGGTCGCAGTCCACAACCACTACAAGCGTCTCAATCACCAGACCAAGCAAAATGACGTTGAACTCGCCAAGTCGAACATCCTCTTAATCGGTCCCACCGGCTCCGGTAAGACGCTGCTCGCCCAGACGTTGGCGCGCATTCTTGACGTGCCGTTCGCCATGGCCGACGCCACGACGCTCACCGAGGCCGGTTATGTCGGCGAGGATGTCGAGAATATCATCCAGAAGCTCCTACAGTCGGCTGACTACAACGTCGAGCGCGCGCAGCGCGGCATCGTCTACATCGACGAAATCGACAAGATCAGCCGCAAGTCGGAAAATCCTTCGATCACCCGCGATGTGTCAGGCGAGGGCGTACAGCAGGCCTTGCTCAAGATCATGGAAGGCACCGTTGCGTCGGTGCCTCCCCAGGGCGGCCGCAAGCATCCGCAGCAGGAGTTTCTCCAGATCGACACCACAAATATCTTATTCATCTGCGGCGGCGCTTTTTCCGGCCTAGAAAAGATCATTTCTGCGCGAGGTCGGGCAACGTCGATCGGCTTCGGAGCCAGGGTGGCAGGCCCCGACGATCGCCAGACGGGGGAGATCTTCCGCGAGGTCGAGCCGGAGGACCTGTTGAAGTACGGCCTGATTCCCGAATTCGTTGGGCGCCTACCGGTCCTCGCTACCCTCGAAGACCTTGATGAGCCAACGCTCAAGCGCATTTTGCTCGAACCGAAGAATGCTCTGGTGAAACAGTACCAGCGGTTGTTCGAGATGGAGAGCGTCGATCTAACGCTGGCCGAGGATGCGCTTCTGGCGATCTCCAGAAAGGCAATCGAGCGCAAGACCGGGGCACGCGGCCTGCGCTCGATCTTGGAGATCATCCTGCTCGATACCATGTTCGATCTGCCGAGCCTGGAAGGCGTTGCAGAAGTCGTGATCTCGAAACAAGTCGTGGAGGGAACCGCGGCGCCCCTCTATATTTACGCAGACCGTGCAGATCGTACGGGCGATGCGAGCGCCTGAGTAGGGCATCTACCGCCAAACGGCGCTTTTGGCGGTATGGGAAATCAACACAACCAGACTTCGATAATGCGGTCGTCAATCTCATATGGACACGGTCAGTTCCCTGAAATGCCGGGACGCCGCGAATAATCTCTGTGTGGGCAACTGCCGATCCTCCTCTAAGTTCTCCTCATGGTCTGACTCGGAAGCCACGGCCTCCGGCCGCGACGGCGGCTTATTGGGAATCACCTGCTTTGACTACCAGGGAAATTTTGTCGGCTGCAAAAGGTCCAACATATCCCGCAAATTTCATTCCACGCTGATGTAGGCGGCCTTAACTACGGCGATCCACTGCGCGCGCTCGCGAGCAAGCATCTCGGCGAACTCGGTCGGAGTGCCGATCTTGATCGCGGCGCCGAGACTAGCGAGGCGTGCGCGTGTCTCCGGCTCCTCAAGGCTTTTGCGGAATGCTGAGTTTAGTTGATTGACGATCACGGGTGGCGTTCCGGCTGGTGCTACCACGCCGAGCCAAAACGGCGCCTGCAGCTTAGGATAGCCGACCTCCGGCATCGTCGGTACGTCGGGCAATTGCGAGAAGCGTTCGGCGCCAGCGATTGCCAATGGGCGCAGCTTCCCGGATTGCAGGTAAGGCAGGCCAGTGGTGCTGGCGTCGGCGACCACCTGGACCTCCCCTGCCAAAATCGCGGCGAGCATCGGCGCCGTCCCTCGATAGGGCACGTGCACGATGTTAACGCCGGTTTCGAGTTTGAACATTTCGGCCAGCAGATGCGGCGAAGTGCCGAAGCCCTGCGAGCCCCAACTGATCTTGCCGGGATTGGCCTTGGCGTAGGCCACGAGTTCGGCCAGCGATTTCACTGGCAAATCCGGGTGTACGCAGATGATGAGCGGCGTCTCGATGAGCAGACCAACAGGCGTAAACACCTTGGCAGGGTCGTAGCCAATGTTCTTATGCACGGCGGGGCCGCTCGTCAGCGCCCCTCCGGGAGTCACCAGGACTGTGTAGCCGTCCGGATCGGCCGCCGCGACGAGCTTGGCACCGACGCTGCCGCCTGCGCCGCCGCCGTGGTTCTCGATCACGATGCTCTGAGCGAGTACAGCACCGAGCCGATCCGAGATGATCCGCGCCATGCCGTCGGTCGGCCCGCCGGCCGGGAACGGCACGATCATCTTGATCGGTCGGCTGGGATAGGCGCGGGATTGAGCGTGCACGATGTCGCCGCCGTGCAGCGCCGATCCGGCGCACAGCAATGCCGCGAGCATCGCTCTCATCATCATCGCAGCCGCGTTTCCGCTCAGACCTTGCGGGCTCCTTCGAGGAATTGCTGAGATAGCCGCAATCTTCAATGGTCTAGTCGGCCATTTTGGGCGCCTAAATCAATTTACTACCAGATGAGCGGCAGTCTCAACCAAACACGAAGTGATTTTGCGTCACGGTCTGGTCTCGATCAACAGCCAGCACTTCTCGATCGCGTCCCCTCATCCTTTCTTCTCGGTCGCCCTTGCGGCTTTGCGGCGGGAAGCTTTCACGGCAGCCCTTGATCCCGTGATGGTGTCCTCGGAGCGCGCTGCAGCGGCCTTGGTAAGGCGGACGCCGGGCTGTTCACCATTTGTGAACTCGATGCCGGCCGAACCCCAGCGGCGGCCAATACCAAAGGCTTAGTCAAGTCACTAACCCGGGGGGCGTTTTAGTCCTTCCGCCTGTGACGTGCAGACGGATGCTCGCGCGGCTTCCTGCGCGGCAGTGATCGAGACGCGAGACCTCATGAAAAATGTGCCAGGAGTATCCAAAGCGTTCGGGTGAGCCGCCATAGGTATCGCTCATCTGGCATCACTCATCGTACCGGCTCCGTGGCTGCCCGCGCAACTTCCTGGCGGTTTTGCCGTGAAGGGCGCGCAAGAATGTATTGCAGGCTGAGCCAAGTCCAGAGAAACAAACGGTGGTCCTTACGGCCGGCGCGATGATCGGCGAACGCGGTGCCGGCCCAATCGACCGAAAGCCCGGCAAGGGGTTCAAGCGGCGGCTCGGGCGGAACGGTGCGCAGCCAGCCGGAGACCGGAATGCCAAATCCCTTCTTGCCGCGCGCGACGAGGCTCGCCGGCAGCAGCGTTTCAGCGGCGCGGCGCAACAGGTATTTGCGCTGACGGCCACGGTATTTGAAGCGGCGCGGCAGGCGGCGGCAGAACTCGACGAGATCGTTGTCGAGAAACACGGCGCGAGTCTCAAGCGAGTGCATCATGCTGGCGCGATCGGTCTTCGCGAGAACGTCGTCCTGCAGATAGAATCGGGTGAAGAACTCCATCAGCCGGTCGACCGGATCGCGGCTCGGCGCGCCTTCCCAGGCTGCTATCGCGTCTCCATAAAGTTCCTCGGGTGCGACCTCGCCGCCGGACAGTTCGCCGATCTCTTCCGGGGTCAGCGGCGACATCCACGCCGGGGCCCAGGTATTGGGCGGATACGAAAGTCCCGTCAGGAAGCGGCGCAGCTTGAAGTCGAGGCTCATGTTCTCGTCGGAACGCGGCAAGTGCTCCGCGGCTGCGCGGAATACCCGGTGCAGCGGGGGCGGCACCAAGCGGCGATACCAAGCGCCTGGAGCCAGCGCGTCGAACGGGTCGTAGCCGGCGAACAGCTCGTCGCCACCATCGCCCGTGAGCGCCACCGTGACCTGCTCACGTGTGAAGCCGCTCAGCATGTAGGTCGGCAGGATCGATGGATCGCCGAGCGGCTCATCAAGGCGTTGCAGCACTGTCGGGATGAGATCGCGGGCTTGAGCAAGGTCGAGCACCCGCAGTTGATGGGCGACGCCAAACCTGTCGGCAGCAATGCGCGCGTGGGCGGATTCATCGAAGCTCGGCTCGTTAAAGCCAATGGTGAAAGCCTTGACGTGCTCGGCGCCGCGCTGGTGCGCGAGCGCGGCCAAAATCATGCTGGAATCGATGCCGCCGCTGACAAACGCCCCGACCGGCACGTCGCTGACGAGCCGGCGTCGAACCGCCTGCATCAGGAGTGCGCGCAGTTCCTCGATCAGAGCGCCTTCGCCGCGTCGAGCGACGGATTCGTCCGGCTCGATGGAAAAGCGCCAATAGCAGCGGACCCGCAGCGCGACTTCCAGACCAGCCCCAAGATCAAGCTCCAGGCTGTGGCCGGCCTGCAGCTTCGCGCTGCCCTCGTAGAGCGCCGACGGCGCCGGAATATAGCCGTAAGCAAACAGCTTGCGTAACGCGGCAAGGCTGGGCCTTGCTTCGATGGCGCGATGCTGCACGAGGGCACTCAACTCGCTCGCAAAGGCGAACAATCCGGGCGCCGTGTAGTAGTAGAGCGGTTTCTCGCCGAAGCGATCACGCGCGAGAAACAGACGTCGGTTCGCCCGGTCGAACGCGGCGAACGCGAACATGCCATTGAGGCGCTCGGGAAGCGCTGCCCCCCACTCCTCATAGCCATGGACCAGCACTTCGGTGTCAGAGTGGCTCGAACGGAAGCGATGGCCGCGCCGCTCGAGCTCCTCGCGCAACTCAACGTGATTGTAGATTTCGCCGTTGAAAACCACCGCGACCGAATTGTCCTCGTTCCACATCGGCTGGGCGCCGCCGGCGATATCGCGGATTGCCAGCCGTCGAAATCCGAGAAAAAGCGGCAAGGCCGGATCGGCGTAGAGACCCTCGTCATCAGGTCCGCGGTGAATTTCGGCCCGTACCATCGCCGCGAGGTCGTCGCGATCGCCGCGGCCAAAAAATCCCGCGACGCCACACATCTTATTCGGCCACGTTGCCGCCGATCACGTCGCGAACGAGATAGGTCAGGCGTTGTTGGGATTCGAAATAGGTGCGCACCAGGATCTCGGCGAGAAGGCCCAACAGGATGCTCACCATGCCGATCAGAAACGTGATCGCCGCTAACGTCGGCATCGGCGTCACGATCAGGGAAACACCCTCGGCAATCTTCCAGTAGATCGCCATGCCCAGGAACAGGAACGACAGCAGGATGGCGAACAGGCCCAGACCGCCGAACAGATAGATCGGCTTGACGAAATAGCGATCGAGGAACTTCACCACGATGAGGTCGAGGGTGACCTTGAAGATGCGATTGAGGCCATACTTGGAGACGCCGAACCGGCGCGGATGGTGCTCAACCGGAATTTCGCACACGGTCGCGCCCATCCAGGCGGCGTAGATCGGAATGAAGCGGTGCATCTCGCCGTAAAGCCGCACGCCTTTGATGACGTCGTGGCGGTAGGCTTTCAGCGTGCAGCCGTAATCGTGCAGATGCACTCCGGAAATCCACGAGATCAGCGCGTTGGCGACGCGGCTCACGAAATTGCGCCGCACCGCCGCATCCTTGCGCTCGCGTCGCCAGCCGGAGACGACGTCGTAGCCTTCGTCAAGCTTGGCGAGGAGACGCGGGATGTCCTTGGGGTCGTTCTGCAGGTCGGCATCGATCAGCACGATGACGTCGCCACGGGCATTGTCGATGCCAGCCATGAGTGCGGCGGTCTGCCCGTAATTGCGACGCAAATTGATGCCGATAAGCTGGGGATATAGCTGTGCCGCCTTTATGATCTCGTCGCGGGAGCGATCGACCGATCCGTCATTGACCAGGATGATCTTGTAGGGCTTGCCCACGGAGCGCAGGACCTCATCGAGCGTGCTGCACAGCGGCGCGATGCTGTCCTCCTCGTTGAACACCGGAACAACCACGGACACCGCCTCGCGCTCGGCGGGCGGCCGCAGTACGGCGGATGTGTTATCGACCGTCATTGCACCCCAATCGACGAGTGGCGGGATTGCCGGTTCGCACCGAGACCCGCGTCGATCAGAGGCCTACCTGCCACTTTTTCGTCGGGCGGGCAATTGAACGCGCCAAATGACGAAGCGGAAAGTGGGGGCGATCGTACTCGCCTCATCAGCCTCGATGATTTGCCGGCGCGATGGGCGGGGCGGCCGGCAATGGCGGGCCGGCGTACGTTGCCTCCAAGGCGGCGATCATCGGCCTCGTGCGCTCGCTCGCGCGCGTCCTCGGCCCAAGCGGAATCCGCTTCAACGCCATTGCGCCGGGCGTAACGGAGACGCCGATGATCGCAGCCTATTCCGCAGAGAATTGCGCTACGCAGCAAGCCCGTGTCCGGCTCGGACGGCTCGGCGACCCGCGCGAGATCGCTTCCATTGCCGCCTTCCTGATTTCCGATGCAGCTCGCTACGTCAACGGGGAGACTATCATTGTCAACGGCGGCTCGAACTTCGGGTGACGGAGACCCTTCGTAAAGATGAGCGGCGATCTCGATAGTTGATCGGTTGGGCCAGGTCACGAACGTCAGCGCATTGGGCAAAACTTTTTTTGAAAAACAACCCCGTGCAAAGCATACGTTCTGACGACCGAGGCGCGGTGGAGGGCCGCTATCAGTGTAATACGGCTTGTTCACTGTTTGTTTTCCGGGAAGGTCCTAGCACTACTTTGGCAGATTTACTCACGCTGCTTTTCTGCGCCGATCCGGGTTCGGCAGTACGGACACCGCTGAGGACTTGATCGATCGATGAGAGCGACGATGGCGTGCCGGACGGCCGGCAATGTCGGTTGAGGCGGCGGGCCGTTGATTCTTTTTTTCCCGCCTCACTTTTGTGAGGCGGCGATGTTGGAGGAATGCGTAAGCGATCATGGTCATTAGCGCATGACGATGAAGGCCATGCCAGGACCTTCCCTCGAAGTGATCGAGACCGAGTTCCTCCTTCAGCTGTTGATGGGCCTGCTCGCAGATCCATCGCGCCTTGATCGTGGCAGCTAATACCAATCCTCACAATGAGTGACCGACGGTCGCCCAGTCGCGTTGTGCGATGGACATGATCTTCCACGGCTGGTCGATGAGAGTGTTCCAGGCGTAGCAGCAGTGGTCGACGATGTCGTCGAAGGATTTGAAGATCCGATTGGAGAGCCAATTCTGGCGCATGAACTGCCAAATATTTTCTTGGCTGTTGAGCTCGGGGGCGCGCGGCGGCAGCGGCAAGAGCGAAAGGTTCGCTGGAATCCTGAGTTCCTTTGCACCGTGCCAGCCGGCTTGGTCGAGGATCACAATGGCGTGGGCGCCCGGCGCGACCTTGGTGGTGATCTCGTCGAGATGAAGCTGCATGGCTTCGCTGTTGCAGGCCGGTAGTACGAGAGCGGCGCCAGCGCCGCGCTCGGGGCAGACTGCCCCGAACAAATAGGTCGATTGGGTGCGCTGGTCGTGAGTGGCGCGCGGCCGCGAGCCCTTGCGGGCCCAGCGGTAGGTGAGCTTGTTCTTCTGCCCGACGCGCATCTCGTCCTGAAACCACACCTCTAGCGGTGTGCCAGGCGCGAGGCCCGCGCGGACTTCCGCCACGCGTGCGGCAAAATTTTTTTGAACGCCTCCACGGCCTCGGGGTCTTGCTTGTAGGCCTTCGGTCGGGCGCTCACATGCGAGAAACCCAGGTCCTTGAGCGCGCGATAGATGGTGTCGTCCGACACCGAGAGCCCGAACTCCTCGTGCAGTCGCATGATCAGATCGCAGGCCCGCCATCGCACGACACCGTGGACCGCCGGGATCGGTCCTTCCTCCACGATCCGAGCCAGAAAGGCACGGTGCGCGGCGTCGAGCTTGGGTGGCACGCCGGGCGATGGAATGTTAACGAGACCATCCGCTCCCTGGTCGTTGAACCGGATCACCCAGTCCCGCAGCGTTTGCCGATCCATCCCGCCAATCTTGGCCGCCTCGGTGCGCGAGGCTCCATCAAGTACCGCCGCGATCGCCAGCAGCCGTCGCGCTTGCGCTCCATCCTTCGCCTGCTTCGCAAACCGGCGAACCTCGCCAGCCGTATAGTCAGCCCGCACTGCAACAGCTCGGCCCATGGCAACCCCCTCGGTTGCCATCTTGAATCACGGCGCCGCTGATTTGGGAATCCCCACAGAGTCACGCTCTCGGCGGATTGGTATAAACTGCGCAGGCCCATCTCGGCGGGCAAGCTGGCGAGATAGTATTTCTTCTCTCCGGACGCGCGGTGCTCGCCGATGAGCCAAGCCTCGTCCCCCGGAAGATGCTGCTGACCCTTATCCCATATCCGCTGCGGAGGTCCGTCGGCGGTGCGTACACGGACAGCAGCAAATTGGGCTTTTAGCCGGCCTTTCGTCCCGCTGCGCCAACTCACAGTTTTCCACTTGGCGCCGGCCAACATGTCTTCAGCCGCTATCGATAGAATATCTGGCACGTGTCGCTTGCGTGGTTTTCCCCGAACTTTGGTCACGGGCCAAATGAGCTGCACGTTGACCGGGTACACCTTGAGGTGACGAGGGATGCCAACTGCCCAGGCAAGCTTGCGCGTCGTGAGACCTTGACGGAACGGCGCGCTGATCCCGTAACCAGCATCTGCCAATACACAGCGAAAACGCATGCCGACCGATATCATGCGATCGATCTCGGCCAGGGCGATCTCCGGCTTTGTCCGCGCCATTCGATATTCAGCCGGAACGCCCGCTCGCTCCAACCGCTTCCGATCGTTGATCCAGCTGTCGGGAAGGAACAGCCGCAATGCCGCCATCACCGGCACTTCGCCACGCGCGAGCGTCAGCGACACCAGCGTCTGGCAGTTAGCGGTCTTACCCAGTGCTGACGCATATTGCGCAGCGACACCGACCGAGTGCGTGCCCTTCTTCGGTATCGCGGTATCGTCGATGACCAACACGGCATCGCTGCCACCGACCAGCCGGTCTGCTTGAGCGAGCAACTCCGTTTCCAAGGGCGCAGCATCCCATACACCAGCCGCAACAAAATGATGCAGCTGATCATAATCACCCGGTGCGAGCCGTTCCGCCATCGGCTGAACGCTCTTGCGATCGCCAGGCCCAATCAGCCCCGCCACGTAAAGCGGACACATCCGTCGCCGTGCTTTGTGGCCCAGGTGATCTAGGAACGGCTTGAGCCAGCTTCGAAGCTCATCTTCCCAATTCGACGTCGTCTCCGCCATGGTCGGCCCCCCCAATAAGCCGACCGTCCATGAGTCACAGAAAATCTGATTCGTGAATCCCAAATCCCCGGTTCACGTCAAAAAATCTGCCAAAGTAGTGCTAGGGCCAGACGACAATCCGCCAGGTGCCGAGCGTGTCGCGCGAATGCCGGGCAGCGGCAAGACTCAGCCAGTACATGCGTCTTCGAGAATCTGGCGGCCCCAGGCTCCAGCACGACACGACAGCAGTTGATACCTCGGTCCATGTGCATTGCGGGGCCCGGCTCGCGGAATTTGCTTCAGTGATCGTCTCTTGTGGAATAAGCGTGCGCGAGCAGCCGAATCGACTGCAAGTTGGGGGTCAAAATGGAACCAGAGGAATCGGGATCGGGGGCTTTGCAAACGAATTATCAGCCTACCGCGGCAGAGGCCGCCGCAGTGAAAAGAGTGGCGACATTGATGAAGTTGAAGGCGCCGGACGCGCGAGTGCTGCCGAGCGGCAAGATCACCGTGGATCATCCCGACGAACTCTACGGCGCTGCGCTCCTGATGGAGGCGCTCGGTACCGACGAGTTCAACTTCGCATTTGGTCTTCTATGGCAACTCGGCCGCGCGGCTTCTTCCGGAGGGAAAGTCGATGTGGCCAAGCTGAATTTTATGCTGTCCGTGATCAGAGGCCAGAAACCGAAAGACGAGATCGAGGCCATGCTTTTGGCGAAGATCGCGATCGTTGACGGGGTCGTAACGAAGTTCGCCGAGCGATTGCAAGCGGCGCGAACCCACCCTGAACTGGACAGTGCGGAGCGTGCCTTCAACCGGTCGGCCCGAACGCTCATTGCCCTAGTAGAAGGACTCAAACGCTATCGGACCGGTGGCGAGCAGAAGGTCACCGTCCAGAACGTATCGATCCAAGAGGGCGGGCAGGCGATCGTCGGCAATGTCAACCATTCGCCGCGAGAGATCGGTCAGCAGCGCGTCGAGGTCGCGAGCATCGCTCCCGCTTCACAAGCTGATGCGACGACGATCATCGACGCCGAATGCGTTCCCGTTCCGGCGAGCGGCCCAGCAAGATAATGAGCGGTGAGGCTTCGAACAACACCGGCCCGATGCTGGCTAGCCAGCGGTGCGGGGCAAAGACCCGCTCGGGCAAGGCTTGCAAGTCGCCAGCCGTCAGCGGGAAGAAGCGCTGCCGCATGCATGGCGGCGCGCCGGGTTCGGGCGCGCCCCGCGGCAACAAAAACGCTGTCAAACACGGGCTCTACACCCGCGAAGCCCTGGAGGAACGCCGGCAACTGCGGGCCTTGATCCGCGAGTCGCGAAGCCTCATCCAAAAGATCGACTGATCATTGGCGCAAAGTCGCGAACACTCGCCGGTCCTTCGCCGCCGAAATGGGTTCGTTTCGTATTAACGGGCCTATCTTCCCGCGCGATGACCCCTTACGAGAGAAACATGATCTTGCGGTCACCTGTGGTCTTGCTTTGCGCCCTGTTTTTCACCGTGCCCGCAGGTGCGGCCACATGCGGCGGCAATTTTGACGCTTTCCTCTCCGCCATGTCGCGCGAAGCCGCGGTTGCCGGGATCTCGCGGACGGTGATCGACAGTGCGTTCGCCGGTCTGACGCCGGACGGCGCGGTGCTGGCTTTCGACCGCCGTCAGCGCGGCACGTTCCGCAAGACCTTCGAGGAATACGCCGCGACCCGCGTCATTCCCGCGCGCATCAAGCGCGCCAAGCAGCTGATGCAGCGCCATGCCGCGCTGCTCACCCGCATCGAACGTGAATTCGGCGTGCCTGCCGCGCTCCTCGTCGCGATCTTGACGCTGGAAAGCGACAACGGCACCGGCGATATGGGCAAGCTGCCGGTGATCCGCACGCTTGCCACCCTGGCGAACGATTGTCGCCGCACCGAGCTGTTCCAGGGCGAACTGCTCGCGGCGTTGCAGATCCTCCAACGCGGCGATCTGTCCTTTCGCGATCTGATCGGTGCCTATGCCGGCGAGATCGGCCAGACGCAGTTTCTGCCGTCGTCGTATATCAAGTATGGTGTTGATTATGACGGCGACGGGCATGTCGATCTGCGGCGTAGCGTGCCCGACGTCCTCGCCTCGACAGCCAATCTCCTCAAGACCAACGGCTGGCGAGCCGGCGCATCGTTCACCGAGGGCACCGCGAATTTCGACGTCATGCGCGAGTGGAACCGGTCGGTCGTGTACCGCAAGACCATCGTTCTCTTCGCCCAACAGCTGACGCTCTGACACGCACTGGCCTTCGGGCGGTGCACCGGCCCGATGGGATGCGCACTCTCACCAGGGCAGCATGGATTCGGCTTCCTGCCGCAGCGGTGCCTCGGCAACAGTCAGCGGTCCTTCCGCCCGTGACGTGCAGACGGATGCTGGCGCGGCTTCCTGCGCGGCGTTGATCGAGACGCGGCCGGTGATTTTGAAGCGCTAGTGAGCTTCTTGCCAAACGGTTCAGCGGGCTTACGCACTCGGATTCCGACGCCGCCACCGTTTTCCGGCACAAAGATGATCCCCGCGCTGGTCAGCGTCTTGTAAACGGCTTCGATGTTGGCACCGCGCGCGATCGGGAAGCCTTCGTCCTGCTCCATGCGTTTGATCGTGGATTCGGCCACGCCGGCCTTTTCGGCCAGTTCCTTGGCAGACCACCGCAGATATCCTCGAGCCATTCTCAACTGTGCGCCAGTGAACATCTTGTGACCTTATTTAGATCTCTTGTGATCATAAATATGTTGACATTAGTTCTTTAGTGAACCATATTAGTTCATATGAGATACATATTATGCGGCAAGAGCCGGCCGGCCCAAACCCTTTTTCAGGCATCGGTTACCCCGCCCCGTCGCGCCAAAGTCGAGACCGTCCTCATCGATCGCCCCGCCTCTGATGCAGCCATAGAAAGCAAATTCGCGCGCAGACGAAATTATATGAAGTAGGAGGAGAAGCAAACAATGGCAGAGCAGCAATGGCATCGGGCTGACCGCCGCGACTTCATCGGCGGCTCCGATGCCCGGATCATCGTGGGCGATGATGAGCCAGCCTTAATCCGACTGTGGCGCGAGAAACGCGATGAGATCAACGTCGCAACAACTGCACCGCTGATGCTGGAATCAGGAGCTGCCCTTTCCCTTCTTCAGGCGAGCCGGCCTGCGGAAACGTACCCCAGCTCCTCCTCCGTTTTCCTCAATGAATTCGATCCCGGCTGTCTCCAAAGCTTGGCGAATAGCGGCATTGGCCGCTTGCGAGACATCGCGCCGGCTGCGTTCAAAATCGACGATAGTTGAGAGGCCGAGCCTGGCAGCGCGGGCCAAATCGGGCTGCGTCAGGTCAAGCAGTCCACGCGCCCCCCTGCATTGAGCAGCGCTGATCCTATCAACATTTTCTGTTGACACGGCTTATCGTCCTGCTCTATCAACATTTTATGTTGATAGACGCTTGTTTCATCTGCGAATCGATCGCGCCCGAAGCTACGTGAATCACAGGAGATTCAACAATGGCAAGTTCAGCACAGCAATGGCACCGCGCCGACCGCCGTCACTTCATCGGCGGTTCCGATGCCCGCATCATCATGGGCGATGATGAGCCAGCGGTCATCCGACTGTGGCGCGAGAAGCGCGGCGAGATCGAGCCTCAGGACCTGTCGGACAATCTCATTGTCCAACTCGGCGTAGCCACAGAGCCGCTGAACCGGCTCTGGTTCGAGCGAACAACCGGAAAGGCGATCAAGGATGTCCAGCTGCGGGTTCGGCATCCCGTTATCAGGTGGATGGCCGCGACCCTTGACGGAGTTGTCGAACAATCCGGAGCGGTCTTCGAAGCGAAGTTCATGCTGCCGTGGTCGTTCTCGGAGGAAGCGGCCGCCGAGAAGTACATGGCACAGCTGCAGCACAACATGTGGGTGACCAACGCCCGAACGGCAGTGCTGTCGGTGATCACCGGCGGCGGCAAGTGGGTCGAGATCACCGTGCCGGCCGACGCGCTCTATCAGCATCTCCTGCTGACAGCGGAGAAGAAGTTCTGGCGTTGTGTCGAGAGCGGTGACCTGCCGCGCCTCTATTTGGCGGAGACGCCTCGGCCCAGAATCGAGGCCGTGCGGATTGTCGACATGACGGGTTCCAACGCCTGGGCGGAATTCGCGGCGGTATTCCGCGAAACCCGGACCGCCTTCGTCCAGCATGAGAGCGCGAAGGCCGAACTCAAGGGGTTGATGCCCGAGGATGCCAAAGAGGCGATCGGCCATGGAATTCGGGCCAAGCGCTCGAAATCAGGCGCAATCAGCTTCGAACTCCTTGAGGTGGAGGCCGGTCATGCAGCGCTCCAGTGAATCGATCGGCGCCATCGCTGGCGCCTTGGCCAAGGCCCAGGCCGAACTGACGAACCCAGAGAAGTCGCTGATCGCGACCATCCGGTCCCCATTTCCCCGCGAGAGCGACCGCACCTTCCGCTACGCCTCACTTTCCAGCGGCTTGGATATCGTCCGTAAGGTGTTGGGCAAACATGAGATCGCGACCGTGCAGACCACCTCTATCGATAATCAGGCCGGGCTCATTCGCCTCACCACCGTCCTCGCCCACACATCCGGGGAATGGGTGTCGTCGGATTGGCCGGTGTGCCCGGTCAGCGAAACCGCGGCGCCTCATAAGATGGGAGCTGCGCTGACTTACGCGCGGCGGTATGCCCTTTTCACCCTCGTTGGGATTGCCGGAGAAGACGACCTCGATGCGCCCGACCTCCTCGGGACCGCGTCGAGCTCGGAACCGCAGGGCGCATCCGGGAATTCGAACAGGACCAACGGGCATGCTGACGTCGCACCCACCCCTACGGTCCGTTATGAAGGGAAACGGTCGCACCGCATACCAAAGTCTTCTGCCCCAATGCTCGATGCCGAACCCTCAGCCGCATTGCGCGAAAGGCTGGTAGCTGAGATCGAAAATCATAAATCGGCGGAAACGGCCATCGCGTGGGCCAGACGCGGGCTGATTGCCAAAAATCGACTTGCGACCAAAGACGCTCAATTTGTTGAATCTGCGTTCCGGAGGCGAATGCAGATACTCGAAGGAGGCGAACGTTCGGACGACGCAGCGTCAACAACGAACGATGCGACTGTTGCTGTGTCTGATGCCAACAATGGGCTGACACTTACGACACTGCCGGGCGAACAATCAGGAGAACAAAGCTCACAGGATGCCGCCCCATCCACTCCGCAGATCAACACCAGCAACGGCAAGCTCCGTCGCTTTCGGGACAAGGAACATCTTCGCTTTGTCGCCAAGCAGCCGTGCACGGTGTGCGAGCGCCAGCCGTGCGAGCCGCACCACATTCGTTTCGCTCAGCCGCGTGCTATCAGCCGGAAAGTGAGCGACGAATTCACTGTTCCACTGTGCCGGGTCCATCACCGCGAGATTCATCGCCGCGGTGATGAGGCCGCTTGGTGGGCCGAATTCGGCATCGATCCGATGCCAATTGCACTACGGCTTTGGCAGCAAACACGCGGTGTCAGTTGCCCGTCCGACGACAAGCCTCGGCATAACCCTGACGATAACGACAAGCAGCGCTCCTTTCCCAATCGTGGCGGCCCAGCCACGGACGCAGCCTGACCATGACGTCGATTCGCCAGATTGAGGCCAACCGTCGTAACGCGCTGCGGAGCAGGGAGCCGAGAACCGAAGAAGGCAAGCGGTCATCCCGCGCCAATGCCTATCGCCACGGGCTGACAGCCGAGACTGTCGTACCTGATGTGGAGGATGCCGACGATTATGCCGCGTTCGAAGCGGCGGTGATCGCCAATTACGATGCGCGAACGGCAGTGGAACGCGAGCTGGTGCTTCGACTGGCCTCCCTGTTGTGGCGGCTTCGTCGCGCGACGGCGATCGAGACCGATCTGCTCTCAATACAAGCGGAGAGCTTGGCCGAGCGGCAAAACGGGTGCAGTGACGTGAAACAACGGTGCGACATGTCCCCGCCAGCGGTGTATTTGCCGACCGTTCGTCTATCGGGTCATGGAGACGATCCGAATCAGGCCCATTCACCAGCAGAACCCCACGACGACCACGCCGCATCGAACCGTCCCAACGATTGTACGGCCGCGACGCGGACGCTAACCTATTGTTACTTACGGCTTGCAAATCTGGATAGCGCGGTATTCGAGCGACTCGGCAGATACGAAGCGGCTTTATGGCGGCAGACGCTGCAGACGCTGATCGCCCTTGGATCGGCACGCCAACCATAAGAGCTCGGTTTCGGGTCCTGGATCGAGGTGGCAGATTTACGAAACGAAGCCATTCGAGGCACTTTGGACGTTGCGCCAGCGGCCCGAGCCCTCACAAGAGGTTGCCTATCACCGACCCTTTCCAATCAAGCTCTCGCTCACGCTCTCTAGCGGGACCCGTCGAACGGATGCTAATCTAAGCCCAATGGGCCGTTTTTTCGCACGGAAGCTTGCCAGGCTATTCATCAAGGCCGCAGACTATTTCTATTCCGCTCAAGCTGAGCCGGCTGCGAGCCACGCAGTGCGTATCGAACAGATTAAGCTGCCTGCGTATCTGCAGCGCCTCGCGACGCAGGATGCGGCTGATTACATCTATAAAAATCTCGAACACGCTAGCCTATTTGCAACACGTGAAGATCTTTGGGCCTTTGCACTGAGCAAAGTAAAGCTTCCTGGCAACGCCCTGGAATTTGGTGTGAGTGATGGCTATTCGATCAACTATCTTGCTCGCCTTGGAGCCGGGATGCACTTTTATGGCTTCGATAGCTTCGAGGGTTTGGAAGAGGACTGGTCCGGCACGGGTCTTCGCCGTGGGTTTTTTTCGCGGGAGGGTAAGTTGCCGGACGTTCCCGACAATGTCACTTTGATCAAAGGCTGGTTTGATCAGACCTTGCCTGCATTCCTAAATACTCATAAAAGCACATTTCCACTGATACATATCGATTGCGATACCCATCATGCTGCGGCAACCGCACTCGCTCTGCTTGCAGATAGGCTCAGCGCTGGGACCATCATTATTTTCGATGAGTATATCAACTACGCAGGATGGCGCTATGGTGAATGGAAAGCATGGCAGGAGTGTGCCAAGCGTAACAATATCTCTTATCGATATCTCGCATTCTCCCTTCACCAAGCGCTGATCTGCGTCACGTAGCAAGTGAGCCGTGTGGCCTGCACCAGTGCCGCCCGTCCAATGTTAGCCCTCCAATCGCCACAACTTTTGCTATGTTAAGCTGCGCACGCTAGATCGAGTGAAGTTCTTGGTATTTTCGGCATCGATCGATCCAGTGGCGATATCTCGGCAACGATCAAGTGATACCAAGTCCAAATGCTGAGCTACCTGCCTGAAGCCGATGTCGACCGAGTGATTGGATATGCGATTGCGCAACGGAAGCGCTCCTTCGTTGGAATTGTTCCAAGAGGCAAGTATGGCGAGCTGGTCGAGGGTATTTTCAGGAATGCCGTCTCACGCGGTGGCGGACACGTGATGGGTCTTGAGCATTATGAGAGCCGCAAGGACTTCGACAAAGTCGCGCAACGCATCGCGCAAGGATCGGTGCATCCTGATGCATTGTTCATCCCTGATGGCCACGACGCAATGGATGTGGTTTCAGCCCTAGCAGCTGCGGGAGTTACCTTGCATCAGACTGTGCTTCTGGGCACGCAATCTTGGGACAATCCAAAGGTTTTTTCCAATCCGCTGGCTCAAGATACCTGGTACGGGGGTCCGGAGCCCGCGGGCTTTCGTTCGTTTGGGGACCTATATACAACCTTGCCCCAAGACTGATTTTGTGGTTTAGTGATTCTCGTTGCGGAGCACTTCGACTGATGTGGTCGGACCGCAATGAACGCGCCCTGCTGTAAAAGGTGGGGACGCCCGCATACGGACCAGCCCCGGCATGGGGCTGGCAGCGATGCATTGACGGCCTGCACGGATTTGTGACGGCCGATCGGTGATCGCTGTTGTATGCAACGCCGCTCGCCGGTCTCAGCCAAATCCCGCAGGCGAGATGCACGAAAGCCGACGCTACGTCGCGTCGGCCCGTGTAGTTCTGCGGGGTACACCCATCCCCGCTTATAGCGCTGAAATTGCCCGCGTGCGGGCGTCCGCGTGTCGAAATCGGACAATCGCATAACGGCCGTTTCAGCGCAAGGGGAACCCATGTCCGGAGAAATGACAGCATATGCTGTACATTCAACCGTACTACCGCATTCGAGATGGCAAGATTCATCTTGTTCGCGGGCATTGGCGCAGTCTGCCTCGCCGCTCATCGGCCGGTGTTGCGTTTTCTAACGCGTCTGTCGCGTAACGACGTCACGTTCGTCGTGTCGTCCTGAGAACTACCACTGGGCGGCCCACGCTTCTTGCCGCCCGGTGGCTTTTTCGCTTTTGACTTTTTGATGCTCTCTTCAACTTCTTTTGGGTCGGTCCGCACCAAACGCTCAAATAGCTCGGCAAATGGCATATCCAAGCCGAGCTTGGGTTCAAGCTTTTTCCCGCGCTGATTCATGCGATCAGAACCTTGTATTTGAGACGCCCCTCAACCGACGTGAACAGGTCATTCATCCGAACCGTTACTTTCATATCACGACGATTGTATCGCCACGTCATTTCAGCAACGTATTTGGCCAGATGTTTTGACGACACCCAATGATGAATGCCGAAAATCTGGCGCTTTAAGAGCGCCCATACGCCCTCAACATTGTTATTGTGGACCGTGACACGGACGTACTCTCCTTTACTGTGATTGACGGTGCGATGGATATAATCAGCGCCGAGCCCAAGGAATGCACGATCTTCATCTGTCATTACAGTTGCACCGCGTGCGACATTCTGACGAACTGCACCTTGCAGTGTAACGGCTTTCGCATTCGGGACATGGAACGTTCGTAATTCACCATTTCGTTCCACGATACAAAGCACCACGTCTTTATTTGCGCCACCCTGAGACCCCGGAATTTTCCTATCGGCATGTTTGTTCTTTTCCTTGCCCCCGATAAACGTAGTGTCGCTTTCAACTGTGCCCTTGAGGGGGGCATTAAATGAACGAGTGCGCGCGGCGTGACGGATACGGTGCAAAACAAACCAAGCCGTCTTTTGCGTAATCTTTAAGTCTTTAGCGAGCGTGGTGCTGGCAATCCCCTTTGGATGATTGGTAATCAACCAAATTGCCATAAACCACTTACGAAGTGGCAGTTTTGTATCATGAAAAATCGTTCCCACCTTGATTGAAAATCGGCGGCGACAGTCCCCACATTTGAAATTCCTGCCATCAGTAAAGTGATAAATGCGGCTACCGCCACATTCCGGATGCGGGCAAAACTCCCCATCGCGCCAGCGAATTTGTCGCAGATGGTTTAGGCATGCCTGTTCATCAGGAAACGCTGCCATCAGATCAAACAGACTACCAAAGTGAGTAAGCATGGGTCTCTCCTAAAGCAAAACGACCATAGCCCACTTTCTTGCTTGGGTCAAGCACGTATATAGTTCCCTTCGTTTGCCTCACGATATCGCAGCCGTTATCACGAAGAACCGCCGTGCGCAGCGGCGCTCGCCTACGAGGGCGTCATGCGCATTGCTGCTCTGGCGAGGACACAAAGACCAATTACCGACGAGGCACTGACCACCCCGCTAGGGTTTGCAGGCGTCGACGGCATCTTACGATTTCGCAGCGACGGAACCAATGAACGAGGTCTTGCCGTTCTGCGCGTCACATCATCTGGGCTGCAAGTTGTCTCACCGGCTCCACGTCGATTTGGTCCGTGACCCGTATTGATAGTTGGCTGCCTAAGCAGCAGAGGCGGCATTGTATGGAGTGGCACTTACCCACGAGTGAGTTGCCTACTTGGCGCCTAGTTCGAAGCAAGTTTATGCGCGGCAAATGGCATCACTATTGATGGTACCCGCGTAATTCAAGTCGGAGTGTGTCGAATGACAAGCGGGCAGGGGGAAATTTCCACACATTCACTTGAGATGACCGGCTCGAGCATTTCCACCTACGCAGTCTTTACGCTCCTAATTGCTCTGAAATCCTCACTCCTCATTCTATTCGGCCCGGTGTTTACACCGGACTCGAGCGGATACAGCGATATGGCTCGCACTATGCTGGAGAGCACAGCGTGGTTGCATACGGGCCAATCTCCCTTCAGCTTCCGCATTATCGGATATCCAGCGATCTTGGCCGCAGCGATGTTAGTCGGCGGCTCCTTTTGGTCTTACGTTGTCGTCTTTCTGCAGTGTGTCATATCTCTCTGCGCTGTGGCGGCGATGCTTCGCCTCGGCTGCGAACTTGGTCTATCGCGCGGCCTGTCGCTGTTTGCCGTGACAGCGTCAGCGACATCCCTTCAACTAACCCTCGACCAATGCATCCTGACTGACAGCTTGAACGCGAGCTTCGTCATATTCGCAATCGTCTTGATCGTGCAAGGCGCGCGGGACGGGCATCCGTTTTCTCCGGCAGCCGCGTTGGCGGCGGGACTACTGCTCGCCCTGGCTTTCCTGGTGCGCGAGATCATGCAAGTCCTCATTGTTGTATTCCTTCCGCTTCTATTGGTGCGTGTCATAGCGGCCACGAAAGGCGGGCGGGCTCGAACATTTGCCGGAGCAATTCTTGTCGTGGCGCCCGTCCTAATCACCGTGGCGGCATATCGCGAATGGAATAACTATCGGACCGGCGAACGTTTCGTTACGACGGGTGCCCAAACGGCGCTGCTTATCCCGGTGGTCGAAGCGGCAAAGCATGATCTTCATGTGCTCGACGGTGATACCCCTCTCGATCTTGCCCTGCGCAGCCACGTTCAACATTATACTTTCGGTGAAATCATTGCGGTGAATGCCGAACTCTCTGCCGAAGGTTATCGGCCGACAGAGATCGCCCGTCTCGTGACGGCACGCTATATCGGGGCTTGGCGTCAGCATCCGGTTGCCATGCTGCTATTCGTGCGCTCCAAACTGAGTGAGAATCAGGCGAAGCTCGCGGTTCGGCCCTTCGCCGCGGTTTGCGAAATCATCGAATGGGGCCATAGCGAGCCACAGTGCCCGGACTATCGGGATGTCTATCAGAAGCTACTCAAGACTCCGTCTAGCCTGACCCTCGGAGAGCTTGGGACCTTCGTTGCGGTCACGGTGCAAAACGCGCTCTCGATTGTCCTCTTCGCAGCCTTCCTGATCGGAGTTCCCGTGCTTATTATCGCCCAGCTCGGGCGATCGTTGTTGCAGCGTGAAACGCGTCCAGCGCCCATGACCCCTTTGCTGATTGCCGGAGGTCTTTGGTTGCTCTACTGCGGCTGGGACTTCGCCTATGTCATGCTGACTTTTGAAAATCGCTATTTGGCCCCGATCGTTCCGCTATCGATATTCTGCGGATTCTACGCGCTGCAACAGGCGGTCCGCTGGATACAGGAGCACAGTCGGAAAGGACGCGTTGCTGCGCATGCGTGATCGGGCAAAAAAGATGGCATCCGTCAGGAAACGATCACCAATGTCAGCGGTCGCTATTTCGACGCTATCGGTACCTCGCGGATCTTATGTGTTCGCAAGATGAAAAACCGCATGATCGCAAAATTCAGTGGCACGAGGACACAAAGTACGGGAATTGGAGCGGTCGCCGGCGGCATGTCGAAGAACCTGACCAATATATTGACCGATCCCGCCGAAGTGGCCGTATAAATGACGTAGCACGTGGCGGGAATAAGAAGTCTGCGAGTGTCGATCTTTCTTTGAAAAGCGTAACGAACGTTCAGAATACTGGTGAAGATGAGCCCCGAGACGCTCGCAAGCAGCATCGCGACAAACGGCGGCGCGATCCATAGCGACGCCAGATAGACGCCGTAGCTGATGATCAGGTTGATGACACCCACTGCGATGAATCGGACGAACTGCCAGACCAGATGCCGCTGCTCCGAATCCGATGAGATCGACGCGAGGGGACGGCGTATGAGGTCGCTTGCATGGAAAATGCTCGCAAGCCTTCCATGATCCGTCGGCTGTGCGGGTGTCTTTGTCACTCCCGTCCCTTCTTGCAGACATCCAGTTCAAACCATATCGGGTAGATAAGTCGGTGTACATGAACAGCACGCGCGCAGCCAAACCCTTGGGAGTCAGGTGCGGCCACCCTGATTTGCGCCAGGGTTTGATGGACTGTATCGTCTCGAGATGCGGTTCGCGCTTTTCGCCCTCTACTCCTATGTGGAGCACGTTTTTTGGGGACTGTGCGGTGTTCTTCCGCCGTTCTTACGGTCACCTTTGTTCCATTTGGTGCTGAAGAGGCTTGGCCACGGTACGCTCATCGACTACGGGACCTATATCCGTTACCCTTGGAAGGGAGCTATCGCCGAATTTTGGTGACGGAGGGGCTCAGGCGGCAGCGGCTTGAGCTTGCGATTTGACGGCCTCGATTCCGTCAGCGAATTTTATTCCTTGGATGAGTTTTGGCAATTGGTTGTGACCATCGAGTCGACGCCAGCTTTTCTCGGCGGCTTCGGCGAGCTTGAAGATCATGGCGAGCGCGGTCTTGTTCGAGAGACACCCCTTCGATCGTACCGTGCGGTGACGGATGGTCGCGAACGAGCTTTCGATGACATTGGTCGTGCGCAGATGTTTCCAGTGCTCAGCCGGAAAGTCGTAGAAGGCCAATAGTGCATCGCGATCCTTGATCAAGCATTCGACCGCCTTGTCGTATTTGACGCCCCAGATTTCCACGAAGGTGTCGAACGCTGCGAGAGCATCCTTCCTGGTCTCAGCCATCCAGATTTCCTGGAGCGCCCGCTTGGCTTTCGGTTGCTGGCTCTTCGGCAGCTTGTTCAACACATTGGCGGTCTTGTGAACCCAGCAGCGCTGAGAGCGCGTCGTAGGCCAGACTTCCTCGAGCGCTTGCCAGAAGCCCAGCGCGCCATCGGCGACCGCAAGCTCAGGTGCCACCGCAAGCCCGCGCCGCTTGAGATCGAGGAGCAACTCTCGCCACGATTGGGCGCTCTCGCGCACGCCGTCGATCAGCCCAACGAGTTCCTTTTTGCCCTCTGGCGTCGCGCCGATGATGACCAGCAGGCACTGGGCGTCTTCCTCGAGGCGGGCCTGCACGTGAATGCCATCGGCCCAGAAGTAGGCGTAATGCTTGGCCGAAAGATCGCGCTTGCTCCAGCGCGTATGCTCCTCAGACCAGGCATCCTTGAGCCTCCCGATCGTCGATGCGGAGAGGCCGCCCGCATCCTTGCCAAGCAACGCGAGGAGTGCCTCCTCGAAGTCGCCGGTGGAGACGCCTTTGAGATAGAGGATCGGAATCAGCACCTCGAGGCTCTTCGAACGCCGCGCATAGGGCGGCAAAATCGCCGATGAAAAGCGAATCCGTTCCGAACCATCCCCGGCGCGGTCGCGTACGCGAGGGCACCGCACCGTGACCCGGCCGATGCCGGTCATGATCTCGCGCTCGGGCAAATGTCCGTGGCGCACCAGCCGTTGACGGCCGTCGTCGGTAAGCTCGACGGCATGCCGGCCGAGAAACGCGGCAACTTCAGCCTCGACCGCCTGCGAAAGCAGCGCCCGCGCGCCGTTGCGCAAGACTTCGGTCAATGGATCGGAGAATGTCCCTGGTTGCGAGAGTTGGATAACATTACTATCGGTCACGGCGTATCACTCCTTCGGTGGAGAAGTGGAGGCGTCAAGCACCCCCACGATACGCCGCCTTAACCCCTCATGCCGTCACCAACTTTCCTGAATAGCTCCTTGGAAGGTCTCGATTGGATCTCGCTCTCAGATTAATCGGGGCTGCAAGTTCTACTCTTCCTATCGGTTCGCCGAGGCAGAAATCATCATCGGGGACGATGTCGCGATCGGTCCCGACGTGACGATTTATTCCGCGGGCCACGACTACGGAACTTTGGATTTGAAAGACACCGCCGCCACGGTTCGTATCGGTGATTGCGCCTGGATCGGTGGCGATGCTGTCATTCTCCAGGGTGTCGAAATCGGAAAGGGCGCTGTGGTAGGCGCTGGATCGGTCGTCACAAAAAGCGTTCCGCCCTATTGCGTGGTGGTCGGTAATCCCGCGAGAGTCGTAAAGCAACGCGTGCTTAACGAAGCCGATGGAGACGGAACGACGATGGGTCCGCCGACCGCGTAGACACTTTATGTACGCCCCCGAAATGCTCGCTATGCACGCAGAAGGTCGCAACAATGTTGGAACAAATCCGTCCGCATAGTGATACCGCCTCGAGGCCCATTGTGGGTCGACATGGCTTGACTGTTCATGAATTGAACGCATATGCTCACATCGTGAACACACGGCATTGGCGGGGTGCAGTGCCAACGTGTGGGGGAGAAACTCGTTGACGGCGACGGCAAGATCGCGAGAGCGGCGGTCCACGCTAAGAAACGGCAATCTCGGCGAGACTGTCGAGTTGCTTGGTAATGTCGGTGCCGAGAAGCCGCTCAATCAACGCAAGCTGGCAAGTCAGATCGGAATTTCTGTTGGGCTTGTTAACGCGCTTGTTCATCGTGCCGTTCGCAAAGGGCTGATCAAGATCAAGGAAACTCCGGCGCGGCGCTACGCATACTATCTGACCCCAAAGGGCTTTGCCGAGAAGGGCCGCCTGGTCGCGGAATATCTCGATTACTCGCTGACGTTCTTTCGAGCTGCGCGGCAGGAATATGGGGAAGCATTCGAACGTTGCGAAGCTGCCGGACGTAAGCGCGTGATCTTATGTGGGGCAGGGGAATTGGCAGAGATCGCGATGCTTGCTGCGAATGGGACTGATATCGAATTGCTGGGCGTTTTTGATCGCGAAACCAACCAGGTAAAGGTTGCGGGGTTACCGGTGATGCGCGATCTCGGCGAACTTAGCACAGATGTTGAATTGATGATCACCGATGGCCGCAGACCCCAACAGCTCTATGAAATGCTTGTGGGGATCGCTGGACCAGGCCGGGTTCGTGCGCCTTCGTTCCTTCGTATTTCGTCGCGCCATCTCGATTTAGCACGCGGAGCCCGATGATGTTTGCGTCGTGGTTTGTCGTGCGTACGCAGTCGCACGCGGAAGAAAAAGCGGCGTATCATCTGGCGAATCAGGGCTTTGCCCCGTACTTGCCGCGTTATCGTCGACGCGTGCGCCACGCGCGCCGCAACGAAATGGTGCTACGGCCGCTGTTTCCCGGTTATCTCTTCGTCTATCTGGACCCGATGCAGTGTCGATGGCGGTCCATCAATGGCACCTTCGGGGTCCGTGAGATCCTCTGCAACGGCGACAGCCCTCTGCCCGTTCCCACGTGCATCATTGATGAAATTAGAGCGCGCGAAGACGAAACGGGTGCTGTGAAGTTGGCAGCGCCGCGGTTTGTGCGCGGGCAGGTGGTTCGACTCCTGGACGGACCGATGGCGGACATCAACGGCCTCTTCGAGGAGATGCGCGACGAAAATCGCGTCGTCCTTCTCGTCTCTTTGCTCGGACGTCAGGTCCGAATGCAAGTGCCGGCAGGCGCCGTTACTGCGGCGTAGGCTGACCGTCGCGGTGGCGGCGGGTTTTGCTATCAGTAATTCGGGTGGCGGAGAGTCACCCGGAGTGCGGTAGCATTGGATCCTACTTCAAGGTTCGCGAAGCCTCATCGCCGAATCGCTCAGAACAGTTGCAAGACTAATCCCATCAATGTCCCCCCCAGGCGAATTCCCGGAATCGATGCGCGATCGCAACGTTTGCGTAATGGGGCTAGGTTACGTAGGTTTGACCCTGGCCGTCGCAATGGCGGATGTCGGCTTCAATGTCCACGGGGTTGAGATCCGCGCCAACGTCGTGCGTGATCTGCTGCGGGGTCAGCCTCATTTTCACGAGCCCGGTCTCGCTGGCCGCCTTGCGCGAGTGCTGAAATCCAAACGCCTCACCGTTTCGGAGCATATTGCGGGCGGCCCACAAGCGAGCCTCTACGTGGTTACGGTGGGAACACCGCTCGGCGAGGATGGCAAAGTTCGGGTCAGCATGATCGCGAACGTGGTGCGCGAGATTGCAGAGCATCTCAAAGACGGCGACATGGTCATGATGCGTTCGACCGTCGAGCTCGGAACAACGCGCAAGATTGTCAAGCCAATCCTCGATGCGACCGGCCGCCGTTACGATCTCGTTTTCTGCCCCGAACGCACTTTGGAGGGCCAGGCGCTCCGCGAATTGCGCGAATTACCGCAGATTGTCGGCGGGCACGACCGCGAATCGCTCATTCGCGCCGCGCAAGTATTTCAGTTCCTGACGCCGACGGTCGTTCAGGTGTCCAGCCTCGAGACTGCGGAATTGATCAAACTGGTCGACAATGCCCAGCGCGACGTTCATTTCGGCTTGTCAAACGAAGTGGCGCGCATCGCCGACGCGATCGGCGTGTCGGCCGTTGAAGTGATCCGTGCCGGGAAGCTCGGCTACCCGCGCACGCAGTTGCCAATGCCCGGCCCGGTCGGGGGACCTTGCCTCGAAAAGGATTCCTACATTCTCGCTAACGGCCTTAAGGAGGTCGGGATATCGCCGGAGATCATCATGACGGCGCGGCGTATCAACGAGCGTCAGCCGGCGGAGGTCATCTCGCAGCTCTGTGACTTCTGTCATCGGTCCGCAGATTTTCCTGATGCGCCGGTTATTACCTTGGCCGGAATGGCATTCAAGGGCAGGCCGGAGACCGACGATTTGCGCGGCACAATGGCGAAGCCGATCCTGGCCGCCCTGCGCAGTTCTTTCCCGACAGCGAAATTCCGCGGCTTCGATGCCATTGTGTCAGAGCAATCGATGCGTGAGACGTTCGGGCTCGATCCTGTTCGTTCGATTGGCGAAGCTTTCGCGGGATCGCACCTCGTCGTTATCGCCAACAATCACCCGTGTTTCGAACGGATGCCGCTTTCGATGCTTGCGGAGACGATGGCACAGCCCGGCGTGATCTTCGATTTTTGGAATAACTTTGGTGGCATGAACGTCGAGCTACCGGAAGGCATAACCTATACCGGCCTCGGCGAAATCGGTCGCACCGTGCGGGAATTGGAGATGGTCATTTGATGCGACATTTTCTCGTCACCGGCGGTACTGGCTTCCTTGGCTCGGCTTTGGTTCGTCGCCTTGCTGCCGCCGGGCACACAGTCCGAGTACTCGATGACAATTCTCGGGGCTCGTCGCGCCGGCTTGCCGGCTGTGAGGGTAAGATTGAATTGGTCGAAGCCGACATCCGCAATGCCGCCGCGGTCGCGGCTGCCGCCAAGGGCGTCGATTGCGTTGTGCATATGGCTGCGGTGAACGGAACCGAACTGTTCTACCGCAAGCCCGAAGTCGTCCTCGATGTGGCGGTTCGCGGCATGTTGGCCGTTGTGGACGGTTGTCGCGATAGCGGCGTGCGCGAACTTGTCGTTGCGTCGAGCTCAGAAGCCTATCAGACGCCGTCGACGGTACCCACGCCTGAAGATGTTCCGCTGGTGGTGCCGGATGTCATGAACCCGCGTTATTCCTATGGCGGCGGCAAGCTCATCAGCGAGCTGATCGCGATGAATTATCGTGCGGGGTTTGATCGCGTCGTCATCTTTCGGCCTCACAACGTCTACGGCTCAGACATGGGTTGGGAACACGTTATCCCGCAATTCGCCGTGCGTGCGGCGGCGGCGACGCGTGGCGTCCAGGGACGGGCGGTCGATTTTGCAATTCAGGGAAGCGGCCGCCAGACTCGCGCCTTCGTGCACGTCGACGACTTCACCGACGGATTGTTGCGCGTCATCGAGTACGGCCGAGATAGGACAATCTATAACATCGGCAATGACGAGGAGGTCGCGATCGCGGATCTGGCGCGCCAGGTCCTAGCTGTTTTTGGCTGCTCTTCGAGGCTGCGTCCGGGCGAAGCGCCGGCCGGCGGCACCGACCGCCGGTGCCCTGATATTACGCGATTGCGGGCACTCGGCTATGCGCCGCGAATTGCGCTCGCCGACGGTCTACCGGATGTCGTGCGGTGGTACGCGGCGAATGCGGAGCGGGCGCCCGCGGCCTGACATGCAAACCCAAGACGCCAATACGCGCGAACTGCGTTCGATCCCGATCAGGCAATGCCAAATCTGCGGATCCGAGCCGCTGAGGTCGGTCTTGTTTCTCGGCTATATTCCGCCAGTGAATACGATGCCGGAAATCGGCAGCGTCCCGGAGGAGCAGCCCGCCTATCCGCTGGAGATGTTGCGGTGCCAGGGCTGCGGGCATGTACAGATCGGCCTCGAAGTTCCCGCCGAGATCCTATTTCCCTACAGCTACCCCTATCTCAGCGGCACCACGCGGATTTTGCGCGAGAACTTCGCCGATCTCTATCGTGAGTGTGCTGACATCATTGCGATGGACCCGGAAAGCCTGATCGTGGACATCGGATCAAATGATGGGACTCTCCTGAAGAATTTCAAAGCCGGCGGGCACAAGGTACTGGGCGTCGAGCCGTCCCAGGCCGGGGCAGTTGCACGCGACCAGGGCATTGACACGCTAACAGCCTATTTCTCGCGCGAAACAGCCCGTGGTGTCGGTAATCAATACGGCAAAGCACGCGTCATCACCGCGGCCAATGTTTTCGCGCATATCACGCAGCCGCACGCCGTCGTCGATGCTATCACCGATCTCCTCGCTGAGGAGGGCATCTTCGTTTCGGAGTCCCATTATCTTCTGCCGCTCATTGAGACGGTGCAATACGACACGATCTACCACGAACACCTGCGGTACTATCACCTTGGCGCCCTTCAACGCTTGTTGGAGCCGCACGGGCTCGAAATATTTCGTGTCAAGCGTATCCCGACCCATGGCGGCTCGATTCGCTTTTTTGCCGCGCGCAAAGGCAAGCGGCCGATCGACGCGAGCGTCGCGCAACAATTCGGAGCCGAGGATCAAGCCGGGATCACCGATGGCTCGGCGCTAACGGCATTCCGTAAGCGCGTAGTTGCTTCGAAACTTGCCTTGATGGCGCTGCTCGACGGTATCAAGCGAAATGGCGGTCGCATTTACGGCATCGGCGCACCGTCTCGGGCCTCGACGCTTATCAATTATGTCGGTCTTGACGACGGCATCATCGATTGCGTGCTCGAAGTGTCGTCGTCACACAAGCTCGGCAAGTACATTCCAGGCACGCGCATTCCGGTATGCGACGAGAAGAAGCTCTTCGAGGACCAACCGAGTCATGCGCTGCTGTTGTCATGGCACATTTCCGATGAACTGATACCGATCTTGCGACGTAAAGGTTTCGCGGGCAGTTTCATTGTGCCGTTGCCCGAACCGCGGATCGTGTGATCGGTCTTTGGGGCATCTCCTACAAGTTTGCAGATTTTCACCGCCAGATACTGCTCATTCCTTCGCCACGGGATCGTAGTGATGACCGAAACTCAGGCCTGGAAGCTGCCGGTCGACGCGGTTGAGCGACTTCGTGAAGACGGATACTTCATTACGCAAACGCCGCTCTCACAGGGCGATCTCGATGAGATAAGGCGAGAGCTCGAAAACTGGAAGGCGACCCCCGCTATCAATGGTTATGGCTGCATTTTTAGCGCTGGCGACGCCTTGCTGCAAAACCTCGCGCTTTACTCACCAACAGCGTTTCGTGTCGCTTTGTCCAACGACATTCTCGACCTGATGCAGCGCATCTTTGGACAGCCCGCGGTGCTGGGCAAAATTGAGTACAGACGAGCAGTCGAAATAAAGTCCGAGATGCCGCTGCACTGCGATTCTGGCCATGACATTTTAGTCTACGTTTATCTTAACGGTGTTGGTCCTGAACGCGGCTCAACTTATGTGGTGCCGGGTACGCAAAAAATCGGTTTATCGATGAACGACGGCTATCTTCAGGTGCCGGACGCGGCGCGTGCAAAGGTTGGTCGCGAGTCGATCCTCGTTGAGGGACCGCCGGGAGTTTGCATGTTTTTTGACCCCAACGTCTGGCACGGCCGGACCGCAACATTACTCCCCGGACGGGAGATTCTATGGCTGTCCTATGTACCCCGCCAGTGGGCCCATGAGGGCCTCAATCTGGTCGTCCCGACCAATGTTCTGAGACAACTTAACCCCCGACAGATCGATGCATTAGGGATCAGTTTGCCAGTGAAAGGCAAAAGTGGCGAAGATTTCCAATCAAGCCATCGGCTCGATTCCTCTAGTCTGAATTTGCTGCCGCTATCCTATGTTGCACGCACTGCGGCTTGGCGGCTTGCGCGATCTGCCTATCACCGGGTCGCGCCAGGCAAGGTGCGAAGTCGGATTGGAGATGCGCTAGGGATGCTGCGACCGGGTCAAAAAAAGCGCAATTACACCAAGATTGCTGCAAACTAAGTCTAATCGCCGCGATGCTCCCAATAATCGACGTCAAACAGCGCGACGCAAGCGTTGATAGACCGCGCTATATCGGTCTTCCAATTGTATGAACAAGACACGCGTATTGGTTTTGTCTTCAGTCTCACCGAACTTTTCGCATTTCCGCGCTGCTCAAACCGTGCTCGCGTACCTGCTAGAGGAGTTGGCCGCGAGCGGATTCGATGTGAGTTATGCGGTCGCAGAACTGAAGTCGAGCATGGATGCGATCTCAGAGGACAAACTGAGAGGCAGTGGAATCGAGCTGGTGCCCAACCCGTCTGCTGCCATGAAGTCCATACCGTTGGCGGGGCGCCTTACTCGTTCGCTCGAACTCGCTCACCAGATGGTCGACCCCAAGGCCGGGCGCGACGATCCGGAGTTTGCGGAGCCGCACGTCGAGGTTGCGCGGCTGCTGTCGAGTGGGGCGAGCGCCGGTATTTTGTTTTGGGATACCTTTTACGAGCAACTCGTACCCGAGCTCGCGGCCAGAGGCCTACCGATCTTCGGCTACCTGGCGCGACCGCCCTTTGCCTCCGCGCAGACCACCGCTCAGGATAAACTGTCGGGCCTTCGAAAGCAGGTGGAAGCTGTCAGGCTTCGGGCGCGCGAACGACGGCATTTTGGTCGATTGCGGCATTTGGCTGGGGCCCGCAATATCTGCGCTCTCGACGCAGCGTGGTACGCTCGCGAAAATGTCGCTTGTTCTTATTTGCCAAACACTTGGCCCGACCCGTTCGGCGACAAGTGGGAAGCATTGCGGGCAGCCGCAGAGTCACGGCGCGACGGCATCCACATGTTGGGAAATATCGGCGGGCTAAATGCCACCGGCAATCGCTATGGTATGGCGTATTTTGCTGAAAAGGTTCTGCCGCTACTCGATGGGCCGCTGAAGAACAAAGATTGGACCGTCAACATTTGCGGCAGGTTCGAACTCCCAGCGGAGCTAGAACCTTTGGCGCGGCATCCCCGGGTGGCATTGCGAGGCTTTGTTCCCGATATCGACGAGGAAATCGCCGGCAACCATCTGTTTCTACTGCTTAACAATGCGGGGCCCTATACCGGAGGCTACACCCGCGTGATCTATGCTTTCGCGACCGGTGCGTGCGTGATCGCCCATGCTCGACTTGCCGAATCGATGCCCGAGCTTGTGGGAAATGAGAACTGCCTGCTCGGTGAAACACCAGACCAGATCGCCAGTCTGATACTTCGAGCTGCGTCGGATCGAGCGCTGCGATCTCGTATTGGCGCGGCAGCGCGGAGAACTTACGTCGGTTGCTATCGACCAAGCCGTGTCGCGGAGGGCCTGCGGGACATGGTGAGGGAGCACCTGCATTGAGGCGCGCGGTCATGGTCAGCATCGATAAGGACCTGATCGATGTCGTGTGCGCTGAAAAACTTGCGGAACTTATCGGGCTGTTCGATCCAACCGATGCTGCAGCAGCACTTGGCGTTCCGGTGATCGGTTCTGACCAAGATTGGCCGAATTGGTTCGCGGAGCATCGTGACGTCAACGTCATTCTTGCTGTTGATGTGCCGGCGGTGCGGCGAAAGCTCGCAATGCACTATGGTTTGGAACGCTGCCTGACTGTTGTCTCGACAAGCGCCCATATTTCATCGTCGGCGCGAATTGGAAACGGCAGCATCGTCCAGCGTGGTGCGATCGTATCGGCTGATTGCGCAATAGGTGAAGCGGTCAAAATCAACATGGCGGCAGCAGTGCATCACGATTGTCGGGTAGGGAGCTATTCCACGATCGCGCCGGGTGCACGCTTGATGGGCTCCGTGCTAACCGGTGACGGCGTATACATCGGAGCCAATGCGACGATACTGCCACGCCGGCGCGTCGGTTCGGGCGCCACCGTCGGCGCCGGGGCGGCGGTGATCAGCGACGTGCCGGACGGCGCAATTGTCGGTGGCGTACCCGCCGTATGCCTGGATGCAAGATAGGCGCATGGTCTCGATTGACATACCTTGGTTTCAACCGGAGATGACCGGCGTCGAACTTAGCCGGCTCGCCGACGTATTGGACCGCAATTTCCTTAATGATGGGCCGCTGACCCGTGAATTCGAACGTCGGATTGCGGAGCGCGTCGAAGTACCTTACGCCGTGGCGGTGACGAGCGGCACTGCCGCCATTACCTTGGCTTTGATGGCCAATGGAATCGGCCGCGGCGACGAAGTCATTGTTCCCGACCTGACCTTCGTAGCAACCGCGAATGCGGCTCGGTTGACCGGCGCCACGGTGGTGCTTGCCGATGTCGAGCAAAATCGCTTTGCCTTGTCACGAGAATCGGTGGAGGCAAAAGTCACGGAGCGCACGCGCGCTATCGTCCCAGTAGATGTAAACGGTCGCGGCGCTGATTATATCTGGCTGGAGCGGTATTGTCGCGAACACGATGTCGCTCTTGTCTGTGACGCAGCTGAAGCGTTGGGCTCGAACTTCGATGGGCGTCCCCTCGGTTCATTCGGCGATGCTGCATGCTTTTCCTTTTCTCCGAACAAAACCATAACGACAGGTCAGGGCGGGATGATCGTGACCCGCCACGAGCCGCTCTACCAACGCCTACTCGAACTGAAGGATCAGGGACGTCGGCGGCGCGGCACTGGCGGCGATGATTTACATCCAGTGATGGGCTTCAATTTTAAGTTTACCGACATTCAAGCAGCGGTCGGGCTGGCACAGCTCGAAGCCTTCGACGATCGCCTCGCTCAGGCTCGGCGTCGTGACAAGTGGTATAGGGACGCCCTCGATGGATTGCCGGATGTGATTGTTCCGGACATGACAGGCCAATCTGGCGAGATAAGACAGTGGACCGACATCTTGATCGAACGACGTGAAGAGGCGCGACGAGAATTCGACAGTCGGAGGATTGGAGTAAGAGCCTTCTGGTTTCCCATTCATAGGCAGGCTCCGTATCAAACTGTCGACGATCAATTTCCAAATGCTGACTACATATCGGCACGCGGGCTTTGGTTGCCGTCCCACTTCCGCATTACCGAAGACGATGTCGGCAGGGTCGCGAATGCGATCCGTGCAATCGTCGGTAATGCGTCACGTCCGCAAATGACCAATTTCAAACGGGCGGGCATTCTATCATGAAACCGCTTATCGATCGCGTTCTTCCCGACGGACGGACGGTCGCGGATATTGTGTTCGCGGATTTAGATCGCACCGGCGAAGTGCTGAACCTCGTAGACGTAGGGGCGCGAAACGGGAACCATTTGTTACCGCAGGCATGTGCGGTGAGAACTCGAATTACCGGCTTTGAGCCCAATAGGGCAGAATATGAGAAACTGGTTGCCGGCCGAACCGATGCAAGCGTCGCCGGGATGGTCGAGCCATCCTTTCGAGAACGCAAATACCATCCCTATGCGTTGTGGAGCGAGAGGGCGGAACGCACGATCTACCTGACCTCCGGACCCGGCGCCGTTACCCTGATGGGTCCGGTCGACAGGACGATGACCCAGCATATGTGGCGGGAGCGCGACCGCGATAAGAACTATTTTGAGCGCGTCCAGCAGGTCGTCGGCACTGATCAGGTCCAGTGTGTTACGCTCGACCAAATCTGGGAGCAAAGTTTCGAACCGATCGATATTTTGAAGATCGATGCGGAAGGTGGTGAGCTTGAAGTGTTGAAGGGCGCGCAGACGCTCCTGAAGGACAAGAGAATCCTTTTTATTTTCTCTGAATTTCTACTTGCTCCTTACTATACGCCTCGTGTCACCTTGGGCCATCAACAAGTGTTTCTCGATGAATTCGGGTATAGACTAATCGCAATCAACGACGATCACTTCCCGTATAGTTGGCGCCATACTGCCATTCGCTCGATCAACGATCGTTGGCTCACTTACGCTGGCGATGCCATGTTCGTCGTCGACCCGGATCGCAATGCGCTAGATGACGTTACAACATATCGTTTGGGACTTGCCTGCATCGCCATGGGGTTTAATGCGTTCGGGCTGAATCTGCTTCGTGAGACAGGCAAGGTAGCGGCAAAAGATATCGAGAGCATCGAGGCGCAAGCCAACCGTCCGCCACTCGGTCGTCGCTTGCGAACCGCCTGGTCTGATGCACCGCATATAGCCGTGCGGCTTCTTGGTCGTTTTGGGCTTCACGCGTAAATGCAAAGCGTCGTGACATTGGACGGCAGGGCGGGATGCGCCCAGGGCGCGGTGGCGCCCGAGAGGCGGCACGTTCGCAGCACATCCGAAATATATCGCTTGGTTGGGCCTAAGGTCTGCGCCGTTGTTGCCGCATCCGTTCCGGCAGGCGTGCTGCTCGGCGGCGTTGAGATCGTCACGGCCTCAGTGCTTTACGCTGTGTTGGCTGAATTTAATTTGGTGACTAAGACGTCGCTATCATCGGCGGTGACCCTCGGGATGAATCCCGTGATTGCTCTATTCGTTTTCACAGTGCTTGCGGCGTTGTTGCGATATGCGAGCCAGACGCTGCCAATATTGAGCGATTATGCCTTGACGACGCGTTTACGCGAGGCACTGGTTCGCAGCACCCTAGGCGGCGCTACCGAGCGCTCGGTCATTTCCGTATCAGAAACATCGCATCTGCTAGCGAACGTTGTTCCTCGCGTAGGCGAATTCGTAAATGGGCTTGCCACACTTGCCGCGGCACTGTGTCTAGTCCTGCTGGTGCTCTTCGGATTGTTCCGGCTGTCGTGGCAGCTTACCATAATAGCGCTGGCGTTCGGCGGCGCACTCGCGATGGCGCTATTCCTGCTGCGCCGATCGTACGGCAAATATGTCGAACAAATTCATCCGTTTTTGCGCAAATTCAATATGGCCTTGATTCGGGCTACGCGAAACAACCATTTTCTCAGGGTAAACGGCGTAAACGAGAGCGAGGCGGAGGCGCTGATAGATCTTTCCCGCAAAAATATGAACGCCGCTAAAAGCTATTCTTTGTTGTTTGGATTAAGCACCAACATCCCGGCGCCGGCTGCAATCTTTGTCGTGGTCGGCGTTTTTTGGCTTAATGCCCGGCTTGCCTTTGTTCCGGTCGACGGCTTGGTGCCGCTGGTCTACCTACTGTCCCGGACAGGCAGCGGCATTGCCGAGCTTTCAAACGCGATCGCGCGTCTGCAGCGGAATTGGCCTCACGTTGTGGAACTTCGCGCCCACGTGGATGAATTCTTTCCACCACGTAGTGGACCTTCGCCCGGTGTCGATGCTCCTAAGCGGCTTCTCCCTCTGGAGGTCAGGAACCTTCGGTTCGGGAGGGAAGCTGCGCTGGCTCGATCAGTTAGCCTGTCCGCCGGTCAGGGCGATGTGGTGCTGGTATCAGGACCGTCAGGACGAGGTAAGACAACCTTTGTGATGACGCTGATCGGTCTCATCGAGGCCATGGATGGCAACGTTAGCTGGGGAGGCATGCCGGTCGGCGACATTGATCCCGGGCGGCTTCGCCGCTGTCTCGGCTATGCGGGACCTGAGCCGTATCTGATTGATGGTAGCGTGCGAGAAAATCTTCTGTTCGGGATAGAGCACGACCAGAACGCGATCACCGACGCGGAATTTGAGCGCGCGCTGAAGCTCGCACGAGCGGACTTCGTGTTCCATCTGCAAGGCGGGCTATCCTACGAGCTTCGCGAGGCAGGGGAGGGTATTTCTGCCGGGCAGAAACAGCGCTTGGCGCTTGCGCGGTGCATCTTGCGTCGTCCGCAGATTCTGTTGCTCGATGAGGCAACCTCAAACATCGACGAGGAGACGGAGCGGCAGATCGTAGATGGCCTAAAGGACGCCTTTCCTGATTTGCTGATTATCGCGGTTTCGCACCGTGCGTCGCTGCGCCGCTATGCGACCGTCCAGATCGATCTGTGACTATGCCATCAACTTATATCATCGCCGAGATCGGTTCTGTTCACGATGGCTCATTCGGAAACGCACTGAAATTGATCGAGGCTGCGTCACGCTGCGGCGCGGACGCGGTCAAGTTTCAGACGCACATTCCGGAAGCGGAAACGCTGCGCGATGCGCCTTCACCGGGTTACTTCAGCGCGGAGCCCCGGTTTGAATATTTCCGTCGGACGGGCTTTTCGATTGATCAGTGGCAGGAGCTTTCCGTCCATTGCGAAAAACAAGGAGTGGGGTTTCTATCGTCCCCGTTTTCATTGGAGGCGGTGGATCTGTTGGAACGCGTCGACGTCGCGGCTTACAAGATTCCCTCGGGAGAGGTCACCAACCTGCCACTTCTCGATTGCGTCGCAGCGACAGGAAAACCGGTTTATCTGTCGTCGGGAATGAGCGATTGGAAGGAGCTTGATACTGCGGTTGCGACGCTTCGCAAAGGCGGTCCGATCACAGTCCTGCAATGCACCTCGGCCTATCCATGTCCCGATGAACGTGTCGGCCTCAACGTGCTAGCCGAGATGGCGCGACGGTGGAACCTTCCCGTTGGATTGTCCGACCATACGAATGGCATAGCAGCGGGAATTGCGGCGGCGGCTCTCGGCGCATCGGTGATCGAGAAACATTTCACGTTCTCCCGTCTGATGTACGGATCCGACGCCGCCAATGCGACTGAGCCAGAAGATTTCCGGTTGTTTTGCGCGAGCGTCAAGGGTGTCGCCGCGATGCTGGCAAATCCGGTCGACAAAGACGATTTGACGGCCTATCGCGAAATGAAGCGTGTTTTCGAAAAGAGCATTGTCACTGCGCGTCCGGTTCGAGCGGGATGTACACTTGCTCGAGAAGATCTCGCCTTCAAAAAGCCAGGAGATGGGATTTCCGCCTCACGTTGGCGCGAACTGGTGGGCCGTGCCGTCACGAAGGATATGCCTGCTGATTACAAGCTGAGCGTAAACGATCTGCGATAATCCGTAAAATGAAGAAGGTTTGTGTCGTCATCGGGTCGCGTGCGAATTATTCGAGCATCAAGTCAGCGATGCGTGCGATCGCGAAACATCCGGCACTTGAGCTAGCACTGGTCGTCGGCGCATCGGCGGTGCTGGATCGGTACGGCAGCGTGGTTGACCTCATCGAGCGTGATGGCTTCAGGCCGCAGGCCCGCATCCACATGTTGATCGAGGGCGAAACGCCAACGACCATGGCGAAGTCGACGGGTCTCGGGCTGATCGAACTGTCCAGCGTTTTCGACCAGATCAAACCCGACATCGTTCTCACAGTCGGCGACCGTTTTGAGACAATGGCGACGACGCTCGCAGCGGCGTATATGAATATCCCAATCGCCCATACGATGGGCGGCGAAGTTTCCGGCACCATAGATGAGAGTATCCGTCACGCCGTAACGAAATTCGCGCATATTCATTTTCCCGCAAGCAGTGATGCCAGAGATCGGATTATCCGTCTTGGCGAACAGCCCGAGCACGTCCACCTGGTCGGCTGCCCGCGCATCGATCTTGTTGCCGAGATCATCTCCG
Source organism: uncultured Alphaproteobacteria bacterium (assembly GCA_963787675.1). Taxonomy (GTDB): domain Bacteria; phylum Pseudomonadota; class Alphaproteobacteria; order Rhizobiales; family Xanthobacteraceae; genus JAJPKK01. The sequence goes on along the minus strand of CAWBDV010000004.1, from coordinate 552,606 downwards.
ATGACGACGGACTAGGCAGCGAGCTGTTCGAGGAAGGTGTGGGCCCCCGTTTTGATCTCGATAAGTCCTTTTTGTTGATATCGCAGCACCCGGTGACGACAGAGTACGGCTCCGGTGAAGCGCAGATCATGGCGACGCTTGAGGCTGCAGAAGCTATCGACATACCGGCCATTGTACTGTGGCCGAACGCAGATGCAGGGTCGGAGGATATTTCCCGCGGCATGCGCAAATGGCGTGAGCGCGGCCGTGGCAATCACATGCACTTTTTCAAGAATCTTCCGGTCGACACCTACGTCCGGCTGATGCGCCGAGCAGCCTGCCTCATCGGCAATTCATCCAGCGGAATCCGTGAGGGAGCGTTTATCGGGACGCCCGTTGTCAACGTCGGTTCGCGACAGGCCGGGCGGCAACGCGGGCACAATGTGATCGATGTGGCGCCGGAATTCGCTGAAGTGCAGGCGGGGATCGAACGACAACTCGCCCATGGGCGTTACGAAATGGATTCGATTTACGGAGACGGCCGTGCCGGAGAACGCATTGCCGCGACGCTTGCGACCGAAAAAGTCGACGTTCAGAAGCGCATTACGTATTGACCAGTGTGCTGACGTTATGACGACAGCAACCGAGCCGTTCTCAGCCAACTCAACGAGCGAAATGTCGCGCGCCGTTGAGGAGACGGCTGCTTTGTTCCTTGAGGATGGCTTGGTTGAACGGTGGGTCGATGGGGCCATCTTTCCGTGCGAACTCGCCTTTTTCCTTGCGGCATGCCGGCTGCATCAAGTCGAAGCGATTATTGAATCCGGTCGCCAGGACGGGTACTCAACCGAGATTCTCGGCCGGTTTGGCCAGCGGCATCATGTCGACGTCTACTCGATTGACATGGAGATCGATCCGATAAGAGCGGAACAGTGCCGGAATAGGCTTCAAAACCTACCGCTGCAGCTTCTCAAGGGGAACGCCTACGACCTTTTAGGCCGAAAGGTCGACGCGCTCGTCGGTCGACGCACGGCCCTGCTCATTGATGGGCCGAAGAGCTGGTCGGCTTTGTCGATGATAGCTGCCGCGGCGAAGCCGAATGTGGAAGTCTGTGCGCTTCATAACCTTGTCGAAGAGCAGATCGAATGGATCGCGAAGTACGGTGGCGAGCGCTACGAAGATTGCATCGCTGACGGAGGTCCGGCATGGACGGAATTATGCCGCCGGGAAGCTTGGCGTGCGGCGCAGTCGATCGCTCGCAGCAATACACCGTCAACGTTGGGGGTCGTGCGTTTCAGCGGTGATGCTCGCGATCGAATGGCACATTCATTCAGAAAGGAATTCGGGCTCCACCAGCCGAGCGTCGTGCGGTTGCTCTGGCAGTTGGGGTTGTATGCGGCGACGCCGAAGCTCTACAGCCTGTCCTACCGTGTTTTGCGGGCATGACTCGCAGGCAAGGGTTCACACTCAACGGATCGGCCTTCCGCCGTCATAGGGGCTGCTTCCGGGGCGGGTCAACTTGAAGTCATTGGCAGCGAAATCGATGGCGACGTCTCGTGGCGGCCGCGTCGGACATGAGGTACCGACGTGGGGCGAGCGGTTTCGTCCCGATATCGAGGGCTTGCGCGCGGTCGCAGTGCTTGCTGTCGTTTTTTATCACCTTCGATTCCCCTGGATGCCAGGCGGGTTAGTTGGAGTCGATGTGTTCTTCACCATCTCAGGGTTCTTGATGGCGGAGATCATTGCAGACGACCTTCGCAACGGCAGCTTCAGCCTGTGGGGCTTTTACAAGCGTCGCATGCTTCGAATTTGGCCAGCATTGCTCCTTGTCATGTTGGTGACGTTCCTCGTTGGACTCTATCTGTTGCTTCCGCTGCAACTGGTGGAACTGGGAAAGGCGACAGTTTTTTCGTTGCTGCTCGCGAGCAATGTCTTCTTCTGGTTTCAAACCGGATATTTCGCTCCCGCGGCTGAAAATAATCTGCTCCTGCACTTGTGGTCTCTTGCAGTTGAACAGCAGTTCTATCTCTTTGTACCATTTCTGATGCTGGTCGTGTTCCCCGGACGTGGCCGGGATTGGCGATGGATCATTGCCGCGACGACGGTTGCTTCACTTATCCTTTGCATCACCATGACACCTCGGACGCCGGTCGCGAGTTTTTACCTTCTACCAACCAGGATTTGGGAGTTCCTGCTCGGAGCCTGCGTCGCGCTTTTTAACATCGAAAGCCGCAGTTACCCCCGGTTGGCGGAAATAGCCTCGGCTCTCGGTCTGGCGATGATCATCGCGGCAGCGATGTTCTTAAGGGGAAGCTTAGCGTATCCGGGTTATTGGGCGGTTTTACCCTGTGGAGGTACGGCACTCGTCATCGGTGCAAATGCATATCGGGCCACCGTTTCCGGACGAGTTTTGGCATACCATCTTTGCGGACTCATTGGACGTCTCTCATATTCGATCTACCTGTGGCATTGGCCGATCCTCACATTTTGCAGGCTGTCGGGAATCTCAATCGATGTCATGGCAGTGAAGATCGCGATTCTGGCGCTGACTTTTCTATGCTCTTTCTTGTCTTGGAGGTTCGTCGAAGTCCCTTTCCGAAGCTCTGTATTCACATCTGCAAAACTGCGTTTCTCAGCGGTAGCTTCCGCGGCAGTCGGGTTGGCGGCGATCAGTCTCGCAGCGTTTACGACCGAGGGACTGCCCTTCCGTCTCGATGCGCAAACTCGCGACTTACTGGCCTATCAAAGTTATCCATCGAAGCCGGCCTTGTACCGTCAAGGCGAATGCTTTCTCGTCCCGGGCGAGCCAGTCTCGGACTTCCGTGAGGATAAATGCGCTGACCGCTTTGCTAACCGGTCCAATGTGCTCTTGTGGGGCGATAGCCATGCAGCGCATTTTGCACCCGGGATGCGCGAGCATTCCGCGAAGTTCGGGTTTAATGTCGTTCAGGCCACATACGGCGGATGTGCGCCGATACCATCTCGACCCAGTAACTCCGGTCCATGTGTCGATTTTGGCAACAAGATTTTGACGATGGCAGCGAACAGGCAGTTTGCTGCCGTGGTCATTTCCGCAAATTGGACCGGCTATCCGGCAGTACTTTCTGAATTGTCAGAGATGGTTCACAGCCTAGCTGAGGGGGGGCTACGTGTGATCTTGATAGGCCCGTCGGTAGAGTTTACCCACCCGCTGCCAGTGCTTCTCGCCGGAACTCGGTCAGGACCTAAGCCATTAGCCCGATCCCCTGAAAGTTGGCTACTGGATACTGCTGTCAAGCTCGATGAACAGATGCACCAGATGTTTACCGGGATCCTCAATGTGTTTTATATCTCACCAATATCAGAGGTATGTCCAGAGCATGTCTGTCCGGTACTCGTTGATAAGGGCGTGCCTCTTACATGGGACTCAAGCCACCTCACAGCTGAGGGTTCGAAGCTTGCATCGGGCCTAATCTTGAAAAGAATGTCCCATTTTTTGCGCGCACAGATCGTGCAGCCGGTGTCCTCAAAATTATGAGGAGCAGCACCGCATCGTGCGGCTTTGTAACCTAACGAGCGACGTGAGCATGAAGGTAGCTATATTGGCAGGCGGGCGCGGTACCCGACTTGCAGAGGAAACCGAGACCACGCCTAAGCCGATGGTCGAGATCGGTGGCCGTCCAATTCTCTGGCACATCATGAATATCTATGGGGCGCAGGGCTTCAAGGAATTCGTTGTGTTGTTGGGATACAAAGGCGATGTCATCAAACGCTACTTTGCCGAATACGCAAACATCGCAAGTGATCTTAGCATCGACCTCAGGGCTGGCGTGATTGAAAAAAGGAACGCTCACACACTTGCCGATTGGCGAGTTCACTTGCTCGATACCGGACTTGAAACTAATACCGGCGGTCGAGTCGGGCGCGCAGCGCACTTGCTTAACAGCGAAACGTTCATGCTCACGTACGGCGATGGCGTCGCGGACATAGATTTGAACGCCTTGCTTGAATTCCATCGCCGTCAAAGCTGCACGGCAACAATTACAGCCGTTCATCCACCAGCACGCTTTGGAGAGGTGCAATTTGCTGGTGATCGCGTCGCGGGATTTGCAGAAAAATCCCAAACTAGAGAGGGCTGGATAAACGGCGGCTTCATGGTCTGTGAACCAGAGCTGCTGCCGATGCTCCAGAGCGAGTCGTCAATCTTGGAGATTGACGGTCTTGAGTTGCTCGCCCGCAGCGGCCAATTGGCAGCTTATCGGCACCCGCGATTCTGGCAGTGCATGGATACGCTGCGCGACAAAACTCAGCTTAACGCAACCTGGAACTCCGGCAAAGCGCCGTGGAAGATATGGTAGCGGAGGTAGCAAAACGTGACTTTTGGCGCGATCGCCCGGTCCTTGTGACCGGGGCTACTGGTTTGCTTGGCGGATGGATGGTATCGCGCTTGGTTGGACTTGAGGCGCAGGTGATTTGCCTTGTGCGCGACTGGGTTCCTCAGAGCAAGCTTCTTATGGATGCTGCCCTCGACAAAATCACCGTCGTTCGAGGCGATATCAATGATCAAGCATGTTTGGAGCGCGTCCTATCTGAATACGAAATAGATACCGTCGAACACTTGGCCGCGCAGACGATCGTGGGTGTAGCTCAGAGGGCGCCGGCTGCCACTTTCGAGTCCAACATCGGTGGGACTTGGCGAATGCTCGAAGCGTGCCGCCGGGTCGGAGTGAAGAATATAGTTGTGGCATCGTCGGACAAAGCATATGGCGAGCAATCTCAGCTACCCTATGACGAGGACATGCAGCTCGATGGACGTCATCCGTATGACGCCAGCAAGGTCTGTGCGGATATTATTGCCCAAACATATGCGAAGACATATTCGGTCAAAGTTGCAATTACCCGATGCGGAAACTTTTTCGGCGGGGGTGACCTCAATTGGAACCGCTTATTTCCCGGCACGATAAGGTCGGTTCTCCGTGGCAAGCGCCCGGTAATTCGATCGGATGGAACATTCGTGCGAGACTATATTTACATCGAAGATGCCGTGGAGGCCTATTTGGATCTATCGTCGGCTTTGGCGATTCGTCCGGAGCTGGCAGGACGGGCCTTCAACTTCTCAACAGAATCACCGATCACAGCACTTAAAGCGGTCGACTTGATCCTCAGAGCAATGAACTCCGATCTTCGGCCGGATATTCGTAACGAAGCTCATGGCGAGATTCGTGCCCAGTATCTGAACTCGCATAAAGCACGTGAAGAACTAAACTGGAACCCCGTATTTACAATGGACGAAGCCCTCGGCAGAACCATCGCGTGGTATCGTGAGTTTCTTAATGTGCGTTAGAACGTACAAAATGTCTGTTCCTCTGTGCGATGAACCATTGATGCCAATTCTGGCGCTTGGCGAGTTGCCGCTCGCCAATGCACTGATGACCGCTGAGGCCCTTACCACACCGGAAAGGCGATTTCCGTTAACGCTGGCATTTTGCAAAACGCTTGGACTTGTCCAGATCGTCGAACGGATTCCTCCGGAGGAGCTTTTCATCAATTATCCGTATTTTTCGTCTACCGCCGAGGGCGCGGTCAGAAATGCTAAAGCTATCGCCGACCGTCTGGCTCTTGATCGAAATCTTGGGCCGGACGATTTGGTGATTGAGATCGCGAGCAATGATGGTTATCTCCTCCAACATTATAAAGCCCGCGGGGTTTCGGTTCTCGGTGTCGAACCGGCCGCAAATATTGCAGCATACGCGGAGCGCGAGCGTGGTATTCCGACGTTGGTGGCATTCTTCGACGAGAAGCTAGGGAGGGCGCTGGCCGACGACGGCCGCCGGGCCGCGGTTATTCACGCAAATAATGTATTTGCGCATGTCCCCGATCCAATCGGCTTCCTGAAAGGGATCGCCCGGTTATTGGACGATGATGGGATCGCGGTAATTGAGGCACCATACGTGAAGGATATGCTCGATAATGTCGAGTTTGATACTATCTATCATGAGCATCTATTCTACTACTCGCTTACGCCAGTTACACGACTGTGCGATCGGGCTGGCCTTCGTGTAGTCGACGTGGAGCGGCTGCCGATACACGGTGGTAGTCTCCGCTATTTTATATCGGCGAATCCTGATTGCAGCTCTGCTGCATCCGTAGCAGCGCTATTAGCTGATGAGAAATCATGGGGGGTAGATGAATTCGACGCCTATCGGCCGTTTGCCACGAAAGTCGAAACATTGCGTGTAAAGTTGCGGAGGCGTCTGTCGGTCGCAAAGGAGGCAGGTATGCGACTCGCCGCCTACGGCGCTTCTGCAAAGGGGACCACGTTGATGAACTATTGCGGGCTTGACAGAGAGACACTCGATTTCGTAGTCGATCAGAGTCCCCACAAACAAGGATACTTTACTCCGGGCACCCATCTTCCGATACTGGCGCCGGAGGCGCTTCTGAAACACCAACCCGATGCCGTGCTTTTGCTAGCTTGGAACTTCGCTGAGGAAATCCTGCAACAGCAGAACGAGTATCGCAGACGGGGTGGGAAATTTATCATACCAGTGCCCGACGTTCACGTCGTCTAACTGGATCTCAGCAAACTAAGCAACCGGCGATCAGATGCCCTTCTTCTCAATCGTTATCCCAACGACGCGGCCGCATTACCTGAGATATTCCCTCGCCAGCGTGCTGGCGCAGACTTTTGACGATTTTGAGGTAATTGTCGCATTTAATCCGACTTCGCCGACAATCACGTTGGGCGAACTACCTGTCGACCGCCGTATCAAGATCTTGCGCGCTGAGCACTTGCTCCCGATGGACGAGAATTGGGAGCGTGGGTTCCGCGTAGCGACCGGCGAATGGGTGACCTTGCTTGGCGATGACGATTGTCTAGTTGGCGACGCATTAAGCGTCGCCGCAAAAGCAATTCGGCAGGATCCATCGATTACTGCGCTACTCTGGCGCTGGGGCGGCTTCATCGCGGATAGTTGGCCGACAGCCGCGCGCAACACTGCGCGCATCCCTCCGTTTAGTGGAAAAATAATGTCGAAGAGCAGCGCAGAGGTGGCTAGTTTGCTCTATGGCTTCGATCCAGCGCGGACAGGCGAGATGAAGACCTGGTTGCCAAGCATAATGCGGGGGGCGATACGGGGGGATGTCGCGCAGCGCGCGCGTGCCCGCAGCGGAGCTTTCTGCCACCCGCTGACACCAGATTATGGCGCTGCCGCGCAGGTGATCAAGCTGACGGGGGAAATCCATCTACTCGACGTTCCTCTCGTGATTTTGAACCACACTGGCGATAGCATGGCCTCGTCGAGCCATCCGGGTTCGGAAGAAGTTAAAGCTACCCAATTTTACGGAATTGCCGGAAATCCCGTATTCAAATACTGTCCGGTCCAAACGCGACTTGAATCCAACCGACCGGTGATATGTGAAACGATAATGACCATCAGCGCAAAATATGGAGATCGGACCGATTACGACAAGGCCCAATTCCTGGTTTGGTTGTATGCCGGATTGGTAGAATCAAAATCCGCGGGGACCGACATATCGCGGGCGGAATCTAATATCGACACGGCAATCGGATTGCTACCGATGGACCGGCAGAACGAAGTACGGTGTAAGATGGCGGATCTCGCCGCCCCACCTAGTGTACCCCGCGGAGGTCGGTCTGTTCGAGCCGTGCTACGGGGGAACATCGAAAGAACGATGTTCCGTACGCCAACTTTTCGCTTACTATTAAAACGCTATATCCGCAAATATGGATTGACAATTAATACGCGCACAGAAAATATTGAAGATATCATGCAATTTACAACGATGATCAATGGGTTTATTTGAACGTTAGACACCAGAACGATCATCTGCAAATTGGCAAATCAGTTGGTGGATAGTCTTTCCGTATAAAAAGATGATATTTGAAACTCTCCCACTGGAAGGTTGCTTGCTGATTTGTGGTGAACCGATAATCGACAATAGAGGCTATTTTGAGCGGTTATGGTGCAGCGAAGAATTTTTAAAGCGAGGGATCAGTCAGGCCTTCTCCCAATCGAGCATTTCATGGAATGAGGTCGCAGGAACCCGGAGAGGATTACATTTTCAAACAAATGAATATGCAGAATGTAAGCTGGTTAAATGTATAGCCGGTGAACTTTTTGATGTTATTGTCGATATTCGGGTGGGGTCGCCGACCTTTGGAAAATGGCACGCGGTCACTTTGTCTGCGGACAAGCACAATTCAATTTATATTCCTGAAGGAGTCGCGCACGGCTTTCAAACGCTAATGGATGCGACTACCGTATTATATTGCACGTCCAAGCCTTATTCAGCGGAACACGCGGCAGGAATAACGTCGGAAGATCCCGACCTGGGCATTGCTTGGCCTTGTCCAGCGACGCGAATATCTTTGGCAGATCAAAAGTGGCCGACGTTAGCAGCAGAATCCCGCGGCGATCTTTAGTGGATTCGGCGGGGAGTCACGGTAGGTGAATTATGGATCTTGAGGACATAAAGAATTACTGGGACAAACGAGCGGCAATCGATACGAGCGCGCAGTCGACGACGAATGACGTTTTTCTTCGAGAGATTGAGTTTTCGGTTATAAATGACGTGATTGCACGGACTACGCCCAAAGTAATCTTAGATGTGGGCTGCGGCGATGCACGGACGACAATCCGCCTCGCAAAGGTGAATAGTGGTCGCACGTTTGAAGGTTTGGACTACTCAGTTTCGATGGTAAATAATGCTCGGTCGCTGTTATCCGATCTAGATATGTCAAATATCTCGGTTCGTATTGGTGACGCTACGAAGGAACTCGGAGCGCGCGATGCGGATCTGGTCTACACGACGCGATGCCTGATAAATCTGCCCAGTTGGGAGATGCAATTGGTGGCGCTAGAGTCGATTCGTCGCGCGCTTGCTGATGGGGGATATTACTTAATGATCGAAAACTTTGAACATGGTCATAATAATTTTAATGAACTGCGGAGGCAATTCGGTTTACCAGAGATTCCAGTTAGAGGTCATAATTTATATCTGAACAGAGCGCGCGTACTCAGTGCAATCGAAGAGAGATTTAAGCTCGTCGACGAGATAAATATTAGTAGTACATACTATTTGGTTACGAGGATTGTATATGCGAAACTATGCGATGACGAAAAAAGTGCACCTGATTATCGTGACAAACATCATGAATATGCGTCCCGCCTTCCATTCATCGGGGAATACGGACCTGTCAGGCTGATGTTGTTACAGAAAAGTTAGCGGGGCTGATGCCGGAAGTGCCGACGCTTTGAATTCGCGAATGGTTAAACGATGAGCAATGTAGGAGCAAGAATTCCAATAGCGGGACCGTGGATAACGGATCGGGAGATCGAGTATGTGACCGATGCGGCGCGCAACGGGTGGTACTCGACGGCCGGTGTTTACATCGAAAAATTCGAGCGGGCTGTTACGACCTATACGCGACGTCGGTTTGCGATATCGCTGCCGTCGTGCACGTCTGGGCTACACCTCGCGCTCGCGGGAGCCGGAATCGGACGAGGCGACGAGGTCATCGTGCCGGATTGCACTTGGATCGCTAGCGTTGCGCCGGTGAACTATGTTGGAGCGGATCTCGTCTTTGCCGATATCGAACCCGATACTTGGTGTCTCGATGCGGCAGCGGTCCGAAAGTTCATTACGCCTCGTACGAAGGCGATCATCGCCGTCGATCTATACGGAGGCATGCCGAAACTGGAGGAGCTCGAAAATATAGCAGAGGAAAATGGTCTCTTGCTCATCGAGGACGCCGCAGAGGCGCTAGGATCGTGGAGGCTCGGGCGGCCGGCTGGTCAATTCGGTCGGGCAAGCGTCTTCAGTTTTCATGGGTCGAAGACGATTACAACAGGCGAAGGAGGGATGCTGGTTACGGACGATGATAAGCTGTTCGAGCGGTGCAGCATCTTGCGCGATCACGGCCGGCGTCCGGGAGATAAATTCTTCTTCAATCAAGAAATTGGGTTCAAGTACAAGATGTCGGCGTTGCAGGCGGCCATGGGATTGGCCCAGATGGAACGGATTGAAGAGTTGATCGCGCGCAAGCGAGATATTTTCAATTGGTATCGAGAGGCCCTGGCAGGACTGCCACTGATGCTAAACGCCGAGCCCGAAGGTGTGCGAAATTCGTACTGGATGGTTACTGCTGTTTTTCCTGATGACTTTTTAATGACGAAGGCCGAAATCATGGGCGAGCTGAGCAAGCTCGGCATCGATACGCGGCCTTTCTTTCATCCGCTGAGCGCAATTCCAGCGTTCCGTGATCATCCGCAAGCGAAGTCGGGACGGCAGGACAATCCAGTCAGCTATCTCGTTTCGGAACGCGCGGTCAATTTGCCGAGTGCGCTAGCGCTCAACGAGGACGATGTTGCGCGTGTCGCGGACGCCGTCCGTGCCATTTTTCGCACTCATTAAAATCGCGGTCAGACAGCGGATCTATGGCTCGGTTTGTCGCGATCATTCCCGCGCGGGGCGGATCAAAGGGGATTCCACGTAAGAATATTTACCCGCTGTGCGGTCGGCCGTTGATCGCGTACTCGATCGAGGCCGCTTTACGGTCGCAGGCAGTGGGTCGCACCATCGTTTCGACCGACGACCCGAAGATTGCCGAGGTCAGCCGGGATCTCGGTGCGGAAGTGCGGATGCGCCCAGCGGCGCTGTCGCAAGACGAGACGCCGACGCGCGCAGTCCTAGAGCACGTGGTCGCGGAGTTGGTAGTGGAATCGTATGTCCCGGATGCGATCCTGACCTTGCAGCCGACGTCTCCGCTGCGGACCGTGCGTCACATCGATGAGGCCACAGCATCGTTCGCGGCCGATCCGGTTGCGGACAGCCTGGTGAGTTGTGTCGAGGTGCCGCACATCTTCCACCCGCTTTCGGTCATGCGCCGGAACAACGACGGGTATCTGGAGCCGTACCTGTCCACGCCCCAACCGCACCGGCGACAGGAAAAGCCGACCGTGTTCGCCCGCAACGGAGCAGCGATCTACATCACTCGCACCGCCCGGATCGGGGAATATGTGTTCGGTGGCCGCCTCCTGCCGTACCTGATGGATGTGCAGAGCTCAATCGATATCGATACGCTTGAAGACCTACGCGCGGCCGAACAGATGTTGAAGGCGCGCCATAGATGACCCGGCGCATCTGTGTAGTGGGGAATCAGTGATCGCATGATCGTAGAGTTGCATAGGCTCAGCGGACCGCTGATCGAGAGCGACTGAGAAATGCAGACCGCGCTGGTGTGGCGTGTCCGCAACCGTTTGTCGCTGGAGCGTGATCTGTGGAGCTGGAGGACACAGCTTGCGGGTCTGCGCGTTGCAGCTCGGCCGTTGGCCACGCGACGCGCACTTTTTTGCAATCTCCTGAACATGTCAGCAACGGCGAAGGTCGAATCGCTCATCGCCGGGTTGTTAAGGCTCAAGGGATATGCCGCGCTTATCCTCCTGGAGAGACGAAATCCCCCGATTGAACGGATCTTTCGGGCAGCGGTACCTGACGCGCAGTTCGTATATCTCGACACGGGATTAGCTGCGGAGCAGCGGGCGGCCGTAGAAGGCGCTGCAGATGCGATAATGGCCGAGTGTTCCGACCTGCAATCTCTGGTTAGGCTCGAGATCGATGGCTTTCGCATTGGACGAAATGTTCAATCGCTCGTGCTTCGACAATTGCGAGTTGGACGCCTTGACAATTCGAACCCTGAGCATCGCGAAGCGACCCGCCAGACCCTCGCGCGGTCCCTTGCGGCAAAGTGCTTTGCTGAGGATGTCCTTGCTGCGCAGCCGCCGGACATCGCCGTGTTTGTCGAGCGGGGCTATACGCCAGCGGGGGAAGTCTTTGATGCCTGTTTGCTCCGGGGCGTTGACACTGTTCAGTGGTGCGGTGCGCCGCAATCCGATTGCTTGATTTATCGTCGCTATACACTTGATACGCGCGGCGAGCATCCGTTGGCGCTATCCGACGTCACCTGGACGAAGCTCGCAGATATGCCGTGGAGCGTGCAGGATCATGGGGCTGTGGCCAGCCGCATTACCGCGAACTATGCGTCAGGCGCTTGGTACAACCGCCAACAATTGCAAGAGGGCAAAAGCGTGCTGCAGGCCGCCGAAGTCAGTCGATCTCTCGGGCTTGATGTGGCGCGAAAAACGGCGGTTATCTTCTCGCACATTCTTTATGATGCAACCTTCTTCTACGGCGAGAATCTGTTCGATGACTACGAGCAATGGCTCGTAGAAACAGTTCGCTGCGCTATCGCAAACCCTGGACTCAATTGGGTAGTCAAAGTGCATCCGGTGAACGTGTGGCGCGCGCGGATGGATAACGCGCCGCTCGTCCAGTTGGAAGCGGAGACTCTACGCCGTCATTTCGGCGTTCTGCCTGAGCATGTGAAACTGATGGCAGCGGATACGCCGATTAACACCTTCTCGCTATTTGATGTTGCGGACTATGGCCTGACAGTGCGGGGAACGATCGGCATGGAACTGCCTTGTTTTGGTATCCCAGTGGTCACCGCGGGGAACGGCCGTTATTCGGGTCGTGGCTTCACCATCGATCCTCGCACGAGGACCGAGTATAGGGACCTGCTGGCAAGGCTACAGGATGTACCGCGTTTAAGCGACGAGCAGATCAGGCTGGCTCGCCTGCACTACTTCGGCGCACTCGAGTTACGACCCGTACCAATGAAATCATTTTCCTTCGATTATCGACTCGAAACAAAGAATGGCAGAAGCAAATATGATATAGTTCTTAATCGGAAAGCCGATTCAACACTGAATGAAACGGAGGATCTCGGCCGGCTAACGCGGTGGCTCAGCGAACTTAGTAGCCCGGAATTGTTGGCCCGCGAGATTGGTGCCCCACCTTCGGCACGCACTACGGCGGTCGAGGCGGAGATGGCGTGAAATGCTCCTCGTTCGGACGGTAGCTGCCGCGGCATGGAAATGAGGACGGTCTACTGCACTGTGATGGGCCGCGCTTTTGTGCCTCGAGCCCTGACGTTGCAGCGATCGATCCATCGTCGGTCACCGAATTCACAGTTTGCGTTTTTTTGCGCCGACGACGGGACGGCGAAGCTTCTCCGACTATTGCGTCCGAAGAACTCCCTGATTTTGGCCCCTGACGCGTTTGAGACGCCCGCGCTGCGTGAGATCAAACCAAGTTTAACTCAGGGGGAGTATTGCTGGACGTGTAAATCGATCGCTTTGCTCCACATGCTTCAGTCAGATGCTCACCTGAACTGGGCAGTCTGGGTGGATTGCGATATGTGCGCGTTTGGCGACCCCAATCTTGCGCTCGAAGCATATTCTGATGCCAACGTACTTTTGACACCTCATCACTTTTCCTATGAAGCCGTCGCGGCTTTGGAGCCCACCGTCGGTCGGTACAACGCAGGCTATGTTGCCGTTCGCAACACCGACGTTGGAAGGGCGGCCTTGAATTGGTGGTTCGACCGTTGTCGGGAGTCGTGTTCCGCAACGCCCGGCGACGGCATTTTTGCAGACCAGAAATATCTGGAGCACATGCCAAAGATGTTTCCCGACGTGGTCGATTCATCGTTGGCAGGGCTGAATTGTGCGCCATGGAACGTGATCGGCCAGCCGATCAGTGTGCGGGAAGATGACGATGAGGGCTTACTGGTCGCGAATTCGCCGCTGCTGATCTATCATTTTCAGGGTTTAAGGGTGATGCGACACTGGGCGTTCGACCTTTATCCTTCGAAGGAGGTTGCCCTACCCGGCATTCTCAGAGAGAGGGTTTATCGACCGTACGTGAGCGCCCTGATTGAACAGATGAGGGGCGTTTCGTCTTTGGAGCGAAACCAGTCTTTTGGAGTAGACCGAGATTTTCTCGGCCTGAAGGGCTGGTATATTGGAGCAAAACAGTTCGCGTGGTCCCGAAACTCGATGCTCCAATTTTCGTGAAATGCGGCGAATCTACGAGACGCTGAACCGCGAGGTCCACGGAATCGAATGGATAGATGGTAAGAGCATACATGACTAAGCCGAAGAGGCCCATACTATTGCTCGGCGCCAGCGGCTTCGTTGGTCACGCTGTCTTGGGTCGGCTCTTCGCGCGGGGCGATCATGTGGTCGGACTGGCCCGACGACAGCGTCCGAATTTGTTGGCAAATCCCGCAATCGCGTGGGTGTATGGCGATTTGCGCGATCCAACCCTACTGGGCCGACTTTTCAGCACGCCTCCAGACGCGGTCATCTATGCCTCCGGGTCGCACACTCCAGCCGATTCGTCTCGCGATCCCGTTGGGGACCTCGAATCGAACCTTGTGCCGCTGGTGCGTTGCCTGGAGCATGCGGTAAGCGCCCGCGTCCGCCGCTTCGTTTATATTTCTTCAGGCGGAACGGTGTATGGCCCGACCCTTGGGCCAGCCTTAGAGGACGCGCCGAATGCTCCGATCGGAGCCTACGGGCTATCGAAGGTAACCGCTGAACGGTACATCAAGTTGATGACGAGAAATAGCACGCTATTGCCGGCAATACTGCGCGTGTCCAATATATATGGGCCTGAGCAGCTTCCAAAGCCTGGCTTCGGCTTCATCCCGACTGCAATTCTTCATGCATTGCGCGGCGAGTCTATTCCATTATTTAACGAGGGGCGCGATATCCGCGATTATGTGTACGTAGATGATGTTGTCTCTGCAGTGTTGGCGACCTTGGATGATGATCGAGAGCTGACCATCAACATCGGATCGGGCGTCGGCAGTAGCGGGGTCGACGTTGTCAAAACTCTCGAGAGTGTTCTCGGTAAGCCGATATCGACGCATTTCGAAGGTGCGCGGGGCCACGATGTCACAAGCATTGTGCTAAATATCGAGCGCGCGCGGGACGTGCTAGGCTGGCGGCCAACGATGCCGCTGCAATCCGGGCTGGTTCCTACGGTGGACTGGCTATCCCAACGACTGTGATTGAAAACAGCGGGATCTTATGCCGATGACCAGTCCAGTGGACGCAAACGCCGGCGTTTAGACTCGAGGCAGCCGCGCGAGGAGACTGTGGAATTGAAGGCATGGCTACTTTCCGAAGATGCCTACGGGCGGCCAAGCGGCAGCGGTTTGTCGAGGCGGTCGTTCGTGCGGCAAAGCCACGGTCGGTGCCCGATTTCGGCTGCGGTACCGGTACGCAGCTCTCGTGGCCATTGGCCGAAGCGTATCCGCAGGTGTCCTTTCTCGGTGTCGATTCAGACCCGACCACGCTTAGCCGGGTGCGCCGGCAGCCCATCCCTTCGAAATCTTCGCTATGAGACCGAAGACGATCCGGGCCAGCGCTATGACGTGATCATTGCGTCAAAAGTGTTGGAGCATGTCGACGCGCCGGATCAATTGCTGCAATATTTCCGAGACCGGCTCGTCGAGGGCGGCCGGCTCGTAGTCACGATCCCCAACGGTTTCGGGACCATTCGAGACATTGTCATTCGTCGAACTGAGCGGCGTTCTGCCGCCGTTGCGCCGCATCAAGTACGCTGTGCTCGCTGACAAGCTGCCGCCCTGGTGCGCGAGCGATTGGATGTTTGATTGCATCAAGGCGCGCCAACTGCCAGCGGTGACAACGTCGCGCCAGCGCACGTGGTGGGGGCGACTTCGCCGCGTGCTCGGCGAACGCCGCTGGGTCAAGGTCATCACACCCCATGGTTGACATGCTCGCCTCCTCATTTCCCCGCGTGTTGCTCGTGGCACCGCAGGCGTTCAATCATTTCACAGGCAGCGGCGTCACTTTCTCGAATTTGTTTTCCGGTTGGCCGAAAGGCCGCATCGCGACAGTCCACAATGACGTGGTGCCGACGAGCACGGATGTGTGCGAGCGCTATTTTGTTCTCGGCCGTTCCGAGATCGATCTCTTCGCTCCTTTGCGTATCGCGCGCAGGATGGGGGATCGCGGCAGCAAATCGGACAGTGGCGCCGGCCTTGGCCCCGTTACAAAGCCTGGGCTGATTGCGCGCATCCAGGGCGACGCGGCGCCGCAGCGCGCGCGCTTGAGCGGTACGCTCGAACGGTGGATCGCGGAGTTCGAGCCGGAGTTAATCTACACGATCCTCGGTAGCAATGCTGTCATGGAGTTGATTGGTGCGATCCGCCGACGATTTGCGTTGCCGCTCGTCGTTCACATGATGGATGATTTCCCGAACGTCGCCTACCGACGCGGATTATTCGCACCGCTTGAGCGCGCGCGGATGCAGCGTCTGCTTGCCGATAACTTTCGGGCAGCTGCCGTTCGCATGGGAATCTGCGCTGAAATGTGCATAGCGTTCTCCCGCCGCTACCGGCGGCCGTTTCTGCCTTTTCAGAACTGCGTCGACGTGGAGCGTTGGCGGCCAGTCTTGCGATCGTCGAGCGGCGCCGCCCGACAACCGTATCGGTTACTTTATTTCGGCTCAGTGTTTGGCAATGCTCAGCTCGCTTCGATCCTCGACATCTGCCGATCGGTCGCGAGGCTTAATGACCAGGGCTTTGCGGTCACCTTCGACATCGCCAGCCCGACGTTGCATCGTGCCGCCAACAAGGAGGCTCTGACGATTCACCCATCGATCCGCCTAGTCACTCCGACGGAAGATGATCGCGCCTTCTTCGAACAGCTCGCGGCGGCCGACGCGTTGGTTCTGCCGGTGAATTACGACGCGGAAACGATCGAGTTCATCCGCTATTCCATGCCGACCAAGGTGCCGGCTTACATGGCGAGCGGCACACCGATCCTTGTCTATGGTCCGCACGGTGTCGCGCAGGTCGACTATGCCGAGCGCGAGGCCTGGGGCCATGTGGTCAGCGATCGTGCGCCGGGGGCTCTCGATACAGGTCTGCGGCGGATCTTGTCCGACAGCGCACTGCGAGAAAGCTTGCGCGTCCGCGCCCAGGCCCTCGCCGTGGCGAATCACGACAGCACGAAGGTGCGCACGCAGTTCCAGAGCACCCTCAAGGCGGCAGCGCGAGGGCTCGCAGTCACAGCACCCCTGCCGGCCATATCGCACGCATGAAGCAAGTCCTGCTCACGCGCGCCGGCGTCGAGGTTCGCGAAGTCCCCGCGCCCCAGGTCGAGCCTGGCGCTGTTCTCGTGCGCGTATCGCATTCCTGCATCTCGGTCGGCACCGAGATGAGCGGGGTGCGAGCGAGCAATCTGCCGCTATGGAAACGGGCGCTGCAGCGGCCGGATCAGGTGCGCCGGATTGCTACCATCGTCGCGAAGGAGGGCCTCGATACGGCGCGCGCGATGGTGCGCACGAAGCTCGCCGAAGCGCAGCCGGTTGGCTATTCCGCGGTCGGCAAGGTATTGGCAGTCGGTGCCGGCATCTCCGACCTGGCCGAAGGGGACCGGGTCGCCTGCGCCGGCGCGCAAAGCGCGCATCACGCCGAATTCATCTGTGTGCCGCGCAACCTCGTGACCCCGGTGCCCGAGATGGTTTCGGACCGCGACGCCGCGACCGTCACGCTTGGCGCGATCGCGTTACAGGGTATCCGTCGCCTCGCGCCCACGCTCGGCGAGACTATCGTCGTCATCGGTCTGGGCGTGATCGGGCAGCTGACGGTGCAGCTTTTGAAATCCGCAGGCGCCCGGGTCATCGGAGTTGATCCTGACCGTGCGCGTCTTGCCGAAGCCGTGAGCCTCGGCATCGATATGGCTGTCCATCCGGACGATTCCGACCCGGCCACCCAGGCGGCGCGCCTGACCGACGGCAACGGGGCCGACGGGGTGATCGTGACCGCGGCGACACCGTCGAGCGAAGTCATGTCGACGGCGTTTCGCACGTGCCGGCGCAAGGCCCGTGTCGTATTGGTCGGCGACGTCGGCCTCGATCTGCAGCGGGGCGATATCTACCCGAAGGAACTGGATTTCCTCATTTCGACGTCCTACGGGCCCGGCCGATACGACCGCACCTATGAAGAATCGGGTCTCGATTATCCGATTGCTTACGTGCGTTGGACCGAGAATCGCAATATGGCGGAGTATCTCCGTCAGATCGCAGACAAGCGGGTGCGGCCCGATCTGATGAAGGTCAAGGAGTTTAACGTTGAGCGGGCGACGGAGGCATATGCCGCGTTGGCCGATCCGGCCGAACGACCGTTGTTTGCAATTCTCGGGTACGAAGCATCGAGTGCCGCGCCAATTCGTCGCCGGGTCGAACTGCAGACGATCTCACGACCGCGCAGTGCTGGCGAGATTCGTCTCGCGCTCATTGGTGCCGGAAATTTCGCGAAATCGATGCATCTGCCGTTGATCCAGAGGATGAGCGGTGTCTTCGCCCTCCAGGCGGTGGCGAGCCGCCGCGGTCACGAGGCGGATATGCTCGCTCGGCAATACGGCGCTGCCGCCAGCACGACCGACATCGATACGGTTTTCGCTGACGAAAATGTCGATGCAGTATTGATTGCGACGCGTCACGACAGCCACGCAGCCCTCGTCATCAAGGCTCTGGAAAACGGCAAGCATGTGCTGGTCGAGAAGCCACTGTGCCTTGATCGCGGCGAACTCGCAAAGATCGAGACGACGATTGCGCGGCTAGGCGATCGCTGCCCGGTGCTGATGACCGGGTTCAACCGCCGTTTCTCGCCGTATGCATCGGCCGTTAAATCGCTCATCGATCAGCGCAGCAATCCCTTCATGGCGGGCTATCGTGTCAACGCTGGCTACATTCCGCTTGATCACTGGGTGCACGGTGATGCAGGCGGCGGCCGCAATATCGGGGAAGCCTGCCACTTTTACGATTTGCTGGGATATCTCGCGGGTGCGCCAATCGCGACGGTCGAGGCGCGCGCAATTCGGCCGCACACCGCGCACTACGGGCGTAATGACAATTTCGTCGCCGTGCTCACTTTTCAGGACGGCAGTGTTGCGAATGTCACCTATACGGCGCTCGGCAACTCCGAGTATTCGAAGGAACTGATCGATGTTTATAGCGACGGCCGCGTGCTTCACATCGCGGATTTTCGCGAGCTTACGGCCGCAGGCTGCAAGATTGTGCGCATCAAGCAACATGAGAAAGGTCATGCCGAGGAGCTTGCGGCGTTTGCGCGCGCCGTTCGTGGCGAGACCGCTTGGCCCATTCCGCTATGGCAGCAGGTGCAGGCGATGCGGATTGCATTCGAGGTGGAAGAATCGATTCAACGCGACGGGCCATCGATTGGAAGCGCCGGGACTTGAGTAACGTCGATCTCGATCGCACGGCCGCACGTTCCGCGTTCTTCGACCAGCTCGCGGCAACTTGGTCGCAGACCCATTACGGTGCTCAGGGCGGCATGGTGGCGCGCATCGCCCGCTTTGGGGGTGTCCTGGAAAGCCTTGTACCGCCAAATGCCAGCGTGCTCGACTACGGCTGCGGTACCGGCGACATAGCGGTGGCGCTCGCGGGGCGGGGCTATCGGGTCGAAGCGTGCGATGCGTCGGCCAAGATGGTCGAACAAGCGCGCACGCTGCATGCCGGCTCCGGGGTGCGCTTCTCGGTTATCGAACCGGAATTGGCGGCTTCCGAGAGAACATCGGATGTGGCCGCAAGCACTCTTGGGATGGGCCATGAATGGTTCGACGCCGTCATCTGTTCGAGCGTGCTCGAATATCTTAATGACCTGCCGACAAGCCTGCGTGCGCTCATCGCCATGCTTAAGCCGCACGGTTGGCTCATCGCGACTGTGCCAAATGTCACCCATCCGCTGCGACGTGGTGAGGCTTGGCATCGTGCGCTGATGCGCAACCCGCTCATGCGGGCGCTCGTCCGTCTTACACCAAAAGCGGAGAGCTACGAGTTGCAATGGCTTTCCCACAATCGTCTGTCGATTCCCCAATGGGCCGCGCTGCTCTCGGAGGCCGGGCTGCAGCCGGTCTGGCAGGATTGCGAGGACCATCCATTAGCGATGCTGATCGGCCGCCGATGCCGCTGATAACTGCCGCATCATCGGTCAGGCGAAGGAAGGATAACGGCTTGAACCGGGCGGCCTTTGCCCATCTGCTGCGTCGGGCGGCGAGTTTGCCGCCACATCGTGCCGTGGCGAAGGCGGCAAGCTTTGCGCGGCGCCGTGCGCGTGCAGCATGGGAGCGCCATCAGGATTTGGCGCGGGGTACCTACGCGCCGCTTGGACATGGGCTTGCGTGGCGCAATCGGGTGACGGTGCAGGCCGAAGATATCGCACCTGACCTCCACGGGCCGCTGCGGCTCCTCGGCGACTGTTATCGCCGCCACAACTTCAATCTCTTGGGCTCCGGCTGGATCGAGGTCAGCTACGGTGTGACGTGCGAGGGATTTGCCGGGCGTTTCTTTCGCGCGCAACCCCGTCGCGCAGCCGATCGCGATGGCGCGTGGCTCGCCGGAGAGCTGAATGCGTCAAACGTCACGGCGGCCCAAGAGCTATGGCGCCGGATTGATGATGGGTCGTACCGACCGATCGACTGGCAGCTCGATTTTCGCTCCGGCCATCGTTGGCGCGCTGACGCGCATTTCTCCACGCTCGAAATCCCGGTCGATACCGGCGCGGATGTGAAGGTGCCGTGGGAGCTGGGCCGGCTGCAGCATCTGCCGCAGCTTGCGCTGTGCATAATCCTGGCGCAATCCGGAGTAAAACGCTTTGCCCCGGCCGAACAATATCTTCGGGAGCTGCGCTTTCAACTCCTCGATTTCCTCGCGCTCAACCCGCCACGCTTCGGCGTCAATTGGATGTGCCCGATGGACGTCGGGATTAGGGTCGCCAACATTCTGTTGGCGACCGACCTCGCGATTGGCGCGGGTATTGATCCTGGTCAGGATCTCGTCGATGTCGTGTTGCGAGCCGCGCGCGAGCATGCCGAGCACATCGCGAAGCATCTTGAATGGTCGGAAAGCGGCCGCAGCAATCATTACCTTGCAAACCTCCTCGGTCTTTTGTGGGCGGCGAGTTACCTGCCGCCCGACTCACAAACCGACGGGTGGCTTGCATTTGCGTCTGCCGAATTGCCGCGGGAGGCCGATCGCCAGTTCCTGCCGGACGGCGGCAATTACGAGGGCTCAACAAACTATCACCGCTTGTCCGGGGAGCTTGTCCTGTTCGGCATGGCCTTATTGGCCGGCCTCGAGAAGGAGGACGTTGCTCGCCTCGGCGGGGCCGCGGTATCGGCGTCTTTGTGCGACAAGCTCTTTCGGGCGGCTGAACTGACGCGCGCGATAACAAGGCCGGATAGCGGCGTGACTCAAATTGGCGACACCGATTCCGGTCGCGTGTTCAAGCTGACGCCCGTTGGAAGAACTGAGGCAACAGCGGAGGGAGCGCAATTTCGCGAGGATGCTCTCGATCACCGGACCTTTGTGAACGGGGTCGGGGCATTGTTTGGAATTAAGTGTGCTCGCACACTCGACACCGTCGTCATCGGGCGCCTCGCTGCGGGGCGGGCGTTCGCCGCGCCTCGGAAAGTTGACGTTCCTGGCCACGGTGATCTCGATGCTGTCATCGCAACGATCGAAGCGTTGCCGGCGGATTGCCGTCGGCGGCGCCACATCGACATCGTAGAGACAGCATTCGGCGCCGCTTGGCGGCGCTCTGCGTTTCCGGAATTCGGCATCTACATCTTTTCTGCGCCTGGCGCCTTCATCGCCTTCCGTTGTGCGCCGCGACCGCCGCCAGGCGCTCCGCTCGGTCACACCCATGACGACAACCTTGGCGTCGAATACGTGCTTGGCGATGAACGCCGAATCGATCCGGGATCGCTGTGCTATACGCCGTCGAGAATGCTGCGCGATCGTTACCGCGGCGTGGCCGCGCATGATGTGCCTCGCGCAATTGGTTGGGACGTCGCTCCGCCAGGAGATGACTTGTTCGAGCTTCAACACGTGGCTTGGGCGCGCTGCCTCGCGTGGCAGCCGAATGGTGTTGCCGGGGAGATCGCCGCGCCGCGTGGCACGATCACGCGTGCGCTGAGACTGACCGCGAACGGGATTGATATTTACGACGGCGTGACGCCGCCAAATCGGCTGCGCCCGCTGTCTCCTCAAATCGCGGTGGCCAACGGGTACGGTTCGGCAGAGTCCGCCGGCGGGTCGACATCGCTGTGCATGCAATGACCAAAGCACCTACAGCGGTTTGGTGCACGCCACACGCTTGGCGCTCGGCGTCGCGACTAGGAGCGCACCACCTCGCGGGACGGCTCGCTGCGTGCGGTTGGGACGTGTTGCTTCTGTCCAATCCGATTTCGCCGCTGCATGCGCTGAAATGGCGTTACCCTGACGTTCGCCTTCGCATCGATCAGGCCGTAGACGGTCTTGGCCGGGACAGCAATGGCGTTCGGACCTTGTTGCCGATGACATTGCTGCCGCTTGCTGGCCGCCTCGGCGCGAAGAGCCGATGGGTGCTCGACAACTGGCCCAGGTTTACTTTGCCTAATCTTGTCGGTCGGTTGCGCCATGCCGGTTTCGATCGCCCCGACCTGCTCGTGATCGATGGCTCGATTGGAGCCCCGCTTGTCGACCTCTTGAAGCCTCGACGCAGCGTGTTGCGGCTCCTCGATCGTCTTAGTGGATTTGCGAGTACCACGCCGGCAATGATCGGCGCCATGGAAGCGGCAGCGCGGCGCGTCGATCTCCTTACCTATAGCGCCGAGGATTTAGCAACCGATGCCGCCGCGTTGCGGCCTCGGCAGAAGCTCCATCTCGCCAATGGCGCCGATGTTTCGCATTTCACTGTGCGGCAGCCGGTGCCGTCCGCTTATGCGGCTATCCCTGAGCCCCGCGCCGTCTATGTCGGCGCCATGGCTGAATGGTTTGATTTCGATTTGATGGCTGAGGCCGCGCGCCTGCGTCCGGCGGTTTCTTTTGTCATGATCGGCCCGCCCGAGATGGCGCGTCAGCGTCTGCCGGCGTTGCCGAATCTGCATTTGCTGGGTGCAATACCGTGGGAGGCTTTGCCCGGATATCTCCAATATGCGGCGGTTGGGCTCATCCCATTCGACATCAGAAATCATCGCGAATTGGTGCGAGGCGTAAATCCGCTCAAACTCTACGAGTACGCCGCCGCCGGGCTGCCGATCGTATCGGTGGCATGGCCCGAACTGGAAAAACTCAATGCTCCGATTGCGCTCGCCGAGGAGCAGGACGATTTTGTTCGGGCGATCGATCGGATGCTGGAATCTCCGCCACCGCGCAATGTGCTCACGGCATTCGCGACGCGCCACGATTGGGGTGCCGTGCTCGATCGTCTCCTTACGACCCTCGGTCTTGAACAATGCGGCCACGCGCGGCCAAGCCTGGATGAGGCGCCGGAACAGCGGCGCGAGGTCCAGGCCTTGACGTGAAGCGGCGCATTCACCTCGTCGCGGGCGCCCGGCCGAACTTCATGAAGATCGCGCCGCTTTGGCGCGCACTTCACCGTGCGGAGGAGAAGTTCGATACGGCGATCGTACATACCGGCCAACATTATGATGACGAGATGTCGGATGTGTTTCTCCGTCAGTTCGCGCTGCCGCATCCGCACCACGCGCTGGGTGCCGGCGGCGGATCGCATGCCGAGCAGACCGCGGCCGTGTTGACGGCTTATGAGCGTGTATGCGTCGCCGACCGGCCGGACTGGGTTGTCGTGGTCGGCGACGTCAATTCGACCATGGCCGCGACGCTCGCAGCAAAGAAACTGCTGGTGCCCGTCGCGCACCTCGAAGCCGGGCTGCGCAGCTTTGACCGGACCATGCCGGAGGAAATAAACCGGGTAGTTACTGACGCGCTCGCCGATCTCTTATGGACGCCTTCACCGGACGGAGATGCCAATCTCCTGCGAGAAGGAATCGCACCGAAAAGGATTGATCGCGTCGGCAACATTATGATCGATGCATTCGAGATGCTCCGTGAAGACATTGCAGCAGCGCGGTGGCCGGCGCGGCAGGGCCTCGTCGAGGGCGAATTTGCGGTGGCAACGCTTCATCGGCCGAGCAACGTGGATGATCCGGCGCGTCTCGCCGACCTCGTTGCCACCTTAGAGCGTATCGCCTCTCGTTTCCCGATAGTGCTGCCGTTGCATCCGCGCACGCGCAAACGTCTTGAGGAGACACAGCTGCTCGTCCGCCTGAAGAACGTACCCGGCATCAAACTGACGCCGCCGCTCGGCTATGTGGAGTTCATGTCGGCAGTCACGGCGGCACGATTTGCACTCACGGATTCCGGCGGTGTGCAGGAGGAAACGACGTATCTCGGCATCCCCTGCCTGACCTTGCGCGACAACACCGAGCGACCGATCACGATTACCGAGGGGAGCAATCGCCTCGTCAAACTTTCATCGTTGGAAGCCGAGGTCGATCGTGTATTGGCTGGGCCGCGGCGGATCGGCAAACGTCCAGAGTTGTGGGATGGCGCGACCGCGGGCCGCGTTGTCGCCAGTCTCACCGCGCACCTCTGACGCGTTGCGATGCCGGTTATCTCCGCGATCATTCCAGTCTTTAACCGGGCCCATATGGTCGGCAAGGCGATCGAGAGCGTACTCGCCCAAAAGATCGACGACTGGTCGATCGAGACGATTGTCGTTGACGATGCGTCGAGCGACGATCTCGATCAGGCGCTGCGACCATTCGGCGCGGAGGTCGTCCGCATCCGGCACGAAAGTAACCGGCGCGCCGGCGCCGCCCGCAACACCGGCGTTGCTGCAGCTCGCGGCAGCCTTGTGGCATTTCTCGATTCCGACGATGTCTGGCTGCCTGGCAAGCTTGCCGCACAGGTCGACTTCATGGAAAAGCACGCCTATCAGGCAAGCTGCACTGCCTATGTGCTTCACCGGCCGGACGCAACACCCGTTGTCTCGCCGCGCTACGCGACCGGACCGCTCCGGCTCCCCGACCTTGCCTGGGGATGTTTCGTGAGCCCAGGTTCAACGCTCGTCTGCCGACGGCAGGTCTTCGCCGAAATCGGCGGCCTCGATGAGAATTTCCCCCGGGCTGAGGACTGGGACTGGCTGATACGTTTCGTGAAGGTATATCCGCTTGGCTTCTTGGCGGAGCCATTGGCGCAGATCGATGTCGCGCCGGGGCGGGATGTCGCGATAGCATTCGCTGCGCTTGATCGAATGGAGCGAAAGCATGCGCAAGCATTGCCGCCGCGCGAGCGCCGGCACTTCAGATCTGCGCTCCAACTCGAGCGGGCTGCCGTTCACTCCCGTACCGGCCGGCCTTTTGCGGGGATCGCCGCGCTCGCAAAATCATTGTATCTGGCGCCCGTCGGCAACCGTGCCCTCGGTGCCGTGCTGCACAACCGGCCGGGCCGGCGATAGGGCTCACGTGACGCTGTACTCGGCCTTGCCGACGAGCATATCGACAACCGTCGTCAGCCAGATCATGTGCGTACACTCGACGATATTGTAGGCGCGACTGTCGACGAAGAAACCGATGTCTGCGGCTAGGTTGAGCGGGTTATCGGCGCTCGTGCCGCTGAAGCCAATGACGGGCAGGCCACGGCTCTTGGCATAGCGGGCCGCAGCGACGATGTTCGGCGAACGGCCGGAGACCGAGATCAGCACAAGCGCATCGCCGTCGTCGGCATAGAACTCCACGGCTTTGGCCACGTAGGACTCGAACCCGTAGTCGTTGGTGAAGGCCGTGATGAGATTGGGTTCGTTGAAATCGATGCCCCGCACGCGACCTTGTTTGGTGAAATCGACGGCACCATGGGATGCGATCGAGGCGCTGGCCCCGTTGCCGGCAAACATGAGTTTGCGCCTGCGTTCGCGGATGGCGATCGCGAGATCGCGGAAGGCGATGAGCTTCGCTCTCGCGTCCGGGGTGAATATCGTGCGCCGATAGCGCGCGTAATATTCATCGAGCCAATTATCCCAATCCATCTCGACCTCGATGCGGCGGTTCTCTGCTGTCGCCGGCTTTGTTAGCACAATCGGCGCCCGTTCCAGTCGAGTTTGTCAATTGCAGGAGTTAGGGTGAGTCACAACCGGAAAATCGCCGTCATCGGCCTGGGCTATGTTGGGCTTCCGGTGGCAGTAAGTTTTGCGCGCTCCGGCGTGCGCGTCCTTGGGTACGACATCGATGCTGAGCGGATTGCTGAGCTTCGCGATGGGCACGACCGCACCCGCGAAGTCGAGGCGGCCGAACTGAGGCAGCCATCGCTTGTGCTAACCGCGTCGGCGGAGGCGCTGCGCGATGCCGATTTCTTCATCGTTACCGTGCCGACGCCCATCGACGATGCGCTTCGACCCGATCTTCGTGCCATGCTGTCGGCCTCGCGTGCGATCGGGACCGTGCTCAAACGCGGCGATATCGTCGTCTATGAATCAACAGTCTATCCGGGCGCCGTGGAAGAGGAATGTGTGCCGGTGCTGGAGAAAACCTCTGGCCTTGCTGCCGGCGTCGACTTCACCGTTGGCTACTCGCCGGAGCGCATCAATCCGGGCGACAAGGCTCATCGCTTCGAAAGCATAACGAAGGTCGTTGCCGGCCAGGATGAAAAGACGCTCGCGGTCGTCGCTGATGTTTATGGCTCGGTCGTCACCGCCGGCGTGCACCGCGCGCCCTCGATCAAGGTGGCCGAAGCCGCGAAGGTCATCGAGAATACCCAACGCGATCTCAATATTGCTCTCATGAACGAACTCTCCGCGATTTGCCATGCCCTGCGCATCGACACCGGCGATGTGTTGGCAGCCGCCAAGACCAAATGGAATTTCCTGCCATTTTTCCCCGGCCTTGTCGGTGGTCACTGCATCGGCGTCGATCCCTATTATCTCACGCATCGCGCCGAGCGCGCCGGCTATCATCCGCAGGTCATCCTGGCGGGCCGCCGTATCAATGACGGCGTCGGCCAGCGGATCGCGCGCGACTGCGTGCGCCTTCTGCTACGCGCGGGCACGAGCAACGCTACGGTGACGGTGCTGGGGCTCACCTTCAAGGAGGATGTGCCGGACATCCGTAATTCCAAAGTCGTCGATATCGTTCGCGAACTGAAATCCTTCGGAATCAAGGTGCAGGTTCATGATCCGATCGCGCTCCCCGATGAAGCGATGGAGGAGTACGAGATCGAGCTCGTCAGGCGCGATGCGTTGCAGCCATCCGACGCCGTGGTTCTGGCCGTTTCTCATCGCGATTTCGTGCGCAGCGGCTGGCCCCTTGTAACTAGCTTGCTGAAGCCCGGGGCGGGCGTGGTACTCGATGTCAAAGGATGCCTCGATCGCGGCGGGCGACCCGCCAACATTGAACTATGGCGGCTGTGATGCTGGCTCGAACGCTCCGCAGAGGTCGAAAATGCTCGCTGGGGATTTTAGCGCCAAAATGTGCTCCGGAATCATCAGCGCGATGATGTAGATCGATCGAATGCTGTTCCAATCGCAGGGATTTGTGTTGCTGTTCCTGCCGGCCGCGGTGATGGCCTATTACCTCGTCGCTGGCTCGGCGACAGTACGTCAATACGTTCTCATTGCCGTCTCGCTGTTCTTTTACGGCTGGTGGGATGCGCGGTTCATTCCGCTACTGTTGGGACAGATCGGCGCGACCTGGCTTCTCGCTTCGGTCCACGAACGTACTGGACGCAATGCTTGGCTTGTTGCCGGCATCGTTCTGAACCTGGCGTCGCTCGCCACGTTCAAATACCTCGATTTCATGATCGGCTCGCTCGAAGCCGTGATCGGCACTGCGCTCCCGCGCGCCGATCTCGTGCTGCCCATCGGCATCAGCTTTTTCTCCTTCCAGCTCATCTCCTATTGCGTCGATCGCATGCGCAAAGACGCGCCGATCTATCCGTTCCGGCCGTTTGCGCTGTTCGTCCTTCTGTTTCCTCACCTGATCTCCGGGCCCATCGTTCGCCACAACGAACTTATTCCGCAATTTGCAGAAGACCCAAGACGCGAAGGGATGTGGGCGCGCATCAGTCTCGGTCTCGTGCTGTTTACGATCGGTCTCGTGAAGAAGGTGCTGCTCGCTGATCGTCTTGCTGAGATCTCTGATCCGTTGTTTTCGCTTGCCGGGACGCATCAGCTCAACTTCGGCGAAGCGTGGAGCGCAACACTTGCCTTCACGTTCCAGTTGCTGTTCGACTTCTCCGGCTATACGGACATGGCAATCGGCATCGCGCTGCTGTTCGGGTTGCTGCTGCCGGAGAATTTCCGCCGACCATACTTGTCGACTGATTTGCGTGAATTCTGGCGGCGCTGGCACATCACGCTGTCGCACTTTATCCGCGACTATCTCTACATCCCGCTTGGCGGCAGCCGGGAGGGAGCGGTACGCTACGTGTTCGCCACCATGGTCGCCATGGGCATCTGCGGCCTGTGGCATGGCGCCGGCTGGACCTACGGCGTCTGGGGCTTGTGGCATGGCGTGGGGCTTGTCGTCTGTCGCGGTTGGAAGAGTTTTGGCCGGCCGTTACCGGCCCTTGCTGGCTGGGCGATCACATTTGTTTTCGTAATCGTCGGGTGGGTGCTGTTCCGGGCGGCCGACTTCCACACCGCCGCTTCGATGATCGGGTCGCTGATCGGAGAGGGAGGTTTCAGCGGACGCCTCCAGACCCCAGGGTTGATCGCGATTGCGGGACTCGCGTCCGTACTCATCCCGTCGACTCACGAGATCCGAGACATGCGCCCGATGCCATGGCCCGCACTCGCGGCTGGCGCAGCGGCGCTGGCGGGCTTCTGCCTCCTCGAGGTTGGCAACGGACCGCCGCTCAATTTCATCTACTTCCAGTTCTGAAGAGCAGGCTGCGGCATGAAGGAGGGTGCCCTCGGCTCCGTTGTTTGGCAGCGGTTCGCAGTCGTATTTCTTGGCGTGCTGTTTGGCGGGCTCGGAGCGATCTATCTATTCCTTCTCATGATCGATCCTTACGACACTGGCCGCTTTCCGACATTCATGTCGCCCGGCGTTACGGATGAGGGTGCGCGCACGGCCGGCGCAAGCCATGGCCGTGATCCGCGCTTCGACGCTGCTATTTTTGGGAATTCGCGCGGGTTCCTGCTCGACCCCGAAAAACTGTCGCAGATGACGGGCTTGAGTTTTGTGCAAATGACGACGCCCGGTTCAGGTCCAAAAGAGCAAATGACATTGATGCGCTATTTCATGGCGCATCACGCCCGCATCGACACCATGGTTCTCAACGTAGATGAGCGCTGGTGCGGCCATGATCCGTCGCTGCCAGTGATTTTTGCGTTTCCCTTCTGGCTCTATGGCAGCGACCTTGATTATCTCGCTCACCTTCTCAGCACGCGAGCCATCACTGCCGCGCGCAGTCGCATTGAGCTTGTGCTAGGGCAGCGGGCCGCCGCAGATCCTCGTGGCTATACCGACTATGAGACCGGACGGACACGAAACTTCCATCCCGGACCATTTGTCGAGAGATCTACCGAGACCACGCCGGCGACAACTGCCGATACCTATTTCCCTGCTATAGACGCGCTGGACGAGGTTTTGGCGGGACTGCCTTCGTCAACTGGCATCGTCATCGTGGCACCGCCGGTCTATCGCGAAAAGTTGCCGGTCCCGGGCACTCAGATCGCGGCCGATCTCCCGGAATGCAAGGCCGCGCTGTCGCGTCGCGTTGAGGGCCGCTCGCGCAGCGCTTTTCTCGATTATCTGGTGGATGGTCCGATCAGTCGCGATCCCGAGAATTTTATGGATCTGGAGCATTATCGGATGAACATTGCGCGCATCATCGAGGCGCGCATTGCCGAGGTCGTGGAGGCGCGGGGTAAATCCGCGTCGCAGTAGTTGCTCCACCTTGTCACTGGGGCGGCCGGCCTCGTCGGTGTCAATCTCGTTGCGCGGCTGCTCTCGCGCGGCGACGAGGTTTTGGCAATCGACAATTTTTCGCTCGGACGACCGGAGTATCTCGCGCGATTTACGGCGGACATCCGGTTTCACCTGGTGACAGCCGATTGCGCCGACATCGATCAGTTCCGCAATGCTGTTGTGACTCGGGCCTCGCTGGGGAAAATCGACGAAGTCTGGCATCTCGCCGCAAATTCGGACATTCCGGCAGGGATCGCGGATCCCTGCGTCGACCTGCGCAACACTTTTCTCACAACCTTCAATGCGCTGTTGCTGATGCGCGAACTCGCGATCCCAACCATCAGGTTCGCGTCCAGTTCGGCGATCTATGGTGATCACGGCGATAAGGCGATTACCGAAGACGCCGGCCCCTGCCGTCCTATTTCCAATTACGGAGCGATGAAGCTCGCCGCCGAAGCCCAGATATCGGCGGCCGGAAATTTCCTCGGCCGCGCCGATATCTTCCGGTTTCCCAACGTGGTCGGCACGCCGGCAACACACGGTGTGATCCCCGATTTCGTGGCAAAGCTGCGGCGTACCCCGGACAATCTCGATGTGCTCGGCAACGGGAAGCAGCAGAAGGTCTATCTTCACGTCGACGACCTTATCGAGGCGATGCTTTTCATCGCCGACCATGCCAAACAGCGGATGAATGTTTATAACATCGGTCCCGTCGACAACGGTGTCACGGTGAAGTTCATCGCCGAGGAGGTTCGTGCTGCAGTCTCGCCGAAGGCCCGCATTTCTTACGGAGCGGAGGACCGGGGCTGGGTAGGCGATATTCCGAAATATCGCTATTCAACCGAGCGTCTCGCACGTCTTGGCTGGTCCGCACCGCATGATTCGGCGCAATCCGTTCGTCGTGCTGTGGCGGCCGTTGTCGGGCAGGCGAAGCACGGATGAAGCAAGCGGTGCTGCTCGCCGGCGGCGCCGGCACACGGCTCAGGGATCGCCTTGGTGGCCGGCCCAAGCCTTTGGTCGAGATCGATGGCGAGCCTTTGCTCAAGCGCCAGTTGGCCCTGCTGCGTGAATACGCCGTCGGCCACGTGGTGTTGCTGGTCAATCATGGCGCCGACCAGATTCGGACCTATTGCGCGGCGAACGGCAACTTCGGCCTCACAATCGAGCTTATCGACGACGGGACGCCGCGCGGCACCGCTGGCGCCGTGCTCGCCGCACTTGATCGCCTCGCCGATCAGTTCTTGGTGATCTACGGTGACACGTTGTTCAACGTTCATCTCGGGCGGCTGTGGGATTTTCATCGGGATAACAAAGCGGACGCGACTTTATTTGTGCATCCGAACGATCACCCGCAGGATTCCGATCTGGTCGAAACGGATGCCGAGGATTGGATTACGGCTTTTCATGCTTATCCTCACCCGCCCGGCAGCTTTTTATCAAATCTGGTCAACGCCGGACTTTATGTCATTTCACGTGCCGCCCTCGAACCGTGGCGCAAATTCGCGGTGCCGTCCGACCTCGCCAAGAATCTGTTCCCGGCGATGATCGCGCGATCGGCTCGTCTCAAGGCCTATCGGAGCTTCGAATATATCAAGGATATCGGCACGCCTCGCCGGCTCGATAAGGCGGTGGCGCAGCTGCGGGCTGGCGTTGTTGCGCGCGCGAGCCTCGCCCATCCGCAGCAGGCCATCTTCGTCGACCGCGACGATACATTGAACCGTAATCACGGCTATGTGCGCTCACCCGAGCAAATGGAGCTGTTCGACGGGGTGCCGGAGGCGGTGCGTCGTCTCAATGACGCTGAATATCGCGTCGTCGTCGTTACCAACCAATCGGTCATTGCCCGTGGCGAATGCACGCTTGAAGGACTTGCTCGCATCCACGCCAAGATGGAGACGCAACTCGCCGCGGCCGGTGCGTTTGTTGACCGCATCTATTTCTGTCCGCACCACCCTGACAAGGGATTTCCCCGGCGAAGTCGAATCCCTGAAGATACAATGTGAATGCCGTAAGCCAAGGATTGGCATGATCTGCCAGGCGACCGCGGCCCTCAATATCGACCTGCAACGCTCGTGGCTGGTGGGCGATGCGGCCCGTGACATGCTCGCCGCGGCCAGCGCGGGCCTGCGTTCGATTCTGGTCCGGACGGGGGAGGGGAGTCGCGACGAGAAGTTCGAGGCAGAGCCCGATTTTGTGGTTGACGATTTTCCGGCGGCTGTGACCTTCATTCTCGATGACTATCCGCGCATGGCGCAAGCGGCCCAGCCGCTTCGAGATAAAATTGCGCCGGGCGACGTCGTGCTGGTCGGCGGGCTCGCACGCGTCGGCAAGTCGAGCTTTGCCCAGGTGCTGGCGTCCGAACTGCGGCTCAAAGGCAGACGAGCCGGCGTCATTTCGTTGGATCGGTGGATCAGAGATATTGAACGCCGCCGGCCCGGCGTCATCGAGCGTTTTGATCTCGATCTCGCCGAGGAAACACTGCGACCGTGGCTCACCGGCGATGTCTCGGTTGAGCTTGAGCTACCGCGATACGATCGTCTGACGCGGCGGCGCGAAAACCAAAAGGATACGCTGCGGCTCGAACATGATGACGTCCTCATTCTTGAAGGCGTCCCCGCGCTGATGCTTCCACTGTCGACCTGCCGCAAGATACATCGCGTCTTTATCGCCACCGCGGAGGAACCCAGGCGCGAGCGCGTGGTCTCCGACTTGATCTGGCGGGGTGCCGACAAGGACGGCGCAACTGCGACCTACTTTGAGCGCGTGCGCGACGAATCGCCTGTTGTCATGGCTTCGCGCGCGACGGCAGACACGATCATCGATTGGGATGCTCCAATCGCCGGGAAAGAAGCGCGTGCATGATCATCAGCAGGACGCCGCTGCGGATGAGTCTTGTCGGTGGCGGCAGCGATTTGCCCGGCTTCTATCGCCGGTATGGTGGCGCCGTCATCAGCACCACCATCAACCAGTACGTCTACGTCAATGTGAACAAGAAATTCGATTCCGGCATCCGCGTCGCTTATTCCAGGACCGAAGAGGTAACTTCGGTCGATATGATCGAGCACCGCATCGTCAAGTGCGCGATGCAGGTGCTCAAGCTCGCAGGCGGCGTCGAGATCACCACGATTTCGGATATCCCGTCACGCGGCACGGGTCTTGGCTCATCGAGCTCCTTTGCGGTTGGGCTTCTCAATGCACTGGCGGCATTTCAGGGCCGCCATATGTCGAGCGATGACCTCGGTTCGCTGAGTTGCCATATCGAGATTGATTTGTGCCGTGATCCGATCGGCAAGCAGGATCAGTACGCCGCTGCTTTCGGTGGCTTCAACCTGATCGAGTTTCGGCCGGACGATAGCGTGCTGGTGTCGCCGATCATCATGTCAAGCGAAACGCGGACTGCGCTCGAGAAGCAGCTCCTTGTTTTCTATACAGGAATGACCCGGAGCGCGTCAGACATCCTGACTGAACAGGCGAGGGCGACCGCCGAAGACGGGTCCAAGCAGGCTGCGTTGAAACGCATGGTGCAGCTGACTTACCGACTGAGGGACGAGTTGCAGCAAGGCAATCTTGCCTCTGTCGGCGAGATCCTTGACCAGAATTGGAAGCTCAAGACATCGCTTGCATCTAACGTGACGAGCGAACAGGTCGACGACTGGTACAGAACCGCAAAGAAGTCCGGCGCGATTGGCGGCAAGCTCCTTGGCGCCGGCGGCGGCGGCTTCATGTTGCTCTATGCCGATGAGGACCGGCACGAGGCGATCAAGCGCGCGCTACCCCTGCGCTGCATGTCGTTTAAGTTCGAACAGTTAGGGAGCCGCATCATTTTTTATAATCCGTAGCGCTTAATTCATAATCCACATCTTCCAAACAGATGGCCGGGCCGCGTCCCGGCCATCTGCGTCTTTGACGCCACGCTGAAATAGTCATTTGGCCGTGACGGCGCGTGCCAGGACAACTTATCGCTTATCGGCCTTCGCGCTCCGTCGTCGGGCAACATCTGCCAGAACGGTGCCATAAAAATCCTCGATTGCCTTGGTGGCGGTTTCGCGGATGAACGGCGCGAGGTCGTAAGCGAGCCGTTCGCGTTCGCGGATCGCGGCGACTGATAATTGCTGCGCTAGCGTCGCCGACGTCATTCGTATCCGCCCACAACACGCGCTCGTCCTTGAGAAACTCGGTCGGACCTTCCGTCCGGGTGACGATCATCGGGCAGCCGGCGTCCATGGCTTCTAGGATCGTAAGGCCGAATGGTTCAAATCGGGCCGCGCTCACGTAGATGTCGAACGCGCGGTAGCACCGCGCGATCTCGCCCTGGGCGCTGATGATTGCGATCCGCGGATCGCGGGCCGCAGCGCGGCGCAGGTCAGCTTCGAGGGGACCGACGCCGATGATCATCAGGCGCACGTGTTCGTCGCTGTGCGGGAAGGCACGACAGAACGCCTCGACCAAGAGGTCCATCCCCTTTTCCGGAACCAGCCGTCCGACGCTACCAAACACCATCGTGCGATCGTCGGCGCCCCATTCACGGCGGAGCGCTTCGACCTCCTCGGTCCGAACGCGCGCGAGGCCCGTGTGAACCTCGGTCGGCAACCACGCCCAGATCGTCTGCACGATGCCGGGAAAGTCGGCGGGGATCTCTTTTTGCTGCCACGAAGCGCCGCAAATCAGGCCATCGCAGTGGCCGTATTCGCGGTCGTCGTAGCGGATGTGCAATGTCGCGACGTGGGGAATGCCGATCCATTGGCCCACTCTCCCGACTCGGCGTGTCGCCGTATTGAGGTGCGTGTGCACAATGTCCGGCCGGAATTTCCTCAGCACAAGGAGTGCCGCCGGCCGTTGCAGCAGGGCCGGAAGCGCGCGCGGCAGAGCAAGGAGCCGGACCGTGCCGGGACCGCCGGGGCCATCAAGCCGCGCCGCTGCGATCGCCTCCCGGAATTGCTGCGCGCAATAGGAGTCGACCCCTCGGATCAGGATCGCGACCTCATGACCGGCCGCGCCATGGGCGACGGCGAGTTCGATGCAATGACGTTCGCTGCCGTAGAATTGTTCGCCGAATACGGCGTGCAGAATCTTCATGGTGCGCCCTGGGCCTAGTCTAAGGCCCGGGGCGATCTCGGGGCAATGCCATCGCCTCCGCGCTAGTTTCCGTCGAGCCTGCGCATCGAGCCAGGCGCGGATATCGTTGAGATCGGCAACGCCTTCGATCGTCGTGGTCACGCCGTCGCGGTCGATCAATATCGTGCGCGGGATCTCGCCCTGCCATTGCGGATCGATTTCGTAACGCAGCCGCTCGACGAATCCATCGCTGAAGATCCAGTTCTCGGCGTCGGAGAGGCCGTTTTGCGCGAGCATGGCGCGAACCGCGTCAGGTGCATCGGGAACAAGATCGGCATTGATCATGACGAGTTCCAGGTCCTTGCGTTCCCTCAGGAATTTTCCCCATTGCGGCATCTCGACCCGGCATGGGCCACAGGTGACTCCCCAGAAGTGGACCACAACCGGATGCCCGGCGTGAGCCTTTTGGATCGCTTTCCAGCTGCCGCGGCTGAAGTCGTTGAGGCCGCCAGGGAGAGGCGCCTGAAATGGCCGCACCGAATGAAGCTGCTATCGCAAATCCGACGCTCGCTGCGACCGCGGCGATCAAGAGCAAACGCGTCTTCATTGTGGATTCTCCAAATTGATCAGCCGATAGCCATCGGCTTTTGATTGCCAAGATAGGTAGGCGTGGCTTTCGTCGGTGACGAGCAACGGATGATCGGAAGCGTCCTCCGTGCGCGCGATAACTCGCGGTGTCGACCAACTGCGGCCGTCGTCGTGGGAAACCATGGCCGGTACCGTGGTGACCTCGCCGTCAAATTCTTTCCATACGAGCCATAGCCCTGTCTTGGTAGCGAGAAGGTAAGGATGCGAGGGATTGCGCTTGGCGGCTCCAATCGGCATCGGTTCCGAAAACGAGCGGCCGCCGTTATCGGAGCGCGCGTAAAACAATCCTTTGCGGACGCGTCCGTTGGTAAACCAGGCGACGTGGTATGCGCCGGTGGAGGAAATCGCGAGGCTCGGACCGTGGTGCGGGCAAACGTCTGTTTTCCAATCGTCGACGCTCACGCGGTTCACCTGCGCCGAGCGTGTCTCGGATCATCGAACGTCATGATCGCATGGTCTCGTACGCCTCCCTCGAATATGTTGCGGAACGCG
Organism: uncultured Alphaproteobacteria bacterium; assembly: GCA_963787675.1. Taxonomy (GTDB): domain Bacteria; phylum Pseudomonadota; class Alphaproteobacteria; order Rhizobiales; family Xanthobacteraceae; genus JAJPKK01. Next base: position 516,784 of record CAWBDV010000004.1, on the reverse strand, counting down.
ACCACGGGGCGGCCTGGCGCCGCGAACACTATTCCGAGGCGACAGCACTCGCAGGTGTTGTCCTTGGCGAGATGCGTCGCCGTCACGGTCGCCGCTTGATCGTTTGACCACGCAAACGCTAATGATGCGCCGACGTAAGCTTCGCCGAAGCGCGCGCTGGCGCGCGATTGCGCTTGTCTAGCCATGCGGCGAACAATGATCCGTCGGCATCGAGGGCGATCGCTTCAAATCGCTGGCTCTCTACGTCCGCGGTGATCGGTTGCGGCGTGCTGAAGCTGCGCCCGCCATCGATCGAACGCGCATAGAACACCTTGCCGTTGAATTCCTTGTCCTTGAAGATCGCGAACGCGACGAAAATGCGGCCGTCGCGATCTAGCAGGATCTTTGGCCGTGCATCCGGGCCCCAATCGAGTTCGAGCGGCTCCGGGTTGACGGCCACGGGTGGCGTAAAGGTGCGGCCGCCGTCGGGCGAGTGCGTGACCAAAACCTTGCCTGCGGCGGAGAAGGCGAGCCATAGGGTGCCGTCCATCGCAAAGGCCGGCGTTGCCTTGGTGGCGCACGTCGAGTGTCGCAAACATGCAGTCGGATTTCGCGGCGTGATCGTGTGACATCTGCGCAGACGATGGGCCGCTCAGGACGCACGTGGCGACCACGCCCAGCAAGAGGCGTCGCAACATTGAATGTTCCTTCCAGTTCAGGAGAGTGGTTGCTTGAACGCATCAAATGTCGTCATCGCGACACCTGGATAAGTTCGCGAGATGAAAAGCTGGCCGATAACCTCGGCCGACCGATCGGACGCGCTCAAGAGAGCGCGCGGATCAGGTAGAGCGGTCGCGAATGGTGGTCCGCGCGGATAGTTGGCGTTCGCGGAGCTGGACGCGGCCGGATGGTCGTCCATCGGTGGAACGAGATCAGATCTAAGGCCGACGATGATGACCAGGTGTTCAAAGTCGTTGCCAAAAACTGCGTATGGCCCGTGTGCAATCGTGCACAGAACGCAATGCGTCTCGTTCGACGGCGCCGGTACGCCGTCGGGGGTATCGCCGTTGCTATGCTGACAGAGAAGGGCGAAATCGCTCGACGGCAGATCAGATAGGGGATGACTGCCGGCAACGCCGATCAGCAGCATCTGGAATGCAAGCGCGTACGCGGCCGCAACGGCAACGCATGACCGCAGGCCTAAGCGCGATTTCCAAAATCGAAACACGGGAAATTCGTTTCTCCTAAGATGCTCCATATCATCGATTGGAAGCAGCGTGAAGGAGCGAGCCCAACGCCCTCTCACATCTCCGGGTCCACATTCCGCAGGCTAGCAGCTGGCGAGGGCGCGGATCTCTCCGCGCGCCCACCAATCTCTTGCCTTACGCGGCAGCGCGTTTAGCGGCCACGATCTGGTCGGCAGCTTTGCCGACCAAGCTCGGCCATGTGGTCGAACTTGAAGGTGAAGCTGCCGACGCCGGCCGTTGCGGAGCGGACTTCGATGATGAGATCGCCGATCTCCGTTTCCGGCATCATGGCGCGCACCATGTCCCATCCCTCCCATCCCTCGCGGGTATCGAAGCCGAGAATTTGGCCGCGGCGACCTGACAGGATGGCGTTGATCCTGGCCGAAGCTTCCGAGGGGCAGGCGATCTCCACCATGTGAATGGGCTCGAGCAGCACTGGCTGGCATTGCGGCAGTGCCTCGTTGATACCGATGCGGCCAGCGATCCTGAAAGCCATGTCGGATGAATCGACGGCGTGATAGGAGCCGTCGACCAGTGACACCGAAATGTCGACCACCGAGAAGCCGAGTGGGCCGTGCTTGAGGGCGTCGATCACCCCTTCCTCGACCGAGGGGATATAGTTGCGTGGCACCACGCCGCCCGTGATCTTCTCCTCGAAGACGAAGCCCGCATTGCGCGGCAGCGGCTTGATATCGAGCACCACGTCGCCGAACTGGCCGTGGCCGCCGGACTGCTTCTTGTGCCGCCCGCGCTGCTGGATCGATTTTTTGATGGTCTCGCGATAGCCGACCGTCGGCTGGCGCCGCTCGATCGCGATGCCGAACCGATCCGCGAGCCGTTCTGTCGCGACCCGCAGGTGCATCTCGCCCTGACCCCACACCACGACTTCATGGGTCTCCGGATTGTGGTCCACTGTGAGTGAAGGGTCCTCCTCGACCAGTTTGTTGAGCGCGAGACCGAGCTTGACGTCGTCCTTGCGTTCCTTTGCCGAAATCGCGATCGCGAGGACGCTCGGGATAGGGTTTGACCTCGGCAACCGTCGGATGCGCCGTCTTGCCGGACGAGAGCGTGTCGCCGGTCTCGGCGTGCTCGAGCTTTCCGAGCGCAACGGTCTCGCCGGCTGCAGCGGGACCACGCTTCTCGGTCTGCTGTCCCAGCAGGTTGAATACGCCCGAAACACGCCCGGTCTCGCCGCTCGGGAGAGTTCAGGGTGACACCGTCGCCAACCTCGCCGTTGAGCACACGTACGACCGAGAGCTTGCCGCCGTGGGTGGTGTGAAAGGTCTTGAGCACCGTCACGACTGCGTCGTTGCCGCTCTTGATGCCGAGCCGCTTCGCGGTCGTTTCCATGCCGGGCGATTCATGACGGAGTGCCTTCAATAGCCGAAGTACGCCGTTGGTGCGGGTTGCGACTCCAAGCAGCACCGGGCAGACCAAGCCTTCGCGCAGCTCATTGGCGAGGTCATCGAACACACGGTCGCGCGGGGGCGGGATATCGGCGAGGAGTTGTTCCATCAACTCATCGTCGTGGTCCGCAAGCGTCTCCAGCATCGAGAAGCGCGCGTCCTTGTCGAGGGCGGCGTCGCCGTCGGTGAGATTGATCACTTCGGATGGAGCGTGTTCCTTGTAGACAAAGGCTCGTTCCAGGGCGAGATCGACGAAGCCGGTAATAATGCCGTTTTTCCAGATCGGAATCTGGCGCATCAAGAGCGGCACGCGCGAGGCCGGCCTGCAGAAGCTTGAGAGTGTCGCGAATCTGCGCGTCGACCTTGTCGATCTTGTTGAGGAACAGAAAGCGCGGAATTTTCAGGTCTTCAAGCTCGCGCATGATGAGCTGGAGCTGCGCAACCTTGCGCTCATCCGCCTCGCAAACCACCACAGCGCGCATCGACCGCCGGCAGCACCGCACGCATGTCGTGGACGAACTCGACCGAGCCGGGGCAGTCGATGAACGTATATCGGTCTTCCATGAACGTCGTCGTGGCGATCGTGTCCTCAACGCTCATCTTATGATGGCGCGCTTCTCTGCTGGCGTCCCCGATTGTAGTGCCGGCCTCAACCGTACCCTGCCGCTGCACGGCGCCCGTTCGCGCGAGGATCGCTTCAAGTAGCGTCGTCTTTCCGCTCTGGAACGGCCCAACGAGTGCAATGCACCTTGGACCTCTGGGGCCTCTCGGGCCTCCTTCCTTGTCTGCCATCACCGCCTCCCGCAATTATTGGAGGTCCTATTCGACGGACCGGTTCACCTATGTTTGAGGGGAAAGGCGCGCTTGGCAAGTGCGCATTTTGACGGACGTGTGACGCTTGAGGACGCTGTTCCCGATGGTATTTTGACTGAAATCTCAATGAGGCCAGCGGGTCAGATGGTGTCGCTGCACGAATCTGTTTTCGTCAAATCACCCGACCGATTGCGCTAAATTCCAATAAATTTGTCCGTGCCGCTTAACGTGGACGCAATCGGCGCTCTGTAGTCACGGCATAGGAGGGATGGGGACACGCGTCGATAACGGCGAGGCTTGGAGTTCGAAATGCAGACTGCGCGCGGCGAGGAGATCAGGCAGCGGCTCGCGTCGCTGAAGGTCCTGGTCGTCGACGACAATACGTTCATGCGCAAAATCGTCCGCGATCTCCTCTCTAACATCGGAGTGCGGCACGTTACGGAGGCCGCTGACGGCGCCGATGCCCTGTCTGCGGCCCGCAGTTCAATGCCGGACATTGTGATCCTCGATTGGGACATGCCCTTCGTCAATGGCTTCGAATTCGTACGCATCGTTCGCTCGCCCGGCGTCTTCCCTTATGCCGACCTTCCGATTGTCATGTTGAGCGGCCACGGCGAGCGCTCTCACGTGTTGGAAGCAGCGCGCCTCGGCGTCAATGAGTTTCTCCTGAAGCCGGTCTCGGCCCAAGCGCTTCTGCAGCGCATCGTCTCGGCGGTGATGAAGCCCCGTCCGATGATACATCTTAATGGCTCCTATAGGCCGGCCCCCCGCCGCCGCAGGCTTGGTCTCTCCGCGACGCCGGTCGCGTGAAAAATCCTTGATCATTTCCCGATTGGTCCCCATCAAGGAGTGGTGATCGGTCGGACGGTGTAGCGATGAGACGCGGCTTCGCGCCTTGGGCGGATCCCGCAATTCAACCCTTGGTGAGGTTCATCGACGTGACGAGGCGTTTTGGCGCCCTCGCGGCCGTTGATAGTCTCAGCCTCGACATCTATCCGAATGAATTCTTTGCGCTGCTCGGCCCATCGGGCTGCGGCAAGACCACGCTGCTGCGCATTCTCGCCGGCTTCGAACGACCGGACGAAGGCCGCGTGATGCTTGGCGGTGCGGATATCGCGGCGACACCACCGCACAGGCGCCCCGTCAACATGATGTTCCAGAGCTACGCGCTGTTTCCGCATTTGAGCGTCGCTGGCAACATTGCGTTCGGGCTCCGCCAGGAGGGGCTCGCGCGTGCGGTGATTGCCGCGCGCGTCGAGGAAATGCTAGCACTCGTCAAGCTTGAGGGGTTGGGTGGGCGCCGGCCTCACCAGCTATCCGGCGGGCAGCGCCAGCGCGTCGCGCTCGCCCGCTCGCTCGCAAAGCGGCCGCGGGTGCTGTTGCTCGACGAGCCCATGGCGGCACTCGACAAGAAACTGCGCGCCGAGACTCAGTTCGAGTTGATGGACCTGCAGGCACGCCTTGGCACGACCTTCGTGATCGTTACGCATGATCAGGAAGAGGCGATGACGGTTGCTAATCGCATCGCGGTGATGGATCGCGGTCGCATCGTGCAAGTTGCGGCACCCAGCGAAATCTATGAACAGCCGAAGTCGCGCTGGGTCGCGGAATTTATCGGCGACGTCAATCTGATTGAAGGTGCGGTGGTGGAGAAAAGTGTCGACGAAACGGTGATTGAGGACAAGGCCGGCCGGCGTCATCGCGTTGCCGACGCCGCGGGCGCCGCCGTGGGGACGCAGGTTGCGATCGCGCTGCGTCCCGAGAAGGTGCGTATCTCGGCTGTACCGGGAGATGTGGACAACGCAGTCCGTGGGCGCGTGTGGGATGTTGGTTATCTCGGCGGGATGTCGATCTACAAGGTGCGCCTCGACGATGGCAGCGCCATGAAAGCCGCAGTTGCAAACGTGGCACGGCGCCTCGATCAGCCAATTAGCGCGGACCAGGAGGTCTGGCTGTCATGGTCGCCGGCGGCCGCCGTCGTATTGGCGAGCTAAGGAATCGTCGTGGACCCGCAGAAGGCTTCCGCGCGATCGTCCCCCGGAGACGGGGGAGGGAAGCAAACCCCCGCGGGCGGCGCGACAGCGGGTTGGCGGCCGAGCGGGAGGTCGATCGTCGTCGCGGTGCCTTATCTATGGCTCATCGCGCTCTTTTTGGTGCCGTTCCTGATCGTCTTCAAGATCAGCCTGTCCGAAACGGCGATCGCACAACCGCCTTACCTGCCGGTCTTCGATCCGGCAGCCGGCTGGCAGGGCTTGCGTGAGTACCTGGCTGGCCTGTCGTTCTCAAGCTACCTGACGCTTGCGGGCGACGACCTCTACGTCCTGTCCTACTTGAAGAGCCTGAAGGTCGCGGCGCTGTCGACCGTGATGCTGATCATCTGCGGTTTTCCGATCGCCTATGCAATGGGGCGTGCGCCAAGCCGCTTGCGACCGGTTCTCGTCGCGCTGATCGTGCTGCCGTTTTGGACCTCTTTCCTGATCAGGGTCTATGCCTGGATCAATATCCTCCAGCACGATGGGCTTCTCAACCGTGCCCTGATGGCGTTGGGATTCATCAATGAGCCGGTGACTTGGCTCGCCACCGATACCGCGGTCTATATTGGTCTTGTCTATTCCTATCTGCCGTTCATGGTGCTGCCGCTCTATGCGAGCCTCGAGAAACTCGACGACAGCTTGCTCGAAGCCGCCGCGGATCTTGGCTGTCCCCGCTGGAAGGCCTTTTTCGTCGTCACGGTCCCGCTGGCGCTGCCGGGTCTCGCGGCCGGCGCGCTGTTGTGCTTCATCCCGATCGTTGGCGAGTTCGTCGTGCCGGATCTGCTCGGCGGCTCGGACTCGATGATGATCGGCCAGACGCTGTGGATCGAATTTTTCGCCAACAAAGACTGGCCGGTCGCGTCTGCGGTGGCGGTCGTGCTCGTCGTGCTGCTGGTAGCGCCGATCGCCTTCTATCAGCACCTGCAATCCCGCGAGATCGAGGCGCGCTGAGGATGGGACGTCGGCTATCCTTGACCAATCTATCTGCGCTCGCAGCCGGGCTCGCTTTTCTCTACGTTCCGATCGTGATCCTCGTCATCTATTCGTTCAACGATTCTCGCCTCGTCGCGGTATGGGGCGGCTGGTCGTTGCGCTGGTACGTGGAACTCCTCGCCGACCGCGCCATCATTGATGCGGCGCTCGCGTCGCTCTTTATCGCGTTTGTCTCGGCGGCGGCAGCGACGGTACTTGGAACGCTCGCGGCGATCGCGTTGACGCGGGTGCGATTTCGCGGGCGACTACCGTTTGCGGCCATGATCTATGCGCCACTCGTCATGCCGGAAGTGATCACGGGTCTGTCGCTGCTTCTGCTGTTCGTTGCGGTCGACCTCGATCGGGGCTTTACGACCGTCATCATGGCTCATACGACGCTCACGATGTGCTTCGTGACTGTCATCGTCCAGTCAAGGCTGGTTGGCTTCGATCGCAGCTTGGAAGAAGCCGCAATGGATCTCGGCTGTCCGCCAAGTCGCACGTTCTTGACGATCACATTGCCGCTGATCATGCCAGCGGTCGCCGCCGGATTTCTGCTGGCATTTTCGCTGTCGCTCGACGACCTCGTCATTGCAAGCTTCACAACCGGCCCCGGGGCGACCACGCTGCCGATCCGTATTTATTCGCAGGTAAGGCTTGGCGTGAAGCCAGAGATCAATGCGATCTGCACGCTCTTTATCGCAGTCATCGCCGTCGCGGTCGTCGCTGCGTCGCTCGTCGGCAAGGCCCGCGCCAGAGCGACACCTCTCGGCGCGTAGCTGATCGGGATCAATCGTCGAGTTGACCCGGCGGGCGTAGGATGTAGGCAAGGCACCACACCGGAATAATAATCAGCGAACCGAGCGCCATATTTGGGAGCACCCAAGCGACGCCGCGGCGGAGGAGCGCCTCGAGTTGCTCGGGCGATGTTCCTACCTCCTTGATCAACATGTCGAAAGTGATGCCGAAATGGGCGAGCATCGTTCCGACAATCAGGGATGCAACCGCGACTTTCACCAGGGTTCGCAGGAAGCTATGAAGCATCTGTGCCATGCGGGCGTCGTAACCAAAGACGGGACGGGATCGGGAATCGCCGAGTATCCCCGCTTATTCAATAACTTGGGACAAAGCTTGATGCCCGCGGAACGAAATTGCGCGGCTCGATGCTCCTAAACGCTACTTTGATTCGCCTCGCAGGATCATAATCGATCGCTGGTTCCCGGCACAAAGTTTGCTGCCGCAGGCAGCGACTTCTGCCAGCGGCGGCGTTCAGCGAGGCCTACGGTCGCCGCCCGTGAGCCGTTCGATCGCCGAGCGTACGGCGTCGACCGTCTTGCGGTCCTGCAATGCGTCGAGCAGCGGACCGGTCGCGCCGGAGCGGCGGATCAGGGTTTGTGGGTCCGGCATGATGAGCGGAAAATCCCAAGGGCCGTGAACGACGAATGGAAGCTCGAACGAGGCGTTGGGATCGGTACTGTTGCTGATCAGGTTCGCGGTGCCCGAAAGGTCGAGCTCGCGCGACGGGATCGAAGTCGTTCCGGTGACGTTGAAGCGCACGTTCGGCCCGTCGAAATGCACGTCCTCGGCGTTGGCAAGACCCTGGGTGATGCGTAGGTCGACGTTGAGCTTGTCGAATGGCGTTCGACCATTGCGGAAGTCGCCGTTGCCTGAGAGAGGGCTACGTTGCAGGCGCCGCATCAACTGATCGATGCTCAAGCCGGTCAATGCCCCACTTTTCGCATCGATCTGAACGGTGCCGTTGAGGTTGCGCGCGATATCCTGGACGTTGGCGCCGCTGCTCTCGACGGCGAACGAAAGATTGCCGCTTCCTTCCAGGCGGTGCAGGCCGAACAACTCGGAAAAGCATTTTTCCAGATCGACGCCCGTAAAATGCATGTCCGATTTGACGTCAGCGCCGGTCTCGGATTTGGCAACCGCGATCGTGCCGGTGATGACGCCATTGAACGATTGCGATTCGCCAACCGTGATCTCGAGCCGCCCCGACCGCATGCTGGCGGCGATGGCGGTCCGTCCGAGATCGGCGTGGGTGAACTGGACCGCAGCGGCGGACAGGCGCAGATCGGCATCCCAGCCGTTGAACCAGTCGAGTGCAAACGCTCGCTGATCCCACTCACGGCTATTGTCGGCGATCAGCCGCAACGTTGTGACGTAGGGCCGGAGATCAAGTTTCTCGACTGCAAGCGTCCCCTGAAGCATCTTGCGGCCGGAGGTCGTGTAGCTCAGCACACCCTCTGCGACATTGCCGTCGAGTTCGACATTGAGGCTCGACAGTGCGACCGTTCCTCCCGAGATGGCCGCGTGGGCCTTCAGCGCAAACCGGCCAAGGCCGCCTCCCGGCAGCGAGGAGTCGCCTGACCAGTGCAGGGCATCCCGAAGGGAAGCGGCATCCGCTGCCAGGGTTCCGTCGATCTTGAGCGTCGGGTCGTTACTCAAAACGCCGTCGAACGCAGCCTTGAGCGGCGCGCCAGTGAAGCGGAATTTCAGTCCGGAATTCTCGCCCGCAAGCGCTGCCGGAAAATCTGCGATGGCGACGCTCGCATCGACATTCTCGCCGTGCCAAAAAAAGTGCCCCGTCGCGGCGAAGCTTTTCGCAATGGATGGCCAAGCGAGCGAAAGCTCAACACCCTTGAGCGTCTCGTTGACATTGCGCGACGGATTGCTGATCGCGATGATGCCGTCATCAATGCGAATTTCCGAGAACGACAGCACTTGTTCGTCGCGCGGAGCATTCGGGCTCAGTGCTCGCGCCAGCGTATCGACGAGCGGCGACCAGTTGGTGCGTCCATCGGCGTCGACTGAAATAGCGATGTGCGGCCGCGTCAGCGTGATGTCGGCGATCTCGATGCGGCCGGCAAGCAGCGGCGTAAGGCGGAGGTTTGCGGTCAGCTCTTCAGTCGCGAAGGCCGGTTCGCCGCTTCGGCTCTCGCCAAGCACGACATTGGCAAACGACACGGTCCCGGCCGGGAACATCCGAATCGAAATCGGACCACGAAGCACCGGGTCGAGACCGGTGACGGCGCGAATTTCGTTCGTCACCGCGTCGCGTACTGTGTCGACCGGGACGACGCTGGGCGCCACGGCGATAGCCCCGACGCCCGCCGCGGCTACCACCGCGACGAAAATCGCGAAGCGCTTTACGCCCTTGGCCGAAAACACGAGGCTCAAATTCCGGTTTTGCCGCAGCAGCGCACGGGCAAGCGGGGCGGTCGGATTGCCCGATAGCTGCGGTCGTTGACGTGAAGTCTCCTGGCGGCCGTCCGATTCCCACCCAGCACGGAAGCCATGCGGCCGATCACCCTATCGGTCGGCGAGGCAGCTCGCAATCTGGGTTAGCTCTGTGACGCTTTCGTGGCCGCAATAACCCCTTGGGTCTCGAGCCCTAACAGGGTAGCCGGGGCACCAGCGAGGTTGGTGTCAGGGCACCTTGCCCAAGATGCTCGGACGCCGGCGCGTCGGGGTTCGCCCGACCGCAGTACTCGAGAGGAGCGTCAGCCCAGATTGGGGGCAATCGAGTAATCGGCCTCGGTCTTGGCCCGTATTTCGTCCTTGCTCACCCCCGGGGCGATTTCGATGAGCTTCATCCCGTTGGGGCTCTTCTTCTCGACGCTGAAGACCCCGAGATCGGTGATGACCATGTCGACAACCCCGGCGCCCGTCAGCGGGAGCTTGCACTTATGCAGGAGCTTCGGCTCGTCCTTCGCCGAATGCTCCATGACCACCACAACCTTCTTGACCCCGGCAACGAGATCCATTGCACCGCCCATTCCCTTGACCATCTTGCCGGGGATCATCCAGTTGGCGAGGTCGCCATTCTGCGCGACTTGCATTGCGCCTAGAACCGACAGATCGATGTGGCCGCCACGGACCATGGCAAAACTGTCGGCCGAGGAAAAATAGCTGGTTGTCGGCAATTCCGTCACCGTCTGCTTGCCGGCATTGATGAGGTCGGGATCCTCCTCGCCCTCGTACGGAAATGGCCCGGTGCCGAGCATCCCGTTCTCGCTCTGCAACTGCACATTCATGCCGGCCGGGATGTAGTTCGCGACGAGGGTCGGAATGCCGATGCCGAGATTGACGTAGAATCCGTCACGCAATTCCCGGGCGGCGCGGGCGGCCATCTGTTCTCGGGTCCAGGGCATGTTTCGTCTCCTCGTCAGGCCCGCTTCCGCACGGTGCGCTGCTCGATGTGCTTGGTCGCATTTGGCACGGGCACGATGCGCTGCACGTAGATGCCGGGGGTGATGATATGATCGGGGTCGATCTCGCCGGGTTCGACCAGATGTTCAACCTCGGCCACGGTGATCTTGCCCGCGGTCGCCATCGGCGGATTGAAGTTACGCGCGGTCTTCCGGTAGACGAGGTTACCCTCGGTGTCGCCTTTGAAGGCGTGGACGATTGAAAGGTCGGCAACGAGGCCCGTTTCCATGATGTAGGCGTTACCGTTGAATATGCGTTCTTCCTTCCCGCGCGCGATGTCGGTGCTGGCGCCGGTCCGCGTGAAAAACGCGGGAACGCCGGCGCCGCCGGCGCGGATGCGCTCCGCAAGCGTACCCTGCGGATTGAATTCGATCTCGAGTTCACCCGCGAGATACTGCTGGGCGAATAGCTTGTTCTCGCCCACGTAGGACGAGATCATTTTGCGGATCTGCTTGGTCTCGAGAAGAACACCGAGCCCCACGCCATCGATGCCGGCATTGTTGGAGACGACAGTCAGGTTTTTTACGCCCGAGTCCCGGATCGCAAGGATGAGCGTCTCCGGTATGCCGCACAGTCCAAAGCCGCCTGCCATGATGAGCATGCCGTCCTTGAGGATGCCGGCAAGCGCTGCCGCCGCGTCGGGATAGACCTTCTTCATTCAATCTCCGGATCGTCGCCAGGGCGCCTCACGCACCCGACAGGTTAGCCAACTGTTCCTGCAACGCCAACCGCTATGCGTGAGACCCAACTCGCGTGTTGCGGGTCAACACGCTCCGCGAACGCAGCAATTTATCATGCAGCGGAGCATGCATGGTCCATGCCGCGCGAATACGCCGCCGGCAACAACGTGTCGAGTTGCGCCGTTGCCGCAGCCGCAAGTCGGGGGGGCCGACTTGCGGTCGTCGTCGCAGCGGCTCACCGCGCCAGAGGATCGGGCCTCATCTGAAAATGCACGAGCTTGGGCGAGTTTACCTTTCCACCTTCCAGGTGGAAGGGCGTTCGGTTGCCGGTGTTGCTCCAGACGCCGCGGCCCTTCCAGCCGGCGTTGGGATCATCGATGCGGCCGTCAAGGCCCTTGGCCCAGAAGCCCATAGGATAGGGAACGACCATGTTGATGGGCTTTCCATCCTTGAGGGCGATCAGCGAGTCATTCTGGTTGCCGGTGGCGATTGGCACGTCCTTGCCAAGGCCGAGCGTGTCGTGTTGATCGACCCAGGCGTAATAGGGCGTTTCGCCACTGCCATCTTTATCGCTCACGCCGCCAAGCTGCGGGCCTGGCAAGGTATAAAGCGTCCATCCCTCGGGGCAGTGCTTGCCTGTGGCCGTCGGACCATTGAGCGGACCCTTGCATTTGGTGCGGTCGAAAGACCCGAGATGGCCGCTCGATAGTGCGGCCCACATGACGCCTTGGCTGTCGATGTCGCCGCCTCGCGGCGAATAGCCTGGCAGCGGCACCTCGTAGATTTCGGCCAGCGCGGTTTCGGATGGATTTGGACCGGGATTGACCCGGACCACAGAGCCCGGATACCCAACCACGGTGCCCCAGATGCTGCCGTCTTTCGGACTGGGTGCGATCGAGTAGAAGCCCACGCGGATGCGTTTGTCCTTGGTCGGATCGACCGGCTGGTTGGGTTGAACGTAGCCCTCATCGCGCTTGCCGTTGCCGTTGGTGTCGAGAATGAACGGGGTCCACCCCTGCGCCTTCATCTCGTCGCCGGTCTCTTCCAGTACCTTCGTGTTTACCCAGCCAAGAACTTCGGCGCCGACACCACCCGAGCTTGTCCAAAGCGTACGGTCGGGGTCGAAGCCGAACTGTACGTGATGAGTCGGGAAGCAAGTGCTCACCAATGTAAAGTCCTTGGTCTTTGGGTCGAGCATTATGATGTGACGGTTGGATGCATTGATCGGAAAGGCCTTCGCGGAAGGATGATTTGATCCGGCCTTGCAAGCGTCGGGATTGGCGGCCGGACGAATTCTGGCGGCAAACCAGACCCGCGCCTTCTCATCGAGCATCAAGCTATGCGGAATGGTCTGTGCGTTCCAAAGCTTCTCCTCACCCCACCAGACCGAAGGCGCCATCATCACATTCGCGCTTGCGGACGGGGTTTTCGGATCGCGAACGGGGAGTTTGACGGTGGTGGCGACGCTCTTGACCGGGTCGAAAACCGGCACGAAATCTGTGCTGTTCTCGGTCGCCCCATAAAGCGACCCATAGGCATTGATGGTGGGATTGCGCTTGTCGGTCGCGACCTCATCGTGAAGATAGGCCTTCGGGTCCGCCCAGTCCCATACGGTGATGACAACATTGCGCTCCAGGCCCTGCGGGCGCGTCGGCTTCGACGCCGGCAGTTCGCCTTTGGCAATCCGATCGCTCCACTCGCCAAGCATCTTCGCGCCACGGAATGTTCCGAAGCGCTCGATGGTCTCGACCATGTCCTTGCTGGCCTGCCCCGATTGAATACGCCGCAACCACGCATCCTCGCTGGCCTTGAAGTCACCCAGCAAGGGCGACAGGTTGCGGGTCGCTTGGGTGCCAATAGCGTGACAATGGAAACAGCCGTCGGTTTTGAACTCGCTGAGGAATTGCGGAAGCGATTTGATCCTCGGGTTGATACCGTTGCCGTCGTTTCCGGTGCCGGGGAACTCGCTCTGGTCCGGCATTTTGGCCATCGAAAGCCAATAGACCGGCGGATAGTACTCGGCTGCCGCGGCCTCGTTGGGCGCCGGCACCGCGGTCAGGTTAAGGATCTTGCCCGGGGCGGTCTGGACCTTGGGCGAGTCAACGAGGCCGTATCCCCGAACCCATACCGTGTAATTCGCCTTCGGAAGATCGGGCATCACGTAGCGTCCCTGATCGTCGGTGACGACGATCTTCACCATCCGGGTGGGGAGATCGTTGGTTTCCGCAATCACCCAGACGCCGGCTTCCGGCCCGTTAGGCCCGCGCACCACGCCACCAAGGTCGGTATCGCCGATACTAACGGCGGCTGGCTGCTGTGCACGGACATGTGAAGGTGAGAAGGCCAAGACAGCCGCCAGGGCGATCGCCGCCACCCCGCAATACAATGTTCGCTTCGTCGTCATGTGTTCCTCCGGGTGATTGCTGGAACGGCGTTCGCCGATTTCCGATTGGGTCGATGGGGCCGAGGCCTCCGCGCCGTCTTGTTAGGCTCCCGCGGCTGCGGCATCAAGACGGTACGCCGCGAGACATCAACGTGGTGGCGGATGCAACCCGGCGTGCCTAGGCAACGGGTTAGCGGCGATCTCCGCGATCAGCTTATTGAGGATGGCCTGACCGAACGAATTAAAGTTCTCGGCCACCATCACGAAGGAACCTGGCCCGCCGATGACGTTATGGCGATAATAGTTGTCGAGACCGCCCGGAGGATTGGTGTGGTCGGCATTCCATGACATCGGCCGTTCGCTGAGGATGACAAGGCCGTTGATGGTGACGCCCTTGGCGAGGGCCTCATCGCGGGCGTCACTCACGTCGCGGCCTGAATTATTGGTGCCGTCGCCGGAAACATCGATCGTGCGCCGGCTCGCCTGGTATGGCGCGCGGGCAAGCTGGGCCATTGCGAAGTCGATGCCGCCACTGATGGAGGTGCGGTCCGCGAACGCGCGTGGCGCCTCCACAATCTGAGCGGAGAAATCCTTGGCCGAGGCCTCGTCGCGGATGATGGACCAGTCGATGACGATTTTCTGGGCACCCACCCCGGACCATTCGACGAGTGTCACCGCGATCTTGCCGAGGGCGCCGGAGCGGATCGCCTCGATGACGCGCGGATTGGCGATCGCTGCGGCATATCCGTCGCGCTGAAGCTTGAATTTCGGGGCGTCGATGCTGCGGGAGACGTCAGAAGAGAGCACGAGGAGCAGATCCACCTCCTCGGCCGCGTGGGCCGCGGGAATTCTCACGGCAAAGCCGCCGAGCAGCACAGCGGCCGCGAATAGCGCAATCAGGCGGTCACACCTGCCCATGCTCACCTCCGCGCAAGCATCCCAACCAGGTTGCTCTGCGCGGAAAGCTTAGCGCATTTTTGCGCGATTGCTACCGTCCTTTCATCTTGCGGTCATTTCCCGTCGTCTCATTGTGTCCGCTTCCTTCCGCTCATTTGTGTCCGATCAAGGGTTGTTTGGTGGCCGGGCGACCGACAATCTGGCAGCGGACTTGTGATAAAGTTCGTCAGACCGATGTCTACAGCGCCGCCGATGAAGAGCCGTCCACCCAAACCCAAGCTGGCCCTGACAGTCGGAATCACGGGCCATCGCCTCCATCGTCCGCCCCTGCCCGGGGAGGGCGATGGGGCGGCGTCCACCGTTTCCGCCGTTGACGTGTCCAAGGTCCGAACCGCCATCGATGGCGTGTTGAAGCTGATTACGACTACGCTCGCGCAGATGCACGGGCGGTTCGCCTCGTCGTTCGACGAGACTGCGCCCACGCTCACGATGATCTCGTCGCTGGCAGAAGGCTCGGATCGCATCGCGGCGCGGGCAGCACTCGATTTGAAGATGCCGCTTGATGTTGTGCTGCCATGTCCGCGTCCGCGTTACGAGAAAAGTTTCGAGGATGATGTTTCGCGCCAGGAATTTGCTCGGTTGCTCGGCCAAGCGCGGGCAACATTGGTTCTGCCGCTTCCCGAAGATGCAAAATCAAGTGACACCGCCCCTCTCGATCACGCCTATGAATTGGGCGGCCTCACCGTGCTCGCCCAGTCGGACATCCTCATTGCAGTGTGGGACGGGCGGCCGGCGCGCGGTCGCGGCGGCACCGCCGAAATCGTCGACGAGGCCGCAAGGCAGGGCACTCCGATCGTTGTCATCGACCCGAAGGACGGAGAACCGCACCTGCGATGGAGCGGCAGCCTGCCGCTTCCGGTGCCGGCGCGGCACGCGCTCGATCTGCCGGTCGTCCCGCTCGCTTCTGGCCTTGAACGTATCATTCTCAAACTGGTCGAACCGCCGGCCTCGTCACACGAGACCGAAGGTATGCGGATCTTTTTCGACACGCTGCTCGAGAACCGGTTTCAACACGTAGGATGGCGATTGCTCCGTCGCGCCTCGGGGCTCGATCGCCGTACCGCTCAAAAGAAGCAGGAGACTGTGCCGGAAAGCCTAAATCCTGGCGCGGAGACTGAGACAAATCGGCTTGCCGCCGAGCGCCTCCGCGGGGTCTCCCACGCGGCAAGTGTTGCCGCAGATCATCACGCCAATGCTTTCCGGACGGCATTCGTTATCAACTTTTTGCTCGGCGCCGCCGCGGTGTTGTTCGTCGCACTGTCGATCTTGATCAGGCCATTTGACGTCGCCGACGGCTATGAAAAGGAGGTGCACGCCTTCCTCGTGGTTGCGGAACTAAGTTGCGTGCTGATCGTGGTCGGCTATGTGTTGGTAGCGAGCCGGGAGCAATGGCATCGCCGCTGGTTTGAGGCGCGTGAAGTGGCGGAACGGTTGCGGGTCGCGCGTCCGTTCTGGATGCTCGGCGTATGGCCGCACAATTTATCCGCCCTTCAGCCGGCGTGGACCGGATGGTACATGCGGGCCATTCTGCGCGAGCAGCCGGTGTTCTCCGGAGATCTCGGGACGTCCTTGCCGACCGCGAAAAATATTTTGAAGGCGTTGATTACAGGCCAGATTCGTTACCACTCACAGAACGTTCAAGACATGGAACATCTCGATAGTCGACTGAACATCGTCGGCGTCATCTGTCTCGCGATCACGCTGATCGGCGGGATCACGATCATCCTCGCAACTGTGGTTCTGCCGGGGGGACTGCCGGATAGGCTCGAAGCGGCCTTGACCGCGCTCGCGGTCTTTCTGCCCGCATTAGCAACAGCACTCTACGGCATCCGTCTCATCGGCGACTTCGACGATTCGGTGCGGCGCTCAAACCGAACTCTCGCCGCTCTGACCGGTCTCGAGCGTGGCCTGGATACGGGCGTCAGCAATCTTCCCGTGTTGCGGGCGTGTGCACGCCAGACGGCAGACGTGATGCTCGCCGACGTCGAGGCTTGGCGCGTCGCGGTTGAAAGCCGGGATCTAGGTGCAGCTTAGGAAGCTCCGGCGCCAATTGCAACCCAAAGCGCCGGGTACCGACGCTACGAGTGGCCGGAGATCCAGTCGCCGCGCTCAGCCTTTGCCGTGAAAATCACCTCGAAGAGCGTACTGTCCCTCGGTTTGCTGGTGATCCTGAGGCGAGCCTGATTTGCTTCCGCGAGCGCGCGGGTCAGCGGCAGGGTTTGCCCGGTGGCGGACCACGGCGGTGTTGTGGCCTGCGGACCGTTGGCGTCCAGTGCCGCTGCGATCGCGGTCTCGGTGACGCCGCCCCCGTTGTCGCGCAGCCGCAAGACGATATCTCGTGCGGGCGTGACGCTGGTTGAAACGATGACCTGCCCGCCCGGCCGCGAGTTTCGAAGCGCACTGCTAAGGAGGTTGCTCACAATCTGGCGCACCGCCCCGAGGTCGGCGAGCACGCGGCCCGCGGCCGGCGCAAGCGAGACGCGCATGATCACCCGAGCCTCGTTGGCCTGCGGCTGCATCTCCAAGACACTTTCGCTGACGACCTCGTTCAGGTTCACGGCGGACGGCGAAAGATCGAAAGTGCCGGATTCGATTCGGGCAAGATCGGCGGCGTCGGTGATGAGCGCCAACAAATGGGTTCCGGCGAGGCGGATATGGTCCACATAGGAACGGTAGCGCTCGTTGCTGATCGCTCCGAACCGTTCCGCAAGCATGATGGCGCAGAACCCGAGGATCGAGTTGAGCGGCGCGCGCGCATCATGGCTCAGCTTCGCGAGAGCCATGAGTTTGTCGCTGGCAGTCTGGCTCGGCAGCTCGCCTGCGGCGGAGGCTGCAATCGATCGCACGGCAATTGCGAGCCGATTATGGTCTTCGCCGACGCGTCGGATAGCGACGCTCACCGGCACTTCGGAGCCGCTGCGCGTCAATGCTACAAGCGTGACGGCGGCGCGGCCCGGATCGCGTCTTGCTGCGCTTAGCGCATCGGCGAGCAGCGAACGGCTTTGCGGCGCCAACAAGCTTACGAATTCCGCCCCTTCGAGTTCGCGCCGGCTTCGGTCGAACAGCACTTCGCCGCCGCGATTGCTCGACAGGATGCATCCATTGCAATCGATGACCATGACCGCATCAGTCGCCGCGTCGAGGATCCGACGCATGTCGCGCAACTCACCTTCGGCGCGGCGAAGGGCCGCCTCGTACGTCGTCTCGTCGGCGTCGGTGTTCGCCAACACGATCGCGAATGTCGGCTGGCCGTTCCAGGTAACCGCATGTAGTCGGCCATCGACCGGCATGTGGCTGCCCGATCGGGTCGCGATAAGGAGATCCCGGCCTTCAGCTCTGCCTTCGGCTAGCACGGCGATCGCCGTGTCGACGAACAAGGCGTCTAGGCCGCCCGCGGCCGCCAACGCCCTGAGATCCGCATAGCCGGTCATGGTCAGGAAAGAGCGATTGGCGAAGACGAGTTCATCATATCGATAGACGAGGATGCCGATTGGCAGCCGATCGAGAAGCGTATGGTCGTTGACTGCGTGCGTTTCGTGGTCGGGCTGCGGATAGCGCTTCGGCTCGGCGCTCGGCGCAGCGATCACCCCGCGATCCCGCACTGGCTCGTTGAGTTGCAGTCGGGCCGCCAATTGACGGGACAGTTGGCGGAAGGCGTTGTGCTCGCCCGGATTGAGCGCGGGAGGCCTTCCATCCGACGTGGCGTCAACGCTCGCCGCAACGCCCGGAAACGGCACCACGTTCTCGGCCTCGCGCATGGGGAGCGCGGGTTCCTCAAGAGGGGCGCTGTCGGCCGGCGCTTCTGGCGGAGCGAACATCGAGAGCGACCGCATTTTTCGCACGCGCTCGATACGCTCGACATCCCTGCAGACGCCGAAGCCGCGATAACCGAGAAAGGTGCGATTGCGGTCGAACGCCGGCAGGCCGGCAAGCTCGACGTCGAGCCGTTCCGATGTCCCGTCGACGGGCCAGGAAATCACGATATTGCTCCACGTGTCGCGCGTCGCGATCGCGCGCGCGATCCGCCCGGCGGGATCGAGGGAAAGTTCTGCGTTGATTTCGCGCCAGGGGCGCCCAAGCGCAATCGACATCCCGGAGCCGATGATCTCGGTGAATTCATCCGAGCCCAGCGTGAAGCGACCGTCCGCGTCCATTTGCCAGATGAAGCGCAGCGGGCGGCGGGGTTGTGGCGCGGGCGCTTCCGATGGCGGTTCGCTCGTTGTCTCTATTTCCCCGGCCTCGGCTGATGCTGTTTCCGGCTCCTCTTCCGAAGGTAGGGCGGCGTCGCGGAACCTAGCTTCGGCCCTGGCCGCACCGTCGGGTGCTGCAGTCTCTGCAACCGCAGCCGCGGGCGCCGCAGACGCTTCGACAGACGCGTCCGGAACTGCCGTTTCTTGATCGCTTGGAGCGCGGACAACGAGCGATTGGAGGACGGTGTTCACAAAATCACAGGTTGGCGGTCTGTCGTCGGCCGGGTTGCCGAAACACATGAGAATTACCGTTTCGGCGCCTTCGCTGATGCGACTGAGGCTGGCAGGGCCGATCCTGGTTGGGCCTTCAGCGGCGCCGCTGATTGCCGCGGTCGTGCAGAGATCAGCGCTCAAGACAATGCCGACGTTGGCAGCTCCAGCGAGCCGGCGCGTCGCTTCCTGCGTCGCAAACAGGATTGAGCCGTCGGGCCGGACCGCCGCGATTGCATCGTGGTCATCGAGGTCGAGCCGGCGCAGCCGTTCGATCAGCGAGCATGCTGGTCCGACTGGCTGCGTCGCGATCGTTTCGTCCATCAAGCCCCACGCCATCGCCCGGGAATTGCTCGCGGCGGCGGCAATAAATTGTTAACAATGCCGTATAATGCGCTGCTTCCGCGGCGTCCACGGCAGGCGGGCCTTCGCGGACGCCGAATGCAGGCTAACGTTAATCCTCGTGAATCGAACTCTGCGACCGTTTCTGGCGTTAACCAAAGCCTTTGCGTCGGGCATTGAAATCGCGCTAGCCTTTTGATCCGACGATAAAGGCAGCAATCGGCGAAAGTGCAGCAATCGAACGCAGCACATCGGACGCTTGCGCAATCCCGTTCACGAGAGGAGACCCCATGGATAAGGACGCGATGCGCCACTTCGAAGTCCCTGCCGAAATGCGCGCAATGGTGGAGAAGAGCGTCGAGCAGGCGCGATCGGCATTCAACAGCTTCATGTCGGCGGCTCAGGAGGCTATGGCGCAGTTTGAGGATCACGCCAAGGCCGCTCAGGCTGGCGCCAAAGACATGAGCGAAAAGGCGTTGGGCTACGCTGAACGCAACGTTGCAAATGCGTTCGCTTTCGCTGAAAAGCTGGTTCGCGCGAAGGACCCGCAAGAGTTTATGCGTCTTCAGACCGCATTCATGCAGGCTCAGATGAAGGAGCTTACTGCGCAGGCGAAGGACCTCGGCGAGCAGGCCACTCGCATGACCATGAAATCGCCGCCGCCAAGGGCCTAAGCGACGATTTTGGTTCGCTCCGGCGGAACGCGATCTGCGAAAAACTCAACTTGTTCCCACTTCTGAAATAATTTTTGCATCGCAAAATTCATATTGCGGTGCACTAACGCCGTGCTATATGGATAATCATCTTGGGCGGTGCCTACGCACTGGTCCCGATGAGCTTCTTAAGCGCTGGAATTGACCGGCGGCGGCGATGCCGGCGCATGCGTGTTCTTTCCGCCAGTAGGCAGTAGCGAGGTCCCCATGCAGGATACCACCCCTTCAGTCGTCAAACTTCCCGAATTTCCCATGGTCGACATGCCAAAGTTCGAGGCGACGGCCGCGCAGGCGACATCGGCCTTCCGTGAATTCGCGGAGAAGGGAATCACCCAGGCCAAGGACACCTATGCGCGGATGAAGACTGCTGCCGAGGAGGCGACCGGGGTTTTGGAGACCACCTATGCTACCGCCTCGAAGGGCGCGGCCGACTACAGTCTCAAGGTCGTCGAGATGGCGCGCGCGAACAGCAACGCGGCGTTTGACCTCGCCGCCGAACTATTGGGGGCGCGCACGTTGGCTCAGGTGGTCGAGATCTCGACCTCCCATACGCGCAAGCAGATCGAGCAAATGAGCGCGCAGGCCAAGGAACTGGCGACGCTTGCCCAGAAGGTCGCGACCGAGACGGTCGAGCCGATGAAGGACAAGCTGAGCGGAATGACTAAGAAGGCAGCCTGAGCGAGGTGCCGAACGCGGCGCGCGGCCCGACCACAGCGTCAAGTGCCTGTAACATAGCGGGTGCAATCTGAGGTCGCGGTAAAGGCCTTGCCTGAGTAGCGTCGTTACTTGCGTAGTTTGTTTAAGTACGTGTGGCGTTTTGAGTTCCCTCAAGCCCGGGTTTCGACCTGGGCTTTTTTGTTGTGTGCCGCAAGGGAGCGCGAGCTGCGATCCCTCGGACGATCCCTCGGCGCGCTTGCCAAAGAGCAAGGTTGCTCCTAGTTTCGATGACAGGCTATGCAGCTGTAGCTCAGTTGGTTAGAGCGCCTGACTGTGGATCAGGAGGTCGGTGGTTCAACTCCCCCCAGCTGTACCAAGTTGCTCTATTAAACCAGCAACTTAATTGACGCGACCAAGGCGAACTTCCGCGGCGACCCTTTAGCGGACCCATAGCGGACCCACCGGGCTGATAAATCTCATCTCAGAGCCATGGCCGAGTGGAAGTCGCCCCAACGCAGCTTTCGTCGAGGCCGCAAACAGGCGCCCGATACAGTACCGCGCAAAAAATGCCATATTGCCGACACCGTGCGCCATAGAAATTCGGAAATCCTAGACTTGTGTCGTTGAGGTGTCCCTGTGGACTGCAAGGTCGCCGTCGCTGCTCTCATCGTCGCTTTTTGTTTCACCGGACCACTAGCCGCAGGGCCATTTGAGGACGCGGTGGCAGCTTACGAGCGCAAGGACTACCAGAGTGCAATGACGCTTTGGCGTGCGCTTGCCGAAAAAGGCAATGGCGACGCTCAGTACAATCTCGGTCTTATGTACGAAGAAGGGCTTGGAGTGAGGCGAGACGATGGACTCGCTGCAAGCTGGTTCCGAAGGGCGGCCGACCAAGGTGTTGCCGACGCCCAATGTGATCTCGGGAGCATGTATGACGAGGGCCGTGGTGTCCGACAGGACTATGCCGCAGCGGTTGGTTGGTTTAGAAAGGCCGCTGACCAGGGCGATGCCAGAGGGCAGTGGAACCTCGGGGGTATGTATGCTCGCGGCCGGGGCGTTCCGCAAAACTTTGCCGAAGCGGTGAAGTGGTTTCGCAAGGCCGCTGACCAAGGCTATGCACCGGCGGAGAACGACCTTGGCGGCAGATACGCGAAGGGCCAGGGCGTAACACAGAACTTTGCCGAGGCGGTGAACTGGTTCCGTAAGGCGGCCGATCAAGGTGATGCCGACGCCCAATACAATCTCGGGGTTATATATCGCAACGGCCAAGGCGTCGCGCGGAACGATGCGGTCGCGATGAGTTGGTACGGCAAGGCCGCCGACCAGGGGAACGCCGATGCTCAGTTCACCCTTGGAAGCATGTACTACCTGGGCCAGGGCGTGCAAAAGAACTATGCCGAAGCGGTGAAGTGGTTTCGCAAGGCCGCCGACCAGGGAAATACCGCCGCACAGAACATCCTAAGGGAAATAGCGAAGGACGCGGCCAACTCCAACCCGCCAATATCGGCTCTACCATCTACGGCAAAATATTTAAGTGGCAGTGATTTGCGAAGGATTGCTAGTACGTTCCGCGAGAACGAAATACGCTTTAAGCGAGATTTTTTCGGAAGGCGGTTTTCGGATGTACTCTTATTCAGAGGGGCAAAAGAAAGCCCGTTTTTCAATGGAACGTACCGGATAGAATTTGGAACGAGTGGTTTCGTAAGTGATCTCGACTGTATCGTGACCACACCGACGGAGCTTTCTGCTATGGCAGACTGGAGCAAGGGAGATAAAATTCACGTTGAAGGAAATGTGAAGGATGTCACGATGGGCTCGGTACAACTGGACCAGTGTAGCCTTTCTAAATAGGAACTGATCGTCCGGAAAGCGGTCTCCGACGCAAAAGCTTCCACCAAGACCATGCTGATTTCTGTCGTTCAAAAGAACATCACCACTGAGGGTGCGCCGCGCGGTGCAGGTATGGCTTCAAGTACGCGGCTCTCGAAATCTTCCGCTGTCTCGCCCGGATCGCGATGCAACTCAAGTCCGTTCTCGCCAAAAGCGCGGATCGCACAATCGCCGACAGTCAAAATGATGATCCGTGCTGGCACTGCGTCTGTATCGACGCTCGCCTTCTTTTCAATCTCAACGAGCCGACGGCGGTGGGAAGCTTTCATATTGTCGCTACTCCGGCCTCAAGTTCAGTCAGGCGACGCTCAAAGTCGGTGGCCTCGACTGCCGTCACGTAAGCTCCAACCAAGCGTGCCAATTCGGCAGCTTCGCTTAGTCCCATATCACCGTGCGCCACGGCTTCCACGACGGCAGCGACAGCCTTGCTTGCATCGGCTGCCGCGTTAAGTTCGGGGAGCTTAAAAAGCACTGATGCTGATCCTGGTCGCCCGAAGCCTCGGTCCAGCAGCGCAGTGGCAGCGGCGACACGGGCATCCGCTGCTCCGGGCTCGGGAAACCAGCCAGTTACGGTTTCAACGAGGTGGGCGAAGTAGCGCGCTGGGACGTGCATGAGCACGTGGAGGTGCTCGCCCGTGCCATCGCGATTGCACTCTCTCGACCATGCGGCCACGAAGGGGAAACCGTGCTGACGAGCGAACACTCCGAGCTTGTTGCGGATGGTGGCCCAGTGCGATTTGCCATGTCAAACACGCTATTTGTATCAATGCCCGGAGATTGGTGAGTTTGCGAAACCAAATTGTTGAATTTATTGGGCTCGTCCGTCCCTCGTCGGACACCCAGCGCCACGGACGTGCGCCGCAATAAAGATCTCGATGTCGCTTCGACGATAGAAAATGCGACCGTCAATACGAACGTAGGGGCAACCCCGTCCTACGGCGCGCTCGCGGTCTAACTTCCGCTCCGAGCACCGCCTGATCTTTGCAGCTTCTTTCGGTGTCAGGAGAACGACAGTAAGTTGAGGAACACTGCCGTCTGTCTCGGAATAACCTGTAGCCATAGCAAAACTCCTGAAATCTGGGAGCCGCGTGACGCGGTGTGGCGGGAAGTGTCGCTATGTAGATCGCGGGGTAAACTCGCAATACGGGGAAATCAGAAGACCTATTTTCCCCGGCCCCTGGCGGCCTGATCTAGTAAGTGCTTTTTGATCGCGTCTCGAACTGTCTTTTCCCCCGGTGCACGGTGCCGAGGGTGCAAATCGGTCGCAAAGTCCGTACATTTTTGTATCAGCTCTTCTAGTGCTTCAACCGGGCCTTCCTTCGTCGCATACTCCTCCAATCTTCCCTTTACGCCTGTCCAATTGTAGGTCGCGGGCCTTCCCCGCGTCGGTCTCTTAAGCTCCTGAGCACTGTTTGGCGCTGTTCGAGGCGGCAGGGGGAGCGGGTCGAGCCCGCGTGCGGCAAGCCATCGATCTGCAAGATCACGAAACGTCCACAGCCATCTGCACATAGCGGCCGGCGGCACACTGTCGGCAGGTAGATCAATTTGAAAGCGTTGCAAGCGCAAAGAAAGTCTGCCCGGTGGTGCTATTGGTTGCCGAGGAAGAAAGGCGACACGAAGCTTTGTTGGCAAGCCAAATTCGCCGGACAGCACCGATTTAATCAGGTCGCGATAAGCTTGTTCGCGGAGCCTCTCATCGCGTTCGAGGCTACGAGGCTTACGGGCAGACCAGTCAGCGATATCTTCAAAAGCGATCAGTCCCTTACGCTCGACGAGGCGTGCAAACCGATTAATGCGGCGTTGCGTCAGACGTTCCTTGATCGTGCTTGGTAGATACTCCCAATGCGGTGGGATTGTGCTCACTTTCTTCGCCATCAACCATCATCTGTTTCAAACGGCACGCAACAGCGTGACCACGTTGTCAGCGGCTGTCGTCTGTTCAGCAATCGAGAGCACATGAGCCGCCCAGGCGTCCATCGCTGCGCGCTTCTCGGCGGCCCAGTCGTGACGTTGATACACCCCGACGATACCACCGCGGCTTCCGGAAACATGGTTCAGCACCGCTTCCGTCACTTCCAGCCGCACGCCCAGGCGTTGCAGGCCGGTCGCGACCGTCCGGCGCAAGTCGTGGATAGACCACGGGGCGAGCGTCGCGGCAGTCGTGCCGGAAGCCTTCGCGGCCTTCGCGCGCGCATCGGTGATGGTCTTATCGAGCGCGGCCTTGGACTTGGACCACCCGGCGAAGGGCGTGCCCACGGCGCCCGGCAGCGTGAGCGCACTGTCCGCGAGGTGCTCTGCGAGCGCCCGCCTCGCCTCGGCCGGGTGGTCCGGCAGCAAAGCCGCGAGAAGATCGCGGGCGGGAGCGCTCAGCGGCACCACGTGGACGACACCGTTCTTGGTGCGCTCTCCCGGCAGGGTCCAGGTCGAAAGATCGCCCGACAGTTCGCCCCAACTCATGCCGGCGACTTCGCCGCGGCGCTGGCCGGTCAGGATCAGAAGGCGGACGATTGCCCCGTAGGGCGCCGCAGCCTTGCCGGCGGCGCGCCAAATCTCCGCAATTTCATCGTCACTGAGCACGCGCTCGCGTTTAGCGATGCTCTTGGCGACCGGCAGATTGGCGAAGGGATTTGCGACCACCGCCCCGCGCTTCACGGCCCATGCGAAGGCAGCCCGCCCATAGGCTGCCGTCCGACCGGTCATGGCGGACCCTTTGGGCTTGTGCGCGCCGCTGGCATTCTCGCGCGCCCGGCGCCGTGTAAGGGCGTCCAGGGCGCGCACAACAGTAGCCCGGTCCAAATCCTCGGCGGCATCTTCCAGAGCATTAGTGAAAGCGTAATGCAGGGCGCGTACCGCTTCCGCGGCATAGCTAGGGCGCCGAGCGGCAAGGTGCAACCGGTGCCAATCGTCAATCAGTACCCGGAGCGTGAGACGATCCCGCGTCCGCTTCGTGCGCTCGGCTGCCGCGGCTTCCTTGCGCTCTTTCGCCGGGTTCCTGCCCTTCGCGACGTCGCCCATAATCGCGGCGGCGGCCTCCCGCGCGCTCGCCAGTGAGAGCGCCGAGCACGCGCCCAACGGGACGCGCCATTTCTGGCCACCGAGCGTGTACTGGCAGAGGTAGGACCGGCTACCGCTTGCCGTCACGCGCACGGCAAGTCCGCGCTGCGCATCATCGAAAATCAGCCGGTCCTTTTGTCCGGGCTTGGCGGTTTCCGCTTCGATTTTCCGCTCAGTCAATTTCATGACTTCCCCCAACTTGAGCCCAGGGTCCGCATCGGGGTCCGCGGACCCCTGGCGGACCTTGCCGGACGACGTATCGCGTCACCCCGTGTCGGCTCAAGTCAGAAGTTCTCACGGAATGCGCTTTGTTTCAAGCGAATTTGAAGGGTCCGCAACGGTCCGTGTCGGACGCTGTCAGCTTGTGTCAGAATGAAAAAACTTACTGTGGATCAGGAGGTCGGTGGTTCAACTCCCCCCAGCTGTACCAACCACTTATACCAATCTGCATAAGTCATGATGTCACCGCCCATTTGCGGGCGGTGATGGATGCGGAGACGATCCGATCTTTGCGATGATCGACGCGTACAAAAAAGCCATCAAGGATTTGGAGGTGCATCGATTAGCATTGCTTGAAATCGAAGAAGCCCGGAAAGTTGATGTCGTGCGATGGGGCGATCGGGCGGACGAGCTTCAAACCGCATTCGATGAATTGGTCGCATTGGGAAACGATGCCGGACAAAGGCTGGCAGAGACGGTGCCGACAAACGGTTCACGCTCTCGTCGCGTGGCTTACCTATTTGGGACGATATGCTGCCGAAGAGTGCTCTCGCGGAGAGGACTGGAGCCCGCCGGAAGACTGGGCGTTCACAGCCCTCGAGACGGTTCTTGAATTCCTGACAACGACGCTCACGCCCGTGATGCCAGTTGCAATTGGCAGCGGCTTAAGTCGTGACACCAAGTTGCTCGCTCTTGATGCCGAGCTCGATGCTTGTCGGCGTGAATTCGACCGCATTGACGCCCTCGACGGGGACACCGAAGACGTTATGTCTGAGGCCAAGGCCGACGCCATCCGATGCGAAGCAAACTGGTGGCATACCGAACTGGACGGCTCCATTCCTGGGGCCGATGACATCAGATTCTGCGACCGCTCTTGCCGATGCCGTCTACCATATGGCTGGGCCCGATGAGTTAAAGGCTGTCGCTTCGGAACAACTGCCCGCAAAATAGTCCCGCGCTCGCGGCGGCGTCGATTTCAAAAAAAGCCCCGGCCAGGCGCCGGAAGGCTTTGGCCGGGGGTTTGCTGATGGGCACGATGTCGAACGGGCTCGTGGACATCGACGGCGAACGTAAATTCTGGATGGTTAAGAAAACATTAGAATGCCCCGGCCGATGGCAGAACGGGTCGGGGCATCAACGTTCGTACAACGTGCCACCGTGCTTCTGCACGGCTGGACGCTTGATGGAAAGGGCAGAACAACCGCGCCGAGGCGCGAGGAGTACGGCCGCGCCAGGCCCGCGGGATCGACCGCATCACTTGCTATGACACGATGGCATCCCAGCAATCCGCCTGTTTACTGCCCAGTTTCGAATGTGCAATCCGCGCCGCCGCCGGCCTTCTGGGTGATGACCATCGGATCGATTGTGCATTCGAGCTTCATGATGCTTGCGGTTATTGTTCCCGCGGCGCCTTCGGAAGCGACGCCCGCGAGCGCGAGGGTGCCGTAAACCTCATTGGCATCGCGTCCGGTCAGGGTTTGTTTGTGGCTCTTGAAAACAAGGTCGCAACTGCGGGCGGTGATGTCGACATTGTTCATTTTGCAGACGATGGAATCCGCGGCGACGGTGATCTTGTTGACGCGCGGAATGATGACATTCTTGCCGTCGAACAGGCGCGTCATGGCACGCTTATCGAACGCACCGAG
Source organism: uncultured Alphaproteobacteria bacterium (assembly GCA_963787675.1). Classification (GTDB taxonomy): domain Bacteria; phylum Pseudomonadota; class Alphaproteobacteria; order Rhizobiales; family Xanthobacteraceae; genus JAJPKK01. The sequence continues at coordinate 489,115 of CAWBDV010000004.1, read as the reverse complement.
CTGCGATCCGTGCGAAGCGACAACGGCGGCCAACGCCAGGGCCGCCGGTCCGGTTGCAGATGCGGCCGACGCCGAGGAAACAGCAGCCGCATGCCCGATGGCGCCGGAAAATACGAGAGCCACCAGCCATTTGACGCGCAATGTCACGATCAATTTCATATGAGTTTCCCCCTCGATGGTTCGCACTTCCGCTCATTCAGCCGCCTTCACGGAAGTCCGGATCGCCAACAATGCGCTCAATTCGATCCAAGCTCAACCGACGGAGCGTCTTCACCACGAGAGATCGCGCAGGAAAGCACGCGACGCCTGCTGGCCGCGGTGGGCCCGGCTTGCGACAGCGCGGTCCGCGATGGTCGCGGAAGCCCATGGCCTCGATCGCGAGGGCTTCACCCGACCCTGATGGAAAGGCGCCGGCGTGAAATACGCTCCAAGGCCCAAAATCCGGGTACTTCTTTGCAGGGACCAAATTTGAATGTGTGATCAATTTTGAACAGATTCAGACTGATAGCGTGAGCCAATTTTTCGACAGCTCTCGGCGACGGGAGCCATCATCTTCAGTCCCCTTGTGCCCCGGCTCGCCCAGATGCCGGGGGTTTTTTTACGCCGCGGCGGTGTGATCAATTTTGAACAGACTTCGCCGCCGCCCGGTGCACACGATGCGGGTTGAAAGACCGGGCGACGAGAGGGGACGTGCGGAGAGTGCCATGCACAATTCCCAGCGCTATCGCAGCAATGCAGAAGTCTGCCTCAAGGCCGCTCACGCGTGCGGCTCGCACTACCAAAGTCTGAATCTCTTGATGGCCCAAACGTGGCTGAAACTCGCCCGTCACGACCAGGCGATCGACCACCTACTCACGGATTGGGGAATTGAGGAGCCAGAACAATGGCAGAGCGTAGTTCCAAGCCGTTAAGAAATCGCCCGCGGGTCGCGGACCGATGCGGAGAGTTGAAAGGGATCGAAATCCCTAAGCGTGAAGGCTGGTCGTCCCTCTCGCCGAACGTTTTGCCGGTCTTTGGACCGACCAAATGAAGCTGTCCGCACGCGAGGCAGGTGACCTCACGATAGGTGTGCTCGCCGTTCTCAGGATCGTCAGCGACCCATCCCTGTACGCGTTGACCGGTGTTCGGGCAGCGATAAAGGAACGGCGCCACGCTGCCCTCGCTGCGATTTATTGGGGGCCCGAACCTGTGTCATCGGCAGTGGCATCCGATCAACCCCCGCCGCCAACGCCGTCCCTACTTCGGCTTGTACGTCGCGAGCACCTGATCTAGCTCGACGATCCGCCCCCTTAGCACAGCTACCCATTCTTGGGTTTTGTCCACGGCTTCCCCACCAACACGGACCTCGCCAAATCGCAGTTCCAGGGCTTCCATGCGCCGTAAGGTATCAAGCATCATTTCGCGTTGGACGCGACACCACCGGAGTAGCTCATCCATGGGCTCACTCAGCCTCCGCTTTCCAATGCCCGATAAACGCTCGCCCGGCCGATGTTGAGCGCCTTGGCGATGGACGAAGGGATCACACCCCCCACGCCGTCAGCGCCGCCTCTGCGCTCGCCGGATCGTCCTTGATCCGATAAATCGTCTGTCGCGTCAGCCCCGTTTCCTTAGCAATGGCGGCGACGGTCACTGTCTGCCGTCCCAGCATCTCGCGGACCTGGGCGAATTGCTCGCGGCTGAAACTCGGTTTGCGGCCGAGGTAGGCGCGATCATCGTTCTGCCTCGCGTGCTCGATGCCGGCCCGTTGGGCCGCTTTGGTGGCCTCGGCTTGGGCCTGGGAGAAGGCGGCCATGAATGCGATCAGCGCGTCGCGTACCGCCTGCTGCATTGGATCCTTGGTGGCGCCGTCGAAAGTGAAGTCGTTGATGACGGTTCGGATCACGACGCCGCGGCGCATGAACTCGCGGATGGTGTCGACCACATCTTCGTAATTCCTACCAAGGCGATCGACCCATCGCATCACGAGCACGTCGCCGGCCCGGAGCTTGTCGTAAAGCCTCTTTCCCTCGTGGCGCTCGGCGAGGCGCGTGTGAACGCCCGACGCGCCGCTGTCGGCCACCACCTCGTCGATCACGAAGCCGGCGGCTTCGGCTTGAGCTTTCTGATGAGCGATCGTCTGCTCGACGGTGCTGACCCTCGCGTACAGGATCGTGGCCATCGACATCTCCCCTTTGTCCGTTGGGATGATGTCCGTATTCTCTTATGTCCATAGGTCGAAAGCAACCCTAGCGGACGGAATACAGCGGATTCCAGCGCCGACCTCCCGCTATTGGCCCGGACAAGGCAAAGCCCCGGCTGGGGAACCGGGGCTTTGAAAGTGGCCGCCCAAGCGTTGGGGGTGGGGCTTTGGGGGCAGGCGGGCCACCACTTAGTAAGTTAGACGCCCGGCGAGGCTCTTTGGTTCAAGCTCTGCAAAGCTTTTTTCCCAGGCTTCGACGCCGACGCATCGTCGCGTCGCCGCTCCGATCGTGCGCTGCTCCTCAACGTTGTTTCCGATGTCGTCAACGGCTCGTATCCGCAGAATTTGTCCCGGCCCGCCCACGACGCGCCGTACACCGATGCCGCACGTCGGCGCTTCGACATGGTGATGACCTGGTCGCAGCGACCATGTTGAATGGCGACGATTGGAAGAGGTAGCCATGCTGAAGCAGTCAGCAAAGCTTGACGCACGCGGATGGGTGATCGGTTTTGGAAGTCTCTGGTTACTCGTGGCTGTTGCCAAAAGAGACTATTTCGCGGCTGTAGCGGCTGTCGGAGTGATCATCGCCGGCTTTGCCAACTATGTCGATCACCACGGCCCCCGGCTCCGGTGGGCGCTTGTGGGGCTGGGACTCGTCGTCGCCGCGGCGGGCATCTACCTCAAGTTCGAGCATCAATGAATGTGCGGCGTGTACAACATCCCAGCGCCAGTTCCATGAACCCCTCCTGCGACTGTTGTGTCTAAGCAGCAGATGGGCACCGGAGACTTGGGATGATGTCATCGACAGCTAGCGCGGGATGCCACAGCTGACACCATCATTGCGTGTCCCAACAAGCCGCCAATGTCAGCCTTTTCTCCATTGATAACGAGGATCGATATGCTTAGTCGGGCGGCAACTCTCATCTTCGTCGCGCTAGCAGCATTGGTTGGGCAATTTTCTTTGTTGTGTGCCGAGGAATCTACCCGACTCGCAGATTTGACCGTTGCCAAGGCAGAGCGAATGGTGTTCGAGGGCCGGAACGGGATCAAAATCACGTTCGATGGTCCATCTGCGGACCGACTTCGTCAGTTCACGCATGATTTGGTCGGGCGCCGCATCGTGGTCCTGGTCAATCAGCGGAGACTGGCGACAGCTCGGTTGCTGGCTCCGATAGTGAACGGGGACATCGTGCTGACAGGTGATTTGGACGACCTTGCGAGTGAGGCGCTGTTTTCCGCCGGCGCAGTCCTTACCATGGAAATTGAGCGGACCGACCCGAGCAAATGACTGTCAGATGCGGCCGTTACGTAACGTCGTTTGAGCCGGAGCGGGGCGTGGCTCGATCAATGTGAACGGTGTTGAACCGTCAGGCCCCCCGCATTTCAGGGGGCTCCCTGTATGAACTTCATGCTCCGTTGCGGCGACACATTGAAGGTGCCCGGCGCACGGTCATTCTTCGTTGGCCAGCCTTTTTATTGCAGCAACGGACAAGTTTAATGCCGACCTGGGAACTTCTGTTGTGGGCCGCAATCGGCGCAGCGATTCCAGACTTGCGGCTGATGACGGCGCGTCGGCGCGCCGCAGCATACGTAACCAAGAGCCTGCTCGCGTCGAGCTTCGCCTTCTCCTTCTATCTCGGCATCAGTGTGGTGCTTTACATCCAACCGCATGGTCCGTTTGAAGCACCTGCTTCTCGGCTTTGCTTTGTTTGAACTGGTGACAAAAATCGTCGGTGACGCAAATGCCGAGCAGCAGCCGCGCGCGTCCTACGTGTTGGGGACACCGGCGGTCTGGCGCATCCTGCGTTGGTGGGCAATTTAGAGCGTCGGGCACGGATGCGCAGGAAAAGAACGAGGCGCGCGTGCTGCCGAGACGGGGGCGACCGCACAATTGGCACGATGTCAACTCCCGCCCCGAAAAGGCGGGTTTTGCGACCTCAAAAAGTGTCAACCCGCCTTGATCTGACGATGCCTGCCTCCAGCCTTCTAAGCTGATGGACGGCGATGCACAGCGCTCGGGCGCACATAGGACGGTCGGCGAACCCATAACTCATTTCAAACGAAGGAGTGATGTTACAAGCACATGGCACGGACTGTGCATCAGGAGGCCGGTGGTTCGAGTCACCCAGCTGTACCACGCAAGCTTTTCGCCTAATTAGGGCTTCGCGCTCCGGTCGCTAGGTGGAGAGGTGCTTTTCAATCTCATAAATAGGCTGCTTGGTTAAATCCTTGTCGATTTCGGCGATGATCGAATCCTTCACGCTTGCGTGGAAGGCCCGCCGCAGGTCGGCAAGAGTCCGCGGCGGTGCTGCGACAATGACGGCCTTCACCTTGCGCTCGCGCACGAATTTTTCGAGCGCGTCGGCGACCATGCGGGCAAATCGATGTTCTTCGATGTCGTGCCAGTCGGTGGGCTCCACGGTGCCTTGCCCGGTGCCCGTGCGGGGGAATGAACGTCCCGGCCTGTCAGTGCCCTGCTCGTGAGTGGGCGGGTTTTGATCCACGAACACCCGCTCGGTCTTGAGGTCAGGAAATTTCTCATCGCCTTGATTGCGCAGAAACAGCGCCTTGCGGCCGTCGCCGACAAACACGATGGCATCATGCGGAATACGAATTGCGCTCATTTGACCTCGACCTCATCCAATCATCGTAGAGCCTGATGTCGGCCCGCGAACGGTGCTTTGATTTCGATCAACGCCTGTCGCTTCATTGATGGCATCGACGAGGATGCGCTCAAGGAACGGCTTCTCGAGAATGGTCACGCTCCTCGACGCTGCGTTGTTTCGAAGGCTGGCGTCGGCGTGGGGGGTGATCAGGATAGTGGGAAACAGCCCGCCGCGTTCGCGAAAGACATCAACCACATCCAATCCTGACATGCCAGGCATTATCTGATCTATGACAAGGCAGCCTTCTGTGGGAATAGGGGAATCGTTCAGCAGTTCCGGGCCGCCTGAGTAGGCGCGCACTCGAAATCCCTCAAGCTCGAGCCAAAACTTAAGCGAGTCCCGCACCGCCGGATCGTCGTCAACTACAAGAACCGTAATGGCTGAACGGCCGTGCTCCGCGTTTCCTGTCATTGTCATCGCCCGCCTCGACCTTGCGCTCGCAAGGCAGCTAAGGAGCATGGTTCCGCCAAGCCGACCTTGATTCAGCGCAACGCCACTTGGTCAAAAATCGGTCGGTGATCGATGAGACTGGGAGCCTCCCTGACGCCAGGCTGTCGACGACCGACGAGCGCCCCGATCAGCGCTGCCGGTGTGCGCAAGTGTCGCGGCGGTTGCGCAAAATCATCTCGCTTCGCGACGAGCGTTAGGCGTGCTCCGGCGTCTTGGCCATCGGGATCGGTAAGGCAGATTGCGCGAGCGGAGGCGAATCGACCAAAGGCGCTGCGCACGTTTGTGTTTGGAGGAGATCGGCCCGGACGTTGAGAGCCTCAATTTCGAAACGCTGGCTCTCGTCTACAAAACGCAACTCAGTAATTCTATTTTCCGCCTCACGAAGCGCGGAATCTTTTTCCGCGAGCGTGACCGCCATCGAGGCGAGCGCGGCTGATTTGCTCGCAAATTCATATTTGATGGAATCGATGACTGCCCGCAGCCTTTTGGCACTGGTTCCGAGCTGATCGATGATTTTGACGTCCTCGCTAAGTTGGCACTTCAGTTTCCTGACGGCCCGGGATTTTCGCTCCAGGGCAACAAGATCGTTTGCATGCTCGGTCTTGAGCTGTTCCAATCTGAATTCCAGCCGGCGAACAAAGACCGCATATTCGGCGCGCTCGCTATCCTTGAGCGCTTGAATTTCGCTCGCAGAGCGCGGAATGGAGTCGATAAGGCGTGACTCGGTGAGCCGGACGGCGCGATGGTGGATAGCAGATATTATTGGTAATGCTATGAGGCTCGCGATCAGAAAACCGCCGATAAACGACATGACGTTTTCGATCATGAACGCGGTACCCGCCCAATCGATTTGCGGTCACGGCTACGTGTCGGGCATTACTACTTGAAACAGTTCTCCGGCTCCACTTCTGCCTTGTATTAACCTCAACCGATTGGCTTTCCGGGTTTCGCGCGAATTTCTGACGCTGCCATTCGAAACCTGATTCCGTCTGTTATCGGAGATTTCCGATTAGGCTTTGTTAAAAAAGCCCCGGCGCGAAGGCCGGGGCGAGGCGCGCACTTAGAGCGCGCAGGTTAACGAAGGGGTGCAGTGCGGCTAGCTATCTGACGCAGAGCGGACCGACGCAGACCACAGGAGGCGGCACGTACGGACGCGGCACGACCACCACAGGCGCCGGCGCGATCACGACCGCGGGAGGGGGAGCCACCACGACCGCCGGAGGTGGCGCTCCGACCACGACAGGAGCATCGGGATCGACGGCTTCGTCACCGAACTCGACCTCCGAAACGAAAGCCGGGGGGCCTTCCATCGGCTGGTCGTAGAAGTACCACATGCCGTTGACCTCCCACCAATAGCCCAAGCGGCCGAAGCGGCGCTCATGGTGCCAACGGCCGCCCATCCAAATCGCTCGCTCCCGCGGATTGAAGCTGACGATCTCGCGGCGGCCGGCGAAGCCTCCGCGGAAGCTGTATCCGCGCTCGCCAATGTGAGCGACGCGGGCCGGACCGTGGAATTGCCCTGGCCCTCCCGGGCCCGCTGGACCACGGAACTGTGCGGCAGCCGGCGGTCCTCCCGGATGTGCGCCCGGCGGGCCGCCCGGATGCGCCCCAGGAGGGCCGGGCGGATGGGCCGCTTGGCCTTGCGGCGGCCTCTTGGCCGGCGGCTGGTTGGGATGCTGGTTAGGATTTGGAGGCTGTTGTGCCATCACGGCCGACGAAACGGCGGCTAATATCGCTGCCAACGAAACGGCAAGCGTCAAACGGTGAGCTCTGCTCATCTGACACGTTTCCTTTGGGGTTGTGTGCAGGTCTCGACCGCGCGATCCCCGGTCGCGCGGGTCATAAACGGGCTGGGCGAAATGAACTGGACGAATCCGGTCGTCAATCGGCCCCCCACGCCCAATTGCGGCCTCATATGGCGCACTAGGGCAGCGCATTACGCCATTTCCGCGGCGCGGCTCGTCATCTAGCGGCGAGAATTCGATCCTAAACTGGCGGTATCGGACCCCGAGGGTGCTGTCGGGATCCTACGTTCGGCGATATATTGCTTTCTGCCCCAATGAGTTGTCTTCGCCGTACGGCCTTACCGTTCGCCACCACCCCGCTGGAGTAGGTCATGATTACGCGAGAGGTCAAAGCAGCTTGCGCTGCCGTTGCGTTACTGTGTGTATCTTTTGGCCCGCTCGCGCCGCCTGCTCATGCGCAGGGATTGACGCGCGCCGCGAAAGCCGATCTCTCGGAAGACAAGCGTTGGCTGGCAGTCGCTCCCGGTCGGGTTGAGCCGTTGTCGGGAGAGATCAAGATTGTCGCGCCGCTTATCGGCGTCATCGGCGAAGTGTTGGTGAAAGCCAACGATACCGTGTTTGCCGGTGAGCCGCTCGTTCGTATTGCCGACGACGAGGCCCGTCGGCGCCTCCAAGCGGCTGAGGTCCAGGTCGCGTTACGCCTGCGTGCACGCGACGACGAATACCCCTCGACCAAGGCCGCGATACGACGCCGGGCTGATGATGCGGTGGCCGATGCCGAAAAGGCGATCGCCGATGCACGCGCCTCGCTCGATCAGGTCGCCGTGGAAAGACGGGCCGGCCGGGCTACCGATGCCGATGTCGATGCTGCCCGTTCCGCCTTGGTGATGGCCCAAGACCATCTGAAAGAGCAAAGGGCCGAGCTTCGCAGAGTCGCCGCCGAGACGCCTCCGCCGTCTCAGGTCGAAGGCCAACTGAACCTCGCGCGCATTGAACTGCTGACGACCGCGGCGGCGATCGAGAAGATGACAATTCGCGCACCGATTGGAAGCACCATTCTGCAAGTGAACGCCAAGGTGGGTGAATTAGCGTCTCCTTCGTCGCCGCAGCCGCTCGTGATTCTTGGCGACGTTTCGGCATTGCGTGTGCGTGCCGAGGTCGATGAGCGTGACCTTGGCGTGATCAAGATGGGGCAGTCGGTGACGGTGCGGTCCACCGCCTTTCGCGGACGCGAATTCGGAGGCAAGGTCTCCTTCATCGCGCCGCTGGTCGAATCCGGGCGCAACAAAGTACGCGACCAACGTAACGCAACCGATGTCGATGTCGTTGAGGTGCAGATCGATTTATCCGAGCCGGGTCCACTCTCGGTCGGAATGAAAGTCGACGTTTATTTCCCGCAAGACACTGCATCACCTTCCCGGTGAATGGCGGCAATTCCGACGTCCGAAGCCCCATAGTGGCGAGACGGCTCCGCAGGCGCGCGCTGCGGTGGAAACGGGACCCGCCAGTGATGCATCGGAACGATGAACCGCGGCCGCGAAATCGTAAAGCTGTTTAGATTGAATCCTGGGCTGCCGCCATGCGCGATAGCATTGCCTCCAGGTGCTCCGATTAGGCAAAGGGCAGTCAGAAGTGTGCATCCGATTTTTATCACTGCCGGGCCGAACCAACTCGTAATGGCGGCGAACCTCATGTCAGCCTCCGCTCGGCACATTCAATGTACCCACCGAGCGTCGACAGCATTGATTTAAATCATGAGCTGCACAAAGTTTAGCGTTTGGAGAGATGATCGATCACGACGAGGTTGAACATGAGGGCGATGATCCAAGCATCAGCCTCACCTGCATTGCCTCGCTGTTACGAAATATATTGAGGGTGGTGAGCGAACCCGGCGCCAACTGCGAAATTTGTGGAGCAAAGTCTGCCGAACGTTCGAGCGGCGCCCCGTCGATTGCCGTGACAACGTCGCCTTCTTCTATGCCCGCAAGCGCGGCAGGGCTGCCCGGCTCCGGCCGATCAAAGATTCCACCATAGGTCTCTGTCATGCCAAGTGCGGTCGCGAATTCCCGCGTCATCGGCCTCACTCGCACGCCGATCCAGCCACAGCCGGCAGTGGCCGATTGCGCCGTCGCCGCTAACCCAACGCTCGGTCCCGTGAGACTGGGCGGCACGACGCCGGCGAGGAGAGCCGCAGTAATTGCCATGTGCGCTACCTTGGCCATCCGCCTTCCATGCCTTTTTGTCCCGGTGCCGCGACAAATGTGGAGTTCATGCGTTCCAAATCTCAGCGCGCTTGCTGCCATGGGGCGGCGCGCCACCGCACGCCAGAGTTAGCGGCGCTTGAGGGGATTATCTTGCAGCATCTTATTGTCTTCGTTGGGGGGCAAGCTCGAATTCAGGCGGGGCCACAACAATAATCCGAGCAGCAGGAGCGCCAGCAAGGCCGAGACTGCCTTCCAAAATGCGAGCGGGTTGCGATGATAGAGCGGCTTGCGCAAGACTTCGATCGGCGCGGCGCGTTCGGCACCATGCTCCAGCTCGAACATGAATTCGAGAACATCGTCGTAGCGCTCCTCGCGTTTCACCGCGATCGCGCGTGCGATTGTCTTGTCCAACCAGGCGGGCAAGTCCGGCCGGTGATGGCTGAGCGGCGCCGGCGCACCGAATTTCGGATGACTAAAGGGCTCGATCTCGCCGTAGGGAAATCGGTCAGTGAACAGACGATAGACGGTTGCGCCGAGCGCGAATTGATCGGATCTTTCGTCGGCGGATTTGCCGTCGAACAGCTCGGGCGCCATGTAGCTCGGCGTTCCGGGCTGTGCCGTCCCCGGCGCTTCCGGCATCTGCTGCCGGCGGGCGACGTCGAAATCGATGAGCTTTACGCCGGTTCCCTTGTTGCGGGCCGGCGCTTCGACGATGACATTCTCTGGCTTGATGTCGCGATGGATCACGCCGGCCCGATGCAATGCGGCGACCCCTTTCGCGAGCTTCTGTGCGATGTCGAGCCCCGCCGTCAGTGACAGATGAGGCCGCCGCTTGATGCGCCTCTCAAGCGCTTCGCCTTGGTAGAACGGCAGCGCCAAATAGAGCTGCGTCTGACGCTCAGTGCCAAGTCGGAGCACTTGGCCGACGAACGGGCTGTGAACACGATTGGAAATCCACGCCTCGCGCTGAAAGGACTCGCGCATCGAAGCTTCGGCGCCCGCGAGTGGCTTTGGAAATTTCAGCACGACGTCACGCCCGCTCTCCCGCTCAACGGCATGAACGACCCGCATGTAGCGGCCATCGCTCAAAATTGTCTCGATGCGAAACCCGTCGATCACCGCTCCCAGCGCGGGAAGAGGGCCTATCGCGAGATTGGCAAATTTTCGCGCGATGTCCGAGTCGTCTACTGCCGGAAGATCGACAATATCGAGAACTAACGCCGTGGCGTTGTCGCCGACAGGCGTGGCAACCGCGTCCCTCACGATCTCTCGAGCAGTCTCCTGCGGCGAGGCGCGCCGGCCCAGCATGTCGCGCAAGCGCCGCTGACTGAGGCCGCCATGGACGCCGTCAGTGCACAGCAAGTACCGATCATGGGGCTCGTTCTCAAATGCCGCATAATCGACCCGCAGACATTCTTCGGCACCAACGGCGCGGGTGAGAACGTGCGACAGGCCCGGGCCGCCGGAGTGATCGACGGTAAGCTGCTCGAACCTGTCGCCTCGCAACCGGTATAGCCGAGAATCGCCGACGTGGAACACATGCGCCTGTCGTCCAACGGCTACGAGGCCTGTAAAAGTGCAAGCCATTCCGCGGAGCGTCGCGTCGTCGCGACCGATTGATTGAAGCCAGCGGTTCATGGCGTCGAGACCGCTCATCCCGGCCTCTTTGATCGAAGCGCGAGTCGTATCGAGGCATCCCTCGATAAAGCCGCGCACCGACAGCTCAGCGGCGATTCGGCCGCCCCGCGCACCACCGACGCCGTCAGCCACGGCCGCAATTACTATTTCGTTTACGTCGTCGTCGGCGAACACGCCTACATAATCATCATTGGTCAGGCGCCCGCCTTGTTCAGACCAAAAGGCGGTAACGACCCGCAATCGCCTGGTATCAACTTGGCTCGCCGCATGTTTTGTCACGGCGCGTTCCTTTTTTGCCAGAGTATCACCCTGCACAAAAGGAGGGCGTTGACGGTGCACAATATGAGCACCGCGATGTTTCACCGTGCAGTAAGGTTGCAGCGCAAACAACTATTTAATGGATGCCGATGATCGACAAGAAGTTCTTCGCAGCGGGACATACGCCAACTCTCGCCGCCGCCTTCTTTTATTTCGACATGAGTTTCATGGTGTGGGTCATGCTGGGTCCGCTCGGGGTCCAGATCTCCAATGACCTGCATCTCGATGCCGGCCAGAAGGGCCTGATGGTCGCGGTGCCGCTTCTCGTTGGGGCTGTTTTGCGTGTTGTCAACGGCGTGGGCGTGGATCGCATCGGCCCCAAGGCCACCGGGTTCGTCGGTCAGGCAATCGTCATCGCCGGCTTACTCCTGGCTTGGTATTTCGGCGTTCATTCCTTCGCACAGATTTTGGCGGTCGGTGTCGTGCTTGGCGTTGCGGGCTCTTCGTTTGCAGTGGCGCTGCCACTCGCCTCTCGCTGGTATCCGCCGCAGTATCAGGGTATCGCTCTCGGCATCGCGGGCGCCGGCAATTCCGGGACGGTCTTGGCGGCACTCTTCGCCCCCGGCCTCGCATCGATATTCGGCTGGGTCAATGTGCTGGGCATGGCCGCAATCCCGCTGATAATCGCGCTTCTTGTCTACATCGTCTGCGCAAAAGACGCGCCCAATCCACCTGCCGCAAAAAGTCTCCCCGAGTATCTTTCCGTGTTGCGCATCGGCGATGCATGGTGGTTCATGTTCTTCTATTCGGTGACATTCGGCGGCTTCAGTGGATTGGCCTCATCGCTCACCATCTATTTCAACGCTGACTACGGTTTGAGTCCGGTCGTCGCCGGATACTTTACCGCGGCTGCTGTTTTCGCGGGTTCGCTCGTTCGCCCTGTCGGTGGAGCTTTGGCGGATCGCATCGGCGGCATCCGTGCGCTGTCGATCGTGTATATCGTTGCGGCCGCCGCGCTCGCGGTCGCGAGCTTTCATCTGCCCTCGGCCTGGATCGCACTCGTTTTCTTCATCGCCGGTATGCTTGCGCTCGGCATGGGGAATGGCGCCGTCTTTCAACTGGTGCCGCAGCGCTTTCGCCATGAGATCGGCGTCATGACCGGACTTGTCGGCATGACCGGTGGGATTGGCGGATTTTATCTCGCCTCGAGCCTTGGCTACTCGAAACAGTTCACGGGCTCGTATCAGCTCGGACTACTGGTCTTTGCGGTTCTCGCGATGGTCGCCTTGATCGGATTGTCGAGCATCAAGGGCCGTTGGCGCACCACGTGGGGCGCCGCAGGCGTGAGCATGGCGCGGATCTGAGCCCGCCGCATTGAAAGTGGAAGCGTCGCTCTATTCGGCGGCTTCGGCAGGCGGCGCCGGATCATAGTTGAGCACAGGGGCGAGCCATTTCTCCGCTTCTTCGGCGGACCAGCCTTTGCGCCTCGCGTAGTCTTCGACTTGGTCGCGCTCGATTTTGCCGACCCCGAAGTAATGGCTTTGCGGGTGACTGAAGTAGACGCCGCAAACTGAAGCGCCGGGCCACATGGCGAAGCTTTCGGTAAGCTTGACGCCGGTCGCGGCCTCACCGTGAAGAAGACGGAAGAGCGCTGCCTTTTCGGTGTGGTCAGGTTGCGCCGGATAGCCAGGGGCGGGGCGAATGCCGGTGTATTGCTCAGCGATCAGTTCCCGCGGCGCAAAGGCCTCGTCGGCCGCATAGCCCCACAGTTCGCACCGAACCTGCTCGTGGAGGCGTTCGGCGAACGCTTCCGCGAGACGATCGGCGAGCGACTTCACCATGATCGAGGAGTAGTCGTCGTTCGCGCCGCGGAACCGGTTCGCGATTTCATCTTCGCCGATTCCGGTCGTAACAATGAAAGCGCCGATATAATCGGCAATCCCGCTGTCACGCGGCGCGAGGAAATCCGCGAGCGCCACGTTGGCGCGGCCTTCCCGGCGGGCGAGTTGCTGCCGTAGCGTATGGAGTGTCACGAGCGGCGCGCGGCGCGCTTCGTCGCTGTACACCAGAATATCGTCGCCGTTGGCGTTGGCAGGCCAGAAGCCTGCGACGCCGCGGGCGGAGAACCAGTTTTCGTCAATGATGCGACCGAGCATTGCCCGGGCATCGTCATAGAGCGCGCGGGCCGCCGCTCCGAACTTGTCGTCATTGAGAATCGCCGGAAATTTGCCGGCGAGTTCCCAGGTCGAGAAAAATGGCGACCAGTCGATATAAGGCACGAGATCGGCGATCGATTGATCGCGCAATACCGTCGTCCCGAGGGTACGCGGGCGAGTCGGCCGGTAATTGCCGTTCCAATCGAGCTTGAGGGCATTGGCTCGGGCGGCGGCAAGCGAGATGCGGCGCTTTTGCTCCTCGCCGCGCGCGTGGCTCTCTGCAATGCGGGCATAGTCTTTACGCAGGTCGGTGACGTAACCGTCGCGCCGCTCCGTTGACAGCAGCGCTGACGTGACGCTGACCGCGCGGCTGGCGTCGTTGACATAGACCGCCTGTCCGCGCCGATAGTTCGGATGGATTTTCACCGCGGTGTGGACGCGACTCGTGGTGGCGCCGCCGATCAGCAGCGGGATGTCGAACCCTTGCCGCTCCATCTCGGCGGCGACGTTACACATTTCGTCGAGCGACGGCGTGATCAGGCCGGAGAGGCCGACGATGTCGGCCTTCTCGGCCTTGGCCGTCTCCAAGATCTTGGTTGCCGGCACCATGACGCCGAGATCGATGACCTCGTAGTTGTTGCACTGGAGAACGACGCCGACGATGTTCTTGCCGATGTCGTGGACATCGCCCTTTACGGTGGCGAGGATGATCCGGCCGGCGCTCGTGCGCGTATCGCCTGCGCGGGCCTTCTCGTCTTCCATGTAAGGCATCAGATGGGCGACGGCCTGCTTCATCACGCGCGCCGATTTCACGACCTGCGGCAGAAACATTTTCCCTGAGCCGAACAGGTCGCCGACCACGTTCATGCCGGCCATCAGAGGCCCCTCGATGACATCGAGCGGGCGTTTCGCGGCTTGCCGAGCGATTTCGACATCCTCGGCGATGTAGTCGGAAATGCCGTGTACGAGGGCATGGGCAAGGCGCTTGTCGACCGGCAAGTCACGCCAAGCGAGGTCGGGCCCCTTTGCGTCTCGGTTTGCTCCACGAAAGCGGTCGGCGAGCGCGAGCAGGCGGTCGCCGGCATCGGGGCGCCGATTGAGGACGACATCCTCGCAGGCTTCGCGAAGATCAGCCTCGAGGTCGTCATAAACAGCCATCTGGCCGGCATTGACGATGCCCATATCCATGCCGGCCTTGATGGCGTGAAACAGGAAAACCGAGTGCAGCGCTTCGCGCAGCTTGTCATTGCCCCGGAACGCGAATGAAAGATTCGAGACGCCGCCCGAGACGTGCGCCCCAGGGAGATTCTCCCTGATCCATCGCGCCGCCTCGATATAGGCGATGCCGTAACCGTTGTGCTCCTCGATGCCGGTTGCCACGGCGAAGATGTTCGGATCGAAGATGATGTCGTGCGGGGCAAAGCCGACCTTGTTGACGAGGATGTCGTAGGCGCGGGCGCAGATCGTCGTCTTGCGCTCAAAACTGTCGGCTTGGCCCCGCTCGTCGAACGCCATCACGACCACAGCCGCGCCGTGACGGCGCACGATTCGTGCCTGCCGGACGAATTCCTCTTCGCCTTCCTTGAGGGAAATCGAATTGACGATCGCCTTGCCCTGGAGGCATTTCAGCCCTGCCTCGATCAACTTGAACTTCGAGGAGTTGACCATCACAGGCACGCGCGCGATGTCGGGTTCGGCGGCGATCAGGTTGAGAAAGGTCGTCATGGCGTGCTCGGAATCGAGCAGGCCCTCGTCCATGTTGACGTCGATCACCTGGGCGCCGTTCTCGACCTGGTCGCGCGCGACAGCGAGCGCGGCCGGATAATCGCCCGCCGTGACGAGCTTGCGGAATTTCGCCGAGCCGGTGACGTTGGTGCGCTCGCCGACATTGACGAAGGGGATGTCGGCAGTAAGACGGAACGCCTCAAGCCCCGAGAGACGCAATTCGTCCGGCGCGGGCGGCGGCTTGCGCGGCGGTTTTCCGCGCACTGCCTCGGCGATCGCGCGGATATGGGCGGGCGTGGTGCCGCAGCAGCCGCCGACGACGTTGACAAGCCCGGCTTCGGCAAATTCGGCGAGAAGCCCCGCCATGTATTCCGGACTCTCGTCATAGAGGCCGAATTCGTTGGGGAGGCCAGCATTCGGATAGGCGCACACGAGCGTATCCGCGACGCGGGCGAGATCGGCGATGTGGGCGCGCATCTCGCGGGCGCCGAGCGCGCAATTGAGCCCGATCGAGAACGGTGCGGCGTGTCGCATGGAAATCCAGAATGCTTCCGGCGTCTGGCCGGACAGCATGCGCCCGGAGAGATCGGTGATCGTGCCGGATACCATGACCGGGACGCTCGCCCCGCGCTCTTCGAAGATTTCGGCGATGGCGTGAAGGGCTGCCTTGGCGTTCAGGGTATCGAACACCGTCTCGACGAGCAGAATGTCGGCGCCGCCATCGAGAAGCCCGCGTGCCTGTTCGCCGTAGGCCACGCGGAGCTCGTCGAAGGTGATGGCGCGAAAGCCCGGATTGCTCACATCCGGCGAGATCGATGCGGTGCGGTTGGTCGGCCCCATCGCGCCGGCGACAAAGCGCGGCCGGCCGTCTTCGCGCGCGGCAGCAGCCGCAGCTTCCTTGGCTAGGCGCGCCCCGACGAGATTGAGTTCGGTGACCAGCGCCTCGGCGCCGTAGTCGGCCTGGGCAATCCGGGTGGACGAGAACGTATTGGTCGAGACGATGTCGGCGCCAGCGCGGAAATAAGCGAGGTGTAGCTCACGCACAGCGTCCGGCTGGGAGAGGATGAGGATGTCGTTGTTGCCGCGCAGATCAGCGCGCCAATCGGCGAAACGCGCACCGCGATATCCTGCCTCATCGAGCTTGAGCGCTTGAATTTCGGTGCCCATGGCGCCGTCGAGGACGAGAATCGCCTCGCTGGCGCGTCGACGGAGCTCGGTTTCGACGCTCCTTGTCATGCCGCTTTCTCCTGCGCGCGCACGCCGAGCAGGTGGCAGATTGCGAACACAAGGTCCGCACGGTTCATGGTGTAGAAGTGGAAATCAGTGACGCCGCGATCGACGAGATCGACCACTTGCTCCGCCGCAACTGCAGCGGCAATCAGGCGACGCGTTGCAGCATCGTTTTCAAGGCCGGCAAAGCGATGCGCAAGCCAGGCCGGCAAACTCGTGCCGCAGCGTTCAGCGAATGTCCGCACCTGATTGAAGTTCTGCACGGGCAAGATGCCGGGCACCACCGGGATGGTGATGCCGCGCGCGCGGACGCGATCGAGGTAGCGGAAATAGCGATCGTTATCGAAGAAGAATTGGGTGATGGCGCGATTGGCGCCGGCGTCCACCTTGGCGGCCAGCATATCGATGTCGGCCTCCACGGATGGACTGTCCGGGTGCTTCTCGGGGTAGGCTGCCACTGACACTTCGAGGTCAGCAATCCGCTTGATCCCGCCGACGAGATCAGCCGCGTTGCGATAGCCGCCGGGATGCGGCGCATAACGTGCGCCGGCGCCGCCCACCGGATCGCCGCGCAGCGCCACGATGTGGCGTATGCCGGCGTCCACATAGGCACGCACCACATTATCGATCTCGGTGCGGTCCGCCGCGACGCAGGTCAAATGGGCGGCCGGCAGCAGCGCGGTTTCGTTCAGAATGCGCCTGACCGTCGCGTGGGTGCGCTCGCGAGTCGATCCGCCGGCTCCGTACGTGACCGACACGAACGACGGTGCCACCGGAGCGAGCCGGGTGATAGCCTCCCACAGGGTCTTCTCCATCTCCTCGGTCTTCGGAGGGAAGAACTCGAAGGACACGCGCACACGCCGCCCCTCATGATGGAATCGGCTAGCGCGTGGCTCCGCGGCAGGGTGCATCAGGCGACCTCGCGCGCGCCGGCGATGACGTAGCGTGGATCGTGAGCTAGCCACAGCGTGACTGCGATCTTGCCGTCGGAGCCCGGAGCCGGCACCAAAATGCGGTGGACCACGCCTTCAAGGCCTGCCTGCTCCATCCATTGCGCCACCGCTTCCGGCGGGAAGCCAAGGCGACGGTGGGCATATTCATCGCGCAGGAACTCGAATTCATGCGGCGCGAAATCGACCACCAGGAGGCGGCCTTGCGGCCGCAGCACCCGAGCCGCCTCGCGGATCGCGCGAGCGCCATCATCGAGGAAGTGCAGCACTTGGTGGATGATGACGACGTCGAATGAATCCCGCGGCACGGCGAGGTCGAAAATGTCCCCCTGTCGCACGCTGCAGTTCTTGATGCCGGCGTGGTCGAGACGGCTGCGGGCGAACGCGAGCATATCGTGGGAAAGATCAATGCCGAGCCCACGCTCGATATCGGGACTGAACATTTCGAGAATTCGACCAGTGCCGGTGCCGAGATCGAGAAGCGAGCGGAACGGCCGCTCCAGCAGCAGCTTGCGGATCGCGGCCTCGACCATTTCGTCGGCCGTATGCAGGCGGCGGATGCGGTCCCACTGGGCCGCCTGGCGGCCGAAATAGTCCTGGGCCGCTTTGACGCGCGCGGCACGTACCCCGGCCAGCCGCTCGCGATCGCGTGCGATGATGGGGTCGGCGGGATCGAGTTTGGTCACGAGTTGCTGGGCGACCTCGGCGCCGGCGCCGTGTTCGGCGCGGCGGAAGAACGCCCACGAGCCCTCGCGGAAGCGCTCGACCAGTCGTGCCTCGGCCAGCAGCTTGAGGTGACGGGAGATGCGCGGTTGCGATTGACGGAGGATTTCGGTGAGCTCCGAAACGGTCAACTCCGCCTCGGCAAGGAGGACGAGGATGCGCAGCCGCGTTTCCTCCCCTGTCGCCTTCAGGGTGGTATTGAGATCGTCGAAGCTGATGGTCTGGTCGGACATTGTGGGATGTTTCCCAATAGAGTGGGATGAATAGCACAGCGGAAAATAGAGATAAAGATATCTTTATGCAAGTAAGCGGACCCTTGTCGCCCGCAAAAATTGCCGTGTCCCGGTGTTTTGGATTAAGCAGCGCTCGCCAGCCTGGTGGCTGACGGGGAACGGCGAAATTGGGAGAACACCATGGCCGACAATGAGTTCGGCATCCGCGAAGGTGAAGTGGCAATCGCGTTGCCCGATCACTACGATGCCAGCGTCTACTTCATTGGGCGCATCCGAACGCCTTGGACCAGGCGGGATGATTGTCCGAAGAATCCGCGGGAATCCTCGGAAGTCTGCACAGTCGTTGTCGATCCACGCTACGCCGCTGCGCTGACGGGGGTCGAGACCTGCTCCCATCTCCTGGTGCTTTATTGGATGGACCGGTCGAGGCGCGACCTTGTGCTGCAGGTGCCCCGAACCTACGGCGAACAACGCGGTACTTTTGCGCTGCGCTCACCAGCCCGGCCGAACCCAATTGCCGCAAGCGTCGCAACGTTGCTTCAAGTTTCCGGCAACGAGCTTTCTGTGGTGGGCCTCGATTGTCTCGACGGAACGCCGCTCATCGATATCAAGCCCTACTTCGCCTCGACGGACTCGGTCCCCGACGCCGTGGTCGGCTGGCACAAGGCGCGCAAGAGCTAGCGCGCGGCAAGGCGGCGATCGGGGCCGTCCCGGAGAAGGTACCGTGCGTCGCTCATCCAGCCGATGTGTCGGTATTATTGGGCTCCTGGGCACAATTCTGCCGCCCCTGCCGTCGTTCTGAAGCGACGATCTTTGCAGACAGTTTACGAATTACGACAGCTCACCGCCCGACGCCTTGAGCGTCGTAACCTATTGAATCTCATCATTCTTTCAACACGGACGGAGGCCGATAAAATTTGACTCGGCGCAAATCACTTAAACTTTATCTCAAACTTTTCGGCGGCGCTTTGAACCTTTTCCACGGCTGCGGCGTCACATAGGCAAGCAAACCAATGGGGGTCGTCATGCTGAAATCCAAATTCCACGGCTTGACTATGGCGCTTGCATTCGTCGGCACCATCGCTGCAACGCCGGCCTTTGCCCAATCTCTTTTCCCGTTCTTTGGCAACTCGGCGCCCCAGCAGGATCGCCGTATGGCCTATGCGCCGTACGGGCAGTCTGGCGACGAAGCCACCGAGCAGTCTGGCCGCTTCAAGCGCCAGGTGGTCGACTATCGCAGCAGCGAGGCCGCCGGCACCATCATCGTCGATACGCCGCACACCTATCTCTACTACGTGCTGGGCAACGGCAAGGCGGTCCGCTACGGCATCGGCGTTGGCCGCGAAGGCTTCACTTGGTCCGGCACGCAGACGATTTCGCGCAAGGCCGAATGGCCGGATTGGACACCGCCGCCGGAAATGGTGGCGCGTCAGCCCTACCTGCCGCGCTTCATGGCTGGCGGTCCGGAAAATCCGCTCGGCGCGCGTGCCATGTATCTCGGCGGCACCATCTACCGCATCCACGGTACCAACGCGCCGTCCACGATCGGCGGCCATGTCTCTTCGGGCTGCATCCGCATGGTCAACGAGGATGTGATCGATCTCTACAGCCGCACCAACGTCGGCACGAAAGTGATCGTGCTGCCGATGGAGCGTCGGGCTGACACGCCGCGCGGCAACAACAGCTGACCATCGGTTGTAGCGTAACAGTAGCGCCGGTCCGGATCCGTCCGGGCCGGCGTTTTTCGTTGCCTAAATCGATTGTTTGGCCTCGGCCTCCGCGATGAGTCGATGGCTCCCGGCGCGCCAATGGTCCCGCTTTCAGCCGCACGTTTCAGTGCCCAACGGGATTGACCCGCGCTGACGGTGCACTTTGGGAAAACCTGCCTGAGCTCACGTGACGCGCGGTTCGTCGTCTGCAGCCATTCAGCCCAAGAGCTCTCCCTCGCTGGGAGGGAGAAGGGCGCCATGAATTTTTGCTGGAGCGATCCCGCCGTTTACGATGCTAAGATTGCATCATCTCATTGTCACCGCACAGGAGTTGGAGAATGGCGCAGCCTCAGAAGGAAGTGGTCAAGGTCGAGAAGTACAACGGCATCACCACGGTGTGGATGAATCGGCCGGAAAAGAAGAACGCCATGAATCCAGCCTTGCACGAGGCGATGGACCGCACGCTTGCCGAGCTGGAGACCGATCCCGACACCAAGGTCGTGGTAATCCGCGGGGCCGGCGGGAACTTCTCGGCGGGCCAGGACCTCAAGGAATTCTTCCGCGACAACGAGGAAAAGCCTGCCGCTTTCAAGCGCGCCGCCGAGAACGCCAACCGCTGGCGCTGGGAGCGGCTCTATGGCTACGACAAGCCGACGATCGCCCTGATCGAGGGGTACTGCGTCGGCGGCGCGTTCATGCAGCTCCTCGCTACCGACTTCGCAATCTGTGCTGAGGATGCAACGTTCTCGCTG
Source organism: uncultured Alphaproteobacteria bacterium (assembly GCA_963787675.1). Classification (GTDB taxonomy): domain Bacteria; phylum Pseudomonadota; class Alphaproteobacteria; order Rhizobiales; family Xanthobacteraceae; genus JAJPKK01. The sequence goes on along the minus strand of CAWBDV010000004.1, from coordinate 468,497 downwards.
TCGGAGGTGAACTGGGGCATCCTGCCGGGCGCACTCGTGAGCAAGGTCGTGGCGGACGCCGTGTTGCCGCGTCACGCGCTCTACTACTGCTGCCTCGGCGAGCCTTTCGACGGCAAGGAAGCGGCCCGCGTTGGCATTTGCAATTTTGCGGTGCCACGCGACAAGCTCGAGGCCGAGGTGACCAAGCTTGCCGAGAAGCTGATGGCGAAAAGCCCGGCGGTGCTGCGCGCCACCAAACAGGCCGTGCGCCATGTGCGCACGATGGACTTCGGTCAAGCCTACGACTACCTCAAGGAAAAGGGCCAGGCCATCAAGGTCAAAGACCCTGAGCAGTCGTACAAGACCGGCCTCTCGCAGTTCATCGACCAGAAGAGCTACAAGCCCGTCTATGCACCCTTCAAGCTCGGCACAATGCTGACCGATCAGCGCAAATGACGGGCTCGCTGTCCGGCATCAGGGTCATAGAACTGACCACCATGATCACCGGCCCGCTGGCCGGAATGATGCTGGCCGATCTTGGCGCCGACGTCATCAAGATCGAGAACCCCGACGGCGGTGACACCTTCCGTAGTTTCCGCGGCGGGCTCTATAGCCCGCATTTTTGCGGCTATAACCGCAACAAGCGCTCGCTTGCGCTCGACCTGCGCGCCGACTTCGGTCGGCGCGTGTTCGAGAAGCTCGTCGCCCGGAGCGACGTGCTGCTGATCAATTTTCGGCCCGGCGTGCTCGAGCGGCTCGGCTATCCGGACGAACGACTGCTCGCGATCAACAATCGGCTGATCCGCTGCCACATCAGCGGCTTCGGCGCAGACGGGCCGTATGCGGAGCGACCTGCCTACGACGCGGTGTCGCAGGCGCTGAGCGGGATGTCGAGCCTCTTTCTCGCGCCCGACGATCCACGAATCGCGGGACCGACCATCGGCGACAACGTCACCGGCCAATACGCCTGCTATGGCATTCTCTCGGCTTTGTTCGAACGAGAGCGCACCGGCAAGGCGCGTCGCGTCGACGTCAATATGCTCGAATCGACTATTGCTTTCATGCCGGACCCGTTCGGCTACTATACCCAGCTCAATCTGGTGTCTGATCCTTATCTGCGGCCGCACACGTCACAGTCGTATGCTTTTCGCTGCGCTGACGGCAAGCTCATCACCATCCACTTGTCGTCCCAGACCAAGTTCTGGGAAGACTTCGTGACGACCATCGGTCGTCGCGACATGCTGGAGCACCCCGACATCAAGACCCGTGTCCAGCGGATCGACAACTACGACATCGCGCACCGCATCGCGGCCGAAGAGTTCATCAAGCATCCGCTGGCCTACTGGGTCGAAGCCTTTTCCAAGGTCGACGTGCCGTTTGCGCCGGTCTACGACATCACCGAGGTGTTCGACGACGCGCAGGTGCGCCACCTCGACACATTCGTCGACCTCGATCATCCCGAGATGGGCCGCGTCACGGCGATCCGCCGGCCGGTACGTTTCGATGGTGGCCGCGCCGATCAGCCCGCGGTCGCACCGCCAACTCTCGGCCAGCACACGAAAGAGATTCTACGCGAGCTCGGCATGAGCGAAGAAACCAAGAAGGCGTCGTAAGCGGCGCGGGAGGAAAACCCCTGATGCAAGAGAATTTCCGCCAGTTCCTGGATCGGCTGCGGCAGACCGGCGAGCTCGTCGACCTTCATCAACCGGTCGACATCCGGCACATTTCGACGCTCGTCGATCAGGCCAAGACTGCGTTGTTCTTCCACAACGTCATTGGCTACGACATGCCGGTGGTCTCAGGAATCATCCGCTCGCGTGAGCGCGCAGCGATGGCGCTTGGCTGCGACACCTATGCCGAGATCGAACACAAGCTGCAGGCTGCGATCGACCGTCCGATCCCGCCGAAACACGTGAAATCGTCGCCGACGCGCGAAGTCACGCTCGTCGGCGATGACGTCGATCTCTACAAGCTGCCGATTCCGATGTCGTCGATCTTTGACGGCGGCCCCATGATCACGGCCGGCGTCGTAATCGCGCGCGACCCGGAACTCGGCGTCAACAGCGGCATCTACCGCTTCATCGTCAAGGAAAAGAGCCTGACGGGCATCGACATCGTCACGCCCAACAACATGCGCCTGTTTGCGCAGCGCGCGTTCGAGCGCAAGGAGCCGCTGCCGATCTCGATCAGCATCGGCACACATCCGATCGAGATCACGGGTTCGGGCTATCGCGCCCCGCTCGGCGTCGACGAGATGGGCATCGCCGGCGGGCTGCGCGGCGCGCCGGTCGAGCTTGCACCATGCAAGACGATCGACGTGCCGTATATCGCGGATGCCGAGATCGTGCTCGAGGCAGAGATATTGCCGACCGGCTGGACATGGCCGGAGGGGCGCTTTGGCGAATTCACCCGGCTGATGGGCGGACTGCACTGGAACCCCTTGGTGCGCATCAAGGCGATCTCGATGCGCAAGGACGCGATCTACTACAACCTGCACATGCCATGGGAGAACACGTGGCTCGCCGCGCCGATCCGTTACACGGCGATCAGGCAGGCGCTCCGCACCGCAGGCGTGCAGGTGAAAGACATCAATGTCACGCTTGGCGGCTGCGCGTTCTGGCACGCGGTCATTTCCATCAAGAAGCAGCCGGGCGAGGGCAAGAATGCGCTTCTGGCCGCGCTCTCGGTGATGGACCTCAAGCACGTCGTCGTGGTGGACGATGACATCGACATCTTCGATCCGACCGAAGTGGAGTGGGCGATCGCGACCCGCGTCCAAGGCGACCGCGACGTGATGATCGTTAGCAACGCGCGGGCAAAGCCCCTTGATCCAAGTCTGCCTCAGGGATTCGGCATTGTCCCAACCGGCGCGAAGGTCGGCATCGATGCGACCATTCCGGAGGGCATTCCGAAGGAGCACTACGAGCGCATCACTTACGCCTATGCCGAGCGCGCCAAGATTGCCGATTATGTCGACGGCAAGACCGATGAGATGGGGGAGGCTGGCGACGATCTCACGGTCAAGGCGCTCGCAGACGACATCTTTGCCGCTATCGACAAACAGCCGCTCTATTACACCGACATTGCGGAGCGGTTCGCGCGCTACAATTTCCGCACCATTGCCCAGGCGCTCGGGCATCTTCATGCGACCGAGCGACTATGGCAGGATTCGCGCGGACGCATGTGCGTGCGCGGATCGAGGTTCGCAGCCAAGCCGCCGACGAAGTGAGCGCGTTGAAGGGGGAGCGGTAGACTTTCTACCGCTGCCCCAGCGTCTTTGTCGCCTCGTCGACGAACTTGTTCGTATAGGTCTTTGACAAATCGATCTTTGCCTTGGCGACCTCCGGCGAGGACTGGCTGAAGACGTCGAGCACTGCCTGCGCACCTTTGGGATCCATGCGGCCGTTGAGGGAATACATGGGAATGGTGTTCTTCAGCGCCGCGAGGTAAAGCCCCTTGTCGGCGCCGACCATGTCCTCCGGCATCTTCGCCATGATTTCTTCCGCAGTGTGCGAATGGATCCACCGCAGGGTCGCGACGATTGCGTTCGCCAGCTGCTGGGTCTCCTTGTCGTGCTTGGCGATCCAGTCGGCCCGTGAATAAAGCGCGCCACCCGGATAGTCGCCGCCGAACACCGCGACGTTGTCGGCCTGCGTGCGCGTGTCGCTCAGGATTTTCAGGCTCGGATACTTGGCTTGCAAAAGCGTCGGCGTCGGATCGAGCATGACGGCAGCATCGACGGTGCCTTGCTCCATCGCGGCTACGGCGGTTGCTTCCAGTCCAACGCCGATGACGGCGACGCTGTCCGGATCGATCTTGTTCTTGGCCAGCAGATATTTGAGGAAGAAATCGGTCGACGAGCCCGGCGAACTGACGCCAACCTTGCGTCCCGCGAGATCCTTGATCGAGGTGATCTCGGTTGTGTGCTTCGGCGACACCCCCAGCACTTCGCCCGGGAAGCGGTCATAGACCACGAAGGCCTGTAGCTGCTGGCCCTTCGCCGCGAGATTGACGCAGTGATCGTAATAGCCCGATACGACATCGGCGCTGCCGCCGATGACGGCCGTCAACGCCTGGGCGCCACCTTTGAAATTGACGATTTCGATGTCGAGGCCGGCCTTCTTGTATTCGCCGAGCTGCTCGGCAAGCACGGTCGGCAGGTAACAAAGACAACCGGCGCCACCGACGGCGATGGTGATCTTTGCCGCCGCTGCGCCGCAAAGGAGCATCAGCGCAGTAAACGACGCAAGAATGCGGGCAATCACTCCGGTACGCATGGTCGTCCTCCCGACTGATTTTTCTCTCAGCGATATTGCATCGCTTCAGGGCCGCGTGCGATCGCGACGATGCCGGTGCGCGACACTTCAACGAGGCCGAGCGGCAGCATCAGATTGATGAACTGATCGATCTTCTCGGACCCGCCGGTAATCTCGAACACGAAGCTCTCGATGGTGGCATCGATCACGCGGGCGCGGAACGCGTCAGCGAGCCGCAGTGCCTCGACCCGCTCGTCACCCTTGCCGCGCACCTTGACCATCGCGAGCTCGCGCTCGATCGAAGGACCCGAAGTGGTCATGTCGACCACGCGGTGGATCGGCACCATGCGGTCGAGCTGGTTCTTGATCTGCTCGATCACCATTGGCGTGCCGCGCGTTACGATGGTGATCCGTGAAAGGTGCTTTTCGTGCTCGGTCTCGGAGACCGTGAGAACTCTCGATATTGTAGCCGCGGCCGGAGAACAGGCCGATAACCCGGGCAAGCACGCCCGGCTCGTTGTCGACGATGACGGCGAGTGTGTGGGTCTCGATCGCCTGCGCCGTCGTCGCGGCAGGATAATGGGTCGTGCCTGCAGATGCGGTATTCATGGCCAAAGTCCTTGATTTCATCTTTCCACGAGGAAAGGTCGACGGTGGGCGAGGCGGGCGAGGGCGCTCGGACAGTCGGAGGCACGCCTCCCGCGTCGCCTCACGAGCCGACCTCCCTACCGGAGAGTTCCAGATGCGATCACACCATCACCTTGCCTTCCTCGGTGATCGCGTCGTCCAAGCTCTCCGCGGCATCGCCAAGGATCATTTCGTTATGAGCGCGGCCCGAAGGGATCATCGGGAAACAGTTCTCCGCCGGATCCACGACGCAATCGAAGATCACCGGCTTCTTGACGTTGATCATCTCCTGGATCGCGCCGTCGAGATCGGCGGGCTTCTCGCAGCGGATGCCGACCGCATGATAGGCTTCCGCGAGCTTGACGAAGTCCGGCAGTGCCTCGGTGTAGCTTTCCGAGTAACGACCGCCGTGCAGCAGTTCCTGCCACTGCCGCACCATCCCCATGTACTGGTTGTTGAGGATGAAGATTTTGATCGGCAGCCGGTACTGCACGGCAGTCGACATTTCCTGCATCGTCATCAGCACCGAGGCTTCGCCGGCAATGTCGATGACGAGCGAATCCGGATGCGCCAGCTGCACGCCGACCGCCGCAGGCAGGCCGTAGCCCATGGTCCCTAGTCCGCCCGACGTCATCCAGCGGTTCGGTTCCTCGAACCGGAAGAACTGCGCCGCCCACATCTGGTGCTGGCCGACCTCGGTGGTGATGTAGACATCACGGTCCTTGGTCGCCGCGTAGAGCCGCTCGATGGCGTATTGCGGCTTGATGATCTCGCTCGATGGCCGATAGGCGAGCGAATTGCGCCGACGCCACGTGTCGATCTGCCCCCACCATGACTTGAGCGCGGCGCGATCGGGCGCGGCGCGGCTCTCGCGCCAATCACGCAGCATGTCGTCGAGCACATGCGCGCAATCGCCGACGATGCCGATATCGACTTTCACGTTCTTGTTGATCGAGGACGGATCGATATCGATGTGGATTTTCCGCGAACCCGGCGAGAATGCGTCGAGGCGGCCGGTGATGCGGTCGTCGAACCGCGCTCCGACGCAGACCATCACGTCGCAATCGTGCATCGCGAGGTTCGCCTCGTAGGTGCCGTGCATTCCGAGCATGCCGAGCCATTGCGGACTGGCCGCCGGCACTGCGCCGAGCCCCATCAGCGTCGAGGTCACCGGAAAGCCGGTGAGCTTGAGGAAATCGCGCAGCAGCCGCGTTGCAGCCGGCCCCGAATTGATGACGCCGCCGCCGGTGTAGAACAGCGGCCGCTTGGCGCCGGCCATGAGCGCGACCGCGGCCTTGATGCGATCGAGATCGCCCTTGATCTTCGGCTTGTAGCCGCGATGGGGAAACTCGTTCGGCCTCGCATAGGTGCCGGTCGCGAACTGGATGTCCTTCGGGATATCGACCACCACCGGGCCTGGCCGCCCGCTCGCCGCCACGTAAAACGCCTCATGCAGCGCGCGCGGCAGATCGGCGATGTTCTTCACCAGATAATTGTATTTCGTGCAGGGCCGCGTGATGCCGACCGTGTCGCATTCCTGGAAGGCGTCGTTGCCGATCATATGCGTCGGCACTTGCCCGGTGATGCAGACCAGCGGGATCGAGTCGCACATCGCGTCGGTGAGGCCGGTGACTGCGTTCGTCGCGCCGGGTCCGGAGGTGACGAGCACGCAGCCGACCTTGCCGGTCGAGCGCGCATAGCCCTCCGCCGCATGGACCGCGCCCTGCTCGTGGCGCACCAGGATGTGTCGCACTTTGTCCTGATGGAAGAGCGCATCATAGATCGGCAGCACCGCTCCGCCGGGATAGCCGAACACGTGCTCGACGCCCTGATCCGCGAGCGCCCGGATGACCATCTCCGCTCCATTCATGACGGAGGGCTCGATGCTCGACTGAAGTGTGGGCGTCCCGCTTGCGACGCCAGGGGTGGCACCTGGTGCAGGCGTTGCTCCCGACTTGCGGGAACGGGGTGTTTGAGTGGCCATGGACGGCTCCGTTGGTATGCGGCTTTGCGAGGTGCTCGGTTCGGCGTGTGACATCTGGGCCATCATCTGTTGGGGTTGTTTGAGGTTTTCAGGGCATTCCGGGCAACAAAAAAGGGCCTCATGGGCCCTGGTCGCGCATCGCCACATTCGCGGACGGTGTCACCCGCCCCCGGCGATGCGCCCCCTAAGTACGATAACAAAATTGCGCACGGATGTACCTCTCAGCTCGAAAGTTGCGTTGTTTATAAGTGTCTGCACTCGAAAGTCAAGGCTGCGCTGGCCAGATGGGCCGCGTGCAAGGCGGACCTTTGCCAAGTTCGGGAACTTCCTTTCGCTTCGTCGGTTGCCTCAAGCTACGCGCAGGAAGGAGTACGCCATGCAGCAGAATGCCCGCACAGGACCGCGATACCGGTAATCCGCTTCATCACACGCGTAAGATGAGTGCCGAATTCTCAGCTCTCATTGATCATCTGCGGCACGACATCGAGCAAGTGGAGGAGCCGCAGTTCAAGGCGATGTTCGAGACGGCAGCCGAAGTCTTGGGGCTTGGTCAACGCTTTCGATCACTATGAGCAGAAGGGCGAAGCCGCGTGGCGTGAAACCGCGCGGAAATCGAAATAGACAAGGCAAGCCGCGCATCGCGGAAACCAAAATGATCCGCAAGCTCAAATCAGGCGGCTACCGCCTCTATCCCCGAAAGGTCGATCCCAAAACCGGTCGACGCCGCAATCTCGGTACCTTCAAAAGCCGCACGGCCGCCGAAAAGCACGAGCGGGACGTCCAGTATTTCAAACGCCATTGCTGACACGGCTTTTCATCTGACGTGCTTAACTCCCGAGCCGGCGGCGCGGCGACAGTGGCAATTCCATCGGCAGCACCTATATATAGGAAGTGTCAGCCGAACCTTTAGGTGAATGCATTGAGAGTCGCATCAAAAGAAGCCGAGGAGCGCGCTGCGACGAAGCTCCAGAGAAAGCAGACTCAGGAGCTCGAAGCTTCCGCAGCTTGGGCCGAGTATCTGGCAAGCCGCCAAGCCGAGCGGGAGAAAACGGAGCGGTTGCGGTTGCTTCGGCGCGAGCGCGAGGCGGCAATTGCCGCGGCCGCTACGAGCAAACCCGCCAAGCGCTCGAAGAGCGCTTAAGATTGCTTTGATGAGCAAAGGCTGCTGGAGATCGTTGCCCGCGTAGGGAGAGCGGCCGCGGGTATCATCCGCGCTTATTCAAACTCCAAAACCATTTCGACCTCTACGGGCGAGTTCCCGGGCAATCCGGCCATGCCGACTGCCGAGCGCGCGTGCTTGCCGATGTCCGGACCGAACACTTCGACCATCAGATCGGAAAATCCATTGACCACTTGCGGCTGCTCGCCAAAGCCGTCAGCCGAATTGACCATCCCTAAGACTTTGACGATGCGCTTGACGCGGTCGAGGCTGCCGAGCGCGGTGCGAATTTTCGTCAGCATGATCATGCCCGCCTGCCGCGCAGCTCGATAACCTTGTGCAGTGGTCAGTTCGCGGCCGAGCTTCCCCTTACCGGCCCATTCGGCACCTGCCGTATTGCCCGACAGAAACAGCAGTTTGCCGGTCGCAACCGAGTTCACGAAGTTGGCGATGGGGGCGGAATCCGGGGGCAACGTGATATTCAAGGATTTGAGGCGCGCCTCAGCTCCTGACGGTGCCTGTGCAAGAGTGGCGCTGCCGAAAAAGAGGGTTGTGAAGCTTGCCACGATCGCGGTTCTGAACATTATATTCATGCCGCTCTCCAAGCTGGATTGTTGCCACGCCAATCGACAAAACGCAGCGGCGTACCGGTGGGCTAGGTGCTCACATCTGCCATGCCGTGTCAGTGTTATATTCAGGCACGGCGGTCGCCATGATCTCCACGACAGTGTCACCGTCAATCGCGACCGAATGCTCGGGCGCCTCATAGCCCGCCTTCCACACGTGAAGATCGTATTTGCCCTTCGGCATCATGATTTCCACAAGTCCGGATTCGCTGGTCGCGGCCTTGTAGGGGCCGAGCCGAATCCACACGTCGGCGATAGGTGCAGAGGTGGTCTGCTCCACCACCTTCACGGTGAGCCGATGCTCCGGCGCGGGTACGATCGCGATGCTGAATCGGGATGATACGCCGTGGTGGGGGAGATCGAGGTCGGCGGGCGCGAATCTGACCGACCATCCGAACGTGCCGGGCTGATCCGGCGCGGCCACCTCGAGTTCGGCCCAGTAAAGTGCGGTCGTCTCCGGCCACGGCGTCGACCCGAGTTGGCCGCTCGCGATTGAGGCACCGCGCTCATCGAGAACTTCAATGGGCTGGCCGGACAATTCGCAGCCTGCGGCGGATTTCGCGCCGACCTTCAAGGCGAAGCGTTGTCCTGCGACGACGGGGGAGGGGATCGCCCATACCGCGAGACTTGTCGGATGCGGCTTCGCTTTAACGGCGACATCAAGGACGTTTGCCTCATGGCGCGTGCCGGCGATGTCGTAACCGCCTGCGGAAAGGCGCCATACGTATTCGCCGATGGTGCGCGGCGCCGTCAGCGCGATCTGCTGGACGTCGGCATCGTCACCGTTCGCTGTAGGATCGAGCTTCTCGGCTTGGCTCGTCGAACCGTCCGGCGCGGCGACCATGATTGGCACACCGGAAAGATCGCAGCCGGAGGCGCACGCGAGGCGCACCTGCAGCGCGAACTTCGTACCAGCCGTCACCTCCAGCGGCGCCGCCTCATTCAATCCCAGCACCACGATATGTTCGGCTGCGTTGCCCTCTGTCATCGTGGCGCGTCCAGGATCGTATCTCGCAGGAACATCATCATCCGGTTCGCGTAGCCGCGTGACGACCGGCAATGCGGCCGAACACGAGACAACGCGCGAGCCCATGCTGCGCAAAGCCGCCCTGGGATTCGCCGGCACAATAGAGCCCCGGAATAGCCGCGCCGCGTGTATCGACCACCTCGGCACTGGTGGTGGTGCGTAGACCCGTGAGCGTGTCATGCAGGATCGGTGTTGACCACGCTGCGTAGAAAGGCGGTGTGGCGATCTTGAACATCGGCGTTGGCTTGTTGAAGTCCGGGTCCTTGCCGGCCGCGACAAAGCCGTTGTACCGGTTCACCGTCTCCTCCAACGCGGCGCCCGACATCGGCGTCTTCTGATACGGATTGACGATCTTGCCGGCGAGTTCGGCGATGGTGTCGGCACTGAAGAAGTACCCGTCGCGATCGACGTAAGGCGGCTTCGGCTCCCATTTCTCGCGCGCGGCCGCCTCGGCATCGAATATCGCCCAAACCGGGCCGCCGCCGTTCAGCTTGGAACGATCGCCGTTGTAACCCATCGCCGCAGAGAAGAATTTGTAGGAGCCGTCGACTTCGTTCCAGAACCGCCGGCCATATTGGTTGACGAAGATCAGGTTCTGCCAATCGCCGACCGTCAATCCGGTCGCCTTGGCGAGTGGGAACATCGGGCTCTCGGGCTGGTAGACGAGCGTGGCATAGCCCCAGCGACAGCCGATGTGGCGCGTCTTGGTGATGGCAGAGCCCGATTCCGATGTCTGGTTCGCGGTCGCCCACAACGAGGCGCCGATGTCCATGGCGGCGAGTTCGCCGTCGGCGTCCTGATGAACCCACGGTTCGCAAGCCTGCTGGTATTCCTCGGTGAGGCGCGGATCGAACATGCGGCGGAAGTTGACGTTGCCGGTGTGTCCGCCGGTGGCGATCACGACGCCCTTGCGCGCCTCGATGTTGAGGGTGCCGCCGTCACGGGCGACGGTGATGCCGAGCACGCGGCCGGTGCCGGCGCGGATGATGCTCTTCATCTCATGGCGCAGAAGGATTTCGGCGCCCTTCTGGCGCGCGGCGAAAGCGAGCTGCCTCACAAGCCCCGAGCCATTGCGCCCGCGGCCGGGCGCGATCAGTTCGCTCTTGATCGGCCATTCTTCGGTGACGAAGGTGCGCGGCACGGTCGAAGCGCGTTCCGGGCCGACCGGCCTCTCTATGAATTTGACTCCGTTCTCGATGAGAAAGTTGAAAGTCGGCACGTTCTCGTCAGCGAACACGCGCACGAGGTCGCGGTCACTGTAACGTGCGTCCGCCGTGTCGAAGCGTACCCAATCATGAAACACCTGGTCAGGCGAATCCTTGATACCGGCCTTCTCCTGCAGCGCGTTGCCACCGCCGAGATGGACACGTCCGCCGCTCAGGATGCCACGACCGCCGATGTCGTGATTCTCGTCGACCACGATGACAGAAGCACCGTGGTCTCGCGCCGCAATCGCCGCCGGCAATCCCGCGACGCCGGCGCCGATGACGACTACATCCGCTGAGCGGTCCCATTTGATCGGCGCCTGGGCTTGCGCTGGGGCTGCACCGGCACTTGCAAGGGCGGCGGCGCCTGCGGCGCCGGTCGACAGAAATGTTCGCCGGCTTACCGATTGCGGCACCGTGCTCGCGCCATCGCGATCCGTCGCCTTGTTGTCCATGCGCGTCTCCCTGGAGTTCATCAGCGGCCCAATCTTGACTTTGCGGATGGCCGGGTCAAGACAGCATTGAAGCCGATGGTCCATCAGCGTTTTTGCAGTCGATGAGTATGCTCGGTAGAAAAGTCGTTCTTCTCGTCGCTGGCGCGCTCGCTGGCATCGCGGACGGAGGCGCCAGTGGTGCGGACGCCATGCACAAGTGCGACCCGCCGCCGGAGGAAGGATGGAGCGTTGTGCCCGAGCGTCAGGTCCTGAGTGAGACCGATGGGGCGCCGTTCGCAGCAGGATCCGCCGGCGACTGGTTCGTCGAGCGAACCACAACCGTTCTGCCGTTCTGTCACTATTACAATTCGATAGGCATCTACAGCCTGAACTCCTATTCGCTGTCGCCAGTGACGACTGAGGAGCGTGTTCCGATCTGCCGCGCCGCCGCAGGCGGCAGCATTGCGGTTGCGCCATACACCGGTCCGTGCCCGCCCAAGTAGAACGTTGCGCCATCTCGCCAGCACACGCCGCAGCTGAGCGGAGCAAGCGTGTGGCATATTGCTTGCATCGTTTTTCATCTGAACAGCCGGCCCGGTTTGTCGCAGCCGCAGTCCGCAATCTCGCTGGTATGTTGGGGTTAGCCCGCTTACGCTGACGTCGCGCTGCAACTTCGACATTCCAGATCACGACATCTACGCCCACGACAGGCAGTAAACCATGCGATCATGCAATCGCAACAAGCCATGTTCTCGCAGCCGATGACGTCCGTTCGGATGGCGGCCCCGGTCGAGCCTCGCCCCGATCGAGGGTCGCCCCTGATCGCCGCGCGGGCATTATCGAAGTCCTATCTCACGAAGACCGGCGAGGTGACGGCGCTCAAGAGTCTCGATTTCGATATCTATGAAGGCGAGTTCGTCGCTGTCATCGGCCAGAGCGGCTGCGGAAAATCGACGCTGTTGAAGGTACTCGCCGGCATCCTTCCCTACACGTCCGGATCGGTCGAACTGAATGGCAAACGGTTGCGCGGTCCAAGCCCGGAAGCCGCCGTAGTGTTCCAGTCTCCGGTGCTGCTGCCGTGGCGGACGGTGCTCGACAATGTGTTGCTCCCGATCGAGTTTCGCCATTTGCCTACATCGCGCTACCGCGACAGCGCGCTCGACTTGCTTGAGATGGTCGGCGTGCGCGACTTCGCACAACGCTATCCTTACGAACTCTCGGGCGGGATGCAGCAACGGGTCGCGATCGTCCGCGCCCTCGTGCAGAGCCCGCGCCTCCTGCTCATGGATGAGCCGTTTGGCGCGCTCGACGCGATGACACGCGAACAGATGAACCTCGACCTGCTGCGCCTCTGGACGCAGAGCCGCAAGACCGTGGTGTTCATCACCCACTCAATTGCAGAGGCGATTTTCCTTTCCGATCGCGTCATTGCGATGACGGCGCGCCCGGGAAGCATCGCCGAAATCATCCCGATCGAGTTGCCGCGGCCGCGCGACCTGTCCGTCATCAACACCGACCGCTTCGGCCGTTACGCGGCCCACCTTCGCAAACTTCTGGACGCCAAGGGAGGGATGTTCTGATGTCGGCGGAAGCGATGGAAGGCGGACGTCTTGGATCTTCCGACCCAGCGGCGCACGAGGCTCGACCCACCATCATCCGCCGCTATCCGCAATTGACGATCTCGCCGGCGATCCTGGTGGCGCTGCTGGTCGTGTGGTGGCTTGCGAGCCACGTACTCGGAGCGCCGGCATACGTGCTCCCGCCGCCGGAGGATGTGTGGCACGCGACCGTGCGCGGGCTTAGCCGCGCGCCGTGGGATCTCGGCGGTTACTGGTATCATGCCGGAATCACCGTTTGGGAGGCGCTGCTCGGATTTGCGATCGGTTCTGCGACCGGCGCGGTGCTGGGGCTCGCGCTCTCGCATTGGCCCATCCTCGGCAAAAGCTCTTATCCCTACATCGTCGGTTTCCAGTCACTCCCCAAAGTTGCGCTCGCCCCGCTGATGGTGGTGTGGTTCGGCTTCGGCCTCGAAGGCAAGGTGTTGATCACGGCCATCATTACGTTCTTCCCCGTGTTGGTGAATACCATGGCCGGCTATCAAGCCGTCGAACCGGAACGCATTGAGCTTGCCCGCTCCTGCAACGCGAGCGAATGGCATCTGCTCACGAAAATCATCATCCCGAGCTGCCTGCCGTTCCTGTTTGCCGGATTGGGCGTCGCCTCCGTGCTGTCGATCCTCGGCGCCGTGGTCGGCGAATTTGTCGGCGCCCGCGCCGGGCTTGGCATGCTGCTGATGCAATTCAACCAGGCGATGGAGATCGCGCCGCTGTTCGCGGTCATTCTGTTGCTGGGGTTGATCGGTTTTTTGATGAACTATGCCGTTGCCCTGGTCGAACGCCGCTATTGCTTCTGGGCGCAACGAGCAAACTCATCTGCGCGGTAGTGACCGCGCGCGGTAGCTTTCATGTCGAACGAGGAGGCGTGCGTGTTTAGATTTGCTCGGACGGCGATTGCGCTGACGATTACCCTCAGTATGTCCTCTTTCTTTGCCGCGGTGGCCACCGCTCAATCGCTCAAGAAGGTGACCTTGGTCCAGATGCACCCCGTGATGGGGGTGGGCGAGGAGATATTCCTCTACGCGGTCCCGAAGCAACTCGGTTACTTCAAAGCGGAAGGCCTCGATGTTGCGATCGAAAACTCGCAGAACGGCACCATCGCGGCGCAGGTGATCCAGTCCAATGGGGCCCAATTCGGCACCACCGCACCGGAGTCGGTGATGCTGGTGCGCGAGCAGGGCGGCGACCTCGTCGCCTTTTACGGGCTTAAGCGCAATCCTGGAAACATGGTGATCGTGATGCAGGACTCGCCGATCACCAAGCTCGAGGACATGAAGGGGAAGACGATCGGTGCGCCGTCGTTCGCCTCGGCCGGCGGCTTGAGCCTCAAGCAAAGCCTAGCCGATATCGGCATCGGACCAGAGCAGTATACAGGGATTTCGACCGGAGCCGGCCCCGCAGCTTTCGCGGCGCTGCGCACCGGGAAGATCGACGCGCTCGTGGTGTGGGACGCGATGCTCGGCGCGGCCGAGAACACCGGCATGAAGCTCCGCCTCATCAGCATCCCGCTGCAGGATCACCTCGCCGGGATGACGCTGGCGACCTCCGCCGCTTTTGCCAAGGCCAACCCCGAGGCCGTCGCCGGCTATTGTCGGGCAATGACCAAGGGCTTGCTCTTCACCCTGACCAATCCGGAAGCTGCGGTCCGTATCTTCTGGGAGGAGTTTCCGACGACCAAACCGGCCAATCTCGACGATGCGACCGCCGTCAAGAACGGTACGCACGTCATGAAGCGGTTTCTCGAAATGGCGCTTCTGGGTCTGCCGCCGGAATCACGGTTCGGCGATTTCATTCCCGAAAAGTGGGAGACGTCGCACGTTTCCTACACCGCAAATGGCATGCTCAAAGGCACGGGTGCCGCAACCAACTCGTATACGCCGCAGTTCGTAGAAGCCTGTAACGCTTTCGATCGCGCAGCAATCATCGCACAGGCAAAGAGCGTGAGCCGGTAGCGTCGCGACGCCCGCTATTCGGCTCGCCAGCGCCTCTTGCCAGGGATGCGAAACAGGGATGAGATGTGTGCCCGTCGGCACGATGCTTGCCTCTCCGGCATGAGCTTTTGCAGCACAGAAGAACAGGAGCAATCCATGACCGCATTCGGCCTCACCCGTCGCGGGATGCTGCTTGGTGCAGCTGCCCTCACCATTGGCGGAACCGCCCAAGCCGTTAAGCTCGCCGAAATCAAGAAGCGAGGCTACATGACCGTCGCGACCGAGGACGACTACCAGCCGTTCGAATTCACCAAGGATGGCAAGCCGACCGGTTACGACCAGGAACTCCTGGAAATGTTCAAGAAGAAGGCGGGCTTCGATATCCGCCAGGACATCATCCCCTGGACCGGCATCCTACCGGGCGTCACCACCGGCAAGTACGACGCGGCGGTCACCGCGATCCTGGTCACGCAGGAGCGCATGAAGACGTTGGACTTCTGCAGCCCCGTCGCTGAATCGGTCGACTTCTATCTCAAGCGCAAGAACGACAACAAGATCAGGGCGATCAAGGATCTGAACGGTCTGACGCTCGGCGTCGAGGCTGGCAGCGCGATGCTCAAGCTGCTGCCGCAGCTCGATGACATGCTCAAGGAGACCGGCGGCAAGCTCGGCAAGATCGTCTCCTACCAGGGCTATCCCGAGGCTTATCAGGACCTGCAGCTCGGCCGTATCGACTACGTCGTCAATACTCTCCTGAGCCTTGAATCGATCGCCAAGTCGAAGCCCGATGTCTTTGAAGTCGGCCAGGCAGTGTCCAAGCCGACCTACATCGCCTGGGCCGTGGTGAAGGGAAACACCGAGCTTTTGGCCTTGCTCAACGAATTCCTCATTGGCACCCGCAAGGACGGCTCGATGTACGCGCTGCAGAAGAAGTGGTTCGACAAGACATTCGAGAAGATGCCCGAAGTGCCGACTGCCAACGTCTGATTTCTGCACGCCGTGGGGACGGGGGATTACCTGGCCCTCGCGGCCGGGACACTGAATACACTTGCGATCAGCCTGCTGGCGATCGCAATCGGTACGCCGCTTGGTCTTGGCTTGGCGCTCATCCGTTGGGGACGGGTGCCAGGCCTCGATGTTGCCGTCGCGACGCTCGTGAGCCTCTTGCGCGCGACCCCTGCGGTCACGCTGGTGCTCCTCATCTATTTCGCGCTGCCGACGGCGGGTGTCGAGGTGCCACGCTTTGCGGCCGGCGTTGCGACCCTCGCCCTCGGCTCGATGGCCTATAATTGCGAGATCTGGCGCGCAACGCTGCTGTCCTTCCCCTCCGACCAACTCGATGCCGCTCGTGCGTTCGGCATGCGCCGCGGACTGCGCTTCCGCCTCATCATCCTGCCCCAGATCGCCCGGGCTGCGTTGCCTGCGCTCGTGAACGAGATGACCTTGCTGATCAAGGTCAGTCCTGCCGTCGCGGTCATCGGCGTCACCGAGGCAACGCGAGCCGCGGTCCGGATCGGCGCCGCGACTTACCAGCCGATCCCGCCGTTCCTCATCGCGCTTGCGATCTATGTCGTCATCATCGGCGCCTTCGTCGCGACCCAGCGCGTGCTCGAGCGTCGCCAAGCGGGAAGGGCCGCATGATCCCGCGCGGCATCGAAATTCTCTGGGAGCAGCGCGATGCCCTGATCTCAGGGTTCGCGACGACGGTCGGCATTGCCGTCGTCTCGGCGATCGGAGCCGCGATGCTCGGCTTGCTGCTGTTCGGCCTGTTGATTGCGCGCGTGCGCGGCGTGCCAACGGCGTTTGCATGGCTCATCGACCTGATGCGCTGCACACCGTTCATGCTGTTCTGCTACATGATCTATTACGGACTGCCGTCGTTCGGGATCGTTGTCGACAACGTGGTCGCGGGCATTTCCGCGCTCACGATCTATAACGCCGCCTACATCGCCGAATTGCTGCGCGGTGCCTACCAGGCGCTGCCGCGCGAGGGCATCGAGGCGGGCCACGCCTTCGGCTTTCACGGCTGGCGCCTACTGCTGCGGATCATCCTGCCGCCGGTTCTGTTGTCGTCGATACCGATGCTCGGCAACCAGATGGTGCAGATCATCAAGGACAGCGCCTTTCTCGTGATCATCACGGTGCAGGAGCTGACGTTCGCAGCCAACGAGATCCAAGCGACCTACTACGTACCGTTCGCGAGCTTTGTCTGCGCGATGTTGCTATATTGGTTGTTATGCCTCGCCGTGGAGGGCGGCGTGCGGGCGGTGCTGGCCGTGGCAGAGTCCCGGCGATGATGATGATATGGAGGATGCGATGGCGAAACATTTGACCGATGCGCAGGTCACCCAATTCCGTGAACAGGGATGGCTTGCACCGTTGCGCGCGATGGATGCCGAAATCGGCGGCAGACTGTGCCGCCCGCATCGCGGCCTACGAAGCGAAGATGGGGGAAAGCGCCAATCGCAGCCTAAAGATCAAGGGCCACCTTGCCATGCCGTGGCTCGTCGAGATCGGTCGCAA
Source organism: uncultured Alphaproteobacteria bacterium (assembly GCA_963787675.1). Classification (GTDB taxonomy): domain Bacteria; phylum Pseudomonadota; class Alphaproteobacteria; order Rhizobiales; family Xanthobacteraceae; genus JAJPKK01. Next base: position 451,130 of record CAWBDV010000004.1, on the reverse strand, counting down.
TCCGGCGATCCTCGATGCGATCGAAGATCTCATTGGTCCCGACATCATGCTGTTCGGCGCTTCGATCTTTGCCAAGGGCGGCAAGGATCGCGCCTACGTTTCATGGCACCAGGACAGCGCCTATTTCGGCCTCGACCCGCATGAAGAGGTCACCGCCTGGGTCGCCTTCACGCAGACCTCGAAGGAAAATGGGGCCTTGCAGGTGCTGCCGCGCTCGCACATCGGTCCCGACCTCGTGCACGAAGAAACCTTTGCGCCTGACAACATGTTGGCACGCGGTCAATCCCTGCGTATTGAGGACGAGAGCAGCGCAGTCACGATCGAGCTGCAACCCGGCCAGTTCTCGCTTCATCATGAGCGCACCGCGCACGGCTCGAAGCAGAACCGAACCGCGGCGCCCCGCATCGGCTTTGCCTTCTTCTACATACCGACGCACGTCCGCTCGACCATCGGACGACGCACCGCGACGCTGGTGCGTGGCGTCGACCGTTATCACCACTGGGACCCCGACCCGCTGCCGCGCTACGACTTCGACCCTGTCGCCTTTGACGCGATGCGCGCAGCGTGGGGACAGTATCGCGACGGCGAGGTCAAGCAGGCTGCCGAAGCGTGACCGCAACGCCCGTCCTTCAGATCACTGGACTCTGCAAGTCCTTCAAAGACCACCGGGTCCTCGAGGGTATCGAGCTGTCGGTATCCGAGGGCGAGACGATTTGCATTCTCGGTCCCTCAGGTGCCGGCAAGTCGACGCTGCTGCGTTGTATCAACTGGCTCGAAGTACCCGACAGCGGCGCGGTGTTTCTGTCCGGCGAGCGCGTTGGTGTGCGGCCGGGCGGCGCCGCCATGTCGGACGCTGAACTGGCCCGTATCCGCGTGCGCATGGGCATGGTGTTCCAGCATTTCGCGCTATGGCCCCATCTCAACGTTATCGACAATCTGATGGCCGCTCCGCTGCACGTTCAGCACCGGCCGCGCGGGGAGGTCCGCGAGCAGGCCGAGGCGCTCCTTGGCAAGGTCGGCCTCTGGGATAAGCGCGACGCGCCGCCGGCGCGGCTCTCCGGCGGCCAAAAGCAGCGCGTCGGAATCGCCCGAGCGCTAATGATGCGCCCGGCCCTCCTGCTGTTCGACGAGCCGACGAGCGCGCTCGACCCGGAATTGGTCGGCGAGGTGCTCGCCGTGATGAAGACGCTCGCGAGCGACGGCATGACCATGGTCGTCGTCACCCACGAAATGGGCTTTGCGCGCGAGGCGGCGACTAGGGTCGTCTTCATGGATCTTGGCCGGATTGTGGAGACAACTGGTCCAGATGCCTTTTTCTCCCATCCGACCACCGAGCGGGCGCGACAATTCCTGGCCCGGTACGGCTCGCAGATGGCTAGAAGTAACTCCGCGTAAAGGCTGCGCTCCCAAACACCCTGCCGTGCCTGCATTTCCCTATAGTCTTCTCACGTAATTGATTTCGCTGAATTAATTATTTCGGATTTCGCCGCGCCCCGCGGTCGTACGCTTCGCAGCCCGCCTAACCGACGGCAAAATCGAACCAATTACGAAAAAATCTACGGTTTGTTTGAACCAAACCTTGGGCTCGCGCGACTTACAGATAACTCGACTGCATCAGGCACGCCGCCCGCGAAAGCGGAAACGAGCATCGGAACAATCCGGCCAGGGCAGAATCTCGAGCGGGAGTGCGAGATGATGGCCTTTCTTCGAAACCTGACGATCGTCTTGGCTCTCGGGTTGCTGGTCAACCTCGGTGTCATGGCGCTGCCAGGGCACCTCGCCAACGCCTGGAGGGTCGGCGCCACCACGACCCCGATCCCAGATCCGCCGCCGTTGCCGTGCTCCAAGCAGAGCTGGCCGAATGCCGATCGCGTGTGCCTGTCATGGACTGCCCCGCGCGACGCGACCGCTGCGGCCGCCAAGACCACCGGCAGTGCAACTCGCTCCGTGACGACTGGCAGCGCCAATCACGCCACGACCACTGGCAGTGCCAACCGCAACGCCGGAACGATCAGGAAAGTGCAATAGAGCGGCTTACGCCGACTGCGAACCAATTCAGAGGAATACCATCTGCTGGGACACCCCCCACCCCCCAACCCCCAGTCTCAGTAAGATGGCAGCGCGCGCCTCCGGGCGCGCGCACCCTTTTTGGGGATCCGCTTCGGGATCGCCGCTGCGCGCATCAGTAGGCCGAGAGGCTTTTTGAAGTAGAGAACCCAGCCGATGCGGCACGTTTTGATCGGGACCTCGGGCTGGACTTACGACGGATGGCGCGGCCCCTTTTACCCGGGCGCGTTGCCGAAGAAGGATTGGCCGCGCTTTTACGCTTCGCGGTTTGCGTCTGCCGAAATTAACGGTTCGTTCTATCGCACGCCATCGCTTGAGGCGGTGGCGCTCTGGCGCGATCAGACGCCGCGACAGTTCGTCTTTGCCTGGAAGGCATCGAAGTTCATCACCCATTGGAAGCGACTGAGCGGTCGCTGCGCAAATTCGATTGCTCTGATGGAGACGCGCTTGCGCGTCCTTGGACCGAAGGCAGCGGTGGTTCTGTTTCAACTCCCGCCACAGTTTGTGAAGGATACGGGACGGCTCGACGCCTTCCTTCCGATGCTGCCGCGCCGTTATCGCTATGCCTTCGAGTTTCGCGATCGCAGCTGGTATGGCGATGATGTGCTCAACCTGCTCCACAGGCACGATGCCGCCTTGTGTCTTTCCGATCATGCCGATGCTCCCGCGCCATGGGAGATGACGGCCCGCCACGTTTACGTGCGCGGCCATGGCCCGACCGGCCGCTACCAAGGCAGCTACCCGACCCGGACATTGCGTCGTTGGTCCACCGCGATCGCCTCATGGAGGTCGCAGCGCCGCAAAGTCTTTGTCTATTTCGACAACGATCAAAAGGCGGCCGCGCCCGATGATGCCCAACGGCTTATCAAAATGGTTGAGCAGGAGGGCGGTTGAACCGGATCAAGGGCGGAACGGGATCATCGTTCTATCGTTAATGCCGGTTCGAACGGCTTGCCGTCGCAACCGGCAATGCTCATTTCTCGCTTGTGGTGCGGTGATCAACGGCGTCACTCTAGGATAGCTGCAGGATAGCTGCAGCTTTTGCAGCAGTCCGGAAAGATTAGGCGCGCTAACCGAGAGACCAAGCTGATGGATGCCCAAGTCGTTCGTTTGACCAGTCTCGCCCATGGCGGAGGCTGCGGCTGCAAGCTCGCGCCGTCCGTCTTGCAGCAGATTCTCGCCGAGCAACCGGCCGCACAGCCCTATCGGCAATTGCTGGTCGGCACCGAAACCGGCGATGACGCGGCGGTGTGGCAGTTGGAGGACGGCACCTGCATCATCGCGACGACCGATTTCTTCATGCCGATGGTCGATGATCCGCGCGACTTCGGGCGGATCGCCGCAACTAATGCCATCTCAGACGTCTACGCGATGGGCGCCAAGCCGATCATGGCGCTCGCAATCGTCGGGATGCCGGTCGACAAGGTGTCGCCCGCGATGGTGCGCGAGATTCTCGCCGGCGGCGCGGAGGTGTGCGGCACCGCTGGCATCCCTGTTGCTGGCGGCCACTCAATCGATTCTCCCGAGCCGATCTATGGGCTCGCCGTCATTGGCCTTTGTCCAACCGAGAACATTCGGCGCAACTGCACGGCGCGTGCGGGTGATACCTTGATCCTCACGAAGGCGCTCGGCGTCGGGATTTATTCCGCCGCCTTCAAGAAGGATGCGTTGTCGCCCACGGCCTACGCCGAAATGATCGGCTCGATGACCCTCCTCAATCGCATCGGGATGGAGCTTGCCAAGAATCCAGCTGTTCATGCCATCACCGACGTCACCGGTTTCGGTCTCCTCGGACACGCACTGGAGATGGCGCGTGGCTCGAACCTTTCGCTTAACGTTCGGATCGCCGATCTCCCTTTGCTGTCCGACGCGGCAACTCTCGCGCAGCAACGCTTCGTCACCGGCGCTTCGACGCGAAACTGGGCAAGTTACGGTGAGTCGGTAACTTTGCCCGACGGCTTTCCCGAATGGCAGCAGCAACTCCTCACCGATCCGCAGACATCCGGTGGATTGCTGATTGCCTGCGATCCGGCATCCGCAGCAGAGATTCTGCGCTCGATCATCGCCGCCGGATATCCGAATGCGCGGATCATCGGACATACGACAGCCGGAACGCCATCCATAACTGTCGAGGCCTAGGTCGCGGGTTTCGGCTGCGCTCGCTCACGCAGACGTGAACCCTTTCCGACATCGGTTTCTTCCCAGTTTGGTGCCAAGCAGGCGCATCGAAACTAATCTGCCATGAAATCGTTGAAGAGCGGGCGGCATGGAGCAAATGCATGGCCAAGATTTCGCTCGTCGTATCGGACGTCGACGGGACTCTGGTCACTCCCGATAAAGAGTTGACGAAGGCGAGCGAACGCGCCGTCCGCTTGCTTAACGAACGAGGCATTGGCTTCACCGTCGTCAGCAGTCGTCCACCGAACGGATTGAGAATGCTTATCGAGCCGCTGTCCCTGCGGCTGATGCTCGGTGCCTTCAGCGGCAGCACCATTGTCTCGCCCACGCTTGAAGTGATCGAGAGCCATTACGTTCCCGAGCCGGCGGCGCGCAAGAGTGCCGAACTGCTGGCTGATTTCTCGGCCGACATCTGGCTTTACACGACCGAGGGCTGGCTCGTCCGCAATACCGGTGGGCACTACATCGCGCGCGAAGAACGGACGATTCAGGCCGGGCCGATCCCGGTCGATGATTTCGACCCCTATTTTGCGCGGGCCTCGAAGATCGTCGGCTCCAGCCAGGATGTCGCGAAGCTTGCGCAATGCGAAGGTGCGGTGCGCGAGGAGATCGGCGAGCAGGCGTTTGTTGTCCGTTCGCAGCCCTATTATCTCGACATCACGCCGCCGGGTTTCGACAAGGGGACCTTCGTCGAAACGCTCTCGCAGCGCTTCGCCGTTCCTCTCGATGCGATCGCCGTACTGGGTGACATGGACAACGACGTTGCTATGTTTCGAACGGCCGGTATGTCGATTGCAATGGGGAATGCCAGCCCGGAGGTCAAAAGCCAGGCGGATCATGTCACGACTGCGAATACCGAGGACGGGTTCGCCGCCGCGATCGAGCAATACGTTCTAGCCGCGCGAAGTGAGGCGCGCCCACGCAAGCACCGGGTCACCTGCTGCGTCTTGGCTCAAGCCGTGCCTGCGTTTGCGGCAACTCCACCTGACACTGCGGGAATCGTCGCAGGGCTACAATTCCTACGTTTGACCTTGGTCAACGCGGTAGGATCGGAAGCGTCCGATCTTGCCCGTCATGACGACACAGCCCGCGCCTCGCAAGGGAAAGGTTCTCGCCGTCCGCGGTGCGGTCGTAGACGTTGCCTTTGCTGCCGGCGCCGAGCTGCCGCGAGTCGAAGAGGCGCTGATCGTCGAATGGGATCTGCCGGGCACCCTCATGATCGAGGTCCAGGCCCATCTCGATGAGAGCACGGTACGCGGTGTTGCGCTTCATGCGACCGCTGGCCTCAGGCGCGGAGCCGAGGTACGCGCAACGGGCGCGCCGGTGACCGTGCCGGTTGGCGAGCCAGTCCTCGGTCGCCTACTCGACATTACCGGCAACACTCGGGACAACGGCCCGCCGCTGCCGGATAGCTTGCCTCGCATGCCGATCCACCGATCGGCCCCACCGCTTACGGACCGGACCCCCGCGACCGCCATCTTCGAGACCGGAATCAAGATCATCGACCTCCTCGCGCCGCTGGCCCAGGGTGGAAAGGCCGCCATGTTTGGCGGTGCCGGCGTCGGCAAGACCGTCGTGGTGATGGAACTGATCCACGCCATGGTCAAAAGTTATCAAGGCATCTCGGTTTTTGCCGGCATTGGCGAGCGCTCGCGCGAGGGTCATGAGCTGCTCACCGAGATGCAGCGCTCCGGCGTCCTCGAGCGCAGCGTGCTCGTCTACGGCCAGATGAACGAACCGCCGGGCGCACGGTGGCGCGTTGGCCTGACCGCGCTGACGATCGCCGAATATTTCCGCGATCAGAAGCGGCAAAATGTGCTGCTGCTGATGGATAACGTGTTTCGCTTCGTTCAGGCGGGCAGCGAGGTCTCCGGCCTCCTGGGGCGCTTGCCGTCGCGGCTAGGTTATCAGCCGACGCTCGCGACCGAAGTAGCCGCACTCCACGAACGCATTGCCTCGGTGTCGGGCGCGTCGGTAACGGCGATCGAAGCGGTCTACGTGCCGGCCGATGATTTTACCGATCCGGCGGTGACCGCGATATCGAGCCACCTCGACAGCATGATCGTGCTGTCGCGATCGATGGCCGCCGAGGGCATGTATCCGGCGGTCGATGCCTTGAGCTCGTCCTCGATCCTGCTCGATCCGACGGTCGTCGGCGACGTGCACTACCGCGTTGCTGAAGAAGTCCGTGAGGCGATCGCGCACTACAAGGAGCTTCAGGACATCATCTCGCTTCTCGGCATCGAGGAGTTGAGTGCACGTGATCGCCTCATCGTCATGCGGGCGCGGCGGCTGTTGCGCTTCCTCACCCAGCCGTTTTCCGTCACCGAAGCATTTACCGGAAAGCCCGGCCGCTCGGTGCCGCTCGCCGAAACCATCAAAGGCTGTCGGGCCATTCTCGATGGCGAGTGCGACAAATGGGCGGAGAGTTCGCTCTACATGGTTGGCACAATCGACGAGGCGCGGGAGAAGGAAGCCTCGGTGAACCGGGAGGCTGCTCCGGCATGAGACTGCTGATTACAACTCCCACCGCTCTCGTCATCGACGATCGTGATGTCATAGCGGTGCGGGCCGAGGACGAGAGCGGCGGCTTCGGCATCCTCAAAGGACATGCCGATTTCCTGACGGCACTGACGGTGTCGGTCGTGAGCTGGCATCGTGAGGGCGACCATCAGCGCTTTTGTGCCGTGAGCCGCGGCGTTCTGTCGGTCACGAACGGCAACGAGGTCGCGATTGCCACCCGCGAGGCGGTGCCGGGCGACGACCTCGACCATCTTGAACGGGTCGTGCTGGCGCAGTTCCGTGAAACCGTCGAGGCGGAGCGGAGCGCGCGGACGGAAGGCCTGAAACTGCAGATGAAAGCGATCCGCCAGATCTTACGCTATCTGCGGCCGGAGCGGCCGAGCATATTCGGGGATCAGCCGTGAAGGCTAAGAGCGCCGCGCCTGAACCGACGGCTCCGGATGGCCTGAGCGATGCCGTTCGAACGCGGCAACAGCGGCGGCGACGCTGGCTCACCGAAGGCGAGCCGTCCACGGCGCGTTTTGTCGGCCAGGTCGGCGTGCTCGGCTGGATCATTGTCACCCCCACGCTGATCGGTCTCTTCATCGGCCGATGGCTCGACCACAAGCTCGGCACCGGAATCTTTTGGAGCGCGCCGTTGCTACTGGTGGGCGTGGTGATCGGATTCTGGTCGGGCTGGCAATGGATGCAAAAGCAATGATGCACTTTGCTTCCCACTGGCGCGATCTGACCACCTCGCTTCTTTGGGCCGGCGCATGGCTCCCTGTCGGCCTGGCGATCGGCGCATTTCAGTTCATGACGCTACGATGGGTTATCGGGATGCTTGCGTCCGGCCGATCCGCTCTCCTCCCATTCGGCACCCAGCTCGCGCGATTGGTTCTGATTGCCACCATGTTCGCCCTGATAACGAGGCTCGTTGGAGCCTTGCCGCTGCTCGGCACGACAGCGGGCATTCTGATCGCGCGAACGGCGATACTTCGCGGTGGAGCGCGATGATGATCGAATCGCCGCTCGCCTCGAAGATATTGTTCATGATCGGGCCGGTTCCGATCACCCAGCCGGTCGTCGTGACTTGGGGCCTAATGATCGCCCTTGCGCTCGCCGGCTGGATCGCGACGCGGGCGCTCGCTCTCAATCCGTCCCGGTATCAAGCCGTGCTCGAATTGATCGTCGGCGCCATCGAAGATCAGATTCGAGCGACGATGCGTCTTGCGCCAGCCCCCTACGTTCCGATGATCGGTACGTTGTTCCTCTTCATTTTCGCGGCGAATTGGTCATCGTTGGTGCCCGGCGTCGAGCCGCCGACGGCTCATATTGAAACCGATGCCGCGCTCGGCATGATCGTGTTCTTTGCGATCATCTATTTCGGCATCCGCGCGCGCGGCGTCCGCGGTTACTTGAAGACCTTCGCCGAGCCGTCAATCGTCATGATCCCATTGAACATTGTTGAAACCTTCACGCGCACGTTTTCGCTGATCGTCCGTCTGTTCGGCAATGTCATGAGCGGCGTGTTCATCATCGGCATTGTTCTGTCTCTTGCCGGCCTGCTGGTTCCGATCCCGTTGATGGCGCTCGAACTGCTGGTCGGAGCCATTCAAGCCTACATCTTCACCGTGCTGGCCATGGTCTTCATCGCGAGCGCCGTCAGCGAAGGCCGCAGCGTCAGCAGCAACGAAAGGCAAGGAACATGAATTGGATCGAGATCGTCAGCATTGTCGCGGCTGCCGTCGCGGTATCGTTCGGGGCTATCGGCCCTGCGCTCGGTGAAGGGCGTGCGGTCGCAGCCGCGATGGATGCCATCGCCCGCCAGCCAGAGGCCGCGAACAACATATCACGCACCCTGTTCGTCGGACTCGCCATGATCGAAACGATGGCGATCTACTGCCTGGTGATCGCGCTCCTGGTGCTGTTCGCGAACCCGTTCATCCATTGAGCTCATGCATATCGATTGGTGGACGCTGGCGCTCCAGACCGTCAATGTCCTGGTTCTCATCTGGATCCTCGCCCGGTTCTTTTTCCGGCCGATAATGGACGTCGTGGCGAAGCGCCAGGCGGCGGCGAACCGGCTGCTCGCGGATGCCGACGCGGCACGCCAGGAGGCCACCAATTTGCATGCTGAGGCGGAGAAGGTGCGCCTGGAGATCAGTGCAGAGCGAACGAAGCTGATCATGGAGGCGCGCAAAGAGGCCGAAGTGGAGAAAACGTGTGTCCTCGAAGCGGCTCAGGAGGAGATCACGAAACGGCACAGCGAAGCCGAGGCGGCCATTGCTCGCGACCGCGCGGCAGCACAGTTAGATATCATCGATCGCGCCGGCGAGCTTGCGATCGAAATCGCGCGGCGTCTGCTGGCTCGCTGTCCGCCGCAGATTGCGTTTCCCATGTTTCTCGATGGTCTTTGTCAAGAGATCAGCGCCCTGTCGTCCGAAAGCAGAGAGAGCCTGGCATCTTTCGCGGCGGGAGAAGGCATAGAGGTCGTGTCGGCAGCACCGCTGTCGGATGCCGAAACTGAACGCGTGCGCAGCACGCTCAAGCAGATGTTCGGCGACGATCTGATTTTGTCGTTTCGCAGCGACGCGACCCTGATCGCGGGAATAGAGCTGCACGGGCGCAACACGATCATCCGCAACAGCTGGCGCGCGGACCTTGGCCGCATCCGTGAGGATTTGAACCGTGACAAGCAGCCCCGCCGATCTTGATGCCTGGCTGCAGGACGCCACCGAGCGCGTCCGCACGGCATCGCTTGCGCCGGTCGCCGAGGAGGTCGGTCGCGTCGAGGCGGTGGCCGACGGGATCGCGATGGTCTCGGGACTGCGTAATGTGCGCCTTGACGAGCTGGTGCGTTTCGAGCGCGGACAGGTCGGTTTTGCGCTCACGCTCGACCGCGATTCGCTCGGTTGCGTTCTTCTCGACGAGAGCGAAACCGTCGAAGCGGGTGACCGGGTGCGCGGAACCGACGAAGTGGTGCGCGTGCCGGTGGGCGCGGGGCTACTCGGCCGTATCGTCGACCCGTTAGGGCGGCCGATTGACGGCGGCGGCAACATTAATGCGGAACGGACCGAACCAATCGAGCGGCCGGCGCCGGCCATCATCGATCGCGATTTTGTCAGCGAGCCGATCCAAACCGGACTGCTCGTCATCGATACGATGTTTGCCCTTGGCCGCGGGCAACGTGAACTCATCATCGGTGACCGTGCCGTGGGGAAGACCGCAATCGCTGTCGATTGCATCATCAATCAAAAGTCGACGGATGTGATCTGTGTCTACGTGGCGGTCGGCCAGAAATCCTCGACCGTCAAGCGCGTGATCGAGGCGGTCCAGAAATACGGCGCGCCGGAGCGCTGCATCTTCGTGATTGCGAGCGCATCAGCGCGACATGGTCTGCAATGGATCGCTCCATTCGCCGGTTTCACTATGGCCGAATATTTCCGCGATCGTGGCCAGCATGCCCTCGTCGTTATCGACGACATGACCAAGCACGCCGCGACTCATCGCGAAATCGCGCTCCTGACGCGACAGCCGGCGGGCCGCGAAGCCTATCCCGGCGATGTCTTTTATGTTCACGCGCGCCTGCTCGAACGCGCCGCAAAGCTTGCGAAGGCCGCCGGCGGTGGATCGTTGACCGCTCTTCCGCTCGCCGAACTCGATGCCGGAAATCTCAGCGCCTATATCCCGACCAATTTGATCTCCATCACCGACGGCCAGATCGTTCTTGATTCGCGGCTGTTCCAGGAGGGCCAAAAGCCTGCGGTCGATGTCGGAACAAGCGTCAGCCGCGTCGGTGGCAAAACCCAGGCCGCGGCGTTGCGTGACGCCGCCGAAACGCTGCGATTGGACTATGCCCAGTTTCTGGAACTCGAAATGTTCACGCGCTTTGGCGGCGTCACCGATGTCCAAGTCAAAAGCAAAATCGATCGGGGCAGACGTATCCGGGCAATTCTGTCTCAGCCGCAATACGCGCCGTTCAGGCTTGCGGACGAGGTGGCACTCATTACGGCGCTGCATAGCGGGCTTCTCGATCGGGTGCAGCTCGAGCAGATCGGCAGATTCCGCTCGGAACTTCCCGGCTGGATCGATCGCTTCGCCGCGCCGGTTGTTGAAGCAATCGAACGTACCGGGTCCTTAAGCGAAGCTGATGGAGCGCGGCTTAAGGAGAGTCTCTCGGCCTTAGCGACGGAACTCGGATCGCCAACTGACCTGACAAAGCCGAGCGCGTAGATGGCCGAGCGTCTCGCCGATATTGTCGCGCAGATTCAGAATGTCCGTCAGTTGCACGCGGTGGTCACGGCCATGCGCGGCATCGCGGCGTCGCGCGCGCAAAAGGGCCGTTCGCTGCTCGCGGGAATCGAAGCCTATACCGACGTAATCTCGCGTGCCATCGGGACCGCCTTGAACCTGCTGCCGGTGGACGGTGCGATGGCGGCTCCGGTGGGCCGCGCCCGCCTCGGCATTATCCTGTTCTGCGCCGAGCAAGGATTTGTCGGGTCCTTCAACGAGCGCGCGCTCGATGCGGCAAAGACTGATTTGCAGAACTCCCGAATCTTTCTTGTTGGCACCCGCGGCGCCGCGGTCGCGAGCGAACGTGGCCTTGCACCAGCCTGGTCGGCGCCCATGGCGAGCCACGTCGATGCCATTCCAAGTTTCGCAAGCCGGATCGCCGACGCGCTCTATGGCGACATCGCCGACGGGGCGATCAACAGGGTCGATATCGTGTTTTCGCGCGCGGCGGGCGGCGGCGGCATTCGGGTCGATCGGCATTCGCTGCTGCCGATCGACTTTACGCGTTTCGCGCGCCCGCTCGCCCGGCAGAAGCCGCTGACGACGCTCGCTCCCCAGCGATTGCTCGAAAGCCTCGCCGCGGAATATGTCTACGCCCAACTCTGCCAGGCCGCGATGCATGCTTACGCCGCGGAGAATGAAGCGCGCATGATGACCATGGCGTCGGCCAAGACCAACATCGAGAACCGGCTCGATGCTCTCACCCGCCGCGAGCGGCAACTGCGCCAAGAAGAGATCACGGCGGAGATCATGGAGCTGGCGCGCTGATCCTGGAGAGCGATTATTGGATCTCAGATTTTATTCGCGCCCCAAAATGTCAGATGAGGCTTGATCGCTTCATCTTCGAAGACACCGCCGACGACCTCGATCGGGTGACCTCCGGTCGCGAGGACCGTCTCGCAACTCATGGTCAGCGCGGCGGTGCACTCGGACACGTTGCGCAGGCGGCGAAGCCGCGCTTCAGTCAGTCCGAAGACAACCCGTCTGATGTTGGCCCAATAGATGCCGCCCGCACACATCGCACACGGCTCGGCGCTGGAATAGAGCGTGCATCGTGCGAGCTGATCGCGATCGGCCGAAGTGCACGCCCGGCGAATAGCCGTGATCTCGGCATGGGCCGTTACGTCGCGTTGCTCGATGGTGCAAGCGTAGCCCTCGCCCAGGATTTGCCCATCGGGGCCCACAATTACGGCGCCGAACGGACGTTCGCCACGTGCCAGCCCCATTTCGGCCAACGCAAATGCGCGCCGCAAGAATACGTGATCGCGCGGCTCGTCACTCGGCGCACTCGTAGCGATGCCGGCGTTCGTCACTGTGATGCTGTGATTTGCAGATCGATCGACTTCATGGGATCGAGTTTGTCGGGCGAAGCATTTTGCTGCTTGGCAACCCATTCCCATGTCGTCTGCACGAGGGCCGGCGAAAAGACGCCGAGCCCGTCCTGCCGCGTGTTCTCGTTAAAGATCAACGGCAGCGTCGCCAGCACCAACGCCTTGGTCGTCACAAGATCGAGTTCCGGGATCATCGCCTTCATGGCAGCGGCTGCACCGTCAGGATTGTCCTGCATCATCTGCTCCGCCTTCTTGAGCGCGCGCGTGAACCGCACCACGGCGTCACGCCGCGTCGCCAGCACCTTGTTCGAGACGAAGATCGAGCTTGAGTAACCCTTCAGTCCATAGTCCGACCACGGAATCACGTGAATCGTTTTCCCGGTCTCCTGAAGGATCATCGCTGTTGCCGGCGCATTGGCGACGTATTGGATGATGGCGTCAGTGCGCCCGGCGGCCAGCATCGGCCCGAGCGCGCCCGGATCGGCGTTGATCATCTTGACCGATGAAAGGCTGATACCATTCATCTGCAACAGAAACGGCCATGGCCCGTTCGACGAGGTGAACGGCGATGTGGCGACTGATTTGCCGGCTACGTCTTTCAGGCTCTTGATGCCGCTCGCCGTCGTCGTCACCAGGGCATCCGGCGGCTTGGTATAGACCGGCATCACCGCGGTAACGGGCACCTCGTTTTGCAGCTTCGCGGTGAAGAGCGCGTCCAATCCGCCTTCGCCCATGTCGGCTGCGCCGGTTGCGATCTTTGTCAGCGCATCCGTCGAGCCCTTGCCCGCGAGCAATTGCACTTCAAGCTGCTCCGCGGCGAAGAGGCCCGCGTGGCTCGCGACGTAGTAAGCCGCACGATCACCGCCCGGCAGCCAGCCGAATTGAAAGATGATCTTCTCAGCGGCTCCCGCCGGGGATGCCGACAGCAACACCGAACCGACGATCGCCCCTCTTGTCCATGCGCGCATTATGAGCCTCGCAAAAAAAACCCCGAATGTCTCTATAAGAGGCAAGCATCATGCCAATAACCGCATAATCAGGCGCGGTGTGTCTATTGATTGAGCAGCGCCGAACAATCAATTTGCACCGCTCTATTTCTCTCGTCCTCGCGTCGTCGTCTCCGATTTGATAACAAGAGTTGACTGCTAAGCGAGGAGCATCGCCGTGATTGTGTACACGCCGCCGAAGCCTGCCGATCGGATTCCCATCATCGATCTTACCGACAGCTTTTCTCCTGCTCTCGCGGATCGCAAAAAGCTCGCCTGGGAGATTCACAAGGCTTGCCGCGAGACCGGCTTCTTTTACGTGGCCAACCATGGCATCGCGCCGGCGTTGATCGATGACCAGTTTCGTTTTGCGAAACGCTTCTTCGAACTGCCTTTGTCGGAGAAGATGAGCCTCGACATGAAAAAATCGCCGAGCAAGGTCGGCTATGAGCCGATCGGCGCTCAAGTGCTCGACAGTCAGGACGACAAGGCGGAAAAGGCTCCCCAAGATCTGAAGGAGAGCTTCCAGTGCGGAATGGAATTGCCGGACGATCATCCGTTGGCGCGCTCAGGCTTGCGCGGGTTCGGCTATAACCAGTGGCCGTCCAATCTCGCGGGATTCAAGGAGCAGACGCTCGCGTACCAGGCGGCGGTGCGTGCGCTCGGGAATTGCATCTTGCGGCTGATGGCGCTGTCGCTCGATCTGCCCGAGGATCACTTCGAAGCAGTTTATGACCTGCCCGGCCTTGGTCTGCGCATGCTCCACTATCCGCCGCAGCCCCCGGACGCGCCGCCCAACCAGATTGGCGCCGGCGCGCATACCGATTGGGGCGGCATCACGCTGCTCGCGCAAGACAGCGTCGGTGGCCTTCAAGTGCGCAACGCTGCCGGCGAGTGGATCGCCGCGACGCCAATCCCCGGGACCTTCGTGATCAATCTTGGAGACCTGATGGCCCGTTGGACCAACGGCCTCTACAACTCGAATGCCCATCGCGTGATGAATAACGGGACACGGCGAACGGACCGTTATTCGATTGCGTTCTTCTATAGTCCGCGTCGCTCGGCCGTGATCGAAGCGCTGCCGACGTGCGTTTCCGCTGAGCGACCGCCGCAGTTCAAGCCGTGCACGACACAGGAGCACATGGACGAGATGTTCCGCCGCTCCTACGGCTACGCCGTGACCGATACCGGAGCCGCTGCCGGCAAGGAGCGGGCTTTGGCATAACTCCACGATCCCGAAAGCGTTTTCCTCGATCTGGCTCAATCCTTGCTTCCCAATTAGGCAGCTATTTCAGGAGGAGCTATCGTGATCGACGTGCATTCGTCCTACCGTGCAACCGTCGCCTCCACGTGCCAAGCGATCGGGTTAGCAAGCCGGATAGCGTTCGCAGCCACGCTCCTCGCGACCGCCGCAACGGCGGCCGCGGCAGCGGAAAAAGTCACGTTCATGATCGACTGGCTGCCGGCGGGCGATAAGGCCGTACCATACCTCGGCATTAAGAGCGGTCTCTTCGCGGCAGAAGGACTTGACGTGACGGTGCAGTCCGGGCGCGGCTCTTCAGACGTCGTGACCAAGCTCGGCGTCGGCTCGGCGGATATGGGCACGGGAGGCCTTGCAGCACTCCTTCAGGCCAAGGCTGAGAGTAAGGTGCCGGTTAAAGCGGTGATGTCGCTCTACACGCTGCAGCCCGACGCGATCTTCACTACCGAAGGTTCCGGCATCAGCGTGCTCAAGGATGTCTCCGGCAAGAAGGTGGCGACCGCGACTTTCTCATCGTCGAACGTCGCTTGGCCGTTGGTCCTGCGGGCGAATGGCATCGATCCGGCAAGCGTCAGCCTGCTCAAGGTCGATCCTGCGGCGCTTGCGCCCATGCTGGCTTCGGGACAGGTGATCGCCACCATCAATTGGACGACAGTCGCACCAGCCTTCGAGAAGCCGCTTGCGGAGGGCGGCAAGAAGATCAAGATCATCCAATGGTCGGACTATGGATTTGATGGCTATGGCCTCTCGGTCTTCGCATCGGAAAAGATGCTGGCCGCGAAGCCGGAGACGGTGCGAAAATTCTTGCGCGCCTATGCGAAGGCCAACGCGATGGCGATTGCTGACCCGAAGGCCGCCGCGGCGGCGCTGAAAGCGATCGTGCCTGAGGTCGACACAACGGTTGCCGAAAAGGAATTCGTTGCCTCGATCCCCCTGATGGTCAATGCCGTCGAGAAGGCCGACGGTCCCGGCGCCTACGATAAAAAGTTGCTGGCGAAGACCTGGGAATGGACCGCCAAGGCCCAGAATCTGCCGCTCGACAAGCTCGATCCGGAAACGGCTGTCGACCGCTCGTTCCTGCCGAAATAAGCTTGCTCGACCCTCATGAGGCCCGGGTGCGGGCCTCTCTTCCCGGACCCGTGCCGATGTCGACTCCCTCGGTGATCCGGTTTGTTGATGTCGAGCAGACGTTCGGCAAGGACGACGGCTCCGCGGTGACCGCGATCGATGGCGTCTCCTTCGACATCGGGCGCCACGAATTTGTTACCGTCCTCGGCCCGTCGGGTTGCGGCAAATCCACCCTGCTGCGGTTGATCGCGGGATTGATCAAGCCGACCCGTGGCCGCGTGGAGATCTATGATGTTCCGGTCACCGAGCCGCGCGATGAGATCGGCATCGTGTTCCAGCGGCCGACGCTGCTGCCGTGGTTTGACGTGCTTGGGAACGTGACGTTCCCGATGCGCCACAAGTTCGGTCGCGTCACCAGCGATGAGCGTAAGCGGGCTCAGGAGCTTTTGGCGCTGGTCGGGCTCTCGGATTTCGCCGACAAACGTATCGACGAACTGTCGGGCGGCATGCAACAGCGCGTCGCCATTGCTCGAGCACTGCTGCTTGATCCCGACATTCTTCTGATGGACGAGCCGTTCTCTGCGCTCGACGCGTTGACGCGCGATGAGATGAGCCTCGAGCTTTTGCGCATCTGGGCAGAGCGGCCCAAGACCGTTCTGTTCATTACGCATTCAATTCCTGAAGCATTGCTGCTTGCCGACCGCATCATCGTGATGACGGCGCGGCCGGGCCGCGTACGTGAGATCATCGACGTTCCGTGGGGACGCCCGCGATCGCTTGCGACCCTGGCTGAACCTGCCTTCAACATCACTGCGAACCACATCCGTGAGCAGCTTTTCGTCCGTCCGGCAGCGTAAAGCTCGGCCGGCGCGGCCAGCCTTGCGGCTCGCAGTCTGGCTCGACCGGCTTGCGCCGACCCTGACCTTTGTCGCGCTGGTGCTGGTCTGGGAGGCCGCGACGCGTGTGTTCGCGATCCCGTCCTTCCTCCTGCCGTCTCCGAGTGCGATCGTGACGAGTGCTTACGACCTGCCGCTCTGGGTGTGGGCCGGGCACATATGGGCGACGTTGCGGGTCGCGCTTGCCGGCTATCTGGTGGCGATCGCGGTTTCGATTCCGCTCGCCGTCGCGCTGACAAACTCGCGCTTTCTATCGCGAACGCTCTATCCGATCCTGATCATCGTGCAATCGACGCCGATCGTCGCGATCGCACCCATCATCGTGGTGACGCTCGGCGCCTCCGACCTGCCGCGCATCGTCATCACCTTCCTGATCACGTTCTTCCCAATCGTTGTGACGACCTCGACGGGCCTGTTGGCGACGCCGGAAGAGCTCATCGAATTGTCGCGTTCGCTGCGGGCCCCGCGCATTCGCGAAATCCTGCACATCAGGCTGCCCTATGCGGTGCCCTATATCTTCAGCGCATTGAAGATTGCGACGACGCTTGCCGTCATCGGTGCGGTGGTCGCGGAATTCGTCGCCGCCGAGCGCGGTCTCGGCTTCTTCATCATGTTCTCGACATCGTTCTTCAAGATTCCGCAGGCGTTCGCGGGCCTCGTGGTCCTCGTCACCTTGACGTTGCTGCTGTTCAGGCTGTGCGGGGCGACCCAGCGCTGGTTCGTACCGTGGTCGCTTCCCAAATCGGAACGTTGAGATTTCAGGAACGGCGAACGTCGCCACCTAATACGCCGGCGTCATCAACCCGAACGGCACGCCGCGCGTGTCGAGAACA
Source organism: uncultured Alphaproteobacteria bacterium (assembly GCA_963787675.1). GTDB lineage: Bacteria > Pseudomonadota > Alphaproteobacteria > Rhizobiales > Xanthobacteraceae > JAJPKK01. The sequence continues at coordinate 433,712 of CAWBDV010000004.1, read as the reverse complement.
ATCGCAATGCGGCCGACGTTTGGAACGTCGAAAGCTGGACGCATCACCTTGCCACCAGCTGCGGTTACCTGCTTGACCTGCGCGTCGACGTCGTCAACCTCGATGTAGTTGATCCATCCTTCTTTCACTTCGTTGAAATGCGGATCGTCGATCGGCATCAGGCCGGCGACCGGCACGCCGCCGGCGTTTGCGATCCAATAGGTACCGCCGTTAGGATTTGGCATGCCGTCATAGGTCCAACCGACGACGGTACCAAAAAATTTCTTCGAACCCTCCGCGTCGCGGGTCATCAACTCATTCCAGTGGACCTTGCCGGGCATTGGACCTCTCCTGAAGTTGTGCGGAAAAAGTTCGCGTTCGCTCCCATGATGGGTGGCGAAAAGTAAACCATAAGGTTAAGTAATGCGCAACTCGCGCGCTGTCGAATATTAGCGCTGGTCAGTCGGCAAGCGCGCGGACGTCCGGGACGATCGACGCAAATCGGTCCGCCATGGCGGCAAGCGCGTTGCGTTGCACGTCCGCTGCGGGAATGGTCGCGCCTGTCAGCGGGTCACGCAGATCGCGGGTCGCGGTCGCGCTTGCCACGACGGCAGCACGAAGTCCGAGATCAATCGCGGCGCGCGCGGTCGCCTCCAAGCACATATGCGTCATGAATCCGACGAGAATGACCGCCGGCCGCTTCAACGCGTGGACGCGATCGGCAAGATCGGTGCTGGCGAAGGCATTGGGCAATCCCTTGGCAACCACCGCCTCGCCGGGCGCAGGGTCGGCCGGCGCCGCAATCTCGGCCTCCGGCGAATCCGGCGCGAATAGGCCGCCGGGTTTGCCATGGTGGACGATGTGAATGATCGGCGTTTCCAGCGCTCGCGCGCGCTCCAACAGCCGCCCAATCTCTTCAAGTGCAGGCGCAACACCAGGCAATACCAGCCGGCCATCGACGTATTCGTGCTGGGCATCGATGACGACGACCACCGCCTCGCCAAGACGAGGCGGTGCCGTGTTGACGCCAGCCATTTCGAGCAAAGTTTTGGGGCCCATCAGGATTCCTCACGCGACCATACGCCTTCACTTTGCCGTGCGTTCACGCCATCCGTTGGAAGAGAAGGCTTCAATAGCAAACACCGGAGAGGGGGACTCTCCGGTGTTTGTTTAACCCAGCCGCGCAGCAAGCGGCTCTTTGTTAACACGTAGGTATGGCTATCGTCTGGACGTTCAACCTTCAGAACGCGCCGAGAAGGATTGCACCTAGAAACATGAACACCGCGCAAACCACGACGACGTTGACTTTCAAGGCTATGTCCACGAGAGGGCCTCCCTGATCGTTGACGATGGCTTAAGTCTACCTGAAAGCCGCAAGGTGCAAAGAGCTTTTGATGGTGCAACGCAGAATAGCTGCATAAAATGCGCGATAACCTTCAATCAATCTATTGCTTTCAATTGATAATCTCGACATGCCGTGGCCCAATGATGCAGGCTCTATTTGAGGCTTTGCTTGGGCGGATCAGCTGTCGTTGTGGGCGGCACGCGGCCAATACTCTCGCTCTTTGACGCGCTTTTGCAAACGGTTAGCCCAACTTCGCCAGGGTACTTCGCGACCTCACGTCGCGGTGAAGCGTAGGGTGCCGAACCCATAGGCCTGCTTAACCATATGCTTAATGGCACGATGGCATCCGGCCAAACCGGAATCATTGTTGAAGGGCCATTAACGGACCCGCTCGCAAGGTCGCGGAATGTGGGTTCGCGGGCGACTTGTCGGCACCGGCGTCATTGTTATGCTCGTTGCGTCGCTTGCCGGCTGCGCGCGCTCCTGGTTCGCCGAGCGCGAACCATGGCGGCACGACGCCGAGGTCGCCTGCATGAACTCCGGCGCGGTGAAGGAAGGCGTGGCGGTCTCACTTCTCAAACCCATCGACGGGCCCGGAATCTGCGGCGCGGATTTCCCGCTGCGGGTTGCGGTCTTGGGGGAACCGGCAGTCTCCGGCTATTTCGACGAACCCGTGCGCCCGCCCGGCGCTATTCCTGGCGTGGGAGGCAACGGACGCGCCGCCCCGCCATTGGCTTACCAGACCAGTCCTCCGCCGCCGGTCTATTCGCCGGCGCCTTATGTGCCGCCACCGCCTAGTCCCAGCGCCGCATCCGGTGAGCCTTTGTCGATCGCCCCGCCCGGTACTGGACCGTCCGGGGCCGCCCCAGGTTACGGCTATTCGGAGTATCCGCCCGACGCCTATCCCCAGCAGCGTACACGCGAACGTCCGCCAGCCACATCCGCGCCACTCGGTCGTCAAGCTGCGCCGGCACTGACGATCGGACCTGCAACCGTGACGCCGGCCGCAACGCTCGCCTGCCCGCTGGTGTCGATGCTCGACCGTTTCTTCAGCGACCGCGTGCAGCCTGCGGCGCTGCGCTGGTTCGGTCAGCCGGTGGTGGAGATCAAACAGATCTCTGCCTATTCGTGCCGCGGCATGAACGGCAATCCGAATGCGCGCATTTCCGAACACGCCTTCGGTAACGCCCTCGATATCGCCGCGTTCACGCTTGCCGACGGTCATCGGATCACGGTGCGGGACGGATGGCACGGCTCACCCGAGGAGCAGGGCTTTCTGCATGATGTCCAGGCCGGCGCCTGCGAAATGTTCATGACCGTGCTCGCGCCCGGCTCCAACGCCTATCATTATGATCATATGCATGTGGACCTGATGCGCCGGGCAAGCGGCCGCGGCATCTGCGAGCCGACCGCAATTTCGGGCGAAGTAGCGGCGGCGCGCGCCGGCGGCCGCTGGCGCGCGAGTGCCGCGCCATACACCGGCTCGGTCGCAAAAAACCGAACTCCGAAAGCAGGTGAGCCGTTCGCCTACAGCGACGTGGATCGCCCGGCAGCGATCGGCATACCAGGTCAGGATTGAGCCTGACCCTTACAAGACTGCATTCCTAGCAAGTCTCCTGCGACAACTTGCGCCCCCCTTCTCAATGAGCCATTCAATGCCGATATTGCGACCGACTGTTTGCGGGCTCGCCGTTGTGCGGCCTCACCGGCCATAGGCTGTCCGCAAGAGGGAGAACATCATGTTTCGCACCTTTTTTCGTGGACTGGCGACATTTGCGATCGTGATTGCGACGGTCGGGCTTCTGGCGACGACTGTCGATGCACGCGTCGGCGGCGGCATGAGCTCGGGCAGCCGCGGCTCGCGCACGTATTCGGCGCCACCGTCCACTTCGACCGCGCCATCCGGCGCGCCGATGCAACGTAGCGTCACCCAGCCGGGCCTTGCCAATTCCGCCCCGCGTACCTCGCCATTCGGCGGCGGCTTCTTCAATCGCGGCGGTATGCTCGGTGGCTTCCTTTCGGGCTTCCTGGCGGCAGGCCTGCTGGGCATGCTGTTCGGCCACGGTTTCGGCTTTGGGCTCGGCGGATTCTTCTCGTTTATCGGGCTCCTGCTGCAGCTCGGTCTCATCGCCTTCATCGGCATGATGCTGTGGCGCTTTTTCCAGCGCCGCAACATGCCCGCGTACGCGAGCAATCCTTCTAGTAATCCCTATCGTGTCGTCACCCCGCAGCAGACTTCGTATTTCGGTGGCGCATCGCTCGGCGGCGGACCAGCGCAACGCAGCGACGACGTCGGCATCACCGGCACCGATTACGACGCCTTCGAGCGCCTCCTCGGCGAAATCCAGACGGCGTACAGCGCCGAAGATATCGCCGCGCTGCGCAGCCGCACGACTCCGGAAATGCTCTCCTATCTCTCGGAGGACCTTGCCAAGAACGCCGCCCGCGGTGTCGTCAATCGCATCTCCGACGTGAAACTGTTGCAGGGCGATCTTGCCGAAGCGTGGCGCGAAGGCGACACCGAGTACGCCACCGTCGCCATGCGCTTCTCGTTGATCGACTGCGCGGTCGAGCGCGGCAGCGGGCGCGTGGTCGAGGGCGATGCCACTCGCCCGCAGGAAGCGACGGAACTGTGGACGTTCCGCCGCGTCCGGGGCGGTTCGTGGATTGTGTCCGCCATCCAGCAGAAGGCGTAGGACACGACTTTGGAGGCTACGCTTTGCCGTAGCCTCCGGCGGTCGGCGTCTGGATGATGACGGCGTCGCCTGCCTCGACGTTCGTGGCATCGGCCCCCTCGAGGCGCTCCATGCGGCCATCGCGGCGGCGGATCCAGTTCTCACCGATCTGGCCGGGCTCGCCGCCCTCAAGCCCAAACGGCGGCACGCGACGGTGGCCCGACAGGATCGTGCATTCCATCGGCTCGAGAAAACGGATGGTGCGGCGAATGCCGTCGCCCGCATGCCACTTGCCGCGCCCGCCCGAACCTTTCCGGATGTGAAAATCTTCGAGCATCACCGGATAGCGGAATTCCAAAACTTCGGGATCGGTGAGGCGCGTGTTGGTCATGTGGGTGTGGACGGCGTCGGTGCCGTTAAAGCCGGGACCCGCCGGCGACCCCGAGCAGATCGTCTCGTAATACTGGTGGCGGGCATTGCCGAAATTGAGATTGTTCATGGTCCCCTGCGCCGACGCGAGTGCGCCAAGCGCGCCGAACAATGTGTCGGTCACGGCCTGGCTCACTTCCACGTTGCCGGCGACCACCGCGGCCGGATACTCGGGCGACAGCATCGATCGCTTTGGAATGATGATGTGGATCGGCCGCAGGCAGCCCGCATTGAGCGGAATCTCGTCATCGACCATGACGCGGAATACGTAGAGCACGGCCGCGCGCGTCACCGGCTCAGGCGCGTTGAAATTCGACGGCTGCTGCGGCGACGTCCCGGTGAAGTCGACCGTTGCCTCACGCTTTTCCTTGTCGACCGTGATCTTGACCCGGATCACCGCGCCCTGGTCTGTCTCGGAGGCGAACGCTGAATCGTGCAGGCGATCGATGACCCGCCGCACACTTTCGGCGGCGTTGTCCTGGACGTGGCGCATATAGGCTTCGACGACCGGCAGCGTGAACTGCGCCGTCATTTTGCGCAATTCCTGCGCGCCTTTTTCGTTGGCGGCGATCTGCGCCTTCAAATCATTGACGTTCTGCAGCGGATTGCGTGCAGGATATTTGGCGCCCTTGAGCAGCGCGTAAAGCTCGGCTTCCCGAAAGCGACCGCGATCGACCAGTTTGAAGTTGTCGATGTAGACGCCTTCCTCCTCGATGGTGCGCGCGAGCGGTGACATCGATCCTGGCGAGATGCCGCCGATATCGGCGTGATGGCCGCGGCTCGCGACCCAGAACAGGATGTTGCGCCCGGCGTCGTCGAACACCGGCGTGCAAACCGTGATGTCGGGGAGATGGGTGCCGCCGTTGTAGGGCGCGTTGATCGCGTAGACGTCGCCCGGGCGAATGTCGGCGTTCTCACGAATGATCGTTTCGACTGCGCGGTCCATGGAGCCGAGATGCACCGGCACATGGGGCGCGTTGGCGACGAGCGAGCCATCGGTGGAGAAGACGGCACAAGAGAAATCGAGCCGCTCCTTGATATTGACCGAATAGGCGGTGTTCTGCAGCGACACTCCCATCTGCTCGGCGATCGACATGAAGAGATTATTGAAGACCTCGAGCATGACCGGATCGGCCTCGGTGCCAATCGCATGGCCGCGGGTGAGCGGAACGACCCGCGCGAGCACGAGATGGTTCTTGGCTGTCACCTCCGCCTGCCAGCCATCTTCGACGACGATGGTCTGGTGCGGCTCGATCAGAATCGCCGGACCCGCGACTTTGTGGCCGGGGGCAAGCTGGTCGCGCGTGAAAACCGCAGCGTCACGCCATTTGCCTCCGGAAAAAAAGCGCGTGGGTTGCGTCGGAGCGGGGAGGGGCTGTGCTGTGAGGGGCAGCGCTGGCTCTGCGAACTTCGCGCCGCCTCCGACCGCCTCGACCGACACCGCCTCGATGACGAGGTCCTTGGTCTCATCGATGAAGCCAAAGCGTGCCTTGTGCGCCGCCTCGAAGCCTGATTTGAGCTTGGCAAGTAATTCACCCTCCCCTGGAGGGGGAGGGTCGGATCGCCGGAGGCGATCCGGGGTGGGGTGCTGCAGCCCCGCAGCAATTTCTTGTTTCTCATCAATTGCTGAAGCGCTGCCACCCCCTCCCGGCCGCTGCGCGGCCGACCTCCCCCCTCCAGGGGGAGGTGAAGCGGACAACGTGTACGCCGCGACTTCAAGTGCGGTGTCGGTGCCGGCGTAGCGGATGTGCGCGCGCACGTGGACGACGACATCGCGCGCCGCGACTCCCTGGCCAAGCACCTCTCCCGCCGCGTCGGCTGACAGCCGCATCGCCGCATCGTTGAGGGCGGCTAGCGCCTTCATCCCGTACGGTTGCTCGATCGCCTGCTGTCGCGTGGCGCGGATGTCGGCGAGGCCCATGCCGTAGGCTGACATCAGCGAGGAGAACGGATGGATCAGCACCTTGGTCATGGCGAGCGCGTCAGCGACGAGGCAGGCGTGCTGGCCGCCGGCGCCACCGAAGCATTGCAGCGCATAGCGCGTCACATCATGGCCGCGCTGGACGGAAATTTTCTTGATGGCGTTTGCCATGTTGTCGACGGCGATCTTGATGAAGCCGTCGGCGATCTCCTCGGTCGCGCGCGCGCCGCCAAGCGCCGCGTTGACCTCGTTGGCGAGCGCCGCGAACGCGGTCTTGACCGCGGCAGCATCAAGCGGTTCGTCCTGATGCGGGCCGAAAATATGCGGGAAGAATTCCGGCATCAGCTTGCCGACCATGACGTTGGCGTCGGTGACGGCGAGCGGCCCGCCGCGCCGATAGCATTTCGGACCTGGATTGGCGCCGGCCGAATCCGGGCCGACGCGAAAGCGTGCCCCGTCGAAATGCAGCACTGAGCCGCCGCCGGCTGCGACCGTGTTGATTTGCATCATCGGCGCGCGCATGCGTGTGCCGGCGACCTCGGTCTCGAATGTGCGCTCGAATTCGCCGTCGAAATGGGAAACATCGGTCGACGTGCCGCCCATGTCGAAGCCGATCAAACGCTCGAACCCGGCCGCGCGCCCGGTCTCGGCCATGCCGACAACTCCGCCTGCCGGTCCCGACAGGATCGCGTCCTTGCCTTGGAAGAGATGCGCCGCCGTCAGTCCACCTGACGACATCATGAACATCAGCCTCACACCCTCCCCTGGCCCCTGCTCCCTCTCCCGCTTGCGGGGGAGGGTCGGGGAGGGGGCCTGTGCTCCGAGGCTGTGCCGTGGGGCTCCCCCCTGCCTAGCCTCCCCCGCAAGTGGGGGAGGAGAAGAAGCGTCGCCGTCATTTCCACCAAGTTTCCCCGCCACGAGAGCCACGTATTGGCGCAGGATCGGGGAGAGATAGGCATCGACCACGGTGGTGTCGCCACGACCGACAAGTTTGATCAGCGGCGAGATTTCGTAACTGACCGAGACCTGCGGAAAGCCGAGCCGACGCGCGAGCGCTGCGACCTGCTGCTCGTGTGCCGGGTGGTGATAGCTGTGCATGAAAACGATCGCGACGGCAGCGAAGCCATCGGCCTGGGCGGCTTCGAGATCGCGCGCGACGGCGGCGAGATCGGGCGCAGCCTCGACGGTGCCGTTGGCGCGGACGCGCTCGTCGATCTCGACCACGCGTTCATACAGCATGTCCGGCTTGACGATCTGGCGCGCGAAGATTTTTGGCCGTGCCTGATAGCCGATCTTGAGCGCGTCGCGGAATCCCCGGGTAATCAGAAGGAGCGTGGGCGCACCCTTGCGTTCGAGCAGTGCATTGGTGGCGACGGTTGTCCCCATTTTGACCGCGCCGATAGTCTCCGGCGGGATCGGCTCGTCAGCTTTGAGTCCAAGAAGATCGCGGATTCCTTGCACCGCCGCGTCCTCATAGGCCTCGGGGTTTTCCGAGAGGAGCTTATGGGCTTTGAGCGAGCCGTCAGGACGCCGCGCGACGACGTCGGTGAAGGTGCCGCCGCGATCGATCCAAAAGTCCCATTTTCGGGCTGCTCCCATCCACCAATCCTCGCCCTCGCCCCATGCTCACCGCGGATAAAGCAAACTCCGTACCACGAAGTCCAATCGCGAATGACCGGGCACTTTGCTACTCGATGACGGACCTTCAGAACGCGGCGCTTGTCTGAAGGAGCGCGGGCGTCCCGCCCGCCTTCGTCTTCTCTCCCGCCTGAAGACGGAGGAGCCGGCGAGGACGCCCGCGATCCGTTATTGCGTCGGCTCGCCCGCTTCCGCCTCGGCGAGCTTCTCGCGCCAATCGCCGCGTTTGCGGATCGCCGATACGAGAGAGAGCGTGAGCAGCGCGCCCGCAATCGCGACCAAAACCAATGCGATCGGCCGCTCCGGCGAGAAAAAGATCGTCCAATGGCCGTTCGACATGATGAGCGACTGGCGCAGACTCAATTCGAACGTCGGGGAGATGACGAGGCCGAGGACCAGCGGTGCCGGGTCGAGGCCAAACTTGCGCAGGAAGTAGCCGAGCACGCCCATGATCAGCATGATCCACACGTCGACAATCGAATTGTTCACCGTGTAGACGCCGATCACGCAGAACATGATCACCAGCGGGTAGAGGTAGCTGTAGGGAATTCGCAGCACGTTCACGAAGAGGCCGACCAGCGGCAGGTTGAGGAGAAGCAGCAGCACGTTGCCCACGTACATCGAGGCGACGAATCCCCAGAACACATTCGGGTGCTCATTGACGAGTTGCGGACCCGGCTGCACGCCGTGCACGATAAGCGCCGCCATCAGCACCGCCGTCACCGGACCGGTGGGCAATCCAAGTGCAAGCATCGGCACGAAGGCGCCGGTCGAGGCGGCGTTGTTGGCGGACTCAGGGCCGGCGACGCCGGCGACCGCACCTTTTCCGAACTCTTCCGGATGCTTGGAAAGACGGCGCTCGACCGCGTACGACAGGAAGCTCGAAATGATGTGAGCTGAGCCGGGCGTCAGCCCGATCAGGAAGCCGAGCACGCTGCCGCGGCCAATTGGGCCGACGGATTGGCGCCACTCTTCGCGGCTGGGCAGCAGCTCGCGCAGCTTCGGTGCCATCACCTGACCGGTCACTTGGGTACTGGGCGTCGACAGAATCTCGCCGAGCCCGAACAAGCCGACCGCGACCGGCACGATGCCGATGCCGTCACCGAGTTCGGCGATGTCGAAGGAATAGCGGAAGTGACCGGTGAGGTTGTCGATGCCGATGGTGCCGAGCAGAAGGCCGATCGCGGCCATCAGCAGCGTGCGCGGCAGCGACGTCGACGACATGTAAGCGAGGAAGATCAGTCCGACGATGAGGAGTGCCGTGTATTCCGGCGGTCCGAAGCGCAGCGCAAACGCGGCAAGGGGCGGCGCGATCATCGTCAGCACGATGACGCCGAAGGTGCCGGCAATCCATGAGCCGATCGCCGCGATGCAGAGGGCGGCGCCGGCGCGGCCCTTCTTCGCCATGGCATAGCCGTCAATGCAGGTCATGACTGACGATGCCTCGCCGGGAATCCGCATCAGGATCGAGGTGGTCGAGCCGCCATATTGCGAGCCGTAATAGATGCCGGCGAGCATCACGATTGCCTTCGTCGCGTCGAGGCCGAAGGTCACGGGCAGCAGAATGCTGATACCGGAGAGCGGACCGATGCCGGGGAGTACGCCGACCAGTGTGCCGACAAGGCAGCCGAGAAATCCGTACCACAACACATCGGGCTGGAGCGCGACCGAAAATCCGAGCAACAAGTTGTCGAGCGTGGTTCCCACTGGTCAGAATCCAAGTACGCCCTGCTCAAGCGGCGATTTGAGCGCGTAGGTGAACACCAAGTAGGTCACCAGGCTGATTCCGATGCTGTAGACGGCGGCCGCGATCAGGTTGCGTCCCTCGAGGGCGATCAGCGCGAACATCATCAGCGACATCGCGATGATGAAGCCGAGCGTGGTGTAGAGTGCGACCGCGACTGCCGTAATCACGAACACGCGGATCGCATGAGGCAGGTCGGTCCAGCCGATGTCGGCAAACGGCGCGCTCGCGGGCGCGCGCATGACGAGCACTACCCCGAACAGAATCAATAAGCCGCAAACGAGCTTCGGCATCATGCCCGCGCCCGGAAAGGCGAGCGTGCCGAAGGGCAAATCGCCACTCCCCGCAAGTACGACCAGCGCTGCGATGATCGCAGCGCCGCCGGCGACATGATCCGCGCGAAGCGTCATGGGCTCTAAGTAACCTCCCTCATGTTTGTCCCCTCGCCCCGCTTGCGGGGGAGGACCGGAGAGGGGCCGTCACCGCGCGTGAGTGCCGTGGAGTGTGCCCCCTCCCTAATCCTCCCCGCACGCGGGGGAGGAATATTACCCCTCTACGCGTCCAATCGTTTGCACCGCGTCTTCGACGCGCTTCGCGTCAGCGTCCCAGAACGTGCGGAATTCCGCCTGATCGAGATAAGCGACATCCTGGCCGATATTGTCCATCAGCTCCTTGAATTTCGGTGTGCCAACGGCCTCGCGGGTAAAGTTGCGGATTTTCATTACGATCGGCTCAGGCGTCGCCTTCGGAGCAAACAGCCCAACCCAGAGGTAGAACTCGATATTGTAGCCGAGCTCTTTCATCGTCGGCACATCGGGCAGCGCTCGCGAGCGAGCAGCACCAAATGATGCCAGAGCACGAGCCCGCCCGCCTTTGATCTGGCCGATGCACGCCGCAATCGACGACACCAGCGCCTGAGAGTTGTTTCCGATCAGCGCAGTCAGCGCCGGTCCGCCGCCGGTTGTCGGCAGGTGACGCAGCTTGATGCCGGCGGCCTTGATGTAGAGCGCCATCGGCAAATGCAACGCGCCGTAGAGGCCCGACGACGAGAAGATGATCTCGTTCGGGCGCTTCATCGCGTCATCGGTGAATTCTTTGAGTGTCTGATAGGGCGTCTGAGAATTAACGATGAGAACGCACGGGTCGGCAATGAAGCGGGCGATCGGAATGAAATCGGCACGCGTAAACTTCGGCTGCCGGCGAAAAAGCTTGTCCACTTCGGCAAAGCCGGAGATCGAGACAATGTGCACAAGGAGCGTGTAGCCGTCCGGTTTCGCGTGGGCGGCGACTTGAGCGCCGACGGCGCCCGCCGCGCCGGCCTTGGTATCGATGACCGCCGGCACCTTGATGATGGGCTCCAGGACCGCGGCGAACGGCCGGGCAACCACGTCGGCAGCGCCACCTGGAGGGAATGGATTGATGAACGTAATTGCCCGCGAGGGATAGTTCGCATCCTGGGCGAATCCCGCACCTGGAACGAGCGCCGTGGGCGCCAGCATCGCTGCTGTAGCCGCGGAACCCATGACGAAACTGCGTCTATCCATCTCGACCTCCCGGCTGGCGTTGCGCGACACTAGCGGCGGCGCCAGACGCGGGCAATGCGAAAGCGGCCGTCTCCGGATGTGCGGAGGATCGTCGCCGCCGGCGCACTAAGATAGCGAGGAGGCCATCAGTTCGGGCTCGCGCCCCTGCGCTTCCGCAGCTTCGAAGTTCAGTTCGATCTTTACGCCGTTGGGATCGATCAGGAACAGCTGATAGAGGCCTTGGTTGTTGACGCGGCGCTCCTTGAAATCGATGCCCTTCTTCTTGAGGCTTGCGATCATGTCGAGGAGACCGGTGGCGCGGAACGCCACGTGATCGACGACCCCCGAGCCGGTCGTCGCGCTCGACTGCTGGCCGAGGTACTTCATACGGTTTTCGGAAACGTTGGCGCCGCCCTGGGTGATATGCAGCACGTCGGTGTCGCCGACGTAGAGCCAGTAGACCGGAAACTTGAAATCCGGATGCGGTCCGACCCGCATGCCTAATACGTCCACGTACCAGTCCCTGGTTTTCTCCAGGTCCTCGGTTTGAATTAGAAAATGTTGCAGGTGGTGCAGCGGCATCGCGGCTCTCCTGTTCTGTGGAGCGCGCCGTCAAAGTCGAATTTCATCTTTGGGCGAACGCGCATGTTCCCGTAAACTTCCCTGATTGCCGTCGCCAAGTCCAGACGGACCGCAGGAAGAGGTGCCATGATTGCTTATTGGATCGCACGTTCGCGCATTAACGACCCCATCGAATACAAAAAATACACTGACCGGATACCCGCCATCATTGCCAAGTACGGCGGCCGCGTTCTTGCACGTGGTGGGCGTTTCGAGATCATGGAGGGGCCCGACAAATTTCGTCGGTTCGTCGTGATCGAGTTTCCGACATTCGAGCAAGGTGTCGCTTGCTTTCGTTCGACCGAATACGACGAAGCTGCGGCCTTCCGCCGCAACGGTGCCGGGGAGGTCGAGACCGTGATGCTTGAGGCCGGCGACGCCACCGTGTGACGCACAATGTGACGCCACAGTGTGATCGCCTAACCATAAAGGCCGCGTCGATTTGGCCCGGAGCGTCGGCACTGGCGCCGTGCTCCGGATTGGTCCTACTATGCCGGCAATAATCAAAAGCGAACCCTGAGAGGGCGCACTAATTCATCGGAGGGAACGATATGCGTTTCAAACTTTTCTCAGCGATCGCGGCAGCCGCGATCGCCATCTCAGGAGCGTTCGCTGCGCTTACGGGCGGCGCTGCGGCGGAGTCCGGTCAGCCGATCAAGATCGGCTTCAGCATGGCGCTGACCGGCGGCCTCGCGCCGAACGGAAAATCGGCGTTGCTCGCACAGAAGATCTGGGAAGAGGACATCAACGCCAAAGGCGGCCTGCTCGGGCGCCCGGTCAAGCTTGTCTATTACGACGACCAGAGCAGTCCGGCGACGGTTCCCGGCATCTACACGAAGCTGCTCGATATCGACAAAGTCGATCTGGTCATCGGTCCCTATGCCACGGCGCAGGTCGCGCCGGCAATGCCGATCATCATGCAGCGCAAGAAGGTCTTCATCGGACTGTTCGGGCTCGCGGTGAACACCGAGTTCAAATACCCGAACTACTTCGCCATGATCCCGTCCGGCCCCGATCCGAAAGAATCGATCACGAAGGGCTTCTTCGATATTGCGGCGGAGCAGAATCCGAAGCCGCAGACCATTGCGATCGTGGCAGCGGATCAGGAATTCTCGCGCAACGCCTCCGATGGTGCCCGCGACAACGCGAAGACGCATAAGCTCAAGATCGTCTACGACAAGACTTATCCGCCTTCGACCACCGACTACACGCCGATCGTGCGCGCAATCCAGGCAACCAACCCGGACATTCTCGTGATTTGCTCCTACCCGCCGGATTCGGTGGGCATGGTTCGTGCCATCAACGAGGTCGGCTTCAAACCAAAGATGCTGGGCGGCGCCATGGTCGGACTGCAGGCGACCGCGTTCAAAACCCAGTTGGGCCCGCTTCTCAACGGTATCGTCAATTACGACTTCTGGCTGCCGGTGCCGAAGCTGGAGTTCGCCGGGATCGACGCATTCCTGAAGACCTATCAGGCCAAGGCTCCGGCCGAAGGCGTTGATCCGCTCGGCTATTACATGGGGCCGTGGGCCTACGCGCAGCTTCAAGTGCTGGCGCAAGCCGTCGAGGCAACCAAGTCCCTCGATGACCAGAAGCTCGCCGACTACATGCGTGCCAACTCGTTCAAGACGATGATCGGCGACGTGAAATTCGGCCCCGACGGAGAATGGGCAAAGTCGCGGATGCTGCAGATTCAATTCCACGACATCAAGGGTAACGACCTCGAACAGTTTCGCACTATGGGAACGCAGACGGTGGTCACGCCGGCCGAGTTCAAGTCCGGCAACGCGATCTATCCGTACGAAAAGGCGAAGTAAGCCGACAGCGCGAACCCGTAGGGTGCGCAAAGGCGGCCAAGAACCGGCATTCATTGGCAAGGACATCGGTCCGCCGTGCGCACCGCCACATCGAGGAGCGGTGCGCACGCTTCGCTTTGCGCACCCTACGGCGCCTCGCAGCTGAACCGCATCGTGCGGCTCATAGGCCCAGATAGAATTTGCGGATCAGATCGTTGTTGTTGAGTTCGTCGGCGGATTTCCCCTCGAACGCGATCTTGCCGTGGACGATGACATAGCCGCGATCGGCGATGCGGAGCGCCTGGGGAAAATTCTGCTCGGCCATCAGTACGGTCAACTTGTACTGATCCTTGAGCTCCTTGATGGCGTCGATGGTGCGGGCGACCAGCACGGGGGCAAGCCCAACCGAAGGCTCATCGACGAGGAGGATGCGCGGCGCCAGCATTAGCGCACGGCCGAGCGCGAGCATCTGCTGCTCGCCGCCGCTCATCGAGCCGGCAAGCTGGCGCCGGCGCTCGGCGAGGCGCGGAAATGCCGTGAAGCAGAATTCCATGTTTGTCTTGATCTGCGCTCGCGCCTTGGGGCGGAACGCGCCAAGCAGCAAATTCTCCTCGACAGTGAGCCGGGGAAACAGTCGCCGGCCCTCCGGCACAAGCGCGATACCGAGATCGACGATGTCCTCGGTCGCACGACCGACGAGGTCGTGGCGCACGCCTTCGATCTCGGCGACGATCGAGCCGGCTTTCGGCCGCACGATGCCCATGATGCTTTTCATGAGCGTGCTCTTACCGTTGCCGTTGGTGCCGAGCAGCACCACTGTCTCGCCGCCGCGAATCTCGATCGAGACGTCCTCCAGCACGCGCACGGCCCCGTAGGAGGCATCGACGCCGCTGATGGTGATGCTATTGGCCAAGATACGCCCTCTCGACCTCGGGATCGCGGATAACCACGTCGGGCTTGCCGTCGGCGATCTTGCGGCCCGAAACGAGCACGACGAGGCGTTGGGAGAACGTCATCACCGCGCGCATGATGTGCTCGATCATGATCACGGTGATGCCGCGCTCATTGAGGCGGATCAGTAACGCAACGATGTCGTTGACCTCGGAGTGGGAGAGCCCGGCCATGGCTTCGTCGGCGATCAGAAGCTTGGGCTCGGCCGCCATGGCGCGGGCAAGTTCAAGCTTGCGCATATCGACCTGGGTGAGATCGCGCGGGTCGTGGCGCGCCCGGTCGGCGAGGCCGACGAGCGCTAACAGCTCCTCGCAACGGCTCGCGATCTCGGAGCCGGACAGTGCCGGCTTGCGCCTGGCGTTGACTGCGTAGAGTAACGGCACCCGCATGTTGTCAGCGACCGACATGCTGGCGAACGGCCGCGGCAACTGGAAGGTGCGCGAAAGCCCGAGCCGCGTGCGCGCATGAGCGGCGAGCCCGACGAGGTCGCGCCCCTCGAACTTCACGGTGCCAACCTCGTTGGTGAGCGCGCCGCACAGGCAATTGACGAGCGTGCTCTTGCCTGAGCCGTTGGGGCCGATCAGGCCGACACGCTCCCCGGGCGGGATCGCGAGGTCGATGTTGTCGAGCGCGACAAAGCCGCCGAACCTCTTGCCCAGTCCGCTCACTTCGAGCAGCGGTTTCATGTCGCTGCTCCGGGAACGAGCTTGTGTCGGCGATAGAGGTCGCGGACCGGCCGCGACATGAGCACGATCGCCGCGAGGGCCGCGAGAAGGACGCCGCCGAGAGCAACGGGCGCTTGCACGACGGCGCCGCCGGTCACGGCGTCAGCGCCAACGACCAACGCTGCAATTGCAAGTACGGCGACGGCAAGTGCCGGGCTCCAGCTTTGGAGCTTCAGCAATCCCAATGCTGCCGCGACAAACAGGATCGCGAGGAGCGAGCCGGCAAGGGCGTAGGCGGTCGAAGCCGGCCCGGCTTTGGTCGCGACGGCAAGGCTGAACACCAGCACCAGTATGCCGGCGAGGAAACAATAGCTCGCGATCGCAATAATGGAGAGCGAACGGGCGTCGGGATGCGATGGCGAAGCGGCCCGGAGAAACTCGTTCATCAGGCCGACGATCCCGTTCGGCGCAATGATGACGAAGCCGACCAGCAAGACGCCGACGATCAGCAGATTGACCGCCGAGGAGATGGTGACAGTGGTGATCTGCTCCAGCGTGCCGAGCAAGATTGCGCCGAGCAGGGGACCCGCCCAGGTCGTCGCACCGCCGATCATCGGCATCGCGATCGAATTCACCGCGTAATCGAGCGCGAACGCCGAGGAGGGCTGGAGGTAGCTGATGTAGTAGGGAAACGGCGCACCGGCCATGCCCATCAGGGCGCCGGATATCGTCGTCGCGATAAGTTTGAGATGAAGCGTCGGCACGCCGGAGGCTTCAGCGGCCAGTTCATCGTCGCGGATCGTTGCAAAGCCGTAGCCGAGCTTGGAATGCTCAATGGCGTGGGCGATGCCGAGCGAGATCACGCAAAGCGCCAGCATCACCAGGAACAGATACTGGATGTAGGGCAGGCCGAGGATGTCCGACGGTCGGATCACGTAGGCGCCCCGCGAGCCGCCGACGTACTCCCAGTTCACCACCAGCGTTTGCAGCACCACGGCAAGTGCAAGTGTCGCGATGGCGAAGAATGCGCCGCGCAGGCGCAGCGTCAGGTAGCCCATGCCGAGACCAACGAGCCCCGACACCGCCGCGCCGAGGACGACCAGCACCGGGATCGGCATGGGATAGAACTTGTAGAAGAAGACGGTGCTGTAGGCCCCCAGCGCGAAGAATGCGGCGCTGCCGAAGTTCACGTAGCCGGTATAGCCGCCGAGGATATTCCAAGCGGTCGCGAGCACGACGAACTGGAGGACGGTGTACCCTGCGAAGAACGTGTAGTCGTTGCCTACAACACGCAGCACGATGAACAGGATTGCAGCTACGACCGTGCAGCTGAGAACGAATGCCCAAGCGGGGAGGGGGGCGCGCATGACCTAGCGCCCCATCAAGCCGGAGGGCCGGAACGCGAGCGTCAGGAGCAGCAATCCGAACGAGACCGCCGGCGCCCAGGAGGGGCCGGCGCAGGTCGAGGTAAAGCTTTCGACGACGCCGAGCAGCAGAGAGGCGACAAGTGTCCCGGGGAGGCTGCCCATTCCGCCCAGAACGCAAATCGCGAAGACCCGGCCGATGTAGTCGCGGCCGATCGACGGCTCGACGGGTTGGATCACGATGAGGCAGGCGCCGGCAATGGAAGCGGTGGCAATCGAAAGCGCGAAGGCGACGCGCTTGATCTTGACGGGATCGGCCGCCATGAGTTGCAGCGCGAACTGGTCCTGAGAGACCGCCATGATCGCGCGGCCGGTGAAGGTGCGGCTCAAAAAGAATTGCAGCACCACGAACATCGCGATCGACGTCGCGCAGGGAACGAGCATGCGCAGCGGCAAATCGACGATACCGAGATGCCAGCTTTGCTCGATATACGGCGCCTGCACGTAACGGTAGTCGACGCCGAACACGAGGATCAGCGCGACCTCCGTGATGAACAGAATGCCGAAAAAGAACGCGAGGCCGCGTAACGGATCATGCCCGCGCTTCTCGAATGACAAGTAGAAGACCTGGTAGATCCCGGCTCCCAACGCATAGAACGCCGGTATGGCGATCACGCTGACGAGGATCGGATCAAGTCCGGTCTGTGCATTGACGATGTAAGCGATATAGGCGCCGAGGATGATGAACGCTGGATGAGCGATGTTGACGATGTCCAGAATTCCGAACGAGATCGAAATCCCGACCGTCACGGCGGCATAAAAGCCGCCAAGGAGAAGTCCAGCCGTCAAAGCATTAAGCAAGAGATCAGCGGAAGCGCACTCGCCCATCAACAGCCCACCAATCGCGTTTCCTTGATCTTGTCGTCGTTTTTCCAGCTAACATTGGTACTGCTGCCTCACCCAAATGAGGGCAGGCCAAGCAACACAGCCCGTGCGCGGCAATCACGCCGGCCGCGCCAGGCGATGACGCATTAATCACATGCGCTCGCGTTTGGCGAGCGGATTAGGCGGCGGCGCTGCGCACTTTGTCCGGAATCGCCAGCGGAGCGTTGGCGCTGTCGAGGAATTCGACCGTCATGAACACCATTTCGCTGTCGCCGATGTTTTCGAGGTCGTGCACCTTGAACTCGCCCTTGCCATAGGTCTCGTGGCGGGTCTCGCCGGGGGCATAGGTGTATTCTACCGTCGAGCCGTCCATCAGGTGCTGGCGCCCGCGACACGGAGTGATCGCCGACCAGAAATAATTGAGCACGTGGCGGTGGAAGCCGAAGCGCTGGCCGGGCTTCAGGCGGATTGTCCACACCCGTACCTTGTCGGTTTCCGAAACGAGTTCGCTGCCGACGCAGCCATTGGGTTGACTGGCCTCGCGGTCGAATTCGGCTCGCAGCGCCGGCGCCCATTGGGTCTGGTCGGTCCGTGCTGCCACCTTGTCAATCATGGTTAAGGCCATGGCAAAACTCCGCTTTCATCGTTATTTCGGATGGTAATGCTCGATCTTGGCTTGATACCTTGCTGCGCTTAAGAAACCAAGCGCCGATAGTTGCTCCGCTCGGGTATAGACTGTCGCAGTTCGCAGGTCGCCGTCAGCGGCCATGATTGTTTGGGAATGATCGGTCTTTCGCCGCCATGTCGCTTCCGCCCGAATCCAAAGGCCCTGAACTGCCCCGGGCCATTGAACATGCGGTCCAGTGTTACGAAGAAGGCCGGCTGGACGAGGCGGCGGCGGCCTGCGCCGGCTATCTGAAGGCCCATCCGGAACATTTCGACGCCCTGCATCTCGCCGGGGTAATCAAGATTGCCCAGGGCAAGCCGTCCGATGCCGTGCCGTTGTTGACGTTTGCCGCCAAGTTGCGGCCGCGCTCCTCCGAGGCGGCGCTCAATCTTGGCGTCGCTTTGCACGACATCGGCGACTTTGCCGGCGCGCTCGCTCAGTCCGATCGCGCTCTCGCATTGCGGCCGTCGGTCCCCGAGGCGCTGAACAATCGCGGGAATGCGTTGCGGGCGCTCGCGCGTCCGGCCGAGGCGCTGACCGCCTACGAGAGCGCGCTTGCATTGCGTTTCGACTATGCGGACGCGCTCAGCAACCGCGGCGCCGCGCTCCTTGATCTCGGCCGCGTCGAAGAGGCGCTGGCAAGCTGCGATCAGGCGCTGACATGGCGCTCGAACTCGCCCCAGGCCCTGTTCAACCGCGGCAATGCCCTCAAGGAACTCGGACGTCACGCGCGGGCGCTCGCGAGCTATGACGAGGTGCTGAGGTTGCAGCCGGATCACGGCGGGGCGCTGACCAACAAGATCGCGATCCTGCTGATGCTCAACCGCAACGAGGAGGCGCTTGCTGTCGCCCGTACCGCCATCAGCCGCAATGCCAAGCATGTCGATGTGCTGATCAATTTCGGCGGCGCCGCCCACAAGGTCGGACGCATCGCCGAAGCGCTCGCTGCTTATGAGGAGGCGCTGAGGTTTGCACCGGAAAGCATTTCGGCGCTGCGCAATCGCGCCGCGGCGCTGCGCGATCTCGGCCGGCGCGACGAGGCGTTGGCTGGATTCGAAAAGCTGCTCGCCCTCAAGCCCGACGATGTCGGCGCGCTTTATGAGCGCGGCGAGCTGCTGCGGATCGCGGGAAAGCCCGCCGAGGCGCTCGTCAGTCAGGAGAAGGCCCTTGCGATCGAGCCCGGCAATCCTCACGCGCTCGGCGGTGCGGCTTTTACGGCGCTGACGCTGTGCGATTTCGACAAGACCGACCGCTACGGTGCGGACGTGCTCAGCCGGGCCGAAGCGGGAATGGTGGTGGCGCCGTTCCTGATGCTCAATCTCACCGACGAGCCGCGCCTGCACGCGTCCGCGGCCGTGAACTTCGTGCGCAAGGAACTGCCGGCGCCCTCACCGGTGTCGCGGGCTGGTCTCGTGAAGCGCGACGGCACGATCAAGCTCGCCTACGTGTCGGCCGATTTCAGCAACCACGCCACCGCTCATTTGATCGCCGACCTGATCGAGCGGCATGACCGCACCAAATTCACCGTGACCGGGATCGCGCTCGGCGGCGACGATTTGAGCGAGATGAGGGCCCGTCTCCTCGCGGCGTTCGACGATTTCCACGATGTCGCTGGAATGACCGACGCCGCCGCGGCGAAGCTGATCCGCGACCTCGGTACCGACATCGCCATCGATCTCAAGGGCTACACGCAGGATTGTCGCCCCGGCATTTTTGCCGCCCGCGCCGCCCCGCTCCAGGTGAACTATCTCGGCTATCCGGGCACCATGGCGGCGCTGTTCATGGATTACCTGATTGCCGATCCGATCGTGCTGCCGCTCGACGAACAGCAATATGTGACCGAGAAGATCGTCCATCTGCCTGACTGCTATCAGCCGAACGACACCAAGCGGGTCGTTGCGGAGGAGACGCCGACACGGGAGGCGGCCGGACTGCCGGCCTCCGGCTTCGTGTTCTGCTGCTTCAACAACACGTTCAAGATCAGACGGCCTGTGTTCGAGGTGTGGATGCGCCTGCTCAGTCGCGTCGAGGGCAGTGTGCTGTGGCTTCTGCGCGCGAACGAAGCGGCCAGCAATCGGCTACGCGATGCGGCAGCGGCGCTCAAGATCGATCCGTCGCGTCTCGTCTTTGCAGACCGCGTGCCGCATGCCGAGCACCTGGCACGGCATCGTCTTGCGAACGTCTTCCTCGATACGCTGCCCTACAATGCGCATACGACTGCAAGCGACGCGCTATGGACAGGTCTGCCGTTCGTCACCTGCAAGGGAAAGGCGTTTCCGGGTCGGGTCGGCGCGAGCCTGCTGACGGCGATCGGCCTGCCGGACCTGATCGCGCCGGATCTTGCGGCCTATGAGGCTTTGGCGATGCGGCTCGCGACCGAGCCTGAGTTCCTTGCCGACTGCAAGCGTCGCCTTGATGAGAACCGAACGACCGCGCCGCTCTTCAATATCGATCGCTACCGCAGCCACATCGAGCAGGCTTATACCAAGATGCACGAGTTGTGGCGCCTCGGCGGGACGCCGCAGAGCTTCGCGGTCACGGCATCATGAGCGGGCTATCCGCCCGCGTCATCGTGATCGGTGGATCGCTGGCGGGCCTGTTTGCCGGGCTGCTGCTGCGCCGGCGTGGCTTTGCGGTCGATATTTTCGAGCGCGTCGATGCGGCGCTCGCCGGCCGCGGCGCCGGTATCGTCACCCATGCATTGCTGTGCGAAGCGCTCGATGACGCTGGGATCGCCTGGCAGCATGATCTTGGGGTCGAGGTGCCGACGCGGCGTTTCTTCGATCGCAACGGTCGGCTTGCGCTCGAATATCCCTACCGGCAAACGCTCACGGCGTGGGACCGCCTCTATGACATGCTGCGCCGCGCTTTTCCGTCCGAGCACTATCATCACGGCAAAGAGCTTGTGGCGGTTGAGCCGCTGGGAGACAGCGTTGTTGCGCGGTTTGCCGACGGTAGATGCGCGGAGGGTGATCTGTTGGTCGGCGCCGACGGCCTCCGATCCACGGTCCGGGCCCACTTTCTACCGGCGACCGTGCCGCTCTATGCCGGCTACGCGGCGTGGCGTGCGCTCGTCCCGGAATCCGCGCTCACGCCGACGCTTCACCGCGATTTGTTCAACTACATGTCGTTCTGCCTGCCGCCGGGAGAGCAGATTCTCGGCTATCCCGTAGCGGGGCCGAACAATGATCTCCGCCCAGGGCACCGCCGCTTCAACGTCGTCTGGTATCGGCCAGCCGACGAAGCGCAGCTCGCGCGTCTTCTGACCGATGAAGAGGGCGTAACCCACCCGGTCTCGATTCCGCCGCCGCTGATCGCTCGCGACGTCATCGCGGAGATGCGCGCGGCCGCGGAAACGGTGCTGGCACCCCAGTTCCGTGACGTGATGCGGCTTGTCAGCCGGCCGATTCTGCAGGCGATCTACGACATCTCGGCGCCGCGCATGGCGTTTGGTCGCGTCGCGATCATCGGTGATGCGGCGTTCGTGGCGCGTCCGCATGTAGGCGCGGGGGTCGCCAAGGCCGCCCAGGATGTGCTGGCGCTCGCGCGCTCTCTCGGCAAGGCCGGCAACGTCGAGGCCGCATTGCGGGAAATGGAATTCGACGCAGCTCGCGCTGGGCCAACGCATCATCGCCCGTGCCCGCGAACTCGGCGCCTGCCTCCAGCCTCGTCTAACCACAGCGGAAGAGCGCGCGAACGCGGACCGCTTCCGTCCTCCGGAAGCAACGCTGGCCGAGACCGCGACGCTCGAATTTCTGGAGGCCTGACGCCTTCTTCTCAGACAAAGCTGAGCCGCCGGGCACTTAAACGTGTCCCGGCGCAAGCGCGCCGACCAGCCACAGCACGAGGATGATGACCAGAACAAATCCAAGCACGCCGCCCAGGCCGCCGGCGCCATACCGCCGATGCCCGTAGTATCCACCGCCGCCAAGCATCAGAATGAGCAACACAATGATCAGGATCGTCAGCATGATGCCGCTCCAGCCTCAGATTCGCCTGAGGTAAGCAACAGAGATCGAACCGAAAAGTTCCGTTGAGCAGCCCTTCCGAGCCGTTGGAAAAACGCTACTATCCGCCGGCGCAGATTGCGCGCGGGGAAGGAAACGGAATGATTTTGAGACTGATGCTGATTGCCGCTTTCGTTACGATCACGCCGGCATTCGCCTTCGACAGCAGCAAGCTCGGTCAAATGGGCAGTCTGCCGCTAAGCGATATCAAGACGCTCATCGCCAAGACTCCGAAATTGCAAAGCGAGGTCAACGCGGCGCTTGCTGCCGCGAAAAAGAAAATGGATGACGTGATCTGCGACGGCATGCGCTTCCCCGGGCCATGGGATAATCTTGGCGGCGAGCGCGTCGCACCCTACACTTGCGAAATCGGGGGTAAGTGGCTGGTGATCAATTCGACCGTTCGAGTCACCGGACCAAAGGGCAAAGTGTTCGAAACGATCACCCCGGAAGCGATGAAGCAAGCCAACAAGGTCACCGAGACCAACCTCAAATGGAGGTGGACGACCGAAGACCCCAACAAGGACAATTAACGGCCGCAGCGCCCGCTTCACATTCAACGCAGGGTGCTCGTAGAATCTTGATCAACAACCGAAGTACCCAAGGGAGGATAAGTTCATGTCGTTTCGTTTGGCCACCGCTGCCGCAGCTTGTGCCCTCGTAGTCGGCTCCGGCTCCCCCAATGCCCAGGTGCTGACGCAGCGTGACGTATCGCTGCGCATGGCTTTGACGATCGCGGAAGCGGCGATCGCCGAATGCGGCGACAATACCTCTGTCGCGGTGGTCGACCGCGCCGGACGGCTGCGCGTCTTCCTCCAGGGCGATAACGCGAATCCGCACAATATCGAGCTGGCCCGCCGCAAGGCCTATACCGCGCGCACCTTCCGGCAGCCGTCGGCGGACTGGGCGAAGCGCACCGAGACCACCAATGTGGGCCAACGGATGCTTGCCGAAGTCATCCCGCTCGGCGGCGGCATGCCGATCAATGTTGGCGAGGAAACGATTGGCGGCGTCGGTCTGAGCGGCGCCGTCGGCGGCCAGCCAAAGGAAGAAGCTTGCGCCAAGGCGGGCATCGCCAAGGTCGCCGACCAGCTCAAGTAGCAGGTCATGCCGCAAACCATGCGGCTCACTGCGATCGGTCGAAGTTATGGGTCAGGCGCGTTTGCGGGCCTGACCCTCCTCGCTCGTGCCGAAGAAATCCGACAGCGGCGCGATGAGACCGTCCGGCGCCGCCGGCGTCTTCGCCGCTTCGGCAAGTTCTGA
The DNA here is from genome assembly GCA_963787675.1 of uncultured Alphaproteobacteria bacterium. Lineage (GTDB taxonomy): Bacteria > Pseudomonadota > Alphaproteobacteria > Rhizobiales > Xanthobacteraceae > JAJPKK01. The sequence goes on along the minus strand of CAWBDV010000004.1, from coordinate 410,239 downwards.
ATAGAGCTGTGCGACGGCCTCGTACATTTCGCCCGACGGCGAGCCCTTGCCGAGGAAATGAGCGATCTCCTCCATTTCCGCGACCCAGCGATAGGCCTTCGGATACATGCGCGGCACTTGGCGTGAGAGCCAGCCGAGAAGCTGCGGCTGGCTCAGCGCGAGTTCGGCATGCAAGGCTTCCGCGCAGCCGGCGCGGGACGCGCCAAGCGCCATCGCGGCGCCGACCGCGGTGAAGCCCTTGGTGATGCCGGCATAGGACATCTTCAATGCCGACGCGGCGCCGATCGGCCCCGTCAGCGGACGGATCGAGAGCCCGAAGTCATTGAGCCGCGCCACCTCGTTTGCCGTCGGCCCTGAGACATAGATGCGGGTCGAGGTGGAATTCGGCTGCGGCGGCGGCCCGATGATGCCGCCATCGACATAACGGCAGCCGGTGTCGGCGAGCACGACGCCAAGCTGTTCGGCCGTATCAGGCGCGATCGCATTGCAGTCGACGTAAATGGGCTTGCGGTCGGCACGCGCAAGCGCGGGAGCGAGGCGCCCGGCGAGCCGGATGGCGTCGCCCGGGGGCACGATCGACAGCACGAAATCCGCGTCGCGCACCAGCACATCGTCGTCGTCGACCGAAACCATGCTGGCGCGCTCGGCCCGTGCCGCGCTCGCGCCCGAGCGCCCGGTGAGCGAAGTGGTGACGCGCACGCCGCGCTCGGCGAGGCGGGCGCCGACTGCTGCGCCCATTTCGCCTGGCGCAATGATCGCAACATTGAGGCTCATCGTTATCTCCGGAATGTTTCGCGGAGGGTGGCCGATGACGGCAACGGAGTCCAGATCGCGGAGCTAAGCCAGATCGCGGAGCTAAGCCAATGGTCGAGGCCCGTCGTCGCGGGCAGCGCGTGCAAGATGGCTCTTTCTTGCCCATGCACCGCCGGTATAGCCTTCATTGCCATCGGACAGGCGAACAGGGTTGAGCGTAACGAAGGGAGACATCCATGGAGATGACGAGACGCGCGGCACTTGGCGCGGGGGCCGCGAGCGCGGCATCAGGTTTCACGCGCACGGCACTCGCCGACTGGGAGCCGGCGCGTTATCCGGACCCCGCGATCAAGGTGCTTGATCCGAGCTTTGCCAAGCACAGGGCCAACATCGTCGGCGTCGAGCGCATCGCCACCGGCATGGTCTGGGCCGAAGGACCGGTGTGGTTCGGCGACGCGCGCTATCTCGTCTGGAGCGATATCCCGAACAACCGCATGATGCGCTGGGACGAGGAGACGGGCGCGGTCAGCGTGTTCCGCAAACCGTCGAACCAATCGAACGGCGCGACCCGCGATCGCCAGGGCCGTCTCATCTGCTGCGAGCACCGCACCCGCAGCGTCACGCGCACCGAATACGACGGCACGATCACCACGCTCGCCGACCGTTTCGAGGGCAAGCCGCTCAATTCACCGAACGACGTCGCGGTGAAGTCGGACGACTTTATCTGGTTCACCGATCCGCCATACGGTATCCGCAACAACTACAACGGCAGCGTCGGCGACCAGGAACTGCCTACCAACGTCTACCGCCTCGACAAGTCAGGACGGCTCGACCTCGTCGCGGGCGACATCAACCGCCCCGATGGGCTTGCCTTCTCGCCCGACGAGACGAAGCTCTACATCATCGAGGACGGTTCGACGCCGCCGCAGATCCGCGTGTTCGACGTGGTCGGCGACGGCACGCGTCTCGCCAACGGCCGCGTCTTCGCGCCGATCGAGGTCGGCCAGAGCGACGGTATGAAGGTCGATATCGAAGGCAATCTGTGGTGCGCGTCGTCGGCGGGCGAAGGCTATGACGGCGTCATGGTCTTCAACCCCGCGGGCAAGCTGATCGGCCGCATCATCCTGCCGGAGCGCTGCGGCAACCTCTGCTTCGGCGGCTACCGGCGCGGCCGCCTGTTCATGACAGCAAGCCGATCGGTCTACTCGCTCCCGGTCGCGACTTAGGGCGCGCCGGGCGGCTGACCCGCTTTTTCTCTGGGCCCCGACAAGCACGGCAGTCGGCTGCGCTCCGTCGACGCAAAGCCCCGTTGACTTCCTGACGAGGAAGCGGACGACGGGGTCACAAGAAACCCCGTGCCGATCCGGTTCGAAGCCGCGGCAGCCTGCTAACTAAGACCGCAAAGGCGGCTCAGTCGGCGCGCAGCGCCTGCTCGACGCGGCTCGCACCGGCGGCGATGACCGGAGCCTTCGTTTCGACGTGCGCGCTGCCATCGCCACCGCGATAGTAGTCGAGCACGAAAAGGCGAATCGCCGACGACAAGTTGCCATGCCGGCGCTCCTGGTCGATGGTTGCCACCATGTCCGAGAGCGTCAGATCGCGTTTGCCGGCAATTTCCTTTAACCCGGTCCAGAAGGCGTCTTCCAAGCTCACGCTCGTTTTGTGACCTGCAATCACGATGGAGCGCTTAACGACGGGCGATTTCATCGGTTTCTCCTGTCTCGATACGGTGCGCGTCGAGGTCGTGACGGAACTTGTCGCGTTCCGTCCGGGCGAGCGCGCGCTCAGCCTTCGACATACCGTGGGAAACTCGTGCCGCACTGGCACGCTCCTCATCGCGCCGACGAGCGACGCGCTTACGGGCTCTGCGGAGATTAACGATCTCAGCCATATGTGGCCGTCTACCCCCAACCTCGGGGCACAAGGCCCCTTCCCCACGCCTTCACAGCATCAAACGCCGCTCATCAAGCCGCACGAGTACGGAGTGTTTTGACAAGTTACCGTTGACCCAGCGCCGTTTGACCAGTCCCAAGTCGATTACCAGCCGACCCAACCGATCCACACCGTCAACCCCCACGAATATGGACCCGAGTCGTTTAACCAAGACAATCCGTAAACCAAGCCATTGTGTGAAAAATTTCAGGCACGATCGTGACTTCGCAGAGTTCCCGATGACGACCTGTGGCTGCGCGAATGGTCAAAATCGTGCGTCAAAAGGGGCTCGGCGCGTTTGGCGCCGGCCGGCCGATGCTGCGGCGCCAGATGATTTAGATCAAAGGCCTGCTTTCTCGCCACAATACAACTGGCGGCAAGAGAGCTTGGAAGAGATCGACGCGCAGGGGGCTCTGGTGTTCGGCGACGTGAGCACCATCGTTCATGGTGAGGGGGACTATGGTTCGTCCCGAGCAATGTAACGCGCTCTCAAGGTGCGCACTGTTGCGGCAGATACGTGCGTATAATTAAAATGGTTGGTAGCGCTGCAACGCGTCGCTAGCCGATCGGACTTGTGTTCCTAGAGTCGCGGCGAGCATCGATGGGACACCTGGCAAAGCAAACCCCGCCGTATCGTGCGGGGAGCGCGGGAGGAGAAACGGGAATGACCAATCGACAATTGATCTGCGCGTGGCGCGGCGCGGTTGCTGCCGTGCTGATTGTGATCGCGGGCGTGGCGGGCTCGTCCGCACAGGATCAAAGCGCTGCCACCGCGAAGGACGCGATTTTCGCACGCAAGACGTTGATGGATGCGATCGGCGCCAACATGGATGAACTCACCACCATGACGGCGACGGAAAAGATCGATCTCGAGAAGGGCAAGGGTTTTGCCGACACCATCTCGATCATGATGATGGCCTTCCCGCATCTCTTTCCGCCGGCGACCAACCAGTGGAAGCAGGGGGCCGACCGCGATCCGGCGACCGACACCTTTGCGTCACCCGATGTGTGGACCAAGTTCGCGGATTTCTACGCTCAAGCGAGCGCTGCCTCCAAGGCCGCCTACAATCTGAGCCGCGCGGAGAACGCGGCCGCGTTCAGGACGGACCATGCGGCGCTTCAGAAAGCGTGCGACGGATGCCATTCCGCCTATTTGAAGATCGATCCTTGACGCGTGCTGCGCTCAAATCGCCGCAATTACGCTGGGCGGATTGCGTCTCTGCCGTATCCAAGGAAACGCGTCGTGGATCAATCCAATCGTGATGAACCGCAGCGGGCCGTTCCGCGGCGAAGCCGCGCGGCATGGAAGGCCTGGACGGGATTCGTTCTGGTAATCGCGCTCTTGGCCGGCGGTGGATTCTATTTTTCTCGCCAGGAGGATTTTCGCGCGCGCCTCTTGCGCGCTGATGCCGATGGTGTCGCCCAGGATCCCGAGCTGCTCGGCTTCGCGATTTCGTATGCGCGGCCGGTTTACGAGCACAACTGCGCGGGCTGTCACGGCGACCATATGCACGGCGATCCGGGCTACGGCGTGCCCAGTCTTGGCAAACACGACTGGCTCTATGGTGAAGGCCGCGCGAACGAAATCGAGCGCACGATCCTCTTCGGCATTCGCGCGAGCAACGGCAGGACCTTGAACTTCGCCGACATGCCGGCCTACGCGCACGCGGAGCCCTACAAGCGCTACAAGATCGAGCCGCTCGATCCTCAGGAGATCGCCGACGTCGTCACCTTCCTCGTCGTGGCGGGCGGCCGCGCCGGCGACCCCGAAGCTGCCAAACGCGGTGCACAGATATTCTCTGACAAGGGTCAATGCTTCGATTGCCATGCGAGCGATGCCAAGGGTGACGCCGCCATCGGTGCGCCAAATCTCCTCGATAACACCTGGCTTCATGGCAACGGCAGCTTCCAGGACATCTATAGCGTCGTTGCAAGGGGCAGCGGCGGAATTTGTCCCGCCTGGTTTCAGCGGCTGAGCGCGGTTGAAATTCGCGCGCTCGCCCTTCTTGTCTATTCGGCATCGCACCCTGAGCCGCCACGCGAGGCCTCGCGATCGCCCGAACCGCCAGGGTAACCGTCATGAGAATGCTTGAGGCAAACGAGACCCCCGTCGACAAGCCGCCGTACTCTCTCGTCGGCTTTTGGAATTTCAAGGTCGTCAATCCCGCGCGCTCGCTGGTCCTGCTCAGCATCGGAACCATCGTCGGGCTTGGGATAGCGGGCTATGGTCTCTTCACCGCCAAAGGGACGGTCACGCACGTGGTCCCTCCTGAGAACGTTGCGCTTGTCAATCAGCGTCCGATTCTGCGAACCGATTTCATCGCGCAGACCGAAGCCCTCTACGCCGTGCCGTTCAGCGAAACCACGATGCCGCAGCGCATGAAGATTCTCCAGGACATGGTCCGGGAAGAGCTGTTCGTGCAGCGCGGCCTCGAATTGGATTTTCCGTCCAATGATCCCGACACGCGCGCGGCCCTCGTCGCCGCGGTCGAGCAGCAGGTTGCCGCGAGCGTGACCGCCGGGCGGCCAAGTGATACCGAACTGCGCAAGTTCTACGAGGAGAACTCGGGCAAATACGCGTCCGAAGGTCTGATGACGCTTCACGACCTGCTGTTGTCGAAGCCGCGGGCCGACGCCCCCGGCGCGATGGCTCTCATGCGTCAGGCTGCGGACGCGTTGCGCGCCGGCGCTCCCGTCGCTGACGCGATCAAGAACTACGGTCTTGAGGAGGTCGGCGGCGGTCGCGGTCGCGGCGCCCCCCCTGGCAACGAGGAGTTCTATTTCGCCCAGAAGATCCACGTCGGTGATCTGATCTTCTCGGTCGCGCTCTCGCTCGATAACGGCCAGGTGTGCGACCCGGTCGTCGCCGACGACGGCATCCACATCGTGCAGATGGTCAAGAACGTGCGCCCGGTGCCCGCGAGCTTCGAGCGCGCGAAGAGCCAGGTGCTGCAGGACTACAACGAGGCGGCGAAGAAGCGGCTCGAACGTGCCGACGAGAAATTTCTGCGCGGCAAGGCCGACATTCTTGTCGCGGACGATTATCGCTCGGCCTATGAGGCGGACGAGGCTGCGAGGGACTCCGGCGTGCAAACCGACGAGACGCCCGCGGCACCGCGAAAAGAAAAAGAACAGGGCAAGCGATGAAAACGGCCCGCATCATCGCCGCGATCGTCGCGATTCTGCTCGTCGGCCTCGCGGCACCGGTGTCGGCGCACACCCGCAGCGAGACCTTCTCCTCCTGGCAGATCGCGGGCTCGACGGTCCACCTGCAGTTCCTGGTGCCGGACCTTGAGTCGAAGCGGATCACCAAGAACGGCGACATGCCGACGGTCGACGAACTCGGTCGCTACATCGCTGCCCACGTGGGCGCGTTCGCCGGCGATCAGGCCTGCCCGATGACCGAAGGTCCGCGGCAGATCTCCTCGACCGCGGGCTTCCGCCGCTACGAGTTCACCTTTGAGTGCCCGCAAGCGGCAAATCTCAAGGTCCATTCGTCGGCCTGGCTCGAACTCGTCGAGAGCCACACCAACTTCGCGCAGATTCAGGGCGACAAGGGAGATTTCGTCGAGCAGCTCATCACCAAGGATCGCCAGACGTTGCCGGTGACCAGCGAACGCGGCGAGAGCTCGCTCGAATACGCGGGCTTCCTCGATTTCGTGCAGATGGGCATCATGCACATCTTCACCGGCGTCGATCACATGTCGTTCATGCTTGGTCTGGTGCTGATCTCGCGTCGTCTGCGCGATCTTCTGTTCGTGGTCACGGGCTTCACCCTCGGCCATAGCCTGACCCTCGCGCTCGCCGTCACCGGCATTCTGCGACCCGAGGCGCAATACATCGACAGTCTCGTGGCGCTGACCATCGCGCTGATCGGCGCCGAAAACATCGGGGACAGTACGCGCCATCCGTTGCCGGTGGCGCTTGGCCTTGGCGGTCTCCTCTTCCTGATGGCGGGCGCCAAGTATCTCGGCGCGCCGGTTACGCTGCCGACGCTGCTCCTGGTCGGCGGCGGGATTTTTACGTCGAACTATCTGATGCTGACCGGCAAGCTTTACGACGCGGCGCGGGTGCGCCTTGTTGTGACGCTCGTGTTCGGCCTTATCCACGGCTTCGGCTTTGCCACCGATCTGCTCGAGCGGAGGCTGCCGACCGGGCGCCTCGCCGAACTTCTTGTCGGCTTTAACCTCGGTGTCGAGATCGGGCAGGTCACCGTTGTGCTTGGCGCGCTCGCGGTCGCCCGGGTCCTCGTGAAGGCGCGCCTCGGCATTCCACGACCGATCTTTACCGACATTGCGGCGTCGTTTCTGGTCGGCGAGGGTTTGTTCTGGTTTCTGAGCCGGACCGTCGTCGAGGGTTGATGCCGCCGGATGGACGTCGCTTCCTTGCGGATTTGACGTGAGCCTACCACCTTTGCGCGAGCCCGTGCGCCAGGCAGCTTTCTGGTAACGGTCGTACCAGCAAAATCGCTGGCGCGACCGCCCGCTTCTGCTAAAAATGCATGAAGTTTCTGGAGGCTTGCGTGTCCCACACGGTTCGCGAAAAGACGAAGCTGCTCAATCGCGTCCGACGGATTCGTGGACAGATTGAAGCGGTCGAACGCGCGCTGGAGCAGGAAATCGGCTGCGCCGACGTGCTGCAGCTCATTGCTGGTGCCCGCGGTGCGATCAACGGCCTGATGGCTGAGGTTGTGGAAGACCACATCCGCATGCACGTGGTCGATCCCACGGATGTGCCGGGCTCGGAGCGCGCGCACGCCGCGGAAGAGCTGATTGACGTGGTGCGCTCCTACTTGAAGTAGCGCCGCTTACTTCTTGCGAAAACGATCGAGGCGTACGACCTCGCCGCCGGCCGCGGGCGGCGGCGTTCCCGGTGTTTCGGGTTCTGTTGCATTGGCGGCGGCAGGTTCGGACTTCGCCGCCTCGTCGCTGGGGCTCGACTTCAGCTTTTTCCCTGTCACCGCTGGTTTCGAATCGCTCTGCGGCGGGGTGAGTGCCTCCAGTGTCGTGGTCTTAGCTTTCGGCACCCCCTTGGCCCCAGATTTCGTGTCCTTGCCTTTGGCAGTGCCATCCGATTCTACCGTAAACTGCAGGCCGAACTGGACTGAAGGGTCGAAAAACGCCTTCACCGCCTTGAACGGAACGTGCAGGCGCTCGGGCACCGCGTTGAACGCGAGGCCAACTTCGAAGTCGTCGTCCCCAACTTGAAGGTCCCAGAATTGGTGCTGGAGTACGATCGTCATTTCGTCGGGGTAGCTCGACTTCAGCCGAGCCGAGATGCGAACGCCTTCGGCGCGGGTGTCGAAGGTGATGAAAAAATGATGGTCGCCGGGTAATCCCTTCACGGCCGCGTCGGTCAACACGGTGCGAATCACACCGCGCAGCGCATCCTGGGTCAACAGATCATAACGGATGTGGTCGACCGGCATCTTCTCGTTCCATGATCACGGCGAGCGCCGAGAATGCGTCAAAATCCAAATTTGGCAAGCGGTTCGCGTTCCGACGGCCGCCTACACTTAAACGAATCTTGCCGGTGACTACGCAAATCCGCCCGACACGCGACGGCACAAAAGGAAGGAAAGTGGGGGCTTCTGTTGCCAGGTGCCCCCGAACCCCGCCTGACGCTGCTAAGACGTCAGGGCTTTAAGATCGGTATTTCAAACCGCTTACGCGGCCTGAGCAACCGGAGCATAGTTGTCGTTGGCAACTATTGCAGTGGCCCGATAACGGCGGAACCATACCGAGCAAAAGCACGCCCTTTACGCCCTCGTCGATCCTGTTTCGCCCCCGGATCAGGAACCAGTGATCAGTAATCAGTGATCAGAACCCCCCAAGCCGCATTCTGATTACTGATTACTGACCTCTGAGCCCTGATGGTGGAGGCGCCGGGTACTGCCCCCGGGTCCGAATGGTTTATTACGACGGCCATTTATCGCCATAGCCGGCAAGCCGGCACCCTCAATATAAGGGTTGAAGGGCCAGGGAGAAAGAGGCTCGAGCGGCTCCGTCGCTCGGGGCTTTGGTCTTGGCCTGGTGAGGCGGCTGGAGAAATCTGTGAATCTTTGTTGCGATGCAGGCCAAGCGGGCGCGCTGCCGGCCAAATCGTCTGCATCTCAAGTTTGTCCTGGGCTATTCCACGCCCATGTCCAACGAAATCGCGCCTCCCGCGCCGTCCAAATCCCTAGACCCTTCGCCCCCGACCGTCGGTGAACTCTTCCTCGCGTTCGCCCGCGTTTCGATCTCAAGCTTCGGCGGCGTATTGGCGTGGTCGCGGCGGATGCTCGTCGACGAAAAACGCTGGATGACGCCCGAGGAGTTCAACGACATCCTGGCACTGTGCCAATTCCTCCCGGGCCCCAACATCGTCAACGTCTCTGCCGTGTTTGGGATGCGGGTCCGCGGGCTCGCCGGCGCGCTCGCCTGCTCGACCGGCCTCCTCGGGCCATCGGTGCTGCTGATGATCGTCGTCGGTATCTTCTACCGTCGCTTCGGCGCGCTGCCGCGGCTCGAGGGCATGTTGTCGGGTCTCGCCGCGGCAGCCGCCGGCATGATCCTGTCGACGGCCTTGCAGGTCGCCGCGCCCCTTCGTCGTATGCGCCTAGGGCCTGCGCATGGCGTCGCTCTCGCCATCTTCGTGGGCATAGGGCTCCTCGGCTTCAGTCTGCCATCGACGCTCCTGGTGCTGGTGCCGGTGAGCATCGGATTTGCATGGCCACGCACCAATGCATGATCCGCCCGACCTGATCAGCCTGTTTCTGCGGTTCGCGACGCTGTCGCTGTTCGCCGTCGGCGGTGCGAGCGCGGCGGTACCGGAGATGCATCGGCAGTTCGTCGATGTCGCCCATTGGCTGACGGATCGCGAGTTCACCGCGCTGTTTGCCATGGCCCAGGCGGCGCCGGGACCGAACGTGATGTTCGTCGCCCTGCTTGGCCATTACTTCGGCGGCGTTCCGGGGGCGCTGGTGGCAACGGTCGGCATGTGTGGCCCGACCTGCGTTCTGGCCTGGGCCGTGTCGCGCGTGTTCGATCGTTTTCGCACCGCGAGGTGGCGGATTGCGATCCAGTCGGGACTGGTGCCGGTGACCATCGGCCTGATCGCGGCGAGTGCATTCGTCATTGCCCGCGCTGCCGATCGTGGGCTTGTCGGCTACGCGATCACTGCAGTGACTTTCGCTCTCGTGCAATGGACCCGGGTCTCGCCCCTCTTTGCGTTCTCGGCCGCCGCACTTTTCGGACTTTTCGGACTGGTGTAACGCCTCATTTCAAGCGTCGCCTACAACGAAGGCTTCCGGTGGCGGTCTGCCTTGTGCTAGGGGACAAACAAGGGCATAAGCTGGTGTCCCGCATCGGAAAGCCAGCGCGGAGGGGAGGAGTTGATGTCGGAAGTACCGCCGCATGCCGAGGCGATGGGAACACCTGAATCGTCGAAGCAGGCGCTTTATCTCAAAATCGGTGGCGGACTTGCGGTCGTTGCCGTGGTGGCGCTCGGTGTGGTGGTTGGATGGGTCCCAAACTTCCTCGGTTCACTTGTCGCGGCGCCCGAGTTCTACCGCTACGTCGCCGAGGTATTCGGCTTCTATGCTCTGGTCTTCCTCCTGGTCGGGCTGCTTGGCGCGCCCAGCAGCCCGCGTGATTATTTCGGCGGTGCCGCGCTGGTCGCGCTTGCGTTGTTTGCCCATGAGGCGGCACGCGACCTGCCGGGTATGCGCGGTTTCGCGTTCGGTCCCGGGACAGCGCCGCGCATGTTTGCTTACCTGCTGATCGCGCTTGGTCTTGCGGTCTCGGCAACCGGCCTGTTCACCAAGGGCCCGGGTATTGATCGCTTCTACTTGCGCGGCCCGGTGTTTGTCACCGCTTCAGTGGTGCTGTTTGCGATTTTCGTGCGGCCGCTCGGTCTCGCCATTGCGAGTTTCGTGAGCATATGCGCCGCCGCCGGCGCCACGCCGGAGGCGCGTGTCATCGAGACCATCATTTGGGGCGTGGTCCTGACGGCGTTCTGCGTCTTCCTCTTCGTCTACGCGCTCAACTTGCCGATGCAGATTTGGCCCGTCAACTGGGATATTGCGACGATCATCAAAGGCATCGGGGTTCGATGAAACGTATGCCGGCTGCGGCCCGCATCAACAGCGTAAGTGATAAGCCATGATAGACCTGCTTTCACATCTCGGTCAGGGCTTCGGCGTCGTATTCCAGTTCGTGGAATACAAGTTCACCCTATTCGGGGCCATGCACTCGATCTGGGTGCCGTGGAATATTCTTCTCTGCCTGATCGGCGCGATCATCGGCACGCTGATCGGCGTGCTGCCGGGCGTCGGCCCGCTCGCCACCATCGCGATGCTGCTGCCGATCACCTTCGGTCTGCCGCCGGTCGGCGCGCTGATCATGCTCGCGGGCATCTATTACGGCGCCCAGTATGGCGGCTCGACCACGTCGATCCTCATCAACATCCCAGGTGAATCGTCCTCGGTGATGACGACGCTCGACGGCCACCAGATGGCGCGCCAGGGTCGTGCCGGTCCGGCGCTGGCCATCGCCGCCATCGGATCGTTCTTCGCCGGCTGCGTATCGACGGTGCTAGTCGCGGCGCTCGGAGCGCCGCTCACCTCGCTCGCCCTGCTGTTCGGCCCGGCAGAATATTTCTCGCTCATGGTGCTCGGCCTGTGCTTTGCCGTGGTGCTTGCTCGCGGCTCGATCCTCAAGGCGCTCGCCATGGTGGTCACCGGCCTCTTGATGTCGATGGTCGGCTCCGACATCGAGACTGGTCAGTCGCGCATGGCCTTCGACATTCCCGAACTGTCCGACGGCATCGGCTTCGTGGTCGTCGCCATGGGCGTGTTCGGCTTCGCCGAGATCATGCGTAACCTCGAGCAGGCGGAATCGCGCGACGTCCTCAAGGCCAAGCTGACCGGCCTGATGCCGACGTGGCCCGATCTGAAAGCATCGGCGGGCCCGATCGGGCGCGGCACGATCTTGGGCTCGATCCTCGGCATCCTGCCGGGCGGCGGTGCCGTCATCGCCTCGTTCGCGGCCTACACGTTCGAGAAGAAGTTCTCACGCGATCCGTCGCGGTTCGGACGCGGCGCCATCGAAGGCGTCGCCTCTCCCGAAAGCGCCAACAACGCGGCGGCGCAGACCTCGTTCATTCCGCTGCTCACGCTCGGCATCCCGCCAAACGCCGTGATGGCGCTCATGGTCGGCGCCATGACCATCCATGGCATCGTGCCGGGCCCGCAGGTGATGACCAAGCAGCCCGACCTCTTCTGGGGCATGATCGCCTCGATGTGGGTCGGCAACCTGATGCTGATCGTCATCAACCTGCCGATGGTCGGCATGTGGGTGAAACTGTTGCAGGTGCCGTACCGGTTCCTGTTCCCAGCGATCCTTATCTTCTGTTCGATCGGCGTCTATTCCATCAACAACGCGCCGTTCGATTGCGTCTTGACCGCACTGTTCGGCATCATCGGCTATTGGCTCGTCAAACATGACTTCGAGCCGGCGCCCTTGCTGCTCGGATTCGTGCTCGGACAGATGATGGAAGAGCACCTGCGTCGCGCCATGCTGATCGCCCGCGGCGATCCGACCACGTTCTTTACCCGGCCGATTTCTGGCACCTTGATCGGCCTCGCGATTCTGTTGCTGCTCATTGCAGTGCTGCCGATGATCCGGGCGAAGCGCGAAGAGGTCTTCGTCGAAGAGTGAGGCTTTCAGGGATCAGGGTGACGCCGATCGGGAGATCAGACCGAGGTCGGAGCGTTGCGTCTCGCGGATAACGCGGGGGCGGCTTGAATGCTCCGGCTGCTGATCTAGATTCGGGTCGCTGATTCCCGTCCTCTGATTCCTGATCCTGATGCGGCAATATCTCGACCTGGTGCAGCGAGTCCTGACCGACGGCGTGGAGAAGCGCGACCGTACCGGTACCGGCACGCAGTCGATTTTCGGCCATCAGATGCGGTTCGATCTCGCCGCCGGCTTTCCGCTCGTCACCACCAAGAAGCTGCATCTCAAGTCGATCATTTACGAGCTGCTGTGGTTCCTGGCGGGCGACACCAACATCAAATACCTCAACGATCACGGCGTTTCGATCTGGGACGAATGGGCGGACTCGCGTGGCGACCTCGGCCCGGTCTATGGCCGTCAATGGCGCTCATGGCCGACTACGAATGGCGCCACCATCGACCAGATCTCCGAGGTAGTCGCCGCCATTCGGCGCAATCCGGATTCACGTCGCCTCATCGTTACCGCCTGGAATCCGGCCGATGTCGACAAGATGGCGCTGCCGCCGTGCCACTGCCTGTTCCAGTTCTATGTCGCGGGCGGCAAGCTGTCGTGCCAGCTCTACCAACGCTCCGCCGACGTCTTCCTCGGCGTTCCGTTCAACATCGCCTCATACGCCATGCTGACTGTGATGGTGGCGCAGGTGACCGGCTTGAGGCCGGGAGATTTCGTGCACACTTTCGGCGACGCGCACCTCTATCTCGACCACCTCGATCAGGCGCGGCAGCAGCTGGCGCGGTCGCCGCGAGCGTTGCCGCAGCTTAAGCTCAATCCGGCCGTCACCGATCTCTTCGCCTTCCGCTACGAGGACCTCACGGTCGAGGGTTACGATCCCCATCCGCACATCAAGGCCAAGGTCGCGGTGTGACGCAGACGTCCGGCGACCTGCCCCTCGTTCTTGTCGCGGCGGTCGCCGAGAACGGCGTGATCGGGCGGGACGGCGGGTTGCCGTGGCGGCTCAAAAGCGACCTCAAGCGGTTTCGCGCACTGACCCTTGGCCATCCCGTTGTGATGGGCCGCAGAACTTTCCTATCCTTCGGCAAGCCGTTGCAGCACCGCACCAACATCGTCATCAGTCGCGATCCCGACTTTGCGAGGCCGGGAATCGTCGTCGCTGCGAACCTCGCAGCGGCGCTGGCGGTGGCGCAAGGCGATGCGCGTCGCCAAGGCGCGGACGCGATTATCATCGGCGGCGGCGCGGGTCTTTATGCCGATACGATCGGGCGCGCTGCGCGGCTCGAAATCACGCGCGTTCATGCTTGCCCGGAAGGGGATACCAAATTTCCGGAAATCGATCCGACGCGATGGCGCGAGATCGCGCGGGAGGAACATCCCGCCGGGCCCGACGACGAGGTATCCTTTACCACATTGACTTATCGAAGAGTTGAAGAGTAACGCTGATGCCGCGCTGCGGTGGAGCTTGCACTGCATGCTAAAGCTGCTTGAAACGAGCGCGCATTGCTGAATGCCTTTGCCGGCCGGAAAGGATGATCAGCCTGCGAGCGCTAGCGCGCGTTGAAAGGGGCGAGTGCGTCCCCTATAAACCGGCCCAGATTTGATATTTAGGCCATCCGGTCCCGACACGGGGCCACCGATTCGGCCATTACGGAGAGTTCACAATGCCGTGGAGTAACCAAGGCGGCGGACCGTGGGGTTCGGGGCCAAAAGGACCGTGGGGTTCGGGATCCCCGCCATCGGGGTCCTCGTCGCCCGATCTTGAGGAGTGGCTGCGGCGCGGCCAGGACAAGATTCGCAACTTCTTTCCCGGCGGCAACTTCCGCGGCGGCGGAATTGCGGTGATCCTGATCGGCGCCCTCGTGGTGTGGGGCTTGACTGGCTTCTTTCGGGTCGAGCCTGACGAGCTTGGTCTCGTCATGAGGTTCGGCAAATACAGCTGGGACGCCCACCCCGGCCTCAACTACCACCTGCCGTATCCGATCGAGAGCGTCGAGCTACCCAAGGTCACCCGCGTCAATCCGATCAACATTGGCATGCGCATCGTCGAAGACAGCCGGCGCGGCACGCAGATGCGCGACGTTCCGGAAGAGAGCCTGATGCTCACCGGCGACGAGAACATCGTCGACGTCGATTTTACCGTGCTGTGGATGGTCAAGCCGCCAGCCCCGGGGGCTCCCGCCGGCGGCGCGCCTGATTACCAGTTCAACATTCAGAACCCGGTCGGCACCGTGAAGGCGGTTGCCGAAAGCGCCATGCGCGAAGTGATCGGACGCTCGGAAATCCAGCCGGTCCTCACCGGCGCGCGTCAGACGATCGAGACCGCGGTGAGCGAACTGATGCAGAAGACGCTCGACTCCTACAAATCGGGCATCCTGGTCACGCAGGTGCAGATGCAACAGGTCAACCCGCCGGCACAGGTGATCGACGCGTTCCGCGACGTCCAGGCGGCCAAGACCGATCAGGACCGCTTGCAGAACGAGGCGCAGACCTATCAGAACCGCGTCATTCCCGAGGCGCGTGGCCGTGCCGCCCAGATCGTGCAGGCCGCGGAAGCCTATCGCGAGCAGACCGTCGCCGAGGCCAAGGGCCAGACCTCGCGCTACAACCAGATCTACGACCAATACAAGAAGGCGCCGGAGGTCACCCGCCAGCGACTCTATCTCGAGACCATGGAGCGCGTGCTCGGCGGCACGGACAAGATCATCCTCGATGCGCCCAGCGGCCCTGGCAGCGGAGGCGTCGTGCCCTATCTGCCGTTGCCGGAGTTGCGGGCGCGCACGACCACACCGTCAACATCCGGTCCGGCCGCGACGACGGGAGGCAACCGATGAAACCCGGCATTTGGGGCGGCGTCGCCGCTATCATTATCATCGTTCTGCTGATCGTCGCAGCGACGTCGCTGTTCATCGTGCAGCAAACCCAGCAGGCGCTGGTGGTCCGGCTTGGCGATCCCATCAGGACGCTACCCAACCCCGGTCTGCACACCAAAATCCCGTTCATCGATACGGTCATCTATGTGGACAACCGCATTCTCGATCTCGAGAACGCCGCGCAGGAGGTCACCTGCTCGGATCAGAAGCGGCTCGTGGTGGACGCCTTCGCGCGCTATCGCATCTATGACCCGCTGCTGTTCTACAGGAGCGTAAGCACCATCGAGGGCGCCAATTCGCGGCTCTCGACCTTGCTGAACTCCGCGCTGCGACGCGTGCTCGGCGAAGTGACGCTGATCAACGTCGTGCGCGACGAACGTGAAGCGCTGATGGGACGCGTGCGCACCCAGCTCGATCACGAGGCACAGGCGTTCGGCATCCAGGTGGTCGACGTGCGGATCCGGCGTGCCGATCTGCCGGAGCAGAACAGCCAGGCGGTCTATGCGCGCATGCAGACCGAACGGCAGCGCGAGGCCGCCGAACTGCGCGCCCAGGGCACTCAGAAGAGCCAAGAGATTCGCGCCCGCGCCGATCGCGATGTCACGGTCACGGTCGCCGAAGCGACGGCCAAGGGTGAGCAGACCCGCGGCGAGGGCGATGCGGAGCGCAACCGCATCTTTGCCGACGCGTTCGGCAAGGACCCGAGCTTCTTTTCTTTCTATCGCTCCATGCAGGCCTACGAGACGGGACTGCGCCCCAATGACACGCGGCTGGTGCTGCGGCCGGATTCCGATTTCTTCAAATACTTCGGCGATCCGGACGGCAAGGCAGCGCCCGCGCCGAAATCGGACGGCAAGGCGCCCGCGTCGAAATCGGACTTCAAGGCGGCGCCTCAGTAAGGGCGCCGTTGCTGCTTCGCCGTCGCTCGCAATGTCGGACTTCCTGGCCGCTCTCGGGCTCGTGTTCGTCATCGAGGGGCTCGTGTTTGCGGCGTTCCCCGGCGCCGCCAAGCGGGCGGTTGCTGCGATGATCGAAACCCCGGACCCAGGGCTGCGGACCATCGGGCTCGCGAGCGCCGTGTTCGGCCTTGCGGTCCTTTGGCTCGTGCGCGATGATGGACCCACGGGCAAGAGCTTTGTGTCTTTCCCGTCCTTGTCACCGCAACGTGAATGGTCACAACAAGATGCCGGCACTTCTGCAACCGATTGAAGTTGGGCCGACAAGTCGCCATTCCGCCGGAATCTGAACGTATTCCGATACGGCCATTACGCACTTGCACAGCGCCGTCCACAGGCGCAGTGTGAAGCATATTGTTCCCACGGGAATCGCTATTTTCCCTACGGGACTTACCGGAGATTCGCTGCCCATGGTTGGCCCTATGCTACCGACGCTTCGCTCATTGTTCCGCCGCCCTGCAGTTCCTCGCTGTGTCGTGACGGCGGCCGCCGCCGCGATGGTGGCGGTTCCGCTTCTTGGCGCGCCGGCGTTTGCTGCGCACGGTCCGGACAACATCGCCGACGTCGCCGAGCGGGTGATCAATGCGGTCGTCAATATTTCGACGTCTCAAAGTGTGGACAACCGCGGAAGCGCCGTCCCATCGCTGCCGCCGGGTTCGCCGTTCGAGGAGTTCTTCGACGAATTCTTCAAGAACCGCCGTGGCGGTCAGCAGGGCGAGAACCAGGGGCGTCCCAACGGACCGCGCCGCGTCAATTCGCTGGGCTCGGGCTTCATCATCGATCCGTCCGGCATCGTGGTGACCAACAATCACGTCATCGCCGACGCCGACGAAGTCACCGTGATCCTCAATGACGGCACGCGCCTCAAGGCCGAAATCCTGGGACGTGACACCAAGGTCGATCTCGCGCTCCTGCGGGTGAAGCCCGACAAGCCGCTCACCGCGGTGAAGTTCGGCGACTCGGAGAAGCTGCGCCTCGGTGAATGGGTCGTGGCGATCGGCAATCCGTTCAGCCTCGGCGGCACCGTCACCGCCGGCATCGTGTCGGCGCGCAACCGCGACATCAATTCCGGTCCGTACGACAACTACATTCAGACCGACGCCGCCATCAATCGCGGCAACTCGGGCGGCCCGCTGTTCAATCTCGACGGCGAGGTCATCGGGATCAACACGGCGATCATCTCGCCGTCCGGCGGCTCGATCGGCATCGGCTTTGCGGTGCCGTCCAAAACCGCGGTGGCCGTGATCGATCAACTGCGCCAGTTCGGTGAGACGCGGCGCGGCTGGCTCGGCGTGCGCATCCAGCAGGTGACCGACGACATCGCCGACACCCTCAACCTCAAGCCGGCCCGCGGTGCGCTGGTGGCCGGCGTCGACGAGAAGGGCCCGGCCAAGCCCGCCGGCATTGAGGCCGGCGACGTCATCGTCAGGTTCGATAGCCACGACATCAAGGAAATGCGCGACCTGCCGCGCGTCGTTGCCGACACGCCTGTCGGCAAGGACGTCGAGGTGGTCATCGTCCGCAAGGGCAAGGAAGAGACCCGCACCGTGAAGCTCGGCCGGCTCGAGGACGGCGAGAAGCAGGCGGCGCTCACGCCGAAGAAGGACGCAGCGCCCGACGACAAGTCGGTGGTGCAGAAGACGCTCGGCCTCAATCTCGCGAACATGTCCGACGATCTGCGCAAGCGCTACAAGATCAAGGACAGCGTGAAGGGCGTCGTCATCACCGGCGTCGAAGTCCTCTTCGCCGGCGGCCGACAAGCGCCTCAACGCCGGCGACGTCGTGGTGGAGGTGTCGCAGGAGGCGGTCGCCGATACCGATGCCGTGCAGAAGCGCGTCGATCAGCTCAAGAAAGAGGGCCGCAAGTCCGCCCTCCTGCTCGTCGCCAACGCCGAAGGCGAACTGCGCTTCGTCGCGCTAAGCCTGCAGTAAGCGCTGCTGGTTTCGACGCCGTAGGGTGCGCAAAGCGAAGCGTGCGCACCTTTGCCGCGCCCACGGTGCGCACGGCGGATCGACGGCCGTGCCTTGATCGCGACATTTGGGCCGCCTTTGCGCACCCCACAGACGCCAGCTCACCCGTCGACGAATTCCTCGCGGCGATAGCCTTGCGCATAGAGGAGGGCGGTGAGGTCGCCGTGGTCGATGCGGGCGCTCGCGGTGTCCGCCACCATGGGCTTTGCGTGGTAGGCGACGCCGAGGCCGGCGGCGCTGATCATCAACAGGTCGTTGGCGCCGTCCCCGACCACCAGCGTGTCGTCGTGGTCTAAGCCGAGGCGGCTGCGCAGTTCGACGAGCGTATTGAGCTTGGCTTCGCGCCCGAGGATCGGCTCGGCGACCTTGCCGGAGAAGCGCCCGTCCTCCCCGATGACGAGCGTGTTGCCGCGATTTTCCTCGAATCCGATCCGCGTCGCGATCGGATCCGTGAAAGCGGTGAAGCCGCCGGACACGAGACAGGTGTACGCGCCCGCGCGGCGCATGGTGAGGACGAGCGTCCGCCCTCCGGGCGTGAGCGAATTCGTTTCGCGATCACTTCCTCGATGATTGAGCCCGGCAGCCCGGCAAGCAGCGCGACGCGCTCGCGCAGAGCCGGCGCGAATTCAATCTCGCCGCGCATGGCGCGCTCCGTGATCGCCGCGACGCGGGCCCGGTGGCCGACGAAGTCGGCGAGTTCGTCTACGCACTCCTGGCCGATCATGGTGGAATCCATGTCGGCGAGAAGAAGCCGCTTGCGGCGCGCGGCCGTCTTCTGCACGACGATATCGACCGGCACCGTGCCGAGCGCCGCGCGCACGCGCGCTGCCAGGGCGCGGTTGTCGCTGTTGTCGTTTTCGCCGGCGGCGCTAAACGGAATGTCGATCGCAGTGCCGGGATCGAGCCACGCGAAAGCGGCGGCGCCCGGCAACGCGTCAGCCGCGGCGCGGGCGAGCGCGTCGGTGATCGGGTGAGCCAGAGTCGCGATCAAGGTGGCCACGTGAGTCATGAGACGTGAGTCGTGAAATGAGCGCCGCACAGGCCAAAACTGCCGTGCTTATCGCAGGGCCGACTGCGAGCGGCAAGTCGGCGCTCGCGCTCGCGCTCGCGGAACGCCTCGGCGGCGTCGTGATCAACACCAATTCCATGCAGGTCTACCGCGACCTCAAGATCATCACCGCGCGGCCGGGAGCAGGGGAGGAAGCGCGCGCGCCGCACCTTCTCTACGGCCACGTCGACGCGGCGGAGAATTACTCGGTCGGCCGCTACCTTGCCGATGCGCCGGGCGCGCTTGACGAGGCCCGTCGCCTCGCTCGCGTGCCGATCTTCGTCGGCGGCACCGGCCTCTACTTCAAGAGCGCTGACCGCAGGGCTTGCGGCGATTCCGCCGGTGCCGCCGGAAATCCGCGCGGCTGTGCGCGCGCGGATCGAGACTGAGGGCGCGCCCGCGCTCCACGCTGAACTCGCCGTACGCGATCCTGTGACGGCCGTGCGGCTGCGGCCGGCCGACCGGCCGCGCATTTCGCGCGCCCTCGAAGTCTTAGAAGCGACGGGCCGCTCGATCACCGACTGGCACAGCGAAGGCATGGCGCCGCTGCTCGATCCGGCCCGCGTCGCGCGCATCTTTCTCAGTCCGGACCGGGCGGTGCTCTACCGCCGCATTGACGTGCGTTTCGACGCGATGCTGGCGGCGGGTGCGCTCGAGGAAATCCGCGCTCTTGCTGCGCGCCGCCTCGATCCGCTGCTGCCCGCGATGAAAGCGCACGGAGTGCCGTGGCTAATCCGGTTCCTTGAAGGCACGATCACGCTCGAGGCTGCCGCAGAGGAGGCGAAGAAGGACACGCGGCATTATGCCAAGCGCCAGTTCACGTGGTTTCGCCATCAACTGGCCGATTGGCCGCGCGTTGCCCCCGAGGCGGCGTTCGACGCGTTGATGGCTGAACTCGCCCGCTGAGGCAGACCCCATCGCCATGTCGCGAGCGCGGCAACGGAGCCGGCGATCAGTACCCACCAAGCGGGACGCAAGCCGTAGTCCGCATCGAACTGGGCGGCGAGAACGCGCCACGGATCGATGCCGGTCATCGCGGCGTGCCAACCGACCTCGGCGCCCGCCGTCACGGCACCCGCTGCGAGCGCCAACACAACAAGCCGCGGCGCTGACGTATCACGACCCCGCCGTTGCAGCAGGCGATAGCCGACGAGCCAGGCGAGGAGGCCGAGCATGAGCATCGGCTCGAACGTGTCGGTGCGCGACCGCAGCATGAAATGCACGAGCGCCAGCGCCGCGGTCGCATAGACGAAGCGGTGCAGTCTCGCCCAGCGCGCGCCGCCGAGCGCGACCAAGGCTCTATCGCTCGACGTTGCGGCGAGCACCGCAAGTCCGATGGTCGCGACCGTACCGATCGTGAGGTAGAGGCGCAGCACCAGTTCGAGGCCGATCCGGCCCCACGCGAACTGCTGGTCGAGCGTATAGAGGCCGATGTGGATCAGCGTGAAACCGAAGGCGCCAAGCCCGAGAATGCGCCGCGCGCGCAAGAGGCGCGGCGCTGCGAAAATGCGACGCGCCGGACTGACGAAGAGCGTGAGCCAGAACAGCCGCAGCGCCCAGTCGCCGCTGTCGCGCACCGCCTGATGAACGGCGCGCACGCCGAGGTCGCCGTCATAGGCGAGATAGGTGAGCCACAGCGCCGGCGCGATGACGATGGCGCAGGCCGCGACCTTCTGGAGCTGCCAGCGCGCCTCATGTCCGCTCGCCGGTGAGGCCGGCACGGCGCCCGTCGCACTCATTTGATCCGGATAAAGAGATCGTAGAAGGCGATCAGGACTTCGACCACGATCAGCGCGATGATCATGGCCTCGAGCCGCACGCTGCGCTCGGTGTCGATGATGTCGGTGAGCGCCCGCGTCGTCTCATCGACGATCGCGAGCTTGTGGCCGAGCGCGTTCGCCCGTTCCTTGAGCTCGTATTCGTCGGCGAGGCGCGCGAACAGCCGCTCGAGATCACTGCGGTCCCACAGCACGTCCGGCTTCTCCTCGATCGCGACGCGGCCGGAAATGCGCTGGTGCACGAGCAGCGTCTGGCCGATCAGCCGCAGCATGCGGCGGCGGTTGAACGGCGCGCGGCCGGTCTGGGCAAGACGCGTCGCGAACGGCTCGATCAGTTCGAGCACCTTGTTCACCTCGCGCTCGTCGCGCGCGAGCGCGACATTTTTGGCGAGGACGTCAGCGATCACCAGCAGCCGCGGCGGGGTCAGGTCCTTCACGGTGATCGGACCGCCGGTCGTCACCTGGTCGTCGCGGTCGGGGACGATGTCGATCGCGGCGACCTCGTCCTCGATCTTGTCGTACGGACCGACGACGCGGGGGCGGATGCCGCGCAGTACCTCGTCCTCCTCGATCGGCGAGAGCCCGAGCAGCACGACGACGCCGTAGCGCATCAACACCGCATAACCGGCGTTGCCGACCCGAAAGGCGAGTGGCGCGGTCGAGATCATGTCGCTGCGTTCAAGCCCTGCCGTGTCGATGCGTTCGCCGAGCAGCAAGGCGCGCGCGGTGCAGCGCGTCACGGGCAACGGAAGGGGTGTCGGCTCCGGCATGGCGCGAGGTTAAATCATTATCCGGTCGCCTTTAACCGCCCTGCGCGGCCGCGGTCGGATCGTACTTAATGAGGGGCGGAGCAGAGGGGTCGAGCATAGCTGGATTGTGTTACGACGGGTTGGCATAGCCTCTTCTCAATCACGAAACAGTGATATACATATGAGCAATCGCTGCCAAAAAATCGGGAGCGTGCCGAAATCCCGATCGTGACAACCGGCAGAATCCTCGCCTGCGGCAGGCGCACAAACCCTTTCAAACGCCGGTGCTTTTTCGGCGTCAATTGATCGAGCCGATGACTGGCTCTCGGCGGCGGCCGCCGGACCCATCCGCCGGGCCGACGTACCTCAAAAGGTCACAGGGGAAATAAATGAACTCAAAGAGGAAATCGCTTCTGGTCGGTGCAGCCCTTCTTGCTCTGGGCGGGACGGCGCTCGCGCATCACTCGTTTGCCATGTTCGATCAGGAACACCCGGTCGAGTTGAGCGGCACCGTGAAGGAATGGAAGTACACGGCACCGCACGCTTTCATAATCCTGGAAGTCAAGGAGACCGACGGCACCAGCCAGGTCTGGAGCCTTGAAGGCGGCGCGCCGAGCGGCCTCATTCGCGACGGTTGGACGAGCAAGACGCTCAAGCCGGGCGATGAGGTCAAGCTGGAGGTCCACCCGCTGCGCAGCGGCGCGCCGGGTGGTTCGTGGAACGTCGGCAAGATCAAGTTCAGGAACGGCGACCCGATCGTCGTCACGCACTGACGCATCGTCATCTCAAAGAAGCGCGCTCGCCGGAAGGCGGGCGCGCTTTTTTGTTTCACGATGTTCGGCGTGAGGAGGCGGCAGGATGCGGCGCGAACGCGGCACGCGAAAGCAAGCACAAGCCTCCTATGCGATCGCAAACGGTCCCCCGCAGATGCCAGTTTTTCCCTGAGAACAGGGAAAATAATAGGGAATCCTAAAAATCGGCCTTCCGCCGGCGCATGGCTCCGAAATTCACGCAGCAGTTTCAACACCATAGTCCAAATCAAAGCCGCGACCCGGGCCGACGGAACAGCGTAATCCTTGACGGAAGCAGGGAATTTGCGCTCGCGTGCCATAAAAGCGATCTTTCATCCATTGTGGCGGCAAAACCGGCAGTCATATTATAGGACTATTCCTATAGTGTCAATCGCGATCTTTACTCGTGCCGCTACCGTCGCGACGCCGGGCTTGATTTGAAACAGGACGCAGGCCCGGCGGCAAAGATCGCCTCGTGCTCCGCGATCACGCCTCCGGCTGGAACGGACAGGACGGGCGTCACTGCCCCTGCCGGTGCGGCAAGGGCACGTCGAAGCAGCAGTTCACCATCCCGATCAGCGCGTAATAGCCGCATAGAGTGACGATCTCGATGAGGCCGGGCACTCCGAATTTTGCGATGGCCGCGTCCTGCAGGGACGCGGGGATCGAGCGATAGGCGAAGGCGCAGTCAGTAAGCTGATCGACCATGTCGAACGGCGCGGCAAATTTTTTAGACCCGGCCGCGATGCCATCGATCAGCGCCTCGGACAGACCGGCGGCGCGGGCCGATGCGATGTGGTCGGCCCATTCGAAGGCGACGCCCGAGCGTTTCGCCGAAAGCAAGACGACGAACTGGTAGATGTCGCGCGGCAATGCCGATTCAAACTTGTAGTAGTAGCCGAGCTGCTCGATCAGCTTTGCAAGCTGAGGATGGTTGAGGAGTGGGATGTAGGGCCCGAGATGATCGACCCCCTTCGCCCGCCGCCGTGCCAGGATGTCTTCGTAGATCGCGCGGCCTTCGCCCGTAAGCGTCGCCGTGGGATCGGGCAGGGCCGCCATGATCGCCTCCATTCACTCGTGATAGGACCACGCCCGCGCGCCGGCGCTGAAGTCATAGACCGGCGTCGGACAATTCTTGTCGGCCTTCACGTCGATCAGCACCGTGGTGTTGGCGGCGACGGCTTTTGCGAAGGCATCATCGAGGGTTGCCGGATCGTCGACCGTCATGCCCTGCGCGCCAAGCGCGCGCGCAAAGCCCGCCCAGTCGTGGTCGGGGAGCGACGTCAACTCCGCGGGCAGGGCGCCGTACTGGTGCGCGCGCAGCCAGACATTGCCGAGCGCGCCGTTGTTGAGCACCATGAAAACGATCGGCAGGCGATAGCGGGCGGCAGTCTGCACATCCATTCCATGCATGTGCATGCAGCCGTCGCCGGTGATCACCGCGACACGGCGATTCGGCTGCGCGCATTGCACGCCGACGGCCGCGGGGATCGCCCAGCCCATGGGCCCGAGATTGGTTGCCGAGATATACGTGCGCGGCGCGTAGGCGCTCCAGTAATGTCCGGCGAAGGCCCGATGCGCTCCGGAATCGATCAGCACGATGCCGTCGCGCGGCAAGGCTTTGCGCAGCGCGGTCACCGCTGCCGCGGGGTGGATCGGCTTCGTCGTCCGATGACAATTCTCGGTATCGTAAAGCCGCGGCCCCGCCTTCACCGATTTGGCCCACGCCTCGCGAACGGGCACGCTTTGGGTGAGCGCCGCGACGGCATTATCGTCCGTGCGGCTCAGCAGTTCGAGAAAGGCGCGGCCGCTTCCGAGCACGATGTGGCCGGCTTCGCCCTGGGAGGTCATCTCCTCCATATCGGTGTTGACGTGGATCATGAGCGCCTTCGACTTGTCGCGCAGCGTCCAGTGCATGGAGTCGCGCTCATTGAGGCCCGACCCGACGATGAGCAGCGCCTCAAGGTCACGGCCCAGAAGCGCCGCCGTCGTGTGGCGCGTTCCGGCATAGCCGAACACGCCGAGCGACAGCGCATGGTCCTCGGGAAACACCCCTTTGGCGCGCAGCGTCGTAGCGACGGGGATCGACCAGCGCTCCGCCACGGCGCGGAGCACCGCCGCCGCGGAATCGTGTTCGATGCCGGCGCCGGCGAGGATCGCGATGCGTGCGCTCTTGCTTAACAGCGCAATCGCCTTCTCCGCGGCGGGCAGGCTGAGCGGCGCCGCACCTTCGAAATAACTGGAGACCGGGACATAGGCTGCGGCGCACTCCTGCATCATCGCATCATGCGTGATCGAGAGATGCACCGGCCCGCTCGGCTGCGCGAGCATGGTCGTCAGGCCGTGGCGAAGCCAGTGATTGAGGTTCTTGGCGCTCGCGACGGTCATGGAGAGCCGCGTGACCGGTCGCATGATCGAGGTATCGTCGAGCGAGGCTTGGCTCGCATCCTGGAATTCGCCGAGCCCTTCCATGTCGACCGGCACTTCGCCGCTCAGGACCAGAACGGGCGAAGAGTTGGTTTTCGCCGCAGCGACGGCGGTCGCCATGTTGCAGAGGCCGGGCCCCCCGATGCCGATCGCCGCGCCGAAGCGCCCGCTCGCGCGGGCATAGCCGTCGGCCATGTAGGCTGCGGCCCCTTCGTGCGCGGCCACGATCGGCTTCAACTCGGGATGCCGCGCGAGCGCCGGCAGGAACGGATCGATCAGGCCGCCCGGGACCATGAACAAATGATTGATCCCCTCGCGCACCAGCGCGTCGAGGATGAAGTCAGTGCCCGCCGCCATGCCACGTCCCTCAAAAGGAGATGATGTGCGCCTGTGCTCCACTGGAGTTTGCGCTCGCTCGATGACGGTCGTACCGACCGCCGACGCACGCCCGCTTCGCTGCCAGCAGAGCGTAATATCTCTCGTTATTCTTATCCGATCCTTACGGGGACCCCGCAATGTCGGTCCGGCGCCTACCGTCCGTCGTCGGCGGACTTCCGGGCCATCCGAAAAGTCGTTACCATTCATCCGAGGTCGATGTTCATCGGTGAATGCCGAAACTACGGCGTTGAGGGACAATCGGGAGGAAGCCGCAAATGAAAATCAAAGGCGCCTGGATGTGGGCGGTTGTCGCGTGCGGTGCCTCGCTTTTCGCGCTGTCGTCGTCGTATGCCGAAAGCCTCGCCTTCAAAGTCGATGCGTCGTGGCCGAAGCCGCTGCCCAACAATTGGATTCTTGGCCAGGTCGGCGGGATGGCGGTCGATGCCCAGGACAACATCTGGGTGTTTCAGCGTCCGCGCTCGCTGACCGAAGACGAGAAGGGCGCGGCCCTCACGCCGCCGCGGTCGAAGTGCTGCGTGCCGGCACCGTCGGTGCTGGTCTTCAATTCCGCCGGCGACGTGGTCAAGGCGTGGGGCGGGCCGGGCGAAAATCTGGGTTACGACTGGCCGGCGGTCGAACACGGCATCCTGGTCGACAACAAGGGTTTCGTCTGGCTCACCGGTAGCGGCAAGGACGACGGCATGGTGTTGAAATTCACCACCGACGGCAAGTTCGTGAAGCAGTTCGGCAAACGCGGCCCGCTGACCAGCAGCAAGGATCTGACCCAGTTCGGCCAGGCGGCCGCGCTCGCGCTCGATGCGCCGGCGAACGAGATGTATGTGGCCGACGGCTACGGCAATCACCGCGTCGCGGTGTTCGACACCGAGACCGGGGCGATCAAGCGCATCTGGGGCGCCTACGGCAAGCCGCCGACCGACGACCACGTGACGGGTGCCAATCCGGACTCGCCGCAGTTCGCCAATCCCGTGCATTGCGTCACGCTCGCCAAGGATGGCCTCGTCTATGTCTGCGACCGCAGGAACAATCGCGTGCAGATCTTCCACAAGGACGGCAGCTTCGTGCGGCAGTCCGTGTTCGACGCCAAGACGCTCGGCTCCGGCTCCTCGTGGGGCGTTGCGTTTTCTCCGCTTGATCCGGACCAGAACTATTTCGTGCTGATCGACGGCACCAACAATGAGCTGAAAACAGTCCGCGCCAGCGACGGCGCAATCATCGCGACGTTCGGACACCCCGGGCGCGATGCCGGCGCATTCCACTGGGTGCATGTGGGCGCGTTCGACTCGCGCGGCAATTTCTACACGGGCGAAGTCGATACCGGGAAACGCGTTCAGAAATGGGCGCCGATGAAATAGTCCTGAAGTGGTAGCCCGGATGGAGCGCCGGCTTGCCGACGCGTAATGCGGGGCCAGCACTTCAACAATCGCATACGCCGCCCCGGATTAGGATACGTCGCCGGATTGGGACACGCCGCCGGTGAGGACACGCCGCCCCGGATTGCGCTGCGCTCCATCCGGGCTACGCCACACGCGCGACGCCTTCGCCGATTCATCGGCTGGCCGCGTGCAATAGCCACTTTACGAGGCTGGCCACCGTCACTTCCCCATCCGTGACGTAGTGGTTGACGGGCGCCGCAGCCAGCTGGTCGCCGGATTGATAGGCTCTCACGTCCTCGATCACTTGATGGGTCTTCAATTCGCCGACGATATAGTCGCGTTCGGTATTCGTATCGGAATCGGTGGCGTGCGTGATCTGGAACGTCATTCGCGTCAGCGAGAGACCGGTATCCATCGTGCCGGCGCCGACCCAAAGAACGTGTTCCTCGTCCGGTGGGCGATCCTTGTTAAGCCAGAAGTTCGCAGTTCCCAGCGTTTCGACGTGTGCACTGCTCAACGCCCAAAACCGAATGTGGTGGCGCTTGCGCGGGCTGTCGCCGATGGGCTTTTGAAAGCCGATGTCCTGGCCGCGACCGAAAAGATACAAGGTGCTGAACGGCGCCGTCGGATACGGCGATTTCAGCACGAACGCGCGGGCCATGCGCCACGAGCTCGCCAGATTGAGCGGATCGGCCTCCGACCAGCCGGCCTTCGCGAAGGCGCTGCGAAGCTGCTCGAGCGTTCCGATCAACGCGAGATTGACGGGGTCGCCGGGAAGTCCGTCGCCGGTGATCGTGTAGGACGGCACGCGTTTGCGCTGGAGGATTTTCAACCCCATGCGAACGACGCGCGGAAGAATGATGTACGCCGCGGCGCCGTAAGTGAGGCTCAAGGCGAAAATCCACGGCAGCCTTTGATCGGCGAAATCAAAGACAGAGACGATCAGCCAGACGGTGACAACACCGAGCCCCAGGACGATCAGGCGGCGGAAAAAGCGTAGGACCAATCTCACGGCGTACCACTCGTGCCAGCACAATTAGGTCAGTCAGAGTAGCAGCTTCAGGCGACTCGCCCATCTCAGTCGTTGGCGCGCAGTCCTTCGCGCACGGCGGTATCGCAATATCGCACGATGGTCGGCTGGCTGACCAAGCGCCCGCGCGTGGGAGCCGGGTGCGACGAGCACAAAGTGGTTAAGTGTGTGTAAGCAAAGCCGCTTTTTCCTCAGGTGCGCCGGCTGCCTGATGATGTTACCTTCGCGGTGCGCCTGCGAATCCCGTGGAGATTGCCTTGATTCAGCCAAAGCTGTCCGCGAGAATTGTGGATGGGAGGGGGACTCCATTGACACGTGCACGCCAGCTTCTTGCGGCCGCGTCAGCTTTGGTGCTGATCGCGGGCGCCTTTTCCGTCTTGCTTGGCCCGGTCGTGGATTCGCGGGCCGAAGCTCCTGTCAACGCATGCGAGGAGGCGGCCGAACTCGCGGTCCTCGCCTCTCCGATCTCGCCGTGGAAAGGCGCGCCGCTGCACGTCTTCTTCACCGCGGAGAAGCCGCTCGATGGCGAGTTTTCGCTGATCGCTCCCGACGGCACCGTCGCGGTCACGTCGAAAGAGCGGCACGGGGGCCCGCCGTATTTCTGGTATGCCGAGGTGCAATCGCCGGCGCCGGGTTCGTGGCACGCGACGCTGGTGCGCGACGGGAGCCCGACCGAGTGCGGCACGCTGTCCCGTGAAATCATCGTCGCTGCCAAGCAGCCGCCGCGGCCGGGCACCGCCGAGGGCACGCTCTGGCCGGTGCGCAACACCTGGAACCGGGCGACGGAAAACCTCTATTCCGCGTGGATCGAGAAGCTCTTCGACGCGCCGGTCGAAGACACGCTGTCGTGGAAGGCACTCCACGAAGTGCTGCGCGATCAATCGCGCAATGCGCTCTACAATCATCTCGGTCTCAACGAAGACAAGTCGAATATCACCATCCGTCCGGATTGCGCCGACCTGCCGTACTTCTTGCGCGCATATTTCGCATTCAAGATGGGGTTGCCCTTCGGCTACTCGAAGTGCACGCGCGGCGACGGCGGCGAGCCGCCGAAGTGCTTCGAATGGTTCAACATCCAGCGCGTCGAGGAGCGTCCGCCGCCCGAGCCGAAGACCGCGGCGCGCGGCATGCTCGACATGTTCGGCCAGCAGGTGCCGCATCCGCCGGTGCCGGTTGCCATGAAGCCGGTGGCGGGACCGCCGAAGCCGCAAGGCCTCGTGCAGGGATTCGCCCGTTACCTGCCGGTCGTCGCCGACGGCGTTCATTCCGGATCGGCGCGAACGCGGCTCAACGACGACAACACCGATTACTATCCGGTGGCTCTCAACGAGGACGTGCTGCGCCCGGGCACCTTGTTCGCTGATCCGTACGGACACGTGCTGGTGCTTGCCAAGCGCATCGCGCAGACAGGCGACACGGCGGGCATCCTCTTTGCCGTCGACGCCCAGCCGGACGGCACCGTCGCGCGCAAGCGCTTCTGGCGCGGCAACTTCCTGTTCGCGCAGGATCCGGCGCTCGGAGGCCCCGGCTTCAAGCGGTTCCGGCCGATCGTGCGCGAAAAGAACGG
This sequence comes from uncultured Alphaproteobacteria bacterium, assembly GCA_963787675.1. GTDB lineage: Bacteria > Pseudomonadota > Alphaproteobacteria > Rhizobiales > Xanthobacteraceae > JAJPKK01. Next base: position 380,864 of record CAWBDV010000004.1, on the reverse strand, counting down.
CAGCCTGCACCGGCTGACCAACGCCGAAATCGCGAAGAATCCGCAGTACGGCAATTTTTCGCTCGACCAGGCGCAGATGTCGATCGATGACTTCTACGATCGCATGGACGACGTGATGTCGCCGTCACCGCTCGATCCCGCGCGCGCGATGCGAGAGGCGATCGCGTCGCTTGACGAACAGGTGAAGGCGCGCGTCACCTCGGTTGAGAACGGCCGCAAGTACCAGAACAGCGCGCGCAGCGACGCCGAAATGCCGGACGGTGCGGCGATCTTCGAGACCACGGGCGCGTGGGAGGATTTCGCGACGCCGTCGCGCGATCTGCGCCTGCTGATCGCGATCGACGTGGTGCATCGGTTCCCGGAGCGCGTCGCACGGCGCCCTGAGCGCTATGCCATGCCCGCGGGCAAGAGCGTCGCCGACGTCAAGGCGGAACTGGATGGCATCCTTGCGTCGGAGCTTGCGGAGCGCAAGTTCTCGTATCCGCGCAGCGATGGCTCGCCGTGGACGCTCACGCTGAAAGACGTGATCGACCGCATGGTCGATATCGAGATGGCCTACAACGTCAACGACTGCGTCGAGTTGCGGTGGGGCGCGCCCGAGCGGAGCCCTGAGGCATCGACCTGCAAGCGTCATGCACCGTCGGCGCAGCGCGCGAAGATGACGCAATACCGTTCGTGGTTCCACGAGCGGCGCCGTCCGGCGCGCGGGACAGGGTAGCCAGCGACGTCGCGGCGGTCCGCGTTCGCAGCCCATTTTTGCAGTCGCCCGGCTTTGACCGGGCGACTGGCATGCGTTGGAAAATGGGAGCGAAAACGGAGCTTAAAGTCGCCCGAGCGGTGATCGGATGCAGTTCGACTGGATGAAACGACGCGAGTTCGTGGCCCTTCTGGGCAGCGCAGTCGCTTGGCCGCTTGCCGCGCGCGCGCAGCAACCGGCGGCCCCGTCGGGTGGCGATGGTCCGGCGCGATCGACAAAATTCGATCCCCGGCTGACCCCGGCGCGTCGCGACCTCGCGGCAAAGCATCTCGCCGGCACTGTCGACGCCGAGCGGTTCGTCGACGGAAAGGCCTACGAGATCGCAGCCCCGCAAGCGCCGGTGCGCCGCTCGCCTTCGGCTGCGGCGGAACTGCTGACGGAAGCGCTCAAGGGCGAGCGGGTGACGATCTACGACATCAGCGAAGACAGCTGGGCGTGGGGCCAACTCGCCGCCGATGGCTATGTCGGGTTCCTGCCGGCGAGTGCGCTCGGCCCTCCCGGACCCGCCACGACCCACAAGGTGACGGCGCTGCGCACGCTCGTTTTCCCGGGCCCGTCGATCAAGCTTCCGCCGATCGAGACGCTGCCGTTCGGCAGCGAGCTTGCCATCGCACGCATGGAGGGGCCGTTTGCGATTACTCCTGCCGGCGGTCACGTGCCTCTCGTTCATGTCGCGCCGCTCGCGACCATGGACACCGATTTCGTCGCGGTGGCGGAGCGGTTCTTGGGCGCGCCGTATCTGTGGGGTGGGAAGACCAGCGACGGCCTCGACTGCTCGGGATTGGTGCAGCTTGCGCTCACCGCCTGCGGCGTGAAGTGTCCGCGCGACAGCGACATGCAGGAACGGGCGCCGGGCAGCGCGCTCGCGAACCCAGGCGACCTTGCGCAGCTGCGGCGCGGCGATTTCATCTTCTGGAAGGGCCACGTCGCAATCGTGCGCGACGAGACGACAATGGTGCACGCCAGCGGGCATCACATGGCCGTCGCGATCGAGGCCATCACACCCGCGATCGCTCGGATTCGCACGGACGAGGGTCTTGAGGTCACGAGCGTGCACCGCCTGCCGCCGCCCGCCTGATCGGAACTCTACGAAATGGCCTTCCCACTCCGCAGACATCCATTCCGGCTGTGGAAACGAGCGCGCCGACCGGTTGCGCTTGCGTTGACTCAGATTCACATTACGGATTCAGGCGTTTCACGCGGGACATCGTGCCAACAAAACAGCGGGACCCACGAAAATGGGTGCTGTGTCCGTAGTCACTAATCGAACCGTTGCCGTCGCGATCTGCGGCCTTGCGCTCGCGGCCTGCACCTCGATGGAGGCTTTAAAGCCGAAGCCGACGACCACCCTGCTATTGATCGAATCGAATCCCGGGGGCGCGGAAGCGCGAACGTCGCTCGGCGGAACCTGCCACACCCCCTGCACGATGCAGATCGGGTCTCCCAACGACTTTACCGTGACCTTTTCCCTCGCCGGATACGAGCCGCAAACGCTGACGGTTCACTCCGTAATGGAGGGCGGCGGTTACGTGACGCCGGCAGCGCCGGTGTTCACGCCTGCTCCACTCGTCGCCACGCTCCAGCCTCTGACGCCCCCGGCGAAAAGGCCGCCGCCGAGACGGCCGACCGCCGCCGCTTCGCCGGCGCCGCAATAGGACGGCGCCGACACCTTTGTTCTGTGCGTTGCTGCTCGCCGGGTCATCCGTTCGCCGCGTCGTGACGAGGCGCAACGGAGGTCAGAACTTTCACCTCGGCCGCCTGAGCCGCAGGGCCGAAGGACAACAATCCAGATAGAGCCGTCGCGGCACTCCATAAAATCAAGCCCGTCAACCTCATCGCTTCCTCCGTGGCTTTTGCGGCGTCGTCATCGCCATGCCGACGATCGCAGGCTATCCTAGCGGTGGTATCGGTTGAAGTGTCAAAGCCGCGTAAACGAGCCGGAACGTCTGGGAGAGCCGAGATGTTGGATGGCGTGATGCTGCTGTGGTTTGCGCTGACGGCGGTGGCGCTGGTGTTCGTGGCGATCGACATCCGCTCCACGCCCGAATCTCCGGTGTTGAAATGGGGGTTCGTGTTGCTGACCGCATATACCGGCGTCGTCGGCGCGTTTCTCTATGTGCTGGGCTGCCGCGAGCCGCTCCCCGGGCTGCATGAGCGCTACGTCAGCGCGCGCTGGCGACAAACGCTCGGATCGACGATGCATTGCGTTGCCGGCGACGGCGTCGGCATTCTCGTCGGCGCGATGCTGTCGAGCATCTTCGGCCTTTCCGGGCTGCCCGAGATTGTCCTCGAATATGTTCTGGGCTTTGCCTTCGGCTGGAGCATTTTCCAGGCGCTGTTCATGCGCGACATGGCCGGAGGCTCTTATCGGCGCGCGCTGAGCAGCACCTTCGTGCCCGAACTACTGTCGATGAACCTGCTGATGGCCGGCATGGTGCCGGTCGTGATGATCCTCAAGACGCGCATTGCGTCCGCGAGCGAACCCACGCGGCCCGAGTTCTGGTTCGTGATGTCGATGGGGCTCCTCGTCGGGTTCGTCGTCGCCTATCCGATGAACTGGTGGCTGGTCGCGAATCACCTCAAGCACGGCATGATGACCGTGCGCCCCGCCGCCGCCGCGTCCGCACACGGTGATCACGCCGCGATGGAGGGCGCAGCGCAGGCGAAGCCGGACAAGAGCGGGGAGGGACCTCAGAGCATGGAGGGGCCTGACAAGCCCATGGAGATGGGCGGGACGCCCTATCCATCCGTGCCGGTGATGACCGCCCTGTCCTTCATCGCTTTGGCGCTCGGCATCGCGATCGCCTTCCTGGCGCGGTCGGTGTGAACATTGCGCGAAGCGGCCGGCAGCGGCGGCCGGCCGCTTCGCCGAGTGCGTCGTTTAGTTCTGTGCTTTCCATTTCGCGGCGAAGGAATTCCACAGGTCGTAGTTCTTCTGGTTGGGAACAGGACCTGTCGTGATTGTCTTATCTATGTAGAGGACTGAGTTCGTGCTCGGATTGAAGGCCGGCCACTGCGGCAGTCCCGGTCCGTTCGGATCGCCGGTTTTGGCGAAATTGATCCAGTACTGCGAGACCTTGCGCGTCAACTCGCGGTCCGCTTCGGTCCACGTCCACTTGCGTGGAATGTAGTTGCCGAACACGTAAGCGAGTTCCGCGCCGTGGTAGGCGCCGAGGTTCTTGCCGAGGTTTTCGACATAGACCTCGTTCGCCGGCGCCGGCGGGTGATAGGCGAAGTAGTAATAAAAGACCTTCGACTGTCCCGTGCGGGCCTGCGCCTCTGCCCACTGCATGCTCGGCCAATAGAGGCGCATGTCGCGAACAGACGCCGCGCTCGCGCGGGCGGCTTGGTCGTCATCGTTTGCCGGGTAGGCTTTCAGGAACTCATCCGCGAGCGGCCCGAAGGTCTTGTGCGCATCCTCCCGGAACGCCGCGAGCGTCTTCATGGTCGGAAAGTTCGAACCTTCGTCGGAGTTCGAGCCAATAAGAGAGGGCACGTCGATGTACTTACGGTTTGCAAATATCTCGTCCGTCGTCGCCGGCAGCACGTAACCGTCCTTGATCGGGATCGACGACTCGAAGCGGTAGGCGGACGGGATCGCGAGAATTTGCTCGGGTGTTTTCTGCCGCAGTTCGGCAAGGCTCTTTGCGTTGAGAGCTGCCATGAGCCTCGATCCTTCAGCTTCCGCATCGCGAAGGTCCAGCTGATACGAGATGAAGAGGCTGCGCAGCGCCAACGATCGCCCAACGGGCGGTGCAAACGCGCCGCCGCTTTCGCCGATCACCCGATGGAACAGTCCCTTCGCCAGGGGCGTCGCCATGAGGAAATTCGTGGCTGCGGCCCCTGCGGACTGGCCGAAGATCGTGACATTGTCGGGATCGCCGCCGAACGCCGCGATGTTCTCCTTCACCCATTGCAGCGCCGCGACCTGATCGAGCAGCCCGTAGTTACCGGACGCGTGATGCTCGGACTCCTTCGTAAGCTCCGGGAGCGCAAGGAAGCCGAACTTCCAGACCCGGTAGTTGAATGAGACCAACACGACGCCCTTTTTGGCGAGATCGGCGCCGTCATAGATTTCCGCCGCCGCCGACCCGCCAACGAAGCCGCCGCCGTGAACCCAAACCATGACCGGCCGCTTTTCGCCGGGTGCCGCGGCCGTCCATAAGTTGAGATAGAGGCAGTCCTCGCTTTGCGGCGCGATGGGGGTGAAGAAAATTTCCGTAAAGATCGAATTGCCGCCGAGCGGCGCGCGCTGCACGCACACGTCGCGGTATTTGTCGGCAACCAGCGTTCCGCTCCACGGTGTCGCCGGCTGCGGCGCGCGCCATCGCAAGTCGCCGACCGGCGGCTTCGCGAAGGGGATGCCCTTGTAGGCCTGTACGCCGCCGCCGCCAGCGACGCCGGAGACGAGGCCGCCGGTGGTGCGAATGGGATCGGCTTGAGCAGGCATCGACGCTGCCGCGCCGATCATCAAACAGAACAAGACGCGCGCCGCTGTCATGATGTCCTCCCTGTTGCCCAATCGCATCCGCGCGATTGAAGCTTTGCCGTGAGGCTACATTGACTGATTTTGCCGGCATTCGAAAGTGGCCGGCGAAGGCTGCGATGCCTGGTGCGGGCCACAACGCGTGCGGGTATCAAGAATGCTGCGCCTCGACCTCGCATGTGTTGCGAGGCGCTTCGTTTTGCGAGAGCCGCTGACACAAAATGTTTACGAAACAATTGGGGAAGAGGGTCAATCCCGGTTGCGGGAATAGGAAAGTACCAGCAACCGAAGTAAAAATAGCACGTGCGCGTGTTACATAGCTTGGGTCGCCGGGACGACCGACGACTATGCACTTATTTGCAGTGACTTCACGACTATCGAGCGTGCTACCTGCGAAAGGAACCAACCATGTCGAAACTTGCTTGGATGGTGACACTTACGACGTTGACACTTGCGACTTCGGCGATGGCACAAACCGCCGTTCCCGACCTGCGCGGCACGTGGAAAGGCGAGAGTGAAACGATCATCCTGGGGACCGGCAACCCTCATCATGCCGCCGCCACCGCAGGGGCCGAGCCGCGGTTGAACAGCGTGCCGTTCACGCTGACAGTCGACAAGCAGGATGGTCGGCGCTTTTCCGGCACGTTTTCGTCGGCGCGCGGGAGCGACAAAATCATCGCCGTGATATCGCACTCCGGTACGATCTATCTGGTGGACGACGACGGGCATAGCTTCGGCACGATGCTCGCGCCAAACCGGCTGGAACTCTGTTATATGTTGCAGTCGCCGGTTACGCGCGTCGCATCCTGCACGGAGCTGACCAAGCAGCCGTAGCTCTGCTTTCCGGCCTCACATCGCGGAGCGAGCGATCGACTTCGCGATTGGCCCACTTTCGACAAGACACGGGCGATGCGGCAGTTAGACTGAATCTGCTGCGGGATCACTTCGCGTAAAGTTCAGACAAGACTCGCCTTTGCTATCTCTTGATGAGCAGGGCAATGTGGACTTATCAAGCTCACCCCTGATGTCGTGCAACGAGTGCTCCCTTCATGACTGCCGCCAAAGCAGGCACCGATGGCGTGATTGTCTCGCAGCCGGTCGCAGCGCCGCTGACCCGGGCGGCGATTTTTCTCGTGGTGACCATCAACCCCGGCCCGGACAATCGCGCGACGGTTCGATCGTTCTGTGGCGACCTCCCTGCATTATTCCGTGCGGTGGAATTCCGTAACCTGGAAGCCGGTCTCACCTGCGTGATGGGAATCGGTTCGGAAGCCTGGGACCACCTGTTCGGCGACCCGCGGCCGGCCGAACTGCACCCCTTCCGCGAGATTCGGGCGGGGTCGCGCCACGCGGTCTCCTCGCCCGGCGATCTGTTATTCCATATCCGCGCGAAGCACATGGATCTCTGCTTCGAACTCGCGACCAGGATCATGGAGAGCCTCGGTGACGCGGTGTCAGCGGTCGACGAGGTTCATGGATTTCGTTACTTCGACGAGCGCGACCTCTTGGGGTTCGTCGACGGCACCGAGAACCCGCGCGGACAGGCCGTGGCCGAGGCCGCGATCATCGGCGATGAGGATCCCGCGTTTGCCGGGGGCAGCTACGTAATCGTGCAGAAATATGTGCACGATATGGACGGCTGGAACGCGCTGTCCACGGAGATGCAGGAACGCATTATAGGCCGCAGCAAGCTGTCCGACATCGAACTCGATGATTCGATAAAGCCGACGTCGGCGCACAACGCGCTGACGACGATCACCGAGAACGGGAGAGAGATCAAGATTCTGCGCGACAACATGCCCTTTGGGAATGCGGTCGCGGGCGAGTTCGGCACGTATTTCATCGGCTATTGCCGCACGCCCCGGATCACCGAGCAGATGATCGAGAACATGTTCGTCGGACGACCGCCCGGCAATTACGACCGGCTGCTCGACTTCAGCCGTGCGGTGACCGGTACCCTGTTCTTTGTGCCATCCGCGTCATTCTTGGAATCCGTCAACGACGACGATGCCGTTGCGGTGACGCCCGCCGCAGCATCGGCGGCCGAGCCTGCACCATCCCCGACAGCAGCGTCGGATGGTTCGCTGGGCATCGGCTCCCTCAAAGGAGAAAACCGGCATGAATAATCTTCATCGTGAGCTTGCCCCGATCTCCGATGCGGCGTGGGTGGACATCGAGGAGGAGACGACGCGCACGCTCAAGCGCCATCTTGCCGGACGGCGCGTGGTCGACGTGCACGGCACGGGCGGCGTCGGCCTTTCCGCCATCGGCACCGGCCACCTCAAGACGATTACGGCACCCGGCGACGGGATTCTCGCGCGGCAGCGTGACGTCAAGGCGCTGGTGGAGTTCCGGGTCCCGTTCGAGCTCGATCGCCAGCAGATCGATGACGTGGAACGCGGCGCAGACGATTCCGACTGGCAACCTGCGAAGGACGCCGCGCAGAAGATCGCGTATGCCGAGGACCGGGCTATTTTCGAGGGTTATTCCGCGGCGGGGATAGTCGGCCTGCGTCAAGGGACGAGCAATCCGGCGATAACGCTCCCGGCCGACGTGCGTCACTATCCCGACGTCATCGCTCAGGCTTTGAGCGAGCTGCGTCTCGTCGGTGTCAACGGGCCCTATTCGGTGCTGCTGGGTGCCGATGCCTATACGGCCCTCGCTGAGGTCAGCGACAGCGGATACCCGGTGCTCGAACACGTCAAAAAGCTGGTCAAAGACGAGATCATCTGGACCCCTGCCATAGCCGGCGGCTTCGTGCTCACCACCCGCGGCGGCGATTTCGATCTGCATATCGGCCAGGACGTCTCGATCGGATATCTCAGTCACACCGACAGCGTTGTGCGCCTCTACCTGCAGGAGACGCTGACATTTCTGCTGCTGACGACGGAAGCCGTCGTCGCACTCGCACCGCCCGCAGACAAGTAGAGGAGCGGACGCGATCCACCGTTGTTCACACGCTGGGAGCGCGGGAGCAGGCCCGCGAGGAGGCAATCATGAAGGGTTTCTCATTCGTCGTCTTTGCCGCGTTGCTACTTTCGCCGGTTCCGGCATCGGCGCAGGTGAACGTTTTGATGTCCGGCGGATTCGGCGGCGCCTACGAGCAGCTGTTGCCCGAGTTCGAGCGGGCGAGCGGCATCAAAGTCACGACCGGATCGGGTGCGTCGCAGGGGACAGGGCCGCAAACCATTGCTGCGAAGCTCGCCGGCGGCGTAACCGCCGACGTCGTGATCCTCTCGCGCGAAGGCCTGAACGACCTGATCGCCGAGAAGCGGATCGCCGCCGGCACGGACATGGATCTGGCGCGCGTACCCCTCGGCATCGCCGTCCGGGCAGGCGCCGCGAAGCCCGACGTGAGCACCGTCGAGGCCTTCAAGCAACTCATGGTCAAGGCCAAAACCGTGGCGATGCCCGCAAGCACGAGCGGCATCTGGCTGATGAAAGATCTTTTTCCGCGGCTCGGCATCGCAGACAAGGTCAACGCGAAGCCGGCGGCGCGCGGCAGCGACGCCACCGGCATGGTCGCCGCAGGAAGTGCGGATCTTGCGGTGATGCCGGTCAGTGAAATTCTGCACGCGAAGGGCGTCGAATTCGCAGGCAACATCGCGCCGGAGATTCAGTTCGTTCAGACGTTCTCAACCGCCGTCGTCGCCGGCTCGGGCAACACTGAAGGCGCCAAACGACTGATTGAGTTTCTGGCTTCGCCGCACGCTTCCGAGGCTATTCGGAAAAGCGGAATGGACCCTGTCTCGCGGTAGGGACGGGCTTCAACCAAAACGTGGCCTATATCTGCGCGGTCTAGAACTCCGGATAGTCATGCAGCGTGCATGTTGCCCGGCACAGAATGCGACTCGCCGAATTCGGCAAAGTCGGCATAAAATTGGTAGGCATCCGGAAAACCGCTTTCGTACCGCTATAGTTCGTAGGCGAATCCAGGTGGACTGGTCAGAGTCCGGGCGCTGCAGCAATGGTTATCGCGACTTGCAGCACCCCATACGGCCGCGAGCGGTTGGCTAGAGTTGTTATTATTTTGCACGATGGAAGGTCGTCGAGCGAAAAGCTACTGCCCATATGAGTTACACATCTGAAAGCAAAATCCTGAGCACAGTTAAGCTGTCTAAGCTTCGGGAGGTTATTGAGTTGCTTGGTTATAAGAAAATTCGGGATGACTTGCGCGTTCCGAACATGGTGGGGAGCTATTTCTGGTATGATAATAATGATTATAGATCGTGGTATGGGGTTGAGCTTCAAATTTATAGTGAAAGCGGGAAGATCACTGTGAGCATGCGATCTTCAGTCGCGAGAAGCTATTGGGATCTAAAGCACCAGAATAAGACCCTCAAAACAATTCGCGATCTGTTTGGCGGTCACTTCACCACAGACGCGGGCCGCAATAGATATTGGCACCCTGATGAGCCGCCTCCTTCTCCGCTAGCGTCCGGCTGCTACTTGGCGCGCTGGCGTTTCCATAATGCGCTGGGTAAGGCCCGCATATATTTGATGACGAGGAAGCTTGAAGGGAACATAGTCAGGCAGGAGGCCTCCGGGCTGCCCTATTTGGACGAAATGAATCCGCTTCTGCTTTCGAATAATCTTCTTATTCCGTATGTGATAGCCGTGTGGGAAGAATACTTTCGCGCGACATTTGCAGCAGTGCTCAAGTACTCGAATCAGCGAGAAGGCGCGTTGAAGAAGGCTAGGCTGAGCCACGCTCAACTTGAGCAGATTGCGATCAATGAGCAGCCGGTTGAGCGCACTGTAGCTGAGTGCTTTTCATTTCAACGACCAAGTGCGATTGCTGAGAACGTCAAATTGCTCAACTCGAAACTGGATATCGGGGGCGCGATGCGGAAGCCCTACAAGCGACGAAAAGTATCCCTCTATGATTCAATTGAGGCACTAGTGGAGGGAAGAAATGAGTTCGTTCACGCCGGCCATCTCAATATGGAACTATATGACAAGAAACTTGTGACCACCCTTGAGGATATCGTCGAGGGTGTTGATCGTGCTTACGCTACAATAGGCAGGTACTACCAATTTTCACCTATACATGACTACTAGTGTTCCGATGCGACACTCAAAAGGATCGTTGCAGACGAAATTGCAGGCACGGTTTAAGTCGCGACGCCTAGTTAAGCCGTAATAAGAGGCCGCATCTCAAAAAAACGGGCCGCGTTTCCGCGGCCCGGCTCTCGTCATTTTCCAGTCAGCGCAACAGGCGCAGCGTCGCGATGCTTATTTCGCCGCCGTCTTCAGCGCGGCGATGTCGGCCTCGCTGCGGAGCGTCATCACGCCCATCATGCTGTCGCGATAGACCGGCACGATCACCTTGGTCACGCCGTCGCGCTCGAGGAGCGAGATGTGGCGGATCTCGGTGCCGCGCATCGGCAGGTCGAACAGCGTCCATTGGCCGGCGGCCGGGTCATACTTCGCGATCCGGTCGGCGGTCCAGAGATTGCCCCACACATTGTGGTTCGCGTCGACCGCGATGTGATACGGCTGATAGGCCGGATCGGGGAACGGGATGATCGAGGTCTGGCCCGTCTTGGTGTCGATGCGGGCGAGCGTGGCGCCCCAGGAATTGCCGACCCACAGCACGTCAGCGTTCTTGTCGGTACCCATGCGGCGCGGACCCTGGCTCCAGGGAACCGGATTGCCGTTGGTGCGGTCGGTGAAGTTCTCGTAGAAGGCGCGCTTCGCCTCCGGCAGCCGCGCCATCTCGTCCTTGAGCGACGGCAGCACGATCTCGGTGGTCTTGCCGCTCTGCATATCGGCCTTGCCGATGGTGTCGAACGCCATCTGCGCCCACCAGCCGTTGCCGTCGCGGTCGCCCGCGGCGCCGTAGGTCGAGTTGGTGCCCTTGGCGTTCTTGAACGGCAGGATCGACTTGAAGTCGGTGAACTTCTCGGTCGCCGGATCGAAGGCGACGACGCCGTCCGGCGCGGACGCCCAGATGCGGCCCTTGCCGTCGACATCGAGGGTGACGGCGCCGCCGAGCGGCGACATCGGCTCCGGCGTCTCGTAGACGCTGATCTTCTCGGTCTTCACTTCGAGCTTGCCGAGGCTGCGGCGGCCCGGGTTGACGTCGAACCACAGGTCGCCGCTGGCGTCGCGCGTGAGGCCATGGGCGGTGGCGGCCCATTTGCCGTCCTTGCGGTCGACCTTGAGGTACTTCACCTCGCCGGTCTTGGTGTCGACCTTACCGACGGTCACGTCGGGGTTCGGATTGTTGACGGTGTAGTAGAGGTTGCCGTCGAGCCCCATGGCGCCGTCGTGGGGAAGCTGGCCGAGCTTCGAGGGGGTGCCGAGGTTCCAGTCGTAGCCGTCATTGACGGCGTATTTCGCCCCGCGCACGCCCATGCCGCTCACCGGGCTGAGCGGCAGGTCGTAGGTCTGCCACACCACGCGGGCGGCTTCGCCGGTCGGCCGCGGACGGTCCTTGAACTTCATCGAGCTTTCGCCGGGGCCGCGGGCGCGGGCGAGATAGGCGGCAAGCTCCTTGCGGTTGAATTCGATGATGCCGTTCGGCTTGTGATTCGGGCCCATGTATTCGCCGGTGTTGGCGACGACCTTCATCAGGTTGATGATCTTGTTCCAGCCGGCTTCATCGAACTTGAACTGCAGCGGATAGCCCGGCGTGTGGCAGCCGGTGCACTGGTTGTGGAAAATGCGCTTCATCTGCGCGTCGGCTTCGGTCTCGTCGGGCAGCGCTGCCGCCAGCATCTCGGACGGCATCTGCTTGATCTTCTGCTCGGGATCGGTGATCTCGGCGAGCTTGAAATCCTGATGCGAAGCCGAGGTGAGATCGACGGCGGCCTTGGTGGTTTCGAAGCCCAGCGCCTGCGCCCACACCCGGTATTTGCCGTCGGGGAGCGCCGGGAAGAAATACTGGCCGTTCTGGTCGGTGAAGACGCTCGTCGTGATCGTCGAGCCTTCCTTCTTGGCGGAGACTTGGATGCCCTCGAGCTTCTGGCCCGAGGCCGGGGTGATTGCGCCGCTGAGCAGTTGATCGGCCGAGGCCGGCGCCGTCATCGCGGCCGCACCGGTCAATACGAGAGTGGCAACGCCGAGCAACAAACGACCTTTCACGGGAGTGCTTTTCGCGCTTGTGCTTTTCAAATGGGTCATGGGGTCTCTCTCCTTCACGCGGCTCTGCAGCGCATACATGCGCCAGTGCATGGATGCGTCGGCGATTGGCGGTGGCACCGATCTCACGCAGGCTTTGGGATGTTGCGCGGGCGCGCCGCGAGGAACTGGAAACGGCAGGTTCGTGAAAATGCACCGACGCGAAGATCGCGGCGGCCGAACCGCAAGGATTGGGACTCGAAAGCCTCCCTTTGATGCCTTTATAGGCAAGCTTACGCCCGCGCCGCCTCCAAGGAAAGGGGCCGCGGAATGACTCTGCTACTTCAGGGTCAGGCGGCGGCCCATGTCGCGGCAGTCGTCGTCGGTCTTGAGGCCGGCGGCATGGATGCCGTGGACGGCAAGCTCCTCATCGCGATCCTCGGTATCGCCGGTGACGCCGACGGCGCCGATCACCTCGCCGTTTTCATCGCGAATCGGCAGGCCGCCGCCTTCGGGGAAAAGCTGGTCGCCGCTCGCGGCGATCAGGTAGCGCATGAACGCGGGCTTCTCCTCGTTGCGGATGCGTACGAGCCGCGACGAGCGCCCGAGCGCGAGCGCGGCATAGGCTTTGCCGAACGCCATCTCGAACCGGATCATCGAGGCGCCGTCCTCTTTCTGGAACGCCTTCACCTTGCAGCCCGGCTCGACCACGATCGCGGTGAGCGGCCGGCAGCCGAGTTCGGCGCCGCGCGCCAGAATCGCCTCGATGATACGGTTCGCCTGCGCCAATGTGAGCGAGCCCATGGTTACTTGCCTCCCATGGTGGCCCGGAACGGGTGGGCCGGATAGACGCCGAGGATTTTGAGCGAACCCGGCTGGGAAAAGAACGCAAGTTCGTCGAGCGCGAGTTTGAGGCCAGGATCGTCGGGATGGCCTTCGACGTCGGAATAGAACTGGGTCGCGGTGAAGGTGCCTTCCAGCATGTAGCTTTCGAGCTTCGTCATGTTGACGCCGTTCGTCGCAAAGCCGCCGAGCGCCTTGTAGAGCGCCGCCGGAATATTGCGCACCTGGAAAATGAACGTGGTGATGACCAGGCCGTTGCCGCGTTTGGCCGGTGCCGCCTCGCGCGACAGCACGATGAAGCGGGTGGTCGAGTGCGACGCGTCTTCGATGTTCGACGCCAGGATGTCGAGCCCGTAGATTTCGGCGGCAAGTTTCGAGGCGATCGCGGCGACGCTGCGGTTCCCGCGTGCCGCGACCTCGCGCGCGGCGCCGGCGGTATCGGCCGCGACCACGCTCTTGACGCCGAGCTTGCGGATGTAGTTGCGGCATTGGCCGAGCGCCATGATGTGGCTTTCGACCGACTTGATCTCGTCAAGGCGGACGCCCTTGAGCGCCATCAGCTGGTTGCGGATCGGCAGAAACCACTCGGCGACGATGTGCAGGCCCGCGACCGGCATGAGGTGATGGATATCGGCAACCCGGCCGGCGACCGAATTTTCGATCGGGATCATGCCGAGATCGGCTTCGCCGGACGCGATTGCGTTGAGCGCGTCCTCGAAGGTCGGGCAGGGCACGGGCTCGGCCTGCGGATACGCTTCCCGGCAGGCGATATCGGAGTTCGCCCCGGGTTCGCCTTGAAAGACGATCTTCAAACGCTTGGTATCGGTCATCCGCGCTGCCTACGGAGGTGCGGCCGTCAAGTCAACAACGCCTGCGCGATCGCGAGGTCTTCCGGTGTGTCGACGCCGAGCGGCACTGAACGCACGATCGCCACATCGATGCGCATGCCGGCTTCGAGCGCGCGCAGCTGCTCGAGCTTCTCGCGCCGCTCCAGAGGCGATGGCGGCAAGCTCACGAACCGTTCAAGCGCAGAGCGGCGATAGGCGTAGAGGCCGATGTGGTGATAGAGCGGGCCCTCGCCTGAGGGCGCGGTGGCGCGGGTGAAATAGAGCGCGCGCAGCCGATTGTCGCCGACCGGCGTGCCGACCACCTTGACGACGTTCGGATTGGTCCGCTCCTCGACCTTGCGGATTTCCGCGGCGAGGGTCGCGATGTCGACCGCGGGATCGGCGAGCGGTGCCAGCGCCGCGCGGATATCGGCGGGGTCGAGCGTCGGCAGATCGCCTTGCACGTTGATGACGATATTGGCGTCCGGAGCGACGCGGGTGAGGGCCTCGTAGATGCGGTCGGAGCCCGAGGCATGATCGGACCGCGTCATCACGGCGTGGCCGCCTGCTTTTTCGACAGCGGTCGCGATCTCGGGCGAATCCGTTGCGACGAACACGGGGCCGACCGCCGCGGCGGCGGCACGGTCAAGCACGTGGGCGATCATCGGCCGGCCGGCAATATCGGCAAGCGGTTTACCGGGAAGGCGGTTTGCCGCCATGCGCGCCGGGATGATGATAATAACGTCCGTCGCCATGCATTCCGTGCCGATTCGGCGCGCCTTTCAGCCATTCCTAAATTCATGTGTCGCTTCGCTTATACGGGTTGCCAGGGGCGAGGCAAACCAGCTATCTGTCCGCCACCTGAGGGGTCCCGCGCCCCGAGCTTTCAACGCGACGGAATAGTGATGGACTCCTTCGAATTCAACAAGTTCGCTGGTGCGCTGCTTTTCACCCTGTTGTGCCTCGTGGGGCTCAACATCGCCGCGGAAGCGCTGTACGCCCCAGCCGAGCCGGCGAAGCCAGGCTACGAGATCGATGTGAAGAAGGCCGCGGCCCCCGCCGGCGGCGGAGCAGCCCCGGCGGCGGCACCCGAAGAATCGATCGAAAAACTGCTCGCCCACGCCGACATTGCCCGTGGCGAGACTGTCGTGAAGCAGTGCCAAGCCTGTCACACATTCACCAAAGGCGGCGCCAACGGGATTGGCCCGAACCTCTACGGTGTCGTCGGCAGGCCGCGCGCGTCCGAAGCCGGCTTCATGTATTCCGATGCCATGAAGGCCAAGGGCGGGACGTGGACGATTGATGAACTGAACAAATTCCTGACCAACCCGCGCGGCTACATTCCTGGGACCAAGATGACATTCGCCGGCCTGCCGCGCGGCAATCAGCGTGCCGACGTCATCGATTACCTCAATTCGCTGTCAGACAATCCGCAGCCGCTGCCGGTTGCCAATCAATAGTGCGCTGGGAGAAGCGCATCCTCCCCTGAGGAAGGAAGGTTCGCCGCGGCCATTTCGCGGTGGTCCGGCAAACGCGCATTAAACTTTAGAAACCTTTGTGCAGTGCGAACCTCTCGTGAGAGGTGGTCTGGTGCGGCATGGTGGCGCCGCAATCGAGCGCCAACATATTTAGTCCTGACCGGTCCGTGGCCCTCGGCTAAAGTGGGGGCCGCTCGCATACCCAAGGAGAGCCGGGTTGAACTCGAAATTCCCGCGCCGCGCCGTCGCGGCCGTTGCCCTGATTGCGGCCTCGTTCGTGCTCACTGCTCAGGCCCCCGCCCCTGAAGAGGCATGGCGGCACGGACTGTCGCTGTTCGGCAATCTCAAGTATCCGCCTGGCTTCAAGCAGTTCGATTACGTGCGCGCCGACGCGCCGAAGGGCGGCACGGTGCGTCTCGGCGGATTCGGCACCTTCGACAATTTCAACGTCGTGATCTCGGGCCTCAAAGGCACCCAGGCCATGGGAGTGAACCTCATCTACGACACGTTGATGACGAACTCCCTCGACGAGGTGTCGACAGGCTATGGCCTGATCGCCGAGAGCGTGAGCCATCCCGACGATTTCTCCTCCGTGACTTATCGCCTGCGTCCCGAGGCGAAATGGCACGACGGCAAGCCGATCACCGCCGACGACGTGATCTTCTCGTTCGAGGCATTCAAGATCAACAATCCGCTCTATTCGAGCTATTACCAGCACGTGAAGAAGCTCGAGAAGAACGGCGATCACGAAGTGACGTTCACCTTCGATGCGCCCGGCAACCGCGAGATGCCGATGATCGTCGGCGAGCTCTTCGTGTTGCCGAAGCATTGGTATGAAGGCGTCGACAAGTCCGGCAACAAGCGCAATATCGGCGCGACCACGCTCGAGCCGCCGCTTGGCAGCGGCCCCTACCGGATCAAGGAATTCCAAGCCGGTCGCTCGATCGCCTACGAGCGCGTCAAGAACTACTGGGGCAAGGACCTTCCGGTTCGCATCGGCACCAACAACTTCGACGAAATCCACTACGAGTATTACCGCGACACGCTGGTGTCGCTCGAAGCCTTCAAGGCGGACCGGATCGACTACCGCTCCGAGAACAGCGCCAAGAACTGGGCGACCGCCTACGACTTCCCGGCCGTCCAGGACAAACGGGTGGTGCTCGAGGAGTTTCCGATCCGCGTCTCGGGGGTGATGCAGGCCTTCGTGCTCAATACGCGGCGCGAGAGGTTTGCCGATCCGCGGGTACGCCTCGCGTTCAACTACGCGCTCGATTTCGAAGAAATGAACAAGCAGATGTTCTTCGGAATGTACTCGCGCATCGGCAGCTATTTCGAGGGGACCGAACTCGCCTCCTCCGGCCTGCCGACCGGGCGCGAGCTTGAAATTCTGGAAACCGTCCGCAACGAAGTGCCGCCGGAGGTGTTCACCACCGCATACAAGAACCCCGTCAGCGGCAATCCGGAAGCGGTGCGCAACAACCTGCGCACGGCAACGCGCCTGTTGCGCCAGGCCGGCTGGGAGATCCGTGACCAGAAGCTCGTCAACACCAAGACCGGCGAACCGATGACGGTGGAAATCCTCAACATCGCGACTTCGCCTGATTTCGAGCGCTTGTTCCTGTTCTACAAGCCCTCGTTGGAGCGCCTCGGCATTACGGTCAGCGTTCGCAGCGTCGACGAAGCGCAGTATGTGAACCGCGAGCGCAACTTCGATTTCGACATGGTGGTCAGCTCCTGGCGCCAATCGCTGACACCCGGCAACGAGCAACGCGAATACTGGGGCTCGAAGGCCGCCGATACCATGGGCTCGCGCAACCTCATCGGCATCAAGAATCCGGCGGTCGACAAGCTGATCGAACGCATCGTCTTCGCCAAGGATCGCGACGAGGTTGTCGCCGCGACCCACGCGCTCGACCGCGTGCTGCTGTGGAACCAATACGTGGTGCCGCAGTGGACCTATCCTCGTGTGCGCACGGCGCGGTGGAACCGGTTCGCCCATCCCGACAAGCTGCCCGAATACGGGCTCGGCGCGTTTCCGACGATCTGGTGGTGGGACCCAGCACTCGCGGCCAAGGCTGGAGGTCGTCAGTGAACCGACATCGCCTGACGCGTCGCGACGTGCTGGTGCTGAGCGCCGGCGCGGCCGGCGCGCTTGCGACCAGCATCCCGGCAGCGGCCGAAGGCGATACTGAAACCCATGGCATGTCGGCGTTCGGCGATCTCAAATATCCCGCCGGTTTTCGCCACTTCGATTACGTCGACCCGAATGCCCCGAAGGGCGGTGTGTTTTCCCAGATCGGATCGAACCGGATCTTCAATCAGAACTTTCTGACCTTCAATTCGCTCAACAGCTTCATTCTGCGCGGCGACGCTGCGCTCGGCTTGGAGGCGACGTTCGCGACGCTGATGGCGCGGGCGGAGGATGAGCCCGATGCAATGTATGGCCTTGCCGCCGACAAGGTGCGGATATCCGCCGACGGCCTCGTCTATCGCTTCCACATCCGTCCCGAGGCGCGGTTTCATGACGGCACCAGGCTGACCGCGCGCGATGCCGCATTTTCGCTCAACCTCCTCAAGGAGAAGGGGCATCCGATCATCCAGCAGCTGACGCGCGAGATGGCGAGCGCCGAGGCGGAGGATGACGAGGTGCTCGCGGTGCGCTTTGTTCCGAAGCGCGCGCGCGACGTACCGCTGTTCGTTGCCGGCCTGCCGATTTTCTCGCGCGCCTACTACGCGGCACGTTCGTTCGAGGAGTCGGGTCTCGATATTCCGCTCGGCTCGGGCGCCTACCGGGTCGGCCGCTTCGAAGTGGGCCACTTCATCGAATATCAGCGCGTTTCCGATTGGTGGGGCACCAACCTGCCCGTGAATGTCGGCCAGAACAATTTCGACGTGGTGCGTTTCGAGTATTATCGCGACCGCGAGGTCGGCTTCGAAGGCTTCACGGCGAAGAACTATCTGTTTCGCGAGGAGTTCACCTCGCGCACCTGGGCGACGCGCTACGACTTCCCGGCGATCCGGGATGGCCGCGTCCATCGCGAGGAATTTCCTGACGAAACGCCGTCGGGCGGCCAGGGCTGGATGTTCAACACGCGGCGCGCCAAGTTCGCCAACCGGCGTCTGCGCGAGGCGGTGAATTACGCCTTCGATTTCGAGTGGACCAACAAGAACATCATGTACGGCTCCTATCGGCGCACGGTGTCGGTGTTTCAAAACTCCGACCTGATGGCCGAAGGAATGCCAAGCCCCGAGGAGCTGAAGCTGCTCGAACCCTGGCGCGGCAAGGTGCCGGACGAGGTGTTCGGGGAACCGTTCACGCCCCCGGTATCCGACGGGTCGGGCCAGGACCGCGCGTTGCTGCGCAAGGCCTCGCAGATGCTCCAGGATGCCGGCTTCCCCATCAAGGGCGGCAAGCGGGTCGACGCCAAGGGCGAGCCGATCGTATTCGAATTCCTGATCGACGAGCCGACCTTCGAACCGCATCACATGCCGTTCATCAAGAACCTCAAGACGCTCGGCATCGAGGCAACGCTGCGCCTCGTCGATGCGGTCCAGTTCAAGGCGAGGGTCGACGATTTCGATTTCGACGTGGTGGTCGACCGCATGAGCTTCTCGACCGTCCCCGGTGATTCGCTCCGCACCTATTTTTCGTCACGAGCGGCGGCCACCAAGGGATCGCAGAATGTCGCCGGGATCGCCGATCCGGCTGTCGATGCGCTGATCGAAAAGATCATCGACGCCAACTCGCGGCCCGAGCTTGTTGTCGCCACCCGCTGCCTCGACCGCGTGCTGCGCGCCGGACGCTATTGGGTGCCCCATTGGTTCAAGGCCGCCCACCGCGTCGCCTACTGGGACGTCTTCGGCCAGCCGAAGGGTCATCCGACTTATATGCGCGGCATTCCGGAAACGTGGTGGTATGACCGTGACAAAGCCGCCAAGCTCGACAAGCCCGGCTGAACCCTCATCCATCATGATCGAATAGAACCGCATGTCCGCATACATCCTCCGCCGCGTCCTGCTGATGATCCCGACGTTGATCGGCATCATGCTCGTGTCGTTTGCCGTCGTGCAGTTCGCGCCAGGCGGGCCGATCGAGCGGATCATTGCCCAACTGTCGGGTTCGGATACCGGGGCGACCTCGCGCATCTCCGGTTCTGCAGGCGGGGATTTCGGCGCCCGCGGCGGTGTGCAGGGCGCCGGCCAGCTCGATTCTACTACGTCGAAATATCGCGGCGCCCAGGGTCTCGATCCGGAATTCATCAAGCGCCTGGAGAAGCAGTTCGGCTTCGACAAGCCGGCCTACGAGCGCTTCTTCATCATGATGTGGAATTACGCGCGATTCGACTTCGGCCGCAGCTATTTCCGCGACACCACCGTGCTTGAACTCATGCGCGAGAAATTGCCGGTATCGATCTCGCTCGGTGTCTGGATGATGTTTGCCTCCTATCTGATCTCGATCCCGCTCGGAATCAGGAAGGCAATCAAGGACGGCACTCACTTCGATGTCTGGACGTCAGGCGTTATCATCCTCGGCAACGCGATCCCGGGGTTTCTGTTTGCGGTGCTGTTGATCGTGGTGTTCGCCGGCGGATCGTTCCTCGATTGGTTCCCGCTGCGCGGGCTCACCTCCGACAACTGGGCGATGCTGCCGTGGTACGGCAAGATTTTCGATTATTTCTGGCACCTGACGCTGCCGCTGATCTCGCTCGGCGTCGGCGCGTTTGCCACTTTGACGATTTTCACGAAGAATTGCTTCCTCGATGAAATCCGCAAGCAGTATGTGCTGACCGCGCGCGCCAAGGGGTGCACCGACCGGCAAGTGCTTTATGGCCATGTCTTCCGCAATGCGATGCTGCTGATCATCGCCGGCTTTCCCGGCGCTTTCGTTCACGCCTTCTTTGCCGGCTCGGTGCTGATCGAGACGATCTTTTCGCTCGATGGGCTTGGTCTCCTCGGCTTCGAGAGCGTGCTTAACCGCGACTACCCGGTTGTGTTCGCAACCCTCTATATCTTCTCCCTGATCGGGCTTGTGCTCAACCTTGTCGCCGATCTGACCTATACTTGGACCGATCCGCGGATCGATTTCGAGACGCGAGAGGTTTGAGATGGACGACCGCACCACCCTCGAGCCCGAACCCGAAGAACGTATCCTCACGCACCCGGTCCCGGATCGGGCGTCGCACGAGGCGCCGCCGATCCTCGATGTCGCGCCGCTGGGACCCGACATTCCGTTGAGATCACGATCACGCTTTGCCTTGTCGCCGCTCAACCGCCGGCGCTGGGACAACTTCAAATACAATAAGCGCGGCTACTGGTCGCTGTGGCTGTTCCTCGTTCTCTTCGTGCTCTCGCTGTTTGCCGAGTTGATCGCAAACGACAAGCCCTTTGTCGTGAGCTACGACGGCGGACTCTATTTCCCGGTGCTGTTCGCCTATCCGGAGACGACCTTCGGCGGCGACTTCGAGACGGCGGCGGACTACCGCGATCCGTTCCTGCAAAAGCTGATCGCCGACAAGGGCGGCCACATGATCTGGCCGCCGATTCGGTTTTCTTATGACACCCATAATCTCGATCTGCCGACGCCGGCACCGTCGAAGCCGACTTGGCTTTTGACCGAGAAGGAATGCCAGGCGGTGGTCGAGAAGAACCACCTCTCGGGCTGCCGTGACCTCGAATACAACTGGCTCGGCACCGATGACCAGGGCCGCGACGTCGTCGCGCGCATGCTCTACGGGTTCCGCCTCTCGGTGCTGTTCGGCCTTGTGCTGACGGCGGTCTCCTCGGTGATCGGCATCGCAGCCGGGGCGGTGCAAGGCTATTTCGGTGGCTGGACCGATCTTCTATTCCAGCGCTTCATCGAAATCTGGACGTCGATCAACGAGCTTTATCTGCTGCTCATCATATCGTCGATGTTCATCCCGGGCTTTTTCATATTGATCGGCATTCTGCTGCTGTTCTCCTGGGTGTCGCTCGTCGGGCTCGTCCGCGCCGAGTTCTTGCGCGGACGCAATTTCGAATACGTCCAGGCGGCGCGCGCGCTCGGCGTTACCAATCGGGTCATCATGTTTCGCCACCTGTTGCCGAACGCGATGGTGGCGACCATGACGTTCGTGCCATTCATCCTGTCGGGCTCGGTGATGACGCTGACGGCACTCGACTTCCTTGGCTTCGGCCTGCCGCCGGGGTCGCCGTCGCTCGGCGAAATGCTGCAGCAGGGCAAGGCCAACATCCAGGCGCCGTGGCTCGGGCTCACGGGCTTCTTCACCGTCGCCGTCATGCTTTCGCTATTGATCTTCGTCGGCGAAGGCGTGCGCGACGCCTACGATCCGCGCAAGACCTTCAAATGAGCAAGTGAGCCGGCGATGGACGCTTCGGTACAACCCCTCCTTTCGGTCCGCGATCTGTCGGTCGAGTTCGGCCAAGGTCGCAACCGGCTTCTCGCCGTCGACCGCGTGTCCTTCGACATCGCCAAGGGCGAGACGTTGGCGCTGGTCGGCGAATCGGGTTCCGGCAAGTCGGTCACCGCGCTGTCGATCCTGCGGCTTCTGCCCTATCCGGCGTGCTCGCATCCGTGCGGCTCGGTGACGTTCAAGGGGCGCAACCTGATGCGCCTGCGCGAGAGCGAGATTCGCGGGGTGCGCGGCAAGGACATCACCATCGTCTTCCAGGAGCCGATGACGTCGCTCAATCCGCTGCACTCGATCGAGAAGCAGATCAGCGAGATCCTGCTGCTGCACAGCGGGATGGTCGGTCGCGCCGCGCGGGCGCGCACCATCGAACTCCTCACCCAAGTGGGCATCCGCGACCCGGAAAATCGCTTGGCGAGCTTTCCGCATCAGCTCTCCGGCGGCCAGCGCCAGCGCGTCATGATCGCAATGGCGCTCGCGAACAGGCCCGACCTGCTGATTGCGGACGAGCCGACGACTGCGCTCGACGTCACGGTGCAGGCGCAGATCCTTCAGCTTCTCAAGGACCTCCAGGCCCGCCTCGGGATGGCGGTGCTGTTCATCACCCATGATCTCGGCGTGGTGCGCAAGGTCGCCGATCGGGTCTGCGTGATGCGGTACGGCAAGATCGTGGAGGAAGGCCCGGTCGAGACGTTGTTCTCGGCGCCCCAGCATCCCTACACGCGCCAACTCATCGCTGCCGAACCGAAGGGCAAGCCGGCGCCGATCAATCCGAGCGGCGACGTGATGATCAAGACCGACAATCTGAAGGTCTGGTTCCCGATCAAGAAAGGGCTGATGCGCAAGGTCGTTGGCCACATCAAGGCCGTCGACGGTGTCTCGATCGAGATCAGGCGCGGCGAGACCTTGGGCGTCGTCGGCGAATCCGGCTCCGGCAAAACGACGCTCGGGCTCGCGATCTTGCGCCTCATCTCCTCCGACGGGCCGATTCTGTTTCTTGGCCGCGAGATGCAGGGGCTGAAATTCAAACAGATGCGCCCGTTCCGGCGCGACATGCAGATCGTGTTCCAGGACCCCTATGGTTCATTGAGTCCGCGCATGACCGTCGGCGACGTCATCGAGGAGGGGCTGCCGATCCACCAGCCGCAACTCAAGAGCCACGAGCGGGAAGAGCGCGTCATCCGCGCCATGAAGGAAGTCGGCCTCGATCCGATGTGCCGCTCGCGCTATCCGCA
Organism: uncultured Alphaproteobacteria bacterium; assembly: GCA_963787675.1. Taxonomy (GTDB): domain Bacteria; phylum Pseudomonadota; class Alphaproteobacteria; order Rhizobiales; family Xanthobacteraceae; genus JAJPKK01. The sequence goes on along the minus strand of CAWBDV010000004.1, from coordinate 357,766 downwards.
CGAGTTCTCCGGCGGCCAGCGCCAGCGCATCGCCGTCGCCCGCGCCGTCGCGCTGGAGCCCACTTTCGTGGTGCTTGATGAGCCGACGTCGGCACTCGACATGCTGATCCAGGCCCAGATCGTCGATCTCTTGCGCGACCTGCAGAAGCGCAAGAATTTGACGTACATGTTCATCTCCCACGACCTCAAGGTCGTGGCGGCGCTCGCGAGCAAGCTCATCGTCATGCGCAACGGCAAAGTGGTCGAGGAAGGCGCCGCAGCCGACATCTTCGCGAAACCGAAGTCGCCCTACACCCGGGCGCTATTCTCCGCCGCCTTCAATCTTGAAACGACGGGCGAGGCTGCGGTAGCGCAATGACCGGATCAGGTGTTCAGTAATCGGAAAAAGAGATCGACTTTCTGATCCCTCATTGCGATCGTCCGGGGTGCGACAGCAGAGGTCGTGATTTTATCCCCAATATCTTTCATTATAGTCATGCAATGGCGTTCCTAATCGGCGTTGGAGCTGGCGCTAGGACAGAATTCGAATGTGCCTCGCGTTACGGGTCCGCCTCGAGCGGGCTGATAGTAAAGGCAATAGGGACTGTAATGAATCGTCGTCTGGGTGACCGGGCTTCTATAGAGAAAACATCCATAAATATAGAAAAATTCGGTACCTTCGACAATAGATTGCGGCACGTGAGGCGTAAAAAGAGCCGCAGAAAATGGAAGCGCTCTCATAAATAACGACATGATGGCTGTTACACGATATTTCGCGGTCCTATGGTGGCTTGCGCTCGTCGTGGGCGTAAGCCATGCGCAGGATGCCCCCACCACACCACAACAACAGCAACAAACACCCGTTCCACCCCCGTCCATCAACCAGCAAAGCACCACTGCCGATTATTATAAAATAAACTGCGAGCGTCCCGACGGCCACGATGCTGCTGATCTTTGTGAACAAAGACGCATGGCGCAAGCTGCTGAGGACTCGGTTTATTGGGCGCGGGTCCAAGCTTTGATAGGCTTCGTTGGATTTGTAGGCGTTCTCGTAACTCTGATCTTCACCGGATTGGGAACCCGCGCCGCTAGCCAGCAAGTGCGATTGAGCCGGCATGCCTTGATATCCACAGACAGAGCATTTTGCTTTCCCAAGGACACTATTTGGCGCCATGTAGACGATGCTGAAGGTCGAATACAACAATGGCGCGTAGCCGTTCGCTGGGAAAATTCCGGCAAAACTCCCCCACGCTACGTGAGAATACAAACTGTTGCGATGGTTGGAATAAATGAGATTCCTAATGATTTTGACTTTTCTAGTATACCAATCACCGTCAACACCCAACTTCTGATTCCACCAAATAATACTATTGAATCTGATGAACTTCCCGTCACCCTTGAGCAAACTGAGGACATCATTGCCGGTCGTCAACATTTGTATATTTGGGGATGGATAGAATACGATGATGTCTTCGAAAGAACTCCCCGACATCGAACTGAATTTTGTCACAAATGGTTCCTCGGAGGGGACCCTCGCAGCGCCGAGCCGGATCGGTTCCCCAAAAGATATGCCGTTCATGAACGGCATAATGCCGCAGATGATGAATGCGAGTATCCACTTCGAACCGCATCCCCAAGAGATGTGGGAGACCGATAACGCGATGCCCTGTCGCAGAAGCTTATGGCACCGCGCCAATCAGTAATCAGTAATCACAGGAAGGCCGATATTGCTCTTCCATGACTGATGACTGGCTCCTGATCCGGTCACCCGTCTTCCTCCCAGAGCAGGACGAGGAAGCCGGAGAGGCCACCGGCGACGATCGGCAGCCAAGCCGCGAGGACCGGCGTCAGCAGTTCGGCTTTGCTCAGGTCTTCGGTCACTTTGGACAGCACGTAGATCGAAAACCCGGCCGCGATGCCGAGCAGAATTCGCTGCGGCACGCCGCCGAACCGGAACGCGCGCAAGCTCACCGAGCCGGCAAGCAGGATCATCGCAGCCAGCAGGAACGGCCGCGCGATGAGAAGTTGGTACTGCAGCCGATAGCCGGCCGCGGCGAAGCCTGAGTCTTCAGCGAAGCGGATGTAGGTCGGCAGATGCCAGAAGCCGACCGTGTCCGGCGCAGCAAAGCTCTCGGCGACCTGCTCGCGCGTCAGCCTGGTCGGCAGGATGTAGGTGTCGAAGTCCTGCGCCGGCGCATTGAGGGCGAAGACTCGGGCCTGGCTCAGGAGCCAGCCGCCGCGCTGAAGCTCGGCACTCTGCGCCTCGATCCGTTCCTTGAACTCGCCGGTCGAGCTGAACGTAAAGGCCACGATGGTCGTGAGCCGCAGGCCCTGGTCGTGGCTCTGCACCGCGTTGAGGATCGATTCGCCGTCGATGCCGCGCTGCCTGACCCAATAGCCGTTGCTGTAGCCTTCGAGCGCCGACCGGCCTTGGCCGAAGATCTGCGAACTCGATGCGCTTTGAGGCTTCACGCAACGCAGCCGACGCCGGATTGTAGACAAGCGTTGCGAATGCTCCCAACAGCAGCGCGACGACGAGGGCCGGGGTGATGATCTGCCACACCGACATGCCGGCGCCGCGCGCGATGACGAGTTCCATCCGCCGCGACAGGCTGAGATAGCAGGCCATGGCGCCGATCAGCACGCTGAACGGAAACAGGCGCTCCATGATCTGCGGAACGCGATAGACCGACATCAGGATGATGAGCCCGGTCGGCGCATTGGGCACATCGGCGGCCTTGCGCATGAGGTCGATGTAATCGACGAGCGCGACCAGAACGAACACGCCGACGAACACGCCGACCACCGCCACCAGGAAGCGGTAAGCAAAATAGCGTGACAGCGTCAGCGCGGCCATGAACCTTCCCCTTCGCGCCGCCGGTGCAGGTGTTTACGGCCTGGCGCCGGCAACGGGCCCCTGGGACAAGGTGATAGCAGCACGGAGGGGCGAGGGGAACGCCTGGGTTGCAGCGGATGGAACCCGCTCAGGCGGCGAGCGGGTACTCGGCCTCGACGACATACGGCCCCCCGCCGACGGAGGAACGGGAAGAATAGAGCACGAAGCGCGACACCGGAAACAGCGTCGAGCGGAACGGACGGGTGGAGAGATACTCTGCCACATCGCGGCTCGACGCATCGCGCAAGCGCGCGAGCGTCACGTGCGGCTTGTATTTGCGATCGGGCTCGAGGCCGACCCGCTGCATCAGCCGCTCATGGTCGGCTTGAAGCTCGACGAGTTGCGGCACGGCGCGCACCGCTGCGACCACGGCGCGAGGCTTGTTGCCGCCAAACGAATCGAGGCCTTCGATGCGCAGGTCGAACGGCGCCCGTTTGACCTTGCCCAGCATGAAGGCGATTTCGCGCGCGAGGGCATCATCGATGTCGCCGATGAAGCGCAGCGTCAGGTGATAGTTTTCGGGATCGATCCAGCGTGCACCCGGCAGGCCACCCCGCAGCAGCGCCAGCGATTGGCCGATCTCGGAGGGGATTTCGACTGCAGTAAAGAGGCGGGGCATGGCGGCAAACTACACTGCGATACCCTGTTATGTGGCGGATTCGGGGGGTCAACGCAATGAGGCGCCGTTTTCGACCGCCCGCGCCTTTGCCACCAGCGCCTCCGCCGCAGGGAGAATATTTTTCACGATGACGTCGACCCCGGCGGCGGTCGGATGCAGTCCATCGTGTTGATTGAGCTTTGCTTCCAAAGCGACCCCATCGAGGAAGAACGGGTAGAGGATCGCCCCGTACTTGGCCGCAAGGTCCGAGTAGATGCTGTCAAAGGCGCGGCGATACTCGTCGTCCAGATTGCGGGGTGCCAACATGCCGCAGAGAAGGACCGGGATCTTGCGCTGTTGAAGCCGGCTCAGGATGTCGTTGAGCGCCTTGCGGGTGATTTTCGGATCGACCCCGCGCAGCGCATCGTTCGCGCCGAGCTCGAGGATGACGCCATCGGTCCCCTCCGGCACCGACCAATCGAGCCGCGCAAGCCCGCCTGACGCGGTATCGCCGGACACACCGGCATTGGCGATGCTGACGTTTTGCCCTTTGGCGATGAGCGCCTGCTGCAACTTTACGGGGAAGGCTTCGTTCGCGCGCAGTCCGAACCCGGCTGTCAGCGAATCACCGAGCGCAACGATCTTCACGGCGGGGTCGGCAGCGCGCACGGGGCCACCTGCCCCGATTCCGGCGCAAAGAATTATGACAGCGGTTGCCCAGGCGCCTATCTTCACTCGGCCGGGGAATTTCCCATATGAGCGCGGCGACCGACCCGAACCCACGCGGACGACACGGAAATTCACAAACCCCATGGATGCCACCTCGGCGACGACGCGCCCCGTTATACCGGCAATTTCGCTCACGGGCGTCAATCTCTCCCTCGGTCACGGCGCCGCACGGGTGCATATCCTCAAGGACATCGCCCTTGATGTTGGCCGTGGCGAGGCGGTCGGCCTTCTCGGCCCGTCGGGTTCCGGCAAGTCGACCTTGCTGATGGTCATGGCCGGCCTCGAACGTCCCGATGAAGGCACCGTGATCGTCGCCGGCCAGGACATCGGCCAACTCGATGAAGATGCGCTAGCGCGCTTCCGTGGCCGCCATGTGGGCATCGTGTTCCAATCTTTCCACCTCATCCCGACCATGACGGCGCTAGAGAACGTCGCAGTGCCGCTCGAACTCGCGGGCGTGCGGGATGCATTCGAGCGCGCGGCCCATGAACTTGCTGCGGTCGGGCTTGCGGCGCGCGCCAGCCATTATCCGGCGCAACTCTCCGGCGGCGAGCAGCAGCGCGTCGCGCTTGCGCGCGCTCTTGCGCCGAGCCCGTCGATCATCATTGCCGACGAGCCGACCGGCAATCTCGACGAAGCCACGGGCACCGAAGTGATCGATCTCATGTTCGCGCGGTTCGCGGCGGAGAAGATGACGCTCGTGCTCGTGACCCACGATCTTGCGCTCGCCAAGCGCTGCGACCGCGTCGTGCGACTGCGCTCCGGCCATGTCGAAGAAGGAGTCGCGACCGCATGAGCGCGCCCGCCTTTCCTCCGCGCGCGCCTGCCGTCGGCGAACCCGGCTTCGCCCTGACGTGGCGGCTCGCACTGCGCGAACTGCGCGGTGGCGTGCGCGGCTTTTACGTCTTCATTGCCTGCATCGCGATCGGCGTCGCGGCAATCGCCGCGGTGGGCTCGTTCGCGCGCGGCCTTGCCGATGGGATCGGTCGCGAAGGCCGCGTGATCCTCGGCGGCGACGTCGCGTTTTCCCTGATCCAGCGCGAAGCAAACGAGCAGGAGAGGGCATTCCTCGCCGCCCATGGCGACGTCTCGGTCACAGCCACCATGCGGGCGATCGCGCGCGCCGGGGATGACCGCCGCGCGCTCGTCGAGGTCAAGGCGGTCGACGCGGCCTATCCGCTTTACGGCACGGTCGGCACCGATCCGGCCGGCGATCTCGCGGTGTTGCTCGGGCGCGAGAACGGCGTCTACGGCGCGGTCGTTGATCCGGCGCTGCTGACGCGCCTCGATCTCAAGCCCGGCGCGCGGCTCACCGTCGGGCAAGCGACGTTCGAATTGCGGGCGGTGCTGACAAGCGAACCCGACAAGCTTGCCGGCGGCATCGGCTTTGGTCCGCGGTTCCTCATCACCGAGCAGGCGCTGCGCGCGACCGGCCTGGTGCAGCCCGGGAGCCTGGTGCGCTGGCATTACCGCTTGCGCCTACCCTCCGGCGCGTCGAGCGATGCAGCGGCGCAGGCGGTGATCGAGGGTGCCAAGGCGCAATTGCCGGACGCCGGCTGGGAGATTCGCAGCCGCACCAAGGCAGCCCCGCAGCTCGAACGCAACGTCGAACGCTTTGCGCAGTACCTCACGCTGGTGGGACTCGCGGCGCTGCTCGTCGGTGGCATCGGTGTTGCCAATTCGGCGAAGCATTACCTCGAGCGCAAGCGCGACGATATCGCTACGATGAAATCGATCGGCGCGACCGGAACGCGTGTCGTCGCCATCTATTTCATCGAGGTCGTGCTGTTGGCTGCGGTCGGCGTCGCCATCGGCCTGGCGCTCGGCGCCGCCGCGCCTTTCGTCGTCGTCGCAGTGTTCGGCAGCATGCTGCCGTTGCCGTTGTCTGCCGCCGTCTACCCCGGCGAGCTTGCACTCGCACTCGCCTATGGTCTCTTGACCGCGGCGGTCTTTGCGCTGTGGCCGCTTGGTCGGGCCCATGACGTGCCGGTGTCGGCGCTGTTTCGTGACGAGGTCGCACCGCAGCGGCAGCTGCCGCGCACCCGCTACATCGTCGCAGTTGCCGTCGCCGGCATCACGCTTGCGGCGCTCGCGGTGGCCGCCGCCTTCGATCACAAGATCGCTGCCGCGTTCATCGCCTCCGCGATCGTCGTGTTCGGCGTGCTCCGACTGTTTGCGCTCCTGATCATGGCCGTTGCGCGCCGCCTGCCGCGGCCGCGCTCGGCGATGCTGCGGCTTGCGATCGCCAACATTCACCGCCCAGGCGCGCTGACACCAACGGTCGTGATGTCGCTCGGCCTCGGCCTTGCGCTCGTCGTCACTGTGCTCGAGATCGATGCCAATCTGCGCCAGCAGTTCATGGCGGCGCTGCCGGAGAAGGCGCCCGCGTTCTACTTCCTCGACATTCCGGCCCAGGAGATCCAGCGGTTCGACGACTTCGTGCACATGGTGGCGCCGAACGCCATTCTCGAACGGGTGCCGATGCTGCGCGGGCGGATCGTCGGCGCCCGCGGCGTTCCGGCCGAGGACCTCAAGCCGAAGCCCGACGCCGCCTGGGTGCTCCAGAGCGATCGCGGCCTGACCTTCTCGGGGAAAATTCCGGCCGGCTCGCGCGTCGTCGCCGGCGAATGGTGGGGCGCGGATTATTCCGGGCCGCCGCTCGTCTCGATGGAGAAGCAGGTCGCCGATGGGCTCGGCCTCAAGATCGGCGATGACATCACCGTCAACGTGCTCGGCCGCAACTTGACGGCCCACATCGGCAATCTGCGCAGCCTCGACTGGAATTCGCTCGGTATCAATTTCGTGCTGGTGTTCTCGCCGGGGGCGTTCAGCGGCGCGCCCTACACCGAGATCGCCACGGTGGCCTACCCCGGCGGCGGCAGTGTCGCCGAGGAAACGGCGCTGCTGAAGGCGGTGACCGACGCATTCCCTGCGGTCACCGCGGTCAGGGTCAAGGATGCCCTCGACGCTTTCGCCGGCATTGTCGTCAATCTCGTGCTCGCGGTGAGGATCGCGAGCGCGCTGACGCTTGCTGCCGCAGCGCTGGTGCTGGGCGGCGCGCTCGCGGCCGCCCATCGTCATCGCGTCTACGATGCAGTGATCTTGAAGACTCTCGGTGCCACGCGCCGGCAGCTCATCAGCGCATACGCCATCGAATATCTGCTGCTCGGATGCGCGACGATGATGTTTGGTGTTGCTGCCGGCTCGATCGCCGGCTGGGGCGTCGTTGTCGACGTCATGACGCTGCCGTTTCACTGGGAGGTCGTGCCCGCCGTTGCCGCGGCCGCGATTGCGGTCTTGATCACGGTGGCCTTCGGCCTTGTCGGCAGTTGGCCGGCGCTGGGGCGCAAGCCCGCGGCGGTGCTGCGGCATTTATGAAAAAGATATATGGCCCGGGTTCGCGACAATCGGTCGCGCTGCATCTCCCGCGCTGCGGTAAGGTGACGCCCACCTGATCCATTGAGATGTCGTAAACCTCTGCCACTTACCAACCGAGGGCCGAGGAGCGGGAGATGCTCCCGTTGTCGCGTTTGCCGCCCGCGCTGCCGAGGGATTCATGGCGGAGGTCGATCGCCGATTGATATCGATGCCGGCAGCTGGTGCCGTGAGCGGCGCCGAGGCTGCTGCGATCGACGCCGGCCTGCGCGCTTACATGCTGCGCATCTATTGGTACATGGCGCTTGGCCTCGTCATCACTGCGATCGCGGCCTTTGCCATCTACATGGTTTCGGTGACCGAGGATCCGGCGGCCGCGGCGAAAGCCATGCGCGGCGGTGCCGACCTGCCGGCGCGGCTGTCCGGCCATCTCTACCTCACGCCGCTTGGCTATTCGCTATTCGTCGGCCCGCTCAAATGGCTCGTCATCCTGGCGCCGCTGCTGGTGGTGTTCGGATTGAGCTTCGGCGGTGATCGCCTGCGTCCCTCGACTGCTCAGGTGCTGTTCTGGATTTACGCGGCGCTGATCGGCATCTCGTTCGGCGCGGTGTTCATGGTCTACGCCCAGACCTCGGTGGTGCGGGTCTTCTTCATCACCGCCGCGTCTTTCGGGGCGCTGTCATTGTGGGGCTATACCACCGGTCGCGATCTCGGCGGGATGGGCTCGTTCCTGATCATGGGGCTGTTCGGCATCATCGCTGCGAGCCTCGTGAACATGTTCCTGGCAAGCTCGATGCTGCAATGGGTCGTCTCCGTCGTCGGGGTCGGCGTGTTTTCGGGCCTGACCGCTTGGGACACCCAGCGCCTCAAGAACGATTACCTTTATGGCGCGATGGATGGCGAAGTCGTCGAGCGGGCCGCCGTGACTGGGGCGCTGTCGCTCTACCTCGATTTTATCAACCTATTCACCATGTTGCTTGAACTTCTCGGCCAACGCGAGGAGTGAGCCGCAGGGTGGGCAAACGGTTGGCGGAGTGCTCCGTAAGCGGCCAAAGGACGCTACTGTGCACTAACTTAATTCGCCGCAACCATCTTCCCGGCGGATCAGATACGCATTAAATTCGCCTCCAGACGGCGGTCGCGGAACTTTCCGTCCGCCCCTGGCGCCCGCAGGCCTTTCGGGCGTACGAAAGGACCCTTCAATGTCGGATTTCGACCGGAACTATGCCACGGTGCGCGGCGTAGGGACCGATCGCGCGGTCGCCTACGATGCAGGCCTGCGGGCCCACATGATCCGCGTCTACAACTACATGGCGGGCGGCGTCGCGATTACGGGTGCGCTCGCCTGGCTCACCTTCCAGATGTCGGTTGTCCAGAACTCCGCTGGCGCGATCACTGGCTTGACCCCGCTCGGCCATGCGCTGTTTGGCACGCCGCTGATGTGGGTCGTGATGCTTATTCCGCTTGGGCTCGTGTTCTTCATGAGCTTCCGGATACAGCATCTGCAGGCATCGACGGCGCGCACGCTGTTCTTTGTCTATGCGGGCCTGCTCGGCATCTCGCTCGCGACGATCTTTATGGTCTACACGACGACCTCGATCACGCGGGTGTTCTTCATCTCGGCCGCCGCTTTCGGCGCGCTGAGCCTCTACGGCTATACGACCCAGCGTAACCTCGATGCGATGGGCTCGTTCCTGATCATGGGCCTGTTCGGCCTCATCATCGCGAGCCTTGTCAACATCTTCCTGAAGTCGTCGGGTCTCGACTGGGCGCTGTCGGTGATGGGCGTCCTGATCTTCGCCGGCTTGACCGCCTGGGACACCCAGAAGATCAAGGAGATGTTCAGCCCAATGGATGACGGCACCGTCGCCGGCCGCAAGGCGGTGATGGGGGCGCTGAGTCTCTACCTCGACTTCATCAACATGTTCCTGTTCATGTTGCGGTTCTTCGGCGACCGCCGCTGATCCGCTGCACTAGCGCTCGGCAACGCGCGGCGCCCCGGGGCAACCCGGGGCGTTTTTTTGTGTGAGGCGACAGCCATCTTTGGTTTTGACCTGACGCGTTGCGCCGGTCGGCGACGAGTTGGTAACGCTATCGAGATGCCCGCGATCGATCCAATCATCCGGCCAGCGGTCGCCGCCGATATTCCGGCCATCACGGCGATCTACGGCCATGCGGTGCAATACGGCACGGCGACCTTCGAGATCGACCCGCCCGACGCCGTTGAAATGGCCGCCCTGTTTCGGGGCCTTGTCGACGGCGGCTTTCCTTATCTCGCGGCCGAGGTCGAGGGCGTCGTGCGCGGTTATGCGTATGCTGGGCTTTACCGCACCCGCGTGGCCTATCGCCATACGGTTGAGGATTCGGTCTATCTCGCGCGGGACTTTCACGGCCGTGGCATCGGCCGCGCGCTCCTCACCAAGCTCGTGGCCGAGGCATCGGATCGGGGCTTTCGCCAGATGATCGCGGTGATCGGGGATTCGGCGCAGGCGGCGTCCATCGCGTTGCACCGCAGTGCGGGCTTCCGGATGGTCGGCACCTTCGAGGCGGTCGGCTTCAAGTTCGGCCGCTGGCTCGACACGGTGCTGATGCAACGCCCGCTCGGAGCGGGAGCCGCACCTCGCTAACGATCAATTCGCCACGAGACTCAGGGACTTGTCGAGCGCGAGCAGGACGCGATCAAGCTGATGGCCGCCCCGCACAATGAGGCCGGTCGCCGAAATCACGCTATAGGCGCCCTGGCGTCGTGCGGCCTTGGGGTTCTTCTCGATGCGATAAATCGGGACTTCGCTGGTGCGGCGGAATACCGAAAAGACCGCCCGGTCCTTGAGAAAATCGATGCTGTAGTCGCGCCACTCGCCCTGGGCGACCTTGCGCCCGTAAAGCCCCAGGATGCGGTCAAGCTCGCTCCGGTCGAAGGTTACGCGGGCGGCGGCAGGCGGAGCTCCACCCGCCCGCTCACCGCCCAAAGACTGGCTGGGTTCGGTATCGCCGCTGGTCATCGGGCGCCTCCTTTCATGCTGTCGTCATGATCGCTCCGAATCCGCGCCGACGGCAAGCATTTCGTAACGCTGCAGATGGTCGCGACACGACGTTAGCTGAGAGCAAGGATGAGCGAGTCTGGGCCGGCTCAATCACGCATTCGTTAAGTGATTCATAATACCGCCAAAATTCAGCCGTGGCGCTGTCGCCGTCGCTTGAGATAACAAAGATGCCTCAGGGTCCGGTTCGATGCGAGTTCGGATTCCTCAGCCCCCCAGCCCCCCGGGCTTCTTTGGACCGGACCCAGGCAGTTTTTTTGAGTACAGCTTTTTGATCAACCTCCATTTGAGCGGGCCGGTATTTTCCGGCCCGCTTTTTTTTGGGCGCGAATTTCCGCAATTGACGGCGTGAGGCTTGTAGCCCGGATGAGCGCAGCGACATCCGGGGAAGGCTGTTCAGAAATGGCAGCGTCTGCCCCGGATGTCACTGCGCTCATCCGGGCTACAAAAAGATCGAATCGGATTGTCAGAACGGTGGCCCTTGGGCGGGCAGCTCAACGTCGCGTCAGCGCATTGCGGCGACGGTCGCACCCAGCATCGGGCCCGGATGCTGAATATTGCCTTCCTGCAGCAGCACCGCAATGCCATCGACGCCGGCAGACTTGATGGCGTCGACCGGCACGGTCAGCGTTTCGCTTTTGCCGGACCAGATGCCGAGTTTCACCCAGCGCCGCACGACGTTGGTGTAGGTGATGGTGCGCCCGCGGTTTTCGCCGCGGCCGATCACGACCTGCACCATGCGGCTGATGGGACACAGCCAAACCTCGCCGGAGATCGGCTCGCCGCTGCCGTTCGGCAACGTCACGGCGACGCGATCGTCGGCAATGGCGACGGCGACCGGCACCGTCAGCGTTTCCTTCTTATCGTGACTGAGGGCGACCGCCTTTTCGATCTCGGCGCGGTCGCTGCCGAGCGCCTGGACGACACCGTTCACGACGACTTGCGGCGTGTAGACTTCGCGATCGCCGCGCATCTGCGAGTAGGCTTTCTGGCGGCTGGTGTGACCGGGAATCGCGAGCGTGTCTTTCCACCCGAGGTAATCCCAGTAATCGATCGAGAGCGTCAGCGGGACGACCGTCTGATCGTTGCGCAACTCGGCAAGCACTTTGTCGGCGGCGGGACAGGACGAGCAGCCCTGGCTGGTGAAGAGTTCAATGACGGCGCGGGTCTCGGCACTCGCGGATGTGGCAGCAACGATGAGAGCTGCGCCGATCGAGCCGATGAAGACGCGCGCGGTCGTCATGTCCGATTTCCTCCCCAAGGCCAGCCGTCACCTTCCCATACGTCGGGGCGCGTTCACCGGCTACTCACATCGAAGTGAAGGCTACCAGTTCGGGCGCCGAAGTCCATTAGCGTAAACGCAATGTGAGGCAGGCGACGCCCAGCGCGGTCAAGCCGCGAGGTGCCGAAGCACGTATTGCAGAATGCCTCCGTTCTTGAAGTATTCCAGCTCGTCCAGCGTATCGATCCGGCACACCAACGGCACCCGCTTGAGCGAACCATCGGCGCCAACGATCTCGGCGATCATGCGCTGACGCGGCTTGAGATCGCCGTGCAGCCCCCGGATCGTCACCTGCTCGCTGCCGATGAGCCCGAGCGTCTGCCACGACGTGCCTTCTTCGAACACCAGCGGGATGACGCCCATGCCGATCAGGTTGGAGCGGTGGATGCGCTCGAACGACTGGCAGATCACAGCGCGGATGCCGAGCAGCACCGTGCCCTTCGCGGCCCAGTCGCGCGATGAGCCGGTGCCGTATTCCTTGCCGGCGAACACGACAAGCGGCACGCGCTCGGTCTTGTAGCGCATCGCCGCATCGTAGATCGGCATCTGCGTGCGCGAGGGATAGTGGATGGTGACGCCGCCTTCGACGCCCGGCACCATCTGGTTCTTGATGCGGATGTTGGCGAAGGTGCCGCGCATCATCACTTCGTGATTGCCGCGCCGCGTGCCGTATTGATTGAAGTCGGCCGGCTTCACCTTGTGTTCGATCAGGTACTTGCCTGCGGGCGAGGTGGTCTTGATCGATCCCGCGGGCGAGATGTGGTCGGTCGTGATCGAATCGAGGAACAGGCCAAGGACGCGCGCATCGACGATGTCGGTGAGCGGAGAGGGCGCGCGGTTCATGTGCGCGAAATAGGGCGGGTTCTGGACGTAGGTGGACTTGCGGTCCCAGGCATAGGTGAGCCCGCCCTTGACCGCGATCTTGTTCCAGGTGGTGTCGCCCTTGAACACATGGGCGTATTTGCGGGCGTAGATCTGCTTGGTGATGGACTTCTTGATCACCGCCGCGATCTCGCGGCTGGTCGGCCAGATGTCCTTGAGGAAGACCTTCTTGCCGGCCTTGTCGGTCCCGAGCGGCATCCGCGCGAAATCGAAATTCATCGTGCCGGCGATCGCATAGGCGACGACGAGCGGCGGCGAGGCGAGATAATTGGCGCGGACGTCCTGATTGACGCGGCCTTCGAAGTTGCGGTTGCCGGACAGCACCGCAGCGGCGACAAGGTCGTTCTCGTTGATGGCCTTGGAAATCTCCGGCGGCAGCGGACCGGAATTTCCGATGCAGGTGGTGCAGCCGTAGCCGACGAGATTGAAGCCGAGCTTGTCGAGATCCTTCTGCAGGCCCGACTTGGCGAGATATTCGCCGACGACCTGCGATCCCGGCGCGAGCGAGGTCTTCACCCACGGCTTGCTGGTGAGGCCCTTGGCGACCGCCTTCTGGGCCAGGAGCCCCGCGCCGACCATGACGCTCGGGTTCGACGTGTTGGTGCAGGAGGTGATGGCCGCGATCACGACGTCGCCGTGGCCGAGGTCGTGCTTGCGGCCTTCGACCGGCACGCGCTTGCCCGCCTCTTGCGCCTTGTTGAATTCCTTGTCCATGGCGGCGGCAAAGCCCGCCTTCACCTCCTTGAGGGCGACGCGATCCTGCGGCCGCTTCGGACCGGCGAGCGAGGGCTCGACCGAGGCGAGTTCGAGCTTGAGCACGTCGGTGAATACCGGGTCCTGGGTGTTCTTGGTGCGGTACATGCCCTGGGCCTTGGCGTAGGCGGCGACGAGGGCGACGCGCGCCTCGGGCCGGGCGGTGCTGCGCAGGTAGTCGAGCGTGTCGTCATCGATCGGAAAGAAGCCGCAGGTCGCGCCGTATTCCGGCGACATGTTGCCGAGCGTCGCCCGGTCGGCGATCGAGAGGCCGGCAAGCCCGGGCCCGAAGAACTCGACGAACTTGCCGACGACGCCGCGCTTGCGCAGCATCTGGGTCACGGTCAGCACGAGATCGGTCGCGGTGACGCCTTCCTTGAGCTTGCCGTTAAGCTTCACCCCGATCACCTCGGGCAGCAGCATCGAATAGGGCTGGCCGAGCATCGCCGCTTCCGCTTCGATGCCGCCGACGCCCCAGCCGAGCACCGACAGGCCGTTGACCATGGTGGTGTGGCTGTCGGTGCCGACGAGCGTATCCGGATAGGCGACTTCGCCCGTCACCATCTTGCCGTCGACCTTGGCGGAGCCTTTCGCGGTGAAGACCGTCTGCGACAGGTATTCGAGATTGACCTGATGGCAGATGCCGGTGCCCGGGGGCACCACGCGAAAGTCCTCGAACGAACTCTGCGCCCATTTCAGGAAGCGGTAGCGTTCCTCGTTCTGCTTGTATTCCTCTTCGACGTTCTTCTTGAACGCGGAGTTGTCGCCGAAAAACGTGATCGCAACCGAGTGGTCGATCACGAGATCGACCGGCACCAGCGGATTGATTCGCTTCGGGTCGCCGCCGAGATGCTTCATGGCATCGCGCATCGCCGCGAGGTCGACCACCGCCGGGACGCCGGTGAAGTCCTGCATCAACACGCGGGCCGGGCGGAAGGCGATTTCGCGCTCCGACGTCTTGGTCTTGAGCCACTGAGCACAGGCCTGGATGTCCTCTTTGGTGACCGAGCGGCCGTCTTCGTTGCGCAACAGGTTCTCAAGCAGCACCTTCAGCGAAAAGGGCAGGCGGGATATTCCCTTAAGTCCGTTTTTCTCGGCCGCCGGAAGGCTGTAATAGATGTAGTTGCGGCTCCCGACTTTGAGGGTACGGGCGCATTTGAAGCTGTCGAGCGAGGTCATTTGTGGGTTTCCATCCGGAAAGATCGCCGGTGCCGTTGCGGCCGGCCTGACGGCTAACGGATCACCGGTCGCACGCGGGAGCGCGCGGGTTCGCCCGTAAAGCGTCTTAACCATCAGTCTATAAGGGCATTTCCCCGGTTCTGCCATATGCACAATAGTTTTGAACAAGCCCAAGATGCAAAAAAATCAGGCGCCGCTCCGCAGATGCCGTCTCTCCATCCAATCGGCCACCCTGGACTGCCGCAATGACCCTGTCCGGCCGCGACCTCGCCTGCATCCGCGGCGGCCGGCAGGTCTTCTCTAGGATTAATTTCTCCGTCGCGGCCGGCCACGCCCTGGTCCTGACTGGGCCCAATGGGGCCGGGAAAAGCTCGCTCCTGCGGTTGATCGCCGGGCTCATACGTCCCGCAACGGGCACGATCACGTTCGACGGCGGGGACGCGGAACTGAGTGTCGGCGAACAGGCCCATTACGTCGGCCATGTCGATCCGCTCAAGCCGGCGCTGACGGTCAAGGAGAACCTGTCGTTCTGGGCGCGCTTCCTCAATGGCAAGGCGGCGGCTGGGCTTGCCGACGTGATCGAGCGGAGCCTCGCCGCAACCGCGCTTGCGGACCTTGGCGATTTGCCGGCCGGCTATCTCTCCGCCGGCCAACGGCGGCGGCTGTCGCTCGCACGGGTGCTCGCCGCGCCACGGCCGATCTGGCTGCTGGACGAGCCGACAGCGGCGCTCGACGATGCCTCCCAGGGCCGTCTGCGTCGGCTGATGCTTGACCATCTCGGCGGCGGGGGCATCGTCGTGGCAGCGACCCACGGGCCGCTCGGACTCGAGGCCGCGAGCGAGTTGAGGCTCGGAGCAGGGGGCGACCAGGTTGTCACGGCCGTGGGCCTGGCCTCCACTGCGGAAGAAGCCCTGCTTGCCATGGCGCGCACGCCAACATGACCGCGCTCGCCGCCCTGTTTGCACGCGATGCCCGCATTGCCGTCCGGATCGGCGGCGGCGCGATGATGGGCGTGCTCTTCTTCCTCGCCGTCGTGATCCTGGTGCCGTTTGCCCTCGGACCCGACCTCACGCTCCTGCGCCGGATCGGGCCGGCGATCCTCTGGCTTGGCGCGCTGCTGTCATCGCTGCTCGCGCTCGACCGTTTGTTCGCCAACGATCAGGAGGATGGCTCGCTCGACCTCATCCTGATGGCGAGGCCGCCGCTCGAGCTTGCGATCGCCACGAAGGCGGTCGCCCAGTGGGTGACGACCGGGCTGCCGCTTGTGGTTGCGTCCCCGATCCTTGGTCTTTTTCTCAACCTGGAGCCGAAGGCTCTCGCCGCCACCGCGCTGACGCTCCTTGTCGGCACCCCGGCCCTGACCTTCATTGGCGTCATCGGCGCGGCGCTTGCGAGTGCGCTGCGCCGCGGTGGCCTGCTGCTGCCGGTCCTGGTGCTGCCGCTGACGATTCCGGTTTTGATCTTCGGAGTTGCGGCGTCGACCGCCGCGATCGTCGGCCCGATGCCGTTCGAAACCCCGTTCACGATTCTGTGCGCGCTCACGCTGATGAGTGCGGTGATCGGACCTTTCGCCGCCGCCGCAACGTTGCGACACGTGCTGGAATGAACCGGATGGCCCGTTGGCTGGGCGCCGGCGCCGCATTGCCTCACTACCGCCCCCGGACTAAGACAAAGGCCATGAGAGTGATGCCATGCCGTTGATCGATCTCGCCAACCCGACCCGCTTCGTCGCGCTGGTCGAGCGCGTGTTGCCGTGGCTTGCCGCGGCGACGCTGATCGCGTTCGCAATCGGTTTGCGCGGCGTCTACTACGTGCCCGACGACTATCAGCAGGGCGCGACCGTCAAGATCATGTTCATCCACGTGCCCAATGCGTGGCTGTGCATGTTCGTGTGGGGGGTGATGAGCGTCGCGGCGCTCGGCACGCTGGTGTGGCGCCATCCGCTCGCCGATGTGGCGGCGAAATGCGCCGCTCCGCTCGGCGCCGCCTTCACGTTTCTCGCGCTCGTCACCGGCTCGCTGTGGGGCCGGCCGATGTGGGGCACTTATTGGGTATGGGACGCGCGGCTCACCTCGGTGCTGGTGCTGTTCCTGATGTATCTCGGCCTGATCGCGCTATGGCGCACGGTCGATGACCCCTCGCGCGCCGGCCGCGCGGCCGCCGTGCTGACGCTCGTCGGCGCCATCAACCTGCCGATCATCAAATTCTCGGTCGACTGGTGGAACACGCTGCACCAGCCGGCCTCGGTGTTTCGCATGGGCGGTTCCACCATCGATTCGAGCATGCTGATGCCGCTGTTCGTCATGGCGATCGCCTTCACGCTCCTGTTCGTCACCTTGCATCTCGCGGCGATGCGCAACGAAATCTTGCGTCGCCGGGTCCGCGCGTTGCTGTTGACCCAGGCCGAGCGCGCGCCGGCATGATCGCGCGGGAGATCTGAAGCCATGGACCTCGGACCTCACGCGGACTTCATCATCGCGTCCTATGTCGCGGCGATCGTGGTGGTGGCGCTTCTCATCGCGTGGGTGACGATCGATTACGCGGCGCAGCGGCGCGCGTTGTCCGAGCTTGACCGGCGCGGCATTACCCGCCGATCCGCGGAGCCGCGGCGATCCGAAGTGAAGGAGCCGGCATGAGCGTGACATCCTCACCCGACAATGCGCCGTCGGACACGACTTCGTCGCCGCCGCCCCCAAGCATCAACCGCCGCTTGCTGGTGGTGCTGCCGCTGGTGCTGTTCCTCGGACTAGCAGCGCTATTCTATATGCGCCTCTTCGCCGGTGACTCCTCGCGCATTCCGTCCGCCCTGATCGGCCGGCCGGCGCCGCAGACCGAACTACCGGCGGTTGCCGGTCTCGAGCGTAACGGCGCGCCCGTCCCGGGCATCGTGAGCGCCGACTTCCAGAACGCCGTCACTGTCGTCAACGTCTGGGCCTCGTGGTGCGTGCCGTGCCATGACGAGGCGCCGCTGTTGCTGCGGCTCGCCAACGATCCCCGCATTCGCGTCGTCGGCATCAACTACAAGGATCAGCCGGACAATGCGCGGCGTTTCCTTGGCCGCTACGGCAATCCGTTCGTCGCCGCCGGCGCCGATGCCAACGGCCGCGCCGCGATCGAATGGGGCGTCTACGGCGTGCCGGAAACCTTTATTGTCGGCCGCGACGGCAAGATCGCCTACAAGCTCGTCGGGCCGATCACGCCGGACAATCTGGACCGCGCGATCAAGCCGGAACTCGAGAAGGCGCTGGCCGGCACCTGATTCTGTTTCTCGGGCGGCGCTGGGGCTTTCATGAAAGTCGCGATCCTCGATGACTATCACGACACGGTGCGCACGCTTGCGTGTTTCAGCAAGCTCGCCGGCCATGAAGTCAAGACCTTCAACGACCACGTCCAAGACACCGACGCGCTCGCGGACCGGCTCGCCGATGTCGAAGCGCTGGTGCTGATCCGCGAGCGCACTGCGATCCGCACGCCGCTCCTCGAACGCCTGCCCAAGCTCAAGCTCATCAGCCAGCGCAGCGTCTATCCCCATATCGACGTCGACACCTGCACGCGGCTCGGCATCGTCGTGTCGTCGAGCCAGCATATGGATACGCCGTCCTATGCGACCGCCGAACTCACCTTCGGCCTTATCATCGCGGCGATGCGCCAGATTCCCCAGCAGATGGAGGCGCTGAAGGCGGGCAAATGGCAGATCGGGGTCGGCACGACGCTGCGCGGCAAGACGCTGGGCATTTACGGCTACGGCCGTATCGGCGCCGCCGTCGCGGGCTACGGCAAGGCGTTCGCGATGAACATCCTCGTGTGGGCGCGCGAGGCGACGCTCCTCAAGGCGCGGACCGACGGCTATCCGACGGCGCCCAGCAAGGCGGCGTTCTTCGAACGATCGGACGTGGTTACGCTGCACATGCGGCTCGTCGATGCAACGCGCGGCATCGTCACCGCGCAGGACCTCGCCTGCATGAAGCCTTCCGCGCTCATCGTGAACACGAGCCGCGCCGGCCTGATCGCGCCGGGCGCCCTCGTCGAGGCGTTGCGCGCCGGGCGCCCCGGCATGGCCGCAGTCGACGTCTACGAGAACGAGCCGATGCGCGACACGACGCATCCGCTTCTCAACATGCCGAACGTCGTCTGCACACCGCATCTCGGCTACGTTTCGCGCGACGAATACGAATTGCAGTTCACCGACATTTTCGATCAGATCAACGCTTACGCGGCCGGCGCGCCGATCAACGTGGTTAATCCGCAGGTGCTCGAGGCGCCATCGCGCCGCTAGTGCGGAGTTTCCGGCGTTTTCTCTTTTGCTTGTTTGGTGTCCTCTCAACGCAGGGCGTTGCGAGCACCATGGTCTCAGGCCGCGGTTTCGGGGGCGGGCGGCGTGAAGAATATGAACATGTTGGCGAGAATGATCGTCCCGGCGAGAAAATAGAACACCGCCATGATTCCATAATGATCGGCGAGCACGCCGCCGACGAGCGGACCGATCGCCGCGCCGGCCGCCTGGGTGCCGAACAGGATGCCGATGCTGGTGCCGCCAAGATGTCTCGGCGTTGCGTCGAGGAGCCAGGCCTGCAGCACGGCGCGGACCGCGAACAGGAAGAGGCCGAGGAACGCCACGAAGAACACGAACGCCGCCGACTTCCCGGCGACCGCCATGAACAGCATCACGATCGCGGACATGGCGAGGCTCGACATGATGATGCGGCGGCGGCCCATGCGGTCGGACAGATGGCCCGTGATCGGCGCCGCCGCAAAGCCCGCGGCCTGCAGGGTGAAGAGGCATGCGCCGATGGCAGCCGACGAGTAGCCGAGATCGTCGCCAAGAAACAACGGCAGGAAAATCAGAAGGGTCGAGGCAGTCATCGCGCGCACGCAGCCGCCGAGCGACAGCATCAGCACGGTGCGGTTCGCGAGCAGCATACGGACCGAGGCGAGCAAGTCGGCCTGCTTGCGGCTCGCGCGTTCCTCGCGGTCGCGGCCTTCGTCGATGCGGCCGAGCCACAGCAGGATCACGATTGCGGCGATCACGCCCGGCACGACATTGAGGATGACGACGTTCCGCCATCCGAGGATCGACAGCATCGCGCCGACGACGAGCGGCGCTATCGCGTCGCCGAGATTGCCGCCCATGGCGTGGAGCGACACCACCAGGCCGCGCCGCCGCGGAAAGCTCTGTGCCAGCAGCGGAATGGCGGTCGGATGCCAGATGTTGTTGCCGATACCGACGAGCGCGGCGCACAGGAGCAGCACCCAATACGCGTGCGCAAAGCCCATCGCGAGGTAGGGGATGCCGACCCAGAACAAGGCCGCGGCCATCAACAGACCCTTGCGGCCGATCGAATCGACGATCATCCCGCCCGGCACGTTGGAGAGTGCACCGGCGGCAGATTGGCAGGTCAGAATCGATCCGATCTGGGCGAAGTTCAACCCGAGGTCGGCCCCGATCAACGGCAGCAACAGGTAAAAGGTCGCGGGATACCAATGGGTCATCATGTGACCCGCGGTGATCAGCCAGACCTCGCGAAACGAGGTTTCCGGCGCCGCCACATCAGTCGTCGCGACCGTGGTCATTTTCCTCCCGCGCTGCGTTCTTCCCGGCCAAAAACACCGAATCGAGGTTGCGCCCGAATCGAGCCGTCGCACCTTGCCGTCGATGTGCGCATGGATACTCCGGGTGACATTTTAGCCCAATTGCAAAAATCGCATGCAACCGGGCGGACGCCATGCGGGCGCTGCCCACGCGCAGCGGTCGGCATTCGCCGGCGCCCAGGCGCGTCATGTTGTTGATGCAGGGGGGCACCAAGATGGGGTAGAAAAGGGCCTCGGCACCGACACGGCATCGGGCCGCGGGGGGCAGCGGCGCGCCGTACGAGGTCGAGGCTCGATGGAGGGTTCTGTATCGCGTTTGAGGACGAGCGAGTCCCGCGGGGCATCGCTGCGGTTTCGCGCCTTGCTTTATGCCGGAGCCTTCATTACCGGCGCGATCGTGATGAGCTTCGAGATGCTCGGGTCGCGCTACCTCAACCCCTATTTCGGCAGCGGCATCTATACCTGGGCATCGCTCATCTCCACCGTGCTTGCGGCGCTCACGATCGGCTATTTCGCCGGCGGGATCGTTGCCGACCGCCAGCCCTCGCCGCGTGTGCTGGGCCTTCTTGTCCTGATCGGCTCGGCTTTCATACTGGCGCTGCCAACTTATTCGACGGTCGTGCTGGAGGCGGTGCTCGATACGGTCGACGACATCAAGGCCGGCAGTTTGATTTCGGCTTTTCTGATCATGTTCCTGCCGGTCGTCTTTTACGGCGCGTTTTCGCCGTTCGCGATCCGCCTGCTGTTGCGCTCGACCAGCACCTCGGGCGGCGTCTCGGGCGCGGTCTATGCGATTTCGACGGCAGGCAGCATCGTCGGAACGCTCGGCACCACCTTCGTTCTCATTCCCGTGATCGGCACGCGCGCCATCACCTTCTCGCTCGGCGCGGCGGGGGCGCTCTGCGGCCTCAGCCTGCTCGCCTACCGTCCGCTCAACGTCATCGCGCCGGCGCTGGCCGGGCTATTGGCGCTCGGGACGCTGGCCGGCGGGGCGGCGACAGCGCGGGCTGAAACATTCGACCGCGCGACGCTGCTCGCGCGCGCCGACGGCGAACTCGCGCACATCGAGGGTCACTACAACGATCTCTACGTGGTCAAGCAGGGCCGCGAACTGTTGATGACGTCGCGGATCAGGGGATGGAACTGGACCGAATCGCGCATCAGCCTCGCTGATGCCGACGAAATCCCGGCGAGCTATCTGCGCAAGATGACGGTTGCGCTCGCCTATCCGCCGAAGAACGATTCGATCGTCCTCATCGGCCTCGGCGGCGGCGTGCTCACCAATTACATAGGGCGCTTCATCCCGGACGCGCAGATCGACAGCGTCGAAATCGATCCGGGCGTGATCGATGCAGCGAGGACGTGGTTCAGCCTGCGTGAGAACGAGCGCACCCATGTCCTCGAGAGCGACGGCCGCGTCTTTCTCAACCGCAGCCAGAAGCTCTACGATGTGGCGCTGATCGACGCTTACATCGGCGGGTCGGTGCCGTTCCATCTCATGACCAAGGAATTTTATGCGCTGCTCAAGCGGCGGCTCGCGCCGGGCGGAGCGGCGGTCTTCAACATCCATGAGCCGAGCCGCCTGTTCACGACCTCGGTGCGCACGCTGCAATCAGTGTTTGCAACGGTCGACCTCTATCGCTCGGGCCTGGGCGAGACGGCGGTCGTCGCAACCGACGTGCCGCGCACCGACGGCGCGTTGCAGCGCCGCGCCGAAGAATTGCAGGCGAAATACGGCTTCCGCTTCCCGCTGCCGGAACTCGTGACTCAACGCGAGGCCTACGATCCGGGCCGTGGCGATGTGCTCACTGATGATTTCGCGCCGGTCGACGTCTATGTGGCCGATGGCCCGCAGCGGAAAAAGTCCGACGGCCGCTAAGCGCACTCTTAAGGTGGTGCGGAAGCCTCTTCTTGATTGCAGCAAACTCGTTGCGTGATGTGATTGCAACGATTCAGATTTTGTTGAGCCTGCCCGACGCGGAGCGCATTGATGCCTGAATAGAGCCACCACTCGTTGGCGGCGCTATCGAGCCAGCGGCAGAGACAGCGAAAGGCCTCGAAGCGGCAGATCCCTTGAAAGAGGACGCCGCTGCGGTTTTGCGCTGCTGCGCTCGCTAACATGTGATTGCGGTCAAGCCGGGCGACAATCAGCGTCTCCGGATTTCGCCGCAATTTTGCGGATGATCGCCGGCTCGATTTGATCGATGATTGAAGCATTGCGCATATCAAAGCGCGGGGTCTTGCGATCGGAGCGCAACGCGCGATTGCCTTTTTGCCGGAGCCGCTTTCCATGCCTCTGAATGTTCGTTCAGTTTCGACCGCGGCGCTTATGGTTGCCGCGGCGCTATCGGTCGATAGTTCGGCCGGCGTTTCGACCGCGCGCGACTGTGCCGCGGCCGGATTTGGCGCTACGGCTTCCTCCGACACCGCGTCTCGTCCGACTGCGGCCTTCGGGTGCACCGAGTGGGGGTTCGATCTCGCCGGCGTCGATCCGGCGGCCAAGCCCGGCGACAGCTTCTTCGATTACGCGAGCGGCGCGTGGACGGCGCGCACCGTGATCCCGGCGGACAAGACGCGGTTCGGCATGTTCGACATGCTGAACGATCGCACGCAGCAGCAGGTCCTCGCGATCATCGAGCAGGCAGCGCGATCGGGCGCGGCGCCGGATACCAATGCCGGAAAGATCGGCGCGCTTTATCGGGCGTTCATGGACGAGGCGCGCATCGAAGCGCTCGACGCAGCACCGATCGCCGCCGACCTCGCACGGATTCGCAACGCCCGCACCAAGGCCGACATCGCGGCCCTGATGGGGCAATCGAAGAATGGCCTCGGCGCGAGTCTGTTCACCGTCTCGATCGGCGAGGACGAGAAGGAACCGACCCGCCATGCGCTCCACCTCGCGCAATCGGGACTTGGGCTGCCCGATCGCGATTATTACTTGAAAGCAACGTTCCACGACAAAAAGGCGAAGTACCGCGACCATGTCGCGCGCATGCTCGAACTCGTCGGCTGGCCGGACGTGCAACGAAGCGCCGACGCGGTTGTGGCGTTCGAAACCGAGATCGCCGGCGCAAGCTGGACACGTATCGAAAACCGCGACCGCGACCGGACCTATAATCCGATGACGCTCGCCGAGCTTGACGCCTACTCGCCGGGCTTTGCGTGGACCGAGTGGCTTGGCGCCGCCCAGTTGCACGCACCCGAGCGGCTCATCGTTCGCCAGAAGTCGGCGCTTCCGAAGCTTGCAAAAATCTTCGCCGATGCGCCGATCGAGACGTTGCAAGCCTGGCAGGCGTTCCGTCTCGTCGAACAGGCGGCGCCGTTCCTGTCGAGACGGTTCGTCGAGGCGCGCTTCGCCTTCCGCGGTACCGACATGAGCGGCCAGGTCGAGGAGAGCCCGCGCTGGAAACGCGCGGTGCTGCTGATCAATTCGTCCGTCGGCGATGCGGTGGGGCGCGAATATGTGGCGCGCCATTTCCCGCCGGAATCGAAGAAGCAGATGGAGGCGATGGTCGCGCGGCTCAAGCTGGCGCTGAAGGCCCGCATCGAGCAGCTCGAATGGATGTCCGAGCAGACGAAGGCCAAGGCGCTCGAAAAGATGTCCATGTTCGGCGTCAAGATCGGCTATCCGGACAAGTGGCGCGACTATTCGGCTCTTGTGATCGACCCTGACGATCTCGTCGGCAACGTGCGCCGCGTCACGGCATTCCGATGGGCTGAAGCAGTCCGCAAGCTCGGCAAGCCCGTCGATCCGCGCGAATGGAACATGACGCCGCAAACGGTGAACGCCTATTACACGCCGAACCGCAACGAGATCGTGTTTCCGGCCGCGATCTTGCAGGCGCCGTTCTTCGATCCGGACGCCGACATGGCGATCAACTACGGCGGCATCGGCGGCGTGATCGGCCACGAGATGATCCACGGCTTCGATGATCAGGGCCGCAAATCCGATGGGCGTGGCGTCCTTGTCGATTGGTGGCATCCGGCGGATACGGCGAAGTTCCAGTCGATGGTGGCGAAGTACGGCGCGCAGTTCGATGCTTATGCGGTGGCGCCCGGCATGAACGTGAAGGGTGCACAGACCATCGGCGAGAACATCGCCGACCTCGGCGGCCTGTTGCTGGCACTCGATGCCTATCGCCACGCGCTCGACGGCAAGCCGGCGCCGACGTTGTTAGGCTTTTCCGGCATTCAGCGTGTGTTTCTCGGCTGGGCGCAGGTATGGCGCGCCAAGATGCGTCCCGAAGCGCTCGCGATGCAGGTGACGTCGGATGCCCATTCGCCGGCGCGGTTCCGCGTCGACGGCCCGATGCGCAACATCGATGCCTGGTACGAGGCGTGGGGCGTGAAGCCCGGCGACGCCCTCTATCTGAAGCCCGAAGACCGCGTCCGCATCTGGTAGGGCGCCGCGCTACTTCGCCTCTTTCGCGGGGTCCTTGACCATCGGGTAGGTCTCGAACTCGACGTTCGAGAGCTGGCCGTCAACCCGCTCGACCCGGCGGATGTATTCGTTGTGGACGACGTCGCGGGTGCGGGGATCGATCTCGATCGGTCCGCGCGGGCTTTCCCACGTCATGCCCTTCATCGCCGTGATCAGCGCATCGCCGTCGGTCTTGCCGCCGGTCTTCTTGAGCGCCTCGAAGATGAGGTGCATGGCGTCGTAGCCGCCGACCGAGACGAAGTTCGGCCGCTTGCCGTGGGCTTTCACGAAATCCGTAACGTAAGTTTTGTTGAGCAGGGAATCGTGGACCGCGGAATAGTGATGCGCGGTGACGATGCCGAGCATGGCGTCGGTCATGCCGGGAAGTTCGTCGTCATCGGTGAGATCGCCCGGCCCGATGATGCGGATGCCGGACTTGTCCATGCCGCGTTCGAGAAACTGCTTGGCGAAGATGCCGGCCTGGTTGCCGGGAAAATAGACGAACAGCGTGTCGGGATTGTCATCGCGGGTCCGCTGCAGGAACGGCGCAAAATCCGGATTGGCGAGCGGCACGCGCATCGATTCGACGATCTGCAGGTTCGCCCGGGCTGCGCGGGCCTTGAATGCGGCTTCGGCTTCGATGCCGGGCGCCCAGTCGTTGACGAGGGTTACGATCTTCTTTGCGCCGTTCTTCACTGCCCAGTCGGCGATGGTCGCCGAAGACTGAGCGAGCGTGAAGCTCGTGCGCACCATGTAGGGCGAGCGCTCGACCGTCACCGATGCGCCCGACACCAGAACGACCGTCGGCACCTTGCCCTCGGTGACGAGCGGCGCGATGGTGAGCGAGGAGGGCGTGATGCCCGAGCCGATGATCGCGACCTTTTCGTTGACGATCAACTCCTGGGCGAGGCGCTTCGCGGCGTCCGGCGAGGTCGCGTCGTCCTTGACGATGATCTGAATCTTGCGGCCGGCAACGGTGTCGCCGTGCTGGCGCAGATAAAGTTCCGCACCGTTGACTGCGGCTTTGCCGGTGGTGTTGAAGGCGCCGGTCATCGACTGAATGAGGCCGAGCTTGAGCACCTGCTGCGCCATGGCGGTGCCGGTGCTCGGAGCGTACGCCACGAGACTCGCAGCCGTGATGGCCGCGCCGATCGCGATACGGGCCATGGTTTCCTCCCTGTTTGCCCGCGCACGCACACCGACATGGGGTGGCCCACCGAGGTCGGCACTCCTGACGTCACTGCGCGCGTGACCGCGGAACTTTCGAGGGACGCTATGGCACGCCCTCCCGATCGTCAACCGAACCTGCCCAAATGACGAGCTAGACTGTTCAAGACCCGGCGATTTAATTCATGAAATCGGCACCCGTGGCTGATAGCTCGTGCGCTGAAATCGGGGTTTATAGGTGCAACATGTCCGCGGCGACGCCTTCGATCCACGACACGCGACACGATCAGGTCTTTCCCATCCTGGAGCCGGCGGAGATCGAGCGGCTGCGTCGCTTCGGCCAGGTCCGCTGCTTCGAGGCCGGCGAAGCGTTGTTCAGGATGGGTGAGACCGGTCACGGCTTGACGGTGGTGCTCGCGGGCAAGGTCAATCTCATCCGACGCGACGAGGCGGTCGGAGAAAAGCTGTTCCTCATTCACGGCCCCGGCGGGATCATCGGCGAAATGGCGCAGCTTGCCGGTCGCCCGGCGCTCGTCGACGGCATCGCCAGCGAGCAAGTCAAAGCGCTGATCATTCCGCCGGATCAACTCCGCGCGCTACTCGTCTCGGAGGCCGAACTCGGCGAACGGATCATGCGCGCGATGCTGCTTCGCCGCGCCGCCATCATCGAGGCCGGCACCGGCGGCCCGGTGATCGTCGGGCGCGCCGACAACGGCGACGTGCTCCGGCTGCGCAGCTTTCTCACGCGCAACGGGCATCCGCACACAACGCTCGATCCTGACGTCGAGCCCGATGCAAGGACGATGCTCGAACGGTTCCACGTCGATCCAGGCCAATTGCCGATCGTTGTGTGTCCCGGCGGGCAGATGCTGCGCAATCCGACCGAGACCGAGCTTGCGCGCTGCATCGGGCTCGTCGGGCCGATCGATCCCGACCGCGTTTATGATGTCGTCGTCGTCGGGGCGGGTCCGGCGGGACTGGCCGCCGCGGTCTACGCGGGGTCGGAAGGGCTGTCGGTGCTTGTCCTCGACTGCCGCGCCTTCGGCGGTCAGGCCGGCGCGTCGTCCCGCATCGAGAACTATCTCGGCTTTCCGACCGGGATCACGGGCATGGCGCTGATGGCCCGCGCCTATACGCAGGCCCAAAAGTTCGGCGTCGAAACCGCAATCCCTGACGAAGTGCGCACGCTCGAAATTCCGCGCGATGGCCATGACAATCTGGTGCTGAAGCTCGCGGGTGGCGAACGCGTCAAGGCGCGCTCGATCATCATCGCGAGCGGGGCACGTTATCGCCGGCTCGCCATTGCGGAGTTGGAGAGCTTCGAAGACTCAAGCGTGCATTATTGGGCATCGCCGCTCGAGGCTAAGCTCTGCCACGGCCGCGAGGTGGTCTTGGTGGGTGGCGGTAACTCGGCGGGGCAAGCGGCGGTCTATCTCGCGCGCAAGGCCGCCAAGATCTGGCTCATCGTGCGCGGCGAAGGGCTCGAGGCAAGCATGTCGCGTTATCTCATCGACCGCATCTCGGGGCTGGGCAATGTCGAATTGGTGACGCAAGCGCAAATCAGCGCACTTGAAGGACAGGACGGAATCCTGGAATCGGTTCGTTGGCGTCATCGCGAGTCGGGGAGGGAGGTCGAGCGCGCCATTCGTCATCTCTTTCTTTTCATCGGCGCACAGCCGAACACGGATTGGCTGCGCGGGTCCGGCGTCGCCTTGGACAAAAAAGGCTTTGTGCTGACGGGTGCCGAGGCCGGCCACAATCGGCTTCTCCTGGAGACGAGCCGCAGGCGCGTTTTCGCCATCGGTGACGTGAGGTCCGGATCGATCAAACGCGTTGCCGCCGCCGTCGGGGACGGGGCGCAAGTGGTGGCAACGCTCCACACGGTGTTGGCCGCGGCCGATCATCCCTCCGAGCTTGCCGTGCACCATTGATTGCGGCGCGCGGGCGCGGCATACCGCAGCACGCGATAAAGCTATCCGGAAAGTTTCCATGGCAGCAGCCGCCCAGCGCAACCGCGTTGTCGTCATCGGCCACGGCGCCGCCGGGCTTGCGGCGGCAATTGCAGTGGCCGAGGAAGCACGGCGGCGCGAGTGGGCGGCGGAAATCATGCTCATCGAGAAGGCCGATGAAACGTCAGCCGGCGGCAACACGCTGTGGAGCCCGTCCTATATGCGGCTCGATGCTGTCGATCGCATCGATCCGAATTTCGAACGCGACGTGCTCAAGATTTCGGGCGGGCGCGGTGATGCCGGCTACTTTCGCGCGCTGGCGGAGAATGCCGCGGCGACAATGGCGTGGCTGCAGTCCCACGGCGTCACCTTCTGCTCGCCGCCCTACTATCTCGCCGCCGGTCCGCGCCGCGTTCAACCCGTCGGCGGCGGACGCGCGCTGGTCGGCGAACTGGCGCGGCGCGCCAAGGATCTCGGCGTTGCATTCCGCTATCGCTGCGCCGCGCAGCAGCTCGCGACCGAGGGCGGCCACGTCAGCGGGGTCGTTGTCGCTGCGCCCGATGGCACGACTGAGAGCATCCCGGCCGCTGCCGTCATCCTTGCGACCGGCGGTTTCCAGGCGAACGGCGAAATGATGCGCGCGCACTTCGGGCCGGGCGCGGAAGACATGGCGCTGATTTCGCCGGGGACGAGCTACAACAGCGGCGACGGCATCCGCATGGCGACCAATGCAGGCGCCCGCACGTCAGGCGACTGGAACGGCATGCATGCCGAACCGATCGATCCGCGCAGCAAGAATTCCGCGCCGGTCGTGCTGGTCTATCCCTATGGCATTGTCGTCGATCGCAATGGCCGGCGTTTCTTCGACGAAGGCGGTGGCCTCGTCCACGAAACCTGGGAGCGGTTTGCGCGGCAGATCCATTTCGACACGCCCGGCCGCGAGGTTTACGCAATCCTCGACAGCCGGCTGCACGAGATCGCCGACTATGGACGCGCAATACGCTCTGAGGTCCCGCCGCATCAAGCCGACACGCTCGAAGGGCTTGCCGCGGCGATCAAGGTAGATCCCGTGCAACTTGCCGAGACGGTGGCGGCCTACAATCGCGCCGCCGGCGATCCCGCGCGCTTCGACGCGGCGCGATGCGATGGTGTCGCTGCGAGTGCCGGCTTGGTGCCGCCGAAATCCAACTGGGCCCGCGCCATCGAGAAGCCGCCCTTCCTCGCCTATCCGCTCATTGGCGCAATCGCCTATACGTTCGGCGGCGTCGCCACCAGCGAAAGGGCGGAAGTGCTCGGCGCGCACGGTCCGTTGCCGGGCCTCTATGCGGCGGGCGAGATCACCGGGCATTTCTACGGCACGGCTCCGAATGCCGTTGCCGTGCTGCGCGCCGTCGTGTTCGGCCGCATCGCCGGGCGCGAAGCGATATCTTACGTCGCGGCGACCGTTCGCTAAGCCTGCGCGCAGATGCGCGCGACCGCGTCCGCCATTACCTCGCAGCCGAACACGATGTCGGCGTCGGACGTGTTCTCGCGCACGTCGTGGCTGATGCCGCCGATGCTCGGTACGAACAGCATGGCGGCCGGCATATGGCGTGCCACCACCATCACGTCATGGCCCGCGCCGCTTGGCAGACGCACCGGCTCTTCTCCATGCGCGCGCGCCGCTGCGGCGATCGCCTCGCCGAGGTCTTCCGTGAGCGCGGTCGGCGGGATACGGGCCGTGGTCTCGCACTCGACCGCGGCCGGTCCCCGATTGGCCTCGGCGACGAGGCGTTGAAGCGCGGCCTCGAACCGGTCCAGCACATCGCCGCCGATGTCGCGGAATTCGAGCAGCATCTCGCCCTCGCCCGGCACGACGTTGGCGGCGCCCGGGCGAAACACCATGTTGCCGAAGTTCCAGACGGTGTCGCGATCAGCGAGGCGCTTGAACTCGCCGTTCAGCTTTGCGCCGAGGTCGATCAGGGCCGCGCCGGCATCGCGGCGCATGGACATCGGCGTGGTGCCGGCGTGATTGGCGGCACCGTGGCTGCGGATGCGGTAGCGGCGGATGCCGACCAATGCCGGCACGACGCCGATGCGATTGCCTGCCGCCTCCATGCGCGGGCCTTGCTCGATGTGCGCTTCGAGGTAGCAGAAGTGGCGCTTGCCGTCGAAACGATGGGGCGCAGGCTCGCCGGCGAGCGTGTGCAGCGCCGCGGTCAGCGCGGCGCCGTCCTTGGAGCGCGCCGCGGCGATTTCCTTCTCATCGATGTCAGAAAAAAACGTCCGGCTGCCGAGGAACGGCAGATACGTGCCCTCCTCGTCCTCGAACGAAATCACGTCGACGCCGGCCGTTCGTTCGCCCGATTCGATCATGCTGCGGGCGATCTCGAGCGCATAGCCGACGCCGAGCGCGCCATCGAGCCAGCCGCCCTTGGGCACGGTATCGGTGTGCGAGCCGATCAGGATCGCCTTTGCCGTGGGTGCACGGCCGAGCACGTTGCCGACCCGATCCATGGATGCGTCGAGCCCCGCGCGGCTGAGCTTGTCCACGAGCCAGCGCCGCGCCGCGATGTCTTGCGGCGACAGCGCGACGCGATCGACGCCCGTCTCATAGGCACCGATGCTCGCAAGCTCGCGCAAGTCCGCCAGCAGCCGTTCGCCGTTGATACGCGCCATCGTGAGGTCCCGTAGTCTCTGGGCCTCGGTTTCTAAGGTTTTCCGGCGCCGGTGTCGATGGCAGCATGGCCGTTGGACCGGGACTAATGAAAGTTGGAACGGCTAAGGCGGGAAAGCGTATAGCGTAACCTCATAGGCCATGTTTGGCCCACACGGCCCGCACCTGTTCGTCAGTCGCGAATTCCCCGCGGCCGGCAGCCGCCTTCGAGCGAGCGATTGCCTCGCGTTCATCAGTAGAAAGGGTGATCGTTCCAGGCGAATCGTGGCCAGTCAACTGCAGGATTGCGCGGGCGATGTTATCCTGATCGCGCAACGGCAACCTGCGCACGGCTTCCAGTGCTTCCTCGAGGAGTTTTGTCATCAGTGGCGCTGATCGTCACTTCCGCGTTTGCTTGAAATATCTCAAGTCGGGCGGTGGCTGATCCTTCCTGGCAGGCATCAGAAATCCGTCGGCGCTGAGGAAGTAGTTTTCGTTGCCGACGGCGACTTGGTTATTTCCCTCCGTGCAATAGCTCTCTTGCCAGGTCGGATGAGGCTCGGCGTCGCGGCGGTATTTCTTGTCGACGGTCCAGGGGCGCGTCAGTGCATGATCGACGACCGTGATCTCGTCGTGAAGGACATTCGGGTCAGCCTTGTCGAGGTGGAATCGCTCCAGGAACACTGACTGATTGTCGAAATGCAGCGGCAGCCCGGATGCATCGTAGGCGCGGGGTCCCTTGAAGCCGCGCGTCACCACTTCGAGCACGTCGTAGCGGCCATCGCCATCCTCGTCGATCCATTTGCCGATGGAGTAGCCGCCATAGGTTGGTTCGATCTCCGCAGGCCAGTCACGCCCGTCGGTGAAGATGCGCCGCTGATGATCCCACTCGAGCAGAAGGTAGGTGATTTCGGGGGTGATGACGTATTCGTGCGAGCCGAATGTCATCATGCGCGGCATGCCGCTCGGAAGGCACCGCGCTGTCGGATAATTGCCGAGCCCGCCTGCCGCCTGGTCCGCCATGCTCTCTTCGAGGATTTTTTGATATTCCGCGGTCAGCGGGGCTTGTTGTCCCAGTCCCCATGGCTTGGTCTGATCGAAGGCACCCTGTCCGCCGACTGACCGATAGATGACTCGGCTCCATTTGCCCTTCCAGTTGGGGTATTTTGCCTCGTCGATCGCCTGTGCACCGACCGTTGTGTACATCAGCGCCGCGACGAGTGAGGTCATCCAAATCGCGCTTCGATCAAGCATGAATATCCTCCCCGATTATCTGATCATTGGCCTGACGGAAGGAGAGTCGACGGCGCTTTGAACCGATCCTCTCGGCTCTGCAGGCAGCGGTAAATTCGAAGCTCAAACGCCCGCCGTGGGCACCGACGCTGCCGCTGAAATCAAGGAGACTTCGGCACGTCTCGTAGGCAACTCGCAACGCAACGCTACACCAATTGCGGACCTGTCGGAAGGGATGCGCGCGCTAGACGCCGCGGGGTTGGCCTGTAGGCAAGCTTGCGTTGACGATGATTGTCACCAGATTGGTGACATGATAGTTGATCTCGTCATGCAGGTGATCGCCCGCCGGACGCTCGGGGAGTTTTGGCTACGTCACCCGCGCGCCGAAGGCCCAATCCGGGCCTGGTTCGCGATTGCAGCCAAAGCGCGTTGGGCAAATCCAACCGAGATAAAGCGACAGTTCGGTAACACCGTCGATCTCGTGAGCGATAACCGAGTGATCTTTGATCTTGGCGGCAATAAATACCGATTGATCGTCCACGTTTCGTTTGCGTTCGGCCGCGTACTCGTAAAATTCATCGGAACCCATGCCGAGTACGATCGCATCAATCCGGAGAGCGTATCATGGCGAAGAAAGTAATTCGTCCGCTTCGTTCCGAAGCCGACTATGAGGCAGCTCTGGAAGAGATCGAGCCGTTCTTCGTAAAGGAACCGAAGCCGGGAACCTCAGAAGCCGATCGCTTTGATCTCCTTGCACTGATCATCGAAGATTACGAACGCAAGCGCTGGCCAATCGAGCCGCCCGATACGATCGACGCAATCCGTTACCGGATGGAGACGGGCGGTTACAGCCAAGCCGACTTAGGGCGCCTGCTGGGTTCCCGCCAGCGTGCATCCGACATCCTGACAAGGAAGAGACCTCTCACAATGAGAATGGCCTGGAGGCTTTACCGCGAGTGGGGCATCCCAGCGGAAGCCTTGATTGCGCCGCCGCGAACGCGCGGACGAAAGTCCGCGGCATAAGCAAGCGCACAGCCAGTGAATTGGGCAGCAGCCTGAACAGCTATGCTGGATGGCGATCTCGATGAATTGCGCAAGATTTGGCCAGTCAGCACGATGGCAAACAAGAGCAACTTCAGCTGATCTCTAGCATTGTGTAGTCACCTCAGTATGCTCAAGCACACGCCGCAGCTTGTCGTGGCAGATGGAGACGAGAGCGAAAGCGGTCGCGTCATCTTCGTTGGGTGGTGGATGGTGGCCTCGCGCGATTAGAGCGGCCCAATTTGACGTGAGGTCATAGCGTTGGAGGATGCGAGATGCCTGATCCCAAAGATTCTGCGATGCGTCTGCCTCTGATTCCGCCTGGGAAGCTCACCCCCGCGCAAAAGTCGCTTTACGACGAGATGCGCAAGGGTATCGCCAGCAATTTCAACGCGTTCAAAGTCGAACGCGAGGACGGCGCGCTGATGGGGCCGTGGAATCCCTGGCTGCACGAGCCGGGGATTGGCAAGGCGATCTGGGATCTGACGATCGCCATGACGGCCAACGCGTCCTTGCCGGACAATGTGCGTCAGGTCGTCATTCTCGTAGTCGGTGCGCGGTTCGACGCCGCCTATGAGATTTACGCGCATATCGCGGTCGCCGAGCGCGAGGGGATGAAGGCCGAGCGCCTGGCGGCATTGGTGGCGGACTTGAAGCCGACCGATCTGACGCCGGAGGAGAACGTTGCCTTCGATCTCGCCTACAAACTGGTGCGCGGCGGCACGTTGCCGGAACCGCTCTATCGGCTGGCGGTCAAGACTTTTGGGCAACACGGAACCAATGAGCTGATTTATCTCGTCGGCCTCTATTGCATGGTGTCGACGACCCTCAACGGCTTCAACGTGCCTGTTCCGGAACGCCCGTAGGCACGCGGGCGCCGCTCCGCCACATCCGCACCAGCGTGCGGTCGCGCCACCACAGCGCGTGGACGAGCGCGGCCGCGATGTGCAGGACAATGAGACAGGCGAGGCCTATCGCCGCAACGACGTGCACGGCGTGTGCAACTCCGTAAATCGCCAAGTCCGGCGCCAAGAAATAGGGCAGGTCGAAGAGGCCGAATACGGTCGTTGGCACGCGGACCGGGGTCGTGGTGGCCATCAACCAGCCCGACAGCGGCAGCATTAGCAGCATCGCGTAAAGGCTGACATGCGCCGCCTTGGCGGCGACGAGCAGCGACGGTGCAAACGGCTCGGGCTTCGGCGCGGTGGTAAACATGCGAAAGCACAGCCGCGCCATAGTGAGGGCGAGCACCGTGACGCCGATGCTCTTATGGGTCTGCGTCAGGTCAAATCGCTCGCCCGGATCGTCGATGAACTGCACCATGTAGGTGCCGAGGCCGAGCGCGAGCATCACCAACACCGCGCTGACCCAATGGAAGAGCCGCAACGACAGCGGCCAGGCCGACGCGTTTTCATTCATCGGTCAGCGCGCGCGTCTTGACGGTGATTTCCAGCACGTCGTCGATGAGGGGAATGCCGAAGATCATCCCGAACTCGGAACGCTTGATCGTCCCGGTCGCCGCAAAAGAGACGGAGCGGCCCTTGGTCACCGGGTCAGCCTCGACATTCACGGTGAGCGCGATCGGCTTTGTGACGCCGAGCATCGTGAGGTTGCCGAGGACGCGCGCCGTGCGCTGATCGAGCTTCTCCACTTGGGTCGAGGCGAACGTCATCGTCGGAAATTTCTCGACGTTCAACAGCACCGCGCTCTTCACGAAATTGGTGTAGGCGGAAGAGCCGACGTCGACCGACGTCGAGTCGACGGTGAAGGTGGTGAAGCTTTTGCCCGGGCTGTCGAAGTCGATCAGGATGCGGCCCGAATAATGCGTGAAGCGGCCGCGCGTCGTCGGGAAGCCGACCGCGTCGATCTTGAAGCCAATCGAGGTGCGCTTCTCATCGATCTGCCAGCTTTGAGCGGACCACGCGATCGGCGCCAGGGCACAGCACGTCAGCGCGAGCGCCGCGGCCGCAATCCGCCGGCGATCTTTCCGCTGCTTCAACAGGTCTCGGATTGGAAGAAAAACCATCGCAATCCCCACCCAATGTTTTGGCAACCTCGCGCCAAATCATCCCCGTTTTTGCATAAGCCGTCCCATTGAGAGACTCACGCAAGTCAGGCTTTGTGCAGCACCAGGAATGGGGCGAATTTCGGAAAACGTTAGATGCTGGGAAATGCGGGAAATACACAACGACCAATAAACATTGGCAAATACGCGAGGGCTCGCTCTGAAATCACCTTAACGTGATGCGGCATTGTTTGGATTATTCGCAAAAACGGGGGGTGGCCGCAGATTATCCGGCAAAAAGCTCACCTCATGCGAATTATGACGCTACGCGCTTCACCCGCTTACTGCCACGTCGCGAAGCTCATGCCGGTGCCCGTGCCGGCGGGGGTGCGGTAGCCGGGGACATATTCGAACCAATCGAGGTCGATGCCTTCCGTAGCGCCGGCAATAGCCACCCAGTTGAGGATCTCCGAGGAGCCGGCGTGAAGCTTGTTGCGCGGGAGGTTCTGCAAGAACTCGCGGTCCTTGTCGGCGAGGGCCTTGAGAATGGCGCGGTCGAAATCCTCATCCACCAGAAAATGGCTCAAGCCGCCCGAGGCGAGTACGCCGACACGGGCGTCGCCAGCAAAGCTCGATACCGCGCGACGCACCGCCTGACCGAGCTTATACGAGCGCCGCGGCGTTGGCTGGTTGGGCGGAAAATAGGTGTTGAGAAAGACCGGGATGACCGGGACCGGCTTCGCGCTGTCGAGCACATGTCGGTGCACATAGGCGACGGCGTGACCTTCGCCCTCCCCGGCGCGCAGCGATTTCGAAGAGGCGATATCGAAGTCGGCCTCAGAAAGGGCTTGGATCAGGTGAAGCGCGAGTGGGGCATGCACCGGATAGTCCCGCGCCTCGCCCTGTTCGAAGAAACCGGCGCGGTTCTTGATGTACCACTCGGGCAGATGCGAATAGGTCGAATGCTGCGCATTGCTGTTGCGGATCGTATCGCCATAGTAGATCGCGAACATCGGCCGGCAGTCTTCGAGATAGCTCTCGTTCTGGTCGTCACCGAACACGATCAGGGCGTCGAGCTTTGCGGCGCTGACAGCCTCGCGCAGCCGGCGCACCGCATTGCGCGCGACGTTTTGGCGCGCGACGAGATTCTCTGGCGCGACCATGTCCGCGAGTTTCGGATCAGCCTTCTCCAGGAGGTCACCATAAGTGACAGGCCGGCCCTCCTTGTCGCGATGCTTGATGGTCTGGTCGGTCTCGAGAAACCGCAGCAATGTCTCATCGGCGGCAAGCAGCATCGGCGTGTGCGATGTTCCGGCACCGAATACAATTCTTGCCATTGCTGGTTCCTCCATTTGCCCGTCATCGGACCGGTAGGGTGCGCAAAGCGCAGCGTGCGCACCGTTAGCCATCAACCGATGCGTATTCGGCGTCGCACCTAGTGCGCACGCTGCGCTTTGCACACCCTACGCAACTACATGGACCACGCATCGTTGCAATGATCCATGTCATGGATCGCCGCAGCGGCTCAGTCGATGTGCACGTTGGCGGCCTTGGCGACTGCAGACCATTTGCGTCCCTCGGCCGCGATGAAGGCGCCGAACGCGGCGGGTGTCGTCGGATTGGTGACGGCGCCAAGCTTCTCGATCGTCGCCTGCATGGCGGCGCCGCGCAAACCCTCGTTGATGGTCGTGTTTAGGACACTGATGATCGCCTCCGGAGTGCCCGCCGGGGCGACGATGCCGTTGAAGGTCGTCACCTCGTAATCCGGCACCCCGCCTTCGATCATGGTCGGGAGATCCGGCGCGAGCGGCGTGCGTTCGCGGCTCGTCACGGCAAGCGCCCGCAAACGCCCCTCGCGGATCAGCGGCAGCACGATGGTGATGCCCTCGAACGTCATCTCGACCTGACGGCCGAGCACGGCTGTGACGGAATCCCCGCCGCTTTTGTAGGGCACGCCGACAATGTCGACGCCGGTAGCGGACTTGAAGAGCTCGCCGGTCAGGTGCGGCAGCCCGCCGGGGCCGGTGTGCGCATAATTGAGTCTGCCGGGATTGGCCTTGGCATAAGCGATGAGTTCCTTAAGCGATTTCGCAGCAAACTCCGGATGGACCACGAGGACCTGATAGCTCTCGGAAAACTTCGCGACCGCCGCGAACTGTCGGGCCGGATCATAGCCGGCGCTCGCCGACACCGATGGCGCCACTGCAAGCACGCTCGTGTTGCCGACAAGAAGCGTGTAGCCGTCGGGTGCCGCGGCTGCGACCGCACGTGCTCCGATGGTGCCGCCGGCACCTGGACGGTTCTCGATCACGACCGGCTGTCCGAGCTTCGGAAAAATCTCCGCGAGCAGCCGCGCGGGAATGTCGGTCGGGCCCCCCGGCGCCGCCGGCACGATGAGCTTGATGGGCCGGTCGGGATAGGTTTGCGCGTAGGCACCTGTCGTCGCGACCGCGAGGATCACCGCGACCATGATGGACCACCACCGGGCAATCGTTCGGCGGCGATGGCGCGCACTGTCAGCTTCACTCATTGCGATCGACCGGCTGTGTTGTGGCGAACGATCTTAGCCCTGCCCTGCAGGTGCGTCGATACGCAGTGATTAATAACAGTGCACGCATCTGCTCCACATCGCGCGGTTCCCAATCGCACTTATGAGATTCCTATAGGGGCCCGTTGTTTCTCATCTCGAAATCCTATCGCGGAACAGGATAGCTCTGGCGTGCTGTTTGCATTGGGAGGAGGCAAGGGCAGTAACGCGTGGGAGGCCATGATGAGATGGCGCAGGCTGCAACAATCGATCGGCACGGCCACCGATGCGGCTACACTGTCCAAGGCTCCCTTGTGGAGCGGACGTCTGCTGCGATGGCCTACTGCGATCCTTGTCTCGGCGATCTTCGCTGTGGCTACTGGCTCCCAAGGCGGGCGCGCAGAAAGTGGCGAGCGGGACGCGCGGGGCCCCGCCGAGCGGGTGAATTTCACCGATGACGAAATCGCCGACGGCTTCTTCAAGATCGCATTCGGGGCGGAGTTGCAATTCGGTGCGCGCACCGAGCGCATCCGCAAGTTTGACGAGCCGGTTCGCGCGTTCGTCATTGCGGACGGCGCCGCCGCGCGTCGCACTCAAATCGCAAGCGTCGTCGCGGACATTCATGCCCGGGTGGATCATCTTGATCTCGCGATCACGGATGATCCGAAAGCGGCGAATCTCTTCATCTATCTCGTGCCGAAGCGTGAGCTTGGACGCACAATCCGCTCGCTGTTCGGAGCCGACAAGGCGCGCGCGATTTCCCGTTCGCTCAATCCCGAATGCCTGTCCGGTCTCGCCAAGGACCCCCGCAATCGCATCCAGCGCGCGGTCGTGATTCTTCCTGGCGATACGGACGCGCAGGCCTTTTTGAATTGCGCCTACGAGGAGGTGCTGCAGGCGCTCGGACCCATCAACGACAACCTGTCGATCCCGTGGAGCATGTTCAACGATGACGTCCGCATGGGATTTTTCGACGTCTACGACCAGTACCTTCTCAACATTCTCTACGATCCGCGTGTGCAGCCGGGCATGACGAAGGACGAGGTCCGCAACGTCCTGCCGGAGATCATGCCGACGGTCCGCGCCTGGGTCGACATTGCGGGCTGCACGGCGCGCGCCCTTGCGACGGCGCAGACCCGCAATGATCCATGCGGGGAAGGATTGCCCGAACGCGGAGTTAAACGCGCCCAGCAACTCACGCAGCCGCCGCCGCCGACGCCTGAATAGGACAGGACTACCCGCGCGCGCTGGGACGCAATTGACCGCCATCGCCGTCAAGCGCAGCTTGCGGGCGCTCTTGAACAGGTCCGTACCGGTCAGCCGGGCTAGGCTCTCGCACTCACCGCTTGGGCGCTGTCCGCCGCGGCGATGACGATGAGAACTCGGTAAATGTAACGTCGCGGACGACATAGGGTCGATAGGTCGCGTACGACGACGGACTCTTGCCGCTGTATTTCGACGCTGCGCTGGCCGACGCTCCGGCCCTGGCGGAATCGGACAGGATCAGCCCGCCCGAAACCAGCGTCACTGCTGCCGCGATCGCAATCATGCATTTGCACATCGCAAGACCTCCTGATTGGCACGCGGCGATTCGTGCCAACTCCTGATAGTGTTTCCTCATAATTCTTCTCGCCGCACGCGAATCCTACTGCTGCCTCTTGGCCGCCGCAAGGTCGGATAAAGCAAAAGCGGCTGCCTTGTGGGGTCTCGCCGCAACGCACCATGTGATTGGCACGGAGAGCTGTCGCCTGCTATGTTTCTGGTATGACACAAGCTGCCAATGACATTTTGCGTCGAGTCGAGAGCTGGCCTCGAGAAGACCAGGAAGAGCTCGCCGAACTGGCGCGCGAAATCGAAGCGCGCCGGACGGGTGTCTACGTGTTGAACGACAAGGAAAAGGCGGCCCTGGACGAGGCGCTGAAGAGCGGCGTTGCCTCCGACGAAGAAGTTGCCGCCTTCTGGAAGCGCCACGGCGTCGCATGAAAGTGCGCTATCAGGATCAGGCGCTTTCGGATCTCGACGACATCTTTCGGTACCTCGACCAACGCAATCCGACCGGAGCACCAACGTCATCGACACGATCCATGCTGCGATCGCCTCTATCGCAGAAAATCCGTTGAGCGCGGAACGCACCTCATATGCGGGCATTCACGTCAAGATAGTGCGACGATACGGATACAAGATTTTTTATCTGGTGGGTTCAGGTCAGATCGACATTTTGCACGTTCGTCACGGTGCGCTGCGGCCGTGGTCTCCAGAAAGGTGAACGGTGCCGTGTGAAGATGCCGTGTGAAAGAAAGTGCGGGCAGCGCGACCTTCTGTTGGAACGACTTTTGCTTCGAGCCTAGGCCTTATTCCGGAGCATCTCGATGAACCGTCTGCTCGCATGCCTTCTCGGTGTTGCCGCCGCGGTCCTCTGCGCGGGCGTCGCCGCGGCGCAGAGTCCGACCAAGATCAAGTTCACCACCGACTGGAAGATCCAGGGCGGTCACGCGTGGTATTTCCTCGCCAAGGAAAAGGGATACTTCCGCGATGAAGGGCTCGACGTCACCGTCGATCAGGGCGAAGGGTCCGCGGCCGCCATCGGGCGTGTCCTCACGGGCGCTTATGATGCGGGTTTCGGCGATATCAATGCTGTGATCCAGAATGCTGCCGATCGGCCCGGCGAGCAGCCGATCATGGTCTATCTCGTCTATAACCGCGCGCCGCATGTGCTGATTTCCAAGAGCGACGGTCCGATCAAGACCTTGAAGGATGTCGAAGGGCATACGCTGAGCGCCCCCGCGGGTTCGGCGACGCTGCGATTGTTCACGCCGCTCGCGAAGATCGTCGGCATTGATACCGCGAAGGTCAAAATCCTCAACGCGGCGCCGAACTTGATCGAGCAATTGCTCGCCCAGGGGCAGGCCGACGCCATCGTCGGGTTCTCGGCAACGAGCTATCTGAATTTTGTTGCAATGCATCTCGATCCCGAGCGGGATTTTCGTTGGTTCTATTTCAGCGACTACGGGCTCGACCTCTATTCCAATGGCGTCGTGGTGTCGCAGAAGCTGCTGAAGGAAAACCCGCACGCGGTCGCGGGGCTGGTGAAGGCCATCAATCGCGCCCTCCTGGAAGTCGTCGCGCACCCGGCGGAGGGCATCGCGCTGGTGCGGAAGCTCGAGCCCCTCACCAATGTCGACATCGAGACAAAGCGGCAGGCCTACTTCATCGACCAGCAGATGCTGACGCCGGAAACCGAGCGACTGGGCATTGGCGATCTCGACGACGGTCGGCTCGCGGCATCGATCAAGCTGGTCGCCGACGCCTACGGCCTCAAGCGCGTTCCCGACGTGCGCGAAGTGTTCGTGCGCGATTTCCTGCCGCCGAAAGCTGATCGCAATATCAAAGCGGCCGCTGGCAAATGATAGGGTTCACCGCTGCGGTCTCGCAGAGTAAGGAAGGTGTGGGAGGCGCCGGTTGAGCGAGCACGAAAAATTCATGGACATCGCCATCGAAGAGGCGAGGGCAGGGGCGGCAATGGGCGAGCAGCCGTTCGGCGCCGTCGTCGTCATTGACGGCGAGGTCGTCGTGCGCACGCGCAGCCTGAAGGTTTCGACCTTCGATACCACCGCCCATTCCGAGACACTGGCGATCAAGCTTGCGACGCAGAAGCTGCGGCGCCGCATGATCCCGGAGGCCATCTTCTACGCGACCTGCGAGCCGTGCCCGATGTGCCTTGGTGCGATCCTCAATGCCGGTATCAAGACGCTAGTTCTGGGCGCCCGCAACCGCCACATCAAGCAGCACGCCAAGCTCGCCTTCAACTTCAAGGACTACACCTGCGAGCGCTTTGCCGAAATGGTGGGGTGGGACCTTACCGTGATCGAGGGCGTCCGCGAGGCGGAATGCATCGCGCTCTATGCCGGCGCCGCCGTCGAGTTGACCCGCTGATGCTTCTCACCGTGCCGTAGCATCATATCCGCGTGGGCACGCGCGGACGGCGTCCGCGCTTTGCCCACCCTACGGATTTTGGAATGCCGAGCTACCGCTTGCCGGCCGGGAGCGTGGCGCCTTTGGCCCAGTCGGCGATGATGCGCCAGTTCGGATCGTTCTTGCTGGCGAACTGGCGGCCGCCGGAGTGGAAGGCATCGCCGCCGGCCTCGGGCGCGAGCGGATGGATGAGGATCTTGCTCGTCAGCGGATCGTCGACGGCCTGCACGAGCTTCAACACCGTGTCGTAGTTCTTGCGGGTCTGCTCTTCGGTCCAGGTGGTCTTGCCGTCGGGAAGCTTCTCGAGCCGGAACGCGTTGTTGGACAACGCGTGGCACATCACGCACGGCGCATGGCCCGACCGCTTGGTGAGGAAGATCGGCTGCACCTTGGCTTTGAAGTAATCGTAGTCTGGCGTCGTGGCGGCATGCGCCACATAACACGCGGCTGCGAACACGAGCGCTGCCGCGGCAGCAGTGCGAGATGACATTGAATTCCTCCCCGACGCGTTCTTTCCGACCGGCTTTAGCTGATCCTACCCCATCATTTCGCAGAGGTGGAGACCCTATCCCGCCGCCGCGCGCATCAGGCGCTCGGCAGCGGCGCGCGCCTCGGCGGTGATCTCGGCGCCCGCCAGCATGCGGGCGATCTCCTCGCGGCGACGCTCCGGTTCAAGTTCGGCGACACGCGTCGCGACGCGACGGCCGCGGCCGAGCGCATCCTTGGTGATGAGGTAATGGTGGCCGGCGCGCGCCGCGACCTGCGGCGCGTGGGTTACCGCCAGCACCTGCACACGGCGGGCAAGCCGCGCGAGGCGCAACCCGATGGCGTCGGCGACTGCGCCGCCAACTCCGGTATCGATTTCATCGAACACCAGGGATGGCGCCGAACCGCGATCGGCAATGACGACCTTCAGTGCCAGCATGAAGCGGGCAAGCTCGCCGCCCGAAGCGACCTTCATCAGGGGACCCGGCTGGGTGCCGGGATTGGTGCGCACGAAAAACTCGACGCGGTCGATGCCGTTCGGCCCCGCCGCGTCCGGCGCGATCGCGGTCGAGAATCGCGCCTGCTCGAGCTTGAGCGGCTTGAGTTCACCGGTGACCGC
Source organism: uncultured Alphaproteobacteria bacterium (assembly GCA_963787675.1). Taxonomy (GTDB): domain Bacteria; phylum Pseudomonadota; class Alphaproteobacteria; order Rhizobiales; family Xanthobacteraceae; genus JAJPKK01. Next base: position 315,409 of record CAWBDV010000004.1, on the reverse strand, counting down.
CTTGTCGAGAGTTGCCGCGGTCTCGCGGCGCCGACCGGAGAGCGCCGCGGCCGCCTTGTCGTAGCGCGCGATCGCCGCGGCGGCCTCTTTCTCCAGTTCGGCGAGGCGCGCCGCACCCGCGTCGATCAGCGCGAGATCGTCGGTGTACCGCCGGCTTAAGGCGGCGAGATCGTCGACCGGCGCATTGTATTTGCGGCCGGCGGCGCGCAGCGCGAACAAACGCTCCTCGATGCGCTCGAGTTCGCGCGGATCGTAAGCCGCCGCTGCAAGCGCCCGTTCGATGTGATGGCGCGCGTCTTCGATCGCGTTCAGCGCCGCATCGAGCGCTTTGACCGCCGGATCGATGTGCGCCGGCGCGAGCGTCTGCCGCCGCTCCAGCCGCCGCACCGCGGCCGCAAGCATCGGCACCGGCGAGGCGCTGCCGGCAACCGCGGCCTCCGCCTCGCGCAAGTCCTCGGCGATTTTTTCCGCCTGCATCATGCCGGTGCGCCGTTCGGCGAGCGCGGTCTCTTCGCCCGGTTCGGGTGCAAGGTCGCCGAGTTCCTTCGCCGCGTGACGCAGCCAGTCGGCCTCGCGGGCGACACGCTCCGCCTCGGCGCGGTGGCGCTCGACTTCCCCCTCGGCGGTGCGGCGCGCGGTCCACAGGCGAGCAACCTCAGCGGCGTCGGCTTCGAGGCTGCCGTAGGCATCGAGCAGGAGGCGGTGGGTCGCGACATCGACCAGCGCGCGGTCGTCGTGTTGGCCGTGGATTTCGACAAGCACGCCGCCGACCGCCCGCAGGATCTGCACCGCGACCGGCTGGTCATTGAGGAACGCCCGCGTGCGTCCGTCGGCGAGTTGGACCCGGCGCAGGATCAAATCTTCGTCGGCGGGAATGTCATTCGCAGCAAGGACCGCGCGGGCCGGATGGTTCTTCGGCACATCGAAGGCGGCCGTCACCTGGCCCTGGTCGGCGCCTTCGCGGACGAGGCCGGCGTCCCCGCGAGCGCCCAGCGCCAGCGTCAGGGCATCGAGCAGGATCGATTTACCGGCGCCGGTCTCGCCGGTGAGCACCGACAGACCGGCGGCGAAGTCGATATCGAGCCGGTCGATCAACACGATGTCGCGGATCGAGAGCCGGGTCAGCATGGGCGTCCTGTCGCGGTCGAGAAGCTGGCGGCCGGCTTGATTCGCGGCACCGCTTAGAGTGTTCGCATCGCGCCCTGAAACATTCAATACGGCGCAGCTTGGGAGTGCGCGGGGCGCGCCTCCTGCCGCGCTTCAAAAAAGGGAACGGTAACGAGATGCCGGACGGAGACTCAACAATTTGTGATCGCTTCCGTGAAACGACGGGAGGATTCGGGCGTTGGTGGCCCGCCAGCCGCGCGCAGCGGCCGCTGGGGTGGGTTAACCGGCTGAAATCACTTCAGTTTTGTTGCGTCTCGGGTGAGATCGAGAAAAAGTTATCAATTCGTCAACTCCGTTTGAACCCAAACTCCGCCTCGAAACACTAACTATACGGAAACCGCTGGAAGGTTGGGGCCATGAACTCGACGATCTTCACCGCAGACCGCACCACCCATCTCAAGATCGTGGTGGTGTCGTTGGTCGCGTCGATCGCCGTCATCGTCGTCGGCATCGCCGCCCGTCCCACTCCGATCGATACCACCGCGCGCATCCAGACCGCAGGTCCTGCCCTCAAAGCCGGCAAGCCGATCGCTGTCACCAACAGCGATACCGTGACGGTCCGCTGATCCGCCGCGAACGAATTCCCTGCAACTTCCCTGCACCCCCAAGCCAAGCTCAAGTCGAAGTAAGAACCCACCCCAAAAATGCGCGCCCGTTCAGGGCGCGTTTTTTTGTGCGGCCGTTTACACTCAATTGAAGCGCACCGGCTTGTTCAGATAGAACTTGGCGAGCTCCGGCCGGAAGCGATCCATGGTCGCCTTGTTGAGATCGAAGGGCGGTTTCGCGTCGGCCGGCAGCACGGCGAAATACTTCATGTCCGTCGTCGCCTTGTCGAACTCCGCGCGCGCCGCTTTGACGCGCTCGGGCTCGGTGAGGAAATCGAGCATGGTGCCGGCCAGCACCTTGGTCGCGGCCACCATGCCTTTGTGGGCGATGGTCAACGTGGGCGTCACCGCGGCTTGCCAGTTGTGGTAGTTGATGCCGGGCACGCTCGCCGGAAAATTCAGCGCCGCCGTCGGCACCACCCAGGTGACGTCGCCGTTGTCGTTCGATGCCGTGGTCTGGTTGCGCGCGCCGAGCGGCGTGACGTTGGTATTGAGGCCAATCGACTTTGCCCCCATCGCGGTCTGGAATTTGCGGGCGAACGCCTGCTCCTCATCGCTCCACTTCGGCATGCCGATCGCCTCGATGTTCGCCTGCACCACCTCGGCAATGGATTTCAGACCGAGCTGCGGCCAGGCAGCGGCATCGATGGTGTAGTCGGTGGTCGTGCCGGTCATGAGCGCGGCGCCTTCGGAGATCTTCACCAGCTTGTCGAAGGTCTGCTTGGCGTCGGGCATGTTGGCGTCGCGCACGAACCACCAGATCTGCCCGAAGTCGGGGATAATATTCGGCTGAATTCCGCCCGAGGTGATGGTGCGGTGGGCGCGATAGGTCGGGCGTAGATGCTCGCGCAGCTTGTCGAAGCCGATGTCCATCAGTTCGACGGCGTCGACCGCATCCTTGCCGTTCCACGGGTCGACGGCGCCATGGGCGGTCTTGCCGTGGAAATTGAACTTGGCGCTGATCGCGGCGTAGTTCATCAGGCCGTACCCAGCCGAGAAGCTGTCGCCGATGTGGAGGATGATGGCGACGTCGGAATCCTTGAACTGGCCGGCGCGCACCAGGAACGGGCGGCTGACCAGCTGCTCCTCGGCCGGCCCGAGCGAGATCGCGACGCTCCCCGGGATATTGAGGCGCTGCATCGCCTGCTTCACCGCATAGGCCGCGCCGATGGCAACGCCGGGATGGGTGTTGTGGCCTTCCATGTGGCCGGGCGCGCCGGCGACCAGGGGTTTGCGCTCGATGCTGCCCGGAGTCTGCGAGCCTTGCGGCAGCGCATCCATCTCGGACACGATCACGATCTGCGGCTTGCCGTTGCCCCAATGCGCCCAGATGTTGGTCGGCATGGTCGGCGTCTCGACCGAGAAGCCGATCAACTCCAGCGTCTGCTTCACGAACTTCGCGCTCTCGAACTCCTGCATGCCGAGCTCGGCAAAATAGTAGACGCTGTCGCCGATCGTGGTGATCGCCTCGACATTGCGATCGACCGCCTCGTTGGCGATCGCCTTCGCGGCACCGGACTCCGCCCGCACCGCTACTGTCGCCGCCGCGATCACCGCCAACGCGGCAGCAATCCGAACGGCCGACGACAGAAACCGAACTTCACTCATGCTTGTCCTCCCGAACTCCGACCTTTCCCTGAGAAGAGGGAAAATAACAGGGAAAACAATTTTTTCGGCCACGTCTCCGAGCCGCAAGGTTCAATTTCCACCGCAGCTACAACTTGTTACCACGAGGCTGGGCGCGCGCGGAGCAGGGAACGGGATGCTCATGAACAGGGAAGGCCGACCGTGGGATGCGTGATTTGCAAGTGAAATCAAATGGTTGATTGATCGACCCTCGCTCATGTGGGCTAAATGCTCCTCGGCGAAATCAGCACTAGCAGAATAAATTCGTCTAGGAATATTATCACGCGACCCCTTATTGGGCAAATGCAATTGTCCTTTGGTCTCGAGTGACACCCGATAGACCGAGCAGGCGGCTGTTTCCTGGTGGGTCGGCACTGACACTTTCCGCGCCCACAATCAATTTGATGAACGATTATCCGCCCCCCGTCATCGATTGCAGCGATGGGCTGCACGTCGTTGGCGCAAGTAAAAGGCGTTTGTATGTCACGGTTTCAGTTTCGTAATAAATAATCGAAACAACCGTGATATATTCTGAGCCGCGATTCTGATGAAAAAAAGTAGAGAACATCGGATCAAGTTGCGGCGTACCCAATAGTCGCGATAGCTAGCGCTATTACAATTTCACCGGGAGAGCCATGACCGAAAGCAGCTTAAACAACAATCTAGCCAAAGCCGAGACCCAAAATGGTGATGACGTAACTGCTTGGCGATTTCGATATGTTATAAACTGTTGGAATGCTTTGTCTGTGGCTGCGTGCTACGTCATGAACTGGTTGAAGAAAATTGATTTGCTTATCACGGCGCTCGCGACTGTTCTTTTAGCTATAATTACAGGAGCCCTCGCCGGTATTGCCTATTGGCAATACAGGACAATGCACACTACAGATATTACGCTGCACGATACTTTGGTCTCCACCAATCGCGCTTGGCTGACTCCGGTCGCTGCACAAATCCAAGAAATTATGGCTCTAAATCAACCATTTTATTTCACTGTCAAATACGGAAATCCAGGCAAGGAACCCGCGTCCGGATTTGCGGCTCAAGAGGATGTCGGGACCGTCAATGCGTTGCCAACTCCTCAAGCCTCCCTCTACTCTGTTTTTCATAAGAGTGATTTGAAAGATGTCTGCAAAAGAACCAAGGCTTCCGAAGACGGCTTGATTGTCTATCCATCGAACAGCACAAACAACTATACATATGATGTTACGACCGATGACTTCAAAATTACATCTGAGATTTTGAACAGACGACAATTGATTTTTGTACACGGCTGCTTCGCGTATCTCAGCTTTGGTGAAGAGCGTGAGAGCGAATATTGCTTTGTCTTTCTTCCTAAAGACAGTGAGTTCCGTGCCGTAGCTTGTCCATACGGAAATCACGCTAACTAATGGCCACGGGGCTGCTGCGCCACCCATCCGAGTCACGCATAAAAGGCATGCTTCACATCCTAGTTGGGCGCGTGGCTAATTCTGCGCCGTGGACGGTTTGGCGAGGGCCTTCACGAGGCGGTAGAGGAATTCCCTGCTGTCGTAGAGCGCCTGAACGCTGACCTGCTCGTTGAGGCCGTGCACGCCGCTCTTGCCGGGCTCGCTGAACAGGCCGGACACGCCGTAGGCGGGGATGCCGGCGTTGCGCAGCCAGCGACTGTCGGTATAGCCGCCGGACATTGTCTGGATCACGGCGACGCCGGGCCAAATGTCGGCAGCGATCCGCTGGACCGCCTGCATCACATCGGCGTTGGCGGGCGACGGCGGGCTCAGCACGGGCGCGCCCACCGGGATCACGGCGATGCGCGGATCGTCGATCACCCGCACCAACGTTTTTTCCACCTCGCCGACCGGATCGCCCGGCATGATGCGGCAATTGACGGTGGCGCGCGCGGTCTGCGGCAGGGCGTTTTCCGCATGCCCTGCATCCAGCATGGTGGCAACGCAGGTGGTGCGGATCTGGGAGTTGTAGACGGGGTTCGCCGACAGCGGCGCGAGCGATTGCGGATCGGTGCGGCCGGCGAGCAGCGCGGTGAGCGCGGCCGCGGTGTCGCCGGTCTCGGTTGCGAGCGTGCGTTCGAAATAGGCGCGCGTCACCGCATTGAGCTCGACCGGAAAATCAAACTTCGACAGCCGCTCGAGCCCTTGGGCCAGGCGATAGATCGGATTGTCGCGGCGCGGCAGCGCGGAATGACCGCCGGGGTCTTTCACCTCGAGGCGGTAGGTCTGATAGACCTTTTCGGCAAGCTGCACGACGAAGCGCGTCGGCTTGCCGTCCTTGAGCGTGCCGCCGCCGCCCTCGTTGATGGCGAGCTCTGCATCGATCAGGTCGCGGTGGTGGTCGAGGAGCCAATGGGCGCCGTCGTGGGGCGAATCCGACAGCTCCTCATCGGCCGTGAGCGCGAGGATGATGTCGCGGTCCGGGCGGAAGCCTTCCTTCACGAACCGGATCATGTTGGCGACGAAGATCGAAGCCATCGCCTTGTCGTCGATCGCGCCGCGGCCGCGGAAATAGCCGTCGACCTCCTGGAGCTTGAACGGATCGAACTCCCAATCCTCGCGCTTGGCCTCGACCACGTCCATGTGCGCCATCAGAAGCAGCGGCCGGCGCGCGCCGGTGCCGCGCAGCCGCGCCACCATGTTGCCTTTGCGCGGCCCGGACGAGAGCACCTGCACATCGGCGGCCGGCAATCCGCCGTCCCGCAGCCGCGCCGCCATCGCCTCGGCCGCGCGCACGGTATCGCCGACCGAGTCGGTGGTGTTGATCTCGACGAGCTCCTTGTAAATCGCGCGAAACTGCGCCAGTTCGGGGGGCAGGGGCGTTGGCGCCTGCGCGTTGGATGCATGGGTCGCACCGAGAAACAGGCTCGCCGCAAGGCCGACCGCTGCGATCCGATGACTATGCATGCGAGGCTCCTTCCTCCGGGGGCAACGTTTGGGATTGTGCGAAGATAGAGCATTTTTCGGGCCAATTGCGCCTGCGAGCCCGAACTGATTTGCTGATGCTAAGTCTAACGACGGCTTTGCCGAAGGTGCCGACTCAAATCACGTAAATCCGGTCCGGCAGCTCGTCGCGATTGGTGTCCGAGCGCGGGAAATGGGCGGCGAGCACCGTTGCGCACGCGTCGATCGCCGCAATGAAGCCGTCGGCAATCTGGCCGTCGCTCATTTGCGCCGTGAGTGCGTTCACGGCGTTTTGCCATTCGGCCTGCGGCACCTTCGCCGCGATGCCCTCGTCGGCGATGATGCGGGCGTAGTGCTCCGCCAGCGACACGAAGATCAAAATTCCGGTGCGGTCCTTCTTGCGGGCGATGCCGCGGATGGTGAACTGCTCGATGGCGGCGCGGTGAGCGACGGCACGGCGCACCGCCCGCGGGACGAGTGCGACGCGCACCGCCGGCAGGCACAACGCGACGGCGAGCACCACGAACGCGGCGACCTGCAGCGTCAAAATGCGATGCACCGACATCGCGGTGAACGCGACAAGCAGCCACGGCAGTGCGAGCGCGACGATTGCCGCGAGCAGGATCGGCAACGTCGTCGCGCCGCTCGAGCGGTGCGCCAGCACGCAGACGATCTCGCCCGACGTCTTGGCTTCTGCCGCGCGGATCGCCGCCGAGATGCGTTCGCGGTCTTGTGCCGAGATGTTCATCACCAGCTGCCCGACGCCCCGCCGCCACCCGACGAGCCGCCGCCGCCGGAGAAGCCGCCACCACCCGAGTATCCACCGCCGGAAAAGCCGCCGGAAGACCCGCCCGAAAATCCTCCGCCGCGAGGACCGCTCGAGTTGAGCGCGATCAGCATGTTGACGACGAACGCGCGGAAGCTCGGCGACACGATGAGAAGGAAAACGACGCCGATGATCCCCGCAATCAAAAGCCAGCCGACCCAATCCGGCGTCTGCTCGTCATCGACGCGCAGCGACGGCCGCTTCTGCCATTCCGAACTGTCGGTGGTGAGAACGGTGATGATGTCGTCGACGCCGCGCGAGATGCCGTCGCTGTAATCGCCGGCCTTGAAGCGGGGCGCGATGGCGTTGGCGATGATGACCTTCGACAGCGCGTCGGTGAGCGTGCCTTCGAGTCCGTAGCCGACCTCGATACGCACCCGCCGTTCGTTGGGCGCGACGAGCAGCAGGACGCCGTTGTTCTTGGTCTTCTCGCCGAGCTTCCAGGTGCGAAAGAGCCCATTGGCGTAAGGCTCGATCTCCTCGCCATCGAGCGACTTCACCGTGGCGACAACGAGTTGGATGCCGGACTTCTCTTCGAGATCAGCAAGCTTCGGCGCAATCGAGAGGCGCGCTTCGGCGGTGATGATGTTCGCCTGGTCGACGACGCGGCCAGTCAACGCCGGGTAGTTGGGAGCCGCGACCGCTAGGCCCGCGAAGACGAGCGCCAGCAGCGCGAGCGGGATGCGCACAACGCGTCCCCGCAGCAGCGATGCGTGACGGCCTGCCCTCATGTCGGCGCCTCGACGATGTCGCGGCGGTGGGCGTCAGAATTTGACTTGCGGCGGCGTCTGCGCGGTGTCGGTCGCGGTGAACTCGGCCAACGGCTTGTTGCCGCGGAATAACGTCAACGCCCAGATCACCGTCGGGAACGTCCGCAGGTCGGTGTTGTAGACCCGCACCGCTTCGATGTAGTCGCGTCGCGCCACGGCGATGCGGTTCTCGGTGCCCTCAAGCTGCGACTGCAGCGCGAGGAAGTTCTGGTTCGACTTGAGGTCGGGATAGTTCTCGCTCACGGCGAGCAGCCGGCCCAATGCGCCGGACAACTGGTTCTGTGCGTCCTGGAACTGCTTGAGCTTTTCAGGATCGGTGAGCTGAGACACGTCGATCTTGACCTGCGTTGCCTTGGCGCGCGCCTCGATCACCGCGGTGAGCACATCCTTTTCCTGCTTGGCGTAGCCCTGCACGGTGGCAACGAGATTGGGGATGAGGTCGGCGCGGCGCTGATAGTTGTTCTGCACGTCTGCCCACTTGGCCTTCGCGATCTCTTCGTCGGTGGGAATGGTGTTGTAGCCGCAGCCTCCGACGGTGAGGCCGAGAAGAATAACGGCAAGGACAGTGCGCACGGATGTTGTTGCAGTCATTGCGGCCTCCTGTTCGCTCGCGCGGCGCACGACGTGCGGGGCTCTCTCTTTGCAAGGGCCCGCCCGCGCCCGCGGACATTAGGGCTCTAAGCGTAAACGGAACATGTCACAATAGCTGGGGCAATCTGAGGACATTAGGCGTCGCCATCCCGCCGAGCAACCATTCAAGCCGTCGGGCGCTTGTGGCCGGTCCCTCATTTATGTCAAAGCTGCATCACCGAACCGGCTGACCTGGCCTCGGCCTCGTGAGGCATCAACGGAAGGGATTGCGGATGCGTTATCGCTGTGCGGTGCTCGACGATTATCAGAATGTCGCGCTCAAGTTCGCCGATTGGGGAAAGATCGCGAGCGATGTCGATGTGACGGTGTTCAACAAGCCGCTCGGCGGACCGGACGCCGCCGCCGCCGCGCTCAAGGATTTCGAGATCGTCTGCATGATGCGCGAACGCACGCCGTTCCGGCGCAACACCATCGAAGCGCTGCCCAAGCTCAAGCTTCTCATCACGACCGGCGCCCGCAATGCTTCGATCGACCTTGCAGCCGCGGCCGAGCGCGGCGTCACCGTGTGCGGCACCGGCGCCTTCGGCAATCCGACCACCGGCATCACCTTCGGCCTCATCCTGGAGCTGACGCGGCGCATCGGCTTCGAGCATGCGCGGTTGGAGGCCGGCGAGCCGTGGCAGGTGACGCTCGGGCCCGACATCGAAGGCATGACGCTCGGCATCCTCGGTCTCGGCCGGCTCGGCCAGCGCGTCGCCAAGGTCGCGAAGGCATTCGGCATGAAGGTGATCGCCTGGAGCCAGAACCTCACGCCGGAGAAATGCCAGGAAGTGGGCGTCGACTACGCCGCGAAGGACGACTTCTTCCGCACCGCCGACATCGTCACCATTCACCTGCAGCTCAGCGACCGCTCGCGCGGCCTTGTCACCGCGAAGGAACTCGGCCTGATGAAGCCCACGGCCTATCTCGTCAACACCTCGCGCGGGCCGATCGTCGACGAAAAAGCGCTGGTCGCGGCGCTTTCCGATCATCGCATCGCCGGCGCCGGCCTCGACGTGTTCGACGTCGAGCCGCTGCCGCTCGACCATCCGTTCCGGCGGATGGACAACGTCGTGATCACGCCGCACCTCGGCTACGTCAGCTTGCAAAATTATCAGCACTATTTCCCGGACATCGTCGACGACATCCGCGCCTTCATCGAAGGCAAGGCGGTGCGCGTCATCAAACCGGGCGCAAGTCATTAGGTGAGTTGGAGGGATCTAAACCGATCGATCGTGCGTCCGCAGCGCTCACCATGAATCGCAATCGCGATTGCCCCGCATCGGTGCAATAGCCAAAATAGGGCGGCACCCCCGAATGTGTATTCGTGTGGAGTTTCGGGCGTAATGAAAGCGATCATCATTGGCGGCGGGATTGGCGGGCTCACGACGGCGCTGATGCTGCACGCTCGCGGCATCGATTGCGAAGTGTTCGAGCAGGCCGACACCGTTCGCGAGTTGGGCGTCGGCATCAACACCTTGCCCCACGCCATCAAGGAGCTTGCCGGGCTCGGCCTCCTGGAGCGCGTCGACGCGGTCGCGATCCGCACCCATGAGCTGTTCTATATGAACCGGTTCGGTCAGGAGATCTGGCGCGAGCCGCGCGGCCTCGACGCCGGCTACGACGTGCCGCAGTTCTCGATCCACCGCGGCCGCCTGCAGGGCGTGATCTACCAGGCGGTGCGCGCCCGCATCGGCGAAAGCCGCATCCACACGGGTCATCGTCTCGGCGCGTTCAGGGAGGACGACGGCGGCATCACTGCCTATTTCTTCGATCGCAACGGCTCGCACATCGCGAGCGCGCGCGGCGACGTGCTCATCGGCGCTGACGGCATCCATTCAAGGGTGCGCGAGACGCTGTTTCCCAACGAGGGTCCGGCGGCCTGGAACGGCATCATGCTGTGGCGCGGTGCCACTGACTGGCCGGCGTTCCTCACCGGCCGCTCCATGATCATCGCCGGCGGTAACACCGCGAAATTCGTGATCTATCCGATTGCCGAGGGCTCGTTGCCGGGCCGCAAGCTCACCAACTGGGCCGCGATGGTGAAGGTCACCGACGCCGCGGTGCCGCCGCCCAAGGAGGACTGGTCGAGCCCGGGCCGCATGGAGGACCTGATGCCGCATCTGCGGCGCTTCAAGGTGCCGCATGTGGATGTGATGCATCTCGTCGAAGCGACTGGCGAGTTCTGGGAGTACCCGGTGTGCGACCGCGATCCGCTGCCGCGCTGGTCGCACGGCCGGGTGACGCTGCTCGGCGATGCTGCCCACCCGATGTATCCCGTCGGCTCGAACGGCGCCTCCCAGGCGATCCTCGATGCGCGCTGCCTCGCCGATCGGTTGGTGAGCGCGGACCACGTCTTTGCGGCGCTCGCGGCCTACGACCAGGAGCGCCTGCCCATGACCGCGCAGATCGTGCGCATGAATCGCAAAGGCGGCCCGGAAGGCGTCATCGACGCAGTCGAGGAGCTTGCCCCCAATGGCTTCGCCAATATTGACGACGTGCTGAACTACGAGCAGCGGCAGGCCATCGTGCGCGGCTATGCGGCAACAGCGGGATTCGCGCGCGACCAGGTGAACCGTCCGACTGTGGGAAAGGCGGCGTAGCGGCGTCTCCTGCTACCCCGGCGGCGGCAGGAACACGACCTCGTGCTTCGCGGAGAGTGCCACCACCTCTTCGGGTTTCTGCTCTTTCATGGCATGGATCGCCCAGAACAGGTCGTAGAGCTTGCGGGTCGGCGTGACCCAGAACAGGCACTTCACCGGCTGATCCGACTTGTTGAAGAATCCGTGCGCAATGCCCATCGGCAATCGGATGACGTCGGCGGCCGTTGCGAAATATTCGCGGCCGTCGAGAACGCAGTCTAGCTTGCCCTCGAACATGTAGATGAATTCGTCCTGGGTCGGATGAATGTGCGGCGGCACGAACGTGCCGGGCGGGAAGGTAGCGTGCCAGGCAAATGAGTTTTCGCACAGCTGCTTGGGCACGTAGGTCTGGCCCAAGATATTCCACACGATCCCGTCAAGCCCGGTCCCGGCCTTGGTGATGCCAATGTTCATCGTCTGCATGGATAGCTCCTGTTCCGGCTCCCTCGTTAGCGCGCGGGCCCCGCCACCGGCATGCGACGCAAGTCTCATTCAATCACAAACCGCCGGGGCGGTAACCATGCGGCATCGATGGTCCGGTTTCGGCGCCGAACATAATCAATCGCGCGTGCCGAACCTTCAAAAGCTTGCTATTAAAGTTAAGATCGGCAGTGTCCCGGCCGGCGGACGCGCAATACGAATGACGGATTCCAGGAGTGATCGAATGAAGACAGTCATGACGCTCGTTGCGGTGCTCGCCTTCGCCTCGTCGACGGCCGTGGCGCAGGAGAAGCTCAAGATCGGGCTCATCACCACGCTGTCGGGGCCGGCTGCGACGCTTGGCCAGCAACAGAAGAACGGCTTCGAGCTGGCGCTCAAGACAATGGGCAACAAGCTCGGCGGCCGCGACGTCGAGTTGCTCGTGCAGGATGACGAGCTCAAGCCCGACGTGGCCGTCGCCAAGGTGAAGGCCTTCGTCGAGCGCGACAAGGTCGACTTCGTAGTCGGACCGATCTTCTCCAACATCCTGCAGGCGATCATGAAGCCGGCGACGGACGGCGGCGCTTTCCTGATCAGCCCGAATGCCGGCACGTCGAATTTCGCCGGGGCGGACTGCAATCCGAACTTCTTCGTCACCTCCTACCAGAACGACCAGATCCACGAAGTGCTCGGCAAATACGCGCAGGACAAGGGGATCAAGAAGGTCTTCCTGATGGCGCCGAACTACCAGGCCGGCAAGGATTCGCTTGCCGGATTCAAACACGATTACAAAGGCGAGATCGTCGACGAAGTCTATGTGCCGCTCAATCAGCTCGACTATTCGGCCGAGCTTGCCCGCATCGCGGCCGACAAGCCGGACGCGATTTTCGTGTTTCTGCCGGGCGGCATGGGCGTGAACTTCGTCAAGCAATTCCGCCAGGCGGGCCTCGCCGACAAGATCACCTTCCTCTCTGCCTTCACGGTCGATGAATCGACTTTGCCGGCGCAGCAGGACGCGGCGCTCGGCTTCTTTGGCGGCGCCAATTGGGCGCCCGACCTCAACACTCCGCAGAATAAGGCCTTCGTCGCCGCCTACGAACGCGACTACAAGGCTGTTCCCGGGAGCTATGCCTTCCAGGCGTATGACGCTGCCTCGCTGATCGACAGCGGACTTGCGGCGACCAAAGGTTCGACTTCGGACAAGAACGCGCTGCGGGCTGCGTTGATGAAGGCCGACTTCAAGTCGCTGCGCGGCGCCTTCCGCTTCAACACCAACCACTATCCGATCCAGGATTTCTACCTGGTGAAGGTCGCCAAACGACCCGACGGCAAGTTCGAGACCGAGATCGTCGATAAGGTGTTCTCGAACTACGCCGACACACACGTCAAAGATTGCAAGATGAAGTAACGAATACCCTCCCCTGAAGGGCGAGGGTCGCTCGCGAAGCGAGCGGGGTGGGGTGATGCGGTGCCGCAGCGGCTGCGCTGCTTTTTGAGGCGACGTTCTCACCCCCTCCCGGCCGCTGCGCGGCCGACCTCCCCCCCTCCAGGGGGAGGCGCAGATCAGCCCGATGTCCACGACACTTCTGATCGTTCAGATTCTCAACGGCCTTCAGCTTGGGGTGCTGCTGTTCCTGATCGCGGCCGGCCTCACCCTCGTGTTCGGGGTGATGGACTTCATCAACCTCGCGCACGGGGTCCAGTACATGCTGGGCGCCTACTTCGCGGTGATGTTCTACGGCCTGACCGGCAGCTTTCTTGCCGGCCTTATTCTTGCGCTCGCAGCCGCGCTCGTCGTTGGCCTTGTGCTTGAATTCGTCGTGTTCCGACATCTCTATGGTCGCAATCATCTCGACCAGGTGATTGCGACCTTCGGCATCATCCTGTTCCTGAACGAGGGCGTGAAGACGGTCTGGGGCGCCGCTCCCTTGAGCTTGCCGATCCCGGCGGGGCTCGACGGCTCGGTCTCGCTGATGCCTGGCCTCAACTATCCGGTCTGGCGTCTGGTCATCATCGCATCCGGTCTCGCGACCGCGGTGCTGCTCTATGTTCTGATCCGCTTCACCCGCGCCGGCATGCTCGTGCGTGCGGGCGCCACCGATGCCGAGATGGTGTCGGCGCTCGGCGTCAATATCCGCCGCCTGTTCATGATCGTGTTCGGCTTCGGCACCATGCTCGCGGGTTTCGCCGGCGTGATGATCGCGCCCATTCTCTCGGTCGAGCCCGGCATGGGCGATACCGTCCTCATCGTCGCCTTCGTCGTCATCGTCATCGGCGGCATTGGCTCGATCCGCGGCGCCTTCCTCGCCGCAATGCTGATCGGCCTCGTCGACACGCTCGGCCGCTCATTCGCAGTCGATTTGTTGCGCCTTGTGATGGCGCCGTCGCCGGCACGCACGGTCGGGCCCGCGATCGCATCGATGCTGATCTATCTGCTGATGGCGGTGGTGCTCTGCGTCCGGCCGGCCGGCCTGTTTCCGGCGCGAGGACGGTGAATGGCGCTCGTCGACCACGCTCCCACCGCCGCGCGCCTCCGTATCTCGGCAGACAACGTCGTGCCCGTGCTGCTGTTTGCGGGCCTCGCCTTGCTGCCCTTCGCCGGCGGCGAAAGTTTCATTCTCGATCGGCTGATCCGTATCATGGCGTTCGCCGTCGCGGCGATCGGGCTTGATCTCATCCTCGGCTACGGCGCGCTGATCTCGTTCGGCCACGCGGCCTTCATCGGGATCGGCGCCTATGCGGTCGGCATTCTGGCCGCTCACGGCTTCAACGAGGCGGCGATCGCGCTGCCGGTCGCCCTCATCGCCGCGATGCTGTTCGCAGGGCTGACTGGCCTCGTCGCGCTGCGCACCAAGGGCGTCTACTTCATTATGATCACGCTGGCGTTCGGGCAGATGGTGTTCTTCACCGCAAGCTCGCTTGCGCCCTATGGCGGCGATGACGGCCTGACCATTCGCATGCGCGACACCTTGTTCGGGTATCCGCTGCTCGATAACAGGCTCGCGTTCTATTACGTGGCGTTTGCGTGCCTGCTCGCGAGCTATCTGCTGTGCCGCTCGATCGTCGCGGCACGGTTCGGCCGCGTCTTCCGCGGTGCGCGCGAAAATCCCGCCCGCATCGCCGCGATCGGCTTCGATGCCTACCGTTTCCAGCTTGCAGCCTATGTGATTTCGGGCGCGCTCGGCGGCGTCGGCGGCTTCCTGCTGGCGAATGTCACCGATTTCGTCAGTCCCGCCTACATGTCCTGGCAGCGCTCCGGTGATCTCCTGATCATGGTGATCTTCGGCGGCATGGGCCGGCTCTACGGCGCCGTCATCGGCGCCATCGTCTATCTTCTCGCCGAGGAAAAGCTTGCTCAATACACCGAGCACTGGCGTCTGTGGTTCGGTCCGATCCTGGTCGCGGTCGCGGTGTTCGCGCCGGGCGGCCTCATTGGCGTCGCCCAAAAGCTTGCACGGAGTTTGCGGCGTGAGTGATCGCGATCCCGTGCTTCGGATCGAAGATTTGTACAAGCGCTTCGGCGCGCTCGCCGTCACCGACGGCCTGACGCTCGACGTGCGGCCGGGCGAACTGCACGCGATCATCGGTCCGAACGGTGCCGGCAAGACGACGCTGATCAATCAGATCTCGGGATTCATCACGCCCGACAGTGGCCGCATCCTGTTCGACGGCCGCGATGTGACAGCGTTGCCAGTGCACGCCCGCGCCCGGCTTGGCCTCGCGCGCTCGTTCCAGATCACCTCGATCCTGCCCGGCTTCACGGCGCTCGAAAACGTCGCGCTCGCAATCCAGGCGCATGCCGGATCGAGCTTCCGGTTCTTCGGCCGCGCGAGCGCCGAGACGCGCCTCAATGATCCCGCGCGCGCCGCGCTCAAGGAGGTCGGGCTCACCGCGCGCGCCGATGTCGTCGCGGGCGCGCTCTCCCACGGCGAGAAGCGCGCGCTTGAGCTGGCGATTGCGCTCGCGATGAGCCCGCGTCTCCTGCTCCTCGACGAGCCCATGGCCGGCACCGGACGCGAGGAGACCGAGGCATTGATCGCGCTGTTGGGACGCCTCAAGGGCCGCTTTCCCATGATCCTGGTCGAGCACGACATGACCGCGGTCTTCGCGCTCGCCGACCGCATCTCGGTCATGATCTACGGCCGCATCCTCGCGAGCGGGACGCCCGACGCGGTACGCAACGACCCCGCCGTCATCGCTGCCTATCTCGGCGACGAGATGGAGCAGTCGCGCGAGGCAGCGCCATGCTGAAGGTCGAGCACCTCGCGGCGCGCTACGGGCCGGCGCAAGTGCTGTTCGACGTGAGCCTAGCCATCGGCGCCGGCGAGGTCGTGACCTTGATCGGCCGCAATGGGATGGGCAAGACCACCACCATCCGCGTGCTGATGGGCCTTCTCGCGGCGACCGGCGGCACGGCAGAGTTCGACGGCCGCCCACTGCTCGGATCGCCGCCCTATCGCATCGCCCAGGCCGGACTGGGTCTCGTGCCGGAAGGACGCCACATTTTTCCGACGCTGACCGTCGAGGAGAATCTGGTGGCGACCGCGGCTGCGCGGTTTGGCGCGCCGCGCTGGCGACTCCCTGACGTGTTTTCGCTGTTCCCCCGCCTTGCCGAACGGCGTCACCACATGGGCAACGAACTCTCCGGCGGCGAGCAGCAGATGCTCGCGATCGGCCGTGCCCTGATGACCAATCCGAAGCTCCTCATCCTCGACGAGGCTACCGAAGGACTTGCACCGTTGATCCGTGCCCAGATCTGGGCGTGCCTCGCGCGACTGAAGGCCGAGGGCCAGGCCATTCTGCTGGTCGACAAGCACATCGACGCCCTCACCAAGATTGCCGATCGCCATGTCGTGATCGAAAAAGGTCATGTGGTGTGGACCGGCGGATCGCAGTCGCTCGCCGCCGATCGCGAACTGCAACGCCGCTACCTTCAGGCGTGACAGCGCAGCGCACCCGCGCCTTCACGCGATGATGTCGGGCGTGATCTGATCTTCGATGAACGTGATGCGGTCGCGCAGCGCGAGCTTGCGTTTCTTCAGTCGCTGGATCTGGAGCACATCGCTTCCCGGAACCGACTGAAGCGCTTCGATTGCGGCGTCGAGGTCGCGATGCTCCTGGCGCAGTCGTTCGAGCTGCAATTTCAGCTCGGCCTCTTCTTCTTTGGTCATCCGCCGCCGCGTCCCAAGTCGACCAATCCGAAGCCGCCCAAAGTGGGCCCAAGCCGTGCGTGCGCCCGCAGCGTAACTTTACCATGATCCTGACAACGGCGCTGCCCGGGCATCCCTGCATGAGACTGGCTGAGATGCTGCGACATTTCGGCGGGCAATAAAATTTGACTGAAAGGCTGAAGACTTCGCGGTATGTATTCACCGGATTGCTGCGATGCACAACATTTGTCGCATCGACTCATTGTGTCGTTCATGTCACAATTTTATTGCTGCCTTCCAGGTCAGGCTGCATGGCATGCAAGGAGACCGGATACATGGCCACACCCTCCCAACTTGTTGAACTCGAACAACGTCACCGGATGCTGGAAAATCAGATTGCAGATGCCCTCCAGCATCCATCTACAGACGATCTTCAGTTGGCGGAGTTGAAGCGGCGCAAATTGCAGGTGAAGGACCAAATCGCGCGATTGACAAGCGACACGAGCGTCCACTGAGAGTGCTGGAAGCAATCGCGATCAACGATACTCAGTAAGAAACCGCCGGTCCTCAGGCCTGAGGCCGGCGGTTCTGCTTTCGGCGGTTGGTCGCGCTATCTTTTGTGCAGTTGGGGTATGATGTTACGGTGTCGCGGCGGGAGACAGTCATGCGCGGACCGGTCATCGGTTGGACGGCGGCGATGCTCGTCGCAACGATCTGCGGTGCGACGATCGCGGCCGCGCAGGAAGCCCCATCCCAGTACCCCACCCGGTCCATCACCCTCATCGTCCCGTTTCCGGCGGGGGGCGGGGTCGACACCGTCGCGCGCATCGTCGGCGAGAAGCTCTCCGCCGCGCTCAAGCAGCAGGTCATCATCGACAACCGGGCGAGCGGCGGCGCCATCGTCGGCGCCCGCATGGTCGCCAAGGCCGCGCCCGACGGTTACACGCTGCTTCTTGGTCACACCGGCACGCTGTCGATCAATCCCAATCTCTACGCCAATGCCGGCTACGATACTCGCACCGACTTCGCGCCGATCGGATTGATCGCCACAATTCCGATTGCGCTCGTCGTCCATCCGTCGCTCAAAGCCACGACCGCAGCCGAACTGATCGCCCTCGCGCGTCGCGCGCCCGGCCGCCTTGCCATCGGCACCTCGGTGGTCGGCTCCGGCGGCTATATGGCGGCCGAATTGTTCAAGGACGCCGCCCAGGTCGACATGACCATCGTGCCCTACAAGGGCACGGGGCCGCTGGCCAACGACTCCCTCGGCGGCCACGTGCCTGTGTCGTTCAATACGCTGGCGCCCGTGCTCGCCAACATTCAGGCCGGCAACCTGCGCGCGTTGGGTGTCGCGAGCCCCGCTCGGTCGACGCTCTTGCCCCAGGTCCCGACCATCGCGGAGTCCGGCCTGCCGGGATTTGAGGCCATGTTGCGCTACGGGCTGTTGGCGCCGGCCGGCACGCCGAAGGAGATCGTGCTGCACCTCAATCGCGAGCTGCGGATTGCCGTGGAAAGCGACGACGTGAAGGCGCGCATCGCAGCCGACGGCGGCGACGCGATCACCTCGACGCCGGAGGAATACGGCGCTGACCTCGACCGCGAGTTGCGCAAATGGGGCGCGCTCGTGCGCAAGCTCGGCCTGCACGTGGATTAATCGTCGGTCGGGCGCAATCTACGGTCCACTGGACAACGTTCGCGCCGAAGCGCAGAAAGAC
The DNA here is from genome assembly GCA_963787675.1 of uncultured Alphaproteobacteria bacterium. Lineage (GTDB taxonomy): Bacteria > Pseudomonadota > Alphaproteobacteria > Rhizobiales > Xanthobacteraceae > JAJPKK01. Next base: position 296,967 of record CAWBDV010000004.1, on the reverse strand, counting down.
GCCGTTGGAGCGGATTTCGAATATGTCGAACCACTCTCTTCGGCGCCATGACTTGGCATGCACCAAAGCGCGGACGCTGATGCGAATTCGATAGCGGAGGAAAGGACGCTCTGACGACAAAGGGTGCGCGAAGCACCACTCCATATGGGAGAGGGATATCATGAAAAAATCGAAACGCCCGGAGGAACTCGTTCGAGTCCGTCGCCGGGAATGGACTGATCAATCGCCGCGCCCTGCTCGGCCAGGGCTTTGCGGTCGCAGGCGCGATGGGGGCGGCCGGAACCATTACCGGAGCCGCCGCCGAGCCCATCAAAGACGAGCCGTGGACGCTCGAATTCGGCTCGACTATCCCGCCGGTGCAGACGCCCTCGCGATTCGAAAAGGACGTCGTGCGTACGCTGAGCAATCCCAAGGGCGAGTTCCGCAACTCGCATGCGCGCACGCCGCACCATCTGCTGAACGGCACCATCACCCCGAGCTCGCTGCACTTTACCATCAGTCATTCCGGCGTGCCCGACATCGATCCCGCCCAGCACAAACTCGTGATCCACGGCATGGTGCGGCAGCCGCTGGAGTTCACGCTGGACACGCTGTCGCGCTATCCGCTGGTCACGCGCCCGCACTTCGTCGAGTGCGCGGGCAACTCGGCGCCGATGTTCTCCAATGAGCCGATGCAGGTGACCGCCCAGGCGATCCACGGTCTCGTGTCGAACTCCGAATGGACGGGCGTGCCGCTCTCGGTCCTGCTCGATGAGGCCGGCATCGATCCCAAGTCGAAATGGCTCGTTGCCGAAGGCGCCGACGCCCAGATGCTCGACCGCAGCATCCCGGTAAAGAAGGCCTATGACGACGCGATGGTCGTGATCTACCAGAATGGCGAGCGTCTGATGCCGGGCAACGGCTATCCGATGCGGCTGCTGGTGCCCGGCTATCAGGGCAACATGAACGTCAAGCACCTGCACCGCATCAAGGCCGTCGACCAGCCGGCCTACACGTTCTTCGAAACGAAGAACTATTCGCAGATCCTGCCGGGCGGAAAGACGTGGCGTTTCCACTTCCTCATGGAGGTGAAGAGCTTCATCACCCAACCCTCGTTCAGCCTCAACATGAAGGGACCGGGCTTCTATGCGATCTCCGGCGTTGCCTATTCAGGCGCCGGCCGTATCGCCAAGGTGATGGTGTCGGCGGACGGCGGCAAGAGCTGGGGCGAAGCCGCGCTGCAAGGCCCGATCCACGATAAGGCATTCACGCGATTCGTGATGCCGTGGCGCTGGGACGGCCAGCCGGCGGTCCTGCAAAGCCGCGCCTGGGACGAGGCCGGCAACGTGCAGCCGCTGCGTGCCGAGTTCGTCGCAGCGCGAGGCCAGACCAAGAAGCCGCTCGCAACGCCGCTCGCGTTCCCGAACCAGCATTACAACAGCATCACGAGTTGGGGCGTCCAGCCCAATGGGGAGATCAAGCATGTCTATGCGTAAGCCGCTGATCGCCCTCGCGGCGCTGGCTGTCGCCGGTGCGGCATTCGCGCAATCGCCGTCGCCGCGGTCGCCAGGACTCGGCAAGCCGATCACGGAAGCCGACGTGAAGCAGTGGGACATCGCCGTCCTGCCTGACGGCAGCAACCTGCCGCCGGGCAGCGGCACGCCCGCGGAAGGCGCCAAGGTCTACGCCGAGAAGTGCGTCGCCTGCCATGCCGAGGGCGGCAAGGGCGGTGGCGCGCCAGGCGCCGGGCCGCTCGTCGGCGGCGCACCGCTCACCGATGGAATCGAGACGGCGAAGACGATCAAGAACTACTACGCCTATCCGACAACGATCTTCGACTACGTCCGGCGCGCGATGCCCTATCCCGCGCCGCGTTCGCTCTCCGATACCGAGGTCTATGCGCTCACCGCCTACATTCTCGCCCTCAACAATCTGATCGGCGAGAACGACCGCATGGACGCCAAGACCCTGCCGCAGGTGAAGATGCCGAACCGCGACAACTTCATCCTGCCTTACCCCGATCGGATCTAGCTAGCGCTTCTTCACGCGATTAAGTCGTTATGGCCGGGTTCGTCCCGGCCATAACTTTTTTGACGTGCCGCAACTGGTAGGGTGGGCAAAGGCGGCCGAGACGTCGAGATTTCGCGAAACCATTCTTCCGCCGTGCCCACCTTCGGCGCTTCAAGAACGTCACGGTGGGCACGCGCGAACGCGTTCGCGCTTTGCCCACCCTACGAATTTGTGCCTCGATCATCAATTAGCGGCGTGCTTGGCGAGCGCGGCCTTGATCGCGGCGCGATCGACTTCGATGCCGGCAAGATAAAGCGCGGCGATGCGGCGGGTGTTGCGGATGTCGTCGAGCGGGTTCGCGTCGAGCACAAGCAAATCGGCGCGCTTGCCCGGCACGATGCTGCCGCGGTCGGCGAGGCCCAGAAACTCCGCCGGACGGCTGGTGGCCGCGACGATCACCTGCGCCGGCGTCATGCCGGCCTCGACCATCAGGCCAAGCTCCTTCTGCTCGGCAAAGCCGAAGAAATGATCTTCGAGGCCGGTGTCGCTGCCGAGGATGATTGGCACGCCGGCGGCGCTGAGCTTGACCAGAACTCTTCTGCAGGATCGCGTAGTTGCGCCTGTTGCGCTCGACGGTTGCCGCGTCGCGGCCGGTGAACGAGTCGCGCACGCGGTCGACGACGGCAGAAGGCTCGGTGTCGCGCAGCAAGCCAGCGAGCGCTGGCTCGGTGAACCACGCCGGCACCGATGCGTGGGTGCCGCGCTCGGGTGCCCCGATGTTCGGCATGGCGTAGACATGGTTCTTGATCATCAGGGCGATCAGCTCATCGCTCATCTCCTTGTCGCGCACAAGATGCGCGAAGCCGTTGATGCCGGCGGCGGCGAGTTCGAGCGCGTCCTCGTGGTAGAAGATATGCGCGATGACCTTGAGGCCGGCACGATGGCCCTCCTCGATGATGACCCGTGACAGCGCGATCGGCAGCTTCGGCGCGCGGCCGCCGCGATCGTCGACCCAGATCTTGATGGCGTCGACGTGCTTGGCCGCCAGCTCCCGCGCCGCGCCGCGTGCCTCGTCCTCGGTCGTGATCTCGTAGGCGATGTGCGCGTAGGCAGCAGCGCCGGGGCCCGCATTCGGAGCGCCGATGCCGCGCCCCGCGATCATGAGCCGCGCGCCGCCGGCTTTGCCCGCAGCCTGGCCGGCGCGAATTTCGTACATGACGTCGCCCTTCTCGATGCCGAGCGACATCGCGGTCGAGACGCCGAAGTAAAGCTCGCGGTCGAGGTCTCCGAGAATGGTCTCGCGGGTGAAGTTGTCCGCCGAATAGGAGAGTCCCCGCTGGAAACCCGGATGCACATGCGGCGAGATGATCGCCGGCATCACCGTCTTGCCGGCAAGCGCGATGCGCCGCGCATCGGCGGGAGCCGCGACCTCACCGCTGCGTCCAACCCGCACGATCGTGCCATTATCAACGAGGATCGCCGCATTCTCGATTGCCGGGCTGCCGTCGCCCGAGATGACGCGCGCGCCTTCGAACAGGATCGTCTGCGCCGCGGCTGGGGGCGCCGCCGCAAGCGCGCACAGCGCGGCGAGCGCAGCGGCAAACATGATGGTCGTGCGATACATGAGGCAATCCGTCCTCTTAGAGCAATTGAATCAGTCGAAGAGGCTCGCGATGTCGAGCGCAATCCCGGGCGGGTCGCAAACGATCTCGCCTCCCTTCACGATCGTGACCACCGAGGTCGTGTCGGTCTGGCGGCGATAATGCAAGACATGGCGCTGTTCTATATCGACAATCAGGTAGTGCGCGAGGCTAGCCACCCGAAAATAGCCGGACAGCTTGATTGATTTATCGATATTGCGCGTGGACGGCGACAGCACTTCGACCGCGATGACCGGCGTGGGCGCGATCATCGTGCCGTCCGCGGGTGGCTCGCCGCAGTTCACGAGCGCATCGGGCTCATAGCTTGTCTGGTTGTCGATGACGATGGCGAGCCCATCAATGAAGGCTTCACAAGCGACGCCGGCCCGGGCGATCGCGGCCCGGAGCGCCAGAAACACTTGTTGCTTGGCCCGAACATGCCCGACCCGCTCGGGCGACATCGCGACGATTTCGCCACGGAAGAGTTCATAGCGACCCTTGTGCTGGGTTTCCGCCCAGGCAAGAAACTGCGGCACAGTCATGCGTTTGATCGCGGGCGCGTTCATATTGCCAGAATATCACCAGGCGCCGCACGCGGCCAACAAGCTTCCTGTTGCCCCACCAAACTCACGCTTCCTTCGCCATTTCGCGCAGCTTGAATTTTTGCACTTTGCCGGTTGAGGTTTTCGGCAGTTCGACGAACACGATGTGGCGCGGGCATTTGTAGCCGGCGAGATGATTGCGGCACCAGGCGATGAGGTCCTCGGCGGTCGCGCTTGTACCGGGTTTCAGCTCGATGAAGGCGCACGGCGTCTCGCCCCATTTCTCGTCGGGTTTCGCCACCACCGCGGCCGCCTGCACGGCGGGGTGTTTGTAAAGCGCGTCCTCGACCTCGATCGACGAGATGTTCTCGCCACCCGAGATGATGATGTCCTTGGAGCGGTCCTTGAGCTGGATGTAACCGTCGGGGTGAATGACGCCGAGGTCTCCGGAATGAAACCAGCCGCCGGCGAAGGATTTCTCGGTGGCGGAAGGGTTCTTGAGGTAGCCGCGCATCACCACGTTGCCGCGGAACATCACCTCGCCGATGGTCGCGCCGTCCCGTGGTACCGCCTCCATGGTTTCGGGATCCAGCACGTCCAGCGCCTGGAGCACCGGATAGTTCACGCCCTGGCGCGCCTTGCGGGCCGCCTGCTCGGCCGCCGGCAGCTGGTCCCATTCGGAGTGCCATTCGTTGACGGAGGCCGGGCCGTAAGTCTCGGTGAGGCCATAGACATGCGTGACGTTGAAACCCGCGGCCCTCATGGCGGCAAGCACGGCCTCGGGCGGGGGCGCCGCCGCGGTCACGAACTCGACGGTGTGGGGCAGCGGCTGCTTCTCATCGGCTGAGGCATTGAGGAGCGTCGACATCACGATCGGCGCGCCGCACAGATGCGTCACCTTGAGGCGAGCGATGGCGTCATAGATCGGCGCGGCGCGCACGTAGCGCAGGCACACATGGGTGCCGGCGACGATCGAAATCGTCCACGGGAAGCACCAGCCGTTGCAGTGAAACATCGGCAGCGTCCACAGATAGACCGGATGCCGCCCCATGGCGCAGGTGAGCACGTTGCCCATGGCGAGCAGCGCCGCGCCGCGGTGATGGTAGACGACGCCCTTTGGATCGCCGGTCGTGCCCGACGTATAGTTGAGGCAGATCGCGTCCCATTCGTCGCCGGGCATCCGCCACGCGAACGCCGGATCGCCGCCGCCGAGGAACTCTTCATATTCGATCGCGCCGAGCCGCTCGCCGGGGCCGGAATATTCCGGATCGTCGTAGTCGATGACCAGCGGCTTTGCTTTTGCGCCCGCGAGCGCTTCCTTGATGACCTTGCTGTACTCACGGTCGGTGATCAGCACCTTGGTCTCGGCATGGTCGAGCGTGAAGGCGAGGATCGCGGCGTCGAGGCGCGTGTTGAGCGTGTTGAGCACGCCGCCCGTCATGGCGACGCCGTAGTGCGCATCAAGCATCGCCGGCGTATTGGCGAGCATGACAGAGACGGTATCGCCGCGTCCGATGCCGCGTTGCGCCAGCGCCGAGGCGAGGCGTCGCGCCCGTTCATAGAACTGCGCATAGGTCCAGGTTCGCGCGCCGTGCACGATCGCAGTGCGGTCGGGAAATACGACCGCCGCCCGCTCCAGGAATGACAATGGCGTCAGCGGCTGAAAATTCGCCGCATTACGGTCGAGACCGATGTCGTAAATGGTGTTCGTCATCGCGAGCGTCTCCCGCAAACAGCATAATGGACGACGGCGGCAGCGATCAAATCACGTCGAGATCAAGTCACCTCGACAAGTATCCCGAAAAATGACCGTCAAAGTTGCGAAAACTTAGGGCTGAATCACCTTCGAGCTTCAGCGCAATCTTAAGCCGCGTCGCGGAAGGCGAGGTGAAAGGCCGGCGAGAACGAGCTGACGGTGAAGCCGCGCCGGCGCCAGGCGATGGCGAGCGCGTCGCGCGAAAACAGCGAGACATGGCCGTTGCGAGGTCCGATGTACCACCACGACATGCCGAGGCTCGCTATCTCGTCGGGCTGCACCACCGTTGAAAACATCACGACGCCGATATTGGAGAGCATGCCCACCATGTCGTCGATCTTGGCGAGCGGATCGGTGAGATGTTCCATCGTCTCGAAGCAGGTGATCACGTCATAGCGGCCGTCCGGACGCGCGGCGAATTCCGGCGTAAACGGATCGAACGTATCGGCGCAGGTGAAGCCTGCCTCGCGCAGGTGCCGGCTCAGCAATCCGCTGCCGCCGCCGTAGTCGAGCAGGCGCAACACAGCGCGGTCGACATAGAACAGCTTGATGATCTGGCTTGCCTGCCACCGCGGCCGCTTGTCGGCGTAGTCGGGGTCGAGGCGGATGTAATCGCTGTTGTAGATGAACTCCTTGAACTGCGCTTCGGTCCAGTCATCGAAGCACTCGGTGAACAGGAAGCTGCATCCCGTGCAGCGCCGAAATTGCACCGGGATGCCGAGAGGCGGCAGCGTTTCCGCGCGCGGCTCGCCGCAGGAACGGTTGAAGTCGACGGTGCCGAACCGCAGCGCTGGCGGCCCGCAAATCTTGCAGGGACGCGGCTCCGAGGGCGCGGCGCGAAGAACAATGCCAGTCATGGCGGCGGCAAGCTGATCGTCGAATCAGTGGCAAGGCTACGCTGCGTCGACGGGGCGCGAAAGCCCGCAAGTCGTGCCAAGCCCGAATTCAGCTGCCACGCCAGATGTGACGCGCCCACCAGGCGGCCGCCGCGAGCAGGATCAGCCAGATCGCGATCACGATCGCGGCCCCGGTGCGGCTGACGGGCCGCTGCCCGATCGCCGCCGCTTGCGTGCGGTGTTCGGCGAGAATTTCGGCCGGAATGAGCCGCAGCATCAGCATCAGGCCGAGCGGCACCAGCACGAGATCATCGACGTAGCCAAGCACTGGGATGAAATCCGGAATGAGGTCGATGGGCGACAGCGCATAGGCCACGACGCAAGCGCCGACCACCTTGGCGTACCACGGCACCCGCGGATCGCGCAACGCGAGCGCAATCGCAATCACGTCGTTCTTGAGTCCACGGGCGCGTTCTTTCCAGGTCGGCATCGTTGCGACTTTACGCCAATGGCCGACATGACCAAGATCAAAGCGGAGGTGGGCGAACTAACAGCGGGCCGTAAGCAACCAGTCTGCTACAATTAGTTTTGGTCATGCCCGCAAAAGCGGGCATCCAGTAACCCCAGGACGCGGAATGATTTGATGCCAGTGTCAAAGGAAAACAGCCGGTGGTTACTGGATCGCGCGCCTACGCGGGCGATGACGAAAGGATTGCGGCGCAACGATCGATGCCATGAAATGAATTGCCTATCGGCAAGTGACACGCGCCATCGCCGAGGGAGGTTACAGTGAGTGAAGCTTCAGCCGCCCGCGTCAGCACGAGCCGCTATCACGATGTCTACGCCCGCTCGCTGCGCGACCCGCTCGGCTTCTGGGCCGAGGTGGCGGAAGGCATCGACTGGTACGAGAAGGCGACAAAGGTCTTCGATCCGTCGGCCGGCGTCTACGGCCGCTGGTTCGTCGGCGCGCAATGCAACACCTGTTTCAATGCGCTGGATCGCCATGTGGCCGCAGGCCGCGGCAGCCAGAGCGCCATCATCTACAACTCGCCCGTCACTAACACGAAGCGCGCCATCACCTACGAGGCGATGCTTTCCGAGGTGAAGACGCTCGCCGCGATCCTGCGCGATTTCGGCGTCGGCAAGGGCGATCGCGTCATCCTTTACATGCCGATGGTGCCGGAGGCGGTGGTCGCCATGCTGGCCTGCGCCCGCATCGGCGCGATCCACTCGGTGGTCTTCGGCGGCTTTGCGCCGAACGAGCTTGCGACCCGCCTCGACGATGCCAAGCCCAAGATGATCCTGTCGGCGAGCTGCGGCATCGAGCCCGGCCGCGTTATCGCCTATAAGCCGCTGCTCGATGAAGCGATCACCCTCGCGAGCGTAAAGCCCGAGGCCTGCCTGATCCTCCAGCGCCCCGAATTGCACGCCGACCTCGTGGCTGGCCGCGATCACGATTGGGCGAGCGCGCGGGCGGACGCCATCGCGAAGGGCAAGACCGCCGATTGCGTGCCGGTCGCCGCGACCGATCCGCTCTACGTCCTCTACACCTCGGGAACCACCGGGCGGCCGAAGGGGGTGGTGCGCGACAACGGCGGCCACATGGTCGCGCTGAAATGGTCGATGCAATACCTCTACGGCGTCAATCCCGGCGAGGTGTGGTGGGCGGCATCCGACATCGGCTGGGTGGTCGGCCACAGCTACATCGTCTATGGGCCGCTGTTCCACGGCTGCACCGCGATCCTCTACGAAGGCAAGCCGGTGGGCACCCCCGATGCCGGCGCGTACTGGCGGGTGATTGCCGACCACGGCGTCGTCGCCCAGTTCACGGCGCCGACCGCGTTCCGGGCCATCAAAAAGGAAGACCCCGCGGCGAAGCTCCTTGGGCGCTACGACCTGTCGAAATTCCGCACCCTGTTTCTTGCCGGCGAGCGCGCCGATCCCGACACGGTGAAGTGGGCCGAGGACATCCTCAAAGTGCCGGTCATCGACCACTGGTGGCAGACCGAAACCGGCTGGGCCATCGCCGGCAATCCGGTCGGGCTCGGCCAGCTTCCGGTGAAGCACGGCTCGCCGACGGTCGCGATGCCCGGCTACGACGTGCGCATCGTCGACGAAGCATCTCATGAAGTCGCGGCCAATCGGATGGGCTCGATCGTGGTGAAACTGCCGCTGCCGCCGGGATCCCTGCCGACCTTCTGGCAGCACGACGAGCGCATGCGCGAGAGCTACCTCACCGAGTTTCCGGGCTACTACAAGACGGCCGATGCCGGCTTCAAGGACGAGGACAACTACCTCTACATCATGGGCCGCACCGACGACATCATCAACGTCGCCGGCCACCGGCTGTCGACCGGCGGCATGGAAGAGGTCCTCGCCTCCCACAAGGACGTCGCCGAATGCGCCGTCATCGGGGTCAAGGACGACATCAAGGGCGAGGTGCCGTGCGGCTTCATCGTGCTCAAGGCGGGCGTCAACCGGCCGCCGACCGAGATCGAGCGGGAGATCGTGGCACTGGTGCGTGAGCGGATCGGCCCCGTCGCCGCCTTCAAGATCGCGATCACGGTCGCACGCCTGCCCAAGACCCGGTCCGGCAAAATTTTGCGCGGCACCATGAAGAAGATCGCTGACGGCGAGACCTGGACCATGCCGGCAACCATCGACGACCCGGCAATTCTGACCGAGATCGACAGCGCCTTGAAGGGTCACGGGGTCGGCGGCTGAGTCATCCTCTCAGGTGCGATGATGCGGCGCGATAACGGCCGTGCGCATTCTGTGCCGCGGATTGTGGACTTCGGACCTCAATTCTGCTAAAGCGCCCCGCAATTCGGGCACCTGTGCGGGCGCTTTGCGGCCGTTATTGCCCGCAGCCCTGATAGCATTCGATTCGAATTCGAGAGGATGACGGCGTGCAGGTTCTTGTCCGGGATAACAATGTCGACCAGGCCCTCAAGGCGCTGAAAAAGAAGATGCAGCGCGAGGGGATCTTCCGCGAGATGAAGCTCCGCGGGCACTACGAAAAACCCTCTGAAAAGAAGGCACGGGAGAAGGCGGAGGCGATCCGCCGCGCCCGCAAGCTCGCCCGCAAGCGCGCCCAGCGCGAGGGCCTGCTGCCCGGCAAGCCGAAGCCCATGCTGCGCGCCGGCGGCCCGGGTCGTCCCGGTACGGGCGCTCCGCCCCGTCCGCCGCGCTGAGCGGATCCGGTGACCGTCGAACGCACGGTCGCCGAGGCTACTCTGTCGGCCCCCGATCAGGCCGCCGCCGCACTCACGCTTCAATTTCTTGCCTTCATCGGTGGCGGTCGCAGCTATGGCGAGACCATGGACGCGTGGCGCAGCACCTGTCCCCGGATGTCGATCTGGGAGGATGCGGTCAGGGAGGGGCTCGTTCGCATCGAGAACGGCGGCTTGATGAAGGCGTCGCGCGTGGTTCTGACGGAACAGGGACAGACACGGCTCGATCGGGCATAGCTCAGGTCGGCGGCACTGGGGTAGTGGCGCGGGATCGCTCGCCCTGTTAACCCGATGTCTGTAATATCGAGGTGAGGGACCGTGGGGGACCGTTGCATGCGTAAGGTGTGGGCCATCGTCCTCGTCGTGTCGTTCGGCATGGCGCTCGGCGCCTGCAGCAAATGCGACGTGCCGACCTGGCTGCCGCAATCCTGCCGCTCGGGACCCGCTCCCGGCCAGAACTGAACACCGACCGAGACCTTCATGTCCCGGCACCTATGCAGCGTTGGCGCCCGGCATCGCGGTGTCGACTGCATGAGAATGCAGCTTTTCCGTGTGTAGCTCACGTGGCACAGCCGATTGACCCAGGATTACATCAAGCCATGCGTCATAGGCGGAGGGGTATTCGGCGGTGAACGGACGCAGGGAGGTCACATTTCGACCAGCGTGCGGTCGCATTTACCGTAAAAAATGCGTGTGGGTGGAGGTTGCTGCGACTGAGCCGCTTGAGCGCTTGGGGGTGCAGCAGCACCGGGGGACCGCGTTCGCGACCGTCGTAGCAACCTTCACCAGCTTTTTTCCCGTAAGAAAGATATTGTTGCGCCGCTGCTGACGCGGCATTGATTGCTGCATCCGGTGATCGGCCGCTCCTGCGATGCGCGGTCGCTCCTGCGATGCGCGGTCGCTCCGATCCGCGGCTGCGGTAATCTGACTGCCGAACCGGCGAATGACGAGACTGCGACGACGAGAGTGCGACGACGAGAGTGCGACGACGAGACTGCCCGGAGATTATCCATGAGTGACGCGCTGCAAGTGATGCTTGATTCGGGTGGCCTCTACCTCGCACTCGGTGCCGTGATTTGCCTCATCCTCGGCGTCGGCGCCGCGCGCCGCTTGTTCCAGGGCGCGAAGCGCGCCGAACCCGCCGACCCACGATCCCGACGAAAGTGAGCCGTTTGCGGTCGGCGATCCCCCCGCACACGGCGAACTGATCCGCCGAGCGGACAGAGGATCGCAGCCAACATTTCGAACGCGAGATTACCTGCATACCTCATCCGGCATCTCTCTCCATCGCTTCGGCATCGCCCGGAGAGAGGTGAAGCCCTCCCAACTGAATCGCTGTCGCGCGTGCCGACACCATTGCGGTTGGTATATTGGCAGGGCTGTTGGGGATCCAGGTATGCACGGCGCGCGATGAGTTTCTCTTCTATCCGCGACGGCGTCACCGCGGCGCTGGGGCGTCTGCTTGATGCATTGTGCGATCCGCAGCGCCGTACGCGCACTGTTCTCGCGGTGTTCGTCGCCTATTGCGCGGTGTGGACGCTTTACGCGGTCGTCGCGAAGGCGAGCCAGGACATGCATTTCGACATGGGTGAGATGGTGGCTTGGTCGCGCGAGGCGGGGCTCGGCACGCCGAAGCATCCGCCGCTGCCGGCATGGATCGTCGGCGTTTGGTTTCGAATCTTTCCGCTGCAAACCTGGGCCTACGATCTCCTCGCGGTCGCGACGGCTGCGGTCGCGCTCGGCATCGCCTGGGTCGTGTGGCCGGACTATCTCGATGAGCGCAAGCGCTCGGTCGCTCTTGCGCTGCTGACGTTGGTGCCGTTCTTCAACTTTCATGCGCTGAAGTACAACGCCAACTCGGCGATGATGCCATGGTGGGCGCTCGTCACCTGGGCGTTTCTTCGTTCGTTCGAGACCCGAAGTCTCGGTTTTGCGGCGCTTGCCGGGCTCGCCGCGGCGGGCGCGATGATGACCAAGTACTGGTCGATCGTACTGCTCGCGGCGCTCGCGATTGCGGCGCTTATCGATCAGCGCCGCTGGCCCTATTTCGCGTCACCTGCGCCTTACATCACGATCGCGGTCGGCGCGGTGGCGCTCGCCCCTCACGCGTGGTGGCTTTATGCGCACGACTTCGAGCCGTTCGGTTATGCGACGCAGTCGCATCCCTCGACGGTTGCCGAAGCGCTCCTCTCCGGCGTCGGTTACATCGCCGGCGCACTTGCGTACGGCCTTGCGCCGATCGCGCTGGTGTTCGCGGCCGCGCGGCCATCGCGATCGGCCGTCGCGGATTTGCTGTGGCCGAAGGAGCCGCCGCGCCGGCTTGCAAATCTTGTTTTCGTCCTGCCGCTGGTGTTGCCGATTCTGCTCGCGGCTGCGGCATCAGAGAAGGTCGTATCGCTGTGGGCCATCGGCGGCATGACGCTGCTGCCGGTGGTACTGATGTCCTCGCCGCGCGTCGTGATCTCGCGTGCCGCCGCGATCGCCATCCTCGGTGTCGCCTGCACGCTGCCGCTGCTGTCGCTTCTGGCCGCACCCGTGATCGCGTTATGGACGCATCACACCGGCGTGCCGAATTATGGCGATCAATATCGGCTGGTGGCCGCAGCCGCCGACAGGGTGTGGCGTGACACCACCAATCGGCCGCTGCGGATCGTCGGCAGCTACAACAACGTGCTCTACGGTACGCTGTTCTATTTCCCGGAGCGGCCGACGACCTACGAGATCGTCAGCCCCTATCTGACGCCCTGGGTCGATGCTGCGCGGATCGCGGGCGATGGCGTCCTCATCTTCTGTCCGGCGGCCGAGGTCATCTGCATGAAGCCGCTCGATGAGTGGGCTGCAAGAAGCCCGCAGGCGCGACGGCAAGAGGTGACGATTTCACGCGACTTCCTCGGCATCCCGGGACCACCGACGTTGTACGTGATTCTCGCGATTCCGCCACAAGCGGGAAATCACTAGCGCGAAAGCATCGTCAACGACTGCCGCGATCGAAGACGTGGCGAAGCGCACAATCCTAATCTTGCTGTCATTTGATCGGGATTGCTTTGATCGCGCGAAGAATGCACGCGCACTGCGCGCGACTCATGATTCCGAAATGTTATTCACGATAGATTGAACTTGCTGTGAGTCCTTCGCGACAACGGAAAATTTATTTCGTTGCGACAGTGAAGTGAGTTGCTGGCGTAAAAATCACGTTTATTCTATGCAACAAAACTGCACTTCAAAAGAGTGGCATCGATTTGATAATACGGATTATATATAAACTCCATATAAACACGATACATTCTCACGAAATTATTCACCGGCTCGGGGCTTGGAGCAATCGCATCGATGCACTACGTGGCGTGTGTGCAAAGGCACATGCAGCAGGAGAAATAACATGAGCAAGAATTTGAAAGCGCTTTCGTCGGCGGTCGCCGTTGCCGCGCTGGCGGTGTCGATCCTCGCGACGGCGGCTTCAGCGCAGTCTACCCGCGGTTCGGTATACGGCCCGTATTATAATCCTCACACGATGAATAACGGCACCGGCGCTGTTCCGGATTCCGAGCGCGATCCCCACAACGACCGGTAATTGCTGCGCCTCGTAGCGATTGTCTGTTGAACAGGAAAAGCACCCGACGGCCGTCGGGTGCTTTTTTGCTGGAAGAGACCGAATAATGATTTTGCGGCCTACATTATAATCCTGCACGTCCGTGACGGCGCGCGCCTCATGTGCGCAGCGCGGCGCCGGGCCACATGGAGGGCGTCGCGCGCTGATACTGATTGGGACGTTTGACCTCGCCGCCCAGCGCATCTGCGGCGTGCCAACCCCAGTGCGGGTTATCAAGGAACGCGCGAGCTAGCGCGACCATGTCGGCCTTGCCTTCCGCGATAATCGATTCAGCTTGCTTCGGCGTCACGATCATGCCGACAACGCGGGTCGGGAGGCCGGTCTCGCGTTTGATCTGTTCGGCGATCGCCATATTGTAGCCGGGGCTCGTCGGTGTCCGCACGTCCGACGCGACGCCGCCGGAGGATGTATCGACGTAGTCGAAGCCCGCCGCGTTGAGCATTTTCGCGCAGGCGACCGCATCGGCGGGCGTGATGCCGCCGTCAGCCCAGTCGCTGCCGGTGATGCGCGCGCCCAGCACAACATTCGGCGGCACCACCTGCCGCACCGCCGCGGCGACCTCGCCCGGCAGGCGCAAGCGGTTCTCTACGCTGCCGCCGTAGTTGTCAGTACGCTTGTTCGAGAGGGCCGACATGAAGCTGTGGGCGAGATAGCCGTGAGCGTAGTGCAGCTCGATGGCATCGAAGCCGATGCGCACGGCGCGCTTCGCCGCCGACGCGAAGGCGTCACGCACCCGCGCCATGTCGTCGGTCGTCATCTCGCGCGGGGTATGCCATCCCGGGCCGAACGGCAGCGCGGAAGGTGCAATTGTCGGCCATGGGTCCTCGTGGGCTTTGAGCGCGCCGCCGCCTTGCCACGGCCGCTGCGAGGAGGCTTTGCGACCCGCATGCGCAAGCTGCACGCCGAACTTGGCATTGCCGATGCGACGGCAGAAATCGATGATACGCTTGAGCGCCACTTCGCATTCGTCGGAGTAGAGCCCCATGCAGCCATGGGTAATGCGTCCGTGCCGCTCGACGTGGGTCGCTTCCACGATCACGAGGCTGGCGCCGGAGGACGCCAGCGTCCCAAGGTGGGCCATGTGCCAGTCGGTGGCACAGCCATCCGTCGAGCTGTACTGGCACATGGGCGAGATGACGATGCGGTTCTCGAGTTCGACGCTGCCGAGCTTGATCGGCGTAAACAGGGCGCTGGGCATGGGCTGGGACCTGCGAATTGGGACACGCGTGCGCGAAATGATATCGATCGATGGCGCGACGGCAAGGTGTAGCAACCATTAAATGAGCTGGCTTGGCTGGAAAGTGTCCCGACTGCGCTGAGGATGACACCGTGCTCGCCGCCGTCAAGGCGTGGCCTGGCGGCGGCGGAGCTTGTGGCACCACCTGAGCGACGGCCAGCCTTGACGGCGGCTGTGCGCGGCGTCATCGGCAGTGACAGGTCGGGACGAAGAAACGGTGCTTTCAGTCGAACAAAGAAACGGTTCTTTCTAAGACAGGGTCACGCAACGACGGCGGTGGCTGCGAGCGGATCGTGATGCCGGCTCCACGGGGTTGCGCGAGCCACCACCGTGTTGACGAAGATCAGCAGCTTCCTGGCACACGCGACGAGGGCGACTTTGTGCAGCTTGCCGGCGGCGGTCAGCCGTTTGTAGAGGGCGATAAGCTGCGGATTCCATCGCTGCGAGGCCGGCAGGGATGCGGTGTAGAGCGCCGCACGCAGCCGCTCGCGTCCGCCGGCGATATGACGGGCGCCCACACGGTCGCCGCTGTCATCGTCGTAGGGCGCAAGTCCCGCCAGCGCCGCGGCTTGCTCGCGACTGAGGCGGCCGATCTCGGGCATGCGCACCAGGATGGCAACCGCAGTCTTGCGCCCGACGCCATCGACGCTTTCGATCAGATCGAGCCGCTCGGCGAGATCGGGATGCTGGCGGATGGCCGCCGTCAGTGCCTTGAGTTCGCTTCTCTCGCGCTGTTTGAGGCGAGCAATCTCTTCGGCCCAGAACTGCCGGATCCGGGCGTCGCGGCAGGTCTCGATCCGGTTCTTGATGCGGGCAATATCATCCTTGAGCTGATCGATCAGCGTCAGATGCACGGCAAAGGGCGCCAGCCGCGGATCGGGCGGCGCATGGATCTTCTTGGCCGCTGTCGTGCAGCTGGCGATCAAGGCGGCATCGATCTTGTCGTTCTTGGCCCGTTGCAGATGAAACTCTGCATAGGCCCGTACCTGCAAGGGCTGAAACACGATCACAACGAACCCATGGCGCCGCAGCTCGGCCACCACAGCCTGCTCGTAGCCGCCGCTTGCCTCAATCCCGACCCGGGTGACCCGATGCCCCCGCAGCCACGTCAACAGCGCGTCATGGCCGGCAGGCGCATTGTCCACCTGCAGGCGCTGCGAACAACCATCGAGCGCAATGTCGAGCTTACGTTTGCCGGTATCGATCCCGGCGCAAATCATGGTACCTTGAGCCATCTTCGTCGACCCTTCCTTGTATGCGAACCCTTGGTTCCATCAACCATCCGGGTGCGGATGAAGTGCCGATCGCGATCTTGCTACGAAGGTCAGCCCTTGCGGGCTCCGGTGCGCATCGATCCGATCGATCGGCGGCTTGGCCCGGATGGCCATCCGGGCCAAGCCATTCCTCACGGAACGAGGCCCAGTCTAATCGCGCGCGCTAATACAAGGGTGCGCAAAGGCGGCCAAGATGCGTCGATTTTATCGCGGACTTTGATCCGCCGTGCGCACCGGCGCCATACGAACCAAGGTTTAACGTCGGAAAAGAGGTGCGCACGCTTCGCTTTGCGCACCGTACGGGCCGCGATCGGATACGACCGACGCCTCCGATCACAGCCGCATGATCGAAAGCGCGAGCGCCTGGGCGCGCGGCACGATCGAATCCACCTCGACAAATTCCTCGGGCGAATGAGCACGGCCGCCGATCGGGCCGACCGCGCAAATGGTCGCCGCGCCGGCGCTCGCGGCGAATCCGGAATCGGCGCAGCCGCCGGCGAACAGAGCCTCGACGTTCTGGCCGAGCGCGGAGGCGCACGCGGAGTAATGCGTGAACAGGCGCTGCGAGGCCGGGCTCGCGACCAGCGGCTCGAACCATCCGGTGACCTCGAGGCGCGCATGCGTGCCCGGCACGTTTTGCTCGGAAACGATCGCTTGGATCGCCTGCATCGCCGCGACGCCGTCCTCGGGATGGATGAAGCGCAGGTCAAGCCCGGCGCTTGCATGCGGCGCCACCGTGTTGACGGTCTGGCCGCCCTGGATCGTGCCGACATTGCAACTGATGCCCTTGTCGAGGTCGGTCAGCGCGTGGAGCTTGATGATCTTGCGCGCGATTTCCTCGATGGCGCTGATGCCGTCGGCGAGATTATTGCCGGCGTGGGCAGCCTTGCCTTCGACATCGAGACGCATGAACGCGCCGCCCTTGCGGTCGGTGACGATGCCGCCGCCCGGACGGCCTGGCTCGCTGTTGAACACCGCGCGCGCCTTCTGGGCTTCGGCCTTGATAAGCTCCCTCGATGAGGGCGACCCGATCTCCTCGTCCGCGGTGAACAGCGCCGTAATTGGCGAGGGTGCCGCGGCAAAATGGGCAAACGCCGCGAGCACGAACGCATTCATGGCGAGACCGGCCTTCATGTCGCAACAACCGGGCCCGGAACCGCGTCCGCCGGTGATTTTGAACGGGCGGCGCTTGGCTTCGTCGCCGGGATAGACGGTGTCGCGATGGCCGAGCAGGAGCACGGGCGCACCTCGCGCGCCGCCGGCGGCATTGTAGAGTTCGACAAAGATCGCGTCGCCGAACTGATCGTTGGGAATGATCGAGAACGGCACGCCGTGCACGCTCAAGAATCGGCACAGCTGCGCGCCAACGGCGTCGACCCCTGTTTTGTCGTAGCTGCCGCTATCGATGTCCACGATCGTGCGCAACAGGTCGAGCATGGCATCGCGGCGCGCCGCGAGCCAATCAAGCACCGCCTTCTCGGTTGAGGTCGTCATGCGTTCCACGTGTGAGCAGCAGTGCCCAAAACGAAGCAAGCACGCCACGTCTGGAGGCAGTCCCTATTCGTGAACACTTCCGCGCTTCGCACCTTCTACACCAGCGATTATTCACAAAATCTTCCGGCATTCGCTTCGAATGTCGTCATCGACGTTATGCATTGGCAAAGTGCGCTGAGCCAAAGGCCTCCTGGCACCTCAGACTGGCGCGCACGCGCGGACAAGTCCGCGCTTTGCACACCCTACCAGGCAGATGTCGATTTCACAGCTGGATGCGAAGTGCGGCCGCGGCGGTGCCGACGACGCCGCGGCGGAACGCCAAAACGCAGGCAACAAAGATGATGCCCTGGATGATGGTAACCCACTGCCCGAAGCTCGCGAGTTCGGACTGCATGAAGACGATGATTACCGCGCCCACCACCGGTCCGAAAATAGTGCCAAGCCCGCCGACGAGGGTCATCAGCACGACTTCGCCGGACATCTGCCATTCCACGTCGGTGAGGCTGGCAAGCCCGATGGCGATCACCTTGGTCGAGCCCGCAAGGCCGGCCAGCGCCGCCGACATCACAAAGGCGGCGAGCTTATAGCGGTCGGTCTTGTAACCGAGCGAGATCGCCCGTGGCTCGTTCTCGCGGATCGCTTTGAGCACCTCGCCGAACGGCGAATGGACGATGCGGTAGATCAGCAGAAAGGCGGCGATAAAGATGACGGCGACGAAGGCGTAGCGCTTCATGTCGTTGTCGAGGGCGATGACGCCGAAGAGGTGGCCGTACGGGACCGCCTGGATCCCGTCCTCGCCACCGGTGAATTTCGCCTGGACCGCGAAGAAGTACATCATCTGGGCGAGCGCCAGGGTGATCATGGCGAAATAGATGCCTTGCCGGCGAATGGCGACGCTGCCGGCGATGAGACCGAGCAGCGCTGCGAACGCCGTGCCGCCGAGGATCGCGAGTTCCGGCGAGAGCGGCGACAGCTTGATGACGATCCAGTCCCAGCCGCCGAACCAGTACGGCAGGCTCACGGTGCCGATCTTGGCGAGATGAGCCGTTACATAAGAGGCCCAGCCGAAGAACATGGCATGGCCGAACGACAGCAGGCCGCCGTAGCCGATCAGCAGGTTGAAGGCGCAGGCAAACAGCGCAAAGCACAGCGCCCGCATCAGATCGACCGGATAGACATTGAACGGCGGCAACGGCGCCAGCACGATGGCCGCCACCATCACGACGAACGCGACTGAGGCCGCATTTAGTCGCGCGGACGGCTTCGGTAGTGCGATCGGTTCGGCGACCACGTCACGTACCTCGCCCGAACAAGCCGGCCGGACGGATTAGCAGGACGATCGCCATGATGACGAAAATCACCGTGTTCGACGCTTCGGGAAAGAACACCTTGGTCAGTCCCTCGATGATGCCGAGGCCGAAGCCGGTCACGATGGCGCCGAGGATCGAGCCCATGCCGCCGATCACGACGACGGCGAACACGACGATGACGAGGTCCGACCCCATTTGCGGACTGACGTTCTTGATCGGCGCCGCGAGCACGCCGGCAAACGCCGCGAGCGCCACGCCGAAGCCGTAGGTCAGCATGATCATGCGCGGCACGTTGATGCCGAAGGCGCGCACGAGGACCGGATTTTCGGTGGCCGCGCGCAGATACGAACCGAGCCGCGTGCGCTCGATGATGAACCAGGTGCCGAAACACACCACGACCGAGACGGCGATCACCCACGCGCGATAGTTCGGCAGGAACATGAAGCCGAGATTCTGGCCGCCGCGCAACTCATCGGGAATCTGATACGGCAGGCCTGACGAACCGAAGTTCTGGCGAAAGATTCCCTCGATGATGAGCGCAAGACCGAAGGTCAGCAGCAGGCCGTAGAGGTGGTCGAGCCGGTAAAGCCACTGCAGGAACAGCCGCTCGGTCGCGATCCCGACGACGCCGACAATGAGCGGAGCAAGAAGCAGTGCCCACCAGTAGTCCAGGCCCGGCGTGACCTGTTCGAAATGCGTCGCGCCGACGAGGCCGGCTTCGCGCACGGCCGCGAAATCGATGACCGGGACGCTGATCCCGTTGAGCAGGAGATAAGCGCAGAACGCGCCCATCATGTATTGGGCGCCGTGCGCGAAATTGATGATGTTCAGCATGCCGAAAATGACGGCAAGGCCGAGGCTCAGCAAGGCATAGAACGACCCGTTGATGAGGCCGATCAGAAGCTGCCCATAGAGCACCGCCAACGGAATGCCGAAGATATCCGTCATCGCCCCTTCGCCCCTTAGCCTCTACCCGACAGGCAGAGGTTTGCCCGCTTCACTTCCTTTCCCCCGAAGCAGCTAAGCCACTCCTCTCCACCGGAGAGACGTAAGCGTCGCCCTCGTGATCAGAATACTCACCCTTGAACCAACGGGCACCCGCCTTCCTTGAGCGGGCGGAAGGCTTCCGCGCCCGGAATGGTGGCGCGGGTCTTGTAGAAGTCGCCCGGATATTTCGATTCGGCGGGCTTCTTCACCTCAAACAGATAAGCGTCATGGATCTTGCGGCCGTCGGCCCGGATGACGCCTTTGCCGAACAGCGGATCGTCAGTCGGCATCTCCTTCATCTTGGCGACCACGGCCTCGCCGTCGCCGTCCGCCTTCAGGGCTTCGACCGCCTTGAGATAATGAATGATGGCCGAATAGACGCCGGCCTGCACCATGGTCGGGAATTTGCCAGGCCGCTGGGCCTGCCAGCGCTTGGTCCAGGCGCGATTGCTGGCGGTCATGTCCCAGTACCAGGTCTCGGTCAGCACGAGCCCTTGGGCGGTCGGCAGGCCGAGGGCGGCGATGTCGCTCGCGAACACCAGGAGCCCTGCGAGGCTCTGGCCACCTTTGACGATGCCGAATTCGGCCGCCTGCTTGATCGAATTGATGGTGTCGCCGCCGGCGTTGGCGAGGCCGATCACCTTGGCCTTGGACGCCTGGGCCTGCAGCAGGAAGGACGAGAAGTCGCTGTTGTTGAGCGGGACCCGCACCTTGCCGAGTACCTTGCCGCCATTGGCCTCGACCACCGCCGAGGTGTCGCGCTCAAGCGCGTAGCCGAACGCATAATCGGCGGTGAGGAAGAACCAACTGTCGCCGCCGGTCTTGACCATGGCCTTGCCGGTGCCGTTGGCGAGATTCCAGGTGTCGTAGGTCCAGTGAATCGTATTGGCGTTGCACTTCGAACCGGTGAGGTCGGAGGTCGCGGCGCCCGAGACCAGGAAGACCTTGTTCTTCTGCCGGGTCACTTCGCTGACCGCGAGCGAAACGCCCGAATTCGGCACGTCGACGATCACGTCGACCTTGTCGACGTCATACCAGGAGCTCGCGAGGCCCGCGCCGACGTCGGGCTTGTTCTGGTGGTCGCCGGAGACGATCTCGACCTTGATGCCCTTCGCCGCGGCGCCAAAGTCCTCGACGGCGAGCTTGGCGGCAGCCACCGAGCCCGGTCCGCCCACGTCCGAATAAAGGCTAGACATATCGGACAGGATGCCGATCTTGACGACGCCGTCGGTATATTGGGCAAAGGCCGTGCTCGCCATGGCCAATGCCGCCGCGACAGTCAGCGTGCGCACGGCCGTCCTGCTTGTTTTGGTCATTTGTTTTCCTCCTGGTCGGGCAAGCCCGTTCTTGAGCCTATTATCGTTGTGGTGGGCACAATTTGCTTGCCCAATCTAGTCTAGCAGCACAAATCCGACAGCTGTCCCAATTAATTGATGCGTGATTACTGATGCCTGTTGTTGATGCCTGATTACTGATCCCTGATCCCTGTTACCCCCAGACCTCGTTTGCGACCTCGACGACGAAGCGCAGCTTCGCCCATTGCTCGTCTTCGGAGAGCACGTTCCCCTCCTCGGTCGAGGCAAAGCCGCATTGCGGCGAGAGCGCGAGCTGGTCGAGGGCAACGTATTTCGTCGCCTCGTCGATGCGGCGCTTGATCGCGTCCTTCGCTTCCAGCGTTCCGATTTTCGAGGAGACAAGCCCAAGCACCACGATCTTCTTGCCCTTGGGGACGTAGCGCAGCGGCTCCAGTCCGCCCGCGCGTTCGCTCTCCCATTCGAGGAAGTATCCGTCTAAATTAACGTCGTTGAACAGGCGCTCCGCGACCGGCTCATAGCCACCCTCGGCGATCCAGGTGGACCGGAAATTGCCGCGGCAGGAATGGGACGTGACGACGAGATCGGCGGGCTTGCCCTCGATCGCCACGTTCATCGCGCGGGCGTAGTGAGCCGGCAGTTCGTCCGGGTTGTCGCCGCGCTTCTTCGATTGCTCGCGCTCGGCGGGCGAGCAAATCATCGCCCAGGCGGTGTCGTCGAGCTGGAGATAGCGGCAGCCGGCCTCGTAAAAGGCGCTTATTGCCTTCTTGTAGGCGGCGGCGAGGTCGGCAAAGTATTGGTCGAGGTCGGGATAGACCTCCTTCGAGATCGATTGGCGCCCGAAACGGAAATGCATGGTGCGGATCGAGGGAATGCACATCTTCGGCACGACGCGCGTCTTCGACTTGAGGAAGCGGAAGTGCTCGAGCTGGGGATGGCACTTGAAGTCGATCTTGCCGATGACTCGCAACGTTTGCGGCTTGGTAGCAACGCCGGCGAACTGGATGCCGTGGTCGGCGTCGCGGATTTCGACACCGTCGAGCCCGGCGTAAAAGTCGAACATCCACCACGCGCGCCGCAGCTCGCCGTCAGTCGCAAGCTGCAGGCCGACCTCCTCCTGCTTCCTGACGACACGCTCAATCTCGCGGTCTTCGACGGCCTTCAATTCGGCCGCACTGATCGTGCCGGCCGCTCGCTTCGCGCGCGCCTCCTTGACGGCCGCCGGCCGCAGCAGGCTGCCGACATGGTCGGCGCGAAAGGGTGGCGTGGTGCGGAGCATGCGTTTCCTCGATTATCGTTTGTTATTTTCGTAGCCCGGATGGAGCGCAGCGAAATCCGGGGATGGCTTTTTGATTGGCAAGACCTTCCCCGGATTTCGCTGCGCTCCATCCGGGCTACGGATTCCTTTTACTTCCAAACTTCGTTGGCGATATCGACCACCATGCCGAGCTTCGCCCACTGCTCCTCGTCCGCGAGCTTGTTGCCTTCCTCGGTCGAGGCGAAGCCGCATTGCGGCGACAACGCGAGCTGGTCGAGGGCGACATATTTCGTCGCCTCGTCGATGCGACGCTTGATGTCGTCCTTCTTTTCCAACGCGCCGACCTTGGTGGTGACGAGGCCGAGCACCACGATCTTGTTGCCCTTGGGCACGAACCGCAGCGGTTCGAAGCCGCCGGCGCGGTCGCTGTCGTATTCGAGGAAGTAGCCGTCGTAATTGCAGTCGGCGAAGAGCTTCTTGGCGACCGGCTCATAGCCGCCCGAGGAAATCCAGGTCGAGCGGAAATTGCCGCGGCAGACGTGGGTCGTGACGGTCATGTCGGCGGGCTTGCCTTCGAGCGCCGCGTTTATGGTGCGGGCATAGCTTTCCTGGAGATGATCGACATTGAGGCCGCGATCGCGTGCCTTCTGCAGTTCGACCTCGGAGCAGAGATAGGCCCACGCCGTGTCATCGAATTGCAGATACCGGCAGCCGGCATCGTAGAACGCGCGCACGGCCTGCCGATAGGTCGCGGCAAGATCGTCGAAAACGGCGTCGCGGTCGCGATAGACGCTCTTTGTAACCGCATCGGGCTCGAGGCGGAAGTGGAAGATGCTCGGGCTCGGGATCGTCATCTTCGGCGTCACTTTGGTATGCGCCTTGAGGAAGCGGAAATGCTCAAGCATCGGATGGTTGGAGAACCCGATCTTGTCCTTCACGCGGATGCTGAGATGCTTGGTCTGCACGCCTTGGAACTGAATCCCATGGTCGAGCTCATAAATCTCGACGCCGTCGAGCATGCCGAAGAAATCGAAGTGCCACCACGAGCGGCGGTACTCGCCGTCAGTCGCGAGCTTGAGGCCGATCTGTTCCTGCTTGGCGATGATCTTCAGGATTTCCTCGTCCTCGACCGCCTTGAGCTGCGCCGCCGTGATGGCGCCGCTCGCCGCCTTCTCGCGCGCCGCCTTGAGCGGTGCCGAGCGCAGGAACGAGCCGACATGATCGGCGCGGAAAGGCGGCTTGGTACGTTGAGTCATAGGCGTCTCCGTTGGGCGCGATTGCGTTTGCCGCAATCATGCGAAGCGATATCTTCGGCGCGATTGTAGACCATCCCGACAGCCGGCAAGAATTGGGAAGTTGCCCACGGGATCGCACTGATGGGCTTGGTGCTCCCTTTAGCCGACGCCAGGCGCCAATGAGCGCGACTGCGGTCCGGCTTCAATGGGCCGATTTGCCGCGGCGGGGGCCATGATCGGTGATGCCGAGATAGGTTTCGAGGATGGCGCGGTCCTCGCGGAGCACGTCGCTCGCGGCCTCGTGGACCACGGCGCCGCGTTCAAGGATCACGGCGCGGTCGGTCACCGGCAGGATCTTCTGCGGGTTCTGCTCGACCAGGATCGCGGACATGTGTTCTTCGCGGATGAGTCGCCGCAGGGCAGCGAGCAACTCGTCCACGATGATCGGGGCAAGGCCTTCGAGCGGCTCGTCGAGCAGCACGATCTTCGGATTGAGGACGAGCGCGCGGCCGACCGCGAGCATCTGCTGCTCGCCGCCCGAGAGCTGGTTGCCGAGATTGGTCTTGCGTTCGGCGAGCCGGGGAAACATGTCGTAGACCCGCTCGGGCGCCCAAGGTCCGGGCAGCGCGACCGCCGTCAGGTTCTCGTGGACGGTGAGCGAGCGGAAAATGTTGCGCTCCTGGGGTACCCAGCCGACGCCCGCGACCGCGCGCCGCTCCGGCGAGAGGCGGGTGATGTCGCGGCCGCCGAGCGTGATGCTGCCGCCGCGATAGCGGGTGACGCCGACGATCGAATTGAGGAGCGTCGACTTGCCCATGCCGTTGCGGCCGAGAAGGGCGAGGGACTGCCCTTGCTCGACCGTCAGCGAGACGTCGGCAAGGACCACCGCCTCGCCGTAGCCGGCGCGCAGCCGGTCGAGGCGCAGCAGCTCAGCCATCGAATGCCTCGCCGAGATAGACGGCCTTGACCCGCGGGTCGCGCGCGACCTCGTCAGGCGGGCCTTCGACGAACAACTCGCCATTGACGAGCACCGAGATGCGGTCAGCGAAGCTGAACACGATGTCCATGTCGTGCTCGATCAGCAGCACGGTGACATCGGCCGGCAGGGCCGCGATCGTAGCAAGAATGTCGTGGCGCTCGGCCTCCGGCACCCCGGCGGCAGGCTCATCGAGCAGCAGCATCCGCGGGCGGCACGCGAAGGCGACGGCAATTTCGAGAAGCCGCTGCTTGCCATAAGGGAGCGTTGCGGTGCGCGTCGTCATGACGTCGGTGAGACGGAACCGCTCCAGCAGTTCGGCGACCTCCGCGGTCACGCCGCCGCGGCTGCCGACGATGCGCCACCAGTCGCGGCCGGAGCCGTGCCGTTCGGAGATAGCGAGCCCTAAGGTTTCGATCGGCGTCAGGTCAGCAAACAGCTGGTTGATTTGAAAAGTGCGGGCGATGCCGAGCCGCACCCGGCGGTACGGCTCCAGATCGACGATCGAGGTGCCATCAAGCAGGATGTCGCCTGCGGACGGGCGCAGCACTCCGGTGAGGAGATTGACGAAGGTGGTCTTGCCGGCGCCGTTCGGGCCGATCAGAGCGTGGCGCGCGCCCTTCTCGATGGCGATCGAAATGTCGCTCGACGCAACGATGCCACCGAAGCGCTTGTCGAGGTTACGCGTTTCGAGCACCGGCGCCATGGATCAGACGCCCTTTTGCGGGGTGCGGCCGGGCACGATGCGCCGGCCGAGATGCGTAAAGGCGCTCTCCACCCACTCGACCCAGCGGCCGATACGGTCGCGACCGGTCAGCACGATGGCAACGAGGAGGAGTCCGATCCAGAACTGCCAGTAGCGGGCCGTCAGGTCGGAGAGGAAATCCTGCAGCAGCCGGTAGATGAGCGAGCCAACGAGGCCGCCGTAAAGCCAGCCGGTGCCGCCGATGATGAGGATCAGCAGCACATCCGCTGACCGGTCGATCGAGAGCATCGACAGCGATGCGAACGCCTGGGTCTGCGCCAGCAGGCCTCCCGCGACCCCGGCATAGAAGGCAGATATCGTATAGATCGCGACCAGGCGCCAATTCACGCCGATGCCAATCGCGGCACTGCGCAGCGGATTGCCCTTGATGGCCTTGAGCGACAGCCCGAACGGCGACTGGACGATGCGCCGTGCCAGCAGGAACAGCACGAACAGGCATATCAGCGAGTAGACATAGGCATTGTGGCCGAACAGATCGAAACGGTAGGCGCCGAGGATCGGCGCCATGGTGACGCCCTGAAGTCCGTCGGCGCCGCCGGTGATCTCGCCGAACTTGTTGGCGATCTCGTAGGCGACGCCGGCAACGCCGAGCGTGACCATGAGGCGCGTCAGGTCGGAACCGCGGAGCACGAGAAAGCTCGTGGCAAAGCCGAGCACCGCCGCTGCGAGACCCGCGGCAACGAGCGCGATCGTCGGCTCCGGGATGATCTCGTGCTTGGCGAGCAGGCCGGCGGCATAGGCGCCGACGCCGAAAAATGCCGCGTGACCCAGCGAGATGATTCCGGCATAGCCGAGGATGAGGTCGAGCGAGAGCGCGAACAGCGCCCAGATCACAATCTCGGTCAGGATCAGATAATAGGACGGTAGCAGGAAGACACTCGCGAGAGCCGCCAGCCAGAACGCAATCTCGAACACGCCGAACCGCGCGCGGCGGCGCAGGAAGTTGGTGACTTCGGCTTCGAGCGGCTGGCTCATGGCCTCAGCGTGTCGTACCGCGCGTGAACAGACCTTGCGGGCGCAGGATCAGGACAACGATCATGATCGTATAGATCACGAAGGCGCCGAGCGTCGGGATGTAATATTTCCCCGCCACGTCGGCGATACCGAGGAGGATCGACGCGAGAAACGGCCCAATGATGCTCGACGTGCCGCCCACCGTCACGACGATCAGGAAGTAGATCATGTAGCGAAGCGGGAAGATCGGATCGAGGCCAAGGATTTGCGCGCCCAGTGCGCCACCGAGCCCGGCGAGCCCCGAGCCGACCGCAAAGGTGATGGCGAACACCGTGTTCACGTTGATGCCGAGGCCGCGCGCCACCCGCTGGTCGTCGACCGCAGCGCGCAGCCGGCTGCCGAACCGGGTGCGCGTCAGTGCGAGCTGCAGCGCCAGCGTCAACAGCCCGCAGACCACGATGATCAGCAGCCGATAGCGGCCGACGCCGACGCCGAACACATCGAACTGGCCGTTGAGCGCCTCGGGGATCTGTATGTATTGCTGCGACGATCCCATCATGAAATCGACCGCCGCGACCGACATGAAGACGAGGCCGATGGTGAACAGCACCTGATCCAAATGGCTCTTGGTGTAGACGTGGACGTAGAGCAGGCGCTCCAGCACGACGCCGATCACCGCGGTCAGAAAGAAGGCGAGCACGAGCCCGATCCAGAACGGCAGCCCGAGGCGGTTGACGAACACGATCGTGATGTAGCCGCCGGCCATGGCAAAGGAGCCATGGGCGAGATTGACGAAATTCATGAGGCCGAGCGTGACCGACAGACCGCACGCTAGCACGAACAGCAGCATGCCGTAGGCGAAGCCGTCGAACAGGTTCGTCAGCATGGCGGAGCCACACGCTTCACCTCCCCCTGGAGGGGGGAGGTCGCCGCGCACGTGCGCGGCGGGAGGGGGCGACGGCTTTGCAAAAACGCGGCGGCGGAGATGGTACATGGCTGCCACCCCACCCCGGACTGCCCTCGGCAGTCCAACCCTCCCCCTCCAGGGGAGGGTTGATGCATCGTCCCGCGCGCCATGATGGCGCTACTTCTTCATTTTGCCAGGGTCCTTGACGTTCGGGAATGTCTCGAATTCGACGTTCCAGAGTTGGCCATCGATTTTCTCGACCCGGCGCATGTAGACGTTCTGGATGATGTCGCGAGTGTCCGGATCGATCGAGATCGGCCCGCGCGGGCTTTCCCAGGCCATGCCCTTCATGGCGGCGATCAAGGCGTCGCCAGCGGTGTTGCCGTTCGTCTTCTTGATCGCCTCGTAGATGAGGTGGAGGCCGTCATAACCGCCGACCGACATGAAGTTCGGGCGCATGCCGTTGTTGGCCTTGGCGATTGCTTCGACGTACGCCTTGTTCATCGGCGATTGGTGGTAAGCAGAATAGATGTGCGCCGTGACGGTGCCGATCACCTGATCACCCATGCCGTTGAGCACGTCGTCATCAGTCACGTCGCCGGGGCCAATGATCTTGATGCCGGACTTATCGAGGCCACGCTCCAGAAACTGCCGCACGAAGCTCGCACCCTGGCCAGCCGGCACGAAGATAAATACAGCGTCGGGCTTGGCATCGCGCGCGCGCTGCAGGAACGGTGCGAAATCCGGATTGGCGAGTGGCGTGCGGATGTATTCGACGATCTCGCCGCCGCCCTTGAGGAAAGCCCCCTTGAAGAAATTCTCCGAATCGATGCCGGGCGCAAAGTCCGACACCATGCTGACCACTCTCTTGATCCCATTCTTGAGCGCCCAGTCGGCCATGATCACGCAGGACTGGGCGAGCGTGAAGCTCGTGCGCACCACGTAGGGTGAGCGCTCAGTGATGCTCGACGTGCCCGCCGCCATCACGACCTGCGGAATCCTTGCTTCGGTCGCAAGCGGCGAGACTGCGAACGCGGTCGGGGTCACGCCGAAGCCAGCGACGAAATTCACATGGTCCTTGACGATCAATTCCTGAGCGAGGCGCTTGGATACGTCCGCGACAGCCCCGTCGTC
Source organism: uncultured Alphaproteobacteria bacterium (assembly GCA_963787675.1). Classification (GTDB taxonomy): domain Bacteria; phylum Pseudomonadota; class Alphaproteobacteria; order Rhizobiales; family Xanthobacteraceae; genus JAJPKK01. The sequence goes on along the minus strand of CAWBDV010000004.1, from coordinate 268,516 downwards.
CTTGATAATGATTTCGATCTTCTTGCCCGCCACGGTGTCGCCGTGCTGCGCTTGATAGAGCCGTAGCGCGGCGGCGATCTGAACACCGGTGGATTGCTGCGGCCCGGTCATCGGCAACAGCGCGCCGACCTTCACGGTCGACTGCGCCTGCGCGGCCGTGCAGCCAAGCGCTGCGGCCGCAATGCCGATGACGATCGATTGACGAAACATGGCGTTTGCTCCCGTGAGAAAATCAGATGTCAGTAATCAGTTATCAGAAGGTCCGATCGAAGCATTTATCCGGCGCGCACCGCCTGAAGCTGCGACGCCGCGTCTTTTCTACACGGACAGTATATTGTTCTCGCAGAGCCTTCCTCACCACCGAATTCTGATGACTGATTACTGATCCCTGATCCCTGCTACGCGTGGGCCTCGCGGCGTGGGTCGATCATCTGCTCGACCTTGCCGAGGGCTTCCATGCAGGGCATCACCTGGGCAAGGCTGCCGTTAGGCTCGCGCTTTTCCTTGATCGCGGCGATGAATTCGCGGTCCTCGAGCTCGATGCCGTCCATGGATACATCGACCTTGGAGAGATCGATCTGGTTCTTCTTGCCGTCGAACAGATCGTCGTAATAGGCGTTGTAGGTGCCGTTGTCGCAGATGTAGCGGAAGAACGAGCCGATCGGGCCGTCGTTGTTGAACGACAGCGACAACGTCAGGATAGCGCCCGACGGCACCTTCATCACGATGCCCATGTCCATGGCGATCTTGAGCGTGGGATGGCGCGGCCCCTGCACCGCGTAGCATTCGGAGACTGTCTCGCCGGTCTGATACTGGAACAGATCCACCGTGTGAGCAGCGTGGTGCCACAGCAGATGGTCGGTCCAGCTGCGCGGCTTTCCGGCGGCGTTCATGTTGGTGCGGCGGAAGAAATAGGTCTGCACGTCCATCTGCTGGATCTTGAGCTCACCCTTCTTGATCCGCTTGTGGACCCATTGGTGGCTTGGATTGAAGCGGCGGACATGGCCTCCCATGGCGATGACGCCGGTTTCCTTCTGCGACTTTCAGCAGCGCTTCGGAATCAGCAACGCTGTCCGCGATCGGGATTTCGATCAGCACGTGCTTGCCGGCGCGCATCACCTGCTCGCCCTGGCGGCGGTGCATCTGCGTCGGCGTCGTCAGGATCACCGCGTCGGCGCGCTTGATGCCCTCGGCGAGGTCGCCGCTCCAGTGCGGCACGCCATATTTCTTGGCGACTTCCGCGGTGGCATCCTGATTGCCGCCGATCAGCGACACTATTTCGACGTCGGCGATGCGCTTGAGGGCATCGAGATGTTTCTGACCGAAAGCGCCTTGTCCGGCGACGCAAATCTTCATACGCGGCTCCTCACACTTGCCTGTTTCGCACGCTGCGCAGCGGCGCGTCGCGGCTTGGCCGACGTCTTCGGCTTCGCAGCAGCATGCCGCTTCGGTCTTGGCGCTGGCGCGCGGCAAGTTCTCCAGAATGATGTGGCCGACGGCGGTGTTCGATGCCGGCACGGTATAGAATCGGTAGACTTCCTTCACTTTCTCATCGAGCGCGCCGCGCGCGATGAGCCACATCACCATTTCGATTCCCTCCGCGCCCGCCTCGCGCATCATTTCGACATGCGAGATATGGGTCAGCTTCTTCGGGTCCTTGGCGAGGTTGTCGAGAAAGGCCTTGTCGAACTTGCTGTTGATCAGCCCGGCGCGCGGCCCGGAGATCTGGTGCGACATGCCGCCGGTGCCCAGGATCACGACGCGCAGGTCCTCAGGGTAGGACTCGACCGCCTTGCGGATCGCACGGCCCAGCATGAAGCAGCGGTGCGCCGGTCGGCGGTGGAAACATCACGACGTTGACGGCGAGCGGAATGACTGGGCACGGCCACTCCTTCGGCGAGCCGAACATCAGGTTAAGCGGCACCGTGAGACCGTGGTCGACCTCCATCTTGTTGACGATGGTGAGGTCGAACTCGTCGAGAATGACCGACTGCGCAATGTGCGAAGCAAGCTTCGGATGGCCTTTGACCACCGGCACCGGGCGCGGACCCCAGCCCTCGTCGGCCGGCGGGAATTCAGCGGCGCAGCCGAGCGCGAAGGTCGGGATGATCTCGACCGAGAAGGCCGAGGCGTGATCGTTGTAGACCCCGATGACGACATCGGGCTTGGTCGCCGCCATCCATTCCTTCGACTTCTCGAAGCCCGAGAACACCCGCTTCCAGTATGGCTCCTCGGTCTTGCCGAGGTCGATCGCGGCGCCGATGGCCGGCACGTGCGACGACGTTGCTGCTGCGATAATCTTAGCCACGTTTCGATCCTGTCTTCTTGCGTCCCTTCGCGGCGGCGCGTGTCGATTTGGATTTTGCCGGTGCCTTGCGCGCCGATTTGGCGGCTGTTCTTGGTGCGGACTTGGTCTTGCCGGCTGCCGGTGCACCTACCTTGGGGAATGCGCGTCCCGACTTGCTGCGATTGCCCTCGACCGAACGCCCGCCGCCCAGCATCATCTTGGCATAGTCTTCCTGGGTCGAGCCGGTCATGACTGCAGCCATGTGTTGGAACGAATGACCGTCGGTCGCCCCAAGCTTGGCGGTGAAGTAGATGTTGCCGCCGAGTTCCAGCATGCGGTTGTATTGGCGCTTGAGGATGGCCTCGCGCTGCTCGGGCGTGAGCTGAAAGCGATCGAGATACTTGGCCTCGTCCGCCTTGAAGGCCTTGCGGTTCTCGTCCTTCATCAGCGACATGCAGAACATGTTGAGATGATAGCCCTGCCGCGAGCGGTCGGCGTCGAACACGAACGTGCCCGGAATGTCGTCATATTCTTTCTCGCCGGCGCTTGCGCTGGGAGTGTCCTTTGCCGTTGTCATCGGCAATCCTCCGTCATCACTTGCCTCAATTAATATGGCTGGGGCGTCCTTGGCAACGTACGGGCAGGCAGCGCGCCAGGTCAATTTGAAGCAACGAATGGGCAGTTGGAATTGTTCAAGATCAATTGCGGGTTCTTGGGTGACGCGAAGATGAAATTTGAGGCGAGCGGGCTTCCTTCCTTGGCTTTGCGGAAAGGTCGGGAGAAGGCGTTCGTAACGGTCCTTGCCGTGGAGCGTGCCCCCTCCCTGGCCCTCCCCCGCAAGCGGGAGAGGGGAAAGGAAGTGTCTCGCCGGACAGAAGCGGCACAGCCGAAGGGAAGCGGGTCAGGCCCAATAGAGACGCATGGGATTGTCGATCAGCAGGGCCTTTTGCGCTGCGGCCGTTGGGGCGATTTTTGGGATGTAGTCCACCAGCACCCCGTCGTCGGGCGCCTCTTTTTTCATGTTGGGGTGGGGCCAATCGGTGCCCCATAGCACCCGGTCGGGGAAATGCTCCACAAGCGTACGGCCGAACGGCACCATGTCATCATAGGGCGGGCCGGCAAGGGACATGCGCTCCGGGCAGGTCACCTTGCTCCAGATGTTCTTGTGCTTCTCCAGCATGCGGATGAAACGCTGGTTCTCCGGATCGTCGACGCCCTTTTTGACTGTGGGGGTACCCATGTGGTCGACCACCACGGTCGTCGGCAATGAGGTGAAGAAGCTCTCGAATTCCGGCAGATCGGGCATCTCGAAGTAGACCACGATGTGCCAGCCGACTGGCGCGATCCGCTTGACGATGCGCTCAAGGATGTCACGCGGCGTGATGTCGACGAGACGCTTGAGAAAATTGAACCTCACGCCGCGCACGCCGGCGCGATCCATCCATTTGAGTTCATCGTCGGTGACTTCTTCGCCGACGAACGCGATGCCCTTGGCGCGGCCGTTCGCGGCCTCGAGCGCATCCACCATCGCCCGGTTGTCCTTGCTGTGGCAGCTCGCCTGGACAATCACGTTCTTGTCGAGACCGAGAAAATCGCGGAGCGCGAACAGCTTTTCCTTCGGCGCATCGCATGGCGTGTATTTGCGCTCCGGCGCATAGGGGAACTGCGCCTCGGGGCCGAATACGTGGCAGTGGGCGTCGACCGCACCCGGCGGCGGCTTGAACTTCGGCTTCGACGGATTCGGATGAAACGGGATATATCCTGGGCTCATCGCCACGGGGCGGTCTCCTTATACGACTGCGCTGATGGGGCGCTCTTTACACCCGTTCAACCGCGAGCGACACGCCTTGGCCGACGCCGACGCACATGGTGGCAAGCGCGCGCTTGCCGCCGCGCTTTTCGAGGCCATGCACGGCGGTGAGAGCCAAGCGCGCTCCCGACATGCCAAGCGGATGGCCAAGCGCGATCGCGCCGCCATGGGGATTCACGTGCTCCGCATCATCCGGCAGACCAAGCTGACGCAGGCACGCCAGCGACTGCGAGGCAAAGGCCTCGTTGATTTCGATGAGATCAAAGTCGCCGATCTTCAGACCGAGACGGTCCATCAGCTTGCGGGTCGACGGCACCGGGCCGACGCCCATGACCCGCGGCGGTACGCCCGCCGACGCCATCCCCAGAATGCGCGCCCGCGGGAAGAGGCCATGGCGCTTTGCTGCCTCGGGCGACGCAATGATCATGGCGGCGGCGCCGTCGTTGACGCCCGAGGCATTGCCGGCAGTGACGGTGCCAGGCGTTCGGAACGCTGCGCGCAGCTTGGCAAGCTGTTCCATCGTCGTCTGCGGGCGAGGATGCTCGTCGGTATCGACGATGGTCGGACCGGCCTTGCCGCCCGGCACTTCGACGGCGACAATCTCTTCCTTGAAATAGCCCTCCGCGGCGGCGCGTCCAGCGCGCTGTTGCGATCGCAACGCCAGCCCATCCTGGTCCTGGCGTGACACTTGGTAGTCCTCGGCGACGTTTTCGCCGGTCTCGCCCATGGCATCGACACCATACTGCGCCTTCATCAGCGGGTTGATGAAGCGCCAGCCGATCGTGGTGTCGAAGATGTCCGCACTGCGCTGAAACGCTTCCGTTGCCTTGCCCATCACGAACGGCGCGCGGGTCATCGATTCGACGCCGCCGGCGACGGCAAAATCGATTTCGCCGGACCGGATCGAGCGTGCGGCTTCGCCGACCGCATTGAGCCCCGACGCACACAGACGGTTGACCGTCATACCGGGCACGCTGTCGGGCAGGCCCGCGAGCAAGAGCGCCATGCGCGCGACGTTGCGGTTGTCCTCGCCGGCCTGGTTGGCGCAGCCGTAGAACACCTCGTCGAGCGCCGACCAGTCGACATTCGGATTGCGCTTCATCAGCGCCTTGATCGGGAGCGCGGCAAGGTCGTCGGTGCGGATTTTCGCAAGCGCGCCGCCATACCGCCCGATGGGGGTCCGCACCGCATCGCAAATCAACGCCTCACGCATGTGTCGAACTCCTACACCTGATCGCCGTGGGCCCGCTTGGTGCGGGCGTGAAGCTCCCGCAGCACGGAAAGCTCGTGGTCGGACGGCGCGGGGGTCGCTGCGACCTCCGCTGCGTATTTCACCTTCCAGCCGGTATTGCCGTCGATCTGCTCGCGCGTCACTCCCGGATGGATCGACACCACCGTCATTTCCTTGGAGGCCGGATCCGGCGCGAACACGCAGAGATCGGTGATGAGCTTGGTCGGCCCCTTCGTCTTGACACCGAGGCGGGCGCGATGATCGCCTCCTTCGCCATGGCCGAGCGAGGTCACGAAGTCGAGTTTCTCCACGAAGCCGCGCTTGCTCTGCGTCATGGTGATGAAGATCTCGCCGCACGAGATTGCAATCTCCGGCGCGCCGCCGCCGCCGGGCAGCCGCACCTTGGGCTTGGCGTAGGAACCAACCACCGTGGTGTTGAGATTGGCGTATTTGTCGATCTGCGCGCCGCCCAGGAAGCCGACCGTGATGCGGCCGCCCTGCAGCCAGTAGCGGAACATTTCGGGCACCGAGACCGTGGTCAGCGCCGTGTCGCACAGTTCTCCGTCGCCGATCGACAGCGGCAGGATCGCGGGTTTGGTCGCGATCGTGCCCGACTCGTAGATCAGCGTGATGTCCGGCGCATGCGTCAGCCGGGCGAGATTGCAGGCGGCCGACGGCATGCCGATGCCGACGAAGCAGACGTCGCTCGATTTAAGCGCGCGCGCGGCGGCGACCGTCATCATCTCGGTCGGCGTACAGGTCGCGCTCATGCGGCACCCGCGAGTGCGAGGCGACGCCGCTGTTCGGCAAAGACCTCGGGACCTTTGTCGAGCACGTTTGCCTTCATCCATGCGAGGAAGCCGTCGCGGTCGCGCGAAATCTCGTCCCACTTCTTGTAGTAGGCATTGTCGCGCTTGTAGTAGCCGTGCGCATAGGAGGGATGGGCGCCCCCCGGCGCGACCACGACCGCGCTCACCGTCCATGACGGCAGGATCACCGTATTCGGACTGCGCGGCCCAAAATCCTCGACCCGCTCCTCCACCGTGACGATCGAGCGCTTGGCGGCGAGCACGGCCTGCTTCTGCACCCCGATGATGCCTTCGATCAGCACGTTGCCGGCGCTGTCAGCGCGCAGCGCATGGACGATGGCGACGTCCGGCCGGATTGCGGGGACGGTCGCGAGCACCTCGCCGGTATACGGGCACGTGACGGTCCGAATGTTCGGATTGACCTTGGGCAAATCGACGCCGACATAACCGCGGAACACCGCGAACGGCAGTCCGGCCGCACCCGCCTCGTAGGCATTGGCCATGGCGGCGTGGGAATGCTCCTCGTAAGCAAGGGGCTGCGGCCACCCGTTCTCGATCGCATCGCGCATCCGATGCAGCGAGCCGACGCCGGGATTGCCGCACCAGGAGAAGACCACCTTATCGACGCCGCCCATGCCGATGATCTGGTCATAGATCAGATCCGGCGTCATGCGGATGAGGGTCAGGTGCTTCTTGCGCTGGCGGATCACCTCGTGGCCGGCGGCGTGGGGAATAAGGTGGGTGAAACCCTCCATGGCCACCGTATCGCCGTCGTGCACGTGCGCTGCGACGGCGGCAGCGAGAGACATGAATTCCGACATCGATACGCTTTCGGGCCGTTGATGGTGGCGCGTTATTTAGGGGGCATCGCAGCGGGGGTCAAATCCGCGGAGACGCACCAGCCGCTGGAACGCCAGCGTCTGGGAACGAACGTGGCAATTGGGCTATACGTTGCGCATGACCGAGACCGAGAAGCTTCCCATTTTGCGTTTGCCGTCCTCGCTCCATTTTGAAGATCGCGGCGCGATCGGCATTTTGCGACTCGCGCGGGCGCACAAGCGCAATGCGCTCGATGACACGACGGTGCGCGGCATCGAAGATTTCTTCGGCGCCGTGCCGGACCACACCAAGGTCATCGTTCTGCACGGCGAGGGCGAGCATTTTTGCGCCGGGCTAGACCTCTCCGAGTTGCGCGAGGCGGACCTCGCCGAGGGGATCGCACATTCGCGGCTGTGGCATCGTGCTTTCGAACACATCGAGTTCGGGCGTGTGCCGGTGGTGGCGGTGCTGCATGGCGCCGTGGTCGGCGGCGGCCTTGAGCTTGCGGCCGCCTGCCATATCAGGATCGCGGAGCGCTCGGCCTATTATGCGTTGCCCGAGGGCAGCCGGGGTATCTTCGTCGGGGGCGGTGGGTCGGTGCGTCTGCCGCGCCTGCTCGGCACCAGCTGCGTGATCGACATGATGCTGACCGGCCGCACCTATGATGCCGACGACCCTGTCGTACGCACATTTTCCCAGTACGTCGTCGAGGCCGGCACCGGGCTCGCCAAAGCCATCGAACTTGCTGAGCGCATCGCCGGCAACGCACCGATGACGAATTTCGCCGCGATGCACGTGCTGCCGCGCAATGCCGAAGCCGACCGCGCGACCGGCCTTCTGATGGAATCGCTCATGTCGGGGATTGCCCAAGACGACCCCGAGGCGAAGCGACGGTTGCGCGATTTCCTTGAAAAACGCGGCCCCAAGACGACCCGCTAGGCAAGGCTTGCGCAGGTCCTTGGGAACCGCATAGGTAGCGTCCTCATTCGTGTGAACCGGAATCGATTCCCATGCATCCCAACGGCCATGCGGCGCTCGTCACAGGCGGCGGCTCCGGGCTCGGCCGCGCCACCGCGGCGCGGCTCGCCAAGCTCGGCGCCAAGGTCGCGATCCTCGACATCAATGCCGATGCTGCCCGCGCGGCGGCCGCCGACATTGGCGGCCTTGGACTGGAATGCGATGTCACGAGCGCTGATGCGACCGCGGCCGCCATCGCTGCGGCGCGCGCGAAACACGGCGCGGCACGCATCCTCATCAATTGCGCCGGCATCGGTCCGGCGCGCCGCATCGTCGGCCGCGACGGGCCGCAACCGCTCGAGGAGTTCGCGAAGGTGATCAGCGTCAACCTGATCGGCACCTTCAATGCCATGCGACTCGCCGCCGCCGATATGCAGACGCTGACGCCGCTCGAGGACGGCGAGCGCGGTGTCATCGTCTCGACCGCCTCGGTCGCTGCCTATGACGGCCAGATCGGCCAGGCCGCTTATGGTGCCTCAAAGGGCGGCGTCGTATCGCTTACGCTGCCGGCCGCGCGGGAGTTCGCTCAGTTCGGCATTCGCGTCATGGCAATCGCCCCCGGCATCTTCGCAACGCCGATGGTCTCCAGCATGCCCGAGCAAGTACAGGACTCGCTTGCCGCCGCGATCCCGTTTCCGAAGATGTTGGGCCAGCCGGACCAGTACGCCGATCTAGCCTTGCACATCATCGAAAACCGGTATCTCAACGGCGAGGTGATCCGGCTCGATGGCGCGATTCGCATGGCGCCGCGATGACGCGCGCGCGGGAGAGTTGACGATGCTCGCATCGCGCCATCAGGTCACCGTCCAATGGGGCGATTGCGACCCCGCGGGGATCGTCTATTTCCCGAATTACTTCAGCTATTTTGACGCCAGCACCAACGCGCTCTTTCTGCGCGCGCTGGGCTTCAACAAGTACGAGATGATCCGCAAATACGACATCGTCGGCATCCCGCTGGTCGACGTGTCGGCCCGCTTCATCTTGCCGTCGGTGTTCGGCGAAGTGGTCACGATCGAATCGAGCGTCGCCGAGATCGGCCGGTCGAGCTTTCGCATGCTCCACCGCCTGCTCAAGGACGAGACGCTCGCGGTCGAGGGCCGCGAGACCCGCGTCTGGGTCGGCCGCGATCCGAACAACCCGGACAAGCTCAAGGGCAAGCCGATCCCGCCGGAAGTCGTCGAACGGCTGAAGGGGTAAGGCGCGAGCCTAGCCTGTAGGATGCGCAAAGGCGGCCCGTTTCATCGCGATTAGAACGTGGCGCCGGTTCCGCCGCGCGCACCAGTCGGCCATGCAAATGGTGCGCACGCGGAGCCTGTCATCGGCCGACCGAAGGCCGGACCCGTTGGTCTTGCGCACCCTGCGAGGCAGCGGACACGCCTACTGCTCCAGCCGCTCGATGAACCATTTCAGGATGCGGGTCCACACCTCGTCCTTGCCGACCGCATCCTCGACGCCGTGCTCGATATTGGGATTGTCGTTGACTTCCATCACCACGATGCCGTTCGGGGTCTGCTTGAGATCGACGCCATAAAGGCCGTCCCCGATCGGCTTCGCCGCGCGTACCGCGAGGTCGATCACGTCGGCCGGGGCCTGGTCCACATCGAAGGTGCGGTGGCCGCCTTCGCGTAGCGAGCCGTCAGGGTGGTGCTTGAGGATTTGCCAGTGGCCCCGCGCCATCCGGTACTGGCAGACGAACAGCGGCTGGCCGGACAGCACGCCGACCCGCCAGTCGAAATCCGTCGGGAGGAATTTCTGGGCCAGCACAAGATCGGTCTCCTCGAACAGTTCCTCGGCAATCCGCTTGAACTCCTCCACGGTCGACACCTTGTGGACGCCGCGGGAGAACGAGCCGTCGGGAATTTTCACCACCAGCGGCAGGCCGAGTTCATCCACCGCCCGCGACAGGTCGGTGTCGTCAGCGAGCATCACGGTGGGCGGCGTCGGCACCTGGTTGGAGCCCATGAGCTCCATCAGGAACACTTTGTTCATGCATCGGATCATCGAGATCGGGTCGTCGATGACCGGCATGCCTTCCTGCCAGGCGCGGCGGGCGAAACGGTAGGTGTGGTTGTCGATCGAGGTGGTTTCGCGGATGAACAGCCCATCATACTCCGCAAGCTCGGCGAGTTGACGCCGCGTGATCGGCTCGACGTCGAAAGACATCCTCTCGGCAATCCGGGCGAAATGCTTGATGGTCGCGGACGAGGACGGCGGCAGCTTCTCGTTCGGATCGTAGAGCACCGCGAGGTCGTATTTCGGCACGAGACGCGCCTTGGGATCGCGCCACTCCCGCGAGGTATGGCGGTGCAGCGCTTCGCGCAAAAATGTGCCCTCGCCGTTGGCAAGCCGGGTCAGGGTGCGCATGCGGATGCGGTCTATGGTGTACCACTGCGCCCCGGTATCGACGAAAACCTCCAGCGCCGGGCAGCGGAACCAGTCGAACAGCAGGCGGCCGAATGCTTCGAAGCGCGGATCGCGCGCGATACCGAAGCACACTAGCAGCCTGAACTCGCCCTCGGGCTGGAAATCGGTGCGGCGGGCGCAACGATTGAGCAAGTCTTCAAGCTCCGGCAGGGCGTGCTCGTAGAGCTTGGCCTCGCGCAGCTCCAGCATGGTCTCGACCGTCGGCACCACCCGATGGCCGCGCGCTTCCGCGAGCAGCGACGCGTAATAGCCCTTCGACTGATAGGCGTAGGAGCGCGACAGGTTGATGAGCTTCGGCCGGGTTTCGAACAGGCGCGGCCGCGCCAGGTACTCACTCGTGGTGATGACCTTATGCGGCGTATCCGCGTTGGGAAAATCTTTTGGCGTGTCGACCACGATGACCCAACCGGTCATGGCCGAGACCCTCCGATCGGAGCATTTAAGCCCGCACCATCGCGGGAAAAGCTGGTTCGATCAGGAAAGCCAATTCGCCGGTCGAGGGCGACGGATTTCTTAGCGGGAAGTCTGAGGCGGCGCGTCATCGCGCGATCTGCTTTTGGAAACGGAGGGCATGGCCTTTGTCCTCATAATATTGGTGATGCCGGCCGAACTGACTATACCCGGCATGGTGATAAAGTTTGATCGCGCCGCGATTCTTCTGATGCACTTCAAGCCGCAGAAATCGGCAGTTGCGAGACTTTGAGACTTTCTCCGCGGCGGCAATCAGGGCTGCGCCGATACCGCGGCCAGTGAAGGCCGGCGCCACCGCAATCGAATAGAGGCGGGCGATCCGGCTGTTGGCGCGGAACAGCACCACGACCACACCCGCGAACACGCCGCCCGATTGCGCCAGCATGACGGCGGCGCTCGGGGATGTCAGCAGGCGGCGGAGGCTGCGGCGCGACATGCGGTCGGTCTCGAATACCTCGTTCTCGAGGTCAGATAAGGCATCGAGATCGCCAAGCCGGCTCCGGCGAATACGGATATGCGACCGCCGCGCTCGGCGAGCTTGGGGCATCGCCGCTCACACGCCCTTGGGCAACTCGCCTTTGTAATTCCTGTCGTAGAAATTCGGATCCATGCGGTTCGTCGCGCCCTCGCGGGCGAGGATCTCACCGTATTCCTTGGCGATGTAGGGGTCTTCCATCCAATAGGGGATGGCGCTGCCGCCTTCGGGGATGTCCATTCCGGTGTAATCGGTATGGACTTCGCCGGGCGGACCGGGCTCGCGGCCGGGATTGTGCGGACCGAACCAGGCGGTGAGCCGCAGCGGCTCTTTCGAGCAGCCGAAGTGCTGGTGGTTCCAGCGCGCGCCTCCGGGCGCCGCCGAGACGAGGCCGACCGGCTCGTAGTCGACGCGTTTGACGAGGTGCGCCTTGCCGTCCTTCCACGGCGTGACGCCGGCATGCTCGGGCCACGTGTAGGTGTAGCCCTTGCCCTTGATGCAGACGAGGACGGCGGCCGACGTGTGGGCGTGGGCCTTGGAGTAACGGCCGTTCTCGTGCTGCCCGATCCACAGATAAAAGGTGTTGCCGGTCATGAACGGCTCGACCCGGCGAAAGCCCGGCGAGCGGCGATTATCCAGCGGCAAGTCGCAGTTGACGATGTCCGGAATGAAGTTGGTCCGGCGCATGGCGAGCCCGCGCACGGGATCCGGCTCGATGTCGTCCTTGTATTTGTAGAAGTCATCGGCGCCGCTGAAGCGGTCGCGGAACTGGAACGGGCAGTCGAAGATTGCGCCGACGTTGTTGAGGAGATTCATCAGGTTGGGCGCGGTGGTGCCGGCGAGAAGCAGCGCCGGCGAGGAACTAGCGTTGACGATGCGATGCCAGGCGTTCACCGGAATCGAGAACAGCGACCCCTTCTGCCATTCAAAGACGTGGCGCTTGGAATCGGCGTCGAGCCACACTTCGGTCGAGCCGCGGCCTTCCACCACGAAGTAGACTTCCTCGTAGAGGTGCTTTTCCGCATTGAGGGCACCGGCGCCCGGCACCTCGACGACGTAGCAGCCCCACTTGCCCTCGGTCCCGTGCAGCTGGATGTAAGTGCCGCGCCCTCCCAGCCGCTTCCATGGCGCCAGCGGCAGGTTCTGGACCTTGCTGACGCCGATGTCGCGAAACACCGGAATGCCTTCCAACTCCATGAACACGTCATAGGGTGTCTTCGGTCGACCGAACTTGCCGAAGCCGGCGCGTTTGCCGGCGGCCGGTTCATGCCAATGCGTTCCAGGGACATCGTGCATGGCGCGTTTCCTTCGGTGCTATTCCTTGGGCAATTCGCCCTTGTAGCTCTTGTCGTAGAATTGGGGGTTCATGCGGTTTTCGGCGCCGTTGCGCCCGAGCGTTTCGGTGTATTCCCTGGCGATGAAGGGGTCCTCCATCCAGTAGGGGATCGCGGTGCCGCCTTCGGGAATGTCCATGCCGGTGTAGTCGATGTGGGTCTCGCCGGGCGGACCGGGCTCGCGGCCGGGATTGTAGGGGCCGAACCAGGCGGTGAGGCGCAGCGGGTCCTTGGACACGCCAAAATGCTGGTGGAACCAGCGCGCGCCGCCCGGTGCCGCCGAGACGAGACCGACCGGCTCGTAGTCGACGCGCTTGACGAGATTGGCCTTGCCGTCCTTCCACGGATTGACGCCGGCGTGCTCCGGCCACGTGTAGGTGTAGCCCTTGCCCCGCAGGCACACCAACACGGCCGCCGAGGTATGGGCATGAGCCTTGGAGTAACGGCCGTTCTCGTGCTGGGCGATCCAGAGATAGAAGGTGTTACCGGTCATGAACGGCTCGACGCGGCGGTAGCCGGGCGAGCGGCGGTTGTCGAGCGGCAGGTCGCAGTTGACGATGTCGGGGATGAAATTGGTGCGCCGCATGGCGAGGCCACGCACAGGATCGGGCTCGATGTCGTCGTTGTATTTGTAGAAATCATCGGCGCCGCTGAAGCGATCGCGGAACTGGAACGGGCAATCGAAGATCGCGCCGACGTTATTGATCAGGTTCATCAGGTTCGGCGCGGTGGTGCCAGCGAGCAGCAGCGCCGGCGCCGAACCCGCATTGACGATGCGGTGCATCGCATTGACGGGAATCGAGAACAGCGAGCCCTTCTGCCATTCGAAGACGTGGCGCCTTGAATCGCCGTCGAGCCACACCTCGGTCGAACCGCGGCCCTCGACCACGTAATAGATTTCCTCGTAGATGTGCTTCTCGGCGTTGAGCGCGCCGGCACCGGGCACCTCGACGACGTAGCAACCCCATTTGCCCTCGGTGCCGTGCAGCTGGATGTAGGTGCCGCGACCGCCGAGCCGCCGCCACGGCGCGAGCGGCAGGTTCTGGACCTTGCTGACGCCGATATCGCGGAACACCGGAATGCCTTCGGATTCCATGAAGAGGTCGTAGGGCGTCTTCGGCCGGCCGAATTTGCCAAAGCCGGCGCGCTTGCCGGCGGCGGGCTCGTGCCAATGGGAACCAGGGACGTCGTGCAAAGCGGCACCTGCTGTCTGTTCGTGCGAAGCAACTGCGACTTGTCGTGGTCGATACGCCGCAAGCGTGGGCATGCTTCGCGTTGCCCAGCCTGCGGGACCAGCGTGCTTATAGCACTACGAAACCTGCTTTGCCTTGAGCAAGTCGGCGAGCGGCTTTGCAGGATTGGCAAGCGCATCGGGATCGACCGCGATGCCGCGCTCGATCAGCCGTCGCACCATTGCCATGTCGCGCTGGGCATTGATGCCGACGGCATACGCGATGTGCGCGCCGGTGAGGTCGAACACGATCTCGGCGGCAGCCGGCCGAAGCACCCGGCGGTCCGGTTTTTGCGGCGGCGCGCCGACGCCCTGGATGTAGAGATCGAACTGCTCCGACCAGAACGACGGGACGGCGCGGTATTCGTCGCGGGCGCCGGCGGCATTGCGGCCCGCGACGGCGCCCTGGTCCTGGGCGTGGCGCCAGTCCTCGCGGCGCACGAGACCGTGCGGCCCAGGGAAGCGGACGACGTCGCCGGCCGCGAAGATCGCCGGGTCCGAGGTCGCGCAGTGGACGTCGACCACGATGCCGCCGTCGGTCTTGAGCCCCGCGGCCGCGGCAAGGCGATCGTCGGGCATGGCGCCTGCACCCACGACCACGACATCGGCGATGATGGTCTCGTCGCCGACGACCAGCGAGAGACGGCCATCGGGTTCCGTCGCGACGGCCGAGAGGGCCGTGTTCAGCCTGATGTCGACGCCGCGACCGCGGTGGGTCTCGTGCACGCGCGCCGAGACGTGCTCGTCGCAGACTCGCGCGAGAATGCGCGGCGCAATCTCGATCACCGTCACCTTGACGCCGAGTTCAGCGGCGGACGCGGCGACCTCAAGCCCGATCAGTCCGCCGCCGACCACGGCAAGATGCTGCGCCGCTTTGAGTTGATGGGCCAGCGCGTTGGCGTGGGCCTCGGTGCGAAGATAATGGACGCGCGGCATGCCGAGCGGCAGCAACGGAATCTGGCGCACCACCGATCCGGTCGCGATGACGAGGGCGTCGTAGTGGAAGCGCCGGCCGGCAGCGGTCACGACTTCGCGTTTTGCGCGATCGATCGCGGTCACTTCGGTCCCGAGCACGAGGTCGACATCGTGTCCGGCGACGCCCTTCGGGCCGGCGATCGGCGCGTCGATCGCCAGGGCCTTGCCCATCAGCACCGCCTTCGACAGCGGCGGCCGCTCGTAAGGCTCGCTCCCTTCGTCCGAGATGAGGGTAACTTCGGCTGTGGGGTCGCGGCGCTTGGCCTCGATCGCAGCGAATACGCCGGCGGGCCCCCCTCCGATGACGACGATACGGCGCATGCGGCCGTCAGGCGCGCAACGCGATCAGCATGTCCTCGACGTAGTCCTCGCCGTTCGCAATCACGAGCATCAGCGACCACGGTCGCAGGCGCGCCAACGTCTTCGACAGCATCTCGTCGGTGGCGGCGGCGCCGCCGAGGATCAGGCCGGTGGTATTGATCCGCTTGAGGCTGCACGCCTCGCCGATGAGCGCCGCGGCCTGGGCGTTCTCGCCGGCTGTTGCCACCATCACGACCAGGTCGGCGCTGGCGACTTCGTCGAGGAGATCCTTGGTGCGGCCGGCGAGATCGCTGAGCCAGCCTTTCATCGAGAAGCCTTGCCCCGGCGGGGCTGCCGCGAACGATGAGGCGGTGAAGAAGTTCGCGTGGCGCCACGGTCCCTCGGCGAGATGCTTGACCAGTGTCTCGCTCGGCGCGTCGAGGGCAATGACCTTGATGTTGCGCGGGCGGGAGTTCGGCGCATTGATCCGGAAGCGCGCTTCGGCAGCCGTCGCCATCCGCGCACTTTCACTCATCCCCTTGTCAACGCTCATCTGCGCCGTCCTTGTCGTCCGTCCTGTGGTCGCCCGCCTCAGACCGAGGCCGGCGCGGTGCCGGGCCGCGCCATCAGGGCTTCGCGGGCGGCATCCTTGAAGGCCTGGTCGCGCGGCAGCACGACGGCCGCCGAGCGCACCCGCTGGTGCACGGGATCGACGCCCGGGCGGGATCTCGCCCTTGTCCAAGTCCCTTGATCGGCGCGCATCAGGCGATGGCGGGCCATGATGATGCCGTTGTCGGTCGAGACCAGGTTCTCCTTGGTGCGGTCGACGATCGGCCCCATGCTTTCCTGGAGCGAGGCGTCCTGCATGGCGATGCCCTCGACGCCGCTGTAGGTCCGGCCGGCCTTCTGCGCGCGCGCGATCCATCAGGTAGTCGTTGTCCTTGTTGGCGAGCGGCCGATACGTGCCGGGCACGTACTTGCACGTAAATGCCCTTGCCGTCCCGCATCGCCGCTACTTCGGCATCGGACGAGTTCGCGGATCGGGTGATAGTCGAAGCTCCAGGTCCAGCAATTCTCGTCGTCGATCGGGATCCAGAAATGGCCGTGGACCGAGTGATTGCCGCGCGGCGCGATCATGGTGAAGGACGGCATCACCCATTGGGTGATGCGCCAGTAATAGTGATCGTTCTCGGCATTGCGGCGGGCGCCGATATAGAGACCGCCGGCGCTCTCGACGACTTCGAACACCGGCCGCGAGTCGGCCATGTTGTACTGGTTGCCCTTGGCGCCCTTGAACAGCGGGTCGGAATTGAGGTCGCCGCGATGCAGGAACGAGACGTGGCTTGAATTGATGCCGCCTTCCATGGCCTGCAGCCAGTTCGATTCCTGCACCCGCTTGGAGACGAAGCGCTGACGGCTCGCGACGCCGGCGAATTCCCATTCGGGCAGCGGCGGTTCCTGCTCCTTCGGGCCCATATAGGTCCACAGCACGCCGCCGTGCTCGATCAGCGGATAGGACTTGAGCTTGACCTTCTTGCAGAAGCCGCTTTCCTCCGGCTCCGACGGCACCTCGATGCACTGGCCGGTGAGGTCGTATTTCCAGCCATGATAGGGGCAGCGTAGCCCCTTCTCCTCGTTGCGGCCGAACCACAGCGACACGCCGCGGTGAGCGCAAAATTCGTCGATCAGGCCGAGCCGGCCGTCGCTGTCGCGAAAAGCGAGCAAGCGCTCGGACAGAACTTTCACCCGCACCGGTGGACTGTCGTTCCCCGGCAATTCCTCGGAGAGAAGCACCGGCAGCCAATAGCTGCGGAACAGACGACCGCCCGGCGTGCCGGGGCCGGTCTGGGTCAGGAGATCGTTTTGCTCTTTTCGCAGCATCTTGCGCCTCCTCGCGGCTTACATTGGGCGCCGGACCGGCAGTCGCAAGCGCTCGGCGGCATTGACCTCGCGCGACGCCTATGGTCTATGGCGCGCAACGCAAACCCTTGCAAATCGCCGTGTTTTTCACCGCCGCGAAGTTACTGCGGGGTCCGCGCGGCGTCAATCAACCGCAGCCAGGATGAAGTGCTGATCAGCCATGCCGTCGAAGATCGAACTCTGCAATGCCGATGATGTGGCGGTCGGAACCGCGCTCAAGGTCGAGAAGGAAGGGCTGACGCTCGCGGTGTTCAACGTCGACGGCGAATTCTACACCCTCGATGATACGTGCACCCACGGCCCAGGCTCGCTCTCGGAAGGCTACATCGAGGGTGACGTCGTCGAATGCAATTTCCACAACGGGCAATTCAACATCCGCACCGGCGAAGTGGTGCTGCCGCCGTGCATGATCCCGATGCGCACCTATCCGACCACCATCGAGAACGGCAAGGTCATGATCGAGGTCTGATCAGCCCGCCGGACGGCGGGCGATCATGTCGATTTCGATGATGGCGCCGCGCGCAAGATGGGTGACGCCCACCGTCGTGCGGGCCGGCAGACGACCGCTCGCGAAATAGGACGGATAGATGCGGTTGAGCGTCGCATAGTCCCGCTCGAATTCGGTGAGGAAAATGCGCACGCTGACCACGTGCTCCAATCCGGCACCGACTGCCGCAAGCACGCGCTTGAGATTGTCGAACACCTTGTGGGTTTGCGCCTCGATGCCGGAGGGCAGCGGCCGCGTATCGTCGTCGGGGTCGGTCGCGATCTGACCGGTCACGAAGAGCCAGCCGTCAGCCTCGACCGCATGACTGTACGGGCCCACCGGCTGCGGTGCGCTCTTGACCATATGAAAGATGGGAGCGGTCATAACGAGGCTCGGCGTTGCCGCGCGATCAAGCTTTGGTCGCGGTCGCAAACGCCGGACGCGCTTCGATCGCCTTCACCCAGCGCGACAGTTCCGCGAACGCGGGCTTCTCGATCGGAAATTCGAGGCAGCGCTTGATGATGGGGGCGAGGCAGATGTCGGCGAGCGTGAGGCGGCCAAGTGCGATGAATGGCTTGCCCGCCAGATGGCCGTCGAGAATCTTGAGCAGCGCCACGAGGTCGGCGCTCTGGGCGGGAAAATCGGCGCTGCGTTCCGCGGGCGCTTTGCGGGCATCCCTGAACACGGCGAGATAGGGCGGATTGAGCTGGGCCAACTGCCAGTCCATCCATCGCTCGACGCTCGCCTTCTCGGCCGGCGTCGCGCCGGTCAACTCCGGACGGCCAGCGGCGAGATAGCGCAGGATCGAGTTCGATTCCCAGATCACCACGTCGCCGTCGACGAGGGTCGGCACCTTCATGTTGGGGTTGAGCGTGCGATAGGCATCGGTGTCGGTGTTCTTGAACTGCCGGCCGTAGTCTTCGCGGTTGTATTTGGTGCCCATCTCCTCCAGCAGGAAAAGCACTTTTTGAACGTTTCCCGACGTCTGTCGGCCAAGCAGCCGGATCATGAAGTGTCCCTCTAATCGCTACTGTTACCGTTTTAACGGCTTCGCGCCCGACAGGAACTTGTCGGTGAAAGCCGCATCCACCTTGATTGCCTGTTTCATGGCCCCCTGGTCGAGCAGAATCTTCGTGGTCTTCTCCCAATAATCAGCCGTCATCCAGCCGAGGCCGTTTGCCTTGGTGTCGGGGCTGAAGAACGTCGACTTGATGTCCGCCTGAAGCTGCGCCACCAGCACGTCGTTCTTCACCGCGTATTCCGGGTTGTCCTTGATGATGATGTCGGCGGCCTCGACGGGATTGGCGGCGACGTCCGCAAACGCCTGCACGTAAGCGGTGACGAAGCGCTGCACGAGATCGCTGCGTTCGGCGATCACTTTTTCCGACGTGAATAGCCCGGACCCGTACACGGTGTAGCCGAAATCCGAGCCCTGCAGGATCGAGAGCGATCCCGGTCCGCCGGCCTTCGCTTCAAGCTCCGGCACCTCGGCGTCGAGATAGCCGGGCACGGCATCGACGCGGCCGAGCAGCAGATAGTTCTCATAAGGCGGGGTGACGGTGCTCTGGGTGATGTCGTCGAGCGACATCTTGTTCGCAGCCAGGAACGCCTTCAGGAAGATGTAGGTCGACCCGGACGGCTGGACCCCGACATTGAGCCCTTTGAGATCCTGGGGCTTGGTCAGCTTGTGCTTGGCGGCCAGTGCCAGCATCGCAAGCGGGCTGTGCTGGTTGACCGCCGCGAGCGCCACGACCGGCACGTCCTGCGAGCGCGCCACGGCAAGCGTCGGCAGATCGCCGAAGCCGAACTCGGCATTGCCGTTGCCGACGAGGCGCATGGTCGTCGACGAGCTCGTACCCCGCTGGATCGTGGTGACGTCGATGTCCTGCTTGGCGAAATATCCTTTTTGCTTCGCGACAAAGAACATCGCGTGATTGCCGCGCACGACATAATCAAGCTGGACGGTGACCTTGTCAGCCGCGAGCGCCGCGGTGCTCATAGAAACGGCCAATACGGCCGCGAGAGATAGCTTTTTCATTCGCCGACTCCGATGTTCCCAGTCCCGCGGATCCTATGCAGCGGATCCTATGCAATTGCCGTTCCGTGCCTCCTAGGCCGTCATTCCGGGGCGCCGTAAAACGGCGAGCCCGGACTCCATAACCACTGGCCAAGGCGTATGGGTTCCGGGTTCGCCTCCGCTTCGCTTCGGCGCCCCGGAATGACGTCGTGATCATGGCCACGCCACTAGCCGCCCCGGTGGACCGGATCGAATTTCGGTGCCCAGGGAACCAGCAGCCGCTCGGCAAACTCGACCACATAATAGAACGCGAGGCCGAGGACGGACACTACGATGAGTGCGGCAAAGACGAGCGGCGTATCGAGTTGGGTCGAGGCAAACTGGATGACATAGCCCAGGCCTTCATTCGCCCCGGCAAATTCGCCGACGATCGCGCCGATCACGCTGAAGGTGATGGCCACCTTGAGGCCCGCCATGAGATGCGGCAGCGAATGCGGCGCTCGCACCCGCATCAGGATCTTGGTGTTGTTGGCGCCGACCGACCGCATCAGCGACACGAATGACGGCTCGACCGATTGCAGGCCTGCCAGCATGTCGATTGCAACCGGGAAGAATGCGATGACCACGATCAGCACGATCTTCGGCACGAGGCCATAGCCGAACCAGAGGATGAAGATCGGCGCGAGCGCGACCTTCGGCACGTTCTGGAACAGCACGATCAGCGGGTAAAGCGCACGGCCGAACCGCTCGAAGCCGACGATGACGAGCGCGACTGCGACGCCCGTGATCGCGGCGAGCACGAAGCCGAACAGGACTTCGAGCGCGGTCGATTCCGCCGCAGCCGCGAGTTGGCGGCGATTTTCCGCCAGCGACACGAAAATGGCCGTCGGCGGCGGCAGCACGAATGTCGGAAGCTTGAACAGCCGGATCGCAGCTTCCCAGAGGACGAGGATTGCGGCGCTCAAGGCCAGCGGAGGCAGCATGTTTTGGAAACGCCCCATGGCGCCCCCCGCGGGAGCATCGACGGAGGTCATCGCGATCGGCTCGCCGCTCATGCCGGCCGCCGCTTGCTTTCGATGAGGAGACTGCGGAGCCGCTGCTCCGCCGCGGTGAATGCCGGATCGCTGTGGCAATCCTCGGTGCGCGGATGGGGCAACACAATCGGCAGCGTCTCGGTGATGCGTGCCGGCATCGACCCCATCACGTGCACCTCGCGCGACAGGAACACCGCTTCGTCGATCGAGTGGGTGACTAGCACGACGGTCTTGGCGGTGCGCTCCCAGATGTCGAGAAGGCAGTCGCTCATTTCTTCGCGCGTGATGGCGTCAAGCGCGCCGAACGGCTCGTCCATCATCAGCACCTCGGGGTCGAGCGCGAGCGCCCGCGCGATGGCAACACGCTGGCGCATGCCGCCCGACAATTGCGAGGGACTCTTCTTTTCGGCCCCATCGAGGCCCACGAGCCGCAGCATCGCGGCCGCCCGTTCCATGGCATCGGCCTGACGTATGGAGGAGTCGGCCGTGGTCAGCAAGAAAGCGGCGTTCTCGACCGCGTTCTTCCACGGCAGCAACGTGGCGTCCTGGAACACGAGACCGATCTTGCGCGCCTTCGCCGCCTGTTGCGGCGGCACGCCGGCAACTGACACTTCGCCGGCCGCGGGCGTGATCAGCCCGGCCAATACCTTCAGGAGCGTGCTCTTGCCGCAGCCCGACGGGCCGATCAGCGAGACGAAACTGCTTTTGGGGACGGCGAGATCGACATTGTTGAGCACGCGCTGGCGCCGCCCATCGACGACGAAATCGACCGCAACGCCTTTCGCCAAAATGTGCGCGGGCATGTCGACGGCTGTCGGCGCGCCAACCGGCGCAGCACCGATCGCGCTTGCCGCCGCACCCGCCTCGCGTGCCACCGCCTCAGCCTCGCTTCGGCTTGTAGGCGATCGCATCCATCTCGATCTTGGTATTGATCACCGCGCGCGCCTCGACCGTTGTGCGCGCCAGCACCGCGTCCTTGAAATGCTCGGCGAAGACCTTGTTGTAGCGACCGAAGTCGCGGGTGTCTTCAAGGTATGTCGTCACCCGCACGACGTCGGCGAGCGTCGCACCCTCCTCGGCGAGAATTCGCCGGATCGAACTCGATCGTGCCGGCGGTCTCCTGCTCGATGGTGCCCGACAGCATATTGCCGTCGGCATCCTTGGCGACCTGCCCGGACACGAAGATGAAGTCGCCCGCCCGCACCGCCGGATGAAACGGCAGGTTCGGATTCTTCTTGCCGATGGCGTAAACGTTCTTGCGATGCTCGTCGCTCATGATCTTCCGGTCGTACTCAGTCGAGGATGCGGGAGACCTCGCCCGACGCGCTGCGGCCCCACTTCTGATAGAGATCGAGCTTCTTCAGCGTCGGCTCGTCGCTCGCGACGAACAGGAACAGCGGCTCGCTCTTGGAGTCATTCTCGTGCTCGAACCACGAGCCGCCGGGAACGGCGAGCGTATCATATTCCTTCCAATCGTAACGCTTGCCGTCGACCACCGAGTGGCCCTTGCCTTCGAAGGGCGCCACCAGGAGGCTCGCGGTGGTGCGCACCGGCAAGGTCTTCTGCCCGGGATGCAACATCTGCACGAAGAACGTGATGGTCTTGAACACCGGGTTGCCCGTGGTCGGATCGATGTACTCGATCATCAGCCCGTCGTGGGGATCGCCTTCGTTGTCCTTGTTGCGCTCGATCAATTCGCGCACCATCTCCCAACGGTAAACGAACATCGGTGAGGACGTGCCGGCTCCGCGCTTCTGCTTACCGGCAAAGCGTGGCAAGAGACCGCCATAGCCGTACGTGCGCTGCGAATAGTCGCTCGTGAAGCGTGGCGTCTGCTGCTTCTTGGAAACGAGCTTGCCGTTTTCCTCTTCCTGGTAATCGTGCTCGAAGTGCACCGCATTCAAAGTCTCGACCAGCGGCAGATCGAGCACCGAAAGATTGAGCGCCTGTTCGTTTCCGACCGTGCCGTGATTGTGCCAGGTGTCGTTCGGCGTGAGCACCATATCGCCCGGCCCGAAGGTGATGTTCTCCCCGTCGACGCCGGTGAAATTGCCCGTACCCTTGAGGCCGAACCGGATCGCGCTCGGCGAATGGCGGTGCGGCGGCATGATCTCGTTGGCGTCGTTAAGGCGGTAGGCGGTGTACATGGTCGTTACCGTCGCCCGCTTCGGCGCAAGACCCGGGTTCACGAGAATGAGCGAACGCCGCTCGGAATCGTCCATCGTGATCAGTTCGACCGCGCGATGGAGGATGGGCTCGATGTCCTCGGCGCAGCTCCACAGGAATGGGATCGCGCGCGCGGTGCCCATCAGCTGTTTGATCTCGTCATGCTCGACATCGGTCGACGTCGCCCAGAACGGAAACATGTTCTTGGCGTGGACATCGTCATAAAGCGACTTGAGTGCCGCATCCCGGTTCGGAAGCCGATGCACATTACGAGCAGACGTTGCGGTCATGAGGAGACTCCGTCATCAGCCGAGTGGGCTGGCGCCTACTTTTGGTATCGTTCCAAAAGCTAACATAAGCATTGGGCCGGTGAAAGTTTGCGGCCTAATTTGCCGCAGCGGTCGCACGCCGACCTCGCGGCGGTTTGTGCGCGTCCCACAGCGCATACCCATCCTTCGGTGCGTGTGCCGCATAGCTCAGATCGACAGCTGCTGCGCCTTGGAATACCGTGCGTTGATCGGCTATAAGCACGCCCAGCATCGCGGCGGGAATCCCCACAGTGTGCCGGTGGATTTCCGGATGGTCCGCGCTCGGGACATCTCACATTTGAAAATCATACGGGAGAAAACCATGTCGTTACGCCGAGATTGGACCTCGACGATCCTATCCGTACCGCTTCTTCTCCTCGCGGGCGCTGCTGCATTCGCGCAAGCCCCCCAGGCCAACCCCATCGCGTCGATGACGCCGGTGACCGACGCGATGCTGCGCGATCCGCCCGCGTCCGACTGGCTGATGTGGCGCCGCACCTATAACGGTTGGGGGTACAGCCCGCTCGACCAGATCACCAAGGACAACGTCAAGAACCTCGTCCCGGTTTGGACATGGTCGATGACTCCCGGCGCCACCGAGACGACGCCGATCGTTCACGACGGCATCCTCTTCATTTTCAATTGGGCCGATAAGATCCAGGCGCTCAACGCGGCGACCGGCGACCTCATCTGGGAATACAAGCGCGACCTGCCGGAGAAGCTGTTCACCGAGATCTCCAACGTCTTGGCCAAGCGCAACATGGCCATCTACGGCGATAAACTGATCGTCGCGACCTCCGACGCCCACGTCATCGCGCTCGACGCCAAGACCGGCAAGGTCGTGTGGGATCACACCACCGCCGACTGGAGCAAGGGCTGGCGCTACACCGCGGGTCCCTTCATCGTGAACGGCAAGGTGATCCAGGGCATGACGGGCTGCGGCAACGCCGAACCCGGCGGCTGTTTCATCACCGGTCACGACATCAACACCGGCGCCGAGCTGTGGCGCGTCAACACCATCGCTCATCCGGGCGATCCGAACTACGACACCTGGAATGGCCTGCCGCTCGAAAGCCGGTTCGGCGCTTCGGCGTGGATTTCCGGCAGCTACGATCCCGAGCAGAACCTCGTGTTCTACGGCACCGGTCAGCCTTATCCGTGGATCGCCGAGATGCGCGGCACGCTGCCCCAGAAGCCCGGGCTCAATCACAGCGCGATGTATTCGGATTCGACGCTGGCCATCAACCCGGATACCGGCAAGCTTGCCTGGTACCACCAGCATCTCGAGGATGACACCTGGGATCTCGACTACGTCTATGAGCGGCTGCTGATCGACCTGCCGGTCAACGGCGAGACCCGCAAGACCGTCATCACCACCGGCAAGCTCGGCATCATCGAGGCCCTCGACCGCACCAACGGCCAATGGCTGTGGCACAAGGAGACGATCCCGCAGAACGTCGTCGCCGCGATCGATCCGAAGACCGGCGAGAAGACCATCAACGTCGCCGCGATTCCGCACATCGGGCAGACCACGTTGAACTGCCCGGCCGATCCTGGCGGACGCGGCTGGCCGGCGACCGCCTACAGCCCGAAGACCGGCATGCTTTACATGCCGCTCAACGAGTACTGCTCGAACACGACGCCCTCCCCGCTCGATCCCGGCCAGGCCTATACCGGCGGCGGCCGCGCCGTGTTCGCGCGCGTGCCGGTGGCGAACAGCGACGGCAATATCGGCCGGGTCGATGCCATCAGGCTCTCGGATCGCACGCAGGCGTGGTCTCATCGGTTGCGCGCGCCTGAGACGGCGGCGGTGCTGCCGACCGCAGGCGGCCTCGTCTTCACCGGTGCCTGGGATCGCTATCTGCGCGCCTTCGACGACACCACCGGTGAGGTGAAGTGGCAGATGCGCCTCAACAACGTGATCAATTCGTTCCCGATCTCCTACAGCGTCAACGGCAAGCAATATGTCGCCGTCGCGGTCGGATCGGGATCGAGCCACTCCAAGGCACTCGCGACGCTGACGCCGGAAATCCGCAATCCGGATGGCGGCTCGGTGCTCTGGGTGTTCGCGCTGCCGGACAACAGATGAGGCCGTGAGCACGCCACAAGCCGTTCTTGCACCCTCCCCTGCAGGGGGAGGGTCACCCCCACCCAACCCTCCCCCGCTTGCGGGGGAGGGTTTGGGAGGGGGTGGGGTGGGGTGGCGACGGCGCAAGTCGATCGCCGTCGTCTTTAGTGTTGATGCGCTGTCACCCCCTCCCGCCGCGCTCTCGCGCGGCGACCTCCCCCCTCCAGGGGGAGGTGGGTTGGTTGCTGCGCTCTTCGGCGTTGCTATCTTCGCCTTCACTCTGCTCGCCCCCGCCATGGCGGTGGCACAGGACACGCCGTTCGTTCCCGACGAATGGAAATTCGGCCGGCGCCAGGCCGGCTCGACGCTGCAGTATTGCCTCGATGTCCGCGATCCCGACCTGCCGGTTGCGCGACGCATCGGCAAGGCGATTGCGGACGCGCTGCTGCTCGAGCCGAAACCGCACGAACTCGGCGCCAATTCGGTCGGCGAGGATCTCGACAACCTCTATCGCGTGTTTCTCGAAACCTGCGAGGTCTATCTCGGCTTCAAGCTGATCCCGGACGCCTACCCCTCCTGGCTCACAGTGACGCGGCCCTACTATCGGACGAGCTACGTCCTCGTGACGGCCGATCCCAAATGGTCGTCGCTCGCCGACGTGCCGCGGTCGCAGGCGATCGGTGCCACCATCGGTACCAGCGCCGACATTCGACTGATCCAATATCTTGCGGCACTGCCGCCGAACGATCGCTGGAGCCGATTCCCCATGGGTTCGGACGAGCTTGCCCTTGCCGCGCTCGGCCGCGGCACGGTCGCCGTCGCACTGATCTGGGGACCATCGTTCTGGGCGCTGAGACAGCGCGATCCTTCGCTCGCCAAGTTGCGCGCCATCTCGGCCAAACCGCTGCCGGAAGGCGCGGTCGACGTCGGCGCGACGCTTCTTGCCAAGGAGACGTTCCTGCGCGCGAACATCGATCAGGCGATCGCCTCCCTGACCGCCGACGGTTCGATCCAGGCGATCCTCGACAGCGAAAAATTTCCGGCGACTCCCGTCAAATGACCGACACTGCGGGGCCGATGGTCGCGATCGACGGCGTGACCAAGCGTTACGGCCGCACGCTTGCGCTCGATGCAATCAGCTTCGACGTGGGTCGGGGTGAACTCTTTGCGTTGCTCGGCCCGAACGGCGCCGGCAAGACGACGCTGCTGCACATTCTCTGCACCATCCTCAAGCCAGACGGCGGCAGCGCCGCCATCAACGGCATCGACGTTGTCGCCCGACCGCTGCAGGCGCGCCGTGCGCTCGGCGTCGTGTTCCAGGAGCCGAGCCTCGACGACCGCCTCACTGTCTACGAGAACCTCAACTTCCATGGCCTCGTCTATGGCGTGCCGAGCGCGCGGCGCGCGCAGCGCATCGACGAACTGCTGGCGCTCGTCGAGTTGACCGACTGGCGCGACAGCCTGGTGCGGACGCTTTCCTCCGGCATGAAGCGGCGCCTCGAGATCGCGCGCGCCCTCGTCCACGAAGCGCGCGTGCTGTTTCTCGACGAGCCGACGATCGGGCTCGATGCCCAATCGCGCGGGCGCCTTTGGCAGCACGTGCGGGCGCTGCGTGCGAAACGCGAACTCACGGTCATCGTCACCACCCACTACATCGAGGAAATGGAGGGGTGCGATCGGGTGTGCATCATCGACAAGGGCAAGATTCTCGCCAACGATCCTCCGCCGGCGCTCAAGAGTCACGTACGGCCAGCAGCTGGTGCGGGTCGTCGCAGCGGATGATGCAGCCGCCGCCGACATCGTCGCTGCCTATCCCGGGCTCGCAACTCGCGGCGAGACGGAGATCGTCATCAAGTCGAGCGGCGATGAGTTCGCCGAAGCGCTGCTCACCCGCTATGCCGGCCGCATCCGCAAGTTCAGCGTGGAGGAGCCGTCGCTCGAAAGCGTGTTCCTGTCGCTGACGGGACGTGAACTGCGTGACCAGGCCGCGGGCGCACGCGAACGGACCTACCAGTTCGGCCGGCGCGGCGGCGAACATACGCGGTGATGGCGAACATACGCTGTGATGGAGAGAGAAACGTGGGCGCGGACATCACAACAGAGGCTGCCGCCAATATTGGGCCGTCGCCCTACGGCCTGACGGCGCAACTCGGCGGCGTCTATGCCATCTGGCTCCGCGAAGTGAAGCGCGCGATCCGCGACCGCGGCCAGTTCATCGGCGGCGTCAGCCGGCCGCTGCTGTGGGTCTTGATCCTCGGCATCGGCCTCAATCCGTACTTCCGCGGCGAGATCTACGGCGAAGTCCGCTTCGTCGTGCCCTTCACCTATCTTCAGTTCATCTTCCCCGCGGTGATCGCGCTCAACATCATGTACACCTCGGTGCAGTCGGCGGTGTCGACGATCTGGGACCGCGAGTTCGGCTTCCTGCGCGAGATTCTGGTCTCGCCGATGCCGCGCTTCACCATTCTGCTCGGCAAGATCCTCGGTGGCACGACCGTCGCGCTGTTCCACGGCTGCCTCGTGCTCGCGCTGGCGAGTTTCGCCGATCTGTCGCTCACTGTGGCCGACATCGCGCACGGCCTTGGGCTGATGTTCCTTCTCGCGTTCGGCCTCACCTCGCTCGGCGTCGTCATCGCGAACCGCGTGCGCAGCTTTGAGGGCTTCGGCGTATTCTCCAATGCCGTCATCCTGCCGCTCTATTTTACGTCGAGCTCGATTTTCCCGCTCGATCCCTCGCTCACCACAGCACAGACCAAAGTGATCTACCCGGAGTGGCTGGTGATCCTGGTGCAATGGAATCCGCTCACCTATGCGGTCGATGCGCTGCGCGGCGCCTTCATCCATTTCAACCAGTTCGATCCGAGACTGGGGCCGATCGTGATGACGGTGATGGCGGTTGGCTTCTTCCTGATCGCGTGGCGCGATTTCCAGAAGGTGTAATGCCGTGATCCCTCCGCGCTGGCGCCGGCCGCTGTCCTACCTCCTGATCTTCGCGCCGCTCGCCGCGGTCTACCTTTTGCCGCCGGATACCTCGCTTGCCGAAGTCAAGCGCGCCGGCGTGCTGCGGGTCTGCGTGCCTTATCTCTACCCGCCCCTCGTCACGGACGTCCCGGCGACGCCCGGCATCGACATCGAGCTGTTGCAGCGGATCGCCACGAAGCTTGGCGTCGGGCTCGACCTTTCACGCAACGAGGCCATGGGCCGCGACTTCAATCCTCGCAGCTGGCACGTGACGCGGGCGCAATGCGAGGTACTGGCCGGCGGCATCGTCGCTTCGCCGCTGACGAAATCGTTCCTGGAGACGAGCCCGCCCTATGAAGAGACCGGCTGGGCCTTCATCCTGCCGAAGCCGCTTACGAGCATCGAAGGCCGTCGCGCCGGCGTGCTGGCGGGCGTCTCCGGCCTCGACCGCATCGCCCTTGCACGTTACTTGCGCGAGCAGAAGGTGGAATTGACCGTCGCGCCCGGCGCGAGCGATCTCACGGGCGGCCTGCGCGATGGCCGTTTCGAATTTGGCGCGGCGGAGCGTCTCTTTGCGACGGCCTTCGCCGCGCAACAGGGCTATGGCGTCGAATGGGCACCGGCCGCGCTGCCGCGCTATCCAGTTGCGCTCGGTCTATGGAAGGGCGACCTCACGCTCAAACGCGCGATCGTCAATGCCCTCGGCCAGCTCGAGCGCGACGGCGAAGTCGCCGCGATCATCGCGCGTTACCTCGGCCCCTCGCGCACATCATCCCTATCCGCGCAGTAGAGTGCGCAGAGCGAAGCGTGCGCACCATTTGTCGAGCCGAAAACGGTGCGCACGCGCGGACAAGTCCGCGCTTTGCACACCCTACGAGATTTGCGCGCAAACGTCCGCCGCACCGCTCAGCCCTGGTCGCGGCTCGCCATGATCAGGGCCCAGAACACCTTGTATTTCGATTGCGGCGCGTAGACCGCGGCGATGCCGAGACGATTGACGCCGGGCTTGAGCATGTTCGCGCGGTGCGAGGGCGAATCGCGCCAGCCTGAGAATGCTTCGGCCAGCGTGTGATAGCCCGCGCCGACGTTTTCGACCGCGCCGCGGGGATTGAAGCCCGCGCCCGCGAGACGGCCGTCGAACTCGCGTCCGGCACTGCGGTCGATCTTGTCATGGTCCGCCATGGTGCGCGCCCGATCGAGCGCGATGCTCGACAACGCCGGATCGACCGTGACTGCGCCGAGGCCATTGTTCGCGCGATAGCTGGAGATCATCGAGGCCGCCGCCTCCGCATCGACCGTCGCGGACGGACTGGCCATGCTGTCATAGAAGGTCGGCTGCGCGGTCCGGTCGCCGGCGCAACCCGATACGGCCGCCACCGCGAACGCAAGCGGCAGAGCGCGCAGCAGGATGCGACCGAACCCCATGATACCCTTCACCCGATTCGAAGCCCGGCACCATAGTGGTGACGGCGTGGTGAATAAAGGGTGCGCGTAACACCTCGTTAAGTCATACGGGGTTCGATGAAGCAACCCGGTTGCCGCCCGCGCGACCGGTCTCGGGAGCCTGGTACCATGAGCCTTGCCCCACTCCTGGATGCCTCGATCGCGATCCAGCTTCACGCCTTTTCGGCGATAGCCGCTTTCGGCCTTGGCGCCGTGCAGCTCGCCGCTCCCAAGGGGACGTTGCCACATCGAACCGTCGGCTGGGTATGGGTCGTCTTGATGGCGGTCGTCTGCATCAGCGCGTTCTTCATTCATCAACTCCAAGTCTGGGGGCCGTGAAGTCCGATTCACCTGCTCGCCATCTTCACGCTCGCCGTGCTGCCGCTCGCGGTCTTCAACGCACACCGGCACAAGGTCGGCCGCCATCGCCTACAGATGATCAGCATGTTTGTCGGCGCACTGGTCGTCGCCGGCATTTTCACGTTCCTGCCGGGGCGCATCATGCACGCGGTGGTGTTTGGCGACTGATCGCCCTGACAGCATCGCTGTGCCCAACGGGCCTTTTGCTCTCTGACTTGGGACGCAACCGCGTTCAGCGGTTCTGGCGGAAATAGGGCTTGTCTTTGATGAGCAGCAGGACAACGGGGTACGCCATCAGCAGGGCGCCGAGGACGAACGAGACGACGATTGCCGTGGCAGCCACGCCGTCCTTAATCGCGCGTGCGTAACAGGCGATGCCGACCGGAAAGAACAGCACGATCGCCGTGATGAGACCCGGCGAGAATCGCCCCTTCATGCGGATGACCGGGAGCACGTGAAAGAATGCGCCATTGATCAGCATGAGTGCCGGGAAGGCGAGCGCGACTGTGGGCCAGGCGACTGCGAGGTTCGCGGCGACGATGCCAAGGACGATGACGAGCGCATTGACGACATAGAAGTCGCTCCATTCGACCGGCAGCCCGAGCGCCTTGCGTGCCCAATCGCGCCAATCGAGCTGATATTCCTCAAGGATGTGCAAACCGTAGCAGGCGGTGGCAAACCAGATCAGATTTGTGAACGTCATGGCGCTTGCGTCCTTGCGCTTGGCACTTCCACGCTTTTGCAAATCCGGATGATACCTTTGCGAAATCCACGCCGCAAACGGATGGCGCGAAGCGGTCCGATTGGATAACATCGCGGCATAAGATCAAATCAAAAAACAACCAGCACATCAAAAGCAGGAGGAACACACGATGCGTAAATTGACGCGAATTGCCCTCGGGGTCGGTGCGTTTGCAGCTGCGCCGGTATTGGCAGACGCCGCTACGATCTCCGGCACGGTCACCGGGCCTGACGGCAAGGCGTTCCGCGGCGCCTTCGTGCAGGCGCGCAACCTCAAGACCAAGATCACCGTCAGTGTGCTCTCCGACAACGCGGGCCACTATCGCATCGATAGCTTGCCGGCCGGCGATTATCGCCTGCAGATGCGCGCGATTGGCTACAAGGCCGATCCCAAGACCGGCATCGCGCTCGCCACCGACCAGAATCTCAATCAGGATCTCGCGCTGCAGAAAGGCATGGTGCGCTGGAGCGACATCTCCATGCACCAGGGCAAGAAGCTGCTGCCGGACGCGCGCGGCAAGGAGGAGTTGTTCACCCACTGCATGGCCTGCCATGGATTCGAGAGCCGCATGGCCGCGGTGGTGCGCGACGAGGACGGCTGGCGCGACCGCGTCAACTATATGCGCGACGCCATGGGCTACTTTGTCATGAACCCGCGCTTCGGCTTCAACGACCAGAAGGCCGAGAACGTCATCTCCTACGTCAATGCGATGTTCGGCGAGGACTCCAAGCTGCCGAAGTCTCCCGCCGACCTGCCCGGATATCAAAACGAGCTGCGCCCGCTGACCGATGAGGCGCTGAAGATCGTCTACGTGGAATACGACATGCCGGGGCCGAGCCGGATGCCGTGGAGCGCGCATCCCGACAAAGACGGCACGTTCTGGGTCCCCTATTACGGCCGCGCCAACAAGATCGGCCATCTCAATCCGACGACCGGCGAGATCGCGGAATACCCGGTCCCGAACATGGGAACGGCGGCGATCCATTCGGCGGTGCCGGCGCCGGACGGCAGCGTGTGGCTCACCGAGCAAGGTTCCGACAAGCTCGGCCGCTGGGACCCGAAGACCAAGGAAATCACCGAATACCAGGACAGCGTCGGCAAACACACCGTGCGGGTCGATCCCAAGACCGGCATGATCTGGTCGACCGGCGCGATGACGGTGTTCGATCCGAAGACCGAGAAGTTCACCCACATTCCTGAAGTGCCGACCTCCTACGGCATCGCGCTCGACCACGACGGCAATGCCTGGTTCACCGAACTCACGCCCAGCGGCAAGGTCGGCATGGTCGACGCCAAGACTCTCAAGGTGACGAAATACACGCTGCCGACCCAGAACGGCCGGCCACGCCGCATTGAGGTCGACGACAAGGGCATCGTGTGGTTTGCCGAATTCGATTCCGGCAAGATCGGCCGGCTCGATCCGAAGACTGGCGCCATCACCGAATTCCAGCTGCCCGGCCCGCAGCCGACGCCCTACGCGCTCGGCATCGCGCGCGACGGCATGGTCTGGTATTCGTCGGAATATATGGACGTGGTCGGCCGGCTTGATCCCGCAACCGGCAAGGTGACCGAATACCCCTACACGCGTGCGGAAAATTCCATGCGCGACTTCTTCATGGACGACCAGGGCCGCATGTGGTTCGGCTCACCCGCAAACGACAAGGTCGGCTATTTTTACTTGGCAAAGTAACTTGGCAAAGTAACTTGGCGAAGTAACTAGTTATTGGCTCATTTCGGCGTGAAATGAGCTTTCGGGGGCGGGGCCGGCTAAACTAATCCGGCCCCGATGAGGGCTACGGGGGGCAAGGAGCGACCCCTATGTGTCAAGCCACGAAGATCGGTGTGACGGCCGTCCTGGTGGCGGCCGTGCTTGCGATGAGTTACATGCCGGCCGGCGCCATCACCGCCGAACTCGCTAAAAAGTGCCGGGACGAAGCCATCAAGGCCCATCCGCCTCAGCCAGCCGGGACGCTGCCTTACGCGGAAGCCGAGCGGGAGGTTTTCCGCGACTGCGTCGCCAGAGGCCAATACCCAACGACGACCGGCGCCGCGCCCCGCTCGCCCGACACCAACAAGCGCCCCGGCGCCACGCGCTGAGAGCGTCGCCGCCTTCGCGGACCGACGGTCAGTCGAGCGGTTCGAGCTTGACGATGGCGGCGCCGTGGTTGTTGCCGAACCACACGCTCACCGGCGTGGTGGTGTCGTCGATGTAGATGTTGCGGATGTTGGTGTTGACGGGGAGTTGATATTCCACCATCTCGCCGGTCTTGGTGTTGATCCGCGCGATGCGGTCGGACGCCATGCCGCCGGCCCACAGGTCGCCGTTCTTGTCGGCTTTGGCCTGATAGGGCAGCGACCATTTGGTCGGCAGCGTCCACTCCTGCAGTTTGTTGGTCTTGGTGTCGAGCATCGCCACGTTGTCGACTGCGTATTCGGCGAACCACATCCGCCCGTCCTTGTCGATCTCGCCGCGGCGCGGCCGCGAGCGGTCGGTGAAGGTCTGCACGAACGTGTACTCGCCGGTCTTCGCGTCGATGCGTCCGATGGCGCGATCGCTGAAGTCGTGGATGTAAAGATTGTTCTCGGCGTCGGGAAGAATTTCGTAGATCGAATGCGGCCGGCCGGCGAGCGGGGAATCCGGCTTGATGTTTTTGAACGGCGCGAAATTCTCGAACCTGCCGGTCTTGAGATCGACGCGATAGACCGAGGTCGAAGCGACGTCCTGGATCCACACCTTCCCGTCGACGTGGGACGACTGCGGCGCGACGAATGCCTGCTGCGAGCTGTCGCTCGCGAACTCCGGCGCCACCGGCAGCATGGTGAACTTCTGCGTCGCCTTGTCGAACCGTGCGACGCCGGCCTGATACATCAGCGACACCCAGTAGTTGCCGTCGCGATCCTTGGCGAGGTCGAGCAGGCCTTTCGCTGCGTTTTCCTTCAGCACCGGCACCGGGAACGACTTTACTTCTCCGCTCTTGGGATCGAGCCGCCCCAGCAGCGGATCGCCGAAATAGGTGAAATAAATGCCGCCATCCGCATCGCCCATCACGTCGTGGGGCTGATCGGTGCGTTTGGGCAGCGCGTAGGTCGTGATGATCGCGCGGCTGCCGCGGCCGGACACGCGCTTGAGCGACTTGAGCTCGTAGGGGAATCCGTCCGACTCGCTCAAATTCACGGTCGCGAGATATTCAGCGAGGCGGCGCAGTCGGTCCGGCTGCTGAACGAGGAGGCCCGTCGATTCGCCGCTGCGCATTTGTGGCGCGAGCGGCGTCGTATTCTGAGCATAGCGCAACATCCGCGGGATGATCTGCACCCACTCGTCGGCGGTATGGCTCGAGCGCGCGATGCGTTCCAGCGTGTGGCAGCTCATGCAATCAGCGACGAGGCGCTTCTCGGCATCGGTGCCGGACCAGCTCGCGAGCCACTCGGCGCTTGTGAGCTGGGCCACGAGCTTGCGGGTCTTCTTGAGCGTGATGTCGGCGGCCGCGGTTGCCTCCGTCGCGACATTGGCCTGGGGCTTGCCATCGAGATCGTACCCGACCGCGCGCGTCGTGAGCGTGTAGTGGCCCGGGCCGAGTTGGTCGGCCGGGAAACTGTAACGGCCCTGATCGTCGCTGATCACGGTCACCGAGATCGTGGACTTGTCGCGCGCCGCCGTGACCGTCACGTCGCCCATGGCTTCACCGTCGGCCGCGCGGATGACGCCCGTGAGCGCCGGCGCGTTTTGCTGCGCCATCGCCGCAGTGGTCCAGGCGGTCAGCGCCGTTCCGGCCAACAGCAGCGCGATATGTTTCACGGACATGGCGTTCTCCCTTTGGCGAAGCCACGAAGCGCGTCGCCATCGATCAGCAATTATAGAACCCTGAGTGGCGCGGCGCTACGCGCCGTGAAGAGCTTCCATGAAACGATGCTTGATGGCGTGGCCGTCTCTGGTCGGCAACACGCGAGGCGCGTCCTCGCTCGAGATCAGCGCCTGCACCAGGATCGGGCCGCGGCTCGTGTGCAAAAGCTCGCGGACGCGGCCCGCGTCGCGCATGTCGGCAATGTGCAGTGCTTCCGTAAACCGGCACGCCTTGGCAACGGCGACGAGGTCGATGCCGGCGTGGGTATGGCTCGGCTGCATGCCGGTTTCGCCGTAATGCTGGTTGTCGAGGACAACGACCGCGAGGTTTGCCGGCTGCTTGACGCCGATGGTCGCGAGACTGCCGAGACCCATCAACGCTTCGCCGTCGCCCGCGAGCACCAGGACCCGGCGCTTCGGCTGCGCCAGCGCGACACCAAGGCCGATCATGGCGGCACCGCCCATGGCTCCCCACAGATAGAAATTGAGGGGATGGTCGCCGGCGGCGGCGACGTCGTAAGTGGACGTGCCGAGCCCCGACACGACGAGAAGATCGCCGCGATCGGCGAGCAACGCTTTGACGAAGGCGCGCCTGTCGAGCATCACTTGTTCCACACCTTGCGGCCGATCAGCCGTTGGGACAGCAGGATCGCCACCTGCTGGCCGCCGTCGAACGCCATGTCGCAGCCAGCGCCGACGATGTCATCGACATCTTCGGCGGCTTCGATCCGATAGGTCAGAAAGCCCGTAAGCTTCAAGCTGTCCTCGGTGATCGCACCCATCGGCACCTGCCACGGATTGAATTCGGCGAACTCGCCGCGCATCGTCACCAGCACGAGGCACGGGAAGCCGCAGTTCTTGGCGAGCGAAAACATGTTGATGCAGTTGCCGACGCCGCTGCTCTGCATCAACAGCGCGCCGCGCTGCCCGCCGAGCGTCGCGCCGGCAAGAAGGCCGACGCCCTCCTCTTCGGTGGTCAGCACCACGTCGTGAATGTTGGGATCGCGGACGCACAGCTCGATCAGCCGGCTATGCCCGGCATCCGGCACGTAGCCGACCTGGCGGATCCCGACGCGTCGAAAATGCGCATAGATCGCGTCGGGCCAGTGCAGTGCGTTTGTCCTGTCGTCCATGTCTTGGTCAGTTGTCTACGTCTGTCAGTTGCGTGTCATTTCGGAGGGAGCCGCAACGCGCGCCGGCTCGAGCGGCGGCCGGCCGCGGATCAGATCGGCGGCCTTTTCCGCAATCATGATGATCGGCGCATTGATATTGCCGCCGACGAGGTCCGGCATCACCGAGCCATCGACGACGCGCAGATGATCGACGCCGAACACGCGCAGGTCGCTGTCGACCACCGCCAACGGATCATTAGCGAGCCCCATCTTGCAGGTGCCGAGCGGGTGATGGACCGTGATGCCGTCCTTTTGGATATGGGTGTCGAGGTCGGCATCCGAGTTGCCGGCGGGTGCGATTTCCTTCGCCATGAACGGCGCCAAGGCCGGCTGCCGGCACACCTCGCGGGCCATGCGCAGGCCGGCGTAGAGGGTCTTGCGGTCGCGGTCGCTCGCGAGGAAATTCTGCTTGATGCGCGGCGGTGCAGCCGGATCGGCGGAGGCAAGCTCGACCGTGCCGCGGCTCTCCGGACGCAAAACCGCGGCGCGGCAGGCATAGGCGTCCTGGTACGCGCGTTTGAACGGCCACAGATAAGGCGATGCGGTCATCGGCGCTGCGTTGAACAGAAACTGCACGTCGGGCAACTTCGACGTCAGGACGGCTTTTGAGGAACGCCATGCAGCCGCACGGCAGCTCGGTCCCGATGCCTTTCCCGCGCAAATAGGCATTGCCGAGCGCAGAGACGATGCGGTCGACGCGCATCGCGTGATGAAATACTCCGGGCTCCTTGCGCGCGTAGGTGAACCGCCGCGGAGATGTGATCCTGCAGGTTCTTGCCGACACCCGCGAGCGGCACCTTCACAGTGATGCCATGGGCGCGTAATTCGTCCGGGATCGCCGATGCCGGACAGCATCAACAGCTGCGGCGAGTTGATGACGCCGCCGCTCAGGATCACCTCGCGGTCCGCGCGCGCCACCTGCGTCTGCCCGCGCACCGACATATTCGACGCCGACCGCGCGCTTGTTCTCGATGATGACCCGCGTCGCCAGCGCGTTGACCACGACCGTGAGATTCGGCCGCGCGAGCGCGGGCCGCAGATAGGCGACGGCAGCGCTGCAGCGGCGGCCGTCGCGCACCGTCATCTGCCAGATGCCGAAGCCTTCCTGCTGGGCGCCGTTGTAGTCGGGAGTCGGTCGGATATCCGGCCTCGCGGCCCGCCGCGGCGTAGGCCTCGACCAGCGGATCGTTGTACTGCGTCATCTGGGTCGAGAGCGGGCCGTCGCCGCCGCGGTAAAAGCTCGCGCCGCCCTTCCAGGATTCCTGGCGCCGGAAGTAGGGCAGCACGTGGGCATAGGACCACGCGGTGAGCCCGGAGGCGGCCCAGCGATCGTAATCGCCGCGATGGCCGCGCACATAGGCCATGGCGTTGATCGACGACGAGCCGCCGATCACCTTGCCGCGCGCGCATTCGAGGCCGCGCCCGTCCATGCTGGCCTCGGGTTCGGCGAAATACATCCAGTCGTGCATCCGCCTGAGCAACAGGCGCGGCCAGGCGAGCGGAATGTGTATCCACGGATCGCGATCCCAGCCGCCCGCTTCGAGGAGCAGGACGCGGGCGTTAGAATCTTCGGTCAACCGATTGGCGAGCGCGCATCCGGCTGAGCCCGCGCCGACGATGATGTAGTCGTAGTTCATGCGCCGATCTCAAGACTCGCTGCGGCCGTCGAGCAGCCAGCCGAATTTCTCGCGCGCGCGGCGGGCAACTTCGGCGCTCGGCGTATTGCTGGGCGGAAATTTCTCGCGCCAGTGGTAGGGTTTGCAAGCGTTGATGACCGCGACCGAGTGGGTCATGTCGCCGGCGGCGCGCTTCTCCGGAGACAGCCGCGGGTCGGCCGGCGAATCCCACGAACCCTCGATGAACTGGATCGACTCCTTGGGGTCGGTGCGGGTCAGCATCGCCCAGATCAGGTGATCGAGATTGGTAACATCCACGTCTTCGTCCACCACTACGACATATTTCGACGCATAGGCGGCGGCCCCGCATTGTGCGGCGACCTGGCCGGCCTGCACCGCATGCCCCGGGTATTTCTGGCGGATCGCAATGCCATGCAGCAGGCGCGAACCACCGACCTCGTGGCACCACACCTGCTGCACTTCGGGGACGCCGGCGCTCGTCATGTTCTGCTTGACCATCGCCGAGCGCAGCACTGCGCGATAACGCGCCATCTCGTCGGGCCCGGCTCCCATCGGCGGCACACCGAGCAGGATCGGATCGTTGCGGTGGTAGATCGCCTTGATATCGAGCACCGGGCGCGGCGCGGCGCCGCCGGCATAATGGCCGGTCCACTCCCCGAACGGTCCTTCGGTCTCGCGCCGCTCGCGCGTGACGTGGCCCTCGAGCACGACTTCGGCATTCGCCGGAAACGGCAGCCCCGTGATCTTGCCGGCGACCATCTTGATCGGCCGGCCGCGCAGTCCGCCGACGATGTCGATTTCGAAGGTGCCGTAGGGCGCCTCGGTGCCACCGTAGAAAAAGGCGAGCGGATCGCCGCCGAGCACCATGACGAGCGGCATCGCCTCGTCGCGCTTCCACCATTTCTCGCGATGCAGATAACCATGATGGCCGGTCGCCATCAGCACGCCGACCGATGTCTTGTCCAAGACCTGCGCGCGATACGCGCCGGCATTGAGCCAGTTCTCTTCGGGATCACGGGTGATGCTGTAAGTTCCCGTGCCGATGTAGCGTCCGCCGTCGAGCTGATGCCAGATCGGCGAGGGAAATTTGAGAACGTCGACGTCCTCGCCCATCATGATGTTTTCGAACACCGGGCCGGTCTCGACCATCTCGTGAGGGATGAGCTTCATCTCCTTCAAGTAGGCGTCGCGATAGGCCTCGCTCAACTCCCACTTGCTCAGCTCGCTTGGGAAGCCGAACGTCATGTTCCGCCGCGTTCCGGCGAAGACGTTCATCAGCAGACGGAAACCCTTCGGACAGCCCGGAATGTCCTCGAACACCACGCACGGGCCGTTCTCGGCGCGCAGCACGGCCTCGGCAGCAAGCCCGATGTCCTCCTGCCAGGTGGCACCGCGCACGGTGCGCACCTCGCCAAGCTCTTCGGCGAGCGCGAGCCACTCGCGCAGGTCGTCATAGGCGATGCCGGCTTTAAAATTGGTGCGCGCGTTCATGGAGTGCATTCCGCTTCCCCGATGCGGGGACGGCACGACACATATCAGATTGCGGCAGGCGCCGGGAGGATCGATTATCCAGTGCTGCTACGGCCAGGGAGAAAAACATGAGACGCCCCTTCGGAGGAATTGCCGCGGTTGTCGCGGCGGCGGCGACCGTCTTTGCCGGCGACTGTGGGCGCGCGGCCGAATGGCCGACGAAGCCGGTGAAGATCGTGGTTCCATATTCGGCCGGCGGCGCCACCGATCTTCTCGCCCGCGTGTTCGGCGAGCAGCTAAGCCGGGCGTTCGGGCAGCAATTCGTTGTCGAGAACCGCACCGGCGGCGGCGGCCTCATTGCCGACGAGGCGGTGGCCCATAGCGAGCCCGACGGCTACACCCTGATCGCCTCCGGACTGCCGTCGCATGTTCTGGCGCCGGCGATGAACCCGAAAAGCGCGAACTTCGATCCAGTGCGCGACTTCACTCACATCGCCTATCTCGGCGGACCGCCCAACGTGTTCGTCGTTCACGCCTCCTCGCCGGCGAAATCATTCAGGGACTTGCTGGACATGATGCGGCGCGAGCCGGGCGGCATCGAATACGTGTCGCCGAGCATCGGCTCGGTCGGCAACGTCGTCGCCGAGTACATCGCCGCGAAGGAGAAGATCAAGCTCGTCCACGTGGTCTACCGCGGCGGAGGAGCGGCCATTCTCGATCTGGTTGCCGGTCACGTGAAAGTGGGCAGCATGACGCTGTCGACGACGCTGTCGCATATCCGCGCCGGCGAGCTGCGCGCGCTTTCGGTGTCCTCAGCCGCGCGCGTGCCGGAGTTGCCTGACGTGCCGACGCTGGTCGAGCTTGGCTATCCGGAGCTTGTCGTCACCACCTGGTATGCGTTGTCCGGACCTGCCGGCCTCCCCAAGGACGTCGTCGCCGCGCTCAATCGCGAAGTGAACCGCGCCATGGACATACCGAAGGTCCGCGAGCATCTCGCGGTCGAAACGGTGCAGACGAAAAAGATGTCGCCCGATGAGGTGACGCGTTTCATGGCGAGCGAAGTCGCCAAGTGGCTGCCGGTCGTGAAGGCGATGAATATCGCGGTTCAGTGAAGCGCAGAAATGCTGCCGAACCGATCGAAAAGAGGTAGTGTCGTGGCGTTCCGGCACGCCGGTATTGTCGCGGATCGATCGGAGGTCGACCGATGACGTGGGATCAATTCAAAGAGCTGGTCGACAATGCGCTGGCGATAGAGGGCAAAGACGGCACGGTCGAGCTTGATAGCCTGCGCTATCTGTCGAGAGGACGGCAGGTCCTCGACGTGCATATCGAGCGATACTCGCCGAAGCCGACCCTCCAGGTCTGGAACGATTAAGCCGTCGTCGGATTTCGCTTTGATCCGCTCGATGATTCGTCGGCGCGGGGTAGAGCGCAGATCGTTCCGCGTTATCCGGCTTTGCGCACTTCCATGCCGCCCGCCCTGAAGTGCGGCGCGTATCGGATCGCGGCAGCGACGAGCGCGACCAGAAGCCCGAGCCCCAGAATCTGCCAGGCCGGCGGAACGCCCAGATCGAGCGTGAAGTTGTTGGCGAGCGTGCCCGCCGGTTCATAGCCGCGCCGGGCCCATTGCCAGCCGGCTTCAAGCAATGCCGCAAACAGGGCTGACGTCACGGCGAGTATTGCGAGCGCCTTCTCGTCAGTGCCGCGCCCATAGCGGTCCAGCACTCGCCACGCCATCAGCCAGAAGAACAGTCCGCTCATCAAGTATTGTTCCGGAAAGATACCGGGCGAAAGCAGGAAGTGAAGCAGCACCAATCCTGCCAGCACGTAGACGGCGTTGTGGAGCCGCTGCCAGCCCTTTGCCCCCATGCGCCTGACCGCGGCGTCGACCGACGTCACGCCCAGCGCAATCAGACCCAGCGTCGAGAGAGTTGCGATGATCAATGTGAGCCGCGTCGCCATTTCATTGGCGATCAAGCTGAAGTTCCAGAACCGCAACGCGAAATACGCGACGATATGGAGCAGCGTATAGACGAGAGCCCCGACTCCCACGATGCGGCGAACATCGATCAAGGCGCCCCAGCGAAAAATCTTAGCTGCCGGCGTTATCGCCAGGGCCAGAAGTAGGACTTCCGTCGCCCAGAGGCCCGACCAAAACGTCAACCCACCGAGCGACAGCGGATAGATGCCGAATTCTCCGGTTCGATAATCGTAGATCAGCCAAATGGCCGGCACGAACATGAGCGCGAAGGCACTCGCCTTGAGCGGGGAAAATCGGTGGCTCCTATCCTGCCATGGCCAGATCAATTGCAAACTTCACCTCCCTATGGACCCGCGGTGACACATTAGTGGGAAATCCGTCGTGAAAGACACCGCAAGATTCATTTATCTCACCTGATGCCCGCTCGCCCGCAGGTGCCGCGCGGCATCTTCCCCTTGGCCGACGCAAACGCTACGCTCCGGCCAAATCGCGAGCCAATCGATAGTACCGGGAGGACCAAATGCACAGAATGAAATCTATTGCCGCCGCAGCAGCGCTTGTCGCTGTCGGCGGGTTTGCCGTTCCAGGACATGCCCAGGCGCCGAGCGGCGCCACCGCGTTCGAAGGCGTGCGCGTCATCGTGGGCGATGGCCGGACGATCGAGAATGCGACGATCGTCGTTGAAGGCGCCCGGATCACCCAGGTGGGCCCGGCCGCCGAGGTTCGTGTTCCGGCCGGCGCGGCGCACGTCAATCTCGCCGGCAAGACGGTGATGCCGGCGATCATCGATACGCACACGCATCTCAGCCAAACCCGCGAGGCGCTGGTGCGAGACCTGACGCGGCGCGCCTATTATGGCGTGAGCGCGGCGCTCAGCATGGGCACCGACGAGACCGAAGCCGAGCTCAAGATGCGGGGCGAGACCACTCCCGGCATGGCGCGGGTATTCACCGCCTGGCACGGCATTACGCGGCCCGAGCCCGGCCGGACCACGGCTCCGATCTGGATCAACACCGAGGCGGAGGGGCGCAAGGCGGTGCAGGAACTTCTCGCCCACAAAGTCGACATCGTGAAGATCTGGGTCGACGATCGCGACGGCAAATACCAGAAGCTGACGCCGGAGCTTTATGGCGCGGTCATTGACGAGGCGCACAAGAACGGGCTGCGCGTCACTGCGCACATTTTCAACCTCTCGGATGCAAAGGGACTGCTGCGCGCCAACGTCGACGCCTTCGCCCATAGCGTTCGCGATCGCGACGTCGACGACGAATTCATGGCGCTCGTTAAGCAGCACCCCAATCTCGTGGTCAATCCGAACCTGCCCGACCGCGGCGTCAAGGTCGATGTTTCCTGGCTCAAAGCGAGCCTGCCTGCCGCCGAGATGCAGAAGGTCGAGGAGGAGAACACCGACCGCCCGAAGGCGCAGGAGTTCTACGGCATCTAGGCTCGCAATCTCGCAAAGCTGAATGCGGCCGGCGTCACCATCATTCTCGGCACTGACGGCAACACGCCGTGGGCGCCGCATGTGGAGATGCTGGATATGGTGAAGGCCGGGATGACGCCGATGCAGGTCATCGTGTCGGCGACGAAGAACGGTGCCGCGTTCCTGCGGATGAACGACGCGGGGACGCTCGAGGCCGGCAAGAGCGCCGACTTTATCGTGCTCGACGCAAACCCGCTCGACGACATCACCAACACGCGGCGCATCGCGTCCGTTTACCTGCGCGGCGTTCCGGTCGACCGCTCGCACGCGCCGTAGCGATACAGACAATGAGGGGCGCAACGCGAAGGCGTGCGCCCCTCCAGCCCCGTTCTGCATCGTGCGCACGCACGGACAAGTCCGCGCTTTGCACACCCTACGGACGTTGGGCCGCGCGACCAGGTTCACTTGTCCCGCGCTGGGAACGGCTCGGTGTAGAAGTCGCCGTCGCGGCCGAAGTACATCGCCTTGCGCCCGTCGATGAAGACCCGATAGCTCGCGCAGCCGGCGCGCATGATCTGCCGCAGGAATTCGGCATAGCCGAGCTCGCCGCGCTGGATGGCGCGCACAGCAGTCTCCACACTCGCGCTGTCGAACTTCGGTGCGATGGACGGGCTTTGCGTCAGCGGCATCGGCTCGTCGACGTTCTCCCGCTCCACGCCGTAGTACGTTTTGCGCAACGCCATCAGGTCGGCGGTGTAGGCGTGCACCCCGGCCCCGGCGAGCTTCTGCACCACCGCCGGGAACGGCGTGTTGGCGAAGCTCAGCTTCATGCATTCGACGATCGTCTCGGTGTTCATGGCAGGTCTCCTTCGGTTGAGCGGTTGGCGGTCGCGTCGAGGAGTCGGCGCAGGCCGCGGTGGATGGCACCGACATCGGTGCCTGCGAGGTGATGCGCGAGGCGGGTGTGGTAGGCCGCAGCTGCCGCCGTGAGCTTCGCGAGGGCCGCGCTGCCGCGCTTGTTGAGGACAAGATAGGGCGAGCCGCGATGATCGGGGTTGGCCTCGAACGTCGCCCAGTCCTCCGCCACCAGCAGGTCGGCGATGCGCTGGACGCTCTGCCGGCTGACCCCGAGCCGGCGGGCGATCTGAGGCACCGTCCGCGGACCGGCGGACGCCGCGCTCATCACCTGCCAGCGCGCCTGTGTCTGGCCCACGGTTTGCGCAATGGCATCGCCGTTGTCGCGGAATCGGCCCGCCAGCTCGAAAATGTCAGCC
Source organism: uncultured Alphaproteobacteria bacterium (assembly GCA_963787675.1). Lineage (GTDB taxonomy): Bacteria > Pseudomonadota > Alphaproteobacteria > Rhizobiales > Xanthobacteraceae > JAJPKK01. The sequence continues at coordinate 225,029 of CAWBDV010000004.1, read as the reverse complement.
ACGATCAGCGGCAGCAGGGCGGCGGTGTTGGTGAGCGTTGTCATGATCAATGTATGTCATAATGACAATATGCTGTCAATATGGAAAAAGACTGTCGTCTTGCGGCCGATCCCATCAGCCGGCGCCAGCCGCCCGCAAATGCTCGACGAGGCGCCGTGCCGCGATCGGCAGGGATCGAAGCTGTCGGACGCAGATGACGAGGCGCCGCCGCGCCCATGTATCGCGCAACGCCACGATTTCGATCTTCATGGTGCGCCGGCACCGCTTGGCCGCTGCCTCCGGCACGACGCCGATGCCGGCTCCGGTCTCGACCATCAGGCAAACGGCATCGAAGCCGACCACGCGGGCGCGAACTTTCATCATCGCACCGAGCCGGGCGGCGTATTCGGCGAGATGCCGCTGCAGCGCGCTGTCGCGAGCGAGACCGATGAAATCGCGCCCGACGACGTCAGCGAGTCCGAGTTTCCGCGCCCTACCGTGCGCGTCGCCGCGCGGGAAGATGAGCACCAGACTGTCGTCTCGGAACGGGAATCGCTCGACCGCCTCCGACAATGCCGCCTCGGAGCCGATGCCGATATCGGCTGCGCCGGAAGCGATGAGCGCGCCGATGTCGACGCTCTCGCGTTCCTCGACATCGACACTGATCGTCGGGTAGGCGGCGAGAAAAGACGCCAGGGCACGCGGCAGGTGCTCGCTCAGCGCCGCCGTGTTCGACAGCAGGCGGACGCTCCCGGACAAGCCGCGCGCATAGGAGCCGAGTTCGCCGCGCATGCGCCGGGCTTGTTCCACGATCAGCCGGGCGTGCTCGACAAGGCATTGCCCGGCGGGCGAGAGCGATACGCCGCGGCGATCGCGCACCAGCAACGGGACGCCGATCATCTCCTCCATGCCGTTGATGCGCGCGCTGGCGGAGGCGAGCGCGAGATTGGCCCGTTCGGCCCCGTGGGTGATGCTGCGCGCCTCGGCAACATGGAGGAAAAGCTGCAGATCGACCAGATCGAAACGCATGCGACTGCTCCTGGCTATGGATTTTCCGAAGCCTAACTTCGTAACCTCCGCATTGCGAGGGGCACCGCCCGCGGCCAGATTGACGCGATGATGGACACAACATTGATCTTCGTCGCGGCGGTGTTCGCGTTGGCCGGTTTTGTCAAAGGCGTGATCGGGCTCGGGCTGCCGACCATCGCCATGGGACTGCTCGCCATTGTCATGCCGCCGATCGAAGCCGCGGCGATTTTGATCCTGCCGTCCCTGTTCACGAATCTCTGGCAGATGGCCATCGGTCCGTCGCTGCGGACGGCTGCAGCGCGGCTCTGGCCGATGATGCTTGCCATATGCCTCGGCACCTGGGCCGGGATCGGCTTGATGACCGGAGCGCACGCGCGAGATGGGATAGTACTGCTCGGCGTCGCCTTGATGCTCTACGCCGGCACCGGCCTCTTCGCCATCCACATGCACATTCCGCGAGAGCGGGAACCGTTGCTGGGTCCCGTGATCGGGGGGATCACCGGGGTGATCGCCGCGGCGACAGGCGTGTTCGTGATTCCGGCAGTGCCCTACCTCCAAGCCATCGGACTTGAAAAGGAACACCTCATTCAGGCGCTCGGTCTGTCCTTCACCGTGTCCACGCTCGCATTGGCGGTCAACGTCGCGGCGGCAGGCAGTCTCACCATCTCGATGGCCGCCATGCCGCTCACGGCCCTGGCCGCGGCGTTCGCGGGCATGTGGATCGGCCAGGCCGTACGGCTACGGCTCTCTCCGGCGGCATTCCGGCAGTGGTTCTTCGCGGGCATGCTCGTGCTGGGCGCGTACCTCATCGCTCGCTCATTCTTATGAGTGGTTGCATCTCCTCAACGTCGATCGATGAAGGCGCACACCTTCGAGAAGAAGCGCTCTTCCTGCTCCATGTGAATGAAATGACCACCGCCAGGCAGGACCGTGAGTTCGGCGCCGGGGATTGCCTGAGCGATTTCCTCCGAGAGATAGAGCGGCGTGCAGAAATCCTGGTCGCCGCAGATGACGAACACCGGCTGACGGATGTCGCCGAGCCGCGCGAATGCATCGTGTGCCATGATCATGTCGATCCGTTTGACGGCAATCTCCCGTTCCGGCGGCAGCGCCGCGATGCGGTCGATCCAGGCATCGATCTGCTTCGCGTTGCGGCTCGCGTAATGCGGCGAGAACAGGAACAGCGCATAGCAGGTGTAGACCGTACGCATGTCCGCTTCCGCCACCAGCTTGCGGCGCAGCGCGAACTCGCGCCGCAGAAAAGGATCAGGCCGCGCGAAGGATGAGGCCATGGTGACGGTGCGCACCGTCGTCGGGTGATCAAGCGCCATCAGTTGCGCGATCGCGCCGCCGGTCGAGGTGCCGACAAGATGCGTCGGCCCAAGTTCGAGATGTTCGATGAGCGAGGCCATGTCCGCTGCATGCTGCGCGATCGTGTAGCCGTCGTTCGCCCGCGTGGTCTCGCCGGTGCCGCGGTGATCGGGAAGGACGACGAAGTGGTCGGCAGCGAAGCGTTCGACCTGTGCGCCAAAACTTGCGCCGGCGCCCCCCAATCCGGCGATCAGCAGGACCGGCGGCTTGCGGCGGTCTCCGAAAAGCTCGTAGTGGAGCGATATTCCCTGGGTATCAAGCGCGGGCATGGGAAATCTCCTTTGAAAACCGAAGGCTTTGTGGCATCTAGTGGTTAGATCATCTGATATTTAGATGATCTAATTATCAGGCGATCTAAATGAAACAGAAGCCGGTGTCAAGCCAACGGATGGACCTGTACATTCCGCTGGTTCGGGATTTTGCCGCGCGGGTGGTGCTCTTCCATGAGGCGATCGCCCAGCGACTCGGCCTGCACGCGACCGACGTGAAGGTGCTTCGCCTCCTCGGTGAGAAAGCGATGTCCGCGGGGGAATTGGCAGCGCATGCGGGGCTCACCGGCGCCGCGATGACCGCATTGATCGACCGTCTCGAGGCACCCGGATATGTGAAGCGCGAACGCGATCCCGGTGATCGCCGGCGCGTGACCGTTCGTGCCGTCTCGGCCAAGATTCGTGAAGTGGACCGGCTCTACGGCGGGCTGAGTGTCGAAATGGCGAGGTTGTTGTCGACGTACGATGCCGCCGAGTTCGCGGTCATCACGGACTACCTCACCAGGGCCGCGGAGGTACTGACGGAACAAGCGGTCAAGGTCCGGGACGGGAAAGGCGAGGCGAGCGCCAGCGTGCGTTCGACGTCGCCGCAGGCCCTGAAGCGTTGAACTCCCTTTCCTCCCAGCTAGGCGTGCGCCGCGCCTTTGGCCTGTGCCTGCCGGATCGTCTGCCATACGCGCAGCGGCGTCGCCGGCATGTCGATCTGCGCGACGCCGAGCGGACGGAGCGCATCGATCACCGCATTGATCACCGTCGGCGGCGCGCCGATCGTGCCGGATTCGCCGATGCCTTTGACGCCGAGCGGATTGGTCTTGCATGCGACTTCCTCCATGTTCGCGTCAATGCTCGGCAGATCGACCGCGCGCGGCATGGCATAGTCCATGAAGGTACCGGTGATGAGCTGCCCGTTGTCGCGATCATAGACGTGGTGCTCCATCAGCGCCTGGCCGACGCCCTGGATGACGCCGCCCTAAATCTGGCCGCGCACGATCATCGGATTGATGATGCGGCCGAGATCGTCGACCACGTGGTAGCGGTCGATCGTCACCTCGCCGGTCTCGGGATCGACCTCGACCTCGCAGACATGCGAGCCGTTCGGATGGCTGGGCGGGTTCGCGCTGTAACTGCCGGTCGATTCCAAGCCGACGCCGAACTTGTCGGTGAGCGGCCCCATCGGCGCATAGGACGCCTTGGCGACGTCGACGATCGACATGGTCTTGTCGGTGCCGCTGACGCGATACTGGCCGTCCTTGAATTCGATATCGCCGGCGTCCGCTTCCATCATGTCCGCGGCGAGCTTCTTGCCTTTGTCGATGATGGTGTCGGCCGCGGCCTTGAGCGCATTGCCGCCGACCACCATGCTGCGGGCGCCGTAGGTTCCGCGTCCGATCGCGACCTGCGCCGTGTCGCCCTGCACATAGCGAATCTGGTCGAACGGTACGCCGAGCCATTCGTGGACCATTTGCGCAAACACGGTCGCATGCCCCTGGCCATGCGAGTGGGTGCCACCGAAGATCGACAGTGCGCCGCTCGGATCGAACCGCAGATCCATACGCTCGTTGAAGATGCCGCCGAACTCGATGTAGAAGCTCACCGCGCGCCCGCGCAGCTTGCCGGTCTTCTCCGACGCCTTTTTCCGCGCGGCATAGCCCTTAGGATCGCTGATCTCGATGCAATGATCCATCAGGCGGCTGAATTCGCCGCTGTCGTAGACCCAATGGGTTGGCGTCGTGTAGGGCAGCTTGCCAGGAGGAATGAGGTTGCGGCGGCGGATTTCCGCAGGCTCCATCCCGATCTCATGGGCCGCGTGCTCGATCAGCCGCTCCATAAAGTAGGCGGCTTCGGGCCGGCCGGCGCCGCGATAGGGGCCGCTTTGCGACGTGTTCGTGAACAGGCCTTGCGACATGATGTGCATGGTCTGGATGTCGTAGGCCTGCGGCACGAACCGCAGCGAGAACGCACCGGCCGCGAGCGCCGCGCCGACGAAGTAGGCGCCCATCTGGAACAGGCTTTTGCTGCGGAGCCCAAGAATCTTGCCGTGTTCGTCGAGCGCAAGCTCGCCGTAGTAGACCATCTCGCGCCCATGGTGATCGGTCTGCATCGACTCGCTGCGGCTTGCGAGCCATCGCACCGGTCGCTTGAGCTTGCGCGAGGCCCACACCACCAGTGCGTCGTCGGGGAAGATCCCGCCCTTGAGCCCGAACCCGCCGCCGACGTCGGGCGAAACCACACGGATGTGGTTCTCCGGCACATGAAAGATGTGGGACAGTTCCATCCGCGCACCGTGCGGATTCTGCGAGGCGGTGTAGAGCGTGTAGAAATCGTTGGCGGCGTCATAGTCGCCGATAGCAACGCGCGGCTCCATCGATACCGGCGACAGGCGGTTGTTCTCGACCCGGAGCTTCACGACGTGCTTCGCCTTGGCGAAGGCAGCGTCAGTCGCCTCCTGGCTGCCGAACATCAGCCGGAAGGCGATGTTGCCGCTCGCGTTGTCCTCCCAAACCTTCGGCGCGCCTTCCTTCGCTGCATCCTCGATATTGGCGACAGCGGGCAGTGGCTCGTAGTCGACCGTGATCATTTCGGCGGCGTCCCGCGCTTGCGCAAACGTTTCGGCGACGACGAAGGCGACGCGATCGCCGACGCAGCGAACCTTGTCGGCGACCAGCAGCGGCTGGAAGGTGCGGTGACCCTTGGGGGCGCCGAAATCCTCGGGCATCAGGTGCGCGGTCATGGCGCCGAGCTTTTCGGCGACGGCATCGGCGCCCGTGAGCACACACAGCACACCCGGCGCGGCCTTGGCCTTCGAGAGGTCGATGCTCTTGATGCGTGCGTGCGCGTGAGGCGACAGCACTGTCACGCCATGACATTCGCCGGCGAGCCTGATGTCGTCGACATAGCGCCCTTGGCCGATGACAAACCGCTGATCCTCGACCCGACGCACCGCCTGTCCAATACCGAATTTCGCCATCACTCACCTCGTTGCCGATCGGTGTCCCCACGTGATCGGTTGGATGTCCAAGAAGTTAGCCGAAGTTCGTTTGAAGGATATAGGATTCGATGCCCGGCTTGAAAGGCGCGCGCCATTGGCAAATTTGATGAGTCAGACCTGCCGCTAGCCGGAATTGCAATTATCCGCCCCCAAACCGGCCCCGCCCACTATGTGGGCGGGCGGTTGGACCGCGCGCAAACGCCGTCTCTCGAGCCCCCTCGCTCAATAACCTGCGTGATATTTCGCCAATTGATCCTTGAGGTCTCTCATCGCGACGGCAGGATCGATGCCGGCCTTGCGGGCGTTGGCGGCCCAGGTCTTCTCCAGGGGCTCGGCGGCCTGCTTCCACAGCGCCAGCTGTTCCGCATTGAGCGTGTAGATGTCCTGGCCGGGCTCGGCCTTCACCTTGGCAATGCCGTCGTGCTCGAATTCGCCCCACGGTCCGCCGACCTTGCCGGCCCATTCGTTGGTGCAATGGTCATCAATGACCTTCTTCTGCAGCGCCGACATCTGATTGTACTTGTCGTTGTTGAACACCAGCACGAACGTCGTGACGTAGAGCGCACCCTACGGCTTTTCGCCGAGCGGACCATCGGCAAGACGCTTGAGATCGAAACGGTCGACGTCCTGCAACAATTCGACAAAGGCCTTGGCGCCATGGGCGAGCGCGGCTTCGCCCTTTTGGGCGGTCGCAAGCGTGCCATCGCCGACCGCGCCGCTCGGGTGGAGGTCCTGGGTCATCCACCCGAACCCGACCGGCCGGAACGCGCTCAGCCATTTGAAGTCCTCGGCCATCTTCAAGGTGACCGGAGTGGCCGCTGCGGCGCGTTCCATGTGTACGGTCTCGGGCCGATCGGCGAGAACGAGCGACGTCTCCACGTCACCCGCATGCACGCCGTGGCGTACTTCCATCCGCTCGAACGTCCCCGCGGGATATCCGAAGCGGTGCCACGCGCACGTGACCGCGAGCATATTGAGGCGCACGCGCAGGTCGCGCGCAACGATATCCATTGCGGCGACATTTCCGCCGTGGCTCGTGACGATGACGAGCTTGCACACCCCGCAGCGATGGAGACTTTCGCCGATCTCCGTATAGGCGCCGATCGCGGTTCGCGCCGAAAACGATAGCGTACCGGGAAACTGGCAGTGCTCGTCGGACTGGCCGATCTTTTGCACCGGCAGGAAGCTCACCGGCAGGTCGGCGGGCAACAACGGCAGGACGCGGGCAATATAGGCCTCGGCAATGAACGAATCGACCCCGAGCGGGAGGTGCGGCCCGTGCTGTTCGACAGCGGCGACCGGCAGCACGGCAATCCAGCGTCCGGTATCGCCGGCCGCCACATCGGTCCAGGACATTTCGGCCCACACTCGCTTCGGCATCATGTCGTGATTACTCGCCTTTAAAGACCTGCTCGCGTAAGGTTCGCGCGAACGTTTGGAGATGAATTCATGAAGGGCTTCTCTTTTCCAGGAACGGTGTCCGGCACTCGTCGCCTGGCGATCCTCGGTCTAATCGCCTGCGCGACAGCGGGCAACATGATGGGAAGCAATGCTGCCGTCGCGCAGACGCTCGACAAGGTCTCCTTCGCCACCAACTGGGTGGCGGAAGCCGAGCACGGCGGTTTCTACCAGGCCCTGGCCGATGGCACTTATCGCCGCTACGGCCTCGATGTCACCATCATCCAGGGCGGCCCGCAGGTGAACAGCCGCATCCTGCTGCCGGTCGGGAAGATCGATTTCTATCTCAGCGCCAACACCCTGCAGTCCTTCGACGCGGTCGAGCAGAACATTCCAACCCTGGTGGTCGCCGCGATGTTCCAGAAGGAGCCGCAGGTGCTGATCGCACATCCCAACCAGGGCATCAATGACTTCAAGGACCTGAAGAACCTCACCCTCTTTATCTCAAAGGAGGGGATGGCGAGCTATTTCCAGTGGCTCAAGGCCGATTACGGCTTTGTCGATGCCCAGGTCAGGCCTTACACGTTCAACCCTCAGCCGTTCCTCGCCAATCGCGACAGCGCCATGCAAGGTTACGTCACGTCCGAGCCCTTTGCGATCGAGAAGCTCACGCACGTGACGCCAAAGGTGTTCCTGATCGCCGACTACGGATTCAACAGCTATTCGACCTTGATCGAGACGCGGCAGGATCTCGTCGAGCGTCGCGGCGACATGGTGCAGCGCTTCGTCGATGCCTCGATCATCGGCTGGTACAATTACATCTACGGCGACAACAGCGCTGCCAACGCAATCATCAAGCGCGAGAATCCGGAGATGACCGACGAACTGCTCGCCTACTCGGTCGCCAAGATGAAGGAATATGGCATCGTCGACTCGGGCGACTCGCTTGAGCTCGGCATCGGCACCATGACCGACGCGCGCATGGCAAGGTTCTTCGACAAGATGGTGCGCGCCGGCTTGGTCAAAGCGAGCCTCGACTATCGACGCTCCTACACGCTGCGCTTCGTCAATCGCAAGGTCGGCCTGGAGCTGCGGCGGAATTAGCTTCATTGTCAGTATTTTTGCGTAGGGTGTGCAAAGGCGGTCGAGATCTCGGAAAGGGAGCGCCGGACGTTGGTCCGCCGTGCGCACCTTCTGATTCCAACCGGTGCGCACGCGCGGATAAGTCCGCGCTTTGCGCACCCTACGGGTAAGCTCCGATGCCTTCCGCCGCCTCACCACTAACTACAGCCGCACCGGCGCCCGTCGTCGCGCTCGCGGGCGTCGGCAAAACATTTGCCAACGGAAGGGTTGCGCTCGATGGCCTCGATCTTTCGATCCGGGGCGGCGAGTTCGTCTCGCTGCTTGGGCCGTCCGGCTGTGGCAAGTCGACGGCGTTGCGGATGATCGCCGGGCTCGGCGCACCGACCCGCGGCAAGATCTCCTGGCGCGGCACCAAACCCGGCGCCCGCCGCAACGGGCTCGAGGTCGGCTTCGTCTTTCAGGAGCCGACGCTGATGCCCTGGGCGACGGTGCTGCGCAACGTGATGCTGCCGCTTGTGCTTGAAGGCGCGAGCCCGGACGTCACTAGGCGGCGCGCGGCGGACGCCATTGATCGGGTGGGGCTCGCGGCATTCCGCGATGCCTATCCGCGCGAACTCTCCGGCGGCATGAAGATGCGGGTATCGATCGCGCGAGCGCTGGTGACTGATCCGCCGTTGCTCCTGATGGACGAGCCGTTCGCGGCGCTCGACGAGATCACGCGCTTCAAGCTCAACAATGATCTCCTGGAACTGTGGCAGGCGGTCGGCAATACCGTCGTGTTCGTGACCCATTCGGTGTTCGAATCGGTCTACCTCTCGAGCCGCATCGTGGTGATGTCGCCGCAGCCAGGACGGGTGTTTGCCGAGGTTGCGGTCGATGTGCCCTATCCGCGCCTCGAAAGCTTTCGCACCTCGGGGGAATACGCCGGCTATTGCCGCGTCGCTTCGGAGACCCTCGCCCACGCCATGGCGGATGAGGCACCGCAATGAGTCTCGCCGATCGACCCAACAAGAAGGGCGCCGTCCCATGGCAGCGCATCGTGCTGCCGATTGCGATGCTCGCGCTCGGTGTCCTCGCCTGGGAAGAAGTGGTGCGGATCAAAAATATCCCGCCGTTCCTGCTGCCGGGACCCGGTCTTGTCGCGGCGACGCTCGTGTCCGATTGGCCGCTCCTATGGAATTCGCTGCTGGTCACGCTGACGACGACCTTCGAGGCGCTCGCACTTGCCCTCGTCGGCGGCGTCGGATTGGCGGTGTTGTTCAATCAATCGCGCCTGATCGAGAACTGCTTCTATCCTTACGCGGTCATCCTCCAGGTCACCCCGGTCGTTGCGATCGCGCCGCTCCTCCTCGTCTACCTGCCCCAATATGCCGCGGTCCTCACCTGCGCCTGGATCGTCGCGTTCTTCCCGATCCTTGCCAACACCACGCTGGGGCTCAATTCCGTCGACCGCAATCTCGCCGATCTGTTCGAAATCCATGACGCGTCGGGCCTTGCGGTGCTGCTGCGGCTCAAATTGCCGGCGGCGCTCCCTTACATCCTGGGCGGGCTCAAAATCGCGGGAGGCCTTGCCCTGATCGGCGCCGTCGTTGCCGAGATCGCGGCGGGCTCCGCCGGCGCCGGCTCCGGCCTTGCCTATCGCATTGCCGAATCGAGCTATCGCCTCAACATCCCGCGCCTGTTCGCGGCGCTGATCCTGCTGTCGGTCGCCGGCATCCTGATCTTCTTTGTGCTGTCGCTCCTGTCTCATTTGCTGTTGCGCCGATGGCACGAGAGCGCGATCGGTAGCGAGTAAGAGCGTGGTCGATCGTCAGACCCAGGTCACCGGCGGCGACACGAAGGGGGGCCCTCTCTTCCATTGGGGACGCGGGAGCGTCGCCTGGGGCATCGTGCTGATGTGCGGCGCGATCGGCACGTTTGCGTGCCTCGACACGACGGCAAAGTATCTCGGCCGGCACATCGATGTGATGCAGGTGGTGTGGGCGCGCTACACCTGCGCGCTGCTGCTCGCTCTCGTCGTCGCCAACCCGATTACGCGTCCCGCGTTGCTCGTGACGGCGCGGCCGGCCCTCCAGGTCGGCCGTGCGACCGTGCTGCTCGGCTCGACCATGTTCAATTTCTTCGCTCTCAAATACATGCGCCTCGATCAGGTGCTGGCGATCACCTTCTCGACGCCGTTTTTTGTCGCGGCGCTGTCGGGCCCGGCGCTCGGCGAGTGGGTTGGCGCGCGCCGCTGGGCAGCGATCGGCGTCGGCTTCATCGGAATTCTGGTCGTGACGCGGCCGGGCGTGGGTTCCGCGCACCCGGCCATGATCCTCGCGCTCCTCGCGACCATGAGCTACGCGATCTATTTCCTGGCGACGCGCCTGCTGACGCGCACCGATTCAAACGAGACGACGCTGTTTTATACCAATGTCGTGGGGGCCGCGATCATGCTGCCCGTGGTACCGTTTTTCTGGAAGCCGGTTGACGCCTTCGAGGCCTTGCTTCTTGTCATGACCGGCGCGCTTGCGAGTATCGGGCATTACATGCTGATCGCCGCGCACCGGCACGCGCCCGCCTCGCTCCTGTCGTCATTTCTCTACACCCAACTCGTCTGGGTCATCATTCTTGGCTACACGGTGTTCGGCGATGTTCCCGATCGCTACACGCTCCTCGGCGCCGCGATCGTGATCGGCTCCGGGCTCTATATTTTCCACCGCGAGCGGGTGCGTGGGCCGCGGAAATCATGAGCTGATCGTAGCCCGGATGAAGCGCAGCGAAATCCGGGGTCATGCTCCGCGGGGCCGACGTCGCGACGTTGTATCGCCGGCCCCCGGCTTTCGAGGCCAGCCCCGGATTTCGGACCGCTTTCGCGGTCCTTCATCCGGGCTACAAGATATTGGCGCGACCGCTATCCGATGACTGCGACGCCCTGAATTTCGATCATCATGTTGGGATCGGCAAAGCCCGTGACCGTGATCGCGGCGCTTGCCGGAAAATCGTTGCCGAAAATCTCGCGGCGGATTTCGGTCATGCGGGTCGTGTAGCGCGCATCGATCAGGAAGACCGTCATGGTCACCATGTCGGAAAGCTTTGCGCCGGATTGGCCGAGGGTCTTCTCGATGTTGCGAAACGTCTGCCGGCACTGCGCTTCGAAGTCGCCGGCGAGCGACTTGCCGGCGTCATCGATGTGGCCGCCCTGGCCGGCAAGCCAGATGATCTTGCCTTCGCCCTGGGTGATGACCGCGGGCGAGTAGCCGCGCTGCTGCGGGCGTTCGCCGCGGACAAATGATTTCTGCATGAAGCCTCCGGATCTGGCGTGGTCGCGCTCGGGCTGGTTCACCGAGCGTATGGGGAGGCGTTCGCGAAAACAACGGCGATCGACGTGGTCGCGGCGTGTCGCCACCCGTGACGTCGGCGAACACGCCGGTTGAACGATCCGGGCCAAGCCTGATAGAGACGGGCAGCGTTTTTCGCCGGCGCTGGCCGGTTTTCAGGTGGAATCAATGAAGAAGCCCGCGACTGCCCCGATGCCCGTCTTCGACCGGGCAAATGATGATATCGGCGAGGCGACGCGGCTCCGTCTCTACCGCACCCAATTCGAGTTGCGCGAAGCCGAGCAGCGCGCGTTCGACCTGTTCCTGCAGAACCTGGTCAAAGGCACGAGCCACCTCTCGCTCGGGCAGGAAGCGATCGCGGCTGGCTTCGCCACCGCCATGAAGCCGGGCGATCTTTCGTTCTGTACTTACCGCGGTCACGCCCATACGCTGGCGCGCGGCGTCCCGGTCGAGAAGGTACTTGGCGAACTGATGCAGCGCGACAACGGTTTGATGCGTGGCAAGGGCGGCTCGATGCATCTGACCTCCGTCGAACACGGCGTGATGGGCTCCTACGCCATCATCGGCGCGCATCTGCCGATCGCCTGCGGGGCTGCGTTGCGCGCGCAATACAAGGGGCAGGACGACGTGACGGTGTGCTTCTTCGGCGACGGCACGACGAACATCGGCGCCTTTCACGAGGCGCTGAATTTCGCGGCGGTCTGGAAGCTGCCGGTGGTGTTCGTGTGCGAGAACAATCTCTACATGGAATACACGCCGATCGGCGAGGTGACCGCAGTCGAACATCCGGCCGCCGACCGCGCATCGGCCTACGGCCTCGACCGCATCATCATCGACGGCAACGATGCCGACGTCGTCTACCGGACCGCGGCCGCCGCCTATGTGCGCGCCCGCGCCGGCAAAGGGCCATCATTGATCGAGGCGATCACCTATCGCCACAGCGGCCACTCGCGCGCCGACCCGGCGAAATACCGCCCCGAAGGCGAACTCGACGAGTGGAAGAAACACGATCCGGTCAAGCTCTATCGCGAGCGGCTCCGCCAGTTTGGCGTCAGCGAGGATGTCATCGTCGGCATCGAGAAGGACGTGCGCCGCGTCGTCGATGAGGCGACCGAGAAATGCAAGGCGGCGCCGATGCCGCCGGCCGACATCCTGTGCACCGACGTTTATGCGGATGGAGGTTTCGCATGGCGGAACTGACCTATCGCGACGCGGTCGCCCGCGGCATCGCCCAGGAGATGGCGCGCGACCCCGACGTGATCTTCTTCGGCGAGGACGTCGCCAAGGCGGGTGGCGTGTTCAAGGCGACGGTCGGGCTCTACGAGCAGTTCGGCCCGAAGCGCGTGCGCGATACGCCGATTTCCGAGCAGGCCATCATGGGCGCCGCCATGGGGGCCGCGATGACCGGCCTCAAGCCGATCGCCGAGATCATGTTCTCGGACTTCTTCGCGGTGTGCTTCGACTACATCGCAAACGAGTTCTCCAAGAGCCGCTACATGTCGAACGGCCAGCTCAAATGCCCGCTGGTGGTGCGCACCGGCAACGGCGCCGGCTCGCGGTTCGGCGCCCAGCACAGCCAGAGCGTCGAGAACTGGTGCATGATGATCCCGGGATTGAAGGTGGTGGCACCTTCCAATCCGCGCGACGTCATCGGCCTGATGGCGGCTGCGGTACGCGATCCCGATCCCGTGATCTTTTTTGAGCACAAGTCGCTCTACCCGGTGAAGGGCGAGGTGCCGGACGGCGAGATCGTCGATGCACTCGGGCAGGCGACCATCGTTCGCCCCGGCAAGGACGCCACGATCGTGGCACTCGCGCTTATGGTGCCGCGCGCACTCGACGCTGCAGGCAAGCTTGCGCAGCAAGGCATCGATTGCGAGGTGATCGATGTGCGCTCGCTGGTGCCGCTCGACACGAGAACGATCCTCGGCTCGGTCGGCCGCACCCATCGCCTGTTCACCGTCGAGGAGAATCCCCGGTTGTGCGGCTGGGGCGCCGAAATCGTGTCGATCGTCGCCGACGAGGCCTTCTACGACCTCGACGGGCCGCCCGTGCGGATCACGACCCCGCACGTGCCGCTGCCCGCTGCCGACATCCTCGAGGACATGATCCTGCCGACGGCAGACCGCATCACCGAAACGGTGAGACGGGCGCTGCAATCCTGACGGCTCTCGGACTGGGCCCCGGCGCCACAGGAGGGCCGCGCGCTACTTCTTCCGTTCGGCGGTCTGTTGGGCGAGGGCTTCGATCTCGCGCAGAATTTGCGCCTGCACCTTGGAACTTTTGTCGATGCTGACGTGGGTGATCGTGATGTCGCTCGCGAGATCGACGTTCGTAATCTTGCCGTGGAATCCCTTGTCGCCCTCGAGCGGCGCGCCCCAGCCGGGCGCCTGGTAGAAGTTGATCGCGTGAACGACGTTCGCCGGGATCGGGTTCTGCAGGAACGGCGTGAGCGTAATCAAAAGGTCGACCGTGATCTTGTGCGTCTCGAGCGAGCGCGCCATGTCGATCACGTTGTTCGCGCCCTGCGAGTGGCCGACCAGCACCAGCGGGCCGGTCTTGCCGGCGGCGCGATCGCGCACGATCTCGGCGACCGAATTCGACCACGACAGATGGCCTTCCACGACCGCATCGATCCCCTTGGATTTCAGCTCGTCGGCGACGCTGTCGAGCCCGGTCGAGAACACGCCGAACCAGCCGCGCAGAAGATAGACGTGCGTGCGCGGAGTATCAGCCTGCGCGCCGTGCCATGAAACAAGCGCGATCGCAGCGGCGATCGCCACAGCTAGAACCCATGCGCCGCAGCGCCTGCTGGCACTTCGCCCGCCGCACGCATTAGCCCGCTCTTGGTGTCGAGTTCCCTGTTCGAATAGCGACGTCATTCCCGCCCCGCCCCATCTCATTACGGATTGTCGCACTCCGGTTCATCGCTATCCGCGGAGCGACGCCCGCTCATCCCCACTGCGGCCTTGCGCATCATCGACGCGCTGGGCAATGTCGGCCGCGTCAACAGGTCCGATGGAACATGTCCTGGACTGCATTTCTCGCGCCGATCATCGCCATCGGCATTTTCGTTGTACCGATTTTGCTGTTGCGGCGCAAAGCATACCCGCGCGCGCAAGACTTCCGCAAACAAGACACCTTCGTGACATCCGACCGCACCCTGCCGCGGGTGATCCAAAATTCGTCGATCGCTTATGCAATCAGGATGGCGACTTTCGGGCCTTTCTTTGCCTGGGGCGCGGCAGGGGATTTCCGGCCGGCGATCGTCGTCGCGGTCGCCTTCGCGTTGGGCGTGCTGCTGGTCTACGCCTTGCGCCGGCATCTCCTTGATTTCCTGGGCCGTGCGCTCGCAAGCGACGGCTCGATCACCGTGAACGATTTTGCCGCGCGGCTCTGCGGAAATGATCCGCGGGTGCGCCGCCTTGCGGCATGCCTCACGGTGTTCGCACTCGCGGGCTTCATTCTGTGCGAACTTATCGGCGTCGCGAACGTGATCAAGCCGATGCTCTCCGGCGACAGCGCCGCCACCTACATCTGGATCGTCGGCCTTCTCGTGCTCGCTGCGGTGATGACCATGCTGTCCGGGCATTCGGGCGTGATGCACTCGGCGCAGCTGCAGCTCGGCATCCTCCTGTTCGGCCTCTTCACCTCGACGGTGTTCCTCATCTATCTGCAGATCTCGACGTTGCGCACGATGCCGCCGCGCGGCACCTTCGCGATCGCCGCGATCGTCGTGCTGTGCGCGGTCCTCCTGATCTATCGGCGCAACCGCTACATCGACAGCACTTCGCTCCGCGGCAGCGCTGCCGATCCGAACGAGCGCGAGCCTTCGCGCTTCCGGCGGCTGCGGCGGTTCCAGAAGGTCTTGAACACCACAATTTCCGTCGTCGCGGTGCTGGTGATCGTCGTCGCCGGGATGGAATTGTATTCCCTGGGGCTGCCCGTGATCGCGAGCGACAGCGCCGCCGCGGTGCAGACGACATCGCGGGTGCCGGCGTGGGGATTTGCGGCGCTCGTGCTCTTCCCGCTCGCCTATCCGATCGTCGACATCGTCAATTGGCAGCGCCTTGCGGCATTCGAGAAGGATCGCGACTGGAGCTATTTCGGCCCCGGTCAATGGCCGGCGGCGCTCAGGGAGTTCTTCGTGACCTATGCGGTGGAGAGCCCGCTGATGTGGCTCTTCCTGTGCATGTTCGGCGCCGTCGCGACCCTGAGCCTGGCGCCGGATGGGTCGGATGCGGTGCAGGCCTTCGTCGCGCAAATGGTCTCCGACCAGAACTTCGTCGCCGAGTGGACGCTGTCGCTGCTACTCGTCGCGGTGCTGGCGATCGCGTTGTCGACGACGACCGCGGCGCTCTCCGCGAGCCTCGCCGCCGTTCGCTACGACCTCCTGCCAACGTCGGACGCCGCCTCGTCCGAGGCGCGGGCGTCGCAGGAGGCAACGGCAGAGCGGCGCATTACGATGATCGGAGCAGTCCTCTGCGTCGTGATCGCTGTGGCGTTCTTCGTTGCCGATGCGGTGTTCGCGGTGAGCTTCACCAGCAGCACGTTCCTCGCGCTCCTGTTCGCATTCGGCTGCGCCCAGCTTTCGCTCGCGCCGCTCGTCATCGGCCCGCTCCTCGGCCGCGGCGGCCCGAAGCCGTTCTGCCCGGGATGGGCGCTCGCCGTCCTCGCGACGGCAGCCGCCGCCGGCATCGGTGCCGCCATCGTCTACCTCGCCACCGCACAAGAGCTTTGGCTCTGGGCCGCCGTCCCCGCTTGCCTCGGCTTGGGCGCCGCGCTGTTCGCGGCCGGTTGCCTCGCCGGCCGGTGACGCCCGCGTTTCCCTGAGAACAGGGAAAATAGCAGGGAAAACCCAAAAATCAGGCCATCGCGCTCATCCGGGCGTCAGATTCCGATGTCGATGCAATGGGTTGCCTCCGCTTCCCTGGCGATCGGAACAGTGAAAATTTGGCGACGAACAGGGTATCGTTTTGAGGCGCGGACGGAAATTTTCTTGTTAAATCAAAGGCTTTCATCGTGACGGTCTCGATTGCTATGTCCTGCCGGTGCGCGGAAGGCGCAACCAACAGCAGTTCGGCCAGGAGGAGTGCCTCGCCAAACCAGTCGCCTTGGTCAGATAGGAATACTATCACAGGTGGCCGATTGCGCAATCAGAAATCGTCACCGGTTGAACAGCCAGAGGACGACGCTCAGCACGATGCTGACGATGATGCAGGTGACCAACGGAAAATAGAACGTAGCGCCGCCGCGTTGAAACACGATGTCGCCAGGCAAGCGACCGAGCCCGATCCGCGTCAGTAGCGGCCACATGATCCCCGCGAGAAGGATGATGACTCCAAGCCCGATCAGAAAGCGCTGTACGTCCATCGTGCCTCCGCAGGTGCGTAGGGTCCGATCTCCGTGCGCCCTCTTAGATTCAAGTCTGCTGCATTCGCGGCGAGACCCTACTGCTGAGAGCCGATCCTGGGCCGGGGCCGTAAGAAGCGCAACTCTGCTAACACATAACTGATCGTTGACAGTGGTAAACTCAGAGTAAGTCGCCATCGGCAACTTCTCTGTTGTCCGCAGCCGGCCTTGCGTCTCAGGCCGCAAGCGGGGTGTGTGCTCGCCAAACAGAGGAGGCCCATCCCATGTCAATCCATGGGAAGGCGCCGAAGTTCGTATACGTCAAGCGTTATGCGCGTTGGGTGAAGGGGGAGCGCTTATACGTGGAAGATTTCTTCCGCGCATACACCCCACCTCTGTCCAATCGTGAATCTGACTTGCAACTCGATTTCGGCTTTTAAGCGCGGGCATGGCTCGCGTCTCGCCGATGGCAACTCGCTGTCGAGTTTTCTTACATGGCTTTGGAACGGGCTTTGGCTTACGTTTGCCAACCTTCATTTCCGAAAGCGGCTTGTGCCCCACCGAACGAGTCCCGCGAAGTGCTGCTTCAAAGCGCCGATCGGCTTCCTGTGGATCAAAAACGTCGTCCCCGTTTGTGAGAGCGCGGCATGTCATCATCACCATCTGAATTTGAGGACCTAGCCTACCATATCGGAACAGGTCTTATCATTTGGCAGCACGTCGAGGTGATGCATTTCGCACTTTTCATGAAGATGTTAGGCGCGCCGCAAGCTGAACTTGCCTCCATCGTTTACTACAGCACCGAAAGCTTTGAGGGACGCCACCGGATGATTAGCAAAATGGTTGATCTATCATTGAAAGATAAAGCTCACAAAAAATTAAGAGCGGATTGGAATAGCGCAGACGGCGAACTCCAGAAAGACCTCAAGGATGGGAACGACAATCGAAACAAACTCGCACACTATGGCATTGAACACGATGTCATAGGCGAAAAGGACTTGCCTGATGGTTCAATCGAGTTTGAATTTGGCGCTCCGCGACTGAGACCATCGCCGTACAATCTCGTTAGCGAATTGCTCGGACGTACCGCTGATAAGCCCGAACACGACCTCAGTCCTACAGAAATTCGAAAATACATTCTTGACTTCCGACATCTCGTCATTCGCCTCGACAAATTTACTGAGAGCCTTCCTTTCCCGAAACCGCGGCTCGGAGAAGTCTTGTTACAACAATTTTCGCATCTTCCACCAATGCTAACGAAAGCGTCCCATAGGCGTCCGAAGAATCCGCCAGGCATTGAGCCATCCGGCAAATAGCAGCATCGTCGGCTAACAGGTTTTCTAACCAGCTCCTACCGAATCGGCAGGTGTGGGTCGGCAACAAGGTGACCACGCTGCCGTCGAGAGAGATTGATCCAAAGACCGCGAAGAAAATTCTAAAAGCACTTGGTCTGGATGATCCGTAGCGTTTTTGCGCGTCCCGTGCGCAGGTGACCATGAAGCAGTTCGTGTATTTGGCGCACTTCGAACCGGGAGATGAGCACGGCATTGTCGTGTCGTTCCCCGATGTGCCGGAAGCAATCACCCAAGGCGATGACGAGGCCGACGCCTACGCGCAGGCAGAGGAAGCGCTTGGCCTTGCGCTGCTCACTTATCCCGAGCGGGGGCTGCCGCTGCCGAAGGCCTCACGACGCGGGCGCGGCTTGGTGCCGATCGCCGTCGATGCCGAGGTCGCCGCCAAGCTGGCGTTGATCGAGGCTGTGCGCGAAGCCGGCCTCAGCAAAAGCGAATTCGCCCGTCGTATCGGCAAGGACGGGAAAGAGGCGAGGCGCCTGCTCGACCCCAAACACCCGACCAAGCTGAGCACGCTTGTTGCGGTGCTGCGCGAATTGGGCCAGCGGCTGGTGATCGGCGTCGAGCCGATCTCGAACGAGGCCGCCGAGTAGTGCGGTTCCCGCAACAACGCCGGCTGGCTCGGCGAACCGCGCGTTCGTGGCTTACAGATCCGCGGTAACCACACGGCGCCACCACGACAATTCCGTCATCGCCCGGCTTGACCGGGCGATCCAGTAGCCACTTGAGTTTGCTTTTGGCACGGCAAGCTTCTTCCCATCAGCTGCGGGTTACTGGATGCTCCGCTTTCGCGAGGACTTTGCATAAGTTGCAGGGCGACTGGCCTGATGTCGAATGCAGATTTTAGGAAGCGTGTGATGGTGTGGCTTTGGGCCGTTGACGGTCGATCATGCTGGATGCAGCAGGCTCCATCGTCTGAGGTTCATCGCGAGGACGGCGAGATAGAAGGCGCCCGCATTGCGCGCGAGGCCTCGATAGCGGGCACGAGCGAAACCGTGGGCATTCTTAAGCAATGCAAACAGCGGTTCGATCGGAGCGCGGGCGTGGGAGATCAACTCGTTGCGACGTGCCATCCACCGGCCCATCCTGTGCCAGCGGTTGCCGCGACGGGCAATTCCATCACGAATCCCAAGCGCCTTGAGATGGGCTCGTCGTGCATTGCTGTCATAGGCCTTGTCGGCATAAACCGTCTGCTCGTCTCCGCAGATCAATCGATCGGCCGGCACGCTCTCGTTGATATTGCCTGCGGTGAATTGCGCGCGTCGAACGATGCGGCTGCCTTGATCCATCGCGATATGCGCCTTGTAGCCGAAGAAGTACTTGCCCTGCTTCTTCGACCAAGCCGCATCAGGATCAAGCGGGCTCTTCACCAGCTTGTTCGCCGGCCGACCATCGGCATCGGGCGGCTGGGGCTTGGCCGGTGGGGGCGGTGGATTGACCGCCGCTTGTACCAACGACGCGTCGATCAGTGTGCCGCGCCTCAACACAAAGCCCGACCGTTCGATCTGACCTGTGATCAATGCGAAGGCGCGCTCGGCCAACCCGCTCCGGGTCAGTTGTTCGCGAAAGCGCCACAGGGTCGAGTGGTCCGGCACGGGGTCTGTCAGCGCAAGCCCGAGGAAATGGCGGAACGACAGCCGGTCGGCCAGGGCTTCCTCAAGCTGCGGGTCAGACAGCCCATAAAACTGCTGGAGCAAAAGCGCCTTGAACAGGGCAAGCGCCGGATAACCCGGCGCGCCCATCGCGCCGCTGCGCAGTCCTCCGACAAGCACCTCGACTTCCTTCCAATCGACCAGTTCAGAAATCCGCCTCAGCGTCCCGTTCGCCCAGGCCGCATCAGCCACCAGACCATCCGCAAAGCTCAACTGACCAATGCGCCGTTCCGACATCGCTTCCCCTCGCGAATCTCCTCGCAAAGAGAATCATCACTCGCTACTTCTGCAAAGCCCTCGCTTTCGCGGAGCATGACGTTGCTGCCTTGGAGAGCGAGCTAAACGCGATCCGCCCTGCCTTGCCGTTTCTTCTTGTGGGTTTCACCACGATTTTCAGGCCGCGCGCGGCCGGCCTCGGGTTGTTCGCTGAGCATGCGCAGGACACTGTCGATCCGGTCCAGCACGCGATCGGCTGCGACCTCGTTATCGTCAGCAATGAAAGTCCAGATTTCGATCAGATCGAACTGTGCCTGCGGCCGGCGGAAGATTTCAGCCATGCCCGGCGGTGTTTCGCTGTTTCCGCGCCTCGGCCTTGATCATGGCCATGTCCAAGGGTTCGCTAGGTCCGCTGTTCAGGCCTGTGGCGATTTCACGTCGCAGCGCTTCCAGCTTAGCCTCCCGGAGCTTCTCGCGCTCCTCCAAGAGGCGCAGGCCGTCCCGCATCACTTCGCTGGCCGATGCATAGCGTCCGCTCTTTACCAGCGAGCCGATGAACTGCTCGAAATGTTTCCCTAGCGTGTAACTCGATGGCATTTTGCCTCCATGCTAAGGACTATCATTTAATGATATTCATGACCACTGCCACCTGGCATCCTCCCGGGAGCCGCAATCGACTCGCAATCGACTAATGTCCGCGCTTGCGCATTTCTTCGGCGATGCGGGTTTGCATTTCGGCGGCGACCTTCTGGCCGAAAGCCTGGCCGATCACCAGACTTTGCTGGGTGATCGCGGGCGTCTTGGCGACGAGCGCCTCTCCCACGGGGCTGCGGTAGAACGCCGCCAGCTGATTGAGTTCGTCGACGGTGAAGTTGCGCGCGTAGACCCCAGCCAAATCATTGGCGAGTTCATCGACGCGCGCGGTCATGCCCTCGACGATCACCGGCACGATGACGTTGAAATCCTTCTCCGCGTCGGGCCGCCCCTGGACGACCGCGGGCTTCAGTGCCTGCATGATGTTGGGCAGGATCGCCTTGAACTGATTGGTTGCATGCATCGCAACGATCAGTGCCTTTGCCGCCGCCAGCGAGGCGTCCGACGCGGGCGGCGCGGGCTGCGCCGCGAGCGGGCCGATGCCTAGTCCGAGAGCGAAACACAGCGCCAACAGCTTCACTTTCAACATCACTTTTCCTCCAATGACGCCGTCGCCGGCGAGGTCGAATGAACCCGAAGCATAGCATACGGCGATTTGCGTTCGGTCAACTCAGTACCTACCAAGGTGTGACATGGGAAGGCTTGTGGCGCTCGGAATCCGGGGCGCATAATAATGCCCGAGGAAACGCGCAAAGCGCCAAGGAGTGGCAGATGGGTGACCAGGTCTATGACGTTCCGGAAGAATGGAAAAAGCGCGCCTTCATCGATGCGGCGAAATACGCCGCGATGTACCAGCGCTCGATCAAGGATCCGAACGGATTCTGGGGCGAGGAGGCGAAGCGCATCGACTGGTTCAAGCCATTCACCAAGGTCAAGCACACCTCCTACGATCCGCACAACGTCTCGATCAAATGGTTCGAGGACGGCGTCACCAACGTCGCCCACAACTGCATCGACCGGCACGTGGCAAAGCGCGGCGACCAGGTCGCCATCATCTGGGAGGGCGATGATCCGAAGGACGACCGCAAGATCACCTACCGCCAGCTGCAAGCCGAGGTGAGCCGGTTCGCCAATGTCCTCAAGGCGCGCGGCGCCAAGAAGGGCGACCGCATCACCATCTATATGCCGATGATCCCGGAGGCCGCGTTCGCGATGCTCGCCTGCACGCGTATCGGCGCGATCCATTCCGTGGTGTTCGGGGGATTTTCGCCGGACTCGCTCGCGGGCCGCATCGAGGATGCGAAGTCGAGCATCGTCGTGACCGCCGACGAGGGCGTGCGCGGCGGCCGCAAGGTGCCGCTCAAATCGAACGCGGACATGGCCGCCGAGCGCGCCGGCGGCGTCGCCTCGATCATCGTCGTCCGCCGCACCGGCGCAGCCGTCACCATGAAGGCGGGGCGCGACGTCTATTACGACGAGATCGAAAAGACGGTGCCGGCCGAATGTCCCTGCGAGCCGATGAGCGCCGAGGATCCGCTCTTCATCCTCTACACGTCAGGCTCGACCGGCAAACCAAAGGGCGTGCTGCACACGACCGCCGGCTATCTCGTGTTCGCTTCGATCACGCATCAATACGTGTTCGATTATCATGACGGCGACATCTATTGGTGCACGGCCGACGTCGGCTGGGTGACCGGGCACAGCTACATCGTCTACGGTCCGCTCGCGAACGGCGCCACCACGCTGATGTTCGAGGGCGTGCCGAACTACCCGACCAATTCGCGGTTCTGGGAAGTCATCGACAAGCACAAGGTCAACACCTTCTACACCGCCCCGACGGCGATCCGCGCCCTGATGCAGGGCGGCGACGCACCGGTGACGAAGACCTCGCGCAAGACGCTGCGGCTCCTCGGCACCGTCGGCGAGCCGATCAATCCGGAAGCGTGGGAGTGGTATCACCGCGTGGTCGGCGAGCGGCGCTGCCCGATCGTCGACACGTGGTGGCAGACCGAGACCGGCGGCATCCTCATCACGCCGCTCCCCGGCGCGATCAAGCTCAAGCCGGGCTCGGCGACGCTGCCGTTCTTCGGCGTGCAGCCCGAGATCGTCGATGGGGAGGGCAAGGTGCTGCACGGCGAGGCGACCGGCAATCTGTGCATCGCCAATTCCTGGCCGGGGCAGATGCGCACCGTCTACGGCGATCACGAGCGGTTTGTGCAGACGTACTTCTCCACCTATCAGGGAAAATATTTCACCGGCGACGGCTGCCGGCGCGATGCCGACGGCTACTACTGGATCACCGGCCGCGTCGACGATGTGATCAACGTCGCGGGCCATCGGCTCGGCACCGCCGAAGTCGAATCGGCGCTCGTCGCCCATCCGAAAGTGTCGGAGGCCGCGGTCGTCGGTTACCCGCACGACATCAAGGGGCAGGGCATCTATGCCTATGTGACGTTGATGGCCGGCGAGCAGCCGACCGAGGCGCTGCGCCAGGAGCTCGTGGGCTGGGTGCGCAAGGAGATCGGCCCGATCGCCTCGCCCGACATGATCCAGTTCGCCCCAAGCCTGCCGAAGACGCGCTCCGGCAAGATCATGCGGCGAATCCTGCGCAAGATCGCCGAAGGCGAATTCGCCAATCTCGGCGACACCTCGACGCTCGCGGAACCCGCCGTCGTCGACGACCTTGTCAACAACCGCCAGAACCGCAAAGGCGCGGCGTAGATCCCTCCTCATTGTCATTCCGGAGGCCGGCGCGGCCGGCAGCCCGGAATCCATAACCATAGACCGGGGTTATGGATTCCGGGCTCGCCTCCGCTTTGCTACGGCGCCCCGCAATGACGCATAGCACACGAAGCCTCGTCGTCGCCCGGCTTGACCGGGCGACCCAGTAGCCACCGCGCGTCGTTTTCGATCACATCGCTTCCAAGCAGAAGGCCGGGGATGCCGGATGCCCGCGTTCACGGGCATGACATTGCGATCGGCCGGAACGGCGGACGATTTGCGCTGGACAGCCGGGACTCTGTTGACAGCGCCGAAGCAACCGCACACATGCAAAGTCATGACGACGGCATCCCACTCGACTGCGAGGCAGGCTGCGCCGACGCACGGCGCGGGGTTCCTGACGCAGCTCTTGGCGTTGCGGCGCCCGATCGTGATGGGAGTTTTGAACGTCACGCCGGATTCCTTTTCCGACGGCGGTGTATTTCTCAAGCCTGACGTGGCGGTTGCCCATGCGCAACAAATGATCGCGGACGGCGCCGATATCATCGATATCGGCGCGGAATCGACGCGACC
Organism: uncultured Alphaproteobacteria bacterium; assembly: GCA_963787675.1. Lineage (GTDB taxonomy): Bacteria > Pseudomonadota > Alphaproteobacteria > Rhizobiales > Xanthobacteraceae > JAJPKK01. Next base: position 201,131 of record CAWBDV010000004.1, on the reverse strand, counting down.
CTACGGCGGGGCCGAAGCCGTTTCAGCCGCGGAGGAGTTGCATCGGCTCGCGGCCGTGCTGCCCGCCGTGGTGCGCTTCGGCACGCCGGTCTCGATCGACACGATGAAGGCCGAAGTGGCGAAATGGGCGCTCGATCAGGGAGCCGCGATGGCGAATGATGTCTGGGGCCTGCAGCGCGATCCCGACATGGCGAAGCTTGTCGCGCGCCGCAGCGTGCCCGTGATCATCATGCACAATCGCGAAGCGGCCGATCCGCACCTCGACATCATCAAGGACATCGAAGCGTTTTTTGAACGCTCGCTTGCGATCGCGGACCGCGCCGGGATCGCCCGCGACGCGATCGTGCTCGATCCCGGCATCGGTTTCGGCAAGACGCCGGAGCAGAGCATGACGGCGATCGCGCGGCTCGATCGCTTGCGCCGGTTCGGACTGCCGCTTCTCGTCGGCGCCTCGCGCAAGCGCTTCATCAATGCGGTGACGCCGGCGTCGCCCGACCGCCGCCTCGGCGGCTCGATCGCCGCCCATGTGCTCGCCGTCGAGCACGGCGCGGCGATCATCCGCGCCCACGACGTTGCCGAGACGGTTCAGGCGCTGCGCATCATGACCGCGATCGGGCAGCAGTCGTGAACGGGCTTCGGCGCATCGATACGCTGCGGATGTCATGGCGCGAGCGCTGATCTCGATCGGCGGCAATGTCGGCTACGGCGGACACGACGTGCGCACGACGCTCGACCACGCTGTGGCGGCATTGTGCGATGGAGACGCGGTGCGGCTCGTCGCACGCTCATCGGATTACACGACCCCGCCGTGGGGCGTGACCGATCAGCCGGCCTTCACCAACCTCGCGCTCGTGGTCGAGACCGCGCTTGCGCCATGCGTGCTCCTCGAACGGGCACTCCGCATCGAGACCGCGTTCGGCCGCGACCGTGCTCACGAGCAGCGCTGGGGACCGCGCACGCTCGACATCGACATCATCGCCTACGACGAGGTCGCGATCGACGAGCCGGGCCTGACATTGCCCCATCCGCGCGTGTTCGAACGGGCCTTCGTGCTGGTGCCGCTCGCCGAGATCGCGCCCGAATTCAGAATCAGGGGCATCCGCGTTGTCGACGCGGTAGCTCAGGTGTCCACAAACGGCATCGAGAAGCTGCCGCCACGCTGATATAAGAAGACCCGACGCCGACGAAAAAAAAGCCCATCGACATGCGCCTGAAATCCGGATTGTGGGTCGCGGCCTATGTGCGGCGGTGTTTCGTCGAAGGCATATTCGCCGCCGTGCGCCGGCGCGGCGCCGATGAGGCCGGCGCGATCTTCATCAAGGTCAATCGCCTTGACGGCACCGCCGACGTCTTCGCGCCGGCCCCGCAGTCAGCTTTTGCCGAGCAATCTCCGACCGACCGCGCGTTCAGTCCGGCGCTCAAGGTCATGCCGGCGGCTGACGCGGATGCCGAAGCCTATTTGACCCGCCAGGTTCGATTTGATCCCGACGTGTGGATCATCGAGATCGAAGATCGCGACGGGCGAAACTTCCTTGACCGGGTCGTGGGTTGACGGCCTGATCCTTGACCCGCGCGGCGAGCGCGCCGAAGCGCGAGCGCAAAGCCGCCGCCGACAACTCGCGCTGGCCAGCCTTGCTTTCGATAGGCTCGGCGGGCGCAACATCAGGCTTTGCCTGCGTGCGCCATAGCGCGAGAAGCTTGACCGCCGCGCCGCGGTCGAGGTCGTGATAAAGCTCGGTGAGATCGTAGACGCGCTGGACCGAACGGCCGACGGCTGCATTGACGAGCAGCAGGACGCGCTGCAGCACCGCGATCGGCATATTGCTCGCGCGCGCCGCCACCACCATCGGCTCGCCCGACGCATCGTTGACGATGCGCTCGCACAGGCTCCGCGGAATCGCAAGACAGCGTTCGAATTCGCGAAAGAACTGGCCGATCCGGCCTTCCAACGCGGCGGCATCGAGGGCCGCGAAGGGTGACCCGGCATTTTGGGGCTCGGTCTCACTCGCGCTCACATCCATGGTCTCGGACGGCAACAGCGAAAGCAGCCGCCGCCGCTCAGCTGCCGAGGCCGCAAAGAAGGCGTCGCCGAGTTCGGCAGGACCCGGCAGGTCCTCGGTTGGAAGCGATGCGATCGCGCTCGGTTCAACCGGCTGTGCAGCCTCGTCGCGCGGAAGCGAGGTAGCCGGTTGATCCTCAGAAGCTGCAGCAACGGCCGAAACTGCAGCAGCGGTGCTTTCGGCCGGTGCCGTAAATTCCTCGGCCGCAGGCGGTGCAACCCCGAGCCGCTGCAAAATCGCGATCGGGGCGTGGCCATACCCCTGCAGGATACCGGCGACGGTGGTGCGGGTCGCCCCGTCGACGCGCTCGATGAGGCGCAGCGCCAGCTCCTCGTAGTGGCGCTGTTCTTCCTGCGAGTGGTTGGCCTTCTGCGTATAAAGAGCCGTAAGCGCGAGCAGGAGCCGCGCCGTCATGTCGGCGCCCGGCCGAGCGCCAAGCCCCATCAGGACTTCATTCGGGGTCGAATTCTGAGTCGAATTCTCTTCGTTCACGCCGTTAACCTTGTTGCCCGCCCAAATGGATTCGCCGCCACCTTCTACCTCGGGCGCCGTTAGCGGAGCGTTAACCATGCCCGGCGCTAATCGTTGCCATCGCCGCACCCGGTGGGGGGGCTCGGCGATTCGCGATCCTCCAGGAGGCGATATGGGTGCGGTCATTACCTTTCCGGAAGTGCGACGAATTGTGCGCGAATTGCCGCCCGCGCCGCCTTACGACGCCACCGTGATCATCCTGCCTGTGGTCCGCGTCGAGCGCGCCGCAACGGCACCAGGCAACGCGCAAGACGAATCGCCCAACAAGTCGCCCAGCCAATCGCCCAGCCAATCGCCTAAGACGCCTTCGGGCGGAAAACGTCGGCGGCGCGCATCGCGAACATGAGCGTAGCTTCGCAGCGCGTTGGCGCATCGGTCGGCGTCCTTGCTGCGCTCGCTGCCGGGCTTTTGCTCGGCGGCTGCGCCGTCAATGGAGACTTCGACCGCGTCAAGCCCGGGCTTGTAGCAGACGGCATCCATGACTGGGTCGGCGCCACGGCCGCGATGGGCAACGGCGCCCCGGTCTCCGAATATCCGCTCACCGATGACGAGCGGCTGCTTCGCGATCTTGCCTATCCGCTGATCGAGTCGCCGTTCGACCGCGCGCAATGGTACAGCGTCCTCAACGAATACGGCATCGGCCGCATCTTCCATCCCAATTGGTGGCGCTTCGACCAGGAGGCCTATGTGCACCGGCTGCTGGCGGCCACCTATCGTTCGGAAGCGGCGCGCTATGCGCAGTTGGGCGATGACGTCCGCAACGACCGTACGCGCATCCCCCCATTCTTCCTGCTGGCGCGACGCGTCCTCGAAATGGATCGCGTACGCCAGGCCAACATGGCCGCCGTCTCGACGGTCTCGGACTGGGAGCGGGCCAATGCCATGGCACGCGTCGCGGAGAACAAGCTTGTCGTCAGCTGGGTGCAGTGGTCGCTGATGGCGCGCGCCGCCTGCTATCGGGTCGCCCTGGAGCGGCTCGCCATCGGCGTGCCCATGCCGGCCGCGACCGAGATCGATCGTTCATTGATTGCGCTGCAGGACCTGATCGGCCGCTACCGCGTGCTTCCCCTTCCCGATCTCGCGCCCGGTGCGCCCATCCCTCCGTTCCCGGGCCCGCCGCCCATCACCGTCCTCGGCCAGGTTCGAAAGCCGAAGCCGCCGATCGAGACCGTGAAGCTAAGCCCTGCGCTTTCCTCACAAGGCGCCTTGTGAGCACGTGTGACGTGTCTCGCGCGCGCACGATCGGCAGTTGCGACGGGGCGCGTTCCCAACTGTTGCCGTCTTCATAAGCGTTAACTCTGGCGAAGATTGCGGTGCGCGGCAGTCAGGCGGCAGCGTTGTCCGCAAAGGTCTGCGCGTCACACCAGGAAGGAATTTGAGATGAAGCTTGCCGCCTTGACCCTTGCCATGACGATGACCGGCATCGCCGTTCCGGCATTCGGCGCGGATGTTGCGATGCGCCGCGTGTTCTCCTGCGAGAATGGCGACGCAAAAATGGAAGTCTACATTCCCGAATCCGCGGTCACCGGGCGAGGGCTCGCCAACGTCAAATTCGGCGGGCAGCTGATGGGCGCTTACAGTCTCGATCTCACCGGGGCGCAGAAGGGCAAGGTGCTCGAACCGGTCCGCGTGAGCCTCGCTCCCGACAAGAAGTCAGTGATCGTCAATCAATACACGCGCCAATTGCCGCCAACCTTGGTTCCGATCGATGGCGGAACGGTCAGCTTCGACCGTCGCTTCGCGGAAAACGCGAAGTGCAGCCCGTTCAATCAGGAATGATGTCGGACAGGCACTGATCGACGCGCGCAAATTTTGCGCGGCAAAACTCGCAATCCGCGAGAGATTGCAGCGGCGCAATCCGGCTGCCGTCGCAATTTCAATCTGCCGACGATGCATGATAAGACTTAAGCCAACAACCAGTCATCGAGGGAGGAACCATCATGGAATCTCGTCACTACCGTTGCCTGCGCGCGCTTCTGCTCGCTGGCGCCGCCGCGCTCGCCGCCCCGGCGATCGCCGCCGACGTCACGCCGGAACGGCTCGCCAATCCCGAGCCCGGCAATTGGCTCACCAATCACCGCACCTATGACTCGCAGCGCTATTCGCCGCTCGAGCAGATCAACAAGAACAACATCAAGTCGCTGAAACTCGCCTACGCCGTCGCGATCGGCGGCACGTCGGTCAACGAGAACAATGAATCGACGCCGATTGCGGAGGATGGATTCCTCTACGTGATCGACCTGTGGGGCGTGGTCTACAAGATCGATGCCCGCTCCGGCGATGTCGGCCGCATCGTGTGGCGCATGGATCCGGGCCAGGAGAAGGCGCCCGATGCGAACCGCGGTGTCGCCCTGTGGGGCAATTTCGTCATTTCAGTCGCGAACCATCCCGCGCGGCTTGTCGCCACCAACAAGGACACCGGCAAAACCGTTTGGGAGACCAATATTTCCGACGGCCAGAACGGCCTGCAGTTCACCGCGGCGCCGCTGCCGGTCAAGGACAAGATCATCGTCGGCGCATCCGGCGGCGACAACGGCGTGCGCGATTACATCCTCGCGGTCGATGCCGCGACGGGCAAAGAGCTGTGGCGCAAGTACGTCATTCCGGGGCCCGGCGAGCCCGGCTCCGAGACCTGGAAGGACACCAACAACGCCTGGCGCACCGGCGGCGGCGCCTTGTGGGTGACGGGCTCATACGATCCCACCACCAATCAGGTACTGTGGGGCACCGGCAATCCCGTGCCGTGGTCCGATCCGTACTATCGGCCGGGCAACAACCTTTATACCGACAGCCTCATCTCGTGGAATCCGGACACCGGCAAGATGAACTGGTATCACCAGTACACGCCCGGCGACATGTGGGACTACGACGAAGAAGGCTCGAACATACTGATCGACGCCGTCGTCAACGGTGAGCCGCGCAAGATCGTCACCCATGCGGCGCGCAATGGCTTTCTGTATTCGTTCGAGCGCGCCAACGGCCAGACCATAATGGCCAAGCCCTATGTGCCCAAAGTGAACTGGACGGCGGGCATCGATCAGAAAACCGGCTTGCCGGTCGACTACAATCCCAATCGCGATATCCAGGTCTATTCCGGCCGTCAAAACTTCACGACCGCCGATCCCACCAAGACGCTGTGCCCGGCGATGTCGGGAGGCAACAACTACTTCCCGCCGTCCTACAGCAAGAAGACGGGCTTCGTGTACATCCCGACCATGGCGATGTGCAACGAAGTGACCATGGATCAGGAGTCGATTAAGAAGGGCATATACTTCAGCCGCACGTTCAAGAGCCCGGAGCGCACCGAGTCCGACCTCGTGATGGCTGACCCCATCACCGGCGAGGTCAAGAAGCGCGCGCATTCGATCTATCAGAACGTGAGCGGCGTGCTCTCTACCGGCGGCGGCCTCGTCTTCACCGCATTCACCGACGGCAGCCTCGTCGCCTACGACGACACTACCCTCGACCAGGTGTGGAAGATCAATGTCGGCACCGGCTTCAATGCCCCGCCGATGAGTTTCCAGGCCGGCGGCAAGCAATACATCGCCATCATCTCGGGGATCAGCAAGATCACCGCCGGACGTCACAATCTGACGCCGGAACTGCGCGAGCAGCGCAACCAGACCATGCTGTTCGTCTTCGGGCTGTAACTGGCATCAGGCCTTGGGGCGGATCACCGCAACGCGATCCGCCCCTCTGCCGTAACCGGTACCTTCTTCGGCGAATTCGGCCCGCGCCCTTCGCCGGCATCCACCCCATCCTATCGAACTTAACAACATCAAAATGGAGGAAACCATGCGTACACATCACCTTCGTACCTTGCGCGCGTTTTTGCTCGGCGGTGCCGCTCTGCTCGCCGCACCGGCAATGGCGGCCGACGTTACGCCCCAGCGCCTCAGCAATCCGGAGGCGGGCAACTGGCTGATGAATCATCGCACCTATGATGCTCAGCGCTATTCGCCGCTCGACCGGATCAACAAGACGAACGTCAAGAATCTGAAGCTCGCTTACGCCGTCGCGATCGGCGGCACGTCGACCAACGAGAACCTGCAGTCGACGCCGCTCGCGGAGGACGGTTTCCTCTACGTGACCGATATGTGGGGCGTTCTCTACAAGATCGACGCGCGCTCCGGTGACGTCGGCCGAATCGTGTGGCGCATGGACCCGGGCCAGGAGAAGCCGCCGCTCACGAACCGCGGCGCCGCGCTGTGGGGCAATTTGGTGATCACGGTTGCCAGCTATCCGCCGCGCGTCATCGCCACCAACAAAGATACCGGCAAGGTGGTGTGGGACACCAACATGGCGGACGGGCAAGCAGACGTTCAGCTCACCGCGGCGCCGCTTGCCGTCAAGGACAAGATCATCGTCGGGGCGTCCGGCGGCGATCGCGGCGTGCGCGATTGGATCGCCGGCCTCGACGCCGCAACCGGCAAGATCGCCTGGCGCAAGTATACGATCCCCGCGCCCGGCGAGCCCGGCAGCGAAACCTGGAAGGACAAGAACAACGCGTGGAAGACCGGCGGCGGCGCCATGTGGGTCACGGGTTCGTATGATCCCGCGACCAACCAGGTGCTGTGGGGAACCGGCAATCCCGTGCCGTGGTCCGATCCCTATTATCGGCCGGGCGACAATCTCTACACCAACAGCCTGATCTCTTGGGATCCCGATTCCGGCAAGATGAACTGGTACTACCAGTACACGCCCGGCGACATGTGGGACTACGACGAGGAAGGCTCCCACATCCTGATCGACGGCAGCGTCGCCGGCCAGCCGCGCAAGCTCGTCACCCACGCTGCGCGCAACGGCTTCCTCTATTCGCTGGAACGCGCCAACGGCCAGACTGTCCTCGCGAAGCCCTACGTTTCGAAGATCACGTGGACCAAGGGTATCGACCAGAAGACCGGGAAGCCGGTCGACTATGATCCCAATCGTGACATCCAGGTCTATTCGGGCGGGCAGAACTTCACGGTCGCGGACCCGACCAAGAAACTTTGCCCGTCGATGGGCGGCGGCAACAACTATTTCCCGCCGACCTACAGCAAGAAAACCGGGCTCCTCTACATTCCGTCGAGCTCGATGTGCAACGAAGTGACGATGGATCAGGAATCCATCAAGAAGGGCGTCTATTTCAGCCCGACGTTCAAGAACGACGAGCGCGCGGAATCGGACATCGTGATGGCCGATCCGCTGAGCGGCGAGGTCAAGAAGCGCGCGCACATGCCCTATCAGAACATGAGCGGAGCGGTTTCGACGGCTGGCGGCCTCGTGTTCACGGCGTACGGCGACGGAACGATGGTCGCTTACGACGACACGACCATGGAGCCGGTGTGGAAGATCAACGTCGGTACCGGCTTCAACGCGCCGCCGATGACCTTCGAGGCTGGCGGCAAGCAGTACGTTGCCATTCTGTCAGGCATCAGCCGGATCACGATGACGCGCAACGTCACCGCACCGGAACTGCGCGACCTGCGCAACCAGACCATGCTGTTCGTCTTCGGGCTGTGAGCCTGTAGCGCAACTACGACCCGGTCGGCGCCCAGCCGGCCGGGGCCAATTCGAAGCCTGCAAATTCGAAACCCGGCGCGACCGTGCAGCCGACCAGGGTCCAGTCGCCGAGGCTCTCGGCGGCTTGCCAGTGTCCCGTCGGCACAACGGCCTGAGGACGCTCTCCCGATCCAAGATCGGAACCAAGACGCAGGCGCGTCACCGGCCCGGCGTCCGTCGCAGCGACTGAAAGGATGAGCGGTGCGCCGGCGTAATGGTGCCAGACTTCGACGGCATCGACGCGGTGCCAGTGCGAGCGTTCCCCGCGTGCCAGCAGAAAATAGATCGCGGTCGAGGCCGGGCGCGAGCCACTGGGCGCGGCATCGCGGAACGTCTGGCAGTAATGGCCGCCTTCCGGATGGGGCTTCAGATCGAGAAGACGGATGATGTCGGCGGCCCGCAAGCGCGTCTCCCTGAGGCGTCGGCGGCGCGCGTCAGAATCGGTTCTTGCGCGCGCGCACTTCCGTGAACACCTGGGCAGCCGGCATGCCCGAGAGGCCGACCGCGGCGGCAACTGCGGGATCGTCAGCGCGCAGAAAAACGTTCGCGCGCTTCTCGTCGCCCATCAGTGTCGGAATGGTCGGAGCGCCGGCCGCGAGCTGGCGTTTCACGTCTGCCGCGCGCGTGGCGAGCGCCTTGTTGCCGGGCTCGATCGTCTCCGCAAAGCGAACGTTCGCGTCAGTGTACTCGTGGCCGCAGTAGAGCCGGGTGTCATCGGGCAGCGCGCGCAATTTGAGAAGGGACTGCCACATCACTTCCGGCGTGCCTTCGATGACGCGCCCGCATCCGATCGAGAACAACGTGTCGCCGGCGAACAGCAGCTTGGCGGCCGGGAAGAAATAGTTGATCTGACCAAGGGTGTGGCCGGGCGTTTCGATTACCCGCGCCTCGAGATTGCCGACTTTGACGGTGTCGCCTTCCGCGACGGTCGCATCCACGTCCGGAATCTTGTCCGCTTCTTTTCGCGGCGCAACGACGCGGCAGCGATGGAGCCGTTTCAATTCGGCAATGCCTGCGGTGTGGTCGCCATGATGATGGGTGACGAGAATGTCGGAGAGCTTCCAGCCTGTGGCTTTGAGCGCCGCTTCGACGGGCGCCGCCTCGGGCGCATCGATTGCGGCGGTTGCCCCGGTCGCCTGATCGTGCACGAGCACGCCGAAATTGTCCTTGAGGCAAAGGAAGAGCTTTACGTCTGCACCACCCTGCGGTGCGGCATTCGGGTTGGTATTCATGGATCGGGCCACCATTTATTGAGGGAAAACGTCTAGCATGCTTGCTGCGGGTCGTGCAGTCTGGTACCGCGCAAACATTGCAGATGTGGGTTTGATGATGCGTTCGTGCGAGCCACCATCGAGCCAAACCTCGTCGCTTGTTAGATTTCGTCATGGATGTCGTCGATCTGCGCAATTTCTATGCTCATCCGCTCGGGACGGTGGCGCGGCGCTTTATCGGCCGCAGCATTCGCCGGCTCTGGAGCACGGGTGCAGGCCAGCGCGTCCTTGGTGTCGGTTATGTGACACCTTATCTCGGCCTGTTCCGTGAGGACGCGGAGCGTTGTCTCGCCTTTATGCCTGCAGGCCAAGGCGTCGTGAAATGGCCATCGTCACGCCCATCACTCACGGCACTTGTCGACGATTGCGAACTGCCGCTCTCCGACGGCTCGGTCGACCGCATTCTCCTCGTGCATGCGCTGGAGTTCGAGCCACGACGGCTCCGCGCTGCTGCGTGAAGCGTGGCGCGTGCTTGCGCCCGGCGGCCGCATCCTCGCTGTCGTGCCCAACCGGCGCGGCCTATGGGCGCGCATGGACACGACGCCGTTCGGCCATGGCCGTCCCTATTCGCGCTCGCAGATCACCTATCTGTTGCGGGAAACCTGGTTCACCCCGACAGCATGGGGCGACGCGCTCTACGTGCCGCCGATCGATCGGCGCTGGTTCCTGCGCTCGGCCTATGTGTGGGAGCGCACCGGTGCGACGGTGTCGGCGCCGTTCGCAGGTGTTCATCTCGTCGAAGCGACGAAGCAGGTTTACCGCGCGATCCCGGCACGAAAGAAGAAGCTCGTGCCCAGCCTCAAGCCGGTGCTCGAACCCGTTCTTGCACCATCACCTGGCGGCGCTGCCCGCACGCGATAATCACTGCAGGCCGCCGCCAAGGGCTCATTCGCGTGGTGTACGCGACCTGACATAGATGTTGGCGATCTTTCCGGAATAGGCCTCGGTCCAACCAAGCTTGCCGACGAGAAACGCCGCGAGCGGCGCATGCGCCTTGGGCCATATCACCGCGTCGATGTGGTATTTCTCTAGCACGGCTTTCCACGCGGGCTCATTTACGTCCCACGTGATCAGTTCGAAATAATCATGGAGCACTGAATCCGGGTAAGCCGTCGCGGCGCGTCCGTCGACGAAGAGCGGCACTTCGCCGCGAGCACGGAAGATGATGTAGCCCCCGTAGTTCCAATGGTTCAGCACACGCGCGTGGGGGAAATGCTGCTGCAGATATGCAACCTCGGCGTCGGGATAGATCGGCGGCAGATCAGCCTTGGCCGGGACGACGTACCAATAGAGAAACGGCAAAGCACAGAAAATGATGAGCGCAGCCATCGCCATGCGATATTGGCTGACGCTTTGTTTGATGAAGGGCGAATTGAGGTTGCTCAGATGCACCGCGACGGGAACGGTTGAAAACAGAAAGAAGATCGAGAGGTATCGCTGCTGCCAGAATCCCAGCAGCAGGAAGCACCATGACAATAGGCGGGCCTCGACGGGACCGTTGCGGCGATCGGCTATTTCAAGAACCGCGAACAGGACGATGTAGGTGCAGGCTGGGATGCATTGCGGCACGCGCAGCATCCGATAATACGGCTGCCATTCGGTGATGTAGTGTTGAACGAAGTGGCCGAGGGTCCCGAACACACCCTCGTAGACTTGCCATCCGAGCGGATTCACGAAAGTCGCGATCAAGCACGCAGCGGCGACGAGAAAATAAGTCGTGAAGTCGGGCGCATTTCGCTTCAGCACCGCGGTCGCGCCGAAAATGCCCAAAATAAACATGCCGAGCACGAAGCCGCCATGCATGTTGACCCACAACAGCATGGCAAGCGGAGCGAGCCACAGGTAGCGCTTCTCGAGGCATACGCCGTAGAAGACCACGCAGAAAGCCAGCGTCGCAATATTGGGCGAGGCGGCGAGAAAAATATCCGGCACCGCAAAGGTCGGATAAAGCACGCAGGCCGCGATCACCGCGATGCAAGTGGCGATCGGAGTGGCGTGTCTGTCGAGACAGATCGCGGCAAGTCCGACGGCGATCAAGCCGCCGATAAAAATCGCGGCGAGTATCAGCGCGGTAAAGCCCCCGTATTGGAACAGGAGGCTCGCCATCACATCCCATAGCCAGGACAAATTGTACCAGCGCGTGTCGCCGGCGGTGAATGACCATGGATCGTGGTTGGGGACGCTGCCTTGACTGCGGATGAGGTCGCCCGCTGCAAGGTGCCAGCCGAGATCGGTGTGCCCTAAGAGGAAAGGCGCAATGGCAACGTAGTAGGCACATGCGGCCGCGATGACGAAGAGGCAGGTGCCGACGTGGTCGGAATTGTCGTGGCCGTAATCGCGCGCGGCGGCAGCGGATGCCGAAAACAAGCCGCGAGATGGCTCACGTGGCGCGGGCCATTGCGGCCTCGCCGCGACGAGTGCCGCCGGCAAAGAAGCGACAAGCTGAGCTGGAAGTCCTGTTAACTTGCGCACCAGGCGGCCTGACGGGGTGAAACCAACCCGCCACGTTTGGCATGCGCGGTCTTAAAATACTTCGGCAAAGCGCGGTTAACATTCCCTTGCAATCAGGAACGCAATTCATCGCTCTGCGTCGAAGACTGCAATGAGCGCCGGTTCCTCAGGCGCCGTGCGTTTCTTTGCGGCTCATCGGCCTGCGGATCAGTCGCCGTTAGAGCGAGGGCCCTGCGGGATATCGTCGCCGTCGCCGCCGCCACCCGCGGCTTGGGGGCCTTGTCCCATATCGTTGCGCGGCCCGCGATGCCGTCGCCGGCGCCGATGCAGGGGAAAGCGATCGGCCTGATTGTCGTAGCCGTTCTGGCCGTGACCCTGATGGCCTGCTTGCGGCGCTGCCTGCTGCGGCTGCCCGGCGCCTCCGCCGGTGATGAAGGACGGTAGCCGCTCGTGGCTGTCCTCGTCCGACTGCCCCTGGTTATGGCGCGGAGCGAAATTCGGCTGTTCACGCGGCGAGAAGAACTGCGCGTCGCGCGGCAGATAAGGTTGCGGCTCGCGGGTGCCGAACGAGGGCTGCTCGCCGGGGCCGGGCGCCATCTCCTCGTCGCCCTCCTCGTCGATCGCGTCGTCCCGCATGTCCATGCCGCCGCCTTCAGGCCGCATGAACGGCTGGTTCGGGCGAACCTGCTCCTGGGCGCTGGCGATGAGGCGGAAATAATGCTCGGCGTGTTGGAGGTAATTCTCCGCCGACACCGGGTCGCCGGACGATTGCGCATCGCGCGAGAGCTGGACGTACTTCTCCGCTATGTGGGACGGAGTGCCGCGGATTTTCACGTCCGGGCCGTTGGATTCATAAACCCGGGTCAGCGGATTGTGGCTCTTGCGGTTTCGTCCCCGCATGCGCTTGTTCTGTCCGTTTCTCATGGCTCGCGTGTTCGCAACCCTCGATTAGAGGCGGTCTTTCGCCGCCTGCATTTACAAACCCGGCCGCTCTCCGAACGAGATGCGGCCACCCCCAAAAGCCCTCGACCCGGCTTTACGTTTCCGGGCAAGAGCATACTCGCGAGCACTCTCGAGGAGCGCCCGGCTTATTGCCGATGTGGCGTTTCTAATGTGCGCGGCATCGCCGCGATGCTTGCCCACCTTCCATCACGATCGTCGCGACGCACTGCGTCAGCGCCAATGCGCTCAACCGATGAAGCATCTCGAACCCAAGTCTGACACGATCCGCTCGGATCCACCTACGCCGATCTCAAATATTCCGATCTCGAGCATCTCGATTTCGAGGCACCGGCGATCAAATCATGTCGATTTCCGGTATCCGTCTCATCTGCACCACCTGCCTCGCCGAGCTATGCTCCGGGCTTTATGGGTGGCGGCAATTGAACTCAGGTCGATTCCGTAAGAGGAACGTAGTCGTTCTCGACCGATAATCCAAGAGATTTTTTGCTGTTTTTTCGCGGCTCCAGTCCGCGCTGCGGTCATGGGTTAGGGCTGGCGGTAATCGTCCGCGAGAGCCCAGCGAGATCAACGCCAATCCGAAAGCTGCCGAAGCCTTGCGCGGCAAGCAGCGAAGTCACGGCTTCGCTTTGGCCCTTGCCCAATTCGGCGATCAAGTGCGCATTTGGAGCAAGCAGTCGGCGCGCATCGGCGGCGATGGCGCGGTACGCGGCAAGCCCATCTGGTCCGCCATTGAGCGCGCGGGGCGGATCGAAGTCGCGCACCTCGGCTGGAAGCGCCGCGATGTCGCCCGATGCAATGTAGGGCGGGTTCGTCACCACGAGATCGAAGCCCGGGCTCAGCGCCGCCCCGAAATCGCAGGCGACGAAGGCCGCGCGCGCATCGAGGCTAAGACGTCTCGCATTGTCGCGCGCAACCGCGAGCGCCGCCGGATCGCGGTCGGTGCCGACGCCGAACGCATTCGGCAACTCGGACAGGAGCGCGAGCAGGATCGCGCCGGAGCCGACGCCGAGATCGGCGATGCGAAGCGCACGCGTGCGCGCACCACCGCGGTCGATGGCGACGAGGGCCTGTTCCACCACGGTCTCGGTTTCCGGGCGCGGCACGAGGACCGCCGGTGAGAGCACAATCGGCAAGCTCCAGAATTCCTTGGTGCCGATGATGCGGGCGACCGGCTCGCCGGCTAGCCGACGCGCAACAAGCATATCCACCTCGGCAAGTTCATCCGCATCGAGGTCGCGGTCGTCCGCCCGCGCGAGGCCGGCGTGGTCGAGTCCAAGCGCGTGGCCGACAATAAGGCGGGCGTCGAGATCGGGGCTATCGATGCCGCGCTCGCGCAAACGACGCGCGATGTCACGCCTGACATCGCCGATGCGAAAACGAACTGCTGCCGCGACGCTCACGCCCGCACTCCGACCCGCGCCGAATCCTCGGCGGCGAGCAGGCTCGCCTGGTGCTCGGTGACAAGCGCGTCAATGATCTCGTCCAGGGACTCACCCTCGATCACCTCCGGCAGCTTGTAGAGCGTGAGGTTGATGCGGTGATCGGTGACCCGCCCTTGCGGAAAGTTGTAGGTGCGAATGCGCTCGGAGCGATCGCCGCTGCCGACCTGGCCACGCCGATCGGCGGCGCGCTCGGCGTCGCGACGCTGGCGCGCCGCGTCATAGAGCCTGGCGCGCAGCACCGCCATCGCCTTGGTGCGGTTGCGGTGCTGGGAGCGCTCTTCCTGCATCACCACCACGATCCCGGACGGGATATGCGTGATGCGCACCGCCGACTCGGTCTTGTTGACGTGCTGGCCGCCGGCGCCGCCCGAGCGCATCGTGTCGATGCGCAGGTCGGTGTCATTGATCTCGACATCGACGTCCTCGACCACCGGGAGCACGGCAACCGTTGCGGCCGAGGTGTGGATGCGGCCGGACGCTTCGGTGTCCGGCACGCGCTGCACGCGATGCACTCCGGATTCGAATTTCAAACGCGCGAAGACCCCGTGCCCGGTGACCTCGGCGACGACTTCCTTGAAGCCGCCCTTGGTTCCTTCGCTCGCGGAGAGAATTTCGGTCTTCCAGCCGTGCTTCGCGGCATGGCGCTCGTACATCCGGAAGAGGTCGCCGGCAAACAGCGACGCCTCGTCGCCACCGGTGCCGGCGCGAATTTCGAGGATGACGCTATGGTCATCCATGGCGTCCTTCGGGATCAGCGCGAGCCTGATGTCGTGCTCGAGACCGGTGCGCTTCTCCTCCAGGACGGGCTTCTCTTCGGTTGCGACGGCACGCATTTCGGCGTCCGTCGCCGGGTCGGCAATGATCTCATCGAGGTCGGCGATCTCGGTTACGGCGTCGCGGTAGGCCTTGACCTTCTCCACGACCGGGTCGATCTCGGCGAGTTCGCGGCTGAGCTTCACATAGGTTTCGGCCCCGACCGGACGCGACAGCTCGGCCTGGAGCGCGGCATGCCGCGCCAGGATGGCGTCAAGCTTGGCTTCGGGAAGCATATTCACGGCAAGCAATCCGGATCGCAGTCGTTAGATAGGGATGCCCTCGCCCGCCGCGAAGGCAAGGAGCTTCTCGCGAATCGAGCCGGCGCTATTCTTATGCGCGATCAGGGTATTCACCAGGCCCTCGGCCTTGGCGATGTCGAGGTCGAGTACGGTTGCCTTCACCGGCCCGACCGCGGAGGGAATGACAGACAGGTTGCGAAAGCCCATCGCGATCAGCGCAAGCGCGGCGAGCGGTCGCGACGCCATCTCTCCGCACACCGTGACCGGCTTGCCGTAGGCACGGCCACGGTCGGCAATCATTTTCAAGGCCCGCAGCATCGGGAGCGACAGTTCATCGAAGCGCGCGTTCACATGGGGATTGCCGCGGTCGGCCGCAAACAGGAACTGAGCGAGATCGTTCGAGCCGACCGAGAGGAAATCCACCCGTTCAAGCAGTTCGTCGAGCTGAAACAACAGCGACGGCACTTCCACCATGGTGCCGACCTCGACCCGCTCGGGGAGCTTATGGCCGTGACGGCGCAAATAGGTGAGTTCCCGCTCCACCAACTCCTTGGCGTCTTCGAATTCCTTGACCGTCGCGATCATGGGAAACATGACCCTGAGCTCGCGTCCGGACGCCGCGCGCAAGAGCGCGCGAAGCTGGCTGCGCAGCAGCGCCGGGCGATCAAGGCCCAGCCGGATCGCGCGCCAGCCGAGCGCGGGGTTTTCTTCCGTTACGTTGCGCATGTACGGCAAAACCTTGTCGCCGCCGATATCGAGCGTGCGGAAGGTCACCGGCCGACCGGCCGCGGCGTCCAGCACTGCGCGATAGAGACCCTGCTGCTCGGTCGCGCGGGGGAACTGTGCCGCTACCATGAACTGCAATTCCGTGCGGAAGAGGCCGATGCCGCGGGCTCCGGTCTCGACAAGATGCGGCAGGTCGACCAGCAGTCCGGCATTGATGAACAGCGAAATCTCGGCGCCGTCGCGTGTGACGCACGGCTTGTCGCGCAGCGCGAAATACTGGAGCTGGCGCCGTGCCCGCACGCGCACGCGCTCGATATAGGCCGCCTCCAGGTCGGGGGAGGGCCGGATATGGACCTCCCCGCTTGCACCGTCGACAATGACTGCGTCGCCCGGATCGACAAGGCCGATGGCGTTATCGACATCGCCAACCGCGGCAATGCCGAGGGCGCGGGCGACGATCGCCACGTGGGAGGTCGGCCCGCCTTCTTCGAGGATGAGGCCGCGCAGACGCTTGCGGTCATAGTCGAGAAGGGCCGCCGGACCCATGGAACGTGCCACCACGATGGCGTTCTCCGGCAGTTGTTCGCGGCTCGGCGCGTGGTCGCGACCGAGAAGCTGCCGCATCAGCCGGTTGGCGAGGTCGTCGAGATCGTGCAGGCGCTCGCGCAGATAGGGATCAGTTTGGCGCAGCATGCGGGCGCGGGTGTCCGACTGCACGCGCTCGACGGCTGCTTCGGCGGTGAGGCCCGTCAGCACTGCCTCTTCGAGCTTGTGGACCCAGCCGCGGTCATGGGCGAACATGCGGTAGGCTTCGAGCACCTCGCGATGCTCGCCGCCCTCGGCGACCTCGCCGTACTCCAACATGGCATCGAGATCGGCCCGCAGCGCCGTCAGCGCGGCATCGAGCCGGGCGCGCTCTTTGGCGACATCGTCGGCGATGAAATTGGTGATGACGACGCGCGGCTCGTGCAGCACCACGTGGCCGAGCGCGACCCCTTCGTTGAGCACCTTGCCGGCAAGGCGCAGCGTGCGGCGTACCGCGGGCTCGGCGCCCGGCCGGGCGAGCACCGACAGTTCGCCGGATGCGATCATCTCCGCCATCACCATGGCGGTGGTCTGGAGGGCCTCGACCTCCTCTTCCGAATAAGTGCGCTGGGCTCGGTTCTGGACGACGAGGACGCCGAGCGTGTTGCCGGCGCGCAGGATCGGCACGCCGAGGAACGAGCGGTAGATCTCTTCGCCGGTCTCCGGCCGGAACGAGAACGCCGGATGGGACTGTGCGTCCGAGAGATTGATCGCGCTCGCCTCGCTCGAGACGAGGCCGACCAGGCCCTCATCCGAACGCATCACGGTCTGGTGCACGGCCTCCCGGTTGAGGCCCTCCGTCGCATAAAGCTCGAGCGTGGAATCGACCCGCAACACGTAGACGGAGCACACCTCCGCCACCATGTTGGCGGCAATCAGCACCACGATCTTGTCAAGGCGATCCTGCGCGCTGACCGGCTCCGCCATCACCTCGCGAAGCCGACGCAATAATACGCGCGGACCGCCGAGCGCGCCGCGCATGGCGTGAGGTCCCTGGGCCATATGTCCAAGCCGGGCTCGCCCGTAACCAGGCTTCAGTGAAAGGGGAGTGACGCGCTCTCCGGCCTAAGCCGCGTCGAACCCACCAAGGCTATAGCGAATGGTATATGAGCGCTGCAAGGCGAAACGCCATGCTGCGCTGCGCCAAATTCAAGACTTATCCAGCTCGTACAGCGAATGGAGCGTGCGGACCGCAAGTTCCGTATAAGCAGCGTCGATCAGCACGGAAAACTTTATCTCCGAGGTCGTGATGGCGCGGATGTTGATGCCGCGGTCGGCGAGGGCACGGAAAGCCTTTGCTGCGACCCCGGCATGGCTGCGCATCCCGACCCCGATGACCGACACCTTGGTCACATCGGTCGCACCGTCGAGCCGCGCATAGCCGATCTGCGCTTTGGCATTGGCGATTGTGTTCTTGGCGCGGTCGAAATCGGCCGACGGCACGGTGAAGGTAAGGTCCGTGGTCGCGCCGTCGGCCGAGACATTTTGCACGATCATGTCGACGTTGATGTTGGCATCCGCCAGCGGACCGAAGATCGCTGCCGCGATGCCCGGTTTGTCCATGACGTTGCGAATCGAAATCTGCGCTTCGTCCTTGGAGAAGGCGATCCCGGTGACCACCTGCTGTTCCACGATGTCCTCCTCGTCGCAAATCAGGGTGCCGTGCGGCGGGCTATGCGGGTCGATGTCCTCGGGCCGCTCGAAGCTCGAGCGCACGAAGATCGGAACGCGGTACAACATGCCGAGTTCAACCGAGCGAACCTGCAGCACTTTGGCGCCAAGCGAAGCGAGTTCGAGCATTTCCTCGAAGGCAATGCGCTCGAGCCGGTGCGCCCGCGGCACGATCCGCGGATCGGTCGTATAGACCCCGTCGACGTCGGTGTAGATGTCGCAGCGATCGGCATGGATCGCGGCTGCGATCGCGACCGCCGACGTATCGGAGCCGCCGCGACCCAGCGTCGTAATACGGCCGGTCTCGCGATGGATGCCCTGGAAGCCGGATATCACCGCGACTTCCTTGCGCTCGCGGAAGCGCTTGATGAGTTCGTCGCCGTTGACCTCAAGGATGCGGGCGGAGGCATGGGCATCCGAGGTTGCGATCGGCAGCTGCCAGCCCTGCCAGGAGCGCGCGGTGACGCCCAGCGCCTGAAGCGCGATCGCAAGAAGGCCCGAGGTCACCTGCTCGCCGGATGCCACTACCGCGTCATATTCCCGCGCATCATGCAGCACCGATGCTTCGCGACACCATTCCACAAGCTTGTTGGTAGCACCTGACATGGCTGACACGACGACCGCCACCTCGTGGCCGGCATCGACCTCGCGTTTGACGTGCCGCGCCACATTGCGGATGCGCTCGATGTCGGCCACCGAAGTGCCGCCGAATTTCATCACAAGGCGAGCCAAAACCTGATTCCTTCCCGCCGCCGGCGGTTCATCAAATTGCCGAAGCGCCGACGCAAAATCGCGCGTATATAGCGACGGGGCTCCGCTGCCGCAACCGCGGTCAGAGGGCAACCGTGACACGAACGAAAGGACGGTATGGTTTACAGGGCCCTTAAAACTGACGCGACCGTCGATGCCGCCGAGGTCTACCGCTTTTCCGCCCTTGCGGGCGAGTGGTGGGATCCCCACGGCAAGATGGCGGTGCTGCACAAGTTCAATCCGGTTCGCATCGCCTACATCCGCGATGCCGCGTGCCGGCGGTTCGGTCGCGACCCGAAGAAGCCGCCCTGTCTCGACGGGCTGCGCATTCTCGACATCGGGTGCGGCGGCGGCATCCTGTGCGAGCCGTTGGCGCGGCTCGGTGCCGCCATGGTCGGGGCCGATCCCGCGGCAGAAAACATCGAGGCTGCGAACCTTCATGCCGCAGCCGCGGCGCTGAGCATCGACTATCGGGTTGCGACCGCCGAATCACTTGCCGATGCCGGCGAGCGATTTGACATCGTGCTCGCCATGGAGGTCGTCGAGCACGTGGCCGACGTCCCGCTGTTTGTCCAGCGCACGGCGGAGATGGTGAAGCCGGGCGGCCTGATGATCGCCGCCACCATCAACCGCACCTTCAAGAGCTTCGCGTTCGCGATCGTCGGCGCCGAATATGTTCTGCGCTGGCTTCCGCGCGGCACCCATCGGTGGGATCGCTTCGTCACGCCGAATGAACTCGAGATCGCGCTCACCCAATCCGGCCTTCGCGTCAGTGGCGAGGCCGGAGTGATCTATCATCCGCTCGACGACGAGTGGCAATTGTCGTCCGACACGGATGTGAACTACATGATGACGGCGGAGCGGCAGGACTGAGCGTGGCGGATACCGGATGGCTGTGGGCGGTTTTCACGGTCGTCGCCGCCGCCGCGCAGACCGTGCGCAACGCGGCCCAGCGTGAGCTTACAGGTAAGCTTGGCACCGTCGGTGCAACCCATGTCCGCTTTCTGTTCGGCTGCCCGTTCGCGCTCGCCTTTCTCGCCGCGATCCTCACGACCGGGGCGGCCCTGCCGCGGCCGGGCCTCGCCTTCGTTCCCTGGCTGCTCGACGGCGCTTTCGCCCAGATTGCCGCAACCGCGCTGATGCTCGCGGCGATGGGCGAGCGCTCGTTCGTCGTCACCATCGCCTACATCAAGACCGAGCCGGTGCAGGTCGCGCTGTTCGGCATGCTGTTCCTCGGCGACAAGGTGACGCCGTTGATGGCGGCGGCCGTCCTGATCGGGACCACGGGGGTCATCGTGATGTCGGTCAAGGGCGGCGCGCAGAAACCGGGGGAGGAGCCTCAGCACGGCACATCGCTGTTGTCGTCGGTGCTGCGTCCGTTCCTGTCCGGCAAGGCGACGCTGCTCGGCCTCTCCGCCGGCGCCTGTTTCGCACTGTCTGCGGTTGGATATCGCGGTGCCATCCTGAGCCTGCAAGATCCGAACTACGTCATGGCGGCGACGTTCACGATGACGGCAGGCCTCGTGCTCCAGTCGGTGCTGCTGTCGGCGTGGCTTGTGGTCGTCGACCGGGCGGTGCTCGTTGCGATCGCGCGCGCATGGCGGCCGTCGCTGTTTGCCGGCTTCATGGGTGCGCTCGCCTCGCAGTTCTGGTTTCTTGCCTTTGCGCTCGCGACCGCGGCAAGCGTTCGAACGCTCGCCCTCGTCGAAGTCCTGTTCGCGCAGGGCATCTCGCGCTTCGTGTTCAAGCAGCCGGTCTCGACGCGCGAGACCATCGGCATCATCGTGATCGTGATCGGCGTCGTGCTGCTGCTCTGGGCGCAGTAGCGCACTCTTTTCCCGCTAATTCCGGTCGTCCGGCAACACCGGGAGGGGCGAGAACGCGATGCCCTCTTCGCTGAGTTCGCGCGCTTCGTCGGGCGAGGCGATGCCGTAGATCGAACGCGGGTCGGCCTCGCCGTAATGCATCTTGCGGGCTTCTTCCGGGAAGCGCGGCCCGACATTTTCCGCATTCTTCACCAGGTGATCGCGCAGCTCCTTGAGCTTCGTGCGGAACTCCTGCTCCTGCGGCGAGATCATCGCGACCGGGGCGGGGGGCTCCGGCAGCGCGGGCACATTGGCGGCGGTCGATGCTTCGGCCGGCGGCGCCTCGATCGGCACGCTCGTCTTGTCGCGGCGCGCGAGCTGCGGCTTCATGATCGTCTTCTCGACCTTGACCGAGCCGCAGATCGGGCATGCCACAAGGCCGCGCTTCGCCTGCTTGTCGTAGGCTGCGAAGTCCTGGAACCAGCTTTCGAATTCGTGCCGCTTGTTGCAGACCAACGTGTAACGAATCATTCAGACCACTCGGAGATGGGCCGGCAGCGCCATCGGCTCGATGACCTCGAAGCGCCGGCCATGCTGAAGGGACGGGATGCGCGCCCGCGCGGTTGCGACCGCGGCGGGATCGATCTCCGCCATGATGACACCAGGCTCGGTCTCACCTTCGGCGAGAACCCGGCCCCACGGATCGATCACGATCGAATGGCCGTAGGTGTCGCGGCCGTTCTCGTGGCTGCCGCCTTGGGCCGCCGCGAGCACGAAGCAGCCGTTCTCGATCGCGCGGGCACGGTTGAGGATGTGCCAGTGCGCCTCGCCGGTTTGCTTGGTGAACGACGACGGAATCGCGAGAAAGATGCTGCCGGCTTCGGCCAGCGCACGGTAGAGCGCCGGAAAACGCAGGTCATAGCAGATGGTGACGCCGAGCCGGCCCCACGGCAGATCGGCGACAACGGCGTGCTCGCCCGGCACATAGCTGCGCGATTCGCGGTAGCTCTCGCCGTTCGCGAGATCGACGTCGAACATGTGGATCTTGTCATAGCGCGCGACGATGGCGCCGTCGGGCCCGATTAGGAAGCCCCGGTTGACGGCGCGGTCCGGCGAAGTCTTCAGCGCCAGCGAACCGATGTGCAGCCACAGTCGATGGCGGCGGGCGACGTCGCGGAAGGCGGCAAGGCTCGCGTCCTGCTCTTCCGGGACGATCGCCGCCATTAGCGCGTCGCGCTTTGCCTCCAGGATGTTGGTCATCTCCGGAGTCTGCACATACTCCGCGCCGGCCGCCTTGGCTTCGCCGATGAGCTTGACGGCTGCATCGACGTTCGCGGCAGGCGTTCGGCCCGAGCGCATCTGGATGAGGCCCACCCGGAACGGGCTGCCCGTGGCTGCGGTCATTTCGTTCTCCGTGGTCAGCCCGCTAACAGCGGATCGAGCTTGCCGGTGTCCTCGAGATCATAAAGGTCGTCGCAGCCGCCGACGTGGTGAGGGCCAACGAAGATTTGCGGCACGGTCGTGCGGCCGTGCGCCCGCGTCACCATTTCGGCCCGTCGGTCGGGTGCGCCTGCGACATTGATTTCGGTGAAGGGCACGCCTTTGCGGCGGAGCAGTTCCTTGGCAGATACGCAATAGGGGCAAAAGGGCGTTGTATAGACCTCAACCGGTGGCATCCCGTTAACCTTTGTGGCCGCCGCGGCGGTCCGCCCACTATATGGGAGGGCGTGCAGGTGCGACAACCCGGGCAAATACGAGGACGTCGACGTTGCCGGCGCCGGCCCGCAGCAGCGTGCGGGCGCAGGCATCAACCGTCGCGCCGGAGGTGAGGACGTCGTCGACCAAGACCAGCCGCTTGCTGGCGATGGCTGCTTTGCCCTCCGGCGTCACCGCAAACGCCCCCTGGACATTGTCCGTGCGCCCGCTCCGCGACAGGCCGACCTGCTGTGCGGTCGCGCGCACCCGTTTCAGCGCCCCGCCAAGCACGGGCAGTCGTGCTGCGTCCGCTACGACCTTGGCCAATTGCGCCGCCTGATTGAACCGCCGTCCCCACAATCTTTGCCAGTGCAGCGGCACCGGGACCAGCGCATCAGCGTCGGCAATCAAATCGCGGCCCGCCCGTGCCATCCAGCCACCCATGATGCTGGCGAGATCGAGCCGATCGCCATACTTGAAGCGGTGGACGAGATCGCGGGCGACTTCATCGAAGCGGACGGCGGCGCGCGCTCGCCCGTAAGCCGGCGGATCGGCGATCGCCTCGGCGGAGAGGACGCCTGGTCCCGGATCGTAGGCGAACGGAATCCCCAGCCGGTCGCAATAGGGCGGTGCGATGAACGACACCCGCGACCAGCATTCCGGACACAGCCCGCCCATACCGGCAAGCGGAGCACGACAGGACGCGCACAGTGGCGGCAGGGCAGTGTCGAGCAGAATGCCGACGGTCGCGCGTCCCCAGTTCGCCAGCCGGCCGAGCACTGGCCGGCGAGCGCCTTCGGGGGCATCGCCCATTTCGATGTGCGACATGGCGCCAGCGTAGCGCCGCTTTGACCACGAAACCAGCGGGCGCGATAACAGCGAGCATGACACCGCCGCTCATCTTCGACCGGATGCTGTTGCGCGCGCGCCGACGGCGCGGTCTTCTGCTCGGACCCGTGACGTTTTTGATCGACCGCATCGCCGGCGATTTCGCCGAGCGTCTTGCGGTCGTGCTGCGCCGTTTCGAGATCGCTGCGGATATCGGCACGCCGACCGCCGCAGTGCGCGCGGCGGTCGCCCGCTCCGGCAACATCGGAACCATGATCGCCGTCGACCCGATCTACGATGCCGCGCATGGGCTCGCCGGCGATCACGCCGCGCCGCCGGCGCTGCGCGTCATCGCCGACGAGGAGGCGCTGCCGTTCGCTACGTCCTCGCTCGATCTCGTGGTGTCCGGTCTTGCGCTGCAAGCGGTCAACGATTTGCCGGGCGTGCTCGTCCAGATCCGCCGCATGCTGCGGCCGGACGGCTTGTTTCTCGCGGCGCTTCTCGGCGGCGACACGCTCACCGAGTTGCGGCAGAGTTTCGCGGCAGCTGAAAGCGAGGTCGAGGGCGGCGCATCACCCAGGGTCGCACCCTTCGCCGACGTGCGCGACATGGGTGCGCTGCTGCAGCGCGCGGGCTTTGCCCTGCCGGTGACCGACGCCGATCGGGTGACCGTGCGTTATGCGGCGCCGCTTGCGCTCCTCGATGACCTCCGCCGCATGGGAGCCGCGAACCCGCTTGTCGAGCGCCGCCGCGTGCCGCTGCGCCGCGCGACCCTGATGCGTGCCATGGAAATCTATGCCGACCGTTTTGCCGACGCCGACGGCCGGGTGCGGGCGAGTTTCGAGATCATCTGGCTGTCGGGATGGTCGCCCCACGAAAGCCAGCAGCAGCCGCTGCGGCCGGGATCGGCCAAGACGCGGCTTGCCGATGCGCTTGGGACAACCGAGATCAGAAGCGGCGAGAAGCCGTGATTGATGCGCGAGGTCGACGCGATCGCGCTACTTGTTCAGATTCGCGAGATCGCTGACGATCTGGCCGAACAGCATCGAGTTGATGGAGCTCCCGAGCGCTTCGACCGTGCCAATGATCGCGAGGCTGATGAGTGCGGCCATCAGCCCGTATTCGATGGCGGTTGCGCCGCGGTCGTCTCCGGCAAAGCGGGCAAGCGCGACGAGGCGGGGGGCGTTCAAGACGGCCTGCATACCCATGCTCGCACTCCCTTTGCGGGACGCTTCTACAAAAGAGCAGTGAGGTGCGGGATGAGCGGCACGTCGGCGGGCGGCATCTGATAGTCCCGCAATCGGCTCGATCTCACCCATGCAAGCCTCTGCCCCTCCTGAGGGGTTGCAGTCCCCTCCCACCGTCGGCAGACGTAAAGAGCCATGAGAAGATGAAAATCCGGATAACCATGGCTCGCAAACGTCAGGGGCGCGAGGCAGGGTTCCTCAACGGTAATCCCGAGCTCCTCCTTGAGCTCGCGAATGAGGGTTTGCTCCGGCCGCTCGCCGGCTTCGATCTTGCCGCCGGGAAACTCCCATAATCCTGCCATGGCACGCCCAGCCGGGCGCTCGGCAAGGAGAACCCGTCCGTCGGCGTCGATCAGCGCGCAGGCGCCAACCAGAACCAGCCTGACACCGCTTGCGCCCGCCATGATTTGCAACCCGATTGGTTAATTTTGCCGCCGCGGATTAATTCCATGTCTCCTTGCCGGGCGGCAAGGAGACACGACGTTACACGTGGGGTTGCCCAACGTGGGCTGCCAAGTGGGCGATCAAGTCACGAGCGGTAGTCGCCATTGATGGCGACATACTCTTTGGTGAGGTCGCAGGTGAGCACCCGGTCGCGACCGCGCCCGAGACCAAGCGACACCTTGAGCGCGATGACCTGCTGCTTCATCTCGGCCGCGACCTGGGCCTCCTTATAGCTCGGATCGCGCATCCCCTTATGGGCGACGCGGATGCCGTTGAACCAGATCGACAGGCGGTCGCGATCGGCGGGCTCGCCGGCCTTGCCTACGGCCATGACGACGCGGCCCCAATTGGCATCCTCGCCGGCAATCGCGGTCTTCACGAGTGGCGAATTGGCAATCGACATCGCGATTCGTCGCGCCGAGGGGTTCGACACCGCCCCCTCGACGATGACTTCCACGAGCTTGCGCGCGCCTTCACCATCTCGCGCCACGAGTTCCGCGAGCGTGCCGAGCACCGTGCCGAAGGCCTTGGTGAAGCCTTTGAGCCGCGGATCGGACGCGCGCGAAATTCGAGGCGCGCCCTGCGCTGCAGCAGCGCCCGTCGCGAAGGCGAGGAGCGTGTCCGAGGTCGAGGTGTCGCCGTCAATGGTGACGGCATTGAAGCTGTTGGCGACGCCTTCCGTCAGCAGCACCTTGAGCGCCGGCGCCGCGATCGGCGCATCGGTGAAGACGAAGGACAGCATGGTCGCCATGTCGGGCGCGATCATGCCGGCGCCTTTGGCGATGCCGCAGATCGTGACCGTCGCGCCGCCGAGCTTCGCCGTCTCGACCGCGGCCTTGGGGAAGGTGTCGGTCGTCATGATCGCCTTGGCCGCGTCGCCGAAGCCGGCCGGCTGCGCATCGGCGACAAGCTTTGCCATCACGCCGTCAAACGCGTGGGCATTGAGCGGCTCGCCGATGACGCCCGTCGAGGCCAGCAACACCTCTGAGGCTTTGCAGTGCGCCGCCTTCGCCGCGCTCGCCGCCGTGTAGGCGACGGCCTGCCGGCCGGTGCGGCCGGTGAAAGCATTGGCATTGCCGGAATTGACGACGAGCGCGCGGGCAGTGCCGGCTTTGAGGTGCGCGCGACACCAGTCGACCGGTGCCGACGGGCACTTCGACCGGGTGAGCACGCCGGCGACGGTCGTTCCCTTGTCGAACAGCGCCAGCACGACGTCAGTGCGTCCCTTGTAGCGAATCCCGGCGGCCGCCGTCGCAAGCCGCACGCCGGCGATCGCCGGCATATCCGGAAAATTGGAAGGCGCGAGCGGCGATACCGCTGGTGCCATGATGTCCCCCCGCAGATGATGCCCGTAACAGCGTCGACCGGTCGGCCGATGCTTGAACGCTTTCTGCTAAAGCCGTGAAAATTTCAAGTAGTAGGAATGTTGAGAATGCTCGCCCGCGACGCTGCCTAGCATGTCAAGCCCGTCCATCGTCACGGAGCTAGTTGAGGGTTGGGAAAAGATGGCCAGCGAGAGCAAAGAAATGCGTATCGGCGGAGATATGCGATCGAGCGTGGCCTAGTTAGCCGGCTGGTTGGGGGATTGGCCCCGGTTGAGGACCCAAACCGGGTACCTGTTCGCCCGGACGCGCAGTTCGTATCAATAAGGACCCAAGATTTGTAGTAATGGCGCCGCAAAGGACTCGAACCTTTGCGAATCCCTCTTGCTTGACCTGAAAAGGCGCAATCGTGAGCGGAAATGTAAAATTGAAAACTCTTTCCTGATCTTCTTCTAGAGGACAAGGCGGCGGCATTTCTGCATTCAATTGCGTGCGGGGAAATGGCAGGGCTATTGAAGGTGCATCTTTCGCATCGCCGGGCATAAAAACGCGGACATTGATATCATCGCTGAAGGCATCTTTCAGCTCATAGTATTTAATTAGAATACAGAATTTTGGAATTACTAATGGAAATATAAAATTTGGTGGGGATATCATATCCGATTGATAAATTCCCATCACACTCATTTTACCACCGATCTCGGGGCGAATGTCGTCACAAAACAACGAAAAGCCCCACGCATCGCGCGACGTGACCACTAGCTAACTAGTCCCACCATGTGTGGGACTTCTCCTTTTAGATTGGTTGCCAACACCAAACCAAGTCGCTCTTGTGGTATCACGCTGATCGAGACCGGAATGTTGGGGTCAATGGTGACATTGCCTTCTAACAATTCGAATGATGGCACGCGTCCTAATGCCCAGGCGAGTTCGCCAACCCGTCCTAGAGTTAAATCTTTATGTCCGCGAATTTCCCGGCTGATAACAGATCGATTCACGCCAATCGCCCGCGCAAGATCAGATTGAGTCGTGCCATGTTTTTCGGCTTCTTCAGCCAGTGCCTTTTGGATCGCACGCCGAACCCTAGAGACGAATCGGCCGGCAGCACGTCGACTAGGGGTGATCGTAATTTGAAACGACGACATCGGGGTTCTCACCTACCACATACTTTGGTTCGTTTAGATCAAGCTGATTACGAAACCTCTCAACTTCGCCCGCATACCCCGCATACAAATTGTATTTCTTTATGTTGAATGTGACGTCCATCGTTCCCGCAATGAAGTGATCTTTTTTGCAGAACCATCCAAAGATTCGCAGGTCCGGCGTTTTCAATTCCCATATACCATCTTTGATGTGAGTTAGCGGCTTAAACTGCGGTCCGAAAGTTAGGGTTTCACCAGAACAAAATACCTCGACTAAGGCATCGAGTTGCTGTGCCGGGTCGACCTCGACTTTCCAACTAGATGTCCAGTTCGGAAGCTCCGTTTCGACCCGCTCACGGAAACGAGGTGAAGTATGAATGAATCGCCACTCACGTTCATTGGCTTCAAGCGCGGGATCCAACCTGAACAGCCGTCGGGCCAAAGCTAACTCTAATACTGTTGCTATTTAAGTCAACAAGGCTTAAGATCAAGTTCTTAGAATCGGTCGAAGTGTCGCACATCTGCCACTTTCGCGCGAGGGTGACTCTGACGCCTGTGAGCCGGCATTGAAACGCTGTGGCGTCCCACCCTTGCTCCGCCTCCTGCACCTACTAGAGGGTAAAGGGAGAACAATCACATGCAGTTCCGCTTCTCCCGCGCCCGCTGTGGGCACCGGGAGTCCGGGCGAGGAGGCCTTTACACAAGCTCACATTTGCCGCGAATCCTCTCGCTACGCCCGGTCGAACTTGTCCTCTGGCAGCGAGAGGTGAAGCGACCGATTCTACTCCGAGCCGCCGACGCGCACGCCGTCCGGCGTCACCTCGAAGGCGAAGTGGAATATCGGGAGGTCCTCGCCGGGGTGATCCTGATCGCCGGTCAGTTCCGGCAGGCGGAAGTTGATCGGCCGCTTTTCCTGGCCCTTGTAGATGGCCGGATAGAGGTCGATGAAATGCCAGCCCGGCTCGCCGGTCGCCTGCATGATGATTTCGACGTCGCCCTGGCTGTTGAAGCCGCAGGCATAGCCGGTCAGCCCATTGTCGTAGACGATGGTGTAGATGTTGGCGGTCTCGCTCCAGCCGACGCCTTTGAGATGGACCTTGAACGTGGTCTCGACTGGTCCGCGCGGCACGTCGAGCGGGAAGGCGGTCGGCGCAATCCAGAAGTTGCCGGTCTTGCGGGTCCCGCCCGAGCTTTCGGCGTCGGTCCACATGACGTGCGCGCCACCGAGATCGTCGGGCGCCGTAAGATAGAACGCCACGTTACCGGACTTATCGGCCTTCGCCTCGGCGACCTTGCGGGAGTTCTCTTCCCAGCCGCGACCGGTCATACGGTTGCCCACATAGGTCATCCAGTTGAGTGCCACTGACTTGCCCGGCGCGTAGCCAGAGCCGCGGACGACGATCGGCTGGCCGACGCCGGCGAACGCCGGGGTCGCAACGAGATCGCCCGGCGCCGGCAGGCGGCGCACCTGGGTTTGGGACTGCTCCGCCGGCGGTTTCGGCAACACCGGCGCGCCCGGCGTGATGTTGAAGCCGATCTTGAATTGCGGGCGATCAGGAGACGGCGACTGCTGCTTGTTGCGATAGGGGAACGTGAAATCGGAGTGGATCACTTCGAGCACGTGTCGCCCGGGCCGCCCAGTCGCCGGCACCGTGAAATGCGCACTGCCGAAGGTCGTGGTGACCGAAATCCACCCGGTATAGCGGTTGTCGTAGAGCAGCACCCAGCTGTCTTCGAGCTCGCGCCAGCCGATGCCGTGAATTTCGATCGGCAGCGGCGCTCCGACCGGCACGTTGTCGGTCAGGAGCTTCACCGTCATGTCGATGTCGAACACATCCTGGGTCAGGAGGCGGCTGCCTTGCTGGGCCCTGATGTCGTGCTGGAAGCCGAAGTCGTCGGGCGCCATGAACGTCGCCTGGATGCGTCCGGTGGCATCGCTCGTCACCGCTGCAAAGCGGTAAGCCACCGGCTTGAACTCACGGCCGAAATATTCTGCCGTGGTGACGTTCCAGTGCCCGGTGACGGTCGAGTAGACGAGATCGATCGACTGGCCGGCCGGAAATCCTTCGCCGGTGACCGTCACCCGCGTTCCGACCGGACCATGCGCCGGCTCGACCTTGAGGCGGCCGACGAATTCCGCCCGATGGCGTCGCGAGCGGGGCCTCAGGGCCAAGCTCGGCGGCTCGCGGTGCCGCTGCCGTCCCTTGGGGAAATGCAAACACGAGGGCGGCCAGCGCGCAGACGACCGCCACCGGCCGTCCGCAACGGACGGCGCATGTCATTTCAAGCAACCTTCCGATCAGGGCGTCGGCTTCTTGATCTCGATCTCGCCGGCCACAACCTGCAGCTGGGACGGCTTGCTGAGGAACGGCTGCCAGGTCACCGCAGCGCCATCATTGCCGGTCGCAACTGCCTTGTAGGTGAGCGAGCCGTTCGGGTAACTCGTCGGCACGATCCAGACCGCGGTCCAGAAATGATCGGCCGGGGTACCCGCCGGCGGATGCGCACCGTACTTCGCCGCGAACTTCTGGCCATCCGGCATCTCGACCACGAGGGTCTTCAAGCCTTTGTCATCCAAAGGGTTGCCGTTCGGGTCGCGTACGCGGAAGCGGAAGACCACCTTTTCCAGATGCTTGAACTGGCTGTTGAGGACGCAAGCCGGACCGGGCGCGCCCGCTTGGGCCCCGCGCACGAGGTCGCCTTCAATGATGAGCGGCGCCGCGCCGGCTGCTCCGACAAAACCGACCACCGCACCCGACAGAACCGCTGCCGACATCAATGCTTTCATGGGATTCCCTTTCCGCCCGCGAGTGCACCTTTGCGGTGCTAGCGCGACGCATACTATCGTGCAGCGCCACGCCTTGAAAGGGCCGCGGGCGGGAAATTTGCTACACGGTGCGGCTGTGGTGTCGTTGCGGTCGAGTAGCCCACGAAGGCCTCGCTTCTTGCGTGACGATGCCCCATCTTTGAGCAACGAAGCTCATCCATTGTGGACACCACTCCGATAGGCATCATCATGACCTCACCCGCCTCGTTGATCGATCGCGCCGGCCTCGACCGCGGCCGTGTCTCCGGCATTCTCGACCATGCGCTGCACGGCGCCGATGACGGCGAGCTCTATCTCGAATACCGCCAGTCCGAAGTGACGGTGTTCGACAATGGCCGCATCAAGCAGGCGACGTACGACACCGGCCAGGGCTTCGGGCTGCGCGTCGTCAAAGACGATGCGGTCGGCTATGCGCATTCCTCCGATCTGTCCGAGGAGGCGATCCGTCGTGCCGCCGATTCCGTTCGCGCCGTGCGCGGCGGCTATTCCGGTCGGCTTGCCGAAGGGCCGCCGCGCAGCAACGTCCGGCTCTATGGCGACGACAATCCACTGGCGAGCCTCGATTTCGAGGCCAAGGTGAAGCTCTTGGCGGAGATCGACGCCTATGCCCGCGCCAAGGATCCGCGGGTGCGCCAGGTCACCGCAAGCGTTGCCGCCACCTGGCAGGCGATCGAAATCCTGCGCCCGGATGGCGAAATCTATCGCGACGTGCGTCCGCTGGTGCGCGTCAACGTATCGGTCGTGAGCGGTGAAGGAGAGCGCCAGGAGACCGGCAGCCACGGCTATGGCGGGCGCGAGTCCTACCAGCGTTTCGTCGAGGCCGGCAGGTGGAGGAGCGCGGTCGACGATGCGGTGCGCCAGGCGCTCGTCAATCTCGAGGCGGTGCCGGCGCCGGCGGGCGAAATGGACGTGGTGCTCGGCCCCGGCTGGCCGGGCGTGATGCTGCACGAGGCGGTCG
The DNA here is from genome assembly GCA_963787675.1 of uncultured Alphaproteobacteria bacterium. Lineage (GTDB taxonomy): Bacteria > Pseudomonadota > Alphaproteobacteria > Rhizobiales > Xanthobacteraceae > JAJPKK01. The sequence goes on along the minus strand of CAWBDV010000004.1, from coordinate 169,814 downwards.
GCCACGGGCTCGAAGGCGACTTCAACCGCAAGAAGACGTCAGCGTTCGCCGGCCTCATGGGTCGGCAGGTCGCTTCAAAGGGCGTCACCGTGGTCGATGACGGCACGATGGCGGCGCGGCGCGGCTCGCTTTCGATCGATGACGAGGGCACGCCGACGAACCGCACCGTGCTGATCGAGGACGGCATCCTCGTCGGCTACATGCAGGATCGTCAGAACGCGCGCCTGATGAACATGCGTCCGACCGGGAATGGCCGCCGCGAAAGCTACGGCCACGTGCCGATGCCGCGCATGACCAATACTTACATGCTCGCCGGCCCGCACGATCCGGCCGAGATCATCGCCTCGGTGAAGAACGGCATTTACGCCGTGAATTTCGGCGGCGGCCAAGTCGACATCACGTCGGGCAAATACGTCTTCCAATGCACGGAGGCCTACCGCATCGAGGACGGCAAAATCGGGCGACCGGTGAAGGGCGCGATGCTCATCGGCAACGGCCCGACCGATCTCAGCCGCATCACCATGGTCGGCAACGACCTCGCGCTGGACAGCGGCGTCGGCACCTGCGGCAAGAACGGCCAGGGCGTGCCAGTTGGCGTCGGTCAGCCGACCCTGCGCATGGATCGGATCACGGTCGGCGGCACCGGGCGATAGGCCGGACCAGTCGTGCGCATTTGAGATGCGCATGGAAACTCGGTGATGTAGCCCAGATGGAGCGCAGCGAAATCCGGGATTGCCCTATGCCCGCCGCACGTCTTTCCCCGGATTACGCTGCGCTCCATCTGGGCTACGTGCTCAGGGCTCTGAATCCGGGTTAACGCGGTAGTGATCCGAGGATGTTGGCAAGGAAGTCGGGGTCCCACCCAGCGCGCTTTCGTCTTAGCTTGATGGTTCGCTTGTCTTTGGCGGCGTGGACGAGATTAATTGCAAAGTGTCTGACGACAGCCATGTTTTTGGCGCCGTGGCCGGTTTTCAGGCGCGATCGATCATCGCCGAACGTGACATTATCGCGGTGATCTCGTTGGTCTTGTCGGCGACGGCCTGTTGGCCGAGAACAAGCCGGCTCTTCGTCGCGAAGGCGGAGAGAAGATGCAGTGGCGCCCTGCCAGCGCTGCGGTGGTGGCTTCGGCGCGAGGTCTTGCCGTCGATGGCGACGAGATCGGGGTGCGCGGGCCATGTCTCGCGTACCCACGAGGTGAACGCCTCCGCGAACAGCCCCGGATCGATGCGGTTCATCAGGGCGTTGAGCCAGCGTCCCGTCGGCACACCGTGATGATACGGCAGAAAGCGCCGGAGAAAGTCGAGATGCGCCTCGCCCCACTCCGCAATGAACTCGAAATCGTCGCAATCCGCGATGGTGCCGCAAACGACCAACAGCAGCACCTCCAGCAGCGGGTGAGCCACCCGCCACGGCTCGCGATCGTCCTCAATGACGGCGAAATGATCGAGCAGCACACGAAGGCGCGATTTGTCCGAAAATTCCTCAGCGTAAAAGCTCATGGCCAGGCCTCCGAATCAGGAAGCACCAACCGAATCAGATTTCCCGCAACCCCAAAATGCCGTTAACCCGAGTTCAGAGCCCTGGCTACGTGCTCCCCCTACTTGCCAAACATCGTCCATGCGCATTAGTCTTGCGCATGGAGGTGTGCCATGCCGCCGACACGCCAGGCCAGGAAGCGTGCCGTCAACCTCTTCGTCGATGTTGAACTGCTCGACGAGGCGCGGCGGCTGAATATCAATATCTCCGAGACGCTGGAGCAGCGGCTCCGCAGCCTTGTCCGTGCCGAGCGCGAGCGGCGCTGGCTCGATGACAATCAGGAGGCGATTGCGCAGTACAACCGTCGCGTCGCCGAACACGGTCTGCTGTCCGACGACGCCAGCCTCCTGTAGCGGCGATGAAGCAGTTCGACATTCACGCCAATCCGTTTCCGCGCAGCCGGGAGCGTCAACCGCTCCTCGTCACGCTGCAGAGCGATCTGTTGTCGAAGAGCCTCGATACTGTCGTCGTCGCGCCATTGGAGGTTGCCGGCAGCGGCAAGTTCGCCGATCGCCTCAACCCGCCGGTCACCGTCGACCACACTCCATATGTTCTGATCGCCCAGGAACTGGTGACGGTGCGCAAGAGCGTTCTGGGCAAGACCTGCGGCTCCCTCGCCCACGAACGCGACAAGATCGTCGCGGCGCTCGACCTTCTGTTCACCGGGTTCTAGAATCCGGACATAACGAAACAGCAGGGAGGATGTCCGATGAGATCAACGATACGCAGGCTTTGCCTATCACTCGCGCTTGCACTCGCCGCCACCCATGCGTGGGCGACCGATTATCAAGCTGTCACCCGACTGGGCATCGAGTTTGCACAGCACGACGGCGTCAGCCTCAAGGGTGATCTCTATCTGCCGAAAGGGCGCGACAAGGCGCCGGTGGTGATCGCCATCCACGGCGGCGGCTGGCAGGCCGGTAATCGCGCCAGCTACCAGCACTGGGGTCCGTTTCTCGCGCGCAACGGCTTTGCACTCTTCTCGATCGACTACCGGCTGGCCAAGCCCGGCACCTATCCGGCAAGCGTCTACGATGTGAAGGCCGCCATTCAGTTCGTGCGTGCCAAGGCCGCCGATCTCAACGTCGATCCTGAACGCATCGGCCTGATGGGCGATTCAGCAGGCGCCCACCTCGCCGCGCTGGTTGGGCTTGCGGCCGACCAGTTCACCTCCGAGTATCGCAATGACCCCACTGCGGCTGTTCCCGCCAACGTGAAGGCAGTGGTCGGCTTCTACGGCGTCTACGACATGCTGGGGCAATGGAAGCACGACCAGATCTCGCGGCCGCGCGACCAGATCGCTGAAAAATATCTCGGCGCCTCGCCGATGCAGAACCGGCGCGTCTTCTTCGATGGCTCGCCGATCAGCTACGCGACCGTAGATCGCACGCGGGCGCGCTTCCTGCTGATCCACGGCACCGCAGATGACGTCGTCGATCCCGCGACGCAGTCGGAGGCATTCCAGCAGGCCCTCAACCAGGCCGGCCTCTATGTCCGCCGTTTCGTCATTCCCGGCGCCGGGCATTTCTGGGCGAGCGATCCCTTCGAGAGCGAGAGCAATTCCTACGGCGCCGCTTCCGCGCCTGTGATCCTGCGCTTCCTCGAAGGCGCGCTATAAGCCTTCAGCCGCGTAGTGTGCGCAAAGCGCGGACGCGTCCGCGCGTGCGCACCGTGTGGCCTCTCAATGGTGCGCATGCTTCGCTTTGCGCACCCTACGAAGGATCCGCGCTAATCCTTGTTCCAATAGTTGAGGGCTGCGCCGGAGACGGCGCCGCCGACGACGCAGGGCAGTCCGATTTCGACCTGGCCGGTGGCGGCGGCGGCGATGCAGCCGAGCGCCAGCGCGCCCTGGCCGATCTGGCCCCAGGTGCTGAGGTCGCGTTTGTAGTCCGGCCCCTTGCGCTTGAGATCGTCGATGGCGGAGAGCGCCTCCTTGCGGATGCGTGCGACCTCCATTGTGTCCACCGAGTCGATGATCTCGGTGAGGATCGGCTTCACGTCATCGGACGTGTGGGGCAGCTCGCGCTTGAGCATCGCGAGCAGCGCATGATCGTGGACGGCGTTACTCGCGAGCGTGTACTTCGCCATGCTGCCGACGGTGAGCTTGTCGGTGCTGCCCTTGTCCTTGGACCACGGCAACATGCGCACGATGCGCTGGATCGGGCCATATTCGGCGGTCGCGAAATAGTAGCCCCACAGCGTGTCGAGAACCTCGGGACTGGCGTCGAGCTTCACCGGATCGGTGGGCTTGCTCCCGGTGATGAAATTTCCAAACTTCGTCGGAATTTCGCCGAGCTTGTCGAACGCACCGGGGCTCTTGTCGTAGACGATGTTGTCGAGATTGGGCAGCTTGCCCTCTTCGAACTTCTCGATCATCCGCGCCCGGGTCGGCATCCGCTCCTCGTAGCGCTTGAGCGTGGCCTTCCAACTCGGCGATCCCGAATAGGCGATGGCACGGACGATGACCCAGTGGTCCTCCGCCTTCATCTGAAACATGCGGGCGATCAAATCGTCGGCCTTGCGCGGATTGGAGCCGATGATGCCGGCGATGAAGCCGATATAGACGGCGGAATTCTCGGTCTCGTGAAAGGCGTCGAGCTTGCTCAGGGTGAGCACCGCGTTCGGTACCTGGGAGACATCTGGTTTGGTGCGATAGGCGTTGATCCAGCGCAGCACCTGATCGGTACTCGAAAATTCGATTGCGCGGGCATTCGCGCCGAAACCCGGCGCCAACAGCCCAGCCGCAATAAGGCAGACACAAATGACGCGACGCATGTCCCCTCCGTCCCCGCCACGAGCGCACCCCGCGCCCCAGCGGGCCCGAACGGACACGATCGCCCCGACAATTTTTTGATGGGCGCACGGCGGCGATGTGCAATTTTGATGACTTTGCGCCCGCTTTCGGCCCCAGGCGTTTATGTTCGCGGTTTATTTTAAAGGTTGATTTTTGGTAGCCGCCCGCCGGCTCCAAAATACCGCCGCGCCGGAGGCCGCGAGACTAGCCGCGAGAATGATGAAGATGCTGGCGGCGCCGGCAACGGTCGCAACCAGGCTCGCGCCGAACGGCAGCGCCACCTGGGCTATGCGATTACCGGTGACGCGCAGCGAGTTCGCCGTCGCGCGGGTCCCCGCGACCGTCATTGCGACGGTGCTCGTGACCGTGATGGTATTTGCGATGCCGAGAGCAAAGCCCGTGGCGGCGGTTGCGAGGTAGAGCGGCAGGATCGGCATCGGAATGGCGACGCAGGCGAATGCGACGCCGCCACTGACAAGGCTCGCGACCATCAGCGGGATGCGCCCGAATCCGGTGATCAGCCGTGCATAGATGAGGCGCGCCGCAAGCGAAGCGACCGCGCGCACGGTAAGCAGGCCGCCGACGACGTTGACGTCGATGCTGCGCTCCGCGCCCATCAGCGGCAGGTAGATGACGATCAGGTCGGCCGCGGTGACGCTGATGATGCTCGAGAGCATCACCGCCCAGAGCCCCGGTATTCGCAGAAGCTGGCCGACCGACATGATCCCCTTGCCGGCGTCGTCGGCGCGGGTTTCCCGGCTCGGCCGGATCCCGAGGGCGCAGACAAGTCCGATCACGGATGTCGCGAGACCGATCGCAAACAGCATCTGCGTCGGCGGCAGCGTCGTGTCGCCGCCCGCCCAGCCGACGATCAACGGCCCGATTCCCTGGCCGGCTGCGCAGGCCACCATGTAGTTGCCGAACACCGATTCGCGGCTGCGCAGGCCCGAGCAACGCACGCACAGCATTTGCTGACTGACCACCGTGAACAGGTTGCCGATCCCGAGCACGGCCGTGCCGGCGAGCAGCCAGCCGAGCGAATCCCGCGACATCAGCAGGCCGGCGCTCCCGATGACCAGAAACACCGAGCCGATCCAGGTCGCGAGCGCATCGTGACCGCGATCGATGAAGCGGCCGAGCCACAACGCGATGAAGGCCGGCAGGATCGCATAGGCCGTCGACAGGATGCCGAGCCAGACGACGGGGAGGCCAAGCTCGACCACGCGGTAGCTCGTGGTGACGCGTGCGATGGCCACCACGGCCTGCACCGCGGCGGCGCTCAGCATCAGCGGAACAAGCAGCCGGAAATCGATATCGGAGCGCCGCATGCGGGCGCCGAGCGAGGCGAATAGTGGGTAGGTCATCGCGGCGTCGGCCGCGCTTCGCTCCCGCTTCCGGGAGGGCGTGCGGAGGCGATGGCCCGGCCGGCACCGTCGAAGCCGCGGCTGTCCTCGGCGAGAAGGCGCGCGGTCGCCGTCTCGATCACCTGCTCGAGTTCGGCGAAGAAGGCGTCGCGGTCGCGGCCGGGCGGGATCGGATCGAGCACTTCGACGCGAATCGTGCCGGCCGGACGCAACAGCCGGCGACGCGGCCAGTAGAGACCGGAGTTGAGCGCGATCGGAACGCAGGGCGCCTCGCAGCCGTCATAGAGATGGGCGACGCCGTATTTGTAGCGGGGCGGCGCGCCGGGCGCGCGGCGTGTCCCTTCGGGAAAGATCACGATCTGGCGTCCTTCGGCGATCGCCGCGCGGGCGTGCACCGTCATGACATCGAGCGCCGCCTTGCCCGAACTGCGATCGATCGGAATCATGCCGGCCCTGCGGGTGCACCAGCCGAATATTGGGATCTGCAGCAACTCGCGTTTGACGACGAACGTCGGGTCCGCAAAGACCGTGAGCAGCGCGAAGGTCTCCCACGTGGACTGATGCTTGGCCGCGACCAAAATTCCGCCCGGCGGGATTTTTTCGAGGCCGCGCCACTCGACATCGATCCGGCACACGACGCGCAACAGCCACAACGTGGTGCGCGCCCATAGGCGCGCCATGCCCATGATGCCCCATCGCGGCATCGCAAGGGTCGGCAGCGCGATGACGAGGAGCACCGCGAGGTTGAGAAAGAAAAGCAGGTTGAACAGGATCGAACGGACGAGGATCACTGGAACCTTGATCGAGAGCGCTGCAGGGCCGCGCCGCGGACGGCGTCAGACGGGATCGCGTCAGATCTTCACGCGACCGCGATATGCCGTCTCGGTCAGGCCTGGCGGTTGGTCGAACCCGATGCGGGTCGCCGCCACAATATATTTGAAATACTCGGACACAAGAATTTTCGCGGTGCCGCGGTTCGACCACCACGGTTCGGTGCGAATCTGCTCGCTGACGACCGGAAACGGAATCAACGTCACGCCCGGCAGCCGGTGACTAAGCTCGAGCATGGCGCGCGGCATGTGATAGCTCGACGTGACGACGACGAGCGAGCGGAAACCGCGATCGGTCACCCACTGCCGCGTCTCGACTGCATTGCCGATGGTGTTCACCGCGCTGTAGCCGAGATCGACGCAACAGCCGAACCAGTGCTGACGCTCGGGGACGAGGCGGGCGAGATCGGCGGTGGTTGTCGTCGGGGCGACCCCGGTAATCAACAGGCGCCGTCCGCGACCCGCGGCAAGGAGTTCGACCGCGTCCGGAATCCGTGACGCGCCGCCGGTCAGCGCGACGATCCCGTCCGCTGATTCGGAGAGTGCGATCTCCTGGCGCGAAACCTGGAAGGCGAACCACAGGAAGCCGCCGGCGAGGGCGGCGAAAGCCGCGACCGGCAACAGCACCATGAGTTGGAAAAGACGACGGCGCAAAAAGCGAGGTCGCGGACGAATGCCCGCGTCGGATGCGCCATCATGCTGGTACTCGCCAATCATAAATGGCTGTCCTCAACTGCGTTCAACATACGTGAAATTTTGTCACTTGGAAGGCAAAAGCAGTTCAATCCATTCGTCGCAGCGTATGGATAACGACTTGCCGCGACGTCACCGCCGTGATCAGCGCGATCAGAATAATCTCAGCCACCACAATGAAATAGCCGAGCGCGCCGACCGAGAACGACCCGAACAGCGCTGAGGCTTCCATACCCCCGGCAGTGCCGACAAAGAGGTCACCAATCCGCCCGGCGAGCGCCAGAAAGACGACCGCCGCGCCGCCGCCGAGCGCCCCGCCCTTGAGACCCAACGCCAGGAAATGGCGCTGGAATTGGCGGGCGATATAGGCGTCCTTGGCGCCGACGAAATGCAGCACCTCCACGATCGGGCGGTTGCTCGCCATGGCGCCGCGGGTCGCGAACGTGACCGACAGGATGGTTGCCACCAGCACGAGCCCGAACACCATGAGCCCGCCCGCCACGGCGGTTCGGGCCATGCCCCGCATGCGGTCGATCCAGCCGCGGTGATCATCGAGACTAGCGCCGGTGACCTCGCGCATGAGGGTTTCGCGCAAGGCCGCGATGTCGGGAGCGGCGCCTGGCGCGACGCGCACGGCAATCATGCGCGGCACCGGCAGATCGTCGAGCGAAAGGCCGGGACCAAGCCACGGCTCCAGCAGGCGTTCGGATTCCCGGCGGCTATAGACCCGCACGTCCTCGACGCCTCTCGTGCCGCGCGCGATGTCGGCGGCTCGCATCACCTCGGCCTCGATGTCGTGCCCCGAAATGGGACGGACCTGGATCGTGATCTCGCGTGCGATCTCGGACTGCCACTCGCTTGCCGAGCCGATCACCATCGCGACGCCGCCGCTCGTCACCGCGGCGAGGAACGTCATGATGGCGACCACGGCCGCGAGCGCGTTCGCGGCAATCGAATCCTTCGGAACGATGGAGACCGAGCGCGGCTGTTCGCCGGGACGCGCGACGCCGCCGGCGTGCTCGCGCCAGGAAGGGGTCGGCGCCGCGGGATCGGCCTTAGTCATAGACATGGATGCGACCGTCATGGATTACGAGGCGGCGGGCGTCGTACTGGTCCATCAAGGCGATGTCGTGAGTGGCGATAACGACCGAGGTGCCGGACTTGTTGAGCTCGATGAAGAGACGCAGCAGCCGTTGCGCGAGTTGGGGATCGACGTTGCCGGTCGGCTCGTCGGCGAGCAGCACCTGCGGCCGCGCGATCACCGCGCGGGCAATGGCGGCACGCTGCTTCTCTCCGCCGGAGAGCACCGGCGGCAGCGCCCACATGCGATCGCCGAGACCGACCCAGCCCAGGAGTTCGGTCACCTCGTCGTAATAGCTCTCCTCGGTGCGACCGAGGATGCGCAGCGGCAAGGCCACATTGTCGAACGTCGTCAGATGATCGAGCAGGCGGAAGTCCTGGAACACGACGCCGATCCGGCGCCGCAGGACGGCAAGAGAATCTTTGCTCAGCGTCGCGGTGTCGTGGTCGAACACGGTGATCAGGCCGCGGGTCGGCTTGAGCGCCAGGAACAGAAGGCGCAGCAGCGAGGATTTGCCTGCGCCCGACGGACCGCTGAGGAATTGGAACGAATGCGGCGCAATGCGGAACGTGAGGTCGCGCAGGATCTCCGGACCCAGTCCGTAGCGCAGACCGACATTCTCGAATTGAATCACGCCATTCTCCAAGGAGCGCGGAGGTGCCGCGGACCGCAAAGCCAAGGATGCAGGAACGCTTAAGAACGCATTAACGGTTCGGATTCAACGGAAACCGTAACGCGCCCGCCGAAATCTGGCGACTGGAGCCCGGATGCTCCAGCGCCGCAGGTTTGCAGTGGCGCATCGCGCGGTAGGGCGCAATAGCGAAGCGTATTGCGCCGTTGAGCCGAGTTTAATGGTCCGGTGGCGGAATACGCTGCGCTATTCCGCCCTACGTTTTGCCCTTCAATGACTCAGTCCTTGACATGCGAAAGGGTCTGGAGAAGTATGGAACAAAACAGGAACAAGCGTCGTTGCCCTGGAAAGTCTGCACGCCGAGCCGGACCCATGTTCGCCGAATCGCCCGAAACCATTCACGACCTGCGGCGCGCCGTAGCCGATTTGGCGCCCCCGGCAGATACCGGCGGCCGGCTCATGCCTCTCGGCGTCGCCGCCGTCGATGGAGCGCTTGAAGGCGGTCTCCCCGGCGGGACCTTGCATGAGATCGCGCCGGCAACCGCGCTCCATGGCGGCGCGGCGGGAGGATTTGCGGCGGCGCTCACGGCCTTGGCGCTCGACGATTGCAGGCATGCGGTCTGGATCCAGCCCGATTTCGTCGCCGCCGAATTGGGTGCCCTTTACGGACCCGGACTCGATCTCCTTGGCCTTCCCATGGCGCGTCTCGTCATCCTGCGCGTGCCGCGTCCGCGCGATGCGCTGTGGGCCATGGAGGAAGCGCTCAAGTGCCGTGCCGTGGCGGCCGTCGTCGCCGAGGTCGGCAGTGCCGAGACCGATCTCACGGCAACGCGCCGCCTGGCCCTTGCCGCCCGCGAAGGCTGCGGGCTTGGCCTCATCCTCCACCACGACTCTCCGTCCCACATTCAGCCGACGACCGCGACGACGCGCTGGGAGGTCGCGTCTGTCCGTGGCGAGCGTGATCGTTTCGGCGGGTTAGGCCCCTCCACCTTCATGCTGTCGCTTGTCAAGAACCGCCGCGGGCGCACCGGCCAGTGGCGCCTGTCGTGGGATCATCATGAGCGCGTTTTCGTTGCCGCGGCGTCATCTCTATCTGTGGCTCAGGCGGCTCGCGACGGATCGCCTGTGCGCGTCCACGCGGGACAAGTCCGAGCAGGATGAAGCTGGACCGAGTGCCCCGCCGAACGCACCGAAGCCGCTGGTCGTCGTCCAGCAGGTCAAGAATGCGCTGCGCATCGTCGCCATGAACGACGCGGCGCAACGCCTCGGCCTGCGATCCGGCATGCCGCTCGCCGATGCCCGTGCCATGTATCCGGCACTTGCGGTCGCCGAGAGCGACGAGGCCGCCGACCGCCGGCTGCTCGAGTCGATCGCCGACTGGTGCGACCGCTATACGCCGCTCGTCGGTCTCGATGCGCCGGATGGACTTGTGCTCGATATTGCCGGCTGCGCCCATCTGTTCGGCGGCGAGGCCGCCATGTGCCGCGATATCGTGGCACGCCTTGCCGCGGCAGGATTTGCAGCGCGGATCGCCGTCGCCGATACGGTCGGCTGCGCCTGCGCCGTCGCGCGCTACGCCCACCCTCCCCTGGAGGGGGAGGGTCGGATCGCCGCAGGCGGTCCGGGGTGGGGTGGCAGCGCTTCAACGAATTCAGGCCTTGTAGGGTACACAAAGCGAAGCGTGCGCACCGTTCCAGACTCGACAAATGGTGCGCACGCTTCGCTTTGCGCACCCTACGCAGCCCCGCAAACGCGGCCCGGGTGGGAAGATGAGCAGAAGCATCGCTTTGCCGGCACATGGTCGGTCGTGCCCGCCGGCGCGATGCGCCAAGTTTTGGCGCCGTTGCCGGTAGCGGCGTTGCGCCTTGCTCCCGAGATCGTCGAAGCTCTCGATCAACTCGGTCTCAAGCGCATCGCCGATCTCCTTGACCTGCCGCGCGCCCCGCTCGCCGCCCGGTTCGGTGAAGAGTTGGTGCGCCGTCTCGATCAGGCGTTCGGGCGTGAAGACGAGCCGATCACGCCGCGCCTGCCTGTTCCCTCCTATGTCGCCGAGCAGCGCTTCCCCGACCCGATCGGGCTCGAGCGCGACGTGCTTGGAACCATTGCGCGACTTGCCGGCCAGCTTGGCGTCGCCATGGAACGCCGCCTCGACGGCGCGCGGCTGTTGCAGGTCGCGCTGTTCCGCACCGACAACACGATCTACCGCATCGAGGTCGGCACCGCGGCACCAGTGCGCGATGCCGACCGCATCGTCCGCCTGTTCGCCGACCGGTTGGCAATGATCGGAGACGCCTGCGATCCCGGCTTCGGCTTCGACATGGTGCGGCTTGCCGCGCTCGTCGCAGAACGCAGCGACCCGGTGCAGCTCGGCACCGCCGGGCTCGCCGGATTTGCCGACCCGGCCGGCACCGACGAAGAACTCTCCCATCTCATCGACCGCCTCGGCGCACGCTTCGGTCTGCGTCGCGTCACCCGCCTCGTCGCACAGGACACCCACATCCCGGAATTCGCCGTCGCCGCCGTGCCGGCAAGCGAACGACGAAAATCGGAGGACAGGCGACGGACGTCGGGTGAGAGCCGACGGAGGATAGAGGACGAACGGCAGAGGGCCGCACGCTGGAGGGACGGACGGCAGAGAGCGGATGGCGGACAACAAACGTCGCTTATCCCTCCCCCGCTTGCGGGGGAGAGTAGGGAGGGGGCCGCTTCCCCAGGCTCTGCGTCGGAGGAGGCCCCCTCCCCGATCCTCCCCCGCAAGCGGGGGAGGGGGAAGGACGCATGGGGAAAGGACGCGTGGGGAAAGGACGCAGCGCTGCGAAGAGAAGAAGCGCAGCGGCAAGAGAAGGAAGAGCAAGACACGCTGTGTCCCGCCCGTCCGGTGCGCCTGTTCGGTCGGCCGGAGCCGGTCGACGCGGTGGCGGAAGTACCTGACGGTCCGCCGGCGCGATTTCGCTGGCGGCGCGTGCTGCACGAGGTCGCGACGGCCGAAGGCCCCGAGCGCATCGCCATGGAGTGGTGGCGCGACGAGGCGGGACACGCGCTGACGCGCGATTATTTCCGGATCGAAAGCCGCGACGGACTGCGCGCCTGGCTTTACCGCGAGGGACTTTACGGCGGCGAAACCGCGACGCCGCGCTGGTTCCTGCATGGATTGTTCGGCTGACACCTGAAGTGCCTGGTCGGAGTAACGCGTATGGCTGGCTATGCCGAACTTGCGGTCACCACCAACTTCTCGTTCCTGCGCGGAGCGTCTCACGGCGAGGAACTGGTAGGCCGGGCGAAGGAGATCGGCCTCGCCGGCCTCGGCGTCGCCGATCGCAACTCGGTCGCCGGCGTCGTGCGGGCGCACGAATCCGCCAAGGAGGCCGGCCTCGCATTCGCGCCCGGCGCGCGGCTCGTCTTTGCCGACGGCACGCCCGATATCCTCGCCTATCCGCAGGACCGCGCCGCCTGGGGACGGCTCACGCAGCTTCTCACCCTCGGCAAGCGCCGCGCCGACAAAGGCCAGTGCCTCATCACGCGCGAGGATCTGCTGGCGCATGTTGAGGGGCTCAACCTCATCGTGCTGCCGGGAAGCTTGAAGGAAGCGGCCCCCCGCGACCCATCCTTCGAGACAGCCGCTGCGCGGCCTCCTCAGGATGACGTCTTCGAGACGGCACTTTCGACACCACCTCAGTATGAGGCCATCGATATCGCCTCGTCATGGCCGGGCTTGTCCCGGCCATCCACGCCTTCCTTGCGGCTGTTCAGGAAGCAAGACGTAGATGGCCGGGACAAGCCCGGCCATGACGAAGAGGCGCGGTCTCGAAAGACGGCAGAGCCAACCGAAGATCGGCGTGACGAAAACCTCATCATCCTGAAGCCGCGCAGCGGCCATCCCGAAGACGTCATCCTGAGGAGGCCGCAGAGCGGCCGTCTCGAAGGATGGACCCCGGCACAATCCCTCAAATTTCTCAAATCACCCGTCGGCCGCCGCAACGAATTGCTGCAGCTCCTCCTCATCCTGCGCGAGGCCGCGCCCCGCGCGGTGTGGCTCGGCGCCAGCATGCTCTACCGCGGCGACGATGCGCGCCGCCTCGCTCGCCTCGCCGCGATCGCCGCCGAGGCGCGCGTGCCGCTGATCGCCGTCGGCGACGTGCTCTATCACGCGCCCGAGCGGCGCGCGCTCCAGGATGTCCTCACCTGCGTCCGCGAGCACACGACGCTCGCGACCGCGGGCCGCCTTCTCGAAGCCAACGCCGAGCGTCACCTCAAGCCTCCCGCCGAAATGGCGCGGCTGTTCCGCGACGCGCCGCAGGCCGTCACGGAAACCTTGCGCTTTCTGGAACGCTGCCGGTTCTCGCTCGAAGAGCTGCGCTACGAATATCCCGACGAGACGCGCGAAGGCTTTGCCACGCCGCAGCACGCTCTCGTCGTGCTGACAGAAGAGGGCGCGCGGCAGCGCTATCCCAATGGCGTCCCGGCCAAGGTGCGCGCCGCGCTCGATCACGAGTTCGCCCTCGTCGACGAGCTCAGCTACGCGCCTTACTTCCTCACCGTGCACGACATCGTGCGCTTTGCCCGCTCGCGCGGCATTTTGTGCCAGGGCCGCGGCTCAGCCGCCAATTCGGTGATCTGCTTCTGCCTCGGCATCACCGAGGTCGACCCCGTGCGCGTCGACCTGCTGTTCGAGCGCTTCGTCTCGGCGGAGCGCCGCGAGCCGCCGGACATCGATGTCGATTTCGAGCACGAGCGGCGCGAGGACGTGATCCAGTACATTTATGCGCGCTACGGCCGCCACCGCGCCGGCCTTGCCGCGACCGTGATCTGCTATCGTGCCCGCAGCGCCATCCGCGAGGTCGGCAAGGCGTTCGGTCTCACCGACGACACCGTCGGCGCGCTCGCCGGCATGTTGTGGGGCTGGTCGGTGCAGAGCGTAACGGAGACCGACGCCCGCCGCGTCGGCCTCGATCCCACCGATCCGCAGCTTGCCAAGGTGCTGGCGCTGGCGCGCGCGCTGATCGGCTTTCCGCGCCATCTCTCCCAGCATGTCGGCGGTTTCGTCATCACGCGCAACAGGCTCGATGATGTTGTCCCGATCGAGAATGCGGCGATGCCGGAGCGCACCTGCGTCGAATGGGACAAGGACGATCTCGACGCGCTGGGCATCCTCAAGATCGACGTGCTGGCGCTTGGCATGCTGACCTGCCTGCGCTGCGGCTTCGACCTCCTGAACAAGCATTACGCCGACCACCCTCCCCTGGAGGGGGAGGGTCGGACTGCCGAAGGCAGTCCGGGGTGGGGTGACAGCGCTGCAGCAAGCTCGGCGCCGATTTTGCGGAAGCGCTGCCACCCCCTCCCGTATCCCCCTCCCTACCCTCCCCCGCGTGCGGGGGAGGGTAGGGAGGGGGATACGACCTCCCCCCTCCAGGGGGAGGTGCAAGCGGAGGTGCAGCCCTTCTCGTTGGCGGCGATTCCGCCGGAGGAAGAGGCGGTGTACCGCATGCTGTCGCGCGCGGATTCGATCGGCGTGTTTCAGGTCGAGAGCCGCGCCCAGATGTCGATGCTGCCGCGGCTGCGGCCCGAGAAATTCTACGATCTCGTCATCGAGGTCGCGATCGTGCGTCCCGGGCCGATTCAGGGCGACATGGTGCATCCCTATCTGCGGCGCCGGCAGAAGATCGAACAGGTGAGCTACCCCTCGCCGTCTCCGCGTCACGGACTGGCGGACGAACTCGAACGCGTGCTCGGCAAGACGCTGGGCGTGCCGCTGTTCCAGGAGCAGGCGATGCGCATCGCGATCGTCGCCGCCGGCTTCACGCCGGCCGAGGCCGACAAGCTGCGCCGCGCCATGGCAACGTTCCGCCGCGTCGGCACCATCAAATATTTTCGCGACAAGCTCATCGAAGGCATGGCCGGACGCGGCTATCCGCGCGACTTCGCCGAGCGCTGCTTCCGCCAGATCGAGGGGTTCGGCGAGTACGGCTTTCCGGAAAGCCATGCCGCCAGCTTTGCGCTTCTTGTTTACGCTTCCTCGTGGATGAAATGCCGCTATCCCGACGTGTTCGCGGCGGCGCTGCTCAACAGCCAGCCGATGGGCTTCTATGCGCCCGCCCAGATCGTGCGCGACGCCAAGGAGCACGGCGTCGACGTGCGCCCGGTCGACATCAACCATTCGTACTGGGACAACACGCTGGAGCCGGACGAGTTACCCTCGTCACCGCCGGGCTCGCCACGGCCCGACTCGCCACCGCCGGACTCGTCATCGACGGACTCGTCATGGCCGCTCTCGCCACGCCCGGACTCGTCATGGCCGGATTTATCATGGCCGGGCTTGTCCCGGCCATCCACGTCTTCCTCGCGGGCCCTCAGTAAGCAAGGCGTGGATGCCCGCGACGAGCGCGGGCATGACGCTTTCCCTCTCCCGCTTGCGGGGGAGGGTAGGGAGGGGGCCGCTTCAACATACGCCGTGCCGTGGAGTGCCCCCTCCCCACCCTCCCCCGCAAGCGGGGGAGGGGAAGGAAACTCAAGCGAGGGAGGGGAGGAAAACTCAAGCGGGGAGGGAAACTCATCCTCCGCAAGCGGGACGGGAAATTCATCCCTTGCCGGCGGGGAAGGGATATCGTCCCTCGACCCTTCGTCCTCCGTTATCCGGCGGCTTCATCCGCGCCATGGCGACATGGCGCGCGATATTCGCTCGACCCATGCGATGCGGCTCGGCTTTCGTCAGATCAGCGGCTTTTCCGAAAATGACGGGCTCGCGATCGAGCGCTGCCGCGGCGCGGGCTTCGATTCCGTGCGCGACCTCTGGCTGCGCAGCGGCCTCAAGCCGTCGGCGCTCGAACGCCTTGCCGCGGCCGACGCCTTCCGCTCCCTCGGCCTCGACCGCCGGCAGGCACTGTGGGCGGTCAAGGCGCTGCGCCGCGCCGGCGACAAGGACGACCTGCCGCTGTTTGCCCGCGCGGCGTCGCCTGCGCTCGAGCCCGATGTCGCGCTGCCGCCGATGTGCATCGGCGAACACGTAGTCGAGGACTATCGCCACCTCCATCTCTCGCTCAAGGCGCACCCGGTCTCGTTCCTGCGCCGCGATCTCGATCGCCGCGGCATCGTGCGCCACGAGCGCCTCGCCACGATGCCGTCCGGTCGCCGCGTCACCGTGGCCGGCCTCGTATTGGTGCGCCAGCGCCCCGGCAGCGCCAACGGCGTCATCTTCATGACGCTCGAAGACGAGACCGCGGTCGCCAACACCATCGTGTGGCCGAAAATCTTCGAGACTTTTCGCCCGGTAGTGCTCGGTGCGCGCCTCGTCAGCGTCACCGGCAAGCTGCAGAACGAATACGGCGTCATCCACGTGGTCGCCGACCGCATCGACGATCTCTCGGACCTGCTCAAGCGCCTGGCGGAAGATACCGGCTGCGTCGAATTGCTCGCCAATTGCGATGAGGTCAAGCATCCGATTCCGGAATGGCGGCTGCCGCCGCGCGCCGTCACCTCGCTTGCGGCGTTGGCGAAGGAAGAACCGCACTTCGCCGAAGAAATCGCCCCGAAAATCCGCGCCGTCATGCCGAAGGGCCGCAATTTTCATTAGGCGCACACTAGGCGCGTTTCATCAGGCGCACCACGCGCGCCGCGCTCGCACTTCGATTTCCCGCACGGCCGCTCGCTTTCCAACGCGCGCCGCGATGTCGTAAGTTGCGTCATCGTATTGCCGCCTCGTGTCCGCGCCGACGTTGAAAGGACAAGGCCATGACCGCCGCAGCCGCCACCGCGAATGGCTATCCGGTGCTGATGCTCGATCCCTTTTCGACCGAGTTCCTCAGCGATCCTTATCCCTTTCATGAACAGCTGCGCGAAGCCGGTCCTGTGGTCTGGCTTGAGCGCTATCAGTGCTGGGCAATGGCGCGCCACGATGAAGTGCACGCGACGCTGACGGACTGGCAAACATTCTGCTCATCGGCCGGCGCCGGGCTCAGCAACTTCCGCAAGGAAACGCCGTGGCGGCCGCCGAGCCTGCTGCTCGAGACCGATCCGCCCTTGCACACCCGCACCCGCGGCGTCCTGACCCGCGTCCTGTCGGCCGCCGCGCTTCGCAAGCAACGCGATGCGTTTCAGCGCGAGGCCAAAGCGCTCGCGGACCGGCTCATTGCGCGCGGCCGCTTCGATGCCGTCAAAGATCTTGCCGAAGCCTATCCGCTCAAAGTCTTCCCCGATGCGCTCGGCCTGTCCTCCGAGGGACGCGAGAACCTTCTTCCCTACGGCAACATGGTCTTCACCGCGTTCGGTCCCCGCAACGCGCTTTTCGCCGAGGCGATGGCCAATGCCGATCCGGTGCGCGAGTGGATCATGGCCCAGTGCGCGCGAAAGGCCCTCGCGCCGGACGGTCTCGGCGCACAGGTCTACGCCGCCGTCGATGCGGGCGAATTGACGGAGGAAGAAGCGCCCATCGTGGTGCGCTCGTTCCTGTCGGCAGGCCTCGACACCACGGTGAACGCCCTTGGCGCCGCGATCCATTGCTTCGCGCGCTTTCCCGATCAGTGGCAGGCCCTGCGCGAAAAGCCGTCGCTGGCGCGGGCAGCCTTCGAGGAGGTCATCCGCTTCGAATCCCCGGTGCAGATTTTCTTCCGCACGACGACGCGGCCGGTCGACGTCGCCGGCGTTCGCTTGGGCGACAACGACAAGGTCCTGTTGTTTCTCGCCGCCGCCAATCGCGATCCCAGACGATGGGAGAACCCGGACACCTTCGACATCACTCGCCGCGCCGCCGGGCATGTGGGCTTCGGTGCCGGCATTCACGAATGCGTCGGGCAGGCTGTGGCGCGGCTCGAAGCGGAACTGGTGTTCATCGCGCTCGCCAAACGCGTCGCCGCGTTCGAGATCGTCGGCGAGCCCAAGCGCCGTTTCAACAATACGTTGCGCGGACTTGCGAGCCTCCCGGTCGCGGTGCGCCCGGTTGCGAACTGACTGAGATGTGAGCAGGATGCGCGGATTGGTTCGGTTGACGACCACTATCCGTGCACCTCTTTGTCCGGTAAATATCTGAATCAAAACGTGTTTGAATTATTGCTAACGCCGTGGTCGCAACCGGCGTTGAGCCGTGCTAGGGGAGAATATCGGGGTAGTTGAACGCGAGCTTTCGAACCGGTCGTTCGAAGTTTCGCGTTCAGTGTGGAGGGGCCAAAGTCTATGTTGCAACCTGCGAAAGCCGATGGCCGCCCGGCATTGCGCGTCGGGGTCGTCGGCGTCGGCGTCATGGGCGCAAATCATGCGCGCGTGCTGGCCGAGCTTCCCGGCGTCTCGCTCGCCGGTGTCGTCGATCCGGACCGCAAACAAGCCCACTTCGTTGGTTCTACGCTCAGCTGCGCTGCGCTGGCCTCGGTCGAGGAGTTGCTCGATCGCGGCGTCGACGCGGTGTCGATTGCGGCGCCGACGCATTTCCATCGCGACATCGCGCTCGCCTGCATTGCCCGCGGCGTCCATGTGCTGGTGGAAAAGCCGATCGCATCGACCGTCGCCGAGGGCGAGGAGATCATCGCCGCCGCGCGGCGCGCCGGCGTCACTTTGATGATCGGCCATGTCGAACGCTTCAATCCGGCGGTCCAGGCGATCGGCGAGGCGATCCGCAAGGAGGAGATTCTTTCGATCGCGATCACGCGCGTCGGTCCGTTTCCGCCGCGGATGTCGAACGTCGGCGTCGTCATCGATCTCGCGGTTCACGACATCGACCTGATCTGCTGGTTCACCGGCTCGAAGATCGTCGAGGTGCAGCCGCAACTCTCGAACGCGGTCGCCGAGCGCGAGGACATCGCGCTGCTCCAGTTCCGCACCGCCTCGGGCGTGCTCGCGCACATCAACACCAACTGGCTGACGCCATTCAAGGCGCGCACCGTGCACGTCGCGACCAAACGCAAATACGTGATCGGCGATCTCCTCACCCGCCAGGTCACGGAGTGCTACGGCTTCCAGCCTGACGGCAGCTATTCCATGCGCCATCTCTCGGTCGGCCATGCGGAGCCGCTGCGCGCCGAGCTGATGGCTTTCATCAAGGCCATCAAGGAAGACTCCCCGCCGCCGGTAACGGGCGAGGACGGCGTTGCGAGCCTTGCCGTCGCCATTCAGTGTCTCGATGGGCGCCCGGACGCAGCACCAGCGCCGCCGTCGCCCCGGCTGGTCGAGCCGGCCGAGCGGCGCGTCCGATCAGCACTCGCCAAATCATGAATCAGCACGCTCGAATCGACAGCGCGCCGATCCCGTTCATCGATGTCGCCGCCCAGCGCCGCCGGCTGGGGGCTCGCATCGACACTGCGGTCGCGCGCGTGCTGGAACATTGTCAATTCATCCTCGGGCCGGAGGTGCGCGCGCTTGAAGAGGCGCTCGCCGCATTCTGCGGCGCCCGCCACGTCGTCACCTGCGCGAGCGGCACCGATGCGCTGCTGCTGGTGCTGATGGCCAAGGGAATTGGCCCCGGCGATGCCGTTATCTGCCCGAGCTTCACCTTCTGCGCGACGGCGGAAGTAGTAGCGCTTCTCGGCGCGACGCCGGTGTTCGCCGACGTCGACGCTGTGACCTTCAACATCGCGCCGGACAGTGCTGCGCGCGCGATTGAAGCCGCCCGCAAAGCCGGCCTTACGCCGCGCATGATCATCCCGGTCGATATCTTCGGACTGCCGGCCGACTTCAAGGCGATCAATGCGCTTGCGTCGGCCGAAGGCTTGTTCGTCCTCGACGATGCTGCCCAGGGCTTCGGCGGCGTGGTCGGCAATCGCTGCATCGGCACGCTCGCCGACGCGACCGCGACGAGCTTCTTTCCGGCCAAGCCGCTCGGCTGCTACGGCGACGGCGGCGCGGTGTTCACCGATGACGACGACATGCGCGCGATCCTCACGAGTCTGCGCGTGCATGGTCACGGCACCGACAAGTACGACAACGTGCGGATCGGACTGACGGCGCGCCTCGACACGATCCAGGCCGCGATCCTGATCGAGAAGCTTGAGATCTTCTCCGACGAAATCGAAGCGCGGAACCGGATCGCGCAGCGCTACGCGGCAGGGCTCGCCGATGCCGTCATGGTGCCGGCGGTGCCGAAAGGGCTCACCTCGGTGTGGGCGCAATATACGATCCGCCTCAAGCCCGGCACGCGTGACGCCTTTGCCGCAGCCCTCAAGGCCGAGGGCATTCCAACCGCTGCCTATTACCCGAAACCGGTGCATCGCCAGACCGCTTACAGCCATTATCCCTGCGCCGAAGGCGGACTGCCGGTGACCGACATGCTGGCGGAAGAGGTCATCAGCCTGCCGATGCACGCCTATCTCGACGAGGCGACCCAGGACCGCATCATCGACGCGGTCCGGCGCGCGGTCGGGCAATGCTCAAAGGCATCCTGACCGTCGGCGGTCTGACGCTCGTCTCGCGCGTCACCGGATTTCTGCGGGACATCATGCTGGCGGCGATTCTCGGCGCTGGGCCGATCGCGGACGCCTTCTTCATCGCCCTGCGGCTGCCCAATCACTTCCGCGCGATCTTTGCCGAAGGCGCGTTCAATGCGGCCTTCATCCCGGCCTATGCGCGCGTGCGTCACGAGCGCGGTGCCGAGCCCGCGCGGCTCTTCGCCGACCGGGTCTTCACGATGCTGTTCGCCGTGGAAGCGGTGCTGCTGGTGGCAGCATTGCTGTTCACCCCGGCGGTGATCTCGCTTCTTGCTCCGGGTTTCAACGCCGATCCCAATCGTTTCGCGACCGCCGTCTCGCTCACTCGCATCACCTTCCCTTATCTGCTGTTCGTATCGCTGGTGACGCTCTATGGCGGCATTCTCAATGCGCTGCATCGCTTTGCTTCGCCCGCCGCCGCGCCGATCCTGCTCAATCTGTCGATGATGGCGACGCTCGCGCTCGCCGCGTTCTTCCCGAGCGCGGGGTACGCGGCGGCATGGGGCGTATTCATCGCCGGCTGCCTCGAGGCAGCGCTCGTCGCCGCCGACCTCGGACATCGCGACGGGCTGCCGCGCTTTGCCGCGCTGCGCGTCGACGAGGACGTGCGGCGTTTCTTCAAGGCGCTCGGACCGGCGGTGATCGGCTCGGCCGGATCGCAGATCGCGCTCTTCGCCGACACCATCATCGCGAGCTTTCTCGCCGCTGGCGCCGTGTCCGCGCTCTATTATGCCGACCGCCTCAATCAACTGCCGATCGGCGTCATCGGCATTGCCGTCAGCACGGTGCTGCTGCCGGCGATGTCGCACCGGCTCGCGGTGGGCGATGAAGAGGGCGCGCGCCGCGCGCAGGACCGCGCCATCGAATTTACGCTGCTCCTCGCGGTCCCCTGCGTCGCCGCCTTTGCCACGGTGCCGGACCTCATCATGCTGGCGCTGTTCTCCCGCGGCGCGTTCACCGCGGCCGACGCTGCCGCCGCCGGCGCGACGCTTGCGGCATACTCGGTCGGACTGCTGCCGTTCGTCCTGTTGCGGAGCGTGTCGACCACCTTTCTCGCGCGCGGCGATACCGCGACGCCGGTGAAGGCGCTGCTAATCTCCGTCGTCGTCAATGTCGCGCTCAAGATACTGTTGATGGATCGCTACGCCCAGGTCGGTCTCGCGTTTGCGACCTCGGTCGGCGTGTGGGTCAATTTCGGCCTTCTTGTCTGGTTCGCCATGCGAGCGAAGCTGATGCGCATCGACGACCGGCTACGGTTATCCGCCGCAAAGCTTGCGGCTGCCGGCGTGCTTCTCGGCGCGGCTCTCTTCGCGTCGGCGGCGCCCGTCGTCGGGTTTTGCGAATCGTTTGGCTCGCTCCGGTTCGTCGCTGCATTGGCGCTGCTCATGGGGATCGGCATCGTGATCTATGGCGGTGCGGTCGCCGCCATGTTTGGGTCACAATGGTTTCGCGCTTTCAAGCTGCGACGGAGCGTGTGATTGCCCAAATAATCGCCGGTTCGACTTTAGTCGGATGAGCGGATTGTAAAACTTGGGTAAATCATCACATTTAATGGGCGCGGCCGCTCATGAATCGATCAATAGTTTCAATCGAGATTGTTTCTGGCTTAGCTGTCATCTTCATGTAGCCAATGGCCGAAAACTTGCTTTCCGTACGAATAAAAGCCGTACGAACGATTCGACGGGGACATCATGCCCAAATTTAATTCTGTGTGCGGTTTGCTTGGCGCGCTCGCCCTGTTGGCGGGCTGCGGCGAGGCGCAGAAACAAGCCTTCGCGCCGCCACCGCCGACGGTCACCGTCGCCAAGCCCGCGACGCGCACCGTCGTCGACCAGGACGAGTATGTCGGCCGGTTCGTCGCAATCGACGCCGTCGAAATCCGCGCGCGCGTCTCGGGCTATCTCGACCGCATCGATTTCACCGACGGGCAGATGGTCAAGCAGGGCGACCTTCTGTTCACCCTCGACAAGCGCCCCTTCCAGACGGCGCTCGACCAAGCCCAGGCCAACCTTGAGCAGGCGCGCGCTACCCTCGCGTTTGCGGAAGTCGATCTCGGCCGCGCCGCCGCGCTCGTGCGCGAGCGCAACATCACCGAGCAGATTTTCGATCAGCGCACCCAGGCAAAAAAGGTCGCCGAAGCGACCGTTGCCGCGCGCGAGGCGGCGGTGAAGAGCGCGAAGCTCGACCTCGAATTCACCGAGCTGCGCGCGCCGGTCGGCGGACGCATCGGCGACCGTCGTGTCTCGCCCGGCAATCTCGTGACCGGAACGACGACCGGCAACACCTCGCTTCTCGCGACGGTCGTGTCGCTCGATCCCATCCGCTTCGAGTTCACGTTCGATGAAGCGTCGTACCTGCGCTACCAGCGCCTCTCGCGCGGCAGCAAGGAAAAGGAAATGGCGGGCCACGAGGGCGGAGTCGCTGTCGATCTCAAGCTGCTCGACGAGCCGGCGTTCACCCACAGCGGCCACATGGATTTCGTCGACAACGTCATCGATCGCTCGACCGGCACCATCCGCGGGCGCGCCGTTTTTTCCAACTCGGATTTCGTTTTCACGCCCGGCATGTTCGGTCGGGTCCGGCTGCCGGGTTCGCCGCCCTATACCGCGATGCTCGTGCCCGATGCCGCGATCGGCACCGAGCAGGCGCGCAAATATGTCCTCACCGTCGGCGCCGACAACATCGTGAAGATGAAATACGT
The DNA here is from genome assembly GCA_963787675.1 of uncultured Alphaproteobacteria bacterium. Classification (GTDB taxonomy): domain Bacteria; phylum Pseudomonadota; class Alphaproteobacteria; order Rhizobiales; family Xanthobacteraceae; genus JAJPKK01. The sequence continues at coordinate 146,782 of CAWBDV010000004.1, read as the reverse complement.
GACCATCGGCGAAATGGCCGACGGCAAGCGCGTGATCAAGACCGGCCTCGACGCCGATGACAAGGTCATCGTCAACGGCCTGATGCGGGCGCGGCCCAACTTGAAAGTGAACCCGCAGGAGGAAGAGGCGCCGCCGGTTGCCGCCACGCCGCAAGCCAAGAGCTGAGGCCGTCGATGCGGATTTCGCATTTCTTCATCGACCGTCCGATCTTCGCGGCGGTCGTGTCGATCGTCTTCGTCATCCTGGGCGCGGTGTCGTTCTTCCGCCTTCCGGTCGCCCAGTATCCGGAGATCGCGCCCCCGGTCATCAACGTCACCGGCCAGTATCCCGGCGCGAGCGCCGAAACCGTCGCGCTGACCGTCGTCGGTCCGATCGAGGATCAGATCAACGGTGTCGAGAACATGATCTATATGGCGTCGAACTCGACGTCCGATGGCCGCTTCACCATTTCGGTGTCGTTCGAGATCGGGACGAACCTCGACATCGCCCAGGTCCAGGTCCAGAACCGCGCCGCGATCGCCCAGCCGCGGCTGCCGGCCGATGTCCGCAATGTCGGCGTCACCGTGGCCAAGGCCTCGCCCGACCTGATGATGGTCGTGCACCTCTATTCGCCGGACAAATCGCGCGATGCGCTCTTCATTTCCAATTACGCGACGCTCGAGATCAAGGACGCATTGTCGCGGGTCGATGGCGTCGGCTCGCTCACGGTGTTCGGCGTGCGCGATTACGCGATGCGCATCTGGCTCGATCCGGATCGCATGCAGTCGCTTGGCCTCACTGCGAACGACGTGACGGCGGCGCTGCAGGCCCAGAACATTCAAGTGGCTTCGGGCGTTCTCAACCAGCAGCCGATCGCAAAACCCGGCGCGTTCGAGATCGCCGTGCAGACGCTCGGTCGGCTCGCCGAGCCCGACGAGTTCGCCAGCATCGTCATCAAGCAGGTGCCGGGCGCGCTGGTGCGGCTCAAGGACGTGGCGCGCATCGAGCTTGCAGCCCAGGACTACAGCTCGAACTCCTACCTCGACCGCGATCCCGCGGTTGCCATCGCCGTTTTCCAGCGCCCGGGCTCGAATGCTCTCGCGACCGCGAAGGGCGTTATCGCAACCATGGAAACCGTGGCGAAGCGTTTCCCGCCCGGCATCAACTACACGATCGTCTACAATCCGACCGAGTTCATCCAGCAGTCGGTCGACGCCGTCATCGAGACGATCCTCGAGGCGATCGTGCTCGTGGTGCTGGTGGTCATTCTGTTCCTGCAGACGTGGCGCGCCGCGATCATTCCGATCGTGGCGATCCCGGTGTCGCTGATCGGCACCTTCTTCTTTATGGCGATCTTCGGCTTCACGCTGAACAACCTGTCGCTGTTCGGTCTCGTGCTCGCCGTCGGCATCGTGGTCGATGACGCCATCGTCGTCGTCGAGAACGTGGAGCGCAACATCGGGATGGGTCTGTCGCCGCGCGAGGCGGCGATCAAGAGCATGGACGAGGTCGGCTCAGCGTTGATCGCGATCGCGCTCGTCCTGTGTGCGGTGTTCGTGCCAGCGGGATTCATCACCGGCATTTCCGGGCAATTCTATCGCCAGTTCGCCCTTACCATCGCCGGCACCACGGTAATTTCGCTTATCGTGTCGCTGACGCTTTCGCCTGCGATGTGTGCGCTGCTCCTCAAGCCGCATAACACCCATGGGCCGCGGCATTGGTGGGAGCGGCCGATCCATGGCTTCTTCGGCGCGTTCAATTGGGGCTTCGATCGGCTGGCGCTGGGCTACGGCGCGCTCACTGCCCGGATGGTGCGCATCGCGGCGGTGATGCTTGTCGCGTACGTGGCCATCATCGCTTACGGCATGAACGAATTCCGTAAGACGCCGTCGGGCTTCATTCCGCCGGTCGACCGCGGCTACCTGATCATGGTGACGCAGTTGCCGCCCGGCGCGTCGCTCGCGCGCACCGACGAGGTCCATCGCCGCGCGGTCGACATCGCGCTGGCCGTCCCGGGCGTCGCGCACGCCGTCAACATCGTCGGCTTCTCCGGTGCCACCTTCACCAACGCGCCCAACGCCGGCGCGATGTTCCTGACTCTCGAGCCGTGGGAGGAGCGCGCCAAGGATCCGCGGAAATCGGCCGCGGCCATCACCCGCGCGCTGTTCCAAAAGCTCTCCGTGATCCAGGATGCGTTCGTCTTCGTGGTGCCGCCGCCGCCGGTGTCGGGCATCGGCAATGCCGGCGGCTTTCGCATGATCATCGAGGACCGCGCCGGCCGCGGCCCGCAGGCGCTGCAACAGGCCGCGGCCGCGGTCATGGCCCGCGCCAACCAGACGCCGGGCCTGGTGCAGGTCTTCACGCTGTTCGAAACCTCGACGCCGCAGCTCTATCTCGACATCGACCGCGCCAAGGCGCAACTGCTCGGCATCAACGTCAACGACGTATTCACCGCGCTGCAGGTCTTCATCGGCTCGTCCTACGTCAACGACTTCAACCTGTTCGGCCGCACCTTCCGGGTGATGGCCCAGGCCGATGGCCCCGAGCGCGAGAACCCCCGCGACATTCTCAAGCTGCGCGTGCGCAATTCGAACGGCGACACCGTGCCGCTCGGCTCCTTCACGACGATGCGCAGCATTTCGGGGCCCTACCGCGTTCCGCGCTACAACCTCTATCGCGCCGCCGAGGTCGATGGTGCCGCCGCGCCCGGCTACTCGCAGGGCCAGGCCATCCAGATGATGGAGCAGATCGCGAACGAGGTGCTGCCCGACGGCTTCAGCTACGAGTGGACCAATCTTGCCTTCCAGCAGATCAGGGCCGGCAACACCGCGGGCTTCGCCTTCGCACTTGCCGTGGTGTTCGTGTTCCTGGTGCTGGCGGCACAATACGAGAGCCTCTCGCTCCCGCTTGCGGTCATCCTGATCGTGCCGATGTGCCTCGTCGCCTCGATCACCGGCGTGATCACGCGCGGCATGGACAACAACATCCTGACCCAGGTCGGCTTCGTCGTGCTGATCGGGCTCGCTGCGAAGAATGCCATTCTGATCGTGGAATTCGCGCGCCAGCTCGAGGACCGCGGCCGCGATCGGTTCGCGGCGGCGGTCGAGGCGGCACGGTTGCGGCTACGTCCGATCCTGATGACGTCGTTCGCGTTCATCTTCGGCGTGGTGCCGCTGGTCTGGGCGGTCGGCGCCGGCGCCGAACTGCGCCAGGCGCTGGGCACCGCGGTATTTGCCGGCATGATCGGCGTCACCGCCTTCGGCCTGATCTTCACGCCGGTGTTCTACGTGATCACGCGATGGATTGCGGGCCTCGGCGGTCGTCGCCGCACGCCACAAGCCGCGTCGGCGCATCCGGCGGAATGAGCCGCGCTGACGCGATCACGCTTCGTCGATCACCGGATTGCGTAGCGTGCCGATCCCGGAAATCTCCACCTCGAGCACGTCGCCCGGCTTCATCCACAGCGGCGGATTGCGGCGATGGCCGACGCCCGCGGGCGTGCCGGTGGCGATGACATCGCCGGGCGCGAGCGAAGTGAAATCGGAGACGAACTTGATCACCTTCGGGATCGAGTAGATCAGCATGTCGGTGCCGGAGCGCTGCATCTCGACCCCGTTGAGGCGCGTCACGAGGGTGAGCCGCGTCGGGTCGGGAATTTCATCGGTCGTCACCAGGAAGGGACCGAGCGGACCGGTCGCGGGAAAATTCTTGCCCGAGGTCACCGAGAATTTCTGATAGTCGCGCACGCTGCCGTCGACGAAACAGGTGTAACCCGCGACGTATGTCAGGGCATCGGCTTCGTCTACGTGGCGACCGGGACGGCCGATCACGACCGCAAGCTCGCCCTCGAAGTCGAACATCTTCGAGACTTTGGGCCGCACCAGTGCCGCCCCGTGCCCGATCAAAGTATCGGCGAGGCGCAGAAATACGCTGGGCGCCGGCGAAATATCGCGGCCGGTTTCCTCGGCGTGGGAGCGGTAATTGATGCCGACGCAGACGATGCGCTGCGGGTCGGGAATGACCGGCAGCAAGGTCACGTCGGCAAGCCGGTGATCGGGCTGCGCGCCGGCAGTCGCGCGACGGATCTCGTCGAGGGCATCCGCGGCCAGCGCTTCGCGCAGGTTGGCGAAGCGCCCGCCGAGGCGGCGCGTCCCATCGACGATGCCGTCGCCTTCGACCACGCCGAACGCCGGCTTGCCACCGGCCAGAAAACTCGCGAGTTTCATGCGGCGCAGCGTGCTCCTGCTATTATTTCTGCAACTTCGTGAAGTAGCGCAGATCAGGCGGCGGCTGATCCTGCGCGCCGGCATCACGATACACCCGCGTCAGAAGGCGGAAAAGAGTAAGGCCGCGCCGCGCAATGCGAAGGCCTTACTCGGCGTCGCCATCGCGGCGCGCCTCATCGTCATCCTCCGTTGCGGGCACCGCATAGGCGCCGGCAAGCCAGCGATGCAGATCGACATCGGCGCAACGGCGGGAACAGAAGGGGCGGAACGCCGCTTCCTGCGGTTTACCGCAGATGGCACAGAGCTTTGGAGAAGGCGTGGACTTTGGCAACGACATGCTGCCAATGTAATCTCATGCTACACGCCCTGCGAGGGGCTGATCGCCGAGAGCCGCCCCGTCGCGAATTACCGCTTTTGTGCAATCCTGGACCGCGCTGGCCTAGCCCAGATGGCGGGACGTGAGAGTTGGGCTATGCTTGCATGAAGAAACGGGTGCGCCGAGGCGGTTCCCGCAGGGGGCAAGGACTGACGATGGCAAACGAGAAAGTCAAGAAAGTCAGCCGCATCCTGCAGCTCAGGTTCACGCTGCCCACGACCGAACCGGCCAAGTTCGCGGCCTTCATCAAGGCGACGCAGCCCTATTACGAGATGTTCGGGGGAAAGCAGATCCGGCTCTTACAGAACGTCGATCAGCCGGCGCAGTTCATCCAGATCATGGACTACGAGGTAGACGAGTCCCTGGAGACGAGCCGCCAACAGATCGCCGCCGACCCTCGCCTGCAAGCGTTTCTGCAGACCTGGCGGGCGATGTTTCCGGGCACCGTCGAGCTCGACATCTTTCGCGAGATCGACGAGTAACCAATTTGCCTCGCATAGTGGCACACGCTCATCCGTGCCGGAGAGCTTTGCGCCCGCTGCTGTCGATTTTGATCGTGCTGCTGACCGTCACGGTCCCGGCCGCAATCGCGAAAGCTGAAAATTGGCCGACGCGAGCCATCAAATTGGTGGTGCCGTTCGGTCCCGGCATTGGAATCGACATCATGGCGCGCACCGTGGCCGAACGGCTTGCGCGCAAACTCGGCCAGCCTGTGATCGTGGAAAACATCCCGGGTGCGGGGAACATCCTCGGAGCGCAGGCTGCGGCGCGGGCCGCGCCCGATGGCTACACCTTCCTATTCACGGGTCCGAGTCCGCTCGTGACCAACATCTTCCTTTTCAGAACGCTGCCCTACGACCCTTACCGGGATTTTGCGCCCGTTGCGATGATCGCGGATCGCGGGCCTTTCGTGATCTCGGTGAACCCGACTCTGCCGGTGACGACCCTTCCCGAGTTGATCGCCCACGCCCGGGCGCGGCCGCGCCAACTTCATTATACGGTGGATGCATCGGCTATTTTTCAGAGCGTCGTCGGTCAGTACTTCACCAAGCGCGCGGAGATCGAGCTGGTCGAAGTCGCGTACAGGAACACGTCGCAGGCGCTGCAGGACACAGTTGCCGGGTTCACCGAACTGTCCATCAGTTCGATCGCGGCTAGCGCGGCTCTGGCCGAAGACAAAAAACTGCGCCGGATCGCCATCACGTCGAAAGACCGGTTCCCGGGCCTCGCGGACCTGCCGACGGTCGGCGAGATGATCCCCGGCTTCCGCATTGAGGGCTACATTCCATTGCTGGCGCCGGCCGGACTGCCAAACGACATCAAGCTGCGCATGAACAGCGAAATCGGCGAAATCGTGCAGGACCCGGAGATCCTCAAGCGCTTCCAAATGTTCGGCTATGCGACCAGCGGGCCGTATACGCCGGAAGCCGTGAGCGACTATATCCGTGCTGACCGGGAGCTCTGGATGACTTTCGCGAGGGAACTCAACCTTCAGCCGAGATGAGCGCCGCTCGCGATCAATGGGTAGAAGCGGCCAGCGCGACAGCCTCAAGATGCTCGCTCACCAAGCTCGGCAGTTGCGCCGTCGTCAGTCGCCCGAACCCGCAATAGGCACCGAGCCCGAATTCGGGAAGATACTTCCGCGCTGTTTGAAGCCGCGCCTTGAAGCCCGGCATGTTGTGGATCATGCCGAGATAGACCCGCGCGCCGCGCGGCTCGATATCCTTCAGCGGCGCGAAGAACGCATCGTCGCTGCGATCAAGAATCGGGAGATGAATCCAGTCCACCTTGCGGCCGGACGCCGCGACGAAACCATTGGCGAGCTTGACCGCCTGCCCAAGATCATCCGGACGGAAGCGGGGCCAGCCGCCGAGCGTACCGAAGCAGAAGTGGTAGCCGAGCGCGACGTCGGCTGGGATTTGCGGCACGAGATTGCGCACTTCAGCCAAGTTGCGCTCGATCGAACCGTCCAGCGGATAGCCAGGTATGCCGCCATAGGCGTCCTGGATTTCGGTCGAGCAGTCCCACTGGATGGCGAGTTCGTTAGCTGGAATCCGCTCGATGATGTTCGCGAGCTCGGCGCGCAATGCCGCCTCGTAGCCCGGCCTGATTTTGGCAAGGTCGTCCTGGTTTGGAAAGATACGCGGCGGCAGCACGCTGTTGACCATTGGGATCGACACCTGGAAGCGCAGGTGCGCGGGCAGTACGCCCTTCTCCTTCAGCGTTTGGAATACGAAGTATGAGTTCAGCGCGTCGCGTGCGTAGCCAAGCCGCCAGCCCGGGTCTCCGAATCGAACCTGTTTGACGCCCTCCTTCACCTTGAACCACCAGGCGTCGGCGGCCGAGCGCGGTGCCAGTCGTTCGACGCCGTTCTCGTCCGGTCCGGGACGCTGGACGATTTCAAGTTCGGGGTGCGCGGCGAGCACCTGATAATGCACGCGACTGATCCAGTGGCGGCGAGGGCCGGCCTCACCATCCGGCACCGCAAACAGATATTTTCCGAGCGGGACGCCGACTGCTTCGAATGCCTCCTTCGGGGTATCGACGGGCAGACTGCCTACCAACAACAGCTCGTTGCTCACGCGAATTCCCCGATCCCGTTAGTGCCCAGCCGCCATACGCAGTTGCTTCAGCGGAACTAGACCGTGTTGATCCAGCCGAGGTGGATCGGGAAACCCTCGCCGGATAGGAGCGCAACGGTCTCATAGAGCGGCAGGCCGACCACGTTGGTGTAGGAGCCGACCAGCTTGACGATGAAGCTGCCCGCAAGCCCCTGGGCGGCATAGCCTCCGGCCTTGCCGCGCCATTCGCCCGAGGCGAGATAGGCCTCGATATCCTCTCTCGAGAGCCGCTTGAAACGCACGCGCGTCTGCACCACCCGCTGCCGGAACTTGCCCTTGGGCGTGACGAGGCAAAGCGCCGTATAGACGCGGTGATTGCGTCCCGACAGCAGACGCAGGCATTGCGCGGCTTCGTCGATCAGCTCGGCCTTGGGCAGGATGCGTCGGCCGACCGCGACGATGGTGTCGGCGGCAAGCACATAGGCGCCGTAGGTCTCGTCGTCGACGCCGACTCCGGCGATCGCCGCCTCGGCCTTGGCGCGGGCGAGCCGGTTCGCGCACACCCGCGGGAGTTCGCCGCGCTTCGGCGTCTCGTCGAGTTGGGCGGGCCGCAGCGCATCGGGTTCGATGCCGGCCTGGTTGATCAGGCTGACGCGGCGGGGCGATCCGGAGGCGAGAACAAGCTTGGGCCGGCCGATCATGGAAATTGGGTCATGGAAATTGGGCTCCGGACGCGCCCGCGGCGCGCAGCAAACGGGCGCGGAAGCTAGCGGAATCCCAAACGACACTCAACCGCGAACGCATCGAGCTCCACATTTCAAGCTCATTGCCGGCACGCCGTATGGCGCCCGGCGGCGAACCCTATTCGTTGCCGGCCGATATCGCGGTAAAACGTTCCTTGATGCGGAGCATCATCTCATCGCGCACCGCGCGGTAGGCATCGAGCCTTTGCTCGCGGCTGCCTTCGATGATCGTGGGGTCGGGGGTCGGCCAATATTCGACGTCCGCCGCGAGCGTGCGTGTCAGTTCAAGAGCCTTGTGATGGGCCTCGGGCGCGAGGGTGATGATGACATCGAAGTTGAGACCCTCCCAGTCCTCCAGTTCCTCGAACGTCATCGGACGGTGCTTGCCGATATCGAGGCCGATCTCCTCCATGGCCGCTGCCGCGAAATGGTCGAGTTCGCCTTTGCGAACGCCGGCCGAGCCGACATAGATCGAACGACCGATCAGGTGTCTCGCAAGCGCTGCCGCCATAGGCGAGCGCACCGCATTCTGCCCGCAGACGAACAGCACCGCCTGGGGGCGCTCACGGCTAACCATGCTTCATCCCTTCCAATGAAGCACCGTGATGAGGGTGAACAGCCGCCGCGCCGTGTCGAAATCGACGGAGATCTTGTTCTTGAGGCGCTCCATCAAGAGCTCGGAGCCCTCGTTGTGCAGTCCGCGCCGGCCCATGTCGATCGCCTCGATCCGGCTCGGCGGCGCCGTGCGGATCGCCTCGTAATAGCTTTCGCACATCAGGAAATAGTCTTTGACGATGCGGCGGAACGGCGAGAGCGACAGGTGATGGGCGATGATCGGCTCGTCGTCCTCGGTGCGAATGTCGAAGACGAGCCGGTTGCTGGTAGCGCCAAGCTTGAGGCAATAGGGGCCGCCGTCGTGGCCAATCGGCGCAAACGAATTATCCTCGACCAGGTCGTAGATCGCGATCGCGCGCTCGTGCTCGACGTCGCGGTTGCCGGGGCCGATCGAAGCTTCGTCGAGGGTGAGCTTGACGAGACGCTGTTTGCTCGCCTCGGGTTGGTGCGCGCTGTGATGACCCGAACGGGGCGGCTCGTTCATCGACGATTGAGCCTGATCGCGACCGAGCGCGCGTGCGCCGCAAGCCCCTCGGCTTCGCCGAGCGCAATCGCCGCGGGGCCAAGCTGTGCAAGCTGCTCGGGCCCGCATTTCAAAATCGAGGTGCGCTTCATGAAATCGAGCACGCCGAGCCCGGACGAGAACCGCGCCGACCGCGCCGTCGGCAGCACGTGGTTCGACCCCGCCACGTAATCGCCGATGGCCTCGGGCGTGTGGGCGCCGAGGAAGATCGCGCCGGTGTTGCGAATGCGACCGGCAAGGCCGTCGGCATTCTCGGCCACGATTTCAAGATGCTCGGGCGCGACCGCGTCGACGAGCGGCACTGCCGCGGCGAGATCGCCAACCAGAATGACGGCGCCGAAATCGCGCCATGACGCGCGCGCCACATCGGCGCGGGGGAGTGTCGTCAGCTGGGCCTCGACCGCACGCTCGACGGCGCCGGCAAGCTCGGCGTCGTCGGTGATGAGGATGGACTGAGCGGCCGTGTCGTGTTCGGCCTGGGCGAGAAGATCGGCGGCGATCCAATCGGGATTGGCCTCACGATCGGCCAGGATCAGCACTTCGGAAGGACCGGCGATCATGTCGATGCCGACCTTGCCGAACACGAGGCGTTTGGCTGCCGCCACATAAGCGTTGCCCGGGCCTACGATCTTGTCGACCGGTCTGATGGTCGCGGTGCCATAAGCGAGCGCCGCCACCGCCTGCGCCCCGCCGATGCGGTAGATCTCGTCGACGCCTGCGAGCCTTGCCGCGGCCAGCACCAGCGGCGCTAGGCGGCCGTCGGGCGTGGGCACCACCATGACGAGACGCGGCACGCCCGCGACCTTGGCGGGCACCGCGTTCATCAGCACCGAGGACGGATAGGCTGCGGTGCCGCCCGGCACGTAGAGGCCGACCGCGGCGATCGCGGTGTAGCGCCAGCCAAGTTCGACACCGAGTGCATCGGTAAAGCGGTCTTCGCTCGGCAATTGGCGGCGATGATAGGCTTCGATGCGCTCGCGGGCGAGCGCCAAGGCATCGCGGGCGGTCGGATCGCAAGACGACCACGCCGCCTCGATCTCGGCCGGCGTGACGCGAAGCGTGGATACGGAGACGTCGTTGCGGTCGAATTTGCGCGTCAGTTCGACGAGGGCGTCGTCGCCGCGCGAGATGACATCGTCGATGATCGCGCGCACGGCGCGCTCGACGTCCTGCGAGGTCTCGCGTTTGGTCGAGAGGAAATCGGCAAAGCGCCGGTCGAAATCGACGGCACGGGCATCAAGGCGGATCGGCATTGACGGTCCTTCGGCGCGGCAGGCACGTGCTCAACGGCGTGCCGATAAAACCGCGTCAACCTATCCTACGATCCGATGCCCCAGAGGGAAACAGAGGGAAACAGAGGGAAACAGAGGGAAACAGAGGGAAACAGAGGGAAACAGAGGCAAGCCAAGAGGGCAGCCGAAACGGAATCCGTCAGGCGGTCTTCACTTCCTCGGCAACCCCATCGACATGCTTCGGGCAGCACGACGTCGCCCACACCGGCCCGAGATCGACGAGTTCGCATTCCAGACATTCGACCTCGAGCCGCAGCGCGCCGCCGCCCGAGAAGGTGAGGGTCACGACACCGCTGGGCGGATCGACCTCATCGAATTCGATGGCGAGGAGGTTGAGCTTCGCGACCTTGTCGGTGCAATCGAGGTTGCGGCATTTGATGGAATTGACCCGCTCGAACCGGAGCGCCGCTTTGCGACGCTTGAATTGCGGATTATCGTTGAGGGAGCCCTCCCAGTCGAACCGCGCCAGCGCGATGACGAGGCGCTTCTCCTTGGGCCGCCAGTGAACGTCACCGATGCTTCCGATCGCGTCCTGAAGATGCGTCGAGACTACCGCGAGATCGTCCCCGTCGAGCGCAACGAGTTTGAGGAGTTCCATCCCTTTTTTCTCCGTCGCAGAATTGGCTTGGGCCAATTAGATTTTGTCGCCTTCGGGTAATTAGGTTGGGCCGCGCGTTTCCGCAAGACACGTTGCCCGTAGAATAATTTCCTACAGACACCGAGCGCTGCAGCAAAGGAGCGGTGGAGTTTGGGAGGGGTTCAGGTCGCGAAGCGGAAATGCATGACGTCGCCGTCGGCGACCACGTAATCCTTGCCCTCAAGCCGTAGCCGGCCGGCGTCGCGGGCGCCGGCCTCGCCGCCGAGCGCCACGTAATCGTCGTAGGCGATGGTCTCGGCGCGGATGAAGCCGCGCTCGAAATCGGTATGGATGACGCCCGCCGCCTGCGGCGCCTTGGTGCCGCGCGTGATGGTCCAGGCGCGCGCCTCCTTCGGGCCCGCCGTGAAGAATGTCACAAGGTGCAGAAGGTCGTAGCCGGCGCGAATGAGGCGGTCGAGCCCCGGTTCTTCGAGCCCGATGGCCGCGAGATATTCGGCGCGCTCGGATGGCGGCAACACCGCGATCTCGGCCTCGATCTGCGCCGAGATCACGACGACGCCGGCGTCCTCGGCCTTGGCGCGTTCCTCGACCCGGCGGGAAAAGTCGTTGCCGGTGGCCGCCGACGCCTCCTCGACGTTGCAGACATAGAGCACGGGCTTCGAGGTCAACAGGCCGAGGCCGCGAAAAGTCTTCTCCTCCTCGGGCTTCACCTCGAGTTGCCGCGCCGGCTTGCCGTCGCGCAGCAACGCCAGCGATCGGGTGACGAGGTCGAGCATGAGCTTTGCTTCCTTGTCGCCGCCCTTGGCTTTCTTCTCGAGCGCATCGGAGCGCCGTTCCAGGCTGTCGAGATCGGCGAGCATCAACTCGGTCTCGACCGTCTCGATGTCGGCGATCGGATCGATGCGACCCTCCACATGGGTGATGTCGCCGTTCTCGAAGCAGCGCACCACGTGGGCGATGGCGTCGACCTCGCGGATGTTGCCGAGGAACTGGTTGCCGAGCCCTTCGCCTTTGGAGGCGCCGCGCACGAGGCCGGCGATGTCGACGAAAGCAAGCCGCGTCGGCACGATCTGGGCCGACTTGGCAAGCTTCGCCAGTTCGTCGAGGCGCGGATCGGGCACCGCCACTTCGCCGATGTTGGGCTCGATGGTGCAGAACGGATAGTTCGCCGCCTGCGCTGCCGCCGTCGCGGTGAGTGCGTTGAAGAGCGTCGATTTGCCCACGTTGGGCAATCCGACGATGCCGCATTTGAAACCCATCGGTTGTACCCGCTAACGGCGCATCATTCGTCCGGCACGGGCCGCTGTGCCGGCTTCGCCGCAACCGGCTCGCCGAACCCCTTGGCCAGCATCGCAAGATGCACCTTGTTCTGAAAGGTCGCGTCTTCGCCCTTCACGATCAGGGCCGCGTTGTCCGCGATGATCTCGCAGAGCGCCTCGACCCAAGGCCGCTCCGCGACGGCGAAGTCGCCCAATACATAGGGCATCACCAGATCTTTCGCACCGGGATGGCCAACGCCGATGCGCACCCGGCTGTAGTCATTGCCGACGTGCGAGGAAATCGAGCGCAAGCCGTTATGGCCGGCATTGCCGCCACCGACCTTGACCCTCACCTTGGCCGGCGGCAGTTCGATCTCGTCGTGGAACACGATGATGTCGCCGACCGCGATCTTGTAGAAATGAGACGCTTCGGAGACCGCAAGCCCGGAGTCGTTCATATAGGTGCCCGGCAGCAGCAGGATGACACGCTCGCCGCCAAGCGGACCCTCGGCGGCAACCCCCTGAAAGCGTCGCCGCCACGACGGGAAGCCGTGGCGGCGGGCAATCGCATCGACAGCCATGAAGCCGACATTGTGCCGGTTGCGAGCGTAGTTTGCGCCCGGATTTCCGAGCCCAACCAAGAGCCGCATCGGCGTCGCTTACTTCTTCTCCTTGTCGCCGCCGCCTGCGGCCGGAGTCCCGGCAGCCGGAGCGCCAGGCGCCCCGCCCGGAGCACCTGCGCCTCCCGCCGGCGCGGCAGTTGCGGCGGCCGCAGCAGCGGCGGCGGCGGCGGCAGCCTCGGCGGCAGCCTTTATTTCTTCCGCATAGCCCGACGGCGGCACGATGGTCACAAGCGTCGCATCACCCCTGACGACTGGACGCACATTGGGCGGCAGCTTGATGTCGCTCAGATGCCTGGAGTGGTTGATCTCGAGGCCCGAGACGTCGACCTCGAAGGCGTCGGGGATCGAGTCGGCCGGACAGCGCACGTCGAGGGCGTGGGTCACGATGTTGACCGCGCCGCCGCGCTTGACGCCGGGGGACTGCTCGGCATTGGTGACGTGGATCGGCACCCGCACGCGGATGGTCGCGCCTTCGCCAAGCCGCATGAAGTCCACATGAACCGGCGTATCGCGCACGGTATCAAGCTGGAAGTCGCGCGGGATCACGCGATGCTTGGTGCCGTTGACGTCGATATTGTAGATGCTGGTTAGGAACTTGCCGGCGAAGATGCGCAGGCTCAGCTCGGCGTGGTCGAGCGAGATATTGAGCGGGGGCTCGTTGTTACCATAAATGACGCCGGGTACCCGGCCTTCGCGACGCACTGCCCGGGCGGCCCCCTTGCCGGCCCGCGGCCGCGCCGTCGCCTTCATTTCTTTGACGGTCGCCATAGTCGTCCTCGTGTTGCAATCGGAAACGGGCCGCGCAAGCGGCGAACGCATCCGGAGTTCATGCTGATCGGCCGCCCTCGGGCAGCCAGTTTTGCGGCCAACCTCCAGGGGTGTCTGGAGCCGCAGACGCGGGCTTATAGCGGGGGTCCCGCCGAATCACAAGGACAAGGCGAACCCGCAGTACATGGAAAGGGGCTAACCGCGGGCGGCAACCGATCAGTCAAGCCGGTCATTCCGGGGGCCGAGCGCAGCCCGGCAGCCCGGAATCCATACTCCGCGGTTCGTGGTCATGGATTCCGGGCTCGCCTCCGCTTCGCTGCGGCGCCCCGGAATGACGAATTACTCTCTCACTGGTTGCCGCTACCGAACTACGGCGCGGTCGCCCCGAGCTTGGCTTCGAGGGCGGCGATGCGCGCCTTGAGGGCTTCGTTTTCCTCGCGCGCCAGGCGGGCCATCTCCTTGACCGCCTCGAACTCCTCGCGATGGACGAGGTCCATGTCGCGCAAAATTCGCTCCGCCTGACTCTTGACGACGGAATCAACTTCCCGCCGCACGCCTTGAGCCACGCCGGCGGCGTCGTTCATCAGTTTCGCAAATTCGTCGTAAAGCCGTCCCGTCGTTTGGGCCATCCTGCGCCTCCGCGGTGCACCTGCGGCAAACAATGGCGATCCGTCCGCTTGTGCGCAAGGTCCGGTGCGGCTAGAGCGCTAGCGGCGCAATCGGCGCACGGGTCCGTTCATGCCTTTCCTGGTTATCCCGTTCCCCAACATCGATCCGGTCATCGTTTCCATCGGACCGTTCGCGATCCGCTGGTATGCGCTCGCCTACATCTGCGGCATTTTGCTGGGCTGGCTCTATGCCCGCGCCATGATCCGCAACGAGCGGCTGTGGGGCGGGCCGGCCCCGCTGACGGTCACCGACTTCGACGATTTCGTGCTGTGGGTGACGCTCGGGATCATCGTCGGTGGCCGCACCGGCTACGTGCTGTTCTACAACCTGCCGCATTTCATCTCGCATCCCGTCGAGATCATCGAGATCTGGAAGGGCGGCATGTCCTTCCATGGCGGCTTCCTCGGCTGCGTCGTCGCGGTGATGGCTTTTGCCGTCAAGCGCGGGCTGTCGATTGCTTCGCTTGGCGACCTGACGTGCGCGGTCGCGCCGATCGGGCTTTTGCTCGGGCGGCTCGCCAACTTCGTCAACGGCGAACTGTGGGGCCGCGTCACCGATGTACCGTGGGCGATGATCTTTCCGGGCGGCGGCCCGGTGCCGCGCCATCCGAGCCAGCTCTACGAAGCCGGCCTTGAGGGACTCCTCCTTCTCATCATTCTCGCAATCATGATCCGCGCGGGCGCGCTCAAACGTCCTGGCTTCATCCTTGGCTCGTTCGCGGCGTTCTATGCGGTGCTGCGGACTTTCTGCGAGCTGTTCCGGGAGCCCGATCCGCAGCTCGGCTTCCTGTGGGGCCAATTGACCATGGGCATGCTGCTGTGCGTGCCGCTGTTCATCGCCGGCGTCTGGCTCATCGCCTGGGCGCTGCGCCGCCAGCCGGTGCATCCATGACGGCCGCCCAACGGATCGAGGAGCGCACCCCGCTCGATGTCCACATCCGCGAACAGATTGCGCGGACGGGGCCGATCCCGGTCAGCGACTTCATGGAGATCTGCCTCTACGATCCGCAGCATGGTTATTACTCGCGGCGCACGCCGTTCGGCCTCGCCGGCGATTTCGTGACCGCCCCCGAGATCAGCCAGATGTTCGGCGAATTGCTCGGGCTGTGGGCGGCGACGGTGTGGCGGGCGATGGATGCGCCCGATCCCGTGATGCTGATCGAGATCGGGCCCGGCCGCGGCACGATGATGGGAGACGTGCTGCGCGCCATGAAGGCCGTTCCCGCGTTCCGCGACGCGGCGCGGGTGCACTTCATCGAGCGAAGCGCCGAGCTGCAGCTGCACCAGCGCCAGACCCTCGCCAACGTCGATCACGTGATGCTGCGCTGGCACGGAACATTGGACGAGGCGCCCCCCGGACCGGCCATCATTTTTGCCAATGAATTTTTCGATGCGCTGCCGGTCCATCAGGCCGAGCACATGAAAGACGGCTGGCATGAACGGGTCATCACGGTGAACGCCGGCGACGAACTCGCCTTCACGACCGCCACCCATGCGCTGACGAAACTCCCGGCGCTGCCGCTCGCGGCGGACCGCGCCAGTGAAGGCGCGGTATTCGAGTGGCGGCCTGATCGCTACGCGACCCAGATCGCGCGCCGCGTCAAGGACGGCGGCGCCGCGTTGATCATCGATTACGGCCATGTGCGCAGCGCTTTCGGGGACACCTTCCAGGCGGTGCGGTCGCATCGTTACGCGAGCCCGCTGGCGCTTCCGGGCCTTACCGATCTTACCGCCCACGTCGATTTCGAAGCGCTGGGCAAGGCGGCGCGCGAGGCCGGGGCTCGCGTTCACGGGCCGATCGACCAGGGCGCGTTCCTCAAGCGCCTCGGCATCGAGGCGCGGTCCGCCGCGCTTTCGGCCAATGCCGCCGAAGATCAGCGCGGCGCTATCGCGGCCGCGCTCGCACGGCTCATCGGACCGTCGCCCGGCGGGATGGGCGAACTCTTCAAGGTCATCGGATTTTCCGAACCGCGACTGACTCAACTGCCGGGGCTCGAATGACGACCGGAATGCAGGCACACACGCTCGCGCAGATCCAGGGCATCCGCCACGCGTTCTTCACCCGCGAGGGCGGAGTTTCGAGCGGGGTCTACGGCAGCCTCAACGCCGGGGTCGGCTCCAATGATGCGCCCGCGAACGTCGCGACCAACAGGGGGCGCATGGCTGCGGCGCTGGGCGTGACGCCGGAGCGCTTTCTCACCTGCTACCAGATTCATTCGCCCGACGTGGTGGTCGCGACCGAACCGTGGAACGCGGAGGCGCGCCCGCGCGCGGATGCCATCGTGACTGCAACGCCGGGCCTTGCGATCGGCGTGTCGACCGCGGACTGCGGCCCGGTGCTGTTTGCCGACGCGGACGCGGGCGTGATCGGCGCGGCCCACGCCGGCTGGCGCGGCGCACTCGCCGGCGTCACCGACCAGACGATCGCGGCGATGGAACGGCTCGGCGCCGTGCGCGCCCGCATCCGCGCCGCCATCGGGCCGATGATCCGGCAGCCGAACTACGAGACCGGCCCCGATCTCAAGGAGCGCTTTCTCGCCGAAGATGCGGCCAACAGCCGCTTCTTCCGGCCGTCCGACCGCGCGGGCCATTTCATGTTCGATCTTGCGGGCTACGTTGCCGCGCGCCTCGCCGCGGCCGGCGTCGGCACCATCGAGGACCTTGACGCCTGCACCTACGCCGCACCCGAAACGTTCTTCAGCTACCGGCGGATGACTCACCGCGGCGAGCCCGACTACGGCCGCCACATCAACGCGATCGTATTGACGTGACCGCGCCCGTAGCCTCGTAGGGTGTGCAAAGCGCGGACTTGTCTGCGCGTGCGCACCATCGGACCGTTCAATCGGTCGGATCGTGAAGCCTTGTAGGGTGCGCAAAGCGAAGCGTGCGCACCATTCGGCCTCGCCCATGGTGCGCACGGCGGAATGGACGTTGTGCCAAGAACCGCGGCGCTCTCGGCCGCCTTTGCGCACCCTACCAACCTGCACTTACCCCATCTTCACGGGATAGACCGGCGGTTCGCCGGAGAGGACGCGGGCGACGTCGCTCGCGCATTTCGTCTGGAGTTCTTCAAGCGCTTCGACGGAATAGAAGGCGGTATGCGGCGTGAGAATGACGTTGTCGCGGCCAAGGAGCGGGGAATCCTTTGCCGGCGGCTCGGTCGTGACCACGTCGAGCGCGGCGCCGCCGAGATGGCCGCTGTCGAGCGCCGCCACCAGCGCGGCTTCGTCGACCAGTGGCCCGCGCGCGGTGTTGATGAGAAGCGCGCCTTTCTTCATGCGCGCGAACGCCGTCGCGCCGATGATGCCGCGTGTCGCCGGCGTCAGCGGGGCATGGACGGAAATGAAATCGGCCCGGGCGAGGAGGTCGTCGAAGCTCGTGTTCTCGACATCGAGCGCCTTCGTCACGTCCGGCGCGACATGAGGATCGTGGGTGATGACTTTGAGTCCGAAGGCCTTGGCCTTCGGTACCAGCGCCCGCGGAATATTGCCGAAGCCGACGAGCCCGAGCACGTGGCCTTCGAGCCGGCGTAACGGCACGATCGGCGGAACCTCCCAGCGGCCGGACTGCACGAGGCGGTTGGAAAACGGAACCTTGCGGGCGAGCGCGAGCAGCAGCGCCATCGCGTGGTCTGAGACTTCGCGCAGGCAGTAGTCCGGCACGTAGGTGACCGCGATCCCGAGGCGCGCGGCGGCCGGAATATCGATGTTGTCGACGCCGAGCCCGAACCGGCCGATGACCTTGCAGCGCTTCAATTGCTGGAGGAGTTCGCCCGGCAGCTTCGCATAGGTGACGAGGATTGCGTCAGCGTCGCCCGCGACCGCGAGGATGTCGTCGGCGGACGGCGACTTCGCCATCCGCAATTCCGGATCGAGCCGCTTGAGGGCCGCACGGGCCGGGTCGAGCGAATGGAAGGGGCTGTCGGTGACGGCAATCACCGTGCTCACGACAGCACCTCCGGATTGACGATATTGGGCGGGGTCCGCCCGGCCATGATGGCGATGATGTTGTCCACCACGGCATTGGCCATGGCCTCGCGCACCTCGTGGACGGCGCTGCCCACATGCGGCGTCAGCGTGACGTTCGTCAGGCGAGCGAACGCCGGGTCGATTTTGGGTTCGTGCTCGAACACGTCGAGGGCCGCACCGGCGATGCGCTTTTCCGATAACGCCGCCAGCAGGGCCGCCTCGTCAACGACGGCGCCGCGGGACGTATTGATGAGGAAGGCCGTGGGCTTCATGAGCGCGATCTCGCGCGCGCCGATCATATGATGCGTCTCCGTCGTCAGCCGCGGATGCAGCGAGACGAAATCGGATTCCGCCAGCAACTCGTCGAGCGGCACGTAGCTCGCTTCGAGCCGTGTCTCGTCGGCCTCATCCATTCGCCGCGGCCCGCAATAGAGAACGCGCATCGAAAATCCGCGCGCACGAGCCGCCACCGCTTGACCGATGCGGCCGCGGCCGCCGACGAGCCCGATGGTTTTGCCGTGAACGCCGCTGCCGAGGAGGTAATTCGATTGCGAGCCGGGAAAGACCCCGGATCGCACCAGCGCATCGCCTTCGACCACGCGGCGCGCCACCGCCAGCAGCAGGGCGAAATGCGTGTCGGCCGTCGATTCGACGGCGAGCGCCGGCACGACCGTCACCGGAATGCGCCGCTCGGTTGCCGCCGCGACATCGATGTTGTCGGGCGTGATCGCCATCGAGGTGACCGCGAGCAGCCCGGCGTTGGCCGCGATCACGTCGCGATCGATGCGGTCGTGAAGGAGGCTGAAGAGGATATCGCAGGAGCGCGCCGCGGCGATCAGCGCGTCCTTGCTCATGACTTGGCGCATGTCGGGATTGACCGCGACGTCGGCGACCCCGCGCAGGCGTTCGAGCGCGCTCTCGTCGATCGGCTGGGTAACGAAGACGCGCGCCATCAGGCGACCCACCGCACGATGCCGGCGACGCCGTCGACCGCGCAAGGCACGCCATCCGGGATGCGCTGCGTCGCGTCCAGCACGCCGAGCACCATCGGAATGCCGCGCTCGCGGGCGAGCGAAGCCAGATGCGAGGTCGAGCCGCCGAGTTCGGCGACCACGCCGGCGACCTGCGGCAACACGTGGACAAGCGCCGGCCCCGCCACGCGCGTCACGAGCACGTCCCCCGGTGCGATGCGCGAGAGTTCGCATTCGCAGTTGACCACGACGGCGCGTCCGCAGCCCCAGCCGATCCCGGCAGGATGACCATTGAGGCCTGGGTGCCTCAGCCAGATCTCATCGGGCACGACGGCAGGCTCGACCGAGAGCGGGCGTGCCTGCAGAAGTTTGAAGCCCTGATCGTCGAGCGCCCATTCGATTTCGACCGGCATGCCGAGCGTGGTCTCGGCCTTGCGCAGGAGCCGGCCGAGCGCGACCGCTTCGCCCGCCGACAGGCACGGCGTCTCCACAAGCTCCGGCGCGACCGGCTGCGGACCCACACCCTTTGCGCCGTTCGCGCCGCCGCCGGACGCATGCGCGCAGGCATCGCGGTGATGCTTGCGGCCCGCGGTATTGCTGCGCAGGAACCCGGACCGGCTCAGCACGATGCGATCCGGCACGACCTCGCCTTGCGCGATCGCCGAGCCGAGGCCCCAGGTGGCGCTGAGCAGCATGTTGCCTTCTGCGTTTTCGCTGAGGCCGCCGCCCGACGCGCGGGCATCGACCAGCGGCTGGATCAGCACCGCCATGGCGGTACCGGCCGGGCTCAAACCATGATTTTCCATGTAGCGCCGCGCATTGGTGGTCCACAGCGCTGCCCAGCATGCCCGGACCGCGGTCAAGAACTCGGTCTCGTCATCGATGCCGAGAAAGCTCTCGAACTGGCCGGCGAAGTTTGCACCCTTGCGGTCTTCGATCAGCGCCGAGGAGCGCACCGCGCCGGGCTTGCCGCTGCTCGCACGTTGGGCGCGCCAAGCGGCGAGCAGGGGGTTGAGAATTTCCGGCGCGATCGGCCGCTGGTAGAGCGCGAGCCTGATGTCGACCGACAGTCGGCGCTGCCGCCGCACGTCCGCATCGGCAAATTCCGTGACCACAGCGTCGAGGCCGAGCGCCGCGATCTGCGCACGATAGGCCGCCGCGGTCAGGCAGAAGCCGCCCGGGGTTGGCAGTCCCGCGCGGGCGAGCGCCGCGAGATTGGCAGCTTTCGGCCCGACATCGGTGGCGTCGGAGGCGGCTTCGAGCGAGACGATCAAGCGCTCTCCGGCTGCAATGTGCGAATAGGCGGCTACGTTCATTTTGATCCCAGCAGGCGCGACACCACTTTCCCCTCTCCCGCTTGCGGGGGAGGGTCAGGGAGGGGGCACACTCCACGGCAGAGACTCATTGGCGAGGCCCCCTCCCCAACCCTCCCCCGCGAGCGGGGGAGGGGAAGAAGGCGTCTGCCTCAAAGGCACCGCCGGGCATCCGCCCACCTTTACTTCACGTGATCGCCGTAGCCCGGCAGCGGATCGACGACAGTGACCTGTTTGACCGGGAAATTAGAAACGATCTCGATGTCATTCTTATGGACGATCAGCATCTCTTCGATGCGCACGCCGTAGCGGAACCGCTTTCCGTGCTGCGTCTCGAGGGCGAAGGTCATGCCCTCCTTGATCTCGATCGGATGATCGAGCGACCAGATGCGGGAAATCACCGGCGGATCGTATTGCGCGAGGCCGAGGCCATGGCCCCAGAGATTGGCGGCCGCCTGATCCTCGTCCTCGTAGCCCCATGTCTCCATCGCCGAGGGCCATTTGAGCGCGATGTCGCGCGTGGTGGCGCCGACCTTCACCGCGCCGATCGAGTCGTAGAGCCATTTGAGCGCAATCTCGTAGGTATCCTTCTGCTCCTGGGACGGCTCCTTGCCGACGCAGTAGGTGCGGTAATAGCAGGACTTGTAGCCGTTCCAGGTGAGCGCGGCCAAATCCATGAACACGATGTCGCCCGGCTGGATGATGCGGTCGGAAAAGTTGCGCCAGTTCGGCCAGGTGTTCGGCCCCGACGAGACGATGACGTCCTCGACGTCCTCCATGCCGGGAATGCGATAGAGATATTCCATCAAGTGCGCGGTCACCTGGTTCTCGGTGACGCCGGGGCGCAGGAACTTCATGCACTCCCAGTGCGTCGCGTCGCCGATCGCGCCGACGATACGGAAGCATTCCTGCTCGTCCTCGTTCTTGACGGCGCGCGCCTCCATCATGGCGCTCATGCCGTCGGTCCAGGTGATGTTCTTGTCTTTGAATATCTCGATCATGTTGATGTCGACGAAGTCGACACCAAGCTTCTGGCCGGCGACGCCGTGGCGCCGCATCTCCTCGATGATCGCGTTGGCGAACTTGGTGACCTGCTGCTTCGATGCAGGGCCGGCTGCGCCTTTGATCCAGGCAAACGAGTGGCGCACATTTTCTTTCGGCAGCCACGGGGAGTGGCGCTCGATCTGGAAGCCGAGATCGCCCTGTTCGAACAGGATCGGCGCGCCGTCGCCGCACAGCATGGCATAGCGCAGGCCCGGCTTGAGCCGGTTCCAGCCCGGCGTCAGCGTGCCGGTGAGATAGCGCACGTTCTCGTCATACATGCACAGCATGGCGCCGAGGCCATGCTTCTTCATCATCGCGCGGGCGCGCTCGGTGCGATAGGTGCGCAGCCGGTCCCAGTTGACGCGCTGCTGCCAGTCCATGCCGGCGATGCCGAAATTCGCTCCCATGTGATCCTCCCGTCAGATCATTCGCATTGGTATGGGCACAAGGCGCAACGCGACGCGCGATTGAAAAATCCCCTCCCCGCGAGCGGGGAGGGGAAGTACTCGTGGCGCGATCATGCCCCGCGGATCTGGGACGCAGGGCGATCGCGCTCACGCCGCCCCTCTTGCCGACTCGGTTTTAGCTTTGCGCTCGATGCAGAAGAAATAATATATTCTGGCAAACGGCATCAGGATTTCTAATGGATCGATTAGCGCTGCGCCAAGTGCGCGCCGTCATTGCGGTATGCGAGGAAGGGTCGTTCACGCGCGCCGCCGCGCGCGAACACGCGACCCAATCGGGCATTTCCCAGCACGTGGCGACGGCCGAGCGCATGCTCGGCGTCAAGCTGTTCGAACGCTCGACCGCCGGCGTTACGCCGACCGAGGCCGGTTTGCGGTTTTATCGCCGCTGCGTCGAGGCGGTCGGGATGCTCGCGACCGCGAGCGAGGAAGCGCGCGAAAGCGCGGGGTTCCTCAGCGGCGAACTGCGCATCGGCCTGATGCCGACGTTCACGCGCGCGGTGCTCGCGCCGACGCTCGATGATTTCGTGACCCGCTATCCGGACGTGCGGATGCATATCGTCGAGGGCTACAGCCCGGTGCTCACCGAGATGGTGCGACAAGACGCGCTCGACTTTGCGGTGGTGCCGGCGTTCGAAGGCAAGATCGGCCTCAAAGCGCGGCTCCTGGTGCGCGACCGCGAAATGCTGGTCTCCGGGCGCAGGCGGGGCCTCACGCCGCTCGCGCCGGTGCGGCTTGCCGAATGCCGGCCGCTCAAGATCGTAGTGCCGGGACCCGACAATGTGCGCCGGCGCAATCTCGATACCTATTTCCTGACCCACGGCGTAACGATCGATGCGCTGCTCGAAATGGACGCGATGATCGGCACGCTCGAACTCGTCGCCCGGTCCGATTGGGTGACGGTGCTGCCAAGCCTGATTTCCGTGAACGACATCAAGGGCCGCGAGTTCGTGGTCAACCCGATCGACGATCCGCCGCTCTATGACGAGTTCGTCCTCATCCAGCCCGCACGCCGGACACTGACGGCGCAGGCGCGCCTGTTCCTGGAGCGCTTCGAGGCCGAAGTCGCCCATATCCATGCGATTTGGGAGGAGGCGATTACGGCAGCCCATGTGCAGCCGCGGCGACGACGCGATTCGCGCCGCGCCGTAGGGCGGATTAGCGCGGCGTAATCCGCC
Source organism: uncultured Alphaproteobacteria bacterium (assembly GCA_963787675.1). Taxonomy (GTDB): domain Bacteria; phylum Pseudomonadota; class Alphaproteobacteria; order Rhizobiales; family Xanthobacteraceae; genus JAJPKK01. The sequence goes on along the minus strand of CAWBDV010000004.1, from coordinate 123,612 downwards.
GTCGTTGCCGTTTGGACACGCAAAGCGGCGGATTACGCCCTACACACTGTGCCAATCCTCACGCTGCCGCGGGCGCGCCAGGCTGCTTGAGGGGATGGGCGCGCGCGAACGCATCGATCTGCGAGCAAGCCTCGACGATGCGGGCGACGGTCGGAAACGGCGCGAGATCGACGGCGAAGAATTTTGCACCGGCAGCCTGGCTCGCGAGCGCGATGTCCGCGATGGTGACCTGGTCGCCATGGCAGAACTTGCCGGTCTCGGGACTGCGCAGGTGCGTTTCGAGGGCGGTCAAGGCTTCCTTATGCCAGTGACGGCACCAGGCGGCGCGCGTCGCCTCGTCGAGCTTGAACTCGTGTTCGAGATATTCGCGCACCCGCGGCACGATCAGCGGATGAGAGTCGCAGGCTACGATCTGGGCAAGCCCGCGTACCCGCGCCCGTCCGCGGGGATCCTTCGGCAGCAGCGGCGGATCAGGGCGCGTCTCGTCGAGATATTCGATGATCGCAAGCGATTCGAACATCGCCGGCCCTGGACCGTCGACAAGCGCCGGCAACGCCATCATGGGATTTACGTCGCGATAGGCGGGATCGCGCTGATGGCCCTTCATCAGATCGACGATGATCACCTCGTCAGGCACGACGCCCTTGAGATTGAGAGCGATGCGCACGCGATAGGTCGCAAGCGAACGCCAGAACGAAAACAGCTTGATCATGCGCGACGCTCCTATCCCTTATTTATCCCTTCTTGCCGCCGGGATCGGCGGTGAGGCCGGCTGCCGCGATGCCCGCGATTGCGCAGGCCTCGTCGTTATCGGAAGTGTCGCCGGAAATGCCGACTGCGCCGATGATGTCGCCCGCCGCACTGCGGATCAGCACGCCGCCCGGATTGGTGACGACGCGGCCGGCGCTTGCGGCGTATAGCGCGTTGAAGAATTGCGGCGTGTTGGCGGCGCGTTCGAACAGCGTGCGCGAACCGAATCCCATGCCGAGCGCGCCCCAGGCTTTGCCGTAGGCGATGTCGTAGCGAAGGATGCCGGACTTGTCCTCGCGCTTGAACGCGACCAGATGGCCGCCGGCATCGAGCACAGCCACGGTCATCGGCACGAGCTTCATCTCGTGCGCCTTCTTGAGCGCGGTATCGATAATGGTGTCGGCTTGGGCAAGGGTCACGGACATGATGGCTCCAGGGTTTGGCTTAAGATTTCGCGGGACGTGCCGACCAGTAAACCGCCATGGCCGCGGCGTCAGCGCCGCCAAGGCCGTGCCGGACGGCTTCTTCGTAGGTCGCGAGCGCGTCAGCGACCATCGGCATGTCGACCCCCCGCGCGCGTCCCGTGGCGAGCATGATGCGGATGTCCTTCACGCAGTCGTTGAGCGCGAAAGCGGTGCCGCCGGCATCCTGGCCTTTGAGCATGGTGGCAAGAGCAGTGCCGCGAACCTTGAGCACGTTGGCGCCGCCCGCCGTCTCGGACATGAGATCGACGACGCGCGCCGGATCGATTCCGAGCGGCCGCGCCAGCGCCAGGGCCTCGCCGAGCGCCTGCCAGTAGACCATCAGCGGCAGATTGATCGCGAGCTTCATGATGGCGCCGGCGCCGACCGGTCCGCAATGTTCGAGGCGCGCGCATAATTGTTCGATGAGAGGTCGCGCGTGCGCGGCGTCGCTGGGCTCAGCGCCCATCAGGCCGATGAGCTTGCCCTGGCGCGCAGGCCCGACTGTGCCGCCCACCGGACACTCGACGAAAGCCGCGCTTTTCGCCCGCACCCGCGGCGCCAGCGTCGTGTGCACGTCAGGCGGAACCGTGCTCATCTCGATGAACAATTTGCCCTGCACCGCGCCGGCGAGCAGACCGGACGGCGCGTGATAGACGGCATCGATTGCCGCCGCATCGGTCAGGATGGTGATGATCGTCTCCACTGCATCGGCAAGGGCCGACGGCGAGGCGGCGGCCCGCGCGCCCGCTGCGACGAGCGGCGCGCATTTGTCGGGCGACCGGTTCCAGACCGTGACCTCGTTGCCGGTCTCGATCAACCGCGCGGCGATTGCGGCGCCCATCTTGCCGAGGCCGGCCACTCCAACACGCATGCAACTCTCCTCGCGTGAAAGCGCCGCACGATAGGCGATCGGTCAAACGGTAGGAAGCCCGGGGCAGCCGTGTTAGCGTTCGGCCCGCATCGAATTGGTGGGGAAGGGAACACAAAGAATGGCGCGGCGAAACAAAGGTAATGTAGGCGTCGTAGGGCTTGGTACGATGGGAGGCGCCTACGCCAAAAATCTCGCCGCGGCCGGCTGGCAAGTCAAAGGTTACGACATCAGCGCCCAGGCGAAGCGCGCCGCAACGCGCGCCGGCATCGAAATCGCGGCCGACGTGGCGACGCTCGCGGCCGCCGTACCGACCATCATCACGAGCCTGCCGAGCCCCGCCGCGCTCGATGCGACGGTCGCGGCGCTGACGGCGGCGAAGCTGCCGCCGCGTGTCATCATCGAGACCTCGACCTTCACGCTAGACGACAAGGAGCGCGCCGAGCGCGCGCTGAGCAAGGCCGGCCACGTGGTGCTCGATTGTCCGGTGAGCGGCACGGGCTCACAGGCCGCGGTCAAGGACATCGCCGTCTATGCGAGCGGCGACACGCGTGCGATCGGGAAATTGCGCCCGCTGTTCGCGGATTTCTCACGCGTTGCCTTCGACGTCGGCCCATTCGGCAATGGCAGCCGGATGAAATACGTCGCAAACCTCCTCGTCACCATCCACAACGTCGCGTCCGCCGAAGCGATCGTGCTCGGGATGAAATCGGGCCTCGACCCGCAGATGGTCTACGACCTCATCAGCGCCGGCGTCGGCAAGTCACGGGTGTTCGAGGTGCGCGGTCCGATGATGGTGAAGAACGACTACAAGAACGTCAGCATGAGCGTGAAGCTGTACCACAAGGACATTTCGGTGATCGGCGACCACGCCACCAAGCTTGGCGTGCCGACGCCGCTGTTCGATGCCAGTCTTCCGATCTATGCCTCGGCGATGTCATTGGGCTACGGCGGGCAAGACACCGCCTCGGTCTGCGCCGTGCTCGAAACCATGGCCGGCGTGAAGCGCGGCAAGCGGCAACGGCGCGCCCGAGCGCGCTGATACCCGTTCCGGGGGTGATCTCGTGCGCGCGATATGCGATCAAGCGCGCGATTAAGAATATCCAGGGAGTGATCGACCCATGACGGCCGCTGAACGCGCGACGCACCACCAAGCCGGCTCCCACAAGACCCATCAGCCGCGCAGCGAAGTGCGCGATGGCATGCACATCGATTGGGATGTGCCGATCGTCGTGGACGACGGGCTCATGCTCAAAGCGGACGTGTTTCGCCCCGTGAAGGCCGGCAAATATCCGGTGATCCTGAGCTACGGTCCCTATGCCAAGGGCCTCAGCTTCCAGGAGGGCTATCCGAGCGCGTGGCAGCGCATGGCCGAGAAGCATCCCGACGTCGTCGCGGGCTCGTCGAACAAATATCAGAACTGGGAGGTGGTCGATCCGGAGAAGTGGGTGCCGCGCGATTACGCCTGCGTGCGCGTCGATTCGCGCGGCTGCGGCTGCTCGCCGGGGATCATCGAGCATTTCTCGCCGCGCGAGACCAAGGACTTCTACGACTGCATCGAATGGGCAGGCGTACAGCCGTGGTCGAACGGCAAGGTCGGGCTCGACGGTATTTCCTATTACGGCATCAACCAGTGGCACGTCGCCTCGCTCGAGCCGCCGCACCTTGCGGCGATCTGCGTTTGGGAGGGCGCGGCCGACTGGTATCGCGACATGACGCGCCACGGCGGCATTTTGTGCACGTTCTGGAAGAACTGGTACGACATGCAGGTCAAGACCGTGCAGTACGGCGCCGGTGAACGCGGCCGCCGCTCCCCGATCCACGGCGAGCTCGTGTGCGGGCCGGAGACGCTGAGCGAGGGGGAACTCGCCGCGAACCGCGCCGATCTCGGCGGCGCGATCCTCGCCCATCCGCTCGATGATGACTATCACCGCGCCCGTTCGCCGGTGTGGTCGAAAGTCAAGGTGCCGTTGTTGTCGGCCGCCAATTGGGGCGGTCAGCCGCTCCATCCGCGCGGCAATTTCGAGGGCTTCGTGCAGGCGGCGTCGAAGGACAAATGGCTCGAGGTGCACGGCATCGAGCACTGGACGCATTTCTATACCGATTACGGCCGGGAGCTGCAGCTCAAGTTCTTCGACCATTTCCTCCACGGCAAGAAAAACGGCTGGGACGAACAGCCGAAGGTGCTGCTCCAGGTGCGCCATCCCGGCGAAAAGTTCGTGCCTCGCGGCGAGGACGAATGGCCGCTCGCCCGCACCAAGTGGACGAAGTTCTCTCTCGATCCGGTCGACGGCGGCCTCAAGCCGCGCGCGGCCGCCGGCAAGGCCGAGCTCTCGTTCGAGGCGATGGGCGACGGTCTCACCTTCCTCTCCGCACCGATGACCGAAGCGACCGAAATCACCGGGCCGATCGCCGCAAAGCTCTTCGTCTCGTCATCGACCAGCGACGCCGATCTTTTTCTGGTGCTGCGGGTGTTCTCGCCGGACCTCAAGGAAGTCGTGTTCCAGGGCGCGATCGATCCGCACACGCCGGTCGCGCAGGGTTGGCTGCGGGCATCGCACCGCAAGCTCGATCGCAAGCGCTCCTTGCCCTATCGGCCCTATCACAGCCACGACCGCAAGCAGCCGCTGAAGAAGGGCGACGTGGTCGAACTCGACATCGAGATCTGGCCGACATGCATCGTGGTGCCGCCGGACCATCGCATCGCGCTCACCGTCCGCGGCAAGGATTACGTGTATAGCGGCCCGAGCGGCGGCCGGCTCTCGAACTTCAAGAACGAGTTGACCGGCTGCGGGCCGTTCCTGCACGACGACCCGCAGGACCGCCCGCGCGACATCTTCGGCGGCGTCACCACGCTGCACTTCGGCCGCGGCATGGCGAATTACGTGCTGCTGCCGATCATCCCGCCGAAGGCAGTGGGGAAGGCGAAGACCAAACCGGCGGCCAAGGCAAAGAAACGCGGGATGTAGCCCGGATTGAGCGCAGCGAAATCCGGGGCAGGTTCGCCAAATATGGCAAGCGGGTCCCGGATTTCGCTGCGCTCAATCCGGGCTACGGGGTTCAGACGAACTCGCTTTTAGAGGACCATTCGCGATGACCAACAACGACTGGAATCGTTACGGGCCGACCGCCGCGCGTCCGAAAGGGGCAAAGCCCGGGCGCGAGGTGCGGCCGCAGAGCATCACCATCGATATCCATTCCCACATCGCGGTCCCGCAGGCGGCCGAGTTCGTCAAACCGCACCTCGATCTTGCGACCATTCCGCTCGCCCATTTCGCGACGCCCGAGACCAAGGCGCTCAACGCGCGGCAGGATGCCGACCGCCGCTCCGTTATGACGAGCCACGACGCGCGCCTCGCCGATCTCGACGCCATGGGCATCGACCTTCAGCTTGTCATGTGTCCGCCGCCGCAGTGCTATTACACGGTGCCGCTCGACGTCGCGGTGAAGGCGGCGCGTGTCGTCAATGACGGCATCGCCGAGTACATCGCGAAGAAGCCCGACCGTTTTGTCGCGCTTGGCAGCGTGCCGATGCCGGACGGCAACGAGGCGGCGCGCGAACTCGAGCGCTGCATGACCTCGCTGAAGTTCAAGGGTGCGCAGATCCTGACCAACGTCGCCGGCAAGGAATTGTCCGACCCGGCCTTCGCGCCGTTCTGGAAGAAGGCGGAAGAACTCGGCGCCGTCGTCCTTATCCACCCCAACGGCTTCACCGAGGCGCGGCGTTTCACCCGGTTCTATTTCAACAACGTCATCGGCAATCCGCTGGAGACGTCGATCGCGCTCCACTACCTTATCTTCGACGGTGTGCTGGAGCGCCATCCGAACCTCAAGATCATCGCGGTCCACGGCGGCGGCTTCCTCGGCGCCTACTCGGGCCGCATCGACCACGTCTGGGGCGCGCGCGGGGACGCCCACGCTGGCCTGCCGAAGCCGCCGACGAGCTATCTCAAGAAGATCTATGTCGACACCGTCGTCTTCACGCCGGCGCAACTTGCCGCCCTGGTCGACACCTTCGGCGCCGACCACGTCCTTCTCGGCACCGACTATCCCTACGACATGGCGGAGTACGACCCGCTCGAACACCTCGTCGCGACCAAGAGCCTCGAGGCCACCGCCCGCGCCGCCATCGCCGGCGGCAACGCCAAGCGCCTGCTAGCGGTGTGACGAAGATCTCAATCTGAGCTCGAGTAAGAAAATATTTACCTCATCCTGAGGAGCGCCGAAGGCGCGTCTCGAAGGATGGCCAGTTGCTCGGGAGTGCCTGCTGCCATCCTTCGAGACGGCGCTCCGCGCCTCCTCAGGATGACGTCCGATGGCGGGGCTGCTTAGTAAGGCACGGATGTTACCGTGTCCGCGAATAAGGCGCTGTTAACGGAAACAATCATACAACATCGTCAGTATCGACGTTCCGCGGTCGCGGCATGACCAACGCCTCGCGCGGAGTGGTTTGTAGCGTAATGCGTAAGACGGAGTTGTTATGACACGCGTAGCTTTGGCCGGTGGGGCGGCCGCCATTCTTTTGCTCGGGGCCTATGGCCTCGTCGAAGCCGGAAAAAGTCTTTCAACTGCGTTAATGGCGCCGGCCGAGCAGCCGGTCACCGTCGCGGCCGCGCCGCCAAGCTTGCCGGCGCCTCCGCCTGTCACGGCACCGCCTGCGATGCCGCGCGATGTCTTCGCCGATGCCACCGGTTCGGTTCGCGCGGCGGCACCGGTCGCACCCGTCTACGCCGCAGCCCCCGCGCCGGCTCCCATGCCGCGCCCCGTGATGGCGGCGCGAGCGACGACGCCCGCCTGCACCAATCCGCACGCCATGGGCGTAACCCGCACGGTCGAGATCGACACGACCGGCGGTCCGGGTTTCGGCTCGCAGCACTTCAAGGACTATGACTTCCTGCGCGACCACGAAGTGGTGCTGACCTTCGACGACGGCCCGTGGCCCGGCCACACCCCGGCCGTGCTCAAGGCCCTGGCCGACCAATGTCTGCGGGCGACGTTCTTTTCCATCGGGAAGCACGCGACCTACCACCCGGAAATCCTGAAGATGGTGGTCGCCGCCGGCCACACGGTCGGCAGCCACACCTGGTCGCATGCCGACTTGCAGGCGGTGATGAAAAAGAGCGGCCCCGACGCCGCGAAAGAGGAAATCGAAAAAGGCATCAGCGGCGTGCGCATGATGGCGGGCGCGCCGATCGCGCCGTTCTTCCGCTTCCCGGACCTCCGCCATCCGCCGGAAATGGTGACCTATCTCGGCGAGCGGAACATCGCGAGCTTCTCGACGGACATCGACTCGTGGGACTTCAAGATCAAGAAGCCTGAAGAGCTGACCCGCACGCTGATCGCCAAGGTGCAGAAGGCGGGCAAGGGCATCATCCTGATGCACGACTTCCAGAAGTCGACCTCGCTTGCGCTGCCGCAAATCCTCGCTCAGCTGCAGCAGAACGGCTTCAAGGTCGTGCACCTCATCCCGAAGGGCACGCTCCAGACTTTGCCTGAATACGACCAGGCGGTGCTGAAGGAGAACAAGCTGCCGACCTTGGCGGGCAACAAATCTGCGGACAGCGTCGTGCGCACCGTCGACGAGTGACGGACCGCAGCCACTGGCGATGCGGCACACTTTGTGATCAATCGATTGGCGTGGTCGATCGATTGGCTTGAGAGCGACGCGGTCCCCCGCGTCGCTCTTTGATTGAGTGCGTTCCTTCGTTTCGTCTCAACACCGCACTTAAGCGTGTGGAAGGCGCGCTCGCGCAAGCACGTCTGTTCAACGCTACCGTCGCTCGCTTATGATGCGAAAAAGCACGCGGGCGGCGTGGTTGGCGGAGAGCGCTATGGTGAAGTCGGTTTTAAGCGGCAGAAAATCGGCATCGACGAGCCGGACCTCGGCGGGCGTCGCGGTGCGGGCCATGCTCGCCGCGGCCGCATCGTTTGCGCTCCTGTCGACGGCACTCGCGGAGCCGAACAGCGCCGTGCCGCCGTTTGCGTCAGCTGACTTCGGCTGGCAGTCGAACGTCGGCGACTGGCAGGCGCCGCCGCCGGGGCACGGTCATGGCCCGATCAAGAACGATCCCGCCCATCCCTACACGAGCAACTACCAAGGCGGACTCACCGGCACCCAGCCGACGAAGCGGATTGCGGACGCCAAGGATCCCGTCTTGAAGCCATGGGCGGCAGCGCAGATGCAAGCCTCGAACGATGCAGCGCTGCGCAACGAATTGGCGATCCCCTTCGCCGCCCAAGCGCGGTGCTATCCGGGCGGCGTGCCGGGCCAGCTCCTGTTTCCATTCGAGCCATTCTATTTCATCCAGACCCCGAGCGAGGTCTGGATGGTCTGGCAGCGCGATCACATGGTGCGCCGCGTCTTTCTCACCGATCAGCACTCCGAGCACGTGACGCCATCGTGGTTCGGCGAATCGATCGGCCATTATGAGAACGGCGATACGCTCGTGGTCGACACCATCGGCCTGTCCACCAAGAACAGCTACATCGACAATTTCCGCACGCCGCACACCGAGAAGCTGCACGTCGTCGAGCGCTTCACCATCGATCCGGACGGCAAGCACCTCACCGCAATCGCCACGGTCGACGATCCCGACACCTTCAACGCGCCCCTAACCATGCAGCAGCGCTGGGTCAAGACCGCCGGTCGGATGAAGGAAACCGTCTGCGCCGAGGACCACGAGGACTATTTCCACCAGGGCCTCTTCCCCGTCCCGCAGACCGACAAGCCGGATTTCTGATCGGGCGAATGCCGCTGCCTGCAGCCGATCACGTAGCCTGGATGGAGCGCAGCGAAATCCGGGGCAGTCCATCGCCCAACATGGCAAGCTTGTCCCGGATTTCGCTGCGCTCCATCCGGGCTACGGGCGTCGGGTTGACGTCGCGAGTTAGCGACCGGCTCCTGCCGCGCGGCTCTCGTTGATCAGCGCGACGATGCGCTCGGGGCTGATCGGCGCTTCGTTGACCTTCACGCCGAACGGTGAAAGCGCGTTCTCGACCGCGCCGATGATGGCCGCGATCGATGCGATGGTGCCGCCTTCGCCGGCGCCCTTCATGCCGAGGGGGTTGAGCGGGGAGGCAGTTTCGGTGTGGAGGATCTGCGATCGGCGGCATATCGGTCGCGCCGGGCAACAGATAGTCGGCGAATGTTGTGGTCTGTGGCTGGGCGTCGTCGTCGTGGCACAGCCGCTCGAACAGCGCATTGCCGATGCCATGCGCGACGCCGCCGACCACCTGGCCTTCCACCACCATCGGATTGATGACGGTACCGCAGTCGTGCAGCACGGTGTAGCGCAGGATTTTCACCGCGCCGGTATCGATGTCGACCTCAACTTCGGCGACATGGGTGCCGTTGGAATAGGTCGACTGATCCGGCTGGAAGTAGGCGGTGTTTTCGAGCCCCGGCGACAGGCCGCCGGCCATCGAGAAGCCCGGCATGCCGATCGATTTTACCGCGATTTCGCGAAAGCTCTTCTTCATGCCCGGACACGCCGCGCACTTCGGCAAAGCCGTTGCGCAGTTCGAGGTCGTCGGGCGAGACCTCCATCATGTCGGCAGCAATCTGCTTGATCTTCTTAGCCACCTCGGTCGCCGCGATGTGCGCCGAGGAGCCGGCGTTGACGGCCGTGCGCGCCGCAAACGTGCCGACGCCGAACGCGATCTCCTTGGTGTCGGCCGTCGCGACCGTCACGTCCTCGTAGGACACGCCGAGTTGGTCGGCAGCAATCTGCGCAAGCGTCGTCTTGTGGGATTGCCCTTGCGGGGTCGCGCCCGTGTAGAGCACGATCTTGCCGGTCGTGGCGATGCGCACCGTGGCGCCCCTTCGTAAGGGCCGAGACCGGTGCCCTCAACCGCATTGCTCATGCCGAAGCCGATGTAGCGGCCGGCCTTTCGGGCGGCTTCCTGACGCGCCGCAAAGCCCGCGTAGTCGGCGCCTGCGAGTGCCGCCGCCTGCGAGCCCGGATAATCGCCGCTGTCGTAGGTCACCGGCCGGCCGTCGCGGAAGATGATGCCGACCTTGTAGGGCATCTGGTTGGGCTGGATGAAATTGCGCCGCCGCACTTCGGCGCGGTCGAGCCCGACGGCTTCCGCGAGGCGGTCCATCATCCGTTCCATCACGAACACGCCCTGCGGCCGCCCGGCGCCGCGCACCGGCGTGGTCGAGATCTTGTTGGTGTAGACCGCATTGAGCTCGATCTTGAAGTTCGGCACGACGTAAGGACCCGGCACCGTGGTAGCAGCGATCCACGGCAGCACCAGCCCCCACGGCACGAACGCCCCGGTGTCGTGCACCAGCCGGCCGCGCAGGCCGAGGATTTTCGCATTGGTGTCGACCGCGAGTTCGATGTCCCAGAACTGGTCGCGCTCCTGGTGGGTGCAGAGGAAATTCTCGCGCCGGTCCTCGATCCATTTCACCGGGCGGCCGAGCAGCTTTGTCGCGGCGGCAACGCACGGATATTCCGGATAGACCGCGCCCTTCGGGCCGAAGCCGCCGCCGACGTCGGGCGTGATCACATGCATCTGGTTGTCGTTGAGATCGAGCACGTCGAGCAGGCCGCGCTTGATGCGATGCGAGCCCTGCGACGAGATGTAGACCGTGTAGCAATCCGTAATCGCGTCATAGCTCGCGACCAGCCCGCGGCATTCCATGAAGAACGGACCGCCGCGATGGATGAAGATGCGCTCGGCGACCACGTGCGCCGCCTTGGCGAAGGCAGCATCGGCGTCGCCGACCGTGATCGGCACCCGCGCCGCGATGTTGGATGTCGCCGTCGGCGTGGGCGAGGGGACTGCCGGCGCTTGATCGCCGCCGCACAATCCGCCACCGCCGGCAGCGGCTCGTAATCGACCTCGACGAGGGAGGCGCCGTCCTCCGCGAGATAGCGACTGTCGGCGATCACCATCGCGATCGGCTCGCCGGCGTAGACGGCCTCGCGGTCCGCGAGCGCATAGGGCATGTAGAGCTGGGTGATCGCGGGGCTCGGCACGAACAGCGGCAACGAATTCTTGCGGATCGGTTCCGGCAGCTCGGCGAAGGTCAGCACCAGATGCACGCCCTCCGCGGCTTTCGCCGCTGCGGTGTTGATGCCGCGAATGCGCGCATGCGGGTGGGGGCTACGCACGAAAGCCGCGTGCAACGTGCCGGCCAGGCGCACGTCGTCAATGAAGCGGCCGTGCCCGGCGAGCAGCGCCGGGTCTTCCTTGCGCTTGACCGCGGCCCCAAACCATTTCGCTCCCATTCGTTTCTCCGTTACGCCCGCTTAGTGAGCCTCATTGTGCGAAGCGTGGCAGCGCGACGCGATCTGCATCACAATTCGCGCAGTGCGTTGAACTGGGCGACGTAGCCCGAGGCATCGATGCGGGCGGCGATGATCGTGGTGCGGCCGGATTTCAGCGCTGCCGAGAGCGCCGCGCTCAACTGCTGCTCGGTCTCGACCACCGCGGCGTCGGCGCCGAATGCCTGGCCAAGCTTCTCCCAGTCGACGCCGCCGAGATGGACGCCGTGGGGCGGCACGCCCTTGATCTCCTGCTTCACGCGAATGAGGCCGATCTCCTGGTCGTCGAACACCAGCACGATGATCGGCAGATTCTCGCGCCACGCCGTCTGCAGATCGGCAATCGCCATCATGAGCCCGCCGTCGCCGGTGAAGGCGAGGATCGGCCGGTTCGGGAATGCAAGCCGCGCGCCCATCGCGCCCGGCACCGCATAGCCCATGGAGGCGAGGCCATTCGACGTCAGGAACTCGCGCGGACCATAAGCCTCCCATTTCTGCACGACGAGAAGCCGGCTTGCGCCGGCATCGCAGGTCGCAACCGTCGCTCGCGGCATCACTGCGCGGGCGACCTCGACCGCGCGCTGCGGCGACAGGCCGGTCGACGGCGTGTTGAGGGCATCATTCACCTGCTCGCGGAATTTCTTCGCGGCCTTGGCACCCCAGTCGCCGCCTTCGGGCGCAAGTTCGGCAAGGCGCGCCAGCAGCGGCTTGAGATTGCCGACGATCTCGGGATCTGCCGGCACAAAGGCATCGAGGCTCGGGATCGAGGCGAGCGACAGCACCGGCAACTTGTAGGGCCACGGCTTCGGCTGCAACTCGACTGCGTCGAGGCCGACGGTGATGATGAGATCGCCGGCACTGACGAGTTCGCGCTCGATCAGGCCGCCGATGATGCAGCCGGCGCGCAGCGGGTGATCTTCGGGGATTGCGCCCTTGCACTTGGTCGTCGTCAGCACGGGCGCGCCGAGCCGTTCGACGAACTTCACGAACTCCGCGGCCGCCCTGCACCAGTAGACGCCGAGCCCGACCAGCACCACCGGCTTGCGCGCCTGCGCGAGCATGTCGAGCGCCGGCTTGAGGTCGGCGCGATCCGGTGCCGGGAAAACGAGGTTCGCGTTGAGGGGCGGCTCGGCGATGTAATCACCGGCCTCGCGCGTGGTCTCGCTCTGCGGCATCTCGAAATGCACCGGCCCTGGCGGCGCGCCCGTCGCGGTGCGCATGGCGCGGCGCACCTGCTGGCGCACCACCTTGGCGTCAACGGTCGTGCCCCATTTGACGATCGGCTCGTAGATCGCGAGCTGATTGAGGCGCTGGCGCAGGCCGATCTCGTAGGTTGGCCGCGAATAGGAATCGGTGATGGCGATGAGCGGCGAGCGGTCGAGAAACGCGTGGGCGACGCCGTTGACCATGTTGGTCGCGCCGGGCCCACGCGTCGACATGCAGATGCCGGGACTGCCGGTGAGGTCACCCCAGGTGGCGGCCAGCATCGCGCCGGCGACTTCCTGCTTCATCAGCAGGAAGCGCATCTGGCGCTGGCGCGCCGCTTCCATCAGCTCGACCGATTCGCCGCCGGGATGGCCGACGATGAAAGGCGTGCCCGCGTCCTTGAACGCGCTCGCGAGCACTTCGACGGTCGTGGCCATGGCGCCTTCCCGATTTTATGCGCGCGAGGATTAGCACATCGTCAGTGCGGGGAGCAGAGATTGGCGTTCGAGCAGCGATCGCCGATGACGGCGACGCCCTGGACCTCGATCATAATCGCAGGCACGGCGAAGCCCGACACCGTGATCAGCGCGCTGCCCGGATAGTGGCCTTCGGGGAACAGCTCGCGACGCATTTCGGTCAGGCGGTCACCGTGGCGCGGATCGTTGATGAACACCGTCATTGTGACCAAGTCCTTCAGGCTGCCGCCGGCGCGCTTGAGCGTCAGGTCGATCTGGCGAAAGACTTCGCGTGCCTGCGCGTCGAAATTTCCGGCAAGGCTCTTGCCCTCGCCGTCGACCGCCGCGGCCTGTCCGGCGAGCCACACGATCTTCCCGCCTTCGGTGATCACTGCCGGCGAATAGGCGCGCGCCTTCTGCCGGTCGGTGCCCTGCATGTACTCGGCCGCACCGGCCTGTGTCGCGAAGCCAAGAACCACGGCAAACGCCAAAGCCAAACGTGAGTTGATACGCATCGATCGCTCCCTCTGTTGCAACAAGCAGGGGGAACATAGCCGATCGACGTTACGCGGCCAGTATCATGTAACCGGTCATTCCGGGCGCCCGCGGAGGCGAAGCCCGGAATCCATAACGACGGGCCGGGAGTATGGATTCCGGGCTCGCCCTGCGGGCGCCCCGGAATGACGCCAAATGCATCGAAGACATGCGCGTCCCGCTCTGCCATCTCCTCTCCGCATTTCTGTAATGGAACCGCAGCGTGCATTGCCCACGAAATGCTCTCCCGCCCAACGGGCGGATCGGGTAAAAGGCGAATCGATGAGACCGCTCCTGCGCCGTTCTTTGCGCCGCCCTCTGCGCCGTCACGTCCTGTGCCTCGCCATCGTCGCCGCAGCGACCACCGCTACGGCCGCGCAAGACCTCGGAACGCTCAACCCCCAGCCGCTTCCGCCGCTCGCTCACCCCGGCGATCCGAAGACCCCCGCGCGGGAACTCTTCGGCCGCGCCACCGGGCCGACGTCGGAGAAGTCGCATGTGGTCGGGTTCTACTCGGCGGGCTGCCTCGCCGGCGCCGCCGAGTTGCCCATCAACGGGCCTGCGTGGCAGGTGATGCGATTGTCGCGCAATCGCAATTGGGGCCATCCGGACCTCGTCCAGTTTCTTGAGAATCTCGCGGTGAAGGCGCGCAAGGCCCACGTGTGGAACGGCCTTCTGGTCGGCGACATGTCGCAGCCGCGCGGCGGCCCGATGATGACCGGCCATGCTAGCCATCAGGTCGGGCTCGACGCGGATATCTGGCTGACGCCGATGCCTGAGCGTGAATTGAGCCGCGCCGAACGCGAGGAAATATCGGCGACCATGGTCGTCGCCGACAGCCGCCGCGACGTCGATCCGGCGGTTTGGACGCCGGGGCACCTCGGCATCATCAAGATGGCCGCCGAGAATCCGCGGGTCGAACGGATTTTCGTCAACGCCGCGATCAAGAAGGCGTTGTGCCGCGACACTGGCCACGATCGCTCGTGGATGTCGAAGGTGCGCGCCTACTGGGGCCATGACTATCATTTCCACGTTCGCCTGACCTGTCCGCACGACAGTCCGGGGTGCAAACCGCAGACGCCGCCGCCGGCCGGCGATGGTTGCGGCAAGGATCTCGACTGGTGGTTCACCGACGAGGTGCTCCACCCCAAGCCTTCGACAGTGCCCGCACAGCCGAAGGCGATGACCATGGCCGGCCTGCCGGCCGCCTGCCGCAGCGTCCTCAACGAGCCGTAGCGCCGCTTCACCTCCCCCTGGAGGGGGGAGGTCGGCCGCGAAAGCGGCCGGGCGGGGGTGACAGCGCTTCCACAATCTCGGCGCCGAGAGTGCTGCACCGCTGGCACCCCACCCCGGACTGCCGTTCGGCAGTCCGACCCTCCCCCTCCAGGGGAGGGTGGCCCTTGTCTCGGTCGGCATTCCCTTCGAAAATGCGAGCGCAAAGACGGCGCGCAACTCAGCAATGCGCAGCGGAAAGCAGTGCGCGGCAATGGACATCGCCGACCTGAAAATGTTCGAAGCGGTCGCGCGGCTCGGCGCCATGAGCCGCGCCGCGGAAGAACTCCACACCGTGCAATCGAACGTCACGGCGCGGATGCGCCAGCTCGAGGCCGAGCTTGGGGCCGCGCTGTTCCATCGTACGCCGCGCGGCGTTACGCTGACCGATGCCGGGCGGCGCCTGCTGCCATTCGCGGGTGAAATCGTCCGCCTGACCGCGGATGCGCGCCGCGCGGTCGCCGATAACGGCACGCCGACCGGCGTGCTTTCGATCGGCGCCCTGGAATCAACCGCGGCCCTGCACCTGCCGCCCGTCCTTTCGGCCTATGCGGCGCGCTATCCCGATGTCGACCTGTCGCTGCGCGCCGGCACCACCTGCGAGCTCGTTGCCGATGTCCTGGAGCATCGCCTCGAAGCCGCGCTGGTGTGCGGGCCCGTCGATCACAAGGACCTTGCCGAAATCCCGGTCTACAGCGAAGAGCTCGTGATCCTCGCCGGCCGCCGCCACGGCAACCTCGATGAGCTGATCGCGGCGCGCGATCTCAAGATCGTGGTGCTGCGCGCCGGCTGTTCGTACCGCGAGCGGCTCGAAGCGATCCTCGCCCGGCGCGGCGCGCCCACCCCGCGGCAACTCGAATTCGGCACGCTTGAGGCGATCTACGGCTGTGTCCGCGCCGGGCTCGGCATCACGCTGTTGCCGCGCAGGCTCGTCGAGACCGTCTGGCGCGACCGCGGCGTCGCGATCCACTCTTTGCCGCCGCACGAAGCCAACGTCGCCACCGTGTTCATCCGCCGCCGCGATGCCTATGAGTTCGCGCGCGCTCGCCGCGTTCCTCGACCTCATCCGGCCCGCCGCCATGAGCGCTGCCGCCGAATAGGTATCTTGGCGAGCGATTGCCCCCATCACAACAATTCGCTTTCACGCGCGCGCCGGCATCCTATCTGTGAGGAGCGGGCAATTGAGGCGAACCATGGCGATTCGAACCGAATTGATGGAGCGGCTGGGACTTACGCAGCCGGTGATTCAGGCGCCGCTTGCCGGCGGCGGCGACACGCCGGAACTTGTTGCGGCGGTGAGCGAGGCCGGCGGCATCGGCTTCATCGGCGCGGCGTATCTCTCGCCGACGCAGATTCGCGAAACCGCGGCGCTGGTGCGCGCCAAGACGTCGCGTCCCTTCGGCATGAACCTGTTTGCGCCGTTGCCGACACCGACGGTGCCGGCAGATGCAGCCGCGGCGACTGCGCATGCGGCGCCGTTTTTTGCCGAACTTGGTCTTGCGGAGCCGACGATGCCGCAACCGACCCCAAGCCCCTATCCCGAGCAGTTCGCGGCCGCGCTCGACACGGGTGCGGCGGCCTTCAGTTTCACTTTTGGGAAGTTGCCTGCAGCCGATATGGCGGCGGCCCGCGCGCGGGGCATGTTCATTGCCGCAACCGCCACCACAGTCGATGAGGCGATCGCGCTGGAACGGGCCGGTGCCGACGCGATCGTGGCCCAAGGCAGCGAAGCCGGCGGCCATCGCGGCACCTTCGACGTCGATTTCGCCGCCGGCATGATCGGCACCATGTCACTGGTGCCGCAAATCTGCGATGCGGTGAAAGTGCCGGTCATCGCCTCGGGCGGCATCATGGACGGTCGCGGCATCGCGGCGGCGCTTACCCTCGGGGCGCAAGCGGTGCAGCTTGGCACAGCGTTTCTCACCTGCGAGGAGGCGGGAATTCCCGCCGCCTACAAAGAGGCAATTCTCGCGGCGCGCGAAAACGAAACCGCGGTCACCCGCGCGTTTTCCGGCCGTGCGGCGCGCGGCATCGTCAACCGCTTCATGCGATCGACCGACGGCGCGCCCGGGGCGATCCTGCCGTTTCCGCTGCAGAATGCGCTGACCCGCCCGCTGCGCACCGCTGCCGGCAAGCAGGGCCGTGCGGAATTTCTCTCGCTATGGGCCGGCCAGGGCGTGCGCATGGCGCGCCGGCAGAGCGCGGCCGCTCTCGTCGCTCGCCTCGCTAAAGAGACTGACGAGGCGCTGCGGCGCGTGCGTTGACGCTACGGCATCGTGGTGCCGGTCTCGTGAATGACGCGGCGGAATTTTTCGTTTTCGCGGGCAAGAAAATCGCGCACGTCGAGCGGCGGCGGCGGCTCGATGCCTTCCTCGGCGAAGAGATCGCGCAGCTTCGGATCGTCGAGGGCCCGCGTCACTTCTTGTTTCAGGACGGCGACCGCTTCGTTTGGCGTGCCGCGCGGCGCGAGCAGCATGGTCCAGCTCGACAGCTCGAAGTCGGCAACGCCCAATTCGGTGAACGTCGGCACGGTCGCAAATGCAACCGAGCGCCGCGCGCCGGTCTGCGCCAGCGCCTTGACGATGCCGGCATCGTAGGCAGGCTTGCCCGCGGCAAGGCCGGCGAAGAACAAGTCGAGGTGACCGCCCGCGACGTCGCCCATCGCTTGGGCGCCGCCTTTGTACGGGATATGGCGGATGTCGAGGTTCATGATCTTGGCGAGCCACGCGCCGGCGAACACCGGCGGGCTGCCGACGCTGCCGCCATAGGTGTACTTGCCGGGCGAGCGGTGGACCTCCGCGACGAGCTCGGCAAGGGTGTTCGCCGGAAACTGCTTCGCCGTCACGAGCACGAGCGGCAACCAGCCGGTGACGGCGATCGGTTCGAAATCCGCGATCGAATATTTCACGCTCTTCGACATTTGCGGCATCGCCACGATCTCGGTCGGATAGCTCAGGAGCAGCGTGTAGCCGTCGGGTTCGGCACGCGCGACCGAGGTGACGCCGATGGTGCCGCCCGCACCCGGCCGGTTCATGATGACGAAGGATTGGCCGAGCCGCTCCTGCAGCCGCTGCGCCAGGATGCGCGCCGTCTGGTCGGTCGAACCGCCCGGCCCGTAAGGCACGACGATTTCCACCGGCCGGGTAGGATAGGGCGCGGCCGAGGCAGTGGCGCCGAGCACCGCGGCGATGGCGGCAACGAGAAACGCGCGCGAACCTGTCGACATCGACGTGACCTCTCCGAGACCGGAGTCATAACATCGCGGCGCCGCCATGCGCGAGGGCATGCTTTGCCCACCCTCATGTGGTTTATTATGCGCCAACGTCCGAGGGGGATTGATGGGCGAGCGCGACGAACTGGTGCTGGCGTATCGGATTCTGGCGGCGCATGGCGTCGTCGATGCGTATGGCCACGTCAGTCTGCGCACCGCGCGCGACCCGCACCGTTATCTCCTCGCCCGCGCGATGGCGCCGGAGCTTGTGACCGCTGACGACATCATCGAGTTCGATCTCGACAGCAATCCGATCATAGACCCGGGCGCCGCGCTCTATCTCGAACGCTACATTCACGGCGAAATCTTCAAGCGCAGGCCCGATGTGAATGCGGTGGTGCACAACCATTCGCCGTCGGTGATTCCGTTCGGCGTCACGACGGTGCCGCTGCGACCCTTGTTCAACACCGGCGCGTTCATCGGTGAAGGCGTCCCCACGTTTGAAATTCGCGACTTCCAGGAAAGCGGCGACCTCATCGTCAAGACGCCCTATCTCGGCTCCTCGCTCGCCGGCACGCTCGGGACGAAGCCCGCCGCACTGATGCGCGGGCATGGCGCGGTCGTCGTCGGCGAAAGTCTGATGCTGGCGGTAGTACGCAGCGTCTATCTCGAACTGTCGGCGAAATTGCAGATGCAAGCGATGTTGATCGCCGGGCCGAACGGCAAGATCGTCTACCTCGATGAGAACGAAGTCGCCGCGACGATCGGCCGCCAAGCCTCCGCCGGCACCTGGAAGCGCACCTGGGACCTGTGGTGCGTCAAGGCGCAAGCCCAGATCGACAGCGAGGCAAGGTCACGGCGACGCCGGACAAAATGAGCCGCCAGTCCGAGCCGGCCCAGCAGCTGGTCTCGGAATGGCAGCATTCATTTGTTCAGACGGCACTCTGAACTGCATCGAACCTATTTCGCTGCGGCGGGGAACGCCGGTAGTTTGCTGATGTCGCGCTCGTCATGCTGGATGATGACGGTCGCCTTGAGGTTCGCGGCGATCTTCTTGAAGCGGTCGAGCGATGCGATCGTCGCGGCGCGGTCGGTGTTGAAGGACGGCACGCCGTCGCTCGCGTAGTTCTCGTGGAAGTGCGCGAGGTCGCCGCTGAGCAGCACGTAACCTTTGTCCTTCAGCTTGACGAGCAGGCTGTGATGGCCGGGCGTATGCCCCGGCGTGTTGATCATTACCACGGTGCCGTCGCCGAAGACGTCCTTGTCCAGCGGCACGGCCTCGACCTTGCCGCCGCCGCTAATCCAATTTGCAAAGTTCGCGGGATTGGAGGCCGCGCTCAATTTGGGATCGTTCAACACCTCCCAATCGCCCTTGCCGATCAAGAGCGTCGACTTCGGAAAAGAAGCCACCTGGCCGATGTGGTCGCCGTGATAATGGCTGATGCCGACGTATTTGATCTGGTCGGGCTTGAGTTCGAGCTTCGCCAGCAGATCGACAAGGCTCACCTTCGGCGCGACGGCGCCGGCACTCATCGAGTGACCGGTATCCCACACCATGAAGTCCTCGCCGTGCCTGACGAGGTAGCAGCTGTAAACGAGCTGAATCTTGAGAGCGTGGGCGCCGCTGTAGGCGTAGGTGTCGGTAAAGCGAAGACCGACATCGGTCGGCGCAGCAGGCGTGCCGCAATCGAGCCGCGTCAGAGTGACTTCGGGCGTAGCTTGCGCGAAAGCAGACAGGCTCACCAAAGCGTTTGCGCAAACGCCGATGGCCAGCAGGGACAGAGTTCGCTGCATGATTTCCTCCCCAAAGCGAGTTGAAGCAACGTTGAATTTGGCTTGGGCGCGCGGATGTTGCCCGGTTGCGGCAAGTCGGTCAATCGGTCCGCCCAGCGCTCGCTTCCGGCACCGGTGGAAAGCCGCTGCCAGCGGGCTATACTGCCCCCGCGCCGCATCGCTCATAATGGCTCACTGTCAACGAGCCTCTACTTCAACCGCGGCCGGACCGGGGGAAACATGATCCGCAGCCTTGCGACCTTGCTTGCTCGCCTTGCGCTCTCCCTTGCCGCAGTCACGGCTCTCGTCGCAACACCCGCGCAGGCAGCCGACTTGAAGGTGATCTCCGCCGGCGCGGTGCGCGGACTGATCGCGCAGATCATCGACGACTATTCCCAAAAGACCGGCCAGAAATTCAACTTCACCATCGGCACGACCGGACAGCTGCGCAACATCATCGCGTCAGGCCAGCCCGCGGACCTTGTCATCGTATCCGCGCCGCTGATGGGAGAGCTCGAGAAGACGGGTAAACTTGTCGCGGGGAGCCGCACCGATCTCGGCCGCGTCGGCATCGGCGTCGCGGTGCGCGAGGGCGGGCCCGCGCCCGATGTCTCGACGCCCGATGCATTCAAGAACGCGCTGATCGCCGCGCATTCTGTTGCCTATACCAATCCGGCCGAGGGCGGCACCTCGGGGATTTTCTTTGCCGGGCTCGCCGATCGCCTAGGCATTGGTGACGCCATCAAACAGAAGGCGGTGCTCACCCGCGGCGGACGCGAAGCGGCAATCGAAGTCGCCGAGGGCCGCGCCAACATGGCGATCGTGTTCATGAGCGAGGGCATGGCCGTGAAAGGCATCAAGCTCGCGGGCGCGCTGCCGGAGTCGATGCAGGATTATTCGCAGTACGCGGCCGCGATCCCGGCGAACAGCGCGGACCCGGCTGCCGCGCGCGCCTTCATCACGGCCCTCGCGTCGCCGGCCATGGCCGCGCGCTGGCGCGCCAACGGCTTCGAGCCGCCGAAATGACAACAGGTCGGGATAGGGAGGAGGTCATGCGCAAACGAGATCGAAGGTTGGTTGTCGTCGCCGCAACTGCTGCGGTGCTCGCGAGCACGCCGCTCGCAGCCCAGGAGCGCAAGTACCTCGCGCCATCGGACCAGGTGGTCGCGATTCGCGCGGCGCGGCTTTTCGACTCGCGCGCGGGCACGATGCTAAACAATCAGGTGGTGCTGATCCGCGGCGACAAGATCACGGATGTCGGTGGGTCGGTGCAGATTCCGGCCGGTGCGACTGTCATCGATCTCGGGAGCGCGACCGTGCTGCCGGGCATGATCGACGCCCATGTTCACGTCAACACCGGCGGGACGACGCTCGCGCAGCGCACATTGATCGCCGTCGCCAACGCCCAGATCGACCTCGATGCCGGCTTCACGACGGTGCTCGACATGGATTCGCGCGGCGGCTTCAACACCGTCGACCTTCGCGACGCAATTAATGCCGGCTACATCCAGGGGCCGCGCATGCAGGTGGTCGGCCAATCGATCAATCAGCGCGCCACGAACTATTATCCGGACACCCAATCGGTGCGTTTCTACGAAGGCTTTACCGAGAACAAGAACGTCAATTCGCCGTGGCTCGCGCGCGCCGCGGTGCGCGAAAACAAGCTGCACGGCGTCGACTACATCAAGATTTACACGACGCAGGATTTCGCCGGCACCATGCACATGTGGAAGCCGGATGCGACCTTGGTAAACAGCCCCTCGCTCACCTACGAGGAAGTGCAGGCGATCGTCGACGAGTCTCATCGGCTTGGGCTCAAGGTCGCCTGCCACGCCTACGGTGGCGAGGGCATGGACAGCTGCATCAACGCCGGCGTCGACGCCAACAATCACCTGCTCGAACTTGACGAGAAAGGCGTCAAGATTCTGCTGGAGAAGAAGCTGCCCTATGTGCCGACGGTCGACGATCTCATCGCGCTCGAAGCGCCCGATCTGCGCGATACCGGCGGCCGCAATTCACGCTTGAAGCTCCTTGAAGGCGCGTTCAAGCGGGCGCTAGCCGCCGGCATTCCCATCGTCTTCGGCAGCGGCGCAACATCGCCTGCGATCCCGCATGGCAAGCAGGCGAACCAGTTCGGCTATTTCGTGAAATGGGGCATGACTCCGCTGCAGTCGCTGCAGACCGCCTACCTGCCGGCCGCCGCGATGCTCAACTACCACTGGGAAAACGAGATCGGCAGCATCGAGAAGGGCAAGTTCGCCGACATCATCGCGGTCGCGGGAAATCCGCTCAACGATGTTGCCGAAATGGAGCGCGTGAAATTCGTCATGAAGGGCGGCCGCGTGGTGCGCAACGACCTCCCGCGCACGCCGTAGCGGGGATGTACCTCCCCCTCCAGGGGAGGGTGATCTCCAGCGCAACGGCGCTGCCTCATGGCGTGCTGCGGCGGCGGACGGTGAAGAACGTCACGACGTACCAGCAAATCCACACGAGCAGGATCGGCGTCAGCGAAAACTTGACGATCTTCACCGCGAGCGCCGCGTTGTCGCGCGACAGGTGCTCGCAATCGAGGTCCTTGTAGACGCACAACAGGTTCGTCGGCAGCTCACCGCTCTGCGCGCAGACCGGATTGGCGCGCGCCTCTGCTTGCATGCGCCGGCACATCCGAGTCTGGCGCCTCGCGCTATTTGCGTGCTCGCGGGCAAAATAAGAGGCGGATCCGGCGAACCACAACGCCGCACACGCAATCGCGATCCAATGTACGCGGGTCAAATCCTGAAGCATGAGAAATTCCATTTCGCAAAAATGAATGTTCAATCGCTCTAAACTATACGCGATTGAACGTCAGCAAGAGTGCCGTGCGCGCTGCAAACCCTGGCAGTGGCCGGGCGAGCGCAGGCTTCGGGCGGGCGCTGACGTATCTGCTATCGAATCTGATTGAGCAAATTTGAACGGCCTCGGCGGCACGATGTGGATGTTCGTGCCGGCCGAGGCCATTCGAGCCGGGCGCTCAGACTATACCCGGCACAACGGGGATGCCCCGTGTTCTTGGAAACGTTGTCGCCGCGCGTGGGTTGGAGCGCGGCTTCAGCCGACCAGCAGATCGAAAACAGTCGGTGCCAGGCCGACACAATAATAGGCGAGCAAAAGGCCGTGCCACACGGCGGTGTGCGGCCATTCCTCATTAAAAAACCGACGCGAGCGAAACCATCTCATACGCGAAAACCTTGCACTTGCTTGCCGCCGAACGCGCCGGCGCATGTCGCGGATGATGCAGGCGATGTGCCACAGGCCCTGTCGAGCAATTCCAGGAGGTTGGTTGGTTAAGGAATCGCTGCGGGGATATTTCGATATGTAAATCTTGCCCGCGGACGGCATTTTCTGCCGACTGTGCACGATGCGAACTGGCCGAATTCGCACGCGCATCAGCGTCGCAAGATCCAATCCTCGCAGTCGCGCCGCTCTTCCCAGCCGGCGCGTTCGAGTTCGGGCTCCGTGCTCTCCGTCTGCGGATAGCCGAGACAGAAGTAGCCGATGAACCGCCATGCGTCGGGCACGTCCAGCAGTCCGCTCATCCGCTCGGGGTCGAGGATCGAGACCCAGCCCATCCCGATCCCCTCGGCGCGCGCCGCAAGCCACATCATCGCAATCGCCGTCACGACCGAATATTCGGCCATCTCCGGCATGGTGCGGCGTCCGAGGCCGTGCCCGACGGTGGTTGAGCGATCAGCAAACACGCCGAACTGGCACGGTGCCTCTTCGAGACCGGCCAACTTCAGCGTCGCATATTTGGCGGCGCGTTCGCCCGCATAGGAATTGAGGGCGTCGGCATTGCGGGCTTTGAACTCCGCGCGCACCGCGTCACGCCGGGCAGGATCATCGACGATCACGAAACGCCACGGCTGACTTAACCCCACCGACGGCGCAAGCCGCGCAACGTTGAAAAGTCGTTCCAGCGTGCCGGCCGGCAGCGGATCGATGCGAAACCGCCGCACGTCGCGGCGCCAGGCGAAGAGTTCGCGCAGGCGATCGCGAAAAGCGTCATCGAAGGGAGGTGCGGTCATGGCAGACGACAGTCGTCGCGGGTCGATGATCGCAGCGCTGACATCAAAGCGCCCTCGGCAGCGCGGCGGCGGTCAGCAGGACGACGACTTCGGTCACCTGTTCGAGCGCGCCGAGCACGTCACCGGTCTGGCCGCCGATCTGGCGCAACGCCAACAGTGCCATCAGGCCACTCGCGACAGCGATCAGCACAAGCGCGACGATGCCCGCCGCCGGACCAAGGGCGAGAACAAGCGCGACCGCGCCCAGCACGGCGGCGGTAATCGCGGCCTGCGATGGCGGTCGGCCGGCGCCGGCGGAGAGCCCATCCGGGCGTGCCGACGGCACGAAATGCATGAACGCCGGCATCGCCGCGCGCGCCGCCGCGTGGGCCGCGATGAGGGCAAACGCAACGGCCGCCGGGCGTCCGATGGCGGCGAGCACGCTCCACCGCAGCAGCAGCGACAGCGCGAGCGCGCAGGCGCCGTAGGTGCCGAGCCGGCTGTCGCGCATGATGTCGAGCTTCTTCGCACAGTCGGCCCCGCCGCCAAATCCGTCGGCGGTGTCGGCGAGTCCGTCCTCGTGGAGGCAGCCGGTCAGGATCATCGCCGCGGCGAGCGCAAGCGCCGCGCACGGTCCGCTCGGCAGCCCGACGATGTACGATGCCCAATAAACGAACGCAGCGCCGGCCCCGACGAGCATGCCCGCAATCGGGAATGTCCAACTGGCGCGGGCGAGATCACCGCTCGTCAGCGGTGCCGTATATCCAAGCGGCAATCGCGTCGAGAACATGATGCCGATCTTGAGGTCGGCGATAAGATGCAACCCCATTGCGAGCCACAGGTCCGGCCCGCTGCCATGCCCTCCCGTGCCATGCGCTGTCATCGGCAGTTCCGCGCGATGCTGGTAGGCTCAAGCCCTCGGAATTTGCTAGACAGTGCTCTTGCCGGCCACCGCGGACATCCATGACCAGCTTTTCCTCCTTCGCCGATTTGCAATCGGCTTGCATCGATCTGCCCAACGCCGACGAGAACGCGGCGACAGCGGCAACCAACCGTGACGCCCAGCTCACCAAGCCGCCGCGAAGCCTCGGCCGGCTCGAGGAGCTGGTGTTCTGGCTCGCGGGCTGGCAAGGCCGCAATCCGCCACGGCTCGAAACCGTCGAGGTTCTGGTGTTCGCCGGCAATCATGGCGTGACCGCGCAGGGCGTGTCGGCGTTTCCGGCCGCGGTGACCGAGCAGATGGTGGCGAATTTCGCCGCCGGCGGTGCCGCGATCAATCAGCTCAGCCGAGTTGCGGGCGCGAGCCTGCGCGTCATTCCGCTCGCGCTCGACGAGCCGACCGTTGATTTCACGACGGCGCCGGCGATGGACGAGGCTGCGTTCCTCTCGGCGGTCGCGAGCGGTTACGTCGCCGTCGCGCCAGGGACCGATCTCGTCTGCCTCGGCGAAATGGGCATCGGCAATACGACGGCAGCGGCCGCAATCGCGGCGGCGCTGTTCGGCGGTGGCGGCGCGCGCTGGGCCGGGCGGGGCACCGGCGTCGATGATGACGGCCTTGCCCGCAAGCGCGTTGCCATCGATGCGGGTCTCGCCCGTCATGCGGACCTCGCCGGCGATCCGCTGCGTATTGCTGCAGCGCTTGGCGGGCGCGAACTTGCCGCGATCTTGGGCGCCGCACTCGCGGCCCGACGGCAGCGCATCCCCGTCGTAATCGATGGCTTCGTCTGCACGGCGGCGGTCGCGCCGCTCGCCAAGCTCAAGCCCGATGGTCTCGCGCACACCGTTGCCGGCCATGTGTCGGCGGAAGCCGGCCACCGTGCGCTGCTTGATGAACTCGGCATGAAGCCGCTGCTCGCTCTCAACATGCGGCTCGGCGAAGCCTCGGGCGCCGCCATCGCGGCCCAAGTGCTGCGGGCAGCTCTCGCCTGCCACACCGGCATGGCGACATTCGCCGACGCCGGCGTTGCGGGGAAATTGTAGCCGATCACCTCCCCCTGGAGGGGGGAGGTTGACGCTGCGTCTTGTCCTCCCTCCCCCCTTGTGGGGGAGGTCGGGGTGGGGGGGTCGGGAGGAGATAGCACAGCGGTGCCTCATTCGCCGACCCCCACCCCCAACCCCTCCCCACAAGGGGGAGGGGAGCAGGATCGTTCTGTGTCGACGGCGATGGCGTGAAAGAATGTGCCACTGACATGGCCGCGGCGGCCGCCGGCGGGGCCGAGCGGATTGTTCTGCGCATCCGCAAGCTCGGCAAGGCTTGCGTCGCGCCCCGGCGCGATCAGCGCCGCATAGTGAAATTCGTGGCCGCGCAGCACAGTTCCAGCGGGCCCAAGCGGGCCATCGCTGCAAAGCTGCGCGTTGCGATAACCGAGATGGAGCTTGCGCTGCGCGAAGCTCGTCGCGTGGCCGAGGAGGCCGGCCATTTGGTGCCGCGCGCCGGTCGCATCTTCGAGACCCTCGCCAAGCACCATGTAGCCGCCGCACTCGCCATGCACCGGACGCGTCTCTGCAAAATCGCGCAAGCCTTGCCGGAAGCGCTGCGCGGCGGCGAGCGGGCCGGCATGAAGCTCGGGATAGCCGCCGGGCAGCCAGCAGGCATCGCAATCCGCAGGCGGCGCTTCGTCGGCGAGCGGCGAGAATTTCACGATCTCGGCGCCGGCGCGCCGCCAGCCGGCGAGCACATGGGGATAGATGAAGCTGAAGGCCGCATCGGCTGCGAGCGCAATGCGTTGTCCGGGGGAGGGCAGCGCCGCGGCGGCGGATGGCGCCGCGATTGCTAACGGCGCGGCCGCAGCCATGATCGCATCGAGATCGAGATAACGTTCCGCGGTCGCTGCGAGCGTCTCAAGCCGCTCTGCGAGATCGCCGTGCTCGCCCGCTTGGACAAGACCGAGATGCCGTTCCGGCAGCGTGAGCGTCGCATCGCGCGGGATCGCCCCGAACACCGGAATGCCGATCGCCGCAATCGCGTCCGAAACCAAAGCCCGATGGCGTTCGCTGCCGACGCGATTGAGCACCACGCCCGCGATGCGCACCGCGGGATCATGCGTGGCAAGCCCGCGCACCACGGCGGCTGCGGTCTGCGATTGGCCGGCGACATCGATCACCAGCAGCACCGGCAGGCGGAAGCGCGCCGCGAGATCAGCCGTCGTGCCGCAGCGGCCCGGCGGAGCGGCGACGCCATCGAAGAGGCCCATGACACCTTCGATGACGAATAAAGGTTCATCGCCGGCAGTGCCGGAAGGTTGCGACGCTTCGGCGGCGAGCGCATCCAAAAGCGCAGGCGGCATCGCCCAGCTATCGAGATTGACGCAAGTCCCGCCGGTCGCTGCCGCATGGAACGCCGCGTCGATATAGTCAGGACCCACTTTCGCGGCGGCAACCGCAACGCCACGTCGCTTCAACGCCGCGAGAAGGCCAAGCGTCACAGTGGTCTTGCCCGACCCGGACCGGGGCGCCGCAATGAGGAGGCCGCGCGCTGTCATTGCGGGCCTCGCCCGCGAATGGCATCGTGACGCGCGGCCGCCGGCGCACTATAGCGAGCGTCATGTTCAACGACGAAGGTCCCCCTCCGGATCGCCCGCTGCGTCGCGGCTGGACCACCGGCGCCTGCGCCACCGCGGCCGCGAAGGCCGCGTATACGGCGCTGCTCATCGGCGAATTCCCCGATCCGGTCGAAGTGACGCTGCCGCGCGGCGAACGGCCGAGCTTTGCGCTCGCGGTCAGCCGGCGCGACGATGGCGCCGCGACCGCCGGCGTCATCAAGGACGCGGGCGACGACCCGGACGTGACCCACGGCGCGCTGGTGCTCGCAACGGTGCGCGCGGGCGCACCGGGCAGCGGCATCACCTTTCGCGCGGGCGCGGGCGTCGGCACCGTGACGCGGCCCGGCCTGCCGGTGCCGCCGGGCGAACCCGCCATCAATCCGGTGCCGCGCCGCATGATCACCGCCGCGATCGCAGAGGTTGCCGCCGCGCACGCCGACGCGGCTGCGGGGCTGCATGATGTCGTCGTCGAAATCGGCGTTGCGGACGGCGAGCGGCTGGCGCGAGAAAACCCTCAACGGCCGGCTCGGCATCGTCGGCGGCCTGTCGATCCTCGGCACCACCGGCATTGTGGTGCCGTACTCGTGCTCGGCGTGGATCCATGCGATTCATAGCGGCATCGATGTCGCGCGCGCGATGGGCCTTGACCACATCGCAGGCGCAACCGGCTCGACGTCCGAAGCCGCGGTGCAGGCGCTTTATGGCCTGCCGGAGATCGCGCTCATCGACATGGGCGATTTCGTCGGCGGCATGCTCAAATATCTGCGCCGCCACCCGATCGCGCGGGTGACCATCGCGGGCGGCGTCGGCAAGCTCACCAAACTCGCGCAGGGCCTGCTCGACCTCCATTCGCGTCGCGGCGCCGTCGATCTTGCCGCTCTCGCCGCGCTCGCCACTGCGGCCGGCGGCTCGGACGCACTGCGCGAGCGCATCGTGGGATCGAACACGGCGGCCGAAGCCTTCGCGCATGCGGCGGCTGACGGCGTCGCACTGGGCGACGCGGTAGCGCGGGCCGGGCGCGAGACGGCGCGCTGTGTGGTCGAGGGCAGCGGCATCGCCATCGAGGTCGCGGTGTTCGACCGCGACGGCAAGCTTGCCGGCCGTGCGCCGTTCTGACCGCATCACGCGGGCTCCCCGCCGCGAAAGCGGCGCCGGTAATCGGGATCGTAAAGCGCGCTGTCGCGGAAATCCTTTGCGGCGAGCGCGCGGCCGACCATGACCAGCGCCGTGCGCTCGATCGGCGCGGCCGCCACCCGGGCGACGATGTCGCCGAGGGTGCCTCGCACGACGCGTTCCTGCGGCCAGCTTGCCCACGCCACGATCGCCGCCGGGCAGTCGGCACCGTAGATCGGCGTCAGCTCGGCGACGATCCGGTCGAGCGATGTGATCGCGAGATGAATCGCGAGCGTCGCACCGGTCGCGGCAAAGGCCGCGAGCCGTTCGCCGAACGGCATCGCCGAGGCTCGCCCCGGCATGCGGGTGAGCACAACGCTCTGCGCGACCTCGGGCACGGTCAATTCGCAGTGAAGCGCGGCAGCGGCCGCCGCGAAGGCGGGCACGCCCGGCGTGAGGGTAAACGGAATGCCGCGGCGTTCGAGCCGGCGCAGCTGTTCGGCGAGCGCGCTGTAGATCGAAAGATCGCCGGACTGCAGCCGCGCCACGTCATGGCCGGCGGCGTGGGCCGACACAAATTCGGCCTCGATCTCGTCGAGCGTCATTGGCGCGGTGTCGACGATGCGCGCGCCCGCGGGACAGTAGCTCATGAGTTCGCGCGGCACGATCGAGCCCGCGTAGAGGCACACCGGCGCGCGCGCGATGAGGTCGCGGCCCCGCACCGTGATGAGGTCGGCCGCGCCCGGACCAGCGCCGATGAAATGCACCGTCATGGCGCGCTCTCGGCAAGCGCGCAGGTCGCCTGGCCAACGACGACGCGTGCGGCGACGAGGTGCGCGCCGGGCCCGCCGGCCGCAAGCGCCGCCGCTTCCGCGACCGACGGTACGCCGGCGATTGCAGCAACGCGCGCCGATTTGGTCGCAGTGCGATCGGCCGCGGCTTCGAGTTGGTCCTGCGGCACAAGCACGAGCCGCACGCCCATCGCCGCGGCCGCCGCGGCGATGCCGGGCTCACCTTGTTTGTGGGCGGACGTCGCGATGAGGCGCACGGCGGTTTCGCGAAGGCCGGCGCTCGCCAGCGCTGCCGCAACCGCCGCGGCGATGTCGGCCGCCTGCGCGCCCTTGCGGCAGCCTACGCCGGCGACGATCACGGCTTCACCCACGCGAATTGCGTCACCGGCAGCGCCGGCCGCCAGACGAGGGGGGGCGTTACCTTGCCTCTCATCTTTGCGCTTCTCATGTTGGCGAAGCGTTCGCCGCCGATCTTCTCCCCTCCCCCTTGTGGGGAGGGGTCGGGGGTGGGGGTCGTGCGATGGGGCACTTCATCGCCATAGCCTCCCGACCCCCCACCCCGACCCTCCCCCACAAGGGGGGAGGGAGAAGAAGAAACGCCGACCGGCTCGGCGCGGCTGATCGCAATGCGGATCAGGTCGCCTCCCATGGCCGCATGCTGCGACATGAGCAGCGCTTCGGTTTCCAGCGTCACGGTGTTGACCACCAGCCGACCGCCCGCGCGCAGCGCGGCCGTGGCTCGGTCGAGCATGTCGGGCGTGGCGCCGCCGCCGATGAAAACGGCATCGGGCCGCGGCAATCCTTCGAGCACCGCCGGTGCTTCGCCTTCAACGATCTCGAGCGCCGGCACGCCGAAGGCGGCGGCGTTGCGGCGGATGCGCGCGGCGCGGTCGGCGCGCCGCTCGATCGCAATGGCGCGCGCTGACGGATCGGCCAGCATCCACTCGATCGCGATCGAGCCCGCCCCTGCACCAATATCCCACAACAGTTCGCCGCGTCGTGGCGCAAGCGAAGACAAGGTCACCGCGCGGACCTCGCGCTTGGTGAGTTGTCCGTCATGCTCGAACATCGCGTCCGGCAATCCGGCCGCGCGCGTGATGATGCGTGCACCGGGCGCCGCCGCAACTTCAATCGCGACCACGTTGAGGTCAGCGACCGCACCGAGATCGAAGCGTTCTGCCGCCACCGCCCGGACACGCTCGCGCGCGCCGCCCAGCGCCTCGAGCACGATGAAATGCGCGCCGCCGAAGCCTGCCTCCGTGATGAGTCGCGCAAGCGCAGCGGGGGCCGCGCCGTCGGACGTCAGCGCCAGGATGCGTGCGCCGGGCTGCAGATGCGGTCGCACCAGATCAAACGCGCGGGCATGGAGCGAGATCAGCACCGTATCCTGAAGCGCCCAGCCGAGGCGCGCGGCGGCGAGGCTGAATGCCGATGGCGCCGGCACCACCACGGTCTCGTCAGGCGCGACGCGGCGGGCGAGCAACGCACCGACGCCGTGCATGAACGGATCGCCCGATGCGAGCACGCACACCTGCCGGCCGCGCTGCGCGACGACCTCGTCGACCGCGCGATCGAACGGCGAGGGCCATGGACGCGACGCGCCGCGGATCAGCGGCGCCGCAAGCGCAAGGTGACGCCTTCCGCCGAACACGATTTCGGCGGCGCTGACGAGGCCGCGCGCCACTGGGGTCAGGCCGTCGACCCCGTCCTCGCCGATGCCGACGATGGACAGCCAGCGCCGCGGTGCGGCACTGTGGGCCATGGCCGCATCAGACATGAAACGCGTCCTCATTCTCGGCGGGACCATGGAAGCGCGCGAGCTCGCGGGGCGTCTTGCCCTGCGCTGCGATCTCGTCGTGACGTTGTCGCTCGCCGGCCGCACGGCGACGCCGGCGGCGCAGCCTGTTCCCGTGCGCATCGGTGGCTTCGGCGGCGAAGAAGGACTCGCGCGCTATCTCGCGAGCGAGCGCATCGACGTGCTGATCGACGCGACCCATCCCTATGCCGCCATGATCTCGGCCAACGCCGCGCGCGCGGCTGCTCGCGCTGAGGTTCGGTTGCTGGCGCTGCGACGCCCGGCGTGGGTCGCCGCGGCCGGCGACCCCCGGACCGAAGTCGCGGACGCTGCCGCCGCCGTCGGCGCGCTCGGTGCAGCGCCGCGCCGCGTCTTTCTCGCGCTCGGCCGCCAGGAGATCGGCGCCTTCGCGCAGGCGCCGCAGCATCATTATCTCGTCCGCAGCGTCGAGCCGATCATCCCGCCGCTCGCGGTGCCGCATGCCGCCTACATCACCGCGCGCGGTCCGTTCGGTGAAGACGAGGAGCGCGCACTGCTCACGCAGCATCGCATCGACACGATCGTCGCCAAGAACAGCGGCGCCGCCGCGACCTACGGCAAGATCGCCGCCGCGCGGGCGCTCGGTATCGCGGTCATCATGCTGCGCCGGCCGCTGCTGCCGGATGTGCCGGCCGTCGAGACCGTGGAAGCGGCGGTGGCGTGGCTCGATCATGAACTCGCTCCCGCCCGCACGTCGACATAAGGCGAAGAGCGCGGCGTGTAGACGAGCGGTGCCCGACCTTCGCGCGCGACGATACGCGTCTCGGCAGAGCCGACGATGACGAGCGTTGCCATGTCGGCGATGCCCGCGGCCACGTGTGCCGCGTCGGCGAGCGTCGCGATGTCCACCCGTTCGTCGGCGCGGCCGATGGCGCGGCCGAACACCACGGGCGTCGCCGGCGGCAAGTGCCGAGCGAGACGCGCGAACGCAGCACCGAGCTGCCAAGGCCGCGCGCGAGACACCGGATTGTAGAGCGCGATGACGAAGCCCGCGCCGGCGGCGGCATCGAGGCGCCGCTCGACCGTGCTCCACGGTTTGAGATTGTCGGAGAGCGAGAGCGCACAGAAATCATGGCCGAGCGGCGCGCCGACCCGCGCCGCGACCGCCAGCATCGCGGTAATGCCGGGAACGACGGCGAAGTCGAGCGCGCGCCAGGCCGGCGGCCCGCGCTCAATCTCGGCGCACACCGCGGCCGCCATGGCGAATACGCCCGGGTCGCCGCCCGACACCATCGCGACGCGCACACCTTCGGCGGCGTGCGCCAGCGCCGCCGCGGCACGCGCACTCTCTTCACGGTTGTCGGACGGATGGCGCGTCTGGCCTTCTCGCACAGGCACGCGATCGAGATAGGGCCCGTAGCCGTAGAGTGTCTCGGCGTCGGCGAGCGCGGCGTCCGCCTCCGGCGTGAGCCAACGCGCATCGCCGGGGCCGAGACCGATCATGGTGAGGCGGCCGCTCATCCGCGCCTCCAGCCCGGCACCAGCACCATCGCGAAGTAGGGCGCATCGTCGTCCCGCTTGTCGGCGAGCGGCGCGATCACGGCGCTCGCCATGGTGCCGCGCTCCACATAAACGGCGCGATCGAGCCGGCCGGCGCACGCCAGCGCGCGGCGCACCTTCGGCAGATTGCGGCCGAGCTTCATCACTACGGCTGCATCGGCCTCGCGCAGGCGCCGCGCCAGCTCCTCCTCGGCGAGCGTCCCCGGTAGCACCATGAAGATATCGTCGCCCTGGGCGATCGGCGCACCGATTGCCGACCAGCATCCCGACATGCCGGTGACGCCGGCCACGACCTCGGTCGGATAGCGCGGCGCAAGCCGCACATGCAGATGCATGTACGAGCCGTAGAACAGCGGATCGCCCTCGGAGATCACGGCGACCGAGCGCCCGGCGTCGAGGTGAACGGCGATCGCGCCGGCGCAATTGGAATAGAAGGCGTTGATCTTGTCGCAATAAGCCGGCGTGTCCTTGGGTAACTCGGTCGTCACCGGATAGAGCAGGGGCAACTCCGTGACGCCCGGCTTGAAATGTGCAGCGGCGATGGCGCGGGCATGGCTCGCCTTGCCGGCTTTTGCGAAGTGCGCAACCACGTCGGCCTCGCGCAACGCGCGGATCGCCTTGAGCGTCATCAACTCGGGATCGCCGGGGCCGACGCCGATGCCGATCATGCGCGCGGCGCTCACGGCTCGGCCTTCGCTAGGGCATTGACGGCGGCGGCCGTCATGGCGCTGCCGCCCATGCGGCCGCGCACGATCAAAAACGGGATGCGATGCGGATCGGCGGTAAGCGCTTCTTTGGACTCGGCGGCGCCCACGAAGCCGACCGGAATACCGAGGATCGCGGCGGGCCGCGGCGCACCGGACGCGATGAGTTCGAGGAGACGGAAGAGCGCGGTCGGCGCATTGCCGATCGCGACAACGGCGTTGCCGAGCTTGCCGCCCCACAGATCGAGCGCGGCGGCCGAACGGGTGGTGCCGAGCTTCGCGGCGAGCGCCGGCACGCGCGGATCGTTGAGTGTACAGATCACCTCGTTCTTCGCCGGCAGGCGCGCGCGGGTGATGCCGTGAGCAACCATCTCGGCGTCGCACAGGAGCGGCGCGCCCGCCGCAAGCGCCATACGCGCGGCCTCGACCAGGCCTTGGCCGAACACGATGTGCCGCGCCGCTTCGACAAGGCCGCAGGCGTGGATCATGCGCACGACAACCTGCGCCTCCGCGTCCGAGAAGCGCGAAAGGTCGGCCTCGTCGCGGATGATGGCGAAGGAGCGCGCGTAGATCGCCGCGCCGTCGCGCAGGTAGGCATCAGCCATGGGCCACCTCGCGAGCCGGCGATGTCACGCGCGCGATCTCGGCGGCGAGATCGGCCGCATCGACGAAGCGATGGGGTGACGCCTGCGCCGTGCCGTTGCGGATGACGCCGCAGCCGCGCGCGGTGCCGACAATCGCGAGCGCCGCCGGCGCGGGATGGGCGCATCCCTTGGCGCAGCCGGAGATGTGCAACGTGTCGGGGCCGCTCGCATCGGCAACGAGCGGCGCAAGCTGCGCCGCCAGTGTGCGGGCTGCGATGAGCCCCGAAGCGCACGCCGGAGAGCCGGGG
Source organism: uncultured Alphaproteobacteria bacterium (assembly GCA_963787675.1). GTDB lineage: Bacteria > Pseudomonadota > Alphaproteobacteria > Rhizobiales > Xanthobacteraceae > JAJPKK01. The sequence goes on along the minus strand of CAWBDV010000004.1, from coordinate 89,385 downwards.
CAAGCGACGATGCGCCGCCGCGGATCGGCGGGATCGACGATGAACCCGGCGCGCGCCGCGATGGTCATCAGCGCGGCAACGTGTTCCGATGCAATGCCGATCAGCAGCAGCGCGCGTCCCGGTGCCGGCCGCACCGCGCGTGCGCCGAGCAACGCGGCGCGACGCACGAGGTCGGCGAGCGTTTCCACGTTAGCATGGCCGAAGGGAAAGCCGATGCCGACCGCAACGCTGCCATTGCGCAGCGGATGGCGACCGATCGGCTCGGTGGGCCGTCGTACTGGATGCCGGAGATCTTCCCCTCCCCCGCTTGCGGGGGAGGGTTGGGGAGGGGGCACGCTCCACGGCATGGACTCGCGGCGAGGGCCCCCTCCCTGACCCTCCCCCGCAAGCGGGGGAGGGGAAAGAAGATCGGCAGCGCGGGCGGATTGACCGCGGGCGGCGATTGCTTGCAACAGCGAGAGCACCGTCGGGATGGCTTCGCTCTGAGTAGTTGTGCCGAACTCAGTTGCCGACGAGCTATCGCCCGCAATTGCAAGAAGAAGACGAGGTCCCGCAGACCTTCCGTCCTCAGCGCGGACGCGTGACGCAATCGCGCTCATCTTCTCCCCTCCCCCTTGTGGGGAGGGGTCGGGGGTGGGGGTCGCGAGATAAGGCACTTCAGTGCCAAAGCCTCCCGACCCCCCACCCCGACCCTCCCCCACAGGGGGGGAGGGAGAATAGGGCGCAGCGTCCCATGCTGTTCGTCCATCGATGGCGCGCAGCCGTACATCGGCCGGCACAGCATCGAGGTGCAGCTTTCCGCCGCCATCGACCACGACCGAGACTTTCGGCGCCAGCACCAATCCAGCATCCGCAATGGAGCGGCGCAAATCTGCTGCCAAGGCCGCGGCGTCAATCAGCGCGCCGGGATCGTCGTCGAGCGCATTCGTCAGCACTGGCACGCCATCCGACGCGGCGATGCCGAGCGCCGCAACTTCGGCGGCGAACGCCGGCGCCGAATCGACCGTCAGCCCGCGCACCTGAAAACTGCCGCGTGCGGTGATTTCGATCGTGCCGTTGCCGTGACGACGCGCGGCCCCGCACAACTCGGCGAACGCGTCGAGCGTGATCGGCGCGGTCGGCAGCAGCCGCACCAATAACCCATCGCCGGTCGGCATCGGGGTCGATAAGCCTGGGCAGGCCCCGCGGCGGCGCATGCTCATGGTGCGGCCCCCGCCTCTCGCGTGACAAGCCCGGTAAGATCGATGTCGTTGCGGCGCGGATGCCACCAGCCATTGCGGCGCGCGGCATCGAGACGCTCGGCGATGGCGCGTGCCGCGGCGGGATTTTCGCGCTGCATAAAGTCGCGCACCGCGGGATCGGCGACGTAGGCGTCGTGAACGAGGTCGATCAATTCGCTCGCGACGGCGCCCGTCGTCTGCGCAAACGCAATGAGCCGATCGACGGTTTCCGCAAACTCCGCGGCGCCGCGCGGACCATGGCGCATCTGGCCGGCGATGAAGTGCGGATGCACGCGCCCACGCACGAGCCGTGCGAGCGCCGCAGCCAGCGGGCGCGCACGGGGACGATGCGGATCGGTGACGTCGAGCATGATGAGGTCGGGCGTGCGGCCGAGCGCCGCCGCCGCCGCGGCAAATCCGCCGACGAAGGCCGCGTCCTCCGCGCCTTCGAGGAGATCGCGGCCGGGATCGTCGCCCGGATGCACGAGGAGATCGGCGCTCGCGACGCGCGCCGCGTAGGCATCGCGCGCCGATGTCGCGTTACCCTCGGCGCCTCCATAGGCGTGCGATGTCGCCGCGAGATACGTCGCGCCGAGCGCCGCGCGATCCGTCTCGCGGCCGAGCATGTCCTCGATGCCGGCGCCATAGCTCCCCGGCGCGGTACCGAAGATGCGCGCGAGCGCGGCGCCGTCCGCGCCGGCGCGTCGCGCGGCCGCGAGCGGGTTTTCGTCATCGGTCTCGTCGCGCGCTGCGATTGCGCGCGCCGCTGCATCGAGGAGCGCGATCTGCGCCGGGAAGAGATCGCGAAACAGGCCGGAGATGCGCCATGTCACGTCCACGCGCGGCCGACCGGTCGCGGCCGGCGGCAGCACCTCGATGCCCGTCACGCGGCCGGTCGCCGCGTCCCACGTTGGCCGGCAACCCATCAGCGCGAGTCCCTGGGCGATCTCCTCGCCGCCGGTGCGCAGCGTCGCGCTGCCCCACAGATCGATGACGAGGGCGCGCGGCATCTCGCCATGCGCCTGCAGATAGCCGCGGATCACTTCGTCGGCCGCGAGCCGGCCGAGGTCCATGGCCGTCGCCGTCGGCAGCATGCGCGGATCGGCGGTGTAGAGATTGCGCCCGGTCGGCAACACGTCGCGCCGCCCGCGCGCCGGTGCGCCCGCCGGTCCCGGCGCAACGCGACGGCCATCGAGCGCAGCGATGAGCGCGGCGCGCTCCGTGACGGCGCAGCTCTCGATCACCTCCCCCTGGAGGGGGGAGAGCCTGCCCCGGACTTGATCCGGGGTCGCCCGCGCGCTCGCGCGGGCGGGAGGGGGTGACAGGGGAGCGGAAGGCTCTGCGTCGGAAATTAAGGCATCGCTGCCACCCCATCCCGGACCGCCTACGGCGGTCCGACCCTCCCCCTCCAGGGGAGGGTGAAGGACGGCGCGTCCATAAAGGTGCAGGCCGTCCTTGAGGGCGAGGTCTTTGAGATCGCACAGCCACGCGTCGATGCGGCGGAGTGCTTCGTCGGGCGCGGCGGTGGCATCGACGCCGGCTTCGCGGGCGAGGCCGTTGCGTTGCGCGGTCTCGACGATGAGACCGGCGAGGCGCTCTCGCCGGCGCCGGTCGAGGCCGTCGGCTTGCGCATATTCGTCGACCAGCCGTTCCAGCGCGAGCGCCTCGCCGGCGAGACCGGGCGTCGCGAGCGGCGGCGGCAAATGGCCGATGGTCACGGCGGCAATGCGGCGCTTAGCCTGCGCCGCCTCGCCGGGATTGCTGACGATGAAGGGATAGGCGACGGGCAGCGGGCCGAGCAGCGCCTGCGGAAAGCACGCCGCCGTCAGCGCCACTGCCTTGCCCGGCAGCCATTCGAGCGTGCCGTGCGCGCCCATGTGGACGACGGCGTCGACCTTCGCCACATGACGCAGCCAGAGCGCGAACGCGACCAGCGCATGGCGCGGCGGCAATGCCGGATCGTGATACTCGGCGCGGCGCGCGGCGGCACGGCCGCGATCCGGCGGCAGCGCCACAATCGCGTTGCCACATCGGATCGCGCGAAAATGGAACGCGTCGTCGCGCGCGTCGGGATCGTCGGCCGGATTGCCCCATGCCTCATCGATCTTCGCTGCGGCCTCGCGCGGGAGATCGGACAACAGCCGTGTATAGGCGTCGAGCGGCATATACGCCGCTTCCGCGCCGGCTGCGAGCGCGTCAAGAAGCGCGCGCGACGTCGGCGGCACGTCGTTGATGCCGTAGCCCGCCGCCGCGAGATCGGCGAGCAGGGCAAGCACGCTCGCCGGTACGTCGAGGCCGACCGCGTAGCCAGCGCGTCCCGGGGCGGCTGGATAATCCGGCATCAGCACCGCGATGCGGCGCTCCACGCGCCGCGTCGTTTGCAGCCGCACCAGCGCCGCGATGCGATCGGCGACAGTCGCGATGCAATCGGGCTCCGGGCGGTTGGTGAGCGCGGTGAAGGCGAGCCCATCGTGAGCGGGCAGGGGGTCCTTGAATGCGATGGCGCCGCCGAGGACGCGCCCGTCGAGCTCCGGCAGGACCACGTGCATGGCGAGATCGGCGGCCCCGAGCCCGCGCGCATTGTCCTGCCACGCGGCGCGCCGCGTCGTCGCGATCACCGCCTGTAGCACCGGCACATCCGGCCCGTCGAGCGGCGTTGCCTCGCCCGGCTCGCCGGCTGCCGCGAACGCGGTCGTCGCGATGATCGCCGCCGGGTTGAGGCGCGCGAGCGCGTCGCGCACGAACGCGCCAGCGTCGGCATCCTTCAGGCTCGTGACAACGAGCGGCGCCGGCGCGAGGCCGCGCGCCGTCAGGGCCGCGCACAACTCGTCGATCGCGGCCGTGTCGGCGGCGAGCAGCAGCGCCCGGTAGAACACGATCGGAATGATCGGCCGTCCGGCGGCGACATTCGCGAGCCGCTCGACATCGACCGCACCCTCGCCCGGCAGATAGCCGGCGCAGCGTGGCACCGGCTGCGGGGCGCTTGCGTCCAGACTCGCGCCGGCATGGTTGCCGAGGCGGCGCAGCAGCTTGCGCAGATTTTCGCGCCCGCCCTCGCGGAAATAGGCGAGCAACACCGCAAGCTCGTCCGCCGGCAAGGTCGAGGCGTCGGCAAGTCGCGGATCGTCGCGGTCTTCGCCCGGCAGTAGTGCGAGCTTGATGTCGTTCGCGCGCGCGCGCGCTGCGAGCTCATCGACGCCATAGCGCCACCAATCGAGCCCACCGATCAGCCGGACCACGATCACCTTGGCGTGGCGGCCGACGCGATCGATCCAAAGATCGACCGACATCGGATGGCGGAGATCGCGCAGATGTGCGAACCGCACGCTCGGCAGCGCCGCGCGCTCGACCGCCCACGCCGAAGCAAGCGCGGCAAGATCGCTGTCGGCAAACGACAGCACCGCGATATCGCCGGCCGGCTGGTTGAGATCGACCGGCGTGACGATCTCGTCAAGCGACGTGCCGGTGGTGGCGAGGAGATGCATCGTTCACCCAAGCAAACCGCGCGCGATGCCGTCGCGATCGAGCCCCTTGAGCCCGATGACGACGAGCTGGCCCTGTCGCGGATCGGTCGCGCCCCACGGACGATCATAGTGATGGGTCACGCGCGCGCCGACCGCCTGGACCAAGAGCCGCATCTGCTTGCCGGCAACGGCGGCGAAGCCTTTCACCCGCAGGATGTTATGGCGATCGGCCACTTCCGCGATGCGCGACGCCAGCGCTGCCGGCTCGGCGATCTCCGGCAGCGGCACGACAAAACTGTCGAAATCGTCGTGATCGTGGTCGAGCTCATTATCGTGGTGCGTACGCCGGTTTTCGATATCGGCCTCGGTGCCGACGCCGAGACCGAGCAGCGCCGCTGGATCGACTTTGCCGCCCGCGACCGTCACGATCTTCACGGCACGCGGCAACGCGCGCTTCACCGCCGCCAGCGCCCGCTCAAGCTCGGCATCATCGACGAGGTCGCGCTTGTTGAGCACGACGAGATCGGCACAGGCGATCTGGTCGTCGAACACCTCCTCCACCGGATCGTCATGGTCGAGCGATTGGTCGGCGGCCCGCTGCTCCGCGAGCGCCGCAAGATCGGCAGCAACGCGGCCGTCGGCGAGCGCCGCGCCATCGACCACCGCGACGACGCCATCGACCGTGACGCGGCTGCGGATCGCCGGCCAATGGAACGCTTGCACCAGCGGCTTCGGCAGCGCGAGACCCGACGTCTCGATCACGATGTGCTCTACCGCCGGCCGCCGTGCCAAAATCTGGTCCAGCGCCGGCACGAACTCGTCGGCGACCGTGCAGCAGAGACAACCGTTGGCAAGTTCGACGATGTTCTCTTCCGGGCACGCATTGTCGCCGCAGCCCTTGAGGATCTCGCCGTCGATGCCAACGTCGCCGAACTCGTTCACGATGACAGCGAGCCGCCGGCCCTGCGCGTTCGCCAGCACGTGACGGATCAACGTCGTCTTGCCGGCGCCGAGAAAGCCGGTGACGATCGTGCACGGGACACGGTCAAGCGATGTGGTCATCGGTCTCTCCGGCAAAATCGAAGGGCGGCGTGCGCGCGACGAGGCCGCGCTTCAAGGGTTCGGGTCGGCCGCGCCATGGCATCAGGCCGTCGGGCGAACGGGCGAAGAGTTTCGCGCCGTCGATGAGCGCGGGCGCGGCGGTATCGGGATCGAGGTTGCCGAACACATAAGTCCAGGCGCCGTCGCGCCGCATGGCAGCGCTGAGCCCGCGATTGCAGTTGGCGAGGCAGCGCACGCGGCGCACGGCGATGCCGGTGCCGTCGGCCGCGCGCGTGGTCGCATCCGCCAGCACCGCGCCCGGCACCGGCACGAGGTCGAGCGGCCGCCCGCCGCGGCAGGTGATGCAGACATAGATCGTGATCGCGCGCTCAGGCGCGCTCGTGTCGTCGGCGTCGCATCGACTGTCGGCAATGACGTCTGTCACGGTCACCCGTCCGCCCAAAAGGTCCTCGGGTGCCACGGCGGCCGCAAGCGCGACCGCCCATCGCTACGACCGAGGCACCCCGCCGGCCAACGCGCGGATCGACGGCAGGTCTCCTGGCTCGCGGGTCCTTGCCCGTCACCGCCTTCCCGGGATGGTCCCAGTGGCCTGGTGGGGGCTCGCCGCTTACAGTTGCGGGGGCAGCCGCGGCATTGGACACGAAGTCCGCACCGCATTCCCTTTTGGCTTTCTTGCGAAAGACCGTCGGTCGCCATCACTTAACGGTCGCCGGGCGCCTGTTGTCAATGTAGTCAGGGACGAAACTTGTTTGCGGCGTGCTTTCGGGGCTTGCGTGACGCGCGCCTGCCTCGGAAAGCCTCCCCGGATGTGGATCGCTTGCGGAAGTGTCGGATCGGATGTCGTATTCGAAACTCACGCTCGTCATCGGCGGTGCGCGGTCCGGCAAGAGCCGCTACGCCGAAAGCTTGATCTCGGAACTGCCGCCGCCTTGGATCTATGTGGCGACGGCCGAGGCCGGCGATGATGAAATGGCGGAGCGCATCGCGGCGCACCGCGCGCGGCGCGGCACGCCGTGGCAAACCATCGAGGCACCGCACGACCTCGCTGCCGCGCTCGATGCGGCAACGGGCGCCGCGCTGGTCGACTGCATGACGTTGTGGCTCAGCAATCGCATGCTCGCGGGCGCCGATCTCGAACCCGAATTCGCGCGGCTCGAGGACGTGCTTCGCCGCCGCAGCGATGCGACGGTGCTCGTCACCAACGAAGTCGGGTCCGGCATCGTGCCTGACAATGCGCTGGCGCGACAATTTCGCGACGAGCAGGGCCGCCTCAACCAGCGCCTCGCCGCCCGCGCCGATCGTGTCGTGCTGATGGTCGCTGGCCTGCCCCTAGTGGTGAAGAATGCCGAGGGAACGAAGTAGGCCAAAGTTCCGAAGCCGACGTTTCGTCGCTCACAATCCCGTCCGCTCAACGTTGTCGTCGCCCGGCTCGACCGGGCGACCCAGTAACCACCGGCTGCGGAGTACTGGATTGCCCGGTCAAGCCGGGCAATGACGATGGAGGCGATGTGTTTAATGACGCTAGACGCGATGTGTTTGAAGAAAAAGACGCTCTGCGCAAGCTGAGGATTGCGCGCCCACTACACTGCGGACGACCGCGCCTTGCGCATCTCGACGGCGGCGGCGCGCACGGCCTTGATGATGTTCTGGTAGCCGGTACAGCGGCACAAGTTGGACGATAGTACGTCGAGAAGTTCTTCCTCGCCGATGTCGGGCTCGCGCTCCAGCACGTTGACGGCGAGCATCAGGAAGCCCGGTGTGCAGAAGCCGCATTGCAGGCCGTGATGATCGATGAAGGCCTGCTGGATCGGATGCAGCACCTCGCCCTTCGCGAGCCCTTCAACGGTGCGAATCTTTCGCCCGTTGGCCTGGATCGCGAACATCAGGCAGGAGCGCATGGCCTCGTCATCGATGATCACGGTGCAGGCGCCGCAGATGCCGTGCTCGCAGCCGATGTGGGTGCCGGTCTGCCCGCAATCGTCGCGGATCGCGTCGACCAGCGTGCGCCGCGGCTCGACGCGGATCGGATAATCGCGGCCGTTGATGTTGAGGGTGATGTCGACTTTGTCGGTCATGGGCGGGCGTCGACCTCCACGCCGTCATTCCTGGGCGCGACGCAGTCGCGAGCCCGGAATCCATACTCCTCGGCCGTGGTTATGGATTCCGGGCTCGGCCTTTCAGGCCGCCCCGGAATGACGGAAAGGAAAACCCCCATCACGCGCCCTTCGGCAAAAACTTTGCGAATTTCGCGCGGATGCGTGCGTCGAGCTCCTTGCTGGAGCGCGCTTCGATCGGGAAGGTGTCGCGGCGCGACCACGGCTTGCAGGCGTCGATGACGACGCGAGCGTTGCGCGGGTCTTCGTGGCTGTAGGCCATGGGGTCGAGCGTCGTGCTCCAGCAGCCGCGCAGCACGTCGATGTCCTCGCGCGGATCGAACCGGGTGCACATCGCCCAGATCACCTCGTTCATGTCGGCCGGATCGATGTCGTCGTCGACCACGATGACCCAGCGGTTGGCGTAGGCGCCGGCATGGCATTGCGACGCGATCAGGCCCGCCTGCTTGGAGTGGCCGCCGTACATCTGCTTGATCGCGACGGTGAGCCACAGCCGGCTGCCGCCGGCCTCGTGCGACCACACGCCCTTCACCTCCGGGATGCCGGCGGCTTCGAGCTGGTTCCAGACGGCGCCGCAGCGGTAGGTGCCGCGGTAGAAGGTGTCGTCGTTCGGCGGCATGCCGGGCACGGCGCCGAGCAGCACCGGATCGTCGCGATGCCAGAACGTCTCGATGCGGATCGCCGGCTCGCGCTTCTTGCCGCCGGCGTAATAGCCGGTCCACTCGCCGAGCGGGCCTTCGTCGACGAGATCGTCGGGATGCACGAAGCCTTCGAACGCGATTTCGGCATGCGCAGGGATCGGCAGGCCGGTCTTCGGGCCGGCGAACACCTCGACAGGCTCGCCGAGCAGCCGGCCGGCGGCGTCGTATTCGTTCTTGCCGTAGGGGATTTCGATGCCGGCCACCATGAAGAGCGCCGGATGCATGCCGCACACGACGGCGATCGGGCACGGCTTTCCGAGTTCGTGCCAGCGCCGCATGATCAGATTGCCGTGCTTGCCCTTCGACGTCATGATCGAAGCGACGTTCCTGCCCTGCGCCTGCACGCGGTAGGCGCCGTAATTGATCCATCCGGTGTCGGGATGCTGCATGATGACCATGCAGCCGGTGCCGATGTAGCGGCCGCCGTCGTGCTCGTGCCATTTCGGCGTCGGGATTTTCAGGATGTCGATGTCGCCCCCGGTCGCGACGTTCTCCATCAGCGGGCCGCCGCTCACCGTGACCGGCGGAATGGTCGCTTGGTCCTTCATGTAATTGCGCCAGTAGCGCACGAGGTCCATCTCGCTCGTCTCCGCCGGCATGCCGAGCGTGAGGTTGATGCGCCGCACCGAGGTGAGGATGTTGGCGACGACGCGGTGGCGCGGCGGGAAGCCCGGAATGTCCTCGAACATCACCGCCGGCGCGCCCATGGTGCGTTGGTAGATGTCGACGATGCCGCCGATCTCTTCCTCGTGTCCGGCGCCGGTGACGGTCACGAGTTCGCCGGCGTCCTGCATGGCGGCGAGCCAGACACGCAAATCCTGCTTCGAGGCGTTGCGTGATGCTGCGCGAGGACGCGACTCGACGGTGGTTTGCATGCGCAGCTCCAAGGACGAACGAAGGACGAACCGGCAGCCCGTGAGGCCTCACCGTGCCGGCCATCGTCGATAAGGAATTTTTTCAATTAATGGAACTGACTGGCGCTCGTCAACTCGCCCGCGGGAACTGGAACGAGATCGCCCGATCCGCGTTTGCGCTGCGGAAGGGGACGCGTTCTAATGGGGAAATCAGACCAGTATCGCCACTTTGCCGAAGCATGCGTGACGATGGCGAATACCACACAAGACAACCAAACCCGCGCCCTCTTTATGCAGATGGCGCAGGTTTGGTTCCGTCTTGCAGAAGAATATAGGGAGGGGTTGATCGCGGATGACGACGCCGTCCGCAATGGTGATGCCTAATTCCCGCTTGTTTCCTCGCTGGTTCCCGTATCCGTCCTTCCTCGGACCATGGGCTCCGATTTGGATGGTCGCTTGTCAGCTTCCTCGGCAAGCTGGTGCCATGTGTTCGCCATCGCCAAAAGGATCCGGCGTTCTTCCTCGGATTTGGCGCGGCCCGCGAGGCGCTCGCAGTCCCGGGCGAATTCGCGATATCGGGTCGGTTTCATGCCGAGGAAACCAATGAGGCAATGGAACCGTTCCTGACGGACGGCGCAGACCAGTCAGGATGGAACTTGTCGGCGCGGGTTCCCTAAAGTCCGCCTGCTGACAGTCGACCGTCCGACTTATATCAAACGGCAAAATTCGTGCCCCCTTCGCGTCGTCACGGCCGGGACAAGTCACGCTTGTCGCGGGCATGACGAGTCAATGATTCTGTCTCGGTCTTATTCTCGCGACGCGAGTATGGCCTTCAGCCGCTGCGGCGTGATCGGCAGTTCGGTGATCGCGCCGGGCATGCCGATCGCATCTTCGACCGCGTTGGCGATCGCCGCGCCGACGGCGGTGATGCCGCTCTCGCCCGCGCCCTTGATGCCGAGCGCATTGCGGTCGGCGGGGAAATCCTCGGTGAGGACGATCTCCATCGGCGGCGCCTCCTGGGCAGTCGGCATCAGGTAGTCGGCCAGCGTCAGGTTGAGCGGATCGCCGCGCTCGCTGTAGCAGAACTCTTCGTAGAGCGCGCCGCCGAGCCCCTGCATGAAGCCGCCGGCCACCTGTCCCTTCACCAGCATGGGATTGATGGCGCGGCCGACGTCATAGCCGATGACGTACCGCAGCACCTCGACGCCGCCGGTGTCGCGGTCGACCTTCACCACCGCGACATGGCTGCCATACGGATAGACCTGGTGATCGGTATGGTGCCAGCCTTCGGCGGAGAGGCCGGGCGTACGGCCGTTGCGCGCGGGCGACGCCGGCATGAGCGCGGTCGCCACGTCGGCAAGCGACATCGAGGCGCCGCCGTCGCGCCGCATGACGATGCCGTCGACGATGTCGAGGTCGCCGGGCGCGGCCTGCATGAGCTGCCCCGCCATGTCGAGCGCCTTCGCGCGCACATTGAGCGCAGCGACCCGCGTCGCCGAGGCGGTCATCACCGTCGCGCGCGAGGCATGCGCGCCGAGGCCGAATTCGATCTTGTCGGTCTGGCCGTGGATGACGCGCACGTGGCGGTAGTCGACCCCGATCATCTCCGCCGCGACCTGGGCCACCACGGTCTCGAACCCCTGGCCGATCGACGCGCCGCCGGTCACCACTTCGACCCGGCCGGAGGTGTCGACCGAGATGCGCACGCCGTCGGCGGGGCCAAGCCCGCTCTTCTCCACGAACATGGCGACGCCGGCGCCGACGAGTTCGCCCCCGGCGCGGCGCGCGCGCAGATCGGCCTGGAGCTCGTTCCAGGACATCTGCGCCAAAACCTTGTCGAGGAGGCCGATATAGTGGCCGGTGTCGTGCTCGAGCTCCTCGCCCAAAACTTCGAGCGGGCGCGGATAGGGCATTTCGGCTGGCGTGATGGTGTTGCGCCGGCGCACTTCGACCGAATCGAGATTGAGCCGATGCGCGATCGCCTCGACGAGGCGCTCGCGCACGAACGTCGTCTCGTAGCGGCCGGGCGCACGGTAGGTCGCCGCCGGCGTCTTGTTCGTCAGGCGGAAATGGCCGACCGAGCGATAGGCCGGTATCCGATAGGGGCCGGGAAGAATGCCGCTCGCCATCATCGCGACGCGGGTCGCGTGGGTGCGGACATAGGCGCCCTGGTCGTGCCAGAACTCGTCGTCGAGCGCGAGGATGACGCCGTTCGCGTCGACGCCGGCGCGAACCTTGTGGCGCTGCTGGCGCGAATGGTTGGCCGCGAACAGATGCTCGCGCCGATCCTCGATCCATTTTACCGGGCGGCCGAGCCGCATCGCGGCCGCGCACACCAGCACGTCCTCGGGATAAAGCTCGCCGCGCACGCCGAACCCGCCGCCGACGTGCGATTCATGGATGTGGATCGACGACGGCGGCCGCCGCAGCAGCAGCGATAAGAGCTCGCGAATGCGGTGCGGCACTTTCGCCGCGCCGAACAGTTCGACGATGTCGCGCGACTTGTCGTGGCGGCCGATGGCGCCGCGCGTCTCGATCGGCACGCCGGAATGGCGGCCGACCACGAGATCGACTTCGATGATCCGATGGGCGCGCGTCATCATGGCGTCGATGTCGCCGTAGCCCTGACGCACGATCGCCGCTTCGGTCCCGTGCCCGGCCGAGAATTCGGCCGGCTCCGCGCCGGCATCGAGCAGCACCGGCAGTTCCTCGATCTCGATCGCGACGAGATCGGCGGCATCCTCGGCGACATAGGGATCGGCCGCGAAGACCGCCGCGACCGGCTCGCCGACATAGCGCACGCGGTCCGTCGCCAGCACCGGCTGGCGATAAGGCTCAAGCTTCTCGATCCGCCCTTCGCGGAAATCGATCGGCGGGATGTCGGCGATGTCGGCCGCGGTCCAGACGGCGTGCACGCCGGGGATCGCCAGCGCCGCGCGCGCATCGATCGACACGATCCGCCCATGCGCTATCGCTGAGCGCGCCATGCGCATGTGAAGCTGATGGGGAAACGAGATGTCGCCGGCAAACCGCCCGCGCCCGCGGACCAGCGGCGGGTCCTCGAGGCGCAGCACGGACTGGCCGATGTATTTGTTGTTGCCGGCGGTCATGACCACATCGTTCGCGAGACTCGAAACTTTCCGCCGGCGCAGGAACTGCGGCCATTGATCGACCTGATCGGCAGGCCGTTCGGCCGCCTTGCTCCCATCCCGGTTCAGGCGGCATATAGCATGACGCAGAACCGATGCAGAACCGATGCAGAAACCGATGCAGAAACCGATGAAGGAGCGCGTTCGATGACCATGGCCGAGCAGACGTCCGGAGCAAAGCCCGCCAAGTCCGCGACAAAGTCCGCGACCAAGTCCGCGAAAGCCGCCTTCCAGTGGGACGATCCGCTGCGCTTCGACGATCTGCTCACCGAGGACGAGCGGCTGATCCGCGACACCGCGCGCGGCTTCGCGCAGGACAAGCTCGCGCCGCGCGTCATCGATGCCTTCCTGCAGGAGAAGAGCGACCGCGAGATTTTTCGCGAGATGGGCGCGCTCGGCCTCCTCGCCGTCACGATCCCCGAAGCCTATGGCGGCGCCGAGGCGGGCTACGTCTCCTACGGCCTCGTCGCGCGCGAGGTCGAGCGCGTCGATTCCGGCTACCGCTCCATGATGAGCGTGCAGTCCTCGCTCGTGATGTATCCGATCTACACCTATGGCGACGAGACCCAGCGCAAGACCTATCTGCCGCGCCTTGCGACCGGCGAACTCGTCGGCTGCTTCGGCCTCACCGAGCCCGATGCCGGCTCCGATCCCGCCGGCATGAAGACGCGCGCCGAAAAGGTCGCGGACGGCTACCGGCTCAGCGGCACCAAGACCTGGATCTCGAACGCGCCGCTCGCCGACGTCTTCGTCATCTGGGCGAAGTCCGGTGCCCACGGCGACGACATCCGCGGCTTCATCCTCGAAAAAGGCATGAAGGGCCTCTCGGCGCCGAAGATCGGCGGCAAGCTGTCGCTGCGCGCCTCGACCACCGGCGAAGTCGTCATGGACGGCGTCGTCGTGCCGGAATCGAGCGTTGCTCCCCAACGTCACCGGCCTGCGCGGCCCGTTCGGCTGCCTCACCCGCGCCCGCTACGGCATCGCGCTCGGCGTCATGGGCGCGGCGGAAGACTGCTGGTTTCGCGCGCGGCAATACACGCTCGACCGCAAGCAGTTCGGCCGCCCGCTCGCCGCGACCCAGCTCGTGCAGAAGAAGCTCGCCGACATGCAGACCGAAATCGCGCTCGGCCTGCAGGCCGCGCTCCGCGTCGGCCGCCTCATGGACGAGGGCACCGCGACGCCGGAGATGATCTCGCTCATCAAGCGCAACAACACCGGCAAGGCCCTCGACATCGCCCGCGCCGCCCGCGACATGCACGGCGGCAACGGCATCCAGATCGAGTACCACGTGATGCGCCACCTGATGAATCTGGAGACCGTGAACACGTACGAAGGCACGCACGATATTCACGCGCTGATCCTGGGGCGCGCGCAGACGGGGATACAGGCGTTTTCGTGAGGGGGTGTGCTCAAAGCGTTACAATCTATTGATGACGATGGTGAAGTGATCGGAACACGACGCTGTTACCGGAAATTGCATTTTTCTACTTTAACGCTTGCGCACGTCGGGCCGGCCAGCCTAGATTTGGTTGGCCAATGTTACTTAGATTTTCTCCGTGACCTCCCTCCGATCAAACCTCGTCAAACGAATTGAGCGACTGCCCAAGCCTACAAACGTAGCGGGCGCTCTACAGCCGTTGTTCGAGGCGGTTAGTAATGCCATTCACTCTACCCAAGCCAAGTTCGGCGACAATGTCTCGCGAGATGGCCGGGCAGTAATCACGGTTTCTACCGATCGAAAGAAGGAGAACGTCTCGGCCTCGGTAGAGAGGATAACGGATTAGGGCTAGATGAGGACAACTGGAAAGCTTTCACGACGACGGACACTGACAATAAAATGCATATTGGTGGAAAGGGTGTAGGTCGGTTGCTATGGCTGGATTGCTTCGAGCAAATAGAAATAATTAGTGTATTTCGGATCGATCGCGGATTTAAGCGCAGATCGTTTCGCTTTGTGCTTGCGTTAGAGAATCAAATCAAAGACCTTAAAATCGTCGATGCAAACAAGGAAAAGGGTTCTACTTTTTTTGTTCATTTTCAAGGACTGCGCCCGAACGGATACCAAGAAAAGTTTCCCGGTCGTGGAGGCTTTATTTTTCAACATCTTATACCAAGTCCAAAGCTGATTGAATCGAGCATTTCGGTACCTGGGTGCAGGCGGTTGAGCGGCGCAGCGTGATTCGCTGCGATCATCTGATTCGGAGGAGCAGATGATCAAATGCACCAAGCGGCAAATCCGGGAATTGAAAACGGCGCTGCGCTGGAAAATTTCTGTCGCCCAGCGCCAGCGCATTCAGATGGTTCTGCTACGCGAGAGCGACATGACGCAGCCGGCGATTGCGGCGGCGATGGGCGTTTCGTTGAGCACTGTGAACCGCGCGCACATGGCTTATGACAGGGGTGGGATCAAGGCGCTCAAACCAAAGCCGATTGGCGGACGGCAGCGCGAGAATATGACTTTATCTGAAGAAGAGGCCTTGCTGGCGCGGTTTGGCAAGGTGGCCGGAGCCGGCGAGATGTTGAACGTCCACGATCTCAAGGCCGCCTATGAGCAGGCCATCGGACACCCAACCAGCAACAGCACGGTCTACAATCTTCTGGCCCGGCACGGCTGGCGCAAGCTGACACCGCGTCCATTTCATCCCCGACGCGACCTCGCCGCCCAAGATGATTTTAAAAAAGCCGCTTCCCACGCGCCGTAGAGAGGGCCCGGCAGGCGGCGGCCCGACGTGGGCGGCGGCTGCGGATCATGTTTGCCGATGAAGCGCGTTTCGGCCGGATGAACCGGCCACGGCCATGCTGGGCGCCGCGCGGCATCAGGCCCGGCGTCGCCTCGCAACTCATTCGCGAATATATCCATCTCTACGGCGCGGTCTGTCCGCAGGACGGAACATGCGTTTATCTGATCATGCCGACATCGAACACGGCGTGCTTCCAGAGCTTCCTCAATGTCCTGTCGCGAAGGTTTGCCCGGCAAGATATCCTTTTGGTTCTTGATGGCGCCCCCAACCATCGCTGCCGCGACCTCGTGGTTCCCCGCAACATTATATTGCTGTTCCTGCCGCCCTACGCGCCGGAACTCAACCCGAAGGAAAATCTCTGGGATGAAATCCGCGAGAAAATCTTCAAAAACTACGCCCTCAAATCCATCGACGCAGTGTACGCCAAACTCGGCGAAGCGATTGGCTACATAACTCGAAATCCCGGACTCGTGAAATCCATCACGTCCTTCCCCTACATCGTTAGGTCATTCTGATATGGAAACGGTATTACCTCGCATTTCTTGCCAGCGCTTATCAGCAGACAATGCCCAAAGATAACCGTGCATGTCGGAGATGAGACACGAGAATATCCAGGTGCGATTGCGGATATCGTTCATCGTCAGAGCTCTGAAATTGTTATCGAAACTGATGAATATGGCAGTCTCAAGCTTATTTTGATGGAATGTGATAAAGTTGCTAGCGCTGACCTGAAGGGAATGCACTTCGTCCACTTTATTGCTCATGATCGAACGGTTCACTCGCAAAATATCGACGGAAGGCTTGGATTAAAATATTTCGGAGACAGTGGCGATCATGTCTTCCACGCGATTCTGACCGGCAAGTTTCTGGATAAAAATGTCAATCAAGAGCGCACGGCATTTATTTTTGAAGATGCTGTTATTGATAACATTATTAATGACGTATGTTACGATAAGATCAGTGCTTTTCTCGAAAAGCCAATTTCAGAGCTAAAGGGTGAGCAAAGAAAGAAAATCGAAGAGATTACCGCTACTTATCCTTCGGTTGCGTTCGGGGATACCGATGAATTGCAGAAACGGGTCCCTTCTGGCGAGTTGAAAGAAGATGCGATTTACGGGCACCTAGCTCGAGAGAGGTACCGCCGGGACGAGCGCCAAGCAGATAAAATACGTTCTGTGCTGACCCGTCTCAAAGAAGGGACATCCGATGCGAATACTTTCGCGGCGGCGATAGCCGACGCCGGAAAGGCCATTGAAGAGGCGGAGCAGCGTAGTCTTGCCGAGTATATCGTTAGACGAAAGGTCGTCTTAGATTTCATTGAAATCCTTCTTGAGAAGGTTAGGGATGATACTTGCGATAGTGCCTACCAAAGAGAAGATATTCTGCATTCTTTCATTTGCCCGCTGAGGGTGAATACAATTGGAAGTGGTGATAGAAAAGTCGAGCCTGCAGCCTCACACGATCTTTGGATCGTTGATGAGCGACTCACGTTTGCACAGTACTTCAATTCTGATGTTGATTTTGCAAGTCTTACCGATGCGATCAAAAATCAAGATCGTCCGGACATATTGATCTTCGATTATGTCCACGGGCTTCGTCAAACGGATGAACCTTCAAAGGTTCTGTTAGTTGAATTCAAGCGACCCGGACGATCGTCTTACGCAGATAGTGAACACCCGCAATTCCAGGTCGAGCGGTATGTTCGGGCGCTTCAATCGGGGGTCGCTAAAAGATGTGCGCGGTCGTCCGATACAGCTCGATCAGAAAACAATATTTTATTGTTTTAAATGGACATTTTCCTGGCAACGTACGACGGACGGGCGGGGTCGAATTTATCGGCCGAATAGTGGTTTTCTCGGAACTATCGAGTTGATTGGTTGGGATGATCTTCTAAGGGATGCAAGGGCCAGAAATCAGGCGTTCTTCGACAAAGCGGGCATAACAGGAAGGAGCTTCTTTAGCGCGGACTGAGACCATCCGAACTTCTTTCGCGAAACGGCAGATGCTGGTTCGCGATAGATCGCGCCCGATCGGCCAGCACCAAAATCCAAATCGTCAGCGATGGCTGATAAATGATTTTATCAGCCCCACCTAGCGAGATCAACATTTTTTCAACAGGATGGCAAAGCCAGGATAATATCTGTCATTATCAACATCTTTGTATAATGGCTGCATGCAGCGAGTATCGTACCAGTACCAACATATGTCGGCCTTCCCTTTTGCGCCATCAAGCACATTAGTAAACTGCGATAAATTAAATGTCTTAGCCTGCTCTTTTGATAAACTTAAAATAGTAAAAAGTAAGCCTGCCCTACGCTTGGTGCGCCAAAGCTTTTTGGCGTCGTTGCAAGCCTTTTGTAATCCCTTCGTCAAATAATGTGGACCGGCTCCCATACGCAAATACGATTGTTTAGCCTCTGCTTCTAGCCACAAATTGCCTCTTCCGACGAGTAAATCACATCTGCCTTTTGAATCGTTGCCTTTGTGATATTTATAGCGTCTATAGTCAGATATTGCTATATAATTTCGCTGCGAGGCCGCTGCCACTAACAACGAAACGCTCGCTGCTTCGTTATACCAATAAGGGGGTTCTTCGTTCCAGCGTGTAAAGTGACCTATAACCGACTCCAGCGCTTGGAACATTGGTACTAACCACTTTATTTCATCGGTTGTATGGCTGATTTTTGAAACTATGGCCATCTGCGTACCTCTTCAGCTTCCTGCACCGTCGTCCTTCCACCTTTCATCGTCATTCCGATGATCTCATCAAACTGACGCACTTAGGTGTCATTGCGTCAGCCTATTGTTCCGTCTTGCCCATAATCGCCCTTCCGCCGTCGGCCGGCGGTCCCTGCTCGATCTTCCAGTTGCTTTGTCCGAGGTGCTCGACGATCGCTCCGGCCACGCGCTGTTGCTCGTCTTCGGTGAGCGAGCGTCGCATGCCGCGGATCAATGCCAGGCCCTTGCGGAGGCCCATCATAACATCGAAGCGAAGCGATTCGGTCTTGCCCCACATGGTTGTGCCCCTCAAAAAAATGGCTCCGACCCGAAGATCGGAGCCAACTGAGACCAGCTGGGTTGGGGGTGGGGGGTGCTGGCCTGAGAAAAGCAGAATAGAACAAAAATAGAACAAATGTCGAGGGGGGCTAAGGCCTAGAATGTTGCACGCTAACGGCTCGTCCTTCTCGATCGGTCATGCTCCGCGAAAGCGGAGCATCCAGTAACCCCCAGACAATGCGAAGAAAACTGGCCGTGCCAAAAGTGGAAATCCGGTGGTTACTGGATCGTCCGGTCAAGCCGGACGATGACGGAATCGCATTGGAAACGCATCACTCGACCGACCGGCGTCCGGCGAATTTCGGATTCGCTACGCCGACCTCGCGAAGGTCCGTCGTTCGCGTGGGGCGCAGAGCGCCCTAAAGCCGTACGACGAAGTCCATTGCATCAATAGGAAAATAATGATATGAAAGAGGCCTCTTCCTATTTGAAGGAATGGAGGCGAACATCATGGCTGCTGAACACGCGCAACCCCCAGGTCTCGCTCGGGCCTTCCCCACTCGCGCCTTCCCTGAGCGCGGCAGTCCGTTCGCTGTTCGGAGGGGCAGGGAAGGGGCGGCAGGTCTTTGATGCGGTTCGGCAAATCGGCGCGGGGATCGCCCGGAAGGGCCAAAAAATGGATTTTCCCTGTTATTTTCCCTGTTCTCAGGGAAAATCGCGCCGGCGGGGGAGGGCATTTTTGGCTAAAAGCGAAGCTATTACAATGAGTTATATGTCGCGCGAAGCGCTGCTATCTTCCTCTGCGAGGCCACGATCGCCGACGACGGCCGCGCTACCCACACTTGCCGCAGCGCCTCTGTTCCCTCGCCCCGCTTGCGGGGAGAGGGTCGGGGTGAGGGGGCGTCTCCATAGGCTCAAGCTTGAGGCTCGGACTCGCGGAGAGGCCCCCTCACCCTCCCTCGCTGCGCTCAGTCGACCTCTCCCCGCAAGCGGGGCGAGGTGAAGTTGGCGCGGCCGTGCGCTCCCCTCCTTACTGGGTCGCCTGTTCGGCGGCAGCGGTGGCCATGTATTTCGAATAGAAATAAGCAAACCGCTCGCGCCACATTCCGACGAACGCCGCCGATGTCAGCTTATCCACCGATTTCGACGCGTGTTTGATGGCCGGAAGGGTATTGCGCCAGATCGCGCGTTTGCACCATTTTTCGCCTTTCTCCTCGCCTTCGCTGGTGGCGCACATGGATTTCCAGGCGATGCGATCCGGCTGGCTGATGTGCTCGGCGGCGCCTTCCCAGCCTTGTTGATGGATCAAGTAAAGATCGCTCAAGGTTGGCTTCCTGTGCGTCACCCACTCGAACAGAATGCCTTCGGTAATGAGCTTGTAGGCGGCCGCAACGGCATTATCGCGGGGATTACGAATCCGCCCGGAGCCGAATTTTTCGAACTCGGATTGGCTCAGTTGGAACAGGCCGATATACGACCCGGTGCGCTGCTTGGGATCGAAACCGGACTCGATCCTGGCAACCGCTTTCATGAAATTGAAATCGAGGCCGAAAGCGTCGGAAGCGCGCTTGATCTCCTCGACCGGCGTTCCGGGCGGAATGTCCTTGAGTGAATTCAAGACAATATCCGCCGGCTTCTCGGCGGGCGGCAGTTCGGACCAGGCGTAATAGATGAGATACCGGAAATCCTGCGTCGC
This sequence comes from uncultured Alphaproteobacteria bacterium, assembly GCA_963787675.1. Lineage (GTDB taxonomy): Bacteria > Pseudomonadota > Alphaproteobacteria > Rhizobiales > Xanthobacteraceae > JAJPKK01. The sequence continues at coordinate 69,387 of CAWBDV010000004.1, read as the reverse complement.
CGGCGCCGCACTGGGCGCCGAGACGCCCGGCGCGCCTTCACTCTCCGCTGCGCCAACCTGATGGATCTCCGTGAATGTTAGGGCACCCACGATGCAGATGGCCTGCAAGGCTTTCATTGTCCCCAATCCCGCGGCACGATCCCCCGAAGAAAGCTAAACCACGCTACACCATGTTCACCATAGTCCGAGGCGAGTTGGCCACACGCTAGCTGTTTTTAGAGCCGCAAGCGAGGCGACGGACTGTGCTTTCGATACTGATCCGGTCATCCATGGATGGCCCTCCCAGCTTCGTCTCGTCTGACTGTCTATAGGTACGATTCGGTTAACCCTTCGGCCTTGGTCTTTATCTCCGACTCCAACGTCGTCGTGCCAGCACCGACGCCAGGCGCGAGACCTGGCATACGGCGGCACCCTGTCGGCTGTCCGCATTTGCCCGCAGCGCCTCGGGCGTGCGCTCCCCCATACGGCGTAGCCATGCGCTCCCCTCCCCCTTGTGGGGAGGGGTTGGGGGTGGGGGTCGGGCGATGTGGCACGTCGGTGCCGTAACCTCGCGACCCCCCACCCCGACCCTCCCCCGCAAGGGGGGAGGGAGAATGCGGCGCCGGACTGATGTAGGGTCGGGCCGCGCGCGAGGGTGAGGCGAGGCGAGGAGAAAGCGGCCGATGACGAGACTTCCCCGGCGAGAGTTTGTTCGGCTTGCGGCTGCGGCCGCCGTGCTGCCGGCGATGCCGCGCCTCGCCACGGCGCAAGCCTATCCGACGCGGATGGTGCGGATCGTGGTCGGGTTCGCGGCGGGCGGCGGCGTCGATATCACCGCGCGGCTCATCGGGCAGTGGCTCTCGGAGCGGTTGGGGCAATCGTTCGTCGTCGAGAACCGGCCGGGCGCCGACGGCAATCTCGGCACCGAGGCGGTCATCAACGCGCCGCCCGACGGCTACACGCTCTTGCTCGCGACCGTGCCGAACGCGGTCAACGCGACGCTCTATCCGAAGCTCAATTTCAATTTCATGCGCGATACGGCGCCGGTCGCGGGCGTCATCCGCGTGCCGATGGTGGTGCTCATCCATCCGTCGGTGCCGGCGAAGACCATCCCCGAATTCATCACCTACGCCAAGGCCAATCCGGGCAAGATCAATATGGCGTCGGCGGGCACGGGGAGCGCGCCGCACATGGCGGGCGAACTCTTCAAGACCATGGCCGACGTCGACCTCGTCCACGTGCCCTATCGCGGTCAGGGCCCGGCGCTGACCGATCTTCTCGGCGGCCAGGTGCAGATCTCGTTCGCGACCGCGCCCGGCACCGCCGACTACATCAAGACCGGCAAGTTGCGCGCGCTCGCGGTGACGACGGCTTCGCGCGCCGACGTGCTGCGCGACCTGCCGACGGTCGGGAGTTTCCTGCCGGCCTACGAGGCGAGTCAGTGGTACGGCCTCGTCGCGCCGAAGCGAACGCCGGCCGAGGCCATCGATGCGCTCAACCGGGCCGTCAACGCCGCGTTTGCCGACGCGAAGATGTCGGCGCGCTTTACCGAGATCGCCGGCGAGCCGCTTGCAGGCTCGCCCGCCGACCTCGGCCGCCTCATCGCCGACGAGACCGAGAAATGGGCGAAGGTCGTCAAGTTCGTCGGCATCAAGCTGGAGTGATCCGGGCGGCGGGCGGCGCGGTCGGGGTACGAGGACGGTGATGGGGTCAAAGCGGCTGGCGTTGCGTCTTGCGGCGATGATTCTCGTCGTTTGTGTCCTCGGCCTGCCGATCGATGATCTCGCGAGCTATGGCCTCGCGGTTGCAGCGGCGCTCGCGATCTTCACCGGATCGATGGCGACGCGGCCGCTGCGGTGGATTGCGGCGGCAGTCCTCGCGGCGGCGGTCGTTGCGGGCCATCTCCTGTGGCCGTCGCCGCGCATCGAGGAGGGCGACAACGCCTTCGTGCCCAGCCCGCGCGTCGCCGAAACGTCGGGCCTGCCGGCCGATGTGCTGGCGGTGATGTCGGCGCAATTCGATGCCGAGTATCCGCCGGAAAAGCGCTGCGACGAGCCGCGGCGCGGGTGCTGGCGGCCGGACCGCACCGCCGCGGAGGATGGCTTCGCCTTTGCCGCGGACGGCGTCTATCAGCGGCCGGCCTATTCCCGCCGCGTCGCCGGCATCGGCTTTTCCGATCCTGCCTTCCTGCGGCTCGGCTTCCTCAACGACTACATCTACGGCTGGTCGGACGACATCAGCGACATCAATCGATTCGTGCGCGACCGTCACTCGCTCAATCTGTTCGATCGCTATCGCGTCGTCTTCCCGCTGTTCGTGATGTACCGGTTCCCGGCGGCATTCGCCGGCAGCACGCTGTGCTGGCGCGGCACCATGCTGTGGGAAGGGGAGGGCGGGCATTTCGAGACGATGACCAACGCCGAGCGGCGCTGCCGCGTCATCGCGCCCGAGGATGCGGGGCGGCGCATCTACGCGGTCTCGATCAAGCGCGATGTCCGGCTCGGCGTCACGCTCGAGCCGAGCTGGACGATCCGGATGCGTCGCGTCGTCGAGTGGGGGCTCACCATCGTCGGCGTGCTCGGCCTCATGATGCTGCTGGTGCGGGTCGAACCGTGCCGGCTGGCGCTGCCGGTGCTCCTCATCGGCCTCGCGCTGCTGGCGACCATGTTCATCGATGCGCTCTTCATCGGCGGCCTGCGTCCGCTTGACGGCGGCGATGACGGCATCGCCTACGAAGGCTTCGGCCGCGCCATGGTGCGCAGCCTCGTCGCCGGCGATGTCATCACTGCGCTGAAGGGCGTCGAGCCGGTCTATTACTTTACCCCGGGATTTCGCTATGTGCGGGCGCTGGAAATGCTCGCCTTCGGCGATACGTTCCTGCTCTACCTTTCGATGATGCTGGCGCTGCCGCTGATGGCGCTCGCGCTGTTCCGGCGGTTTCTCTCATCGGCCTGGGCGCTGGTGATGGTACTCGGCTTCACCGCGACGCCGATCGGCGCGCTGTTCGGATCGAGCCTGTTCGAATACGTGCTGTGGGCATCGCGCGGCTTCGCCGATCCGTTCGCGTTCGCGCTGCTGCTCGGCGCCGTGCTGCTGCTGATCCCGCTGCGGCCAAGCGTTGGAGCGCCGACGCCGGCGCGCATTTTCGCGGCCGGCCTCCTGTTCGCGGCGGCGGCGTTCTGCCGGCCGAACCTCGTGCTCGCTGCCGGTGCGATGGTCGCGGGTGGCGCCGTGATCTTCCTCGCGCGGCGGCAATGGCGCGACGCCGCGGCGCTCATCGCAGGGTTTGCGGCGCTCGTGGTGTCGCCGCTCCACAATTACGTGTTCGGCCACGTCCTGGTGCTGTTCAGCGACAACGTGAACCAGCCGCAGACGCTGCTGATGTCGCCGCTCGACTACGCCAAGGCGGCCTACGAAATCGCGATGCTGCAGTTCGGCGGCGAACACGTGCGCGGCGCGCTCGCGCAGCTCTACCGCTGGCTCTCCGGCCCGCAGGAGCTTGCCGTGATGATCCCGCTCCACGCCTTTGCGGTGGCGTTGCTTGTGCGCGTCGGCGTGTTCGGGCGCCGCTTCGATCCCTGGCTCCGTCTCCTCGCGCTCGCGACTTTGCTTCAGCACGCGATCGGCGCGACCTACGTCAACTACGCGCGCTACAATCTCGGAACCTGGTTCCTGACCGCGACGGTCGCGGCAGCATGGCTCCAAGGCGAGGGCGTCGCGCTGTTGCGCCGCGGTCTGCCGGGCCTCGCCGCGGCCTGGGACCGCAATCCGCGCCTCGTCTGCCTCGGCGCAGCCATCTCGACTTGGGCCGATTGGTTCAGGCTCGGTGACGCGGAACCGCGCACTCGTGATGACCGCCCCGCCCCTGGCTATGGTAAGACCTTCGCCGGGGTAGGGCCGGCGCAGACCGCGGGCGGCGCCGGCGTATAGATCGCGTTCAGGATCACTTTTTTAAGTTCGCATGGACCAGTTGACCGCAGCAGTCGAGACCTTGCCGCAAGCTTCAGATTCGGCCGCCACCGAGCCGGCGCCGGAGCTGAGCGTGGTCGTGCCGACCTACAACGAGCGCCCCAACATCCCGCTCATGGTCGACCTGCTGCGGCGCACGCTCGCCGGCGTGAACTGGGAGGTCATCTTCGTCGACGACAATTCGCCGGACGGCACCGCCGCCGCGGTCCGCGCCATCGGCGAACAGGACCGGCGCGTGCGCTGCATCCGCCGCATCGGCCGGCGCGGCCTTGCGGGCGCGTGCCTCGAGGGGATGCTGGCGAGCCAGGCGCGCTATGTCGGGGTGCTCGACGCCGACCTCCAGCACGACGAGACGCTGCTGCCCGCGATGCTGCAGAACCTTCGCGACGGCCGGGCCGATCTCGTGGTGGCGAGCCGCCACGTCGATAAGGGCTCCGACGAAGGGCTCTCGGGACTGCGCTCGCGCATCAGCCGGTTCGGCAGCGCCTTGGCGCGGCGCCTGCTGCGGGTGACGCTCACCGATCCGATGAGCGGCTTCTTCATGCTGCGCCGGGACGTGGTCGAGGAGATCGCGCCCTCGCTGTCGAGCCAGGGCTTCAAGATCCTTCTCGACATCGTCGTCACCGACGACAAGCTCAAGATCGTCGAACTCCCTTATGTCTTCCGCGCGCGCCAGCACGGCGAGAGCAAGCTCGACGCCCAGATCCTGCTCGACTTCGCCGCCCTCCTGATCGCGAAGCTCACCAATGACGCGGTGTCGTTCCGCTTCCTGATGTTCTGCTTCGTCGGGCTCACCGGCGTTGTCGTCCACATGGCGGCGCTCGAGATCGCGATCCTGGGGTTCGCCCTGCGCTTCGCCGTCGCCCAGACGGTCGCCACCATCATCGCCATCACCTGGAACTTCACCGTCAACAACCTCGTGACCTACCGCGACCAGCGGCTCGCCGGCTGGCGGTTCGTCACCGGCCTGATCCGGTTCCAACTCGTCTGCGCGGTCGGCGCCATCTCGAACATCGGGGCCGCGAGCTGGATCTACGGCTTCCACACCAGCTGGTGGCTCGCCGGCCTCGGTGGCGCGCTGATGGGCGCGGTGTGGAACTACGTCGTCAGCGCCGCCTTCGTCTGGCGCGCCCGCTGAGCGGCGCCCTTGCCCGAAAACCGGCGCATTCACGGATTCAGTTGGTGAAGGCCGCGCCCCTGTTTGGCGCGCGCGTATTTTGTGAAATGGTGTTGCTCCGACGGGCCGTCCGGTAGCGGCGGCCGCAGCCAAAGGTGAGCCGCATGTGCCGCTGGATCGCCTATCGTGGCGAGAACATCGCGCTTGAGCATTACGTCACTTCGCCTGAGCACTCGCTGGTGGCGCAGAGCATCAAGGCGCTGGAATCGACCGCGAGCACCAACGGCGACGGCTTCGGCCTCGGCTGGTATGGCGAGCATCCCGAGCCGGGGCTCTACCGCGAGGTGCGGCCGGCGTGGTCGGACGAGAACCTGCGCTATCTCTGCCGCCACATCCATTCTCACCTCTTCTTCGCCCACGTGCGTGCCTCGACCGGCACGCCGGTGACGCGGCCGAACTGCCACCCGTTCGCCTCCGGCAACTGGATGTTCATGCACAACGGCGTGGTCGGCCAATGGTCGCGGGTGCGGCGCCGGGTCGAAGCGCTGATCCCGGACGAGCTTTACGCCTCGCGCGTCGGCACGACCGATTCCGAGGCGGTGTTCCTCGCCCTCGTCGGCGCCGGCCTCGACCGCGATCCGATCGGCGCGACGTCGCGTGTCGTCGCGGAGTTGACCGCGATCGTCAACGAAGAGCACGAGCCGCTGCGCTTCACTGCAGCGCTCGCCGACGGCCGCAACCTTTACGCGTTCCGCTACTCGGTGAACGAGAAGGCGAACACGCTCTACTACCACGCGTCCGGTGGCGACGCGGTGATCGTCTCCGAGCCGCTCGACCACGACCGCAAGCGGTGGACCCCGGTCCCGCCGGGCCGCGTGGTCATCGCGCGCAGCGGGCACCCGGTCGAAGTCGTGCCCTTCCTCGACGACCTGCAGGTCGCCGCCGAATAATCCCGACGGGCGGCGCCGGCGTCTCTGTGATCCGCCGACGCGCTGACGGATATGTGGCAAGGCGGCTCTTCACTGATTGAAGCAGGAAATCCATTGACCACTGCACGGAGCTCAGCTGCCGAAAATGACGCGGCGGAAGCGGTACAGAGCGTAACCGAAATAGACGCTCCCGATAACGGCCGTCGCAAGCATCTCTGGCCAGACAATAGGAAGATCCGCCCCGCGATAAAGCACATCCTGAGCGAAGATCACAAAATGCGGCGTCGGGCTGATCACCTTCATGAGGTACTGCAGCCAGACCGGCATGCTCTCCAAGGGCGTGGTGCTGCCGGAAAGCAGCATCATCACCAGCAGCACCGGGATTGACAGCAGACCGAACTGGCCCATCGTGGACGCGACGGTACCAAGAGCAATGCCAAGCGCTGCGACCGTGAACACGTAAAAGCACGCGCCGCCCAGGAAAAGTAGACGCGATCCGGCGATCGGTACCTGCAGCCACCACTCGACAACAAACGCCAGCGATAATGCCGTGGCAATCAGAATGACAATGCCATTGGCCAGGATCTTTGCGAGCATGATCTCGGGGGGAACTACAGGCATCACAAGGAGATGCTCGACTGTACCCTGCTCGCGCTCGCGAATGAGCGCAGCACCGGTAAGAATCACGGTGATCATCGTGAGATTGCTGACGATTTGCATAACCGAGCTGAACCAACTCGACTTGAAATTTGGATTGAACTTTGCTCGCGTAACGACGTTTACCGGTACGCCGGGCAATCCTTCACGTCCGCTGACGAACGCGACCACGTAGTTTTGGATGACGTTCTGGATGTACGTCATCCCATTGAACGCCTGAGCGGAGGCGGTCGCATCGACATTGATTTGAGCAGAGGTCTGCCGACCGGCGAGAATGTCCTCCTGGAACTTCGGAGGAATCTCAATCACGAAAAGAAAACGTTGCGAGTTCATCGATGAGTTGATTTCCCCCACCGTGATCTGCACAGCCGGCTGGAACGTCGGCGGCGTGAGGCCATCCGCAATCTGGCGCGACAGATCGGAATGATCTTCATCGACGATTCCAACCGAAAGATTGGTCGCTTCAGTCGAGGCGCCGGTGGCAGCGGCGTAGATCGCAACTGTGAAGGAATAGGCGACAAGCGCCAGCATGATCGGGTCGGAGCGGATGCCACGCAACTCCTTGATCATCAGCCGGTAGATATTGGCCACATGCAGTCGCAGCTTGGTGAACCGACTGCTTCTTGGTCGCTTCGACTTCGCCGCGGCTTGAGCCGTTACCTGTTCCGGTGCGCCTGACGCTTGGCTTGCCACGGACATCTCAGCTCTCCTGCTTCTGCAGAAATCGATGAGAGGCAGTGAAGTAGGCGGCCGTGAAGATCACAAGAACAAGCGCATTGATCCAGAGATCAGAAAAGCCCAGCCCTTTGGTAAAGGTACCGACACTGATCGGCTGGAACCAAGCTGCTGGAAACATCAGGCCGATCAGCCTTCCCTGGCCGGTGAGAGAGGAGACAGGCACGAGCAGGCCTGAAAAGTTCACCGTGGGAATGATGGCGATGACCGTGGTGGCGAAGACCGCCGCCACCTGGGTCTGGGTGAAGGTCGAGACGAGTTGTCCGAAACTGCACGTGGAGAAAACATAGAGCAAAGCTCCGATTGCGAGGGCTCCGAACGATCCCTTGACTGGCACCTGGAAAACGACAAGCGCCTCAATTACCAGGATGATGAACATCACCATCCCGACGATGACATAGGGGAACTGCTTGCCCAGAAGGAATTCGGATTTGCTGATGGGCGTGGACCGAAAATTGGAGATCGAGCCGGTTTCCTTCTCGCGCACCACACCGATGGTCGCCATGATCGCCGGGATCAGAACCAGCATTATCACAATGACGCTCGGAACCATGGAGAAGACGCTCTTGAAAGCCGGATTGTAGCGAAAGCGGTTTTCGATATCGAGGTTGCCAAGGTAGACATTGGAAAGGGGGTTGGGGCCAAAACGCTCGGTTGCGATGTTCTGCATATAGCGCAGCATCGAGCCGGTTACGTATCCTTGGGTCGTCTCGCCGCGGAACGGCATGGCGGCGTCGATCCAGAAGCCGACCTCGGGTGGATGCAGGCTTTCAAGATCGCGGCCGAAGCCTGACGGGATCTCAACGACGAGAGCCAGTTCGCCGCTCCGCATCCGCTGCTCCAGTTCTTCTGGAGAACTGATCGGCGGTCGTTCGGAGAAATAACGGGAGCCTGAGAAGCTCTCGAGCAGCCTGTGGCTTTCGGGCGTGTTGTCCTGGTCGAAGGCCGCATATTTCAGATTTTCGACATCGAACGTGATGCCATAACCGAAGGCTACCATCAGAATCAAAGGACCGACGAACGCGAATGCCAGCCGGATTGGATCGCGCAACAGTTCCATCGTTTCGCGCCGGGCATAGGCCCATAGCCGTCCAGGATCAAATCGCCTGGACGCGCGCGATTGGATGGGCTTCGCTGCCGTCCCGACTGGCGCTGCCGCGGGTTGCGGCGCCGGCTCGGCCTTCGTTTTTTCTTCCGGCTTCGACGTCGTCACGCCTTGGGCCACCGCGGGCTGCGCGGCTTGAACCTTCTTTTTTTCTCCAATTCCGGCCGCTTCCTCCAGATAGGAGATGAAGGCGTCCTCCAGAGTAGCGCTGCCGCGCTGCTCGACCAGCTCCTTCGGGGTACCGACGGCAAGTACGCGCCCCTGATGCATCAGCGAAATACGGTCGCAGCGTTCAGCCTCGTTCATGAAATGAGTCGAAAGGAAGATCGTGACTCCATCGTTGCGGGAGAGGTCGATCAGCGTGCGCCAGAACTGGTCGCGTGCGACCGGATCGACGCCCGAAGTGGGCTCGTCGAGAATGAGCATGGGCGGCCGGTGGAGTACGGCCACGGCAAGCTGCAGTCGCTGCTTTACCCCGAGCGGCAGACTTTCCGGCTTGGCATCGGCCACGTTTTGCAAATCGTAGCGTTCGAGCAGCTCGTTGATCCGGCCTCCGATCTCCTTTGGCGGCAAATGATAAAGCTGAGCATGCAAGTCAAGATTCTGGCGGACGGTAAGCTCGCCGTAGAGCGAGAACGCCTGCGACATGTAGCCGACGTTCTGACGCGCCTCCATGTCATCGGCTGCCATCGGTTTCCCGAACAGCTTGGCCGAGCCTTCGGTGACCGGCAGGAGGCCGGTCATCATTTTCATGGTCGTTGTTTTTCCGCAGCCATTGGAGCCGAGGAAGCCGAAGATCTCGCCACGTCCGATGCGAACGCTCACATGGTCCACGGCGACGAAATTGCCGAACCGGCGCGTTAACCCGTCCGTCTCGATCGCCGGCGTCTTGTCATCGCTCTCGGCGCGCGGCCGCACGATGACTTCCTGGTGCTGGCTGCGCTTTTCCGGCGGAAGGAGCGCAATGAAAGCGTCGTCGAGGTTGGTCTTGTTCGCTTTGGCAAGGATCTCTTTCGGCGCGTCCTGCGCGATGACCTTGCCGTCATCCATCCCGGCAAGCCAATCGAACCGGCTCGCCTCGTCCATGTACGCGGTTGCGACAATCACGCTCATCTGCGGCCGACGCGCCCGGATCGAATTGATCAGCTCCCAGAACTGCCGCCGTGAGAGCGGATCGACGCCCGTGGTGGGCTCATCGAGAATAAGGAGATCGGGATCGTGCATCAGCGAGCAGCAGAGGCTGACTTTCTGCTTCATGCCGCCCGAGAGCTTTCCACATGGCCGATCTCCAAACGGGTCGAGTCCCGTGGCTTTCAGAAGTTCGTCGATGCGCGAGCGCCGCTCGGCCGCGCCCTGGCCGAACAGGCGACCGAAGAAGTCGATGTTGTCGAACACGCTGAGCGTTGGATAGAGATTGCGGCCAAGCCCCTGCGGCATGTAGGCGATGCCGCCGTAACTCGCTCTGCGATGGCGCTCGTCGGCCATGTCACCGCTGAGCGCCATGACTTTGCCGGTTTGAATCTTGCGCACCCCAGCGATGAGGGCGAGCAAGGTGGACTTGCCGACGCCGTCGGGCCCGATCAATCCCGCCATGCACTGGGCGGGAATATCGAGGGTGAGGTCGTCGAGCGCGAGCGTCTTTCCGTAGCGGTGCGTGACGCGCTCGACGCTTGCGATGATGGCCTTGCTCATTGCGGAAGTTTCACCGCAAGCTCGTCCGGCCAAGCGACGCTGGGGTCGGTGCGCATGAAGGCGAGGCCGCGGACGCCTGTCTTGACCTGCCGGTGATACTTGCTCAGAACTTTAGGATCGGCCTGGAGCTTGACTCGGAACATGAGCTTCTGCCGCTCCTCGGCGGTCTCTACGCTCTTTGGCGTGAACTGGGCCTCAGTCGCCACGAAGCTGATCGTATTGGGGAACACGTATTGGGGAACCGGATCAAGAATCGTGCGGGCCTCATCGCCGAGGCTGAGCTTGCCGGCTTGGTCCGCCGGCAGATAAATGGTCATATAGACGTCGTTTAGATCGAGGATCGTCAGAATGCGTTGTCCTGGGCTGACCACCTCACCCGCGCGAGCGAGCCGGTATTGGACGCGTCCGCTCCTCGGCGAAACGAGCACCAGGTCCACCAGAATTGATTGCAGTCGTTCCACGTCAGCCTCGGAAGCCTTGATCTGAGATTCGGCCTGATCACGCTGGGCGTTCGCGGCAACATAAAGCGCCTCCGCCGAGTCGAGCCGGTTGCGCCGCTGCTCTAACAGTTGCTGCGTAATGAACCCGCTCTGGATCAGATTCCTTCCACGCTCGTAATCGACCCTGGCGGTGTCCAATTCGCTTTTCCGCTGGGCAATCAGCGCGACAGCTTCCGCCGAAGCCTGTTTGGCCTTCAGCACTTGGGCCTGGGCCCCACGCAACTGAGCCTGTGTTTCCGGCGAAGAGATGGTGCCGACGACCTGTCCGGCCGTGACCTCATCGCCTTCATTCACGGTCAAGGTCGCCAACCGGCCAGGATATTTAGCGGCAACGTCGACCTCGGTGGCTTCGAGCCGCCCGTTCGATTTTACGATTCCCTCCGGCATATCGCGGCCGCGCAAACGATTTATGAGCGTTTCTAACGAGGTGCGGGCTTTTTCGAGAGGGTTTTGCTCCTTCGACTGAGCGTACGCCCGGCCGACTAAGAGGCCTCCGTCCGAAGCTGGCGTGACAACGCAAATCAGAACGGCCAGCACAGCGGAGCTTGAGAAACGCAGTTTCAGTTTTTGAGCTCGACCAATTGTCCCACCGCTCTGAGCTGCCGCAGCAGTGCTCGTCTCAACTGCGGATGACACTTCTCGATGCGGCTCTTGTGTCATCGCAATCTTCTGCTGGAGCGAATTCAGCTGACGCGACAATACAGGATGTGTTGGCACGACATTCTCCTGTCCGATGCGAATTATCCGGCGTCCTTAATGCGACGATGCCTTGCATATTGGACCGAGCGCATGGCTGGAAAAAAGAAATGCCAGATGAGTCCAGGCGATCCATTGATCTTAATCAAGGGACGGTGGCTCATGGGCACATAGGTATATGGAGGTTTTTGAAGGTTCGCAGCGGAATGAGGCCACGTTTTGCAGCTGCCTCGGCGGACAAAGCTGCTTCGTGGCACATCCCAATGAGCCTTGCCGGGTTTGGCATGCCCGGCGTGCAACTAGACGGAGGACGCAATGCCGCAAGCCCTTCCTGCCGCAATTCCGGTCCAAGACCCGACGCCACCCAGAGTGATCGAGGAATTGTCGGGCCGGATCAGCGAACTGGCGCCAACGGCCTTGAATGAGAGCGCGCATCTGCGCGAGTTCTGGCAGAGGTCGGTGCCGTCAACCGCCTTCAATGAGTACGCGCGCGACTTCTGGCAGAGGTCGTTTCTGTTTTTGGACATCCTGCGCCAACGCGGCAATCAGCGTGAGAACATGTTGGCGCATGGGGTAGCTTCGGTCCTGATCTACGACAGCGAGCTGGTGATGCGCGGCGACGAATTGCGCCATCCGGTCAACTACTCGCTGCTGCGCATCATTCCGCCGGAGGGCGCCGAGATCGACGACCGCAAGCGCCCCGTTTTTGTCATCGATCCGCGTGCCGGGCAGGGGCCAGGGATTGGTGGCTTGAAGCACTTGAGCGAGATCGGCGACGCCTTCAAGGCCGGGCATCCTGTCTACTTCGCGGGCTTTACGGCTTTACCCGTGGAGGGGCAGCGCATTGAGGACGTCGCGCGCGCGCATACCATCTTCCTCGAGAAGGTCGCTGAGCTGCACCCCGACGCTCTCGGCAAGCCCTTGGTGTTTGGCAACTGCCAGGCCGGCTGGCACGCGATGATGGCCGCTTGCATGCGCCCCGATGTGGTCGGGCCGATGGTGATCGCGGGCGCGCCCCTCTCTTACTGGGCCGGCATCCGCGGCAAGAACGCCATGCGCTATATGGGGGGCTGGTTCGGCGGAACCTGGCTCGATCGCATGATGAGCGATATTGGCAACGGCGTCTTCGACGCCGCCTGGCTGGTCGGCAACTTTGACAATCTCAACCCTGCCAATACTTTATGGACCAAGCAATACAACGTTTGGGCTGACCCGGAGCAGGAGAAAAACCGTTACCTGCAGTTCGAGAAGTGGTGGGGCGATTTTGTCCTGTTGCGCGGCGAAGAGATGCAGTGGATGGTCGACAATCTCTTTATCGGCAACAAATTCTCGACCGGACAGATCGTTACCAGCGACGGCATTCGCCTCGATATCCGGGAGGTCAAGACGCCGATCGTCTGCTTCTGCTCGCACGGCGACAATATCACGCCGCCGCAACAGGCCCTGGACTGGATTCTCGACAATTACCAAAGTGTGGACGAGATTCGGCAGTGCGGCCAGAGGATCTTCTACACGATTGATCCCAAGGCCGGCCATTTGGCGATTTTCGTCGGCACCAAGGTGGCCGCAAAGGATCATGCCGAGTTCATCAACAACATAGAGCTCATCGAGACGATGCCGCCGGGGCTCTACGAAATCGTGATCACCGAGAAGCCGGGCAGCGAAGCGTCTCGCGACGGAGAGGCCGGCGCTTTCGATCTGTCGATCGAGGAACGCGGTCTCGACGACATCCGCGCGCTGGGATGCAACTCGCTGGAGGACGAGCGCGAGTTCGCAGCTGTCGCGCGCGTTTCAGACCTCAACAACGCCCTCTATCAGACCTTCCTGCAGCCCTGGATCAAGATGATGAGCGGCCCGCAGCAAGCGCGCGCGGCGCTTGAGCTGAACCCTTTGCGGCTCGGCTATTCGCTCCCATCCGACAGGAATCCGATGATGCGAGCCGTTGCGCCGCTCGCCGAGTACGCTCGGGCGAACCGCGCCGCCGCCGCGGCCGACAATCCCTTCATCGCGATGCAGCAGCGACTTTCGGAAACGATGGTAGACGGGCTCAATCTCTTCCGTGACGTGCGGGATGACCTGGTCGAGCGCACCTTTCACGCGGTATACGGTTCGCCCTTGATTCAGGCGGCCTGCGGAATCTCTCAAGATGATCGTCCGCCCCGACCGCGGCCTGGGCTGCATCCCTCCGTCCTGGCGGCAGCCGAGAACGAAAAACGTCGTTTGAAGGGACGGATCGCCGAGGGCAACGTGTTCGATGCTGCGGCACGGGTGGTGGTCTATATCGGCAAGGCCCAGCACCGCATCGACAAAAGCACCTTTGAGGCCCTGCGCAAGCTGCTCCTGGCGCACCCAGAAGTCTCGCCGGCTGCGTTCAAGGCTGCCGTGCGCGAGCAGTGGGCAATCCTGGCCGTGGACGAACGCGCCGCGATGGAGGCACTGCCGCAGCTGCTGCCAGAGGATGCCGCGGAGCGTCGCGCTCTTGCCGACCTGCTTCAGGAAGCCGTCGCAGCGACCGGCAAGAAGCTCAGTGCCGATGGGCAACGCCGCATACGCGAAGTCTTGAATTTGCTGGCGGCTGGCCCGAGTTGACGCTTGGCAACGCGAGGCAATGGAGAGATCGCTGCCGAATGAAGAACGCCCCTAGCATTGAATGGGTCAGAGATGCGACTCCCCCAGACCTGATAATGGGGACGGCGCTACGCGATCCCGCAGAACGAGCCGGGTGGTTATCGTTCTTTGTCGCCAGCCCATTTCACCTCCGCGCCATAAAGGGGGACCGCTGAGATGCTCATTTTTGCGCTGGCATCCTTCACCTGCCGACTGTAGATGACGTAGATCAACGTCATGTTCTTCTTGTCGTAGATGCGGCGCACCGCGAGCGACTTGAAGATAAGGCTGAGCCGCTCGGAAAACACTTCTTCGCCATTTGTGCTGGTATTGATGTCACCGACTGTCACCGGCCCGGTCTGTCGGCATGCGATCGATGAGTTGGACGGATCGATGAACCAGTTTCCCTTGGAGAGCCTGTCGATTATGCTGCGGCTGAACCGGCTAATATAACAGCTCACTCCCTGTACCTTGGGGTCCGCGACCGCCTCGACGACAATGCTGTTGCCTGTCCAGTCGTTCCGGAATTGGCCAACGTCCTCGGCGGCAGCCAAAGGAGCCATCGTTAGAAGAGCAAGGCAGCTGATGATCAACTGGCGCATGAGCAAGTATCTTCTGATCGCGCGGCAACAATCATTGATTTAGCTCAATATCGCGGAAGGTGGCGCGCACACTCTGGCGCCCCGCTGCTAGGTCCGGGGTCGACGCTCGTTTTGAACTCGTACTCAACCTCGTGACCGCATGAATGCATCATTCATTTCCGCCTTGGCCGCGCTTGTTGGAGCCACCATAGGTGGACTTACGTCCGCCCTAGCATCGTGGTTGGTCACGCGCACACAGGCACGAGCCCAATGGCTTGCGCAGGACCTTCTCCGTCGTCAGGACCTTTACAAGGAATTCATCGAACAAGCTTCGCAATGTTATATTCACGCGCTCCAACACGACAAAGCCGATATCGAGACGCTGGTTCCACTTTACGCATTAATCGCAAGGATGCGGGTCCTATCGTCACAGACCTCCCTCGGTCAGGCAACTAATGCGCTTTGCCACTCTAGCCCGGCACTTCGTCCTTGAAGTTGCGCGACCCAGGCGGGAGCGCCACTCCGACACGCCGGCGCGAAAACCGCCCGTTCTTGGCGAGATTGTCGAGGATCACTTCCGCCGCCTCCTCGTATGAGATGGTCATTTCAGGCACCTTCTGTTTGAACGCGAGAGCCATGGCAAGCCGGCGCTTGGGCATAAGCGCGGAACCCTCGCGGCGCAAATTTTCTGTGTTGACCTATATCAATGCGCCCAGGGTGAACGGTTTGTAATTGAGTTTGTTACCCCAGAAAGAACCCGGAGGATGAGTTATGCCTAAACATAGCACCGTTTACTTTTATCTAAATTGGGCGAAAGAACGGATCGATGAAATGGACGCCACGCTTGCTTCACTTGAGGCGAAGGTCAGCGAAGTCCAAGCCGACGCGCGCGCCAAAGCCAATCAAGCTCTCGGTGACATGCGCAAGAAGCGTGATGACTTCCGTGATACGCTGAAAAAGCAGGCAGATGCCAACGAGGCCGTATGGATTCAAGAGAAAGCACGGTTACAATCTCAGTGGAACGCGTTCGAGACCGAGGCCAAGAAATATATCGAAAGCTTCGGCCAGCAAATCGAGCAACAGCAGGCGACCTTTAAGCGTCAAGCTGCCGCTCAAGTGAAGGCGTGGCGCGAAACGGCCGAAAACCTCCGCACTGCTGGCAAGGACTTTGCAGCTGAGCGTCGGAGCGAGATAGACGCTACCGTGAAGAACATGGAAGCCGACGCTGCCGAGGCGGAGAAAAAACTCCAAAAGGTGAACGAGGCGGGCAAACAGTCCTGGTCCGCATTGATGACTGCTCTGGCGGAAACCCGCGCCGCGTTCGATCGCGCCAACCACGCGGCACAGGAGGCGTTTAAGCGCGCCGCTTGATCGTCCCGAGATAGCCCTTTGACTACAAGAGGGAGAGACCGCCGCGAGGCGGTCTTTCTGTTTCGAGTGGTCATTCCCCGCGAGAAGCGCGGCCATGACGGGAGAAACCTGAGGTCCGTCAAATCGCGGTTGCGCTTGGCGCATATGCGGCGCGGACGCTTCCAGCAATGCGCCGATGCCTCTATGGTTGCCGGCAAGCCGGTGGGACGGCCGCGAGGGACTTAATGTTTTACCGAAGTACGTTGCGTATGATGGCGCAGGCTGCGGTGCTGCTGCTGACGATCAGCGGCGCCCGGGCGTTCGATGACAGCAAATATCCCGACCTGCACGGTCAATGGGATCGCTTCGCAGTTGCGGGCGTGAGGGGACAGCCGTCGTTCGACCAGACCAAGTCGTGGGGACGGGGGCAAGAGGCGCCGCTCACGCCGGAATATCAGAAGATCTTCGAGGCGAGCCTTGCCGATCAGGATGCCGGCGGGCAGGGCGCCGCCGTCGACCACGCCCGCTGCGTTGCCGCCGGCATGCCGTTCATGATGGTCGCGTTCCGGCCGCTCGAATTCGTCATCACGCCGAACACGACCTGCATCCTGATCGCCGACTACGACCCGCTGCGCCGCGTCTTCACCGACGGCCGCGATTGGCCGAAGGTGATCGAGCCGACCTTCCAGGGTTATTCCATCGGCCGATGGATCGATGAAGACGGCGACGGCCGCTACGGTACTCGAGGTCGAGACCCGCGGCTTCAAGGGACCGCGCATCTATGATGCGACCGGCATTCCGCTGCACGCCGACAACCAGTCGGTCTTCAGGGAGCGCATCTATCTC
Organism: uncultured Alphaproteobacteria bacterium; assembly: GCA_963787675.1. Lineage (GTDB taxonomy): Bacteria > Pseudomonadota > Alphaproteobacteria > Rhizobiales > Xanthobacteraceae > JAJPKK01. The sequence continues at coordinate 52,624 of CAWBDV010000004.1, read as the reverse complement.
GACAAGGCCGACGCCAACATCCTCCATGACGAGATCACGGTCATCGACCACGCCCTGACGCACCCGTGGATCGTCAACAAACGATATGTCCGCAATGCCGACCCGCAGTCCGAATGGCCGGAGTCGATCTGCCCCGAGTACAACGCCCAGGTCTTCATCGGGAAAGAGAACTATTACCTGAGCGCCGACGGCTACCTGATGCCGTCGAAGAAGGGCCAGTCGCCACCGGATTTGCGCTTCTTCGATCGCACACGCGAGTAGTGCCTATCATCGAAGTCACATTAGCCCTACATCGCATGATGCCCTCCACCGCCCGCAACACATATCGGCGTGGATTGTGCTATTGCCGGCAGAATTTCGTCTGTCGCAATCGGGTACCTCGAAAGCCTATTAAACTAGAAGGTACCGAGATATAAGGCGACAACCGAATTTAATGGCGATAAGCTTCAGAGACCGGCGTGTCGTTAATGAAGACTGCCTCTGATCGAGAAGTCAGACGCTTTCGATTGAAGCCGCTCAATCGGCGGTCTCGAGGGCGGATCGGCCCGAAAGAGTATTTCGATGCGCTCCGTCGGCTCAATGACCGCGCGATGGGCGAGCGAGAGGTGCGGCGGCTTCGCGATATCTTATCTTTTTCTGACAAAGATTCCAATCAACGGAAGGATATAGCTCACGTAAGAGAACGGGTGGCTTTTGCCAAAGCGCTGTACGTCACGCGGCGAATATCGCGCCAGCAGTACGTTTTCTTTGCGTCAGTTCCTGTTGAGGGGCTGCACGACGCGCGTTTCTTTGACGGTTTGTATCAAAAGGAGTTGGGGCCTATTGATGAAGCCCTCAACAATATCCGGAAGAAGTGCGGCCTGGGACCTGATGAATTTTGGTATCGGGCCGATGCACCGAATGAATACAGAGAACTTGAGAAGCAATACGAAGCCATACTGGACAACAATTTTAAGAAGCTATTGATTGAGCTAAAATTAGAGGATTTGCTCAGCATATTCGAACGTTCACAGACAGAATTCGATTTGCTCCGGGAGAGGGGCAGGCGGTCTATTTTTCATGCGGATGAATACTTCCTTGCAGTGCGAGATATTGTTGTTCAATATGAAAAAGAAGCGAGGCAAGCGGCTATCGCCGGCGCTTACTCAGTGGCAGTCACTTCACTTGGAGCCGGACTTGAGGGACTTCTTCTAATCAGGTGTCTGCGCTCGCCCAAAAAAGCCGCTCGGATAGCAAAAGATTTGCCAAAGCGGCTGCGCCAAAGTCACTAGACAAACCAAGCTCCTGGACATTTGAGGCATTGATCGAAGTTTGTTTTGCAGCTCGTTGGTTAAGACCGGTTGAGACCGAAATGGCTCGCTTCGATACAGCTGAGCTGGCGCACGTTCTTAGGAGAATGCGCAACTACGTCCATCCCGGTCGGCATGCTCGACTGAGGCCATGGTCGACCGCCGACGAGCAAGAGTATCGCGACGCCGAGGCGATCTACCTTGTGTTGATGTCAACGCTTGGCATAAAGCGGTCGCGGAACGCGCAGTAAGTCCTAAGGAACAGCCCTGGTCGTTGGCGCACTTCTTGCTTCATTTTTGATCACTCATGTTTTTGCAGAAGCGATCAGGAGCGATCATGAACAGGCATGCGATTTTAGCGCAGCTTTGCGGCGTGGCAGCGGCGACCTTGCTCGCTACGACTATGGCGTTCGGCGCCGAGAAGGTCAGGTTCAGCCTGAACTGGCTGCCTGAGGGCGAGCACTGCGGATTTTTCCAAGCCAAGGCCGCCGGGCTTTATGACCAGGCCGGGCTTGATGTGGAACTCAAGGCCGGAGGTCCGGACATCAATGTGCCGCTGCTTATCAGCAACGGCACCGTCGATCTCGGCATGGGGTCGAGTTTCACGACGCTGAACATGGTCGACCAGGGGATTCCCGGCGTGACAGTCGCTGCATTCTTCCAGAAGGACCCGCAGACGCTTGTTGCACACCCCGACAAGGGCATCTCCACTCTTGCCGACGTGAAGGGCAAGCCGGTGATGGTCGGCAAGTTCTCGCAGCAGGAGTTCTGGCAGTTTCTCAAGCAGAAGTTCGGCTTCACCGACGACCAACTCCGGCCCTACACCTATTCGGCGGCGCCGTTCCTTGCCGATCCGAATGCCATCCAGCAAGGCTACGTCACCGAAGACGCGTTCCTGCTCGGCGCGCACATGCCGAAGCCGCCGGTGGTGCTGCTGCTCGCCGACTACGGGTATACGAACTATGCGACCAGCATTTTCGGGCTCAAGCCTTACATCGAGAAGAATGCCAAGACGGTGCAGGCGTTCGTCGATGCGACGCGCAAGGGCTTCGAAGCGTGCATGGCCGGCGACTACACCGCCGGAATGAAGCTCATGATGGTCATGAACCCGGAACACGGCGAGCCGCTGTTCCATTTCAAGCTCAAGGAGATGAAGGAGCGGGGCATGGTCGACGGCGGCGATGCCAAGACATTGGGTGTCGGCGCCATGACCGATGCGCGATGGAAGGAGTTCTTCGACACCATGAGCGCCGCCGGCGTCTATCCCGCGAAGCTCGACTACAAGGCGGCCTATACGTTAAACTTCCTCAAGAAATGACATTCCACATTCCGGTCATCGATATCGCGCCCGCGCGCGAAGGCGATCACGGCAATCGCCTTCGCGTCGCGCGGCTGTTTGGCGACGCGTTGGAGAACGTCGGCTTCGTCACCATTGTCGGGCACGGCATCGACGAGGCATTCATCGCTGCAACCTACGACGCGGTGCGCGCGTTCTTCGCGCTGCCGCTTGCCGAAAAGATGCACGCATCGCCGCCGGAGAAGGCCAAGGCGCGCGGCTACCTGCCGGTCGGCATCGAAAGCGTCGCGGCGACGCTTGACGCGGATACGCCCCCCGACCTCTGCGAAGCGCTGGTGTTCGCGAACTTGTCGCGGCCTCCATCAGCGCTTGGCAAGCCGAATATCTGGCCGGAACGGCCGGTCGAACTCCGCGATCTCGTGCTGCGCTACAATCGCGAGGTCGAGGCTTTGGGCAAATATCTCGCGCGCCTCACCGCGCTCGCCCTCGATCTCGACGAGACTCATCTCGACGCGCCCTTTGCCGATCCCTCGTTGACGTTGCGCTTCGTCAATTATCCCGATCAGCCGGTGCCGCCGCTGCCGGGACAACTGCGCTACGGCGCTCATCACGATTACGGCGGGCTCACCATCCTGCGGCAGGACGAGGCGCCGGGCGGGCTTGAAGTGTGCGCGGCGGACGGCACCTGGCGCGCGGTGCCGCCGAGCCCGGGCGGCTTCGTCATCAATGTGGGTGATCTGTTGTCGCGGTGGACGAACGGCCGGTGGCGGTCAACCTTGCACCGCGTCGTCAATCCCGGACGCGAACTCACCGGATCGACCCAGCGTCTCTCAATGGTGGCGTTCTTCAGTCCCAACGAGCAGAGCGAAATCGCCTGCCTGCCCACCTGCGCGACGAGCGCCAATCCGGCGCGGTGGCCGCCGGTGAAGGCCGGCGATTACATCCGCGCCAAGATCGAACGATCGATGGACCTTCCCGTCTCGGCCGCATGACCGCGCCGCTGCCGATTGCTGCGGCTGCCGGGGCCTCCGGCCGTCCGCTGATGGTGATTGAAGGACTCCACAAGAAATTCGCCAACGGCACCACGGCGCTCGACGGCATCGATCTCACCATTCCCGGCGAGGCGCAGTTTCTGGCGCTGTTGGGGCCGTCGGGCTGCGGCAAGAGCACGCTGTTGCGCATCATCGCGGGGCTCGACTCCCCGACGTCCGGCCGCCTCGAGTGGCCGACGACGGTGCACGATGCGTTCGGGCGGCCGCTGCCGGAGCTCAGCTTCGTGTTCCAGGACGCGACCCTGATGCCGTGGGCAACCGTGTTCGACAACATCTATCTGCCCCTACGCATCAAGGGAACGAGCCGCCGCGCGGCGAGGCAGCAGGTGATGGACGCCCTGCGCCAAGTCGGCCTGCAGGATTTTGCCAACGCCCATCCGCGGCAACTGTCCGGCGGCATGCGCATGCGCGTTTCGGTGGCGCGCGCGCTCGTCACCCGCCCCCGCGTCCTGTTGATGGACGAGCCGTTCGCAGCGCTCGACGAGATCACCCGGCTCAAGCTCAACCGCGATCTCCTCGCCTTGTGGCAGGCCTACCACCTCACGGTGATCTTCGTCACCCACAGCGTATTCGAGTCGGTGTTTCTCGCCGACCGCATCGTGGTGATGAGCGCGCGTCCCGGCCGCATCATTGCGGATTTTCGGATCGACGAGCCGTATCCGCGCGTCGACGCGTTCCGCCTGTCGCCAACATACGCCGGCTACTGCAAGAATGTTTCAGCAGCCCTGTCGCAGGGCATTGCGGAGGAAGGATGAGGCGCGTTCTCGATCATGCGGCGCCGTTTCTCGTCGGCGTGCTGCTGCTCGCGATCTGGCAGATCTCCGTCGATGCGAGCGGTGTCGCGGTCTATATCCTGCCGTCTCCGCTCGTGATCGCGCGAACGCTCATCGACGATTTCGCGACGCTCTCGCCAAGCCTCCTGATCACGCTCAAGATCACCCTTCTCGCCTTCCTCGGGGCAGCGCTGGGCGGCCTTTTGCTTGGCATGCTGCTCGCTTCGTCGCGATGGCTCGAGCGCAGCCTGTTTCCGTATGCGGTCATCCTGCAGGTCACGCCGATCGTGGCGATTGCGCCGCTTATCATCATCTGGGTCAAGGATACGACCATCGCCTTGTTCATCTGCGCATGGCTGGTCGCCTTCTTTCCCGTGCTCGCCAATACCGTCACCGGGCTCAACAGCGCCGACGCGCATCTGCGCGACCTGTTCCGCCTGTATGGCGCGTCACGCAGCCAAACGATGCTGTGGCTCAAGCTGCCAAGCGCGCTGCCGTATTATCTGGCTGGGCTGCGTATCTCCGGCGGGCTTGCTTTGATCGGCGCCGTGGTGGCGGAATTCGTCGCCGGCACGGGCGGGACGCAATCGGGCTTGGCCTACCGCATCCTGGAATCAGCCTATCGCCTGCGCATCCCGCGGGTGTTTGCAGCGCTGGTGTTGATCTCGCTGACGGGCATCGCGATCTTTGCCGCGCTCTCCCTGCTGACACGCCTCCTGCTACGCCATTGGCACGACAGCGCCATCGGCCCCGAGGTTTAGCCGGCGGCGTGGTCTAATCGACCCGCTTCCAGACGGCCGTCACCGTGCCTCTGGCGCCCGACGGCGTCGCGCGATTGTGCGTCATCTCATTGCCGTTGAACGTGATGAGCCATTTGTGGTTGCTTTCGGGGCCGGCATTGGACGTGGTGTCTTCGATGTGCAGGTTCAGCGAGCTGTCGCGCTCATCCACGGTGTAGGTCCCGAAGAAGGCGATGTGTTTGGAATTGCCAATGACGATAACCGAGAACCGGTCGTCGTTGCCGATATACAGCATGCCCTTCGGACGGTTGCCGTAAGGCTCCATATCGCCCGCAGCGACCGAAACGAGCTGCCATTCGCCGACTGCCTTGTCCTTGATGGACTGCGCGGTCGCTTGCGCGCGCGCCGACGCAGTCGGCAACGCGAGAACGACAATGGCAGCAACGAATGCCGAGATCAGGATTGCCTTGATCTTCATCGCGCGGTTCCTTTTTGAAGTTGCGCCCAGTCCCTTACGGACAAAAGACGCTCAGCCATCCCATCAAGACATTATAGCTGATCGAGACGGGCCAGCCACCGCCAAGCTCCGTCAAGTTCGGGCGGTCCATTGGAGGTCCCGCGAGGGCGGGCGTCCGCGTCATCGACACTGCGCAAGCGCTCCCATATAAGCGCTGCCATGACCCATCATCATCACGCGCCGGAGGAGGCCCACCCGTCCCCGGGGCCTGCGCCGTCGTTGCTGCGCATGTCGGCGGCAGCGCGGCTCATCGCCGCTGGCGCGGTCGCCGCGGCGCTGTGGCTCGCGGTGTGGTGGGCGACGGGGTGAGGACGCGATGGCCGGTGCGCAACTCGAATTCCGCGATCTGACGCTGGGCTACGACCGCCATCCGGCGGTTCATCATCTGAGCGGCGTCGTGGCGCAAGGTGCCCTTCTTGCCGCGGTCGGGCCGAACGGCGCCGGCAAGTCCACTTTATTCAAAGGCATCGCCGGGCATCTCGCGCCGCTGGCCGGCACGATCGATCGCCATGGCGTTGCCCCGCGCGACATTGCCTATCTGCCCCAGATCGCCGACATCGACCGCTCGTTCCCGATCCATGTCTATGACCTCGTCGCCATGGGGCTGTGGCGGCGCATCGGCGCGTTCGGTGCCGTCGGCCGGTCCGAGCGGGAGAAAGTTCATGCCGCGATCGCGTCGGTGGGACTCACCGGGTTCGAGCGGCGTCCGATCGCGACGCTGTCGGGCGGGCAGATGCAGCGCATGCTGTTTGCGCGCCTGCTGCTGCAGGATTTGCGCGTGATCCTGCTCGACGAGCCCTTCAACGCCATCGACGAAAAGACCGTCGGTGATCTCATGGGGCTTGTCCGCCGCTGGCATGCCGACGGGCGCACCGTACTCGCGGCACTGCACGACATCGAACTCGTGCGCCGGCAATTTCCCGAAACGCTGCTGCTCGCGCGCGAACCGGTGGCGTGGGGCCCGTCGGCGAGCGTGCTGACGGCAGAGAATCTCACCAAAGCGCGGCACATGTGCGAGGCGTTCGACGAGGATGCCGCGCTCTGCCACGGCGCAGCCGCCTGACCGGCATGTCGCCCTACGATCTCCTGCTTGCACCCTATGTCGAGTTCGAGTTCATGCGCCGAGCGCTCGTCGGCGTCATCGCGCTCGCGGTCGGCGCAGCGCCGATCGGCGTATTCCTGATGCTGCGGCGGATGAGCCTGATGGGCGACGCCATGGCGCACGCGATCCTACCGGGCGCAGCGGTCGGTTATCTCGTGTCGGGGCTCAACCTCGTGGCGATGACCATCGGGGGGCTCGCGGCTGGGCTCATCGTGGCCCTCGCCGCCGGCGGGATCGCGCGCTCGACTGAGCTCAAGGAGGATGCGTCGCTCGCGGCGTTGTTCCTGCTGTCGCTCGCGCTCGGCGTCGTCATCGTGTCGCTGCGCGGCAACAGCGTCGACCTCCTGCATTTTCTGTTCGGCAGCGTGCTGGCGCTCGACAACGATGCGCTGGTGCTGATCGCGGCGATCGCGACGGTGTCGCTCGGCACGATCGCCATGATCTGGCGACCGCTCGTGCTCGAATTGGTCGACCCGGGATTCGTGCGATCGGTAAGCGGCGCCGGCGGGCTGGTGCACATCGTGTTCCTGGCGCTGGTCGCGCTCAACATGGTCGGCGGCTTCCAGGCGCTCGGCACGCTGCTCGCCGTCGGCATCATGATTTTCCCGGCAGTCATCAGCCGGTTCTGGAGCCGCGACCTCACCGCCATGACGGTGGTTGCCGTCGCGGCCGGCATGCTCTCGGGCTATTGCGGCCTGACGCTCTCGTTTCACTCCGGCCTGCCGGCCGGCCCCGCCATCATCCTGGTAGCAGGCGTCATCTATTGCGGCTCGCTGCTGTTCGGCCCAGCCGGGGGCCTGCTGCGCCGCTTCCTCCCGCGCCGCCACCTCGAGGCATGACGGGTCGATGCGCCGTCGCAATGGGTTTGGGTATACCGCGAGTTTTGACCCACATCGCGCGCTCGGCCGAGCGCGCCCATCGTGGATCGCAGGCGCTCAATCGGGACTGACGGCCTGCATCAGGGCGATTCGCTCATCGCCCACGACACCGCGTTCCGCAGCATCCGCTGGAATCCCGGGTCGCGCCACACGCCCTCTTCGTGGCCGAGCGCGGTGTAGAACACGCGGCCTTTGCCGTAGGCGCGCGTCCAGGCGAGCGGCCAGCCGTAGGGATGATGGTGCACGTTCTCGCGCGTGAGATCGACCGAAGTCGGATCGAGCCGTAGCAGCACATGCGAGCCGCGCTCGTCGAAGTCGCGGATCTGATAGATCTCGTCGTTGAGCGTTATCGACGGCCCGAGGAACGACACCAGCGAATCGCCACGATCGGCGACGTCGACGCGCACGGTCTGATGCCAGGGATGCTGATCGAAGTAGCCGCCGATCAGCCTGCCGTACTCCGGCCATTGGTAAAACGTGTCGGTTGCTGAATGGACGCCGAGAAAGCCGCCGCCGCGGCTCACGAAGTCCATGAGGGCCGCACGCTGCGCCTCGCTCATGGGCAGTCCGCCGGTGGTGAAGAACATGACTGCACCGTAGCGCCGCAGATTCTCCGCCGTGAACACCGCGACGTCCTCGCTCTCCGTCACCTCGAACTGCGGGGAGGCCGCGCCGAGCTGCCGCATCACCTCGCGCGACGCCGGGATGACCTCATGCCGGTAGCCCGCCGACAGCGTGAAATAGAGGAGACGCGACGGGCGACTTTCGCCGCGCGACGGCAGTCCGAAGAGGCCTGTCGCGGCGATCAGCAAAGCCGCGGTCGCCACCATAATCGCGATTGATCCGGCTCGTCCGTACGGCATGGCAACTCATATCCGGTGATCGCTTCGGGCGCCCGCGAGCCGGCTGCGCGCAACGCGGCCGACTGATCCTCGTCGCCAGAGCGCGCGTTTTGCCGCCTACGTTAGCTTATCACGCAATGGCCGTGCCCACCCGGAGCGATCATCAGTTTCGTAGGGTGTGCAAAGCGAAGCGTGCGCACCGTTCGTGAGTTGACGCACGGTGCGCACGGCGGAACGATCCGTCGTGCCAAAACGATGGCGCCGCGGCCGCCTTTCCGCACCCTACTCGGGGGTCGCCGCTGTCTTGGCGAGCGCTGGTACAAACGGAAGCGATGCTGCAAAGACGCGAAGGGGCGCACTGCCATCGGCAGCGCGCCCTCCCCTGAGAAGCGTATCGGCGCCGGACTTATTGCACGGCGAAGCAGTAGAACAGGCCGTTGCCGCCGGTTGCGATCAGGTCGGGCTGGCTGCAGCCGCGCGACATATGCGCGGCGTTCCAGGACTCCAGATTCGCGGGCGTCTTCGGCGTGCGGTCGATGTGGCCCAGCATGGTCGAGCCGAACGTGCTGCTCGTCCAGTTGTTACAGGTGAGGTTGAGGTTCGCGGGCCACGCGCGGCCGTCCGCCTGGGAGCCGGTCATGGCGTCATGCCAGTTCGGTGTCATGCCGACGCCCGATACCATCGCGCCCTTTTCGGTGAGCGCCGTCGCCTGGGTCAGTTTGTTGTTGGCGCTGTGAAGGTCGTCCACGTCCTTGGCGATCTCGACGCCCTTGGAATTGATCCACGGACCCTTGCCGATCCGATCGCGCGCGTTGACGGCACCGCCCGGCGCCGCCTGGTTAGTGCTGAGATAGGCGTGCCACGTCTTGTTGCCGGCGCCCACCGCTCCCGCGAGCGCCTGGCAGTGCGCGTCGGCGCCCGCGAGCCCGCCGAGATCGGCGCCCTTGCCGGGACCGACGCTGGTCACAAAGAAGGTCGCGTTGGCGGCGGACGGCGGCGCGGGCTGCGCGTTCGCGGCAGCGCCGAGCGCGATCAGCGCGGCAGCAGCCAGGGCCAACGATTGCAGTGAAACTCTCATGCTGGTTTTCTCCCTCCGATGATGGTGATCAAGTCTTTTGGTAGAAATATCACCGCCCGCATCTTACCGCCGCGCCGGCCGATCTGCTAGCAGCCTCGCGGCGCGTCGAGAGCGTACCTCACGGCGCCGGCTTACGCCCGAGCGTCTTGGCGATATCGGCAAGAATCACCCGCTGTTCCTCGATGCCGGCCGCGAACTCGGCAGGGCCGCCGAGATGCATGATCTGGCCGATCGACGACAGCCGCGCCGGAATGATGGGATCGGCGGCCGCGGCCAGCACGTGGGCGGCGATGCGTTCGCGCAATTCGTCCGACATCCCGCGTGGACCAAAGACCCCGTTCAGACCTTCGAGCGTCAGCGCCGGAAAGCCAGCCTCGATCGCGGTCGGCACGTCCGGCGCCGCCGGCGCACGACCGCGGCTGTTGATGGCGAGGACGCGAATCCGACCGGTCTGCACCATCGGCATGACGGCCGCGAGCGAGGTCATGAGCAGCTGGATGCGCCCCTCGGCAAGATCGTTCGGCGCTTGCAGGATATCGCGATAGGGAATCCGCGCGATTTCGATACCCGTGCGCGTGATGAACCCGGACATCAGGAAGTCGCTCAGTCCTTGGGCGGCCGCGGCGTTGAGCGAGCCGGGGCGTGCACGCGCGAACGCCGCAAGCTCGGCGAGCGAATGCACCGGCAGAGTGTCCGTCACCGAGATCGCAAGGACGACGGCCGAGACGCTCGCGATCGGCAACAGGTCGCGCTGGGCATCGTAGGGCAGCTTGTCGTGCTCATAAGGATGGACCGTGAAGGTGCCGGCCGAAGCGAACAGCAGGACATGATCGTCGGCGGCGCCGACGAAGGCCATGATGGCGACGAGGCCGTCGCCGCCAGGGCGATTTTCGACGACCACCGGCTTGCCCCACTTCGTCGTGAGCCGGTCAGCGAACAGCCGCGCATCGATATCGGTGGCGCTGCCGGGACCGAACGGCACGATGAACTTCACGGTCCGCTGCGGCCATTGCTGCGCCGGCGTCTGCGCACGCGAAGGCGCCGCCGCGATCATCGTGAGCATGAGGGCGATCAGCGCGGCAACAACGACCGCGCGGTTTGACGTCGGCATGGCGTCGCCTCCCCGTGGCCTCATTCCGATCCGGCAATGCCGGCCTGTTGCACGATGTTCGCCCAGCGCGCGCCTTCCGATTTGATGAAGGCGCGCAGCTCCGCGGTCGGCGGCGTCTGATAGGGCGTCATGCCGAGGCGGATGAGTTCGGCCTTGATCTCGGGCTGTGCCATGATTGATCCGACCGCGTCGTGCAGCCGCTCGATCACCGCGCCGGGCGTCGCCGCCGGAGCCACCACCACCTGCCAGCCCACTGCGTCGAATCCCGGAATGGTGTCGCCGATCGGCGGCACGTCGGGCAACTCGGGCAAACGCATCGCAGTCGAAATGCCGATCGCTCGCACCTTGCCGCTCTGGATCATCTCCATCGCGGGGGCGAGATCGCAGATCATCAGCGGGATGTGCCCGGCGACGACGTCGGTCAGCGCCGCGAGACTGCCGCGATAGGGCACGTGCGCCATCTCGACGCCGGTCATCGACTTGATCATCTCGATGTAGAGATGGTGCGGCGTGCCGACGCCGGCGGATCCGTATGACAGCTTGCCCGGCATGCCTCGGGCGAGCTTGATCAGATCGGCGACCGAATGAACCGGCAGCGACGGATTGACGACGAGCGCAAACGGTGTGCCGGCAATGAGCGCGATCGGGGCAAAGTCCCTCACGGGATCATAAGGCAGCGCCTTGAATAGCGTCGGGTTGACGGCGAGCGACGTCACCGAGGCCGACAGCAGCGTGTAGCCGTCTGCTGGCGCCTTCGCGGCCGCACTGGTCGCGATCACCGTGCCGCCGCCCGGACGGTTCTCGACGATGAAAGGCTTGCCGAGCCGCTTTTCCAGATTCTGCGCGACCAGCCGTGACAACAAATCGGTGGCGCCGCCTGGGGGGAACGGCACGACATAAGTGACGGGCCGGGTCGGATAATCTTGCGCCAGCGCCCCTTGGGCGAATGCGCGGCCGTCTACATTCGTCGCGGCGAGCGCGAGGAGAAGCGCGAGCAGCGCTGTGGCAAATCTCATGGTCCGTCCTTGCGTCCTCGTCCTCGCGTTTGCGTCATCCTCTTGCGCTGCCTCTGCGGCGTCAATGGGCGGCGACGCGGGGACCGCGGCCGGCTTGCGCGCTGAGCAACACAAGGGCGAGCGGCGACAGTATGAACGCGATGATCGCGAACAGGCGGAACACGTCGATGTAGGCGAGGAGGCTCGCCTGCTGAGCCACACGCTGGGCGATCAATGCCATTGCCGTCGATTGGGCGGCCACGGCCGACATGCCTTGCTGGATGAGCGCGCGCGTCGCCGCGGCGATCGCGTCCTGATATTGCAGCGACGACGGATAGAGATGGGCGACCAGGTAGTCTTGATGCACTTGTGAATTGCGCGCCAGCAGAGTCGTGGCCGCGGAAATGCCGATGCTGCCGCCGAGGTTGCGCGCCACGTTGATGAGGGACGACGCCTTGTCGGTCATGTGGGGCGGCAGGCCGCTGTAGGAGACCGCCGTGATCGGTACGAACAGGAACGGCAGCGCCACGGTCTGCAAGGCGCGCGCCCAGCCGAAGAAGGCGAAATCCGCGGTGCCCGCGAGCGCGGTCGAGTGCCACATGCCGATGCCGCAGACCAGCATGCCCGCGGCCATCAGGTATTTCGGTGGAACGATATTTCCGAGCCCGCCCGCGATCGGCATCATCATCAGCATCGCGAGGCCGCCCGGCATCAACGCGAGGCCCGACAGCGTCGCCGTGTAGCCGAAGCTCGTCTGCAAGAGCTGGGGGATGAGCTGGGTCGTGCTGTACAACAGTCCGCCGACCCCCATCATCATCGCGCAAGAGGTCGCGAACTGACGATAGCCGAACAGGCGGATTTCGACGATCGGATCGGGCCGGCTCAACTCCCACGGAATGAACAGCGCAAACGCCAGCGCCGAAACGCAGGAAAAGAAAATGATGAAGTCCGAGGAGAACCAGTCCTCGCGCTGACCTTTGTCGAGGACGACCTCAAGGCAGCCGAGCGCCATCGCGACGAGGAGGAAACCGATCCAATCGATCTTGAGCCCCCCGGCGAGGCGTTCCTTCCGTTCGCGGATCAACGTCGGTGGCTCGGTCACCATGATCTGCACCAGGATGAGCGAGACGACGCCGATCGGCCCGTTGATGAGGAAGATCCAGTGCCACGAAAAATTGTCGGTGAGCCAGCCGCCGAGCGTCGGCCCAATGGTCGGCGCCACGATCACCGCGATGCCGTAGAGCGCGAAGGCCTGCGAGCGCTGCCGTGCCGGAAACGTGTCGGCGAGCATCGCCTGCTCGCTCGGCGCCATGCCGCCGCCGCCGATTCCCTGCAGCACGCGGAAGAAGATGAGCATCTGCAAGTTCGCCGCGAGTGCGCACAGGATCGAGCTGACCGTGAACGTAGCAACGCACAGCATGTAGAAGCGCTTGCGGCCGATGACGCCGGACAGCCAGCCGCTGATCGGCAATATCACCGCGCTCGCGACGAGATAGCTTGTGAGGACCCACGTGCTCTCGTCGATGCTCGACGCCATGCTGCCGGCAATGTGCTGAAGGGCGACGTTGGCGATCGAGGTGTCGAGCACCTGCATGAAGGTTGCGATCGAGATCACCACCGCCACGAGCCAAGGATTGCGGTCGCCGGCGGCCGAGCGACTGAGGTCATCGCCCCCGCGCGGCCGATTATCGCTCATCGCACCCGCACCGTCGGCACGACCGACATGCCAGGCCCGATGTAGACGTCGGGCGGCTCGTCAAACACGATCTTGACCGGCACGCGCTGGACCACCTTGACGTAATTCCCGGTGGCGTTCTCCGGCGGCAGCAGGCTGTAGGCCGCGCCGCTGCCCGCCTGGATCGAGTCGACGCGGCCGCGGAAGATGTGCCCCGGATAGGCGTCGATCGAGATGTCGACCGGCTGGCCGGGGCGCATCAGCGTGAGCTGCGTCTCCTTGAAGTTCGCCGTGACCCATTTGGTTTCCGGCACGAACAGCATCAGCACCTGTCCGGGCTGGGCATAAGCGCCGACCGCCGCGGTGATCTTGGTGGCGCGGCCGGCTTGCGGCGCGAGGATGCGCGTGCGCAACAGGTTGACCTGCGCGAGTTCGAGCGTGGCCTGCACTTGCTCGAGCTGGCCTTCGTTGTTTTTCCGCTGCGCTTGCAGCACCGGAATCTGCTTCTTCGTCGCCTCCGCATTGGCCTTGGCACTCGCCACATTGGCCTGCGCCTGGATCAGGTTCGACGATGCCTGCTGCGCCGCCTGCGGGGTGCCGGCATTGCGGCGCAAGAGGTCCTGATTGCGCTGATTTTCCTGGGAGGCGAAGGTCAGCGCCGCCTCGGTCTGCTCCACCTGCTTCTGCGCCTGGTCGATGCGGGCCTGCTGCGCCTCGATCTGCGCGTCGAGGTTGGTGATCATCGCCTTCGCCTGATCGACCTGCGCCTTGGCCTGATCGACCGCAGCCTGGTAATCGCGGGGATCGATCAACACCAGTGTCGCGCCAGCCGCGACTTTCTGATTGTCGGTGACCGGAACGCCCACGATCATGCCGGCGACCTGCGAGCTGATGCTGACGATGCGCGTGTCGATGAAGGCGTCGTCGGTCGATTCGAAATGGCGCGCGTGTTCCCACCACAGCAATCCGGCGGCGAGCGCGATCACGACGAGGATCGCAACCACCATGAGCGTGAAGGCGCGGCGACGGAGAAAGCTCTTCTCCTTCGGCGGCTCGTTTCGCTCGCCCTGCTCGCCTGCGTCCTGCTGCGCTTCCTTGCGATCGAGGGGCCGTTCGCCCGCTTCGCGTGCATCGTCGCGATCTGTGGGTGCCGCCTCGTCAGGGGGCAGCTCGTCGTCTTTCAATCGGGTTTGGGACATGAAGACCGATCATCCGCGGGTCAAGAATTGGGCCGCAGCAGCTTACCATTTCGGCAACCGTGAAGTGTGACGAACGTTCCCGCTAAGCCCGGGTCAGCGCTGCCGATCTGCGGCTGCCACTGCGGCGGTTCGAACGCCCAAAGTCTTAATCGAGTGCCGAACTTTCGCCTGCCGAGGTGCGGTCAACCAATCCCTCCGGAGGGGCTAGGATTGCGCCTGCTCCAAGGCGCGGCGGGTGACGGCGAGGACGAGGTCGCGGCGATACTCGGCGTTGGTCTGCGCATCGGTCAGGGGGTCGATGGCAGCGGCGGCGGCTTCGGCCGCGCGGCGGAATACCGCGAGATCCGGCGCCTGCCCGTCGAGCACCTTTTCCGCCGCGCCCATCCGGCGCGGGTGAGTCTCGGCGCCGCCGACGCCGACCCGCGGCTTCGCGATCACGCCGTTCGTCACTTCGTAGGCTACGAGCGCCATCCCCATGGCGAAGTCGCCGGCGCGGCGATTGAACTCATAGAAGCCTGTGCGGACGCCGGCTGCGAGCACCGGTAGGCGCACTTCGACGAGCAACTCGTCGGGTTCGAGCGCCGTCGTCATGATGCCTTGGAAATAGTCCGCTGCCGCAATGACACGCGTACCGCGTGCGCTGCGTGCCACCATCTCCGCGCCAAGCGTCGCGGCAACGAGGCACCATTCCGACGCGGGATCGGCGTGCGCGACGCTGCCGCAGAACGTCCCGCGGGTGCGAATCGGATAGTGCGCGATGTGCCGCATCACCATCGCGAGGAGCGTGCCGAGCGGACCGTTAATGACGGGGTGGCGGAACGCTTGATGGCGGACCCCGGCGCCGATCACAAGCTTGCCGTTCTCGACGGCGAGCCGCCGAAGCGCCTCGATGCCATTGATGTCGACAAGGTGGTGGGGTCGTGCAAGGCGAAACGCCATGGTCGGAACAAGGCTCTGGCCGCCCGCGAGCACGCGTCCGTCATCCGGCGCGTACTCGGCGAGCATCGCCACCGCCTCCGCGATCGTCTTTGGTGCGTGATAGCGAAAGGAGGCAGGCTTCATTGGCGCGCGCGTTTCATTTTCGGGATCATGCGTTTTTTTTGGCTTGATACAAGAGAATTGCTATAAGGCCCGGTCGGCATCCGCCGCCTTGCGTCTCCGCTTGGTCGGCAATGTCGGTAGCCCGCATGAGCGCAGTGACATGCGGGGCGCACGTTGATCCCCGGATATCGCTGCGCTCATCCGGGCTACGGGCAATGCCTTCACCAAGGCACGACCAACAAGTCACGAGCGGACAAGTCACGAGCGATGAAGCCACCTCCCTTCAACTATCACGATCCGAAGACGGTCGCCGAGGTCGTTGGCCTGCTGACGACGCTTGAAAACGCCAAGTTGCTGGCCGGCGGTCAGTCGCTGATGCCGATGCTCAACTTCCGCTACGTGCAGCCGGACCACATCATCGACCTCAACCGGGTCGAAGGGCTCGCCTACATCCGCGAGACGGCGGACGGCATGGAGGTCGGCGCGATGACGCGCCAGCGCGACCTCGAATTTTCGCCGCTGATCGAGAAACGCTTCCCGCTGATGCATGAGGCGATCAAGAACATCGGCCATCGTCAGACCCGCAACCGCGGCACCATCGGCGGCTCGCTGTGCCACCTCGATCCCTCCGCCGAACTTGTGTCCTGCGGAATGACCTACGAGGCAGTCGTGGTGGTGTCGGGCCCGAACGGCCAGCGCGAGATCCAGTTCAAGGATTTCCCCGTGGGCTATCTCACCTCGGCGGTCGAGCCGACCGAGGTGTTGACCGCAATCCGCTTCACCGCATGGCCGGCGAAGCACGGCTATGCTTTCATCGAGTTCTCGCGGCGCCACGGCGACTTTGCCATCGTGTCGGCGGCGACGCTGCTTCTCGTCGACGGTGCCGGCAAGATCACCCGCGCCGCGGTGACGCTTGGCGGCATGGGCACCGGCCCGGTGCGGGCGAGCGAACTCGAAGCCGCACTGATTGGCCAGGCCCCGGACGTCGAGTTCCTGCGCCAGGCCTGCGAAAGCTGCCGCAAGTTCGACGCCCTCGACGACGTGCACGCGCCGGCCTCCTACCGCCAGCACCTCGCCACTGTCATGTCGCGCCGCGCGCTGGAGAAGGCTTACGCGCGCGCCACCGGGAAAGCTTGAAAATGGGTCCGTCGCGCAAAGTCACCGTCACCGTCAACGGCAAACGCTACGAAGAAGAAGTCGAAGTCCGGGTCACGCTTGCCGACTTTATCCGCCATCAGCTTGGCCTCACCGGCACGCACCTCGGCTGCGAACACGGCGTCTGCGGCGCGTGCACCATCCTCCTCGACGGACTGTCGGCGCGCTCCTGCCTGATGCTCGCAGTGCAAGCCGACGGCCATGAGATCCTCACCGTTGAAGGCATTGCGCCGAGCCCGGACAAGCTGCACCCGCTTCAACAAGCCTTCCACGAGAACCACGGCCTGCAATGCGGCTTCTGCACGCCCGGAATGCTGACGACGCTGCTCGAATTCCTGCGCGACAATCCCGACCCGACCGAGCAGGAGGTGCGCATCGCCATCTCCGGCAATCTGTGCCGCTGCACCGGCTACCAGAACATCGTGATCTCGGCGCTCGATGCCGCCAAGCGCCTCAAGGGCGAAGCGGGGCAGAAGGCTTGAACGGAGGTCCGTTCGGGAAAAACGTCGCACGCCTGGAAGATCGCGACCTTTTGACCGGCAGAGGCCGTTTCGTCGACGACATCCGATTTCCCGGGCTGCGCCATGCCGCTTTCGTGCGTAGTCCGCACGCACACGCCCTGATCCGTGGGATCGATCTGGAGGCGGCGCGCGCCCACCCTGGCGTCGACGCCGTCTATGCCGCAGCCGACGTGCGCGCCCACCTGACTACTGATCGCCTGGTGGTGGCTCTTCCGTCACCCGCCTTTCGCCAGGAGGTGCATCGGCCGGTGCTCGCATCGCGCGAGGTCGCGCACGTCGGCGAGCCGGTCGCGGCCGTGATCGCAGCGAGCCGACAGGTGGCGGAGGACGCTGCTGCGCTGATTGCGGTCGACTACGAGCCGCTGCCGTGCGTCGTCGATGCGGAAGCCGCGCTCGCGCCCGGTGCGCCCACCGCCCATCACGGCGCACCCCACAATCTCGTTGCCGAATTCGCACTTGGTTACGGCGATGTTGCGGCGGCCTTCGCCGGAGCGGCGCATATTGTCCGCGAGAAGTTCCGCATCGATCGTGGCGGCAGCCATTCGATCGAGTGCCGCGGCCTCGTTGCGAACTACGATGAGAACGAAGACCGGCTAACGGTGTTCAGCTCGACGCAGACGCCTCACGTCTGCATGCGTATGCTCGCCGAGCTCCTGGGGCGCGACGAGAACCGCGTGCGCGTCGTGACCCCGGATGTCGGCGGCGGCTTCGGACCGAAGCTCGTGTTCTACCAGGAGGAGGCGGTGGTTTCGCTCGCCGCGCTGCTCCTTCGCCGGCCGGTGAAATGGATCGAGGACCGCCGCGAGCACTTCATCTCCACCACCCAGGAACGCGACCAGATCTGGGACGTGGAGATGGCCCTCGATGCCGGCGGAAAAATCCGCGGCATTCGCGGCACGCTCATCCACGAGCACGGCGCCTATACGGCGCGTGGCGTCAACGTGCCTTACGGATCGGGAGCGGCGTTGACGCTCGGCTATGAAGTGCCGGCGTTCCGGCTCGATATCAAGCTTGCCGTCACCAACAAGGTGCCGGTGACGCCGGTGCGCGGCGCCGGCCAGCCGCAAGGTGTGCTCGCGGTCGAGCGCCTCATGGACCGCGCCGCGCAGGCACTCGGCGTGGACCGCGCCGTCATACGCCAGCGCAATCTCATTCCGGCGGAGAAGATGCCGTATCGCACGCAGCTCAAGACGCGTGGCGGCATGCAGGTCGTGCTCGACAGCGGCGATTACCCCGCCTGCCAGGCGATGGCGCTCGCCGGCGCGGACTGGAACGGGTTCAGGTCGCGGCAGGCCGCGGCGCGCCGCGATGGGCGTCACCTCGGCATCGGCATCGCGAACTACGTCGAGGGCACCGGCCGCGGGCCGTTCGAGCCGGTGACGGTGCGCATCGCGCCGTCGGGCAAAATCCACGTCTATTGCGGTGCCGCCGCCATGGGGCAGAGCACTCGAACCATGTTGGCGCAAGTTGTTGCCGAGCAGCTCGGCGGCGACATGGACACGCTGACAGTGACGACCGGCGACAGCGCTGCGACTTCGCTCGGCCTCGGCGGCTTCAACAGCCGGCAGACGGTGCTGGCCGGGTCTTCGGCTCACGCCGCCGCCGTCAAGGTGCGCCACAAGGCACTTGCAGTCGCCGGCCACCTGCTGGAATGCGCAGCGGGCGACCTCGAAATCGTCGGCCGCGACATCCGCGTCAAAGGCGCGCCGAGCCTCAAGGTCACGTTCGCCGAAGTCGCGCGTGCGACCATGGGCATGCCGGGTTATTACATCCCGGGCGGGGAGGCCGGAATGGAGGCGAGCGAAAGCGTCATCATCGACGACATGACCTATGCCAACGGCTGCGCGGTCGTCGAGGTCGACGTCGATGTTGAAACCGGCGCGGTCGCGATCACGAACTTTGTGTTCGTGCACGATTGCGGACGCCCGATCCATCCGATGATCGTTGAAGGCCAGGTGGTAGGCGGCGTGGCGCATGCGATCGGCAACACGCTGTTCGAGAAGATGCAATTCGACGCTGACGGCCAGCCGCTGACAACGACGCTTGCCGATTACCTCCTGATGACCGCGACCGAGATGCCGCACATCAAGGTGCTGGACCACGAAGCGCCGACGGCGCTCAATCCGCTTGGCATCAAGGGCGTCGGCGAGAGCGGCACGCTGCCGACCACGGCCGCCCTCATTTCGGCCATCGAGGATGCGCTCTTGCCTTATGGCGCGCGCTTCACCAGCGTGCCGGTAACGCCTGCCGACATCGTCGCTCAGATTGCGGCGGCACAGCCGCGAGGCTGATGGCGATCCGCTTCGACGATATCGGCAACCGGCTCAAGGCATTTCGCCTTGCCTCGGGGCTCAGCGCCGACGAGATCGCGAGCCGTCTCGATATTTCGCGCACCGCGCTCTATCGCTTCGAGAAAGGCGAGCTTGCAAAGATAGAAACGCTGGAGAAGCTCGCTGACCTGCTCGGCGTGTCGGTGCCGACGCTGCTCGGCGTCGGAGTCGAGTACATCGCGTCGGCCGTCGCCTATTTCGAGCGCATGCGCCAGATCGAGGAGACCTCGGAGCACATCATCGTGCTCGCCGGTCCGATCTCCTACCTTCTCGCGTCCGATGGCTTCGATCGGGCGCTCGCCGATGTGCTGCGCGAAAGCATTCCGGACGGCGCCGACGGGCGCAAGCGCGCGCTTGCGGAAGTAGACGACGTCATGGCGGTGCTGCGCCAGCGCAAGGAGACCTATCGGCGTCGCAAGCCCGGCATCGTGAATTTGATCTCCGCCGTCGAGATGGCGAACTTCCTGCGCAATGGCCTCGTCGGGCGGTTCGACCTTGCCGAAAACGTGCGGCGCGAGCGCCGGGCGCTGGCGCGCGCCGAGGCCGAGCACTTCGCCGCGCTGATGGCCGACGAACCGATCGGCGTGCAGATCGGCATCGTGCCGGACACCTTGCCCCATGCAAGCTTCCAGATCTTTCGACAGCCGGATCGCCAGATTCTCGTCCTGTCGCCGTTCCGGCTCGGCGAGGAGCCCAACATCCGGGTTGGCGTCGCCATGATCACATCGGCGCCGGAAGCACTTTCGCTGCATGAAAAAATGGCGACCGACCTATGGCGCGGCGCCCACAAGGGCGACGCCGCCGTCCGCCTGATGCGCGACATGATCGCAAAGACGGATGAGTGATGGCTGCGGCGCGTCCCTCGCCGGCTTGCAGCTCACGAGGATGCGCGTGGGCACGCCCGGACAAGTCCGCGCTATGCCAGCCTACCGAGCGGAGATTTTACGGCAGCTTGTCGTAGCCTTCGCCGAAGCCCTTCAGACCCATGGGAAAGCCGATGCCCTCCTCGGGGGTCTGGAAAATGAAGAACGTTGCGGTCTGTCCGGTGCGCAGCTTGTTGACGAGGGCATCGTCCATCTGCACCTCGGCATAGCAGCCACGCGGCAGGCAGCGAACGAAGCCGGCGCGGCCGACGTCGACCTGGTCGATCTTGAGCCCGAGCCCGGCCGGCAGCAGCACGCCGAGCGGCGCCTGCACCCGCATCAACCGTGCCTTCTGGTCCGCGGTTTTGATGACCAGGACCGTGATGCCGACGTTATTGCGGTCTTCGGCGACGACGCTCTGGAACAGGGCGCATTGTTCCCCCTGGGCGCCGGCCGGCGTTTCACAGCGGATCTGCCAGTCGCCATGGACCGACTTTGACGGCGCCCTGCGCCAATGCGGCCGGATCGGTGGCGAGGGTCACCCCGATGACACAAGCGGCCGATAAGAGTGTGCATGCTAGTCGCGTCATTTTCCGCCCGAAAACCGCGCCAAACGCAGCCACCGCGCGTCCGGCCAGCCACCCCTGGCCTTGCTTCATCATGGTGCCGTTCCCCGATCTCCGGCGCGCTCGGCCCGTCATGAGAATCGCGATGGCGAATCAGCCCTGCGACTGGCCTATCCTGGTCCTCGACCAAGTCAAGGAGCAGAACTATGCCGATTTCCACAACCCAAGAAGCTACGGCGCCCCGCGCCCAGCGCAAGAAAGCGCATGGCTCTGCCTTCAGGCACATTGCGAGTACGGCGGAATTGTGGTTCATGAGGCCCCGGAATTCCGGCTATCGCCCCCCCTGAGCGGAATTCAGCCGCTGCGGCTTCTGCCGCAGCCCGTTGTCAAAATCGCACCACTATTCGTGGGTCCAAGGTGCGGGTCGGCCCTAACGCGGCCGTCATCATAAGGAGATGAAGAGGCAATGCCGGTTTTGTCACGAATGACAGCCATTGCGGCGTTCGCAGCGGCGCTGTTGATGCCAGTAGGGGCGGCACTCGCGGGTCTTGGTCAGCCTTCTCCTTGGGAGATCGGTCTTCAGGAGTCGGGGACGCCGGTGATGGATCAGGTCACCGGGTTTCATAATTTCCTCCTCTACATCATCATCGCGATCACGCTGTTCGTGCTCGCGCTGCTGGTGATCGTGATGGTGAAGTTCAACGCCAGCGCCAATCCGACCCCGTCGCGCACGACCCACAACACGCTGATCGAAGTCCTCTGGACCGTGATTCCGGTCGTGATCCTGGTGGTGATCGCGCTGCCCTCCTTCCGCATTCTTTTCTTCCAGCTCAACATTCCGCCGGCCGATCTGACCGTGAAGGCGACCGGGGTGACCTGGAACTGGAAATACGACTATCCCGACAATGGCGATTTCGAATTCAATTCGCTGATGACCCCGGAGAAGGAGCTCAAGCCGGGCCAGCCGCGCCTGCTGACGGTCGACAATGAGATGGTGGTCCCGGTCAACAAGACCGTGCGGATGTTGGTTACCGGGTTCGACGTGATCCACTCGTTCGCCGTGCCGTCGTTCGGGATCAAGATCGACGCGATTCCGGGCCGGCTCAACGAAACCTGGTTCAAGGCCACCAAGGAAGGGTGGTACTACGGCCAGTGCTCCGAACTCTGCGGCAAGGACCACGCGTTCATGCCGATCGCGATCCACGTGGTGAGCGAAGCCGACTTCAACACCTGGGTCGAGGCTGCAAAGAAGAAGTTCGCCGCGACCGGCGCGCCCGCAACCGTCACAGCCGCGAACATCTCCGCCGAGTAGATCTCGGCGATCTCAACTCTACTGGCCCGGATGGCCGCCGCAGCGGCCGGGCCGCAATGGAAGACTGAAGGAACAAGCAAGATGGACGCTCACGCCACTCATGCCGGTCACGAAGCCGAACATGGTCATCCGACTGGCTGGAGACGGTTCGTCTATTCGACCAACCACAAGGACATCGGCACGATGTACCTCGTGTTCGCCATGATCGCCGGCGTCATCGGCGGCGCCCTGTCGATCGCGATCCGCTATGGAATTGCAGTATCCGGGCATGCAGTTCTTCCACGACACCAACGCCTACAACGTGTTCGTCACCGCGCACGGCCTGATCATGATCTTCTTCATGGTGATGCCGGCGATGATCGGCGGCTTCGGCAACTGGATCGTGCCGCTGATGATCGGTGCGCCCGACATGGCGTTCCCGCGCATGAACAACATCTCGTTCTGGCTGCTGCCGGCCTCGTTCGCGCTGCTGCTGACCTCGACCTTCGTCGAAGGACGCGTCGGCTCCCACGGCGTCGGCGCCGGCTGGACCATCTATGCGCCGCTGTCGTCGACCGTCGGCCATCCCGGGCCGTCGGTCGACTTCGCGATCCTCTCGCTGCACCTTGCCGGCGCCTCGTCGATCCTCGGCGCCATCAACTTCATCACCACGATCTTCAACATGCGCGCGCCCGGCATGACGCTGCACAAGATGCCGCTGTTCGTGTGGTCGATCCTGGTGACGGTGTTCCTGCTGCTGCTGGCGCTGCCGGTGCTCGCCGGCGCCATCACCATGCTGCTCACCGACCGCAACTTCGGCACCGCCTTCTTCGATCCGAACGGCGGCGGCGATCCGCTGCTGTTCCAGCACCTGTTCTGGTTCTTCGGCCATCCGGAGGTCTACATCCTGATCCTGCCGGGTTTCGGCATGGTGAGCCAGATCGTCTCGACCTTCGCCCGCAAGCCGGTGTTCGGCTATCTCGGCATGGCCTACGCGATGGTCGCGATCGGCGTGATCGGCTTCGTCGTGTGGGCGCACCACATGTACACGGTCGGCATGTCGATCGAGCGTGCAGGCCTATTTCGTCGCCGCGACGATGGTGATCGCGGTGCCGACCGGCGTGAAGATCTTCTCCTGGATCGCCACCATGTGGGGCGGCTCGATCGAGTTCAAGACGCCGATGCTGTGGGCGATCGGGTTCATCTTCCTGTTCACCGTCGGCGGCGTCACCGGCGTCGTGCTCGCTAACGCGGCGGTCGACCGGGTGCTGCAGGACACCTACTACGTGGTGGCGCACTTCCACTACGTGCTGTCGCTCGGCGCCGTCTTCACGATCTTCGCGGGCTGGTACTACTGGTTCCCGAAGATCACCGGCTACATGTACAACGAAACGATCGGCAAACTGCACTTCTGGTTCACGTTCGTCGGCGTCAACATGGTGTTCTTCCCGCAGCACTTCCTCGGCCTTGACGGAATGCCGCGCCGCTATGTGGACTATCCCGATGCCTTCGCGGGCTGGAACATGGTTTCCTCGATCGGTTCCTACATCTCCGGCATCGGCGTGCTGATCTTCTTCTACGGCATGATCCAGGCGTTCGCGCGCAAGGAGCGGGCGGCCGACAATCCGTGGGGACCGGGAGCGACGACGCTCGAATGGACGTTGCCGTCGCCGCCGCCGTTCCATCAATTCGAGGTGCTGCCGCGCATCCATTAAGGGTGCGCGCGAAACGACACACGGCCAATGACAGACCTCACCGCCGCCGGCCGCACCCGCGACGCACTTGCGGTCAGCGAAGCCCGCGTTGACGATTATCTGGCGCTGATGAAGCCGCGAGTGATGTCGCTCGTGGTCTTCACGGCGCTCGTCGGCCTGATGGTGGCGCCGGGCCAGCTCCATCCGGTGCTGGGCTTTGCGGCGCTGGTCTGCATCGCGGTCGGCGCCGGCGCCGCCGGCGCGCTCAACATGTGGTTCGACGCCGACATCGATGCCCTCATGTCGCGCACCGCCGGCCGGCCGATCCCTGCCGGAAGGGTGCTGCCGCAGGAGGCGCTCGGGTTCGGAATGACGCTTGCGGTCGGCGCGGTCACCTACCTCGGCCTTGTCGCCAATTGGCTCGCTGCAGGGCTCCTCGCCTTCACGATCTTCTTCTACGTCGCGATCTATACGATGCGCCTCAAGCGCACGACGCCGCAGAACATCGTCATCGGCGGCGCTGCTGGCGCATTTCCGCCGATGATCGGCTGGGCCGCGGCGACGGGGACGGTCGGGATCGAGTCCGTGCTGATGTTCCTGATCATCTTCTTCTGGACGCCGCCCCATTTCTGGGCGCTGTCGCTGTGGCGCACCCAGGACTACGCCCGCGCCGGCATCCCGATGTTGCCTGTCGTCGCCGGTCGCGCCGAGACGCGGCGGCAGATTCTGATCTACTCGCTGGTGCTAGCGCCGCTCGGCGTAGCGCCGTGGCTGATGGGTTATAGCGGCGCGATCTATGGCATAACCGCGATCGTGGGCGGCGCCGCGATGATCTGGCTTGCCCTCAAGATCAAAATGCTCGGTGACGGCGCGGACGGCGATCGCGCCTGCAAGCGCCTGTTCGGCGTTTCGATCCTCTACCTCTTCGTGTTGTTTGCGGTTCTGCTCGTCGACGACCGGCTCGGCGCGCCCGGCCTGTTGTGGGCGGCGAGATGATGGCATGGCTGGAAACGACGACGACAACGGCATCGTGCTCACCGAGGAGCAGAAGCGGCGTCGCCGTGCACGGTCGATTGCGATTGCGTTGGCGCTTGCGGCTTTCGCGGTGCTGGTGTTTGCGGTCACCCTCGTCAAGTTGCGCTCCGGCGTGGTAACGCGGCCGATGTAAGGTTCACGAGTCAGATGACAGAAAGCAGAAGTCAGATGGAGAAGATCGGAGGACAGCCGAACGGCGGTCCGATCGAATTCGTCGTCTGTCCCCGGTCCGGAAACCGGCCGCCGCCGTTCCTCGTCCGACTATGTAGTCGCGGCGGCGTGCGGCGTGTTCGTCGCGCTGATGGTAGGTGCCGCCTATGCAGCGGTGCCGCTCTATACCTGGTTCTGCCGTGCCACCGGGTTCGGCGGCGTGCCGCAGGTCGTTGAAGCGGCGCCCGGCGTCATCTCCGATCGCCACGTGACGGTGCGATTCGACTCTAATGTCGGCGCTGGGCTTCCGTGGCGGTTCGAGCCGGAGCGCAAGACGATTGACGTGCGGCTCGGCGAGGTCGTGACGGTCTACTACACCGCCACCAACCTCTCGGCGCACGAAACCGATGCGCAGGCGGTCTACAACGTGACACCGACGACCGTCGGTGGCTACTTCGACAAGATCAACTGCTTCTGCTTCACCGAGCAGCATCTCGGGCCCGGCGAGACCCGCGAGATGGCCGTGGTGTTCTACGTCGATCCGGAGCTCGTCAAGGACTCCGACCAGGATGACCTCAACACCATCACGTTGTCATACACGTTCTATCCGCTGCGTCCGCGCACGACGGGCGTAACGGGAAGTGCCGTCCCGGCTACTGCCGGGGGCAAGAGCTAAAAGAGGGGGTGGCGCCTTTTGGGCGCCGGTGACGAAGAGTAACGGAGACGAAGACGATGGCTGACGCCCACGCCAAACACCACGACTATCACCTCGTCGACCCGAGCCCGTGGCCGGCCGTCGGCTCCGCTTCGGCGTTCATCGCCGCAATCGGCGCCATCGGCTGGATGCATCACTCGTTCGCGGCGGCGCCTTACGTGTTCTTCGCGGGCACTATCGGCATCCTCTACACGATGCTGTCATGGTGGCGTGACGTCGTGGACGAGGCCGAGCATGGCGGCTTCCACAGCCGCGTGGTGCAGATTTCGCATCGCTACGGCATGATCCTGTTCATCGCCTCCGAGGTGATGTTCTTCGTCGCGTGGTTCTGGGCCTACTTCTCGACCGCGCTGTTTCCGGCCGACATGCAGCAATATATGCGGGCGGATTTCGTCGGCCATGTGTGGCCGCCGAAGGGAATCGAGACCTTCAACCCGTGGCATCTGCCGCTGGTGAACACGCTGATCCTGCTGACCTCAGGCACCACCGTCACCTGGGCTCATCATGCGCTGCTGCACAATGATCGCGAGGGGCTCAAATGGGGCCTCCTTCTCACGATCATCCTCGGACTGTCGTTCACCTGCGTGCAGGGCTACGAGTACTATCACGCGCCGTTCCACTATGCCGGCAACATCTACGGCGCGACATTCTTCATGGCGACCGGCTTCCACGGCGCCCATGTCATCATCGGATCGATTTTCCTCATCGTCTGCCTGATCCGCGCTTTGGCCGGCCAGTTCACGCCGACCCAGCATCTGGGCTTTGAATTCGCCGCTTGGTATTGGCACTTCGTCGACGTGGTGTGGCTGTTCCTGTTTGCCTGCATCTATGTGTGGGGCCACGGACCTCCCGTTGCGGGCGCCGCCGGCCACTGAAGGCGGAGGACGATCTCCGCGCCGCAGGACTTTGTAAGGCGGATTGGCCGAAGGGCTAATCCGCCGTCTTGCCGACGAGGGTGGATGACGCTGCGGTGCTCCGGCCGCGCCGACGCGGGGCGCCCGAAATGGAGAACAATTGCCGCGCGATGGATGGCGCAGGCGGGTAGGCGCATTATCTACGTGGTGCCAGATCTAGGCAGTGTCTGCTCAACGATCATCCATCGACCGTCATGACTGATCATCCCTCTCCCGGCGTCAGTTCTTCCCCATCGCCCTTGCTTACCGGCCTGATGTGCCGATGCCCGCGCTGCGGCAAGGGCCGTCTGTTCTGCGGCTTTCTTACGCTGGCGCCGCGCTGCGAGAACTGCGGGCTCGACTACTCATTCGCGGACGCCGGTGACGGGCCTGCGGTGTTCGTCATCCTTTTTGCCGGCTTCGTGGTGGTTGGCGGCGCGCTCATCGTCGAAGCGCTCTATCAGCCGCCGTTCTGGGTCCATGCCATGCTGTGGGGACCGCTCATTCTTCTCACCACGATCGGACCGCTGCGCCCCATGAAGGGCCTCATGATCGCGCTTCAGTACCACCACAAGGCCGCCGAGGGACGGCTTGCCGGCAAGCCGGATTCGTGATGGCGCCCGACAGCGCGGGTACGCGCCAGGGCGTATTGGCACCAACCCTTGCCGCCCTCGTGGCGTTTGCGATCCTGGTTTCGCTCGGCATGTGGCAAGTCGAGCGCAAGGCCTGGAAGGAAGGGTTGATCGCCAATCTCGAGGCGCGGCTCGCGGCAGCTCCGGTGGCGCTGCCGCCGCCGAAGGATTGGCCGCGCCTTACCCCCGACGATGACGAATTTCTGCGCGTCACGTTCTCGGCGCAATTCGAGAACGACAAGGAAGGCCTCGTCTACACCATCGGCTCAAGCCTGCGAGACGATGCCGGCGGCCCGGGTTATTGGGTGTTCACGCCGGCGCGCCTCACCGACGGCAACTTCGTGATGGTGAACCGCGGCTTCGTGCCGGAAGGACTACAGAAACCGGCGAAGCGTCCGGACGGGCAGATCGCCGGCCCCGTCACCCTGGTCGGGGTGCTGCGCTGGCCGGAGAAGCCTGGCCTGTTTACGCCAGCGGAAGAACTGCCGCTCAATCTGTGGTTCTCCCGCGACTCCACCGCGATCGCGGCGGCCAAGGGCATCACCGCGGCGCCGTTCTATGTGGAACTCGAAAGCCCCGAGCCACCGGGCGGGCTTCCCCGTGTGGGGCACCTCAAGCCGAACCTTCCCAACAACCATTTGCAATACGTTGTCACTTGGTTCGGGCTTGCCGTCGTGCTGGTCGGCGTCTACTTGGCATGGCTGTTCGGCAGCTGGCGTCGGCGCGAACCGGCGCGATGACGGGACGCGATCGGCAGGGATCCCCGAGGCATCATCCCTTCGTAGCCACCGCATTCGTCTCGCCATCCGATGAGGCGATGACGTTGACCGCATTCTCCGGCCTGCGGCCGCTGAGAACCGCGATGATCGCGTCGGCTGCGGCGTGTTCGATAGCGAGACGCGTTGCACGGACCGCGGAGCCGGTGTGCGGCGTGAACAGCGTGCGGTCGCGGAGCGCCAGAAGTCGCGGAGAGATGGAGCGCGGGCGGTCGGCGCGCGCCCAATCCTCCATTTCGAAAACGTCCGCCGCGTAACCGGCGAGATGATCGTTCTCGAGCGATTGCGCGACGGCCGCCTCGTCGACGACCGAGCCGCGCCCGATATTCACGAGGCGCGCGCCGCGCCGCATCCGGCCCAAACTTCGCGCATTGATGATGTGAAACGTCCGCTCGTTGAGCGGCAGCGCCAGAATGATCACGTCGCTCTGCTCAATCAGCTCGTCCCAGCCGATTTGCGAAACGCCATGACCTGCGGCGTCGGCGACCGTCCGCTCGTCGAAGCCGCGTAGCCGAGCACCAAAGCCGTGGAGACGTTTCGCGATGGCGAGTCCGACGCGACCCAGTCCCGCAATGCCGACGTTCGCATCCTGCAGGCCGTAGCCATAAAGCTCCGGGCGCCACCCCTCGAAGCGGCCCGATCGCACCCAGGCATCGCCGGCGAGAAGGTGCCGATTGAGCCCAAGCGTCAGCGCGACCGCAAGCTCGGCCGTCGGAATCGTGAGGAGGTCGGGGGCGACGGTCAGCCAGACGCCTGCGCGGGTGCAGGCTTCGACGTCGAAATTGTCATAGCCCTTGAGGGCGCACGCGATGACTTTGAGCCGCCGGCTGCCGCTCAGCAGGTCCTCGTCGACCTGGTCGGTCATGAACGCGAGCATCGCATCGGCGTCACGGAGATGCGCGGCGAGCGCGTCCCGGCTCCACGGCGTGCCGCCCCCATTGATGACGATCTGCCCCAGGTTGCGGAGCCGCTGTTCGACCTCCGGAAAGATCGGATGGGTAACGACGATCTTGGCCATGAGCGCTACCGGAGAAATTTCCGCAGCACGGCGCCGAGCCCGTCGACGATCGTGACGCAGGCGAGGATGCAAATCAGGATCGCCGAGACCTGCGCGTATTCGAGAATACGCAACGCCGCAATGAGCTCGAAGCCAATTCCGCCGGCGCCGACCGCGCCGAGCACGGTCGAGGCCCGAAAATTATATTCCCAACGATAGATCGTGGTGTCGGTAAGCTGCGGCATCACCTGCGGCAAGATCGCGTGCCAGATGACTTGCAGCGGCGTCGCGCCCGCTGCGCGCGCCGCCTCGATCGGCTTCGGGTCGACATGCTCGATGCCCTCGGCAAAGAACTTTCCCATCATGCCCACTGAATGCAGGCCGAGCGCCAGCACGCCGGGAAGGGCGCCGAACCCCACCATGGCAACGAAGATGATGCCCATGATGAGCTCGGGAACCGAACGCAGCAGGTTGAGTACAAGCCGCGCGAAGCCGTAGACCGCCGCATTGGGCGAGGTACTGCGCGCTGCCAGCAGAGCGATCGGAAGCGACAGCGTGGCCGCAATCGCTGTCCCGGCGATCGACATCGCGGCCGTGTCGAGCACGGGCTGCACCCAGTTGCGCCACCGGCCAAAATCGGGGGGAAACATATCCTCGGCGATCTGCTTGATCGCAGGCCAGGAATCGGCAAAGCGCGCGACGTCGAAAAGCCTGGTCGCCCAGCAAGACAGCGCGACCATGACAATGACGCCGAAGCCGACGAGGGCCCGCTTCCCGCGGGCGACTGCGTCGCGCCGCAGGATCGCGTCATAGTCGGGGATCGCGCGGTCACTCATCCCTTGAATTTCGTGAGATCGAGGTCAAGCACCTTCGCCGTCTCGCGAAGGATGTCGTAAGCACGGTCGTCCGTGGCCACGAAGCCCTCGGCGCGGAACGGCTTGAGGATGGCCTGATCCTTCAATCCGAGGAAAGCTTCGCGGATCGATGCCTTGATCTGCGGATCGAGCTTGCCCTGCATCACCATCGGATAGTTCGGGATGGGATCGCTGAAGGCAATCACCCTCAATTTGGCGGGATCGATCGAGTTCTTGGCGATCAGATTGTTGAAGATATCCTCCGACAATGCGCCGACCGCGACCTGCGCAGATTGCACGGCACGCGCGACCGCGTCGTGGGCACCGAGATGGACAAACTTGTAGTCCTTGCCGCCGATCAATTCATGCTTGGCGAGCATCGCACGCGGAATGAGATGGCTCGATGTCGACGCGGGATCGCCAAAGCCCACCAATTTGCCTTTGATGTCGTCGATCGATCGGACCGGGCTCTCCGCCTGGGTAATGATGACGCTGCGATAGGTCGGCGATCCTTTCGAGACGCCCACCGCGAACGGCTCGATGCCCGGGGCCTTCGATTTGGCGAGGACATAGGAGAGCGGACCGAAATAGGCAATTTCGATGCGGCCAAATCGCATCGCCTCGATCATCGACGAATAGTCGGTCGTCACCACAAGTTCGATGTCTTTGTGGAGCTGGGATTCCAGATATTTCTTCAGCGGCTCGGCGCTCTGGATGATTGTTCCCGCATTTTCGTCGGGCAGGAGCGCGACGCGAAGCTTCGCCGGGTTATCCTGAGCGAGCGCGGACCGCCTGGTCATGCTCAGCGTGGCGCCCGCCATGAGGGACAGGAAAAATCGGCAATTCATGTGTCGGCTCCTCTTCGAATTGCGGATGGGGAATGCGATCTGGCGACGGTGCCGCGTAAATGCGCTGCATCGTGCCGCGATCTAGCGCAGCGGCCGGTCCATCGAAGACCACTCGTCCGCCCGACAGGCCGATGATGCGATCGGCGAAACGGCGCGCCAGTTCGATTTGATGCAGGCTGACGATTGCCTTGATGCCGTCTTCGCGGCACACCCGATCGATCAGTTCAAGGATCCGCAGGGCTGTTGCCGGATCGAGGCTCGCAACCGGTTCGTCGGCAAGGATTGTCCGCGGGCGCTGGATGAGCGCCCGCGCCACGCCAATGCGCTGCTGCTGTCCGCCGGACAGCTGATCGGCGCGGCTGAGCGCGCAATCCAACAGCCCGACACGTTGCAGCACATCGAGGCCAAGGCACCGCTCGGCGCGATTGGGTGGAAACACCGACCGCAAGGACGAGCGGAATGCGAGCCGGCCAAGCAGGACGTTTTGCAGCGCCGTCTGGCGTCCGATCAGATGGTGCTGCTGGAAGATCATCGCGGTGCGCTGGCGATGACCGCGCAGCGCCGCGCGGCTCGTGAAAATCGACTCGCCCTCGCCGGCGACGACGTCGCCCCGCGACGGTCTTGCCAGCCCATTGAGGCACCGCAGCAGGGTGGATTTGCCGGCTCCCGACGGGCCTAGCAGGGCAATGAAGCGGCCATGATCGAAATCGAGGCTGACGTCATCAAGCGCGCAGACGCCACTTTGATAGACGACGGAAGCGCCCTCGATCCGAAGCATTTGGCTTGAGCGTGTCCCGCATCGTCGTCGCTCAAGAACGACTATCGGCCGAATTTATAAGTTTTGTGACAGCGACGGCCGTTCTTCCGAGGCCCCACTCTTTGCTAATCCGCCCGGGTTGACTGAGTCAGCGCCACAATTCTTTGCTCGCGAGCGCTGCGCCGTCGGACAGCGCCTGAAGCTTGGCCCAGGCGATCTGCGGATGAATGCGGCCGCCAAGGCCGCAATCAGTGCCGGCGATGACGTTTTCCCGGCCGACGACCTTGGCGTAGCGGACGATGCGGTCAGCGACCACTTGCGGATGCTCGACGATGTTGGTGGCGTGGCTCACGACGCCGGGGATCAGCATTTTGCCGTCCGGCAGCTTCACGTCCTGCCATACCCGCCATTCGTGCTCGTGGCGAACGTTGCCGGCTTCCACCGAATAGGCGCCGGCGTTGACGCTCAAGACGAGATCGACAATGTCCTTCAGCGGAATGTCGGTCGTGTGCGGGCCATGCCAACTGCCCCAGCAAATGTGGAAACGGATGCGCTCGGCGGGCAGGCCGCGCAGGGCGTGGTTCAACGCCTCCATGCGCACCTTCTCGAATTTCTTGAATTCACCGAGCGGCGGCTCGGGGTTGATCATGTCCCAGTTGTCCGGAAGGCTCGGATCGTCGATCTGCAGCACGATCCCGGCATCGACGATCGCCTTGTATTCCTCGCGCATCGCGTCGGCCGAGGCGAACAGAAATTCCTCTTCGGTCTTGTAGTAGAGGTCTTCGCCGCGCGCGAAACTGCCGGGTCCGATCGAACACATGAAACCTTCTTCGGTGCCGGTCGCCGCCATTGCTTTTTTCAAGTTGGCGATATCGGCGGCGAGCGCAGCCTGCCCGGTATAGGTGATCGGCCCCGTACAGACGGGGCGCCCCACCGGCCGTCGCGCCGCGCTGCCCAGGAGACTGCCGCTCGATTCCGGGTCCTGGTAGAACTCGCCGAACTTCTGCCAGTCGCGGCGATTGGCAAATGAGGTCAACGCGACTTCGGCGACGCTCGACTTCGTGTGTTTCGATTGCGTCCCGCCGCCGGCTGGAGAAAAGCCTGACATCCGCGCGAAGGCGTAGTTCCACCACGCGCCATAGTCATAGCTTCCGGCGACCGGCTTGCCGAACTCGCCGTCATCGGGAATGTCGACACCGAGGTCGCGCTGCTTGCGCACGACGTCGGCAACCGCGGCCGCAAGAACCTGCGCGAAGGCGGCGTCATCCTTGCTTTCGCCGCCGGCGCGCGCCTTGCTGATGGCGATAAGGTTCGCCGGCCGCGACAAACTCCCGGCGTGGGTGGTGAGGATGCGATCCGTGCTGCGTTTCATGTGTCCCGGCACCGTCGAACGATTGGCACCGGATGCTAGTTCACGGCCCTCGATCGCGCCAGCCGGCTTCGCCGGGCGAAAAGCCATTGCATTCGCTCGCCTGCGATGAGATCAGAGGTCAGTCGCAAAAGATCGGACTTGATCCGACACGGGCCAGGGGGGATGGCTGCCCAACTGCAGCATTGAACCGGACCCGCACTGATATGTTCGAACTCACCCTGACTTTCGATAACGGGCCGGAGCCGTCGGTGACCCCGAAGGTTCTGGACGTGCTGGCGCGCCATCGCGTGTTGACGACCTTCTTCGTCATCGGGAGCAAGCTTGCGGCCCCGGGCGCCCGCGCCTGCACCGAACGGGCCCACGCCGAAGGCCACTGGATCGGCAATCACACTTGGACCCACACCCAGCCGCTGGGCGAACGTCCCGGCGAGGAAGCGGTGAGGCTCGAGATCGAACGAACGCAGACCGAGATCGGGGCGTTGGCGCACGATCCTCCGCTATTTCGCCCCAACGGTGGCGGCGGCAACATCGATCGCCGGCTGCTGAGCCCGCAAGCCGTGGCGGCATTGCAAGCCGGCGGCTATACCTGCGTGCTGTGGAACGCGATCCCGCGTGACTGGAAGGAGCCGGATGCGTGGGTCGAGACGGCGCTTGCACAGATCCCGCTCCAGCCCTGGACCCTCATGGTGCTCCACGACATGCCCACCGGGGCGATGCTTCACCTCGACCGGTTTCTGACGGAGGTAAAGCATCGCGGCTGGCGAATCCGCCAGGATTTCCCGCCGGCGTGCCTGCCGCTGACGGCCGGGAAAGTCACCGGGCCTTTGGCTGAGGTGGTCAGTTTGGCGGCTTAAGTGCCTGGCAACTGTTCTGGCGTCACATTACCGTGCTGTTTGCGGTAGAAAGTTGCCTGATTGATTCGCTGCCCATGACAAGCTCTTCCCCTGCCTCGATGCCTAAACGCGCCATGGTGCTGGCGGCCGGACTTGGCACGCGTATGCGCCCCTTGACCAACGCCAAGCCTAAGGCGCTGGTCGAGGTCGGCGGGAAGCCGCTCCTTGATCATGTGCTCGACCGGCTGGCGGCAGGGGGCGTCGACACGGTTGTGGTCAACGTCCACCACTTCGCCGACCAAATCGAACGTCACCTGGCGGGGCGCCGCAAGCCGAAGGTCGTCATCTCCGACGAGCGCGGCGTGCTGCTCGATACCGGCGGCGGCGTGGTCAAGGCGCTGCCGCTCCTCGGCGCCGCGCCGTTCTTCCACCTTAACTCCGATACGCTGTGGATCGACGGCGTCAAACCGAACCTGGTTCGGCTGGCCGAAGCGTTCGATCCTGCCCGCATGGATGCATTGCTGCTCCTTGCCGCGACCGCCGTAA
This sequence comes from uncultured Alphaproteobacteria bacterium, assembly GCA_963787675.1. Taxonomy (GTDB): domain Bacteria; phylum Pseudomonadota; class Alphaproteobacteria; order Rhizobiales; family Xanthobacteraceae; genus JAJPKK01. Next base: position 18,207 of record CAWBDV010000004.1, on the reverse strand, counting down.
GCGTCGGCTACGCGGGGCGCGGCGATTTCGGCATGGCAACCGACGGCCGCTTGAGCCGGCGCGCCGAGCGCGAAGTGGCACCGTTCGTCTATGCCGGTGTTGCGATCCTTTCGCCTGCATTCTTTGCGGATGCTCCCTCCGGCGCGTTCTCCCTCAACCTCCTGTTCGATCGCGCCATCGATGCCGGCCGCCTTTATGGCCTTCGGCTTGATGGCGTGTGGCTGCATGTCGGGACGCCGGAAGCAGTTCCCGTCGCCGAAGCCGCGATCCTCGCCAGCGCCGCGTGATAGACTGCCGGCGAGAATCGCGGCTGACGATGCCGCGAGCCGACAGCCGACAATTCGATGACCGCGCGCGTCTTCACCATACCGCCGTCGGCGCCGTTCCTGCCGGCGCTGATCGAGGCGTTTGCCGAGGGCCGGCTCGTCGACGGCGTGGCGACGGGGCCGCTCGGCTTCGCTGACGCCACGATTTTTCTGCCGACCCGGCGCGCCTGCCGGCTGGCCCGCGATGCCTTTCTCGATCTGCCGGGAGTCGATGCGGCGGTGCTGCCGCGCATCGTGCCGATCGGTGATATCGACGAGGACGAACTGGTGTTCGCCGACGCCGCGACTGGCGGCATTGCCGGCGATGCTCTTCTGGACCTGCCGCCCGCGATCGAAGGCCTTGAACGGCGCTTCCTGCTGGCGCGCCTCGTCCTCAAATGGGCCGAGCAACTCGCGCCGCTGACCGGCGAGCCGCCGCTCGTGGTGCGCCATCCGGCCGCCGCGCTCGGACTTGCCGACGATCTCGCGCGTCTCATGGACGACATGACGACGCGGGAGGTGCCGTGGGAGCGGCTCGACGAGCTGGTGCCCGACGAGTTCGACGAATACTGGCAGCTCACGCTGAATTTTCTCAAAGTCGCTCGCGAACAATGGCCGCAAATCCTCGCCGCGCAGGACGCGATCGAACCGGCAGCACGCCGCGATCGTCTGATCGCCGCGGAGGCGCGCAGACTTGCGGCGACTAACCCGCCGGTGATTGCGGCTGGCTCGACCGGCTCGATGCCGGCGACCGCGAAACTGCTCGCGACGATTGCGACGCTCCCCCGCGGCGCCGTGGTGCTGCCCGGCCTCGACACCGACCTCGACGACGAGGCCTGGCGCGACGTCGGCGGGGCGCCCAGCCATCCGCAATTCGCGATGCACGCGCTTCTCGCGCGCATCGGGATCGCGCGGCACGATGTTGCGACGCTCGTTCCGGCCGCGACGCACGGCCGCGAAGTTCTCGCGAGCGAAGCACTGCGGCCGGCGCCCGCGACCGCCGCCTGGCGCGGGCGGCTCGCCGCGGAGGATTCGCGCCACGCCATCGAGCACGCAATTGCCGGATTGACCGTGATCGAGGCGGCCAATGCGGAGGAGGAAGCGCTCGTCATTGCGGTGGCATTGCGTGAGGCGTTGACGGATGACACCCGCACGGCGCTGCTCGTGACGCCCGACCGCGCTCTCGCGCGCCGCGTCACCGTGCTGCTCAAGCGCTGGAACATCACGGCCGATGATTCCGGCGGCGATCCGCTCGCCGAGACTGCCGCCGGCGCTTTTGCGCGCGCGGTCGCGGAGGTGGCGCTGTCGCGCCTTGCGCCCGTGCCGCTGCTTGCGCTTCTTAAGAACAAGCTGGCGCGGTTCGGCGCCGACGACAATGCTGCCGCGATTGCCGCGCTGGAGCGGGCGGTGCTGCGCGGACCACGTCCGCGGCCCGGCTCGGCGCGGCTTGCGCAAGCGCTTGCCGACGTTCGTGCCGAGCTCGCCAAGCTGCGGCGCGGCGAGCCCTCCGCGATCCATCGCAGCGATCCGCGCGCATCGCTCGACGATGCCGAGATCGCGACGGCGGAGCGCCTCGCGAACCGCGTTGCTGCTGCGCTCGCCCCGCTTGAATCGGCGGGTGCCGACGAGGCCGATTTCGCGGCGCTCGCGGCGCGCCATTACGAAGCGGTGCGGCTCGCGAGCAGCGATGCGGCGGGAACCCCGGCGGCTTTCGCCGGTCCGGACGGCGGCGCGCTGGCACAGGCTTTCGATGACATCGCAATACAAATCGGCGATGCTCCTTTCCCGATCGCGACGGAAGACTATGGCGAACTCTTTCGCCTTGCCGTCGGCGATCGTGCGGTGCGACGGCTCGGTGTACAGGCAAACCGCGTGCGCATTCTCGGTCCGCTCGAAGCGCGTCTCACCACCGCGGACCGCGTCATCATCGGCGGGCTCGTCGAAGGCGTGTGGCCGCCCGATCCGCGCAGCGATCCGTGGCTGAGCCGCCCCATGCGGCAGGACCTGGGGCTCGACCTGCCGGAGCGGCGCATCGGTCTTGCGGCGCACGACTTCGCCCAGCTTCTCGGCGCACGCGAGGTGTTCGTCACTCGGGCCGCCAAGCTCTCCGGCGCGCCGACGGTGGCCTCGCGCTTCCTCCAGCGGCTTGCCGCGGTGGCGGGTTCCGCGTCGTGGGAAGCGGCGATCGCTCGCGGCGAGCGCTATCGCGCTCTTGCGCGGCGGCTCGACGAGCCGGAAGGTCCTGCGCGTCCGGTGATGCGGCCGGAGCCGCGCCCGCCCCGCGCCGTGCGCCCGAAAGCCTTGTCGGTCACCGAGATCGAGCACTGGCTGCGGGATCCTTATACGATCTACGCGCGCCACATCCTCAAGCTTGCGCCGCTCGATCAGGTCGACCAACCGCCCGGCGCGGCCGAGCGTGGCAGCCTCATTCACGCGGCGATCGGGGAATTTACGAAGACTTACGCAAGCGAATTGCCGGAGAATCCCCATGCCGAATTGCTGCGCATCGGCCGCGCGCATTTCGCGGCGCTCGACGACTTTCCAGAGGCGCGCGCGTTCTGGTGGCCGCGGTTCGAGCGGATCGCCGGTTGGTTCGCCGAGTATGAGCGCAAGCGCCGCGGCAAGGTCGCCGGCGCACTCGTCGAACTGCAGGGCGCGTTGCAGATTCCCGTCAATGGCAGCTTCTTCCGCCTGACCGGCCGCGCCGACCGCATCGAGCAGCTGATCGACGGCGGCTATGCCATCCTCGATTTCAAGACCGGTGCGCCGCCGTCCTCGAGGCAAGTGCAGATCGGGGTCTCGCCGCAATTGACGCTGGAAGCGGCGATGCTGCGCGGCGGCGCGTTCGGCGCAATAGCGCCCGGCGGCTCGGTGGCGGAGCTCGTCTATGTCCGGCTTCACGGCGGCGATCCGGCGGGAAAGGAGCAGCCGATCAAATTGGACGGGGTGACGGTCGACGGCGCGGCCGACGCCGCGTTGGCGAAGCTCTCCGAACTCGTTGCGCGGTTCGATGACGATGACATGCCGTATCGTCCGCTCATCCTCTCCATGTGGGCGCAGCGCTACGGTACCTATGACGAGCTCGCCCGCGTCAAGGAATGGGCGCTGGCCGGCAACTTCGAGGGCGACGAATTTTGAGCGTGCGCCGCATCATTCCCGACGAAGTGCGGCGCCGGCAGGCAGCGGCGTCCGACCCGGGCGCGGCTGCGTTCGTTGCCGCCAATGCCGGATCGGGCAAGACCCACGTTCTGGCGCAGCGGGTCATCCGGCTGATGCTCCAGGGCGGCTCCGGCGGGGTCGATCCGTCGAGGATCCTCTGCATCACCTTCACCAAGGCGGCGGCCGCGAACATGGCGGTGCGCGTGTTCGATACGCTGCGGAGCTGGATCGCGCTCGATGACGCTGAGCTCGATGCCGCCATGCGTGACATCGGCGTCACGACGATCGATGCCGCAACGCGCATGCGGGCACGCACGCTGTTCGCCGCAGCGCTCGAAGTGCCAGGCGGGCTCAAGGTGCAGACGATCCATGCGTTCTGCACCCGCATCCTGCAGCAGTTCCCCTTCGAGGCGGACGTCGCCGCGCGGTTCACCGTGCTGGAGGAACGCGTGCAGAGCGAGATGCTCGAGCGCGCGACCCTCGATGTCCTGCTGCGGGGCGCTGCTGCACCGGCGAGCGAAGTTGGGCAGGCTCTGAAGGTCGCGGTCGCCGCTGCAGCCGACTCGACGTTCCGCGAGATCGTTCGCGAGGCGACGGCCAAACGCCACGATTTCGGCCGCTGGATCGAAGGAGCCGGCAGCGTCACGGGCGCGCTCGCCCAGCTCTCCGCGACGCTCGGCATCGCGGCTGACGATACGCTTGCCGCCTGCGAGCGCGACATCGTCGAGGGCCCGCTGCTGCCGTCATCGCAATGGGCGGAGATGGCGACGGTCCTCTCCGGCAGCCCGTCGAAGAACGACAAGGACCAGGGCGAGCGGCTGTGGCGAGCGCTTGAGCAGGTGGGGCGCGAACAGGTCGAAAACTATCTGAGCGTTTTCTTTACCGGCAGCAACGGGCCGCGCAAAAGCCTTCTCACCAATAGTCCGGCCGCGCGGCGCCCGGAGCTCGCACAACGTCTCGCCGACGAGCAGGCGCGGATCGTCGGCCTTGATGCGCGGCGCAAGGCCATTATCTGCCGCGATCGCACGGCCGCGCTCGTCACCATCGCGGTCGAGGTCATCGTGCGCTATCGCGACGAGAAGGATCGCCGCGGCCTCGTCGACTATGACGATCTCATCGACAAGACGTTGCGGCTGTTGTCCGCGGCCCCGCCGGGTTGGGTGCACTACAAGCTCGACCTCGGCCTCGATCACGTGCTGATCGACGAGGCGCAGGACACCAGCGAAAAGCAGTGGGAGATCATCAAACGGTTGACGGCGGAGTTCGCGGCCGGCGCTGGCGCGCGCGGCCTCATCAAGCGCACCGTGTTTGCGGTCGGCGACGAGAAGCAGTCGATCTTCTCGTTCCAGGGCGCGGCGCCGCGCGAATACGATGCGGCGCTGCGCTACTTCAAAAAACAATACGAACTGTCCGAAGTCGCGTGGCGGGTGGTGCGGTTCGATCATTCGTTTCGCTCCGGCGAGAATGTGCTCGGCGCCGTCGACGAAGTGTTCCGGCCCGCCGCGGTCTATCGCAGCATCACCTCTGATCCGGGGGGCATGCTCGCTCACCAGGCGCTGCCCCATGCGGTGCCGGGACACGTCGAGATCTGGCCGCTGATGGAGCCTGATCCGTCGCCCGACATGGAAGCCTGGACTGCGCCGTTTGACGCGGTTCTGGAAACGAGCGCGCCGGTGAAGCTCGCGCAGAAGATCGCAAAGACGGTGCGCCAGATGATCAACGGCGGCACGCCGATCGGGGCTGACCGCCGCCGCGTCTCGGCGGGCGACGTGCTGGTGCTGGTGCGCCAGCGCGGCACGCTGTTCACGGCGCTGATCCGCGCGCTGAAGAACGCCGGCGTTGAGGTCGCCGGCGCCGACCGGATGACGCTAACCGAGCACATCGCGGTGATCGATCTAATGATGCTCGCCGATGCGCTGCTGCTGCCGGACGATGACCTCGCGCTCGCGATCGCGCTCAAGAGCCCGCTGTTCGGGCTTGATGACGACCAGTTGTTCAAACTCGCGCACGGTCGGCGCGCGAGCCTGCGCGCGTCGCTCGCAGCACACGCTGCGACCGACGCGGCTTGTGCGCAAGCGGACGCGCTGCTCAAGCGGTGTGCCGTGCGTGCGCGCCATGACACGCCTTTTGCGTTCTTCGCCTGGCTGCTCGGACCCGAACATGGGCGGCGCAAAATCTACGCGCGGCTTGGCCTCGAAGCGGCGGACGCGCTCGACGAGTTCCTCGAAATGGCGCTCGCCTACGAGCGGCAGGAAACGCCTTCACTGCAAGGGTTTCTCGCCTGGCTGCGGGCGGCCGACACGCTCGTCAAGCGCGACATGGAGGTCGCCCGCGACGAGGTCCGGGTAATGACGGTGCATGGCGCCAAAGGCCTGGAGGCGCCGGTCGTGATCCTTGCCGATACGACAACGCCGCCGCGCGGCACCCATCCGCCCCGCCTTCTCATGGTGCCGCGGCCGAAGGCGAAGCCCGGCGCGCCGCCGTGCATTGTCTGGGCCGGCCGCAGCGCGGACGATGTGGCGGCTGTCGCGGCGGCACGCACCGCGGTGCTTGAAGAGTATGAGCACGAGCACCGCCGCCTGCTTTATGTGGCGATGACGCGCGCCGCCGAGCGGCTGATCGTGTGCGGCTATGAAGGCAAGAAAGCGCGCCCGACCGGCTGTTGGTACAATCTCGTTCGCGACGCTCTCGTCGGCAAACCGGAATGCGAGGAGATCGGCGACGGCGACGCCAAGATCTGGCGCTATGTCAGGCGGGCGCTGCCGGCCGAACAGCTGACGTTTGCGTTGTCTCACGGGACGACGCCGCTTGAGGTGCCGGCATGGCTCACGGCTCCGGTGGCAGCGCAAGCCGCCGGGCCGGTGCTGCTGTCGCCTTCGCAGGCCTACGACGACGAGCACCCTCCCCTGAAGGGGGAGGGTCGGACCGCCGCAGGCGGTCCGGGGTGGGGTGACAGCGGTGCCATATCCCCCGCCTCGCATTCGTTGAACCGCCCTCACCCCCGCCCGGCCGCTGGCGCGGCCGACCTCCCCCCTCCAGGGGGAGGTGAGGCTCGCGAGGCACGTGCAAAGGCGATGCTGCGCGGCACGCTGCTGCATCGCCTGATGCAAGCGCTGCCCGAGATCGCGCCCGAGCGGCGCGAGACGGCCGCGCGGGCTTTCCTCGAACGCAACGCGGCTCCTCTCGACGTCGCCGAGCGCGAGCGCATCGCCGGGCGTGTGCTGGCGCTCCTCGCCGATCCGCAATTCGCGCAGCTCTTTGCAGCCGGCAGCCGGGCCGAGGTGCCGGTCGTGGGCAGGCTTCGCCGCGCCGGCCGTCCGGACATCATCGTGTCCGGCCAGATCGATCGCCTGGCCGTCACCGCCGAGGCCGTGCTGATTGCCGACTACAAGACGAATCGCCTGCCGCCCCAAGCAGGCGAAGCGCCGCCGCCGGCTTATGTGCAGCAGCTTGCGCTCTATCGGGCGGTGCTCTCCCACCTCTACGCGGATCGAGCGATTCGCGCGGCGCTGATCTGGACCGAAATCCCGGCCGTCATGGAGATTCCGGCGGCTGCACTTGATGAAGCTTTTTGCCCGCGTCACCTCCACGTGACCGCGCCTTGACGGTTTTGGGTCGCCTCCCTAGGTTCCGACTCGATCAAACCCGGGGGCGCCGGATGCGCCCAAATGCTGGACAACGAGGGGTCCCATGGGTGTAGGCAAGGTTTCCGATGCCGATTTCGATGCCGAGGTGCTTAAATCGGCCGAACCGGTGGTTGTCGATTTCTGGGCCGAGTGGTGCGGACCGTGCCGCGCGATTGCGCCGGCGCTTGAAGAGATCGCCAACGGCGCGCTCGGCAGCAAAGTCAAGATCGTCAAGCTCAACGTCGACGAGAATCCGCAGACCGCGCAGAAATACCGCATTCAGTCGATCCCGACGCTGATGCTGTTCAAGAACGGCCAGATGGCCTCGATGCAGCAGGGCGCCGCCCCGAAGGCGCGCCTCGAGCAGTGGATCACGGCTGCGGTCTGAGTCACCGCGCATATCGGATCAGATTGCTTTACGGCCGGCGAAAGCCGGCCGTTTCTTTTTTGGGAGCGCGCGGACGGGCGCGGTTATTCCGGCACTGTGCCGTTCGCCGCGAGCACCTCGCCTGCGAGATAGAGCGAGCCGGTGATGAGGATGCGCGGCGGCGGATCGAGCGCGAGCGATCTCACGGCTGCCAAGGCGCCGGCAACGTCGTCGCTCGCATCAGCCGCGATCCCGATAGCGCGCGCGGTCGCGGCGAGCGTCTCCGCCGGCACGCCGTTGCTTTGGCCGACCGGCACCGCGATGAGGCAGCGCGCGAGCCCGGCGAAATTGCGCAAGAATCCCTCGGTGTCCTTGGTCGCAAGCATGCCCATGATGAGCACCAGCGGACGCGAGACCCGCTCTTCCAGATCGGCGAGTGCGGCCGCAACCATGCGGCCGCCATCCGGGTTATGGCCGCCGTCGAGCCAGATCTCGCTGCCGGCCGGCGCCTGCGCCACGAGGTTGCCGCCCGTGAGGCGCTGCATGCGCGCCGGCCAGTCCACCTTGACAAGGCCCTGCTCAAAGGCGACGGACGGCAGCTTGAAGCCGCAGACGCGCAGCGTCGCGATCGCCGTGCCGGCATTGTCGATCTGGTGACGGCCGAACAGCCGCGGCGGCGGCAGGTCGAGAAGACCATGCTCGTCCTGATAGACAAGGCGGCCGCGCTCCTCGCCCGCCACCCAATCCTGGCCGGCGACATGAAGCGGCGCACCGATCTCGGCGGCGCGGTCCATGATCACGGAGAGGGGCCCCTCGGTCTGGCGGGCGATGATGGCCGGCGTGTCGCGCCGCATGATCGCGGCCTTCTCGCCCGCGATCTTCTCCAGCGTGTCGCCGAGAAAATCCATGTGGTCCATGGAAATCGAGGTGATGACGCTCGCGAGCGGGTAGGGGACCGCATTGGTCGCGTCGTAACGGCCGCCGAGCCCAACCTCGAGCAGCAGCGCGTCCGCCGGATGGTTGGCAAACAGCAGGAACGCGGCCGCGGTCTCGATCTCGAACACGGTAATCGGCGCATTGCCGTTCGCGCGCTCGCAGGCGGCGAGCGCCTCGATCAGGTCGGCGTCCGGCACCAGCACGCCGCCGCCCGGCCGCCCGAGCCGAAACCGCTCGTTGATGCGCACGAGGTTGGGCGAGGTATAGACGTGCACCCGGGCGCCGCCCGCTTCGAGGATGGCGCGCATGAATGCGATGGTCGATCCCTTGCCGTTGGTGCCGGCAACGTGGATGACGGGCGGCAATCGCTTCTCCGGATGCCCGAGGGCAGCGAGTACCGGCAGCAGGCGATCGAGCGACAGGTCGATGCGCTTGGGATGGAGCGTCAGCAGCCGCGCCATGATGGCATCGAGCGGAGCACTCAGCGATCTTTCGACTTTTGGTTGTGACATTGTAGATTTCGTCGGTTCTTGCAACCTTAAGGAGCCGCGCTGGCCACGGCGCTCACCCCCGAATCGAGACTCTCCATATAGGGTAGGGGGAGCGAAAGCGGATTTTTTTCAACGACCCTCCCCTGGAGGGGGAGGGTCGGACTGCCGCAAGGCAGTCCGGGGTGGGGTGAAAGCGCTTCCACGCATCCGACGCTGAATTCATTGCAGCGCTGTCACCCCCGCCCGGCCGCTGACGCGGCCGACCCCGGATCAAGTCCGGGGCAGGCTCTCCCCCCTCCAGGGGGAGGTGAAGTAACAGGATGCCGATGACCAATGTTGTGGATTACCGGGACAAGGGGCGATTCGCGGGCGAACATGGGCACTCGCCATATAATAGGGGGACCCGATTCCCGGGTCCCCGCCTCTGAGCCGAGACGACCATAACAATGCGGTTTCCGCCTCAATTCCTCGACGAACTGCGTGCACGCCTTCCGGTATCGGAAGTCGTCGGCAAGCGCGTGCGGCTCAAGAAGGCGGGACGCGAATGGAAAGGACTGTCGCCCTTCAACAAGGAGCGGAGCCCCTCGTTTTTCGTCAATGATCACAAGGGCTTCTACCACGATTTCTCGTCCGGCAAGCACGGCGACATCTTCAGCTTCGTGATGGACACGGAAGGCGTGACCTTCCCCGAGGCGGTGGAGCGGCTGGCCGGGCTCGCCGGACTTGCGGTCCCCAAGCTCACCGAGGAGGCCGAGGCGGAAGCCAAGCGCCACCGCACGCTCCACGAGGTGGTTGAGCTTGCGGCAAAATTCTTCGAGGCGGCGCTGGCGAGCCGGGCGGGCGCCGCGGCCCGTGGCTACCTCGCCGACCGCGGGCTCGATCCGGCGACCCAGCTGCGCTTCCGCATCGGCTTTGCCCCGTCCGAGCGCTTTGCCCTCAAAGAGCATCTCGGCAGCCACGGCGTGTCGGTTGAGGCGATGATCGAGGCCGGACTCCTCGCCGCGGGCGACGAGATACCCGTGCCCTACGATCGGTTCCGAAACCGGGTGATGTTTCCGATCGCCGACCTCGCCGGGCGGATCGTCGCGTTCGGCGGCCGCGCCCTCGATAAGGATGCGCCGGCGAAATACCTCAATTCGCCCGAGACGCCGCTCTTTCATAAAGGTGCGCTCCTCTACAACGGCGCGGAGGCGCGCAAGGCCGCCCACCAGGGCGCCCCGCTCATCGCGGTGGAAGGCTATGTGGACGTAATCGCCATGGTGACGGCGGGCTACGCGGCGACCGTCGCGCCGCTCGGCACGGCGCTCACCGAAAACCAGCTCGCGCTCCTATGGAAGATGGCCGACGAGCCGATGCTGTGCTTCGATGGCGACGCCGCCGGGCGCCGCGCGGCCTATCGCGCTGTCGACCTCGCGCTGCCCCACCTCAAGCCCGGCAAGAGCCTGCGGTTCGCCTCGCTTCCTGAGGGACATGATCCGGACGATCTTGTCCGCTCGGGCGGCCCCGGCGCGATCGCGGACGTCTTGGCCGGTGCCCGCCCGCTCGCCGATGTGCTGTGGGCGCGGGAAGTGGAAGCTGGGCGGTTCGATACGCCGGAGCGCCGCGCCGGCCTCGAAGCGCGGATCAACGAGCTTGCAACGGCGATCGGTGACGAGACGGTTCGCCGTTATTACCGCGAAGACTTGCGACAGCGCCTGCGCGATCTGACGGCGCCTGCGGCCCGCGGACCTGCGCGCGGCCCCGACAAGGACCCGCAGCGGCCGTGGCGCGGTCGCGGCGCTCCACCAGCGACGACGCCGGCGCGGATCGCGCCGCTTTCCCCGCGGCTGCAGGTCTCCTCGATCGTGCGTGGTTCACGCAGCGCCGTGCCGACGCGTGAAGCGCTCATTCTGCTCTCGGCCTGCAATTACCCATGGCTCCTCGAAACCGATGCCGAGCATCTCGCTGATCTCGAGTTCCATAATGGTGATGCCGACACGTTGCGCCGGGTCATGCTCGACCTCTCCGCCGAGCGTCACCATTCATGCGAGAGCCTGCGCGAGGCGCTCATGGCGCGCGATTGTGGGCCGATCCTCGCCCGCATCGAGGCCGCCGTGACCCATCTTGCCGATTGGCCGGCCCGGGAGGGCGCCGCGCCCGAGGATGTGCGCCAATGGTGGAACCATGTTCTCACCTTGCATCGCAAGAACCGTACGTTAAATAAGGCACTAAAGGAGGCCGAGCGTGCCTTGGGGGAAGAACTGAGCGAGCAGAATTTTGCCCGGCTCCAGGACGTTCGAGGGCAGCTTTCAGCGCTCGAAGGAACTGAAGCGACAATTGACGGCTTCGGGGCCCTTTCAGGGCGGCCGGCGCGCGGGCTTTAGGATCGGGATGGCCAATGGCCGGAGGGTTCCGTCAAGGGAAACTCCGGCCTTTTCAAACGTTTGATAGGACGACGTAACGAGGAGGCGGAGCGAGGTTAAGCGGGACTTAAAGGGTCTCGGCAACACTTCGCTCGACCGATTCGAGCGTCGGCTTCCTCAAAACGCACTAGCGCAACCACGGTAAAGGGCAGAAGCCCGGAGTTCACGAGAATGGCGAGCAAGGTCAAGGTCGCGGTCAAGGAAAAGAAGGAAGAAGCGGCTCCCGAGAAAGAGGCCCCCGAGGCACCCGACGCCGCACTGCCGCTGCTCGATCTTTCCGACGCCGCCGTCCGCAAGATGATCAAAGCCGCGAAGAAGCGCGGCTACGTCACCCACGATCAGGTCAATGCGGTGCTTCCGTCCGAGGAAGTCACCTCCGACCAGATCGAGGATGTCTTCGCCATGCTCAACGAGATGGGCATCAACGTCGTCGAGACCGAGGAGACCGAAGCCGAGGAAACCGCGGAGGAAGCGCGCGAGGAGGCCGAGGAGGAAGAGCCCGAGGGCGAACTCGTCGAGGTCCGCAGCCAGACGCCGACCGAGACCAAGAAGTCTGAGCCCGGCGAGCGCACCGACGATCCGGTCCGCATGTATCTGCGCGAGATGGGCTCGGTCGAACTGCTGTCGCGCGAGGGCGAAATCGCGATCGCGAAGCGCATCGAGGCCGGCCGCGAGGCGATGATCGCAGGTCTGTGCGAAAGCCCGCTGACCTTCCAGGCCATCATCATCTGGCGCGATGAGCTGAACGACGGCAAGGTTTTCCTGCGCGACATCATCGATCTCGAAGCAACCTATGCCGGGCCCGACGCCAAGGGAGTGCCGGCGATGCCGAACGGCGACGGCCAGGCGATGGTGGACGGCGCGCAGCCGCCGCAGACCGTGGCGCCGGCAACCGCGCCTGCAGCGCCGACGCCGTTCCGCCCCAAGCCTGAGGTCGGTGCCGAGGGCGAGGAGCCGACCGAGCCGCCGGAGGGTGAGCTCGACGAGGACGACATGGAGAATTCCATGTCGCTCGCGGCGATCGAAGCCGAGCTCAAGCCCAAGGTGCTGGAGACCTTCGACAAGGTCGCCGACAGCTACAAGCGGCTGCGCCGGCTGCAGGACCAGGACATCGAGAACAAGCTCAAGAACCAGTCGCTGACGCCGGCCCAGGAGCGCAAGTACAAGAAGCTCAAGGACGAGATCATCGCCGAGGTGAAGTCGCTGCGGCTCAACCAGGCGCGCATCGATTCGCTGGTCGAGCAGCTCTACGACATCAACAAGCGCCTCGTCGGCTACGAGGGCCGCATGATGCGGCTTGCCGAAAGCCACGGCGTCGCGCGCGAGGACTTCCTGCGGAACTATGTCGGCTCGGAGCTCGATCCGCGCTGGCTCAACCGCGTCTCCAAGCTCTCTGCTAGGGGCTGGAAGAACCTCGTCGCCCGCGACAAGGACCGCATCAAGGACATGCGCTCGCACATCCACATGCTCGCCGGCGAGACCGGGCTCGAGATCCTCGAGTTCCGCAAGATCGTCCAGATGGTGCAGAAGGGTGAGCGCGAGGCGCGCCAGGCCAAGAAGGAGATGGTCGAGGCGAACCTGCGCCTCGTCATCTCCATCGCCAAGAAATACACCAACCGCGGCCTGCAGTTCCTCGACCTCATCCAGGAAGGCAACATCGGCCTGATGAAGGCGGTCGACAAGTTCGAGTATCGCCGCGGCTACAAGTTCTCGACCTACGCCACGTGGTGGATCCGCCAGGCCATCACCCGCTCGATCGCCGACCAGGCGCGCACCATCCGCATCCCGGTGCACATGATCGAGACCATCAACAAGATCGTGCGCACGAGCCGGCAGATGCTCCACGAGATCGGCCGCGAGCCGACGCCCGAGGAGCTTGCCGAGAAGCTCGGCATGCCGCTCGAGAAGGTGCGCAAGGTGCTCAAGATCGCCAAGGAGCCGATCTCGCTCGAAACGCCGATCGGCGACGAGGAGGATTCGCATCTCGGCGACTTCATCGAGGACAAGAACGCGATCCTGCCGATCGACGCCGCGATCCAGTCGAACCTGCGCGAGACGACGACGCGCGTGCTCGCCTCGCTCACCCCGCGCGAAGAGCGCGTGCTGCGCATGCGCTTCGGCATCGGCATGAACACCGACCACACCCTCGAAGAGGTCGGCCAGCAGTTCTCCGTGACCCGCGAGCGCATCCGCCAGATCGAGGCCAAGGCGCTGCGGAAGCTGAAGCATCCGAGTCGGTCGCGGAAGCTGCGGAGCTTTTTGGATAATTGAATTATCCAAGATTGAGGACGAATGGAAACGGCGAAGTCCGCCGTTTGCTTTCCCCTGAATAGTAGGTTTCAATTGTGTTTGGGAGGTGAGGCATGATCAGCCTCTACGTCGCAAACACTGACAACGATTGGTTTGATTTTCTTTCAAGCCGCAACAGCCTGACGGAAGTAAACTTCTGGCAACCCGGCGGCAAGGGCTTTCACGCTATCGGGCCTGGAGAGCTGTTTGTCTTCAGACTGAAGAGTCCGCGGGACCGGATCGGTGGGTTTGGGATCTTGAGTAATAGCTCGGTACTCCCGCTACAAATAGTCTGGGAAACGTTTGGAGAAGCGAATGGTGTGGCTTCATACGAGGCTTTGCGAATGGCTATTGCGAGGTATCGGCCGAACGAAAAGGTTGGAGCACAAACCAACGTAGGCTGCAGAATTCTTGTAGAGCCAATGTTCTTTCCTCCCGATATGTGGATTCGGCTACCGGAGACATGGTCAAAGAACATCGTCGGCGGGAAGCGCTATTCAACAGATAATGCCGACGGACTACTTTTGTGGAACCAGCTGCAGGAAATTACGCAAAGCTCGACAGGAATGGTGAATAGAGGATTTGAGGAACCCGGCGAGAGATACGGCGGTCCTACCTTAATAACTCCGCGGTTGGGTCAAGGCTCCTTCCGCATTGCAGTGACGGAGGCATATGGGCGACAGTGTGCTATTTCGGACGGAAAGGTATTGCCAGCATTGGATGCTGCGCACATACGCCCTTATGCGGAGGGCGGCATGCATGTAAAGTCAAACGGAATTCTCTTGAGGAAGGATATCCACTGTGTTTTAGACGCCGGATATGCCACGGTAGATATCGACTATCGATTTGTGGTGAGTAGGAAGATCAAAGAGGTCTTCGACAACGGCGAGGAATATCGGCGACTACATGGTAAAAGGATTCGATTGCCAGGTCAGAAATCAGATTGGCCAGATCTCGAACTCCTGCGATGGCATAATGCTGAAAGGTTTCTCGAATAAACGACTCGCCGGGAACGAGGGTATGCTGCCGCCTGATTTGGCGGAGCTGCGCGCGAAAGGCGAAGGGCCGTGGTCGCCCGAAGCCATGGAGGAGGACCGGCGGCGTCTTGCCGAATTTGAGCGGACGCGGATGGGCGTGCCTTGGGAGGAGGTTAAGGCCTGGGTGCAGATCGGGCGCAAGCCGAATGCGCTCCCCATTCCTCAGCCCACAAATTACGAAGCTCGCTGTCTCGCAGGGGGAAGTCTTGAGCTTCACGCTATTAAATATCAAAACCAAAACTGCGCAAGATCAGATGATCCTTAGCCGAGGATGTGGGGGCTAGGCTTTGTCCTCGTCCTGGCAGATGATTTCCGCCAAGACGATCGATCTGTCCTCGCCGATCTCAAGATATCGATTTCAGAGAATCCGCCGGGTGCGTTCGCCGCAGCCACCCATGTCACGGCTGACATGATGAACTCAAGTTGAGCATCAGGCGATCCGCCGCTCGGAATCACGACGACCCCCTGGTGCTCGGTGCTGTCCTTCGCCAGCTTACGGAAATCCCTGCCATTGATGGTTACAACCGTGCGGGCTTCCTGTTGCGCGAATTTCCAGACCTCATGATCGGCTGCGCCCAGGAGCCCGCGATCCCGGATATGAACCGCGTCCACTTGGCGCTCCCACAAGGAGCGGACGATTCGTGGAGATGTGTTCTCATCGAGAAGAAGGATCGCCAGCAAGATCGCCTTCCCCCCGCTGACGCGGCCGGCCTACCACGGGATGTGCTTGCCAATAGAGCTGGGCGAATTCGACATCGTTCTTGTGCAGATAGGGATAGTCTTCAAGAATATCCTCGATTGGTTCTCCGCCGTGGCGCATCTTTCCAACGTGGCTGACGGACAGTCGCGTGTTTCTGAATACCGCCTCACCTCCCAGCACACCCTCTTTCTCTTCAATTCGGCTCAGTCCCTCGGCGTATAAGTCAACGCGAGGAGCCAGGTCCTTCACCGCTTGCTCGACATCAATGAAGAGATAACCGCCGAGATTAACGCGATCGCGAAATGCCAGCAGTCGGCTCGGCCGATGCGACGCAAGTTTGGCGGCCATCACTGCCTCGATATCCAGCAATGAATAAAAATGTCGACGGCAGGATGGCTCAAGCAGGCTCTCGAATTCTTCAAAGGCCCGCTTACGCAGCGTGCCAGACGGCAAGTCACCGTTGTACACCGCTGCGAAGATGAACACGTCAGCCCACCGAAACAGCAGGCGCTCCGCCTTGATCGGAGACAACACCCCGGTTTCGATGTCCTTGCGGACTTTTGCCTCCGGCACGTCGGCGAGCAACGCGGCCTCGCGCAGCGACAGCATCGCGCGGATTTCAAGGCCGGCGGCCCGAGAGGGCCGCTCTTTGCGGGCGAGGGACATGACGTTGCACCAAAATTAATTAATTCCAATCTTGGGAATAATTTAGAGACGGCGCGTCGATTTGTAAAGATGCCCGTTGTACAAGGCTCGTTGCACAGCGTCCCCATGGTGAGATGATGAGTTCGGCGGCGGAATACGCGTCGCTATTCCGCCCTCCGGGCTATTCCGGTGGCTCCTACTCCCCCTGCCCGCTGCTGCACACATCGATCTCCGGGGTGGCGTCAGGGTAGCCGGCGAGGCGCATTTCGGGGCGGGGGAGCTTGGCGAGGCCGGCGAGGCGGTGGGTGCAGGCCTCGGCGATGAGGTCGCGGGGGGCGAGCGCGGCAAAGCGCGTGTCCCAGATGCGGGCGGTGTCGTCGGAGGAGGCGGTGACGACGCGCCGACCGTCGCGGCTGAGGGCGGCGGAATTGACGAGACTGGTGTGGCCGCGCAGCACCGCGATCGATTTCGCGAGCGCGACGTCCCAGACGCGCGCGGTGCGGTCCCACGATGCGGTGAGCGCGCGCGTGCCGTCGGGGCTGAAAACGGCCGACGACAGATAGTGCTCGTGGCCGCGCAGCACCGCAATCTCGGCGCCGGTCGCGGCGTCCCAGATGCGGGCGGTGAGGTCGGTCGAGGCGGTGATGACGCGCGTGCCGTCGGGGCTGAAGGCCGCAGACGAGACGCTGTGCTCGTGGCCGCGCAGCACCAAGAGGGCTTGCCCGGTTGCGGCATTCCAAATGCGCGCGCTGCCGTCTGCGGACGCCGTGACGATGCGGGCGCCATCGGGCGCAAACGCCGCGCTCGTCACCTCGGCATCGTGGCCGCGGAGCACCGTGAGCGTCTTGCCGTTCGCGATATCGAAGATGCGCGCGGTCTTATCGGCTGAGGCCGTGACAAGGCGCGTGCCGTCGGGGCTGAAAGCGACCGACGACACGTCGCCGTCGTGGCCGCGCAGCACTGCGATCACAGTGCCGGTCCCCGCGTCCCAGATCCGCGCGGTGCGGTCCGCCGATGCCGTCGCGATGCGCCGGCCGTCGGGACTAAAGGTCGCGCCGGCGACCTCGCCGTCGTGGCCGTGCAACACGGCGATCTTGGCCCCGCTCGTGGCATCGAAGATGCGGGCGGTGTGGTCGGCAGCGGCTGTAACGACGCGCGTCCCGTCAGGGCTGAGCGCCGCCTGGGCGACGCTGCTGCCGTGACGAAGCACGGCGATTTCATTGACGGGCCCCGCGCGCCAGATGCGAGCCGAATGGTCCGCGGAGGCGGTGACGATGCGCATGCCGCTCGGATCGAAGCCTGCGGCGAGCACGTAGTTTTCGTGGCCTCGCAGCGCGCCGATCTCCTTGCCGGTCGCGGCATCAAAAATGCGGGCGGTGTTGTCGAATGCCGCAGTGACGATGCGCTTGCCGTCGGGACTGAACGCGGCGCCGCCGAGGTCATCGTCGTGGCGCAGCACCATGAGTTCTTTGCCGCTCGCGGCGTCCCACACCCGCGCGGTGTGGTCCCAACCGGCGGTGACGACGCGGGCGCCGTCGGGGCTGAAGGCGGCTGAGACCACGTCATTGCCGTGTCCGCGCAACACCATGATCTCCGCGCCCGAAGCGGCATCGAAGATGCGCGCGGTGGCATCGAACGAAGCGGTGACGACGCGATGGCCGTCAGGACTGAACGCTGCCGACGCCACGCCTTTCTCATGCCCGCGCAGGACTGCGATCTCCGCCGTCGTCGAGGTATCGAAGATGCGTGCAGTGCCGTCGAGCGACGCGCTGACGATGTGCGCGCCATTGGGGCTGAAGACCGCGGAGCGCACTTCGTCGCCGTGGCCGCGCAAGATCGCGAGCGGGCTCCCGCTCGGCAGCGTCCCACAGCCGCGCGGTGTGGTCTCCCGAGGCGGTGACGATGCGCTTGCCATCGGGACTGAAACGCAGCGCCGCGGACTGCGCCGTCGTGCCCGCGCAGAACCAGGATCGGCTTGCCGGTCGCGGCATCGAAGATGCGCGCTGTCTTGTCGACGGAACCGGTGACAACGCGCGTGCCGTCCGGACTGAAGGCTGCGGCGAGGACGCCGTTCTCATGGCCTGCGAGGCTCACGACCCAGCCGGCCTGGGCCAGCGCTGACGCAAGCGACGTCGCCGCGGCCCGTGCCGGCACGGCCTGCGGATTCGAGCCTGCTCTCGAACGCTGAGGCATGCACGGCAAGACGCAGTGCGCCGTCGAGATCGCCGCGCGCGGCTTCGGCGTCCGCGA
>CAWBDV010000003.1:0-1817184 GCA_963787675.1 uncultured Alphaproteobacteria bacterium | reverse complement strand
GGAATAGTTCAACGGTAGAACAGCGGACTCTGACTCCGTTAATCTAGGTTCGAATCCTAGTTCCCCAGCCAAACCGAACGCTCGGGCGAATTTAGAGCCATCGCATAACAGCGAAACAGGTGTCCGCCTTAACATCAATTGCGCTTACGCTTGAGCTCTTCTTGCTCGTAACGCGCTTTCAGAGCCGGGTCGCTCGTCTTGCCGAGAACCTCGTTCTGCTCGTCGTTGCCATCGAGGCCGGGCGCGAGCGCGATCTCCGCCGCCAGGCGATCTTGCCCCACCGCTTCGCGGATAAAGGGCTTGAGATAGGCGTCGAGATGGCCCTTGTCGGGATCGTCCAGCTCTTTGGTTAGCGCGCCTAGATAACCGGCTTTGTCGGTCGCAGCCCAATCGATGCTGATCCCCGCGCGCTGAGCCATGGCGCCATGCACCACCATGATGGTGCGACCGTTACCGTCAAGGAACGGATGACCGTAGGCCAGATAGCCCATGATCACGCCCGGCTTCTCCCTCATGAATTCCCGGTCCTGACCGTGCGTGAGCGCATAATCGACCGCCCGCTGAATATGCTCGGGATGCGCGAAGAGGACAGGCCCTTTGCTGATCGCGAGGTCGGGCGCAGTCGTTCGGCGGTCCTGTCCAGCCCAGGGATAAACCGCATCGAAGAGGATTCGGTGGGTTTCGAGCACGTCCGCATAGGAAAGATGCTTGATCTTCGCGAGGCGGTCGAGCGCGGCATCGATGCCGGTCATGAACGACGCATGCTCAAGACGGCGGACGATGTCGGGGTCTTTTTCCTTGGCCAGATTGCGCAGATAACCCTGCAACTCAAAATCGCCGAACGGGTCGAACGTCACGGCCTGACTTCGCGCAGATAGTTCGCCTGGAGTTGGATCATCTCGGCACGCGAAAGATAGCCGCTCCGCTGCAGCGCGACGAGCAGTTGCTCAACTTCGTCTAGCTCTACGTTATCGCCCGCGAGGCGCGTGATGTGATGGGCAAGCATGTCGCGCTCAGTGCGGACATAGGCCACTTGATGGTCTTTGGCCATCTTGCGGATGCGGGCGGCGGTGGCGCTTTGGGTGCGTTCGGACATAGTTTAGTATAGCATTTGAAGCGCTGCGAATCCATTAAAATCCCGAAAAGCTACATCCAATCAGTGACTTCTAATTTCGCACTGTGACGGCTAGAACTCTCTGCCGCAGCGTGGCCCAAGACCTGCAGCTCCCTTGTTCGACGCCGCAGCGCGTCGAATGCGCCGTATGGCGCAATGGTTGGACGCTCCCCCGTCCCGACGCAATCCGATCATCACGGCGTGGGCCGCGGTCAAGGATTGCAAAGCAACCGCCGGAGGCGGCGCGAAGCGTCCTTGACCGCATGAGGCGCGCGCCGCGATATGCTCTTGACCCTTAAAAAGAGGGCACAAATCAAGCCTACCGACGGGTGGAGAGCTCTTGAGGTCATAAAGCGATGCAGTGATGCGGGCCTGAAACGGGCGCAGCGAGACGAATACGGTCTGGGGCTGCAGGCCCCACTCGCAGTTCATTGGCGTTTCGATCTCCCGACAACATTGAGATTGCCACGTCTGTTATTACAGACCATCCAAGCACATGTGATAAGTTCCGTGGGGAGCTAGGCGTATCATAGCCGATTGACATGCTGTACATATCACAAGTCATTGTTTTCACAAGACAAATACTTTCATCGTCTAAATAATATCTGCAATAGCTAAGTCGCTTCTTCATGCTAAACTTGAGAGCATTTTATCATGCTTTGTCAGTATGTTATCAGTCTACAAACGTCACTTCCAATAAATTTCTGACATAGAAGTATCATAATTATCATCATAATAGCTAATTAGACAGCTTGGTATAAGCACAAACGATGAAAAAAAATAATATGCACAAGATTTGTCGACAGGCGACTTGACACGCTGACTCGGAATGTCTAGCATAACAGGCGTGGCAATCTCAATGTTGTCGGGAGATCGAAACGCCGATGGTGGGGAAGAAATCACTGCTCGAAGAGCTCTACACGGATAGCGGCGGTTTCGACGCTGAGCGGGCTGCTCACGTGCTTAAGCAGATACTCTCGATTCAGCGAGGCAGTCACACCGTCTTCTTCAAAAGGGACGCGGCGCTTAAGGAGGAAGACAAAGTCCTAGCCTACATGCTCGTGAAAAAACTCCTGAAGAGCGACGGCGTTGCCGAGAGCAGCGGCGTCTCAGGCAGCGAGATAAAGAAGCAGACGAACGTCAGACCGGGAACCGTGGACGCTGCGATAAAGAAGCTTAGGGAAGACGGGTTAATCGCTGGAAGCGGGAGCAGCTATGAAATTCCGGCGGACGAAGTCGATGCAGTTGTAGATCGTCTTGAGATGCGCGCACCAAAGAGAGGCTGACGATTATGGATGGCGAAACGAAAAAGTTACTGGAAGAAATCCTCGCTGCCGTTAAGAGCCTCGATGGTCGTGTTTCCAAACTGGAAACGACTGGCGCTACGTCAGTGAGCAGCGCGAAAAGCCGGCATGCGCCCCCAGAGAAAAAGCTTTCCTTGAAGGAGTTCATTATCAGCCAAGCACCATCCAATGCCGTGCAGACTACTCTTACGATCGGTTACTATCTTGAAAACCACGATGGCGTGTCCCCCTTCAATGCGTCAGATCTAGAAGAGGGGTTCCGGGCGGCGCGCGAGACTGTCCCGCCGAACATCAACGACAAAGCAAACCAGTGCGTCAAGAACGGATACTTCATGGTGGAAAAGAGCAAGAAGGACAGCAAGAAAGCATGGGTCGTTACCCGCACGGGCGAGGAAGTTGTGCGTAAAGGTTTTGGCAAAGTGCAGCCATAATATCGAAGAATTCTTGTCGCCTTTTGGGGGAGAAATGTCATGGATCAGAAAGAATTTAACGAACGCGCTTTTGCTGCTGGCCGCGAACGATCTAGGCCTCTTCGATAAGAACGAGAAGGACACACTTACGGAAGCCCTCAACCTCCGTAACCGATGCGGCCATCCTTCCAAGTACCGACCCGGTGTGAAGAAGGTGTCTGCATTTGTAGAAGACATAACATCAATAGTTTTTGCGTGATACTTGTCCTTGTGCGCAGATCATTCAGAACCTCTGATGCCCCTATCCTCCGTTTGTCCGCGATCCAATCCTGTTGCGACTGTTTAGCGCGCGGCTAGCCCCGCTTATAGTCCGGCCGGCAGTGTTCTGACAAACATCCGCTCGCAAGAATTCACTCGTTACAACGATTCCCAAGAATTCCGCATCATCTCGAACGTCGTGCGAATTTCTGCTGGTGGATCAATGCAGATCGTTCTAAACGTTTTGAGGAACCGCAGCCAATTTCGTTCGTTGCAGTTTTCCAGGAGTTCCAAGCCTTTCGCACGCAGGTGCGTTATGCGAACGCAGCTCGGGTCGGCCGTAGATCATCAGCCTCCGAGTCGGACCTCGTCACGAAGAGCTGCTGGATGATGTCGCGGTCGATCGGCTTTTGCAGGACCTGCACATCAGGGAAGGCCGCGGAGATCGGCTCGGTGCCGTAACCGGTCATGAACACGAACGGCACCTTGCGGTCCTGCAGAACGCGCGCCGCCGGATAAATCATTTCGCCAGATAGATTGACGTCGAGGATGCCGCCGTCGAGCGGTTCGGTCTCGATCGCTGCGATGGTTTCATCAACGGAGGAGAACGGACCGACGACTTCGAAACCGAGCCCCGTCAGGGTTTCCACCATCACCATCGCAATCAGGCTTTCGTCTTCGACCAGGAGAATGCGGCGGCGCGCACCGACTGCGACCGGGTTCGCCATCGGAGTGCCGGTGCGGTTCGGCGCCGTAGCATCCGGGAAATCCAGCCGAAGCTGATGCGGGAAGCTGATGGCGCACGAAAGCCCTTCGCGACGCCAGTCGAACGTGACGGTGCCGCCAAGCTGGCTCTCGACACTCGTCTTTACGACGCGAAGGCCGAAACTGCCGGTCACCGCCTCTTCGACCGGCGGACCGCCGCTTTCTGTCCAGTGAAGTTCGAGATTCGGCCCCTTCATGTCCCAGGCGATGCTGACACCGCCCGTCGGCACCGACAGCGCCCCATATTTCGCGGCGTTGGTGACGAGTTCGTGGAGTGCCAATGCGAGCGCCTGCGCGTTCGACGGCTCGAGCGACAGGCTCTTGCCGGAGATGCGGATGCGATCGAAGTTCGGCGTGCGGAACGGCGCCAATTCCTCGTGAATGATGCGCGCGATGTTGGCGCCGCGCCATCGCAATTCCGACAACAGGCTGTGGGCGCGCGCGAGCGCTTGCACGCGGCCTTCGACGGCGGCGACATACTGCTTGATGTTGTCGGCGCGCGTGAGGCAAATGATGGCATGGACGACCGCGAGCGCATTCTTGGCGCGATGGTCGACCTCGCGCGCCAGCAACGATTGACGTTCCTCGGCTTCCTTGCGGTCGGTGATGTCGATCGTCACGCCGCTGATGCGCGTGATCTTGCCGGCCTGATCCTTGCTCGCCGCCGCGGTTCCAAGGCACCATCGCACGGTTCCATCGGGACGGCGCACACGGAACTCCGCTTGATACGAGCCGGCGTCACGCCACGCTCTTTTCAGCGTTTGTCGCAGCAGTTTCCAGTCCCCGGGATGCACGAAACGGCGGACATTGGCGGGCGTGACCTCGAATGGCTCAGGACCCACCCCGAAAATCCGCTTTTGCCCTTCGTCCCAGACGCAATCGCCGCGCCCGATATCCCAGTCCCATGAACCCATGTTGCCCGCTGCGAGCGCGTGGCTGCGGCGATCCTCGCTGTCGATCAGGCGCCGGTTGGAGCTCTCCAGTTCCGCAGTGCGGTCCCGGACGCGTCGTTCCAATTCGGCATTGAGGGCCTCGAGCTGGCGCGATTTGCGGTACAGCTCGGCAAAGACTTTGACCTTGGCGCGCAGCACCTCAGGGATGACGGGCACCGGCACGTAGTCGACCGCTCCCATCTCATAGCCGCGCAGACGATCCACGTCGGTGAGATGGATCGCCGAAATGAAGATGATCGCGGTCTTGCTGAAGCGCGGGTGCTCGCGGATCATCGCCGCAAGCTGGAAGCCGTCGAGCTCCGGCATGCAGACATCCATCAGCACGACGGCGATGTCGGACTTGAGGAGATGCTCGAGTGCCTCGCGTCCCGACGAGGCCATGATGAGGTTCTCGCCGATCTCGCGAAGGATCACCTCATAGCTCATGAGCTTCGCGGGCTGGTCGTCGACCAGCAGAATATTGATCTTGCCGTCGTTTGCCATGTCAGCCCTCATTCAGCGGTGGAGCCACATACGCAACGCGGACAACAGCTGCTCGGTGTTGACGGGCTTGGCGAGATAATCCGACGCGCCGGCCTCGAGGCATTTCTCGCGGTCGCCCTTCATCGCCTTCGCCGTCAGCGCGATGATCGGCAGCCGTCGCCAGCGGCTGTTCTCGCGAAATCTTTCCGATGGTCTGGTAGCCGTCCATTTCAGGCATCATGATGTCCATCAGTACGAGGGCAAGGCCCGGGGTCTGCTCGATGATCTGGATCGCCTCGCGCCCCGTCGTCGCGGTGAGGACGTTCATGCCTCGCCGCTCCAGCACGCTCGACAGCGCGAAAATGTTGCGGGCATCATCATCGACCAGCAGCACCGTCTTGCCAACGAGATCCTCGTCGGAGCTGTTGAGCCGCTCCAACATCTTCTGCTTCTCCTGCGGCAGGCTGGTGACGACGCGATGCAGGAACAGCGAGGTCTCGTCGAGGAGCCGCTCCGGCAATTCGACACCCTTGACCACGATGCTGCGCGCCATGGTGTGGATGCGCGCATCCTCCTCCGCCGACAATTCGCGCCCGGTAAAGACGACGACCGGAAGATCGGCCAGCGCCGGATCGGCTTTGATCCGCTCTAGGACCTCGAAGCCGGACATGTCGGGCAGGCGCAGATCGAGCACGACGCAGTCGGCGATCTGATCGTGCAGCGATTCCAGTGCCGCGGCGCCGGTGCCGACCGTAATGATCTCAACATCGTCGTGGCCGAGAAGTTCGCGAATGCTCATTTGCTCGGCGGCGTTATCTTCAACCACCAGGAGCCGCTTCTGCCGAGGCTTGGCATATTCCCTGATGCGACCGAGGACGGCGCCAATCCCGTCGGCGGTCACCGGCTTGGTGACGAAGGAGAACGCTCCGCGGGCAAGCCCGTGCTGGCGATCCTCATCGAGGGTGATGATCTGAACCGGGATGTGGCGGGTCAGCGGGTTGAGCTTGAGCTGGCTCAACACCGTCCATCCCAACATGTCGGGCAGGAAGACGTCGAGCGAGATCGCGCTCGGCTGGAATTGCTTGGCAAGATCGATCGCGTCGGCGCCGCGGACCGCAACCAGGACCTCGAAGCCTTCGGCGCGGGCGCGATCCACCATAATCTGCGCATAATGGGGATCGTCTTCGACGATGAGCAGGATGTTGTCGCCCGGGCGGATGTCGTGGCGATCGTCCGCGATCGCGACGATCGGCATTTCCTGCATTGCGGCCGCGTGAATCGCAATTTGGTGGGCAACCGGCGACGTGGTCGTCGCCCCGCGGATCGCATTGGTCGGCCCCACATACTTTGCTGGCAGATAGAGCGTGAAGGTGCTGCCGCGGCCGGGAACGCTGCGCAGCTGGATTTCTCCGCCGAGAAGCTGCGACAGCTCGCGGCTGATGGCGAGGCCGAGACCGGTGCCGCCGTATTTGCGGCTGGTGCTCGCGTCGGCCTGCTGGAATGCTTCGAAGATGATCTTTTGCTTTTCTAGCGGGATGCCGATGCCGGTATCCGAAACCTCGAAGCCGATCACCATCGGCGCCTGCCGCAGAACCGGATTTTCCGGGTTCCAGCCGCTGCGCGCGTCGCTGACGGCGAGGCGCACGCCGCCTTGCTCGGTGAACTTGAACGCGTTCGAGAGCAGGTTCTTGAGCACCTGCTGGAGCCGCTTGGTGTCGGTCACGATGCTGCGCCCGACCTCCTGATCGAAATTGACCTCGAAGGTGAGCTGACGCGTTTCCGCCTCGTGACGGAACGGCCGCGCCACCATATCGAGGAGCGTTGAGAACATGACTTCTTCGGCATCGACGGTGACGGTGCCGGATTCGATCTTGGAGAGATCGAGAATGTCGCTGATCAGATTCAACAGGTCGGTGCCGGCCGCATGGATCGTGCGGGCGAAGTCGACCTGCTTGCTGCTCAGATTGCCATCAGGATTTTCCGTGAGCTGCTGGCCGAGGATGAGGATGCTGTTGAGCGGCGTGCGCAGCTCGTGGGACATGTTGGCAAGGAATTCGGACTTGTATTTTGAGGTGAGCGAAAGTTCGGTCGCCTTTTCTTCGAGCGCGCGGCGCGCCTGCTCGATTTCCTGATTCTTGCGCTCCACTTCGACGTTGCGCTCGGCGAGTTGCTGGGCCTTCTGCTCGAGCTGCTCGTTGGTCTGCTGCAATTCCCTCTGTTGGGCCTGCAATTCGCCGGCGAGCTGTTGCGACTGTTTGAGCAGGCCCTCGGTCTGCATCGTCGCCTCGATGCTGTTAAGCACGATGCCGACGCTCGCCGTCAGCTGTTCGAGGAACGTCATCTGCAGCTTGGTGAAGTTCGAGACCGACGCGAGTTCGATCACCGCCTTTACCTGGCTTTCGAACAGCACCGGCAGCACGATCATGTTGCGCGGCGACACCTTGAACGACGCCGAGCTGATCGGCACCGCGGTCGGCGGCATCTCGGTGATGAGCAATCGCCGCCGGTCGGCGGCGCATTGTCCGATTAGGCCTTGTCCGATCGGAACGCGCGGCAGGTGCGGGCAATCGCCGTCGTCGGCATAGGCTGACAGCGACTTGAGATAGGGCGCACCTTCCTCGGTCTCCATCTGGTAGATGACGCCGAGTTGAGCATTGACGAGCGGCGTCAGCTCGGAGAGCAGCAGCCGACCGACGGTAGTGAGGTCGCGCTGGCCCTGCAGCATGTTGGTGAACTTGGCGAGGTTGGTCTTGAGCCAGTCCTGCTCGGTGTTGTGCTCGGTGGTGAGCCGCAAATTGTCGATCATCGTATTGATGTTGTCTTTGAGCTCCGCCACCTCGCCGCGGGCATCGACCTGGATCGAGCGGGTGAGGTCGCCCTTGGTCACCGCGGTCGCAACCTCCGCGATGGCGCGGACCTGGGTCGTAAGGTTGGCCGCCAGAAGGTTGACGTTGCCGGTCAGGTCCTTCCACGTGCCGGCCGCGCCGGGCACGTTCGCCTGACCGCCCAAGCGGCCTTCGACGCCGACTTCGCGCGCGACCGTCGTCACCTGCTCGGCGAAGGTCGCAAGCGTGTCGGTCATGTTGTTGATGGTTTCGGCGAGCGCCGCGACCTCGCCCTTCGATTTCACGGTGAGGTTCTGCTTGAGGTCACCGTTGGCGACCGCGGTCACCACCTTAACGATGCCGCGCACCTGCTCGGTCAGGTTCGCCGCCATCACATTCACGGTGTCGGTCAAATCCTTCCAAGTGCCGGCGACGCCCGACACTTGCGCCTGGCCGCCGAGCCGGCCTTCGGTGCCGACTTCGCGGGCGACGCGGGTGACTTCGGAGGCGAAGGCGTTGAGCTGGTCCACCATCGTGTTGATGGTGTTCTTCAGTTCGAGGATTTCGCCCTTCACGTCGACGGTGATCTTGCGCGACAAGTCGCCGCGCGCCACGGCTGTCGTCACCTCGGCGATGTTGCGGACCTGCGTGGTGAGGTTGGCCGCGAGCAGATTGACGTTGTCTGTCAGGTCCTTCCAGGTGCCGGCGACGCCCGGCACGACTGCCTGGCCACCGAGTCGCCCGTCGGTGCCGACCTCGCGGGCAACGCGCGTGACTTCCGCCGCGAACGAGCGCAGCTGCTCGACCATCGTGTTGAGGGTCTCTTTGAGGAGCAGAATTTCGCCGCGCACGTCGACCGTGATCTTCTTCGACAGGTCGCCGCTCGCGATCGCGGTCGCCACTTCGGCGATGTTGCGAACCTGCGCCGTCAGATTCGATGCCATGAAGTTGACGTTGTCGGTCAAGTCCTTCCATGTGCCGGCAACGCCCGGCACCTGGGCCTGGCCGCCGAGCTTGCCTTCGGTGCCCACTTCGCGCGCGACGCGGGTGACTTCCGAGGCGAAGGCGTTGAGCTGGTCCACCATGGTGTTGATGGTGTTCTTCAACTCCTGAATTTCGCCTTTCACGTCCATGGTGATCTTGCGCGAAAGGTCGCCGCGCGCCACGGCCGTCGTGACCTCGGCGATATTGCGCACCTGCTGGGTGAGGTTGCCCGCCATGGAGTTGACGCTGTCCGTCAAGTCCTTCCACGTGCCG
This sequence comes from uncultured Alphaproteobacteria bacterium, assembly GCA_963787675.1. Taxonomy (GTDB): domain Bacteria; phylum Pseudomonadota; class Alphaproteobacteria; order Rhizobiales; family Xanthobacteraceae; genus JAJPKK01. The sequence continues at coordinate 1,807,836 of CAWBDV010000003.1, read as the reverse complement.
GCGACGCCCGGCACGTTGGCCTGGCCGCCGAGCCGCCCTTCGGTTCCGACTTCGCGGGCGACGCGCGTCACTTCGCCGGCGAACCGGTTGAGCTGGTCCACCATGGTGTTCAGCGTCTCCTTCAGCTGAAGGATTTCGCCGCGCACGTCGACGGTGATCTTGCGCGAGAGGTCGCCGTCGGCGATCGCGGTCGCGACTTCGGCGATGTTGCGGACTTGGGCGGTGAGGTTGCCGGCCATGGAGTTGACCGAGTCGGTCAAGTCCTTCCAGGTGCCGGCGACGCCCGGCACGACGGCCTGGCCGCCGAGCTTGCCGTCGGTACCGACTTCGCGGGCAACGCGCGTCACCTCGGCGGCGAAGGCGTTGAGCTGGTCGACCATCGTGTTGATGGTCTCCTTGAGCTGCAGGATTTCGCCCGAGACGTTGACCGTAATCTTCTTCGACAAGTCGCCTTGCGCGACGGCGGTCGCCACTTCGGCGATGTTTCGCACCTGGCCGGTCAGGTTCGAGGCCATCGAGTTGACGCTGTCGGTCAGGTCTTTCCACGTGCCGGCGACGCCGCGCACCACGGCCTGGCCGCCGAGCTTGCCTTCGGTACCGACTTCGCGGGCAACGCGCGTCACTTCCGAAGCAAACGCGTTGAGCTGATCGACGGTGGTGTTGATGGTCTCCTTGAGCTGAAGGATTTCGCCGCGCACGTCGACGGTGATTTTCTTCGACAAGTCGCCGTTCGCCATGGCGGTCGAAACTTCGGCGATGTTGCGGACCTGGGCGGTCAGGTTCGACGCCATCGAATTGACGCTGTCGGTCAGGTCCTTCCAGGTGCCGGCCACGCCGAGCACGTTGGCCTGGCCGCCGAGCCGGCCTTCGGTGCCGACTTCGCGGGCGACGCGAGTCACTTCACCGGCGAACACGTTGAGCTGGTCGACCATCGTGTTGATGGTCTCTTTGAGTTGCAGGATTTCGCCTGAGACGTTGACGGTGATCTTCTTCGACAGGTCGCCGCCGGCGATGGCCGTCGCGACCTCGGCGATGTTGCGGACCTGCGCTGTCAGGTTCGATGCCATGAAGTTGACGTTGTCCGTCAAGTCCTTCCAGGTGCCGGCAACGCCGGACACCTGCGCCTGACCGCCGAGCTTGCCTTCGGTGCCGACTTCGCGGGCAACGCGCGTCACTTCCGATGCGAAGGCGTTGAGCTGGTCCACCATCGTATTGATGGTGTCCTTGAGCTCCAGGATTTCGCCGCGCACATCGACGGTGATCTTGCGCGACAGGTCGCCGCGCGCGACCGCCGTCGTCACTTGGGCGATGTTGCGGACCTGGTCGGTGAGGTTGCCGCACATGGCGTTGACCGAGTCGGTCAAATCCTTCCAGGTGCCGGCGACGCCCGGCACGATCGCCTGGCCGCCGAGCTTGCCTTCGGTGCCGACCTCGCGGGCAACGCGCGTCACTTCCGATGCGAACGAGCGCAGCTGATCGACCATCGTGTTGATGGCTTCTTTGAGCTGAAGGATTTCGCCGCGGACGTCGACGGTGATCTTTTTCGACAGGTCGCCGTTCGCGACGGCGATCGTCACGTCAGCGATGTTGCGGACCTGGGCCGTCAGGTTCGAGGCCATCGAGTTGACGCTCTCGGTGAGGTCCTTCCAGACCCCCGTCACTTCTCGGACTTGGGCCTGACCGCCGAGTTTGCCCTCGGTACCGACTTCGCGGGCCACGCGAGTCACTTCCGAGGTAAACACGTTAAGTTGCTTGATCATCGTGTTGACGATCGTCGCGGCCTGCAGGAACTCGCCCTTCAGGGGGCGGCCGTCGATGTCGAGGGCGACCGTCTGCAGGAGATCGCCTTTGGCGACCGCCGCGATGGCGCGCGTCACCGCCATGGTCGGCCACAGCATGTCGTCGATCAGGGTGTTGATGGAATCTTCCATCTCGCCCCACGCGCCGCTGGAAAGACCGAATTTGACGCGCTGGCGGGTCCGTCCCTCGCGCCCGACTTCCTCGCCCACGCGCTCCAGTTGCTGGGCGATGCGCTGGTTGCCGGCCGCGATCTCGTTGAAAGCGTCGGCGATCTTGCCCTGCAATCCATCCTGATCGCCGATCATCCGGACGGAAAAGTCGCCGACCCGCATTGCCTGAAGCGCATGCAAAAGGTCGATTTCAAAGGAGCTGGCGCCGTTTCCGGGTTTGGAACCGCCGTTGGTGTGAACCTGGTTGGCTGCCTCGTGCCCATTCTCGTCAAGAACCGGTGCCTTTGCCTGGATTTCGCCGGTCAATTCGCCAGCCGTTTGCATGCCCGGTTCTCCTGAAGCTTGAAACTTTGGTGACTAAAGCATTGCTCGACGGGTGCGCGCGGCCGGGGTTCCGTTACGAAATCCCCTCGCTCACGAACCTCATCGGGTTTTGCCATGTGGCACGAACTCGCTTGCGGCCCCGCTCCGCCGGTGCATTGAATGCACTCTATCCAGCCCGCAACGCGGTACCTTCCATTAGGTTCCGTGCGGTCGAGAGATTTTTTCAGCCCGCGAACCCGGACCGGTCCGGTGGCAAATCATCGCGACGGTTAATCGATCGCAAGCCGCTGATATCGGGGACAGATTTTGATGCGGGCGCGGCCACGGAACATTTTGCCGCTCAAATTGAGGCCCCTTCACTTTCGACCTTCGACGGCTGGGCGTTTGTTTTGTGGAACTCCCGCGAAAGCTCGTTTGTTGTCCCGCGAAGCAGGAGCGGGTTTCTGAAGATGGAAAAGCTTCCCGAAAACGCGCCGACCGACAGGACCATCGATGTTTCGGTAGACGATGCCCGGCAGGGCGTCACGGGGCATAACGTGCGTTACATGCTGCTGTTCGGGACGCTCGCAGTCATCATCGGTTTCGCGGTTGTTGCCCTGTTGTTCCGCTACGGCTTCGCCGCCGGCACCTTCGGAAGCTGACGGGAGCTTGTGGCGTGATTGAGACGATTTGGGATGGCCACATGAAACCTGAGCACGATATGAGCGGCACCAGTCGTAGTGAAGAGCAGGCTTTGGACGAAGGGCTCGAGGAGACGTTCCCGGCGTCCGATCCTCCTTCGATTATCCAGCCCCAACGGCAGCCCAAGGATCGCGATCGACGAATGGAGCGTTCGTCTGGCGGTCAAGGGCGGTCCAATCCCGCTGGCCGAGCACGAGCCTCCTAACCGCTTAGGCCTTCTGTGGCTCTTGCGGTCTCGGATCACCCATCAAGGCCGGCTGGAATAAGGCCGCCGACGCGAGCGTGCACGCAAGTGATAGCGCCAGCAGCTTGCCCATGCTCGATATTCCCGGATGGTTTGATAGCCACAGGCTGCCGAACGCGGTCGCGGTCAACAGCGTGCTGTAAAACACGGCGCGCGTCAGCGCCGACTGCAGGAAGTTGGTTTGTCCACGCCGCCATGCCGTGACGTAATAGATCTTGAAGGCGACCCCGATGCCAAGCAGCACCGGCAGCGCGATGATGTTGGCGTAATTGAGCTGAAAGCCGGTCAGGGCGCAGATTTCGAGGGTGACGGCGGCCGCGGCGAGGAGCGGAATCAACGTCACGAGCACATCGCTCAATCGCCGCAGCACAATCCATAGCAGGATGGCAATCGACACTAGCGACAGGATCGCGGCTTCGACGAAGGCGCGCACAATGGTGTCGCCCCATTCCAGCGTCCCGATGGCCTGTCCAGTGGCGTTGGGCTCCGCCTTCAACACCGCCCGGGCAAAGCGGGTGATGGTCGCATTGTCATTCGAGTCCCCTTTGGGAATGGCCTCAACTCTCTCGCGGCCGTCGGGTGTCATCCAATCGCGTACCAGATCCGCAGGTAGCGATGCGCGCGTTACCGGTTGCGCCATGAGGCTTTGGTGCAAGTCGTCGAGATCGATCCGGAGCGGCGGGATGAAGGCAGCGGTGGCGCGGTCGCGCGGCTCGGCACCCGCATCGGCAAGCTTGATCATCGCATCGGCAAGGCGATGCGCCGCATCGGCGCCGGGCCCGCCTTGTTCACCCGCGGTTTCCCGGAGGGTCTGTGCGCCATTGCGGAGCGCGGCAACCGTCTCCGCATCGGTCGGGGCGGGCTGCGCTGGCGCATCCAGCATCGGGTCGAGCGTATGGGCCGCGCCTCTGATCGCGGCGAGTTTCGGTTCCTGGTCGGACGGAATGAAGCTTGCCAAGCTGCGCGTCTCTGAAACCTCGGGGAGAGCGGCGAGCCGGGCCGCGACAGCGGCAGCGTCAGCGTCCGACGGAGTCAGCACTTCCGCTGTATAGGCCGGCGTCTGTTGACTGATGTCGAGCAGGGTCGCGATCGGCTCGGAAGTCCGCTCGCGCAGGTCAAGGGGATTGAAATCGAATTGCAGCTTTGTAAGCGCGGGGAGGCCGGCGAGCACGATCAGCGCCGTCACGGCAACCACGACATAGCGACGCCGCCGCAGCACTGCGTCGATCGGTGCCATGGCCGGAAAAGTGAGCGGCTTCGGCTCCGGCGGCGGCACGACTGCGCGAATGAGTGCAGGCAGCAGCGTCAGGCTCGCCACATAAGCGACGACCATGCCGACGCCGGCGATGATTCCAAGCTGCGCAAGCCCGGTGTAGCTCGTCAGCATAAATGACAGAAAGCCCGCCGCGGCCGCGCCGGCCGCAAGCGTCAGCGGAATGCCGACGATGCCGGAAGCTCCCGTCAGCGCTTTTGCGAGGTCATTATTGTCGTGGCGCTCCGCCCGGTAGCGAATGCTGTATTGGATCGCAAAATCTGCACCGAGGCCGACGAACAGCACGGCGAATGCCATTGAAATCGGATTGAAGGCTCCGACCAGCAGAATTCCTGCCGCCGCCGTAACGATCAGGCCCACCGCAAGATTGACGATGACGGCCGCGACGAGCCGCAGCGATCGGAGCGACAGCCACAGGATGAAGATGACGATCGCTCCGGTGATAAAGCTGTTGAGCGCGAGGCCTTCATTCACGCTGTGGAATTCCTCGTCGGAAATCGGAACCGGCCCGGTGAGGCGAGCGGTGGCGCCGAAATCCGATTGCAGCTTGAGATCGGTGACGGCCTGCCTGACGGCCGCAGTCGCCTTGCCGCCGGGTTCGACCGCGGTGTGGTCGACAACGGCCCAGATTTGAACGATGTGACGCAGCCCCTGCGGCGCGCCTTCCTGCAGAAGCTCTTTCCAGGAGAACGAGGCGGGGCGGCTCTGCTCCACATCCTCCAGCGTCGCCGCGGCGAGGTTCAGCGGCAGCGCCATGGAGTCGAGTGAGACATAGCCCTGCTTCACATTGCCAAGCATCCCGGACAAAACATCGATGGCCCCGCGGAGACTGGGATCATGCGCGAGCCCGCCAATGACGGGTGCGGCATTCGTGAACTGCTGCATCGTCCGGGAGACGTCGGCGGGTGATTGGAACAACAGCCCGTTTTGCCGGAAGAAGGAGGAGTTGCCGGCGTCCTGCACCGAGCGGAACAGCTCCCGCCTGCCAGCGAGGCGATGGACGAGGGCCTGCGCGGCGCCTTGCGATTGCTCCGCCGTCGGGGCATCAATGACGACGAGGATCAGGTCAGCGGTTTGTGGAAACGCCGCGCGGTAGGCGATATCCAGCTGACGCCATTGTAGTTTCGAGGATAGGAGGTTGTCGATATTGGTATCAATGGCAAAGTTGCGTGCGGTATAGATGCCCGCCGCAATGGAGGCGACGATCGCGACCGCGATGACCGCAATGAAGTGACGACAACAGAATCCGACCGCGCGAACAATGAACGACTGTAACATGACGACCTTTGTGGCCTATGGCGGGACGGCCGTGCCGGAAAACAAACAATCGAGCCAGAGCGGAAAGAGTTCCCGCGTGACGGGGGGCGCGTCCCGTTAGATGTTATCCCGGCCGCGAGAATCCAGGGGCAATTGAACGGTTGTATCCAGGGGCTATGGAACATTCATCGCAGAGCCAGCAGGGCAACGGCATCGGGGCGCGATTTGCCCGCAAGGAAGACGACCGTTTCCTTCGCGGTCGCGGACAATACATCGGCGATATTTCGTTTCCCCGCATGCGCGAGGTTGCGTTCGTGCGGAGCCCCGTGGCCCACGGCAGGCTTCTCGGCGTGCGCATCCCGGAAGCATTTCGCTCGGCAGTGTTTACGGCCAAAGACCTCGCCGGCGTGCGGCCGATCCGGGCGGTCTCGCCACTGCCGGGATTTCAGGCTTCGGAGCAGCCGGTGCTCGCGGTCGACAAGCTTCGCCATGTCGGCGAACTGGTCGCGTTCTGCGTCGCCGATACGCGCGCCGAGGCTGAGGACATCGCAGCGCAGATCAGCGTCGAATATGAAGAGCTTCCGGCAATGGTCGACATGCTGGAAGCGGTCGAGCCCGGCGCCGCGCAGGTGCACGACACCATCAAGCGCAACACCTTCCTCGAAACCGGATTCGACGGTGACGTCGAAAAGGCTGCCGCCTCTGCCCACGTTAAGGTGACGCGCACGCTACGGACCTCGCGGCAGGTCATGTCGCCGATCGAGTGCCGCGGCTTCATCGCCCAATGGGACACCCGCAATCGCCAGCTTGTGCTCCATGGTGCATCGCAATTCCCCCACGTGGTGCGGACCGGTCTTGCGTATTCGCTGCGAATCCCGGAGTTGCAGATCCGCGTGATATCGCCCGACGTCGGCGGCGGCTTCGGCTACAAGGCGATCGTCGCCGGCGAGGAAATCTGCCTCGCGTGGCTTGCCATGCGATGCGGCCATCCAGTGCGCTGGCTTGAGGATCGTCGCGAACAGCTTGTCGCCAACGCCAATTGCCGCGAACACCACTATGTCTTGTCGGCCTACGCCGACGAGACCGGCAAGTTCGTGGCCTTCGAGGGCAAGGCCGCAGTCGATTCCGGGGCTTATTCGGCCTATCCGTTCACCTCGGCAATCGAGGCCTCGCAGGTCAGCGCGATATTGCCGGGGCCTTATGTGATCCCGGTTTATCGCTGCAAGACAGCGGCCGTCGTGACCAACAAATGCCCGCAATTGCCGTATCGCGGCGTGGCTCGGCCCGGCGTGTGCTTTGCCATGGAACTGATGGTCGATGCGATCGCGCGCAAGATCGGTCGCGAACCATGCGATGTGCGCTTGGCGAACCTCGTGCGGCCCGAGCAGATGCCGTACGACAACGTCACCGACAAGCACTTCGACAGCGGCGATTATCCGGGCCTGCTGCGCATGGCGCGAGACGCGATCGGGCTTGCCGACGTGCGCGCCCGCCAAAAGCACGGCGAGGGGGACGGCCGGCTGATCGGCGTCGGCTTCGCGATTTTCTCCGAGCAGACCGCCCACGGTACCACCGCCGACGGCAAGCGCCGCGCGCTCTACGAGCAGGTATTCGTGCGGTTGACGCCCGACGGTGGGGTCGACGTGCGGGCCGGCATCCAGAGCATTGGGCAGGGGCTTGAGACCACACTCGCCCAGATCGCCAGCGAATATCTGGGTGTCGATCCAAACGACATCGCAGTGCGGCTCGGCGATACCGAGATCACCCCTTATTCGAGCGGCGCGTGGGGCTCCCGCGGCATCGTCTGGGCCGGCGGCGCGACGGCGCGAGCCTGCAAAGAGCTGGCGCAGCGCGTCGCACGGATTGGTGCGGCGCTGCTGCAAGCGGACCCGGCCGCGGTGAGCGTGCGTGAGGGCCGCGTGTTCAGTGCGCAGGGCAGCGTGTCGCTCGCCGACATCGCCCGCGCGTTCTATCTCGCGCCGGCTGATTTGCCCGGCGACACCGACTCCCACGGCCTCGAAGTGACCGAAGGCTATGCGCCGACGCGTCTCACCGGCATTCACACCGGCTCCGCGCATGCGGCCCTCGTCGCCGTCGATCCGGAGGATGGCGGCGTCGAGATCCTTGACTACGTGATCGCGGAGGACGCAGGCATCCTCGTCAACCCCATGGTGGTGGATGGCCAGGTGCGGGGCGGCGCTGCGCAGGGCATCGGCTCAGCCTTGTTCGAGGAGATGCCGTTCGACCACCGCGGCCAGCCGCTCGCGACGACGCTCGCCGACTATCTCTTGCCCGGCTCCGGCGAGGTGCCGAACATCCGCGTGCTTCATATGGAGACGCCGTCGCCATACACGGAGTTCGGCCAGAAAGGCGTAGGGGAGGGCGGCGCCATCGGCCCTGCCGCTGCGATCACCAATGCGGTCAACGATGCCCTGCAAAAGTTCGGGGTGGAGATCACCGAGATTCCGATCACGCCGCACCGCGTGCTCGCTGCCCTTGCCAACGGAAAGCGCAGCGAGAGGTAGCATCTTTCACGTTCAATTCACGGGTGGGCATTCCCGTTACGGGCGGTCATTCGGCTACCGCTGGTCATTCCGGGGCGCCGAAGCGTAGCGAGCCGAGCCCGGAATCCGTACTCCGCAGCCGGGGTTATGGATTCCGGGCTGCCTCGCTGCGCTCGGCCCCCGGAATGACGAACAAGATTTACGCCGAAGTCGTCCTGCGCCGTTCTTATTCGCTAATTATCCGGCTCACCCGAGACGACATAGGACCAGAGCGCCTCGATGTCTTCGGGGCTGAGCACGTCGTCCCAGGACGGCATGTTGCCCTTGCCGTAAGTCACAGAATTGACGAAGCGCGTGTGCGCGTCGCGGGGAAATTTCTTGAGATCGATCGCCCACTGCGGATCGCGCATGTGGGCGCCGTGGCAGGTCGCGCAGTTCATGGCGAACAGTGCGGCGCCGCGTTTGATCTGCTCGGGCGGAAACTTCGAATCCTGTGCCGCCGCGCCCGCGCACGAAAGCGCGAGCGCTGCGGTCATGACGGCCTTTGTTTTCATACGATGTCGCGTTGTCCTCAGCCCTTCATTCGGGCATCAACGCGAAGGTCCATACCGAGCCGCCGGTCGGCGTGCGGTCCGCGGCTTTCATCACCCGGTTGAGCACGCCGCCGATCCCCGACAGCACGGTCACATACTGCTTGCCGTTGTGGGTGTAAGTGATCGGCGGCGCGTTGATGCCGGAGGTCGTCTTGAACTTCCACAGCGTCTCGCCGGTTGCCTGATCGAGCGCGATGAAGTCGCCGTTGAGGTGCCCGGTGAACAGCAAGCCGCCGTCGGTCGAAAGCATGCCGGCGGACAGCACGGTGCCGGTCACCGGCACCTTCCACGCGGCTTTGCCGGTCAACGGATCGAACGCCATGTGATAGCCCCATGGCTCGCCGGCGGGCGGCGTACGGAAGCTCGTGTCGACGCCGGTCGAGCCCTGGCCCATGACGAAGTCGACTTTGGTGTATTTCATGATTCGGGAGATTTCCCACGAGTTCACGTAGATGAGCCCGGTTTTCGGATTGAAGGCCGGCAGCGTCGCGTTCTGGCCGCGCGACGGCCAGATCTCGACGGTCTCGCCCTTGAGGGCGCGGTCGTAGATGTCGGTGAGCACCGGCCGTCCGGACTGAAGGTCGATGTGCGAAGCCCAGTTCACTTTCACGAACGGATGTGCCGCGATCAGTTTGCCGTTGGTACGATCGATCACGTACATGAAGCCGTTCTTGTTGGCATTGAGGATCACCTTGCGGGGGCGCCCGTCGATGGTGAGGTCCGCAAGCACCGGCTCGGCCGTGCCGTCGAAGTCATAGCTCTCGTTCGGAATGTACTGATACGCCCACACCAGCTCGCCGGTCTTCGGGCGAACGGCGATCACGCTCGCGGTGTGAACGCTGTCGTTGCCGCCGCGATAGATCGGGTTATACGGCTCGGCGTTGCCAGTGCCCCAGTAGACGAGATCGAGTTCGGGATCGTAGGAGCCGTTCTGCCAGGTCGAGCCGCCGCCGTATTTCCAGGCATCGGGAATGTCTTTCGGCCACGTCTCCGACCCGGGCTCGCCGGGTGCTGGGATGGTGTAGCGGGTCCACAGCTTCTGCCCGGTCTCGGGGTCCCAGCCGATCAGGAAGCCGCGCGTGGTGCGGTCGCCGCCAGCCATGCTGGTGATGAGGACGCCGTTAGCGAGGAGCGGCGCGGTGATGCCGGTGTAGCCTTCCTTGTAGTCGGCGAACTTCTGCTTCCACACGACCTTTCCGGTCTTCATGTCGAGGGCGATCACCTGGCAGTCGATCGCCTCACGAAACAGCTTGCCGTTGTAGATCGTCGCTCCGCCGCGCATGATCACGCCCGGCGCGCCGACGCGCGCCGCGGCACGTTCATACTCGACCGGCGTGTGCCAAATCTGTTCGCCGGTGCCGACATCGAAGGCGAAGGTGTGATTGCCGTTCACGACGTACATCACGTCGTTGTAGACCGTCGGTTGCGCGAGCTCGCCCGAGTCGTTGCTCAGGCTGGTCGCCCAAATTGGGACAAGGCGTTTGACGTTCGATTTGTTGATCTGGGCGAGGGGACTGTATTGGTTGAGCCGATAGCCCATGCCGAACGTGGTGACGTTCTCGGTATTCTTGCCATTGTCGATCAGTTCCTGCGCCGTCTGGGCCGCCGCACAGCTGCACCACGAACACAGCAGAGCCGCCAGCAACTTCCTCATGGTTCACTCCCGTCACCTGATTATCCGGTCACGCCCGACCGATCGGCCGCGATGATGGTCAATTCGCGCTGCGCTGCCAAGCGGAGAAGCGGCGCGGCGAAAGCGGAGCGTGGCCCGGATTCTGCATTGCTGGCGCCGACATGCGCCGGTTCGGCGTAAGATGTATGCAGGTGTGAACATGCATGCTTTCTCGAAGACGAGCGTCGTCGGCATCGTTGCCGCGCTATTGCTGGCGGCATCGGCAACGGATCGCGCCCGCGCCGAGTGGCCGACACGGCCCGTGACGGTCATCGTGCCGCTCGCGGCCGGCGGCAACACCGACATGATGGCGCGGCTCGGCGCCGAGCGGCTCTCCGAAAAATTCGGGCAGCCGTTCGTCATCGAAAACCGGCCGAGTGCCGGCGGCGCGATTGCCGTCGACCAGGTCGCGAATGCGCCGCCTGATGGTTACACGATCCTGTTTGCGCCGTCGTCGATGTTGCTGCTGACGCCGATGCTTCAGAAGGTCAATTTCGACGCCGACAAGCAGCTCGTTCCGGTTACCAATGTCGGCACCGGCGCCCAGGTGCTCGCCATCAAGCGCGATCTGCCGGCAACGACGCTCGCCGAATTCATCGCCTATGCGAAGGCCAATCCGGGCAAGCTCAATTTTGTGACCGCCGGCACGCAGAACATCAGTCAGCTTGCTCCGGCTCTGCTGCTCGCGCGCGCCGGCATCGACATGGTGATGGTGCCGGCAAAGGGTGGACCCCAGGCCGTCTCTGATCTGATGTCGGGGCAGGTCGACATGTATTTCGGCAACGCGTCCGAATTGCTGCCCCACGCCAAGAGCGACCGCATCCGGCTGCTCGCGGCCGGCACGGCGCACCGGCTCGCCGCCGCCCCCGATCTTCCCGTGGTCGCGGAGACGTTTCCCGATTTCGTGCTGCAGTCCTGGAACGGCTTCGTCGTGCCCGCCGGCACGCCGGACGACATCGTCGAAGCCATCCGCAGCGAGATCAGCGCTTTTGCGCGATTGCCGGCAACGGCGAACCGCCTTATCAATCTCGGCATCGTTCCCGGCGGCCTGACCAAGGACGAGGTCGCCGCGGTGTTCAAGGCCGACCGCAAGATTTTCGCGGAAGCAATGAAGGCGGCGGGCCTCGGCGGACCGTAGCTCGCAAGGGCTTGGGCAGTGCGCCGACGAAAGCGCCGCCCGGATGGAGGAGACCGACGTGACCACGGCCCAGCGCCTGCGTGAGCTTCTCTCCGAGCCGGGCATCCAGATCATGCCGGGCTGCTTCGACGCGCTCTCGACCAAGCTCATTGCCGATACCGGCTTCAAGGTCGCGTTCATGAGCGGGTTTGCGGTGTCGGCGGCGCGGCTCGCTTTGCCCGATACCGGGCTCATCTCGTTCTCCGAGATGCTCGACAGCTTGCGCAATTGCTGCGCAGCCGTGCCGGGTTATCCGATCATCGGCGACGGCGATACCGGGTATGGCAACGCCCTCAACGTCCAGCGCACGGTCGTCGAATACGCCCGCGCCGGCGCCGCCGCCGTGATGATCGAAGACCAGGTGAGCCCGAAGAAGTGCGGCCACACCAGGGGCAAGCAGGTCATCTCTCGCGAGGAGGCCAGGCTGAAGATCCGCGCCGCGGTCGAGGCGCGTCGCGATGCCGATATCTTGATCCTCGCCCGCACCGACGCCCGCGCCGTTCATGGCCCGGAGGAAGCGCTTGCGCGTTGCCGCGACTTCGAAGCCGAGGGCGCCGATATCATCTTCTTCGAGGCGCCGGAATCGGAAGCCGAAATGCGAAGCTTCTGCAGCGCGATCGGCAAACCCTGCCTCGCCAACATGGTGCCGGGCGGCAAGACCCCCGTGCTGCCGGCGGCCGAACTCGCGCGGATCGGTTACAAGCTCGCGGTCTATCCGGTGATGCTGCTGAGCACCGCCATCACCGCGATGCAGGCGACGCTCAAATCGCTGCAGCCCGGCGCGGCCTCGGTTCCTCCGCCAGCCGTGTCATTCACGCAGCTTCAGGAGCTCGTGGGCTTCCCCGCCTACTGGGAACGCGAGACCCAGTACAAGGCCGCGGAGTGAGCTCGACTAATTCGCGGTCACGCCGGAGCGGCGCATGACGTCGGCCCAGATGTCGAGCTCATGTCGCACCAGTGCGTCGAAGTCTTCGGGCGTGCCGCCCATCGATTCGGCGCCGAGCTCCTTGAAGCGGGCCGCGACTTCAGGAGCGTTCAGCGTCTGGCGCGCCGCGCCGTTGAGCCGTGCGATGATGGCCGGCGATACGCCGGCTGGCGCGCTGAACCCCTGCCAGACCACGGCACTGAAGTCGGCGACGCCCGCCTCGATCATGGTGGGCAGTTCGGGAATGGCGGGCGATCGCGCAGGCAAGGTGACGGCAAGGCCGCGCAGCCGGCCCGCCGTAATGTGCGGCAGCGCGACTGGGCTGTTCGAAAACATCGCTTGCACGTGTCCCGCCAGCACGTCGCTGATCGAAAAATTGTCGCCGCGATAGGCGACCTGCACCACCGGTGCGCCGGTTTGCAGCTTCAGCAATTCGACCGCGAGGTTGGTCAGTGTGCCGTTGCCGTTGTTTGCGAAATTGATGGTGTTGGGCTTTGCCTTCGCCGCCGCAATCAGTGCGGCGACACTTCTCGCTTCGACTTGCGGGTTGACGACAAGGATGAGCGGGTTCCGGGCAATGGCACAGACGTGAACGAGATCGCGCTTCGGGTTGAAGCCGAGGTTCGGAAGCGTCGCCGCCACGATGGCGAAACCGGCAGCCGTCCAGACCAGCGTGTAGCCGTCGGGCGCAGCGTGCGCCGCCTCCGCGTAGGCGAGGGCACCGCCGGCGCCGGGATGATTGATGATGATGATGCTCTGGCCGAGATCGGCGGCCATGACGTTGGTGAGAATGCGCACCAATACGTCGGCGCCGCCGCCGGCCGGAAAAGGCACGATCATCTTGATGGGGCGATCAGGATAGACCTGGGCGCGAGGCGCTGTGCCGCTCCAAAGGGTGACGGCGGCAAAAATGGAGGCGATGACAACGCATCCGCGCAGGGTTCGCAGGGGCATCATTGGATCTCCGCGGCGCGGCGCACGCTGCTGATCATCGCAGCATTGCGCATGTAATCGCGCGCGAGCTTCGGATCACCGCCGGTGCGGCGCATGGCATCGAGCGACTTTTGCCGCACCGCCGGATCGCGTTCGCTGATGAGCTGGTGGTTGCGCATGGTCTGCTGTTGAACCGCTTCGATGGCAACCGTCCGGCGCTGCCGGTCGTAGCGATCGAGCAGCCGCTCGTCGGCGCTGGCGTAGATCGCGGCGAGCTTGTCGCAAAGATTGAAAGCGTCGTGGATGCCGCCGTTCATCCCCATGCCGCCGAGCGGATTATTGATGTGGGCGGCATCGCCGGCAAGGAGAACCCGTCCGAAGCGAAACGACGCCGCGACGCGCTGATGGACGTGATAGACCGAGCGGTGAGCGATCCGATAGGGCTCCTCGCGCGGGACTACGCGACGCAGCATGGCTTGGAGCGTTTCGTCCGACAAAAGCTTGTCGCGATCGGAATCCTCCGCGGTCGGCACCAGCACGCGCCACAAGCCCGGAACCCTCAGCAGCACCAGCCATTCGTTCGGGTCAGCGATGTAGTTCACATAGGCGATGTCGCGCAGTGTCTCTTCGAAGGGAAAGTCCGTCGACGCGATGAGGAAAAGCTCGGGGTAAGTAAAACCGTCAAACGCCGCGCCGAGTGAGCGGCGCACGGCGCTCCGCGCGCCATCGGCGGCGATCACGTATCGTCCGCTGAACGTCGCCGGACCCGACGTAGTCTTCGCCTCAACGGTGACGGCGTCATCTGCAGGGCGCACATCCGTGACCTCGCAGCCAAACCGGATCTCGGCGCCGGGAATCTTGAGATACTCGTCATGGAGCAGCCGCATGAGCTTCCACTGCTCGCATTGCACCCGGTAGGGATGGTTGGTTTCGCCGGCAAGCAATGACAGGTCGAAAGTCGCCACCGGACCGGTCTCGCGATCGCGAAACTGCCAGGTCGGCGCCTTCAGTCCGTCGGCGATCATGCGCGGCACCACATCGAACTCGTCCAGCATGTCGAGGGTTGGTGGGTGGAAGGTCGAGCCGTGCAGCTCACGGACGAGCTCAGGCTCCGCGGCAAGCACGACGTTGGGGATACCACGTCGCGCAAGGGCAAGTGCGGCCGTGAGCCCGACAGGACCTGCGCCGACGATGACGACGCGATCGGTTTGGCTTGGCGGCGAAGGCAGGTGCGTGCTCCGTTGCTATGCTCTCCATGTGCGATATCGCTGAGAGCGTCATCAAGATTAAACATTTATCATCTGATCGTGCGGGCGTTGAGTTCGATCACAGCGATCGCTACGAACCGATGGGACTAATTTTAACCACGTACGGCGCGTACGCCCTGGCATGATGAATTGCTGACCTGAACTTTTATTCAGCTTGTTCTGTTCGATATTCAAGGCAGGAGATTCCAATGTCGGTTCGTCAAGCATTGCGTCTTAGGTCGGCGCGCTGCGCGTTCGGCGCAGCCCTTGCGATGTGTTTGGGTGTGGTCAGCACTATTGGCCATGTTCAAAACGCGCCGGCCCGGCCAGGCCAACCGGCGCAACAAGGCTCGCCGCCGACGATTGCCGAATTGCAACAAGCCTTGCGAGAGAAAGATCAGGCGCTGGCGCGCGAGCGTGCGAATTTTCTTGCCGAGCTTGCGGCGCACGCGAGGGTGCTTGGCGACTCCGAGCGCGCGCTTCGCTTTGCGGTCCATGCAGCACGCGTAAACCTGCCCGGCAGCACCGCGCCGGTTCCCAACGCGCGGGCGGAGCTGGCGGCCGCGGTCGCCGCCGCCGATTGGATCTATCGAATCCCGAAAGCAGGCAACGCCGTGTTTTCCCGTGACGGGACACGGGCATTGATTTGGGAGGACGGCGCTCTTCAACTTTGGGACGTAACCCGCAACAAGCAGCTTGCGCAGAAGACCATCGGTGGCAACGGCTCCCATGAGCCGGTGTTCAGCCTTGACGGCACGAAGTTCGTCGTCGACATCGGCAATAATCTCGCGCAGGTCTTTCGTGTGAATACCGGATTTGAGGATGGTCCAGTCCTGCATGGGCACACCGAATTCCTCTGGGGCTACGCTTTCAGCCCCGATGGCAACCGCGTCGTCACGGCTTCCGATGACAAGACCGCGCGTGTCTGGGACGCTACGACGGGTCGCCAGATTGCGATCATTACCAGCCACAGCGAGTCTGTGACGTCGGCCGCCTTCAGCCCGGACGGCACCAGGGTCGTGACGGCGTCATATGATCGGACCGCGCGCGTATCGGATGCGGCAACCGGCCGACCGCTTGCGTTGATGAGGGGCCACGTGGCGCAATTGCGCGATGCAAGCTTCAGCCCCGATGGAACGAAGGTGCTGACGGTCACGGGCGAGGGATTCAAGGATCCGACCGCGCGGGTGTGGGATGCACAAGATGGCCGGCAGCTGCTTGTGCTGCGCGACGAGCCCGACCCCAACAATCTCTCGATTCCTGTCGACGAGGCCGGCATCGAGACCGCGGAGTTCAGCCCGGACGGGTCCCGCGTTCTCACGGTGGGCACGGGCCTCTACGCCGCAGCAACAGTCTGGGATGCATCGAGCGGAAAGAAGATCGCCGTCCTGCCGAATGGCGGTTTGGGGGGCACACGAGGCGCCGCGCTTATCGAGAATGGTCGCCGGGCGGCGACCGACAACTATCTCGGCGACGCGCCGTTCGGTGACACGATCGTTGCAGAGACCGACACTGGGCGTCAGGTTGCTTTCATGCGCGGCGATGAAGGCACGGTGCGTGTCTGGGCGATGGGCGCCAATCCTGTCGTTGTATTGCCGCAGGTGCTACCGCGACATCCCGGCGGTGGCCTCCCGATCACCGTGGAATTTACTCCCGACCGATCGAGGTTCGTCGTCACCGTCGATACCAACCTCGACACGTCGGGCTCGTCTTATCAGACGACCCTTTGGGACGTGAGCAAGCACCAGCGGATCGCGACGCTTCAAGCCGACAGCTATGACAGTGTCGCCATGTCGCCGGATGGGGCAGTCGTGCTGACGACGGTTGGCGACGATGCCGTTATCTGGGACGGTGCAACGGGACGCGAAATCAAGCGGCTTGCCAGTCAACACTTTTCGACTGCTCCCTTCAGCCGCGATGGCCATCGCGTCGTCACCATATCGCAGGAACAAAAGGTGCTGGTGTGGGACCTGCCGTCCGGGCGCGAGGTCACCGCTCTCGATGTCGGCGGAGATGCACAATTCGCGACGTTGAGCCCGGACGGCAAGCGGGTTCTCATCGGGCCGTTGATGGGAAAAGCGCGGATTGTGGATGTCGCGTCGCGGCGGGTTTTGGCGACCTTCGGTGCCGCCGACTCGAGTTTCAATTCGGCGCGGTTCAGCCCGGACGGCAGCCGCGTTTTGACGCTCGGGGAGAATGCGCAAATCTGGGATGCCGGCAGCGGACAACCCGTTTTGGAGCTAAACGATTCCAACGGCGTGGCCGATGCGCAGTTCAATGCCGACGGCACTAAAATTATCGCGCGCGGCGGAATGTTTTACAGTGCCAAGGTGTGGGACGCCGCAACCGGCGAGCCGATCTTCATTGTGCCGGTCAGCAACGCGACGCAGTTCAGTCCCGACGGCAAACGCATCGTTGCGGTCTCGAACGAAAAACTGGCGATGTTTGATGCCGATACCGGCCGCAAGCTGACCGAGACTCCGTTCAACGGCGTCGCCGCGGTATTCGATCCGAACGGCGCCAAGGTGTTTGCCCTATCGGATGACGGGCCCGTGGTGGCCTGGGACGTGCACCTCACCGGTCTATCGCTCGCGGCCTTGCTGCACGAGGCCTGCGCAAATCGCCTGCGCGGCGTCACGACGCTGTCGTGGGAGGAGATGCGGATTGCTGGCTACCCCGGCCGCGAGCCCCCAATCGACGTTTGCGCCGGTATCGATTGAGTTTGTGCGCGGTGGGATGCCTTGATGTCTCGCGCCGCGCGAGCTTGTACGCTGCAGGGCGAAGTGACATCGCGAGGCAGGAGAGGGTCGTATGACGGATGTGTTGGGGTGGCGGCGGAAATTCGGCGTGCTCGGGCCGTCGACGAACACGATCGTGCAGCCGGATTTCGACATGATGCGGCCGCCCGGCGTCACCAATCACTACAGCCGCATTTTCACCCCCAACGCCCAGGCCGTGAGCAATGAGACGTTCATGGCGGGCACCGAGGTGATCGGCAACAACGTGCTCGATGCCGTTCGCAGCGTCATGACCTGCTCGCCCGACTATCTTGTGATGGGCATGTCGGCGGTGACGTTCTACGGCGGCGCCGCGGGAGCAGATGCATTCCAGGCCAAGGTCGAGCGCGAGTCGGGCATCGGGGTCAGCATCGGCTCGCACTCCTGCACCGCCGCGCTCAAGGCCTATGGCGGGGTGAAGCGGATCGCGTTCATCTCGCCGTACTACCCGGTAGCCAATCACGAAGTCGCGAAATACTTCACCGACTCCGGGTTCGAAGTGGTGCGCGACGTCTATCTCCAATGCCGCAGCTGGACCGGCATTGCGGAGGTCACGACCGATGTGCTGCGCGCGAAGCTGATCGAACTGAACGGCAACGGCCGCGATGTCGACGCCATCCTCCAGGTCGGCACCAATCTCAGCATGGTGCGGCTCGCCGCTGCCGCCGAGCTGTGGCTGGGCAAGCCGGTGATCGCCATCAACACCGCGACCTACTGGCACGCGCTCCGCGCCAACAAGATCAACGACAAGATCATGGGCCTCGGCCGCCTGCTGGAAGAATCTTAGCGCCGCAATCCGATCGCGCCGTGATCCCTGGCTTCGTAGATACCATGAGGGCGATGGGCGTGCGTCCGATAGGTTTGGGTTGTCGCACTCGAACCATCGGAGGCATTAGATGCAAACATCGCATACCGGCACGCCCATCGGGGGTGATCATGGCACGATTTTCGTTTCGATCGAACTGAGCCAGAAGACATGGCTGGTGACGCTGCACAGCCCGGAGCGGGATCGGCTGTCGCGTCACCGGGTGAAGGGTGGAGCTCATGGTGAGCTGCTGGCGCTGATTGATCGTGTGCGTGGGCGGGCGGCCCGCGCGATGGGAGGGGTTCCTGCGGTGGTGAGTTGCTACGAGGCTGGCTACGACGGATTTTGGTTGCACCGGCTTTTGACGGCGTCGGGGATCCAGAATTACGTGTTCGATCCGGCGAGCATCGCGGTGGAGCAACGGGGCCGGCGGGCGAAGACCGATCGGATCGACGGCGAGCAGCTGCTGCGGACCTTGATGGCGTATTGCCGCGGCGAGCCGCGGGTGGTGCGAATCGTGCGGGTGCCGACCATCGAACAGGAGGACGCCCGTCGCGACAGCCGCGAACGGGAGCGGCTGATCAAGGAGCGGACGGCCCACACCAACCGGATCAAGGCGCTGCTGCGGCTGGTGGGAATGGCGATCGGCAACCCGTGCCGCCGCGACTGGCTGACATGGCTTTCGGCGCAGCGGGACCGGCAGGGCCAGGGGGTGCCGCCACGGATGCAGGCCGAGCTTGAGCGCGAGCATGAGCGGCTGATGCTGCTGTGCCGGCAACTAGCGGCGCTGGAGCGGCCGCCTGCCACAGCCGCGCCGACGCCTGCGGCGGCGCAGATGGCGCAGCGCCGCGACCTCCTGCTGGCGCTCAAAAGCCTCGGCCCGGTGTTCGCGTCGACGCTGACCAACGAGGCTTTCTACAAGGACTTTCGCAATCGCCGCGAGGTCGCCGGCTATCTCGGACTGGCTCCCAGTCCGTGGCAAAGCGGCGGGACTGCCCGCGAGCAGGGGATCAGCAAGGCAGGCAATCGGCGTGCCCGTCACAAGGCGATTGAGCTCGCCTGGCTGTGGCTACGGCATCAGCCGGGCAGCGCGCTTGCTCAATGGTTCCGGCAGCGCACCGTCAATGCCGGTCCTCGCATCAAACGCATCGCCATCGTTGCCTTGGCGCGCAAGCTGATGGTGGCGCTCTGGCGTTATCTCACAACCGGCCTTGTCCCCGACGGTGCGGTGCTCAAGGCGACCAAGGCGTAACCGCTTCAACGAACGCGTCACGCTGCGGCTGTTGCCGCGGTCAGCGCGGGACGGATGGTGACCGTGCCACCCTTGGGCCGACAAACGAGCCGCCCTGTAGATGGGTCACCTCCTCGTGGCTTCCTCGCCGCAAGCATGCGGAATGTGGGTGCGGACCAATGCGGTCCAACCGGATATGAGGTGATGCAGTGAGCTGCATAAATCATCGGAAGCCAATCCCGGTGCATGCGGACCGCGACGGCGCGCTGCGCTACGCATGGCTCCGCGCGCCGCCGCTACGCCCAATCCCCGAAATCCCCCAAACCTTCGCAACCCTTGACCCAGAGCCCCATATGAGGGTGGGCAAAGCGCGGACGTGTCCGCGCGTGCCCACGCGGTTATCGGCGATTCAACGCAGTGGAAGGTGGGCATGCTTCGCTTTGCCCACCCTACGCGTTGACTGTCATTCCGGGCTGCCTCGCTGCGCTCGGCCCCCGGAATGACGCGTGAGGGCCTACGGCGCGAACTTGATGCTTGGATCGAGATAGGCGTCGCTGAAGGCGGCGTGCGCGTCGGCTTCCTTGGTGCCGAAGACCTTCTTCACCAGATTGAAGTCGCTCTCGACGCGCTTGGGATCAAGCCAGCCGACCGGATGGTCTGGCGAGGACCTCACCAGCGCCGCGACGAGCTTCCAGGAATCGGAGAGGTCTTTGACATCCTGGCTTGCGGCTGCTGCGACGGTCGCAACACAAGGATCGGGCTTGATCATGCAAGTCGCGTAAGCCTGCTGAGACACCTTGATGAAGCTGCGAAGGGTGTCGGCGTGAGCCTTGACCCACGCGCCGTTGACGAAGAACGTGTTGCCGTACGGATTGAAGCCGATGTCGAACAGCCGCAGGTAACCCATGTCCTCGCCGAAAACTTTTTCCGCGACGTTGTGCAGGTAATAGAACTGCGTCGTGGCGTCGATCGAGCCCGCCTGGAGCGCCGCAAACTTTGCGTCCGGTGCGATGTTGACCCAGGTCACCGAATTGGGATCGATCCCGACGACGCCGGCGATCACCGGCCACATTTGCCGCGCGGCATCGGACGGCGGCGCGCCGATCTTATGACCGGCCAAGTCCTTCGCGGTCTTGATGCCCAAACTCTTCTTCCAATAGATCGCGTAAGGCGAATTGGAAAAGATCGCCATGACGCCGACGATATCGGCGCCCTCGCTGCGGGCTTGCAGCGCCGTCGGCATGTCGACGATGCCGACCTGCGCGACGCCGACGCCGGCGCGTTGCGCCGCGTAGCCGGAGCCCTTGCCGGTTTCGATGGTGAGGTCGACGCCGGCAGCCTTGTAGAGGCCTTGCTTCTGGGCCCAATAAATCGGGGCGTGATCGGCGCCGGGCGTCCAGTTGAGGACCAGCGTCAGCGGTTCGGCGTTCGCCATGGTCGAGAGGCTCGCGAGCGCGAGCCCCAGTGCCAACGCTATCAATGGGCGCGTCATCAATGGGTGTATCATCCTCGATCTCCTTGCGTATTCCTCACGTCATTCCCAACAATTCATAGATCCGGCGCGTGTAGGCGCCGAAAGCCTCATGCGTCTTGATGCCGAGATCGCGCTCGGCCGGCAGTTCGATCGTCATCCGTGCCGCCATCCGGGCGGGTCGCGCCGTCAGCACCACCACCTGCGTCCCGAGGAACACCGCCTCGGCAATGGAGTGGGTGACGAACAGGATTGTCTTGCCGCTCTGTTGCCAGATGCGCCGCAATTCCACATTCATGCGCTCGCGGGTCAGCGCGTCAAGCGCGCCAAATGGCTCATCCATCAGCACGACCTTCGGATCATGAATGAACGCCCGCGCAATCGCGGCGCGCTGCTGCATGCCGCCGGAAAGCTCGTAGGGCCGGCGCTCCTCGAAGCCGGCGAGGCCGACCAGTGCGAGAAGTTCGCGCGCGCGCTCGCGGCTCGCGGCCATGGGCAGGCCCAGAATTTCGGCCGGCAGCAGCACATTGTCGATCACCGTGCGCCACTTGAGCAGTAGCGGCTGCTGGAACACCATCCCGATGTCGCGGGCCGGATCGAACGATTGAGCGAGCGAGCCGATCCGTACCTCGCCCTCATCCTGGCGATTGAGCCCGGCCACGATCTTGAGAATGGTGCTCTTGCCGCATCCGGATGGGCCGACCAGCGAGACGAATTCGCCAAGCGCGACGTCGAAGCTCACGTCGCGGACCGCGAGGATGCTGTTCTGCCGCTCGCCGTATGATTTGCGCAGCCGGTCGAGCTTGATGAACGGCTCGGCAGGCGCCGTCGCGGGCAGGGCGCTCATGCCACCCTCGCATCCGCCGGCACCGCCAGCCGCTCGGTCAGCGTCACTGCGCCATAAAGCGCGACCCCGATCAGCGTGATCAGCGCCAGGGCCATGAACATGCCGGGCGTGTCGAGGGTCGCCTGCAGGCTCGTCATCAGGTAGCCGAGGCCTTGCTCGGACCCGATGAATTCGCCGACGATCGCGCCGGCGACCGCAAGGACCGCCGCGACCCGCATGCCGGAAAAGATGAAGGGGAGGGCGCTCGGCAGGGCGATCTTGCGAAAGATTTGCCAGCGCGAGGCGCGGATAACGCGCACGAGATCGATCAGGTCAGGCTCGACTTCGGCAAGGCCCCGCGACGTGTTGATCACGATCGGAAAGAACGCGATCGTGAATGCGATCACGATGTTCGGTCCGACGCCATAGCTCAGCCAGACGATGAAGAGCGGCGCCATCGCGACCTTCGGGATCATGTTCAGCGTGACGAGGAGCGGCATGCCGGCCCGATTGACCGCCGGCCACCAGTTGAACATCACCGCGAGCACAACGCCAACCGCCAACGCCAGGGAAAAGCCGCCGAATACCTCGATGGCGGTTGCGATGATGTGGCGCGGCCAGTTGTAACGCGGCACCCAGAGCGTCGCGATGGTTTCAGCCGGCGACGGCAGGATGAAGCGCGGCACGAACCGCGACGCCTCCCACCACAGCGCGATGAAGGCGAGATGGACAAGGATGGCGAGCCAGTTGCGGGCGCAGAACGCGAGCACGCTGGCCGCCACGCCTTGCGCCGGCGCAGCGTCGTTTGCGGAGTTCGATGCGGAGATTGGTTCGTCTGTCACACCTGCACCGCTCGCCGTCGTTTCCGTTCCCGTTGTTGGCGCTGTTCTTGATCTCAGTGCGCAGCAGCTACGACTTTCCCCTCTCCCGCGTGCGGGGGAGGGTCAGGGAGGGGGCACGCTCCGCGGCACGGACTCGCGGCGAGGGCCCCCTCCCTAACCCTCCCCCGCAAGCGGGAGAGGGGACCAAGATTCAGTGCATCCGTGCGGTTTCGTCTCGCAAGCGCATGGGACAAGAGAGCGCTAGAACGCCGCAGCTCACGCATCTAATACGTTCCCGTGCGCACGTCGAAATGGGTGGCCTTGCCGAGGCTCGTCATGCCGCGCTCCAGCCAGTCGCTGGTCCACTCTATCATGCGGTCGAGGGGCACCGTCGGATAGCCGAACAGGCCGGTCGCGCGGCTCGTGTTGGCAATCCAAGCGGTGGCGTTTTCCTCGCCGGCAAAACGCGGCGCCTTGCCGAGGCGGCGCCCAAAGGCGAGGGCGAGCGAGCGAATGCTGACGATCTCAGGGCCGCTGACGTTGAGAGGCGCGCTCGGTATCGTGCAATGGCGCAGCGCCCGCAGCGACTGGCTTGCGGCATCGCCCTGCCAGATCACGTTGACGTGCCCCATGGCAACGTCGATGGTTTCGCCGCGAAGAACTTTGTCGGCGACGTCATGGAGCACGCCGTAGCGCATGTCGATCGCATAGCTGAGGCGGATCAGCATGCCGGGCGAACGATGGCGCCGCGAGAAGAACTGGAAGACGCGCTCGCGGCCGACACAGGACATGGCGTATTCGCCGGGCGGGCCGATGGGATCGTCCTCGGTCGGACCGCCGTGCGCGATCGGCGCGAACGGATAAACGCAGATCGTGGAATACGCGACGATGCGGCTGCCGGCGAAATGCTCCGCAACCAGGCCCGGCACATAGGCGTTCATGGCCCAGGTCGCGTCTTCGCTGCCGGTCGAGCCGAACTTGCGGCCGGCCATGAAGATCACGTTTGGCACTCGCGGCAACGCGGCGATCGCGTCGCGATCGAGGAGATCAGCCCTGTGGGTCTCGATGCCGTGGCGGGTGAGATAGGCTTCGAGGCCCGGCTCGGAGAAACGGGCGATACCGATCACGCGCCGGTCGGGACAGGCGCGCTTTGCCATGCGCGCAACCGTCGGACCCATCTTGCCGCCGACGCCGACAACGGCCATGTCGCCCGGCACGGCAGCAAGGTCGGCGATCAGCGCTGCCGACGGCCGCGACATGAATTCGTCAAGCTCGTCGATTGTGGCGAACCGCTCGGGCGGAGCATTCGCCGCAGCAAATCCCTTCGCTTCACTTAGCCGGACCGGAGCGCTGAATTCGGTGTTCATAGGCATTGCGTCAGTCGGCGTGATGGCCGGTTGCATGATGAGTAAATCAACCAAATGGTTGATTTATGCCGCAGCTGCGATCGGGGAGTCAAACCGTGTGGCACATCGAACTCGCGCATCGGGTCACAGTCCCGCCAGTCGATCGGCAATCGGCGGCGGCGCCCAGTCCGCCGCAACCCCAAGGTCAGCCAGGATCACCTGGGCCGCGTTGTAGCCGGGCAAGCCAGTGACATTGCCGCCCGGATGGCTCGACGATCCGCACAGATAAAGCCCGGGCACGTGTGCACGGTAATGGCCGGCGCCCGCAAACGGACGATCGTAGCCGACCTGGCCATTGGCGAATGCGCCGATCAGGAGATCGCCCTCGCGCATGTTCGGGAGCGAGCGCTCGACATCGAGCGGCGACCGCGTGAATGCGTCCAGCACCGCACCTTCGAGGTTGGGGGCGAAATTGCGCCACAGCGCGAGCATGGCCTTGCCATGCCGCGCGCGCTCGCGATCCCAGGTGCGCGGATCGCCGTTGAGGCGATAGGGCAGCTTCTCCCACATGAACGCGGTGTGGTGGCCAGCCGGCGCCTGGCTCGGATCGAACACCGTCGGCGTCGCGCCCCACATCACGGTCGGCGGCATCGATCCGGCCTCGTGATGCCGCACGATCTCGGTAAATTGGTCGACGTGATCGAGCCCCATGATCACCATGAAGGCGCGATCGAGTTCCGGGTGCGTTGCGGCGGCCTTATAGCGCGGCGGTTCGCGCAGGTTCAGGTTGAGCGAGAACAGCGGAGCCAGAAGATTGTATTGGAAGCCCTCGACCTTGGCGCGGAGTTCGCGCGGCAGGAGCGACGGTTCGATCAGATCGAGGAAGGTCTGGTGCGGATTGAGCGAGGACGCAACGAACTGGCGAGCGCGAATGACCTCGCCTGAAATCGTCTCGACCCCGACGGCCTTGCCGCTCTCGACCACGATGCGTTTCGGCGTGGTCGATAGTCTGATTTCGCCGCCGCTCTCCCGCACGGCGGATTCGAGCGCGCGGGCGAGCGCCGCTGAGCCGCCACGCGACATCTGCGCCTTCGCGGGGCTCGCGAGCAGAGCCGGGATATGGTGCCCGAAGCCGCGGAGCCGCAAGTCGACTTCGCGCAGGCCGTTGAAGAACAGCAAGCCGGCCTGGACGGCAGGGTCGACGAACTCGCGCTCGACGAATTCAAGCGGCGAAAGTTCGCTCGCGGCGAGCAGCTGCCGGCCGGCTGCGCTGCGCTCGAGGAGGCGTCGCCGTTCCTCCTTCGGCAACGGCGGCGATCGTCCTTCCGGCGTCAAAATGTTCTCGACGATCGGCACGAAGTCGTCGCGCCAGCGACGCAGCGTTGCGGCATCCTTTGGGTTGAAGCTCGCGAAGGATTGGGCGGTGCGCTCGAAATCGGTCCACCATTCGAGCGCCCGGCCGTCGCGCGTGAGCATGACGACATTGAGCTCGGGCTCGATGTAGGTCGCGCCGTGCCGCGCGAGGTCGAGGTCGGCGTACCACGGCATCACGGTGATGGCGCGCTGGAAGAACGCGTGGGTATTGTGGAGGAAGCCCGGAAAGCGGGGATCTTCGAGGGTCGCAAGACCGCCGCCCGCGCAAT
This sequence comes from uncultured Alphaproteobacteria bacterium, assembly GCA_963787675.1. Lineage (GTDB taxonomy): Bacteria > Pseudomonadota > Alphaproteobacteria > Rhizobiales > Xanthobacteraceae > JAJPKK01. The sequence continues at coordinate 1,782,116 of CAWBDV010000003.1, read as the reverse complement.
GGCCGCGATCGATCGCGACAGTGCGCAGTCCGGCCCTGCCCAGGTAGGCTTGCAGGATCATGCCGTTGTGGCCGGCGCCGAGGATAATGCCGTCGTAGACCGTCGTCATGCGCCAAACCAGAATTCCTGCGGTCACCCGGGTCGCGAACGCTTCACTTGGGGCCGGCGTTACGCCGACGATGGATCGCTCTCGCGTACGAGCGAACATGAAGTAAGAACTCACGCCTTCGCAATGTCAACTATCTGGTTGGTTGACTGACTGTCGCGGTTGCAAATTTGACAACATCAAGCCACAAGCCTATCAACCGGACGGTTGACGAGAGCACCATGCCGCTGCTGGCCCACGACCTTCCCGCCGCCGTGCGCAACATCATCGCTGGGGGTGCGGTCATCCCGGCGCATCCGCTCGCTCTGACGGCGGAGCGCCAGTTCGATGAGCGACGTCAACGCGCGCTCTCCCAATATTATCTCGATGCCGGCGTTGGCGGCCTTGCGGTCGGCGTGCACACGACGCAGTTCGCGATCCGTGAGGCAGGCCTGTTCAAGCCGGTGCTGGCGCTTGCACGGGAGACGGCGGAAGCCTGGGCCAACCGGCCGGTGGCCCTGATCGCCGGCGTCACGGGCAAGACCGACCAGGCGATCCGCGAAGCCGACATCGTGGTCGGGCTTGGCTATCACGCGGGCCTTCTGAGCCTCGCCGCCATGCGCGGTGCGAGTGAGGACGAGTTGATTGCCCACTGCGCGGCGGTCGCGGCCCGCATCCCGCTGTTCGGTTTTTATCTTCAGCCGGCAGTAGGCGGCATCGTATTGTCCGCGCAGTTCTGGCGACGTTTCGCGGCGCTCGATAACGTCATCGGAATCAAGATCGCGCCGTTCAATCGCTATCGCACCCGCGATGTCATTCGTGGCGTCGTCGAGGCGGGCGCGCAGGACCGCATCGCGCTCTATACCGGTAACGACGACCACATCGTGCTCGACCTCGTGACGCGCCACGTCGTCAACGACGGCGGCCGCAATGTGACGGTGCGCATCACCGGCGGGCTGCTCGGCCATTGGAGCGTGTGGACCAAAGCCGCCGTCGAACTGCATGCCCGGTGCCGGCGGGCCTCGGAAGCCAATACCGTTGACGCCGAGCTCCTTGCCCTCAACTCCAAGGTGACGGACTGCAATGCGGCGGTGTTCGATGTCGCCAACAATTTCCATGGCGTCATCGCCGGTTGCCACGAGGTGCTGCGCCGCCAGGGCTTGCTCGCCGGCACTTGGTGCCTTGATCCCAGCGAAGGCTTGAGCCCCGGCCAGGCCGAGGAGATCGACCGCGTCGTCAACGCCTATCCGGAGCTGTCCGACGATAAATTCGTCGCGGCAAACCTTGCACGCTGGCTCGACTGAAATGGGTCGATCGGCGGTGACGAGGCAGGATCAGGGAGCAAGCTCGCGCGAGCGTTTGCTCAAGGCCGCGACGGCCGAATTCGCACAGAAGGGGCTCCTTGGCGCGCGGGTCGACGTGATCGCGCGGATGGCGAAGATCAACAAGCAGCTCATCTACTACCATTTCGGCGACAAGCAGGGGCTCTATCTCGCCGTCCTGGAGCACGTCTATGAGGATATTCGCGTCAAGGAACGCGCCCTCAATCTCGCCGACTGTGATCCGGAAACAGCGATGGCGCGGCTCGTGGGTTTCAGCTTCGATTACGACAATGAGAACCGCGATTTCGTCCGTCTGCTGACCAACGAAAACATTCTCAAAGGGAAGCATGCGCGCCGTTCCAAGCGGATCCGCCAGACCCGCTCCCCGCTGGTCAAGCTCATCGAGGAGACCTTGCGCCGGGGCGTCAAAGCGGGCGTATTCCGGCGCGGGGTCGATCCGGTACAGCTCTATATTTCGATGGCTGGGCTCTGCTTCTTCTACATCGCCAACATCCATACGTTGAGCGTGTTGTTCGAGCGCGACATGGAGCAGAAAGCGGCGCTGCGCGAGCGGCGCGATCACGCAATCAGCGTCGTGCTGGGCTTCCTCACCAATCGCGACCAGCCGATGGTGGTGTCAGCCGCCGCGCGATCCAATCGCGAGCGGCCCGGTGCGGCGCGTCGCATCAACGCGTAGTGCTGATCCGATCACGCTGAGGGTTCGCCATGTCGGTCGAGATCGTGCACCTGCGGGTCGAGGACGTGCCGAAATGCCAACGGCTGTCCGACGAGGCCGGCTGGAATCAGAACGAGAACGACTGGTCGTTCATCATCGGGCAGGGCAGCGCCTATGGCATCTGGCGCCGCGACGATCTCATCGCGACCGCAGCGATCGTGCCGTATGGCAGCGCGTTCGGGTGGATCTGCATGGTCCTCGTTGCTGCCCGGGAGCGGCGGCAAGGTCTCGCGTCGCGGCTGCTGCGACACTGCATAGACGAACTCGTCGCCCGCAACATGGTGGCGGGGCTAGATGCGACCCCGGCCGGCCGCGAAGTCTATCTGCGGCTTGGCTTCGCCGACATTTATCCGCTGACCCGGTTCGAGTGCGACGCCATCGTGCCCCCGAATGGTGGGCGCGCGGCGGCATCAGCGCCGCCGTTGAAGGGCTCTTCGCCGTCCGTTGAGATACGGCGCATAGACCTTGATCTGCTCCCGGCCATATTTCGCTACGACCTCGCAATCTTCGGCGAGGACCGGCACGAATTCCTCTCGCCTTTGGTACGCCGCCAACCCCGGCTCGCGAACGTGGCGCTGCGGGACAGCCGCGTGGTCGGGTTCGTGATGGGGCGCGACGGCCGGCGGTGGACGCACATCGGCCCGCTCATCTCCGATGACCCCGCAATCGCTATCCGCCTGCTGGAAGCTGCGACCGCAAAGATCGCCGGGCCTGCCCTTATCGACGTGCCAGATCACCATCCGCAGGTGCAGGACTGGCTGCGGCGGCGCGGCTTCGTCGTCCAGCGCGGCTATACCCGCATGCTGCGCGGCCGCACGAGCCCGATTGATGACATGAACCGCGTCATGGCCATTGCGGGCCCCGAGTTCGGTTGATCAGTGAATTTCCGGCCACGGCCGCAGCGGCGGTCGCATCGCCTCGTAGGCGCGCACCATTTGCAGAACGCCGACGTCATCGAAGCGATGGCCGACGATCTGCAGGCCGATCGGCATGCCGTCGCCATCGTAGCCTGCGCAGATCGAGGCGGCGGGCTGCTCCGACATATTGAAGGGCACGGTGAAGCAGATGTGCTCGAACGGGCGCAGCGGATCGTTGCCGGGCGCTGCCTCCTCAGCCGCATAGGCCGTGATGGGTGATGTTGGCGTGAGCAGGAAATCGTAGGGCTCGGTCGCGGCCATCGCCTTCTCGCGCATGAGCATCACGAGGGCGAGATTGCGCGCCGCATCGACCGCGCTCAACTTGTCGGCGCGCCGGCACCACGTAGTGATGAAGGGCAGCACCTTCTGCTGCTTTTCGGGGGGCAGCAGCTTGATATCGGCGAGCAGGCGCGCCTGGAAGAAGCCATCGATTCCCGCGGCGATCTCGGGCGTCAGGAACGGCTTCACCGGCTCCACTTCGGCTCCCGCGCGCGCGAACGCGGCCGCGGCCGCTTCGACCGCTGCTCGCACCGCCGGCTGCGGCTTGAGGCCGATGCCGATGTCGGTGACGAGACCGAGCCGCTTGCCGATCACCTCGCCGTCGAGCCGCGTCGGCCAATCGATGGGGTTGAACGGCAGCGCCATGAAGTCGCGCGGGTCAGGCTTGGCGAGCGCGGTCATCAGCAGAGCCGCGTCGGTGACGGTACGCGTCATGGGGCCGACCACGCGGCCGAGGAAAGGTGGGTAAATCGGGACGCGGCCGAGCGACGGCTTCAGGGCGAACACGCCGTTATAAGCAGCGGGCAACCGCACCGAGCCGCCGATGTCGGTGCCGAGCGCGAGCGGGGAATAGCCTACGGCAAGGGACGCGCCGGCGCCCGAGCTCGAACCCGCGGAGTTGCGCGATTGGTTCCACGGATTGCGCGTGATGCCGTGCAGGCTCGAGACACCGGACACCAACATGCCGTAGTCCGGCATGGTGGTCTTTCCGAGGAGCACGCAGCCGGCCTCGCGCACCCGCGCCGCCGGCGGCGAGTCGGCGGCCGCGGGCGTCATGTCGCCCGCGGCGGTCCCGAGCGGCGAGGCAAAGCCTTTCACCGCGATGTTGTCCTTGATGGTGATCGGCACGCCGTCGATCGCGCTCAGCGTCTCGCCGACCCGCCAGCGCTCTTCGGATTCCGTGGCACGGGCGAGCGCGCCCTCCTCATCGAGGACGTACATGGCATTGATCTTCGGCTCCCAGGCCTCGATGCGCGCGAACGCCGCGCGCACGACCTCGACGGGGGAAAGCTCCCTGGCCCGATAGGCGGCGGAAAGCTTGGCGGCGGAAAGATCATGGAGCGCGGTCATGTCAAAAATCCGTAGGGTGGGCAAAGCTTGTCATCGGGCCGGCCGAAGGCCGGACCCGTTGGGCGGCCGGAACGTTTCAAAAGGAGCGCAGCCGCCGAACCGCCGAGCCCACCATCACACGCGTGGGCACGCACGGACACGTCCGTGCTAGGCCCACCCTACGGCGACGTCATTTCGGATGCCACCATTTCCCGGCGATCACGACGCCTTCAGAGATGATGCGGCGGTCGCCGGTCATGTGCTCGCCGACCACGTCGACATAGTCGAACTGGCCCTGCCGGACCGACAGGATCGTGGCGTCGCCGACGCTGCCGGGCTTGAGCGTGCCGAGTTCGGGCCGCCGCAGCGCGGTTGCGGCATTGACGGTCGAGGCCGCAATCACGTCGCCGGGCGGCATGCCGAGGCACAGAAACTTCGACATCGTGGTGACCTGATCGAACGCCGGGCCATTGATGCAGAGCTGATGCACGTCAGACGAAATCGTGTCCGGCGGGAAACCGTTCGCCAGCATCGCGCGAGCCGTCTTGAAGGCAAACGAGCCTTTGCCGTGACCGATATCGAACATGACGCCGCGGGCGCGCGCATCGAGCACTGCGCGCTTGACGGTGCCTTGCGCCGTCGCCGGCGTGTTCGGAAACGGGCGGAACGCATGGGTGAGGATATCGCCCGGCCGCAGCCGCCCGACCACCTCCTCGTAGCTCGGCGGCGGATGATCGATCTGGCACATCAGCGGCAGGCCGCTCGCCTCCGCGGCCTCAAGCGCGATGTCGAGGGGTACGGTGCCGGAACGACCCGACGCATGCAGCCCGACCCGCACCTTGATGCCGACGATGAGGTCGCGGTTGGCATTCGCGACCTCGACCGCGTCGAGCGGCGCCATCAGCCGGATTTCCTCGCTCTCGCCCACCATGACGCGCGGTGAAAACGCATAAATTCCCGCGAAGGACACGTGCAGGAACGCGAGGATGCGCACCTCGCTTCGCTCGATCACGTGCTTGCGAAAGCCCATGAAGTTGCCGGGGCCGGCGCTGCCGGTGTCGATCGCGGTGGTGACACCGGAACGCCGGCAGAAATCCTCGGCATCGATCCCGAGCGATGTGCCGCCCCAATAGACGTGGGTATGCAGGTCGATGAGGCCGGGCACCACGATCGTGCCGGACACGTCGCGGATTGCCGTTGCGCCATCAGCAGGCAGGTTCGGGCCGACGCGCGCTACCTTGCCGTCGGCGAAGGCGACGTCCATCACGCCGTCGATTTTCTGCGCCGGATCGATGACGCGGCCACCGCGCAGGACGAAGCTATGGCTCATGGCACGTGTGGGCCGGCTGTGCGGGTCGCAAACGGTTCAGCCGTCACAATGCTGCGCGCACGGAACGCGGCGCAGTCGCGCGCTCGAGCCTTTCCATCATGTAGTCGATCTCGGCCGCAGTCTCGCGACTGACTCGCGGGCCGGGCTTGCGCTGGGCGTCGCTGGCGAGCACGCCGCGGCGCATCAGCACATATTTCCGCACCGCAAGGCCCGCGCCGGGCTGCTGCTCGTAGCGTACCAGCGGCAGGTGGGCATCGAACAGGTCGTGGGCCTCATTGCGTCCGCCTGCCGCCATCAGCCGGGTGACCTCGACCAGCATTTCCGGGAAGGCATAGCCCGTCATGGCGCCGTCGGCGCCGCGCGCCAGCTCGAAGGGCAGCATGATGCCGCAGTTACCGGCAAGGATCGAGAGGCGGCGCAGTCCGTTCTTCTCGCGCGCACGCAGCGCCGTGATCTTGTCGAGACCCGGCCAGTCCTCGTGCTTGAGCATGACGCAGGTCGGGCAGGTCGCGACCACGCGCTCGATCACGGACACCGGGATGAATAGGCCGTTTGCCTGCGGGAAGTCCTGCAATGCGAACGGCACCTTGCCGATCGCTTCGACGCAGTTCTGGAAATAGGTGACGATGGCGTCGTCGCCCTTGAGCCCGCCGGGCGGCGCGATCATGACGCCGGCGGCTCCGATATCCATGACGGCCTTGGTCAGTCCCGAGAGTGAGGCAAGGCCGGGCACCGACACGCCGACGACCACCGGCAGCTTGCCGGCGCGCGCGATGACGCGACGCGCGAAGGCGAGCGATTCCTCATGCGAAAGCTTCGGCGCTTCGCCCATGATGCCGAGGATGGTGACGCCGTCGACGCCGGTCTTGGCGTAGAAATCGATCAGGCGGTCGGTGCCGTCGAGGTCGAGCCCGCCGCGCTCGTCGAACGGCGTGACCGAGATGATGTAGACGCCGCGCGCGGATTCATTGAGCATCGCCAGCTCCCGATGAGTTGCCGCCCGCTACGATAGCGGGAGCGGGAGGAGAGGCAAGCCTCGCAACATCGCGCGGCACGAGCTGTCAGGCCGCAGCGGGCCGCGCCGTCTTGATCGCCTGCCAGATTTTCTCCGCCGTAAGCGGCATTTCCAGGTGACGTATGCCGTACTCCGACAGCGCATCGATGATGGCGTTGGGGACGGCGATCAGCGCGCCGGCGCAGCCGGCCTCCCCGCAGCCCTTGACGCCAAGCGGATTGGTCTTGGCGGGCACCGGATGATGCGCGGTGACGAAGCTCGGCACGTCGGGCGCGCGCGGCATCGCATAGTCCATGAACGATCCGGTGATAAGCTGGCCATCGCCGTCGTAGACCGTGTTCTCCATCAGCACCTGACCGATGCCCTGGACAAGGCCCCCGTGCATCTGCCCTTCCACCAGCAGCGGGTTAAGAAGCGTCCCGAAGTCATTGACGGAGGTGTACTTCACGACCTCGACGACGCCGGTTTCGGGATCGATCTCGACTTCCGCCACATGGCAGCCATTGGGGAACGCGGACGGCACCGGCTCGCTTGCAAGCTTCACGTCGAGCGATTTCGGCGCATCGTCGGGAAGCTTGAAACCTTCGCGCAGTTTAGCCGCGAGTTCGATCACCCCGATCGAGCGGTCGGTGCCGGCGATCGTGAAGCGGCCGTTGGCGAACTCGATGTCGGACGGGGACGCTTCCAGCACATGGGACGCGGCGAGCTTGCCTTGCTCCACCACCTTGGCGATTGCGTCCACCATCGCCATGGTGCTCGCCGCCGCGGAGCGCGAGCCGCCGGTGCCGCCGCCGGCGATCAGTTCGTCGCTGTCGCCTTGCAGCAGGCGAACGCGGTCGAACGGCACGCCGAGCCGCTCCGACAACACCTGCGCGAACGGTGTGGCGTGGCCCTGGCCGTAGTCGAGCGTGCCGGTGATGAAGGTCACCGTGCCGTCGGGCTCGAAGCGGATGCCGCCCATCTCCTTGTTCGGCGGCGCCGTCACTTCGAGATAGCTGCCGACCGCGATGCCGCGCAGGCGGCCGTGCTTCTTGCTCTCGCGCTTGCGCTTGGCGAAGCCCTTCCAGTCGGCAAGCTCCAGCGCATCCTTGAACACGGCCGGGAAATCGCCGCAGTCGTAGGTCTGGTCGGATGCCGCGGCGTAGGGTAGTTCCTTCGGCTTGATCTGGTTGCGCCGCCGCAGCTCCAGCCGGTCGATGCCCATCTCGGCCGCGGCCGTGTCGATCAGCCGCTCCATGAAGTAATTGCCTTCGGGCCGTCCGGCGCCGCGATAGGCGCTGACCGGCGAGGTGTTCGTGAACACGCACTGGGTCGAGACCTCGATCAGCGGCGTGCGATAGACGCTGACCATGTTCTTGACGGCGTTGATGGTCGGCGGCATCGGCGCAACGGTACCGAGATACGCGCCCATGTTGCCGGTGCCGGTGAGGCGGATCGCGAGGAACCGACCCTCGGCATCGAGTGCGAGCTCGGCGACCTTCTCATGGTCACGGCCGTGGCTATCGGAGAGAAAGCTCGATGAGCGCTCGTCGGTCCATTTCACCGGGCGCTTGAGCAGCCGTGCGGCGTGCAGCAGGCACACGTATTCCGGATAGGCTTGCGCCTTCATGCCGAACGAGCCGCCGACATTGCCGGTGAGCACGCGTAGCTTCGTGGGCTGAATGTTGAGAATTTCGACAAGCTGGCCGCGCAGGCCGAACACGCCCTGGCAGCCGACATGGAACGTGAAGTGCTCGCGCGCCGCGTCGTATTCGGCGACGGCAGCGCGCGGCTCCATCGGATTGACGACGAGACGGGTGTTACGCAGCGAGAGCCGCGTCACGTGCGCGGCGGCGGCGAACGCGGATGCAACCTTCTCTGCATCACCATAGTGATAGTCGAGCGCGACGTTGTTGGGCACGTCGTCATAGAGGATGGGCGCGCCGGGCTTTGCCGCCTCACTTGCGAGGGTAACAGCGGGCAACGGCTCGACGTCGAGCACGACCGCCTCGGCGGCTTCCTTCGCCTGTATCGCGGTCTCAGCGACGACGCAGGCGACAGGATCGCCAACGAAGCGCACCTTGTCGATCGCAAGCGCCGGCCGCGGCGGCTTCTTCATCGGCGTGCCGTCGCGGTTTTTCAGCGGCGGCACGCATTTGAGCGTGCCATAGCCCGCCGCCTGAAGATCGGCGCCGGTGATGACCGCAAGCACGCCCGGCATCCCGCGTGCCGCTTCCGTGTCGATCCCCTTGATGACGCCATGGGCATGGCTCGATCGCACGATCGCCGCGTAAGCCTGCCCCTTCAGGCTAACGTCATCGGTATAGCGGCCGTGCCCCTGCACCAGGACGGGGTCCTCGGTACGCGGCACCGGCTGGCCGATGCCAAATTTCTGCACGGCCCATGAGTTGGGATCGTCTTGAACGTTCATGATAAATCGCTGAAATCAGGGGTGACGTTGGCCTCTGAGATAGTCGAGCTTGACGCATCGCACAAGCGGTCCGAGCGGGCACGAGACATGCGCGCGTCATATCGTAGCCCGGATGGAGCCAACGGGTCCCGCCTCCGGCGGGCCCGATGACGGGCTCAGCGAAATCCGGGGCCAGCTTTTCAATTGATGTGGAATCCCGGATTTCGCTTCGCTCCATCCGGGCTACAGCGGTGTACTACGAGCCGATCGCGGCTTCATTGAGGGCGGCTTCGCGCTGAGCACGGTTGAGGCCGACGCGCGCCTCGATGTGATCCGCGAGAAACTCGGCGTCGCGCGCAACGCCGGAAAACCGGCCGGAGCCCCAGGTGTAGAGCCAAGGCAGGCCGAGGAAGTAGATGCCGGGAACCGGTGTCACGCCGCGCATATGGGCGGGCTGGCCGCGGCCATTGAACACCGGCAGATCGATCCAGCCGTAGTCGGTGCGAAAGCCGATGCACCACACGATCGAGCTGATGCCGGCTGCGTGGTAATCGAGATCGGCTCGTTCGCGCGGCGGCGACCAGACCGGCTGATAGCGAGCCTCCTCCGGGGCCGAAACCGCTTTCTTGGCGATGAACCCATCGATGCTTGTCTTGATGCTTTCAGACACCTGATCGGCCTGATCGAGACATCTGGCAAGGTCGTCATCGAACACGACGCGATTCGCGCTGACATCGCGCAGGCGGCCGTAAAGCTCCATGCCCTCGAGCGCGCGCTGACGCAGATCGATGTCGCGCCCGCCGTCGCGCCCGGTCACATAGTGGTTGGTCTTGTCGCGCACGCCTTCGCGCAGCGGGTGCTCGTGCACCGGCAGGTCGTAGTAACCCATCAGGTGCAGCCACTCGACCACGTCCTTGCCGCGATAGCGCCGCGCCACTCGCGGCGCATCGCCGACCGCCAGATACACTTTGCGGCCCGCGATGTGGAGGTCTTCGGCGATCTGGCAGCCGGATTGACCGCTGCCGACCACCAGCACTGCGCCGTCGGGCAACGCGTCCGGATTGCGATATTCGGAGGATTGGATCTGCACGAGGTCCGCCGGCAACCGCTCGGCGCAGCGGGGAATGATGGGAATCTGGTAGCCGCCGGCCGCGATCACGACCTGGTCGGCGATGTACGTGCCTTCGGTCGTTTCGAGCGTGTAAGTGTGCTGGGCGTTGCTCTGGAGCGACGTGACCGCGACACCCTCGCGCAGCGGTGGATTGAACGATGCGACAAAGCTATCGAAGTACGCGACGATCTCATCGCGCAGCATGAAGCCGTGAGGGTCGGGACCATTGTAGGGAAAGCCCGGCAACTGGCACTGCCAGTTGGGCGTGACAAGACAGAACGTATCCCAGCGTTCGGCGCGCCACGCATGGCCGGCGCGACGCTTTTCGAACACGATGTGATCGATGCCGCTGCGGCGGAGATACCAGCTGATCGACAGGCCGGCCTGGCCGCCGCCTATAACCGCGACAGGAAGGTGGGCGAGGGGCGTGCGCGCGTGCATCGTCATGACGGGCCTCAGTCTTCGAATGCGTCAACCGCGATAAGCGCATCGGGAACGGACGTGAATGCCTTGGCTGCGCTTTCAATGCGGGCCAGCTGCGCGATGGCGCGGCGGCACGGCCAGCCGTATTTCGCGCGCACCCGCTCGCTCGCGATGTGGAGCGCAGTGCGGCTGCGCTCCAGGAAATCGGCGAGCGGATACGTCGTGCCGACGGTGAAATAGTCCTTGATGACGAGCGAGGGCGAATAGCAGGTCTCGGACGTGCCGTCGGGCCAGCGGATGTGGAAGTGCATCTCAGGCATGAGCCGGCTCCCTGAGGCTTGAGTAGGTCGGAAGATGCGCTTGCGCGACCGATCTCCAGCCGTGCCGTGCCGCAACTCGCAGGCCGCGGCCAATCAGCGCTGCGCGTAGACTTCGATCGAGCGACGCCGTCATGGCAGCGGCAATCGACGCGACATCGTTGGGCTCGCACCAAAACACGTCGTCATCGCCGAGATATTCGGTAAACGGCGCGATGCGCGAGGTCACGACCGGGATGCCGCTCGCCATCGCTTCGAGCACGACCAGGCCGAAGCCTTCCTTTAGCGACGGAAACACCAAGGCATCGGCGGCCCGATAAAGTGCCGGCATCAACGCATCGGCGATCGGGCCGGTGCGGATTATCGCGTGCGCCGGCAGGCCACTCGACGAAAGCGCTTGGGCGAATTCGGCCTGATAGGCGTCATGATCGAGGAGTGACGCGCCGCCTGCGATCACCAGGCGCGCCGACGACACGCTCGCATGCACGCGCGCGAACGCGTGCAATGTCCGCAGGGTATTTTTGCGCTCCTCGACGCCTCCGACTGCGAGGAAGATCGGTCCGTCGACGCGTGCTCTTCGACTAGGCGCAAGGTCAAGCATCGTCCGCACGTCTTCGTCGGTTGCATCGGCGACCGGCGTGAAGCGGTCGACATCGACGCCGTTGCCGACGGGGGTCACTGCGCGATCGAATCTGCGGGAGAGCCAGTCGCGCCAGAGGCGGCTCACCGCGAAGAGGCAGTCTGCCGCGGTGATGGCGCGCAATTGCAAAGCGGAAAGGCGTGGATCGGCGAAATGGTCGACATGGTGCACGGTGCGGGCAAAGCCTGGGATCAGGCCGCGCTCCTTGAGGGTTGCGAGCGCATTGGCCGAGATGCCGTCCTGCGCATGCCAGACGTCGAAGCGCCGGTTCGCGACGCGTTCGAAATGCCGCAAGTAGTCGTTGACGCGCACCTCGACCATTGCCGTGACATCGCGGCCGGCCGGCGTCGCCGCGATCGGCGTCGTGCGACAGAGCGTGGGGCGAAAGAAGCCAGACCCAGACGGATCGGGCGCATGAACGGTCACATCGTGCCCGAGGCGGGTCAGCGCATCGCCGAGTTCGAGCGCATGGACCACGCCGCCGCGTGGATTGGTCGAGTGGGTGAGAAGGGCGATCCGCAGCGGCGCTGTCATGCGGCGGCCTCAGCCGGACGACAGCCCATCAGCGGCTCGCGCGAAAAATCCCAGATGATCTCCGTCGTCCGGCCATCCGTGATGCTCAACTGGGCGTCCGCGGTGACTTCGCCGATGTCGGCCGCCGCAATACCGCGCGCGGCAAAGCGGGCGATCACGGCGGCCGCGTTCTTGGCGGGAACCGCGAGCAGATAGCCGTAGCTCGGAAAGGTCTGCAGCCAGCGCTCCAGCCCAACGCCGTCCGGGCGCGGCACATTGCTGATATCGATCGCGGCACCGACCGCGGAGCATTCGGCGAGCATCAGGGCGGTGCCGACGACACCGCCCTGGGAAATGTCCTTCGCCGCGCGCGCGAGGCCGGCTTCGGCGATCGCGGGCAAAATCTCAAGATCACCCCGCAGTCGCCCAGGCGGCGCGGTTTTCGCCGCTTCCCAGTTCGAGAACGGCTCGCGATAGCGACCGCGCAGATCGATCGCCGCGATCAGGCGGTCGTGCGGCCGTGCGTCGTAGGAGGTGAGGAGGCGGTTCGCGCGGCCGATGATCGCAACCGACAGCTGGCCGCGATCGGTGCGCGTATTGGTGTGGCCGCCGACGATCGGCACGCCGAACACTTGGGAGGCCGCGTGCAGGCCGACAAGCACTGGCGCCGCTTCCGTCTCGCCTGCCGCCCAGATGGCATCGACGACCGCGAGCGGCCGTCCGCCCATGGCGGCGACATCGGAGACATTGACCATGACGCCGCACCAGCCCGCAAACCACGGGTCGCCGGCAACGAACTCGTTCATGAAGCCTTCGATGGCGAACAGAAGAAACCCGTCGCCGTCCGGGATTGCCGCGCAGTCGTCGCCCACCGGCACTTCGCTGTCGGAAGAAACGCCGAGCCGCGCCGCGACCGCGGCAATATCATGCTTCGCCGCAACACCGCGGCTTGCCCGCAATTTGGCGGCAAGCTCAGCAAGTGCGGCCCCGCCCAGCATCAGGCGGCCTTCTTCGGCAGCGAGAGGAAGCCGGTCTCGGCATCGGCGATCGGCGGATAATGGGCGAGGTCAGCCTCCATCAAATGATGCGGGCGGCCGTGAAACTCCATCTCGCCAAGCGAGGCCCAATGGAGCCGCTGGAACATCAGCGCGTTCTGGCTTTGCACATGGGCAAAAAAACGCTTGCATCCGCGCGCGTGCGCGGAGGAGACCGCGAGGCGGATCAGTGAGCCGCCGACCGCGCCAAGCCGGCGGAACTCGGTTGCGACCGCAAGCCGCGAGCCCCACCAGGTGCCGGGCTCAGCCTCATGGATGCGCACCGTGCCGACCACGTCATGGGGGGCAACGCCGAAAGAGGAGACGGCGACGATCGGGATCGCAACGTCATCGATGTCGTCACGATCGTCGCCGACGAAGATGCGCTGCTCGTCGCAGAACACTTGCCGCCGCAGCGCTGCGGCCGCGCGCCGCTCCCACGCCTCGGTTGCGAACTTCACCCGGTATTCCGAAGGCAAAAATTCCGGAAACGGATCGAAGATCATGCCACGGCCTCCCGCTCATAAGTCGACAGCGCCGAGCAGGCGCCGCATTTGCCGCAGCCCGCCTTGATGTCGATCGCGCGCAAGCCGGCGGCGCGCAGCATCGCCGCAAGCGGCTTGAGGATGCTGTGGACGAACTCGGGCGACGGCGGCGGGTGGCTTTCGAGCGGCGTTCCCGAGATCGGCACGAACGGCACCACGAACGGGTAGACCCCGATGCCGATCAGCCGCTCGCCGATGTCGAGGATCGCCTCGCGGCTATCGCCGAGGCCGGCGAGAATGTAAGTCGACACTTGGCCGCGCCCGAACACCGGCACTGCGGCCGCAAACGCATCGAAATACCGCTCGATCGACACCTGCGCCTTGCCGGGCATGATGCGCGCCCGCACCTCAGGCGTCACCGCTTCAAGGTGCATGCCAAGCGCATCGATGCCGGCGGCTTTCATGCGGGAGAACCAGGCATCGTCATCGGGCGGCTCGCATTGGCCCTGGATCGGCAGGTCGACGGCGGCCTTCACCGCAGCGGCGCTCTCGGCAAGGATCGCGGCGCCGCGATCGGCACCGGCCGGCGTGCCGGTGGTCATCACCATGTGGGAGACGCCGTCGAGTTCAACGGCGGCCTTCGCGACCTCAGCGAGCTGGGCGGGCGTCTTGCGCTCGACGGTGCGTCCCGCCGCAAGCGATTGCCCGATGGCGCAGAACTGGCACGTCTTGGTCCGGCTCTGGTAGCGGATGCAGGTCTGCAGCACGGTCGTTGCGAGAACATCGCGGCCGTGCAGCACCGCGATCTTCCAATAGGGGATGCCGTCGGCGGTGGTGCGCTCATAAAAGCGCGGGCGGGCCGGAAAGCTCACCTCGGCGAGCAGAGCGCCCTCGCGGCTCACCCGGCTGCGGCCGGAGGCGTCCGGCTTCTCCACAACGTAGGGGCTTTCGAAGGCCGGCGCCGTGTGCACCGGCACCATCACGGTCATGCCGTCGACGGTGATCGCCTTGTGATCGGACGGGCCGGCGCCGCCGCGCCGGCTCTCGTGGCCGGCCTTGGGATCAACGAGCCTGACCCCGAAGGACTGCAACTCGTTGATCAGCTGCTCGGTCGGCAGGGCTGTCGTGGTCGGGTTCATGGTCTGCACTCCCACGCGATGGCACGGGCGCCGCAAAGGCAGCGGCGCCCATCTCCATCGGATGTGCGGGACGACTGTCGAGCACGAGCTTCAACAGCTCGGGCCGGGCGTAATGACCGACCGAGTCCATCATGCGCTTGCGCTTGACGATGAGGTTGAGATCGAGATCGGCCACCAGCATGCCTTCGCCCTGGGTCAGCGGCGGCACGACATGGGAGCCTTCAGGCGAGATGATCGCCGTCATGCAGCCGCCATGTAGCGGCTTGCGCAGCTTTTCGTCGGGTGAGATTTTCGCGATCTGGTCTTCGGTGAGCCAGCCGGTGGCGTTGACGACGAAGCAGCCGCTCTCGAGCGCGTGGTGGCGGATCGTCACCTCGATCTGTTCGGCGAAGATCGGCCCGACGAGCGATCCCGGAAACTGCGCGACGTGAATTTCCTCGTGCTGCGCCATCAGCGCGTAGCGGGCGAGGGGATTGTAGTGCTCCCAGCAGGCGAGCGCGCCGACACGGCCGACGGCGGTGTCGACGACGGTCAGTCCGGCACCATCGCCTTGGCCCCAGATCATTCGCTCGTGAAATGTCGGCGTAATCTTGCGCCGCTTGAGGGCGAGACGGCCGTCGGCATCGAAGATCAGCTGCGCGTTGTAGAGCGATCCGTGGTCGCGTTCGTTGACGCCCAGCACGACCACGATGCCGTGGCGGCGCGCTGCCGCGGCTACCGCCTCCGTCACCGGCCCGGGAACGACGACAGCGTTGTCGTAGAGGCGGATGTGCTCGGCACCCGTCAGCACCGGCGGATAGACGAAGGAAAAATACGGGTACCACGGCACGAATGTCTCGGGGAACACGACGAACTGCACGCCCTTCGCCGCCGCCTCCGCGACGGCGGCGAGGACCTTGGTCACCGTGCCGCCCGCCGTCTCCAGATCCGGCGCGATCTGCACCGCGGCGACGCGGACGCTCGATTTTGCGGCCATCTCACCCTCCCTTCAGGGAAGCGATGATCTCCGATGTCACAGCGTCCAGGTGTTGAGCATGAAGGCGTTGTCACGACGATGCAGCAGGATGAGATCGAGCACGTCGAGCGGATTGATCGGGCGAATGCCCTCGATCAGGGACGGCTCGCCATGGCCGTAGAGCGCCTGCAGGGCAAAACGGCAGGCATAGACCTTGCCGCCTTCGCCCATGAATTTGGCGAGCTGATTGTTGAAGTTGAGATGCCCGGGAAAAGCCTCGTCGCCGATTTTCGGAAAGCCGCGCTGCACGCCGAGCGTCACACCGGGACCATAGAGAAGGACCGAGGTCTCGAAACCTTTGCGCTGGAGCCGCAGCGCCTGAAGCATGTTGACGAGGCCGATCGAGCCTTCGAACGCCACCGTGTGAAAGGTGACGAGAGCCTTTTCACCGGGTTTCGCTTTGACGTCTTCAAATACCTTTTCTTCGTAATCGACGAAGTAATCACCCTTCTTGTGAGCGGCCATAGCGACTGCAGGCATGACATCCTCCGAGCTCCAAGGACTGCCGCGAAACAACAGGGGCGGCGGCAATCTGGCTCTGTTTTTGCAAAGGATATGCCAGGGCAGTGGATGCTTATCCATTCATCAAAAACTACAATATGCAGTCAATTATTCAGTCAATTGCGCCGAGGCTGTCAGTTTCGAATGCAATGCACCGATTTTATTATGGGCTAAAAGGGCGCCAAAATGACAATAAACTAAGCAAAACCACCATCGCATCGAAGCTCGATGATTTGCGCGCTGCTGGCATGCGAGTTCCCGAATCCGCGTGCCAAAATCACTTCCAACAATATACAGTCAATCGCAATGCTGCTGCGATTTGAGCAGCAGGGGACCAGTGCTTCGCCCGCGGAGTCGAGCCAATAATGGTTGATTGGACGCCGAACCTCGCCGGGCGCGACAAGCCGCACTATCTCGCCATTGCTGACGCGATCGCGGACGATATTCGCAGCGGCCGGCTCACTGCTTCCGACCGGTTGCCGCCGCAGCGCAAGCTCGCGCGCCGTCTCGACATTGATTTCACCACCGTCGCGCGCGGTTATGTCGAGGCGCAGAAACGCGGGCTCATCGAGTCGCGGGTCGGGCGCGGCACGTTCGTGCTGGCAACGGCCAAGCGCCGTCACAGCCCGATGGCGCGCCATCCCGAGATCGTCGATCTGTCGATGAACCTGCCACCGGAGCCGGACGATTCCGAGCTGCTCGACCGCATGCAGGATGGACTTGAAGCGGTCGGCCGCGACCTCGTTTCGCTGCTGCGCTACCAGGAGTTCGGCGGCGTGCGTGCGGACAAGGATGCGGCGTCGAACTGGCTGAGCCGGCGCGGGCTTGTGCCGAGCCAGGACCGGCTGTTCATTTCGCCGGGCGCCCATCCCGCGCTCCTCGGAATCTTCGGCCTCGTCGCCAAGGCCGGCGACGTGGTCCTTGCGGAGCAGCTCACCTATCCGGGTGCGCGCTCGATCGCGGCTCAGCTTGGCCTCAAGCTCGTGGGTGTGCCGATGGATGACGAGGGCGTCGACGCCGACGCGTTCGCCAAAGCCTGCGCGCGGCTTGCGCCGAAGGCGATCTATCTCAACCCGACGCTTCTCAATCCGACGACCCACACGATTTCGACGGGACGCCGCCAGGCAATTGCGGAGATCGCGCGGCGTTTCAACGTCGCGATCGTCGAGGATGATCCCTATGGATTTCTACCCGCCGGCGGACCGCCGCCGTTCGCGGTGCTCGCGCCTGAGATCACCTGGCACATCGCGGGGCTCGCCAAATGCCTCGGCGCCGGCCTGCGCATCGCCTACGTGGTGGTGCCGGACGCGCGCTCAGGCTTCCTATTCGCGTCCGCGGTCCGCACCGCGACGGTAATGGCATCGCCCGTCACCATTGCGCTGGCGACACGCTGGATCCTTGACGGCACCGGTGACGCGCTGCTGGCCGACGTTCGCCGGCAGTCGATCGAGCGCCAGCGCTTTGCTGGCGCGACGCTGCCCAAAGGCTCGTATCGCGCTGACCCGATCGGCTTTCATCTCTGGCTGTCGCTGCCGGAAGGCTGGACGCGCTCCGCCTTCGTCGGCCACATGCGCTCGACCGGCATCGGTGTCGTGGCGAGCGATGCCTTCGCGACCGATGGCACGCCGCCCGAGGCGGTGCGCGTCTGCCTCGGCGGCCCCGCCGACCGGCCGACCGTGCGCAGCGCGCTCGAATTCATGGCGCACGCGCTGACCGAATCGCCGACCCTCGCCTCGACATTTTTGTGAAGTATTGGCCGGCGACTAAAGCTGACGTCGTCCTCGAAACGTCACCACGCTGCGCGACGCGCGCCCTAAATTTCGACCGCGCCTTTCGCCAGAAACTGCTCCAGCCAGTGAATGTGATAATTGCCGTCGAGGATGTCGCTGTCGCGAACCAGCGCGCGGAACAGCGGCAGCGTGGTATCGACGCCGTCGACGACGAATTCGTCGAGCGCACGGCGCAGCCGCATCAGGCATTCGCTGCGGGTCTTGCCGTGGACGATCAGCTTGCCGAGCAGGCTGTCGTAGTGCGGCGGGATGGCGTAGCCCTGGTAGACCGCAGAATTGATGCGCACGCCGACGCCGCCGGGCGGATGGTAGTGCACGATGCGCCCGGGCGAGGGACGGAACGATACCGGGTTTTCCGCATTGATGCGGCACTCGATGGCGTGGCCGTTGAACTTCACGTCGGCCTGGCTGATGGTGAGTTCGTCGCCGTTGGCGATGCGGATCTGCTCCAGGACGAGGTCGATGTCGGTGATCATTTCGGTCACCGGATGTTCGACCTGGATGCGGGTGTTCATCTCGATGAAATAGAAGCGACCCTGCTCGTACAGGAACTCGACGGTGCCGACGCCGAGATAGTTGAGGTCGCGCATCGCCTTGGCGACGGTCTCGCCGATCTGGTCGCGATCCGCGGCGTTGAGCGCCGGCGACGGGCTCTCCTCCAGCACCTTCTGATGGCGGCGTTGCAGCGAGCAATCGCGTTCGCCGAGATGGATGGCGCGGCCGCGCCCGTCGCCGAGCACCTGGATCTCGATGTGGCGCGGCGTAGCGAGATATTTTTCAAGATAGAGGGCATCGTCACCGAACGCGGCTTTGGCTTCGGCGCGCGCGGTCGCGAGCGCAGTCGGAAGGTCGGCTTCGCTGGCCGCGACTTTCATGCCGCGTCCGCCGCCGCCGGCCGCAGCCTTCACCAGCACGGGAAAACCGATCTGGCGCGCGATGGCGACCGCGTCCGCGTCCGAGGTGATGCCGCCTTCGGAGCCGGGAACGACCGGGATGCCGAGGCGCTTCGCGGTGCGCTTCGCCTCGATCTTGTCGCCCATCAGGCGGATGTGTTCGGGCTTCGGTCCGATGAAATGGACGCCGTGCTCGGCAAGGATTTCGGCAAAGCGCGCGTTCTCGGAAAGGAACCCGTAGCCCGGATGCACGGCATCGGCGCCGGTGATCTCGCACGCGGTGATGAGCGCCGGGACGTTGAGGTAGCTGTCGCGCGCGGGCGGCGGCCCGATGCAGACGCTCTCATCGGCAAGCCGCACGTGCATCGCGTCGGCGTCCGCAGTGGAATGGACCGCAACGGTCGGAATGCCGAGGTCCTTGCACGCGCGCAGTACGCGCAAAGCGATCTCGCCACGGTTGGCGATGAGGATCTTCTCAAACATGGCGCGCTATCATGGCGAAGGTCGCCCGCAGCTCTCTAGGGCGCAAAAGCGGAGCATATTGCGCCATTCCAGGCTGTAGGGCGCAATACGCTGCGCTATTGCGCCCTACGAAAGGACGGGTATCCGCCAAGTTCACTCGATGATCATCAGTGGCTCGCCGAACTCGACCGGCTGGGCATCTTCAAAGAGGATTTGCACCACGGTGCCGTCCTTGGGCGCCGGGATCTGGTTGAACGTCTTCATCGCTTCGATGACGAGGAGGGTGTCGCCCGCCTTCACGACGGAGCCGACTTCGCAGAACGGTTTCGCGCCCGGTTCCGGCGCGCGATAGGCGGTGCCCACCATCGGCGACGCGACGGCGCCCGGATGGAGCGCAGGATCGAGCACGCCGGCGGGGGCCGCCATCGGCTGCGGCCGCGGCGCTTCAGCGCCGGGAAGGGCAGGGGCCGACTCGCGGGCAACGCGGACGCGAAAGCCGTCCCGCTCGATCTCGATCTCGGTGAGCTTGGTCTCGTCGAGGAGCCGCGCAAGAGCGCGCACCACATCCTCATCGACGGTGTTCTTGCCCGGCGGGTCGGAACTGCGCGACACGATCAGCTCCGCTTCCCGGCGAGCGCCGCGAGACCGTCGATCGCGAGCGCGTAGCCGTTGATGCCGAAGCCGGCGAGCACGGCCTTCGCGACGCCGGATACATAGGAATGGCGACGGAATTCCTCGCGCGCGTGGATATTCGTGATGTGCACCTCGATGGTCGGCACCTGTGCCGCCAGGATGGCGTCCATGATCGCGATCGAGGTGTGGGTATAGGCGGCGGGATTGATGATGATCCCGGCGGCCTTGGTCTTCCCTGCCTCGTGGATGAAGTCGATGATTTCACCCTCGCTGTTCGATTGGCGGAACTCGACGGCAAACCCGTGCTTGCGCGCCGTTTCGCGGCACAGGCTCTCCACGTCCGCCAACGTCGCGCGGCCGTATTTTTCCGGCTCACGCGTGCCAAGCAGGTTCAGGTTAGATCCGTTGATGACGTAGACCGTATCGGACATAGATGCCGTTCAGACGACTGACGATTGAGGGGCGACGATGGAATGTGCGTGGCCCCGGGCGCACGTCGTTGCGCCGCTTCCCATCCCTGTACCGCTTTATTTATGCGCGCGACAAGTGCCCGCCGACGAGCCTCGTGGAATCGACGAGGTTCGTCGGCTTGGGTCGTCGGTTGTCGGCCGTCGCTGCTGCGTCGCCTGAACTCAGCACGAAGCCTTGCCGCAGCGCGCCATCGCGACCTTGGAGCGCAGCGCGTCGAGGCCGACGGCGCCGATCACGACGTCGCTGCCGACGATGTAGCTCGGCGTGCCGTTGAGACCGAGCGTTTCGGCGAGCTTGAGGCTTTCGTCGATCGACGCCTTGATTTCCTCGCTCGCCATATCCTTGTCGAGCCGCGACATGTCCATGCCGACTTCCTTGGCGACCGCGAGCGCGCGCGCCTTGTCCGCCTGGCCGCGACCGCCGAGCAGCTTCTGGTGGAACTCGAGATATTTTTTGCCGGTCTTGTCCTGCATGCGGACCGCGACCGCGACCTTCGCGGCTTCCACCGAGCCGGGCCCGAGCACCGGGAACTCCTTCAGCACGATCTTGAGCTTCGGATCGTCCTTGAGCATCTCCATCATGTCGGCCATGGCGCGCTTGCAGAAGCCGCAGTTGTAATCGAAGAACTCGACCATCGTGACGTCGCCCTTCGGGTTGCCGAGCACTACCTGGCGGGTGGAGTTGAAGATCGTCTCGGCGTTGCTCGCGACCGCGGCCTTGGCCTTCTCGGCATCGGCGGCGGCCTGGCGCTTGTCGAGCTCGGCGATGGCTTCCTGCAGCACTTCCGGATGGCTGATGATGTAGTCCTTGATGATCCGCTCGATCTCGTCCTTTTGCGTGCCGGAGAATTCATCGGCGGCCAGCGGTGCCGCCAGCATCAGCAGGGCGGCCGCGGTTGCTCCAGCCAGGCGCATCATTGTCGGGATCATGTGCTCAAGTCCTCATGCGGGTGTTAACGGTTCGTTACGGTTGCGACATCACTTGAACAGGCCACGCGGCTGGGGCGGCTTGAAGCTTGCGATGTCGTCAGCCTTGACCCATCCGGGCGAACCTATCGGAAAACGGGTCTTGGCACGAGTGGCAAGTTGCCGGGCAGTCGGTAAGTTGCCGCGATTGAAGGCCGCCTGCGCAGAAGCGAGGTCGGCGTCGGCGAGGTCGCCCTTGCGCCCGTAGGCCATCGCGAGCTGCTCGTAGGCATCCGGGATTTCGGCGTCCAGCTGCGCGGCGGTACGCAGGTTCGTGATTGCCTCATCCAGCAGTCCGGGATCGTTACTCTGGACCAGCGCTTGGCCGAGCAAAACGCGAATCAGCGTCGGATCGGGCGCCAGCGAAATGGCATGCCGCAGCGGCGCCACGGCCTCCCGGCCGTGACCTGAATTGACGAGCGCCTGCCCCTTGAGCTCGTAGAAATATGGATTGTTGGGCTGCGATTGGATCAACGAATTGATCTGCGCAATGGCACTCCCCAAGCTCGAATGTCGATAAGTCGAGACCGCCCGCGCGTAGCGCGATGACAGACTGGTGTCGCTTAATGGATAGCGCCGGTAGAGGGTGTCGGGACGATCAAGATAACCGAACAGCTTTGCACGCGTGAGATTGTGGCGCTGCTGCAGCTCCGGCGGATCCTTCTTGTCCCAATACGGATTAGTCCGTGCCACCTCGGCGAGCGCCGCCAGACGTTCGACCGGCATCGGATGCGACTGCAAATACGGATCGGCACCCTTCGAAGCAAACAGTTGCTGATCCGCGAACCGCTTGAAGGTGTCGTACATCCCCTTTGCGGACTGGTTGGTCAACGTCAGGAAATGGACGCCGGCCTTGTCGGCTTGCTCCTCCTGCTGGCGCTGGTAGGCCAGCACAGACCGCATGATCGACATTTGCGGTCCGACCATGCCGATCATTGGGTCGCCGCCGACACTGTTGGTGCGCGCCGCTGCCACCAAGGCCCCCGCGCCCAGCAGCATCGCAAGAATGGAAGCGGTCTGGGCGTTGGCGAGCTCGGCGCGGAGCTTCTGGAGGTGGCCGCCCGCGATGTGTCCGGTCTCGTGCGCAAGCACGCCGATGATTTGGTTCGGCGTCTCAGCGTCCATCATGGCGCCGGCATTGACGAAGATGCGCTTGGCATCAATCACGAACGCGTTGAAGGCGCGATCGTTGATAATGACGACGCGAATGTTGCGCTGGCCGAGCCCCGCCGCGCGCAGGATCGGCATCGTATAATCGCGCAGGAGTTGTTCGATCTCGGCGTCGCGAATGATCGGCAGCGCCGCAGCCGGATCCTTGTCCTTGGTCTGAGCAAACGCCGGGGCGTGAGCGAGGCCGACCGCGAACGCAACCGCAGCGGCAATACCGCGCGGCGCGCGCAAGAACAGCCGCGGCCGTCCATGATGCACAGCTGATGTCATCAAGAACTCTTGCTCGATTCCGTCGCGTCAAGCTACGGACGCGGTACAACACGGTCAACAATGGGATGCCCCCGCCGGGTAACAAGGCTCGAAATACGGCGGGAAGGGGGCGAGGACCGGAGCAATATGGAAGGGCATGATGGATCGCACGAAATGGCCGGCGAATGAGCGTATGAGATGGACGGTGAAGTCTTCGGTTCGCGGCGACGTGCCGCCGTTCATGACCATGGACGTGGTCGCGGCTGCCGCGCGGCTTGAGGCCGCTGGCCGGCGGGTGATCCACATGGAAATCGGCCAGCCGGCCGCACCGGCGCCGACCACGGCGATCGCGGCGGCCCATGCTGCGCTCGACAGCGGCCGTATCGCTTACACGGAATCGCTCGGCATTCCATCGCTTCGCCGGCGCATTGCGAGGCATTATGCCGAGCGCTATGGCGCCGACGTCGATCCCGCGCGGATCGCGATCACCACCGGCTCTTCAGCCGGATTCATGCTGGCGTTTCTCGCCATGTTCGAGCCGGGCGATCGTGTCGCGATCGCCGCGCCAGGCTATCCGCCTTATCGCAACGTGCTCTCAGCGCTCGGCTGCGAGGCGGTGCTGATCCCGATCTCGGCGGCAACTCGCTTTGCGCTGTCGCCCGAAGCGCTGCTCGAGGCCCATCGTGCCCGCCCGCTCAAAGGCGTGCTGGTGGCGAGCCCCGCCAATCCGACCGGCACGATGATGAATCGCGAGGCGCTCGCCGCGTTGATTGAAGCCGCGGAAGGCGAGGGGATCGCCTTCATCTCCGACGAAATCTATCACGGGCTCGACTACGCCATGCCGGCCGAGACCGCGCTCAACCTGTCGCCCAACACGGTCGTCATCAATTCATTCTCGAAATATTTCTGCATGACCGGCTGGCGCATTGGGTGGATGGTGGTGCCCGACGCGCTCATCAGGCCGATCGAGCGGTTGCAGCAGAACCTCGCCATCTCGGTGCCAGCTCTGTCGCAGATTGCGGCGGAGGCAGCCTTTGCCAGGTGCGATGAGATGGAGGCGGTAAAGCACGGCTACGAGGAGAACCGGCTTCTGATGGCGGAAGGGATGCCGCGCGCAGGATTAGGCGAATTTTTGCCGGTCGACGGCGCGTTCTATTTATATGCCGACGTCTCACGCTTCTGCGACGACAGCATGGAGTTTGCTAGGCGCATGCTGGAGGAGGCCGGCGTCGCGGTCACCCCGGGGGTCGACTTCGACCCCATTAATGGCCGCCATTTCGTCCGCTTCTGCTATGCCGGTGCGACCAGCGAGGTGCGCGAGGCAGTCGACCGCCTCGTGAAGTGGCTTCGGTGAGAAAAGCTTCGCTGAGAAGATTAGGGCTCGCGGCGCGAGCGGCGCGCTTCAGTACAAGCCGCCGCCGGAGCGAACCGCTCGGTCCGCCTCAGGACTGACGCCATACATCCCGCCCTCTTGTCCGGCGATGCCGGCCACGGCGTTGTTGTCGGGCGGCGCGGTGCCGGGCTTGAAGGCTTCGAGGAGCACGCTCGTCGTCCCCGGCCCGGCGCGCTGGCCGGTCTTGGCGTCGACGCGGATCAATTTGATGCCCCGCGGCGGCTGGAACGGCATCGCCGGCTTGTCGGCGAGCGCAGCCTTGAAGAAGTCGCGGGCGATCGGCGCCGCGAGATGGCCGCCGGTTGCGTTGCGGCCGAGATGGCGCGGCTTGTCGTAGCCTATATAGACGCCGACCACGAGGTCCGGCGTGAAGCCGACGAACCACGCGTCTTTCTCGTCGTTGGTCGTGCCGGTCTTGCCTGCGATCGGCTTGCCGACTTCCTTGACCACCGTCGCCGTGCCGCGCTGGACGACCCCCTCCATGATCGACGTGATCTGGTAGGCTGTCATTGCATCGAGCACGCGCTCACGCTGCTCGCCGAGACCGAGGCTCGGCTCCGGCTGGCTCTCCCAGCGCTTGGCGTCGCACGTCGGGCATTCGCGTTCGTCGTGTTTGTAGATCGTGTGGCCGTAACGATCCTGGACCCGGTCGATCAGCGTTGCGGTGACGCGCCGCCCGCCATTGGCGAGCATCGAATAGGCGGTGACCATACGCAGCACCGTAGTTTCGCCTGC
Organism: uncultured Alphaproteobacteria bacterium; assembly: GCA_963787675.1. Classification (GTDB taxonomy): domain Bacteria; phylum Pseudomonadota; class Alphaproteobacteria; order Rhizobiales; family Xanthobacteraceae; genus JAJPKK01. The sequence continues at coordinate 1,757,054 of CAWBDV010000003.1, read as the reverse complement.
GCCGAGCGAATAGGACAGGTAGTTCGGCAGATTGTCATAGATGCCGAAGCGCTTGGCGTAGTCCGCGATCAGCGGCATGCCGATATCCTGGGCGAGCCTTACGGTCATTAGGTTGCGCGACTGTTCGATGCCGAAACGCAGCGTCGCCGGACCGGCATATTTGCCGTTGGCGTAGTTCTCCGGTCGCCAGATGCCGATGCCCGGGCCCTGATCGATTTCGATCGGAGCATCGAGCACGATCGAGGACGGCGTATAGCCGTTGTCGAGCGCGGCCGAATAGACGAACGGCTTGAACGAGGAGCCGGGCTGGCGCAGCGCCTGCGTGGAGCGGTCGAACTGGCTTTGATCGAACGAGAAGCCGCCGACGAGCGCCAGCACGCGTCCGGTCAACGGGTCCATCACCGCCATGCCGCCGGAAACTTCGGGAATCTGGCGGAGCTTGTACTGATTGCTGTCCTTGCCGAGCGGCTCGACATAGACGACGTCGCCCGGCGCCACCACCGTGCCGACTTTGATGGGGTTCTTGGCGGTCGACGCGCGCACCCATTTGACGCCGTCGACCGGAATATTGCCGATCAGGCGGTCGCGAAGCACGGCGCCGCCCGGTTCGCGCCCCGGCTGCAGGCCGATGCGGGCGGACTGGTCATTGGTCTCGAGCACGACCGCAAGCCGCCACGGCACAACGTCGGCGAAGGCGCGCACGTCGGCGAGCTTGATGCCCCAGTCGCCGCTGATGTCGATCTTGGTGATGGGACCGCGGAAGCCTTGCCCCTCGTCATAGCGCACGAGGCCGTCGCTCAGCGCCTTATGGGCGATCACCTGCATCTTGGGATCAAGCGTGGCGCGAACCGACAGGCCACCCTCGTAGAGCTTGGTCTCGCCGTATTTCTCCAGGATCTCGCGACGCACATCCTCGGCGAAATAGTCGGCCGCGATGATGTGGGAGCCGGTCGGCCGCTGCGTGATCGCGAGCGGGTCCTTCTTGGCTTTCTCGCCGACAGCCGCGGCGACGTAGCCGTTCTCCACCATGCGGTCGATCACCCAATTGCGCCGCTCGACCGCGCGATCGTGCTGGCGGAACGGATGCAATGTGGTCGGTGCCTTCGGCAGGGCCGCGAGATAGGCGGCTTCGGCAACGGTCAGTTCGTGCACCGATTTGTCGAAATAGAGGAGCGCCGCAGCGGCAACGCCATAAGAGCTGAAACCGAGATAGATCTGGTTGAGGTAGAGTTCGAGGATCTTGTCCTTGGAGTAGGTGCGTTCGATCTTGAGGGCGAGCAGCGCTTCCTTGATCTTCCGCGAGAACGACCTCTCGGGCGTCAGCAGCATGTTCTTGGCGACCTGCTGGGTGATTGTGGAGGCGCCCTGCGGCCGACGGCCGGTTCCCATGTTCTGGACATAGAGCATGCCCGCGCGCGCGACGCCGCCGAAGTCGAGGCCCGCGTGCTCGTAGAAATTCTTGTCCTCGGCCGAAATGAAGGCGTTGATGACGAGCTTGGGCACGGCCTGAATCGGGAGATAGAGCCGACGCTCGTGGGCGTACTCCGCGAGCAGCTGACCGTCCGCGGCGTGCACCCGCGTCATGACCGGAGGCTCGTAGTTTTGCAGCGTCGAGTAGTCGGGCAAGTCCTGGGAGAAATGGTAGAGGAGGCCGGAGATGGCGCCGATCGCGATCAGAAATACCAGCGAACCGAACGCGAACAGGAATCCAAAAAACCTGATGAGAAATCGCATCGCCCGCAGTTCCCCCTCGGCCATTCTTGGCCGCCCCCGGGCCGCGTAACGCCGCGGGCCGACATCCTACCCCAACGCGTGCATTAAGTCGCCCGGTTTTATGGTCAAACTTTGGCCGATGGCCTTGTTCGCGCGCGATGCGGTCATTTGGTACCGGCTGAGCTGCCGGCGAGTCGCGTTGCAAAATAAGTTTGCACCGCGTGCGCGATCGCGTCGCTCGCCTTCGACCGCCATGCTTCCGAAATCAATACCTTGAGATCGCTCGGCGTCGTCACGTAGCCAAGCTCGATCAGCACCGAGGGAACATCCGGCGCCTTGAGTACCCGGAATCCTGCCGATTTAAGCGGATACTTGTGCATGCGCGCCGCGGTTCGCAGGTCATTGACTACATCGCGGGCGAAATGAGACGAGAAGGTCTTGGTCTCGCGATGCGCGAGATCGATGAGGATGTCGGCGATGTCATTTGATTCGGCGGCGAGATCGACCCCGGCAATGACGTCCGCGCGGTTTTCCGCATCGGCGAGGCGTTGCGCCTCGGAATCTGAGGCCTGGTCGGACAGCGTATAGACGCTCGCGCCTTCGGCTTCGCCTTCGCCGCGGGCGAGAGCATCGCAATGAATCGAGATGAAGAGCTGGGCCTGACGCTGCCGCGCGAATCGCACCCGCTCGGCAAGCTCGATGAAAGTATCGTCCGAGCGCGTCATGGCGATGCGGTACTTGCCGGTCTTTTCGAGCTTGTCGCGCAGCATGGTGGCAAATGCGAGAGTCAGGTTCTTTTCAAGTTCGCCCGACGGCGCATGGGTGCCGGTGTCAATTCCGCCATGGCCCGGATCGATAACTACGAGCGGGCGGGAATCGGCGGCGCTGGCGGCCGCTTCCTGCTTGGGCGGCGGGGGCTGCCGCGGCAAGCGATTGTCGATCGCACTCGCCCGCAGGAACGTCTCGCGGTCGACCGGAACGAGATCGACCACCATGCGCGCCGGCTGCCCCTCGACGGCATCGAGGACGAAGGCCTTGGCGACGCGCACGGGTCCGGTGAGGTCGACGACGATGCGCGAGCCGCCCACCATCACGAGACCGTAGCGGAAGGCCTTGATGAGGCCGCGACCGCGCTCGCCGGTGCGGGCAGGAAGCTGGAAGTTGATTTGCGGGATATCGATGACGACCCGGTAGGGGTCGGCGAGCGTAAACGCCCGCATGTCAATCCGGCGGGAGAGATCAACCACAAGCCGGGTCTGCTTGTCGTCACCGGCGATGCGCGCATCGGTCGCAGTCGTAGGCCCTGCGGCCGTTGGCTCAGGTGTCGGAAGCGGCCACTGGGCAAAGGCCGGGGCAGTTGGCGGCAAAATAAGAAGCAGCGCCGCGATCAGCCAAGCCGGCCCATTCCGGCCGCGGTCCGCCGTCGCTTCGGCCGAGCGTGTGCGGATCACCGCCAATTCTCCAGCGAATTTCATCCCCGGAAGTCTCTTACCCTGTTAGGAGCCGCGGGTTAACCGATCTTCAAGGAGCCGCACAACAAGCGCGGGATTTGGCCCAGAAGCGCAAGTCTGCGGTATTTTGTTACCGTGTTGATATGTCCAGCAATGGGTCGCCGGCATGGCGGATGCGGCTTGCCATGAATAATTATGGTGCTTAGAAAGGAATCGCTGAGGGTTCAAGGTTCTGGTTCTGCCGCGTTCGGGCATGAGCGCTGTCTTGGCGACCCCGGTTCATCAAGCCATCCACAGGGGATCAGGCGATGGGTCGGCTCGATGCCCCCTTAAGGATGACCGGACTGCGATATGGTCGTAACGACCGTTCGCGCGAATCCTCGGCGGATACCCAAGGCAGCGTGTCTTAGCGTTGCCGCTCTCGTTTTGAGGGTTGAACCCGTGATCGCCAATACCGCCAGGGATTGCTCAATTCGCGGCCGCGCTGCGGCAGCACAGGCATTCCTGTCCACTGGCCCGCGGCAGACCCTTGCCCGATCAATCCCCCTGCAAGGCGCGCCACGTTCCGCGTCCACGCCCGCTGTTCCCCGGATCGACTTCTTCAGGCCACTTGCCTCTTGGACCGATTCCCCACGGACGCCGGGCAGACGCCGCCCGGCGCGCCGTCAAGAGACATATCCATGGCCAACAAGATGCTCATCGACGCCACCCATCCGGAAGAGACACGGGTGGTCGTCGTTCGCGGTAACCGCGTTGAGGAGTTCGACTTCGAGTTCGGCGAGCCGCCGGCAACTAAGAGGAAATATCTATCTCGCCAAGGTCACGAGGGTCGAGCCGTCGCTCCAGGCCGCCTTCGTCGATTATGGTGGCAATCGCCACGGGTTCCTGGCGTTCAGCGAAATCCATCCCGACTACTACCAGATCCCGGTGGCCGATCGGCAAGCGCTGATTGCCGAGGAGGAACGCGCGCACCGCGACGCTGAGGCCGAGGCTGACCGCCGGGCCGGCATGCGGCACCAGCATCCGCGCCATCGTCGAGCAAGCCATCGGCGCAGCGACGAGACGGTCACGAGCGAACCGGTCGAGGCGGCGGGAAGCGAGCAGCCGTGGGATCGTGGTTTGCCCCCTGCCGATGTGGCGTCGGAGCACGAGCACCACACCGGCGAAAACCATGAGGTAAACGCGCCTCATGAAGTTCCACGAAGTCACGTCCGACTTGGCCCACGAGGGAGCGGCGGATCATACTCATCTCGGGCGCGTGGGCGCGAGCGAAACGCGCGACACGGAGCCGGCGCGCCGCGACGAAACGGTCGCGTCGGCAGCGACTGAGCCAGCGCCGCCTGTCCGTGATGAGGCGTCGCCTGCATCGGAAGAACAGTCGGACGACGAGTCGCGTGAGGAGGAACTCGCCGACGATTCGTATGCTGACGAAGTCTCCGACGAAGAATCGGCAGAGGCGGAGGCCGTCGAAGTAGAGGCGCGCGAGGCCGCGGTCGTACCGTCCGATGAAGAGGGCAATGGCGAAGCGGCCGAGGAGGAGGAGATCGTCGAGTCGGTCGGCGGTGCCGATGCCATGGAAGAGGTGCCGGACCGCGCGCCGCGGTTCCGTCGGCAGTACAAGATTCAAGAGGTGATCAAGCGCCGGCAGATCATGCTGGTGCAGGTGGTGAAGGAGGAGCGCGGCACGAAGGGCGCGGCGCTGACCACCTATCTCTCGCTCGCCGGCCGCTACTCGGTGCTGATGCCCAATACGGCACGCGGCGGCGGTATCAGCCGCAAGATCACCAATGTGCAAGATCGCAAGCGCCTCAAGGAGATCGCACAGGATCTTGAAGTCCCGGAAGGCATGGGTGTGATCCTGCGTACCGCCGGCGCGGCGCGGACCAAGACCGAGGTCAAGCGCGATTTCGAGTATCTGCTGCGGGCGTGGGAGACGGTGCGCGATCTCACCCTGAAATCGACGGCGCCGACCCTCGTCTACGAGGAAGGATCGCTGGTCAAACGGTCGATCCGCGACCTCTACAACAAAGACATCGACGAGGTGATCGTCGCGGGCGAGGACGCTTATCGCGATGCCCGCGATTTCATGCGCATGTTGATGCCGAGCCACGCGAAGAACGTGAAGCTCTATCCTGAAGAGTCAGCCGCTCTTCACCCGCTATGGGATCGAAAGCCAGTTGGACGCGATGTTCTCGCCGGTCGTGCAACTGCGCTCCGGCGGCTATATCGTCCTCAATCAGGCGGAGGCGCTGGTCGCGATCGACGTCAATTCGGGACGCGCGACCCGCGAACATCATATCGAGGACACGGCGCTCAAGACCAACCTCGAGGCGTCCGAGGAAATCGCCCGCCAGCTGCGGCTGCGCGACCTCGCCGGGCTGATCGTCATCGACTACATCGACATGGACGAGAAGCGCAACAACCGCTCGGTCGAGCGGCGACTCAAGGAGTGCCTCAAGAACGACCGCGCCCGTATCCAGGTCGGCCGCATTTCCCATTTCGGCCTGTTGGAGATGTCGCGTCAGCGCATCCGCACCAGCGTTCTGGAAAGCTCGACAGACAAATGTCCCCATTGCGGCGGGACCGGCCACGTGCGCTCGGTCGCTTCGGTCGCCTTGCAATGCCTGCGCATGATCGAGGAGACGCTGCAGCGCGGGGCGACCCACAACATCATTCTGCGCACGCGCTCCGAGATCGCGCTTTACGTGCTCAATCAGAAGCGCTCGCACCTCTCGGACCTGGAACAGCGCTTCCAGATCACCGTAACGGTGACTGCCGATCCCACCATCAGCGGCCAGCTGCCGTTTGCGATCGAGCGGGGCGAGCAGGTGCACAGCCTCGACCAGGCCCGCACCATTGCCGCCCAGTCAGCGCGGCCGATCAGCATTCCGATCACCGAACATGAGGCCGAAGCCGAGGAGACGGAAGAAGCCGAAGAACTCGAAGAGGGAATCGACGAGGAAGAAGAGGCCGAGGCTTTCGAGGCCGAAGGCGCGGAGCCCGGCGAAGGTGAAGGTGAACATGAAGAAGAGTTTGCGGAGGCAGGCGGCGAGCGCGGTGACAATGGTCGTCGTCGCCGCCGGCGTCGTCGCCGTGGCCGGCGCGGCGAGCCGCGCGAGGGCGGTTATGCTGCCGGGGAAGGCCGGCAGCGGCAAGCCGAGCGCGAGGGCGGCCAAGAGGGTGAGCAAGAGGGCGAGCAAGAGGGCGAGCAAGAGGGCGAGTTTACCGAAGGCGAGAGTTTCGCCGAAGCCGATGAGCAGGGTGAGGCGAACGGCGAGGCCGTCGAAGGAAGCGGGGAAGGCGAGCCGCGCTACGCGCGTGGCGACGGCAACGGCGATGCTCGCCGCCGTCGTCGGCGTGGCCGTCGCGGTGGACGTCGTGGCCGCCGCGACGAGGGCGAAGGCGCTTCCCGGGCGCCGGAGCATGATGTGCCCCCAATCGACGAGGAAGTGGCTCACGCTGTCGCTGATTTCGGCGGACCGCCGTCCGAAGTGCTCCCGCACGAAACCGCCGAGCATGGCCAACCTGACTATCGCCCGGCGGGCGAGATCAATGGCGCACCGTCAGCCCAACCGGCTGCCGCCGAGGAGTTCGAAACGGCGAGATCCGAGCCTGAACCCGTGGCGCCACCTGAAGCGGCCAAACCCGAGTCGTCGAAGCGGCGCTCGACTGTGCGCGAGCCGGCACCATTCTTCGGCGGCGGTGTAACGCAGGCAGCCGAAGCTCCGATGCCGCCGCCGGCTACAGAGGCGCCGGCTGCTGAGACGCCCGCGTCCGCCGCATCGACGCCGGAAGGCCCGCGTCGCGCCGGCTGGTGGGCAAAGCGCATCCTGGGCGGCAAGTCGTAAGGCGAAGCTGATCCCGTAGCGCAGCCCGGATGAGCGCAGCGACATCCGGGGACTTTTTTGGATAAAGGCTACGCCATCCCGGATGTCGCTGCGCTCATCCGGGCTACGAATTGTCGACAACGTAGCGACGAGCGGATTGCCATGACGGCGCAAGGTTTCGCTCTGTTTGACACGGCTATCGGCCGCTGCGGCATTGCCTGGAGTGCCCGCGGAGTCGTGGCCGTGCAGCTTCCGGAAGCGACCGATGCCGCAACGCGCGCCCGCCTCTCGCGCCGTTTCCCTGCGGCGCAAGAGACAACGCCTCCGCCCGAAGTTGCGCGCGCGATCGATGGCATCATCGCGCTGACCCACGGCGAAGCTCGTAACCTCTCCGACGTCGTTCTCGATCTTGAGCGCGTCCCCGAGTTCGATCGCCGCGTCTATGAGGTGGCGCGCACCATCGCGCCCGGTCGTGTGCTCACCTACGGCGCCATCGCGGCGAAGCTTGGTGACGGCATCGATGCACGCGACGTCGGCGCGGCGATGGGGCGCAATCCGTGTCCTGTCATCGTGCCCTGCCATCGCGTTGTCGCCGCCGGCCGCAAGGCGGGCGGCTTCTCGGCCCATGGCGGCGTTGCGACGAAGCAGCGGCTCCTCGCGATCGAAGGCGCCAAGCGCGACGACGAGCCGACCTTGTTCGACCAATTATCCGCGCGGCGATAGGGGTGGGGCTCGCGCGGCCCAGAGGGTGAGTCCGGCAACCGCAGCGACCGGCGCTGCGATCACCCAGAAGCCCGCTCTATGGTAGGCCAACGCGCCGATCACCGTGCCGCAGAGGAAGGCGAGCGGGAGCGGCAAGTCGCGACCGAGCCGCCGGCGGCAGGCCTCGTCCTTCGACGCTTCGTCGGGTCCGGCGCCGCGCCCGCGGAAGAGCCGCGCGATCGCGAGTTGCGTCATCTCGATGGTGATCTGGCTGGTATTGGTCGTCATGACGTTGGTCGAGGCGACGCCACGCATCAGCAAGCGCACCGACGCGCTCTGCTCACCCATGGCGGCAAGACCGAGGAGCGAAGCAGTGATCACGAGCGGCGAAGCCTCGCCGGAACATGCCGCGCCCGCGGCAAACGCTGCGATGAAGCCGATCAGCGTCAGGGTTTCGAGGGCGAGGACGCAGACGAGCGCCGATCTGCCTTTGGCCTGAGCTGCGACCGCGACGATTGTCGCGGCAATCCCGCCGGCGATAAAGGCCGGAACGGCGAGCAGCACGGTCGCCTCCGGCCAACCGATCGCAGCGTGGGTGCCGGCCACCACGTAGCTGCCGGTCACCTGCGCAACGAACAGACCAAACAAGCCGAGAAACGTACACGCGTCGACAAAGCCGGCGACCGCTGCAAGCACGATGGGAACGCCGCGCGGCACTTCGGTCGCGACGGCGAATGCGGACCATTTCATCGCGACGCCTCCGGTCGTCGTCGCGACGATATCACCGCGAAGGTCGTTTCACGACCAAGGCGCGAAGGACGCGCGCGCCCACTCGGCCGCTACGGGCGCAGTGACGCCGCTTGAGCGCTATTCGCTCGACAGGATGACGTTGCGCAGGATCGGATAGATCTGGTTCGTCCAGCGTGAGCCGCTGAAGACGCCGTAGTGGCCGACGCCGGCCTGCATATGGTGGCGCTTGAGGTAAGGGCGCAGCCCGCTGCACAGATCGTGTGCCGCCAGGGTCTGGCCGACGGCGCAGATGTCGTCGCGTTCGCCTTCGACGGTCAGCAGCATGGTGCGGCGGATGGCGCGCGGCTCGACGGGTGAGCCCTGCCATTTGAGTTTTCCGAGCGGCAGCGCGTGCTCCTGGAACACGAGCCGCACGGTCTCGAGGTAGAACTCCGCCGCGAGATCGAGCACGGCAAAGTACTCGTCGTAGAACGCCTTCGTCACCTCGGCCTTTTCGATGTCGCCGGCGGCAAGGTTCTCGTAAAGCTCCCGATGCGCCTTGACGTGGCGCTCGATGTTCATGCTCATGAAGGCGGTGAGCTGGACAAAGCCCGGATACACCCTGCGGAATGCGCCCGGATAGCGCATCGGTACGCCGGCGATGAGATTGCGCTCGAACCAATCGATCGGCCGCGAATTGGCAAGCTCGTTGACCTTGGTCGGATGCACGCGCGTGTCGATCGGCCCCGCCATCAGCGTCATGCTGCGCGGCTGCGCCGGATGTTGCGATTGCGCCATGACCGCCGTCGCGACGAGGGCGGCAACGCAGGGCTGACATACCGCCACGATGTGCGCGCCCGGCCCGATGGCTTCCAGAAAATCGATGATGTGCTGGATGTAATCGTCGAAGCCGAACCGGCCGTGGGAATAGGCGACGTCGCGCACATTGTGCCAGTCGGTGATGTAGACGTCGTGCTCGGCGAGCATGGTCTTGACGGTCGCCCGCAGCAGGGTCGCAAAATGTCCCGACAACGGCGCGACCACCAGCACCGAGGGCTGTGCGATGTCGACGTCTTTCTTGAAATGCAGGAGTGTCGCGAACGGTGTGACCCGCCGCGCCTCCTCCCGCACGGCGACCTCGCGGTTGCCGACCGTCACGCTGCCGATGTCGAAGGACGGTCGATCGTGGCTCAACCCGGCGCGCGCGATCAGCTCATAGGCTGCCGTCAGGTTGTTCAAAACGCCCGCATTGTTTACGAATTGAGGCCCGAGCACCGTCGCCGCCAGGCTGGCGAAAGTGCGCACCGGAACCATGAAGTCGCAATGAGCCTGATAGGCTTGATAAAGCATCTTTGCCCCTTGGACGCACGGTCCGGCAACCGGTCGTCCAGTACCCTTGGCCCAAGGCTAGTGTAATTTTTGTTGCAGTGCGACAAAATTTTGAACATCGTTGCCGGCGGCTAGCGGCGCCGGGATGGCGATGGGGACGGTGAAGTATGGACAAGCCCAAGCTGATGATAGCGAGCAAGAACTACGGCTCGTGGTCGCTGCGTGGCTGGTTGCTGTGCAAGATGGCGGGGCTCGATTTCGACGAGCAGGCAGTCCCAGCCGACGATCCGTCCACGAGGGCCGAGCTTCTGCTGCTGTCGCCGTCCTTTCTCGTGCCGTCGCTCGTCAACGGCAGCATCAAGGTCTGGGATACGCTCGCGATCGCCGAATATTTGCACGAGAAGTTTCCCGAAGCCGGGCTGCTTCCCAACAATTCGGCGGCGCGGGCGCGCTGCCGCTCGGTCTCCGGCGAAATGCACTCCGGCTTCAGCAACATGCGCTCCGCGCTGCCGATGAACATCAAGGGCAACTATCCGGGCTTCAAGGTCTGGGCCGGCGCCCAGGCCGACATCGATCGCATCGCGACGATCTGGCGCGAGTGCCTCGCGGCCTCGAAAGGCCCGTATCTGTTCGGTGCGTCCCCGAGCATGGCCGACGCCATGTATGCGCCGGTTTGCACCCGCTTCCTCACCTATAACGTGAAGCTCGATCAGGTCTGCGCCGACTACTGCAAGACCATCATGGCGATGCCCTACATGAGCGAATGGGTTGCGGCCGCCAAGAACGAGCCCGAAGAGGTGTTGGAGCTTGACGTGGAATTTTAGGGACGCGTACGCCCGCGAAGCGTCGGTTCGCTGCACATCACCACCGCCATACGCTGGCCGCGGACGGGCTCATCAATTGTTCAGGATCGGAATGCTTTTCACGTCCGGCGGCGGCGGTAGGCTGGCGATGAAGGCATAGATGTCGCTCACGTCCTGGTCGGACAGAACCGCCGCGACATAGGGCGGCATTTCGTTGCGCGGATGGCGCACCTGGTTGAGGAACGCGCGGAATGGAATGCCCATGCGTGCCAGCCGCAGTCCGCCGGTGCGCCCACCGCCGCCTTGCCCGACCGTGCCGTGGCACGAGCTGCAGCCGTCGGCGAGGTAGAGCTGCTTGCCCTTCGCCGTATTACCGGTCGGCGCGTCTTGAGCCTGAACGCCCAGGCTGAAGGTGCAGGCGGCGACGATCGCCGAAATGCGAACAAGTCTGATCACTTTCGCCTCCGTCATCGGCCCTGGGTCACGACGTCGATCAAGGCGGGCTCGCCGCTCTTGACGATCGCAATGGCGCGCTTGAGCGCAAGCGCGAGGTCTTTCGGATCATCGACCGGCCCGATGGCCGCGATCCCCATCCCCTGCGCGATCTTGGCGTAGTCGATGTAGGGATCGCGCAATGTCGTGCCGATGAACGGGCGGTCGATGCCGCGCATGCGCCGGTCGGCGATGCGCTGCACGTGCATCAGTTCCTGATGGTAGCCCCGGTTGTTGTGCATCACGTACAGCACCGGAATGCGGTGGTGCGCCGCCGTCCACAGCACGCCGATGGTCATCAGGAGGTCGCCGTCGTTCTGCAGCGATACCGAGAGCCGGCCATGCTTGCGGTTGGCAAGCGCGGCGCCGGCCGCGGCGGAGGCGCAATAACCGATGCCCATGCCGCCGCCGTCGCCGATGAAGTGGTACGGCTTCTCCATCTTCCACAACCGCTGCGGCCAAAAACTGACCGAAGCGGTCGGCGACACCAGCGACCAGTCCTCGTCCTTGATCTGCGCCCAGACTTCCATGCACAGCCGCGCGGTGGTGATCGGGCTTGCGTCCCAGCCATAGGTCGCGTCGATGCGCGCCCGCTCGAAATCGGCGCGGTGAGCGGCCGCGAGCTTGCTGCCGCGATCCTCATAGAGCGCCTTCTGCTCGCCGTTGACGCGACGGCGCACGGCTTCGATCAGCGCCGGCATGGTTGTCTCGGCGTCGGCCGCAATCGCCAGGTCAACGTCGGCAAACCGCTGGAAGTCCTGAAAGTTCGATTTCATGTAGAGGTCGCCGCTGCCGAGGCTGATCGTCTTCGCCGACGCCTTCACGATCGGCTGCGAGCTGCGGTGGACCTGGTCGCGATAGGAATTGATCGAAGCCCAGAAGTCGCTGAGCTCGAGCCCGAGAACGACGTCGGCGCGGGAGATGTGCGCGCGCGCCCGCCCGCTCTGGTTGAGCGGATGGCGGCTGGGGCAGTTGAGGCGGCCGCTGGTGTCGATAACGGGGCAATGCAGCAGTTCGGCAAGCTCGACGAGATGACGCGCGCCATCCGGGGTGCGCGCATAGCGGTCCGCGATCAGCACCGGAGCTTCGGCGTCGACCAGCAGCCGGGCAGTCTCGGCGACGGCGCCCGAGTCGCCCTGCGGGTAGGCCACGTGCGGCAGCTTCGGAATCCGCAGCTTGGCGTCCTCCGGCACCGAATCTTCCTGCAACTCGGCATCGGCGACGATCAGCACCGGCGCGGTCGGCGGCGTCATCGCGAACTTGTAGGCGCGCACCGACGACTCGGCGAAGTGCTGGAGCGTTGCCGGAAAATCGTCGAACTTGACGTAGTCGCGCACGATGACGCCGACATCCTGCGCGGTGTGGTTCCATTCGACGCCCGGCCGCCGCATTTGCACGTCGCGGACATTGCCGACCACCATGTAGACCGGCACCCGGTCGCACCAGGCGTTGTAGAGCGCCATGGTGGCGTGCTGGAGCCCGACGGTACCGTGGGCGAAGACGCACAGCGGCTTGCCCTCGATCTTGTAGTAGCCGTGCCCCATGGCGACCGAGATTTCCTCGTGCGAGCAGGTGAGGAATTCCGGGTTGACGTTGCCGCCGTAGTTGATGAGGGACTCGTGCAGGCCGCGGAAACTCGAGGCTGGATTCGCCGCCATGTACTCGAAGCCGAGATTCTTCAGGCAGTCGATCATGAAGTCGCTGCCGCTGCGCCCTTGCGTCAGCACCTCGAGCGGGGCGGGTACCGCCGTCTCGGCGGCGCGATCGGGAAGGGGAACGCCGGCCCGCGGCGCCGGTGTTTGCGCCGCCGTCTCGCGCGGCATGGAGAGTGCGGCGGCGCCGGCGAGCGTCGCGCCCTTGAAGAACTGGCGCCGCTTCATGTCCGGAATATCGTCGCGCTCCGACATCATCGTCCTCCCATCTTTTTGCCCGCGCCGCGGCGCAGATCGACAGCATTATGCCAGCTTTTGTCGGGGCATCGTAGCCCCGTGGTGCAAGTGCATTCCCGATCTTTGGCTGCCGAATTGGATTCGCGCCGGAGATGTGGTTTCGTGCCACTACCTTGTTTGGGACGTGCAATGACCTCTCTCGAACCCTATCGCGAAACGACGGCGCCGCCGGAGAGCCGATGCCTGCGGCTGGTCCTGAAGCCGATCGGCTGGAAGGCGCGGATGTGGCGCGCCTTCGACAATTCCGTCACCATCATGATGCGGCTCGACACGCCGCTCGAACTCCACGATCTCGATGCCGACGGCCGCGCGCTGTTCGAGCCGTTCCGGCCCTCGCTGCGTGGGCTTAAGATCTATCTGGAGCGCGGCGCGAGCGTGCCCATCCCGCACCTGCCGTGGTCGATCGGTCGCATCACATTCGAGCGCGAGCACAGCTCAGGATTCCTCCACCGCGTGCTGGACGATCCGTTCGGCATGACCATGGCGACGATGTTCCGCACCGCGGAGACGCTCGCCGACCTGACCTTGATGCTCGCGCTCTACGATTCCCAGCCCGACACGCTCACCTTCGCGGTGCGCGATTATGACATCGGAGTCGGCGCCGAGTTTCTGCACGCCATGCGCTGACGCGGTCTCGGGTCAGCGAACGGGCGATGAACGCAGAGGCGAAGCCTCATACCGTCGGCACCTCGCCGCCATCCATGTCGATGGTCGCCCCATGAAGCCAGCGTCCACGGGGCGACACCATGAACGCGATGAGATTTGCGATATCCTCGGGTGTACCGAACCGCGTGACGTTGATGTCCGCACGGTGCCATTCGCGCACCTCGGCTTCCGTCTTGCCGGTGCGCTCCACGTCGGCCTTGATCCGGCGCCAAAAGCGCTCGGTCTCGACGTAACTTGGATGAATCGTATTGACCTGGACGTTGTCGGTCTTGCCACGATCGGCCAGCGCCTTGGCGAATGCGGCGCAAGCGGCATTGACCGACGAGCCGATGGTGAAGGCCGCAATCGGAATGCGGCCGCTGGTACCGCCGATGGTGACGATCGAGCCGTGCGCAGCGGAGAGCAGCGGCCAGGCGGCACGCGACAGCCGCACGTGCGCAAAGAATTTCAGCGCATAGCCCTCTGCCCAATCATCGTCGGTCAGCGCAAGGAAATCGCCCCGTTTTGTCGTGCCCGCGTTGTTCACGAGGATATCGAGCCGACCGAAGTTCGATTTTACGGCCTCGATCAATTCCGTCGCGGCGCCGTCCTTGCGGAGGTCGAGGGTCGTCGATTTCGCCCGCCGTCCGTGCTTCTCGATGAGGCCCGAGACCTCGGCGAGCGCGGCCTCGTCGCGCCCGGTCAGCATCACGTCGCAGCCTTCCTCCGCGAGCGTGAGCGCGACCCCGCGCCCGATGCCGCGGCTCGATCCGGTCACGAGCGCGACCTTACCCTTCAGTCCGAGGTCCATTACGTGCTCCATGAAGAAGCGAGGCGAGAGGCGCGGATATATCAGGACCGCCAGGGTGGGCAAAGCGAACTTCGCCCCGGCCGCCTTTGCCCACCCCACGAGTCTTCGCTATTGTCTCGTCGTCGTTCTCTTTCCCGAGTTTCAGCCTGATGGATGTCAACGAACAAATTCACGCCCAGCTTGTGAAGGCGGGCGTGCGGCTCGCCGCGAGCTTGCCGGACGACTGGGTCAACGGATTGATCCGCACTGTCAGTGCGGGCAACCAGATCAAGCACATCCCGGTCGGGCGCGAGGCCGAGACCATTGCGATCTGCGCCGGCGCGTTCTTCGGCGGCATGCGTTCGGTCGCGATCATGGGCAATACCGGGCTGCTGACGTGCACCGGAGAGATGGCGACGCTGTGCCTGCGCCATGCGATTCCGGTGTTCTGCATCGTCAGCGCGCGCGGCTCGATCGACGATCACAAGGTCTATCAGGAAGTGCAGGGCCGCCGCACGCACCCGCTGTTGCAGGCGTATGATTTTCCCTTCCAGGTGATCGACAAGGCGGAGGAGATCGAGCGCATTCCCGATGCCTACGAATGGCACCGGCTGCAGAAGCGGCCATTCGTGCTGTTCCTGACCAAGCGCCTGCTCGGAGTGAAAAACGCATGAAGACGCGCGAGGCCTTGGCCGTGCTGGCAAAACATCGGGGCGATGCCATCGTGGTGTGCGCGCTCGGCATGGCGGCCAACGAGTGGTGGGCGGTCACCCAGAGCGAGGATTCGTTTTACATGCACGGCGGCATGGGTTTCGCCGCGAGCTTTGCCCTCGGCCTCGCCACGGCGCTGCCCGAGGTGCCGGTATGGGTGCTCAACAGCGACGGCTCGTTGTCGATGAATCTCGGCTGCCTCCTCACCGAGGCCGGCCAGCAGCCCAAGAACCTGAAACATTTCGTCGTCGACAATCAGCGTTACCAGACCGTCGACACCATGCCGATGGTGAACCAGGATAACTCCGACTACGCCCTGATCGCAAAAGGGACCGGCATTCGCCAGGTCGCAACTATCGACAATCTCGCCGACCTGGAGCGCCGGACGCCCGAGATCGTCGCCGCGCCCGGCCCGTATTTCATCCGCCTGCGCGTTGAATCCGAGCCCGACTACCAGCGCGCGCCGCCCGCGACCTATGAGGGTCCGGAAATGAAATACCGCTTCGGCCGAGCGCTCGAAAAGAAGTACGGCATCAAGGTCTTCGGCCCGCGCGGCTTTTGATCGCGCCGAGGCGAAATTTCGGCCCTTGCAATATTGTTGTCCGCCACGCCTTCTTTTGGTGACGTGGAACCGGGACACAGGCGGAGTTCCGAGGAGGGCCAGCAGCCGACATAAGTGCTTCTGCCTCGGGATGGTCTGTTCAATCACCTTGTCAGTGCGAGCTAGCGACTTGGGGGGCATCTTATGTCGTCTGTTGCAACCGTGTTTTCACAATCATTCTTCCACGGCACGCGAGCCGATTTGAGACCCGGAGACCTGATCGTCGTTGGCTGTCAGTCCAATTTCACGGACGTTAAGCCACTGTCTTGGGTTTATTTCGCGGCCATGCTGGATGCGGCGATCTGGGGCGCTGAGCTGGCCGTCGGCAACGGACGAGAGCGAATTTATGTCGTAGAGCCGACCGGGCCGATCATGGACGATCCGAACCTAACGGATAAAAAGTTTCCCGGTAATCCGACGCTTTCATATCGCTCCCGCGATCCCCTGCGAGTCATAGCCGAAGTTACGAAGTGGCAAGGGCACTCGCCTGAACGGCTGCAGCAAATGAAGGAGAATGTCGCCCGCGCGAATATGGAGGGTACCAATATCATCGACTGATTGGTGGGGATCAGAAATCAGCCGCTAGGCTAAGCTGGATCAACAATCCTTAGCCCAGGAGGTGGGCGTCGCGCTATCCACGCTAAACCCGCCGGCACGAGCCATGCAGTCGTTATACTTAGATCCCTTTCCCTTTATTCTTCCACCGGTGCCGTTCGCCTGTGCCTTAGCCTCGGCCAGCGCCCTCTGTTTTTGACAGGCGTCCAGTTTCGCACCATGCAGACCGTTACACGACGGTGCGTAGCCCGGAGTGATTTTTGCCGACCACGTTGCCGTCGAAGAGCCAATCGTTGCTATTGCTAACAAGGCCGTAACGATGGCGGAAAATTTGATCGTGCTCGAAATTGTCGAACCGACTTTCACTGACGACACTCTCATAAAATGCTCCATCAAAGTCCAATGCAGGCGCCTGCGACAGCCGGCAGATTTCCACACGCGTGAAGAGTCGGCAACGCATTTTCGGAGTTGCTGCAGCTATCCTCGAGCGACGCGAGACAAACCATTCGGCGGCATCTCGCGTGCTGCTAGCCGCGACCGGGGGAGATGGCCGTCCGGGAGACGGGCCTTGCAAAAATAGGACTATTATGATAACAATAGTCTTATGTCAATACAAGTCCACCTGGCTGACCGGGATAGTTCTTGCCGCCTTCGGCCTGCTCGCCGGTTTCCCTCAGGTTTATGGTCCGATGTCGCATCGTCTCCTCTCAACTCGTTGGCGGGCGGGCCTTTTCGATCGACCTATGCAATCGGGGCGGGGCGAAAAAAGTGGAGTGCACCCCTGCGGTGAGACAGGAAACAAGGAACTGGTTGCACTGGTAACTTTGTTTGAACGGGGTGCCTGTGTGGGTCCCCGTTCGGCGATGTATGTGGCAGACTTTCGCTTGATCGTCAGCAGTCCTTGATCGCTTGGATGGCCTTGGTTTGAACGCGCCGCTGCCGTCAAGGATTTACCGCGTAGCGGCGACGCTGTCGTCCTTGACGGCAGCGGCGCGTTCGAACACTCGGCGATCCGAGCGATCAAGGCCGTGCCCCGAGGTCGCCGCAAGCAGCTGCGGGTGCGATCGAGTGTAGCTTCGCTTCGAACTCGGCCGGCGGTCGATAGGCCAGGGCCGAATGCAGGCGCTGACGATTGTAGACATCGTCGATGAAGACGCCGATCGCGGCGCGCGCCGCGGCAAGATCGCGATAGTTGCGGCCATCGACCTCCTCCTGCTTGAGTGTCTTCATGAAGCTCTCCGCCTTGGCGTTGTCGTAGGGATTGCCGACGCGGCTCATGCTGGGCTGGATGGCGTGGGCCTCCAGCATGGCGGCATACTCACAGCAGGCGTACTGCACCCCGCGATCGGAGTGATGGATCAGGCTGCCGGGCGTCGGCCGGCGCGCCGCGATCGCCATGCCGAGGGCCGCGGTGGCAAGGCTCGCCCGCAGATGCTTGTCCAAGGCCCAGCCGATCACCCGCCGGCTGAACGCATCGAGCACCACCGCCAAGTAAGCGAACTCCTCCAGCAGGCGGACATAGGTGATGTCCGCGACCCACAACTGATCAAGCCCGCTTGGCAGAAGGCCGCGCGCCAGGTTCGGCACCACGCGCCAATCATGGCGCGAGTCGGTCGTCACCGCCACGAACGGACGTTTGCGCAGACACAGCAGATTGTCTTGCCGCATCAGTCGCAACACCCGTTTGTGGTTCGCCATAAACCCGTCGCGGCGATGCGGCGGGCGACGGTGCTATGGGAGGTTTTTGTGAGGCGTTTTGCGGAGGCGTTTGAGCAGTACCAAGGTCGCGGCCTGACCGCTGAGGAGGCTGGAGAACTGCTGGGGATGTCGGGGCGGAATTTCCGCCGGCTGTGCAACCGCTACGAGGAGGATGGGGTGGTAGGTCTGCGCGATCGGCGGATCGGCAAGATATCGCCGCGCCGGGCGCCCGCGGGCGAGCTTGCGCGGATGCAGGAGCTTTTCCGGGAGCGCTACCGCGACTTCACCGTGAAGCATTTCCACGAGCAGCTGGTGAAGCGGCACAATTACAAGCTTTGCTACACCGTGACGCGGCTGTCGTTGCAGGCCGCCGGACTGGTGGCGAAGGCGAAGCGCCGAGGTGCGCATCGCAAGAAGCGCACCCGCCGTCCGCTGCCCGGAATGCTGTTGTTCCAGGATGGCTCGACCCATCGCTGGATCGCGGCGCTTGCGCGCGATCTCGACCTCATCGTCACGCTTGACGATGCCACCGGGCAAATCTGTTCGGCCTTCCTGGTCGAGGAGGAGGGCACGATGTCGAGCTTTTGCGGCCTCGCCGAGACGATCGAGCGATACGGCCTGTTCGGCGCGTTCTACACCGATCGGGGCTCCCATTACTTCGTCACCCCCAAGGACAGCAGCAAGGTCGACAAGACCCAGTTCACCCAGGTCGGCCGCGCGCTGTCCCAGCTCGGCATCACCCACATCCCGTCCTATTCGCCCCAGGCCCGCGGGCGCATGGAACGGGCGTTTGGAACGTTGCAGAAGCGGCTGCCGCAGGAACTGCGGCTGGCCAGGATCAAGACCGTCGCAGCCGCCAACCGCTACATCAGGGATCGCTTCGTGCCCGACTACAATGCCCGCTTCGCGGTGGCCGCCGCCGAACCCGGCAGCGCCTTCGTGCCCTATGTCGGCCGGCCGCTGGCGGACGTGCTGTGCATCCAGGAGGACCGCGTGGTCGGCGCCGACAATTGCGTGTCCTTCAACCGGCGCAGCCTCCAAATTCCCCCGCAACGTCACCGCAACCACTACGTCCGCGCAACCGTGAGGGTCCATCAATATCCCGACGGCCACCGCGCCATCTTCGACGGACCGCGCTGCCTGGCGCTATTCGATCCAACTGGAAAACCCAAAGATGTCGTGCCTAAAGCCGCTTAACTCCGCTCGGCGGCCCACACAGACCTGTGGGTTTGTGGACAACGCTAGCGCGTTGCCCACAAGCCCCACAGGCCCCAACAACAACAGAAGCGGACATTTGATGTGCTACAAACCGCGGACATCTTCACACGCTACGGACACGAACGGACGTTTGCGCAGACACAGCAGATTGTCTTGCCGCATCAGTCGCAACACCCGTTTGTGGTTCGCCATAAACCCGTCGCGGCGCAGCTGCGCCGCGATCCGCCGGTAGCCATAGCGCCGATTGGCCAGCGCCACGCGTTGGATCGCATCGCGCACTGCCGTCTCTTCCCGACGGGGCGCACATGCCCCCAGGCGGCGGTAATAGCCGGCGCGGCTTACCCCCGCCAGCACACACATCCGCTCGACCGTGAGTTCGCCTTGCGGCCGGGGTGACGTCATCGCCGCGATGATCGCGTAGACGCCGGCACGCCAGGCCCGTCGCTCGGCCGGCGCGTTCCCCCGACTTGCCGCAAGGCTTGCCGAAAAAAATCCAGTTCCACCTGTTGCTGGCCGATCTTGCGCTCCAGCTCGGCGAGCCGTTTGCGCGCCGCGGCAAGCTCTTGCAACTCCGCAGGCTGCGCCGGCTCAGGCTCGCCAGCCGGCCAACATCCCTGCGGCCGCCCGGCGAACCGCAGGCCGTTAGGTCCGCTCCGGCGAAAACACAGATGCCACTTGTACAAAAGCCCGGCCGGAACCCCCAACTCCGCCGCCACGGCCGGAACGCCCTCCCCGGCCATCACCCGGGCCACCGCCGAAAGCTTCAGCTCTCGCTCAAACACACGCCGTTTGCGTTCGGACATCAGTTCTCCCCTCCGAGAACTGTTCCTTATTTCCGTGTCTCACTCTACGGGTGCACTCCAAAAGCATTTCCCTATTCTTTTCCCTGTTCTCAGGGAAAAGCGGCAGCGCCGGCGCGCTGCGCATCGCCAAATTATAAAGTTGTATCAGTCAGTTAGGTGGAGTCGATCTCGCAGCGTTGGGCAACGCGGCTCAAGGCCACCCGCGCGACAGGCGCTGGCGATTGGCGTGCACGCTCCGTTTGATCGGAGCGAGTGCGAGGCGCGAGGCGATGTCCACGCTCTTGCCGCCGGCGAGCGCGTCGAGTGCGGCCACTTGGGCAGCAGCGACGGCGATGAATTTCTCTTGGACCATGCGCCTGCATTCCGCATCAGCGGCGGGGCCGCCCGCCGCGATTTTGAGGAGGCGCATTGCAATCACGCTCTGGGCTTCGAGGCCAAGCGCGGCAAAGTCACACCAGTCTTCCCAGAAGCCGAACATGGGCGCGACAATCCCTTATGAACTTTCGAACAATACGGATCAAATCCTGCCGTTCGGATAAGACGGGCCGAAGCGAGCGCGATTTCGGGGGCCGCGGTTAGGGTCGCGTGCGCGAGGGCCGCGCAATTGCCGGGCCGGCTGCAACGTTTCGTTCAGCATGTTGGATGTCGCTTTCCCACTTGCGTCGTCATTCCGGGCTCGCCTTCGCTGAGCTTCGGCGCCCCGGAATGACGTGGCAACCAACCGCACGGTCAGAACAACACCACGCTGCGGATCGACTCGCCGGCGTGCATCAGGTCGAACGCCTTGTTGATGTCGTCGAGCGGCATGCGTGTGGGTGATCATCGGGTCGATCTCGATCTTGCCGTCCATGTACCAGTCGACGATCTTCGGCACGTCGGTGCGGCCGCGCGCGCCGCCGAAGGCGGTGCCGCGTCCACACCCGGCCGGTGACGAGCTGGAACGGGCGCGTCGCGATCTCCTTGCCGGCGCCGGCGACGCCGATGATGATGCTCTCGCCCCAGCCGCGATGGCACGCTTCGAGCGCCTGGCGCATCACGGTGACGTTGCCGGTGCAGTCGAAGGTGTAGTCCGCGCCGCCGATCTGGTCGGCGCCGCGCTTCGTCATGTCGACGAGATACGGCACGAGATCGCCGCCGATCTCCTTCGGGTTGACGAAATGCGTCATGCCGAAGCGCTCGCCCCAGCGCCTTCGTCGCGGGGTTGAGGTCGACGCCGATGATCATGTCGGCGCCGACCAGCCGCAGCCCCTGGATGACGTTGAGGCCGATGCCGCCGAGGCCGAACACGACGCACTTGGCGCCGGGCTCGACCTTGGCGGTGTTGATGACCGCGCCGATGCCGGTGGTGACGCCGCAGCCGATGTAGCAGACCTTGTCGAACGGCGCGTCCTCGCGGATTTTCGCGACCGCGATCTCGGGCAGCACGGTGAAGTTCGCGAAGGTCGAGCGTGCCCATGTAGTGGTGCACCGGCTTGCCGCCGAGCGAGAAGCGCGACTGGTGCCGTCCGGCATCACGCCCTTGCCCTGGGTCGCGCGGATCGCGGTGCAGAGATTGGTCTTGCGCGACAGGCACGACTGGCACTGCCGGCATTCCGGCGTGTAGAGCGGGATGACGTGGTCGCCTTTCTTCACCGAGGTGACGTCCGCGCCCGACCTCGACGACGACGCCGGCGCCCTCGTGGCCGAGGATCGCCGGAAACAGTCCCTCGGGATCGGCGCCCGACAGCGTGAACTCGTCGGTGTGGCAGATGCCGGTCGCCTTGATCTCGACCAGCACCTCGCCGGCCTTGGGCCCGTCGAGCTTGACCGTCGTCACCTCCAGCGGCTTCCCCGCCGCCGTCGCCACCGCCGCACGCACATCCATCACAGGTGCTCCTGCTCTCTTGTGTTCCGTTTCTAACGCTTAAACATCTCCAATGTCATGCCCGCGAAAGCGGGCATCCAGTAACCACCGACCAAGCCGCATAAACATCGAGCCAGGCCCAACTTCGAAAGTCGGTGGTTACTGGGTCGCCCGGTCAAGCCGGGCGACGACACATGATGGGACGACGCACGATGGTGGGAAATCGCACTTCAGAGATCCAACAGAGCGGAAATCCGCGCCGCATCGTGCGAAAAATTCTCCGCCGTGGCGTCGGTCGGCGCGAAGGCGTAGCGCGAGAAGCGCGGCTGCTCGGCGAACGGCACCGTCGCGTCGATGCCGAGCTTGGCGATGATGCCATGATTGCCGCTGCGCACATATTCATGGCCGCGCGCCTCGGGAATGACAATGAGGTCGCGCGAGGCCTCCATGCGGGTCGCGAGCGCGTACTCGACGTCGCGCGGATCGCGGATGTCGATGTCATGGTCGACCACGATCACCATGTCGAGGTCCTTGAGCGCGCCGAACGCCGCGAGGATCGCATTGCGCTGCAGGCCGTCGTGCGCCGGCGAGGTGCGCTTGATCTGCAGCACCGCATGGAAGCGGTGAAGGCCGCCGGCGGTCATCTCGGCATCGATCACGATCGGAACCGCGGCGCGCAGCACCTTCAAGAGGCTCGCCTCCAGCACGTACTTGCGCAGCATGATGGTCTCGCGGCCGTAGCCGTTGATGGCGTGATAGATCGGGCGGCGGCGATGGGTGAGGGCGGTGATGTCGACCACCGGCATTTCCTCCGCCTGTGCGAGATAGCCGATGAACTCGCCGAACGGACCCTCGGTGATGGTCTCATCGCAGCGGATCACGCCTTCGAGCACGATCTCGGTCTCGGCGGGCACGAGCAGGTCCTGCGACACTGCGCGCACCACCGGCAGCGGCCGGCCGCATAGGCCGCCCGCAACGGCGATTTCGTCGGCGTTCTCCGGCATCTGCGAGCCCATGGTGGCGGCGGTGTATTGCAGCGCGATGTCGGTGCCGATGCACACTGCGATCGGCAGATGCTGGCCTTTCGCCTTGGCGCGCTCCCACGCGAGGCGCAGATGGCGACCGAAGTCGAGCCGGATCGCGGTCCGCTTCGGTCCCAGAAGTTGCAGGCGATGATAGGAGGCGTTGTAGACGCCGCTATCGGGATCGCGGGCGATGACGACGCCCGCGGTGATGAAGCGCCCGGCGTCCTCCGCCGTGTGGGTGAGCACCGGCAGCGCCGTCGTGATGTCGAAGCCATCGCGATGCACGGCTTCGTGCACCGGCGCCCGCTCGACGGTCGTCGGCGGCTGCGGCGAACCGATGGCGCGGGCGATGAACTCGCGGATGTCGCGAAAGTGGCAGCCGAACGCGGCCTCGCAGTTGCCGCGGTTGGAAAGGAAATTGCCGATCACCGGCACATCGAAGCCGACGACCTTGCCGAACAGGATCGCGGCATCTTCGTCATCGAAACGCTTCATGATCGACGCGATCTCGAGCCGCGGATTGGCCGGCGGATCATACGCGCGCAGCCGCCCTTGCTCCGCCATGCGGCGCAGCGCCGAACGAAAGCGCGTATCGAGAACGTCGGCATTCGACATGAAGTTTCCCCGGCGGATGGTCGCGCCGCATATTTGCGAGGATCGCGGCAGGAGTGCAAGCCGGACCGCGGCATGGCGTGCATGCCAGTGGCTGGCGCAACACGGTGGAACGGCGGCCCGCACTTGCGGTATGATGAATTAGGCACGATCTGGCACGCGAATCGGTCAGATCATCTTGCCCAAAAGCGCTCGTAGCTCAGCTGGATAGAGCATCAGACTTCGAATCTGAGGGTCGGGAGTTCGAATCTCTCCGAGCGCGCCATCCTCCGGCGCTCGTTCAAATCGCTGCCGCAGACCGCTGAACTGACATTCTTGAGATCGGACGGGGTATCGAAGAGGAGGTATCGACATGGCTCACCGCGTCCTCGTCTTCTACGGCTCGTACCGTTCCGACCGCATGGGTATTCGGCTTGCGGACTATGTTGTGGCTGGTTTGCGAGCGCGTGGGGGCGACGTCGAGTTCATCGATGCAAAGTCGGTCGGGCTGCCCATGCTTGATCGGATGTATAAAGAGTATGCGCCCGGCTCGGCACCAGAGGCCTTGGAGACACTTGCGACCAAGATCAAGGCCGCTGATGCCTTCGTGTTCGTGACCGGCGAATACAATTGGGGTGTGCAGCCCGGCTTGAAAAATCTGACCGATCATTTCCTTGAGGAATGGTTTTGGCGACCCGCTGCCATCGCAAGCTATTCGGCGGGCCGGATTGCCGGCGCGCGCTCGGCCCTCCATTGGCATGGTACGTTGTCCGAGATGGGCATGATCGTGATTTCGAGCACGCTCGGCGTCGGACCGATCGCGGAAGCATTGAGCGCGGACGGCAAGCCGGTCGGCCAAGCCGGAGCGTTCCTCGACCGCGCGTTTCCGCGCTTCGCCGACGATCTGTTTTGGTGGACTGAAGCGGCCAAGATGCAACGCGCCCGGAAAGCGCCGCCGTATTAGCGGGCGCGATCGCAACCCGTGTCCTCTTTCGCGGCAACACACACGAAGCTTTAGCTGGCCGCGTCGAGAAAAACTGATTCGAATCGTATTATGCTCCTGCTGCCGGAAGCCCAAATTGTTGCGGGCTGCTTGATGCGGGCCGAATTGCGAAACGATTCGATTTCTCGAACGGCGAAGCTTTGGCTCGATCGCTGCGAAGGGATGGCTCATGTGGTGGCTGTCGTTTGCTGATGGCGGCGTCTATATCATGGGAACCGAGGCGTCGTCGCTCGCCCATGCGCGCACGCTTGCGATCATCAAGGGTTTGGGCCGAGCGTCGGAGATCGAGGGCGGACATTTCATTAGCCCGCGCCACGCGGATCTGATCCCGCAGGGCTGGGTCGGCCGGAAGCTCCTTCCTTCGGAAGGCCAGCGCCTGCGCGAGATGTTGGGCTATACGCGACCGCGTTAGGGGGCGATCGCATTTGGGCAATTGATAAGCCCGCCAAGCGAAAGCTACGCGCTACGATCGGCTGGTGCTTAAGCAATTGCGCCGTGGTTTTGATCCAGATCAAGGATCACCGGGCGCACCCCGCCGATAGTCACATTCGCAACTAATAACGGCATCGAGGCTCATCCGCCACGGCGGGTCCTCGCAGGAAAGCCTTCGTTTGCCGGGGAGGGGACGCGATGGTGAATTTTGCCCATTGGCTTGCGGGCACCTCGGCAAGCATGGCGATCCAGAAGACCTTGTGGCTCATCCCCGTGATGCAGACCATTCACATCGTCTGCGTTGCGATGGTGTTTACGTCAGTGGTCATGATCGAGTTTCGCATCCTGGGCATCAGCAAGGCCCAGACGATGGCGCAGACGGCACATCGGTTCGTCCCGTGGATCTTCTATGGCGTCGTTGTGCTGGCGCTGACCGGCGCCGTGCTTATCGTCGGCGAGCCGGGGCGATCGCTGCCGAGCTTCGAATTCCAGGCGAAGATGCTCTTTCTCGCGGTGGCTCTCGCGTTGACGTTCGCGTTCGTGTTCTCCGTGCGCCGCTACGCGGATGTGTGGAACGACGATGCCAGTGGCCATCGGACCGCGAGCGTGCTCGCCATCGTGGCGTTGCTCGCGTGGGGTGCGGTCATCATTTACGGCCGGTGGATTGCCTACACGGTTGTGCATTGAGCCGTTGATTTGACGGCCGGACACGGCCGCAAATGAAAAGTGGGAGGTCGAAGTGCAATCGCTCGTGAATTTTCTCAATTGGCTCGGTGAAACCCCAATATCGCAGTGGATTGCCGAGTCGTCGTGGGCCTTCCCGGCGCTCGAGGTGGTGCACGTCTTCGCCATATCGATCGTGTTCGGAACGGTCGCCATCATTGATCTGCGGCTGCTTGGGCTCGCTTCGACGAGCCGCCCCTATACCGCGATGGCGCGCGAACTCCTGCCGTGGACCTGGAGGGCGTTTGGGCTTGCCGCGCTGAGCGGCGGATTTCTTATCGTGAGCCGGCCGGTCGGGTATTACGAGAACGCGGATTTCCGCATCAAGTTCTTGGTCATGGCCTTCGCCGGCGTGAACATGCTGGTGTTCCACTGGATTACCGCGCGAAACGTCGCGCAGTGGGATAAGGGCGAGACGCCGCTCTCGGCCAAGTTCGCGGGCGCGTTCTCCATCATGCTGTGGGTCGGCATCATCTATCTCGCCCGCATGACGGGTTTCACCATGGTGCAGGGCGGAGCGTAACGACGACGGCTCGCAGGGAGCGCTATTAGCTTCGCGCGTTCCTGCCGTTGGCGACGGTGGGCACCGCGAACGAGTTCGCGTTTTGCCCACCCTACGATGTTGCGAGCGAATGACGCTTAGTGCGCTCCGGTCAGTTCGCACATGCGGCAGACGTCCTTCACGCAAATCCGTCCGTGTGAATCGACGGAAACGGCGCCGCGGCGCCGCAATTCTGAGAAGATGCGCGAGACGGTCTCGAAGGTGAGGCCAAGGTAATCCGCCATTTCCTCGCGCGTCATGCCAAGCCTGATGAGCGCGGAGTCGTCCTCGCCGCGCGGGCCCGTGCATCCGAAGCCGCCGCGACTGGGGATGCAATGCATGATGAAGCTCGTCACGCGCTCGAGCGCGGTCTTGCGGCCGAGCAGAAGGGCATGGTCATGCATGGCGCAGAACTGGGCGTGAAGCCGCGCCACGAAGCGGCGCGACAGCTCCGGGGATCGCTCGACGGCGGTACGGTCGTAGGCAATGACCTCGCCGGCAACGAGCGTCTCGGCGGAACAGTCATGGATCGGCAGGGATGAAATGCCGAAGACGTCGCCGGCCGCAATGAGCACCTCGACGATCGAGCGGCGCCCGTCGGGCAGCAGCTTGTAGAGCATCACCGCGCCCTCGACGAGCTGATAGACCTGGACTGCGGGGTCGCCTTCGCGAAACGGATGGACATGCTGGGGCAGGCGCCGCCGCTGACCCTCAGTTTCGCATTCGGGCTCCAATGCCGGCGTGGAATCGGTAGCTCGACCTTGAGCGCGCGCGAATTGCGATCGCCCCGCCTTGGCCTCCGTGCTGTCGGTCGAAGCCAGCACTTGGCATCCAGTGTCGGATCTCATGGAGCCACCTCGGGGCGCAACGGCGTTGCTCGAAAAACAGTTACAAATGAAACTTAAGCATTGACGGCGCCGCTGGCAAGTTGCCGCCCGGGTATTCGGTCCTTGATTTAGATCAAAGTGAACTTGCCCCTCCGCGTCCGAAGAAACGCTCGGCGTCGCCGTGTGATTCTCCGACCGGTCAGACGAACAAACAAAAATATGGGAGGTCATGGCATGGCCGAAAAGTTCGTTGGCAAGGCGTCCGAGTTCAAGGACGGCGACCGGCGCATCGCCTTTGTGGGCGACACCGAGATCGGCGTCTTTCGCGAGGGCGGACAGTTCTATGCCTACAGCAATTATTGCGTTCACCAGGGCGGACCGGCCTGCGAGGGCATGATCATCGCAAAGGTCGAAGAGCGGATCATGCCGGATTGCACATCCCGCGGCCTGTTCTTCTCCGGCAACGACGTGAACATCGTCTGCCCGTGGCACGGCTACGAGTACGACCTCAAGACCGGCGAGTGCATCTCTGATCGCAAGCTCAAGCTTCGCAAATACAAAGTGATCCAGAAGGAGGACGACCTCTATGTCGTCGCCTGAGTCCGTTTTGCGGCCTGCAGCCTCGTCGGCTCGCTCACTTCACTGACAGGAATAGAGCTTTGCGGGCGCCGCGCGCCGGCAAAGCCGATGTCATCGCGACGACCCAACACCACAAGGAGAAAATAGATGGATCTCCAATCGGACCGCGGCCGCCGCGTAGCCGTTGAGGAACTGAACACGAGCCGCCTGCTGGCGCATGCCGCCCAGCAGGCCCACCAGCGCAAGCTCGACGACATGCTGATCGTCGATGTCGACGCCCATCATTACGAGAACGAGCATTTCAGGGACATCCTGCCGTTCATGGAAAACGATGTCCTCAAGCAGCTTGCGATCGCCAACACGATGAAGGGCGGGCGCGGCACGATCATGCCGACACAGGTCGGCTATCAGGACATGGGCGGGCGCGTGACGCGCTATCCGCTGCGCTCATCCGAGAAGACTGATCATTCCGACCACAAGCGCGACATCCAGCTCGGCCATCGCTGGATGGACGCCATGTTGGTCGACTACTCCTGCCTGTTTCCGACCGGCATGCTCAACGTCGGCCTTCATCCGCAGAAGGAAATGGAGGTCGAGCTGTGCTGGGCCTACAATCGATGGGTCACCGAGAAGGTGCTGCCGGAGTCCGGCGGCCGCATGTTCTCGATGCTGAGCCTGCCGGTCTCCGATCCGGACGCGGCGCTGCGTCAGGTCGAGACATTCGGCCACCGCAAAGGCGTCGGCGGCTTCATGGTCACGACGGTCCGCACCATTCCGATCCACGACAACACGCTGATGAAAGTCTACCGCGCCATCGAAGAGCGCGGTCTCGTGCTGTCGTTCCACTCGGCCTTCAATTGGAACGAGAACGTATTCCGCGGCTGTAACCGCTTCCTCGCGGTGCATGCCCTCGGGTTCTCCTTCTACAACATTCTCCATTGCACCAACTGGGTGACCAACGGCATTCCCGAGCGCTTCCCGAAGCTGCCGGTGATCTGGATCGAAGCCGGCCTGGCGTGGATCCCGTTCCTGATGCAGCGGCTCGACAACGAGTACATGATGCGCCCGTCCGAGTGCCCGGCGCTGAAAAAGAAGCCGAGCGAATACATGCGTGAGATGTATTACTCGACCCAGCCGATCGAGATCCAGGACATGGAGGCGATGAAGGTGACGTTCCGCATGATGGATGCGGAAAACCGGCTGCTCTACGCCTCGGACTATCCGCACTGGGATTTCGATCTGCCGTCGACCATCTACGACCTGCCGTTCCTGTCGGAGAAGGCCAAGCACAACATCCTCGGCGGAACCGCGGCGCGGCTGTTCAAGCTGCCGCCGCGTAACGAGAAGCAAAAGCAGAACCTGAAGAAGTTCGGCAACCTCGCCGCGTAAGCGCGGTTTAAACCCCAGCGTCACCTGTTGGTAGGGGTTAGTGAGGTGCGCACAGAGCGGATTTTTCCGCGCGTGCGCACCTTTTTTTATTATTTGATCACCGGCAGGCGCTCGAACTGATGGAAGGGTGGAGGCGAGGGCAGCGTCCACTCCAGTGTCGTCGCTCCCGCACCCCAAGGATTCGCGGCCGCCCGTTCCTTCCGGGCAAAGGCTTGAACGAAGGTGTAGAAGAAGATGACCAAGCCGATCGCAAAGACATAGCTGCCAAGGGACGAGATGTAATTCCATCCGGCATACGCATCCGGATAATCGACGTATCGGCGCGGCATCCCGGCAAGGCCGAGGAAGTGCTGCGGGAAGAAGATCGTGTTGGCGCCGATGAACGCGATCCAGAAATGCAGCTTTCCGAGAAATTCCGAATAGGTGTAGCCGGTGATTTTCGGAAACCAGTAGTACCAGGCCGCGAAGATGCCGAAAGTAGCGCCGATCGACATCGTGTAGTGGAAGTGCGCCACCACGTAATAGGTGTCCTGAAGGACCCGGTCGACCGCCGCGTTCGCGAGGACGACGCCGGTGACGCCGCCGACCGTGAACATGAAGATGAATCCGATGGCCCACACCATCGGCGTGCGGAACTCGATGGCCCCGCCCCACATGGTCGCGATCCATGAGAAGATCTTCACGCCCGTCGGCACCGCAATGACCATGGTGGCGGCGACGAAGTAGGCCTGTACGCTTGACGACATGCCGACCGTGTACATGTGGTGCGCCCACACGATGAAGCCGATCACGCCGATGGCGACCATCGCGTAAGCCATGCCGAGATAACCGAACACCGGCTTGCGGCTGAAGGTGGCGACGATCTGGCTGACGACGCCGAACGCCGGCAGGATGAGCACGTAGACTTCGGGGTGGCCGAAGAACCAGAACAGATGCTGGAACAGCACCGGATCGCCGCCGCCTTGCGGGTCGAAGAAGGCGGTGCCGAAATTGCGGTCGGTCAGCAGCATGGTGATGCCGCCGGCCAGAACCGGCAGCGACAGCAGCAGCAGGAAGACCGTCACCAGGATCGACCACACGAACAGCGGCATCTTGTGCAGGGTCATGCCGGGCGCGCGCATGTTGAAAATCGTGGTGATGAAGTTGATCGACCCGAGAATCGACGATGCGCCGGCGAGGTGAAGCGCGAGGATGGCGAAGTCCACCGCCGGACCGGGATGCCCGGTGGTGGAGGACAGGGGCGTGTAGATCGTCCAGCCTGCGCCGACGCCATTCGAGCCCGGCGGGCCCTCGACGAACATCGACATCACCAAAAGCGAAATCGCGGCCGGCAACAGCCAGAACGAGATGTTGTTCATGCGCGGAAACGCCATGTCCGGCGCGCCGATCATCAGCGGCACGAACCAGTTGCCGAAGCCGCCGATCAGCGCCGGCATGATCATGAAGAACACCATGATCAGGCCGTGCGCGGTGACGAACACGTTGAAGGTGTGTGGGTTGGTGAAGAACTGGACCCCAGGATGCGCCAATTCGAGCCGCATGCCGATCGATAGCGCGCCGCCGATCAGGCCGGCCATGATGGCGAACACCAGGTACATCGTCCCGATGTCCTTGTGGTTCGTTGAATAGGCGAAGCGACGCCAACCATGCGGGTGTCCCGGCGAAACGACGGTGGCGCCGGCCGAAGGCTTGCTCATCTGGGGTTCCTCTGCATCTTTCGAAGGGGCACGTTTGGCGAGGAGCGGCCAAAGGCCACCGATCAGGCAGAGGCTTAGAAACGGCCCGGTACGACTTTGATCCAGATCAAAGCGCGGACGGGCTCACCGATGAGTCCGTTGCAGTCGCTTCCGCACTGATCGCGGCGGCTCCAGCGGAATGTCGTTTTGAGGCGGATCAAAGCTCCGGCCGGCCACCCTGTCAGAAATACGCATATGGACATGAAGCTCGCGCTCGCCGAACGCCGCGTTCCGCGTTACACCTCGTATCCGACGGCTCCCCATTTTTCGGCATCAGTCGGACCGCTGACCTATTCGTCGTGGCTGGGCGACCTGCCGCGCGAGGCGTCGCTGTCACTCTATCTGCACGTGCCGTTCTGTACGGAGCTGTGTCACTATTGCGGCTGCAACACCAAAGCCGTGCGCCGGCGTGCCCCCGTCGAAGACTATGCGCGCCTCCTGGAAACCGAGATCGACTTGTTGGCGGCGGTGGTCCGCAATCGCCGGGTCGTTCACGTGCACTGGGGCGGCGGAACGCCCTCGATCCTCGGGAGCGCAGCGATCGGGCGCATCGTAGAACGGCTCGCTGCGACGTTCGATCTCAGCTCACTCCATGAGCACGCGATCGAACTCGATCCGCGCTCTCTGACACCGAACTTGGCGCTGGCGCTTGCCCGTATCGGGATTACCCGCGCGAGCTTGGGCGTGCAGGATTTTTCCCCGCACGTGCAGCAGGCGATCGGCCGGATCCAGTCGTTCGACCAGGTAGCGCGGGCCGTTGGCGCGCTGCGGGACGCCGGTATCGAAGAAATCAATTTCGACCTGATGTACGGCTTGCCGCATCAGACGGTCGATGACGTGCTCCGTACCGCAGAGCTTGCGGCGTCGCTCGCGCCCTCGCGCCTCGCGTTGTTCGGTTATGCCCACGTGCCCTGGTTCAAGACGCATCAGCGGCTGATCGAAGAGTCAGCGCTTGCGGGACCGGAGGAGCGCATCGCGCAGATGGATGCGGCGACGGCGACGCTCGAGGCGCGCGGGTTTGCTAAAATCGGCCTCGATCATTTCGCCGCGGCCGGCGACGAGCTGTTGGAGGCGATGCGCGGCGGGCAGCTGCACCGGAACTTCCAGGGCTATACCACCGATCACGCGGATGCGCTCATCGGCATCGGTGCCTCCTCGATCGGGCGATTGCCGCAGGGCTATGTCCAGAACGCGCCGGATGTCGGCTCCTACGCGCGCGCCGTCACGGCCGGACATTTTGCCGTGGCCAAGGGCATTGCGCTGTCCGGCGACGATCGAATTCGCGCCCGCATCATCGAACGGCTGATGTGCGATCTTGCCGTTGACCTCACTGACGTTGCGGAACATATCGACTTTTCTGACGAGCTCGATGCGCTTGATGATCTACGGAACGCCGGGGTCGTTCATTACGAGGGCGGGCGCGTGGTCGTCACCGAAGCCGGCCGGCCCTACGTGCGTTTGGTCGCAGCGGTGTTCGACGCTTATTTGCACCATGGCAAGAAGCGGCACTCC
Organism: uncultured Alphaproteobacteria bacterium; assembly: GCA_963787675.1. Classification (GTDB taxonomy): domain Bacteria; phylum Pseudomonadota; class Alphaproteobacteria; order Rhizobiales; family Xanthobacteraceae; genus JAJPKK01. The sequence continues at coordinate 1,724,837 of CAWBDV010000003.1, read as the reverse complement.
GCGGCGGTCTGACTGGCGCCTCCCGGAGAAGCGGTTCAGTTGATCTAAATCAAAGACCTGCCGGCCTCCCAGGATCGATAGTTGCACTAGAAACTGTTGAGCTTGGGAGAGCATGCATGTTGCGGAGGGAGCAGAACGAGCTCGTCACACAAACCGGTCCGGGTACCCCGATGGGACGCCTGTTCCGGTGCTATTGGACACCTGTTCTGTTCGCCGAAGAGCTTCCGGAGAACGATTGTCCCCCGGTGCGCGTGAAGGTGCTGTCGGAGCGCCTTGTCGCCTTCCGCGACAGCAAGGGCCGGTTGGGCCTGATCGATGAATTCTGCCCCCACCGCGGCGCGTCGCTGTGGTTTGGGCGGAATGAGGAATGCGGGCTGCGCTGTCCCTATCACGGCTGGAAATTCGACGTGAACGGGCAATGCGTCGAGGTTCCGTCCGAACCCGACGAAAGCGGCTTCGCCAAGAAGATCAAGTTGAAATCATATCCGCTGGTCGAACGCGGCGGCGTGCTGTGGGCGTATCTCGGTCCGCCCGAACAGCAGCCCCCGCTGCCCGAGTGGGAATTTGCGATGGTGCCGGACGCCCAGCGCTTCGTGTCGAAGCGGCTGCAGGAATGCAATTGGCTTCAGGCCATGGAGGGCGGCATCGACTCAAGCCATGTCTCGTTCCTGCATCGCGGCAACATCACCACCGATCCGTTGTTCAAGGGCGCGAAGGGCAATCAGTACAATCTCAACGACGCGCGCCCGGTTTTCGAAGTGCACGAAAGTGCCGGCGGCTTGTACATCGGCGCGCGGCGCAATGCCGAGAACGGCAACTACTACTGGCGCATCACCCAATGGGTGATGCCGTCCTTCACCATGATCGCGCCGCGCGGAGGCCACACCGTACACGGCCACTTCTGGATCCCGATCGACGACGAGAACTGCTGGGCGTGGAGCTACGACTACCACCCGACGCGCAAAATCACGGACGCCGAGCGCCACGCCATGAAGGACGGCAAGGGCGTGCACTGCAAATTCGTGCCGGGCACGTATCGCCCGCTAGCCAACAAAGACAACGACTACCTGATGGACCGCGAGGCGCAGAAGCGCGGCGACAGCTACAGCGGCATCGAAGGCATCGCCATCCAGGATGGCTCGCTGCAGGAAAGCATGGGCCCGATCGTCGATCGCACCAAGGAGAACCTCGTCTCCACCGACAACGGGATCATCATGGCGCGCCATCGCCTGATGCGGGCGGCAAAGGACCTCGTCGAAAAGGGCGCGACGCCGCCGGGCGTCGAGCTGGCGCATCAACGTGTGCGGTCCGCCTCGGTGATCCTGCCGCCGGATCGTCCTTTCAAGGAGGCTGCCAGGGAAGCGCTGACCGTTCGCCCCGGTGAGGCGCTGGCAACCGTTTGAGCGCGATCACAGCAAGAAGGGAAACGCCGCTATGCCGGCTGCCATGACACAGGACATTCCTGGCACCACCATGTTCGATGGCGCGCAAGCGCAGAAGGGCTTGGCTCTCAACCGCATGTGTTTCTCGTTCAACAAGGCCGAGAACCGTGCTGCGTTCCTCAAGGACGAGGATGGCTATTGCCGCCGGTTCGGCCTCAATGACGAACAGCGCGAGGCAGTGCGCAGCCGCAGCGTGCTCAGGATGATCGAGGCCGGCGGCAACGTCTATTACCTCGCGAAGCTCGCCGGAATCTTCGGCCTCAACGTCCAGGACATCGGCGCGCAGCAGACCGGAATGAGCGTCGACGAGTTCAAGGACATGCTCGTCACCGAGGGGAGGTAGAGATGGCCAGAATCATCGGCGGCATCGCATCGACGCATGTTCCCGCAATCGGCAAAGCGATCGCGGAAAAAAAGCAGAACGATCCTTACTGGAAGCCGTTCTTCCAGGGCTTCGATTTTGTTCATTATTGGCTGGCGCGGGAGAAGCCCGACGTCGCGGTCGTCTTTTCCAACGATCACGGGCTCAACTTCTTCCTCGACAAGCTGCCGACCTTTGCGGTCGGCGCAGCAAAAGAATATCGCAGCGAGGATGAGGGGTGGGGCATCCCGGTGTCGCGGCCGATCGCCGGCGATCCTGACCTCTCATGGCACCTCATCAATGCCCTGGTCGCCGATGAATTCGACATCACCACGTGCCAGGAGATGTTGATCGACCACGCGATCACGATTCCAATGGCGCTGATGTGGCCGGGCGAGAAATGGCCGATCAAGATCGTTCCGATTTCGATCAACACCGTACAGCATCCGCTGCCGTCATTGGCGCGGTGCCTCAAGCTCGGCCGTTCGGTCGGTCGCGCGATTGAATCTTATGAGGCTGATCTGCGGGTCATGGTCGTCGGCACCGGCGGGCTGTCGCACCAGCTCGACGGCCAGCGCGCCGGATTTATCAACAAGGAATTCGACCAGCTTTGCCTCGATAAGATCGTGAACGATCCGGAGTCGCTGACCCGCTACTCGATCCACGACTGGGTCAAGCTGGCCGGTGCCCAGGGCGTTGAATTTCTCAACTGGATGGCGATGCGTGGCGCGCTGCCCGGCGACGTGCGGCAAGTGCACCGCAACTATCATATTCCGATCTCCAACACCGCGGCGGCAACGCTCGTGCTCGAGAACGACAGCAGGCCGGCATTGATTGCGGCTTGAGCTGAGGCCGGCGTCTAGGCCGGCCATCAATCGATTAGACCTGCGCGCGTTCAGTTTGCGGATGGAAGGCACCCAAGGGCAAACCGTTTGATGAGAACGAAAAAGGATCTGATCCTCAAGCTGCTCAACGGGCATCGCCTGATGACGCTCGCCACCAACAGGCCCGACGGCTGGCCACAGGCGACGATGGTCGGCTATGTCAACGATGGGTTCCTGCTGTATTGTTTCGTCGCGCGCAATTCCCAGAAGTACGTGAATATCAAGCGCGACCCTCGCGTATCGATTGCGATTGGCAGCGACGCGGCGCATCCCGTGGACATCAAGGGTCTTTCGCTCGCCGGCAAGGCCTGCGAGGTGACCGACCCGGCCGAGTTCGATCATGTCGCCCGGCTACGGCTCAGCCGCTATCCCGAATATGCGGACCTGCCGCCGCCGGTCCTGCGCGGCGATGCGGAGCGCATCGCCCCGCAGCCGCCATCGGCGGGCGTCGTTTTGTTGCGGATCGCGCCGGAGATTTTCTCGGTACTCGACTATTCACGCGGGTTCGGCCACAGCGACCTTGTCACATTTTCCGAGCGCGACCTCGACATTGTGCTCGAGAGCCGGCGGCATCGATGGGACGGCAATGGCGGCGCGGAGGACGGTGCGCTTGGCGGCAGCGTCGCCCCCACGACCGCGGCAAAGTGATTTCCTGTGACGGGCATAGCGGCATTTTAATTTGGAAGCATTCTAAAATGAGGATACCGTCAGGGGAGTGTTCTGGCGCGGCAGGGGAAAGATGCAGTCGTTTCGCTGGCGCGTATCGTCGGCGTTGGTAGGGGCGGTCGCGGTCCTTTCGTTTGCTCCGCAACCGGCCCGCGCTGTTGATGAAATCCAGGTCTACAACGCCGAGATCGCGGAGGTCGGCCAGTGGACCATTCAGCACCACTTCAATTACACCTTCGATGGACGCAAGGAGCCGGATTTTCCGGGCGGCCTCGTGTCCAACCACGCGCTCAACGCGACGCCTGAATTCGCCTACGGCGTCACCAAGTGGTTCGAATTCGGCTTCTACATTCCGTGGGCCATAGACGGCGAGGGCCGCTTTCTCTCCAACGCAGCCAAGGTGCGCACCCTGTTCGTCACGCCCGATGCCGAGAAGAAGAGCTTCTTCTACGGCATCAACTTTGAATACGATTACACGACGCCGCCGTTCTCGCAGACGCGCTTTGCGATGGAAATCCGCCCGATCATCGGCTGGCGAAATCCGCAGTGGGAATTCATCGTCAATCCGATCGTTGACGCCGGTTTTGGGAAATACGGCGAAGCTGATTTCGCGCCGGCCGCGCGCTTGGCCCGCAAGCTTGCCGAAGACACCTTCCTCGCTTTGGAGTACTACACCGACCTCGGGCCGTTCGGCGGATTTCAGTCATTCCAGCAGCAGCAGCACCAACTTTTTGCCGTTGCTGACTTCAAGGTCGGCGTCATCGACGTGGATCTCGGCGTGGGCTACGGTTTGACCCCGGGCTCTGATCGGCTGGTCGCAAAGACCATCCTGACCTATGCGATCCCGGTGCCTGGCAAAGACTCGGCGGATAACAAGCCGGCGATGAAGACGCCGCCATCTATGAAGTCCTCCATGCGCAGCTTGTCTCAGTACGCGAGCGATCCGTTCGCCGGGATGCGTTGATAGATACCTGCCGCCGCGCAAACGCGCTATTATTGACAAGAATGGGTCATTGATGCGCTGATTTAGAGGAGGATCGTCATGGACTTTTTGTCTCGATACTCCACTCAACTATCAGGAAGTTCAGCCGCGATGCCGATTGCTTCGCTCGCCCGACACTTTGTCCTCGTAGCTGCTCTCGCGGGCCCGTTTGCCATCGAAACCGAGGCCGCATCAAACGTCTGCGTCAACGGCCAGTGCTACTCCTGCGAAGGATCGATGTCCTGTACCAACGGTTCGTGCACCTGCAACGGCGCGCCGATTACGAGTCAGGGCACGGTCGCTTCGCAGAACCCATGCGGCGGTCAACCGACGCAAGTTCACGCCAACGGCGGCGGGATGGTCGCCACCTCGGCATCGGTTGAAGCATCGGTGTTCGTCTCCGGTAACTCGACGGTGTGCGGCAACGCGAGGATCAGCGGGGAAGCGCGCTTGCTCAACGGCGCGGCCATCAACGGCAGCGCGCATGTTTCTGGCCGCTCCATTATTGATGCGAGCTCGCTCAATGGCTCGTCAAACGTCATCGACTCCTCGCTGACCAGCTCGGTCTGCAATGGGAGCGCAAAAGTGTCGCGCTCGACGGTCGCAAACTCGGTGCTCAACGGCAATGCGACAGTCGACAACGCCACGATCCGCAACTCCGTCCTCAACGGCAACGCCCGCGTCATCGGCCGTGGCATCGACAACGCGGTCCTGAATAACTGACGATACTTGCCCGTAGCCCGGATGAGCGCAGCGACATCCGGGTAAAGCGGATTAATCCTGAAGGCGAACGATGGGGCGATGGAGGCCCCGCATGTCGCTGCGCTCATGCGGGCTACGCGCGGGCACTCTGATGCAGGATACGCGGGGATGGCTCGCGGCGCCCGGGGCACTCGGAACCTTCATCACAACGTTGCGTTAAACCTCATCTATGCGCGATTTGAATCGGCTTGCGGTTTGGCGGCGGGCGCAGGCAGCGGCCAAACACAGCAACCGAGCGAGAGAACCTCATGGAAGCCAAGACGGTCTCGGCAGCCGACAGCAATTCCGGAAAATCTCTTCGCACGCCCCAAGGCGACCTCGATCGCGTCGCGATCAACACCATTCGCACCCTTGCGATGGACGCCGTGCAAAAGGCGAATTCCGGGCATCCCGGAACGCCGATGGCGCTCGCTCCCGTCGTGTACACGCTGTGGCAGCGTGTTCTCCGTTACGATCCTGACACGCCGAACTGGCCTAATCGCGACCGTTTCGTCCTATCCAATGGGCACGCGTCGATGCTGCTGTACGCCATCCTCCATCTCGCCGGCGTCAAGGATGGTGACCGGGGGCAGGGTGATGGAAAGTCTGAGCGCGCGGCGGTTACGCTCGATGATATCAAGGCGTTTCGTCAGCTCGGCAGCCGTTGTCCGGGGCATCCCGAGTTCGGTCACACGACCGGCGTCGAGATCACGACGGGTCCGCTGGGGCAGGGGTGCGGCAACAGTGTCGGCATGGCGATGGCGCAGCGCTGGCTTGCCAATTATTTCAATCGCGACGGCTACAAGCTGTTCGATTACGACGTTTACGTCTTATGCAGCGACGGCGACATGATGGAGGGCGTTGCCAGCGAAGCCGCCTCGCTCGCTGGGCACCTATGCCTGTCCAACCTCTGCTGGATCTACGACAACAATCACATCACCATCGACGGCAAGACCGATATCGCATTCACGGAAGATACCGCGACCCGCTTCCGCGGCTACGGCTGGAACGTCGCGCATGTCACTGATGCAAACGACACCGCGGCAATCGAACGCGCGCTGGACAATTTCCGCCGCACCAATGACCGGCCCACGTTCATCATTGTCGACAGCCACATTGCGTACGGCGCCCCCCACAAGCAGGACACAAGCGCCGCGCATGGCGAACCTTTGGGGGAGGAGGAGGTCCGCCTTGCCAAGCGCGCCTATGGCTGGCCTGAGGACGCGAAATTCCTGGTGCCGGACGGCGTTTACGAGCATTTCCGCGACGGCATCGGCAAGCGCGGCGAACGGTTGAGCAAGGAATGGATGGCGGTCAGCGATCGCTACCGCCGCCAATTTCCCGACCTCGGATCGACGCTGGCCGCGCTTGAGGGGCGCGCCGGGCCAGCCGGCTGGGATGCCGACCTGCCGCGGTTCGCGCCGGACGCCAAAGGATTGGCGACGCGGGAATCATCGGGACGTGTGCTCGCGGCGATCGCCGAGCATGCACCGCTGATGATCGGCGGCAACGCGGATCTCGCGGCCTCCACCAAGGCGGTGGTGAAAGGCTCTGGTGATTTCGAAACCGCGCCGGATGTCGGGCGCAACCTTCATTTCGGCGTGCGGGAGCACGCCATGGGGGCCGCGCTCAACGGGCTTGCAGTTTGCGGATTGCGGCCGTTCGGCGGGACCTTCCTCATCTTCTCCGACTATATGAAGCCGTCGATCCGGCTCGCCGCCATGATGGGCCTGCCGACCATCTATATCTTCACCCACGACTCGATCGGATTGGGCCAGGACGGGCCGACCCACCAGCCGGTCGAGCAGTTGGTGGGTCTGCGCGCGATTCCGGGCCTCGTGGTTTTACGGCCGGCCGACGCCGGAGAAGTGGTGGAAGGCTGGAAAGTCGTGATGGGGCTGACGACGCATCCTGCCTGTCTTGTACTGACCCGCCAGGCGGTGCCGACGTTCGACCGCACTCAGTTCGCGCCGGCGTCTGGCGTTTCGCGCGGTGCCTACGTTCTGGCTGATGCCAAGGACGGTCCGCCCGACGTCATCCTGATGGCAACCGGCAGCGAGGTTGCGGTCTGCGTCAAGGCGCGTGATCTCTTGGCGGCGGCGGGCGTGAGGGCGCGCGTCGTGAGCATGCCGTCGTGGGAATTGTTCGAGCGGCAGGACCGCGCCTATCGCGACGAGGTACTACCGCCCGCGGTCAGGGCGCGGGTTTCGGTCGAGGCCGCAAGTCCGCTCGGCTGGGAGCGCTATGTGGGCACCGAGGGCGCTATAATCGCCATGAAGGGATTTGGTGCATCGGCACCCGCCGCTGACCTGATGAAGACCTTCGGCTTCACGCCCGGCGATGTCGCCGACATCGCCAAGGCCCAAATCGCGAAATGGAAGGCTGCATGAATCCATTGCAGGCGCTCAACGAGCACGGTCAGGCAGTTTGGCTCGATTTCCTCGCACGCGACTTTTTGCGCGAAGGCGGGCTCCGCCAGCTGATCGCGCAAGACGGGCTCAGCGGCGTCACGTCCAATCCGTCGATCTTTGAGAAGGCCATCGGGGAATTGAGCGAGTACGAGGACAAGCTGCGCGCGGCAGCTGCGTCGGGTGGGGAAACCATTAGCTCGATCTACGAGGGCCTCGCGATCGAAGATATCCGCCACGCTGCTGATGATCTCAAGACGGTGTTCGACCGCACCAAGGGTGCCGACGGGTTCGTGAGCCTCGAAGTCTCGCCTTATCTCGCGAACGATACGACGGCGACGATTGAGGAGGCGCGGCGGCTGTGGCACGCAGTCGATCGACCGAACCTATTGGTGAAGGTGCCGGCGACACCGGCAGGGCTGCCGGCGATCCGGCAACTCATCGGAGAGGGCATCAACATCAACATCACGTTGTTGTTCGGGCAAAAAGTCTACGAAGAGGTGGCGGAGGCCTATCTTGCAGGCCTGGAGCACTTCGCGGCGAACGGCGGCGACGTTGGACGTGTCGCGAGCGTTACAAGCTTTTTCGTCAGCCGCATCGATACCGCGGTCGATGCAAAGCTGACTAAAGCGGCTGCCGCAGCCCACGATCCCGCGCAGCGCAAGAAACTCGAAGCGTTGCGCGGCAAAACCGCTATTGCCAACGCAAAAATTGCCTATCGCAGTTTCAAACGAATCTTCGCCGGCACGCGTTGGGATCGCCTCGCCGCCAAGGGCGCGCGGGTGCAGCGCCTCCTCTGGGCGAGCACCGGCACCAAGGATCCAGCTTACAGCGATGTGCTCTACGTCGAGACGCTGATCGGGCCGCACACGGTCAACACCATGCCGGTCAAGACGATGGATGCGTTTCGCGACCATGGCCGCGTGCATGCGACGATCGAAGAGGGGGTAGGCGAGGCCGAAGCCGAGTTGGCCGCGCTCGCCGCTGCCGGCATCTCGCTCGACGAGGTGACCGCGAGCCTCGTCGTCGACGGCGTGAGGCTTTTTGCCGACGCGTTCGACAAGCTCCTCGGCGCGGTCGCCCGCAAGCGCGCCGAGGCGCTCGGCACGCGGCTCGGCACGCAGAAGCTGATGCTCGGTGATGCGCTGGGCAAGGACGTTGACGCCGCCGCGGACAGCTGGCGCGCGGCCGGCAACATTCGGCGGCTGTGGGGCCGTGATGCCAAGCTGTGGACCGACCATGACGAAGCGAAGTGGCTGGGCTGGCTCGACGTGGTTGATGCCGAGCTTGCGGACATCGGCAAGCTCAAAGCTTTTGCCGAGGATGTCCGCGCATCGAAATTCCGCGATGCGGTTCTGCTAGGGATGGGTGGATCGAGCCTTGGCCCGGAAGTGCTGGCGCTGACGTTCGGTTCGAAGCCCGGATTTCCGAAGCTGCACATCCTCGATTCGACCGATCCGCAGCAGGTACGCGCAATCGAACAGCGGATTGATCTCGCCTCGACCCTGTTCATCGTATCGAGCAAATCCGGCAGCACGCTCGAGCCGAACATCTTCAAGGATTACTTCTTCGCCAGGGTTGTCGAGACTGTCGCCAAAGGCGAAGCCGGCCGCCGCTTCGTCGCCGTCACCGATCCGAACTCCTCGGTGCAGAAGACCGCGGAGCGAGACGGCTTCCGCCACATCTTCTTCGGTAATCCGAGCATCGGCGGTCGCTATTCGGTGCTGTCGAAATTCGGCCTTGTGCCTGCTGCCGCGATCGGCCTCGGCGTCGCGCAGTTTCTCGACCGGGCGCGGATGATGGTGCGAAGCTGCGGCGATGACGTGCCGCCGGCCGCAAACCCCGGGGTTCAACTCGGCCTCGCCATGGGGCGTGCCGCGGCAGAGGGACGCGACAAGGTGACGATCATTACGTCGCCGGAGATCGCGGACTTCGGCGCCTGGGCCGAACAGCTCATCGCTGAATCGACCGGAAAGAACGGCAAAGGCCTCATTCCGGTCGATGGCGAGCCACTTGGCGCGCCCGGTGTCTACGGCAACGACCGCCTGTTCATTCAGCTGCGGCTTCAAGGCAGCAATGCGAGCCAGGACGCCGCGGTCGATGCTTTGGCGAACAGGGGACACCCGGTGGTGCGGATCGATCTCCACGACACCATGGAGATCGCCCAGGAGTTTTTCCGGTGGGAGATGGCGACCGCCGTCGCCGGTGCGGTGATCGGGATCGATCCGTTCGATCAGCCTGATGTCGAGGCAAGCAAGGTTGCGACGCGCGACCTGACCGCAGCCTTCGAGAAGACCGGCGCGCTACCTGCGGAGACCCCGGTGTTCCGCGGCAACGACATTGCGATCTACGCCGACGAGATGAACGCCCAGGCGTTGCGTCGCGCTGGCGCCAATTCCTCGCTCGACAGTTGGTTGAAGGCGCATCTCTCCCGGATCAGGCCCGGCGATTACGCGGCGTTCCTCGCGTACATCGAGCGCAACAAGCCCCATATCGATGCGCTGCAAGGCATGCGCACGGCCTTGCGCGACGATTTGCAGGTGGCGACCTGCGTGGGCTTTGGTCCCCGCTTCCTGCACTCGACGGGCCAAGCCTACAAGGGCGGGCCTCCGAGCGGAGTGTTCCTGCAGATCACCGCGGATGACGCGGCCGATCTTCCGATACCCGGCCACAAAGCCACCTTCGGCGTGGTCAAGGCAGCGCAGGCGCGGGGCGATTTCCAGGTTTTGGCCGAGCGCGGACGCCGCGCACTGCGGGTCCATCTCGGTCGCGACGTCGAAGCCGGACTGTCAGTGCTTGCCGAGGCAACGCGCCGCGCATTGAGTTGATCGGATCGCCGCAGTGGAGCGAAGGAGTTTCGTGCATGCAGCTTGGTATGGTGGGCCTCGGCCGGATGGGCGGCAACATCGTGCGACGGCTGATGCGCGCAAGCCATCAGTGCGTGGTCTACGACCGCAGCGCCGACGCGATCCGCGACCTCACCAAGGAAGGCGCCACAGCCGCGACGGGCCTCGGTGATTTCGCTGCCAAGCTGAAGCCGACACGCGCCGTCTGGGTAATGCTGCCGGCCGGCGAGGCGACGGAGGATGCCGTCGCGGAACTCGGCGAGCACATGGCGGCCGGCGACGTGATCATCGACGGCGGCAACTCCTTCTACAAGGACGATGTCCGGCGCGCGCGCATGCTCAAGGCCAAGGGTATTCATTATCTCGATGTCGGCACGAGCGGCGGCATCTGGGGCATCGAGCGCGGCTACTGCATGATGATCGGCGGCGACAAGGCTGCGGTCGACCGGCTCGATCCGATTTTCGCGGCGCTGACACCGGGCGCCGGCAACATTCCGCGCACTCCCGGCCGCGACGGGCGTGATCCGCGCGCCGAGCAGGGCTACGTCCATTGCGGCCCGAGCGGCGCCGGCCATTTCGTCAAGATGATCCACAACGGCATCGAGTATGGCCTGATGCAGGCCTATGCCGAAGGGTTCGCGATCCTCCATCAGGCGAAGGCGAACGGCCGCCCGGACGACGAACGCTATGATCTGAACGTCGCCGACATCGCCGAGGTGTGGCGCCGCGGTAGCGTGATCTCCTCATGGCTCCTCGACCTCACCGCATCGGCGCTTGCAGCCGATGACAAGCTCGAAGGTCTTACCGGCGTGGTCGAGGATTCCGGGGAGGGGCGGTGGACGGTGATGGCCGCCATCGAGGAAGCAGTGCCGGCGCCGGTGATTTCCGCCGCGCTCTATGAGCGCTTCCGCTCGCGCGAGCAGAACGCGTTCGCCGACAAACTCCTCTCCGCAATGCGCAAGGGGTTCGGCGGGCACATCGAACCCAGAAGCGGCGAACCAAGGAGCGGCTCCTGAACGCGCAGGACGAGGCACGACCGTGGTGCGCGGGCGAGCAGGCCGGTGGGGCCAAGCCTGCGCCGCCATGCACGGTCGTCGTCTTCGGCGCCGGCGGCGATCTGATGCAGCGGCTGCTGGTGCCGGCGCTCTACAATCTGTCGTGCTGGGGCCTGCTGCCGGACCGCTTCGCCATTCTCGGCATCGGACGGACGGAGCGGACCGCCGATCAGTTTCGCGACGAAATCGCAGAAGCTGCGAAGGGATTCGCGCAGCACCATTCGATCGACAATGCGGTGTTGAAGCGGCTGACCCGGCGTGCCGACTACCTCGCCGGCGATGTGCGCGACGCTGCGATCTACAACGAGCTCGGCGCGCGCCTCGAACATCTGCGCGGCGACACCGGCGGCAATGTTCTCTTTTATCTCGCGATCGTGCCGGAGCTGTTCGGCCCGATCGTGCGTCATCTGGGCAATGCCGGACTGCTGCACGAGGGAGGTTTCTGGCGTCGCGTCATCATCGAGAAGCCGTTCGGCAGCGATCTTGCGTCGGCGCGGAGGCTCAATACCGAAATCCTCAGCGTGCTCGACGAAAGCCAGATTTATCGGATCGATCATTTTCTCGGCAAAGAGACGGTCCAGAACATTCTGGCGTTTCGCTTTGCCAACGGCTTCTTCGAGCCGATGTGGGATCGCGATCACATCGACCACATTCAGATCACCGTCGCCGAGACGGTGGGCGTCGAGCAGCGCGCGAACTTCTACGATCACACCGGCGCGCTGCGGGACATGGTGCCCAATCATCTCTTCCAGCTTATGGCGATGACGGCGATGGAGCCGCCGATCTCGTTCGATGCCGACGAGGTCCGCAGCAAGAAGGACGATGTGCTGCGCGCGGTTCATCCTTTGTCGCCCGCCGATGTCGAGCGCCACGTCGTGCGCGGTCAATATGATGCCGGACAGGCCGGCGATGGCCCGTTGGCGGCCTATCGCGACGAACCGCGGGTCACTCAAGGTTCGACCACAGAGACATTTGTCGCGATGCGGCTGATGCTGGACAACTGGCGCTGGGCCGGTGTCCCGTTCTATCTGCGGACCGGCAAGCGGCTGTCGCGCCGCACCACCGAAATCGCGATCCGGTTCAAGCCGGCGCCATACCTGCTCTTCCGCGATACGCCGGTCGACAGGATCGCCGCCGACTGGATGGTGCTGCGCATCCAGCCTGACGAGGGGATAGCGCTCGAATTCAACGCCAAGGTGCCGGGGCCGTCCGTGCGGCTCGAGCGCGTGCACATGAATTTTCTCTACAAGGACTATTTTCGGGTGTCGCCGAGCACCGGTTACGAAACGTTGATCTACGACGCCATGATGGGCGACCCGATGCTGTTCCAGCGCGCCGACAACATCGAGACGGGATGGGGCGTGGTGCAGCCCATCCTCGACGCGTGGAGCGGGAAAACGCCCGGCGATCCACCGGTCGAGTTCTACCCGGCGGGAAGCGACGGTCCGTCCTCCGCCGCTGAGCTCCTCGACCGAGACGGCCGCACGTGGCGGCCGATCAACGGACCGCATCGATGACACCGACCCGGTCCGCGCAATCTACGCAGACACATGTGGGCGGAACCCATGTTCCGCAGCAAGCTAACGGAGAGGTCCGCACTTTCGCTGACGCCGAGACGCTGGCGCGCCGGGCGGCCGAATGGCTCTGCGAAGCTGCAAATGCCTCAAGCGGCAAATTCGCGATGTGCCTGTCCGGCGGTTCGACGCCGCGCCGGCTCTACGAGATGCTCTCCGCGAATCCCATCGCCGCGCGCATGCCGTGGGACCGCATCCATTGGTTCTTCGGCGATGAGCGGTTTGTGCCGCATGACCATCCCGACAGCAATTTCCGCATGGCGGAGAAGGCGCTGTTCTCGCGAGCGCCGATCGCGCGCGGCAACATTCATCCGATCCCGACCGAAGGCGTGACCCCAGAGAAGGCGGCCGCGGACTACGAGCAAACGCTGCGACGCTTCTACGGTGCAACGTCGCTCGATTCAAATCGGCCGCTGTTCGGCGTCATGCTGCTCGGGCTTGGCGAAGAAGGGCACACGGCCTCGCTCTTTCCGGGCAATCCCGTCCTCAATGAACGTCGGCATTGGGCCGCTGCCGTCGCCGGCGGGCCGGGCCACACACGCATTACGTTGACCTACCCGATTCTGAACAGCAGTGCGCTCGCGGCATTCCTCGTCGCCGGGCAATCGAAGCGAGACATCCTGGCGCGCGCTCTTGGCGGCGACGACAGTCTGCCGGCGCTCGGGGTTCGGCCGGTCGGACGCCTGTTTTGGTTCGTCGATCGCGCCGCCTGTCCGCAGGCTCCTGACGCCGGCTCCATCGAGCCGCGAGAGTAGGACGATCATCGCCGTGAGTTGGAGTTGAGGTGTGGCGTACGAACCCGGCCCTTCTGTCATCGTCGTCATGGGTGTGTCGAGCTCGGGCAAGACGACCGTAGGTGCGTTGCTCGCTGGGCGCCTCCAGTGGGAGTTCGCCGATGCCGACTGGTTTCATCCCACGGCAAACGTCGACAAGATGAATGCCGGAATTCCGTTGACGGATGATGACCGCTGGCCGTGGCTTGCCAGAGTTGCCGCATGGATCGACGAGCGCCGCGCCGCCGGCGAGCACGCGGTGATGGGATGTTCGGCTCTCAAGCGAAGCTATCGGCAAGTGATCATCGGCGATCGCGCCGATGTGCGTCTTGTCTATCTCAAGGGCTCGGAAGAGCTGATCGGTCGGCGCATGGCCGCCCGTCACGGCCATTTCATGCCGAAGAGCCTGCTGCACAGCCAGTTCGAGGCGTTGGAAGAGCCCGGCCCGGACGAGCATCCGATCACGATTTCGGTCGAGCCGCGTCCCGCCGAAATCGTGACGCAGATCGTCGCCGCGCTCGGAATGGCTGATAGTCGCACCCGGTAGCCCGGGTGAGCGGAGCGACACCCGGGAGCGGCATTGCGACTGAGGAGGCGCTGTCCCGGATGTCGCTTCGCTCATCCGGGCTACAGCGCAAACGCAGCTACTCTCCGCGGTGGAAGACGACGAAGCCCTCGCGGTTCGGCATCTTGACCTTGGGCAGCGCTTGCGCGTCGATGGTTTCGGTCTCCGGAATGACGCCATTGAGATTGAGGAGATAGGCGACGACCGCGTAGACCTCGTCATTGCTGAGCGACTTCGAGTTGTTGAGCGGCATGGCGCGCCGCACGTAGTCAAACAGGGTCGTGGCGTAGGGCCAGTAGCTGCCGACGGTCTTGATCGGAGGCTTGTCTCCCGGGAGCGAGCCCTGGCCGCCGACAAGGCGGTCGTTCGGTTGGCCGGCGCCTTTTTCGTTGTGACAGGGTTGGCATTTCGCCATGAACACCGCTTCGCCGGCCTTCACGGTGCCGCTGCCCGGCGGCAGTCCGGAGCCGTCGGGCGGGATGCTGATGTCCCAGGTGGCGAGGTCCTGCGGCGAGATCGCCCTGCCGAGGTTCGGGCTCTGAGCAGACGCGCTTGAGCCCAAGTTCAGGCCCAAGCCAAGCGCGAGCGAGGCAGCGACTGCGGTGTTACGCATAAAGGCGTTACGCATAAACATGCTTCACCTCGCCCTTATCCGACACCTGCCACTGGGTGATCATGTTGTTGTGGTAATTGCCGCGATCGCCGCGCAAGGCGACGAGCTGAGCGCGGTTGGGCTGCACGTAACCGGTCTCGTCGGTCGAGCGGCTTTGTAGCACGGCGGGGCCGCCGTCCCATTGCCACGCCATGCGGAAGCGCGTCAGTGCCTTTGGCAGCACCGGTTCCTGAAGCGCCGCCGTGCCCCAGCTCTTGCCGCCGTCGGCGGACACCTCGACCTTGGCGATCTTGCCGTAGCCTGACCACGCAAGACCGGAGATTTCGTAGAGCCCGGGGCCACGCAAGGTGAGGCCGGGGGAGGGGTGGGTGATCACTGACTTCGCTTCCATCGGGAAGACGAACTGCAGCGCTTTGCCGGACGGCAGCAGCACGGTGTACTTGGAGGTCTCGTCCTTGGTCATGGTCGGGCCCTCGGTCAGCTTGATGCGCCGGAGCCATTTCACGTTCATGTTGCCCTCGAAGCCGGGGAGCAGCAGGCGCACCGGATAGCCGTTCGAAGGCCGAACCCGCTCGCCGTTCTGGTAGAGCGCGATCATCGCGTCATCGAGCGCCTTCTCGATCGGGAAGCTGCGGCTCATGCCGGAAGCGTCGGCACCTTCCGCGAGCACCCACTTGGCCGCAGGATCAATGCCCGCCTCCTGGAGCAGCACCGATAGCTTGATGCCGGTCCATTCCTGGCACGACAGCAGCCCGTGGATCGCCTGCACGTTGGCCTGCACCGGCTGCTTGCCGAACATGGCGCCGCTGTTTCCGGCGCACTCGACGAAAGCGATGCGCGACTCCATCGGATAGCGGCCGAGGTCATCGAGCGTGAACACCAGCGGCCGCTTGACGAGGCCATGGATGAGGAGGCGGTGGGTATCCGGATTGATGTCGGGGATGCCGCTGTGGTGACGCTCGTAATGGAGCCCGCTCGGCGTGATCATGCCGGTGAGCAGGTGATGCGGCGTGCGCGAGGAGCCGGTGCCGGTGGTGCCGGGCGCCGACGCCCAGGTGCGCGCGACTTTCTCCTCGTATTTCGACGGCTGGCCGTACCCCACAAAGGGCGAGCCCGGGGTCGTCATCCATGGCTCGATCGGGAGCGGGTCCGCCTTCACTTCTTCGACGAGCGCGCCGACGCTCGCCGCCGCGGCGCTGCCGGCGAGAAACATCCGGCGATGCAGAAGCCCATTGCCCGCAACCTGCTCGGAATCCGGGCGCATTTTGTCTTCCATCATTTCCTCCCTGCGCATGATCGCATTGGAAGGCATTGTAGTCCGATCCCGTCCGCAGAGAACGGGGTCACGTCTGAATTCCAAGAAAACGAGGGATGCAGCTTCCAGCACGTAGATACCATGAGGGCGATGGGCGTGCGTCCGATAGGTTTGGGTTGTCGCACTCGAACCATCGGAGGCATTAGATGCAAACATCGCATACCGGCACGCCCATCGGGGGTGATCATGGCACGATTTTCGTTTCGATCGAACTGAGCCAGAAGACATGGCTGGTGACGCTGCACAGCCCGGAGCGGGATCGGCTGTCGCGTCACCGGGTGAAGGGTGGAGCTCATGGTGAGCTGCTGGCGCTGATTGATCGTGTGCGTGGGCGGGCGGCCCGCGCGATGGGAGGGGTTCCTGCGGTGGTGAGTTGCTACGAGGCTGGCTACGACGGATTTTGGTTGCACCGGCTTTTGACGGCGTCGGGGATCCAGAATTACGTGTTCGATCCGGCGAGCATCGCGGTGGAGCAACGGGGCCGGCGGGCGAAGACCGATCGGATCGACGGCGAGCAGCTGCTGCGGACCTTGATGGCGTATTGCCGCGGCGAGCCGCGGGTGGTGCGAATCGTGCGGGTGCCGACCATCGAACAGGAGGACGCCCGTCGCGACAGCCGCGAACGGGAGCGGCTGATCAAGGAGCGGACGGCCCACACCAACCGGATCAAGGCGCTGCTGCGGCTGGTGGGAATGGCGATCGGCAACCCGTGCCGCCGCGACTGGCTGACATGGCTTTCGGCGCAGCGGGACCGGCAGGGCCAGGGGGTGCCGCCACGGATGCAGGCCGAGCTTGAGCGCGAGCATGAGCGGCTGATGCTGCTGTGCCGGCAACTAGCGGCGCTGGAGCGGCCGCCTGCCACAGCCGCGCCGACGCCTGCGGCGGCGCAGATGGCGCAGCGCCGCGACCTCCTGCTGGCGCTCAAAAGCCTCGGCCCGGTGTTCGCGTCGACGCTGACCAACGAGGCTTTCTACAAGGACTTTCGCAATCGCCGCGAGGTCGCCGGCTATCTCGGACTGGCTCCCAGTCCGTGGCAAAGCGGCGGGACTGCCCGCGAGCAGGGGATCAGCAAGGCAGGCAATCGGCGTGCCCGTCACAAGGCGATTGAGCTCGCCTGGCTGTGGCTACGGCATCAGCCGGGCAGCGCGCTTGCTCAATGGTTCCGGCAGCGCACCGTCAATGCCGGTCCTCGCATCAAACGCATCGCCATCGTTGCCTTGGCGCGCAAGCTGATGGTGGCGCTCTGGCGTTATCTCACAACCGGCCTTGTCCCCGACGGTGCGGTGCTCAAGGCGACCAAGGCGTAACCGCTTCAACGAACGCGTCACGCTGCGGCTGTTGCCGCGGTCAGCGCGGGACGGATGGTGACCGTGCCACCCTTGGGCCGACAAACGAGCCGCCCTGTAGATGGGTCACCTCCTCGTGGCTTCCTCGCCGCAAGCATGCGGAATGTGGGTGCGGACCAATGCGGTCCAACCGGATATGAGGTGATGCAGTGAGCTGCATAAATCATCGGAAGCCAATCCCGGTGCATGCGGACCGCGACGGCGTGCTGCGCTACGCATGGCTCCGCGCGCCGCCGCTACGCCCAATCCCCGAAATCCCCCAAACCTTCGCAACCCTTGACCCAGAGCCCCATATGAGGGTGGGCAAAGCGAAGCGTGCCCACCAGACGCACGCCAGACGCGTGGGCACGCGCGGACTTTCGTCCGCGCTTTGTCCGCCCTACGGCTTCGAGCGCGGGTGATACCGAGCGTTGTTTCGCCGCCTCAGCTCTCGCTGCGGCGCGGAGTGACGAGCTGCGTCTGCGTCACGACGGCGGCGAGCTTGCCGTCGCCGCGGGTGATGCGGGTCTGCCAGACCATGGTCGTCCGGCCGCGATGGATCGGCGTGCATTCGCCGCGGATGGTGTCGCCGCGCGCGACGCCGGCGATGAAGTTCGATTTGCTCTCGATGGTCGTCGTGCCGGTGCCCTGCGGCAAATTGAGGAAGGTGGCGGTCCCGCCGAGGTTGTCGGCGAACGCCATCACGCAACCGCCATGCAGTGCGCCGTTGCGGTTGAGCAGATCGTCGCGAACGACAAGCTCCGCCACGACGCGGTCGCGTCCGACTTCCACGACCTTGACCCCGAGCAGCCGCGCGAACGGCGGCTGCATGTCGGCAATCGCCTGCAGCCGCCGGGCGGCCTCGGTATCATCGGTCTCCATGGCAGCGCTCACGTCTTTGCGATGTTCCCAAAAGAAAAGCGCGGCCGTTACGGCCGCGCCTCTTGTAGCATCGTCGGTCCGCCTGTCAGTGCGGCTGCGGCACGATTCGGAGATAGGGGCGGGGCGCCTTCCAGCCTTTCGGATAGACCTTCTTGGCTTCCTCGTCGCTCACCGAGCCGGCGATGATCACGTCCTCGCCCGGCTTCCAGTTCGCCGGCGTGGCGACTTTGTGCTTCGCGGTCAACTGCAGTGAGTCGATCACCCGCAGAACCTCGTCAAAGTTGCGTCCGGTGGTCATGGGATAGACGAGGATCAGCTTGATCTTCTTGTCCGGCCCGACGATGAAGACATTGCGGACCGTCTGATTGTCCGCCGCTGTGCGCTGCGATGCGTCACCCGACGCGGCCGCCGGCAGCATGCCCCAGGCCTTGGCAATCTTGAGGTCGGTGTCGCCGATCAGCGGGTAGTTCGGGGCAAAGCCCTGGGTTTCCTTGATGTCGGTCGCCCACTTGCTGTGGCTCGTGATCGGGTCGACCGACAGGCCAACGATCTTGACGTTGCGCTTGTCGAACTCGGGCTTGAGCCGCGCCATGGTGCCGAGCTCGGTGGTGCAGACCGGCGTGAAGTCCTTCGGATGCGAGAACAGCACGACCCAGGAGTTGCCGATCCAGTCATGGAAGCGGATGTGGCCTTCGGTGGTGTCGGCTTCGAAATCGGGCGCGGTGTCGCCAATCTGAAAAGTCATAACAAATCCTCCGCCTTATGGTCCGATCAAGGGGTTCCGGGTCGATCGGGATGGCGGACATATATCGCTTCGAGGGCCACAATCAAACCAACGAAACCGCGGCGAGATGACGGCTCCGGCACGAAAGAATGGGCGCCCTGCGGACCGCAGCGACCGGAGCATCACGTATCCTAAGTCGATGTCGCTGCGTAATATTCTCCCGTAGCCTTGCCATGCACATGGCAGCTTTGCATTGCCGCGGGCGGTCAAATTGCCCAAAGCATCAGCAACCGCGAAGCGCGTGAGGCGCTGGGTCGAACGACGATCCAATCCTGGGGTCGGCAGGCGGCCGGCTTGTTCAGCAAAAAATTGAAAATTTACCTCCAGAACGTTTGAACCTTTCGACCACCCTACGCAACCAACAGACAAGGGACGGCGTTAAGCCAAGGGTAAAACCTGGCCTTTATGCGTTCTGCAGGGCGGGGGATAAAAATCATGGACAGGAAAGACGTCACTGCGCTTGCGCAGAAAGTAATCAGCGGTCGAGGCCGTTGCTATGGCCGGCCGTTGGCACCGATCGGGGACATGATGCTTTCCCGGGCTATGGCGATCTCATCCAAAGCCGAGCACATCTGGGACGATGACGTCGACCACGAGATCCTGGTCTGGATCGTCTCCCACGTGCACCAGGACAATCGACGCCTCCAGTAAGCGGCCGTAGGGCCGCTGGCCGCCGCTTCGGCCGGTCGGGTTCAGACGAGGTCGCAAGGCGTTATCCGCGACCGTTTCCCACATCGGAGCGTCGGCTCCTCCCCAACGTCGAATTGACATTTGCCCCCGTTCGCCGCAAAGCCGACAATGCCGGTTCGCCGCGTCGGGGGTTTCGATGTTCAAGCGGATTCTCATCGCCAATCGAGGCGAGATCGCGTGCCGCATCATCAAGACCGCGCGACGCCTCGGCATCGAGACCGTTGCGGTCTACTCCGACGCCGACCGCGACGCTCTGCACGTACAGATGGCGGACACCGCGATCCCCATTGGGCCGCCGCCTGCCGCTGAAAGCTACCTCGTCATCGACAAGATCGTGGCTGCCTGCCGGCAGAGCGGCGCCGAGGCGGTGCATCCGGGCTACGGATTTCTGTCCGAGCGCGAAGCCTTTGCGGCGGCGCTCGCCGCCGCCGGCATCGTTTTCATCGGTCCCAACGCCCAGGCGATCGCCGCCATGGGCGACAAGATCGAAAGCAAGAAGGCTGCGGCCGCCGCGAAAGTGTCGACCGTGCGAGGCCATCTCGGTGTCGTCGACAACGAGAAGCAGGCGATCGATATCGCCGAGGCGATCGGCTACCCGGTGATGATCAAGGCCTCCGCCGGCGGCGGCGGCAAGGGCATGCGCATCGCCTATTCGTCCAATGAGGTCGGCGAGGGTCTAGCGCGGGCAAGATCGGAGGCCAAGTCCTCGTTCGGCGATGATCGCGTGTTCATCGAGAAGTTCATCGTCAACCCGCGCCACGTCGAAATCCAGGTGCTCGGGGACAAGCACGGCAACGTCATTTATCTCGGCGAGCGCGAATGCTCGATCCAGCGCCGCAACCAGAAGGTGATCGAGGAAGCGCCGAGCCCGCTGCTCGATGCCGCGACCCGCGAGAAGATGGGCGGCCAGGCGGTCGCGCTTGCCAAGGCGGTCGGCTACGACTCCGCCGGAACGGTAGAATTCGTCGCGGGGCAGGATCGCAGCTTCTACTTCCTGGAGATGAACACTCGCCTCCAGGTCGAGCATCCGGTGACGGAACTCGTCACCGGCATCGATCTCGTCGAGCAGATGATCCGCGTCGCTGCCGGCGAGAAGCTCGCCATCACCCAGGCCGATGTGAAGCTCTCGGGCTGGGCGGTAGAGGCGCGCATCTACGCGGAAGATCCTTATCGCAATTTCCTGCCCTCGACCGGCCGGCTCGTGAAATATCGCCCGCCGGCGGAGATGACGGAGGCCGGCGTCACGGTGCGCAATGACACCGGCGTCTACGAAGGCGGCGAAATCTCGATCTACTACGATCCGATGATCGCGAAGCTCGTCACCCACGCGCCAACGCGGGACGGCGCGATCGCCGCCCAGGCGCGCTCGCTCGACGCCTTCTACGTCGACGGCATCCGCCACAACATCCCGTTTTTGGCGGCGCTGATGCAGCATCCGCGCTGGTGCAGCGGGCACCTCTCGACCGGATTTATTGCCGAGGAATTTCCCGACGGCTTCACCTCGGCTCTCCCCGCCGGCGCCGATGCGCGCGCAATCGCCGCGGTTGCGGCCTTCGTCGATCATGTGCTCGGCGAGCGAAAGCGCCGCATCTCCGGCCAGATGGGAGGCCGGGCGGTCGTGCGCGAGCGGCTGCGTTCGGTGTGGCTCGGCGGCAGCGAACTCCGCCTGGTGGTGGCGCGCGAACCCCGCGGGATCGGCGTGCGGTTCCTCGGCGATGCCGGAGAGGGGCCGCTGATGCTGCTCGCCTCGTTGTGGAAGCCGGGCGATCCGGTGTGGCACGGCACCATCGACGGGGAACCTGCCGCCGTGCAGGTGCGGCCCGTCCTCAACGGCTTCCTGCTGTTCCACCGCGGCATCGAGGCGAAGGCCTACGTCTTCACGGAAAGCGAATCCGCCGCTGCCCGGCTGATGCCCATCAAAGCCGTGGCCGATACGGGCAAGAAGCTGCTGTGCCCGATGCCGGGACTGGTTGTGCAGATCGCCGTGACACCGGGGCAAGAGGTCAAGGCCGGCGAAACGCTTGCCATCGTCGAGGCGATGAAAATGGAGAACGTGTTGCGCGCCGAGCGCGACGGCACGGTCAAGGCGGTCTACGCCAAGAAGGGTGACAGCCTCGCCGTCGACGCCGTGATCATGGAATTTGCGTAGGCGGAGCGCGGGCGTCTCCCGCCCGCCTCCTGCACTGCGTCGTGGGTCGAAAAAAATGCGGGCGGGACGCCCGCGGTCCGGTTATCCGGTGCGGCGTCCGCGCACTTCAGGGCGAGCTTCGCCGCCGCCCTCAAGACGCTTGTCGAGATAGCTCACGATCTGCGCCATTAACGCATCGATCTTGCCGTCAAAAAAGTGGTTGGCGGCAGGCACGACGCGCTGCTCGATGGTGATGCCTTTCTGCGTCTTCAGCTTCTCGACGAGGCCGGTCACGTCCTTATGCGGCACGACCGCATCCTTCTCGCCATGGATAATCAGGCCCGACGACGGGCAGGGCGCAAGGAAGGAAAAGTCGTAAAGATTGGCCGGCGGTGCGATCGAGATGAAGCCTTCGATTTCAGGCCGTCGCATCAACAGTTGCATGCCGATCCAGGCGCCGAACGAGAAGCCGGCAATCCAGCAGCCGCGGGCTTCCGGATTGATCGACTGCGCCCAATCGAGCGCGGCGGCAGCGTCCGCGAGTTCACCTTGGCCGTGATCGAACGAGCCCTGGCTCCGTCCGACGCCGCGGAAGTTAAACCGCAGCACCGAGAAATTGCGATGCGCGAAGGCGTAGTAGAGTTGATAGACGATCGGATGATTCATCGTCCCGCCGAACTGCGGGTGCGGATGAAGCACGATCGCGATCGGCGCGTTCTTGATCCGGGACGGATGGTAGCGGCCTTCTATCCGGCCGGCTGAACCGGTGAAAATGATCTCGGGCATGGTCACAAACCTCAATGGCGGCGATTCCGACTTATGGCACCGCGCGGCTTTGCACAGTGCGCTTGACGCCGCTGCTTGACGCCTCACAGAGGCGCGCGTAACTGTTTAAATCCACTCGATTTTGTCGGGCGTGCTGGGCGAGCGCCGCCGGGGCCGGGACGTGTGGGCTGGCATGGCGCGTAATCTCTTGCACGATTGGGAGGATAAAAAGCAAGAACTTCGTGGGGTAGCCTGATAGGCTGGCGTCGGGGTTGTCATGACCGAACGAACCTACCTCGATTGGAATGCGACCGCGCCATTGCGGCCGGAAGCCCGCGCCGCGATGATTGCGGCACTGGACGAAATCGGCAATCCGTCCTCCGTTCACCGCGAGGGCCGCGCCGCGCGACGCACCGTCGAGCAGGCGCGCGAACGGGTGGCTGCGCTGGTTGGGGCGGAACCTCGCAATGTGGTGTTCACCTCGGGCGGAACCGAAGCCAACATGCTGGCGCTGACGCCGGCGCTCGAGGCCTCGCCCGACAAATCTCAGGACAAGTTCCGCTTCGATCGCCTCCTGGTGTCGGCCATCGAGCATCCGTCCGTGCGCAGCGGCGGCAGATTTCCTGCAAACCAGGTTGAAGAATTCGGTGCAACGGCCGATGGCGCCATCGATCTCGCGGCCTTGGAACGTCGCCTCAACGAGTTGAAATGGCAGGGCAAACAGCCCCCGCTGGTCTCATTCATGGCGGCCAATAACGAGACGGGTGTGATCCAACCGGTCAGAGCTGCCGCGGACATGGTTCATGCGGCGGGCGGGCTCTTGCACGTCGACGCGATCCAGGCCGCCGGAAGAATTCCATGTAACATCAATGAGATGGAAGCCGATCTTCTGACGGTTTCGGCGCACAAGCTCGGTGGGCCGCAAGGGGTCGGCGCACTGATCAAGCGCTCGGCCGCGCTCCACTTGACCGAGCCCCTGCTGCGTGGCGGTGGTCAGGAGCGCGGCGGCAGGGCCGGAACCGAAGACGTTGCCGGCATCGCGGGCTTCGGCGCGGCAGCCGCCTCGGCGATGCTGACCTTGGAAGCCGACGCAGAACGCATGCGGTTCCTGCGCGATCGGCTTGAAAAGGGCCTTTCCGGAGGGCCGACCGTGATCTTCGGCCGCAGGGTCGAGCGATTGCCGAATACGAGCTTGTTTGCGGTGCCCGGAATGCGGGCCGAGACCGCGCTCATCAACCTTGATCTCGACGGGTTCGCCGTATCCTCCGGCTCGGCTTGCTCGTCGGGCAAAGTGACGCCCTCCCATGTGCTCACTGCCATGGGTGTGTCGGAGAAGCTCGTAGTAGGCGCAATCCGCCTCAGCATGGGCCCGTCGACCAGCGAAAATGAGATCGATCTGTTCCTAGAGGCTTGGACGAAATTGCTTTCCGGCCTATCTAAGGAGCGAGGCGGGATCGCCGCCTGACGAGGTTAATCACCAGGTTCCACGAAGGTTGATCGCCGCAGCCGGATTAGCCACCATATCCAACCCGCGGTCCTTGAAACCGCAGCGGAGGGAACAAGATGCCGGCCGTACAAGAGACCGTCGAGAAGGTGCGCCTGATCGACGTCGACCAGTACAAGTACGGGTTTGAGACGCAGATCGAGTCCGAAAAGGCGCCGAAGGGCCTTTGCGAAGATACCGTCCGCTTCATCTCGGCCAAAAAGCACGAGCCTGACTGGATGCTGGAGTGGCGCCTGTTCGCCTACCGGCACTGGCTCACGATGCGTGAACCCAAGTGGGCGCGGGTCGATTATCCGCCGATCGACTACCAGGACCTCTATTACTACGCTGCGCCCAAGCAAAACGCGGCGCCGAAGTCGCTCGACGAGATCGATCCGGAAATCCTGAAGACCTACGAGAAGCTTGGCATTCCGCTGCGCGAGCAGGAGATGCTGGCGGGCGTCGTGCGGCCGGATGGCGGCACGCTGGACGGGGACGAAGCCCCGAGGAGCGTTAGCGGCCGGGTCGCGGTCGATGCGGTGTTCGATTCGGTGTCCGTTGCGACGACGTTCAAGCACGAACTCAAGAAGGCCGGCGTGATCTTCATGCCGATCTCGGAGGCGATCCGCGAACATCCCGAGCTGGTGCGCAAGTATCTCGGCTCAGTGGTGCCGGTATCGGACAATTTCTTCGCCAGCCTCAATTCGGCGGTGTTTTCGGATGGCTCCTTCGTCTACGTGCCGCCGGGCGTGCGCTGCCCGATGGAGCTGTCGACCTACTTCCGCATCAACGAGCGCAATACCGGGCAGTTCGAGCGCACCCTCATCATCGCGGACAAGGGCGCCTATGTGAGCTATCTAGAAGGCTGCACGGCGCCGCGCCGGGACGAGAACCAGCTACATGCCGCGGTGGTCGAACTCATCGCCCTCGACGATGCCGAGATCAAATATTCCACCGTCCAGAACTGGTACCCCGGCGATTCCGAAGGCCGCGGCGGCATCTTTAATTTCGTGACCAAGCGCGGCGATTGTCGCGGCAGGAACGCGAGGATTTCCTGGACCCAGGTCGAGACCGGCTCGGCCATCACCTGGAAATATCCGAGCTGCATCCTGCGTGGCGACGGCGCGCGCGGCGAGTTCTATTCGATCGCGATCTCGAACGGCCGCCAGCAGGTCGATTCCGGCACCAAGATGATCCATCTCGGCCGCAACACCACGAGCCGGATCATCTCCAAGGGCATCGCCGCCGGGCGCTCGAACAACACCTACCGCGGCCTGGTGTCGGCGGGTCGCCGCGCCGTCGGCGCGCGCAACTTCACCAACTGCGACTCGCTCTTGATCGGCGAGCATTGCGGCGCCCACACCGTGCCGTACATCGAATCGAAAAACTCCGCTGCGGTGTTCGAGCACGAGGCGTCAACTTCGAAAATCTCCGAGGAGATGCTGTTCTACTGTATGCAGCGCGGCCTCTCCCAGGAGGAGGCGGTGGCGCTCGTCGTCAACGGTTTCGTGCGCGATGTGCTGCAGCAGCTGCCGATGGAATTTGCGGTCGAGGCGCAGAAGCTGATTTCGATCAGTCTCGAAGGGTCGGTCGGCTGACGCGCGGGTCGTCTGGGCTTTGAGCCCGAAGGCGCAGAGAAGGCGCGTTAATGATCGCGCATCCAATCTTAAAGGCGAGATTCAAAGAAGTCTGTGACGAGGTCGAAGTGGCGCTGCTCAATATTAAAAACCTTCAGGTCCGTGTTGACGACCGTGAGATTCTCAAGGGCCTCGATCTCGTCGTGAACCCTGGCGAAGTGCATGCCATCATGGGTCCCAATGGCTCCGGCAAATCGACACTCGCCCACGTGCTGTCGGGCAAGCCCGGCTATGAAGTGACCGGCGGCGAGGTGCTGTTCGAGGGCGACGACCTGCTCGCGCTCGGACCCGACGAACGCGCCGCGCGCGGCATCTTTCTCGCCTTCCAGTATCCCGTGGAGATTCCCGGCGTCACCACCTTCAACTTCCTGCGCACGGCGCTCAACGCCCAGCGCAAGTCGCGCGGCGAGCCGGAGTTGACGGCGCCGGAGTTCATGAAGCGCGTGCGCGAACAGGCAGGCAAACTGTCGATCGATGCGGAGATGCTGCGCCGTCCGGTCAACGTCGGCTTCTCCGGCGGCGAGAAGAAGCGCAACGAGATCCTGCAGATGGCGCTGCTGGAGCCCAAGCTCGCCGTGCTCGACGAGACCGATTCCGGGCTCGACATCGATGCCCTGAAGATCGTGGCCGACGGGGTCAACCGGCTGCGCGCGCCGAGCCGTGCCATGATCGTCATCACCCACTACCAGCGGCTGCTCGACCATATCGTGCCCGACATCGTCCACGTGCTGTCGCGCGGCCGGATCGTGCGCACCGGCGGCAAGGAGCTCGCGCTCGAGCTCGAAGCCAGCGGCTACGCGCAATATCAGGAAGAGGCGGCCTGACGCCATGGCGGCCGAGATCACCACGCTCAAAACGGCGGCCGAGATGGGCCTTGCCGAGGCTTTTGCCGCGCTGCGGGCGAAGTTCCCGGACAGCGCGGTCGCGGCCCAGCGGGATACCGCGTTCCGCCGGTTCGAGGCCAAAGGATTGCCGCAGCGGCATGTCGAGGAGTGGAAGTACACCGACCTGCGTGCCTTGATGCGCGATGCAAAGCCGCTCGCCGGACCGCCTGACGCTGCCGCAAAGGCGCGTGCGGCGGGCGCTGGCGCGCTGTTCGGGGAGATTGCGCCGCGGCGCATCGTCTTCGTTGACGGCGCGTTTGTTCCGGAGCTGTCCGACCTCGACGCGCTTGAGCGGGGGCTCACGATTACGTCGCTCGCCGCGGCACTCGGAAGCAACGCTCGTTTGCCGCGTTTTGCCGAGGACAGCCCCGCCGAAGCCGACATCGCCTACGCCCTCAATACTGCTTTCATGGGCGATGGCGTGATCATCGATGTCGCCAACGGCGCGCACGTTGCCCGTCCGCTGCATCTCGTCTTTGCCTACGGCTCGGACTCGCCAGTGGCGGTCTTTTTGCGCTCGGCCTTGACCGTTGGTGCATGCGCGACCCTGACCCTCATCGAAAGTCATGAGGGACCGGACGGCGTCGCCTACCAGATCAACTCGGCCCTCGACCTGACGGTCGGTGACGGGGCAAAGCTCAACCGCGTCAACGCCATCCGCGAAGGACGGGATGCGCTCTATCTCGGCACGCTGAGCGCGACGATTGGCGCGCGCGCCGAAGTCAACGATCTCGGCTTCCTCACGGGCGGCAACATCGTGCGCAACCAGCTGTTCGTGAAATGCGCCGGACCTGGAGCAAAGCTTAGCCTCAATGGCGCGAGCCTTATCACCGGCCGTCAGCATGCAGACACCTCGCTCATGCTCGACCATGCGGTCGCCGGCTGCACGAGTTGCGAGCTCTACAAATCGGTCCTCGACGGCTCGAGCCAGGGTATTTTCCAGGGCAAGATCGTCGTCCGTCCCGAAGCGCAGAAGACTGATGCCCGGATGATGACCCGCGCGCTCCTCCTTTCGGAGGAGGCGGAAGCCGACAACAAGCCGGAGCTTGAGATCTTTGCTGACGACGTCCAGTGCGGCCATGGCGCCACCTCGGGCGCGCTCGACGACAATCTCAAATTCTATCTGATGGCACGCGGCATCCCGGAAAAGCAGGCCGAGACGCTGCTGATCCAGTCGTTCGTCGCCGAGGCGATCGAGACCATGCCGCACGAAGGGCTGCGCGATGCGCTCATGGAGGCGACGCTGCAATGGCTCGCGGGGCGACCGTGAACAAGCTCATGCATCCGGCAGTGACCAACGGCAGCTACGACGTTGCGAAGGTGCGCAAGGATTTCCCGATTCTTGCCATGGAGGTCTATGGCAAACCGCTCATCTATCTCGACAACGCAGCCTCGGCGCAAAAGCCAAAGGCGGTGCTCGACCGCATCCAGCAGGCCTACACATCGGAATACGCCAACGTCCATCGCGGCCTGCACTATCTCGCCAATGCGGCGACTGAGGCCTACGAGGGCGCGCGCGAGAAGGTGCGTGGCTTCCTCAAAGCGTCGCGGCCTGAGGAGATCATCTTCACCCGCAACGCGACCGAAGCGATCAATCTCGTCGCCTACACCTTCGCGCGCGAACGGGTGAAAGCCGGTGACGAGATCGTGCTCTCCATCATGGAGCACCACTCGAACATCGTGCCCTGGCACTTCCTGCGCGAACGCCAAGGCGCCGTCATCAAGTGGGCGCCGGTCGATGACGAGGGCGATTTTCTGCTCGACGAATTCGAGAAGCTTTTGTCTCCGCGCACCAAGATGGTCGCGATCACCCACATGTCGAACGTCCTCGGCACCGTGGTGCCGGTGAAGGAGGTGGTGCGGATCTGCCACGCCCGCGGCATTCCGGTGCTTGTGGACGGCGCGCAGGGCGCGGTTCATCTCGACGTCGACGTGAGCGATATCGACTGCGATTTCTATGCCCTCACCGGCCATAAGATCTATGGCCCGTCAGGCATCGGCGTGCTGTACGGCAAGTACGCTCACCTTGCCGCCATGCCGCCGTTCAACGGCGGCGGCGAAATGATCCGCGAGGTGTTCCAGGATCGCATCAGCTATGGCGACCCGCCGTACAAGTTCGAGGCCGGAACGCCGCCGATCGTGCAGGCGATCGGCCTCGGGGCTGCCATCGACTACGTCAATTCAATCGGCCGCGCCCCGATCCACGCGCATGAAGCGGAGCTGCTGTCGTATGCCGCCGAGCGCCTGCGCGAGATCAACTCGCTGCGGATCATCGGCACTGCCAAGAACAAAGGAGCAATCATCTCCTTCGAGATGAAGGGCGCCCATCCCCACGACGTCGCGACGGTGATTGACCGCGCCGGCGTCGCGGTGCGCGCCGGCACCCATTGCGTCATGCCGCTTCTGGCGCGGTTCGGCACCACCGCGACGTGCCGGGCCTCGTTTGCGCTTTACAATACGCGCGAGGAGATCGACGGCCTCGTGGCGGCCTTGAGGAAAGCACAGGATTTGTTCGCATGAAGATCGACGAGCACAACCCTGCGACAGCGCCCGGAGCACCGGTCGAAGCGGAAGAGGCCATGGCGCCCGCGCCCGAGCCGGCGGCTGCGCCCGCTCCCTCGAACGGTGCCGTGACCGCGGACGAAACCGCGCGGCTCACGGATGAGATCATCACCGCGCTGAAATCGGTCTACGATCCGGAAATCCCCGCCGACATCTACGAATTGGGCCTGATCTACAAGATCGACATTGCCGACGATCGCGCCGTTTCGGTCGACATGACGTTGACGACCCCCAATTGTCCGTCGGCTCAGGAATTGCCGAGCATGGTCGAGAATGCTGTGGCGAGTGTGCCCGGCGTCGGCCCGGTGACGGTCAACGTGGTGTGGGATCCGCCGTGGGAGCCGAGCCGGATGTCCGACGAGGCGCGCGTGGTGTTGAACATGTGGTGAGATGATTATCTTTATCGTGTCCTTCGGACCTTGAATCCGAATTGGAAGGAGAAAGAGATGGCCACTGTGAGGCCAAGACCGCAGGTGATGCGTTTGTCCGACGCCGCCGCGAGCCGCATCAAGGATATCATGGAAAACGCTGAACGGCCGATCGCCGGGATTCGCGTCGGCGTGAAGAACGCGGGTTGCGCCGGAATGTCCTACACCATGGAATACGCCGAATCCGTCGACCCTCGCGATGAGGTGGTCGAGGACAAGGGCGTGCGTCTGATGATCGATCCGAAGGCAGTGTTGTTCCTGCTGGGCACCGAGATGGATTATCGGATCGACAAATTGTCCGCGAGCTTCGTGTTCAACAATCCCAACCAAACGGGAGCCTGCGGCTGCGGCGAGTTGGTCGCGATCACACCGGCAAAGCAGGAGGGCGACTCAACGGTATCGAGTTCATAACGCGGAGCCGACCGATCGACACTCGCGCGTGCCGACGGGCAGGTGCCAGCGAGTTGGCTCAACGCCGAGAAGAATTCGACTTACAAAAAAACACCCGGGGCGAGCC
The DNA here is from genome assembly GCA_963787675.1 of uncultured Alphaproteobacteria bacterium. Lineage (GTDB taxonomy): Bacteria > Pseudomonadota > Alphaproteobacteria > Rhizobiales > Xanthobacteraceae > JAJPKK01. Next base: position 1,694,527 of record CAWBDV010000003.1, on the reverse strand, counting down.
CGGGTGTTTTTCATTAGATCGCGCTTCGGCGTGATTAGCCGTTGCCGCCGCCAAAGCCACCGCCGCGATTGTCGTGCCGATCGCGGGAGTCGTCGGCGCCACCGTACGGTGCCGAATATCCCTGGCCGTAGCCACGGACTTGAGCGGAAGCCGGAGCAAGGGTCGACAGAACGGAAACCGCGAGCGCAGCCGCGCCGATCACTGCCGTAAGAGCCTTTGTATTCATTTTGAAACCCCTTTGATGTGCGTATGCCACCGCGCCTATGTACCTCGGCTCTTGCGACGCACAAGAGGCGCGGCTCAAATTCTCCGGGGCTGAAAATAACGAATTTATAGGGATTTAACGGGGGGTTAGATGTTAACATTATATCGGATTTTAATGTCACCAAATTCCTTTTGTGCTGCAATGCATATAGGCGCCGTTTACCTATTTTTATGACGTTGTGGCGACATAGCTGTTTGGCACCAATTTGGACGAGCATTAACGCCTCTCACTCAATCGTGATCGGCCGTGAGGCCGCGGCGGCGCGCTGAGAGGCACCTCTGGAAGAAGTCGCAGGAGAAATATTGATTCGCGCGCCTATGACCGAAGGTATGTTGGTCCGGTCAACGCATTGACCCGCACGCGCGGCCGCGCTCAAGCGACGTGTCATGTGCGCCGCGCACCGAGCGTCAAAAATCATTACTGCCGTGGAGGCGCGCTGTTACTGCGTGAAGGGTTTCCGCAGATACGGGAAAACCCACTGCAGGAATTGCGCAGCGGTCACGCTTTGAGGCGAATGGGCCGCAACAGGAACGCAGGCAAATGTCCTGCATCACCTTCGTCATCGCGTCCGCGTGAGGGCGCGCGCTGCGGTCGAGCATCGTCGATGCGAGCCACTTTCTTGTTGTGCTCAGGAGGCGAAGGGACCTTCTTGTCCCCGCGCTCTGCACCGGAACGCTTGGCGCGACGATGCGGATGTCGCGCTGCTGGCGCTGGCGCGGGCTCCTCGGTTGCAGCCGGCGGCGCGCCTGCATAAGGGATCGCTTGCCCGATCAGTTTCTCGATCAGAGTCACGGCCTTGGTGTCAGCCGGAGCGACGATCGTGATCGCGACGCCGCTGCGTCCGGCGCGGCCGGTGCGGCCGATGCGATGAACGTAGTCGTCGGGATGGTGCGGCACGTCGAAGTTGAAGACGTGGCTGACGTCGGGAATGTCGAGGCCGCGGGCGGCAACGTCGGATGCGACGAGCAGCGTGACCTCATTCTTGCGAAACTGCTCCAGCGCGGCCATGCGCGCGAGTTGGTCCATGTCGCCATGGAGCGCGACCGCAGAGAAACCATGTCGCAGAAGTGACCGATGAAGCGTCGCCACTTCGCGTTTGCGGTTGCAGAAGATGATCGCGTTCTTGAGTTCGACGGCGCTGCGGATCAGTCGGCGAAGCGTGTCGCGTTTTTCGTGCGGTTCCCGGCCGGTCTTCACGAGGTTCTGTGTGGTCGTGGAGACGGTGGAGGCAGGCCGGGAGACTTCGACGCGCACAGGATTGTGGAGGAATTGTTCGGTAATCCGCCGGATCTCCGCCGGCATGGTCGCGGTGAAGAACAGCGTCTGGCGGGTAAACGGTACGAGCTTGCAGATGCGCTCGATGTCCGGGATGAACCCCATGTCGAGCATGCGGTCGGCTTCGTCGATGACGAGAAGCTCGACGCCGGATAAGAGCAGACGGCCGCGTTCGAAGTGATCGAGCAGGCGGCCGGGCGTCGCGATCAATACGTCGACACCGCGCACGAGCTTCGCGTCCTGATCGTCAAACGAGACGCCGCCGATCAGGAGCGCAACGGTGAGCTTGTGGTTGACGCCGTATTTACCGAAGCTCTCCTCGACTTGCGCCGCAAGTTCACGGGTCGGCTCAAGGATCAGCGTGCGCGGCATGCGTGCGCGGGCGCGGCCTTGTTCGAGCTTGGTAAGCATCGGCAGCACGAAGGCTGCGGTTTTGCCGGTACCGGTCTGGGCGATACCAAGCACGTCGCGACGCGCGAGAACGTGGGGGATCGCTTGTTCTTGGATCGGGGTCGGAGTGGTGTAGCCGGCAGAAGCGACCGCCGCGAGAACCTTGTCGGACAAGCCGAGATCAGAAAATGCCATGAAACCTCAAATTTGATCCCCCGAACTCTCCGCAACGTGCCACCGCACCTTTGCGGGATTATTACGCGATTCGCGCTTGAGCACGGAGGAGGCGAACGATGATCGTTTGGGACGTCGCCTTGCGTTGCAACATAGGCACGAACCACGGAAAGTCAATGGTTTGGCTCTGCATTCAGCGGCGGATGGCGGATCTCGGACGCATCTTGCGGAGATTGGGCAGTGTGCGCATCGCGCTTCGCATCTCGATCGTACCGCTTTGATGTGGATCGAAGCGACACCGTCCGATGGTTAATCATCCGTCGGAATAAACGTTCACAACTGCTTTTCATTGATGCTCGCGCCGCAGCGATTTCCTCATTTGCCGCGTGTCAGTTTCCGCTGCTTCGCGTGTTGGAATGTCGCAAATGCATCACCTCGCTTCGCCCGTCCTTGGTTGCTTGGCCGTTGCTGCCGCCACGCTCATGCCTCTCCCGTCGCAGGCCCAGGCCCAGACGCTCGAATTGAATACGATCGATTTGACCAAGCCAACGCAGGGCAACGTCGGTCCGCGGATGAAGCAGCCGGAAGAGGAGGAGACCGTCGAACGGGCAGACAAGCTCCGCACGGTTCTCCTCAACCGTGCTTCGATCCACGAACAGCTTGAGGATTTCGAGCGGGCGCAAGCCGACTTCGATGCCTTGGTTGCGGTCCGGCCGCAGAACCCGCTGGTCTATTCAGACCGCGGCTATTTCTATATGCGGCAGCGCCGGTATCCGGACGCGATGCACGATTTCCTTGCCGGCTCGCGACTCGCACCAACTGAGGCGATCTTCAACTACGGCGCGGCGCGGGCATTCTCGCGTATGGGGGCTTACGAGAAGGCCGTTGCTCAATACGGCGAGGCCATTCGGTTGGCGCCAAACGACAGCATTCCCGCGTTATCGCGCGCGGAGGCCTACCTGCAGCTCGGCCGCTATGCGGAGGCCGTTGCGGATTACGATCGCGCCATTGCGCTCGGCGTGCCAAGCAGCATCGACCGGTTCTCCGCTTATTTCGGTCGCGGCTACGCCAGCATCAGAACGGGCGACTTCGCCACGGCCATTCGCGATATGACCGCGGCGCTTGCGGTGCGTCCAGGCGTCGTCGGCGCGGTGGTGTGGCGCGGCTACGCGCGCGAGCGGCTCGGCGAGCGCAATGGCGCGCTCGACGATTACGAGGCGGCGCTGCGGCTCAGCCCTAACGACGACTGGATCCGCTCCAGCGTGCGCCGCATGCGTTCGTGAAGTTCACGTCTCCTTGAGGCGAAGTGACCTTCACCTCTCTCCGCCGAGGGGAGAGGTGAAGGGCCGCTTACAAACAGGTCCTCAATCCAGCGGCTCGACCTTGACGATCGAAGCGCCGTGATTGTTGCCGGTCCAGAACGTCACGGGCGTGGTCGAGTTGTCGACATACACACGCCGGATGTTGGTGGAGCGCGGCAGGAGATACTCGACGAACGCGCCGGTCTTGGGATCGAGCCTTGAGACCCGGTCGCTCAACATCGAGCCGGTCCACACTTCGCCGTTTTTGTCGCGCACCGCGTCGTAGGGCTCGGCCCACGCCGTCGGGACCGTCCACTCCTTCACGGTTTCGCCTTTCAGATCGAGCACGCCGACGGCATTGCCGCCGTACTCGGCGTACCAGAGATTGCCCTGGTCATCGATCCTGCCGCGGCGCGGTCGCGACATGGTGATCTTGCCCGGATAGTAGCCGACGAGCTTGCCGGTCTTGTCGATCTTGCCGACGCCGTTGGAGGCGAAGTCGAGGAGATAGAGATTGTTCTCCGTATCGACGGGGATGCCGTAGGCCTGGATGCCCTTGCCGGTCTTGGGGTCCTTGAACGAGCCAAAATTCTCCCATTGGCCGGTCTTGGGATCGAGGCGCAGTATCTGAGCGCGGTCCGAGTTCTTCACCCACACCTTGCCGTCGACGTCGGAGAAGTTCGGCGAGACGAAGGCCTGCTGGGTGGCATCGGTCTGCCACTCCCGCGGCACCGACCACGTCTCGAACGTCTCGGTCTTCTTGTTGAAACGCGCGACGCTGCCCTGGTACATCAGCGACAGCCAGATGTCGCCGCTCCTGGTCATTTCAAGATCGAGCGTGCCGGTCGGGAAGCCGGTCTTGATCACCGGTACCGGATATTGCCAGACCTGCCCGGTCTTCGGGTCCATCTTGCCGAGATACATCTCGCCGAAGTGGGAGAACCACACCATGCCGTCGGCATCGAGCACGACGTCATGGGGTTGGGTCTGTTTGCGCGGCAGGTCGTACTCGGTGACGATGACGCGCGTCGCGCGCCCGGTCGGTCGCGGCAGCGTCTTGAGCGGATAAGTCCAGGTCTCGTCCTCGCTCAGGTTGACCGAGGCATAGAATTCGGCGAGCGCGCGCGCGTTCGGTCCCTGGCCGACCTGACGGCGCGCATTGCCGACGAGGCGCTGCGGATATTCGGGCGTGGCACCCGGATAATAGCCAGCCATGCGATCGAACAACTGCATGAACTCGTCGGCGCTGTGCTGCGAGCGAGCGATGCGGTCGAGATCATGGCAGCTGATGCAGCCGAGCGTCAGCTTCTTCTGGTCATCGGTGCCCGGGAAACTTGCGAGCCACTCGGCATTGGTGAGCTGCAGCGTCAGCTTCTTCGTCGGACGCAACGTGATATCGGCGGTCGTGGCCTTGCCGGCCGCGACTTCGGCGTTCTTCGCACCGTCGATCTCATAGCCGACGGCGCGAATCGTCAGGGCGTACTGGCCGGGTTCGAGACGCGCAGCGGGGAAGCTGTAGTGTCCGGTGGCATCGGTGACGACGCTTACGGTGACGGTGCCGCCGGCGCGCTTGGCGCTGACGACAACGCCTTCCATGGTGCCTTCCTTGGCGGACGAAACCTGGCCGGCAAGCGCGGCCTGCGCTTGGGCAAGGGCGGCCTCGGGCAAGACAAAACAAGAGGCGGCCAGAACGGCTGCGGTCAAAATGGACAAACGGGTGCGCATGGGGTCCCTCCAGCTCGTAGACGTAACCAGGAGCCGCTTCATGTTGGGCGCGGCGGCATTGGCAGGCTGGTTACGCTCGGCCGATTATACTCGGTGAACGGACTTTTTCGAGCATACCCTAACGACCGGCTTGATGAAATATTCACGGAATATTCTGGACACCGCTGGTCACCTTCTGACCGGTGCTCAGTCAGATCGACCGGCGGCCCATCGTCATTGCCCATAGCATTGTTCGGGCTGCACCGTCGCGAACAGCGGATAGCAGAGGGGACAGGCCCCGAGGAGCCCGTTGGTGATACCCTCAAGGCAATGGGGACTGTAGTAGACGCGGGGCGGACCATAATAGCCGTAATGCCGCGGCCAAGCCGCCCTGGTCCTCGCAGCCCGCATCCGCCGTGCCGATGAAGCGGAACCGGTTCGGTTTTTGACGCTGCTCTCGTTCCTGCACTTCGGACTCGTATCATCATCCGAGCAGGCGCCGCTGCCGTTCTGAGCATTGGCCGCGACGCTCAGCACCAAGATCGAAGCGATCGCGATAGAGAAACGCATGTGTCTCCCCCACGGCACCCCGATCAGAGCAAAGCACTTTACGGCGCGTCCCGAAAGTCCGGCAATCGCAACATTTGGCGCGGCGCGATGGATGGCGCCGTTGTCCGCGTGATAATGGCCTGTTGTCCGCGTGCAGTGTGGGGCGCTATGGCACAAATTGTCCTTGGTTGGAAGTATCAGTAGCGAGGCCTGCGACGGGTACTATATGGTTCTAAGTCACAAGGAGACTCGGATGACGGTCAGCCTCAAAGTGAACGGCAAGCACGTCAGCGTGCCGGCGGAACCGGACACGCCGTTGCTCTACGTGCTGCGCAACGATCTGGAATTGAGCGGCGCCAAGTTCGGCTGCGGCCTTGCCCAGTGCGGCGCCTGCACTGTCCTTGTCGACGGCAAGCCGGTGCGCTCCTGCATCACCGAGGTCGGCTCGCTGGGCGACTCTGAGATTACGACACTCGAGGGTCTCGGTACGATCGAGAAGCCGCATCCGCTGCAGCAGGCTTTCATGGACGGGCAGGCGGCCCAATGCGGCTACTGCATCAACGGCATGGTCATGTCGGCGAAGGCGCTGCTCGATACCAACCCGCATCCGAGCGAAGCGCAGGTGCGTGAGGGCCTCACCGGCAACCTCTGTCGCTGCGGCACCCACGGTCGCATCATCCGCGCCGTACTCAAAGCATCTCAGGCCATGGGGAGGACGTGATGAACGCGATCATCTCACGGCGCCAGTTTGCCGCGGGCGTGGGCGGCCTCGTCATCGCTTTCGCGCTCGATCCGAAGTTTGCGCCCGCGCAAGGCGCGAAGCTTCCGGGCAGCCTCGCCAACAATCCGATGCTCGACGCGTGGATCCGCATCGAGGCGGACGGCGGCGCAACCGTTTGCACCGGCAAGGTCGAGCTTGGGCAGGGCATCGTCACGGCGCTGGCGCAGATCGCGGCGGAAGAACTCGACCTGCCGCTTGCGCGCGTGCGCATGATCTCGGGTGACACCGAAAGGACGCCCAATGAGGGGATCACCTCCGGCAGCCAGTCGATCGAATATGGCGGCGTCGCGCTGCGTCTTGCCGGCGCCGATGCTCGTGCGGTGCTGGTTGACGCGGCGGGCAAGCATCTCGGCGTAGATGCCGGCAAGCTGACCGTCGCCGATGGGGTCATCAGCGCGCCGGACGGACGCAAAGTGACCTACGGCGAGCTTGCAGGCGGCATCAACCTCCATCGCGAGGTCGATGCCAACGTCAAACCGAAGTCGCCGGCCGCTCATCGGATCGTCGGCCAGCCGATCGCGCGCTTCGACATTCCGCGCAAGGTGACGGGCGGCGTCGCCTATGTGCAGGATCTGCGGCTTCCAGGCATGCTTCATGGCCGCGTTGTGCGCCCGCCGAACTATGGGGCGAAGCTCATCTCGATCGACGAAGCCGCGATCAAGGCGATGCCCGGCGTTGTCGGCGTCGTGCGCGACGGCAGCTTCCTCGGCGTCATCGCCGAGCGGGAAGAGCGGGCGATCAAGGCAAGCGTCGCGCTTGGCAAGAACGCCACGTGGACGCCCGGCCCGGCACTCCCTGACCAAGCCACGATCTACGATCACCTGCTGGCGCTGCCTGACGATCCGCACGTCATCAGCGACAAGCAGGCACCGCTGGCTGACGGTGCGCAAGGGGGGGTCAAGGTCATCGAGGCGACCTACCGCAAGCCGTACATGGCTCATGCCTCCATCGGTCCGTCCTGCGCGGTCGCCCAGTTCCGCGACGGCAAGATGACCGTCTGGAACCACAGCCAGGGTGTGTTTCCGCTGCGCGGCAATCTCGTGATGGCGCTGAAGCTGCCGCCGGAGAAGATCCACTGCATCCACAACGAGGGCTCCGGCTGCTACGGCCACAACGGCGCCGACGACGTCGCTCTCGACGCGGCGCTGCTCGCGCGCGGCGCTCCCGACGGCCGGCCTGTGCGTTTGCAATGGATGCGCGGCGACGAATTTGGCTGGGAGCCGTTCGGACCCGCCATGGTGATGAAGGCGAAGGCTGCGCTTGGAGCTGACGGCCGCATCGCCGATTGGAATTACGATGTGTGGACCAACACCCACTCGACGCGGCCGAGCGAGCCCGGCGGCGATAATCTGTTGGCAAGCTGGTACCTCGCCGAGCCGCAGCAGCCGGCGCCGCCCCACATCCTGCCGCAACCGGCGGGCGGCGGCGACCGTAATGCCGTTCCGCTCTACGAGTTTCCGCGCCAGCGGGTGGTGCACCACTTCATCAAGGCCATGCCGATCCGGGTCTCCGCGTTGCGCACGCTCGGCGCCTACGCGAACGTGTTCGCGATTGAGTCCTTCATCGACGAACTCGCGCTTGCGGCTGGTGCCGATCCGGTCTCGTTCCGCCTTGCCCATATGAAGGATCCGCGTGCACGTGCGGTGATCGAGGCAGTCGCGAGAAAAGCGGCCTGGAACCCGCATGCATCCGGCGGCGACGGGCGGGGGCGCGGCATCGGCTTTGCCAAGTACAAGAACCTTGCGACCTATGTCGCGGTCGTCGCCCAGGTCGAGGTCGATCGCGCGAGCGGTCGCGTCTCGGTGCCGCGCGCATGGGCGGCGGTCGATTCCGGCCAGATCATTAATCCCGACGAACTCGCCAATCAGATGGAAGGTGGCATCATCCAGTCGACCAGCTGGACGTTGCACGAGGAAGTCAAGTTCGACCGCGCGGGCATCACCTCGCGTGACTGGCTTGGCTATCCGATCCTGACCATGCCGGAAGTGCCGAAGGTCGAGGTTGAATTGATTGATCGCCCGAACGAACGGCCGCTCGGCTCCGGCGAAGGTGCGCAGGGGCCGGCTGTCGCTGCCATCGCCAATGCGTTTGCGCATGCGACCGGCAAGCGCTTGCGCGACCTGCCGCTGTCACCGGAGCGCGTCAAGGCGGTGCTCGCGGGGTAGGGCGGTACGAGGTGTCGTCCGAGGAGTCGCCGTAGCCCGGATGAGGGACCGCGTTTTGCGGTCCCGATATCCGGGGTAGCAGCTGCCGCGTCGAAGGGCTTATCCCGGATGTCGCGGAGCCTGTCATCGGGCCCGCCTGAGGCGGGACCCGTTGGCTCATCCGGGCTACAGATTCGCCGCCTACATCAGCCCGGCTTCGCGGACGAGGATGATGATCGATGCGGCGGCCAGGACAAGGATGGTGAGGCCGGCGCCCGACTGCCGGCCGAAGGTCGGTCCTTCCGCGCTCAGCAGGCCCCACGCGCTCAAGAGGCGTGCCAGCACCAGCGCTGCTCCTAGCACGTGGATGATAATCTTCGAGGAGCCGATCGATTCGGCAAATCCGATTAGCAGCAGGGTGAGCGGCACATGCTGGGCAAGGTTGGCGTGGGCGCGGATCGCCATACGCATCGGCGCGCTGCCACCATCGCCGTCGTTGATCTTGAGGCCGACGCGATTGCGGATGACGTTGACGGTGAGCACCACCGCCAGCAATCCGATAATGGCGCCGTAAAGTGCGGTGATGATGGGGACCGCGCTCATGCCGCGCCTCCCTGCCATAGTCCGAGCGTCGCGCCGGTGGGATCGACGATGATCGACAGCCAGCCTGCGCCCATGACTTCCATTGGCTCGCGCATCACTTGTGCGCCAAGCTGGCGCGCTTTCTCGGTTGCCGTCTTGATATCGTCGACGTTGACATAGGCGAGCCAGGCTGACGGCGCGCCTGTCACGGGGTGAGGCTGCATGCCGCCTCCAGTGCCTTGGCCAACGTTGATCATGGTGTAGCTGTGGCTGCCCATCGGGACATCTTGCAGCGTCCAGCCGAACAACGCGCCGTAGAATGATTTCGCTTTCGCGATATCGGAGGTGTTAAGTTCAACATGTACAAAGGGATTTGCCATGGACGTTCCCTCAAGGTGAGAATGCACCGCAACAGCCTTGGCCGCAGGCAAAATATGATCAAGAACATATTTTGAATCGACGTAATACTTCTGTCACTTATTGGAGTAAGCCCCGATGCCTTACGCCCCCGAGCATCGCGTCGAAACGCGCAGTCGTATCCTCGACAGCGCGCGCCGGCTGTTTAACCGGAACGGACTTGCGGCCATTTCGATCGACGAGATCATGGCGGGCGCGGGCCTCACGCGCGGCGGGTTCTATAGTTATTTCGACAGCAAAGAAGAGCTGTACGCCGAAGCGATCATGCATTTCGTCAACGGAGGGCATCACGCCGCCTGGCAACGCCAGGCGCTCGCTGAGCGCCCGGAAGGCCAGGCCATGGCACGCGCGATCGTCGATGCGTATCTCTCTCGCGCGCATCTTGATGACGTCGAGGGGAGTTGTCCCATCATCGGCCTTGCGACCGATGTGGCGCGTAGCGGTGAAGCTGCCAAGCGCGCCTATCGCCAAGTGATGGAAATGATGACGGGGGTCTTCGCCGCCAACCTGGGTTCGTTCGAGGAGAGCGAAGCCCGGGACGGCAGCAACGGCAGCGATCGGCAGCGTGCTCTCGCCGTCGTCGCTCTGTGTGTCGGTGGCATGGTGCTCGCCCGCGCCGTGGATGATGAAGGCGCAGCCGACGAACTGTGCACGGCAGCCCATCGCTACGCGGTTGCTCTGGCGGGATGGGATGAAGGCGCTCCGCATGACCGTTAAGCTAGGCCAGTGGTCTCGACCGAGTTTTTGCAACCCGCTGCTGCTTGGCTTGGCGTGGGCAGCGCTCTTCATCACCGGGAACGTGCCGGTGCGCGCGCAGGATTATCCCACGCGGCCGGTGCGGATCGTGTTGCCGTTCGCGGCGGGCGGGACGGCCGACATCACCACGCGGCTGATCGGGGAAAAGCTCGGCGAACAGTTGAAGGAGCGTTTTATCATCGACAACCAGCCGGGCGCCGGCGGCATCTCGGCGGCGCGCTCGGTGCTTTCCGCCCCCGCTGACGGCTACACGCTTGCGGTCTTTACCAATGGCACCGCCATCAGCGTGCCGCTGTTCAAGAGCCTGCCGTTCGACCCGATCAAGGATTTCACGCCGATTTCCGCGGTGAGCGTTTTCGATCTCACCTTCACCACGAGTGCGGCCGGGCCGTTTGCGACGCTTGGCGATTTCCTCAAGGAGGCACGGGCAAAGCCCGGTCAGCTCAATATCGGCACCGTCAACGTGGGCAGCACCCAGAATCTCGGTGCCGAGCTGTTGCGCTCCAGTGCGAAGATCGAGGTCACCATCATTCCGTATCGCACCACGCCGGACGTCGTGGTCGCGCTGTTGCGCAACGACATCCAGCTCGCCGTCGAGTACTACGCGACCATGAAGGCGGCGATCGACGACGGCAAGATGCATCTCGTCGCGACGTCTGCCGAACGCCGGGCCGTGTTCTCGCCTAATGTGCCGACCGTCGCCGAAGCGGGCGTCCCCGGTTACGAAGTGCGATCGTGGAACGCGCTGTTCGCCAAGGCCGGTACGCCGCCGGCCATCATCGTCAAGCTCAATGCCGCGGTGCGCGCGGTGGTGGCGCTGCCCGACATCAAGCAGCGCATGCTCGACCTCGGCCTCGAGGCGCAGGCCGGCTCGCCCGAGGAGATGGCGGCACGGCTGAAGGCCGATATCGCCAAGTGGGCGAAGGTGATCGACGACGCGCACATTCCGAAGCTGTGACCGGGAGGTGAGTGAGCCGCGCATGAAGGCGCCGCCACTTGCCCAAGCTTGCTAATCCCCAAGTCGATGCCGGGTCATCGCGTCGGCTCACTCCCCCTCTCCGCCGGAAAAGCTTAGAATGTCATCAGTCCGCCCGCGGTGACTGCGTCATATGGATGCGCGGGTGGCGGCATCTGCCTCACATCGTGAATGGAAGCTGCGGAGGATAAAATGGCATTCGAATTCAAGGTCAACGGCAAGGCGTTTCGCTCCGAAGCGCCGCCGCATGTTCCGTTGTTGTGGGTCATCCGGGAGGAACTCAAACTGACCGGCACCAAGTTCGGCTGCGGCACCGGGCTGTGCGGCGCCTGCATGGTGCATGTGGACGGCAAGCGCGCGTTCTCCTGCCAGACCCAGGTGTCGCAAGTCGCCGGCAAATCGGTGACGACGATCGAAGGTTTGTCGCCGGATTCGTCGCATCCGGTGCAAAAGGCGTGGCTCGCCGAGCGCGTGCCGCAATGCGGCTACTGTCAGTCCGGCCAGATCATGAGCGCCGCCGACCTGCTGGCGCACAATCCGCATCCGTCGCACGCCGACATCGTGGAGCACATGAGCACCAACATCTGTCGCTGCGGCACTTATCAACGCATTGTCCGCGCCGTCGAGCGCGCCGCGAAGGAGGCGTGAGCCATGACCCTCCATATTCGCGCGACCGATATCACTCGCCGCGGCTTCATGGTCGGCGCCGCCGGCTTCACGTTCGCCGTCGCCGCAGGCGAGCGGCTTGGCGCTGCGCACGCCGCGCGCAGCGAAGTCGCCTTGAGCCCGTGGGTGACGATCGGGACCGATGGCACCGTCGCCATCATGTCGCCGGCGGCGGAGATGGGGCAGGGGTCGCTGACCTCGTTGCCCCTGATTCTTGCCGAAGAGCTCGATGCCGACTGGGCGAAGGTGCGCATCGTCGTCGCGCCGCCGAATGACGAGCTCTACAAGAATCCGGTGTTCGGCTACATGTACACCGCCGGCAGCAATGCCGTGACTGGCTACTACAAGGAACTGCGGCTGTTTGGTGCGCAGGTCCGCAAGGTGCTGCTGGCCAATGCCGCGAAGCACTGGAACGTCCCGGTCGCGGAGCTGACCACCGGCCCAAGCGTCGTCATTCACGAGAAGTCGGGGCGGCGCCTGTCCTATGGTGAGATCGCTGCGTTCGCCGAAGTCCCCGCGACGGCACCGGAGGTCACGGAAGGCGAGCTCAAACGACCCGACCAGTTCCGCCTCATCGGCAAGGACGTGATGCGGGTCGAGTTGCCGCAAAAGGTGAACGGCAGCGCGCAATATTCGATCGACGTCCAGGTGCCCGGCATGCTCTACGGCGCGATCCTGCGCGCGCCGGTGGAAGGCGCAGGCCCGGACAAGATCGACGACGCCAAGGCGAAGGCGGTCAAGGGCGTGCTGAAGATCGTGCCGCTGCCCTACGGTGTCGGCGTCATCGCCGAGACGCCGTGGGCGGCCTTCGAGGCGAAGGATGCGCTCAAAGTCGCCTGGACCCACACAGGCAAGGCCTGGGGCTTCAACAGCGAGAAGGCGCTGGTCAAATTCGCCGCCGCGGCCCGCGACCTGTCGCAGCCGACCAAGCTGTGGGCGAAGGAAGGCGATGCGCTCGCCGCCATGAAGACCGCGGCAACGGTGGTCGAGAGCGAGTATCGCAACGACCTCGTCTATCACGCCCAGATGGAGCCGCTGAACGCCGTGGCCGCCGTGTCGCCAAGCGGCGATGCCTGCGAGCTATGGTGTGGCGTGCAGTCGAAGACGATCGCGGTGACGGTCGCGTCTGATGCCTTGGGCATCAAGCCCGACAAGATCGTCTACCACGACATGCTGATGGGCGGCGGCTTCGGCCGACGCGGCCATCGCGACGAGGAATATGTCCACGACGCCGTGGTGCTGTCGAACGCCGTGAAGAAGCCGGTCAAGGTGTTGTGGACCCGCGAAGACGATGTCCACAACGGGCGTTTCAATCCGCTGTCGGCGCACTATCTGCGCGCTGGCTTCGATGCGTCGGGCAAGCTGATCGTGTTCCATCATCGCAAGGCGTGCGACGAGGTGACGGCGTTCCAGGACCCGGTGCGCTACGAGCGGTTGAAGGGCCGCGACGGCATCGCGTTCAACGGCCTCGATGCGGCCTATTACGGCGTGCCGAACCGGCTCGCCGAGGCGGTCGTGCAGGAGAGCGGGCTTCGGACCTCGAGCCTGCGCGGCATTGCGCATCTCACCAACATCTTCGCGATCGAATCGTTCATGGACGAACTCGCGCGCAAGCGTGCGGTCGATCCGGCGACGTTCCGGCGCGACCTGATGCAGACCAATCCGCGCGCGGTGCACATCATCGACACCGTCGCCCGGATGGCGGACTGGGGCCGCAAGCGCGACGGCACCGCGCTCGGCTTTACCTACATGAACTATTCGGGCACGCAGATCGCGCTCGTCGCGGAAGTCGCTCTCGACCGCAGTTCGGGGCGGCTCCGGGTGCCGCGGATCTGGACGGCGCTCGATCCGGGCATCGCCGTTCAGCCCGACAACATCGTTGCTCAGACCGAAAGCAGCATCGTGTACGGCCTGGGATTTGCGCTCTATGAGCGCATCACCATCGACGACGGTGCGGTCCAGGAGTCGAACTTCTACGACTATCATGTGCCGCGTATGAACGAGATTCCGCAGATGTTCGTCGAGGTGGTGCCGACCAACAATCATCCGACGGGCGTTGGCCAGATGGCAACGCCGCTGGTCGGGCCAGCGATCGCCAACGCCGTCGCTGAACTCACCGGCGTGCGCCTGCGCGAAACCCCGATGACCCCGGACCGCGTGAAGAAGGCGCTGGGGTAGCGGCAGCGCGTAGCCCGGATGAAGGGGCCGCGGCTGCCGCGGTCCCGTAATCCGGGACAGCTTTGCCACCCTGGAGAGGGCGGCCCCGGATTGCGCTTCGCTCCATCCGGGCTACGACTCCGCCCCTTACTTCGCCGGCGCGAAATTCTGATTGGTAAGAGGCGGCGAAGTGGGGCGCTGAATTCGGATGAATTCTTTTTTCGCGCTGGCGTGACAGGTGTTGCACGCCTTGGTGAGACCGTCGAAGGCGGCGGCGAACTTGGCGCTGCTCTTTGACTCGACGGCCTTGTCCATTTCCTCGAGGGCCGGTAAGGCGATCGACTTGATCATGTCGCCGACGGGAATGCTGTCATGGGTTGGAAATTGCTTGGCGGCATCGGTTAGCCCCTCCTTGAGCTCGTCGACCTCGTAGGCGGCGAGATCCCAGTTCTTAGCCTGGCCGGCGAACCACAGTTTGGCGTGACGCAGCTGCGTTGCCGTCATGAACTCGCCAAGGCCTGGCGCATAGGGCTCCTTCGCTTCTTGCGCGCTGGCAAGGAGCGCGGAGGCGGCCAAGGCCGCGGTTGCAACGGCGATGATGGCGGACTTCATGGATGCCTCCTTTGGGATTTGACGGACGAAATCTGACGCGCATCCCGCACATCATAGATCAAGTCACCACTGCGAGTGCCGCGCCGCCGAGGGCGCACAGCACGACGACGAGCCAGGGCGGCGTTTTCCAGACGGCGAGCAGCAGGAAGGCGCCGAGTGCAAGGGCGAAGTCGCGCGGGGCCGTCACTGCGCTCTGCCAGACCGGATTATAGAGTGCCGCGAGCAACAGTCCGACGACCGCGGCGTTGACGCCGTCGAGCGCCGCCTGCGCGCCCGGCCGGTTGCGCAGCATCTGCCAGAACGGCAGCGTCCCGATCACGAGCAGGAACGACGGAAGGAAAATGGCGACGAGGCAGATGGCCGCGCCGAGTATGCCGTTGGGCGGTTGATTCATCACGGCCCCGAGGTAGGCCGAGAAGGTGAAGAGGGGGCCCGGCACCGCCTGCGCCGCGCCATAGCCGGCGAGGAAGGTGTCGTTCGTCACCCACCCTGGCGGCACCACCGCGGCCTGAAGCAGCGGCAACACCACGTGGCCGCCGCCGAACACCAGCGACCCGGCGCGGTAAAACGCATTGAACATGGCGAGCCCTTGGCTCGGCACGGCCGCAGCGAGGAATGGCAGGCCGATGAGCAGCGCGAAGAATATCGCGAGGCACACCACTGCCGCCGTGTGACTGAACTGTGCGCCGAACGCTGTCTCCGCGGCCGGCCGTTCGCCGCGCAGCAGCAGAAGCCCGGCGACGGCGCCAAGTGCGATCGCACCAAGTTGGCCGGGCGTCGTCGGCATGAACAGCACGATTGCAGCCGCTATGACCGCGAGGCTCGCGCGCACCCGGCCGGTCGCCATGGTGCTCGCCATGCCCCACACTGCCTGCGCGACGACAGCGACTGCCGCGATCTTGAGGCCATGAAGCCAGCCGGAGCCGGCGAGGTCGCCGAACCGCTCGACGCCAAGCGCGAACAGCACCAGCGCGATCGCGGAGGGCATCGTGAATCCGAGCCAGGCGGCGAAAGCCCCGACAAAGCCGGCGCGCGTCAGGCCGATGCCGATCCCGACCTCGCTCGAAGCCGGGCCCGGCAGGAATTGGCATAGCGCGACGAGATCAAGGTAGCTGCGCTCATCGAGCCAGCGCCGGCGCTCGACGATGTCCTGGCGAAAATAGCCGAGATGGGCGACCGGCCCGCCGAATGACGTCAGTCCGAGCCGCAGGAACGCGCCGAAGACTTCGAACGCATTGCCCCGTGTCGCGGCGGTACTCGCGGTGTCATGGGCGGTCATCGGTCAGCTTGCGCATCGGCTGATGTTATGTACGAGATAACCACGACAACGCAATCACAGGTCGGCGTCGGTTCCCCATGAGACTTGCGGCACTAAGACTTGGCACATTACACGGGTTTGCGGCGGTTCGTAAGGATGGCTTCGTCGCGCTGGCCCTCATTGCCTTGGCAGTTGCGCTGCAAGGCCCGGCCCTCGCGCAAAATGCGGCGCCAACCGAGGTGCGTGTGGGCATTGCCAACACGGCGACCGACGTCGGCTTTTTCATTGCCGACAAGAAGGGCTACTTTCGCGAGGCCGGCATCGCCGTGAACATGACCGGTTTCGCCTCGGCGGCCAAGATGATCGTGCCGCTCGGCACCGGCGAACTCGATGTCGGCGGCGGCACGGTATCGGCGGGACTCTACAATGCGGTCGAGCGCGGAATCCGCATCCGCATCGTTGCCGACAAAGGCTCGGTCCGCGACGGTTACGAGTTTTCGACCTTGCTGGTCCGCAAGGACCTCGTCGACAGCGGGCGGTTCAAGACCCTCGCCGACCTCAAGGGCATGACGATCGCGACAGCCTCGCAGGGCGCCGGCTCGGAATCCTCCCTCAACGAAGCGCTCAAGAAGGGCGGGCTCAAGTATTCGGACGTGAACGTCGTCTACATGGGCTTTCCGGAGCAGGTCGCGGCCTTTCGCAACAAGGGCATCGACGGCGGCATCGCCAACGAGCCGACGCTCACGCGCACGATCCGGGATGGTCTCGCGGTGCGGGCGAGTTCGCAGACCATCTATCCCGGCCAGCAGACTGCGGTGGTGCTCTACTCGGATGGCTTCGCCGGCCGGCGCGCAGTGGCGCAGAAATTCATGAACGCCTATCTGCGCGCGATGCGCGAATACAACGCCGCGCTTAAGAACGGCCGGCTCGACGGACCGGGCGCGCGCGAAATTATTGCGATCCTCACCGAATACACCGCAATCAAGGATCCCGCGACCTACGCCGCAATGACGGCCTTCGCCGTCGATCCCGACGGCAAGGTCAATGCGGCGAGCCTTGCCAACGATCTTGCGTTCTTCAAGGAACGCGGCCTTGTCGATGGCCGCGTCGCGGTCGATCGCCTGATCGACAATTCCTTCGCCGAGGAAGCCGTGCGTTCACTCGGTCCGGGCGAACACAAGCACTGAAGATATCCGCTGAGGAATTTCGCGGACGCGTTCTCGCTTCCATTTCCCTCGGCGCTTGTCGTTGCCCGCGGGGCAAAGCAAAGCTTGCGCTGGCGCCATGCGCCTTGGTAGTGACGGCGCGGTTGCCGGAAGCATTCCATGGTCGAAGCGCGCAGGCGGAAAGAAGCAGACGACGCGTCCTCTGGGGGCGCGCGTATTCTCATTGTCGAATCCGACTACTACGGCGAGATCGCCGACACGCTCATGGCCGGCGCGCGGCGCGCGCTTGATGCGGCGGGCGCGAGCTGCGACGTCGTGACCGTACCGGGCGCGCTGGAAATCCCTCAGGCCATCGCGCTCGCGCTCGACGCGGTGCGCGGCCGCAACGCCTATCACGGCGTAGTTGCCCTCGGCTGCGTCATTCGCGGCGAAACCAGCCATTACGACATCGTCGCAGGGGAGTCCGCGCGTGCCTTGATGGACATCGCGCTCGCGCGCGCGATGCCGATCGGCAACGGCATCCTCACCGTCGATACCGCAGCGCAGGCGATGGTCCGCGCGGCCCTCGACAAGGGTGATAAAGGCGGCACGGCAGCCACGGCGGCGCTTGCGCTCATCGGCCTCAAGCGGCGCCTTGCCGCGCCCAAAACCAAATCCAGAAAGCGCTGATGGCTCGTCCCGCCCAAAGTCCTCGCAAGGCGAACCGGCGCGGCGCGGCGCGTCTCGCGGCCGTGCAGGCGCTCTATCAGATGGAGATGGCGGGCACCGGCCTCAACGAAATTTTGGCGCAGTTCGAAAGCCACTGGCTCGGCCGCGAGGTCGAAGGCGAGCAATATCTCCCGGCCGAGGCCGCCTTCTTTCGCGAGATCGTCTCCGGGGTCCTCGACATGCAGCGCGAGCTTGATCCGCGGATCGATGCTGCACTCGAAGCCACGTGGCCGCTCAAGCGCATCGAAGCGATCCTGCGGTCGGTGCTTCGCGCCGGCGCCTGGGAACTCGCCAAGCGGCTCGACATCCCGTCGCGGGTGATCGTGTCCGAATATGTCGACGTCGCTCACGCCTTCGTCGATGCGAGCGAAACCGGGATGATTAATGCGGTGCTCGACCGCCTCGCCCGCGCCGCGCGCCCGACGGAGTTCGAATAACAATGGAGCCGCGTCACGCTGCCGGTTGCACCGCGTAAGGCGCGCGCCGCGTCATGATCGCTGCAATCAGTCCGACCGCAAGCAGGATCGTCGTGGTGCCCCAGAAGATATGGCCGCCGAGCGAACCGCCGGGATTGGTGAAATCGCCGGCGCAAAGCACGGCCCAAAGGACGAAGAGACCTGCAATCGCGGACACAAATCGAAACCAGGCGAGAATGCCAAGTGCCGCGACCACGAGACCGACGATCAGGGAAAATGCCCCCGCGGCAGGCGCGAATTTCTTGAACGCATCCATGTCGATCCTGGCAAGTGTCTCCGGCGGGACCGTCGGCGGAAATCCCGCGATACCCAGATAGAGCAGACCCGCGCCGCCGACGATGATAAGCACCCCAACGATGCCAAACAGGATGGCGTAAGTCCGGCAGGCGATCTTGTTGACAATTCGAGCCGACATGGCTCAGCCCCTTCTCGTACATGGATGAGCGGCGCGCGCGGCGTTTGTCGCGACGTCCGCGATGATGGTTCGCGCGTCGCGCGGCACCAAGGCCCGTGACCTATACCCTCTACGCCATGCTAGGCTATTCCCCGCAAGGGCTGACGGGCATCGGCGCGCACTGCATCGCGGCGAGACATGATGGATCGTAACGGCGGAGAATCGGGGGACGGTGAAGGCTCAGGCGAAGACCGCCTGATCGCAAAATACTTCCGCCCGCTCGCGACGCATCCGGGCGCGTTCGGCCTCGCCGATGATGCGGCCGCGATCACGCCGCCGCCGGGGTGCGATCTGGTGCTCACGACGGACGGTGTCATCGGCGGCGTGCATTTCTTTCCCGACGATCCCGCTGATGCGGTCGCAAAGAAGGCGCTGCGCATCAATCTCTCCGATCTCGCCGCCAAGGGCGCGACGCCGGCGGGCTTTCTCCTCTCGATTGCCTTGCCTGCCGGGTTTGCGCCAGCCTGGCTCGCGGATTTTGTCCGCGGCCTCGGCGAGGACGCCGAGCACTATCGCTGCCCGCTGCTCGGTGGCGACACCGACAAGAGCCCCGGCGCGATCACGGTTCACATCGCTGCGCTCGGTACGTTGCCTCATGGCACGATGGTACGGCGGAAGGGCGCGCGGCCCGGCGATGTCATCGTCGCGACCGGCACCATCGGTGACGCCGCGCTCGGACTGGCGTTGCGGCGGGGCAGGGGAGAGTGGAAACTCAATGCCGCGATGCGCGCGCATCTTCTCTCCCGCTATCTGTTGCCCCAGCCGCGCACAGTAATTGCCGAAGCGCTGCGCCGCCACGCGACGGCGGCCATGGACGTGTCCGACGGGTTGGCCGGCGATCTGTCCAAGTTGTGCCGCGTCTCAGGGGTGGCTGCCGAGGTCGCGATCGCCGACGTGCCGCTGTCGGATGCCGCGCGCGCGGCGCTTGCTGCCGATCCCGGCCTGATCGAGACGATCCTGACCGGGGGCGACGATTTCGAGATCATCGCAACCCTGCCGCCCGCACACGTCGCGGATTTTGAGACCGAATGCAAATCGGTGGGCGTGCCGGTCACAAGGATCGGTGTTGTCGCTGCAGGTTCACCGGCGGCGAGCTTTCGCGGTGCCGACGGCCGCGTGCTCAAGTTTGCAAAGCCCTCGTATAGTCATTTCTGAATCCGGATCAGGACCCGGTAGTGTAGGGTGGGCAAAGCGCGGGGTTGCCCGCGCGTGCCCACGCTCTGAGCTGCGGTGAGCACGCTTCGCTTTACCCGCCCTCTGAGCTGCGGTGGGCACGCTTCGCTTTGCCCACCCTCATATGGGGCTCTGGGTCAAGGGTTGCGAAGGTTTGGGGGATTTCGGGGATTGGGCGTAGCGGCGGCGCGCGGAGCCATGCGTAGCGCAGCGCGCCGTCGCGGTCCGCATGCACCGGGATTGGCTTCCGATGATTTATGCAGCTCACTGCATCACCTCATATCCGGTTGGACCGCATTGGTCCGCACCCACATTCCGCATGCTTGCGGCGAGGAAGCCACGAGGAGGTGACCCATCTACAGGGCGGCTCGTTTGTCGGCCCAAGGGTGGCACGGTCACCATCCGTCCCGCGCTGACCGCGGCAACAGCCGCAGCGTGACGCGTTCGTTGAAGCGGTTACGCCTTGGTCGCCTTGAGCACCGCACCGTCGGGGACAAGGCCGGTTGTGAGATAACGCCAGAGCGCCACCATCAGCTTGCGCGCCAAGGCAACGATGGCGATGCGTTTGATGCGAGGACCGGCATTGACGGTGCGCTGCCGGAACCATTGAGCAAGCGCGCTGCCCGGCTGATGCCGTAGCCACAGCCAGGCGAGCTCAATCGCCTTGTGACGGGCACGCCGATTGCCTGCCTTGCTGATCCCCTGCTCGCGGGCAGTCCCGCCGCTTTGCCACGGACTGGGAGCCAGTCCGAGATAGCCGGCGACCTCGCGGCGATTGCGAAAGTCCTTGTAGAAAGCCTCGTTGGTCAGCGTCGACGCGAACACCGGGCCGAGGCTTTTGAGCGCCAGCAGGAGGTCGCGGCGCTGCGCCATCTGCGCCGCCGCAGGCGTCGGCGCGGCTGTGGCAGGCGGCCGCTCCAGCGCCGCTAGTTGCCGGCACAGCAGCATCAGCCGCTCATGCTCGCGCTCAAGCTCGGCCTGCATCCGTGGCGGCACCCCCTGGCCCTGCCGGTCCCGCTGCGCCGAAAGCCATGTCAGCCAGTCGCGGCGGCACGGGTTGCCGATCGCCATTCCCACCAGCCGCAGCAGCGCCTTGATCCGGTTGGTGTGGGCCGTCCGCTCCTTGATCAGCCGCTCCCGTTCGCGGCTGTCGCGACGGGCGTCCTCCTGTTCGATGGTCGGCACCCGCACGATTCGCACCACCCGCGGCTCGCCGCGGCAATACGCCATCAAGGTCCGCAGCAGCTGCTCGCCGTCGATCCGATCGGTCTTCGCCCGCCGGCCCCGTTGCTCCACCGCGATGCTCGCCGGATCGAACACGTAATTCTGGATCCCCGACGCCGTCAAAAGCCGGTGCAACCAAAATCCGTCGTAGCCAGCCTCGTAGCAACTCACCACCGCAGGAACCCCTCCCATCGCGCGGGCCGCCCGCCCACGCACACGATCAATCAGCGCCAGCAGCTCACCATGAGCTCCACCCTTCACCCGGTGACGCGACAGCCGATCCCGCTCCGGGCTGTGCAGCGTCACCAGCCATGTCTTCTGGCTCAGTTCGATCGAAACGAAAATCGTGCCATGATCACCCCCGATGGGCGTGCCGGTATGCGATGTTTGCATCTAATGCCTCCGATGGTTCGAGTGCGACAACCCAAACCTATCGGACGCACGCCCATCGCCCTCATGGTATCTACGATGATGACAACATGCACGACATTACCAAGGTGACCTTCTCCCTCGGCGCCGGCGCGAACGGGCCGGCCGGCAAGGTGAAACTCAAGCGGCGTTTTCCGACCATTGCCTATCTGCGCCGGCGCGCGGTGCGCGGCATCCCAAGCTTCGCCTATGAATATCTCGACGGCGGCGCCGGCGCTGACGATGGCATCGCGCGCAACTGGCGTGCGCTTGATGCCGTCGAGCTCATCCCGCGGTACGGCCACACCACCCAGCTGCCGCCGGTCGACATCGAGTTGCTCGGCCGCCGCTATGCGGCGCCTTTGGGCATCGCGCCGATGGGCGGGCCGGCGATCGTGTGGCCCGGCGCCGATCGTTATCTTGCGGCCGCGGCGCAGCGCGCCCGCATTCCTTATACGTTGGGCACGGTTGCCGGCATGACCATCGAGGATGCGGCGAAGATCGCTCCGGATGTGCTGTGGTTTCAGCTCTACCGTTTTGCCAAGGACGATCATGCGGTCGGCTTCGACCTCGCCAAGCGCGCCGACGCGGCCGGCGTCCACGTATTGATGCTGACCCTCGATGTGCCGGTGCGCACCACGCGCCCGCGCGAGGTCGCGAGCGGCATTACGACTCCGTTTCGGCCCGATCTTGGCATGGCGCTTGCGATCGCTGCGTCGCCCGGTTGGCTGTGGTCGCTGTGGAAGAACGGCCATCCGCGGTTTTCCAACCTGTTGCCCTACGTCGGCAAGCGCGCGACGCTTGCGGAAGCGGCAATGTTCGCCCGCAATTTCATGGCCGGCGCTTTCACCTGGGATGAAGTCGCACGCTATCGCGACCGCTGGAAGCGGCCGTTGGTGGTGAAAGGCATTCTGCATCCGCAGGACGCCGAGCAGGCGGTCGCACTCGGCGTCGACGGCATCGTCGTCTCGAACCATGGCGGACGCCAGATCGACGCTTTGCCGCCGCCGATCGATGCGCTGCCGGCGATCGTCGCGACGGTCGGCAGCCGTGCGACGGTGCTGATGGATTCAGGGGTCCGTTCCGGCGTCGATATCGCTCGCGCGCTCGCGTTGGGCGCGAGCGCTGCCATGGCGGGCAAAGCCTTCCTCTGGGGGCTCGGCGCGCTCGGCGAGGCAGGACCCGCCCACGTGATCGATCTCCTGACCGACGAGCTCAAGGCCGCACTCGGCCAGCTTGGCGCCCGCTCGCTCGCCGAGGCGCGCTCGATTGCGGCCCGCCACCCGGGCGTATTGAAGTTCGAGAAGCCCTAACGTCGCCAATCGAAAGTTGCGGCGCCGTATCTGCCTGATCGGCAGGCGGCCTGCCCGTTCGTTCACTGCGATTAATCCACTGATCGTTCGCGTGCTTTTGCCGCCGGGAGGCTGAACCTTTTGCCGGATCGGCTGACAAAACAACAAGTAATGGCGCTATCCGGCCCAATCGGGCCAATTCTCAGGAGCTTTCCGTGAGCGTCGTCGCCCTTGCCGAGCCGTGGCAGGTTGAGATTTCCGAGCCTGCTGCTTCTACGACGGCCGCGGCGTCTGGACCGGTCGATCGCGTGGAGTTTCTCGGCGAGCGCGGGGCATTTTCGCGCCTGACCATCTGGGGCACGTTGCTGCAGGCCCTGACCCTCGGCTTCTACCGGTTCTGGCTCTTCACCGACATGCGCCGTTACCTGTGGGCGCACACCACGGTCGACGGCGAGAGCCTGGAATACACCGGCACGGCCGGCGAGTTGCTGCGCGGCTACCTGATGGCGCTCGGCCTCCTCGTCCCGATCTATGCCGTCGTCTACTTCAGTTCGTTGGTATCTCCCGCCGTGAACCGCGCGACCGTCGGGCTGGGGCCGCTGTTCCTGCTGATCCTCACTTACTGCGCGATCTACCAGGCCCGTCGCTACCGCCTGTCCCGGACGGTGCTGCGCGGGATCCGGTTTCGCCAGACCGGCTCGGCCCTCGTCTATACGGCGCGCGAGCTGCTCTGGCTCATCGCCAACATCGGCACGCTCGGATTGACCTACCCATGGGCGGTCGCGAGCCTCGAGCGCTACAAGATGCGCCATACCTTCTACGGCGACATCGGCGGCCAGTTCGCCGGCCGCGGAGCGCGTCTGTTCTGCCGCGGCATCCTGATCTGGCTCGCCATCGTGCTGCCCATCGTCGTCGGTCTTGCCGCCGCCATTGCGGTGCTCGACTGGCCGGGGATCGGGGCGGCGCTGAAACTCAATCCGGCCGACGCCATCGTGGGCGCGCTGATCAAGACGCGGAACTTCGACGTGGGCGGCGCCTTGGCGTTCGGCGGCGTAGCTCTCTCCATCCTGCTCGGCATCATCCTCTATCCGGCGTTCAAGGCCATCGAACTGCAGTGGTGGCTTGACGGGCTGCAGATCGGCGGCGCCGCGGCAAACTCCGACCTGCGTGTCGGCAGCCTCTATCGCGCCTACGGCACATACGTCCTCTGTCTGCTGGCGGTGGTCATCGTGGTGCCGATTGCGGTCGGATTGGTCACCGACGCGGCGACGGCCTACGCCGTCGGCGCACAGACTGCGCGCCGCGCCACCGCCGACTGGGCGTCCGGTCTCGCGAGCTTCGTCATCATCCTGCTCGCCGCTTCGGTTCTCGAACACATCCTGGTCACGTTCAAGCTGTGGCAGGCCGCCACGCAGTCGATCACGATCCACGGACTTTCCACGCTCGAAAACGTCAATGCCCGCGAAGCATCGTGCTCGGCGTTCGGCGAAGGATTGTCCGACGTGCTGTTTGGCGCAAACGCCATCTGAGAGGTCCGTCATGTCCGACACGATGTGCAATGTGACGCCCGCGACCGAAGCAAAATTCGGCTGCGGAATTTTCTTCGATGGCTTCACCAACGCGCGCCACGCGGTCGCGGTGATGCTCGGAACGGACGCGATCGAAATCAGCGTTCCCAATGGCCCCGTGCTCTCGACCTGGCCGCTTGCTCACATCTCCTCGACGATGGCGCCGAAGGGCGTACTCCGGCTTGGGATTGCCAATAGCAAGGTCGCGGCCCGCCTCGAGCTTCGCGACGCAGCGCTCGTCGCCGAGTTGCAGCGGCGCATCGGAATGCCGGAAGATGTAACGACGCTGCGCACACGGACGAAGGGCGCATCGTGGAGCCTTGCTGCAGCGGCCGTGCTCGTTGCCGGCGTTGTCTGGGCTGTGCCCTTTGTCGCCGACGGCGCTGTCGCCCACGTTCCGCCCTCCTACGAAATGCAGCTCGGCGCACGAACCGCGGCGCAAATGGCCCCGCTCGAATGCGGCAGCAAGCCCGGACAGCAGGAAGGGCTCGCTGCCTTCAACAAGCTCGTCGGTACCTTGGAAAAGGCTGCCGATTTGCAGCAGTCGCTCCATGTCGCCGTCGTCAAGTCGCCCGTGCTCAACGCCATCGCCGTGCCGGGCGGCCGCATTTATTTCTACGATGCGTATTTGCAGAAGGCCGCGTCCGTCGACGAAGTCGCGGGCGTGCTGGCTCATGAGATGGGTCATATCGCCCACCATGACGGCGCCAAGGGCGTGATTGAGCGCGGCGCGGCGTCGATGGTATTCGGCAAGATGCTCGGGCACTTCGCCGGCGGGGATGCGGCCTCCAATGCCGCGAACCAGGTGATGCGGCTGTCCTACTCGCGGGACGTTGAGGATGCAGCCGACGGCTTCGGCGGGGCGCTGATGAGCAAGGTCGGCGGTGACCCGCGCGCCAACGGCTATCTGCTCGAGCGCGGGGTCAAAGAGAGCGACTTGCCCCCGCGGTTCCTGCTCAGCCACGCCGAACCAAAGCGCCGCTCTGCCAATCTCGCGCGTATCGCGGCGCCCGAGGTCCACAAAGAGCTGCTGACGTCGCAGGAGTTTGCGGCGCTGAAGAAGATCTGTTCGTGAGGCCAGACCGAAGAGACTTGCGCCGCTATCGGAGATGCGAACATGAAAACGACCCTGCCGATCGCCGCGATTGCCGCCTGCCTTTGCGCGGCGACGCCGAGCTTTGCCGCGGACGCGGACTGGGCGGCGTGCAAAAGCGCCAGACCGCCCGAAGCGCGAGTTGCCGCCTGCACGGTCATTGTGGACGACCAGGAGGTGACGTTGGAAGATCGCGCCACAGGCCTGGTGAACCGCGGGGAAGCTTACGCTGCCAAAGGCGATAAGACGCGCGCGTTGGCTGATTTCGACGACGCGCTCAAGCTTGTTCCCGCGAGCGTGGCTGCCCTCAACGCGCGCGGCACGCTCTACCTCGGCAAGGGCGATACCGATCTCGCGGTCGCGGATTTCACCCAAGCCATCGCACTCGATCCGAAGAACGCTGCGGCCTTCATCAGCCGCGGCAATGCCTATAAGAACAAATCCGAGTTCGACCGCGCGATTGCCGACTTCACGGCCGCGATTGCAATCGACCCCAAAAGCGCCGTCGCCTACGCAAATCGTGGTTTAAGCCGGTACAGCAAGCGCACGCTCGATGAAGCGATCGCCGATCTCGATCAAGCGATCAAACTCTCGCCCAAATATGCGTTTGCGCACAACCTTCGCGGCATGTCCTATGCTGACAAGGACGATCTTGATCGCGCCGTCGTCGACTATGAGAAGGCGATAGCGCTCGACGCAAAGTTCTCGGCGCCTCACAATAATTTGGGCAATGTCTACAAGAAGAAGGGCGACCTTGACCGGGCTATCGCGGAATTTGACCAGGCCATCAAGCTCGATCCGAAATCCTGGATGGCCTACAGCAATCGCGGCCTCGCATACCAGGACAAGCGCGATTTCGATCATGCCATCGCGGACTTCGGCGAAGTCGTGACGCGGACGCCGAGGGACATCAACGCCTTCACCAATCTCGGCAATGCCTATGGTGCGAAGGGCGACTTCGCGCACGCCATCGCCAATTTCACCCGCGCCGTCGAACTCAATCCGAAACTGGCGGTGTCGCTCCGCAACCGTGCCGCCGCCTACGACAACAACGGCGATTACGACCGTGCGATCGCCGACTACGACAGCGCCATTGCGATCGAACGGAAGTTCGAAGCCGCCTACGGCGCACGGGCGGCCGTCTTTCTCAAGAAGGGGCAATTCGTGAGCGCGCTGATGAGCATCGTCCAGGGCAAGCTCGCGATGAAGAGCTAGGCGCACGCAGCAGCGCCGAGGAGTAGTCATGATTCCGTCCTCCGTGGTCGCGAGCGTAGGCGCTGCTGCCGCCCTGTCGGCCGCGTGGCCGGTCGTTGTCTACGCCGTCTGCCGGAAACGGATGACGCTTGCGGCGCGCAACATCTGGATCGGCGCGGGCATGTTCTTCTTGTCCGCCCTGGTCCTGGAGCGGCTGCTGCATTTCTACGTGTTGAAGGCCAATCCCGACACAGCGGAGTTCCTCAAGACGCACCCGATGTGGATGGCGATCTACGGCTGCTGCGCCGCGGCGCTCTTCGAGGAGACGGGCCGCTATCTCGGCATGCGCTACTTCGTGCGCCCGACCGGCAACCCGGGAACCGCGGTGGCGTACGGCATTGGGCATGGCGGCCTCGAGTCCATCATGGTCGGCAGCCTCGGACTGCTGAACGCCTTCGTGTTCGCGCTTATGGTCAATGCCGGCACTTTCGACGCGACCTTCAAACCCGTTCTTACCCCCGATGTCCTCGCGCAACTGCATGGAAGCTTGGCGCGGCTCTCGGTTCTCACTTCGATGATTGCAACGCTTGAACGGCTGGCGGCGCTGCTCATTTAAATCGGCCTATCGCTCCTGGTGTGGCGCGCAGTCGAGCGGCGGCAGCTGCGATGGCTCGCGCTCGCGCTCCTCGCTCATGCCGGCATCGATTTCTTTCCGGCGCTCGTGCAGACCGGGCAGCTGTCCGGCACGATGGTCGAGGGCGGGCTGATGGTCCTTGCGATCGGGCTCGTCGCGCTGTTCCTGCACGGCCTGCCGCACAAGGTGGTGGCCCAGCCGGCCGGGCCGGCCTGATCCTCCGGCAGGTCGACGGAAGGGGCGGGGGGGCCGCATTGCGCGGTCGCCCACAGGGGTGCCTAACCGTAAAATCCCTTTGATGCCCGGT
Source organism: uncultured Alphaproteobacteria bacterium (assembly GCA_963787675.1). GTDB lineage: Bacteria > Pseudomonadota > Alphaproteobacteria > Rhizobiales > Xanthobacteraceae > JAJPKK01. Next base: position 1,666,823 of record CAWBDV010000003.1, on the reverse strand, counting down.
CGGTATCGACATCCGTGGGGACGCACGCTAAACGTTCCGCCGAAATCGGCGCCCCGCCCATGCCGGGGCTAATTCTTAACCGGGGTCAATTCGATGACAGCGCTGTGGATCATCGTCCTGTGCGGGGCGTTGGCGATCGTTTATGCAATATGGGCAACCCAGTCGGTAATGAAGGCCGATGCCGGCAGCGCCAAGATGCAGGAGATTTCCGCCGCCGTGCGCGAGGGTGCGCAGGCCTATTTGAAGCGGCAATACACCACCATCGCCATTGTCGGCGTCGTGATCTTCCTGATCGTCGGGTATTTCCTCGGCTGGCTCGTCGGCGTCGGCTTCGCCATCGGCGCGATCCTGTCCGGCATTACCGGTTTTATCGGCATGAATGTTTCGGTGCGGGCGAATGTGCGCACGGCCCAGGCCGCGATCGGGTCGCTCGCCGGCGGCCTCGAACTGGCGTTCCGCGCCGGTGCCATCACCGGCCTCCTGGTCGCCGGGCTCGCGCTCCTCGGGGTCACCGTGTATTTCGGGTTCCTCACCGGCACGCTCCATCTTGCGGCCAACGACCGCACCGTGATCAACGCCATGGTGGCGCTCGGCTTCGGCGCCTCGCTGATCTCTATCTTTGCTCGTCTCGGTGGCGGCATCTTCACCAAGGGCGCCGATGTCGGCGGCGATCTTGTCGGCAAGGTCGAAGCGGGCATCCCGGAAGACGATCCGCGCAATCCCGCGACCATCGCCGACAACGTCGGCGACAACGTCGGCGACTGCGCTGGCATGGCCGCTGACCTGTTCGAGACCTATGCGGTGACCACCGTCGCGACCATGGTGCTGGCGGCGATCTTCTTCGGCGACACGCCGATCCTGTTTCCGATGATGACCTTGCCGCTCGCGATCGGCGGCGTTTGCATCATCACCTCGATCATCGGCACGTTCTTCGTCAAGCTGCCGGCAAACCAGTCGATCATGGGCGCGCTCTATCGCGGCCTGATCGTGACCGGCGTGCTCTCGCTCATCGGTCTGGCGCTCGTGATCTATCTCCTGGTCGGGTTCGGCGGCCTGCCCGGCGTGAAATACTCCGGGATGTCGCTCTTCATCTGCGGCATCGTTGGGCTCGCGGTGACCGGCCTGATCATCTGGATCACCGAGTACTATACCGGCACGGACTTCCGTCCGGTCCAGTCGATCGCCAAAGCCTCGGTGACCGGGCACGGCACCAACGTCATCCAGGGCCTTGCCATCTCGCTCGAGTTCGACCGCGCTGCCGGCCATCGTCATCATCGCCGGCATTCTCATCACCTACGCGCAGGCCGGGCTGTTCGGCATCGCCATCGCGGTGACGACGATGCTGGCGCTCGCCGGCATGATCGTGGCGCTCGATGCCTTTGGTCCCGTGACGGACAACGCCGGCGGCATTGCCGAAATGGCGGGCCTGCCGAAGGAGGTGCGCAAGTCGACTGACGCCCTCGACGCGGTGGGCAACACCACCAAGGCGATCACCAAGGGCTACGCCATCGGCTCGGCCGGCCTCGGCGCGCTGGTGCTGTTCGCGGCCTACAGCCAGGACCTCACCTATTTCATCGCGCACCCCGCGGAGCACAAATACTTTGAGGGTGTGCAGCTCGACTTCTCGCTCAGTAATCCGTACGTCGTCGTCGGCCTGCTGTTCGGTGGCTTGTTGCCGTATCTCTTCGGCGCGCTCGCCATGACGGCAGTCGGCCGCGCTGCCAGTTCGATCGTCGAGGAAGTGCGTCGCCAATTCCGCGAGAAGCCGGGCATCATGAAGGGCACGGACAAGCCCGACTACGGCAAGGCCGTCGACCTTCTCACGCGCGCGGCGATCAAAGAGATGATCGTGCCGTCGCTGTTGCCGGTGCTGTCGCCGATCGTGGTCTATTTCGCGATCTATTTCATTGCCGGCGGCGGGGCCGCCGGCAAGACCGCGGCATTCTCGGCGGTTGGCGCGATGCTGCTGGGCGTCATCGTCACCGGCCTCTTCGTCGCGATCTCCATGACCTCCGGCGGCGGCGCCTGGGACAACGCCAAGAAGTACATTGAAGATGGCCACTTCGGCGGCAAGGGTTCGGACGCCCATAAGGCGGCTGTCACCGGCGACACCGTCGGCGATCCTTACAAGGACACGGCGGGACCGGCGGTCAACCCGATGATCAAGATCACCAACATCGTCGCGTTGCTGCTGCTCGCGATTCTCGCAGGTTGATCAGGTCTTTGTAGGGTGCGCAAAGCGAAGCGTGCGCACCACGCGCGGAAAGGTGCGCACGGCGGATAGATCTTCGTGCCAGAACGGCGGCGTCTCGGGCCGCCTTTGCACATCCTACAAGGTTTGCAGCGATGTGTGTGTCAGCTTGACTTGAACATGTGGAACACGAGGCCAAGCGTGTTCTGCTCGACGCCGCCGGTCGGAATGGTGCGGCTCACGTAGTCGAAGATCTTGCCGTCCTTGATGCCGTAATTGGCGAGACGCTCGACCCGGCGGCCCTTGTCGAAATACACGGCAATGACGCGTCGATCGGACTCCGTCTGCGGCAAGAACGAAGTCTGCTTCGCCTGCTGCGAGATGTAATAGAACACTTCACCGCTGATGGTGGCGACCGTGGACGGCGTCCCAAGCACGATCAGGACCTGCTCCTGCGTCGCGCCGATCGGAACCTGCTCCAGCGCCCCTTGCTGGAGCATGTAGCCGTGTTGATAAACCTGGGTGCAGCCGCCAGCGAATGCCGCCAAGCAAACAGCAAGCGCGCCGACGAAAGATCGCCGACCGCACCTGCTCCGTACCAGATGTATGCTGCCCCGCTTCAACCCCGGCATCCCCCTTACGCCCTCGGGTCCCCTATGACCTACCCTGCGTACCCCCGAAACACAACGGCTCCCACTTCTACTGGCGCCCGTCCACCAGGAACCCCATGATTTTCCGTATATTCCAGCGTCCCTTGGCGCCAACCATCGACGCGCTCTATGGCGGCATCGTGGCACAGGCGCGGTTGCCGGTATTTTATGCCGGATTCGGGGTGCCCGACACGGTTGATGGGCGATTCGACCTGGTGGTGCTCCATCTGGTGCTGGTGTTGGGACGGCTGCGACTGGCCGCCGGGCAACAGCCATCGGATCGACATGCCTATGAACTGGGGCAGGGCCTGTTCGACACGTTCTGCCGGGATATGGACAACAATCTCCGCGAGATGGGTGTCGGTGACCTGTCGGTGCCGAAGCAGATGAAGCGGCTCGGCGAGGCCTTCTATGGCCGGCAGCAGGCCTACGACGCCGCGTTGGCAGTTGACGACGAGGCGGCGCTCACGGCCGCCATCGTCCGGAACGTGTTCTCCGGGGAGACCGGACCGCAGGCGCAGCGCCTCGCCGCTTACATGCGCGCGTCGGCGGCCAAGCTTGCGACGATCGATCTCATCGCTGCGCCCGAAACGCTTGCATTTGCCGATCCGCTTGCCATTTTGGTGGCGGCGCCATGAAACCAGACAAAGCGACATCAGGCAAAGAGACGCCAGACGACAAGACGCCAGACAAAGAAAGGTCCCTATGAACACCCGCGGCCACGCTTGGCATGTGCCGGTCCGCGTTGCGGACGTGCCAGCAACCGGGCTTCATCTCACGCTCGTTGCGGACGAGTCGGTCCGCGCCGCGGTCGCCGCGCTCGCCGACCTGCGCGATATCGCGCGCCTTGAGGCGACGGTCGACATCTCCCATCAGGGCGAGGGCCTGCGCGCCACCGGCACCGTGTCGGCGACGGTCGGACAGACCTGCGTCATTACGCTCGATCCGGTGGAAAACGATGTCGAGGAAACGTTCGACGTCATCTTCGCGCCCGGCGGTGGTGCTGCCCCGGCCGCCCCCGTTGACGGCAACGATGAGCCTGTGGCCGGCACCGAACCGCTGGAGGCATTGGTCAACGGAGTCGCGGATATCGGCGCGGTCCTGACCGAATTTCTGTTGCTCGGCATCGATCCTTATCCGAAAAAGCCCGGTGCTGTGTTCGCGCCGCCGTCGGAGAACGATGACGAGGCCGGCCCGTTTGCCGCGCTTGGGCGCCTGAAACACTGATCGGGTCTCTGTGTTGTGCGCAGTACCTTGTCGCGGCGCCTGACGCCCGACGACTGACCTCGGGGAACCGGGCGCGCTGATCCCCCTTTCGTTTCGTGTTGCCGCCGGAGTATGGTCGCGCCGCCGCCTGGGGGCTTCGGCGGAACGGAAATCCGAGCACTGTCCGCCAAGGTCGATCGATGCCACAAAAGGTACGAATCGCGCTCGACGCCATGGGAGGCGACTACGGGCCCCCGGTCGTAGTGGCGGGCGCCGCCATCTCGCTCGACCGGCATCCCGACACGGAGTTCCTCCTCGTCGGCGACCGGCGCGCCATCGAGCCGCTCCTCGCCAGCCGGCCCGTGCTCGCCGCGGCATCGCGCATCGTCCACACCGACGTCGCGGTGAAGATGGACGAGAAGCCGAGCCAGGCGCTGCGTCACGGCCGCTGGAAGTCATCGATGTGGATGGCGATCGACGCGGTGAAGCGTGGCGATGCCGATGCGGCGGTGTCCGCCGGCAACACCGGCGCGCTCATGGCCATGGCCAAATTCCACCTCAAGACCATGGCCGGGATCGAGCGGCCGGCGATCGCCGCGTTGTGGCCGACGCTGCGCGGCACATCGATCGTTCTCGATCTCGGGGCGACCATCGGCGCCGATGCTCGCAACCTCGTCGACTTCGCCGTCATGGGCGGCGCGATGGCGCGGGTGCTGTTCGATCTCGACCGGCCGACCATCGGGCTCCTCAACATCGGGGTCGAGGAGGTAAAGGGCCTGGAAGAGGTGCGCGAGGCCGGCCGCATCTTGCGCGAGGCCGACCGCGCCGATCTCGATTATGTCGGCTTCGTGGAAGGAGACGATATCGGCCGCGGGACCGTGGACGTCGTCGTCACCGAGGGGTTCGCGGGCAATATCGCCTTGAAAACTGCCGAAGGAACGGCCAAACAAATCGCCGAATACCTGCGCGGTGCGATGAGCCGGAGCCTGTTCGCCAGGATCGGTTATCTGTTCGCCCGCAATGCGTTCGCTGCGATAAAGGACAAGATGGATCCGGGCAAAGTCAACGGCGGGGTTTTCCTCGGGCTCAATGGCATCGTCATCAAGAGCCATGGCGGGACCACTCCCGAAGGCTTCGCGGCGGCAGTCGATCTCGGTTACGGCATGGTGCGCTACGAGTTGCGCGGCCGGATCTCCCAAATGCTCTCCACGTCGCAGACGGGCGTTACGGCCGCTGCAGCGGGTGCCTCCTCGTGACGGTCACCCGCTCGGTCGTCCTCGGCTGCGGCGGTTACCTGCCACGGCAGGTCCTCACCAACGCCGACCTCGCGCGCAAGGTCGATACGTCCGACGAATGGATCGTGCAACGCACCGGCATCCACGAGCGCCACATCGCAGCGCCGGGAGAGACCACGTCCGATCTCGCGCTGGCGGCCGCGCGCGCGGCGCTGAAGGCGAGCGGGGTCGATCCGTCGACCATCGATCTCATCGTGCTCGGCACGGCGACACCCGACAATACGTTTCCGGCGACCGCCGTGACGGTGCAGGCCGAGCTCGGCATCACCGCTGGCGCGGCCTTCGATGTGCAGGCGGTGTGCTCCGGCTTCGTGTTCGCGCTCACGACCGCGGACAGTCTTCTCAAGACCAACGGCTTCAAGCGGGCGCTCGTCATCGGCGCCGAGACCTTCTCACGCATCCTCGACTGGAGCGACCGAACCACGTGCGTGCTGTTCGGCGACGGCGCCGGCGCTGTGGTCGTGGAAGCGATGCCTCAGCCAGGCAGCCGCGAAGATCGCGGCATTCTCTCCGCTCATCTGCGTTCGGACGGCCGTCACAAGAACAAGCTCTATGTCGACGGCGGCCCGTCATCGACCGGCACGGTCGGACACTTGCGCATGGAGGGTCGCGAAGTCTTCAAGCATGCGGTGGCGATGATCACCGATGTGGTCGAGGACGCCTTTGCGGCCACCGGCTACAGTGCCGCCGACGTCGACTGGTTCGTCCCGCATCAGGCCAATAAGCGAATCATCGACGGCTCGGCGCGCAAGCTCGGCATTGCGCCGGAGAAGATCGTCGTCACGGTGGATCGACACGCGAACACCTCTGCAGCCTCGATTCCTCTGGCGTTGTCGGTTGCGGCCAATGACGGCCGGATCAAGGCCGGCGACCTCGTTCTGCTCGAAGCCATGGGTGGTGGGTTCACGTGGGGCGCCGTGCTTTTGCGCTGGTAAGTGGTGCGGGTTTTGAGTATCGCATGCAGTCTCTTCCCGCCGCGTCAAGGGCTCCTGCAAGCGTTCCGAATCTTTGGCCGAGACCCTAATTGACCCGCGGTAATCAACTCCATATCCTTGAACCATAAGTAGATATTGGTGCATCGGGGCTGACGATGTCCGAAAAGACAGTTACGAGGGCCCACCTTTGCGAGGCGGTATACCAGAAGGTGGGGTTGTCGCGGACCGAGTCCGCAGCGCTGGTGGAACTGGTCTTGAAGGAGATCACCGACTGCCTAGAACGCGGCGAAACCGTGAAGTTGTCGTCGTTCGGCTCGTTCGTCGTGCGCAAAAAAGGCCAACGAATCGGGCGTAATCCCAAGACGGGGACCGAAGTGCCAATCTCGCCACGGCGGGTTATGGTGTTCAAGCCGTCGGCGATTCTCAAGCAGCGCATCAACGCAGACTCGAAGAACGGCAGCGAATAAGCGGTCCGGAACGCCGCGGGTGTTTCGGGCGATCACGCGCAGCGGATGAAGAGGCGGCTTTGAACAAGGCGCCCGAAGCGTACCGGACCATCAGCGAGGTGGCAGAGGAGCTCAATCTGCCCCAGCACGTGCTGCGGTTCTGGGAGACGCGCTTCCCTCACATCAAGCCGATGAAGCGGGGCGGCGGCCGGCGCTTCTATCGGCCCGAGGATGTCGACCTGCTGCGCGGCATCCGCCATCTTCTCTACGGCGACGGCTACACCATCCGCGGCGTGCAACGCATCCTGCGCGAGCAGGGCGTGCGCGCGGTGCAATCGGTGGGGCAGGGGCGGGAAGTGGCGCTGCCGCCGCGATCGCCGCACGACGAGCTTGAGCCCGACGGCGATGTCGAGCCGGCGCAGACCGCGCCCGAGGCCAACGGCGCTGAGACCAACGGCGCGCCGGTTGAACGCGCAGCATCACCCGCGGTGCCGCGGCCAAAGCCGATGAACGGCGCAACCGCGCCCGCGAAGCCCGCGCCGCCGCCTGCGCAAGCCTCGGCCGCCAAAAGCCTCGCCACCGGCGATCTCGAACGGCTGAGGGCCGCGCTCGCCTCCCTCGAAGAAGCGCGCCGCCTGCTCGGCAAAGTGGATTAGCTCGCCGGTCGAGACGGATTCGTACTTATCCGTAGGGTGCGCAAAGGCTGCCGCGGCGCCGCCGTGTCGGCACGACGATTCTTCCGCCGTGCGCACCGTGGGTCAATTCACGAACGGTGCGTACGCTTCGCTTTGCGCACCCTACCAACCAAATAATTTCCTCGCCTGGGCAGCGCGTGAAGAACGCGCCTTTGCCCACCCAACGCTCAGAAGCTAACATCGCGCCGGCTTCAACGAGGGGACGGCGCAGTGCAGAAGTTTGGAATCGGTCAGCCGGTATCGCGGTTCGAAGATCCGCGCTTGGTGCGAGGCGGTGGGCGCTATGTGGATGACATCGTGCTGCCGCGCATGGCGTTCGGCCATGTGCTGCGTTCGCCTTATGCCCACGCCAAAATCCGCGCGATCGATACGGCCGCCGCCCGCGCCGCGCCGGGTGTGGTCGCGGTCCTGACCGGGGAGGATTGGCGCGCGTCAGGCTGGGGCGACCTCCCGGTGCCGGGCGGTCTCAAGCGTCGCGATGGCAGCCCGATGTATCGGCCGCACTATCCGGGCCTCGTGTCGGACCGGGCGCGATGGGTCGGTGATTGCGTCGCTTTCGTCGTCGCGGAGACCTCCGCCCAGGCGGCCGATGCGGCCGAGCTGATCAAGGTCGACTACGAGCCGCTGCCGGCGATCGTCTCGACCGCGGACGCCGTCGCGCCAGGCGCGCCGCTCGTGTTCGACGACTGCCCGAACAACATTTCATTCGTGCATGTGGATGGCGACAAGGCCGCGGCCGACGCCGCCTTCGCCCGCGCCGCCCACGTGGTGCGCCAGCACTTCGTCATCAATCGCGTCACCACCGCGTCGATGGAGCCGCGCGGCAGCATCGGCGATTACAATCCGGCGGACGGCCGCTACACTGTCTACACGACACTGCAGCGCGCGCACCCGTTCCGCACCGAGCTCTCCGGCGTGCTCAAGGTGCCGGAGGCAAAGATCCGCGTCATCGCGCCCGACATCGGCGGCGCGTTCGGCATGAAGTCCGCCGTCTACAACGAGGTGGCGCTGGTGCTGCTCGCGTCGAAGCTCCTCGGCCGGCCGGTGAAGTGGATGAGCACGCGCTCGGAGGCGTTCCTCTCCGACGCCCAGGCGCGCGACAATGTCACCGATGCGGAGCTGGCGCTCGATGCCGACGGCACCTTCCTCGCACTGCGGGTGAAGAGCGTCGCCGCGCTGGGCGCCTATCTGCAGACCGCGACGCCGGCGTTTCTCGGCAACCTCGGCTCGCTCGCAGGCGTCTATCGCACGCCCGCGATTCATGTCGACGTCACCGCGGTGTTCACCAACACCAATCCGGTGCGGCCCTATCGCGGCAACGGCCGGCCCGAGGCGGCCTACGTCATCGAGCGCATGGTCGATCTCGCCGCCGACCAGATCGGCATCGAGCCGGCGGAGCTGCGGCGGCGCAACGCGATCCCGCCTGAGGCGATGCCGTTCAAGACCGGCCTCACCTTCACCTATGACAGCGGCGAGTTCGCCAAGAACCTCGACATGGTGCTGCGGCTCGCCGACGTCGATGGCTTTGCGGCGCGGCGCGAGGAATTGCGGGCGCGCGGCAAGCTGCGCGGGCTTGGCATGTCGAACACCATCGAGCGTGCCGGGGCGCCGAGCTACGAGGGCGCGGAGATCAGGTTCGATCGCTCGGGCACGGTGACGCTGCTGACCGGCGCCATCAACCAGGGCCAGGGCCACGAGACCGTGTTCAAGCAGATCGTGTGCGATCGGCTCGGGCTTGATCCCGCCGACATCCAGTACCTGCAGGGCGACACCGACCAGGTGTTCATGGGGGAGGGGACCGGCGGCTCGCGGTCGGCGACGCTCGGCGGCTCCGCCGTCGACGCCGCGGCAAAGAAGGTGATCGAGAAGGCGCGCAGGATTGCGGCCCACGTGCTCAAGGCCAACGGATCGCCGGTGAACTTCGACGCCGGCGTGTTCTCAAGTCCGGCGACCAACGAGACGCTCACCATGAAGGAGGTGGCGAAGCTCGCCGTCAATCCGGCCGCGGTGCCGCGTGATCTCGAGCTTGGGCTCGTCGCGACCGCGGTCTACCGCGCCGAGGTCGAGAACTTTCCGAACGGCGCCCATGTCTGCGAGCTTGAGATCGACCCCGACACGGGCGAGGTCGCACTCCAGCGCTACAGCGTCGTCGACGATGTCGGCACCGTGCTCAACCCGCTGTTGCTCCATGGCCAGATCGTCGGCGGCGTCGCCCAGGGCGCGGGCCAGATCCTGCGCGAGGACATCCGCTTCGATGCCGACAGCGGCGAACTCCTCACCGGCTCGTTCATGGACTACGCGATGCCGCGCGCGGGCGACCTCACCGCGGTCGCGGTGAAGAGCAACCCCGTGCCGACCAAGACCAATCCGCTCGGCGTGAAGGGCGCCGGCGAAGCGGGGACGGTCGGCGCGATGCCGGCGATCGCCAATGCGCTCGTCGACGCGCTCTCGGAATTCGGCATCCGTCACGTCGAGATGCCGGCGACACCGGAGGTGATCTGGCGCGCCATCAGGGCGGCGCGCGGCGCCGCCGGCTGAAGGAGAGTTCAGTCCGGAGCCATGAGCGAATTGCGGGGACTCAAGGCTTACCGTGGTCCCCGCGGAGCGCGGCTTCAGCGAAACGAGTTTGTGAAAACAGCGAAAATTGACCCCCATTTCGCAAATCCGGTACCCCGATTTTTCCCTGAGAACGGGATCGGGACTGCCCGTTGGCGTCCGCATGTGTCCGTTTCTGTCGGGCCAATGGCTTGAAATTGCTGGATTTGTCCAAATATCTGTGCGTGGGCATTTGCACGTGTCTGTGCACGTCGCCAAGACAAATTTGGGACAAAACAAATCATGGCCCGCTCGATCCGCTCTCATCACCTCGAAACCCGATCCGCCCGTTTGCGGCTGCCTATCCGCGGGAAAGCATACCACGCTCGCATTGGCAACGGCCTGCGGCTGGCCTACCGGCGCAACAAAATCGATGGCACATGGTCCCGGCTCTATCGGGGCGAACTCAGGCGCATCGCGCTAGCCGACGACTACCAGGATGCCGATGGCATCCGCGTCCTGTCATTCGATCAGGCGGTGTCGCGCTGTCGGCTCGATGTGTATGGCGCCGATGAAGCCGACATCGACAATCCCGACAAGCCGGTCACGCTCGCTCAGGCCATCACCGGCTATGAAGCCGATCTGATCGCCCGCGGTGGCGCTCGCAAAAATGCGACATGGTTGAGGTCGCGCACACCGGGCCACCTGATCGGCAAGACGGTGAACGCCATCAGCGCCAAGGAATTTCGGGCGTGGCGCGATGATCTCATTGCCGAGGGCAAGATCGCGGCCGGCACCGTCAATCGCTTGCGCGCCTGCTTGCTCGCCGCCCTCAATAATCAGCGGCGGCTCGATCCGCGGATACGCGACAGCTGGACAGTCGGCTGGCCGGTGCTGCCCGGTTCGCGCCGGGCGAGAAACGTCGTGCTGACGGCGGACCAAATTCGCGCGGTGGTGCGCGAGGCCTACGCCATCGAGCACGCATTTGGTTTATGGTGCGAAGTTCTTGCCGTCACCGGCTGCAGGCCGTCACAGATCGCGCGGCTCAATTGCGCCGACGTGCAGACCGATCGGGTGATGATGCCGAGCAGTCGCAAGGGCAGCCGCGGCAAGCGCGCAATTATCCACAAGCCCGTGCCGCTGCCGGTGGGGCTCGTGACGCGACTCCGGGCCATCGCCAAGGATCAACCACCCGACGCGCCATTGCTCGCGCAGCCGGGCGGCAAAGGCCGCTGGGCCACGGGGGCGCATTACCTGCCGTTTCAGGCCGCGGTCAAGGCCGCGGGGCTCGATCCCGGCATCGTGACGGCCTACAGCATGCGGCACTCGTACATTACGAGCGCGCTGTTGAGAAACACGCCGATTAGGCTACTTGCCGACGCGACCGACACGTCCGTCATTCAGATTGAGCGGAACTATTCGCACCTCATCAGCAATTACGGCGATGCGGTGCTGCGGGCCGGCCTGCTCGACCTCGACGCGCCCGCCGATGATGCCGGCAACGTGGTGCCGCTGCCGGCACGGCCGCGCTGATTATATGCCGCCGCGCAAACCCGGCCAGCGCAGGCCCAGCCCAGTGGCTCGGATCGCGGCGCTTGAGCGCGAGCTTGCGGAATTGAAGCAGCGCCATGTGCGAGAAGTTGCCGAGTTACAGCAGCAAATAGCTGATATCGAAGCGCGGCTTCCCCCCAAGACGATAACCGTGGCCGAGACCACGCCAATGAAGCCGTCCGCGTATTTGCAGGAACTCGGCGAGCTATGGCAACGAGCGCACACGCCACGTTCCACCGGCGGGCGCCATGGCCGCGACCGCGAGGCGATCTTTGACCTGATGCGCATGAAGCTGATCGCGCATCTGCGCGAGTGTGGCATTCCCGTGCGCAAAGCCGAGGACGCAAACCTACTCACCCTCACCCGCGAATGGATTCACGAGTTTTTCCCGCGACCGTTGAAGCTGCCGAATGCGGTGACGCTCAAACAGCACGTCATCCGGCCTGCGATCCGCGCGGTCGCGGCTGAGCAGCAAAAGACTTCCTTTGCAAAAAAGTGAATTTGACCAGGCTTCCATTGCAAAAATCTTAAGTTTAACCGGGCTTCCATTGCAAGCGACTGATTGTGGTTTGCGCGGCGCGGCGCAATTAGAATTGCATGAACGCACGCGCCAATCCAAAACTGCCCGCAGCGTCGATCGAGAATTTGAAGACAGCGATCGGCGAAGAAATTTCCCAGCGGATCGATGACTGCTTCCACACGTGGGTAAACGGCGCCATCGAACGACTGCTGCGCGAGAACCTTAAGCAGATCAACGATCGATCAATCATCGCGTTCTGCCGGCGGTGGGGAATCGGTCGATCGACATTCTACGACATGTTGGCCGCCGGCACCGGGCCGGCGATGATGGTGGTCCACGGCCGGCGCCTCATCAGTCCTGAGGCAGAAGCCCGCTGGGTCCGCGAGCGCGAGGCCGCTGCTCTGACGGCGCCTCGGAAGACTGTCGGCCGGCCTCGCCGCCATGTCGCGAGGCCGCTGGCCGATCATCATCAAGATCGTCCCGAATGAGCGAGTTACGAACCCTAGTAAGCAGGAGGAGCCGAATCATGAGCGAGGAGCCAAAGAAGCGACCAGTCCAAAATGATCGCGACGACCGAGACATCGAAGGCTTTGAAATCGACACCGGCAACGGTATCCATGCCGTTGCGGACTCACCCAGCCCGAGCCCCGAGCATCTCGATGAAGATGAGCGGATGTTGCGCATGCTCAGGATTGATCTGGCCAGCAGCGGCAGCCCGCCGTCTGGAATTGTCTCGGTAGGTGTCAGCGACCGGTTTCCGAAGCGCGAATTTTTTCGTAGTCACTTGGAAACCATCATGATCAACCTTGTCGACCATGCTGTCGGGATGGAGGTCGAGTACCACGCCGTTGTGCCGGAGATGATCGCGGAGCTGGCATCGATCGGCATTGATGCATTGCCTTTCAAACTCTTCTTCACCCTGACGGCTGAGGGCGGACACAAGATCGTCCCAGTTCGTCAAGGCGACATTGATGGCTCGATAAACGAGTGGACCCGGACCAAAGAAGTTGCGCTTGCGCGTGCGCAGCAGGTCTGGGTGAGGGTGATCTCAGATCGAGTGAACGGGCGTTATAGGGTGTTCGAGGCTCCGCCCGGTCGCTTCCCGGAACCAGTATTTCCCGACATGAAGTGGCCAAAATTGGTGCGGCTCGCTTTCACTGACCGCGGGCGGCTGATCGACAGCGTCGATCATCCGCTCTTCAGGAAGTGGTCCGCCCGCGATGGCGACTGATACGTTCGCTGCATTCGAGGAGATTTGGGTTATTGACAGCGAATTTATCTGCGACCGCGGCAATACCTATGATGTCGTTTGCTTCTGCGGCGTCGAGTTGCTATCAGGCCGCACTTTCCGAAAATGGCGGGACGAACTGACCAGCGTTCCGCCGTTCCGTACTGACGACAAGTCGCTGGTCGTAGTGTTCGCCGGCACCGCAGAGATCGGCAGTATGTTGGCGTTGGGCTGGCCGTTGCCAGTGACCCTGCTGGATTTGTCGCCGGAATATCGGCTCTTCGTCAACGGCCGCGCCGCCAAGGACGATCGCCGCGGGCTGCTGGACGCGTTGCGCCGCTATGGCCTGCCAGGGATGGAGAAGGCAGAGAAAGATTACTGGCGAGATATCGTGCTGCATGGACCGCCGTACACCGACACTGAGCGCGTCGGCGTGTTGGATTATTGCATGGCGGACTGCACCGAAACGGCCGCCCTGTTCCGCCATACGGCGCCGGCGATCGACCTACCGCGGGCACTATGGCGATCGGAGTTCGTCAAGGTATCCGCGCTCGAGGAGTATCGCGGACTCCCGATCGACATGGAGGTATTTAGTAAGCTGCGGGATCAGGCGACTTGGGATCATATTCGCAAGAGCCTGATTCCAGCGGTCGATGCCGCCTTCGATGTATACGACGGCCGCGTCTTCAAGCACGAGAAGTTCGAGCGTTATTTGGCGCGCCGCGGCATTCCATGGCCGCGCACCGAAACCGGCCGGCTTGATCTGCGGGAAAGCACGTTCCGCGAAATGGCCAAAGCGCAACCGGAGATCGCTCCGCTGCACGAGCTTCGGGTGACTCAATCAAAACTACGGACTATCAAACTGCAGGTTGGTGCCGACGGCCGTGCCAGAACGGTATTGTGGCCGTTCTCCAGCAAGACCGGCCGCACGCAGCCGAAGGCATCACAATATCTGTTCGGCCCGAGCTGCTGGGTGAGATCGTTACTTAAGCCCGAGCCCGGCATGGCGATCTGTTACTGCGATTGGTCGGCGATGGAATTTTTCGTCGGCGCCGCGTTGGCCGGCGACCGGGCCATGTTGGCCGCCTATGATTCCGATCCATATTTGAGTACAGCGATCGCGTTCGGCTACGCGCCGCCCGGCGCCACAAGCGAAACCCACGGCGACGTTCGGGACAACTTCAAGATCGTTCTGTTGGCTGGGCAATACGGCATGACGGCGCTGACTCTGGCGGGCCGGCTGGGGTGCTCAACGATCGAAGCGGCAGAGATCCTAGCGCAACATCGGCGCGTGTATGCGACATATTGGGCCTGGAATGATGCTTGGTTGGCGAACGCCCTGACGCGCGGGCAGATGTGCACGCCGCTCGGCTGGACGTTTTGGCTCGATAATGCGTGCTCGGAGCGGACGATCACAAACTGGCCAGTGCAGTCGACCGCCGCCGAAATTATGCGCACGGCCGCAGTCTGGGCTAACAAATATGGACTGCGGCTGCTCGGCACCGTGCACGACGCGCTAATCATTGAGAGCCCGTTGCACCAGATCGAGCGCGACGTCGCCTTGTTGCAGGAGATCATGCGTCGCGCCTCGCGGGCGGTGCTGGCGCTACAGAACGGACTCGCCCTCAAGTCAAAGGCAGAGCCGGTCTCGAAAATCTGGACAGGACGATAAGTGGAGTTTCTGCCTGACAGCAGGCACGCTGTGCCTGCGAATCAGGAGAGACGATGACCAGACGAGCCCGCCGGAATCACACGCCGGCCTTCAAGGCCCAGGTGGCGCTTGCCGCGATCAAGGGCGAGTTGACGCTTGGCCAGCTTGCGGAACAATTCGATGTCCACCCGAACCAGATCACGGCGTGGAAGGCGCTGCTTCAGGAAGGAGCTGCCGATGTTTTCGGGGCCGGTAGCGGTGGGAAGCCGATGCCGCCTACGGTCGACGTGAAGTCGCTTCATGCGAAGATCGGAGAACTGACGCTGGAAAATGATTTTTTAGAGGGCGCGCTCAGCAAAGCCGGCCTACTGAGCGCAAAACGATGATCGACCGTGAGCACGCTCTTTCGATCACGCGACAGGCCGAAGTGCTGAATGTGAGCCGCAGCAGCGTCTACTACCGTCCACGTCCGGTTCCGCAAGCCGACCTCGCGATCATGCGTCGTCTCGATCGGCTGCATCTGGAGTTCCCCTTCGCAGGGGCGCGGATGTTGAGAGGCCTTTTGGCTGCCGAGGGGAGCCAGATCGGCCGCCGTCACGTGAAGACGCTGATGCGGCGGATGGGGATAGAGGCGCTGTATCGCCGTCCGCGCACGACGAGGCCGGAGCCTGGGCACAAGATCTATCCGTATCTGCTGCGCGGGAAGGAGATCACGCACCCGAACCAGGTTTGGGCGATGGACATCACATATATCCCGATGGCCCGCGGCTTCGTCTATCTCGCCGTCGTGCTCGACTGGGCGAGCCGCCGCGTGCTGTCGTGGCGGGTGTCGATCACACTGGAAGCGGCATTCTGCGTCGAGACGCTGCAGGACGCCTTGGTGAAGCACGGCAAGCCGGAAGTCTTCAATACCGACCAAGGTTCGCAGTTCACCGGGGCGGCCTTCACCAGCGTGCTAACCGCCAACGGCATTGCGATCAGCATGGACGGAAAAGGGGCTTGGCGGGACAACGTGTTCGTCGAGCGGCTGTGGCGCAGCGTCAAATACGAGGAGGTATATCTGAGGGCCTACGACAGCGTCGGTGAGGCGCGCACATCGCTCGGCCGCTATCTCAATTTTTATAATACCCAAAGACCACATTCGAGCCTTGACGGAACGACACCCGATCGCGCCTACTTCCAACCGCTGCCCATCCACATGGCAGCCTAACCCCGGCAGACGCTCCACTTATCGACGCGGAAACTCTGTTCAGACAACCGGGACCACCTCAGGCAACCATCGTGCGGTACCCTCACCGCTACTCGGATCGACGCGGCGAGTTCATGTGGAAGGTGGTCACCGATCCACTAGCAGCGATGGAGGACAATGATGCAACGTCACTTGCTGGATGACGACGAGGTGCTGGCCCCGGTCGTGGTGCAGCCGAGCGGGTCCGACCTGGAAAAAGTGCCGCAGCGTCAGGTAAGACGACAGAGCACCGGCTTTGTTCGCCTCCCGCTGCAATGGAAAGGGCGCCTGACGAAAGCGCGACACGCCGCAACACTAAAGCTCGCACACGAATTGCTGTTCGAGAGTTGGCGGAGTGGATGCGCAACTTTGACGGTATCAAACATGATGATGGAGCGGGCAGGTTTAACTCGCTATGCGAAGAGTTCGAGCACTTGCCGAGTTGGTGAGCCTCGGTCTGCTCACGACCGACTGCCGAGGGAAACGCGCCCCGCGTGTCACGCTGTGGTTCGATTGAAGCATTCCTGTCGCACGAGCTCACATACTCTGTTGCACAGACGCACATGTTGTGTTGCACAGAACCACAACAGGTCTGGTCTCTTATTCTCTCTTCTCTTGGTCTGTCTTCTTAAATGAACTATGGTGAGGTTAGTGAAGGACGAAAGAGCATTGACGGCGGAGCACCATATCGAGGAGCTGAGTGAGGACGAGCGGATACTGCGCGCCTTGGTTCCCTGCTTCGAGGATCACCCCCGGCGAGCGCTGTCGAGGCGAGGCGCTTGGCGATGGTTCCGCTCCTCCAACATTTATCCGATGGAGCGCTACACGCATCTACGACCGCTCAAGCGTCGTGATGATGAGGCAGCATGACGAGTCCGGAGCGGCGGTGAGCCAAGGTTGGACGTTGTATATTCGGCGATTACCGACGACCGCCGCCTCACCTCGGATTAGATCGATGCTGATTTTTGATAGTGTCAGAAGTGATTACACAAGCACATCTTGCGTTGACGTTGAGGCAATGGCTGCAGCACAGTAATTTGTTGGGTCCTTCCGATGGGGAGTGGCCCGCCGCGGGTCGCGCCGCGCGCGGCGGTTCACTAGAGTATCAACTTTTAATTGCACGTACGACGACTGCAATTGCGTAAAAGGGCGATGAACAATTTCCTCACGATCTATGCGGCGTCGGAAGCTCTGGAGCGGGACCGCCGCAGCTTGAAGATCGCTTTGCGCTGCGTTCCCGGTGAACAGATCGACGCGCAAGGTCGAACCCGCTGGCGGCTCTCGACAATAGTCGCGGCGCTGACGAAGTACGACCAACAAATCGCGGGGCGCGCTGGCAATGGCGGCCGTCCCCTTCCCGTCAAACCGCCGTACGACTCCGACTTGGCGGAAGTTGAACGGGCCGCCCACGAACTCGACGCTCTAATGAAGCGCCTTCGCCGTGAGCCCGACATTGTCGACGCGTCGTGCGATCGTTGAAGGAGGTGCCGGCAAGCTCGTCGGTGCCCTCAAGCGCGCGATGGATACGGTTAATACAGGGCTATCTCCTCATGAGCGGCCACTCGTTAAGGCATACTGCGACGGCATCATGGGCGGAGTGATGAGCGAAATGTTGGGGCTATTGAAATGGACGCTCATGTCTGACGAACATCCGTCAACGAAGCCAGAGCGGTCAAACCGTGAAACGCGGCGGCGACCGTGAGCACTTAGCTTGGGCCCTTTTGGTGGCTTCGCTACAACCCGACGGCCGATGGCTCGGTATTGGCATTATTGAGACGGCACGGATGCGAGCCTCGTTCGACGGCATTGAGGGGGCGACGTCAGTCGAGAGGCCAGAACTTGATGAGGCTTGCCCCGCGCTACGGCCGTGGCTTCCGAGACGACTGGCCTAGCCGTAGTGCTTTGGAGGTGCGAGGATGCATTGTTCGGCCTGCCCGAGCCGGTTGGCCGTCCTCACCGCCCGTCCGGCTTGGTGCTGATCCACCATTCGAGCGCGCAGCGTCTAGCGCGCCCAAAGGAGTTCGGGTTGATCTTAGTAGGGGCCGATTCAGCAAGGCAGCGACGATTCTGCCTCGTATTGATCAAGCCGTCGCACTACGACGATGACGGCTACGTTATCCAATGGTTTCGTTCAGCGATCCCTTCGAATTCGCTCGCCGCCCTCTACGGCCTTGGCGAAGATTGTGCCAAGCGCCGCACCCTGGGCCCCAACGTCGAAATCGACATACATGCCTTCGACGAGACGAATGCCCGCATTCGTCCCGATCGCATTGCCGCCATGATCAACGATGCCGCCGCTGGGATGGTGATGCTCGTCGGGGTGCAATCAAACCAGTTTCCCCGCGCTCTCGACATCGCGCGGGCGTTGCGGGAGCGTGGCATCCAGGTCGCGATCGGCGGCTTTCACGTCTCCGGTGTCATCAGCATGCTGCAAGGCGACGATCCGGATCTCGATCGCGCCAAGGCGCTTGGCGTGTCGCTGTTCGCCGGCGAAGCGGAGGGGCGTCTCGATGCGTTGCTGCGCGACGCTTCGGCTGGCTGGCTCAAACCGCTCTACGATTTCATGGACGACCTGCCGGGAATCGAGGGTGCGCCGGCACCGCTGATTACGGCCAATGAGGCGCGGCGCATAATTGGCGGCGTGACGAGCTTCGACGCCGGGCGCGGGTGCCCCTACCAGTGTTCGTTCTGCACCATCATCAACGTGCAGGGCCGAAAGTCGCGATCCCGCTCCCCCGACGACGTCGAAAAAATCGTGCGCACCAACCTCGCTCAGGGTTTGCGCAGCTTTTTCATCACCGATGACAATTTCGCTCGCAACCGCAAATGGGAGGCTATCCTCGACCGCCTCATAGAATTGCGCGAGGCAGAGAAACTGAAATTCGGGCTGATCATCCAGGTCGACACGTTGTGCCACCGCATCCCGAACTTCGTCGAGAAGTGTCGACGTGCGGGCGTTCGGCGGGTGTTCATCGGTCTCGAGAACATCAATCCCGCGAATCTCATGGCCGCCAAGAAGCGTCAGAACAGGATCACCGAGTACCGTGAGATGCTGCTGGCTTGGAAATCGGCGCATGTGATCACCTATGCGGGCTACATCATCGGTTTCCCGAACGACACGCTTGAATCGATCGCGCAAGACATCGACGTCATCAAAAAGGAATTGCCGATCGATCTGCTCGAATTTTTCCAGCTTACGCCGCTGCCGGGATCAGAGGATCACCAGAAGCTGCACCGGGCCGGGGTCGCGATGGACCCGGACATGAACAATTATGATACCAACCACGTCACCACAGCCCATCCGCGCATGTCGCGGGCGCAGTGGGAATGCGCCTACCAGCTCGCCTGGCGACGCTACTACACGATCGAGCACATCACGACCGTGCTTCGGCGTGCCGCAGCGACAGGGTGCAATGCCGGCAACGCCCTCTTCCTGCTCACTTGGTTCAAGGGCAGCATCGAGTATGAGCGGATCCATCCACTCGAAGGCGGATTCCTCCGGGCGAAGTCGCGGCGCAACCGACGACCGGGATTGGCACTCGAAAATGTCTGGGTATTTTATCCGAAATACATCGCCGAGACAGCGGTGAAGTTGGTGCAGTGGGCTGCGCTGTACCTGCGGCTGCGCGTCGTTTATCTCCGTATCAAGCATGATCCGGGTAACGGTGGATACACCGACCTTGCGATAACGCCGCTCGCCGAAAACGAGGCTGAGACGCGGGACTTGTTCCAGACCGCGGCGGCGCAAGCCTATATCGGACAGCAGCGGCGACTGCAGGATATCCGGGCAAATGTCCCGGCGGACTTCGTGTGACGCTAAGACAGAAGTAGGGCGCACCGGTGTTGCCGGCAATCGCGGCCCGGGCGCGCCGCCCAACCGCCGCGCTTCTGAGAGCGACTTCACGTCGGATCGCGGCGGTGTCACTGCATTTGCCAGAACGATGTTCTGGACCAGCAACGGTAAGCCGACGACGATTATCCTCTATAGAGCTGCTTGCAACGCCAGTTTTGCTCACAGATTTGTTCAAACAAACCTTACAATCAGAGAAATCGTATACAGATGAATGGCTCAGGCGCTTATCTCGGCGCGGCCGACCTGGGCACCGTCGGGTCGGGCGTTCAACGCACAGCCACTCTTCCGGCAGTTTAGTGGTTACGTCGCGAACCGGACGCGGCGCGGGCTAAGCGCCGGTCACGGAGAGACTAATGGCAAGCAATAACAAGGCCCCCCGTGAAAAGAGCTTGCGAGGGGTGCCGGAGAAGCCTGCATCGGATACTCAGAATATGCCGCTTCCGCTGCTCGATGTTTCCGAACCGGCCGTTAACGAGCTGATCCGCAGCGCCAAAAAGCGCGGCTACATCACGCTCGATCAGATCAACTCCATGCTGCCCTCGAAGGCGACCCATTCCGAACAGATTGAGGATATCCGGTCGATGTTCGGCAAAATGGGCGTTCACTTGGTCGAGAAGGAGGCCGAGCCTGAGGAAGGGGCAGCGACTGGCGAGGAGGAGGAGGAAGGCGACAACGAGGACGAGTTGGTCGAACTCGAGCAACAGCCAGTTCCGGCCAAGTCCCGCAGCAAAGAACCCGCCGAGCGCACCGACGATCCGGTCCGCATGTATCTGCGCGAGATGGGTTCGGTCGAGCTGCTGTCGCGCGAGGGCGAAATCGCGATCGCGAAACGCATCGAGGCCGGCCGCGAGGCCATGATCGCAGGCCTGTGCGAAAGCCCGCTGACCTTCCAGGCCATCATCATCTGGCGTGATGAGTTGAACGACGGCAAGGTTTTCCTGCGCGACATCATCGATCTCGAAGCAACCTATGCCGGGCCTGACGCCAAGGGCGTGCCGGCGATGCCGAACGGCGACGGCCAGGCGATGGTGGACGGCGCGCAGCCGCCGCAGACCGTGGCGCCGGCAACCGCGCCGGCGGCGCCCACGCCGTTCCGCCCGAAGCCCAAGGTCGGCGCCGAGGGCGAGGAACCGACCGAGCCGCCGGAGGGCGATCTCGACGAGGACGACATGGAGAATTCCATGTCGCTCGCCGCGATCGAAGCCGAGCTCAAGCCCAAGGTGCTGAAGACCTTCGACAAGGTCGCCGACAGCTACAAGCGGCTGCGCCGGCTGCAGGACCAGGACATCGAGAACAAGCTCAAGAACCAGTCGCTGACGCCGGCCCAGGAGCGCAAGTACAAGAAGCTCAAGGACGAGATCATCGCCGAGGTGAAGTCGCTGCGGCTCAACCAGGCGCGCATCAATTCGCTGGTCGAGCAGCTCTACGACATCAACAAGCGCCTCGTCGGCTACGAGGGCCGCATGATGCGGCTTGCCGAAAGCCACGGCGTCGCGCGCGAGGACTTCCTGCGGAACTATGTCGGCTCGGAGCTCGATCCGCGCTGGCTCAACCGCGTCTCCAAGCTCTCTGCTAGGGGCTGGAAGAACCTCGTCGCCCGCGACAAGGACCGCATCAAGGACATGCGCTCGCACATCCACATGCTCGCCGGCGAGACCGGGCTCGAGATCCTCGAGTTCCGCAAGATCGTGCAGATGGTGCAGAAGGGCGAGCGCGAGGCGCGCCAGGCCAAGAAGGAGATGGTGGAGGCGAACCTGCGCCTCGTCATCTCCATTGCCAAGAAGTACACGAACCGCGGCCTGCACTTCCTCGACCTCATCCAGGAAGGCAACATCGGCCTGATGAAGGCGGTCGACAAGTTCGAGTACCGCCGCGGCTACAAGTTCTCGACCTACGCCACATGGTGGGTCCGCCAAGCGGTCACCCGTTCGCTCTGCGACCAGTCGCGTACCATCCGCATTCCAGTGCATATGATTGAGACCGTCAATAAGATCGTGCGTGCAAACCGGCAGATGTTTGGTGAGATCGGCCGCGAGCCGACGCCCGAGGAGCTTGCCGTGAAGCTCCACATGCCGGTCGAAAAGGTTCGCAAGACTTTGAAGATCGCCAAGGAGCCGCTCTCGCTCCAAATGCCGATCGGCGACGAGGAGGATTTGCACCTCGGCGATTTAATCGAGGACAAGAACGCGGTGCTGCCGATTGACGCCGTGATCCAGTCGAACCTGCGCGAGACCACGAAACGCGTCCTGGCGTCACTGACGCCACGTGAGGAGCGCATCGTGCGCATGCGCTTCGGCATCGGGATGAAGACCGACCACACGCTGGAGGAAGTCGGCCATCAGTTTTCCGTGACGCGCGAGCGCATCCGCCAGATCGAGGCGAAGGCACTGCGGAAGCTGAAGCACCCGACCCGGTCAAGAGAGCTCAGAAGTTTCCTTGTTAGTTGAGGCCGGGTTCGACGCGATTGCGATGATCATGGACGTATCCAACGACATCCATCCGTCTGCTTCCGCTCCGGGTTAAGGGCTGCCCTCCCTTTCAGCGCTCGTATGTCTGCTTGCGCCGGGTGCGGACTAAATCCGCGAAAGCAGCCCGTTGGACAAGTCGCGACATTGTGCTTAGCACCTGCGACGAGCTTGAGGAATTGTTGCGCACGCGGTGGAAATACGCCCACGGCGGGCAGTTGATGTCGATGCGGCCTGTATTGACTCCGGTGACGGCGATCGTCATGACGCCATCTCGTTGTTCACTGCACCGCGCATCGTTCACCGAGGATGATCCGGCGGCCGCCGGCTACGTTTCGTTTCCGTCCGGCCTCGAGGACGACTATTTTCAAGAATTGACCGCCGAGCGGCGCACGCCGATCAAGCGCAACGGTTTTACCGTTTATCGTTGGACGAAGGACGATCGTCAGGACAACGAGGCACTGGACACCTTGGTACAAGCGACCGGCGCTGCCATCAAATCCGGCGTTTACGGAATGTCAGACTTCAGTTGGGCGAAGCTTGAAGCCGAGCGCGGAGCACCGGTCGCTCCCAGATCAAAGTCTGCTCCCGCGCCAGTCAAGGCCAACCGCCCTGTGATCTCTACTGCGGGAAGCGTGCCACGGCACGTTTTGCTCGCGAGATTGTTGGCGCACTAGCTGCGATGTACCGCGGAAACCCAGAGCTGGCCGAAGCCGTAGCGAGATATGCTTTGCCCCAGATTTCTACCGTTTTTCTACATCGCACCATGCCTCACGAGTTCCTTCCACGGCAAACTTCAGGCTAACGTGGTCAACGGATGATTCGGAAGCAGGGAGGAGACATGGCCAAGTTGATGTCGAAGTCGGAGCTCATTCAAAAAATAGCTGAGCAGCATACGAACGGTATGACCCGGAAGGACGTCAAGGGCGTCATCGAGTCGCTTGCAGAAATAGGCTACAAAGAACTCAAGAAAACGGGAGCTTTCTTTGTGCCCAGCTTCGCCAAATTCGTTGTCATCAAGAAACCCGCCACGAAGGCACGGAAAGGCATAAATCCGTTCACAAAGGAGCCAACAATATTCAAGGCGAAGCCGGCTCGGAAGATCATCAGGGCTCGCCCCGTAAAGGCTGCCAAAGACGCGGTAGCGTAACATCGAGGCTGACGGACGGCGTGGTGTGGTAAACCGCCTGCCTCCGGCGAGGGGTGAACTGCACTCCCTATAGCAAACGGTTGGTTCATGTTTATATAGTGAAATGAGGAAAGGTGCCGCGACAACGATTGGACCAATTACCTTGTCCAGAAATTGTGAGCATTTCCTTCGAGGGCTTTTAGCCTCCATCTCAGATGCAACGATCCGTTGTTGAGGTTGATCGGCCGCCGACCGGGGCCCTGTCTACCTCATGAATTGACGAACGCGGCGCAGAGCAGGCCGCGGACTTCAACGGTGCGCTGATGACTCTTCGGACAATGAACGCCCAACTCTGGATCTTCGTCCTCGTGTGCCGCACAGAGCGTTTTACCTGCCACTACCAAGGAGTAAGCGATGCAGAATGGGCCAAAAAAAGCATCAATAGGCGCCCACCCAGACCGGCAGCATCATTTGCTGCCCGCCCGAAACGGTGGACATCGAGTGTCGCCCGCCCCGAGCCGAACAGTTCTCAAAACGCGCGAAGAAACTATGAGCGGTATTTGGCACTCGCTCGTGCTGAGGCCCTTGCCGGCAATACGGTAGGGGCAGAGAACTACTACCAGCACGCCGAACATTATTTCAGGTCGATGTCCTCGGACTGACCCAGGAGTGATATCGGAGACTTTGCAGCGATGGCCTGCGGCAGTCACGGCACTGCGCTTAAACCGACGCCCCCAGGAACTGCCGCAAACGCTCGACGCTCTAAATTAGATTACAACCGAGAAGTGCTGGCCGTTCATCGAGATCTGACCTCGGCGCGACATCACGGCATGTTTGCCTGAGCTCTGCCGCTCTTCTGGTACTAGATTTGATTTAACGCTTGGCCAAAATTGGCCGACTACATTGCGACTCATCTGGGAAATTTCCGGGTGAAGCCCGCAATGCCTAACCAACGCGGGACGCGGCCGCGATGATGAAGAGAGCGATGCTTGCGGCATTGCTGTGCGCCGGGTCGGCGCTGCAGAGTAGCAACATCGTGCACGCTCAAACCCGCGCCTATCCCAGCCGACCGATCAAAATGATTGTGCCGTTCCCGGCCGGCGGTCCGACCGACGGCATGGCACGGATCATCTCGGATCGGATCGGTGCTGTGCTCGGTCAGAGCATCGTTATCGAGAACCACGGCGGCGGCGCAGGTGGCAGCGTCGGTGCCAAGCTCGTCGCGGCGGCCGATCCGGACGGTTACACGATCCTGATGACTCCCGGAGGGGCGCTGACAAGCGGCCCCGCCGTACACAAGAACATCGGCTACGACCCTGCCAAGGTGTTTACGCCTGTCGGCCTGCTCATCGAGACGCCGCTCATCATTTGCGTGCACCCGGATTTGCCAGTGCAATCGCTGGCCGAGCTCGTGGCCTACGCCAAGGCCAATCCCGGCAAGATCAGTTGGGGCTCGCAGGGCTTCGGCACTGCGCCGCATCTGCTGGCCGAAATGTTCAAACTCGAAACCGGCGTCAACATCGTGCACGTGCCATATCGCGGGACGGCGCCGATGCTCGCCGCTATTTTGGCCGGGGAGATCCAGATAGTCGCCGATGCCAGCACCACCAGCCTGCCGTACCTGCAATCGGGAAAGCTGCGCCCGCTCGTAATCGCCGGCGCCGAACGCTTCTCGCAATTGCCCGACGTACCGACGATGCCACAGGTCGGCTATCCCAAGCTGCAGGCGCCGTTTTGGCTGGGCGTAGTGGCGCCAGCCGGAACGCCACCCGCGATCGTCAATCAACTAAACTCAGCATTCCGCAAAAGCCTTGAGGAGCCGGAGACACGCGCACGCCTCGCCAGTCTCGGCGCCGAGACCAAGATCGGTAGCCCGGCCGAGTTCGGCGAGATGCTTGCCCGTGAACTCGCGCAGTGGACCGCCATTGTAAAGGCTACCAACATCACGGTGGAATGAGGTTTTGTCCGTTATGCGGGTTCACAGCCGCCATCTCCAGCCTGAACGAAAGCTCTCTGAGCACAACGTGGGCGCATCCGCGTAGTTTGACCGATATCAAAGAGGCTTGAGTTTGCTGGTTCCGTTATGCTTCAGACGATTGCATGCGGCGAAATTCCCCTGAACCGTTGGAGCGTTAAGGCATGGCTGCCTTTCGCGCTGCAATTCGGACTTAGCTCAAACAACATTCGGCCCGACACCCCTGAGCGCAGCGTAAATAGATGACGCAACCGTCTGAATGAAGCCGCAACCCGACGCATCCACCCAGGAAGTGCTGGCGGGTCTCGTCGAGCGCGTCACCTTCCACAATGCCGAGAACGGCTTCTGCGTTCTGAGGGCGAAGGCACGCGGGCATCGAGAACTGGTGACGGTGATCGGCCACGCGGCAACCATCGCCGCCGGTGAGTGGATCACGGCCTCGGGCGAATGGGTCAACGACCGCACTCACGGCCAACAGTTCAAAGCACGCTTTCTGCGCACGTCGCCCCCGACTTCGGCCGACGGCATCGAGAAGTACCTCTCATCCGGCATGATCAGGGGCATTGGCCCCGTCTATGCCAAGAAGCTGGTGCGCGCGTTCGGCGAGAAGGTCTTCGACATCATCGAGGCGGCGCCGGAGCGACTGCGCGAGGTAGATGGGATCGGGCCAGTTCGCGCTGCCGGCATTCTCGCCGCCTGGGCCGAGCAGAAGGCGGTGCGGGAGATCATGGTCTTCCTGCACAGCCACGGCGTCGGGACGGCGCGGGCAGTGCGGATATTCAAGACCTATGGTGCCGACGCCATCCAGGTCATGACGGAGAACCCTTACCGCCTGGCGCGAGATATCCGCGGCATCGGCTTCAAGACCGCCGATGCCATCGCAATGAAACTCGGCATCAAGAAGACCGCCATGGTGCGGGTCCGCGCTGGTATCTCCTATGCCCTGACCGAAGCCATGGACGAGGGACATTGCGGTCTGCCAACTGACGACCTCGGGCCGCTCGCCGAGAAGCTGCTTGAGGTTCCGCAGGAGCTGATCCGCACCGCTCTCGACCTCGAGCTGCAAGAGGGTTCAGTGGTCGCCGACCGGGTCGGCGAAACGCCTTGCGTGTTTCTAGCCGGCCTGCACCGGGCGGAGCGAACCATCGCCGAGCGGCTGACCGGACTGGCAAACGGCACACTGCCGTGGCCGTGGATCGATCCCGACAAGGCCCTGCTGTGGGTCGAGAAGCGCATTGGTCTGGCTCTTGCCGAAAGCCAGGTCGCCGCGATCCGGCTCGCCCTGATGTCCAAGGTGCTGGTCATGACCGGCGGTCCTGGCGTTGGCAAGACCACCATCGTCAAAGCAATTCTGCGCATCCTCGCGGCGAAGGGCACGACCCTTCTGCTATGCGCTCCGACCGGGCGCGCCGCCAAACGTATGACCGAGGCGACAGGCTTCGAGGCCAAGACCATCCACCGCCTGCTGGAGGTCGATCCTAAGGGCGGCGGCTTCAAGCGTAGCGACGACAACCCGCTCGATTGCGATCTGTTGGTGGTGGACGAGACCTCCATGGTCGATGTCATGCTGATGCAGGCGCTCATGAAGGCGGTGCCGGACAAGGCCGCCCTTTTGATTGTTGGCGATATCGACCAGCTTCCTTCGGTCGGGCCCGGCCAAGTGCTGGCCGACGTCATTTCATCGGGTGCCGTGCCGGTAGTGCGCCTCACCGAAGTGTTCCGGCAGGCAGCGCAAAGTCGCATCATCATCAGTGCGCATCGCATCAACCAGGGCTCAGTTCCCGACCTCAGCCCGCCCGGAACCGAGAGCGACTTCTATTTCGTGCAGGCGGACGATCCCGAAACCGCTGTGCCGCGCATCATCGAGCTCGTAAAAACACGGATCCCCAGGCGGTTCGGCCTCGATCCCATTCGCGACATTCAGGTGCTTTGCCCGATGAACCGCGGCGGTGTCGGCGCACGTTCGTTGAACATCGAGCTGCAGGCCGCGCTCAATCCCGCGGGCGATCGCAAGGTCGAGCGGTTCGGATGGACCTTCGCCCCCGGCGACAAAATCATGCAGATCGAGAACGACTATGACAAGGAAGTCTACAACGGCGATATCGGCTACATCGATGACGTCGACCCGACTGCGGGTGAAATCGTCGCCAACTTTGACAGTCGATCCATCACTTACGGATTTGGCGAACTCGACATGCTGGTGCCGGCCTATGCTGCAACCATTCACAAAAGCCAGGGCTCGGAATATCCCGCGGTCGTCATCCCGGTCATGACGCAGCACTACGCCATGCTGCAGCGAAACCTCCTCTATACCGGCGTCACACGTGGCAAGCGGCTGGTCGTCTTGGTCGGACAGAAGAAAGCCGTCGCCATTGCAGTACGCAACGTCTCGGGCCGGCGGCGTTGGTCAAAGCTAAGCGATTGGCTGCGTCCCAGCACCCCCCCCTCGGCGGATCGACATGGCGGGTTGAGCATCTCTGCACGATCCAGGTGCGGCAGTGGCGCGGCGGGGGGTAGAGCGAGCTTGGACGCCGATCACCTTTGACGGCGTGCGGGCGCTGCAGCAGGAGCCGTCAGCGAGCAAGACTGCGATCCGGATCACCATTGATCTCAGGAGCTCGCCGGCTTGCGGCAGACGATCAAGAGCGTCGCCGTCGCGGCCGCAATACCCGAGAAAGCTGTCGTCAGAGCCGAAGGCTGTGGGGTCCGAGTTCGGGCCAAAAGCGGAAGCGAGAGCGCCATGTTGCCCGGCAGAAATCGATCCTCGATCGGTCGGCGGAAAAAATTCGAGCGCATGCATGCGCGCGAGAGACCGCAGTAAATCCATCTACTTCTCGGGCGGCACCCGGCTCTAGGGTGGTAGGGTGGTCCCAATCGTCCAACCTGAGGGAACCCATGCGCTATCAGCTTTTCTGCGCCACCGCTTTCGCCGTAACACTAACACTGCTGCTCGCTGCGCACGCCGAGGCGCAACCGGCGCCGCGGCCGCAGGATTGCAGGGGAAAGTCGGGAGTGGACTGGAACCAGCAGATCAAGGCCTGCACGGCGCTGATCGAGGCCGCGCAAGGCAGTCCCCAAGATCGCGCGAAGGTCTACGATCGCCGTGCCAGCGCGTATTTCGCCCTCGGCGACGATGACCGCGCGATGGGCGACTACGACGCGGCGATCCGGCTCGACCCGAATTTGGCCGCCGCCTATAGCGGTCGCGGCGACATTTACATCCTGGACCGGGAGGACCCCGATCGCGCGATCGCCGAATACGACCAAGCGCTCCAGCACGACGCCAAGCATGTCGACGCCTATGTCGGCCGGTCGAGTGCCTACGATCAAAAGGGCGATTTCGACCACGCCCTCGCCGATGCGAACGAGGCGGTTCGGCTCGATCCCAAATCCGCCAGCGCCTACGAAACGCGCGGTCAGGCATACCGCTATAGAGGTGACATCGAGCGCGCCCTCGCCGATTACGATGAGGCGATCCGCATCGATCCAAAGGCGGCCAACGCCTACAACCTTCGGGGGCTGGCCTACATGGAGAAGGGCGATTTCGCGCGCGCCATCATCGCATTCACCGAGGCCGTCCGGATTAATCCACAGGCGATGATGATTGCATATTTCAATCGGGGGCGCGCAAATCTTTTTGCCGGTGCTCTCCCCAAGGCGATTGAAGACTATAACCAGGCGCTCGCGATGACCCCAGGATATCCCTATACGGCGCTGTGGCTCGACATCGCCGAGGCGCGCAGCAAGGTGCAGAGCACGCTGCCCCAAGCGATTGCCAAGCTCAACATGAAGGAGTGGCCGGCGCCGGTCATCCGCATGTATCTCGGCCAGATGACGCCCGCCGCCGTGCTTGCCGCCGCCGACGATCCGAATGCCGCCAAGAAGATCGCCCAAGTCTGCGAGGCCAATTTCTATTCCGGCGAGTGGGCGCTGCGGCAAGGCGCCAAGGACGAGGCGGCGCGTCAATTCCGTGTCGCGGCACGCGACTGCCCGAAAACGCTGATCGAAGCGAACGCCGCCGTGGTCGAACTCAAGCCCCTCGGCGCGACGCCGTAGGATTTGTCTCGCCGAACGCGAGGTAACCCTCGCGCACAGTCCTCTCCCGGTCACATCGGCAAGGTCGGCAAGGTGGGGCGTCACCACCGACGAGCGCCGCGTTCGTTCGATGATGGAATCGCTGCGCCAATTTCGCGTCCCCCGCAGCCCCGGCGCTTCGCTGTTCTTTTTTTCCACGCGCGACGAGCTACGCGGGACAGGTGAACCCGATTTCAGTCTTGCTCTTGTCCAACACCTGCGGCGTGCCATGCCGCCCCATAGCTTCGCACTTCTGCTTCATAGCCGAGTCGATGTCCGCCTGGCTTTCGGTCTCTGTAACCTTCATGCTCACGCAGTATTCCTTGCATTTGCCGTTGAAGCCAACACTGCTCCAATCGCAAGCCGACAGCAGAAGAATTGCAAAAAGGCCGGCGGCGGTGAGGACGGTTTTCATATTTTTTGCTCCCGTCAGTCGGACGCCGTTGGAACTTTAGTCATATCGGTGCGGCGGCTTCAACAGCCGCAATACTCCGGTTTACCAACACGATTGCTACCAAAATGGCAAGCGCGTCAGGTAATTGAAGGCGCAGCAGAGTGTGCGCTATAATTAGTTTTGATCCGGCGGTAGCAAGCTGCTCATGCGTGATCGCGCAGGAGTTTTGCACATGACCGGCGATGCGCGCGAGCCCGGAGTTCAACCCTATACCTGGACTGGGCTTGCACTCGGCGTCGTCGCGCTGGTTGCGCTGAGCATCGCAATCTATGTCGCCCTCGTTCTCATTGTCTTCATCGCGGAAATTCCGATCGAAGGCTGGCATGTGATGAGCGACCGCGCCGCCTGGTGCTACCAGATCGTCAGGGGGGCAGCCGGATATTTGGATTCCCCATCGCCTGTTGATTGGTGCACTAACCCCAGTAACGCCACGCATTGTCTACGGCTTTCTGCTCGTCAGCATGCTGTGGCCGGAGATTTCGTTGATCGCGGCCGTTTGTGCCCTGGCACGCCTTCGCGCCGGGACCCACTGGCGTGATCTCTTAGCCTGGCATCCCTGGAGCGTTCGCAAAAACACCCTTATATTCATTGTCTTGTTGATTGTTGCGCTAGCGTTCAATTTGGGTTTTGGCTTGATCGCCAGCCATTTCGTGCCGGGGGATGAGCAGACCCTTCCGACATCCGGTTTGGCTTACGTCCTCCTCGACGCTTTCGAGAGCATTGTTCTCGCGGCTTCCATGGAAGAGCTGGTGATGCGCGGCTGGTTCTATACCGCTCTGCGCGCGAAGCTCGCCGCTTGGCCGACCATCATCATCACGGCGTTCCTGTTCGCTGGGGCGCATTTGGGAGTGTCCATAGCAACGGTTCTATCGGGCTTGCCGCCGGCTACCTGCGCGAGCGCACCGGCAGTGTTCGGGCGACAATCGCCTTTCACATGCTCCACAACTGCATAGCCTTCGCCGTTCTCGTGCTGCTGTCCTGACTTGGTATCGCCTCGCCAATCTGCGATCAGTGTTCAGCCAACATCGCTCCGATCATCAATGTCAGGACCGGCGGGATGACGTTGTAGGCGAAGTGCCCCGCCATCGCGGGAAGGGTGCTGGCGCTGCGCCATCGCAGCCAACCGAGCAGGAGACCCAAAAGAAGATCCTCGAACAGGATGATCCCGGCCTGGAGCGGGTTGGTGCCGATCACCTTCGGGATGTGGTATGCGGCGAACACGAGCGAACTGAGCAACCAAGTCCCTCTGGCACCTAGCCGCGAGGCGTCCCAGCCACGCCATAAAAAGCCGCGGAAGATGCTTTCTTCGACCAGCGGCGCTGCGATGAAGCTCGGCCAGGCGAAAAACAGCGGCAACCACACGGGATTGCCAGCGGTTTGCGCCGAGCGGTATTGCGCGATGGCATCGGACGTCATGTCTGCGCCCGCCAGATAAGGTATGGCATAGCTTGCGAGTTGGAACGCAGCGCCCGCCGCAAGGGCGAGGAAGACAATCCCGGGGCGAGTCGCGACCCAGGCGAAATAACTTCGCACCGGGAGCCGTTTCATCCAGACAGCTGCAAGCAGCAACAGGATCGCAACAAGCCAGACTAGGGCTAAATTCACAGCACCGAGCGCGAGATGGGCGTCGATCGCATGGCCGACGGCGGTTCCATTCAAGACGAGATGCTCAAACCTCGGAAACAGATAGTCCTTCAAGACAACAGCGGCCACGACCCAAAGCGCAGTGGTCCAAAAGCCCCAAGCCTCATCGCCGGTCCTCATCAGGAACTTTCCGCAATTTTCGTTTTGATTTCACTCAGCTTAATGCGTCAAGCGATTTCGGGATAGAGACGGCTATGGGTCAAAAGCGCCGTTTGGCACGCACTGTGAGCGCGGCCGCTTGACTCCACCAAGCGGACGTTGACCAGAGTTGATTTTGAGGCGGACCAATTGCGGAAGAATTTAAGGGTATGTTTCTGAGCGGCTCGCGATTATCGGCGCACTCCTGCTGCTTTGGTCTCTTCTTTTGATGCGCCCGCATTCTGCAACCCGAGTCTTATCCCCATGATGGCCCTCGCCTCCGCAGACGTTGCTATCTCGCGCCCCAGCTCGTTGGCCACCGCCACGACTTTGCGCACCGCCTGGGCAGAGGTTTGAATTTTCTCGTCGCGGTGGGCATAGAGGTAAACCGTGTCCTCCATTCCGACGCGCACCATGTCGAATCCAAGCATTATCGCCAGCGTGCAGAACGGCATCCAGTTGCGGCCTCCCGCACAAACGCCTTTGACCGCGTTGGGCGCAAGCGTCTGCTGCATGGTCATCATGTAGATGTAATTCCAGGGGTCAGGTCCGAGCGGCGAGCCGTGGCAAAACCCGTGAAAACCCATCATGATGTTCATCAGCGGTGGATCTTTAGCGATTCCCTTGGCCACGAGCCAATCCAGCACGTCCTTGATCCCCTGATAGCTCGTGCCTTGATACTCCGGCCGCACGCCATGATCTTCCAGGTACTTCACCTGTTCTGACAGCGTCTTCTCGGTGATGATGTAGGTAAATTTCTCAGAGAATCCCATCGTCTGAATCAGAAGCACGGCGGATTGAAAGTATTCCGGCCCCGCGTGGGCCAAGACATCCACGGTGCGCTTGAGAAGCTCCACGCCTTGGTGTTCGTAATCGGCGTAGGGCACGACCGACGTGACGATGTCAGGGCATTTGTCCAACACCCGCGCAATGGTTTCCTTCAAGACATGAGGGTCCTTGCTCGGAGTACCGTCCTTGTCGCGGGCATGCACATGCCACACTGCGGCGCCCGCCTTGTGCGCTTCGATCGCGGCCCTGACGTTCTCTTCCATCGTGTAGGGTTGGCCGGGGTTCTGCTGCCGATTCATGAACGAGCCGGTCGGGGCGACGTTGATGATCAGCTTCTTGTCCATCGTCTTGTGCGGCAGCTCCATGTGGACGTTGCTGAGGATGCCCGAATAAAGGTCGTGAATGTCCACCATGGGCTTCCTCCTATTGCGGCATGGCCTGTGGTGTAATGCCGATGCTCTTGAACACCTTCGCCGCGGCCTCCCGGTCAGCCCTGGCGAACGCGGCAAACTCGTTGGGCGTGTTGGCTTCCGCGACCAGCGTGGAATTCTTATAGAAGATCTGCACCTGTGGCGTCCCTATAGCCTTGGTGAACTCGGCGTTGAGCCACTGTACGATCGACTTCGGCGTCGCGGCCGGAGCAAACATGCCGAAATAGCCCTGAAGGCCCGGATCGCCACCTTCTTCGCCGAGCGACGGTAATTCGGGCATGTAAACAGAACGTTTGACGCCGAGGGCCACCAAAGGCTTGATTGTGCCGGCCGCAATCTGAGGAGCTGCGACGCCGAATCCCATGTAGGTGATGTCAACTTCGCCAGAGTAGACCGCAGGATTCGCCTGGGCCGCTCCGCCCTTGTAAGGAATCGCCTGGATATTGACGCCGGCGTGGGAGGAGATCCAGCGCAGATAAATGTCGGGCAGCGTAGCAGGCCCCCAGGTGCCCCAGTTGAGCTTGCCGGGATTGGCCTTCGCATACGCGATCATTTCTTCGTAACTGTTGAACGGCGCCTTGGCATTTGCCACCAACAAGGCGTTCGTCAAGGCCAGCCTGATAACAGGCACGAAGCTTTTCTCCGGATCGTACGGGAGATTTGCAAACAATTGAGGATTGTACGAAAGGCTATCCGGGACGGTGATGCAGGTGGTATGCCCGTCTGGCGGCGCATTGGCACAGGCCTGCATGCCGAGTATCGAACTGGCACCCGGCCGGTTCTCGGTGATGACGGGATGGCCTGTCGCCTCCGCAACCCGCGCGCCGGTGATACGCGCCAAGGCATCAGCAAGCCCACCCGCCGCGTAAGGCACGATGATACGAATAGGTCCGCTTGGAAAGGTCTGGGCGATGGCCTGCTGAATGGACCATCCCCCGATCACAGGCAACACTAGGAGCGCGCCGATGCTTGCTCGGAACATCCTGAGAGCATGCAAGGTGACAGTGCACTCTGACAAGTGGTCAGGAGTGGTAGGGCTGGCTCATTTAGCCGCCTCGGGCATCACTTGGCCTTATCGGCGAATTCGGGCCGCACCAGGTTGGCGAACTTCACCCGCTTCGCGGGCTCTAGCACGTTGGCTTGCACGAGAAGGTCCTGGAATTTCTCAAGCCCAGCCGGATCAATCCCAGGTGTCGACTTCCAGATCTTGAGCGTCCGGTAGCGCTCCGTCGCCGAGGTTAGCGCCGCTACGGTGACGCCAGGGAAATAGGGGGCCAAAACCCTAACAATCTCTGCCGTCGGCGCGGATTCCGTCCACTTCATCGCCTTCGCGATCGCATTCGTCCAGGCCTGGATGATGTCGGGATTGTCGCGGATATATTTATCGGTGGCCATGAAGGTGGTGTAGTCGATGTAGCCGACCGTCTGCCCGATGGAAGCGAGGAAATAAGCCTTGCCATCGAGTTCGAGCTGGGAGGCGTCAGGCTCGAGGAAGATGGCGTATTGATTCTGGCCAGCAAGCCAGGAGCCGACCCGCGCCGGGATGGCAACGTTGTTGATAAGTTTGACGTCCTTGTACGGATCGAGGTGATTGAGCCGCAGCGCCGCTTCGAGAAAAACTTGCGGCGTGCTTCCGGGCTGGCGCGCCAGAATTTCCTTGCCGCGGAGCATGTTCCAGTCAAACTTGTCGAGTTTTTCGCGGCCCATCAGCATGAAGCCATCGGTCGTGGTGAGGCTGCAGAACAGCAGTGCCTTGGTGGGGGAATCGCTTGCCATCACGAAAAACGCCGCATCAGGGCCGATCAAGGCAATGTCGGCGCCGCCGCCCAGGAGCGCGGCCATCGACCGGTCAGGGCCTTGGCCGGTCGCTAGCGTTACATCGAGGCCGGCTTCTTCAAAGAAGCGATTGGCGATCGCCGCATAGGCCGGCGCGTAGAGGATGGAGCGGACGACCTCGTTGTAGCGAATTTTCACGAGCGGCTTCTTCTGCGCGGGGGCGCGAGGGGGCATGCCGACAAGAGCTCCGACGGCGGTCACACCCAAGCTAAGTGCATGCCGCCGTGTCGTCAGGATTGCCATTGCTGCCTCATCGGTTGCGTTTGGAAACAGGACCGCGATCGCGGACCGCCGGCCGCAGCCATCGCCGGTGTTCTTATTCGGCTGCCTCGTTCATTTTGCGCGACAGGCAGCCGACGACCTCATCGGTGGTCATTACGTCGGCAAACATTGCCAGCATGATGCCGAGCGTCGCATTGTGCTCATCGTCATTGTAGGTCGCGGTGCCGTCGGAGACGAAGATCACCTTGTAATTCATCATCATCGCATCGCGGGCAGTCGACTCGCAGCACACGTTGGTGGCGGTGCCGGTGATGATGACCGTATCGATATTGCGCTCCTGCAGGACACTGTGGAGTTCGGACGCGCCAGGAATGAGCGCGCTGAAGCGATTCTTCTTCACCCGGATATCGCCGGGCAGCACCTCAAGGCCCGGCCACAGCGCGTGACCGTAGCTACCCTCCGCAAACGCCACATCCATGGCGTCGCGGCGGTTCTCGCCTGTCATATGGGTGAACCAGTTGGACCAGGCCTCTTTTGCGGCCGTGTCGATCGTGTTTTGGATATAGACGACCAGCCCGCCGGCAGCCCGCACGGCGGCGCTGATGCAGTTGACATTGGAGACGATCTCACGGGCCGCCGGAATTTCCGCCGGCTGACCAGGCGCCATGAATCCGTTCTGCAGGTCGACCACAACATGAGCCGTGCGAGCCGGATTAAGGTTCGCGTAAACGTGGAGCGACCCGCGGCGCATCAAGACGCGGTCGATGCTTGCTTGCGGTATGGCGATCTTGTGCATGTCACGCTAATCCTTTCTAGAATTTTCCAACTTTGTGTTGCTTTTCCCGATGAGGTGATCGAATAACGGTCCCGCCATGGCCGCGGGTCGAGCCTACCTCACTCTGCACTTATCGCCAATGTCTTGGGCCGGTCAGGTGAGGTGGTCCCGGTTGTCTGAACAGAGTTTCCGCGTCGATAAGTGGAGCGTCTGCCGGGGTTAGGCTGCCATGTGGATGGGCAGCGGTTGGAAGTAGGCGCGATCGGGTGTCGTTCCGTCAAGGCTCGAATGTGGTCTTTGGGTATTATAAAAATTGAGATAGCGGCCGAGCGATGTGCGCGCCTCACCGACGCTGTCGTAGGCCCTCAGATATACCTCCTCGTATTTGACGCTGCGCCACAGCCGCTCGACGAACACGTTGTCCCGCCAAGCCCCTTTTCCGTCCATGCTGATCGCAATGCCGTTGGCGGTTAGCACGCTGGTGAAGGCCGCCCCGGTGAACTGCGAACCTTGGTCGGTATTGAAGACTTCCGGCTTGCCGTGCTTCACCAAGGCGTCCTGCAGCGTCTCGACGCAGAATGCCGCTTCCAGTGTGATCGACACCCGCCACGACAGCACGCGGCGGCTCGCCCAGTCGAGCACGACGGCGAGATAGACGAAGCCGCGGGCCATCGGGATATATGTGATGTCCATCGCCCAAACCTGGTTCGGGTGCGTGATCTCCTTCCCGCGCAGCAGATACGGATAGATCTTGTGCCCAGGCTCCGGCCTCGTCGTGCGCGGACGGCGATACAGCGCCTCTATCCCCATCCGCCGCATCAGCGTCTTCACGTGACGGCGGCCGATCTGGCTCCCCTCGGCAGCCAAAAGGCCTCTCAACATCCGCGCCCCTGCGAAGGGGAACTCCAGATGCAGCCGATCGAGACGACGCATGATCGCGAGGTCGGCTTGCGGAACCGGACGTGGACGGTAGTAGACGCTGCTGCGGCTCACATTCAGCACTTCGGCCTGTCGCGTGATCGAAAGAGCGTGCTCACGGTCGATCATCGTTTTGCGCTCAGTAGGCCGGCTTTGCTGAGCGCGCCCTCTAAAAAATCATTTTCCAGCGTCAGTTCTCCGATCTTCGCATGAAGCGACTTCACGTCGACCGTAGGCGGCATCGGCTTCCCACCGCTACCGGCCCCGAAAACATCGGCAGCTCCTTCCTGAAGCAGCGCCTTCCACGCCGTGATCTGGTTCGGGTGGACATCGAATTGTTCCGCAAGCTGGCCAAGCGTCAACTCGCCCTTGATCGCGGCAAGCGCCACCTGGGCCTTGAAGGCCGGCGTGTGATTCCGGCGGGCTCGTCTGGTCATCGTCTCTCCTGATTCGCAGGCACAGCGTGCCTGCTGTCAGGCAGAAACTCCACTTATCGTCCTGTCCAGATTTTCGAGACCGTCAAAAAGCGCTTATCCGAGCATGTCCGCGTCGACGACAGCTTTAGCTGCAAGCAGCCATATGGCATCCTTCCGGATGCAGGTGGCAGTGATGTAGCCTTGTCGTAACGGGAGGCGGGCCATGAAACTTCCGCGTCGTCAGACCCTTGTTTCTCAACGTGGGCGTTCCGTCCTTGCAAATTTCCACATGAAGAAGGTGCAGCCGTAGTCGAAGGATGCAGCAAACAACAAGTCGAAGGAGGAAACGCCAATGACAAAGAGATCGATCTTCGTTGCCGCCGTGCTGGCACTCGTAGTGGCATTCGCCGGCTCACAGACGTTCGCGCAGCAGCCGGCCGGCAAATCCGGCATCGAGCGCATGTACGTGCTCTACTGCGGAGACATCGCGCTCGACAACGCGTCGGAGTTTACCCCGGGCGCAACCGGGCCCGGCGCGCTCTCGGTGACGTGCTATCTCATCAAGCACCGCGATGGCTGGCTGCTGTTCGACACCGGGCTTGGCGATCAAATCGCCGCGATGCCCAACGGCTTCAAGAGCCAGGTCGGCCTGTGGACCGTCAAGCGAACGCTCACGAGCGAGCTTGCCGAACTCGGATTGAAGCCCTCCGACATCACCTACCTCGTGCTGTCGCATTCGCACCCCGATCACGTCGGAAATCTCGGACTGTTCTCGGGGTCGACGCTCGTGGTGCAGAAGGCCGAATACGACTGGAAGCTGCCCGACGGCAAGCCGCGCTTCGACCCCGCCCAGAAGGTCATTACGGCCGAGGGCGACTACGACGTTTTCCACGACGGCAGCGTCGTGCTGATCTCGACGCCCGGCCACTCGCCCGGTCATCAAAATATGCTGGTGCGCCTGCCCAAGACCGGCGCGATCCTTCTGACTGGCGACTCCGTGCATACCAAGGCGAACTGGGATGGCCACAAGGTGCCGTCGCGGAACTTCAACGTGCCGCAGTCGCTTGCCTCGCTCGACCGCATGGCCGCCGTGCTGAAAGAGAACAACGCGCAATTGTGGATCGGCCACGAGCCGAGCGAGGTGCCACTGCGCAAATACTCGCCGGCCTATTACGAGTAACGCGTCTTTGCGAGGAGCGAAGCGACGCGCGAGGAAGTGCGGCGTGTCGTGGAGCGCTGGAACGTCGCGCTGGCGGCGGGACGGGGCACATTATGGTCACCCACGATCCGCGCAGCACTGATGGCCGACACACCGTGGCTGGACGTGTTTTGCCCGGGTTGCCAAACGAGCCGCGCGATCGACATCAGGGCGATCGACCGTCACCCGCTCGCGTCGGTCGGAAGCCTCGTGCTAGGCCTACGGTGCTCGTGGTGCGGCGTCGCGGCACCGATGCCGCAAATCAGCGGTCTGCATGCGCTACCTCCGGTGAGGGTGAGTCGCCAGTCTTTATGAATATCTGTTTACTTGCCGGCCGTCGCAAGCTGGGACGAGACGGTGCTGAAGGTCGTCTGCAACTGTGTACCGAGAGCATTGACGACCGCGATGATCGCGACCGAAATGCCGGCGGCGATCAGTCCATACTCAATTGCGGTGGCGCCGGATTCATCGAACAGAAAGGCCACGACTCCACTCATGGTTTTCACTCCGCAAATGCAAGTTAGTCGCCCCCCTGCCTCAGGTAGTGGAAAGCTCTGACCTAATACTCAAGTGGAGGCAAACAATTGTAGCTAAATCCGCCGGCGCTAGCTCGATCGCTCTTCAGGGCTAAGCCGAGGTGAAGACGGTCGAAGAAAGTTGGTGTCGACATCAGCCGCACGCACGCCACAAGCCCGCACAGCGGCGCCCGCCCGGCTTGGCTCACGATAATTCCTGCGGCTACGATGATCGGCATGCATCGTCGAGCCGTCCGCGGCAAAATCTGGAGGATCAAATGGCTACCGACCCTGGCCTCCTCGAAACTCGATTGTCTCAGTTGCTTTCCGAAATCGTCGAACAGCAGGCCGAGAATACGCGCGCATGGGACGACATCGACGCCAGATACGAGAAGCTCGTCACAATGAATCAAAGGCTTTTAGAGATCGGCCCCGGCAATCCCACCGTCGACAAGGTCATCGCGACGGCGGAAGTAGTCCGAGGCGTGCCGCCGGCGCGACTGGGTCAACTGCTGGACGACGCCTGCACCCTGGCGGATGCGCTCCGTGGCAGCCTGGCCCACCCTTAGGGCCTGACCCTTCGCCGACGGTGTGCTAGCTTGGTGTCGCTCCCGGGCGCTCTCGGGAGCTATCAAGCCCAACTGGTCCCAGCTGCCCTGGGCTGGGGCATTTTTCAACGCGGCTTATCTTGGCTGCTTGTAGATTGTCGAGCACGACCCAGCGACCGCCGACTTGATCACGCGCCACGTCTGCGCTCGATGATCGCGGCCAGTTGCTGATCGGCCGATCGCCTGGCGGCCTCGCGATTGGAAAGCATCGCGCGGGCGCGCTCAGATATCGGCCGACCGTTCCTTAGGTCGTCAAGCGCCGCAAGCATTTCCATAACCGTGTTGAGATCGCGTTCGCTGTAGCCAAGCCGGGCCAGGCGGCTGACAAGGGGAATATCCGGTGCAATTTCGAGCCCCTTGCGTTTCTCGGCGGCTTGAAGCTCGCGTTCGATTTCCTCGAAATCGGCATTGGTGCGACGCAGTAGGCCGATGGCCCGATCCGCTTCGCTGGCATTCAATTCGCGTTCGATCTCGTCACGGCTAACGGGCATCGGGCGAATCTCCCCCTTGTGATTCGCGCTGCCTTCAATGATCCGTCTCATTTGCCGGCGCGGCAATTGTGCTTGTGGATAAGCGGGGTACGGGACTTGTGACGGTGCCTCGCGACCGCCGACAGTTTCTTAACGATTTGGGGTCACAACTGCCCGCTGTCAAATGTGCAAAAGCACGTGCAACGCAGTGCAATCACTGAAGCCCCGGCCAACCTCTCGCACTCCCGCCAGTGTGTCGGACGCACGTCTATCGACTGGTTAGTCTCCGCGTTGGTCCATCCGCCCAGAGTGAGGAAATACGAGGGCGTGCGGACCATCTCTCTCGATGACGGCAAGTTCAAGCTCGCGGTCGAACGGTGCGCTCGGTATGGGATGCCAATCCATTTAAAAAATTTGATCACAAAAAGACCTAACCGTATTGACCTATTTCAATTCGGCTAGGTCGCCCGATGTGCCGCCACGTCGGCGGGCGGCGCGGCGGGTATCCCAGAGCTGCCGGAGCGCGGGATCGTTTTTCAGTGCAGGGGGGCGTATGCTCTCGTGTATGCGCTTTCAAGAAAGTTCAAGGAGCAGGTCGGACGATTGAAGGCCGGAAGCGACTTGTCTCCCCCGCATGTTCCGAGGTGTGGCAATACGCAATCAATGTTTTCTTGCGACTGCTGCGGGATGCAGCGCTGAGGTGCACTTGATCCGAAGCGCAACGTCCTTTGGCAAGTGGATTAAGCAAATGGCAAAGATCGAAGTGAAACAAGTCCGAGCAACCATGACCATAGACGACAGGAAACCGCATTGGGAAGCGGTGGTCGATTATGGTGCGTTCGAGGTAGTTCTTCCGCTTCCTGGCCGCCGCCTTGAGACCGATGATGAGGAAATGCATAGGCGCCAATATGTCGAAGCCCTGGAAAGTCTCGCAGAGGCGTTTCTTCGCTTTGCGGTTCAAACTCGAAGACAATGGCTGCGCGACTAACCTGCCAATCCGGGTCCGTCATTTTCTCTGGATCAGCTTGTTGGGAAAATCTGTACTTCCACGTCTCGCGTAGGGGCAATGTCGAGACCCGCTTGGTCGGCGGTCCAGGCCGCTTCGTGCGGTTTGTCCTTCTTTGTGAAATGATAAAGCATGATGGAATTAAAGCCTATTTTGGTGAGAGTTGTTAGTACCGGAATTCGGCGAGCGGTCGAACGTTGGGGTCGGCACCCACTTACCGCTCCTCCCGCGTTAGCAGCGCGGGCAACTTCGCGATATTCGCCGCAACCCGCCGCGCTTCGTCCTCAGTCAAAACCTTCGCCCGGAGCGCTTCCGGTTTGTTGGCCCGGCGGTAGACGTAAGCCATCGCCTGCCCGTTCGCGTCCCGCACGAAGGGCCAAATGACGTGCTGGCTCGGAGGGTCGGCAGACGCTTGTCGGAAGCAACGGGGCAGGAGGTTATTGTCGAGAACAAGCCGGGTGCAAACACGCAAATTGGGGTGGAGTTTGTTCGCCAAGTCAGCACCGGAGGGTTACACCTTGATGGTCACCTCCGACACGACAGGGGTCATCAATCCGTTTCCATTCTATAGCCAAGATCAAGCTCGATGAGATCTGCAAGATCATTGGCCTACCCGGCGAGCTTTCATTATGCAACCTCATCCCGTTACAGGGTCGTCTTTGCGGCCGCGATGTTTGGGCCCCATCGACTTCGCCCAGGTCGCGATCCTGCTTGATGTCGACGGGACCATCCTCGACGTCGCGGCGACGCCCCAGAGCGTCGTGGTGCCGGCATCGCTGGTCCGAACGCTCGGTGAATTGCATGCGCGAACTAATGGCGCGCTCGCGCTCATCAGCGGCCGGCTTATCGAAAACCTCGATGATCTGTTCGTGCCGCTTAAGTTGCCTTGCGTCGGCGGACACGGGGTTGAATTGCGTATTTCCGCCAGTGCACCCAAGCAGAGGAGATACGCCGAGCTGAGCCCATTATTGAGGAAGCAGGTGACTGTGGCCGTCACCGTCGACCCCCGCATCATCGTCGAAGACAAAGGCTCCTCGCTCGCCGTGCATTACCGATTGACCCCGGAGCAGGGGCTTTTGATCAAAAACAAGATCGCTGCCATCCTCGATCACGCACCGGATGAGAAACTCGAAATGCTGTGCGGCAAGGCAGTGATCGAAATCAAGCCGTCGAGTTTCAACAAAGGTGTTGGCGTGTGCGAGTTAATGAAAAGTCCTCCGTTCGTGCAACGCACCCCGCTGTTCGTCGGCGACGACGTCACCGACGAGTCGGTGTTCGGGGTGCTGCCTGCTCTCGGCGGCTTCGGCTATTCGGTCGGGCGGGAAGTGGCAGGGGTCGAGGGCACCTTCGGCGGTCCGCAGGACGTCCGCGACTGGCTCACCGGCCTTTGCGGCCGGGACGGGATGAGGTCGGGATGAACGATTTCGGGCTCGATCTTGCGATCATCGGCAACGGGCGCACGGCAGCGCTGGTGGATCCATCGTCGCGGATCGTGTGGTGGTGCTATCCACGCTTCGACGGGGACCCGATCTTTTCCCGCTTGGTAGCCGGCGGTGAAGAGAAGGGATTTTGCGATGTCGTGCTCGAGGGCATGATCGATTTTTCCTCCGAGTATGTGCGCAACACCGCGATCGTCTCCACGGTCCTGACGAACGACAAGGGTGCGTCTATCCGAATTACCGATTTCGCGCCACGGTTTCGTGAATATGACCGCATCTTTCGCCCGCCGCAGCTCATGCGGATCATCGAGCCAATCGCCGGCCTGCCCCGGATCACCATCCGGGTCCGTCCGACCAGCAATTACGGCGCCCCGATGGTGCGCAAATCGATGGGAAGCAGTCATGTAAGCTTCGGCGGCGCGGATGTGGTGATCCGCCTCACCACCGACGCTGCGTTGTCCTATATCGACCGCGAAGCCCCTTTCGTGCTGACGCGACCGCTCCATCTCGTCATCGGTCCGGACGAGCCGTTCCCAGCTGATCTACCCACCACCTGCCGCTCGTTCGCAGCGCGCACGCAAGACTACTGGACCGAGTGGGTACGACGCCTTTCGATCGCCTATGATTGGCAGGACGTAGTCATCCGCGCGGCGATCACTCTCAAGCTCAGCAATTTCGAGGAGACCGGCGGCATCATCGCCGCCCACACGACGTCGATTCCGGAGGCGCCGGGATCCGGGCGCAATTGGGACTACCGCCATTGCTGGCTGCGCGATGCCTATTTCGTCGTAAAGGCGCTCAACCGTCTCGGCGCCACCCGGACCATGGAAAATTTCATCTCCTTCATCCTTGGGATCGCTTCGGAAGAATTCGTCCGTCCGGTCTACAGCGTCGTCCCGGCAAACTCAATGGAAGAGAAGCTCGCAACCGGCCTCAAAGGCTATCGCAACAACGCACCGGTGCGTATCGGAAACGCGGCAGCAAGCCAAGTGCAGCACGATACCTATGGCAGTATCATCCTCGCCGCGATGCCGATGTTCTTCGACCGCAGGCTGCCGCGCCCGGGCGATGCTGGGCTGTTCAATCTCCTGGAATCGCTCGGTGTCGAGGCGGCGCGGCTCGCCTTTGAGCCCGACGCGGGTATCTGGGAATACCGCGATCGCAGCCGGCTGCACACCCATTCGGCGGCGATGTGCTGGGCCGGCTGCAATCGGCTCGGCGCAATCGCGGCGCATCTCGGCATGGAGCAGCGTGCCGCGCACTGGACAAATATAGCGAAAGGGATGCAGACACAATTTATCGAGCGGGCCTAGAATGAGAAGCGCGGCGCCTTCACGGCCGGATTGGGAAGCGATGATCTCGACGCCAGCGTGCTATTGCTGCCCGAGATCGGGCTCTTGGAAACCAACGATCCGCGTTTCGTGCGCACTGTGGAGGCGATCGAACGCGAACTTTTGCACGACAACCA
This sequence comes from uncultured Alphaproteobacteria bacterium, assembly GCA_963787675.1. GTDB lineage: Bacteria > Pseudomonadota > Alphaproteobacteria > Rhizobiales > Xanthobacteraceae > JAJPKK01. The sequence goes on along the minus strand of CAWBDV010000003.1, from coordinate 1,622,869 downwards.
CGTTATGCGCTACGCGAGCGAGGATGACTTCGGCCTGCCGGAAACGGCATTTCTCGTATGCCGGTTCTGGCTAATCGACGTGTTGTGGGATCTCGGTCGCCGGCAGCAAGCGCGCGAGATGTTCAACGACGCGCTAAAATATAGAAATCGTTATGGCCTGCTGGCGGAGGATGTTCATCCCCTGACGGGCGAACTATGGGGCAATTTCCCTCAGACTTATTCTATGGCCGGGCTGATACTCTCGGCCATGCGGCTATCGCGAAGCTGGGAGGACCGATATTGGCACGGCTAGTCGTCGTTTCGAATCGGGTGAGCGTTCCGAACGGCGATGACGCAAAGCGCGCCGGCGGCCTCGAAGTCGCGTTGCGACCGGCGTTCGAGCGTAATGGGGGCGTGTGGTTCGGGTGGAGCGGCAAGGCCGTTCCACGCTCGGAAGTCGAGATGCACACGATCTCTCACAAGAACCTCACCTATGTAGTCATCGATCTCTCAGAGGACGACTACCAGGAATACTACAACGGCTTCGCTAACCGGGTGCTTTGGCCGATCCTGCATTTCCGGCTCGATCTCGCCGAGTTCGCGCGCCGCGATCTCACCGGATACATGCGAGTGAACGATCATTTCGCAACCGAGCTCGGAAAGATCATCGAACCCGATGACCTCATCTGGGTCCATGACTATCACCTCATCCCGATCGCGGACGCGCTGCGCCGCCGCGGCCACGCCAACCGGATCGGCTTTTTCCTTCATGTCCCGATGCCCCCGCCAGAGGTGCTGACATCGCTGCCGAACCACGAGCAACTGATCCCGCTGCTGTTGCAATACGACGTGGTCGGCTTCCAGACCGAGGGGGATTCTGGCAATTTCGTCCGCTATCTCATCGCCGAGAATCCAGATTTGCGACGCGAGATGCGGGGGTTCGAGACGTTGGGCCATCAGATCTCCTTCACCACGGACGGACGGCAGACCCGGATCGGCACCTTCCCCGTCGGCATCGAGCCGCTGGGGTTTGAGGCGCTCGCCCGCCGAAACGTGCGCTCGCCGCTCGTCAAAAAACCTGGTGACGAGCCTCGGCGGGCGGACGCTCGTCATCGGGGTCGATCGCCTCGATTATTCCAAGGGCCTGGTCCAGCGGCTTGAAGCTTTCGAGATCTTCCTCGCCAGGAACCCGGATTGGCTGGGCAAGGTGACATACCTGCAGATCACGCCGAAGAACCGATCGGAAATTCCGGAATACTTGGAACTGGCACAGACGGTGGGTTCCGAGGCCGGCCGCATCAATGGCAAATACGGCGAGGTGTCATGGACACCGATCCGCTACGTCAACCGCGTCTACACCCGCTCGGTGCTCGCCGAACTCTATCGCACGGCGCGGGTTGGCCTGGTGACGCCGCTTCGGGACGGAATGAACTTGGTCGCCAAGGAATACGTCGCAGCTCAGGATCCGAACGATCCCGGCGTGCTCATTCTCTCCCGCTTCGCCGGCGCCGCCGTCGAAGGCAAACGCGCGCTACTAGTCAATCCCTATGACGCCGAATCGGTGGCCGGCGCCATCGCACAAGCCCTGACCATGCAGCGCGAGGAACGTTGGGAACGACACGCGGCGCTGCTGCACGGGATTCTGGAGAATAACGTCGATAAATGGCAGAGGGATTTTCTCGACGCCCTGGTCACGCGGTCGCCAACACGCCGAAGGCATAAAGGTCGAGATAGAGACTTTGGGAAGGTGATCCGCGCGGGCAGCATCAAGCCTCCACCAGGCTGACTGCTACCGCTGAAAGGTCCCATTGTTCGTTCAGGGAATCCTGCCAGCCCCTGATCGGTTTGGGCGAATTACCGATTGATTGGAGTTGATGGGGCTGGCGGCCAGCGCGCGAAAGAGTGCAAAATTGAAAGACGCGCTTTTCACGCTACATTTGCCCGCTTTGGGTCAAAACCCGTCTATCAAGCATGTCCGGAGCGGCGACAGCTTTCGCCTGAAGCAGCCATCGCAGCCTGTGTTGCTTATGCCGACGCGGTTTGATGTAGCTTCACCGTAACGAGGGAAGCGATGAAATCTCGGCGGCGACAATTTTTTCATCTGGCAGCCGGGGCGTGCAGCCATGGACTCGACCGAAGTGAGCAAACGGATTGCATCGCGACAACGCCGCTTGGCCACGTTTCCCGGCGAAGGTACTCCGCCCGGTGACAAGCCTTGTGAATTACTTTGCGAGGATCACGTCGGCACCTACGCGCTTCCGTATCTCTGCCATTGGTCGGGCGGCACGTGGCGAAGCGTTAGAACAGGGGAGCCAGTGAAGGCCGGCGTAGTGGCGTGGCGGGTGGCGACGTAATCGATGGTGTGGCTACACGCTTTTCGGCCGCGTCCACTTTCGGTGGATATCGCGAGCTATCGCCGAATTTTGGTGGCGGAGGGGCTCAGGCGGCAGCGGCTTGAGCTTGCGATTTGACGACCTCGATGCCGTCAGCGAATTTTATTCCGTGGATGAGTTTTGGCAATTGGTTGTGACCATCGAGGCGACGCCAGCTTTTCTCGGCGGCTTCGGCGAGCTTGAAGATCATGGCGAGCGCGGTCTTGTTCGAGAGACACCCCTTCGATCGTACCGTGCGGTGACGGATGGTCGCGAACGAGCTTTCGATGACATTGGTCGTGCGCAGATGTTTCCAGTGCTCAGCCGGAAAGTCGTAGAAGGCCAATAATGCGTCGCGATCCTTGATCAAGCATTCAACCGCCTTGTCGTATTTGACGCCCCAGATTTCCACGAAGGTGTCGAACGCTGCGAGAGCATCCTTCTTGGTCTCAGCCATCCAGATTTCCTGGAGCGCCCGCTTGGCTTTCGGTTGCTGGCTCTTCGGCAGCTTGTTCAACACATTGGCGGTCTTGTGAACCCAGCAGCGCTGAGAGCGCGTCGTAGGCCAGACTTCTTCGAGCGCTTGCCAGAAGCCGAGCGCGCCATCGGCGACCGCAAGCTCAGGTGCCACCGCAAGCCCGCGCCGCTTGAGATCGAGGAGCAACTCTCGCCACGATTGGGCGCTCTCGCGCACGCCGTCGATCAAGCCGACGAGTTCCTTTTTGCCCTCCGGCGTCGCGCCGATGATGACCAACAGGCACTGGGCGTCATCCTCGAGGCGGGCCTGCACGTGAATGCCGTCGGCCCAGAAGTAGACGTAATGCTTGGCCGAAAGATCGCGCTTGCTCCAGCGCGCATGCTCCTCAGACCAGGCATCCTTGAGCCTCCCGATCGTCGATGCGGAGAGACCGCCGGCATCCTTGCCAAGCAAAGCGAGGAGTGCCTCCTCGAAGTCGCCGGTGGAGACGCCTTTGAGATAGAGGATCGGAATCAGCACTTCGAGGCTCTTCGAACGCCGCGCATAGGGCGGCAAAATCGCCGATGAAAAGCGAATCCGTTCCGAACCATCCCCGGCGCGGTCGCGTACGCGAGGGCACCGCACCGTGACCCGGCCGATGCCGGTCATGATCTCGCGCTCGGGCAAATGTCCGTGGCGCACCAGCCGTTGACGGCCGTCGTCGGTAAGTTCGTCGGCATGCCGGCCGAGAAACGCGGCAACTTCGGCCTCGACCGCCTGCGAAAGCAGCGCCCGCGCGGCGATTTTCTCGGCGAGGTCAGGTGGCATCTGCGCCTGCACAGCAGTCGGCGCCATTAGACCCAGCCCAACGACGCCCAAAAGCACCGTGAAGGCAAATCTGAAAACATGATTGCGGCAGCTTCGATCGCGAGTAGTCATGCCTTTCCTCCCGATTGTATACCGATAGTTTAACTCGCCCCGATCGGCCCGTCTGGGCGTTGCGACGCACGGTCGGCGCTCGTTCAAGGTGCCAACTCGGATCAGCGTGACCCGCTGCGGTTTCAACTCACTTGTCAGGCAGCGCGAATACCCACAGCATAGAGCCGCCGGTCGGGTTCTTGATCTCCGGAACGAGCGTTGCCAGCCCCTGGCCGGAACCAGACCCGTTGCCAGTGGCGACCGCAATGTACTGCTTGCCGTTGACGCTGTAGGTTACCGGGAAGCCGTTGACCATGTTGTTCGTGCGGACCTGCCACAACACTTTGCCGGTCGCGTCGTCGAGCGCCTTGAAATACCGATCAAGGTCACCCGAGAACACCAAGCCGCCGGCGGTCGGAAGCACCGCGCTGGTGCTTGGCGCGCGTTGCCGGTACGACCACGCGGTCGACCGATCAGCGAGCTTGATGGCATCGACGCGGCCGATATTTCCGTCGCTATTAGGCACCTTTGGTGTCCATAGAGAGGGGATGGCTCTCGGAGTTTTCGATTTGGTGGGCGTTCAAATAGATTACTGGATCAGTGAATTGCAGGCGGTCCGGCTTCGCATAGCCGAAATCGAAGGCAAGATCGCAGCGCTGAGGCAGGTGGCACAGGAGCTTCATGCACAGGGGCGGGACAACACGTTGCAGACGGGACTGATCAACGTTTCGGAAGAGACGCTTGCTCGTACCAGGACACACCTAGAATTCATCGAGCAGCAGATACAGGCGATTTTGGCTGACGCCGAGAGGAGACAACGGATACTGGCCGAAATCAGGTCGTTCGTCGGCGAACGGGTTGAGCACGATAAACGACGACGCTAGGACCCCGCTCACCGCCGCTCATTTCCCAGCACTCGGAGGAGCTTGGTGGATTCGACGGAGACTGAAGGTGGCCAATCACGCTGGCAAGCGCACAACCTCGCCAACAACCGTCTATGTTAGGCGGAGGCGAATTGCTCGTTTAGTCCGCTGAGCGTCTCCCGAATCGTGACGCAATCGTCGGGGGTCATATCGCACTCTTGGACATGCTCGGCGAACCTGCTGATGTAGTCCGCCATGGGCATTTTCTGACCGTCGCTTAGCTCGGCAATCGAATTGTCGAGCCAGCCGCCAGTGCCCCGCGTGGCAAGAATTTCTCGAAGGGAGTCGAGAACGCCGTGTCTCACGTGGTCGATCAACCCGGAGCGATCATAGGGTACAGTCGGCACTACTCGACGTTTTGACCAAAACATAGCCTAGCTCCATGCCTGCTCGATTTTTAACCGGCTACGATTGACCGGACGTTAACGGCGGATTCGTCGGCGAATACTCCCACGATGGACGGCCGCTACCGTGGGCACAATCGTGTCTACCCGCGCGTGGCGCCGGGGCATTTTCGTCAGCTCGGATTTCGGGGCACATCCCGCGAACGACGATGGTTTCTTAACAGCTCGAAATTACGCTGCGCCGGTACGTGCCAGAAGCACGTCGAATGTGGTGCCATCACTAAGCCCCGATCAAAGCCTCCCAACGCCTGGCCGGGGCTTTTTCACTGCCGGGTCAGCCAAGATGGCAAGATCCCTTAACGTCCTTTTAAGAGAAGCGCCGGCCTAATTGCAGGGCCAAGGACCCCCGCTGGTGATCTGCCGACGTGGAAGGCCCGCCATGATTTTCATGACCCTGATGTTCGGACTAATGGCCAGCGCCTCGGTAGGCGCCATCATACTGGCAATCAGCAGGATTTAAGTTTGCGTCTCGGATCGTCCCCGCCTCCGTCGACTGCATCGCAAGCCAAACGTTGATGCCTGGTCAGCATACGGTCTGACACAAAAAATCTCCGGACCGCCTCGACAAGCGATCTGCCAGCCTTAATCCAGTCACCTTTGCCAAGGCATACTCTAGTGGACTGTGGGCTGGGGTGAGGGTCCTGCGGGGGGCGGGGATCAATTTTGCTTTTAGGGTTTCCGCCCCCGGCTGGTTTATCCAGACAATCGAATATTCGTCGGGTTTACACCCGTGATAAGTGTATTGATTTTTTTGTCTATTATTCGGGAATCAAAGTGGGTTTAAGCATTTGGTCGTTATTTGATGGGGACATAACTCAGCCCCGTCCGGGGACGAGTGCCACTCGGCTGCGAATCGGGCTCCAGCAATCATCCACAGTAATCCACAACGGCCGTTTATAGCGGGGCCATGGCCTCCCTGCTAGGATACCTCCTGGGTTGGAGGGGGACGAGATGGCGGGGGAAAGCGAGAAGATCAAAGCTACCATTGCAGAGCTTGCGACGGCCTTTCCGGCGACGTTCAAGCTCGAACCGGATCGTGTCCGGCCGCTCAAAAGCGGCATTCGCGAGCAGCTTTATGCCGTAACCCAAATCTCGCATCGGCGTATCTCGGCCGCTCTGGGAGCTATGCGGGAATCTGGGTGACGACGTTTGATTGAAGGCGGCGTATCGAGGCGGGTGTCGAGCCTGCCAGAACCTCCCGAAAGGAGCGATACGCCATGTCGAGAGATACCACCGTCATCCCGTTCCGTCAGCCTGAAGCGATCGACGATCCACTGACCGAAGTTGCCCGTGAAGGCGCCCGCCGAATGTTGGCCCAGGTGCTGATCGCAGAAGCCGACGCCTTCGTTGCCCAGTGGAAGGACTTGAAATTGCCGGACGGCCGCGACCGCATCGTGCGTCACGGCCACGGACCTCAGCGCGCAATCCAGACCGGGGTTGGGCCGGTCGAGGTCCGGCGCGCCAAGGTGCGCGATCGGGCTGACGTAGGCGCGGACGAGAAAATCCGCTTCAGCTCGTCGATCCTGCCGAAGTGGGCGCGGCGGACGAAGAGCCTCGATGCGCTGCTGCCGATTCTCTACCTGCGAGGGTGTCGACCGGCGACTTCCAGGAAGCACTCGCCGCCCTCCTGGGCAAGGACGCGCCGAACCTATCGCCGGCCGTGATCACGCGGCTGACGGAGGAGTGGCAGGCCGATTACGATGCCTGGCAGAAGCGCGACTTGTCAGCGCGGCGATACGTGTACGTCTGGGCGGATGGGGTCTACCTGCAGGCGCGAATGGAAGAGGCCGCCGAATGCATGCTCGTGCTGATCGGCGCCACACCTGAAGGCAAGAAGGAATTCATCGGCTTCCAGACCGGGGTGCGGGAGAGCGCGCAGAGCTGGCGCGAACTCCTCATCGACGTCAAGCGACGTGGCCTCGAGATCGCGCCGGATCTCGCGGTCGGCGACGGCGCGCTCGGCTTCTGGAAGGCCATCGATGAGGTCTTTCCCGGCACCAGGCATCAGCGGTGTTGGGTTCATAAGACCGCCAACGTGCTCAACAAGGTCGCCCTTTCGGTCCAGGTCAACATGAAGGCAGACCTTCGAGAGATTTACGGCGCGCCGACCCGCGCGGCTGCCGAAGCTGCGATCGATGTGTTCGCCGACAAATATGGCGCCAAGTATGAGAAGGCGGTCGCCTGCCTGACCAAGGATCGGGAAGCTCTGCTCGCCTTCTTCGACTTCCCGGCCGAGCACTGGGACCATCTGCGCACATCAAACCCGATCGAGAGTGTGTTCGCCACGGTTCGAACCGTGCGGACGAAGGGAGCCTTGTCGGCGAAGACCGCCAAACTCATGGTATTCAAACTCGTCAACGCCGCCGCGAAAACATGGCGGCGATTGAAGGGTGAAAACCAGTTGCCGAAAGTGGTCCGAGGCGTCAAATTCCAAAACGGCATCGAGGTTATTGAAATGCCGGCCCACCACGCCGCCTGATCGACCTCGTCACCCAATCTCCCGCATAGCTCGTGGCTTCATGCGGCTATGCTCTATTTCCTCGCATTCAGGTTAGCAGGATTCCTCCTGAGGCGGCCGGGTGCTGCGGTAAGGTTCCTCGGTATTCATCGAGCCGATCAACCAATTCGCAGTGCACTGACAGTGTCCCCGAAAACGCCACCGTCATGAGACTGAGTGGTCGAATGACTGGCGATAAGTTCCGAGCGCGGGGGAATGAGTATATCAAGGCGGCAAACTCGGTTGTCGACCCGGTTCGCAAGATCGCGCTGATGGACGTCGCCGCGCGTTGGTTGCGGCTCGCCGCTCAAATAGACGCCGTGCACTATCTCGCGGAAGGGGGCCCCACGCCTCCATCCTCGGAGGCGCCCTCTGGTTTCCGTGGAACGCAGCGCGTCCGTAATCGAGTCGCCGCCGAATCGGAGCCGCGGGCCGGGGCGACGCCGCAGCCGGCAAGCTTGTTCGGTATTCAAAGAGCCGATCAACTGATTCGGGGGTCGTGCGCTGGCGACCGTTCCTCGGGTAGCCGAGGTCGACGATTTCGATCCGCTTCACGCTCAGCCGGCACTTGACGATGATGAAAGACGATGCGGAGGACTGGCGAGCGGAGGCGCAGCGATACGTCGAAGGAGTTAATGAAGACGTGCATTACGCTCAGCGGACACGCGGTCGCACGGGATTATCAAGCCGAGTCTACGTGGCGCTCGAACTAGCGGAACTCGCGTACCACGCCCATGGTCTCCCATACCAGCGGGGCCTCTTTTGATCGTATCCTGCGGGGCGCCAAGCCGGCCGAGCTTCCGGTTCAGGCGCCAACCCAATTTCTGCTGACCATCAACGTCAAGACCCCGAAGGCAATCGGAATAGATGTTCCGCCATCAATTCTGTCGCGCGCTGATAGAGTGATTGAATGAACCGACGCACCTTCATCGCAGGTCTTGGAAGTGCGGCTGCTTGGCCGGTGGTGGCGCGGGGGCAGGAGCAGGGCGAGCGTGTGCGGCGGATGGGCGCACTGATATCGTATGACGTAAGCGATCCCGCGGCGAGGACTTTTCTTTCTGGGTTCACGGAGAAACTGGCGGAGTTGGGCTGTGCGAGACCTTCGAGTTTATCGTTTCATCAAAGCGGCGCCTTACCCGTGTGGCGGCGTACATCGGTCAATCTCGGGTTTGCGAGGTTAGTTCGGTCGACCCACCCGCCGCACTCTCATATCAGACAGTTCAAATCCCTCCTGATGCCGCAGGGCTGACCCTGCGAATACGCGCCGTCGATACGATCGGAAATAACATCGAAGAGCAGCCCATGATTGCCGCGGCGCCGGGACCCAAGATGCTGGGTGGTTGCCATGAGTGAGCCCAATGGATTGCGGACCTGACAGGTGGCGGCAGTCGCCGCCGAGGGGCTCTCTGTCGCCAGCGACACGCCATGGCAGCGGGCCGCCGTCACGGTCACTGGCGACCCGGGAAGCCAATGAAGTTCGTGCCCGGCAAATCCTATCTGTGCGTCAATTGCCGTGCGTGCAGCCATCTCACGCCGTTCGTCGACAGCGGCGAACCGCTGCCGGCCATGAGTCCTCCCGCCGTCGCTTTTAGATTAGGCGCGGTTAGCAGGCGGGTGGACACCCGCTATTTCCCGATCTTGATGAACTCAAGAATCTGATCGGAAAGCTGATGGTCGGCGGTGTTGATCGAATAGGACTCCGACATGTGGCTATGTTTCGGGAGCACGATGCTGCGCACGCAGCCACGTTCTGACTTGCACAATGCTTCCTTGAGTAGCGTGGACTGCGCTTCGATGGGCGGCGGGTCGAGTTCGGCCGACGAAATCATGAAAGGAATCTTGGTCTTGATGAGACCGGCAACTGCCGAGCGCTGGGCAAGCAGGACCGGATCGCTCCCGAAATACGCAATCCTCCCGTCGCTCTGTTCGCCTGTCGTGAAATCATAGCCGCCAGATGAGAGGATCGCGCCAGCAAGTCCGGACCCTTTGGACCCGAAAAACTCGGGATGCGATACATAGGAAGCTACATGGGTGGCGCCGGCCGAATGCCCCATCAGATAAATGCGGTTCGGATCAGCCCCGAAGTCAGCGGCCTTATCGACGACGAGGCGAACCGCCGCCGCCAGATCCTCATTGCCGGCCGGCCACGGGAACTGCGGGGCCAGCCGATATTCGACGTTGACGCCGACCATTCCGCGGTGCGCGGCAAATAGCATGATGTTGTCATAGAAGGGGCTGCCCGGCGCGTGCTTGGTGCCACGGATCATGCCGCCGCCATGGACGAACATCAGCACCGGTCGGCCGGCGGCGCCGCTTTCGGGTACAAAGATATCAACGACGTTGCGCTCATCTTTGCCGTATCTCACGTCGCGGGTGACCTTAACGCCCGCATACGGCTCCTTCTCTTGGAGCGGCCCATAGAGCTTGCCGGTGTTCTCTGGATCGACCACTCGGCCCATCGTATGGGCGAATACGGCGCGGCCCCCACCCGTATAGGACTGTCCTGGGGTGAGTGGCGACGGCGTCGTGTTGGAACAATGCTCGTTGAGCGGCATGTAGAGTGTGCCGGTGCGCGGATTGTAAGCGGTCGCCGGCCAGCCGCGGCCGCCCATAGAGGATGGGCAGGTCAAGATGGTCTGGCCGATGTGCGGGACGGACGCAACGTTGATGGTCTTCTCGCCAGTCTTGGGGTCGATCGCGGCCACCACGTTTTGCGGCACCGTCTCCTTGTGCCACAGCCACTGGCCGTTGGTGCGGTCAAGCGCCTCGACGATGCCGAGCTTGCCGGCTGTGACCACCGCCTTGCGGGTTTCGCCGTTCACCGGGAGGTCGATCAGCATACGCTCGTAGACGTAGTCGAGGTCCCAGGTGTCGTCTTCAAGGTGCTGGTGGTACCATTTCATCCGACCGTCGTCGGGATCGATCGCCAGCGTGGAGTCCGAGTAAAGCGCGTTGCTCTTGACGCCCGGCTTTTTGGGTATCGTACCGCGCATTTCGGCGATCCATGGATAGGGCTGGCCGGTGCCATAGAAAACGAGATGCTGCTCTGGATCATAGGTGCCGGCAATCCAGGCGGAAGCTCCGAACCGGCTTTCCAGCGGCAGGCCGTTCCAGGTGTCGTAGTTGGGATCGCCCGGATGCGCGATGGTGTTGACGCGCCACAACTCGGCACCGGTCTTGGCGTCATGCCCGGTAATGAAACAGCCTCCCGGCTCGCCATTGCCGCAGCCGGTCATGCCCTGGATAATCTTGCCGTTGACGACGAACGGGCCGCTCGTATAGCGCCAGCCCTTCGTCCAATCTGCTGTCGCGTGATCCCATAACAGCTTGCCGGTCTTGGCATCGAGCGCGATCAGATGGGCGTCCGTCGTGGCGGCGATCAGGTTGCCTTCGAACATGGCCATGTTGCGGGAAGAAAGATTGGGCGTCGTCGCGATAAGTCTTTCCGGAAGGTCGCGCTTGTACTCCCAGATCAAATCGCCAGTCGCCGCATTGAGCGCCTGGATTTTGTTGCCGTAGTTGAAGAGAAACAACACCCCATCGTGAACGATCGGGGTCGTCTCGGTGGCGCCGGGCGTCATCGACCAAGTCCAAGCGACCTCGAGGTTCTTGACGTTGCTCTTGTTGATCTGATCGAGAGGGCTGTAGCCGTAGCCGTCATAGGTGCGCCGCCACATTAGCCAATCAGACGCTGGCGGATCGCGCAGCATGGCATAAAAAAAAAGGCGTGAGATTGCGGCTCGGTTCGACGACCTGCTGAGCGAGCACGGGTGCGGAGGCGACTAACAAGCCCGCCAGCGCCAAGGTGGACGATCTCCGATAACGGTATGCCGTCATTGTTTCCTCCCTTTTTTGAAAGCGTACCCGATAGTGTTCGGCCGCGCCTTCCGACGCAAGCGCCATCCCTCAGATAGCGGGCATACATCGCGCTCGTGATGGCGTGGGTGCGCCAAGTGCGCCATCGCTGTGGTTAGTTGCCTCCGAGGCGTGTCCTGAGCCCCGTTCCCATGCAGGCCCGACCACGATAGGCTTCGTCCGCCAAACGCGGGGATTAGCGATGCGACGGCGAGATTTCATTGCGGGTATGGCGGGCACGGCGGCGTGGCTGATAACGGCGCGCGCGCAGCGGTCGGCGTCGCGGCAACCGGCCGGTGATAAACGTGAACTGGGATGACGCTCAAGCTTATGTGACGTGGCTGTCGAAAATGACTGGTCGGACTTATCGGCTGCTAACCGAGGCCGAGTACGAATACGGCGCGCGAGCGGGAACCGAGACCGCATATCCGTGGGGCAATGATATTAAGTTGGATGGAAAAGCGATGGCGAACTGCAAGGTCTGCGGCAGCGAATGGGACGGCCGGCAAACGGCGCCCGTCGGTTCATTTCTGCCGAACCGCTTCGGACTGTATGACATGGTCGGCAACGTGTACTCGTGGGTTGAGGATTGCGAGCATAATGATTATGCGGGGGCGCCGACGGACGGCTCGAGGTGGGTCGAGGCGACTGTAGTCGCCGTATCTTCCGCGCCGGCTCCTGGCTCAATACTTCGGAAGCCATTCGTTCGGCGTTTCGGCGCAGGCTTACGCCTGCTGCTCGGGACACTGCCCTGGGCTTCCGAGTTGCAGATCTCTGATGCCATAGCGCTGTCGGGGGGTAGAAGTCGAGTTGGTGCTTGGTCTGGAGACAGGGAGTTTCCGGTGAACCGTGCTGACTTGAGAACGGCACCTTCGTTCCCAAAATAGAACAATTGATTATCGGCTGATCCTGTTCGCTGGAGCCTAACGCGGCCGGTTTAGCAGGAATTGGAGCGATCGACCGCCGCGGAAGCTACTGTTGCTGAGAGCTAACCGTCTTCTGGGTGGATGGAGGGGGACGGTGGGCTGACGGCCTTCGCGCACCACGGGCAGCATCGTGGTGCGCGGAAGGGGCTGGTCGAGCTTTGCATTGCTTCTCCCCGCATCGGGGTTCCGCACCAAAGCCGCGGCCGTATCAGATGCTATTGAATTTTGAGATTGGCAAAGCAAGCCCCCGAGTGGGGCGCCATCACAAGTGGCGGCACACGTCGCAATCCTCGGAACAGCAGTACTTGCCGATTTCAATCCAGGTAGCTCCCCGGTGTCGATTCTGAGGTGGGCGTAGCCGTTCCCGTCTTTGCCGTCGAGTTCGTACTGATGGTCCAGGCAGAGATAGAAGGTAGAAGGGGACGCTGATTCCAATAGCGGCTCTGCAAAGCCTTCACTCGTGTCTATCCAATAGCTTGCCTCGATGTTGCAGCCGCTGACGTTGCACATCTTTGCAACGTGTCTCGCATCGTTCGCGGTGTGGTCGGCCATACGCTAGTATTCGTCGGCTAAGAGGACGGTAAGGACGCGGCGTGTGACCGTTTCGTCCGCCGGGTCCGGCGAGCCGCACTTGAGGTCGAGGTCGTAGTAGTCGATTTTCCAGTAGAGCCGGACGCCGTCGAGGTCGAACGCGCCGAAGTCGTGCTCGCCGTACGGGTCGTTCTCTTCCGTAAAGGTGGAATAGTCCTGGACGGCCTGGAGGGAGCGCTTGAGGAAATCATCCCCGTGCGCGCCGACGCCCTTGGTAAAGACGAACGTCCGGCCGAGCACCGCGGAAAGAACGCTCAATGGTTCGGTGCGGAACGCGTCGTTGAGCTCTCGGATGCGCATCTGCTTGCAGATATCGGCACCCTGCTCCTCGTCGGTCTCGTAAGGTGTGGTCATGGTAGAATGGTGGTGAGGTTGGTAAGGAGGCGGGCACTAGCGGCTCGCCTTTTGCGCTCCCCGCGTAGTTCGCCGATTCTCGAACTTCCGCGCGGCTGCTTCCATGCGCTGCGCCTCTGCCATGACGGTTTCGGCCGCGGCTTTGAGCGCGGTGATGCGCTCGGCGAAGGTGGGTTGGTTGTCCATAGGTTTGGATTGGTGAGTTGGCTGCTAAAGCTCGACCAGCCGGTCGCTGCCGCCCCGGCTCAAATATTCCAGCGCCCCGCCGCTAGGCGCGGGGTCAAGATGGAAAGCCCCGTGGCACGTGAAGCGAAGGCAAGGGAAGCGACGCGGATCTTGACGCCGCGCCGCGGTGGGGCATCGACCATGAAGAGAGCCGGGCGGCAGCGGCACCCGTCTCGGGGATATATTCCAGAGCCCGACGCGAGGAGGGTACAATCGCGGAATTCAAAGGGAGATAGCGCGTGGCAGAGAGCGAAGCCGAGTGCCTGCACTGCGAGATAAACGAGGTGGTGCAAAAGCATATCGAGCGACATGAGCAAAGCAACTTGGCGGAACTGGTGGCGAAGATGGGCGAAAGTCTTGTCGATCTCATCCTGTTGGGACCGGAGGATCAGTGGGGGAATCTGCTGGCCGAAGCAATGAGCCACATCGGACAGGTGTATCTCGAAAAGAGCGGTGCCGTTGAAGGGGAGACGACCCATTAGCCTCTTCGGGTCTTGACTATCGTTCTCTTTTTGTTCTTAACTCCGACGGCAGGGCGTCCGGTTGGAGGCCGGCGATGGTCTACTACGTTGCGTTGCCGTTCGTGCGCGTCGATGGCGGCCTGGCTCCAGGCGAAGCCGTGGAATGTCCTCATGCCGCCGCCGCGGTTCGGCGCGCTGAAGCCTTGTCGCGCAAAGAGACGAACGCGGGAGCGGTCGCGTTCTCGCGGCAGGGAAGTCCCGAGCTCGGGGAATTTGAGGAGGCGGAGATCCTGGGAACATTCGGGGATGTTCCAGATGATTTGCGGTTCGCTACTTGAAGGGTGGAGGCGGCAATTGGGTCCGTGCGGCGGCTGATGGATTTTCCGTACGTGCTGGTTCGGCTCCGCTGCGATGTATGCAATCGGGCCGGTGCCTATCGGCTCGCGCGGCTCGCTGTGAAATTCGGATCGGAAATTCTGCTGGAGGATGTGCTCGTGCGGCTGTCGGCCGATTGCTCGTGGCGCGATGAGCCGCGGGGGAGCGGGTGCGGAGCGTACTTTCTTGACCTGCCGCCACGTCGGCCGCCGGATTTGCCTTCGCGAAGGCGCTTGCGGGTCGTTGGCGGCGGTAGGGCATAGCAGCCGGGGGCAATTGATGCGGAGCGGATCACGGATTTTGCAAGCGTACGCCAAGTGGGGCCTGCGGTTGAGCGGTGGGAATGGACTTGGGTTTTGGGACTGATGTTGACCGGGCAACCGCAAGGACGCCGGTCGGGGAAGTAGGCAGCCTCTATCTTTTTCTCCTCACTAGGGAAGATGCCGCATGAGTCTGGGAAAGAGCACGGTCGGTCCTACGGTCAAGAACGCCCCCACTGTCGCAATGCCCACCACCATCCCGATAGCGAAGTCCGCACTGGTAATGTGCTGGCCGCCAAGGCCATATCTGATCAAGAGGTAGAAGATAACCACATAGAGCAGGCTCGTGAGCAAGCCTGGCGAGTAGGTATTGAGGCGAACGGTCCAATACAAATGCACCGTCAGCGCGTGCGTGACGAACCCAGCGATGAAGATGAGCGGCAGAATGACCCAGTGGCCACCGAGACTGTCAAAGAGAACGTTGCTGGCGGCGATAGCCGCGAGGAACGCAGCATTGAACCAGAAGAACATCCGCACGTGATACGTCGGCCAGAAGTTGTCGGCGACCCATTTAACGAAGCCGCCGTTGAGGAGTGTTTCGTCGAGGATGTGCACTACGTATGACGCGAAGAATGCCCAGAAAAGAATGCTGAGGAACGTCATGATTTTATAGCTACGTTGCGCTTCTCGTTCGTGGCTCTAAATAAATATAGCATAGACGTTTCTTCCGCTTTGTAGAAAGTGACAAACAATAATGAAAGCAAAAAGGGCGCCTGGCCTGAGAGTCTCGGCAATGCTCGCCCAGACTCGCCAAACCGGCTTGCGGGGGCGCGCAGAGCGGTAGCCGCAGTCGCCTCGATGAGGACGATTCCGTCGATGATGAGGTTGCTCTGCTCGGTGACGACGCAGGAGATGGTGTCGGAGACATAGAAATGATCGGCGTGCCGAAACCGACACCGTACGAAAGCGATAACGTTCGCGAGCGTACGGGACGAGAACATGCGCTCGACGAAGCTCTCAAGGATACCTTTCCGGCATCCGATCCGGTTTCAATCGAGCCGCCCGCACCGCCCGCCAGCGACCGCGACAGCGAGCGCTGAAGAAAGGCGATCAAAGAAGACCATGGATTCAGCTGAATCTGAAGTGAGCAAACGGATTGGATCGCGGCCAGGCCTGGCGAGCGCCAGGGCGCGCGCCCGGGCCGTAGCCGACGACGCCCCCGATCTCAAATAGAGCATGGTGCGCGGACTGGCTGAGCCGCGTCACGGATTTGGAGCGGACGGCCGAGGGCGAAGGTGGCCATATTCGACCGCGGCTGCGCAAAGAGCGGGCTGCGGGAACTTGACTGATTGATTTACGTCAATGCGGGGGGCGTCAAAGAAGTGATCAAGTGACCGGTGAGGTGATGAGAAGAACTGCCTCACACTCGTGCACCTGCCCCGACCGCATTCTCCTCGGTCGGGGCGTTTTATCTCTGACGAAAATCCTTGGCGAGTTCCGCGTCTTGGGGACCCCACATGAACGGCCAAGCTGCGGGTCTTCCTCATAATTGCGCGTGCCCTGTTTGCGGGCAGCCGATGAAGCATTTAGCCAGAATTCGGCGCGCCTTCGATAATGATACGAACGTGTTCCAATGCAAGGCGTGCGGGCTGTCTACCACGCTGCCGGTTGACTTACCGAGCCTGCTTGCTCGCCGCCAGCGGCGCAAGGCGCGCGAGACGTGACCGATGATGATCTGCGTTACGCGAACCTTGAATTAGGACAACGCCAAGGAAATCTCAAAGGCCTACATACAAGCGTGCGGGGGCAATGTGAGTAGAACCGCCCCGCGTGCGTCTGCCTAGGCCAGGACTCCCCCCCCGGTCGGGGCCTCCTTTTTTGCTGCGATGTCGCGGCCAGACGAACGGAGCGTGAAAGGCATAGTCCCGACAGGGACTGGTAGCGGACGATTCTATTTTCGTTCGCGGTGGCGGAATGAGATTGAACCGGAGCATGCGAGCCGGCCAAAGCTGCGGGCGTGCGTTTCGGCCAGTGACGACGTAGGAGACGATGTCGGTCAGGCGGCGATTTTCTTGTCGAGGCCGAGATGTTTTTCAATCGCCGCGATGCGCTCAAGCGCGTGGTCGATCTCCTTGCGGAAGCCGATGACGTTCTCCACTTTTTCCGCGAGGTCGTCCAGGTCACTCCGTATAGATTTCAGTTCAGACCAGATAGGGCGGAGCTCCTCATGGACGATTGCGCGCACGTCGTCCTTGGTGGCCATCGTGGATTTGATGTCGGCGATGTCGCTGGCTACTGCGGCGAAGCCGCCCTCGACGGTTGAGAGGATAGTATCGAGGGTGGTTTTCTTCATTGCCATATCCGGAAGTATAGCACGTCGCATCGGCGGCGTGCCGAAGGGGTGCTGCCTGTCAGGCGAGCGAGCTTGGTGAAATGGACTCGTGGTCGCGGGCGAGATGCGCGACTAACGCGACGATGCAGCGACGCAGTTTGGCGTCTTTGATGCTCATAAATGACTTTACAAGAGAAAGGCCGTCAGAGGTCGCGAGGAACTCCGACACGTAGGCGGGCGATGGCGCCGAACCCAATTCCGTATCCGGCAGGCCCTCGAAGAAGAATGGTATTGGGACTTGGAGGACGTGAGAGATCTGCTGGAGCCGGCTGGCACTGATGCGATTGGTGCCTTTTTCGTATTTTTGCACCTGCTGAAAGGTGAGACTGAGTGCGTCTCCCAGCTCGGTCTGGCTCAACCCGAGCATCATGCGACGCATGCGCACGCGGCTGCCAACGTGTTTGTCGGTGGGGTTTGGCTGTGACCTGTTCACGTCAAGCCGAGAGAAAACGATTGCGACACTGGAAGATTCGCTGCGGTGGAATTTGAACAGTATTAGGGGTCTTCACGTTGGAAAGCAACGAGCCGGGCTCTCGCGCCAGCGGGGCCCCGGAGTTGCGTGATGAACCGCGTATTCGTTGCGAGAAGAACGGACACCGGCGAATTCCGGTCGGGCTTGCCCTTAGCGGACGCTCACCAAATCCTGTAAGCTGATGGAGCACATAATACAGAAAATTGGACTTGCCAAACTCTCCATCGCCCACAATATGGATCCCATGCTCAGCCTGCTTCTTTGCCACCTCTAAAACCGCAGCAGCCAAGTCCTCGCGACGGATCGAGTAATCTTTCGCTTCTCGGCCCGGTAAGTTTAAGGGCCGCGGCAAGGCGCCCACACGTAGTGATGTCAGAATTTTATCGGCACTTCTGCGCATTTCGATCTCAACAGCAATAGCGCTACGGCCGCGGAGTGGGTCTTTCGCAATTCATTGCAAGACAGACATTGGTGCGACGATGCTCTCGGGATCGATGCGATTAAGATCATAATTCTGAGACTTCGCGACCCACTCCCAGGTATTGCGCAACCGTTTTTTGTCGATAGTGCCGAAACCCTCTGCCTTGGTGATATCGTTATCCATCAGACCAAGCGCAGCAACAAATAACTGCTCTGTCAGCGCCTCATCGACATCCGGATAAAGCGCCTTGATCGACTGCGCGACACCCTTCGGGTCCTTGATGGCCGCCTTACCCGCGGCCCGGATAGCCCGCACAAACCGCCGAGCGACATCGGGTCGCTCGTTGATGAGCTTGTCGGATAAAATTGCGGAGTAGCTGTAGCCTTCAAAGCCGATTTCGGACCAAGGCAGGATCTTCAGCTTCTTATTCCTCTCTCCGAGAGCTTGTGCATTCATCGGGGCCGAAGTTAGCCATGACAGAATACCATCAACTTGTCCCGACGCCAGCATCGGGGTCAAAGCCGCCGGGTCCACCTTCAGAAGGCTGATCTTACTTTCATCCAGATTGAGGGTCTTGAGGATCAGCGGCCAGAATACGTTTGAAGAGGCAAATGTCGCAGTCGCCAGACGGCTCCCCTCCAAATCCTTGAGGGACTTTAGTTTCGATCCTTCGGTCGTCAGGATCGCGTCTGGTGGCAAATTGTAAAACGCTACGGCGATCTTCACAGGGATATTCGACTGTACCTTTGCCTCTAGCAGGGCGACGATGCTGCCAGACCCGACGTCAGCAGAGCCTGACGCGACGCGCGTGATGCTGTCCGACGACCCCTTCGCCGTTGTGAATGTCACATCGAGTCCTTCTGCTGCAAAGAAGCCCTTGTGTTTCGCATAAAACTGAATGCCTTTGTCGCCACTCGGGAACCAATCGTTCGAGTAGACCAACCTGTCGGCGGCGGCCGTGGGCGACGCCGATCCTGTCGCGGACACGACCGCGACAAGAAGCGTAAGTGCCGACAGTAAGGCTCGCGGGTTCATCATTGCTCTCTTCCCGTCAGAATATGTTGCATCGCATGAGCCAGGGTGGACACCCCGGCTGGGCCGTTCAGTCCGAGTTCATGATGCCTTGGCTTGACCCGGCCGATATCCGTATGATCGCTCAAACATGTCGGCCATGTGCTCATTGCAGGTGCAACTTGCGAACTTCACCGGATTGTCCGGCGTGACACATGTTGGGATTACCTCTATCGCTGTGGGCGGATCCGCGTCGTAAAAGGACGGTATCGAATACCGGGCTTGTTCGCTGTTGTTATTTCTCACTCTGTGCATATTCGAATTGTAAATTCCATTGGTCCAACGCGCCATCAGGTCACCGATGTTAATTACAAACGTATCGGCGATCGGCTTCGCCAGAATCCAGTCGCCCGCGATATTACGGACCTCCAATCCGCCGAGTTGGTCTTGCGCAAGAATTGTGATTGCTCCCCAATCGGTATGAGCGCCAGCGCCGATCTGGTTGAACTGCGCACTGCTAGGCTGAGGTGGGTATTTTATCATCCGCAGCTTGCCGCCCCTGGACGTGAAGAAGGGTTCAAACCAATCATCAGGCAACTCCAAAGATCGCGCGATCAGCGACAATAGCAGATCGCCGAGGTGACGCATCTCGCTCGCATAAGCATCCATTTGCAACCTGAATCCCGGAATCGCCGGCTCATGATTAGTCCCATAGCCGCGATACCCGGCTCTCGCATAAGGATGGTCCGGAGCCACGTCAGAGCCCCAGTTGAAGCTTTCTTTCAGGTCGGGGGGAGCCGCCTCTTTTGTCGGATCCTGGCTGTCGAGCTTCTGTCCCCCGAGCGGCTCGTATCCGACAGACGCAGGGTTCATCCTCAGCGAAAGCTTCATTTTCTCTTCGAGAGGAAGATCGAAGAATCGCTTGGCCAGAGCGAACTGCTTTTCAATCAGGCTCTGACGGGCCCCATGATTTGCCACGTAGAAGAAGCCCGTCTCACGGCACGCGCGATGGATCGCCTGCGCCGCGGCATCCCGCGCCTGAGCGCTGGAACCGAGCGTATCAGCTAGATCGACGATGGGTATGAAGGTCGTCGGCTTTGGAGGTGTATACAGGTGCATGGAGGCAATACTCGCTGTGTTTGGATCGATCGGGTCGCGCTAACTTCATTGTAAAGCGCTTCCTTGATTGAGCCAAGCCAACCCGGATCATCGAGCGTACCAAAGATAAAGAAGCCCCGCCTTGCGGCAGGGGCTTCTCTGTGCCGGGACTAACGCAACTGCCCGGCAACTACCGTGTTCGTCGGCAGCGGATTGTGCAGGCGGAAAAGCTGAGCCGTTGAACTTGTTGCCCGAGAGTCGCGGCGACACCAACTCCAATCAGGAGCGCAAGCGCAATGGCCGTGAGAGTGATGGCGATGGCGAAGGTCATGGCAGTTTCCTATCCCGGCCGTTTGGCGTTGGCTTTGATCCACATCAACCCAGCGGGCGAGGAACCGGGCATGTTTTGTCATGGCGCCGAAGGAGGGTGTGGTGCGCGAAATGCAGGCCCGCGCTTTGAGATCCTCCTCTCTCGTGAAGAGAGCGTGCGGGCAAATGGTGGGGACGCTTTCGAGGAAGTCTGCGAGCGGCGCGAAGCGCGCGGTCGAGGCCGCGCTCGCGGCCCGCTTGTCGTCGAGCGCGCCATCTCTGAGGAAGGTGAGCTTCGTGCGGTGATACGCGAAGCTATAGACTTGGCGGTGATATAACTTGATCGTTCGGATGGTTTGATTGGCGGGAAAGCGCAAGAGGCCTTCGGCCCGTAGGCGCCTGTAGCTGCAATGACGCTTGTACTCCTCAAGCCACGCCGTGATCGTCGAGGGCGAGACGCTGCGGTTGGTCTTCTTCTTGAGGCGTGCGGCCGTTTCTTGGAGCGTGTATCCGATGTCGTAGTCGGTGAGCGCTGAGAGGATCATGCGAAGCGGATAGGTTCTATTGCGCAAAGCCGCAGGGCCAGGCGTGAAGACCCGCTTGCACGAGCCGCAGCGCCATAGTTGGACGATCTCAAGCTTCTTCCTGCGCGTGCCGCGGCGCGTAAGAACATGACTGCCGCAGTAGGGACAGACTTCCGGCTGTTTCGCCGTGAGCGGGACACGCGCGATGTGGGGAACGGAAGGCGTACGCAAGGGAAGGCTTCAACGTACCACAGGCTCACGAAAATCGAAAAAATGCCGCGGGGAGTTTTGCGCGAGTGTTGCGACTGGAAATTGGTCGCTGCCTCTCTGGGGGGCTTCCTTGCATCCTCATGATTGGGGTGTATAATTCGTAGTACAGATGGCCGAAAGGCTCGCCTCGCGAGAGCGGGGCAAATGAATGGGGACGAGGCTAGCCGAAGTTAACGCGGCTGGCCTCCTTCTTTATGGCGGCGAGGATGTCGGCGTCGAGATGGACCATCTTCTTGACGAGCCGCTTGCTATCAATGTTGCGCAGCTGCGAGAGCGTTGCGAACGCCTGCCGGCCGTCCACCGTGCCGATGGGGAGACGATACGGATTGGGCTTCGGTGCCGTCGTCAGGGGGAGTGCGAGGAAAGAGTATTGATTGTACTTTTTGAGAACGATGACGGGCCGGGTGAATTCGCGGCTCTTGCCGTTAGTCTCGTATCCGATGTTCTTGCCCAGCCGGACCCACCAAATCTCACCTTCCCGAAAGTAGAGGCGTGCGGCTTCGTCCGCCGCGTCGGTGGCTTTCTTGATCTTGTTCCACCGGTCGAAGTCGTTTGCCATACGTGATGATGGCGGACATCATACCATGCGGGCCTTGGCGTGCACGGCGGCGGGCGTCACTCCATCCGCGCCTCACGAAAATTGGAAATGTGCTGCGCGGAAATTGGAGGCGCGGTGCGTGCGAAATGGATGCGGCGCGGCTCACGGATTCTGCAAGGGAGAATAGGAGAGCGGCGCGCAGCTAAGCCGCGGGGCGGGACTTGGTGCTGTCGTGCGGCAGCGCGGAAGAACCCAGTCAGACGAACGGCCATCGCTCGCGCTGCGAACGCAGCTTCTCCAACAGCTCCTTGGGAGCTTCTTTTCCCGCCTTACCGGCCGTCGCCATGGTCTCGAAATAAAGCGATGACTGCTCTATCGAGCTTGTTCTCCCTGCGCGATAGATCTCCCACCTCCACGGTTTCGGAGGGCGTGCCTTGCGCTTTACGACAACTGAATAATCGGCCGGATCGAAGGGCAACATGATACGCCGAAACATATGCGTGGCGGCTCACGACCGCAAGCGACTGGCAGGCGACAGATTTGCAACGTGGTGGGGTATTGGTGCTTCGGTTGAACCACTGGACGGGGCTGGGTCAGAAGCGCTTATGGCTGTGGTCGCTGGCGGATGCGGCTTTGCTCCGCACGCGTGAGTTTGGTTCGCGCGACGACTAAATAGTTTTCGGCGATCTTGCGGTAATGCCCGCGAATCTCGTCGTCGGTGGGCACGCTCGGAAAGTTTCAGACATTAGGGCACCTCGAAAAATGGCGCCGTCCGCGCATTTGTGCAGAGTCTGAGTTTCATTAAGAGTCGCGGGTGTGGGGACGATGGGGCAATTTGGATTTTTCGATGCTGACAGGCGGCTTGCGGCGATTTCCGTGAAGGGCGATCCGCTGGAAATGATTGCTGGCGTGGTGCCGTTCGAGAGCTTCCGGGCCGAGATTGAGGCGGCGGTGTTGACGCCGGCGAACGAGAAGAAGAGTACCGCCGGCCGCAAACCGATCGACGTCATGGTTATGTTTCGGATGTTGGTACTTCAATCGCTTTACAATCTGTCTGACGAGCAGGTGGAGTATCAAGTGCGCGACCGGCTGTCGTTCACGCGGTTTCTGGGGCTCGGCATCGAGGACGGCATTCCGGACGGCACGACGTTGTGGCTGTTCCGAGAGACGCTTGCGAAGGCCGGGTTGATTGAGAAGCTGTTCGAACGCTTTGGCCAGCATTTGGAGGCGAAGGGCTACATTGCGCGCGGCGGCCAGATGGTTGATGCCACGATCGTGCCGGTTCCCAAACAGCGCAACAGCCGCGACGAGAATGATGACGTGAAGGCGGGCAAGACGCCTGAGGCGTGGGAGAAGAACCCGGCGAAGAACCGGCAGAAAGACAAGGATGCGCGCTGGACCAAGAAGCACGGCAACAGCTTTTATGGCTACAAGAACCACGTGAATGCGGATGCCAAGTACAAGCTGATCCGGCAGTACGACGTGACCGACGCGAGTGTGCATGACAGCCAGAAATTCGACGGGCTTCTGAACCAGGCTAACACGTCGGAGGACGTGTACGCGGACAGCGCCTATCGGTCGGCCGAGACGGAAGGGAAGCTCAGGGCGCGCGGCTTGCGTAGTCGCATTCATCAGCGCGCGAGCCGCAATCATGCGCTATCGAAGGCACAGGAGAACGCGAACCGCCAGAAGAGCAGAGTTCGGGCCCGCATCGAGCACGTGTTCGGTGCTCAACAGACCTCGCCGGGTGGCCGCATCGTGCGCACGATCGGCATCATGCGGGCGAAAGCCAAGATCGGCTTGCAGAACCTCGCCTACAACATCCGCCGGCTTGTGTCGCTGGAGCGGATGGCCGCCGCATAAAGTGGAGTTCGCCCGAAGCACCCCAACAGGGCGCAGGGCGCACAAACAGGGTCACGTTCGCGTCAAATCAAGAGCGAAAACAATCGTCCCGCGTTAGCGGGGGCGAGCCAACGACAAAAACGTCATTGTTCGAGGTGCCCATTAGTCTGCAAGCTCGTGGTAGGCAGTCGCCCTGCCCAATGTGTCTGGCATGTCGAGCCGGCAATCTTGGCCGTCGATCAGCGCTGAACTTTGAGATTTTCCGCCGATGTTTTGCCTCTATTCGAGACCTCCTCGTATTCAACGATCTGGCCTTCATTGAGGGTAGTGAGGCCGGCCTTCTCCAGAGCGGAGATATGAACGAACACATCCTTTCCGCCGCTCTGCGGCTGGATAAACCCGTACCCTTTTTGCGAATTGAACCACTTCACCGTGCCGCGCGCCATTCCAATTCTCCCACTGTTGGCATCTAACGATAGCGTTGCGAAGGCGAGATGACAACGCCGCGCGCCGCTGCGGAATCCATGTCACGGATTTTGGAGTGGCATCATGGTGGCGGAATTCGCAGCGCGAGGTCGTTATAAAGCTCTTGGAACCAGACGGCTCGCCCGGAGATTTGTTAGATGGGCCAGCTGCAACTGTGGAGGAACGCGCGATGCAAAAAATTGGAACCATCTTCAAGGCAGCGGTCGTGACAGGAATAACATTGGCTGCCGTCGCGCTCGCAGCAGCTAGAACGACCGCGGCCTACTCGTCACATCGGGTGAAGAGTCAGTCCGTGCGCCCCGTTCCGCACTACGTTGCGGCGCACCGCTGGTATGCCCCGCGCGGCTGCGGGCCCGTCTACGCCTATCCGCCGCGCACCTACGTCTATCATGGTCCTGGCTATACCTTTGTGCCGCATCGAGGCATCATTGATGAAGCCTGCAACCTGCCGACAAGCGCGTGCCCGAATGAAATGCGCGACGTTCGGTAGACGGACGGACGGCGGCGGAGCGAACTAGCGGGCTGGTGACGTACCCTTGACGATGCGAACCGATCAGTCATTGAATGGCGTATGCTATCACGCCGCGAATTCGAAAGATGCGTGGAGCTACACCTTGAGAAGGTGGAGTTCGGAACGGTGCGCAAGGCAAAGAGCGCCACCGGCGATGCGTGGCGGACAATCATTGACCATCTCTACCAGAGGCATGCGCGGCGCATGGATGCGGCTGTTTCATTGGTCGTGTTGGACGAATGCTCGAAGGCTATTCTCGACCTTTTGAAAAGCGTACGACCCGTGCATCCGTCCGGCGATTAGTACAGCTTTCCATCTTCGGATGCCTTCCTGGGCCGCTTGATGCGGGACAGTTTTTCTGAGACGCGGGACCACGCTTGCACGCCCTTCGCGTCACCAAGCCTTTTCAGATGCGCGATCTGGTCCTTCACGATACGGGAGGCGCGTTTGCCGTACCAAGACTGGCACGCCCGGGCGTATACCGTTGCCGCGTCATCTTCGCTCAAATACATGCACGTGCGTTGCCTTTGATCTCTCATGAGAACCGCGCTGGTTAGGTGTTCCTTTCAATCTGACAATTCGATGACGCCAGGCGTGGTTCGGTGCCGCGGCGTGGAATTAGGAATGCCGCGGGAGCACGACTCAGTTGGACTCATGACGGATGAGGGCGCGGTATGTCGGCGGGCGGGAAGCCACGCATTGGGGAGGGAGGCGGCGCTGCGCTCAAGCATGCTTCGTAGCGTCCCAAAAAGGACTGCCCCGACCCCGCGCGGGGGGCGCGAAGTCGGGGCGCGCTGGAGAGCTGCGCGCTGATGCTAGCGGATTTCATATGACGGCAAGATGACAGAAGCGGAAATTGCCGCTACGCTTCGGTCGTCGTGGGGAGGGGAAACATGGGACACGGCGACATTGTGATCCGGTGCCCAAGACACAAGAAGCCGGTACCGACCGGCCTGAGCACGGCGTCCGTTATTTTTTCCTCATTACCCAACATGGCAATGATCCTGGCATGCCCGTCGTGCGGCAAATCCCACAAGTGGAGGCCGCGCGAGGCGTAGGTGCAAGAATGGCCTGAATCCCGCCATGCCGCAGGGGCAATTGCCGGCGGTGATGAGGCAACTCCGATCTAGGCGCAAACAGCCATTTCCCGGCACTCGCGTTGGGGCGTCGTACGGCATATCCTGAATGCTATGTACACGAAGTACGAGCCGCGCGACTTTTCGGTGTCGGTCAGAAGTAAGGGCAAGGCCCCGAAGCCGTGGAGGTGGGAGATTCATCGGGCTGGACGATCGAGCGCGGTCGAACAGTCCTCGGAACTTTTCCCAACAATGGCGGCAGCCGATAAGGCCGGAAAGCAAGCACTCGCTGAGCTATACAAGCGACTTCATGTAGGAATCGTCGAGTAGTTCTGTTTGTGTCGCGGCGATTGAGGACGTTGCGGGTGGACGGGGTTCATTGGCGCGTACGTGTCCGCACAAACCCTCGGAACGAAGTTGGAAGAATACTGAGTCGCCTGCGTGCCAGTCGAAGCTACCGACATAGGCGCGACCTCGCCGATCAACCACCATGTCGTTGATCTCGCCTGAAGCGAGGTGGCTAAGGTCGGCATGACAGGCGGGAATACCATTCTCAAGCCGCAAAACCCGGCGGTCCCGCATGGATGCAACGAGTAGGGTACCATCCGGCAGAAACTCAAGCCCCGATGGCCGGCACGCCACTTCAGCGATGGTCTCGACTCGACCGTCGAGCGTCAACCGATATACTTCGCGGCCTACCATGTCTGACATCCAGAGCGCGCCATCATGCCAGCGCGGAGTTTCAAGAAGATTGAAGCCCTCGGCGAGAACCATCGTTTTCAGCGTCTTCATGGCACGGCACCACCGCCGCTCGTAAACGATTGATTTGTAGCCTCAGCGGAAGGGAGCTTCGAACAGAAACATGTTTCGGGCCGCAGTGGCAGCGAAAAGAACGGATCGATGGGTCTCCATCGAGCCTGGCGGTACCTTCCTTGTTTGCGTTGCTGCATCAAAGCTTCTAGCGCCGCTGCACCATAAGCTTCTTAATCTCGCTGATCGCCTTCGCCGGGTTGAGATTCTTTGGACAGGTGGTGGTGCAATTCATGATCGTGTGGCAGCGATAGAGCCGAAATGGGTCTTGCAGTTGGTCCAACCGTTCGCCCGTCTCCTCGTCGCGCGAATCGGCGATCCAGCGGTAGGCCTGAAGCAAGGTGGCTGGACCCAGGTAACGATCCCCATTCCACCAGTAGCTTGGACAACTCGTCGAGCAACAGAAGCACAGCACGCATTCCCATAGGCCATCGAGCTTGGCGCGCTCTTCAGGTGACTGCAACTGCTCACGGTCGGGCGGTAACGGTGTTTTGGTCTTCAGCCACGGCTCCACAAACGCGTACTGAGCGTAAGCGTGTTTGAGGTCTGGAATGAGATCCTTGACCACCGGCATGTGCGGCAAAGGATAGATGGTCACGTCACCTTTAACGTCATTGATTGATTTGATGCAGGCGAGCGTATTCGTGCCATCGATGTTCATTGCGCAGGAACCGCACACCCCTTCGCGGCAGGAACGCCGAAATGCAAGTGTCGAATCTAGCTCGTCCTTGATCTTGATCAGAGCGTCGAGGACCATCGGCGCGCAGCTATCCAAGTCAACCTCGAAAGTGTCCATCTGTGGGGTTGCGCCCGAGTCTGGATTGTACCGATAAATTTGAAAGGTTTTGATGCGCTTAGCGCCCTCCGGCGCCTTACGGGCATGACCCTTGCGGATTTTTGAGTTTGCGGGAAGCGTAAACCTGGCCATCGGGATGATCTCAATCCTGGTTTGCAAAATCACCCTAGTAAACGCGCACCTTTGGCGGGATAGACTCAACCTCATCGGTCAGCGGTCTCAAGTGCACCGGACGATATTCGAAGTGCGTGCAACCTGCCGCATCCAACCAAGCGAGTGTGTGTTTCAACCAACTCTGATCGTCGCGGTCGGGATAGTCCTCTCGCGCATGTGCGCCGCGGCTTTCGGTGCGATTTAGCGCGGAGTTGATGCTAACGGTTGCTTGCGCTAGCAAATTATCGAATTCAAGCGTCTCCACAAGATCGGTGTTCCAGATCATTGAGCGGTCAGATACTTCGATATCCTGTTTTTTCTGCCAAATGTTTGACAATAGGTGTTTCCCGTCGTCCAGCACTTCATAACTACGAAACACGCTGCAATGACTTCTGCATGATCTGCTGCATTTCCCGCCGTAGCCGGGCAGTTGGGGTCGAACCGCGAGCGTGTCGGTGGACGTCAAGCCGAGCCAGAGCTTGATCGTGCGCGTCGGTTGGCAAAGGCTTATGAGGCGCATTCGGTTTAATCAATTCGCTGCAGCGCTCGGCAGCAGCACGCCCGAATACGACGATATCCAGCAGTGAATTGCATCCCAATCGGTTGGCACCATGGACTGAGACGCACGCCGCCTCGCCGATCGCCATCAGCCCTTGACATACCGCATCGGGGTCGCCCGAGGTCGGACGCAGCGCCTCACCGTGATAATTCGATGGAATGCCGCCCATGTTATAATGCACGGTTGGCAATACCGGAATCAACTCGCGCGTCGTGTCCACTCCAGCAAAAATACGTGCCGTCTCGGAAATGCCAGGCAAGCGTTCATGGATCAGATCTGCCGATAAATGCTCGATGTGCAGATCCAAATAATCCTTATTGGGACCGCATCCTCGGCCCTCGCGTATTTCAATCGTCATCGCACGGCTCACCACGTCGCGGGATGCTAAATCCTTAGCACTGGGCGCATAGCGTTCCATAAATCGCTCGCCCTCCGAATTGGTGAGGTAACCACCTTCGCCGCGCACTCCCTCCGTTATCAGACAGCCGGCGCCATAAATGCCGGTCGGATGAAACTGGATGAACTCCATATCCTGTAGGGGCAAGCCCGCCCGGAGGACCATGGCGTTGCCATCGCCGGTTTGGGTGTGCGCGCCCGTGCACGAAAAGAAACATCGTCCATAGCCACCCGTCGCTAGTACCACCATGTGAGATCGGAACCGATGAATGGTGCCGTCGTCCAGATTCCAAGCGATCACGCCGCAACACGCGCCCTCATTGTCCATTATGAGATCGAGCGCAAAATACTCGATGAAGAACTCTGCCTGATGCTTAAGGGATTGCTGATATAGCGTGTGCAAGATGGCGTGCCCGGTACGGTCTGCCGCAGCGCATGCACGCGGTACTGGCGAGCTGCCGAAATCGCGCATGTGGCCCCCGAACGGACGCTGATAGATACGACCATCAGGAATGCGGGAGAACGGCACGCCAAAGTGTTCCAGTTCGTAAACAGCCGGAATGGCGTTTTTGCACATATATTCAATTGCGTCTTGATCACCGAGCCAATCAGATCCCTTCACGGTGTCGTACATGTGCCATTGCCACGTATCTTCGGCCATGTTGCCCAATGCCGCGGCGACCCCGCCTTGGGCTGCAACGGTGTGGCTCCTCGTCGGGAATACCTTTGTAACGCATGCGGTCCGCAGGCCCTTTACCGCCATGCCCATAGTGGCACGCAGGCCTGCCCCCCCAGCGCCAACTACGACGACGTCGTAGGTGTGATCGATTATCGGGTACGCAGCCATGGATGCGTCATGCTCCGAGCGCGAGCTTTGCAATCGCAAAAAGACAAGCGAAGCCGGTCAGCGCGCAGGCGAACGTTATGGCGATGATCAACCCGTACTTCAAACCATCGTGATGAACATAATCCTCGACGATCACCTGCGCGCCGAGCTCCAGATGCCAGAACCCTACGATGACTAGCAGTGTCGCGATTCCCGCTGTCGTTGGTTCCTTGAGTACTGCTGTTGCCGCCGCGTGATCACTGCCGATGAGTCTGAGCACGATTGCCCAAAAAATTAGGACGAGCGGTACCAGAGCTGCCGCTGTGAGACGTTGCTGCCACCAGTGGTTCGTTCCATCTTTGGCCGAGCCGAAACCGCTGACGCGGGCGAGCGGCGTCCGAAATTCTGTTTTCGACCGCGCCATTTCAGGTCCATTCATACGCCAAAAAGAAACTGATGATGGTCATCGCGATCGAAGCGGCAACGACCGCCCAGCCGGTGCGGACCATGGTGCCGAGTTCAAAACCAAACCCCGCATCCCAAACCAAATGTCGAACACCATTGCAAAGGTGGTAGAAAAGTGCCCAAGTCACTGCGAAGAGCACGGTTTCCCCGGCTAGGGAGCCAAGGAATCCATGCACCGTCGCGTACGCCTCGGGGCTGGTCGCGAGAGCAATCAGCCACCACGCGAATAGAAGTGCGCTCATCCCCAACACCGCACCGGACACGCGGTGCAAAATCGAAAGAACTGAGCTGATCTCCCATCGGTAGATCTGTAGATGTGGCGACAGGGGCCGAGCGATTGGTTTCACCAAAGAGCCCTCGCAACATGTGGCCCCAGCGGCTTGCGCGAAGATGCGATTGCGCCATGGCAGACCAACGGCATTCTTAAACGTTTTCGCCTATGAATCAAGTCACAACAATGCAAAGTGATGTTTCAAACATCTAACTTAGGCAATTCATGTCTCGCAAGCGCGAATGAGGTGGCGCTGTTATGTCTGGTCACGCTACGGCTCCCTCGGCTGCACTTGAATATGCTAGACGACCGCTGTCGCGGCGGAGATTCTTTCGGGGACATGAACTTGTCAGCGTCGCAAGCGCTATGGCGCCCCCGCGCCCGGAACATCAACCAGCGTTGCCTCCACCCGCGCTGTCGCTGAGCGGTTGCGATAGTTCTTCAAGTGGTCTGCAGCCGTCAGGCAGAAGAGAGTCCGACTGTCGGCTCCCCCGAGTTGGCACGCGACTGCCTGGCGACCAGGTACGTGTACCCGATGAGTAATCCGCCCTCCCTGGACTATACGAACAAACAGGGGCTGGCGGGTCGCTGCAGTCCAGACCGCACCCTCGGCATCGAGACAGATGCCTCCGGGACTCATCTGCTCAAAATTTGCAAAGAGTGTCCGGTGCAATAGGCTTCCATCATCTGCGATCTGAAATGCGGTCAATCGATTTCCCAAGGTCTCCGCTATTAGGAGCTGTCGGCTCCCGGTAATCGCAATTCCGTTGGGATGCACTAAATTATCGGCGACAACGCGAGCTTTTCCTTCGGCTGTCGCCAAGATGACGCATCCTGTTTTGATCCACTGCGGCGAGCTAGTTTCAAAACTTAAGCTGGCAACATATGCGCGGCCGACGCGATCCACAATCATGTCGCTCAGTGCACCTGCAGTGATCGAACTCAGGTCGACATGGCAAACCAGTCTATCCTTGTCCAACCGCAGGAGTCGCCGATCAAGGACAGATGCTACAAGTGCCGTACCATCTGGAAGAAAACCAAGACCCGAAGGCTGTTCGGGCACTTCCGCCACCACCTTTGGATTGTCATCAGAGGTGAGGCAATAAACTTTGCGACCCACTTGATCAGACACCCATAAATTACCCGCGTGCCATCGCGCTGCTCTGACAAAAAAGAAGCCCTCGGCTAGCACTGTGGTTTTCAGCGTCTTCATGCTCTTTTTGGTAATATCACTGCTTTGTCAATTGGGCTCGCACGTTTGCTTGTAAGGCACGCTGTCATTGAGAAAACAGCCACACACTGAAGTACAACGGCGAGTGCCATTCTATTCCACCATCAAGCCGCGCGAGGGCTGGACCACATCGAGGAATGACGCCCGCTGAGATCCGAATCGGTCCGTGATGCCTTCAATCTCACACCGCGGCCGCCGCCGTGGCTGACCATGCCTTCGTTGATCAGTTCGATGCCGGCTTTTTCCAACGCTGCACTCAGCTTCATAAGCGAATCGACGTTGCCCCGAATCATTTCCTCGCTTGCCTCCATCCGCTGGATTGTCGGTACCGACAGCCCAGCCAAGTCGGCGAGTTGGCGCTGATCTATGTTCAGCAATGCACGTGAAGCGCGCAGCTGCGTGGCGGTGATCATGGACCGTGTCTTGCTCAGCGAATCGGAATATGATGTACGCTGTCTAAGACGTGCTTTCTTAGAGTTCAATAATAATTTTAGATGTTTTGCATATGAGGGATGTCATGAAAAAGAGCATTTCGCGGGGGCTCGGATACGACAATCGTGGATTTCCATCTGCCTTCAAACATTGATGAGTGGTATTCCGCGGCGCTCTGCAAAACACACCACCGCTGCGCAGAGCCATTGACGCCGTCGAGCGGTGCAATGCGCAAGAACCAGATACGCCGCAATTAGCGGGCACGCGCGCAACCCACGCGAAAACGCGTGGCCGCGAAGTCCCCGCCAAAGAGTGGCGACTGCCGGAGGCTTTTCCAGACAAAAAAAATCCAACCGTCACGGCGAGAGAGATAAGCCTAAATCGAACAACTCACCCAACACCGTGGCGGAGCAACCACTCGAAGAACACTGCACAGATGACCATGCCCTGTCGGCTTCACTATAAAGGGGATCGCCTACAGCCCGCGGTGCTGATACGAAGGAACTCTCGATAGCCGATCGAGGCCAAACTCATGAGATGCGTTCTATGCGCGCTGATATTTTAGATGATATCTTGCAAATTTAAAATATCATCTTACGATATCGGAGGAATTCAACGTGCTCACTGCTGGCCAACTCCGGGCGGCCCGTGCCTTGCTCCACCTCGACCAGAAGCAGCTCGCTGATAAGGCTGGGGTTTCCGTTCAAACCATCCAACGGATGGAAGCCAGCGACGGAATCGTCCGGGGCGTCGTTGAAACCCTGATGAAGGTGGTTGACGCCCTAGATCGCGCCGGAATCGAGTTCATTGGTGAAAACGCGCCCAGTTCCGGGGCAGGCCGTGGCGTTCGGCTAAAGATCCCGCAAGGGCGCTGAAGCAAAAACTGGCCGCGGTTCCAGCTTCTGGCGCTGACCGCTGACGTGAGGTCGACGTTGGCATGCCCGTTGTCAGGAGGGGGAGATGACGCACACGCTATCGACCTCGATGCGCGCTGCATCAATAGATGTGTCATCTGGCGAGTCTCAGGCAAGCACTTTCTTCAGCCAAGAAAGGGTTTTGCATGAAAGCCGCCGACCAGTGCTCTTTGTCAACCGGGAACGCCATCGCGAGAGGCGCGTTAGGACGATGCCCAAGTTGCGGTAAAGGCCGCCTATTGCATCATTATCTTAAAGTCGTAGAGAAGTGCTCCGTGTGCGGAGAAGCTTATGGGCATTTTCGCGCTGATGACGCTCCACCTTGGTTGACAATTATAATTGTTGGACACATCACGGTTCCTATTATTTTGGCCATTGAGGAAAGTTTTCAGATTGCAATGTGGATTGAGCTGGCAATCTATTTGCCCGCTATAACGTTGCTCACGTTGGCGGTGTTGCCGCGATGCAAAGGGGTCATCCTGGCACTATTATGGG
This sequence comes from uncultured Alphaproteobacteria bacterium, assembly GCA_963787675.1. Classification (GTDB taxonomy): domain Bacteria; phylum Pseudomonadota; class Alphaproteobacteria; order Rhizobiales; family Xanthobacteraceae; genus JAJPKK01. Next base: position 1,589,974 of record CAWBDV010000003.1, on the reverse strand, counting down.
CAATGAAGGCGGAGGGATCGGAAAAGACTTGAGAGCCTGCATGATTGCTGCCGACAACAAGATCGGCAACTCACCGCCGCCCCAATGGCTAGCAAAGACAAGGATCGTGCTCGGCACCGCCGGCGCCGACGGCGGCGCCCGTGATTCCATTGTGGTAGTCGACGCCGCGACCGGCAAGGTGGCGTGGCGCAAATACGTCATCCCGGCACCGGGGGAACCTGGCCGCGATACCTGGAAGGACAAGAATGCCTGGGAGACCGACGGCGGCGATGCGCCCCGGTGCGTAATCTGTTTCCTTCCGGTAACCGATGACGTTCTCGACCTTCTCTGCGAGGTCGTCCAGGTCGTCGCGGATCGATTTGAGTTCGGAGCGGATGGGGGCGAGTTCTTCATGCACGATCGAACGCACGTCGGCTTTTGTCGCCATCGTGGATTTGATATCGGCGATGTCGCTGGCGACAGCGGCAAAGCCGCGCTCGACGGTCGAGAGGATGCTTTCAAGCGTCGCCTTCTTCGCCATATGCGGACATTATAGCGTGGTGGCCAGGAGGCGCACGGAAGGTGCGCACCATCTTCCACAAGCTCACGAAAAGCGAAAATGTCGTGCACGGCGATCGGAAGCACGGCGCATGCGGACAGGACGCCGTGCCGTGTGGAAAATCAACTAAAAGCGTGGTTGCGATCAAATTCCGGCATAGCTAGTGTTTGCCTTCCACCTCGGTCCACGGTGCAATGTCACCGGGGGCAGGGAGAATGCGCAGGGAAGCGTGCATGAGCCCGTCGGTACGAGCGATTATAGAGCTTAACATCAAACACTACCGGGATCTTTTGAAGACCGAAACGGACTCCTCGAAGCGGGAGACGATTGCGAAGTTGCTCGCTGAAGAGGAAGTCAAGCTGGCGAAGCTCCACGAGGAGCGCGGCGATACCTGAGAGGTTGCCGCGCTTCTTTGATCGGCGGCTCAGTCCGCCCACTCGCGCCAGTGCGTGGGGTCAACCAACACCGGTTTTCCCGTCGACGCGTGCGCCCAGCCACCTTGCGTTCTCCGGCAGGGGAACGCGAGGGTGTGTACATCACCGGTGTGTACATCACCATTCTCGATGACGCTAAGACGGAGATCGCGGTCGAACGGTGCGGTTGTTATCGGGTGCCAATCGTGCATAGCAGTACAGTCTACTTGACAATCGTGTAAGATTAATCGCCGAGTACCGATCGGTGCTTTGCGCTACATCAAAACTCTTCGGAATATCCTCCCGAAAGCGGCGAGTTCCGCGTCACGGATTTGAACGACTGGCGGGGATGCGGGGCTTGGTTAAGCCGCGGTCTGCCTTTGTTGGCAAGTGTTTTGGGTGGGCGCTCGCGTTTAGGAGCCGTCGGCCATATGCTCTGCGGTAGGGTGCCGCTAGGGCCACTCCCGCCAATGTGTTGGATGCACGTCAACCGCGCGACCAGTGTTCACATCGACCCAACAGCCGTCCTCTGTGCACCGACATGTTAACCCGAGGGCGTGCAGGCCATCTTGATCTACCACCGCCAATATCAAATCGCGATCTTTCGGAATCCTGTCGATGGAGATAATAAAACGCCACATGAACATCTTTTAAGGCGCCTTGCTAGGGTTCCACATTGATTTGGCGCAATGATGCCCGCCGTCTGCTCAAGTGCTGGGTGAGTGTGCCGTCCAGCCTATTTCGGCAGGGCCGAGAGTCGAACTGCGGAGGTGGCGTGTGTTGTGGAGGCGGTGAGGGAGGTGATGGGGGAGGTTACGTCGGGGGCGGCGGTGCTGTTTTGGCTCTCACCGCATAGAAAAAGCCCGGCGCGAGGGACGCGCCGGGTGGGGACCAACAAAAAGTAAAGTCCGAAAGTCCAAGAGCAAAGGTCCGAACGTCGAGCGCGGGACACCCTCATGGAACGTCACGTGTCAGAATGTTTGAGTTGCTTCCACATCAGCAGCAGCCCGCCGACTGTCACCAGTGCGCCGTCCGCTGGCAAATGAACGGCAAGTTGCGCTGCTGTAGCTGTCAGTGGATTGAAGTAGGCCGGTCCGCTAAATCCGGCGGCGAGGAGGCCGACAACGACCGGGCCGTCGAAGAGCACTCTCTTTAACAAACGCATGATTTCCTCCTGTTGCTCGGGCGATGGCTGACCTGTTGCGGTCTCGCTACCCCGTCGAACAACGGAGGCGTCTGCTGGGATTCAATCACGGGTTGGGAGATTGTCAAATTGGCGCTGGCAATTGTCGTTGTGGATTACTGCTCTTGAATTCGTCGCCGATGGCGCGACCAATTTCTTGTTCGACAGCCGGTATAATTCGCGTGGAATCTATTGTAACCTATCCGCCACTGCCGCGCCTCTGATAGCCGAAGGGATGGAAGCGATGGACGATACGCAACAATTTGAAAAAACGACTGTCGATGTCCTAAACAGGCACACTAATGCGCTAAATCAAATAGAGCGAGCAATCACAGCTGCAGCACAAACAAAGACTCCTGTTCGTGGTCTAAAGGAAATCTATAAAGAAATCGCGGACTCTGCTCATGCATGCGAAACGACAGTTGACTATTACGAAGACGAAGAAGCAATGTCAGAGCCGGTAAGAACGGCGCTCGGACGACTGCTGCAAGACATCAAGACGTGCGCAATGGCCTTAGTGCTGCACGCGAACATAGCCTAGCTAGCTTTCGCCTGAACTTCTTTCCACTCCCACGTCCCCGCGTGGGCTGCGAGTTGCAGGCTGGCTTCGGTGCTCTGGTAGAGCCCGTCGAGGGCTTGCTTCATTGCGTAATGGTGGTTGGGGCGGTCGAGGCGTCGTCGCTTGGAAAGATTGAAGGGGAGGCGGCGGCGATCGGGACGGTGGAGGGGGCTTCGATGATGACGGTTCTGGTGGTGGTTGCGGTGAGGCCGTTCTGATCGATGGCGACGTAGGCAATGGTGTCGGTTGCTGTATACTGCCAGTGACGGGCGCGACATGGCTGCCGATGAACTCGACCGCCTGAAGGGTGAAAGAGCAGTGGCTTCGCGAAGAACTGCGCGCGACAAGAAACCTCATGAACAGCACGGTGCAGTGGGGCATCACTGTTCTGACCGCTGCCAGTTTGAATTTGTATTATCTCCGAAGGGATATGCATGAGCGTCTCGGCGCACGGCGGGTAGCGGAGCACGAGCACTTCCCAATCTGGCATTGGCTTATCGGCACGGCTTTACTCAGTGTTCTAAGCCTCGTCTTCTGTACGGTCATGCGCCGTCACCGGCAGCGATTCCAGCACCATCGAACACAGCTGGCCCAGATGCGCGGCGGATATTCGGAACTTTCGGAGGAGTTACCCGGTAGATTGATTTTGCTCCAACGGGTTCCGGAAATGCTGTTCCTTGTTTTTCCGCTGGTCGATTTTGCGATATGGGTGAGTCTATATGGCAGTGGTCGCTGACAACGATTGCCCGACTATAATTGCGGGTCATTCATTATTTGACTACAATGCTTAATCGGTTATTCTAACGCATTCGCCTCGTGCTTGGAGCGAGCCGCCGAATTTGTTCGGCAGCTCGCACACCAGGCAGGAGGCCTCTCATGAGAGGTGGTTGCATTTTGCAGTATGGGACCATCTACGTGATGGTACGGGTCGTAGTATTGGGAATTTTGCTGGCGGGAATTGCTCTTTGCCTTCGCGAATTTATGGCAGGCTATCCCGAGGGCTAGACTTGTCTCTCAGTTCCGTCGGAACACCTGGCAGCCCCGCGCGTTGCGGGGCTTTTTGTTACTCGCGAGCGTGGAAAAACCGGGAGGGTGACGCGTCACACGAACGGCGATTGGTGGTGTTCGGAACGGAGTTTCTCCAACAGCTCCTTGAGAGCTTCTTTTCCTGCCCTGCCGGCCGTCGCCATGGTCTCGAAGTAAAGCGGCGACTGCTCTATCGAGTTTGCTCTCCCTGCGCGATAAATCTCCCACCTCCACGGTTTCGGAGGGCGCGCTCTACGCTTTACGACAACTGAATAATCGGCTGGGTCGAACGGCGACATGACAAATCGAAACCTATGCGTCGCAGCTCGCGACCGCAAGCGAGTGGCAGCCGACGGATTTGCAACGTGGTGGGGTGCTGGTGGGTCGGTTGAACCGCTGGGCGGAGCTTGGTCGGAGGGGCTTATGGCTGTGGTCGCTTGCGGATGCGGTTTTCTTCCGCTCGTGTGAGTTCGGCCCGCGCTTTCACCAAATAGCCCAAGGCGATTGCGCGGTACTGCCCGCGAATTTCGTCATCAGCGGCACGCTCGGAGAGTTTCAGACTTTCGTCTGCAAGCTCGTGGTAGGCAGTCGCCCTGCCCAATGTGTCTGGCATGTCGAGCCGGCAATCTAGGCCGTCGATCAGCGCTGAACTTTGAGATTTTCCGCCGATGTTTTGCCTCTATTCGAGACCTCTTTGTATTCAACAATCTGACCTTCATTCAGGCTGGTAAGGCCGGCCTTCTCGACAGCGGAGATGTGAACGAACACGCTCTGTGGCTGGATGAAGCCGTACCCTTTTTGCGAATTGAACCACTTCACCGTGCCGCGCGCCATTTCTGATCTCCGCTGTTGCCCTAGACGGTTGTCCTCTTAGGTCCCTCGTCGCGGGCCGTCTGGTTCAGCTGCAACCTCCAAAGGGGAGTCCGCGGCCGCATCAGTAGGCGTCTGGCCGGTTTTGGGATTGACCAGGTGAACCCGGCCGCAGGCAAGGCATGTCACCGGCTGATAGGTCTCGGTCTCATTCTCAGGATTGTCGTCAACCCAGCCCTGAACCTGATACCCGGTGGTCGGGCAGCGGTAGATAAAAGTCCCCATGGGGCTACGTTAGCGGGATTGGCGTCACGCTCAACTCAGGAAAGATACGTAGCTGTCGCTACAATGCCAGGTATGCCGGTTTCGATCGGCGGCGGCGGTGCTCCGAACAGGGCTCGAAGCTATTTTGAGAAGACTGCGGTCTCCAGCTTTTTGATGCGCCGGGCGTGTTCGTCGAGCTGCATTTGGATGATGTGATCGAGGCGGCGGTTGATGCCGCTAAAGCCTTCCCGCATCTCCTTGCGGAGGCCGCTGACCTCTCCGCGAAGATTGCCAAGGTCTGTACGGGTTTCAGAGATTTCTGCCCGGATATCCTCGCTTTCGCTCTTGATGAGGCGCGCAAGTGTGTCGAACTCGGACTCCTTTTTCTTCGGCATCCGGGCCAGTATAACATGCCGACTTCGTCGTGCACGAGGGCGAGCGACGCTCGCCTGGCAGCTCACGAAAATCGAAATTATGGTGTATGGGAATTGGGCGCGGTGTGGGTCACGGATTTGGGGAAGGGAGACGACTGTGCGGGGCTTTATTGAGCCGTGGAGGAGGCTTCGGTTCTCGTGGTCGCGGCTGCGCTGGTCGAGGCGTCGTCGGACGGAATGATTGAGAGGGCGCTTGCCGCTTCGATGAGGACGGTTCGGGTGCTCGTCGACGTGCCGCGAGCTATGCGGGAGATTGGGTGACGAGGTCGATCAGGCGGCGTGGTGGGCCGGCATTTCAATAACCTCGATGCCGTTTTGGAATTTGACGCCTCGGACCACTTTCGGCAACTGGTTTTCACCCTTCAATCGCCGCCATGTTTTCGCGGCGGCGTTGACGAGTTTGAATACCATGAGTTTGGCGGTCTTCGCCGACAAGGCTCCCTTCGTCCGCACGGTTCGAACCGTGGCGAACACACTCTCGATCGGGTTTGATGTGCGCAGATGGTCCCAGTGCTCGGCCGGGAAGTCGAAGAAGGCGAGCAGAGCTTCCCGATCCTTGGTCAGGCAGGCGACCGCCTTCTCATACTTGGCGCCATATTTGTCGGCGAACACATCGATCGCAGCTTCGGCAGCCGCGCGGGTCGGCGCGCCGTAAATCTCTCGAAGGTCTGCCTTCATGTTGACCTGGACCGAAAGGGCGACCTTGTTGAGCACGTTGGCGGTCTTATGAACCCAACACCGCTGATGCCTGGTGCCGGGAAAGACCTCATCGATGGCCTTCCAGAAGCCGAGCGCGCCGTCGCCGACCGCGAGATCCGGCGCGATCTCGAGGCCACGTCGCTTGACGTCGATGAGGAGTTCGCGCCAGCTCTGCGCGCTCTCCCGCACCCCGGTCTGGAAGCCGATGAATTCCTTCTTGCCTTCAGGTGTGGCGCCGATCAGCACGAGCATGCATTCGGCGGCCTCTTCCATTCGCGCCTGCAGGTAGACCCCATCCGCCCAGACGTACACGTATCGCCGCGCTGACAAGTCGCGCTTCTGCCAGGCATCGTAATCGGCCTGCCACTCCTCCGTCAGCCGCGTGATCACGGCCGGCGATAGGTTCGGCGCGTCCTTGCCCAGGAGGGCGGCGAGTGCTTCCTGGAAGTCGCCGGTCGACACCCCTCGCAGGTAGAGAATCGGCAACAGCGCATCGAGGCTCTTTGTCCGCCGCGCCCACTTCGGCAGGATCGACGAGCTGAAGCGGATTTTCTCGTCCGCGCCTACTTCAGCCCGATCGCGCACCTTGGCGCGCCGGACCTCGACCGGCCCAACCCCGGTCTGGATTGCGCGCTGAGGTCCGTGGCCGTGACGCACGATGCGGTCGCGGCCGTCCCGCAATTTCAAGTCCTTCCACTGGGCGACGAAGGCGTCGGCTTCCGCGATCAGCACCTGTGGCCTGCACCCGGTTCCGAAGACACCGAGTTAGGTGTTTTTATGGGGTCGGGGGCTTGCTCCCATCGCCGCATCGCAAAATCGACGAAGCGCTCGAACGTTACCTTCTCGTCGGCGCGCGAGAAGGACCAGACCACGTGTGCGAATTGTGGCACTCGCTTCTGAATAGAGCCGAGCAGGTCGCTGTACAAACAGATCTGAAGAACCGTGCTTCCTTTGGTCTCGCGGGCGAGCTTAGTATCAATGACCTCATAAGACCAGGAGCCCAGGTCGCTCGATTCCTCGAACTCGTCGAAGTATATCAGCGCGTCCGCTCCAGTGTCCCGCTTTTAGCGCCCCTTGTGCAATAATTGGTGGGCCGGCCTTCATGGCCTCGAGTGTTTTTGCCACCGTGCCGGTTTCGATTCCAACACCGTCGATGACAGCGACCGAAAAACCGTCTGCTTTCAACCGCTCAACATAGCTCCTTTCGTGTAGCGCGCCTCGCTCTGCCAAAATCTCCAATACTGGGTCCCATATTTTCGGCTTTGCCAACGTGCCGTTTGAGACTTCGATGTCGAGCGTCGTTAAATAGCGGCAGTTTAGGTGCCCCGCGAGATCGGAAGCACTGAGTTGAATGTCGCCTGCCAAACGCTGCATGTCTAAAGGTAACGAAGTCGAACTCCGGAAACAAGCAACTGCAAACAAGTTTTCGCGAAGGCCCGCACACAGCTAGAGTATGACAAGGTGCCCCATAAATCCTGTCTAACGCCGAAAGCTGGCGCATGAAACGTGACGAAATTGCCTGTTGCGCTCTTGCAGACGATTAAGGGACTAGTTGCTTAGCCCGGCCGCTGTAGGGCAAACTCTATGCATCGCCTTGTCCGCGCCACCTCGGTGGACCGCGAGTTGTACCGGGCGCCTCTTGATTGGAGGAATTGCATTATGATCGGCGCCAGCTTTGACAGTACTAAGACGCCTTTGCAGGACCTGTTGGCGCGAGCCGATAATGGTCGGCTTCAGCTTCCCGATTTCCAGCGCGGCTGGGTCTGGGATGATGATCGCATTCGGAGCCTTCTTGCGAGCATCTCCGTCTCGTTCCCGATCGGTGCTGTAATGCTGCTCCAGACGGGCGGGGAAAACATACGATTCAAACCGCGGCCGGTTGCAGGCACATCTGAACGGCTCCGAGGCATCGTCCCGGAGACCCTGATTCTAGATGGCCAGCAACGCATAACCTCTCTTTACCGAGCGCTGATGAGCAGTGCCGCTGTCGATACCAAGGACACCAAGCGTAGGCCGATCAACCGCTGGTATTACGTGGACATGAAGAAAGCTATCGCAGCCGAAGATGACCGCGAAGAGGCGGTGCTGAGCATCCCTGAAGATAAGCAGGTCAGAGCATTCGGGGGCGAGATCACGCAAGATGTGACCACATTGGAGCGCGAATATGCAGCTGACCTCTTCCCTACCAACTGCATTTTCGCAAGTGCCGAGTGGCGCCAAGCATACAACAAGTATTGGCGATACACTCCTGAGAAGATCCAGCTTTTTGATGTATTTGAGCGCGAGGTCATAAAGCGTTTTGAGCAGTATCAGTTGCCAGTGATCGAGCTAAAGAAGGAGACGCCGAAGGAAGCCGTCTGCCTAGTGTTCGAGCGCGTGAATACCGGCGGAGTTGCGCTCACCGTGTTTGAGCTACTGACTGCGTCTTTCGCTGCAGAGAATTTCCAGCTTCGCGACGACTGGAACGCGCGAGAAGAGCGCCTGAAGAGCCTGCATCCGGTACTGAGAACCCTCCAAAGTGATGACTTTCTTCAAGCAATTTCGCTGCTAGCGACGCAGGCACGTCGCCGCCTCGCGCTCACGTCAGGTGTCCTCATTGACAACGCGCCCGGTATCAGTTGCAAGCGAAAGGACATTCTGAAGCTCGAAGTGGCCGACTGGCGAACGTGGGCTGACCGCGCCGAGGCCGGATTCATTCGTGCTGCGCGCTTCCTTTACGGGCAGAAGATTTTTAAGGCACGGGATTTGCCATATCGCACTCAACTTGTGCCGCTCGCCGCGATCTTCGCGGACCTCGGGAAGGACGGGGAGACCGAAGGAGCACGCCAAAACATCGCGCGCTGGTATTGGTGCGGGGTGCTAGGTGAACTCTACGGTGGCGCTACTGAAAGCCGCTTCGCGCGCGATCTGCCCGAAGTCGTGGCACTGGTGCGAGGCGAGGGAGCGGAGCCGATTACAATTCAGGAGTTGAGTTTCCAGGCCAATCGGCTCCTCACGCTGCGTACACGAAGCAGTTCGGCCTACAAGGGGCTTTACGCGCTCTTGATGCGGGACGGTGGACGCGATTTCCGTACCGGCGAGCCGATCGAGGCACAGACTTTTTTTGACGATAAGGTCGCTATCCACCACATATTCCCGGAGAAGTGGTGCAAGTCGGCCGGCATCAAGCCTGACACCTATAATAGCGTTATCAATAAGACGCCGCTGGCGGCCCAGACCAACCGCCAGATCGGTGGCCGTGCGCCTTCGAAGTACATGCCAGCGATCGAGCGCGCCGCGGGAATTGGACCGGACAAGATGGATGAGATTTTGTGTTCTCATTGCATCGAGCCAGGGCTGCTCCGCGCCGATCGATTTGGGAATGCTACGCGGCTCGTGCCGATGCCTTGCTTCGGCGGATCGAGGCCGCGACCGGCAAAAGCATCACGCGCGATCCGGAGTTATTCCAGGCTGGCGTAGTTGCGGAGGCGTATGATGAGGGGCCTGAGGAATGGGATTCCGAAGAGCCTCTTGAAGAGGCGGCGGCGTGATATGACAGTTGCCAGCGGATGGGCCACATTCGCTTCGGAACCTGCCTGTCGAAGACGCAAAAACGGAATCAGGTCTTCAGCCAGCTCGCGCGCCGGTGCCGACGTTGAACGGATAGGCCACCGCCCGCCGGCGTTCCGAGATCGAAAAAAGCTTTGCGCGGGCGCTGTAACCTTTCGGCAAATAACGGTGCCGCAATCGGTGCCGGTAGACGTTCTGATTTCGGCTAAGTGTTGGTCGGAGTGGCAGGATTTGAACCTGCGACCCCCTCGTCCCGAACGAGGTGCTCTACCTTCGAAGGTTCGTTTGCGGACGAAAAGCTCGCGAGGCGCCGACAAGCCTACCGGTCTTGCCCCGGTCTTGCTTTCGTTTGCTGCGAACTGGTAGCTATATGGTAGCTGACAGCAGGTTGGCTCAGAACTTTCATAGGTTAAGTTGTTGATTTCGCTGGCGCGCCCGGCGTGATTCGAACACACGACCTTTGCCTTCGGAGGGTATCGCCTCTCCCCAGAGGCGCTCAAACGAAGGCGCCGTACCGCCGAAGCCGGCTGTCGTCGAACTGCCGGCGCGTGTCTATTCGCTGCTCGGTGGGATTCTCGCGGTCCTCGCCTTCATCGCCGCGCTCATGCTGTTCCGACGCTGAACTAGAGCCGGTCAACGATCCGCAGGAGCTGGTTGGCAAACGAGATCATGTCGACGACCTCGCGCGGATCATCGAAATCGATCTCGTGATGCGAACTTGGATTTTTGCAGAACGAGATGGCGCCCGCGAACAGTTCGCGCGCAGCCTTCCTCCCCTCCGCGTCGCCGGCCATCAGCGGCCCGTTCTCGCCAAAGGCCTTCAGCATCAGGCCTCGTCCGTACTCGGACCTGAAGCCGCTTTTCTTCCGAACGCGGGTCTCCACCTCTTTGAACGCGCGGAAAACCGCCGTGTCGTAGTCTCCCCGAGCGAACAGCGGCTTCACGTAGCGCACCAGCGCAGCGTCGAAGTAGTCCGGGAAGAGGTTTGCCTTGCGCCAGACGTCAAGATCGTCGAGCTGCGCGACCGCTTCGCCTGCGCGCGTGACAAAGTGGTTCTGGCCGTACATGTCGTTCGGCGCCAAGGCCAGGAATCCTTCGCGCGTCAACCAATTCCAGGCCTCCATGAAGCGGAACGCGACTTGGCCGTCCGCGACCATCTGCAGGAAGTTGAACCGGTTCGTCTCGGCGCGTCCTCTCGTCATATATTTGAGCAAGTGCATCCCCAGATCCTCGGGCGCCATCTGCAGCAGCTCCGCCTCCGGCGGGAAGTTGCGCATCATCGCAACGATCTGGTCTTGGTTGGCCATCGTGCAGGGCCTCAATACTGCCAGAGCGGCTTCTGCGGCAGCCCGAGCACCTTCATCCAGGCGTCGTAGCTGTTCTGCACGATCCACTGCAGCGCATACTTCTTGCCGTCGTTGCGGGTGACCTCGCCGCGCGCGGCGTCGATCGTCGTCGCGTCTTTGGAGTGGTTGGCCCGATCCAGCGCCCGCTCGGCCTCGATGTAGTTCTGTAGCGCCGGCCGGACGATGTTATCGAGGTGGTCGTTGACGGCTCGCATGTGATCACTCGCCCCGACGCTTTGCTTTTTTTTTAGCAGACTTCGCCTCGGTCGGCTCGAACTTGCCGACATGCATCCAGTCGTTACCGATACGGTTGACGGCGGGGCCGATGGGCGCAAGCCGGATGGCGAAGCCGTTGCGCGACGCCTGGTCGTTCGTCAGCCGCATCATGTGCCGGCCGCAGCATTCGCGTTGGGAATTGGGCGAGATTTGCGGCAGGCAGCCCCACGCGTTCACCCGACCACGTGAAAGTGCGCTTGAGCCCAACCACGCGACATCTGATCGCAACCGTGTCAAGCAGCGCGATGCGCCGACACATTCCGACACACAGCTTCTGCACCTCGAAGAAGAGCAACAGTTGTCTCGCGAAGCTTGGTCAACCAATCTTCCCTCGTAGAGATCGCGATAGACCCGAACAACCAATTTCTTGGGCAATTTCTTGGGCGCGAATTTTTCGGAATTGGCTAAGTGCTTGAACTTGGTCGGAGTGGCAGGATTTGAACCTGCGACCCCCCGAGGTGCTCTACCTAGCGGCATCGCGCTATGCTCTCGCCCATGACCATGGGAGGATGCAATGACCGACGGGCACACGCAAACTTTGCAGTTAGGCTCGCCGGCCGCGGCAGGCAAAGCCTCTGCGGCCCGCGTTACACCTTTGGGACAAACCTGGGACAGGCCGATGGGCCATGCAACTTAACCTACTGCCATTACTATACTATTTTAGTTCGTTCCGGCGACGGCATGGCCCTGAGAACAGGGAAAATAACAGGGAAAACCAGAAAATCGACCGGTTTTGAGACCTCGAAACGCCTCCATCGTCTTTGAGATCAACGCGTTATGACGGTGGGCTGCATCAGTGTAACAGGGAAGCGTCCGCCGGCCTGAGGGAATTGGTCGCGTTCCGGGAAGACAGGAAGTAGTCGTTTCATATCGGTCAATATCCAGCTTGCGGGCTCAACGCCGCGGCATTTATTCCTATCACGATTGTCGATTTTGCGCAAGGTTTGCGCCGCGGAACGCGTCAGCACCTACAAACGGCAACGCCGGCCATACGGCCGGCGCTCGGGACCTGCGATCGCTAGGTTAAGTGAAACGGGTGGGTCGCCGGGGCCGCGGTCAGTGGCCGGTGGCGAAGCTGATTTCGGTCGGGAGATGGTCGAGTTTGACGACCCGGATCCGCTTCGCCAGCGCATTGGCCGCATCGCGGATGCAGCTTACCTCGTAATGGCGCCAGCCGCGCTCGGAGCAGCCTGGGCCATAGTTGCGAATGTCGAGGCGGTCGGCCTTGGCCTTGGCGTTGGAAATGACGACGACGCGCTGCTGCATGGCCGTTCCGGCATTGACCATCGGGGTCATGCCCGGGAGCAACATCACCGAACCCAGGAGCAGAGCTGCACCGGCACCGGCTGCGACGATTTTGATCATGTGAACCCCGCCCCCCCCCCCCAAACTTGCGCTTCGAGCCGGATACGGCTCCCACCCACTTGGTCAGTCGCGCGGGGGCCATCAGAGGTTCAAAGGTTTCTGCAAAAATTTTCGATTGGGATGAAAAAAATTGCCAGGTGGCGGTTTTGGCCGTGGCCGGTGCCACCTTGCGGGTGCGGACTGCACCCGCTAGAGCATTTAGCGGTGAGACGACCCATGTCGTCGTCGCCCGGCTTGACCGGGCGATCCAGTAACCAAGCTCTGCGGAGTACTGGATTGCCGGGTCAAGCCGGGCAATGACGAGAGTAGGGTGCACGTTAGCCGTACTGGCGACGGGTTCGGCCCCCGGCAGGCCAAGCCCGCGCATTTGACGATTGCCGTAACCCCAGACGTAGCCCCAAACTCCTGCCATGCGACCGACTGCCCTCTATGCCGGCTCGTTCGATCCGGTGACCAACGGTCACATCGACGTGGTGCGCCAGGCGGCGCGGCTCATGGGGCGTCTCGTCATTGCCATCGGAATCCACCCCGGCAAGGCCCCGCTGTTTTCTGCCGACGAGCGCGTCGCCATGGTGGAAGAGACTTGTGGTGTCATGGTACGGGAGGCGGGCTGCGAGTTCGCTTGCATCACCTTCAACGATCTCACCGTCACGACCGCGCAACGCATCGGCGCCACCGTGATGATCCGCGGCGTGCGGGACGGAACCGATCTCGACTATGAAATGCAGCTTGCCGGGATGAATGCTGCCATGGCGCCGATGGTGCAGACCATTTTTCTCCCCGCATCCACGCCGGTGCGTCCGATTACCGCCACCTTGGTGCGTCAGATAGCCGGCATGGGCGGCGATGTTTCAGCCTTTGTGCCGGCAGCGGTCGCGCAGCGGCTGAAAACCAAGTTTGGACCTCAACCAACCGCTTAAGAGGAAATGCTCATGCTTCGAATGATCGCCGTCGCGGCCCTGGTCGCGAGCTTGGTTCCTGCGTTTGCAGCGTCAGCCACCGCCCAAGGGCTTCCGGCCGGCGCCGACCCGCAGAACACGCTCATCATCGATACGACGAAAGGTCGCGTCGTCGTCAAGTTGCGGCCGGACATCGCGCCCCAACATGTCGCTCGTATGAAGCAGCTCGCGCGCGAGAAGTTCTACGACAACGTGCCGTTCCACCGGGTGATTTCGGGCTTCATGGCCCAGACCGGCGACGGTGCCCGCGGCAACGGCACCGGCGGCTCGAAGTACCCTGACCTCAAGGCCGAGTTCTCCAACGTGCCGTTTACGCGCGGCATCGTCGGCATGGCCCGCGCGACCGACCCCAACTCGGCCAACAGCCAGTTCTTCATCATGTATGACGACGGCTCGTTCCTGAACGGCAAGTACACGGTGGTCGGGCAGGTGCTGTCCGGCATGGACGTGGTCGACAAGATCAAGAAGGGCGAGCCCGTGCAGGATCCCGACAAGATGGTCACTGTGCGGGTCGCGGCGGACGCCAAATGAACGCGCGGCTGACGCTACCGGGGATCGCGGGGGCAATCGCGCTCGCGTGCGGCCTTGCGGCCGCGCCCCGGGAGGCGTCGGCCCAATGCACGACGAGCGTCTTCGCGCGTCATCCGTGCACGCCCGGCTTCGGCAGCGTGCTGAACCATCATCCATACACGCCGGGCTTCTGCGGCATTCACAGCGCGCCGGGGTGTATCCCGTACGGAAACTACCCGTTGAACCAGGTTCCGGTGCTGCACGTTCAAGGCCACGTCGGTCCGCTGGCACCGCTCGATCGCAACGACAAGGCAAACCGGATCGACCAGATGGGGCCGCTGTTGTCCAAGTGCCTGGAAATGCCGCCCGAGGATGAGGTGCGCACCGGCATGCGGGTGACGATCAAGCTTGCCTTCAAGCGCAATGGCGAACTGCTCGGCAAGCCGCGCTTCACCTATACGACCCACGAGGCGCCGGATGACGTCAAGGCGGCCTATCGTGAGGCCGCCATGAACATGGTCGATCGCTGCATGCCGCTGCCCATCACCGACAGCCTCGGCCGCGCCATCGCGGGCCGGCCTTTCGTGGTTCCGATCATCGAGACGCGCGTGGCAGAAAATACCAAGAGTGCCGACGCGCCCAAATCGCCGCCGGCCACGGCGCCCATTGCACCTGCTGAGTCCGGAACGCCGGCAACGCCCGCGGCACCCGATGTTCAGCATCCGTAAGCGCGCCGCATCTGCTGTCTCTTTCTTTCCCCTCTCCCGCTTTCGGGGGAGGGTCAGGGAGGGGGCACACTCCACGGCACGACCTCGCAGACAGGCCCCCTCCCTGACCCTCCCCCGAAAGCGGGAGAGGGGACTAGGTGCGGCGCTGGTAGCAATTGCGGTTAGCCTCGTCGCGTTGGGGTTCGGCATTTTGCCGAGCGCAAACGCCCAGGACGCCGCACCGGCGGCGCCGGCGCCATCCGCGCCCGCGCCGAAACTCGCCAATCGACTAGACGAGATCGGGCCGCTGATGGCGCGGTGCCTGCAGATGCCGCCGGAATACATGGCGCGGCCCGGCATGCGCGTGACCGTGCGTCTTTCCTTCACCCGTGACGGCGAAATTCTGGGTGAGCCGCGCTTCACCTTCGTCACGCCGGGGGTGCCGGCCGAGATCAGGGCGGCTTATCAGCGCGCGGTCGTCGACATGCTCGACCGCTGCACGCCGCTCCCCATCACCAAGGAGCTCGGCGGCGCCATTGCCGGGCGTCCATTCGTCTTTCCCATCATTGAAACACGCAAGGAAAAGAAAGCGGAACTATGAGCGAAGCACAGGATTTGGAAAGCACGTTGCTGCTTGAGACCTCGAAGGGCCCGATCACCATTGTCATGCGCCCTGATCTTGCTCCCGGTCACGTCGCCCGCATCAAGGAATTGGTGCGCGAGGGTTTCTATGACGGGGTCAAATTCCACCGCGTCATCGACGGCTTCATGGCCCAGACTGGCTGCCCGCACGGCACCGGTACCGGCGGCTCTGGCAAGAAGCTCAAGGCCGAGTTCTCCAAGGAAAAGCACGTGCGCGGCACCGTCTCGATGGCGCGCGCGCAGAGCCCGGATTCCGGCGACAGCCAGTTCTTCATCTGCTTCGAGCCGTCGAAATGGCTCGACGGGCAATACACCGTCTGGGGACAGGTGACCTCCGGCATGGAGAACGTCGACAAGATCAAGCGCGGCGAGCCGGCGGTCGACCCCGACACGATTGTCACCGCGCGCATGGCCGCTGACGCGAAGTGAGAAACGCTGTTTCCCGGATTTCGCTTCGCTCAATCCGGGCTACACGACGAAGGAAGCGGTGGGACCGTAGCCCGGATTGAGCGAAGCGAAATCCGGGATGCCTCGCCGACCCGACCATGCGCATCGAGGACTTCGACTTCGATTTGCCGCCCGAGCGCATTGCGCTGCGGCCGGCAAGTCCGCGCGATGCGGCGCGGCTTCTGGTGGTGCGGCCGCCGGGCGACGCTCTCGAAGACCGCGTGGTGCGGGATCTGCCGGATTTGCTGCGGGCGGGCGACACGCTCGTCGTCAATGACACCAAGGTGATTCCGGCGCGGCTGCGGGGCCGACGCATCGGCCGCGAGACCGAGCCGAAGATCGAGGCGACCTTGATCCGGCGGCTCGACGGTTCGCGGTGGCGCGCGCTGGTCAAGCCGGCGCGCAAGCTTGCGCAAGGCGACGTCGTCAGGTTCGGAGAAGAGGGCCGGGTGTGCTTTCTCGGCCAACTCGATGCGACCGTTGAAGCGAAAGGCGAGGCGGGCGAGGTCACGTTGGCCTTTGCGTTTCACGGCGCGGTGCTCGACCAGGCCATCGCAGAGCGCGGCGAGGTGCCGTTGCCGCCCTACATCGCGGCGCGGCGGGCTCCGGATGAGCAGGACAATGTCGATTATCAGACAATGTTTGCCAGAGAGGAGGGCGCGGTTGCTGCGCCGACCGCCGGCCTGCATTTCACCGACGCGCTGATGGCACGCCTCGCCGATCGCGGCATCGGGCTTGCTAAGGTGACGCTTCACGTCGGCGCGGGTACCTTCCTGCCGGTGACGGCCGGGGAGGTTTCGCAGCACAAGATGCACAGCGAGTGGGGCGAGGTGACCAAGGAAACCGCGGCCCAACTCAACGCTGTCCGTGCCGCGGGCGGTCGCATCGTCGCGGTCGGCACAACATCATTGAGGTTGATCGAAAGCGCGGCGGGCGAAGACGGCACGATTGCACCATTCGGCGGCGATACCGCTCTCTTCATCACGCCCGGTTACCGCTTCCGTGCGATCGACGTGCTGCTCACCAATTTCCATTTGCCGCGCTCGACGTTGTTCATGCTGGTGGCGGCATTCTGCGGTCTCGACACCATGAAGCGCGCCTATGCTTACGCGATCGCGGCGGGCTATCGGTTCTATTCCTACGGCGACGCCTGCCTGCTGTTCCGGTAACGGACGTGAGATTCCCGCGTTACCGGCTGCAGTGGAACTGTGTCCGGTCTGCAACGGTTTATTGCGATCGTCGGCGCACTGATTGACGGGCGTATTCACCGACAACTACTGTTATTTGCGGCCTGCGCGAGATTCCGCTGTGCGTGGTATCGATTTTGGACTCACATCGGCGATATTGTCTGTCGTGTGGCGGCACGCGATTCGGCCGCATATCCCGCTTTGATCTCGCATCGACTTTAATTCTGCTCTCGCGCCGCGCTGTCGCCGCAGCAGGCGTTGCTGTGCTTGCGGGTTGTGCGGTCGGCCCCAATTTTCTGACGCCGCCGCCGCCGGAAGAAGGCGGCTATTCCGATACGAAATTGCCGGCCGCGACGATCTCGGCGCCCGGCGCCACCGGTGCGTCGCAGAAATTCGTAATCGACAAGGACATTCCGGGGGAATGGTGGACGCTCTTCCACTCGCGCCCGCTCAACGAACTCGTCACCGAAGCGCTCACGGCCAGTCCGAGCCTGCAAGCCGCCCAGGCCGCGCTGCGACAGGCGCGGGAGAATCTCTACGCGACCGAGGGAACGCAGCTGCCGCAGATCGACGCCAATTCTTCGGCGCAACGTCAGCAATTCTCGCTCGCGACCTTTGGCCAGAACGGGCCGCCGCTCGTCTTCAACCTGTTGCAGACGACGGTCAACGTCTCCTATTCGCCCGACGTGTTCGGCGGCAAGCGGCGGCAGATCGAATCCTCCCAGGCGCAGGCGGACTACCAGCGCTTCCAGCTCGAAGCGACCTATCTCACGCTGACGTCCAATGTCGTGATGGCCGCGATCCAGGAAGCGTCGCTGCGCGGCCAGATCGCGGCGACCCAGGACATCATCAAGGCCGAGCGGCAGCAGCTCACGGTGGTGCGCAACCAGTTCGAGGCGGGCAGCGCGCCGCGCACCGACGTGCTGGCGCAGGAGTCCCAGCTGACGCAGACCGAGGCGACGCTGCCGCCGCTGCAGAAGCAGCTCGCCCAGCAACGCCACCTGTTGATGACGCTGACCGGGCATTTCCCCAATCAAGGCCGCGGCGAAGCCGTCACTCTCGCAAGCCTGCATCTGCCGACCAAACTGCCAGTGAGCCTGCCGTCGCATCTCGTGCAGCAGCGGCCCGATGTGCGCGCCGCCGAAGAGCAGCTTCACCAGATGAGCGCGCAGATCGGTGTCGCGATCTCAAACATGCTGCCGCAGCTCACTCTCACGGCCGACTACGGTACCGCGGCGCTGAGCGCGCCGACGATGTTCACGCCCAACACCATCATATGGAGCATGATGGCGGCCGGAACCCAGCCGATCTTCCACGGCGGCACGCTGCTCCATCAGGAGCGTGCCGCGCAGGCTGCATTCGAGCAGGCCGACGCGCAGTATCGCAACACCGTGCTGCAGGCGTTCCAGAACGTCGCCGACGTGCTGCGCGCGTTGCAGGACGACGCGCGTGCGCTCGAGGTGCAGGAGCGAGCGCTGCGCGTCGCGCAGGAGAACAACGACCTCACCCGCGTCCAGTACCAGGACGGCACCATCACGTATCTCACGCTGCTCAACGCGCAGCGCAGCTATGAGCTCGCGCGACTCAATCTGGTGCAGGCGCAGGCGGCGCGGCTCGCCGACACCGCCGCCTTATACCAGGCACTCGGCGGCGGCTGGTGGAACCGCGACGACATCCTCCCCGATGGCCCGAAGCCGGGCTACATCGACGTGCTCCTCGGGAAGAAGTGACGGGATGTCGTTCTTGGTAGGGTGGGCAAAGCGAAGCGTGCCCACCGGAGCGCCGCCGCTTGCGGTGACGTCGAACGTGGGCACGGCGGACCGATTGCCTCGCACAGAGTGCGAAGCCTTGGCCGCCTTTGCCCACCCTACGGTTCTGAGATGTTGGTGCCCTGATGCGTCAACAGCTCATCACTCCGGGCTGCCGAGCTGCGCTCGGCCCCCGGAATGACGGTCGCGATTTCAGTGATCCCGCATCACTTATCGAACAGCGCGAAGGTCCATAGCGTCGCGCCGGTCGGGAGATTTACGAGATTGGGGTCGCCGCCGCGCGTGGTGTAGACGCCGCCGATGCCGCTCAGCACGGTGACGTATTGCTTGCCGTTTCGCTCCCAGGTGACAGGCTGGCCGACGATGCCGGATGCGGTCTGGAAGTTCCACAACAGCTTGCCGTCCGTCGCGTCGCGCGCCTGGAATTCGCCCGTCAGAACGCCAGTAAAGACGAGGTCGCTCGCGGTGGTCATGAGCGCGGAGAAGTTCGGACTGCGGTAGGGCACCTCCCACTTCGGCTTCGCGGTCAGCGGATCGACCGCCTTGAGGAAGCCGCGCACATTCGGATCGTCGGCGACGACGGTGCGTTTGACGCTGCCGGGGCCGGAGGGGCTGCCGGGCGACAGCTTGGGCGGAGTACCGGCCTCGTAGGTCATGCCGACATGCACGGTGTTGATGTAGAGGAGGCCGGTGTGCGGGCTGAATGAGGTGTGTTGCCAGTTGGTGCCGCCGGTGACCGACGGCCACACGGTGACGTTCTTGCCCGCCAGCGCGCCCTGGAAAACCTCTGTCGTGATCGGACGCCCGGTTTCCTTGTCGATGCCGCTCGCCCAGTTCACCTTCTCGAACGCGTTCGCTGCGATGAGCTTGCCGTCCTTGGCGTCGAGGACATAGAGGAAGCCGTTGCGGTTCGGTTGCATCACCACCTTGTGCGGCGTTCCGCCTATATTGATGGTGCCGAGCACCGGCGTCTGCACGGCGTCGTAATCGAACGGATCGTTGGGGGTCATCTGGAAGTACCAGACCCGTTCGCCGGTCTTCGGCCGGATGGCGAAGATCGAATTGGTATAGAGGTTGTCGCCTTTGCGCGCGCGCGGATTCCACGGCGACGGGTTGCCGACGCCCCAATAGACGAGGTCGAGGTCCGGATCGTAGGTGCCGGTCACCCAGCTGCTGCCGCCGCCCGTGGTCTCGGAATCGCCTTCCCACGTCTCGGAGCCCGGCTCGCCTTTGGCAGGAATGGTGTAGGTGCGCCACAGATGCTTGCCGGTCTTGGCGTCATAACCTTCCAGCAAGCCGCGGTGGCTGAATTCGGCGCCGGCGACGCCCACGATAACGACGCCGTTGACGATCAGCGGCGCGCCGGTCATGGCGTAGCCGTTGGCGTGGGTGACGGGATCGGGCGACTTGACCTGCCAGAGTTCCTTGCCGGTCTTGGCGTCGAGCGCGATCATCCGATCGTCCATGAGCGCGCGGATGATCATGCCTTCGTAGATTGCCGCGCCGCGATTGACGATTCCGCAACAGACGACCTGCAGCGTCTCACGCGGGTACTCGTGAATGACGCGCCAGATCTGCTTGCCGGTCATCGCATCGACGGCGGCCGTCGAATTGTGGGTGGTGATGTAGATGACGCCGTCCTTGACGATCGGGAAGGACTCTCCACCCTGGAGGTCGGCGAGCGAATAGGCCCAGACCGGCACCAGCTTGCCGACATTCTGCTTGTTGATCTGGGTGAGCGGACTGTATCTCTGGCCCGAATAGCCCATGCCATAGACGAGGACATCGCTGGGCGTCGTTGCGTCTTTCCTGAGATCGTCTGCCGTCTGCGCGAGCGTTGCGACCGGAATGGCGGTGCTCAAAAGCGCGGCAACAAGGATCGATCGGATCATGTCGTTCCTCCGAAAAAGGCGATTGGATGAATGAACGTTAGCCGCTTTTTCCGTTTCGTCCTATAGCGCGGCGGCCATGCAGCACTGCACTGACCCGCGACCGATGGCCCCATTCTCGTTCGATGTGCACGCAGGCGACGGCGCCGCGCGCAACGGGGAGATCGTGACGCCGCACGGCAAGGTGCGAACGCCCGCCTTCATGCCGGTCGGTACCCAGGGCGCGATGAAAGGCGTCCATTGGCGCGACGTGAAGGCGTCCGGCGCCGACATCGTGCTCGGCAACACTTACCACCTCATGTTGCGGCCTGGCGCGGAACGCATCGCGGCGCTCGGCGGCCTGCACGAATTCATCGGCTGGCCCGATCCGATCCTCACTGATTCCGGCGGCTTCCAGGTGATGTCACTCTCCGAATTGCGGCGGCTTGATGAGAACGGCGTCGTGTTTCGCTCCCATCTCGACGGCGCCATGGTCTCGCTCACGCCCGAGCGCGCGATCGAGATTCAGGCCCTTCTCGGCTCGGACATCGCGATGCAACTCGATGAGTGCATCCGCCTGCCGCAGCCGCGCGCGGAGCTTGATCGCGCGATGCGCCTCTCGCTCGCCTGGGCGGAACGCTGCAAGCGTGCGTTCGAAACGTCGCCGCGCGGCCGTGCGCTGTTCGGTATCGTGCAGGGGGGCGATGATCGCGAGCTGCGCATCGAAAGTGCTCGCGAACTCGTCGACATCGGCTTTGCGGGCTACGCCATCGGCGGCCTTGCGGTCGGCGAGCCACAGGAGGTCATGCTGGGCATGATCGATGAGGTGATGCCGCACCTACCGCTGGACAGGCCGCGCTACCTCATGGGGGTCGGCACGCCGGACGATCTCCTGGAAGCTGTCGCGCGCGGCGTCGACATGTTCGATTGCGTGCTGCCGACGCGAAACGGCCGCCACGGCATGGTCTTCTCGCGCTTCGGCACGATCAACCTGCGCAACGCCCGCCACGCGGACGACAAGCGCCCCATCGATGCCGAAAGCCGCTGCCCCGCAGCGCGCGACTATGCGCGCGCCTATCTGCATCATCTGAGCAAGGCCAACGAGATGCTCGCAGCGATGCTCTTGAGCGAGATCAATCTCTACTATTATCAGGACCTGATGGCCGGCATGCGCGCCGCCATCGCCGCCGGCAAATTCGCGGATTTTCGCGCCGCTACCAAGGAAGGGTGGACGCACGGGGATTTGCCGACGCTATGATGGTGCACGCGCAATGTCCGGATCACGCCCAGATGTCTGCGCATTTTCTGACATACTCTGCTTTTTGATTTCGCCGAGAGGCACTTTGGCTTTTCGGATTGCCGGAGGAGATGCAGCAATGATCCGCATGCCGCGATGGTTGGTCGTCCTTGTCGCCATGGTGTCCGCTGTGGCTGTCGCGTCGGTGGCGATGGCGCGCGGCGGTGGCCGCGGGGGAGGGCGCATCGCCGCGCCCGGCACGCTGTGTCTCAGCGCTGATTTGTTCAACCTCAGCCTCACGCGCACCGACATTCTGGTGAAGACGAGCGGCCAACAGAAGGCGGCGTTCGACGAGTTAAAAAAGGCCGCCAAGGAGTTTTCCGACAACCTGTCGCGTGCCTGCGCCGACAATCCGACAGACATTCCAGCGAAGGCCGCGGCGTCTCAAAAACGCTTGGAAGTGCTACTTGCCGCGGTGCGCAAAATGCAGCCGCTCGCCGAGAAGTTCTACGCGACGCTCAACGATGAGCAGAAGGGCGAAGCCAACAATTTCATTGATTGGCCGGGACTCTGATCACCAATGGCGATATAGCGCGCGACGATGCGTCGCGCGCTACGCGACTCGTGCTCTGACCGACAGCGAACATCGAGAACAGACGAACGGAACTCAGGAACGGATTCGACATGCGCGCGTTAGCGCGGCACTGCACGGTTTGCAGCGCGTGGGCGGAACAGCCGGAGTTCTCGAATGGCGTTCAGACCCATCGTCGTCGCGCTGCTGACCTCAGCGTGTTGTATGCATTCCGCCTTCGCGGCGACTCATCGCGTCGGACATAGCGATCCAGCGCTTGCGGCGACTCACCGTGTCGCTCACACCAACGGCGCCTGTGGCGGTGGTTCGATGAGTGCCACGCAGTACAGCGAGCCGCAGACCACCGTGA
Source organism: uncultured Alphaproteobacteria bacterium (assembly GCA_963787675.1). Taxonomy (GTDB): domain Bacteria; phylum Pseudomonadota; class Alphaproteobacteria; order Rhizobiales; family Xanthobacteraceae; genus JAJPKK01. The sequence continues at coordinate 1,567,245 of CAWBDV010000003.1, read as the reverse complement.
GTGGCCAGCCGTTTCGACCTGATGGGCTTACGGCGGCGCACCGGTCGCTGCCGTTCGGTACGAAGATTCGCGTTACGAATCCTCGCACGGGTCAGTCAACGATCGTGACGATCAATGACCGCGGGCCGTTTACCCGCGGCCGCGACATCGACTTGTCGCGGGGCGCCGCGCGTGCAATCGGCCTCGCTGATGTCGGGGTGGTCTGCTCGTCGATCCTGTAAGCAGGAGAAAAAGTAGCCCGGATGAGCCAACGGGTCCCGCCTCCGGCGGGCCCGATGACAGGCTCCGCGATATCCGGGTTGTCTTTTCAAGTATTCGACGGTCTCCCGCATGTAGCGGAGCCTGTCATCGGGCCCGCCGGAGGCGGGACCCGTTGGCTCACTACTCCAGCGGTTCGACTTTGATGATCGAGCCCTGATGATTGTTGCCGACCCAGAATGTCACCGGCGTCGTCGTGTTGTCGACGTAGACGCGACGGATGTTGGTCTCGCGCGGCAGCAGATATTCGACGAACGTGCCCGTCTCGGTGTTGAGCCGTGACACGCGGTCGTTGAGCATCGAGCCGGTCCACACATCGCCGTTCTTGTCGATGGTCACGTCATAGGGCGCGGAGAACGCCGTCGGCATTTCCCATTCCTTGAACGTCTCCGACTTGGTGTCGAACATGTCGATCTTGTTGCCGCGATAGAGGCCGAACCAGATGCGGCCCTGCGCATCCATCATGCCGCGGCGCGGCGCCGATGCCGTGGTCGGCAGTTCGAACAACGTCGTCTGCCCGGTCTTGGCGTCGACCTTGCCGATGTGCTGCTGGGCGAAATCGGTGAAGTAGACGTTGTTCGCGGCGTCCGGGATGATGTCGTAGATGTTGTGGTTCTCGCCGGTCTTCGAATTGGTGAACGGCGCAATGGTCTCGATTGCCCCGGTCTTGAGATCGAGGCGGTGCAGGGCGGCAAAGCCGTTGTTCTGCGCCCAGATCTTGCCGTCGACGACGTCGAACTCGGGCCGCACCATGTTGACCTGCGCCATGGCCTTGTTCATGTCGGGCGGCAGGCTGAAGGTCTCGACCTTGAGCGTCGCGAGATCGAGCTTGCCGATCGCGCCCTGGTACATCATTCCGAACCACAGATTGCCGTCGTGGTCGGGACGGATGCCGAGCGAGCCTTGCGGCCAACCCTTCTTCAACTCGGGCAGTACGATCTCCGTCACCTTTCCGGTCTTGGGATCGAGCCGGCCGAGGTTCTGTTCGCCGAAGTTCGTGTAGTAGGCCATGCCGTCTTTGCCGACGATCACGTCGTGCGGCTCGATGTCGTTTCGCGGCAAGTCGTATTCGGTGATGATCACCTGGGTGCTGGCGCCGGTCGGGCGCGGCAGCGCCTTGAGCGGATAAGTCCAGGTGTCGCTTTCGCTCAGATTGATCGATGCGAGGAATTCGGCGCGCTCTTCCTGGGCCTTGTTGCGCGAATCGCCGCGCTCCTCGAGCAGTCGCGCGGCGAGCCGCTTCTGCGGACGCGTCGGCACGCTCTGGTTCGCATAGCTCGCCATGCGCTTTTGGACCTGCACGAACTCCTCGGCATTGTGGGTCGACCTCACGATGCGGTCGATGGTGTGGCAGCTGACGCAGTTGAGGGCGGCATCCTTCTGCTTCGGCGTGCCCGGCATGCTCTGGAGCCACTCCGCATTGGTGAGCTGGGCGGGGAGATTGCGGGTCTTCTTGAGCTTGAGGTCGACGGTCTTGCCGGCCGGGAGATCGGCCACGCCTTTGCCATCGAGATCGTACCCGACCGCGCGAATGGTGATCTTGTATTGCCCGGGTTCTAGGCGACCTGCGGGGAAGCTGTAGCGGCCGTCCCTGTCAGTGACGACGGTGGTGGCGACCGTGCCGCCGGTCTTCTTGGCCGTCACCAGCACGCCCTCCATGGCGCCTTCCTCAGCCGAAGTGACCTGGCCCGTGAGCGCGGGGCCGCTCTGCGCCCGCGACGGATCGGGGCTCGCAGCCAGTACAAAAGTCAAACATACGCTCGCGAGCAGCGCACCGCGCAACCGCATCGTCAGCCTCCCTTGGAGATCGGATTCCATCCGGAACGGGCGCGCGCGAAACCTCTCCGAATCTCGCCGGCGCCGAAACCAAAGCGGTTTCGATGCGCGAGAATAGGGGACCGGGTGCGGCGCCGCAATGCCGCTGGCGAACTTCCGCGCGGTGACATCGTTGGTATGGGGCCGAACGGCGGTAGAGCAATTCCAAGCCGGAAGGATCGCCGGGGTGCACGGCCGCTATTCCTGCGAGGCGGATAGCGTTGTATTTTCCCGCCCGAAAATACCATCGGAGGAACTTTCGAGATGCGTAAAGCTCGCTGGCCTGTCGCGCTCGTTATCGTGCTCACGCTGACAACTCCGTCGTTGGCCGCCGAGGCGAAGTTCCTGACGCTCGATCGCTTCGACCTCACCAAGGTGTTGCCGCCGCCGCCGGCACCGGACTCGGAGCAGCAGAAACGCGACTTTGCCGCTGTTCTCGCCGTCCAAAAGAGCCGCACGCCCGCCCAGACGGAGCGCGCGCTTGCCGACGTGACCGCGGGGACATTCGGATTTGCCGATGTGCTGGGACCAAATTTCACCGCCCAGCGGGTGCCCGCCGTCGCGGCGTTGTTCGACAAGATTCGCGGTGATGCAGGAACGGCGCTTTCGGCAGGCCAGTCAGTCTGGAAACGCGCGCGCCCGTTCACGGTCAGTGCGGAGGTCGAGCCTGTCGGCACCCGCCCGGGCGGCAGTTCCTATCCGAGCGTCAGTGCGGCGGTCGGTTATCTCGGCGGCATTATTCTCGCCGACATGGTCCCCGAGAAAGCCGCGGCGCTCTATGCCCGCGGTCGCGAATTCGGCGACAACCGCATCGTTCTCGGCGTCCACTTCCCAAGCGACATTGAGGCTGGGCGCCTCGCCGCGACCGCGATCGCGGTAGCGCTCATGGAAAACCCCGCCTTCATCAAGGAATACGACGAGGCGAAGACCCAGTTGAGAATGGCGTTGGGTCTTTAGCGCGGAATCGCGCCGTTTCGCAGGCTCCGCCTCTGTGCCACGTCGTTGCCCGCCTTGACCGGGCGACCCAGTAGCCACGGGATTCTCGGGTGGCCACGGTGGCGACAGGCCGCATCATACTGTGAAGACAGGGGTTACTGGATCGCCCGGTCAAGCCGGGCGACGACACCATGTGGAAGCCGAGCCAATCTCACAGCCCTAAATCGGTCAGTCCGGGGTGATCCGCCGGGCGGACTCCTTGCGGCCAGCGGAACAATCGCTCCGCCTCCGTGATCGGCACGTCGTTGATGCTCGCGTGGCGCTAAGTCATGTAGCCGTCAGGGTCGAACAGCCAGTTCTCGTTGCCGTGGCTGCGCCACCATTTCCCCGCGGCGTCGCGCAACTCGTAGACGAAACGCACGGCGATGCGGTTGCCGGTGAAAGCCCACAGCTCCTTGATCAAGCGATAGTCGAGTTCGCCCGCCCATTTGCGCGTCAGAAACGCGACGATCTCGTCGCGGCCGGTGAAAAACTCCGAACGATTGCGCCAACGGCTATCCGGCGTATAGGCTAGCGCCACCTTGGCCGGATCGCGACCGTTCCATGCATCTTCGGCGGCGCGCACTTTCTGGCGCGCCGTCTCTTCGGTGAACGGCGGAAGCGGGGGTCGTGGGGTCATGCATGGGTCTCCATCGGTGATGCGCGCAGTGCCGCGCGCAATTGCTCATTCTCAGCTTCCAGCTTTTCGATGCGCGCCTGCAAATCGGTGATCGTGCCGGTGACGTCAGCGGCATCGAACTTCTGCGGTATATGGCGCGGGCAGTTGATGTCCCAAGCCTTGACCTCGAACAGGATCACCTGTTCGGGGCGGGCCGCATAGTCTTCCGGCATCAATTTCAAAGTCAGCTCCGCGTCGGCCTCGACCACCCGCGCGCGTCCCCAGATTTTGACCCGACGCTGATGCGCATAATCCATCAGGAACAGAAAAGCTTGATCATTCTCGGCGAGGTTTCCCGCCGTGATGTACTGGCGATTGCCGGCGTAATCGACGAAGCCCAGCGTCTTGTCGTCGACCACGCGGATGAATCCCTTGGGTCCGCCGCGATGCTGCGCATAGGGCTGGCCCTCGGCGTTGGCGGTCGCAAGATACGCGGTGTCCACCTGGGAGAGGAAGGCGACGAGATCGGGCGTGATTTCGGTGCGGAAGCCGCCATGTGCCTCGACTTTCGCATAGGCCGCGCGGGAGCCACGGCGCGCCTGGATCGCCTTGACGGCCGGGGTGAAGGCAATGTCGCTCGAAGGCTGCAGGTTCATGGCTCGCTCCGGGCAAGGCGAGGCGACGCTTTGGCCCCGGCCTTGCAGTTATGTGCGGATGCAGCATCGCTTTGCGAGTACAGCCGCACGGTCGTTTTCATTTTCTTGCTCTCGGGATGTTGCGAACGTGCGGGCGAAGTCAGGCGGCTTCCGCGCGCACAACCGGAAAGTCGATGTCGGTCCCGGCAACGTTATTGACGAAGTTGGTCAGGACGTTGAGCGCGACGTTCACGATGATCTCGATGATCTGAGCATCGGAGAAGCCGGCACGTCTCACCGCGGCGAGATCCTCGCCGTTCACTATGCCGCGTGTTTCCATGACGGTCTTCGCAAACATCGCCGCGGCATCTGCTCTGGGATCATTCGAATGGCCGCGACGATTAGCGGCCAACTCAGCATCATCCAGCTTGGCGAGGATTGCGCCGAGGTAGCTGTGTGCCGAGAGGCAGTAATCGCAGCGATTGACCTGCGCAACGGCGAGCGCGATGCGCTCGCGGGTTTTGACGTCAAGCGTCTTGTTGAGGGCGCCCATCAGGCCAAGATAGCCCTCCAGCGCCGCTGGGCTTTGGCCGACGAGCCTGAACAGATTGGGGATCACTCCCAATTGCTTGCCGACGCCGTCAAGTAGCGGCTGCGATTTGGCGGGGGCTTCGTCGCGAGTGGGTATAGCTAATCGGGACATCTGGCTCTCCTTTCGAGGGAACGTCGCTGCACACTTCAGTATGTGACTCCTGTTGTTATCAGTGATAATAAGTTCACTCTGCACTTCATTATTGCGGATTTCGGGATAATGGATCACATCGAAGCGCTGCGGGCGTTTGTTGCCGTCTCCGATCACAGGAGCTTCTCGGAAGCCGCAAGGGCGCTCCGCATCTCGCCGACGGCCGCAAGCCGGGCGATTGCGGACCTGGAGCGCGATTTGGGCGCAACGCTGCTTCGCCGCACGACGCGCTCCGTCGGGCTCACCGCTGAAGGGGCGGCCTACCTCGAGCGATGTCGCCGTGCGCTTGACGAACTTGACGATGCGGCGCGAGCCCTGCGCGGCGAAAATGCCGAGCCTCGTGGGGCGCTGATCGTCACGGCTCCCGTCGTGTTCGGCCGCCTTCACATCCTGCCGATCATCAATCACCTCCTTCGCGAGCACGCGCAGCTCGAGGCGCAGTTGATGCTCACTGATCGGGTCATCCGGTTGGTGGAGGAGGGGATCGATGTGGCCGTGCGTATCGCCGAACTGGCGGACAGCTCGCTCCACGCCGTTCGCGTCACGGAGGTGCGCCGCGTCCTGGTGGCGAGCCCCGCTTATCTTGCGGAACGGGGCATGCCCAGCGCAGTGGCGGACCTGCTGCGGCATGATCTCATCGTCTTCGACAACATGGCCCCCAACGGCGAATGGCGGTTCACGGCCTCAGGGCGCCCCGCGATCCGCTGCAAGCCACGGCTGCTCACCAACACTGCGGAGGCCGCAATCGATGCGACTGCGGACGGGCTCGGCATCGCCCGCGCGCTCTCTTATCAGGTCGAGGCTTACATCCGAGCCGGTCGGCTTCGTTACGTTCTGGCAGAGTTTGACCCGCCGCCAGTGCCTGTGAGCCTCGTGTTCCAGGCAAGCCGGCGCGGATCGCCCAATGTGCGTGCCCTCATCGCGGCAGCGCAGGCGTACTTCCGATCGGACGAGAACGGCGGCCGGATCGATCGCGCCGTATCTGCGTGATCCAGACATATGCACGAGGGCCTTCGCGGTACGGCCTAAGCGGGTGGGCTCAGCGGTTCCGCATGAGCGCGCTGCGCAGGGGCCGGTCGAGGGCGAAGATCGCGGCCGCGGCGCCGAGCGATATGGCGGCGAGCATCAGGAAGAACATCGGCTTGGTCATCGATGACCAGAAGCTGCCGAGATAGCCGGCGAGGAAATTGCCGACGAAGCTCGTGCCAAGCCACATGGCCATCATCATGGCGAGATGGCCTCGCGGGGCAATTTTGGAGACGAGCGACAGGCCGATGGGTGAAAGGTAGAGCTCGCCGGTGGTGATGACGACGAAATACACGAACAGCCACAGCCAGCTCGCCTTGCTATCGCCGGCGTGAAGCGCCGCAGCCATCAGGATCAGGTAAGAGAGTCCGCACAGGGCGCAGCCGAATGACATCTTCAAGGTTGTCGAAGGCTCCGCGCCGCGCCGCGCCTGCCGCGTCCAAAACGCCACGACGAACGGCGTGAAGGCGAAGATCATGGCCGGGTTGAAGGATTGGAACCAAGTGGTGGGTATTTCGAATCTGCCGAAGAGAAGGTTGATCGTGCGGTCGGTGTCGGTGTCGATCCACAGTGCAATGGTATTGCCCTGCTGCTCGTAGGTCGCCCAGAAGAGGCTCACGGGCAGGAACAGGATGATGAGCGCCGCGACCGAGCGCCATTCCTCGACGGTGAGCGGCTTGCCGACGTTGGGCGCATGGGCTTTGCGGGCGGCGCGTTCGACAAAGAGCGGATCGGGCGGCAGGTGCGACGCGCCGGCGAGATAGATGGCGAGCGCGATCAACATGCCGATGCCGGCGGCGGCGAACCCGTAATCCCAACTGACCTTCTCGCCGAGCGTCCCGCAGACATAAGGTGCAAGGAACGCGCCGATATTGATCCCTACGTAGAAGATCGAATAGGCGCGGTCGCGCCGCGGGTCGCCAGGAGCATAAAGTTCGCCGACCTGCGTCGACATATTGGGCTTGAACGCGCCGTTGCCCAGAATGAGAAGCAGGAGCGCGAACAGGAACAGCGGCTCGAACGCCATCATGAAATGCCCGGCGGCCATCAGCGATGCGCCGATGATGACGGTGCGGCGGTGGCCCAGCACGCGGTCGGCGAGGAGGCCGCCGAAGATCGGCGTGAGATAAACAAGGCCGGTGTAGAGGCCGTAGATCTGGGACGCGAACGGCTGCACATCGAGCGGCCCGAACACGGCTTCGAGTGCATGCCGCAGTCCGGCAAGCCCGACGACTTCCTCAGACGTGCCCGGATGGAGCAGGTAATGGACCATGTAGAGCACGAGCAGCGAGCGCATGCCGTAGTAGGAGAAGCGCTCCCACATCTCGGTCCCGAACAGGAAGCCGAGGCCGCGCGGATGGCCGAACAGCTCGTCCTTTCCGGCGGCCGATGCAGCCGATGCGGCTGATTCTTGAACAGCGCTTGCTTCCATCGTGCGCACGGGCCTCTTCGCCGCTGCCGGCAATCACATCGCGAGTGAAACCCTATCATCCGCAGCGGCATTGCGTCATCGCGCAGCCGCGAGGACTCGCGCGATGCACGCGAATGGCGTAAGAAATCGGCGGATCAACGCAGATTCGAGCCGTGCTCGCTCGGAGGTCACGTGAAGGTCGTCATCGAATATTGCGTGCAGTGAAACTATGAGCCGGACGCTCTCCGTGCGGGAGCGAGGTTCAAGGAACTGGCAGGTGCCGAGGTCGCCTATGTGCGATCGCGCGGCGGTGTGTTCGAGATCACCGTCGATGGCCAGCTGAAGTTCTCGAAGAAGGCACTCCACCGCTTCCCGACCGACGCCGAGATCGACGCGCTGGCGAAGTCTAGCGAAACGTAGCCGTGTAGCCCGGATGGAGCGGCGCGAAATCCGGGACGGCGGCGCAGTGCGGCTGAGCGGAGGAGGCGTCGGCATCCCCGGATTTCGCTGCGCTCCATCCGGGCTACATGTTGTCGCGCGTCCGGGGAATTGCACAAATCTTGCACAGGCGGCATGGTGCGCTTCGGCGCGGGACTGTCGTCGCAACAGAGGGGCGATCATGGCGAGCACATCGGGCATTCGAATTCATTTCATCCAAGGCTTGTTGGCTGTCGGCGCGGCGCTGTGCCTGTCGTCGCTCGCTGGCAATGCGCAGGAGACCCCGGCCGCCCCGCCTCCACCGCCCGCCGCGCCCGCGCCGCAGGCCGCGCCCGCCCAGGTGCCGTTTGTGCCCGCCTCGACGCCCGACCAAGAGAAGCTGCGCATCCTCGGCGCCAAGCGCTATCCCGGTACGACCCATATGCTGCCGGCGACGATGGAGACCACCCAATGGGGCTGGTTCAACAATGCCCAGCCGCCGGTGCTTCATGTGAACTCGGGCGACACCATCGTGTTCGAGACGATGATGCATTCGCACAACCAGGTCGTGCCCGGGGCCACGATCGATCAGATCAAGAAGCTGCGCACTGATTTCCCGGGACGCGGGCCGCACACGTTGACCGGCCCGGTCTACATCGAGGGTGCCGAGCCCGGCGACGTCATCAAGATCCATCTCAACAAAATCGTGCCGCGCGCCTACGGGACGAACTTCAACGTGCCCGGCATGTTCGGCGAGTTTCCGGATCGATTCCCCGACGGACAGGTCAAGTATTTCTATCTCGACCTCGACCGCAAGGTCGCCGAGTTCGCGCCCGGCATCGAGATCCCGCTGGCGCCGTTCCCCGGCACGATCGGGGTCGCGCGCGCCGAGCCCGGCCAATATTCATCGGTGCCGCCCGGTCCCTACGGCGGCAACCTCGACATCCGCGATATGCGCGAGGGCACGACGCTCTACGTGCCGGTGTTCGTGAAAGGCGCGCTGCTGTGGACCGGCGACTCCCATGCCGCCCAGGGCAACGGCGAGATCAACCTCACCGCGCTCGAGACCGCCTACAAGGAATTCAGCGTCACGGTCGAAGTGCTCAAGACCATGAAGCTCGATTGGCCGCGCGTCGAGACCGCGGACGCGTGGATCACCGTCGGGATCGATCGCGATCTCAATAAGGCGCTCGACCTGCTGCGAGCGCAGACCTCGAAGCTGTTGACGGAGGTGCGCAAGGTACCGGCCGACCAGGTGGAGAAGACCATGCTGGGCGCCTGGGACTGCCGCGTGAGCCAGGTGGTCGATGTCAACAAGGGCCTGCATTGCTTCACCGCCAAGCCCGGCGTGCGACGGACCATCGAGGCGTTGCCCGACAAGGAGAACAAGACTTATCTCGTGACGGTCGGCAAGGACGCTGATCTCAACAAAGCAATGGATACGGCCTCGTGGGAGATGATCAATCTCCTCGAGAAAGAGAAGAAGCTGTCGCGCCTCGACGCCTATGGGCTCGCGAGCATGGTGATGGACTGCCGTCTCGCGGCGCCGTCGGGCAATGAGAAGATCGTGCATTGCCTTGTGCCGAAGAGCACCTGGGTCGCAGCACGTTGAGCGCGCGCGACGCCGCGGCATGACGCGGCGGCTCGCGTCGGCGGCCGTGCTTGCGGCCGCGCTGCTCGCGGCCGCGTTGGCGGGAGCGGTCTCGCCCGCCTGGGCGCACTTGCGCGTCGTCGCGACGACAGCCGACATGGCCGCTCTTGCGGCTGCGGTCGCCGGCGAGTCGGCAATGGTCGCGTCGATCGTGCCGGCAGGGGCGGATGCCGAAGCCTATGGACCGCGCCCGGGCGACGTCGAGAAGCTGCAGCGCGCCGACGTCGTGGTTCGTGTCGGCCTCGGCTATGACTATTGGCTCGACCGGCTGTTGGCGCAGGCCGCAAACGCGCAGGTGATGCGTGGCGGCGACGGATACGTCGACGCCTCGGCGGGGATCCCGCTTCTCGATGTGCGCAGCGCAAGTGTGGCGAACGATAGCGGCCATTCTCACGGCACCGCCAACCCGCACTACTGGCTCGATCCGCACAACGCCGTCATCATCACCGGCGGCATCGCTGAAGCATTGATCCGCCGCATGCCCGCGGAACGCGAGCCGATCATCGCCGCGCGGCAACGGTTCGTTGCCGCTCTCGATGAGCGTATCGCTGCGTGGACCGCGCGAGCGGCGTCGTTCGCCGGCGTGAAGGTGATCGCCCATCACGACTCCTGGCCCTATTTCGCGCGCCGCTTCCGCCTCGACATTGCAGGGGTCATCGAGCCGAGGCCGGGCGTCGCACCAAGCCCCGCGCATCTCGCGCGCCTGATCGCCGATGGACGTTCCGGGCCGGTGCGCGCTGTCGTGCATGAGCCCGCCGAGCCCGCCGACGCCTCGCGCTTTGTGGCGGAGCGCCTCGGCGTGCCGGTCGTGGTGCTTGCGCCGTCGGTTGGGAGTCTTTCTGGTGCCGACGATTATCTTGCGCTGTTCGATACGAACATCGCAGCGCTTGTCGTCGCGTTCGGTCAGCGCGTGAAATGAGCGGTTCGCTTGGCCTGTGGGGTTTGCCTCCGCGCGAGCTCACTTCGCTAGGCCGCCCGCACTGCGCTAAATAACTCGAAATAACTTTGGCAACCGCCGGCAACGCGAAAGCATCGCCATTATGACCGCGGCCAACGTGATGGCGTTTCTCGCTCTTCCGTTCGCGGCCGCGGTGCTGTTCGTGCTGATCCATGCCTGGTTCGGCGTGCAGGTGTTGCGGCGCAACCTCATCTTCGCCGATCTCGCGTTGGCGCAGCTGTCGGCGCTCGGCGCGACCGTTGCGTTTGCCCTCGGATACCCGCCAACCGGATCGGCGGGGTTTGTCTATGCATTGCTGTTCACCGCGCTCGGCGCCGGGCTGCTGACGCTCTCGCGCGGGTTTGTCCGGCATATCAGCCAGGAAGCGTTTGTCGGTATTCTCTACGTTGCGGCAACTGCAGTCACGATTCTCGTTGTCGACCGCTCGCCGCAGGGTGCCGAACACGTCAAATCGATCCTCGTCGGCAGCATCCTCACAGTGGGCCCCGACGACATCGCAAAATTCGCGCTGCTGTTCGGCGCGATCGGCCTTGCGCTCTATCTCGCCCGCCGTCCGCTCGCCGCCGTTGCGAGCGAGGGCAGGGCGTTCGATTACGCGAGCGCGCCTCCTTCTCCCTCCCCCCTCGCGGGGGAGGGTCGGGGTGGGGGGGCGGGAGGTTTTGGCACAAGCGCGCCTCATCTCCCGACCCCCACCCCCAACCCCTCCCCACAAGGGGGAGGGGAGAAGAAAGGCGGTGTTGCCGTAAGTGACGGCGCAGGGCCTGACGTGGGTTACAACGGCCGCACTGCGCTTGCGGTCACGCTGTGGGATTTATTCTTCTTCCTCAGCTTCGGGATCGTTGTAACGACATCGGTCGCGACGGCCGGCGTGCTGCTTGTGTTCAGCTTCCTGATCGTGCCGGCGGTGATCGGCTCGCTGTTTGCACGTTCGCTGCGCATCATCCTGCCGATCGCGTGGGGCGCCGGCATCGCGGCGAGCGCAGCAGGGCTCGCCGGCTCGTATGTCCTCGATGTGTCGACCGGCGCGGCCATGGTGATCGCGTTCACGCTCGCCCTGGTGCTGGCCGGTCTCGCCAAAGCGGTGATCTTTACGCCGGCCGAGCAGCGCGGGCGCAATGTTAGCACCGCGGTCGCAGCCTCCGCCGCCGCTATTCTTGTGCTGGTGCTGGCATCGAGCCTATGGCTGATGGCAGTTCCGCAGGGGGAGCAGCCGGTGCTCGCGGCGTTCGAACGCGTGAGCGGGCTTGGCCCGGAGCGCTATCTCGGCGGCTCCGACCGCGGGACGTTTGAAAGTGCGGTACGCGATGAAGTCCGCTACGCCGGCGAGATCGAACGTCTCAATGCGAGAGAGAAGGCGGCCCGCACCGGCCCGCCGCTCACCGACGACGAAGTGCGCCGCATCGCCTCCTACCAGCAGAGCTTCAACGAAATGGCGCGCGGAGAGCGTTTCGTCCAGGACGTGCTGCGCGCCAAGGCGCGCGGGCGGGAGCGTTGGATTGTTGGCATCCCGGCGGCACTCCTCGCGCTCGTTGGTCTCATGCTGCTCGCGCGCTCGTACGTTCTGCCGAAGTCAAGCCGGGTAGGGTGGGCAAAGCGCGGCCGAGACCTTCCAGTTTGACACTGGCCGCCGATCCGCGCGTGCCCACGCGGCACATTCCACCGTGGGCACGGCGCTTTGCGCCTTTGCCCACCCTACGGCCGCGTCAGTCGCCCGCGATCCGCGGATATTTACCGCACGCCGTACTGGGCGAAGAAGTCGCCGATGTTCGGTCGCAGTTCCTTTGCGGCGGAGATGTCGGCCTCGGCGCCCGACTGATCGCCCTTTTTCTGCTTGGCGATGCCGCGGCCGTAAAGCGAGTAGACCAGGTTCGGATCTTGCTTAAGCGCCGCGTCATAGTCTGCGATCGCATCATCGATGCGCCCGGCCTTGAGATGGACGAGCGCGCGGCTGTCGAGCGTCTTCGGCGAAGGCCGCAGGCGCAGCGACTCGTTGCAGTCGGCGAGCGCGCGGTCGAGTTGGCCGACGATTGCCCGCGCCCAGCAGCGATCGTTCCAGGCGGCGGCATTGGTCGGCTGGAGCCGGCTCACCACGTCGAAATCGGAAATGGCGCGGGCGTATTCGCCCTTGCCCTCGAATGCGCCGCCGCGGTTGTCGTAAGCGCCGGCAAGGCGCGGATCGAGGCGGATCGCCTCGCTGGCGTCGGCGATAGCACGATCGTAGTCGCCCTTGCTGTAATAGGCGGCCCCGCGATCGCTGAACGCCGCCGCGAATTTCGGATTGATCTTGATCGCTTCGGTGAAGTCCGCGATGGCGCTGTCGGGGTTGCCGACGAGCGCGTAAACGCGGCCGCGGCTGAGGAATGCGGCGGCGTATTTCGGATCGAGGTTGATCGCCTCGCCAAATTCCATCAGCGCGCCGTCATAATCCTTCCGGCTGACCATGACATCGGCGCGGCCGCTGCGCGCGGCCGCGTTCATGGGATCGAGCTTGCTCGCCTCGTCGAAATCGGCGAGCGCGGCGTCGAGATCACCCTTTTCGCGATACGCGTTGCCGCGGCCGCTGCGGGCCGTTGCGGACGACGGATCGAGCCGGATCGCGTTGGCAAAATCGGCGAGCGCACGGTCGAAATCGCGCTTGTCCGCGAAGGCAGTGCCGCGGCCGGTGTAGGCGGCGGCGAGATTGGGTTCGAGGCGGATCGCTTCGTTGTAATCCGTGATCGCGCGGTCGAGATCGCCTTTGTCCCTGTAGGCCCGGGCGCGATTGTAATGCGGGAGCGCGCCCTTCGAATCGAGGTGGATCGCCTCGTTGTAGTCCGCGATGGCGCGATCATAGTCGCCCATGTCGAGATAGATGTTGCCGCGTCCGTTGCGCGGACTGGCATATCGCGGATTGAGCTTGATCGCCTCGTTGAAGTCGGCAAGGGCGTGTTCGGGATCGCCCTTGGCGCGATAAGCGTTGCCGCGGTTGCTGAAGGCGATGGCCAAGTTCTGCTTGGTGTCCCGGCGCGACTGGATGACGCCGGTGCAGCCGGCGATCTGCACGTCCGGTCCGGCATTTTCGCGGTTCACGCATTGGACCCAATTCGGCGACATTTGCGCGGCCGCCGGTCCGCAGGCGAAAATACCGCACGTCACCAAGGTCCCGGCCGTCGCGGCGCGAGCCGCCGACCTGCAAAGACCTGCAATCATGCCGTCCTCCGTTTGCCGGTTCGACCGATCGGAAAGCTTACCACGGCGCATAGGGCCAGCGGGTGGGTTCCGTCAAGCACAACCCCCGCCGGGTCGCTCGCCGGGGCCCGGGTCGAGTGTCCCAAAGTGGAACCCAGAGCGGGCTGAGGCCATGTGAGCGCGATGAGCAAACTTCTTCTCGGCGTCATTTCCGATACGCATGGGCTGCTGCGCCCGCAGGCGGTGGTTGCGCTCCGTGGTTCGGACCTCATCATCCATGCCGGCGACGTCGGCGACGCCGCGATCATCGACGAGCTTCGCGCCATCGCGCCGGTCTTCGCCATCCGCGGCAACATCGATACCGAGCCGTGGGCGAAGCGCCTGCCGGCCAGTGACGCCGTCGAGGTCGGCAAGCTTCTGTTCTACGTGCTTCACAACATCGCCGACCTCGATCTCGACCCGCCGACCGCGGGTTTTGCGGCGGTGGTGCACGGTCACTCGCATCGGCCCGCGATCGAGAGGCGTGACGGCGTGCTCTATCTCAATCCCGGCAGCGCCGGCCCGCGCCGCTTCAAGTTGCCGGTGACCGTTGCGCGACTAGCGGTATCTGGAAGCGAAATGTGGCCGGAGATCGTCGAGTTGGAGGTGTGAGTGCAGCCCTCACACGTCGAGCAGGTCCTCGTTGGCGAACTCGGCGCGCTCCTGGATGAACTCGAAGCGCGCTTCGGCCCTGATGCCCATGAGGCGGTCGACTGACTTCGACGTTTCGGCGCGGTCGTCAGGCACCAGCATGACCTTGAGGAGCGTGCGCTTCCGCGGGTCCATGGTGGTTTCCTTGAGCTGTGCCGGCATCATCTCGCCAAGGCCCTTGAAGCGGCCGATCTCCACATGGGCATTGGCGCGAAACTCGGCGGCCAGAATCTCGTCCTTGTGCTTGTCGTCGCGCGCGTAGAAGGATTTCCCGCCGTGCGAGAGCCGGTAGAGCGGCGGCACCGCGAGATAGAGATGGCCGTGCTCGATGAGTTGCGGCATCTGGCGGTAGAAGAAGGTGATGAGCAGCGAGGCGATGTGGGCGCCGTCGACGTCGGCGTCCGTCATAACGATCACCTTCTCGTAGCGCAGATCCTCGTCGCGATAATGCACGCCGGTGCCGCAGCCGAGCGCCTGCACGAGATCGGCGAGCTGCTGATTCTGGGCAAGCTTGTCCTTGCCGGCGCTCGCGACGTTGAGGATTTTGCCCCGCAGCGGCAGGATCGCCTGGCGGGCGCGGTCGCGGGCCTGCTTGGCAGAGCCGCCGGCCGAGTCACCCTCGACGATGAAGATTTCCGAGCCGTTGGCGGCGGTGTCGGTGCAGTCGGCGAGCTTGCCGGGCAGGCGCAGCTTGCGCACCGCGCTCTTGCGCGAGATCTCCTTCTCCTGGCGGCGGCGGATGCGCTCCTCGGCGCGCTCCACCACCCAATCGAGGAGCTTGTTCGCTTGCACCGGGTTGCCGGCGAGCCAGTGGTCGAACTGGTCCTTGACCGCGGATTCGACGATGCGGGCCGCCTCGGCCGTCGCCAGGCGATCCTTGGTCTGGCCCTGGAACTCGGGCTCGCGAATGAACACGGACAGCATGGCGGCGGCGCCGGTCATGATGTCCTCGCCCGTCACCTGCGCGGCGCGCTTGCCCTGATTGACGCGCTCGGCGTGGTCCTTCAGCCCGCGGGATAATGCCGCGCGCAGACCGGATTCGTGGGTGCCGCCGTCGGCGGTCGGGATGGTGTTGCAGTAGGACGAGAGAAACCCGTCGGCGTCTGCACTCCATGCCACCGCCCATTCGACGGACCCGTTCGCGCCCGGGCGGCCGGATTTGCCGGTGAAGACGTCGGGATGGACCAGGGTCTGGCCGGCCACGGTCGTCAGCAGATAATCCTTCAGTCCTTCGGGGAAATGGAAGGTCTGATCCTCCGGCACGTCCTCGACGCCGTGCAGCAGCTCCTTGTCGCAGTGCCAGCGGATTTCGACGCCGCCGAACAGATACGCCTTGGCGCGCGCCATCTTGAACAGGCGCCCCGGATTGAACTTCACCTTCGCGCCAAAAATCTCGGCGTCCGGCTTGAAGCGCACCTTGGTGCCGCGCCGGTTCGGCGTGCGGCCGAGCTTTTCGAGCCCGCTCTTTGGCTTGCCGCGCTGATAGATCTGTCGGTAGAGCTGGCCGCCACGCGCCACCTCGACTTCAAGCCGCTCTGACAGCGCATTGACCACCGAGATGCCGACGCCGTGCAGGCCGCCCGAGGTCTCGTAGACTTTGGAGTCGAATTTGCCGCCAGCATGCAGCGTGCACATGATGACTTCAAGGGCCGACTTCTTCGGAAACTTGGGATGCGGGTCGATCGGGATGCCGCGCCCGTTGTCGGTCACGGCGAGGTAGCCGTCGGCGGTCAGCTCCACCTCGATGAAGCTAGCGTGCCCCGCCAGCGCCTCGTCCATGGAATTGTCGATCGCCTCGGCAAACAGGTGATGCAGCGCCTTTTCATCCGTCCCGCCAATGTACATGCCGGGGCGCCGCCGAACCGGCTCCAGGCCCTCCAGCACCTCGATGTCGCGGGCGGTGTACTCCTCGTTGTTGCGCGTGCCATTGGACCGCGCCGGGGCTCGCCGGGGGGCAGGCGCCGCATCGAACAGATCAGGGGCCGCAGCTGGTTTTCGAGCGGTCTTGCCCATGGAACTCCCGGATGGCTGGTTCCGCTGCTTCCGCGTCACTCAGGCGCGAAAGCGAGCCGAATCAGATAGTTGCTACGGTTGTTTAAGGTCCGGACGCAGCTGCGACCGGGGCGAATCACCCATCTGACTATGACACGGCTGGGCCGCAAAGATGACATTCAAGGAGTTTCGACCAGCCCGGAATAAGATGGAGGAATTGTGAGGCCTCGTGGCCATCCCGGCATCATTGGCATGTATTGGTTAGGCGAAAGTTAGGGTTAGGGGATCGTAATCCGCTCGTTTCCAGCCCTCGCAGCCCCCTCCGTTGAGGCTCGGCATGCTCGGCCGTATGTGGGGGCCAATTGCAGTGGCGGCAAATGTCTTTCGACCAGCTTGTTCAGAATTTCACCCGTGAGGTGGTCGAATTCGTCCGCGTCCATGAATTCTGGGCGGCGCCGGTCGTTGCACTCCTCGCTTTCGGCGAGTCCCTCGCCTTCATTTCGCTGTTGATACCGGCATGGGCGATCCTCGTCGCCCTCGGCGCCCTCATCGCCCAGAGCCAAATCAATTTCTGGCCGATCTGGGTCGCAGGCGCGGTCGGTGCCGCGCTCGGTGACTGGCTGTCTTACTGGGTCGGTCTCAAGCTTGGGCCGTCGGTCGCGAAGGTGTGGCCGCTGTCGCGCAATCCCGATCTGCTGCCGCGCGGCGAACGCTTCGTCTCGCGCTGGGGCGTGCTCGGCATCTTCATCGGCCGGTTCTCCGGGCCGTTGCGCGCCTCGGTACCGCTGGTCGCGGGCGTTTTTGTGATGCCATATTGGCGGTTCCAGGCGGCGAATTTCCTGTCCGCGTTCGTGTGGGTTGCGGTGCTGCTCACGCTCGGGGATATCGTCGCCGTGATATTAAGATGGATATGGCCCTGATCGCATCGTCGTCACGGCCAAACCCGGGAGGAAAGGATGACCGTTCTCACACGACGCACGATGCTGGCTGGCGCCGCCGCCATGAGTGCACTGCCCGCGGCCGGCTGGTGGCCGGCGCGCGCCGCGGCACCCACCGCGGAAAAGCAGGCGGCGAGCTTCTATCGCTACAAGGTGGGCTCGATCGAAATCACCGTGGCAAGCGACGGCATCAACAAGATTCCCGTCACCGAAGCTTTTGTGCCCAACGCCAGGGTCGAGGACGTCAATGCTGCGCTCCGCGAGGTGTTCATGGAGCCCGGCGTCTTCGTCTATCCGTTCAATCCCATCGTCATCAATACCGGGTCGAAGCTCGCGGTGCTCGACATGGGGACAGGAGAGGCTGGGTATTCAGCCAGCAAAGGTCTCAACGGCCAGCTTCTCACCAATCTCGCCGCCGCCGGCATCGACCGCAATGCGATCGATACCATCATCATCTCCCACTATCACGGCGACCACATCAACGGTCTGCTCAGAGCCGACAACTCGCTGGCATTTCCCAACGCGGAAATCCTGGTGCCGGCGCTCGAGCACAAGTACTGGACCGACGCCGGCGAGGAGAGTCGATCGTCGACCCAGCGCATCGCTGACAACTTCAAGAACGTGCGCCGCGTGATGAACCCCGAGGTGCTCAAGCGCCTGCGCACTTACGATTGGGACAAGGAAGTGATCCCCGGGGTACTCGCCGTGGGCACGCCGGGCCATACACCCGGCCATACCTCCCACATCGTCTCTTCGGGCTCAGCCAAGGTTTACGTGCAGGCCGACGTGACCCACGCACCGTTCCTGTTCGCCCGCCACCCCGGCTGGCATGCCTTCTACGACCACGAGCCGGTGCTGGCGGAAGCGACGCGCCGCAAGGTCTACGACATGCTGTCCGCCGAGAAGATGATGGTGCAGGGCTTCCATTATCCGTTCCCCTCGGTCGCCCACGTGGAGAAGACCGCGACCGGGTATCAGGAGGTTCCGATGCCCTGGAGCCCCGTGCTGTAACGCCATCGGGACATACACGTGCCGCGCAGGGCGTGCGGCACGCTTTCGACGCGGGCCGGATTCATGATAGGCCTCCCGCAAGGGGAGCCGTTATTATGGGTTGGACTCGCCTGCTTGCTGTCGTTTTTGTCGGGCTGTGCGTGGGGGCCTGCTCGTCGTTTCTCAATGCCGATCAATTTGCGGCGGCCGACGATGCCGCATGCAGGGCGTATGGCGAGCCGGGAACGGAGCCCTACGCACAGTGCCGCAAGGAACGGGAAGCGCCCGGCGCGTGCGGCGCATGCGACCGCGCCGGCCCCGTCGCCAACGGTCGCAAGGCGGAGTAGCAAGCGCGATGCTCCGTTGACGCAGCCTCGGCCTGCCCCTATATCGGCCGCCATGATGATCGCGCGCATTTTGGAAGACCGCCGCCGTAGCCGCTTCGCGGCTGCGGGCGATCGCGCGTGATCGTCACTCTCGGCCGCGGATTTCATCGCCGCGTCGCCTTCCTCGTAAATCCTCCGCGGTGTTGAAATCCGGGTCGCTCCCGCGGAAAGGTCTCGTCATGTCCCAAAAAGCGAAAGTCGGCGTGCTAGGCGCCTCGGGCTACACTGGGTCGGAATGCGTGCGGCTGCTGCTGCGCCACCCGCAGGTCGAGCTTGCGCTTCTCACCGCCGACCGCAAGGCGGGACAGCAGATGCGCGACGTGTTTCCGCAATTCTCGCCGTTCGCGCTGCCGAAGCTCGTCCCCCTCGACGGCCTCGACTGGGCATCGCTCGGCCTCGATCTCGTGTTCTGCGCGCTCCCTCACGCGACGACGCAAAAGGTCATCGAGCAACTGCTCGGTGCCGCGCCGCAAATTAAAGTGGTCGATCTCTCCGCCGATTTCCGGCTGCGCGACCCGGCATCTTATGTGCGCTGGTATGGTGACGAGCACCACGCTCCCGAATTGCAGCGCGAGGCGGTCTACGGTCTCGTCGAGGTCTATCGCGACCGCATCAAGACGAGCCGCCTCGTCGCCAATCCGGGCTGCTACACGACGTCGGCGCAGCTTCCCCTCATCCCATTGCTAAAGGCGCACGCCATCGATCCTGACGAGATCGTGATCGATGCGAAGTCCGGCATGACTGGGGCAGGGCGATCGGCGCGGGAGAACATGCTGTTCTCGGAAGTGTCGGAAGGCTTTCACGCCTATGGCGTCGGCCATCATCGCCATATGGCCGAACTCGACCAGGAGTTCTCGGTCGCCGCCGGCCGCGACGTCGTTGTCACCTTCACCCCGCATCTCGTGCCGATGAATCGCGGCATCCTGTCCACGATCTATGTGCGCGGAACGAGCGGCCGCTCGCCCCAGGACCTTCATGGGATCCTGGCCGAGAAATATGAGGCCGAGCCGTTCGTCCACGTGCTGCCGTTCGGCGAGATGCCGCAGACGCGCCATGTGCGTGGCTCGAACATGACCTTCATCGGCGTTGTCGCGGACCGCATCGCGGGCCGCGCCATTCTCGGCTCAGCGCTCGACAATCTCGTCAAGGGCGCGTCCGGCCAGGCGGTGCAGAACATGAACCTGATGCTCGGATTTCCCGAGACCATGGGCCTCGAGCAGATCGCGTTGTTTCCATAAAGGGCGTCGTAGGGTGGGCAAAGGCGGCCGCGGTGCTCGATTTTTGCGTAGCGCGCGTTCCGCCGTGCCCACGTTCGACATCGCCACAAGCGGGGCCGCCACGGTGGGCACGCCTCGCTTTGCCCACCCTCATATGGGGCTCTGGGTCAAGGGTTGCGAAGGTTTGGGGGATTTCGGGGATTGGGCGTAGCGGCGGCGCGCGGAGCCATGCGTAGCGCAGCGCGCCGTCGCGGTCCGCATGCACCGGGATTGGCTTCCGATGATTTATGCAGCTCACTGCATCACCTCATATCCGGTTGGACCGCATTGGTCCGCACCCACATTCCGCATGCTTGCGGCGAGGAAGCCACGAGGAGGTGACCCATCTACAGGGCGGCTCGTTTGTCGGCCCAAGGGTGGCACGGTCACCATCCGTCCCGCGCTGACCGCGGCAACAGCCGCAGCGTGACGCGTTCGTTGAAGCGGTTACGCCTTGGTCGCCTTGAGCACCGCACCGTCGGGGACAAGGCCGGTTGTGAGATAACGCCAGAGCGCCACCATCAGCTTGCGCGCCAAGGCAACGATGGCGATGCGTTTGATGCGAGGACCGGCATTGACGGTGCGCTGCCGGAACCATTGAGCAAGCGCGCTGCCCGGCTGATGCCGTAGCCACAGCCAGGCGAGCTCAATCGCCTTGTGACGGGCACGCCGATTGCCTGCCTTGCTGATCCCCTGCTCGCGGGCAGTCCCGCCGCTTTGCCACGGACTGGGAGCCAGTCCGAGATAGCCGGCGACCTCGCGGCGATTGCGAAAGTCCTTGTAGAAAGCCTCGTTGGTCAGCGTCGACGCGAACACCGGGCCGAGGCTTTTGAGCGCCAGCAGGAGGTCGCGGCGCTGCGCCATCTGCGCCGCCGCAGGCGTCGGCGCGGCTGTGGCAGGCGGCCGCTCCAGCGCCGCTAGTTGCCGGCACAGCAGCATCAGCCGCTCATGCTCGCGCTCAAGCTCGGCCTGCATCCGTGGCGGCACCCCCTGGCCCTGCCGGTCCCGCTGCGCCGAAAGCCATGTCAGCCAGTCGCGGCGGCACGGGTTGCCGATCGCCATTCCCACCAGCCGCAGCAGCGCCTTGATCCGGTTGGTGTGGGCCGTCCGCTCCTTGATCAGCCGCTCCCGTTCGCGGCTGTCGCGACGGGCGTCCTCCTGTTCGATGGTCGGCACCCGCACGATTCGCACCACCCGCGGCTCGCCGCGGCAATACGCCATCAAGGTCCGCAGCAGCTGCTCGCCGTCGATCCGATCGGTCTTCGCCCGCCGGCCCCGTTGCTCCACCGCGATGCTCGCCGGATCGAACACGTAATTCTGGATCCCCGACGCCGTCAAAAGCCGGTGCAACCAAAATCCGTCGTAGCCAGCCTCGTAGCAACTCACCACCGCAGGAACCCCTCCCATCGCGCGGGCCGCCCGCCCACGCACACGATCAATCAGCGCCAGCAGCTCACCATGAGCTCCACCCTTCACCCGGTGACGCGACAGCCGATCCCGCTCCGGGCTGTGCAGCGTCACCAGCCATGTCTTCTGGCTCAGTTCGATCGAAACGAAAATCGTGCCATGATCACCCCCGATGGGCGTGCCGTTATGCGATGTTTGCATCTAATGCCTCCGATGGTTCGAGTGCGACAACCCAAACCTATCGGACGCACGCCCATCGCCCTCATGGTATCTACGTGCTTTGCCTACCCACGCGCTCCGGTGGCGAGCCCTCAGCTCTTGACCTTCACGTAGCTCCCTGGCGCATCTTCGATCGGGGCGAGCTTGCCGCCGCCGATTTCGCGGGCCGGCACCATCTCGCCGTCGCGTTCGCGCATCCAGGCGATCCAGTCGATCCACCACGAGCCCTTGTGCTCGGTGGCGTTGCGAATCCAGGCGTCGACATCGTGGCCCTTCGGAGCGTCGCCGGTCCAATACTGGTACTTCATCTTCACCGGCGGATTGACGACACCGGCGATGTGACCGGATCCGGCGAGCACGTAGCGCATCGGCCCGCCGAACAGCGATGAGCCCGCATAGACCGATTTCGCCGGCGCAATGTGGTCCTCGCGGGCCGCGAGGTTGTAGACCGGGATGGTGATTTTCGAGAGGTCGATCTTGACGCCGTCGAACTCCATCTTGCGCTTGGCGAGCGTGTTATCGAGATAGCAGTTGCGCATGTAGAACGAGTGATTGGCGGCCGGCATGCGGGTTGCGTCGGCGTTCCAATACAGGAGATCGAACGGGAACGGCGCCTCGCCCTTGAGGTAATTGCTGACGACATAGGGCCAGATCAGATCGTTCGAGCGCAGCAGATTGAAGACGGTCGCCATCTTCGCGCCTTCGAGATAGCCGCGCTCGGCCATCTGGCGCTCCACCGCCGCCACCTGTTCCTCCGTCGCGGCGAACACCTTGAGATCGCCGGAGTAGGTAAAGTCGACCTGGGCCGCGAGAAATGTCGCGCTCGCGACGCGGTGATCGCCTTTTGCCGCCATGTAGGCCAGCGTTGTCGCGAGCAGCGTGCCGCCGACGCAATAGCCCATGACATCGATCTCGTTTTCGCCGGTGATCTTGGTGACGGCGTCGATGGCTTCGAGCGGCCCTTGGTGCATGTAGTCGGCGAAGCTTTTCTTGGCGAGCCGCGCATCGGGATTGACCCACGAGACCACGAACACCGTGAGGCCCTGGTCGACGCACCACTTGATGAAGGACTTCTCCGGCGTGAGGTCGAGCACGTAGAACTTGTTGATCCACGGCGGCACGATGAGCAGGGGCCGCTTGCGCACCGTCTCGGTCGAAGCCTGATACTGAATGAGCTGCATCAGCTCGTTCTGATAGATCACTTTACCGGGGCTGATCGCCAGGTTGCGGCCGACCTCGAATTTCGACATGTCGGACTGACGGATCCGCAATTCGCCGCCACCAGCCTCGATGTCTTCGGCCAGCATGTGGGCGCCGCGCACGAGGTTCTCGGCGTTTTCGCTCAGCGTGGTGCGGAGCAGCTCCGGATTGGTAAGGACGAAATTCGACGGCGAGACCGCATTGATGATCTGCCGCATGTAGAATTCCGCCTTCTGGCGAACCCGCGGATCGAGCTTGTCGGCGTCTTGGACGAGGTAGCGCGCCCAGTCGGCGGTCAGCAGATAGGCTTGCTTGAGGAAATCGAAAAACTGGTTCGACGACCATTCCGGATCTTTGAAGCGCTTGTCGTTCGCATCCGGTTTGACGACCGGCGCCGACGGCTCGCCGGCGAGCCGCCGCGACGCGCTTGCAAACAGCTCGAGATAGCTCTTGCCCAAACGCGTCTGCATTTCGACGGTGCGTTGCGGATCGGCGTACCAATAGTTGAGAACCTGGCCGAGCGTCTTGAGCGCATCGGCCACCTCGTCGGAGTAGCCGATCTTCTGGGTACCTTCCTCGCGCGGCTTGATGTAGGCGGCGAGCGCGCGTCCGCCTTCTTCGACCAGCCGGGCGAAGTTGCGCGTGAAGGCTTCGACGTCGATGACCGCTTGCGCGGTAGCCTCACCGGCTTCCGACGCGGCCGGTGCGGATTTCGGCTCGGTGACTGCCGGTGCCGCGGTTGGTGTTGAGGGGGGCGGCGTGGACATTGGCGCGTCGTCGGTAAAGACAATGGATATCGGCTGGGCAGGCGCCGGCGCGGCATCCGCTGCGAGGGGCGGTGTAGCCGGCTTGGCGCGATGCCGTGAGCTCTGCTTCTTCTGAGTATTCTTGATTGCCTGCCAATCGGGCAAGGTCGATTCGCTGCCGGACTCGTCCATGGTCGGACGCTGGGGGCGTCGCGGCCGCGGTTGAGCGGGATCGGAGGGGACGCGGGTGGGTGGATCGGCCATCCTTAGTCCTTCATCCTTTCGACAAGATTAGCGGGCTATTGCGCCGCACAATCAACTGTTTGAGTTACGACGGTTCTTCTCGACTTTGGTTCGGCAAAGCTTCGGTAACCTTTCATCAGAACGTGCTTCAGTAGATAATGCTCGGCAACGATATATGCGCGCGCGACAACTCTGATAGGATCGTCTGCGGAGATCATGTCAAAGTCGCGAAGATGTTTCCGCAGTGATGCATGGATTCTGCGATTGAGTCGGTTATTGCAAAAAGTCGCACCCGCGGCACGTGCCGGAGCATGCTGCCTTATTTTGGCATCGTGCGCATCGACCGGTTCGCAATCGCCGGGACAGGTCGGCGTTACGCCGACGGCTGACAGCGCTGCGGGCGCACCGGTGTATCCTGCGGTCCACGATCTGCCGCCACCGCGGCCCAACTCGGTGCTCACTGACGACGAGAAGAGGCGGATCGAGGCCGAGCTTGCGGCAATGCGGGAGCAGCAGGCGAAGCGCGCCGCGGCGAGCAGCAACGGGCAGTAACGGCCGGCACCAAACGCGCTAAATCGTGCTGCGGATTTGTACACACGCGTGATAAAACGCCCGCGCCGCGGACTGGCGCCCTTCAGCCGCGGAGGAGGAAACTGGGGACTGAAACCGGGGACTTGGGGACCATGGAAGAATTTCATCGCATCCGTCGCTTACCGCCCTATGTGTTCGAGCAGGTCAACCGCGCGAAGGCCGCCGCGCGCAATGTGGGTGCCGATATCGTTGATCTCGGCATGGGCAACCCCGACCTGCCAGCCCCCCTCCATGTGATCGAAAAGCTGAAGGAGACCGTCGGGCGCCCGCGAACCGATCGCTATTCCGCCTCCAAGGGCATTGCCGGCCTCCGCCGTGCCCAGGCCGCCTATTATGCGCGCCGCTTCGGGGTCAAGCTCAATCCCGACCGGCAGATCGTCGCCACGCTGGGGTCGAAGGAGGGCTTCGCCAATGTGGCGCAGGCCATCACGGCACCCGGCGACGTCGTGCTCGTTCCCAATCCGAGCTATCCGATCCATGCCTTCGGCTTCCTGATGGCGGGCGGCGTGATTCGCTCAATCCCGTCCGATCCGACGCCCGAGTTTTTCCAGGTGCTCGAGCGCGCCTGCATGCATTCGATCCCGAAGCCGCTGGCCCTCGTCGTCTGCTACCCGGCCAATCCGACCGCGGCGGTCGCCGATCTCGACTTCTACAAGGACATCGTTGCGTTCGCGAAGAAGCACGGACTGATCGTGCTGTCGGATCTCGCCTACGCGGAGGTCTACTTCGACGACAATCCGCCGCCCTCGATTCTGCAGGTTCCGGGCGCGATCGATATCGCGGTCGAGTTCACGTCCATGTCGAAGACCTATTCGATGCCGGGATGGCGCATGGGCTTCGCAGTCGGCAACGAGCGGATCATCTCGGCGTTGGCGCGCGTGAAGTCCTATCTCGACTATGGGGCCTTTACGCCGATCCAGGTTGCCGCGACTGCCGCCCTCAACGGGCCGGACGATTGCATCCGCGAAATGCGCGACACGTACCGACGTCGTCGCGATGTGCTGGTGGAGAGCTTCGGCCGCGCCGGTTGGGAGATTCCGCCGCCCCGCGCGTCGATGTTCGCCTGGGCGCCCTTGCCGGAGGCGTTTCGCACCCTTGATACGGTGGATTTCTCCACGCTGCTCATCGAAAAGGCCGAGATCGCGGTGTCGCCTGGCATCGGCTTCGGCGAGCACGGCGAAGGGTTCGTGCGCATCGCCCTCGTCGAGAACGAGCAGCGCATCCGCCAAGCCGCGCGCAACCTGCGCCGCTTCCTTGAATCCGCGCCGGAAAAGTTGCACAACGTCGTCCCGCTGGCGAAGCGGCGCTGAGCCGCGCGTTCCCCGCTTGCGGGCAGATCAATCGCATAGGGCGCGATCTGGTCCACCTCCCCCTGGGAGGTTGGCCGCGCCAGCGGTCGGGTAGGGGTGACACCGGTGCAACGAATGTCCATGCCAGAGGTGTTGCACAGCTCTCACCCCGATCCGGTGCACCTGCGGCGGCTTGATTCTCTCGGTTCGGGGCCGGGTGACAGGCAGGGAACGACACCGGACCAGCCCTTCTTTGCGGACAAGTCATGGTCGCGCCCCTGAAAGCGGGTCTTGCCGGGCTCGGCACGGTCGGTTCCGCCGTGGTGCGGGGGCTCGAGCGGCAGCGCGACCTCATCGCCGCGCGCTGCGGCCGACCGATCGAGGTCGTCGCGGTTGCCGCGCGTTCTCGCGAGCGCAAGCGTGACCTCGGCTCCGCGCATCTGCGGTTCGTGGCCGATCCGGTGGCGCTCGCCGCCGATCCCGGGATCGATGTTTTCGTCGAACTGATGGGCGGCGAAGACGATCCGGCGAAGAGTGCGATCGAGACCGCACTTGCAGCAGGCAAGCCGGTCGTGACGGCCAACAAGGCGCTCCTCGCCAAGCACGGCGTGGCGCTAGCGGCGCTCGCCGAGAAGCACCGCGTCGCACTCAACTACGAAGCGGCCGTCGGCGGCGCGATCCCCATCGTGAAGACGCTGCGGGAAGGGCTGGCGGGCAATTCCTTTGCCCGCGTCTACGGCATCCTCAACGGCACCTGTAATTACATCCTCACCCGGATGGAGCAGGAGAAGCTTTCCTTTGCCGACTGCCTCAAGGACGCCCAGCGGCTCGGCTACGCCGAGGCCGACCCGACATTCGATGTGGAAGGATTCGACACCGCCCAGAAGCTCGCCATCGTCGCGAGCCTTGCCTTCGGCACGCGGGTCAATCCGGATGCCGTGTTCGTCGAAGGCATTTCCTCGATCACCCCCGAAGACCTCGAAGCGGCCGACGATCTCGGCTACCGCGTGAAGCTCCTCGGAGTCGCCATGCGGACTGAACAAGGCATCGAGCAGCGCGTTCATCCGACCATGGTGCCGAAGGAGACTGCCATCGCCCAGGTCATGGGGGTGACCAATGCGCTGTCGATCGACGGCGAGGGCATCGCGTCGATCACGCTCGTCGGCCCAGGCGCAGGCGGCGAGGCGACGGCATCCGCGGTCATTTCCGATCTCGGCGACATTGCCCGCGGCCTGCACGTGCCGGCGTTCGGCCGTGCCACGGCAGCGCTGACCCATAGCCACAAGACGCCGATGCAGCGCCACGAAGGCGGCTACTACATCCGTCTGCTAGCGCTCGACCGGCCGGGGACCTTCGCCGCAATCGCCAAGCGCCTCGCCGACGAGCGGATTTCACTCGAATCGATCGTCCAGCATCGCGGTGGGCGGCCACATGGCGGCGGGGACCCGAAAGGCGCCGCAACGCCGGCGCCAGTTATCCTCATCACCTACGCGACCACCGAGGATGCGGTGCGCCGCGCGTTACACGCCATTAAGGCTGAAGGCGTCATCGCCGGTCACCCCCAGGTTATCCGCATCGAGAAGAATTGACCCAAGGAGCCCGCTTCATGTCGTCGAGCCGCAGCAAGTCCACGCAGCTCAAAACCACGCAGTTCCTCGATCGCGTCCTGTCGCTTGAAATCGCGCGGGTGACGGAGCGCGCAGCGGTTGCCGCGGCGATGCTGCGCGGGCGCGGTGACGAGAAGGCAGCAGATCAAGCGGCGGTCGATGCCATGCGCCGCGAGATGAACAATCTGCCGATCGCCGGGACGGTGGTGATCGGGGAGGGCGAGCGGGACGAAGCGCCGATGCTGTTCATTGGCGAGAAGGTCGGCGCCGGCACTGGACCGAAGGTCGACATCGCCGTCGATCCGCTTGAGGGCACGACGCTGTGCGCCAAGAACATGCCGGGCTCGATTGCCACCATGGCGATGGCCGAAGGCGGGACGCTGCTCAACGCGCCCGACGTCTACATGGAGAAGATCGCGGTCGGGCCCGGTTACCCGAAGGGCGTCGTCGATCTCGACGCGCCCGCCGAGGAGAACATCGCGGCGCTGGCGAAGGCCAAAGGCGTCAAGCCCGATGCGATTACGGCGCTCATCCTCGATCGGCCTCGCCACGCTGACCTGATCGCGGCGGTGCGGAGGGTCGGGGCGGCGGTCCGCCTCATCACCGACGGTGATGTCGCCGGCGTCATTCACACCGCCGATCCCGAGGTGACCGGCATCGATATCTATATCGGTGTCGGTGGCGCACCCGAGGGCGTGCTCGCTGCCGCGGCGCTCTCGTGCATCGGCGGCCAGATTCAGGGCCGTCTCGTCCTCGACACCGAGGAGAAACGCAGCCGCGCGGCCAAGATGGGCATCAAGGACCCGCGCAAGAGATATGAGATGGAGGACATGGTGAAGGGCGACTGCCTGTTCGCCGCGACCGGCGTTACCGCCGGCTCTCTGCTCACGGGCGTGCGCTTCCGTCAGGGGCTGATCGAAACAGAGACGGTGGTGATGCGCTCGGTGACGGGGACGGTGCGCTGGATCAAGGCGGAGCACCGCGAGTTGGCGAAATTTCACCTGGGGTGAAGAAGGACCCTTTCAATCATCGGATTTAAGGGTCGTCGTCGGACACTACTGGCGTCGTTGGACACCGCCGAAGGCCGGTTATTGTAATAGCGTCCATAACTTTTCATGGCACTTCCCCGGGGCGTATGATCCGCGGCAGCCTACCGGGAGTCTTCGATGGAAAGCCGCGCCATACCGGCCGCAACCACCACTGCCGGGCAAGCGCCCGGCGATCCGGCAGTCTTGCGTGCGAGTTCCCGTCTCACTCGTCGCCGGCCATGTCGAGATCAGGCGCAGCGGGGCAGGACCGGCCGCCTGGGCCAACGATCTCTCGCCGATTGCCGCGGACGAATGGAGCTTTGATCGCGCTGCCCATCTGCTCGAGCGTGCCGGCTTCGGCGGCACACCTGAGGAGATCGCGCAACTCGCCGCGATGACGCCCGCGGATGCGGTTGCCCACCTCGTCGACTATCGCGCCATCCCCAACGATCACCTCCAGCCGTTCGATCCGTCGGGCGTGTGGGATCCCTCGCTCAAGGACTTTCCGCCGAGTCGCGTCGCGGCGACCGAGCGTGCCGAGAAGGACGGCGAGGCGCTGGGCGCGCGCGTGAAGCCGTCGGGCGAGCGGCGCCTGCAGCCGGTCGTCGACCGGTTCTTCTACTGGCTGCGCGCGACGATGCTTGAGACCCGGCGTCTTGCGTTTTGGTGGGCCGACCGCATGGTCGCGACCAGCCATCCGCTGGAAGAGAAAATGGCCCTGTTCTGGCACGGCCATTTTGCCACCGGCGAAGAAAAGATCCGCGACTATCGCAAGATGGAGCAGCAGCTTGCCCTGCTGCACCGCGACGCGACCGGCAATTTCCGCACACTCCTGATCGAAGTCGCGCGCGGGCCGGCGATGCTCGCCTATCTCGACGCCGCCGAGAACGTGAAAGGTGCCCCGAACGAGAACTTTGCCCGCGAGGTGATGGAACTCTTCACCATGGGCGTCGGCAACTACACCGAGAAGGATATCCGCGAGGCGGCGCGCGCCTTCACCGGCTGGATCGACGACGATCTCGACTTCAAGGTCGACCCCGCAAAGCACGACGACGGGCAGAAGATTTTTCTCGGCCGAACCGGAAACTTCGACGGCGTCGACATCCTCAACATCATTCTCGAGCAGAAGGTCACGGCCGAATTCATGGCCGGCAAGATCTATCGGTTCTTCGTGCGCGAGAATATTTCGCCCGAGACGCAGGCGCAGCTCGGGGCGGTGCTCCGCGACGGCAACTACGAGATCGCGCCGCTGCTGCGCGCGATCTTCCTGTCGAAGGATTTCTACAGCGCGCCATCGTTCGGCACCCGCATCAAGGGGCCGGTCGAGCTCATGGTCTCGACCTATCGCAAGCTCGGGGTCACGCGACTGCCCGGCATTCCGGACCTCTATGTGGTGAGCCGCGAGCTTGGCCAGATGCTGCTCAACCCGCCGACGGTCGCCGGCTGGGCGCAGGGCCGCTCGTGGATCACCCCGGGGCTGTTGCTCGCACGCGGCAATTTCGCCCGCGACGTGATGTTCCCGGACATCATCAATTTCACCGATCCGAACTTCAATCCGGGCGGCGAGGTGAAGCGGGTCAACGATCGCATCCTCGCCGGCATGGACATTCGCCAGGCGACGATCGAGAAGAGCGACGGCGGCGGCATGGAAGGCGGCGAGACGACGATGGCGAATGTCATCGCCGGCGCCGAGGACTTCAACACGCGCTATGGCAGCCTGGTCGGCTGGCAGGAGGCGGTGCGCCGGATCAAGCCGATTCCGCGGGCGGCCGCGCAGTTCGATTTGTCCGCGGCCGTCAAGGCGTCCGGCGCAACGACGGCCGCCGATGCCGTCGATCATCTGACGCTGCGGCTGGTGCGGGTTCCCGTCAACAGCAATGCGCGGGCGGCGCTCGTTGCGTTCCTGGAGCGCCAGCTCGGCACTGCCGATCTCGCCCACGCCGACACCTATATGGAGCGGCCGCTGCGGCTCACGGCTCACCTCATCATGAGCACGCCCGAGTTTCAACTTTGCTGATCGATATGTGGTCCTGCAATTCCAGGAGACGAACATGACATCGCGCATCGGCGGCATCGCACGCCGCGATTTCCTGCGCGCCGGCTTCGGCACGCTTGCCTTCGGCGCCGCGGGCGCGCTCGGCCGCGCGCCGTCCTGGGCGCAGGCCGCCGCACAAGCCACGAACCACGACCGCATCCTGGTGGTGGTCGAGCTCTCGGGCGGCAACGACGGCCTCAACACCGTCGTGCCATACGGCGACGACGCCTATTACCGCGCCCGGCCGCGCATCGGCATCAAGCCGGCGCGCGTGCGCAAGCTCGATGATCATTTTGGCCTGCAATACACCATGGCCGGCATAGAGCGCCTCTACAAAGACGGCCATATGGCGATCGTGCACGGCGTCGGTTACGAGCAGCCGTCGTTCTCGCACTTCTCGTCCATGGCGTACTGGCAGACGGCGGCGCCCAATCGCGGCGAGCTTTACGGATGGGTCGGCCGCGTCGCCGATGCCATGGACCCGCAAGGACACGCGAACTGGGTCGTCAACATCGACACCCAGCAATCGCTTGCGGTGCGGTCGCGCGGCCATGTGCCGCTCGTGTTCGATGATCCGCAAAAATTCGTACGCACCGGCTTCGCCGACGAGAAGGCAACGCTTGCCGCGATTTCCGCGCGCGGGGAGGGCACGAACGAAGCCGAGGACTTCATGTTCGGCGTGTCGCGCAGCGCGCTCAACGCCGAGCAACTGGTGCGCGACGCCTGGGCGCACTACCGAACGCCGGTCGACTATGGCCTCGTGCGGTTCGGCCTCGACCGCGTCGCGGCCCTGATCGCCGCCGATTTCCCGACCCGCATCTATTACGTCGCCTACCGCAACAACGCCTTCGACACCCACGTCTACCAGGCCGACGTGCATGCGCGCCTGTGGACCTACACCTCGGACCACATTGCGGCGTTCATGAAGGACGTGGCCCGGCTCGGCCGCGGGGACGATGTAGTTTTGATGGCCTTCAGCGAGTTCGGCCGCCGGGTGAAAGAGAACACGAGCCAGGGCACCGACCACGGCACCGCCGGCCCTGCATTCATGATCGGCGCGCCGGTCGCCGGTGGGCAATACGGCAAGATGCCAAGCCTGACCGATTTGAACGACGGCAACATGACCTTCACCACCGACTTCCGCCGCGTCTATGCGACCGCCATCAAGAGCTGGCTGGGTCATGCCGACGCCACGAGCGTGCTGCGCGGCGAGTTCGAGCCGCTGCCGATCATCAGGGCTTAAGCGACTCGCATTGCATGAAGCTTCGCGCGATCCGTCATTGTGCGGGTCGCGGGGCTCCGTTAAGTTCGCGCGATGACAAACGACGTTCCTTCCTCCGCGATTTCCGAGCTTGCGCCAAGCGGCCGGTTGCGGGCCGCAATCAATTTCGGCAACTCCGTTCTGGTGCAACTCGATCCCGGAGGAGGGGTGCCGCGCGGTGTTTCGCCTGAACTTGCTCGCGAACTTGCGCGGCGGCTCGGCGTACCGATCGACTATGTGACCTTCGATGCCGCCGGAAAGGTGTTTGAGGCCATCAAGGCGGGCGCCTGGGATATCGCGTTTCTGGCGGTCGATCCGGTGCGCGCCGCCGGCATTGATTTCACCGCGCCCTACGTCGTGATCGAGGGCGTTTATGTGGTGCCGCAGAATTCGCCGTTGCACACGATCGAGGATGTCGATCGCGCCGGCGTGCGTGTCGCGACGGCGACCGGCAGCGCGTACGATCTCTTCCTGACGCGCGCGCTCAAGAAGGCCACCATCCTGCGCGCGCCGAGCGGCGCAGAATCGCTCGACCAATTCACGGCACAGCGTCTTGAAGTCGCTGCGGGCGTGCGCCAGCCGTTGGCTGCCTTCGTTCAAAGCCAGCCCGGGTTTCGGATGATCCCCGGGCGCTTCATGGCGATCGAGCAGGCGATGGGTACCGTCAAAGGCCGGCCCGCCGGGGCGCACTATCTGCGTCAGTTCGTCGAGGAGATGAAGGCCTCGGGGTTCGTGGCGAAGGCTCTCAAGGACAGCGGGCAGGCCGACGCGACGGTCGCGCCGCCGGCACCGGTCTGAAGCTTCATCGGGCGTCACCGATCACACCCGGCTGAGGCTGTGCCAGCAGCCACTGGACGCCGATCAGCGTCTTGGCATCCTCGAACGTGCCGCGCGAAACCGCTTCGCGCAATTCGTCGAGCGAGTACTCCACGAGGCGGATGTCCTCGCCGTCGGCCGGCAACCCGCCGCCGGGGCCCGTCCTCCCCGCGTCCGTCACCTCCGCCGCAAACAGGATGATCCGTTCCGACGACCCGCCAGGCGAGACGTAGAACGTCGCGATCAAATGAAGCTGCTCGACGTCATACCCGATCTCCTCGCGGATCTCGCGCCGTATCGTGGCTTCCGCGGTGTCGTCGCCGTCCTGCATGCCGGCTACGGCTTCGATGAGCCAGGCCGGCCCCTTCTTGAATGCTGGGAAGCGGAATTGTTCGATCAGGATCACGCGCCGGCTGTCGCGGTTGAAAACGATCGCGGCAACGGAGTTGCCGCGCTCGAAGCAGAGGCGGCGGCGCAGCGGGCTCATGCTGCCGTCGAAGCGCTCGAACGACACCATCGCCTCATCGACCTTGAAGAAATCATCGAGCAGCCGGGTCTCGCTCTCCACCGCAACTTTTTTCATGCGATATTTCTAATGCTCGCTGTGGATTGTCGCGCGAGGAGCGGGTCCGAACGCCGACCCCGGCTCCCGCACACGTTATCGTCTAACGCTACTTCTCGCAGACGATCGAATTGTTGATGGCCTCACCAACGGCTTTTTGGTCGTCATATTCGCCGACCGGGCCCTTCTCTTTCTTGCCGGTGCGGTCGAAGAGCCAATACCAATCATAGCTTCCGGCCACTACGAAATAACGATGCTGAAGCACGACAAGGCCGTCGCGGTTGTCGGGGTTCTTGCACTGATTGAGCACGATCACATCGTTCGCGTCGATCACGAAGCTCTGCGTCTTCGCCGCCGTGTCATAGCGGTGGAGCGCTGCCGACACGGCCCAGGCCGGCGACAGGAAGTAGATGTAGCGGCCGTCCGAGGTGAATTGCTTGTGGCTGAAATCGCAGAGCGCCGTCTGCGGGTCCTTGCCCTCCTGGCCGCGTATGAGAACTTCGTCGCCGGTGCCGTCCACGCGAATGCGGTGCAACTCGTCGGCCATCGCGCCCGACTTGCAGTCGCCTTGGGAGCCCGTGGAATTCGGATTGTTGATCCGGGAATAGGCAACCCATTTACCGTCGGGCGAGAGCACCGGGTCGGCGTCCTTGCCGCTCTTGGTAAGTTGGCGCTGCTGTCCGTTGTGAACGAGCATGACGTTCCCGTCCTGCACGGTGACGGATACGGCCTCGGCCGCGAGCGTCGGCGCGGCGGGGAGAGCGACGGCAAAGCAAAATGCAACGATGGTTCTGAGCAAAGACACAGGCGATGCAATGAGGGGCATTGGAAATGATCCCGGGCTAATCGGTTCGACCTTCTGGGCAACGGCGGAGCATCATACAAGAAAATGTTCTCAGCCTTGCTCCCGCTGCGGATGAATTCGTTGCAATGATGCCGAGCCTCCGCACGATCGGGTTCGGCGCGCGAACCGTGGTGTCCGTTCGAGTCAAAGCCGGACGACGATATTCGTTAGACTGATGGGCGCTGCACCGCTGTGCGCAAAGTGATCAGCGGTCACAACGGCACCGACATTGCCGGCACCGTTGCGATCGTGGTCAACTTTTGTCGTCGGCTACTGCATTAGCCCGAGCAGGGCGCGGCCTTGCTTGGAACGCAGTTCCTTATCGTCGATCGTCCCGTCGTTATCGGTATTAGCGGCATTGAAGCGCTGCTCGACGACGGCAAGATACTCGTCCTTGCTCAAGGTGCCGTCGTGGTCGGGATCGGCGGCGGCAAAATTCTTTTTCGTTATCCGGCTGCCTAGCTCGCGCTGATCGAGCGTGCCGTCATGGTCGCGGTCGAGCTTGTCGAACACCGCGGTCGCGGCTGCCTTGGCTTCATTGAGGTCGATCGTGCTGTCGTTGTCGGTATCGATCGCCTGCATCGTCTTCGATGCGGCGGCGCCAACGGGTGCGGCAAACGACATCAGTCCGAAGCCCAGGGCGCAGGCGATCAACGGCACCGCGACAGCAATATTCCGTCTCATGTCAAATCTCCCTTGTTCGAAAGTTACTCCGGGCGAGCATGCGCTCATTAACGATTGCACGGTCGGCTCCGGCGAGAAGTAGGCGCGGCGACCGACGATTTAATGGTCCGACGCTCTCGGTCCCAGGTCACCCGGTTGGCAAGGCTTTTGCTTCTGCTTTCGCGCCGCTCGCGCCAATGCGAAGCGGCGATCCAACCAAAATTGAGGTGATGATGATTCGTGCGTTACACGCAATGACTATCTTTGCCGCCATCGGTCTCACGACGAATGTGATGGCAAGGAATTACGGCCAGTACGACAATGTCGATCCGGAGACCCGCAGTTGGGTCCAGGGCCTCAAGGATAAATCCGGCCAAGGATGCTGCGATACCGCCGACGGACATCCGGCCGAATACGAGTGGGATATCGCGGGAAGCGGCTACCGGGTTCGGATCGAAGGCGAATGGTATGAGGTCCCGCCCGATGCCGTGATCAAGGAGCCGAACCGGCTTGGCTTTGCCACTGTCTGGTACTCCTGGTCGTGGGACTTGGCCGGCAAGAAAACCCACCACATCCGCTGCTTCTTGCCAGGAGCGGGCGGCTGATCATCCCGCTGCGTGGCCGACGTACGGATTGACCTCGATATTGACGTGGGACAGCCCGCCGATTCCGGCAAGCTTCGCCTTGTAATAATCGGGCGTGCGCGGATTGTGCGAGACGATGACCGCGAGCACGCCGAGATGGCCCGGCCCGAGGCGCCATAGATGAAAGTCCGTGATGTGGTCGCCGTCGGCTTCGAGGCGTTGACGTATGAGTTCGGCACTGGCGCGGTTCGGGACCGCGTCGAGGAGCACGGCCGACGCTGACCGCAGCAGGCTCAAGGACCATGCAGCAATCACGACCGTCCCCACGAGGCCGGCCACAGGGTCGAGCCATGGGAGACCGAAATAGGCAGCGCCGGCGAGCGCCCCGATCGCCAGCACTGACGTCACGGCGTCCGCGAGAACGTGGAGGTAGGCGGCACGGATGTTGAAATCCGCGTGTTCGGCGCGGTCGTGATGGTGGCGGTGGTTGTCGTGATCGTGGTCATGATGATCGTCCTCGGTGTGATCGTTTTGCTCGGCGCGATCATGCCCTGGGTCATACACATCGCCACGATCGACCTCTTCCTCCCCATGGTGGTGATGATCGTGATCGCGCAGCAGATAAGCGCTCACGAGATTGACCCCGAGCCCGAGTACGGCAATCGGAATTGCTTCCCGATACTCGATCATCACCGGGGAAATGATGCGCGTCACCGATTTCATAACCGATCAGCAGGGCCACCATCGCCAGAATGATGGCACTTGCGAAGGCCGCAAGCTCGCCGATCTTGCCGGTCCCGAACGAGAACCAGTCATTTCCGACATGGCGGCGCGCGAAGCTGTAGGCCACCGCCGCAATCGAGAGCGCAGCGACGTGGGTCGACATGTGCAGGCCGTCGGCGATGAGCGCCATCGACCCGAACATCGCGCCGCCGCCGATCTCGACGACCATCATCACGGTCGTGAAGGTGACGACTGCCCAGGTGCGCCGCTCGTTGGCGCCATGTTTCTCGCCAAGAAACACGTGATCGTGCCGCCACCGCTCGAGCGAATGCGCATCCATGTTTCCAGCTCCCTTTTTGCGACAGCTTAGCGCGCCAAGGTCGATGAAGAAGGACTATGTCTGCTCCTAACGAGCACCGGGTGCAATGGCTTCACCTTGTCGGTCATCCAACGCCCAAGCCAGATCAAGCCGCAGCTTGTTTTGCTCGGCGGCGGGCCGGGACGGCCTTGGGCGGTGGAATGAGAATATCGGCGGGCACCCGGAAGCGGGCGCGCAGCCGCTGCACCATTGCCATGCTCAGTTGCTTTTTCCCGCGCAGGACCTCGCTAACACGGCTCGGCGTGCCAAGGATCGGCACCATGTCGGCACGCGTGAGGGCATGTTGATCCATAAGATGACGAATGAGATCGGCTGTCTTTGGCGGTTGGCGGGGCCATTTGCGCTCCTCGTAGGCTGCGATCAAACGCGCCTGCGCCTCAAGTCGCGCAATGTCGCGAGGATCACTTGAGTTCCATAGCCGTCCAACGAGCGCCCGCGCACGCGCTAGCTCGGTATCGCTGTCTATCACGACGAGGGTTGCATCCATCAGACTACTTCCGCATCTATCTTGTCGTATTCGGCGTGCGTCCCAAAGAACCGAATCTCCAAGACCCCTGCCTGATATTGTAGACGAGTAATCAACCGATAGTCGTTCCCCTTGATGTTGAAGACGACTTTGCTCGATTTCAGAATGCTTGCCTTCGGATACGATGCTTTAACGTCCTCCGGATGGCGCCAACTCGCAGCCGTTACGATGTCAAGCCAAGCCTGGTACTGAGATCGCGCAGCTTTGACACCTTTGTGGCCGGCCCGGTAGGCAAGATACCTCTCGACCACATCCGTGCCGATTACGATCATTGTTCAAGCATGGCACGAAATTCCAAAAAATGGAATATTTTGCCGCCTATCGAAAGATTTACCCTGGTGGTCGGTTAGCTTGAGCATTGAGAACCGCCAGGAAATAAGTGTTGCCAGATCAGACGCGATGTTCGAATTTTCCGCGGCCGGCGGAGTTGCTCATCGCGGAGGGATCAGGTCTTGGTGGAACTCGAATTCTATGACCCCTCAGGGCTGCTTGAAATCACCCAGCGGCACGCGTCGCGATTGTCCACGCTCAACGGCAAGCGCATCGGGATGCTCAGCAACGAGCAATGGCAGGCTCATCGCACGTTGCCGATCCTGAAGAGTGTGTTGGAGAAGGATTTCGAGGGCATCGAAGTCCTGCCGATCGATACCTTCCCGCAGGGCGAGCATGCGGTCGGCGCGGATTTCACGATTGCCCAGGTCAAGGAGAGCGGCGTCGATGGCATGATCATCGGCAACGCCGCCTGCGGCTCGTGCTCGACGGCGCTCGGACGTGCCGCGGCCAAGCTTGAAATGGCAAACATCCCGACAGTGCTGTTGGGACGCACCGATTTCCTCGGCGTGGTGCGCAACGCGGTGTCGGGCCTTGGACTGCCGCCGGAAATGCCCATCGTGGCATTTCCGGTCGACACGTTCCTGCCCGGCAGCGATCTCTCCGCCGTCGAAACCCGCAAGCAGGAGTTCTACGACGGGCTGACGGTTTGGAATGCGCTCTCCAATTTCAGGCCCTCCGACGCGGCGCCGATGATCAAGGTGACGGGGAGGGACCATGAGGAGGCGCTGCGGAACGCCAACAACCTGATGCTGACCAATCTCTGGGGCGATGGTTTGCCGGTGTGGCCGGCGACCCGGCCACAAGTCGATTGGATCCTGCAAGGCACCAACCGCCCGCGCGATCAGGTGCTCGGGAAAGTTCTTCCACGCGGTGCCGTTGCGACGATCGAGTCCTGCGCCGTGGCGCTCGCCATGGCCGGCGGCCGGCCGGAATATCTCCCGGTGCTGATTGCCGTGGTCGAGGCGTTCCTCGATCCGCTCTCGGACAGCGAACACATGCAAGCGGATTTCGGCGGGCGCCTTTCCCGTCGTCATCGTCAGCGGTCCCATCGCGCGCCTGATCCGGCTCAACACGACGTTCGGCTGCCTCGGGCCCGATCCACAGCGACCGGCGGGCGGCAGCATCGGCCGGGCATTGCGGCTGATGCAGCAAAACCTTGGCGGCGCTTTGCCTGGCGTTGGCGCCATGGCGATGTGGGGCGCCATGCGCTACACCAACGCCGTGTTCGGCGAGGACGAGGACAACCTCCCGGACGGCTGGCTGCCGCATGGCACCGAACGCCACGGCTTTGCGCCCGGCACAAGCTCCGTGTCGCTGGTCTGGGCGACCGGCGTCACCAACATCCGCCGCCGCAGCGTCAAGAAGGAAACGCCGGAAGTCGACGCCCTTCAGGGCATGCTCCGGATGGCGGAGTACCTGCGGTCTCCCAATCTCGGCTGCCTGATCGGATACAGCGACGGAACGCCGGGCATCCTGATGTTGTCGCCGGTGGTGGCCAAGGCGATGGCCGCGCTCGGCTGGACGAAGCAATCGATACGCGAGTTTTTGTGGGAGCACGCGCGCCTGCCGGGCGAGCAGTTGCGGCGGGAAGGCATCGAATCCTGGATCGCGGCCGATCACGACCCGGTGGTCCGCGACAGCCTCAAGCTCGATCCGTGGCCGCAGGCGGTGCGGCCCGAAAATCTCGTGCTCCTTGTTGCGGGCGGCGGCCATCCGACCAACAGCTATTGGATGGAAGGCTATTCGCCGCACGTTGTTGGACGCCGCATCGATATTCCTGACAATTTCGAACGGCTTCTCGCCGAGGCGGAACGCGACATCGGCTGCGGCGCCGAGGCGTGCCGGATCTGAACGCCGCGGTTGCATCGACTGCGTCACATCGACTTCGTCACATCGACTTTGTGGCATCGACTTTGCAGCGCGTTTGGTCGATGCTGCCCGGCGCAGATTGCCGGACCTGCATGGAGTATTTTCCACGTCAGATCGGTTTTGATGGACGCGCTTGCGACGCACCTCAATCCGCTCGGAAAGGTAAATCTATGGACTTTGCCTCACGCCTTTTCCCCCGCGCCTTCTGTAGTGCCGCTGTGGTTCTCGCCTCGTGTGCGATGGCACCGACGCTTGTTCGCGCACAAGACACCCTCAAGCTCGGCGTTTTGCTGCCGTTCACCGGTCCGTGGGCGAAGAACGGCAATGAATCCTACGTCGCGATGGAAATCGCGCGCGACATGGTCAACGAGCGGGGTGGGGTGAAGGGAAAGAAGGTCGAGTTCGCGCGGGGCGATGCGCCCGATCCGAGCGCCGGCAAGAGCGAAGCCGAGCGCATCATCACCCAGACCGGCGTCCAGCTCATCACCGGTACTTACGCCTCGCCGCTCGGCGTCTCGATCAGCGCGGAGGCGGAGCGACACAGCGTCATACACTGGGAAACCATTGCGTCCGCCGACGTCATCACCAAGCGCGGCTACAAGCACGTGTTCCAGGTGGGGCCCGCCGCGAGCCGCTACGGGAAGGCGGCGCTCGATTTCACCAAGGACGAACTTGCTCAGCGGCTGGGCAAGAAATTCGAGGATTTGCGCATCGCCCTGTTGTGGGAGAACCGCGCCTTCGGCACCTCGGTCGGCGTCGGTGCACGTGCCGAGGCCAAGGCGCTCGGGGTCAAGTTCATCTATGACGAGGGCTACGATCAGTTCATGACCGACATGACGCCGCTCGTGCAGAAGCTCAAGGATGCCAAGCCGGACGTTTTGATCGCGATCTCGTTCATCAACGACACCGTTCTCCTTCACCGCAAGGCG
This sequence comes from uncultured Alphaproteobacteria bacterium, assembly GCA_963787675.1. GTDB lineage: Bacteria > Pseudomonadota > Alphaproteobacteria > Rhizobiales > Xanthobacteraceae > JAJPKK01. Next base: position 1,527,464 of record CAWBDV010000003.1, on the reverse strand, counting down.
AAGGAGCTGAACTTCAATGTTCCCGTGGTCATCGGCGTGAGCGCCGGCCACTCGGTCCCGGACCTCAAGGATTCGCTCGGGACCGCCGTGAACGGCATATTCGTCAGCGACCTGCCGGTGCTCGTCAATCCGGCCGCGTTGAAGCCCGAGGTCGAAGCCGCGGCGCAGGAATTCAACAAGCGTTACGAAAACGTCCAGCATCGCGTGCCCGCCGGCCATGCCGTGGCGTCATTCGCGGCGCTGTGGACGTTGTTCAACGATGTTCTGCCGCGGGCCAAGGCGATGGACGCGGAGAGCATCCGCACGGCAGCGCTCTCGATGGATTTGCCAGACGGCAGCCTCATTAACGGCAGCGGACTGAAGTTCTCGAACTTCGATCAACCGAACGATCCGAAGGATGCCGGCCAGAACGTCCGCTCGTCGATCGGCGTGTGGGAATGGCAGGACCTCGGCGCGCGGCAAATCTATCCGAAGGCGCTCGCAACGAGCGCCGTCACCATGGTGCCGCTCCCCGATTGGTCGAAGCGCTGATGCTGGACGAGCGCGACGCTGCCGAGGTCGCAATACACGGTCAATTCCGGGGCGCCGTGCAGCGGCGAGCCCGGAATCCATACTCCGCAGTCTGTGTTCATGATTCCGGGCTCGCCTGCGCTGCGCTTCGGCGCCCCGGAATGACGGCGTTTGGGGACCCGTAATGAACGTCGTGCCTTGATGGACACGGTCGCGCAGCTGCTGGTCTCCGGCGTGATGCTGGGCGGCATCTACGCGATCATGTCGATCGGACTGACGCTGATTTTCGGGGTGCTCAAGATCGTCAACTTCGCCCATGGCGAGTTCCTGATGCTTGCCATGTATGCCGCCTGGGCGGTCGCCGGCGCGGCCGGTGTCAATTCATACGCGGCCGCCGTCATCGTGATCCCCGTCCTGTTCGCGTTCGGCGCGCTCGCCTATTGGGCGATCGTCCGCCCCGCGATCGACAAGCCTCACCTGATCGTCGCCTTCGCCACGATGGGCCTCTCCATCGTCATGCAAAACCTGGCGCTGGTGCTGATGACCGCCGACCTGCGTGACGTGCCGCCGCTGTTTGGCGGCACGCCGCTCCGCTTCGGACCGATCTATCTTCGCGTCGAGCTTGTGCTCGGCTTCCTCGTCAGCATCGCGGTGACGATCGCACTGATGGTCTTCATCAAGCGCAGCTACATCGGCAAGGCCATCCGTGCCACCGTCCAGGACCGCGACGCGGCGATGCTGATGGGCATCAACGTGCCGCGCCTCTTCCTGCTTACCTTCGCCGGCGGGTCGGCCCTTGTCGGCCTCGCCGGCTGCATCATGCTGCCGCTCTATTCGACCTTTCCGACCGTCGGATTGAACTTCGTGCTGATCGCCTATGTGGTGGTGGTGCTCGGCGGAATGGGCAGCATCGAGGGCGGCTTCCTTGGCGGCATCTGCATTGGATTGGTGCAATCGTTCAGCGGCTATTACGTTGCGCCTGCCTATGGGCAGATGTTCTATTTCCTGGTCTTCCTGCTCGTCATGATCTTCCGGCCCAACGGTCTGTTCGGCCAGCGCGGCGCCGCGATGGTTGGAATCAACGAGTGATGGCGGCCGCGGGCGAAGACGCAGCGGCCGCTGCTGGCGGCATGTCATCTCCGGCCGCGCCGCGCCGTAGCGCCTTGTCGATGGTCGAAATTGCCGTTCTTGCCGCGTGCGTCGCCTGCGCCGTCCTGATTTCCAACCGCTACGCCGTCGACGTCATGATCCGCACGTTTCTGTGGGTTGGCCTTGCGCTCGCCTGGAACGTAGCGGGCGGCTACGCCGGATTGATATCGTTCGGCCATGCCGCATTTTTCGGTATCGGTGCCTACGCCTCCTCGATTCTCCTCGTGAACTACGATGTCACGCCATGGATTGGGTGGACGGCCGGTGCGATCCTGTCGGCGTGCGCCGGCGTGCTGCTCGCGTTGATCTGCGGCCGTTTACGAGGCCCGTTCTTCATCCTCTCCACGCTTGCGGCCGGCGAGGTGACGCGCATCGCGGCGCTCAACTGGCGATCGCTGACGGGCGGTGCGGAGGGGCTCGAGATCCCGCCCAATGCCGGTTCCGGCAACATGGTCTTCAGCAGCCAATGGCCGTACGTGACCCTGATGCTCGCCTACATGCTCGTCCTGTTCGCGCTGTCGGTATGGATCGAGCGCACGCGCTACGGCTACTACCTCTTTGCGACGCGCGATGACGAAGACGGCGCGTCGGCGATCGGGATCAATCCGCCATTCATGCGGATCTCCGCGATGGCATTATCGGCGGCACTGACGGCCGTCGGCGGTACGCTGTTCGCGCAGTATTTCCTCTACCTCGATCCGACCCACGTGATCTCGCCGGACATCTCATTCCAGTTCGCGCTCATCTGCGCGATCGGCGGCCTCGGGACGGCGCGCGGACCGCTGTTCGGCGCCTTGATCATCATTCCGCTGTCGGAGTTTCTGCGCGGCTTTTTCTCACAGTCGGCGTCCGGACTCTATCTCGTGATCTACGGCGCCGTCGTCATCGTCGTCGTGCTCTATTTCCCGTCGGGCATTTCCGGCGCCATCTCCCGCCTGCGTTGGCCGCCGTCACGGAAGGCGCCGGCCGCCGGTCTCACGAAGAATCCCATGTGATGCTGGAACTCGACGCCGTCAGCCGCCGGTTCGGATCGCTGTGGGCGGTGCGCGATTTGACCTTCCGGGTCGAGCGCGGGGAGATCGTCGGCGTCATCGGGCCGAACGGCGCCGGCAAAAGCACGCTGTGCAATCTGATCGCGGGCGCGGTGATGCCGACGAGCGGCGAAATCCGCTTCCTCGATCATACCATCACCCGCGCCAAACCTTACCAGGTCGCGCGCCTTGGATTGGCGCGGACCTTCCAGATTCCAAAGCCGTTCAAGCAGCTGACGGTGCGCGAAAACGTGATGCTGAGCGCCTTGCGCCGCCATCGCACGCCAACCCGGGCAGAAGGCATCGCAACGGCGACCATGCGTTTTGTCGGACTGGATCACCTGGCCGACGCGCCTTCGACCAGTCTGACCGTCGGCCTCCTCAAGAAGCTCGAAGTCGCCCGCGCGCTTGCGACCGAGCCGACGCTGGTGCTGCTCGACGAGGTCATGGCCGGGCTGACGCCGCCGGAAATCCGCGAGATGATGGCGGTGGTGTCGCGGCTGCCGGGGCAGGGGATCACCGTCATATGGGTCGAACACGTGATGATGGCGATCATGAACGTGGCGCACCGCATCGTCGTCATGCATCAGGGACAGGCGCTGGCGCAGGGCGCGCCAAAGGACGTCGCCAGCAATCCAGCGGTCATCGCCGCCTACCTCGGCGACAAATACGCCTATGCTGCAAGTCCGTAGCCTGAACGCCTTCTACGACCGCACGCAGGTGCTCCACGGCATCAACCTGCGGGTGGAGGAGCGCGAAATCGTTGGCCTGATCGGCGCGAACGGTGCGGGCAAGAGCAGCACGCTGTTGAGTATTCTCGGGCTGAAGACCCGCGCCGAGGGCGAGATCTGGCTCGCCGGCGAGCGCATCGACGGCTTGCCTGCTTACGAGCGGGTGCGCCGTGCAATCGTGCTCATTCCCGAGCGGCGGCGCCTCTTTCCGTTCATGACGGTGCGCGAGAACCTCGAACTCGGCGCCTATCTGCCCGCGCCGCGCGAGCGCCGCCGCAGATCGCTCGAATCGGTGTTCGAGCTTCTGCCGATCCTCGCCGAGCGACAGAATCAGGTGGCGGGGTCGCTGAGCGGCGGCGAGCAGCAGATGTGCGCCATCGGCCGCGCCTTGATGACGTGTCCGCGCATTCTCCTTCTCGATGAGCCGACCGAAGGCCTTGCTCCGCTCTATGTCGAGCGCCTGTTCGAACTGGTCGAGCGCTTGCGCGCCGACGGCATCACGATCTTGATGGTCGAGCAGAACGTGGAACATGTCTTGCGGGTGGCAGACCGCGGCTATGTGCTGGAGAACGGACATATCGTGTTGGAGGACACCGGGCCGCGCCTGCTGAATGATCCCCGGCTGAAGATCGCGTATCTCGGCCTTTGATAGAGTTGAAGAGATGATCACTGACGTGCACGTACACCACGTTCCGCGGGCTTTCGTTCGCTACGTCGAGGCGGTGACGCCGTACGGGATGCGGCTCGAGGCGCCGCAGGGCGAGAGCGTCGTGTTTCACGCCGGCGGGCTGCGCTACGGCCTCAGCCGCACCTTCTTCGACGTCGAGCGATTGATCGCCCGCATGGCCGAGATGAAGGTCGAGCGCGCGGTGCTGTCGCTCGCCACGCCGTTCGTGAATTACGACGTGCCGGCAGGCCTGGGCCGGGAAGCGGCGGAGCTTTACAACAATGAAATTGCAGCGCTGTGCAGGCGGATGCCGGAGCGCTTCGCCGGGTGGGCCTACCTGCCGATGCAGGACCCCGTGGCGGCCGCGACAGAGCTGCGCCGCGCCGTGACGAAGCTCGGCTGTGTCGGCGGCTACCTGTCGTCCAACGTCAAGGGTCGCTACCTCGACGCCGAGGAATTTGCGCCGATCTTCGCCGCGGCGACCGAACTGAACGTGCCGTTGTTCGTCCATCCGTCGAACCCGCCGGCGCGCGAGCGCACGAGCAAGTACGAACTCGCCGTCGTCGCCGGCTACCTGTTCGACACCACGCTGAACATCTTTCACATGATCTTCGGCGGCCTGTTCGACCGATATCCGACGCTGCGCATGTGCTGCACGCACCTTGGCGGATACGCGCCCCTGCTTCATGCGCGCATACAGCGTGAGCTCGACACCAATCCGGCACTGGCGGCCACGCTCAAGCGGCCGCTGCGCGACTATTTCCGGGCACTTTATTTCGATTCGATCTGCTTCGAGCCGAGCTACGCCCGGGCGGCGTTGGAGTCCGACGTCGTCGATCCAAGCCACCTGCTGCTCGGTAGCGATACGCCGTTTCCGCTCGGCGAACCCGATCCGGTAGGCTTTGTCGAGCGCAGCTTTCGCCTGAGCGCGCCGACGTTGGCCGATGCCATCCTGTACAAGAACGCCGCGGCATTTCTGTCGTCCGCCACCAATGGAGGGTCGCGATGAACGTGCGCAAGATTAGTTTCACCAAGGAGACGATTTTCTCCGATGCGGATCGGGCGGCTGCGCAGCCGATCACGCGCGCAGTCGGTATCGCCGTCATCGCCAACCCGTTCGCCGGGCGCTACGAGGAGGACATCTCCGCATTGTTCGCGCAGGGCGCCGAGCTTGGCGCATTGATGATGAAGGACCTCGTACCTCTGCTGCTGCGGCCGGCCGTTGTCTACGGCAAGGCGGCGATCGTCGGCGTGGACGGCGAGATCGAGCACGGCGCGGCGGTTCTTCATCCGCGTCTTGGCGCTCCGATGCGCCAGGCGATCGGCGGCGGCGAGGCGATCATCTGCTCCAACGTCAAGATCGGCGGCCCAGGCACCGCGATCGATGTGCCGCTGGCGCACAAGGACAACATCTGGTCGTTCGACCATCTCGACACCATCACCATTTCGGCCGGCGATGCGCCGCGGCCGCGGGAAATGGCGGCGGTGATCGTCATTGCCGATGGCGGCCGCCCGCATCCCCGGGTCGGCAAGGGGCGCGTTTAGCGCGGACGCTGTTCACGCATCATCGTACGGGATCCGGTCCATCACCATCTGCATCACAGGCCAGGCGGTGTTGGTTTCGAGTTCCTCGAGGGCGTGGGCGAGGAGGCCGGCGGAGCGCGAGATGACCGCAACGCCGCGCATGGCTTCGACCGGAAACCCGATTTCGCACAGCAGCGCACCGATGGCGCCTGTGGCATTGAGCGGCAGCCGCCGGCCGCCCTGCTTTTCGATTTCGGCTTCGAGCCGCTTGGCAAGGTCGATGTGGCGGCCGGGCACCTTCGCCTCGTGCGCCACATCAAAGAGCCGTTTGGTGCGGGGATCGTCGGGAAAATAATCGGGATGACCGAAGCCGGGAAACCGGCGCTTGGCCTTGGTGTATTCGGCAACGGTCTCCGCCGCCCATTTTTCCGGAGCGACGCCGCTGGCGACGCCTTGCTGAAAGAGCGCACCCGCGCCCGCCATGGTCCCGATGAACTTGTTGCCGACGGTGAGGAGGCCCGCCGCGATCGGCACCTGGAGGTCGGTCGGCACCGAGTTGGCAACAAGGCGCGCGACGAGCGTGCTCGGCGTGATGCCGTGGTCCATCAGGATGACAAGACAGGCGTCGAGGATCTTGGTCTGCTGCGGGGTCGGAAGCTGTCCCGTCACGGCGAGAAAGATCGCCTCGGTAAACGAGACCTTGCCGACCAACTCGTTGAGCGTGTCCTTGCCGCGCAACAGCAAGCGCGCGGTGTCGCTTGTCGGCGTGCCGATCTTGGTCTTGAGCTTTCTCTCACCAGTCTTGTTAGGTTTCTGAGCCATCTTGCTTTCCGTGGGTTTGAGCCATCGCGATGCCGTAAATCATAAGTGCTTGTCGCTTCCAGCTCTCATTCCTGCGTTTTCTGACGTTTCGATTCCTCATAATCGTCATGCCCCGCTTCAAGCGGGGCATCCAGTAACCCCTGAGCTATTTGGTTTGGGCATGCGGTGTTCGTCATCTCGACGGGCCGTGGTTACTGGATCGCCCGGTCAAGCCGGGCGATGACGCGGTCAGGGATGGAAAGTTCGGACAACGCTATCTCCGAACGTCTGTAGAGTTCCGACGAACACGATATGCACACGGTGCGCTGGTGCTATTTCAGCGTTTGCAGCGCCTGTTCGGTGAAGCTGTTGGTGTAGGTCGCCGCGATGTCGATCTTCGCCTTGGCGATCGCCGGGTCGAACCGGACCATGGCCTTGTAGACGTTCTCCGGCCCCTGTTTCGGCATGAGGCCGTCCGGCGAAAAGCTCGGCAGGTTGTTCTGCAGCGCTTGGCGATAGACGGCAGGGTTCTGTTGGTAAAACTCCGCCGGGATCTTGGCCATGATGTCGTCGGGCTTCGCCGTCGTCAGCCACTTCAGCGCCCGCACGACGGCGTTGACCACACCCTGGGCAGCCTTTGGATTTTTCTGCGCAAAGCTCACCGGCGCGTAGAGGCTGCCGGAGGCGTAATCGCCGCCGTAGACCGCCCGCGAGCCTTCCGCGGTCCGGCTGTCCACAACAACGACGATGTCGCCCGACAGCGTCAGCTCGGTAATCGCGAGGTCGAGGTTCGAAATCGCGAAGAGTTCACTTTGCCGACGCATCGCGGCGACTGCGACCGCACCCGCGCCGACCGTTATCGTCGTCACGTCGTCCGGCTTCAAGCCGGCATTGGCGAGGATGAGATCGAGGAAGGTCTGAGTTCGCAGAACCGGGGCCGGTGATGCCCACGGTCTTGCCCTTGAGATCGGCGGGCGACTTGTAGTTCGCGATCTGAGACTTGGCGATGCCGAGCACGTTTTGCGGATAGCGGCCGAACAGCACGAGGCTTTGCATGTTCTGGCCCTTGCTCTGCATGCGCATCGTATTTTCGTACGCACCCGCCACGATATCCGCGCTGCCGCCGATGACCGACTTAAGCGCCTTCGATCCGGCATTGAAGTGCTGCAACGTGACGTTGACGCCGGCTTCTGCGAAATAGCCGAACCGCTCCGCCAGCACGACCGGGAGGAAGTAGACCTGCGCCGGCGGACCGGAGACCGCGATGGTGACATTCGTCCTCTCGGTCTGTGCGACCGCCGGTAGCGTTACGCTGAGCGCTGCCAGCAGTGCGAAAACGCCGGCGAAAATTCCTGAACGCATTCAAAACTCCAAACACGATCGAGCGTGGGTCAACGTTTCTAGCGGACGAGACGCGTGGCCGCGAGAGCGTTGCTGGTCTGACTAGCAGCACCCCGCAGCGGAGGCGAGCCCGGAATGACCGCAAATGGTCCGACTTTTAAATTAGCGCTTCACACGTCCGGTCTAGCGATCAGCGGACCGTGATTTGACCCGCGCTTGCGCCTTCGCGATGATTCCGGCCGTACGCGCTCATTTTGCGGGACTTCAGCGGAGCGAAATTCGGAGATATTTACATGCGCTATGGTTTGATGGCCGCATCGGTTTCGGTTGCGGCGCTCGCGGTGGCGGCTGCGTTCGCGGCTGACGAGGTTCGCATCGGCAAAGCCGCATTCGGCGATTGGCGCACTGATGCGCCCGGCGTGATGCGCAAGATCACGCCCGCCGCCCTTGGCGCGCCCAACCAAACGGCATCGACCGCGAACCGCTCACGGGTGATCGCGAAGCCCGCCAACGCGGCGCTGCAGACCATGCCGGGATTTTCGGTCGCGCCGTTCCTGACCGGACAGCAGGGCGCGCGCGTGCTGCGCGTTGCGCCGAACGGCGACATCTTTCTCGCGCGCAGCCGGCCGGAAGGCGTCATCGTCGTGATCCGCATGAAGCCCGGCGCCGACAAGCCGGAGCGGGTCGAGACCTACGCCTCCGGCCTCGAAAGCCCCTATGGCATCGCCTTCGGGCCTAACGCCAGCGATCCGCAATGGATGTATGTGGGCGAAGCCGGCCGCGTCATCCGCTATCCCTATCGCGCGGGCGACATGAGCCCGCCGGGCCCGCCCGAAGTCGTCATTTCCGATATTCCCATCGGCGGCGGCCACTGGACCCGCGACATCGCGTTCTCTCCGGACGGCAAAACGCTCTATGTCGCGGTCGGCTCGGGGTCGAATGTCGCGGACAATATGGGGCCGAAGCCGGACCTCGTATCCTTTCAGCAAAGCCGCGCCATAGGCTCGGGCTGGGGCTCGGAAGATTGGCGCGCCGATGTGCTCGCCTTCGATGCCGACGGCAAGAACCGGCGCGTATTTGCGACCGGCCTGCGCAATTGCTCGGGGCTCGCGGTTCAGCCGGGCAGCGGCACGCTCTACTGCGCGGTGAACGAGCGCGATCTCCTCGGCGACAACCTGCCGCCCGACTATGTCACGTCGGTGAAGCCCGGCGGGTTCTACGGCTGGCCGTGGTTCTACATCGGCAATCACGCGGATAATCGGGCGGCGGGGAGCCCGCGGCCCGATCTCGCCGACAAGGTGACCGTGCCCGATGTGCTGCTGCAGCCGCACTCGGCGCCGCTCGGGCTCGCATTCGATGACGGCAGCAATTTTCCCGCGGCCTGGAAGGGCGATGCATTCGTCGCTCTCCATGGCTCGTGGAATTGCGCGACCCGCACGGGCTACAAGATCGTCCGTCTGCCGTTCAAGGACGGCAAGCCGACCGGCGAGTACCAGGATTTCGTCACCGGCTTCGTTGCCGGCGACGACACCGTGTGGGGGCGGCCCGTCGATGTCGCGTTTGCGAAGGACGGCTCTATGCTGTTCACCGACGACGGCAACGGCGTCGTCTATCGCGTGACCTATCGCGGGGAGTGACGCGCAGATCGGACCGCGCGGGCCGTCCGCTTGATCTCGATGGCGGCCGGCGGATGCCGACGGCAGGGCAGGGCGCAGCATTCGCTGCACCCGCTATTGCCCCCGGACGGCTGCCGCGATATGCACCACCTCGCCGCGGCCACTCTCTCTGCCGCTGCGGCACAAGAGGAAGCAAATGGAATTGCTCATCGGCGTTGGTATCTTCGCGGCCATCTGGGTTGTGGTGATCTGGGGCTCAAGCTACATCAACAAGAACATCCAGTAGCGCGGCCAACTATTTGTCATTGCGAGGGTAAAGTCCGCTCACGGCTGGCCACGATTCAGGCTTAGACGTAGGGATGTTCTGTTGGCGCCGCTGTAACAATTTCCAATACGGTGCCTCGCCGGTCATTCCGGGGGCGAGCGAAGCGCGCAGCCCGGAATCCATACTCTTCGGCCGTGGTTGTGGATTCCGGGCTCGCCTGCGCTTCGCTGCGGCGCCCCGGAATGACCGCTCTCGTGGGTGGTTCGCGCTGCGCCTCGGTTGCAAAGCGCATAAAGCGGCGCCTGCGGTTCCGCCGTTTGCAATGCCATGGTAGAGCCGGGTGCGACGATCCTCGCGCGCGGCGGAGCAGCGGCATGAAAGACATCCGGGCTAATCTCGAAGCTCGCCGCGCAAGCGCGCGCATGGGCGGCGGCGAGCGGCGCATCGAGGCCCAGCACAAGCGCGGCAAGCTGACCGCGCGCGAGCGGCTCGAACTGTTGATGGACAAGGGATCGTTCGAAGAGTTCGACATGTTCGTCGAACATCGCGCCACCGATTTCGGCATGGACAAGTCGAAGATCTCCGGCGACGGCGTGGTCACCGGCTGGGGCACCGTGAACGGGCGCACGGTGTTCGCCTTCGCCAAGGACTTCACGGTGTTCGGCGGCTCGCTGTCGGAGACCCACGCCCAGAAGATCATCAAAATCCAGGACATGGCGATGAAGGCGCGCGCGCCCATTATCGGCCTGTTCGATGCGGGCGGCGCGCGGATTCAGGAAGGCGTTGCGGCGCTCGGCGGGTACGGCGAAGTGTTCAAGCGCAACGTGATCGCGTCGGGCGTCATTCCGCAGATTTCCGTCATCATGGGCCCGTGCGCGGGCGGCGACGTCTATTCGCCGGCGATGACCGACTTCATCTTCATGGTGAAGGACACGAGCTACATGTTCGTCACCGGTCCTGACGTGGTGAAGACCGTGACCAACGAAGTCGTCACTGCGGAAGAGCTCGGCGGCGCGTCCGTCCACACCACGAAGTCCTCGGTCGCCGATGGCGCTTATGAGAACGATGTGGAATGCCTGCTGCAGATGCGGCGCCTCCTTGACTTCCTGCCGTCGAACGCGCTTGCGGGCCCGCCGGAATGGCCGTCCTTCGACAACATCGAGCGAGAGGACCCGTCGCTCGACACCCTGGTGCCGGACAATCCGAACAAGCCCTACGACATCAAGGAGCTGATCCTGAAGGTCGTCGACGAGGGCGACTTCTTCGAGATCAGTCAGGCCTTCGCCCGCAACATCGTCACCGGCTTTGGACGGCTCGCCGGCCGCACCGTGGGGTTCGTCGCCAACCAGCCGATGGTGCTCGCGGGTGTCCTTGATTCCGACGCCAGCCGCAAGGCCGCGCGTTTCGTGCGGTTTTGCGATGCCTTCGACATCCCCATCATCACGTTCGTGGACGTGCCGGGATTTCTGCCGGGCACCGCGCAGGAATACGGCGGCCTCATCAAGCACGGCGCCAAGCTCCTGTTCGCCTACAGCCAATGCACGGTGCCCCTCATCACCGTCATCACCCGCAAAGCCTTCGGCGGCGCTTACGACGTGATGGCGTCGAAGCACGTCGGCGGCGACATCAATTATGCATGGCCGTCGGCGCAGATCGCGGTGATGGGCGCCAAAGGCGCGGTCGAGATCATCTTCCGCTCCGACCTCGGTGATCCCGAAAAGATCGCCGCGCGTACCAAGGAATACGAGGACCGCTTCCTGTCGCCGTTCGTCGCCGCGGAGCGCGGCTACATCGACGAGGTGATCATGCCGCGCGCGACGCGGCGGCGATTGACCCGCGCGCTCGCCATGCTGCGTGACAAGAAGGTCGAGATGCCGGCGAAGAAGCACGACAATCTGCCGGTGTGAGGCGGCCGGTTCCCTTGTCGGTGTGCATCAGATGCATTACATCTGATGCATGCGCACCACGCTCGATATTGATGATGATGTGCTCGCGGCGGCCAAGGAGCTGGCAGCAGGGCAGAAAACGACCGCTGGAAAGATCATTTCAGACTTGGCTCGGCAGGCACTGACTCAACCTTCTTCCGGCGAGGCGATTTGGGAGGACGGCTTTTACGTCTTGCCGAAACGCGGCGGCGTTGTAACTCCTGACCTGGTGAACCGATTAGCCGAGGACCAAGACGGGTAATACCAAGTTGCGGTCGCTATTCGACGTAAGCACGCTCGTCGCATTTTTGGATGCGGACCATATCCACAAGCCGCGGGCGCACGCTTGGTGGTCGGGAAATCGAGCAAGCGGCTGGGCATCATGTCCGCTTACCCAGAATGGGTTTATTCGCGTCGTATCGCAGCAGACTTACCCATCGCCAATTCCAATCGGCCAAGCGTTCCGCCATCTTCGGCAAAATGTTGAAACTGCGGACCACGAATTTTGGCCAGATGATTTGTCCCTGCTTGATGAGCGGGTGATCGATCATTCGAGAGTGCTAGGACTAAAGCAATTGACCGATATTTATTTGCTTGCGCTCGCCGTGAGACGTAAGGGGCGCTTGGTGACGTTTGATCGTTCAATTTCTGTCGCTGCGGTTCGAGATGCCACGCCAGAGCATCTTGTCGTGCTGTGAGGAAAACGGCGATCGGAAGTCACTTCCGCAGCTTAGGCACATGCAAAAAAACGAACGCCGAAGCGGGGGGGGCTTCGGCGTTCGCGCTGGGCCGCTAGTGCGCCGCGGCCGAATCCGACGTTAGTGCGGCGTGTCGGTCGGCGCAGGCGGTGCGGCAGGTGTCGGGGCCGGCTGAACGGTCGGCGGAGGAGGCGGGGCCGATGGATGCGCCGGCAACGGCGTTGCCGGAGTGGGTGCGGGCGGCGCGGCGCCGGTCGTCGTTGGCGGATTGACCGGCCGGTTCGACGCCGAGTCGGAATCCATCCGGTGGTAACCGAGCATCAGTGCGATCACGACGACAATGGCAGCGATGGCCGCCACCCAGCCCCACATTGCGCCGGAACCGTCCTCAATATCCATACGCCGACGCGGAGCATTGGGCTCGACCGGCCTGCGGGGGTCGGAATACCTGGGATCGGTGTAGCGAGGGTCAGACATAGGTCATCTCCCGGGTTAACTGATTGCCCCGTCAACCTTCGATCCCCAGATATGGTTCCGTGGCCGACTCGTCCTGGAACCTGTCGTTTTTGCGGTTGCCTTGATTTCGGGCAGCCGATCTGCGACATCCGCGGCCCGTAAACTAGGTATCCGATGAACAAACCATTAGGCGCAGTCGCGGCGGAGGCCGTTGTTGCATCCCCGCTGGCAGCCGAAGTTGCGCGCCGGCGCACTTTTGCCATCATTTCCCACCCGGACGCGGGCAAGACCACGCTCACCGAAAAGCTTCTGTTGTTCGGCGGCGCCATCAATCTTGCCGGCCAGGTGCGGGCGAAAGGCGAGCGCCGCAATACCCGCTCCGACTGGATGAAGATCGAGCGCGAGCGCGGAATCTCCGTCGTCACCTCGGTGATGACGTTCGAGTATGACGGCCGCGTCTTCAACCTGCTCGATACGCCGGGCCACGAGGACTTTTCCGAGGACACTTACCGCACCCTGACGGCGGTCGATTCCGCCGTGATGGTGATCGACGCCGCCAAGGGCATCGAGGCGCGCACGCGCAAGCTATTCGAAGTGTGCCGCCTGCGCGACATCCCGATCATCACCTTCATCAACAAAATGGATCGCGAGAGCCGCGACCCGTTCGATCTACTCGATGAAATCGAGAAGACGCTGGCGCTCGACACTACGCCGATGACCTGGCCGATCGGTCGCGGCCGCGATTTCATGGGCACGCTCGATGTCGAAAGCGGCGCCGTGCGGCTGATGGACGGCGCACGCGGGGGCAAAGCCGTCCTCGCGGACGCCGCACCCATGGACGCGGCGGCAATTGCCGCGCTCAATCCCAATCTCGATGCGGCGGCGCTCGCCGAGGAGTTCGCGCTGGTGCGCGACGCCTGCCGCCGCTTCGACCACGACGCGTTCCGCGAGGGTCACCTGACGCCGGTGTTCTTCGGCTCGGCTCTGAAGAATTTCGGCGTGCGCGATCTCCTCGATGCGTTTGCCGCCTACGCGCCGGCGCCTCGCCCGCAGGATGCCGACGCCCGCCGGGTCGCTGCCGACGAGGACGCGATGACCGCGTTCGTGTTCAAGATCCAGGCCAACATGGATCCGAACCACCGCGACCGCATCGCCTTCGCGCGGCTCGTCTCCGGCAAGCTCACACGCGGCATGAAGGCAAAGCACGTGCGCAGCGGCAAGACCATCGGCCTGCATGCGCCGCAGTTCTTCTTCGCCCAGGACCGCGCCATTGCCGATGATGCCTATGCCGGCGACGTGGTCGGCATCCCAAATCACGGCAGCCTGCGCATCGGCGATACGCTCACCGAGGGCGAGGCGCTCAACTTTGTCGGCGTGCCGAGCTTCGCGCCGGAAATCATCCGTCGGGTGCGGCTCGCCGACGCCATGAAGGCAAAGAAGCTCAAGCAGGCTTTGCAGGAAATGGCGGAGGAGGGCGTGGTGCAGGTGTTCCGCCCGGTCGACGGTTCGCCCGCGCTTGTCGGCGTCGTCGGCGCACTCCAGCTCGACGTGCTCCGCGACCGCCTCGCCACCGAATACGGCCTGCCGGTCGAATTCGACACCAGCGAATTCGCGCTTGCCCGCTGGATCGCCGCCGCCGACCGCAAGACGCTCGACCAGTTCGCCGAGGCGAACCGCTCCGGCATCGCCGAAGACCTCGACGGCGACCTCGTCTATCTCGCGCGCAGCCAATTCTACCTCGACTACACCCGCGAGCGCGCGCCCGGCGTGGTCTTCACCGACGTGAAAGATGTGAAGGCAACAGACGCCGCGGCGTAGGGCCGAGATTGGCGCGGCGTGGAAGCCTTTCGATGAGATCGAATTGGGCTTTTCTGTTGTTGTGCCGGCGCTTCTTGTGAAGCGTTGGAAGATCGACGCGAAGCACACGGCGGCCAGCCCGCGCACCTCCGCGGCGGGCCAAAAGGAGATTTAAGCTTCGACCTCAGCCCGGCCGGCGGCAACAATTCGCCCGCCTCAGCTCGAATGTGATCGACCGCTCTTAGCGTGCGCGCTTGATCTGCGTGCAGCTCACGACGCTCGTCGAGGTCTTGCCGCCCGCCTGGGTGTAGCAGAACGAAATCGTATCGCTGTCGATGAGCTGGCCGTTGAGGTAGCCATCGGTGTCGACGAGGATGATGGTGCGATTGTTGGCGCCAGTGAGCTCGCCGATCATCGGCTCCTCAGTCCTCTCGCCGTTGCCCGTGAAGATCTGGTTGCCCCAGAAGCGGTTGTCGGTCTGCCCGGTGATGTCGATTTCGAGGTCCTTCTCGAACAGCCCCGGCTTGTCGAAGGTTCCCCTGTTCGAGGGCCAATGAAGGGGCGTGCCGGCGACGATCGTGTGGGTCTTTCCGACCCACTTGCCCCGGATGTCCGGGATTGCGTCGGCCGCAAGGGCGGGAGCGGCAATGGCTGCGGCAAGCGCGAGCCCGCAAACGATCGACCATCTGGCGCACCATTCTCGCTTCATGATGTTCTCCCAAGCTCTGTAGGCATCTGCGTTGTAGGTGGCCCGCCCAAGTCCGGCAAGCTCGTCCGAAGTACCCCAGCAAGCGGACGACCCGGCACGCCGCATAAGTCGGAGAGTCGTCGCTCCGCGTTGTGTTTGCTGGCAGACATCGCGCCAACGACGGTAAGGCTGACAGTGCCCAGCGCATGTCTTAGATTGCGAGCGTCCTGACGGAAAAAGCCGGCGGGCTCTCGCCGGCTGCCACCGCGGCCAGCGCCCGTTGAAAGAAGCGGGCTTGTTCGGGAGGAATGCATGTCGATCCGTATCGCGCCGGCCATCCTGGCGGCGGCTGTGTCTCTGGCTTTCGGTTTGCCGCCGGCCAGCGCTCAACAGAAGCCGCAGCCGCCGCAATCGCTGCGTCTCTATGTTCTCGACTGCGGAATAATCACCCCGACCAACGTCGATCCCTACGGTATGAAGCCTGGCGAAATGGCCGAGACGAGGATGGTCACGCCCTGCTTCCTGATCGTTCATCCGCGCGGAAGCCTGATGTGGGATACCGGCGAAATTCCCGACAGCAACTTCAAGGATGGTGTCTCGCCCCAGAAGCTAGGTAACTACACGGTCGATCGCCCGCTGCTCCCGCAACTCGCTGCAATCGGCTACACCCCGGCCAACATCACCTATATGGCGCTCTCCCACTACCATCGGGATCACGTCGCCAACGCCAGACTGTTTGCCGGCTGCACCTGGATCGTGCAGAAGGGCGACCGCGACCCGATCCTCGCCCCGCGGCCGGCCAACCCACCGGCAATAGGCCGCGTGCCGGACCCGGAGTTTTTCGAGGGCCTCGCCAACAGCAAGACGATCGTGCTGAACGGCGCGGATCATGACGTGTTTGGCGACGGCACCGTTGTCATCAAGTTCGCGCCGGGTCACACGCCCGGGCACCAGGCGCTGTTTCTCAAGCTCGCCAAAACCGGGAACGTCCTGTTGTCGGGCGATCTCTATCACTACCCGGAAGAGATCAAGTACAAGAAGATTCCATCATTCGACACCGACAAGGAGCAGACCGCGAAGAGCCGCGCGATGATCGAAGAATTCGTGAGGCAGAACCACGCGCAGCTGTGGATCCAGCACGACTACACGAGCGGAATTAAGCGGAAGATAGCTCCCGCGTTTTACGACTGAGAAGTCTCAACCGATCTAAGGTGGCAATCGAAGTGCCGGAGCCTAAGCGGACCTCGTCTTTGCCGGCGACGAAACAAGAAGGCTGTCCGCGGTGGCCCTGGCGGAGTTCTGTTTGCTGACGGACACTTCCTTCAGGGTGAGCAATTTTGCTCAGACACTCCCGACCGCGCGCCCTACCGTCAGGGGCAATGACCATCGCGGCGCGCTCCGCCCCGATCCGCCACGAACATGTTCCGCGCCGCGTTACGGGACGGGCTGAATGCGGACCGACCTCACGACCGAGATGAGTCCGGTGCGACCCTTGGTTTAGCAGACGATCTAAGACGTCAAGATCAAAGGAGCATCCCTTGCAAGATCTGCTGGAACTCGCCGTAGATTCGCACGGCGGCCTGGACTGCTGGAATGCTTTCAGCAAACTTCGAGCCGAGGTTTCGATCGATGGCGCTATCTGGCATGTAAAGCAGCAGCCTGGTTTGTTGATCGACAAAGTTTTTGAAATCCGGACGCACGAGCAGCACTTGACGGTTTCCCCTTTCCCGACTCCGCACAGACGTAGCGTATTTATTCCAGAGCGCATTGTCATCGAGACGCTGGATGGCGAACCTATCGAGACTCGCGACAATCCAGAGGCGTCCTTCATCGGCCAAAAGTTCCAGGATCCATGGGACAGGTTCCACGTCGCCTTCTTTGCCAGCGAGGCTTTGTGGACCTATCTGACCCTGCCGTTTCTTTATACCTAGGCGGGGTTTGCGTGCGAGGAGATCGAGCCATGGTGTGAAGATGGCGAGGATAGGCGTCGCCTGAAGGTAACGTTCCCGGACCACGTCGTCTCCCACTGCAAGACGCAAATCACCCATTTTGGACCTGACGGCTTGATGCGGCGGCACGACTACACGGTGGACATTCTGGGTGGCGCCACAGGCGCGAACTACACGACCAATTACAGGGACTTCCAAGGAATCAAGATGCCGGGCACGCGTCGAATCTACGCTTATGACGAGGCGATACTGAAAGTGCCGGAGCCGGTGCTCGTTTCGCTCGACTTCGGCAACCTCACCTTCAGTTGATCGGCGAGCGCGACAGCAGACACCTGCAGCAGGTATCTGCCGATCGGCTCTTGAAAGGTTCAATTGATGTCCACCGACATCCTCTTCCAGCCGCTCCAACTGGGCGCTCTGTCCCTTCCCAACCGAATCGTCATGCCGGCTCTGACCCGCATGCGTGCCGGTCCAGGCGGCGTTCCGACCGCGCTGAATGCCGAATACTACGGTCAGCGCGCATCTGCCGGCCTAAGTATCACCGAGGCCACCGCGATCAGCGTTCAGGGCCATGGCTATCCGAATATGCCCGGCATCCACAGCCCCGAGCAGATCGCCGGCTGGGAGCTCGTCACCGAAGCGGTGCATACGCAGGGCGGACGCATCGTGTTGCAGATCGTACACCACGGCCGCTGGTCGCACTCCTCCTACAATCCCGATGACAGCCTGCCGGTCGCGCCATCGGCCATCCCTGCGCCCGGCAACATATATACGCCGACATCACAGCAAGTTCCCTTTGAGACTCCTCGCGCGCTGGAAATGGGCGAACTGCCGGCGATCGTCGCCGACTTCCGACAAGCTGCCAGAAACGCGCGCGAAGCCGGATTCGACGCCGTCGAAATTCACGGCGCCAACGGTTTCCTCCTTGATCAGTTTTTGCAGGATGGCAGCAACCGCCGCACGGACCCCTACGGCGGCACGATCGAGAATCGCGCGAAGCTGCTGTTCGAGGTGGTCGATGGCGCAGCCAACGACATCGGCAAGGACCGTGTGGGAGTCCGGCTTTCCCCGCACGGCAATCTGGGAGGTCTCAGCGACAGCGACACCGTCCCTCATTTCAGCTACGTGATCGACGCGCTGGGCAGACGGGACGTTGCCTATCTGCATCTGATCGAGCCGCGCGCATCTTCTGTTGGCTTCGCCGACGACGCGAGCATCGACAGTGCCGACAACGCTTCGCTGTTCCGGCACCTATTCGCCGGTCCGGT
Source organism: uncultured Alphaproteobacteria bacterium (assembly GCA_963787675.1). Classification (GTDB taxonomy): domain Bacteria; phylum Pseudomonadota; class Alphaproteobacteria; order Rhizobiales; family Xanthobacteraceae; genus JAJPKK01. Next base: position 1,509,048 of record CAWBDV010000003.1, on the reverse strand, counting down.
CATCACCGCAGGCGGCTATACGCCGGAGATGGGCGTCGCCGCGATCGAGCGTGGCCTCGCCGATGCTGTCGCTTTCGGCCGCATGTTTATCGCCAATCCGGATCTGCCGGCTCGCATCCGGACCGACGCTCCATTCAACGCATTCGACCGATCGACGTTCTACGGCGGCGACGCACATGGGTATACCGACTACCCGACCCTTCGCGTTGCCGCCGCCGCGTAGACCGGATTGGTGACTGTTTTCGTCCCGAGGAATCCCGTCATGAAGACGAAGCCTGACGAAAACGTCCGACCGATCCCTCCGGGTCATGCCTGGTCCGAAATTCTCAGGCGCCCAACCCAGGAAGCGTTCGCTGCGGCATTCTCTAAAAACATCACCCTCGACACCTCAATCGCCAGTCGGTCAATCTCCGGCGCGATTGATTTACGGCACTTCTTCGACGCGTCGCGCACAATGTACGAAGCGATTAATTTCACTCACGAGGAGCGCGCAGCATCGCGGACCTGCCTTGAATGGGAGGAAACATTTCAGGGCCGAGATATAGCCGGAACGACAATCCTCGCGTTCGACGCAGATGGAGCGATCGAGCACATCCAACTCTATCATCGACCTTACGAGCAGGTGATCGCCTATTCGGCGGAGCTTGGTCGACGCCTGGAGGGCAAGGTCGATCCGTCGATGTTCCCAGCACTATGACGTGATGCGCCGTCCGCCGATCCATCCATCGGCGGGCCTGCTGGCGGTCAGTCCGACCGTCACCCGTTATTGCGAAGATACTCACAAAGGGAAAACACAATGACCAAGATGCAGAACATCGTACTCGTTCACGGCGCCTTCGCCGATGGCTCAAGCTGGAAACCGGTCGCTGATCTCCTTATCAAGGACGGCTACAAGGTAGCCATCGTCCAGCATCCTATGACTTCGCTTGAGGATGATGTCGCCGCGACGGTCCGTATCCTGGATCGCCAGGACGGACCGGTGGTCTTGGTCGGACATAGCTATGGTGGTGCAATCATCACCGAGGCAGGCAACGATCCGAAAGTGGCGGCTTTGGTCTACGTCGCCGCGTTCGCCCCCGATGCGGGCGAAGTGCTTGGTGCGTTGCTCGAGAAGACGCCGCCCGCCTCGACAGGGATTGCTCCGTCCAAGGACGGCTTCCTGTTCCTGGACCCGGCCGTCTACGCAGCCGATTTCGCCGGCGACTTGCCGAAGGCGCAGGGCGATTTTCTTGCGTTGTCGCAAATGCCTGTTGCCAGCAAGGCGTTCGGTACGCCGATTGGTGCGCCAGCCTGGAAGGCCAAGCCCACATATGGTATCGTCGCCACCGAAGATCGGATGATCAATCCCGACCTGGAGCGCATGATGTACAAGCGTGCGAAGGCGCTCGTGACGGAGGTCAAGGGCAGCCACGTCGTGTTCCTTTCTCAACCTCGCGCAGTGGCGGATGTGATCGAGGATGCCGCGCGAAACGCCAACAACCCGGCGGCGGCCAACCTTCGAGCAGCCAGTTAGGCCCGGTCACGTGGACCCGATATGTCAGGTCCACCCGTCAGTTCTCTTGCTGGCGACCCCAACGAAGGTGTGGCGATCACTCCGCCGCATCTGCGAGTGTCCCGTTTGTCAGTTCGCTGTCGTCCCCGGGCACGGCTTGGTACAGAACAACTCCGTCCAGCGGCGAAGCATCGCCGAGCCACTCAGAGCGCGCAAGCGCCCGGGATGCGTCCGCGTGGCCGGCTTGCCAGCGCGCGCGAATGCCGGCCGGGCTGAAGTCCATTTCCTTCATTGGCCTCTCATTGCCGAGCCGCGGAGCGAGGAGTTGCACCACATGCATACGGGTTTTGCATCCATATGCGGTCATCTCGCGCACCTCGTTGGTGGTGCGCACGTCGAGCGGCACGAGCTTGGCCAGTTCAGAGATGATGTGGCGTAGTCTGTGCGTCTCGAGTTGGCGGGCAATCTGATTGTTGAGGCAACTCGCGAACTGGATATCCTTGTACCGTTCCATCACGTCCAAGATCGTGGCGGGCTCCCGCCCGGTCGGGTGCCACATATTGACGGCAAAGACGAGAGCGCTCCGCCGTGGATTGTCGTCGAACAGCACCTCCGTCGGCGTGTTGGAAAGCACTCCACCGTCCCAATAAAGCTCGCCGTCGATACGCACCGCCGGAAAGGCCGGCGGCAATGCGCAAGATGCCATGATATGGTCTACGGTCACGGGCATCTCACGGCTGTCAAAGTAACGTATCGTGCCGGAACGCACTTGCGCCGCGCCAACCGTAAGCCGCGGATTGGATTTTCCGATCAGGTCGAAATCGACGAGCTCGGTCAGCGTTTTGCGCAATGGCAGCGTAGAGTAGCAACCAGCATTGTCACCACCTTGGAACGCCTCGTTACTGATTTCGAAGAAGCCCGGAATGCCATGCAGCATCGCTCTCCAGCCCGTGATGTGATCGGCAACGTGGCTCCAGAATGGAATCCCTTCCCAGAACGAAGAGTGCTCCACCCTGCGCCAAAATTCCCGGAGGCGGTCCAGCCGATGCCCAACCTCGTTTCCGCAAACAATGCTGGCATTAATTGCTCCGATCGAAGTGCCTATGATCCAGTCAGGTTCAATGCCGTTCTCGTGCAACGCCTCGTAGACGCCGCCCTGATATGCGCCGAGCGCGCCACCTCCTTGCATGACGAGCACCACTTGCCCATTGGACTTGTCGCCCAACTGCTTAACGGCATCCAGCGGCGTCTTGTCAGATCCCATATCCATATCCTCGCCTCGCATCGGACATCCTGGTCCTGACGGTCGAGACATTCGTGGTTGCCCCGCGAGAAAAGCCCAAAGGCTCATGCGGACCGCGTGACGCACTTCGTCGTGCTCTCTTAACCAGTGGAATTCTGTCTAAAATTGCTCACCCTGAACCGGCGGTGCCGATGCGCCAAATGCGGGTTCGAAATGGCTAGGAATTCCGCTCCGGGTCAAACTGAGAACTCCTTTGAAGCCACCGGCCTCGTCCGGTCTGTCGCCGCAAGCGGAAATCGGATGCGAGCCCGCGCGCGTTGCCTCGACAGGCCCAAGCAGACACATCATCTTTGCCGGCAACGAAACAAAAGGTCGCTCCCAGCGGCGCTCCGAACTCCGCTTGCCGACGCGCATCCGCGCCAACGACGCTACGGCTGACAGTACCCAACACATGTCCTAGATTGCGAGCATCCGAGGCGGCAAAAGTCGGCGGGCTCCCGCCAGCTGCTCGCCACGGCCAGCGCCCGTTTAGAAGCGGGCTTGTTCCGGGAGGAATGCATGTCGATTCGTATCGCGCCCGCCGTCCTGGTGGCGGCTGTCTCTCTGGCCTTTGGTTTCCCGCAGGCCAACGCTCAACAGAAGCCGCAGCCGCCGCAATCGCTGCGTCTCTATGTTCTCGACTGCGGCATCATCACCCCCGCCAACGTTGACGCGTTCGGATTGAAGCCGAGCGAAATGGTCGACACACGGATGGTCACGCCGTGCTTCCTGATCGTTCATCCGCGCGGAAGCCTGATGTGGGATACCGGCGAAATTGCCGACAGCGCCTTCAAGGACGGCGTCTCGCCGCAGAAGTTCAATGCCTTCACGGCCGATCGCCCGCTGCTCCCGCAACTCGCCGCGATCGGCTACACCCCGGCCAACATCACCTACATGGGGCTCTCCCACTATCATATCGACCATGTCGCCAATGCGAGTCTGTTTGCCGGTTCCACCTGGATCGTGCAGAAGGGCGACCGGGATCGTATCCTGGCCCCACGGCCGGCTGGACCACCGGTGATGGGTGGCGTGCCGGACCCGAAGTTTTTCGAGGGCCTCGCCAACGCCAAGACGATCGTGCTGAACGGCGAGGATCATGACGTGTTTGGCGACGGCACCGTGGTGATCAAGTTCACGCCGGGTCATACGCCCGGGCACCAGGCGCTGTATCTCAAGCTCGCCAAAACCGGGAACGTCCTGTTGTCGGGCGACCTCTATCACTACCCGGAAGAGATCACCTACAAGAAGATTCCCTCATTCGACACCGACAAGGAGCAGACCGTGAAGAGCCGCGCGATGATCGAAGACTTCGTGAAACAGAACCACGCGCAGCTGTGGATCCAGCACGATTACACCAGCGGAATTAAGCGGAAGATGGCTCCCGCGTTTTACGACTGAGCGTCTTCCGAAATGGGGCCGATCTCGCGGCCCCACCGCGGTCTGTCATTCCCCGCTTTTGCTGTCGCGGGGAATGACAGGGGAGCATTGGTGTTGAGTATCGGTTCACAGGGGCGCAGGTGTGGTGCGCCATATTTTTTCAAGCGCGTCGGCGAGATCCTGCGCGCGCGAGTACTGACCGTTTGTGATCATCAGGTTCGGTACAGGGAAATTTTAATAATTTAATAAAGATAATTTCGGGCGCGTTTCAGCCGTGGATTTCGTGATCCGCCGATCACACCTCAGAAATGATTGACGCAAATCTAGGCGCCAAGATCGATGGCGCTAAGGATGGTCTTTGACTGGAAGATGGAAGCACAAGGGGAGCCGCTCGCGCGCGGCGGCACCGGCACGCTCTCCGTCGACGGCCGCCAGGTGGCTCAGCGGTCGCTGCCCAAGACTCAGCCGCTGATCTGGGCGTGGGACGAGACGTTCGACGTTGGCCTCGATACCGGCACGTCGGTGGACGACAAGGACTACTAGGTGCCATTTGCGTTCACGGGCAAGCTCGGCAAGGTCACCGTCGATCTCGGCGAGTCGAGCATCTCGCCGGAGGCTGTCAAGAAGATGATGCAAGAACTCGCGAACCGACGAGATCGCTGAAGTCGGCATACGAGGTTCGGCATGGTGGTGTGTGCCATGCCTTACCTCGTGCTGGTAATTTGAGATGCGGTGATCAGCTCCGCTCTGCGACAAGGCCATTCTGTGACGGCTGTCACACGAAGAGCCTCCTGCGATAAATCACATCGGCACGCGATGAACGGCCGAGGCGGGACACGGCACTAACGGACGGCAAATGATTGTCGATCCGTTCAGGAGCCGGAGGCCTATTATGCGGTACGAAGATGATTGTCGTGTCACCGCGGAGGATTGTCTGCGGATGGCCGAATGCACACGGGATCCGAAGGCTAAAGCGACCTGGCTGAAACTCGCCCGGCTGTGGCGCCTCGAGCTCGCAGAGGAAAAACGGAAATTCGCTAGATAGGGTCAGCAAGCCACGACGAGTCGCATGTCTCCTGTCGGCCTGACCGATCCTGCTCACGCGCTGCAACGCGGCGGCTTCCCTTCAAGGAGCGCAGCAACGTGCTGTTCTCGGCACTGGCTGTGACGAGCCGGGAACGGACGCCGCGCGGCGCCGACGCTGCTACTCGCGTACCACTGACGTGTCGATATCGACGAGGATGCTGACGTTGTCGCTCGTTGCCGGATCGGGAGCACGGCCCTCGGCGAAAGCGCGTTCGGCGCGGCGCGCGGAGAGCAGCATCGCGGCCACCGAGGAATTGCCTTCGACGCAGCGCGGCTCGAAATAGATTCGGTTCTCCTGGTCGCTCTGCTTGGTGAACTCCTGCTTCGCCGTCCATGGCCGCGTCCACACCGCCGGATCTTCGATGGTGACCTCGTAGGCGAGGGTGTTTGGGCCGGTCCGCGTCCAGCGCTCGATAAGATGCAGGTTCTCGCGCGAGCCCAGGAAGTCGGTCTTTGGGGTGAAGTTCGTCACATCGATGACGAGCGTGTCGCCCTCCCAATGTCCGCGCGAATCGCCGTACCACTGGCGGATGCTGGCGGGCAAATGCGGGCTGCCGTTCATGACGATGTTGCGCTGCCAGCTTTCGCCCTGGCCGACGTCGTAGACCATCGTGATGCCGCCCGGCGTTTGCACGATGCGTCGGAAGCTGCCGCCGAACGCGGTGCCGAATTCCGGCAGCCCGAGGGTCAGGCAGCGGTCCGACAACGAGCCGTCTTCGGGACCGTCGTAGCGATTGATGCGGACGAAGTTCCCGCCCAGATAGCGCGGCGGCGGTTCGGCACGGCGCGGCGAGGGCAGGGGATCGTAGGGTCCGCCCCGGCACTGCACGAGCTGGTTCTTGCAAGTGTCGGTCGCGCGCAGCAGGGCGAGGCGATAGGCCCGATCGGCCGCGGCTGCCGCCTGCGCCGCCGGCGCCAGCGGCGGGATGCGGCCGTTGGGCGGATCGACAATCCGCGAGGTGCGCGGCCCGGTGTGTTTCGTCGAGAGGAACACGGCGAGGTTATAGGCGCCGGCGAGTTCGCGGTCAGTCGCGCGCCGGTTCAAGAGATCGGTGCGCTCCTTATCCAGCTCGGCCCGCTGCGCCTCGGTGAAAAAATCCTGGTCGGCGTACTTCGCAGGGCGCTGAAACGGCGTGTCGAATTCGTCCGTCCAGATGCCTTGCAGGTCCGGCTCGCCCCACGGTGTTTTCAGCGATGGGGCTGGGGCCGAACCCGAGGGAGTCTGCGCCGCGATTGGCGCGATCAATAAGGGAATAGCGGCGACGGCGATGCCAAGTGTCATTGTCGCAATTGAGTGCCACTCGCGCATGATCGTTCCCTTGTGCTTGCAAGTCTTTTCACGCTCGTGAGACTGCCCCGAGCGCGGCTGACGGTAGCCATTTTCGGCGCGGCCGAACAGGCCGGAAGCAATGCGGCAGGCAAGGGTGCCTTGCGCGTGGGTAGCGTAAACCCCTTGCGAACGAGCGTGGCGCAACTTCTGTTTACGACTGTCCGCCGCTGCAATTGATGACCTGGCCGGTGATGAAGCTTGCGTCGTCGGAGGCGAGGAAGGCGACGGCGGCGGCCTGTTCTTCCGGGAGGCCGCGCCGGCGCAGCGCCTGCTGGTTGCGAATGTCGTCCGCCATCTCGCGGCGATATTGCTCCGCCAAGGGATCGTCCTCGGCCGTTATGCCGGGCCCGATGAACTGCCGCGGTGTGATGCGGTCCGCGATCTCGGTGCCGGCGGGCGCCACCGTATTCACGCGAATGCCGTAGCGGCCATATTCCATCGCCAGTACTTTGGTCATCGCGGCGATGCCGCCTTTGCTCGCCGCGTAGGGCAGGCGGTACAGGCCGCGGGGCGATTGCGAACCGAGGTTGACGATGGCGCCCGACTGCTGCGTCATCATGATCGGCAAGACCGCGAGGCAGCACCACAGTGTCGGATAAAGCGAGCGCTCAAGCTCGCGTTTGACTTCGTCCTCCGTGTAGAGGTGATAGGGCTTGATCCAGATGGTGCCGCCGACATTGTTGACGAGCACGTCGATGCGCCCGAACGCCGCCATGGCAGCGGTCATGAGCTCGTGGGCGCCCGCGAACGTGCTCAGGTCGACCAGCGCCTTGATCGCCTCGACGCCGTGCGATCGCAGTTCCTCGACGGCTTCGCTTGCGCCTGTGTCGACACGATCGGCGACAACGATCTTGCCGCCTTCTTCGCCGAGACGTCGCGCCGTCGCGCGGCCGATGCCCTGACCGGCGCCGGTGACGACGCACACTTTGTCTTTCAGCCGGCGCGCGCCGGCGGCCCGAGGATCGAGTTCGCCGGTCATCTTGCGCTCAGATCGAGGTGTGGGGCACGCCGTGGCGGACCGTCAGATCCTCGCGCTTCGCATCCGCAAACGGCACGTCGACCGGCAGCACGAAGGTGGCGGATCGCACGCGCTGGCTCTCCGTTGTGAGGCCCGGCGGGGCAGCGCCACCGGGCAGGGCCTGGGCCGCGCGGCGCAGGCGATGGCGCGCCATGATGATGGCATTGTCGGTGGAGACGAGGTTTTCCTTGGTGCGATCGACGATCGGTCCCATGCTTTCCTGCACCGAGGCATCCTGCATGGCGATGCCCTTGACCCCGCTATAGGTGCGGCCCTCCTTCTGGGCGGCACGGTCGATCATGTAGTCGTTGTCCTTGTTGATGATGGGCCGGAACGTGCCGGGGATCATTTCCACATGAATGCCGCCGCCCGTGCGCATGGTGTCGAGCTCGGCTGCGCTCAACGGCCGCGTCGGATGGTAGGTGAAGGTCCAGGTGAAGCAGTTCTCGTCGTCGATCGGCACCCAGGCGTGTGCGTTGAGCGCGTTGTCGCCGTAGGGCGGCACCATGGTGTACCAGGGCATGATCCACTGGGTGATGCGCCAATAATAATGCCCCGGTTCGGCGTTGCGCCGTGCACCAATGAAGAGGCCACCCGGCGATTCGATCACCTCGAACTTGGGCTTGCGATCCATTTGATATTGCGCGCCCTTGGTGTTGCGGTGAAGCGGATCGCGATGCAGGTCGCCGCTATGGAGAAACGACACGTGGCTCGAATCGATGCCGCCTTCCATGGCCTGCAGGTAGTTGGTTTCCTGCCAGCGCTTGCTGAAATAGGTGTGCGTCGCGGGGAGCGCGGTCCACTCGAAGGCGGGCAGGGGCGGGGTCAATTCCGGCGGACCCATATAGGCCCACAGCACGCCGCCCCGCTCGATCAGCGGATAGGACTTGAGCTTGATCTTCTTGCAGAAGCCGCTCTCCTCCGGCTCCGACGGCACATCGATGCATTGGCCGGTCGTATCGTATTTCCAGCCGTGATACGGGCATCGCAACCCGTTTTCTTCGTTGCGGCCGAACCATAGCGACACGCCGCGATGGGCGCAGAATTCGTCCATCAGCGCGAGGCGGCCCGAGGAGTCGCGCCATGCCAGCAGGCGCTCGGACAAAACCTTCACGCGCACCGGCGGGCAATCGTTCTGCGCCAATTCCGCCGCATAAAGGAGCGGAATCCAGTAGCGGCGCAGCAGATTGCCCATGGGGGTTCCGGGGCCGGTCCGTGTGATCAGTTCGTTGTGTTCGCGGGTGAGCATCGGGAGTGTCCGTTCGATGTCGACGGGAAAGAGTGCCTCAACGTGGCTTATCAGCGTTCAACGCCGTGCCCAGGGTTTTTCCGATCGCGGCGAAGGCGGCGCGTTGTCGCGCTATCTCCGCCGCAAACTCGCTCGGGGAGCCAGGAGATACGATCTGCCCCGTCGCGGCAATTCGCGCCGACACCGCAGGCTCGGCGACGATGGCGCGGACGTCGGCGGCGATACGCTCGCGGATGTCGAGCGGCAAACCGGCCGTCGCAAACAAGCCGACAAGGCCGTCGAATTGCAGGGCCGGATAGCCGACCTGCAACACTGTTGGCACCTCCGGCAGGCTCGGCGCCGGTTCACGATTGGTCACCGCGAGGATCTTGATTTTGCCTGCCGTGACCTGCGGCAGCACGGTCGCGAGCGCCGATAGAAACACTTCAATGCGGCCCTCGCTCAAATCGTTGACCGGCGTCACCGCGTCACGATAGGGAACCCTGATCATGTCGAGACCGGCGCTCTTGAGAAATCCCGAGAACACGAGATCGGTCGCGCCGGTTACGCTCGCCCAGTGATAGCGGCCGGGCTGTGCCCGCAGGAGGCTGTCGAGTTCGGGGACGGACTTCACCTTCAAGGATGCCGGAACGGTGATGGCGATGATCGTATTCGTCACCCGGGCAATGGGCACCAGCGCATCCGGATTGTAGCTCAGCTTGTCGTGCAAATAGGGATGCGCGGTGAAAGTCCCGGTCGGCGTGAACAGCAGCAGGTGGCCGTCGGATTGGGCGAGAAACGCCGTGAGCCCGACGATGCCGTCGGCGCCCGGCCGGTTCTCGACAATGACGGTCTGGCCCCAGCGCCTCGACAGATGATCGGCGAGCAGTCGCGCGGTGACGTCCGCGCCGCTAGCCGGTCCGAGCGGCACCACCAGTTTGACGGTGCGCTGCGGCCACGTCTCGGCGGATGCGGCGGACCCGAGCCACAGCGCCGATACGGCGACCCACGTAGCAAGAAACAGGCATCTTCTGATGATCATTTGATCCTATCGCGGCGACCGATGACACATCGCGGAATGAACGGCAGCGGCTATTCGACTGGGCACCTTCCGCTTTTTACGTCGAGAACCGACCGAGTACTATCTCCTGGCATAGTGTATGCACGCGCGGTGCGCGCAGGGCAGGCACGAGAGGGCGGCATGAGGGCGCGGCGGGATCTCCTGTTGCTTGTGGTGTTGAGCGTGGCTGCTGCCGGACCTGCCGCGGGGCAGACGGCGGCCATCCCCGATATCTCCGGCGCCTGGAACCATTCGTCCTTGAACGGCCTCGAGTTGCCGCTGTCCGGCCCTGGCCCGGTGACGAACAGGTCCCGCCTGCGCACGGGACCGCAAGCCGGCGTGAGCAACGGCGCCCAACTCGTCGGCGATTACACCAACCCGATCTTGCAGCCTTGGGCGGCCGACATCGTAAAGAAGCTCGGGGAGATGTCGTTGGCCGGGAAGGGCTATCCGACGCCGCGCAGCCAGTGTTGGCCCGAGCAGGTGCCGTTCGTCTTCACAAACTATGGAATGCAGATCCTGCAGCGGCCGGACAAGGTCACGATCCTTTATCCCTACGATCATCAATTCCGCCAGGTGCGCCTGAACGAGTTCCACCACGCCCCGGTGAAGCCGTCATGGTACGGCGATTCCGTCGGCCGCTATGAAGGCGACACCTTGGTGGTCGATACCGTCGCGATCAAGATCGGCTCCTATTCGATGGTCGACTGGTTTGGCACGCCGTTCACCGAGGCGTTGCATGTGGTGGAGCGCTATCGGCTGATCGCTTACGAGGCGACGATGGCGGCGATCGCGCGCGACGCCAAAGAGCATTTCCAGTTCGCAAATCCCGACAACGGATCGCCGGCCGATCCGAATTACAAGGGCAGGGGGCTGCAGATCGAAGTCACCGTCGAGGACGCCGGCGCTTTCACCACGCCCTGGTCGGCGACAGTCACGCTACGGCGCGCCATCAACGAAGGACTGGAGCTGGTCTGCGCCGAAAATCCCCACTGGCACCCCGGAACCTACTCGGCAGTCCCGACCGCGGAGAAGCCGGATTTTTGATCGGGGCCGCATTACGATCGGTGCCTTGACACGAAGACCGCGTCGCGCCGCGCGTTACTTTTCCTTCGTTTCCTTTGGCTGAAACCAAGCCCGCTTCATGACCTTCTCCATCTTCGCCTGGTCAATGAACGGATAGATGGTCTTGGCGAACGCGTTGTAGGCTTGACGATACTCGGCTTCGCAGTTCTTGGCGCGCTCCAGCGGCAGCCACTTGGAATTGACGAAATCCTGAAACGCCGCGCGGTTGCCGCCATAAGCGATGCAAAGCGTGTTGTACATGCGCTGACTGGCGGTGCCGTGCACATCCGAGAACGAGCAGAAGGCGTCGAGGTTGCATTGCTGGTCGGGGTCCTTCGGATATTTGGGGTCCTTGGGATCCATGGTGTGGCCGCCGGGGTCCGCCCCGAACTTCATCTCGTAGGCCCAGAAATATGCAAAACCCGTAACGATCGTTCGCGCCGTGTCGGTGCCGAACTGCAACGCGACGAACGTGGCGATCTGATCGGCTGCGTCTTCCTCACGTCCGAACACGGGAACGGTTAGCTGATCGAACAGCGCGTGACCGGTTTCGTGCAATACCGTCGCCGCAAACAGCCCAGCCACTAACTGGTCTTTGGAGACCGGGATCCAAAGCTTCAGCTTTGCCTGATTTTGGACGAGGTAGTCCGCGGCTTTATCGGCGAACGCCACGAACGAGTAGCACATGTTCATCCAGCGGTGGAGTTGCGAGGAGTCATAATATGGGCTCTCCGCATTCCCGCCGGAGCAATCGCTCGCGAAGATGCGATATGTGCGCGGCAGGCGCAGCGGCGATAGAAACTCGGCATATTCCTCCAGGACGCGGCGCTTCATCATCGCTTCGCGGGTAGCGACGCGGCTTTTATCGATCGGCTGAAACGTCTGCTTCGCCTTGTCGGAGCTGTTCGGGTCCGGCAGCGTATATTTCCAATAGCCCCGGTCACCCTTTTCGTGCTCGAAAAGCACAATCTTATCGTTGCTGAATTCCGCAGATACCTGGGCCAAACCCGGAGCGATGAGCGCGGTGGCGCAGCCCATGGCGAACATCAGCATTGCAGTATGGGTCGTGCTTTTCATGACGAAATCCCTGTCGCAATGAGGTTAAAGCGCTGACGGTATGAGTTGCATGGCTGCGGTCACTTTTCGGGCACCCACCCCAGCCATTGCGTCGCTCTAACCTTCACCAGCGCATCGGCATCGACGTAGGGCATGATCCGCAGGTTGAAGGCGTCAACGATCTGCCGATATTCGGCAAGGCACGTATGCGCGCGGCCCGGCGGGATAATGCCCTTCTCGATCGCGCCGCCGAAATTCGGGTAATCGGCGGCGACAGCGATGCAGAGATAATTGAAATAGCGCTGCGACTCGGGTGAGGCCTGATCGGCAAAGGCCGAACCGGTCCAGGTCTTGCCGGAATTCTTTGGGTCTGACGTCCATTTGAACAGATCCAAGGTGGCGGACATCGTCACCCGTTCGATGTCTTCGCCGAACTGCACCATGATGAGTGCGGCGAGACGATCGGCAGCGTCATGCTCTCGACCCCAGATGGGAACTTGAAGGATATCGAGGACGCCATAGGCGGTCTTATGGAGCGCGGTCTGGATGAATGCGCCGATGATCAGCCTCGCTTGGTCATCCTGATCGTTGGGAGAAATCTTCCTTGCCGTTTCCTCGATGTCACGAATCAATTCGTTGCAGATCTTGACCGGCTGGCCGGAAACGAAAGGGACTTCCTTGGCGCCGCAATCGACGATGTCGATGTTGAGGTCCCGCGGCAGCCGTAGCGGGGCGAGGAACGCCTGAAGCTCCTGTGCGACTTTCAGGTCTTGCATGACCCGCCAGGTGTCGAGGAACAGCGAAGGGTTGTTGGTGACGGTGACCTCGCCTCGCGCCAGGCCATCCTGCGCAAGAGCAGCGGCTGCACCGATGAACATTGCTGCGATCGAGAGCACGATCTTCGTCATGCGCGAGGTGCACATCATGCGAGAAATCCTTTTCTGATCTGTGGCGGCATCGTCTTGCATCAGGGCTGAGCCGATGCACTTGCGGACGTGGCGCCATGATGGCAACGACACGCTACCACGCTGCTCCTATCCTCGAACTCGCTTGACGAAATTGATGTTAATCAAAACCCGCGGAGTGAGGTCGAGCTTCGTCGACCCGGGGCAAGGCTGCGCATGGCGGATAGCAGACTGTGCGATCACACAAGCGTGAGCATGAGGCACACCACATTGAGCCTGAACCGTCTTCGTGATACGCCGCAGGCCTTCACAAAAAGGCGGAGGGCCCCTTCAAATGCTGTCACGTCGCTCAGTCATCCTTAGTGCCATCGCTGCCGGTACGATTGTCGTGGCGCCGGCAAGCGCCACCACGACGCTGCCGTTCGATGATGCGGCTTTCGCGGCTGCGCAGAAGGCCGGCAAGCCGATCTTCATTGCCATTCACGCGACGTGGTGTCCGATCTGCAAGGCGCAGAAGCCGATCCTCAGCGAACTGATGGCCGAGCCGAAGTTCAAGGATCTCGTTTATTTCACCATCGACTTCGATAGCCAGAAGGACCTCGTCCGCCGCTTTGGCGCCCAGAAGCAATCGACCCTCATATCGTTCAAGGGCGAGAAGGAGGAAGGCCGCTCGGTCGGAGACTCCAATGCGGCCTCGATTGCTGCGCTACTGAACAAGGTTCTGTAAGAGACCTCACTTGTTGACGATGGGAAGCATCGTGCTGGCCTTCATGGCCGGCATGCTGTCGATCTTGTCCCCCTGCGTGTTGCCTGTTGTCCCGATCGTTCTCGGGGCAGCGGCATCGGAGCAGAGATGGGGCCCGGTCGCGCTCGCGGTCGGGCTCGCGCTGTCGTTCGTCATCATCGGTTTGTTCGTCGCGACCATCGGCTTTTCCATCGGCCTTGATGCCGACCTCTTTCGCTACGTGGCGGCAGTGCTGATGATCGCGGTAGGCTTTGTTCTCATTCTGCCGCGCGTGGCCGCACGGCTTGCGACGGCGGGCGGACCGATGATGACCTGGGTCGGTCAGCGGTTCGACGGCCATCGCGGCAGCGGTCTGTCGGGCCAGTTTTGGGTCGGCGCGATGCTCGGCGCGGTATGGAGCCCCTGCGTCGGTCCGACGCTTGGAGCCGCATCGGTGCTGGCGGCGCAGGGCCGTGATCTCGGCCAGGTCGCCGCGACCATGTTCGTCTTCGGCCTCGGCGCTGCGCTGCCGCTGCTGGCGTTCGGACTGCTTTCGCGCGAGACCATGTTGCGATGGCGCGGACGGCTCGCGGCGGCGGGTCAAGGCATGAAGGCGGGGCTCGGGATTTTGTTCATTGCGATCGGCGCACTCGTCGTCACCGGAGCGGACAAGTCCATCGAGACGGCGTTGGTCAACGCATCGCCTCAGTGGCTGACGGACATCACGACGCGGTTTTGATTCAAACCCTGCCAGATCGCGGCCGCTCCTCGCGGGTCTGATGTTTGAGTTTATTGGGCTATTGCGCCATGCGCTCGTCGGTCGGATACCGAACTTTGGGCGCTGCTAGCGCGTTTCAAGAACAAATCACTGGATGCGCGATGGGCGTATGCGAAATTCGAGTGTCCAACAAAAATGGAGGAAACCATGGTTGCCATAAGTTCGAGGATGACGCTGGCGGGAGTTTCGATCTTAGCGCTGCTCGCGATGCCTTCGCATCGCATCGGCGGAGACAATCACGTACAAGGTCAATCTCAAGTCATCCGAGGAGGTTCCTCCTAATCCGAGCACCGCGACCGGCACTTTGGAAGCCACCTACGACACGGCCTCGAAGCAGCTGTCCTATACGGCGAACTATTCGGGCCTGACCGGCAACGCCACGATGGCGCATTTCCACGGGCCCGCGGACGCCGGCAAGAATGCGCCCGTCGTCATTCCGGTTCAGGGAAGTGTCGCGAGCCCGATCAAGGGAACAGCGACGCTGACCGATGCTCAGGCAGCGGAGCTCATGGCCGGCAAGCTGTACTTCAACATCCACACCGAAGCGAACAAGGGCGGCGAGATACGCGGCCAGGTGGTGAAATAGCGCAAACGTCTTGATGTTCGCCGGGGAGGGCCCCTTGTCTTCGAGGGCTCGGTGATTGCGCGTTGCGGAGAGCTTGTTCTCAATCGGTCGAAATGCCGACCGGGAGGACGCGGTCTGGGCCGCGCCCGCTCCACAATCTTGTCTCGCGTATTCGCCGAACACCTCCGCCGGGTGTCAACATTATGCTGACTTCAGAGCCTTTCGTCCATTGGCGAGAGGCTGAGAGCACTCACTGATCTCTCAAGATCGCGTCCCACAGCTCGCAGTCGTTTTGCCTTGCCATAGCCGCCGGAATGAGAAGGGCCGGTTTACTTACCGGACGCGCGTCCAAAGCACAGCGTCGCTCCATCATGTCCTCCACAGCCGGGACTATTCGGCCTTGACGCCTGCCGCGCGGATGACCTTTGCCCATGTCTCGGTATAATCGGCGACGAACTTGCCGAAATCAGCGGGCGAACCGGTGAATGTCTCCGCGCCCAGCTCGTTGAAGCGGGACTTGAATTTGGGATCGGCAAGTCCGGCATTGATCGCGCCATTGAGCTTGTCGACGATTTCCGCTGGCGTGCCTTTTGGTGCCCCGATTCCCTGCCAGCCGATGCCGTCGTAGCCAGGCACGAATTCTCCGATCGGCGGAAGGTCCGGCAAGAGTTGGGTCCGCGTTGCGCTGGTCACCGCCAATGCCCGCACTTTGCCCGCCTTGATTTGTTCAATCCAAGTCACGACAGAGCCGAACATGACCTGGATTCGCCCGGCGATGAGTTCGGGTATCGCAGGGCCGTCACCGCGATAATGCACCGTAATCATGTCGACGCCGGTCAACGCCTTGAAAAGCTCTCCATAAAGGTGCGGTGAGCTTCCCGAACCGGCCGACCCCATGTTGATCTTGCCCGGATTGGCCTTGGCATAGGCGATGAACTCGGGAACGGTTGTCGCCGGAAATGCGGAATTGACGATCATCACATTGTAGGTTTTGACCGTACTCGCGACCGGTGCGATGTCGCGGATGAAATCGAACTTGAGGTTCTGATAGAGCGTCGCGTTCCACGCGTTCGAGGTCGAAGCCTCAAGCAAAGTGTAGCCATCGGGAGCTGCGCGCACGACCGCTTCGGTAGCGAGGTTGCTGCCGGCACCAGGGCGATCTTCGACGATGAATTGTTGGCCAAGCAGCTCGGAGACCATCTGCCCGGTGAGCCGCGCCACGATATCGTTGACGCCGCCGGCGGCATAACCAACGAGCAAATGCACCGGCCGTGACGGATAGGTGTCGGCTCTTGCGACGCGACAAAGTGGAAATGCCGAAGCACCGGCTGCCAACTGCAGAAATCGACGGCGCGGAAATTTCATGGAGTTCTCCGAAGCGTCCTTCACGCGATGCGCAACAGGAACGCGCAACCATCAAGCCAGCACGCTTGCGGCGCGCGGATTCGATCGGGCCGGTGTTGCGGGCGAGCGGACATTGCGCCTAAATCGTTGCGCTGTCGAGATTGCCTCTAAGGGCAGTTGCCGGGAAACTTGGAGCTTCGTCGCCTATGCCTCGACTTGTCATCGCCAACATCGACTATCTCGTCACGGTTGATCCGACGCGCCGGATCATCCGCGACGGCGCGCTGGTCATTCAGAATGACCGCATCGTCGCCGTCGGCAAGACACATGAATTTCCGATCAATCCCGGCGACGAGGTGATCGAGGGACGTGGCAAGCTCGCACTGCCTGGGGTCTTCGATACCCACGTGCACAATTCCCAGCAGCTCGGACGCAGCTGCGGCGATGAAGCCTATTCGGGACCGGAGCGGCTGTTCCGTCGCCTGTGGCCGGTCGAGGCGCACATGGACAAGGGCGATGCGCTGTGCGCGGCGCGGCTTGCGCAGCTTGAGATGATCCGCGCCGGCACCGCGTGCTTTGCCGATCCCGGCAGCTACTTCAGCGCCGAGACCGCCCAGGCCGTCAAAGAGAGCGGCATGCGCGGCATGATTGCGCGAACGGTGTTCGATATGGGCCAAACGACGATGGGCAACCTTCCGAAAGGCTTCTTCGAGCCGACTGACGACGCGCTCGAGCGCGCCGACGAAATGGTCGCCGAGTTCGAAGGCGCGCTCGACGGCCGCCTGAAGGCGTGGTTCTCGATCCGCGTGCCGGTCGCAATGTCGGACGAATTGCTGCGGCGAATGGGTAAGCTCGCCGAGAAGCGCGGTGTCGGCATCATCGGTCACGCCTGCGAGAATCGCGACGAAACCGTCGCCTCGCATTTGAAGTACGGCATGGGCGACATCGCCCGGCTCGAAAAGCTGGGATTGCTCGGGCCGAACATGCTGCTGCTCCACATGGGTTGGGTGGATGCGAAAGAACTGCACATGCTGCAGAAGCGGGACGTGAAGATTTCGCTCGCGCCGAGCGCCTCCATGCATCAGGCCATGGGCAACATCAGCCACGGCAAGACACCCGAAATGCTTGAACTTGGTCTTGCCTTGTCGCTGGGGTCGGATTCGGCCATGTCGAGCAACTATCTCGACGCGATCCGCCAGGCGTTTCTCATCGTCGGCGGCCTGCATGAAGCCCGCCTCGATCCGAAAGTGCTGCGCCCCGAGACGGCGGTCGAGATGCTGACGATCAACGGCGCGCGGTGCATGCACTGGGATCGGGATCTCGGCTCGCTCGAAGTCGGCAAGAAAGCCGACGTCACGCTGCTCGACATCATGCGGCCCGAGTGGCAGCCCGTTCACAATCCGATTGCGAACCTTGTCTATTGCGCGCACGGCGGGTGCGCCGACACCGTCATCGTCGATGGCAAGATTCTCATGCGCGGCGGCAAAGTGCTGACGCTCAACGAACACGATCTCTACGAGGAGGCGCAAGACCGGGCGACTTCGCTCGTTAGGCGCACCGGACTCGAACAAGCCGTGGCATCGATCTGGCCGATGTGTTAGCTCGTTAAAAAAATGTAGATGGAGGGAACACATGAATCGACGTCAGGGCGCTGTGGCGGCGCTGCTCGCGAGCACAGTTCTTGGTTTGGCGACTCTTGGCTTGGCAAGTTTGGCGCTCGCCGCCGATGTGACCGCGGATCGGCTCATCAACGCCGATCGCGAACCGCAGAACTGGCTGTTGAATCACCGCACCTATGACGCGCAGCGCTTCTCGCCGCTCGACAAGATCAACAAAGCCAATGTGAAGTCGCTGAAGTTCGCCTATTCGGTTGCGATCGGCGGCACCGCGATCAACGAGAACCTCGAGTCGACGCCGTTGGCAGAAGACGGCTTCCTCTACGTCGTCGATCAATGGGGCGTGCTCTACAAGATCGACGGCCGCTCGGGCGATGTCGGCCGCATCGTGTGGCGCATGGATCCCGGGCAGGAGAAGCTGCCGCTGTCCAATCGCGGCGCCGCGCTGTGGGGCAATTTGGTCATCAGCGTCGCCAGCTATCCGGCGCGCGTCATCGCCACCAACAAGGAAACGGGCAAGGTCGTTTGGGAAACCAATCTCGGCGACGGCCAGCCCGACCTGCAACTCACCGCCGCGCCCTTGCCGGTGAAAGACAAGATCATCATCGGCGGCGCCGGCGGCGACCGCGGCGTACGCGATTTCATCGCCGCGCTCGACGGCGCGACCGGCAAGCAGGTGTGGCGGAAATATACGGTGCCTGCCCCGGGCGAGCCTGGATCCGAGACCTGGAAGGATCACAACAACGCATGGCAGACCGGCGGCGCCGCGATGTGGGTCACCGGCTCATATGATGTCGCCACCAACCAGGTGCTGTGGGGCACCGGCAATCCGGTGCCGATGTTGAATGCGTATTATCGGCCGGGCGACAACCTCTACACCGACAGCCTGATTTCGTGGGACCCCGACACCGGCAAGATGAACTGGTATCACCAGTACACGCCCGGCGACATGTGGGACTACGATGAGGCCGGCACGCACATCCTCATCGATGGCGTGCTCAACGGCCAGCCGCACAAGCTCATCACCCATTCCGGCCGCAACGGCTTCCTCTATTTGTTCGAGCGCGCCAACGGGCAGACCGTGCTGGCGAAGCCCTACATGGACAACATCACCTGGACGAAGGGCATCGATCAGAAAACGGGCCGTCCGCTCGATTACGATCCGAAGAAGGACATCCAGCTTTATTCGGGCGTGCAGGGCATGACCCTCACGGACCCCACCAAGAAGCTCTGCCCATCGCAGGAGGGCGGCAACAATTACTGGTCGGCGTCGTATAGCCCGAAGACCAAGATGATCTACATCCCGTCGCGACCGACGTGCATCGAAGCGACGGTGACGCCGGACCAGCTCAAGAACGCGGGCGGGGCGATGCTGGGCGGCCGCTTTACCGCTGTGGCGCGAACCGAGTCGGAAATCATCCTCGCCGATCCCTTCACCGGCGAGATCAAGAACAAGGTCCGCTCGACCTACCCGAACTTCAGCGCTGCGCTGACGACCGCGGGCGGCCTGCTGTTCACGGGGCTCGGCGACGGAACGTTCATCGCCTATGACGACACGACACTTGAGCCGCTGTGGAAGATCAACGTCGGCAACGGCTTCAACGCACCGCCGATGACCTTCGAGGCGGGCGGCAAGCAGTACGTGGCGATTCTGTCGGGGCTGAGCCAATTCTCCAAGGCAAGGCTCGGCCTGACCCCGGAACTGCGCGACATGCGCAACCAGACGATGCTGTTCGTCTTCGGACTGTGACGGCGCTTTAGCGGTCAGCACACCAAGTCGTGGCCGCGCTTGTCGCGGCCGCGACGATCAAAATACAGCAGATCGAAATACGCTTTTTAATTCACCCTGATGTTTGCGGCCCGGATCACGGGCGCCCAGCGGGCGAGGTCGGCGTCGATGCGGGCGCGGAATGCGGCCGGAGTCGATGGTATCGGCTCCATGAATTGCGTGACAAGCTTGCCGCGGACATCCGCTGCGGTGATTACGCTGGCAACCTCGTTTGCGACACGAGCGGCGATCGCATCCGGCAAGCGCGCCGGGCCAACCAGGCCCATCCAGGTATCGACCTCGACGTCGATGCCGTTCTCCTTCAGCGTGGGAATCCCCGGAAAGAGGGCGGAGCGCTCGGCCGTCGTCACCGCGAGAACGCGGATTTCGCCGGACGCGAGTTGCGGCGCGACACCGGCCGCCGGCAGGCAGGCGATCTGCACTTCGCCGCGCAGCAATGCGGTCATCGCCTGCGGCGAACTCGTATAGGGAATGTGCACGATCTCGGTTCCGCTCGCGAGCGCAATCGCCGCCATCGCGAGATGCGAAATGGAGCCGTTGCCGATCGAGCCGAAATTGAACTTGCCCGGGCTCTGCTTCAGAAGCGCGACGAGTTGCGGCACCGTCTCGACGCCGAGGCCCGCGTTGATGACAAGCACACTCGGCTGCGTCACCAGCAGCGTGATGTAGGTGAAATCCTTGCGCGGATCGTACGGCAGCTTGCTGAACAAGAGCGCGTTGATCGCAAGCGGACCGGCGATGCTGATGCCGAGGGTGTAGCCGTCGGGCTCGGCTCTGGCGATCGCCTCGGTACCGAGATTGCCGCTCGCGCCCGGCTTGTCCTCGACAACGAACGGCTGACCGAGCTTCTGCTGCAGCCGTTCGGCGATGATGCGCCCGACAAGATCAGGCGTCGAACCAGGCCCAAACGGGATCAGAATCTTCACCGACCGGGTCGGCCAATCCTGGGCATGAACAGGCGTAAAGGCGGCAACGAGATACAACGCGCAAACGCAGATGAGGTGGGCGCGAGATAGAGACGTCATGAATATCCCGGCCGACATTGCCGGCTTCTTGTTCACACCGCTTCGAGCGTCGGAATGGCTTTGATCTTGCTGCCGAACTGCCGCTCCGCGTGATGGAGGTCGTATCGCTTCTGCAGATTGAGCCACAGATCGGGACCATTTCCGCAGAGCTTTCCAAGCCGCAAGGCCATGACGGGCGTTACCGGCTGCTTCTCTTCGATGAGGTCATAAAGGGTTTGGCGCGATACGCCCAGCAGCCGGGCGATTTCGGTCTTTGGCCGGTTGAGCGCGGGCAAAATCTCCTCGCGCAGAAGTTCGCCCGGGTGCATCGGGGGCAAGGCACGCTTGGGATGTTTCTTAGGCATCGGACCTTAATCCTCAGTGGTAGTCTTCGAGGTCGACGTCGATGGCATCGCCTTCGCTCCAGCCGAAAGTGATCCGCCAGTTGCCGCTGACGTTGATGGCGAACCGACCTTTGTCGCGCGCTATGGGGATGTCAAGCAATGCCTTACAGCTGACATTTCAGATCGCGCCTTGTTTATATAATCCTTGCGATCGCCTGTTGTCCGTCATGCCGATTTGGCATTCCCGGACCCCGCTTGCTTCGGCGCTCGCCTTCGCCTCTACTGCGCCCGTTTTCGGGCTGAGCGGAGAAGTGGCGATGGGCCTCCTGGTGATGGTGATCGGACTGGTCCTCTTCCTCGGACCGCATGTGTTCGTGACGATGCGGCCGCAGCGCGACGCCGCGTCAAGCAGCTGGGCGAATGGCCGTACAAGGGGCTGTTCGCGGTCGTAACGATCGCCGGCCTCATCGTCATCGGCATCGGATTTCAGCATGTACCGGACCACCGGCGAGATTCACCGTCTGGTCGCCGCCGAACTTCATGCGTTACATCACGCAGGCGCTGATGTGGCCGGCTGCGATCTGCTTCTGTCGCGGCTTATTTCCCCGGCGACATCAAGCGCGTGCTCAAGCACCCGATGCTGGTGAGCGTCAAGCTGTGGGCGTTCGCGCATCTCCTCGCTAATGGCGATCTCGGCGGCATCATCCTGTTCGGCTCGATCCTCGCCTGGGCCGTCTATGACCGCATTACGCTGAAACGCCGCAGCGATCCGGGCGGCGCCGCCGATTCCAATGGGCGGGCGCCGGAACGACCTTGTCGCCATCGTCGTTGGCACCATCTTCTATCTGCTGCTCGGCTTGGTGTTCCATCCCTTGATCGGCCTGCCGGTATTCGGCAGGGCCGCGTTTGGGCTGATGCATGTCGGATTCACGCGACCCCCGGTGAAACGCCAAAAGCGGCTGACGGCGCCGGACATTCTTGCCCGCAAGGGCGGCGAGCCGATCGTGATGCTCACGTCCTACCACGCCCACACGGCCCGCATCGTCGATCGCCATTGCGACGTGATCCTGGTCGGCGATTCGCTCGGCATGGTGATGCACGGCCTCGAGACCACGATCCCGGTGACCCTCGACATGATGATCCTGCAGGGTCACGCGGTGATGCGCGGCTCGAAGCGCTGCGCTCGTCGTGGTCGAT
This sequence comes from uncultured Alphaproteobacteria bacterium, assembly GCA_963787675.1. Lineage (GTDB taxonomy): Bacteria > Pseudomonadota > Alphaproteobacteria > Rhizobiales > Xanthobacteraceae > JAJPKK01. The sequence continues at coordinate 1,486,788 of CAWBDV010000003.1, read as the reverse complement.
CTGCCGTTCGGCTCCTACGAGGTCTCGAAGGAGCAGGCTTTCATGGCGGCCGCGCGAGTCCTTAAGGAAACCGGGTGCGGCGCGATCAAGCTCGAGGGCGGCCAGCGCATGGCCGAGACCATCCGCTTTCTCACCGAGCGCGGCGTACCGGTGATGGCGCATGTCGGGCTGACCCCGCAATCGGTCAACGCACTCGGCGGCTTCCGCGCCCAGGGACGCGACACGCCGAATGGGGGCCGATCAGGGCGATGCGCGGGCGGTGGCCGAAGCTGGGGCGTTTTCGGTTGTGCTCGAAGCGCTGGCGGAGCCGTTAGCCGCCGAAATCACGCGTGAGATTGCGATCCCCACGATCGGGATCGGTGCGAGTTCCGTCTGCGACGGTCAGGTCCTGGTATTGGAGGACATGCTCGGCCTGTCGCCCTGGGTGCCGAAATTCGTCAAGCGCTATACCAGCCTTGGCCCCTCGATCGAGGCCGCGGTATCGGCCTATGCGGGGGAGGTCCGAAGCCGCCGCTTTCCCGGTCCGGACAATGTCTATGCGCTCAAAAAGAAGCCATGAACGCGCCCCGGCGCGCATGAATTGTCCGAAGACCGAAGGTCGCAGGGCCCCCAACCGGCTTTGTTTTGCCACGCCGTTGCCACATCATTAGCCTAAAGCCCTCGGCATAAAGGGGGATGCGCCGAGGGGGTTGATCGGCTTAATGTTTTCGTGCGGGTGTGGCGTTCGGGGATAGAACCGGATTAGCATGATCGCGCGGCGTTTGTGGGGGGCCAATTCGATGGCAGTTCTTCCCGTGGTCGCGCGCCGCAAGGCGGAGAGATTTCGTGTCTGACATCTTCACCGAAGTCGACGAGGAAGTACGTCGAGAACAGCTGAAGAAGCTGTGGGAAAAGTACGGCAATTACATCGCCGTGGTCGCGTTCCTGATCGTTGCGGGCGTTGCCGGCTGGCGCGGCTATGAATGGTATCAAGCGAAGCTCGCCGCGACGGCGGGCGCCGCCTTTGACGCCGCAAACCAACTCGCCGACCAGGGCAAGCATGAGGAGGCCGCGGCCGGCTTTGCCAAGCTTGCCGCCGACGGCACCGCCGGTTATCGCCAGCTCGCCCGCTTGCGCGACGCAGCCGAGATCGCAGAAAAGGATCCCAAGGCGGCGGTTGCGGCCTATGACGCAATTGCCAAGGAATATGCGGCGCATCCGCTGGTCGGCGATCTTGCGGCGATCCGTGCCGCATTCCTGCTGGTTGATACCGCAAAGCTCGACGAGATGACGCAGCGGCTGGAGCCGCTGACGCAGTCGACGAACCCGTTCCGCCACTCCGCTCGCGAGATGCTGGCGCTCTCGGCGTGGCGCAATGGCGATCTTGGCGCCGCCCGCAAGTGGCTCGATGCTGCGAAGAGCGACCCGGAGGCGCCGCCGGGTCTGCGGTCGCGGCTGGACGTGCTCGCGGCGCTCCTGCCTGTCGTCGGAAAGACCTGAAAATGCAGCGAGGGGGGCGCCTGATACTTGCAGCGGCGGTGATCGTGGTCGCACCGCTCATGTCCGCTTGCAGCGACATGGTGGACAAGTTCGAGACTCTCGAGTTGTTCGACACCAAAAAGAAGCTTTCGGGTGAGCGCAAACCGGTGTTTCCGGAAGGCGTCCCGGGGGCGACGTCCGGCGTGCCGGCCGAGCTCGTCAAAGGTTATCAACAGCCCGAATCGGGACCGGTCGATCCCGCCAAGGCGGCGGCCGAGGCGGCCGCAGCGGAGACCGCAAAACCGAAGCCCAAGCCCAAACCGCAGCAGACGGCGGCGAAGCCGCATCCGCAACGCACGGCGGCGAAGCCTCCGGCAACGTCCGCCGATGCCAACGCAGGTCCGGCACCAGCGGCGGCGCCCGCCGCGCCACCACCGGCGGCCGGCGCACCCGCACCTTGGCCGGCGCAGCCGCAAGCCGCCGCGCAACCGCAACCCGCTTGGCCCGGCGGCGCGTCGGCGACCCGGTAGTCTCGCCGCCGATCGTTTGATCCGCTATTTCAGTCGGACGTTCGGACGCGGTCCGAATTCGAAAACTTGAGCCGTTTGCGGCGCCGACACCTATATTCGTGCCATGCGCCCCACCGTTGCGATTGTCGGCCGGCCGAACGTCGGCAAATCGACCCTGTTCAATCGGCTTGCCGGCCGCCGGCTTGCGCTGGTCGACGATACCCCAGGCGTTACCCGCGATCGGCGGGAAGGTGCCGCGCGGCTCGGCGATCTTTCCTTCACCATCATCGATACCGCGGGTCTCGAGGAGGCTCGCGCCGAAAGCCTCTCGGCTCGCATGCGGGCGCAGACCGAGGCCGCAATCACGGGGGCTGACGCGATCTTTTTCCTCGTGGATGCGCGCGCGGGGGTGACGCCCGCGGATCGCATGTTTGCTGACATTGCGCGGCGCTCCGGCAAACCAATGATTCTTATCGCCAACAAAAGCGAAGGCCGCGCCGGCTTGGCGGGGGCCTACGAGGCCTTCGACCTCGGGCTTGGCGATCCGGTCGCGATCTCCGCCGAACACGGCGAAGGTCTTGCCGATCTCTATGATGCCCTGCGCGCTGCGTTGCCGGAGGAAACTGCGGTTGATGAGGACGAGATCGGTGCCGGTGAGACCGAGGCGCCGTCGGCGGAAAAACCGGTCCGCATTGCCGTGGTCGGCCGGCCCAATGCGGGCAAATCGACGCTCATCAATCGCCTGCTCGGCGAAGATCGACTGCTGACCGGCCCCGAGGCCGGCATTACCCGCGATGCCATCGCGGTGCCGCTGACATGGAAAGGGCGCCGGTTTCTCGTCCACGACACGGCCGGCCTGCGCCGTCGCTCAAAGGTCGAGGACAAACTTGAAAAGCTATCCGTGGCCGATGCGCTCGAAGCGATCCGGTTTGCCGAAGTGGTGATCCTGCTGATCGACGCGACAGCCGCTTTCGAGGAACAGGACCTGCGCATCGCCGATCTCATCGAGCGCGAAGGTCGTGCGCTGGTCCTCGGCATCAACAAATGGGACCTCAGGGACGACACGCCCGGCGCAGCAGCAAACCTGCGCCGCGAGGCCGATCATTGGCTGCCTCAGGTGAAGGGTGTGCCGGCGGTGGCGGTGTCCGGCCTCACCGGCCAAGGTCTCGATCGCCTGATGCAGGCCGTGGTCGACATCCACGAAGCCTGGAATCGCCGCGTCGCCACCAATCCGCTCAACCGCTGGCTCGAAGCGACCATTGCGGCTCACCCGCCGCCGGCGGTCTCGGGCCGCCGCCTCAAGCTCAACTACATCACCCAGCCCAAGGCGCGGCCGCCGAGCTTCGTCCTGTTCTGCACGCGAGCCGACGCCGTGCCGGACGACTATCGGCGCTATCTCGTCAACAGCCTGCGCGAGGCGTTCGATCTGCCCGGTGTCCCAATCCGATTGACGCTACGGGAGAAGGCGAATCCGTATGCGAAGAAGGGCAGGGCAAAGGGAAAGGGTAAGAAGTAATAAGCGGAAGTTCAGTCGGACTAGACGCGGCGATCATTCCGGCTTGCGAAACGTCAGCAGCTTGCGGGTCGGGAAATCGTAGAGTTGGCCGTGCGCGGTGAATTCCGGGACGCACAGCTCGATGATCTTCTCCGCCACCGCTTCGGGCGGCGGCAGGGTCATCGGATCTTCGCCGGGCATGACCTGGGCGCGCATGCGGGTGCGGGTCGGCCCGGGGTTGAACAGGTTGACGCGCACCGGGGTGCGTTCGGTCTCCGCCGCGTAGGTGCGAACCACAGCTTCGAGCGCGGCTTTGGAGGTCGAGTAGATTCCGCGGTACGCGCGCATGTTGTGGGCGGCGCCCGATGTGATGAACACGGCGCGGCCGGCCTCGGAGCGGCGCAGCAGCGCGTCCATGGCGCAGATGAGCTGCCAGTTCGCCGTGACGTTGACCTTCATCACGTCTTCCCAGTCGGCAAGCGTGATGTGGTCGAGCGGCGATGACGGCCCCGCGAGCCCGGCATTGCCCACAAGCACGTCGAGCCGTCCGTAACGATCATTGAGCGCCACGGCGAGCCGGCCGAGTCCCGCGAAATCGGTCACGTCGAGCGGCACCAGCGTGGTGCTGCCGCCGGCTGCGCGGATCGCATCGTCCAGTTCTTCAAGTCCGCCGACTGTGCGCGCGACCGCGACCACGTGCGCGCCGGCTTTGCCAAGCAAGAGCGCGGTCGCCGCCCCGATGCCCCGCGAGGCGCCGGTCACGAGCGCGATCCGGCCGGCAAGCGAAGGACTCAACTTGCCTCTGCCAGAAGGGAGAGCTGCCGCGGCGACAGGGAGTCGGCGCTACGGTCGGTGAGGGCGGTCGGATATTCGCCGGTGAAGCAATGGTCAGTGAATTGCGGGCGCACTGGATCGCGCCGCTCTTCGCCCATCGCGCGGTAGATGCCCTCGACCGACAGGAAGGCAAGCGAATCGGCATCGATGATCTTGCGGATCTCTTCGACCGAATGGGTCGCAGCGAGCAGCTTGTCGCGCTCCGGCGTATCGATACCGTAGAAATCAGGGTGCGTGATCGGCGGTGAAGCGATGCGGAAATGCACCTCTTTCGCGCCGGCTTCGCGCATCATGCGCACGATCTTCACAGACGTGGTGCCACGCACCAAGCTGTCGTCGATCAGCACGATGCGGTTGCCGGCGACGACCGAACGGTTGGCGTTGTGCTTGAGGCGGACGCCAAGTTCGCGGATCGACTGGGTCGGCTCGATGAAGGTGCGTCCGACATAGTGATTGCGGATGATGCCGAGCTCATAGGGGATGCCGGCCGCCTGGGAGTAACCGATCGCGGCAGGCACGCCGCTGTCGGGCACCGGCACCACGACATCGGCCGTGGCCGGTGCTTCGCCCGCGAGCTCGATGCCCATGCGTCGCCGGATCTGATAGACGCTGCGGCCGCCAACGACCGAATCCGGTCGGGCGAAATAGATGTATTCGAAGATGCAGGGGCGCGGCCGCATCGGCGGAAACGGCTTGATCGATTGTGCGCCGGTCTCCGAGAACACGACGATCTCGCCGTTGTCGACGTCGCGCACGTAGCGGGCGCGGATGATATCGAGCGCGCAGGTCTCCGACGTGACGATCGGACAACCGTCGAGTTCGCCGAGCACCAGCGGGCGAATGCCAAGCGGGTCGCGGGCCGCGACGAGCTTCTTGTTGGTCAGCGCCGCGAGCGAGTAGGCACCTTCAAGCTGGCGCAGCGCATCGATGAAGCGATCGATGAAGCGCGTCTGCTGCGAGCGCGCGACGAGATGCAGGATGACCTCGGTGTCGGTCGTCGACTGCATGATGGCGCCGTCGCGCACGAGCTGGCGGATCAGCGTCCGGCCATTGGTGAGGTTGCCGTTATGCCCGACGGCGAACCCGCCGGCGTCAAGCTCGCAGAACAGCGGCTGGACGTTGCGCAGCACGGTCTCGCCGGTCGTGGAATAGCGCACGTGGCCGATCGCAAGCGGGCCCGGCAGCCGATCGATGATCTCGCGGCGGGAGAAGGTATCGCCGACGAGGCCGAGCCGGCGCTCCGAATGGAAACGACGGCCGTCATAGCTCACGATGCCGGCGGCCTCCTGGCCGCGATGCTGGAGCGCATGGAGGCCGAGCGCGGTGATGGCCGCGGCATCGGGATGACCGTAGATGCCGAAGACGCCGCATTCTTCACGCAGGCGGTCGCTGTCAAGGTCGAGGTCGTCATCATGCGTGCCGTCCCCCGCCTGCGGGGGAGGGGACGACCGGCGGAGGGGCTGATCTTGGAGTTCCTCGTCCGGGCTGTCGAAGCGTCCCTGTCGGCTTTCCATCATCGCTCCGTCGAGCCTTCCGGCGAATCACCTAAACCGCATTCCCGAGGATTGCGGTGATTCCCTTAACGCTGCTGTCACAGTATCGTCGCGAAACAGCGCAAATCGCAAGATGCTGGGGCGCTCGCATGCGCCCCCGCCCACAGCGCTATCGCATGGCACTGATCCTGCCGATGCGACCTATGCCGGAGGTTCGGTTTCGCCGCGCTGCTTCTTGTACTTTGCGTACCATGCCTCGATGTCAGGTGACATCGCCATGATATCGTCGCCGACCTTCTTCAGGACATTGAGCGATCGGGCGTTCGTTATCCACGTAGGTTGCGATTTGGCGGGCACAAGCCAATCGAAGAACATAAAGGCAACCACGACGATAACGAGGCCCCGCGCAAGGCCGAACAGAAACCCGAGCGTGCGGTCGAGGGCGCCGATCCGGCTGTCGAGAATCTTGTCGGAGATGCGCACTGTAATGATCGACACCACGATGAGGGTGAGGAGGAATGCCGACGCCACCGTGCCGATGGTGACGACGTAGTCGTTCCAGGTGCTGAAATAGGCCTTCGCGAGCGGCAGCAGCTTCGTATAGGCGAGAAGCGCGGCGACCGCCGCGGCTCCCCAACCCGCAATCGACAGCACCTCGCGGATCAATCCGCGCACCATTGCGAGCATTCCAGATATCAGCATCACCGCGATGAGGAAGATATCGAGATACATCGTCGGAAACTTCGTTGTGGTGGGAGGGCCTTCCGGTTCCGCTGTATAGCGTTCCGCGCGGCGCACGTCACGTCACCTTTTGCACCGGCGTGACCAGTCTTCCAATTGCCGCATTTTTCACCGGAGCGCCCGCGATACTCAGGGCTCTGCGGTTGTTGGGCCGCTCGTTTCCACAGAACGTGTCTCAGCTAAGGCGATCACATTGGTAGGGCTTCGCAAAATTCAGATTGCGCGCCCGTACGCTTGCTTCCTATGTTCGCCGCGAAACGAGCGACCCGGGAGAGAATGAATGGCCGAGCTGCCGCGCCTGAACAATGTGATCCGTGCGTGGGAGGAAGGAAAACCAGCCTTCACGTCCTTCGCCCAGGCCGAGATCGAGACTGCCGTCGCCATGAGCACCTCGAAGTTCGACGGCATCGTCTACGAAATGGAGCATAACTTCTGGGATGCGCGGGCGCTGCGCGACGCCATGCAGTACATGCTCAACCGTCGCCAGATCGCGCAGGGCGGTACGCTCGCCCCGGCCGTCACCCCGATGGTGCGCATTCCGCCGAACGGCGGCGAGCATAACCAGTGGCTCGCCAAGCAGGCCCTCGACCTCGGCGTCTACGGCGTGCTGTGGCCGCACATCTCGACCGTCGATCAGGCCGAGAATGCGGTCGCGGCCTGCCGCTATCCGCGGCTCAAGACCGCGCCCCTTTATGAGCCTGCCGGCATTCGCGGCGATGGCCCGACCACAGCCGTACGCTACTGGGGCCTGACCCAGCAGGAATATTACAGTAAGGCCGACGTGTGGCCGCTCGATCCCAAGGGCGAAATCCTCTGCATGCTGATGATCGAGGACACCCAGGGCATCGCGAACCTGGCCGACATCCTCAAGAAGGTGCCAGGCATCGGCCTGGTGCTGATCGGGGAGGGGGATCTCTCTCAGGAACTGGGCTTCCCGCGCCAGTACGAACACCCGCAGGTGCTCGACGCCATGGCCTACATCGTCAAGACCTGCAAGGAGAACAAGGTCGCCGTCGGCCATCCCCACGTGGACGCGACCAACGTCGAACGCATTCTGGGAGAGGGCTATACTTTCCTGATGGCCGCCCCGGTGCGCAGCTTCGTCGCTCTCGACAAAGGCCGCCAGCTCGCTGGACGGAAGTAGCAGGGCACCGGCGATCGGAGCAATAGCGCAGCGCAATGCGCGGCTTTGCGTCGCCTCCCGGACGTGACCGATGGTGGGCGGGACGGCGGTTTACGGCTTCGCCTAAACCGCCCCACGGGTGGGCTGATTCCGTCGGAGGTAAAGTCTCGGAAATTCGGTCGTGCCGTGTTGCGTGCCGGCAACAGACACGGGCTGCCATATATTCTACGTTTGATGCGCTCGCGAAACGCTGAGGGGGTCGGCGTCGTGAAAATGGCAGGGGTTGCGCGTCGACATCGGCTGTTGAGCCTGGTCGCGGGATTTGCCGCGTTGCCATGGCTGATCGGCAGCGCGTCGGCGCAATACTCTCCGCCGCCACCCACTTATTCCTGCACGGAGTTCACTGAGCCGAGGTGCGGCAGCACTACGACGATGGGCGCGAGCCAGGCCGTCGGGCAGCTCACGTCGAACCAGCAGCAGGCGACGTTCGGCTCCATTGAAGGAATTCTGCAGGGCTATCGCGATCAGAACCCGGGTTATCCGGGCTATCCGCCTGCAGGCGTGTACGTGCCGCCACCAGTCAACGGGACCGGGCCCGGCACCCGCAACGGCGCCAACAATATTCAAACTCCGACCACGACGTTTCAGACCAATCCGGTCACGCCGGGGCCGCGCCCCGGCGAGTTGCCGTTCAACCCCGGTCCGCCAGTGACGACGGGACCGGCGCCCGGCCCGGGCAACGGTCGCACCTCGAACGAGCAGTTCTACAGCGGCGTGCCGCCGCCGGGCGAAACGCAATTCATTCCGAACGAAGTGCTGCTGCAGGTCGTGAACACGGTCACACCTGCTCAGGTCGCACAAATCGCACAGCAGCTCGGGCTGACGCTGATCTCGACCCAGCCGCTTCCGCTGATCGGGCGCACGCTCTACCGGTTCAGCTTCCCGGCGGGCGGTGATATTCGCGCCATCATCCGGTCGCTGGAGAGCAACCGGATCACCGCATCGGCGCAGCCGAACTATCTGTTCATTCTCGCGCGCGACATGCCGATCGCAGCCGCGCCGATCTTGAAGGTCGCGCAAAACACGCGGGCCGGTAGCCTCGCGCCGGGGGCGCCCTTGCCGGCAGGCGACCCGGCGCAGTACGTCATCGACAAGCTGCACCTCGTTGCCGCGCACCGGCTCGCGACCGGGCGCAATGTTTCTGTCGCTGTGGTCGATTCGGAAATCGATGAAGCCAATCCTGACCTGCGCGGCGCCGTCAGGGAACGCTACGACGCAACGGCGACACCAAGCAGCCCGCAGACCCACGGCACCAATATGGCCGGAGCGGTCGCCGCGCACATGCGTCTGCTCGGCATTGCGCCCGCCGCGAACATCATCGGGATCAAGGCTTTCGTTGAGGGCACGACGGGCGTCAACGGCTCGAGCGAGCAGATCCTAAAGGGGCTCGATCACGCCGCTAGCAGCGGCGCACGCATCATCAACATGAGCTTCGCCGGACCACGCGATCCGATGCTGGAGCGGCTGCTGACGGCAGCCTACGACAAGAAACTCATCCTGATTGCCGCCGCGGGCAACGGCGGCCCGCGCGCAGCGCCGATGTTTCCCGGCGCCGATCCCCACGTCATCGCGGTGACGGCGAGCGATAGCGACGACCGGCCGTTTGCCGGCGCGAACCGCGGCAAGTACATCGCGATCACGGCGCCGGGCGTTGACGTGCTGGTGCCGTCGGTGGGCGACGGCTACGGGTTCACGACGGGGACATCGGTTGCCGCGGCGAATGTCTCGGGCGTGGTCGCGTTGCTGCTCGAACGCTACCCGACATTGACGCCGGCGCAGGTGCGCACGGCGTTGACGCGCAGCGCCAAAGTCATCCTGCCGAACGACAAGGCCTTCCAGACCGGGGCCGGCCTCGTCGATCCGGTCGCGGCGCTCGAATATCTGACACGCAGTGCGGACGGCAGCGCGTTCGGAAAGGCCTCGGCGTATGCGCCGAGCCCGGCAAGCAATAACCCGCTGGCGCGGCCGTATTACAAAGAGCCGATCTACCAGCCGCCGCCGATGCCGCCGACGTGGTCATTCTGGACCAAGGGGATCGGCGATTGGGAGCATCGCGGCGCGCTCAACGCCACCGACCTTCCGCGGACCATCAATAGCTACGGCATCAACTCCGGCTTCGATCACCGCTGGTGGAATGTGTTTGCGCCGGGCGATTATCTTGTGACCGGCGTGTTCGGCAGCTGGATGCAGACGAATGCCTCCTTCAGCACCATTCCCGCCCAGGTCCAGATGAACGGGCCCGGCGTCGGTGCGTACGCCATGTGGGCATGGGGCGGATTTTCGACCGACGTCATCGGCAAGGGCGATTTCCTGGACCTCGCCGAAAGTTTTGGCGGCACTGCGCCCAATGCGAACCTGCGCGTGACGGTGCCGGGCGTGGCCGAGAACATCAATTACAAATTCCGCGTCGGCCAGGTTTCCTTCGTCGAGCCGACGATGGGCTACATGCTGACCCGCACCTTGTTCGATGGTTCTGCCGCGGCGAACGGCCTGCAGGACGCGACGACGCTGCGGGTGCAGGGCGGCGCACGCTTCGGGACGGTGATCGATCTTTACGGCGCGGTCGTGGTGCCAAGCCTGACCACGCTGATCTACGAGAACGCGATTGCGCAGGGCACCGCGATCATCACCAACCCGGGACTGCCGCTAACCCCGACCGATGCCGGCCAGATCCGTGGCGAAGTCATTCCGAAGGTCGATTTCTACTTCGGTGGCGGCTATCGCGCTTTTCTCGAGGGCGGCGTCCGCTTCGGTCACGATCTCGTCGGCGGCGCCGCGCGGGTCGGCTTGCAGAAGCAGTGGTGATCCGACGACTGTAGCCCGGATGAGCGAACGCGCGCGTTCGCGACATCCGGGGACGGCCTATCCAATATTGAACTGCCCATCCCGGATATCGCTTCGCTCATCCGGGCTACCGTTCCGCGCGGTCGCGCTTCATCCGCGCTGCGTAAGCCGGAACGGGGCGGGGCGGTTCGGGTGCGTCACGATGACGGCGGCCGGCAGCACCGGCTTGTCATCCGCAAGCGCCACGTCGAAGCGCTGGATCATTGCTGCGAGCACGAGCACGGCTTCGGTCAAGGCAAGCTGCGCGCCGACGCACACGCGCGGGCCGGCGCCGAATGGCATGAAGGCGAAGCGGTGCGGCTCCTCGCCAAGGAAGCGCGATGGATCGAAAGCGTCGGGGTTCGTCCATAGCTTGCGATGCCGGTGCAGCACCCATGGCGCGATCATCACCAGCGACCCTTTCGGGATGGCGGTGTCGCCGGCCTTGTCCGGTCCGTTCGCCAAGCGGGCGATGGCGAATGCCGGCGGATAAAGCCGCAGCGCCTCGTTGACGACGGCGCGGGTATAGACGAGGCGCGACAGCGCGCCGGCGGCGCCCTCGGGACTGAGATCGAGACCGCGCACTTCGTCGGCCACGCGTGCCTGCACGTCCGGCGCCGAAGCGAGGAGATACATCGACCAGAACAGCGTCAGCGCCGTGGTCTCGTGGCCGGCGACGATCATGGTCGCCATCTGATCGCGAAGCTGCGCTCGCGAGAACGCGGCGCCGGTTTCGGGGTCGCGTGCGGCGAGCAGCATGTCGAAGAGATCGCGCGGCTTCTCCGCCGGTGGCGACGCGAGTCGCGCGTCGATGATGGTGTCCATCAAGCTGATCCAGTGCTTGCGAAACCGAGCGCGGGCGAGATCGCGCAACGTCGGGATCGCGACCGGAAGCATCAGGTCGAGGAAATAAGGCTGGCCCAAACGGGTGGCGAAATCCGCGATCATCTTGCGCATGGCGGCGCCATGCTGGGTCATCTCCAGCGAGAACATGGAGCGCGCGGCGATTTCGAGCGCAAGAAACTGGACTGTCGCCAGAATATCAACGGGCTTGTCGCTTGAAGCGGCGAGGCGGGTGATCGTCTCCGCCGTGGCGCTCGCGATGTGGCGCGCGAGGATCGGCACCACGCGCGGGGAGAGCACCGGCGCGATCGTGCGGCGCTGGTGGCGCCAGTCCTCGCCTTCGCTCAGCAGAAGGCCGTCACCGATGATCGGGCGCAGAATACGGATCGTCGCCGCGGTCCGGCGGTAGTTGCCGGTGTTCTCGACCAGCACATGATGGATGGCATCAGGCGCGTTGAGCAGAAACCGCCGGCGGCCGAACGCCGAGCCCGAGAGCACGTCCTCCTCATAGGCGGCCTTCGACCATCCGGCGAGCGCGTTGGTACGAAGGGCGCGGAGGAAGCCGAACCAGCCGATCCGCTCGGAGGCGGGCTCAGGCCGCGGCGGCGCGAACAGGGGTGGCGCGTGCATGTTCATCATGGCGCAGCGATGTGGCCTTTCCCGATGGCGATCTGATGGCGGGCGCCGGCAGAAGCGGCGGCAATTGGCCGCTGCACGTCCATTCTCATTGTCACACAAGGTTTGGCGCAGGGATTCCGTGTTATGGTTAGCAAAATGACGCAATAATTGCTGGCTTCGCCCCGTTGAGGGGGAAGAGGAAACGCAGGCTTTGTCGGGGCTTTCCCCGACGCGGGGAAGGGAGCCCACGTGCTGACCGCGTTTGCCATCGTGACCGACGGTCTTGTCTACGCGGCCTATCTTTTTCTCGTGGCGGCGGGCCTGTCGCTGATCTGCGGGGTGATGAAGATCCTCAACGTCACCCACGGCTCGTTCTACGCTTTCGGCGCCTATGGCGCGGCGACTGCCGTCGGCATTTACGTCGATCACGGCATCGATGATGCGCTCGGCTTTCTTCTGATGATCGCGCTCGCGATGGCGATCGGCGCCGTCATCGGCTTCATCCTCGAGCGCGGCATCCTGCGCTTCGTCTATGGCCGCGACGAGGTTGTGATCGTGCTCGTTACCTATGCCGTGTTCCTCATCCTGGAGGACGTCATCACCTTGATCTGGGGCCCGCGCAGCTATGGCGCCTACCAGCCGATGGTCGCCGCGGGCAATATCGAGCTCGGCGGGCTCATCCTCTCGAATTACGACATCGGCCTCGTCGCCATCGCGGCGTTGCTCGCGGCCTTCGGATATTGGGCGCTTAACTTCACCCGCTATGGCCGCCTGCTCGCTGTCGTCATCTTCGATCGCGAGACGGCGGCGGCCTTCGGCGTCAACGTCAAGATGATCTATACGGCAACCTTCGTCATTGGCGCGATGCTGGGCGCGTTGGGCGGCGCGATAATGGCCCCGAAAATTTCGGTGACCCAGGGCATCGGCGTCGAGGTCATCGTGCTCGCCTTCGCGGTGGTGGCGATTGGCGGCATGGGCTCGATCGAAGGGGCGATGATCGGCGCGCTCATCGTCGGCTTCGTGCGGGCCGCCGCCGTCCATCTCCTGCCGCAGCTCGAGCTGTTCGTGATCTACGCCGTCATGGCGCTCGTTCTCGTCTTCCGCCCCTATGGCCTGATCTCCCAGGCAACGCCGCGGAAGATCTGACATGCGGCGCGCCGACGTGCTCGGATTTGGCGCGTTCGTCGTGGTTGCCGCGGTTGCCCCGGCATTGCCGGCGTGGCTTGTCTCGCTCGCGACCATTGCATTCGCCAACGCGCTGGTGGTGCTCGGCCTTGTGATTTTGTGGCGCAACGGCCTCGTGCCCTTCGGGCAGGCGTTGTTCTACGCCGTCGGTGCCTACGCCGTCGCGCTGCTTGGCCGTTTCACCCCCGTGCGCGACGTCTTCCTAGTCGTCGCTGCCGGCGCCGTCGCGGCGGGCATTTTTGCCTGGCTGATCGGGTATCTCCTCGCGCGCTATCGCGAAATCTATTTCGCGATGCTGAGCCTTGCGATGTCGATGATTCTCTACGGCGTGCTGGTGAAGACTGAAGCGCTCGGCTCGACTGACGGCTTTCACGTCGAGGCCGGGAGCTTCTTCGGCTTTCGTCCCGAAGGCCCGACACTCAACCTGGCGCTGTTCTGGCTGGTGCTCGGCTTCTGCGCCGTCGCATCATGGGCGGTAGCGTTGTTTTTCCGGACGGTTGCGGGCGCGCTCGCGGCGCCCGCCCGCGACAATGAAATCCGGCTCGAGTATCTCGGTGTCTCGGTCGACCGGCTCATTCACCTGGAGCTCGTCATCTCGGGCATTCTCGCCGGCATTGGCGGCGCGCTCGCCGCGCTCGCGGTCGGCCATGTCGATCCCAACATGGCCTATTGGACGACGTCGGGCGGTTTCGTGTTCGTGACCGTCCTTGCGGGCGCGCAATCGATCGCGGCGGTGTTCGTCGGCTCGTTCTTCTTCGAACTGGTGCGCTCGATCGCGCTCGATGTCCTGCCCGACACATGGCAGATGGCGCTCGGCATCGTGCTGCTGCTGACGATCCTCTTTCTCCCCGAAGGGCTCGGTTCGCTCGGCGCGCGCTTCAAACGCGAGGCCGGCAAATGACGGCAGCGCTGTCCGTGCGCGGTCTTGGCAAGAGCTTCGGCTCGATCGTGGCAGCGCGCGACATCACCCTCGATGTGCCGCCGCGCCAGACCGTCGGCATCATCGGCGCGAACGGGGCCGGCAAGACCACCTTCATCAACATGATTACCGGTCACCTGCGGCCGACTGCCGGCATCATCCTGTTCGAAGACCGCGACATCACCGGACGCCCGTCGCGCGAGATTACGCGGCTCGGCGTCTCGCGGTCGTTCCAGGTCGCGCAGATATTTCCCTCGCTGACTGTCGCCGACAATATGCGCGCGGCGGCTGCCGTCGCGCATAGCAGCGGCGGCATGATCGCGCAGGCCTTCGCAAAGCTCGATCGCGCGGAGACGCGCTCCGCCGTCGCGGAGGCGATGGAGCTGTTTCGAATTGCCGACTACGCGCGCGTGCGCGCAGCGACGCTGCCGCAAGGCATCCGCAAGCTCCTCGATATTGCGATGGCAGTCGTCGGGGCGCCGCGCGTGCTGCTGCTCGACGAGCCGACGAGCGGCATCTCGATTGCGGAAAAGTTCTCGGTCATGGAAGTGGTGATGGCGGCGCTCAAGAGCCGCGATCTGACGGTGTTGTTCGTCGAGCACGACATGGAGATCGTGGCGCGCTTCGCCGATCGCGTGCTCGCGTTCTACGATGGCACGGTCATCGCCGACGGTACGCCCGCGGCGACGCTCGCCGATCCGCGCGTTCAGACCCTCATCAGTGGCACCGGGCCGGGCGGCGGCCGCGGCCATGCTTAGGGTCGAGAACCTCAGCGTCGCGATCGGGCCGGTGCCGATCATCCGCGGCGCCTCGCTCGCGGTCGCGACCGGCGAGTTTTGCGGGCTGATCGGAAGGAACGGCGCCGGCAAGACGACGCTGCTGCGGGCGCTGATGGGCGCGATCGTGGCCAGCGGCGTCGTCACGCTCGACGATGTCGACCTGATGGCAGCGCCCGCCCACGCGCGGGTCGCGCGCGGCATCGGTTACATGCCGGAGGATCGCCGCCTCGTGCCGGCGTTCACCGTCGAGGAGAACATTCGCCTGCCGACGTGGACCACGGCTGTCGACGGCGTCGAGGCGCGCCTCGATTGGATCTTCTCAATCATGCCGGAGATCGCGCAATTCCGTGGGCGGCACTCGCTCGAACTGTCCGGCGGCCAGCAGAAGATGGTGGCGCTTGCCCGCGCGCTGATGGCCGGCCGGCGCCTGCTGCTGCTGGACGAGCCGTTCGAGGGTCTTGCGCCGGCGCTCGCGCGTCGCCTCGGCGAGGTGATGGCGAGCCTCAAGGGCGAGGGGCTCTCGATCCTGATTGCGGAATCAAACGAGGTCCACGTCGCCGACCTGATGACCCGCGCGTTTCGCATCGAACGCGGTGAAGTTGCGGCGGGGTAGGGTGCGCAAAGCGAAGCGTGCGCACCTTCTTGTCTTGGCCAGGACAGCGCAATGGTGCGCACGCGCGGACACGTCCGCGCTTTGCACACCCTACCGCCTCATCGCGCGGCGCCGGTCGTTTGACCCGCGCCTTCCGGATCGAACGCGGTGAAGTGGCGGCCGCGTAGGGTGCGCAAAGCGAAGCGTGCGCACCGTCTTGTCTTGGCCAGGACAGCGCAATGTTGCGCACGCGCGGACGCGTCCGCGCTTTGCACACCCTACCGCCTCATCGCGCGGCGCCGACTGTTCCGTTGGCCCGCTCGACGAAGCGGTTGGTGTAGGTCGCCGCGACATCGATAGTTGTGCTGGCGACCGACGGCACGGAGTGGCTCAGAGCGGTGACGACGGCGCGAGCGCCGTTCGGGTCCATCAGGCCGGTCTCGGAATACATCGGCATGGTCTTGCGCAGTGCCGCGAGATAGGTCGCTTTGTCCGCCCCGACCATTTCGGGCGGCATCTTGGCCATGATCGCTTCAGCGTCATGAGCGTGGATCCAGCGCAAAGTCGCGACGACTGCATTAGCGATCCTTTGGGTTTCGGCCTCGTGCTTCGCGATCCAATCAGTTCGTGCGTAGAGCACGCCCGAGGGATAATCGGCGCCATAGACCGCGAGCGTATCCTTTGCGCTTCGGGTGTCGCTGAGGATTTTCAAATCCTTGTACTTGCGCTCCAGCACGGTCACGGAAGGATCGTTCATCACGGCCGCGTCGATCTGGCCCTGCTCCTGCGCGGCAACCGCGCTGGCGTCGAGGCCGATGCCGGTCACCGAGACGGAGTTGGCGTCAACGCCGCTCTTGCGCAGCAGGTATTTCAAGAAGAAATCCGTCGACGATCCTGGCGCGGTGACGCCGACGATCTTGCCGGCGAGATCTTTGACCGAGTTGATCGTGTGGGTGCGGCGCGGCGCCACCACGAGCACCAGCCCCGGAAAACGGTCGAAAGTGACGAATGCTTGAAGGCTTTGCTTCTGGGCGGCGAGAATGATGCAGTGATCGAAATAGCCCATTACCACGTCGGCGCTGCCGCCCATCACCGCGGTCAGCGCTTGCGAGCCGCCGCGGAAATTCACGAGCGCGACGTCGACGCCGGATTTCTCGAATTCACCCAACTGTCCGGCGAGCACGACCGGCACGTAGCATAAGCAGCTTGCGCCGCCGACCGCGATAGTGACGTGCGGCAAGCCGTCCTTGGCGGCGAGCGGCCCCGAGGCGAGGAGGAGGGCGAACATCGCGACGATCGCGCGACGGAATGGCCGGCCGAACCGGCTCATCTGCAAGCTGGCCATGGGCGTTCCTCATGCTTTTCGATGCGAGGCCGGCGTGGCCGATCGCATCGTCTTTATTTGTGTGGCGTCAAGCGGCGTCTTTAGTTCGCATCATACGCCCAGGCGATCCGATGGACGAGAGTGGCAATCCGCCGCCGGTCATTCCGGGGCGCCGCGAAGTTAGGGGGCCCGTCATTCCGGGGCGCCGCGAAGCAGCGGCGAGCCCGGAATCCATACTCCGCAGCCTGTGTTCATGGATTCCGGGCTCGCCTTCGCTTCGCTGCGGCGCCCCGGAAATGACCAAGTGGAATACCAATCACACAAACAAAAGCCCCGCCCGGAGGTCCGGGCGGGGCCGTGTTCGTCGCAGCCTTGGTCGATCGGCTCAGTGCGCGAGCGGATCGGGGCGGATCTGGAAGTGCACGACCATCGGCTCGCGTCCTTTGCCGCCTTCCTTCAGCCAGGGGGTGCGGTCGCCGCTTGTGGTCCACAAGCCGCGGCCCTTCCAGCCGGCATTAGGATCGTCGATGCGGCCGTCAAATCCCTTGGCGTAGAAGCCAAGCGGATAGGGCACCCGTAGCGTGACCATCTTGCCGTCCTTGAGGGCGATCAGGCCGTCATTGAGGTTGCCGGTCGACATCGGGACGTCGTTGCCGAGCCCGAAGGTGTTGTGCTGGTCGACCCACGAGTAGTAGCTCGCCTCAGCGCTGTTGTCGCCGATGCCTTCAAAGCCCGGGCCGGGATACTTGTAGAACTTCCAGCCTTCCGGACAATGATCGCCGGTCGCCGTCGGACCGTTGAGCGGGCCTTTGCACAGGCTGCGGTCGAAGCTGCCGAGATGGCCGCTGCCGAGCGAAACCCACACCACGCCCTTGCTGTCGATATCGCCGCCGCGCGGACCGAAGCCCGGCTCCGGCACGTTGTAGATTTCCGACAGCGCGGTCGCCGGTGGGTTCGATCCCGGTACGACGCGCACCACGGCGCCTTTGCCCCCGAACACGCCGACCGTTCCCCAGATCGAGTTGTCGATCGGGCTTGGCATCACGGCATAGAAGCCGCCGTTAATGCGCTTGTCCTTGGTCGGATCGACCGGCTGGTTGGGCTCGACATAGTCGTCGCGCTTGCCGTTGCCGTTGGTGTCGAGGACGAACGCCGTCCATCCTTGGGCCTTCGCGGCATCATGGGTCTCGTCCCAGATCTTGGTGTTGACCCAGCCGAGCACCTGTCCGCCGCCGCTCGCCCACACCGTGTTGTCCTTGTCATAGCCGAACTGCAGGTGATGGGTGCCGAAGCAGGTATCGATGAACGAGTAATTCATCGTCTTCGGATCGAGCATGCCGATCTGGCGGACGTTCTTTTCGATCGGGAAGAGCTTGGCCGACGGATGGCTCGAGCCCTTCTTGCAGAAGTCCGGGTTGTCGGCCGCACGGATCGCTGCCGCGAGCCATACCCGGCCGGCCTGGTCGATCATGGAGTTGTGGTTGTTGACCTTGGAGTCCCAGACCTTCTTCATGCCCCAATAGGCCGACGCCGCGAACGGCGTCTTCATCGCCGCGTGGCCGGGGCCAAGCAACTCCGGCATGTCCTTGTCACGCACCGGCGCATGGAAGGTCGACGGGGTGTTGGTCACCGGATTGAGGATCGGCAGGTCATCGGTCGCGTATTCGGTCGAGCCGAACAGCGGGCCGTAGGCATTGACCGTCGGGTTACGCCGATCAGACGCAATGAGGTCGTGCAGATAGTGCTGCGGATCGCCCCAATCCCACGTCGTCACCACGATGTTGCGCTCGACGCCCTGCGGACGCTCGGGCTTTGCATGCGGCAGTTCGCCATGAGCTACGCGGTCGGTCCAGTCGCCGAGATACTTGAACGGCTCGCCGCCGAGCTGCCCAGAGAGCGGATTGATCATCAGCTCTGCCGCCTGGCCCGACTGGATGCGGCGCATCCAGGCTTCTTCGCCTGACTTGAAGGTGCCGAGCGCAGCCGGGATCGTCCGCGTCGCGAGCTGGCCGAGCTGGTGGCAGCCGACGCAGGCACGGTTCTTGAGCGTGACCAGGTATTCCTGCTGCGTGACCCCCTGCGGCATCGAGCCGTTTGGACCGAACTGGTTCTTGTCCGGGATCTTCATCATCGAATACCAGTAGATCGCCGGATAATACTGCGCGGCCGCCGCGGCATCGGGTGCCACGACTGCCTTGAGATCGAGATGCTTGCCGGGCTCGGTCACCACCTTGGCCGAATCGACGAGCCCATAGCCGCGCACCCAAACGTTGTATTTGCCTTTCGGCAGGTCAGGCACGACGTAGCGGCCGCGATCGTCGGTGACGACCATGCGTGCGAAGCGGGTCGGGAGATCGGTCGTTTCCGCAATGACCCACACGCCGGCTTCGGGGCCACTCGGACCAGTAACGACGCCGCCGATGTCATCGCTGTCGATCGCGACTTCCTGCGCAACCGCACGCAGCGGCAGCGCGGCAAGCGCAAGCGCACCGACGGCCGCCGCCGTGCTCAAGTAATATCGTTTGGATATTTTCATGCAGATTCCTCCATAGTGTCCCGTTCGAGCGGGGCCCGACCGCGCAACCTTGCTGTTGCGACCCAAAATCGGGGACTTGATTCCATTGTGACATGGCGGCACACGGCCGTCACCTGCCATTGCAAGGCCGCTCAGGGGGCGCATTGTCTGCGCGCGGGCTGCACTGGTTTCGTGCTGCGGCCCCGGATTTCGCTGGCCGCTCAATCCGGGCTACCAGCGCTACGTAGCCCGCATTGAGCAAAGCGAAATGCGGGGCATGCCGGCCTATTCTTTTTGTCGGCGGATTACGCTGCGCTGATCCGCCCTACGGACCGTGGCGAATCCGACCGCAGCTTCGGCGCGACCTCGGTCGCGAACAACGCCAACGACGCGAGCGCCTTCTCGACGCCGTACCAGGGCGGGTAATGCACCATGATGGAGGTCGCGCCCGTCATGTCGCGCAGCGTCGCGATCTTGTCGGCGACCGTCGCCGGCGAGCCATGCAGAATGATGTCGTGCGCGAGCGCGTCGTAGCCGGTGCGGTTGCCGACGGTCTTCTCCTGCACCGTGCCGAGATAGCCGGAGGTGTGACCGCTCGAGAAATGCGCCAAGTGGCGCAGGATGCCGGCCTCGCTGTCGCGGCGCGCCGCGGCATCGGTCTCGGCCACATACACGAGGCGCGCGATGTCGATCAAGCCGCGCGCCGGGTTCGCGCGCAGCGCAGCCGGCGGCTCCTCGAGATGCGCGCGATACTTCGCCGTCTGCCGGCCAAGCTCCGCGAACGGCGTCCAGCTCGACAGCATGAGGCCGAAGCCCATGCGGCCGGCGACCGCGATGGAGCGTTCCGTGGCACCCGCGAGAAAGACTGGCGGATGCGGCTCCTGCAGCGCGTGCGGAAAGAGTTCGTAACCGCCGTCGACCTTGAAATTGAAATGGGCGCCGCGGTGGAGGCTGCGCTTCTTGGTCAACAGATCCATGAGCAGCGGCAGCGCTTCCTCCTGGATGTCGCGCCGGCCCTCGAAATCGATGCCGAAGCCGTCGAACTCGTACTTGCGATAGCCGGAGCCGAGCCCGAGTACAAATCGCCCACCGCTGAGGATGTCGACGAACGCCGCGTTTTCCGCGACCCGCAGCGGATTGGCGAGCGGCAGCGTGACGACCGCGGTTCCGATCTTGATCTTCTTCGTCAGCCCGGCGAGATAGCCGGCGTAGACGAAGACGTCCGGCATGATGCCGTATTCGTTGCTGAAGTGATGTTCGGCAAGCCACGCATAGTCGAAGCCCAGTTCGTCGGCGCGCAGGATCTCGCGCGTGACCCGCGCGTGCACGGCGCGATGCGGATAGGGTTCAAGATCGGTGTTGGGATGGGACGTGAACAGAATACCGAAGTCCATGCGTGCTCCTGGGTTGGCAGTATCATCCCATTCCTGCTCAGGCCTCGCCAGGAAAAATATGTGCGCCGCGAAGCGCGAGCATGCGGCGCGAAACTTGAGGATGCGGCGCGGTACCTCACTATAACGTCATCCTGAGGAGCCGTGCGCAGCACGGCGTCTCGAAGGATGGCCACCGGCACGGCGGAGCAAGCGGCCATCCTTCGAGACGCGCCTTCGGCGCTCCTCAGGATGACGTTGGAGAATGGGGCTTCGGAACAGGCTTCGGGTTAAATCGAGAAGGCAAAAACACATGTCGGAGTTCAAGGTCGGCGCGGCGACGATTACCCGCATCGAGGAAACCTATCTGGCGGTCTATCGCGCGACCGACATTTTTCCCGAATTCACCGATGAGGTCAGAGCGGCTCACGCGAAGTGGCTTGCCCCGAACCATTTCGATGCGGCGACTGGTTTCATCAAGCTCAGCGTGCACAGCTGGCTGCTCACGATCGGCAAAACAAAAATCCTGATCGATTGCTGCTGCGGCAACAACAAGTCGCGTCCGGCGCGGCCGTTCTGGAACATGCTCAACACGCCTTATCTCGAACGCCTTGCGGCGGCGGGCGGGCGGCCCCAGGACATCGACTACGTCATGTGCACGCACCTGCATCACGATCATGTCGGCTGGAATACGCTGCTCTCCGATGGCCGCTGGGTGCCGACGTTTCCGAACGCGCGCTACGTCATCTCCAAGCCGGATTTCGAGTACTACAAGAAGCTCGACGCCGATCCCGACAAAACCGAACCGGTCGAGTTCGGCACGTTTCGCGAATGCGTGCTGCCGATCGTGGAGGGCGGGCGTGCCGACCTCGTGACCGGCCCGCATCGCCTCAATGATCATCTCGAGATTCTGCCGGCGCCCGGCCATTCCGCGGGCCATGTGGTCTTCAAGCTCGACAGCGGTCGCGAGCACGCGCTCTTCATCGGCGATGTCTTCCACCATCTGCTGCAGGTCTATTACCCGCATTGGAATTTTCCGAAGAACTCCGACGCCGAGGAGGCGCGCGCGAGCCGTCGCAAAGTGCTCGAGCTCTGCGCCGCAACCGGCGCGCTGACGCTGCCGGGCCACGTCGGCGCGCCATTCGCCGGCCGCGTCGAAGCAGCAGGGCAGGGGTTCGTGCCACGGTTTTGAGCCTTGATGTTGCTCGCTCGCATCGCCTGAGCGGCTTCTCGGGCATCAACCGCGAACTGGCGGTTGCGCTCTGACGCTTCATGGCCGTATAGTGTTTGAATGCGGGCAATCAGGGGGCGCTCGTGGGGCTTCTTCATCGATCGGCAGGCGTAGGACGGCAAGTCGCCGCCATCGCGCTGATCTTTGCCCTTGTTCTCCAAAGCTTGGCGCTGTCGCTTGCCGCGGGCCGGCTTGCCGCCGCGTCGGTCGGCGACATTGATTGGGCTGGGTTCGAGATCTGCCGGCATGATCCCGGCGGTTCGAGAGCGCCGGGCGACGCGCCGACGCAACCCGCAAGCGATCAGCACTGCGTTTTCTGTGTCGTCGGTGCGTCCCATGCCGTCGGCGCGCCGATCACATTGCCAGCATTCCACGTCATCCAATTCGCAGTTGTGGCGTGGCCTTTTGTGGCTTGGCGATTGCCGACGCTCACGGTCAATGTCAGCGCCCGCTCGCGTGGCCCGCCGTCAGCAGCTTAGCGCGTGGCGGCCGCTGAGCCGCTGATGCTTCCCATCATCTGAACTCAACCTGCGACCGCGTGCGTGCCGCTTCGAGCGGCCGTGCGGCGGGCGCCAGAATCCATGGAATCTCATCATGTCAATCACCAGCGCTCTCGGCTGGTCGCGTGTTCTGTTGCCGCGACCACAGTGCCGACCGATCGATCTTGCAGCGGCACTCATCGCTGCCGTCGTGTTCACGTTGCCGGTGTCAAATGGACGGGCGGCAGATGTGCCCCCGGCTCCGGCCAAGCCTAAGGAGCCGTCTGCGCCGCCGTACAATTGGGGCGGGTGTTATTTCGGCTTCAACGCGGGGGGCGGCGGCGGCGGCTCGAACTTCACCGCGATCGTTGCGGACGGCACTCACCTGGTTCCAGCGGACGCCATCGTCGTGGGGACCGACGGCAGCGGATCAGCGAATGCTTCCAATTGGCTTGCGGGCGGCCAAGCCGGCTGCAACTGGCAAGCGCAGACGTTGGTCTTCGGGCTTGAAGGCGATGTCGACTACTTCCGCAGCAATCCGCAATTCATCAACGCCACGAACACGCTGACCGACGGGGTCACGACGTTCACGGCCACTCAGTCGTTGACGACCGATTACCTCGCGACGTTGCGGCCGCGGTTTGGGATCGCTGCGGACCGTAATCTCGGTTACCTCACCGCTGGCGTTGCCTTCACCAAGGTCAACTACACGCTGAGCTACGTCGACGCCGCGGTGCCGAGCGGGACCGGCCTCGCCACAGGCTCAAAGTCGATGCTCGGATGGACCGCCGGCGCGGGCTGGGAATATGCCTGGAAAGATAACGTGACGGTCCGGGTCGAATATCTGTTCGCCAAGTTCGGGACGACCAGCGCAGCCGGCGCCATCACCGACTCCGGGGGCGGCACGAATCCGCTCCGCGGCTCCGCCGACATCACCATGCAAATCGCGCGCGCCGGCATGAACTTCAAGTTCTGACCATCGCGGGCCTGAACAGAAAGCGAGAGCGTCGTGTTCGCCTTCGCGCTTCTTCCTACGTTTCGCTCTGCGGTCGCGCCGACATTCGGCCGCGGCGTGGCGCGTCAACTCATCGGAGACACCATGTCGACTATCATCAATCCCGGGACATATTCGCCGCATCGTCGTGCGCGGACATGCCTGGCCACGTTCGTCACGTTTGTTGCGGCGATCGTGCTCTCTTTCATCCCGCTGCTCAGCTTCACCACGACAGCAGCGCGCGCCTGCGCCTGCGGATGCAGCGTGTTCGACGTCGGCGGCGGACTGCTGCCGCAGGAGGACGATCACGGCGGCCGGATATTCTTCGAATACTGGCACGGCGATCAAACCCAAAACTGGATTGGCAACACCAAAGCGTCGCCGAATGCCAACCTGGATAAGCGCGTGAACACGAGCTGGTTCAATGTCGGCTTCAGCTACATGTTCAATCGTGAATGGGGCGTCATGGTGCGGGCGCCATACGTCAATCGTAGCTTCACGACCGACACCGGGCCGCCCGGCGGAATACAGACCTTCAATTCCCGTGATCTTGGAGATGCCGAGGTGATGGGCATGTACACCGGCTTCTTCAAAGACATGTCTACCGGGGTGATCTTTGGCCTCAAACTGCCAACTGGCGTCTATACGGCCAACGGATTTGACCGCGATACCCAGATCGGCTCGGGCAGCACCGACCTCATTTTGGGCTTTTTCCACCGCGGTCTCATTACCGGCGACAATGCGTGGCAGTATTTCACGCAGACGCGCTGGCAGGTGCCGTTCTGGTATCGGGCCGCCATCGATCCCGACACCGGCAATCTCGAGCTCTACAAACCTGGTTACCAGGCAGATGGGGCGGTCGGTATCCTCTACAACAATTGGTACAATGTATTGGGCTTCGACAAGATCACGCCGCTTGCGCAGATCATAGCGTCACATCGCGACCATGATCGGGGCGAGGCTGCCGATCCGCTCAATAGCGGCTTCGACCGGCTGATGATTTCGCCCGGCATCGAATTCACCAAGGTGTTGGACGAAGCCAATAAGCGGGTCTTAAAGGTCTATGCCGATATCGAGATACCGTTCTATTATCGTACCAACGCGGCTAACAATGCCGGAACTGAAGGGCAGCTCGTCGCTCCCTACCTTTTGAAGATGATCGCAAGTTATAACTTCTAGGTGATGCTATGGCGGTCTTCATCATGAAGCCAACCGCCGTCGTTAGGCTTGCCCGCATCGCCGCGACCGCGGCGATCGGGTGGGTCGCGATGGCACCGAGTACAGTACCGTCGGCTTACGCCGCTCCCGATATCGGCACGCCCGCGCCAGCGCTCGTGCTGACGACGCTCGACGGCAAACCATTTGACCTTGCCGCGCTACGCGGCAAGGTCGTGTTGGTCAACTATTGGGCGACCTGGTGTGCGCCGTGCCGCAAGGAAATGCCGACGCTCAATGCGTTTTATAAGCGTTATCGGGATGCGGGGCTCGAACTGATCGGCATCAGCGTCGATTTCCAACGTGACCGCGCCAAGGTGGTGAAAGCTGCCACGGCCCTCGCCTATCCGGTCGCCGTGGTGGACCAGATCACCGACAACGGCTTCGGTTCGCAAAGCGGCGTGCCGATGACCTATGTGATCGGCCCCGACGGCGTGGTGCGCGACACGCTTATTGCTGCGCCGGATAAACTACTCCGCGACATCGTGTTGCCCTTGCTGCCACACGGCGCGGCCACTGTACCGGAGCGCCACCCATGACGGCGTGCTCTGGAAGCCGCGTTGCGACGGCCGTCGGGATATTCGTGGCAGCGTTCGCGACCGCTGCGTCCGCCGGCGATTGGCTTGCGGATGCGAGCGTTGGCTGTCGCGTGTGGAATCCGCATCCTCGAGCCGATGAGACGGTGCGGTGGTCGGGTGCCTGCGCCAACGGCTACGCCCAGGGCCGCGGCGCGGCCCAGTGGTTTCGTAACAGTCTTCCATTCGAGAGCGACGAAGGCGAATGGCAAAGTGGCCGCCAGATCGGTTTCGGCACACAGGTGTGGCCAACGGGAAGTTATGAAGGCGAGCTTCTCGATGGCGAGCCGCACGGACAGGGTGTGCTGAAGGTCTTTGCCGGCCATTACGACGGCTCCTTCCGCAATGGCAAGCCCAACGGTGCCGGCACGCTGACCCAGGGCGGCGTCGCCTACAGCGGCACGTGGCGAGACGGCTGTTTTCGCGACGGCAGCCGGAGAGCCGCGTTTGGCGTGCCGCTGTCGTCGTGTCCGTAACGTCACTTGTCAATTCCGACAAATTTTCAGCGCAAGGAGATCAAACATGTCACGTTGTCTTTCTCTCATCGTCCTCGCAGCGGCCATTGCTTTTGCCGCAAGCGGCTCGGCATTTGCGCAAGGGAAGACCTGCCACATGGAGCAGCAATGCCATTGGGAGAATTTCAAAAAGATTTGCACTTATGTGAAGGTGTGCCGCTAGGTCGCGCCGGATCTGACTGGCGCGGCTAGGTGCCGACCGCGTTCAGGCACACTACATGGAGGGTCTGAGAGCGGCACTCAGGTGCGCCGCTCGGCCTTTTGCCGTGATGAACGGCGAAGGCCTCACAGGTGGAGTTTGCCATGAAAACAGCCGCAGCGTTTTCGGTGATAATCATCAGCCTGTTGTTCGCGTCAGAAGCTGGAGCCCAAGCGGCGAACGGCATGCCGGCGCCGTTCGCCATGCCTTACCCAAATCTCGGCTATTGCGGAGGGTGCCAGCAGTACCACTACCTTTACCCGCGTTATCCTCTAGCGACTGGGCACGTTCAAGGACACTCTTACAGACGGATTCGCGCAGCCAAGGCTCGCAATTGAACGGGGATTGCGCGTACGCCTGCTGTCGGCCCACCTCGTACGGCCGCTTCAACAACCACCTGACCCTTCGGGAGGGTCCGACAGCGGAGTACTCACTGTTCGCGAGCGACATGCTCCTTCTACGGGGAGAACGCTAATCCGCTGCCGGTGACACTGGCGCGGCTGCGGGACGGCTCGGGGATTGGTCGCTCGGTCAGTTATTGCGCCGTCAGAGTCTTTTCGATGTTGCGAAGCGTGCAGCTGTTGCTGTTGAAGAATTTGATGGCGTCCAACAGGTCGCGCTTACGTTCGTTACTCATGGCCGGCTTCTCTTGTTGGATATCCTGCTCGGCGTTCGCCAGCATCGTGTTGGCGTCGTCGATGCAGATGTCGGCACGGCCAATGATCGCGGATACGAGCTCCAAAGTTACGTGCGAAATCTTCCAGCCGAGCGAGAGCCCGAATGTCTCGTCTGGCAGGCGTATCAGCTTGAGCTGCGGCGGCAGCGTTTCCGGATCGTCGGCGGGCGGCGCGCCAGGCTTGCTTCTGAAGTAATTAACTGCGCGCTCGACGGACTGGTTGGCGAGTTGGCTTCTGACGTTCAAGATCGCATTGACCGGCGCGATCAGATCCCGGAACGCAGTGCCGTTGACGCTGTCGTAGTTGGGCAGGGGAGGTGCCCCCGTCAGAAGTATCAGTTGGAGATCGACGTCGGTCCGGTTCAAGCTTTCGAGGACTTCAAGGATATCGAGCGCGGTCGCGGCACCGATCGGATCCGAATAGGCGCCATCGACGAAATTCCACCGCTTTGGCGTATCCTCGGCAGCGTCATTTGGGGCGGCGGCCGTCGCCGTCGATGGTGGCATGGGGCATCCGCGAGGGTCGTCCGGCGCGGGCTTTGCGGTCCTTCGCAGAACCGAAAAGGGCGGCAGAATGCCGGGAAACCGTGCGCTGGTTACGGCGGCGTTGATCAACGGCGTGCCCCTGGCGCCGTCGCCCAGGATTTTGCAGTCGAAGAAGGAATAGACCGGGTACTCGCCGCTCAGCGCGAAAGGCGCATAGGCAACCCTGAGACCCTGCTCCGCCCATGTCGCGTTGAGGATCAAGGCCGGGGCAGCGCCGGTCGCCGACCAGTCGTCCTCGTATGGCTTGTCGATGATCTCGGCAGCCGACTTGTCATAGTGCGTTATCGATTGTCCCAGACTTTGCTGCAGTCCCTGCGCACGATCCCACGACTGACCGATCAAGTCGGGTACGATCGATCCGACGATCGGCGAGAAGTGATCGTCGAGAATGATCTTCGACATGGTCCGTTCGATCGGTCCATTCGCAAATTGCGATGCGTCGCAGGTCGAATCCTGCAGTTGGCTCTTCAGCGAATGAAGGTGGGATTGGAACAGCGTTGCGCCAATCGAGCCACCCGATACGGCGCTGATCGCAAACACGTGCTGGGCGAACGCAGGGCAGCGGTCCTGCAAGCGCGCAAGCAGCGTTGCCGCGGCCGTGGCCGCATAGATGCCGCCGCTCTCGACCGCAACGATAAAGATCGGATAGGGCCGGCCGGCCCATTTCGATCTGTCGCCGCGATTGTCGAGCCAAGTGTTGAACTTTTCGGCGAGATCGATATTTCGCACCTGCGGATTTTGCTTGTCGGCAACCGCAGACATGCCGGTCCTCACCTCGATGGGCTCGTTCTGGGCGATGAGGTAGTGCTCGCGGCGCAAGATGAAGAAGGCGAGGACGCCCATTACGCACAGAAGAACCGTCATCGGACGTTCGAGGCGCAGAACGATGGTGAGGACGGCGAGGATGAACACTGCGATGCATCCGCCAAGAGCGATCGTGGCGGTCGGAACGCCAGCGTAGACGCACACGACAGTGAGGATGACCGCGACAGCGAGTACCGGGAACCCAGCGGACTGCCATCTTGCTTCTCGTGAAAGATAGGCGAGCAATGCCGCGATCGAATAAAAGAACAGGATGCCGACAGCGATCGTCGCGATAGGCCCGAGGTATCGATAAAAATCGATCCGTTGCTCAGAGCCCTGGGGAATGCTGACAGCGCCGATCAGCAACGCGGCGAACAGCGCTACCCAACAGGTGAGCCCAACGATCTTGTCTTCCCGGATCCGCCACGGGATGCGGTAATATGCGACGGATTTTCGAAACGCGTCCGGACGGCCAAGCGATGCGATATACAGGACCGCAATCATCAGTTTGCGCCACATCCGACCGAAAGCAGTGGTTCGCCCCGCGCTTCTCGGAACGAGATCCAACAGGTACGTGACCACCACGCCCACCACGACCGCGAGGACGGCGGTCGCAAGCGCCTTCGTTTGCAGATCCCCAAGCGCTCCCGAGATTGCGTCAACGGTCGGTTTGATGACCGGATCGCCTCGCGCCGACGGGACTCTCATGAACGGCTGCGCCATCTCGTTGAGCGTTTCGTTCAGACCGATCATCTTGCTGCGGGCAAGCCAAAGTCCTGCCCCGAGTCCGAGCCACGGCAGAAACGCCAGGGCGCATGCCATGAACCGGCGCAGCCCCGAGTATTCGGCGATGCCGGGCACCTCGGCGGGATTGGCGTGAACGATGTCCCGTTGCACGGGGTTCAGCCAGAAATGCGATACGAACAGCGTCGCGCTGACGAGAGCAAACGTGACGAACGCAAAAACGATAGGGAGCGGGGGAGTGGCCTCGAGATAGAACAGGTAGAGTTCGCGCACCTGTCCCGACGTGATCAACAACAGAAAGATGATGAGAATGCCGACCGGCGGCAGCAGATGAAACGACCTCGTGATGCGGCTGAGCGGTCGCCAGAACCACGTCTTCAACACCATTCGCGAAAAGGCAGATGGAGGCACGTGCTGCATCATGGCAACCGTTTCAGGAGGCCGCCGTACGATGCAAGCGCCTTCTCGCAGGCATCCTTGTGTCGCTTGGTGTAGGCGAGAAAATAGACTTGCCTGACCTCGGTATCGTCGTGTTGCTGGAAGAAATCCAGCGCCGCGCGGATCAATTCCGCCGCAACATCCTCAAGCTCAAGACCGCCGTCGCCGGCCCCGATCATTGGAAACAGGACCGACCTTTTGATCGACCGCTGCGACAATGTGGATCTCAAGCGGGTCCACGGGTGGCGGTTCTTGCGGTCAATGCGCTGCAGGACATTCCGCACGCATCGGCCAAGGTCGGGAAGCTCGGCACGAAAGCCGTGCCCCGGACCTTCCCCCCTCACGCTTGCGACATGATAGAGGCGTTTGACGCCGTTTCTTTCGAGTTCTCCTGCCGTTGTCTCGATGATCGTTCCGATCTTCACGTGCTGGACGTGCTGGAGCGCGCGGTTCAGCGCGTTGGCGATGGTGTCTTCGGTCGCATTGTCGTCAACGTCCTTCTCGGCCCCGAGCCAACGGATCGTCGCGGAGATCGACCTGCCGGTGAAGCGATCCATGATCATGTCTTCATTTTCGGAATTGACCCAGATGTCGACCCCTTTGACGTTCTCGATGGACCCGGTCTTGTAACCGATGATCAGGCCTGGATTGGCTGTCAGTCCATAGTGGACGGTCTCGCTCGTCAGCGGCTCGCTGCGCTGTCGGTGGCGCACGGCCTTTTTCTTGGCAAGGTGCTCGCGCAGCCAGCCGGCGCCGATCGCGAGCTTTGAGTCTTCGATCTGGTCTTTTTCGAGCCATTCGAAAACCTTGTCGGCGGACACATGCATGATCTCGGTGTCCTCGGCGCCGATGCCGCCATCGCGTTGGGTCCGGTCGGGACCTTTCACTTCGGCAAAGAACAAGAAGATGCGTTCGGTCGCGCCGCCTGGGGAGGAGAAATAGGTCGCAATCGGCTGTAGATCGTTCTTCGCGATGACGTATCCGGTCTCTTCCTGCGTCTCGCGAACGGCGGTTTCTTCGGGCGCTTCGGTGTGAGGCACCATCCCGGCAATCGCTTCGATGGTCCAGCCATCGCCCGGACCGATCCGCCCGCCAAGACCCTTGCCGAGGGTAGGCGCACGGAATTGTCGGACGAGCACGACATGATCGGTATCGGTATTGTAGAGCAGCACCGCAGCAGCATCGCCCCGCTCGAAAATGAGCGTGCGCTTTTGCTCACTCCAGCTGTGATCCGCCTTCTGATGGGAAATAACGAGTTCGTCGACTTTAAAAAAATCGTCCAGCAGGTTTTTGCGGCTGTGAACCGCGTGCTTTCGGGGCTCGTCGTCCATTGTTTCTCACCAGGCGAAGCGCGCCGGACGGTA
Source organism: uncultured Alphaproteobacteria bacterium (assembly GCA_963787675.1). Lineage (GTDB taxonomy): Bacteria > Pseudomonadota > Alphaproteobacteria > Rhizobiales > Xanthobacteraceae > JAJPKK01. Next base: position 1,456,327 of record CAWBDV010000003.1, on the reverse strand, counting down.
ACACCAGTTGTGCTCAGTTTGAAGTTAATCGGGCGACGGAGTGTGCGGCGTCGCAGCGCGGTTTACTAATCAGGTTAATGACAGCGGTCGACGCTTGCGCCGACGCGGGAGGAAAGCGCTGACCGCGCGGATGAAGTCTGTAATCGGAAACGTGCCAGCGACCGCGTCTCAAATTCCGGCGGCGATCTCGCGGATTGCGGCGCGCAGCCAGACTTGCAGTGGATCGGCATCGGCGCGGCGGTGCCAGAACATGTGCAGGCTGACCTCGACCTCAGGGAAGGGCGGAGCGAGCACCCGGACATTCGGGACCGGCGCGAGACCCTTGACGATGCGGCTCGGCAGGGTCGCGATCAGATCGGTAGCCGCGACCACGAACGGTATCCCTGCCGAATTGGGTAACACCAGCACGATGCGACGGCGCAGGCCGCGGGCCCGCAGAATCGCATCGACGATGCTTGTGGCGACGCCATCCTGCGCGACCTGGACATGGCCCGCATCGACGAGGTGACTTGCGGCTGCGTAGAATTCGATCGAGACAGGCTCGCGCAGCGGATTGTCATGACCGACCATCATCACGAGGCGGTCGCTCCACAGCGGCTCGGCCGAAAGTTCCTTGGCTTGGGCGCCGAGCGGCGCGAATGCGATGTCGATCTCGCCTGAAGCAAGCTGCTCGGGCAGACGCGAACAGTCATTGGCGCGCACCTGGAGATCGACGCCAGGGGCGTGGCGTCGCAGATGACGGACCAGCGCCGGCAGCAAATCGGTGTGGTAAAGGTCGATGGTCGCGATCTTCACGTTTGCCCGGATCGTCGCCGGATCGAACGCGCCGGGCAGCGTCAGCGTGCGTGAAATGTCGGCGAGGGCGCCGTGGATCGGCCCGGCAAGCTCGATGGCGCGAGCCGTCGGCTCCATGGCGCGATCGCGACGCACGAACAGCGGGTCATCGAACATGAAACGCAGTCGGTTGAGGGCCTTGCTTACGGCTGGCTGACTGAGCCCGTTGCGAGCAGCGGCGCGCGTCACGTTGCGCTCCGACATCAGCGCGTCGAAGACGACCAGCAAGTTGAGGTCGACCGACCGCAAATTCCGTTCAGCCAAATGCCGTTCAGCCAAATTCCGCTCAGCTATGACATCCATATTGCTTTGTCATTTCTCTAGCCGGTTCGATTTCGGCATCATGAGTCCCGCGTTTCGCCTGGGGCTGCAGCTCGATTCGCTGGGTCGCCGCAGGTGATCGAACCTTCGAGGCAAGGGCCGCCGCACCGGCGATGCGCCCACAGCGCAAGGGATTTGCGCTGTCGGATCAAGGACGTGCTCCCAGGGAACCAATTGAGACGGCTGCGCATCATGCCCACCGGGAATGAAAAGCTATCGCCGCTATGACCAAGCAAGATACATGCCGATAGCGCACGAGCGTTTGAGGAGCGAAAAGGGGTTGCCAGGTCCCGGAGCGCCGCTCCTTGAAGTGCGCGGCATCGTCAAGCGATTTGGCAGCCTCGTTGCCAACGATATTGCGCGCTTCGACGTCCGTGCCGGCGAGGTGGTGGCGCTGCTCGGCGAAAACGGCGCCGGCAAGAGCACGCTCGCGAAGATCCTCTATGGCTATTACACGGCCGACGCCGGGGAAATTCGCCGCTGCGGCGTTCCCGTCACCATTTCGTCGCCGCGTGAAGCGCGGGACTACGGTATCGGCATGGTGTTTCAGACCTTCGCGCTGGTACCGGCGCTGAGCGTGTACGAAAATATCGCGTTGTTCCTGCGCCATCTGCCGCTGGTGCCGCGCCGCGCCGAAATCCTTGCGCGGATGCGGCGTTACGCTGATCGGTTCCGGCTCGAGGTCGATCCATGGCTGCCGGTACGCCAGCTTGCGGTCGGCGATCAGCAGAAGGTGGAAATCCTCAAGCAGCTCCTCGCCGATGCCCGCGTGCTGATCCTCGACGAGCCGACCAAGGTCCTGGCGCCCCAGGAAAGCGAGGGCCTGTTCGAAACCATCGCCGAGTTGCGTGCCGAGGGCTACGGCGTTGTGCTGATCAGCCACAAACTGCGGGAAGTCCTCGCGTGCGCCGACCGGGTTGCCGTCATGCGGCAGGGCCGCATCGTGGGCCTGCTTCAACGGGACGAGGCGAGCGAAGAAAAATTGCTGGAGCTGATGTTCGGCGGGGCCATCGCAGCGCCGGCAGCAACGCGCGCGGCGAGCCACGACGGACCGATTGCGCTCGAACTCGCGTCGGTTTCGACGGACGTCAGGGGCGGCGAGACAGCCCTCCGCGATCTCTCGATGACGATCCGTTGCGGAGAGATGGTGGGAATAGCGGGCGTCTCCGGCAACGGGCAACGGGAGCTCGCCGATCTCATCCTCGGTGTTCGCCAGCCGCAGACCGGTATGAAGCGACTATGGGGCGAAGATGCCTCGCGGTGGTCCATTGCCACGGTGCGGGACAAGGGCGTCGCCGGCATCCCCGATGATCCGCTGGCGCTCGCTTGCGTGCCGGGCCTGTCGGTGCGGCAAAACCTCGCGCTCGGCACCGCCGCGCGTTATCGCGCCGGATGGGGGATCGACTGGCAGCGGCTGGACGCCGACATGCAACGCACGTTCGCGCGGCTCGGATTCGCGCGGCCGCGGTTCGAGGCGCCGATCGCAACGCTCTCCGGCGGGAATGTGCAGCGGGTCGTGCTCGTCCGCGAATTGGCCTACGATCCGAAGCTGATCGTCGCGCTCTATCCCACCCGCGGTCTTGATGCGCGAAGCACGCTCGCCGTTCGCGCCCTGCTGCGTGACGCACGAGACGGCGGCGCCGCCGTGCTGGTCGTATCGGAAGATCTCGATGAGCTGTTCGCCGTCAGCGATCGGCTGCTGGTGCTCTATCACGGTGCGATCGCGGGCGAGTTTGGGCCGGAAGATTTTCACGCCGAGAGGGTCGGTCCGCTCATGGTCGGGGCGCGTGCGCATGCAGCGTAGCGGTGCAATGTTATGGCGCTTTGCGGCAGGTCGCACGGCGACGTCGCGTGTTGCACTTGCTGCGATCTTAGCGCTCGCGGTCTTCGCAGCGCTGCTTGCGATTGCCGGCAAGGATCCGCTGAGGGCCTATCTCGACACCATTCGCTACGTCTTCGGAAATGCTTACGGCTTCTCCGAACTCGTGGTGCGCATCAGTCCGCTGCTGCTGACCGCGGTCGCGGTGGCGCTGCCGGCACGCATCGGCCTCATCAATGTCGGCGGTGAAGGTCAGCTCTATATGGGCGGATGGCTTGCGACCGCAGGCGCACTTGCTTTCGCGGATCAGCCGGCGTTCGTGCTGCTCCCCACGATCCTCATATTGGGGTTCCTTGGCGGCGGCGTGTGGGCGCTCATTCCGGCCGTGCTGCGGGCGCTCCAACTCGTCAACGAAACCATTTCGACGCTGCTCCTCAATTACATCGCGCCGCTCATCGTGAGCTATTTCATCTTCGGCCCGTGGCGCAGTCCGGAAAGTTCGTCTTACCCTCAGTCGCCTGCCTTCGCGGATGCGGCGCGGCTGCCGACCTTCTTCCATTCACGGATTCATGCCGGCCTGCTCTTGGGCTTGGGCTGCCTCGCGCTCTATTGGTTCGTGTTGTCGCGCACGCGCTTCGGCCTCGACATGCAGGCGATCGGCGGCAATCCCGAGGCGGCGCGGCGTCTCGGTATTCCGGTGTTTCGCTACATCCTGGTCGTGATGTTCGTCGCCGGCGGAGCCGCGGGGCTTGCCGGGATGGCGGAGGTTGCGGCGATCCAGGGCCGCCTCGTGTCCGAACTTTCGCCCGGCTACGGCTTCATCGGCTTTCTGGTTGCCTGGCTCGCGAAGAACAGCGCCGCGGGCATCATCGCCATGGCGTTCCTGTTCGCCGTTATAAGCTCCGTCGGCGATACCCTGCAGATTACGCAGGGATTGCCTTACGCGGTCGTCAATATCCTGATGGCCGTCATCCTTTTCATCGTTCTCGGGCGTCGGCCGGCCGGGAGTGTAGCGCGATGAACACAGCGCTCCTCATCGGCGTTCTCGCCAGCGCGATCGTATCGGCGACATCGCTTCTCTATGCCACGCTCGGCGAAATCGTGGGCGAGCGTGCCGGCATCGTCAATCTCGGCCTCGAAGGCATCATGCTGATTGGCGCGGCGTCCGGCTTTGCCGCCACGGTCATCACCGGCAACCCTTATGTTGGGCTCGCCGCTGCGGCTCTGGCAGGCGCGGCCGCAAACCTGATCTTCGCTTATCTCGTGGTCGCGTGCCGTGCCAACCAGCTCGCCGCCGGCCTCAGCCTTATGTTCTTCGGCTTTGGCCTGAGTGCCCTGATTGGACGCCCGTTCGTCGGTGCGCTCGTCAATGGCTTGCCACGTCTTCGAGTGCCGGGCGTCGCCGATTTTGGGATTACGGCGCGACTCCTCAGCTACGACATCATGGTCTGGCTCGCGGCGCCGACCGCGATCATCATCTGGCTGCTGCTGTTCCGCACCCGCTGGGGGCTTGCGTTGCGGTCGGTCGGGGAGAGCCCGGCCGTCGCTTACGCTGCCGGCCATCGCCCGGACTTGTTGCGCTATCAGGCGTTAGGGCTTGCCGGCGCGCTTGGCGGCATCGCCGGCGCCCATCTCTCGATCGCGGTCACGCTCACCTGGGCGGACGGAATGACCGGCGGACGCGGCTTCATTGCCATTGCGCTCGTCATCTTCGCCAAATGGAATCCGCTCTGGGCGATCGCCGGTGCTGTCCTGTTCGGAGGTGCCGAGGCTTTGCAGCTGCAGCTCCAGGCTGCCGGCGCAGACGTTTCGCCATTCGTCATGAACATGATCCCCTATCTGCTGACTTTGCTCGTCCTCGTCTTGTGGGGATGGAGCCGCCAATCGGCCGCGCCGGCGGCGCTCGGCCGAACCTTTGTCGGTGTGGAATAGCCGCTCGTTCGCACGCTCCAGCGATCCTCGCCGGCGGAGGAGGGCAGAGCAATGAAAGGAGACCACGATGATACGGTTGTCGGTTTTCGCAAGCGCATGCGCGGTGCTGATCGCGTGGGCCACCGGTCCGGTCGCCGCGCAAGACAAGCCACCACTGACGGTCGGCGCGATCTACGTCGGTAGCGTCAACGACTATGGTTACAACCGGGCCATGAAGGACGGCCTGGAACAGATGAAGAAGAACATTCCCGGCTTGAAACTGATCGAAGCCGAGAACGTGCCCGAGACCGCCGAATCCGAGCGGATCATGGAAGGCATGATCCAGCAGGGTGCGAAGCTCATTTTTGCCACGAGCTTCGGCCATCAGCAGTTCGCTTTCAATCTTGCGAAAGCTCATCCGGATGTCGTCTTCGAACACGCCGGCGGCTGGATGCAGGCGCCGAACTTCGGCAACTTCTTTGGCGCGACCCAGGCCGCCTGGTACCCGATGGGCGTCGCGGCCGGCAAAATGACGAAATCGAACACCCTCGGCTTCGTGGTCGGCGTCCCGATCGGGTTTGCGAACGGCAACGTCAATGCATTCCAACTGGGTGCGCGCTCCGTCAATCCGAAGGTGCAGACGCGCGTGGTGGTGACCGGCGGCTGGTCCGACAAGGCCAAGGAAGCTGCCGCCGCCAATGCCCTGATCGACCAGGGCGCCGACGTCGTGACCATGCACGTCGACTCACCCGCTACGATCTTGCAGGTGGCGGACGGCCGTTCGGCTTACTCGATCGGCTTCCAGTCGATTGAGGCGCAAGCCCTCGCGCCGAAGGGTTGGCTGACAGGGCTCGGATTCAATTGGGGTCCATTCATGACGGCGACGGCGAAGAACGTGATCGCGGGAACGTTCAAGCCGGCGATGGTGCGCCAAGGGCTTGGCGAAGGAATGATGGTCGTCGCGCCATTTGGCAGCGCGGTGCCCGCCGACGTGCGTGCGCTCGTAACCGCCGCGGCCGATCGTATCGGCAAGGGCTACAATCCGTTCACCGGTCCGGTGACCGACAACACCGGCGTCGTTCGCATCAAGGACGGTGAGTCTCTGGGGCGGCGACAAGATGGGGAACTTCGATTGGTACGTCGAAGGCGTGATCGGCAAGGCGAAATAAGACGCTGCGGCGCCTGCCGTAAAACGGCAGGGCCGGTGCGGAAGACGCGGTGCCACGCGCCGCGTTGGCTGACCATGGGCGCCTGCCCCCCATTGCCGGAGGAGATGAATGATCGAAATCAACATTCCGGACGTCGTTGCCGAAGTCACCGAAGCGTTCGGGCGCTACGAGCGCGCGCTCGTCGAAAATGACGTGGCGGCGCTCGACGAACTGTTCTGGAACAACCCGCGTACGCTGCGCTTCGGCATCGCCGAAAATCTTTACGGCTATGACGCCATCAAGGCGTTCCGCACCGGACGCTCACCGATCAACCTGACTCGGGAATTGCGCAATACGGTGATCGTGAGCTACGGCCGCGACATGGCGACGGCAAATACCGAATTCCAGCGCGAAGGCTCCAAACTCACCGGGCGACAAAGCCACGTCTGGGTGCGCACCGAGGACGGCTGGCGCATTGCCGCCGCCCACGTCAGTCTGATGCCACTGCAGACGGCTACGTGAGCGCTATCGAGCGTTGTTGTCGAATGACAACGACGGCGACGATGACTCGTCCTTCAACGCGACTCCGGTGCATTGGCGGCGCTTCGCCTCCGTTGCGAGATAGAGAAGCCGCCCGACCGCGTCGGTATACGGCAGACCCTCGGGGCGGATGTTGGAGAGGCAATTGCGCTCGGCGTCGGTTCGGCCGATCACCGGGTTCCAGGTGAGGTAAATGCCGAGACTGTCGGACGACGTGAGCCCAGGTCGTTCGCCAATCAGCACGGCGACAAGCGCCGCGCGCAGCGCCTGCCCGATTTCGTCGCCAATGGCGACGCGTCCCTGATCGACAAGGACGACAGGTCCGATTTTCCACCCGCGGCGGGCAAATTCTGGCACCGCAAGATCAAGAAGCGGCAGGGCGTGGGAAGTAACTGCGCGCGCCGAAAGGCCGTCGGCGAGGACGAACAGCAGATCATATCCGCCGGGGATGTCCTTGAGGCTGTCGCGCGACCGGTCATCGAGGAGGCGGCCAAGGTCAGGGCGCGCGAGATAGGTCCTGCGGTCAGCCGCTGCGCTTTGCAGGTGGATGCATTCGAGGCCGCGGCTGGCGAGGCCTTCGGCGAGCGAAGCCGTATCGAACGGTGCGTTGACGGCGTCCCTCGCCCTCGCGTGATCGAGCTGAAATGCGAGATGGTCTCGGGTCGCAATCGACGAGCCCGACCTCGCAAGGCAAATGCGCGCCGGGGTCGCGGCCCGCAACCTCTGCCAACGAGCGTCAACGTCTCGCGAAGGAATAGGCACGGACACCTCAGCTCAACAGCGGGACGAATTGCGAGGGCAGTGCATCGGGCCGCACAAGGCCTTTGTCGTTCATGAGCCCGTTCGCCGCGAGCCAATCGGCAAACTCCGGTGCCGGCGCGAGCCCGAGCAGCTGCCGCACGGCAAGCACGTCATGGTACGAAGTGCTCTGATAGCTCAGCATGATGTCGTCGGCGCCGGGGACGCCCATCACGTAGGTCACGCCCGCCTGCGCCAGGAGGATCAGGAGCGTATCCATGTCGTCCTGATCCGCCTCGGCGTGGTTGGTGTAACAGATATCGCAGCCCATCGGCAGCCCGAGCAGCTTGCCGCAGAAATGGTCCTCGAGCCCGGCGCGGATGATCTGCTTGCCGTCGAACAAATATTCGGGACCGATGAAGCCGACCACCGTGTTGATGAGCAACGGCCGGAACGCGCGCGCCACCGCGTACGCCCGCGCCTCCAGCGTCTGCTGATCGCAGCCGTTATGGGCGCCGGCGGAGAGGGCGCTGCCCTGTCCGGTCTCGAAGTACATCACGTTGTCGCCGACCGTGCCTCGTCTCAACGCGAGGGCCGCGTCACGGGCCTCGCCCAGGAGCGCGAGGTCGATACCGAAGCTGCGATTTGCGGCCTCGGTGCCCGCAATCGACTGAAAGACGAGGTCGACGGGCGCGCCGCGATTGGCGAGGGAAAGCGTCGTTGTGACATGCGTCAGAACGCACGACTGCGTCGGCACATCGAGCCGATGGCGCAAATCGTCGATCAGCGAGAGCAGTTCGTAGCAGCGCTCGGGACTGTCGGAGGCGGGATTGATCCCGATGACGGCGTCGCCGTTCCCGAGGAGGAGCCCATCGATGGTGCTTGCCAGCACGCCCTTGAGGTCATCGACGGGATGGTTGGGCTGGATGCGGGAGGACAGGCGGCCGGGAAGACCGAGCGTATTGCGAAACTTGGAGACAACCTTGCATTTGGCGGCAATGATAACGAGGTCCTGGTTGCGCGAAATCTTGGCGACGGCGGCCGCCATTTCAGGCGTGAGACCGGGCGCCAAGGCGCTGAGGGTCTCGGTCGTCGCCTCGTCTGACAACAGCCAGTCGCGAAAGTCGCCGACGGTCAGGTGGCTGATCGGCCCGAATGCCGCGGCGTCGTGGCTATCGATGATCAGCCGCGTGACTTCGTCGTCCTCGTAAGGAACGACCAACTCGCTCAGAAAGGTCTTCAGCGGAACATCCGCGAGCGCCATTTGGGCGGCGACGCGGTGCGCCGCACTTTCCGCGGCGATCCCCGCCAGGCAGTCGCCGGAGCGCAGCGGCGAGGCCTTGGCGAGGAGGTCTCTGATGTCGTCGAACGTATGGCGCGTGCCGTTGATGGTTTGCGCATACATCGTCCGCGCCTTTTGAGCCGATGTGATCGGCGTCAGTCTACCGCTTTATTCCCGAGCGTGCTTGGGAGTGCCTGGAAATGATCCGACAAGCAATGCTTGCGCGACCGCGCTGACCGGTTACTTCGGCCCCAGCACCGATATGTCCGAGCCGTCGTGATAGCTCGGGTTAAGCCAGCCGTTCTCGTCGTAATCTGCCATGCAGCGTTCGGCGAGGGATTCCATTTCCTTGAGTGAGCCATTGAATTGCGCCTGCTGAAGCGCAAACACGCGCACCAGTTCGTGGCTGCCGGAATAGTTCATCTCATAAAGCTCGTGCCGCGCGCCGAACTCGCTGCCGACCGCGTCCCACAACAGCTTCATGATCTTGATGCGTTCTTTATAATCGATGCCGTTAGAACCGCGCACGTAACGGGCGAGGTACTTGTCGATCGCCGGATTCTTGAAGTCCCGCGCATGGGACGGCAGATAGATGAGGCCCGACGCAACCACCTTTTCGATGATGGAGCGAACGGCCGGGTAGGCCTCGGTCATGAACAGCCGATACGTGCTCGAGGCGCGGCTGTTGGGCAGTACCGCGCCGTTGACCCACGGCTCCGGATTGTAGGCCATGGCGTCCGAGAGCGACCAGAACATATTGCGCCAGCCGATCACCTCGCCAATCTGCGCCTGCACGCCGCGGAACGCTTCGACGCCGGTCGCGCGCGCGGCCTTGTAGAGAAGGCCCGCGATGAAATCGAGTTTCACCGCCAGCCGCGTGCAGCCTTGCAATGTGAAGCCCTGGAAGAATCCGGAGCGCGGATAGAACATCTTCAGCCGCTCAACGTCGCGATGGATCATGACGTTCTCCCAGGGGATGAACGCGTTATCGAACACGAAGATGGCGTCGTTCTCGTCGAAGCGGGACGTGAGCGGATAGTCCCACGGCGAACCGGTCGCGGCGGCTGCGAATTCATAAGACGGGCGGCAGATCAGCTTGATCCCAGGCGTGTCCATCGGCGCGATGAACATCACCACCATGCTTGGGTCGTTGATCTCCTGGCCCATGTTCTGGCCGAGGAAATTGTAGTGGGTCAACGCCGAGTTGGTGGCGACCACCTTGGCGCCGGAAACGTAAATGCCGGCATCCGTCTCCTTTTGGATCGAAATGTAGACGTCCTTCACCTGTTCGACCGGCTTGTTGCGGTCGATCGGCGGATTGACGAGAGCGTGGTTGAGGAAGAGCACCGCCTCCTGGGCACGCTTGTGCCAGGCGCGGGCGTTATCGGCGAACTTGCCGTAGAAATCCGCATTGGTGCCAAGCGTGTTGAGGAACGCCGCCTTGTAGTCAGGGCTGCGGCCCATCCAGCCGTAGCTGATGCGCGCCCACGCCGCGATCGCATCGCGTTGAGCCACGACATCCTCGCGCGATCGGGCGGCCTTGAAGAATTTCTGGGTGTAGCCGCCGGAGCCGGTGTCGGTCGGCGCCGTCAGCACGTCCTTCGTTTTCTCGTCGTGCAGCGCATCGTAGAGTTCAGCAATCGAAGCCGCCGAGTTGCGGAACGCTGCGTGCGTGGTGACGTCCGGCACCCGGTCGCCGTAGATGTAGACTTCGCGCCCGTCGCGCAGGGATTCCAGAAACTCCGCGCCGGTGAACGGGCGCTTCTTATTTTCGATAATGGCTTCGGGACGCTGCGGCATCAGGTACTCCGTCATGAATTGCGCCGGTGCAGAAGGCGGGCGCGCCGCCAGCTTGAATCTAGAGCGGATTGCAATTGCGTGAAACCCTCAGACTTTCACCGAAGGTCTCCGCTGGCGTCATGGCACGTCAGTCGTCCTCAAACGGCAGTCCGACATAGTTCTCGGCGATCACGGCCGTCGCCGTTTTCGAGCCCAGCACATAGGCAAGCTCGGCGAGCTGCAGCTGGCGTTCGAACGGCGTCTGGTTCGGAAACCGGTGCAGCAGGTTCGTCATGTAGTTCGAATAGCGCACGGTCTTCCACACTCGCTTGAGGCAGGTGGCCGAGTAGCGCTCGAGCCGCTCGCTACTGCCGGTGCGAAAGAAATCGATCATCGCGCGCGCGAGGACGCGCACATCGGCGACGGCGAGGTTGAGCCCCTTCGCCCCGGTCGGCGGCACGATGTGGGCGGCATCGCCGGCGAGGTAGAGCGCGCCGTAACGCATGGGCGTGACGACCGTCGAGCGTACCGGCGTGACCCCCTTCTGGAAGATATGCCCCTCCACAAGCTCGCTGCGATCCTTGTCGCCAAGCCTCACGTGCAGCTCGTCCCAGATGCGCGCATCGGGCCACAGGTCGAGATCCTCATCCGGCGTGCACTGGATGTAGAGCCGTGACACATGGGGCGAACGGCGGCTGAACAGGGCAAACCCGTGTTCGTGATTGCAATAGGTCATTTCGCGGATCGGCGGCGATTCCGACAGGATGCCGAGCCAACCGAACGGGAACAGACGATCGTAGGTCGTCAGCACGCCGTCGGGCACGGCGGAGCGGCAAACGCCGTGAAAACCGTCGCATCCTGCAATGAGATCGCACTGCAGCTCGCGCTCCTCGCCATCGATACGATAGCGGATCGACGGCTTGGCGCTGTCGAGGTCGCGTAACGCGATCACCTCGGCCTCGAACAGCAGCGGGTCAGCCGACGCAAGGCGCGCGGCGACCAAATCCTTGACCACCTCCTGCTGCCCGTAGATGTGCACGACCTTGCCGCCCGAGAGGCCCGGCAGGTCGATATGAATGATGCCCTGCTCGAACCGGATATCGAGGGCTTTGTCGACCATGCATTCGCGCCGCATGCGGGCGCCAAGTCCAAGCTCCTCGATGAGATCGACCGTGCCCTGTTCGAGCACGCCGGCGCGCACGCGCTTCTCGATATAGTCGCGGCTGCGCGCTTCAAGCACGACGCAATCGATGCCGGCCCGCTGCAGTATGTGTGACAAGAAGAGCCCCGCCGGCCCCGCGCCCACGATCCCGACCTGCGTGCGCATCGCTTGCCTCAACCGATTGCCATCGCCGGCGCCATCTATGCTTCAGCGCAGGTCGCATGTCACGCCTTTGTCCGAGGGCGTGACACGATGCTTGGTTTCGCACAGTCTGGCGATCGGTTGACAAGCGATACTTGTCACCCTAGATAAGCGCGTGATACGAAATTTCAAACACCGTGGCTTGCAACGCCTTTACGATCGCGGCGACCGCAGCAAGATACGGCCGGATCTCGTGGCCAAGGCAGAGCGCGTCCTGGCGCGCCTTGATGCTGCGGCCGAGCCGAAGGACATGGATGCTCCGGGCTTCGGGCTGCACGCCCTGAGTGGCGATCGCAAGGGCTTCTGGTCGGTGTTCGTAAGCCGGAATTGGCGGTTGATTTTTCGTTTCGAAGGCGGAGATGCCTGTGACGTCGATTTCGTCGATTACCATTGAACCGAGGTAAATGAATGCCCATGAAAAACCCGCCCCATCCGGGGCTGCATGTGCGGCACGACTGCCTGGAGCCGCTGAAGCTGTCGGTCACGAAAGGCGCGCAAGCACTTGGTGTAAGCCGCCAAGCCCTCAATAACTTGGTGAACGGGAAAAGCGGCATTTCTCCCGAGATGGCCGTACGGCTGTCAAAGGCGTTCGGCGGTAGTCCGGCAGTGTGGTTGAAGATGCAGATGGATTACGATTTGGCCCAAGTGACTCGCACCGCTTCAAAGATTCATGTCAGGCGCGTGTCCCTGCCCACTTAATGCACTGGCGCCACGGACAAGCCGTATGACTTGGCGCGTGGCCGCGAACGCTGTTACACTCCGCGCGATACGATGGTTACGTGCCGCAGCCGTGGAGTCGCCTGGGAGCAGACTTCGGCGCGGTGGAAGGGTATTCGATGAACGACGAGGGCCGGGAAACCGGCGGCCTCGACCCCGCGCCATATCGGTCGCATGCCGATAACCGAATTCACCGGGGACGCGGCCACCATCTCCGTCCGAGGCGGCCGCACCATTGGAGCGGCCGGCAGACCTATGCCGCCCTCGATCTCGGCACCAATAACTGCCGACTGTTGATCGCGCGACCGACCGGCGACGGCTTTCGCGTCGTCGATGCCTTTTCGCGCATTATCCGGCTCGGCGAGGGCGTATCGGCGACCGGGCGCCTCTCGGATGCGGCGATCGCTCGGGCCGTCGGGGCGCTCAGCATCTGCCGCGATAAGATGCGCAACCGCGGCGTGACGCGCTCGCGCCTCATCGCGACCGAGGCTTGTCGCGCGGCGGCCAATGGTGCCGAATTCCTGGACGTGATCCGCACCAAAGTCGGCATCGAGCTTGAAATCGTCGACCGCGAGACCGAGGCCGAACTCGCCGCCACCGGCTGTACGCCGCTCATGGACCCACTCGCGCGCCGGGTCCTGCTGTTCGACATCGGTGGCGGCTCGTCCGAGCTGGTGCGGCTGTCGCAGTCGGAGCCGGTGTTGCGCGGCCCGCCGAAGCCGGTGATGGAGGGATGGGTCTCGCTGCCGCTCGGCGTCGTCACGCTCGCCGAGCGCCATGGCGGCGTTAAAGTCGACCGCGCGCTGTTCGAGGCGATGGTCGCGGAAGTGGCGGCGCACGTCGCGCCGTTCACCGCCGCCCACAGCGGCGACCTCGACGGCATGCACATGCTGGGAACGTCCGGCACCGTCACCACCATTGCCGGCATTCATCTGCGGCTGCCGCGTTACGACCGCCGCCAGGTCGACGGTTGCTGGCTGAGCGATAACCAGGTGACGACAGTAATCGATGAACTGATCGCGATGACCTACGAAGAGCGCGTCGCCAATGCCTGCATCGGCTCCGAGCGCGCCGACCTCGTGCTCGCCGGATGCGCCATCCTCGAAGCGATCCGCCGTGCGTTTCCGGTGCCGCGGCTGCGCGTCGCCGACCGTGGCTTGCGCGAGGGCATCCTGGTCAAGCTCATGCGCGAGGACGGCGTCTGGACCCATTCGGGCGCGACCGTATGACGGCTCCTCCTGGTCGCGGCGGACGCGATCTCAAGGTCCGGGTCAAGAGCAGCAAGAGCCGCACTCCGGCGTCGCGGCGCTGGCTCGAGCGCCAGCTTAACGATCCCTATGTCGCGCAGGCAAAACGCGAAGGATTGCGCTCGCGCGCGGCCTACAAGCTCGCCGAGATCGACGACAAGTACCACCTGTTCGAGCCGGGCGGCAGGGTTGCCGATCTTGGCGCCGCGCCTGGCGGCTGGAGCCAGATCGCCGCGAAACGCGTCGGCACCGACAGTGGGGCAGGGGAGGGGAAGGCGGGAAAAGTCGTCGCGATCGATCTCCTCGACATGCCGGCGATCGTGGGCGTCGATTTTCTCAACCTCGATTTTCTTGATCCGTCGGCGCCGGATCGTCTGAAGGCATTGCTTGGTGGGCCGGCCGATGTCGTTTTGTCCGACATGGCGGCCAACGCGACCGGCCACCGCAAGACCGATCATCTCAAGATCATGGCGCTCGCGGAAACAGCCGCCGAGTTTGCCCGCGAGGTGCTGCGGCCGGGCGGGGCGTTCCTGTGCAAGGTTCTCCAGGGCGGCACCGAAGGCGAGCTTCTCGCGACGCTGAAGCGCGATTTTGCCATCGTTCGTCACGTCAAACCGTCCGCAAGCCGAGCCAATTCGGCGGAACTCTACGTGCTGGCGACGGGCTTTCGTCCCCACACCTAGGCAAATCGGCCCTCCTGCTATCGGTAACGATTCATTAACCCTTATCGATCAGGTTGTTTGCGGGGCGCGCAGCATTCGCGGATCGGCTGGCCGGCATGGCGGGCCGTAGGCTTTGCCCATGCCGGCCAGCTCTTCTCTGACGTTTGCGGTCCGTGACGCGCTTGCCGCCGACATTCCCGGCATCATGCAGCTCAAGCTCGAACTCGCCGTCAGCGACGACATCGCTTACACGGTGAACGCCGAGGCAGGGGATTGGGAGCGCGACGGCTTCGGTCCGAACGCGCGCTTCACAATCTACGTCGCCGAGCACGAAGGCCGAAATCGTCGGGATCGCCATCTGCAGCGAGCGCTATTTCCCCGGCTGGGTCGGCCCGGCGGTGGCGCTGCTCGACTTCTGCGTCGAGGCGCGCTTTCGCGGTCACGGCGTCGGCACGGCATTGCTCGCCCGCGTCGCTGCTTTCGCCAAGGTGCGCAGGAGCGTCATGGTCGAACTGACGATGCGTGCGGGCAATCGTGCCGCCGCGCTTTACGAGCGGCTTGGTTTCGTCGATGTCGTCGACGCGAAGAACTATGTGATTGCCGGCGCCGCGCTTGAGCGGCTCGCCGCTTCTGGGTAGCCGCAGTCCTTACGCAGCCTTGTGGTCGCCTGCTTCGCGCGCGGCCATGTCGGCGCCGGCGTCGGCGGGCAGCCGTGCGAACAGCAGGACTGAGCTTGCCGAGATCAGCGCAACCAGGAGGAACGCCGGCGGGAAGTCCTCGGCGACGAGCTTGGTCGTGCCCTTGAAATGCAGCACGGTTTCGACGGCGAGCGCGCCGGTCGCGACACCGACCGATTGGGAGAGCTGCTGCGCGACCGCGATGAGAGCCGTGGCGCGGCTCGTGCGGGCCGCATCGATCTCCGCAAACGAGATGGCATTGACGCTCGTGAACTGCAGCGAGCGGAAAAAGCCGCCCGTCAGCAGCACCGCGACCATCAGCGGCACCGGTGTCGTGATCGTGAAGGCGGCGCACGCCGCGAGCATCGTAGCAGCGATGGCGCCGTTCCAGGTGAGCGCGGCGCGGAACCCGACCCGCCGCAGGATGCGCGGCACTGCCCACTTCATCAGCATGGCGCCGACTGCCGACGACAGCGTGATGAGCCCCGACTGGAACGGCGTCATGCCGAAGCCGAGTTGCATCAGAAGCGGCAACAGGAACGGCAGCGCCCCGGCGCCGATGCGAAACAAAAAGCCGCCGGCGACCCCGGCGCGGAACGTCGGCAATTTGAACAGCGAGAGATCGATCACGGGCGACGGCATGCCCCGCGAGCGCAGCACATAGACAAACGTCGCCGCCGCGCCGCCGACGACGAGCAGCAGCGCGACATAGCTCGGCACCACGTTGATGCCGGTGACGGTGAGGCCGAAGGCGATGCCGCCTACGCCAAACCCGATGAGGGCGAGCCCAACCAGATCGAACCGATCGGGGTTTTCGGCGCGGACATTCTCGAAGAAGACGCTCACCAGGATGATCCCGATGAGGCCGATCGGGATGTTGATGAGGAAGATCCAGTGCCAGGTCGCGTAGGTGGTGATGAAGCCTCCGAGCGCGGGGCCGAGGATCGGTCCGACCAGCGCCGGCATGGTGAGCAGCGCCATGGCGTCGAGGAGCTTGCGGCGGTCGACGGTGCGCACCAGCACCAGCCGCCCGACGGGCGACATCATGGCCCCGCCCGCGCCTTGGATGAAACGCGCTATCACGAAATTGACGAGCGAGTCGGAGAGTGCGCACCCGATCGAGCCGACCAGGAATATGGCGATGGCGGTGCGGAAGATCGTGCGGGCGCCGAAGCGGTCTGCCATCCAGCCGCTCGCCGGAATGAAGATGGCGAGCGCCAGCAGGTAGGTGGTGATCGCGAGCTTGAGTTCCAGCGGGCTCGAGCCGATGTCCGCGGCGATCGCCGGCAGCGACGTCGCGATGACGGTTGAGTCCATGTTCTCCATGAACAGGGCCACCGCCACGATCAGCGGGACGAGGCGCTCACGGTTCATGGTGCGGAGTTGGCTTTGGGGCGGGCATCTGCGTCAGTCATAGACGCCAACTCGGACCTTTTCCAGCGTGACGGGTACCGCCGCGAAACCCGCGGGCGCGAGCGAGACCAAGTGTCGCCATGATATCTGCCGAAAATCGCACCCGGCGGCGATTCTGATCGCTATTGCGCCGGCGAATCCGCAATCTACATTCCGCGATGCGGAGTTCCGGCGACCTGAGCGGGGTGCCTTGAGATGATCTACCTCGTCGCAGCCTTTCTTCCGCCGTTGGGCCTGCTGCTCAACGGCCAGCCGTTCTCGGCCGTCTTCAACCTGGTGCTCCTCGTGCTGTGCCTGGTCTTTGGGCTCATCTTCCATCCGCTGTTGCTGCTGCCGTCGCTGCACGCGATCATCTCGGTGAGCATGAAGCGGGATCAGCGTCGCCACCGCGAAATCGTGGCCGCAATCGAGCGGCACGGTGCGCCGCCAGGCTGGCAGCCATAGCGCTAGCGGATCGCCAGCACCACATCGAACCGCGCCCGTAAGGTATCCTCGGCGGACGCGACCTGCATGACCAGTTCGCGATGGAAGAACGCATCGGTGCGGTTGCGCGGCTCGTCGGGAAAGTAGAATTGCGTGGTGAACAGCGGCGCTTTCGGTGCTTGGATCTTGGCATGGAAGTGCCGCGTGCGACCGGGATAAAGGCCGGGCACGATGGTGCGGAAGGTGTAGCGGCCCTCAGAATCGGTGAAGACGTGGCCGCGGAGGCGGAAGCCTTTATTGTCGTATTCACCGGTATCGTCGGCTTGCCAGAGATCGACGATTGCGCCCGCAACCGGCCGGCATGCGCGTGTCAGCACGCGGCCGGAAAGCTCGACCGGCCGCCCCGGCAGGCTGGGCTCGCGCAGGTCGCTGCGCAGAGGTGACCGCGGCTTGAAAAACGGGCCTTCCGTCTCGGGCAATGTCGGCTCGTCGCCATCGTGACAAGCGGGCGTCGGCGCGAGACTCTGGGCGAAGCCATCGTCGATTGCCACCACGAGCCCGGCGCATGCGGCCGAGGCGAGAATTCCGCGGCGCGACGGAAAGCGCAGTCGATCGTTCATGGCGGTCTCCTCTGTTCTTGTCGTTTTCGTCAGCCGCGGGCATTCGCGATCGACGCAGTCGCAAATGCCTGGGCAATGTCGGCAATAAGGTCGTCCGGATTCTCGATCCCGACCGACACGCGGATCAGGGCCGGTGTGATCCCGATTTCGCGCCGAGCCGCTTCGCTCAGCCCGGAATGGACGGTGGTCGCCGGATGGCAGATCAAGGATTCGGTACCGCCGAGGCTGACGGCAAGCTTGAACACCTCCAGCCGGTTGAGGAAGGCGAAGGCCTCCGCTTGGCCGCCCTTGACCTCGAACGAGAAGGTCGAGCCCGCAGATGTGGACTGCCGCTCCATGAGCAGGCGGGTCGGGTCATCCGGCGGCAGCAGCGGAGGATAGTGCACGTGCGCGACCTGCGGATGTTCCGAGAGGAACAGCGCCACCGTCTTCGCATTGGCGGCTGCACGCTCCATGCGCAGCGCGACCGTTTCCAATGACCGGCTCAGCATCCAGCAGGAATGCGGATCGAGCTGCGTGCCGATGGCGCTGCGCAGCGCGCGAATGGGCTTGAGCTGGGCCCGCGAGCCCATGACGGCGCCGCCGATGAGATCGCTGTGACCGCCGACATATTTCGTCAGCGAATAGATGGAGAGATCGGCGCCATGCTTGAGCGGCGCCTGAAACACCGGCCCGAGCAGGGTGTTGTCGCAGCCGATGATCGGCGGCGACCCCTGCCGCTTGCCGATCTCGTCGGCGATGCGACGCATCAGCGCGATGTCGACCAGCGTGTTCAACGGATTGGACGGCGTCTCGATGAAGATCATCGCGACGCGCCCGCGCGCCGTGGCGCGTTCGGCCGCAGCCCGCACCTCGCTTTCGCTCAGTCCATCCGCAAACGATTCAGCGGCAATGCCGAACGGCGTCACCGTCGTATCGATCAGCACCTCGGTGCCGCCGTAGAGCGGCCGGCTGTGCAGGATCGCCTGGCCGGGCCGGACGCAGGCCAGGATCGATGTCGCGATCGCTGCCATTCCCGAGGAAAAGACGAGACCTTGCTCGGCGCCCTCATAAACGGCGAGGCGATCCTCGACGATCTCCAGATTGGGATGGTTGAACCGCGAGTAGACGAGGCCCGACGAGCCATCCGCCGGCGGCTCGCGCCGTCCGGCCGTGTAATCGAAGAAGTCGCGGCCATCCTCGGCCGTGCGAAACACGAATGTCGAGGTGAGAAACACCGGCGGCTTGGCCGAGCCTTCCGAGAGCGCCGGATCGTAGCCATAGCCGAGCATCAGCGTCTCGGGCTTCAGGACATGATTGCCGATGCGAGTCTTGTGGTAGCGCGTGGCGGGCATCGTGCCTCTCCGTAGAACGCCCCCGGGACCGAGCGCCTGCGATCGCGAGCACAATCCGGGGCATCCCGATGCATCGTACAGCATTGCGACGGTTCGGCCGATCGGGATCGGCAGACCGCTCCGCTTGTGGAGCGTTAGCTATCGGACGTCATGTGCTCGCAGCGGAACCCGTTGTCCCAGCGTTTGATCCGACCCCAGGAGGGAGACGGAAAATGGGCGGGACAGAACAGGGTCCTGGTGTCGCAGCAGCGCTCGAGGAATTGGCGCCGCGTCACCGCAGCCTTTGCGGGGTCGACATCGAACACGACCGACAATTCCGGATAGCGCGTCTGCAGCGGCGTGTGAATGAGGTCGCCGCTGAAGACGCCGTCAGTGCCGTCGCGTCCGAACGCGATGGCCACGTGACCGGGCGTGTGCCCCGGCGTTGGCAGCAGATGGACGAGGTCTCCGATCCGGTGGTCGCTCTGCACCAAGTCGGCGCGGTTCGCCTCGACGACGGGAAGGACGCTGTCGTTGAAAGGCGCCACCGGCGCCTTGGCATTGACTCGGGTCCAGTGAGCATACTCATCCGCCGCGAAGACGTAGCGCGCGTTCGGAAACGTCGGGACCCAGCGTCCGTTGTCGAGGCGGCTATTCCAGCCGACATGGTCGGCATGCAAATGCGTGCACAGCACGAAATCGATGTCTTCGACCCGCAGCCCCGCGGCAGCGAGCGCGGTCATGTAGGTTTCGTCCGACTTCATATGCCATTTCGGCCGATTGGGCCGCGGCTTGTGATTGCCGATGCAGCTGTCGATCAGAATGACATGATGAGGTGTGCGCAGGATGTAGGATTGGAAGCACAGTATGAGATAGCCGTTCGGGTCGAGCGCCGTGGGCTCCAGCCAATGACGGTTTTCCGCGAGCAACTCCGGCGTCAGCGCCGGAAGCACCTCCAGCGCCGGCAGGAACGTCGTCTCTTGCTCGACGATGCGCTGAACCGTGACATTGCCGATCCGGATGACGTTAGTCATGAGGAGGCGCCTGCTTTAGAGTGAGATGCCGCCTGCGGGCATGAAGATTTCTCGGCAGGACCGAGGCCGCTATCCTCCACCTTGCCACGGCTTTCGTCGGGCGTCGCGTATGTGGACGATCCACACCTCGCTGTTCTCGACGCGATAATAGACCTTGTAGGGGCGCCGCGGCACGACGAGTTCGAAGATGCCTGGCTCGTCGGTTGCCGGCGCTGAGCGCGGGAATTGCTCCAACCGGCGGATCGCCTTGATGATATCGGCTTTAACGGCGCGAGCGCTCTCAGGATTGCGCTTTTCGATGTACTCAAAAATCTCCTCGCGATCGGCAAAGGCGCGCCGCGTGTACCGAACCCTCATACGCCATGACGCTTGTCGGATTCGGCTACGACGTCGTCCGGCACGAATTCACCGCGCCTGGCTTGCGCCACTCCTTCTCGGATTGCAGCCCTCGTCTCCTGATCGAGTCGGACCACGGGCGCATCGACACCCGCCATGGACAGCATGACGGCCGCGATCGCCTCCTGGTCCTCTTCGGGGAGGTCACGCACGGTCGTGATTGCCTGTTCTAGCAGCTTTGTCATTGCGATGGCCTCCTACGCCACCAGGTTCTCGACGGCGCCATCCTTGGTGCGGCCCTGGGAACGGTATTGGCCGACCTTCTCCATCAGCGGTGCATCGGAGACGGCGTAAAGCACGGCATCCTTGGTCCCGGTGTTGAGGTGGCGACGCCATAGGAAATTCGGGACAACGAAGATATCGTTACGCTCCCAATCGAACCGCTTGCCGGCGATTTCCGTTGCGCCGCTGCCTTCGACCACGATGTACATCGTGCTCGCGGTCTCGCGCTTGAGGCGGGTTTCCTCGCCCGGCCGCAGCAGCTGCGCGCTATAGGCGAGCGTCGGGAACACTGGCGCACCGTTCACGGGATTGACGAACTTGACGGTGATGCCCTCGTAAGGGTCGCCCGCCTCCTTGGCGAGACCGGCAAGCGTCTTGCGGATTTCGGCGCCCCGATAATGGATCATCGGTGTCGCCTGTGCGCCGAAGCCGCGCTGGTGGGAAACGAATCCCGGCAGCATGCCGCCGGCGCCGTAGAGCCGCTGCGAGTAGCCGTCGCCCTGCTTCGGTGCCTGGGCGCGGGTGTTGCCGGCGCGCTCGCCGTGGAATTCGTCGTCAAGCCACACGCAGTCGAGGAACTCCATCAGGGGGAAATCGAGCACGTCGGCCCACACCACCGGGGTCGCGCCGTCATTGCCGTGGTCGTGCCAGGTGCCGTGGGGGGTTAGAATGAGGTCGCCGCGGCCGGCCTCGCAGCGCTCGCCCTCGACAACGGTGTAGCCGCCGTTGTCCGACAGAATCGTGCGGCTCGCATTCGGCGTGTGGACGTGAACTGGGGCGACATCGCCGGGGTTGTAGATCGATACCGCGCAGCGGATCGTATTGGTGACCTGGAGACGGCCGCCCAGGCCCGGATTTGTCAACAGGAACTGCTGGCGCTCCGCGAACTCGATCGGAGGCACGTCGGAGGTGCGGGCGATTTCGGCGATGCGGTCCAGGTAAGGGCCGATCTCATTCCAGCGCCAGCGATGCGCCGCAGTCTTGATCTGGTTTGCCCCGACGCGCCCGGCCGCAAGCTTGCCGCCCGCATCGATGCCGGTGTCCCGGAACCATGGCTGCTGCGCCGGCGCATTCGCCTGGGTGCGCAGCCAGATGTTGAACTTGCCGGCTTCGGCATTGAGCCGTTCCATGGCCTCGCGCGCATCGACGCGCGCGGACGGGGCGACGTTCTCGGCTGCGGCAGTGGACACGGAAATCCTCCAGTTTCTCTCTGAGTGTCTCTCCCGCCGCGGTCGGCGGGAGAGACAGCGTTCGCGTCACTTTGCGCCGATTTGGCGGAAATTCAACCGGTGCTATGCTCACCCCGATCCCGCAATAACGCCCAACGATCGGAAATCGGAGAAGATAATGATCATTCGCAATCAGGAAGAGGTGACACCGGCCGTGCTGGCCGAGATTGCTCGCGCGCCCGACCCGCGCTTCCGGGAAGTCATGTCCGCGCTGGTGCGCCACCTGCATGCCTTCGCCCGCGAGGTGAAGCTGACGGAGCCCGAGTTTCAAGTCGCGGCCGCCTACATCGCCGAACTCGGCAGGCGCACCACCGACACTCACAACGAGGTCGTCCTGATTTCCGGCACGCTCGGTTTCTCGAGCCTCGTCTGCCTCCTCAACAACGGCAACAACGGCACAACCGAGACCACCGCGAACCTGCTTGGCCCGTTCTGGCGGCCAGATTCGCCGCGCATGGAGAATGGCGCTTCGATCGTGCGTTCGCCGACCCCCGGCGAGCCGATCTTCGTCAATGCGTGGATCAAGGATGAGCAGGGCAAGCCCGTTGCCGGCGCGCAGGTCGACATCTGGCATTCCTCGACCGAGGGCCTTTACGAAAATCAGGACCCCGTGCAGGCCGACTGGAATCTGCGCGGCAAGTTCATCTCCGACGCGGACGGCCATATCTCGTTCCGCAGCATCAAGCCGGCCGGCTATCCGATCCCGGTGGATGGGCCGGTGGGCGACCTCCTGCGCGCCCAGGGTCGCGCCAACATGCGCCCGGCGCATCTGCATTTCCTGATCTACAAGTCCGGCTTCAAGACCCACGTCTCGCAGGTGTACAGTGACGACGATCCGAACCTCGAGACCGATTCGCAGTTTGGCGTAACGCGCGCGCTGATCGGCCATTATGTGCGTCACGACAAGGAGCCGGCGCCTGCGCCCGATATCAAAGGCCCGTGGTATTCGCTCGACTATACTTTTGGCATCGAGCCGGGCGTTGCCAAGTGGCCGCGCCCGCCGATCAGCGGCAAGGCGACCGGCGAGCGTCCGTCGATCGAACGGTTGAAACGGGCGTGAGCCATACCGCTTCTTTGTCATGCCCGCGTATGTCGCTGGCATATTGCAGTGAACGTAAGACGCGGATGGCTGCGACAAGCGTGGCTATGACGTGGCAGGGATGACTCGCCGCAACTCTAGGATGGCTTGAGCCTAACGAGTCGGTGAGGGGAGGGTGCCATTCCACATCTCGCCCAGGCGTTGCTCGGCACGTTGAAGGAGCATGGTGCGCGCGAAATCTTCGGCATCCCCGGCGATTTCGTGCTGCCCTTCTTCAAGGTTGTCGAAGAGAGCGGCATCCTTCCGTATTTCACCCTGAGCCACGAGCCCGCCGTGGGCTTCGCGGCGGATGCAGCCGCGCGCTATCACGGCGCAATCGGCGTCGCCGTCGTGACCTACGGCGCGGGCGCGCTCAATCTCGTCAATGCGGTCGCGGGTGCCTACGCGGAACGCTCGCCGGTCGTCGTCATCTCCGGCGCACCCGGAGCGCGCGAGCGCACGAGCGGGCTCCTGCTCCATCACCAGGCGCGCACGGTCGACAGCCAGGCCGCGATCTTTCGCGAGATCACCTGCGATCAGGCGTTTCTCACCGATGCCGCGACCGCACCAGCGGAGATCGCGCGGGTCCTGCGCTCGGCGCTCGAGCGCTCGCTGCCGGTCTATATCGAAATGCCTCGCGACATGGTCGGTGCGGAGGTCGCGCCCGTCAAACGCCTGCCGAAGAGCGCGGTCGATGCCGACGCGCTCGCCGAATGCGCGGCAGAAATCACGGAACGGATGCGCGCGGCGAAGCGGCCGGTGATCGTGGTCGACGTCGAAGTGCGCCGCTACGGCGTCGAGGACGCGGTGGCGGACCTTGCGCGGCGCCTCAACGCCCCGGTGGTGACGACGTTCATGGGGCGCGGCCTTCTCGCGACACACAACGACGTCGTCGCGGGTACTTATCTCGGCGCCGCCGGCGAGCCAGCGGTGACGAAGCTTGTCGAGGACGCCGACGCAGCGTTGCTGCTCGGTGTCATTCTCTCGGACACCAACTTCGCGTTGTCGCGCCGCCGGCTCGATCCGCGCCGGACGATGCTTGCGATCGACCGCACGATCATGATCGGCCACCATGCCTATGCGGGCATTCCGCTCGACGCGATCGTCGCCGCGGTTGCAGCCGACGCACCCGTGCCGCGCCGCCGCGCTCGCAAGATCGAACCGCCCCCGCCGTTTCGGCGCGGGCTGCCGCACGACGACGAGGCCATTGCTCCCTCAGACATCGCCTGCGCCATCAACGATCTGTTTGCAGCCCATGGGCCGATGATGATCGCGAGCGACATCGGCGATTGCCTGTTTACCGCGATGGAGATCGAGCACACCGCTCTGGTGGCGCCCGGCTATTACTCCGGCATGGGCTTCGGTGTGCCGGCGGGCATCGGGCTTGCCGCAAGCGGCAAGCTGCGACCGCTGATCCTGGTGGGCGACGGCGCCTTCCAGATGACTGGCTTCGAACTCGGTAATTGCCGGCGTTACGGCCTCGATCCCATTGTCGTGCTGTTCAACAATGCGAGCTGGGAGATGCTGCGCGCTTTCCAGCCGGAATCGCAGTTCAACGACTTGAGCGACTGGCATTTCGCCGACATGGCCGGACCGCTCGGGGGCCACGGCGTACGCGTCGCGACGCGTGGCGCTCTCGCCGATGCGCTGGCGGACGCCGCCAAACGGCGCGGCATGTTCTCGCTGATCGAGGTCATGCTGCCGCGCGGCGCCATCTCGGACACGCTTGCGCGCTTCGTGCAGGGCTTCAAGGATTTGCGCGCGCGGCTGGAGACGTAGCGGATGTCCCGCGCTGTCCCTGTAGGGTGCGCAGAGTCGGCCAGGGCACTACCGGTGAGAGCATGGACGTTATTCCGCCGTGCGCACGCGCGGCCTATGGGATCGCGCCGCGCGGTGCGCACGCTTCGCTTTGCGCACCCTACGAGGTGCGAGACTTAAGGCACCGCAACGTTATCGATCAGGCGCGTTTTGCCGATCCGCGCGGCGGCGAGGAGGCGAAGCGGCGCCGTACCGTAGGTCTCGGTGCGGGCGAGCGTCTCGGCGTGACGCGCCTCGAAATAATCGAGGACAAAGCCCGCCTCCTCGATTGCGATCGCGCCCTCGCTCATCACTTGCGCGATCGGTTCGCCCACCGCGATTCGCGTCGCGGAGCCGGTTAGCGTGCGGTAGAGCGTTGGTGCCGCGGCGCGCTCGGCCGGCGACAGATAGACATTGCGTGAGGAGAGGGCGAGACCATCCTTCTCGCGCACGGTCGGAACACCGATCACTTTCACTTTCAGGTCGAGATCGGCGGCCATCCGGGTCACGGTCTTGAGTTGCTGGTAGTCCTTTTCGCCGAACATGGCGAAGTCCGGCCGGCACTGCGCGAACAACTTTGCGACGACCGTCGCGACGCCGCCGAAGAAATGCGGCCGGAAGCGATCCTCGAGATCGGCCATGGCGGGGCCTTTGACGATCACGCTTGTTGCGAAGCCTTCCGGGTACATCACATCCGCGGACGGCGCCCAAACGAGATCGACCTTGGCGTCGCCGAGGGCTGCGATATCGGTCTCGAACGTGCGCGGATAGCTCGCGAGATCCTCGTGCGGAGCGAACTGCGTCGGGTTGACGAAAATCGACACCACGACGCGGTCGGCGCGGCGCTGCGCCTGGCGCACCAGCGCGAGATGTCCCGCATGCAGCGCCCCCATGGTCGGCACGAGCGCGATCCGCTTGTCCCTGGCGCGCAACTTGACGGTGGCCCGATCGAGCGCGGCAACCGTTCGCACAATCGACGGGCCGCGCGCCATGTTTGTCCTCTTGAAGAAGCCTGATGACATCCGCGGACACTCCGCGGTCGTCCGGCAGAGCCGGCGGGGCCGGGAAACTAACAAAGGCCTGTCGCCGGCGCCACGGATTCATGATAAATCGCTGCCGTCAGCGCGTTATCCTTGACCCTGCCGGCTGAGGCCCACAGGAAATTGGGCCGGAGGCAGTATGGCGACGGGCGTAAACGGAGCGGATGCAGGGGCGAAGTCCTCCGCCCACGTTATCGTCATCGGCAGCGAGAAGGGCGGATCCGGAAAATCGACGCTGGCGATTCACGTCGCGGTCGCGCTGATGCAGGCGCAGTATCGCGTGGCGACGATCGATCTCGATGGCCGCCAGTCGAGCTTCACCCATTACATCGAGCGGCGCCGCGATTGGTCGAAGCATGCGCGGCTTTATCTTGAACTGCCCGCCCATCACCGGGTGATGCCGGGCGACAGCCTGCGCATCGACGAGAACGAGGCGCGCGAGCTTGCGGATTTTTCGGCGGCGGTGGCGGCCGTCGAGGGGGCATTTGATTTCGTCATCATCGATACGCCGGGCGCCGACACCTATCTCGGCCGCCTCGCTCATTCCATGGCCGACACGCTGATCACGCCGCTCAACGACAGCACGCTCGATCTCGACGTGCTCGCGACCATCGATCCGGTGACGTTGAAGTTCATGGGCGGCGGGCATTATGCCGAGATGGTGCGCGAGGCACGCCGCCAACGCCGCGAGATCGACGCTACGCCGACCGATTGGATCGTCGTGCGCAATCGCCTTACCGCGGCGGCCGCGCGCTACCGGCAGATTGTGGGCGAAGCCCTCGACGCCATGGCGGAGATTTTCGATTTCCGCTGCGTCGAAGGGTTTGCCGAACGCGCCGTCTATCGCGAGTTCTTTCCCCGCGGCGTCACTGCGGTTGATCCGATCGACGCCGATGTGCTCGGGACGCGTCCAAGCCTGTCCCACGTCGCCGCGCAGGAGGAGGCCCGCGCGCTCGTTGCGAGCCTGAACTTGCCGACCAAACACCGCGAGAAAGTTCGGGCGCGCACCTGAACCCCGACGCCCATTGCGCCAAGTCGACGCCAAGGCCACATGCGCTAATATGAGCGCGGCCGAAGCGGCCGACCGATGAGGCCCGAAATGTCCACCCCACCGGATGAGCGCACGCCGGCACCGACCGGACAAGGCATGTCGGAGCAATCGTCACGCGCCGAGATCGATGAGTTCTTGGAAAAGGTCCGCTCGACAGTGCGCACCGCGCCGTCTGGCGCACGCGGCCGCCTCATCTTCGCCCTCGACGCCACCATGAGTCGCCAACCGACGTGGGACACGGCCTGCAAGCTCCAGGCGGAGATGTTCCAGGAAGCGCAGGCGATCGGCGGGCTCGACGTGCAGCTCGTCTATTTCCGCGGTCTCTCCGAATGCCGGTCGTCGAAATGGGTCGCCGAGCCGAAGGCGCTCGCGGCGCTGATGGAGCAGATCGACTGCCGCGGAGGTCACACCCAGATTCGCAAAATCCTCGCTCATGCGCGGCGCGAGACCGAAGCTGCCAGGGTGCAGGCGCTCGTCTACGTCGGCGATGCCATGGAGGAATCAGTCGACGACTTGTGCGCCCGGGCAGGTGAGCTTGGGCTTCTCGGCGTGCCGGCTTTTGTATTTCAGGAGGGTGGCGATCCTGCCGCCGAGCAGGCGTTTCGGGAAATTGCCCGCCTGTCGCGCGGTGCCTATTGTCGCTTTAACGCTGGCGCCGCCAATGAACTGCGTGAGCTGTTGCGCGCGGTCGCGGCATTTGCGGCGGGCGGCATGAAGGCGCTCACTGACCTGTCGGCGCGGCGCCAGGCCGGCGCGACGCGGCTTCTGGAGCAGATGAGATAGCAATGCCGACCCTGTTCATCGCCGTCATCGCGGTGGTGTTCGCACTGTGGCTGCTGAAGGCCTTTGCCAACGCCGATCCGAAGAAGATGATCAAGGTCGGACGCACCGCAGGAGGCATTCTCGCGCTCGCGGGTGCCGCCTTCCTGGGCTCGCGGGGACAGCTCTCAATCGCAATGCCGCTGGGCGCTGCGGGCCTCGGTCTCTTGGGCTGGTGGCCGCAGAGCGCAGCAAACTGGCTCAACCTTGGCCGGAGAAGTTCCGGCCAGGTTTCGCGCGTACGCTCGAACTTCCTTGAGGTCGAACTCGATCACGACAGCGGCGCCATGACCGGAACGATCATCGCCGGTCGGTACGCCGGGACAAAACTCGATCAGCTCGAATTGTCGGCGCTGACCGGACTGCTAGGCGAGTTCGATGCGGAAAGCCGCGATCTACTGGCCGCGTATCTTGACCGCCGGCATCCCCGATGGCGTGAGAACGTTCAGGACGACGCGGCAACGGGGCAGGGTGGCGTGGCGCGGTCCGGCAAAATGACGGAGGAGGAGGCTTACAAGATCCTTGGCCTTCAACCGGGAGCGAGCGCGGACGAAATCGGGCGGGCTCACCGCGGGCTCATGAAGAAACTGCATCCCGACCAGGGGGGGTCGACGTATCTCGCTGCCCGCGTCAATGAAGCGAAGGATGTGCTGCTTCGACGCCATCGCTGACTCCTAACACACTACGTGGTGAGGAGACTGTGCATCCTCATCTCACGTCTTAAACGCTACATGCTCCTGTTTGGTTGATGCCTCACCGTTATTTGACGTCTGTGGCTCAGGCGACCATCAGTTCCTGATAGTCATACAATCGATATCGTTACGTTTTAGTTGCTTGCATACCGCCTCGGCCTGGTCCTTTTGCAATCCGGCGAAACGGGCGCGGTAGAGAGTCTTGTCGCCCTTGGCCACCGGCTCGGTAAACGGATCGGCGTGCGACAGCATGGTGGCGGCATGGGCCTGCACCATCGTCAGCCGCTGTTTGGCATCCGATTCGTTGTCGTAGGCGCCGACCTGGATGATCCAGCCAGTGTGGACGACCGTGCTGTCGGTCTGCGAAGCCCGCAGCACTGCATTTTCGGCTTGTGAGGTTCGAAGCGGCAGAGCTTCAATCGGCGCGCTTGCCGGAACTGGGGCGCGGATCGGCGCGGCAACTGCTGCGGCCGCGGGCACTTCATCCGCAGGCGAGGGCGCCGCGGCGGAGAATCTCTGAGTGGGCACCGGCGTCGTTGCAGGTACCGGGACGGCCGCGACCGGGAATTCTGTCGTTCGGGGCGGCATAGGCGCCGCCGGTTCATCGACGACGGCCTTCCGCTGGGGTGCCGGAGCCGGCAGGGGAGGGGCGACGCTGGCCGACGCACGATCGGGAGCCCGCATGGGCGTAGGCTCGTCGACGACTGTTTTGACCGGTGGCGGCGTGTCGATCGAAGCCGACCGCGTCGGTGCGAGCTTCACTTTCACGGTCTTGACCGGGATCGGCTTGATGGGCTCGCCTGCCGGTTCAGCCGGCCGCTGGACTTGCGGCGCAACGACCGCCGCTGCCGACAAACGACTTGCGGGAGCAGCAGGTGCTGGAGCTGGAGGCGGCGTCGGAGCAGGAGCGGGTGCGACTGCGGCCACCGGCGGAGGCGGAGGCGGAGCCGCTGTTACAGCGGGCGCTGCGGCGACCGGCGCCGTCGGCGCCGCTATAGCCGCCGGCGCGGGAGCAGCGGGTGCCGCTGCCGGCGCGTTTGCGCTCGGCCACGGTATCGGCTGCGAGTAGGAAGCCACGGCATAGACGGCCGCCGGGTTCGGCCGGCCCGTCGCGCGCGCATCTTTTGCAGGGGCAGGCGCCGAGGGTGCACGGGCGTCCGCCGTCTTCGTCTCGGTCGATTTCTTCTCGGTCGATTTCTTCTCGGCTTGCCGGTTCTCGGATGGACGGACCTCAGCCGGACGGGCCTGGGCGGTAACCGTCTCATGCGCAGCCGGCGCTTCCGCAATCGCAGGGGCCGTCTTCTTTGAAGATGCGACCTGGATGTATTCGTCGATCAGGTTGCGCATCTTGGCGTCGCGCGAGCCTGCCGACGACCCGCCGAGCACGACGGCGACGAGATGCTTGTTACCGCGCCTGAGCGAAGTCACGAGATTGTACCCCGAGGCCTGCGTATAGCCGGTCTTGATACCGTCGACGCCTTCGACCCGGCCGAGCAGCTGGTTGTGATTGCGGATCGACTGACCGTGATAGTTGAAGGTGACGGTGGAGAAATATGTGTAGTAGCGGGGGAACCGCTCCTGGATGGCGCGGCCCAGGGTGGCCTGGTCGCGCGCGGTGGTGACCTGCTCGTCGCTCGGCAAGCCTGACGCATTGCGATAGACGGTGCGGCTCATTCCGAGCGCATGTGCCTTGCGGGTCATCATCTCAGCGAAGCTGCGCTCATCGCCGGCAATGGCCTCGGCAATGACCACCGCGGCGTCATTGGCGGATCGCGTGACCAACCCTTTGATGGCATCTTCGACCACGATGGTTTGTTCGGGCTTCAAACCAAGCTTGGTCGGCGCCTGGTCGGCCGCGTGTTCAGAAACGGAGAGCGGCGTATCGAGCTTGAGCTTGCCGGCATCAAGGCGCTCGAACAGCAGGTAGAGCGTCATGATCTTCGTGAGCGACGCCGGATGGCGCAGCTCGTCGGCCTTGCTGGAATGGAGGACTTCGCCGCTGTTGGCATCGACGACGATCGCGGAAGAGGGCGGACCGTCGCTCTCGATTTGCGCGCCATGCCGAGCATAACGGCGCGCATCGGCCTCGCTGGCGGCAAAACTGACGACGGCAAGAGCTGCTAGGAAGCCAACGGCAACGCCGCGCCTCCCGCGCAAGATCGGTGATTGGCCGGTCAACTCTGTCTCCCCCAATTCCCATCCGGCTATCGCCGGACTCCCCATGTCCGAGGCATAAGCCTACCAAGAGTTCCCTAGTCTTGGCTTTCCTCGTCTTGGTCATGCGGGCCGGCGGGCCCTGATGCAAAACTCAGCAGACGGACAAGGCGAATCCTGAACACAAAAGGGGGCGGCACCATGGCATTCCCCTCAGGCTAAGATTCCAGGGTTGCCAACTTATTAACCAGGGCCGGGACGCTTTTCATTTTGCGATGCAAAATGAGCGTTGACTTTTTGTGCGCTGCGGCATAAATAGGCGGAGACGGCCAATCGGATGAACCAATCGGCCGAGATTACGGCCGAATGTGGCTGTTGGGAGATCACCATGCTCAAGAATTTCGATGACATGCAAAAGTACGGCAAGGACAACATGGACGCCACCATGAGGGTATGGGGCCAGGTGTCGAAGGGCGTCCAGGCGATTGCCACCGAGACGGCCGACTACTCGAAGAAGTCATTCGAGGAAGGCTCGGCGGCGTTGGAGAAGCTGCTCGGTGCCAAGTCCCTCGACAAGGCGATCGAGATCCAGACCGCCTATGCGAAGACCGCTTATGAGGGCTTCGTGGCTCAGGCGACCAAGATGGGCGAGCTTTACGCCGATCTCGCCAAGGAGAGCTACAAGCCGTTCGAGAATTTCGTCGGCAAGACTGTCGTCACGAAGTAAGGACCGGCCCTTCCAGGAGACGCGACAGGCGCGTCGGATTGCTGACGCGCCGCTGTTTGCTGACTTCGCATTTGCAAGTAACTGGTTCGCAAGTAACCCGCCCGGGATGCCAGGCGGGTTTTTTCGTGCGTAGCTCACGCCGGAAAAACGCGTCTCGGTCGCGCGAATCGTGATCGGATTCCGCGCCGACACGTGAGGCTGGAACGAGTTTCTGGCCTTGAATTTGCTCCAAACCGGGCTTGGAGATAACGAAGTGAGCGAGAGGCCAACGGCTGTCATGCTGCGCGACGGGACAGGTCGGAACTTGAACGATCTTTTGATCGTTCAAGTTCCGACAGTTTTCGGCCCGAGGATCATGCCTGCGACCAATCACGAGCGCGTGTGTCGTCGCGATCGATTCGTTCATCGTCGCATATCGCGCGACGGCGGTGCTGGCGCGAGCTCCGTGCCGTACTTATTTGGGCGCGCGGGAGCCCTCACTTTTAACTACACCGACGCACGAGTTTGCGGCATGCTTACCGCCAATCGAACGCTGAAAGCCTACCTTGCTCTATGACCAGGACGCTCAATTCAATTCCGTCGGAAGGCCGGCCCAGCCTTGAGCCGCGCGCGGCCGATGACGACCGCAAGCGGCGCAACGAGCCGAACGGGCCCGGCACGGCGGTCATCACCAAGACAAAGCCGCAGACGAAGAAGCCGAGCTTGTACCGCGTGCTGTTGCTCAACGACGACTACACGCCGATGGAGTTCGTGGTTCACGTTCTTGAACGTTTCTTCAACAAGGACCGCGAGAGCGCGACGCGCATCATGCTTCACGTCCATCATCACGGCATCGGCGAATGCGGCATCTTCACTTACGAGGTTGCCGAAACCAAAGTGACGCAGGTCATGGACTTTGCGCGCAAACATCAGCATCCTTTGCAATGCGTCATGGAGAAAAAGTGAGAGCTTGCCCGGCGGTGCCCTGAACCGGCTGTAATTGAATGGTGCGATGACTACATGAGCGAGTGCAAAACTGCAGGTGCGACAAGGAACGCGGTGACTAGAAACTGAATTCCCTAGGGGGATGCCACGCTGCCAGTGTAACCAACGAAGAAGAGATCCTGATGCCAACGTTCTCGCGCAGCCTCGAGCAATCGCTCCACAGGGCCCTGGCGCTCGCCAACGAGCGTCATCATGAATACGCCACGCTGGAGCATCTCCTGCTGGCGCTTGTGGACGATCAGGACGCCGCTGCCGTCATGCGGGCGTGCAATGTCGATCTCGACAAGCTGCGCCGCAACCTCGTCGCTTACGTTGAATCCGAGCTCGAGAATCTCGTCACTGATGGTGCCGAGGATTCCAAGCCGACCGCCGGCTTCCAGCGCGTGATCCAGCGCGCCGTCATTCACGTTCAGTCGTCCGGTCGCGAAGAGGTGACCGGCGCCAACGTACTGGTCGCGATCTTTGCCGAGCGCGAAAGCCACGCCGCCTATTTCCTGCAGGAGCAGGAAATGACCCGCTACGACGCGGTCAATTACATCAGCCACGGCATTGCCAAGCGTCCCGGCCTCACCGAGGCGCGGCCGAGCCGCGGTGTCGACGAGGAGGCCGAGCAGAAGTCCGGCGACGAGCCCAAGAAGAAGGGCGACGCCCTCGAGAACTACTGCATCAACCTCAACAAGAAGGCGCGCGACGGCAAGATCGATCCCCTGATCGGCCGCGATCAGGAGATCAGCCGCACCATCCAGGTGCTGTGCCGGCGCCAGAAGAACAACCCGTTGTTCGTCGGCGATCCGGGCGTCGGCAAGACCGCCATCGCCGAAGGCCTCGCGCGGCGCATCGTCCATGGCGAAGTCCCCGATGTTCTCAAGAACGCGACGGTGTTTGCGCTCGACATGGGCACGCTGCTCGCCGGCACGCGCTATCGCGGCGATTTCGAAGAGCGGCTGAAGCAGGTGATCAAGGAGATCGAGGCCTATCCGGGCGCGATCATGTTCATCGATGAGATCCACACCGTGATCGGCGCCGGCGCGACCTCGGGCGGCGCCATGGATGCATCGAACCTGCTCAAGCCGGCGCTTGCCGCCGGCACGGTGCGCTGCATCGGCTCGACGACCTACAAGGAATACCGGCAGTACTTCGAGAAGGACCGCGCCCTGGTGCGCCGGTTCCAGAAGATCGATGTCAACGAGCCGAGCGTTCCGGACGCCATCGAAATCATGAAAGGGCTCAAGCCCTATTTCGAGGACTATCACAAGCTCCGCTACACCAACGAAGCGATCAAGGCGGCCGTCGAATTGTCGGCGCGTTACATTCATGACCGCAAGCTGCCGGACAAGGCGATCGACGTGATCGACGAGTTCGGCGCGGCCCAGATGCTGCTGCCGGAAAGCCGGCGCAAGAAGACGATCGGCCTCAAGGAGATCGAGACCACGATTGCGACCATGGCGCGAATTCCGCCGAAGACGGTGTCGAAAGACGATGCCGAGGTTCTGGCGCATCTCGAAGCGACCTTGAAGCGCGTGGTTTACGGCCAGGACAAGCCGATTGAAGCGCTCGCCGCCTCGATCAAGCTCGCCCGCGCCGGCCTGCGCGAGCCGGAAAAGCCGATCGGCTGCTACCTGTTCTCGGGTCCGACCGGCGTCGGCAAGACCGAAGTGGCAAAGCAGTTGGCGGCGACGCTCGGCGTCGAACTCATCCGCTTCGACATGTCGGAATACATGGAGCGCCACACCGTTTCGCGGCTGATCGGCGCGCCGCCCGGCTATGTCGGCTTCGACCAGGGAGGTCTCCTGACCGACGGCGTCGATCAGCATCCGCATTGCGTGCTGCTGCTCGATGAAATCGAGAAGGCGCATCCGGATCTGTTCAACGTGCTGCTGCAGATCATGGATCATGGCAAGCTGACCGACCACAACGGCAAGCAGGTCGATTTCCGCAACGTCATCCTGATCATGACGACGAATGCTGGCGCGTCCGATCTTGCCAAGGCGGCCTACGGCTTCACCCGCAACAAGCGCGAGGGCGACGACGTGGAGGCAATCAATCGCCTGTTCGCGCCGGAGTTCCGCAACCGGCTCGATTCGATCATCACCTTCAACCACCTGACGCCGGAAATCATCGCGATGGTGGTCGAGAAGTTCGTGCTGCAACTCGAAGCCCAGCTCGACGAGCGCGATGTCACCATCGAGCTGTCCGAGGAAGCCGCCAAATGGCTGATCGGGCGCGGCTACGACGAGCAGATGGGCGCGCGGCCGATGGCTCGCGTGATCCAGGAGCACATCAAGAAGCCGCTTGCGGATGAAGTATTGTTCGGCAAGCTCAAGGACGGCGGCCACGTGAAGGTGATCGTCGTCAAGACCGAGGCGACCGAGGGTCAGCCTGCCGAGGACAAGCTAGCATTCGAGTTCCTCGACGGCCCGGTGACCCCGAAGCCGGAGAAGATCCCGCCGGTCGGGCCAAAGGCCAAGCGGCGCCCTCCAAACAACGGACCGCGTCGGCCCAAGCCGCCCGGCGGCCCGCGTGGCGACGGCGGCGGCTCGCCCCCGAGCCGCGGCTCGGTGCCGAAGATACCCCTGGAGCGCGTATAGGGGCTCGGACTCGTAGGGTGCGCAAAGCGAAGCGTGCGCACCTTGAGGCCTGTGTTGATGATGTGAGGTCGCCGGTGCGCACGGCGGATCGAGCGCCGTGCCAAGATCGCAGGCCTTGACCGCCTTTGCGCACCCTACGCAAATCCAAAAACCGGCGCTCTTAGCGCCGGTTTTTTGCAAGCGGCGGGCTGAAATAGAAATCGTCGCCCGGCAGCGAACCGTACACGAACGGCTCCTGCTTATGGGCGGTCGCAGCGAGCACGTCGTCACGGACCAGGCGGAACAGTTTGTTGATCTCGACACCGGGCGTGGCGATGCGCTTGACGATGGCTGAGACGAACGGGCTGTTTGCGCCGTCACCGTCGAGGGCGACCTCTCCGTGCTTCGCGGCGTAGGCGACGAGCGTGCCGCCTTCGGGCTCGATGCGGGCAAGCCCACGCCCGATCGAGCGCGTCGCCACCGTGCGGCGCATCCGCCCGAAGGGATTCTCCCTACACGCATCAAGCAGGATGATGCGCAGCTTGCGCGCCCCCTCGACTGTCGCCAGCAACTGATCGAGCGGCAGTGCCTCGAACTGGAGATCGCGGTCGGTCTCGAGCCGGGCATCGACCGGAATGAGATAGTTGGTGCCGTTCATCTCGATGCCGTGGCCGGCGTAGTAGACCAGCGCCCAGTCGGCTTTCTCGGCGAGCCGCGAGAAGCCGCGCAATGCCTCAACCATTTTCTCCCGCGAGAGATCGCTTTCCAATTCGACGATCTCGAAGCCGACGCTGCGGAGTGCTGTTGCGATTGCGTCGGCATCGCGGGTGGCATTCGGGAGTTGCGGGACGAAACGGTAGGAGCCGTTTCCAATCACAAGGGCGACCCGTCGCTCGGTAGTATGCGCTGCGCCAGGCTTTGGCGACGGATCGGCGGCCGCGGCATTGTTAGACACGCGGGCGTCCGGCGCCAACGCGGCGAGCCGCGTGCGCGCGGTTTCCATCGCCTCCCGGCCGCGGATGTTCCTCGTGGTGGTGAAGGAGAGGGCGGACCTGAAGTCTGCTTTCGCCAGTTCGATCTCGCCCTTCGCCTCATAGGCAAGCCCGCGATTGGTGAAAGCCGTGATGAACTTCGGATCAAGATGAATACCTTCGCTCAAATCAGCGATGGCGCGGTCGAGATCGCCCTTCTGGCGGTAGACGTCGCCCCGATTGCCGTAAGGCGCAGCGAACTTCGGCGTGAGACGGATGGCCTCGTCGAAATCGGGGAGGGCACGGTCGAGTTGACCGCTCAGCTTCAAGGCCAAGCCGCGCATATTGACCGCGTTGCCGCTGTTCGGGCCAAGTCTTACGGCCTGCTCGGCGTCCGCGACCGCGAACTCGAAGTCGCCTTTGTCCAGGTAAACGCGGGTGCGATCGACATAGGCGAGTGCCGAATTCGGGTTGAGGCGGATCGCCGTGGTGAAGTTGTCGATCGCGACGTCAAACTCGTCTTTGCGCTCGTAGGTCGCACCGCGATCGAGCCAGGCGGCGACGAACCGGCCATCGAAGCGCAGCGCCTCATCGAAATCCTTGATAGCACGATCGAGATCGCCCTTGCCGCGCCAAGAGAGGCCACGGTCGCGATACCAGTTCGGGTTCTTGCCATCGAGCCCGATGGCCGTGTCATATTCCGCGATAGCGCGGTCAAAGTCATTCCTGAGCCGGTAGGCGTAACCGCGGTTGCCGTAGGCGCCCGCAAAGCGGGGATCGATTTTAGTCGCCTCGTTGAGATCCGCGAGGCCGGCGTCGATCTCGCCCTTCTCGATTCGGACCAATCCGCGACCGTTGACCGGATTTACGTATTTCGGATTGATCTTCATCGCGGCCGAAAAGTCCGCGATCGCCCGATCATAGTCGCGGCTCCGCCGGTAGATGAAACCGCGATTGGTGAGGGGGATGGCCCAGTTTGGGTCGAGCCGAATCGCCTCGCTGTATTCGGGGAGGGCAGCGGCATAGTCGCTCTTCTTTTCGAGTTCGACGCCGCGCCGGTTGTGAAAGATAGCGAGTTCCGAATCCTTGTAACGGCCGCTCGCGATCGCGCGGTCGCACGCGGCAAGCGCGGCATCGCCAAAGCTCGTACGGCATATCGCGCCGTCATCGCTCTGCGCCGACGCCGGAAGGACCGCTGGAAAAAGCGCCAGAGTGAGGAAAAGCCCGAGCGAGAATATCGCCAGCCGCTTCATTTCATTGCTCCGCCAGAATCGCGGCGTCGGCCAATCCAGTTTGCTCGTCTCGGTGCGTCAGCACTTGGTCGCTCCGCGCCCGATGATCGTTCAATTAAATCACGGCATTGCGTCCGCCGGTGCCCGCGGACCTAACGGTCCGGCAAGCGATGGCATCGTTACAATGGCAATAATGCGCCCCGCTGTCATTGCCGGTCAATCGGTATCATGAATGGTGCTCCATCCGCATTGAGCGCTTTTCATTCACTCTGAACGTCACGACCACTGCGGCTGTTTGCCATTGGCCACGCGCTGTGGGACAGACGGAAGCCTTCCCTTCGTCCGACGTCGGCTGCGCATATCCCGTGTCATCTCCGCCGAACCGCGCCGTCAAAAGCAGCGCCGCCGCCTTCGCAGATGGGCTCAAGGCCGCTTCGCGCTCGGTGTTCTTGATCGTTCTGATCGGCAGCTACACGAGCATCGGTGCGCTAGGGTCCGTTGGGATTCAGGATTCTCATGTGGGCTTGGTTGTGATTCAAGCTGTGGATGGACCGATTCGTTTTGACGGACGCCCAATGGGCGAAGATGGAGCCGCTTTGTCTTGGCAAACCGGGCGATCCGGGCCGCAGTGGCACAGACAATCGACGGTTTGTCGAGGCGGTACTGTGGATCGCTCGAACCGGCAGCCCTTGGCGTGATCTGCCGCCCTCGTTAGGCCACTGGAACAGCGTATTCACGCGCTTCCGCGACTGGGCGAAGGCGGGTGTCTGGAAGCGACTGTTCGACGCCGTCTCCGACGATCCCGACATGGAATACGCGATAGTCGACGCCACCATCGTCAAGGTCCACCGCCACGGACAGGGCGCAAAAGGGGGACCCAAAGCCAGGCGATCGGCCGCTCGAAAGGCGGCATGACCACCAAAATCCTGGCCCTCACCGATGCGCTCGGCAATCTCGTGCGCTTCGTGCTTCTGCCGGGGCAGCGCTTCGACACGGTGGGCGTGCCGCCCCTGATCGAAGGATTGGCCTTCGACGCGCTGATCGCCGACAAAGCCTTCGACAGCAACTCGATTATCGCCGATCTCGACGCGCGTGGCGCGAAGGCCGTCATCTCCCAACATCCGCGTCGCGCAAAGCCTCTCAGCATCGACGAGGAAATGTACAAATGGCGGCATCTAATCGAGAACTTCTTTGGCAGGCTCAAGGAGTTCAAACGCATTGCAATGCGCGCCGACAAGACCGATCAAAGCTTCGCCTCCATGATCCATCTGACTGCAGCCGTGATAAACTCCCGATAAATCCCAACAGCCCCTAGCCCACAACCTCGGCTTCTCGGTTGGCTGGACGGTGCTCTCGACCGTCATCGTGTGGGCGGCTCCGGCTCAGGTCATTCTCATCACGTCGCTCGGCGCAGGCGGCACGCCGGTCGCGACCGCGCTTGCGGTGGGACTGAGCGCGCTGCGTCTCCTGCCGATGGTGATGGCGCTGATGCCCGTTCTGCAAACGCGACGCAGCCGCTTCCGCGATCTCTTTCTTCCCGCGCACTTCACCGCGGTGAGCATGTGGATCGAATCGCTGCGGCTTGCCCCGGCGGTGCCGCGCGAAAACCGCATCGCCTTTGCCAACGGCCTCGCAATCGGGCTGATGGCGGCCGCCATCGTGGGAACGATCGCAGGCTCCTACCTTGCGGAGGTTTTGCCGGTACCGCTCGTTGCTGCGATGTTGTTCCTGACACCGATGTCCTTCTTCACCTCGGCATTGCGCAACGCGCATCTGCTCTCGGACCGGATCGCGTACGGCATCGGGCTCGTGCTTGCCGCTTCTTGCCTACGAGCAGGTCGGGTTCGATCTGTTATGGACGGGTCTCGTCGGCGGCAGCGTGGCCTACGGCATTCACTGGCTGCGGAAGCAGAAGCGATGAGCGTTTTCGGCGATCTCGCGCCCTATATCGTGCTCGTGCTCGCGGGCTTCCTGCCGAACGAGATCTGGCGCATGCTCGGCATCTTCGCATCGCGCCGCCTCGATGAGACCTCCGAGTGGATCGTCTGGGTGCGCGCGGTTGCAACCGCGATCCTGACGGGCGTGGTTGCCAAGATCGTCATCTTTGCGCCCGGTGCGCTCGCCGACGTATCGCTCAAGGTTCGTCTCGGTGCCGTCGCCGCCGGAATGGCGGCATACTTTCTTCTGCGCGGCTCGGTCTTCGCCGGCGTCATTGTCGGTACGCTGTCGATCTTGGCCGGCATCTGGGCGTTTCCCTGAGCGCAAATGGACCCAGCCATTCATCAGACGCTTCAGCTGTTCTTGAGGGCTGCTGCAAGCTTGAGCGCCTGATCGGACAAAACGGCAGCATCTTCCTTCACACTCGCGGGCGGCTTGAGCGCGATGCCCGCGACGCGCGGCATGACGTGGACATGGAGATGGAACACGACCTGTCCGCCCGCAAATTCGGAGAACTGCTGCACGGTGACGCCGTCGGCGCTGAAAACCGTCATGCCCGCCTTGGCGATCTTCTGGGCGACCTTCATCACGTGGGCAAGATCGTCCGGCGCAACGTCGAGGATGTTACGCGCCGGCGCCTTGGGGATCACGAGAGTGTGGCCCGGCGAGCGCGGCATGATGTCGAGAAACGCAAAGGCGCGATCGTCCTCGTAGACCTTGTGGGCCGGCAGTTCGCCGCGCAGGATTTTTGCAAAGACGTTATTCGGATCGTAGGCGGCCATCGCGGTCTCCGGTCAGCAGCTTGTGTGTGAAATGTCTGGCGGGCTCGGGCATCCGTCAAGACGGAAGGCGCGGGAGGGCGCGCAGCGGCGCGCGCCAAGGGTGGGGCCTCGGCTCATGGCGCGACGCGCTTGCGCGCCAGAATCTCGCGGTAGAGGGTCTCGACCTGGCTCTGCATGGTCTCGATGTGAAAACGCGGCCTCAGCCACTCGCGACGCTCAACCGCGGCCGCGCTCATGCGACCCGGATTCGCAAGCATATCGTCAATTGCCTGAGCGAGAGCG
Source organism: uncultured Alphaproteobacteria bacterium (assembly GCA_963787675.1). Taxonomy (GTDB): domain Bacteria; phylum Pseudomonadota; class Alphaproteobacteria; order Rhizobiales; family Xanthobacteraceae; genus JAJPKK01. The sequence goes on along the minus strand of CAWBDV010000003.1, from coordinate 1,416,525 downwards.
CCGGGGTCTCCGGGGGCCACGAGTTCGTCTGCGGCCGGGCCAAAAATTTCGGGGATGCCCCCGACCCGCGTTGCAATGATCGGCATACCGGCGGCGATCGCTTCCAACACCACATAGGGCATCAATTCGGCACGCGACGGCACCACGATCGTACAGGCCAGCGCGAACGCTTCCCGCGCCGGCATCGGCTCGCCGAAGGCGACGCGATCGGCAATGCCGAGGCTGCGCGCCTGCTCGCGGTAACGGTCTGGCTCCTCGGCTTGGCCGATGATATGGGCCGTCACTTTGCGACCGTACCGCTGATCAAGCCGCGCAATGGCATCGAGGAACACGTCCGTGCCCTTGAGGTCGCGCAGCATGCCGAGGAACAGGAGGTCGCGGGCATCTTCACGCGGCACGATAGGACCGAACTCCTCCTCGCGCAGGCCGTTGCGGATGACCGCGGCCTGGCAGCGAGGAATGCCGACCTTGCGACGGTAGGTCTCCGCTTCGTAACCGCTCACATGGATGAGCGCATCGGTCATGCGCTCGAAGAATCGCTCCAGGCGAAAGTAGACGATCCCTTCGAGGCTGGTTTCATCGTAGTGCAACGTGCCGCCGTGCGGCGCGTAAAGGCATGCGATCGGCCGGCGGCGGCCGAGAAACGCGGCGATCAATCGCCCATAGGCGCCACCCTTGGCGCCATGGCAGTGAATCACGTCGGGATCGAGCTTGCCCAGATGACCGAGCACACGGCGCGCGCTCGCAAGGTCGGCTAACGAAATGCTTCGCCGCATGGGAAACCGGGTCGCACCGAGGGCGAGGGTTTTCGCCGCCTTGGCGATGATGTCATCCTCGAATCGTCCGCCGGTCGAGGAATCGCAGACGATCCCGACCTCGTGCCCCGCCTTGGTCTGGGCACCGGCCAAATCAACGATATGCCGGAAAATGCCGCCGATCGGGGCACGGACAACGTGGACGATCTTGAGATTCGTTTGCTCGGCCGGTGATGCGTCCTCGTCTCGCGCCCTCGTCGATGCGGGTGGTATCGAGGACATTTGTGGGTTTCGCCGGGCCGACGCGCCATTCTAAGAGTATCGGGCAATTGTGCAATACGGCGTTAACAGCGTAGTAAACGGCCGAACGGTGGTGCATGGCCGCGCGGCGGCCTGTCGCGGGCGAAATTAACCCCCCGGCAACCATAATCGTTTCCAATCGAGTATCTGGCGCGGAGCAGTGAGACATGGCGAGGTCAGGAGTTGAGGAGTCGACGGGCGAGGACCTCGACCTGCGCTCGCTTGGCGCTGCGCTGTGGCGCCGGAAACATTGGATCATCTGGCCGACGCTTGCCGCGGCGCTCGTCGCCGGCATCGTCGTTAATGTGCTTGCGCCGCGCTACAAGTCGGAGGCGCGCATCGTCTATGACGGCCGCGAGAACGTGTTCCTGCGTCCCGATGCCGACAAGGCGGCAAACCAAGACCGCGGCCCCGCCGATGCCGAGACGCTCACCAACCAAGTGCAGATCGTCCTGTCGCGCCAGCTCGCGCTCGACGTCATCGGCGAGTTGAAGCTCAAGGAACTGCCGGAATTCGATCCGGCGCTTCGCCCGCGCTCGATGCTGCGGCAGGTGCTCACGATGGTGGGTATCTCGCGGGACCTCCTGGCGATGACGCCCGAGGAGCGTGTGCTAAAGTCATGGTATGACCGGCTGACGGCCTATGCGATCGACAAGTCGCGCGTCATCGTCATTGAGTTCCAGTCCGCCGATCCGGTGCTGGCCGCGCGCATCACCAATGCAATCGCCGACGATTATCTGCGGCGCCAGCAGATGGCCCGCCAGGAGCAATCGCGCGGCGCCGGCGAATGGCTCGCGAGCGAGATCGAAAAGTTGCGTCGCAAGGTCGCCGACGCCGAGACAAAGGCCGAGGAGTTCCGCGCCAACACCAACCTCCTCGTCGGCACCAACAACACGACCTTGAGCAGCCAGCAGCTCGGTGAACTCAACACCCAACTCGGTGCGGCGCGCGCGCAGAAGGCCGACGCCGAGACTCGCGCCCGCATCATCCGCGACCTGTTGCGTCGTGGCGAGCCGATCGAGGCCGCCGACGTGACGAATTCGGAACTGATCCGGCGGCTGTCGGAACAGCGGGTGACGCTGCGCGCCCAGCTTGCCGAACAATCCTCAACTCTTCTCGACAATCACCCGCGCATCAAGGAACTCAGGGCGCAGATTGCCGATCTCGACAGGCAGATCCGGGGGGAGGCGGAGAAGATTGCCCGCGGCCTCGAGAACGATGCCCGCATCTCGACCGCACGGGTCGATGCGCTCAACGCCAATCTCGATTCGCTCAAGCGACAGGCCGCAACCACGGGCGAGCAGGACCTGCGGTACCGCGCGCTTGAGCGCGAGGCGAAGGCGCAACGTGATCTCCTTAAATCCTATCTCGCGAAATATCGCGAAACCACGGCCCGCGACACCATCGCGACGGCGCCGCCCGACGCCAGGATCATTTCCGCTGCGATCGTGTCGAACACGCCGGCCTTCCCGAAGAAGCTTCCGATTGTGGTGGTGGCGACGCTGGTCACCTTTGTCCTGTGCGCCGGCTTTGTAACTACGCAGGAATTGCTGCGCGCGACAGCGCCGTCCGCCCGTATCGAGCCGATGGTTCTGGAGCGCATGGATGCTCCCGATACCCTGATGCGCGATCCCGTTGCCGACGATTTACCGCCGGTTTCGGCAGCGGCCAATGACATGAATGCCGTGCCGCCGCTCGCCGCGCCGGCCGCCAACGCGACCGTGCCACACCCGCTGCTAGGCGTTTCCCTTTCGGCCGTACGCGAGATCGCGGAGCGTTTGCAAGGAAACGCCGACATCGGCCGCGGCGTCGCGCTGTTTGCCGCCCGGAGCGAACTCCCAACGACGCTCTCGGCGCTGACGCTCGCGCGGGCCCTCGCGCTCAATTCGAAAGCGGTGCTGGTCGGGCTCGTATACCCAGCGCCGGTGCTCGACGTCGTCGCAGCGATGCCCGACGGCCCTGGTCTGACGGACGTGATCAGCGGCAAGGCCTCGTTCGGCGAGATCGTGAGCCGCGACAAGCTCTCGCGGCTTCATATCGTTCGTCATGGACGCAGCGATGTGCCGCCGCAGGCGCTCCTGAATTCGCGGCCCTTTGCAGTCACGCTCGAAGCGTTGTCGCGGGCCTATGATCATGTGGTGATCGACGCCGGTGCAATCGGCCCAAGCTGCTTCCAGCTCGCGGCATTGGCGCCGCGCGCTGTGCTGATGGTCTCGGAAAATGCCCCCGCCGATACGACCAATGCCGTGCAAATGCTGACCGCGGCGGGGTTTACGGATATTGCGGTGATGGCGAGCGGATTTGCGTCCGGAGCCGTGCCGCACGGCCAAGCGGCGGCGTGACGTTGCGCTACGCGGCGTGGTGGCCGGCGGTGGTCAAGCGGCGCACGCCCTGAAGCATTTTCATCAGCAGGGCATTCGTCTTGAAAGCGCGGTGCACCGTGTCGACCGTTGCGTAAGCTGTCGCGGCAATCCGGCCGCGCAACGAGAACGGAATGAAGACATCGCGCCGTCCTTCCGATCCCGAACAGAAATAGGCCTTGTATGGCGCGAGCCCAGCGCCGAGATCAAAGCTTTTCACGCCGCGGCGCGTGCAGTCTGCAATGATCTCCGTCATCAGGATGATGCCGGGTGATTGTCGCGCGTGGTCGCTCGACGTAATGGAATTGAACATCACCGAGAAATGCTTGCCGTCATCGACGCCGCCGACGATGGCGAGAACCTCGCCGCCGCCCTCAAGTGCATGCAGTTCAATGGCAGGCCGGCCTCGATCGAGTCCGTCGAGACAAGCAGCTCGAATGAACGCTTTGACGCCCGGATCGGCGAAGACGTTGCGAATGCCCTGGCGCTGGAAGCGTTCCGCCTTCTGCGGCCAGAACGCGCCGAGGATGCGATCGACATCGGTCACGGTCTTTACAACGCAGTAGCGGAAGCCATCGAGCTTCATCAGCTTGCGTTTCTTCTTGCGCATGCCGCTGGGCAGCCGCGGCTGAGTAGACGGATCGGAGGGGTCGAGAGTGCCGTTGTGGACGTCGTCCGGAGACAGCCGATGCGAGAGCGCTGCAAATGGATTGTCGACGCCGCGCCACACCGGCGGCTGGCCAAGGAGGGCGAATAGATCGATCCGCCGCGCCTTGGCAATTGAATCGAGCAGCTCGGCGGTACGCGCCGGAGTCAGTTCGGCGGCAACATCACGGCGCAGGATCGGCATATTCAGATTGGCATGACTGCCACCGCAATATCGCGCGACGCGACAACCGAGGCATCGCTCCACGACAAAGGCGGCGATCAGGGCGGGTGCGTCGTGGCAATCGATCCCGGCGACGAGCAGAAGCTCGGCGCCGGACGGTTTGCCGACATAGGTATACCAGCGTTTGACCCATTCGAAGCGCTGATAGGGCGTGGCGAGCGGAGCGGCAGATTCAAGTCCGCGCCACAGGGGTTCCGCGGCAGCGAAATCATCAAATAGTTCAACTCGCGCAACGGCATTGCCATGCATGGAATTTGGCACGTTTTGGTGCGTCCCGCTTCGCCTCACAGCGGTGTTCATGCCGATCGCGCCATTTCCAAATGGTTAACGGGAGTTCCCCGCGAGCATCGCAAATAAAAATCAACAATTCATTGGTATTTGCGGAATTCAGCTTTGTCTAGCCAGTCGCCATGATAAATAGGCGATGGTTACTATCGATTTGGCAAGCAACCGAACAATTGGCGCGGAGATTTAAATGCCGGCGGACCTTGCCGTGCTCATGACTGCCTATAATGCCGAAAAGACGATCGGCAAGGCGATCGAGAGCCTGATGCGCGAGACGGAGCCGTTCGATCTGCTGATCGTCGACGATTTCAGCAAAGCTCCACTCTCCGAGTTCCTTGGGTCGACCGATGCGCGCATCGAAATCGTCCGCGCGCCGCGAAATCTCGGTGTCGCCGGTGCAAAGAATTTTGGACTGAAGCTGCTGCTCGAAAAGCCATACAGATATATCGCCATGATGGACGCCGACGACGTGTGTCTGCCCGGGCGTCTGGCGAAGCAGGTCGCGTTTCTCAACACCCATCCGTCTGTTGCGCTGGTGGGCAGTTGGGCGCGCTACGTCGAGGAAAACACGCGGGAGGTCATTTTCCAGGGGCGCCCGCCTTGCGACGCAGAGGAAATCCGTACCGCATTGTTTCTGAACAACTGCGTCATTCACCCGACCTGGATGGTCCGCACCGATGCCTTGCGCGTTAGCGGCGTCTATTCGAGCGAATTTCCGGCCGCCGAGGATTACGAACTTTTGCGCCGGATGGCGACGCAGTTCGAATTTGCCAATCTGCCGGAGTGTCTGCTCGATTACAGCATCTCAATGTCGGGTGTATCGATGACGCGGCGCCGGCGGCAGCTGTTCGATCGCCTGCGGATTCAGTTGCGCTATTTCGACGCGTCGCGCGCCGTCGCCTGGCTTGGCATCGCGCGCACGCTCCTGCTCTTTGCCGTGCCGATGCGCCTCGTCGCGGCCTATCGCGCCGAGCAAGGCCTGCGGCTTCAGCATTCCTGAGGCATCCCGATAAGAGGTACTCGCCGCCGCTTATGTGCGCGGCTGATGTTGTTGCTTGCTGCGGCCTGAACGGTCTATAGGGACGCGATCCTCACGTTATCCGCCTCGGAAGGCCGCGCCATTGGACGCCGCAAACGTCGCCGCCCCACGCCTCTATGTCGCTCCCGCAAGACAACCCGCGCCGCGGCTTGTCGGCGCGTGGCTGTGGTGCGTCGCGGCTCTCGTCTTTGCCATGGTGCTCGTCGGCGGTGCGACGCGGCTCACCCAGTCCGGCCTTTCGATCGTCGAATGGCAGCCGGTGACGGGGACGGTGCCGCCGCTCAACGACGCTGATTGGCGGGCGGCCTTCGATCAATACAAACCCATCCCGCAATATCAGCAGCTCAATCGCGGCATGAGCCTCGATGAGTTCAAGACTATCTATTGGTGGGAATGGAGTCATCGGCTGCTCGGCCGCCTCATCGGCGTCGTGTTCCTGGTGCCGTTCCTCTGGTTCCTGTGGCGCGGTTGGGTGGATCGGCGTCTCGCGCTCGCGCTTTCCGGCATCTTCGGTCTCGGCGCGGTGCAGGGCGCGGTCGGCTGGTGGATGGTTGCTTCCGGCCTCACCGAACGCGTCAGCGTCTCGCAATATCGCCTTGCGTTCCATCTGACGCTGGCGTGCACGATTTATGCCGCGCTGGTCTGGACCGCCGACCGTATGCTGAGCGGTGTGCGGCCGCAGCCGTCGCGCCGTCTTGCGGTGAGTGCCGCAGCGCTTGTCGTCCTCGTGCTCGCGCAGATCTATCTCGGCGCACTGGTGGCGGGTTTGCATGCCGGTTTGATCTACAACACGTGGCCGCTGATCGATGGAAGCGTCGTTCCTCGTTCCGCAGATCTCTTCTTCATTGCGCCGGCGTGGCGAAACTTTTTCGAAAATGCGCTTACAGTTCAGTTCGACCACCGCATGGTCGCCTATGCGATCGTCGTGCTCGCACTCCTTCATTTCGTTGATGTAGTGCAGACGGCCCATGCCCGTTCGCTTGCGCTGACGGCTGGGTTCCTTTGCATCGCGGTCATTGTTCAAGCAGCGATCGGCATCATCACGCTGTTGCAGAGTGCGCCGCTTGACCTGGCGCTCGCTCATCAGGCGATGGCGCTCGTCGTTCTCACGGCAGCGACGCTTCATGCGGCGCGCGCAGTTCCGTTGCGGCAGCGGCCTTTGCTGGCAACGGAGCGGCACGCATGATATGAAGTAACGGCGGGGCAGGTGCCGGGCTGGGGGAGCGGCCATGAGGAGAGCGTCATGAGCGTGTTCCGCGATCTCTTAGGCAATGCGTTGAATGGGATAGCCCAGCAGGTCGAAACGCAGGTATTGCCGAACGTTCTGTCCCAGGTGCTTGGCAAAACCGATCTCGGCAGCGTTGGCGGGCTGCTGGAGCAGTTGCAGAAATCCGGGCTTGGCCCGCAGGTCGCTTCCTGGCTCGGCGACGGCAAGAATCTGCCGATCACCGCTGATCAGCTTCGCAAAGCATTGGGCGACGACAACGTGCGCCAGCTTGCGGCCTCGTTGGGCATTCCGATCGACCAAGTGCTGGCGCAGTTATCGCAGCACCTGCCGACGGCCATCGATCACATGAGCCCGCTCGGCACGCTCGAGGAGCAAGCCGGACCGGCGTGACGGCGCGCCGCGTCCGAACAACGTCACACCATCAGTGTAGTTCTGCGACGCGGCGCTTGTCCGTGTTCAAAGCGATTTTCAACGAGGAGGAGTGAGACATGTCGATTTTGAAGCGTGGACTCTCAGGCGAGCCGGTCAAGGTTTTGCAGCAAAAGCTCGGCATCAACGCCGATGGCCAGTTTGGTCCGGGGACCGAACAGGCGCTTCGGGACTATCAGGCCAAACATAACCTCAGGGTCGACGGCATCGCAGGCCCCGACACGTTCGCTCAAATGGGCCTCTACGAGCTCATTCTGCTTGCGCCGGGCACCGTCGGCGACACCGTGAAGAAGCTGCAACAGTCGCTCGGCATCGCGGCGGACGGCCAGTATGGCCAGAATACCGCAAAGGCCGTACGTGAGTTCCAGGGCAAGAATGGACTCGATGCTGACGGACTTGCAGGTCCGGCGACGCTCGCCAAGATGAGCCCGTTCAAGGAAATGACCGCCGATGTCGTGAAGAAATCGCAGGTCGCGGCCGGTACGGCTGCGGCTCCTGGTGCTGCACCGGCCGCAGGCGCTGCCGCAGCGCCTAAACACAGCATCTGGGGCACGATCAAGGGCTTCTTCTCCTGATGCGCGGGTAACTCGTCGTGTGATGTAGGGTGGGCAAAGCGCGGACGCGTCCGCGCGTGCCCACCGCTCGCGCAGCGCGTGGGCACGCTTCGTTTTGCCTACCCTACGGAGTCGTGGCCCGCCGCAGCCGTAGCCCGCATGAGCGCAGCGACATGCGGGGAGGGCCGTGCCATCCATATAGAGGTCGCTCCCGGATGTCGCTGCGCTCATCCGGGCTACGGTCAGCTCGCTGCGCCGCTCTCAGGTCGCAGCCAATGCCTGATCGAGGTCGGCGATGATATCGGCGGCATCCTCGATGCCGATCGACAGGCGCACCACGTCGGGGCCGGCGCCGGCCTGCACCTTTTGTTCGTCCGAGAGCTGGCGATGCGTCGTCGACGCCGGATGAATGATCAGGGACCGCGTGTCGCCGATGTTGGCGAGATGCGAGAACAGGTTGACGTTGGACACGAGCTTGACGCCGGCGTCATAGCCGCCCTTGAGGCCGAAGGTGAAGACGGCGCCGGCGCCCTTCGGCACGTATTTCTTCGCCAGGCTGTGATAGCGATCGCCGGCGAGTCCCGGATAGCTCACCCACGCGACCTTGTCGTGCGCGGCGAGCCATGCCGCGACCGCGGCGGCGTTGTCGCAATGGCGCTGCATGCGCAGCGGCAGCGTTTCGATGCCGGTGAGGATGAGGAACGCGTTGAATGGCGAGAGCGCCGGCCCGATATCGCGCAGGCCCAAGACGCGGCAGGCAATGGCGAAGGCGAAATTGCCGAACGTCTCGTGAAGCACGATGCCGTGATATTCCGGCCGCGGCTTGCTCAGCATCGGATAGCGGTCGTTGCGCGACCAGTTGAAGGAGCCCCCGTCAACGATCAGGCCGCCGATGGAGTTGCCATGACCGCCGAGGAACTTCGTCAGCGAATGGACCACGATGTCGGCACCGTATGCGATCGGCTTGCAGAGGTAGGGAGTCGCCAGCGTGTTATCGACGATGAGCGGGACGCCGGCGCGCCGCGCGATGTTGGCGATCGCCTCGATGTCGGTGATGATGCCGCCGGGGTTTGCGATCGAACTCGATGAAGATCGCCTTCGTCTTGGGCGTGACGGCGCGCTCGAAGCTCGCGAGATCATTGGCGTCCGCCCACACCACTTGCCAGCCGAAGTTCTTGAACGAGTGGTTGAACTGGTTGATCGATCCGCCGTAGAGCTGCTTCGAGGCCACGAACTCGTCGCCGGGCGTCAGCAGCGCATGCATCACCAGCACTTGCGCGGCATGCCCGGAAGCGACTGCGAGTCCCGCGGTGCCGCCCTCAAGCGCCGCGACGCGCTCCTCGAGCACCGCGTTCGTCGGATTGCCGATGCGGGTATAGATATTGCCGAACGTCTGCAGGCCGAACAGCGATGCAGCGTGATCCACATCCTCGAAAACGAACGACGTCGTCTGGTAAATCGGCGTCGCGCGTGCGCCGGTGGTCGGGTCCGGCTTGGCGCCGGCGTGCACGGCGAGGGTAGCAAATCCGGGCGGTCGATCAGGCATGAGTTTCCCCGCGCTAGAGAAGAGTGAAGCCCAATCAATACTCCGTCAGCCGTTCCCCGTCGCGCGTTCCTTGCCGAGCGACAGGCGCTGGATGCCGCGCCCGGCCAGCTGCGGTTTCTGCGAACTCAGCGTGTGTGTGTTGACGCCCATCCAGGAGATCTCGGACGACAGCCGCCCGTACTCGATCTTGGGACAGCGGTTCATGACCACCTTGATGCCGTGCGCTTCGGCGAGTGCCGCGGCCGTGTCGTCACGGACGCCGAGTTGCATCCACACCACTTTCGGCTGCGGATTCATCATCAGCACTTCGTCGACGATCGACTGCGCATATTGCGAAGCGCGAAAGATGTCGACCATGTCGACCGGCTCGGGGATGTCGGCGAGCTTCGCGTAGACCCGTTGCCCAAGCAATTCCTGCCCCGCAAGTCCCGGGTTGACCGGGATCATGCGGTAGCCACGTTCAAGCAGATATTTGAATACGAAGTAGCTTGGCCGACTGGTGTTCGCCGAGACGCCGACGACGGCGATGGTCTTTGCCGTATTGAGGATGCCGCGGATGTAGGCGTCGTCGTAGCGATCGTGGTTCATCGCCGGCTGCGCGCCGTAACGCGGACGAGACTCAGCGCGGACGGCGGCGCGACTCGGTGATGACCTTGCGACACGCTGGACTGATCAAATTCACCCTGCGCACCAGGCACTGATAGACGCGCTCGCGGTCCGGAATTGCATCACCACAAAACGTCGTCGCGTCGTTGGTGCAAGCCTGCCGCTGTTCAGCAGTCTGCGCATGCGCGGAATACGTGGCCCCTGCGGCCAGAAGAGCGACTGCGAGCACGATGCGATGAACCATGAGGTCTCCTGTTGATTCTAATTGCGATCGATCTTTGCTGGAAACGAAGTAGAGAAATACCGCTCTCTCTGTTCCCCCAGTCTCTAAGTTCCCCCAGTTCCCCACTTGGGCGGTCGCTTGGTGAGGAAAGCAGCAATGCCCTCCTTTGCGTCGCCGATCAACATGTTTTCCACCATGATTCGGCTTGCATAGTCATACGCTTGGGCAAGCGGCATCTCCTGCTGCGTGTAGAATGCGCGCTTGCCGATGCGGATCGCGTCGGGCGAGCGAGATGTGATGCGCCGCGCGAGTCGCAGCGTCTCGGCGCATTCCTCTCCAGGTTCGACGACGCGATTGACGAGGCCAATGCGTTGCGCGTCCGCGGCCGAGATCGCATCGCCGGTGAGGAGCATCTCCATCGCGTGCTTGCGCGTGACGTTGCGTGACACGGCCACCATGGGCGAGGAGCAGAACAGGCCGATGTTGACGCCGGGTGTGGCAAATGTTGCCGCTGCCGAAGCAACAGCGAGATCACAACTCGCGACGAGCTGACAGCCTGCAGCGGCCGCAGCGCCCTGCACGCACGCGATGACCGGCTGCGGCAAAAGCACGATCGCCTGCATCATCGTGCTGCAGCGCTCGAAGAGCGTCGTGTAGAATGCGTGGCCGCCATCTGTATCGGCCCGGTGCGCAGTGACCTCCTTCAAGTCATGTCCGGCCGAAAATGCCGGACCTTCGGCCGCGATGATCACGACGCGCACCGATCGATCCGCGCCGATCCCTGCGAGCGCCTCGATCATGGCGTCGAGCATCGCGAGCGACAGGCTGTTGCGCGAGGCCGGCCGCGCGAGCGTGATGAGCGCGACATCGTCCGCCTGCTCATGGCGGAGAAGCGGCTCCGGCATCGAGAGGGCAGGGGCTGCGGTCACGGTCTCCTCCTCGTCGGACTTGCCTCTTTCTCGGGGCGTTCGCTGGCGCGGCGCGCCCTCAAAGGGCACTGTTCGAATCGGGCTGCAGCGCTTCTCGACTTAGTTAGCATGCCCGACGGGATTCGATTGCGGAGTAGAGCGCAATGCAAGAGGCGGAAAAGAGCCACGCGCCGGCACTCACGGTCGGGGAACTCGAGGCCTTTCTGGCCCGGGAATTTCCCCAGGTCTTCAACGCCGACAGCGGCCTGTCGATTGCCGAACTCTGGCACGGCGGCGCGATCATACGCCAGGCCTATAAGGAATCCTTCCTTCGCCCCGGCGGAACCATTTCCGGCCCGACCATCATGGCGCTCGCGGATTTCGCCATGTACATCGCGGTGCTGGCGGCAATCGGACCAGTGGCGCTCACGGTCACCACCAATCTCAGCATCAATTTCCTGCGTAAGCCGGCGCCCACCGATCTTCTGGCCGAGGCGAAATTGATGAAGCTTGGCAAGCGCTTGGCCGTAGGGGAGGTGGAGATCCGGTCGCTTGCATCACCCGAGATCATCGCCCATGTCACCTCGACATATTCCATTCCGCAGCCGTGAGATGGAGGATGGCAATATAATACCATAATTGTAACTAACTGATATTACGTGAAGAAAAGCGATGCGCGGGTGTTGACCTGGGGCAGCGCGTTCGCTACTTACCCCGCGACGCCTCCCTTGGTCGTCGTCGCCCGGTTCGACCGGGCGATCCAGCAACCGCCGGCCGCTCGCTTGAGCTCTCCCGACAACGTTGAGGTTGCTGGATGTCCGCTTTCGCGGACATGACGGGACAAGCTGAGGCGTTGGAGAACGGGCGCCGATGAGGCGCCGCTGATGCGTTGCTGATCCGCCCCTAGGGATCGCCGACGCGGTCGCCAAGGCGAAAAGGACCCGACCCATGAAGACCTATTCGGCGAAGCCTGCCGACGTCGAAAAAAAGTGGGTGATGATCGACGGCAAAGGCCTCGTGGTGGGCCGGCTTGCAACCATCATCGCGATGCGGCTGCGCGGCAAGCACAAACCAACCTACACGCCCCATGTGGACTGTGGCGACAACGTCATCGTCATCAATGCCGAAAAGGTGGTGCTGACCGGGCGCAAGGTGGAACGCAAAATCTACCATCACCACACCGGCTACACCGGCGGCATCAAGGAGCGGACCGCGAAGTTCATACTCGAGGGACGTTTCCCCGAGCGCATCGTCGAGAAGGCGGTTGAGCGCATGCTGCCGCGCGGTCCGCTGGGCCGGCGTCAGCTTGGCAATCTGCGCGTCTACAAGGGCGCCGAACATCCCCATGCCGCACAGAACCCCGAACCCCTCGACATCGCGTCGATGAACCGCAAGAACGCAAGGAGCGCTTAAGCCATGGCCGAGACCATACAGTCGCTCGATCAACTGTCGGCCTTGAAGCCCGCGGCGCCGGAAGCGCCGAAATACGTGCAGAAGCTCGACAAGCAGGGGCGCGCCTACGCGACCGGCAAGCGCAAGGACGCGGTCGCGCGCGTCTGGATCAAGCGCGGCGCGGGCAAGATCACCGTCAATGACCGCGAGATCGAAGTCTATTTCGCGCGCCCGGTGCTGCGCATGCTGATCTCGCAGCCGCTCGCGGTGTCGAACCGCAACGGCCAGTACGACGTGATCTGCCGCGTCTCCGGCGGCGGCCTGTCCGGTCAGGCGGGCGCCGTGCGCCACGGCCTCTCCAAGGCGCTCACGAACTTCGAGCCGGAGCTGCGCAGCGTGCTCAAGCGCGGCGGCTTCCTCACCCGTGACAGCCGCGTGGTCGAGCGCAAGAAGTACGGCCGCGCCAAGGCGCGCCGGTCGTTCCAGTTCTCGAAGCGCTGATCGCTCTTCTTCGTCGTCATTCCGGGGGCCGAGCGCAGCTCGGCAGCCCGGAATCGATACTCCGCGGTCCGTGTTCATGGATTCCGGGCTTGCCCCCCGCTTCGCTGCGGCGCCCCGGAATGTCGGACTTCACCCGTGTGCGGCAACGCTGTCGACGGGCGCTGCGGTGCGCTCGTTCATGCCGTAGTCGCGGATGACGCCCGCGATGCGCAGGCGATAGTCGGCGAAAATCTCGCTGCGGCCGCGATGCTGGGCGCGACGATGCGCCGCGATATTGCGCCAGGCGGCGAGTGCAGCTTCGTCGTGAAAGAACGACAGCGACAGGATTTTGCCGGGCTCGGTCAGGCTCTCGAACCGCTCGACGGAGATGAAGCCGTCGATCTCCGCAAGCAGCGGCCGAAGCGAAGCCGCAATATCGAGATACTCCTGTCGGCGGTCCGGTTTCGGCCGCACTTCCAAGATCACGGCGATCACGGGCAATCTCCTGTTCCCGAGGGGTGACAGCAACCGCGTGTTTACCATGGTGGCTCTATGATGAGGCCATGATCCAGTCGCGTCGTATATCGCGTTTCAACGGTCAGCTGAGTACGCTTGAAGCGGCCCTCGATCGTGCCGGCGTGGCAGTGGCGAAAGCGTTCGTGTCATCACGCACCCCTCCCGGAGGCTCGCCGCACGCCATCGACGTATTGGGTGTCCGGGTGGTCGCCGGACTGCGCGTGGCTGTCGGCGCGATAGCCGCCGCGGCATTCGCTGCCGTGGCGGCTCGAATTTGGATCGCACACGCGATGATTCTTTCTTGAGGCGACCTCAAGAAAGCAATGCGTGGATGCCGCCGCGTGAATTAGCGGAAAAGTAGAAAAACGGCGCCCAACCGGGGCGCCAGGAGTTGGGATCGTCTAGCGATCCTGGGAGGAACCTTCAAACCATACGGTCAGGCCGAATAATACATGTCATATTCGACCGGATGCGGCGTGTGCTCGAAGCGAATCACTTCGCCCATTTTGAGCTCAATGTAGCTGTCGATGAAGTCGTCATCGAACACCCCGCCGGCCTTGAGGAAGGCGCGGTCCTTGTCGAGGCTTTCCAGCGCCTCGCGCAGCGAGCCGCACACCGTCGGAATCTGCTTCAGCTCCGCCGGCGGCAAGTCGTAAAGGTCCTTGTCCATGGCCGGGCCCGGATCGAGCTTGTTCTTGATGCCGTCGAGACCGGCCATCAGCATCGCGGCAAAGCCCGTGTAAGGATTCGCGAGCGGATCGGGGAAGCGCACCTCGACGCGCTTGGCCTTGGGCGAGTTGGTCCACGGGATGCGGCATGAGGCCGAGCGATTGCGCGCCGAGTAGGCGAGCAGCACCGGCGCCTCGAAGCCGGGCACGAGGCGTTTATAGGAATTCGTGGTCGGATTGGTGAAGGCGTTGATCGCCTTCGCGTGCTTGATGACGCCGGCGATGTACTGCAGGCAGGTCTCCGACAGGTCCGCATATTTGTTGCCGGCGAAGACCGGCTTGCCGTCCTTCCAAATCGACTGATGGCAGTGCATGCCGGAGCCGTTGTCGCCATAGACCGGCTTCGGCATGAAAGTGGCGGTCTTGCCGTAGATGTTGGCGACCTGCTGGATGCAGTACTTGTAGATCTGCATGTGGTCCGCCATCGAAACCATCGGCGCGAACTTCACGCCGAGCTCGTGCTGGGCGGACGCGACCTCGTGGTGGTGCTTCTCGACCTTCACGCCCATCTTGGCCATGGCCGCGAGCATCTCGGAGCGCATGTCCTGCACCGAGTCCTGCGGCGGCACCGGGAAGTAACCGGCCTTGTTGCGGATGCGGTGGCCGAGGTTGCCGCCCTCGTATTCGGTGTCGGAATTGGTCGGCAGTTCGAGCTGATCGACCCGGAAGCCGGTGTTGTAGGGGGTCGCCGAATAGCGCACGTCGTCGAAGACGAAGAATTCGGCTTCGGGGCCGAAATAGATGGTGTCGCCGACGCCCATCGACTTGACCATCGCCTCGGCCTTCCTGGCGATGCCACGCGGATCGCGGTTATAGGGCTCGCCGGTGGTCGGTTCGAGGACGTCGCAGACCAGCACCAAGGTGGTTTCGGCGAAGAACGGATCGATCGTGGCCGAGGACGGGTCGGGCATCAGGCACATGTCGGACTCGTGGATCGCCTTCCATCCGGCGATCGACGAACCATCGAACATCTGGCCTTCGGAGAAGGTGTCCTCTTCGATCATGGAAATGTCGAAGGTGACGTGCTGCCACTTCCCTCGCGGGTCGGTGAAGCGGAAATCCGCGTACTTTACGTCGTTGTCCTTGATCAATTTAAGGACGTCTTTCGCGGTCGTCATAGAACTCATTCCCCTTTCTCACGCATCGCTTATCGCGACGACGCTGCCCCGGCGGCGGTTAGATTGCGTCCAGTCCGGATTCTCCGGTCCGTATCCGGATCGCTTCCTCTATCTTGGAGACAAAAATCTTTCCATCGCCAATCCGCCCGGTCTGCGCCGCGCGGCGGATTGCGTCGACCGCCTTGTCGACCATCTCGTCGCCCAGCACGATCTCGATCTTCACTTTTGGCAGGAAATCCACAACGTATTCGGCGCCGCGATAGAGCTCGGTGTGCCCCTTCTGGCGGCCAAAGCCCTTGGCCTCGGTGACGGTGATGCCTTGAAGCCCCACCTCCTGCAGGGCTTCCTTCACCTCATCGAGCTTGAAGGGCTTGATGATTGCTTCGATCTTCTTCATGTGGCGTCCGTCCCTGGCTCCCGCCCGTCAGACAGTTTCTGTCGGCCCCACGCGCACGAATGGACAGCCGCGCCGCTGGTTAGCAGGGTCCGTGCCAACCGGCGCGTGGCGAGGAAAAAGCTGCCTTTTTCAAGTCACTAAGCCGGCTCTCAGGCGAGGGTCGAACGGTGCCCGGTAGGGTGATGGTCAAGAATTAAACAACATGCCTAAAGGATACGCAATGGTCATCGCTGCTTCGCAGATCTGCCAATTCTGATGTTAGATGAACTGCTTCGCTTGACTTAGGCTATTTCGGCAACAGTCTGTGGCAGGCTTGTCATCGCTGCCGAGGTAGATGAGGGCCGGGACGGAGAGACCAGACCGGCTCAGCCGCGCGCGGGGGCGCTTGCGTTGCCGGGCTGAACGGGAACCAAGTATACAGCGAAGCGATGTTCGAATTGCTCACCAACTCGGAGATGGGGGAGGCCGATCGTGCCACCATCGCCTCCGGCGTGTCCGGGGAATCGCTGATGGAGGCCGCGGGCGCCGCGGTGGCCAGGGCGGTGATCGGGCGGTATCCGCCGGGCGGCAAGGTCGTGGTGATCGCCGGGACCGGCAACAATGGCGGTGACGGGTTCGTTGCAGCGCGCCATCTGCGCGAGGCCGGCTTCCCCGTCGAGGTCGTCGTGGTCGGCGCCGCCGAGAACATCAAGGGCGATGCCGCCGAAGCGGCGCGGCGATGGGGTCAGTGGTCTATCCCTGCCGGCGACGCTCCCGATTTCACCGAAGCAACGCTCATCATCGACGCACTGCTGGGTGCCGGGCTCGATCGTCCGGTGACGGGTGCGCCGCTTTTGGCGATCGACGCCATGAACAAGGCGCGGTGTCCGATCGTCGCCGTCGATCTGCCGAGCGGCATTAGCGGCACCACCGGCGCCATCATGGGCGGCGCGGCTGTGCGCGCGACGCGAACGGTGACGTTTTTCCGCAAGAAGCCGGGTCACCTGCTGCTGCCCGGCCGCTTGCATTGCGGGGCACTCGAGATCGCGCAGATCGGGATCGGCGCCGAGGTCCTTCCTCGCATCAAGCCGCTCGCTTTCGAAAACAGCGCGGCGCTGTGGGGATCCCAGTTTCCGGTGCCGACCATCGAGGGGCACAAATACAATCGCGGCCACGCCGTCGTGGTGTCCGGTGCGCTGGCTTATACGGGCGCGGCGCGGCTCGCCGCGATGGGGGCGCTACGTGCCGGCGCCGGGCTGGTCACCATCGCCTCCCCCCGCGATGCGATTTCGGTCAATGCGGCGAGTTCGCTTGCGGTCATGGTGCGCCCGGTCGAGGCCGCCGTCGAATTGGAGCATTTCCTCAAGGACCCCCGCTTCAACGCGGTCGGCATCGGTCCAGGCGCAGGGGTGACGCTGCGGACCCGCGACATGACCTTGATGGCGCTCGCCGGCGAGCGATCGGTTGTCGTTGACGCCGATGCGCTGGTGAGTTTCGCCGACCATTCGGACACGCTCTTTGCGGCGCTCGCACAGAATCGTAATGCCGTGCTCACCCCACACGCCGGCGAATTCGCCAAGCTGTTCGGCAAGACCATGGAGCAGATTCCGGCCTCATCGGCCTCGAAACTGCTGGCGGCGCGGGCGGCGTCCGGCCGCTCGGGAGCGGTCGTTGTCTACAAGGGCGCAGACACCGTGATCGCGTCGCCCGATGGCCGTGCGGCGATCAATGCCAATGCCCCGCCCTGGCTTGCGACTGCGGGCTCGGGCGACGTTCTGACCGGCCTCATCACCGGCCTGTTGGCGCAAGGCATGCCGCCCTTCGAGGCGGCCGCGGCTGCGGTTTGGCTTCACGGCGAGGCCGCGACCGCCGCTGGGCCGGGAATGATCTCCGAAGACCTAGCGCCGCGTTTTCCGGATGTCTATCGCCGGCTCTTTGCCGACCTGCAGCGCGACTGATGCGTGCTCTCAACTGACGGCAAACCACGCCGCGGCGCTCGTGCTGCCTTCGAGCGCGCGCTGCTCAATGAGCCAGCGGCCTGGATTGTCCGCGACGAACGCGATGCGGTGGGTCTCGCTGGGAAACACGATCATCGTGTCGAGCCAATAGGGCTTCCAACCGTCGTCGAGCCGATCGAGCAGGCGGAAATGATGGCCATGCACGTGCACCGTTGCCGCCGACGCGCCGCCCGCGAGCGCCATCACGACGCTACGGCCGCGCTCGACCGCGAACAGACGCTGCGGCTCGGCGTTTGCGGCCGCGGGCAGGATCGGCACAGTGACGCGCAGTGCGCGGGCGAGATCAATCCGGCTCGGCAGCGGATTGGCAGGGAGCGGGGAGGGTTCGCCGAGCGGCGTCGCGTGCGCCGCGCTGCCGCCGTCATACACGAGGCGCACAAGCGTATCGGCGCCACCTTGGTGGGCGAATTCAATCGGTGCAATCGTGCCTAGTGTCGCGGTTGCGTCGACGAACACATCGGCGCGGCCGCCCGATGCCAACATGATCGCACTGTCGCGAGACGAGAACGGTTCTGCCGGCTCGCCGTCGAGTGCCATCACGATCACACGATGACCGGGAATGCGCGCGCGCATCGGCTGCGCCGGTGAGGCATTGACGAAACGCAGGCGCAGCCGCTCGTTCTGGCGCACGGCGATATCGGCACGGGGCGCGCCGTTGACGGTGGCACGGACGGGTTCGCCCGATGTCTTCGATGCGGCCGCATCGGCGAAGACCAGCACCTCGTCGCGATCGACCGTCGGCGGCTGAGGTTCGGTGACGATGAGCGCGCCGTAAAGCCCGCGCTCCTGTTGGCCGGCGAAGCTCGCGCGGTAGAGGAACGTGCCGGCATCAAGCGCGACGAAACGGTAGTCGAAGCTCGCGCCGGGCGCGATCGCCGGCGTCAACGGCGGAGTGCCGTCCATCGCGTTCGGCACGTGCACGCCGTGCCAGTGAATGGCGGTCGGTTCTTCAAGGGCATTGACGAGGCGCACCTTGACCTCTTCGCCGCGACGAGCGCGGATGATGGGTCCCGGCACCGCGCCTGCAAACGCGAGCGCGCTGGGTTCGCTCGCTCCGGCAAGCCTGGCGGCGCGCAGCACCAGGAAGCCGTCGGGTGCAATCTCGGCACGCGCCTTCGCGGCGAGCGCCGCGATGGCGCCGCAAGAGCCGATCAGGACATTGCGCCTCGTTCGCATGACGCGAAGCGTACCGGGAGGAGTCCGGAAGGGATAGGTCACGTGAGCAGGGTGGGCGGCTTCATCCGCCGCACGTCGCGAACCTCGGATCAAGCGCGATCAGCGAAACGGCGTCACCAGCATCTCAACAACGTCGCTATGCAGCAGCGTCAATTGCAGCAGAACTGTCGCCAGCAATCCCGCCAGCGCCGCCGCGCAAACCGCCACAAACACCGGATTCCCGCTCAAGGCGACCAGCGAATGCCAGGGCTCTCCAAGCCCGCGGTTCGGGGGCGACAGCGGCCGCGGGGCGATTTCTCCGCGCATCGGCATTGGACTGGTCTCCTCTGGTCCCGCTGCCCCGGCCGCAACGATCAATCAATAGACAAGTGCGGCGCACATAGACGTGATTCACGTCACAAAAGCGGCGGCGCGCAGGGCAGGGGCGGACTAAGGCGGATTCTCACGGTTTGGTGACCGCCGCGCGTCGCGCCAGCAAGCGCGTGTCCCTGTAACGATATAGCCGAAATGCCGTCCGCAGCGGCCTTAACTCCGTCGCAGTGTTGTATGCTGTGGTACGCGCGGCAGACAACGCGCAAAGATCGCGGGAGGACAGACAATGCCGAGGAACCAATCGGGCTGCAGGCGCTCGGCAGCACTGGCCTTGCCGGCGGTCGTAGCGCTTGCGTTTGTCGGCCTGACGGCGCCGCAACGCGCCGCGGCGCAACTCAACATCGCTGTGGAGGCGCGCGTGACGCTCCTTGCCAAGGCCTACAACACCACGGCGCAGCAGCTTTTCGCCACCCTCGCGGCGACGCCGGGTAACGTCGTGTTCTCGCCCTATTCGATCGGCACCGCCATGTCGATGGCGCTCGTCGGCGCGCGTGGCGATACCGCGAGCGAGATGGCGCGCGTGATGTCGGAGCGAATGGCGAACGAGGCGATCGACACGGCCAATGCCGAGATGATGGCGATCCTCAGGGGCTACGACCACAGCGCCGATCCGCCGACCTGTCCGCCGAATACGGCGCTCAAGAACGGGAAATGCGATGGCGCGACGACCCGTGATGGGAAATGTACGTTCGGTATGCAGCCTCAGGGCGGTCGCTGCGTCGGCGACGGCACCCCACCAAAATCGGCGAAGCTTCTCGTCGCCAACGGGCTGATGCTCAGCAAGGACGGCGACATCATCTCGGCCGACTATGCCGACACCCTCAAGACGCGCTACGGTGCCGACGTTTTCCGCAGCGCGAACCTTGACGATGTCAACAACTGGGTGAGCCGCCATACCGAGGGGCGGATCCCAAAGCTGTTCGATCAGTTCGAGGCGACGCCAGCGGCGATCTTGCTCAACGCGGTCTATTTCAAGGCGCGATGGGCATCGACCTTCAATCCGAGCCGCACCGCCGACGAAAGCTTCCATCTCACGCCGACACAGGACGTGCAGGTTCGCATGATGAACCAGCGCGGCAACTATGCGCTGGTGTCGCGCGGTGGCTATCGCGCCATCCGGTTGCCGTACCAGGTGGCTGAACTCGGCCTCATCGTGGTGCTGCCAGACGACGTCGGCGGCGTCGATGCCGTGGCGCGGCGGCTTGGGTCGAACGAGCTGGTCGACCTGTTCTCGGCGCTCCGCAATGGACAGTCGGGCAAGCCGGTGGCGCTTGCGTTGCCGCGCTTCAAGACGGAATACAAGGCGGACCTGGTGTCGGCGTTCCAGGCCGCCGGCATGCGCAAGGCATTCAACGACAAGGTCGCGGATTTTTCCGGCATGTCGGCAAAACCGCTGCCTCCGGGCGCGCTCTATATCGGCGAGATCGCCCATCGCGCGGTCATTGACGTGAACGAGGAATTGACCGAAGCCGCCGCCGCGACCGGCGTCGGCATGGTGATGGCGGCCGCCGCGCCTGTTCAGCCCGAGACGTTCAAGGTCGACCATCCCTTCCTGTTCTATCTCGTCGACGACACGACCGACGCGATCCTGTTCCAAGGCCGCATCAGCGATCCGCGCTAAGACAAGCCGTCAGGCGACGCGGTATGATCCCCATCGTCCGAACGAATTGGGGAGATCGTTATGCACGTCTATTACGCCGTCGTCATTGCGGCGGTCGCCGGCATCGCGCTCGGTGCCGTGGTTACCGGAATGATGGCCAACACCACGCCCAAGGCCTACATCGTGACCGAGGTCGATGTCACCGGCGACATGGAAGTGTTCCTGCGCGATTACGCAGCGCATGTGCAGGCGACGGTGGATCCGTTTGGCGGCCGGTATCTCGTGCGCGGCGGCAAAACCATCGGCGTCGAAGGTGATCCGCCGAAAGGGCGCATCGTCATCAGCGAGTTCGATTCGATAGAAAAGGCGCGGGCCTGGCGCGAGTCGCCGGCGTACAAGAAAATCTGCGTCGTGCGCGAGCGCGAGACGAAGTCGCGCCAATACATCGTCGAGGGATTGCCGAGCGCGTAGCCGACGTTGGGCCGCACGAATTCGAGCTCATTTCGGCGATCTCGATTCCTTTAAGCAGCGCCTCGTAGGGTGTGCAAAGCGCGGACGTGTCCGCGCGTGCGCACCGTTCGTGCCCGAAGGTGCGCACACGGAGCCTGCCATCGGGCCGGCCAAAAGGCCGGACCCGGTGGCTTTGCGCACCCTAATTGCCCCTCAAGAATTGAAGTGGCCGGGACGAGCCCGGCCACGACGAACGCCTCAACCTGTTTTTATATCGGTTATTTCTCTGTCTTCTTTTGCGGCGTGAAATTTTTCATGTTCGGTGCCGGCTGGCCTTTCCACATCGGGGCCAAGAGGCCGTCGGCGTCCAACATGTACTGCTCGCCGGCAATCTGGACGTGCACGTTGCCCTCGGCGCAGATGGACTTCGACCCAGATCGGATTCTTCCCGCGACGCATGGTGCGCACGATGGTCCACGGCTTCGTCAGCGAGTGGTCGTAGGTGGTGATCTGGTCGTAGAGAATGTCAGGATTGCTCTTGTCGAGATAGAAGCGCTCCTTGATCACCATCTGGCCGTCGCGATGCACCGGCAGACCGCTGGGATCGAAGGTGCGCGGAAGCTTGAGATTGCGAGTCTCCACCTCGAACACGTCGTAGCGGCCGTCGCCGTCTTCATCGAGCCATTTGCCGATGGAATAGCCCATCCAGGACGGTTCCTCGTCCTTGGGGAAGTCACGCCCGTCGGTGTAGATGCGGCGCAACATGCTGAGGTATTCCATCAGGATGTAGGTGGTCTTTGGCGTGATCACGAATTCCATCGGCAACACGAGGGTCATTGCCCGCGGCATGCCTTCCGGAATGCAGGTGTGGACTGGGTCCTCGCCGGATTTGCCCAAGGCGACCTCTGCGAGGTTGGCCTCGAAGATCGCTTGATATTCCGGAGTATAGGGGGCCTGCTGGCCGCGCGCCGGCGGCTTGGTGTTGTCGTAGGCGCCGAGAGGACCGACGCGCAACCACTGCCCCGCAAAAGCCGGATACTTGCTTTCGTCGAAGGGTTGCTGGGCTGCGGCGGGTCCGATGATAACGGCGGTGGCAAGCGCGACCGATCCGATCATGCTCCGGAACGACATTTTACTCCTCCCATGTGGCCACGGACGTGGGCCACGACCTTGGCTTTGTTTTGATCGAAATCGGCGCGCGCCGATTTCGCTGCTTGTTGTTCGTGTCTGCTGCAAGGCCGAGGCGGCCCTTAAGTCCGTCGCTCAGTGCGGCGTGATCAGCGGCCGTCCGTCCTTGAACTTGACCAGGCCCGGCTGATACGAGCCACCGTCCGCGCCGCTGTGCAACGGATTGATCGTCACCGTGATCTCGTCGCCCGGCCGCAGGCTCTTCGAGTTCACCCCATCGCGGACCAGCATGCCCGGCGCTCCGCCTTCAAGGATCCAGTCCTTGGCGACGCCGTCTTTGTCCTTGACCGTCACAGTCAGGATGGTGTGCGGGCTCACGAACCGGAACTCCTTCACGGTTCCTGAGATTTCCATCGGGTGTTGCGCGTCAAACATCGCGAAGGAATGGTGCGCCAGAGCAGTTCCCCCTCCAGCGATGATTCCTGCAACAGCCAGTGCGGCTGCGAATCGCGTCTTCATGATTTCGTTTCCCCTTCAGTCTTCTTGCGTTTTGAATCGTTGGTTCTTGATTTTATTCGGTTGATGACACCCCGAAGGCCGAGGCCGACGTGCGCGCCTCAATCTTCCGATTTGACGCCAAGATATCGGTTTTGTTCGCGCCACTGCAACAACATTTCCGGGCCTGTCCGCCGCATCCGGCACGCAGGCGTCGAACAAAGGTTGGCGACGCGCCGTAGATGCGCTTCGCCCGAGATCCGATCCCGATTCGCGTCACGCATCTCAACCCACGGTTACGGTGGCGCTAGACCTTCTTCGGCACCGGCACCGGGATGCCGGGCACCTTCAGGTTTACCGAACCGACCGTGTTGCGGGTCGTAAAGAACAGCGTCTTCCAGTCGTTGCCGCCGAAGCCGATGTTGGTGGTGGCGTTCTCGCCGTGGACGATGCGGCCGAGCTTCTTGCCGGTCGGATCAAGGATGTAGATGCCGCCGGAACCGCCGCAATAGACGTTGCCGGCGGTATCGACTTTCATGCCGTCGGGTACGCCAGGGTCGGGACCGGTGAGGTCGGCGAACACACGATCGGTCTGCTTGGCGAGCGTGCCGTTCGCGGCCACCTCGAAGACGCGGATATGACCGCGCCGCAGATCGTTGATGTAGATCAGACGTTCGTCCGGCGAGAAGGCGATCCCGTTGGGGAACAGCATGTCATCAAGGATCAGCGTCAGCGTACCGAGGTCGGGGCTGAGGCGATAGACCCCGTTGAAGGTGAGGTCCCACTGCTCCTGCGGCAGCGGATTGCTCCACGGATCGGTGAAGTAGATCGAGCCGTCGGATTTGACGATCACGTCATTCGGCCGGTTGAGTTGGCGGCCCTGGAAGCTGTTGGCGAGCACCGTGAGGCTGCCGTCCAGTTCTTGCCGGGTGACGCGGCGGGTCTCGTGCTCGCATGCGAGGAGCCTGCCCTGCTGATCACGGGTAAGGCCGTTGGCCTGATGGGTGTTTTCCTGGAATACCGTGATGCCCTGGCCAGGCGTGTACTTCATGCGCTTGCTGGCGTTGATGTCGCTGAACAGCAGGTAGCCGCCTTCCTTCCACCACAGCGGACCTTCGGTCGGTCCGAGCGGCCCGCCGAAGCCGCGGCCGATCTCGACGATCGGCTCGTTGGTCGAAATGATCTTGTCGAGCGCCCGGTCGAACTGCTCGATGCGCTTCGCCCCCTGCGCGGCGGCACCTAAGCCGCTCGCCGCGAGCGCGCCTGCCGCCGCCGACACGGCAAGCATGTGCCGTCGCGAAATGTCGCTGCCCATGTTGATCCTCCCTGGTCGTTATATTTAGTAGATTATAGCGCGAAATGCGGGTGGACGATACCGCAATGCGCGTTCCCCATGAAGCCGGAATTGTCCATCACGGACCCGCAAGCGAGAAAGCGTCCGTCCCGGATGGCGCGTGTTGCCCGCGCCATCCGGGACGCGGGTGCGCGCCTTTGACGTCATTGCGTGGTGAAGATCGCCTTCGGAATCATGCCGTGGATGCCTTTGCTGCCGTCCACCACTTGCGTGACGTGGTAGTCGACCGCGACGCTCGCGATCATGTAGGCCTCCTCGCGCGAAATCTTCGGGAAGCGCTCGGTGATGAAGCCGATGGTTTCGCGCACCGCCATCTTCATCGCTTCTTCCAGGTTCGGATTGATGCCCATGACGATCCAATGGGTCGGCGTTTCGGCACGCGGCCACGTGAGCTTCATGTCCTTGCGCACGATGAACTGGAATTTGCCGCGCAAGCCGGTCTCGATCGCGGTGAGATCGACCTCGCCGTCACCCTGGGCCGCATGGGAATCGCCGACCGAGAACAGCGCGCCTTTGGCATAGACCGGCATGTACAGCGTCGTCCCCGCCACGAGGTACTTGTTGTCGACGTTGCCCGTATGCACGCCGGGCGGCCCGCTGCTGATGCGGCCCATGGAGGGCAGGGGAGCGACACCCATGGTCCCGAAGAACGGCCGCAGCGGCACGACGACTCCGGGCACCACCTCGGCGGTCTTCGTCGCGCGGTTGATGGGGATGATGCGCATGAAGTAGCGCGTGAACTCCTCCGGCAGCGCGCCGGTGTAGGGGCGCTGGGTGTTGAAGCCGTAGGGAACCGCAAGATCGATATCGAGGATGCGCACCTCCAGAACGTCGCCGGTTGATGCGCCGTTGACGGAGACCGGACCGGTCAGGATGTGCGGGCCGGGTCCGCGGTTCGTGACCTCCTTCTCGATCACGCGCGCGTACTCCGGCACGGCGCTTGGCGGCACCACGCCCGAGCCGTCGACATCGGCTGACGGCACGCCGGCCACCGTCTCGATGGTGACGATGTCGCCCGAGTTGACCGTCAGCACCGGCTTCTGCGCGGCGCTGAAGAAACCGACATGCACGGTCTGCGGACTCGGCATCAGCGTGTATTCGGCCGCTGATGCCGTAGACGCTGACAGCGCGCTTGTGCCGACGATGCTGCCGGCAAGCAGCGCAATGCGGATCCTGTTGTTGCTCATCATCAAGATACTCCCTCCGCTAAGATGCTCTGAACATGATGCTCCGGTACGAAGGCAAGAAGTGTTCCGAAGATCGACCTGCAAGTCGCCCTCGACCTATTCGCTTCAATTGAATTTGAGGCCGATGGCGCGGGCGATCGGCGTCCAGCGGGCAATATCCTCCGCGAGAAAGCGCTGCGTCTTCTCAGGCGTCGAAGCGCGCACCGGCTCGAGCCCTTGGTCGATCAGATTGCGGCGCACGTCTTCGCTGTCCATGGCGTCACGGGTCGCGGCCGCGACCTGTTCGACGATCGAGAGCGGCGTTTTGGCGGGGGCGAACAGGCCGGTGAAGTTTGCCGCGATCGCGCCTTGCAATCCGGATTCGACGGCGGTCGGGATCGACGGATCAGCGACGAGACGCTCCGGGCTGAGGACTGCGATCAGCCGCAGCTTGCCGGACCGGTTGAGTTCGAGCACTTGCCCGGTCACGTTGGCGATGATCATCGGCAATTGGCCGCTGATGACGTCCGTGATCGAGGCGCCCGAACCTTTATAGGGGACATGGACGATGTCATGCAGGCCGGCGAGCGATTTGAAGAGTTCCGCCCCGAGATGGGTCATCGTACCGGTGCCGGCCGAGCCGTAGAGAAGGCTGCCCGGATGGGCCTTGTCGTAGGCGACGAGCTCGCTCACGGTATGCACCGGCAGGTCGGGCGTCACCGCAATTGCGAGCGCGCTTAAAGCCAGGATTGCGATCGGCTCGAAATCCTTGATGGGATCGTAGAGCGGCTTCGACATGGCGATCGGGCTCAGCACCAGCGAACCACCGCCGCCGAGCAGGATGGTGTAACCGTCGCCCTGCGCATGGGCGACGGCGTTCGCGCCGACGGCACCGCCGGCGCCACCCTGATTTTCGATGAAGACCGCGCCCAGCGATTGCTTGACCCGGTCGCCCCACAGGCGCGCCACGATATCGTTGACGCCGCCCGGAACGAACGGCACGACAAGCTTGATCGGGCGGTCGGGATACTTTCTGGTCTCGGCGAACGCAGGGGGCGCGCACAGCGCTGCGGCCCCGAGCGCCAGCACATCGCGTCGCCGCGGTCCCTGCATTCCTCTCTCCGTCGTTCTGCGTTGAACCTATCACCGGCGTCGCGCGTGGGCTACGGCGGACCGCGCGCGTCTCGGGCGCTCTTTATCGGATAAGAGGCGGGCGGGACGCCCGCGGTCCGGTCACGCCGGCGCGGCGTCGCCCTTGATCTGGGTGCGATGCATGATCCGCCGCGACTGCGGCATCGAACGGCGTCGCGCCGATGCATGGTGCAGCGGTTGTCCCACAGCACGAGGTCGCCGACCCGCCACACATGCTCCCAGGCGAATTCCGGGCGCGTCAACATAGCTCCACAGATCGTCGAGCAGCGCCTCGGACTCCGCCAGCTCGAGTCCCACCGATATAGGCATTGCGCCGGCGGCCGAGATAGAGCATGCGCCGGCCGGTCTCCGGATGCGTGCAGACGAGCGGATGGAGCGCGCCCGGAGCGGTGCGCGGATCGTCCGGTCGCGGTGCACGCCGGCGCGGACGTAGCCGCCGCTGTTGTAGGTGCCGTCGTGCTTGATCTCGCAGGCCCTCGATGCGCGCTTTCAGCGCGGCGGGTAGCGCCTCGTAGATCGCGTACATGCTGCAGAACGAGGTGTTGCCGCCGGTCGGCGGAATCTCGATCGCAGTAAAGCATGCTCGCCTTGGGCGGCATCGTCGAGATACGACATGTCGGTGTGCCAGACGGCCTCGCCGGCGCCCAGGCTGCCGATCGCCTCGCCGTTCACTTTGCACGTTGGAGACGATGTAGATTTCCGGCATGCCCGTCGACGAAGCGGCGGCCGTTCTCCTGGATCGGCGCGAAGTCGAGGTCACCCGAAGCGGCGGCTGAAGGCGATCAGATCAATATCGCTCAGCGCCTGGTCGCGGAACAGCACGACCGCATGCGCGTGCCACGCGTCGCAGATTCGAGCGAATGTCGTGTCGTCGATCGCCCTGAGATCGCCCGCCCTGATTTCAGCGCCAAGCGCGACGCCGGTCGGAATGACCGCGAAATCGCATGTCTGCCGGGTTTGCAAATCGAGCGCCACGATCGCCTCTCGTGCCGACAAAGCGTAACACCGCGGCGCGGCTCGGCAACACCTCTCACGCGGGGAGAGATCGGGCACCGACCGCGGCGAGCGGTCGCAGGCTCCCATCGCCGCCGTTTGCCGGCCGGCCGAGATTGCGGCTTCCCCATTTGCGGATGGCGGCGATGATCGGAATGAAACTTCGGCCGCGCGGGGTCAGGCGGTATTCGACCTTGGGCGGAACGACGCCAAAGTCCTTGCGCGCGATCAGGCCGCTGTCGCCAAGCGCCTTGAGCTCGCGGCTGAGCACGCGCGGTGCGATCTCGCGGGTGCCGAGGGCGCCGCGCAACAGGCCGCTTCTGATTTCGCTGTAGCGCCGCGGTCCGTCCTGCAAGTCCCAGAGGATGCGCAGCTTGTACTTGCCACTGATGATCCGTTGGAATTCAGCGACCGGGCAGCCGCACCCGCCGTTCGGCTTAAGCATCGCCGTCGTGGTCGTGTTACTCGCTTTCCGAGCAGGCATTGGCAACTCCCGTACCGGCACATCTAAGAACGCCCCTTAGTATCATTTTTGTCCATACTTGCAAAAGCGCATCCAGGAATCCTAGATGGATCGCGGTCGCGAACGCAGTCTGTGTGCCGCGCATGCACTTCGAGTCCACCGAGATCGGGAGTGGCCAATGATTCTCGTGACAGGATCGACGGGGCTGAATGGGCGCGAGTTGGCGCGGCGACTGTCCGCGCGCGGCGTTCCGGTCCGGGCGCTAGTGCGCAACGTCGCCAAGGCGTCCGCACTTTCGCAATTGCCGGGCGTCGAGATCGTTGAGGGCGACATGGCGCGCCCCGACACGCTCGGCCCGGCGCTGCGCGGCGTCGATCGCGCCGCCCTCATTTCATCTGCCGATCCGGCGATGTTGGAGGTGCAGTCCATTTTTATCGATGCTGCCGCCAAAGCGGGCGTAAAGCACGTCGTCAAGCTGTCCGGAATCATGCCCGAGCTTGATTCTCCGTTCCGCTTTGCGCGGATGCATGGCGAGGCCGAGAAGCGCCTGGAGGCGTCCGGGATGGCTTACACCCATCTGCGCGCGGGCGAATTCATGACCTCGTACTTCCGCCAGGTGCCGTCAATTGTCAGCAAACGCGCAATCTTTCTTCCGATGGAGGAGGCTCGAATTGCGTCGATCGACATCGGCGACCTTGCCGAGGTTGCCGCCATCGTTCTGACGAGCGATGGCCACGAGGCTAAGACTTACCCGCTCACCGGAGCCGAAGCGTTGACCATGGCGGAGGTCGCGGCGAGATTGTCGGCGGCGACCGGCTGGAGCATCCGCTATGTCAATGTGCCCCCGGAGGCGGCCAAACAGGCCCAGCTCGATGCCGGGCTGCCGCCGTACATGGCCGATGCGCTCGCGGAGCTGTTTGCTGAACGGCGCAGGGGTAAGGAAAGCAAAGTCTGGGATACACTCGAAAGCGTCTTCGGCTTGCGTCCGACCCGCTTCGATGAATTCGCCGCGCGACATGCCGCGGTTTTTCGAGGTGAGCAGCCTGTTCCAAAGGTGTGAGCACGGCGGCGGACGCGGCGGTCGAATTGGAGAACAAGATGAAGCAGTTCATGATCAAATACCGATTGGAGAACGGGACCGAGGCGGAGTGGCACCGGGAGATCGCGGCTTTCATCGCCGCGCTCGACGCCGACCCGGTCCTGAGCGGGAAAATCACCTATCGCTGCCTGAAGGCGCGCGACGGTGCCGACTATTTTCATATGGCGACGGCAGCTGACGACGAATCCATCAAAACGCTGCAGCAGCGCGACTACTTTTCGAAGTACACTGAACTGACCAAGCGCGTATCGGGCGGGGGTGTCGTCGTCGTGCCGCTCCAGGTCATTGCCGAGACCCGGTCAGGCGGTTGATTGACCGATATGCGGGTGCCTGGCATGCGGGTGCCTGGCATGCGGGTGCCTGGCGCCCGCGGGTCTTGCGGCGGCCGGCGGGTCCATTTGTCCTAGAGGCGGGTCATTTGTCCTAGAACTGTCCCATCCCGTTTTTTTCTGATGCGCCGCCGCGGCGGGCCGTGATATAAGCCGCGCCGCTCGGCGGACCGGCCCCGGAACCCTCAAGCGGGCGTGGCGGAACTGGTAGACGCGCTGGATTTAGGTTCCAGTGACGAAAGTCGTGGGGGTTCAAGTCCCTCCGCCCGCACCATGCCCGCTTTGGATGAGGTGGCGCTGCCCTCAGGGGTGGTGGTCCCGCCGATAATAACGAGTCACGAGGCGATGCAAGTCACCGAAACCACCAACGAAGGCCTGCGGCGGGAATTTCACGTAGTGGTGCCGGCCGCCGACCTGGAAACGCGCGTCAACGACCGCCTGGTCCAGATGAAGGACCAGGTGAAGCTCCGCGGCTTCCGCCCCGGCAAAGTGCCGGTCTCCCATCTCAAGAAGGTCATCGGCCGCGGCGTGATGGCCGAAACGATCGACCAGATCGTGCGCGAGACCAATTCGAAGATCGTGACCGATCGCGGCTTGAAGCTCGCCATGGACCCCAAGGTCACGTTCCCCGAGGACCAGGGGACGATCGATGGGGTGATCGATGGCAAGGCCGACCTGTCCTACACCATCGCGGTGGAAGTGGTGCCGCCGATCACGCTTGCCAATTTCAAGGACGTCAAGCTCGAGCGGCTTGTCGCGGATGTGAGCGATGAGGAGGTCGAGGACGCGCTCAACCGGCTCGGTGAGCAGAACCGCACGTTCACCGCCAAGACCGGTCCGGCCGAGACCGGCGACCGCGTCGTAATCTCGTTCAAGGGTACGATCGATGGCGAGGCCTTCGAGGGCGGTAGCGCCGACGAGGTGCCGGTGGTTATCGGCTCGAATTCCTTCCTTCCGGGATTCGAGGATCAGCTCGTCGGGATCAACGCCGGCGAAAGCCGGACCATCGATGCGACCTTTCCGGAAGGCTATGGCGTCGAGAAGCTCTCCGGCAAGAAGGCGTCTTTCGCGACGACGGCGAAAGCCGTCGAAGCCCCCAATCCGATCACCCTCGACGACGCGTTCGCGACCTCGCTTGGGCTCGAATCGCTTGAGAAGCTGCGCCAAGCGGTGAAGGACCGGATCACGCAGGACCACACCGGGGCAAGCCGCCAGAAGATCAAGCGGCTCCTTCTCGACCGGCTCGACGTCCTCCATAAGTTCGAAGCTCCGCCGACGCTGGTCGAGCAGGAATTCGATAACGTCTGGAAGACCGTCGAAGCCGATCTCAAGGCGCAGAATCGCACCTTCGAGGATGAAGGCACGACCGAGGAAAAGGCCCGCACCGAATATCACAACATTGCCGACCGTCGGGTGCGGCTCGGCCTCGTGCTTGCCGAGATCGGCGACAAGAACGGCATCAAGGTGACCGACGAGGAAGTGTCGCGCGCCCTGATCGAGCGCGTCCGCCAGTTCCCTGGCCGCGAGCGGGAGCTGTGGGAGGCCTACCAGAAGAATCCAAACGCGCTCGCGTCGATTCGCGCGCCGATCTACGAGGAGAAGGTGGTCGATTTCGTTCTCGAACTCGCCGAGGTCGCCGAGAAGAAGGTGACGAAGGAGGAGCTCTTCAAAGAGGACGAGACCGAACTTCCGGCCGGCGGATAACAAGAACGCTCGCTGACCCCCGCGAAAGCGGGCATCCGGTAACCACCGGACTATCGAGTCCAAAGAATCCTTTGCCCAATCGCGGGACTGGGTTACTGGATCGCCCGGTCAAGCCGGGCGATGAGGAACTTGGTGACGAGCTTGGGATGGCGGCAAATGCGGCGTTAGCGGTGCTTGCGTCGTGCGGCCTTCTCCGGTTCTTGTCGAGTCTCTCCGTTCTCGGCGCTGTGACCCATCCCTTGCTGCAGCGTCGCCAGCACATATATGCGGCCAAGCCTGATTGAGAGTCCCCCATGCGAGATCCCGTCGACACGTTGAACAACTACCTCGTTCCCATGGTGGTCGAGCAGACCAACCGCGGCGAGCGCGCCTACGACATTTATTCGCGGCTCCTGAAGGAGCGAATCATCTTCATCACCGGTCCGGTCGAGGACGGTATGTCGGCGCTGATCATCGCCCAGCTTCTTTTTCTCGAGGCCGAGAATCCGAAGAAAGAAATCTCGATGTACATCAACTCGCCGGGCGGGGTGGTGACGTCGGGACTTGCGATCTACGACACCATGCAATTCGTCCGCCCCGCGGTATCGACCTTGTGCGTCGGTCAGGCGGCGTCGATGGGATCACTGCTGTTGGCGTCGGGCGCCAAGGATCTGCGCTTCGCGCTGCCCAACGCCCGGGTGATGGTGCACCAGCCGTCGGGTGGATTTCAGGGCCAAGCCTCGGACATCATGATCCACGCCCAGGAGATCCTGAGCGTTCGCAAGCGCCTCAACGAAATCTACGTCAAGCATACCGGCCAGCCCATCAAGGCCATTGAGGACGCGCTGGAGCGCGATCAGTTTTTCACCGCCGAAGGTGCAAAGCAGTTTGGCCTCATCGACAAGGTGATCGAGAAGCGGGTCGAGACCCCCGAGAAGCTCGAAAAGGTCTAAGTCATCGTCCGGCCGCCGCGAGTTCGGGTGGCCAGATTCCGCCTCGCGAAGCCCAAACCTGCATTGCGCGGAATGCGAATTTTGGCCCGGCTTTTGCCTCGTTGTCGGGCTTGGCGTTGGGATACCGCGGCGCATCGAAAGACCGTGGCGCGCGTTGAAGTGCTGCCGTTTCGCCACAATGGCCGCAAACAATTTGCGCTCCACGTGTGGTTTCGGGGTGACATAGGGCATTCATAATTAATGAAATGTTGATTATATGGTTGCTAGCGTGCTTCGTTAGTACTTGAGTGAGAACGTTTGGCCATCGGCTAAGCGGTGAAACCGAGCATTAGGCAAGCTGGGAGTGAGATGTCCGTTCGCAGGAGCGTAAGGTTGGGTTCAGCGGAGCTAGAGGAATGAGCAAAGTCGGCAGCAGCGATTCCAAAAATACCCTCTATTGCTCGTTTTGCGGCAAGAGCCAGCACGAGGTGCGCAAGCTCATCGCCGGGCCGACGGTGTTCATCTGCGACGAGTGCGTCGAGCTCTGCATGGATATCATTCGCGAGGAGAACAAGTCCTCGCTCGTGAAGTCGCGCGACGGGATTCCGACGCCGAAGGAGATTCGCAAAGTTCTCGACGATTACGTCATCGGCCAGGACCACGCGAAGAAGGTGCTCTCGGTCGCGGTTCACAATCACTACAAGCGGCTCAATCATCAGACCAAGCACAACGACGTCGAGCTTGCGAAGTCGAACATCCTGCTGATCGGACCGACCGGCTCCGGCAAGACGCTGCTGGCGCAGACACTGGCGCGCATCCTCGATGTGCCGTTTACGATGGCCGACGCGACGACGCTGACCGAAGCCGGCTATGTCGGCGAGGACGTCGAGAACATCATCCTCAAGCTGCTGCAATCGGCCGACTACAATGTCGAGCGCGCGCAGCGTGGCATTGTCTACATCGACGAAATCGACAAAATCAGTCGCAAATCCGACAACCCATCCATCACCCGCGACGTCTCGGGTGAGGGCGTCCAGCAGGCGCTGCTCAAGATCATGGAGGGCACGATCGCATCGGTGCCGCCGCAGGGCGGCCGCAAGCATCCGCAGCAGGAGTTCCTGCAAGTCGACACGACCAACATTCTGTTCGTGTGTGGCGGCGCCTTCTCCGGCCTGGAGAAGATCATTTCAGCGCGGGGCCGTGCCACCTCGATCGGTTTCGGTGCCAAGGTGGCGGCTCCCGAGGACCGCAAGGCCGGCGAGATCTTCCGCGACGTCGAGCCGGAAGACCTCCTGAAGTACGGCCTGATCCCCGAGTTCGTCGGCCGCTTGCCGGTCGTGGCGACGCTCGAGGATCTCGACGAACCGGCGCTCAAGCGCATCCTGCTCGAACCGAAGAACGCCCTGGTCAAGCAGTATCAGCGGCTGTTCGAGATGGAGAACATCGACCTCAGCCTCGCCGAGGAAGCGCTGGGTGCGATCGCCCGCAAGGCGATCGAACGCAAGACCGGCGCGCGCGGCTTGCGCTCGATCATGGAGAGCATTCTGCTCGACACCATGTTCGACCTGCCGAGCCTCGAAGGCGTCGAGGAGGTGGTGATTTCCAAGGAAGTTGTCGAAGGCACTGCTCGTCCGCTCTACATCTACGCCGATCGCGCCAGCGACGCTGGAGCGAGCGCCTGATCCCGCCGCGAATCTGGTATGGAAAGTTCCGGGTGCCGCCGCGCGGCGGTTACCGCCCGAGTCATGCGACGCGTCCCGTTCGGAGTGACGCGCGCTCGCTGACGCTGGCCGCGGAACGGGGGTGGAGCAGTTGCTTGAAACGGGCCGGCGCCGTTGCCACTTATGGTGACGGAGCGCCGAAGTTCGAGTGCAGGCGTCCACGAGGAGTTCGGGTAGGGTCTCGGTGCTGCCGGCGGGCGGCAAGCTCAAACACTCCTATTCGGCATGAAGCGCTCCGCGACTGTGCTGCGTAAGCGGGCAGGGGCGGAGGGGCAGGGAAGAAAAGGACACGGGTCATGACTACCCCAACAAAGCCGCGAGTCTTGCCGCAACCGGGCGAGATACGTTCCTATCCGGTGTTGCCGTTGCGCGACATCGTCGTGTTCCCCCACATGATCGTCCCGCTGTTTGTCGGACGCGAGAAGTCGATCCGCGCGCTCGAGGAAGTGATGCGCGCCGACATGTTCATTCTGCTTGCAACGCAGAAGAACGCCTCAGACGACGATCCGGCGACGAGCGCGATCTACGAGGTCGGAACGCTCGCGAGCGTGCTCCAGTTGCTCAAGTTGCCTGACGGCACCGTGAAGGTGCTGGTCGAGGGCGTCGAGCGTGCGCGCGTCATCAAGTACACCGAGCGTACCGAGTTCTACGAGGCGGAAGCGAGCGTGTCTGTCGACCAGCTCGGCGAGAAGGTCGAAGCCGAGGCCATGGCCCGCTCCGTCATCAACGAGTTCGAAGGCTATGTGAAGCTCAACAAGAAAGTGTCGCCCGAGGTGGTCGGCGTCGTCCATCAGATCGAGGACTATGCCAAGCTCGCCGACACCGTCGCTTCGCACCTGCAGATCAAGATTCCCGACAAGCAGGCGATCCTCGAGACGCCATCGGTCGCCGAGCGGCTGGAGCGCGTTCTCGGCCTGATGGAGAGCGAGATCTCGGTCCTCCAGGTGGAGAAGCGCATCCGCACGCGGGTTAAGCGTCAGATGGAGAAGACCCAGCGCGAGTACTACCTCAACGAGCAGATGAAGGCGATCCAGAAGGAGCTCGGCGACGAGGAAGGTCGCGACGAGCTTGCGGAGATCGAGGACAAGATCAAGAAGACGCGGCTCTCCAAGGAGGCCCGCGACAAGGCCACCCACGAGCTCAAGAAGCTGCGCCAGATGTCGCCGATGTCGGCGGAAGCAACCGTCGTGCGCAACTATCTCGATTGGTTGCTGTCGATCCCGTGGGGCAAGCGGTCGAAGATCAAGAAGGACCTCCACCATGCGGAGGAGATCCTCGATCACGATCACTACGGTCTCGACAAGGTCAAGGAGCGCATCGTCGAATATCTTGCGGTGCAGAGCCGTGCCAACAAGCTGACCGGTCCGATCCTGTGTCTCGTCGGTCCGCCCGGCGTCGGCAAGACCTCGCTCGGCAAGTCGATCGCCAAGGCGACCGGCCGCGAGTTCGTGCGGGTGTCGCTCGGCGGCGTGCGTGACGAGGCCGAGATCCGCGGTCACCGGCGCACTTACATCGGCTCGATGCCTGGCAAGATCATCCAGTCGATGCGCAAGGCCAAGACCGCCAATCCGCTCTTCCTGCTCGACGAAGTCGACAAGATGGGCTCGGATTTCCGCGGCGATCCGTCGTCGGCACTGCTCGAGGTGCTGGACCCCGAACAGAACAACACCTTCAACGATCACTACCTCGAGGTCGACTACGATCTCTCCAACGTGATGTTCATCACCACGGCGAACACGCTCAACATCCCGCCGCCGTTGATGGACCGCATGGAAATCATCCGTATCGCCGGCTACACCGAGGACGAGAAGCTCGAGATTGCGCGCCGCCACCTCATTCCGAACGCGGTCGCCAAGCACGGCCTCGACCCCAAGGAATGGTCAATCGAGGATAACGCGCTGCTGCTCCTGATCCGCCGCTACACCCGCGAGGCGGGCGTGCGCAACCTTGAGCGCGAGCTGTCGACGCTCGCCCGCAAGGCGGTGAAAGAGCTGATGACATCGAAGAAAAAGTCGGTGAAGGTCACCGTCGAGAATCTCAGCGATTACCTCGGCGTGCCCAAGCATCGCTACGGCGAGGTCGAGGCGGAGGACCAGATCGGCGTTGTCACCGGGCTGGCCTGGACCGACGTTGGCGGCGAACTGCTGACAATCGAAGGCGTCATGATGCCCGGCAAGGGCCGCATGACAGTCACCGGCAACCTGCGCGACGTGATGAAGGAGTCGATCTCGGCAGCGGCGTCCTACGTGCGCTCGCGCGCCATCGCCTTCGGCATCGAGCCGCCGCTGTTCGACCGGCGCGACATCCACGTCCACGTTCCGGAGGGCGCGACCCCGAAGGACGGACCGTCGGCGGGCGTCGCCATGGTGACCGCCATCGTCTCGGTGATGACCGGCATCGCAGTGCGCCGCGACGTCGCGATGACTGGCGAGATCACGCTGCGCGGCCGCGTGCTGCCGATCGGCGGCTTGAAGGAGAAGCTGCTGGCGGCCCTGCGCGGCGGCATGAAGACCGTGCTGATCCCGGAAGAGAACGCCAAGGACCTCGTGGACATCCCCGAGTTGGTCAAGGGCGGGCTCGACATCATCCCGGTGACCCGAATGGACGAGGTGCTCGCCAAGGCACTCACCCGCCTGCCGGTGCCGATCGTGTGGGAAGAGCCAACCGTCAAGCCGGCGCCGGAAGCGGCAGCGGTCGAAGTCGAGGACGAGGCGTCGTCAGGCTTGACGGCGCACTGATCCTCCCCGGGCCGAACAATTGTCAAAAGGCGGTGCCGCAGGGCGCCGCCTTTTTTTCATGCACCATTATTCGTGCACCTTTTTTCGTGCACTTGCGCCGCTTGATCTCGGGGTCAAGGCAGCGCTACACCGTGGGCGAGGGCGGTTAGCTCAGCTGGTAGAGCATCTGCTTTACACGCAGGGTGTCGGCGGTTCGAGTCCGTCACCGCCCACCAACGCCTTCCTATCATCCTCAAAAATCAAGCTTTTTCTCGGTGGGGCAATTTAGTGGGGCAATCCATGTTCGTGTTCTGGTCGCTCGCCATCAGCCGCGCGGCCTCGGCAGCAAGTCGTTTGCGATCGGCCGATGCAGTGTAGGTGGTCGCCTGCCGAGAACTCTCCCAGCCGAACATCGCCATCAGTTGCCGGTCGGTCGCGCCACGTTCCGCCATGATGGTTGCGCCGGCTTTGCGGAGCCCATGGGCGCTACATTGGGGGAGCCCTGCTTCGTCGCAGCGGTCGCGAAACCATCCACCGAACCCATTCGCCGTGAACGGCTTGCCCCATTGCGTCATCAGGAACGTGAGGTCACCGGTCGGGCTCGCTTCGATTATCTTCGCCAGTTCCGGCAAGATAGGAATCTCGATCGCGTGCATTTTCTTCCGTCGGGTCTTGAGCGGCACGAACCGGATCGCGCCATCGCGGACGTGCTGGCGGCCCAGCGTCACGACATCACCGCGCCGCACGCCAAGGTACAGCATGAGCGCGAGTGCGAGCCGTGCCTTGGTGCCAACCGTGTGGTGCGCTTCGAACTGCTTCACTTCATCAGGCGTCCAAGCGTGGAATCCGTCGGTCGCATAGCGCAGCGGCTTCACCTCGCGTGCCGGGTTCGCTCGGATCAGATTGCGCTCGACCGCCCATGACAACATCGAGCCCATGTACTTCAGGCGGTTGTTGGCCGCGCCTGGCTTGTCCGCTCGGCGGTCGCGCAGCATGCGGATGTGTATGGCGGACAGAAGGGGCAGGGGACACAGTGCCAGCTTATCCGGCGAGGTCGGCTTGATCGGCTCGCGGAGGCACGCCTCGATGATCCCGCGGCGGGTGGATTGCGATAACGTCGGCAGGCCGGTGAATTCGATGGCCGCGAAATAGGTCGCCGCCAGCCACCCGAGCGTGCCTGCCGGCGCGCCACCGCGCGGAGCCTGTCGGAGAGGCGCGCAACTCTCCAATGCGTCTAGCGCGTCGTTGTAGAGCTTAGTGAAATCGGTTGTGCCAGGCTTTGCGCGGATGCGGATCTTGCGACCGAAGCGCCGAACGAACAGGCGCTCGTTGCCGTGTCGGTCAGTGTCGGCCATCAGGTACGGAAGATCCAGGCGCAAGGCTAAGCCTCCACGTCCAGCCATTTCGAGTGCGCGTGATTCTCGCTTGAAGGCGGGGGCGACGCAATCCCTTGTTGGAATATCGTTACGGTGCCGTCCGGCGCGATGCTGACAGCGCTCACCTCAAGCCCCGCCTTTCGCGCAGCCGCGATGGCGCGGCGCACGGCGGCCTCGGTGAAGGGCAGGGGACGGCTCATCTATCTTTTCCCGGGTCGCTCGCGGCAAACCGGAGGGATTTGTGGGGGCAACCCAAGGCCGCAGCGTGCCACGACACTTGGCGTGAACCGAATGGCCGAAATGCAGGCTGCGGTAGGCTGCAACCCGCCCTGACCGCTGGCAGGTCTGATGCGCACCTCACGCCGTATACCTGGCGAGGTGGTGACAGCGTCAGTGCGCGATGGCTCATATCGCGTGCGAGGGCTTCCGCAGCGGACGCGAGCCGGGCTCCGGTGCGGGACGCGCCGTGCTTATTCGTGATCTGAGCGACTTGATTTATGGCGAGTCCAAAAGAGTCCCAAAAGACTCAATTTCGTCTACTTTCTCCGGGCACGCGGCAGGCCCCGCAACCAGCGAATTGTTTGTGCCGTTCATTGGCGGCCGGTTGGGTCGGCTCCTTCTTTCAAGGAAGTATGGGCATCACATTCGCGTTGTCCGGCCTCGCGCCTCGCCTTACGGGCGGCGAGGTCGGCCATTGCCTGTTCACTGCGCTTGCCGTCGCGGGCCCGCGACACTGCGGCTTTAAGCACGAAGGGGACGTCCGAGCTTTGCTTCAATCTCTGCGCGCGTCGGCCTTGATGGCGCAGGCGCTTCGATTTTTGCCTTGAGCAGCTGTTCAGTCCGCCGCAGTGCATGGGCGTACGGCTCAACCAATCGGCCGATGAGGATGTTGAATTCCGGTTCACTGGGGCAAAAGCCTGCATTGAGGCCGGCAGTGCCCGCCCGTACCATCTCGCAGCCCTTGATGATTGCCCAGTGAGGTCGCTCGCGCGTCGTCCACAGATACCCGGCCACGATGCCCAGCGCCGTCGGCTGGTCGTAGCGTTGCATCATTGGGAAAGCGCCCAGCGCGCCGTTAATCGCCCGCAAGAGTGGCTCGCGATTTTTATTCTCGAATGGCGCTACGGCGCAGCTAAGCTCCTGCACCCGGCGCTCAAGCACCGATTGCTCCTCGGCACTGAAGGGCCGGCGCAGCACGGGTGTCCCCGATCCGACGCCACCGCCTTCCCAGAACATCACGAGGCGAAGGGGGTCGCAGTCAGCCTCCTTCACATAGAGCGCTGGCAATTGGTCTTCACGAGTGGTCGGGACAATCTGGTTGACCAGCCGCCCGCTGGGCGAACTCGACCGAGTTGACAGCGAAGCCACCACCGTTCCGATGCGTTGCATTTTTTTTGTTTCCCGCGGATTTGTGATCATCAGATGCCCTGCGAATCCAACTTCGCCACGCCGCACTCCAATCGCGTTTCTTTGGACGCGGAGCGTTCGGCCAATAATCCTTAAACTTTTCAGTTTCCCGCCTGATCGTTTCGTCCGAGAGCCCTTCACTCCGCGCAAACTCACGATCGCCGACAGAAGGCGTCCAGTTTTCGGGCAGTTCCGTAGCGGGGCGCGTCTTGGTCTTGCCTGCCGATGTGGGCACGATGGCGCCGGTTGGCGGACTCTTTCTCGAAGAGAAAGAGTTCTGACGGTTCTATTATGGGTTCTTGCCGCACGAGTGCGGTGTCGTTCGGATCGATTTGCGGCGCCGCAGATTGCGGCACCGCAAATTGCGGTGTGGTGTCCTGCGGTGCGCTGACTTTAACGCCGGGCATCATCAAGGTGTAGACTGTCACGGCGCGCCTGCCGTTCCGCAGTCCACGCTCCTGTCGCGAAATCAGGCCGACCACCTCATCGAGGTCCCTTAGGCGCCGCTGTACCGAATCGACAGATTGATCAGTCTCTTCGGCAAGCCGCTGCTGGGACGGCCAACACACACCCGAACTCGTTGGCATAGTTCGCTAGCGCGAGCAGAACACACTTCGCGCCCGGCGATCCTGCCCGCACCGACAACGCCCATGTAATGGCCTGGACGCTCATGTCGCGGACTCCGCGCGGCCGTCCGGCGGCAAGGACCACGCCGCAAAGCGCGCGCGATCGGTTGGCTTGGTCAGCGCCTCGCGGCAACCGGGCGGGATCCAAAATGGCGGCAGTGGCGCACGGTCTTTCACCCATACCAGCCAGCAATAGGCGGTAGCGGTGTCGCCATCGGGATTCCAACGGCCCTTACAGAGCGGTACGCGTTCGGCGAAGTAGCTGATAAGCGTCGGAGGGCGGTCGCTGAAAAGCCTTTCGTAGCGATCAACGCCTTCCGTCCATCGCGACTGCACGAACAATGCCACCCCGAACCTGGAGATATCGAGGGCGCGCAAAGCAAATGCCAAAGCTCTGTCGCCGAACGGCGAATTGGTGATGATCCAATCGACTTCGGGCGGCTCGAACTCAGTCAGGAAATCGATTGCGCCCGACCACGTTTCCGCACGGCGCAGCCCGTTGGCGCCGTAATCGAAGATATCGGTACCGATCGCTGGGCCGTATTCGGCGAGGACGTCAGACATATGGCCTTCGCCGCAGGCCGGGTCCCACCCCGGCCGGCGCCACGGCGGTTCGATATTGAGACGCGCGAACACTCTTTCGACAAGTGCCCGCGTTGCCCATGGAGGAGTTGAGAAGTAATCAAGGGAGTCAGAAGGCTCTTGCCGCGAGCCCATGACGGCGCGGGCGCCATCGATCGGGCCGCCGCGCAAGATGTCGACCGTGACCCGTGCGCCTTTCTCGGCGTTCTGCCGCCATGAGGCTATGCGGGCCTCGATATTGGTTTCGGGAATGGATTTTGCCAGCTTCTGGGATTCTCGGGACTGGCGCTCATTCACGCCAATATCGGCGAGAGTGGGAGGCCGCACGTCTACCGCCTCCGGGCCGTCGGCGGTAGGCTTCGAGCCCAATTTTGGTTGCTGAAAGGGCTTGCCGCCTTTTGCAAGTCCCCTCGTTTCCTTGATTGCGATAAGTCCCTTGCCCAGTTCGTATTTGGCGCGGATGCGAATCTCCGCAGCGTCGATTTCCAGGGTCTTGTCATTGAGCCGGCGGGCGTATTCCTGCATCGCTGCGGCCTTGTCGCCGATGCTTTTGACTTCGGCGAGGGTCTTAGCTTGGCCGAGTGCCTGACGGGCTGTGTCGTAGAAGGAAAGTGTCGGGAGGTCAGATGAGGGCGGGATTATGACCGCACTGCTCTCCATCCTGACCCGCGCCACCAGCTTTCGCGCATGATGTCGCGTGATCTTGAGGCGGCGCGAAATCGCGTCCTCGCCGAATCCATCGTCATTGAGGCGGCGGACTTCGGCGACCTGGACGGCCTCGTGAGCGGGATCACGATGTATGGACGCGATCATGCGTGCGGGTTCAGGTTGCCGCGCCGCTCTGCGGCGGCTTTCCAACTGTCGGAAGCGATTTGAGCCAAGCCCCAAGCTCATCAACCAACAGGATGGTCGCCTTGCCGGCCTTGCGGGCGGTCAGTTGTTTATCCCTGATTGCGCCATAGATGCGCGACCGTGTCGTTCCGGTGACCACCACCGCATCTTCAATCTTGACCGCGAGACGCGGGAGAGAGCCTTCAGATGTGCTGGCTCCTTTACCAATGTCGATCATGTTTGGTCCTCGCCGGTGTTTCACTGAGTGTGGACACGTGCGAGGCTGAGAGTAACGATTCCTTTTGCGTTGAGTGGATCAGCCCAATTGCCGGCCTAGCTGCCTATTTGCCGACGGCGGCCTAACAGCCGCTTCACTGTATCCACACTCACAGCATCGACGGGAATGATATTGCGCGGCTGCTTCTTAATCCATTGGTTGACTTGCTTATGAATGTCCGCCGATTTTTTGTTCGAAGGGACATCATTCGGATACAAAGCTTTGAGTGCTTTCCAAGCCGCCGCGCTTGGATCAGTTTTCGGCTCATCCCCAGGAAGCCGAATCAATTTCGGCTTCGGCTCCCGGGCGCACGGCAAACCAGCGAGCAATGCGGCAACTCGCTCGTCCGAGCCGTGATCGGGTCGTGATGCAGTAACGTCCGGCGCGGCGTCGGGCCCTTTCGACGGGAAATCCATCGCCATCTCCCGTGCGAGCGCCTGGCCGGAGATGCTTTCAGCTCTAATCTCGAACCCATGGCCTTCCAACCAATCCAAAGCGCCCTCGCACTGCCCCTCGTACAAGTTCTGTTGATAAAGCGCCCTATCGACTTCCGCCGTCAGCGCCGGATCGAGTGGATATTTCGCCCAGCCGCCGCGAGTGAACGTGATCATGCCGGGCATGATTGAAGCTGGTTCCTGCCCGGTGGAACCGTTGACGTAATACGCGATAAGTCTGCGCTGCCGCGCGGTGAGAGGACCAAGCCATTCATCACCATTGCCCGCTGCGATCGCGGCAGCGACACGGCAAACCGCTTCGTCCATCGATACGAAATCCGCCGACGCAGGCGGTTGGGTTCCCATCGCGAGCCCTCGCGAATGCCCCGTGAATGAGGGGAAGCGAGCGGGCTTGTCTCGCTTGTCGGCTGGCCGGCCTATCCCCGTACAGGCGAACTTTAAGAGGTCACTGCGCGGGCAAACACCGCACGCGTTACCTTGTCCACTGATTTGCTGGGGGTGCGTTCGAGCGCCGCGGCCAAGACACTCTCGGGGACGCGCGCCGAGTTGCGTAAATCGATGCCGTGATCACCAGCGCCAAACCGAGACACCACCGCTTCATGTTGCGATCGGGCCGGAGGGAGCGCCCCTAACCTCGGCGCGCACCTCTCCTCGGCGGTAGCTTCAGGAATTCCGCAGGCTCAACCTCCAACACCGCGGCGAGTTTGCCGATGATCTCCAGGCCTGGATAGCTCCCGCCCCTCTCCAGCTTACTCATATAGGTGCGGTTCACGTTCGCTTCATATGCTAAATCCTCCTGCGAGAACCCCTTCGCATGGCGTAGTCGGCGGAGGTTGGCGGCAAAGACTTGGCGCAAATCCATGCACCGAGCCAAGGCCGTTGTCGTCTATTGACCCACCGCTTTAAACCAACAAAAATGACGACGGCACACCGACTGTGGATTCCGCACGGCGATGCGGTCAGCACCTTTTATGAAGGCAGCGAGATTCAGCAAAATGATGCCATATTTCCAAATGGAACGACCCGATCAACGCGGACGGATCAGGCAGTCGTGTGCCGCAGCGATAATATTTCTCTGCACCCTCAGCTTCGGCGGATGCGCGGCAGCCACGCTGGAGAATGTCGGAGAGAAAGAAGATGCAATGAAAACCTATGTCCGCTGTCTCCAGGACGCAGCTACACGTCTTGATGATGGCACATCTGACGTCAGCGGCGTCGCACTGGCAGTGAAATCGATGTGTGCTTCGCAATTCATTTCATCCGTTCAAACATATGCGCGAGGAATGTCGT
Organism: uncultured Alphaproteobacteria bacterium; assembly: GCA_963787675.1. Lineage (GTDB taxonomy): Bacteria > Pseudomonadota > Alphaproteobacteria > Rhizobiales > Xanthobacteraceae > JAJPKK01. Next base: position 1,373,101 of record CAWBDV010000003.1, on the reverse strand, counting down.
TCGACGCGTATCAGGCCCTCCGCAATAGATTGGAGGCGGAGAGATTATCAGACGCAGCCGGTGCCGTAATGCAAGCGCGAGCCGCTCGTTCTCGGGCGACACCTACGCGGCCGAAGACGAATCCAGCCTCTCAAAGTCAGGCTCCATCGGGGGAGTTATTGAAGGATGCTGCTGCGGCGGACCAACGTGACGATGATGCGATTAGGTTTAGAATTTTTCATTCACTTGCCAATCGAGGGGACGCAAAAGCCCAAGCCTATCTTGGGTACATATACGACGTCGGTAAAGGCGTCGCGCAGAACTATGCTGAGGCTGCAAGGTGGTATCGGAAGGCAGCCGACCAGGGACACGCACAAAGCCAATTTGTGCTTGGCCTCATGTACGCCCGTGGTCTGGGCGTGGCGAAGAATGATACCGAAGCGGCGAAGTGGGTCCGCAAGGCTGCCGTCCAGGGAGACGCGAACGCCCAAGCTGCCATTGGCCTCATATACGTCAACGGCCTGGGCGTGTCGCAGGACTACAGCGAGGCGGCGAGATGGTACCGCCGGGCCGCGGATCAAGGTAACGCCTCAGCAAAATCGGCACTTGCTGACCTCTACGACCGCTTCCCCGCGTTGCGAGAGCAACAATAGCGCTTCCCCAGCAATCCCGCGCGACTTCCTGCGACACCAACGTTTGCGGTCATCAAATATTCGGGCCAATCGCTCTGCCAACGTGCCCCCGCTGCTAGCCGACCTCCAATACGCGATAGACGGACGCCCGGCCGATCTTGAGGGCCTTTGCGATCTCTGAGGCACCAAGCCCCTTCGCCTTCATTTCGCGCACCCGGTCGGGGTCTATTGATGGCGGTCGCCCCTTGTAGACGCCTGCCGCCTTGGCCTTGGCGATACCTTCAAGCTGGCGCTCGCGTCGCAGGTTTGTTTCGAATTCCGCGAACACGCCGAGCATGTCAAGGAAGCACTTGCCGGCCGCCGTGCCGGTGTCGATTGGCTGCTCGGTGGCCTTCAAGGAAGCGCCGCGGGACTTCACGGTGCGAACGATATCTTGAAGGTCGCCGATGCTGCGGGCTAGTCTATCGATGCGGGTGACCATGAGAACGTCGCCCCGGCGAAGGAAATCAAGGACCGTCCGCAATTCCTCGCGCCCTTCCCTTGTGGTTCCGCTGCGCTTCTCGGCGCGGATCACCTCGCACCCCGCGGCCCTCAAGGCAGCCTCTTGAATGGAAAGGTCCTGATCAGTCGTGCTGACGCGGGCATATCCGATGGCAGTCACTTGCGGCTTCCCTGTCTCGTTTGACTCTAGACCATGAGACAATGCCGTCTTATAATTATAATGTCAACCCTATTGAGACAATTATTCTGTCTCACGCCACTGACTCGGATGGGTTTACCCACACAAGACACACCCGAACCGGTCTTTGACTGCACGAAAGCCGCGCCGGGCTACTTGATCGCCAGATCATATTTCTTAACTGATCTCCTATGACTGATAGCAGCATGGTCCTAATGCCAAAGCATGTGCGGGCCGGCGCGCGCCTTACTGGCATGGAAACAAAGCGATCTTGCCAGAGCTGCGTCCGTGGCGACATCGACTATCGCTGACTTTGAGCGCGGCCTGCGGACGCCGGTAACCAACAACGCAACCGCGATCCGAGAAGCACTGGAGGCCAACGGCATCCGGTTCTTGCCCGGCGGCGTGGTCATTTCGTCTCGGGCGCCCGTCCCGGTCATTCCGAAGCCGGGGCGGCCCATGCGCTGGATCGAAGCGCATGATTTGGTGCAATGGGGCGGAACCCGCGACGGCCAGGCTAAGCTCCCTGAACTCGCCAGCCGCCTCATTCTTGCGGTATACGGCGCTGCGGCGCCGCTGCGATTTCCCTCTGACGAAAGCATTCAATACGCAGGATGGGACGGGGTGTGCGATGCCCCAAGCGATTCAACATATATACCGGGCGGGAAATCCGTTTGGGAGATCGGCGCGCAGCGGGCAAAAATAGGCACGAAAGCCCAAGACGAGTACGCGAAGCGCACCGCCAATCCGCTTGGCGCCAACCCGTCCGAAACTTGCTTCATCTTCTTTACGCCCCAGCGTTGGCCGCAAAAGGAAGTTTGGGCGGCCGAGCGGCGGGCGGAGGGCCTATGGCGAGACGTGCGCGTCATCGACGGCGACAACCTCGTCAACTGGCTCGAGCTTTATCCCGGGGTTGCTGAATGGTTGGCGGTGCGCATCAACCGCAGGCCGGAGGGACTGCGCAACCTCGGCGAGTTCTGGAATGAGTGGTCGCTGGCAACGATCCCCTCCCTGAGCCGCGAGTTGATCATCGCAGACCGAGACGACCAGGCCATCTCGGTGCTGCGGTGGCTCTACGGCTCCGAAAGTGCGCTGTCCGTTCAGGCCGAGGCCGCTGACGAGGCGATCGCATTCCTCCATGCCGCCATCGGGCTACTCCCGCTCAACGATCGAATTTATTGGGAGAGTTGCATCTTGGCCGCCCAGTCGGATGATGTCGCCCGAGAGCTCATCGGCCTCGGGCCGAAGCTTATTGTCGTCCTGAACGGGGGGGACCCGGGCGTCGCCGCGGCGCTCGTCAACGACGGGCATCATGTCTACATTGCCTATGGCTCTGAGATCGGCTCGCCGGTCGACATAATGCGGCTGCCGCGCCCGTGGCGACAATCGATCGAGCGCGAGCTGCAGACCATGGGCCTGCCTATGCTCGACGCCCGCCGCTTCGCCGGCCAGTGCGGACGAAGCTTGACAGTCCTCCGTCGCATTCTGACCGCCAGCCCCGCAAGTCGGCCAAGCTGGTCCCGATCGGCCGTCTCCAGAAGCCTCCTGGCGGCCTCGCTGGCTGGGGCGTGGCGCGAAGATAATCCAGTTGATCGCGAGATCCTCGAAAGGTTGAGCGGTCGCGCCTATGACGAGCTGGAGTTCGACCTCGCCCCGCTGGCCTCGTCCTTCGATGGACCCATCCGGCGCTCGGGGCCGGTATGGAAGCTAGCCTCACTTCGTGACGCGTGGTTTCTGCTCGGCTCGCACCTTACGACGCATCATCTCGACATGTTTGAGCAATGTTTCTTGCAAGTGCTGGGCGAACCGAATCCGAGCTTCGATGCTGATCCAGATGATCGATGGAAAGTTGACTTCGAGCCGCCTAGGATAGCTTCGAGCGAACTTCGCCGCGGACTGAGCGAGACGGTGATTGCTCTCGGCGTTTTCCCTGAGCAGGCCAGCAATGTGTCCGATGCCGCTGTGCGCAGCGACCGTATTGTGCGCATCCTCCTATCCGGTGCCGATGAGCGTGTGTGGTGGTCTCTTTCCAACGATTTTCGGAATCTTGCCGAAGCCGCGCCCGCGGCCTTCCTCGAGTGTGTCGACACTGCCTTGGATAAGGACCCGAGCCCGATGGCGTCGCTGTACCGCAGCGATGAGGGCTTTCTTCATCCGAACGAATACCTCTCCGATCTGCTTTGGGCGCTTGAACTCCTCTGTTGGAGCCCGAAGCATCTAGGTGCAGGCGCTATTCTTCTCGCGCGGCTCGCGGACATCGATCCTGGAGGCAAGCTCCGCAACCGCCCGGACGCCACACTGAGGCGCATTTTTCTTCCTTGGGTGCCTCAGACGTATGCGACCGCCGAGCAGCGGCTTTTAGTGCTAGATGCCGTCATTAAGCGTTTCGACCAGGTCGGCTGGAAACTCCTGCTGGCGCTAGCGCCGACCCATTACGGCATGTCGGACCAGTCGGCGATGCCACATTGGCGCGACTATTCCGAAAATGAGCCTGAACCGATCACGCGGCAAGGTATCGCCCGTGCCTACGGAGCAATCGGCGAGCGGCTCCTTGTCAAAGCAGGCCGGGATGCGATGCGATGGGGAGCTCTCCTGGAATACTGGGCCAACTTTGACCTTGAGTGGCGCGCCACCGCCACCCAAAGCTTGGCCGAAGCCGTACCCCACTTCTCGGACGACGATCGCATCACGTTGCGGGCGAAGCTGCGCGGTTTGATCGACAAGCACGAGGCTTTTTCCGACGCCCATTGGTCTATGGACGCCGCTTCCCTTGAGCCACTAAAGGCTATCTTCGACTCGCTCGAACCCACAGAGGTGACGGCCAAGCATGCGTGGCTGTTCAACCGCGGCAATCATTTTTTCCGCGGCGAGGTTGCGATCCAAATCGCGGAGGCCGAGCTGTTGGCCGAGCAGCGCTCGGCTGTGGAGGAGATCGCTGCGGTCACCTCCTCCGACGATCTGATTGATTATGCCCGGACGCTTGAGCTTGCCGAGGCGTTCGGACACGCGGTTGCGATCAGCAGCATCCCGGACGTTCAGAAGGACGAACTGCTTGATCTCGCACTACGTTCCGCGGAGCCGCAGATCGAAAACATGGCACAGCGCATGATCTTTGCTCTAGGTCAAGCTCGAGGCGCGGATTGGCTGTGGCGGCGCTTTGATCAAGCCGTCCAGGATGGCCGACCGGATCGAGAGATCTTGCCGTTTGCGTCCGCCATCCCGGTCGGCCGAGCGACCTGGGACCGAATCGCAGCAGCCAGCCCAGAGCTGGATCGCGGCTACTGGCGGCGCCTTAGGAGCTTTCAGATCCCGCGCGAGGAGGATTTCCATGTGGTCGTCGAAAGGTATCTCACCGTCGGCCGCGGGCGTGCCGCGCTGGAGATGATCGGCACACGCCGGGACATACACGTATCGTCCGAAGACATCCTCCGCGTCCTTCGCGATCCGTCCACCATCAAGGCTGACGGCGACACCAACGATCATAACTATGAGATGATGCTCCCCTACCATGTCGGGTGGGCCTTCGGGCGCCTCGATGCGGACGGGGCGGTCTGCGAGGACGAACTTGTCGGATTGGAGTGGACCTACTTCAGCGCTCTGCAGCACTCCGATCGGCCGGCGCGCACGCTGCATAAGGCGCTCTCAACCAAACCCAGATTCTTCGTCGAACTGCTTTCGGCAGTATTCCCGTCGAAGAACGATGTCGCATCAGATGATCCCGCTGCGCTAGGGCGGTCTTTATCCCCATCGCACGGAGGACACGCCAATCGACCTCGGTTCAGTCAAGCTCATCGATGCGGGCCCGAAGGCATGGTTCGGCGTCGGCGCTCCGCCGGTGAAAAAAACTCTTGCTGCCGCTTTTCAGGACCATCTGAAAACGACGGGAATTTGGAACGGTGCTAAAAAGGGCGCTTATGTTCAGGAGGGTACTCAGGTCGGCTCACTGGCTGCGGTGAGCACTTCTCGTCCAAACCTCGAGTTTTTTGAGAACGACTACAAAGGCGAGAAGAGCTTGCGTGCATACATAACCGACCAAGATGCCCGTTATAGCTTGCCGGTGGTGGCCAAGAATTTGCGAGAGTTGTATCGCTCCAAAGGAGCAGCGGCTGTGAATAAGCTGTTGCCGAAGAGCGGCAACCTGCATGTGCGCGTCGGCTTGGCCCGAGCTTGGCCCGACCAGCCTGGCAAATGTACGGTCATGATCAACGGCGTGTACTGGTGATCTGGAATGTCTGACACGCTAACCGTTCTTACGATCGGCCATTCCACGCATTCGTGGGAGCGCTTCGTCGCGCTTCTGCGAAGCGAAAACGTAACGGCCATTGCTGACGTTCGTAGCTCTCCATATTCGCGGCTCTATCCCCAGTTCAATCGTGACGATCTGCGGGAAGAGCTGCGCTTGCATGGAATCTCTTATGTCTTCCTGGGCAAGGAACTCGGTGGCCGGCCGAGCGAGCGCAGATTCTACTGCGAAGATGTCGCTGATTACGAGAAAATGGCGCAGTCGCCTGAGTTTAACAAAGGGCTTGATCGCGTCATTGAGGGCGTAAAGAAATATCGGATAGCGCTCATGTGTTCGGAGCGCGATCCATTAGACTGCCACAGATGTTTGCTCGTGGGCCGCGCCCTTGCGCAGCGAGGCGTTCGCGTGAGCCACCTCCTTGATAGCGGAAAAGTCGTGAGACAGGACGAGGTCGAAGAAAAGCTCCTGGAGCTCTCGGGACGGAATGCTGACGACTTCTTTGCCCCACGTGCAGAACGACTGGCCGTGGCATATCGCGAACGAGCCCGGAAGGTCGCTTTCGCTAAGCCGCAGCTTGATCCTGGCGGTCCGAACTCGGCGGAATAATAATCGTGGCCAAGGCCAAGATTTCGACGATCGGCTTCACCAAGACGACCGCCGAAGGATTTTTTGAGCGGCTCTTGAACGCCGGTGTGAAGAAAGTGGTCGACGTGCGACTGCATAACACGTCGCAGCTCGCTGGTTTCGCCAAGGCCGACGACCTCGCGTATCTTCTGAAAATGATCGGCGGCATTGGGTACGTGCACCAGCCTCTACTCGCGCCGACCGATCCCATGCTCAAAGCTTACAAGAAGGAAAAGGGCGACTGGCGCGCGTATGAAGAGCGCTTTCTCGGGCTGATGTCCGAACGTCATATCGAGGAACGTTTCAAGCCGGAGATGTTCGAAGGCGCGTGCCTCTTGTGTTCGGAAGCGACGCCTCACCATTGCCACCGCCGCCTCGTCTGCGAATACCTCAATGAAAAGTGGGACAGGGCGCTGGAAGTGCACCATCTCTAATTCTGGATCCAAGTTAGGTCAGCTTGGCCTTGATGGAGTTCATTGACATCGTCGCACTTGATACGGTTGGCTTGAGCTTTCGGGGACCGGGCGATGCCAATCAAACTCACAGACCTGATTGAACGCATTCCGCCAACGGTGGAAAAGGTCTGCCGGGTGCGCGATCAGGTGCAGCCTGCCGTTCGCGAAGCGCTTCGGGCGCGTCGAAGGTTTCGGACCTCAGCAGCTCATAGATCATTGCAACAAATCTTGGATTTCTCACGTACAGAAAAGATAGGCCGAGCGGGACATGGCATCGGATCACGAACAATGGGAACAGCACGACGCCAGCTTCGACAAATTCAAAACTGAAATTGCGGAGCTTACCGGAGACGATCTCAACGCCGCGGGAGAGACCTCTCCTCAGGCCCAAACGATCTATCACTATACAGACCTTAGAAGTGCACTGGCCATCATTGAGAGCGGCCATTTCTGGTTCACTGAACGTGCTCACCTTAACGACACGCTTGAACTGCAATATGGGTTGCGAATAGGACACGAGATGTTTGAGGAGGCGGTGAGAAAGGCCGGCCCGACTGTACCGCAGCAGGTGGCCGATCACCTTATGGGAGAAATAGGAATAGGCTTGATCGAGTATGGATTTCGGGTCGCAAGCTTCAGTTCTGTCCCGGATGATATGTCCCAGTGGCGTAGCTATGCAGATGATGGAAGAGGCGTGTGCCTGGGTTTCTCCGTGCAGGCGCTGGACATGAGAATTTTCGCCTCCAAAATCCCGGCTCTTTTCAATTTCCTTCGCTTCCCGGTCAGGTACGACGAATTCAAGAGCTTCGTCGGCTGCTCCAGCCGTATATAGACGCGACCATCAATCTGCTCCTTCGCGTGAATCTGCCAAGCATGCCGTCATATTCGCAACGGTACGGACGGGCATTGCTGTACGAGCGCGACGTTCTTCAGACGATGATGAGCGGGCTGTACCTCCATGCAATGATGCACAAGCATTGCGCATATCAGCACGAGCGGGAGTATCGGCTTATCCTGAACGCTTATCGGCCGAAGGTCGAACCCGCCGCGGATCATAAGGTGCGCGTGCGGAGCGGTGAAATAGTGGGCTATCTTGATCTGTCGATTCCGAATTGGAAGACGTCAACGGTGCTGACCCGTATGAACGTCGGGCCGGCGGCACCCCCCAAGCTTGAAGAGCAATTAGCAACCGCATTCCGTTCCTTTCAGCTTCCCGTTCCAACGATAGAGCGGTCCAAACTTCCTTTCAGGACGACGCGCTGATATCGTTAACTACTATATGTTTCCGTCGATCGGACTTTAGGAAGAGCTGTGCCGGGGTCCGTTTGTTGGAGATGATTTGCTCAGGCTCTCTGACAGCACCGAAACACCGTACAGCGCGCGGTTCAATCCCGCGTCGGAGCCGCTGTGATCCGATGAACGACGTAGCATAGGTGGGACATTCGATCGGGTTTCCCAAGGCTTGGCGCGGGTCCTAAATTGCCCCACTCTTTGCTAAAATATTGATTCTATATGGTTCACGTGGGCCGTCACCGCCCACCACTACGGCGATTTTCCAGCCCGTGTGCGGCCCCTGAGCCGCACGTCAGAACCAGCCCCGCCCCCGGTCCAAGATTTGAACCAGCCGTCAGGCTCCCGGAACTAACGATCGAAGCGGCACCCCCAGGATTGGGCGATCGGCCGCCAGTTGATCCTTGGACAGGAGCCTCCAATGACATCGGGACGTCAAAACGCCGGGCAACACCGCGTTGTTCTTGCGCTGTTGGCCGTGGTTTCTTCGCTTGCCCTGCTTGGACCGACATCAGCCTGGGCGCAGAGCCCGGCTCCGGCCCCCGCCGCGGCCCAGCCGGCCAACCAGAACGCCACCGCTGCGACCATCGGAATCAACTCGGTGATCACCGTCAATGCGGACCGGACGGCAGAGACCGTCGAGACCCGCCGCATCAGGATTTTGGGGCCAGGCGCCGTCCAGGCGGAAGGTCAGCAATCCCTGCAATACATCGAGGGCATGCAGACGCTCGATATCGAGGCCTATACCGAGAAGCCTGACGGAACGAAGGTCCCGGTCGACCCCGCCAGCATCCTGACCCGTGACGCTGCGACCGGCCTCGCGGCCGTGTACATGCGCGATGCCAAGGTCAAGACCGTGCTCTTTCGCGACGTTGCCGTCGGCGACACGCTGGTGCTGATCTCACGCCGCGTCGAGACGGGCGGCGTCTTCTTCGGCCACTTCAACGGCCTCAATGTGTATCCGTTGAACTTGCCGGTGACCAACTCGACGACCGTCATCATTGCGCCGAAGGAGCTGGCGCTGCATGTCGGGGTCTACGGCGAGCGGATGGCGCACAAGGTGACCACGGACGAGACCACCACGCGTCACGTCATCGCTTATCATCCCGGTCGCCGGACGATGGTGGAGGCGAACGCGACCTCGCTGTTCGACCGCGATCCGCGCATCGTCATCACCACCTTCGACAACTACGAGCAGCTCGGTGAAAGCTATTGGTCGGCGATCGAGGCGAAGGCTCAGCCGACCCCGGATGTTGCCAAGCTTGCCGAGCAGATCACCAACGGCATCGAGGACCGTCGCGCGCAGGCGGAAGCGATCGATCGTTGGGTCAAGCAGAACATCCGTTATGTCGGCGTCTATCTCGGCACCGGCCGCGTGATCGCCAACGATCCGGCCACGATCGTCAAGAACAAGTTCGGCGACTGCAAGGATCACGCGATCCTGATGGCCGCGTTGCTCGCGGCAAAGGGCATCGCGAGCGAGCAGGTACTGATCAATCTGGGTGATGTCTACACGCTGCCGGAGACCGTGGCGCCGGGTTATTTCAACCACGCCATGATCTTTCTGCCGGAATTTGGCGTGTACGACGATCCGACGGCGGGGCTCGCGGCCTTCGGCGTGCTGCCGCGGCAATCCTATGACAAGCCGGTGCTGCACGCGTCAGCTGAAGGCGCCCACCTCGCCCGTACGCCGGTGATGCAGGCGGCGGAGCAAGTGGCAACCAACCGCACGCGGATCAATGTCGCAGCCGACGGCGTCGTCACCGGCGAGACTTCGGATATCGCGACAGGCGCAACCGCCATCGAGCTGCGTGGGGTGGCAACACAGTTGCAAAACGTCGGGCTTGAGTCCGCGGCGGAGCGCGTTCTCCAGAACCTCCGCAACCCCGGCAAGGGCCTTTATGAGGTCGGCACCGTGATCGATGGTGCCCAGGAATACACCCTGCGCGGCAAGTTCACCCTCAACAACAAGCTGAACGTGACGCCGGGTGCGTTCGTTGCCATTCCGCGCGGCATGGACCTGCTGTCGCGTCCTGGCGAAGGGCTGTTCGGCAACCGCTTGCCCACCCGAACCGTGCCGTTCGTCTGCTCTGCGGGTCGCCAGATCGAGGACATCGAGGTGACGTTTGCGGATGGGCTGGCGCTCCCGTCGGCGCCCAAGGGGACCAAGATCGAAAAACCGCAGTTCACCTACGCGTCCGAGTATCGGATCGAAAACCGCACGCTGAAAATCCGGCGTGAGTTCGAATCCCGCGTCTCTGGACAAGTGTGCGCGCCTGAGACCGAAGCCGCGATTGCGGACTCGCTCAAGGCGGTCGCGGCCGACCTCAACACCGGCATGAGCATCCCGAAGGCGGCGGTCGCGAAAGTCGAGCCGCCGAAGCCCGCGCCGCCCAAGCCGGCCACGGATACGGCCCTCGTCAATCGCAACCAGTGTGCGGGCTTCAACAATGCGTCCGCCGACCTGAGAATCGGCGCTTGCACGGCGCTCATCCAGTCCGGCCAGGAGCCGCAAGCGGCCATCGCCGTTGCCTTCACCAACCGGGGCTTTGCGTACCGGATGAAGGGCGACAACGCTCGCGCTGTCGAGGACTTCGATCAGGCGCTCAAGCTTGTTCCGAACTACGCGGTCGCCCTCAACGGCCGCGGTCTCGCCCGGCATAGCCTGCGGGACTATGATCAGGCCATCGCCGACTTCAGCCAGGCGATCAACCTCAACCCGACATTCGGGGTTGCCTACACCAATCGGGGCAATGCCCTGTGGGACAAGGGCGATCGCAACGGAGCAATGGCGGATTTCAACCAGGCGACCGGGCTTGAGCCGATGAACGCCTACGTGTTCCAGGTCCGCGGCCGAGCCTATCGGGTCAAGAGCGAGTTCGATCGCGCGCTTGCGGACTTCGACCAGGTGATCCGCCTGCAAAAGAACAACGCCATGGCATGGAACGATCGCTGCTACACTCACGTCCTGGCGGGCTCGGCGGCGACGACGGCGCTCAACGACTGCAACGAGGCGTTGCGGCTTGATCCGAAGTTGAACGCTGCGCTTGAAAATCGTGGCTTGCTCATGCTTCGCAGCAATGAGGTCGAACGCGCCATCGCGGATTATGACGCCGTGTTGCGGGCGGCTCCGAAGAATGCGGGCGCGCTCTACGGCCGCGGCATTGCGAAGCTCAGGAAGGGCGACAAGGAAGGCGGCGAAGCCGACATCGCGGCCGCCAACACCTTGAATGCGGAGATCGCCAAGGCGTTCGCGAAGCTCGGGGTGACTGTTGCGACCCAGGACACCACCGCGGAGAAGCCGGTGTTGTAATTGACCGGCTTGAAGACCCAAAAAAGCGCGCCGCGGCAGAACCGCGGCGCGCTTTCACATTGAGGCGGCCGTTCAGTCGGCAGGCGAACAACCCGCTATTGCGCGAAGCAGTAGTACAGGCCGTTGCCGCCGGTCGCGACAAGGTCGGCTTGGCTGCAGGCGCGCGACATGTGCGCGGAATTCCATGAGCGCTGGAACTCGTTGTCGGCGCCGCCGCGGCGGTCGACGTGCCCGACCATGGTCTTGCCAAATTCCGAACTCGTCCAGTTGCCGCACGTCAGGTTCATGTTGCCGGGGAAAGCGGTGCCCTCGGCGGTCGAACCCGTGATGATGTCGTGCCAATTCGGCGCGTAGCCGAAGCCGGCGACAATCGTGCCGCGCTCGGTCAGCGAGTTATCCCGGCTCAGCTTGTTGTTCGGGCTGTGCAGGTCCTCGACGCTGGTGGCGACGACAACGCCCTTGGCATTCTGCCAAGGTCCTTTGCCAACGCGGTCGCGGGCGTTGATGCCCTTGGCCTGCGGCGTTTCCGCGGTCGACAGATAAGCCCGCCAGACTTTGTTGCCGGCGCCGGCAGCCATCGCCAGGGTCTGGCAGTGAGCATCGGCGCCGCTGATGCCGCCGAGATCGCCGCCTTTGCCGGACCCGGCGCTGGTGACGAAGAAGCTCATGTTGGGAAACTGCGGTGGCGCCTGTTGGGCGAGCGCGCTGCAGGTGAAGCCCATCAGCGCTGCCGTCGCCAGCAACACGTGACGCATCGTCTTGTCCATTTGTGTTTCTCCCGTTCGGACTTTCTCAATTTGAGATCGAGACGGAATTCTCCCCGCCTGACGGGGGTGATCCTAGAGTTCCATCTCTCATGCTTCAATCCCACTCGCGCGCCACCGGCGCGAAAAGCGGGAATCCGGTTACCCCTGAACCGTCGAGGTCATCACGCAACGCTTGAGCGAAGATCGGTGGTTAACCGATGAGTCGATTGATAAGGCCCAATCGGATTGTTTGGTTGCTGCGATCAGCATATCTTATGATGCATGATCACCTTGAGACAATTGCGCTATCTGGCGGCGCTTGCCGAACATCGGCATTTCGGCAGGGCCGCGGAAGCCTGTGCCGTCACCCAGCCGGCGCTGTCCATGCAAATCCGCGACCTCGAGAAGGAGCTTGGCGCCGAATTGGTCGAGCGCCGCCCCGGCGACATCGCGCTCACGGATCTCGGCGCCGAGGTCGCGCGCCGCGCCGACCGCCTACTGGTTGCGACCCGCGATCTTGTGGACTTCGCCCAGCATCGGGGCCGTGTGCTCTCCGGCCGTCTCAACCTGGGGATCATTCCGTCGCTCGCTCCCTACGTGCTGCCGCAGATCCTGCCGACGCTGCAAAGCCATTTCCCCGAATTGCGGCTCGAACTGCGGGAAACCCAGACCAAGTTTCTTCTCGACGAACTCGGCCGCGGCGCCCTCGATGCCATCATGCTGGCCTTGCCGATCAACGAAACCGACATCGAGACGATGCGGCTGTTCGATGACGCCTTCGTGCTCGCGGTGCCGGCAACCGATCCCCGTCGGGCCGCGGCGCGCGTCAGCCCTGACGAGATCGATCAGTCGAAACTCATTCTGCTGGAGGAGGGCCACTGCCTCCGCGACCAGGCGCTCGCGTATTGCGCGGGTGCGACGCGCGGCGCTGCGATGGGGCTCGGTGCGACGAGCCTTGCCACCGTGATGCAGATGGTGGCCAACGGCTACGGCCTCACGCTGGTGCCGAAGATCGCGGTCGATGTCGAGGTGCGCGACGAACGAGTCAAGCTGTTGCGCTTCACGGACCCGGAGCCAGGCCGCACGATCGGGCTCGCGTGGCGGCGCACCTCGCCGCGCAAGCCCGATTTTCTGGCGTTTGGGCAATTTGTCAGCGAGACCTTGGGCTTCCCGTCGCCGTCTCCGCGCATTTCCGCGCGGCGTCCCCCGAAGCGGCGCTTCGCAGCGCGTCGCGTGTCATAGCGGGCTCGAAGGTCTTTCGTCGCATCGCTCTCCTAATCGAAACGCATGCCGGTTTCCGGAAGGACCTTCGACCAGCGGTCGGCCTCGCGCCGGATGAAGGCTGAGAATTCGGCCGGCGCCATGGTGGCCGGATAAAGCCCCGCGGCGTCGGCGGTGGCGACGACCGCGGGGTCGGAGAGGGCACGGGCGACCTCGCGGTAGAGCTTGTCGACGATCGGCGCCGGCGTGCCGCGTGGCGCGACAAGGCCGAGCCACACCGTGATCTCGTCGAAGTTCGGCAGATCGGAGGTGATGGTGGGCAGGCCTGGCAGCGGCGGAAACGGGCGCGGATCGAATTTCGCCAGCACGCGAAAGCGGCCGGCTTCGATGCTGGCGAGCGCCGCGGACGGACCATCGAAAGCAAAATCGACGCTGCGCGTCAGGAGCGCCTGGGTCACATCGGCGCTGCCGTTGTACGGCACCAAGGTCGTCGTAATGCCTGCCGCCCGATTGAACAGGAAGCCGGTGAGCTTGGTCGTGAGGGTGCCGGCGCCGTAGTTGAGCCTGCCGGCCGCGGCTTTCGCCCTCGCAATCAGTTCGGCGACGCTTTTCGTTTCGCTCTCGGCATTGACCATCAGTAACTGCATCGTCTTGGCGACGAGCGTGACCGGCGCGAAATCGATGATCGGATGGTAGGGCGGCGTGCGGTACATGAACTGGTTCATCACCAGCGTCGAATCGATCGCCATCAGCAGCGTGTAGCCATCCGCCGGTGCTTTGGCGACGATCTGCGCCCCAATGACCGTGTTGGCGCCCGGGCGATTCTCGATCACCACCGCTTGGCCCCAGCTTTCGTTGAGCTTGCGCCCGATCAGCCGCGACAGCACGTCGGACGGGCCGCCCGCCGGAAACGGCACGATGATTTTGAGAGAGCGATTGGGGAAACTTGCAGCATCTGACGACTCTTGCGCAGCGGCTTCGCCGGCCACCAGGCTAAACAAGGCGACCAGGCAAACCGCGAGCGCTGTCATTCGTCCCATCATCGTCGCTCCCCGTCCGCGAATTTCATTTCGAATGACGCGCCAGGAATTCCAGCACGGCGCGGTTGAACGCCTCCGGCTGCTCCCAATAGGAGGAGTGTCCGGCCTCGCGAATGATCACCACCTCGCTATGTGGAATTTCGGCTGAAACCATCCGGATCAGCGCCGGCGGTGAATAGAGGTCGGCGTCGCCGGTGATGAGCAGCGTCGGCACTTGCAGCTGCCGCAGCGTCGCCGCGCTGATCGTGTTCGCGGTCTTTTGCCGGAACGGCGTGCTCGTCACCGCCTTGTGTTCGAGGTCGAGCCATAGCTTCACGCCCTGGGGATTGGCGGCGCGGTAGGACGGCCCGAGCTCCCGGAAATCGGCCGGCATGTCGTTGAAGCCTTTGGGCCGCAGGCTTTCGTAGAGGCTCACGATCGGGCCTCCGGCAAGTCCGGCCGGATTACTGTTGATCACGAGGCTCAAGAGGCGGTCCGGGTGCGAGACAGCGTAATCGGCAGCGACGCCGCCGCCAGCCGCCGAGCCAACTGCGTGAAACTTCCTGATGCCGAGAAAATCCACCAGAGCGTTGAGGTCTTCCGACGCGATGCCGGGGCGGTCGGCAGCGAGGGGATCGGAGCCGAAGTAAGAGCGCCGCGAATAGCCGATCACGCGGTAGCCCGCCTTGGCGAAGGCCGGCTGCTGATAGCCCCAGATCAGCGCACTGCCCGTTGCCGGATGAAGCAGCACGATCGGGACGCCGTCGCCGCCCGTATCCCAGTAGAACAGGCGCGTGTCGGCGAGCGTCGCGATCGCTTCCTTGGCCGGAACGGGCGCCGGCACTGGCACAGCACTATCCTGGGCCTTTACAACGCCCGCAAGCGCAATCGCGCAAGCGGCGACCGATGCGACCCGTTGCAGAACTCCATTCATGGCGCCTTCTCCCGGACGTCATGATATCACCTTCGGCCAGCATTTCTTTGCGCCCCGCAGCGCCTGCGGCTGTTAGAATTGCGCACTTGTTGAATCCTGGGACACCGGCGCCCTTCTGCAGCAGGCGCTACCTGATCGCTAGACGGGCACGATGCTGACGATTCTCGCGGACCGCTTCGAATGCGTTCAACCGCTCAACGTCGGCACCTATTTCGAGGCCTATTGCGCGACCGACAAGGTTCTCGATCGCTCGGTCTTCATCAAGATCGCGCGCGCCTCAGGCGACCCCGTCGCCGCGAAGATCGTGGAGGCGCACGTCGCCCTGTGGCATCGTCTTGCACGTGAGAAATTCCGCGGCTCGCCGACAATTCTCGACTGCGGCGGGGACGGCGGCCTCATTTACCTCATCACCGAATGGATCGGCAGTCCGTCGCTGCGCACGCTCCTCGATCGTGATCGCCGACCGATTGCTGACCCGAGCGGGTTCCTGCGCTTGTTGCTCACAGGCGGCCTGTCGGCCTTGGCGGAACTCCACGGGCGCGGCTTCGTTCACGGCGACATCAGTCCCGGCAACATCCTGGCCGATCCGTGGGCGAAACTCCCCGCGGTCTATCTGGTCGATCCCGCGCCGCAGTTCGATCTGCCGGATCCGCGCGATCCGACGCGTCGGCTCATCCTCGGCAATCCGCATTTTTGCGCGCCGGAAGTTCTCGCCGGCCAGCCGGTGAGCGCGCGCGCAGATTTGTTTGCTCTCGGCACGGTGATCGAGGAGGCCGCGCGCATCCTTGGCGCGGTCGCCCCCGGGCTGGCATCGCGGCTGAGCGCTGCGCGGCCGGAGGATCGTCCTGCCTCTGCGGAAGAAACTTTGGCGCTGCTTCGAGACGAAAGCACCCAAGGCGTGAACGTCAGCCCGACCGCCGGTCCAGCGAGCGCTGACGCCTGGACCGCAGTGAGCGCGGCCGTGTCCGTGCCCATACCGCGGCAGGTTACCGAGTCCTGGAATGCGCCGACCGTCCTGGCGCCAGTCGGCGCGCCGTCAGCTTCGACCGCGGAAGCGTCGGCGCCGACCACCGCGATTTCGGTTTCCGCATCTCCCACTGCGGCGGAACCGCCGACCGTTGCGCTGTCGGTGCCGACATCACCAGCGGCCGCCAACACGGCCCCGACGGCGACGCTGTCGGTGCCGTCGCGTCTGCTCGCAGATTTCTCCGTTGTCGCTCCGAAGCTGATCGAGCCGGGCCGCAACTTCATTGTCGAAGTATGGGTCGCGCCGAGCGGCAGGAGCGCCGAGATGCTGGCGGAAGCCACACGTAGCGGTCGCATGATCGAGCGCGGCAACAGGTCCCACATCAATCTCGAGCGGGATACGGTGATCACGGTGCTGCTGAAGCTGCCGGATTTCGAAGTCCCTGACCCCATGGAAATGCTCGGCTGGGACGGCGACATCCGCAACGTGAGCTTCATCGTGAAAGCGCCAGCGGCGCTCGCGCCCGGCGTTTATCCGGGGATCGCGAAGCTGATGAAGGGCCAGCTGCCGTTTGCGAGCATCGCTTTCGATCTCGCGGTCACTTCGCCCACGGCAAAAGTCGAAGCACCGCCCGAACCGCTGAAAGCGCGGGTCCAGCGCATCGCCCGCGCATTTGCGTCGTACGCCAGTCAGGATCGCGCGGAAGTGCTGCGACGGGTCCAGGGCATTCAGGCGACCGGCATGGATGTGTTTCTCGATGTCGTCAATCTGCGCAGCGGCCAGGACTGGGAGCGGGCGATCTACCATGAGATCGATACCAGCGATGGCTTCTTTCTGTTCTGGTCGCGCAACGCCGCGCAATCGAACTGGGTCGAGCGCGAATGGCGCTATGCGTTGAAGCAGCATGGGCTGGAGTTCATCAGCCCGCTTGCCCTTGAAGATCCGCGCCTGACGCAACCGCCGGCGGAACTGAGCAAGATGCATTTCAACGACATGCTGCTCGCCTTCATCCACTCGGAAGATGCGATCGCCAAGCGCGCGCCGGCCCCGCCATCACCGCAGTAATCGCCGAGCCGGTCTCAGTCGTAGCGCAGATTGAGCTCCCTGAGCACCTTCGCCCATCGCGCCGCTTCCTTGTGCATGAATGCCGAAAATTCCGCAGGCGACATCGTCATCGGGTAGCTGCCGGCACGTTCCAACTGCGCGACGACGACCGGATTGTTCATGATGTCGGCGATCTTGCTGGCGAGCTTGTCCACAATCGGCGTCGGCATGCCGGCCGGGCCGACGAGACCGAGCCAGACCGAGATATCGTCGAGATCAGGAAGGTTCGCGGCTTCGGCAAGCGTCGGGAGATCGCCCAGCACCGCGGGCGTGCGCCGATCAAGCTTTGCGAGCGCACGCAGTTCGCCCGCTTCGATCAGCGGATCGACGATCAGCGTCGCCGCATAGATGACGTCGACGTTGCCCGAGAGCAGACCCTGGGTCGTTTCCGCAGTTCCCTTGAACGGCACGTAGACGATGTCGAGACCGGCGGCCTTGTGGAACAGATGCCCCATCAGTTGCGCCGTGATGGTGCCGGCGCCGTAGTTGAGCTTGCCCGGGGAGGCTTTCGCTCGCGCGATCAGCTCCGCCACGGTTTTCGGTCCGCCGGCAGCTCGCACGGCAACGACCGAAACCGTCTTGGTGATGGTGGTGATCGGTGTGAAATCGGCGAACGGATCGTAGGGCGGATTGCGATAGAGAAACTGGTTCATCACCAGCGTCGAGTCGATCGATATCAGCAGCGTGTAGCCGTCAGGCGCAGCCTTCGCCACGACCTGGGCACCGATCACGGTGTTCGCGCCGGGGCGGTTTTCCACGATGACCGCCTGGCCCCAGTCCTCGGTCATTTTCTGCCCGAGGATGCGGGCGATGATGTCGGCTGGGCCGCCGGGCGGGAACGGCACGACAAGGCGGATGGCGCGGCTCGGATAGCTCTCGGCGCGCGTTTGCGCATTGGCGCATGATGCAACGAAGAGGGCGGCAACAACGCAGGCCGTCACGGTGACCATGATCAGGATCAAGGTGCGGATGACCCGCAGCGGATTCATGCTGCCCTCCCGGCCGCGTTTCTTGCTACCATGGCGGCCCCGATCATGTTGCGGCGACAGGCTGCTCGCCTCAACCGGAAAATGTGAGGACTGTCGTGCTTGCGCCTTCCGACGCCATGCAGGGTCGCGTGGCTATGTACAACGCGAATGCGCTCAAGATCGGGCTGTTCGGCGCGAATTGCTCCTCCGGCCGCGCCGTGACGCTGGTGCCAGAACGGTGGTCCGGAAGCTGGCCCGACAATTTGCGCCTCGCCCGCATGGCCGATGCCGCAGGCATCGATTTCATGCTGCCGATCGCGCGCTGGAAGGGCTACGGCGGCGTTACCGACTACCAAGGCGCGACGTTCGAAACCGTCACCTGGGCTTCGGGATTGCTGGCGGCGACCGAGCGCATCACAGTGTTCGGCACGGTGCATGCGCCGCTCTTCAATCCACTGATCGCCGCAAAGGAATTCGTCACCGCCGATCACATCGGTGAAGGGCGGTTCGGTCTCAATCTTGTCGTCGGCTGGAACGAGGACGAGTTCGAAATGTTCGGGGTCAAGCAGCGCGACCACGAACAGCGCTACGACTATGCCCAGGAATGGATCGACGCCGTGAAGCGCGCCTGGGGCCCCGAGGACGAGTTCAGCTTCGAGGGGACCTTCCTCAAGCTCGCCGGCGTGCGTACCAAGCCGAAGCCATTCGGCGGAACGCGGCCGCTCATCATGAATGCCGGCGCTTCGCCGACCGGACGCGCCTTTGCGCTCCGCAACTGCGATGCGTTCTTCACGCAGGCTTCGCGAACGTCAGTCGAGGAGACAGCGACGCGCGTGCGTGACATCAAGGCGGAAGCGGCACGCTATGGTCGCGAGATCGATGTCTACACCGTCGGCGTCGTGACCTGCCGGCCGTCTGCGAAAGAGGCCGAGGATTACTACCGCCACTGCATCGTCGAGAACGCCGACTGGTCCGCGGTCGACCTCATCCTTGCCAAGAAGAACATCAGCCGCGAGACCGTCGGCGAGGAGCAGTTCCGCCAGGAGCGCACCAACTACGCGAACGGCATGGGCGGCGTGCCAATCGTCGGCGATCCCGACACGGTCGCGCGAAAGCTCGCTGATCTCAGCCGTGCCGGCCTGCGCGGCGTCGGCATCTCGTTCGTCAACTTCGCGGACGAATTGCCGTACTTCTGCGACGAGGTCATTCCTCGCCTCGAACGCGCGGGCGTGCGCGAGAAGCGTTCGTAGCGGCACGCGGGCACAGCGATATCAGAACGTAGGGTGGGCAAAGCGAAGCGTGCCGCCCGTTGCGCAGTGACCGCGTAGGCACGCGCGAACGCGTTCGCGCTTTGCCCACCCTACCAATTTGAATTCAGCACTAGCCAAAAAGGCTCGGGCCGCCTGGAGGTCATCCAGGCGGCCCGTGCCGCACTCCCCCTTCGAATCGAAGGAAATCAGATCAATTCCTTGAGCTCCTTGGCCGCACGGAAGGCCACCTTCTTGCTCGCCTTGATCTTGATCGGCTCGCCCGTTGCCGGGTTGCGGCCCATGCGGGCGGCCCGCTTGCGCACGACCAGAATGCCGAGACCGCCGATGCGGATGCGATCGCCCTTCTTCAGGTGTTTCACGATCGTACCGACAAAATCGTTCAAGACAGCTTCCGACTGCTTTTTCGGCATTTCATGGGTGCCAGCAAGCTGGGCGGCGAGATGCTTCAGGGTCACGGTAGTCTGCGCGGCTTTTGCCATCGAAAGCTCCTCCTCTTGGGGCTAACTACGCCGGTGCTCGGCGGATACCGGCGACACATAAGCAATTCTCGCGGGGTTTGACCATATGATGAATGCAAAAAACGCCTGATTCTTGTGGGGATTCTGCTTCCGGAACTAAAGAAATGGCCGATTCCAGCCAGTTTCGGTGCCCACACGCGACCGAATCAACGATTCTCCCCACGAACCGGCCCATTTTGCACGTCGCAACCCCATGTCGGATTGTCCTCCATCGAGCGGCGACGGCCGTTGACTTCAAACGGACCCGATCGTATCTGATGCCGGATTGCTGCGCCTTGAGGCGCGGATTGCGGGGGCGTAGCTCAGTTGGTTAGAGCGTTGCCCTGTCACGGCAAAGGCCGCGGGTTCGAGTCCCGTCGCTCCCGCCAATCATATCAATAGCTTGGCGCAGTCGCCGCTTGGTGAGATCTTCGCCTAGCAAACATATAGCAAACAAGCGCGAGGAGCGGTGGGTCGGAGGAGCCCCAGCGTCGCAGGTGCAAGACAGCCCAGCCACCGATCGCGTCCTCCCGGCCCATCGCCGCGAGGGTGCGGGTGCTGGCCGATCGCAGCGGTGCCAATCATCGGATCAATTGGTGAGAATGGAACGCTTGGCCGGTCGTGCGCTGAGGCGTCGTGGATTTGCCTCGCTAGGGAGGCAGGGATTCGTTGGCGCGGTCGAGGCGTGGGGTTCCGGAGCGACCCGGTGGACCGCTGTACGAGCCTCCTACGCGCTCGGCGAACCGTTCCATCAGGAATGCGGATGTGGTGCGCCAGGATCTGTTGGCCGAGAAAGGCGTAGCGGTCAGCCGGCGAACACTACAACGCGCCGTGCGGCCCTATCGTCAAAGCAGCACCAGCGGTGCGGCCGGATTACCTGCTAACCTCGGCAGGGCAGCAATATTATTCTATTGCCATGGACGAGAAGAGGGATAGCGGCCGTGCCCGCAATGCGAGGGGACGATGACGCTCGTCTGTGTCACGCTGAAACTCGGCGGACTGCCGGAACTCCGGAGCTACCGGTGCGGGGCGAAGAAGTCATCACCGTGGAGCGGACCTGACCTCGGCGCGGCCGTGCCAGCCGATGAAAGAGGCCGCCGACGGGTGAGAGATTCGGGAAGCCGCCGACGGCCCTGGAGTGTACTGGGTGTACTTCCGAAGGGTGCGCGATCCCGTTTTCCGAGTCCCAGAGGAACTCATAATAGGGCTGACTTTCGGTCACACTGTTGCCGGTCAACCACAGGGGCCTGTGGATAACCTTCGGGCTCGCGTGAAGAGACAAAAAGACCGCCGACGAAGATGCAAAAAACGTCGGCGGCCAAGAAGGGCAGGGGGCTGATGAAGGCGACCCCTGCCGCGAGCATCATCAACCATGGTGCCGGTGCAGGCAACGGTGGCGGGCGGAGCGCAGACAGTGGTCGGGCGAGCCTCTCGGCACTTCTAATTTACAAGAAAAGAACCGAGGTAAGCCTGTGTAACAGTGTGGCCAACACGTACACAGGATGCGCTGACAGGATCGACGAGACCTCGACAATTCCGACCCGGGCACCAGTGCGCTATGACGTCCGCGAAGCGATCTCGCTCAGCAAGCGGCCGCGATCGACGGCAAGTCGGTGCGGATGCTGTGACGGTGGTGCGTCGAAGACGGCATCGGCACCGCATCGCCGATCGCAGTCGGCCCACACTGATCGACTTGCCTGGAAAAAGTCCAGCAACCGGGTGCGCCTCCGAAAACTCGATCGTTTCATGGACATTCCCCGTCTCACGGCCCAAACTGGAATTTGCCAGCAAATACCGATCGCAAAACAGGTGGGCAGGTCAAATGCAACTGGGACTCTGCTCATCGCTGGATGAACCGCGGGGCTCAGACCACTTTGCAGATTTCAGCTTACCCAACGAGCAGCTCTTCCGCGTTAGCTAAATTTGTTCGTCAGAGGTCAGCAAATAATTGCAATCGGGAATTGAATGTTATATGCTACTCCCGGTTATAAAGACGGGAGGGACCACATGTGGGCCGTTCGTCGGCGCATGGCGCTTGCAATTCCTCTTTTGATCTTTGCGCCGGCCTCTGCCCACTCGGCAATCGTTGAAGGCGCCACGGCTCTTGTCGTAATCAATGAGCTAGAGAGCAGCGTTAATTCAATCATTGATCGTGCTCAACAGGCGGGCGACTTGCTCATTTGGAGAGTCGGGCAACAAGCTCGTGATCTTCTGGATGCGTGGAAAGCCACCAATGAAAGTCTTTTGAACACGGCCTTTAATAAGCTGGATGACTCTACTCGCAAAGCATTCAATCAAATAGACAGCATGGTAGACAAGGTAAATAACGACAAAGAGGTAACAGTTGGAGAAGTACGGGATTTAACTGCGCAGTGGTCTCAAATTATTTCCAATCTGCCTCTGGCAAATCATGACGTTCAAATCTTGACCTACTCTCCGCGGGTGATTGTACCAGTGGGTGAGACAACAATTGCCTTGCGGATCGAGGGGCCGAATCTGGCAAATGCCGGAGGTAAGCTAACATGGCAGGGCTATGAATCTGTGCCGTCTGCAACTAAGCAGACAGAGTTATTAGCTCAATTGGACCGTTCATCGCTAACTTTTCCAGATACTGTGTCTCGATTTGTAGCCTATCGTTTCGATTATGAGCGGACGCCTTCAGCGTTTTTCTTTAAGAATTGGACCCATGTCGATCTGACGATGTGGCTTTTGCCCAAGAGGCTCGCTCATTATAATATCGAAACGCGGGTTACGAAGACGAGCGCTTCGACTGATCGTGCTAAGTTCAGCGTCAGTGCCAAGGGCAAAGATGCCCCGTATCGGCAGGGAATATCGGTTCCTGACGACAAGTACCGGGACGGATGGCGTATGGATGTTGAAAAGATCAGGGCCGGCGGGCCGGGAGGCGTAACTGCCTCAAATGGCGGGGGAGATCATGGAACCTGCACCGGGCCTGATCAAAATACGGTAACCGCAAACGGGTTTGTTTATGTCGCAGATCTTGGCCATACAAATGGCGGCGCGTTCGGGTCGGAAAAAAAAGACGCCTGGGTCGCGTGTAATGTCACATTTCCGATTGTCAAGCAGGTCGCCGTCGAGGAGGCTGGACCTTCTTCCGAGGGAGATATTAGCTGGACCGACGATAAGAAAATAGATCTTCCTGCGATGCTCAAATCCTTTGTCTTAACGTTAAAGGTATTTAACGGGCGTAGCTATATTGTGACGGACACCCGCACTCCGACGCCTTTCGTTAGTATCAAGAACGGTGGCGATTACCTACTCGTTCAACCTAATCCGCCTGCCGATTTTTAGCGTGCTTTGTCGCTCGACAAGGAGAAGGCTTGAGGGCGGCATCCTCCGAAAGGCTTGAAATTGCGGGCTCAATTGCTGATCATGCGCGGATGGTCTAGCGGGTGGGTATTCGACGTGCTTGAATATTACAGCCTCACTCTCGATCGGGAATAATTGTTCGTTAAACGACGGAGCCATGTAGCTGATTTACAGGAACTTAAATATACAGGGTTATGGAGCAACATCGTCTCCTACAATTACCGTCACGCCTTCGGTCTCGGCAACAGCGTAAAGCCAGTACGCCATGAAGAAGTAGGCATCTAAGCTGTCGTCATAGGCACCCTCATGAACGTCTAGGTCTCTTGTTTTACCCGGCTCCCATGTGCCAATCAGTCTCGCGCGGGCTGGTGAACCATCCGCCTTTCTAATCTCGATGTGTAACTTGATGTTGCAGTACCACCATCCGACGCATTTCCAAAATGCCACGAGGGTTTTTTGACCTTTAGGCGCGTTGATAATCTTTGCTGGCGATGGAGAGACGGCGATCAAAACGAAAAAAGCCATCGGTATTATTATTCGCAGAGTTCGCAAACTGTACATCCGCAAACTTGCGAACGTGTACGCTCTTGGTTCCGATATATCTCGCGTGAGAGTCCAGAGGTCGCTAGTTGTTTCAAGCCGACAAGCTCGAACTTTTGTTGGCTGAGAGCCTGTGGGTGCACACGCGAGCGGCGAGTTGCGGAACAGAGACCTCAAGCGGGTCACGATCGACACCACCGCGCAGCCCATAGCCATCACTTTCCCGACCGATGCCAAGCTGCTGCATGGCTCGGCCGCATCATTCGCGACATCGGCCGCAATATTGGCAACGCGGAGCTCGAAGCTACATTAGAGTGGCCGGTGTCATGTGCCAACCAGATCCGCTCCCGGCAGCGGCCAGCGCGGTTGGCGGGTGCACCCCTCGTTTCCGGCTGACGCCGCCAAAGTTACTTGTCGCTATGAGACTGCGTCCGCTTCAGCGACCGCAATTGCTTTTTGAAGTGACGCACGAACTTACGCTTTTGCGGACTATAATCCCGGGTATTTCAATCTAAATGCTTTTGCCGCACGCCTCTTGAAATCCCGACGATCTTGATCCGTCATTAGCTGCAAAATCTTTTTCCAGTTAAAAATAAGGCCTCCCTCGTCGGCGCCGCCATCATCAGAGGGATCGTCACCGGGGTCGGACGGATCAGGAGGATCCGCACTGGGATCAGGGAGGTCCGGGGGATCGTCACCGGGATCAGGAACGTCCGGGGGATCGTCAGCAGGGGGGTCGATCAGATCCAATGGGGGACCCGGATCTTGATCGTTTTCATCGAGTGGAATGTTCGCCAATTCGGGATCATCCGGACGAGAAAACATCACGAAAACGCGTTCTAAATCATGCGATCCGCCTGGGCCGCCACCATATGTGCCTCGCTCTTCCTCTGAACCGTCGGCCATAACATCGTAGACGTGGTAATCGCCATTTTGATCCTGCTCAATTTCGGTGGTGCTCCCATCCCGGTGCTGGATTTCCGCAAATTCATTCATGGTCCCTCCTCCACCGCGGTGCGCGAAGGCGCGTCGGAATGACTAATTGATCGCACAGGCGCAAGCTAAGCGCGCGTCAAGACAGCGGAATCCCTACCCAGTGGTTACTCGAAACATAGTCGGAGCGCAGAAATGTGAACTCGGGCCCTTAGTCCCCCAATGTGAACGCCGCGTTTGCCCCATTTATCCACAACCACACAAGCCCTGAAATTGCAAGTAATTCGGGTATCCTGTACGGCCGTAAAATAGCGCGAAACGCGAGGTAATGTTACCCTAGCGTTACCTCAGGCAACGGTCTTGGGCGGCCCGCGACCAATCCGAACATCACGGTCATGAAGGTCATGATACGCTCCGCGTCGCTGGCCCCCTGTGGCCGTATGATTAGACTGGCGGGGTTAATGGGCCGTATCATTAGATCCGCGCGGTTAATGGGCCCTTTCCTTTGCCGCCAGCTTTAGGTCCCTCCGGCGCTGGAGATGCTGGCGCGGTCTCTGTGGGCGCCGCGCCCGGCTGATCATTTGACGGTGCGGCCGAACTCGCCGGCTCGGGCACTAACGGCGGCGCGATCGATCGCTCGAGCGCATCGCGGTACTTGCTCTGCATGTCAGGCGAGCGCCGGTACTTTTGCGGATCTGTGCGCATCACCTCCTCGATCTGGTCCGCCTCTTGGCGGGCGATCCTCCGCTCGATCTCATTGTGGCTCTTACCCGCGAGTTCGCTCGGCCCCGTCCGCTGGAACCGGCCGCATCGTCCGACCGTTGAAAGAGGCACCCTGCGCGATCCACGAGACCGTCATGAACGAGCATCCCCGGCCTCCCTTTCCTGCCCAGCAACAGCCCATGCCCGGTACCACCGAGGCCATGAATTCGCGGCTGCAGCATCTCGTGCGACGCGAGTTGCGCGCCAGACAGAAACGGGCCTGACCGAAAGCTGCTAGATATCCCGATTTTCGACAACGGATTTCATTGCGACGATCGTAGCGGAACTCTCGCCTCTTCGCTTCGAACGGTGATGCATGCCGCACTCAGAGCACGATCTAAACATAAACGAGTGAAAGGTACGAGGTGAACAGCTTCGACAAATATGAAAAGCCCTTGGTCCCCTTCGTCGTAACGCGGACAGCGGCTCGCGGCGGCCGACGCGCGCGAACGGGAGGCGGTTGAATGACGCTGCGCATCGATTATCGCAGCCGTTCCTTCCCTTCGTCCTAGACATTTCGGACGGGCACCCTTTCAAGTTCTTGGGACGAGGCACTGTGGGCGGCCGTCACACTTGGGCGCCCGAGCGCATATCATGTTTTCCGGCACGGCGAACCGTCGTTCCACGAAGCGATCTTCCGGCTGTCGTTGAAACGAATGGCCGTCGAGCAAGACTGGAACGGCTACCTTCGCCGCACGGATTCGTTTGCTGCGCTCGACCCGACCGAGAAGGGAATGGTGAGCTATTTCTTGGGCATGACGCTTTGCAAAGTTTTCGCTTCAAGCCTACTGCGCACGCCCTGGCTTCTGCATCTTGACGTTTTCCGTACGGCCCTAAACCCGGTCGTCCTCGGCCGCTCACGCCCCGACCTTGTTGGCGAGGACATCAACGGCAACTGGAATGTTTTCGAAAGCAAGGGCCGCTCAGCCGTTCCTTCGTCGGTCGACGAGCAAAGCGCAGGCGCATGTTTCGGTCAACGGACGTAATTGCTCTCTGCATATCGGTTCTTTCGCGTTCTTTCGTTCGGACGTACTTAAGTTCTACTGGCGCGACCCAGAGCCAGGCGCAAGGGAGACAATTCCTTGCCAAGGCGAAGGACAGAATGGCGCTACTACTATGAACCGGCTCTGAGCCTTGCCTCCGATGCCGATTCAGAGCCAATGGCCACAGAGCGGGCATTGGCAGACGCAAGGATCAAAATTTACCCCAAAGTCCAACGCGCGTCGCATGATTCAATGTCAGGTCCGCCGGCGCCTTCACGTCCTAACTTACGCGCAGCTGTTTCCTCTTGATCGACGAGGCCTCGATAATCGTGCTATAAGCCTAGGCAAAATCCAGCTCATACTGTAGCAAGTACCTGAAGCGAGTACACGCGCTCGCCACGTCCCAAAAGACGAGGCAATCAACGATGGGTCCCCATAGGGCACCGACCCGCACTAAGCGGAAGAGCGCGGCGCCAATTCTTAATGATCGGAGCATCCGCCGCTTCGCGATAATCGGCGGAGCCGGTTTACTCGGATGCATAGTATCACGCGCCCCCACGATTTTAGGGAAGATCAGCGTTCCGGTACTCAATGTCGAATTTGCGCCGAATGCCGGGTATGTCGTCCTCTTCGGCCCAGTCGCGCTCTTAGCGGGTATCTTCTGGGCGTGTTATGGCGCTAGCTACTCGGGTGAACCGCGAAATCATTGGGGAAAGGTAGATTGGACGTTCGCCGCCTTCCTATTGCTGTTGCCCTTCTTGTCGACAACCTTCCTTGCACTCCAATTTTTTCTATTACTCGCCCCGAAGGGTGAGTGCCTTACCTTTGATCGCTTTCGATATCTTACCGATGCCAGCCTCAAAGCATTCCAGCCTGAGTATTGCATTGGCCTTCCTGTCGAGACCGGGGCGCAGTTGCCGTGGATTATTCAGCCGCCGATCCTTTGGGGCTGGGTTCAACTTCTCGCGCCAGTAATCGCGCTAGCGCTCACAGCGTGGGCTTGGCGGCGTTGGTCGAGTTAAATACCATATGGCCTCTCGCATTATTTGATGGGAGCGATTGCGATTTGGCGCACGACAAGATTGGCTTCACCATCGAATTCGACGACGACGTTCAAGGATTTGTCGTCGAGGTTGATGCTTTCGAGCCCAACAAAATCCTGTTTCAGCGCCAGCACAATTTTTTGCTTCGCACTTGCCTCTACAAGCTGCGACTGAAGCTTAGATCTTAGATCGGCTAGCCGCGGCTTTAGGTCATAAAGCGCGCGCTGCTCGATAAAGGTCTTAATTGGGCCATTGAATATTTCCGCTAGCGTAGACCATAGTGCGTTATCCACCACGGCGGTAAAGGAGACGTTTTTCAGTTTTACAACCTGCTGTCCTGCGTCCAGGAGGGGTTCGGCCAGCAGATATACGGTCCCTGCGGTATCGAAAAACCGGCGAGGAGTCGATGCTGAAAACCCGAGCGCCAATGCAAGTCTTCCATTGGACGGGTACAGCTCCACGCTCGTAACTTTAGCTTTGATGTGGCCCGCTGGCGTATCCGCGTCGAAAGCGTGCCCCTTGAGATACGCCAGCGCCGCCCCGGAGGCATCGTCATAACCTATCCTTACCGGCAAGACGATGGCGATCTTGTCGGATGTTGCCGGAATGCGCGTCAGCGGCGGTAAATTTGATCCCCCCGGCTGTGCCGCTGGCGATGTCGTTACTTCTATCGCTCCAGCAAGTGCCAGAGCCACGCCAAGCCCCGTCGGCGAATAGGCAACTCCGGAAAATCCGGCTGACGTCGGCATAAAGTTTACGTATGCCGAATTGCCAGGCAGATCCGGTAAGGGTACCGCGAGCGAGTAAGGATGCCAAATATCTGCCAAAGCTTTTGTAACTGTGTCGCACGTCAAGCTCGACTGCAATTTCGCGATTGCACCGTTGATCTGGTCTTTAAGCTTGTCGCCGACCTGGCCCTCAATACCTAGCCAGACGTTATGAATTATTTCGAGCTGGCCTTTGTCTGTCCATCTATATCCGGCAGTTACGCCAAGATGGGGGCACCAGTGTTCGTCAAGGTCGAGAGAAACGTCTGCGTTGCCTTCGATCCCACCTCGGAAATTCTTCTTGTCGAGCGCCAGGGCCTTAGCCAAATCTCCTGAGAACCCAGCCTGCCCTATGATACTGACGTTTGTGACCACATGGATTTTGTTCACACCGGGAGAGACTGTCACAGGCGCCGTTCGAGCTACCTGAACCTTGTAATCGACATCCTGGCATACATGTCGGACCTGATTCACCGTTACAATTTTCG
This sequence comes from uncultured Alphaproteobacteria bacterium, assembly GCA_963787675.1. GTDB lineage: Bacteria > Pseudomonadota > Alphaproteobacteria > Rhizobiales > Xanthobacteraceae > JAJPKK01. Next base: position 1,344,313 of record CAWBDV010000003.1, on the reverse strand, counting down.
TTACGTACTTGGCTACTTGGCCCACAAAACGGCCAACATCGCCGCCGATCCGCTGCGTTACGCTTTGCTGAACTACCTCGTTTAGGTCAGCACAGACGCTTTGTCGTCCGCTTGCATCGAAATTCGTCGGTAGAGCCGAACTAAGCGCCTCGGTTAGGGTCTGATATGTAATGAACGCGCTGGCTCCGATCGATGAAGGGGTCGGCTGCCGTCTAGGCGCCTGTTGCCCGCTAGTTCGTGGCGGTTTTGCCGAAAGCTCGTGGTCAAAAAGGCCGGCGCGGCTCGTCGCCGTGATGGCGAGCAATCCTAGCGACATCGCAATGAGGACGCCGACGACCCGCAAGAACCTCGGCATGACAAAATCTCCACCTGCGTCCCTCCATTATAGGGGTCGAAATGAGGGCTGAAAAGAAGGCGAGCGAAATTTGTCCGTAGGTTGTGATTTGTCCTCCTTTTATAGCGCGCGAGTTGTTTCCGGCAATTTGGCGCTTTGCGGAGTGGCGGCGGCTGCCGCTGACAGGCACCCTACGCAGTCGCATCTGATGCCCTTCCTTGGCCGCGGGCGGCCACAGCAGCGTAAAATGCATCGTATCCAACTCGTAAATGTCGCCGGACGCAGCTTCTTCGATGCAAAGATGATCCCGCCGACCGGGAGCGCTACGAAGATGACCAGCATCACGACCTGAAACAGCTTCGCTTCCCAGGCGCTGGTCTTGAGCCCTTCAAGCCAACACGACCGGGACACAGGCGTGCCAGCAGTCGCCATGGCGGCGAGCGTGCAAGGCAAGCGCGCTAGATGCCAGGATAAACAAGCCGCCGGCAATTATCGCACTGAAGTAACCAACTGCGACCTTGCTGTCGGCGACGCCCCTTCCGCCTTTATCGCCGAGAAGACGGCCGAGGTACTCGGACGAGCTAAGCGGGAATCTGGGTGACAACGTTTGATTGAAGGCGGCGTATCGAGGCGGGTGTCGAGCCTGCCAGAAACCTAAATTTAGGAAACCAGAGGATCAACCCCATGCAAAGCAAATTGGCTTGACGATTGCCGCTCGGATCATGTCCCCCACGCCGTCAACGCCGCTTCCGCACTCGTCGGATCCTCCTTGATCCGATAGATCGTCTGCCTTGTTAGCCCCGTCTCCTTGGCGATCGCGGCTACGGTCACGGTCTGCTGGCCCAGCATCTCGCGGACCTGACCGAACTGCTCCCGGCTGAAGCTCGGCTTGCGGCCGAGGTAGGCGCGCTCGTCGTTCTGCCTGGGCATGCTCGATGCCGACCCGTTGAGCGGCTTTGGTGGCCTCGGCTTGGGCTTGGGACAAGGCTGCCATGAACGCGATCAGTGCATCACGCACAGCCTGCTGCATCGGGTCTTTTGTTGCACCGTCGAATGTGAAGTTGTTGATGACGGTTCGGATGACGATGCCGCGCCGCATGAATTCGCGGATGGTGTCAACCACGTCTTCGTAATTCCTGCCCAGGCGATCCACCCATCGCACCACGAGCACGTCGCCGGCCCGGAGCTTGTCGCAGAGCCTCTTTCCCTGGGGGCGCTCGGCGAGCCGCGTGTGAACACCCGACACGCCGTTGTCGGCCACGATCTCATCAATGACGAAGCCAGCGCCTTCTGCCTGAGCCCGCTGATGACCGATTGTCTGCTCGACGGTGCTGACCCTCGCATACAAGATCGTGGCCATGGACATCTCCCCTTGTCCGTTGGGATAATGTCCGTCTCTCTCATGTACGTAGATCGAAATCAGCCCCAGCGGACGATTAGCCTATGCGTATTTGTGTATGCTGGGGTATACCACAACGTACAGACAGCCACCGAGGCAGCCGGGAAGGTCGCGTTGCCCCGTATCGGCGCGTCCGTCGAGGCATGCGGTCTCGATACCCAAGTCGAGGTCCCACAGTCTGATCGTACCGTCCTTGCAACCTGAGGCGAGGCGGCCGTCGGGCAGCAGACACAGCGCGAAAACCATACAATTGCGACGGCGCGCGGATTGGAGCGCGATACCCCAGCTATACTTTGGAACTATCAAATGTTTTATAAAAACCGTTCCTTGATCAGGTTTGATTGGACAGTTCCTAAGGCGCGCCGTGCGGTTGCGCGCGATGAAAATTTGCACATTATGGATGGCGTTTACCAAGATCGTAAGGGGCCTCGCTGGGCGCCATCGCACTGGCGGTTTTAAGCCCCGAGGTGCGGTCGGACAGATCCTCGGACGGTAGCGATAACTGACCGTTCTGCAAACCTTGCGGGACCATAATGAAATGGCGGCCCCGACCTTTTCAGATCGGAGCCGGTCCAAGCATGATCCCGCGGCGTGGGGGGAAGGGGGGAGCGGGTACCACGCAGGCTTCGCTAACGGCTCGTCCGCGGCCTCGTTCCCTCTGCGTGATTGCGATCTCTTGCCGCATTCTTCGAAACGATACACGAGTGGAACTTGCATGACTGCAGCAAGTTTCGTGAGTGGCCTTCGATTTTGTCTGCTCCTATGAATCCCCGAATTGGAGAGGTCCACCAGACCGCTGACATCCGAAGCGAACGAAGCTTCGGATTTGTGCTCTACGATGGATCCGGCCGGCCCTGTGCTGCCTTCGACTTCGAGGATGAGGCCACGGCACGCGAAGCGGCCGAACACCTTGCTGCGGCACTAGCCAATTGCAAATCGGTTCGGGGATACGGAAGCTTGCCGCCGCTGCATGCATCAAGGTAAAGCGGCCGCCTTGAGCATTTGTGGTCGATGACGTCGACGAGCCTCAAGTCTCGCCAGAGGGAATTACCACATTCGTTACGTGCTCCAAAAGGCGAGCGGCTTTCGCGGCTTCCGCGTCGGCCAGGCGCGCAGTTACGGATTTGCCGTTGACGTGGGCCGTTGTCATCGACCGCCCCTCTGATCAGCGGAGCAATCCGCGCTCATGGCGCATTCGCCTTCACTGGTCGATTGCATCGGGGCGCTCAATCGACTCTCCGCCCAAGCGATTGCGTCGCTCCATTTGTAAAGCGGCCGAGCGCCGAACCGACGAAAGGGCGGGCCGCCCCCTCTGGTGGCCTTCGTCGCAAGTGTCGCTTTCGCCATTGGAAAGCCTGCCTCGGTCAGGGCATTGGCGGTCCGGGCGCGGTCAAGCAGTGCATCAGGGGAATCGGGGATTGCAGACATAAGACCCTCGCAATTGACAACAATCGCGAGCGTGCTCGTCCAAAATGAAGAAATCTAAGGGCGGTTTACGGAACGGCTTTTGCCCTTCCTTCGGATTGCCAGCCCGCGACGGCCGCGCAGCGCCTCACTAACGGCTTCCGGCGAAGCCCTATAACCAATTGCGCGCATCGCCGACGTGACGAATAGGCAAAGCGGGTCATTTGGGTTTTTCGCGCTCGGACTCCTGCCAGTGGTGCACCATGCTTTGCGCGCCAATTCCGCCACCGCGCGCGCCCGCTGGTGCCAACTCCATCGCAACACAGGAAAATCTGAAATGTTCAATACGGCTTGCACATGGCTTTTGGCGTGATCCATTTGTGTGAGAATCTTTTCACGATCGCCTAGGCCAGGTCGCAACCGCTCCACTATCTTGCGCGCGTTTGTCAGATGATTGAGGAACTGCCGCCCGTATCTTTTGGTTTCACCTAGCACGGGCTGCATCTGCGGCGGCTCGCCGAGGTCGAGCATCGCATTCAGAGACTTGGCGATCCGCTCACAAGCCTCGGCCCTCGGAATTGTCAGCCGTTTTCCCCCCACCGCGCCAGCGAACCAGTCCCTAACCTCGGTCGGGCTGATCCGCTTTTCGGAAGTGCCTTCGCCGATATAGGTCCGCGCTTTGCCGCGTCGCACGACCATCGGCTGCGATGCATTGGGGAGCGTCAGCGTCCCTGTAATATCGCCAGCTTTGTTGCCGGCCACGGTATCAAGCGATCGTCTGTCGTAGCTGTGTCACCACGCCACGCATGAGTTGCACGGTACGATCCGCGATGGCATCGGCGGCGGCGAGCAACACGGCATCAGCCGAATGAACGTAGCGCGACGTGATCGAGCGGCCCTTGTGTCCCATCAGGGCTGCAATCGTGGATTCGGAATAGCCGAGATCGCCGGCAAGGCTCGCGAACGAATGCCGCAACGTGTGCGGCGTCACGCTAGCCGGCAATCCGCCGCGCGTTGCGATGCGCGTCCACATCTTTGGGAAGCCATTCATGCGGCCTCCTCCGCGTGTGGCCGGAAACACAAGATCGCCCGAGCGCGTCATGTTCCGCAGCACTTCGCACGCGGCACGCGAGAGCGGGCGCATACTTCGCCCGGTTTTTGTGTCCCCTAGGCTCGCGGTGCGCCGCGCGAGATCAACCTCATCCCAGAGAAGGCCCAGGGCCTCACCAGAACGCCAACCGGTGAGGGCGAGGAATCGAGTGACAGCAATAGCCGCCGGCCACATCCGTTCGTCGGTGGCCCTCTCTAGGGCCGCGCCGAGCATCGTGTATTCAGGATCGCTCAGGCGTCGCTCGCGCCTCCCGTCGGCGAAGCGGGTGACGCCGCGCACCGGATTGTCTGGTCGCATCCGGTTTCGCACTGCGTAGGAGAAGATCGAGCCGAGCAGCCCCACGGTTCGGCTAGCCGTGCCCTTGCCGCCGCGAACGTTCGCGAGTCCGTGCTTCTTCGCGGTCTTGCTCCTCGCAGCGGTCCGGCCCTCAGAGACGGAGTGCATGAACTCGTCGATGTCCTCTCGCGTCACGGCGGCAACTTTCATGCCGCCGAGCAACGGCTTTATGTGGCGCTCAATGCGGCCTTTGTCAGTCACGATTGTGCTCGCTTTCTTGGCCGTCTTGCGTCGCGTCAGAAGCCGGCCGGCCTCGACGTCGGCCAAGTAGAGGTTGCACAACTCCAAAACGCTCGCGGCCCTGCGCTTCGCCTGCTTCTCCGCCGCCGGGTCCGAGCCATCGACCACACAGCCAAGTATGCGCTTTGCCGCCTCGCGTGCTGTGTCAGGCGTCCACGGTGAGCCGTGCCGGCCGATCGTCTGCCAGCGCTGACGGCCCTCGGTGGTCCGATAGACGACGATGTACGAAACGGTCTTGCTTTTTTGACGACGAGCATGGAATCCGCCCACCGCGCCGTCCCATATGATCTCGCCCGGCTTGAGCGCCCGAATATCCTTGAGCCCGATTCTCTTGTGCAGCACTACCATTGCCCTCTCGCTCCCCGATGGCAGCGCCGTTGCTAGCAAACAACTAGCAAACAACTTCGCGCAAACTCTATCAAAGCAAAGGCAACGGTCGCAATGAAAAACACACGAGTTACAGGGGGTCTTACCAGGGCCCTCATTACGTAGCAAACAGTGGCAAGCCCAGGGAATTGCCCTGTCACGGCAAAGGCCGCGGGTTCGAGTCCCGTCGCTCCCGCCAATCTTAAGGTTTGGTTCCCAAAATTTCCCGCGCGGCCGTGTAGCGCAATTATCCCCGTGATCGTGATGTTTTTGTCACATCGGATGGAAAACTGAATCGTCTACCTCGGCGATCCGCGTCGGCTGCGGCACTTCCTGCTATAAAGTGAGACGAGGGGTAGGCGCTGCCGCGCCAACAGACTGCTGTGGCCGCGTGAGCTGCGTCATGCAGCGCGGCGTAACCGGGGGGCAAAGATGTTGGGCAAATCGACTGCGCGGTCCGTAGCGATCTTTGCCGGCATACTGGGCGGCGCGACGCTCGCGACGAGTATCGCGACCGCCGCTGATCTTACTCCTTATCCTGTTCTCCCAGCAGTGGCGCCGGTCTGGCCAGCGGTCGACGGAATCAATGAAAAGCTTGAGGGTTTCGGCGGGTCGCTCGCGAACCGCAGTCTCTATGGTGTCAACGGCAGCCTGACGGCGCCGGTCGGGATACCCTATGGCGTGCAGATCGACGGAAGCGTCGGAAATTTCGGCTCCAACACATTCGGAGTCGTCAGCGGCCACGCCTTCTGGCGCGATCCGAACGTTGCCCTCTTTGGCGTTTACGGCAGCGGAACCTTCTGGGACGCCAACGGCGGTGCTAACGCAGGACGCGTGGCGTTTGAAGGCGAGTATTACTGGGGACACTTCACTCTGCAAGGCATCGCCGGCGTAGAATTCGGTAACACCGCAACGGTTGCCACGACTGCCACGTCGGGCCCTCTGGTGGCAACGACCTTCAACACCTTCAATGTTCAGACGCGATTTTTCGACGAGATCAACTTCAAATATTACCTCGGCGACGATGCCTCCGCTTACATCGGCCATCGCTATCTTGGCGGCAGGAATGGTATTGCACTCGGCGGCGAGTTGGCGTTGCCGGTTGCGCCCGGCATACTCGGGTCGGCGTTCGTCGAAGCTCGGTTCTTTGAGAGCGATATCAATGGCGTCTGGGGCGGCGTGAAGTTCTACTTCGGCCCGAACGACAAACCGCTGATCGCACGGCATCGCCAGGAAGATCCGAACAACTGGAATCTGGATAGCCTTTACACCATCACCAACAATGGCAGCACGTCCGGGGCGGCTATCTGCACCAATGGCGGTAGTCCGCCCGCTTGCGCCGTAGCGGCACCGCCGCTGTAGGAGTCGCCTTTTTATCACACAGCAAAAAAATCGACGTCACCACTGTCAATTTCATGCGAACAATTGGAGCGACTCTGGTAAGAGGTTGTTCATGCTTCGGTGGTCGTGAGGACTTGGGGAATTCCTCGAAAACGGCGCACCGGATCGAACGGGTTTAATGCAGCAGGTGGCTGTGGGGTGGGGAAGAGCGCAACGCCGGTTCGCCGGCGTTGCGCTTTGCTTTGTGAGCATCATCCTAGCGCCACGTCAGATCGCAGCGTTCGGCATCCGTCATCGTTAACCCGCCGATGCCGGTGGCCAGCCGATCGGGTTCGCTTCCTGCACGATTTTCGCCACCGACAGAATCCGCGGCTCCTCAAACCGTGGCGCCACGATCTGCAATCCGATCGGTAGTCCGTCGCCTGACAATCCAGCGGGGACGCTTGCAGCTGGCAGACTGACGAGCGTCACGAGGAACGCGGGGGCGAGCCAATCGATATAGCTTTCGAGATTCCTGTTGCCGATCGCGTCTGGAAAGTTCAGCTCGATCGGGAATGGCTTCACCGGCGCGGCCGGCGTCAACAGCAGATCAAAGCGCTCGAACAGTTCGCGGAAGCGGTGAAACACCCTCAAGCGCGCGTGTTCAGCCGCGGCGAGGTCGTGCGCGGTGACTTTCAGTCCTTGCTTGACGTTGCTGTTGAGATTTTCGCCGAACGCATCAAGCCGCGCGAGATTTTCGAATTGCTGGCCGACCATCCAGGCGCCGCGCCACGTGTGGTAAGGAGATTTACCGTCGGCAACATCGAAGGCCACGACCTCGACCTGCGCGCCGGCATCGACAAGACCTTGCGCAGCAGCGCGGCAAATCGCGTCGACCTCGCTGTCGGCCCCGATACCGGCGATATCGGACGCGTAGGCAATGCGCAGTCCGCGCGCATCCGTGGCTCCTGCGACGATAGCCTGCGCACTGGCCCACGGTGGCGCTACCGAGATGGGCGACAGGCGGCTGAAGCCCACCATGGCGTCCAGCATCAGGGACGCATCCTCGGCGCTGCGCGCGAGCGGCCCGTGCACCTGGCCAGGATCCCAGGCGAGCGGCATCGGGTGATTGGGAATGAGGCCCGGGGTCGGCCGGATACCGACGATGCCGCAGAAAGCGGCCGGCACGCGGATCGAGGCACCGAAGTCGGTGCCCTGGGCGAGCGGCACCATGCCGGTCGCGACCGCGACCGCCGAGCCACCCGAAGAGCCCGCGGGGCTGAGCGACGGATTCCACGGATTGCGGGTGGCGCCAAATATCGCATTTACCGTCGCGGCGCCCGTCGCGAACTCCGGCGTGTTGGTTTTGCCGAGCACGATACCGCCGGCTGCCCTCAGGCGTCGCACGACCTCCGCATCCTCAAGCGGCACATGATCGCGAAACAGGGGCGAGCCGAACGTGGTGCGGATACCGGCCGTTTGCGTGACATCCTTGACGGCGAATGGAAGCCCATGCAGCGGACCGAGCGGCGCGCCTCGCACGACCGCCGCTTCGGCGGTATGCGCCTCCTCGCGGGCGCGCTCCTCCGCGAGAGTAACGACGGCATTGAGCCTCGGATTGAGCCGCGCGATGACCGCAAGATGAGCATCGAGCACCTCGACAGGACTCACTTTGCGCGCGCGAATCAACGCCGCGAGTTCGACCGCCGATAAACGCGTCAGCGAATGGTCCGACATCGGACGAGCATAATCTGCGGCGCTATCCCCGCACCAGGGCACCAATGTGCGTGAGCGCATCGCGCACACTTTGCGGCGAAGCGATGACTGTCGGCTCGAAAGCACGGCTCCAGCGCTGACGCGGCGGATGCGTGATGCGAGCGAACGACTTGTCGGCACGCGCAAATCTTCGCGAAATGCATCGCGTGCTACACGCCGTCAAAACACCAAGCCGCACTCAGAATTGGGTCACATTCGCCGTCGAGTTTTGACATGGCTGAGAAATGGGGATGGGGATGCGTAATGCGTAACATCAACTCTGCGACCCGACTACTTTCGGTGACAACCTGCCTCTTCCTTGCGACCTCGCTGCAGCTGGCGGGGGCGCAGAGCGCGTCCCGTCAATCGGCGACATCGCGCCAGGCGGCGGCAACGGCGGTATCGAACTACGAAGAGAAAAAGCGCGAGACCAACGACATCGCCGTCACCATCGTCGTCTCGGGGCTGTCGTGCACATGCGCGCGATTCGCCGAGGACATTCGCAACGTCGTGAACGATCTGCGGCCTGATGGCATCCGCGTACTGCCAATGCTTGGAGTTCGGGGGTCTGCAGAACCTCAACGATGTGTTGTTCCTCAAGAATGCCGACATGGGCGTCGTCGACGAGGATAACCTGCGTCTTCTCAAGAAGCGCGATCCAGTGCTTTACGCGAACATCGAGCAGCGCGTGCAGTACATCACCAAGCTCTATAATTCCGAATTCCAGGTAATTGCGCGCAACAACATCAGGACGTTCGGGGACCTGCGCGGCAAGAAGGTGAACTTCAACCTCAAGGACAGCCAGACCGAGGTGACCGCTGACATCGTGTTCAACACGCTCAAGCTCGACGTCGAGCACTCATATTACGACAACGACGTTGCCCTCAAGAAGGTCATCGACGGCGATCTCGCCGCCATGATCATCCTGACCGGCGCGCCCCAGGCGGCTCTTGCGAAGCTTAAGAAGGAAGATGGCGTGCACTTCCTTGCCTTCGACGAGCGCACGATCTCAGGTCCGGCGGCGCAACAGATCCTGTCCGACTATATCCCGGCGGAGCTCACCCATGAGCAATATCCGGCGCTGATCCCTGAAGGGGCGACAGTGCCGACCTTCGCGAACCGCGCCTTGCTGGTGGCCTATGGCTGGCAGGAGAACTCGGCGCGCTACAACAGGATCGCGAAGTTCGTGCGCGAATTCTTCGGCAAGATCGACCGCTTCCACGACGGCGCGCGCCATCCCAAGTGGAACGAGATCAACATCGCTGCCGATATTCCGGGATGGACGCGCTTCAAACCCGCCGCGGACTGGCTCGCCAGCCAGCGCGTCGCGATGGCTCGCCCGAAAGGCACGTCCGAGGGCGGCGTCGACCTCAAGGTCGCATTCGACCAGTTCGTCGATCAGTACGCGGCGAGCAAGGGCTTGCACACCATTTCGGCGAGCGAGCAGGAACTGCTGTTCGCGAAATTCCGGACGTACCTCCAAACTCAGGCCAGCACAGCGCGCGCCCATTGATGCGGCGTACCGCGTCGTCGCCGGGCTCACCTCGGCGATCTCGATAGAATGGGCACAGCTTACGCTCTTGCCACTCCACGCGTCAGTGCTCTGTTCATCGAGGTGGCCGGGCCTGTCGAACCGACAAGCCCGGCCATGACGTATGCGCGGATCACCCGCCACAGAAAGATGAAGTCAATGCGTCTTGCCGCAGGAGCAGCGGCCGGCGAGCGGGAAATCGCGGCGCAGCGCGTGCATGGCGGCATCGTCGGCTAATCCGCTGCAGAAGTTCGCGATCAGCGGGTCGATCCGCTCGGCGAAACACCGTGCATTGGCATTAAGCCCGACAAGGCGCTCCATCGCCTGCTGTGCCTGATGAGCGAGCGCATGGCGATCGACGCCGATCGCGCGGCCGTCCGAGACCACGAGCTTGCCGCCGATCAGCACTTTGTCGACAGCGGTCGCATCCTCGGTTGCCACGATCTGGTTCGTGGCATCGTTGAGCGGCATGTAATTGACGTTGTCGAGATCGAGGAGGACGAGGTCGGCCTTATAGCCCTTGGCAATGCGGCCGATGAGGTCCTGCATGCCGAGGACCCGCGCCGAGCCTTCGGTCGCCATGCGGAAAACTTCCCGCGTCGAGACCCATTCATCGGGCGGCAGGCCGCGGATGCGCGACACGTAGGCCGCAAAGCGCATGGCCTCGAACATGTTCTGATTGTCCGATGACGCCGACCCGTCGGTGCCGATGCCGACGGTGATGCCATGGCGGACATAGTCGCGTACCGCGGCGATGCCGGACCCGAGCCGCAGGTTAGCGCCGGCGTTGTGGGACACCTGGGCGCCCTTGCTGCCGAGGAGCGCCATGTCCTTTTCGTTGAGCCACACGGCGTGGGCCGCCGAGAACCACGGGCCGACGATGCCGCAGGCATCCATGGTCTCGGTCATCGACAGCCCGGTGAACTGGAACGAAGACGCTGACTGATATTTCGACTCGCTCACGTGGGTCTGCATGGCGAGGCCGTGTTCGCGCGCAATATCGCGGCAGCCGATCATGAAGTCGCGGGTGCAGTGCTGCGGGATGGTGGGCGCGATGGCGAGCCGCAGCCGGTCGGCGGGATGCGACCACGTTTTCGCGAGGTGCCGCAGCGCGTCGAGGTTTTTGTCGGTGCTACCCATGCGCAGTCCGCCCGCCCATGCACGCGAGTCTTCGGGCAGCGCGTCGAGGAGGCCGGGGATCGATTGATAAAAGGTGAGGTCCGCGACCATCGGCGCGATCACGGCGCGCATCCCGACGGTGGCATAGGCGCTGGCCACAGCCTCCATGCCGTCAACGGTCGGCGCAGGAAACTCGAACATCAGGTCGTAGCAGGCGGTCGTACCCTTCTCGACCAGTTCGACGGCGTTGATCAGGGCGGAGAGGCGCTTGTCGTCGGTCGTGCGCGAGCCACCGATCCAGACGGCGGCATTGAGGAGCTGCCCCAGTCCCATCAGATCTCCGACGCCTTTGGAGAGGCCGCCGTGGCTATGGGTATGCGCATTGATGAGGCCCGGAATGACGAGGCGGCGGCGTGCGTCCACGACCTCGGCGTTGGCGTTCGTCGCCGTGCCGGGTGCGACGATGTCGGCAATGGTATCGCCATCGACCACGATGTCGCGCATTTCGCCCCGCGCGGCATCTGCCGTTACCACCAATCCGCCCGAAATCACCTGCATCGCCTCTGTTCCTTTTCCCCGTGCTTGCCGTGACCTGCGATCAGTGCGGCGCGCGAAGCCCAAGCCGCGCGAGGCGTGGCAGCACCTCTGCGGCAAAATACGGCACCTCGTCGAGATAATTCACGAACGACAGCGCAATCCCGCGGATGCCCGCTTCGCTGATCGCCGCCAGTTCTTGCGCGACGCGGTCGGGCGTGCCGGCGAACGGGTAGCCGCCGATGGCATTGCCGGCGAAATAACGTCGTCGCGCCTCGTACTCCTCGGCCGAATGGTTCTCGCGCGTGATGTTGCGCAGAGTCATCATGGCCTCGACGGCGCCCCAGTCGGCGTTATCGATGATGGCGTGGCGGTAATAGTCGTCCGCCTCCTGCTGGGTCGGCCGGCAGATCACCTGGCCGACGGTGTAGACCTCGATCTCGCGGCCGTAGCTTTTTGCCTCGTCCTTGATCTCGCGCACTTTCTTCGCGTTGTCGGCGAGCGAGGTGCGCGAACCTGCGGTCGCGGTAAAGAACGCCTCACAGTTGCGCAATGCAAACGCACGGCCAATAGCTGACGAGCCGGCATTCATGATGATCGGCCTTGTATCGCCGAAGGGCTTCGGATAGGCGCGCACGCCCTTGAGGTGGAGGAACGTGCCATCGAAATCGAAGTCGCCGTCCTCGGACCATGCGCGTTTCACGGCATCGAGCCATTCCTGCGCGAAGTCGTAGCGGGCGTCGTGGTCGCGCTGCGCGACACCGAACATTTCGAATTCGCCTTCGTTCCAGCCGACCACGAGATTGAGGCCGAGCCGGCCGCTGCCGATATGGTCGGCGGTGACAAGCTCCTTCGCCGCGATGAGCGGATTGAACAGCGGCGCGTGCACGGTGCCGAAGACGGTGATGCGCTCGGTCGCGGCGAGGAGGCCAGATGCCCAGGTGATGGTCTCGAGCGTCGCGCCGTGAAAGTCAGTGTCGCCGCCGTAGCCCTTCCATCGCGCGATCGGCAGCATGAAATCGATGCCCGCCGCATCGGCAATGCGCGCAAGTTTACGGCAGTCGGCCCAGCTTGCCGACCACCGCTCTGGCACCATGGTTGCCGAGCGGCCGGACGAGCAGTTCGCGCCGAACAGGCCGATCTGCAGCGCATTCGCGCCATACATGCGCATGCGGTCATGCATCGATGCGCTGCGGGCCAGCACTGAAATCCTCCGTCACGTGAGGGCAGGGAGTGTTCCATCGTGCCTACCCGCCGTCAACGCGGCACCGCGCATAGCGGTTAGGCACCCTACTGTTTGTAAGGCCCGAGCTCCTTCAACGCCGCCTCGACGAAGGTCATGTCGATGACGGCGGAGAGGTCGAGCTTGCCGTTGATCAGCTTTTGGTCGGCGTAGAACGCGAGATCGTAGGCGAGGCTCTGCGCGTTCACTTTCCCGTCGGGATTGATACCGGTCGGCGTCACCGCCCTGTAGATGTCGCGCGCCTTGATGGGCGTGCTCTCCGAGAGGATGGCAATGACTTCGTCGGCATTCGGCCCGTTGAGGCGTCCGTCCTTGAGCGCGCCATTGTAAAAGCGGACCGCGCGGATATAGGCGCGCATGAAGCGCCGGGCGGCATCGGGGTGGCGGACGGCAAAATCCTCCGCATAGAGCAGCACCGCGATCTGATGGTAGGGCAGAATTTCGTCGTCGGAGCGAACGACAACGGCGTCGCCGCTTTTCACCGCGATCGCCGCGGCAGGCTCGACCGAGCCCGACGCATCGACCGACTTGTTCTTGAGCGCGGCGACATGGTCGGGCAGCGGCATGTCGATAGTTTGCACATCGGCATAGCGAAGCCCGATCGACTTGAGCAGCGTGTTGAGCGTCGATGTGTTGCTGACGCCGGGGGCGTTCATCGCAAACCGCATGCCCTTGAGGTCCGGGAGATCGCGGTAGCGGTCGCTCGCGACGAGGTCCTTGCGGACGAGAATTTTGGTCGCGCCGTAGCCCGGCGGCGAGGACGCCTTGTCAGCCACGATCTTGATCTTGATGCCGCGGGCGACCGCGTTGTAGAGCCCCGCCGATGCCGAGCCGGCGCCGGCGGCGATCTGCCCCGCACCGAGCGGCGCCACCATGTCGGACGCCGAGCGGAAGCTCGTCACGGTGACGTCGAGCCCTTCGTCGCGAAAGAAACCCTTGCGGTCGGCGATGAAGATCGGCGCATCGCTCATGGTGCTGGTAACGCCGACCGTGATCGGCTGCGCCGCGGCCAAGGAGGCCGACGCCACGATGACCGCGAGTACGAGTAGGCCCGGGAGAGATCGAAAAATCTTGCTGTTCATACGCTGCCTTCGTCCATGACGAAGAGTTGTACTCCGGAATGACGGGGCCTCGGAAGGCTACAGCCCAAGGAGGCTAGAGGCCGAGATAGACCCGCCGGATATCATCGTCCGCGGAAAGTTCCCCGGGCGGCGCCTTCACGGGCGATGCGGCCGTGCTCCAGCACGTAGACGCGCTCGGCGACGGCGAGTGCGGAGCGCGCGTCCTGTTCGACCAGCAGCACGGCAACCCCCGCCTGTTGGACGGCGCGGATCGCCTGGAAAATCTCGACCTTGAGCCGGCGAGCGATGCCGACCGACGGTTCATCGAGCAGGAGAAGCGTCGGACGGCCCATCAATGCGTGGTCTTACCGGCGCCGTTCGGGCCGAGGACGCCGACCGGTTCGCCCCGATCGACCCGCAAGTATAACCCCGGCGTACGCGAAATGGTGACGCGGGTGGCGCGTCACCTCAGATCGAATGGCGCCTGATGTGTGATCTCCGCAGGGGAGACCACGTCGGAGCAGCGTATCGGCTACTCGGCGGCCTCTGCTTCGATGGCTTCCTCGCGCGGAGCTTCGTGCTTCTTGCCGCCGCCGAGCCAGGTCTGCAGACGATCGAGGTAAAGATAGACGACGGGCGTCGTGTAGAGCGTGAGCGCCTGGCTGAGTATGAGGCCGCCGACCATGGCGTAGCCGAGCGGCTGGCGCATCTCCGAGCCGGTGCCGGTGCCGAGCATGAGCGGCAGGCCGGCGAGCATTGCCGCTGCGGTCGTCATCATGATCGGGCGGAAGCGCAACAAGCAGGCTTGCCGGATCGCGTCGATGGGGGCGAGACGTTGGTCGCGCTCCGCTGCGATCGCGAAGTCCACCAGCATGATGCCGTTTTTCTTGACGATGCCGATCAGCAGGATGATGCCGATGATGCCGATGACCGAGAGATCGAGACCGCCGAGATAAAGCGCGAGCAATGCTCCGACACCCGCCGATGGCAGGGTCGATAGAATGGTGAGCGGGTGGATGAAGCTCTCATAGAGCATCCCCAGGATGATGTAGACGACGACGAGCGCCGCCGCGATCAGGGCCGGCTCGCTCGCCAGCGAGGTTTGGAAGGCCTGGGCATTGCCCTGGAACGTGGCGATGATCGTCGAGGGCCTGTTGAGTTCGCGCGCGGCGTTATCGATAGCATCGACCGCCTCGCCGAGGGCGACGCCCGCCGGCAAGTTGAACGACAACGTCACCGCCGGGAATTGGCTCTGGTGATTGACCACCAGGGGGCCGATCTTGGCGGTATCGGCCGTGACCAACGTCGACAGCGGCACCGCAGCGCCGGTCAGCGGCGATTTCACATAGATGCGATCGAGCGTCGAGGGCAGGCCCTGCAACTCCGGCTTGATCTCCAGAACCACCCAGTAGGTGTTGATCTGGGTGTAGTACTGCGTCACCTGGCGCTGGCCGAAGGCGTCATTGAGGGTGTCGTCGATCAACTGCGGCGTGATGCCGAACCGCGACGCCTGATCGCGATTGATCTTCAACGTCAGCTGCGGCGCGCTGTTGAGAAGGTCGGTCGAGACGTCGGCGAGCTGGGGCAGGGTCTTCATCTTGGCGAGCATCTTGGTCGACCATTCGGCCAGCTCGGCGATGTTGACGTCCTGCAGCGTGTACTGGAATTGACCGCGCGACAGACGGCCGCCCACCGTGATGTCCTGCGGGATCTGCAGGAACACGGTTGCGCCTTTCACGGCGGCGAATTTAGGGCGCAGCCGGTCGATGATCTGGGATGCGGACGCGTCGCGCTCTTCGCGCGGCTTCAGCGTTGCGAAGATACGTCCGGTGTTCGGGGTGTTGGCACCACCGCCGTTACCCATGTTGGAGCCGAACGCCCCGATATCCGGATCCTGCGCGATGATGGCGCCGAGTTGTTCCTGAAGGCGCATCATCTCGGCCGGCGAAACGTCCTGCGCGGCTTCGGTAAGGCCGAACAGCTGACCGGTGTCCTGGATCGGGAAGAAGCCCTTCGGGATCGCCAGGAACATCACGACGGTCAGCGCCATCGTGCAGAAGAACACCATCAGGGTGATGAACTGGTGGCGCAGCGCGATGTCGAGGGTCCGCCGGTAGCCGGCGAGGAGACTGTCGAAAAACCATTCAAAAGCGAGGTAGATGCGACTGTGATCGTGCGAGGGGCGCCGCATGAACCGCGCGGCCATCATGGGGGCCAGCGTCAGCGACACGATGGCGGAAACGACGATCGACGCGGTCACCGTAAGGGCGAATTCGCGGAACAGCCGGCCGATGATGCCGCCCATCAGCAGCAGCGGAATGAACACGGCGATCAGCGACACGCTGATCGATACCACGGTGAAGCCGATTTCGCTGGCGCCGGCGACCGCGGCCTCGAAGGGCGACTTCGCCTTCCTCGACGTGGCGGAAGATATTCTCCACCACGACGATGGCGTCGTCGACCACGAAACCGACCGCGATGGTGAGCGCCATCAGCGACAGGTTGTCGAGGCTGAAACCCAGCAAGTACATGGCCGCACAAGAACCGAACAGGGCGAGCGGCACCGTCACGCTCGGAATCAATGTCACCCAGAAATTCCGGATGAACATCAGAATCACGAGCACCACCAGAACGAAGGTGAGCGCCAGCGTGAATTCCACGTCGGCGACCGATGCGCGGATGGTGATCGTCCGATCGAGAATGGTTTTGACTTGGATGCTCGGCGGGATGGTGGCTGTGAGCAGCGGCAATCGCGCCTTGATCTGGTCGACGGTGTCGATAACGTTGGCGCCGGGCTGCTTGTAGACGATCAGCAGGACCGCGCGTTTCTGGTTGTCGTAGGCGCGGATCGTCACATCGGTCGGCGCTTCGACCGCTTGGCCGATGTCCCTGATCCGCACCGGAGCGCCGTTGCGATAGGCGAAAATGACGTCGTTGTACTCCGACGGCTTCATGATCTGATCGTTCGCCGCGATCGTGAAGCTCTGAATACCGCCGTTGAGCGTTCCTTTCGCGGCCGTCGTCGTGGTCGTTATCAAAGCCATCCGCACGTCTTCGAGCGTCAGGCCCGTGGCCGAGAGCTTGGCGGGATCAACCTGAACCCGGATCGCCGGCTTCTGCTCGCCGGCGATGATCACCTGGGCGACGCCGGGCACCTGGGACATCTGCTGCGACAGAACGTTGTCGGCGTAGTCGTCGACCGTGGTGATCGGCAAGACGTCGGAACTTGCCGAAAGGATGAGAATGGGCGAGTCGGCCGGATTGACCTTCTTGTAGTTCGGCGGCGGGAAGAGGTTGGCCGGGAGCTGCTTGCCGGCGGCGGTGATGGCGGCCTGGACGTCCTGCGCGGCGCCGTCGATGTTGCGGTTGAGATCGAACTGCAACACGATCGTCGTGAAGCCCAGCACGCTGACCGACGTCATCTGGGTGATGCCGGCGATCTGCCCGAACTGACGTTCGAGCGGGGCGGCGACCGACGCCGCCATGGTTTCAGGGCTGCCGCCGGGAAGACCGGCCGACACCTGGATGGTCGGGAAGTCCACCTGCGGCAGCGGCGCCACCGGCAGGAACGGGAACGAGACCAGGCCGGCGAAGGCAAGCGCTGCCATCATCAGCGCCGTCGCAACGGGCCGGCGGATAAACGGTTCGGAGATATTCACTGCGCGCGCTCCCCGCTCGCCGTATTTTGAGCC
Source organism: uncultured Alphaproteobacteria bacterium (assembly GCA_963787675.1). Classification (GTDB taxonomy): domain Bacteria; phylum Pseudomonadota; class Alphaproteobacteria; order Rhizobiales; family Xanthobacteraceae; genus JAJPKK01. The sequence continues at coordinate 1,326,868 of CAWBDV010000003.1, read as the reverse complement.
GCGCGCTGCGTCGGCGGCTGGATGGCCACGAGGGAGCCTGGTTGCAGTTTGTAATAGCCTTCGACGACGACGCGATCACCATCTTTGACGCCCGACGTCACGATGGCTACGTCGTCGGACGGGGGACCCATCTTGATCGGCCGCATTGCGGCTTTTTCGTCACTGCCGATCGACCAGACGAACATCCCGTTCGGGCCACGCTGCACGGCAGCGGTCGGCACGGTGAGAGCGTTGGTCTCGGTGTTCAGCAACACGCGAGCGTTGACGAATTCGCCGGGCCAAAGCCGCTCGTCGGAGTTCGGAAAGAGGGCCTTGAGCTTGAGCGTCGCCGTCGTCTGATCAATGAGCGCGTCGATCAGCATCAGCTTGCCCGTGCCGAGCTGCTTGACGTTATTCTGGTCGAACGCGGCAACGGTAACCGGGCCGCGCGCCATGGCTTCGCGCAAGGGCTCAAGCTGAATTTCCGGCAAGGTGAACAGCACCGTAGTCGGCTGGACCTGGGTCAGTACCACGAGCGGCATCGCGTCGTTGGCGTGAATGATATTGCCGATGTCGATCTGGCGGATGCCGGCGCGGCCGTCGATCGGCGAGGTGATGATCGTGTAATCAAGCTGGGTCGCGGCGCTTTCGACGGCGGCCTCGTCGGCCTTGATCGAAGCCTTGAGCGCATCGACCTTGGCTTGCTGCTGATCGACGACTTGTTGGGTCTCGAAGCTCTTCGCAACCAGGTTCTTGGCCCGCGCCAAGTCCTTTTCCGCCGAGATCAGGTTGGCTTCGTCCATACCCTTCTTGCCGACCGCCTGGTCGTACGCCGCCTGGAACAGGCGAGGATCGATCTTGGCGAGCAGGTCACCCTTCTTGACGTGCTGCCCCTCGGTGAAGGCGATCTCGACGAGCTTGCCGTCGACCTGGGAATGGATCGGAACGGTGTTCAGCGCCTGAACAGTGCCAAGGCCGCTGACATAAATCGGCACATCCAGCCGGCCCGCTGTCGCTACGCTCACCGGGATCTTGCGGAGGGGCGCCGCTTTCTTCTGGGCGCCCGGGTGATGCAACCAGTAGTATCCGCCACCGACCGCCGCGACCGCGACAAGCACAGTCAGGATCGCGATACCGCGCCTCGGCTTCGCCGGTTTGGCGCGATTCGCCATCACGATCGTGTCCTGCCTTCCATCCGCCATCGGAATTGCCACCCTGCAGTTTATAAACCAGTCCACTTTAGCAAATACTGCGCCATAATCGGAAAAGCGAATATATTTCCGTTGATATGGGTCAACATGAATAAAATTTCATCAAGGAGGCTATGCCGCCGGCCCGCGATGGTGCAGCGCACGCGTGGGCGGACCTGGAAAGACCGTAATGTAGGGCGGTTTAATCAGACGCCGGCGTGAAACGTCGCGTGCGCGACCAGGAATACGATGCCGAATGCCATCATGCCGAACGCGACGGCAGCAATCGGCAGGAGGATCTCGGCTGCAGCGGTCCATGACCGGCAGCGCCCAGTCCAGGCATCGAGGTCGCCGTGGATCCAGTCACCGAAACTCTCGGTTGCCGAGCCGGTCTCGCTTCCGCTGGCGCCGTCTGTGGTCGCGACATCTGGAGGGGCCCCCTGATCGGCGTGCGGCGCTGCGCGCGACAACATGAACGGAATCCCGATCGCCATGATGAAGAGGACGCTGACCATCACGAGCGCAAGATTGATGTAGCCGGTGCCGTCGAAGAACACCCACGCCGATATGAGAAGCCACACGGCGAGCCCCACCATGGCCGCGTAGATCAGCGGGTGGAGATGATCGAAAAGATGATCGTCGTCGGGTTGCGTTGCCACGGCGCTTCTCGGTTCCACAAACCACCATGCGCGCCGGCAAACGGCTGGCGCGGTACGCGGAACAGCTCACGCTAGTTGAATGCGCAAGAAGCGGTGTGCGTTCGCCCGCAAGCTCTGCGTCGAACCACCGCATATCGATCGACCTTTTCAGCAGCGCCCTGAAATCACGGCGAAATTTGTGGCCATCGGGATGTGCTGCCGCAGCAGCCTTAAGAAATATTCATCACCGGGACAGGCGACCGTAAGGTCCGAAGATTATTCCAAAGTCATGTCCGCTGCATGGTTTGGGCGGCGGAGACTTGAAGTGCAGGAAGCCCGGAAATCAGAACACAAATGGAGAAGATCATCATGGCAAAGCTGGATAACCAAGGTGGGCGACCGTTGGCGCGTCGTGCAACCTTGTTGGCATCAGCCGCGGCACTCGGCATCGCTATTACTGCTGGGGGCGTCAGCTTCTATCGTCCGACATTCGTTCAACCCGCACACGCGGCCACGACGGAAGCCGCGCCGCAGCCCAGCGGCTTTGCTGATCTTGTCGCGAGAGTGAAACCTGCCGTCATTTCAGTGCGGGTGGAGCTTCCCGGCAAGGAGGTGGCGAAGCTCGAACAGAATAATAATGATGAGGGCGCGCCGCCGCAGCAAGGCTCTCCCTTCGACCGCTTCTTCCGCCAGTTCGGCATGCCCGAAGGTAGGCAGCAAGCGCCGCGTCATGTCGCCGCCGAGGGATCAGGTTTCTTCGTCTCGCCGGACGGCTACGCGGTCACCAACAACCACGTTGTCGATCACGCCACCGACGTGAAGGTGGTCACGGACGATGGCCACACCCTGTCGGCCAAGGTGGTCGGCACCGACTCGCAGACCGATCTTGCGCTCATCAAGGTCGAAAAGATCAACGGGAAGGACTTCGCCTACGTCAACTGGGCGGAGCACGAGCCGCGCATCGGCGACTGGGTGATTGCGGTCGGCAATCCGTTCGGTCTCGGCGGCACGGTCACCGCAGGCGTCGTCTCGGCACGCGGCCGCGACATCGGCTCCGGCCCCTATGACGACTTCATCCAGATCGATGCCCCGATCAATCGCGGCAATTCCGGCGGCCCGGCGTTCGACATCAATGGCAATGTCATCGGCGTCAACACCGCGATCTTCTCGCCGTCCGGCGGTTCCGTCGGCATCGGGTTCGACATCCCCGCCGATACGGCGAAGTCGATCGTGGCGCAACTCAAGGAGCACGGCCACGTGACGCGCGGCTATATCGGCGTCCGCATCCAACCGGTCACGCCTGAGATCGCCGACAGCCTCGGGATGAAGAAGGTCGAAGGCGCACTGGTCGACGAAGCGACTGCTGACGGTCCCGCTGCCAAAACGGGCATCAAATCCGGTGACGTCATCACGCAGGTCGACGGCAGGGATGTGAAGGGCTCTCGCGAACTCGCGCGTCTCATTGCCGCCAAGGCGCCCGGCAGCAGCGTTCAACTCGCCGTACTCCATGACGGTGCCGAGAAGAATGTGTCGATGACGCTCGGCACGCTTCCGACCGAGCACCAGGCCAGCAATGCCGGCAGCGAGGAGCACGGCAAGGCCGACAACACGCCACGGCTTGGCGTGACCGTCGCCCCGGCGGCCGAGGTCCAGGGTGCCGGCCAAGAGGGCGTCGCGATCACCGGCGTCGACCCCAATGGGCCGGCAGCCGAGCATGGCGTGCGCACGGGCGATGTCATCCTCGATGTCGGCGGTAAGTCCGTGTCAAAGCCGGAAGATGTCCGCAATCAGCTCGTCGCGGCCGAAAAGGACGGCAAGCACACCGTTTTGCTGCGGATGAAGACTGCCGACGGCACGCGGTTCGTCGCGGTCCCGCTCGGCAAAGCGTGACAGCCATAAGACGTGACAACCATGGGGTGCCGCCGGACGTGCCGTATCTCTCCGGCATGAGTGCCCCCAGCCCGGCGGCAAACCCCAGGGGACGGGCGCCAACCCGTCCCCACCCCTTCGGGTGAGAATTCGCTCAAACAACCTCAAGAAACGAGGAGCGAACCATGAAACACAAATGGCGTAATGAGGCGTGGTTCGACGTCGCGAAACTGGTGCTCGCGGCGTTCCTGTTCGCGTCGCCCTGGATCTTCAATTTCACCAGCATGACGGTCGCAAGCCGAAGCGCATGGGCCGGCGGCATTCTCATCGGCCTTGTCTCGGTCTGGGCGATCATCGCCTATGCCGACTGGCAGGAATGGGCGAGCGTCGTGCTCGGTCTTGCGGTGCTGATCGCGCCGTGGGCGATGAATTTCCATCACACCGCCGTCACCGCCACGCGGGTCGACGTGTCAGTCGGCATCGCGGTCGTGGTGATCGCGCTCGCCAACCTGTTGTCGATGCATAGCGCCCCGCCCCGCGTTACGGCGTAACAGGCATCAGCGTAGCGCGAGCGTGCGCCTTGCTTTCGAGCGCGCGGCGGGTAGGGTTGTTGGAGGCCCGATAAACCTCCTGTACCCGCCTTGGTCCGCCTGCCGCCGCCGTAATGGAGCATTCACCGTCCGAAAGCTGGATTGGCGCGCGTCTGCTGCGCAAGGAAGACGCGCGCTATTTGAAGGGCGCGGGCGCCTTCGTCGATGACATCCGGATGGCGGCGCTCCTGGACGTTGCCTTTGTGCGCAGCCCTGTTGCGCATGGGCGTCTGCGGCGGATCGCAAAGCCCGAAGGGTCTAGCGACACCGTATTCACCCTCGCCGATCTAGGTCGGCTCACGACTCTCGAGGCGGGCCCCGAGCTTGCCGCGTTCCGCGCAAGCCCCTATCCGCCGCTGGCAGATGATCGTGTGCGTTACGTCGGCCAGACTGTCGCCGCCTGTGTCGCGCCAAGTCGCGCGGCGGCGGAGGATCTCGCGACACGCGTCGTACTCGACATCGACGAACTGCCGGCTGTCACCGATTGCGTCGCCGCCATGCGCCCAGGCAGCCCGCGCCTGTTCGATAGCTGGCCCGATAACGCGTATATAACCGCGACCATGCAGGAGGGCGATGTCGCGGTCCTTGCATCAGCGCCACTGCGGCTGCGGCGTCAATTCCGCACTCATCGGCAGGCGACCGCATCGATGGAGTGCCGCGGCGTGCTCGCGTATTGGGATGCACGCAACGACGAACTGGTAATCTATCTGTCGAACCAGGGTCCGCACGTGATCCGGATCGGCCTCGCCAAGGCGCTGTCGCTGCCCGAACACAAGCTCCGCATCATCGCGCCCGACGTCGGCGGCGGCTTCGGCGGCAAGAACCGCCTGATGCCGGAGGACGTAGCGGTCGCGGCGCTCGCGCTGAAGCTGCGGCGCCCGGTGCGCTGGATCGAAGACCGCCGCGAGCATCTCATCTCCTCGGTGCATTCGCGCGAGCACGCCTACGATCTCACGTTGTCCGCGGATTCCTCGGGCCGATTGCTCGGCATCGAAGGTGATCTCTATATCGACGCCGGCGCCTACGCGCTGTGGCCGACAGGCGGTTTCATGGACGCCAGCATGGCGGCGCGCAATCTGCCGGGGCCCTATTGCATGGGCGCGATGCGGATCAACACCTGGACGGTCGCGACCAATAAGCCGCCGCTTGGACCGTATCGCGCGGTGGCACGACCCGGTGCCTGCTTTGCGCTCGAACGCCTTGTCGACGAGATGGCGCGCGAACTGCGGATGGAGCCGATCGAACTGCGCCGCCGCAACATCGTCACGGCGAAGCAGCTGCCGTATCGGACGGCCGGCGGCATGATGCTCGACACCGGCGACTATCTCGCGTCGCTCGATACCGCTGCCGAAATGATCGGACTTCCGGCGGTGCGCCGTCGCCAGGCCGCCGGGGAGCCGGACGGTCGCGCGATCGGCGTAGGCTTTGCGTTCTACACCGAGCAGAGCGGCCACGGTCAGGTCGAATGGATCAAGCGCAAGTCCCGCGTCGTGCCCGGGTACGAGTCGGCGACCGCGCGCATGATGCCCGACGCCTCGGTGATCATCTTTGTCGGAATTCATAACCACGGCCAGGGCCATGAGACCTCGCTCGCGCAGATCGCAGCCCATGAGCTTGGGATCGATCCCGAGAGGATCACGCTGCGCTATGGCGACACCGCCGTGGGTCCATTCGGGTTCGGCACGTTCGCGTCGCGCTCCATCGTATTCGCCGGCGGCGCGGTGGCGCGCGCGTCGCGCGGCCTTGCAGACAAGATACGGCGCATCGGTGCCCACCTGCTGCAGGCCGATATTGCCGTAACCCGTCTCGCGGCGGGCGCCGTGCATGGCCCGAACGCGTCGGTCGAACTCGGCGAGATCGCCTATGCGGCCAACGTCCGCCAGGAACTGCTTCCCTCTGGAATGGAACCGCTGCTCGATGTAACCGCGACTTACGAGCCGACCGAGACCGGTGGGGTGTTCTCATACGGCACTCATGCGGCGGTGGTCGCTGTCGAGCCGGACACCGGGCACGTGGAAATCCTCGACTATGTGATCGCTGAAGACTGCGGCACGATGATCAATCCGATGATTGTCGACGGCCAGATCCTTGGCGGCGTCGCGCAGGGCATCGGCACCGCGCTCTATGAGGAGATTCCTTATGACGGCAGCGGCCAGCCGCTGGCGACGTCATTCGCCGACTATTTGTTGCCCAGCGCGCCTGAAATGCCGACGATCCGCATCGCGCACGCGGTGACGCCGGCCCGCGCCACGGAACACGGGGTCAAGGGCGTGGGGGAGGGCGGCGCCATCGCGCCGCCCGCAGCCATCGCCAACGCCGTCGCCGACGCATTCCGCGCGTTGGGTGCGAATTTCAACGAAACGCCGCTGACGCCGCGTCGTATCGTCGATGCGCTGGAGGCGGCCAAGCGCACGCGACCACAGGGCTGATTGGCGACGAATTTGTCTCGAATCCCGCTCGATCGGCTCAGCCGGACTTAAAGGCTGCAACGCGATCCTCACACCATGCGTGTGTCGTGCTGGATCGCTTTCGTCCTCCTCACCGCTTGGCTGGCGGACATTGCGTTCTACGGCGGCGTTCATGCGGATGCGACAGCCAAGCTGGCGCGCGGCGTTGCTCACGGCATTCTGCTCGGCCTGCGGCAGTACGTGTGAGGCGTCGTAGCCCGGATGAGCGCAGCGACATCCGGGACTGACATCTCCTCATCGACGACTAGGGCCCCCGCATATCGCTTCGCTCATGCGGGCTACTGCGAGCGATCACTTCTCGGCAACAGGTGGTCCGATAGGGGTAGAATCCGCTTGTATTGGCCACGGACTTAACGGAATATTGACATAATTGGTCCGGCGGGGGCCGGAGCGGCGTAGTTTACGCACGCGTGGGGGGTGTAATGGCGAGACTGTTGTCTCGCGTCGTGGCTGTTGCGTTTGTGGCGTTGTTTGGCGCTGGCGCTCCGGTACACGCGCAATCCTATTCGTGGGATGGATTCTATATTGGTTCGACCCTCGGCTTTGCGTGGTCGGCGCCGAACACAAGCCTCTCCGTAAGTTGCCCGGCCAACGGATATTTGTGCACGCCTGGGGTGCCACCTCCACTCGTCAACCCCACATGGTCGCTCCTTTCGGCTTTCAACTGGTCGGGACAGTTCGGCTACAATTGGCAATATCGCAGCGTCGTGCTGGGAGCCGAAGTCGACGGCGGTTACCTCAATCTGCGCGGTAGCCCACAGCTAAAGGGATCGACTACGGCCACAGGGGCATTCAACTTTGCAGAGTCCCTGAACACCGACTGGATCGTGTTGGTTCGCGGGCGTGTCGGATGGGCCGTCGAAGCGCCAATCCTGTTCTATTTCACCGCGGGAGGCGCGTTTACCGATTTGACCATCTCAAACTCGTATGCCGACGTGAAGGGCATCGGAGAATCTGCTTCAGCCTCCAGCACGGTCGGATGGACGGTCGGCGCTGGAGCCGAACTAGCATTGACCCACGCCTGGACGGTCAAGGCCGACTATGCCTACGTCGACTTCGGCTCTAATTCGATAACGGGCACCGTCGTCAGCAGTGGCAAGGTCAATGGATTGACGACGACGGTCAACCTCAACGCCAGCATCTTCCGCGCCGGCGTCAATTTCCGCTTCAACCCGCCCTAATCCGGCCGCGATCAAAATCCCGACGGTAGATCCGCCGCCCATTTCGCCTTGATGCGGGCATCGAGCTCGCGGCTTGATCGCGCCACCACGGGGAAGCTGTCGCGCCGCGCAAACGGCTTGCAGGCGTCGATGACGACGCGGGAATTGCGCCGGTCGGTGTCGCCGTCATAGCACATCGGGTCGAGGTGAGTGCTCCAGCAGCCGCGCACGATATCGACGTCCTCGCGCGGGTCGCAGCGCGTGCACATTGCCCAGATCACATCGTTGACGTTGGTCGGATCGATGTCGTCGTCGACCACGATGGTCCAGCGATTGGCATATGCCCCCGCATGGCACTGCGACGCAACGAAGCCCGCCTGCTTGGAATGCCCGCCGTAAAGCTGCTTGATCGAGACCGTGAGCCAGAAGCGGCTGCCGCCGGCTTCGTGCGCCCACACGCCCTTCACCTCCGGCACGCCTGCCGCCTCGAGCTGGTTCCAAACCGCGCCGCAGCGATAGGTGCCGAGATAAAACGTGTTGTCGTTGGGCGGCACCGCCGGGATCGCGCCAAGCAGGATCGGATCGTCGCGGTGCATCAAGGTCGCGATGCGGATCGCCGGCTCCGGTCGCGTGCCGCCGGCGTAATACCCGGTCCATTCGCCGAGCGGGCCTTCCTGCATGAGATCGTTCGGATGGATGAAGCCTTCGAACGCGATCTCGGCATTGGCCGGCACCGGCAATCCGGTCTTCGGCATGTTGAAGACCTCGACCGGCTCGCCGAGGATGCCGCCGGCGGCCTCGAACTCGCTTTTGCCGTAGGGGATTTCGAGCCCCGCCAGCATGAACAGCGCCGGATGCATGCCGACCACGACAGCGACCGGACAGGGCTCGCTTGCGGTCGTGATACTTCCCCATGATGATGCGCCCGTGCTTGCCGGGCGACATCATCACGGTCGCAACGTCCGGCGCCTGGCTCTGGACGCGGTAGGCGCCGTAATTGACCCAGCCGGAGTCCGGGTCCTTCATCACCACCATGCAGGCGGTGCCGATGAAAGCGCCGCCGTCGTGCTCGTGCCAGACCGGCGTCGGAATGCGGCCGATGTCGACCGCCCTGCCCTCGCTCACATTGTCGAGCAACGGACCTCCGTTGACTTCTTTCGGCTTGAGATACTGCGCAGCGCGCATGTAGTCGCGCCACCAGCGGATGAGGTCCATCTCCGAGCCCGAGGGCGGCAGGCCAAGCGCGATGTTGATGCGCGGCACCGAGGTGAGAATATTGGCGAGCACGCGGTGACCCTTGGCAAAGCCGGGCACCTCGTCGAACATCACCGCGGGATTGCCCATCCGTCGCTGATAGATGTCGACGATGCCGCCGATCTCCTCGCGCGGCTCCGCGCCGCGAATGATCTTCAGTTCGCCCGCAGCCTCGACCTCATCGATCCAGTTGCGCAGGTCCTTGTTGGCCACGATGAAGTCTCCTGTTATTTTGCGAAGTGGGAGTGACGAGTTGGCTCGATGATGGGCTTTAGCCCGAGGTCATTTCGGGCGGCAGGTCCTCACTCGTTTTGATTTGGCGGGCTAACTCGTGAACTCGCGTCGGTATCCTCGGCGATCTCGATCGAATTCACCTCGCACCATACTCTCAGGGCGCGTTCCTGCGCTTTGGCTTCGAACTCGTACCATCGATCGAGGGCGCGGCGGCGCGCGAGCAGATCCTTGAAATGGCCGTAGGCACCCCTCCGGCTGAAAATGCGACGGATTTGATCGAAGTCGTCGGCTAGGTATTGGCTGGCGAAATCGAGAACAAGCGGCTTTCCGAGATCAAGCGATCGCTTGTCCGGCACCGGCACGTACTTTTCTTCGTCTTCGATGTCGTCCGGCAACTCGTCATATAAACCGCCTTCTAAATCCGCTTCATATTCATTGTGCCAGTAAATCTTGCCTGATTGCTTGTCGACATAGGCTTCATTCATCCCTTGGTTCAAGTTGACGAACTCGAACGCGTCCATCAATTCCCTGAAGATGACTGCCATGCGTGCGTCACCTGTTGGCTGCGGCACTCACCCGATTGCATCCGCCACGGCCTTGCCGCAGGCGACGGTGTCGGCATTGCCGCCGAGATCGCGCGTGCGCAGCGTCCGTTCGCCGAGCACGCGCTCGATCGCATCGACGATGGCGCCGCCCGCGCCTTTTTCGCCGAGGTGGTCGAGCATCATCGCGGCGGACCAGATCTGGCCGATGGGATTAGCGATGCCCTGGCCAGCGATGTCGGGGGCCGAGCCGTGTACCGGTTCGAACACGGAAGGGTGTTTGCCTTCCGGATTGATGTTGCCGCTCGGCGCGATGCCGATGGTGCCGGTGCAGGCGGGGCCGAGGTCCGACAGGATGTCGCCGAACAGGTTCGAGCCGACGACGACATCGAACCAGTCCGGGTGCAGCACGAAATTCGCTGTGAGAATGTCGATGTGGAACTTGTCCCAGCGCACGTCTGGGAAGTGCTTTGCTACCGCCTCGACCCGTTCGTCCCAGTACGGCATCGTGATCGAGATGCCGTTCGACTTCGTCGCCGAGGTGAGATGCTTCTTCGGCCGCGACCGGGCAAGCTCGAAAGCGAACTTCACCACGCGGTCGACGCCGATGCGGGTCATGTAGGTTTCCTGCACGACGAATTCGCGCTCGGTGCCGGCGAACATGCGGCCGCCGACGTTGGAATATTCGCCTTCGGTGTTCTCGCGCACCACGTAGAAATCGATGTCGCCCGCCTTGCGGTTCGCCAGCGGGCACGCGACGCCCGGCATCAGCCGCACCGGCCGCAGATTGACGTATTGGTCGAACTCGCGCCGCCACGTCACCAGCGAGCCCCACAGCGAGACATGGTCCGGGACCTTGGCCGGCCAGCCAACGGCGCCGAAGAATATGGCGTCGTGGGAGCCGATCTGCGCCTTCCAATCCTCCGGCATCATCCGGCCGTGCTTTTCGTAGTAGTCGACGCTCGCGAAGTCGAACCAGTCGGACTGCAACGCGAGCCGGTGCTTCTTCGCCGCCTGTTCGAGCGCGCGCACGCCTTCTGGCACCACTTCCTTGCCGATGCCGTCGCCGGGGATCACGGCGATGCGGTAGGTCTTAGTCATTTAAGGAATTCCTGATCGTCAGTCCGCCCAGATATCAGAGAGCCTCTCCGAGCGAAAGGCACGTCAGTTCGTCGGAAACACCGCTGTTAAATCCGCCGCGGACCGGATACCATGACCTCGCCAACCTCATGCCGAACCTTTTTGCACGTCCGCCCGGATTTCCGTTGCGAAGGTTGCGGCAGCAGCCAACCACAGGCGACAACAGTCGTCGTTATAAGGAGGAGGACACTCAACATGATGCATCGTTGGATGATGGGCCTTGCGGTCGCGCTCGCCGCGCCGGTGGCGATGCCGGCCGTGGCGCAGGAAGCGGTTCCGCAAATCCCCTACGATTCGGTGCCGAATTTCCTCAAGCTGCCGGGCGACCTCAACCTCGGCGAAGCCGCCGGGGTCGCCGTCAATTCCAAGGGCCATGTCTTCGTCTTCTCGCGCACCGGATCGAGCACCGGACCGGCCTATGGTAACGCCGCATCGCAACTCCTCGAATTCACTCCCGATGGCGGCTTCGTGCGCGAGATCGGCCGCAATCTTTATGCCTGGTCGTTCGCGCACACCGTGCGCATCGACAAGGATGACAACATCTGGGCCACCGACAAGGGCTCGGACATGATCATCAAGTTCAACAACAAGGACGGCAAGGTGATGATGGTGTTCGGCCGCAAGTCGGAATCCTCCGACGCCGATGCCCATCCGCTGGAGCGCCCGAATCCGCCGTTGCCGGCCGTTGACGGCCGCTTCCGTCAGCCGACCGACGTTGCCTGGGATCCGGAGGGCAACGCCTACATCAGCGACGGCTACATCAATTCGCGCGTCGCCAAAGTCGACAAGAACGGCAATTGGCTGATGCAGTGGGGTTCGAAGGGCAAGGAGCCCGGCCAGTTCAATACCGTGCATTCCATCGCTGCCGACGCCAAGGGCAACATCTACGCCGCTGACCGCGCCAACCGTCGCGTCCAGGTGTTTGACGGCGAGGGCAAGCTGCAACACATCATCAAGATCGACGTGCCCTACGACGCCAACGCCAAACCGGCCATCGGCAACAAGCCTGACGTGTCGAAGTGCGACACCGAGGGTGGCACGTTCTGCCCCGGCGCGCCCTGGGCGGTCTGCATTACGCCGGCCCCGAACCAGGTCCTCTACGTGGCGGATTCCTACCCGGGCCGCATCTACAAGCTGAGCCTCGACGGCAAGGTGCTGGGCGTGCTCGGCGAGTCCGGCAAGCAGCTCAAGCAATTCGGCTGGGTACACCAGATCGCCTGCCCGTCGGAGAACACGATCTTCGTCGCCGAAATTCTCAATTGGCGCATTCAGAAGCTCCTTCTGCATCCGGAGAAGGTGAAAGCGGCGAGCCGCTGAACGTCACTCTTTGGAACTGCCTCGCCCGCGATGAGCTCTGCTTGTCGCGGGCTTTTTTCTGCCCGGACGTCCAAAGCTGGATGAACCTGCTGCGAGCCTCACGCGACTAAACCAACGCCAAGAAGGGGCGTCCGGCCGCTACGCAATCCGTATCGTGGTACGACCGGTAAGCGATGGACGAATGGGGCGCTCACTGTTACCAACATTTCATTGGGGAGGGGGTCGTTAGGCGGCCCTTTTTCTCGCGACGGGGCTTGCGATGCTACTTCAGTCCATCCGGTCGAAGCCCGGTTTGACGTCGGTGCTTGCGACGGCCGCGATCGCGGCCGCCTTCATCAGCATGCAACCGCGTGATGCGATGAGCGCGCCCGACCCCGGACCGTTTGCGGCTTTGATCGGATCGTGGACCGGGACCGGCGTCATCAAGAAGGCCGACGGCGGCAATGAACGCATCCGCTGTCGCTCGTCATACGAGCGTGCCGCCGCCACGAGCCTGCGGTTGAAGCTGCGCTGCGCGAGCGACAGCTATAATTTCGATCTCACTGCGACCGTGTCCTATCAGGGCGGTTCGATTTCCGGCCAATGGACGGAGACGACGCGTCAGGTCTTTGGCCCGATTCAGGGACACTCCAAGGACAGCGGCCGCGAAGTCGAAGCGACCGCCCAGGCCCTTGGTTATGTGGTGAACCTCACCATGACCACGAACGGCAACAAGCAGTCGATCGTGTTGCTGACGCCCGGCTCCGAGGTCCCCGAAGTCGACATCTCCCTCGACAAGCATTGAGCGGCAGTTCGCCGTTGTAGCCCGGACGGAGCGCGGATTCTTCCGCGCATAATCCGGCAGCGCCGTCGCCTTTTGCGCGGCTGCCCCGGATTTAGCAACCGCGCCGGGCGGTTGCTTCATCCGGGCTACGAGCTGACGTTAGCTACCGGTGGCCGATGGCACGGCGCAGGAACATGATGGTGGGCCGCAGGATCAGCAGATCGGCGATCAGCGCGGCGATCATGGCGAACGCGCTGAGCCAGCCGAACAGGCGCAGCGACGGCAGATTGGAAAAGACCGTCGCGGCGAGCCCGCACGCGAGCACCACCGAGGTGAGGATCAGTGCAGGACCGACCAGCACGGTGGCGCGCTCGACGGCGCCGCCGGGATCTTCGCCCGGCCGTTCTTCGAGGCGCAGGCGATTGAGAAAGTGGATGGTCGCGCTCAAGGCGAGCCCAAACGAGACCGTCAGCGCGACGATGCTTGCAAACTGCAGGCCGTCGCCGAGCGCGTAGAGGATGTCGCCTGACATCAGCACCGGGAATATCCCGGGCAGGATCACCGCCAGCATCACGACAAACGAGCGGAAGGCGAGCCCGATGAAGGCCGCAACGAACACGATCTCGACGGTCAGCCCGAGATTGAGCTTCTTGATCATCTCGGCGCTGTTGCGCGCCGCGATCGCCGACAGGCCCGTGACCGAGATTTGATAGCCGGGATTGGCCTCGCGCAGCTGCGCAAGCCGTGCGTCGAGGCTTTGGATGATCGGCAGCAGCTTGCTTGCGTCGGCATCGGGAACACGCCCCGAAATCACCACCGCATCCTCGCTGCCGGAGATGAATCGGCGCACCAGATAGGGCGGCAGCGCGTCGACATATTGCTTGAGGGTTGCGGCATCGTTCTTGCCGAGCTTCTCCGCAAGCCAGCGACGCAGCGTCTCAAGCGACCACACGTTACCGATGCCGGCCTGCGTCTCCATGATCGCATGAACCTGCGCGACGATGGCGAGCGTCTGGGGATCGTACAGCGATTTGCCGGGCGGGAATTCGATCAGGATGTCGAGCGGGTTTGCGCCGGTGAGCTTGAGGTCGAGCTGGCCGCTCGCCTGCACCGCCTGTTCCTTGTCGGGCACGAGATCGGCGAGCCGATAGCGCGGCTGGAGATTGAGATAGACAACGCCAAGCCCGATGATCGCGAGTGTCGCGATGAGGGTATAGAGCCCGGGGCGCGACACCATGCGGTGAGCAATGTAGCCGCAGAATCCCCGCAGCAGATCGACCGCGGAGTCCGCCCGTTTCCGTGCCCCATAGTCCGTTTCGCCATGCACCAGGAGAACCGCGAGCGCGACGACGACGGCGGCAATCGACGTGAAATCCTTGACGAGGTCGGATAGGGATTCCCGCAACGCCTCGCTGTTCATCTGCAGAATGCCGAGCAGCGATCCATCGTGATCCTCGAGAATCGCCTGCGCCCGCGCCAGAATAACGACGAGCGCAAGCACCAGCGTCCCGATCGTGGCGACGCGCAGGTAGTTCGGCTCGCCTCGCACCAGCAGCATGCCGAGGAGCGGCACCAAGGTGAGCACGGTAATGAGCGCGACCACGGTTGCGATGATGCCCGCCTCGCCGAAGGTGCGGATGAGATCGGAATTGGCGAACAGCAGCGAAAAAAACGAAAGCCCGGCGGTGGCGTGGGTGAGCACGCAGGCGGGACCTGCGATCAGGATCGCGGCACGGAACGCCTCGGCCTTGCTGTAGCCTGCAATCAGCCGATCGCGTGCGAGAAAGGTCAGCTGCATGCTGTCGGAGAAGCTGATCACCATGATCAGCGGCGTCATCACGTTCAGGAAGATGTTGAGGCGGAAGTCGAGCCAGCCGAGCGCGCCGAGCGACAAGAGGATCGCGGTGAGCGGCGGCGCGGCCGCAATCAGCATGAACGAGACCCGCCGGTAGAACACGATGGCGATGAGGCAGCCGGCGACGAAGCCGAGCGCATTGTAGACAATGCGGTCGCGCTCCATGGCGTTGCGGATATCGAGCTGCATCACCGGGACGCCGGACAGCTCGCCCTTGAGCCCGGTGCCGGCGAGGTCTTCGCGAACAGTCTTGCGGACTTCGCCCACGACCTTCGCAAGGTCCGTCGAGACCGCTTCCGGATCGAGCGCCAGCACGATCAGCGCAAGCTGACCGTCTAGCGACAACAGCTTGCCGCGGATGATCTCGTTGTTCATCACCTTGTTGATGAGCGCATCGTAGGTGCCGCCCTGCGGCAATTCCTCGGGAAACAACGGCTCCGGAATGCTTCCGCCGCGCTCCGGCGGTTCGCGCGCCGAGAACAGCGAGATAATGCCGCGGGTGCCGTCGACGAGCTGCAGGTCGGTGACGACGTCGCGCAGCTTCATCAGATGGTCGCGCTCAAGCAGCGTCGCGCCTTCGACCACCACCAGCACGTCGTATTCGCTCGACGGAAAGCGGCGGGTGACCTCCTCGTATTGCTGAAACTCAGGCGTATTGGAGCGGAACAATTGGCTCAGCAAGTCGTCGGCCTTGATCCGCAGGACACCGAATGCCGCTGCGATTGCGAGTGCAACGAACACCGCGGCGCCGATCAGTGGATGGCGCAGCGTGAGGAGACCGAACCGCTCGGTGCCCAGCGCCAACGGGAATCCGCGCGGCGCATCGGCCGTCATTCCCTCGCGCGGATGTTCGAGTTGCACGTCAGGCCTCCAAGTGCCGCCCCGAATTGGCGCTCCAACGCCGCAGGTGGTTCTCTTAACGCATGATGTCAGATCGTTGCAGGATTTTCCGGCACGAAGATGCTTGAGATGCAAGCAATTTGTCTTGCCTGTTCAGCCGGCACGTCATCCGCGATAGACGGGCTCCGGCTGAGCAAAGAAGCTCGATAGGATGTGCAGGCACAGCTCGTAGTTCTTGCCCTGGAAGCTTGCGTGCGAGACCCCCGGCATCACGGCAAATTGCTTGTCCGGATTGGGCAGCAGCGTGAAGAACTCGATGAGGTCATCGAAGCTCGCAATGCCATCCCATTGACCGCGCATGATGAGGGTCGCCGCCTTGATCTTGGTCGGATCGCACACCGGCAGGTTGGCGCACATGTCGACGTAGGTGCCGTTCGGGATCGAGTCGTCGAGCGCGAGAATGGCGTCGGCGAAGGCATTGACGACTTTATCCTCGGCCGAGCCCGGATGGTCGCGGTTGAAGATCGAATGGACAAAGGCGCGATCGATCGGCCGCCGGTTCTTGGCGCGAAATTCGGGGAGCTTCTTCGACCGCTCCGCGAGCGTCGGACTGTTCTTGCCGGTCCATACGAAGGCATCGAGTGCAAGGCGGCCGACGAGATCGGGATGGTTCTGCGCGAACAGGGCTGCCCGGAGCGCACCCGACGAAATCCCATAGACCAGGAGGGGCTTCGCGCCGCGCAGTTTGCGAATGTAGGTCGCGGCCGCGAAGCAATCGTCGGCGCCGTAGGCGATCGGCGCGTTGTTGTCGCGGGTCTTGGTGGAGCGGCCGTAACCTTCCATGTCCACCGACCAGGTGTCGTAACCGCGATGGGCGAAGAACTCCATGGCCGACGAGTGCGGCCGGCCCGGCACGAAGAGGTCGAACGTCGGCTGCGATGCCATCGATGAGCCGTGAACGAACAGGATGGTGCCGCGCGCCTTCGCCGGCTCGACCGCGCACTTGTTCCACAGGAAAAGCTTCACATCGCCCTTGTTGGTCCAGTGCTCCTGGCCGGTCAGGGTGGTCATCTCGTTCATCATTGGGCCTTTCGTGGGCGGGCCATCGCAGGCGGTCACGGGAGGTGGGGGTTATACAGGTGAGGGGGCCGCTCATATAGCCCCGTCCCGCGTGCGAACGAGGCGCGGTGCGTCCGACAATGCCTGCGCCACGCGGGCAATGACGTCGGGCCAATCTCCTTGTGTTGATTGGCGAAATAGCCGCGCGGTCGGGTACCACGGGCTGTCGATACGGTTTAGGAGCCAGCGGAAATCGGCGGCGTACGGGAGCATCACCCACAGCGGCCGCGCCATCGCGCCGACGAGATGGGCGACAGCGGTATCGATGCTGATGACAAGGTCCACCGAGGCGATGATCGCGGCGGTGTCGGCGAAATCGCGCAGCGCATCGTCGAAATGCACGAGATCAGGCCATTGCGATAGGGCGGCAGCGTCCGCGGGGCGGAGATGGCGCTGCAGACTGATGAAGCGGAACGATCCGTTGGTCAGGATCGGGGCAAGGTCGTTGAGCGCAATCGATCGCGCGCCGGCCCAGGGTGCGCTCCAGGTTCCCGACCAAACGAGGCCGATGCGCGGACCCTCTGGCAAGCGCTCACTCCAGTAGGTGAGGCGCCCGGGATCGGCCGTGAGGTAGGGCACACGTGCCGGAACCGTGTCGAGACTCGTCTTGAAGGCGGGCGGCAGGCTCAAGAGCGGCACGGCGTAATCGTGGCGAGGAATTGCATCGCCGGGCCGCACGATGTGCGGTGATCCTTCAAGGGACACCAAAGCGGGCGCGAGCGGAGGGGGAACCGCAAGAACGACATTCGCTCCGCGGCCTGCAAGAAGCGGCACGTAGCGGACGAACTGAAAGGTGTCGCCGAACCCTTGTTCGGCCATGACCAGCACGGTCTTGCCGTCGAGAGGTTCGATCCCTGTCCAGCGCGGGCCGCTGACGGGGCATGGCGTACCGTTGGCGACGAAACGCTCCTCATACTTCGGCCAGCCGGCGGCATAGTCGCCGCGGGTGAGATCGATGAGGCCCTGGTTGAAGATCGCGGCGCTGAACGCGGGCTTGAGCGCGATCGCGCGGCCGAACGCCGCGTGGGCTTCGTCATGGCGGCCGAGTTCGGCGAGCGCCGTGCCGCGGTCGTTGTGGGCGGCGGCATCCGCCGGCGCGGCGGCGACGGCGCGATCGGCGGCGACGAGTGACCGGGCATAATTCCCCGCGGCAAAAACAGCACGGCGCGCGGCGGGCCCGGACTCAATCTCTTCGTCGAGGGCGGCGCCGACGGCAGCGACCACCGCGTCCCACGCGCCGCGCCGCGGCTGGCGAAAGAGCCGCGCGGTCGGATACCAGGGGCTGTCCGCGCGATCGAGCATCCAGCGGTAATCGGGCGAGTGCGGCAACATCACGCAGACGGGTTTCCCGAGCGCGCCGGCGAGATGCACGAACGCGGTGTCGACCGCAATGACGAGATCGAGCAGCGAGATGACGGCGGCCGCATCGGCGAAGTCGCGGAACTCCGGCGCGAGATTGAGGAGGTTCGCGGCCACGTACGCATCGATGTCGCGCGGCGGCAGGTCGCGCTGCAGTGCCACGAAATTGAACCCGCGCTTCGCGACAAGCGGCGCAAGCGCCGCGAACGACATAGAGCGGTCGCGATCACCGGCGAAGCTCGGATTGCCGGCCCAAATCAGGCCGACCCGGAGACCCGCGCCGGCCGGCAGGCGGGCGCGCCAATGCTCGATCCGCTCCGGCGCTGCCGCGAGATAGGGCACCCCCGACGGAACCGTCGCGAGCGTCGTGCCGAATGCAAGTGGCAGGCTCATTATCGGGCAATGCAGGTCGAAAGACGGCTGCCGGTCGCCCGCCGAAACGACGGTCACGCCGGGCATTGTCGCGATCAGAGGCTTGAGCACGGCCGGCGCCGCGGCGATCACCCGCGCGCCGCGTGCTGCGAGCAAGGGGGCATAGCGGATGAATTGCAGCGTGTCGCCGAGCCCCTGCTCGGCATAGAGGAAGAGGGTCTTGCCCGCCACGTCTGCGCCGCCCCGCCACGGTGCGCCGGGAAGGGACATCGGCTGCAGGCGCCATTCATATTCGGCAAAGCCCTCGGCGAGCCGGCCGAGCCGGAGCAGGGTGAGGGCGACGTTGACGTGGATATCGGCGCGGTCGGGCGCGAGAGCGAGCGCGTCGGCGTAGGCCGCGAGCGCCTCATCGTGGCGGCCCAACTCCCGCAGCGTGTTCCCGCGATTGTACCGTGCGTCGACGTGATTGGGATCGATCGCAAGCGCGCCCTCGAAACTCGCAAGCGCGTTGTCGTAGCGGCCCAGCGCGAACAGAGCGTTGCCGCGATTATAATATCCCGCCGCGAAATCGGGCTTGCGTGCTAGCACGATGTCGAGGCTTGCCAGAGCCTCTTCCGGCCGTCCGAGTTCAGTCAGCACGACGGCGTGATTGGAGGCGGGTTCAGGCGAGGCGGGTGCTGCGCGCATCATGGCCGCGTAGAGCTCAAGTGCATCGGCGAGCGCGCCGCGTTCGCGGCAGAGCTGTGCGAGCAGCGCCAGCGCCTCGAGATCAGCGGGCCGCAGCGCGAGGGCAGCGCGATAGCCGGCCTCGGCCTCCTGCTTTCGGCCTGCCGCCTGCAGCCGGTACGCGGCGAGGACGTCCGGCGCAATTTGCGGCTTTGAGCTGTTCTGCATCTGAAAAGATCGCCCCGCGCGCGCCCCCCGAATCGGTGACGGCCATCATACCGCGGCGGGAACCAAGTCTTGGCTCTACGTTCGAGCCGTCGGCGCGCGGTTTTTGTGGTCGGCGTCGCCATGCGACCAACGCCGACTTGCGCCTCATGGTGCACTGCGCTAAGGCTCCGTCCGTCCTTGCCGCAGCGCATGTGATCGTGTCGGCAGCACCGGGCCGCCGGGCGGGGATTGGGCATGCCGCAGCATGTTCACCCCGGCATATTCCACTCCGCGAGGCGATGATGAACGCGCTGTTGCAGGAATACTTTCCGCTGGTCGTTTTCATCGGCATCGCGCTTGTCATCGGCCTAGCCCTGCTGATCGCGCCGTTCATCGTGGCCTACCAGCAGCCCGATCCTGAAAAGCTGTCCGCCTATGAGTGCGGCTTCAACGCCTTCGATGACGCGCGGATGAAATTCGACGTGCGTTTCTATCTCGTCGCGATCCTGTTCATCATCTTCGATCTTGAAGTGTCGTTCCTGTTCCCGTGGGCGGTGGCGTTCGGCAAATTGGGCGTCTTTGGCTTCTGGTCGATGATGGTTTTCCTTGCGGTACTGACCATCGGATTTATCTATGAGTGGAAGAAGGGAGCGCTTGAATGGGATTGAGCACGCCAAGCGTCGCCCCCGCGGCGACCGGGCTTCTCGATCCGCGCACCGGGCTTCCGGTCGGCTCGGACGACGCCTTTTATGTCGGCCTCAATAACGAACTTGCCGACAAGGGCTTTCTCGTCACCGCCGCCGACGACCTCATCGTCTGGGCCCGCACCGGCTCGTTGATGTGGATGACCTTCGGGCTTGCCTGCTGCGCCGTCGAGATGATGCAGATGTCGATGCCGCGCTATGACGCGGAGCGGTTCGGCTTTGCCCCGCGCGCTTCGCCGCGCCAGTCCGATGTCATGATCGTCGCGGGCACGCTCACCAACAAGATGGCCCCGGCGCTGCGCAAGGTCTACGACCAGATGCCGGAGCCGCGTTACGTCATCTCCATGGGCTCCTGTGCCAATGGCGGCGGCTACTATCATTATTCATACGCGGTAGTGCGCGGCTGCGACCGCATCGTTCCGGTGGACATCTATGTCCCCGGCTGTCCGCCGACCGCGGAAGCTCTGCTCTATGGCGTCCTTCTGCTGCAGAAGAAGATCAGACGGATCGGGACGATTGAGCGGTAATCGATCGAGCGCGGTGATGACATGACCAACGAGACGCTCGACACGCTCGGCCACGCTATCGCCGCTGCGCTCCCGGGGGCCCATGCTGCCGTTGCCGGCGGCGAACTCGGCATCACCGTCAATGCAGCCGATATCATTGCCGCTCTGACGCGATTGCGCGACGAGTTTGCCTTCATCTCCTTCATCGACGTCACCGCGGTCGATTGGCCCGAGCGCGAGCGCCGCTTCGACATCGTCTACCACCTGCTGTCGCCGACACGGAATCAACGCGTCCGCGTCAAGATCGAGGTTGGCGAGGATGAGCCCGTTGCCTCCGCGACAGGCGTTTTTCCGGGCGCGAACTGGTTCGAGCGCGAGGTCTATGACCTTTACGGCGTGGTGTTCACCGACCATCCCGACCTGCGCCGCATCCTCACCGACTATGGGTTCGACGGCTTTCCGCTGCGCAAGGACTTTCCGCTCACCGGCTTTGTCGAAGTGCGATGGGACGATGAGCAGAAGCGCGTCGTCTACGATCAGGTGCGCCTCGCGCAGGAGTTCCGCAACTTCGATTTCCTCTCGCCTTGGGAGGGGCCCGACTATCCGCTGCCGGGCGACGAGAAGGCGGGGCAGTAGATGACTAACCGCGACGCTCACTATTCGCTATTCGCTATTCCCTATTCGCCAGGTCCCTACTCGCCGGGTTCAACCAGGCACATGCCATGACCGAGGCCGAGGTCCGCAACTTCACCATCAATTTCGGGCCGCAGCACCCCGCGGCGCACGGCGTGCTGCGCCTCGTGCTGGAGCTTGACGGCGAAGTGGTCGAGCGGGTTGACCCGCATATCGGCCTCCTTCACCGCGGCACCGAGAAGCTCATCGAATACAAGACCTACCAGCAGGCGATCCCTTATTTCGACCGGCTCGACTATGTCGCGCCGATGAACCAGGAGCACGCGTTCTGCCTGGCGGCGGAAAAGCTGCTCGGGCTCACGATCCCGCGCCGCGCCCAGCTCATCCGCGTGCTCTTCGCGGAGATCGGGCGGCTGCTGTCGCATCTCCTCAATGTCACAACGCAGGCCATGGATGTCGGCGCGCTCACGCCGCCGCTGTGGGGCTTCGAGGAGCGCGAAAAGCTGATGGTGTTCTACGAGCGCGCGTCCGGCAGCCGGATGCACGCCGCGTATTTCCGCGTCGGCGGGGTGCATCAGGATCTGCCGCCGCAGCTCATCGATGACATCGAGAAGTTCTGCGATCCGTTCCTCAAAATTTGCGGCGACCTCGAGGAGTTGCTCACGGACAATCGCATCTTCAAGCAGCGCAACGTCGACATCGGCGTGGTGAAGCTCGCCGACGCCTGGGCGTGGGGTTTTTCAGGGGTCATGGTGCGGGGCTCTGGCGCTGCTTGGGATCTGCGCAAAGCACAGCCCTACGAATGCTATGCCGAAATGGACTTCGACATTCCGGTCGGTAAGAACGGCGACTGCTACGACCGTTACTGCATTCGCATGGAAGAGATGCGCCAGTCGGTGCGCATCATGAAGCAGTGCATCAAGAAGCTGCGCGAGCCGGAAGGGCAGGGGCCGGTCACGGTCGCTGACCACAAGATCGTGCCGCCGCGGCGCGCCGAGATGAAGCGCTCGATGGAAGCGCTGATCCACCACTTCAAGCTCTACACCGAAGGCTTTCACGTGCCCGCCGGCGAGGTCTACGCCGCGGTCGAGGCGCCGAAGGGCGAGTTTGGCGTCTACCTCGTCGCCGACGGCACCAACAAACCGTACCGCTGCAAGATCCGCGCGCCGGGCTTCGCCCATCTGCAGGCGATGGATTTCCTCTGCCGCGGTCACCTGCTCGCGGATATCTCGGCGATCCTGGGCTCGATCGACATCGTGTTCGGCGAGGTCGATCGATGAACGCGCCCGTTCTCCCTAGGGTTCGGATGGACGTCAGGGCATTCCTCGACTGGTCCGACCGACAGCCGGACGATCGCTACGAGCTGGTCGACGGCGAGGTCGTGGCGATGACACGGGATACCGTGCGGCATAATCTCGCGAAATCCGCTGCCTCCCGAGCGCTTTACGACGCCGTGCGGGCGGCGAAACTGTCCTGCAACGTCTTTGTTGACGGCGTCGGGGTTGTGATCAACCGGGAGACGTTACGAATACCCGACGTGGTTGTTCAGTGTGGCGGCAAGTTCGACCCGAATGCGACGGTGGTCGAATCGCCGTTGATCGTGGTCGAAGTCATCTCTCCGTCGAGCGAGCGCGACGACACCGATACCAAACTCGTGGAGTACTTCTCGGTCGCGACCATCTGCCATTATCTGATTGTCTTTTCTGAGAAGCGGGTCGTTGTCCATCATCGGCGCAACGAGCGGGGAACCATCGACACCCGGATCGCGCACGATGGCGAGATTGCCTTGGACCCGCCCGGCATGACGATTCTGGTAACCGCGCTGCTCGGGCCGCAACTCGACGCGGACACGGAGGTCGGCCGATGACACGATGGGGGCGCGGCATCATCTGTTTGAGCGCTATCGGTCTTGCGGGCACCGTGAACGCGCAGGGGATGTCTCCATTCAACACCTCCGATTGTGTTGACAGGACGTCCGCGCATTGGTGCCCGTCTCAAGCGGGGCAGCAAGGTTGGAAATTGACATACAAATCTGAAAGTCCGCGGGATCTGATGGATAAATATTGGAACTATGAGATTTGGATGCGGGCGGACGCCGCCGTCCTATGTATGTTCGAAGAAGGTCGTGGCGGAATTCGCGTCGATCGTTGTTTCGATTTGCGCGGGGTATCGGCTCAATGAGCGTTCGCCGTCTTGCGCCTGACGATCAGCAGCCTGCGAGCTTCGCCTTCACGGTGGAAAATCTCGCATGGGCTAAGCGTCAGATCGCCAAATATCCGGAAGGCCGGCAGGCATCGGCAGTGATCCCGCTGCTGTGGCGCGCCCAGGAGCAGGCCGGCGGCTGGCTGCCGAAGAAAGCGATCGAATACGTGTCCGAGATGCTCGGCATGGCGCATATCCGCGTGCTCGAGGTCGCGACCTTCTACACCATGTTTCTGCTCTCGCCGGTCGGTCGCAAGGGCCATGTCCAGTGGTGCGGCACGACGCCGTGCCTGCTGCGCGGCGCAGAGGACATCCGCAAGGTGTGCGAACGGCGCATTCACCACGACCAGTTCCACATTTCGGCCGATGGCGATTTTTCCTGGGAGGAAGTCGAGTGCCTTGGCGCGTGCGTCAATGCACCGATGGTCCTGATCGGTCGCGACACCTATGAAGATCTGACGCCGGGGAGCTTCGAGCGCGTGCTCGATGCGCTCGCCCGCGGCGAAACCCCGAAGCCCGGCCCGCAGAACGGCCGCCAGTTCTCGGCGCCGTTCGGCAGCGACACGACGTTGCTCGCCACCGGCTCGTCCGATCGATCAGGCAAGGCGTAACCGATGCTCGACGACAAGGATCGCATCTTCAAAAATCTCTACGGCCGCTACGATTGGCGGCTCAAAGGCGCGCGGGCGCGCGGCGCCTGGGACGGGACCAAGGCGATCCTGGAGAAGGGCCGCGACGGCATCATCAACGACGTCAAGGCCTCCGGCCTGCGCGGCCGCGGCGGCGCCGGCTTCCCAACCGGCCTCAAATGGTCGTTCATGCCGAAGGAGATCGGCGAGCGGCCGCACTACCTCGTGGTCAACGCCGACGAATCCGAGCCCGGCACCTGCAAAGACCGCGACATCATGCGACACGATCCGCATCTCCTCATCGAGGGATGTCTGATCGCAAGCTTTGCCATGGGGGCGCACACCGCCTACATCTACGTCCGCGGTGAGTTCATCCGCGAGCGCGAGCATCTGGAGACCGCGGTCGAGGAGGCCTACGAGGCCAAGCTCATCGGCAAGAACAATGTCCACGGCTGGGACTTCGACCTCATCGTCCATCACGGCGCCGGGGCTTACATTTGCGGTGAGGAGACGGCCCTGCTCGAAAGCCTTGAAGGCAAGAAGGGCATGCCGCGGCTCAAGCCGCCGTTCCCGGCCAATATGGGCCTCTATGGCTGCCCGACCACGGTCAACAACGTGGAATTGATTGCAGTCGTGCCGG
This sequence comes from uncultured Alphaproteobacteria bacterium, assembly GCA_963787675.1. GTDB lineage: Bacteria > Pseudomonadota > Alphaproteobacteria > Rhizobiales > Xanthobacteraceae > JAJPKK01. The sequence goes on along the minus strand of CAWBDV010000003.1, from coordinate 1,301,992 downwards.
ACATCATGCGTCGCGGCGCCGCGTGGTTTGCAGCCATCGGCCGCCCCAACAACACCGGCACCAAGGTGTTCTGCATTTCCGGTCACGTGAACCAGCCGTGCAACGTCGAAGAGGCCATGGGCATTCCGTTGCGCGAGCTAATTGAAAGACACGCTGGCGGCGTGCGCGGCGGCTGGGACAACTTGCTTGCGGTGATCCCCGGCGGCTCCTCCATGCCCATGGTGCCGGCGTCGCAATGCGTGCCGCTGCCGATGGATTTCGACGGCACGCGCGAGGTCAAGTCGGCGCTCGGCACGGCCGCCGTCATCGTCATGGACAAGTCGACGGATATTATCCGCGCCATGGCCCGCATCTCGTACTTCTACAAGCACGAAAGCTGCGGCCAGTGCACACCGTGCCGCGAGGGCATGGGGTGGATGTGGCGCGTCTTGACCCGCATGGCCGAAGGCCGCGCTCACAAGCGCGAGATCGATATGCTGATGGAGGTCACCCACCAGATCGAAGGCCATACCATCTGCGCGTTTGGCGACGGCGCTGCCTGGCCGGTGCAGGGGCTGCTGCGCCACTTCCGCCCCGAGATCGAGCGGCGGATCGACGAATACGCGGCAAACCCGCATCCTGAACCGGTGCGCGTGGCGGCGGAATGATGTTTTCTGGTCCCGAGATGCGAGCAAAGCGACTATATCGATTGCTGATAGTGGCGTGGGCGCTGACGGTCGCGGCGCTATCAGCTACCGCCTCGAATGCGCAGACCTCGCCCGCGCAAGGCTTGGCGGTTAAGGCCGATATACAGACATTGTGTGCGTTGATCGGGAAGAAGCAGGTCATCGCCCTGCGGTACCATTACGATCCCTCCGACGCGTCGCCGCAGGAATTGCATCCGTATGCGGTCGGTTACACCCGAAAAAGAGATGTTCTTTTGTTCGGACTGCAGATCGACGGCTATTCAAAATCTGCGAAAAGCGGCACAAATAAACTGCCCGGTTGGCGGAATTTTCGGCTCGACAGGATCAAGTCAGTTGATGCCGTAAACACGACATTTAATCCAGTTCAACCGAATACTGCCGATTATCGCGCAATCTCTGAATTTGCATGTCGAAACGACTCTGTTGGGACGCCGTAGGAACTTGAGACAATGGCCGCCGCGGCATTCCGATCCTTGCACTGGAGCACCTGGCTCGCGCGGGCCGGACTTGCAGTCATGGCGGTCGCGTTCGTGTGGTGGTTTTTGTTTTATGCGCAGTGGGCCGGTCCCCTTCACATGCTCGATCTCAAGATCGCCTGCCTTGCGACGACGATCGATGAATGCCGGTTCTTCCAGTCGCAGATGCAGGCGCATCACGTCTGGGGCCCGGTCTACCAGCCGATCGTGTGGTGGATCGGCGTCGTGGCGTTCATCGTCGGTACATTTATTCCGCGCGCGTCGAAGCCGAACGGAGCCGGCAAATGACCAAGATCGTCGTTGACGGCAACGAAGTGGATGTTCCGCCGGAGTACACGCTGCTCCAGGCGTGTGAAGCGGCCGGCGCTGAAATCCCGCGGTTCTGCTTCCACGAGCGGCTGTCGATCGCCGGCAACTGCCGCATGTGCCTTGTCGAGCTGGTCGGCTCGCCGAAGCCGGTCGCGAGCTGCGCCTGGGGCGTGCGCGACTGCCGGCCGGGACCGAAGGGCGAGCCGCCGACGGTCAAGACCCAGTCGCCCATGGTGCGAAAAGCGCGCGAAGGGGTGATGGAGTTCTTGCTCATCAATCACCCGCTCGACTGTCCGATCTGCGACCAGGGCGGCGAATGCGACCTGCAGGACCAGGCCATGGCCTACGGCGTCGACCACTCGCGCTTCCAGGAGAACAAGCGCGCGGTCGAGGACAAATATCTTGGCGCGCTCGTCAAGACCTCGATGAACCGCTGCATCCAGTGCACCCGCTGCGTGCGTTTCGCGACGGAGGTCGCCGGCGCGCCGGAGCTCGGCGCCATCGGTCGCGGCGAGGACATGGAGATCACGACCTACCTCGAGCAGGCGATGGTGTCGGAGCTGCAGGGCAACGTGGTCGATCTCTGCCCGGTCGGTGCGCTCACCTCCAAGCCTTACGCATTCGCGGCGCGTCCCTGGGAGCTCGGCAAGACCGAGTCGATCGACGTCAACGACGCGGTCGGCTGCGCCATTCGGGTCGATACCCGCGGCCGCGAGGTAATGCGCATCCTGCCGCGCACCAATGAGGACGTGAACGAGGAGTGGATTTCCGACAAGACCCGCCACGTCGTCGACGGCCTGCGGGTGCAGCGCCTCGATAAGCCCTACGTCCGTGAAGGTGGCACGCTGCGGCCGGCAAGCTGGCCGGAGGCATTCCGCACCATTGCCGCCAAGCTCAAATCGACCAAGAAGGACAAGATCGGCGCGATTGCGGGCGATCTCGCCGCGGTCGAAGAGATGTGCGCGCTGAAAGACCTGCTGGCGCGGCTTGGCTCAACCAACATCGATTGCCGCCAGGATGGCACGGCGCTTGATCCGCGCTGGGGCCGGGCGAGCTACCTGTTCAATGCCACCATTGCCGGCATTGACCAGGCCGACGGCCTGATGATCATCGGCGCCAATCCGCGCCGCGAGGCGCCGGTGCTCAACGCGCGCATCCGCAAGCGTTGGCGCGCGAGCCCGCTCAAGATCGGCGTCGTTGGCGAGCGCGCCGACCTGACCTACGATTACACCTATCTCGGAGCCGGTCCGGAGACGCTCGCGCAATTCGTCGACCACCAGCCGGCAAAACTTCAACGCCAGATCTGGCTCGTCGGGCAGGGCGCGCTGGCGCGACCGGACGGCGCCGCCGTGCTCGCGGTGGTCGCGAAGGCCGCGCTGTCGACTGGCGCTATCGTCGACGGCTGGAACGGCTTCTCGGTGCTACACACCGCGGCGGCGCGCGTCGGCGGTCTCGACATCAGTTTCGTGCCGGGGGAGGGCGGTCTTGCGGCCGCCGCCATGGCGAATGGCGGGGTTGACGTCCTTTTCCTCCTCGGCGCCGACGAGATCGAAGTCGAGCCCGGGCCGTTCGTGGTGTACATCGGCACCCATGGCGACCGCGGCGCTCATCGTGCCGACGTGATCCTGCCGGGCTCTGCCTACACCGAAAAGTCGGGCCTTTACGTCAATACCGAGGGTCGCGTGCAGATGACGGGGCGCGCCGCGTTCCCGCCGGGAGATGCGCGCGAGGATTGGGCGATCCTGCGGGCCCTGTCCGAGACGCTCGGCAGCCGATTGCCTTACGATTCGCTCGCGCAACTGCGCGCAGCGATCTTCAAATCCCATCCGCATCTCGCCGCGCTTGATGCGATCACGCCGGGTAATCCCGAGGACGTGCGCAAGCTCGCGGCGCTCGGCGGCACCATGGACAACAAGACGGTGTTCCGGTCGCCGATCGAGGACTTCTATTTCACCAACCCGATCGCCCGAGCCTCGGCCGTCATGGCCGAGTGCTCGGCGATCGCCGAGCGCGCGCTCGCGACGGCGGCGGAGTAGGACATGGCCGAATTCTGGACCAACTATCTCTGGCCGTTCCTCATCATCGTGATCGAGAGCCTGGTGCTGCTCGTCGTTCTGTTAGTCGCGGTCGCTTACATCCTGCTTGCCGACCGGAAGATCTGGGCCGCGGTACAGATCAGGCGCGGTCCGAATGTTGTCGGGCCATTCGGCCTGTTTCAGAGCTTCGCCGACCTCCTCAAGTTTGTGTTCAAGGAGCCGGTCATTCCGGCCGGCGCCAACAAGGGCGTCTTCCTCCTGGCGCCGCTCGTGTCCTGCGTGCTGGCGCTCGCCGCCTGGGCGGTGATCCCGGTCGACGCCGGATGGGTGATCGCCAACATCAACGTCGGCATTCTCTATCTCTTCGCGGTGTCCTCGCTCATGGTGTACGGCATCATCATGGGCGGCTGGGCATCGAACTCGAAATATCCGTTCCTGGCAGCGCTGCGCTCGGCGGCGCAAATGGTGTCCTACGAGGTCTCGATCGGCTTCGTCCTGATCACCGTGCTGTTGTGCGTCGGATCGCTCAACCTCACCGCCATCGTCGAAGCGCAGCGATCGAGCTGGGGGCTGTTTGCCTGGTATTGGCTCTGGCTGTTCCCGATGTTCATCGTCTTCTTCATCTCGGCGCTCGCCGAGACCAATCGGCCGCCGTTCGACCTGGTCGAGGCGGAGTCCGAGCTCGTTGCCGGTTACATGGTCGAGTACGGATCGACGCCGTACATGCTCTTCATGCTCGCCGAATACGTGGCGATCACCACGATGTGCGCCATGGGCACGATCCTGTTTCTCGGCGGATGGTTGCCGCCGTTTCCGGTCGCACCGTTCACATGGGTGCCGGGCATCATCTGGTTCGTGCTCAAGGCGTCGTTCATCTTCTTCATGTTTGCCCTGGTGAAGGCATTCGTGCCGCGCTACCGCTACGATCAACTGATGCGGCTCGGCTGGAAAGTGTTCCTGCCGCTGTCACTTGCCATGGTGGCGATCGTCGCTGCGGTGCTCCAGTTCGGGGGGCTCGCACCTCAATGAGGACACTCCGATGAGTCTCGACCGGGCCGCAAAAGCGCTGTTCCTCAAGGAATTCGTCGGCGCCATAGTGCTCAGCATGCGCTATTTCTTCAAGCCGAAGGCGACGCTGAACTATCCGTTCGAGAAGGGTCCGATCTCGCCACGCTTCCGCGGCGAGCACGCGCTGCGCCGCTATCCGAACGGCGAGGAGCGCTGCATCGCCTGCAAGCTGTGCGAGGCGATCTGCCCCGCCCAGGCCATCACCATCGAAGCGGGGCCGCGCCGCAACGACGGCACCCGTCGCACCACGCGCTACGACATCGACATGGTCAAATGCATCTACTGCGGCCTGTGCCAGGAGGCTTGCCCGGTGGACGCCATCGTCGAGGGTCCGAATTTCGAGTTCGCCACCGAAACGCGCGAGGAGCTCTACTATGACAAGGAGCGCCTGCTCGCGAACGGCGACCGCTGGGAATGCGAGATTGCCAAAAACATTGCGCTCGACGCGCCGTACCGGTGACGCGATGAGAACCGACGTTTCCCGATGCCGGCAAGGCGCTCCGCGATGATCATCGGCGCCATCTTCTTCTATCTCTTCGCCGCGATCTGCGTGGCGTCCGCCGTCATGGTGATCGCCTCGAAGAACCCGGTCCACTCGGTGCTGTTCCTGATCCTCGCCTTCGTCAATGCCGCGGGCCTGTTCGTGCTCGCCGGCGCCGAGTTCCTGGCGATGATCCTCATCATCGTCTATGTCGGCGCGGTCGCGGTGCTGTTCCTGTTCGTGGTCATGATGCTCGACGTCGACTTCACCGAACTCCGCGAAGGCATCCTCAATTATCTCCCCGTCGGCGGACTCGTCGGCGTCGTGTTCCTGGTGGAGCTCGTGCTCGTGCTTGGGACCTGGGCGGTGGCGCCTGACGCGACCAAGGTGCTGGCGACGCCGATTCCGCCTCTGGAGAATACGTCGAACACGGCGGCGCTCGGCCTCGTGCTCTACACCCGTTACATCTACTACTTCCAGGCCGCCGGGCTTGTGCTCCTGGTCGCGATGATCGGCGCGATCGTGCTCACGCTCCGCCACAGGCCGCGGGTGCGTCGCCAGAACATCGCCGAGCAGGTCGCGCGCACGCGTAAGACCGCGATCGAAGTTCGCAAGGTGCAGCCGGGGCAGGGGATTTAGCGTGCCGACATTGGCTATACGCTCCAACGTGGGCCGTCATCCTGAGGAGCCGCGCGAAGCGCGGCCTCCTCAGGATGACGGCTTCGGCTTTTGCACGGCTCTATTGGCGAGGTCTGCATGATCATCAGCGTCGGTCACTATCTCGTCGTCTCGGCGATTCTGTTCACGCTCGGGATTTTCGGCATCTTCCTCAACCGCAAGAACGTCATCATCATTCTGATGTCGATCGAATTGATCCTGCTCGCGGTGAATATCAATTTCGTCGCGTTTTCCGCGCGGCTCGGCGATCTCGTGGGACAGGTGTTTGCCTTGTTCGTGCTCACGGTCGCGGCGGCCGAGGCGGCGATCGGGCTCGCGATCCTCGTCGTGTTCTACCGCAATCGCGGCACGATTGCCGTCGAAGACGTCAATCTGATGAAGGGCTGAGATGTATCAGACGATCGTCTTTCTGCCGGCGCTGGGCGCCATTCTCGCCGCGATCATCACGCTCGTTGGAGCTCACACGCGCTTCCCGGGCGGATCGGCGCCGGAGGGCTCCGAGAACCACATCGTCGGGACGACGCCCGAGCATCCCCATGCCGCGACCGGCGCAAGCGCCTTCGTCGCAGCCGATCCGCATGCCGAGGAGGAGCCCCACGAGCCGCCGGCCGCCGGTTCGCGCGGCGCCGAACTCATCACCACGACATTCCTGTTCATCTCCATGGTGCTGTCGTGGATCGCCTTCGTGCGGGTCGGATTCGGCCACCAGGAGGTGCGTGAGCAGGTGCTGCCGTTCATCGTCTCCGGCGATCTTAAGGTCGACTGGGCGGTGCGCGTCGATGCGCTGACCGCCGTGATGCTTGTCGTGGTCACGACGGTATCGGCGCTCGTCCACCTCTATTCGATCGGCTACATGAACGAGGATCCATATCGGCCGCGGTTCTTCTGCTATTTGTCGTTGTTCACCTTCGCGATGCTGGCACTGGTGACGTCGGACAACCTCGTGCAGCTGTTCTTTGGCTGGGAGGGCGTCGGCCTCGCAAGCTACCTCCTGATCGGCTTCTGGTATCACAAGCCGGCGGCAAACGCCGCCGCGATCAAGGCCTTCGTCGTCAACCGCATCGGCGATTTCGGGTTCGCGCTCGGCATCTTCGCCGTCTTCATGATGACCGGCGCGGTCGACTTCGGCACGGTGTTCGCGCAGGCGCCCACGCTCGTCGGCAAGACCATTCACCTGCTGCGCTGGGACTTCGACGCGCTCACGCTCATCTGCCTGCTGCTGTTCATGGGCGCCATGGGCAAGTCGGCGCAGTTCCTGCTGCACACCTGGCTGCCCGACGCCATGGAGGGCCCGACGCCGGTGTCGGCGTTGATCCATGCCGCGACCATGGTCACCGCCGGCGTGTTCATGGTGGCAAGGCTGTCGCCGTTGTTCGCCCTCTCGCCGGACGCCCAGACCGTGGTGACGGCCGTCGGCGCGACGACCGCGATGTTCGCCGCGACCGTCGGCCTCGTGCAGAACGACATCAAGCGGATCATTGCATATTCGACCTGCTCGCAGCTCGGCTACATGTTCGTCGCGATGGGCGTCGGCGCCTACTCGGTCGGCATGTACCATTTGTTCACCCATGCCTTCTTCAAGGCGCTGCTGTTCCTCGGCTCGGGCTCGGTGATCACCGCAATGCATCACGAGCAGGACATCAGGGCGATGGGCGGCCTGCGCACCAAGATCCCGTTCACCTACATCATGATGGTGATCGGCACGCTGGCGCTGACAGGCTTCCCGCTGTTCTCCGGCTATTTCTCCAAGGACTTCATCATCGAGGCCGCCTACGCCAGCAAGAACCCGGCGGCACTCTACGGCTACATGATGACGCTCGGCGCCGCCGCATTGACGGCGTTCTATTCCTGGCGGCTCATCTTCAAGACGTTCCACGGCCGTCCCCACGACCAGGCCCATTATGACGCCGCTCACGAGAGTCCGGCGACCATGCTGATTCCGCTGTTCGTGTTGGCGCTCGGCTCGATCCTCGCCGGCTATCCGTTCGCCGACATTTTCGCCGGCCATGGCGTTGAAAGCTTCTTCCGCGACTCCATCAAGCTCGGCGACGGCAACAACATCCTGGAGGAGATGCATCACGAGGGAAGCTTCCTCGTGTCTTCGCTCCCGACCGTGATGATGGCGCTTGGCTTCGCCGTTGCATGGCTGTTCTACATTCTCCGTCCCGATATTCCGGTCGAGCTCGCCCGCCAGCAGCCGGTGCTCTATCAGTTCCTCCTCAACAAGTGGTACTTCGATGAGATCTATGACGTCATCATCGTTCGGCCGACGCTCTGGCTCGGGCGGCTGCTGTGGAAGGGCGGCGACGGCGCGATCATCGACGGGCTCGGTCCCGACGGTGTCTCCGCCCGCGTGCTCGACGTTACCCGCAACGTGGTGCGGCTGCAGACCGGCTACATGTACCACTACGCCTTCGCGATGCTGATCGGCGTTGCCGCGTTCATCACCTGGTTCATGTTCGCGACGGGAGGCCACTGATGGCCAGCTGGCCGATCCTATCCGTCACCACCTTCCTGCCGCTCCTCGGCGCGTTCTTCATCGTCTTCTTGATGATGTTCCGGGCCGAGGACGCCGCCATGGCGCGCAACGCGCGCTGGGTCGCGATGTGGACGACGCTCATTACCTTCGGCATCTCGCTGATGCTGTGGTGGCGGTTTGACCCGGGGTCATCGGAATTTCAGTTCGTCGAGCACAAGCCGTGGCTTGCCGGCACGATCACCTATCACATGGGAGTCGACGGCATCTCGCTGCCGTTCGTGATCCTCACGACGGCGTTGATGCCGATTTGCATCATCGCGAGCTGGCGGCCGATTCAGACCCGCGTCTCGGAATACATGATCGCGTTCCTGGTGCTCGAGACGTTGATGGTCGGCACCTTCTGCGCGCTCGACCTCACCTTGTTCTACCTGTTCTTCGAAGGCGGCCTGATCCCGATGTTCATTATCATCGGGGTTTGGGGCGGCCCACGACGTGTCTACGCGAGCTTCAAATTCTTCCTCTACACCTTCCTCGGCTCGGTGCTGATGCTGCTCGCCATCATGGCGATGTACTGGGATGGCGGCACGACCGATATCCCGATGCTCATGCACCATGCTTTCCCGCGCACGCTGCAGACGTGGGCATGGCTTGCATTCTTCGCCTCATTCGCGGTCAAGATGCCGATGTGGCCGGTCCACACCTGGCTGCCTGACGCGCACGTGGAGGCGCCGACCGCGGGCTCGGTGATTCTCGCCGCAATTCTCCTGAAAATGGGCGGCTACGGCTTCCTGCGCTTCTCGCTGCCGATGTTCCCGGCGGCATCCCAGGAGTTCGCGCCGTTGATCTTCGCGCTGTCGGTGATCGCGATCGTCTACACCTCGCTGGTCGCGCTGGTGCAGGAGGACATGAAGAAGCTGATCGCCTATTCCTCGGTCGCCCATATGGGCTTCGTGACCATGGGCATTTTCGCGGTCACGATGCAGGGCGTAGCCGGCGGCATTTTCCAGATGGTGTCGCACGGCATCGTGTCGGGCGCGCTGTTCCTGTGCGTCGGCGTCGTCTACGACCGCATGCACACCCGCGAGATCGCCGCGTATGGCGGCCTCGTCAACCGGATGCCGCTCTACGCTGCGGCATTCATGGTGTTCACCCTTGCGAATGTCGGCTTGCCGGGGACGTCAGGCTTTGTCGGCGAATTCCTGTCGCTGATCGGCACGTTCCGCGTGAACCCGCTGGTGGTGTTTATCGCCACGCTCGGCGTCATCCTGTCGGCAGCCTATGCGCTGTGGCTTTATCGGAAGGTCATTTTCGGGCGGCTGGAGAAGCCGTCGCTCGCCGGCATCTTCGACCTTGACGGACGCGAGATCGCGACTCTCGCGCCGCTCGTCGCGCTCACGCTGTTCTTCGGCTTCTACCCGAAGACCGTCCTCGACGTGTCGCAGGCTTCCGTCTCTGCTTTGATCGACAACTATCATCAGGCGATCGGAACCGCGAAGTCGGCTGCCCTCGATGACGCGAAGCGAATCGCACCATGAACGAATTCCTCCAAACCTATCCCATCCTGCCGGAAGTGATCCTTGCCGTCGGCGCGATGATCATCCTGCTGATGGGGGCATGGCGCGACAACCGCTTCACGAATGTCGCGATGGGCCTTGCGATCATTCTGCTGATCGTTGCCGGCTTCGCGGTCGTCTATCCGGAATCCGAGAAGATCGTCGGGTTCGGCGGCAGCTTCGTCGTCGATGGCTTTGCGCGCTTTCTCAAGATCGTCACCGTGATCGGGTCGATCGGCGCGCTGACGCTGTCCGGTGACTTCCTCAAGGGAGCGGAACAGCACAAGTTCGAATACCCGGTGCTGATCCTGCTCTCCACCGCCGGCATGTTCATGCTGATTTCGGCAGGCGACCTGATCGCGCTCTATCTCGGCCTCGAGCTGATGAGCCTGTGCCTTTACGTCGTGGCGGCGTTCGATCGCGATAACGCGCGCTCGACCGAGGCTGGCCTGAAATATTTCGTCCTGGGCGCGCTGTCGTCCGGCATGCTGCTCTACGGCTGTTCGCTGATCTACGGCTTTACCGGCACGATCAATTTTGTCGCGATCGCCCAGGTCGCCGGCAAGGGCGATCTCGGGCTCACGTTCGGGCTTGTGCTGCTGTTTGCGGGCCTCTGTTTCAAGGTCTCGGCGGTGCCGTTCCACATGTGGACGCCTGACGTCTATCAGGGCGCGCCGACGCCGATCACGGCATTCTTCGCGGCGGCTCCGAAGGTCGCGGCAATCGCGGTGTTCATGCGGGTGTCGATCACGGCCTTTCCGGGCATCGCGTCGCAATGGGAGCAGATCATCGTTTTCGTCGCGATCGCGTCCATGGCGCTCGGCTCGTTTGCCGCCATCGGCCAGCGCAACATCAAACGGCTGATGGCCTATTCGTCCATCGGCCATATGGGTTTTGCTTTGATCGGCCTCGCGGCGGGCACGAGCGAAGGCATCCAGGGCGTGCTCGTCTACATGGCGATCTACGTCGCCATGACGCTCGGGACCTTTGCCTGCATCATCGCGATGCGTCGGGCCGATCAGCCGTGCGAGGAGATTGCCGATCTCGCGGGCCTCGCGCGCACGCGGCCGATGCTCGCATTCTTCTTTGCCATGCTGCTGTTCTCCATGGCCGGGGTGCCGCCGCTCGCCGGCTTCTTTGCCAAATTCTACGTCTTCCTTGCCGCGATCAACGCCGGGCTCTTCACCCTCGCCGTGCTCGGCGTGCTCACGAGCGTGATCGGGGCCTACTACTATCTGATGATCGTCAAGGTGATGTACTTCGACGACCCGGCGCCGGCCTTCGATCCGATGGCGCGGGGCCTGCGCGTGGTGCTCGGCCTCTCCGGGCTGTTCGTGATCCTGTTCTGCGTCTTTCCGAGTCCCCTGGTCGACGCGGCCGCCGCTGCCGCGAAGTCCCTCTTCTAGCGCTTCCCCGGATTGCGCTCCGCGCGATCCGGGCTACTGTGCCGGAGATGGCGGGCTTGGCGCAGAAGGTAACTCTCGACACTGTCAATTCGACCAATGCCGAAGCGCTGCGGCGTGCTGCCGCTGGCGAGCGCGGGCCGCTTTGGATCGTGGCGCGGCAGCAAACGGCGGGACGCGGGCGGCGTGGCTTCGCCTGGGTGTCACCGCCAGGCAATCTCTACGCGACGCTGCTGTTGGTCGATCCTGCGCCGCCGGCCGCGGCCCCCCAACTAGGCTTTGTCGCGGGTGTCGCGCTGCACGACGCCGCCGCAGCATGCGTTCCGGACGTGCAGCTTCGTCTCAAATGGCCGAACGACATGCTGTGCCGCGGACGCAAGATCGCTGGCATCCTGATCGAAGGGGAGGGCGCCCCTTTGGCCGTTGCGGTCGGTATCGGTGTCAATTGCCGTCACCACCCGGCGATAACCTCCTATCCGGCGACGGATTTTGCCGCCGAGGGCGCTGCGGTCGAAGCGTCAGAGCTGTTTGAGCGGCTTGCGGCAGCATTTGCGGCGCGGCTTGCCCAGTGGAATCGGGGTGCGGGCTTTGCCGCGATCCGCGCCGCCTGGCTCGAACGCGCCGATGGCCTCGGCCAGCCGGTGCGTGTTCGCCTCGCCGAGCGCGAAACCGGCGGTATTTTCGAGGCCATCGATGGTGCCGGACGGCTGCTGCTGCGGCTCAACGACGGCAGCCTCGAAGCGATTGCCGCCGGCGAGGTCTTTCCTCTCCCGGCGGCTGCGGCGCACAATGCCGGGAGCGCCGTGCACGGCGAAGCGTTGCCGAGATGATGGCCCCGAACGAGGAACTGGTTTTCGTGCCGCTCGGCGGCACGGGCGAGATCGGCATGAACCTGTCGCTCTACGGCTTCGGCTCGGAGCGTCACAAGGCTTGGCTTGCTATCGATCTCGGTGTTGCCTTCGCCGGTCCGGACTTGCCCGGCATCGACCTCATCATGCCCGACATCCGCTTTCTTGCGGAAGAGCGGCGCAATCTTGTGGGTCTCGTCCTCACCCATGCCCATGAGGATCATTATGGCGCGCTGATTGACCTGTGGCCGCGCCTTAAGGTGCCGCTCTACGCGACGCCATTCACGGCGGCGCTCCTCACCGCGAAACGCCTGTCGGAGCCGGGCGCGCCGGATATCCCGGTGACGATCGTGCCGAACGGCGGCCGCATCAAGCTTCCGCCGTTCGACGTCGAGTTCGTATCGGTCGCGCACTCGATTCCGGAATCGAATGCGCTGATCATTCGCACGTCGCTCGGTGCCGTGCTCCACACCGGCGACTGGAAGCTCGATCCGACGCCGGTCATCGGGCCACCGACCGACGCGGCCAAGCTTCGGGCGCTCGGTGAGGCCGGGTGTCTCGCCGTGATCGGGGATTCGACCAACGCCGTCCGCGAAGGCCGCTCGCTGTCGGAGACCGACGTCGCCGCCTCGCTCAAAGAACTGATCACGACGGCGCCCCGGCGCGTCGCGGTGACCACTTTTGCCTCCAATGTGGCGCGCATCCATGCGGTCGCCGCCGCCGCGCGCGCCTGCGATCGCGAAGTGGTGGTGGTGGGCCGCGCCATGGACCGCATCGTCCAGGTCGCGCGTGAGAGCGGGTATCTCGAGGGCGTCCAGGACTTTCGCGGCACCGATGCCTACGGCTACCTGCCACCGGACAAGGTGGTGGCGCTGTGCACCGGCAGCCAGGGTGAGCCGCGCGCAGCGCTCGCCCGCGTTGCGCTCGACGAACACCCCGACGTGACGCTCTCCCGTGGGGATCGGGTGATCTTTTCTTCCCGCACGATTCCCGGCAACGAAAGGGCGGTCGGCCGGGTGATCAACGGCCTCGTCTCGCAAGGCGTCGAGGTAGTCACCGATCGCACCCACCTTGTCCACGTCTCCGGCCATCCGCGCCGCGATGAACTCGCGGACCTCTTGGAATGGGTCAAGCCGAAGATGGTCGTGCCGGTCCATGGCGAGGCGTTGCATCTCGCCGAGCACGCGGCGGTCGCTCGCAAAGCGGGCGTGGCGGCAACCGTCGTGTGCGCCAACGGCGATGTCGTGCGGCTTGCGCCTGGGTCTCCCAGCGTCGTTGATGAGGCCCCGCAAGGGCGCCTATACAAAGACGGTCGGCTGATCATCGACGGCGAGGAACGCACCGTCGCCGACCGCCGCCGTCTGAGCTTCGTCGGGATCGTGTCCGTTGCGATGGCGCTCGACACCGCGGGCACTCTCGTCGGCGATCCGGAGGTCGAACTGATCGGGATTCCGCTGCGCGCGCTCGACGGTCGTTCGTTTTCGGATGTCGCGCTTAACGCCGTCATAGAGACGGTCGACAATCTGCCGCGGCCGCGCCGCCGCGATCCCGACGCCGTCGCCGATGCCGTCCGCCGCGGCGTGCGCGCTGCGGTCGCAGCGGAGTGGGGCAAGAAACCGATATGCGTCGTGCATGTCGTGACGGTATGATCGCGGCCGAACGCGGGCGCGCAGCCGGGGCGCCGACCCAAGGGCATCGACTATGATCGGCAGGCTCAACCACGTGGCGATTGCAGTGCGCGACATTGCATCGGCTGCGAAGCTCTATCGCGATACGCTGGGCGCTGAAGTCTCGGCGACGGTGCCGCAGCCGGCGCACGGCGTAACGACGGCGTTCATTACGTTGCCGAACACGAAAATCGAGTTGCTGGAGCCGTTGGGCGAAAATTCGCCGATTGCCCAATTTCTTGATCGCAATCCTGACGGCGGCATCCATCACGTCTGTTACGAGGTCGACGACATCATGGTCGCCCGCGACCGTCTCAAGGCCGAAGGAGCACGCGTGCTTGGCGACGGCCAACCCAAAATCGGCGCCCACGGCAAGCCCGTGCTGTTTCTGCACCCGAAGGATTTTCTCGGCACCCTCGTGGAACTCGAACAGGCATGAGGTGACCGGTGCCGTTGACCAGCATGCTGGCGATTTATTTCATCATGTGGTGGCTGGTGTTCTTTGCCGTGCTGCCGTTCGGTATCCACTCCCAGCACGAGCACGGCGAGTTCATCCCCGGCACGGACCCCGGCGCGCCGGCGGTGCACGGCCTCAAAGCCAAGGCCGGGTGGACGACGCTGGTATCTCTCGTGATCTTCGGTCTGTTCTATTGGGCCTACGTCACCAAGGCCGTGTCGCTTGACGATCTCACGACCTTCTGGGGCTGGCTGAAGATCTAAACGCAGTTACCCGTCGATCTGCTCGAAGAACATTTCGCGGTGCTGGGTTTGGCCGCGCCATGGTCGCGGCGGCATCAGCACAAGCCGCTTCCCCTCGAAGCGGACATGCCGCACCTGATCACCGTGCTGGCACGCCTGCCCGATTACCCGGCAAATAGGATCGCTGACCTTCTGCCGTGGAATTGGCGAGGCGCGGGTCTTCACCTTCTCGAATGACACGGTCGAGTTGCGATGGGCGGGCCGACGGTTCAAAAAACGGTGAAGTCAAAACGCAAAGTTTAATCCGAACCGAACAATATGGCTTTCAGATCGGCTGAAGTTTGCAACACATTATTGTTGGCAAATGTGCCGTTGTTTAGTTGTGCCGAGGTGCTGACCGAGCCGAAATCGATATAGAGGTACTCGGCCTTGGCGCGCCAGTTTCCAAGGAACGCCCATTCGGCTCCTGCGCCGGCGGTCCAGCCTGAAATCGTGCTGGACGCACTCGATGCACCGGCCGACGTGTTCGCTAGGTTGTTTGTCGTTGCGTAGGTGTTTCCGACCTTCAAGTCTGTTACAGCCAGCCCGCCAGTTCCGTAGAGCAGAACCCTTGGTGTCGCAGTCCATCCGACCCGACCACGCAAGGTGAACAGCCAGTTCGTCTCCACAGAGGTCGTGGGGTTGTAGACCGCCGTGGTCGTCACGGACGCAACAGAAGCGGATCGCGAAGCCTTCAGATCGAGCGCATTGAAATCCGCTTCGGCACCGTACACGAAGGCGCCGACCTGCCAGTTATAGCCCGCCTGCCCACCGCCAGTGAAACCGTGCGGAGATATGGAGCCCGTAGCGGCGCCGGTGTTATTTGCCACATTCACAGGGTTGGTTACAGCACAGCCACCGCCTGCCGGACACGAGAAATTGGAAGGAGCGTTCGAACCACCCCATGCGTAACCGGCGTTTCCCCCGATGGACCAGCCAGTCCAACTGTAATCAGCCGGTGCGACGAGCGGAGGCGCCTTGACTGGCATATCCGCCGCCATCGCGGGGATTGAAATCGATGCGGCAACGGCGGCGAAGCTCGCTTTCAAGATTTTCACCGTCGCCTCCATAAGACAAGTTCAGACGAACCGCCTCGCGTAACAGCCGAACGCCACAGCCGCCATGACCGACGCTACACCGCTTCCCTTCGATCTGCCATCTGTGCGGCGCAAGAAACTCACAGTTGATTTTGGTCCCGCGGGCCTTTCTTCAATGCCGCAATGCCGCTATTGGCGAGTGGACCGGGCCGAAGAGCGATCGGCAACCGCACCCGACCGATGTCCGGCGCGCCTGTAGGATCATCCGGCCAAGCGCATCAACGAGCTGCTGCCGTCGCATTGGAAGCGCCAGCGCCAGCAAAAGGCCGCCGCATAGCCCAGACCTCGTTCTCACCCTGTCACGAGAAATTCCGCGGCCCTCGCCGGATGCGTACGTCGAACCGGTAATTGCCGCAATGGGACATGTATTCGCGCGCTTCGCTCTCGGGCAGGGCTGGCGGCCATCGCACAGCACCGCCATCATGCGACCGTGGGCGGCAAAGACCACGAGTCCCATAGCCTTCGGGCCATAGCGCGGGTCCATCGGCGCGCCGCTGTCATTCTTTGCCCGCGTCATGACGAGGCGCCAAGTGCCGACAACGCTGCGACCGGCACCACGCGCTATTTCGGTATCTTGGGTGTCGGTCACGGTGCTCCATTCATTCGATCTTGAGGCCGAGACGGTGGATCACCGGAGCCCATTTGGCGGTCTCGCGGGCGATGTCCGCGGCATATTCCTCAGGGGTTGATGAGAGCGGCTCGCCGCCCTGGGCGGCGATACGTCTGCGCGTGTCTTCGGCCGCCATGATCGCGCGCAATTCGCTATTGAGCCGGTCGATGATCGGACGCGGCGTGCCCGCGGGCGCCATGAGCCCGTACCGAACTGCGGCCTCGAAGCCCGCCAGCCCGGATTCCGCGACGGTCGGAACCTCGGGTAGCAAGGGCGAGCGCTTTGCTCCGGCGACTGCGAGAACGCGCAGGCTGCCTGCCTCGATATTGCCGAGCGCCGGCGCGAGCGTATTGAACGCGAGCGGAATGTGCCCGCCCAGGAGGTCGTTGGTGAGAGGTCCCGTTCCCTTATAGGTGACGATGGTGATGTCGAGGCCGGTCATGGCGCGGAACAACTCGGCGGCGAGGTGGTTCTCAGTGCCGGCCGGCGGTGTGCCGGCATCGAGTTTGCCGTCGCTGCGAGCGATTGCGATGAGGTCGGCGACTGTGCGTGCGGGAAACGAGGGGTGCGCCATGATCACGATCGGCGCCACGGCGACGAGGCCGATCGGAACAAAGTCGCGGTTCACGTCGTAGCCGGGTTCGGCGTAAAGCGTCGGGTTGACCGTGGTGGTGCCGCTCGTGCTCATGACGAGGGTATAGCCGTCGGGCGGGGTGCGAGCGGCTGCGCGTGTGCCGATTACGCCGGCAGCACCGCCGCGGTTATCGATGACGACCTGTTGCCCGAGCGCTGCCGTGAGCCGTTCGGCCACGATGCGCCCCATGGCGTCGACGCCGCCACCGGCCGGAAACGGCACAATGAGCGTGACCGAACGGGCTGGATAATGTTCCTGCGCCGCGACAGGTGCCGTGGCGACAAGAACCGCTGCAAGTCCCTTCACAAGGCCCCTTCGGATCGATCTGGTGAAGGTGATGTCCATTGCGAGGCTGCTTCAGGGCAGTGCGGACCGCTATAGTTTGGAGCACCACCGTAGCCGGGAACGGTGTCTTCGCCTACTGCGGCAAGTGCGGCACGGCGTTCGTTTTTCGGTTTCACTCGAGGGTAAATCGCTTTATTCTCTGCGAGTCAGGGCTTTCCGGGGGGCCATCCGCGTTGGGGACGTGGCTCTCTGCCGGTATTGCCAGATAGCGACGGAGAACCGGGATGAGAATTTTCCTTGTCGCGACGGTGGTCGCAGCAATGATCACACCCGCGTATGCGCAGTATTCGCCGATGGGTACGGGCAATGGTAAGCAGACCGGCGCTCAGCCGCCAAAGCCGCAGCAGGCGACCGTCGACCCGGAACAGAAAAAACGGGACGATAAGGCCTTCAACGATGCTGTGAAACGCATTCCCGGACCGGACAAGAAATACGATCCGTGGGGAACCGTCCGCAACGCCGGCGACAAATAGCGATTCGAACTTCGTAGAGCGAACTGCCGTTTCCTTCGAAAGGAACATGCGAAAGGGGAGAGGCGAGATGCGATTGATCGTTGCGGCTACGCTTGTCGCAGCATTGGCGGTACCGGCCTACGCACAGTTCGACGGGCTCGATATCGGCCCGAGCGGCGGTATTGTTAAGCCGCGCTCCGAGGATCCCACGAAGAAAAATGAAGCCGAAAAAGCTTATAAGGACGGCGTCAATAAGATACCGACGCCGGCGGCGAAAAAGGTGGACCCGTGGGGGACGGTTCGAGACACCGGAAACGGCAAAGCCGCCAATAAGTGACGTGTATTGACGATCGAGGGGAGAAGCAGAGCATGAAACCGCTCCTTGCCGCTGCGATGATCCTGGTACTGGGGGTGCCCGCATTTGCCCAGTACGGTGCGATCAATGGACCCGGCACCGCGTCTAGCGTGGGAAAGCAAAATGCCCCGAAAGACCCGGTCGACGACCCCGTAAAGAAGAAGCAGGACGAAAAGGCCTTCCGCGACGGCGTCAGTCGGATTCCTGATCCCGAAAAGAAATACGATCCGTGGGGCAACCTCCGCTCGGGGGGAAAATGATCGCACCCTCCGCCGCGATCGGAGTGGCGATGGCGGTGCGGTAAGTAGGCGCGAACGCCCGCAGCGTTGGTTCACATCTCAGTCGTGACGGGCGATGCGAATTTGCACGGGTCATTCATTGTTGCCCTCCTGACAATCCGTCCGGCGCTCGCTATATGACTGCCGCGCCCGGCACCGTCCGGGCTTTCGGCGTTGCGCGCGCCGCTTTTAGATTTCACTAAGGAAAAGCAATGACCGGGACGACACGATCGAGCGCCGGCCTCGACCCGAGACGACGCCGATTGCTCTACCGGCTGTGGCATCGGGGCACCCGGGAAATGGACCTGCTGATGGGCCGCTTCGCCGACGCCACGATCAGCGATTTGACGAACGCGGAAATCGCCGAGCTCGAACACCTCGCCGAGGTTCCCGACAAAGAGCTTTATGCCTGGCTCACCGGCGGCGATCCGGTGCCGCCCGATTACGATCTCGCGATATTCCGCCGGTTGCGCAGCTTTCACGCATCGGGTCCGGCCCCATGAGCTTCGCCCCATGAGCCTCGCGCGCGTTCGAACGCGCTCGCCGGCGCGATCTCCGGCCGAGGCGCTGCAAGTCGGCCGTCCGCTTACGCTTGCGAACGTCGCCGATGGTGCCGAAGGTCTTGTCCTCGCCGATCTCGCAAGGGCGGTCGCGGCGAAGCCGAACGCACCGGCAACGAGCCTTCTGGTCGTGTGCCGGGACGGTGCCCGCATGGCGCAGCTTGCGCGGGCACTCGCTTTCTTCGCGCCGGACATCAGCGTGCTCGAATTTCCGGCGTGGGATTGCCAGCCCTACGACCGGGCTTCGCCTCATCCCGCCATCGTCGCGCAACGCATGACGACACTGTCACGTTTGTCGCGGCTCAAAGGGACCGAGAAGCCTTCCGCGCTGCTGACCACGGTCAACGCTGTCGTCCAGAGGGTCCCCGCGAAGAGCCTCGTGCAGGGACAGGCGCTGTCGGCCGCGCCCGGCAACATGATCGCCATGGACGGCATCGTGCGCTGGCTCGAGCTGAACGGCTATACGCGCGCCTCGACCGTGCGCGAAGCCGGCGAATATGCGTTGCGCGGCGGCATCCTCGACCTCTACCCGCCGGGCGTACACGATCCGGTGCGGCTTGATTTCTTCGGCGACACCCTGGAGTCAATTCGCACATTCGACCCGGAAAGCCAGCGCAGCATCGACCAGATGCGCGCTCTCGATCTCGTGCCGGTCGCCGAATTCCAACTCACGACGGAGACGATCCGCCGCTTCCGCACCGGCTACGTGCAGAACTTCGGTGCGACAACACCGGACGATCTGCTCTATGCGGCGATCAGCGAAGGCCGCCGCTACCCGGGCATGGAGCATTGGCTGCCGCTGTTTCATGGCGGGCTCGATACGCTGTTCGATTACGTCGCCGGAACGCCAATCGTCGTCGAGCCGCTGGCCGAGGAGGCGGCCCACGAACGCTTCACCCAGATCGCCGATTATTACGAGGCGCGCCGTCAGGCCTTCGCGCAGCGCCAGGAGGCGCCGTCGGCGGTGCCGTACCATCCGTTGCCGCCGGATCGGCTCTATCTCGCCGAAAACGAATGGCGCGAGCGGCAAGACGGCGCGGCGCTCGTGCGGCTCGCGCATTTCGCGGCACCCGAGGGCGCCGCCGCGACCATCGACGCCGGCACCCGAGCTGGTCGCAACTTTGCTCCCGAGCGGATGACGCCCGACGCCAATGTGTTCGATGCGGTCAAGGACCATGTGAACGCGCTGCAATCCGCCGGCAAGCGCGTCGTGATTGCATTGTGGAGCGAGGGCGCACGCGATCGCATGTCCCACGTGCTGGCAGATCACGCGCTCCTCAATCTCGTCAATGTCGCGGATCGGCCGCAGGCGCGGGCGCGGCCGGCGTTCGAGATCGCGCTCGCAGTCCTCGGCCTCGAAGCAGGGTTCGAGACAGACGATCTCGCCGTGATCGGCGAGCAGGACATTCTCGGTGACCGCCTGGTGCGACCACGCCGCGCCAGCAAGCGAGCCGAGAATTTCATTGCCGAGGCGACGTCGCTCGCGGCGGGCGATCTCGTCGTTCACGTCGATCACGGCATCGGCCGGTTCATCGGCCTTAAGACCATCGAGGCCGCCGGCGCTCCCCACGACTGTCTCGAAATTCACTACGCCGGCAACGACAAGCTGTTCCTCCCGGTCGAGAACATCGAGCTCCTATCGCGCTACGGCTCAGAGGAGATGAACGTCGAGCTGGATCGGCTCGGCGGCGCCGCGTGGCAGGCGCGCAAGGCGCGGATGAAGAGCCGCATTCGCGAAATGGCGGCCGAGCTGATCAAGATCGCGGCTGAGCGCCACCTGCGCGAAGCGCCGCGGCTCGTGCCCGGACACGGCTCCTACGACGAATTCTGCGCCGGCTTTCCCTATGAGGAAACCGAGGACCAGGCCAACGCCATTACGGCGGTGCTTGACGATCTCGCTTCGGGCCGGCCGATGGATCGCCTTATCTGCGGCGATGTCGGCTTCGGTAAAACCGAGGTCGCGCTGCGGGCGGCGTTCGTCTCTGCCATGGGGGGCAAACAGGTCGCCGTCGTGGTGCCGACGACGCTCTTGGCGCGGCAGCACTTCAAGACGTTCTCCGAACGTTTCCGCGCGTTTCCCATCAAGGTCGCGCAGGCCTCGCGCCTTGTCGCGCCTGCCGAACTCGCCAAGGTCAAGGCAGGGCTCACGGACGGCACCGTCGACATTGTCGTCGGCACCCATGCCCTGCTCGGCAAGTCCATCAAGTTTCGTGACCTCGGCCTCCTGGTCGTGGACGAGGAGCAACATTTCGGTGTCGCTCACAAAGAGCGCCTCAAGACGCTGCGCGCCGAGGTTCATGTGCTCACGCTGACGGCGACGCCGATCCCGCGCACGCTTCAGCTCGCGCTCACCGGCGTGCGCGAACTCTCGATTATTGCGTCGCCGCCCGTCGATCGCCTCGCGGTGCGCACGTCGGTGTCGCCGTTCGATCAACTGATCGTTCGCGAGGCGCTGCTGCGCGAGCGCTTCCGCGGTGGGCAGTCGTTCTACGTGTGCCCGCGCATCGAGCAACTGGCGGAAGCGAAGGCCTTCCTCGACAGCAGCGTGCCCGAGGTACGCGTTGCGGTGGCCCATGGCCAGATGCCCTCGGCCGTGCTCGAAGACGTGATGTCGGCGTTCTATGATGGCAAATTCGATGTGCTGCTGTCGACGACCATCATTAAATCCGGCCTTGATATTCCGACCGCCAACACGCTCATCGTCAACCGCGCCGACATGTTCGGCCTCGGCCAGCTCTATCAACTCCGCGGCCGCGTCGGCCGCTCCAAGACCCGCGCCTTCGCCCTGCTGACATTACCGATCGGCCGCCGTCTCACGCCGCAAGCGGAACGCCGGCTCAAGGTGCTGCAATCTCTCGACACATTGGGCGCCGGCTTCCAACTCGCCTCCCACGACCTCGACATCCGCGGCGCCGGAAATCTGCTCGGCGAAGAGCAATCCGGTCACATCAAGGAGGTTGGTTTCGAACTCTACCAGCAGATGCTGGAGGAGGCGGTCGCAAGCCTCAAGGCCGGCATCGCCGAACCGATCTCCGACCGCTGGTCGCCGCAGATCACGATCGGCACGCCAGTGCTGATCCCCGAGGATTACGTCGCCGATCTGCCGGTGCGCCTCAATCTTTATCGCCGGCTCGCGGACCTCGAGGACGAGCGCGACATCGACGCCTTCGGTGCCGAAGTCGTCGATCGCTTTGGCCCGATGCCTGTCGAAGTGAAGCACCTCCTGTCGCTCGTCGTCGTCAAGGCGCTGTGCCGGCGTGCCAATGTTGCGAAGATCGAGGCGGGGCCGAAGGGTGCCGTGATGTCGTTCCGAGATGACCGTTTCGCTAATCCGGAGGGACTCATCGCCTACATCCGCGACCAGGGCCGCGATGCGCGGGTCCGCCCCGACATGAAGGTCGTCTTCTTTGCCGACTGGGATACGCCGGAGCAGCGGCTCAAGGGGACGACGCAGATCCTGCGTGCACTGGTCGGCATCGCGGAGCGCGCCAAGGCGGCGTGATCGGGCGAAATTCGTCCCACAATGAAACATCGCGAGCGACGGTTGGCTGGGCAGAAGGGCTTTTGCGTTGCACTGCGATCCGATATTAATCCGCCAGGCTTTCTCGAACCCCCGATCCAAACTGCAGCGGCCGGCCCTTGACCCGCCGCGCATTAATGCCTTGAATTTGCCTGTAGGGGGCTGAAAGCGGCGTGAGCGAAAGCAGGGTGCGATGGCAGGGCAGCCGGATGATAAGCACTGGTTCGTTTCGCTCAACGGCAAACGATATGGCCCCTTTACGTTTTCTGCCCTGACCGAGGCGGCTTCGCGCGGCGTCATCAATCCCGACACGGTTGTCTGGCGGCTCGGATGGGTCAGATGGCATCGTGCCGGAAGCGTGCCCGGATTGATCGATAAGGTTTCGGCGAAGGTTGAGCAGCCGGAGGCGAGCCCTGAAGCGGGGAGGCAGGGCCGCACGGTTCAAGCCAAACTGCCCGAAGCGCCCACGCCGATCGTCGAACGTCCCGCGGAGCGTCCGAGCGCCCGTGTCCAGCCGACATCGGCTCGCGCGCGCATCGAGGATGATGATGACCGGCAGCCGGATGAGGAAGATTACGGCAAACGGCGCCGAAGGATTCTCGAAAAATATCGTGCGGCTGACGAAGACCACGATGAGTTTCGCGAGACCGAACGCGATGAACATGAGGAGGAAGAGGAGGAGGCTCCCCGGCGGACCACCCGAGATCGCCGGGCTATCTCGGTCAGGCCGACGCCTGTTCGCGACGACGATGATGAGGAGGAAGAGGAGATCGTCGAGCGACGCGCCACCACCGCGCGGACGCGCCGCTTGGCAGAACCGACCGCGCTCGCCGACGAGGAGGATGCCGACGAACGCGAGGATGAGGAAACTGAGCGTGAGAAGGATCGTCGAAGAAGCACGCTGAAGAGGCGCCAAGGACAGCGCGCGGCCTCTCTTGGCAGAAACCTCAGAGATGACGGCGTAGACGACCGCGTCGAGGACCGCGACGAGGACGAGGATGATCGCCACGCCGGAGATCGTGACGATGAGGAGGAATTGCAGCCCGTGCTGCGCCGGCCGCCGTCGCGCGACGGGCGCAGCAGGACACCAAACCTCAGGTTGGTGCGGCCATCTGATGATGAAACAGATACCGAAGGTGAAACGGCTCCTGATCGGAGCGCCGTACCCGCCATCAAGATGGAGCGTCGGGCGCCGACCGGCCCGATCCCCGACTTGCCCCCGCAAATTCGCGGTCATGCGGACACGAATAAGACTAAGCAAAAGCGCGGCGGCGGATTCTTTGGCCTCATCAAACGCATCGCCATCACGTTCTTGGTGATCGTGCTGCTTGGTGCCATTGGCTACGGCACTTATTGGAGCGGGATCATTCCGAAGTTGTGGCATCTGCGACAGGGCACTGCACCGAAACCGCAGGAAGCGCCGTCGGCGGGCGTGATGTCGCCTGCCTCGCTCCCAACGACGCCGATTACGGACAGCGGCTTGCCGCGCGATGTTGCGACATTGCCGGCGGTTGCGACGCTCGCGCAGAATGATCCCGCGGCCTTCAAACGTTTCGTTGCCCGCTTCACTGCGGCCGCCGTCAATGTGCCGGACGATGAGATCCTGTCCGTTGCCCGCAATGCGTTGCGCAAGAGCCTCAAGAAGCTCCTCGCCAACGCACCACCCGATGTCCTGCTCGATATCACCGATATTTATTTGACCTATATGAAGACGCTGCAAGCAAGCAACGCGGAAAGCTGCGTCGCGCTGAGCGACGAAAGCAAGGGCGCCAAATTGACCGCGAACCTTGCCAAAGACTTTCCGATGCTTTTCGTCCGCGATATGACCACGCTGGACAGGATCGCCGCTACGGATCCCAAGGCGGTCGCCGCGGCGCCGACGGCCGAGGAGGCGCGGCCGCTGATCCAGTCGGTGTTCAACGCCTTGAGCAATCTGCCGGTGCAACGTGACCTGTTGCAACGAGAGAAGCTCGCGCCGCAGGAATTTTCGGCGTATTGCGATTTGGTGGTGGCGTTCTACGGGGCAGTGCTGGCATTGCCGGAGGCCGACAAGGTCAAACTTCTGCGCTACCTCTATGCGACTGCAGCCGCTGACGACGACGATCCGCCGAAATAACGACGTGCGTCGACGCCATCTCGGGCCTTGGGCCACAAGCGGCGTGCGCGCGCTTGCTGTCATTCCCGCATTGCTGCTGATCGCGAGTTCAGCCCCGGCGCATGCGCACGCCGGCGGCGGCGACGTGGCAAGCGGATTGGTCGGTGGCTTTCTGCATCCCCTGACCGGAGCCGATCACGTTGCCGCCATGGTCGCGGTGGGCCTGTGGGGGGCGCTTCTGGGAGCACCGGCGCTGTGGCTCTTGCCGGTCGCGTTTCCGCTGGTGATGGCGGCGGGAGGCGTGCTCGGGATCGCAGGCGTGCCGTTGCCGCGCACCGAGATCGGAATTGCACTTTCCGCCATCGTGCTGGGACTCATGGTCATGTTTGCCGTGCGCGCGCCTCTCGTGATCGCGGTGGGAGTCGTCGCGATATTTGCGATTTTCCACGGCTATGCCCACGGCGCGGAGCTTCCTCCGGGCGCGGATGCCATTGCATTCTCGGCAGGGTTCGTCATTGCGACCGGCCTTCTTCATCTCGCGGGAATTGGATTGGGCTACGCCGGCATCGAGCTTGCGGCGCGATGGCCGGTGGGACGCGCTGCCGTGCGGCTCGCCGGCGCTGCGATCGCCGTGGCGGGCGTGATCTTTCTCCGTGCCGCGCTCTGATCTTGCCGGATCGGCTATCGTCATCGTTTCTTCGTGGAGGCCGGGGAAAAAGAGCACCGTAATCTGTGGCGACTGGACAGCTTCGAGGAACCCGATGACCCAACAATTCGACATGGGGCAACATATTCGCGTTCGAGTGCTTGGTCTGATTGTGTTCGGCGCAGTCAGCGCCGTCGTCGGCGCAAAACTCGCGGGCGCGCAGACCCCGAGTCTCAAGATTGCTGTCGCCGCGCCGCTGACAGGCGCCTCCAATTATTACGGCGAGCCGGTGTCCGATGCGGTCAAGCTTGCCGTTGCTGAGGCTAATGCCGAGGGCAAGTCGCCGCGCATCGAGGTTTCGTTTTACGATGATCACAGCTCCGACGAGGGCGCACGCGAGATCGCCGACGACATCGGGGCAAGCGACGCTCTTGTAGTGGTTGGCCCGATCCTCACCACGTCGGCGATCGCGTCAGGCCTCAATTACGCGGAGGCCGGCATAGCCTCGATCGTGCCGACGGCCCACGGCGACGCCGTCACCGATAACGAGACGACATTCCGCACCGTCGTCAGCACGAGCGAAATGGGCGCGGCGCTCGCGAACTACCTGCATTACATTTTGGATGGCAAACGCGCGATCATCATCTTCAGGGACAACGGATATGGGCGCCCGGTCGATGCCGGCTTTCGCCGCGCCGCGGAGCGTCTTGGCATTGGCGTGGAGTCCCATGGCTACACCAACCGAGCCGGTCTCGAGGAGATTGCCCGCGTCGCCGCAGTCGATCCGGACCGCCCCGCAATCGTCCTCGGCATGATTGCCGATGACGCCGTGGTGGCAATGACGGCGATAAGGCGGGCCAACTCCAAAGCCTATGTGCTCGGCACCGACGCAATCGGGCTGGATTCGTTCGCCGGCCAGTTCGCCGACCGGCCCGAATATCGGGACAGCCACGGCTATTTCACCGACGGCATTTATACGGTTTCACCGATGCTGCTCGACAGCGCGAATGCCGAAACGCTGGCTTTCGCGAGCCGTTTTCGCGCCCGCTACGGTCGTGATCCCGGATGGCCGGAGGGACAAGCCTATGAAGCGACGCGATTGGCCATCGCCGCCGTCCGCGCGGCGTTCGCATCGCAGGCGACGGATTTGCAGTCGCAGCGCCGGGGGCCGTGCGCGAATTTCTGGTAGCTCTTGACGGCCCCGCCAATGCGATGCCGGGCCTTACCGGGCCGCTGTGGTTCACGTCGGAACGCGGCCGCGTGCAGGCGGTGCGGGTCGGCCGTTTCCACGGTACGCTCATCGAATCAGCGCCCCTTCAACTCGTCGCCGTACCGAACCCGGATCGCACCGAGATCGCCGCAGGCAGCGTTGTCGATCTCGGCGTGGGGCGCTTTGCCCGCCGGCAGCAGGTGGTCTATTCGGGCATCTACCTCAACGAGGTCTCGCGCATCGACGTCGCCCAGTCCCGCTTCACTGCCGATCTCTACCTGTGGGTCCGGTACGCGCGCGGCGCGGGGACGGGGTCTGCCGATCCGGCCAACATTGATTTTCCTGATCTCGTCCGCGGCAGCTCCGACGGCAAGGTTCTCGCCGCTCAGGGCGACCTTGATGACGGCACCACCTATCGCTTGTGGCGCATGCGCGGCGACTTCAAGAACGATTTCGACCTGCATCGCTATCCGGCCGACAATCAGACTTTGGCCATCCGTTTCTTCAATGCCAGCGCGGCGTCCGATCGCATCGTCTATGTCCAGGACCGTCGTTCGTCTGGCGTGCCGTCCCCTCAGACGACCAGGGTCGTAGCGGCAGGCGGGGCAGCGCATGCAAGCGAAGCCGCGCCGTTACCGGAAAATCGGGCCAGTGCGGCAGCTAATGGAGAGTTCAGTGGCATGGTCGCGCCGGACGCCTTCCGGAATCTCACCCAGTGGGAGGCTTTGGGAGCGCAGGCGCGGCGCGATAACCTGGTCACCGCCTCTGCGCTCGGCGATCCGCGCCTCGTGGGCGTCGAGCGCGTACGCGAACTATCTGGATTTCAGTTGACCGTCGACCTGCAGCGCAAGTTCGTCGCCACCTTGGCGAAGACCTTGCTACCGCTCGGATTGATGTCGCTCATCATGTTCGCTTCGCTTTATTTCCCGACCGCGCTGGTCAAAGAGAAGGTCACCGTCGCGATTACCGGTGCGCTGTCGGGCGCGGTGCTGCTCACCTCGATCAATTCGCAGCTCGGGAGCATCGGCTATATCATCGCGGTCGAGTACGGTTTCTACGTCTTCTTCGGGCTGTGCCTGCTGTGCATCGTATCGGTGCTCGGGGCCGAACGATTGCGTGCCTCGAGCCAGCAAGCGGCAGCCGTCGTGGTGGAACGGTCGGGGCGCTATCTGTTCGTGGTCATCTTCGTCACCTCGGCCGCACTGGCTTGGCTGACCTACGGGCGCGGCTAAGGCACCCAACGCGTGGGGTCAGCAGCACAGGTGTTTCTTGCCGGGCTGCTGCATCCGCTGCTGGCGCCGGCTCATGCGCTGGCGCTGATCGGGCTTGCTGCACTGGCCGGCAGCGCCAAACGACGCGGGGGGAACGTAGCGGCGTTCGCGCTCGGTATCGTTGGCGGCCTCGTGGCCGTCGCCCGCGGAATCGGTGAAACGCCGGCGAACGACGTGCTGTTGGCCGCTGCGGCCATCTGTGGCCTTGCGACTGCAGCCTTGCCGCACGTGCCGGCCTGGATCGCGGTGTTATCGGCGCTTGTCGTCGGGGCTGCGATCGGCCTCGATTCGCCGCCCGAAGTCATTTCGCTCCGCGATGCCGTGCTGATGCTCGCAGGCGTCGGCTGCGGCGGCATCCTGGCTTTTGCGTTCCTGGCTGCCATTGCTGCTGAGGCCGCCCGGCTGTGGCAGGGCGTGCCGCTCCGTGTTGCCGGTTCATGGATTGCCGCGATTGCCGTGCTGGTCCTGGCGCTGCGTCTCGCTTCGTAGGCGCGCAGCCAAAGAGCGAGCGGCATCGATGTCGGCGATGCGGGTCATCGGTTCGGACTTTCTGCCGCGGCGCCCGACACCTTGGTGTTCTTGACCAATGTCACACGGTTCTGCCCATTTACCCGCGCGTAGCCCACTTGATCCATGAGCTTGCGCACGAGAAAAATTCCGAGGCCACCGATCTCGCGATCTTCGATCGACTGCGAGACATCCGGATCCGCTCGCTTGAATGGATCGAACGGCTTGCCGTTGTCGACGAACTCTACCGACAGCCGCTCGTCATCAAGTTGCAACGTGACCTTGAGCAACGGTGCAATGGAGCCGCGCTCCGCAGCGGCCTGGTTGAAGCCGTAGTTGATGGTGTTGGTCAGAAGCTCGTCGAGCGCGAGGTTGACGTGGCCGATCACGATCTCCGGCAGCTTGTTGCGGCAGCCGAAAGCTTCCACCTCCTCGGCTACGCGGCGGATTTCCGACAAGTCGCTCCGCAACTCGATAACCAGTTGGTCCTGCATCAGCGCCGTGTCCGGGGGCCGCGGGAAAAAGGGCATATCAATCCCGCATAGCAACCACAATGCGGGTTTGAAGCCGCCGGAATCCGCCTAAAATGCAATAGGTTGCCGGGAGGGGCCATGGACGAATCGACCGCGAAGTTAAAATCCTGGCTCGGGGCGCTCCTCGCAAACGGGCAGGAAGCCGAGGTCACGAAGAAGCCGGCGACGCTGATTTACGGCCTCGATGAGGCGCCGCCCATGTCGGTCACCTGGATCAGCGCGGTCCAGCACGTGGCTGTCATTGCAATCTTCATGGTCTATCCGCTGATCATCGCCCGGGAGGCGGGGATATCCGCAGACGAGACCGCGAACGTGCTGCAGCTCGGCTTCGTCGTGCTCGCCATCGGAACGTTTCTGCAAGCCTTGCCCCGCGGGCCGATCGGCAGTCGTTTCCTCGCGCCCTCGATCTTTACTGGAATCTACCTCGCGCCGACCGTGCTCGCGGTAAAGGTCGGAGGCCTGCCGCTGGCATGGGGCATGACCATGTTCGCCGGCGTCTTCGAGATCCTGCTGTCGCGGCCTTGGAGCCGGCTGCGTCCGTTCATTCCGCCGGAGTCCGCTGGGCTCGTCGTCTTTCTGGTGGGTGTCAACATCGGGATCGCATCGCTCCGCCTCCTCCTGGAGGACAATGCTGCGGGAACGCTTGGCGCTGCTGACGGTACGGTCGCGCTCTGTGCGCTCGGGGTGATGGTCGGGCTCAACATCTGGAACAAGGGCCGGCTGAAGCTCTTCTGCATCCTGATCGGCATGGTGGTCGGCTATTTCGCCTCTAATGCGGTCGGGCTCTTGACCCTCGCCGATCTGCAGCGGGCGGTAGAACGGCCGCTCATCGTCATCCCGACCCTCTCGCATCTTTCCTATGCATTCGACTGGTCGCTTGTGATCCCGTTTGCCGTCAGCGGGCTCGCCTCGGCCATGAGCTCGACCGCGGTGGTAACGACTTATCAGCGGCTCACGGATGCCGAGTGGGTCCGGCCGGATATGAAGTCGATCGGTCGCGGCGTGCTAGGCGACGGCATTGCCAACGCGATCGCCGGTCTGTTCGGCACTTATGGTCTGAGCATCTCGACCGCCAATGTCGGCCTCGTCGCGGCGACCAGCGTCGCAAGCCGCGTGATCGCGTTCGCCATCGCCGTGCTGCTCGCGATCGCGGCGGTGCAGCCGTCGCTGATCGGTATTCTCACTATCATGCCGCGCCCAGTGATGGCCTCGGCGCTGCTGTTCACTGCGGTCTTCATCATGATCAGCGGCGTGCAGATCATATCGACACGCGTGCTCGACGGCCGCCGCACGCTCGTGGTCGGCATGGGCATGATGGCCTTCATCATGGTCTCGGTCTTCCCGAACGCCTTCACGAGCGCGCCCGCATGGGCTCAGTCGCTCGTGACATCGCCGCTCGTGCTCGCAACGCTCCTGGCGCTCGGCCTCAACCTGCTGTTCCGGATCGGCATCCGCCGCAAGGTGGAGACGAGCATCGATCCCGCCGCGCCCGACGCGAAGGAGATTACGAACTTCATCGAACGGTGCGCCGGCATGTGGGGCGCGCGGCGCGACGTGATCAACCGGCTCGAGTTCGCCGTCCAGCAGGCAATCGAGACCATCATCGACACGTGCGAGGTCAAGGGCCCGCTCAAACTCGACGTGAGCTTCGATGAGTTCGTCATCGATGCAGTCGTGACTTACACCGGCGCGCCGCTGGAGTTTCCCAATCGGCCGCCGTCAAGCGAGGAGGTCATGGAGACCGAGGATGGCCATCGTCGCCTCGCCGGGTTCCTGATCCGCCGCTACGCCGATCGCATCGCCTCCACCCGGAGCGGCGGCCAAACCATTGTCCGCCTGCACTTCGACCATTGAAATTCAATCGGTAGGGTAGGCAAAGCGCGGCTCGCCGCGCGTGCCCACGTGTGGCCTCATATCGTGGGCACGGCGGAAATTACGCCATGCCACACGCGCACGCTCGCGGCCGCCTTTGCCCACCTCATATGGGGCTCTGGGTCAAGGGTTGCGAAGGTTTGGGGGATTTCGGGGATTGGGCGTAGCGGCGGCGCGCGGAGCCATGCGTAGCGCAGCGCGCCGTCGCGGTCCGCATGCACCGGGATTGGCTTCCGATGATTTATGCAGCTCACTGCATCACCTCATATCCGGTTGGACCGCATTGGTCCGCACCCACATTCCGCATGCTTGCGGCGAGGAAGCCACGAGGAGGTGACCCATCTACAGGGCGGCTCGTTTGTCGGCCCAAGGGTGGCACGGTCACCATCCGTCCCGCGCTGACCGCGGCAACAGCCGCAGCGTGACGCGTTCGTTGAAGCGGTTACGCCTTGGTCGCCTTGAGCACCGCACCGTCGGGGACAAGGCCGGTTGTGAGATAACGCCAGAGCGCCACCATCAGCTTGCGCGCCAAGGCAACGATGGCGATGCGTTTGATGCGAGGACCGGCATTGACGGTGCGCTGCCGGAACCATTGAGCAAGCGCGCTGCCCGGCTGATGCCGTAGCCACAGCCAGGCGAGCTCAATCGCCTTGTGACGGGCACGCCGATTGCCTGCCTTGCTGATCCCCTGCTCGCGGGCAGTCCCGCCGCTTTGCCACGGACTGGGAGCCAGTCCGAGATAGCCGGCGACCTCGCGGCGATTGCGAAAGTCCTTGTAGAAAGCCTCGTTGGTCAGCGTCGACGCGAACACCGGGCCGAGGCTTTTGAGCGCCAGCAGGAGGTCGCGGCGCCGCGCCATCTGCGCCGCCGCAGGCGTCGGCGCGGCTGTGGCAGGCGGCCGCTCCAGCGCCGCTAGTTGCCGGCACAGCAGCATCAGCCGCTCATGCTCGCGCTCAAGCTCGGCCTGCATCCGTGGCGGCACCCCCTGGCCCTGCCGGTCCCGCTGCGCCGAAAGCCATGTCAGCCAGTCGCGGCGGCACGGGTTGCCGATCGCCATTCCCACCAGCCGCAGCAGCGCCTTGATCCGGTTGGTGTGGGCCGTCCGCTCCTTGATCAGCCGCTCCCGTTCGCGGCTGTCGCGACGGGCGTCCTCCTGTTCGATGGTCGGCACCCGCACGATTCGCACCACCCGCGGCTCGCCGCGGCAATACGCCATCAAGGTCCGCAGCAGCTGCTCGCCGTCGATCCGATCGGTCTTCGCCCGCCGGCCCCGTTGCTCCACCGCGATGCTCGCCGGATCGAACACGTAATTCTGGATCCCCGACGCCGTCAAAAGCCGGTGCAACCAAAATCCGTCGTAGCCAGCCTCGTAGCAACTCACCACCGCAGGAACCCCTCCCATCGCGCGGGCCGCCCGCCCACGCACACGATCAATCAGCGCCAGCAGCTCACCATGAGCTCCACCCTTCACCCGGTGACGCGACAGCCGATCCCGCTCCGGGCTGTGCAGCGTCACCAGCCATGTCTTCTGGCTCAGTTCGATCGAAACGAAAATCGTGCCATGATCACCCCCGATGGGCGTGCCGGTATGCGATGTTTGCATCTAATGCCTCCGATGGTTCGAGTGCGACAACCCAAACCTATCGGACGCACGCCCATCGCCCTCATGGTATCTACGAAGCTTTATGTAACTCGCACTATGGCGCGGAGAGGCGCGCGACGGCGTCATCGTAGGATGGGCATATATCGAGGATCGAGCTGAAGCCGCTGATCTCGAACACCTCGTTGATTTGTCGGTTGAGCGAGCACAGTGCAAGGCGGCCGCCCCCGGCCTTCATGCGTTTGGCAGCGATCAGCACGATGCGCAGGCCGGCGCTGCTGATGTATTGCAGCTTGGAGAAATCGAGCAGCAGTTTCCGAGCGCCCTTGTCGATGGTGCTGATGAGTTCCTTCTCGAACGCTGGTCCGCTGGCGCCGTCGAGCCGACCTTCCGGACAAACCACGCAAATGTCCTCAGCCATCGCTTCACTGTCCGCTGAAAAGGCAACTCTTCCGGTCGCCGTCCGAAGCGCCAATACACCACTGCCGGAGCCTGCGAAACGGCGCGGCTATTGAGGCCGCGCGTTGGGCGATTTGGTGCGATCGCGGGCCGGCCATTGTTCACTCACCTCCGGCAGCGGCGTTTCCTTGCCGGTGATGCGCGCCGGCGTGATGGCGTAGAGCGTGATGTCATCGAGCCGCGGATAGAACTGCTTCGGCCGACCGGAGTCCGGTTTGCCGTATTTCGCCATCAGTGCATCGAAGAAGCGCCGTTTCGCAGCGTCGTCTTCCACGACGCGGATGGTGCCGAACACGATGACGCTCTTGAACGCGACGGAGGAATCGCATTCGAAGCGGCCGTAGTCGAACACCTCGCCGGGCTCGTCGATCTCGAAGCAGACGCGCGGATCGTGGTCGACGTTGGCGCGGAAGTGGCCGTGCACCGCCGCGTTGTGGACCAGCACTTCGCCGTCAGCCCACACATAGAGAAGGGGCACGCAATAGGGCCAGCCGTCCGCGCCAACGGTCGCGATTCGCCCGCAGAAGCCGCGCGCCAGCACTTCATGGGCGCGCGCCTCGGTCATCTCCTTGTCCTTGCGGCGCAGTTGCGGCGGGGCGCTCATGAATGTCTCCTGAATCTGAAAAATTCAATTGATGAGGGGCGGCAGCCGTTTGCGCGTCCAGCCGGTCGCCTGGTCATAAGCATATGCGAGTTGCAGGAGCGGGAACTCGGCGTGGTTCGCGCCGACGATCTGGATCCCCATCGGCAAGCCCGCGGCGTTGAAGCCCGCCGGCACCGCGAGCGCCGGAAGCCCCGCCATCGTGACCGGGATCACGCCCTTCTGCCAGTCGTGGTAGGTCTCCATGGCCGTCCCTGCAACCTCCTTCGGCCAGTGAATATTAGCGTCGAAGGGGAACAATTGTGCCGTCGGCAGGACGAGATAGTCGTAAGTCTCGAAGAAGCGTCGCGTCGCTTGGTACCATTCGGTGCGCACCGCCGATGCCGCGGTGATGTCCATGGCCGAAAGCTTGAGCGCACTCTCGACCTCGAAGATCGCTTCAGGCTTGAGAAGCGCGCGGCGCGCGGGGTCCTTGTAGTGAGCGAGCAGGGGGCCCGCGGTCTGCCAAGCCCGCAGCGGCAGGAAAGCGCGCCACAGCGCTTCCATGGAAAAGTCCGGCGCTGCCTCCTCGACGACGCAGCCCAGCGTCTCGAACGTTTTGAGCGCCGCCTTGCAAAGCTCGAGGACACCCGGCTCGTAAGGCAGATAGCCCTTGAAGTCGCCGGCCCAGGCGACGCGCGTACCTTTGAAATTGCGGTCGAGCGGGGCGTTGAACTGAGCGCCGCCCTCCGTCATCGACAGCGGCACCCGCGCGTCATAGCCCGCCTGCACGGCGAGCAGCATGGCGAGGTCGGGCACGTTGCGGGACATCGGGCCGAGCACGCCCATGGTCGGCATGAAGGCGTCGCGGCCGTCCGCCGGCACACGCCCAATGCTGGTGCGAAAGCCGAACACGTTGTTCCAGCCCGCAGGATTGCGGAGGCTGCCGGCATAATCGCTGCCGTCGGCGACCGGCAGCATCCGCAGCGCAAGCGAAACCGCCGCCCCGCCGCTGCTGCCGCCCGCGGAGCGCGACTGGCCATAGGCATTGCGGGTGATGCCGTAGACATTGTTGAAGGTGTTCGAGCCGAGCCCGAACTCCGGCGTATTGGTCTTGCCGATGAAAATCGCACCGGCCGCGCGCAGGCGCGCCACCATTGCGCTGTCTGCGGCCGGAACATTGTCCTTGAAGATCGGCGATCCTTGGGTCGTGCGGATGCCCTTGACCGGCGCGAGGTCCTTTACCGCTTGCGGAAAGCCGTGGAGCGCTCCGATTGCCTCGCCGCGCGCCAGCGCGGCGTCACGGTCGCGCGCCTGCGCCAGCAGGCCGGCGCGGTCCTGCAACGCCACGATGGCATTGACCTTGGGATTGAGCGTGTCGATGGGATCGAGGTAGGCCGTCATCACCTCGACGCATGAGACTTTCTTCGAACGAATGGCGGCCGCAAGCGGACCGGCATCCATCATCACGATCTCGGACGGCATGGGGCTCCTCGGAGCGCGGGCGTCCCGCCCGCACCTTGTCTTCTTTCAGAAAGTCTCTTCTTTCAGAAAGTCGTAGGTAAAGAAATAGCGGGCGGGACGCCCGCGCTCCGTTACGCCGTCGCGACCTCGGCGGCGGCGCGCTTGTCACCCTCGGCGGCAGCCCGTGCGATGGCATCGGCGAGATACTCGGGAGACTGTGCGCCCAACACCGCGAACATTCCGCCGAAGATGAAGCAGGGAACGCCCTCGATCCCGGCATTCTTGGCGTTCTCAGCCTCGGTCGACACGCGCACCACGTCCTCGTCGCTGGCAAGGCGTTGGCGCACGGCGTCGGCATCCATGCCGCAGTCCCGCGCGGCCCCGACCAGCACCTCAGTGTCGGTGAGATCGGCGCCTTCCGTGAAGTAAAGCTCCATGAGGCGCTGCTTCATGCGCCCGGCGTTGCCGCTCTCGCCGGCCCACAGGATCAGCCGGTGACAGTCGAGCGTATTGGGCTGACGGGCGATGCCGTCGAGATTGTACGCAAGGCCCTCGTCGCGCGCCAACGCGACGATGCGCTGTGCGTTCGTCTTGTAGCGCTCGACCGAGCCGAACTTGGTGGTGAGATATTCCTCGCGGCTGATGCCGCCGCGCGGCACCCACGGATTGAGGAAGTAGGGCCGGTAACGGACCGAAACCGGAATCGAAGGCTGCAGCGCGATCGCCTTTTCCAGCCGGCGCTTGCCGACGAAGCACCACGGACAGACGACGTCGGAGACCATATCGATTTGGAGAACGGGCGCGCGCGTGCTGATGGGGTCGGCGGGCATCGGCTACTCCTTGCCGCTATGATCTTGGGAGATTGGCGCTTTACAGCGGAAAATCAACCGCCGATCGCGGCTATTCCGCGGCGACCGTCGTGGTTTCCGACACGCGGGCGAGGAGCGACTCGGGCGTATCGGTCGCCTTCAATGCGGCGAGCGTCACCATGGGCCGCAGCGGGCCGTCCTCAAGCGTACGGTCGAGCACGGTGTGTCGCATCACGCTCGCGATGCGCCGCGTGACGATGTGCGCCTGATGGAGCCCTGAGCCGGCAAACACCACGACGATGGTGCCATCCTCTTCCTGGCGGGCAAAGTCGGCATTGCGGATCAGGCGGCTCGCGAGTCGCGCCACGTCGGTCCGGGTGCGGCGGGCGAGGCCGGCCGGGAAGGCAAACCGCGCCATCGACATCGGGGTGCCGTGCTGGTGGGCGTCGCGCACCGCCTTCGGCAAATCGCGCTCGAACGCGGGAGCCGTGAGGAGGCCGGTCTGTGGATCGATCATGCCGCGGGCGTCGAGCGTCGCAGCGTGGCGGCGCAGCCGCGACGAGAACGCATGCACGCGCACCATCGGGAGCATATGGGCGACGATGTCTTCGGGTTCCCCGTCCACAGGCTCGAGGCACGCGATGCGTCCGCGCTCGATGCCGGGCGGAAGCTCGCAGGCGACGGCGACAGGAAGGTCGCGAAAACGGGAGTCAGAGGTGAGAGCGGTCAGGAAGGCCGAGACCGTGCTCTGGCCGAAGCCTTCGCCGATGATGATACCGTCGATGTCGCGGTTATTGAGGTGATGGGCGGCGGTCTCGACCGACAGGGCACCGATTAGTCCGACCCGCTCGCCCACCGCGGTTGACAGCGCGGGATAGGTGCGTCCGCGCCCGGTTACCATCACGGTCGCTTCATCGAGCGGATCGGTCGCCGGCAGATCGGGAACCTCGGCGCCGTTGCCGCGCAGGGTGTCGATTCGGCGCAGCACCGTCGCATGCAGCAGGCGCACGCGGAGCGCCGCGCCAAGCCGGGCGACGATCTGCTCGCTTGGCGCGTCCGCCTTGATCGGCAGCACGTCGAGGATCGTCGCGCCGCACTCGGCGGCTCTCGCCACGACCGGCATGAAGGGCGCCGGCACGGCGTCGATCGCATCCATAAGGGTGTCGGCGACGCTCTGGACCGGCACGACGTCAGCATCGGCAAACAGGACGGCGGCGGGTTCGACGCGGGTGATGGCGTCCGCTGCCTCGGCAAGCGTGCTCTCGACCACCGGGAATGCGCCAGCCGCCGAGAGGGCGGTCACGATCTTGCGGTCAGGTCGGTCGGATATGACGAGAATCGGGCCGGGCAGAGACATGTTTGCTCGATGGGCTCCACAAGAGCCGCACGCTAAGCGAACGCTGTTAACGCCTCGTCAACGTTCACAACTCGATCACCTTATCTCGCAAGCGGGAGGGTCGGGCCACAAAGCGGGTCGGGGTGGGATGACAGGGCCCGAATTCGGCGCTGGAGGGGGGTTACCCGGACACCGGCACGCTGGCTTTGCGCGATGGCCGCATCCCGCTCTTGCGCCGGGCCTCGCGCCTGCCGGGCCGGACAAATCCTCGGCTCGTCAGGTCAATGTCGGCGATGTCGGCGCCGAAGGCCTCGTGGCCGTATCGCGTGGCGGCGTCGCGCAACAGATCGAAGGCACGCGGATCGCCACTGGCGCGCGCTGCTTCGAGCGCCCGGTAAGTGATGACGAAATGGCAGAGCAGCGCGGTGTGGGCATCCTGCGCGGTCCGCCGATCGAGCCGGGCGAGCTTGGCGCCGAGCGTTGCACTTGCCGGCGCACCCCGTCGACATGGGGTTGACCAGGGTCGGTGCCGTGGCCTGAAGCGACCCACACCACCGTGAACAGCGCCGTCACGGCGTCGAGCAGCCGCGTTGCCGATAGCCCGAACGCGGCGAGAACCTGAGTGTAGGTGGCGGCGAAGTCATGGCTGTCGATCAATTGCGCGAGGTCGTCGGCGAGATCGGGATGGTCGTGCCGCAATGAAACGATCAGCCGCTTCCGCTCCGGCGCCGGCAAGCGCGCCTCCAAGGGTTCGAATGGCTCTTGCGAGTCCGGGACGTCGCTCGGCGCCGCCGCGAGCAATCGGTCGATGAAGCTCTTGCCGAGCAGCGTAGTGATCGCCGGCGCAACCAAGGGCACGAGGCCGATCCAGCGTTGCCGCGCACTGAAACTTGGAGCCCGCGGCACCCCGTAGTCGACCGGCTGCACCGCTGCGGTGCCAGGATCGCGGTCTTGCGTCCGCTTCACCCATTCACTGGGCGAGCAGCCGATGATGTCATTGAAGATGCGATTGAAGCGGGCATAGCTGCCGAAGCCCGCGTCGAACGCGGCGGTCAGCAGATTGGTGCCGGGGCGGTAAGCCTCCATGAACCGGTCGAGGCGGATGCGATTGCGCCAATCGACGAAGCTTCGTCCGGTGTGCTCGATCAGGAGGCGGCTGAGATAGGGTGCGGTCGCGCCGGCCGCCTCGGCGAGTTCCGAGAGCGACAGCGCTGCCCCGCTTTCGCGCAACAACATGAGAGCGCGCGCGACCGCGGCATGCATTGGACGGGCGCGCGCCGGCGGGCTGTCGCGGCTCGCGCGCCAAGCGCGCTTCGCGAGATAGGTGATACCGGCGTTATAGACCGCAGGGTCGTCGGAATCCTGAGAGACCTGGCTCAGCAAACGGTCGAGATCGACAAGCTCCTCGCCCGGCAGCTGCCGCAGCGGCCGCGTCGCCAGTTGGGCGATCTGTTCGGGTTCGATGAGTTCGGGCCGGATGTTCACGACCCACATTTCAAGTCCGGGCGAGCGCACCAGACGGTGCTGCTGGTCGGGCACCAGCCAGATCAGCGTCCCAGGTTTGAGGACATAATTGCGCTCATCGAGCGTAAAGCTGCCTGCCCCTTTGATGACGAGGTCGAATTCAAGCTCGCTATGGCGATGGTCAATGTGCAGCCGCGCGCCGGCGACGGACCGGCGTACTTCGCCGACAAGTCCCGCGGGTATGGTGTGGATGGGCTTCGTCGCGGCGCCCTCCGTGAAGAATTGCAAAATACGATAAGGGCGCGTGCGAACCGCGACAAGTCAAGGGCGCCGCTTGGACCGATAACGACGGCCAAGCCGACGCACCGTCCGGATGAGCCGGGCGGGCAGGCTCGAATGGAGCCTCTTCACATGAGCAACGCCGAACAGAAACGCATCGTCGTCGTCGACGGTTATTCCACGGCACGCGACCTGTTGCCGGAGCTTTTGGAACGCGACGTCGAATGCATCCATTTGCAATCCACCGCGCGAATTCCAGCGCCGGCTGCGGGGTCGTTCACGGCGACTTTCTACGACGGCAATCTCGGCTATGTCGGCGACGCCGACGCTGCCATTGCGGTGCTTGGCGAACTCAGGCCGGATGCGGTGATCGCCGGGTCCGAGTGGGGCGTGACCTTCGCCGAGCAGATTGCGCACCGCATGGGCCTGCCGACCAACCGGATCGAGACCTTCAATGCGCGCCGGGACAAATTCAACATGATCGAGGCAGTCCGCCGGCATGGCTTGCACGCCGCGGAGCAGACCCGCGCATCGACGGCGGCTGCGGCGAGAGCCTGGGCCGATCGCCAAGGCGAGTGGCCGATCGTGGTGAAGCCGCTCGCGAGCGCGGGATCGGACGGGGTCTCGATCTGCCGCAGCCCCGCCGACATCGACGCCGCTTTTGCGAACGAGCTTGGTCGCGAGAACTTCATGGGCTGCCGCAACGAGCGCATGCTCCTGCAGACCTACCTCAGCGGGCCGCAGTTCATCGTCAATGCGGTGAGCTGGAACGGCAGGCATTACATCACCGATGCCTGGTCACAGGCAGCGACCATGCGCGGTTCGGCGGTGGTGCCGCACGACATCAACCTGCTTGATCCGAGCGCGACCCGGACCCAGGCGCTGATGCACTACACGCTCGCCGTTCTCGACGCGCTCGGCATAGAGAATGGTGCGAGCCACAGTGAACTCAAGTGGACGCCCGATGGCCCGGCACTCGTCGACCGGCGCGCGGCTGATGGGCGCCGCCATGGACCGGCCCTCCTATCGCTTCGCGGACATCGAAAGCCAGGCGATGGTCTACGCGCAGGTGCTGGCGGGCCACGCGCCGGAGGCCGACGCACTGTTTGCGCAGGGTCACTACCGGCGCAAGCGGCACATGACCATGGTGCTCTTCAACTTCCGGGACGCCGGCGTCGTGCGCAGCACCGAGGGTCTTATTCGCCTGCGCGAATTGCGTTCGTTCCATGCCCATTACCGGCCGCTGGCCAAGGGCTCCCGCATCTGGAAGACCGCCGACTGGCTTTGCTGCGGCGGCGTGGTCTATCTCGTCCATGACGATCCCGATCAGATCGCGTCCGACATCGAGACGTTCCGGGCGTGGGAGAAGCGCGGCGAACTCTATGGCGTCAGGTCCGCCGACGCCCTGGTGGGGGCCTGATCATGGACGGGGGACCGGCGCTCACGATCGCGGCGGTCGCGATGCAATCGGTGGGGAAGGTGCTTTACGGCACCTTCCTCGTCAGCATTTCGACGCCGTTGTTCATTCTCGTCAGCATCTCGCTCACGGCGGCGGTGTTTCTCGCCATCGTACGATTGCGCATGCCGCGCGAAGCACGCGGCATGCTGGTGCTCGCAAACGTCTGGACGGCGGCAAGCTTCATCGGCCTGTTTTTTGCCCTCAAGTATCTGCCGCCGGCGTTGTTCGCCTGCATTGAGATCGGCATGTCGCTCTTGACTGCGGTCGCGCTCACCAGCGTGCAAAGCATGACTTGGCCCCCGAGGATACGGGTGCTGGCCTGCAC
Source organism: uncultured Alphaproteobacteria bacterium (assembly GCA_963787675.1). Classification (GTDB taxonomy): domain Bacteria; phylum Pseudomonadota; class Alphaproteobacteria; order Rhizobiales; family Xanthobacteraceae; genus JAJPKK01. The sequence continues at coordinate 1,261,810 of CAWBDV010000003.1, read as the reverse complement.
CGGTATTCTCGCCGGCTGCGCCGTGCTGTCGTGGGCCGAGGTCGCGGCCTCGCTTGCCGAGCCCTCCGGCGCCATGGTCTGGACCGCGATCATCGCCTCGATGGTCACGGGGACGGCCTCGGCGTTTTCGGCGACGACCTGCCGAAAGCTCGCCATCAACGGATGGAGTTCCGCCTCAGTGCTCGCGCATCGCTTCTACCTGACGATCGCCGTTTCGATCGCCTGGTTCGCGCTGGAGAGTCCGGCCGTCGCCGTGCCGGAGCCAAGCGCGATGGCGCTGATGGCCGTGGTGGGTACGATCGGCGTCCTGGTGCCGCTCCTGCTGCTGCAGGTGGCACTGCGACGGGTCGACGAACTCACTGTCATGATCTGCATGGCCGCACAACCGATGTTGTCGTTCCTGATCTCGGTGCCGTCGCCCGCTTATGACTGGAGCCTGCTCACGCTCGCCGGCGTCGGCACGGTGACCGTATTCGTCATGCTCGACGTCTTTATGCAGCGCGGTCGCCGCGAGGTCGCGCCTCAAATCGTGAGCAGAACCTGAGGATGACCCAGGGAATGGTGACAACGCTTACCGAACCGGAGGCGTTGCCACCCAATCTCATCCGCGCTTCTGCTCGTAGGTCGGTGCGAGGCGCGAGTGAAGGAAATCGCCGGCGGTCACCGGATTATATTTCGGTGCACGCCCCGGCGCGAGACACGTGGGCAGACACGCGACCTCGACGTCCGGGTTGGGGTCGAGGAAGAACGCGACCGAATAGCGGTCGCGGCCCGGCGGGCTCTCGACCTTGTGAGGCGTCGACACATAGACGTCGTTCGTCCAGCGCATCAGGCAGTCGCCGATGTTGCAGACGAAAGCGCCGGGGATGACGGGCGCCTTGATCCATTCGCCCGAGCGATGGCGCACCATCAGGCCGCCGACCTCGTCGGTCGCGAGCAGGGTCACGTTGCCATAATCGGTGTGGACGCCGGCGCCCAACTGCCCTTCGAGGACCCGGGGCGGCGCCGGCGGATAGTGGAGCAGGCGGAGCGTCGCCATCGGCCGATCGAACGTTCTTGCGAAATAATCCGGCGGCAGGTCGAGGTCGATGGCAAACGCACGATGCAAGGTGCGGCCAAGATCCCAACACGCGTCGAAATACGCGAGCATGACGGTGCGGAAATCCGCGACCTCCGGCCAGACATTGCGGCCCCGGAACGGCTTGCCGGCGATGATCTCAGGATCGTTCGCTGCGAGCTCGAGCCCGATGTTGAACGCCTCCTTGATGTCCGAAGGCTTCTTCGGATCGAGCGCCTCATTGCCAAGTTTGATCCAGCCGCGGTTGCCCGACGGCCCGGAGAACGCGGCGCGTTGTTTCTCGGCAAGCGGAAGGCCGAAGAATTTCTGCGACATCGAAAAGACGCGGGTGACAAGCCCGGCCGCGATGCCGTGGTTCGTCACATAGAAGAAGCCCGTCTCGCGGCAGGCGTGCCCGATGGCGCGGGCGACCTCGTCAGGGTCGCTGCCGACGATCAGCGCTCCAACGTCGATGACAGGTATTTTCATCTCTCGAATGATGTCTTGCATGAGGTTCACCACGGTTTTGCGAACTGATGGCAAAAGCCGTGCCGCTTTTGGGACGGCCATTGCACTCGCCGCTGCGACGCCGGCGCCGGAACCCATGGCATAAGCCTTGCAATCCCGGGCTTCGCGAACGCGTTGCCGTTCGAAGTCGTAGGGAGAGGATCTGATGACGCTGATCAAATTGTCACGCCGCGAATTGCTGGAAGGCCTTGGCGCCGGACTGGTAGTCGCGGGCTCAGGCGCGCGGGTCGCGCTCGCCGCCGATATCATGATCGGCATCGTATATGTGGGTCCGAAGGACGATTTCGGGTGGAATCAAGCACATGCGGTCGCCGTCAAGGCCTTGAAGACGCTGCCGGGCGTGAAGACCGTCGAGGAAGAAAACGTCCCGGAAACCGATGCGTGCGCCAAAACCATGGAGTCCATGGTCAATCTGGACAACGCGAACATCATCCTGGGGACCTCGTTCGGATATTTTGACCCGTTCATGATCGATCTGGCTAAAAAATATGCAAAGGTCGAATGGCGCCATGCCGCCCCGCTGTGGAATGCCGAAAAACATCCCAAAAACCTGGGCAGCTACTTCGGTTACCTCAACCAGGCCCATTACGTGGACGGCGTCGCAGCCGGCCTCGCGACCAAGTCCAACAAGCTCGGCTTCGTCGCGGCCAAGCCGATCGCCTCGGTGCTGAGCAACATCAACTCCTTCATGCTCGGCGCGAAGTCGACGAATCCGAAGGCGGTGGTGCAGGTGATCTTCACCGGCGACTGGTCGCTGCCGGTCCGCGAGGCCGAGGCGGTCAATGCCCTGGTCGACGCCGGCAACGACGTCATCACCTGCCACGTCGACGGACCGAAGGTCGTCATCGAGACCGCCGAGAAGCGCGGCGCCAAGACCTGCGGCCACAATTCGGACCAGAGCCCGCTCGCGCCTAAGGGCTTCGTCACCGGCGCCGAGTACAAGTGGGAGACGATCTACAAGAGCTACGCCACCGATCTTGCGAGCGGCAAGAAGCTGCCCAACATGGTCGCCGGCGGCTACGAGAAGGACATGGTTCGGAACTCGCCGTTCGGCGCCGGCGCCACCGAAGCGGGGCGCAAGGCGGCATTGGCGGCGATCGAAGGGTTGCGCAAGGGTAAGCCGATCTACGTCGGTCCGCTCAAGGACAACAAGACCGGCAAAGTCGTCATCGACAAGAGCTACGACAATCTCGACCCGTACCTCGACCAGATGAACTACCTGCTCGAAGGCGTCGTCGGCTCGATCACCTGAGCAGTCGCCTAATCGCTGCGGCGCCGCGCCCAACGGGCGCGGCGTTCCCTGCGTACGCGCGCCCTCCTGCGCGTCGCAATCCATCACGCAAACATCAAGCGAGCCATGGCGAACGTATCTGAACCGCTCAATCCTGCGTTGCTCGGCTCCGACAGCGTCCGAAGCGATCTCTGGGTTCGCATCCGTCGCGGGGCCGAATACATCGCGATCCCATTGTTTGCGATCGCAGTGTCCTCGCTGCTGTTTTCGATTTTTCTGCTGGCGCTGGGCAAATCGCCTATCGAGTTTTTCGAGCTCGTCGAACGCGGCGGGTTCGGCACCGCGTTTTCGATCCAGAATACTTTGCAACGCTCGGCGCCGCTGATTCTCACCGCGCTTGCGGTCGCGATCCCGGCGCGCATCGGTCTCATCATGATCGGCGGCGAAGGTGCGCTGGTGCTGGGCGGCTTTGTCTCGGCGATCGTCGCCATTCCGTTCGTCGTCGGCCACGCCTCACCGTGGATCACGCTGATCGTAATGTGCGCGCTCGGCACGTTCACCGGCGCCGTCTGGTTCGGCATCGCGGGCTATCTGCGCTATGCGCGCGGCGTCAACGAGACGATCTCGTCGCTCCTCCTCTATTACATTGGCATCGCGATCATGAACTTCTTCGTCGAAGGTTCGTTGCGCGATCTCACCAATCCGAACAAGCCGTCGACCATGCCCATCGGCGAGGAATACATGGTCGGCAAGATTCCGGGCACTGACATCCAATGGGGACTCGCAGCCGGCATTATCGTCGCCATCGTCCTCTATATCCTGATGTCCCGAACTACCTTCGGCTTTGCGGTGCGCATCACCGGCGGCAACCCGCGGGCAGCGCTGGCGCAAGGCCTGCCGGTCGGCAAGCTCATCGTCCTCTGCACGATGATCGCGGGCGCCTGCGCGGGTCTTGCGGGCTTCTACGAAGTCGCCGCGATCCAGGGGCGCGCCAATGCGTCGCTTGCGGCGGGCTACGGCTTCACTGGCATTCTGATCGCGTTTCTCGCGCGCCAGAATCCGCTGGCCATCATTCCCATCGCTATCATGTTCGGCGGCATCGTTGCCTCCGGCGGGCTCGTGCAGCGGCGCATGGATCTGCCCGACGCGACCGTGCTGGTGCTTCAGGGCCTCGTCTTCCTGGTGCTGTTGATCTCGGAAACGCTCTACGGGCGCTTCAAGATCTTCCAGGTCGGCGGCACGGTCGATCGCACGTGAGGCCCCGGCGATGACCGACAATCCCTTTGTCATCGTCTTGTTCGCCATCATCGGCGGCGCGTTGCGGGTATCGACGCCATTCATGTTTGTCGCGCTCGGCGAATGCCTGACGGAGAAATCCGGCCGGGTGAATCTCGGCCTCGAAGGCACGCTGGTGCTCGGGGCAATGACGGCCTACGCCACCTCGTACCACACCGGCTCGCCGTGGCTCGGCGTGCTCGCGGCCGGCGGCGCCGGCATCTGCCTCGGCGCCATCCACGGCTATGTCTGCAAGCTTCCCAAGGTCAACGACATCGCGATCGGAATCGCCATGATGCTGTTCGGGACCGGCATCGCGTTCTTCTTCGGCAAGGCCTACATCCAGCCGTCAGCCCCACGGCTGAGCGCGTTGTTCTCGATCGGCGACTGGTTCGGCGCCAATCAGCAGATCACGACCGCGCTGCAGATCAACGGCTTGCTGATCGTCGGCGTAGTCGTCGCCATCGTCATGACCTGGGCCTTCGCCAACACCAAGTGGGGCCTGATCGTGCGCATGACCGGCGATAGCGCAGCGTCCGCCCGCGCCATGGGTGTCTCGGTCGACCTGGTGCGATTCATTTCGACCTCGATCGGCGGGTTCCTCGCGGGCGTCGGCGGCGCCTTTCTCTCGCTCTATTACCCCGGTTCGTGGAACCAGGGTCTGTCGTCGGGCCAGGGCCTGATGGCGGTGGCTTTGGTCATCTTTGCGCGATGGAAGCCAATGCAATGCGTCGTCGCCGCGTTGCTGTTCGGCGCGGCCGGCGCCATCGGTCCGGCACTGCAATCGATCGGCATCACCCAGGGGTACTACTTCTTCAACGCGGCGCCCTACATCCTCACGCTCCTGATCATGATCATGTCCGCGGGATCGAAGCAGGCGATGCGCGAGGTGCCCGGCGAATTGAGCATCACCAAGTGAAGAGGGTGAGCGCATGAGCGGTCTCGGTGGATTGAACAAGACCCCGAACGGCGTCGTCATCGGCCTCGTCCAGCTTCAGCTTCCGGTAGTGGCAACACCCGAGGACTTGTCTCGCCAGACCCGGCGGATCGTCGACGTGGTCGGCAAGGCGCGGCGCAACATGCCGACCATGGACCTTGTGGTGTTCCCCGAATACGCCCTCCATGGTCTCTCGATGGACACCAACCCGGCGATCATGTGCTCGCTCGACGGGCCGGAGGTCGCGGCGTTCCGGCAAGCCTGCGTCGACAACAAGATCTGGGGCTGCTTCTCCATCATGGAGCAGAACCCCGGCGCCAATCCGTTCAACTCCGGCCTCATCATCGACGACGTTGGGGCGATCAAGCTCTACTATCGCAAGATGCATCCGTGGGTGCCGGTCGAGCCATGGGAGCCCGGCGACATCGGCATTCCGGTCATCACCGGGCCACGAGGCGCGAAGATCGGCCTCATCATTTGTCACGACGGCATGTTTCCGGAGATGGCGCGCGAATGCGCCTACAAGGGGGCGGAGATCATGATCCGCACCGCCGGCTACACGGCGCCGATCCGCGATGCCTGGCGCTTCACCAATCAGTCAAATGCGTTCTGCAATCTGATGGTCACTGCCAATGTCTGCATGTGCGGCTCGGACGGAACGTTCGATTCCATGGGCGAGGGCATGATCGTGAATTTCGACGGCACCATCCTCGCGCACGGCACCAGCGGTCGCCCTGATGAGATCATCACCGCGGAAGTACGGCCTGATCTCGTGCGCGAGGCGCGGGCGCACTGGTCGGTGGAAAACAACATCTACCAGTTGGGCCATCGCGGCTTTACCGCCGTCGCCGGTGGCGCCGGCGATTGCCCTTACACCTACATGCAGGACCTCGTCGCGGGACGTTACCGTCTGCCCTGGGAAGACACCGTGCAGTTCGTCGACGGGACGTCGTGTGGATTTGCGAGGCCGGTGCGCCGCTACGGCGAGCGCCTCGACCGCGCCGCGGAGTGACCATGAGCACAATTCCGGCCGATCCCTATCCGTGGCCGTTCGACGGCGATCTGACGCCGCAGAACACCGCGCTCATCATTATCGACATGCAGACCGACTTCTGCGGCAAGGGCGGCTATGTCGACAAGATGGGTTATGACCTGTCGCTCACCCGCGCGCCCATCGAACCGATCCGCTCGGTGCTCGCGAAGGCGAGGGCAGGGGGCTACCACGTCTTCCACACGCGCGAAGGTCATCGCACCGATCTGAGTGACTTGCCGGACAACAAACGCTGGCGTTCCCGGCGCATCGGCGCCGGCATCGGCGATCCCGGACCGTGCGGCCGCATCCTGGTGCGCGGCGAAGCCGGATGGGACATCATCCCCGATCTTTATCCGGAGGCCGGCGAGCCGATTATCGACAAGCCAGGCAAAGGTTCATTCTGCGCCACGGACCTTGAGCTGATGCTGCGCACGCGCGGCATCCGCAACATCATGCTGAGCGGCATAACCACCGACGTGTGCGTGCACACCACCATGCGCGAAGGCAACGACCGCGGCTTCGAGTGTTTGCTGCTCGAAGACTGCTGCGGCGCGACCGACTATTCCAATCATTTGGCGGCTATCAAGATGGTGAAGATGCAGGGCGGCGTGTTCGGCGCCGTCGCTACCTCAAAAGCATGCGTGGAGAATCTGCCGTGAGCGCCGCAGAGGAATTGTCACCGCCTGCGACGAGCAGCATTCGCGCGCCGTCGCTCGAAACCATCGGGATGACCAAGATTTTCGGCCCGCTGGTCGCGCTCGATGACGTGTCGATTTCGGTCGAGGCCGGCACATTTCATGCGCTGCTCGGCGAGAACGGCGCCGGCAAATCGACGCTCGTGAAATGCATCATGGGCTTCTATTCGCAGGACAAAGGTCAGGTGAAGCTCGATGGCGAGGCGGTCACGATCCGCAATCCGCGCGACGCCCGCGCGCTTGGCATCGGCATGGTGTACCAGCACTTTACCCTGGTGCCGTCGCTGACGGGCGCTGAGAATCTCGTCATTAGCCGCGCCGACGCCCCGGCTGTCATCGATTGGAAGAAGGAAATGCGCTCGCTGGAAGCGTTCCTCGACCGCATGCCCTTCCGGGTGCCCCTCGACGTCCAGGTGTCGACGCTCGCGGCCGGCGAGAAGCAGAAGCTCGAGATTCTCAAGCTGCTCTATCTCGACCAGCGCCTCCTCATTCTTGACGAACCGACGTCGGTGCTCACCCCGGCCGAGGCCGACGAAATGCTCGGCCTCCTGAAAGGCATGGCGGCGCGCAAGGAAATCACCGTCATCATGATCACCCACAAATTCCGCGAGGTGCTGGCCTTCGCGGACGGCGTGACCGTGTTGCGGCGAGGCAGGAGGGTTGGCGGAGGACGTGTCGCCGATCTCACCACCGACGCCATGGCCCGCATGATGATCGGCGACACCACGATACGCGAGCGCGCGGTGCGCGCCGATCGGCCGCCTGGCCCGGTGACGCTGGAACTCGCCGCACTCTACGCCGACGATGAAGACGGCCTGCCGGCACTCGAGAAGGTAAACCTCAAGGTCCACGCCGGCGAGATCGTCGGCATCGCCGGCGTCTCCGGCAATGGCCAGTCCCAGCTGGTCGAGGTGTTGTCGGGCCAGCGGCCGCTCAGCGACGGCCGCATTCTGATCAAGAATGAAGGCTTCGAGCCGACGCGGGACCGCTTCTATAAGCTCAAGATCTTCGGACTGCCGGAAGAGCCGCTCAAGAATGCCACGGTGCCGAAAATGACGGTTGCCGAGAATATGGCGTTCCGCACCTTCGATCGGCCGCCGACCACGAAGCTCGGCTGGTGGCTTTCGCCCGCCCCGATGCGCGCCAAGGCGCGGGAACTCATCGCGCGCTACCGGGTGAAAACATCCTCGCCCGAGGCCGCCATCTCCGACCTGTCGGGCGGCAACGTGCAGCGCGCCGTGCTCGCGCGCGAACTGTCGGGCGACGTCGACGTGCTCATCGTCGCCAACCCGTGCTTCGGACTCGATTTCGCTTCCGTGGCGGAAATCCGCTCGCAGATCATGGAGCAGCGCAATCGCGGTGCGGCCGTGCTCCTCGTGTCCGAGGACCTTGACGAAATTCTTGAACTTGCCGACGTTGTCGCCGTGATGTCCGAAGGCACCATCAATTATGTCGCGCCGGTGGGCGAGACCGATCGCGCCACCATCGGCAAACATATGGCCGGCCATTGATGCCTGATGAGCGTTTCATGCAGCGCGCGATCGATCTCGCGCTGGAGCGCATGCGCGCGAACAAGGGCGGCCCGTTCGGCGCGGTGATCGTGCGCGACGGCGAGATTGTCGCGGAAGGCTGGAACGAGGTCACCTCGAGCAATGATCCGACCGCGCATGCGGAGGTGGTCGCAATTCGACGAGCATGCGCCAAGCTCGCCACGTTCAACTTGTCGGACTGCGAGATCTACGCGAGCTGCGAGCCCTGTCCGATGTGCCTCGGCGCGATTTACTGGGCGCGATTTCGCACCCTCTATTTCGCCAACACGCGCGACGAGGCCGCCGCGATCGGCTTCGACGACGAGTTCATCTATCGCGAGATTCCGCTGCCGCCGGCCGAGCGCAGCATCCCCGGCATCACGCTGCGGACGCCGACATCGGACGTGCCGTTCGCGGAATGGGCCGCCAAGCCGGACAAGATCCGATATTGAACTGAGGCTTGCTCTGTCGATCAGTAGGGTGGCAAAGCGCGGCGTTAGCGGCGCGTGCCCACCGGACGCTGGTCGTGGGCACGGCGCCCGAGTCTTCGCGTCCAATGCACGTTTGTGCCCCGCGCCTTTGCCCACCCCACGCGACTACGAAACGGTGCGCTGCCGATAAACCACGGCATCACTTCGGTGGGTTCTTGAGTGCCTGCGAAGTTGCCTGAGCGCGGACTGGGCGTCGCGCCCAATATCGTTTGATCGCATATTGCCGCGGGTCCGACTCCCAGCGCGGGAGGCATTCTTCGCAATAGCTAGGATGAGGATAGGACGGCATCACCTGCGCCGGGTAGCCCCCACCCGCCCATGATGGCGACGCGATGAAGATGACCGCCACAAGGGTTGAAACCAGTAGACACGGCTTCATGGATGGCTCCCGGTTAGTTGCAAGACCAGGCGCGATGTCATTCGGGGCTCACGACCGTGTGACATCATACGATCCCTTGCCTTGACGTCCAAACGGCCGGAATCATGCTGGCTTCTTCGGTCCAACGAGTAGCCGCTTTCAAAAACGATCATGCCCGGCGCAAGGCCGGGCATGATGCAGAGAACGTTAGGCCATCAATCGAGCGAGACTCACTTGAAGTGGTAGGTCGTGCCCAGATAGACGGTGCTTTCGATCGAGGTGCCAGGCGCGCAACCGAGGGTGCCGGGCTGCGTGCAGCCGACGTTGGCAAAGTCACCGTTGTTATGGTCGGTACCGAACTTGTTATACCAATACCGCCAGCCCACGTACCCTTCCCAGATGCCGGCCTTGTTCCACCACAGCTTGCTGATGTCGAGCACGATGCGGTTGTCTTCGAAGACTTCCGTCTTGGTCTCGTTGGTATCGACATTCCACACGGTCAGACCGAGCGTCGCTTGATGCGCCGCGGAGATACCGCTTCCCTTCGGGAAGGTGACGCCGGTGAAGCTGTTCCACGTCAGCGGCAGGTACGGGAAGAATGTCAGCGGCTCCGAAACTGCGAGCTCGAGGCGGGGAGCCCAATTGAAACTACGATCGCCCGTGTTGCAGGGACCGGCACCAGCGCCAGCACCGTTACAACCAGTGAATTGGCTGATATTGGTTTCCATGAAGGAATTATAGTTCCACTCCTTCTGGGCCAAGACGCCGAGGTTGACCGTACCCGGCAAATTCAAGGTGAAGCTCAAACCGAGATCGAGCTTTCTCACTTCGGGAGAAAGCTGGTTGTTCTCGCTGTTGGCGTCGCCGCCCCACTCGAGAGCCACGTCTTTGGTCAGCCAAGTGCTGAACCATTTGGTGCCGGACAAGGAATTGAAACTCAACGTGCTGCGGGCAAACCCGTAAAATTCGACGGCGCCGCTGGCGCCGGCAAGGCCCCGGATAGGGTCGTTCTTGTCTGATTTGATGGCTGCGATGTCGTAGAAATCCGTGCCGTATTTCCAGATATCGAAATGGGTCGCTTCAAACTGGAACTTGTTGAAGGAGTTATCCGTGCCGGGGCAGAAACCTGAAGGAATCGGACCGGCACAAACGCCCGGGTCGGTCGCATTCGCGTACCAAGTGAAGCTGACGGAGTTGTCGTTCACGATAAAGAACGGAGTAGGCGCAGGCGCCGGCGCCTTATAAGCCCCGAGGTCCGCCGCGAAAGCGGCGCCCGCAAGCGCGCTGGTTGCCAAGGCCACCCCTGCCACCCTGGCAAATACTGACATCATTCTGGTCGACATTTTCGATCCCCCGAGACGTGGGCCGCGAGCGGCGGGCCTCACATGAACGCTACTCTGGCGAGAGAGCTGACCGAGATGAAGCCTTTTTTTTAACCACGAAGCGACGCAAAAATTGGAACAACGATCCAGATCCGCAATTTTCGGAACCAAAATCGGCCAGCGACCTTGGACAGCTTCCGAGAGGCTATAGTAGAAAATACTTATTTTGGAACAACTTAGAGCAGCAAGTTTGCGACCTAGCGGACAGCCCAAAGTTCCGTGCATCTTTCGATGCTGGGAGTGCCCGATAAATTTGCGGTGATTGGGAGGACGCGAGTTTGTCACGGAATGTGACAAAAGCGCAACATTTTTAAGGGTTTCCCCACAGTGCGGAAATTCGTTCCAACGCGCATGTTTGCGTTATTCGGCTCGAATTCGAATCGCGCGCCCTGAATCACATTCTCGCGGCAGTGCGGAATCGACTGCTTTATTTCCTTGAGAAGCCATGATGTCAGGCGAGCACGGCAAGCGGTGCGTTTGATCGGCGCGGTGCCGTTTCCTTCCTTTCGCTCCGCGCGGAATTCGTTGATCATGCCGGTTCGGACATACGAGGTAGCAAGAGCAACAAGAGTATGCGTTCTCACATTCAGTTTCTGCGCCGGGGCGCCGTGGTGCGGCTTGCGGACGCTGCGCCGCATCTGACTTTGTTGGATTACCTTCGCCTCACGGAAGGCGCGACCGGCACCAAAGAAGGCTGTGCGGAAGGCGATTGCGGTGCCTGTACCATTGTACTGCGGCGCCGTGTCGGTGATTGCCTCGTCTACGCCCCGGTCAATGCCTGCATCGTGTTGGCCGGTCAGGCGGATGGCGCCGACCTCATCAGCGTCGAGGATCTCGCCTCCAATGGTGCGCTGCACCCGGTTCAGCAGGCGATGGTCGATTCGCATGGGTCGCAATGCGGCTTCTGCACCCCCGGCTTTGTCATGTCGCTGTTCGCCCTCTTTCACGCGCCGGATCGGCGCAGCGTGACCCGCGATGTTGTGAACACGTGGATTGCCGGGAATCTGTGCCGCTGCACTGGCTACCGGCCGATCATCGACGCCGGTCTTGCGGCTTGTGCCGGGGCGACCACAGACCATTTTACGGAAGAGGAGCCTGCGGTCGCCGGCGCACTCGCGGCGCTTGATGACGATGCCAACCTGATGATCGGATCGTCGGATCGCTTTTTTGCGGCGCCCGCGAGCATTTCGTCGCTCGCGGCTCTCTATGTGAAACACCCGGACGCGGTGCTGGTCGGCGGCGCGACCGATGTCGGCCTGTGGATAACCAAGCAGATGCGTGATCTGCGCAAAATCATCTGGCTCGGCCGGGTCAAGGGGCTCGATCACATCGATGATGGCACCGAGGCGGTGAGCTTCGGGGCGACGGTCACCCACGAGGCGGCGCTGCCGCACCTCGCGGCGATCGATCCCGATCTCGGCGAGTTGATGCGACGCTTTGCCAGCAAGCAGGTGCGCAACGTCGGAACCCTCTGCGGCAACATCGCCAATGGCTCGCCCATCGGCGACACACCGCCGGCGCTAATCGCGCTCGGCGCGACGCTGACGTTGCAGCGCGGTGATGCGCTTCGTGAAATGCCGCTCGAGGATTTCTTCATCGCTTACGGCAAGCAGCGGCGCGATCCCGGCGAATTCGTGCGGGCGGTGCGTGTGCCGAGGCTTGCGCCGGATGCGGGCTTTCGCTGCTATAAGATATCGAAGCGCTTCGACCAGGATATTTCCGCGGTCATGGGCGCGTTCTGGGTGCGCCTTGCAGGTTCGCGCATCGTCGAGGCGCGCATCGCCTTCGGAGGCATGGCGGCGACACCGAAGCGCGCCAAGGCGGTGGAGGCGGCGCTCGTTGGTGCCGACGTCGCCGACGGGCGAGCCGTCGCCACGGCGTGCGAACGGCTCGGCGATGAGTTCAAGCCAATCGACGACATGCGCGCGAGTGCCGCTTATCGCCTTGAGGTCGCGTGCGCGTTGCTCAGGAAAGCGCTCGCCGAAATCGCTGGCGCTTCGTCGCAGGCAACGCGCGTCGTCGGCTGGCGGGAGGTGGAACATGCCGCCGGTCACTGAACGCTCGCCCGACGAGACTGTCGCGCCGGACCACACGCTACGCGTGGTCGGCGTATCGACGCGCCACGATTCCGCGCCTCGCCACGTCTCCGGCAGCGCGGTCTATGTGGACGATGTGCGCGAGCCCGCGGGCACGCTTCATATCGCCGTCGGCGGCTCCCCCGCGGCGCGCGGGCGCGTCGTGAAACTCGATCTCGATGCCGTGCGCGCGGCGCCGGGCGTGGTTGCCGTGCTCACCGCCAAGGACGTTCCCGGCAAGAACGACGCAAGCCCGGTCATGGGCGACGATCCGATATTCGCCGACGGGGAGGTCGAATTCCACGGGCAAGTGTTGTTTGCCGTCGCTGCCGAAACGCGCGACCAGGCCCGCCGCGCCGTGCGGCTCGCAAAGGTCGATATCGCGGCCGAGACGCCGCTGGTCTCGGTCGACGACGCGCTCAAGGCCGACTGCCACATCCTGCCGGATTACGTCTTCCAGCAAGGTGATAGCGCCAGTGCGCTCGCAGCAGCAGAGCGCCATGTCGAGGGCATGGTTCGGATCGGTGGCCAGGAGCACTTCTATCTCGAAGGCCAAGTGTCGCTCGCCATTCCGGGCGAGGACGACATGATGGTCCATGCCTCGACCCAGCATCCGAGCGAGTTGCAGCACATCGTCGCCCACGCGCTCAAGCTCCCGAACGCGGCGGTGACAGTCGAGGTGCGCCGCATGGGCGGCGCGTTCGGCGGCAAGGAGAGCCAGGCCGCGCAATGGGCGGCGATTGCGGCGGTCGCGGCCCGCGTCACGGGGCGCCCGTGCAAGATCAGGCTCGACCGCGACGACGACATGGCGATGACCGGCAAGCGTCACGATTTCCGCGCCGATTATCGGGCGGGCTTCGATAGCGAGGGCCGGCTTCAGGGCGTCGATCTCGTGCTGGCCTCGCGCTGCGGCTATTCCGCCGATCTGTCAGCGGCGATCAACGATCGCGCCATGTTCCACGCCGACAATGCCTATTATCTGCCGGCGGCGCACATCCTCAGCAAGCGGATGAAGACGCACACCGTGTCGAACACGGCGTTCCGGGGCTTCGGCGGCCCTCAGGGCATGGTCGCGATCGAGCGCACGCTCGATGACATCGCCTGCACGCTCGGCATCGATCCGCTCGATGTGCGCAAGCGCAACTTCTATGGCCCCGGCCGGGACATGACGCCCTACGGCATGCAGGTCACCGACAACATCATGCCGGAGTTGATCGACCAACTGGAGGAAAGTTCGGATTACCGCGCGCGGCGTGCGGCGATAACGGCATTCAATCGCGATAGCCGTTTCCTCAAGCGGGGAATTGCGCTGACGCCGATCAAGTTCGGCATCTCGTTCACCACGACCTTCCTCAACCAGGCCGGCGCGCTCGTCCACGTCTATCAGGACGGTTCGGTGCACCTGAACCACGGCGGGACCGAGATGGGGCAGGGGCTCTTCATCAAGATCGCCCAGGTGGTCGCGGAGGAATTCGGCATCGACCTCGACAAGGTCAAGATCACTGCCACCACGACCGCGAAGGTGCCCAACACCTCGGCGACCGCGGCCTCCTCGGGCACCGATCTCAATGGCATGGCCGCGCGGGCGGCGGCGGCGGCCATCAAGGGTCGACTTATCGATTTTGCTTCGGAAAAATGGGAGGTGCCGGCCGATCGCATCAAGTTTCTCGATAATCAGGTGCTGATCTCGAACTGGTCGATCTCGTTTCCGGACCTGGTCAAGGAGGCCTACTTCGCCCGCGTTTCGCTGTCCTCGACCGGCTTCTACAAGACGCCCGAAATTCATTGGGACGCGAAGAAAGCGACTGGACGGCCGTTCTATTATTTCTCCTATGGCGCCGCCTGCTCCGAAGTCCTGGTCGACATCACGACCGGCGAGATGAAGGTGCAACGGGTGGACATCCTTCACGACGTCGGCCACTCGCTCAATCCGTCGATCGATATCGGCCAAATCGAGGGCGGGTTCGTCCAGGGCATGGGCTGGCTCACCACCGAGGAACTCGTCTACGACGCCAACGGCCGCCTGCTGACCCACGCTCCCTCGACCTACAAGATTCCCTGCGCGCCCGACGTGCCGGCCGATTTCCGTGTGACCTTGTTCAAAGGCGCGAACCGTGAACCGACGATCTACCGCTCGAAGGCCGTGGGAGAGCCGCCGCTGATGCTGGGCATTTCGGTCTTCGGGGCCATCGCTGACGCGATCGCAAGCCTTAAGCCCGGACAGCCGGTGTCGCTCCACGCGCCGGCGACCCCGGAATCGATCTTGCATGCCGTAGGGGCAATGGCGCAGCATTGAGAAACAATGGTCCGGGTCTGGCCCACGATCGAACGATTCATCACCGAGCATGGCGCGGCGGTGCTGGTGACCCTGTCGGACTCGCACGGCTCGAGCCCGCGCGAAGTCGGCGCCCGCATGATCGTGCGCCCTGACGGGCGTTTCAGCGGCACCATTGGTGGCGGCGCGCTGGAGTGGCTCGCGCTCGCCGAAGCGCAACAGATGATGGCCGGCGAGGGCGCCACATTCCGCAGGCTCAACAAAGCGTTAGGCCCTGAGCTCGGACAATGCTGCGGCGGCCGGGTGACGGTGACGCTGGAGCGCTTTGGGATCGGCGACCTCGAAAAGGTTGCTCCGTTCGCTGTCGCCGAGGGTGCGGGCGAACTGATCACTGTTGCCGAGCCCGGCAATCCGGCCTCGCGACGCATGGCCGGCAATGACGTCGCTCCGCCGGCGGCAGGCTATGGGCGCCTTGCGGACGGCCGCCTCGCGGAGCGGTTCGGCAACGACGCGACGCCGCTCTATCTCTTCGGCGCCGGCCATGTCGGTCAGGGCCTCGTACTTGCGCTGGCGCCGCTGCCCTTCGCGGTCAGCTGGATCGATCCGCGGCCGAATGCCTTTCCGACCCATGTTCCCGGCAACGTGACCTGCCACAGCGGTGGCGATCCGGTGCGGTTCATCGATCGAGCCCCCGACGGGGCCTTCATTGCCGTGATGACCCACAGCCACGCTCTTGATCTCGACATTGTTGCCGCAGCGTTGCTCGCCCGACGCTTTCGTTATGTGGGCCTGATCGGCAGCGCGACTAAACGAGCGCGCTTCGTCAGCCGGCTGCGCCAGATCGGCCTTGCGGACGATGACATTGCGCGCCTCGTTTGTCCGATCGGCCTCACCGAGATCAAGGACAAGGCTCCCGCCGCGATCGCAGCCTCGATCGCAGCCCAGCTCTTGATCATGCGCGACGCCGCTGCGGCGGCGAAATCTACGCCCGCGGGCGCGACCGAGCGGCCTCGTGGGGCCAACCATGCTTGATCCCACGCCCCAGCCGAAGCCCGGACGTGAACCGCTTCTGTCGGCCATCCACATCACCAAGAAGTTCGGCACCTTCGCCGCCAACGACTCGATCGACCTCGATCTCTATCCGACGGAGACGCACGCGCTGCTCGGCGAGAACGGTGCCGGCAAGTCCACGCTCGTCAAGATCATCTACGGCCTGTTGCAGCCGACGTCGGGCGATATTGCCTGGATGGGCAACAAGGTCGTGCTGTCCGGTCCGTCGGCGGCGCGGTCGCTTGGCATCGGGATGGTGTTTCAGCATTTCTCGCTGTTCGAGAATTTGACCGTGGCTGAAAACGTGGCCCTTGGCCTCTCCGGCAAGGAGCCTTTCGCGGCGATGTCGAAGCGGCTCGCCGAGCTGTCCCGCGACTACGGTCTTCCGCTCGAGCCCGGCCGCGAAGTGTGGCGACTGTCGGTCGGCGAGCGGCAGCGCATCGAAATCGTGCGTGCGCTGATGCAAAATCCGAAGCTCCTGATCCTCGATGAACCGACATCGGTGCTCACGCCGCAGGAAACCGATCAGTTGTTCATCACGCTGCGGAGGCTCAAGAGCGAAGGTCGCGCAATCCTTTACATTTCCCACAAGCTCGATGAGGTGAAGGCGCTGTGCGACACCGCGACCATCCTGCGCGGCGGCAAGAAGGTCGCGACCTGCGATCCGCGCCAGGAGACGGCCGCATCGCTGGCGCGCATGATGGTTGGCGCCGATATCGGCGAGGTGCGGGCCGAGACCGGACGCAAGCAAGGACCTGTACGCCTGCGCGTCCACGATCTCACCCTTGAGCCCGACGACCCGCACGGGGTGCAGCTCAAACAGATTTCGCTCGATGTCCACGGCGGCGAAATCGTCGGACTTGCCGGGGTCTCCGGCAATGGCCAGGACGAATTGTTCTCCGCGATCTCGGGCGAGCGTCTCTCCCGTCACGCCGACAACATCATCGTCGATGGTCAGGCGGTCGGGCGCGCCTCGATCACCGAACGGCGCAAGCTCGGCGTTGCCTTCGTGCCCGAGGAACGGCTCGGCCACGGCACCGCGCCGCGCATGAAACTGTCCGACAATGCACTGCTCACCGGCCACGCCGCCGCCGGCATGGTCCATCACGGCTTCATCGATCGCGGCGCGACGCTCGCCGTCGTCGATAACACCACCAAGGCCTTCGATGTGCGCAAAGCCAAGCGCGACCCCGAGGCCGTAAGTCTCTCGGGCGGCAACCTGCAGAAGTTCGTGGTAGGCCGGGAAATCCTCCGCGAACCCGGCGTGCTCGTCGTCGCGCAGCCGACGTGGGGCGTCGACGCCGGCGCCGCCGCAACGATACGACAAGCGCTGATCAACCTTGCCACGCGGGGGGCGGCGGTGCTCGTGATCAGCCAGGATCTCGATGAGATCGAGGAGATCGCCGACCGCATTGCCGTGATCTTCCACGGCACGCTGTCCGAGCCGATGGAAGCCGCAAAATCCAACCGCGAGACCCTCGGCCTGTTGATGGGAGGCAGCAAGGGCAAAGCGGCTGCCGAGCAAGGGATCGAGCAAGGGAGCGTGAGCCATGCAGCTGGTGCTTGAGCGCCGCGCCGAACGCTCCACCACCATCGCGATCGCCTCGCCGCTGATCGCGATCGGGCTCACGCTCGTGACGATGGCGATCCTGTTTGCGGTGTTGGGCAAGAATCCACTGACCGCACTCGAGGTCTATTTCATCGAGCCGCTGACCGACAGCTATTCGCTGGTCGAGCTCGTGGTAAAGGCAACGCCGCTCGTCATGATCGCGGTCGGCTTGTCGCTCTGCTACATCGCCAACGTCTGGAATATCGGCGCTGAGGGCCAGTTCCTCGTCGGCGCCGTCTGCGGATCGTGGCTCGCGGTCACGACCCAGGGCACCGATGCGGGAATATGGGTGCTGCCGGCGATGCTGGTGTTGGGCGCGATCGGCGGTGCGCTTTATGGGCTGATCCCGGCGCTGTGCAAGATCTATTTCGGGGCGAGCGAGATTCTCACGAGCCTGATGCTGGTCTATGTCGCCGATCTCGGCCTCGACTACCTTGTGCGCGGGCCTTGGCGCGATCCCAACGGCTTCAACTTTCCAACGACCGCCGAGTTCGATCCGGTCGCGACGGTCCCGATCCTGGCCGAGGGGACGCGCCTCCACCTCGGCTCGGTGCTGGCGCTGATCGTCGTCATGATCGCGACGGTGCTGCTCGGCCGCACCATCAAGGGCTTCGAGATCAGGGTGGTCGGTGCGGCGCCGCGCGCCGCGCGGTTCGCGGGCTTCGACGCCAACCGGCTCATCATCCTGACCTTCATGATTTCAGGCGCGCTCGCAGGCCTTGCCGGCATCATCGAAGTCGCGGGGCCGGTCGGCCACCTGCAGCCGAACTTCTCGCCCGGCTACGGCTTCACTGCGATCATCGTGGCGTTTCTTGGTCGGCTCAATCCGATCGGCATCCTCATCGCCGGTCTTTTCCTGGCGCTCACTTTCATCGGCGGCGAGCAGGCGCAGATTTCCATCAAGGTGCCGCTCGATCTCACCAAGGTTTTCCAGGGCATTTTGCTGTTCTACGTGCTTGCGTGCGATTCGATGATCCTCTACCGCATTCGCCTGGTATCGTCCCGCCTTGGAGCTGCCGTCGATGGAAATGCTTGAGCCGATCATCCTCTCGGTGATCGCCGCCTCGACGCCGCTGCTCCTCGCCGCGTCCGGAGAGCTTGTCGCCGAGCGCTCCGGTGTCCTCAACCTCGGGATCGAGGGCATGATGATCATGGGCGCGGCCTGCGGCTTCGCTGGCGCCTATTTCACCCACTCCTACACCGGGTCATTCGCCGGATCGGTGGTCGTCGGCGCGCTCGCGGGTATTCTCGCCGGGGTGTTCACGTCGGCGATCTTTGCCGTCTTGACCCTGGGACTTGCGGTCAACCAGGTCGCGGCGGGCCTTGCGCTCACGATCTTCGGTGTCGGCCTGTCGGGCCTGATCGGCGCGGGCTTTGTCGGCGAGCGCGTCGAGACCGCGCCGCACCTCGATATTCCCGGACTCACCAGCATCCCGTTCGTGGGCAAAATCCTGTTCGGCCAGGACGGCTTCGTCTACCTGTCGATCGCGCTCGTGATCGGCATCTGGTGGTTTCTCTACCGCACGCGCGCGGGGTTGATCCTCCGGGCTGTCGGCGACAACCACGTTTCGGCCCATGCGCTCGGTTATCCGGTGCTGCGCATCCGTTTCCTCGCGGTCCTATTCGGCGGCGCCTGCGCGGGACTTGCCGGCGCCTATCTGCCGCTCGCCTACACGCCGTTCTTCATTCCCGGAATGACGGCGGGACGCGGCTGGATCGCGCTTGCGCTCGTCGTCTTCGCATCATGGCTGCCGGGCCGGCTGGTGATCGGGGCTTATCTGTTCGGCGCCGTCACGATCTCCCAGCTTCACGTGCAGGCGTTGGGATTGCCCATTCCACCCCAGTTCATGTCATCCTTGCCGTATCTCGCGACCATCCTGGTTCTGATCGTGATTTCGCGAGGCCGCGGTCTTGCCGGGTCCGCGGCGCCCGCGTCATTGG
Organism: uncultured Alphaproteobacteria bacterium; assembly: GCA_963787675.1. GTDB lineage: Bacteria > Pseudomonadota > Alphaproteobacteria > Rhizobiales > Xanthobacteraceae > JAJPKK01. Next base: position 1,242,344 of record CAWBDV010000003.1, on the reverse strand, counting down.
GTCTGGTGTTCGTGCCGGACCGCTGAGCAGCCACGGAGGCGCGCGGGCGGGCGCCCGCATCCGTGCAACCAAATCCCCCCGCTATAAATCGGAGTTTGATATGAGATTACCCGTCATTGCTATCGCTGCTGCCACGGCCGCGGCCGCCGCGTTCGGGTTTGCAGCCATGTTTCCGGGCACCATTCCCGACGCCAAGAGTGCGGAGGGCAAGCTCAAGGTCGGGTTCATCTACCTCGGACCGGTGGGCGATTTCGGCTGGACCTACCAGCATGAAGTGGGTCGGCAAGGTCTCGTCAAGGACATGGGCGACAAGATCGACACGACCTATCTCGAAAACGTGCCGGAAGGCCCCGACGCCGAGCGCTCCATCGAGCAGCTCGTGCGCGCCGGCAACAGGCTGATCTTCACCACTTCGTTCGGCTACATGGACCCGACCGTCAAGGTCGCCAAGAAGTATCCGCGCGTGAACTTCGAGCATGCCACCGGTTACAAGCGCGAAAAGAACGTCGCGACCTATTCGGGCCGGTTCTACGAGGGCCGCTACATCCAGGGTCAGATCGCCGCCAAGATGTCGAAGTCCGGCGTGCTCGGCTACATCGTGTCGTTCCCGATCCCGGAAGTGGTCTCGGGCATCAACGCCACCATGCTGGGCGCCCAGTCGATCAATCCCGACATCAAGGTGAAAATCATCTGGGTGAACACCTGGTTCGATCCGGGCAAGGAAGCCGATGCTGCCAAGGCTCTGCTCGACCAAGGTGCCGACGTCATCATGCAGCACACCGACAGCCCGGCCGCGATGCAGATCGCTGCCTCGCGCAACGCCTACGCGTTCGGCCAGGACTCCGACATGATCAAGTTCGGCCCGAAGGCGCAGCTCACCGCGATCGTCGACAACTGGGCTCCGTACTACGACGACCGCGTCAAGCTCGAGCTCGGCAACAAGTGGACCTCGACCGACACCTGGGGCGGCCTCAAGTCGAAGCTCGTCGTGATGGCGCCCTTCACCAACATGCCCGACGACGTGAAGAAGATGGCGATGGACACCGAGGCCGCGATCGTCGCCGGCACGCTTCATCCCTTCAAGTGCCCGGTCGTCGCGCAGGATGGCAAGACCGTCGAATGCAAGGGCGGCGACCATCTCGACGACGGCCAGATTCTCGGCATGAACTTCTATGTGAAGGGCGTGGACGACAAGCTCCCCGGCAAGTGATCGCCGACGGTTGCTCGTCAGCGGTTGATCGTCGACGGTTGACCGTCGCTCACTTCGTCGTTTGTCGATGGCTACCATGGCCGGGCCCGCGCCCGGCCATGTGCGTTTGAGGGTACCTGACGAAGGATGGCCGCCAGACCGGCCTTCCCTTGAATTACTGGGGGCTGAGTTCGGGCATAAGAATCCGCGGCACTTCATCATGCCGGCCCGAGTCTTCCCGGTTAGTCTGATCCAAAGCCGTGCGCAGCCATTTGCGCAGCCTGGCCGCATTTGGCCGCGACGCACGCCAGGCCAGATGGCCATCGGGACGCAGGAGAATGGTTTCGGCGGCTCCGGGGCGATAAGCAGCGGCGATCGACCCGCGATCATCCTGCAGCACAGTGTCGACTCCCGCGGTGTCGCGCGCGGCCATGGCCATGCCGCACGGCAAGATACGGATGACCCGGACGTCTCTGCCCAGTCGGGAGCGGGCCGCGGCCGCGCAATCCCGCCCTGCCGCACGATCGGCCCCGAACAGAAGCAGCGCCCAGCCCGAAGAGATCTGCTCGGCGAGTGTCGTCGGCTTTCCATCGGGGAGCATCACGCACACCGCGTTTGCACCTCTGGCGCCGGCGATCGGTTTCGATCGCAGAATGCGGGCAATGCGTGACAATACGCTCTCAGTTGCGAGCGGGCCGCCGGCATAGCCGATGTTCAGCTGAGAAGCCTTGGCCGCCATCTTGCGCTGTACGGCCGGAACGCGCAGGGCAGGCACAAACGCGAAGTCGCGTACCAGCCTTTTGATCAGCGTGTTGCCCAGCAGCAAGGTCGTGTTCGTTGTTGTCGTGGCGAGGACATCAGCCGCGACGGGGCGTCGCTCGGCCCCATAGGTGTCGAGGAGCCGGTCGTCCGCGCGGCCTTGTGCGACCATCGCCAGCTTCCAGCCGAGATTGTACGCGTCACCGAGGCCCGTGTTCGTTCCTTGTCCGCCGAACGGGCTATGAATGTGAGCGGCGTCTCCGGCGATGAGGATGCGTCCGCGGCGGTAGGTCGACGCCAGGCGGCGATGAAACCGGAACAAGGAAATCCAGGTCATTTCGCCGATGCGGGTCGTCGTATCGCCGAGCCGCTCCTTGAAACACCGGTAAAGCAGGTCACGCGCGGCTTCCTCGGAGGGCGAGCCGTTCTGCTCGACTTTGAGTTCGAGTTCGGCCGGCAGTTCGGCCATGATGCGCCAGATGTTTCCGGGAAGCGGGATGGCCGCGAGCACGCCGTCGCGATGGAGCCACGCGACGGATTCGTTTGCAGGCCGCTGCCAATCGAGCCGCACGTCGGCGAGCATGAACCGCTCCGCGAACGCCGTTCCGTCAAAGGCGATCCCGGCGAGCTTGCGCACCGCGCTGTGAGCGCCATCGCAACCTACCAGCCAGTCCGCGTTTAGGAGGGCTTCACCGTCTTTCGATCGTACCGTCGCGTTGATCGCAGTGTCCTCGCGGTCGATGCCGGCGAGTTCACTGCCCCACGCTACTTCACAGCCGAGCGCCGCCAGCCGCGCCCGAAGCCGCGCTTCGATCTCAGCCTGTCCGATCACGAGAAGGCCAGGAGTGACGCCGTCGGGTGCACTGGCCATTGCGATGCGGGCCAGCCGCCGCTCGCCAACGCAGATATTGATTGCGAAGGCATGCACCGCGGCTTCGGGCAGGTCTCCAAGCGCGCCGAGACGCGCGAGGATTTCGCTCCCGCGCGGGTGCAGTCCGAGCGCACGCGAGGTCGTCGCCGGTGCCGCGGCCTTATCGATAATCGCCACATCGATGCCCCGGCTCCGCAGATCGCATGCGAGTGCGAGACCGGTCGGACCGGCGCCGACAATGAGCACGTTTGTTTGCCGTGTGAGGACCTGGCTCATGGCAATCCCCTTCGAAATGTCTGGCTTACCGTGTGTGAGTCACAGCAGGTGAGCGGCAGGTTCAAAAGGCGAGTAGGTGCGCCACATTAGCTAGCTGAAACGTCTAGATCGACTGCGATCCCCACAACCTCGGTTTCGTGAAGAAGAAACACACGGGTCAGCACCGGCGCGACGTTTGGAAAAGGCAGCAGTGCCCGATCCTTGCGGCATATTGGAGCCTCAAATTGCTCCGCAAGCCGGCATCGCTTAGGATGTTATTGCAAGTTAGCATTTGCAGCTTTAGGTGGTCGGAATGGAGTCGAACCAGGTCCCGCTTAAGATTTTGGTTTGTGACAAGGACCAACACCAGATCGGGATCCTCTTTCACGCTTTCAGGGGCCATCAAGCCGTCATCACTATCACCGAGATCGATAGCCTTCGCAGAGCGCAACAAGAGCTTCGAACCGGAGATTGGAACACCATATTCATTGATCCCCTGAAGTTTGATCTCGATGAGGCGTCTGATTGCATATTCCACGTGAGGAAATCGCGGCCGGAGATTGTCTTTGTTCTTCATATCGACTTTGCGCTCATGGAAGCGAAGCGGGCAGAGTTCTTCAAAGGCGAGCGCGCACGTTTCATTCATTATTTTAAGCTTGATAAACGCATTGATCCCGCGCGCTTCCAGGGAGAGGTCCGCGCGGCGCTTGCAAAATGTCAAGTCGAGTTGCAGTGGGCAGTGTCTGAAACAGACCTCGAACGCCTGCGAGATGAACTCGTCGCATCTAAAAAAAGAGAGACCAAGATATATGGACCGGACAATGACGTTTCGAACGTCTACGTAATTAACAAGCTAAACGACACCATCGAGAAGATGTCGTCGCGGCGTCGACCGATCGAGCCGCGAACGGTTTTCGTTTCCTACCGATTTGAAGAAACCGAATATTTCGATGGAATCGCAAAACTGCTGAGAGATCGCGGATTGCGGGTCGTAACGGGCCAGCACGCGCACGCCTCCATCAGCGCGGTTGTTATTGAGAGAATCAAGACAGTGGAATGTTTTCTCTCCATAATGACCAGGCACAAGCGTCGCGAAGATGGCCTCTATACAACGAGCCCTTGGCTTCTGGAAGAAAAGGGCGTGGCTTTAGCACTTGAAAAGCCGATTGTACTCATGGTGGAGGAGGGGGTAGATACACACGAGGTTGGCGGCTTGCAGGGCGACTGGCAACGAATTCTATTTACACCGAAGGGATTCATGAGTGCCGCTTGGGATGCGGCCGAACAGTTGGCGTCCTACACCGGAAGTGGAGGGGCAAAAAAGCCACTGTATTCATCATAATCCAAGCTTAAATCGTCACGCCGCAATGCGTTTGATGAGGGCGGCGGCGTCGCGGCGCAGCTTCTCGATGTCGAGGCCCGGAATCGTGCCGTTCTCGACGACGATGCGGCCGCCGACCATCAGGAGCTTGAGATCGGCGGCGCCGGCGCCGGCGACCGGACCGATCAGCGGGTCGTGCAGGCCGAAATAGCGCGGGCTCGACAGGTTGAAGATTGCGATGTCGGCGAGCTTGCCGGGCGCAAGTACGCCGATGTCGTCGAAGCCGAGTACGCGGGCGCCGTTGACGGTCGCCCAGCGCACCACTTCCTCGACGGTCGTGGCGCTCGCGCCCTTCGCGGCGCGATGCGTGTGCCAGGCCGAATTCATCTCGCTGATCATGTCGGCGGATTCGTTCGAGGCCGCGCCGTCGACCGCGAGCGAGACGAGCCCGCCCCGCAGCGCCATCTTGTCGGCCGGCGCGATCCCCGAGCCAAGCCGGCAGTTGGATTGCGGGCAGTGCGCCATGCCGGTGCCGGTCTCGACCAGAATCGCCAGTTCCTCGTCGTCCACGTGGACGAGGTGGGCAAACCACACGTCGGGCCCGAGCCAGTCGTGTTCGGCAATCCAGTGCACCGGCTTCTTGCCGAACTTGTCGAGACAGAACTGCACGTAGTCGTAGGTTTCGGAGAGGTGGCTGTGCAGCTTGAGGCCGAGGCGGCGCGCGGCGGCGGCGATGACCTTTAGTTCTTCGGGCTTCACCGACCATGGCGGCGTCGTCGGCGCGAAGGCGACCCGGCGCATGCTATCCGGTGACGGATCGTGAAAGCGCTGCGCGCACGCCGAAATCGACTTGATCATGCCGTCGAGCGGCTCGACCGGAATCGGCACGGCTTCGTGACCGTCGACGGGTCGCGCCACCGTGCCGCCGCCGCGGCAGAAGACGAGACGCAGCCCGAGATCGCGCGCCACCTCAAAGATCACGTCCGCCGGATCGAAGCGATAGGTGTCGGAGAATACATAATGGTGGTCGGCGGCCGTCGTCGTGCCGGACAACAGGAGTTCGACCAGCCCGATGCGGGCCGCAATGTAGAGCCCTTCTTCGTCGACCTTGCGCCAATAGCCGTGCGGCACCGAGCGCAGCCATCCCATCAGCGGCAGGTTGATGCCGGAGCGCACGCCCTTCAGCACGCTCTGGAACAGGTGATGATGCGTTGAGACAAGCCCCGGATAGATGACGCAGCCGGTCGCGTCGATGACGCGCTCGCCGGGAGCCGGAGACAGCGCGCCGATCTCGGCAATGCGGCCATTGGTGATGCGGATTGCGCCGGTCGCGCGCATCGCATCGCCCGGCAGGCCGGTGAAAATCCCGTCCGCGCCGCGGATCAACATCGAGGTCACGTTTCCGCTCCGACTTCGCTTTCGTGCCAATGCCCGAGGGCAAGTCGGGACAGGCCGACCATGGCCACGAACATCCCAACCCCCGCGAGCGTGATCAGCAACAGGGCCGCGAACATCAGCGGGATGTCAAGCTGGAACCCCGCCTGAAGGATCTCATAGGCGAGCCCGGAACTCCGGCCGCCGGTGCCGGCGACGAATTCCGCGACGACGGCGCCAATGAGCGAGAGGCCGCTCGAGATGCGCAGGCCGCCGAAGAAGTAGGGGGCAGCGCTTGGAATGCGCAGCCGCACCAGCGTCTGCAAGCGGCCGGCGCGGTTCATGCGGAACAGATTGATGAGGCCGGCATCGACGCTGCGCAGGCCGATCGTGGTGTTGGAAATGATGGGAAAGATCGCGACCACCGTCGCGCACACGGTGAGCGCGAGATGCGTATCCTTGACGAGGATGATGATCAGCGGCGCGATCGCGACGATCGGGGTGACCTGGAGCAACACCGCGTAAGGGAAGAGGCTCTTCTCGATGATGCGGCTTTGCACGAACAGGAACGCGATCAGCGTCCCGAGCACGATCGCGGCCGCAAAGGCCTCGAGCGCCACGCCGAGGGTTCGGCCCAGCGCGCCCATGAGCGTCGGCCAGTTCGCGGCGAGCGTGCGCGCAATGTCGGTCGGCTTGGGCAGGAGAAAGATCGGCACGTCGAACGCGCGGCACGCGATTTCCCAGAACGCCAGCAGCGCAACGCCGACCAGCAGCGGCGCGAATACCGACAACGCCGTTTCGGACTTCATCGTCATGCGGCGGAGGCCTTGGCGAGCAGGCCCGAGAGGTTGCGGCAATATTCGGCGAAGCGCGCGGAATTGCGGAAGCCTTCGGCGCGCGGCTGCGGCTCCTCGATGGCGAGTTCGGCAAATACGCGCCCAGGATGGGTCGCCATCACGACGACGCGCGACGACAGAAACACCGCTTCGTAGATCGAATGGGTGACGAACACGGTGGTGAGCTTGCGCTCGAAGGCGAGTTTGACGAGATCGTCATCGAGCCGGTTGCGGGTGAACTCGTCGAGCGCACCGAATGGCTCGTCCATGAGCAAAAGCTCCGGATCGACGACGAGGCTGCGGGCAATCGAGACACGCATTTTCATGCCGCCTGACAATTGCCGCGGATAATGCCGGGCGAATTTCTTGAGGCCGACCCGGTCGAGTGCTGCAAGCGAACGCTCGCGGCCGGTCCCCTTGGCGACGCCTGCAAGATCAAGCGGCAGGCGTACATTGGTCTCGACGCGCGCCCACGGCATCAGCGTCGGGTCCTGGAAGACGAAAGCCACCTGCCGACCTTTGGCGACGACCTGGTCGTAACCGCCGCGCCACCACAACACGCGACCGTCCGACGGCTCCAGCAGGTTCGCCATCAGCTTGAGGAGCGTGGTCTTGCCGCAACCTGACGGGCCGATGAGGGTGACGAACTCGCCCTGGGCGATGGTCAGCGAGACCGGCGCGAGCGCGCGCGTGCCGTCGGCGAAGATCTTTTCCGCCGACAGCACTTCGACGGCCGGCATGGCCTCGTTGGGCGCCAGCACCGCCGTCCTCACATCGACAATTTTAGCCCTTTAACGAAGCGGTCAGTGAAGGCCGCACGCCAATCGACCTCGGGCTTGAGGAGGCCGCCCGCGACCGCGAAATCGTAGGTCGCCTTCCAGCGCGCCTCGGTCATGATGCCGATGCCCATGGTTGCGGCATCGCCGCCGTCGAGGGCCTTGAGCTCCTTGAGTTGCTCGATGGCGAAGGCGATCTGCGCGTCGGTCATCTTCGGATCGGCGGCCTTGATGAGGACGTTGGCCGGTCTGGGATTTTTCATGTAGTCGCGCCAGCCCTCGAGCGTCGCCTTCACGAAACGTGCGGCGACATCCGGCCGCTTCTCGACGAAGGTCTTGGTCGTGACCGTGGTGGTGCCGTAGGGCGGGTAGCCGTCCTTGGCGAACAGGAAGAATTTCACCGCATGTCCGGCCTGCTTGGCCGCGAACGGCTCCGACGACGGATAGGCCTGCTGCACCGCATTGGGGTCGGCAAAGAACGGCTGCAGGTTGAATGTGTAAGGCCGCGTCTGCTCGTCGGAGTAGCCGTATTTCGCCTTGAACCACGGCCACCAGGTCACGCGGCCTGACGACGCCACCAGGATGGTCTTGCCCTTGAGATCGGCAAGGCTGTTGACGTCCGGATGGGTCATCATGCCTTGCAGGTCGAATTGAAACGAGGTCGCAATGGTGGTGACCGGAAAGCCCTGCTCCAGCCCTTTCAGCACCTGGAGATCGTAGCCCATGACGACGTCAGCTTCGCCGGCGAGCAGAAGCTGCATCACGTTGATCTGCGGGCCGCCCATCTTGATGGTGACGTCGAGCCCGGCCTTGTCGTAGAGGCCGGTCGCCTTGGCTTCGTAGAAGCCGCCGTGTTCAGCCTGGGCAAACCAATTGGTGAGGAAGGTGACCTTGTCCGCGGCATTCGCCGCCTGTGCGAATGCGAGCGCGCCGGCGGTGGCGGCGCAGCACAGGAATCGCCTCATAAACAATGCGCTTGGCATGTGAACACCTCCTGGTTGGCCTCATGCCCGTCAAGCAAGGGTGATACCAACCGGGAGGCAGGTCAATGTGCCAAAGCAGCTATCCACGCCGCATACGCAATCGCGCGCCGGTAGTGTGCCGGCGCGCGCCGATTGCAGCGGTTCACTCCGCCGGATGGGCGAGCGCCTCCTTGGGCGGCGGTGCCATCTCGATCGTAGCCAGCTCCGGATAGCGGCTCAGCCCATAGATGAAGGCCGCGACGATGAGATAGGCGACCGCGATCGTCGGCGGGACGAGGGGAATGCCGATCGCCTCACCATGCATGAAGCCGAAGTAGGTAAGGATTGCGCCGGCAAGGGCGAACGCCGACGCCCTGGCGAACTGCCGGTCGATGACGAATGTCCCGATCGCTCCGAGCACGAGCCCGGTCACGATCGAGCCACCGCCGAGCAATTTCAGGCCGTCATAGAGCACACCCTGGCCCGCGAGCTTGTCGAGGCCAACTGCTGCGGCGCTTGTGCCCGCCGCGCCAAGCGCGCCATCGAGCATGGTTTTGGCCCAGGCGGCGAGATGCGGCATCAGCGCAAGCACGATCGCCGGTGCGTGTTTGGCGGGCGTGGTCTGGAACGCCTGCGCGCCGATCAGCATGCCGATATAGAGCAGGATCGGCGAAATCGCGACCACGGGGATCAAGGCCAGCAGCACCGCGATGACGCCGAACCAGGCGAGGATGATCACCATGAAGCCGGTCGCGGCGGAATAACCGATGCGGCCGCCCATAGCCTTCCAGCCAGGATGGCCGATGTAGACCGCGTTGATGAACGGGTTGCCCATGAGGCAGCCGATGAGGCTGACAACGCCGTCGGCGGTCAGCACCCGCGTGGTGGGGTAGGGGTCGCCCGCGGCTTCCGCACTCTCGACATTGTCCATGGCCTCGACAAGGTCATAGATGCCGAACGGAATTGCGGTGACGAGGATGATGCCGAGATATTCGAAGCCGGAGAACACCGTGTTGACGGCCGGGATCGGCAGCGAGAAGCCAAAGCCCGAGATGGCTTTGCCAAGCCCGTCGAGGCTCAGCCCGCCGTAGCCGAGATTGAAGAGGTTCGATCCCCAGGCGATGATCATGCCGACGATGATGGCGACGAGGCCCGCTGGGATGCCCTTCGGATATTTCACGCCGCCAAACCAGCTCACCATGATGATGGCAAAGCAAGTGAGGCCGATCACCGGCGTCATGTACATGTCGAGCGCCGGCTTCATCGAAATGAAGGTGATGGACACGCCGGCGAGCGTGCCGAGCAGGGCGGCGCGGGGCGTGATGGCGCGGACATAAGGCGCGATGAAGCCGCCGATCATCAGGATGAAGCTCTGGAAGAACACCCAGACGAGGCCGGCCTGCCAGCCTTTTTCGGGATTGCCGGTGCTGAGCGCGATCGGCAGCATGATCACGAAGACGACGATGAACATGTGGGGCACGCTGATGCCCGACGGCAGCGCGCAGACATCGCTGCGCCCCGTCTTCTTCGCCAGCTGATAGGCGAGGAAGGCGTAGTACATCGTGCTCAGGCACATCATCAGGCCGACCGCCGGCAGGATGCGCCCGAACACCAGCGAATCCGGCATCTTGATCACGAAGCGCAGCAGCGCCGTCAGCGTCAGCATGTTGACGAGGATATTGGTGCCAAATCCGAAGAAGGCGTTCCAGTCGCCGGACGTCCACAGCTTGGGTTTGAAAGCGGCATCGGCCATAGCAATCTCCCGTGGCGCGCAGATAAGGGTCTTCCCGCCGGGGAAGCGGGCGCCTGCGAGATCCGTTTGCCGGGAATTACGGACCTGCAGACACCCGCCCCCTGGAGGGAAGATTGGTGCTGGGAGGTTTGAGAACGCCGTCACGAGCACGGCTTGTCCTCTCCTCCCGAAATCTCTTTCGGTACATTTCGATCGACGTCGTCGATCTATGTTTTGGCGACCGGTCTGATGCCGATCTAACTCCGGCGCGATCGGCCGGAGGGAGGGCTGCCGCTTTGCTCCCCGCACCAGCGGCGGCCGAAAACTTACGGTTTACTATCTCGCAAAGAGCGTGCCAGTTTTCGACGATGCTGTTTGGTTCGGTTATTGAGACGCACGAGACGGGAAAATGCCGATCTCGTGGGGCTTAACCGAAGTTGTAAAAGCCGATCGTCTGTCCGTAGCGTCTGCACGATCGCGGCACCGCGCGCATTAATGAGGCGCAGTAGTCAAGAAACAGTCACGAAAAATGAGCATGGCCCTAGTCTGGTAGGGTGCGCAAAGCGAAGCGTGCGCACCATGCAGCGTTGCCGGTGCGCATGCGCGGACACGTCCGCGCTTTGCACACCCTACGAACGGACGACGGCAAAGCTACGCTGCGGTCGCCATCTCCAGGCCATCGAGGAGCGCGCGCGAGGAGGCGACCGAGCCGAAGATGCCGCCCTGTGCCTTGACCATCTTCAGTCCCATCTCGTGGAATTCCGGGAAATAGGACGCACAGCAGTCCGACATGGCGATACAGCGATAGCCACGATCGTTGGCCTCGCGGATCGTCGTGTTGACGCAGACTTCGGTCGTCACCCCGCAGACGAACAGAGTATCGATGCCGCGGTTGCGCAGCATCAGGTCGAGGTCGGTCTGGTAGAACGCGCCTTTGCCGGGCTTGTCGATCACGGGCTCGCCGGCCATCGGATAAAGCTCCGGGATGATGTCGTGGCCGGGCTCGCCGCGCACCAGGATGCGTCCCATCGGGCCCGGCGCGCCAATACGGGTGGCCGGATCGCCGCGCAGCACCTTGTGCGGCGGCGCGTCCGTGAGATCGGGCCGGTGGCCTTCGCGGGTGTGAATGACAAGGAGGCCGTCTTTGCGGAAGGCAGCGAGCACCGCGCGGCACGGCTCCACCGCTGCCTTGAGCCGCGACACGTCATTGCCCAGCGCTTCGCCGAAGCCGCCGGGCTCCAGAAAGTCGCGCTGCATGTCGATGATGACGAGCCCGGCACGGGAGAGATCGACACTGAGCGGGCTCGGTTCGGCAATGATGTTGATGGTCGCCATGCTGACCTCCTGCGGCGCGGGCGCGGCTCAATAACCGCACGAATTTTCCGCCGCTTTTAGCTGAACGAAATTCGCAAGATTTATGCCAGGGGCAACGCGACGATTGTCGCCGTCAGGCGGCCTGCGCTGATGCCTAAATTGTGCGCAGGCATCGCTAAATCGCGGGCAAGACCCATGTAGCGAGCCGCCCAGCGGGCCGCCACATCGCCAAAGTGGCCTGCAAATCCAATGCGTTAGTGAATCGATTCGCGGCGCGAACGACGCTGGCACGACCTTTGCGGAACACGGCCGGATCGTGGCCCGCGGGCTGCGAGCGTCATTGTGGGAGGCGAATATATGAAGCGTCGTGATTTTCTCAAATCCGTTTCGGCGCTCGCCGCGGGTAGTGCCATGCCGGCGGCACCAGCCGTCTTCTCGCCGGCCAAAGCGCAGGCGCGCCAGGAAACCCTCCTGATCGTCTCCGAAAGCGGACCCAACAATCTCGATATCCATGGCATCGGCACCAACGTGCCCGGCTACGAAGTGTCGTGGAATTGCTACGACCGCCTCATCAGCCACGAGATGAAGACCGGCGAGAACGGCGCGCCCTATTACGACAAAAACAAGTTCAAGATGGAGCTCGCTGACGACATGAAGGTCGGCGACATGTCCGTCACCTTCACGCTGAAGAAGAACGCGGTCTTCCACGACGGCACCCCGGTGACCGCCAAGGACGTGAAGTGGTCGTTCGACCGCGCCGTCACGGTGGGCGGCTTCCCGACCTTCCAGATGGGCGCCGGCTCGCTGGAAAAGCGCGAGCAGTTCGTGGTCGTCGACGACCACACTTTCCGCGTCGATTTCGTGCGCAAGGATCGGCTCACGGTGCCGGACCTCGCCGTCATCGTGCCCTGCATTCTCAATTCGGAGCTCGTGAAGAAGCACGTCACCGAAAAAGATCCGTGGGGCCTCGAATGGACCAAGCAGAATACCGCCGGCAGCGGCGCCTACCGCGTCGCCAATTGGACGCCCGGCACGGAGGTCGTCTACGAGCGCAATGACAAGTGGACCGGCGGCCCGCTGCCGAAAGTGCGCCGCATCGTGTGGCGCATCGTGCCGTCGTCGGGCAACCGGCGCGCGCTGCTCGAGCGCGGCGATGCCGACATCTCCTATGATCTTCCCAACAAGGATTTCGCCGAGCTCAAGAACATCGGCAAGCTCACGATCATCTCGACGCCGTACAGCAACGGCATCCAATACATCGGTATGAACGTGAAGAATCCGCCGTTCGACAATCTCAAGGTGCGCCAGGCGGTCGCTTACGCGCTGCCGTACCAGAAGATCATGGACGCGGTGCTGTTCGGGCTCGCGAAGCCGATGTACGGCGCGCCTGCTGATACCAAGACCGAGGTAGCCTGGCCGCAGCCGGACAAATATTACACCGACATCGCCAAGGCGAAGCAGCTCATGGCGGAGGCGGGCCACCCCAACGGCTTCGAGACCACAATCTCGTTCGATCTCGGATTTGCCGGCGTCAATGAGCCGCTGTGCGTCCTCACCCAGGAGAGCCTCGCCCAGATCGGCATCAAGACCACGATCAATAAGATACCGGGCGCGAACTGGCGAACCGAGCTCAACAAGAAGACGCTGCCGCTTTACACCAACGTCTTCTCGGGCTGGCTCGACTATCCGGAGTATTTCTTCATCTGGTGCTATCATGGCCAGAATTCCGTCTTCAACACCATGAGCTATCAGTCGAAGGAGATGGATAGCATGATCGACGGCGCGCGCGCCGCTGCCGCCGTCGGCGACACCGCGAAGTACGACAAGGACGTGAAGGGCTTCGTCGATCTCGCCTTCGCCGATGTGCCGCGATTGCCGATGTTCCAGCCCTATGTCAACGTGGCCATGCAGAAGAACATCAGCGGCTATCAATATTGGTTCCACCGCCGCCTCGACTACCGCGCACTGGCGAAAGGGTAGGGCGATGCAACAAAACCGTAGCCCGGATGGAGCGCAGCGAAATCCGGGGTTAGCCTGGCGGCGAGCTGAGACGGGTCCCGGATTGCGCGGAGCCTGTCATCGGGTCCGCCAGAGGCGGGACCCGTTGGCTCCATCCGGGCTACAGGCCGGCTCGTCATGTTGAGGCAGATCGGCAATCGTCTTGCAACCGTGATCCCGAGCTTGATCGGGGTCATCATCGTGACGTTCCTGCTCACGCGCGTGCTGCCGGGCGACACCGCGGCCTATTTCGCCGGGCCGGCGGCGACCCCGCAAGCGATCGAGGAGGTGCGCAAGCAGCTTGGCCTCGACAAGTCGCTGCCCGAGCAATTCGTCCGCTACGTGACCGACCTCGTCCATGGCGATTTCGGCAAGTCGCTCACCACCGGGCAATCGGTGACCGCCGACATCGCGGCGCGGTTGCCGGCCTCGGCAGAGCTCACGCTGTGCGGCCTCATCGTCGCAATGCTGATCGCGGTGCCGCTCGGGATCATCGCAGCGGTCAAGCAAGGCTCATTGATCGATCACGCCTGCCGCGTCGTCGCGACCGCCGGGGTGTCGCTGCCGGTGTTCTTTACTGGTCTGCTGCTCGCGTACGTCTTCTATTACAAGCTCGGCTGGGCCGCCGAGCCGATCGGGCGGCTGAGTTTTCTTTATTCGCCACCGCCGACCGTTACCGGCTTCTATCTGATCGACAGCCTGCTCGCCGGCGACCTCGAGGTGTTTCGTGCCGCGGCGGCGCAACTCGTGCTGCCGGTTGCAACGCTTGCAATCTTTTCGCTCGCGCCGATCACCCGGATGACCCGTGCCTCCATGCTGTCGGTGCTCGCCTCCGATTTCGTGCGCACGGCGCGCGCCGGCGGTTTGCCGTCGCGCACGGTCATTCTGACGTACGCGTTCCGCAATGCCATGCTGCCGGTCATCACCACGCTCGGCATGGTGTTCTCCTTCCTCCTCGGCGCCAATGTGCTGGTGGAAAAGGTGTTTGCCTGGCCGGGCATCGGTTCTTACGCGGTCGAAGCGCTGATCACCTCGGATTTTGCGCCGGTGCAGGGCTTCGTGCTCACCATGGCCGTCCTTTACGTGCTGCTCAATTTGATGATCGACCTCCTCTATGGCGTCATCGATCCGCGCATGAGGGTTGAGGGATGACGATTGAGACGACCGTCGATGGAACGCAATCGGCAGCCGCATCGGCAGCGGCACAATCGACTGCCGTTCGCCGGCAGTCATCGGTCTTCCGCCACGCCGTCTATGTCATCAGCGAAAACCCCGTCACTGGGCTGGCGTTCGGCCTGTTCATCCTCATCGTTGTCTGCGCGATCTTGGGCCCGTTGATCGTGCCCTACGATCCGCAGGCGAGCGACACCGTCGCCGCCTATGAAGCCCCGTCGTGGCGCCACTGGTTCGGCACGGACCAACTCGGTCGCGACATCTTGAGCCGCGTCGTGGTCGCGACCCAACTCGATCTTGCCATCGCGGTGTTTTCCGTGGTGCTCGTGTTTCTGCTCGGCGGCGTTTCCGGCGTGATGGCCGGCTTCTATGGCGGCTGGACCGACCGCATCGTCGGCCGGCTCGCCGATACCATCATGGCGTTCCCGCTGTTCGTGCTCGCCATGGGCATCGTTGCGGCGCTCGGCAACACCGTGACCAACATCGTGATCGCGACCGCGATCATCAATTTCCCGCTCTATGCCCGCGTCGCCCGGGCCGAGGCCAATGTGCGGCGCGATGCCGGCTTCGTGCAGGCGGCGCGACTCTGCGGCAATAGCGAAATGCGCATCGTGCTGACGCAGATCCTGCCCAATGTGATGCCGATCATGGTGGTGCAGATGTCGCTCACCATGGGCTACGCCATCCTCAATGCCGCAGGCCTCTCCTTCATCGGCCTCGGCGTACGTCCGCCGACCGCGGAGTGGGGGATCATGGTGGCGGAGGGCGCCGCCGACATGGTGTCGGGCAAGTGGTGGATCGCGTTCTTCCCTGGCGCCGCGCTGATGATCGCGGTGTTCTGCTTCAACCTCCTCGGCGACGGCCTGCGCGACATCGTCGACCCGCAGCGCCGCACGTGAGGAGGTCTCGAGTCCGTAGGGTGGGCAAAGGCGGCCGAGGTGTTTCATTTGGCGACCTGACATCCGGTCCGCCGTGCCCACGTCGTTTGTTGCAACCGCGTGGGCACGGCGGACCGAATGCCTGCATAAGAACGGAAGCGCCTCGGCCGCCTTTGCCCACCCTACGCATCGTCGACGCGATATGATGGAGTCCGTTGCATGGACCTGAGTGCACCTCGCATGAACAGCCGGACCCGCACCGCGGCTGGCGTCGCCGATGTACCGCTTCTGCGCGTGCAGGATTTGACCGTCGAATTCGCAACGCGACGCGGCACGGTCCAAGCGGTGCAGCACATCGACATTTCCGTCGCCAAAGGCGAGACGCTCGGCATCGTCGGCGAGTTCGGGCTCGGGCAAGTCGGTGACGTCCTACGCGGTCATGCGCATTCTTGATCGCGCCGGGCACATTGCCGGCGGATCGATCCTCTTCAGCGGCGTCGACGTCGGCA
This sequence comes from uncultured Alphaproteobacteria bacterium, assembly GCA_963787675.1. Taxonomy (GTDB): domain Bacteria; phylum Pseudomonadota; class Alphaproteobacteria; order Rhizobiales; family Xanthobacteraceae; genus JAJPKK01. The sequence continues at coordinate 1,226,397 of CAWBDV010000003.1, read as the reverse complement.
AGGCGAGCGAAGCTGAGATGCGCGACCTGCGCGGGCGCGAAATGTCGATGATTTTCCAGAACCCGCGCGCGGCGCTCAACCCGATCCGAAAAGTTGGCCGCCAGATCGAGGATATTCTCCTCAATCACGTCCAGGCCTCGGCGAGCGAGGTCAAGGAGAAGGCGATCGATGCGCTGCGGCGCGTTCGCATCGCCAATCCGGAGGAGCGCTACCACGCCTACCCGTTCGAATTATCCGGCGGCATGTGTCAGCGCATCGTCATCGCACTTGCGCTGGCGTGCCGGCCGCAGCTCCTCATCGCCGACGAGCCGACCACGGGCCTCGACGTCACCACGCAGAAGGCGGTGATGGACCTCGTGGTCGAATTGACGCGCGAGCGCGGCATGTCGACGATCCTGATCACTCACGACCTTGGCCTCGCCGCCGCTTATTGCGACCGCGTCGTCGTGATGGAGAAGGGCCATGTGGTGGAAACCGCGCCCTCACGACAGATCTTTGCCGCGCCCGCGCACGCCTACACCCGCAAGCTGATGCGCGCGACGCCGCGCCCCGGCGTCACGTTGCGCGACCTTTTGCCGGTAGAAGAGGGGACTGCTGCCTCTTCTCCCTCCCCCCTTGTGGGGGAGGGTCGGGGTGGGGGGGCGGGAGATCACGTCGCTGCCGCGCCTCATTCGCTGACCCCCACCCCCGACCCCTCCTCACGAGGGGGAGGGGAGAAGGAAGGTGCGGCGCTGCTCTCGGTCGAAAATCTCGTCAAGGAGTATCCGCGCGGCGCGCTATCGGGCTCGCTCGCAAAACTGTTCGGCCGCAAGGAGGGACCGCAGCCGTTTCGCGCGGTTGGCGGAATCAGCTTCGCCGTCAATCGCGGCGAAAGCGTCGGCCTCGTCGGCGAATCCGGTTGCGGCAAGTCGACCACTTCCATGATGGTGATGCGGCTCATCGACAAGACCTCGGGCAGCATCCGTTTCGGCGGCGAAGACATCGGCGCCATCCCCGCCAAAGAATTCGCGACCCTGCCGATGCGCAAGCGCATCCAGATGGTGTTCCAGGACCCGACCGACAGCCTCAATCCGCGCTTCACCGCAGCGCGCGCCATCGCCGATCCGCTGATGCGGCTTGGCGGCGTCAGAGGCGGCAACGTCTTGCGGGCGCGCTGCGAGGAACTCGCAAGGGAAGTGGGTCTGCCGGTCGAATTGCTCGACCGCTTTCCGCATCAGCTTTCCGGCGGCCAGAAGGCCCGCGTCGGAATTGCGCGCGCAATCGCGCTGCGGCCCGAGCTCGTCATCCTCGACGAGCCGACCGCGGCCCTCGACGTGTCGGTGCAGGCAGTCGTCCTCAACCTGCTTCAGGACCTCAAGCTCAGGCTCGGGATGAGCTACTTGTTCGTCTCCCACGACCTCCACGTGGTCCGCCTGTTGTGCGACCGCGTCATCGTCATGAAGTCGGGGCAGATCGTGGAGCAGGGGTCGAGCGAACAAGTCCTCGACGCACCGCAGACCGCCTATACGCGAGAACTCATCGACGCCATTCCCCATCCGCCGGTTCACTGAAGCGCCAGCGGGCGCACCACCGCTCGTAGCTCGTAGGGTGCGGAAAGGCGGCTGCGGCGTCGGGTCGTCTCGCACGACGCCTATTCCGCCGTGCGCGCCATCAGCGCGCCATCAGCGCGCCATCAGCGCGCCATCAGCGCGCAACGGTGCGCACGCTTCGCTTCGCACACCCTACGAGGCGGCCATGCTTTTTGTGACGGCGCATTAACGGGCTTTGTGCAATACATTCAGCATCGTCACACAATTGAGACATGAAGTCGTAATGGTAGCGCCTGCGATTCGATGACAGCGCGGCCGATCACGGCCAAGACAAAGCACGATGCGGGTTCTGATAGCGACTGATGCTTGGCATCCCCAGGTCAACGGTGTTGTCCGAACCTTGACCTCGTTGGCGCGCAGCGCAAAGACCCTCGGCGTCGAGATCGAGTTTCTCTCGCCGGACGGCTTCCCAAGCGTTCCGCTACCGACCTATCCCGATATTCGGTTGGCTTTGACGTCGAGCCGACAAATCGCGCGGCGCATCGATCAACATCGGCCCGACGCAATCCATATCGCCACCGAAGGTCCGATCGGCCACCGCACCCGCGGCTATTGCCTCAAGCGCGGCTTACCGTTCACGACGAGCTACACCACGCGGTTTCCGGAATACATCGCGGCGCGCTCGCCGGTTCCTGCCGCGTGGATTTACGGCATTCTGCGCCGATTTCATGCGGCCGCCGCCGTGACCATGGTCGCGACGCCCTCCCTCATGTCCGAGTTGCGGCAGCGCGGATTCTCCAATCTCGGGATGTGGACGCGCGGCGTCGACACCAAGTTGTTCCACCCCGACCGCGCAATCGAACTGCCGTTTCCGCGGCCGATCTTCGTGTACGTCGGGCGCGTCGCGGTCGAGAAGAACCTCGAAGCCTTTCTCTCGCTCGATCTGCCGGGGACGAAGGTGATCATCGGTTCCGGTCCGCAGGAGGCCGAGCTGCGGCAACGCTTTCCGGACGCCAAATTTCTTGGCCTCATCGAAAACGAGCGACTCGCGGCGCATCTCGCCTCGACCGACGTTTTCGTGTTTCCAAGCCTCACCGATACCTTCGGCGTTGTTCAGCTCGAAGCGCTGGCGAGCGGCGTTCCGATCGCGGCCTTTCCCGTCACCGGACCCAAGGACGTCATCGGCAACAATCCGGTCGGTGTCATGAGCGACGATCTGCGGGCGGCGTGTCTTGCCGCGCTCCACGTTTCGCGTGGCGCGTGCCGGGCCTTCGCACTCACATGCTCATGGGAGGTGAGCGCGCGGCAGTTCATCGGCCATCTGCGGACCATGGCGGCGAATGGGAATGCACGGAACCTGCGGTGCGAGGAGGACGTGCGGGAGGGAGCGATTCATGACCAACTCGTTGCGCAATAGTCTCGACAAGGAAACCATCACCAAAGCCTATGCGCGGTGGGCTCCGGTCTATGATCTCGTGTTCGGCGCGGTATTCGAGCGCGGCCGCATGGCCGCGATCGAAGCCGCCGAGCGCATTGGCGGCCGGATTCTCGAGGTCGGCGTCGGCACCGGCATTTCGCTGCCCGACTATTCTCGCGCCAATCGCATCTGCGGCGTCGATATTTCGGAGCCGATGCTGGTCAAGGCCCGCGAACGCGTCACCGAGCTCGGTCTGACCCATGTCGAGGGGCTGTGGGTCATGGATGCCGAGCACCTGGCTTTCCCCGACGCATCGTTCGACGTGGTGGTGGCGCAGTACGTCATCACGACGGTCCCGAACCCCGAGGCGACGCTCGACGAATTTGCTCGCGTGCTCAAACCGGGCGGCGAGATCGTGCTGGTGAGCCGCGTTGGCGCTGAAGCCGGAATGCGGCGCGCGCTCGAAAAATGGTTCGCCCCGGCGGCGCGCAAGCTCGGCTGGCGCACGGAATTCTCCTGGCAGCGTTACGCGCAGTGGGCGGCTCGCACTGCCGGCATGCGGCTCGCGGAGCGCCGAGCAATGCCGCCGTTCGGGCACTTCGCGCTCATCCGCTTCGCCAAGGAGAGCGATGCCAAGCATGGCGAGGCGCCGGCAAAGCAAGCAGACCAGCCGTTCATCCGCGCTGCCGGCTGAGCGCTGCGCCGAATTTTGCAAGCCGCCGCTGCATCTCGGCAATTTACCGTGTCACAAGTCGTTCATCGAATCGCCATAGCAAGAACGGATGTCCGCTAGACGGGGGAGAGATCATGACCGGCTTCCGCGAAGCTCTGCGAGTGCAGCGTTGGGATGATCATCGCTATTATCATCACAGCCGCATCAATCAGACTCTCCACCTCGTCAGCGCCATCAGCTTTCTGTTCGCGTATGTGATGGTGCTCAAGGACCCGGCGATTGCCGCGCTCGTGGGTTGGCTCGTCGCCATGACCAGCCGGCAGGTCGGGCACTTTTTCTTCGAGCCGCGCGACTACGATGAGGTGAATGACGCGAGCCACGAATACAAGGAAGAGATCAAGGTCGGGTACAACCTGCGCCGCAAAGTGGTGCTGCTCTCGATCTGGGCGCTGTCGCCGGTTCCGCTCTACTTCGATCCGACCTATTTCGGCCTGTTCACGCCGCACAACGGGACGGCCGAGTTCGTGCGTCATGTGGCGCAGATCTGGCTCGCGGTCGGCGCCGGTGGCCTCCTGTTCCGCACCGTGCAGCTGTTCTTCCTCAAAGACGTGCAGACCGGCCTCGTCTGGGCGACGAAAATCCTCACCGACCCGTTTCACGACCTCAAGCTCTACGCCAGCGCGCCGCTTCACCTGCTGCGCGGCGAGTTGATCGATCCGAACCACGGCAAGGTCGAGTTCGACGAGGAAGAGGCCGAAGAAGCGCCGCACGCGAGCTGATGGTTCGCTTCAAACATTCTCTTACTGTCATCGCCCGGCTTGACCGGGCGATCCAGTAATCCCAGCGCTTCCAATTGGGAGACGGCGTTATTCAGCCGCAAGTCCGGTGGTTACTGGATGCCCGCTTTCGCGGGCATGACGTTGCGGGTTATAATCGCACTATCGGGAGCGGAGGGTTGTTCGGGCGACGACTAGTTTTCCGCCGCTGGCTCCCGATGCCCGCGCAGCGCAGCGAGACGTTGCGCGATTATCTCCTTGAGGATCGTGCGCTTGATCGACTTGTTCGTGGTCTGCGGTGCGGACCACCACCAGCCGTCCTGTTCCATCGCGCGGGCGGCGGCGACGAAGCGATCGACCACGGCGTCGAAGTCGACGTCGGTATAGTTGAGGCTGAAGATCAGCCGGCCGGTCCCGATCCAGCTCAGCGCGAGGCCTTGCGCGCGCAGGTAATATTGCAGCATCCAATTGTAGCGCGACGGTCGCGTGTAGCAGACGGTCCAGATCGAGGACAGGTTGACGACCTGGATGGGCAGATTCTCGTCCTGCAGGCGCCGATTGAGCCGCACCGCCCGCTCGTTCCAGCGCTCGTCGAGACCGCGGTAAAGGTCGCGCACCTGCGGCGTATCCAGAAGCTGCAGGAACTCGTTCATTGCGCCCATCACGACGGGATGGGAATTGAACGTGCCCCGGGCAAAGCAGATGTCGGCCGGCCGGTCGTCGCGAAACCGCTTCATCAGATCGCGACGGCCGCACACGACGCCGATCGGGAAGCCGCCGCCGATGGTCTTGCCATAGGTGACGAGATCGGCGCGCACACCAAAATATTCCTGCGCCCCGCCGAGCGCGAGGCGAAAGCCGACGAAGATCTCGTCAAAGATCAGGACGATGTTGCGTTCGCTGCACACCGCCCGCAGGCGCTTCAACCAGTCGGCATAAGCTTGCCGGTCGAAACTGGCGCTCCGCCCGCTGTCCACCAGCGAGGAATCCGACGGCGCCGATCCGTTCGGATGCAGGGCCTGCAGCGGATTGACGAGCACGCAGGCGATGTTGTGGCGCGTTCGCAGGACGTGCAGCGCATCTTCCGATTGATCCTTGAGCGTGTAGGTTTCCCGCGCCGGCACCGGATTGCCGATGCCGGGCTGCACGTCGCCCCACCAGCCGTGATAGGCGCCGCAGAAACGAACGAGATGCGAACGTCCGGTGTGATAGCGCGCAAGCCGCACCGCCTGCATCACGGCCTCAGTGCCGGACATGTGGAACGACACTTCGTCGTGCCCCGATATCGCGGTCAGGCGCTTGACGTTGTCCGCGATCACCGGGTGGTAGGGACCGAGCACGGGACCGAGGTCGCGCACGCGCGCGAGGCCGCGCTCCATGGTGCCCTTGTAGAGGTCATAGCCCAGAAGATTGACGCCATACGATCCGGTGAGATCGTAGAACCGATTGCCGTCGAGATCGGTGACGGTCACGCCTTCGGACGACTGGACGAAAGTGCCGATCTTGAGGTGCTCGCGCACGAAGCGGCTGTATTGGAACGGCACCCGATAGGCTTCGGTGAACTGCAGGTCGGAGATGGCGTCGACCACCTCCGCCGTACGCCGGTTGGTCTCGCGAAAGCGCGTCTCGAACAGCGCCGCGAGCCGCATGAAGCCGTCGCGCCGTCGCGCGGCGATCTCGGCCGGCGCGCCGTCAGAACAGAAGAAGTGCGCCTCGTCGTATTCGTAGAACGGCACGAGAACGGCGACGCGCCGTGCCAACCGCGCGTGACCGGCGAGCGAACCGTGCTTGGCTTTGGACAATTCCAGGCGGCGCTTCAACGTGACGACCGAAGCCGCGAGCGCTGTCGCGCCGAGCCCGTAGAACGCCAGTGCGGTGCCGCCGAGTTCCATCGAATCAGGGTTTAATTCCCAGAGTTTACGGCATCATGACGCTGCGATCCCAAATCCTGCGGCTGGTCGATCAGGAAGACCTCAATTTCCTGCTGACGAATCGCATCCCGCGCCGGTTCGCCACGCAGTTCATCGGCTGGTTCAGCAAGATTGAGCAGCCGGTGATCCGCGACCTCTCGATCGGCCTGTGGCGCTTCTTTTCCGGCCTCGATCTCAGCGAAGCGAAGAAATCGCAGTTCAAGAGCATGCACGATTGCTTCGTGCGCGAACTCAAGGACGGCGCGAGGCCGATCGACGGCGACCAAAAGGTTCTCGTCAGTCCGTGCGATGCCATCGTCGGTGCCTGCGGCGCCGTCGCTGGGACCACCCTCTACCAGATCAAGGGCTTTCCCTATCAACTCGGCGATCTCCTGTGCGACCCTGACATGGTCGCGGCGCATCGCGATGCTTGCTACGTGACGCTGCGGCTGACATCGAGCATGTATCACCGCTTTCACGCCCCGCACGACTGCCGCGTCGAACAGGTCACCTACATTTCCGGCGACACCTGGAACGTCAATCCGATCGCGCTGCGGCGAATCGAAAGCCTGTTCTGCAAGAACGAGCGCGCGATCGTGAAAACGCGTCTCGCCGGCACCGGTGATCCGGTGACACTCGTGCCGGTCGCCGCCATCCTCGTCGCCAGCATCCGCCTCCATTTCCTCGAGGTCGTGCTCAACCTCCGCCATCGCGGACCAAACGTCATCGCCTGCGATGCCGGTTTCGAAAAGGGCGAGGAAATGGGCTGGTTCGAACACGGATCGACCATCATCGTGTTCGCGCCGAACACCTTCGTGCTGTGCGGCAACGTGAAGGAGGGGGCCCGCATCCGCATGGGCGAGCCACTGATGCGCCTGCCGTGACCGAAGTCGACGCCGAACTAGCGGGCCGCGCTGCCCGCGATTCGCTCGCTCTCCCGCCAGAGGCGCAGCGCCACAGCATCGTCCTGCGCTTCCGATGTCAGCTTGCCGCGTTGGCTCTTGTGGAAAAATTCGCCGCTGGTGTTCGCGACATCCGGCGATGTCGCGAGATAAACCATCGTGTCCGCGCCGACCTCCGCGGACTTTGCGAAAACGAGCTTTCCGAATTTCATGCCGAACCCGAGAAGACCGCCGGCCTCGCTGCCGAAGCGCGTCGCGACGAAACCGGGGCTGAAGCTGTTGGCGGTGACCCCACGCCCCGAGAGCCGGCGCGCGAGTTCGCGGGTGAACAGGATGTTACAGAGCTTCGAGGTGCCGTAGACGTCGAACGGCCGATATGATTTCGCCGCTTGGAGGTCTTCGAAGTCGAGATGTCCGTGCCGGTGTGCGTTCGATGCGGTGTTGATGATGCGCGCAGGTGCGCTCGCCGTCAGGCGATCCAACAAACTCGCCGTCAGTACGAAATAGGACATGTGGTTGAGAGCAAACGTGCGCTCGAGGCCATCCTCGGTCATCGTGCGCATCGAGAACATCGCGCCGGCGTTATTGATGAGCATGTCGATGCGCGGCTCGGCTGCGGCGATCTCCGCGCCCACGCGCTTGGCGTCGGCAAGACGAGACAACTCGGCGTAATGGATGACGTGCGGGACGTCAGGCTTAGCGGCCATGAGTTCAGCGAGCAGAGCGTCACCGCGCACCCGGTCGCGCGCGACGATCACGAGCCGCGCGCCCAGCCGGGCGAGCCGCAGCGCTCCGATCTTTCCGATACCGGATGTCGCCCCGGTAATGACGACGACTTTGCCTTGAATGATCAGCTCGCAGGTTCTCAGGATGCGCCGACCCGCACGGGTCGATGAACGCTCCCGGCGAATCCCGCAGGCACTCTGTGTACCGTTTTTGACGCTCGAATGACACGTCGCCGAAGCGCGACGGCGCTCTCAGCGCCGCCGTGCTGCAATCAAAATGTCGCACGAGTTCGGCTAGCGCTTCTCTGGTAGAAATCCGCAACGTCGCGGATTTGCGAGGAAGCGCGGGCCAGATGATCGGCGAACTGGTAATCGGCACCGCCGCCGTGACCGCAGGCGGCCTGACCTATGCACGCCAACGGCGTTCGAGGCTTTATCGCAAGCTTGAAGCGCAGGTCGCCGGCGCCACACGAGCGCAGGCCCTGGAATTGCAGCCGTTGCTCGGACGCGAGCTGCCGTCATTCGCCGACAATCTCGCCATCGTGACCGACCTGTTGCCGACCGAGGTGTTTGCAGAAATCAAGGCGGAAGCCGAGCGTCTCGTCGCGCCCGAGCGAAGCTTCGTTCCGACCCACAAGAAGGGCGGCACCGTCGCCTACGAGACCCTGATCGCGTCGGCGCCCGCGATCGTTGCTTTTTATCACAGCGCTGATTTCCAGGACTTCATCTCGCGGGTCGTTGGCGTGCGGATTCAGCCGACGCCGATCCATGATCAGAGTTCGCTGTCGCTCCTGTTCTACACCGAGCCGGGCGATCACATCGGCTGGCACTTCGACCACAATTTCTATCGCGGCCGGCATTTCACGATCCTGATCGCGCTCGTCAATGAAGGCCGCGCGCCGGGCGGGCTGAGCCACGCGCAGCTTGCGGTGCGCCCCGCCGAGCGGGAAATGGCCGTGAGCACCGCGCCGAACACCTGTGTGATCTTCGAAGGCGCGCGCGTGCGCCACAAGGTGACGCCGATCCACGCCCGCGAGCGCCGCCTCATGCTCAGCCTGACCTATTGCGCGGACCCACGCGCCTATTGGTGGCAAGGCATCTCGCGCCGTTTCAAGGACACCGCCTTCTACGGCGTGCGCGCGCTCTGGACTTGAGGGACGTTGGCGGGCGGACATCCGAAGTCGCATCAGCCTGAACTGACGGCGAGCTAAAGCGCAGCTCATCAGCCGTCATTCCGGGGGCCGAGCGCAGCGAGGCAGCCCGGAATCCATACTCCGCAGTCCGTGGTCATGGATTCCGGGTTCGCCTGTGATTCGCTATGCTGCCCGGGATGAATGACTTTGCCGCAACTCAGTGCCCCACCGTATGGCCCTGCACCTCCGGCGCATCATGCGCTAAGCTCTCCAACAATTCGCGTTAAACAATACCCCCTGGGAGGAAAACATGACTCGCATGCGCCAGCTTGCGCTGACGGCACTCGCCGCAACCTCGATCCTCGGCAGCTATTCGGTAAGCGCCGGCGCGCAGACCGCGCAAGGCTTTGTGCCGGTCACTGACCAAATTCTCGCGAACCCTGATCCGGCCGACTGGCTCATGATCAACCGCACGTTCGACGAGCAGCGCTTCAGCCCGCTGTCGCAGATCAATACCGGCAACGTCGCCCAGCTTCGCATGGCGTGGGCGCGCGGACTTCCGAACGGCACGCAGGAATCGACGCCCATCGTCTATCGCGGGATCATGTATCTTTATTCGCCGGGCGCTGGCATCGAGGCGGTCGACGCCACCAACGGCGACCAGATCTGGGAGTATCGCCGGACCTATCCGTCAGGTGTCGTCCCGACAGCAGCGCGCAACAAGAGCCTCGGCATTTTCGAAGACATGATCTATTTCGCAGCGCCGGACGGCTATCTGCTGGCGCTCGACGCGAAGACCGGCAATTTGCGTTGGGAAACCAAGGTCGACGACGGCGGCCAGACTGCGGGCGGCGTGCTGGTTGCCGACGGCAAGGTCATCACGAATCGCACCTGCCAGCAGGCCAAGCGCGAGAATTGTTTTATCGCCGCCCACGACGCCAAGACCGGCAAAGAGGTCTGGCGGTTCTACGTGACGGCGGCGCCGGGCGAGCCCGGCGGCGACAGCTGGGGCAACACCCCGGTCGAGCAGCGCGCGGCCGGACCCTGGGGCCTGCCGGGATCCTACGATCCGAAACGCAAGGTGCTCTACTGGAGCGTCGCCAACCCCAATCCGTACACGCGCCTGTCACGCCACGGCAGCGCCGACGGCGTCTCGCTCACCGCACCCGCCGATCTCTACAGCAATTCAACGATCGCCCTCGACGTCAACACCGGCAAGCTCGTCTGGTATTACCAGGAACTGCCGGGCGACGATTGGGATGCCGATCACAACCACGAGCGCATCCTGGTGCACACGCGCGTCGCGCCCGACCCGAAGCACGTGAAGTGGATCAGTTCGAGCCTGCGGCCGGGCGAGGAGCACGACATCGTCGTGTCGGTTGCTGAGGGCGGCGGCATGTTCGCGCTGGAACAGGCAACCGGCGAATTCCTGTGGGCGCGGCCGTTCCCCTACGACGACCCGAACATCAATATGAACGACATCGACCTCAAGACCGGGCAGACCAAGGTCAATGTCTCGAAATTATTCCGCAAGGACGGCGACACGATCCTCGGCTGTTATCACAACACGCGCGGTCTTTGGGCAATTGCCTATCATCCGGGCAAGAACTCGCTGTACGTGCCGTTCCAGGACCAGTGCCTGGCCATGACGGCAAACCTGAAGCACCCGACCGGCTGGGGACCGCGCGCGGGCGTCATGCGACCGGGCTCCGATCCGAACAAGTACATGAACATCGGCAAGATCGATCTTGCCACCGGCGAGCTGCGCGTTTTGTACTCTCAGCCCCAGGCGAGCGCCGGCTCGGCCCTCGTCACGGCTGGCGATCTCGTGTTCTGGGGCGACCAGAACCGCCGCTTCCGCGCCTTTGATGCGGAGACCGGCAAGGTGCTATGGGAGTCGGTCGTAGGCGGCATGGTCATGAACAGCACCATCAGCTACGCCGTGAACGGCAAGCAATACGTGATGATATTCACGGGCGAGGGGCAGTCGGTCACCGCCGGCCCGCTCGGCCTTACGCGGCACACGATGCCGCGTGCGGTGCGCGGCCACAACTCGATCTTCGCATTCGCCTTGCCGTAGCAAGCGACGCAATTGTAGGGTGCGCAAAGTGCGGACTTTGTCCGCGCGTGCGCACCGCTGCTCGCCGTGGCAATGGTGCGCACGGCGGAACCGAGTGTGACGCCCAAATGGCGCGCGCACGGGCCGCCTTTGCACACCCTACGGCACGGGATTTGGTGACATCGGAGACCTGGATGGCTGACCTCGACGATTACATAACGGCATCGGCCCGCTTACTTGCGCTGCCGGTCGAGCCGGCCTGGTACCCGATGGTTCGCGCCAATCTCGAGGTCACGTTCCGCCTTGCCGCCGTCGTCGCGGAGTTCAGGCTTGCGGACGACGCCGAACCCGCGCCGGTGTTCCGCGCATGATCGATCTGGCGGAGGCTGCGGCGCTCGACATTGCCGCGGCGGTGGAGAAGGGCGAGGTCACCGCAACGGCTGTGGTCGAGGCGGCCCTCGGCCGCATCGAACGCAAAAATACGGCGCTCAACGCGTTCACCAACGTGACCGCGGCGCGCGCGCGCCAACGTGCTGCCGCGCTCGACGCCCGGCGTGCGAAGGGGGAGAAGCTCGGGCCGTTGGCGGGCGTGCCGTTCGCGGTCAAGAATTTGTTCGACGTCACCGGACTGCCGACGCGCGCGGGCTCTAAGATCAACCGCGATCTTCCGCCGGCTCAGCACGACTCGCCGCTGATCGAGCGGCTCGAAGCGGCGGGTGCGGTGCTGGTCGGCGCGCTCAACATGGGCGAATACGCCTACGATTTCACCGGCGAGAACGCCCACGACGGGCCGTCGCGCAATCCGCACGACCTCGCGCGCATGACCGGCGGTTCGTCGGGCGGCTCCGGCGCGGCTGTGGCCGGCCGGCTCGTGCCGCTCGCGCTCGGCTCCGATACCAACGGCTCGATCCGGGTGCCGTCATCGCTTTGTGGCCTGTTCGGCCTCAAGCCGACCTACGGGCGGCTGTCGCGCGCCCGCAGCTTTCCGTTCGTGACGAGCTTCGACCACGTTGGTCCGCTCGGGCGCACCGCTGCCGATCTCGCCGTTGCCTACGACGCAATGCAGGGGCCGGACCCCGAAGACCCGGTGTGCGCCCAGCGCGCCGCCGAACCGGTCGCGCCGATGTTGGCGAAGAAGCTCGACGGGCTTCGCATCGCAGTCGCAGGCGGCTATTTCAGCACCGGCCAATCGGTGGCCGGCCGCACGGCGGTCGCGGCCGTCGCCAAAGCGCTGGGTGTAACGCGCGAGATCGAATGGCCGGAGGCAGCCCGTGCGCGCGCCGCGGCCTATGTCATCACCGCCGCCGAAGGCGCTTGTCTCCACGTCGATCGCCTGCGCACGCGGCCGCAAGACTACGACCCCGCCGTGCGCGATCGGCTGATCGCCGGCTGCATGATCCCGGCGAGCGCCGTCGAGCAAGCGCAGAAATTCCGCCGCTGGTATCGCGGGCGAATCCTTGAGCTCTTCAACGAAGTCGATGCGGTGCTGGCGCCGGCAACCCCGTGCACGGCGCCGCTGATCGGCCAGGATACATTCGTGCATGACGGCAAGGAAATGCCGGTGCGCGCGAACCTTGGCATCTACACGCAGCCGATCTCCTTCATCGGGCTGCCGGTTGTCGCTGTGCCGGTCCCGCTTTCGCCGCTGCCGATGGGGGTCCAGATCATCGCCGCGCCCTGGCGCGAGGATGTCGCCTTGCGCGTCGCCTTTGCCCTCGAGCAATTGGGCGCGGTCGCCGCGCCGAAACCATCTGCATAAAGTTAGCGCATCGAGAGCACGTTTTGGATACACGTCACCATCCGTCCTCGGCACCACGGGCAATGACGACGACAGGGGCAACGGAATCTCAAGGATATCGACAACGCATGGAAATCGATTTGCCGGACGTGGTCGCCGAAGTGAAAGCGGCCTTCGATCACTACGAGCGCGCCCTCGTCACCAACGACGTCGAAACGCTCGATGGCTTGTTCCGCGACGATCCCCGTACCATACGGTTCGGCGGCACGGAAAATCTGTTCGGTTACGAGCAGATCAGGGCCTTTCGCGCCGCGCGCTCGCCGGTCGGCCTTGCGCGCACCCTGTCCAACACCGTGATCACCACCTACGGCCGGGATTTCGCAGTCGCCTCGACGCTGTTTCACCGTGCGACCATGCCCGGCAAGGTCGGCCGCCAGATGCAAACCTGGATGCGTTTCCCCGAAGGCTGGCGCGTCGTCGCCGCCCACGTCAGCGCCATCGACGAGTGATGGACGCGGCGGCTATCGTGGTGCCACGCGCATTTACATTGGTGACATAGAGAAACGCTCCGGCAAATCATATCTGAGTGCAATCGACATTCCCGCAAGTGAGCGGCGAACGGTAATGCGCGACCTAGCCTTGATGGGGATCACAGCCGGATCGCTGTTTCCGGGATTGGATGGAGCATGCCTTCAGCTGCGAGAACGTTTTTTTGATCTTTGAGAGCATCCTCTTCTCTTCGCCAATTCGGATGCACGATTCCGACAATGATCGCGACATATTCACGAGGCGGATTGACGCCACGGACCTGAACCTTGACCCTCGCGCTGCCGGATCGATCAAACTGACCCAGGATAATGCGCATTGACGACCCGACTAATTCTAAACGCCGCCGGGGAGCCGACCCGAACGAGATAAAAGACACCTCGCGGCAAGATCATTCGCGCCGTTTCCAATGCATCTTCCGGAAGGTCGGCAACGAACACGCGCCCGCTTGCGAGGTCGATGGCGGCGAACCGCCCGCTGTGCTCGAGTTCAAATTGCGCACGATATAACCGATCATAGATCTCGGTGCCCTTCTCCGAGATTCTATGAGGATCGGGAAATCTTGGCTGCTCGTTCATCGCCTTAGGATAACTGAGTGGAGCGGCATTTACACGCCCAGTCTCGTAGGGTGCACAAAGCGTTAGCGTGCGTACTGCCACCGGCCCATGATTAGTGCGCATGCTTTGTTTTGCGCACTGAACGCGAGTTTGAGTTGACAGTGTGTCGTATAAGCTTACAATAGTCCTATATCAACGCGAGGTCGACACCCTGCATTTTTATCTTTCCCTGTTATTTTCCCTGTTCTCAGGGAAAAATTCGCTGGCAAGCGGCCAGTGGATTCGCTGTTATTTACCCTGCTTACGCGCAGGAGTTTCCCTGTTCCAGGGAAAAGATTCGGTCCATCACCTGGCCTGGGCGATGAAATCGCGCCAGCCGCCGAAGCTCGAGATGTCGCGCGCACCCTTCACCGCTTCGGCTTCGACCAGGAAGCCTTTCACGGTGTTGCCGTCTGCCAACCGGAGCGAGCCGATCGAGAGCGGTTCGGGGACGGCTGCCGTGAAACGGCCGAAGGCGTCGGCGGTCATCGCCCAGACTTCGATTGCGATGGCGCTCCCGGCGCCTTGGCCGACGCGCAGCAGCCCGGGTTTGGGCGGGTTCGTGCCCGGCAGGGCGTAAAGGCGATAGTCCGGTGCGGTCGCGGTCGCCGCGACGAAGGCTGCGCCATGGTTGCGTAGCTCGTGGTTGAGGGGCATACCCGAAAGATGCGCGCCGACGACGGCAAGCGCGATCATGCCGGCGGACGGCGCGGGAAGCGGCGCGAGCGGAGGCTGCTTGTGCCCCAGCGCACCGAGCGGCAGCGCAGTGTCGGCATGGAAGCGCCGGCCGATCGCGGCGAGGAGCCCGTCATTGCCGCCGGGCGCGAGCAAGGTGATGCCGAAGGGCACGCCGCCATCGTGGAGCGCGGCAGGGACCGCCAGCGCGCAGAGGTCCTGGAGGTTGACGAAGTTCGTGTAGGTGCCGAGCCGCGAATTGAGCTGGATCGGATCGGCGAGAATCTGATCGACGGTGTAAAGGGTCGGCGCGGTCGGCAGCGCCAGCGCGTCGATCTTTTCGAACATGAGTTGCACGACGCGGCGCAGATGCTCGAGCTGGTGAAACGCGGTGAACGCATCGACCGCAGAAATGCGTGCGCCGCCGGTGAGGATTTCCCGCGTCACCGGATGCATGGTCTGCGGCGCCGAGGCGATGAAGTTGCGCGTCGCGAGGTAGCGCTCGGCGAGCCAGGGCCCTTCGTAGAGGAGCCGCGCCGTCTCGTAGAGCGGCTCGATATTGATCTCGACTATGGCGGCGCCAAGCCGCGTCAGGCGGTCGAGCGCGGCGTCATAGTCGGCCGCCGAGCGGCGGTCGCCGAAGAATAGGCGCTGACCCACTTGCGGCACGCCGATCTTGAGATGCGGCGGCAGGGGAGCCGGTGTGCGCAACGGCCGCCGGCGCGAGTACGGATCGGCGGGATCGAAGCCCGCCATCACCGCGAGCAGCGCCGAGCAATCGTCGGTCGTGTGGGCGAAAACCGAGATGCAATCGAGCGATTGGCACGCCGGAACAGTGCCGGCGTTCGAGATCAGGCCGAGGCTCGGCTTGAGGCCGACGATGTTGTTGAACAGCGCCGGCATCCGGCCGGAGCCCGCGGTGTCGGTGCCGAGCGAGGCCGGCACGATGCCGGTCGCGACCGCGACCGCCGAGCCCGAGCTTGACCCCCCCGGGATGAGCTTGGGATTAAGCGCGTTGCGCGGCGTACCGTAAGGCGAGCGCACGCCGACGAGGCCGGTCGCGAACTGGTCGAGGTTGGTCTTGCCGATGACGATGGCGCCGGCCGCGCGCAGGCGCGCGACCGACGTTGCATCGTTGGTCGGGCGATAGGAGAAATCCGGGCATGCCGCCGTGGTCGGCAGGCCACGCACATCGATGTTGTCCTTGATCGCGATCGGAATGCCGTAGAGCGGCAGGTCGCGCGGGCCGCTGGCGAGCTTCTCGGCTTCGGCGAGCGCCTCTTTCTCCTCGCGTAGCGAGATGAAGATTGCGGGATCGTCGAGGGCGCGAAGTCGGGCGTAGCTGCGTGCAACGATGTCCGCCGGGGTCGTTTTCCCCGCGCGGTAGGCGTCCAAAATCTCGGCGACTGTTTCGATCTCGCGCTCGGCCACGAAGAGGCTCCCGCCGTCGTCGTACTCTATTGCAGCGCGGTAGCGAAGGGGAAACCGGGAGTTTTTTGGTTGATGAAGCTGCCCAAAAATTGATCTGAGACGGCGGGCCTGACAGACCTCTTCCGCCTACGGGCCGGCTCTGCTAACCGCAAGGCCTTCCGGGGGCAAATATGGCCGCAACACGCCGACCGCTGGTCGCAGGCAATTGGAAAATGAACGGGCTCAAGGCGTCGGTCGCCGAGCTCGCCAAGATCGTTGCCGGCGCCCCCGCGCTGGGGGGCAAGGCCGATCTGATGATCTGTCCGCCGGCAACGCTCGTCATGGAGTTCGTCAAGACGGCAGGCGGCGCCGTCGCCATCGGCGCGCAGGATTGTCATCCCGAGCCGAGCGGAGCGTTCACCGGCGACATCGCCGCCGAGATGATCGCCGATCTCGGCGCGACGGCCGTCATCGTCGGCCATTCGGAGCGCCGCACGCTCCATCATGAGACCGACGCCGAGGTGCGGCGCAAGGCGCAGGCTGCCTGGCGCGCCGGCCTCACCGCGATCCTGTGCGTCGGCGAGACCAACGAGGAGCGCACCGCCGGGCGCGCTCTCGACGTCGTCGCCCATCAGCTTGCCGAGTCCGTTCCCGATGGAGCCACGGCCGCGCGCCTCGTCATCGCCTACGAGCCGGTCTGGGCGATCGGCACCGGCCGCACGCCCACGGCAGCCGATGTCGCCGAGGTGCACGGCTTCGTTCGCGACCAGCTGCGGGAACGGTTCGGCGGGGCAGGGGAGGGGATGCGCCTCCTCTATGGCGGCTCGGTGAAACCCGCGAACGCGCGCGAACTTCTGTCCGTTGCCAATGTGGATGGCGCGCTTGTCGGCGGCGCGAGCCTCAAGGCCGAGGAATTTCTGGCGATCGCCGGCGCATATCGCTGAAACCGACCGGCCGACGCACACTACGGGAGGACGCGATGAGGCTCACGACGGCCGTTGTTCTCATGTTCGCGGCGATGGGTGCGACAGTGCAAGCAGCTGACGTCAAGATCCTGTGCTCGAACGGTTTCCAGGCAGTCATGCGCGAACTCGGACCGCAATACGAGCACGCGAGCGGCAACCGTCTCGTCATACGCTACGGACTCGCCGGCCCGCTCGCCAAGGACATCGAGAACGGCGAGAGCTTTGACCTTGCGATCCTAGCGCCGCCGCAGGTCGATGCGCTCATTCTGGCGAACAAGATCGCGGCTAACTCCCGCGTGATCCTCGCGCGCTCCCCCGTCGGTGTCATGGTGAAGAGCGGCGCGCCAAAACCCGACATCTCGACGGTCGACGCCTTCAAGCGCACGGTGCTCGCCGCGAAATCGATCGCCTATACGCCCCAGGGCCAGAGCGGCATCTATCTCGTCGGCGTGTTCGAGCGCCTCGGGATTGCAAGTGCGCTCAAGGACAAGCTCGTGCCGATTGCAAGCGGGCCGCTCACCGGCGAGACGGTTGCAAAGGGCGGCGCCGAGATCGGCATGACGCCGATTGGCGAACTGCTCGCGGTCAAGGGCGTCGACCTCGTCGGCCCGTTACCGCCCGACATCCGCCACGACATTGTCCAGACAGCCGGCGTCGGCACGGCGGCATCGCAGGCCGCAGCGGCGCGCGACTTGCTGAATTTCCTGAGAGCCCCGGCCAACGCGCATATCATTGTTGAAAAAGGCATGGAGCCGGGCTGAGATTTTCATTGTACATAGGCCCGGCGGCCTCGCACACGTCGGAACCGCGCGCGGGCCCTTGACGACAAGTGATTTGGGAGTGAAACGAGAATGCACGTGAGAATGATGCTGCAGGCCGGCGCCGTTGCGCTGATGGCGACAGTCGGAGTTCGCGCCGCCCATGCGGCGGACACTGGACACGGCAAGGAGTTGTTCGCGACCTGCCAAGCCTGCCACACCGATCAGGCCGATGCCATCGGACCAAGCCTGCGCGGTGTGTTCGGCCGCAAGGCGGCCTCGCTTGAGGACTTTCGCTATTCCAATCCGATGAAGCGCGCGAACCTCGTGTGGAACGCCGCGAACCTGCACGCCTATCTCATCGATCCGCAGGCCAAGGTCCCGGGCAATCGCATGCCGTTCGGCGGCGTTTCAAGCCCCACCGACGCTGACGACATCGTCGCGTTCCTGCAAACCTACCAATAGGTTCAGCGGCTTTCCGCGATCGCTTTCGGCAAAGCCGCCGCGCCGGGCGTTCCGTCGCGTCCAAAGCGCACGTAGAGCGTCGCCGCTGCGGCGATGAAAACTGGCACGGCCGCCGCGGTGAAAATCGCGAGGCCAGACCAATGCTGGGCTAGCATGGCGCCGCCCAGCAAGGGGCCGAACACCGAGGCGACCCGCCCGGCGCCGAGCGCCCAGCCGACGCCGGTCGCGCGCATTTCGGTCGGATAAAGCATCGAGGCGAGCGCGTTGATGCCGCCCTGGCCGCCGATCACGAACAGCCCGGCGCAAAACACGCCGACAGCGGCAAGCGTCGCATCGCCGCTCCACAATCCGGTGAGCAGGATCGAAATGCCGGCCGCGATGTAGTTTGCCGACAGCACGCGGGTCGCGCCGTAGCGGTCCATGAAATAGCCGAGCGCGAGCGGCGAGATGATGCCGCCCAGCGAGAACAGCGCGGCGATTGCGCCTGCAGCCTTGATGTCGACGCCGGCGAAGACGCGCAGGAATGTGGGCATCCACGACGCGATGAGAGTGAGCACGAACAGATTCATGGCGTAGCTCAGCCACAGCAGCACAGTCGTGGCCGCTCGCCCTTGCTGAAACAAGGCGACGACCGGCATCGCGCCGGTCTTCTCCTCCTGGACGGTGAAGCCGGTGGCGCCGGCAAGATCGACGGCGGGGTCGATGCGCCGCAGCGTTTCCGCGACCTCGCGGTTCCGGTCGCCGGCGAGCACCATGAAGCGGATTAACTCAGGAAGCAGCGGAAGGAGGATCGCGACCGCTACGAGCGGCGCAAGTCCGCCCATGTAGAACGCGGCGCGCCAGCCGTAATGGGCGGCGAGTGCCGATGCAATCGAGCCGCCGCCACCGGCGCCGATCGTGTAGCCCATGAAGAGGATGATGACGAGAATCGGTCGGCTGCGGTGCGAGCAATATTCCGACGTTGTCGCGACGAGGTTCGGCACGACGGCGCCGAAGAAGAACGAGGCGAGAAAACGCAAGGCCGAGAGCTGTCCGACCGAGGTCGCAAACGTGCCCAGCAGCGTGATGACGCCAAGCAGCGCCGTGCAGATGATGATGAGGTTGCGGCGGCCGAATTGGTCGGCGAACGGGGAGATTGCGTAGGCACCGACGCCGAGTCCGATCGTCTGGAACACGAAGATCGACGTCACCGCGGGCAGCGGCACGCCGAAATCGGCGGCGATCGCAGGGACAACATATCCGACCACGAACACGTCGTAGCCGTCGAGCGTCATCACCAGCGTGCACAGCGCGAAGACGAGGATGCGATAGGAGCCGAAGGTCGGCCGATCGAGGAAGGCGCTGACGTCAAAGACTGTGGACGGGCTTGCCCGTTTCGATGCGCTCGCCATGCTTCCTCCGGCCGTTTGATTTATGCTGCGGCTATATCGGGATGAGCAACGTGCCGCAACGGGCTCAACTTTCGAGCAAAACCGCATTACCCTCCGTTTTCGAGGCCGCAGGGCGCAGAATGAGCCCCACTTGAGCGGTTCGCGCCGGGGGGGAGCTTCCGCCGCGACGATGCAAGCGCTGGAAATGCTCGGTGGGATCGTGTAAGGACCCGCCCGGCTCCCTATATTCCTGGCACTTGCCGGCCGTGCGCGGCGGTACAACCGCCTGGGATCACGAGAGAATTTGAAATGAAAAGTGTCGTCATCGTCATCCACCTCATGATCGTGCTGGCCATGATTGGGGCCGTGATGCTGCAGAAATCGGAAGGCGGCGGTCTCGGCATGGGCGGAGGCGGAGGGTTCATGACGAGCCGCGGCACCGCCAACGTGCTCACCCGCACGACGGCAATTCTCGCGCTGTGTTTCTTCCTGACGAGCCTGCTGCTTTCGGTCCTTGCCGGATACGACCGCAAGCCGCGTTCGATCCTGCCAGGCTCCGGCGGCTCAGCGCCGATTTCCGCGCCAGGCGGCCCGCTGGCACCGCTCGACACCGGACCGCTCGGGCCGCCGCCAGCGTCCGGAGGCGGCGCGCCGCCGGCGGCACCCGCACCCGCGGCCCCGGCCGCTCCCGCAGAAGGCGGAGCGCCGCAAGTGCCGCGATCGCAGTAGCGCTGACCGCTTTGCGGTCACTCCGGCTTGATGCCGGCCGCCTTGATGATCGGCCACCACCGGTCGATTTCGGCGCGCTGAAGTGCGCCAAGCGCCTGCGGGGTTTGCTCTTCGCGGCGCGGAACATCGAGCGCGAGGCCCGCAAAACGCTGAACGACGATCGGGTCAGCGAGACCATCCATCAACGCGGCGCTCAGCTTTTGGATGATCTCGGGCGGCGTCGCCCGTGGAGCCCAGATCCCGTACCAGGTCGACATGTAGAAGCCTGGAAGGCCCGCTTCGTCCACGGTCGGCACATCAGGCGCGGCCGGCAGGCGTTCTTTCGACGTGACGGCGAACGCTTTGATCTTGCCGCCGAGGTACGGCAGCGAGTTCGAGGCCACGTCGACCATCACGTCGATCTGCCCGGCCATCACATCCTGCAGCGCAGGCGCCGCGCCGCGATAAGGCACCAGCGGGAAATGCGTCCCGGTGAGCTTCTGGAACAGGATCGCGCCCATGTGGGTCGTCGCGCCGACGCCCGCCGTGCCGCCGGAGACCTTGCCCTCGTTCGCCTTGATCCAGGCGATGAACTGCCGGAGGTCTTTCGCCGGGTTGGCGACATTGGCGACGATCAGGTGCGGATTGCTTGAGATCATCCCGACCGGCTCGAAGTCCTTCACGACGTCGTAGGGCAGGTTGTAGATGCCGCCATTGAGGACGTGGGTGCCGAGAAATCCGAGCGCGAGGGTGTAGCCGTCAGGCGCGGCACGGGCGACGCGCCCTGCGCCGACGGTACCGGCCGCTCCGGTGACATTTTCCACGATGACCGGCTGGCCGAGAGGTCCCTTCATGCGCTCGCCCATGATGCGGGCGAGCGTGTCGAGGGGGCCGCCGGCGGCAAGCGGCACAACAATGGTGATCGGTCGCGACGGATAGGGCTCCGCCGCTGCCGGCATCACGATGCTGCCGCTCCACGCCCCGAGCGCCGCGAGGAGAACGGCCGCCCTGATAATCGTCATGGTCCCTCCGGTAATGTGGGTGCGCCGGCAATCGATTGCGGCAGGCTACATCATTTCACGGCGGTGGTGGCATAACCTCCGGCATCATTCCGGCGAGAGAAGATTTGCCCGGCCCGGTCGACGAGATCGGCGAGGCGGCCCCATTAAATCTGCGCAGCAGCCCAGCGCTGGCACGATTACGGGTGAAACCTCACATAAGCCTCGTAAGCTTCTGATTCATCTCCAACAAATCTCCCATATCAAGACCGTGGACAGAGCATCGATGCGGCCACAAAGCCTCTCGCGGAATCGGCGCCAGGCAGATAGAAGTTGAGTCCCATGGCGCGGTTCATCTTCATCACCGGCGGCGTGGTCTCTTCGCTTGGCAAGGGTTTGGCATCGGCGGCGCTGGGCGCGTTGCTGCAAGCGCGCGGGTATTCGGTGCGCCTGCGCAAGCTCGATCCGTATCTCAATGTCGATCCCGGCACGATGTCGCCGTACCAGCATGGCGAAGTGTTCGTCACTGACGACGGCGCCGAGACCGATCTCGATCTCGGCCACTACGAGCGCTTCACCGGGCGTCCCGCAACGCGCAAGGACAACATCACGACCGGCCGCATCTATCAGGACATCCTCACCAAGGAGCGCCGCGGCGATTATCTCGGCGCAACCATCCAGGTGATCCCTCACGTCACCAACGCCATCAAGGATTTCATCCGCGACGGCAGCGACGATTTCGATTTCGTGCTGGTCGAGATTGGCGGCACTGTCGGCGATATCGAGGGCTTGCCGTTCTTCGAAGCGATCCGCCAGCTGGGCAACGAGTTACCGCGGCACAGCGCGGTCTACATCCACCTGACCTTGCTGCCGTTCATTCCGTCGGCAGGGGAACTCAAGACCAAGCCGACCCAGCACTCGGTCAAAGAGCTGCGCTCGATCGGCATCCAGCCCGACATCCTGCTGTGCCGCACCGATCGGCCGATCCCGAGAGAAGAGCGACGCAAGCTCGCGCTGTTCTGCAACGTGCGCGAGTCTGCAGTCATCGAGGCGCGCGATGTCGACAACATTTATGCAGTGCCCGAGGCCTATCATGCCGCGGGTCTCGACGGCGAAGTGCTGAACGCATTCGGGATCAGCTCTCCCGATCCCGACCTGTCGCGCTGGCGGCTCATCAACGAGCGCATCCGCAATCCGGAAGGCGCGGTGACCATCGCGGTGGTCGGCAAGTACACCGGGCTCAAAGATGCTTACAAATCCCTGATCGAGGCGCTCTCGCACGGCGGCATCGCCAACAAGGTCAAGGTCGAGGTCGACTGGATCGAGAGCGAGGTGTTCGAACGTGAAGATCCGACGCCATTCCTGGAACACGTGAACGGCATTCTGGTGCCGGGCGGTTTCGGTCAGCGCGGCGCCGAAGGAAAGATCCGCGCGGCGCGGTTTGCCCGCGAACGAAAGGTCCCGTATTTCGGCATCTGCTTCGGCATGCAGATGGCGGTGATCGAGGCGACCCGAAACCTAGTCGGCATAGCCGATGCCAATTCGACGGAGTTCGGCCCCACGTCGCAGCCCGTCGTCGGCCTCATGACCGAATGGCTCAAAGGCAATGAGCTCGAAAAGCGCGCGTCCTCTGGTGATCTCGGCGGCACGATGCGTCTCGGCGCCTATCCCGCGCTGCTCGCCCGCGGCAGCCGCGTCGCCGAGATCTATCACGCGACCGAAATCTCCGAGCGCCATCGCCACCGCTACGAGGTCAATACCGGCTACAAGGGGCGGCTCGAACAACACGGCATGCGCTTCTCCGGCATGTCGCCGGATGGGCTGTTGCCGGAGATCATCGAATATGCCGACCACCCGTGGTTCATCGGCGTCCAGTTCCATCCCGAACTGAAATCGCGCCCGTTCGAGCCGCACCCGCTGTTCGCCTCGTTCATCGAAGCCGCCGTGGTGCAGAGCCGGCTGGTCTAGACTAGAGTCGACCAGGGGCGCGCCACGGTGGCGCATTGCCGTTACGCCTCATATCTCCGCGGAACGAGGGAGATACTTCGATGGCCATCACCTTGAACCACACCATCGTGCCGGCGCGCGACAAGGAGGCCTCCGCGCGGTTCTTCGCGCGCATTTTCGGCTTGTCCTACGAGGCGCTGCACGGACATTTCGCGCCGGTGCGCGTCAACGAAACCCTGACATTGCTGTTCGACCAGGAATTGGAAGTGCCGAGTCACCACTACGCTTTCCATGTTGGCGACGCCGAATTCGACGCGATCCTGTCGCGTATCCGCGAAGCCGGGCTCGCCTACGGCAGCGCGCCGCGGAGCCTCACTGACGGCAAGCTCAATAACTGGAACGGCGGCCGTGGGGTCTACTTCAAGGACCCCGACGGGCACATCCTGGAGCTGATGACCATGCCGCAGTAATCGCGGCGGGACTGGCAGCTCCCGCTCGCAACATGCCGGCGAGGGTTAGTCGAAGTGCCTGAGGTCCGGGCGAGCCTGCCCTTTGCGAACCGGCATCAGGAGGCCATCGGCGCCGACGATATAGTCTTCCTTGCCGACCTGAACATGCTGATTGTCATCCACGCAATTGTTCTGGAACCAGATCGGATTGGGTGTGCGCTGGTAGTTTCGGGTGATCGTCCACGGCCGCGTCAGCGCGTGATCGTAGGTGGTGATGTCGGCGTGGAGGATGTTGGGATTGGCACGATCGAGGTAGAACCGTTCTTTGAATGACGCCTGATCATCTTTGTGAAACGGGAGTCCGCTGCCGTCATACGAGTGGGGGCCTCTGACAAAGCGCGTCTCGGCCTCAAGGACGTCATAGCGTCCGTCGCCATCTTCATCGATCCAGCGACCGATGGAATAGCCGAGAAAGTTCGGCTCCTGATCCTTGGGCCAGTCACGGCCATCGGTGAAGATGCGCCGCGGCGTCGATCCGTCGAACAGCAGGTAAGTGGTGTTCGGCGTGATGATGATCTCAAATGGAAAAACCGCGTTCATCACGCGAGGCATTGCGGCCGGGTAGCAGCGATAAAGCGGATCGTTGCCCTGGCCACCGTTCGCCTGGTCCGCCATGCTGGCCTCCCAGATGGCCTGATATTCGGGAGTGAGGGGCGGCTCTTGTGCGCGGCCGCCCCGCTTCGACGGATCCCATTGAATGCCGACGCCGCGCGGCCGGCTCCATTGGGCCCGCATGTCGGGATATTTGGATTCGTCGAACGCCTGCGCCGCGACCGAAAGTGCGAGCGTCGCAGCGAGGATGATTGCCGGCATGGCGTTGCGTTTCAGCATGATTCGCTCCCATCAAAGGACTTTTACTTCGCAGGGCTCCATCAAATGTAGCCGAGACGTCCCGGCTACTCCAGGAGCAGTCGGATTTGGAAGGTTTGCTGCCCACTTCCGACTGTTGACCGCCGCCCGTCACGCCGCCATGGTCGATCAGGATTCTCGGTATGAACGGTCACGACAGCCTTTCGCCAAACCCGATCGTCGCTGCCGGCGCTGTGCGCTTCGGGAACGCGCTGCCGCTTGCGCTGATCGCAGGACCGTGCGTGTTCGAAAGTCGCGCTCATGCCTTCGAGATGGCGGGCGCGCTCAAGGAGATCACCGCGCGTCTCGGCATCGGCTTCGTCTACAAGACGTCGTTCGACAAGGCGAACCGCACAAGTGCTGCAAGTGCGCGCGGCGTCGGCCTCGACGAAGCGTTGCCGGTGTTTGCGGAGTTGCGGGCGAAGCTCGGCGTGCCGATCCTCACCGATGTGCACGAAAGCGGCCAGTGCGCCGCCGTCGCTGCCGCCGTCGACGTGCTGCAGATCCCGGCGTTTCTCTGTCGGCAGACCGATCTCCTGGTCGCTGCCGCCCGCACCGGCCGCATCGTCAATGTGAAAAAAGGCCAGTTCCTCGCGCCATGGGACATGGCCAACGTGGTGACGAAGATCACCGGCGCTGGCAATGCCAATGTGCTTGTCACCGAACGCGGCGCATCCTTCGGCTACAACACGCTCGTCTCCGACATGCGTGCGCTGCCGATCCTCGCGCGCACCGGCGCGCCCGTGATCTTCGATGCCACCCATTCGGTGCAACAGCCGGGCGGTCGCGGCACCGCGTCGGGCGGCGAGCGCGAATTCGTGCCGGTGCTGGCGCGTGCCGCTGTTGCGGTCGGCGTCGCCGGCGTGTTCATCGAAACGCATCAGGACCCTGACCGCGCTCCGTCAGACGGCCCCAACATGGTGCCGCTCAAAGACATCGAGGGCTTGCTCGAACGATTGATTGCATTCGATCGCATCGCGAAGGGGACGTCTGAGCCTTCTTCTGCCCGTCGCGGGGGAGCATAGCGTGGCGGACGCTGCGGCGAATCAGCGTCGCGCAGAGGCTCCGCTCCCAGCTCCTTCCCCGCAAGCGGGGCAGGGGCCGGCTCCGACGATCGTCAAAGGGGACGAGCGGGCAGCGCCTCATGAAAGCACGGCGTCGCAACGGGCGGAAATGTCGGCGACCGCACGGCGCGTGCTCGCCATCATGGCGCTCGGCAATTTCGCCTCGAGCCTTTTCATGCGGGCGATCGACCCGATGATCCCGCAGGTCGCCCACGACCTTGCGACCGATCCGTCGACCGTAGCGCTCCTCACGACGGCCTTCGCGTTGCCTTATGCTGCGCTGCAGCCGGCGCTCGGCCCGCTCGCCGACATGATGGGCAAGACGCGGCTGATGACGATCTGCCTTGGCATTCTCGTGCTCAATGGTTTTATCGGCGCCGTGGCGCCGAACTTCTCGGTGCTGATGGCAAGCCGGATCGTGACCGGTGTCGCGGCCGGCGGCATTTTTCCGACCGCGCTCGCGGTCGCGGGCGATCTCGTGCCGATCCAGGGGCGGCAGGTCGCGATCAGCCGGCTGCTGGCCGCCGGCATGCTTGGCAACCTCCTCGGCACACCGATGGCGGGCATTCTCGGCGACCTCATCGGCTGGCGGTTCGTCCTCGCCGTCATCGGAACCTTGTGCCTTCTGACATTTCTCATCGCGGTGATCGGCTTTCGCGGGATGCCGGCGCGTCCGACCACGCCGATGAGCCTGTCCGCCGCCATCAAGGGATATCAGACCATCTTCAGCAACCCGCAGGCGAAGTACTGCTTCGGTGCGGTTCTGCTCGAAGGCACGTTCATTATGGGCGTCTTCCCCTACGTCGCGCTGCTGTTACGGGAAGGCGGCGAGCCGCGTGCCGCGATCGCCGGGTTAGTGCTCGCCGGCTTTGCGCTCGGCGGCGTGTTTTATTCAGCGAGCGTGTCGCGCCTGCTGCCGCGCATTGGCGAGCGCGGGCTGATCCTCACCGGCGCGGCGTTTATGAGCCTTGGCATGCTGGCACTGGCCCTGCGCTCGCCGTGGCAGGTTGAACTCGTCCAGTTCCTGTTCGTCGGCTGCGGGTTCTACATGATGCACGGCGTCATCCAGATCTACGCGACCGAACTCGCGCCGGCGGCGCGCGGCTCTGCCGCCGCGATCCATTCCGGTTTCTTTTGCCTCGGCCTTGCGATTGGCCCGATCTATTTCGGATTCGGCCTTGCTCACGCCGGCTTAGCGCCGACGGTCGCGATCTCCGCCGCCGTGATTTTCACCACGGGTTATATCTGTTCACGGGCGCTGCGGCGGACGCGCCATTCGTAGGGGGCTTTCGTAGCCGGCTGCCCGTTTAGCCCCGTCCGCGATAGGTCTCGACCCCCTGATCGGGCACCCAGACGCCGGCCGGTAGCCGGCCGTATTGCCAAAACACGTCGATCGGCATGCCTCCGCGCGGATGGAAATAGCCGCCGATGCGCAGCCAGCGCGGCTTGAGATGAGCGGCGATGCGCTTGCCGATCGCGACCGTGCATTCTTCGTGAAAGCCGGAGTGGTTACGGAAGCTGTTGAGGAAAAGCTTCAGCGACTTCGACTCGATGAGAAAGCGCTTCGGGACGTAGTCGATGACCATGATGGCGAAGTCCGGCTGGCCGGTCACCGGGCACATGATCGTGAATTCCGGGAACGTGAACCGCGCGACGTAATTTGTGCTGGGATGCGGGTTCGGCACACGGTCGAGCACGGCCTGCGCCGGAGACGCGGGGATTCTGCTCGGCTTGCCAAGATGAACCAGAGCCTTTGCCATGGGGCTTTCAGCTAGCGTCAATCGGCGCGGGTCGCAAGTTGGCTGGTCTCCACATGCTGGGCGCCCGCGTCTCAACAGATATGAATAGCCATCGCAGCGATTTCGCTGACTAAAGCGGGCCGTCTATGTACAATGCCCAAAATTGCTAGCGCTGCACGCAACGCGCCATTTGAACTGGGAGGCAACCATGCGCACGATCATCCTCGCCGCGGCACTCGCGGCACTGTCGCCGGCGGTGGCGAGCGCCCATGCTCATCTCGATCGTGCGGCTCCTGCCGCAAACAGCGTCGTCACCGATGCGCCGTCCGAGGTGCACCTCTGGTTCTCGGAGGCGCTGGAACCGCGCTTTTCCAAGGCGGAGCTGCGGTCTACCAGCGGTGCCGTAGTCGCGACAGGCGGCGCCGATCCCGCCGACCGCAAAGCGCTCATCGTGCCGGTCAGCGGACTCAAGCCCGGCAAATACAAGGTGATCTGGCGCGTGATTTCAACTGATACCCATCGCAGCGAAGGCGACTTCTCGTTCGAGATCAAGCCTTGATGGGGCTCGAAGCCGACGCGGTCTTCTGGCGCTTTCTGCAATTCACCGCCCTCACCGTGCTATTCGGTGCGGTGCTGTTTCGCTTTCAGGCTATCGATGAGCAGCATGCATCGCCATCGGCGCTGGCGGCGTTGGATCGCTGGCTGTGGCGCCTCGCGACGGCTTGCGCGGTCATTGCACTGGCGTCAGCGCTCGGATGGCTCGTCGCGACGGCGACCGACATGATCGGCGATCTTGCCGGTGCGCTTAGAATTTCTGGACTCCGGACGGTCCTGACCGAGACCAGGTTCGGGCTCGTCTGGGAGTGGAGGATCGCCATCCTCGTGGTGCTGATCGTGGTGCTTGTTCTCGCCCGCTTCGGACAGACGCCTAATCCGGCGCGAGCGAGTGTGGCGGTGCTCGCGGGCTTCGCGCTTGCGACCCTCTCCGGGGTCGGCCACGCCGTCATGAATAGCGGCACGGCCGGCGTCGTGCACCAGTTCGCCGACGCCGTGCATCTGTTCTCCGCGGCGGCCTGGGCGGACTTGTGGTGTTGCTGCGCCTCTTCGCGTCGACGGATTCGGACCTCGCCACGATCGGACTTCATGCGCTGCCGCGGTTCTCCGCCATGGCAGTGATCGCAGTTGCCCTTGTGGTGTCGAGCGGCATCGTCAATGCCGTGCTCCTTCTCGACAGCCCGACGGCGCTGATTGCCACCACGTACGGCCGTCTGCTCGTTGCGAAGATCCTGCTCGTGCTTGGCGTGATCGCGCTTGGCGGCCTCAATCGACAGGTGCTGATGCCGCGGATCGCGGAAAGTTCCGGGGTGAGGGGCGCCCGCGGGCTCGTCCGCAGCGTCGCAGTCGAGATCGGGCTCGGGGTTGCCGTGCTGGCAATCGTTGGCGCGCTTGGAACCGTCTCGCCGGAGCATTGACCGGGCGCCTTTGCGGCATCACATCGATCCTGTAGAAGCGGGCAACCACCGGGAGCCTCGCATGACTGCCATTGTTGATATCATCGGCCGCGAAATTCTCGACAGCCGCGGCAATCCGACCATCGAGGTCGACGTTGTTCTTGACGATGGCAGCCGGGGTCGCGCGGCGGTTCCCTCCGGTGCATCGACCGGCGCTCACGAGGCCGTGGAACTGCGCGACGGCGACAAGACCCGTTACTCGGGCAAGGGCGTGCGCAAGGCGGTCGATGCCGTCAACGGCGAGATATTCGATGCCATCGGCGGCATGGATGCCGAAGATCAGGTCAAGATCGACGAGACCATGATTGCGCTCGATGGCACGCCCAACAAGGGGCGACTTGGCGCGAACGCGATCCTCGGCGTGTCGCTCGCAACGGCAAAGGCTGCCGCAGCGGCCCGCGATTTACCGCTCTACCGCTATGTCGGCGGCGTTGCCGCACGCCTTCTGCCGGTGCCGATGATGAACATCATCAACGGCGGGGTGCATGCCGACAATCCGATCGACTTCCAGGAATTCATGATCATGCCGGTCGGCGCGGAGAATTTCGCCGAGTTGCTCCGATTTGGTGTCGAGGTGTACCAGACCTTGAAGAAGGCATTGCACGACGCCGGACACAACACCAACGTGGGCGACGAGGGCGGCTTTGCGCCGAACCTGCCGTCAGCGGATGCGGCCCTCGGCTTCGTCACCAAGGCGATCGAGGCGGCTGGATATCGTCTGGGCGAAGACATCGTGCTGGCGCTCGATCCGGCGGCGAGCGAGTTCTTCAAGAACGGCGCCTATCGTTATGAGGGCGAAGGCAAAGTCCGATCCATCGAAGAACAGGTGAAGTACCTCGCGGAGCTCGTCGGCCGCTATCCCATTGTCTCCATTGAGGATGGGATGGCCGAGAATGACTTCGACGGCTGGAAGGCACTGACCAACGCCATCGGATCGAAATGCCAGTTGGTTGGCGACGATATCTTCGTGACAAACGTCCGGCAGCTCGCCGATGGCATCAAGCGCGGACTCGGCAACGCCATCCTGATCAAGGTCAACCAGATCGGGACGCTCACCGAGACGCTCGCCACCGTGGAGATGGCGCACAAGGCGGGCTACGGCGCCGTGATGTCCCATCGCTCCGGCGAAACCGAGGATGCGACCATCGCGGATCTCGCAGTCGCCACCAATTGCGGGCAGATCAAGACGGGCGCTCTTGCGCGCTCCGACCGCACTGCAAAATACAATCAGTTGCTGCGCATCGAAGAGGAACTCGGGCCGCAGGCCGAGTTCGGCGGCAGGGAAGCGGTTAAGCAACTCGGTACCAAATGACGAGGACCGGCATCCAGCGCCGGCATTAATCCCGCATTATCCGTAAAAGGGCAGGAAGTGCCTGCGGCAGAGGGACTTGCTCGAGACCGACTAACGCCCATCTAACGACTTGGCAGCATCTCCAAGGGGCGCCATCCAACGCCGTCAACCGCAAGAGCCGACAGACAGCGGGGTGTTGCAACCAAGAAGCCCACAACCGGGGGTAAGCACCTTCGCCCGAATTCGGGCGAAGGTACGTCGGCGTACGAGGTCGGCTTACAGGTTGGCGTGTCGCGCGGGACGGGCGGGAATATCTTACTCAGTGAGGCGATTTGACTGGCCGCGCAGGCCGTCGGCGGGCCAAGCAGCACAATCGGCTTGGTCACTGTCAAATCGACCGGGATATCCCGTGGATTGTCCGGCAACTTCGAATGGCCGAACGGGGTTCTTCCGCACGTGCGGCAGAACTGCCGGGCTGGGGAATTCTTCCGCACGTGCGGAACAATTCTCCCAGATCCAGGAGATGTTCGAGACTTTCCTGCTGCGCCACGCGGGCAACTTCAATTGCCTTTGATATCCCAAAAATTTTTGGGATGTGGGGCGAGTTTGTCAGAAGCGCCTTGGCAAGAAGGCCATCAAAGCCGCCGGCAGAACCCCATTTCCCTACGTAGAGAACTGGTGTTGGCCGGCAGTAAGTGACAGCTGTGACACCCGGATCGTTTCCCCACGTAGGGAAACGTCGACGGCCCAAGCCGGCAGTGTTGCCTCCACCGTTCACTACCTCGCCAAGGCGCTTCTGACAAATTCGCCCCACATCGCGCAAATTTACGGGACGTCAAAGGCAATTGAAACTGCCCGTGGCAAGGTGCTGACCCAAGGCATTGGGGAGGATACTAGGAGGTGCCCGCCACGCCGGGAGTGACAGCACCGGCCGCGGGCTCTGCGCGTTGTTGCGGACACCTCGCAGTGGTCCGCCCGGCCGTATGAACACCAAAAGGACCGGCCGGGACAGCACAGATTGCCCGCCACGCCGCGGGCATTGGACGGCTGCGGGCTCTGTGCCGTTGTCGGCCCGACACCTGCACAGTGGTCGGCCCCGGCTTGATCCGCGGTTGCCGGGGACTACTGATAGCAAGGCTACCTAATAGATGACCCCGACCCGCCCAGGTAGGCCGGGGTCGCCCACTGGCCCAGGCGCAGTGGGCATAGGGTGCCGAGTACGCGGCACCCTGGTTCCAAGTCACTCTGCCGCCTCCCCTACACGCGTGTCATCGGCAAGCTCACTGAGCGGCGTGCGCTCGATGGCCAACAATGCCCATCCAGAGGCGTACGGGCGGCGTTGGACGTCGAGGCCGGCAGCAATGGCCTGACAGACGAGGGCCTCCTCCTGGTGCTCCAGCCGGCGAATTTGGGCCTCCAGATCGGCAAGCTTGGCCACCCGATCGGCGGCCGAGATGCCCTCGAGGCGATCGATGCCCTGCGTCAGGAACTCGAAGAGGCGATCGGGGAACATGGCAGCCATCAGGGCACTGGCAGAGCCTGCCGGCGCGCCCATGGGCGTGCCCTTGTTGCCGTAGGCCGGCAGATCCGGCCAGCTGATCCGAACGGCGCCCTCCTCGACGAAGACCCTTGGCGTGCCGGCAGTGAGCAGGCGCTGCACTTCGCGGCGGACCTGCTCCTTGATCTCGGCAGGAGCAGGGGGCATGTTCTTGATGGAGAGGATATCGCTCCTGGCGGAGGCGATCTCGGAACGAAGCCCAGAGATTGCCTCCGTCACGGTCTGGCCCTTCTTTGGTCTCGCCTCGACTGAGACGTCCCGCAGCGGCGGCCCCTCCTCCTGCATCAAGTGCGGAATGAAGTCGTCGCGCAGCCGCGCCAGCACTTGCTCGTTGTTGGCCAGCACGCCGTCGCGCTTGGCGTGGACGACGTCAGTGGCGTCGTAGTCGGCCTCGAGGCCGGCGATCTCGACGTCGAGGGCCTTGCAGCGCATGACGTCCTTCTCGTCGACTTGCCGGCGCTGGTACTTCGCGGCAGTGAGGGCGTCATCGAGCTTCCTACGACGCTCGTGGCTGACGGCCTGGAGCGTCCTGGCGTCCTCGGCCGCGGCCTGCAGGGCGCGGTACTTGCGCCGCGCACCAGCCGGCAGGCGGCGCAGCAGGTCGTGGAAGCTGTAGCTGGGCCAGTCGGGATTGTTCATCGCGGGTTACGCCATGCATCGGCGATAGCAGTGTCGTAAGCAGCGTAGGCGGCGTCGCGAGTGGAGCTATCCGATCCTCGATTTTGCGGCTTCGTCGGGCACGCAGATCATCTGCCCACGCACCATCCGCATGTGTCCTGGCGAGCCGTAGTCGTCGGGGTACTCGGCTCCTCGCACCGTGCAGACGCTGCCCTCCTGCGCGCCGCCCATCCAGTGAGTGCCGACGCCGTGGGGCTCATCGAGACCTGGCGGGTTACGCCACGCCTCTTCAGCCTCTCTCTGGTAGGCATCGTAGGCCTGCTGGCGTGCATCGTTGCTCACGTCGGCGAAGCGGTAGCCTGGGCGATGCGCGGCTGCGTCCGTTACTCGAGTGTCCAATGCTCGGCGTGTGTCCAGGACCGCGCGCTGCATAGGCGAGAGACTGTCACGAGCAGTCATGCTCACTCGCACGCTGTGCCCGTCGCGCAGGATGCCATTCTCATCGAAATCTTCGGTGTTGTAGCGGCGGTTCATGGGCTGGTTCCTTTCTTCGGAACGTGTAACCGGTGCCGCCGACGGCGACACCGAAGTTGCCAAGTGCAAGCCGGATTGCCGCACTGAGCGTGTCGTTGGTGACGTCAGTACCGACTAGGGCAGCACCGACGTTGCTTAAGAAGCTGCTACGGCGTTGCTCGGGCAGCAGGGCAGCTGCAGCCTTGAGCTGGCTCAACTGGCTGTCGGTCAAGCTGATCACGACGTCACCCAGCCGATGGCGAAGAGCAGCATCAGAGCAACGGTGAATGTCAGTAAGTCTTTCATTTGAATGCCATCAACGCACACGAGCCGGCGCTGAAGAGGATCGCCAGCAGAGTGCAAGCCAGTACAAAGTCTTCATCGGACACGCCGTGGCAACCCATTCTGCACAGGGGGGAAGCAGCCTCTCGAGACGCGGCCAGTCTCGACCCAGCCGTCGTCGAAACCCGGCCAGCCCGGGCGATTGATTGCGCGCGAGATGCGATCGAGACGAGCAGCGACGGCGTCGTCGTCGGGCACGTCGTCCAACCATCGATAACTTGTGTCATAAGCGCCGTGCACGCCGCTGCATGCAGCGGCACCGGCAACGGCGTTGATGAGGTCATCGTGACCTGATGGTGCGTGATCAATCAAGTCGCGGCCGGAGCGTGCCGTGTAGCGCTCGAGGCCGCACAACTGGCCGATCATCTTGCGATGGTCGAGCAGCTCAATGCGCCGGCTATTTACTAAAGGTAATAGGTTGACGTACAGCTCGGCCTTGGGCTCGGCAGACTGCACGCAGACAACGCCGAAGCGGCTGAATTGCTCAGTCACCCAAGAGCCGGCGTAGCGGTCGCTGATGATGCTCGTGATGTCGTAGGTCTTGAGCAGCCGGCAGAAGTCAGAAGTAATGATCTCAGGCGAGAAGGGCGGGCGGGCCTCGCGCAGGGCGTCGATGATGACGACTTGCCGGGGGAAGTCGTAGTGGGCGATTGCCAACGTCATGCTGTCAGTGCCTGAACCGCCGGCCGGATCACAGAAGCCGCAGTATGCAATACCGCTCTGACGTGGGCGCTCGTAGACACCGCGAGAGATGCAGGCCTCGACGGCCTCGCGCGCTACGAAGGCTTCCAAGTCAGATCGAAACTCGGCACCGTACTCGGCGGCTGCCCTGCTTGGGTCTTCGGCGACGTGGGCATCGATGAAGGCTTGCGGCACGGTGCTGTTCATTGCGCGCGTCGGCGCCTGCCAGACGAGTACTGGATCGCCGTCTTTTGCGTAGTGCTTGCGGTAGGCGTCGAACAATGCGCCCTTCTTTGCGTATGGCGATGAGGCGGCAAGCAGCATCGCGCCTGGGATGGTCGCCATGCTTGGGCGGACTGCGTTCAGGACTTCGGTGTCCTGCTCGGCTGCAGTCTCGTCAGTCGGCCAATACGCAAGTTCATCAAACAGACAACAGACAACAGTGTAGCCTCTTGTTGATCTGAATGACGCAGTGTGGATTTCGATCGTGATCCTGTTGCGCAGCTGAATGCTCTCCTGCGTCTCGTTCTCGATCAGCGGCTTCAGCATGTCGATGCCACGCAGCAGCCCGACGATGAAGCGCTTGATCGTGCGCGCCTGTCGTCTGTCCTGCGCAACGATCATGATCGTCGCCTGCTCGCCAGGACCGAGATGCGGACGCCAATCGCGGAAAGCCGCGAGGAAGACGGCGATGACTGCGAGGATGAAGCTCTTGCCGCCGCGACGACCGATTACCAGCCAGCTCTCGCTAGCAGGCGACGTGGGCGCCGACGTGCGGCCCGTGCGCGCGCAGTAAGTCGCCAACTGCTCTGGCGTCATTGGCAGGCCGAACAGCGCGGCGAGGTAGGCGCGCCAGGCATCCCAGCTCGGGCCGCGGAAGAACGGTGCGAAGATCCTCTCGTCGGCGATTGCGTCGATGATATTCACGACTTCTCTCGCGCGTAGACGAGTGGATCAACCGGCGAGACGTCACGACTACGTCGCGACAAGCCGAGACGCGAAGCAACGCGGCACATCGCGCCGATGCACTGCGAGTGCATGTCGAAGTTGACTGACTTGCCGAGTGCGATCTGGGCGTTGAAGTGCTCGCACTGCACCGTCGCGCCGACGAACGCCTCGATCAGGGCAAGCTCGATCGTTGACAACTCACCGGCGCCGCCGAGGTCTGCCGTGATGTTGTCGACCAGCTTCGTGAAGAGCTTTGCGGCATTGGTCCGCTTGTCGAGTTGGTCGCGCGTCAGCAGCTGCGGCCTGGTAACCTGATGCCGTCGCTTCTTGACCCCTTTGGCCGGCTGAACGAGAGCTAACTCCACCGTTGAACCTCAAGATGTAGTAGGTGCGCCTGGTGCCAGGATACACCAAAACGGGCGGCATTCACAGGCATGTCCGTTTGTTAGTCGGGCGTTTGCTGGCGAGCACTCGACCCTGAGGAAGTCCCTCTGCCGCAGGCACTTCCTGCGTTCATGCGGCTAACCTGGCCTTAATTGGAGGCACCGTGAACGGATGCAGATTGTCGCGGTTGGGCCGGCACGCAAGATCTTGTGTCGGTTGTTGGAGTGATCGGCGCTGATTTAAGGGGCGAAATGCGAGCGAAAGCGAGCCCGTTTGGAGGGTGTTGGGAAGCGTCGGCCGGCGTCCCAAGAGCCGGCGAGTGCCTGCAACGCCTCAATCGCCCGCGCGGCCGCATATACGATGGCAGGGCAAGTTTTAGCAGAATTGGCCTGCTAAGCCCTTGAAAAGGCTAGAAGTTTGAGACAGCGACAAATCCCTTAATATATACTCTATTAAGGATTTTGTCGCTGTCTCAAAGTTGCTGCAACAACAAGGACTTAGCAGGCCAATTCTACAATTGAGCGCCCTGCCGTCGTATACGCGGCCCGCCGGCTAACCGAACGACTTGAGGGCTCCAAGGTGCTGCTCGAGCCACGCGTGCGGGTCTGGAATGACGGAAGGATCGAAGTACGCCGTCCGCCGCCTCGTCCTCGGACCCTCCAGCTGGTAGACGACGGCCGGCCACGACTTGAAGGCGGCGTCGCCATTCGTCTGGCGGAGCATTCGATTGGCTGATCGCGTGTTGGGCCACACGTCAGGAAAGGCGCGCACCATGTCGGCGGGCGACGTCAGTACGATGCCGCTCTCGTGCGCGACCGGGTGAGGCCTTCTCCCACGCTACGACTTCGTCGACAATCATCGGCAGTGCCGTGTCGAACAGTAGATAGACGTCGAGCGGGTTACTCTTACTACGATTGACGGCACGACCCCGCCCGATCGCCTGGACCAGCTCGCCCTCGTGAACAAGCCAGCGAATGGCCTCGGCCATCGGATCGGGATGGTAGTCGCCCGTAGTCTTGATCGCCTCGCCGCTGCGAAGTTCGATGGCACGCGGCCTCCTCTTGTACCAAGTGAAGGCATCATCACTCCTCAGCTGCACCGGCTGCTGGCCGCTCAGCACGCCAGCGTCCGTCTCCACGACTGCCGGGCCCGGCGCCGTGCGGCCAATCACGATCAGTAGCCGGACGTCGCGGTAGCGGTCGATGCCGGAGATGTTGTTGAAGTGCTCGATGCTGACGCTCTCAGGCATGCCCGCCTTCTTGAGTTCATCCTCGAGTTTCAGTTGGGTGATCACGAGCGTCGGCCCCCGGCCACACTCCGCCCCGCGCTGCAGGATGTACTGCCGCAAGTCGGCAACGTGCCTCGGACTGTCGAACTTCGTCGAGCTGACTGGTGCGTACAGCACTTGCGTGACGCGAACGCTCGGCGGCGTCGCCACTCTGATCGGCGGAATGACTTTGACTTGCGGGTAGTACACGCGCAGGATTGCCTCGTCGGGCAGGACGGCGTCTGTCAGTAGCGTCGGCTGCTGGAATTGCTTGCAGATCTCCATCAGTCCCCGCCAAGCAATATCGCGCCCGCCGTCCTTGTTGGGCCACAGACTGAGCCGGCCCGATACTGTGATGTCGGGCCGCTCCAGCATCGTGCGGATTTCCTCCCACACTCTGACGAGCAAGCGTGAGCGTGTGATCTCGGCGATGGCGTGGCCATTCTCGCCCCTGATCTTCCTTACTTCGCCCCTCGACATGCCCGGGATCATTGGACACTTGGGCTCGAGTTGGTACTCGAGGCTGATGGCAGCATTGCACTCGGCAATGCTGAAGCCAGCAATGGTCTGCCGCTCGACGCCCCCATCTTCCTTCTGCAGCCCGAGTGCCTCGGCCAGACGGCGGCGTAGACTGTCGCGCCTGATGACGGGCTCGACTTCCGGATCGAAGTAATCTCTCTCCTTGAACTTGCGGCGCTTGGCTAGGCCGCTTAGCGGAGTGCTCCTGAGCCGCAAATCGGAGAGACCAATTCTGTGGAAGCGCTCGTCGACAATCACCACTGCCGGCACGCCGAGAAGGTCATTAGCGTGAACGATGCAGTCGGCCGCGACGACCCACACTTGCGGCGTCACTTCCGGTACTTGCCCCTGGTAAGCGCATCGATCGAAGAAGACGCACTTGGTCTTCTCGTTCCTGCGGCAGCACGTATCGGCGACGCTCGCGTGGAAGTCGATGGCGAGGTCGACGGCGGGCCCGTTCAGGCACATGCTCTCGTCGGGCTTCTCCGGATTGGGCTGCTCGCGCCCGCGAAATTGGCGGGCGTCAATGCCGTACTTCGTAAACCTCGCAACGATTTCGCTACCCAGCTCGTGCCGGGGTACGGTGTAGAGGACGGGCCCGTCGAGTTTCACTCTGGGCAGCCACTTCGCCATCTCCCTGATCGCGATCTCCGTCTTGCCAGTGCCCGGATCGATGGCCATGCCAATGACCAACGGGATACCCTCCTCCTTGCGGAGGCGATTGCCGTAATTCATGAAGTGGTGGCGAGTTGGGAAGTCCGGGTCCACCGGGCAGGCAACGTTCTCGAGAAAGCGTTGGATGTGCGACGTCGCCTCGGCGCGGGCGACTTCGGGCGTAACGAAGCCCGGTAGTAGCGACGGAACGTTCTTCGCCTTGGCCAACCATCCCCTCGCGCGAGCCTGCCTGAAGATGACGTCGGCGCCAGTACGGCTCGGGGGCGATCCCGCCGCCTCCTCCCAGCGCTCGCGCGTCCTGGCCTCGTTGTACTTGGTCGATTTCCGCGAGAAGGTGTCAAAGATGTCGAAGCCCTGGCCGCTCGTCGCGGCGAAGATGCGAAGGCTCCAGTCCGACCAAATCTTGTACGACAAGTCGGGGTTCGCGATGAACTCCATTGCCTCGGCGACGTCGTCGTAGTCGGCAGTAACCTGCCCAGTGTACTCCTTGAGGGGCGCTGCCTTCTTCTTACGCTTCCCGACGATGTGCTCGACCAGCCACTCCGGCGCGTCGACTGGATCGATGTCGCGTACGACGGTGTAGGGCTCGCCGTTCAGGCGTCTCGATGGCGGCACGACGACGTACCCGCCCTCGCCCTTGATGTGAATGCCCGGCGGGAGCGTGCCCGTCTGCAGCCTGATGCCCGACTTCTTGTCGTACTTGAAGACGTGGTGTGGGCCGCCGCTGGCACTGCAGTGCTCGCGCGTGACGATCTCGCCGTGCTCGGCAGTGAGTTGCTTCCAGCCACTGACGCCGTCGTCGTGGCCGCCCTCGGGAGTATCGACGTCGGCGATGAAGACGCCGCTCAGTTCGCCCATCGGCACGCCGATCATCGCATTCGGGTTCTGCTTCCACCATCGGCGGATGGTTCTCCGCCTGACGGTCGCCTTCTTGTGCCCGCCAGTGCCCGGAATAGGAACACCATCGGCGTCGCGGTCGCGCGGTGGGATCGGCTTCTTGTCCTTGCGGGTGACGGGGAAGACGGAAATACCCTTCTCGGCGTAGGCCAGCGCAGCGTCGACCATCTGTCCTGTCTTCTCGTATGCAGCACACGCCGCCCGCACGGCCATCGGGAAGCGCTGCCACTTTGGCGTACGAGCTTGAATTACTTTCTTGGGCTTGCTACATTTCACGGTACTTCACCGAGTACTGTGCGCGCGCTGCTTTGATGGGCTAGGCCGCGCAGAGGTTGAGAATGAGGAGGCCCCGGCGTGTCCCCGCGCCGGGGCCTTCTTCGTTCAGGTCACTGGCAGCTCCGGCATTACGACGCCGTGCAGCATTTCCTTGAGCGTTGCACCGTGCAGTGTCCGCCGCCGCATTAGCTCCGGGACGATGCACTCGACCACGCCGCGATTGGCGTCGAGGATCGCACGGACTTCGCGAGACAGCCGCATGCCGATCTTCGCGTGGTCACCGTCCGTCTTAACTTTGATGTTGTGGACGACGCCGTGAAATACGACGCGTTCGTCGATCGACGAGCCGTAGCGGAAGTCGCTGCCATCGAACATCATCTCGGCGACGAGCCCGGCGATCAAGTCTCGCGCGCCGGCAATGTCCTCCTCCACTGGCGTGTCTGGGTCGGTGGAAAAGACATAGCCGTGCTCGCAAAAGCCGGTCCAAGTCTTGACACCGTTAAACCCCCGCGCATGCCAGATGCGGATGCGGCTGATGTTGCGGCCCTGGGCGGCGCCAACGACCGCATGCCCGGCCTCGTGCTTGGCCGCGCACGCCTTCGTGGCCAGGAACGCTCTTGCTCCCTGCAGCGAGTAGGCCTCGCGTGCCAGAAAGATCGCGTCCCCCTCTGTATTGACGGCCTCCGTTGCCGTGTAGGGGTACACTACTGAGTGTGACGGGCGCTCACTCATGACTGCACCTGGCTGCGAACTGCTGAGCACACATCATGAAATGTCGCAGAAGTAAGAAGCCACTCGGCCACGTTTTCGTAGCCTATCTCGCGCGCCTTGCTGCTCTCCTCGCGTAAAAGCTCGCGCACGAAACTATCAGGATCTCCCCCAACCCACTTCCCACCCCTACGCACGCGCCAGCCCAGCTCCGGCGACACGAAACGCACGTCGTTGCTGTGGCGTTTCATAAAGGCGACACAGAGCGCACCAGTAACAACCGAGCACGCCCTGACAAACCGTGTGTGTTTAGCATTACGAAGGCGCGGAATTCCCTGAATTCCCAAGAGGGACTCAAGGTGGCCCCACTCTGCCTCCAAGTGCGGGCGCATCTTCACATCAGGTGCGGCGCTCACGGCTGCACCTCCGCGTCGCCCTTGAGAGGCTGTACGGGCAGATCGTCGAGCCAGTTGTCAAATTCGTCGTCGAACCAGGCAACTTTTTGCAGGCCGGCCTTGTGCGATCGTGGAAACAACCCACGGCGCATGAGGTCCCAGATGGTCGGATAGGAGAGCCCGGTGCGCTCAAGCACCTCAGCCTTGTAGACGAGGCGCCGCCCTCCACGGTTCTTGTGTTTCTTGGTCATTCTCGTAGCTCCGATGCGAATAGAAGGGTGAGCCCGGCGACGGGGTGTCACCAGCTCAGGGTTTCGCTCGGATTGCCGCGCGCACAACGGCGGCGGACTAGCTACGATACAAATCAATGGCCCACGACGGGGCCTTTCGGCTCTCAACGAAGTTAAAAATAAGGGCGCCGATCGCGGACTTCAACCCTTCGCAGTGAACGAAATCACCTTGCCGCCCTCGACCAGGGCCATGATGTGCCTCGCCACGCGCTCCATGATCTCCCTGTTCTCGTCGTCGTAGCTGTGGCGATCGTAGATCGAGCCGACGGAGTGGTCGGCGTGGTTGAGGATGCGATCCACGGCGGCACGCCCGAACTCTTTGCGGCCAAGGGACGCAGCCGTCGTGGCGAACGTCCGCCGCAGATCGTGCGGTGTCGCCTTGGCATTGACGCCGAGCTTGGAACAGGCGTCGCGCATGACGATGTCCAGGCCCTTGATGGGAGCGCCGAAGACGTAGCCGCTGTCGCTCGGCGGCAAGTCTTGCAGCAATGCCAGGGCGGGCTCGGACAGCCACACGCGGTGGCTCTTGCCGTTCTTCGTGCCCGGCCATCCGTCCTCTGGCGCGCCCGGCATGCACCACCAGCCGTCGACGATGTGCTCGTGCCTCATGCGGCTGATCTCGCCAGGGCGCTGCCCAGTGAGTAGGATCAGCTGCAGGGCGACACCGCGCAGTCCGGCAGCGGTGAACTCCGCCCAGAACTGCGGGATCTCTGCCGTCGACAAGGTACGATCGCGGCTCCGCACCGGATTGCGATCGATCAGCTGAACGGGATTGACCTTGACGACGCCACGTCGAATGCCCCAGCTGAAGACGGCCGACGTCGCCGCCAGCACTTGGTTGGCAAGGACTGGCGCGGCAATGCGCGCAGCCATGCTCTCGACGTCTGATCGGACGACGGCGTCGGCCGCAAGCTTGCCGATGCGAGGAATGGCGTAGCGCCTGACCAGCCCCTCGCCCTGCTTCCAGCTCTTGTTGCGCTTGCTGCTGAACTCCTCGACGTACCTTCTGGCCAGCTCCTCGAACGTGCCACGGCCGCGCTCGGCGCGCCGTGCAGCCGCCGGGTCCTCGCCCTTGGCAACGCGCAGCATGACCTCCGCTGCCAGGGCACGCGCGTCGGCAAGGGCGATGGCGCTGACGCTGCCAATGTGAAACCAGCGCGGCCTGCCGCTGGCGCGGTAGACGACCTTCCACGAGCTGTGGCCGGTCGGCTGTGTCAGGATGGCCAACCCAAACTGGCGGCTATCCCAAGTGAGGTACGGCGCAGCCTCGGGCTTGAGACTTCGCTGCACGAAGGCCGCCGTGAGCTTCCTCTTGCGCGGCTCCGCTGCCGGCGCTCCGTCTCTTCGTTTCCTTGGCATGGTGATTTTCCGACTAACGTCCCGCTAACGATGACGACTTAATTACGCTGAACGGGATATTAAAGTGCTTGACAGCAGAAGTGTACAGAAATCGGCCATCCACGGGCACTTTTCATACGTAATTGAATGAAGTTTAATGCCCTCAAATAATGGCTATAATTAATCCCGCATTAACTCCGCCGCCCCACACATCGACTATGGTCATTCGGCCGCGGATTCGCTCGTTCCTGATGGCGCTCGCCCTCTATTGCTTGGCGGGGCTGTTCATCGGCTATTTCGGCGTCAATGCCTATACCGGGAATCACGGCCTCAAGGCGCGGCAGGGCCTCGATCAGCAGATTGCCGACCTCGCCCGCGAACTTGACGGTATCAAAACCGAGCGGGCACGGTGGGAGCGCCGGGTGGCGCTGTTAAAGTCTGACCAGATTGACCCGGACATGCTTGATGAGCGGGCACGCCTGCTTCTCGAATACGCGGATCCTCGCGACGTCACGATTATGGTCAAGCAACGCCCATCTGCCCCGCGGTAATCGGGAAAGCGCGCGTCGAACGCTTCCGCCGCCTCTGGATTTCAGCTATTGGGATGAACAAATCCCGCTGACCAGGGACCAAGTTCCGAGGACGTAGATGGCGCTCGCCAAAACCCCGTCAAACAAGCAGAACAAGCCCGCTCCACCTCCGAATGCCCCGGCCGAACAAGGCAATGGGGGGGCCGCTCCGGTCCCGGATCTCGGCAAGGACACCGAACTCAAAGCCTACCGCGACATGTTGCTGATCCGCCGCTTCGAGGAGAAGGCGGGGCAGATGTATGGCATGGGGCTGATCGGCGGTTTTTGCCACCTCTACATCGGCCAGGAAGCGGTGGTCGTCGGCATGCAGATCGTCCTCAAACCGGGCGACCAAATCATCACCGGTTACCGCGACCACGGACACATGCTCGCGGCCGGCATGGACCCCAAGGGCGTCATGGCGGAGCTGACCGGACGCCGCGGCGGCTATTCCAAGGGCAAAGGCGGCTCCATGCACATGTTCAGCAAGGAGAAAAGCTTCTACGGCGGGCACGGCATCGTCGCTGCCCAGGTGCCGCTGGGCACCGGGCTCGCGTTCGCCAATCGCTACCGCAAGAATGATAACGTCTGCCTGACCTACTTCGGTGACGGGGCGGCAAACCAGGGCCAGGTCTACGAGAGCTTCAACATGGCCGAGCTGTGGAAGCTGCCGGTCGTGTACATCATCGAAAACAACCGGTACGCCATGGGCACCGCGGTGACGCGGGCCTCCGCGCAGACCAATTTCGCCAAACGCGGCGTATCGTTCAACATTCCGGGCGAACAGGTCGACGGCATGGACGTGCGCGCCGTCAAGGCCGCCGGCGAGAAGGCCGTGCAGTGGTGTCGCGACGGCAACGGTCCGATCATCCTGGAAATGATGACCTACCGCTACCGCGGTCACTCCATGTCGGACCCGGCGAAGTATCGCACCCGCGAGGAAGTCGAGAAGGTCCGCACCGAGCACGATCCGATCGAGCAGGTGCGTGTCCGACTCATCGCCACCAAGCGCGCGAGTGAAGATCGGCTCAAGGCCGTTGACTTCGAAGTTCGCAAGATCGTCAACGAGGCCTCTGAATTCGCCACCCATGACGCCGAGCCCGATCCGTCCGAATTGTGGACCGACGTCGTACGCTGATCCGAATCTCCGATTTCGAGACCTTCCATGCCGATCCAGGTTCTGATGCCCGCCCTCTCGCCGACCATGGAGAAGGGCAACCTCGCCAAATGGCTGAAAGGGGAGGGTGATCGGATCAAATCGGGCGATATCATCGCCGAGATCGAGACCGACAAAGCCACCATGGAAGTAGAGGCGACGGACGAAGGCACGCTCGGCAAGATCCTGGTGCCCGAAGGCACCGCCGACGTCGCGGTCAACACGCCAATCGCGATGATCCTGTCCGATGGCGAGGACGCCGCCGCGTTGAAATCTGCAGCGCCTGCGCCGCAGGCGAAGGCCGCAGAGTCGGCTCCTCCGGCGGCGGCCGAGGCGAAGGCACCGGCTGCACCGGCTCCTTCCCCCGCAGCGCCACCAAAGCCGCGCGCCCCCGGTGAACAGGCGCTTGAGCCTGAGGTGCCCGAAGGCACCGAGATGGTGACCATGACGGTTCGCGAAGCCTTGCGCGATGCCATGGCGGAGGAGATGCGCCGCGATGGCGACGTGTTCGTGATGGGCGAGGAAGTCGCCGAATACCAGGGGGCTTACAAGGTCACCCAAGGGCTGCTTCAGGAATTCGGCGCGCGCCGGGTGATCGATACGCCGATCACCGAGCACGGCTTCGCCGGCCTTGGCGTCGGCGCGGGGCTCGCGGGCCTTAAGCCCATCGTGGAGTTCATGACGTTCAATTTCGCCATGCAGGCGATGGACCAACTCATCAATTCGGCGGCAAAGACGCTTTACATGTCGGGCGGCCAGATGGGCTGCTCGATCGTGTTCCGCGGTCCCAACGGCCCGGCCGCGCGGGTCGCTGCCCAGCACAGCCAGGACTTCACGCCGTGGTATTCCCACGTGCCGGGGCTGACGGTCATTGCCCCTTACACGGCGGCTGATGCCAAGGGCTTGCTGAAATCGGCGATCCGCTATCCCAATCCCGTCGTGTTCCTGGAGAACGAAATCCTCTACGGCCATTCGTTCCAGGTGCCGAAGCTCGACGATTTTCTCATTCCGATCGGCAAGGCTCGCATCGCGCGGCCGGGCGAGCACGTGACTATCGTCGCGTGGTCAATGGCCGTGTCCTATGCGTTGAAGGCGGGCGAGGAGCTGGAGAAAGAGAACATCAGCGCCGAGATCATCGACCTGCGCACCATTCGTCCGATGGACACCGAGGCGCTGGTGCGCTCGGTCCAAAAGACCGGACGCTGCGTCGTGGTGGAGGAGGGCTGGCAGCAGTCCGGCGTCGGTGCCGAAATCGCCGCACGCCTGATGGAGCACGCCTTCGATTATCTCGACGCACCGATTGCGCGCGTCTCCGGCAAGGACGTGCCGATGCCCTACGCAGCAAATCTCGAGAAGCTGGCACTGCCGTCCGTCGCCGAGGTCGTCGCGGCGGCCAAAGCCGTCTGCTACCGATGACGCGCGTGCCCCGTTCGTTCGAGGTCTATGACGAACTGCCGCTGCCGAACGAAGCGCTGGCCCAGGGCGGTGTTGAAATGCTCCGCGCGGGCGTGGTCGAGGACGAACTCTTCATCACGGCGCGCCGTGT
Organism: uncultured Alphaproteobacteria bacterium; assembly: GCA_963787675.1. Taxonomy (GTDB): domain Bacteria; phylum Pseudomonadota; class Alphaproteobacteria; order Rhizobiales; family Xanthobacteraceae; genus JAJPKK01. The sequence continues at coordinate 1,181,454 of CAWBDV010000003.1, read as the reverse complement.
TTTTGACGATCCGAGGCAATGGGGCGGCCTCCTCGCCGACGTTGCCCAACGGCTCGCAATTCTTTACGCGGCGGAAGCGGACGTCGAGCCACGCGAAGTCGCTGCGCTCATCAAGCGTGGTTTTGATTCGTCGGTCACCGCCCTTTATGCCCCGCCGAAGTCGCCGCAAGGCGGCGGCAAAGCGAGTTGCGCCCCGGGCTCGTGGACGCACCAAACGCAAACCCGCACGCGCGCCTGCGCGCGCCAAATCGTGAGGCGGGCCGATGCCGATCAACATTCTGATGCCCGCGCTGTCGCCCACCATGGAGAAGGGCAATCTCGCCAAGTGGCTGAAGAAGGAGGGCGACAAGGTCAAGGCCGGCGACATCCTCGCCGAGATCGAGACCGACAAGGCGACGATGGAATACGAGGCGATCGATGAAGGCACGATCGCGAAAATCCTGGTGCCGGAAGGCACGGCCGATGTTGCCGTCAATCAGCCGATCGCAGTGCTTGCCGCTGAGGGCGAGGACGTGAAGGCTGCCGCGTCAGCGGCGCCGGCGGCAGCGCCCGCCGCCACTGCGAAGTCCCCGCCGAGCGCTCCTCCAGCCGCCGCCGCAGCTACGCCGGCACCCGCACCCGCCGCTTCAACTCCGCCGCCGGCTGCGTCCGCACCACGGGCCGCAGCGAGCGCATCTCCGGCACCTGCTTCCGCACCCGCCACGAACGGCCATGCGGGCCGCGTGTTCGCCTCGCCGCTCGCCCGCCGCCTAGCCAAGACGGCCGGCATCGACATCGGTCGCATCAGCGGATCGGGCCCGCACGGCCGCGTCATCGCGCGCGATGTGGAAGCGACAAAATCAGGCGGCGTTGCGTTGCGAGCACCGGCACCCGCCGCGCCCGGCATCGCACCACCAATGGCTCCTTCGGACGACAAGATCCGCGCGCTGTTCGAGCCTGGCTCCTACGAGGTCGTGCCCCACGACAATATGCGCAAGATCATCGCGCAGCGCCTCGTGCTAGCAAAGCAGACGATCCCGCATTTCTACCTCACCGTCACCTGCACCATCGACAAGCTTCTGGCCGCGCGTGAGGACATCAACGTCACGGCCCCGAAGGGCGCGGACGGCAAGCCGGCCTACAAGCTTTCGGTCAACGACTTCGTCATCAAGGCGCTGGCACTGGCGCTGATCAAAGTGCCGGACGCGAACGTCACCTGGACGAACTCCGGCATGCTCAAGCACAAGCACGCCGATGTCGGCGTTGCGGTGGCAATCCCAGGCGGCCTGATCACGCCGGTGATCCGCAAAGCCGACACCAAGTCGCTCGGCACGATCTCGGGCGAGATGAAGGATTTTGCGACGCGTGCCCGGGCGCGACGCCTCAAGCCCGAGGAATACCAGGGCGGCACGTCGGCCGTCTCCAATCTCGGCATGTACGGCATCGAGGAGTTCGCCGCGGTGATCAATCCGCCGCACGCGACCATCCTGGCCATCGGCGCCGGCGAAGAGCGGCCTGTTGTCCGCGATGGCAAGATCGTCATCGCGACACAGATGAAGGCCACGCTCTCGACCGATCATCGTGCCGTCGATGGCGCGCTGGGCGCCCAACTCATGGCCGCATTCAAGACCTTCATCGAAAACCCGACCGCTATGCTGCTGTGACCGCGGCGGCTCGCAACGACGTGGTTCGTACGGGTGGGCAAAGCAACGCGCGCTCACCATCTTCTACCTCGCGTGAGCTGTCGCTCCGCGCGTGAACCCAGGCGGAGACCCTCGTGACGGAATCCTTCGACATCATCATCATTGGGTCCGGGCCGGGCGGCTACGTAACGGCGATCCGCGCGGCGCAACTCGGATTCAAGACCGCGATCGTCGAACGCGCGTACCTCGGTGGCATCTGTCTCAACTGGGGCTGCATTCCGACCAAGGCGCTGCTGCGGTCGGCGGAGATCTTCCACTACATGCAGCACGCCAAGGACTACGGCCTTTCCGCCGACAACGTCGCCTACGACGCCGCTGCGGTGGTAAAACGCTCGCGCGCCGTGTCGAAGCGCCTCAACGACGGCGTCGGCTTCCTGATGCGCAAGAACAAGGTTTCAGTCATCTGGGGCGAAGCCGAAATCGATGCGCCGGGCAAGATCACGGTCAAGGCCAGCAACGCGGAGGCGCCCAAAGGCGCGCTTGGACCGGGCTCCCATGAGGCAAAACACATCATCCTTGCGACGGGAGCGCGCCCGCGCGTGCTGCCGGGCCTCGAGCCTGACGGCAAGCTGATCTGGACGTATTTCGAGGCCATGGTGCCGGAGCGGGTGCCGAAGTCGCTGCTCGTGGTTGGCTCGGGCGCGATCGGTATCGAGTTCGCGTCGTTCTTCCGCACGCTTGGCGCGGACGTCACTGTGGTCGAAGTGCTGCCACAGATCCTGCCAGTCGAGGATGCCGAGATCGCCGCTCTTGCGCGCAAGGCGTTCGAGAAGCAGGGCATCAAGATCATGACCGACGCCAAGGTGACGAAGCTCGACAAAAAGGGCGACGGCGTCACGGCCACGATCGATGACGGCAAAGGCGGTACACAGTCGATCACGTTCGAACGCGTCATTTCCGCCGTCGGTGTGGTGGGCAACACCGAAAACCTCGGTCTGGAAAAGCTCGGCGTGAAGATCGAGCGCGGCACCATTGTGATTGACGGCTTCTGCCGCACCAACGTCCCCGGCATCTACGCGATCGGCGATGTCGCCGGTCCGCCGATGCTTGCCCACAAGGCCGAGCACGAAGGCGTAGTCTGCGTCGAGGCGATCAAAGGCCTCAAGCCCCATCCGATGGACAAGCTGAAAATACCGGGCTGCACCTACTGCTCGCCGCAAGTCGCTTCCGTTGGTCTCACCGAGGCCGCCTGCAAGGAGAAGAAGATCGACATCCGCGTCGGCCGGTTTCCGTTCGTCGGCAACGGCAAGGCGATTGCGCTCGGCGAAGACCAGGGCCTCGTGAAGGTGATCTTCGACAAGTCCACGGGTCAGCTGCTCGGCGCGCATATGATCGGCGCCGAGGTCACCGAACTGATTCAGGGCTACGTCATCGCCATAAATCTCGAGACCACCGAGGAAGAGCTCATGCACACCATCTTCCCGCATCCGACCTTGTCGGAAATGATGAAAGAGGCGGTGCTCGATGCCTACGGTCGGGTACTGAATATCTAAGCCTCTCAGAGGCTTGCGGCGCCGCCGGGGCATACGTAGATAAGTCGGGCGAAAGGACGTTCCATGGTCGTCGTGCTCGATACCGTCAACGGGCCGCAGGCGCGACCGCGCCACCCCGAGAAGGCCAATCGCGCTGACGCGCCGCTCCTGAAGAAACCGGATTGGATCAGGGTCAAAGCGCCAATTTCGCCGGGCTATGCGGCCACGCGCAACGTTGTTCGTACGCACGGTCTCCACACTGTCTGCGAAGAGGCGGGCTGCCCGAACATCGGCGAGTGCTGGGAGAAGAAGCACGCCACTTTCATGATCATGGGCGATACGTGCACCCGCGCCTGCGCGTTCTGCAACGTCAAGACCGGCTTGCCGGGCGCGCTCGATCCCGATGAGCCCGAGCATGTCGGGGGAGCAACGGCAAAGCTTGGTCTCGCCCACGTCGTCATCACCTCGGTCGACCGCGACGATCTCGCCGACGGCGGCGCCGCCCATTTTGCCGCGGTGATTCATGCAGTCCGGGCGCGCTGCCCGGCCACCACTATCGAAGTGCTGACGCCGGACTTCTTACGCAAAGACGGCGCCGCCGAAATCGTCGTCGCGGCGCGGCCGGATGTCTTCAACCACAATCTCGAAACCGTGCCCGCGCACTATCTTACCGTGCGGCCGGGAGCCCGCTATTTCCATTCGTTGCGGTTGCTGCAGCGAGCGAAAGAGATCGACGGCGCGCTCTTCACCAAGTCCGGCATCATGGTCGGGCTCGGCGAGAGCCGCCACGAAGTTCTGCAGGTAATGGATGACCTGCGCGCTGCAGATGTGGACTTTCTCACGATCGGGCAATACCTGCAGCCGAGCCGCAAGCATCATCCGGTCGACCGCTTCGTCACGCCGGATGAATTCAAGGCCTACGAGACCATTGCCTATGCGAAGGGGTTCCTGATGGTGTCGTCATCCCCGCTGACGCGCTCTTCACACCATGCGGGTGAAGATTTCGCCCGCCTGCGTGCAGCTCGCGCCGCGGCCGTGCGCCGATAGTCAGCGGTGACGCCAACACCAGTCACGTGAACCCTGAGGAACGACTGCGAGCCTGATGCCACAGTTCTCGACCCGGCGCCGCGTACGCCATCCTGCCTCGCGAATGTTCGACCTCGTGGCGGACGTCGAGCGCTATCCGGAGTTCGTACCGCTGTGTCGCGCCATGCGGGTCCTTCGCCGCACCAACGTCAACGGTCGCGAAGTGGTGATTGCCAAGATGGAGGTTGCCTACAAGCTTATTTGGGAAATCCTTCACGAGCCGCGTCACGCTCGATCGCGAGCAACTCGATATTCAGGTCGAATATCTTGATGGCCCGTTCAGCCGCATGGAAAATCGCTGGCGTTTCGATCCAGTCGGCGATGCGGGGCGGCGTGCAGGTTCGCAGGCTGATGTCACAAGCGGGGCGGTTCCCGAACGAACGAACGAGGAGAGCGCCGCTTGCGACGTGGAATTCTTCATCGCATACGAGTTCAAGAGCCGCGCCCTCTCGATGCTGATGGGGACGATGTTCGACGTCGCGTTTCGCCGCTTCGCCAGCGCCTTTGAACATCGTGCCGACGTCGTCTTCGGCAAAGCCACCTAGGTTCTTGTTGTCCTGAGCGTTTGATTCCGATCAATCACGCGTCGCGTCTCGTCGTGTAGTTCACCGAGATACGGAGGTGCCGCCGTGACCCTCGCGACGGTGATGGTTCATACCGATGTCGAACCGCGATCGGAGCAGTCGCGGGAGCGCGTGCGGCTTGCCGCCAAGCTTGCGGAGCGTTTTGACGCGCTCCTGATAGGTGTTACGGCGAGCGTCCTGCCGCCGTATCCCGCGGAAGGCTTCTACTTCGTGACGAAGGACGTCGTCGAAGAGGAGCGGCACGACATCGCCGAGACCCATAAGCAAGCGGAAGCAGCATTTCGCGCGTACATCGGTGCGAGCGCCGCGAAAGCCGAATGGCGATCAGGAATAGACCTTCCGGAGACCTACGTAGTTGCTGAAGCTCGTTCCGCCGATCTCGTGGTGGTCGGCCGCGGTTCGCAGGGGAGGGAGGTCGGCCGTGCGCTGGATGCGGGGGCGACGGTGCTGCGGATCGGCCGCCCTGTGCTGATCGTTCCACCGGGCGTTGACGATTTGAGGCTAGACCGAGTCGTTGTCGGGTGGAAAGATACCCGAGAGGCGCGGCGCGCCCTGCGCGATGCGCTGCCGCTGCTGCGCAAAGCGAAAGCAGTGACGGTCGTCGAGGTCTGCGATGGCGGACTAGAGGGACAGGGCCGTCGCCATGTCGAGGATGTCGCCGCTTATCTTGGCAAACATCAGATAGCGGTCGCGTCCGCCGTCGCGCCTTTGGTCAAAGGCGGGATCGCCGCCGATCTCATCAGCATTGCGAATGTTGAAGGCGGCGATCTGGTCGTTACCGGTGCCTACGGCCACAGCCGGCTTGGCGAATGGTTCTTTGGCGGCGTCACGCGCGATCTGCTCGCCTCGAGCCCCATATGCTGCCTGATGTCGGGCTGAGCGGTAAGACGCCGGGCAAGCGAAGCTAAATCCGCGGATTGCCTCTAAGCGTTTCATGCCGGCGCGCTCGGAGCCCATTGATCTTGAGGGAGATCAATGCCTGCGATGGCGCCGGTGTCTAAGAACTCCGTTGAGCAAGTGTTTATTCAAGGATCCCTGATGGACGATCCGGTGACTTCGCAGACGCAAAAGTCAGGTCAACTGGTCCAATTCCCGACCACGCCGACGCCGCGCAAGGGTGGCAAGGCGCACCAGCTGTATTGGATCGCCGCCGCCATAATTGCCGTTGTCCTCGCGACGGGGATCATCTGGTGGGAGCTTGGTGCCGGGACCACCATCCACTACACGACCGTCCCAGCTTCGCGGGGAGCGGTAACGCGTGCCGTGACTGCCACCGGAACCGTCAATCCCGAGCTCAATATTCTCGTCGGCACCTATGTATCGGGCGTCATTCAGGCGCTCTTTTGCGACTACAACACGCAAGTGAAGAAGGGGCAGATTTGCGCCAAGATCGACCCACGGCCCTACCAGACCATCGTCGATCAGAACAAAGCAAATCTTGACGTTGCCAAGGCGCAGCTCCTGAAGGATCAAGCCAACCTCGAATACACGAAGGCCAACTACCAGCGCAATCAGACGCTCATCAAGACCAATGCGGTCTCGCAGGACGTGCTCGACCTCTCCAAGAGCGCCTACGATCAGGCCCAGGCCCAGATCGCCTTCGACCAGGCAACCATCAGCCAGCGCCAGGCCGAACTCGACGCCGCGCAAGTCAATCTTGACTACACCAACATCGTCTCGCCGGTCGACGGCACGGTGGTGTCGCGCAACGTCACCATGGGGCAGACGGTAGCCGCCAGCTTTCAGACGCCGACGCTGTTCGTCATTGCCACCGACCTCAAGAAAATGGAGGTCGATACCAATGTGAGCGAAAGCGATATCGGTGATCTCAAGGAGGGAAATGCGGCAACGTTTACGGTGGACGCCTTCCCGAAGCGCACCTTCCAAGGCGTCGTCAGCCAGGTGCGCCAATCGCCCCAGACCGTCCAGAACGTGGTGACGTTCGATGTCGTTGTCAGCGTCGACAACTCGGACCTCGACCTCAAACCAGGCATGACCGCCGCAACGCGCATCGTCGCCGAGCAGCGGACGGACGTGCTCCGCGTTCCGAGCCAGGCTCTGCGTTACGTGCCGGGCGGCATCGCCGCGCGCGGCGGCGTGCCTGTGTTGCCCGGGAACGCACCAATCCAGATCTGGGTACTGCGTGACGGCCGCCCGGTAGCCGTACCGGTTGAGCTCGGCCTCGACGATGACTCGAATGTGGAGATCACTGCCGGAAATTTGAATCCAGGCGACCCGGTGATCGTGTCAGAGCAAAGTCAGGCTGCGGGCCGCGCCTTGCCACAGCCCCGCTTCTAAGGCCGAGGCCCGCAATGGCGGAGCCCGTCATCCAAATCGAGAATGCCACCCGACGCTACCGCGTCGGTGATGTGGATGTGAATGCCTTGCGCGGGGTTAGCCTCACCGTCGAGCGCGGCGAATTCGTCGCCATCATGGGCTCGTCCGGCTCAGGCAAATCGACCCTCATGTCGATACTCGGCTGCCTCGATCGTCCCACCAGCGGGCGCTACCTCTTCGAAGGCATCGACGTGGCCGGGCTTTCGGAGCCCGAGCTTGCGCGCCTGCGCAGCGAGCGACTGGGCTTCGTATTCCAGAGCTTCAACCTGCTCGCGCGCACGAGCGCCATCGAGAATGTCGCTCTCCCGCTCTTCTATTCGACGTCGGCGCAGGCGAACGCCGGGACTCGCTTCGAACGGGCGCGCGCGGCGCTGCAGCTCCTCGGCCTCGGCGATCGCGAACGCAACACGCCCGGCCAGCTTTCCGGCGGCCAGCAGCAGCGCGTTGCGATTGCTCGCGCCCTCATCAATGCCCCGGGAGTATTGCTGGCGGACGAACCGACCGGCAACCTCGATACCCGCACGTCGCACGAGATCATGGCCACCCTGCAATCGCTCAATCGCGAGCAGGGCGTGACGATCATTGTCGTCACGCACGAACCCGACATTGCTGCGTACGCCGACCGCACCGTGACGATGCGTGACGGCGAGATCATTTCCGACCAGCGGACACGATGGCCTGCCGCCGGCCGGCCTGAAGTCCACGGCCAGCCCGGCGCCGCCGGTGCGACGCTGTTTCAGGCCGCGGCGCCGGCCGGCGCAGGCGCCGTCCCAAGCGCTTACTGGTCGTTTGCCACCATGATCATGGCAGCGGCTGCTCAGGCGATCTTCCGCAACAAGATGCGCTCCGCGCTGACGATGCTCGGCGTATTCATTGGCGTCGCAGCGCTGATTGCGATGGTTGCGGTGGGGCAGGGGGCGAACGAAGCAGTGCGCAAGCAGATCGAAAGCCTTGGTACGAACCTGCTTGTCATCCTGCCCGGCGCGACCACGACGGGCGGCGTTCGGGCCGGGTTCGGCAGCGCCTCGACGCTGACGTTGGCCGACGTCCAGGCGATTCGGCGCGAAGCTCCCGCCGTCGGAAGCGTAAGCTATCTGATCCGCCAGCTCGGGCAGGTTCAGTACGGCAATCAGAATTGGAGCACCAATATCCAGGGTGTCAGCGTCAATTATCCGCCCGCCACCAACTGGAAAATCATCACCGGCCAAGGCATTTCGCGCGACGACGAAACCAAGGCCGCGTTGGTCGTCGTCCTCGGTCAGACTGTTTATCGACAGTTGTTCGGCGCAAACGTCAATCCGCTCGGTGCGGAGATCGAGGTCAAAGGCGTTCCTCTGCGCGTCATCGGCGTCCTCGGTTCCAAGGGCCAATCGAGCTATGGAACCGATCAGGATGATCTCGTGATGATCCCGTTTACGACGGCCGAGCGCAAGGTGATCGGCGTCGCGGCACCGAACCAACAGCAGCAACCGCTGAACTGGGTTTATCCGCCGCCGCCCAACCCTTACAATCTGCAGCCGCGCCTCACCGGATACGTCAATCAGATCTATGTTCAGGCCGCGAGCCCTGGTGATGTGCCTCTCGCCATCACCCAGACGACCGCAATTCTGATCCGCCGCCACCATATCCGGCCCGGCGACGTCAACGATTTTTCCGTGCGCAATCTCAGTCAGATCGCAGAAACCGCAGAAGGCTCGAGCCGGGTCATGGCGATTCTACTCGCCGCCGTCGCCTCGATCTCGCTCCTCGTCGGCGGCATCGGGATCATGAACATTCTCCTGGTGTCGGTGACGGAGCGCACGCGCGAAATCGGCCTGCGGATGGCGATCGGTGCCCGGCGCGCGCACGTGCTGTTTCAGTTTCTTGCCGAAGCCGTCTTCCTGAGCGTGAGCGGCGGCATTGGTGGCATCCTCGTCGGCGTGCTGCTCTCCGTTTCGATTTCGATGATCACCGGCTGGCCGGCGCCGATATCCATTGCGGCGATTGCCGGCGGATTTCTATTCGCGGCGGCGGTCGGAATCTTTTTCGGTTTCTATCCCGCGCGAAAGGCCGCGCGGCTCGATCCGATCGACGCACTGAGATACGAGTAAGAGCGGATATTCACGCTGCCCGGCTGGCCGCGCTGATGCGCGGGCTCATGTCGAGTTCGAGAACGCCCGGCACCATGATAACCGCCTGCGGTCGATTGCCGTTTTCGAATAGCGCAAATTTGAGGGCTTCCGTGCGGTTTACGAACAGGCCGCCGTGGAGACCGTCTTGGTCCTGAACGACCCAGTTGCCGCAGCGGTTCTTGCCGATGAGAAAGAGCGAAGGCTGCGAGTGACGATATGGGGGAGGTTCGTCGTTAACCATTTGCATGTTTTCATTCTCCTTCAGGATTGTCTGGGTGCGCGGTCATCGCCGCGTTGGGACGCGGCCCGCCGCCGAAGCTGTCAACCGGCGTCGACCGGTTTCTCGGAAATGCTCCGTTGCGATGCTGATACCCGAACGTGAGGGGCGCACCGGTCGATGTTCTGCGCGCCCCTCACGGGCCCCCCCGCCTGTCGACAACAACTCCGGCCGCGAATTTGCTTATCCAGCCATATAAATTCGAGCCGGACGCTAGCTCATTCGTATAAGGACGGCATAAAGGTCGAATCGGGCTTGTTCGGAGGGTGATCGAGATGGTGGAGACGCATCGGATCGACGGCAGAGCTTGCGCGGATCGATTGATCGGCAGGATCGCGGCCGCTGCCGCCGATCTCAAGGCCGAGTCCGGAGTCGTCGCGGGCCTTTGCGCGGTGCTGGTGGGCGATGATCCGGCAAGCCAGATATATGTCCGCAGCAAGGGCAAGGCGGCAGTTGCGGCCGGCATCGAGAGCTTCACCGAGAGCTTACCGGCATCGACCAGCGAAGCCGATCTCTTGGCATTGATCGATCGCCTCAACGGCGACCACAGAGTGGACGGCATCCTGGTGCAACTGCCATTGCCCAGGCACATCGATCCGCAGCGCGTTATTTCCGCGGTGAGTCCGGCGAAGGACGTCGATGGTTTTCAGCCTCAGAACGTCGGGCATTTGTGGAGCGGCGATCACGCCAAGGCACACATCCCGTGCACGCCGTACGGCTGCCTGATGTTGCTTCGCGAGACGCGGCCTGACCTCGCCGGGGCAGAGGCCGTCGTTATTGGCCGCTCCAACATTGTCGGCAAGCCGATGGCAGCGCTGCTCTTGAATGAAAACTGCACGGTGACCGTGGCTCACTCGAAGAGCCGCGATTTGCCTGGCCTCGTGAGGCGAGCCGATGTCCTGGTGGCAGCCATCGGTCGCCCCGATTTCGTCCGCGGCGACTGGATCAAGCCCGGGGCCGTCGTGATCGACGTCGGCATCAACCGCGTTGCCGCGTCTGGGGGAAAATCAAAGATCGTGGGCGACGTCGCGTTTGCCGAGGCACAAGGAATTGCAGGGGCGATCACCCCGGTGCCGGGCGGCGTCGGTCCGATGACGATTGCCTGCCTCTTGCGCAATACGATCATTGCAGCCCATCGGCGCCGCGGCCTCGCCGAGCCAGCGCTCTGAAGCGCGCTGCGGCGCCAAACGTGGCGGCCGATAGCGCATAACGTTTGCGCGGAGCCAAATCGTTCCAATTGATCGGCATCAATGTACCGAACTGCGCCCAGGGGAAAGTTAGCTGGGCGAAGATCGGAGATGTGTGATGAAATTTCCTAAAATTGCGACCCTGGTTGCCCTTGGACTCGCGGCCGGCGCGGTCGCGCCAGGATGGTCCCAGGATGTTAACGAGAACGTGCAGAAGGGCCGCCACATTGCAGAGGTGGTCTGCTGGACGTGCCATGTCGTCGCCCAGGATCAGGAATTCGCCCCGATTTTGCAGCCGCCGGCGCCACCCTTCGCGTCGATCGCTCGGCGCAACAATATCACCGCGGATTATCTCCGAATGTTCATCGCCACCACGCACCGCGACATCAGCAAGCCCCAGGGCATGCCGAATCCCCAGCTGCTTGATTTTCAGATCGAACAGGTCGTGGCCTACATCATAAGCCTGCGCGGTCAGTCGACCGGCCAGCTAACGCCGTTGCCTGAAGTACAGCCTGGGCAATGCGCCGGTGAAATTATGCGGATCGACACGGCGCTCAGGCAAGCCCGCGGCCAGAGCACGGTCGGCACTGCGCCGGAATCGCAAGCAGCACGGCTCCATCGTCAGCCCACCCCGAGCACGGTCGCGGGCGCCGCAGAGCGGGCGTCTAACAGCGTTGAAGCAGCACTCGCTAGTGCCAAAAAACTCGAGGCCGCTGGCAAGGACGCCGAGTGCCTGGCGGCCCTGAAGGATGCCGCGGTGCTGCTCGGCGTGCACTGACTCACGCCGCTTGTTCGGGAGCGTTTGAAGCCGCCTTCGGGCGGCTTCTTGCATCTTGGGCCAAAGGCCCGGCGGCTTATGGCTACGCGGCCCGATCGTCTCCGAATGTCGTCGGATCTACGTGACATTACGTAGCGGACATCTCCTGAATTTACCTCGCGCCTAATCGCAGCTTTTATGCCTTCACCGCCTTATGGAGGGTCAAATGTCCATTCACGGAACGACAGCCGCAGAACACGCAACCATCGCCAACATGCCGAGCCCGGAGCAACTCTTCAATCTGGGCATCATGTATTCGACCGGACGGTTGATGCCGCTCGACATGGTGTCAGCGCACAAATTCTTCAACATCGCGGCCTCGCGTGGGATGAAGGATGCGGCCAGGTTGCGGAATGAGGTGGCTGCCGAGATGTCGTCGAGGGAGATCGCGGCGGCCCAGCGCGCGGCTCGCGACTGGATGATGCGGCATTGATCGACCCCGCCGAGACGCCATAGCATCGTCTAGCGCCACGTCCGGCGTCGCGGCAGGAGGAGCTGGTGAGCTCGGAAAAACGACCCCTTCGCATCCCGAAGCCGGTTCACCCCACCAAACGTCACGAGCCACTGCCGTGGCACACATCGAAGCCTGCCGAGGACGACCCGCAGGCTTGGCGCGCGATTGAAGCCATTCGCCAAAGCCCAAGCTATCGCCTCGCGGAACGCGATCCGGATTTCCTTGGTCGCGACGAGACCCGGGGTGTTCGGCTGCAAATCGAATACTTGAAGCCGCAGATCCGGCTTGCCGAGGAGGGTATCCAACATTGCATCGTGGTCTTCGGCAGCACGCGTATCGTCGAACCGACGGCCGCGCACCGCAAGGTCGAAGAGCTACGGACGGCCCTTGCAGCCGACAAGACCAACGCTGATCTCGCGCGCCGACTTGCGGTCGCCGAGCGAATCCTCGCGAAGAGCCACTATTACGATGTCGCCCGCGAATTCGGCCGATTGGTCAGCAGCACTGACGATGCGCGCCGATCCGAACTCGTGATCATGACGGGCGGTGGCCCGGGACTGATGGAAGCTGCCAACCGCGGGGCCTTCGACGTCCACGCGAAATCGGTTGGCCTCAATATCGATCTGCCCCACGAGCAATATCCAAATCCGTACATTTCCCCCGAACTATGCTTTCGCTTCCACTACTTCGCATTGCGCAAGATGCACTTCCTGATGCGCGCCCGGGCACTGGTCGCGTTTCCGGGTGGCTATGGCACGATCGATGAGCTCTTCGAGGTTCTGACCCTGGTCCAAACTCGCAAGATCAAGCCAATTCCCATTGTTCTGGTGGGTGAAGCCTATTGGCGGCGGGCGATCGACATCGAGTTTCTGGCCGACGAGGGGGCGATCGATCCGGAGGATCGTGATCTCTTCTGGTTTGCGGACACCGCCGAAGATATCTGGGCGGGCATTCTTCGTTGGTATGAACTCTGCGGCGAGCCGCTCATCTCGTCGACGAGATGACTCGCCGGCGTTGGCGGCGCTTAGGTCTGCCGAAAACGGGCGGGCGATTATTTCGCAAGCGAGTGAATGTATTCGGCCATATTGGCCGCATCGGACGGGGTGAGCCGAAAATTCATTTTTGCGTGCGGCCCCATCAGGTTGAAGGCGAGGCTGTCGACATCCGGATATTTCCGCGCGATCAAATCAAAAGGTGGGGAGTCCGCCAGTTCGGTGCGCCGGCCTCCGCTCGGGGCGATGATGTGGCACGCCGCACATCGCAGTTGGGCAAGCCGCCTACCAGCCTCGGCATCGGCACCCAGAGCCGTCGCACAATTGATCACGGTCAAAATGGCAGCCGAGCAACCAAACAGAAATGCCTTCATGACGTGATCTCCAAGCAGGGCGAGATGTGGTTCTTGGGGTTTTCTGGCGGATTGCGCAACGGGTCACCTTGATCCGCGTCAAACGGAGCCGCAGGGTCCGATGTGACACCGTCAGGCGACGCGCGATGGAGGGACTATCTTCGGTTCATCGGCGCGAGCTGAGACCGGACGCATGGCCGGAAACTCATCGACCGTGACGGTTTCCCGGGTCAGCAGCATTTCGCTGCCCTTATCGAGGTCCGCCCGCCGCGATTGCAGAATTTGCGTCGCCCGGGCGAAGGCCTCCTCGATGATGTCGCGCACGGCGAGGTCGATCTCACGCGTGGTGGTCTCCGCGGCCTGGACGCGGTCGATCGGTACGCCGCTCAGAAAAGTTTGCGGGGGTGGGGCATAGGTCCGCTGACCGATGCGCGGATCCATTCCGTGGCGCGTCACCATTTCAAGGGCAATGTCCGTCGCCCGCTGCAGGTCGTCGGCGGCTCCGGTGGAGACATCGTCGGCAAAGATCAATCTCTCGGCGGCGCGACCGCCCATGAGGACCGCGATTCGGTTACGCAAATCGCTCTCGGCCAGCAGGAATCGATCCTCCGTCGGCCGTTGGATCGTATAGCCAAGGGCGCCGACGCCGCGGGGGATGATTGAAACCTTCTGCACCGGGTCGACGCTTGGCAGGCTCGACGCGACGAGCGCATGCCCCATTTCATGGTAGGCCACCCGGCGCCGTTCCGGCGGGCTCAGCACCCTGCTTTTCTTTTCCAGGCCAGCGACGATGCGCTCGATCGCAGCGACAAAATCGGTCAAGGCGACCGAACGGGCGTCGCGGCGCGTTGCGATGATCGCGGCTTCGTTGACCAGATTGGCGATGTCCGCGCCGGTGAACCCCGTCGTCATGCCTGCAACGGCATCAAGATCGATGTCGGCGGCGAGGGTGATCTTGCGCACGTGCACTCGCAGGATCTGCAGCCGGCCCGGGCGGTCCGGTCGATCGACCAGCACCTGGCGATCGAAACGCCCGGCCCGCAGCAAGGCCGGGTCAAGGATTTCCGGTCGATTGGTTGCGGCGAGCAGAATGACGCCGGTCGACGGATCGAATCCGTCGAGCTCGGCGAGGAGCTGATCGAGGGTCTGCTCCTTTTCGTCAATTCCCCCGAACGATCCGGCAACGCGGCTGCGGCCGAGCGCATCGAGCTCGTCGATGAAAATGATGCACGGGGCCGCTTTACGAGCCTGCTCGAAGAGATCGCGCACCCGCGCGGCACCGACGCCAACGAACATCTCCACGAACTCCGATCCGGAGATCGAAAAAAACGGAACGTTCGCTTCGCCGGCCACTGCACGCGCAAGCAGCGTTTTGCCGGTTCCCGGCGGACCGATGAGCAGGATCCCCTTCGGCATGCGGGCGCCAAGGCGGCCATAGGATTTGGGATTGCGCAGGAAGGCCACAATCTCCTGGAGCTCAAACTTGGCCTCGTCGACCCCCGCAACGTCCTTGAATGTCACCTTGGTGTCAGTCTCGACATAGACCTTGGCGCGCGATTTACCGACCGCCATCAGGCCGCCGAGTCCTTGTCCCTGGGCCATGCGGCGGAACAGGAACATCCAGGCAAAATAGAAGATCGCCATGGGAATGACCCACGACAGGATGGTTGGAATGATGCCGCCCGAGGCGACGCCCTTCACCACCACGTCATGGGCCGCGAGCTTGTCGGCAAGCTGTGGGTCGACCCGCGTCGTGTAGAACTCGCGTTTGCCGTCGGGAAGCGGTTCCTTCAACGAGCCCTGGATCGCATCTGCCGAAATCGAGACGTCCGCGATCTTGCCGTCGTTGAGCAACTGCTCGAACTGGCTATAGGGAATTGTGTCGACCCGAGAATAGCTTGACCAGAAGAATTGAAGAAGTAGAACAACGAACAGAGCGCCCATCGTGTACCAGATCATGATCTGGCGATTGCGATCTTTCGGTTCCATGACCAATCCTTAAAAGCAATCCGAGTCGAGGAGGGCACGCTTCGCGCACCGAATTTGGTTGCTCGCACAGGTTTGCGAGGCTGACTTTGACGTTTCGCAATTTCACGCTCGGCGATATGGGTTTGGCTTATGGACGCGGGGCCGTTGCCTTGATCGGCTGCTGGCACTATCTGCCGCATCGGTGGTAGGTCGCGCTGGCGATTTGTTTCGTCGGCTTGACTTAGCGCAAGGCCGGGGAACCCTATCCGAGGTTGCTTGCGCCTTGCCAACTTCTGTTCGTAATTCGTGAGGCTGTCCCTTGGATACTCCGCCCGATCTGTCGATCTCGCCCGATAAGCTTAACTTCATCATTACGAAAGCGCGCGAATTCGACGCGAAGGATATCGTGACCGATCCGGGCGACTCCTCGAATGCGTCGGATGACGCGATGCTGTCAGTGCTGGAGGATCATCCCGATGATCCGGTCGTGCAGGAATTGACAGCGTTCATCCGGGCGCTGACAGAGGACGAGCAGATCGATCTCGTCGCTCTGGCGTGGCTTGGCCGTGGTGACGGCACCGCGGACGACTGGGACGATCTCCGCAACGAAGCGACGCGGGCGCACAACAAGCGGACGGCCTCATATTTATTGGGAATGCCCCTCCTGCCGACCCATCTTGAGGATGGGCTCGAGGAGCTTGGGATTTCATTGGAAGAGGAATGACGCCCAGGCGCGGAGGGGCCGCGCCGATCAATGCGCGAGCAGAGCGAGCGTTACCCCCGGCGGCAGTCGCAAACTGAACTCCCCCATCGGCTTCATGATTTTGGATAGCCGACGGTCTGGGCCAGATAAATCTTTTGCGTTGGGGCGAGCTTAAGCCGCTGCGCCAACGTCTCGCCGGGAACCGATGCACGGACCACGGTGTCAAGCCCTTCCGACGCACAAAATAGGTAGACGTTCTGGGCAATCACGGCCGAGTCAGCGATGCCGTTCAGCGCCCGATCGGCGGCGGAAATACTCTCCATCCGGGCGGTGTCCGACACATAGACAAGATTAAGCGGAGCAACGGCGACGAAAGGCTGTCCCATCGTTGTCTCGGCGCGCACATCATCGGGCATATGCTGAACGATTCGGTGCACCTTCGGATCGTAGATCCAGACACCGTCCGCCATGGCGAGATAGAGATCGATATCCAAGGTCGTGTGCGAGCTTGGTGCGGTCCGCAATCCGCTCTGCGGCCGATTGATCCCCCAGGCGGCCCACAGCAGATTTGACAGGACCTGCGCGGGCAGGGGGGCGTTCCGAGAATTCGCGGCTCGATCGCCGCTTCTTGAACGCTTGCATCAGCGGCAGGCCACCCTCGGTCTGAGGCGGCGGCAGATTTACCGGCGCCTGGGCCTGAGCGAGGCCGGGCGCGGTTGCCAGCACCACACCAGAAAGCAGGGCAGTATTGACCTCGCGGCGCGTGATCATGATCGGACTCCTGTCAGGCGGTCCACAAGGAACACGAGTTCGGGCGGATCGGCCTTGAGCCACATCAACACCCTTCTCGTACGCGGGCACTTTCACGCGGAAGGGTCCGCGCAGCTTTAGAAATCGACTCGCGGGGTGTCCGGGATGTACTGCTCAAACAGCGCCAGGAACGGAGCTGGATGACAGCTCGCGTACCAATTCTCGAAGTCGGCAAGCGCCTGCTGCACTGATTGGGTTGAAGCCAACTCGGATGTTTCTTCGCTTTGAAATGCCGCCGCGCCGATCGCAGCAAAACGAGACAGCACCTCTTCCCGGGCTTCGCTCGGTGTCACCCAACCCAGTTTCTCACGCAGGACGGCCACAGCGTTGGCAACGGCGACCTCTTTTTCCTCCGCGCCAGCGACTGCCGCAGCGACCGCGCGCATGAGGTTGAGGCGACGGTACGCGAAGCTGCGCTCGCGTTCGAGACCGGCGATGCGCTGAGCCGCTTCGCGTCGGAATTGCTTCTCGGCGACCTCCGCCTCATCGGCCGCGGCCTTCAGCGCATCGAGAAATGCGCTCACTGCCGCCGTCATCGCGCGCCTCCGAATCGTGGTGGACGTGGCGGAAGAGAATGGGAGTCGAACCCACCAAGGACCGGCTCGCGGCCCCTCCCGGATTTGAAGTCCGGACGCCCCACCGGGGACGCTTCTCTTCCCTGGTCCGTCGCTGGCGGCACCTCATCGGCGGCACTCGCGAACAAATCGATCCGATGCCGGTTCATGCGCCGCTGATCGCCGTGGCGCAAGGTAACACCGTGGCGATCGAAGAACTCCAAAATCTGAATTGCGACCTTGCGGCCGTTATCGACGCGATCGCGAAACTGCGCCGCCGTGAATTCGTCTCGCTCGGATGAGGCGGCGATATCGGCCGCGATCCGCACCATCTCGGCGACGGTGCCGCGCAGAAAGAAATGATCGTGGGCGACTTCGTCCAGGCGACCCAGGCGACCGAGAAGTTTGGCGACCCGCCGCACGTCCGCTTCGGGCGCCCCAAGTAGCCCGCTGATGTCACGCACGCGCGGTGGACGAAAGCGGTCCGCGCCCGCAAGAAGCGGCGCGATGCGCTGCCACAGCTTCTCATCCTCCGCGGTCAGTCTCACCGCGTGGCCCGCAAGCCTCGCCCAAGCGCCGTCGAGGGCCACCTCGCCATTATCCGCCATAGCGTGAAGGGCGGCCGCAAACGTCGGCCCCGGCAGGCGCGGCTCGATCTGCACGCGCAGGCGTTCGAGGCCGATCCCGGGTAGGTCTGGATTGGCTTCGTGGAAAGCTGCAAGGGTCGAGATCAGCATGCCCCTGAAGCGCGTCCACGTGGCCCCGCCAAGGGCGATCTCGGTGCCCTTGGCGGCAATACGGACGACGCCGAGCGCGTCGCCGACGCGGGCGATTTCGTCATCGGCGAGGGCGCAGTCGCGCACAAAGCCGGGGAGATCGACATACCCAGGCGCACGATCGA
The DNA here is from genome assembly GCA_963787675.1 of uncultured Alphaproteobacteria bacterium. GTDB lineage: Bacteria > Pseudomonadota > Alphaproteobacteria > Rhizobiales > Xanthobacteraceae > JAJPKK01. Next base: position 1,163,166 of record CAWBDV010000003.1, on the reverse strand, counting down.
GCAGGGCCGCGAGTACGCCTGCCGGGTCTTCGATGCCACGGGCATCGAGCTGGGCCATGCGTTCCGCGGTACGGCGCTTGCGCGCTGGCGCATGGACATCAAGAAAGCGGCCGCCGCCGATGGTTCGTTGTGAAGACGTATCGCGCAGGACGAAACGATCGCCGACCGCGGCTGCAATTGGCGTTTCGATGACGAGCTGCACCGGTTTCTCGCCGCCCGGGCCCAGGCGCTCATCGGTCAAAAGCACGATCCGCGCCCCGACCTCGGTCGCCGCGTGATGCAGCCGCACCGGCATCCATTGGCTGACGGGCTTGGTCTCGCTCGGCAGCAATCGCAGCAGCGCGTCGATGCGGTCGGCGGGCGCGTGCAGGCCCGGATCGACGATGACATCGCCGCGATGAATGCTGTCTTTGGAGATGCCCTCTCCGGTAAGATTGAGTGCGCATCGCTCGCCGGCGAAACCGCGCTCGCAAGGCCGGTTTTGCGCGTGAATCGAGCGGACGCGGGCCGGCAGGCCGGACGGGCTGACGACGACGCGATCGCCGACGCTGATCTCGCCCGACAAAACCGTGCCTGTGACCACCGTGCCGGCGCCGACGAGGTTGAAGGATCGATCGACCGCGAGGCGGAAACGCCCGCGGGCTGAGCGGTGCTCCCAAGCGCGCGAGGCTTCGATCAGGTGCTGTTTCAGCTCCGGGATGCCTTCGCCGGTGACCGTCGATACCGGGATGATTGGTGCGCTGGCAAGCGACGTCGGCGCCATCGCCGTCGCGATCTCCGCTGCGACTTCCGCACGCCGCGCCGCAGATGCGAGATCGGCCTTGGTCAAGGCCACAACACCGCGCCTGACACCGAGCAACTCGATAATCGCCAGATGCTCCCGGGTCTGGGGCATGACGCCGTCGTCGGCCGCAATCGCAAGGATAACGAAGTCGATGCCGCTCGCGCCCGCGACCATGGTGTGGACGAAGCGCTCGTGGCCCGGCACATCGACAAAGCCCAGCACCGAGCCATCCGGCGCGGGCCGATAGGCAAAGCCGAGATCGATCGAAATACCGCGCGCCTTCTCCTCCTTGAGGCGATCGGTGTCGACGCCGGTCAGCGCTCGGACAAGCGACGTCTTGCCATGATCGATATGGCCGGCGGTGCCAATAATCATGAGGGACGCTCGGGCGGATTGGGGTCGGCAGATCGGCGCGGCATCGATCTTCCTTTGTTGGCTCAATATCCGATCAAGAACGGATTGGCTCCGACACGCCGCAGACCTTCTTCGCGTACCAGGAGGTCGAGGGCGAGCGACGCGACATCGTCAGCCACGGGATCGAGGAAGGGATCCGTCTGCTGGTGGAAGATCTTGAGATAGCTCCCGCAGACGCTGCACGTCTCGGCCTTGATCGTGCCGGGACCACCCTCGACTTCACGATAGGAAATGCCTTTGGTCGATCCGCAGGCCGTGCATTTGATGCGCACGTAGTTCCACATCGTCGCGCAGAGGGAGCACGCGCAGAATTGCCCTCCATGCGCGCCGGGCCAACCGACGATCACCGAGCCGACCGGTAGAGCGCCACAGACCGGACAGACCCCGTCGCCAACGGGGACCAAACGCGAGCTGTCAAGGTGCGCCGCCAGCCGCGCGAAGTGCACCTCAAGGGCCGCCGCGACGAACACATGTTCGGCAATAGCCTCGGTCGGAATCGAATCCGCCAGCACTGAATGCATCATGAGGGCGAGCGTTCCGCCATCGGCAGCCTGCAGCTTGAAGAGCGCCGCCTTGGCAAGCGCCGGCATTTCCAACGAGGCCGTGGACGCGAGCAAACGGCTGAGAGCCGCCTCGCAGGCTGCATCGGCTGTGAAGCGGCCGCGATCGAGCGGCGGCATGGCGTGCTGGCGCGCAAGGGCGAGGGCATCGGCCGCCGGCAATTCGGCAGCCGCGAGCCCGTCCTGGATCGAGTGCTGGACCGCGGAAAGCTCGGCAAGAAACGCGAGATAGGGCTCGAGCTCATGCCCGCTTGCGAGCGCACGGAAGCGCTCGGCACGTCTCGCAAACATCGTTCTCGGTTCGGGAAGACGCGCGAACGGCGGCGCCGTAACCTCGCCGATTGGAATCGGCTCATGACGCGGTGCGTCGACTTTTGCCATCCTTCACCTCACGAACCGCACGGGCCACGTGATACCCCGGAAACGTCCGCTAGGCTGCGGGCTTCGTTCCGGTGCTGCGATCGACCTTCTTCGACACCAGCTCACGCAGCCATTTGCGATGATGTCGCCATGCCCAGCCGCCCGTGACCTGGCCGCCCGTCATGGCGCCGATTGTGCCGCGCACCCAGATCGCCGCATAGACGTGGACGATCCACACGCAGATGATCACGATGGCGGCGAGCGAATGGATCAGCACGGCAATGCGTTTCTGCTCGATTGTCGTAAAGGGATAGAAGTACTCGTCCCAGATGACGATGCCGCTCGAGATCAGCACGATGATCAGGAGCGACATCGACCAGAACACGACCTTCTGGCCGGCATTGTATTTGCCGACTTCCGGCAGCCTTTCCTCGTGCGCCCCCATTACGTCGCGGATCTTCATCAGCCAGACGCTGTCGGTGTGTTCCCACAGGTTGGCACGCCAGAAGCGGAAGAAGAGGCCGAAGAAACTGAAGAACAACACGACGCCGATCCAAGGATGGATCGCGCGCGTCGCCTGGCCCCCACCGAACAGGTTCGTCAGAAAGAACAGGCTCGGATGAAACAGCGCAAGGCCGGACAGCGCGAGGAGCACGAGGCAGGTCGCCGTGATCCAGTGATTGACACGTGCGCCCGCGGTGTAGCGGTCGACGGTGACCGGATCGCCCGGGTGCACGGCATCGCCTGGCTCGATGTCACGCACCGTTGTGTCGCGCATCGATGTCATGATCCGGATCCTCCTCCCGCGAGGCGCTCCGCGTTCTGCTCATCGTCGCGAGTGACCCGGTTGGCGCCAGTCACGAGGTGATGCAGGAAGCCCATCACCGCGAACGCCGCCATGACCGTAAGCCCCGCATACTTGGTTGCGCCCTTCCACAACTCGACGATCGGGCTGATGCGCGGGTCCTTGGGTAAGTTCGCGTAAAGCTGTGGCTGATCGGCGTGATGCAAGACGTACATCACGTGGGTGCCACCGACGCCTTGCGGATCGTAGAGGCCGGCATTGTTGAAGCCGCGCGATTTGAGGTCGGCGATGCGGCCTTCAGCGTGATGCTTCATCTCCTCCTTGGTGCCGAACACGATTGCCTGGGTGGGGCAGGCCTTGGCGCAAGCCGGTCCCTGGCCGACTGCAACGCGGTCGGAACACAGCGTGCACTTGTAGGCCCTGTTGTCGACCTTTGAGATACGCGGGATGTTGAAGGGGCAGCCCTTCACGCAGTACCCGCAGCCGATACAGTTTTCGTGGATGAAATCGACGATGCCGTTCGAGTACTGCACGATCGCGCCGGGCGCCGGGCACGCCTTGAGGCAGCCGGGATCGGCGCAGTGCATGCAGCCGTCCTTGCGGATCAGCCATTCGAGCTCGTTGCTTTCGGGGTTCACCCATTCCGTGAACCTCATCACCGTGAGACTGTCCGGGGTGAGATCGAGCGGGTTGTCGAGGACACCGTGATTGAACCCGATCTCGTCGCGGAGATCGTTCCACTCCATGCACGCGGACTGGCAGGCCTTGCAGCCGATGCATTTCGAGACATCGATCAGCTTGGCCATCGGCGTGAGCTGGCGCTGGGGCGCTGGAACGCTCGAGGCCGAACGGCGGATCAGGTCCTGTTCGCCGAAGCGCGCCGGACCGGCATCGGGGACCGGATTGGGAAGCGGCGGAAACATCTCAGCGCGTCCCTTATGCTACCGGCCCGGCGATGGGCTCGATGTTGACGAGATACGCCTTGTATTCGGGCGTCTCGATATTGGCGTCGCCGACGAACGGCGTGAGCGAATTCGGACCGAAGCCCTTGCGCGCGACGCCCATGAAGCCCCAATGCAACGGCACGCCCACCACGTGGACGATCTTGCCATCGCACATCAGCGGCCGGATGCGCTTGGTGACAACCGCCTTTGCCTGCACTGAGCCGCGCTTCGACCAGACGCGGACCCAGCCGCCGAGCTTGATGCCCTTCTCTTTGGCGAGTTCCTCGCCGATCTCGACAAAGAACTCCGGCTGCAGCACTGCATTGATCCGGAGGTGTTTGGTCCAGAAATGGAAGTGTTCGGTCAGCCGATACGACGTCGCCGCGTAGGGAAACTCCCTTGAATCGCCGAACTGCTCCAGATCATCCTTGAACACGCGGGCAACCGGGTTGCCGCGAATCTTCGGCGCGATCACGTTGACGACCGGGGACTCGAACGGTTCGTAATGCACAGGGAACGGCCCGTCGCGCATCGTATTGCGCGCGAACAGCCGTGCCGTGCCCTCCGGGTTCATGATGAACGGCCCGACCTCGTCGGGCTTTGCGTTCGGTGTAATGTCCGGCACGTCGTAGCCGGTCCACGCCGTGCCGTTCCATTCGAGCAGCTTTCGGCTCGGGTCCCACGGCTTGCCGGTGAGGTCGGCCGAGGCGCGGTTATAAAGGACGCGACGATTGAGCGGCCATGACCACGACCATTTGGCATAGATGCCGGTCTCATCGGGATCGCTGGTGTCGCGACGGGCCATGTTATTGCCCGCTTCGTTCCAGCATCCCGAATAGATCCAGCAGCCGCATGCGGTCTTCCCGTCGTCGCGTAAAGCAGCAAAGCTGATGACCTGCTTGCCCTTGGCAAGAACAACTTTGGCCGGATCGTTTGGATCCACGATGTCCTCGACGGCATAGCCGTTCATCTCTTTCGCAAGCTCTTCCGGTGTCGGCTCCCCGGGATCCTTGTAGCGCCAGTCGAGATTGACGATGGGTTGCGGAAGCTTGCCGCCTTCCTTCTGGTAGAGCGCCTTCAGGCGCAAAAAGATTTGCGCCATAATCCAGGTGTCGTGTTTCGCCTCGCCAGGCGGCGTCGCGCCGGCCCAGTGCCACTGCAACCAGCGTCCGGAGTTGGTGAGCGAACCCTCATCCTCCGCAAAGCATGTCGACGGAAGCTGGATGACTTCGGTCTGGATCTTAGAGGAATCAACCGCGTTGAACTCCCCGTGGTTCTCCCAGAACCGCGAGGTCTCGGTGTCGAGCGGGTCCATCGTGACGAGGAACTTCAGCTTCGATAGCGCGGTGGTGAGCTTGGCGCGATTGGGGAACGACAGCAGGGGATTGAAACCCTGACAAAAATAGCCGTTCACTTTGCCTTGGTACATCAACTCGAAGATGCGCAGCACATCGTAGGATGGGACGTCGAGCTTCGGCAGCCAGTCGTAGGCAAAGTCGTTCTCCGATGTTGCAGCCGATCCCCACATCGACTTCTGAAAGCTCACGAAGAACTTCTTGTAGTTCTGCCAGTAGCTGATCTGGTTTGGCCGCAACGGCTTGAAGCCGCGCGTCGACATATAGGCGTCAAGCGTCGGCTCCTTCTCATTGGGGATCGTCAAATACCCCGGGATGAGGTTCGACATCAGGCCGAGATCGGTAAGGCCTTGGATGTTCGAATGGCCGCGCAAGGCATTCATCCCGCCGCCGCGCACGCCGATGTTGCCGAGAATGAGCTGCAGCATCGCCATGGCGCGAATGTTTTGCGAGCCCTTGGAATGCTGCGTCCAACCGAGCGCGTACATCGACGTCATCGTCTTCGTCGGCGATGACGTCTCGGCAATCATCGCGGCGACCTTGAGGAACTTGTCCTTCGGGGTGCCGCAGATGCGTTCGACCATCTCGGGCGTATAGATCGACACGTGCTGCTTGAGCAGATTCCATACGCAGCGCGGATGCTGCAGCGTGTCATCCTGCATGATGAACCCGTCCGCTCCGATCTGGTAGTCCCAGGTCGAACGGTCGTAGTCGCGGCGGTCCTCGTCGTAGCCGGTAAACAGACCGTCCTGATAACCGAAGCCTTCCTTGACGAGATAGGGCGCGTTGGTAAAGGCCTTGGTGTAGTCCCACTGCACCTTGTCGTTGCCGATGCAATAATTGATGACGCCGAGCAGGAATGCGATGTCGGCGCCCTGGCGGATAGGCGCGTACACGTCGGCGACCGACGCTGAGCGCGTGAAGCGCGGGTCCACGACGATCAGCCGCGCGCCGCGATTGGCCTTCGCCTCGGTGACCCACTTGAACCCGCACGGATGCGCCTCGGCGGCATTGCCGCCCATGATCACGACGAGATCAGTATTCTTGATGTCCGTCCAAGAATTCGTCATCGCACCACGGCCGTAAGTTGGAGCCAGACTGGCTACCGTTGGGCCGTGTCAAACGCGAGCTTGGTTGTCGAACGCAACAATGCCGGTGCTACGCACGACTTTGTAAGTCGCCCACGCCGTCTCATTTGTGGTTGCGGACGCGGCAAGGAAACCCGTGGTGGTCCAACGGTTGACCGTTACGCCATCATTACTCTTCTCGATGAAATTTCGGTCGCGATCGTCCTTCAGCAGTCGAGCGATGCGGTCGAGCGCAACATCCCAGGACACGCGCTCAAACTTATCCGAGCCGGGCTTGCGGATCATCGGATACTTGAGCCGCGTTTCGGCGTGAACGAAATCGAGAAGCGCCGCACCCTTCGGACACAACGTGCCGCGATTGGTCGGATGATCGGTGTCGCCTTCGATGTGGGTGATTTCAGCCTTTTCGCCCTTCGAAAGATCGCCTTTCGAATACATGATGATGCCGCAGGCGACTGCGCAGTAGGTGCAGGTGTTGCGCGTCTCCGTCGTGGTGGCGAGCTTCCAAGGCCGGATCGCGGCCGCGAGCGCGGCGTCCTCCCCTCCAAAGCCGAGCGCGCCGATCGCGGTAGCGCCGATGCCAACGCCAGTCACTTTCATGAACTGGCGTCTCGAGAGTTCCATGTGCATGGATATCTCCTTCTGGGACTCGTTTATTCTTTCGCTCGTCAGAGCTTCTTGGCCTGCTTCACGCACGCTTCGCCATGTGTGAAGATCGCGCCGCCGATCAACATTTTCGCGCATAACGCGAAGGTATTTTCGAAGCAATCCAATGTCAAATTGGCAAAGAGATCGGGAGCACATTCTGTCACATCAACAATAACAATATTGCACCGCAACCTGATCAAACCGCCTCAATAAACATTTTGTGACAGCAATTTTAAGCAAGACGCCGACTGATACTTCTGGCTATGTATTGGTGTGTTGGCGCAATCGGCTCCCGAGGATCGGGGCGAGCAGCGAAAGCCGGAATGTGTTGGGGGCACTTGTCTTGGTGTCCGCCCGCGGGCAAGGCGCGACTCCCACTGGACTATCTTCCGCTGCAAGGCCGGACGTCAGACATCGTCGCCCAACGCAGTCCGAACAACTCGATCTCGCGTCGCCACATCAGCGGCGCCGCGTCGTACCCCGCGGATCTCATCGCGAACGTCAACACATCGGACAGGAGTGCTCCCGCTTCATAGACGCGGATTCCTGTACGGGGCGACCGCCGTGGTGTCAAACTCAGCACTTCCGCGCGTCGCTCACGCGCAGAGCACGTTCGTCCCGATGGCCGGCACGTGGCGGACATTCGACATCGTGACCAAGCTGACGATCGAGAAGCCGAAGGGCGCGGTGCAGTCGTGGGTGCCCTTGCCCTCGGTGGATGAAGCCGATTGGCATCGCTCGGGCGAGACGACGTGGACGACGAATGCCGCGTCTGCGGAGATCAGACGCGATCCGCGTTACGGCGCAAAGATGCTGCACCTGCGCTGGGCGGAGGGCGAGACCTCTCCGATCGCCGAAGTCACGAGTTGGGTTACGACGCAGGACCGCGCGATCGATTTGAGGACATCTTCCGACGCCGCGCATCTCACCGATGCGGACCGCAGGCTCTATCTTGCGGCGAACGATCTCATCCCGACGGATGGAATCGTAAAGGAGACGGCGAAGAAAATCACGGCGGGCGCGACGAGCGACATCGAGCGGGCGCGGGCGATCTACGAATGGATCGTGGAAAATACGTTCCGTGACGCCAACGTGCGCGGCTGTGGAGCCGGCGACATCGTGGCCATGCTGACCGCCGGCAACCTTGGCGGCAAGTGCGCCGACATGAACGCCCTCTTCGTCGGCCTTGCGCGAGCTTCAGGCCTGCCGGCGCGCGACATCTACGGTATTCGCGTTGCGCCCTCGAAGTTTGGCTATAAGAGTTTAGGCGTGGGCCCGGGAAGCATTGCCAAAGCTCAACATTGCCGCGCCGAGATTTATCTTGATGGTCACGGCTGGGTTCTGGTCGATCCAGCCGATGTGCGCAAGGTCATGCTCGAGGAGCCGCCAGGGCATTTGGCGATCGGCGACACCAGAGTTGCCGCCGCACGCGACCGGCTGTTCGGAGCGTGGGAGGGAAACTGGATTGCGTACAATTTCGGCCACGACATCGCGTTGCCGGGTGCGGACGGATCTCGGATCGGGTTCTTGATGTATCCGCAAGCCGAGGTTGGAGGGGCGCGCATCGACTGCCTCGAGCCGGACGCGTTCAAGTACACGATCACCGCATCAGAAGTGAAAGCCTGATTGATCGGTCCAGCTATCTGAGTGATCCACCCGGAGCTTACCTGGGCGGGCAATTGCGACGGCTCGCGGGCCCCAAGGTCATGCGCGCGCCCGCAAGGCGCGCGCTGGCAGCCCCGATCACAGGGAAATTGCAACTAATTTTTGCCATAGGGTTGGCCGCCGGGCGGTGTGGCGGTGCGAGACGGCACCGCGGGAATAACTGTAGCCGACCGCGAAGCAGACAGCTTCAGGAACGATATGTTCGTGCGCTTTGGCGAGAGTGCGGCGCAGGCTGTGAACCTGCGAAGAGGGTCGCGCTACCAAGACAGTACATCGACACTGGACGTTGTGAGCAGGAGAGGAATCATCATGCGTCAGCGAACCATTGGCGGCCTCATCATCATCGCAGCTGTTGTGGGATTTGGCGCGTTTGGCGCCCGCGCCCTTCAATCAACGCCGCCAGCGGTGGCACAGTCCAACGTCGCCGTCGAAGCCATCTCGGCCCCGGTTGTTGAACAGTTCAAAATCGTGCCCGCATTGGCCGAAGGCTCCGATAGCAGCTTTTTCGTCGGCACCGGCGACGGTGGTAACGGGGTCTACATCCAATAAGCTGCCACCTTCACCGGAACCGCGGGCGGCCGCCTATGCCGCTGCCTCGCTGTCGGTTGGCGAATGACGGCCATGGCGGAGGGGTGTCCGCCCAAGTTTTGAGAAAGTATTCAATTCACCAATGAGTTAGGAAAACGCTCGGCTTTGTGTCCACAAAACGAGCCACAAAGGCGGGTGAGATTTTTGCTTCCCGCGCATCACCGGCTCGCCTAGCCTCACGGGGCCAAAGTTTTCTCCCGATTGGGGGGTCGAAATGTCTGCAATTGTGGCCGGAGGGACGACAGTTCTCATTTCTACACTCACCCTCGCGATGGGAGACGTCCCCGCCCAGGCGCAGCAGTTCCCCTATCGGGATGCGGGTCCGTACCGCACAGCCTTTGTGGAGTCCGTTACAAAAGCCTGCATCCGGGCCAATTTGGATTACGCTGAGAATGCTGGTGTTCCGAAAGAAACGGTGTCGTCGTTCTGCAATTGCAAGGCCGCCCTCCTGGCGACCTTCATCACCGCTCAAGACGTTAAAGAATCGGCTCAAGGGGGAATGCACGCGACACCGCGAACTGACGAGCTAGATCAAAAAGCAGCGACCACTTGTCTGAAAGTTCTGACGGGCCGGTGAGTTCGACGGTCTGCTGACGCTGGTAGGACTGCCAATAGAAAAAGCCGCCGGCGAAGGCGACCAGCAAAAACGCCGCCGCGGCCGCCATGCGGACCCGCGCCTGCCGCCGTCGCGCCCGCTCCGCGCGGCGTGCGAGGCCTTACGCAGCGGGCGCGAGCCGGGCTCCGGTGCGGGGCGCGCCGTGCTTTCGTTCGCGATCTGGACGACTTGATTTATGGCGAGTCCAACGGAGTCCGAAAAGACTTAGTTTTGTCTAATTTCTCCGTGGACGCGGGAGCGGCGCCGCAACCGGCTAATTGATTGTGCCGTTCATTGTCGACCGGTTGGGCCGGATCAGCTCCTTCATGCAAGGATGTATGGGCATCACATTCGCGTTGTTCGGCCTCACGCTGCGTCGTCCGGGCGGCTAGGTTGGCCATTGCCCGTTCACCGTGCTTGCCGTCGCGGGCCGGCAACGCCGTGGCTTTGGCGCCAAGGAGGTGGCCGAGCCTTGCTTCGATCTCTGCGTGCGTTGCCTTCGGCGGTGCCGGCGCCTCAATTTTTGCCGTGATCAGCCGTTCCGTCCGTCGCAGCGCATTGACGTAGGGCTCAACCAAACGGCAGATTAGGATGCTCCACTCCGGTTCGCTCGGGCAATAAGCCGGATTGAGGCTGGCCGTGCCCGCCCGCACCATCTCGCAAGCTTTGATGATCGCCCAGTGCGGTCGCTCGCGCGCGGTCCACAGATACCCGGCCGCAATACCGAGCGCCGTCGACTGGTCGAAGCGTTGCATCATCGGGAAAGCGCCGAGCGTCCCCGAAATCGCCTGCAAGAGCGCGTCGCGGTTTCTGCTATCGAATGGAGCGACGGCGCAGCTTAGTTCCCACACCCGGCGCTCAAGTGCCGACAGCTCGGCGGTATTGAAGGGCCGCCGCAACACCGGTGTCCCCGACCCGACGCCGCCGCCTTCCCAAAACATCCCGACAAGATGAAGGTCGCGGTCAACCTCCTTCACGTAAAGCGCCGGCAGTCGGTCTTCATGAGTGGTCGGGACAATCTGGTTGACCGGTCGCCCGCTGGGCGAACTCGACCGCGTTGAGAGCGAAGCCACCACCGTTCCGATGCGTTGCATTTTTTTTGTTTCCCGCGGATTTGTGATCATCAGATGCCCTGCGAATCCAACTTCGCCACGCCGCACTCCAATCTCGTTTCTTCGGACGCGGAGCGTTCGGCCAATAATCTCTAAACTTTTCGATTTCCCGCCTTATCGTTTCGTCCGAGAGCCCTTCACTCTGCGCAAACTCACAATCGACGACAGAAGGCGTCCAGTTTTCGGGCAGTTCCGTAGCGGGGCCCGTCTTGGTCTTGCCTGCCGATTTAGGCACGATGGCGCCGTTTCGGCGGAACTCTTTCTCGAAGAGAAAGAGTTTGATGGTTCTATTATGGGTTCTTGCCGCACGAGTGCGGTGTCGTTCGGGTCGATTTGCGGCGCCGCAGATTGCGGTACCGCAAATTGCGGTGTGGTGTCCTGCGGTGCGCTGACCCTAATGCCCGGCATCATCAAGGTGTAGACTGTTACGGTGTGCCTGCCGTTCCGCAGTCCGCGCTCCTGTCGCGAAATCAGGCCGACCACCTCATCGAGGTCCTTTAGGCGCCGCTGTACCGAATCAACAGATTGATCAGTCTCTTCGGCAAGCCGCTGCTGGGATGGCCAACACACACCCGAACTCGTTGGCATAGTTCGCTAGCGCGAGCAGAACACACTTCGCGCCCGGCGATCCTGCCCGCACCGACAACGCCCATGTGATGGCCTGGACGCTCATGCCGCGTGCTCCACGCGGCCGTCCGGGGGCAAGGACCACGCCGCAAAGCGCGCGCGATCGGTTGGCTTGGTCAGCGCCTCGCGGCAACCGGGCGGGATCCAAAATGGTGGCAGCGGCGCACGGTCTTTCACCCATACCAGCCAGCAATAGGCGGTAGCGGTGTCGCCATCGGGATTCCAACAGGCCTTACAGAGCGGCACGCGTTCGGCAAAGTAGCTGATAAGCGTTGGAGGGCGGTTGTTGAAAAGCTTTTCGTAGCGGTCAACGACTTTCATCCATCGCGACTGCACGAACAGCGCCACTCCGAACCGGGAAATATCGAATGCGCGCAAGGCAAAGGCCAAAGCTCTGTCGCCGAACGGCGAATTGGTGATGATCCAATCGACTTCGGGCGGCTCGAACTCGGTCAAGAAATCGATTGCGCGCGACCATGTTTCCGCTCGGCGCAGCCCGTTGGCGCCGTAATCGAAAATATCGGTACCGATCGCCGGGCCGTATTCAGCCAGCACGTCGGACATATGGCCTTCGCCGCAGGCCGGGTCCCACGCCGGCCGGCGCCATGGCGGTTTCATGTCGAGATGCGCACACACTTTTTCCACAAGCGCCCGCGTGGCCCAAGGGGGCGTCGGAAAGTAATCGAGCGAATTATCCGGCTCCTGCCGCGAGCCCATGACGGCGCGAGCGCCGTTGATTGGCGCCGGCTCTGCCTCGATTATCAGCGCCCGGCCGGCGATGGTACGCGACCGCAAGTCTTCGACCGCGGCCTCGAACGTGCGCTCAGGCATTGCGCCGGCCTTGCGTGCCTTGTCGGCGAGCTTCTTGTCGATGCCGGCCTCGGCGAGTGTCACTCGTCCCCGCCGTAAGATCGCCGGCCCCATCGCAGCCTGGGGGAATGGGTTCCCGGCGGACCCGTTTTGCTTCGGACGCCCCTTCGCGATTTGGCCGGCTTCTGCCGCGCTGATCATGAACATGCCGAGTTGCCGCGTGGCGCGGAGTTGGATTTCCGCGGCGTCCGCCATTAGCTCCCGGTCTCTGGCCTGACGGGCGTACAGCTTCAGGCGCTCGGCGTTGTCTTTGATTGCGAGCACTTCGTCGACTCGCCGACATTCTGCGAGTGCCGTACGAAGCTCGGCGAGGGCCGTGCGGGCCAAATCAAAGCGTATGAGCGCGTCGCTACCCTCAGAGATCGGCGCCTCGGCGGCGCCACTCAATCGCGCGCGGATGCGGGCGTGGCGGATGCGGCCGATCGACAATCCCAGCGCCTTCGCCATGCGTCGATTGCCGAGATTTTGCGCTTCCAGTTGACGGACTTCGGAAAGCAGCGCGGAATTGTCTGCGCGAGCGTCAGCCGCCACAAGCGCGACGTTGCACGCGCGTGTTCTGGCAGTTCCGCTCATGCCGCCGCACCTGTTTCCGGGGGCTTTCCCACGGCCGGTAGCGACCGCAGCCACGCGGTCAATTCATCGATCAGGATGATGGTGGAACGGCCCGCCTTGCGTGCGGTGAGCTGCTTCTGGCGAATTGCGTCGTAAATCCGCGACCGGCTCGCGCCGGTCACAATCGGTGCGTCCTCAATCTTGACCGCAAGCCTCGGGATCGAGCCTTCGGCGCCACTGGCATTGCCACCTTCGAACATCTTGCCCTCGATCGCGTGTCACCGCGTGTGACCACGTTTCGAGGGCGGAAAATGGGGCTATCGCTGTCGGGGTATAGGGCCTAACCGGGGCAACCAGTATTTCCCCGGTTACTCGTCCACAAGCGTCAGGGCATTTTGTCCAATCCGTGTTTGGAGATAGCCGCCTTCACGGTTTGCGGGTCCGGTGTCGTGTTTTTCCGTTTGTAGCCAGGAAGAAGCTCAACATTTTCCGTACACCAGTTGATCAAATCTGTGCCGTCGATTCGGCCGCTCCCTTTGTTGTAGGAGTTTCTGCAATTTTATTTTCAATCCGTGCCAGTCGTAAACGGCTGGCCTTCCGCCCTTGTTCGTTGAACGCCCATCGGATGGGTCGCCACTGCTTGGTCCGGAATGACCGACGCTTTGCGTTTTCTCGCGAACCCAGGCACGCAAGTCATCCCGGCAGACTTCGACAGGTCCGACGCTCCCGTGTGAGATGTTTCCAGTGCTGCGCGTGAGCATATCGTCTTCAAGATCGATGGCGCATCCGGACCATTCTTGGGGGGCAATGACGCGCGGCCACGACATAACGCCACTATTGATCGTGCGCGATCGTACCTCGCCGCTCACGCAAGCTTGTCCCAGTAGCGCTTGTGCTCTGCCTACACTGGCCCCAAATTCGCGTTTAATAATTGAAACGGCGCTCCAAAGAGAAATCCAGCGATCACGCATCGCTTCCCTGCCGCCATGACCGCCTGAGCAAGCTGCGCGGGGCAAGCATCCCGGCGGCAAAGGGATACGACGGCTGGCCGGCCGGCCCCGCGCAGGCCGAATCATAAACGACAGGTGCGCGCCGAACACGGCGCATTTCATGTTTTCCACCGCGGAAACTCGCCGGCCTTGGCCGCTCCCCGCTGGGCAGAATTAGCCGCGGAGACGGCGCGGACGCAACCAGACCGTCATGGTACAGCGACCAAGCTTTTGAATGCTGCTCTTGAGCCACCGGGGCTAGCCCCCTCAACCTCCCTGTAGCCAGATCGAAACAGCGGAATACGCCGCAAGGGTTTAGCGAAAGCGTGCACTAATTCCTTCGCGAACGCGCTTTACCTGCAGAATCCGCGACCCCGGCGGAGAAACCTTTAGCATATCCCTCTATTAGCACATGAGTTGAGTGTTCTGATACTGCCCTGATGGTAACAAATACTAAACATGATTTGCCATATTTATAAGTACCAAGAAACGCCGTTCCCATTAAAACAGCAAAAGTAGCGGTCGGAATATCAAAGAGCGCAGGGTCTTTGAGCGCGCGACCTATCTTTCCAAGAGTTTCGGCAATTATAGGGAGCACAGCTTCGCGGCTAGCGGAGATTAGAATCTGGTCTCCTGCAGACTGAACCGATTGAAGTGAAAGAACTGGCTTAGCACCCGCTCGCATCAGCTTCGTGCCAATGCCCCAGGTCCCCTGAGTATGGTCTTCCAGTTCTGTCTCTTGGAGAAAATCGTTAATTTTGTTCATGCTATGCGCTCCGCGCGAATCGAAGCCGCCCTGTCAGATTGGAGCAGTCTGCTTCGGTGGCGATGGCGCTGGTGGAGCGGCACGTAGGGCGCGGGCTTTGATGATTTCGAGTAACAGATGCTGTTTGAAGACCGCGTCCATTGCCTCCATTGTCTCAAGGCTGAAGGGCTTTTTGTGTCGCTGATAGATGTCAAAAACCGCCTGCTTTCCTCCGCGCATGACGCAAACGACGCCTGCGCGATTACTTCCGCCGGCTCATTCGAATTGACCGACAGGAGCCTCGCGTGGCGATCAAGGCATACGTAGTAAGTTGAACCCACGTCATCCTCTTCTGCCTTCTCGGCCTTTAGTCTCGGCGCATTTAGGGCGTCTTGCCTGCGTTCCTCTTCATATTCTTTACGCATCTTTTCGACTGCCGCCGCCTTCGCCTGTGCGTCTACCGTGACACTCACGTAGCTGGGATCGTCGAAGCGATTTGAGGTCGCAATCGCACGCTGTCTTGCAAATTGAAAAAACTTCGGCATTGAGGTCATTGTGGTAACCGTACAGGGCAACCTCGCCGTTCTTTTCGAATGCGCGACGCACAGCTGCTTTTGCTTCGCGATCCACGCAAGCGTGGAAAAAATCCAACTTGGTAGCGGCACCTGCTCGCATCTCAGCGCCCGATGCGATGGGTGTCGCGCAAATGCCCGCGATAAAACTGCATAGGGCGGTGATGGCTAAGACTGCCCCCAATCTCATCGCAATCCCCCGGTGCACCCGGCTGGCGCCGGGCCGGTGATTGCGCGTGAACACGGAGCTCAGCACGCCTCACGTATTTCCCGTGAGGGTGTTGTATTTCGTGAGCGGCCCGACATGGCGGGTAGCCCCGTGTTCAGCGCGCAAAAGCGCATCGCTCAGCCGCAATCGCTCGGCTGGCGACGAAGGAACTATTTCACGAAATGGATGGGATGGAACCGCTCTACCTTGAACTTTCCCGCGGCTGCCTTCGGATCGGCCCTGCACCACGCTCACTGGTCCGCCGTTGCCGCGGCCATATCGAGCGCCGATCTGGTCCGGTAGGCTTCGGCGATTCCGAAGATTTAGGTTTTTTCCCTTGCCGACCAGGCTCCCAACGCGCACTCGAACGGCTGGGCGCGATATGAGCAGTCCAACTAACTGCCCGCCTCCAATACGCGATAGACCGACGCGCGGCCGATCTTGAGAGTCTTCGCGATCTCTGACGCGCCCGCCCTTGCGCCTTCAACTCCCGCACCCGGGCGGCGTCTATCGAAGCCGGCCGCCCCTTGTAGACGCCAGCGGCCTTGGCCTTGGCGATGCCCTCAAGCTGCCGCTCGCGGCGCAGGTTGGTTTCGAATTCGGCGAACACGCCGAGCATATCCAGAAAGCACTTACCGGCCGCCGTGCTCGTGTCGATCGGCTGCTCGGTCGCCTTCAGGGCGGCGCCGCGAGCCCGTACAGCGCGCACGATGTCCTGCAGGTCGCCGATGCTGCGGGCGAGCCGATCGATACGGGTGACCATTAGGACGTCGCCCTCGCGCAGAAAATCGAGCACCGTCTGGAGCTCCTCGCGGCCTTCCGCGTGCTCGCCGCTGCGCTTCTCGGCGCGGATCACCTCGCAGCCCGCGGCCTTCAACGCCGCCTCTTGGATGGAAAGGTCCTGATCTTGATGACGAAGATCCCGATGCTGATCGCAAGGTGCCGAAGGTGATCTCGCCGGTGGACCCGTGCTCGGCCGGACCGCCAAAGCCAACAAGCGCGTTCAATTCGGCTATGGTCTCAATTACCTGATCGATATCGAGTACGCGGTCATCGTCGACGTGGAGGCCACTCCGGCCCGAACCTACGACGAAGTGGCTGCGACCAAGACCATGATCAAGCGCACTGAAGAGACGTTAGGCTTGAAGCCCGGCCGGCTTGTGGCTGATACGGCATATGGGACCGGCAAGTTCCTCGGCTGGCTCGTCGGCACCGGCATCACGCCGCACATCCCGGTGTGGGACAAGAGTGATCGAGAAGATGGAACCTTCTCAGGCAGCGATTTCACGTTCGATCGTGAGCGTAACGTCTACATCTGTCCCGCGGGCAAGTTGCTCAAGACCACCGGCAACGTGGGCAGTGATCACATGGTGCGCTATCGCGCATTAAAGCGCGAATGCGGCGCATGTCCCCTCAAGCCACAATGCAGTCAAACGCGCCCTTGCGCGATGTCTAACGCAACGTCAACGAGGATGCCCGCGATCATGCGCGTTCCTTCAGGTACGCCGGAGTTCGACAGCGCACGCGACGAGCGCAAGAAGGTCGAGATGCGCTTTGCGCACCTGAAGACCCACCTGGCTTTGAGCGTATGCGGCTGCGGGGCCTCTCCGGCGCACGCGACGAGTTCCACCTCGCGGCCATCGTGCAAACCTGAAGACCCTGGCAAAACATATCTGGCGGCCGAGACCTCACGAGCCTGCCGTCTGCATTGTATGAGCGGCTGCCGCGTCCAACCTCCGTTAGCGGTTGAACGCCACAGACAAAGCCACCGGTGCCGGTAGTACGCGACGAGCTAAATATCGTCTCCCAAATGCTCGAACGATGAGCCAAGCCCAAACATCGAGACCTTTTTCAACACTATCGGCCCGCCTCGGCCGTACGCCTATGACGGAAGCTGTCGGGGGGTAAGCTGCCGCCGATGCCAATGTGGCGCACGAGCAAAGATGACCCAATTCGGAAGCGGAGTTTGCATCGCAGAAGTCAATGTCTGCGGCGAGCAGGAATCGCTATTTGATGACCCCGCCTGCGCTTGCGATTAGCGGCAGAGGGGCAATGCGCCGCAACTTCTTCGGCAAACGAGGACTATTCTATCAATTCATCGGCGCGCAATAGAGTGGTAGTTGGCACTTTGATA
Organism: uncultured Alphaproteobacteria bacterium; assembly: GCA_963787675.1. Classification (GTDB taxonomy): domain Bacteria; phylum Pseudomonadota; class Alphaproteobacteria; order Rhizobiales; family Xanthobacteraceae; genus JAJPKK01. The sequence continues at coordinate 1,145,551 of CAWBDV010000003.1, read as the reverse complement.
CCCAGCGCCTTTGCGGTCCCCAGGTTGACGACGAGCTGGAACTTTGCGGCGCCTGCACGGGAAGGTCAGCAGGCGCGCTGCCCCGAAGGATACGATCGACGTAAACGGCCGCGCCACGCAATGATTCGGCGAGATCCACGCCGTAGGACATCAGGCCGCCTCCTGCCGCTTGGAACTCCCACGCATAGATGGCGGGTATTCGATGGCGGGCCGCCGATTGATGATTAGGTCGCTGGCGGAAAGGGTGGTCGAATCGGGTAGCACGATTAGCCCACTGCCGAGGTCGCTTGCGAGCGCCACCTCCGCTCCAGGTCGGTTCGGCCGCGGATCTCACTGCGAACAGGTCGATCCCCAATATACGAGCTGAGGCGGCAGCCTGACGCAGGAAAGGTTCGGCATAAGGAGCCGTGTCGGGATCGAACAAAAATCCGATCCTTTGGAGGCTTGGTGCGATTTCCTTGAGCAGCTTGGCGGTTTTTCCCTCCCAAAATCGGTTCGTTGGACGTAAACCCGGTGATCATGCGGCCGGGCCGCGTGAGGCTCACAACAAAGCCGCTGCCGATCGGATCAGAAACATTGACGAAGACAATCGGAATGGCGCCGGTCTCGCGCGAAAGTGCGGCGACCAGTACAGTGCTTTCGGCGACGATGATCTCGGGCCTTCTGCTCGACGATCTCCTTTGCGGCCTCACCGATGCGATCGATTTCATTGACGACCCATCGATAGTCCACTCGGATATTGCGGCCATCGACCCAACCGAGAGCCGCAAGCCGTAGCCGGAACTCCATCGCCAAGCGTCCTCTTTCGCGAGCGTCCGGATGCACCATCAATATCCCGATCCGTGGCATACGCTCCGGCAATTGGGCGTGCGCGCTGGGTAGCCAAAGGGCCGACGCCGCCGCACTCCCGAGCCCTGCAATAAAGTGGCGCCGTCGCACGCTAATCCCCTTAATTGGCGGGACGAAGCCTACCGTGGTCGGGGACACAAAGGAACCGGGTCGGTTGGCGATGCAGGAGGCCGGTTCCGGCGCAGCGATACGTCGGGAGTTGGCCGACCCCCTCCGCCGACTTGTACTGCGCGCAAAGTCGTCGGCTATCTGAGGTGAAGCTGCTCTCCCGCTCGATCGGGAGAACGGTGAGATATGACTTAGAGCTGCCAAGGGCGGCTGAAAATCCCGCAGAAAAAACGAGCCCGCGATGTTGCATGGTTTGGTCGCGGCAGTTGCGCCTGTGAGCGTTGACTTGCAACAGCTAGGGCGACCGAGTCTTGAAGCAAAACCTCAACTTACGCTGGCGGTGGTTCCTCGGTCACCGCGGATCGTTGTTACTATTACATCCACCGGCTTGTTCGTGCCCGACGTGCTACTTCTTCCTTAAGCAGCGACGGCACTGCGGCCAGTCAATGCAGCAATCGCCCATTCGTTCGTACGATCAACCTTCTTGGTTGGAATTCACTTCGACGCGTTCCTTCGAATGGGTCGCCATTGGCGATTGATACCCTTGCTGCCCCTATGATTGAGTGGCGGGCGAAACCGGCTCGTGCTAGCCCGCGCCGGCTCGGCAAAGGAGCGCGCACGAGGAATGACGACGTCGCGAATTGCAAACCTGGCCGATCTCGATGCCTGGATCGGGAACGTCGAGAAAATCAGTGAATTGAACTCCGTCACCAGCGAGGTGGATTCCATCGAGATGAGTTTCGCGTCATGGGCGATGACAACACGCTATTGGCCGACGCAACCTCTCGATAGCCCGCGCGAGACCTGGAGCGTGTATCTGGAGCCGATGGGAACCTGCCCGGGGCCTGCCCCTGGGATTCGACGTGCTCCATAAACGACCGTGTCGAGTATCGCTGCATCGACAGTTATTCGCGACGTATCAAGCCGGCGCGGGTTGGCCATCGAAGGCACGCAGGCGCTCGTGTCAGTGCTCGGAGAGCGGCTTTCTCGCGAGGCCATGACTGACGAGCACTAAGAGAAAGTCGCTCAGCAAATGCCCGCCAATCAGTGCGACGCCATCGTCGTCGGCGCCGGCCACAATGGCCTTGTCGCGGCGCATTATCTCGCGCGCGCCGGCCTCAAAGTCGTTGTGTTGGAACGGCGCAGCGCGATCGGCGGGCCTTGCGGTCGCATCGAGTTTTTTCCCGGGTATTTCGGTGCCATCAGCAATTCGCCAGGCGCGCTCAGCCGAAGATCGTCGAGGACATGCAGCTCGGCCGGTTCGAGACTGAAATTCGTAAAACCCAATCCGACGGTCGTGAGCCCATTCCCAGACGGTCGTATCTTTGACCGCTTGGCGCGAGCAGGAGCGCACCGCGGCCGCTTGCGCCACTTCTCGGCGCATGATGCAGAGGCCTATTACGAATTTTTCAAGTACCTCAAGATGATTTGCGGCGGCTCGACGTTTGTTGTTTAGGGCGCGCCAGGCCTTGGCGAGCTCGTCGCGAACCTCACGACGCCCGAGGACGAACAAGCATTCGGTAAGCTTTTCTTGGGCAGCATCAAGGACCTACTCGACGAACGGATGGAAAGCGAGGAGGTCAAGACGCTCATCGCGATTCGGCGTTGTCAGTAACATGGCCGGACCGTCCACGCCCGGCACGGCCTACATGTTGCTGCAGCGGCCAATATTCGCTCTTGTCTCGCTCGATGCGTCCTTCTCCGACGATCCGCGACGACAGCTTCTAGCTCGACGAACTGCCGGTTGACATCAGCAGATCACCGACAGCATGCGCCGCTGGATCGAGGCGGCGGGCGGCTGGTCCGGCACGAGGCGGCTGTCGTCGTATCCAGGGGTTAGGAACAACGCGGTCGCCGGCGTCGTGCTGGCGAATGGCGAAGAATGGACGGCTCCGTCCTTTCGAACCTGAACCCGAAGACCACCTGCCTCGATCTCTTGAACTGCGGCTGCGACCGGGGAATTCGCCGTCGCCTACAAAAGCTGAAGATGCATGGCTCGGCATTTAAGGTGGCGCGCTGTGCGCTCGACGGACTGCCGCGCTATGCGGCCGCGAGGACGGACGGGGAGGCTTGGCTCTTCGCTGGCTGCCAATTCCGCATCGCGCCCTCGATGGAATATTGGATCTGGCCTTCGACGACGCGCTCATGGCCGTCCGTCGGCGCGGCCGGTTCCCTGGGGGCCTCATCCCTTCTGCTAACGATCCGACCATAGACCCCCGCGTAAGCACGTGATGAGCGTCAACGTCTTTCACGCGCCTTATCATCTGCGCGACGGCGACTGGACGGCGATGAAGGAAGTCTTCGGCAAGCGCTGTATTCGCGCTCCTGTCGGAGTACATGCCGGACCTGCCCGATCACACACCGACGTGCGGTTCGACGCAAGGACCTCGAGGATGAGTACGGTCTTGTCGAGGCTAACATCACGCATGGCGATGTCGTGCCGGAGCAGATGTTTTTTAGAGGCTGTGGCCTGAGCCATTACCGCGGCCCGGTGGCCAGGCTCTGTCTGCGGCTCTGGCGCTTATCCGGGCGGGTTTGTGAGCGGCATTCCCGGCCACAATGCAAGCCAGCCGGGTCTGACCGACCTGCGCGACGGTGGAGTCTTTTCCTGAGCCGCGCTCATGAGCAGAGCGCTGTAAGCCGGACGTCGGGAAGCGTTTCGAGATGGCGCACGAGGAGCACCACTTGCCGCCCGCTCCGCACCGAGCGCAGGCGCGGCGTTCTCCAGGAATTTCGTCTTCGAGCGCCGCATCGCTCATCGGGTTCTCCGGGCTCCCGAAGGCATGCAGGCTCGTGGCCTCGTAGCTTTTGCCATCCGCGTCGATCCGCATGCCCGCCTCCTCCATCCGGCATCGTTCGTCGATCATTAGGTGGACGCGGGTTCTGAGCGCCGCGATTTCTGGCGCACGGACGTGCGCGTCGCTGACCGGCGAGGCCGGCGCGCCCGTCTACCAGCGCTACCGCGGCCGCATGCGGGGCGCTAAATCTCGATGCATGGCCGGTCTCCGGCTGCTGCGTCGCGCCGATCGCGGCGACAATCAGGTGGCAGCGCAATACAATGGAGGTCACGGCAGCTGGGTTAAAAGAATGGTGCTCCCGGAGCTGGATCGCTGCATCGATGATCGGGTGAAAAACGAGGCCGCACGGATAGGGCTTGTAGCCGTTGCAGGCGATGCGCCAGCTTTGTCCCAATTCTCGTCGAGCGCTTCGGGACGCGTGGCATCGCCATAGACTGCGCAGAAGCCGAGCGGTCCCAAAAGACCGTCTGGCGCACACTCGAAACCGCGCTGGGCGAGAAGCGCGGCAAATAGTCCATTCGCCGCAGCCTTGCCCGCATGCAAGGGCTTCGCTGCGGTGCCGCGGTTTCGCTGCAGGCCGGCAGCCTGGGTCGCAGCCAGCCCGACCGCCTGCGTTAGCCGCTCGGCGTCTAGTCGCAACAGGTTAGCAGCTGCCGCGGCTGCGGCGATGCCGCCGATCGTGCCGATCGGATGCCAGCCAGCGCGATGGTGGCCGAGGGCTGCAGCCTGAATGCGCTCGCTCGCCTCGATGCCAACGGCATAGGCGAGGAGCAGCGCGCTTCCGCTCCGGCCGGTTTGCTCGGCGAGCGCAATAGCGGCGGCAAGGATGGACGCGCTACCGCGCGTATCGTCGTAATCGAGCGCATGTGCCGCCACCCCGTTCACCAGGGCCGCATCGAGGAGCCCGAGCTTCGCTCCGCGGCCGAGCGCCGTCGCCGTCTCTTGTGCGCCGGCCGAGCGCAGAACATCGAAGGCCATGGCACTTGCGGACGACACAAAGCCGCCCAGCGTGCAGCCTAGAAAGTCGAGCACGCCGCGGCGACCGGCGAGGATCGCGTCGTCAGGTAGATCGCCGACGCTTGCCGCCGCAAGGAAGCGGCAGAGCCGACCGGCCGCATCCTCCCAACTCATGCGCGACTCACGCCGGACGGAAGCTGTCCCGGAACAGCCTCAGCCAGTTACCTCCCACGATCTTGGTGATCTCCGCCGGCTTGAGACCACGCGCCGCGAGCGCCTCGACGAGGCGCGGATAGCAGGCGGGCGACGTGAACCAAGAGGGCCAGGCGGAGAAACCCTTAATCGGGATCGGGCTCTCGCGCGACCAGCGGCCGGCGCGCCACCACTTGATGGCGGTTTCAGGCCAGCCGGCGTAGAAGTCGCTGCCAAAGCCGACCGCGTCAATGCCGATGCAATCGACAGTCCATATCACCATGTCGAGGAAAGCCTCGAGCGTGCAATCCGAGCCGCCCCGCATGATCTTCGGGTACATGCTCAGCCCGATCACGCCGTTCCGCGCCGCGAGCTTGCGTAGGAATTCGGTCGATTTGTTGCGCCGGTTAAGCTCGATCTCCTGTCCGACGAATTCCGCCGGGTTGGCGTGCGTAACCGCAATCGGGCGGGAAGAGTATTCGAGCGCATCGAAGCAAGTGCGATTTGAGCAATGCGAGACGTCGATCAGCATTCCAATTCGATTCATCTCTTCGACCACGTTGCGCCCGAAGAAAGGTGAGATGCCGTGGTCGTCATCTTCCCAACATCCGGAAGCGACGCGGTTCTGAACGTTGTAAGTGAGTTGCGCGATCCGTACGCCAAGCGTGTGGAAGATTTCAACGAGTTCGATGTCGTCTTCGAAGGGCGAGGTGTCCTGGAATCCGAACAACACGGCCGTTCGCCCTTTAGCTGCAATCTGCTCGATGTCATCGCCGCTTCTTGCGAGCGCGATGAGATCGCCGTTCTCAGCGAAAAGCCGGTTCCATCTCCCGAGCGTAGACAGGGTTTCGCGCGCGCTCTCCCAGATTGCGACTGTGACGTGGACACAGCCAAGGCCGCCGGCGTGCCACTCCTCGAAGCGGGCGCGCTCGGGCGCGCTGTACTGCAGGGCATCGATCACAAGCGCGCGGTGCGGGTCCACGGGGTTTCTCCTTGCTTTCGATTTTCCTTATAGATCAAATCCGATTATGACCGGTAGTGACGCCCCTAAAGTGAACCTCAGCGCTCCAACACCCTTGAAAGCCCTCGACGTGAGCTTAAAGTTGCGCACTTGCGGAATTTACCGCAGTCATCGGTTGCTCCCGTTTGTGCCGCGTGGCGGCCGTCCTAAGAATGCTGCGCGCCGCCTTCAGGACAAATGTGGACCGCGTCGCCTGGCCTCGATGGGTTCTCGATAGCTGGTATAATGGGAGAATAGACGTGAAATGCATATTTAGACACGTCGCTCGTTGCTTTGCGGCGACGATCCTAATCATAGCAGTCTGCGCCGGTACCTGGGCGCAGACGCCGGTCCGGGTGCCGCTCGATTGGACAACCTGGGTTCCCTTTCACGCGCCGATCCTGATTGCGTTGGAGAAGGGTTACTTCAAGGCTGAAGGCCTTGATGTCGCCACGACTTTCACACGCGGCTCGAAGGACAGCGTCATCGCCGTCGGCACTGGCCAAGGCGATATGGCCTGGGTCGACCTGTCGACGGCAATGTACAGCATGTTGGCCGGAGTGCCGGTCAAAGCCGTCGCACAAATCCAGCACAAGAACGCGACCGGCCTCATCGTCGCGGCCGATTCCAACATCTTCAAACCTGACGACCTCAAAGGGCACTCCATCGGCAGCACGCCGGGCGGATCGGACTCGACCGTATTGACGGCCTTTCTTGCCGCCAACGGACTCAAGCTACGCGATGTGACCATCGTCAACGTGCCGGCCGACGCGAAACTTGCCGCTTTCCTCACGGGCAAGGTCGATGTCATCAGCGGCCAGGGCTGGTACTACGGCGCGGCGACCGCCGCGCAAGGCAAGCCGTCGCGCGTCATCCTCGACGCCGATTTCGGCTTTAACCTGCTTGATCATGGCTTCATTGCCAGCGATGACTTCATTAAGTCGCACAAGTTGGCGATCACCGCGCTGCTCCGCGCTTATCACAAGGCACTCGACGACACGATCGCCCATCCTGACCAAGCCTGCGCCGTGGTCGTGAAGAACGTGCCGCTTAACAGCTTGAGCCAGGATCTTTGTAATAGGCAGATAACGGCGTGGCTCGCGCTGCTCGACAGTGACGCTTCGAAGAAGCAACGCTGGGGGTGGAATAATTCAATGGTTTGGCGAAGCACCTATGACTTCCTCCAAAACTACGACAAGGTGGAAAAAATGAAAACGGTGAACGACTTCTACACCGATGCCATGCTCCCCTAAGAGACTGAATGTTGCATGCGAACCGTGCAGATGCGGGCATCACCGGCATGATGGATCGGGCCGCACTGACGATTGGCGCCCGCGGTGTGAGCAAGCGTTACCAGAGCGTGACAGGGACCATCGACGCGCTGGCCAATGTCGATGTCCTGATCCCCGCGGGGCAATTCGTCTCCCTGCTGGGGCCGAGCGGTTGTGGCAAAAGCACCCTGCTGCGTATCATCGCCGGGCTGGAGCCACCAAGCGCCGGCGCCGTGTCGATCGGTGGCGTATCGGTAACGGCGCCGCACCCCGAGCTCGGAATGATTTTTCAGCGCGACCTATTGTTTCCGTGGCGGACCGTGCTCGAGAATGTCCTTCTCCAGGCCGACGTGCGTGGCTGTAGCCGCAGCGATGTCGACGCGCGCGGCCGGAGACTACTGAAGCAGGTCGGCCTCGCCGGCTTCGAGAATCGCTACCCCAAAGAACTGTCCGGCGGTATGCGCCAGCGGGTCGCCATCTGCCGGGCTATCCTCAACGATCCACGGCTGCTGCTGATGGACGAGCCTTACGCCTCACTCGACGCCATGACGCGCGACCAGATGGCGGTCGATCTCGCCGCAATGACCGAAGGCCGCACCACGACCGTCGTCTTCGTTACCCATTCGATCGCCGAGGCGGTGTTCCTGTCCGACCGCGTCGTCGTCATGTCGCCGCGGCCTGGCCGTATCGTCGCCGACGTCGCGGTCGATCTGCCGCGCCCGCGCAGGCTCGAGTTGCGCGAGCGGCCGCGCTTCGGCGAACTGGTCGGCCGGGTGACCAGGGTGTTCGAGGAACTCGGCGTGTTCCACAGCTGGGCCGAAAACGCTTCGCTGGGCGAGGCCTGATCGTGCCCGATCGAGGCAGGGCCGCGCCGGTCGAAACCCGCCCGCCGTCGAAACTCAACACAGCGACGCTGCGCGGCCTGATAGAGGCACCGGCCTTTCTGCCGCTGCTATCGCTCGTGCTTCTGGTCGTCGCTTGGCAGGCAATCGTCTCGGTCTTCAACGTGCCAGCCTTTCTCGTGCCGACGCCAACTGCAGTATGGAAAGCGGGCGTAGACAACTGGGCCGTCATCATGGAAAACGCCTGGGTGACGACTGTCGAGACGCTGGTCGGCTTTTTCCTCAGCGCCATCATCGGCATCGCCATCGCCATCGCCATCTCGGCTTGGCCTTTGGCGTCGCGCGCGATCTATCCGCTTCTCGTCGCATCCCAGGTGGTGCCCAAGGTCGCAATCGCGCCTCTGATGGTCCTTTGGATCGGCACCGGCGTGCGAACCTCTTCATTGATCGCTTTCGTCATGGCGTTCTTTCCGGTGGTCGTCAATGCGACACAAGGATTCAATGCCGCCGACACAGATTCCGTTTACCTCATACGCTCGATGGGTGGCTCGCGCTGGGCCGTCTTCCGCTACTTGCGCATCCCGGGCGCACTGCCCTTGATTTGGGCCGGGCTGCAGCTTGCTATGGCCTTCGCGGTAGTCGGCGCCGTGGTCGGCGAATTCGTGGGCGCCTCAGCCGGCCTTGGCTACTTGCTAATAGTCGCTGAGGGCAATCTCCGCTCCGACATCTTATTCGCAGCGATTGTCGTCGTTACCGTCATCGGACTGCTACTCTATTACTCGGTCGAGTGGGTGGCCCGGCTCACGATGAAATGGAACTGACCAGGCGGGGCCTGATCGCTGGAAACGCGGTACTGAGCGGCCTTGAGCGTAACGCGCGCGCAGTCCACGGGGCCAGAGCACCGCCACCGCGCTAATCCCCGCAGTGAACTCCCGCCTTCGCATCAGTCATGCTCCCGAGCCGCTTTACGAGGCGACCTATAGCGGCCTAGGAGCTTGGGACGCATGGGAACGGTTTGCATCCGGCCTCGGGGCCAACTTCCTGCGAACTCTATTGCAGCGCGGAAGGCCGTTTATGGCCCAACTCTGCCGCACAGAGCGGCGCCCGTCACGGAAGCTATCGGGGGATAAGCCGCCGACGGTCGCCGGAAGAAAACGGTCTAAACTTTCGACCGAAACGAACGAATTTTGAGGCTAGCAAAGTCTAAACCCGCGTTGAAATTGCGGGGGGTGTCACCTGCCTTCCAATCTGCGCTCGCACGACATGGGGATCGATGCGCATCATTGCCCCCCTCGCCGCAATACCACCGGCCCAACTGGCCTGTCCGCAGGCTCATGCCATAGCCGTAGGCGCCCCAGGTGCCGCACTCGGCATAGAAGTGCAGGAAGCCACCGCCTGGCCGTTCCTCGACGCGCCCGCGCCGGAAGGCGCAAGGCAGGTGGAACGGCGGCTCGCCATCAGGCGGCGGCCCGACGCGGAACAACGGAGCCAGCAGGTCGGCCGCTAGCGTGGCGGAAAGATTTTCGCGATCACGATCACGTTCAAAAGGTTCAAAAGGTTCAAAAGGTTCAATACTCGAATGGCCGGCATTTTGAACGTTATGAACGTTTTGAACGAGAGCGGCCTCGACGCGCGTGGCCCGCAAGTCTCGCAATACCTCGTGCCACCGGCTCATGATCCGCCCTCCGCCAGCCGAGGGGATACGTCCCAGTCGCCACGCGGGCGCCCAGGCCCGGCATGCGCAGGCCGTCGGATCCAGCCCGCTCGATCGAGCACTGCCAGCGCTGCTCCACGGCGCTCGGTGCTGCGCGCCCAGTGGAAGCCCGGTGTCTGATACAGGCTGCGCTCGTTAACCCGCTTCGGTCGTGTCGCGAGGAGATGCCGCGCCAGTATAGCGGCATCGGCCTCCAATTCCGTCAGGGCGAGCCCAGCCGTCACCCGATCGAGCATGTCGGCAGCATAATCAAGATACGCGCCCGCGCGCGCCACGGCGTCAGCGGACACAATGGTGGGTGGGGCATCGCCACTCACGGCCCACGTCAGCATCTCATACACGAGGGCGAGGCGCAGCGCGCGGCCGGGATTTTTGCCGGCCCAGCCGGCCGCGAGGCCCGACGCTGCGCGCGCCCGTTCCATCCAATCTCGGCGGACAATGTCGAACAGCGCCACTGCATCAGTATCGAGCCGCAGTGCGATCGGCGCTGGTACACCGTCATGATCCGCACCCATCGGCAGTGCCCGCAGCCGCCGGGCGGCGGTCATCAGCGTGTCGCGCCGTTGTGCCGCCATGGTGTCCCCGTAGTCGGCCAGCGGCGCGAGCGGCACCGGGTCGGGCCACACATAGATCAGTCGCGCCGTAAGGCCATCATCGGAGCCCGCCAGCATCTCGCGCAGCCGATCAGGCACCATGCCGCCGATGATCGCCAGCGCGGCATGCTCGATGCGGAGCGGCTTGCCGTGGTAACGCACGCGGTCGCAGAGGTAGCCGCCGCCATTCCAGCACTCCAGGTAGAACGCGCGATCGGCGCCGCTGCCACCATACCGATCGAAGGTGCCGAGCCATCCGGCAAGTTCATCGCGCAAACACAGCAACCCGCGCGGCGCCTCCGCGAGCATGCGCTGTAACTCTTCGGTGGAGGTATCCATCGCGATGACGCGCGGGCGAGGCGGCGCTTCTGGCTGCTCAGCGTCGGCGGGGCGGACCGGCGGTGCGCCGCCGTTGCCGGCCACCTCCCGGACTTTCTCCCGCCATGCTGTGTCCCGCGCTTTCGCGGCTTCGGCATCGCGCTCATGCCGTGCCATTGCCTCGCGCCACGGCGGCTCTGCCTCGCGCTCTAGCGTGCGGCTCATCTCGATCATCGGCCGCAACGCAGGTGTCTTGCCCGAGCTCGGCGCGCCGATCAGCGCCAGCCACAGGTGCGCTGGCTCGATCCAGTCAGCTGTAGCTGCGATACGCCGCGCATTGCCCATCCAGGCCGATGCGGCCCCGGTCAGACCCGCGGCGGGATAGTCGCGCGGACAGCCACGCGCCACGGCCTCCGCCGTAATCCAACTGCCCCAGCCGGCCGGCAACGCATCATCGGCGAGCGCGGGCACCGGTGTGCGGTCATCATCGACAAGCCGCAGGTCGGGTGCGGGCCATGTGTCGCGCGCTGTGTCGTGTGCCTCGTGGCGCCGCGGCACGTGTCCAACGCCGGGATCGATGCCCTGTCGCCGCATGCGGGCGATGTGCTCGGCATCATCCGGCCGCAGGCCTTCAGCAACGGCCTCGCGGACCAACCGCTCGTCGAGGCGGCGTGCTGCTTCGGCGGCGCTCACGGCACACCTCCGCTAGCCGCCAGCAGCCGCGCAATGCGGGCGCGAATGCTCGCCATGGTGATGCGCCGGGCGCGACCGTCCAGATAGCTTTCGATCTCGCCGGCAGCGATCAGCTCATAGAGGCGCGTGTTGCCGATGCCGAGGAGCCGGCACGCCTGGCGGGGCGACACAGCGAGGGGCTCCAGGTCGGCGCCGCGGCTGCGCGGCTGTTTCCGCTCCTCGCGCCCGAGGCCGGTACTGTGGATCGCCATGATCGCTCCATCGTGAACGCGTGGCGGCGGATGACCACGTATCAAGACGATGAGAGCGTTTCAGCGGAAAGGCACGAAATGTTTACGCCAAAAAAAACGGGAATTATCTCTTCTGTTGCTTCTGTTGCGCGCGGTCGTAGGCGTTCCGCACGGTGCGCTGCGTAACTGGTCCCCGCTCGGGACGAGGACCTTCCTCCTTTCTCTTTTCGTCAATGTCGGTCACCGTGCTATAGATTGCGGCCTTGTATCTTTCGCCCCGGTCGATGCGCCGTTGAACCATCCAGGCAAGCGCTTTGTCGCGCGTCGAAAGCTCGGGATCAAGTCGCCTCCCTCGCAAACCTCTTATCGGTTGCACCTTGGCCTTGAGCGGGAATGGCGGGTCTCGATCGCGGTGGATCAAGCGTCGGTACTCTGGGTCAAGCGCCGCTAGAAGGTAGCGCCAGAAACGTCGGCCGGGGTCTCTTTTTTTTGCCAGCGCTTGCGTCCCATTCATCAGGACAGCCCAGACGAGCTTCACCAAATCGGAAGTTTCGCCGCTCCTAGGACGGCCCTTTGCGTCGAAGCTCATTAAAGCCGAACTCGTAGCGAATAGCCTCACCCTGCCCCGGCCTGTATTCCGGGCAAAACATGCCAACGAGGAATGCGGAGACCTTGGGGCTGTGAGTGTGCCGCCGAAGCGCTGCATCGAGCAGAGGCCTATAATCGCCCAGCCTCAGATAGCGCAGAGTTACGGTCTCGATCGCGCAATCCCGGCTGTATCCGTGTGCGATCAGTTCTCGGGCCTCCGTATCCCAGCCGCTGAGCTGAAAGGGCAGGTCCATGGCGCCTCCGCTGGCGCTCCGCATGAGGCTTGTGGCGGCAGCGCGGGAACTGCGCGTTCGGTCCGCCGCCGTGATTTGCAGCAATTCGTAGATTAGCTAGCCCTCCGGATTGGCGCCACGTTAACGCTCGGCTCTTCCACAGCTGCCGTGGTGGCGAACGTTGCCCATTGGGCCATCAGGCGCCGCCGCTTCTCGAACAGGTCGCCGCGCATGTAGGCCTGCTCGACCTTGCCGCCGATGACGTGCGCCAAAGCCGTCTCGACGATCTCGTTTTGGCAGCCCGTGCGCTCGCTTGCCCAGGTCTTGAACGTGGCGCGGAAGCCATGCGCTGTCAGGTCATTGCGGCCCATGCGACGCAACAGCATTAGAAACGCCATGTTAGAAAGCGGCGCTCTCGTCTTGCCGCCGGGGAAGACAAACGCGTCGCCGGCATCGCCATTCATAGCCGCCTTCATTTCCTCGAGAATGGTGAGCGCGCGCGCCGAAAGGGGGACGCGGTGCTCGCGGTGGGCCTTCATGCGTTCGGCCGGTACGGTCCAGCTCTTGTCAAGCGGGTCGATCTCATTCCAACGGGCGCCGATGATTTCGCCAGTGCGAGCGGCCGTCAGGATGGCGAATTCGAGCGCGCGGGCGGAAATGCCCTGTTGCGCGCGCAAGCTCGTCATGAACGCAGGCAGATCTGCGTAGGGCAGGGCGGCATGATGCTCGACGCGGCGCACCTTGGCGCGCGGCGGCAACAGCTTGTCGAGATGCCCGCGCCAGCGCGCCGGGTTTTCGCCGGCGCGATAGCCGCGTGCCTTGGCAAAATCCAAGATGCTTTCGAGGCGCCCGCGCACGCGGCTCGCCGTCTCGGGCTTCGTCGTCCAGATCGGTTCCAACACCTTGAGCACAAGGCCGGTGTCCACCCCCTGGACCGGCAGCGCGCCGATGACGGGATAGGCGTAGGTCGCAAGCGTCGCGCTCCATTGCCCGGCGTGCTTGTCGTTGCGCCATCCGGCGCGGTGGGAGTTGATGTAGCTCTCGGCGCACTGCTCGAAAGTGATCTCCTTGGCGACGTCGAGCCTCTGGCGAGCCCGGTCAGCGCGCCGCGCCTCAATCGGGTCAATTCCTTCATGGCGCTTGCGGCGCGCGTCCAGTGCCTTCGCGCGGGCGTCGGCAAGTCCATAGAGCGTGAGCGGCCCGAGCCCCATCCACCGCGGCCGCCGATCGAGCATGAAGCGCAGCACCCAATTCTTGGTGCCCTGGGGCGTGACGCGCAGATAGAGGCCGCCGCCGTCGGCGTACATGCCGGCTTTCTTCGCCCTCTCGACTTTCAGCGCCGTCAACCGCCCGACAGCCCGTCCCATCTCCAAGCCTCCTGTTTGTCGAGAAGCCGCCGATCCACAATTTAATCCACAATTGTGAGCCGGATTATGGCGAACGTCGGCGAACGTGTAAAGAGCGAAGATGCTCTCAGTTATCCCTGTGTACCAACGAATTTCTTAGCTTGTGGCGGAGGCGAGCGAAGGACCGCGAATGAACCTTCTGGCGGAAGGGGTGGGATTCGAACCCACGAGGGAGCGTAAACCCCCTGCCGGTTTTCAAGACCGGTGCCTTAAACCACTCGGCCACCCTTCCTGAATCGCAATTTATAGGTCTGCCACCTCGCGCGCCATTGGTGGGAAGGCGGCGCACCCGGTCGCAGACGGCGGCCAGTCTTTTTTTTGCTGCATTTTGCACGCCAATTGGTCAAGAGTTCCCGTTGCGGCGGAATCCGGATAGTATTTGACGGTTTCTGCTAGCCGCAACTGGCGCATGGGGTGACCTTTGCAGAGTAGGTTTGGGCCGGAAGGTCCAGACAGGTAGCTCTGCCCAGGTTTGATGGGGTCCGCAGAGCTTATGAGGGCGGGGAAGGGCGCCGCAAAGTCCGGCCGCGCATATATGTGCGCGCTCGCGGTCGCTTGCGCCTTGCTTGCCGGTTGCTCCGGCCCCAATCAATTGGGCCGCCTCGATCCGCGCTACGGCGTTTCATCGAGCGCGCGGGTCATTCCGCCGGGCGAACCGATCCCGAAAGGCGGGGGCACATACCGGGTCGGTCAGCCATACACGGTTGCCGGGCGCACTTACGTCCCAACCGAGAATCCCCATTATCGAGCCGAAGGCGTGGCATCATGGTACGGCGAAGACTTTCACGGCCGCCTCACCGCGAACGGCGAAATTTTTGACATGAACTCGCTTTCGGGGGCCCATACCACCCTGCCGCTGCCGAGCTACGTGCGGGTCACCAATATCTCCAACGGACGTTCGGTCATCGTTCGCGTCAATGACCGTGGCCCCTATCACTCCGACCGCGTCATCGATGTTTCGGTGCGCGCCGCCCAATTGCTCGGATTCTACGGCAGCGGCTTGGCGCCTGTACGCGTCGAATACGTGGGCAATGCGCCCCTCGAAGGCTCCGACGACATGATGCTCGCGTCGACGTTGCGCAATGGCGCGCCGGCGCCGGCCCCGCCGACCGTGCGCATCGCCTCCGCAAAGCCCTTCGTCCCCGAACTGCCGTCGCGGCCGGGGATTGCGCACAACGTTCCGATTCCGGAGGATCGACCGTTTTCTTTGGGCGAGGGGCAGATTGCCTCCAATTATCGGCCCGGCATGGGGACAAATGTCGCGCGCACTGCGCCGCCGGATCGTCCGATTGCATTCGATGGCCCATCGTCGTTGCGCGGGACGGCTTCGGCGTTTGCGCCTCCGCCCCCTGATTTTCCGCGGGGCGACGCCGTCGCGCCGTCGCTCGGTATGCGAGGCCTTTATTGAGAGCGCGCGAACGGTGGCGCGAAGCGGGCCACATTGCGTCCGCTGGAGCGACTTGATATTCAATGATCGAGTGCGACCCTGACGTTGCGGGGTGAGCGGCTTGACGCAACGACGAGCGTGGCTTCTCGAAAAGTCAGTGGCCGCAGCGATCAAGTTTGGGGCGTGAACTGGTGCATTTCGACCGGTCCACGCGTTTTCGGCGAGGGACATTGTGCGCAAGCGCGGTGCGGATGATTTGCATCAGGCTAAGTCCACTCCTTGGCGCGAAGCCGTGACGTTGCGGCGCGTTGCTATCGCGCTGACGATCGCCGCGGGCGTTGCGACGGCGACGGCTGCGCCGAATGGGATCGGGCTCATCGGCGGCAAGGGCAGCAGCGATATCTCCACGCCGGCGCCATACGCCATCCTGATGGATGTCGATAGCGGTACTGTTCTGTTCGAGAAGGGCGCCGACACGCCCACGCCGCCGTCCAGCATGGCGAAGCTGATGACGACGGAGATCGTGTTCAACGAAATCAAAGCGAACAGGGTCAAGCTTACCGACGAATTCATCATCAGTGAGGATGCTTGGCGGCGGGGAGGAGCCCCGTCGCGCACGTCGAGCATGTTCGCGCCAATCCACAGCCGCGTACGCGTCGAAGACCTGCTTCGCGGCGCACTCATCGTGTCCGGCAATGATGCCTGCATTGCCCTTGCCGAGGGCATCGCGGGGAACGAGCCGGCCTTCGTCGAGATGATGAACAAGCGGGCTCGCGAACTTGGCATGATGAAGTCCTACTTCACCAATGCCACCGGCCTGCCGGATGCCGCTCAGAAAGTGACTGTCCGCGAACTTGCCCGCCTGGCCCGACACATCATTCGGACCTATCCGGATTTCTATAGCTTATACGGCGAGCACGAGTTCACGTGGAACAAGATCCGCCAGCAGAACCGCAATCCGCTGCTTAACATGAATATCGGCGCGGACGGGCTCAAGACCGGGTTTACCCAGGACGGCGGCTACGGCATGGTCGGTTCGGCGATCCAGAACGGCACCCGCCTGCTGGTGGTCGTCAACGGCCTCAGATCGGAAAAGGATCGCGGCGACGAAGCGAAGCGCCTACTGGAATACGGCTTCCACAGCTTCGACCCCAAGAAGCTGTTCGACGAAGGGCAGATCCTTGGGTACGCGAAGCTCTATGGTGGCGCCTCGTGGTCCGTGCCTTTGGTCAGCGAGGGGCCGGTTGCCATTCTGCTGCCGCGCTCCGGAGGCGAACGCGTTGCAGCCAAGATCGTGTACTCAGGTCCGGTCCCGGCACCCGTGAAGCAGGGGCAGCGCATTGCTACGCTCAACGTGATGCGTGGCGAGAGCGTGATCGCGGAAGTTCCTCTCTACGCCGCTGAAAGCGTCGAGCAGGGGAACCTGCCGCGGCGCGCGCTTGATGCCGCCACCGAATTGGTCATCAGCCTGATTCGGTTCGGCACCAAGAAGACATGACCCGCTCGTCGGATTTGTTTGATACTGTGGCGAGCCAGCAGCGGGCGCTGGATTAGCGTCCGTGACCTAACCACATAAGACGTGTTGCAACCGGCCATTCCTGATGCGCGGACACTTGATCACGTTTGAAGGCGGCGAGGGGGCAGGCAAATCCACCCAGGTTGCCGCTCTCGCGAAAAAGCTGAGCGGGATGGGCATTGCGACCGTCGCAACGCGCGAGCCGGGCGGCTCGCCGGGCGCTGAGATCATCCGCAAGATCCTGTTGTCTGGTGCCGCCAAGACGTTTGGCGCGGACGGGGAGGCGATCTTGTTTGCGGCCGCTCGTGCCGACCACATCGAGGCGCTCATCAAGCCGGCGCTCGCCGCCGGCAAGTGGATCATTTGCGATCGCTATATCGACTCGACGCGGGTGTACCAGGGCGCGGTCGGTAAGGTCGGCGACGCTTTCATCAAAGGACTGGAAAAGCTCACCGTCGGTGACGTATTGCCGGAACTCACGTTCATCCTCGACGTGCCGGCCAACGTCGGCCTTTCCCGCGCCCACGAGCGCCGTGGCAACGGCAGCACCGATCGCTTCGAAAGCCAGAACCTCGGCTTTCATGAAGCGCTCAACGCCGCGTTTCGCGATATCGCCAAGAACGAGCCGGAGCGTTGCGTGCTGATCGACAGCAACCGTCCCGCGGATGTGATCGCCGCCGATATCTGGCGCATCGTGCGCAAGCGGCTCTCGCCCGAAAACGCGCCGTTGACGTTCGAGGAAATGGTGCGGTGAGCCGCGCCGAAGATGCGGATGACGTCGCGGCACCGCGCGAAACCCTGGAGTTGTTCGGCCATCACGCCGCCGAGCAAGAGTTCCTCACCGCATACCGCTCCGGTCGCATACCTCACGCTTGGCTGATCGGCGGGGAAACTGGGATCGGCAAGGCGACGCTCGCCTACCGGATGGCGCGGTTTGTGCTCGCCCATCCCGATCCCACGCGAGCTGAGGCGAAAGAAGCGACTTCGCTCGCGCTCGCGCCCGATCACCCGACCGTGCGGCGTGTCGCCGGCAACGCTCACAGCGACCTACTGGTTCTTGAGCGCACGGCAGGCGACAGCGGCAAGCTGCGCACTGTCATCACCGTTGATCAGGTTCGTCGATTGACGAGCTTCTTCGGATCGACGGCGGGGGAGGGTGGCTGGCGGGTCGCGATCGTCGATAGTGCTGACGAGCTCAAATATCCCGAAGCCTCCAACGCATTGTTGAAGATGCTGGAAGAGCCCCCGACGCCGTCGTTGTTTCTGGTGGTGAGCCACGCGCCCGGACGGCTTCTACCGACTATCCGTTCGCGCTGCCGACGCCTGTCACTCAAGCCTCTTGCGCAGGAAGATGTGGCGCGCGCGGCGGGCGCAGCCCTCAACCGCGATCCGGCCGATCCGACGATCGTCAAGGCCGCGGCGGCTGCGCGCGGCAGCGTCGCCCGCGCCATTGCCCTCGCCGGCGGCCCGGTGCTGGCGCTGCGCGAGAAGGTCGCCGCGCTGCTTGCCGCGCTGCCGGCAACCGACCCGACTGCGCTTCATGCGCTTGGCGACGAACTCGATCGCGATCGTGGCCTGCTCGACGTCTTTGCCGGCGCCATTCGTGACTGGCTTTCAGGTCGTCTCGACGTCGAGAGCAACTTGGCGCGCCTTGCCGCAGCGGCCGAGGTGTGGGAGCGCTTCAATCGCTCGGCCCGCGACGTCGAGGTCTACAATCTCGAGCGCAAGCCGCTGGTTTTTGCCGTTTTCGGCCAGCTTGCGGAGGCATCCCGCGGTTGATAACTATCGCCGGTCGGCGGAAAAAAGAGGGCAGGGGCGGGGACGCGCATTTTCGACCCGTCCCGGCCCCTGTTCCTTTTGTCGACGCAGCCGACACTACCGGAACCCGTGCTCAATGGCAGACAAGCCACGCTTCTACATCACGACCGCGATTTCCTATCCGAACGGTCCGCCTCATATGGGTCATGCCTATGAGGTGATCGCGACCGATGCAATCGCGCGCTTCATGCGGCTTGATGGCTACGACGTGCTCTTCCTGACGGGCGTCGACGAGCACGGCATCAAGATGCTGCAGACGGCGGGTCGGGCCGGGATCACGCCGCGCGAGCTGACGGACCGCAATGTGCCGCTCTTTCGCGCAATGGTGGAGCGGCTCAACTGCTCCAACGACGATTTCATCCGGACCACGGAGGAGCGTCACTATCGCGCCTCACAGGCCATCTGGGAGCGCATGCAGGCGGCCGGGGACATCTATCTCTCGAAATACACCGGGTGGTATTCGGTGCGCGACGAGGCCTATTACGACGAGGACGAGACACGCCTCGACGATAAGGGCACGCGGGTCGGACCGCAGGGCACGCCTGTCGAGTGGGTCGAGGAAGAGACCTATTTCTTCAAATTGTCCGCTTACCAGGACAAGCTTCTCGCGCTCTACCGCGACGTGCCCGATTTCGTCTTGCCCAGGGAGCGCATGAATGAGGTCGCGAGCTTCGTGCGCGGCGGCCTTAAGGATCTGTCGATCTCGCGCACCACCTTCACCTGGGGCGTCCCCGTGCCGGGTGATCCCAAGCACATCATGTATGTGTGGGTCGACGCGCTCACAAACTACATCACCGCCGTCGGCTATCCTGATACGGACGGCGAAACGTTTCGTCGCTATTGGCCTGCTGATCTCCACGTGATCGGCAAGGACATCGTCCGATTCCACGCCGTCTATTGGCCGGCATTCCTGATGTCGGCGGGCGTCGCCGTCCCCCGCCACATCTTCAGTCACGGCTTCCTGTTCAACCGCGGCGAGAAAATGTCGAAGTCGGTCGGCAACGTCATCGATCCGATGGCGCTCGCGGATACTTATGGCGCGGACCAGTTCCGCTATTTCCTCTTGCGCGAAGTGCCGTTCGGCCAGGACGGCAATTACAGCCACGAGGCCATCGTGGCGCGCATCAACGCCGATCTTGCCAACGATCTCGGCAATCTCGCGCAACGTTCGTTGTCGATCATTGCCCGCGGGCTTGGCGGCAAGCTGCCGTCGCCGGGAGAATTCAGTGCGGCTGATCAAGCTCTGCTGGCGTCGGCCGATGCGATGATCGGCAAGGCGCGCGAAGCGATGAAGACGAGGCAACTCCATCAAGTGCTCAACGCGGTCTGGGCAGTCGTTGCAGACGCCAATCGCTATTTCGCCGGCGAGGCGCCGTGGGCGCTCGCCAAGACCGACCCATTGCGGCAAGGCACGGTGCTGTACGTGACTGCGGAGGTCGTTCGACAGGTGGCGATCCTGGCGCAGCCGTTCATGCCACAAGCCGCATCTCGCCTTCTCGATCTGATCGCGATCCCATCGGAAAAGCGCGACTTCTCTGCACTTGCGGAACGGATTGCGGCCGGCGTCGTATTGCCGTCGCCGACGCCAGTGTTCCCGCGCTATGTCGAGCCGGCGACGGAGGCCGCCCGTTGAGCGTGCTCGTCGACAGCCATTGTCATCTCGACTTTCCCGACTTCGCCGATGACCTGCCCGCGATCGTGGACCGTGCCGAAGCGGCCGGGGTTGCTCGTATCGTGTCGATTTCGACGCGGGTTGCGAAGTTCGACAACCTGCTGGGCATCGCAGAGCGATTTCCCAACGTCTACAACTCGATAGGTACGCATCCTCATTACGCTCACGAGGAGCCGGACGTGACCACTGCGGACCTGGTATCGCGGACTCGGCATCCCAAAGTCGTGGCGATCGGTGAGGCCGGGCTCGATTATCATTACGACTTCAGCCCGCGCGACGCTCAACTCACGGGTTTTCGCCGCCATATCGCCGCCGCGCGCGAAACCGGGCTGCCGCTTGTCATCCATACGCGCGAGGCCGACGCGGATGCAGGCCGTGTGCTCACGGAGGAGATGGGGCAGGGCGCCTTCCCGGCGGTCTTGCACTGCTATACCGGCGGCCGCGAGCTTGCCATGCGCGCCATCGACCTCGGCCTCTATATTTCGTTCACGGGCATCCTCACCTTCAAGAAATCCGAGGATCTCCGTGCGATCG
The DNA here is from genome assembly GCA_963787675.1 of uncultured Alphaproteobacteria bacterium. Taxonomy (GTDB): domain Bacteria; phylum Pseudomonadota; class Alphaproteobacteria; order Rhizobiales; family Xanthobacteraceae; genus JAJPKK01. The sequence continues at coordinate 1,124,832 of CAWBDV010000003.1, read as the reverse complement.
CAGCGGAATTGCCGATCAACCGCATCTTGGTCGAAACCGACGCGCCCTATCTCGCGCCAGGCAAATACCGCGGCAAGCGTAATGAGCCTGCCTATGTGACCGAAACCGCAGCGACGCTCGCGGCGCTTCATGGCGTTACGCAAGACGAAATCGCGCGCCAGACGACGGAGAATTTCTTCCGGCTGTTCAGCAAGGTGCCGCGGACTGCCGACACATGACGCTCACCGTCACGATCCTTGGATGCGGGTTTTCAGGCGGGGTGCCTCGGCCGGGGCTCGGGTGGGGGCGGTGCAACCCCAAGAACCCGAAGAACCGGCGGCGGCGCTGCTCCATCCTGGTCAATCGCAACGGCGCGGGCGGTGAAAAGACAAGCGTCCTCGTCGACACCTCGCCAGACCTGCGCGAGCAACTCCTCGGCGCAGGCGTGAACTGGGTGGATGGCGTGCTCTACACCCATGAGCACGCCGACCATACTCATGGCATTGACGACCTACGCGGCCTCTTCATCGGCGCCCGCCAGCGCGTCGAGACCTATTCCGATGAAGCCACCTGGAAGATGCTGTGGTCACGCTTTGGCTATTGCTTCGTGACCCCGCCGGGCAGTCAGTATCCGCCGATCCTCAATCGCCACGCCATTGGACCGGGCAAGCCGGTGACGATTGCCGGGCCTGGCGGCGAAATTACCGTTATGCCGCTGTTGCAGGATCATGGGGATATCGCGTCACTTGGCTTCCGGTTTGGCGCGATGGCTTACTCGCCGGACTTGGTCGACTTGCCGGCTGAAAGCGTCCACGCATTGGCTGGTATCAAGCTGTGGATCGTCGATGCGCTCTGGTACCGGCCGCACCCAAGCCATTTCCATCTCGACCTGACGCTCGAATGGATCGATCGCATCCGGCCGCATCGCGCCATCCTCACCAACATGCACAGCGACCTCGATTACGATGAGCTCCGCGCGAAGCTGCCGCCGCACGTCGAGCCCGGCTTCGACGGCATGCAGGTGGAGTTCGAGGGATGACCATCGGGCAGACGACGCCGGGCAGAACCCGCAGGAAATCGCCGTTCCATCGGCACTGGAGCAAATATTCCATAATATCTCTTATGCGAATCGCTCATGTAGAGAAGGCTGGAGCCTCCGGTCTGCCGAGCGGCATTCGGTCCTTCGCATGAAGCCGTCCCGCGACATTTCCCGGCTCATCGAGATCATGGCGGCGCTGCGCACGCCTGGGAGCGGATGTCCCTGGGACCTCGAACAAGATTTCTCGACGGTCGCGCCTTACACCATCGAGGAAGCCTACGAGGTCGCTGACGCGATCGAACGCGGCGACTTTGATGATCTCCGCGACGAACTCGGGGACCTCCTTCTACAGGTCGTGTTTCACGCCCGCATGGCCGAGGAGCAGGGACTGTTCGACTTCGGCGGGGTCGTCCTAGCCATTACCGAAAAACTTGTGCGGCGACATCCCCACGTATTCGGCGACGCGGGTTCGTTGGGCACCGAGGAGGTCAACGCGCTGTGGGAGCGCATCAAGACCCAGGAGAAGGCCGAACGCGCCGCGCGGAGGTCGCACGCCGCGCTGGAGAGTGTGACGCTTGGCGGCGTCCCGGGGAACCTCCCTGCCCTGACCCGAGCGCTCAAGCTGCAGCAAAAGGCCGGCAAGGTCGGCTTCGATTGGAACGATCCGCACGCCGTCCTCGCGAAAATTCGCGAAGAAGCAGATGAGATCGAGGCGGCGCTCGCGAGCGGCGCGATACAAGATGCTACGAGCGAGGTCGCCGACCTGATGTTTGCCGTCGTCAATCTCGCCCGCCACCTCGGCGCTGATCCTGAGGCCACGCTGCGCGAGGCAAATCGCAAGTTCGAGCGGCGCTTTCGTTACATTGAGGAAGCGCTGAGTGCGACCGGCAAAACGCCGTCCCAATCGACGCTCGATGAAATGGACGCACTTTGGAACGAGGCAAAACGTAGAGAGCAGGGGCCACAGATCGAAGATCCGACGTAGCCGAAGCCAGCCACGGACCGCAGTCTAGGAACTGTGCTTGGCGCGGTCTTCGCCCCCTACCCCCGATGTCTCGCTCCTGATGTTTCCCGCACCAAACCTCGCACGGACGATGCCAGCACGCTCAGGCGTCACGCGCACAGTCATATGCATGCGTCCGTCCGCGCCCTCGTCGCGGCCAAGCACTTCGGCGTGGCGGTGCAGCCAGCTCATGCCCGCCCCATCCGTGAGATCGAGCGCGACGTCGAGGGTGAGGCGTGAGCGGGCAAATTCGTCCTCGATCGCGCTGATCAGTGCATCGGTGCCCTCCCCGGTCAGTGCAGACACCAGTACCGGCGGATGTTTGACGCCCCGGCGATGACTGAGATTCTCAAGCCGCTCGCGCTCAACCTCGTCCACCTGATCGATCTTATTCCAGACTTCGATCAGCCGCGGATCTTCGGGCTCGATGCCAAGGTCGCGCAGCACCGCCGTCACATCTTCGGATTGGGCGGCAGTATCGCCATGCGAGACGTCGCGCACATGCAGGATCATGTCGGATTCGATGACCTCCTCCAGCGTGGCGCGGAAGGCGGCCACCAGCATGGTGGGGAGGTCGGAAATGAAGCCGACGGTATCGGACATGATGATCCGCGTGCCGTGAGGCAGATCGATTGCGCGCATGGTCGGGTCGAGCGTCGCAAACAACATGTCGGCCGAGACAACGGTCGCGCGGGTCAGACGATTGAACAGGGTCGATTTTCCAGCATTGGTGTAGCCGACCAGCGCAACGATCGGATACGGAATGCGTTTTCGGCTCTGACGATGGACCTTCCGGGTCGTCTTCACCCCCTCCAATTCGCGTTCGATCCGGGAAATACGCTCAGCGATCAGGCGGCGGTCGGTCTCAATCTGGGTCTCGCCCGGGCCGCCGAGAAAGCCGAAACCACCCCGTTGGCGTTCCAAGTGGGTCCATGAGCGCACCAGGCGGCTGCGCTGATAATTGAGGTGGGCAAGTTCGACCTGGAGCGCTCCTTCGCGGGTCCGGGCACGCCTGCCGAAGATTTCCAGGATCAGACCGGTGCGGTCGACCACCTTGGCGTTCCACGCCTTCTCGAGGTTGCGCTGCTGCACCGGGCTGAGGGCGCAGTCCATGATCACGAGTTCGGCCTCGCGAGCCTTCACCAAACCCGCAATCTCTTCGACCTTGCCCTTTCCGATGTATGTAGCGGGCCGGATGTCCGTGACGCCGATGATGCCCTGGTCCACGACCTCGAGACCGATGGCAAGGGCAAGGCCTACCGCCTCGTCCAGCCGGGCAGCAGTTGCACGCGAGCCTTCCGAAGCCGCCGCGCGCAAGCGCCGGTAAGGGCCAAGCACGATTGCGCGGCCCGTTACCGATCCTTCGGTCGGACTTAAGGGGTTGAAATGACGGTCGCGCCGACGCGGCTCCAATCAGGTCTTTTCCGCGGCGGCGTTTTCCTCACCGCCCTCAAAGAGTTGTACCGGATGGCCCGGCATGATCGTTGATATGGCGTGCTTATAGACAAGTTGCGAGTGCCCATCGCGCCGCAACAGCACGCAAAAATTATCGAACCAGGTCACGACTCCCTGGAGCTTGACCCCGTTCACGAGGAAGATCGTGAGCGGGATTTTCGATTTCCGCACGTGATTTAGAAAGGTGTCTTGAAGGTTTTGTGCGCGTTCGGCTGCCATGGCCGCTTTTCCGCTTTTTCTCGCAGTAGCCCCCGGTGCCTGATTGCATCAGACCTCTGCGTCTTGAACGTTCCGCACTGCGGCAGGGAACCGAAGTGCAATAGTATATTAGACGGTAGCTTGTTGTTTGGCGCAAGTCCGCCGCGCAGGCAAGCGTGCTATTTTTACGCGCGGATTCCGGGCGTGCCCACCTCAGGTGAGTTCGGCATGGCTATAAAATTCGCGCCGCAGCGCCGTGGCGACCGGCCCCGGCCGACCATCGCCGAGGGTTTTGTCATCGATCCGGACCACCGGCTGCACCGTCTGGCTTGCCGATGTGACGAAGGCCTCGCCCGCGCCCAGGGCTTCCGCTCTCGTGAAGGGCCGTTCCACGAGCCGTAGCCCCTGTGAGGCGATAACGTCGAGCACGACGGCCCGAGAGATGCCGTTGAGAATGCTGTTGTCCGCGGGCCTTGTCACCACCTCGCCGCCTGCGGTGACGATCCAGGCATTGGAGGACGCGCCCTCGGTGATACGTCCGTCGGGGTCGACGAACCAGGCTTCGCGCGCACTGCTTTCGCGGGCCGCTTGCTTTGCCAAGACGTTTGGGAGGAGCGCGACCGATTTGATGTCGGGACGTGCCCAGCGGGTGTCCGGCACGGTCACAACCGCGATGCCGTCGGCGGCGGTCTTGTCCCGGCTCGCGCGATCAAGTGTCCGAGCGGTGACGACGACCGACGGAGCAGTCTTTGTCAGCGGAAAGGCGTGGTCACGCCGCGCAACGCCCCGTGTGACCTGGAGGTAGACGATTCCCTCGCGCACCCGGTTGCGCGCGACGGTCTCACGCAAGACGACCCCGAGTGCGGCAAGCGTCATCGGCAGCGCAATGCGTAGCTCGTTAAGCGACCGTACAAGCCGGGCCATGTGGCGGCGCTCGTCAACCAGGCGCCCTCCCCTCACCTCGCAAACCTCATAAACGCCATCAGCGAACTGGTAGCCGCGGTCCTCCACATGGATCATGGCTTTGCGGTGCGGCCGGTAACGGCCGTTCACATAGGCGATACGGGACATCCGATTTCCGTCGAGGGAGTAGCGCCGATGGCGCTCAATCCATGCCAAGCGCCTTAAGTTTGCGATGGAGTGCGGATCGCTCCATGCCGACAAACTCGGCTGTGCGGGAGATATTGCCGCCGAACCGGCTGATCTGGGCGCGCAGATATTCGCGCTCGAAAGCCTCGCGGGCATCGCGCAGCGGCATGCCCATGAGGTGCTCGCCGCCGGCACCTTTCGGCATCGCCGGCACCATCGAGCCCACGTCCTGGGGCAGCATGTTGGCGGAAATCACGGCCTCGGGATCGCCGCCGGCGAGAATCATCAATCGTTCGACGTTGTTGCGAAGCTGACGGACATTGCCCGGCCAATCATGGGTCTGCAGCACCGCCATCGCATCCGCCCCGATCCGCCGCTTCGGCAAGCCTGTCGCCTGCGAAATCTGGTCCATGAAGTGATCGACGAGTTCCGCCACGTCCTCGCGCCGCTCCACGAGCGGCGGCACCCGGATCGGTACGACGGACAAGCGGTGATAGAGGTCCTCGCGGAACCGGCCCGCGGCGATTTCCTCCTCGAGGTTGCGCGTGGTCGATGTGATGATCCGCACATTGACCTCGACCCGCGTGGTGCCGCCGACACGCTGGAACGTCTGGTCGACCAGGACGCGCATGATCTTGTTCTGCGTCTCGCGCGGCATGTCGCCGATTTCGTCGATGAAGAGCGTGCCACCGTGAGCCTCTTCGAGGGCTCCAACTTTTCGCGCCTGCGAGCCGTCAACCTGGTCGGCGCCGAAAAGCTCGATCTCCATTCGCTCGGGCGTTATCGCCGCGGCGTTGATGACCACGAAAGGACCGGACTCCCGGGCCGACGTGGCATGGATGGTGCGCGCGGTCAGTTCCTTGCCGGCGCCTGACGGACCGACGATCAGGATACGGCTGTTGGTGGGGGCGACCTTTTCGATGGTTTGCCGCAGATGGAGGATGGGGCCTGAGCTTCCGATCAAACCCGAAGGGAAAGGCGCGAGTTGCTTGAGATCTCTGACTTCGCGCTTGAGCCGCGACGTTTCCAGCGCGCGGTCGGCGACCAGCACCAGTCGGTCGGCCTTGAACGGCTTCTCGATGAAATCGTAGGCGCCCTTCTTGATCGCCGCGACGGCGGTTTCGATGTTGCCGTGGCCGGAGATCATCACTACGGGCAGATCAGGATGCTCTGACTTGATGTTGCCGAGCAACTGCAATCCATCAAGCTTGCTGCCTTGCAACCAGATATCGAGGAAGACGAGGTTCGGCCGTCGCGACTGTATTGCCGTCGTGGCATCATCGCTGTCGCGTGCCGTGCGGGTGGAATAGCCCTCATCCTCAAGGATGCCGGAGACGAGTTCACGTATATCGTTCTCGTCGTCGATAATCAGGATGTCTGAATTCATTCTCTTTTCTCGTTGGGCGTTTCGTCGACTAATTCATTATCGTTTGATGTGCTGTCCGTTGTGGCGCCGCCGGTCGGTGGCGCGTCATCGCTTGTAATGGTGGCCGTCGGCTCGGCCGCAAAACGCAGCCGCATCCAAGCGCCGCGCTGACCGGGAATTCGTTCTGCAGCGTCGTGAAGCTCGATGCCGCCGCCGTGGTCCTCAAGAATTTTACCCACGATAGCGAGGCCGAGCCCTGTGCCCTTCTCCCGGGTCGTCACATAGGGCTCGAGCAGACGGCTGCGGTTTTCTTTGGGGAGGCCAATACCGTTATCGATTACGTCGATAATGATGTCGTCGCCATCACGGACTGCGGACACGGCAATTCGCCCGCGCGTGCCCTGGCCCGCCGGTACCGCGGCAATCGCCTCCGTCGCGTTCTTGATGATGTTGGTGAGGCCCTGGGAGATCAACCTGCGGTCGAACCGTGCCGGCATCGGGTCTTCGCCGATCTCCGCATCGATGTCGATCTCCGCGTTCCCGACCCGCTGAAGGAAGACGACCTGGCGCACGGTGTCGGCAACATCCTCCGCCGCGAATACCGGCTTCGGCATGCGCGCGAAGCGGGAGAATTCGTCCACCATGCGGCGGATATCTTCGACTTGGCGCACGATGGTGTCGGTGCATTGCTCGAATACTGCGCGGTCCTCCGTGATGGTCTTGCCGTACTTGCGACGCAGTCGCTCGGCCGAAAGCTGAATTGGCGTCAGCGGGTTCTTGATCTCGTGGGCAATGCGACGTGCGATGTCGGCCCAGGCGGCGGTGCGCTGCGCCGCGACGAGCTCGGTGATGTCATCGAGGGTGACGACGTAGCCATGATCGGGATTGGCGGACTGCTCGGTCGTAACGCGCACCGAGACGGTCCGATCGCGACCGCTGCGGTGGATCGTGGTCTGCCCCTGAACTAGACGTTGCCCGTCAGTGCGAGCCGGCTCAATGAACTCCTTGAGCTCAGGCGCGATCTGTTCGAGCGGACGCCCCAGCGCCTCGGCCTCGCTGCAGCCGATCAATTTTTCGGCCGAGCGATTGAGAATGCTCACACGGCCTGCGCCGTCGACGCCGATCACGCCCGCGCTCGCACCTGCAAGAACGGCCTCGGTAAAGCGGCGCCGGCTATCGACGAGGTCGCGGGCGTGCATGAGATCGTCGCGCTGGGTGCGCAATTCCTGGGTCATTTTGTTGAAAGTCGCGCCGAGCTGGGCGAGGTCGCCTTCGGACCGCCGCACTGGAACCTGAACGTGCAAATTGCCGGTCGAGACGATATTGGCAGCACCGATGAGACGGCGAATTGGCGCTACGAGACGGCTCGCGAAAGCAAAGCCAAGCCAGACCGCAGACAGCAGCACGGTGAGCGCGATGACGGTGTACATCAGCGCGAACGCGATCTGAATGCCGAAGCGCCGTTCGTCAAGCGTCGCGTATTCCTCGATACTCTGCTCAGTATGCTGGATTTGCGCCAGCACTTGCGGATCGAGCATTCGCGCCACGAAGAGATACGCGTTGTCGTAATCCTTCAGTTTGATGAGCGCGCCGACGTAGTTGGAATCGCGCAGCAAACCAGCGACCGCTTCATCTTCGCCGATCATGGACAAGCGCTCGGCGGGCGGGGGCCGCGGTTCCGGAATTTGCGGCGGCAGCTTGATGTCGGCCTTGGCCAACACGGAGAGATCGGAGCGGAGAATCATCGCCGTCGGCAGGTCCCGCACGGTCGCCTGGGCGGTGAAGAACTGGCCGAACTTGACCTGGTCTTGATCAAACAACGGTTTGGCGTGACCGACGTCGACCGCCATCGAGGTCGCTTCGGCTCGAACCGATTGCTCATGCTCGTTGATATAGGCCTGGGAGACGATCAGCGAGTTTTGGATGACGGCACGTGTGCGATTGGAAAACAGCGCCCCGAGGCCCCGGTCGAGCGTAATGCTTGCCACGACTGCAACCAGCACCGCAGGCGCTACGGCGACAACTGAGAACAAACCGACGATCTGGACCTGAAGCCGCGCCGCGGCCCTGCCCCGCCGCCGCGCCTGAATGATCGTCCAGACCTCCCGCCCGATGATACCGAAGAGCAGAAAGACGGCACCCACGTTTACGCCGAGCAACGTAACGACGACGCCGTGGGTGGGATTGATCGGAGTGAGGCCGGCGAGCACTACAAAGGTGGCCAGCGCCGACACCAGGGCAACGCCAACCGCGACGAGACCGACTATTCCGATAGCGAAGCGTGTCCCCGCACTTGTTCCCTGCGAAGGTCCGGCGGCTACCGCCTCCTCGATCGTCGTCATTACTCCCCCGGTTCCGATAGCCGCAGTCGACTTTGGCGGAAGTGGCTTCAACGGCTCTAGCTGCCGCAGTTAGCCGATGCGCTATGATGCAGAACTACAACAATGTGTTGCTCAATTGAGACATTTCCGGGGCGCAAAAAAATCGCGCCGTCGGGCTCCGCCGGCTCTGCAAATTGACATTGTGCGGCGCGCAGCGCTTATCCGCTGGTGCGAATTACCTGGATTTCCAGATCGCGGATCTTCTTGCGCAACGTATTGCGGTTGACGCCCAGCAGATCGGCGGCACGGATCTGATTGCCACGCGTCGCAGCGAGTGCCGCAGACAGGAGCGGGTATTCGATCTCGCGAAGGATGCGGTGATAGAGCCCCGGTGGCGGCAGGCCCTCGCCAAATCCGCCGAAATATTTCGTGAGGTGGCGCTCGACCGAAGACGACAGGCTTTCTTCGGATCGCACTTCATCGCCAAACGGAGCCGGCGCCGGAGGCGCGAGTTCGTTGTCGATGACGGCCGCGGTAATGGTCTCCTGCGGATAGAGCGCGGCCAGCCGCCGGGCAAGATTTTCGAGTTCGCGCACGTTGCCGGGCCAACGATAACGCTTGAGGCGCTCGATAGCGCTCACCTCGATCTGTTTGGGCGGCAACCCTTCCCGCTCGGCAAGGTTAAAGAAATGGCGGATCAGATCGGGAATATCCTCGATCCGCTCGCGCAGCGGCGGCAGCCGCAGCGGTACCACGTTGAGCCGGAAGAACAGATCTTCGCGGAACAGGCCTTGCTGGATAAGGATCCGCAGGTCCTTGTTGGTAGCAGCGATGATGCGCACGTCAGTCTTGATCGGGGTGCGGCCGCCAACAGTCGTGTACTCCCCCTGCTGGAGCACGCGCAGCAAGCGGGTCTGCGCCTCCATCGGCATGTCACCAATTTCATCGAGAAAGAGCGTTCCGCCCTCGGCCTGCTCGAAGCGACCCGGGTTGCGGGTGTTGGCTCCGGTGAAAGCGCCCTTCTCGTGGCCGAACAGTTCCGACTCGATGAGTTCGCGTGGAATCGCCGCCATATTGATGGCAACGAATGGCCCACTGCGGCGCTTGCCGTAATCGTGCAACGCGCGCGCCACCAACTCCTTGCCAGTACCCGACTCGCCCGAAATCATCACCGTCAGGTCGGTTTGCATCAGGCGCGCCAGCAAACGGTAGATTTCCTGCATGGCCGGAGAGCGACCGACCAGCGGTATGGAATCGATCTCCTCCGGTTTGGCTGCAGGCTGTGCCGGACGATCCTTGGGCTCGGACAACGCGCGTCCCACGATCGAGGTCAGTTCCTTGAGATCGAAGGGCTTGGGCAGATATTCGTAGGCGCCCCGTTCAGAGGCCCTGATCGCCGTCATGAACGTGTTCTGCGCGCTCATCACGATAATGGGTAGTTCCGGCCGCAGCTTCTTGATGCGCGGCAGGAGATCGAAAGCATTCTCGTCGGGCATCACCACGTCGGTGATGACGAGGTCGCCTTCACCCTGACTCACCCATCGCCATAGCGTCGCGGCGTTGCCGGTCGAGCGAACCTCATAGCCGGCGCGCGACAGCGCCTGGTTCAATACGGTTCTGATAGCCGCGTCATCGTCGGCGATCAAAATACTTCCCGCGGGCATCTGCATCACCTCAGGTTTCTCCATCCGGCTCGGCGTCGTCGCCCGTAAACATGGGCATGAGCACACGAAAAACCGTACGCCGCGGCTGCGACTTGCATTCGATGATGCCGCCGTGATCCCCGACGATCTTGGCGGCAAGTGCGAGTCCCAGCCCGGTTCCAGTGGGTTTGGTGGTCACAAAGGGATCGAAGAGATGTGGCATCAGGTCGTCGGGAACGCCCGGACCGTTGTCCCTGATGCAGAATTCCAACGGCAGCGAAACCTTGGACTTGCTGCCCGGTAATGACAGCCGCACGCCGGGCCGGAAGGCGGTGGAAAGCTGGATCTCACCGTCGATGGCGTTTTCGCCAATCGCCTCGGCTGCGTTCTTGACGAGATTGAGAAAGACCTGGACTAGCTGATCGCGGTTCGCCAGCACCGGTGGGAGCGATGGATCGTAGTCTTCGACGAAGCGGATGTGGCGGGCAAAACCGGACTGTGCGAGCCGGCGCACGTGATCGAACACCACATGGATGTTGACGGGCTCACGCTCTACCGGCCGCTCGTCCCCGAACACCTCCATGCGATCGACCAGTTTGACGATGCGGTCCGCCTCTTCGCAGATCAACCGGGTCAGCGTGCGGTCATCATCGGTTGCCGACTGTTCAAGCAACTGAGCTGCACCGCGAATGCCCGAGAGCGGGTTTTTGATCTCGTGCGCCAGCATCGCCGCAAGCGCGATCACCGAGCGCGCGGCACCGCGGTGGGTAAGCTGCCGGTTCATCTTGTCGGCCATGGTGCGCTGCTGAAGCATCACCACGACGTGGCCCGGTCGTTCGGCGACGGGGGCGACGTGCAGGTCCACGGCGCGTTCGGACGGCGTGCGCGGGGTCCCGAGGTCGACCTTATATTCGTTGACCGCGCCGCCACGTTGGCGAACCTGCTCGACCAACGCCAGCAGCGGACTGCCGAAAGGAACAAGGTCCCGCAGCGAATGCCGGCGCAGCAAAGCGACCGACATATCGAAGAAATCCTCCGCCGCCACATTGGCGTCGTCGATGCGGGCGTCCGGGCCGACCACTACGACGGCGAGCGGCAGCGCGTTCAACACTGCTTCGGCAGTGCTGATCGCATGAGCGGCATTGCGGTTGCTCGGATGGCTCATGCGGCGATTCTCCAGGCCATGGCATCGAAAGCGTCGGCGAGGCGTCGCTGCGTTTCACGCGGGGTCGGCGCCGTCAGCACCTGGCCGCGCCAGTGCTTAAGGGAAGTGATACCGCCCGCAGTCACGGCCGCAACATCGAGGGCCCAGGCCACGTGCTTGCGCGCATGCTTTATGCCGATGCGCTCACCGTGATGGACGAGCATCTCGTCGTAAAGCGTGGCGATCGTATCGTGTTGCCTGTCGAGGGGCGGTGCCGGCTCTCGCGCCCCGCTGACAAAAAATCGCGCGACCTGTCCTGGGAACCAGGGGCGACCCTGGGCGCCTCGGCCGATCATCACGGCGTCGGCTCCGGAGTTCACCAGTGCATCCTTGGCCTCATCAAAGGTCGTGATGTCGCCGTTGACGACAACGGGGATCGAGACCTCGCGCTTGACGGCCGCGACAGCGGCCCAATCGGCCTTGCCCGAATAGAACTGACAGCGGGTACGGCCGTGCACGGTGATGAGCGTGACGCCGGCGTCCTGCGCACGACGCGCAAGCTCGGGCGCGTTGCGCGAGTGATCGTCCCAACCAAGCCGCATCTTGAGGGTTACCGGAACCCGTACGGCTCCGACCGTCGCGTCAATCAGCGCGACGGCATGATCGAGGTCGCGCATCAGGGCGGAGCCCGACTGGCCGTTGGTGACGTGACGCGACGGACAGCCCATGTTGATGTCGATGATCGCCGCGCCCTCCCCGGCCGCGATCCGCGCGCCCTCCGCCATCCACCTTGTTTCGCAGCCAGCGATCTGGACTACGTGGTGACTGATACCTGGCGCTTCCATCCGCAGTCGCATGTCACGCCGTCCGGCGGCGAGCGCGGCGCAGGCGGTCATCTCCGACACCACAAGGCCGGCACCAAGACGTGCGATGAGACGACGGAACGGCGCGTCGGTGACGCCCGACATCGGCGCCAGAAAGACCCGGTTCGCAATGCTGACCTGGCCGACGTTTAGCGGCGCAGCGGCATTGGGAAGGTCGGTTACCATGCTCATCGTTCTTGCCTATATTCTAGGCTAAATCGTGATTTGCTTAGAGTTTAGACATTAGCGCGATGCAGCGCAAGTGTTGCAGTGCAATATCGTAAAATCGAAGTCCTGCGGTGCATCGGCGGTACGGTTGAATTCCTGCTTTCCGATGCGGCGCGGCACGGCTAAATCACGGTCGATTTTGCCCATGCAATTCGATCGTTCGGGCGCCGCGACCAAAGGAGAAGCGAGGTATGGCGGGAGGGGTGGTCGTCGTCATCGTCGCAGCCGGTCGCGGAACACGCGCCGGCGGCGAGGTTCCGAAACAGTATCGCTTGATCGCGGGCATTCCGGTGTTCCGCCGGTCCCTCATGCTGTTCATCGGCCATCCGGAGATCGACCTGGTGCAGCCCGTGATTTATCGCGATGATGCCGCACGCTTTGCCGAGTTCAGTGTTGGTCTTCCGGTGCGGGCGGCAGCTTTCGGCGGCGCGACGCGGCAAGCGTCGGTTCGTGCCGGACTTGAAGCGCTGGAAAAGGAAGCGCCTCGTACGGTGCTCGTGCACGATGCGGCGCGCCCCTTTGCATCGGCGTCACTGGTCTCGCGTGCGATTGCAGCGGGTGCAGGAGGGGCCGCGATCCCTGGACTGCCGATAACCGACACCATCAAGGCCGTCGACAGCGAGGGGCGCGTCGTCGACACTGTCGATCGCAGTCGCTTGCGCGCCGTTCAGACCCCCCAAGCGTTCGCTTTCGATCCATTGCTGTCGGCGCATCGCCGCGCCTTCCTTGCGGGGCGCGAAGATTTCACCGACGATGCGGCATTGGCCGAATGGGCGGGGATGACGGTGCGGCTATTCGAGGGCGACGTGGACAACATCAAGCTCACGACCGAAGCGGATTTTGTTAAGGCCGCGGACCATGGGGCACTGTCCGACATCCGCACCGCGATGGGCTACGACGTACATGCCTTTACCGACGGCGATCACGTCTGGCTCGGCGGCGTGCGCATCCCCTTTCCGCGTGGGCTTTCGGGGCATTCGGACGCCGATGTCGCGATGCATGCGCTGGTCGATGCCATCCTGGGCACCTTGGCCGACGGCGATATCGGAGCACACTTTCCTCCGTCCGATCCGCAGTGGCGCGGCGCGGCCTCGGACAAATTTCTGGCGTTCGCAGTCGAGCGCGTGCGCCGGCGCGGCGGGCGTATCGCGCATCTCGACATCACTATCGTATGCGAAGCGCCGCGGGTCGGCCCGCATCGGGACGCCATGCGTGCGCGCATTGCCGAGATCGCTGGCGTCACCATCGATCGGGTCGCCGTCAAGGCCACCACCAACGAGAAGCTAGGCTTCCTCGGCCGCGGCGAGGGTATCGCCGCGATGGCGAGCGCGACCGTTCGCTTGCCGCCTCAGACGGCTTGAGCGACATGTTTGCCGACGACATCCGTGCCGCCGCTGAACGCGTGCTTGCCGCGTGCCGTGCGCGCGGGCTGATGATTGCCACGGCGGAATCCTGCACCGGCGGGCTGGTCGCGGGGGCACTCACGGCGATCGCGGGCTCCTCCGACGTGGTCGAGCGTGGCTTTGTCACTTACTCCAACGCCTCGAAAGAGACGATGTTGGGCGTCCCGCGATCGACGCTTGAGCAATATGGGGCGGTGAGCCGTCAAACCGCGGAAGCGATGGCTCGCGGTGCGCTCAGCCATTCACTCGCGACACTCGCTGTCGCCGTCACCGGCGTTGCCGGTCCGGGCGGAGGCAGCGCGGATAAGCCGGTCGGCCTCGTTCACCTTGCTGCTGCCGCGCGGGATGGCCGCCTCATTCATCAAGAAAAGCGTTACGGCGACATCGGGCGCGATGCCGTGCGCCTGCAATCGGTTTCCGAGGCCCTCGGAATGCTGGAGGAGTTGGCTGGGCGCAGCTCGTAGGCGCAATTGCGCCCCCTTCCTCACGGTCTTGCGGCCCAATCGAGCAACTCGAGACCGGCCCGGCGCGCACGATCGCGAAGGTCATTCCAGCGCGGGTCGGCGAGCCGGCCGTCCTTGACCACGACCTGTCCCCCAACCATGACCATGGACACATCGGAGCCGCGCGCGGCGTGAACGAGATTGGTCACGACCGTGTCTGGAACGCAGGGCTGAAGGTGAAAGCCGTCGATCTTCACCACGACGAGGTCGGCGGCCGCGCCGGGCGCGATCTGCCCCACGGGCAGGTCGAGTGCTTCCCCTCCCCGCCTCGTCGCCATATCGAACACCTCGGACGACGAAAGCACCGTTGGGTCGGTGGCGACGCCCTTATGCAGCAGCGAGGCGAACTTCATCACGTCGAACATATCGAGGCGATTGTTGGCCTTTGCACCGTCAGTCGCGAGAGCGACATTGACTCCGCGCCGCCGCATATCCGGCACCGGCGCGATCCCCGATCCAAGCTTGAGGTTGGCATGCGGACAATGCGCCACATGCGTGCCGGCGGCGGAGAGCAAGTCACGGTCCTCCTCTGATGCCCAGACGCAATGCGCGAGCAAAGTCCGATCCATCAGCGCGCCCAGCGTATCGAGGTGAGCGATCGGGCTCCGGCCGACCCGCGCTCGCGTGCGTTCGACCGAGATGCGTGTCTCGGAACAATGGAGGTGAAGACCCGTGGCGTGGGCGCGAGCGAGCGCTGCGCCCTCGCGCACGCTATCGTCATGGCAGCTTTCGAGATCGTGAAGGCCGACCCAGACTTGGACTTTTTCTGCGCGAGCGGCGCTCTCCAGCAGGCGGGCGTTTTCATCAAGGGTCGGCGCGAAGGGCTTGGTGTCCGCGACATAGGGAACGATAACCGCGCGCATGCCGATGTCCCTTGCCGCGGCGAGCGCGGGCACTGGGCGGATGCACATATCGACGATCGTTGTCGTGCCCGACAGCAACGCCTCGGCATACGTTGCGAGGGCGCCAATGTAAGCCTGCTCGTCGCTGAGGCGGGACTGTTCACGCTCGATCACCGCCAGCCAGCCGTCAAGCGGCAGCCCCTCGGCACTCCCGCGTGTCAAACTCGAATGAGAATGAGCGTGCGTATTGACGAAACCCGGGATAAGCGCGCCTCCACCGCCGTCGATTACAGATTCGCCATCCTGCGCCGCGCGCTCCCCTTGCCCCACGGCAGATACGCGGTCGCCGGCGATCGCAACCCAGCCATTGAACGGCGTCGCGCCAAGCGGTGGCACCACCAGCACATTGCGAATGAGACACGCTGTCACGGCAACTCCTCGCTGCGCTCGCCCCGTGTCGCCTTGCGCTCGAGATAGCCGAACAGCGTAAACGAGCCGACGCCCAGCGCCGCCAGCACGACAATAGATACGAAGAGCAAATCGGTGCGCAACTGCGTCGCCGACGTGATGATCAGATAGCCGAGGCCGCTGTCGGAACTGTAGAACTCGGCTACGACTGCGCCCACGAGGGCGAGCGACGCCGCGATCTTGAAGCTCGCAAAGATGAAAGGCAGCGCGCTCGGCAATTGGACTTTCAGCAGGATGGCCGTCCGGGTCGCATTGATCGAACGCATGAACTCAATGACGCGGCGGTCGGCCGACTTAAGTCCTCGCGTCGTGTTGGTGACGATCGGGAAAAACGAAATGATGGCGCATATCATCACTTTGGGCGCCATGCCGAAGCCGAACCAAATGGTGAGCAGTGGAATGACGGCGATGATTGGGATCGCATTCGAGATGATCACATAGGGAAAGACACCGCGCTCCAGGAACCGCGAATGGACAATGCCAGCCGACAGGGCAACGCCAAGCATCGCTGAAATAGCAAAGCCGGCCAACGCCTCGAACACGGTCAGGCTGGTGTGATACCAGAGCGTCGTCGTCTTCACGAAGCGAACCGCGATGTCGCTTGGCGCCGGCAACAGCCATGGCTGGATGTCGAGCGCCTTGACCGCGAGTTCCCATCCAGCGAGCACCGCCATCAGGATCAACAGCGGCGGCAGAACGACGTCCCGCACACGATTCCGAGCGCTGAGGGTTGCAGGCTCGTTCATGACCGCAAGGTCTCGCGAGCGATGCGGGTCCACTTCAGAAATTCCGGCGCTTCCTGCATGTCCTCACTGCGCGGACGTGGCAGGCCCGGGGCTAGCACGGTCTTGATGCGGCCGGGGTGCGGCGACATCACGACAATGCGGTCGGCGAGATAAACCGCTTCGGCGATGTGGTGAGTGACAAACAGGACCGTCTTGCGCTCGGCGCTGCACAGACGAAGCAGGTCATCCTGCAATTGCGTGCGCGTGAGTTCGTCGAGCGCGCTGAATGGTTCGTCCATCAGCAAGATCGGCGCATTCCAGGCGAGCGCTCGCACGATCGCGACCCGCTGCTTCATGCCGCCGGAGAGTTCATGGGGATAGGCGTCTTTGAATTTCATCAGCCCGACGGCGTCGAGCAGTTCTTCGCAACGCGCGCGACGCCGCTCGGGCGGGTAACCCACGACTTCGAGCGGCAGGAGTACGTTTTCGATCGCGGTCCGCCATGGCAGCAGCGCCGGCTCCTGGAATACGAATCCGAACTGGAGCGCGCGGCGCGCCGCGGATGGCGGCGCATCGTCGACCTCGATCCGGCCTGACGTCGGCGGAATGAGATCGCTGACAAGCCGCAGCAGCGAACTCTTGCCGCAACCGGTCGGTCCGAGCAGCGCGACGAACTCGCCTTCCGCGACGCTGAGATCAATGTCGGAGAGGGCTTGGATTTCGCGATCATCATTTCGAAAGCGGAGGTTTACGCCTTCGAGCGCAATATATGGGCGCATCGGGAGTGGCGATTGTTCGGTGACGCTGCGTGCTCCCGAAGGGGCATTCACCGCCTCGGAAACACGCGACCGCGCTTCAGACATCGCCAAACCTTACACGACGTCGGGATCGTCCGCCCGAGCGAGGTCAATTTCCGAGGTGCGTATTTACGAATACCTCGTCCGGGCGCAACGCCGTTTCGATCAAGCCAAGCTTGCGGGCGACATCGATCGTGTCTTGCCAGCGCCGCGCGGTCTGTGTTCCGAAGGCGCCGCCATCTTTAGTCTGCCAATACGGTGCCGTGTGCGCGAGGACCTTGGTCTCGCGCGGAACATCGGTTTCAGCGACCATGACGGCGACGGCAGCCACGGCTCCGTTCGGGTCCTTCAGCGTCTCAGCGACTGCACGTTGAGTCGCCTTGACGAAGGCGCGGACCAGATTGGCGTGCTGCTGCATGTAATCGGGGTTCGCCGCGATCGTCAGGCCATAAGCGTCAACGCCGTAGTCGGAGATCGGCATTTCGGTGACGGACATGCCGCCGCTCTCCGCCTCGATCGGCTCGTTCATCGAGAAACCCATGATAGCATCGACCTGCTTGACCAGCAGTGGTTGAACTCCGAAGCCAATGTCCACAAGCTTGATCTGCTCCATCTTGATGCCGTTCGCCGACAGCAGCGCTTCGAGCCCCTGGAATGTAGCGCTGCCCTTCTTGGAACCAATCCTGATGCCCTCAAGCAGTTGACGCGGGTTCGTCACCGGACGGGCGGTCGGACTGATCAGCACCACCGGTGTGCGCTGGTAGTAAGCCGCGATCGATTTTGCCGGGACGCGCTGCTGCGCTCCTTGCACCAGGACCAACGCATCGACGAGCCCGAACTCGACCGCTTTGGAGCCGACCTGTTTGATCGCGTCCGAGGAGCCTGAGCCCGAGATGATGTCGAGGTCGATCCCTTCTGCTTTGTAAAATCCACGCTGCTGCCCAAGGTAGAATGGCGCGTGCTGCGCGCCCGCCTTCCAATCAAGCCTAATCTTCACCTTCGCGGGTGCCTGCGCGAACACCTGCGCAGCGCCGACGGCGGCAAAAGCCAGCACGGCGAGGCCAATCCGAATCAACTGTGAGCGCATCGCAAGCTCCTCGTGGAAGGATCGCAAAGGGCGAGAATAGAGCCGCCGTCGCATCACCGAAAGCCCAAATCACCGCCTCGCAAAAAGCGGAGCGCAAACGACATTCGTTACGCGGTGATGTTCACTTTGCCGCCGCAGCCCAGGATGCGCACCGGTGCGGTCAGTCGCTAACCCGCTCTGGGGATCACCGGGAGCGGCGCATCGTGGCCGAGTTTGCGCCGCAGGATCGCACGCAGGAGGTCCGAATAGTCATCAGTCCAGCCGGAAATATCGGCCCGTGGTTCAACGCGCTGCCAACAGCCCCGCGATGGAAGGTCGCCAACATCGGCGTCGGCTCGCGCGAGCACCGCGAGTTCCGCGTTGGAGCGATAGTCCTTTGCGAAATCGTTGCGCTGCGTATCGCGACAGAGCCACATCGCGAGCCCCGCCTGTGCCGCGGTGGCGGCAAGCACGGGGGCAAGATCCATGTGGCGATTGGAGATATGGGCAAGTATGACGCCATGGGGCTTCAGCCTGCCGATGTAGCTTTCAAGCGCCTCGAGGGTGAGCAGGTGTACCGGGATTGCGTCCGACGTGAAGGCATCGAGCGCGATCAGATCGAATTGCTTGGACGAGGCGATGAGGCTCAACCGGGCATCACCAAGAATGACGGGGCTATCGGGCGCGCATGTCGATAATGCGCGGAACAGCCGCGCATCGCGGGCAATGCGAACGACTTCCGGATCGATCTCAAAGAAAGTCCAGGACTCGCCGTCATGCCGGTGGCAAGCGGTAACACCGGCACCGAGGCCAACGATTGCCACTTCATCGAGTCCGCTCCGGACTTTCCGGACTGCTTCGATTGCCTGGGCGTAAGGACCACCGGCGTAGTAGTAGCTCAATGGTTCGGGCCGCCCCGTGAGCGGCACGCCGTCTACACCGCGAACCGCCTCGACGCCGTGAATAGTCGTGCCATGAACGAGAATGTGGTGAGTGCCATCGGCGCTGTCGTCAACTTCGTGAACGCCGAAGAAGCTGCGCGCCATTTCGAGCCGCGCGACACCCGGACGCCAGAGGCCACTGATGGTGAAGGCCAGCACCGCAAGCGCGAACAACCTTGCCGGACGACGTCGCCATACCAGCATGAGGGCTGCGATGGTGATCGGGACAAGCTGGAACGGCAATTCTGCCGCGAGCGGCAACCGCAGCTCGGTACCCAATCGCAGCAGCACCGCGACGACCGCCAGCGCGAGCGGCACTCCGGCTTCGCGGATGAACTCACGCGGTGTGCTTGTAATGGCGCCCGGCAATACCAGCAGCGCAGCGCAGATCAAGATCGGGTATTCGTAGACCCCGTTGAAGATATTGGGAGCGATCAACGCGGCGAAGGCACCGCCGAGTACGCCGCCGAGCGAAATCCAAAGGTAGAACTCGGTAAGCCGGGCGGCTGCCGGTCGACGAGCATAGAGTGCGCTGTGGCACAGCATCGTGAGCGCGGCGAAGCCCGCCAGGTTGAGCACGATGCCGACCATCCAATAGGTCCGGCTGCCACTGAGGACGCTGACGACAAGCGGCGCGGCGACGAAAGCAGCGACCCGCACCACCGTTTCATGCCTGATCCAGGGCTGGTCCCGAAAGATCGCGACGAAGGTGAGGAGATAGAGTGCAAGCGGCACCACCCACAGGAACGGTGCCGCCGCGACGTCAGTTGTGAGATGTACGGTGACCGCGACCACGAGACCGGACGGAATCGCAGCGAACGCCATCCACGCAAGGCGGTCGCGTGCCGTTGGAGCCGGCGCGGCCTCGAGTGCTTGCGCCTCCTGCCCTGTCGATCCGCGCGAAACGATCACGGCAACGCAGGTGATGAGCACGGCAAAGCCGGCGAAGCCGAACGACCAAGCCTGGCTCTGATCATGCAGCGACAACATCGGCTCGATCGCAAAGGGATAGGCAAGAAGACCCACGAACGAGCCAAGATTGGAAGCCGCGTAAAGGACGTAAGGATTGCGCTCGCCGAGGGTAGCAAACCACGCTTGGATGAGCGGCGCGCTCGCGGACAACGCCATGAAGGGTAGGCCGATCGAGGTCGCAAACAACGCGATCAGCCATAGGCCGATGAAGCTCTCCGGCGCGGCTCCAAAACCCGCTGCAATTCCGATCGGCAGCGTGAGTGCGGCGATTGCCAGCACGGCGAGATGGATCAGGGCGCCCAAACCAGGTGACGTAAACCGAACCAGCAAATGGGCGTAGGCGTAGCCCGCGAGCAATGCGCCTTGAAAGAATACGAGCGCAACCGACCATACCGCGGGCGCGCCGCCAAGTCGCGGCAGCACCAATTTGGTGAACATCGGTTCGATCGAGAACACCAGCAGCGCAGAAACAAACAGCGTTCCGCCGAACAGCCACGAGACCACATGCTCGGTGTTCCGAACGCGCACATGCAATTGAGGCCGCGTCGCCGCGGCGGTCTCGAAGGACGACATGATCGGCGCGCTCGCGCTGATAAAATGGCGGCCGACCTTAGTGACAAAGCGTTAACGGGCCCTGACCTCGCGCTCTTCGGATTTTGATCTGCGCGGCGCGACCTCTACCTGACAATCGACGGCATCACCTCCTCGGCGAACATTTGCATCTGATCGAGCAGTTCCTGCAATCCGTTCGCCGCGAAATAGAGTCCGAGGAAATGGGTCACGCCGGCGGCCTTCAGTGCCTCGGCTTTGGCGATTACGGCTTCAGGGCTGCCGACGAGATTGATCTCCTCCATGGGCCGCCCGACCTGATCCTTGAGGGTGGATTTGCGGAGCGACATCAGGTGCTTGTACATCTGGCTCTCGCGAAAGCGCGCAATCGCCGCCTCTTGCGTTCGGCCGAGATGGACGACGTACTGCGGCGCGACCGCGATGTCGCGCGCATCGCGCCCCGCCTTGCCTACCAAATCCTTGAGTTGCGCGACGAGTCCGCGCAGCCGGTCAGCCTCCATGGCAGCGGGGATCCAACCGTCGGCCGACGCTGCGACGCGCCGCAGGTGATTGATGCTGTTGCCACCGAAATAGATGGGTAACCGCTGCTGCTTCGGTTTCGGAAAGAACTCGACGTCGCGGAAGCGATAATACTTGCCATCGAACGAGGCGACGCGTTCCGAGAAGAGCAACTGCAAAGCTTGCACGCCCTCCTCCACCATGTCGCCGCGATGCACATCGGCGTCGGGCCACAGCGCCTCGAATTCCTCGCGATAAGCGCCGACGCCGACGCCGATCTCCAGCCGACCGCCGCTGAAGTGGTCCAGCGTCGCGATCTGTTTCGCAACAACGACGATGTCGCGCCGCATCGGCAGTACCAGAATGCCGGTTCCAAACCGCAGCGTCTTGGTATGCGCGGCAACGAAGGCGTAGGTCATGAGCGGTTCCCAGAACCGCGGCGGCTGCGGAAATTCCGCGCGGACATAGTGCTGGGTGGTCATGTGGTCGTTGCCCCACACCGAGTGATAGCCGAGCTTCTCGGCCAGCTGCGCGATGCGGATCAGCGCCTCGGGATCGGACATTGGGATCGGGTAAGTCAGGCCCTCCATTCCGGTGGGCAATCCGGCGCTGACGATCACGCTCATGCCACTCCCCTTCCTTATCGGCCGTCCGACGCGTTGCGGCGCGCTGCGTTGGTTGCGTCCCAATCTACGGTGAGATCGTCGCGAACGATTACGCCGTATTGCGTTGCTGCAGCTTGGTGCGTGACCAGCCCGAGCTTCACATCTTCCAGTACGCGTGCCGGATCGCGCTTGTGCGGATCGCCGAGCCCGCCCCCGCCGGGCATTTCGATGACGAGCGTATCGCCACGCGGAATCGTCTGCTGCCCCTTGGCACGCAACCGCCGTCCGGACGTCAGGCGAACAACGCCGCGTTCGCCATCGCCGCCGCCGTCTCGGCCGCGCGGCGGGAAATCAACCCGGTCGTAGATCGCGCTGATGGCGAACGGCGCATCCTCGAGATTCGATACTTCCATGACCTGGCCTAAGCCACCGCGGAACTCGCCGGGGCCGCCGGAATCGACCCGGAATTCCTTGCGACGAAAGATGATCGGCGCCAGCGCCTCGGTCACTTCGACCGGAACGTTGCGCACGCCACTCGGAAACGCAGTCGCCGATAAACCGTCTTTGCCGGGCCGCGCACCGGTGCCGCCTGAATGGAACGACATCACGTCGAATCCCGTAGCGTTGGCAAGTTCTGCGGGATCTCCATCGACGCGACCCGCGCCACCCATCGCAAACAGATTCCACAGGCAAGATGTGCCTTCGGCAGGAACTTGCCCCTTGAGCGCGTGCTGGAGGCAGCCGATGACGAGGTCGGGCAGCATCTGCCCGATGATGTGGCGGCCTGCGACCGGCAACGGACGCTTGGCGTTGAGGATAGAAGTGTCCGGCGCCGCAATCGTGATTGCTGACAACGAGCCTTCGTTGTTAGGCACATCGGGCGCAACGATACATTTAACTCCGAAGGCAGTGTAGGCCTCGGTATAGCAGACCGGCACATTGATGCCGAACGCGGATGGTCCCGATGTGCCGGTGAAATCAACGTGGATCGTGCCGTCACCCACCGTGAGCGCGGCGACGAGATCAAGGGGCTTCTCATAACCGTCGAGGCGCATGGTGTTGCGATAAACACCACGCGGGAGTTTGCGCACCGCCTCGTTCATCGCTGCGTGCGAACGTTCGAGGACGTGATCGCCGAGTTCGTCGAGTTGATCGATCTTGAATTCGGCCATCATCTCCAGCAGCCGCCGGCTGGCAACGTCGTTGCAGGCGGCAAGCGAATAGAGGTCGCCAACGACCTGGACGGGCTCACGCACATTTCCGCGCACGATCTCGATCAGCGTCTCGTCGACGCCATCGGCGTCGGCAAAGCGCATCAGCGGAATGTAGATGCCCTCTTCGAACACCTGTCGCGCATCGACGCCCATGCCGCGGCCGCCGATATCGACCACATGGCAGGTGCAGGCGAACATGGCGACGAGGCGACCATCGAGGAACACCGGCGTGACGATGGTGAAATCGTGGAGATGGCCGGTGCCCTTCCAGGGATCGTTGGTGACGAAGACGTCGCCCGGCCGCATGGTCTGGGTCGGAAACCTGTCGATGAAGTGATAGACCGCGCGGGCCATGGAGTTGACGTGTCCCGGCGTGCCGGTCACCGCCTGTGCAAGCATCCGTCCCTTGACGTCAAAGACGCCAGCGGAGACATCGCCCGCTTCACGCGTCGACGTGGAGAATCCGGTGCGCACCAACGTCTGCGCCTGCTCCTCCACGACGGCAATCAAGCGATCCCACATGATCTGCCGGTGGATGAGGGACATCGTCCGGTTGTCTGTCATGGTCATGTCCGTGTCAGCACTATGTGACCGAGCCCATTGATGCGCGCCACAAACCCTTCGGTCACCACTGTCGTCGTCTCATCCTCGCTGATCAATGCCGGACCGGCGAGAACATCGCCTGGCGCAAGATTGGGCCGGCGGTAGATCGGCACGTCAACAAGGCCGCCGGTCGCGGGATCAGCGACATGCCCCCTGCCCTGCGGCTTGGCGGCACGGTCGGCGGGCGACGGCGGACACGGTGGCGCTGGCGCCGAAGCGGCCGCGAGCCGCAGGGCCCAGCTCAACACTTCGATCGCGAGACCAGGGATGTTACGGCCAAAATGCACCGCGTATTGCTGCTCGAACAGCCGGACGAGGTCGGCGCGCCCGGCAGTCGTGAATTCATCCGCAGGAATCGTAACCGTTACCTCGTGGCCTTGGCCGCGATAGCGCATGTCGGCCGTCCAGGATTTCGACGAGCGGCGCATCCGGTGCGCCGCTGCGGATCACAGCTTCCGCCTCCGCTCGCATTTCACGACGCAAAGCATTGAGCGCGACCGGATCAAAACTATCATCGAGGCGCATCTGTCGGCTGCGCACCACCTCATACGCGACGGGTGCGACGAGAAATCCGAGCGCCGAGCCAACCCCAGCGCCCATCGGTACCACCACCGTATCGATGCCGAGCTTGCCCGCGAGGCGTGCCGCATGCAGGGGTGCCGCGCCACCGAACGCGATCATCGCCCGCCCGCCGAGGTCCTTGCCGCGCTCGACGGCGTGAACTCGCGCGGCATTGGCCATGTTTTCCTCGACCACATCAGAGATGCCGAGGGCCGATCCGACATCGCCCAATCCAAGCGGCTTGCCGATCGAAGCCGCGACCGCGACGCGCGCAGCATCGGGCACGAGGCGCAGCGTGCCGCCGGCGAAACCTTCGGGACGGATGCGGCCGAGCACCACATCGCCGTCAGTCACCGTTGCAGCGGAACCGCCTCGTCCATAACAGGCAGGTCCGGGCTCGGAGCCCGCGCTTTCCGGACCGACGCGGATGCGGGACATTTGGTCGATGATGGCGATCGAGCCTCCACCGGCACCGATCTCCACCATTTCAATCACCGGCACGCGCACCGGCAACCCGCTCCCTTTGAGAAAGCGGTATTGCCGCGCCACCTCAAGGCTGCGCGAGATTTCCGGCTTGCCGCCGTCGATCAGGCAAATCTTTGCGGTGGTGCCGCCCATGTCGAACGAGAGAATATGATCGTAGCCGCATTGTCCCGCGATCCGCGCCGCAAGAATTGCGCCACCCGCGGGGCCGGATTCGACAAGCCGAATGGGAAATCGGCGCGCGGTCTCGATCGTCGTGAGGCCGCCCGCCGAGGTGATGAGGAACAGTGGGCACCGGATGCCGCGTTCACGAAGCGCGTCGACGAGGCGGCTCAGGTAGCGGTCCATCAGCGGCTGCACGTAGGCGTTGGCGCAGGCCGTGCACCAGCGCTCGTATTCCCGCATCTCCGGGCATGCCTCGCTCGAAAGCGTGATCCAGAGATCAGGGAGGAGCTTTGACAGGACATCGCGGGCGCGCCGTTCATGCGCCGGATTGACGTAGGAATGCAAAAACCCAATCGCGACACTCGTCACGTTTTCACGCGCGAGAGTCTTTGCCGTTTCCGCGAGCGCGCCTTCGTCGAGCGGGACGATCACGCGCCCGCGCGCCTCCGTCCGCTCCGGCACCGGCAGCCGCAAATCGCGCGGTACCAGCGGCGGCGGCTTGTCCATGAAGATGTCGTACTGCTCGAACCGGTTCTCGTGGGCAATCTCGAGCGAATTGCGGAAACCTTCCGTGACGATCAAAGCGGTTTTCGCGCCCTTCCGTTCGATGATCGCGTTGGTCGCGAGGGTGGTGCCGTGGATGATGGTGCCAAGGTCGGCAGCGGCGAGACCACTGCGCTTAAGGATGAGGTCGATGCCGATCATGACCCCCTCTTCCGGGGCGCGCGAGGTCGTCAGCACCTTGGCACTGAGGAAGCGGCCGTCGTGTTCCAGCGCGAGATCGGTGAACGTGCCCCCGATGTCTACCGCCAATCGTGCATTCGTCATTTTTGGCCGAGCTGCTCCAAGGTATTGCGAATGTCGCCGGGCTCCGTTGGGCCGGCAATGACGATCTCGTCCAGCCCGATTTCTCGGTAGGCTGCAAGTCGGGTACGGGCCTGCGCGGCGGTCCCGCTGATGGTATGGCGGCGCACGACGTCGTCCGTCACCAGCCTTTCGACCGATTGCCAGTCGTTACTCGCACAAGCCACGCGCAGAGCGATTTGATCAAGCTTGAGCCCGGCCATCTCGAGATTACGGGCGTGATGCTCCCCGCGCAGGAGAAATCCGAGAACGCGACGCGAGCGCTGGAGTGCGTCACTCTCTTGCTGGGCGACGTGACCGTAAACGATGCCCACTTTTCTGCACGCGCGACCGCCACTGCTGGTCACGCCGCGATCCACCTGATCGAGGCACCAGCGCACGAACGGAACCGATGTGCCGCCGGAGATGATCACCCCGTCGGCCGCGGCGCCTGCGAGCGCCAGCATCTGCGGCCCCGCGGCGGCAAGCAATACAGGCATAGCCTTGCCGCCGTTGATCAGGCGGCGCCCCTCGACCTTAAAGACTTCGCCCGCATATTCGACCGCCTCCCCGGCAACAAGAGCACGACAAATTTCGAGCGCCTCGCGCAACGTGCGCAGCGGGCGCGGCGAAGCGATGCCCGCACCCTTGAGGTCAGCCGGTGCACCGACGCCAAGTGACAAAACCATGCGGCCGGGAAACAGTTCGGCAAGGGTCGCAGCCGCCATGGCAGCGAACACAGGGTGCACCGCATAGGGGCTGATGGCCATCAGGCCGACACGAATCCTCTTCGTGGCGGACAAGGCAATGGCCGCCAATGTGGCGGGTTCGCGTTGGAACAGGTGACATGCGATCCACAATGTCTGCGCACCACCCGCCTCGGCAGCCTGGGCCTGTGCCGTGATGGCCGGCGCCGGGGGAAAGCCGTCCAGCAGGAAGCCAAGCTCAGCCATGGAAGGGCTCAGACATGGAAATCGTAGTGCCGCGCGAGCGTTTCGGTCATCACTTCAATGTCGGCCGGCACCAGCGGCACCTCGCCGTGGCGCGGCGTCGGCGTAGCGTCCTTCAACCCGCTTGCAGTCGAGACCGACACCACCGTGTCATTGCTGCCGATGACGCCGGCGCGCCGCAGCCGGTCGATTGCCGCAAAGGCGGTTGCGGATGATGCTTCAACGAACAACCCCTCCTCGGTGGCAAGCCGATTGCGCCACGCCGCGATCTCCTCGTCGGGCACTGCGACCGCAAGACCGTTCGACTGGCGCAGCGAGAACACCGCCTGGTACGTGCTGCGCGACGCGTCGATCGATATCGCGATGCTCGGCCGTCGGTCGCTTATATTCGGCGGCGCTTCCAAATCCTTTGCGAGCGCCATCTCCAACGAGCCGGATACCTCCGCGGCAATCAAGCGCGGCCGCTTGTCGATCCAACCGAGCTGCAACAGCTCGTCGAACCCCTTCCAGACCCCGAAGAGGGCATCACCGTAGCAGACCGGCAGGCAGCACCAGTCGGGAGCCTGCCAATCCAATTGCTCCGCGATTTCGTAGGCGAGCGTCTTGTATCCCTCGATGCCATACGGATTGCTGCCGATCGGGGGATCGGTGAACGGCGAAGTCGCGAACCAGCCATGGCGGCGCACGGCTCCGGCGAGCAATGTCCAGCGGTCGTCCTTGCTCGATGCCGCGACGGCCATGGCACCATAGCTCCGGATCTGCGCGAGCATCGGACCGGGCGCGTCGCGCAAAGTGAAAACGACGCAAGGCAGGCCGGCGCGCGCGCTATAGGCCGCGACCGCCGCGCCCGCGTTGCCGGATGACGCGCAGGCGATGACCCGCGCGCCGCGGGCACGAGCAACCGATATCGCGACAGTCGCTAGACGATCCTTGAATGACCATGTGGGATTGCGCGACTCGTCCTTGACGAACACGCGGCCAAGCTCGGCCTGACCAAGAGGCATGAGCGGCGTCATGCCTTCGCCGAGGGAGACTGCGGCATCTGCGGCGACGGGCAGAAAGTCGGCGAAGCGCCATAGCGAGGCTGGACGTGCGGGCAGCGTCCGTCGTGCCAATTGCACCGGCTCCCGGTACACAACGGTCAGATTCGACATGACGCCGTCGCTGCGACAGCGCGGACAGGCATGTTCATCGCTCGCTGGCGGATAAAGGCTTCCGCAGCGGATGCATTTCAGGGCGTGAATATCAGCCATTGCTCAGACGGGTTTTGCTCCGTTCTATCCGGATTTCGGTGGAAGTCGAGCACCTGCCGCCTCATGGATGCGACCATTTTTCTGCAACGCTCCGAGTAGATGCGTACGGGCGCGCGCTTGCGAGAGTTCGCCGGAGCATGCAATATCGATGCGGATTTGCGGGACTTTCTGCATTTGCCGCAAGGGAAGATAACACGATGGATCGACGTGGAATTTCGAGGACGCTTGCGCTACTGGCGGCATTTCCACTGCTAGGCTTTGCTGGGGGGGCCGCACAGGCGGCCGGCCCGGGCGTCACCGACCAGGAGGTCCTCATCGGCGCGCTCGGACCGCTCACCGGCGCGACCGCCTTCATGGGCGGTCCGTCGCGCGACGGCATGGAGCTTGCGATCAGCAAGATCAATGCCGCCGGCGGGATCAACGGGCGCAGGCTCAAACTCGCTTACGAGCACGCCTTCACACCGGCGGAGAGCGTTGCCGCTGCCAAGAAACTGGTCGAGCAAGACCACGTGTTCGTATTGATCCTGGCATCCGGGAGCACCGGCGCCGCGGCGGCGGCTGATTACGTTCGCGCGACCGGCGTGCCGACCTACAATCTGTTCGGGTCGACGTCGGTCATTCGCGAGCCGTTCGCGAACAATGTCTTCCATGGCCAGAGCCCGGATGTCGGCGTGAGCGGCCAGAAGCTTGTCGATCGCGCCCTGGGCGCCGCGAAGGGTATCAAAAAGATCGGCGTGCTGGCCGGCACCTACGCCTTCCCTCAGGCCAACCTGTCGCAAGTGGTGCCGCGCCTCAAGGCTGCCGGCGTCGAACCTATCGTCGAGCAATTCGATCAGGGCGCCCGCGACTACACCTCCCAGCTTATCGCCTTTGCACGCGAACGCGTTCCAGCGGTCATCGTGCTCGGCAGCTACTCGGAAGCGGGCTTTGCCGTCAAACAGGGGCCGGAAAAGGGTCTGGCCAACGTGCTGTGGATCCTCGATGGCTCGGCCATCAACGATGCCATCATTCCGATCATTGGCCCTGAAAACGTTGCGAATGTCATCGGCGCATCGAACTCGCCCTATTACGTGAAGCAGCCGGCGGCGCCGATCGAGAGTTTCCTTTCCGCGTGGCAGGCAAAATTCGGCAAGCCGCCGCAGGGCCGGCCGAATGTTTATGACATGATCGGCTATGGCGACATGTACGTGCTCGCCGAGGCCATCAAGGCGACCGGCCAGGACTTGACCTGGGAGAAGCTGATCGAAGCCTGGAGCCATCTCACCGATGCCAAGCCCTCAAAGCTCGGCGGCGCCGACGTCATCTTCCCGGAAAGCTTCACGCCTACCGACCACCAGGGCAACAAGCAGATGGGTGCCGCGGTGATCAAGGACGGCATCTGGCAGGTGGTGGCGCAATAGTCGACACGGCGCGCGGAAAGGCGCCGCACTCGGCGCAGGGGCGGCAGCGGGACCGAAGCCATGTCGGAACTGATCATGAACGCGGTCGGCGGGGTGAAATTCGGCGCAATTTATGCGCTTGCGGCCGTCGGTCTTGTCGCAATCCACAAGGCAACGCGTATCGTCAATTTCGCCCACGGCGGCCTCGTGATGCTTGGCGCCTTCGGGGCCTATCTCGTCGTCGTGCGATACGAACTGCCGTACTGGCTTGCCTACGTGGCGGTGCCGATCGTAATCGGCGGCTTTGCGGCGCTGTTGGAAGCGACAGTATTGAAAGCCTTACGCAAAGCCGATCTGTTCGCCGTGCTGGTTGCCACCATCTTCCTCGGTATCGTGCTGTCGGAATCCTATCGCCTTGCCTACAACACCGAGATTCTTGCTGTGCCAAGTGCAGTCGCCAACGCGCCGCTGTTTTTGGGCGATGTGGTGATCACGCGGGAGCAGATCTGGGTATCGCTCGGTGCGCTCGCGTGCGGCCTGTCGGGCTTTCTACTGTTTCGCTACGCACGCACCGGTCGCAGCATGCGGGCGATGGCATCGAACGTTCGTGGCGCGCAGCTCTGCGGATATTCAGTCGATGGCGTCTACGCGTTGGCCTGGTTCTTCGGTGGCGTGCTTGCCGGACTTGCCGGAGTATTTACGGCTCCGAGTACAGGCGTTTCGCCTGAACTCGCGGTCTCGACCGTAACAGCGGCGTTCGTCGCGGCAGCGATCGGCGGCTTCGATTCGGTCGGAGGGGCGCTTCTGGGTGGCCTCATTCTGGGGATCGCCGAGACTCTCGCGGCCGCCTACGTGTCGAGTGCGGCGAAGAGCGCCATCAGCTTCCTCCTTCTATTTGCAGTGCTGTTGTGGAGGCCGGACGGGTTGTTTCCGGAGCGGAAGGTCCGCAGTGTCTGACGGCCGCCGTCGGGCGGTGATCGCCACCTTCACGCCGAGCGTTGCCGTCGGAGGCATTTTTCTCGCCAGCTTGTTTGTTGGGTCGTATTGGAAATTTATTGTGGCGATGACGATCGCCGCCATGCTGACCGGAGTGGGCCTTGCCATTTTGGTCGGCTTTGCCCGCTGCATCACGCTCGCCGCGGGCGCCATGATGGCGCTCGGCGCCTACGGCACGACCCTCTTGGTAACAGCGTGGGGCTGGCCCTACCCGGCTGCGCTTGCTGCCGCGGCCGTCATCGGTGGTGTCGGAGGGCTGATTCTCGGGGTGCCGTGCGTGCGCTTTCGCAGCCATAACCTCGCGATGGTCACGCTCGTATTCCAAGCGACCGTCATTATCGTGATGCGGGAATGGACCGGGCTCACCGGCGGCGCCCAGGGACTGACGGTCCCGACACCGCAAATTTTCGGCATTCCGATCGCGACCGATCTCGCGCTCCTGGCCTTCATCGCCGTGGTCACGATGATGGTCCTGCCCCTCCTCGCCGCCTTGTTGCAGGGCGCGTTTGGCATCAATCTGCGAGCCCTCGCGGCCAACGAGATCGCGGCGCGCGCGTTTGGCATTTCGATCGGATCGCACCTCGTTGTCGGCTTCATCTTCAGTTCCGCGACGCTTGCGCTTGCCGGAGCACTGAGCGCGCCAGGACTGCGCATCGTCGACCCGGACAGCTACGGCATCGTCCTTTCGATCTTCGCGCTGGCGGGCCCGATCATCGGCGGGGTCGGATCGCTTTGGGGAGGTCTCGTTGGCGCCGCAATCATACGCCTGTTGCCCGAGGTGCTGCGGCCGGTCGCCGATTACACCGATCTCGTCATGTCGGCCCTCGTCCTCGCCGTCGTCATCTTCATGCCGGACGGGATCATCGGGCTTCTACGCCGCGCGATAACGCGCTCTCAAAAGGTGTCTCCTCACCGATCACTCTCGTCCGCAGTTGAGGCGCAGCCGACTACCAAACCCGCGCGAGACCGCTCGGATACAGGGGCAACCACAGCCTCCACAGCGCTCGCGATTGCCGATGTCTCGGTCGCCTATGGGGCGGTCACCGCCGTCGCCGGCGTCTCCCTCGATGTGCCTCAAGGCACGATTTACGGGCTGATGGGGCCAAACGGCGCCGGCAAGACCACGCTCTTCAATGCGATCTCAGGCTTCGTCGTTCCGACCAGCGGCAGCATCGCGGTATACGGTGAACCTATGCTCGATACTGCAATTCATCGGAGGATCGCGCTCGGGATTTCCCGCACGTTCCAACAGATCGCAACATTTCCGTCACTGACCTGTCGCGACAATGTCCTCATCGGGCTCGGTCGCAACGCCATCCCCGCTGTGCTGCGCCGCAGCGTTGATGGCGCCGTCGCCGGTCCGGTCAGCCGGACGGAAACCGAGCGTGCGGACGCAGCACTCGATGCCGTCGGGCTTAACGGCTACGGCGATATCCGGGCGAGCGCGCTGTCGCTTGGCAACCAACGCCGCCTGGAGATCGCGCGGGCCATCGTCTCGCGGCCGCGGCTCATCCTCCTTGACGAGCCAGTTTCCGGCGTGAGCCATGACGAAGCCGCGCAGCTGTCGCAACTTCTTCAATCGATCAACCGCGAGCTCGGCGTCACAATGCTGATCGTAGAGCACAACATCGGGTTCCTGACCGGCGTATGCGATCGCCTTGCGGTGATGGCGCAAGGAAAGATCATCGCCGAGGGCAAGCCCCACGATGTGGTGGCATCACCCGATGTGCAGCGTATCTATTTTGGCGAAGGATCGCCGCATGACGCTTGAGGTTCGAGGACTGCGCGTCACCTACGGGCCGATCGTGGCGGTGCACGATCTGAGCTTCACTTTGGCGGAAGGCGGCGCGATTGCGCTCCTTGGCCCAAACGGCGCGGGCAAAACTTCTGCTGTCGAAGCCATCGTTGGCCTCATCCCCACGGCAGCCGGCCGGGCCGTGTTCGACGGCGAATTGATTACCGGCAAATCGACGAGCGTCATCGTCCGCCGCGGACTGACCTTGGTGCCGCAGTGGCGCGAGCTCTTCTTCACCTTCACGGTTGAGGAAACCTTGCTCGCTGGTACGGCCGCGGCGCGCGGCCGTACTGCGATGCCGCTCGACGAGGTCTACGAAGTGTTTCCGGCGCTGGCCGAACGCCGGGGCCAACTCGCGGGATCTCTCTCCGGCGGCGAGCAGCAGATGCTGGCGGTCGGGCGCGCCCTCATCTCGCGTCCGCGCGTGCTGCTTCTCGACGAACCCTCGGCCGGGCTCGCGGCCGGTGTGCTGCGCGAACTCGTGCCGGTCATCAACCGCATTCGAAAGAGCGGCGTCGCTTTGATGCTGGTCGAGCAGAACCTCGAACTCGCGCAGGCGCTCGCGGACCGATGCATCGTGCTGGCCGCAGGCCGGCAGATCTTCGAAGGCAGTCTGCAGGATGAGGGCGATCGCAGGGAAATCGCGCGGGCCTATTTTGCGTAACGCCATTCATGGCAGCGGGCTGTAGGGTGCGCAAAGCGAAGCGTGCGCACCGGCTGCGCTGCATGTTTACCGCGTGCGCACGCTGCGCTTTGCGCAGCCTACGGCGCATCGGACCTACGACGCTTTTGTCGGCTCCGGCCAGCGGAGCACTTGCGCGAGTGTGCGGCCGAGGATCCATTCGCGGTCCTCCGCGGAGAGGAAGTCCAACCCTCGTGAAAACATCTCCAGGCATTCGGCATAAGTGCTCGTCAGCCTGCTGAGATCAGCACCCCACATCAGCCGGCGTGGGCCGAACGCATCGTAGATACGCCTGACATAGGAATGCAGATCGCCAAACGGATAGGCTTCGCGGGAGAAACACGGCGCCGATGACACCATGACCGCGACGTTGGGATAGCGGGCAAGCGCGAGCAGCGCGTCGATATCGGCAAAGGCTTCGGCACCGTGCACGTCAAGTACACAGCCCATATGCGGGATCAGAATTGTGAGGCCCGGATGACGCGCGGCGACGCCGGCGATCTTGCCGGCCATCCCGGGTACCAGCGCCATCACGGGAATGCCATGCTGTTCGCAGGCCGCCCAAAACCATGCCAGCGAGCCATCGTCGAGCCAGTCGCAATACGGCTTGACGTGGAAGGACATGCGCAGCCCAAGCATATGCGGCGGCCGCATGTACTCGGCCAGCCGCGGCTCAGCATCCGCGGCCCGCGGGTCAAAGCGACCGACGACCGCGAAACGGTCCGGATACCGTTGAGCGATGTGGAGAGCAAAGTCGTTGCTGTCGCCCGCCCATGCTGGCGGAACGAGCACGGCGCGGTCGACGCCGGTGCTGGCCATCTCGGCCAGCATTTCGTCAACGGAAAAGCCGTTCGGTCGAT
This sequence comes from uncultured Alphaproteobacteria bacterium, assembly GCA_963787675.1. GTDB lineage: Bacteria > Pseudomonadota > Alphaproteobacteria > Rhizobiales > Xanthobacteraceae > JAJPKK01. The sequence goes on along the minus strand of CAWBDV010000003.1, from coordinate 1,091,330 downwards.
GCGGCGGGCGCGCCAGCGGCTTCGGCCAGGGTCGCTCCGATGTTTCAGGTTCCCACAGATGCACCTGGGCGTCGGTGACGAGCATCAGGCGCTCGCCTTCGCGCGCGCGCCGCACGCCTCCGGGGGCTCCAGCAATCCGCCTTCCTTTTTCCAGGCGGAGACGCCGCCTTGAATGTGGCGCGCAGTTTCGATCCCGACATCGTGCGCGGCCTGGACCGCCATGGCCGAACGTTCGCCATAGGCGCAGTAGAACACGAGGCGCTTCGTACGTGCGAGTTGGCGCAGTACGCCGCCCTTACCGATGTAGTCCTGCAGATTCTGGTAAGGCGCGTGGATAGAGCCCGGGATCGTTCCATGGCGCTCACGCTCGCCGCGCTCGCGCAGGTCGACGAGCGCAACGTCGTTCTGGCCGACGAGCTTTGCTGCTTCCGCCGCGCTGAGCGACCATCCGCGCGCGGCGACCGCCTCCTGCGCGAGCCCCACGCGCATATTGGCCGGCACCGCGATGTCCATCATCTTCGGATTCGGGAGCTTCAGGTTGTTCATCAGGTCGACGTATTCTTCGACCGAGCGCACCTGCAGGCGCGGATTGCAACGCTTCTCCTCGCCGATTGTGCTGACCGTGTCGCCCTTATAGTCGTGGGCCGGATAGACGAGGGTTTCCTCCGGCAGCCGCAGCAGCCGATTGAAGAGCGATTCATATTGCGCGCGCGGATCGCCGTTCTGGAAATCGGTGCGGCCCGTGCCGCGGATCAGCAGCGTGTCGCCGGTGAAGACACGATCGCCCATGACAAAGCTGTAGGAGTCGTCGGTATGGCCCGGCGTGTAGAGCACGTCGAGGCCGATCCCTTCGATCTCGAGCTTCTCGCCATCCGCCACCCGGATCGAGACCACATCCGCCTTGGTCTCCTGCCCCATCACCGTCACGCAGTTGGTGCGATCGCGCAGTGCGCCTAGCCCCGTGATGTGATCGGCATGCAGATGGGTGTCGACCGCTTTGACAAGACGCAGGTCGAGATCATTGAGGAGTGCGATGTAACGGTCGACCTTCTCCAGCACCGGATCGATGATGAGCGCCTCCGCGCCGCGTCGGCTCGCGATCAGGTAGGAATAGGTGCCGGAAACGATGTCGTAGAGCTGGCGGAAGATCATCACTCACCTCTGGAGCGCCAAATAATGGCGACAACTCGTAGAAAATATAGCACCCAAGCCACGCGGCTTAGTGCGGGATTTTGCCGCCCAGTTCCTCTTCGATATGGATACGGATGATGTCATCAAAAGAGGCTTCGGCGTTAAAACCGAGTTCCAGGGCGCGGCGCGGGTCGAAATTCTCATGCCATCCGGCGACGATCCGCATCACTGTCTCATCCGGCACGCGGCGGATGCGGGCCGCAACTTTCGCGCCCGCGACACGGGCGAGCGCTTCGATCTGTTCGCCGACGGTGCAGCACAGGCCCGGCATCGTGAAGTTGAACTCGCGGACCGACAAGGTCCGATCGAGGCCGGCGGCATGGATCAGGAAGCCGACCGCCGCGCGCGGGCTCGCGAACCAGTGACGCACGGTTTCGGAGACCGGCAGCACCGCCTCCTCTCCGGCAAGCGGTTCGCGAATGATGGAGGAGAAGAATCCGGAGGCAGCCTGATTTGGTCGCCCCGGCCGGACCACGATGCTCGGCAACCTGATGCCGATGCCGTCGACGAATCCGCGGCGCGTGTAGTCAGCTAACAACAGTTCGCCTATCGCCTTTTGCGTTCCGTATGAGGTGAGCGGGGCTGACAGGAAATCGTCCGGGATGGCATCCGGAAACGGGGCTCCGAACACTGCAATCGAGGACGCGAACACAAGTCTCGGTCGATAGCCTGATTGGCGGAGCGCCTCCAACAGATCGCGCATGCCGGTGAAATTCACGCGGTAACCTTTGGCAAAATCCGCCTCGGCCTCGCCCGACACCACGGCGGCGAGGTGAAAGATGATGTCGGGTCGAGTGGCAATCAGTTCGCTCGCTGTACCCGGCTCGGACAAATCTGCCGATGCGGTTGCGACATCGAATGCGACGCCGTCCGGCCGTACGGGTGCCGCGATATCGACGAGAGTCATGCGTCGGATCGTTCGGCCCTTCAGCACGCAGTCGCGCGCGAGCTGCGCCGCAAGTTTGCGGCCGATCATGCCAGCGGCTCCGGTGACAAGGACGTGCATGGGCTAACACCTTATAACGAAGCGCGGTCCGCGCTTTGCGTTTTGGGCCCGCGCACCTTTTGCAATGCTTGAGAATGCGGCCTTCGATGGCGACCGCCCCTTTAGATCATATCGCAGTGCAGCCGATTTCGCGCGATTGGCCAGGGAGCCGAACGCTCTTGCCCTCACAAAGCCATGCCGCCATCGACGAGATGAGTTTGTCCCGTGATGTAGCTCGATTCATCGGAGGCGAGGAACAAGGCGAGCGCCGCGACTTCGGCCGCGGTGCCGAGGCGGCCCATGGGCTGACGGTCGATGAAATCCTGGCGCACCTTATCGAGGCCTCGCCCGGTCGATTTCGACAGGTCGGTGACGCGCCCCTCAAGCGACGGCGTCTCGATTGTTCCCGGACAGATCGCGTTCGCACGAATGCCCTGCTTGATGAAATCAGCCGCGACCGCCTTGGTGAGACCGATGATGGCAGCCTTGGTGGCGCCGTACACGTAGCGGTTCGGCACGGCGCGGATCGACGACACCACCGATGAAATGTTCACGATCGAGCCGCGCTTCTTTGCGATCATGCCGGGCAGAAACGCCCGCAAGGTACGATGCATCGATTTGACGTTGAGGTCGAACGAGAAGTCCCAGTCCGCTTCGCTGCAATCAAGCACCGAGCCGTGGTGCACGAAGCCCGCACAATTGACGAGGATGTCCGGCGCACCGAAGGCTTTCGTCACCTCCTGCGCCATCGCTTCAACCGCGGCGGTCGAGCGCACGTCAAGCTTCTCGCTCCGCGCGGTCGCTAGGCCTTCGAGTTTAGCCGCATCGAGGTCGGTCGCGATCAGTCTGGCGCCTTCGGCGATAAAGGCTTCGCAAATGGCGCGACCAATCCCCTGCCCTGCCGCGGTGACAAATGCAGTTTTGTCGGCGAGACGTCCCGTCATTTCGTTGGCACCCCGATCTAAGAAAGGCTTCAATGATTGTCGCGCGGCACGCCGAATGTCTGCGCGACGCGTTGATATTTAACCGCCGGCTTGAGCACCATGCCATCGGCCAGCTGGTCGACCATACCGCGTTGAATTTCCTGCCAGGGCGTCTGGCTCGGGGGATATTTGAAGCCGCCGCTCGTCTGCAGCGCGCGACGGCGCTGGGCGAGTTCATCGCCCGAAAGCAAAATGTCCGCGCTTCCCTTGCGAAGGTCGATGCGGACACGGTCGCCGGTCTTGAGCAGCGCGAGGCCCCCGTTGGCCGCTGCCTCCGGCGAAGCGTTGAGGATCGACGGCGAGCCGGAGGTGCCGGACTGACGGCCATCGCCGATGCAAGGCAGCGACGTCACGCCGCGTTTGATCAGTGCCGCCGGCGGCTGCATGTTCACTACCTCCGCCGAGCCGGGATACCCGATCGGGCCCACGCCCCTGATGACGAGCATCGTCGTTTCGTCGATGCCGAGCTTCGGATCATCGATGCGGCGGTGGTAATCCTCCGGCCCCTCGAAGACGACACAAGGGCCCTCAAAGGCTTCCGGATCGCTCGGGTTCGCAAGATAGCGGGCGCGGAATTCCTCGGAAATCACGCTGAGCTTCATGATGGCGGAGTCGAACAGATTGCCGCGCAGAACCTTGAAGCCTGCCATTGCCTTGAGCGGCCTGTCGTAAGGCCGGATCACGTCTGCATCCTGCGACGTCGACTCCGCGACGTTTTCCGCCATGGTCCGGCCGTTGATGGTGAGCGCATCGCCGTGGATGCGTCCGGCCGCATGAAGTTCATGCATGACCGCGGGCAAGCCGCCGGCGCGGAAATATTCCTCACCGAGGTATTTTCCGGCCGGCTGCATGTCGACAAGGAGCGGTACGTCGAGACCAATCCGCTCCCAGTCATCAAGGTCAAGCTGCACACCAATGTGCCGCGCGATGGCGTTGATATGAATCGGGGCGTTGGTCGAACCGCCAATCGCCGAGCACGCCACGATCGCGTTCTCGAACGCCGCACGCGTCAGAATATCCGACGGCTTGAGGTCCTTGTTGACGATCTCGACCGCGCGGAGCCCCGTCATATAGGCGATCTGCGCGCGCTCGCGATACGGTGCGGGAATTGCGGCGCAACCCGGCAGCGACATGCCGAGCGCCTCGGCGAGCGCATTCATCGTCGAGGCGGTGCCCATGGTGTTGCAATGTCCCGCCGATGGCGCCGACGAAGCGACGATGTCGATGAACTCCTGATAGTCGATGCGGCCGGCAGCATGCAGTTCGCGTGCCCGCCAGACCGCGGAACCGGAACCCGAGCGCTCCCCCTTCCACCAGCCGTTGAGCATCGGACCACCTGACAGCACGATCGCAGGCAGGTTGACGGTCGCCGTGGCCATCAGGCAGGCCGGTGTCGTCTTATCGCAGCCCGTCATCAGCACGACGCCGTCCAGCGGATAGCCGTAGAGAACTTCGACAAGTCCGAGGTAGGCCAGATTGCGGTCGAGCGCGGCTGTCGGGCGTTTGCCGGTTTCCTGAATCGGATGCACCGGAAATTCCAGCGCGATACCGCCGGCATCGCGGATGCCGTCCCGCACGCGCTTGGCAAGTTCGATGTGATGCCGATTGCACGGCGACAAATCCGAGCCGGTCTGGGCAATGCCGATGATCGGCTTCCCCGCGCATAGCTCCTCGCGGGTCAGGCCGAAGTTGAGGTAGCGCTCGAGATAGAGCGCGGTCATGCCCGGATTGTCCGGATTGTCGAACCATTGCTGCGACCGCAGGCGCAGTTTTGTGCCATCCGTCATCGGCAATCACCTTGTCTGACATTGCCTGCTGGCGCAGAGGCTTGGTATTTGGCCGGGATCGAGTTTATGACAATACACGATCGGCCAATCGGTTCCTCGCCTGCCAATCGCAATAAGCGCACCGGCGCCGCACGAGCGCGAAACGTTATGCTCCCGTGCGCTTTATCGACACGAGATCCCCATGGAAATCGGGTTCTTCTTCTGGCCCTACACTGTTGAACTATGCGAAAGGCTCGCCCGCGCCGCCGATCGCTACGGCTACGCGATGATCGGCATCGCGGATACGCCCGGCAATGCCATGGACCCGTGGGTTGCCGCGACCGTCGTCGCGCAGGCATCGCGCCGCGCCAAGGTCGCCATTTGCGTGACCAATCTGGTCTCGCGCCATCCGGCGGTCAGCGCTGCCGCCATTGCCTCGCTCGATCTCGTGTCTTCCGGCCGCGCCGTGCTGGGCATTGGTGCCGGCCATAGCGGCACCAAGAACCTGGGGCTTGGTCGCGCCAACGCGAACCAGCTCGCCGATGGCGTCGCGTTCATCAAGACGGCCCTTGCCGGCAAGCCGGCGCAGCTTGGACAGGCAAATACACACTTGCCGTGGATAAAGCGCGCATCGCCGGTGTTCCTCGCCGCCTCTCATCCGCGGCCGCTGCGGGCAGCCGGACGCGTGGCTGACGGCGCGTTCGTGAATTATGGCCTCGGCGCCGACAACATCGCCCAATCGACTGCTGACATCGTCGCGGGCGCAACAACTGCGGGACGCTCGCCGGGCGAGATCGAGATCTGGCAAATCGCAGCGCTCGACTGCACCGAGGATCGTTCGGTCGCGCGACGCAAGGTCGGCGCCATCCTTGCGTTCGTCACGGGATATGTGATCGGCGAAAAGAACCTCGAAACGCGCGGCGTGCCCGATCATCTGCGCGAACCGCTCCTGGAGCTGCGGCGGCGCTACAGCACCCGCCCTGGCGAGGCCGACATCGCGCTTGTCGAAGAACTCGGCTTGTTCGACTACCTGTCGCGGCGGCTCGCGGTCTGCGGCAATCCCGACGATTGTCTCGCCCAGACGCGCGCGGCGAAGGCCGCCGGAGCCAGCCGGCTGATGTTCACGGTGAGCCTTGCCGATGATCCGGTGCGTACCGTCGAACTGTTCGGAGAACACGTGCTGCCGCACGTGTGAGGCCTGTGAAAACGATTTGACCCCATCGCAACTTCGTGGCCTCCTTGGCAGAACGCAATCATTCAGCAGGAGACTCCCATGGCTGCACGGCTTCGTCATATCGCAATTTCCGTTCCCGATCCGGAGAAGGCGGCGAAGTTTTTCGACGAGGCGTTCGGGATGAAGGTTGTGGGCCGGGCGGGCGTCGGCCTTTACGTCAGCGACGGCACGATCAACGTGGCCCTGCTCAGGTTTCCGGGCGAGGTGCCCGGCTTCACGGCCGGCCATTACGGCCTCATTCACTTCGGCATGTGGGTCGATGACCTCGATGAGACCGCCAAGAAGGTGGTCGCCGCCGGCGGCAGCTACTATCAGGGCCGCGCCGACAATAACCCCGACACCTACTATGAGGTGAAGTACAAGGACCCGAACGGCGTCGTCTTCGACCTCACCCACAGTGGCTGGAAGGGCGCGGTGAAGGAAGTCGTTCCCGCCGAGACTGCCATCGCGGCCGAATAGGTGCCCGGTTCCGTCATCATTGCGGGCGGCGGCCCGGTTGGTCTCATCGTCGCGCTGATGCTCGGCCGTGCGGGCATCGCGGTGACGCTGTTCGACAGCGGCGACATCGTTCATTCCGAACCGCGCGCCGCGACCATCCATCCGGCGTCGCTCGACATTCTCGATGATCTCGGCATCTATAAGCTGATCGAGCCGCAAGGCATCATTTGCCCCATCGTGAATTATTACGATGGGAAGCAATTGCTCGCCTCATTCGACCATGCGCTCATCAAGGATGAGACCCGTCATCCTTGGGTTCTGCAATGCGAGCAGGACAAGCTGTCGCGCACCGTGTTCCAGATGGCGCAAGCAGTGCCCGCCATCACGCTTCGCACGGAGACCACCGTGGTCGATTGCGCCGAGCGCGATGGCGGCGTCGACGTCGAAGCCGAGACCGCGGACGGCAAGCGCGAACGGCATCATGCAAGCTATTTGGTCGGAGCGGACGGCGCCCGCAGCACGGTGCGCAAGGTCGTCGGGGTTGAATTCGAAGGCTTCACTTATCCGGAGCGCTTCACGATCATCGGCACGCCTTATGACTTCGCCGACGACGGCTATGCCTACCGTAATTACATCGCCGATCCCGACGAGTGGTACAACCTCTTCAAGATCTCATGGAAAGGCCCGCCGGGCGTGTACCGGCTGGTGGCCCCCGTTCGTCCCGACGAGCCGTTCGATGGCGATAGTGCCCTCGCGACGGCGCAGCGCAAGCTCCAGCGCTTCAATCCTCGGCCGCAGGACTACGAGATCGTCATCTACGATTGCTATACCGTCGCCCAGCGCGTCGCCGCGACCTTCCGCAAAGGCCGCGTGCTCCTCGCCGGCGACAGCGCTCACCTCAACAGCCCGATCGGCGCCATGGGCATGAACAGCGGGATTCATGATGCCGTCAATCTGGCGGACAATCTGGTCCGCGTCCTTCATGGCGAGGAGGCTGAAACTGCTCTCGACCGCTACGTCCGCCAGCGCCGTCACGTCGCAACCGCTCATGTGCAGACAGCAACGATCGCCAACAAGCAGAACATGGAGCAGCGCGATCCGGTCAAGCGCCAGCAATATCGAGACGACATGCGCCGCCGCGCCGAGGATCCGGCTCTCGCTAAGGCTTTCCTGATGCGTACCGCGTTGATCGAGAGTCTGCGCGACGCCGCACAAATCGCGTGACTATCGGCGGCAGCGCTACCCTCAATCAACGCAACTCGAATTCACCGTTGATCTCAACCGGAATGCCGTGCGGCAGTTCCGCCATGCCCACCGCCGAACGCGCGTGCTTGCCAAACTGCGGGCCGAACAGCTCGTAGAAGAAGTCCGAGGCACCATCGATTACCTGAGGCATCCGATCGAAACCCGGCGCCACGTTGACCATGCCGAAGAGACGAATCACGCGCTTGATACGATCGAGATCGCAAAGTTCCTGCTTCAGGCTCGCAAGCATCGACAGCGCCACCGCGCGCGCCGCCGCATAGCCTTCTTCAAGCGTAAGATCACGACCGACCTTTCCCACCGATTTCACGCCTGGTCCACTCAGATTCCTCCCGTGGCCGGATACATACACGATTGAGCCGACCACGACGCAGCCGGTGCGGTTGGGATTCGGGAACTCGAACGGCGCTGGCAGGCTATGGCTCATCGCCCGTATCTTGTCTTCGATCGCGCCCATCCCTTTCCTCCACGTTTTTGCTCAGCGCCGCTCATCTAACATGTGCTGCATTAATGCAGTGAACGATTCGGCGACGGTCCGTCGGCTATGCCGAACGCAGCGGGCCTCGCGACGTTAAGGAAGCATTGACGCTATCGGCCCGGCGCCCGGCAAAAGTCGAAATTCGGACGCAAAGCAACCCGATTGCTCATGCTGTGTCCGCATGTTCGACGCGATTGTGGCCCGATTCTCGGGTAAAAGTTCCGCCGGGCGCGAGGAAACGAAACGGAGAATCTCTCAAATGTCCAACCGAGTGCTTTCGTTGACGGCCGCAGCTGTCCTGGCGGCGAGCGTTGCTTCTTACACGAGCGCCACGGCCGCCCCGGTCGTCGATGCGCTCGCGATCAAGAATGCGGCGGCAATCAATGTTGAGCAGGTGCAGTGGCGCGGCTTCGGCTGGGGCTTCGGCGCGGGACTTCTCGGTGGCGCCATTATCGGCGGCGCGCTGGCAAGACCTTATTACTACGGACCGGGACCCTATTATTACGGCCCACCCGGACCCTACTATTACGGACCGCCCGCTCCGGCGTATGCTCCCCCGCCGCCCGGGCCGGGGCCTGGTGGTCCGGTCGCTTACTGCAGCGCGAGGTACAAATCCTACGATCCGGCGACGGGCACCTTCCTTGGCTATGACGGTGTGCGTCATCCTTGCCCGTAAGCACTGCGTGTGCACATTCGAATACGAAAGGGCCGCCGTTCGCGGCCTTTTTGCTTTTTCAGGTGTGCAATCGCTCCGGACGCGACCCAGAACTGATCGGCACTATTGCTCCGGCAGCGGAATGAATTCGGTTTCGCCGGGCACCGGCTCGAACCGGCCGGACTTCCACTGCTCCTTGGCCTCCTCGATGCGTTCGCGGCGCGACGAGACGAAATTCCACCACAGATAGCGCGGGCCCTCGAGTGCGCTGCCGCCGAGAAACATCAGCCGCGCGCGCCGCGTCGCGGTCGCGGTGATGCGGTCGCCTGGACGGAAAACCAGAAGGCTCGGCGCTTCGAAGCGATCGCCTGCAATTTCGATTTCTCCTTCCGCGACATAGATGCCGCGTTCCTCGTGGTCGGGATCGAGCGGTGCGCTTGCACCTGGTTCCAGCACGACTTCGGCGTAGAACCAGTCCGACAGCATCGCGACCGGCGAAGGCCGGCCGAATGCCTTGCCCGCGATCACGCGCGCCCATAACCCGCCATCCTCGACAACGGGGAGGCTCGTGGCGTCGTAATGAATGAAAGAGGGAGCAACTTCTTCCGCCTCAGCCGGCAGCGCGATCCAGCTCTGAATACCGAACATCGGCTGATTGCCTCGCCGGGCGTCGACCGGCGACCGTTCAGAATGGGCGATGCCGCGGCCGGCGGTCATGAGATTCATCGCACCGGGCAAAATGTCGAGGGCGTTGCCTTCGCTGTCGCGATGCGTAATGCGGCCGTCGAACAAGTAACTGACGGTCGCAAGCCCGATGTGAGGATGCGGGCGCACATCGATCCCCTGCCCTGTCAGGAATTGCACCGGGCCGAACTGATCGAAAAAGATGAAGGGCCCGACCATCTGCCGTTTGGTATGCGGTAGCGCCCTGCGCACCTCGAAGCCGCCGAGGTCGCGCGCGCGAGGGACGATGACGAGTTCAAGCGCATCACATGACGGCTTATCGCCGAGAACCGGGTCTTTGTCTGGCAACCAGCTCATGAAGAGGCTCCTTTGCGAACCGCACCGAGAATGTGCACGCGAAAATCGAACTGCAATCCAATTGGAGGCAAACCTCCGGTGTGAGATCCGCCCGATCGGCCAACCTATCAGACAAATTCGGCCGTGAGCTTGACGTCTGCGTTGAGCACCCGCGAGACCGGGCAAGTCTTCTTGGCTTCCTCGGCATGAGCGAGAAACTGCTCGCGGTCGATGCCTGGTACGCTGCCTTTGAGCGACAGCGCCACGGCCGCGATCTTCCACCCCGCCCCTTCTGGCGTGAGACTGACCTCCGCCGAGGTCGAAAGCGACTGCGGCGGATGACCGGCGCCGCTTAACCGAAACGCCAGCGCCATCGTGAAGCAACCTGCATGAGCCGCGGCGATCAACTCTTCCGGATTGGTGCCGGTGCCGTTCTCAAACCGCGTGTTGAAGGAATAGGGCGTGTTCGAGAGCGTCCCGCTCTGCGTTGTGAGCGCGCCACGCCCCTCTTTGCCCGAACCCGTCCACTGTGCCTGCGCCTTGCGTTTGATCGTTGCCATGCTCTCTCCTTTCAGGGGGGTATTTCAGGGGGTAGCCACCACAACCCTGCGCGCCGTTTACTCGGTATCAAGACATCCAACGGCACAAGGCCGCGGGGCTAAACCGCACATAGTGATTGCGATCGAGAAGCGGCAGGGATGCATTGCGCCGCTGGTCTAGGCTCGTTATGCGACGGGGGAGCACCCTTCCCTTTCCTAAAACTGCGGCATAAGATCGCAATAACAAGCTTAAATCTGGAGGAAGCTCATGAAGCGAACCGCGTATGGCCTGTTCGTGCTTGCCGTTGCTTCGCAATCCGCCTTCGCCCAACAGCCCAGCGACAATCTCACCGATCAGCAGAAGACGGGACGGCTCGTGTTCGCCCAGTCGTGTGGCGTTTGTCACCTACCGCCCGCCCTCGGCGCCCGGACCTATGGCCCGGCGCTCAACAAGGAAGCCGGCGGTGGCGACGACGACGTGATGCGTGAATTCATCACCAATGGCACGCCGCGGATGCCGGCATTCAAATTCTACCTCAAGCCCGATCAGATCGAGGCGATCATCTCGTATGTGCGTACGGTTCCGGTTGAAGCGACCCCTGCTGCCGCGCCGCGTCGCGCCGGTGGCGCCGAATGAAAGACGTAAAGGAGAGAGACCCCATGAAACAGATACGTGACAGACTTTTGACCGGTGCCGCGATTCTCGCGGCCGCCGGCTTCGCCGTGACATCGGCGTCGGCCGCAGACCACGTTCTCACCGGCTCGATCGCGACGGCAAAGGGCCAGAAGCTCGAAGGCGTCCAGGTGTCCGCCAAGAAGGAAGGCTCGACGATCACCACCAGCGTCTACACCGATCAGAACGGCGATTATTTCTTCCCGCCGCTCGCCGACGGCAAATACCGCGTATGGGCGCAGGCCTTGAGCTTTGAGACCGCTAAAGGCGAAGTCGACCTCGGTGCAACCGCGCATCACGACTTCAAGCTCACGGCGATGACCGACCTCGAGGCGAAGATCCGTCAGCTACCTCCGGAGATGCTGGTTGACGCGCTGCCTGAGGACACCGACGCCGACGCCAACATCAAGAAGATCTTCACCAGCCAATGCACCGGCTGTCACACCCCCGGCTATCCGCTGCAATTCAAGTTCGATGAAGCCGGCTGGAACAAGATCATCAATCTGATGAAGGTCGTGCCGGGCTCCGGCGTCTATCCGGGCGCCAATGCCAAGGTGAGCCAGATCATTGAATACAACCGCAAGGAATTGGCCGCCTATCTCGCCCGCGCCCGCGGTCCCGGCGAAACCTCGATGAAGATCAAGGACCGGCCGCGTCCGACTGGCGAAGCCGCCCGCGTGGTGTGGCAAACTTATGATCTTCCGCTCAACCCGGACGCCGGCATCGGAGCCCGCAAGGTCGCATCGCTGACCGACGTCAACGATGGCTCCGACTGGTCGCTTGGCGTGACCTCGAAACTCGGCCAGATGCCCCACGACGGCGGCATGGGCCTCGACGGCAATCTCTACTTCACCAACAACAATGCAAACCGGCTCGCGACCATTGGAAAGGTCGATACCAAGACCGGCGAGGTGAAGTGGCTCAAGGTCGATCGCGCCGCTGACGGCCTCGCCGCCAACGCACACGGCCTGACCCGCGACGCCAATGGCGACTTCTGGTTCGACGTGAACTCCGGCCGCCGCAGCCTCGGAAAGCTCGAGGTCAAGACGGAGAAGATCAGCGTCTTCGTGACGCCCGACAATATGTCGCCGCTCGGCGGCGCCGTGACCATGGACGTCGACGGCAAAGGAAAGATCTGGGCGTCGGCTCCCGATGGCGCCGTTCGCTTCGATCCTGAGACCCTGACGTTCACCGACTTTAAGTCGATCCAGCCCTACAAGTCGCCGAAGGGCACCGGCATGACTTACGGTGCCGCCGGCGATCGCGACGGCAACGGCTGGTGGGCGCAGATGGCCCTCGACACCATCGGCCACGGCGACGTCGCTACCGGCAAGGCGACCGAGGTCAAGCTGCCGGCGGTGAAGGAGCAGATGGACCGCGTGTCGCCGCAGGCTCGCTCGTTCTACGAGAACTTCAACGAATTGTCCTTCAACGCGCCGGTGCCGTGGTCGGAAGGACCGCGCCGCATGGGCACGGACAAGAATGCCGACGTGCTGTGGGTCGGCAATTCGTGGGGCGCAAGCCTCGCCCGCATCGACACCAAGACGATGCAGACGACGATCATTCCCTTCCCCAATGCGAGCTACCAGCCGTATCACATCGCGGTTGATCAGCGTCACAACGTCTGGGGCAATCTGTGGACCGCCGACCGCATCACCCGATACGACCCCGCGGACGGTCAGTGGACCATGTTCGACCTGCCGACGCGCGGCACCGAAATCCGTCACATCTCGCTCCTCGAGCGTGACGGCGTCACCAAGGTGATCGTGCCGATCTATCGCGACAGCAAGATGGGCGTGATGACATTGCGCAGCGAGGCCGACATCGCGGCTCTCAAGGCGCAGGCGAAGTAAGCGCCGGACGAACCCTTGGAGCGCGGGCATCTTGCCCGCCTCCTTCGCGGCGACGAAGAGCGGCAGAAATTGCCGCTCTTTTTTTGTTCGTCAGCCGCGGGCGAAGCGCCCTGCCCCTACAGCAGAGGACCAGGGCTCCGTTTGTAGCGGCTCCCGATTGCATCCGCGCTGTAATACGCAAGCGCCTCGATGGTGAGCGTCGGATTGAAGCCGCTCATCGACGGGAATGTCGAACTGCCGACGACGAACAGGTTCGGAATATCCCAGCTCTGACCATACTTGTTCACGACTGAATTGCTCGGGTCGCTGCCCATCCGGGTGCCGCCCTCATGGTGTGAGCCGGGCTGTCCCTGGTTGAGCGGCGCCCGCCAAACCAAGTTCGCTCCCATGGCTCGTCCGATCGCTTCCATCTTCTTCATCATGAACTCGACTCGCGCGAGTTCGTTCGGACGACGCCAGTTATAGGTCAGGCGTGGCGCCGGCAGTCCCCAGGCGTCACGAATATGGGGATCGAGATCGATCATCTGATCGGCGTAGGGGAGATTTTCCGTCTGCCCTGTGATGGCCGCATGCCGGGAGAAGTACTTCGCCGAAAATTCGCGATAGGCCGCTCCCCATGTCGGCGTTCCAGGCGGCGGCGCCATCATCGTAAAGCTGATCGGCCCACCTTCGAGGTTCAGAGTGCCGATGGAAATCTGAGCGCCGCGGATGAAGTTGAGGCCAGCATGATCGAAGTTATCGGCATTGAAGTCGTCGATCGTATATTTCTGCGCGCTCGGCCCCATGTAGATGTTGAGATGGCGATCGTCGTAGCCGACCAGCACATTGGGCGTCATGTGCGCCATCATGTGCTTTCCGACATGGCCGCTCGAATTGGCAAGACCGTTGGGGAAGGCATCGGTCTTCGACAACAGCAGCAGCCGCGTGTTGTCGTAGATGAACGTGCTGAGGATGACGATCTCGGCCTCGATGGTGTTATCCGAACCGTCAGGCCCATAATACGAGACGCCGGTGACGCGCTTGCTGCCGCTGTTGACGCGATAGCACATCGCGCCGGTCTTGATTGTCACGTTGCCGGTCGCGTCCGCATCGGGAAGCTTGGTGACGAGCGTGCTCGATTTCGCCCCGATATAGCATCCGAATGTTTGGCAGAACGTGCAATACGTGCACGCGGGGCGCCCCTTGTAGGGCTGCGAAAGGATCGCGCGGGGGCTGGAAAACGGATGATAGCCGAGGTTCTTTGTGGCCGATTCGAACAGCGCCGACGGTTCTTCCTTGGCGAGCGGCGGTAGCGGATACTCGCGCTGGCGCGGCGCTTCGAAAACGTTGCCGCCGTCGATCTTCTTGCCTTGCAGATTGCCGGCCTTGCCGGAGACGCCGAGATCGTATTCCGCACGATCGTAGAACGGTTCGAGTTCGGCATAATTCAACGGCCAGTCGATCAAGGACGAATCCTGCGGCACCGCCGAGGCACCGTAACGCTCGATCGTGTGCGAGCGGGCACGAAAGTCATCTTCATGCAGCCGCCAGGATACGGCGCCGTAATGCACCGTCCCGCCGCCAGCTTGATTACCGTAGTTCATCCGTGCGAGTCCGACCGAAGTGGCGGTATTCGTGTTCGGCCGCCAAACCACCGGCTGGATCTTCGCGTCAGGTCGCAAGTCTTTGCGCTGGAAGTAGCGCAATTCGTCGAAGGTGAAATCAGCGGTCTTGAGGCGCGGCCCGCGTTCAAGGGCGACGACCTTGAGCCCGGCCTTGCCGAGTTCAGCTGCCATGATACTGCCCACGGCGCCGACGCCGACGATCACTACATCCGCTTTTTCGGTTGCCACGGCGTCTTCCCTCCGTGCCAGAAACGACGGAGCCTGACGGCAGCGGCCGCGCGCTCAGTCACGTCGTTTCGATGCAGAAAAACATCGAACTGCGAGACCGTCAGACTGTCTCGCGGTCCTGATTATCGCGCCCTTTGCTTACAGCAGCGGCCCCGGGCTCTTCTTGTACCGGTTCGCGATGGCATCGGCGCTGAAGTAGGCGAGCGCCTCGATGGTCAGCGTCGGATTGAAGCCGCTCATCGACGGGAACGTCGAGCTGCCGATCACGAACAGGTTCGGAATATCCCAGGTCTGGCCGTATTTGTTGACGACCGAGGTATTGGGATCGTTGCCCATGCGCGTGCCGCCTTCGTGGTGTGCGCCCGGCATGCCGGGCGAGAGCGGCCCGCGCCACACGACGTTGCCGCCCATGGCCCGGCCGATGGCCTCCATCTTCTCCTGCATGAAGGCAACGCGTGCCACCTCATTCGGGCGGCGCCAGTCGTAGGTTATACGCGGCGCCGGCAGGCCCCACGCATCGCGCACATTGGGATCGAGGTCGATGGTCTGATCGCCGTAGGGGAGGTTTTCCGTCTGGCCGACCATCACGGCGTGGCGCGTGAAGTACTTTGCGAGGAAGTCGTGATAGGCGGCGCCCCACCTTGGCGTGCCGGGCGGCGGAGCGACCGTCGAGAAGCTGACCGGACCGCCCTCGAGATTCGGCGTACCCACCGAAATCTGGGCGCCGCGCATGAAGTTCAGGCCGCCATGATCGAAATTGTCGGCGTTGAAGTCGTCGATCGTGTACTTCTGGGCGCTCGGGCCCATGTAAGTATTCACATGACGGTCCTCGAAGCCGACGAACACGTTCGGCATCATGTGCGCCATGATGTGCTTGCCCAGTTGGCCGCTCGAATTGGCAAGCCCGTTCGGGAAAGCATCGGTCTTCGACAACAGCAGCAAGCGCGTGTTGTCGTAGATGAATGTGCCGATAATGACGATTTCCGCCTCGATGGTGTTATCGGAGCCGTCCGGACCGTAGTAGGAGACGCCGGTGGCGCGCCTGCCGTTGCTGTTGATGCGATGGCACATCGCACCGGTCTTGATGGTGACGTTGCCGGTCGCGTCCGCCTCAGGAAGTTTGGTGACGAGGATGCTCGACTTCGCTCCGATGTAGCAGCCGAACGCCTGACAATACGTGCAGTACGTGCACGCCGGCCGTCCCTTGTAGGGCTGCGACAGGATTGCGTGCGGACGTCGAAAACGGGTGATAGCCGAGCGACTTCGCCGCGGTTTCGAACAGGATGCTCGGCTGGTCCTTGGTAAGGGCCGGCAGGGGGTATTCACGTTGACGCGGCGCTTCGAAGACATTGCCGCCGTCGATCTTCTTGCCCTGGAGATTGCCGGCCTTGCCTGACACGCCGAGATCGTACTCGGCACGATCATAGAATGGCTCGAGGTCAGCGTAGTTCAGCGGCCAGTCGGCGAGCGAAGAATCCTCCGGGATCGCCTTGACGCCGTAACGATCGATCGTGTGGCTGCGGGCGCGGAAATCGTCCTCGTGCAATCGCCATGACACGGCGCCGTAGTGGACCGTGCCGCCGCCCGCCTGGTTGCCGTAATCCATTTGCGGCAGCCGGAACGAAGGCGTGTTGGCGTTGGGACGCCACGTCACGGGCTGCGTTTTCGGACTGGGCCGCAGATCCTTGCGCTGGAAGTAACGCAATTCGTCGAGCGTGAAATCGCCGGTCTTCAAGCGCGGACCGCGCTCTAGTCCGATCACCTTCATTCCCGCCTTGCCGAGTTCGGCCGCCATCACGCCGCCGACTGCGCCCATGCCTACAATGACGACATCCGTCTTTTCGGTTGCCATGGCTCAGGCCTTTCGGGTCGCGGCCTGCGATTGCAGACCGATGATGGGAGCGCGTGTGAAGGCTTGTTGGCTCGCCATGTCGGCGGGCGTGTAATAGAGCTGGGTGCCGGGGAAGCCGACGAGGCGCCAGCCGGCGAAGTTCTTGTTGCCGCCGTAGACAGGGTCGGCGAACATCCCCTCCATGGTGTGTGTGCGCAGCGTGTTGAAGAAAGCCTGCGCCTTCGGATAGGTGAACTCCGTCGCCTTGCCCTGCTCCAGCGCGCCGATCACTTCGTCCTGCTGCGCCGGGCTCAGCCTGACGAACGGCTGGTTGTACGTCTTGCGACAATACGCATCGAGTTGCGCGAGGCCGCGGCGATAGAAATCCTGCTGATCTGCGTAAGCGCCAGCGAGAGCTAGATCGATGTAATTGAGAACGCCGGCATCCCGCGCGCCAGGCTTGCCTTGCGCGCCCGGCATCAGGCGTTCGGCGAAAGCCGCAACGGTCTCGGCGTGGTCCTCATTGAAGAATGCACCGCGTCCCAGACCATTGTCGACGTGGCCGGTGTCGGTGGCCTGCGCCGTCTTCGGTGCGGCTTGGTGTTGCACCTGCACTGGTCGCTGGGTGCGGGCATACGCCGTCTCGACGACGGTCGCGCCGGCGGCAGCGCCCGCCCCGACCGCACCTACTATGAACGCGCGACGACTTTCGTCATGTTCGCTCATGATTTCCTCCCATTTCGTATCGTGAGTTGGTGTCAGCGATCGCGTTGACCGAACACACACCGCTTGTCGCACCTGGACGAGCCGCTTTGGAACGGGTCCAGACTGCTCCTTTTGATCAGTTCTGGTCAACACACATCGGCGATCGTTAGCGTGATGCGTTGCCTAACGCGGCGAGTGATCGAACCCCAAGGTGCGACGGGCCGAAACCAAGCCTGACGGATCTCGGATCAATCGGGTTGGACCCGAGGGTCGACTTTCTTGAAAAACAACCCCATGCACCGTAGCAAAACAAACGACGCCGCCGAAATGGCGCAAAGGACGGAAGCAACCGGTGCATTGCGGGTCTCAACCGTCGCTTTTTGTTTCACTGATCGTCGATTTTGCGGGATACCGCCTGGATAGTTCTTCGTGGGGGCAAGCGAGACAATGGAACCGATGAGCACAGCAGTAAAAGTGCAATACCAGCCGGACGCTGAAGAGCGGGCGACATGCCGGAGAGTGGCTGCCAAACTGGAAATGAACGCCCCGCGGGCGAAGGTCATACAAAATGCGGGCAAGCCGATGATCGTGGCAGACCATCCTGACGAAGTGATTGGTACTTTGCGTTTGATGGATGCGGTGGGAACAGACGATTACGCCTTCCTAAGCGGGCTGCTGAGACAACTTGCCAACGCAGGGTCGCAAGGACCACAAATCCAGGAAAGCGGTCTCAATTTCATGCTGGCCGTTGTCAAAGGAATTGAGCCCAGGGATCAGATTGAGGCAATGATCGCGTCTCAAATGGCAGCCATCCAAATGGCGATCATGACCCAGGTTCGTCGGTACCAACACACCCAAACAACTCAACAACAGGACAGCGCGGAGCGGGCGCTGAATAAGCTTTGTCGTACTTTCACAATCCAGATGGAGGCGCTCAAGCGCTATCGAACGGGAGGCGGACAGAACGTTACGGTCCAAAACGTATCGATACGGGACGGCGGTCAAGCCATCGTCGGAAACGTCAACCATTCACCGCGCGAGACTGGATCACAAAGCGTCGAGGTATCCCATCTAGCACTGCCCGATCCCAAGTCACCGCTACCTGTCACCGACGTCGAGTTCAGTCCAATTCCGGCAAAGCGCCGATCAAAAAAATGACCGACTTGCAGCCGCGCAACACCGGGCCAATGTTTTCAAGCCCCCGCTGCGGTGCCAGGACCCGATCCGGTAAGCGGTGTCGATCTCCCGCTGTTAACGGAAAGAAACGCTGTCGAATGCACGGCGGTGCCCCCGGATCTGGCGCCCCTATCGGGAATCACAACGCTCTCAAGCACGGACTTTTTACCCGCGAAGCCAAGGAGGAACGGCGTCGGCTCAGCGACTTAGTTCGTCAGTCACGAGCCCTGATTCGAGACATTGAGCGATCGAAATAAACGTGCTGATACGGGGCTCCGCCCTTTTGAGCTGAAAAGCTTCTGCCGCCTTCGTGCTGTGTCGGATCCACCATGTTTGGGCATCCGCGCCGGGCAGAGTTCAGCGCCAGAGGCGGCAATTCGCACGTCGCATGTCGGCGTCGATGAACACCGTTCGCCTACCCAATCTTGCAGCAAGGTTTGGCTTCGTTTCGCCAAAAACGGGCTAGCTCATTGCTTTCTTTTCTTCTTTGCCAATCGAAGCCCAATACCACCGGCATCATCTTCGTCAATGAAGACGATTCCTGCGTTTTCCAACGCAGATTCAATTCGTTTAAGAGTCGAGACGTGTCCCCTCTCCGCATGATCGCTTTTTTCAATCCGTTGAATGGTCGCTATCCCTACCCCGGCAGCCTCTGAAAGATCCCCCTGCCGCCATCCTAAGAGAGCGCGCGCCGCCCGAATCTGTTTCGGCTCAAGCATGCCCGATCTTTTATGATTCCTTGCTGCTTGACAAACAACTGATATGATCGATAATCAATCATATTCGAATTTAAAACAATCCAAATTGATGGTCAGAAAAGGATGGCATCATGGCACCTGTAGCGCAGCATTGGCATCCAGCGGACCGTCGCCATTTCATTGGTGGCTCGGATGCGCGGATCATCAGGGGCGACGATGAGCCCGCCCTCATCCGGCTGTGGCGCGAGAAACGCGGCAAGACCGGTGTCGCGACGGAACACACCGTTAATACTGTTCCGCGATCAGCTCTCGCCCTTTCCCTTCTTCAGGCGAGCATGCCTGCGGAAGCGCACCCCTGCTCCTCCTCCGTTTTCGTCGATGAATTCGATGCCTGCTGTCTCCAAAGCTCGGCGAATAGCGGCATTAGCCGCTTGCGATACATCGCGCCGGCTGCGTTCAAAATCGACGATAGTTGAGAGACCGAGCCCGGCAGCGCGGGCCAAAGCGGGCTGCGTCATGTCAAGCAGTCCACGCGCCCCTCTGCATTGAGCAGCGCTGATCTTATCAACATTTTCTGTTGACACCGTTCATCGTCCTGCCCTATCAACATTTTATGTTGATAGACACCCGTTTCATACGCGAATCGACCAACCCGAAGCTACGTGAACCACAGGAGATTCAACAATGGCAAGTTCAGCACAACAGTGGCACCGTCCCGACCGCCGTCACTTCATCGGCGGCTCCGACGCCCGGATCATCATGGGCAATGACGAGCCGTCCCTTATCCGCCTATGGCGCGAGAAGCGCGGCGAAATCGAGCCTCAGGACCTTTCGGACAATCTCATTGTCCAACTGGGCGTCGCCACCGAGCCGCTCAACCGCCTCTGGTATGAGCGCACGACCGGAAAGGCGATCAAGGACGTGCAACTGCGGGTCCGGCATCCTGTCATACGGTGGATGGCCGCGACCCTCGACGGTGTCGTCGAGCAGTCCGGGGCCGTCTTCGAAGCCAAGTTCATGCTGCCGTGGTCATTCTCCGAAGAAGGGGCGGCCGAGAAATACATGGCCCAACTCCAGCACAATATGTGGGTGACCAACGCCAGGCACGCAGTCCTCTCGGTCATTACCGGTGGCGGCAAGTGGGTCGAGATCACCGTTCCGGCGGACGCGCTTTACCAGCATCTCCTCCTAACGGCGGAGAAGAAGTTCTGGCGTTCGTAGAGAGCGGCGACCTGCCGCGCCTCTATTTAGCGGAAACGCCACGGCCCCGGATTGAGGCCGTGCGGATCGTCGACATGACCGGCTCGAACGCCTGGGCCGAATTCGCAGCATTGTTCCGCGAGACCCGGACCGCGTTCACGCAGCACGAGAACGCCAAGTCCGAGCTCAAGGCATTGATGCCGGATGATGCCAAGGAGGCAACCGGTCACGGCATTCGGGCCAAGCGCTCCAAAGCCGGGGCGATCAGCTTCGAACTCCTCGAAGTGGAGGCCGGCCATGCAGCGGTCCAGTGAATCGATTGGAGCGATCGCGGGCGCCCTTGCCAAGGCGCAGGCCGAACTCACCAACCCGGAGAAGTCGCTGATCGCGACCATCCGGTCGCCATTTCCGCGGGAAAGCGACCGGACGTTCCGCTATGCCTCGCTGTCGACTGGGCTCGACATCGTCCGCAAGACCTTGGGTAAGCATGAGATTGCCACGGTACAGACCACCTCTATCGACGAGGCGGCAGGGCTCATCCGCCTCACGACCGTCCTCGCCCACATCTCAGGTGAATGGGTGTCGTCCGACTGGCCGGTATGCCCGGTAAGCGACACGGCGGCCCCGCATAAGATGGGCGCCGCGCTCACCTACGCGCGGCGCTATGCGCTATTCACTCTCGTAGGCATCGCCGGTGAAGACGATCTCGATGCACCAGATCTTCTCGGAACGACATCGAGCGAGTGGTCACCGAGACATCCAGCAATTTGACATAAGCCAAACGGGCAAGCTGACGCCGTACCGATGCCCGCTGTCCGATACAACGGCAAGCGACTGCACCGCATCCCGAAGTCTTCCGTGCCGGTGCTCGATGCCTGAACCTTCGGCAGCACTGACGGAAGAAGCTCCTGACCGAGATCGCAACGCTTGAATCACGCGAAACGGCCGTCGCTTGGGCCCGCCGCGGTTTGATTGCGAAAAACAGGCTCACTATAGAAGACGCTCGACGCTGTCGAGATGGCATTTCGGACCGAATGGGGTCTCGGAAGACTAACCCCGCAACTTGTGCAGCCGGCCACCGAACGATCTTGTCGGCGCGATGCCGCTGCCGCTATGGGCCGACGGCTCTGACGCCGCGACTCCGCATTCGAGACGGCACGCACTCAGAGCTGCTCCGTCAACTCACGAGCCTTCAACGACAGTAACGGCAAGCTGCGCCGCTTTCGGGACAAGGAACATCTTCGATTTGTCGCCGAGCAGCCGTGCACGGTCTGCGGACGACAGCCGTGCGAACCGCACCACATCCGTTTTGCCCAACCGCGTGCGATCAGCCGAAAGGTGAGCGACGAGTTCACCGTTCCATTGTGCCGGGTCCACCATCGTGAGATTCACCGCCGCGGCGATGAAGCCGGATGGTGGGCCGAATTCGGCGTTGACCCGATGCCAATTGCACTGCGGCTTTGGCAGCAAACACGTGGTGTCAGCTGCCCCTCCGACGAGAAGTCTCGGCACAACCCCAACGATAATGACAAGCAGTGCCCGGTTGCCAATCCTGGCGATCCAGCCACGGACGCAGCCTCACCATGACGTCAATCCGCCAAATTGAGGCCAACCGTCGCAACGCGTCGCGGAGCACGGGGCCGCGAACAGAGGAAGGCAAGCGTTCATCGCGCGCCAATGCATATCGCCATGGTTTGACCGCGGAAACAGTAGTGGCAAGGGTCGAGGATCAGGAGGATTACCAAGCCTTCGAAGCGGCTGTCATCGCGGATTACGATGTGCGGACGGCACTCGAACGGGAGCTGGTTCTTCGCCTCGCTTCTTTGCTGTGGCGACTTCGTCGAGTGACGGCGGTCGAGACAGATCTGCTCTCAATACAAGCAGAAAGCTTGGCCGAGCGGCGCCAAGGCCAGGATGCGCCACAACAGTGCGACCCGTCCTCGTGGGCCACGGTTTATTTACTGCCCCTTCGCGCGGTGGGTCAGAAAAATGAACCGGTCTCAGCCGACGTCAGCTCTCCATCGAACGATGAGACAAACTATGCTGCAGCCACGCGAACCCTGAGCTATTGCTTCCTGCGGCTCGCCAATCTGGATAGCGCGGTTTTCGATCGGCTCAACAGATACGAAGCCGGTTTATGGCGACAAACGTTGCAGACGCTGTTTTTTCTCCGGCAAGTGCGCCGTCCTCCGTCTGTCTGACACCGGCACATATGCCGACAGTTCAAAGGAGACATTCGGTAAGATCGAGAGCTGAACGAGTGCGGCGCTCGCGTTTGCCGAGGCAGCCTGCCGTGCTCTTCGGTTGCTTCTTCCCCGGAAACATCTTCGAAGCGCTCCGATCGCGAAGGCGACGTTGCGGCGGAATCACGCACAACTCCCGTTCGCGGACATTCACCCGACGTCCCAGCCGATTCGAGCGCCGAACACTTTACTGCTGGGCCTTTCGGTCGAGAATTCGCAAGCATTGCGGCCACGGTGGTCCTGAGCCGACCCAAATGGCCACATTTAACTTGCTGAAAAAATGCGCGTTTTGCCTCGGTGTTGCCCAATTGTAACGTTTGGCAGAAAAGCGACGGAATAAGTTCTAAGCATGTTCCTGATCGCGAATATTCATATTAACATCCTTCTCGTTGCTGCCGGTTTTATGACCGCCAGCCGGGGGAGCTTCGAGGGGCAATTGTCATGAAAAATATCGCGACTGGATTGGTTGCAGTGGCCGCGCTCGGACTGGGCGTCTGCAACGGTGCGCTTGCTGCTGATATGCCGGTCAGGTACGTGCCGCCGGCGCCGGTCGCAACGTGGACCGGCTTCTACGCCAGCGTTGACTTGGGGTACGGGCGAATGTCAAATGTCGCAGGCGTGGAACCCGCTGCCTAGTCCCGCGGCATTCGGGGCTGCCGGGGTGGTTGGCTGCTCCGACCAAGGCACCGGCTTCGTCGGCGGCTTCAACTTTGGTTACAATTACCAGTTCTGGTCCGCATGGGTGGCTGGTATCGAAGGCGATATCATGTGGGGCGCTCTTGGCTCCAACGCTGCCCAGCCTCCGCTAACGGCCGCCGGACCCGATTCAGCCAGGTTCCTTGGTCAGTTTCAGTACGCAAGTGGAATGGCTGTCATCTGTCCGCGGCCGACTTGGCTGGCTCTGGACGCCCAACCTGATGCTCTACGGTACCGGCGGCGTTGCGTGGGCCAATGTTGAACACTCCGCAAATACCTTCAACGGCTTTGGTGCTACCGGCAACACTACAGTTGCATCCTACAATGCCCCGGTCAACTTCTCGACTACCTCGAGCGGTTGGGTGGCAGGTGTGGGCATCGAATGGCTGATCTCCAACAATAACGCCAACATCTTCTGGAACAACTGGACGCTCCGGACCGAATGGCTGCATTACCACTTGGGCGATGCGCAGAACGTGACGATGGGAGCGCTCAACTTCCCGGCAAACCCGTCGAACTATACATGGAGCGCCAGAACATCGATGTGCTCCGGGCTGCTCTGAGCTACAAGTTCTGATCGTCTGCAGTTCAGACCTATATTCAGCCCCGAGCATTGCTCGGGGCTGTTGCTTTTCTTGATAAGGCCGATCCGTCGAAGAGTAACAATTTTAGATAGGTCAACTTACCATTCATCCCGTAGGGGCAACACGGTGTTAGCGGAGACAAAGAGAATAAGAAACAGAAAGAGAAGGAAGAGCGCCGGCTATACCGAGGAAGCCAGAGCCATGAGCGCGTTAGTGCGTACGGCGCAAGCCAATGCAAGAGCCGCCGATCTCGCCCCGGTTATTAAGGAACTCCAGGCGGCCGGAGCCATATCGTTGCGCGCCATCGCAGCTGGGCTCAATGAGCGAGGAATCCCGACGATATGGGGCGGGAAATGGACCGCGGTACAGGTAGGTAGAATATTGGAACGGATTCGCGAATAATTTCTTATTTGGTTTTCCGCGGCTTTTGGATCCAGAACTGATACATCCCGGCAAAGCTGCGTGTATTTTCCATTTCGAAACGATGCCAGCATGCGAGATCCGTCTGCGATCCATCCTCCGGAAATCGTGTGCCGTAGCGCCTTAGCAGCGCTGCATCGGCGTCGAAACCCAAAAACTTCACCCCGTTTTCAGCAATGAAGGCTGCGATTTCCGGCAAAGTCATCCGGTGTTCCTGCACATGGAACAGGAGGTCTCGGCATTCGCTCATACTGAAGAAGTCAGCGGCCTCGGTTGCCGCTTTGAGTAGCGGATCGCGGCGCACCGCCCTCATCGCTTGTCGGCACCGGCGGATGCCATCGGCGGTCGCAGGATAACCGCCTTCAGCGATGAAGGCGCGGGCGCGCACCACGAAACTACGCGCCAACTCGCTGTAGAGGCCTACGTTCATCACTCCCCCCGGCCGCAGGAGCGATAACAGCACTCGCCAGCCGGCCCACGGGTCCGCAAGGTGATGGAGCACGCCACTTGCTTCAATGACATCGAAGCTCTGCGCCAAGGAATTGAGCTTCAGAATATCGGCGATCCCATAGCGAACGTTGGTTAGACCAAGTTCACGGCTCTTATGCAGCGCGTACCCAAGGCTGGCGGCGCTCAAATCGACGGCCAAAACGTCCGAGCCCGCAAATCGTTGTGATGTCTCCACGGCATGCTGGCCCGTTCCGCAACCAGCGATCAGAACCTCAATTCTGTCCTTGCCAAGCGGTTCGTAATCAGCCCGGGCGAACCTCGTCCGCATATGAACGTCGAGCGGTTCTGGCGGACCGCTCGGCTTCGCAGCGGTCCAGCGGGGAAATGGATTTTCTTCGTATTGAAGCTTGACCTTGATGGAGGTCGCATCCTCCACCGCGGTCAAAATCGGCAAAGTTGCGCGAAGTCGACGTTGGGCATCCGGTTCTATGATTTGTTGGCGGACGACCGCGATAAGCGGTGCAGGCCACTCACGCTTGGCCATCAGGTCAGCGCACGCCAGCCTGTGCAGTGGCATGTAGGCTCCGATCAGGGCAACCCACAGCGGAGGAAAGTCCCTGCCCTCCTCGACAGCCGCAATCAGCATCGCGCGAAGGTTTGCAGCACGATCCTGTTCTTCCGTCGAAACCGCATAGATATACTCGTTGATGAAACATCCCTGGGCGAGCGCACAGAAGAATTGCAAAGTGCCCTCAACCGGCCGCGGCGCCTCCTCGGCGGTGGCAAGATCGAGGCCGCCCCGCCTGAGCGACGTGAACAGCCGCTCCAAATCGGCATCGCAAATCGGGGCGCTATGCATCAGCTCGCATAGCAGGCGATCGTCCGCCAACTCACGCAAGCCGTTGGTGCCGCAGAGCTCCGTGATCGACAGTTCGCCCAACGGTACCGCCGCTTGGCGTCCGATCGCTACGCGAATAGCGCTGTTTGCCTTGATGAGCCTCACGGCTGCCGCCATCAGATGGCTGGGTCGACTCCAGTTCTCGACGAGCGCGCGCCGGATCATCTGGCGAAACCGGGGAGTATCGTCGGTCACAAATCGGGCCACACGCGTGAAGAGGTAGCGCGCTTGAGGACTTTCCTCGATTTGCAGAGCCTTGCTGGCAAGCTCGCAGGCCTCCTGGTGTTTGCCTTGGGCGAGACACAGAAGACCCAGTGCGACGAGGAGCTTATGGTTGCGCGGCTCTGAGCCTAGGCATTCCCGACAATGATATGCTGCCCTGTCGAGATCACCGACAGCGGTATAGAGTGCACGGAGCTGATTGTGAGCAGCGGCATGGTCGGGCCTTAAGCGCAGCGCGGCGAGGAATAGCGGGATCGCTTCGTCGACACGATCGCGTCGCGATAAGATAATGCCGAGATTGTATGACGCGTCCGCCCAACCCGGCTCCAGCGCCGCGGCGCGATAACACGCGGCCTGCGCGTCATCCAGCCGGTCTTGGCCGAGCAGGACGTTCGCGAGATTGAGATAAGCCTTGGCATAGTCCGGCTTGAGCGAAATCGCCCGGCGGTAATGCGTCTCCGCAGTCTCAAATCGATTCGAGTGCTTCGAGCGCGACTGCGAGATTGTAGTGAAACTCGGGCACGGCATCGTTGCATACAATAGCTCGACCAATTAGCTCGACTGCTGTTTCGGTGCGGCCGCGCTGATGGCTGAGGACGCCCAGGCAATGCAGGGTCACCGCATGATCCGGTGTGATTTCGAGAATGCGGCGGTAAGTGCGTTCCGCCTGCGCGAGCTCACCACGCTGGTGTTGCGCGATCGCGACGGAAAACAACTGCTCGACGTCCGCCCGGTCGACCCCATGCACTTTGCGTTCGTTGGGGTTCATGAAACGGTTGGGAGTATGACCACCGCGACTGAGCGTCGCATTATTGCACCGAACAGACTTATGGCAACCGTGCAAACCGTCTTGGGCCAACTTGAGACTGTTCTCATTCTTGGATCGAGGCAAGGTTCTTTGGACGCGGCATTGTGTTGGCTCGGCAAGTTGGGCAGACTACGAACGTGTGTAGCAATCGATCGTATCGCATTTGAATTGCTACGATTCTCGCAAAGCCATTGATGCGAGCGCCGCCGAAATCTGGAGGAGACGCCATGATCTCTCACCCTAACCGTCGCGAATTCGGCCGTGGGGCCATTGCCGCCGCCACCGTTGTCGCGAGCGGCGCCATCCGGGTGAACGCGCAGGCAGGATCGCTCAAGGTCGGCACCTTGGCGCCGAAGTCTGGCTTTGAGGCTCAGCTTGGCCAAGGGTGTCAGCGCGGCTTCGATCTCGCAGCGGCGATGCTGCGCGATATGGGCACGCCGGTCGAACTCATGAGCGCCGACACCGAGAGCAAGCCCGATGTCGCGCGCACCCAGGCCGAAAAGCTCATCCGCGAAGGCGCTCACGTTCTGACCGGAGCCTTCGATTCCGGCCAGAGCGCTGCAATTGCCCAAGTCGCCGAGCAGCACGGCGTCCCCTACATCGTCAATATCGCAGCCGATCCGAAGATCACCGAGCAGGGATACAAGTTCGTATTTCGCAATTTCCCGAACGCAGCGATGCTGATGAGCGGAGCGTTGACGCTCGTCAACGATCTGATTCAGGTGACGGGAAAGACGCCCAAATCCGCGGTTCTGATGGCGATCAACGATACGTTCGGCCAGGCTGCCCGCGGCGCCATAGACGTCTTGATTCCCAAACTCGGCATGCCGTTCAAGGTGGTCGAGACGATATCGTACGATCCGCAGGCGCGAGATCTCTCGGTCGAAGTTGCGAAGGCGAAGGCGGCCGGGGCCGATCTTCATCTGTGCGTCACGCGGCTCAACGATGGCATCCTGATGGTGCGGGAGATGGTGAAGCAGCGGTACGAGCCGATGGCGATCATCAGCCCGGGCTCCCCCGGCTTCTACGAGCGCCCGCTCATCAAGGCGCTGGGCAAGTATGGCGAGTACTGCTTCTCCAACAATCCGTGGATGGACCCGAACCAACCTCTCACCACGACCGCCGAGACCACATTCGCGAAAATGTTTCCCGATGATCAGTTCGACCTGACGGTCGGATTCTCGACCGAAGCGATCCTGATCGCGGCGGACGCCCATAAGCGCGCAGGTTCGACAGCGCCGGCGGCACTGGTCGAGGCCCTACGCGCCACCAATATCGAAAAGCGCATCATGATCGGCGACCCGATTCGGTTTGACGAAAAAGGCCAGAACGTCGGCAACCGTCTCGCCTCGCTGCAAGTTCGCAACGGCAAACCCACGGTGGTGCTGCCGGTCGCCAATGCCGAGACGAAGCCCGTCTTTCCGATGCCGGCCTGGTCACAGCGCGGCTAGAAGTCCTCATCCCAACCATGCTAACGCAGGCGACCCTGACCTACGTCAACATCGTGGTCGCCGGCCTGCTGACGGGTTGCGTCTACGGGCTGATGGCGCTTGGCCTCTCGGTGATTTTCGGCGTCATTCGTATCGTCAACTTCGCCCATGGCGAGATGATGGTCCTGGCCATGTACGCGGTCCTGCTCCTCAACCAAAGGCTGGGGTTCGATCCGCTGGTGGCGATGCCTGTCGTCGCAGCGGCGCTGTTCGCCGCCGGCTACGCCCTGCAGCGGGGCCTCGTCAACCGTTACATCTCCCGGCCCGAGCACGAGCAGTTTCTGCTGCTGCTTGCAATCGCCATCATGCTGACCAGCGGCATGCTGATGGCGTTTGGCCCGGACGCCCGCAGCGTCCAGGTCGATTACGCCTACGATTCCTATGATTTCGGCGGCGTTCTGATCGACAAAGTACGTCTCCTGGCCGCGCTCGGCGCCATCGCGGGCGTCATCGCGCTATGGGTCTTTTTCCGTTTCTCTCTGACCGGCAAGGCGATCCGCGCCTGCGCCGACAACCAGACGGGAGCGCAGGTGGTCGGCCTCGACGTCAAGCGGCTTTATGCCGTCACTTTCGGTATCGGCACGGCTTGCGTCGGTGCCGCCGGCGCGCTGTTGCTCCTGCTGGTCGACGTCCAGCCCTATATCGCTGCTGACTACACGCTACTCGCCTTCATCATCGTCATCGTCGGCGGCCTTGGCAGTCTGCCGGGCGCCCTGGTCGCGGGCCTCTTGGTCGGAGTATCGGAAGCAGTCGCCGGCTTTGTCATCCTTCCCTCGCTTAAGAGCATGTTCAGCTTCGCCCTCCTCATCATCGTGTTGCTGGTGCGTCCGCAGGGCCTGTTTGGGCGGCGAGCATGAGACTCATTCCGGGAGATGTCGCGCCGCGCGCGCGATCGCGCTCGGCCTTTTCGTCGCCGCGATGATGGCGCTGCCTCTCCTCGTCAGCAGCTACGTGACGTCAGTCCTGGTGCTCGTGTTGTTCTCTGCCTACCTCGGTCAGGCCTGGAACATCATGATGGGATTTGCCGGCCAGCTTTCGCTCGGCCACGCGCTTTATGTTGGGCTCGGCGCCTATGTCAGCGGCGGGCTGTTCGTCCATTATGGTCTGGCGCCGTGGTTCGGAATGCTGGCCGGCATGGCGGTGGCAGGCGTCGCCGGGAGCGTCATCGCCGCCTTGAGCTTTCGCTTCGGCGTGACCGGGACCTACTTCGCCTTGCTGACCATCGCGTTCGCCGAGTTCACCCGCATCGCCTTCAATCATTTCGATTGGGTCGGCGGCTCGAGCGGACTGTTCCTCCCGGTCGCAAATCTGAGCCGAGACGACGTCGTGCATCTGCGCGGCTCGTCGATGATGTTCTACTACATCCTCCTGATGATGATGCTTGCGGCGCTGGCGCTCAGCCATGGCCTGCTACGCTGGCGCGTCGGCTACTATTGGCAGGCCATCCGCGAAGACCAAGCGGCTGCGGCGGCCCTCGGCGTCAACGTGTTCCGCTACAAGATCGCGTCGGTGGCATTGTCGGCGGTGATGACCGCGGCCGCCGGCACCCTCCTCGCCTTCTACGACAACAACCTCTATCCCGACACGACGTTCGGCATCAGCCGGTCGATCGACATCATCACGGCCCCGATCATCGGCGGCATCGGCACGTTGATAGGTCCCATTCTCGGCGCTGTCGTGCTGACCGCGCTCAGCGAGTCAATGACAAACCTCAGCGCGAGCCTCGGCATCAACGGCCTGAAGCAGTTCATCTACGGCGCCGCGCTGCTGCTCATCGTGATGCTGCAACCGGCCGGCCTGTGGCCCTGGCTCAAGAATCGCTTGAGGCTCGCCGAGGGCAAGACGTGAGCCCGCCGCTGCTCGAGGTCGACGGCATTTCCAAGCGCTTCAGCGGCCTGCAGGCGGTCGAGGGCGTAAGCTTCGCGGTCGAGCCCGGCACGATCGTCGGCCTGATTGGCCCAAACGGCGCCGGCAAGACGACGATCTTCAACCTGATTGCAGGCGTATTCCGTCCGGACACCGGTACGATCCGACTTGCCGGCCGCGACATCACCGGCCTGCGACCTGATCTCACGTGCGGCGCCGGCATCGGGCGCACTTTCCAGGTGGTACGGCCGTTCGGCGGGCTCACCGTGCTCGACAACGTCATGGTCGGCGCCTTCAAACGTACCGGCTCGGCCCGCGCCGCCCGCGCAGCCGCCATCGAGGTCCTTGAACGCGTTGGCCTCGCTGAAAAAGCAAATGACGTGGCCGCGAGCCTGACTTTGCCGGAGCGCAAGCGCCTCGAAACCGCGCGAGCGCTCGCGACCGGACCGCAACTGTTGTTGCTCGATGAAGTAATGGCCGGGCTCCGGCCCGTTGAAATCGATATGATGGTACGCGTCTTCGCGGATCTCTCGCGTGAGCTGAAGCTTGCGATCCTGCTCACCGAACACGTGATGCGGGCGGTGATGGCACTGTCGCACCGGATCGTCGTGGTCCATCATGGACAAAAGATTTGCGAGGGGTCACCCGAAGTGGTCGCTCGCGACGAGCAGGTCATCGCGTGCTACCTCGGCGCGACGCGGGCGCAGGCGTGATGCTCAGTGTTGCGAATCTCGACCTGTTCTACGGCGACGCACAGGCGCTTGACGATGTGTCGCTTGAGGTGGCCGCCGGCGAGGTGGTGGCCATCGTCGGCGCGAATGGTGCCGGCAAGACGTCGCTGATCCGCACCATCTTCGGCATGCATCGGCCAAACCGTGGCCAAATAACCTTCGAGGGCCGCGCGATCGCCGGCGAACCGTCGCACCGCATCTGCGATCTCGGCATCGGTCAAGTGGCCGAAGGCCGCCAGGTCTTCCCGACCATGACAGTCGGCGAGAATCTTGAAATGGGTGCCGCGGTGCCGCGTGCGCGCGCTGGCGCGGCGGCGGCGCTTGAGCGCGTGCTGACGCTCTTCCCTCGCCTCAAGGAGCGGCGCCGGCAGCGGGCCGGAACATTGTCGGGAGGCGAGCAGCAGATGCTCGCCATCGCCCGCTGCCTGATGGGTCAGCCTCGCCTCATGATGCTGGACGAGCCTTCGCTCGGCCTTGCCCCTGTCGTTGTCGATGACGTCTTTGCGGTGATCCGCGACCTCAACAGACGCGAAGGGCTGACCATCGTGCTCGTTGAACAAAACGTGGTGCAGTCATTGGCGCTCGCCCATCGCGCCTACGTGCTGGAGAATGGCCGCATCGTCATCAGCGGCAGCGGCGAGGCTCTGCTCGCCGACGACCGCGTACGCCGCGCCTATATTGGATTGTGAGGGCGCTTCTACGCCCTCACCTCTTGGCGCTGGAAAACGACATAGGTCACGACGAACAGCATGATTGCGCTCGCGATCAGGCCGACGGTCTGCGGCCACGCGATCAACAGGCTCTCGCGCAAGGGCAGCGCC
Source organism: uncultured Alphaproteobacteria bacterium (assembly GCA_963787675.1). Taxonomy (GTDB): domain Bacteria; phylum Pseudomonadota; class Alphaproteobacteria; order Rhizobiales; family Xanthobacteraceae; genus JAJPKK01. Next base: position 1,059,581 of record CAWBDV010000003.1, on the reverse strand, counting down.
GCCCCGCGGACCGCGCCCTGCAATTGCTCCAGGAACACCGGATCAAGCGACCGGGTCGACGGCGACAGCACCGCCAACACAGCCTCCGTATAGAGGGTGTTTGGCGAAAAACGCGATAGCGCCACCTGCCATTGCAAGGTCTCCGGCGTCGGCAGGTTGAGCAGCAGGTACCGAATGTCCGGCGGCGCAATCACCTGGGCGAGGATCGAGCCGATCATCGGCCACAGCAACGTCATGAACAGCCAAAGCCCGAGCGACAGCAGCGCCGCAGTCGCCGGCGATCGGAACAGCACCGAAAACATCATCGCCACGGCGAGCCAGACGCCCGCATAAGCGAGGGTGATCAGCAGGAATGCCATCGAACGGAAAATCTCTTCCCAGCTCGGCGGGACGCCGAGGAAAAGCACCCCGAGCCCGACCACGAGAAGCCAGAGGCACACCAGATTGATGCCGATGGTCGTTAAGCCGGCAATGAATTTGCCGAACAGCAGCGCATCCCGATAGATCGGCTGCGCCAGAATGCGTGACAGAGTTCGCCGGTTGTGTTCGCCGTTGACCGAATCGAAACCGAGGCCGATTGCAACCAGCGGCACCATAAGGCCGAGAATGAACATGAAAGACGGGAATGGTGGCCGGTCGACGGTAAAGAGCTTGAGGAGCAGAAACGGATCCTCCGCCGTGGTCTCGCGCAGGCCGGTGATAGCGACATAGAGCGGCACCGCCGCCGTGATCAGCATCAGCCATTCCAGCGCCCGCATGCGGGCGCTGCCGAGATGATCGGCAAGCTCCTTGAGAACGACGGTGCCGGTCCCCTGGAAGGGCGAACCCTCACGCCGCATCGCGGATCTCCTTGCCATTGCTGCCCTGCTTGTCGAAGAAGCGAGTATAAATCGTGTCGAGGCTCGGCTCCTCGACCGAGAGCCGCGTCAGCGCGCCGTCGGCGGCAACGACCGCGCGGGCAGCCTCGGGCCGGACATCGTGGTCGGCGGTGAGACGGTAGTGAATATCGCCCGTCTGCTGTACCGACTGCACTCCCGGGATTGCGCTCAGCCGCGCGGCAATATCCTTGCCGGGCGCCGCGGTCGCTTCCACCTCGACGACAAAGCCTGCACCAAGCACTTGCCGCGCCAGCTCCTGCACCGTCCCCACAATGAGGATATGCCCGTTCTGAAACAGCGCGACGCGATCGCATAGCCGCTGCACCTGCTCCAGCAGATGAGACGTGATCAAAACGGTGACCCCGTCACGCTTCAGGTCGGCAATCATCTCCAGGAATTCGTGGGTCGATTGCGGATCGAGGCCGGAGGTCGGTTCGTCAAGGATCGCGATCTCGGCTTGCTTCATGATCAGTTCGGCGAGGCCGAGCCGTTGACGCATGCCGCGCGAGAAGGTGGCGACGCGTTTGTTCGCGACATCGGACAGGCGCACCCGCGCCAACGCGGCCGATATGCGCTCTTCGCGCACCCCGCGGGGCAATCCCATCAACCGGGCGGTGTAAGCCAGGTTCTCAACCGCGGTCATGTTGTCATAAAAGCCGACAGCGTCCGGCAGGTAGCCGACCCGCCGCTTCACGGCGAGCGGTTCTCGCACCGGATCGTGTCCGGCGACACTGACCTCGCCTGACGATATTTCGGTGAGGCCGAGCATCATCAGAATGGTCGTGGTCTTGCCGGCGCCGTTCGGGCCGAGCAGACCGAACGTCTCGCCGCGCATGATGTCGAAGTCGATCGCGTCGACGACAGCAACGTCGCCGTAGCGCTTGGTCAGACCGCGTGCCGTGATGACGGGTTCGCTCATCGTCGTCCGAACCTCGACACGGCCCCGACCATGATCAGGAGCGCCGCCCCGATGACGCCGACGCCCACCATGCCCCAGGTTGTCGAGGTCGAAACCGTGACACGGAATTGGGTCGAAGCCGTCTCGCCGCGTGAAGCCGCGCGAATCGTGGCCATGTAATCGCCGGCGAGCGACTTCTCGCTCGGGGTGATCAGTGCATTGACGTCGCTCGTCTTGCCCGGCTCGATACGATCGATGGTCTTGCGATCGAACTCGATCTTCCAGCCGCTGGGCCCGGAGCCGGACAGCTCGACATTGTCTGCCGGCGCCGTGCCGTCATTCGCAATCAGGATCGGAACCGTGGTCTGCTGGCCCGCCGTGGCACGGGCCGACACCAGTCCTTCAGTGCCGGTGATGGTCAGGCGCGGCGTGCCGACAACTTGAAGCTTAAGCTCGGCCTTCGCCGTGGCATCACCGGCGCTCGCCGTCATCTCGATCGGGAATTCGCCGGCATCGACCGAGGACGGCGGCCTGACCTTGAGCTTCACGTCCTTCGAGGCGCCGGCGTCGATCGGCACAGACGACAGCTCTTGCGAGCCGTAAGCCTCGGTGAAGGAAGTATCGAAATTGCGCGGCGCGGTCGCCGCAAGGCTGACGACGAGGTTGCGGCCGCTGTCGTTCTTGATGCTCAGCGTATAGTCGAAGCTCGTTTTCGGAGAGCCGCGGAGCGACGGCAATTGCGGCGTCACCGTCAACTTCGCCGGCAATTCCTTGGCGAGGTTTACGGTGATCGGCAGGCTCACGCTGTTCGCTGGATTGCTCTGGTCAGTCGCCTTCACCGTCAAAGTCTTGTCGCCGCTGCCGGCATTGGCCGGAACGTCGAGACGCAACTGAAGGCTCACGCTCTGGTCGGTTGCAGCCATGGCTGCCGCGACCGGTTGGCCGCCGCCGAGCAGAGTCGCGGTCCAGCCGGGAGGCGTATCTTCGACCGACAGGGTGAAACGCTCCGGCGGCAGACCGTAATTCTGCAGTCGCATCGAGACTGTCGAGGTCGTTCCCGGGCGCACCGACAGTGCCGGATAATCGGTGAGCAGGTAGAGGCCCTTCACGTCCTTGCCCGCGGTTTCGGCGGCAGTAGCGGTCATGGCGTTGCTCGTCAGTGCAAGCGCCGGAAATGCCAAGAGGATCGCGATCGTGGATACTCTCATCGCGTCAAACTCCATCGCAAATATCGCGTTCGGATGCCGCCCCCGCGCAGGCCCGCCCACAAAGGGTGGCCGCTGGGCGGTGCGGACGTTCTCTACCGATGTTGGCTAAATCTTGGAAGCCCCTCGCCGCCATATGTCGCACGCGACCCGCCGGCTCAGTGAGATAGGGTAACCCGCTCCAGGATTATTTTCCTCGCGAATTGATTTTCTTGAACCGGAGCCCACATGGGCTACGAACATCCCCTCCCCGCTCCTCCGTTAATGGCCGACGCCTCGCCCGAACCCCATGACAACTTCCTCCCCGCCCGAGGCAGCCCGCAAGATCAGCTTCGTGTCGCTTGGCTGCCCCAAGGCGCTGGTCGATTCAGAGCGCATCATCACCCGGCTGCGTGCCGAAGGCTATGAGCTTGCTCGCCGGCACGACGACGCCGACCTTGTCATAGTCAATACCTGCGGTTTTCTCGATAGCGCCAAGGCCGAATCCCTGGAAGCCATCGGCGCGGCAATCAAGGACAACGGCAAGGTGATCGTCACCGGCTGCATGGGCGCCGAGCCCGAAATCGATCACGGACCGATTTCCGAACGTGCATGCCGTCACTGGTCCCCAGCAATACGAGACGGTGCTCGATGCGGTGCACCGCGCGGCGCCGCCGCGGCACGACCCGTTCGTTGATCTCGTGCCGCCCGAGGGGATCAAGCTCACCCCGCGCCACTATGCCTATCTGAAGATTTCGGAGGGCTGCAACAACCGCTGCACCTTCTGCATCATTCCGAAGCTGCGCGGCGACCTCGTATCGCGGCCGGCGGCAGAGGTGCTGCGGGAGGCGGAGCGCTTGGTCGCTGCCGGGGTGAAGGAGTTGCTGGTCATCTCCCAGGACACGTCGGCTTACGGCGTCGACATCGAATATGCCGCGAGCCCATGGAAGGACCGCGAGGTCAGGGCGCGGTTTCTCGATCTAGCGACTGCGCTTGGCGAACTCGGCATCTGGGTGCGCCTCCATTACGTCTACCCCTACCCTCACGTCGATGACGTCATTCCGCTCATGGCCGAGGGAAAGGTCCTCCCCTATCTCGACGTGCCGTTCCAACACGCCTCGCCGACGGTGCTCAAGCGCATGCGCCGACCTGCTGCTCAGGAGAAGACCCTGGATAGGATCCGCGCGTGGCGGAGCATCTGCCCCGACCTGACACTGCGCTCGACTTTCATCGTCGGCTTCCCCGGCGAGACCGAGGAGGAATTCGCGTTCCTCCTCGACTGGCTTGGCGAGGCTTCACTCGATCGCGTGGGCTGCTTCCGCTACGAGCCCGTACGTGGCGCCGCGGCCAACGATCTCGGCGCCGACGGGGCCCAGGTGCCGGATGAGGTCAAGGAGGAGCGCTGGCATCGGTTCATGCAGCGACAGCAGGCGATCTCCGAGAAGCGCCTCAAGCGCCGCGTGGGCACCCGCCAGCAGATCATCATCGACGAGGTCGGGCCGAGTATTGCCAAGGGCCGCAGCAAGGGCGACGCCCCGGAGATTGACGGCATCGTCCATGTCACATCGCGGCGGCCGCTGCGAGTCGGAGAATTTGCCACCGTGAAGATCGAGCGCGCGGACGCTTATGATCTTCACGGCATCGTTGTCGGGTTCTGAGCCACGAGCCCTTCTCAGTCGTTCAAAATGATGACTGAAGCTGCGGATTCCGCTCACCAAAATATCCGAAATGGCCTGTCGCTGCGGGAGCGCGCAATAAAAACGTGGAGGCAGTGCCGGCAGCGCACCCCTTTTCCGATCGATTTCGCGTTCAACCCGTCTCTATCGAATTGCAAGTACGCTGTTCGACGCCACCGATAACTTCAGATAGAACGGCGCCAGAGATGTTCGCCTAAATGGTCCACGTGCCGCCGCCCGATCCGCGTCTCATGCAAATGGCGCCCGTCTTGCGTGCAGCGATGGAGCTTCACCGGACCGGGCGAATCGCGGAGGCCGCAGAGTTATTTCGCCGCGTGCTCAACAAAATCCCGGATCAATTCGATGCGCTATTTCACCTGGCGCTGACGAAGATGATTTAGGGCGATCCGCGGGAGGCGCTGAAGCTGATCGGCAAGGCCCTAAAGGTCGAGCCGCGCGCGCCAATAGCTCAAAGTCTCGCCGGCACGATACTGAACATGCTTGGCCGCCGCGAGGAGGCGCTCGCCTGCTACGATCGCGCGCTCGCACTAGACCCCAACCTGGTGATGGCTCTCAACGACCGCGGAAACACGTTGCGCTTGCTCGGACGCCCGCAAGAGGCGCTTACGTGCTTTGATAGAGCGCTGGTTTTCGAGCCGATGGCGGCCCAGCTTTATAACAACCGCGGCACGACACTCGTCGATCTGCGCAGATTCGAAGAAGCCGTTGCGTGCTTCGACCGAGCAGTCGCACTGCAACCCACGTCGCCTGACGCTCGGAACAATCGAGGCGCCGCGCTGCTCAGGCTAGATCGCCCCGAGCAAGCACTTGCCGATCTTGACCGTGCGATCGCCCTCAAGCCCGATTACGGTGAAGCGTTCAACAATCGCGGCAACGCGCTACAGGACTTGAACCGTCATCGTGAGGCGCTCGCCGCCCACACTCGATCGCTCTCGCTGCGACCAGACAATCTCGAGGCGCGGTTCAATTTGGCGACGGCCCAGCTTGCCCTCGGCGAATTCGACGAGGGTTGGCGCGCCTACGAGGCGCGCTGGGCGATGCGCGACGTTGCTTCACCGCAGCGCAATTTTCGCAGCCCCTTGTGGCTCGACGGGCGACCGATCGCCGACAAGACGATCCTGCTCCACGCCGAGCAGGGATATGGCGATGCAATTCAGTTCGTTCGCTACGCCGCCCTCGTCGCGCAACTCGGCGCCAAAGTCATCCTCGAAGCGCCTCGGGCGCTGCAAGCGTTATTCGGATCGGTCGCGGGCGTCACTCAGGTCCTCGCCCGGGGCGATCGGCTGCCGCCATTCGATCTGCACTGTCCCTTGCTCAGTTTGCCACTTGCGTTCGGTACCCGCCTTGATTCGATCCCGCACAACGTGCCGTATCTGCACACGGATGCGGACAGACTCGCCAAATGGCGTGACCTACTTCCACCGTCGGGCCGGCCGCGGATCGGCATTGCTTGGCAGGGCCGCGCCTATCCGCGCAATCGTTCGGTGCCTTTTGCTGCTCTTGCACCGCTGCTGGCGCTGCCTGACATTGAGTTCATCAGCCTGCAGCAGGAATTGTCTGATGAAGATGCGCGCACTGTCGCGCAGACCGACAACCTTCGGCATTTCGGAGCCGAGATCAAGGATTTTGCCGATACTGCCGCAATTCTTGCCGACCTTGACGCCGTGATCAGCATAGACAGCGCCGTCGCTCACCTCGCCGGTGCGCTCGGCAAGCGGTTATGGCTGATGCTGATATTCGCCGCGGATTTTCGTTGGCTAATCGGTCGTGACGACAGTCCATGGTATCCGACGGTGCGCTTGATCCGGCAGGGCCGGATCGGCGAATGGTCGGACGTGGCCGCCCGTGTCACCGATCTCGTACGCGCGTGGTACGGCGCTGTTCATCAAGGTCAAGCGAAATGAAAGAACAAACCCAATCGAGCAGTATAAGCGTTTGAGAATTCACTAGGGTCTGTTGGGATTCAGGATTCTCATGTGGGCTTGGTTGTGATTCAAGCTGTGGATGGACCGATTCGTTTTGACGGACGCCCAATGGGCGAAGATGGAGCCGCTTTGTCTTGGCAAACCGGGCGATCCGGGCCGCAGTGGCACAGACAATCGACGGTTTGTCGAGGCGGTACTGTGGATCGCTCGAACCGGCAGCCCTTGGCGTGATCTGCCGCCCTCGTTAGGCCACTGGAACAGCGTATTCACGCGCTTCCGCGACTGGGCGAAGGCGGGTGTCTGGAAGCGACTGTTCGACGCCGTCTCCGACGATCCCGACATGGAATACGCGATAGTCGACGCCACCATCGTCAAGGTCCACCGCCACGGACAGGGCGCAAAAGGGGGACCCAAAGCCAGGCGATCGGCCGCTCGAAAGGCGGCATGACCACCAAAATCCTGGCCCTCACCGATGCGCTCGGCAATCTCGTGCGCTTCGTGCTTCTGCCGGGGCAGCGCTTCGACACGGTGGGCGTGCCGCCCCTGATCGAAGGATTGGCCTTCGACGCGCTGATCGCCGACAAAGCCTTCGACAGCAACTCGATTATCGCCGATCTCGACGCGCGTGGCGCGAAGGCCGTCATCTCCCAACATCCGCGTCGCGCAAAGCCTCTCAGCATCGACGAGGAAATGTACAAATGGCGGCATCTAATCGAGAACTTCTTTGGCAGGCTCAAGGAGTTCAAACGCATTGCAATGCGCGCCGACAAGACCGATCAAAGCTTCGCCTCCATGATCCATCTGACTGCAGCCGTGATAAACTCCCGATGAATCCCAACAGCCCCTAGAGCGGCCGGATGGAGAGCCGGGTCAAACCGAGAAAAGCGACTTGCAAGATCGTGAGATCTTGCAAGTCGCGAGTCCTAGCCGCCGGGCTTGTCAGAAGCGGAAACGCACGCCGGACGTGGTGGCAATGTTGCTGCGCACAAGGTAGCCGTTCACGAGGCCGCCATTGAACTGCGAGTAAAATGTGCCGAGATACCAATCCCACTTGGGCAAGAACTTCCAGTCGACCAGTGCGGAGGCTGCGTCCATTGTACCCGAGCACCAATTCTTGTTGGCATTGGACAGGTTGCAGAAGGCTTGGTTTGCAGCGCTCGCAGCAAAGTCATTCTGATCGTAGTGATAATAAGCCCCGGCCACATACAAGGTGGTGCTGATGTCATATCGGACGCCGGTCCAGAAGACCTGCAAGACTCTGTCCTTAAATCCGGCACTGGCATTGAACGCGGTGCTATTGATATTGGTGCCGGATATGCCGTTGTTGCAGGCAACGCAAACGAAGTCTCCCGCGATGTCGGTGAAGCCAGACCCTTTTCCGACGAATGGATCGCTGGGGTTGGCAAACTGATTCCACTCGTAACCCGCAAACAGCCGCCACTTGTCCCAGGTATATTTGGCGAGCGCCATGACGTTGGTGTTATTGGATATGGTGGCAGTCATAATTGCGGCGTTGCTTCCCGGCCCGAACAGGTTCGGAATGCCCTGGAGGTTGTTGGGGGCGCCGCCGAGCCCGAGTGCAACACCGTCCTTGTTGAATCCCCAGATGGCATCGAGGGAGAGCGTTCCCGGACCGATCTTGAAGTCGCCGCCAATTTGGGCTTCGTACGCGCCTTCCGAGGCGTTGTTCTGGTCGTAGCCGCCGAACTGCCACAAGCCTGCTACGCGCCAGTTGGCGATGTTGAGACGGTACTTGAGGGCGGTGGTGTATTTGGCGTTCTCGGTGTAGCCGCCGCCGGCGACGACACCTGAGAAGCCGATCGGCGAGAATGCGTAGGCGCCCCCCATTGGATCGTAGGCGAGCACGCCATCCAACGTGAGCGCGTTTTGCCGAAGGACGGTCAAGGTCCCATATGTATCATTGCTGACGCCGACGAAGCCCAGCGAATTATAAAACTGACCTCCCCGGCTCGAGTCGCCGTTCGTTGTCCACAAATGCTGCGGGATGCCGATATTATTGAATTCGGAGTGGGGTGAATTGGCGTATTCCAACGAATAAGGATCGAAGCCACCCTCGAGTTGGCCAATCAAAGACCAGCCCAAGCCCAACGGCTCTTTCACTTGAATACCGAGGGCTGACTGGCTCATTCCGTTCGGCGCTATACTCCACCCCGCTGTTCTGTTCATCTTTTGCATAAAATAGGAGGCGCCAGTCACGAAGAACGGATCCCATGGTGCCCCATGGGTCTGGTAGGTGCCGCCCACATCGATCGTGCCGTAGAACCGGACCCCCGCCCAGATCAGCTGACAATCGGTGACGACAAAAGCCTGGAAGCTATTGCAGGCGGTCGGATCACTCGACTTCGGAGCTGCGGCAGCGACGGGATATTCCTTCGTAATGAGCGGATAATCCGCAGCGAATCCCGCGCCGGCGCAGGCAAGAAGCAGTGCTGCCGAAACAGCGGCCCGAGAACCTAGTCTTTTCATTACCGCCCCCAATTTCCTCCGCATAAGCGACCATCGCTATATACAGGTAATTACAAAGATGTCTGCAACGCCCCACGTCCACGCTGTATAGGCTACGATACGGCGCATTGTTCAGGGGCCGACATATTCTTGTCAATACAACGCCGCGTCTGCGAACGATAAAAGCCGCCGTCTGTGGCTTTGCGGCAACAAATCCGGACGACCATGAAAGCTTTTCCGAAGGTGGCTAGCCCTGGTGCCGCAATTCCTGCTCAACACCTGCCGAACTGATGTACACGATCGGAGGACTCGCGAACCAACGCGAATGCAGCGAAGCATGAGATTCGCAACAGTTCATCCTCGCCGCCAGTGACTTTGCCGTGAGCTCGGATCCGCTTCCTCCAAGTGTGCCGATCGCGACCAGAGCGCCCGCGGCTCGCAGCCCGTGAGCGAAAGTCAAATCGACAGAACTTGCGAGAAGCGGCAGTGCTCATCGCCGGCTCTCTTGGGCTGGTTTTTGCCCAGAGTACCAGTGGAATGAATCAAACACTTGGTACCCTGGCATCAGCGCACATCACCTCGGAGAACGGGTATTGCCACCGGAACCAAGCCCGTTACCTGCGGATTCCGACGAAGCCGGCCAGGCATTCCAATATGAAGCCGGCCACCCGTTCCGAGATGAAGCCGGCCATGGTTCCGATCTCAAGCCGGCCACCTGGCGGAGTCTCCGCGGATCGTGGGGATGATGTTTTCGATTTTGCTTCGGGTCAAGCGGTGAAGCGCGTGGCAACGACTGCGCTCGTTGATCAACGTCAGGAGGCCGTCCCGGTAGTCAACAGGAGGGACCCGCGCGCGACGCGGCGTGCCCCACGGCTGACGCAGCGGCGCGCGCGGGAGGTGCCTGTTGACCCACCGGGGCGGGCGGTGAGTTGGTCACGGCATCATTTCCGGTGCGCTTTTGCCGGCGCGGATGCGGGCGCGCCCGCGCTTTTCGGCACTTCCTTTGCGGGCAATGGAGCCTCGAGTTCGGCTTGGTCGGTCTTGAGCTTGCACATGCTGTCGCCAGTGAGTTCGATTCTGTAGGCGTTGTGGATAATGCGATCTAGGATGGCGTCGGCAAGCGTCGGGTTGCCGATGATCTCGTACCAGCGCTCGACCGGAAGCTGGCTGGTGATGATGATCGAGCGGGCGTCATAGCGGTCCTCGACAATTTCCAAGAGATCGCGGCGCTGCTCGGCACTGAGCTGCTCCGGTCCCCAGTCGTCGAGAATGAGAAGATCGACGCGGGCAAGCATGCGCAGGAGCTTGGCGTAGCGGCCGTCGCCGCGAGCGAGCGCGAGGGCAGCGAACAGTCGCGGCATGCGGTGATAGAGGACGGAGAAGTCCTCCCGGCAAGCCTTGTGGCCGAGCGCGCAGGCGAGCCAACTCTTGCCGACGCCGCATGGACCGGTGATCAAAAGATTGCGCCGCTCGCGAATGAAGTCGCCGCTTGCGAGCTTGAGGAACATCGCGCGATCGAGGCCACGGGCAGCGTGGTAATCGACATCCTCGACGCTGGCATTATGGCGCAGCCGTGCGGTCCTGGCGCGCGCCTCGAAGCGCTTCTGCCGTCGCAGTGTTACCTCATGTTCGAGCAGAAGGCCGAGCCATTCGGCGTGTTTGAGGGTGCGAGTCTCTGTAACCTGTTCGAGTTCCTTGAAGCCCTTAGCCATGCCGTGGAGGCCGAGGTCGTGTAGCAGTTCGAGTGTCGGATGGGTCAGCATGAGATCATTTCCTTTCAATGGAAGTAGCTGGGGCCGCGGAGGTTTTGATGCTCGATCACGGTGCTGCTCTCAGCGGCCGGTGGAGCGCGATCGAGATTGTTTTTGAGAATGGAGGCGACGCTCTTGTAGGTGAGCGCCCCGATGGCGAGTGCGCGAGCCGCGACGGCATCGGCGCGAGCCGGGTCGATGCCACGGAACAAGCGCAGCACACCGAGGCAAGTTCGAAAGCCCTGTTCTGGATGCGGGCGGTTGGCGAGCACGGCGATCACCAGCGCCTCGGTATTGGGACCGATCGAGCGGGCCCAGCCCTGGAAGCGTGCCGGCGACCATGCAGCGTAGCGCCGATGCGCGCTCGGCATGTGGTCTGGATCGGTGCCGTGACGGCGGCCGCCATAACGACGCTGATGGGCAGCGACGCGTTTGGCGCGATGGAACACCTCGATGGTGCGAGCGGTGACCCGCAGGTCGACCTGAGTGCGGATCAGTGCGTGCGGCACCGAGTAGTAGTAGCCGGCGACCTCGACGTGATAGTCGAGCCCGACGCGTGCCAATCGCCATTCAGCGAACTCGTAATCGGTCGCTGGCAAGGCACGCAGCACCGGCCGCTCGACACTTGCGAAGAGATCGATCCGACTGAGCCCGAGGCGCCGCATGACGTGGCCGTTCATGCGTGCGAGCACGAGCGCAATTGCGCGATTGGCGTCGGCAAGGGAGAAGAATGTCTGATGCCGCAGCCGCCCGAGAATGTAAGTCTGGGCAAACTTCACCCCGGCCTCAACTTTAGCCTTATCCCTCGGACGATACGGGCGCGCCGGCAGAACGCCGACGCTGTAATGCGCGGCCATCATGGCGTAGCTGCGATTGATCTCGGGATCGTAGAACGAGGCCTTGTGCACACCACTCTTGAGATTGTCGGGTACGACGAGACGCGGCACGCCGCCGAAGAAGCGGAACATGCGCACATGGGCCTCGATCCAGTCCGGCAGCGTCTGTGTCCAGGTCGCTTCGGCGTAGGTGTAGTTTGATGCGCCCAGCACTGCGACGAAGATCTCGGCGTCGTGCACCTCGCCGGTCAACGGATCGACGATGGCGATCTTCTTGCCGGAGTAGTCGACGAACACCTTGTCGCCGGCGACATGATGCTGGCGCATCACCGGCGACAGGCGACGCTCGAACTCACGATAAAGATCGCAGAACCGCGAGTAGCCGTAGCCGTCCGGATGGCTCTCCCGGTACTCCTCCCACAGCACCATCAGGTTGACGCCCGACCGCTTGAGCTCGCGCGCCAATGCTGCCCAGTCCGGTTCGGTGTGTCGGCGGCGGCCGGGTCTGACGCCGGCGCGGGCGAACAGCCGTTGTTCGAGAACCTCGTCGGTCCATTCAGCCGGCAACGGCCAGCCGATCCCGGCCACCCGCGCTCGCTCAAGATTGTCCTGGATCGTGCTGCGCGCCACCCCCAGCGTACGCCCGATTTCCCGCGCGCTTACGCCGTCGTGGTGCAGCCGCAACATCTGCCGCAATTGCCGCATGGTCAGCTCTCTTCTGGCCGGCATCAATGCCTCTCCTCGTTGATCGAGGGGGCCTGATGCCCGAGTCGCTGACCCGCAAAAAACACCGCCAACCACCGCAAGGGTGGCCGGCTTCAAATTGGAATGGTGGCCGGATCTATTTCGGAATGGCGGCCGGCTTCAAATCGGAATCCCGGCCGGCTTCACGTCGGAACACCCGGCCGGATTAAATCGGAATCCGCACGTTACGGCCGGACTCAAGCGAATGATTTCCACCACTAGCGGTCACGGCTACGGCAACGGCCCGAGGGGCCCGCTTCCGGGAGCGGTGGTGCTGGCGTGAGCCCGTCACGGACCGGGAAAACGGCTTGGCGGCAGCGGATGAGGAAACGACGCTTCACGAGATAATCGGGGTGAGGAGCAACGTGGAGCCTGGGGATCGCAATTGGGCTTCCAAGCATTGCAAAAGCAGAACCGCCCGGCAAAATTTTTGCCGGGCGGTTAGAGTCCTTTTGGTCGCGCGCGAGTAGGTTATGCGAGCCTAGAATTTATACGTCAGACCTGCGCGAACCTCGTCCACCGTCATACCACTCCAGGAGAACCCGGAGGGAAAGGCGGCAAATCCGGCGGGTCTGCCAGCGGCCGTGACAGCCTGGGATCCGCTCAGATCATAATGGAGATATTCCCACCGCACTGTCCAATTATGCCAAAACATCCATTCAAGACCGCCACCAGCTACCCAGCCCGAGGCGGTGTTCGTGAAAGCAGAGCTCGACAGATATCCGTTTCCAGGATTGAAGGCGTTTCCAGAATAGGTGATACGTCCCCACGCCGCGCCACCCGTACCGTACAGCAGCACGCTCGGCCAAAGGGCGTAACCAAGGCGTCCCCGGACCGACGACAGGTCATTCAGGGTCGTATTCATCGCGGTAGCAGCGCCGCCGCCAACCGGCAGTCCGGCCGGGGTGACCCAGGCCAGCGTAGAGTTGGTACCGGCTTTCGTCCAAGAGAAATCGCCTTCGACGCCGGCGACCCACGCACCCCAGAACTCGTAGTTGAACCCGCCGTGGATACCGCCGAGCATCGATGAACCGTTCGTCGAGCCCGTTTGCGCGGCAACACCGAAGGCAGCCGGCGACGGAAGTGGATTCCAAGCGGCGGAGCTGTCCTGCCAATCATAGCCGACGTGGGCGCCGAGATAGAAACCGGTCCAGCTAAAGAACGGCACCGGGGGTGGCAATGCCCTTATCGGCATATCGGCAGCGCGTACGACCGAATTAAGTCCGGTGCTGAGAACAGCGACCGAAATCAGGCGGATGATGATCTTCACTATTACCCCCATCGACGAGCGCTAACGTGCGCCTAGCTGTTCATTTCGAGCACGAGGAGCAGCCGAAGTTGCTCTCAGTTGATTACTCGCCAACTCGCGCGATCACCCTTCGGTCGATCACGGGAAGTAGTAGCGCAGCGAGGTCATGACGACCAATTCGTCCGTGGCCGGCGAGACCACGGGAGCTACCGTCGTCGGGCTCGCGGAGCCAATAAAGTTCAAGCCAGAGAACACGTCGCGGTGGATATACTCAACTTGCGCGCCACCAGTGATGCGTCCCATGGGGCCCTTATAGAAGTTCTGCCAGAACCCGAGCGTTATTTCTTCCAACCGTTTGACGTTTACTGAGCAAGTCGAATTGCTCAACCCGCCGGTCACAGGGCTACCGGGCGCCGCTGCGGCTGCTACGCTGTTTTCCCCGAAACATGATCCGTCGGAGTAGAACGGATTGCCGAGACCGATGGCATTCGTACCGATGGACGACCAATTGGCCTGATCCTGCTCAAGTCCGGCATACACGTAGAAATCCAAATCGGGATTTACGTGAGCAACCGCTCCAACTAACGTCTGGAATGCAGTAATCGGTTGTAACGAGCCGTCGCGCGCAAACGTCACGTCGGGCAATTGGCCAGAGCCGTATCGCCCAATGCCCGTGCCGTAGAGTACGCTGCCTTGCAAATCAAGAAACTTGGGTATTGCAGGCACGAGGAACGAACCGCCTACCCCCCAACCGAAGGTGTTAAGATTGGAGGTGGGCTGTCCAGTGGGGTTGTTGGCGGCGCCAATCGTGCAGGCAGCCGTTGTAACCGGGCAATTGGTAACGCGATCTGTGAAGAAACGCTGCAAACCTAGTATTTCGTAGTGGCCCCAACCCGGATCGAATGCGACTTTTTCAATGAAGTCTGGCACCTGGTCAACGGAATAGTTCTGCAACGTATCCATGAGGCCCGATTGTGTACCAACATTCGTGCTGTTGATGAAAATACCGTTCGGTGTGCCTGATCCCGGCGTTTGGAAACGGACTTGGGGGCTTTCCGCCGACACGCCAAACGTTATTCCGGGGCTCACATCCTTGACCACGCGGATCTGGGCATTGCGCGACCAATTGAAGCCCACGACGTACTGTGCGTCGATTGTCAGCGGGACGTTCTCTTGCCGCTCTTTGATCCCGACCCTGTTCTGGGTCAGCAAGCTCCACGCCTGACCGGCGAGAACATGCCAGCCGGTGTAGTTGTCGTCATAATTCAAAAAGGCCTGCCGAATTCGGGGGGTATAGCTGTTGCTTTCGATCGAATTCGACGTGGTGGCAGCGCCGAGAAAGTCCGTCTCGAAATACGCATAAATCTTCTCTTTGTCCGAGATGTTGCCTTCGCCCATCCACCACAGCCGGCTCTGGCGGGCGCTGAACCGCAGCTCGTTCTCGTGATAAAGCGGGGTCAACGCATAGGGAATGTTGTTGAAGTCGGAGCCGACGTCGGCCACTTCGTTGCGGCTGCGCCAGATGCCCGCGGCTTCGATGAAGCCTCCCCAGCTGAGCTTGACGCCGGCCGGCAAGGCCCATGGCTCCTTGGTCACCGCGTAATCAGCGCCGTAGGCGCCCTTCATGGCCGCTGTCTGGGCCTGCACCGCCTGCGACGTTTGCGCGGCGTCCTTGGCTGCCTTCTTCGCCTCGTTGACCTGCTTTTGGAGGGTCTGCAGTTGTTGCTGCAGGTCATCGAGCTGTTTCTGTGTTTGCGCGTCCTGGGCGCTGGCATAGGCCGGCACAAGCAGCGCGCCGGCGAAAGCGCTCAGCATAAGGATCCGCAGTCTCGATTTGGCAGTCATTTCACGTCCCCAGAGTTGCGGGCTCTCGCAGGACGAGGCCCCCCATTACCACCCGCGGCGATCCTACGTTTTGGCACGTGACGGAGACGTGACAGGAATGAGGCTGGTCTTTTAATCATTAAGGATGTTGCATTTCTGCAACTAAATTTTCCGGCGGCAGGCCAGATTTAGTTGTTTATTTTCAGTCGCTTAGTCACAAGCATTCTGTTTTTGCCTTGGTCGATTGATATTAAGACTTATGGTCAACTCAAACTCGACCACTTCCCGAATTGCAACCCTTTCCGTGATTCTTAGGGAACAAAAGCCTCATGGAATCGATTGTTTTGCGGGACCCGAGAAGAATCACGGTCGAGGAGCGCACCATGGGTGACCCCAAAATCGGAGCAAGAAACGGAGCAAGAAACGGAGCAAGAAACATCGCAATAGCGGCATCAGCGGTCGCTCTGATCATCGCCGTCTCCAATGGCACGTCATACTCGTGGCCCCGGTCGAAGCACTATGCGCTTTCGTCGCATTGGCGATATGCCAGACCCGGCATTGTTCACAGGGCTCCCGCCTACGCTACTTACGGTGGTCCTGCCTACTATGGCCCACCAGCTTATGCCTATCGTGGTCCGGGCTACATCTACGCACCGCGCCGAGGCATCGTGGACGAGGCCTGCAATCTTCCCACGAGCGCGTGCCCGAATGAGATGCGAGATGTCCAATAACGAAACGCAGAGCGCCGATCGAGCCCACGAGCACGCGATTGGTTGGGCGAGGTTCCGTAGATTTGCAGCCGCCGCGGTCGTGCTGTTTGTCGGCGCCTTGATGCTGACAGCCCAGGCATCGTCTGCAGGCCTGAGCGGCCTCAGCGGCCGGTCTGTCGGTTCCGTCGGCCACAGTTATTCAGGGAGCCACCTCAGGGGCCTCCAGCAGCACGGCGCAGGATATGCCCGCACTCCCGGGCACTATGGCAATCTCGGAAGCACCGGCGGCTGGTACCATCAGGGCTTTGGCGGCACGTCAAACCCCGGATGGGATTACGGCTTCGGGCCTCGTCTCGGGGGCATCGGTCACTGATTACGCTAGTGGAATGAATCAAACGCTTGGTACCCTGGCATCAGCGCACATCACCTCGGAGAACGTGTATTGCCACCGGAACCAAGCCCGTTACGGCCGGACTCAAGCGAATGATTTCCACCACTAGTGGATCGCGTCTGACATTTGAATCCCGGAGGGGATTCCTTTGGGGCTGAATGCATGCGAGTTTGGCGCATGCGAACCGGAATTTTCATCACTCTCAAGCCCGCCGATCGCCGCCGCCTGACGGTGCTCACACGGGATCGCAACGCCCCGCACAAACATGTCTGGCGGGCTGAGATCGTGCTGCTGAGCGCGGACGGTGTTGGCACCAATGAAATCATGCGCCGGACCGGCAAATCGAAGACCTGCGTGTGGCGCTGGCAGGAGCGCTTCATGCAGGAAGGGTATGACGGTCTCTTGCGTGACAAGACACGGCCTTCGCGCATCCGGCCGTTGGGGTCGAACGCGCGTCGTGACGCTGACCCAGACCGACCCGCCATTAGAGGCAACCCACTGGACCTCTGCCATGACGGCGAAGGTCGTCGACATCAGCGCGAGCTCTGTCCAACACATCTGGCGTGCGCACGGCCTTCAACCGCACAGGGTGAAACACTTCAAACTCTCCACCGACCCGCGATTTGTCGATAAGCTGCGCGACATCGTCGGCCTCTATGTTGATCCGCCCGCCCATGCCGTCCTCCTCTCGGTTGATGAGAAGAGCCAGATCCAGGCGCTCGACCGCACTCAGCCCGGCTTGCCGATGAAGAAGGGCCGCGTTGGGACGATGACCCACGACTACAAGCGTCATGGCACGACGACACTGTCCGCGGCCCTCAACGTCCTCGACGGCACTGTTATCGGCCGCAATATGCAGCGCCACCGGCACCAGGAGTTCATCCGCTTCCTCAACGCCGTCGAGGCGCAGGTGCCGGAGCGAAAGTCGATCCACGCCATCGTCGACAATTACGCAACCCACAAGCATCCGAAGGTACGCCAATGGTTGGCCCGGCATCCCCGTTGGACCTTCCACTTCACCCCAACCTCGGCATCCTGGCTCAACGCCGTCGAGGGCTTCTTCGCCAAACTCACGAAGCGGCGATTGAAGCGCGGCGTCTTCCTATCGGTCGTAGACTTGCAAGCAGCAATCAATCGCTTCGTCGTCGAACACAACGCTGAACCGAAGCCCTTCACATGGACTGCTGATCCCGACAAAATTATCAAGGCCGTCAGACGTGGGCACCAAGTGTTAGATTCGATCCACTAGTGTCGCCGTTATTCAGATCGCACGCGCTCCGGCTACGCGACCAATGGAAGAATTACACTTCCGCAACCAACTTTCTCGCGAGATTTATGACAGAACCATAACGATCTTTTGACAGTATAGTGAAAGAACTACCCCAAATATGCATTGAAAAATCGGCGATTTCGCCGCTTTTTGACTTCAGATGGCTAAAGTAATGTTGTATTCGTTAATGGTATATTTTTCCTACTATGGAAGGGGACTCTTCATGCTGCGTTACGTCGTGTTGGCTGCGCTTGCAGTTGTTGTTGTTGGGCTCACGAGCTCAGCGGAAGCAAGGGTGCGATATTATGTGGTGAAGGCCGCATCGGTACCCGCGCCCAAGGGAACCAAGTGCGTTGCGGGTGGCCTCTCGCCAGGTTGCAGCCCGGGTTCATGCAGGTGCGATTATTTCTGACGCTAGCCATTACGGCTGTTGTGGGCGGAGGTTACGACTTCCGTCCGCAATCTGCGACCCTCGGCGCTTTAAACTGAGGCCCCCAAAATATTCATTTTCACGCGCGTCGATTAGGCTACCGCCAGCCATCCACGACCCTTCGTACAGTCGCAATAATTGCTGGCTGAGCTTCTTGGATCGGCGGTAGATCGTCGTACATTTCCCAGCCACCACCCAGCGCCTTGTAGAAGGCGACGTACTCAAGGCCGACCGCAGCCGCGGCAACGGCATGCTGATCTTCGAGCAGATACTGCTGTCGCTGTGCGTCAAGGACATTGAGGAAGTCCGTGACGCCGCGTTCGTAGCGCTCCATCGCAAGGTCCACCGCACGGCGGGCCGCCGTCAGCGCGATATTCAAAGCCCTTTCCTGTGCCACGTCATAGCGGTACTGCTTGATCGCCTGATCGACCTCCTCGACCGCCGTGATCACCGTCTTGCGGTAGTCGACATAGATCTCCCGCGTATGCAGTTCCTGGATGTCGATGAGGGCATCAAGTCGACCAAAATCGAGCAACGGCCAATAGGCCGCCGGCCCGAACGACCAGATCGGACCGTGGCTGGTCTGCGACGTCGGCGTCTGCTTGGCGCCGCGCTGCAAGCCGAGGCCCGCCGTCAATGCGACGGTCGGGAACAGGTCGGCGGTAGCCACGCCAACTTGCGCGTTCGCCGCGGCGAGAGAGCGCTCGGCTGCACGGATATCAGGCCGGCGCCGCAGCAGGTCCACGGGAACGCCGGCACGAAGGCGCTCGGGGAGGTGCGGCAACTTGCCGGCCGTCTGAAACTCTCCGGCGATATCCGAGGCGTAAGTACCAAGAAGCACTGCGAGACGGCTCTCCGCAGCGGAAATCTCGCCGCTCAGTTCGGGAACCCGGGCCTGCTGAGTCGCCAGCTGGCGCCGCGCCAACGTCAGATCCAGTTCGTTCGAAAGGCCGCGATCGAAACGCGTCAGCAGCAGGTCGACCGTCTTCTGGGCGGCAGCGATATCTTCGCGGGCGATTTGGAGGCGAAATTGCAGTCCGCGTATTTCGAGATAATTGCGCGCGACGTCGGCAATGACGGTGATCAGCACGGCATTGCGCAATTCCATCTGGGCTTCGGCGTTGTCGCGCGTTGCCTCGAGCAAGCGCTGGTTCTTGCCGAAAATGTCGAGCTCCCAGCCCGCATCAAAGCCCACCATGCGCGTGATCGACCTGAGGCCGGTCGTATTGTCGCCTGCCCGGATCGATTGGGCGACGCGCCCCTTCGTCATGTCGACGCCGCTTCCAGTCGCGACCGTCCCGCTCCCGCCAACCGTCGGGAGCATGGCCCCGATGACGACGATCTCCTGCGTCCTTTCTTGTTGCACGTGCAGAAGCGCCACTTCGATGTCGAGGTTGGATGCGATGGCCCGCTCGATGAGCGCGGTGAGCAACGGATCGTGGAGGGTTTGCCACCACCGAACGAAGTCGCCAGCGCCGGGCGGCCCTGGGAGGGCTGGCGCGATGGACGCTGATCCAAAGAACTTCGGGACCTCGACCGCAGGCGGGTTGTAATCCGGGCCGACAGCGCAGCCGCAAAGCCATACGGCGACGCTGATTCCCAGCAGCGCCCGACACCGGGTCCGCATACCCACGCTCCCCACGCCTTAGCCTGCGACCGCAAGAAGCGGCGCGCACGCTAACCCCTGTTTTTCGCCTGCGTGTGCCGTCCGAAGTTCCCATCCTTCGGGCGTCCAACAATTGCCTTTTTTAAGCCAGCGCGCCACCGGAAATTGAAGGTTCCGCTTGCTGCCCGAGCCGGTCTCCCCTGCTTTCCCTACCGGGCGGCCGTCTTGTCGTCCTTCACCGTGACCTTATCGCCATCCGCAATTTGATTGCTGATGTTGAGCACGACCTTGTCCCCCTCAGCGACACCGGACGCGATCTCGACGAAATTGCCGTTGTCGCGGCCTATGGTGACCCGCTTGAACCGCACGGTGCCTCCAGCATCGACGACCGCAACCTGAGGACCGCCCGTGCGGAACAACAGCGCGCTCGCCGGCACCTGCACAGCGCTTCCCGGTTTAAACTGGAATTCAGCCTGGATGTACATTCCCGGGAGAAGCGCATGGTCCTTGTTGTCCAAGTCCACTTCGATCCGCAAGGTTCGCGCACGCGGATCGAGCGAATTGCTGGTGCGTGCCACGACCCCTTCGAAGACGCGGTTTGGATATTCGCTCGCTGTGACCCGCACCGGGGTTCCTACCCTGACGTCGACCGTTGCCGATTGCGGGACATTCACGAATACACGAACCTTATCGGATTGGGCGACGCCATAGAGCAGCGTGCTGCCGACGCTGACGAGGTCGCCGATGTCGATGCGTCGTTCGGTGATGACGCCATCGTAAGGGGCCGTAACCTGCTTGAAGCCGGCGAGATAAGTCAGGCGGTCGACATTGGACTGGTCCTGACTAACACGCGCACGCGCCGCATTGAGCTGGGCAATACTCACGGCGTATTGCGCCTTTTTGTCCTCACGTTCCTGGTCCGAGACGACGCCCTTCGGCGATCCTTGCCAGCGATCGTAGGTGGTCTTGGCAAATTCCGCGTCCGCCTCCCGCACCTTCACCTCGGCGCTGGCGACCGCCAGCTGATGCTGCGCGGCTGACAGTTGGGAGTCGAGTTCGGGGGTATCAAGCGTCGCCATGACTTGATCTTTTTTGACGGCATCTCCGATGTCGACGATCCATTTCGCCACGTACCCGCTCACCCGCGCATAGATGGTCGAAGCGTACCAGCCCCGAACCTCGCCTGGCAGGGTCAGGCTAAGGGTCGGCGGAGCCAACTCCACTCTGGTGACCTCCACCGGCGGCGGCTGTTCCGCGCGTTCGGCCGTGGTCGTCGCAAGGACGTCCTGCTCGCGGCTTTTCATGTGATGGACGAGAAAGAAGCCGACCGCGAGAATGATCGCGAACGCCCCCGCGAAGATGCGCAAACGGCTTCCCGTGTTCGGAGCGTAGCTTGTCGCTACGGGAGCATGCCCATGCTCCTCCGATTGCTCCTGACGCTGATCGGCGCCGTCGTCAAAAGCATCAAAGGCAGGCTCGTTCTGCCTCTCCGCCGACTTGGGTTTGTTAGACTTCTGCAATGGAGTGCCTCCCGTGCGCGACAGTCGCTGTCGGCGTCCGCCGCAGCAGCCGGTACATGGTGGGAACGAAAACCAGAGTGGCGGCCGTGGCAAACAACAGGCCGCCGATCACCGCTCGGGCCAGCGGAGCGTTTTGCTCACCGCCTTCGCCGACGCCAAGAGCCATCGGTATCATGCCCAAGATCATCGCACCGGCCGTCATCAACACCGGACGCAACCTTGTGTAACCCGCCTCGATGGCAGCTGTACGCGCGTCGAGACCCATCGCCATGCGCTGGTTGGCAAACGTGACCACCAGGATGCTGTTGGCCGTTGTCAGGCCGATGCACATGAGGGTTCCCATCAGAGCCGGCACACTGACGTGGGTTTGCGTGACATACAGCATCCACATGACACCGGCCAGCGCGAACGGCACTGCGAACAACACGATCAGCGGATCGAGCCAGCTTTGGAAGTTGATGACCAGCAGCAGGAAGACCAGCACCACCGCCAACGCGATGCCGGTGAATAAGCCATTGTAGCTTTCCCGCATGGTCTCGACCTGACCGCTCAGCGTCATCGTGATGGCTTGCGAGGGATCGGGGCGATCCGCAGCGATGACCTTGTCGATTGCCGCCGCTGCTGAGTTCAGATCTCGCCCTTGCACGTCAGCCTGAACATCGAAGACCGGCCTGATGTTGAGCTGCGAGACGATCATCGGCACCTTGCCCCTGCCGAACTTTGCGATATTCATCAGAACCTGATCCGCAGGCACCTGCTGCCGGCCAGTTCGTCCGCCAGTCGTTTCCGGGGCGGTCACCGGAACGGTCCACAGGTCCTGGGCTGAGCCGATCTTATAAGTCGGCGTCTGCACAACGAGCGGATAGCTCACGCTGTTGTTCGGATTGACCCAGAAGTTCGGCGAGACCTGCGCACTGTTGTTCAACGTGACAAGGATGTTGTTGGCAACCGTCCGCTGGCCGAGGCCAACCTCGCCAGCCAGCGTGCGGTCGACATTGATTTTG
Source organism: uncultured Alphaproteobacteria bacterium (assembly GCA_963787675.1). Lineage (GTDB taxonomy): Bacteria > Pseudomonadota > Alphaproteobacteria > Rhizobiales > Xanthobacteraceae > JAJPKK01. The sequence continues at coordinate 1,037,198 of CAWBDV010000003.1, read as the reverse complement.
AGCGAAGGCGCATCGGGCACCTGAAATACGTGCGCGTCGACGACACCGGGCACGTGCTTGAGGTCGGCGACAAGCTTGGACGCGACCGCGTATGAGGCATCGCTGTTCGGACCGGAAACACGAATGTCGATCGGGGCCGGCTGACCGAAATTCAGCACCTGGTTGACGATGTCGGCCGGCTGGAAGAAGAACTGAAGCTCGGGAAAACGCTGCGGCAGCTCGCGACGCAGGTCGGCCATATGCTCTGGTGTCGGCGTATGCTTTTCCTTCAGCGAGATCAGAATCTCGCCGTCCATCGGACCGACGGTCGCCGTATCGCTGAGCGCGATATTGATGCCGCTGTACGGCAGACCGATGTTGTCGAGAATGACCTGGATCTGGTCGTTGCCGACGATTTCACGGATCGCTGCCTCGACCTCCGAAAAATATTTCTGCGTCTGTTCGAGCCGGGTCCCCGGCGGAGCCCGAACATGGAGCCGCATTTGCCCGGCATCGATCTGTGGGAAGAAGTCCATGCCGAGCCGCGGATAAAGCAGGCCCGACACGATCATGATCACGATAAAGAATGCACTCGTCGCAACCGGTCGGTCGACCGCCCACGCCAGGGTATTGCGGTGAATCTCGCGAAATGCTTCGAACCCGCGCTCGAACTTGCGATGAATGAGAAGGAACGGATTTCGGGTGGGTCGCGTCGCGTGGTGACCCGCGTGCGCGGAGGCCGATCCATCGACGCCATCCGGATGTTCAGGAGCACGGATGAGAGCGCGGAACAGCACCGGCACAAGCGTGAAAGACAGCACAAGGCTTGCCGCAAGCGCGATGATCACGGACAGCGACAACGGCGAGAACAGGTACTTGGCAACGCCGGTGAGCAGGAACACCGGCACGAAAACGACACAGATGGACAGCGTCGAGAGGAACGTCGGAATGCCGACCTCGCCTGCGCCATTGAGAATCGCCTGTTCGATTCGCTCGCCGAGACCGACGTGACGTTCGATGTTCTCGATGACGACCGTGGCGTTATCGACGAGGATACCGACAGCGAGCGCAAATCCGCCCAATGTCATTGTGTTGAGGGTCTGCCCGCTGACATAGAGCACGAAGATCGCGGTCACGATCGACAGCGGGATCGAGGCGAGAATGATCAACGTCAGCCGCCAGTTGCCGAGGAACAGCAGGATCATCAGGGCCGTGAGCCCTGCCGCCATCAGCCCTCCCATGATCACGCTGTTCAACGCGGCTTTGACGAAGATCGATTGGTCGAAGATCGGCGTCAGCGTCACGTCACTCGGGATCAGCCGACGAATTTCCGGGAGCACGTCCTTGACCCCGTCGATGACAGCAAGGGTCGAGACGCCGCCGGTCTTGCGCACCAGCATCAGCGCGCCGGGAGTGCCGTTGACGCTGACGGAGTTGGTCTGCACCTGATAGCCGTCGTGCACATGCGCGACATCGCGGATGAAGACCGTCTTGCCGTTGATCTGCTTCACCGGGAAAGCATTGATCGCCGCGATGACGTTCGGGCTGTTATTCATCGCGACCGTGTAATCCTTGCTGCCGATCTTGACGTCACCGGACGGCAGAATGACGTTTTGATGCTGCAAAGCCTCCGTGACATCAGCCGGCGTAAGGCCGCGCGCCTGCAGGGCATCCTGGTCGAGGTCCGCCATGATCACGCGCGGCTTGCCGCCGTAGGGATACGGGACCGAGGCCCCGCGCACGACCGCAAGGTCCGGACGGATGATGTTTTGGCCGAGATCGTTGAGCGACGTGTCGGAGCGTGAACTGCTCGACATGCTGATCTGGATAATCGGCACGTCGGTTGCCCCGTACCGCAAGATCAGTGGCGGCGTGATGTTCGGCGGCATGTATTTCAATACCACCAGCGCGCTGCTCGCCAGCTGCGACACCGCCCGGCTGACGTCGGCCCCCTCATGTAAGTAAACCTTGATGACCCCGACGCCTTGATAGGCATTTGCCTCGATGCGGGAAATGTCGTCGACGAGAGAGGCAAGCTGGCGCTCGTGGAGCTGCAGAATGCGGTTCTGCATGTCCTCGGCACTCATACCGTTGTATGTCCAAACGACACTGACGACGGGGATGTCGATTTCAGGAAAGATGTCGACGGGCATCCGATAGAAAGCGCCTGCACCCAATAGACAAATGAGGATCAGCAGGGCGATAACCGTATAAGATCGCCTGAGTGCAAATCCCGCGATAGACATCGGTTATTGCGGCTCCTTCTCCGCCGGACGAGGTGCCGTCAACCTGCCATCTTTCACGTCAGGCGCGTTATGGGGCCTAACGCCGCGCCGACCCGCGCCCGCCTCCGCCAGGACCCAATCAACCTCGCGGACGACGGATGCCGGCACAGCCTGGCGGCCGCGCAACAGGCGATACATCGCCGGTACAAAAATGAGGGTCGCAAGGGTCGCAAACAAGAGCCCGCCGATCACGGCGCGGGCGAGCGGCGCGTTCTGCTCACCCCCCTCGCCTACCCCGAGCGACATGGGAATCATGCCGAGCACCATGGCGCCGGCAGTCATCAGAACTGGCCGCAGCCGCGTGTAGCCCGCCGCGACAGCTGCCGTCCACGCATCGTCGCCGACCGCCATCCGCTGGTTCGCGAAAGTCACCACGAGAATGCTGTTGGCGGTGGCGACGCCGATGCACATCAGGGTGCCCATCAGCGCCGGCACGCTGATGTGGGTCTGCGTGACAAACAGCATCCACATCACGCCTCCCAAGGCGAACGGCACCGCCATCAGCACGATCACCGGATCGACCCAACTCTGGAAATTGATGACTTGCAACAAGAAGACCAGGATCACCGCGAGGCCAATGCCGGTGAAGAGACCCTGATAGCTGTCTCGCATCGTTTCCACCTGGCCGCTCAGCGTGACGCTGATTGACTTCGACGGATCTGGCCGATTAGCCGCGATCACCTCGTCGATGGCGTTCGCCGCCGACGCCAAATCACGACCCTGCACATCCGCATTAACGTCGTAGACCGGACGGATATTCAGCTGCGACATCACGAGCGGCACTTTGCCACGGCCGAACTTGGCAACGTTCATCAGCAGCTGCGATTGATCGCCATCGTCCATCGTCAGCGGCAACGTCCACAAGTCCTGGGTCGAATTGAATTGATAGGTGGGTTGCTGGACGACCAACGGGTAGCTCACGCCGGACGCCGGATTGACCCAGAAGTTCGGAGCGATCTGAGCGCTCGAGTTCAAAGTGACAAGAAGATTATCGGCAGTGCTGCGCTGGTGCATGCCGACCTGGAAGGCCATTGTGCGGTCGACATCGACGTTGATCGAACGGGCATCCGGCACCTGAAACACGTGGGAATCGACGACGCCCGGTACGCGTCGCAGCTCACGTACGAGCTTCGCCGCGAGCGCGTACGCTTCCTCATTGTTCGGACCCGATACCCGGATGTCGATCGGCGCCGGTTGACCGAAGTTCAGCACCTGATTGACGATGTCAGCCGGCTGGAAAAAGAACTCAAGGCTTGGAAACCGCTGGGGCAGTTCGCGACGTAGAACGGCAATGTGAGCCGGCGTGGAAGTGTGCTCTTCCTTCAACGAAACCAGTATTTCGCCATCCATCGGACCGACTGTCGCCGAGTTGCTCAGCGCGATGTTGATGCCGCTGTACGGCAAACCGATATTGTCGAGGATCGTTTCGATTTGGTCAGTACCGACGATCTCGCGGATGGCCGCCTCGACTCGATTGAAATACTGCTGCGTCTCCTCGATCCGCGTACCGGGCGGAGCCCGCACATGGAGCCTCATCTGGCCAGCATCGACTTGGGGGAAGAAGTCCATGCCGAGCCGGGGATACAGCATGACCGAAACCGCCATCAGCACGATGAAGAACGCGACGGTCGGCGTCGGATGGGCGCAGACCCAGGCCAATGCCGATCGGTAGTACTCCCGGAAAGAATTGAACCCGGCCTCGAAGCGGAGATGGACAAGCGTCAGTGGATTGACAGTGCGGTGCGCGCTAGCGCCGCCGTGAGCGTGATGCTGCTCGACCGACGAGCGCATCAAATACATGAACATGACCGGCACCAAGGTGCGCGACAGCACCAGGCTTGCCAGGAGCGACAGCACGACTGACAGCGAAAATGGGGAAAACAGGTACTTGGCGGTTCCCTGCAATAGAAAGACCGGGACAAACACGACGCAGATCGAGAGCGTCGACAAGAACGTCGGCAGCAAGATCTCCTGCACGCCGTCGATGATCGCCGAGTGAATTCTCTTGCCGAGCCCGACATGCCGTTCGATGTTCTCGATGACGACCGTCGCATCGTCGACGAGAATCCCGGTGGCGAGCGCGAAGCCGCCAAGGGTCATCGTGTTCAGCGTCTGCTTGAAGAAGTACATGATCAAGAGCGCGGTCACGACCGACAGCGGGATCGACACCAGAATGATCACCGTCAGCCGCCAGTTGCCCAGGAACAGCAAGATCATCAACCCGGTCAGACCGGCGGCCATCGCGCCGCCCATCAGCACGCTGTTCAGCGCTGCCTTGACGAAGATCGATTGATCGAAGATCGGCTTGAGCTCTACGCCTCCAGGCAACAATCGCTGTATTTCCGGCAGCACTTCCTTGACGCCGTCGATGACGGCAAGCGTCGACACGCCGCCCGTTTTGCGGACAAGCATCAGCGCGCCGGGCACGCCATTCACGCCGACGGAATTGGTCTGAACCTGGAAGCCGTCATGGACATGGGCGACATCGCGGATAAAGACCATCTTTCCCTCAATCTCTGTGATGGGAAATTCATTGATGGCAGCGATGATGTCGGGGCTATTGTTCATTGCCACCGTGTAATCCTTGCTGCCAATCTTCACGTCTCCTGACGGCAGGATGACGTTCTGATGCAGCAGCGCCTCCGTCACATCCGACGGCGTCAGGCTGCGCGCCCTTAGAGCCTCCGGATCAAGGTCCGCCATGATGATGCGGGGCTTGCCCCCGTACGGATAGGGCACCGAGGCGCCGCGCACGACGGCAAGATCAGGCCGGATGATGTTCTGGCCGAGATCGTTGAGGCGGGTGTCGGAAAGCGAGTTGCTGGCGATACTGATCTGGATGATGGGAACGTCAGTCGCGCCGTAGCGAAGAATCAGCGGCGGCGTGATGTTCGGCGGCATGTATTTAAGCACGACAAGCGCGCTGCTCCCGAGCTGCGAAACCGCCCGGCTTACATTCGCACCCTCGTGGAGATAGACCTTGATGACGCCGACGCCTTGATAGGCATTGGCCTCGATGCGACCGATGTCGTCGACCAGCGAGGCGAGCTGCCGCTCATGCAGCTGCAGAATCCTGTTCTGCATGTCTTCGGCACTCATGCCGTTGTATGTCCAGACGACGCTCACCACCGGGATGTCGATCTCGGGAAAGATATCCATTGGCATGCGCTGGATGGCGCCGGCCGCAAGCAGGCAAACCAGCATCATGATCGCCACGATGGTGTAGGGGCGCTTGAGTGCAAATCCGGCTACGGACATCGGTGTTCGGTCTCCTCGCTCCGCGACGCAATCTTCGTTGCTGTCGAAAAGGCTCGATTTCTTAGAATGAGAATCGCAACGAACGTGTACAGCAAAATCGGCGCGGCATGCCGCGTGCGCGTCCCCGAAGGTTCGCCGCCGGACAGTTGGCTTCGTGGATCGGATGAAATTCATCTCCCGCCCAGCCAAGCAAAACCAGAGCACCGCGAATGTGCAAATAAACAGAATTTTTGAATACACGATCGCGAAGAGCGTGGAAATATATTGCCGTGCGGCGCGGCGCAACGCCGCAAGTGACAATTTAGAGTTTCCCCCGCCGCCTAAGCCGAAGGGCCGAGTTGCACTTGAATCAGCCGTTGCGGCAGCATCGTGAGTCAGCCCGTAAACAATCTGGCGCTCGGCGCGCGCAAGTCGAGCGACCTCCCCGTCCCTTCAGCGGGTCGACCGGTTGTCGACCATTGGAGCTCCCGCCACGGCGCCGCGTACCCATGAGCCGGAATCAGCCGCGTTATCGCTGGATGACTCCTGATCGGAAGATCGGGTAGTATGCGACATATCCCCTGCTCGTCACGTCGACCGAAAAACGAGAGCAATTCTCGGTGTATAGCCCCAGCCCAGCGGCCCCGCCGACCAACATCACGCCGATATTTGCACAGGCGGTCGGCTTTCATCAGGCCGGCCGGCTGGCCGAAGCCGAGAACCTGTACCGCGCTGTCGTCGCGGCCGAGCCGACCCATTTTCGTAGCCTGTACTACCTCGGCATCGTGGCGCTCCAGACCGGTCGTCCTGATGCAGCTGTCGAGGCGATGACGGGAGCCCTCGCGCTCAACGACGGCGTTGCCGAAGTTCACTATAACCTTGGCCTCGCATTGCAGACGCTCAGAAGTACTGCGGAAGCGGCCGCTCGTTACGAACGAGCGACGTTGCTCAAGCCCGATTACGCAGAAGCCTACACGAACCTTGGAAACGCGCGGATGGAGCTCGGGCAGTTCGCCGAGGCGCTGGCTCAATACGAGCGAGCCGTGGCATTGCAGGGGCCGACGCCGTTTTCCCACTACAACATCGCCAATGTCCTCGTTCAGCTCGGTCGCATCGCGGACGCCGAAGCGCATTTTCGGGCTGCAATCGCCGGAAAACCGGACTTTGCAGAGGCCTTCAACAACTACGGTAACCTGCTGCGAGATGACGATCGCCTCGATGAAGCAGAAGCGGCCTACAACCGAGCCCTTATCCTTCGGCCCAACTATCCGGAGGCCCGCAACAACGCCGGTGCGATCATGGCCGCGCGCGGCGCCATCGACGCGGCTATCTCGCACTATCGCGAGGCGATAACGCTCAACCCGCGCTTTGCGGAAGCTCATTCCAATCTCGGCGCGGCACTCTTGCGCCATGGCGATGCCGACGGCGCCATGCGAACATTCCAGCACGCGCTCATCCTCAATCCCGGCAATCTTGAAACGACGCACAATCTGGCGCGCGCCCTGTTCCAGCTTGGAGACGTCAACGGCGCCCTCGCCGAATTGAAGCGCACGATCGAACGTGACGGCAATGCCGAAACGAAGAGCCTGTTCACGCGCTACATTCGCGACCTCCCAGCCGACGCTCTGGAGCCGATGCGCGTCGAGGTGGGCCGCGCGTTAACTGAAGGATGGGCGCGCGGCTACCGCCTGGAGCGGCCCGTCGTTGCGCTGATCAAAGCACGCCTCGAGATCGCCACGCTGATCGACCAATTGCGACCGCTTGTAGTCGGGGGAGCTGGTATCCCGTCATCCCAAACAGTTCTGCCCCTTGCCGCCTTCGCATGTCTGGCGAACGATCCGCTGCTGCACGATCTCATGGCGCTCGCCTGCGCCAGCGATCACGATCTCGAAATCGCTCTGACTGCGGCGCGGCGCAGCCTGCTCGCCACAGCCGAGAACGGGCAATCACTGGACGGAGAACTGTTGAAATTCTGCTGTGCGCTGGCGCGACAGTGCCTCTTCAATGAATACGCCTTCTTTGAGAGCGAAGACGAGCGGGAGCGCGTACGCCGGCTAGGCGATCGGATGATCGCCGGTTTGCAGAGCCATAAAGAACTTCCGTTGCCGTCGCTCGTCGCCTTCGCCGCCTATGCGCCCCTCCACCGGCTGCCCGGCGCCGACGCGCTTTGCGGTCAATCGTGGCCGCAGGCATTCCAGGAGCTTTTGCAAAAGCAAGTCATCGAGCTGCGCGAAGAACGAAAAATCGCCGCTGAGCTAAGGAGTCTGACGTCAATCGATGACGACATATCCCGCAAGGTGCAACAACAATATGAGGAAAATCCGTACCCGCGGTGGGAGTTGATTCCGCCGCCGACCCGGGCGGTGAAGTTCGACCAGCATATCCGCGCAAGATTTCCGCGCGCGCCTTACCAGCCGATGCAGCGGTCGAGCCTGCTCGAATTTCTCATCGCCGGCTGTGGCACCGGAATTCATGCGATCGAGTTCTTCCACGCCTATGCCGATGTACGCATGCTGGCGATCGACCTCAGCCGCGCAAGCCTTGCCTATGCAACGCGAAAGGCTCGCGAACTCGGCCTTCCCATGGAGTTCGCGCAGGCGGATATCCTCAAACTAGGCGATCTCGGCCGCAGCTTCGACGTGATCGAAGCCGCGGGATCCCTGCAATGTCTAGCTGATCCCGCCGCGGGGTGGCGCGTTCTCGTTTCGCTGCTCAAGCCGAATGGCGTGATGATCCTTGGTCTTTACAGCAAGCTGTCGCGGACCGCCGTCAATGCAGTGCGGTCCTACATTACAAATCGCAATTATCAGGGTACACCCGCGGACATCAGAAAATGTCGACAAGAACTGCTGGCGCTTCCCGCCGGCAGCCCGGAGCATTCCGTCACATTATCGCAGGATTTCTATTCAATGAGCGAGTGCCGCGACCTGCTGTTTCACGTTCAGGAATACCAACATACCTTGCCCGAAATCAAAGCCTTCCTCGATGCAGAAAACCTTCAGTTTCTCGGCTTCGATATCGACCCACGGGTTTTGCGTCTCTATGCCGAGAAGAATCCTTCCGATCCGGCGATGATCGATCTCGACCGGTGGCATCAATTCGAGACCGAGCATCCCGCGACCTTCGCCGGCATGTACCAGTTCTTCGTCCAGAAAAAATAAAGTCATGCACCGCCATCGCCGCGGCTGCGGCCCATCGTCAGGCGACGATCGTGATGTGACGCCGCAGGCGCTATGATGAACAATCCTCCGCTGCAGCGCGGTTCACGTGGTCCCGCGCCAGAAGTGCTCGATGCGCTCAGCCGCGCCATGCGTGCACACAGTGCCGGCAATCTCGCGGCAGCCGAGGCGCTCTACAATCTCGCCTTGACGCATGACAGCCGCCAGTTCGACGCGTTGAACATGCTGGGCATCGTGTATGCCCAGCGTCGCGACTACGAGGCAGCGGCCCGCGCCATCGAACGTGCGCTCAAGGTCAATCCACATTCTGCGGAAGCGTTTGCCAATCTCGGCCGGGTACAATTCGAAATGGGTGACCCGCAACGCGCAGCGGAAAGCTACGCGCGAGCGATCGCCATAAAGCCAGATTTCATCATGGCGCACAGCAACTTCGTCGCCGTGCTGCGCCGCCTCGAGCGACCGCAAGAGGCCCTTGCCCATTGCGACATTGCCTTGGCTGCACGTCCCGACTATGCCGAAGCACTCGAACAATCGTGGCAACGTGCTGTTCGACCTTGCGCGGTTCGAAGAAGCGATCGCATCCTACGATCAAGCGCTCAAGGTCGCTCCCAGGATGGCCGAAGCTTGGCTTGGTCGGGGCAATGCCTGCGTGGAGGTCGCGCGACGTCAGGAAGCCATGGCCGCCTACGAAAAATCCATTGCGATCAATCCGAATTCGACCGAGGCGTGGACTGGGATCGGCAATCTGCTGACGTCGCTCAAGCGCAATGGCGAAGCATTTTCTGCCTATCAACGCGCCCTGGCGCTCGATCCAAACTCTGCCCTTGCGTGGCGCGCACTCGGCTATCTCGCGGAGACTGCGCGACGCTTCGGCGATGCCTTCAGCGCGTACGACAAGGCCCGGAAAATCAACCCCAGTCTCAAATATATCGAAGGACGATGGCTGCATGCCAAGTTGCACCTCTGCGACTGGAACAATCTCGACAGCGAGGCCTCGCACCTCATCGCGGAAGTAAATCGAGGTGTGCCTGCCGCTGCGCCATTTATGCTGTTGTGCATTCCCTCAACGCCGGCCGACCAACTTAAGTGCGCTCGCAGGTACGTGGCCGACCGCAATCTTCCGGTGGCGAAACCCCTCCCCCACGGAGGTCGGTATCGACATGATCGGATCAATATTGCCTATCTTTCCGCCGACTTCCGCGACCACGCTGTCTCGTTTCTGCTGGCCGGGCTGTTTGAAAAACATGACCGGTCTCGGTTTCGGACGATTGCTGTGTCGTTCGGCGCCGACCGCAAGAGCGGGATGCGCGCCCGTCTCATGGATGCGTTCGAAACGTTTCTCGATGTCGATGATGCATCATATCCCGAGGTCGTGAGCCTGCTTCGCGAACACGAAGTGGACATCGCAGTGGACCTGATGGGCTTCACTCACGAATTCGGTGCGTCGCTGCTGTCCGAGCGGCCGGCGCCGATACAGATCAGCTATCTCGGTTTTTCCGGTACGATGGGAGCTGAGTTCATCGACTACATGATTGCCGACCGCACCATCGTTCCCGCGAACGAACAGATACACCACGCCGAAAAGATCGTGTATCTACCGGATACCTTTCAGGCGAACGACGACAAGCGCATCATCGCTGCCGAAACGCCGTCGCGGGCAGAGGCCGGTTTGCCTGAAAAAGGCGTTGTCTTCTGTTGCTTCAACCAGAACTTCAAGATTCAACCGGACGTATTTAGCGTCTGGATGCGCCTGCTCCGTGACATCGAAGGCAGCGTGGTCTGGATCCAGGCCGGCGATCCGATCGCGGCTCAGAATCTCCGTGCCGAAGCCGTCCATCGGGGCGTAGCGGCAGAAAGGATCATCATTGCGCCTAGTGTGGTCGCTCACGAAGATCATCTCGCTCGTTATCGGCTTGCCGATTTGTTTCTGGATACCCTGCCCTACAACGCCCACACCACCGCGAGCGACGCCCTCTGGGCCGGTGTTCCGGTCGTTACCTGCGTCGGATCGACGTTCGCGGGTCGTGTCGCGGCGAGCCTCCTGAACGCGATCGGGCTCCCTGAGCTCGTCACGACATCGCTCACCGACTACGAAGCGCTGGCGCTGCAACTTGCGCGGGAGCCGGCGCGCCTTGCCGCCGTAAAGGCCAAGCTCGCGGAGCACCGCAACACCTATCCGTTGTTCGATACCGACCGATTCCGCCGACACATCGAAGCGGCTTATGTGACAATGTACGAGCGACATCAGCGCGGCGAACCTCCAGTGAGTTTCGAGGTTGCCCCGATTGATAAACCGTGACTGAGCGGCTTTCGGGCCCGCAATGAGCAATCGCAAAGAGCGGCGCGCCGCTCACAAACACACAAGGTCCGCAACGATGCGCTCGGACCGCCCCGCCGAGGCGCCGAGCATCGTTGATGCCCTTCTGGCTCGCGGCAAAGACCTGCGTGCAAAAGGCGACGACGAAGCCGCGCTTCTCGTTGCGTGTCGCATCATCCAAATGCAGGAAACGCCGGCGACCAAGGCGTTTTTCGTCCAATCGATAAAGGGCTGGTCGTTCTTCCCGGGCGCGGAAGAGATGCAGCCCATCTTAGCGCGTGCGCTGCGGGAGGCTTGGGCGTGGCCGGCCGAACTCCTGGTCCCGGTGATGGGAATACTGGAGAAGGATCGCGTGGTCGGCCCTGCCCTCCGACAAGCGAACACGGCATGGCCGCTGCGGCCCACCGCGGAAGACCTCCTAGGGTCGAATGGATTAGCGGCGATTGCCGGTCATCCCCTGCTGCTGGCGCTGTTGGAAGCAATTGCCATTCCTGATCTCCGATTCGAGCGATTTCTGACCGCGCTACGCAGCGCAGTTCTTCACGAGGCGATGAGCAGCCTCGGTGCCGCCGAACAGTCTCGTCCATTTCGCCGCGGCATTAGCGCAGCAGTATTTCATCAACGAATATGTATTCGACATTGCTTCCCACGAACGCATCCGTGTCAACGAATTGCTGGAGGAGATCTGCGCGGCCGCGGCGTCCGGCACATCGGTTGCGCCATTGCGCCTGGCCGCTATTGCCGCCTACGTCAGGCTCGATTCGCTGCCCCTGAAGCCGCTGTGGAAAAAGTCTTGGTCGAATAGCTTGTCCGAGCTCATCAATCAGCAAATCCGAGAACCTGAGCTTTTGCAGCGAGTCCGCGCGACGATTCCGCGCCTGACACCCGTCGCCGATACAGTATCCCTTGCGGTACAGCATCAGTACGAGGAAAGCCCTTACCCGCGCTGGATCAGGAGCGCGGCGATTACCGCGCCGATCGGCATCGAGACCTTCTTGAGCCAGGAATTCCCTGGGCGATCGATCGGCGTAGCGAAGCCCAGACCGCGGCTCGACATGCTGGTGGCAGGATGCGGGACCGGGCAGCAGTCGATCGACATGGCACAGCGCTACAAGGGCGCGCGTGTGCTTGCGATCGACTTGTCGCAATCGAGCCTCGCCTATGCAAAGGCGAAGACCGCTGCCGCCGGCCTCACGAATATCGAATACGCTCAAGCCGACATACTGGAGCTCCGTCATCTCGGCAGGACCTTCGATGTGATCGTATCGACCGGCGTGCTGCATCACCTCGCCGATCCCTCGGCGGGATGGCGCGTGCTTACATCTTTGCTCAATCCCGAAGGGTTCATGTTCCTTGCCCTCTACAGCGAGCGCGCACGGCAGGACATCGTTGCCGCCCAGCGATGGGCTACTGCGCACGGTTACGTGCCAACCGTCGATGACATTCGCGCCTGCCGCCAGGAACTCGCCCGCATCAACGACATCTCATGGCGGGGCGTCTTCACGATGCTCGACTTTTTCGCAACCAGCGAATGTCGCGATTTGCTTTTTCACGTGCAGGAACATCGTTTCACCATTCCGCAGATCGCCGCTCTGATAGACGATGCCGGACTGGAATTTCTCGGCTTCAACGTGAACGAGGATGTCCGCCGCCGATTCAGAGCACGATTTCCGGCGGACCGCGATCTGGCGGACCTGCAACTTTGGGATGCCTTCGAGGCAGACAATCCCACTACCTTCATCAACATGTATCAGTTCTGGGTTCGCAAACCCGCTTGAGCCGCTCGGCATCCTGTGAAACCGACCCTGCGATTTGCACAATGGGCATCGTTGCCGCGCTGACGGGTGCCGAGCCATGGACCGGTTCACCGTTCGAGGCGAAAATGCGTGGCTTCAAAGCAATTGCGAAAGTTGCTATCCAACGCCCCTATGAACCGGAAAGAACGCAGGGCAGCGGAGCGTGCTGGGCGCGGCAGTACCGCACGTGGCGGCGCAACGTCCCCGGCATTGCCAGAAATCGACGCCGCGTTCGGGCAGGCTTTCGCCTATCACAGGGCCGGCCAACTCGCGGCGGCCGAGAGTGCTTATCGGCAGATCCTCGCTGTTGCCCCTCGCCATGCGCGGGCGTTGCACTATCTCGGTGTCATCGCCCATCAGACCGGCCGCAACGAGTTGGCGCTGGAAGTGATCGAACGCGCCATCGATTGCGACGCCGCAGTCCCCGAATTTCACTATAACCTCGGCGTCGTTCTCGAAGCATTGAAGCGTTTGGACGAGGCGGCAGCGAAGTACCGCAGGGCGATCGCCCTCAACCCGAACCATGCCAATGCGCAACTCAATCTCGGCAATATTCTCATTGGTCTGAATCGGCTTGAAGAAGCGGAAGCGCAGTGTCGAATCGCCGTCACGCTCGGTCCTGGGGCGAATGCCCGATATAACCTCGGAGTCGTGCTGGCGCGCCTTCACCGGTTCGAAGACGCAATCGCGGAATTCGGCGAGGCGTTGCGACAGCAACCGAACCATTCAGCCGCCCACGCGTACCTTGGCGCGGCCTATGTCGCGATCGGCGATCTTGAGCGGGCGGAGGACCACTGCCGTCGGTCTTTGGCCATCGATCCCCGCAATCACCAAGCCGCCGTTCACCTGGGCTTAACGTGCCTCGGAAAGGCCGACTTCAAACAGGCACTGGAGCTGGCGCTCCATGCTTTGGATACCGACGAAACCCCGCAGGCCCGCTACCTGTTCAGCCGCGCGGCCCGCCACGCTTGGGTGAACACCGAAAATCCGCAGTTTCGCAAGTTGTTGCAGCGGGCGCTCGCCGAGCGCTGGGAGCGTCCAAGTCATCTCATGCGGCCGGCGGTGAGCCTCATCAAGCTCAACAAAGGCATCCGCGCGATGATCGAACCCCAGTCGCCGGGGATGCCGTCGCTATCCATCCAGACTCTGCGCGACGACGGCAGCCTTGCCGAAATCGCGAGCGATCGGCTGCTTCGTGAGCTGTTGCAGATCGCCCCCGTTTGCGACGCCCAGTTGGAGCAGGTGCTGACCGCAATCCGACGTTTCCTGCTTGACCTTGCGACCGACGATGCGGCGGCGGCGGGGTCCGAGGACGAGTTGGCTTTTTTCTGTGCGCTGGCGCAACAATGCTTCTGCAACGAGTACGTTTACGCGCTGGCCGAGAACGAGCAAGACCAGGCCGGCACGCTGGCCAAACTCCTCGACGCGGCCGCGCTCGAGGGCAAGCACGTCCCGCCGCTTTGGATCGCCGCCGCCGGCGCTTATGTCCCGCTTTCTGGGTTGGCTAATGCGGCAGCTTTGTTGAAGCACGATTGGCCGGCTCCGGTAGCGGCCTTATTGCAGCAGCAGTTCGTGGAACCGAATGCCCAGCGCGTTCTACGCAAATCGTTGCCGCGCCTGACCCCGATCGACGACGCGACATCGATCGAGGTGAAGCGTCAATACGAGGAAAATCCGTATCCACGCTGGATTGTGGCTGGAGCAGCGGTACCTCCGTTGCCAATTGATGTTTTTCTCAGCGCCAAGTTTCAGCATGCCCCCTATACACCGGTGATCCAATCAAAAATTGAGATTTTGATCGCAGGTTGTGGCACCGGCCAGCATGTCATCGAAACCGCCCGTCGGCTCACGGGGGCTGAGGTATTGGCGGTCGACCTCAGCAGCGCGAGCCTCGGCTACGCCATGTATAAGGCCCGGGAATTCGGTTTGACCAACGTCCAGTTTGGGATTGCCGATATTCTCAAGCTCAATATGCTGGGGCGCAGCTTCGATCTCATTGAGGCGCAGGGGGTGCTCCATCATCTGGCCGACCCGATGGAGGCATGGCGGCGGCTTCTGGCGATTCTACGCCCGGGCGGGTTGATGAGCGTCGGACTCTACAGCGAACTAGCGCGCCAACCTGTTGCGCGCGCGCGCACCTTCATCGCCGAGCGCGGCTATCCGGCGACCGCCGACGGGATTCGGCGGTGCCGCCAGGATATGCTGCGTTCTGACGATCTCGCTCCTCAAGGCCGCTACCGAGACCATCGATTTTTTCACGATTAGCGAATGCAGGGATCTGCTGTTTCACGTGCAGGAGCACCGGATGACGCTCCCGCAGATCGCCTCTTTCATCGCCGACGAGAAAATGACCTTCCTCGGCTTCGAAGCCGATTTCGAGTTTGTTTCAAACCTACGAAGCCCGGTTTCCTGAGGATAAATCAAAGACCGATCTCGATTGCTGGCATCTGTTCGAGACCGAAAATCCAAAGAGCTTTGCAGCCATGTATCAGTTCTGGATTTCAGAAGCCGCTTCTGCCGCGAGGATGAAATCGTCAACGGGAATCCTGCCTATCATGCCGGCAAAATGAGCTGAGCGTGTTTGGCCCCGGCCGGTTGCGCCATCGGCACACGTGTTCGCGACAAGGCCACTGCTGGTTTGGGCGCAGCAACTAGCGGGCGCCGACTGACGAACTCACAAATCAAAAGGCCCTCGGCGTATGCGCCGAGGGCCAATTTGCTAAGACCAGAGAATGCTCTCAGTAGAGGAAGTTACGCTGGATGCGGAACATTCCTGACCACACGCCCTGATTCGCGAAGCTGTAGATGCCTGACCCCAGGGCACCGGACCCGACTGTTCCCGCGGCTGCGCCCGTCGCCGAGCTGAAGGCGGTCGTACCCAATGCAACGTTTCCGGTGTTGCTCTGGTTGAGCTGGGTGTAGAGGACCTCAACACCGATGTCGAGCATCGGGTGGGGGTTCCACATGGTCCGCGTACCAAGCTGCCACGTGTTGTAGTTCGGGTTACAGGTAGCACCAGCCTGCAGCGCCAAGTTTGCCCAGATCGCCGTCCCCCCGAACCCGGTGGGACAAATCATACTTCTTTCCGTAGCGCTATAATCGACTGCTACGTAGCCACCGAACACTGAGGTGCGCCACTTCTGATTCCAATAGTGCTCGTAGAATGCCGTGGCAGACCACGAATTCGTCATGTTGATACCCGAACCGGTCGTATACATAGAGTCTTCATCGACAGCATAGGTCATTTTGTTACCAGACCCTATGATCGCGCTGCCCGCCTGGCTGTGCGAAACATAAGCCTCGGCGCCGTGGCCAAAAGCGAATTGGGCACCGAACGTGTCACCTTTGAAGCCCAAGAAGTTATTCAAGGTGAAGCCGAACGATGTTGCCCATCCCCAGGCATCCGCTGGGTGCCCCGCGCACGTGCCGCTTGGCGCTGTGATTCCTACGCCGCAGAAGCCGAGTTCGCTGGTGCCATAGTAGCCGCCGCTGTCACTATGCAGGGCACCCGAAATCTGCGCATAGCCCCAAGCCTGATCGATACGCAAATTCGCGACCGGATCGAGCGAGAACGGCACGCTATAATCGCCCGTTGCTCCGCCGCCGAGCGCACCCCAGGTAGCCGCGATGCTCATATTTGCGGTGTAATAGCCACGGCCGAAGATGAGGTTACCGCCGTCTTCCAACGAGAGGCTGGCCGATATGCCGTTTCCAAGCTGTGCCGTGTAGGCGATACCCACGATACCGCCGCCGGCCGTGTCACCTTGCACACGGTTGTTGCTCAGGTCATACGGACCCATGCTGTTGATGTCGAAGAACGATCGCATGCGGCCCGCCGTGAAACCGGCAAACTGGATGAAGGCACGCGACACGGCCGTCGCTTCGTTGAAGTAGTTATTACCCGAGTTGCCGATGTTGCCGCCGATCACGTTACCGCTGTTGACCGGCGTCGGGATGCTGCCGTCGACCGACAAGCCGGACATAGCGCCACCAAACCGAGCGGCCGAGGTCGCCTGCGTGCCGAGGTCCATATACGACCGCAAGGTGCCGTAGTCGGTCGGCGTGCGCACGTCGACGCTGATGACGCCGATATAATTCTGGTCCAGCGAGTTGGTATCGGTTCGAGTGTTGAAGCCCGACGCCACGTCGCTGAAGTCGCCCTGTCCAATCGGCTGCGCGTTGTTGCCGGCGTTCCAGCTGAACTGTGCGCGGACGAAGCCGCCAATCTTGATGCACGTGTCGGTGCCCGGAATATACCAGAACCCATCGCCGTACAGGCTGCACACCTTCACGTATTCCACCGGCCTTGCCTTCACAGGCATGTCAGCCGCTTGGCCTGCCGTCACGGTCGCGATACCCGCCGCGGTCCCGAGGAGAAGGCTTTTCACCATCTTCATATCAACCTCCAGCTTGCCTGCCTTGGGAAGGTTCCGAGTGATGCAACACCCGGCAGGTCCCCTGATCCCCCCAGCTGCCGCTCCTGATTTCGTGGCCCCCCAAACCTGGCCAGAAAGTGAAATCAGGAGCCTTTCAGCGCGACCAGGGCTGCCCCCCCTTCGCCGCAGTTCCACATTAACTCAGGGTCACATCGTCGCAATATGAAAGTGCCCTTCTCACAGGCAACTACGCACGAATCTCGGACTGTGTTGCATAAACATCACGCACATCGGGCCTCTTCGGATGCCTTTTGAGCGGCAAAAATCCGCGCCGACATAAATTCTTTATATCCAAAAGATCAGACATTTACGGAGATGTTCCGAACCCTCGCCAACCCTTGCAACCGGACTTTGCCTTCCCAGGCGAGCCCTGGCAATCGACATCCTCGATCCGGCGGAAAAGTCTTCCCGAGCCGTCTGCGGTTCGATTGCGAAGCCTCACGCCACTCGATTCGGCGCGACACGACGTAGCGCCACCACCAGCCCGAATCTTGGCTCCCCTTGATAATACTCATGAATTTCACGGTCGAGCTTCTCCACAGTGAAGCCTGCAGTCTGCGCCGTGCGCGCCACGTAGCGACTGCCATGAGCGTAACAACCGGCCTGCAGTAGTCCATCCGTCGAGCCGACACCGAATCCATCCGGGTCCGCGTCATGGGGAAACACCGTAAATACGAAGAGTCCGCGGTCACGAAGCGCAACGGCGGCGGCATCAAACACGGGGCGCAGGTCGCCGAAGTGGATGAGCGTCGCGGCTGCGGTCAGGACGTCGTAACTCTGCGGACGCTCGGCGAGGAAGGTTACAAGGTCGCCACGGTGAAGATCATCGTAGACCTGCTTTTCCTCGGCTTTCTCCAGCATTGCCGCGGACAAATCGATGCCATCGAGGCGGCGCGCGCTTGAACGAACGAGAAGCCCGACAAGGCCGGTACCGCAACCGACATCAAGAATGTCGATATTGTTGCCGCCAACGCCAAGTCGCTCGACGGCACGCCCGACCAATTCGGCCCCACGGTAGGATTCGGTCCCGGTTATGCCTCGATCCCAAAACGCGGCGCGCGACGCGTACACATCGGCAATCAGAGCGTCGGGCGCGCGCTCCGGCAACGGTCCTGAGCCCAACGCGGCCAAATACAGGCGAGCGCCCTGCCGATCATCCGGGTCCTGGGCAAGGCAGCGCTCGAATTGAATGCGCGCTTCATCCGTCATCCCGCATTTCGCCATCAGATTTCCCAAAACGTACCGGGGAAAGGCCGAGTCGTCGGCGTATCCGGCAGCTGCTCGCGCCTGCGCGACCGCCTCCGCGACGTTTCCCTGCTCCGCAAGCGCGAGCCCAAGGTTGACACGAGCTTCAGCAAACTCCGGCTTCCGTGAGAGGGCGCGCCGGAAACAGGCGATTGCCTCCGCGAAATTGCCGCGCTCGATTGCGAGGCTTCCGGCATTGCAGTCCGCCTCGGCGTAGGCAGGATTGATTGCGATCGCCTTGCGGTAGCTTGCCGAGGCTTCATCGAATCGTCGCAGCGCCTGCAGGCAATTCCCGCGGTTATTCCAGGCCTCGGCATTTGGCTGCACCGCAAGGGCTCGGTCATAGCTGCCGATAGCCTCATCAAAGCGCTTCAGCTCGCGCAGCGAGTTGCCGCGATTGTACCAAGTGTCGCCATTATGAGGGTTGACAGCGAGCGCGCGATCATATGCTGCTATTGCTTCCTCAAATCGATTGAGGCCGTGCAAGGCGGCGCCGCGGGCAGTCATCGCATCCGCACTATCCGGCCTCAGCGCGAGCGCCCGATCGTGGCTCGCGAGCGCCTCAGCAAATCGCCGCAACTCCTGGAGTGCCTTGCCCCGATTGTTGTGGGCGCCCGCATGGGCCGCGTTGATGACGAGCGCACGATCGTAGCTTTCCATCGCTTCCTGCGGACGTCCAAATTGTGATCGAACAACACCCAGTCGATAATGAGCGTCGAAGTTTCCAGCTTCCAGCTCGATCACTGCCTTAAACAGCGCTTCAGCCTGGTGAAGCCGTCCCGTCTGATGTGCCGCGATCGCCCGCTGGATAAGCGAGAACGACTTGGGAGCACCATCAGCCATTTTCGACGATTGCTTGCCCATAAGATGTATTCGATGCTGCCGCCCGGAGGGTTGTCGCCCTTAAACAGTCTGTCGTCGTCAGATACCATTCCATGCCCACATGGTCCAAACTTGGCGCCTAAGCGGCCGTGGAGGGTTCACCCCTGCGCAGGCAGCAGCGACACGCCGGTGCCCGTGTATATTACCTCCATCTCGCCTGAACAGAGCCAAGATCAGAAAATGGTTCAGCTTCAACTGCATCGCACCTGTCGCGTACGATTGTGGACCTCATGAACGATCTCGAACGCGCCAAGAGCCTTTTCCATCAGGCAATCGCTTCGCTCGATGCCGGCGATTACCAGAGCGCCGTATTGCGGCTCCGCGAGGCATTGGGGTTCGCACCCGACAACGTTTCGATCCTTGCCAACTTAGCCGCCGCCCTGATGATGCAGGGTAACACCCAGGAGGCTCACACCACGGCCGAACGCATCCTCCTCCGGGACGGCCGTAATCGTGATGCCCTCCTTATTCTGACGGAATGCCTTGCGGGAGAAGGTCGCTACGCCGACCTTCTTCCGGTCATCGACCAGGTCATTGCATTGGAACCCGGTGTTGCGGAGCATCACTCCAATCGGGCGACGGCGTTGCAACGCCTGGGACTTCCAGCCGAAGCGCTCAAGGACGCCGATGCGGCGATCACTCTCAAGCCTGAATTCGCAGCAGCGCACCTCAATCGCGGCAACAGCCTCGCCGATCTCAAGTCCACGAACGAGGCGATCGCAGCCTATGAGCGTGCCCGTACGCTCGACCCTCGACTCGCCGAAGCTTGGCTCGGCCTCGGCAATGCCTATGCCGAACTCGGGCGGCTCGATGACGCCTCCTCCGCCTACGAGCGTGCGCTCGTTCTCAATCCCGGTCTCAGCAGGGCTTGGATGGGCCGAGGCAATCTGCTCGCTGTCGCAGGCCGCCAGAAGGACGCCTTGGGCGCTTTCGACGAGGCGCTCGCGCGCACAGCCGATCTTGCTGCAGCGTGGCTTGGTCGTGGTGCCGCCCTGGAGGCCCTCGATCGCTCGACAGATGCATTGTCTTCCTACGACAAAGCCATCGCTCTCGACCCCACGTGCACGACCGCATGGCTTCGTCGCGGTCACATACTGTCCGCTACTTCACACAGAGCCGACGCGCTCGCGGCGTTCGACGGAGCGCTTGCGGCGGCACCCGACCTCGCCGAAGCGTGGCTTGCGCGCGGCAATTTGCTTGCCGAGGCGCGGCGCGACGAGGAGGCTCTTGCTGCCTTCGACAAAGCAATTGAACTGGCGCCCGATCTCGCCCAGGCATGGCGCGGCCGCGGCGTCGTCCTTGGTTTGGGCGGGCAGTTCGAGGAGGCGGTAGCGGCCTACGACGCGGCACTCGCCGCCGATCCTCACCTCGAATATGCGCCCGGCAGCCGCTGGCTTGCGCGCATGCGCTTATGCGATTGGAGCCATTCTGACGCCGAAATGACGGACATTCTGGCCGGTGTGAGGAACGGCGCCAAAGTCATTGCGCCGTTCGACATGATCCACTTGGCGACCTCCGCGGCCGACCAACTCGCGTGCGCGCGCATCCACGTCGCAGCGAGATGCCCCCCTCAATCGACGCCGATACCGCGCGCGTCCCGGCGCGGAGACAAGATCAACATCGCGTATCTCTCTGCAGATTATCGCTACCATCCGATTTCGATGCTGCTTGCCGGCGTATTCGAACATCATGACCGCTCTCGGTTCCGCACCTTCGGCATTTCATTCGGACGCGATGACGAGACCGCGATCCGTCGCCGTATCAAGGGCGCGTTCGACAGCTTCGTTGATGTCGACAGCATGAGCGCTTCCGCCACCGCCCAATTCATGCGGGAGCGTGAGATCGATATTGCGATCGACTTGATGGGTTTCACCTCGGAATCCCGCCCTGGCATTTTTGCTCTGCGTGCGGCGCCGATCCAGGTGAATTATCTTGGCTATCCGGCGAGCATGGGCGCAAGCTACATGGATTACATCATCGCCGACCCCTATACGGTGCCCCCCGAATATGAGCGGCACTACGACGAGCGGATCGTGCAATTGCCTGATACTTTTCAGGCGAATGACGGGATGCGTCCTTACCCGTCTCGCATCCCATCCCGCGGCGACCTCGGCTTGCCTGAAAACGTCGTTGTCTTCTGTTCCTTCAACAGTCTGACCAAACTCTCGCCGGCGATTTTTGCTGCCTGGATGGGCATCATGAGAGAGGCCGATGACTGCGTGTTGTGGCTGTTGTCGGAAGGCGCCGCCAGCGAGCGCAACCTGAAACGTGAGGCCTCAGCGCGGGGCGTTGCGCCTGAGCGGCTCGTGTTCGCGCCGCGCGTACCCTATGCGGAATATCTCGCGCGCTTCAGGGCCGCCGATCTGTTCCTCGACACATTCCCCTTCAACGGCGGCACGACCGTTAGCGATGCGCTATGGATGGGGCTGCCGGTAGTGACGCTCTCGGGCGAGACCTTCGCCTCGCGGATGGCCGGAAGTCTTCTGCGCGCGGCCGGTCTGCCGGAACTAGCGACCGATTCGTTTCCCGCCTACCAACAGCTCGCGGTTGAGCTTGCCCGCGACCAATCGCGGCTTGCGGCCATGAGAACAAAGCTCGACGCGGAACGCGCGACCTCACCGCTGTTCGACACCGCTCGGTTTTGCCGCCACATCGAGGCCGCCTACGTGACGATGTGCGAACGTCATCGGCGCGGCGAGGCTCCGGCAAGCTTTCACGGTCTCCCCACGCTCAGGCCGCTGATATTTAGTTAGGCAGAAACGCGGGTCGTTTACTTCTGCCGTGCCGAGCCAAGCGCAAACAGCGTCTGCACCGTCTGCCGCCACAAGGCCGCTTCGTACCTGCCGAGCCGATCAAAGACAGCGCTATCCAGATTGGCGAGTCGCAAGAAACAATAGGTCAACGATCGTGTGCTTGCGGCATAGTCTCGCGGTTGGTCCGATGAAGGCTCGGCTTCGGCTGATATGACGCCACACTGTTCCTTAATGGCACGAATGGCGGGCAAGCACATCGCGGCGGGTGATGGCGCATCATTCGGGTCGCGAGTGCAGTCTTGCTGCGCCTGACGCTCGGCCAAGCTCTCAACCTGTATTGCGAGAAGATCGGTCTGGACCGCCGTTGCGCGGCGCAGTCGCCATAGCAGTGACGCCAGCCGAAGTACTAGCTCGCGTTCGACTGCGGTACGGGCGTCGTAGTCCGCAACGACCGCCGCTTCGAAGGCGGCATAATCATCCTCATCCTCAACATCAGGTACGACAGTCTCCGCCGTCAGCCCGTGGCGATACGCATTGGCGCGGGATGCCCGCTTGCCTTCTTCCGTTCTCGGGCCTGTGCTCCGCAGCGCGTTGCGGCGGTTGGCCTCAATTCGGCGGAACGACGTCATGACGATGCGTTCGTTGATGATGCCGCGTCGCCGCTTGCGTCAGAAGGAATTGGGCTCGCCTTCTCCTCGGCGTCCACATCTTTCGATCGATGGCTGAGGGCGGGTCACTCGGACAGGTGGCAAGGGGAAGCGCGGCTAGAAACGCATCCGCGGAGTGGCCGACGTCAGCGCGCTCGCTCGCAATCGTCGTCTTCAGGCAGGACGCCGCACAGTGTCCACTTTCGGACGAAAACGGCGGAGAGCCCGGCGTACGATTGAAGAGGTCGTCCATCAAGCAGATCTGACTTAAAAGGCGGTGGCCGGTAGCGGGGTTGTCTCAGTCACTGAAACGCCGGCGGCTTGGCCGCTGCCATTGCTGTGCTGAGCTACCATTGCGGTCAGCAAGAACAGGTCGAAAAGGCCTGCATAGGAATTGCCACGCTTGGGCAATTGAAATCCGGCAAGCACGGGCCTCATCGAGCAACGATGGAGGTGGTGACCCGGCGCTGGAATCCGCCGGCGCTGAATTCATCGATGAGAATGGGAGGGCAAAGTGTGCCCTTCAAGAAATCAGCAAAGGACGAACCTACTGGCCGTGCCGAAGATCGGGCCGGGCAACGCACTCATAGCGCGGCACCCCAAATGGTCGAGGCTGATTGCGAACGGAACCGGGTATTGACGTCGCGATCTATGCACCAAAGATCGATTTCAACATAATATCAAGTGATTCGCGTTTTCGTGGGAGTAAGCGTCATGATTGGTCGAATGAAAAAGCATCCGCCGGCGTTCAAGCATGGGGCTTACGCGGCGACCCGTCTTCTTCCCGGAGAAAATCCGGCCGAGTTTGAAAAGCTGCATCGAGGGTTGATCGCCGAGTTTGAACCCGAAGGCCCGCTTGAGCACGATACTGTTTTAGGCTTGGCGCGGTACGTCTGGCGCAAACAAAACTTCACAGCGCTCCGCGTTGCGGACCGCGCTCAACAGCATTGCATTACCAACGCATCATAGGCGAGAGGGTCCCGAAGCCGTTCGATCTGCCCAAGATCCCTCGAATCGCTCCAGGCGTAATCGAAGCGGCGACCGAGGCCGCTCGAGACCAGGCCCGCGATGAACTTGGCGCCGACTACTCGTTTGTAGATGTTGGTGCCGCGGCGACTCTTGATGGCCTGCATGAGGATTTGGATGGTTACGAACGGTTGGACGCCATGATCGACAAATGCATCAAACGGCTGTTGTTCGTGCGGGGCCTGAAATCAATGACGCCGCCCAGTCGGTCTGACCCCAGCAAACGAGTCAAAGGGAATTCAGAAACAACAAAGACCTAGATGAGTTGTATTTTAAAAATAAAGCAAGTATAGATTGTATTTCCGCGAATTTGAAAGCTCGTTTGACAAGAGAAATCAGAGCTTTATTCCGAAATTGAAGTCCACCACGAGTTAGCGAAGGCATTCACATTTGCGGAACGAAGCCAGGTTGTAGTCGCTCAAAAGCCGCCGAGGGGACCGCTGTGCACATCTCGACGCTTGGCGGGGTTCCTTGAACAGATCATGAACAATTTAGGCCAATTTTGCAG
Source organism: uncultured Alphaproteobacteria bacterium (assembly GCA_963787675.1). Classification (GTDB taxonomy): domain Bacteria; phylum Pseudomonadota; class Alphaproteobacteria; order Rhizobiales; family Xanthobacteraceae; genus JAJPKK01. Next base: position 1,012,908 of record CAWBDV010000003.1, on the reverse strand, counting down.
AACGAACCCAATTTTTCCGAGTCCGTCGACGACCCGGACCAAAGCTCCGGTGAGCATCTGCAGTTCTTCCGGCGGGATCGTGAACGCCGGCGTCAGGTAGATGATCGTGCCGAACGGTCGCACGAACACGCCCTCTTCCACGAACCTCCGGCGCAACGCGTAGACATCGTCGATGCGGTCAAGTTCGACGACGCCGATGGCGCCGCGGACCCGCACGTCTCGGACGCGTGGCATGCCGCGGCAGGGTTCGAGTTCGTGCCGCAGCATCGTTGAAATTGCATCGACCTGCCGCAGCCGCGGCTCCCGCTCGAACAAGTCGAGCGAGGCGTTGGCCGCCGCGCAGGCGAGCGGATTCGCCATATAAGTCGGGCCGTGCATCAAGGCGTGGGACGGCTCGTCCGACCAGAACGCATCGAACACGCCATCCCGCGCGATCGTGGCCGCGAGCGGCAGCGTGCCGCCCGTCAGCGCCTTGGAGAGGGTAATGATGTCAGGCGCGACCTGATCTGCCGCGAACATCGCCCCGGTGCGGCCGAAGCCGGTGAATATTTCATCGAAGATGAGGAGCGTCTCGTAGCGATCGGCAAGCGCGCGCAGCCGATGCAGAACAACGGCGTCATGGAAAAAGCATGCCGCCCGCCCCCTGCACCAGGGGCTCGACGATGATGCCTGCAACCTCGTCGGCATGGCGCTCCAACATCCGTTCAAGCGCCGCCCCACTCGCCTCATCGCGCGGCAGGTCGCAGAACAGGTGGCGCGGCAGCATTCCGCCGAACGTCTTGTGCATTCCGTCGACCGGATCGGAAACCGCCATGGCTCCGGTGGTGTCGCCGTGATAGCCGCCATTGAATGCCACAAAGCGGGTGCGGCCCGCGGCACGCTTGTTGCGCCAATACTGCACCGCCATTTTCAGCGCGACTTCGACCGCGACCGATCCGGAATCCGAGAAGAACACGCGATTTAATCCCGGCGGCATCAACGCGGCGAGCCGCCGTGCGAGGGTCAGCGCCGGCTCATGTGTGAGGCCCCCGAACATGACGTGCGGCATCACTTCGAGCTGCCGACTAACGGCCGCCGCGATGTGGGGGTGGTTATAGCCGTGGCATGCCGTCCACCACGACGCGATGCCGTCGATCAGTTCCCGTCCGTCCGCGAGCACAATGCGGCTGCCCCGGGTCGCGACTACGGGCAGCGGATCGCCTGCGAGCTTCATCTGCGTATAGGGAAGCCAGACGTGCGGCAGTCCGGCCTCTAGCCAGGACGGGCGGTGTGCCGGTGTCACGCTGTCCGCGCGACTTTTGCCTGATATGGACGGCATTCAACCTATGGAACGTTGCGAAAGGCACGCGGCGCGCAGTGAATTGGCCGGTCGCCGGGTGATCGCCCCTGACGGGGACGATATTCCGATTTGGAACGGCGCGCCGCCCGCGCTACACCGCTTATAGCAAATCATGTCTGTTCGCAGGCAAAATGCCATGCCGTCGTCCGTCCGGGTCTCCTACGCCGAACCGCCGCTTTCCTCCCTCGACAGTTTCGCGCAGGAAAAGCTCCTCAGCCTTGAGCGTCGCCAGCTGCGCCGAACTCCAGTCACGACCCAGCGACATGACGGCGTCATCGTCGAACGCAACGGCCGCCGGCTGATCTCGTTCTCCTGCAACGATTATCTCGGCCTTGCGACGCATCCGGCGCTCGCCGATGCCGCCCGCGCCGCGATTGCGTCGTACGGCCTGGGCGCCGGAGCTTCACGTCTCGTCACCGGGAATCATCCCTTCTACGACGAGCTCGAGTCGCGGCTTGCAAGGCTGAAGGGAACCGACGCGGCCTGCGTCTTCGGATCGGGCTACCTCGCCAATACCGGCATCGTGCCGGCCCTCGTCGGCGCCGAAGACCTCATTTGCGTCGACGAGCTTGCTCACGCCTGCCTCTGGGCCGGGGCGCGGCTCAGCGGCGCGGCCGTGGTGCCCTACCGCCACAACGACGTCGATCATCTCCGCGCGCTCCTCGCCGCGCGCCGCCAGAGCCACGGCAAAGCGCTGGTCCTGACCGACGGCGTGTTTTCGATGGACGGCGATCTCGCGCCGCTCGATGCATTGGGCACGCTCGCCCGCGAATTCGATGCCTGGCTGATGGCGGACGATGCCCACGGCATCGGCGTCCTCGGTAATGGGCGAGGCTCGACCTTCGCATTCGATCCGCCTGCCGACGTGCCGCTGCAAATGGGGACGCTGTCGAAGGCGATCGGCGCCTACGGTGGATATCTCTGCGCCTCTGCCCCCGTGATCGCACTGATGAAGAACCGCGCTCGCACGCTTGTCTACTCCACCGGCCTGCCGCCGTCGGTCGTTGCTGCTGCAATCGCGGCCCTCGATCTCATCGCCGGCGACCCTGCCCTCTCCGCCTCCCCACTCGCCAAGGCGCGTGCCTTCACGTGCCGCGCTGGCCTGCCGGACGCAACAAGTCCGATCGTGCCCGTGATCCTCGGCGCACCCGAAGCGGCGCTCGCTGCCGCCGCCATGCTCGAAGACGAAGGATACCTCGCCGTGCCGATCCGGCCTCCGACGGTGCCGGCAGGGACCGCCCGGCTGCGGCTAGCGTTCACAGCGTGCCATGACGACGGAGATGTGGCCCGGCTTGCCGACTTGGTGCGCGAACGCGTGCTCGGGGCTGCGCCATGACGGCCGTCTTCGTCACCGCGACCGGGACCGACATCGGCAAGACCTTCGTCGTTCGCGGCATGATCCAGGCGCTTCGCGGCCAAGGCCGCACTGTCGACGTGCTCAAGCCGGTCATTACCGGCTTTGATCCACGCCTCACTCATGCGAGCGATACCGGCCGGCTGCTCTCCGCTCTAGAGCTCCCGCTCACCCCCGAACATATCGCCGCGATGTCGCCGTTCCGGTTTCGCGATGCGGTCGCGCCCGATCTCGCGGCGCGGCGGGAGGGCACGAGCATCGACTTCGCGGCGCTGACCGCGCATTGCCGCACCGCCATCGGCCAGCACAAAGATGTCCTCATCATCGAGGGCGTCGGGGGCGTCATGGTGCCGCTCGATGATCGACACACCGTGCTCGACTGGATGATCGAGGTCGACCTGCCTGCGATCGTCGTCGCCGGCAGCTACCTCGGCACGCTCAGCCACACGCTTTCGGCGCTCGAGGTGCTCGACCGCAATGACCTCAAGGTCATGGCCGTAGTGGTGAGTGAAACTCCGGGTAGCGCCGTGAGCCTCGCCGATACCGTCGAAACGCTTCGGCGTTTTGTCGGCGCGGAGGTGCTGGCGCTACCGCGCCTGCCGGAAGCGACGGCAAATCATCCGGTGATGGCGAGGCTTGCTGATCTCTTGTAAGCAAGCCGCCGGGCGGCCGCTATGGCTGCGGCTCGCTTAACGCCTCGTTCAAGACACGTGCAAGCCGAACCCCAGCGAGCGCGAGCTGCTGGGTCACCACCGGAAGACTGCGACGAAAGTAGTCGTCACCAAGCCGCAGATCCTCCGGAAGTACGTAGCTCACGTTGACCGCAGCCATATGTGCGTCCCACGCCCAGTCGACCGGTTCGCCGCGTCGGAGTGCAACGACATCCTGCCCCGGCAGCCAAAGCTGTTCGATCTGGCGCACGTAGTCGCCCCAGTCGAACGTGTGCCTCTCGATGATGCCGAAATCCCAGACAGCGTGCAAAGACATCGGCTTGTCGTAGAACAAAACCGGGAGCTGACTGCCGCCGGCGTCGTTGCGATCGACGCAATGCATCGGCTGGTGGATATCTCCGATCAGATGCACGAGAAACTTCAGCGCCTCTGCCCGGCTCGCCTTCGGCGCCGAACGGTCCGCAAGGACCATGCGGAAACGCGTGATCGCTTTGATTATGCAATCGCCCTTCGGGAGTCTCCTGGCAGTCGCGGTCAGGATCGTAGCCGGTCGCGGCGTAAGGGATATTGACGAAGTGCCAGCGGATGGTCTCGGGCCGGGCGAGCGCGATGTCGTCGGCCCAGGCGGCCTCCGAGGCTAACGAGACGTCGCCACCGAGCAGCTCCTTCACCTGCCGCAGTACGTCAGGCGAGAGCCGGCGCTGGGCGATTTCTGCAACGACGGAATGGCCGGCGGTGCCCCAGGCCGAAGCCTGATGTTGTGGCAAAATCGCCATCAGCATACTCAAAAAAGCCAACCGCAATTTGGTTGATCCTAACCGCAATTTCATTTTTCCAAAACTCCGTGCACCTCCCGCCGACACTTCGGTTAAATTGGCTTAGCGGCAGTTGTGCGGCGCTATCGCGGCGTTGGCCGCTTGGATTGCCGGCTTGGTTAACGAGAGAAGCGGGCGCCGTCAGCGGACCGAGCCAGTCGACGAAGGGAGCCACGATCTGATCCACCGTTGCCACGACTCTGTTCAGGCACGCGGTGCCGTCAGTGTTTGACGGGCTCTTTGGCTTTACATGGCCTTTCTCGGCATCGGCCACCGGGCCCTGCCACCAATTGCCCGAAAGATCTGCATCGGGGTCAGCATCGAGCACCTGGTTGCGCAGCGTGTCCACCTTCTTGCGGATGTCCGAAAGGCTCTTGCCGGCGCGATCGTCGGTCGGCGTCAGTAGCGTCACCTTAAGTCGAACGTCGCTCGCCGCAGCGTAGAAGGCCAAAGCCGTCTTCAGGTCGTTCTGATTGCGATCATAATCGCCAATGAGCGTGAGGCTGACTGCGACATCGCCCAGGTAAAGCGCATTGTCGTCCACGCTTGCCGCGATCTCACGGCGGAGCGCGAGCGATTCGAAATAAGCGTTGCCCGCCCCCGCCCCATCGCTAAGCTTCACCTTGGCGTTGCCGACCCGATCGAGCGTGTAGGGAATGTCGCGTTTCAGCTCGGTTTTCGTCGGATCGCGCGCAGATATTTGCCGGCGCAGGCACAAGCTGTCCGTGAAGTCGCTCAATGCAGCGGCAGCGTCAGGATTTCTCGACTCGTCGAACCCGGCGTCGCCGGCCCCGCAGCGGCCGTCTTGAGCTTCACATCTCCAACCTTGTTGAGGGCCCACGAGAGTTCCCGCTGCCAGCGGTCGTCACCAAGCTTACGGAGAAAAAAATCCGCCGCGATCGACAACGAGCTTTGATAATCCTCCAGCGCCTTGGCCAAATTGGAAAATGAATCGAGGTCGCCGAGCCGCGTATAAATCTGCGACAGGCCCTGGGCCCAATCCTCGTCGTCGGCCTGTTCCACAACGAGTTCACGGCGGATCGCAAGCGTATCGTCGAATCGGGAGCGCGCGTCGGCGTCCTTACGTTCTTCGCGGAAAAGGTCGCCGACAAATTCGAGGCTGAGCGATAACTCCCAGCGCAATTGCGCCGGGGACCCATTGAATATCGCCGGCGCGGACTTGAATTGATCGAAGTGCGTCAGAGCGCTGCGAATATCGAGGCTCTGGTTAGCCGCCATGATCGCGTCCGCATGGCTTTCCTTCTTCTGGAAGACTTTGCCGATTTGGAAATACAACTCGGCGCGAATATCGGAGAGCTGCGGGTCGCCGGCGCTGACGCTTTGCACCGCTTGGATTGTCGGATCAACGATCGAGAGAACGTTCTGGACGGTCTGGACCTGGATGCCTTGGATGTTCTGGAGCCCTTGCGTGATCACGCCGACGAGTCGTCCCATCGCGTCTTTCGACGCGTCGTAGTTCTTCGTCGCCGTCAGTTGCGCACGATTGGCGATTACGCCCAACACGCTTGCCGCCACGAACAGCACCGCAAACACTGCGGCCGCGGCCCCCATGAAAATGTTGAGCCGCTGCGCGCGCCGGTTCGAGGCCGCGACATAAGCGAGGATGTCCCGCTTGAGCTCTGTGCCATAGGCTTTGACGATCTGTTGCGCCTCGGCGAGCGGAACACCCTTCGCCAGCAACAGGGCAGTCGGCCGCCCTCGCCGGCGCCATCGCTCGCACTCCGCTTCGACCTCGTCGCGAATGCGGAAAAAGTCCTTGTGCTCGGCGATGATGCGTAGCGCGCGGTCCCAACTCTCGAATACTCGCTGGTGCGAGACGGTGATGGCACCCCCATCATCGGCGGCCGTCGGGTCTTCGGACCCCGTCGCGACAATGATCCGCGCGTCAGTCAGCGCATGCACCAATTTCGAGGTTACATCGTTCGGAATGGCTTCCTTCCACGGGACGGTCCGCACCATCAGCTCATTGCCGCCCGCGTGGACCACATTGGGGTCGCGCACGGGGACCGCAAGGCACCGCAGCAGACGCGGCAAAGCCTCGATTTCCGCTTTGGCGAGAGTTGCGAGCGCATTCTCGGCCGTCTGGTTGATGGCACCATCGAGACCGTGCATGGCCTCGTAGGCTGAATACGTGAGGCGCACCTCGCCATCGACGACCTCGCGCTGCTGAAACAGGCGGTCCAAGGCGAATTGCAGCAGCGGAAGGGTGTTTTTGCCCTGGGCATCCTTGAGAATGCGTTCGTCAAGTCGTTCGCCGGTTTCGGGGTTCGTCTCGTATGACAGCCCCGCGGCGGCTGCCGACAGGTGTACGATCTCCGTCAATTCCGATTCGCCCGGTGCTGCGAGGTCGTAGACGCCGCCGGCATCTTTGAGCGCGAGAAAGTCTCCCGGCGTGATCAGGCGTGGATAGATGTCCGAACGCAGCGTCGCCGCGACCCACACGCGGCGTGTCGCGCACAGCGCAAACAGCAGGCGTGCGAACGCAGAACGTTGGGCGTCGGTGATGCTGGCCGCGAAGATATTTTCCAGCTGATCGACCAGCAGCAGCAAATTGGCGTGGAGACGCCGCTCGAACCCGCCGTGACGCCGCTCGTCCGCCTGGATCGCCTCGAGCGCCTTGATCATTGGCTTTCCCGCCGGAGCGCGCTTTCGACGGCCGCCGTCGAAGTCGGCACCCTGGGCGAGCAGGTCAGCAAGGGCCGCCGGCGATTCCACGCCTTGATCTCGCAATTCCGGAAGTGCTGCGCCGAATCCATGCTCATCGTCACGCGCAACGAGAAGCGCGTTGGCGAGCGTCACAAACGGATTCGGGTCGTCGCCGATGCGCACAATCGCCGTGCGCCAGACGTCGACACTCGGCACGACGCCAGGTGCAGTCAAGCGCGGCGCGAGACCCGCTCGCATCAGCGATGATTTGCCCGATCCGCTTTCACCGACGATCAAGTAGGAATGGGACATTGCGCGGGCCCGCCCGGGCGCTGCGCCGCGCCTGCCCTACGCTCTGCAGTTGTTCGATCGCGCGCGTGACCTTGCGATCGCGGCCGAAAAAGATAGCGGCGTGCTTGGCATCGAACGGCAGCAAGGCGCGGAATGGGGAGCCCTTGACCTCGAAAGGCCAGATCCGCGTGCTGTCGCGGGGTACGTGCGCGGCCACCCAATCGTTGAGCAGCCGTTCGACGAGCGCCTCGAATTCATCCGGCCCGCTGAACCGATGGTATGCCCGCAGGAATTGGCCGTCCGGTGTCTGAAACCAGCGTGCGAAAAAGGCAGTCAAATCCTTCCGCTGGCCCTTGGCCTCCTCGCTGTCGCTTGCCGGAGGCGCGGTTTTGCGAAAGACATAAACGTCGGGACGGTCACCCTTTTTGCGTGCTTCGAGGGCGCTCAGCACCTCGTAGGCAGTGCCGCTCGGGTAGCGCTCACCGCTTTCCATGCGAGCAAACTGTTCCGGCAGCGGCGTGCCGAGCCGGGACCAGAAGATCGCGATGACGAGATCGCACTGCGCAGCATCGATGATTTGCGCCTGGAAGGTCGTGTGCGAAGAATAAATCCGCTCTTCCCAGCGAACGGCCTCGATTTGCACGCGGCCGTCGAAAGCGTGATTGAGACGCTTGGCGACTTGATCGATGCGCTGACGTTCGACCTTCACATCCGCGGGCGACGATACGAACACCCGCACGACGCGCACATTCGACTGATCACTGCTGCTCATGCCCAGCCCCGCCGGCTAGACCCACAGACGCAATTAGCGAAATTTTCTGATTGTTATTGAAATTACCCGATTACCTTAGTGCAGACTGCCGCATTGGGCAATCACTTCGACATCCCGGCAGTCTTCAGCGCGGGTGGATCATTGGCGAAGACGGTTCGCGCTTGAGGCCGTCCGCGAATGCGGCGTAGCAAATAACTCCAGCGCTGATGGCGACATTCAAATTCGGTTGGCCGTCGCGCGCCACCGCCCTGTTCCGCGTTGGATCGATGGGCTTGAGCGACTTTGGCTTCGGCGTCCAGACCTGCGGCATCGGGATCGTGAGCAGCAGATCGGCTTCCCGGAGAAAATCCTCGGAAAGCCCATCATATTCGTTGCCCAATACGTAGGCGTCGCCGCTTTCAAATCGATGGTCCGCGAGCGAAACCGCGGTCCGCTCGATCGAGGTTGCTATCAAGCGGCGGCCCCGAAACATCCCGGTCAACTCCGCCTTGTCTTTAATGGTGTAAAAGCCCCATCTCGTCATGGCGCCGCAGGCAAAATCTGAAATCGTGGCGAGTTTGGCTGAATCCTCGAGCACGCGGTGCTCGTCATAAATCGAAACGCGAAATCCATAGGTTTCGCAGACGCGCAGTATCATCCCAATATTGATTGGGGACTGCAGCCCATAAAGCAGCAACTCAAGCTGCAGCCGGTGTACTTCCCCGACCGCGTCTGCAGACATCGGAACCCCTCGCCGCGCGTATCACTGCCATTTCAGTGCCAAGGCCGTTTCCGCCATACTTTCCAGGTTGAACAGCATGTGCATGAGGATCGTCAGCGCCGTCGACCCGGTCAAGTAGCGCGCATAGCCGAACAACATGCCGATCGCAAAAATAAGGGAAAGCCCGAACAGATCATACTGACCGGCATGAAGGAGCGCCCAGATGAGCGAGATCACGACAATCGCCGGCAGGCTGTTGCGCGGCTCGCTCACGAGGCCGCGAAACAGAAAGCCACGGAACATCAATTCCTCGCCGATCGGTGCCGCCACGACCACCGCAAGCAACAGCAGCACGAGGGTGCCGTCCGACTGCGATGTCCGCGTGATATCGAGTTGGAACGCCGGGACGATCTCGTGGCCGCTGAGATAGGTGACGACGTCGGCGAGCACGATCGCGACGACAAGAATCGCAAGCGCGATCGCTACGTCGCGCCCGCGCGGCAAGGTGAGGGCAAAATACTCCCACGCACTGCTGCCGGTGAGCCGCGCCGCCAGCATCAGCGTAACGACCTGGATCGGATTTGCGACCAGGGTCAGGACCGCGACCGCCGTGCCGTCGCGGTCGATAGTCGAGAAATCGATCGACCCAACGGCTGCAAGCGCGGCAAGGCCGACCGACTGCCCCAATACGAACGCCAGGATCGCGAAGCCGAATGTTGTCAGGATCCCCCAGGTCTTCATTTGCGGCCGTCGATCCAGGCGGCAATTCGGGCGCGTTCCACGTCGGTCATGTCCGTTTCATTGCCGAGCGGCATGGCGCGCTCGATCACGACCTGGGTCATAATCCTGGGGCCATACCGCGCCACCTGTTCGATGTTCTCCAGGATGATGCCTGCGGGCGGCTTGGCAAAGGCCGGGTGCGTCGGGTCAGTCGCGTGGCACGGCGCACAATGGGTCGTCACTAAGGCCAAAATCTCCGCGTCGGACGGCGGGGCCATTCCCTGGCCCCACGTCGCCGCGGGGGCGAACATCGCAAGGCAACTGAGCGCGCCCAGCACATGCCGCATCCGGTCCATCTCCATGCGACATCGTGCCAGGCTAAGAGGCGAGCGTTGGCGAGCGGCTCACATCACCAGGATCGAAGCACCGGTGGTGCCACGCGATTCGAGGTCGTGATGGGCTTTCTGGGCGTCCTTGAGCGGATACTTCTGGTTCACCGGAATCTTCACCTTTCCGCTCTGGATCACCTCGAAGGTTTCGGCCGCCAGCTTGAGGAGGTCTTCCCGCTTGGCGGCGTAATGGTTGAGCGTCGGGCGGGTCGCAAATAGCGAACCCTTGAACTGCAGCAGGTTGATATTAAAAGCATCGATCGGACCTGAAGAGCTGCCGTAGCTCACGAACATGCCCAGCGGTCGCAGGCAATCGAGCGAGGCTGGGAACGTGGTCTTGCCGACGCCGTCGTAAACGACATCGCACAGTGCGCCCTTGGTGATGTCTTTCACCCGCGCGACGAAGTCCTCCTCGCGGTAGAGGATGGTGTGGTGGCAGCCGTTGGCCTTGGCGAGTTCGGCTTTCTCCTTGCTGCCGACCGTGCCGATGACGTTGGCGCCAAGCGCGTTGGCCCACTGGCAGGCAATCAGCCCCACGCCGCCGGCCGCGGCGTGAATCAGCACGGTCGTTCCCTTCTTCACATCAAAAGTGCGGCGGACGAGGTAGCAGACAGTCATGCCTTTGAGCATGGTCGCCGCTGCCTGTTCGTAGCTGATGTTGCTCGGCAACTTGACTGCGCGGTCGGCCGGGATGACGCGCTCGCCTGCGTAGGCGCCGAGCGCCGCCACCGCACCGACGCGATCGCCGACCTTGACGTCGGTGACTCCGGGCCCGACAGCGATCACCTCGCCGGCGCCCTCGTTGCCGGCAACGAACGGCATGCCGGCAGCTGACGGATACAAGCCGGTGCGGAAATAAGTATCGATGAAGTTGATGCCCGCGGTGTGCTGCTTGAGCTTGACCTGCCCGGGGCCCGGCGCCGGGACATCGATCTCCTCATAGGTCAGGACCTCGGGGCCCCCATGCTTATGAACGCGCACTGCGGCGACCATGTACCTCTCCTTGGATATGCGGAATTCAGCCGGCGGCGATCATAGGTAGTCGGGCCTGGGACGCAACCCTGCAATCACCTTCCGCCCGCGACACGAAGCACCGCCCCAGTCGTGTAGGAGGATTGCTCCGAGAGCAGGAACACCACTGCCTCGGCAATCTCATCCATGGTGCCCGCGCGCGCCAGCGGAACCGTGCGCGTGATCTTCTCCAGCCGACCCGGCGGATGAATGCTGGTTGCGATCGGTCCCGGTGCGACCACATTGGACCGAATGCCCTCCTCGGCCAGTTCGCGCGCAAGCCCAAGCGACATGGTTTCGATTGCAGCCTTCGAGGCGGCGTACATGATGAATTCGCCAGCTCCACCGAGCGTCGCCATTGCGGTCGAGATGAACACCATGGCGCCCCCTGCTCCACCGTGTTTTTTCGACAGGCGCGGAATGGCGGCGCGGGCGCACAGGAACGGGCCCAAGACATTGACCTCGAGCACTTCGCGGGCGGCCGCGGTCGCCAGGTCTTCGATTCGCGACATCGGTCCGGTGATGCCGGTATTGCAGACGAGGTGGGTGAGGCGCCCGAGCTTCTGGTCGACCGTCGCGAACATGCGCGCGACATCGTCCTCGCGCGCCACGTCGGCCTGCACCGCGATGGCGCGGCGGCCGGTCTTTTCGACCTCGGCCGCGACACGTTCCGCGGCCGCCCGATCGCGCACGTAGTTGACCGCAACGTCGAAGCCGCGCCTTGCAGCGAGGCTGGCGATGGCCGCACCGATGCCGCGGCTCGCGCCGGTGACGAGGACGATTGGTGCGGTCATGTCTTCTTGTCCCGATCCCGCCGGCGCCGATTGCGCGCCGCCCAAATGTTGAAGGCCTCTACTGCCGCCGCGAACGCCATCGCGAAGTAGATGTACCCGCGCGGAATGTGAAAGTCGAAGCCGTCAGCGACCAGCGCCACGCCGATCAGCACGAGAAACGCCAAAGCCAGCATGCGGGTCGTGGGATGCGCAGCGATGAAGCTCGCCACCGATCCCGATGCCCAGTACATGACGCCGATGGCGATCAGGACGGCCGCGATCATGATGCGGATGTCCTGCGCCATGCCGATGGCGGTCAGGATCGAGTCGAGTGAAAACACAACGTCGATGACGATGATCTGGCCGATGACAAGCGCCAGCGACGCCCGCGAGGCGGCCGCGGCGCCGCCTTCGGCAGCGCTTTCGCGGCGGCCGATCGGATCGATCTCGGCATGCATCTCATGGGTCGCCTTGGCGATGAGAAACAATCCACCGGCGACCAGGATCAACTCATGCCAGGATATCGTTTCGCCCCACAGCGTCAGGGCCGTCGCCCTCAGCGCCATCAGGGCCGTGAGCGCGTAAAGGAGCGCGATCCTAAACAACAACGCAAGCGCAAGACCGATGCGCCGTGCGTAGCGCCCTCGCCGCTCGTCCAGCCGGCCGACCAGGATCGAAATGAAGACCACATTGTCGATCCCCAGCACGATCTCCAGAGCGGTGAGGCTCAAAAGCGCGGCCCAGGCGTCGAAGCTCGTGAGAAGGTCCAGCATCGGCAATCAGTCTAGCGGCATTCCTCGAAGCGCACTGCCCTCAAAGCCCGGGCGTGACCCGGCGCACGCGCCGTTTCAAACACTGATTGCACTTAAAGCAGCGGGGGACGACGCAATTCGGGCGCGCGCGAAACGCGTCACGCGTCCGCAGTGATGGCGGCCTGCGACCGTCGCACAACCGTAATCCGCATCGGGACCAGGGCGACCGCGAAGGTCGCGATCCAGACGATGCGGGCGCCGTAGCGGCTATGCGGATTCGACAATACGCCGCAAACCGCCGCGTTAGCGAGGATCGCGATCGCGACAGTGGCGGCAAGAAGCCCAAGATCGCCAAATTCGCCCTGCCGCGATCTCAGGATGACCAGCGGGAGCAGCAACATCGAGATAAGCGCAATCGGTACCTCGAAATCATTGAGCAGCCTGAAGCCGACCTCGCCGTGCTGCTGGCGGGCGGCGCGCATCGCCGGCGCCACGCTCGGCAGGTAGTAGTTGATGATGCCGTAGGTATGGAAGATGACGGTCTCGACGCCCTCGCCGTTCTCGACCTTGACCAACTGCTCCGCCGTGTCCGCGATCGCGGCCTTGATCTGGGCCGCCGGATATTCGACGAGGCTTTCGAGCACGATGGTCCGCATCTCCTGGCCAAGGCCATCGAAGCGGCCGAGGTCATTGAAAGGCCCCCCGCTCCACAGAAATGCGTCGGCGGTTGCCGGCAAGCGATGGCGATAGGGACATAGCTTGTAGGGATGCTCGGGGCAGTGGTCATCGAGATAGCGGGTGACGATGCCATCCTGCAGCATGCGGGCAAATACGAGGCCGTAACCGCCCGGCGTCCAGGCAAGGGTCCCGGAGAGCGCGAAATTGCCGGCGAGCAGCATCGCCGCGCCGAGGACAATGGAAGCGAGGCCGGACTTAAGGCCGGGCGCAAGGTCGCGGTACCACACCCGTCCGATGCTCGCCGTCGCCACGATCGCGAGAAGCACCGCGATCGTCGCGCTATGCGTTGCGGCGGCAAAGCCGACAAATGCGACGAGCGCAATACGCTCGCTGCGCGTGAGCGTCGCCGGACGAAACATGAGGAGATGGAGCGCCAGCACGGAGGTGCCGGCGAAAATATCGGTGAGCAGAATGCCGGCGAGCCACGGCAGCGATGTCGTCAGCGCCAGCGCCGTTACCGTGCCGAAGAGGACGAACGGGCGCTCGCCAAAGCCGAAGCTGCGGAGCACCAGCGCGATGATCCATACCGCAGCCGCCGCCTGCAGAACGACGACAGGCCAGAAATCGAGCGGCCAACCGGCAACCGCGAACAGGCCATAGACCGTCGAGCGGCTCGGCACGAGATAGCCCTCGAACCACCGCGCCAAGTAGCCGCCGGTATCGTATTGCAGGAAGGGGAAGCGATTCCAGAACGCGGGCGCGAGCAGGATCAACGTCGCCGCTAACCCCTCGCCAAGGCGGACACTTGCTCTCATCACGCAGAATCCCCCCGTCGTGCCAGCGAATGAAGATAACGGGGGCGAAACGTGGGCGGAAGCTGCTACCGACGTCCTGCGACGATTTGGGTCAACTAATGAATGCTGCCGGCAATGTTTGTCCGATCCTCCGGGACAACGTTGGATAATCCGATGAGGGACGAACGCCAATCGTGTCCTATATGAGCAGTTGGATTCTTGTTAGCACTTGGATTCTGCCGCTGGTCCTATCGCGATGCCCGCACACGCCGAGCCGCAAGCGCTGACGCCCGACCGTGAGGTCGTGGCGGGGCTTGTCGAACGCGTCACCTTCCATAACGAGGACAACGGCTTCTGCGTGCTGCGCGTGCGGGCGCGCGGCCGCCGCGACCTTGTCACCGTCGTCGGTCATTCAGCCACCATCGGGACCGGCGAATGGATCACCGCGACCGGCACATGGGTCAACGACCGCACCCACGGTCAGCAGTTCAAGGCGAGCTTCCTGCGCACGTCACCGCCCTCCTCCGCCGAGGGCATCGAGAAATACCTCTCCTCCGGCATGATCCGCGGCGTCGGCCCCGTCTATGCGAAGAAGCTCGTCCGCGCTTTCGGCGAGACGGTGTTCGACGTATTCGAACTCCGCACCAGACCGTCTCCAGGAGGTCGGCGGCATCGGGCCGTCGCGCGCGGCCGGCATTCTCTCGGCCTGGGCAGAACAAAAGTCCGTCCGAGAGATCATGATCTTTCTGCACGAGCACGGGGTCGGCACCGCGCGCGCCGTGCGCATCTTCAAGACCTACGGCGCCGACGCGGTAAAGGTGCTCACGGAAAACCCTTACCGGCTCGCGACGGATATCCGTGGCGTCGGGTTCAAGACGGCGGACGCCATCGCCCGCAGGCTCGGCATTGCGCCGACCGCCACGATCCGGTTGCGCGCCGGCATCGTCCACGCGCTGGACGAGGCCATGGACGACGGCCATTGCGGCCTGCCGAAGGCCGAGCTGATCCCGCTGGCCGAGCGGCTGCTGGGTGTCGCCCGCGATCTTGGCGCCGGCGCGCTCGAGCTTGAGCTCAAGGACGGCAATGTGGTGGCCGATCGGGTCCGCGGCAGCCCACAGCGCGCCGGCGCAGGCGAGACCGAGTGCATCTTCCTCGCGGGTCTCTACGGTGCCGAGCGCGTCATCGCGGAGCGGCTCGCGGCGCTCGCTCACGGCGCCCTGCCCTGGCGGCAGATCGACGCCGCGAAGGCGCTGCCGTGGGTCGAGCAGCAAACCAAGCTGAAGCTGGCTGCGAGCCAGCAGGAGGCGGTGCGCCTCGCGCTCGCGTCCAAGGTCATGGTCATCACCGGCGGCCCGGGCGTCGGCAAGACCACGATCGTCAACGCCATCCTGCGCGTCCTCGCCGCCAAGGATCTGCGTATCGTGCTGTGCGCGCCGACCGGACGCGCCGCCAAGCGGATGAGCGAGACCACCGGCAGGGAGGCGAGCACCATCCATCGCCTGCTCGAAGTCGATCCGATCAATGGCGGGTTCCGCCGCACGCGCAGCAATCCATTGGAATGCGACCTCGTCGTCGCCGACGAAACGTCGATGGTGGACGTGCCGTTGATGCAGTCGCTCCTGCGCGCGGTGCCCGACAGCGCGGCGCTCCTCATGGTGGGGGACGTCGACCAATTGCCGTCGGTCGGCCCCGGTCAGGTGCTGGCCGACATCATCGCCTCGGGTGCGATCCCGGTGGTGCGCCTGACCGAAGTGTTCCGCCAGGCGGCGTCGAGCCGGATCATTCTCAACGCCCACGCCGTCAACGAAGGCCGCATGCCGGACATCGGCAAGCCCGAGGATAACAGCGATTTCTATTTCGTGCCGGCGGACAATGCCGAAACCGCGGCGGCCCGCATCGTCGAACTCGTCAAGACCCGCATCCCGCGCCGGTTCGGTCTCGACGCCATCCGCGACATCCAGGTGTTGTGCCCGATGAACCGCGGCGGCGCCGGCGCCCAGGCGCTCAACATCGCGCTGCAGGCGGCGCTCAATCCCGCGGGCGAGCGCAAGGTTGAGCGGTTCGGCGCAACCTATGCGCCCGGCGACAAGGTGATGCAGACCCAGAACGACTACGACAAGGAAGTGTATAACGGCGACATCGGCCACGTGGCCGACGTCGATCCCGTCTCCGGAGAGCTTACGGCGATCTTCGACGGCCGCCCGGTTTCGTATCTGTTCGGCGAACTCGACATGCTGGTGCCGGCCTATGCCACGACCATCCACAAGAGCCAGGGCTCGGAATATCCGGCCGTGGTCATCCCGCTGCTGATGGCTCATTACCCGATGCTCAAGCGCAACCTGCTCTACACCGCGATCACCCGTGGCAAACGCCTCGTGGTGCTGGTCGGCGAGCGCCGCGCTGTCGCCGCGGCTGTACGCGGCCATGGCGACAGCCATCGCTGGTCCAAGCTCTGCGATTGGCTCGCCGACGGACCAACGTCATGAGGGGGCCGCCGGAGGCGACGCCAGCAGCGGTGATCGGCGGCGGTCCCGCGGGGCTTGTGGCCGCGCTCGCGTTGGCGCACTTCGGCGTTCCGACCGTGCTGGTGGCGCCCCGCCCTGTCGGCGGCGACAATCGCACCACTGCCTTGATGACGACGTCGATTGCGGCGCTCGATACGCTCGGCGTGTGGCGGCGCTGCAAGGGTCGTGCGGCGCCGCTGCGGGTGATGCGGATCGTCGACGACACGGGACGACTGTGGCGCGCGCCCGAGGTCCGCTTCGAGGCCGCCGAGATCGGCCTCGATGCGTTCGGGTGGAACATCGAGAATGCCCACCTCGTCGCCGCGCTGTGGGACGAGGTCGCCGCGACACCGCTGATCACGCACGTTGCTGCCGTGGCCAAGGCTGTCCGCATCGATGTCGATGGGGTCTCGATCGATATCGATGGTGGCGACACGCGCCGTTGTCGCCTCGCGGTCGGCGCCGATGGTCGTGATTCCAGGTGCCGTGGCGCCGCCGGCATCGCATTCGACAGCCGCTCCTATCCGCAGACGATCCTCACCTACACGCTGCACCACACCCGTCCGCACCACAACGTCTCGACCGAATTTCACACCTCGGAGGGGCCGTTCACGCTGGTGCCGCTGCCCGGCGCGCGATCGAGCCTCGTGTGGATGATGGCGGCCGCTCGCGCCGAAGCGGTTGGATCGCTGGGCGGCGCCGCGCTCGATGAGGAGATCGAGCGGCGCTCGCACTCGATCGTCGGCAAGACGCGCGTCGAGCCCAGCCGCGGCACCTTTCCCGCGACCGTCGCGACTGCGGACCGGTTCGCGGCAAACCGCGTTGCGCTGGTAGGCGAAGCGGCGCACGTGTTTCCGCCCATCGGAGCCCAGGGTCTCAATCTCGGCCTGCGCGATGCCGTAACCATCGGAGAGATCGCGGGCGACATTCACCGCGGCGGCGGCGATGTCGGTGGCGCGGCCACGACTGCGGAGTACGACCACCGTCGGCGCCCGGATGTGACGAGCCGCTCGCTTGCGGTCGACCTCCTCAACCGCTCGCTGCTCTCCGACCTCCTCCCGGTGCAGGGTTTGCGCGGCCTCGGCCTTTATGCGCTCAACCGCGTCGGCGGCCTGCGTCGCGCCGTCATGCGCGAGGGCGTCGCCCCGCGCGCCGCAACGCCGGCGCTGATGCGCGAGGCGTGACCGCGAACAAGTTCGCGCTTTGCCGACCCCGCCGAGTGGCGCTAGATTTCTGCGCTTCGCATCAAAGCTCGGGGGAAACGCCATGCAACGCAAAGTCATGATCTCGTGCGCCGTGACGGGATCGGCCGACACGCCCGGCAGGAACCCGGCCGTGCCGGTGACGCCGGCGCAGATCGCGCAGTCCGCGATCGATGCCGCCAAGGCGGGCGCCGCGATTGTGCACATCCACGTGCGCGATCCGGCGACGACAAAACCCAGCATGGACGGCGCCCTCTACCGCGAGGTGGTGGATCGCATCCGCTCGAGCGGCAGCGACGTGCTGATCAATCTCACGACCGGCCCGGGCGCGCGCTTTTCGCCCGGCGCCGACGACCCGATGAAGACCGGCCCCGCCACCAACATGAAAACGCCGGCGCAGCGCGTCGCGCACGTGATCGAGCTCAAGCCCGATATCTGCAGCCTCGACA
The DNA here is from genome assembly GCA_963787675.1 of uncultured Alphaproteobacteria bacterium. GTDB lineage: Bacteria > Pseudomonadota > Alphaproteobacteria > Rhizobiales > Xanthobacteraceae > JAJPKK01. Next base: position 995,027 of record CAWBDV010000003.1, on the reverse strand, counting down.
TGGGCAGCATGAACATGGGCGGCGTCGCCTTCGTCAATACCCAGAGCTACCTCGAGGCCATGGCGATCGCGATCCGCGACATCGGCGTCGTTCCGGAGCTCGAAGTCTTCGAGACCGGACATCTGCTGCTCGCAAAGCGCATGATCGAGACCGGCCACATCAAGCCGCCCGGCATGTTCCAGATCTGCCTCGGCATCGCGTGGGGCCAGCCGGCGACGCCCGAGGCGATGACGTACATGCGCAGCCTGTTGCCGCCGCAATCCCCGTGGTTCGCGTTCGGGATCTCGCTCTACCAGTTTCCCATGGTGGCGCAGGCGGTGCTGCTTGGCGGCCATGTGCGCGTCGGACTCGAGGACAACATCTATCTCGGCAAGGGCCAGCTCGCGCCAAGCAACGCGGCATTGGTGGAGAAGGCGGCGCGCATCATCGAGGTTCTCGGCGACCACGTCGCGACCCCCGCCGACGCCCGCGCGTTGCTCGCGGCGTAAGCTCGCGCACGCCCCTGGCGCATTCGCTGGCACATCGGTGCCACGCTGATGCTTTTTCCGGCTTGGCGGTGGAAAAACGTTCATCTAGCCTTCCGCTACCTTCCGGGGATCCTCTTTGCAGTCCGGATTGCCGATGAAACTGCCGCGTCAGTTCTTCAAGCCGCTTGCGATCGGGGCACCGGCACCGTTGCGCGAACTGCCGGTGCGGCTCGAGCGCATGATTCATTTCGTGCCGCCGCACATCGAGAAGATGCGCCAGAAGGTGCCGGACCTTATTCGTCAGGTCGACATCGTGCTCGGCAATCTCGAAGACGCGATTCCGGCCGACGCCAAGGAAGCGGCGCGGCGCGGCTTCATCGAGATGGCGAAGGCGAACACGTTCGGTGAGACCGGCCTGTGGACGCGAATCAACGCGCTCAACTCGCCGTGGGCGCTCGACGACATCATCGAAATCGTCGCCGCCGTCGGCGACAAGCTCGATGTCGTGATGCTGCCCAAGGTCGAAGGGCCGTGGGACATCCATTACCTCGACCAGTTGCTGGCGCAGCTTGAAGCGCGCCACGGCGTCACCCGGCCGATCATGATCCATGCCATTCTCGAAACCGCCGAGGGCGTCAACAACGTCGAGGCGATTGCGACGGCCTCGCCCCGCATGCACGGCGTCAGCCTCGGCCCGGCCGACCTCGCCGCCTCGCGTGCGATGAAGACGACGCGGGTCGGCGGCGGCCATCCGGACTACCGCGTGCTTGCCGACGCGACGCCCGGCGCGCAAGGCGGCGCCCGCGCCGCGTTCCAGCAGGACCTTTGGCACTACACCATTGCCCGCATGGTGGACGCCTGCGCGGCCGCCGGCATCAAGCCGTTCTACGGGCCGTTCGGCGACTTCTCCGATCCGGCTGCGTGCGAGGCTCAGTTCCGCAATTCGTTCCTGCTCGGCTGCGCCGGGGCATGGTCGTTGCACCCGAGCCAGGTCGATATCGCCAAGCGCGTGTTCTCGCCTGATCCGGCCGAGGTCGCGTTCGCGAAGAAGATTCTCGCGGCGATGCCGGACGGCAGCGGCGCCGTCATGATCGACGGCAAGATGCAGGATGATGCGACGTGGAAGCAGGCAAAGGTTGTGATCGACTTGGCGCGGCTGGTTGCCGCCAAGGACCCGCCCATGGCAATACTGTACGGCATGTGACGTTAAGAATGAACATCAGTTCAGGTCATTAAGAAGATGCGGCGCCACAATTGGGGAGTATGACTTCTCAAAAGCGGGTGGGGATTCCTGATGAGCAAGCCCAGCGACATGAACAAGATTCGAAGTGCCAAATACACCATCGGCCAGGTGGTGAGGCACCGTGTCTATCCGTTTCGCGGCGTTGTTTTCGACATCGATCCACTCTTCAGCAACACCGAGGAGTGGTACCAGTCGATCCCCGCCGAGGTCCGTCCGCACAAGGACCAGCCGTATTATCATCTCTACGCGGAGAACGCGGAGACCGAATACGTCGCGTATGTGTCGGAGCAGAACTTGCTGCCGGATGAGTCCGGCGAGCCCATTCGGCATCCGCAGGTCGCTGAGACGTTCGACCGCGACGATGATGGCGCCTATCGGCCGCGCAATTCATTGCTGAACTGACGCGCTCGCACAAAGGGACTGCCACACCGCTCACCCTCCCGGATTTTCCCTGAGAACAGGGAAAAGAACAGGGAAACTCAATTTTTTCGGCCTTCGCGCGGCCGACGAGCCGTTTTTTGATCGCTCGATCAGTATGTTACGGGTCATTCCCTGCGGCTTCGAACAGCGTACGCGAAGCTGCCAACAGGGAAGATGCAGCGAAACTCGGCTAAGGCCGCTTGTGGCACCATGAGGCGGTGTCCCTCTGCGAGCAGATGATGCCTATCTTAGCGGACTATTCCTATTTGTCAATTTCGAACCTCTCGTCACGTAAATTGCGCGCGTCGACCAAGCCAGCGGGGCGACCATTGCCGATGGTCACGAGCGCGCAGGGAGAGAGTTGTAGCGTGTCACCCTCGGGCAGCAGTCGCGTCGTTTCCCGAGATGGGGGACAATCAAACCGCTCAGGATGCAGCGGGGAAAAAGACCAACGTGACACGCAATTGATTTTGCACGTACCCTGAGAGCGGATCAAAGAAGCAAGGAGGAGACTATGACGAATTCCCGGATGCCCCGTGCCGCGGCCCTGTTCCTCCTCGCATTGCCGCTGCCGGCAGCAGCGCAGAACGCCCCTCCCCCGATCCCCGAAGTGCTGCGCGTCACGCGCTATGCCGACGACAGCAACGAAGGATCGTTGCGGTGGGCGATCGAGACCAGCAATCGTGCGCCCGGCCGCTACCGCATCGAGATCGAACCGGTCGGCAATGCACCGTTTATGATCAAGCCGGCGACGCTGCTGCCGCCGGTCAAGGGGCCGGTGCAGATCGAAGGCGCGACGTGGCGCCAGGGCAGCGGGTTTGTAGTCATCGACGGCTCAGGCGTCGTCGTCGACAAGGGGCCGCAGACCTGCCCCGGCGACGTCGCTGGCCAGTACGGCGCCAATGTGCGCTCCACGGGCAGTCCGGGGCTTGCCATCGTCGACACCCATGGCGTCGACGTTTCCGGCCTCGACATCCGCAACTTCTGTATCGGCGTGCTGATCCGGCGCGCGGCGGATAACGTCATTCACGACAACCGCATCGTCAACAATCGCGGCGGCGGCGGCATGCAGATGAACGCCGACGACGGCAAGGGCAATGCGACCGAGACCACCATGCACAATTCGGTGCTGCGCAACGAGTTCGTCGACAATGGTGACGGCCTCAAGATCACGCGCGGCCCGTCGTACAATTTCGTCGCCGAGAACACCTTCCGCTCGACCAGCAACAACAAGGAGCCCTCCCAGGGCATCGAGATCCTGTTCAGCGACCGCAACGAGTTCGTCGACAATCGCTTCGAAGGCTATTCCGACGGCTTGCAGATCAATAACGGGAACCGCAATTTCATCGGTCACAACACCTTTACCGGCAACGCCATCGGCGTTTCGCTGTCCGGTCGCAACAATGTCGTGACCGGCAATACCATCTTCGGCAACGCGGTGGGCATTGCGGTGCGGCCGCATGCAGCCGGCAGCATCGCGCGCATCTCGCGCAACGCGATCTATGATAACGGCAAAGACATCCAACGTTGCGTTGCCGGCGGCAGTTGCGATCCCAATCTGCGCCGCGGCGGCATCGTGCTGGGCACGCCCGGCCCCGATCACAAGGCCTATGTCGGCGCCCGCGGCGTCGGCGTTGCCGTCGCTCCCGAAAGCCTCGCCGACATCTGCCCCGAGCGCGCTCCGGTCTGCCAGGTAAAGCCCAACTTCTCGGTTTCGGCGCCGACGATCGACAGCGCGCGCAAGAGCGGCAACGGCGTCGTCGTGCAGGGCCATTTCGAAGCCTCGCCCGATGGGCGATACACCATCGAGGTGTTCGGAAATCGCGAGCAGAACGGCAAAGAAGGCGAGGCTTATCTCGGCGACGCCGTCGTCACGTCCGATACCGGTGGCAAAGGCAGCTTCACGGTGAATATTGCAGCGGTCCCTGCTGGCGCGACGCCGCGCTCCGTCACCGCCACCGTCACAACCAGCGCCGGCGCGACCTCGGAGTTCAGCGCCCCGGCGCCGCTCGCGGAGTGACGCAATTCATCTGCGGTTCATTCGGCGGGAACGGTCGAGTGAACCGCAGTCGCGCCCGCAAATTCGCGCCGGAATACGATCCAGGCGAAAAGCAGCATGTCGCCGAGCACGACGATTGAGCCGATCGCTGCGATCGGGTCACCAACCGCGTGCCCCGTGTGTACGAGGCCGACGCCGACGGTCAAAATAATGGTCGCGACAATCCAGATCACGACCTGCACCATGGCCGTGCGGGAACGATCGACGGCTGGATGCAGAAAATAGAAAATGCCGAACAGAAACAGCGAGACCCAGCCTAGCAGATTGAGGTGCGCATGCGCCGGCATAGCCGCATGATCGTTCGAAATGGCCATGGAGATGCCCCAGGCCATGCCGGCGATCACGAAAAGGACGGCGGCGCGAAAACTCAATGATGATGCCTTCATTCCAATCCCCCGATTGAATTTGCGCAGGCTTGTGCCCGCGGTGCGGCACCTTAGCCGAACAACGAACTCGGCCCAAGGAACTGAGCTTTGTCGGCTGGCACGAACACGGCGTCAGACACTGTGCTTCCTCCAGGATTTTGACCGCTCGAGAAGTCTCTGCGTCATCGCGTGTCGCGCAAGTCTCTCGTGAACGCCGCGACGCCCCTGCACACCTGGTTGAGGTCAACGATCAAGGTGATCGCTGCGACTATCTAGATGTGCTGCACCTGACGTGCGACTGGCCAGCGTCGCGAGCGCCCGGTAGTGGGTCAGTTTGAAATTTGACGGGCTTGACCCCAGTCTCGCGCCAGCCATCTACCCGCGGTATGCTTGCGACGCAACGGGACGCCTCGGATGCGGGTGTTATTGTTACGGGCTGCTAATGTCGTCGCAGTGGCCTTTGGCATGTGGCTGGGCTACGCGCTCGGCTTCATCGTTTCTTACTACACGGGCGATCATGGGGACGTTGGGAGCGCTTTTGACTTAATTCTGTGGGTTCCGGTAGGGATGCTGGTCTGCTCAATTAGCGCCTATTTCCTAGCCTCCCGCGGTCTTAGGCGATTTGAGGTAAGCAAGAGCAATGTCCAGAGGCCCTAAAGGCGCCAAGCGGACCGGTGTGATCGATCGGCTTTGGGAGATTGGCGATATCGTGGCGCTGGTTGAGGCGACGGACGCACAACCCGGAAAGCGTGGTCCTCACAAAAGGTCCGATGCAGAAATTTCAAACTGACCCACTACCGAGCGCCCGAGAATGTTGCACCCTGCAGTGCCGAATGCTAACAGCGCGACGCGGCGAATTGGCGCCGCATCAATCGAAGGAGGTTGCCATGCGCAAGCATCGCGATTTCAACGACCTCCCCTGCTTTCGAGACCACGCGTAAGCGGCGGAAGTCCTTCCCCTCGGAAACCCAGGTCAAGCGCGGCGCGCGCATCGTCCATGGCGACGTCGAGCTAACCGAAAAGCTCGGGCGCAACGATCTATGCCCGTGCGGCTCCGGACGCAGATTTCAAGCACTGCTGCATGCATTCCGGACGCTATGACGGCGTCAACCGCGGCTATTACTTTCAGGGACTAGCTCCTCCCTTGATCGAAAGAGACGGGAGGGGCGTCCCGGCCCCGTGCAGATTTGGCATGGTTCGTGCTGGCAGCAAGGTGTCCGGCAGAGAGCGGCGATTTTTGTCCGCTGTCTGAACAGCACCCGATGAGTGCTCATTGTGCATCGCGTGTCCCGGGACGATAACGGAATAGCCACGATGCAATATCGAAATCTGATCGGTGCGGTCGTGCTGGCTATCTTCACAGCGCCGCCGAGTTTGGCGGCGCCGCTTGACGAAACGAAATATCCGGATTGGACGGGCCAGTGGGAGCGATTTGCCCCTCCCGGTGTGCGCGGTCCGCTGGGCCACGACCAGACCAAGCCCGGCGGATATGGCCAGGAGGCGCCGCTCACGCCTGAATATCGGGCGGTGTTCGAAGAAAGCATCAAGGATCAGGCGAAGGGCGGGCTTGGCAACTTTCCGACATCCTGGTGCTATCCGGCCGGCATGCCGCACATGATGATGGCGTTTCGGCCATTGGAATTCGTCATCGCCAAGAACGTCACTTACATCTTGATCGGCAGCGACGACCATCATCGTCGCGTCTATACCGACGGTCGCGACTATCCGGCAGAGCTCGAGCCGACCTATGCGGGCTACTCCATTGGCCGATGGATCGACGAAGACGGTGATGGCCGCTATGACGTGCTTGAAATCGAAACGCGCGGACCTTTCAAGGGTCCGCGGGCTTATAATTCAACCGGCCTGCCGCTGCACTTCGACAATCAGTCGATCTTCAAGGAGCGCATCTATCTCGATAAGACCAACCCGAGCGTGATTCATGATGAGATCACCGTCATTGATCACGCGCTCACGCGACCATGGACGGTCGACAAGCGATACGTTCGCAATTCACATCCGCGACCACAGTGGCAGGAATATTTCTGCGGCGAGAACAACGCTCAGATTGTCATCGGCACCGAAAATTACTTCCGCAGCGCGGACGGGCTGCTGATGCCGGCCCGCAAGGACCAATCGCCGCCGGACCTTCGCTACTTCAAGCAAACGCGGAAATAGCGTCGCGTGCACGAACGCGTGATCCGATGCGCTTGTGATTGATTGCCGTGCTCTCGGCCAGATAGAACATCACGCTGCTCGGCCTTACATCCGCGGAAGAGGCATGCTTGAACGTATGAAGCTTGGTCAGAAATTTCGGCCCGTCGTCCAAGCGGCCCTGCTTGCCGCCGTGGTCGCCTTGGACACGCCAGCACACGCGGCGTGGCTCGACCGCCCGGTCACGCTCGTCGTGCCGTTTGCGCCGGGCGGCATTACGGACATTTTGGCGCGCATGACGGCGGAGCGCCTGCAATCCGCGCTCAAGCAATCGTTCGTCGTCGAAAACGTGTCGGGCGCCGGCGGCATCACCGCGACGATGCGGGTCGCACGCGCGCCGGCTGACGGCAACACGCTCTATTTCGCCACCTTGTCCCAGATCGGCATTGCGCCATTCACCAACAAGCTCGAGGTCGATCCGGTCAAGGCCTTCAGTCCGATCTCGATCATCGCGACCAGTCCGTTCGTCACCGCCATCCGCAACTCGTTTCCGGCAAACTCGCTCGCCGATTTCATCGCCAAGGCGAAGTCCGAGCCCGGCAAGTTCAACTTTGCCTCGGCAGGCGTCGGGACACTGACGCACCTGTCGTCCGCGGTCATGCTCAAGAACGCCGACATCGACATGGTGCACATCGCCTACCGCGGCGTCGCGCCGGCATTTGCGGCATTGCTCGCAGGCCAAGTCGACCTGCTGTCGGCGACGCCGGTCGAGGTTCGGCCGTACGCCGACTCCGGCAAGCTGAAGGTGATTGCCGTTACCGGGCCGCAGCGCTCGAAGTACTTTCCGAATGTGCCGGCCGTGCGCGAGATTTTTCCGGCGGCGCCAGCGGTCGTCACCTGGAACGGCGTTCTTGCCCCTGCCGGCACGCCGAAGGAGATCATCGACGCGCTGTCCCACGCAATCATGACAGCCGAGGAGAGCGAGGATTTCCGCGGCAAGTTGGAGAGCATCGGTGTCGATCCGGTGGTGCAGACCCCCGACGAGTTCGCCAGGATCATCGCGCAGGATAGCCAACTGTGGCGTGACGCGATCGCGAAGCTCGGCCTGCAAGCGCAGTGAGCCGGAAAGCGGCTTGCCGCAGATCAAAAATCTCGTACGCTGCCTCTCGTGAATTTCCGAAATGGCATTGAGGGGGAAACAGATGACGAGTCGTCGCCGTGCAATTGAATTTTTCGTCGTGTCCGCGATCGCTTACCTGTTGCTCCCATCGATGGCGGGCGCCCAGCAGGCCTTCCAACGCTTCACTCCGCTTCTCATTGATGTCGACGGGTGGCAGGGCAAGAAAGCCGACGGCATGTCGCTGGAGATGCCCGGAAACAACATGGTGACGGCGACGCGCGAATATCAGCGCGGTCCGGCCCGCATTCATGCGCAGATTCTCACCGGCTCGGCCGCTCAAGGCGCATTGGCGGCGATGCAGACGCTCAACATCGAGACCAGCGACGGTCGCATGAGCACGTCGACGATCGATGGCCTCAAGGTTACGAGGACGTTCACCATCAAAGACAAATCCGGAGCGATCATGGTGGCCCTCGGGCCCAACGCCATGTTTAGCTTCACCTTCAACGGCATTGGCGACAACGAGGCGCTGGATCTTGCGAAGAAGTTCAACTGGAAGGCCATGCAAACGACGGCGCAGGCCAAATAGCGCGGCAGTCGAATGGGCTGACGTCGTCGCCGTGATTGGGCTGAAGCCATGAACCGATGCGGTGTGCTCGTAGGCCTCGTCACGGCGGTCGTTCTCTCGAACGGGAGCGCGCGGGCGGCTGACAAGTTCTTCGAAGAGACCGTCGAATTCACCGGGGCTGTTCTGTTTCTCCAGACTCATGTCCCGGCACTCGTCATCGGTGTGGTGCGCGACGGGAAGACTGCTGTCTTCGGCTTCGGCGAAATCTCGGACGGCTCCGGCAAGCCGCCAGATGGGCGAACGGTGCTGCGCGTCGGCTCGCTGACGAAATCATTTACGGGGCAAGTTCTGGCGAGCCTCGTGGCGGATGGCACGGTGAAGTTCACCGATCGGCTGCAAGACCGCCTCGGCTGGAACGTCACGGTTCCGAGCCGCGACGGGCGGCAAATCAAGTTGATCGATCTCGTAACCCACTCATCGGGGCTTCCGCGCGAGGTCGAGCGTGAAACTGGCCCGCCCAACGATCCGTTCTCGACACTGACGGTCGAGGCCTATCGCAAGGGGTTGGCCTCCGATCCGCTGATCTTCGCGCCGGGCACCGGCGCGCTCTACTCCAATTTCGCATTCGACGTGCTGTCGGCGGCGCTGTCGCATGCCGCGGGCAAGCCCTACAACGTGCTGCTGAAGGAGCGCATCTTCGATCCGGCTGGCTTGAAGGACACCGTGCTCGCACCGCGTGCCGCCGACCGCACTCGCCTGCTGCAGGGCCACAACTTCGACGGCAAGCCGCTGCCCGACGTCGAAACGCCGCTCATCGCAGCGGGCGCGAGCGGCATTTATTCAACGCCGGATGACATTCTGACGTGGCTGTCGTGGCACCTCGATCGCTTCGCCTCAAAGGAGGCCGAGGTTCGCCTCCTCGATCACGCCCCTTACCTTCCGCGCGACGGCCTCAATCCGGTTTCCGGCTTCGACGAGTCCGGTCACATGGATGCCATCAGCCTTGGCTGGATCGTCATGGCGCCGCATGACGACCAGCCGCTCATCCTGCAAAAGGCCGGCGGGCTGCAAGGCATCTTCAGCTACACCGCCTTCGCGCCGACGCGCGGCGTTGGCATTTTCATCGCCATCAACAAGTTCGACTTCGGTGCCGCGCTGACGATGGCGAGCGCCGTCAATCACTTGATTGCGGAACTTGCGCCGCGCTGAGGAATTGCGTCGACGCTGCCAGAAGCCACGCCCTCCCCTGTCCACCCTCCGCCTATGCAAGCAGAGAGCGAGGAGGCCTACTTGCAGGCGGGTGTGTCCTTGAGCTCGAGCTGGGACATCTTGCCGTCGACGACGAAATCGCCGTAGTCGAGGACGAGAGCGCGCGAGATGCCATTCTCGTAGAGCTCGAAGCCGATGGAATAGACCGGCGTCTGCTCGCCGGTCGTCGAGCTCGCAGCCTGATCGAAATAGCTGATGGTGACCGGCCAACGCTTCATGTTGGCGAGCGCGGCATTGCCGGCGGCAGCGTCATCGGGCTTGCGCTCATCGGGCGCGATCTCGCGGCCGATCACGGTGAGCGTTGAAAATACCTTTTCGCCTGTTTCGGAGCCGTCGAACACCGGAAGTTCCATCAGCGTCTTGCCGGCTTGCGCCGCCGCGATGATGCGCCGCATGTGCTCGGTCGGGAACGCAATCTTGGCGTCGAGATCGATGGACTTGTCGGTCGGCTTCTGCAGCTTGATCTCGATGCCCCGGGTCTCGCGCTCCGCCTTGCCGTCGACCTCGTCGACCGTGCGCTCGTTGACCTTGTTCTGGGAATTAAAGCGGAAGGTCTTGGCCTCGCCGTCTTCGAACGTCGTCGCGCGCAGGTCGCTCAGTGCAACCTTGCCCTCGCCGCTGTCGATCTCGGAGACTTGGCGGAACTGCAGCGCATAGCCCTCGCAGGCGCTGCCGGAGAAATCATAGAGGATGCGACCCCGAACCATTTCGATCGGACGCCGGCCGCGCGATTTCGACAGGGTGAGGTCATAGACCGCACGGTGCGCCGCAAGTCCAATCCCCCCACCAGCCTGCGCCGGCGCCGGCTGCACCAGACAGCTCCCCGCAAACAACGCGGCAGCCGCGGTCTGCATGGCGAAATCGATCCGTGTCATCGAACCTCCTCATAACACCGGGGTTTCCGGTGATTCGCGCCCGCCCGAAGCCCACAATAGGAGTCATGAAAAAACGGCGCAACTGCGGTGCGGACGCGAAACTGCGCGTTTTATGAACTGCTTCGCGCCGGTCTTTGCTCAAATTCGTGTCATGAATCGGGCCCGACACTTGGGGCCCGGCGCGCTAGCCAGCGTTGCACTGACGCAGGCGCGCTGCTTGCCAGCGCCAAGCCAATCGGCGAAAGTTGCACTTCGCTGGGGGACGCAAAATGGCCGGGACATTCGAGAAGAAGCTTGAGGAACTTGGGATCACGCTGCCGACACCGGCGGCGCCCATCGCGAATTACGTCGGGTTCGTACGCACCGGGCGGCTCTTGTTCGTCTCAGGGCAGCTTTGCCTTGCCGACGGAGTGCTGGTCGCCAAGGGCAAGCTCGGCCCGCAGGTGACGGTCGAGCGCGGGCAGGCCGCTGCGCGCGCCTGCGCCGTAAACCTGCTCGCCCAGGTCAAGGCCGCGCTCGGCGACCTCGACAAGGTGACCCGCGTCGTGCGGCTGGGCGGCTTCATCAATTCGGCGCCGGATTTCCTCGACGGACCCGCCGTGATGAACGGCGCCTCCGATCTGATGGTTGCGGTGTTCGGCGACAAGGGCCGCCATGCCCGCAGCACCATCGGCGTCGCCGCGTTACCGGCCGATGCCGCCGTCGAGGTCGAGGGTACCTTCGAGGTGTCGTGAGCGACGCCGATCCGGCGCTGTCGGGCGCGCGTGCTTGGCTGACGGCGCGGCCGATTGCCCATCGCGGACTGCACGACGGCAGCCGCATCATTGAGAACACGCCCTCCGCGGTCGCGGCCGCGATCGCTGGCAATTACGGCGTCGAAGTCGATCTGCAGATCTCGGCTGACGGCGAAGCCATGGTTTATCACGACGACGACCTCGGCCGGCTCACCGATGGCCGCGGCGCGCTGCGAGATTTCACCGCCGCGGACCTCAAGCGCGTCCCTTTCAAAGCGACCGCTGACCGCATGATGACGCTCGGCGAGCTGCTCGAGCAGGTGGCCGGGCGCGTCGCGCTTGCCCTTGAGATCAAGTCGCGGTTCGACGGCGACCTGCGGCTCGCGCACCGCGTCGCCGCGGCGCTTGGCCGCGATCCCGGCCCCGTCGGCGTCATGTCGTTTGATCCGGCTCCGATCATCGAGTTGAGGCAGATTGCGCCGCACATCACCCGCGGCATTGTCGCGGAGCGGCATTTCCGCGCGGAGGAATGGAGCGCAACGAGCCCCGCCCGGCGCCTGGAACTGGCATTTCTCCTGCATGCCGGACGAAGCCGGCCGGCTTTCATCGCATACAAGGTCAGCGATCTTGCCGGCATTGCGCCGCGGGCGGCACGGCGTATCTTCGGTCTGCCCATGCTCACCTGGACCGTGCGCACCGAGGCCGACCGCGCCATGGCAGCGCGTTACGCCGACCAGATGATCTTTGAAGGATTTCACGCCTGATATGTTCCGCAAATCCGCGTCTTCCGGGCTTTCCAAGAACTCGTCGGTCGACAGCTCAGCATCAGAAGGCGACGTGCGCGTGCGCGTCCTGAGTGCGATCAAGGAGATCGAGGCCGCGGAGTGGGACCGCTTCGCCGGCAGCGGCAGCGCCGCCAATCCGTTCACCCGTCATGCCTTCCTTGCGGCGCTCGAAGACTCCAAATCGGCGACGGCACGCACCGGCTGGCAGCCGCAGCACCTTGTCGCCGAGGCCGCCGGCCGCATCGTCGGTGTCGCGCCGTGCTATTTGAAGTCTCATTCGCGCGGCGAATACGTGTTCGATCGCGGCTGGGCCGACGCCTACGAACGCGCCGGCGGCAGCTATTATCCGAAGCTCCAGGTCTCCGTGGCGTTCACGCCCGCAGCCGGCCGACGGCTGCTAGTCGGGCCCGCTGCTGACCCGGCGTCGGCTGCCCTCGGCGAGGCCGCGCTTGCCCAGGGGCTCATCCAGCTGTGCAGCTTGCGCGAAGCGTCCTCCGTGCACATCACCTTCATGACGCAGACCGAGCAGGCGGCGCTTGGCAAGCACGGCTTCATCGCTCGCACCGACCAGCAATTTCACTGGGACAATGGAGGCTTTGCGACATTCGATGCCTTCCTCGCAGAGCTATCGTCGCGCAAGCGCAAGACCATCAAGCGCGAGCGACGTGATGCGGTCGCGAATGACATCGAAGTGAAGTGGCTGACCGGCAAGGACCTCACCGAGGACGCCTGGGACGCCTTCTTCGCCTTCTACATGGAGACCGGGTCGCGCAAATGGGGGCGGCCGTATCTCACCCGCGAATTCTTCTCGCGCATCGGCGCGACCATGGCCGACGAAACGCTGCTGATCATGGCAAAGCGCAACGGCCGCTACGTCGCGGGTGCGATCAATTTCATCGGCGCCGATACGCTGTTCGGCCGCCATTGGGGCGCCGTCGAACACCACCCCTTCCTGCACTTCGAGATTTGCTATTACCAGGCGATCCAATTCGCGATCGAGCACAAGCTCGGCCGGGTCGAGGCCGGCGCGCAGGGCGAACACAAGCTCGCGCGCGGCTATCTGCCGAATACGACCTATTCAGCGCATTACATCGCAGACCCCGCTTTCCGCCGCGCGATCGACGACTACCTTGTGCGCGAACGCGCCTATGTCGAGGCCGCCGGCCGCGAGTTGATGGCCGCGAGCCCGTTCCGCAAAGATGCGTGCGCCGCCGACGCCGGCGAGGATTTGGAAAGCGAGGACGCGGGTTTTTAATTCATTCGTAGGGTGGGCAAAGCACGGACGCAGTCCGTGCGTGCCCACGCGGTTGCACGCAACAAGTTACGAGGAACGGTGGGCACGCGGAGCCTGTCATCGGGCCGGCCAAAGGCCGGACCCGGTGGCTTTGCCCACTCTACATTGATGACAGCGATCGTTACGATCGGAGCAACATGGTGCAACGGCTTATTGCCGGGCTCGTTGTCGTTCTTGCGGCCACGCTGAACGCGGCAGCGGCAACCGCTGCCACGAACGAAACCGTTCGCGTCGCATTTTTCGGCTTTGCCCTGATCAACACGTCTCTGGAGCCGACCAAGCCCGCCGAAGAAGCCCGTCTGCGCATGCTCGACGACTTGTTCCGCGAAAAGCTCGCTGCCTCGGGACGCTTCACCTTCGTTACTATCCCGCCCGCCGTTGAGAAGGATATCGCTGCCGGAGCAGAGATCCGAAACTGCAACGGCTGCGAGCGCGACTACGCGATCCGCGCGGGCGCGCAGTGGGCCGCGTGGGGCACCGTGCAGAAAGTCAGCAATCTCATCCTTAACATCAACGTCTACATGGAGGATGCGAGCAGCGGAAAGCTGGAATTCGCGAGAAGCGTCGACATTCGCGGCAACACCGACAAATCCTGGCGCCACGGCCTCGATTACATAGTCCGCCATTATCTACTCGGCGAGCCATGACGATCGCGGTGATCGGGCGTCCTGGCCATCACGCAAAAAGGTGATCGGGCGTCCTGGCCCTCACGCAAAAAGAAGTCGCCCGGTCGCGGAAAGTTTACCGCGCGTTAACGAATTCGATAGCAATGCCGCCTATAAGGGGCGTGCTGCTGCGGTGCAGCGGCGGCGTAGCGTTGCGGATTGCGTACATGAATGTAGCCGATGTGAAGCCGAAATCGGCGGCGCCGGCGGCGCCCCGGGAACTCGGGCCGCTTGCCCGTGCCATTGCGGCCGAGCCGGTTGCTGATGCGATCTCGCCCATTGTTCTGGTCGGCGCGGTGCGGCTGTGCGAATTCCTCGGCATCGCCGCGATCGGCAGCATCATCTATCTCTTCGACGTCTATCGCTATGACGGGTTCGAATGGCCCTACGCGGCCGCGATCCTGGCCGTATCGGCTGCGGCGGTGGTCGCGTTCCAGATATTCGAGACCTACAACGTCCCGGCATTCCGCACGCACGTCCACCAGATGTCCCGCGTGGCGCTGGCCTGGACGCTCGTCTGCTTGTTGGCCTTTGCGGTCTCGTTCTTCGGCAAGCTCGATGCCAGCTACTCACGGCTCTGGGCCGCAACCTGGTTCGTTACGACCCTGGTCGCACTGTGTCTCGGCCGCTTCGCCCTGACCGCACTGGTACGCCACTGGGCGCGCGACGGCCGGCTGATCCGCCGCATCGTCATCGTCGGCGGCGGCCGCGAAGGCGAATCCCTTTTGCGCATGCTGGCGAGCGAAGCGGATTCCGATCTGCGCATCTGCGGCATATTCGACGATCGCGGCAGCGACCGCTCGCCGGCCGTGGTCGCTGGCGTGCCCAAGCTCGGCAATGTCGAGGATCTTGTCCAGTTTACGCGCCTCACCCGCATCGATCTCGTGCTGGTGTCGATGCCGCTCACCGCCGAAGAGCGGGTGCTGCAGATGGTGCGCAAGCTGTGGGTGCTGCCGGTCGACGTGCGCCTCGCGGCGCATATGTCGCGACTGCGGTTCCGACCGCGCGCCTATTCCTACATCGGCAACGTGCCGGTACTCGACATCTTCGACAAGCCGATCGCCGACTGGAACATGGTCATCAAGACCCTGTTCGACCGCATCGTGGGTGCGCTCATTCTGGTCGCACTGTCGCCTGTGATGATCGCAACGGCCATCGCGATCAAGCTCGACAGCAAAGGCCCGATTTTCTTCCGCCAACGCCGCCTCGGCTTCAACAACGAGGTCATCGAAGTCCTGAAGTTCCGCTCGCTCTATGACGAGCATGCCGACCCTGCCGCCAAACGCGTCGTCACCAAGAATGATCCGCGGGTCACCCGGGTCGGGCGCTTCATCCGCAGGACGTCGATCGACGAGCTGCCGCAACTGATCAACGTATTGCGCGGCGAACTGTCGCTCGTTGGCCCGCGGCCGCACGCGGTCGAGGCCCCGACCGCCAACCGACTGTGGGAGGAAGTGGTCGACGGCTATTTCGCTCGCCATCGCGTCAAACCCGGCTTGACCGGATGGGCGCAGATCAACGGCTGGCGGGGCGAACTCGATACCCCGGAAAAACTGCAGAACCGCGTCGAGCACGACCTCTACTACATCGAAAACTGGTCGCTGCTGTTCGACCTCTACATCCTGGCGCGCACTCCGTTCGCGCTGATGAAGACCGAGAACGCCTATTGATCCCGACTGCCCCGCCCATCTCCCCTTCCGCTGGTGCCGAGGGGTTGGGGCTGGGAGACGCCAGGTGGGGCACTCCGGCGCCTCAGCTTCGCGCTCCCTCAGCCCGCTCTGCCCCCGCAAGGACGGAGGCCGCGGTGCGCTCTCCGCCCTACTCCGGGCCTCTTCGCGCGGGCCAACCCCACCGGGTTAACCACCTCGTTCGCCTGACGCGTGGCTTCATGTGGTTGATCGCGCTCTCGGGCGGGTTCGTCATCATCGAGCCGGCGCCTTATGAATTCCTGATCGCAATCGCCATGGTGGTGTTCTTGGCCGCGGGACTTGTGGTGCGTCCGCTGCACGTGCCGCTGATCGCGCTGCTCATGGCGTACAACATCGGCTACCTGATCGGCGTCGTCCCGGTCATATCGCTCGAAGGGACGGCGATGTGGACCGCCGTCTCCTGCTTCATGTCGATTACGACCCTGTTCTTCGCGCTGGCGCTGGTGACCGACACGTCAAGCCGCCTCGACATGCTGCTCAAAGGCTACATGGCCTCGGCCATCGTGGTGTCGCTGTTCGGCATCGTCACCTATTTCCATCTGTTGCCGGGCTCGGAGACGTTCATCTTCGCCATGCGCTCAAAAGCGACGTTCAAGGATCCGAACGTGCTCGGCGCCTTTTTGGTGTTGCCGGCGGTTCTCGCGATGCAGCGCGTGATGCTCGGCGGCGCGCGCAACGTCATCGTTGGGGGATTCTGCGCGCTTGTTGTGGCACTCGAGCTGTTGCTTGCGTTTTCGCGCGGCGCCTGGGGCGTTGCGGCGGCGGCTGTCCTGCTGACGCTTCTGTTCACATTCCTCACCAGTTCATCGGCGAAGGAGCGGCTGCGTATTGTGGTGTTTGCGGCCGCGGGCCTCGCGGTCGTTGCCGCCGTCCTCGCGCTCGCGCTTACGGTGCCGCAGGTCCAGAGCCTTGTTCGAAGAGCGCGCGAGCCTGGTGCAAAGCTACGATTCCGGCCGCTTCGGCCGCTTCGGCCGGCACATTCTGGGTGCCCTCTTGGCGCTCGATCATCCCTTCGGCATCGGCCCGCTTCAGTTCAGCAAATATTTCCCCGAGGATCCGCACAACTCGTTCCTGGATTCGTTCATGGCGGGCGGATGGCTGAGCGGCGCCGCCTATTTCGGCATGGTGCTGCTCACCCTCGGCATCGGCCTGCGCTTCGTGTTCGTCGCCGCGCCATGGCGCCTTGCCTATATCGCAGTCTATTCAAGCTTCGTCGCGCTGACCGGCGAGAGCTACATCATCGACGTCCAGCATTGGCGCCACTACTTCCTCATCATGGGCGTGGTATGGGGCCTGATCGTCGCCGCCGCCGCGCGCCGCAAGGCGCCCCGAACCGCGCCGGCGCAAATGCCCCGACGAACTGCGCTGACACCGCGCGCGGCGTGACGTTGCGTCAGATTTGAAGACCCTGCGCCCCGAGTCTTGACGCTTGGTGCAAGCAGTGACGGCTTGTTGTTTCAGACGCGCGTCAAACATGCGGCGCACAGCCGCATTGGTTGCGCGGTCCGCCCCCTGCCCTTATAGTCCGCCGCGTTCGGAGCGTAGCGCAGCCCGGTTAGCGCACCAGTCTGGGGGACTGGGGGTCCCGAGTTCAAATCTCGGCGCTCCGACCAGCACAATCAGATGTTACGAGGATCTGATCTGCTCCAGAGAATTTCATAAAGCCCGTTGGGCAGCCCAAGGGCACAGTGGTTTTGCTTACCGTCGGCGACAATCGCAAGAACCACGCAACGATGGATCGGCGGCGGAATCACGAGATCCTTGCATCCATGACTGAGCAAGCGAAACGTAACCCGCTCCATCGCTTCCCAGTCGTCGAGACAAGCGATCCGAAGGAATTCGGTGATGCGATCACCGCCGAGTTCGGTGCCCGGCCCCTCACAATCGGTGTGGGCTCCCGACCATTTCGGGCTTCGGCCAACCACCTCGTACTCGCCAACGGCGACATCGCCTTCAGCTCCGCGACCGCTTCCGTTGAGGTGAGGTTCCCCCCTGTCTCCCTTTTCAAGCAACATTTCATCCAGCAGAGGAGCGGCCGTACCCGCTTCGGAGGAAAGCATTTCGAGGTTACGTCGGCGGAAACGGTGGTGATACCAGCAGGGGTGGAGGCGATCCACCAATACGATGCTGAATTTGAGCAACTGACGTATCGCGTCAGCCCTTCTGCCTTGCAGTCGAAGCTCGGCGCTATCGTCGGTATGCCGATTGCTGGCAGGCTCGAGTTCGCGACGCCATCGGACTTCGCTGATCCCTCCTTGCGACGGTTGAAGCGCCTTCTCGAGTTCGTCGTGACCGAACTCGATACCGCCACGGTCCCGCCGGCTGCGCTCGCAGAGTTCGAGCAGCTTCTGATGATTTCTTTCCTGTCAGGAAATCGGCACAACTTCAGCGATCTCACGGCGCGCGAACATCCGCCGCCGGCGAAATGGCAGGTCCAGTTGGCTGAGGAGTACCTCGAGGCCAATTGGAATCATCCAATCACCGTGGAGGCCCTGGCGGCGGCAACGGGGACCAGTACCCGCAGCTTGTTCAAGGCGTTCCGGAGACTCACGCAACTGTTCGCCAATGATGTTCGTGAGAGGCATCCGGCTCGCACAAGCGCGTCGCATGCTGCAACAGCCGAATCCCACGACGACTATCATGACGGTCGCTTTCGCATGTGGCTTTCTCAATCCCGGCCACTTTGCGCAACATTACCGCCTTGCATTCGGTGAACTGCCGTCGGCAACGCTTGCTGCTGCACGGCGACGGATATGAACGCCTCGTTCACGAATTAGAATTGTCAGCTCGCAATAATCGAGCTTAACGGGACGGCGCTGGCAGCGGCAGGCCTGTGTCGGTGCGCGGGGCCCACTCGTGTTTGTCGGAGGCCGGTCGAATGGCTTGTGGATGTGAGGCTCCCCGTCCCCTGTTGGCCTCTTTCGCAATCGCAGCGGTCGCGGCGCTGTTCGCGATAGCTCCGGCGTGGCCTCAGGAAGCGACGCGCGAGCAGTCCCACTGGCGCACTGTCATGGGGCCGTCCGTCCTCAGTCTGGAGCAGGAGCGCGGCGCAAGGCCCGGCTCGGACTTCACGGAATGTGCGCGCGGCTGCCCCACAATGGTCGTCGTGTCGGCCGGCAAATTCGTCATGGGTTCGCCACCGGACGAAAAGGATCGCTCGCCCAGCGAGGGTCCGCAGCATGAAGTCAGCATTGCAAGGCCGTTCGCGGTCGGGAGGACCGAGGTGACATTTGAGCAGTGGGATGCTTGCGTCGCCGCAGGAGCCTGCGAGCCAGCGCGCGACAGCACCTGGGGCCGCGGCGATCGCCCTGTCATCAATGTGATCTGGGATGATGCCAAGCAATATGTCGCGTGGCTTTCGCGGGTGACGGGCAAAGAGTATCGGCTCCTCTCAGAAGCGGAATGGGAGTACGCGGCGCGCGCCGGCACCCAGACGCGCTTCTCCTTTGGAGACGACAACTCGCAACTCGGCCGTTACGCGTGGTACCGCGACAATTCCGATCGAAAGACGCAGCCGGTCGGCGAGAAGATCGCCAATGCCTTCGGCTTGCACGACATGCACGGCAATGTCTTCGAATGGGTCGAAGACCTCTGGCATCCCACTTACGAGGGTGCCCCGATGGACGGCGCTGTCTGGCTCGACAACGGCACACCGGGTCGGCGCGTGGTCCGCAGTGGTTCCTGGTATTACGATTCGCCGAGTCTCCGTTCGGCAAGCCGGGCTGGGCCGCCCGCCCAACTGCGGGACGGCAACGTCGGGTTTCGGATCGCCAGAACGTTGCGCGGTTCGTGAACGGGACGATCGGGGTACGCTCTGCAGCGGCTACTACGAAGTATCGCTCCGCGCCTGCTGCAAATCCACAGTAAGTACTGCCGTGAGAGACTACAAATGCCCGCGGATGAATGTGCCGGCGCTGGTAAGCGCGCGTCGGCCGGCTTCGAGATGCGCGTTCCACACGTGCCATGCGTGGATCATGTGCGGCCAGATTTCGAGCGTCACGGCGACGTCGGCGGCAGCAGCGAACCGTGTCGCGTCGGCAAGCAGGGTCTCCGATGTCCCCACTTGGATGAGCGTCGGCGGAAAGCCTTTCAGGTTCGCATAAAGCGGCGAAACCCGCGGGTCTTTCCGGTCGATGCCAGCCGGAACATAAGCGGCCGCGAGTTCTTCGAGGTAGGGCTTGTGAATGAGGGGATCGACGGCGTCCTTGGTGGCAAGCGTCGCGCCGGACATGGTCAGGTCGGTCCACGGCGACACCAGCCAGGCGCAAGCCGGGCCTTCCTCGCCGGCGTCGCGCAGGCGGTTGATCAAGGCGGCGGTCAGACCGCCGCCCGCGCTGTCGCCGCCGACCGCGATGTGCGCTGCGGCGATGCCCTCCCCGCGCAGAAATCGCCAGGCCGCGAGCGCATCGTCGAACGCCGCCGGGAAAGATGCTCCGGTGCCAGCCGGTAGGCGATGGCGAGCGCGCGAATACCCGCCGCACGAGCTGCTTCCGTCACCATGCGGCGGTGGCTGCGGATCGATCCCGAGCAATAGCCGCCGCCGTGAAAGAACAGCAGCACGCGCGACGCATCTGCGCCGGGAACGATCGACCATTCGCCCGGCACGCCGCCGGCATCGACCGTCGGTGAGTTTGACGTCGTCGGCCGGCGGCCAGACCGAACAGACTTCGTCGATCCGCTCGCGCCGCGAGGCCCATCCCACGGGCCGCGGCTTGGCGCTCAGCAGGGCTCGAATGGCATCGATTTCGCTTTGCGCCATCGTTCGCTCGCGGTCTGTCGCTCGCCTATGTTTCTAGTCGGCCGCCCTCCTGAAGTGAAGCTGCCGCCGGCTACATAGCCGCCGACGGAGATCACGGCAGCCGCAAAGCCTGCGGGGCGCCGAAACGCCGAGGGGCCGTGATTTTTGAGCGGAATGTGATACCGCGCACACTCATCCCCGCGGCGACGGCCTAGCTTCCACTCACGATCGAATTCGGGATCACGGAACGGTGGAACCCAATCGGGCGTCTGGAGTTGCAAGTAACGATGATGCGGGGGAGAGAATGTCACTTCCTGTGGCGGGTGCGAGGGCGGTCCAAGCGGACCGGGCAACACGCGACCTATTTGCTCAATTGCACGAAGCGATCGAACGCACGGCGATGGCGCGTCGAGCGCTGATGGTGACCATCAACCACGGCCACATCACCGTCACCAACCTTCGGCAGCCGCGCGAGGCCGGCGTGGACCTTGGGGGCCTCTGAGATAGAGCTGCCGCTGCGGCCACGGTCAAACCTCACCCGCGCTCGTCATGGGCAACGCCTCGACGTAACGCTTCAGCTCCGCAAGTATTCGCAAATTCTCTTTGTTGAACGCATAAATGACCAGCGGCCTCACCGGTGCCGGTACTTGCATCGTCATATCAAGCGCCCGGATGACGCGGGTCACGTGCCCCTCCGGTTCAAGCGTGTAACGAATATGGATATCGGCATCGCCGCCGATCGGAACAAGTTTCAATGCCATCGTGTGATGGAACGCGATGCGCTTCGGCGGGTCGTACTCGGTGACGGAGCCCGGCCTTTGGCCCGCCGATCCTGAATCGAGATAGGTGGTGCCGAGGCGGACTGGATACGGCGACACCTGTGAAGTCTCTCCGAACGCCAGAGACCCCGACAGCCAGCGCCCGTAATTTGGCATGTCGGCTATCAGATCAAAAATGATCTGCGGCGGACCTTCGATGACGGTCGTGAAGACCTTGTGCCAAACAGACCGGGAAGCGTCCGTGGAGGTCGACATGGAACCTCTTTCGCCTTGTGCGATGGCCTCTTCCGACGTGCGCGCTCGAATGAGTTTTTCCACGTGCGGATCGCTGGTGGTGAAACGTAGAGTCCGATACCCAGGAACTGGGCCTAAGCCCGGATAGGACGAGCGATTATGATCTATAGGAAGCGCCGCCACGGTCTGCGTGGCGGCGCAATCGCCATCAATGGACGGCCTTGAACTGCAGCCGGACGGCTCAGCTTGTCAGAGCTTTGCCCAGCAGAGCCGCAACCTTTGTGCCGTCCGGGCTGCCGAGGCCGGTGCAGGCGTCCCAGCCCGGTGCAGCCTTGAAGCTTCCGTTGTTGCCCTCGGTGATGTCGTTGAGGACGGAAGCCGTCGCATAGAGCTGTGGATTGATGAAGCCGACGGAACTGCCCTTGGTGGCGTTGATGCGCGCGACGAGTCCGGCCCACAACGGCGCCACCGCGCTGGTGCCGCCGATGATGGTGTCCTTCCCATCGATCCGAACATTGTAGCCGGTTACGGGATCGGCATCCCCGCAGACGTCGGGCACGCCCCGCATCGTCAGTGCCTGGGTGCCGCCCGACGTGCGCGTCACCTTCAGCTCCTGCTGCCAAGCCGGCAACGAGAAGACCGTGCTCACGCCGCCGCCGCCCGCACCGCCCCCGGCGCCGTCATTCCAGACGAACTCATCGATGATCTTGTTCCCGGATGCCTGGACACGGGTGCCGCCGCACGCGAGCACGTGGGGGCTCGATGCCGGGAAATCCACGTGATTGCCGCCGTCGCCGACGCCGTCGTTCGAACCGTTGTCTCCTGAAGCGACGCAAACCGTGATGCCCATAGCCGCAGCCGCCTGAAACGCCGAGTCGAATGCCGTCAGCGACTGCGGCGTCCAGGACAATTCAGGCCCGCCCCAGCTGATCGAAATGACCGACGGTTTGTTGTTCTTGTCGTGGGCGGCCGTAGTGATCGCATCGAGGAATCCCGCATCGGTGTTGGGTGCGAAATAAACCGCGATGTTCGTTGCGGGGGCGATCGCGCCGACCACTTCGATGTCGAGCATCACCTCTCCGTCAGGCCCATTCGAATCGCCGGTTGGCCGGTTCTTCGCGTGATCGACCGAGATGGCCATGACCTTGGGTGCCGGGTTGATGCCAAGCTTCGAAAAGTAGGCGCTCAGATCCGCCGGGCGCTCCCCGCCACCAAGTTCGATGATCGCGACGCACTGCCCCTGCCCCCTTCCCGGCGGAAAGGCGTAAAGCGAAGCGAGTTGCAACGGCGTGAAAGACTTCGTGGCAGTAGCTGGAGCAGCCGATGGACGCGAGCGGAAGTGCGGCTTGGCGACCGGCCGGTCATCGAGGCCGAGAACGGCTTCGACGGCGCCATTCAATTCATCGGGCAGTTGCACGGCGCCGACCCGTCCGCGGTACGAGCCACCCGGGTATTCAAACTGCTGCAGGTCCACCCCGAACGCCGCGTTGAATTGCGCCACGCTGCCCGACAGGATCATGGTACGCCGTCCGGGATGCTCCTCGACGACCGAAAGCCCGTGGTTGGCGGCGAATTTCCTGACGGCGGCCATGTCGTTGCTGCCGGCGCCGTACTGCTGCTCGAACGCCTCGCGGCTTAGATGGCCGGCGGTGCCCTCCCGCTTAGCCAGTTTCTTGACGTGATCGACCAATGCCGTCGCATTTTGGCGACGCAACAGGACGGTGACCTCGAGTCTCTCGTTTGGATCGGCCTTGCCGATGGCCCTTGCCCCCGGCAGCGGTTGGCGCTCGCTGCCTGCGAGTGAATGTCGCGACACTGATTGTCGAGCCATGTGCGTCCTCCTTGGTGGATCCACCGGTGCGCATGCTAGCTCCCGATCGATTTGCGCGAGTGTGATCCAGCTCACAGACCCCGCACCGCCCGATCGGCTCGCTCAGCGACCCCAGAGCAACGACCAAACAGCGCTCCAAACCGTGTTAGGGCCAACTCGCGCCTTCGTATTCGCGGACGCGCAGCTTGCGAACGGTCAATTCGTCGACCTCCAGCGCGCCAATTCGTGCCTTCTTGATCGCGACGCGGCCGACTGCAAGGCGCCCGATCGCGACGGCGCCGATGGCAATCGCGCCGATCGCCGCCGCACCGAGAGCGAGCGCCAGCAGCTGGGCTGCCGGAGCCTGGTGAGAACGGGTCGTAACTTCGCTCATGATTGCAACCTCCATTGGCTCATTCGCCCCGCCGGTCTTTTCATCCCACCCCCGCGCGGGATACATAAGCGCCCCTTGCGGTGCCACATTGAAGCCCGACCGTCGATTTAAGTGAAAGCCGGGATACAGTGGGTGAGGTCATCATGAATTTTTGGTTTCGCATTTTGCTACCGGTCGCAGCGATCTGCGCCACGACGGCCCTCGCGCCGGCGCAGGGCCGCGCGCCGTTCGAAACAATGCAGATCGAGGATCAACCGGGCTATGAGCCCGATCCCGAATCCGAGCGGCTGCCGGCGATCTATCAGCGCCAGATGGTGTTCTACCGGACCACGGAGGCGCCGGGCACGATCATCGTCCACACCGCCGAGCGCTTTCTTTTTGTGGTGCAAGGCAACAACCGGGCGCTGCGCTATGGCATCGGGGTCGGCCGCGATGGCTTTCAATGGTCGGGGCTACTGAAGATCACCCGCAAGGCGGAGTGGCCCGACTGGACGCCGCCGCCGGAGATGATCGCGCGCCAGCCCTATCTGCCGCGCTTCATGGCGGGCGGCCCAGGCAATCCGCTCGGCGCCCGCGCGCTTTATCTCGGCACCACGGTCTATCGCATCCACGGCACCAATCAGCCGCAGACGATCGGGCAATCGGTCTCCTCGGGCTGCTTCCGCCTGGTCAATCCCGACGTGGTCGACTTGTACGACCGCATTCCGGTCGGGACCAAAGTGATCGTGCGTCAGGCTCCAGAAACCTAGCGAGCGGCGTCATGGCGAAATCTTCCGGATTCTCGGTACGCGCCGGCGCGATTGCGGCGACAGTGCTTTTGACGCTCGCCCTGTCACCGGCCGCGAGCGTTGCGCAAACGCTTGCGACCATCAAACAGCGCGGCACGCTCAATTGCGGCGTCAGCGAAGGCGTTGTCGGCCTATCGATCCAGACCGACAAAGGCTGGAGCGGATTCGACGTCGACTTCTGCCGTGCGCTCGCGGCTGCCGTCCTCAATGATCCCAATAAAGTGCGCTACGTTCCCCTCAACGCGAGTGACCGTTTTGGCGCGTTACAAGCCGGCACCGTTGATGTGCTGTCGCGCAATTCGACCTGGACCATGTCGCGCGAGGTCGAGTTCAAACTCGTCTTCCCGGCGGTCACCTATTACGACGGCCAGGGCTTTCTCGTCCGCAAATCGCGAAACACCGATTCCGCTCTGGAACTCGACAACACCAAGGTCTGCGTCCAGACCGGCACCACCAACGAGCTGAACGTCGCGGACTTTTTCCGCGCCAACAACATGCGGCTCGAAATGATTGCATTGACGACGATCGGCGAGGCCGTGAAGGCTTACGATGCCGGGCGATGCGACGTATTGACGAGCGACGTCTCACAACTGCATGCCGAACGCATCGGGCTCACGAAGCCGGACGATCATGTGATCCTGCCGGACGTGATCTCGAAGGAGCCGCTCGGCCCGGCCGTGCGCCAGGGCGACGATCAATGGGCCAACGTCGTCAAGTGGACGGCGTTCGCCCTCGTCAATGCCGAAGAGCTCGGCATTTCATCGCGCACCATCGACAAGGCGCTCACGTCCGACAAGCCGGAAGTCAAACGCCTCGTCGGAACGGAGGCGAATTTCGGCGAGCAAGCCGGCCTCACTCGTGATTGGGCCGTCCGCATCATCCGCGCGGTCGGCAACTATGGTGAAGTCTTCAATCGCAATGTCGGCGTCGAATCCCGACTTGGCATTCCGCGCGGCCTCAACCACCTCTGGAATCAGGGCGGCATCATGTACGCCCCGCCGATCAGGTGAGGCACCGACGCCATCACGGCTTATCCGCTCGCCCTTTGCCTGCGTTGCAGAAGGCCCGCGCATAGGCGATGGCGTCGAGAATTTGCGGTTCGGTGAGAAATCCACCCCACGGCGGCATGCGGCCTCCGATGCCATCGCGCACGGAGGCGAGCAGGATCGTGTCATCCTGATTCAACCGCTGGCAGCGGCTGAAGCTGGGGGCATTTGGGTAGGTGGCGTAGCCGTCCGCGCCATGGCAGGTCGAACAGATTGAGGCCCATGTGGCGCGCCCAGCGGCAGCATCGCCCGCGTGGGCGCGGCCAGCCCCGCCGAGCACGGCGAGACCGATCAGTATCATCTGCGCAAACCGCGCCATCCCGCTAACGAAGACATTCCGGCAGATGCGGCGGCGGTCTCTCAGTTCGTTGATCGTTTGAACAAGCTGATATCCGGCGGCGGCTGATCCTTGCGCATCGGCATGAGCCTGCCATCGGCGGCCACGTTGTAGGTCTCCTTGCCGATGAAAACGTAGGTGTTGAACTCGGCGCAGACATACTCGATCCATTGAGCCGTGCGGTCGCGGTGATAGCTGCGCGTGATGGTCCACGGACGCGTCAAGGCGTGGTCCATCGTGGTGATCTCGTCGCGAAGGACGTCCGGATCGGCCTTGTCCGTCGCAAACCGCTCTTTGATGACGGTCATATTGTCTTTGTGGAGCGGGATGCCGGTCGGATCGAAAATGCGCGGTCCTTTCAGGTGGCGCGTCTCGACTTCCAAAGTATCGTAGACCCCGTCGCCGTCGGTATCGATCCATTTGCCGATTGAATAGCCCGAATAGGACGGCTCGACATCTTTCGGCCAATCGCGTCCGTCGGTGAAGATGCGGCGGAATTCCTGATTGAGGGCAACCGGAATGTACGTCGTCTCCGGCGTGACGATCACCTCGATGGGGTCGTACGCCATCATCATGCGCGGCATGCCGCCGGGCAAGCAGTGTGTCTGCGGATTGTAGCCCTGGCTGCCTGTTGAGGCTTCCGCGATGTGGGCCTCCCAGATGGCATGATACTCCGCCGTAAGCGGCGGCTGCTGACCGCGGCCCGGGGGCTTGGACGGGTCGAACTGCCCTCCCCCGCCGATCCTCACCCATTGGCCCTTCCAGTCGGGATAGCGCGGCCCCTCGGCCTGCGCCGCAGCAAACGGTGTTACGATCGCCGCGGCAAGCACGATCGAGAGCGCGCAATTTCGCCTTATCATTACAGTCCTCCCACTGTGGCGCGCATTGAAGTCGGCGCACCTTCATTATGCTCGTCAGCCCCGCACCCCCGCTGGCTTTAGCGGAGGCGGTCGCTGCGAAGCCCCGTTGGGCAACGATGAGCTTACCAAAAATTGGCGCCTTAAACCGCTTGTTCCGGCGGAGCGTCGCGTTTGCACTGGACCGCGGCACGCGAATCATTCAGCGATACACAGCAAGGGGAGAAACGTTTCGGGGCCACCACTTGTCCACAGTTTCCGGAATGCGGCCGCGGCAAATCGGTGCGCAACGGTGGGCGCGGAAACTTGTGCACAAGCAGAGCACAGCCTCTGATTTTGCTCGTGTGTGTTCGTGGTGCGACAGACTTTCAGCCCAAGGTCTGTAATCTCAATCGAGATAGCGATGGGAGATTCCATTGCGTCCACTTTGCATCACACTGCTCGCGATCGGTATTCTCACGGGGGTTTGCCCGGCGGGTGCTGTTGATTTGACCGGCGTCTCCATCGGTGTGAGCGGTGGGTGGGGATCTGGCAATTCGGCGCAAACCGATCCGGGGGTTCCCTGCAGTTTCTTTGGTACGTGCCCTGTCGCCCCGGTCGTCATCGAACCGTCTGACGGCTCGTACCATGTGGGCGGCGGCCTTTTTGGCGGAGGTCTCACTTACAATTTCTGGCAAGCCGGCCCGTGGGTCCTTGGGATAGCCGGCGACTACTCGGGCGCCAACGTCAGCGGCAGCTTCGGTAGCTGTGGCGCAGGCAGTCCGCTTCCCCATCCGTGCGGGACGACCCTCCAATCACTGGCGACCGTCCGTGGCAACGTCGGCTACAACGTTGTCGGCTCCTGGCTGGTGTACGCCACAGGAGGCTATGCCGGTGGCAATCTCCACGCATGGGACGCGCTTGCCGGCGGCTCCGGCACGAAGTTTCTGTCCGGTTGGTCGGCGGGCGCCGGCGTACAGACTTTGCTCACGCCAAATCTCGCGCTGAAATTCGAATATCTTCATACCGACTTGGGAAGCGCCGGATTGTTCAACGTCGTGCCCGGCGTAATGGAAACGGTCAGCTTCTCCGGAGATATTTTCCGCGTCGGTCTCGATTGGCGATTTGGCCATTACGCGCCGGCCTACGCGAGCCCGATCTACAAATAGCCAATCATCAATCCGGGGTGCAGCAGGCGGAGGCGCTCGGAATCCATAACCGAAACGGGGATATGGATTCCGGGCTGCCGCCCCGAGCAATGCTCCTGCAATGACCAACCACATTGGTCACGCTTGGGGCCTCGCGAAACTCACCGTTGCGCCCATCAATTCGCGAGCGTCCTCGCTATACGAAAGCCTAGGTTCGAGGTGCGGTAGTCGGGCAAATCCGCCTGACGGGCGGCTGCGCGAAGATCCTCCGGGCTGCTGTTCCAGGCACCACCGCGATGAACGTGGAAGCCGCAGTCCGCGCCGATCAAGGCCGAACCATTTGCCGGCGCCCCGGTATAGTTCTCGTGCCAGCAGTCCTCGATCCATTCATCGACATTGCCGTGCACTTGATAGATCCCCCAGGGATTGGCCGCGAATGAGTTCACGGCCACCGTCTGCTCGCGCGCGTCCTCCTGCGGGCCCCCGCCATAGGTTTCCCTGCCGTCGTAGTTGGCCTGCTCCGTCGAGATTGAAGCTCCCCACCAGAACGGCGTCGTTGTTCCGGCGCGCGTCACGTATTCAAACTCTGCTTCGCTCAGCAGGCGATAGGCCTTGCCGGTCCGGCTCGACAACCAGGTGACATAAAGTTCGGCATCATCCCAAGAGACGTTGATCACCGGCTGACGGCCGCGACCCCAGCCTGCATCGGCGGGGCGATATTTTTTGCAGCCGCCTGCCGCGACGCAGGCGTCCCATTCCTCGAACGTCACCGCGAATTGGCCGACGGCAAATGTACGGGCGAATGTCACCGTATGTTGAGGCGCCTCAGCCTCGCTGTGCCCCTCCTCGCTATCGGGCGAGCCCATGACGAAGCTTCCCGCCGGCACGACGATCATCTGCGGGCAGTTCGCACATTCCTTGAAAGTATCCTTGGGCTTGAGAGCGCGCTCGCGTGCCGCCGTGAGCGCGGACTGCGCGTTGCCTGAGACGACGCCACCGAACAGAGCAAGCCCAACCAAAGCAAAAAAAGTTGCGAACCGCATGATTAAGTCTCGTCAGCGAATTGCGAGGCGGCGAACCGTAACGCAGCACCGGCGCGGATCAAGGCGAGATTGCACTCCGCAGCCTTGTGGCTGGCGTGAACTGGCGAACCGGTTCGGGCTCGTCGTCGAGTTCCATCGGCTCGTCGGATTGCCGGCCGAAGGCCGGGCGCTGGCGAAGTTCGGCGCAAACTTCCCGCATGATCTCGTTGCCGGTGAGGAGCCGCGCAAGCATCGGCAAGATCCTGTGGCGCGGGTCCTTGGTCAAACTCGTGCCGGGGATGACGCCCGTGCGCTGGGCGATCCGTGCAGCTTCCTCGCGCCACAGCAGGCCCAGCATCCGCGAACATACGAGTTCGTCGCGATACGGCCTGAGGCCCTGTCGATATTCGACGACGCCGGAGGCCAGCGCACTGTCGTCGACGATGATGAGGTTGCAACGTCCGCACTGCAGGGAGCCGTGGTTTTCCCATTTCGCTGCGACGGCGATCCAGACTTCGGGAAGCCAGCGGCTGTATTCCTCGATTTGACCTTCCAGCCGGTCCAGCTTGTCGCGGCTCGACTTGATCTCGATGCCGACGAGATCCTTGGTGCCCACAAAGGCCATGTCGATGCGTCGCTCGCTGAGCGGCACTTCGTGAATGCAGCGATAGCCCGGCCAGCGCCGCTGCCCCCAGGCGGCAATGGCGACGCGCATACGCGCTTCCTCTACCGAGTGCGGATGATCCGGATCGAGAACGATCGCACCCGCCGTCGCGGCAACAGCCTTGCGGCCGGCCACCCTCCGCCGCTTCCGCCGCGCGGATTTCCGCCGTCTCATACCCATAGCCTCCGCCCGCAGCGAATCAACGACGCCAGAATCTCATGCCGGAGGTTAAAGGACACGAGCATCGCCGCCCGATTAGCCGCAGTCCCGCGGTATCGGGCTGCGCGATCGCCCTGCTCGGCCAACGCTACCGCAGGCGATCCTTGATCTTGTCGATGCCGGCCTGGGCGCACGCTTCGTCTTTCTCAAAGCCGGGCGCGCCCGCCGCGCCGATTGCCCCGATCATTTCGTTGCCGATGCGGATCGGCAGGCCACCGCCCGCCATCAGGATGTTGTCGATGTGCTCAATGCTGGCGACGCTTGGGTTCTTGGCGATTGCCTCCGCCCAGCTTGCCGTCGGCCTGCCAAAGGTCGCGGCGGTAAACGCCTTGCGGAAGGCGCTGTTGACCGTGTGGGCGCCGGCACCGTCCCCGCGCATGGTCGTGCGCACGACCCCGTCGACGTCAACGACCGCGACGCTCACCCGAAAGCCGTTTGCACTGCACGACGAGACTGCGGCAAATGCCGCCTCCTGTGCGAGCGCAAGCGGCAACACCTTCTGCGTCGGCAATTCCTGCGCCGCGGCAACCATCGGAACCATCAGCGGAATGACGAGGAGCATGCTGAAGACTGCGCGATGATGCTTCATTGGGATACCTCTGAGCTGGTGAGCCGACGGCACCGCAATCTTACCGCGGCTCCTGCAGATGGCGCCACGGAGGTTTTTCCGACGGATTTTTTGCGGTTGTGATGGAACCGACTGGAACCTGGCGTTGTTATGGCCTGCGGGGACGAAGGCGCAGGAGATAGGGCATGAGCACGAATCTGAAGCTTATGTTGGCGGCCATCACGATCGTCGTGACCGCCTCGAGTATCATGTCAACGTCAGTGTCCGCCCAGATTTACGGGCCCTATCGAGGCTATATCGGTAACGGAACCGGCTCGGTTCCCGACCGTTTCCGCGATCCCCATGACGACCGCGGCGGCAATTACGGTGGCGGTAACGGCTGATCGCAGTCACGTAGCGTTTTGCGCCCAGGTCTCAGGTCAACCCTGGGCGCTTTTTTGCGAATAAACTTTAAGCTTAAATCTTTAATCTTGAAATATCCTGCCACCTGCGGTAAATCTATGCCCGTCACAAAGGATTGCGTCGCATGAGGATTGCGTGCGTCGGCGGCGGCCCAGCGGGCCTTTATTTCGCGATCAGCATGAAGCTGCGCGATCGGGCGCATGACATCACCGTCATCGAGCGCAACCGGCCCGACGACACCTTCGGCTGGGGCGTCGTGCTCTCCGACGAGACGCTCGCCAATCTCGCCGCCAACGATCCCGTCAGTGCCGAAGCGATCCGGGCGAACTTCGCCTACTGGGACGACATTGCCGTCAATTATCGCGGCGAGCGCATCGTCTCGACCGGCCATGGTTTCTGCGGCATCGGACGCAAGCAGCTCCTGCTCCTGCTCCAGGAGCGGGCTCGCGCTCTCGGGGTCAAGCTGCAGTTCGAGACCGAGGTCGAGGGCGCGGCGGGCCTCGCCAAGACTCATGACCTGGTCGTCGCGGCCGACGGGTTGAACTCCAAGGTCCGCGCCGAGTTCGCGCAGTACTTCAAGCCGGACATCGACGTTCGCAAGTGCAAGTTCGCGTGGCTGGGCACACACCAGAAATTCGATGACGCCTTCACCTTCATCTTCGAGGAGACCGAGCACGGGTGGATCTGGGCGCACGCCTACCAATTCGATGCCGACACCGCGACATTCATTGTCGAGTGCTCGGAGGAGACGTGGGCGAAATTCGGCTTCGACACGATGTCGAAGGAACAGTCGATCGCCGTTTGCGAAGAGGTCTTCGCCAAATATCTCGGCGGCCACGGACTGATGACGAACGCGCGTCACCTACGCGGTTCGGGTTGGATCAATTTTCCGCGGGTGCTGTGCGAGAAGTGGTCGCACGACAACATCGTGCTGATGGGCGATGCTGCAGCGACCGCCCACTTCTCCGTCGGCTCCGGCACCAAGCTTGCGATGGAGAGCGCCATCGCAATGACCGACTTCCTGCACAGCGAGCCGACGATTGCGGCGGCTTGCGCAAAGTATCAGGATGCTCGGCGCACCGAAGTGCTGCGGCTGCAGTCAGCGGCACGCAATTCGCTCGAATGGTTCGAGAATGTGGAGCGCTACCTCCACCTCGATCCGGTGCAGTTCAACTACTCGCTGCTGACGCGCTCACAGCGCATCAGCCACGAGAATTTGCGGCTGCGGGACAAGTCATGGCTCGAAGGCGCCGAATCCTGGTTCCAGCGCCGCGCCGGCAGCAACAGCCCCAACATTCGCCGTCCGATGTTCGCGCCGTTCAAGCTGCGCGACATGGCGTTGAAGAACCGCGTCGTCGTCTCGCCCATGGCGCAGTACAAGGCGGTGGACGGCTGCCCGACCGACTGGCACCTCGTCCATTACGGCGAACGCGCCAAGGGCGGCGCGGGCCTCCTTTTCATCGAAATGACCTGCGTCAGTCCGGAAGGGCGGATCACCCCCGGCTGCCCCGGCATGTACGCCCCGCAGCACGAAGCCGCCTGGAAGCGCATTGTCGACTTTGTTCATGCCGAGACCGACGCCAAGATTTGCTGCCAGCTCGGCCACTCCGGCGCCAAAGGTTCAACCCAACTCGGCTGGGAGGAAATGGACGCGCCGCTGAACACCGGCAACTGGCTGCTGCTCGCGGCATCCGATGCACCTTGGTCACCGCAGAACCAGCACCCGAAGGCGATGGATCGCGCCGACATGAACCGGGTGCGGGATCAGTTCGTCGCGGCTGCGGAAATGGCCGATCGTGCCGGCTTCGACATGCTGGAGCTCCACTGCGCTCACGGCTATCTGCTCTCCTCCTTCATCACGCCGCTCACCAACAAGCGCACCGACCAATACGGGGGCTCGCTCGAAAACCGCATGCGCTATCCTCTGGAGATATTTCAGGCGGTGCGCACCGCGTGGCCCGCCGGCAAGCCGATTTCGGTGCGTATTTCCGCGAACGACTGGGTCGGCGAGGAGGGCATCGAGCCCGCGGATGCGGTCGATATTGCCCGCATGCTACAGGAGGCCGGCGTCGATATCTGCAATGTGTCCGCGGGGCAAACTTCGATCCGCGCGCATCCGGTCTACGGCCGCATGTTCCAGACGCCGTTCTCCGATCGCATCCGCAACGAGACCGGGATGGCGACCATGGCGGTCGGCAACATCTACGAGGCGGACCACGTCAACTCGATCCTGATGGCGGGTCGCGCCGACCTCGTGTGCCTCGCCCGCCCGCACCTCTCCGATCCATACTGGACCCTGCATGTCGCAGCCAAGCTCGGCGACAAGGGGGAAGCCTGGCCTCCTCCCTATTACGCCGGTCGCGACCAGCTTTATCGCCTCGCCGAGACGGCCGAGGTGGCGATCGCGCGAGTCTAGGATGGGTGCGCGATGAGTCTGCTTGCCGGACGGCATGCGCTGGTCACTGGGGGCGGCAGCGGCATCGGGGCCGCGATCGCAACGACGCTCGCGCGGTCGGGCGCGGTGGTCACGATCTGCGGGCGGCGGCTCGAGCCGTTGCAGGCTGTCGCCGCCGACACTCCCGCTATCCGCGCTACGACCGCCGACGTGACGGACGAAGCGTCAATGGCGAAGCTTTACGCGCAGGCGCAGGACGGTGGCCACCCGATCGATATCGTCGTTGCGAACGCCGGCATGGCCGAGAGCGCACCGGCCGAAAAGACGCCGCTCGAACTCTGGAACAAGACGCTCAGCGTCAACCTGACCGGCGCCTTCATTTCGGTGAAACCTGCGCTGCGGAGCATGCGCGAGCACGGCTTCGGCCGCATCGTGTTCATTGCATCGACCGCCGGCTTGAAGGGTTACGCCTATGTCGCGCCCTACGTTGCGGCGAAACATGGCGTGGTCGGGCTGACACGCGCGCTCGCCCTCGAAATGGCAACGACCGGCGTCACCGTGAATGCGGTTTGCCCGGGCTTTACCGAAACACCGATGTTGGCGCGGGCGATCGACCGCATCACCGAAACCACGAAACGCAGCAACACCGACGCGCGCGCGTCACTTACCGCGCGCAATCCGCAAGGACGGTTCATCACGCCGCAGGAAGTGGCTGATGCCGTGCTCTGGCTGTGTAGCCCTGCGAGCGCATCGGTCACCGGCCAGGCGATCTCGGTCTCAGGAGGTGAAACATGGTGAGTGCGCCTCTTGCCGAAGCCGGCCGCGACGCCGATACCAAGGCGCGGCTGCGACTGTGGATCAGGCTATTGCGCGCGAGCCGCCTGGTCGAGAACAGCGTGCGCGAGCGGTTCAAGAACGAGTTCGATATCACCCTCCCCCGTTTCGACGTGATGGCGGCGCTCTACCGCAATCCCGACGGCATGTTGATGAGCGAGATCTCGCGCTATCTCCTGGTATCGAATGGCAACACCACTCTGATCGTCCATCGGCTCGCCGCTGAGGGCCTGGTGGAACGATCGAAGCGCGACGGCGATCGTCGCACCTCGTTCGTGCGCCTCACCGAGAAAGGCCGCGCCGCCTTCGTCGAAATGTCGACCGCGCATGAGCAATGGATCGACAAACTGCTCGGCTCGGTCTCGGTACGGGAAGCCGAGCAATTGTCGGCAAAGCTGAAAGCGTTCCGCAGCGAATGGGAGGGTGGCATATGAGAACGATGGCCGCGTTCGCGCCCGCTCACTTCCTCTGGCGGATGGACGGCGACGTTGCCGTCATCCAATTGAACCGCCCGGACCGCAAGAACCCGCTGACGTTCAACTCCTACGCCGAACTTCGCGACACGTTCCGCGCCCTGCCCTATTCCGACGACGTGAATGCCGTCGTCTTCCTCCCCAACGGCGGCAATTTCTGCTCGGGCGGCGACGTGTACGACATCATCGGCCCGCTGGTCGCGATGGAAATGAAGGAGCTGCTCGCCTTCACCCGCATGACCGGCGATCTCGTCAAAGCCATGCTCGGCTGCGGCAAGCCGGTGATTGCCGCGATCGACGGCATTGCAGTCGGTGCCGGCGCGATCATCGCCATGGCCGCCGACTTGCGCCTCGCGACGCCCGAAGCGAAGACCGCGTTTCTGTTCACGCGCGTAGGCCTCGCCGGCTGCGATATGGGGGCGTGCGCGATGCTACCACGGATTATCGGCCAGGGTCGCGCCGCCGAGCTGCTCTACACCGGCCGGGCGATGACAGCGCAGGAGGGCGAGCGCTGGGGTTTCTTCAACAAGCTTGTCGACCCCGGCGCGCTCGCGCAGGAGGCGCTGGCGCTCGCTCACCAACTCGCGGCCGGCCCGACCTTCGCTCACGGCATCACCAAGACCCAACTCAACCAGGAATGGTCGATGAGCCTCGAGCAGGCGATCGAGGCCGAAGCGCAGGCGCAAGCAATCTGCATGCAAACGAAGGACTTCGAGCGCGCTTACCGTGCATTTGTCGCGAAGGAGCGGCCGAAGTTCGAGGGCAACTGATGGCGGACAAGAGCTTCCTCAGCTGGCCGTTTTTCGAGGAGCGCCATCGCGCCCTTGCCGGCGCCATCGACGATTGGTGCGCGTCGCATCTGCCGGTCGATCATCGCGACGTCGACGCCGCGTGCCGCGAACTCGTGGCGATGCTCGGACGCGACGGCTGGCTCGTGCATTCCGCCATCGATCCCGACGCTCCGAGCGCCCTCGACGTGCGCAGCCTCTGCCTGATGCGCGAGACGCTGGCCCGCTACGACGGGCTCGCGGACTTCGCCTTCGCCATGCAGGGACTTGGTGCCGGCGCGATCAGTCTGTTTGGCTCGGCGGCGCAGCGCCAATGGCTGCGGCGGACCCGCACGGGCCGGGCCATCGCCGCGTTTGCGCTCTCGGAACAGCGGTCGGGCTCGGATGTCGCCGGCATCGACATGACGGCAACACGTGCCGGCAACGGCTACGTGCTCAACGGCGAGAAGACCTGGATATCGAATGGCGGCATTGCCGATTTTTATGTCGTCTTTGCCCGTACCGGAGAGGCGCCCGGTGCCAAGGGCATTTCGGCATTTCTCGTACCCAAAGAGGTCTCCGGCTTCTCGATCGCCGAGCGCATCGCGGTGATCGCGCCGCACCCACTGGCCCGCATCCGGTTCGAGAATGCCCATGTGCCCGCCGATGCGATGATCGGCGCCCCCGGTGAGGGCTTCAAGATCGCCATGGCGACGCTCGACGTTTTCCGTACCACGGTGGGTGCGGCGGCCCTCGGCTTTGCGCGCCGCGCGCTCGACGAGGCCGCCGGGCGCGCCCGCACCCGCAAGCTGTTCGGAGCGCCGCTCGCCGACCTGCAGATGGTGCAGGGATCGATCGCCGAGATGGCGCTCGATGTCGACGCCGCGGCTCTCCTCGTCTATCGCGCGGCGTGGGCGAAGGATACCGGCGCGGCGCGCGTCACCCGCGAGGCAGCGATGGCCAAGCTCTTCGCCACCGAACGCGCGCAGGACGTGATCGACAAGGCGGTGCAGATTCACGGCGGCGATGGCGTGCGCCATGGGCACATCGTCGAAAGCCTCTATCGCGACATCCGGGCGCTGCGGATCTACGAGGGCGCCTCGGAGATCCAAAAAGTCATTATCGCGCGTCAGGCGCTCTCCGCGGGATGATGGAGGATGATCATGCTCGGACCATCGGCGCATACCGACACCTTCACCCGCGACAATCTCCCACCGTTCGAGCAATGGCCCGACCTTTTGCTCGACCGTTTCCCCTATCCGGAATTTCTCAATGCCGGGGTCGAACTCACCGATCGCGTGGTCGAGCGCGGGTTCGGCGATCACGAGGCCCTGATCGGCAACGGCCGTCGGCGCACCTACAAGGAGCTGGCCGATTGGACCAACCGCCTCGCCCATGCGTTCGTCGAAGATTTTGGCGTCCGACCGGGCAACCGCATCCTGATCCGCTCCGCCAATAATCCGGCGATGGTGGCGTGCTGGCTTGCCGCGACCAAGGCCGGCGCGGTCGTCGTCAACACCATGCCGCTGTTGCGCGCGGGCGAACTCGCCAAGATCGTCGACAAGGCCGAAATCACCTTGGCGCTATGCGACACGCGGTTGATGGACGAACTGGTCGCCTGCGCAAAGACCAGCCGATTTCTGAAAAAGGTGATCGGCTTTGACGGCACCGCCAACCACGACGCGGAGCTTGACCGCATTGCACTCGGCAAATCGGTGCGCTTCGAGGCGGTCAAGACCGGTCGCGACGACGTCGCGCTCCTGGGCTTCACCTCCGGCACCACGGGCGAGCCCAAGGCGACCATGCACTTTCACCGCGACCTGCTGCTGATCGCCGACAGTTACGCCAAGGAAATTCTCCAAGTGACGCCCGACGACATCTTCGTCGGCTCGCCTCCCCTCGCCTTCACGTTCGGGCTCGGCGGTCTTGCGATTTTCCCGCTGCGGTTCGGCGCGACGGCAACGCTGCTCGAGAATGCGTCGCCCGCGAACATGATCGACATCATCGAGACCTACAAGGCGACGATCTCGTTTACCGCACCGACCGCGTACCGGGTGATGCTTGCCGCCATGGAAAGCGGCGCCGACCTGTCGTCGCTTCGGGTCGCGGTGTCAGCCGGCGAGACGCTGCCGGCACCGGTGTTCGACGACTGGGTCAAAAAGACCGGCAAGCCGATCCTCGACGGCATCGGCTCGACCGAAATGCTGCATATCTTCATCTCCAACCGTCTCGGCGATTGCACGCCGGCCAGTACCGGCCGGCCGGTGCTCGGCTATGAGGCCAAGATCGTGGATAACGAGATGAAGGAGAGGCCGCGCGGCGAAGTCGGCGCGCTTGCCGTGCGCGGCCCGACCGGGTGCCGCTATCTCGCCGATGCGCGGCAGAAAGCCTATGTGCGCGACGGCTGGAACCTGACCGGCGACGCCTTCGTCCAGGACGCCGAGGGCTATTTCCACTTCGCCGCCCGCAGCGACGACATGATCATCTCGTCCGGTTACAACATTGCCGGTCCGGAGGTTGAGGCCGCGCTGTTGTCGCATCCCGGCGTCAAGGAGTGCGCGGTCATCGGCGTTGCCGATGAAGACCGCGGCCAGATCGTGCAGGCCCACGTGGTGCTGCGGGAAGGCGTCACCGGCGATGCCTTGATGGTGCGCGATCTGCAGGACCACGTGAAGGCGATGATCGCGCCGTACAAATACCCCCGCTCAATCAAGTTCACCGACGCGCTGCCGAAGACGCAGACCGGAAAGATCCAGCGTTTCCGCCTGCGCACAGATGCAACACACTAGATCGAGGCTTGGCACATGAGCGAACTCGCGGCCTCGCATCAGGCCCTGCACCCCCGCCACTGGAAACCGGCGAAGGGCTACGCCAATGGCATCGTCGCCGAAGGGCGAACGGTCTTCGTTGCCGGTCAGATCGGCTGGAACGCGGAACAGAAATTCGACAGTCTGGATTTCGTCGCCCAGACCCGCCAGGCGCTGGAGAATATCCTGGCGGTCGTTCGCGAAGCGGACGGCACCGCCGCCCACATCACGCGCCTCACCTGGTTCATCCTCGACAAGCGCGAATACATCGCGCGGTTGCCTGAGATCGGCGCCGCCTACCGCAGCGTGATGGGCAAGCATTTCCCGGCGATGACCCTGATCCAGGTCGCGGCCCTCCTCGAGGATGACGCCAAGGTCGAAATCGAGGCATCGGCCGTTCTGCCGACGTAATCCGGGCAGGCTGTAGCCCGGACGGAGCGAAGCGTAATCCGGGGCAAGCCTAATCCAACGGCGACTTCCCGGATTGCGCTTCGCTCCATCCGGGCTACGAACTGCGCACATTTGCCGTCGCCGCCCTGAACCTTCCCTCCTCCTCGCCGCACTAACACCTGCGACCGCTGTTCGGCGAGGAGAGATCGTCATGCCGCTTCGCTCTTTGGCCCGATCGGGTTACCGGCTGTCCCGCCGGGCTGCCCTTGCGCTCTTTTGGTGCACTATTGCGGGACTGGCGCCCGCGTCCGTTCTTGCCCAGCCCGTTTCCGCGCCCAGCGCCGCTCAAACCCGGTTCACCCTGACACCGGGCGCACAGCGCTTCTTTGCCCTGGTCCGCGAGAATTTCGTCGCCTTCGACCGCAATCACGACGGCACGCTGACGCGCGAGGAAATCGAAATCGACATGCAGAACCCGCGCATCATGGGAGATGTCGCGGCTGCCCTCGCCGCGCTCAAGCTCGCCGCGACGGAATCCAACCACTTGAACGAGACCCACGCCTACACGCTCGCCGAGATCGACGCGATGGAGCAGACGCTGCAGTCGACCGGCAAGCTCAAGCCGAACCTCGTCAAGTACTTCGAGGATGGGCGTAACAAGCAGGCCGAAGTGCCGCGCACCTTGTTCTTCAATGGCGGTCCCCGTCTCACCGCGATCCGGCAGGACTGGACGTCTGACTGCTACTTTCTCGCGACTATCGGCTCGCTCGCGCACTCCAATCCGCAGGCGCTCGTTCGCCTGATCACGCCAAACCCGGACGGCAGCTACATCGTCGCGTTCCCGGGCAAGCGGCCGGTGCGAGTGTCCGCGCCGACTGACACGGAGCTCGCTGCCTACAGCAATGCCAAGGACGGAATATGGCTCGGCCTCCTCGAAAAAGCCTATGGCGTGACGCGCATCGCCGACGAACCACAGCAGGCCAAGACCCGAGAGCCGCTCGACTCCGTCGGCTTTCGCACCGGCAGCACGCGCGTCGTCGAGGTGCTGACCGGCCATACCAGCAAATTCATCGGGCTACCGGCGAACACGCACAAGCCCGCCGACGGGCGCTTGTTCCAGGAGCTCCGCGCCGACCTGCAAGCCGCCCTGCACCAGCACCGCGCCGTGATGCTCAGCAACTCGCATCACAGCTATTCGATCGTGGGGTTCGATCCCGCCGCCGACAAGGTCATGATCCACAATCCCTACCATCGCAGCGGCACCGAAATGTTTACCGACGGCGCCAAGGCCGAGCGTACCGACGGCTTCTTCACGCTATCGACCACGCAGGTCGTCAATTACTTCAACTATCTCCACATCGAAACGAACCAGCGGAAGGCTTAAGCACCGCCCTATTCCGCTGGAGTATCCGTGGCCGGCTGCGCTTTGCGGCCGCTGCGCCACGCGGCAGTGCGCTCGACCACCACAAAAAACGACGGCACGAACACCACGGCCAGCAGGGTCGAGGCGATCATGCCTGAGAACACCGTGATGCCGATCGATTTGCGCGCGCTCGCGCCGGCGCCGGTCGCAAGGACGAGCGGCAGCACGCCGAGAATGAAGGCGATGGACGTCATCAGGATCGGGCGGAAGCGGGCCCGCGCCCCCTCGATCGCCGCGGCCGTGATCGACATGCCGCCCGCCAGTCGCTCACGGCCGACCTCGACAATGAGGATGGCGTTTTTCGCCGACAGCGCGATCAGCAGCACGAGGCCGATCTGAACATAGAGATTGTTGTCGACCTTGAGAGCGGTCAGCAGGGTGACCGGACCGACGAGCGACAGCGGCACGGCGAGAATGACGGCGATCGGCGTAAACCAGCTTTCATACTGACCGGCGAGCACGAGATAGACGAGCAGCAGTGCCAACGCGAAGGCGTAGTACATCTGACTGCCGGTGATCTTCTCCTGGTAAGACATCGCGGTCCATTCGTAGCCCATCCCCGGCGGCAGCGTGTGCTCCGCGACCTCCTCCATCAGCCGCATCGCCTGCCCGCTCGATACGCCGGCGGCCGGAAGGCCGATGACGCTAGCCGAGGGGTAGAGGTTGTAGAGGCTGATGAGCGACGGTCCGACCGAAGGCGTGATGCTGAGAACCGTGCCGAGGGGAATCATGTTCCCGTCGGTATTGCGAACCGTCAAATTGGCGATGTCCTCGGTGCGCAGCCGATATTGGGAATCGGCCTGCAGGAAAATCTGAAAGACGCGCCCGAATTTATTGAACTGATCAACGTAGCTCGACCCGAGATAGCCGGCGAGCGCCGAGAACACCTGGTCGACGGTAACGTGAAGCGTCTCGGTCTTCACACGGTCGACGGCTATGGTGAATTGCGGCACGTCGGAGCGGAAGGTGGACTGAACGCGCTGCAGATTCGATTGGGTCGAGGCATTGGCGACGAAAGCATCAACGGTCGCCTGCAGCTTTTCGAGATCGAAGCTCCCGTCGCGCAGCTCGATCTGCATCGTGGCGCCGGCGGCATTGCCGACCCCCTGGATCGGCGGCGGCGGAAACACCAGCGTGTTCGCTTGCTCGATTGCGCCAAGGGACGCGTTGAGCGAGCCGAACAACGAGCGCAGATCCTCCCCGGCACCGCGCTCGCTCCATGGCTTGAGAATGAGATAGGCGACGCCGGCATTGGCGAGGGTCGAACTGTTGTCGAGCACCGAAATGCCGGCGATGGTCACGACTTTTGCGACGCCGGGCGTCTTGTGGGCGATCGTGTTGACCTGATCGAGCACGCGCTGGGTACGCTCGAGGGCGGCGCCGTCAGGCAACTGCACGCTGACAAGCAGGTATCCCTGGTCTTCGATTGGCAGGAACCCGGTTGCGATACGCGTAAATCCGTAGCCCGCAGCCGCGATGATGGCGAGGCCGATCACCACCACGACCCCGGCGTGCGCGGTCATGCGCGAGATCAGCCCGGTATATCCGCGCTCGGCGCGGTCATAGAGCGCATTGAAGCCGCGATAGAACGCGTTGCGTTGCGCCAGCGGCTTGGGCGGCCGCAGCCACAGCGCACTCTGGGTCGGCTTCAACGTCGCCGCGTTGATCGCGCTGAGCAGCGCCGTCGCCGCGATGACCAGGGCAAACTGGGCATACATGCGCCCGGTCAGGCCCGGTAAGAAAGCCGCCGGCATGAACACCGACATCAGCACCAGCGTGATGCCGATGATCGGGGCAAACAACTCATCCATGGCGCGGATTGCCGCGTCATGGCCGCTCATGCCCTTCTCGATGTTATGGGCAGCGCCCTCCACCACGACGATGGCGTCGTCAACGACGATGCCGATCGAGAGCACGATCGCGAACAACGTCGACAAGTTGACCGAAAATCCGAGCGCCGCCATCGCAGCAAACGCACCGATGATCGTGACCGGCACCGTCGTCGCCGGCACCAGCATGGCCCGCCAATCCTGGAGGAAGACCAGGATCACGATAAGCACCAGGATCGCCGCCTCGTAGAGCGTCTTGTAGACTTCATGAATGGACTCATCCACGAACACCGTCGTGTCGAACGGAACTTCGTAGACGAGCCCCTGCGGAAACTCGGCCGCCAGAGCCTTCATCTTCGCCGTCACTTCGTCGGCGACATTGAGAGCATTGGCGCCTGGCGTCTGGTAGATGGCCATGCCCGCCGCTGGGCGACCGTCGAGCGAGAAAAACTGCCCGTATGTTTGGGCGCCGAGTTCGACACGGCCGACATCGCGCACCCGCGTCACCTCGCCGGCATTGCCGGTCTTCACGATCACGTTTGCAAATTGCGGGGCATCGTCGAGCCGCCCCATCACATTGAGCGTGTACTGAAATGCCTGGTCGGCGGGCGCCGGCGGCATGCCGATCTGACCCGCTGTAACCTCCGAACTCTGCTGCTGCAAAGCATTGATAACGTCCTGGACGGTCAGGCTGCGCGCCTGCATCCGGTTCGGATCAAGCCAGATGCGCATGGAATATTGGCCGGCGCCGAACACGTTGACGTTGCCGACCCCCGGAAGGCGGGATAGTTCGTCCTTCAGGCGGATCGTCGCGTAATTCGCGAGAAAAAGGCTGTCGAAACGGGAATCGGGCGACGTCAGCGTCACGATCTGTAGAATCGCCGTCGACTTCTTCTGCACGGTGACGCCCTGCACCTGCACCGACTGCGGCAGCGACGCCAGTGCGCTTGCCACGCGGTTCTGCACCAGCACCTGCGCGAAGTTGAGATCGGTGCCGATGGAGAAGGTGACCGTCAGCGTGTAGGAGCCGTCGCTGGCAGCGAAGGACTGCATGTAGATCATGCCCTCGACGCCGTTGACTTGCTGCTCGATTGGGAGCGCGACGCTATCGATCACCGTGCGGGCACTGGCGCCTGGGTAACGCGTCGTCACCTGGACCGTCGGCGGCACCACGTCGGGATATTGCGCAACCGGCAGCCGGTAAAGCGCAACCGCGCCGATCACAACCATCAGAACCGCGATGACGTTGGCGAGGACAGGCCGCTCGATGAAAAACTTCGAGATCATGTCATCGCTGCTGCGCGCCGGTCGCAGACGCCGCAGCGGCCTGCATTTGTGGATCGACTTTCTGCCCGGGAACGGCGCGAAGAACGCCGGCGACGATAACGCGATCCTGTCCGGTCAGGCCGCTGTCGATGACCCGCAGCTCGTCCATCACAGGTCCTACCTTGACGTTACGGTGCTCCACCACGTCGTCCTTGTTGACGATGAGCACATAGCGTCCCGTCTGATCGCTGCCGAGCGCCACATCGGGAACGAGCACGGCGTTAACGTCGTGGTCTTCAGGAATGCGTACCCGCACGAAATAGCCCGGCAGCAGGCTGCGGTCGGTATTCTGGAAGATGGCCCGTGCTGCGAGCGTCCCGGTCGAGGTGTTGATGGTGGGCGACGCATAGTCGAGCGTTCCGACGTGCGGATAGCCGGTCTCGGTTTGCAGCCCGATTTCGACTGGCACCTTCTTGAGGTCCTCGGGCGTCAGGCCGCGCCGCCGGATTTCCGCGCGCACCCGCAGGACATCCGTCTCGGCGATGTTGAAGTTCGCATAAATCGGGGCGATCTGAACGATCGTCGCGAGTACGGTCGGCGTTGCGCTGCCACCGACGTACTCGCCGACCGAGACCTGGCGCGCCGTCACGATGCCGTCGAACGCCGCTCTGACGTGAGCGTAATCGTTGTTGAGTGCGGCGAGTTTCGTGTTGGCCTGGGCCTGCTGATAGCTCGCCTCGGCATTGTCGCGGGTCGCAAGGGCTTGATCGTATAACTGCCGGCTGGTTGCGTTGGTCGTCACCAGGGTGGCCTGGCGATCGAAGTCGGCCTGCGCTTGCTTCAACGTCGCCAGTGCTCCGGCCTCTGCCTCCCGCGCCTGCCGCAGCTTGACCTCGTAGGGTTCCGGTTCGATGGTGAAGAGGAGGTCGCCCTTCTTGACCGACGCGCCGTCTGTGTAATCGACGCTGTTGACGAAGCCGGGCACCCGCGCCACGAGATCGGCGGAGTTGATCGCGGCGGTGTTCCCGGTGACCTCGAGATAACGGGTCACCGGCTTCACGATGGGAAGGGCGACGGTCACCTTCGGCGGCGGCGGCGCGACGTAGTGATTCTCGCCGCTGCAACCTGCGAGCACGATGCCCATCGCGGCCACCGGCACGAGCATTTTGCGTGTGGAAGCGCCTGCCATCGCATGACTCCGCGAGCGTTTGCCGCCCGATTTTCGCGACCGGGCCGGCGATCACACTGACGCAATCTACCAATTCAATGGGACAGCCGGAAGACTCAGGCTCCTGCGTTCTTTAAAGCCACTTTAAAGAGCCGCACCGTTCTGCAAAGATTTGTGCGCCGCTGGGA
The DNA here is from genome assembly GCA_963787675.1 of uncultured Alphaproteobacteria bacterium. GTDB lineage: Bacteria > Pseudomonadota > Alphaproteobacteria > Rhizobiales > Xanthobacteraceae > JAJPKK01. The sequence goes on along the minus strand of CAWBDV010000003.1, from coordinate 950,778 downwards.
GGATGCTGGCGGCATCTCGACCAACGGCTTCTCCTGAACGTGTATCGTCGTGATGATGTTTGGGAGCCCACCGCTTTACTCACATCTGACGTGCCGAGATGATTGCGCCCGAAGTGTCATCGCTCGAACGCCGCCCGCCGCCGGTGCTGGCCATCGGCATCAGCGGGCAACGTGAGCTCGCCATCACCGGACCAGCCGCTGATCTCGTTACGGCGAGGCTCAACGACCTGTTTGATCGACTTGCCGTTGCATTGAAAACGGCAACCGCGAGCGAGGCGCAGTTCTTTGCGCCAACGACGCCCACGATGCGATTCGTCAGCATGTCCGCGAGCGGTGCCGGTTCTTTCGCCGTACCCGCGGCGCGCGCCCATGGCGTCGAAGTTGGCTATGTGCTGCCGTTTCCACTCGCCGAATATCGCCATGATTTCTCCAGCGATGAGGAATACGCGGCCTTCAAAGCCGATATCGCCAGCGCGGGCGCCGCGTTCGTTCTGCCGGGGACCCACCGGGAGGGGGCGCGGGCCTATGAACGCGCCAACGAGGTGGTGCTTGCCAATGTGGATCTGCTTGTCGCCGTATGGAACGGCGATCGCGACAGAGGCGCCGGCGGCACTGGCGAGGTGGTGCAGGCCGCGGCAGCGCGCGGCATGCCCGTCATCGTCGTCCCTCCCGACGAAGCAGTGGCGCCGTACCTCCTGACGCGCCCCGATGAAAACCTGCTAGCGGCACCGACCGACCTCGTCGCAACGCTGCTCGACCTCGACCTCACGGACATCGTTGCTGCACAACTGCTGCCGCCGCCTGGATCAACCAAGCGCCAAGGTCTCCTCGACTTTATAAATGAAGCGCCGAGCCAACGTAGCCTGCGGCACGAATATTCCATCCTTCTGCGCGCATTTGGAGCAAGCGGACCGCGGACCGCCGATCCCTCGCCGAACCGCGGCGCGGAGAGTCCGCAACTCGCGTCGCGTTTAACCGCGCTCGAGCCCCTCGTCGGCTGGATCGACGAACTCGCCAATCGTTATGCCCTGCGCTATCGCTCGAGCGTCACGAGCGAGTTCCTGATCATCATCATCTCGGCATTCGTCGCTGCCCTGGTGATGCTGACATTTCCCAACATCACCGGTTCTTCGGTCTTCGCTCAGACCGCGATCGGTGCGCTCGTGATCATCGACGTCGCGGTGCGCTCGAAACAGCGATGGCAGGAGCGCTGGCTCGATTACCGGCTGATCGCCGAACGCCTGCGATGCCTGGGGTTCCTCCATCCGCTCGGACGCACCCTCACCCCGGCATCGCCCTTTGCCAGAGGGCTCGGAGTGACGTGGGTCGACTGGTATTTTCGCCGCTTCGAACGGGCTCTTGGCGTTCACGGCGCCGAAATGACGCCCGCGTTTGTCGACGCTGCGTGGCGGCAATTGTCCGATTTCGATATCCCCGGCCAGATCACCTACCACCGCCGCGCATTCGTGCGCTTCAACATTCTCGAACGGCGCATGTCCGCATTGGCGACGGTCGCGTTTTTCTTGACCGGCGCGGTGGCGCTGGCCTTTGCCCTCTGGGCCTACCACGAAGGAGGCTTCGCCGCGGTGGAGTGGCGGGCGTATCCGATCATTCTCCTGTTCGTGCTGCCCGCGGCGGTGTCGGCCTTCAATGGCTTTCGCGCCGACGCTGATCTCGTGCGGCTCGTGGAACGCGCTGCCGCGACCAGCACTGCACTCGGCCGATTACGGCGTGCCGTGCGCGCCGCGACGCCGAATTATGATCGCGTTGCCATCGCAGCCGAACGGCTCGCCGCGATCATGGCGGGCGAACTATCCGAGTGGCGCTTCGTGCTCGAAAGCCGGCGCAAGCGCACCGGCCATCGCCACGCCCTCGGGCGAACCCGGTTTCGCACCAGGCTCGCACGGCGGTTCGCGAATTCGCCATTTGGCCGGCTTGCGCCGAGCCGCGCCCGCTCCGACCCCTCGTCTTGAATTGACCCCAATAGCGCCGCGCAAATGTCGCGGTGCTTGACCTCCCCCCCGTTCCAGGTGAAGATTAAAGATTGTTGGGGGGTTGGGCGTTGCGTGGTCTGTTGAAGTGGCGCGTTTTGCGCGCAGCGTTGCCTATTTGCGCGGCCGCACTCACGGCGCAATGCGCTGTCGTCGACAATATCGACGGCCGCATTATGCAGACCAACCGCAGTTCGGAGATGGCGCGCAACGAGTCGACCCTTTTGAACATCCTCCGCGCCAGCAACGATGCTCCGCTGAATTTTGTGGCATTCGCCCGCGTGACCGGCATTACGACAGTCGGTATGGGCGCCGGATTGCCGAGCTTCCTGACGGGCCCTTACACACTGCCCGCCAACACCGCGACCACCGGCACGCGCGACGCTACCATCGGCTCGACGACGCTCAATGGCACGTCGCTCGCAACCAATTCGTATGATCTTACCGTTCTGGAATCCAAGGAATTTTATGAGGCGTTGCTCAGTCCGATCGACCTGCCGATTGTCAATTACTTCATTCGGCAGGGATATCCGCACGAATTGATATTCTGGCTCTTCGTTGACTCGGTCCGTGAAACAACCCACGGGTCGACGCATGAATATCAAAACATTCCCGAGCTCCCTGCCCAGGTCGTGGGAGGGATGTCATATACCTTCCGCGACATGATCAAGCTCGCCATCGCCACCGGATTAAGCATCGAGTCGAAAGCAGTCGAGGTATCTACGGGCTCCGGCAGTTCCGGCGGCGGCGCCAAGTCGGGCAAGGCGCAAACTGGGGTCGGGACCGTTTCCGTCACCAGCGAGAGCGGCGGAGGAGGAAACAAAACGACGAAGACGGAGGTCTTTGCACGGGTGTGCTTCGACCAAGTCTTGGTTGACCGGTACAGGAAGTACTTTGGAAATGACCCGGAGTTTCAGCAGATCTATGCGGAGCATCTGCAGCCGATGCCGCGGTGCTATTCGTCCTGGACACCGCAAAAGAGCACTGATTCAAACTCAGGTACTCAGAACGACACTTTGAAATTCACCCTGACCAGCCCGACCTACGGGCGCGTGGACTATCAGATTTTCACCCGCTCGACCTTGGGCGTCTATCGGTACCTCGGCCAGATTCTCCGTGAGGGCAAGGTCGACGAAATGGTCACGTTCGTCAAACCAACCGATCCCGACAGGCGCATTCTCGCGCTCACGCGGAATTCCATCATCGGCAAGTGTTTCACCGAGGTCGGTTTCGACGGGGTGCACTATTGCATTCCCGACAAAGGCACCGCCAACACCAAGCAGACATTTGCGATGCTGGCGCAACTGGTCGCGCTGAAGACACAGACCAACGATCTTGCGATCACCCCGGTGGTGCGCCTCGCGCAATAGGGGCAAAGCGCTACGCGACCGATAGTGCTGTAGGTTCTGGCCGGATTGGGGCGACGCAGCACTGATATCGCTGGCCGTCGCGTTACATCAAGCCCGGCTAGACACCAGTCAGCAGGCTTGCCGCCTCTCCGGCGACGCCGACAAGCGCCGGCGCACCAAGGAGCACCGGCAGGCCATCCATCGTGGTTGCAGCCTGCACGGATACGATGCCCCCCGGAGCGTGACCGTCCTTGATACGCGAGCCCATCAGGGCTTCGAGCGGCTGACCGGTCCGGCAGCCCTCCACAAGGTAGGAGGCGAACGGTGCAAAGCCGCGGTTGTTCGGCAGATCGGCAACGGCTGCCGCGAATGCCGGAGCAATCGCGTTGAGGTCGAGTTGCCCATCGTGATCGAACGTCACGATGCGACGGACCCACACGCCTTTGTAGGCCACGCTGACTCGCAGGGCAAAGCGCGGGCCGATCGTGACATCGTCCTCGATGCGCACGAACCGGATGTCGCGTGACAAATCCGGCGCTGCTGCCACATACACTTCTTCTGCCCCGCGCCGGCGCGCCTCGCCTTCGACCGCCCCGACAATGGCGCGGATACCGCCCGCCGGCCGAGGCGGATGAGCGAGCGCCGCGTCCGCGACGGCGGTAGCTCGGGTTGCCAACGTGATCTCGGTCGGATCGGCCGACTGGCGCACCGTGGTGAAGAGATCGCTGGCGCCCGACAGGGTCAGATGCGGTCCGTTCTCGGCGAGATCGTCCGCAATGCCGACAGAGAGTTGGTCGAAGTCGACAATGCCCACCACGGCGTGATCTTTTGCGCCAGCAACAACTCGGGCCGCTTCGACGCCGATGCGCGGCGTGTGAATCACCTGCCCGACGCGAACTCGTACGCTCGATCCATGGTTTCACGCGGAAAGTCAGAGCGACGACGAACGAGGTCGGTCCCGTTTTGGGCACCACCAGCACCGCTTCGGACCAGTAGGGCACGAATCCCGTGAGCCACGACACCGCAGCCGGCCGCGTGTTGTTGGTGTAGACGAGAACCGCGTCGAGCTTTGCCGCGGTCATCGCAGCGCGTAGGCGCGCGAGCCGCGCATCGAGCACGGCATCTGGCAGTTCTACCAGTGAGCGCGAGATGAGGCCGCGGCGCATTGTTCTTCTCACACCGGCATTTCGAACAATTCGCGCGGCGTCCGGCACAGCACCTCGACACCGGTCTCGGTCACCACCACGGCATCGCCAAGCACGATGTAGCCGACTTCGGGATGATAGGTGTTGGGGTGCACGATCAGCGCCATACCGGGCACAAGCTCGGTTTCGACATCCTCCAGGATGTGCGGCTTGGAATCGCAGAACAACCCGATGCCGTGGCCGCGCACGCGCGTGTATCGGTTGGTGACGTAATCGCCGAGGCCGTATTTGCGAAACACGTCGTTCTCGGCGCGTGCCACGGCGGCTGCGGTGACGCCGGGTTTGACGACGGCGATGCCCGCATCAAGAGCTTCGCGGAACACCGCGAAGGCCCGCGCCTGCGCGGCGGTGGCCTTTCCCGCCACCATCGTGCGGCAGATCTGGACGTAGTAGCCCTTCACGGCGGGCGTTAGCTCAGTCGTGACGAGGTCGCCCGGCACGATCTGACGCTCCGATGGCGGCGTCATGCCAAACACATCCTTGCCGCCCGAGCCGATGATCATGAAATTGTCGGGTGAGCCGCGCCGGCGCAAATAGTCTTCGAGATCGGCGACGATCTCATATTGCGCGCGGCCCGGCCGCACGGCCTTGCGAAATTCGACATAGGCGTCGTCGGCGAGCCGCGCCGCCTCGCGTATCGCCTCGATCTCAGCCGGCAGCTTGTGCATCAGCAGTCGATCGAGAAGCGCCGTCGCGTCCTCGATCTTGAAGCTGCGGTCGGCGTCGGCGAGCCACCTGGGCAAGAATTTGCGCGGCGCGGCAGCCAGCCGATGATTGGCGACACGGTCGAGCCGTTGGCCGACGGCGCGAACGACATCGCCGCCAAACATCACGGCGACGCCCAGTGCCTCTGCTTCGGCGCGCTCGGCGTCGGTCGCGCTGTCGAGAAAAAGCTCGACCGTGCCGTCAGCCGACATCACGGCGATGCCGTGGCCCTCGAGAATGCCGAAGTCTGAGACGTAACGCAGGTAGTCGCCCTGCCAGGCGTTACCATAGGCGACGATCTCGTCAATGCCGGCCGCCTGCATTTCACGAAGCAGCCGCTTACGACGTGCGGCGGCGAGACCTTCGTCGCTTCGTTCCACGCGCCCTACTCCGCCGCGCTTTCATGCGCGTGGTAACCGTAGTCACGTTCGGCGGCGCCAGCTGACACATAGCCCTTGGCAATGTCGTCTGTCACGGCACGGCGCTCGCGTAGAAGCGGATCGCCCCAGCCGCCGCCGCCCGCCGTGCGGAAGATCAGGCGATCGCCAGGCGCCATTGGCACGTTGGTCGCCTTGAGCAGCCTTTGCTCGCTGCCGTCGCCGCGCACCAGCAACGCCTCGTTCACGGCGGCGGACTTGCCGCCGACGAGGCCCCACGGCGGATCCTTGGTGCGCTCGCAGTTCACATTGGTGAGGGTCTTGGCAAGCGCCTGATAGGCGATCTCGACGCCAAGTCCGCCGCGGTGGCGGCCGGCGCCGCCGGAATCGGCCCGCAGCCCGAAGTGCTCAATCAGAAACGGAAACTGGATTTCCTGCAGCTCAACCGGCGCATTGCGTACGTCGCCCTGACAGATCGAGACCGAGGCGGATTCGCCGTCCTCGCGAGGCCGACCACCCCAACCGCCGCCGAAGATGTTCATCAGCAAAAAACGCCGGCCATCGGCGCGAAAGCCGGAAAACGAGCATCCGCCCATGTCGCCCTTATGGGCCGCGGGGATGCGGTCCGGCAGCGCCGGCGCCAGCGCCTTGAGAATCGTGTCGATGACCGTCGGCAGGGGAATGCTCCACAACCCAAGCGCGGCCGGCGGCTTCGCGTTGAGGAGCTTGCCTTCCGGCAGCACGATTTCGAGCGATCGGAAGCAGCCTTCATTCACAGGCGCGCGCGGCAGTGTCAGGCACTTGAAGGCGACGCGCGCCGCGGCAAGCCCGCCCGAGTAGCCCGAATTGGTCGGCCCCGGCACCTGATCGTTCAGCTCCGAGAAATCGACCACCATGCGCGAGCCGTCGATCGTCACCTTGACCTTGATCCGCAGCTTCACGTCGAGGCTGCGCCCATCATTGTCGAGGAAGCTCTCCGCCTCGTAGACGCCGTCCGGCACCCGCGCGATGACGGCGCGCGCCTCGCGCTCAGTGTGATCCCAGATCGCCGCAATCGCCCCGGCAACAGTCTCGTGGCCATAGCGGGCGACCAATTCGCCATAGCGGCGAATGCCGAGACGGCAGGCCGCGATCTGCGCGCGCAGGTCGCCAAGCGCCGCTTCGGCAAAGCGCACGTTGTCGTTGATGATCTGCCATAGCGTCTCGTTGCGCTTGGCCGCCTCGTAGATCTTGAGCGAGCGGAACTGGAGCCCCTCCTGATAGATCTCGGTCGTCTCCACCGAGCCGAAGCCGACGCGGCTTCCACCGATATCGACCCAATGGGCGCGACTCGCCGCGAACGCCACCACCTTGCCGTCGTGGAAGCACGGCGCGTAGATCACGATGTTGTTGAGGTGCTGACCGCAGACGAGGCCGTGGTTCATGATGACCACGTCGCCTTCAGCAAAGCCGTCGAGGCCGTAGCGATCGATGCCGTCCTTAACGGCAATGCCGAGATCAGCAAGGAAGATCGGCAGGCCACCGCGGTTCTGCGAGATCATGCGCGCCTGAGCATCCAGAAGCCCGCAACAGAAGTCGCGCACCTCATAGATCATCATGTTGTAGGCGGCCTTGCACAGCGCCGTTGCCATCTCGTCGGCATAGGCGTTGACGGCATTGCGCACGACTTCGACGGTGATGGGATTGATGGTCATGAAGGAGGCTGCAGTTCACGGGCGCGGGAGAACAGGTATACCACAATGCGACCCGTAGGTGGGGAAAGCACGGGCGCGTCCGCGGCCCACGCGTCTCGTGTACGTCCGGTGAGCACGCTTCGCTTTGCCCACGCTACACAAATAGCGGGCAAGCGCAGAAAGCGCAGCACCTACGCCAGCAATCCGTCCAGCGGCATCACGCCCGCGCTGTCCGGGAAGATCTCCGCTGCGAGCACACGCTCATCGACGCGCAAATGATCTCTCAGCAAGCCTTTCAGCACGGCGCGCAGGTCGGTCGTCGGCTTGAGGTCGCGCTTTTCATGGAGATCGGATACTTTTACTCCCGGCCAGTCGGCAATGACGCGCCCGCCCTTCAGCGCGCCGCCGACCAGGATCGCGACGGTGGCGGTGCCGTGGTCGGTGCCTTCGCTGCCGTTGATGCGCGCCGTGCGTCCGAACTCCGTGACGAGCGTCACCACAGTCTCGCTCCAGGCGGTACCCATGTCCTTCTCGATGGCCGCGATCGCGGCATCGAGCGCGCCGAGCAATGCCGAAAGCCGGCCGCCGACGGCGCCCTCGTTCGCGTGCGTGTCCCAGCCGTTGAGGGCGAGCGCGCCGACGCGCGGGCCGTTGGGATTCGCGAGAAAGGCCGATGCCGCGCCCGCGACCTCGGCGAAATAGGCGCGTACCCGAGTGATGTTGCCGAGTTGCACGACCGGCCCGGTCTCCTCCGGCTTACGTTCCGTCGTCCGGGCGATCGCTGCAAATTCGATGCGCTCTTCGAGGACGCGCGCGAGTGTCGGGTCGGTGTGGCGGTAGAGATCGAGCAACCGCAAAGTGGTTTCATCGCCGACCGGCGGCAGTCGCGGCGGCACCCATGAAAGCACCGGTGCCGGACCACGCACGACCAGTGGCGTGACAGGTCCAACCGCGAAGCTGCGGCGTGCCTTTGCACCAACGCTACCACTTACACGATCGCCGGGCTCAAGGTGCAGGAGCGCACGGTTGAGCCAGCCGCTGTCAGCCCGCCCCGGCCGAGGCAACCCGCTTTCCAGCACATCCTGTCCGTCGAAGTGGGAGCGCTCGCGATAAGGCGTTGCCGCCGCATGCACCAGGATCGCCTGCCCGTTCGCGAACAGTCGGTGCAGATTGGGCATCGCCGGATTGAGAGCGAAAAAGCCGTCAAGTGGAAGCGCCCGCGCTGGGCCATCGAGCTTCAGCGCCTTGTCGCCGCGGAGCGCCTCCCAGGCCGGATCGCCGACCGGCGCAACCGTCGCCAGCCCATCAAGGGCGCCACGCAGCACGATCGTGAGGAAACGCGGATCGCGTCCTTCGGCACGGGCAACCCGCGGTACGAAGGCCCAGGTGAACAAGGCGCCTGCCCCGAGCATCAGTTCGCGGCGCGACGCAGCGTGCAGCAATCCGGCCACAGGTCACCTCCGCAGAAATTCGGGTGCCATCTGAATCAGCGTCAACGCCTGTGCCCGATTCTCGGCCCGGGCGACGGCTTGGCGGGTCTCGGCCGTGGCCAGCGGACCGAGGCCCGTTTGCAGCATCGTTTGAGGATCGATCCGGTCAGCGCTGCGCTGAGCAAGAGCATTGGCGGTGTCGAGCCGATGGGCAAGTCCATCAAGCCAGGCTCCGTTATCGTCAGAAAATCCCTTCGGCGCGGGCGGCCGCCATAACGGTTCGCCGAGACGCGCGGCGGCTTGGGCCAACAGACGCGGATCGCCCGCCAAGCCCGCGGCGCGGATGACGGCGATGTTCCATTCGCCCGGCCGCTTGAACTTCATTTGCTCCGGCGTCCAGGATTCCGGCGCCGTCACCAGCGCCTTCGACACCTGCCACAAGTCGCCCTCAGTTTCGATGAAGCGACGGGTCAGCATCTCGATCATGGCCGGCGGCGGATCGTCGGCGATGAAATGCACCGCAAGCTTGGTCGCGATGTGCCGCGCGGTCGCCGGGTGCCGGGCGAGATCGCGCAAGATCGCCCTGCCCTGCTCCACCCCGGTGTCGCGATAATCCTTGCCGATCACCGTCTGCGGACCGGGCTCGTGCAGGCGGGGGTGATAGAGGAACTCGCCGCCATGGTCCGGATTGCTCTCGGTCGCGAGGATGGTCCAGCCGGTGATCGCCTTGGCGAAATTGATGACATCGTCCTGGCCATAGACGGTGCGCGGGCCAACGGTGTGAAGCTCGAGGATCTCGCGCGCGAGATTCTCGTTGAGTCCGCGCGTGCGATTGATTCCGGCGACCGAGTTGGGGCCCATCGAGGACACGTTGTCGAGGTAGATCAGCATCGCCGGGTGGCTCTCCGCGGCGAGCAACAGGTCGGTGAAATTGCCGAGTATGTGCGGACGGATCGCCTCGCGCTCATAGGCGCCGGCCATGACCGTGGTGTCGAGATTGACGCAGAAGTAATTCGACCAGAACCACACCAGCCGCTCGACAAAACCGATCTCGCGGTTGATGGCGGCGTCAAAGCGCGCTTTGGCCTCGCGGACGAAATTCGCTGCCATCGGCGTTTCTGCAGGGGCTGGCGGTTGCGGCGGTGTCGCGGGCTTCGCTTCGGCGGCCTTGTCCGGATTTTCCATTCCCGGATTTTCGGCGGCGAGCTTCGCAGCCTCCTGCTTTGCCTACTGCTGGCGACGAGTTTCGAGGCGTTGCCTCGCGAGGCGTTCGGCATTGAATTCGAAGGTCGCGCGGCTGATGGCGCCGCTGCTCATCAGTCCGCCATCAGGTATCTCCCCGGCGTGGGGACGATCGAGATCGGCAAGAAGAGCGCCGCGCGGGTCCGACGAGATCGACCCGATGCTGCCGGCGCGCGGTCCGAATCCGAATCGATGCAGAGCGAGTGCCGCACCGCGAGGATCGAGGGCCATAGTCCGGGTTCCACAATTTGAAAAACGAGCGGACGAGCACAAACAAGCATCGCACGGGCGCGAGAATTTTAGACCTGCAACCGATGTGCGGCAATAACCAGCCGTCAGCTAGCCTCGCGCACTGGGATTTGTATCAGCGCGCATCACGCCGGTTCACCGCAATACAGCCAACATCACCGATGCGGTGCGGTGATGCGCCACAAATCAAATAAAAAGAACAGCGCGATGGACTCGCGCTGTTCTTGATCACTTTCAGCATTCGCTGCCGCTTGAGCGGCCGTCGGCGGCGCGCTCGCAGCGATTATTTCGCAGGCTGCCCTTCGAGCTTCTTGCGGGCGTCCTCGGCGCGCTTCTGCAATTCCTCCTGCAGCTTCTTCTGCTGTTCTTCGAACACCTTGGGATCGGTCGGCGGGCCTTCATTGGCCTTGGCGAAGCTGTTCCCGGTGTTGTCCGTGAGCGGCAGCGGAAAGCTGATCGCGGTCGCAGCCAGGTTGATCGCCTGGATGACGAGCATCTGGCCCTTCTTCAGCTTGCCCACGAGTTCGGGTGTCGCCTCGTAGTCGGCCATGCAGCCGTTGGCAAAGCAGGTGAAGAACGCGCCGCTGATCGGCGATTCCTTGTCGATAATGATGCGGGTGCCGTACTGCAGCTGGAGCGGGCTCGGCAGCGTCACCCGGAAGAGCTTCTTGGGCTCGCCTTCCGGCTCGATCAGAGCGGCTGCGACCACCGGCTGTCCCGCTTCGGTGCGTGCATCCTTGCCGGTGAAGCACACCTCTTTGGCGCTGGCATCATTGCCCTTGCCGCAGAACTTTGCCCACGGTGAGTAGATCAGCTGCGGCATCTCGGCCGGCGGAGCTGGCGCAGCCGCCTGGGCGGGTGGCGCCCCGGGAACGGCAGGCGCAGGAGCCGCCGCTGCGGGCCTTGCCGGCGGCTTTGCGGGCGGCTTCTTTGCAGGCGCGGCGGGTGCCGGCGGCTGCTGCGCCGAAGCGGGTGCAAGGCTGAGCCCGGCAACCAGGAGGCTTGTCCCGATCGCCGCCACCACCAGCCGGCTCCCCGAAAGCTGAGACAAAGTCCGATAGGTCATCGGGAATCCTCGCATTTGGCCGTCTGCCGGCCTCAACTTGTTAATGTGTGATAGCCCCAGGTGCTGTCTCGGCGCCAATTGCGGCAGCACGGTGGCCTTCCCCGGGGCCTGATAACCTAAACTTGAGCCCGTTGGAAGCCTTGATTTGTTGCCTTATCGGCCGCTGCGACATCGGCAAAACATTACGCCGTGATACCGCCGCGATATTGAGGAGCACTGCGATTCGAAAGCCGCGCATCGAGATGGCCACAGTCGACAAATTCAGACCGAACCGGCGCCGTGTCCTCGGCGGCCTCGCCGCGTTGCCCGCCATCTCGGTACTTGCACCGGCGCGCAGCACGGCCGGCGAACCCCGCCATGCGATCGCGATGCACGGCGAGCCCGCCCTTGCTCCCGACTTCAAGGCGTTTGCCTACGTCAATCCCGCGGCGCCAAAGGGCGGCCGGCTCGTGCAAGGCGTGCTCGGCACCTTCGACAGCCTCAATCCACTCATCGTCAAAGGCCTGGCGCTGCCCCAGATTCGCGGCCTCGTGTACGAAAGCTTGCTGGTGCGGGGGTACGACGAGCCGTTCACGCTCTACGGGCTCCTCGCCCGCACCGTCGAGACGGACGACGAGCGCAGCTACGTCACCTTCACGCTTGATCCGAATGCGGCGTTTGCCGACGGCCGGCCCGTCACGCCAGACGACGTCATCTTCTCCTGGCAACTTCTGCGCGACCACGGCCGGCCAAACTTCCGCACCTATTATGTCAAGGTCAAAGTGGCCACTGCGATCGGCGAGAATACGGTGCGCTTTGATCTTGGCGGTAGCGACGACCGCGAATTGCCGCTCATCCTCGGCCTGATGGCGATCCTGCCTAAGCATGCAGTCGATCCTGAGCGGTTCGAAGAAACGACACTCGTGCCGCCGATCGGCAGCGGCCCCTATGTCGTGAGCGAGGTCGACGTCGGACGAAGCCTCACCTTGCGACGAAGCCCCGCCTACTGGGGCCGCGATCTTGCGGTGAACCGCGGCTTTTACAATTTCGATGTGCTGCGCTTCGATTTCTATCGCGATGCCAATGGGCATTTCGAGGGGTTCAAGAAAGGCATCTACGACGTCCGGGCTGAAAATGATCCGAGCCGCTGGGAGACGGCCTATGACTTCCCGGCGTTGCGCGAAGGACGAGTCGTCAAGGAGGAGTTTTCAACCGGCCTGCCCAAGGGGATGATCGCCCTCGTATTCAACACCCGCCGCGCCGTATTTGCCGATGCGCGCGTGCGCGAAGCGATCTCGATGTTGTTCGATTTCGAGTGGGTCAATCGCAGCTTCTTCTTTGGCCGTTATCAGCGCACGGCGAGTTTTTTCGAGGACAGCGAACTGAGCGCCAGCGGCCGGCCCGCCGATCCTTTGGAGCGCGCACTCCTCGCGCCATTCCCGGGCGCGGTGCGCCCCGACGTGCTCGAAGGCAAGTGGTCGCCGCCGGTGACGGACGGCTCCGGGCGCGACCGCGAGGTGCTGCGGCGCGCACTCGCGCTGTTTCGCGATGCCGGCTACGAGCTTGCGGGCACCGTCTTGCGTCACCGGGGCAACTCCGAGCCCTTCAGCTTCGAGATCCTCGTCGCCGACCGGGATCAAGAGAGGCTTGCGCTTGCTTTGGTCCAAATGCTCGGCCGCGCCGGGATTGTGCCGCGCATTCGCATGGTCGACGCCGTGCAATACGATCAGCGCAAGATCGAGTACGATTTCGATATGATCCAAAACCGGTGGGACGAGAGCCTCTCGCCGGGCAACGAGCAGGCGTTCTACTGGGGCTCGGCAGCCGCCGACGAACCTGGCACCCGCAACTACATGGGCATCCGCAGCCCGGCGGCCGACGCCATGATCGCTGCACTGCTGGCGGCGCGCGGACGCACCGAATTCGTCGCCGCGGTGCGCGCCCTTGATCGCATCCTGATGTCGGGCATTTACGTGGTCCCGCTGTACCATCTGCCCAAGCAATGGGTTGCCCGCTGGACAGCCATCCGTCATCCGGACACGACCTCACTCTCCGGGTATTTGCCGGAAACCTGGTGGCGCGCGCCGGGAAGCTCGTGAAACCTCGTCGCGCTCACCCATAATTCGCTCATAATGCGAATATGATTCGCGCGCCGGCCCTCGACCACCTCTTTCACTACGCGGCATCGCAGCGGGGCGACGAGCTTGCCCTCATTGATCCGCCCAACCGAGCAGACTTCACCAGCGGCGCGCCGCGCACGCTGACCTATGCCGAGGCGGACCGCGTGGTGAGCGCAATTGCGGCACGGCTCGCAAGCCTCGGCTTGCAGCGCGACGATGTGGTCGGAATGCAATTGCCGAACACGGTCGAAGGCATTCTCGCGTTTCTTGGGGCGCTGCGTGCGGGGCTCATCGTGTCTCCGCTGCCGCAGCTCTGGCGGCGTGCCGACTGCGCCGCGGCGATGACAGCGATCGGTGGGCGGGCCCTGATTGCGATGTCGCACGTCGGCGCAACCGATCACGGTGCGCTCGCCATGGAAGTGGCAGCCGAAGTTTTCACCATACGCCACGTCTGCATGTTCGGCGGCAGCCTCGACGGCGTCGTGCCGCTCGATGACGTCTTCGACGCCAAAGCGTTGCAGTCGGCTGCCGAGCGCAGCTTGAATACAGCAAGAAATGGCGCCGTTGGCGCTCAGGCCGCCGCGGCGACCTGGGATTTTGATGCCGCCGGCCTCGTCGCCGTCCCTCGTACACACGTTCAACTTATGACCGCGGGATTCGAACTCACGCTGGAAGGCGAGTTCCCCGACAAAACCGTCATCCTGTCGTCGATTTGTCTGAGTTCGCTCGCGGGAATCGCGGCGACGTTGATGCCGTGGCTCCTGTCGCGGGGGACGCTTGTCCTCCATCATCCGTTCACGCCGGACATCATGCGACGCCAGATCATCGATCATCGATGCGGCGTCGTTGTCCTGCCTGGCGCCGTTGCGGCTCGCTGCGTCGAGGCGGGCATGTTCCGCGACAGTGCAGTCAAGAAGGTGGTCGCGGTCTGGCGTGCCCCGGAGCGTCTGGCTGCCTGCCCGCCGTGGCCGGCCGCCTCCCCTGCATTGATGGACGTAACCGTGTTCGGAGAAGCCGGCCTCGTCGCGGCGATGCGCGGCCCCGATGGCAAACCGGTGAGCCTCAAGCCGGGCGGCGCTGCGCGCAGACGCAATGGAAACGTGGCGCCCGTGCTTGTCGAGGTCGCGCGCAGCGCCGTGGGCACGATCGCATTGCGCGGACCCATGGTGTCGGTACGTCAGCTCTCGCTTGGAGCGCAGCGGACCGGCGAGATTGCCGACGCGGACGGCTTCGTCGACACCGGTTATCCCTGCCGCACCGCGCCCGGGTCGGATGCGATCGTCGTGACCGGGCCGCCCGCCAGCATTGTCGGCGTCGGCGGCTACCGCTTTGTGCTGTCTGGTTTGCAGGAAGCCGTGTCGCAGATCGAGTCCGGCGCCATACTCGCGGCCTTCCCCGACAGTTTGACCGGTCAGCGGATCGCGGGAATCGCCTCGCGGCGCGATGCCGTCGAGGAGGGACTGGCGGGGCTCGGGCTCAGCCCGTTGGTTGTAAACGCCTTCCGCCGCCGCAGCGCAGCGGACGCTCGGAGCGCCGCATAGCTTAATCTCGCGACGCGAGCTTGGGGTGCTGCGGCCGAGGCCCGATCGTCACGACAATTGCCTTTTGCTTCGCGACGACGATCGGGTGGGTGCCCGCTGCGATCCGCCGTTACCTGATGCGGCGGGCAGTTCGGCTCCGCCATCCGCACCGTGGGCGACGATCGCTTCAGGCGTCGCCGGCGTCGACGCGGCTCCCGCAGGTGCGGCTTGCTCCGACGTGGTTTGGCCGGAGGTGGTTTGCGCCGCCGCCTGGCGAGACGCCCCTTGAGCGGCGGCGGCTTGGCGGATCTGCTCCCGCAGCCGGCGATCAACCTCCTGAGCGGCGCCGATCAGGGACCGCAGCACCGCGCCCGCCTGGTTCAGCGGCAAAAGCAACGTGCCGGCCGGCCGGTCCTCGCCATTCGGACCGGTGGCGATGCAGTCGATTCGCAGGACACCGTTATGAAAAACGACGGCACCGATACGATCGACGAGGATAACACTCATAGAAGTCTCCTTGTGCAGCGCCAGCGGGATCATTTGCCGATCATTTGCTGCTACCCCGATCACACCCGCCGGAGGGCCCCAACCGATGAACTGTGGCGAGACAATAGCAAATTACGATTTGGTAAATCTCTACCCGGCGGCGAAAAATCCCGATTTTTTGCCGGTATGGTATCGTGTATGAGGTGTGCTGCTCCGCTTCAATTCCGCGCGGCTCGACGGCTTGCGGTCGACAGGCGCAATTGCGATAAGGACATGGCGGCCCTATGATGCCGGCGTTTTGCTGGCGCCGCTACGGGCAGCTTCCCATCAATACAATCTGGCGAATGGTCCATGCTTCGAGGTCTACGTAAAGCCTCCTCCGGTTGGCTCGGCAAATCGATCATGACGGTCGTGGTCGGCACCCTGATCGTTGCGTTCGGCATCTGGGGCATCGGCGACATCTTCCGCGGCTTCGGGGTCAATACCGTCGCCAAGGTCGGCAGCACCGATATCACCATCGATCAGTTTCGCGTGCGTTATAATGACGAGCTTCAGCAGCTCAGCCGACGAATCGGCCGGCCCATCACGCCGGATCAAGCCCGCGCCTTCGGCATCGAGCAGCAACTGCTCGGGCAGATGATGGCCTTTGCGGCGCTTGATGAGCGTGTGCGCCAACTCGGACTCGCGATTTCCGATGCGGAAGTGGCGAAGCGGATCACCGAGGACCCGGCGTTCAAGGGCATGAACGGCCAATTCGATCAACAGCTCTTCCTCCAGCGCATCCGCGAGGTCGGCTACACCGAGCCGCGCTTCATCGCCGAACAACGCCAGGGAATGCTGCGCCGCCAACTCGCTGATTCGATCGGGGCCGAACTCGTACCTCCCAAGGCGATGGCGGAGGCACTCGACTGGTATCGCGACGAGGAGCGCAGCGTCGACTACGTCACCCTCGACGCGGCGAACGCCGGCGAGATCCCTGCGCCGACACCGGAAGAACTGTCATCATATTTCGATGAGCATAAATTTGCTTTGCGCGCGCCGGAGTACCGCAAAGTCCAGCTTATGACGGTGTCGCAGGAGGTGATCGCCCGCACCATCGAGGTAAGCGATGACGACGCCAAGCGCTACTATGAGGATCACCCGACCCTCTATTCGACTCCGGAACGGCGCGAGGTACAGCAGATCGTCTTCCCGAATGCCGAGGAGGCCGAGAAAGCCTCGACGCGCCTCGCCGAGGGCTTGTCGTTTGCCGATCTCGCCAAGGAGCGCAATCTGTCCGATAAGGACATCGACCTCGGGACGGTGACGAAGAAAGACATCATCGATCCGGCCGTGGGCGCCGCGGCGTTCAGCGTCGCCGAAGGTGGCGTCAGCGCCCCCATCAAAGGGATGTTCGGCACCGCGATCGTCCACGTCGTCAAGATCGAGCCGGGCTCGACCAAAACCCTTGCCGAGGTCGAGGCCGATATCGATATAAAGCACGACATCGCGTTCGACCGCGCCAAGCGTGAGGTCAACTCGATCCGCGACAAGGTCGACGAGGAATTCGGCGGCGGCGCACGTCTCGAGGAGATCGCGGCGAAACTGAAGCTTCCGCTGCGCACGATCGACGCCGTTGATCGCTCCGGCCGCGGCCCGGACGGCAAGCCCATTCCCGATCTGCCCGACGGTATCGATGTCGTCACCGCCGCATTTGCAACCGACGTCGGCAACGAGAACGACCCGTTGCCGCTCAAGGCCGGCGGTTTTGTCTGGTACGACGTCACCGGGATCATGCCGTCCCACGAACGCAAGCTCGACGAGGTCAAGGACCAGGTCGAGATGCGTTGGCACGAGGATCAGGTCATCAAGCGCCTGGATACGAAGACGACCGAAATCGTCGACAAGGTGAAATCCGGCAGCTCGCTTGCCGATATCGCCATGGCCGACGGCCTCAAGCTCGAAATGAAGTCCGGCATCAAGCGCCAAGGCAGCGACGCCCTACCCGCGCGCGTCGTCTCGGAGGTGTTTCGAACGGCCAAGGACGGGGTCGGCAGCGCCCAAGGCAACACAGCAACGGAGCGCTTCATCTTCCGCGTCACCGATATCAAGACGCCGACATTCGATCCCAATTCGGCGACGACAAAAGCCCTCAGCGATCAGTTGAAGGCCGCCTATGTCGACGAGCTGCTGTCCCAATATGTGACGCGTCTTGAAGCCGACCTCGGTACCTCTATCAACCAAGCCGGTCTTGCCCAGGCGACGGGACGGGCGGCGCCGACCGACCAGAACTAGAGCCCGCTCGCGAAGCGTGCTCCTGCCCAGCGTCGCGTCGCCGCAACGGTCCGGCGATAAGATCGCGGCCTTGAAATCGCTTGGTTTCATCTCCATATCACCGCAATCGATCGTTGGCCGAACGACTGGGCCGTTTCGCCTCTTTGACTTGCGGCGCACAGGTTACAGACACTTCTCCAAAATCGACGAACCGGGAAATGGCAGCGATTTTCGTGCGCCAGATCCCACCTCTATGCTCGCAAGTGAAAGGACATCTCCGTGACCAGGGGAACAGTAAAGTGGTTCAACATGCAAAAGGGTTTCGGCTTCATCGCGCCTGAAACCGGCGACAAGGACGTCTTCGTGCACATCAGCGCGGTCGAGCGCGCCGGGATGAGCAGCCTCAGCGAAGGTCAGAAGGTGACGTTCGACGTCGTTGCGGATCGTCGGACTGGAAAGTCTTCGGCCGACAATCTGCGCGCCGCCTGAGCAACGACGCGGACGGTGCTTTGACTCACGGATGTACTGGCAAAGCGCTCTCTGCAGTTCGGCAGTAAGCCACTTTGGAGCCCTGCGCCTCAACCGGCGCAGGGCTCTTTCGTTTGGCGACACGCCCTTCAGCCTCGACCGCCTGAGCGAACTGCGATAAGAGGCAATCGTGCTTATTCCAACGGACCCGTCATTCCGAGGCGCCGCAGAGCAGCGGGGGCGAGCCCGAAATCCATACTCTTCAGAGCAGAGCATGGATTCCGGGCTCGCGAGCTACGCTCGCGCCCCGGAATGACTGGGGTTCGTCCCCATGCAGATCGAACCTACCGCTGCCGCGTTTGTGGCGAACTACGCCCGCGGCGCGACGCAGGTCGTGTGGACGACGCTCGTTGCCGACCTTGAGACACCGGTATCTGCATTCCTCAAGACTGGCCTCGACAAGCCCCTGAGCTTTCTCCTGGAGTCGGTCGAAGGCGGCGCCGTCCGCGGGCGCTACTCGGTCATCGGCCTCGATCCCGACGTGATATTTCGCGTCCGCGCCGGCACCGCCGAAATCAATCGCACGGCGCTGCGCGATCGCAATGCCTTCGCGCCGTGCGCGGAGCCGCCGCTCGCGGCGCTACACGCCTTCATCGCCGAAAGCCGCTTCGCCCTGCCGGACAACCTGCCTCCCATGGCAGCCGGCGTGTTCGGCTATCTCGCCTACGACATGGTGCGCGCAATGGAGGACTTGGCGCCGCCCAATCCCGATCCGATCGGCATTCCGGAGGCGATACTGGTGCGCCCGACTGTCGTGATCATTTTCGATTCCGTGCTCGACACCCTCACCCTGGTGACGCCGGCTCGCCCCGCACCGGGTGTCGCTGCGGAAGCGGCCCTTGCGCGCGCGGTCGATCGGCTCACCGAAGTGGTCGAGGCGCTCGACAAGCCGCTCGCCAAGGAACCCGCGACCGACAACGCCGCGGCCTTGCCGATTGCGCCCACCTCGAACACGACGCCCGCCGAATTCCACACCATGGTCGCGCGCGCGAAGGATTACATCGCGGCCGGCGATATTTTTCAGGTCGTGCTCGCACAGCGTTTCGAGGCACCGTTCGCGCTGGCGCCGTTCGCGCTCTACCGCGCGCTCCGCCGCGTTAATCCGGCGCCGTTCCTGTTCTACCTCGACTACGGCAGCTTCGCCGTCGCGGGCTCAAGCCCAGAAATTCTGGTGCGCACCCGGGGCCATACGGTCACGGTGCGTCCGATCGCGGGCACGCGGCCACGGGGTGCGACGCCGCATGATGACAAGGCGCTCGAGGAGGAATTGCTCGCCGACCCCAAGGAACGCGCCGAACACCTGATGCTTCTGGACCTCGGCCGCAACGATGTCGGCCGTGTTGCCGCGATCGGCACGGTCAAGGTCACCGACCAGTTCTTCATCGAGCGTTACAGCCAGGTCATGCACATCGTCTCCAACGTGGAAGGCACGCTCGATCCCCGCCGCGACGCCCTTGATGCGCTGGCCGCGGGCTTTCCGGCCGGTACCGTATCCGGGGCGCCGAAGGTGCGCGCCATGCAAATCATCGACGAACTCGAACAGGAAAAGCGCGGGCTCTACGCCGGCTGCGTCGGCTATTTCTCGGCCGCCGGCGACATGGACACCTGCATCGTTCTGCGCACGGCCTTGATCAAGGACGGCAAGATGTACGTCCAAGCCGGCGCGGGAATCGTCGCCGATTCCAATCCCGCAAGCGAACAGCAGGAATGCATCAACAAGGCGAAGGCGCTGTTCCGCGCCGCCGAGGAAGCGCGCCGTTTCGCCAGCGCCGCCCGCAAGGGCCAGTGAGCGTCACCTATCGAAGACTGTCAGCCGCTGCGCAGGATGAAGCGACGGTTGACCCTTTGAACCGGACGCGCATTGAGCGGATAGAGCTTGGCGAACGCTGCAATATCCGCTTCCGCGACCTGGATAGGATCGGTCAACAGTAACCAAGTGACGGTCTCGCTGCACGGCGGCGCGGTCAGCGACCCCTCGTAATTGTAGTAGCTGCGCTTGGCCGGCAGCATTCCGCTGGGATCGATAGCATCGTCCGCTTTTACTGGCGGGCCCTCTTCCTTCGGCATGGTCGCGACGATCTTCGCAAACACTGGGTTCGCTTTGCCGGCCGCCATTAGCACGCCGATAACGGCAAGACTTCCGGCTGCACTGCGATGGACGAAATGCAACTCCATCGCCGATTGCTTGCCGGCGACCAGATGCTCGCCCGGGTGGTGGAAATGAAATTGCACGAGGGTGTAACGCTCCTTGCCGACGCTGAGCGCGCTGCCCTCGCCGAAATTCACCTGGATGGTGTGGCCGTTATTCACGATGGTGTCGGCGCGTTTTGCCCAGGACATCGTGAGCGGCGGAAGGTTCGCCTTGACCGTGTCACCGATTTCGATCGGCGACTGCTGCGAGCCGACTGCACAGACCTGGCTCGCAGCATCAAGGGTACCCCAATGGTCCGGACCGGTCGCACCCTCATATCCCAAAGTGGACGGCTTCGGCAGCAAAGCCGGGCGAACACAACGGACAGAGCGCAAGACCGGCAAGGGTCTTGAGCGCGTAACGACGATTCATGATTGCCCCCTTGGAAAACGTCAGAATCCACTCCCTCACGATCCCGTGCAATACGGCGCCTGCTCGAATTTGCCAAGGCGGCGCGGCCGCCGACGGCCTAGGCAACGGCGCGCCTCCATCCTATACGATTGACCAGGAGGATCGTGCGATCCGACGCCGACGCCGGCGCGATCGGACTTAATCGCCGGGAACATCATGTTGGTGCTCATCGACAACTACGACAGCTTCACCTTCAACCTCGTCCACTATTTCGGGAGCTTGGGCGCGGAGGTCGAAGTTCACCGCAACGACAAGATCGCCGCCGCCGCCGTGATCGCGGCCGATCCGGATGCGATTGTGCTGTCGCCCGGACCGTGCACGCCCAACGAAGCCGGCATTTGCCTCGATCTCATCGCCGCGGCGGCGCCGAGCATTCCGGTCCTTGGCGTCTGCCTCGGTCATCAGGCGATCGGCCAGGCCTTTGGCGGGCAAGTGGTGCGCGCGCCGGCGCCCGTGCATGGCAAGGTGTTCAAGATGAAGCATCGCGGTGAAGGCATCTTTCGCGGCATCAATGGGTCGTTCCAGGCGACGCGCTATCACTCCCTGGTGGTCGACCGCGCCACTCTGCCCGATGATCTCGCTGTCACCGCCGAGACCGATGACAGCCTGGTGATGGGCATCGCCCACCGCGAGCTTCCGGTGCACGGGGTGCAGTTCCACCCCGAGAGCATCGCATCCGAGCACGGTCACCTGATCCTGAAGAATTTTCTCGACATCGCCGCCGCCTGGAATTGCGCGAACGGCCGGCGACGGCCGCATTGAGGGCAACATGGTCGAGATCAAAACGCTGATCGGCCAGATTGCGTCCGGCGCGGTTCTCAGCCGCGAGAGCGCCTACGAGGTGTTCGACAGCATGATGTCGGGCGAGGTGACGCCCTCGCAGATCGGCGGCCTGTTGATGGGCCTGCGCGTGCGCGGTGAGACCGTGGAGGAGATCACCGGCGCCGTCACGGCGATGCGCGCCAAGATGCTGACGGTCGCCGCACCCGACAACGCCGTCGACGTCGTCGGCACCGGCGGGGATGCCTCAGGCTCGTTCAACATCTCGACCTGCGCGGCATTTATCGTGGCGGGCGCCGGCGTCCCGGTCGCCAAACACGGCAATCGCGCGCTGTCCTCGCGCTCGGGGGCCGCCGATGTTCTCGGCGCACTCGGGGTCAAGATCGACATTCCGCCGGAGACGATCAGCGCCTGCATCGCGGAAGCCGGGATCGGCTTCATGTTCGCTCCGGCGCACCATCCGGCGATGAAGCATGTGGGGCCGACCCGCGTCGAACTCGGCACCCGTACGATCTTCAACCTGCTCGGCCCGCTCTCGAACCCCGCCGGCGTGAAACGGCAGATGGTGGGCGTGTTCTCGCGCCAATGGGTCGAGCCCCTGGCGCACGTCCTCAAAAATCTCGGCTCCGACCGCGCCTACGTGGTGCACGGCTCCGACGGCCTCGATGAAATCACGATATCCGGCCCGACCGCCGTTGCGGCGCTGGAGAATGGCGCCGTGCGCACGTTCGAGATTACCCCCGAGGATGTCGGATTGAACCGCGCCAAGCCCGAGGCGCTGCGCGGCGGCGACGCCGACGCCAATGCTGCCGCTCTGCACGGCGTACTGAAGGGGAAACAAGGGCCCTATCGCGACGTCTCCGTCCTCAATGCGGCAGCCGCGCTTGTGGTCGCGGCACAAGCGAAGACGCTCGCAGACGGCGTCAAGCTTGCCCAGAAATCGATCGACACCGGCGCCGCGGAACGATGTCTCGACGCGCTGGTTACGGTATCGAATAAGTCATGAGCGACATTCTCGCCCGCATCGAAGCTTACAAACGCGAGGAAATCGCGGCCGCGAAACGCGCGCGGCCGTTGGCCGATATGGTGGCTGCGGCGAAAGCCGCGTCGCCGCCGCGCAGCTTTTTGGCGGCGATCGAGAAACGCCACGCGGCGGGCGGCCCGGCGCTGATAGCGGAGATCAAGAAGGCGAGCCCTTCCAAGGGGCTGATCCGCGCCGATTTCGATCCGCCGGCCTTGGCGCGCGCCTACGAGGCGGGGGGTGCCGCTTGCCTTTCAGTGCTCACCGACCGGCCATCGTTCCAGGGTGCGCCAGAGCATCTCGTGGCGGCGCGGGCGGCGTGCGCGCTGCCGGTACTGCGCAAGGACTTCATGTATGACCCCTATCAAGTCGCGGAAGCGCGGGCCTGGGGCGCCGACTGCATCCTCATCATCATGGCGGCGGTCGATGACAGCGCCGCGCGCGCGATCGAGGCCGAAGCGCACGCCTTCGGCATGGACGTGCTCCTCGAAGTCCACAACGAGGCCGAGCTTGAGCGCGCGCTGCGTCTGAAATCGCGGCTCGTCGGCATCAACAATCGCGACCTGAAGACCTTCGTGACCACGCTCGACGTCGCGCTTCGCCTCGCACCGCTGTTGCCGCGCGACCGCGTCGCGGTCGGCGAAAGCGGAATCTTCACTCCCGCCGACATCGCGCGGCTCGCGGCGGTCAGCATGAGAACTTATCTCGTCGGCGAGAGCCTGATGCGGCAGGCGGATGTGGCCGCAGCCACGCGCGCCCTCCTCGCCCGCGAACCCGCCCGCACCGCGGCCAACGGCTGACCCATGGCCGGCAACCTGACCCATATCGATCCCGGCGGGGCCGCCCGCATGGTGGACGTATCGGAGAAGGCGGCAACCGAGCGGGTCGCGGTGGCCGAAGGTTTCGTGCGGATGAGCGCGACGACCCTCGACCTCGTCCTCTCCGGCAACGCCAAGAAGGGCGACGTGCTTGGCGCCGCCCGCATCGCCGGCATCATGGCGGCCAAGAAGACCCATGAGCTGATCCCGCTCTGCCACCCGCTTGCGATCAGCAAGGCGGAGATCGATATCGCGCCCCATCAACAGGCCCCGCTGGGCCTCACGGTGCGCGCGACCGTCAAGGTGACCGGACCGACCGGTGTCGAGATGGAGGCGCTGACTGCGGTGTCCGTCGCGTGCCTTACCGTCTACGATATGATCAAGGCGGTGGAGCGCGGCGTCACCATCGAGAATATCCATCTCGTCGAGAAGAGCGGCGGCAAGTCCGGACACTACCGCGCGCCGAAACAGACGTCCTGACCATGGCGTTGCTTTCAGTCGCCGATGCTCTGGCAATGGTGCTTGCGGACGCCGCCGCGTTGCCGGCGGAGAACGCGAGCCTGCTCGAGGCGTGCGGCCGCGTGCTTGCCGCTGACATCGTGGCGCTGCGGACGCAGCCGCCGGCCGACGTCTCCGCAATGGACGGCTACGCGGTCCGCGGCGAGGACGTTAGGGCAGCAACGCGTCTTACCGTCGTCGGCGAGGTCGCGGCCGGGCGTCCGCTCGAACGCACGATCGGACCGGGCGAAGCCGCGCGGATTTTCACCGGCGCGGTAATTCCTCCCGGGGCCGACACTGTCGTCATCCAGGAGATCACGACGCGGGACGGCGACATCATCTTCATCAAGCGCGGGGAGGAAAAGGGGCGCAACGTGCGTCGCCAGGGCCTCGATTTTGCCGCCGGGGCAACGCTGCTCGCCAAGGGGCACAGGCTCACCGCGCGCGACATCGCGCTCGCCGGCGCCATGAACCACGCGAGTGTGCCGGTGCACCACCGCCCGCGGGTTGCGGTGCTCGCGACGGGGGACGAGTTGGTACTCCCGGGCACGCCCCCTGCCCCCGGCCAGATCGTCTCCTCCAATGGCTTCGCGCTCCTTGCGATCGCCAGACACGAGGGCGCCGAGGCCATCGATCTTGGCATCGCACCCGACCGGCTCGACGCCACGACCGCGGCGGTGCGCCGCGCGCGCGAGGCCGGCGTCGACGTGCTGGTGACGAGCGGCGGCGCCTCGGTCGGCGATTACGATTTCGTCCAGCAGGCCTTCGCCGCGGAAGGGATGGCGCTGTCGTTCTGGAAGGTCGCGCTGCGGCCGGGCCGGCCGCTGATGCATGGGCGGATCGGCGGTATGCAGGTGCTCGGCTTGCCCGGCAACCCGGTCTCGTCTTTCATCTGCGCGGTGTTGTTCATGGTGCCGCTGCTGCGCCGGCTCGCGGGCCGCAGCGACCTTGCGATGCCGCTCGAGCGAGCGACCCTCGGCATCGCCCTCCCCGCCAACGACGAGCGCGCCGACTATTTGCGGTCACGACTTGAGATCGCGCCGGACGGTACCCGAATCGCGACGCCGTTCCCCAAGCAGGACAGTTCCATGCTGTCGCCGCTCGCCCATGCGGATTGCCTGGTGATTCGCCAGCCCTTCGCGCCGGCAGCGCCCGCGGGCTCGCCCTGCGACATGCTCAATCTTGAATTTTGACGATCCTTTGGATTGTTCACTTCAAATTAAAAGGTTGCGGAACACATATGGAACGGATAGGGTCCGTTCATGATTTGTTTTGGTGACCCGATTCCGCGGCTGGTTGGGAAGTAGCGGTCATCGCGGCTCGTGAGCGAATGCAGCGAGCACCCGGGGAGGCGTTTCGATATGTTGACGCGCAAGCAGTATGAGTTGCTCCGTTTCATCCACGAACGGCTGAAGGAAGCGGGCGTGCCCCCCTCCTTCGACGAGATGAAGGAGGCGCTCGACTTGCGCTCCAAATCAGGCATCCACCGGCTGATCACTGCCCTGGAGGAACGCGGCTTCATCCGCCGCCTGCCCAATCGGGCGCGCGCCATCGAGGTAATCAAGCTGCCCGAATCGGTCGGCCATGGCGTGTCGGGCGGACGAGCTCGCGGCTTTGTTCCGAACGTCATCGAGGGCAATCTGGGGCGCGTACGGGCCGCGAGCCCCGATGACGACAACAGCCGTCCGATCGCGGTTCCGGTCATGGGCCGGATCGCTGCCGGCACGCCCATCGAGGCGATCCAGAGCAAGAGCAGCGTCATCAACATGCCGCCCGATCTCCTGTCGGCGGGCGAGCATTTCGCGCTTGAGGTGCGCGGCGATTCGATGATCGACGCCGGCATTCTCGACGGCGATATCGCGGTCATCAAGAAGGCTGAACTTGCCGATACCGGCGACATTGTCGTCGCGCTGATCGACGAGGAGGAAGCGACACTGAAGCGCTTTCGGCGGCGCGGCGCCTCGATTGCGCTCGAGCCGGCAAATACCTCTTACGAGGTCCGCATCCTGCCGCCGAACCGCGTGCGCATCCAGGGCAAGCTCGTCGGGCTATTCCGGCGGTATTGAGCCACCCGGAGATTACTGCTCCGCATCGATGTCGGGTCGGGGGGGCGTCGCATCGGCGGGCTCGGACGCCGGCGTAGGGTTCGTACGGGCGGGACGCGACACGGGCGCTGGCGCCCATGGTCGATCCTCGCGTTCCGGCCGCGCAGAGACGCGCTCGAAGCTGCTGTTGCGCCAAGTGAGTGCGGTCGCACCGCCTGACCGCAGAATGCTGCGATCGATGACCAGGGCGGCGCATCCAGGTGGCGTGGGACGCGTCGTCACCACCACTGCGGGCACGGGCGCAATCGTCAGCGAGTGCCGCAGGGGTCCGCGATACGGCAACGGCAGCCCCATCAGGAAGGCGCGCCACGCAGCCATCCGCATCGCAGGCGAAGCCGGCTTTCACGCTCGCTTCGGTCGAGGCACGATCGTCTCCGTCGGCAGCGAGCCATTCCCGGACGGAAATCGTATCGCTGCCGAACTTCATGGCTGCGAGCCGGCT
Organism: uncultured Alphaproteobacteria bacterium; assembly: GCA_963787675.1. Classification (GTDB taxonomy): domain Bacteria; phylum Pseudomonadota; class Alphaproteobacteria; order Rhizobiales; family Xanthobacteraceae; genus JAJPKK01. The sequence continues at coordinate 924,339 of CAWBDV010000003.1, read as the reverse complement.
GTCGGCGCCGCGCACGGCGACGACGTCGCCTGCGCCCGAAATCAGAATGTCGGGCCGTTCTGCCATCAGCGCGGCGGCGATCGCGAGGCCCGCGAACGCCCCGCCCGCGAACCGCAGCGGGCTTCGCAACAGGCAGAGCAAGAGCAGCCCCGCGGTCGCGAGCAGCATCGCGCTGACCCCGAAGGCTGAAATGCGTCCGACCGCGCCCGGCAAATGCGCGACCCACAGCGCGACCATGACCATCCAGTCGATGCCGACGCCCATCAGGCGCCACAGCGGCGCATCGAAGCCGAACGGCATGGCGAGGCGCGCCAGCAGCCCTGCGGGCATTGAGACGGCCGAGATCACCGGCATGGCAAAGAGGTTCGCGATCAGCCCATAGGGCGCCATGCGATGAAAGTGATAGGCGGCGTATGGCATGGTGGCGAGACCGGCAACGAGCGACGCCGTAATGAGGAGGATCACCTCCCGTACGCCCCACAAGGCTAGCCGCGCCCCGAGGGATGTATCGGCGCCGGCCGCCGCCCAGGGGATTCCGCGCTCATACGCGGCAATCAGCGCCAGCGTCGCCGCAAACGACATCTGGAAGCTCGGATGCACGACGGCCTCCGGCACCAGCAGCATCACCGCGAACGCCGCGACAGCGATGGTGCGCATGGTCAGCGTCGCGCGATCGACCATCACACCGACGAGCACCACGGCCGCCATGATATAGGGACCTCACATCGTTGATTTCACACAGAAACGGTCACTGTCAGGTGGCTAAAGCAGGGCCAAGACCACCCTGCAGTAGGCGTTTGCGTTCGCTTGCGTGCGTAGGGGCTGGGCAATGGGGCTCCGCCCCAACGGGGAGCACCACATGGACAAATGGCACACACGACCACCACCACAAAGACGAAGCCCCGCGGTGGCACGCGGGGCTCCAAAATTCGATCGGATAGCGTTGATCGATCGCCACACCCCAGGGGGTACGCGATGCATTTGGAGTAACACGTTCCGACCAGCAGGCAAAGGGATGGGCTGCCGTACTGGTAAGCCAGTCACCGTCGCTTCTTGTTCTCCACAGGAGGCGTCGCGATGACCGCATCCTCTTCGATCGTCGAAACCATGGCCTACATCGATGGCTTGGTGGTGTGCGGGCTGCCGAACGAGCAACTCGTCGCGGATGTTCTGACGGAAATCACATCTCGGCATCCAGCACATGCGACCGCAGTGAAAAGGCTGATTGCGCGCGCACCGGCAAACAAGATCGCGGACGTCGTGACCGCCTTCCTGAAGCGCTTGGCGAAGGCTGAGAAGGCTGAGACTAAGCGCACTTACAACCGCGATCGGAACCGTTTGCTGAGGAGCATGGACAAGTCGACAACACAAACAACATCGACAACAGGACAACAGAGCAACCCCTCCCCAGCATATACTTCCCCTCCCAATAAGATTTCAGAACCCAAAGGACGTCTGAAATCTATATCGACGTCGACACACAAGTTACCTGCCGACTTCAAATTGACGGCAGATGATTGCGCGTACGCGAAGCACTGGACGCAGCAGCAGATCGACCACCAGTTCTGCCGATTTTGCAACCACTACCACGCCACAGGCAAAGAGATGGCCGACTGGCATTTCGCCTGGCGGAAATGGGTCGACAACCCGTTGTCTCAGCAAGAACTCCCAATTCCGCCGTCGCTCCAATTGATCCCCGGAGATGGAAATGAACGATATAACCACGTTGAAAACCGGAGCAGTCACCGCCACCGCGCAGGCGATTCTTTTGCAGCAGGACTTCTTGCGGTTGCGCCGAATAGCAATCGGCACGGTGGAATGGCGCGGGAGGATGCGCCAATACATTGCGGGCGATTTGAAGCTGACGGATGAGGATCGAAAGTTGGCGCGCCAGTTTCGCGATGACCTGCGACGTTTATGCTCTGTAGGAGATGAGAACCAGGCTCGGCAAGAGCGCTATCGCGTCATCGCAAAAATGCTTCTCGCAAAGCCAACCGCAAAAGCTTCCGAATTGTCAGGAGCGGCCCTCGGTGAAGTTTATCAGGAGGCGTTGGATGACGTGCCTGTGTGGGCCGTCGCTGAGTACGCGAGGCTTTGGCACCGCGGCGAATGTGGCAACGACAAACAGTACACGTGGGCGCCGGGCACAGATGTGTGGCGGAAAGGCGCGCTGCAGCTGATCGAGCCGTATCGCCGTGCGGCAGAACATTTAGAGGCTCTTTTGCTGGCTCAGTCGTTCGACGAGGTCCAAGCGGAGCTGATTCCCAAACCGACAATGGCGGAAATCGAATCCAAGGTCGAAGAGAAACTTTCAAGAGACCTTGGTCGCGAACTCACGCTTCAGGAAAAACAGGCTTGCAAGGCGTCGCTGCATCAACGGCTGTCTCGGTGAAACGCCCTGACCGACATCTCGCCCGACTTCTCGAAGGAGCGTGTTGATGCGGAAGGCGCGCAGTACAAAGAAGATCGATAATAGGCTGGACGAGATTTTGCAGGTTACAAACAGTAGCGGACCGGTGGCATGGCCGCGCACTCTGTGTCAGGTTCATTGGCGGAAAGGGGCGGCGAAAGTCTGACCTGCAGCCTTTGATTTCGGTCGAACGCAGAGCGCCAGGGCGAAGCACTCTGCGTATCTCTTGGAGACAACGATCTCCGCTGCGCTTACCTGGAGTTTAGCGAGCCCGGGAGGTCCGCAGCCCGGGATATGAAAGGGCTCGGTATGTTATTTTTCGGCTCCCGATAACCGAACTGTATGGATGCCAGCGCCAGCAGAACGGTCAGCATTGCTGACCCACCTCGCATTCAACGTCTCTTCCCGCCGGCGCGTTTCGGGCGCTCGATCTTGTCGAGCAACGCGGCCGCTTCCTTGCGCGTCAGCATCCGACCGACGTCACGGGCCGGTACGCGAGCCGCGCGCTCATCGTCGAGCTCGTGGCCTTCGGCAAACGTCGCATTGGCATCGAGGCCGTCGAGAGAGGCCCGCATGCGCGCGCCGATGAGCGATGCCGCTTCGACGATCACGACGCCGAGCAGTTGGTCGTCGCGTTTGTAGACCAGCCACCGCACTGCGCTCGATCGGCTGGGCGGGCATGATGAACCCAGCCGGGAGACTACGCGAAACCATAGTAGTCGCCCAATTTTGGTGTTGAAGACCTGCCGCGCCTCCGAAGGCGATTTGATCAGCATCAATGTTAGCCCATCCAAGACCGAAGAGCTTGGCGGAAGCCGAGCGTGAGCGACCCAGACCGATGCGGCTCGGTGGCCGGGCTTCGTGCGGGTGTCCATGTTCGGCCGGCGCGCGGTGTGCTCCAAGTGCGGCGCGGTCGGTGCCGAGGTCCGGCCGCATTACTTGCCGGGGCGCCCGCGATTTCTGGCGCCACTTTATGCGCGAAGCGCTGATCGCAGCCAATGAGGCGAGGCGATGACGACGGAGATGGCAACATTACTTGCATCGATCAACGAGGTGCAGGTGTTGTGCGGCTACATCGCCAAGAGGCGAGTGCCGAAGGGAACACCGCGCAATGAGTTGCAGGAGTGGGAAGCTGATCTCACGCGAGCCGCTGATGCGCTGCGTATCCTCAAAGTGCGGCTCGATCTCGCGATCAGAAAATACCCCGCCACGAGGTGAAACGTGAGCGGATAGCGCTTAGGCTCGATCCGGCCACACGAACTGACGCGGTCGCTGATCTGCACCTTGCGCAACTTTGCCAGGACGGTCGCGGCAGCTGCTGCTGACGACGCTACCGGCGGCGCCGCGGGCTTCTCGGGACCGCCTGACGCGGCAGATTGCCCACCCTGCTCAACCGGCGTGGCATAAGGGTGCCTACGGCGTGGTAATGGCGTGACGCGGTACTCGATATCACGTGAAATCGGTACTCGATGTCCCCCATGCGCGCCTTTTGGGGACCGATTGGTACCGATGCGGTGCCGGGTGGCACCGATAACGCGCCATATCCGGGTCGAGATGTCCCCAAATGGTGGTGCTATCGGTACCGATGCGGTCCATTTCGGTACCGATAGGCACCGGTGCGGCCCATTTCGGTACCGATGCGCCCCCTTATCGCGACCTAAGGTGCCCCGCGGGCGACATAAAGGGGATTAAAGTGCCCCGTGGGGGCGATATCAGTACCGACGCGGTCCCATATCGTCGTTTAACCGATCCCGAGTTCGCCTCACGCGCTCGGTCGCGCCACCGGCGCCGCTAGCGTGCCCGCCCCGGGGTCCGGAGGCGCGGCGGGCGCTGGCGCCGCTACGGGCTGCGGAGCGCACCTGGCGCGGGTTGCCCACCCTGCTCGACCGGCGCCAGCGGTGGCGCGACCGAGCGCGCAAGCGCGGCGCGATATTTCTCCTGCAGGTCGGGCGATGACCAATATTTGCGGGGGGTCCTGCTTCATCGTCTGCTCGATCCGGTCCGCCTCCTGGCGGGCCATCTTGCGCTCGATCTCTTCATGGCTCGCGGCGGCCGTGGGGTCGGCCGCGTTGGCCGGGTCAGCGCTTTCGAGCCACGTGAGCGACGCTTGGACGTGGTGGTCCGCGACGCCGATCGTCCTGGCGAAATCAGCCATGTAGTCGCGGGCCTGCCGCGGCGTCATTTCTGTGCCGTCGGCGCGTTGCGTGGTGGCTGCGGCCTCGCGGATCAGAGCTTCGGCGCGATCGCCGATGCCATCGGCATCGAGCTTCTCGGCCCATGCGCGAGCGAGCGCGCGGTCGCGCTCTTCTTTGAAAAGTTTGTCGATCAAGTCGTCGAGACGATGCGCCATGTCTGCCCTTTTCTCAGCTGGAGAGGCGGAGAACAGGCTAGTGCGGGCGCCTTAATTTCGACTCACCGACGGACACCAGGGTTGCCGTCGCGGACAGGAGTAGCGCCCGCAGACGTAAGGATGCGCCAGCTTCTCCGCCATCAGGATTTCACCGACGTCGCGCCCGTCGACGACGAGATACGCGCATGCGCGGCCCCAGTTGCAAAGCCGGGTGCCCTCGGTGCCGGGCCGGCACGAGCAGGCGATGAAGCGCACATCGACATCGTCGCCCTCGCGGATGACCTGCCGCAGCCGCGATGCTGCGCGCTCCGCGAGATTGCGCTCGTCCGTGCAGCGCGCGTGGTCGAGCTCTGGCGCGTCAAAGCCCACGAGCCTGATCCGCTTGCCTCCGACCTCGATGGTGTCGCCGTCGACCACGTAGACGTCGGACGGAGCGACCGGCTCGGCGCGCGCGATCGAGGCGGCGAGCAGCAACAGCGCCGCAAGCCAACGTGCTCTCATTTCGGCCGCCTCGGCAATGCCGCCCAGCCGCCGATTGCGGTGGCGCCGGACACCACGAGCGCCCACTTCAAAGAAACGAGTGGTTATAGATTGTCGCTTGTCGCACGCGCACCTCTACTTCAATGATCAGCCGAACGTAGTCTTTCGTCAGATTTTGGTCGGTGAGAAGCCGCTCGCTTTCCACTTGGAGGCCTGAAACAAGCGTATCGTCTTCCAACAGGCAGAAGATCGGCTCGCGGCTGGTGCTGCTAAATTCCAGTACATTTTCCTTGTGTTGGGGCATAGCGAGAGCGTCCAGCAAGGTCTTGATCCGCCCGTCGATATCGCCACCCTGATAGACTTTGCCTGGGGGCTCTTTTCGCAAGAATAATATCTTCAATCCGCAATGCAGGGCATAAGACTCTCGCACGAGAGGCCGGAACCAAGCGCCGTGCTTCTCGATCGGTTCACACAAGTCCAAAATATCGACTTCGCCCCCTAAGTTCAGCCTCGGGATAGGATGAACCGCTCCTCCATGTTGATGATGTGTTTGGATGAGCGGCGCGCCGCCCATCTTGGGAAAGTGTCGGTTTTCCCAGACCTGTTTCAATGCCGGGTGACTGTTCCAAAGATCCTCCAGTTGCGGTGCAATCGCTTTCCTAATGTCCCACTTTTCTTGGTTCTTCGGCTTGTTTGCGGAAGCCGGCAGCGACCCATCGTAAGTAAGCGTGAATTTCATTCCCGTTCCCGATTTAATCCCACGCGCTCTCGACCTTCGCCTTGCGGCCGTGCTTAGCCAGCAGGTCGTTGAACGCCTCAACGCCCAGCTTTTGCACGCTGGTGTTTAGATCGAGAGCGAGATCGCGCACCGCGCGCCAACCCTCCGGCTTTATCTGGATCGCGATGGACTTCGCGTCTGCCGGCCGTTTCGATGCAGGCGCCAATAACGGCGCGCTTTTCGGCGTGGACTTCTTTGCCATGGGCAATCGCCTCGCAAAATGATTCGCTTGGAAACCTACATCGTTTGGACGCTGCAAATTGTCAATGTCTCATGGAGTTACGCACACGCTCACCCACAAAGTTGACAACTCATGAACTCATGAGTTATTATAACTGCGCATTGCTGAGAGTGTGGGCCGAAGACGACCTAGCCAAGATCGGGGAGCGGCGCAGCAAATGCTCCCGATCTCGACGTCGTGAACTTCAACTGACTGCCCATAATCGAATGTTACAGATTCTGCCAGACCTGGTCGAGGTCAAGCCGCTGCCGGTTGGAATCGTTGAGCTCGCCGAGCGCGCCAAGGCCTACGCCGACAAGGCAAAGGCCGCGAACACGCGCATCGCCTACGCGAGCGATTGGCGCCACTTCCAGGCGTGGTGCCGCGAGCGCGACATTGCAAGCCTCCCGGCCCATCCGATCGGCGCCGTGCTGGCCTACCTCACCGCGCATGCCCGGGTCTTCAAGGTCTCGACCCTGCAGCGCCGCCTCGTCGCGATCCGCGAGTACCATCGCTACGCCGGCCTCGATCTCGATACGTCCTCTGTCGAGTTTCGCGATGTCTGGAAAGGCATTCGCCGCGAGGAAGGCCGCGCCCGACCGGTCACCAAGAAAGCTCCGCTAATGACCGCGACACTGCGGCGGGCCGTCCACGCCCTGCCCGAAAACCTGATCGGCGCCCGCGATCGCGCCCTATTGCTGATCGGCTTCGCCGGCGGCCTGCGCCGCTCCGAACTGGCAAGCCTCGAGGTCCGCCAGCGCGACGGCGTCGCCGGTTGGATCGAGCAGATGCCCGACGGGCTCGCGATCCGGCTCGCCTATTCTAAGACCGACCAGGAGGCGATCGGCGACACCGTAGGCGTGCCTTATGCCGGGGCCGAGGATCTGTGCCCGGTGCGCTCCTACCGCGCATGGTTAGAGAAATCGGGGATAACCGATGGACCCGTGTTCCGGCCGATCACCCGCCACGGCAGGATGGGCGACGTCGCCCTATCCCGGCAGGCGGTCGGGCTCATCGTCAAGCGCGCTGTCGTGTTGGCCGCGATGGCCGAGGGGATCACGCGAGCCGAGGCGGAAGCCATGGCGGAGAATTTCGCGGGGCACTCGCTGCGGGCTGGGCACGCGACATCCGCCGCGCAAAACGATGCGCCGGGGCACGCGATCCAGCGGCAGTTGCGGCACAAGTCGTTCGTGACCACCAGCGGGTATATCCGGGATGGCCGGCTATTCAAGGGATCGTCGGCGAGCTTTGCGCTGAGGTAGTTCCTTCGGGCATGTCCTCGTTGCCGCACCCTCATTGTCCAAGAATGGCTTAATAGACAATTAGGCGAGGCATGAGATCCGTTGCTAAATGGCCGCGAATCGCGCCTTGATGCGGTCGCGCCACATCCCGTAAGCTGCGGGTTGGCGCGCCCAGGGTCGGCGCAGTACCATGCTGTCGAGCAGGATGATTATGCGACCGCCTGATCTTGCGGACTATAGAGCGCCGCCTGTCACCGAGGTGGTGCTCGGCGTTCAGTTCAATAGTGTCGAGCGCTTTTTGTCGCCACACCTCGGATTGGTTTGGGAGCGATTCAAGTCGACTTTCCCGAACCTGGAGGAACATCCACCGATTCCGCCGACCTTCGAGACGTTCGGGCCACATCCCCAGTTTTTCCCCGCCGTTGGCCTCCAAATTGTTTCAGCCGCCTTCATGCCGCGCGTGTTCTTCATCAACAATGATAGGACGCAGCTACTGCAGGTGCAGAAGGATCGTTTCGTGCACAATTGGCGCAAGGTCGAAACGGGCGGCGACTATCCGAGGTTTGAGCGAATGCTCGCCACTTTCGAGGAAGGATTTAATACATTTGCGGAGGTGGTCGCTAAGGAGAACCTCGGTGCGGTCGTCCCAAATCAATGTGAGGTTTCTTATATCAATCAAATTCCAGTCCCAAACGACGCTGAAATTTATGGTGTCTTCCAAAGGGTATTCGCGTCTCGCTCAATGGAGTTGATCCTCAACGATCTTGGTAGCCCCGAGGATGTCAGGTTTCTTCTGCGCTATGTGGTCCGCGATAAGTCCCGCGCTCCAATTGGTCGCGTGATCGTCGCGGCAGATCCGGCACGACGCGCTGACGGCGTGACGATCATACAACTAACGCTGACGGCGCGCGGTCGGCCAACAGCTCCAAGCATCGCGAGCGTTGTGGAATATCTGGGACAAGGGCGCGTCCACTTGATCGAGGCTTTCACAAAGTTAACAAGCAGAGAAATGCATCAGGAGTGGGGGAGAACCCAATGAGTGCGGCCGCGCTTCGACGAATTCGCGACGACGGGAGCTGGTCAGCCCCGCAATGGCCTATGCCACTTGGGATAGGAGGCCAATTCTCAGCCGCCGTTTCCGATCCAGTTGGCTATCCGCGCGCACAACTCAGTATCCCAAGCACGGCGACGCCGCCGAAATGGATTAAGCCTACACTCGAGCGGCTGAGCGAACTTGCCAGCTTGGGACATGATTGGGATCAGCGCGGCTCGGCCGAGGTGAGCATCGATGTACTTTCCTTTGCTGCCAATATTCTGGGCCAATCAATGCCGCCAACGGCTCCGCCCCCCTCCATTGTGCCTTTAGGGCACGGCGGAGTGCAGATGCTTTGGCACAATCAGGTTGCCGACCTTGAAGTAGAGGTCATCCAGCCGAATGAAGTTGTTTTCTATTGTTTGAATAGAGTCACTGGCCACGAGGAAGAAATCCCGCTGACCACTGATTTGTCGGCGCTCACAAATTGCCTCTGGTCGCATTTCAAAACATAGGATTCCTAGCTGGGGCTGTTGATGCCAAGCGACCCGCTAAGGGATGGGCAGGGGAAAGTTCTGCCCCATGATCATCCGGAGATCCTCGCCAACCATCATGTTATTCGGCACACCACTCCGAACGATTTGTACAGCGATCCAGCGTCGGGCAAAACACGCTTAGCCAGCGGCGCATTCTCCGAATCCAGCGGCGGCGGAATGTCGGTGGATGTCGAAGAATGGATGGCAGCAGACGGTCTGCCTGCCCTTCATTATGTCAACGACCCGTCGCACGGTGCCGTCCGACTAGATGTGGGGGCGCTTCGGCAACTCGGTTTTCAAGTAGGCTGGGACCCGGACGATGCGCACCCGCATCACGGAGCGGTGTGGGGCATCGGTAACGGCTCGAAACGTAAGAAAAAAGTGCTTGCTATCAAAGAAACGATAAAGAAGGCCGCGGGAGAGAATTAGCCTATGGCGCGCGTTGACTCTCGCTCGCGCGCCGAATGATATCCTGCATTGACCGCTGGTTCGCGATGAAGCCGCCGGGCTGATGGGCAGCACCGACGGCTTCGAAGAATCAGCCCCGCGTGGTTACGAGCCGCGCGCGGGACAGGCTGAGAAGAACGCAATCAGCCGTTATTCGTGCCAATTTCAGTCCAGGCGTTAAATGAACTGAAGCTTGGGCAGACGAAGAATTAGCGACGCTCGCGGCCGTGCTAATTTCACTGGCGCGGGTTGCGGACGCACGCTGTAGTATCCGGTTATCGACAGCTATCGGCGGGCGAGATCGGTCAGACTGCGGCATCGAGCGTCGCGGCAGAATTTGCTTCGATGCGTCATCGACGCTTCGTGACAGCCGCAAGACCCCAGAGTAAGCGGCTACGCAGATTGATAACTCGGGCGGCCACAGTGGCGCTGCGTCTGATCGATGGGCTAATCAGCCGGCATTGTTGGGCCACAGTCGCAGCTACTAGGGAATCTCGTAAACCGTCGTTTCGTCGGAGATGCCGCGCAGCGCTGCGCGCTTCATCGTCGGCTGCAGGCCTGAGCTTTGAAGAATTGTGGAAGTCCTTGGATCATCCAGGACCGACTTGGTCACGAAGATGGCGCGCGAGGATGCGAGCCCGTGAACGCGCGCAGCCATATTCACAGTCTGGCCGAAAAAATCCTGGCTTTCGTTCAGCATCACGGCGAGGCATGGCCCCTCGTGAATGCCGATCTTGAGCAGCAAATCCTCGTTCTGACGCTCGGCGTTGATGCGCGCCATTTCCTCCCGCATACGCAATGCAGCCGCGAGCGCGCGATCGGGGGTCGGGAAAGTCGCCATCACCGCGTCGCCAATCGTCTTCACGATCGCGCCCGCGTCCGCCTCTACGACCTTTCGCACAACATGAAAATGCTGGCGGACCAGATCGTAGGCAACGAGATCGCCGACGCGCTCGTAGAGCGCGGTCGAGCCCTTGAGATCAGTGAATAAGAACGTGATGCTGGCGATCCTCAGGCGTTGATCGATATCCAGAGCGTCGGTCCGATAAAGGTCGCGGAACGTTTGGTTGGTCAGGAGGCGTTTGGCCGTCAGGAAGGGCTTACGCTTGCCGAGCAGATGGTGGAGCGGGTCGGCGGCGATCCACAACCCCGGCAATACACGGCGGTCGGTACGGTTTTCGAGCGACAACCGCAACGGCCCCGGCCGCATTTCAACCGTCCCGACCGGCGCCTTCACGTTGTTGAAGACCATTGAAAGAGTTCTGACGCTCGCGCGTCGGTTCCCCCTTGACGTCGATGAATTGCGTTCCGTGTGTCACGGGGTCAAAGGCGATGATGAAATTGCTGGGCAGCTGCACCGACAGCACCGCCTTTTCGCCGGCGGGCAGTGCGATCGAATCGACGGTAAATTCGGCGAGACTATCTCCCAACGACTCTGGCAAATCGACACCCGAGCTCCAGAAAACCTGGCGGTAATATTCGACTTCCGGAAGCGTATCCGGATCGTGGGCGGCGATGCGGCGTACGCGCGGGCTCACGGTGAAGGTCACTTCGACCATCTCATCGAGGGTCGGCTTGTAGCCGGCAGCGCACAACTCGCAATCGTATCTCTCTTGATTGATGGTCTTGAGCGTAGCGCTGGCGTTGAGCACACCCCCGCAGCCAGGGCAGAGCACGCTCCACGTCATCTCGAAAAGTCCGAGTCGAGCGGCATGAAGGAACGCGGCTATGACTCGCTCTTCGTCGAGGCTGTGCTTCGCGGCGAAATCAAGCACGTTGACGCGGCAAAGCTCGCGATCGGCCGCCTCGCGAACCGCCCGCTCTATTGCGGTAGCTGAATCGGGACTTCCCGATCGCCGCAGCACGCCGAAGAGGGCTTCGATGTCGCTCACTCTCGAGCTCCGAGCCTCGAGCTTACGCCAAACCATCCAGCCAAGCCAAGCAATTGGGGCTCGCCCCAGCAAGGCGCAAGGCCGAGCGCTTCAGCGGCGAGTTGGGGCTAGTAGCTCGATACAAAGAGGGTTTGCCCGCAATCTCCTATTAGTCGCGCGGAGCGCCGGCAGCATGCGATGGATTCATCTTCACCTGTAGCACCGCATCGGCACTGGCGACCGCTTATCCCCCGATAGCTTCCGTGACGCTCGCCTCGCTGCACGGCAGACTCGGGCCGTTTCCAGACTCATGCAGTGCAATAGAGCCGGTCGCTGACATCAATGAATGACCCGGTTCCCATGCTGCCCCGTCCGCGATGCATCGGTGAGCGCCGCCATCGCATCGCTGATTGCTGGTACCGCGCCCGCTGCTTCTGCTGTGAGAAATATCAGCGGCGGCCCGAACCATTCCTCCTGTGATCGTTAACACATTTTCAGAGTGCGCATCCTTCGACCAATCCGAGAGAAGGGCATTCCGCCGCTTCTTTTGGAAAAGGGTCACGATCATGAACACGCGCAAACTCATCCTCGCCACTGCGACGCTCGCGAGCCTCGCCGCGGCAGCACTCGTTCCGACCACCGCTTCGGCATTCGGACATGCCGGGCACGGCGGCTTTCATGGTGGATACGGTGGCTTTCACAATGGTTTCAGTCACAACTACGGCTTCGGCCACAACTACGGTTACGGCCATAACTACGGTTACGGCTGGCACTACCCGCACTACAGCCACTGGAACTATCGTTGGTGGCCCCGCTACGGCTACCGCCACAACAGCTACGGCTTCAGCAGCTACGGCACCAACTACGAGACCGCCCCGAGCTACGACACCTATTCGGTGAATGCTCCCACCTATCCTGCGACCGTCCCGGCTCCGTCCTATCGTCCGCCGTGCGGATGCCAGGAGGCCTCGCAGGAAAATGCCGGTCCTGCTCCCGAAATGCCGCCGCAGGCGATGCCGCCCCGGTTTCGTCAAGGCAGCTGACTCTCCTGCCGTGGTGAGCCACCAACCGCCACCATGGCTACTTGCCCCGGCGACGCCAGGTCCCGTCGCCGGGGTTTTTGCGGGCGAGCTCCACGACGACCAGCCACGCCGTGCATAGGACCGCGGCGGCAGACTAACCGCGCGGGATCTTGCGCCGTTTCGAGCGGTGCTGCCCGAGCGCCGAACAGGCGCGGCGCTCGGAGACATGCAACTTCGCGCGAACCTGCTCAATGCAGGCGCGGAGACTCGCGGGACTGCTTCCAAGCCAGCGCACCCATCCCAGCCGCAAGGATGGCGGCGCCGACAAAATCGAACCGACGCGGTGTAAGCCGATCCAGCAATCGAGTACCAAGAGCGGCAAACGCACGCCCGCGCTATCTCTGGGAGCCGAGTGTCATTGTATCGGCGACAACTTCGAGCAGCCGCTCTGAGCCCTACCCGTTGCAAAGCGCTGCAGGGCTGCCGCAGGGGTTGCCACAGGTCATTCCGAATGTTTGTGACGTGAGGTAGCTTCATTGCATTGGGAGCGGCAATGAACCTACCCCGTCGGCAATTTCTACATCTCGCTGCGGGCGCTGCCACGCTCCTGGCCGCCCGGGGCATTGCGCACGCGCAATCTTACCCGGCTCGGCCGGTTCGCATTGTCGTCGGTTTCAGTGCCGGCGGCTCTACCGACATCGGCGCCCGCTTGATCGGACAGCGGCTGCAAGAGCGGCTCGGCCAATCATTCATGATCGAGAACCGGCCGGGCGCGGGTACTAATATTGCAACCGAATCGGTCGTGCGCGCTGCCCCCGACGGCTATACGCTCCTCATGGTCGGCCCTTCGAGCGCGGTCAACGCTACGCTTTATGACAAGCTCAATTTCGTGTTTCTCCGAGACATCGCGCCGGTCGCGAGCATGATCCGGCAACCTCAGGTCATACTGGCCAATCCATCGCTGCCGGCAAAAACCGTTCCCGAATTAATCGCCTATGCCAAAACCAATCCCGGCAGGATTACCATGGCGTCGGCCGGGATAGGTTCGACTGGTCATCTTGTGGGCGAACTCTTCAAGATGACGGCCGGCGTCGATCTCGTTCACGTACCCTATCGCGGTGCCGGCCCCGCTTTGACGGATCTTCTCGGCGGGCAAGTGCTGATTTCCTTCGCCGGTATTGCCGGATCGATTGAGTATGTGAGGAGCGGGAAGCTGCGTGCGCTTGCCGTTACGACCACGACGCGCTCGGAGGCGCTGCCGGACGTCCCGACCGTAAGTGAATTCTTGCCCGGTTTCGAGGCTGGCGATTGGCTCGGAGTAGGCGCGCCGAGAGACACACCCACCGAGATTATCGACGGACTCAACAAGGAGATCACGGCGGGCGTCGCCGATCCCAAAATCAAGGCGCGCTTTGCCGATCTGGGCGGCACCCCGCTGGCGCTCACACCGGTTGAGTTCGGCAAATTCCTCGCCGCCGAAACTGAGAAGTGGGCCAAGGTCATCCGAGCCGCCAACATCAAGGCGGAGTGAGGCTTGGCGACAGCCTGGGGGGTGACCGTTTGTGCCACACTTAATCGCCCTGGCGGCAACATCACTGGAATCACCTTCCTGGGTGCAGCGCTCCGGTGATTGGGTTTCTAAGCAGCCAGTCGCCTTCCGCCGTCGCCGCGATCGCGATAGACTAATTTTGGTGCGGCCCTGAAAGCGTGGCAGGGAGTGTCACATGTGGCTTTTGATTATTGTTACGCTTGTTACCGGAACCGATGGTGGCGCGAGTTCTTCGGTGACCACCTTGCGATTCAATACGCAGGGTAACTGCACTGCGGCTGCGAAAGCGGTTGCACAAGTTGGAGCCGTCGGTAAAGGCACCTACGCGATTAAAGCGAACTGCGTCCAACCGTGAATTTGGACTGCTCTAGGCGCGGATTTGGTCAAACGCCTTCGGCCTCACGCAGCTTCTCGCGCAGTTTGGCGATTTTGGCGATGTCGGGTTGAACGAAGTAGTGTCTCCGTGAGCCGCCTGCGAGATTGCCGAACCCTCGATTCCTGGAAGCGGCGTTCGGCGCGCACAGCCGCCGAGCCAACGGATTTTGGGGGAGGACGGCGATGCAAGGGGTATTGAAGCTGTTGTGTATCATTGCGCTGACACTGACGGTGTCCAGCACGTTTGCGGCGGAACTCACACGTGCTGAGGTGGAGTTGACGCTGAAGGCCGCACTCCCCGGCCAGGGGGCGCGCTTCGGCGGCCAGTCCCTCGCCGGCTTGGACCTTCACGGTCTGGACTTCACCGATGCCGATCTATCGGCTGCCGATCTATCGGACGCAGACCTGAGGGGTGCCAAACTCGTCGGCGCAAAGCTTGTCGGCGCCAAGCTGCCGCGGGCCAGGCTGAACCTGGCGTGGATCATGCGCGCCGACTTTTCCCATGCCGATCTCTCAGGCGCCATTCTGGAGACTTCTCGTTGTCTCGGCCGGCCTGGAGACCCTTCCGGAAGAAGCAGCCAGCTTTGTCGGCGCCAATCTCTCCGGCGCCAAGGTAACGGCGCGCTTCAGCCTCGACGACATGCGCGGAGCGGACCTTTCCCATTTGCATGCATCGGCTGACATGCGCAATCAATCAATGGGCCTGATCCGCACCGACTTCTCGCGCGCGAACTTGACCGGTGCCGACTTTACGGGCGCGGCCTTGGGGCATGTCAACTTCGAGTTCGCCAAGCTCCAGCGCGCGAATTTCTTGGGAGCCGATCTCACTGATGCGGATTTTGCTGGCGCCGATTTGACCGACGCGAATCTGACTGACGCCAAGACTACGAGAACAAACTTTGCCGGGGCCGCGCTCTCGGGACTAAGAGGGTTGTTGCAGCCCTGACGTGATCCGTGCAGACGTTCGAGATGGGCCGTCTTCACCCGTAGTGCCGCTTGCCACCGGCGGCAGCTTATCCTCCGATAGCTTCCGTGACGGCGCCGCCCTCCCTGACGGAGTCCGGCACAAAAACCCGCCATGCCAGCACCTGTCAGGGGAACGAAATTTGGTATAGCTTTGTATAAACGAGTTGCCACCGAAAGCCACCGAGTTCCCTCAACACGGGCAATGTTGGTGCCGTCGGCGGAAACCATTCAATTTGAAAATCATTCGTATCGCCGGTGCTTGCAGTGCCGGTAGCTTCTTTCGCTGGATGGAGCCTTGCCATGAGATCAATTCGTGTTGCCATTATTCTGGCACTGCTGGCCACGGGAACGCATTCGGCCCTCCCGCAATCGAACTATCCAGACCGCAATATTCGGCTGCTGTTTGGATTTGCTCCCGGCGTCGACACCGTGGTCCGGCTTTTGGCCGACAGGTTGGGCGACGCTATGGGGACTGCCATCATCGTCGAGAATATAACCGGCGCCACTGGTAACATCGCTGCCGATCATGTCGCGAAGGCCACTCCTGATGGCTATACCATCGGCGTAATGCCGGCCGCCAACATCGTGGTCAATGGCAGCCTGTACAAGAATCTACCTTATGATCCGTTGAAGGATCTGGTGCCGGTGACGCAGGTCTATAGCTACACCGATGTGCTGGTGGTCAACAACGACGTGCCGGCGAAAAATGTCGCGGACCTTGTGGCCTTGGCGCGCGCAAATCCCGGCCGACTGACGTTCGGGCATTCGGGCGTCGGCACTTCGCTGCATCTTGCCGGCGAACTGTTCAACGTGATGGCGCACGTCGACGTGCAGCAGGTGCCTTTCCGAGGCTCCTCGCTTATCGTTACGGACCTGATGGGTGGTCGGATTACGATGTGCTTCATCCCCCCGACGACGAGTTTATCCTTGATACGGGAAGGAAAGGTTCGCGCCCTCGCAGTGACATCTCCGAAGCGCCTACCGTTCCTCCCTGACGTTCCAACCATGGAGGAGTCCGGGTTCCCCGGCTTCGACGTTACGACATGGTGGGGCATGTTCGTGCCCGCCGGGACGCCAGCAGGCGTGATCGATAAGCTGAGCCGCGAGACGAGGAAGATCATGACGTCGCCCGATGTGGGCGAAAAGCTTCAGGCTATCGGAACCCTGCCGCTCAGCAGTACGCCGGCAGAATTCGCGGAAGTGATCAAGAAAGAGACGCCCTATTGGGCGCACCTGATCGAAGAAGCTGGTATCAAGCAGATCGAGTGAAATGCTCCATTGCAGAGAACCAGCAAACAAGGCGCTATGCTAAATGGTTCAGCGCCAAGTGTATTCGGGAAGCGCCAGTCTATCGATGATGTCCCTGCCAACGACAAGATGCGCAAGTCCTGGAATTGCCATGGCACCGATGACGAGGTTTCGGACGAACAACCCCAGCGACGTCCTTGGCGCAAACGCACTGCTGAAATTTCTGGCGCCTCTTTGCTTGGTTACGATGTAAGGCCGCAGAAGTTTCTCGTATCGCCGGAATGCTTCGTCGTGGGAACCGCCCGAGCGGGCCAACTCGCCGGCAAGGACGTAAGCGGCGGTCATCGCCAGGGCGGAGCCTTGGCCCGCCATCAACGAAGCGCAAAATGCGGCATCGCCGACAAGCGCGATACGTCCACACGACCAGGATTGCATGTGAATCTGGCTGACGCGATCGAAATAGACGGCGTCCGCGTGGTCCAGCTCGTCGAGGATGCGCGAACTCTCCCAGCCAACTTCGCTGAGCCGTCTCCGCAGCAACGCCTTCCGGGCATCGCTGTCTTTCGGCGGATCGAATTCACCTGGACCGTTTGTGAACACGAAGAGAAATAGGGTCCTGTCCTCGCGGAGGGCGAACCGTGCAAGCATACAGCCGGGCGTGTTATGAATGATATAGACGGCCTCGTCGCGCGGGCGATAGCCCCGAGACTCAAAGGCAGCGGCAACATAACCCAACGACTGCTCGAACTGATCCTGCGAACCGAAAACCAAATTCCGCACGCTTGAATGCAGCCCGTCGGCTCCTATCACAAGATCGAAACGCTGCGGAGCGGCATGCACGAAGGTGACATTCACACTGTCCCGATCCTGCTCGAGGCGGCTGATCCCGTCTCCGAAGATGGTTTCAGTGACTGGGCTCGCTCTCTCGAACAACAATCGTGCAAGGTCGCTGCGTCGAACGGTCACGAAGCGCCCTCCGGTCAGTGCGCGAAAGACGTCGGTACCGAACCCGGTCTCACGCTTACCCTCGTTGTCGACGATCCGAATTTCCCGCATGTGGTAGCCTAGGCGATCGAGGTCTCTACACAGACCCATCCGGTCCGCGATGTCGTATCCGAGCCCCCAGAAATCGATCACGTACCCGTCCGTGCGTAGCAAAGGCTCGCGTTCTATCAGAGTGGGCCTCAGGCCGGCCCGATCGAGCCAATAGGCCAGTGTCGGACCTGCGATACCGGCCCCCGAAATGAGGACGTTCTGAGTTACCATGGCGTATGGCTATCACATCGTCGGTCAACGCCGATGACGGCTTCGGGTCATCTTCGCCCGTGCGCGACATCGCCACTGGCGGCAGCTTATCGCTCGATAGCTTCCGTCACAGGCACCGTTCTGTGCGGCAGAGGCGGGCCAAGAGCTGACATCAACAGGTGTACCAACAGGCATCGAACGGCAGAAACGTTTGGTCAGATATTGTCGTGGCTACTTGAGACCGTCCGCCTGCGTAGTGCCCCTGAACTGGCCGTAGGGGCGCGCGCAGAAAACTGACTGCGGCCCATCACCAACCGCCTTGCGGAACAGGCTCTCGGCTCTTTGGCCGAGGCCTTCACCTGCCCGGTGTCGAGTTCGTCGCGGTAGTGTTTGCGGAGCGTCTTCGGGCGCTGCTCACGGCCGTGGAGCCTGTACGAAAGTTACGAAGACATAGTCGACCAGAGCTTTGATCTCGTCGGCGGTCAAGATCGCCGGAACGGTCATGCCGGCGGGTGTCGACCCCAACGGCATGCCATAGCATTCAACCTTGGTGTAGGCGCCCTTCAGCCAAGCTGGCATAGGCGTCCCCGGAATCCCGCAGCTCACGATCCCCACCATCGTCTCTTTGCCGAACGTGATGTTCCTGAGGCTGGGGCCAACAGGGTAGTCGCCGCCGCTGCCGCCCTGAGCCATGCTACCGTGACAATCGAAGCACGAGGCCCGGGCCCAGGCGTCCTTGCCGGCAACGAGGCCCGAATTGTCCTGTGCCAGGACAGGAACATCCAGTCCAATACAGGCGGCAAGCGCCAGCGCGTGGACACCCAGACTGCCGCGCATGCCACTCATCTCAGCACCTGTGCGATGGAGCGTTCCTGAGGTTTGTCTGGGGGGGTCCAGGGTGATTCCTGTTGCTCTACAGCCATCAGGATTCGGAGCTCGACGGGCCTGGTCGCATCGAGATGATCTCGATAGGGCACGCGCCGGAGTCCTGAAGCATGCAGCAGATAGTGGTCAGCCACCACCTTCATCCGTGCCATGCCATTCCGGTCGGTGGTCGTCCGGTAGGGGTGCATGATGAGATTGACGCCTTCGAGCGGTGCGCCGCTGTCCCGGTCGACGACCTCAATGGTGATTTCATGGTCCGGCGCGGCGACCGTTCTGACGTGGATGCTTAGCGAACCCGGGGAATGCGCGATCGCCTCGCTCGAGCCGGCGAATTCCACCGTCCAGTGGTGCGAGCCTATGTCGAGCGGCGCGACAGCCTGAACCTCGGCGTATTGGAGCGCGCTGGACCCCGGCCAGATTGCGCCGGGAAGTCTGCCGGAGGCAACGATGGTACCGCCCTCGTCACGGACAGTGAAGGCACCGCCGTCGAGCTTGCAACCACCGGAGCACTTTATGCCGATGTGGAATCTAAAGACCTCGCCAGCCGCGATCGCCGACGGGATGTCCCAGGCATTGATATGAGCGTCGTGTGCTTTGACCCTGCAGCGGGCACCGGCACTTGCTCCGGCATGGGCGACGCCGTCGCCGTCGGCGGGCATCAGCACAGTGCTGTATCCGTATTCGCCGAGTTCGATCGGGGTGGTGATGGTGATCTCCGCACCGAAATCGTTTCCCTCGAAGGCTACGAGCGGCGCTCTGCCGACTTCGTGGCCCGCTGCGTCAAAAAACAAAACCGGATCACCCGAAAGATCGTAGTGTTCTGGACATTTCGCTACCGCCGCGAGGGTCAGGGCAGCGCCGGCATCGGCCTCCTGAGGCGAAATCGACAGGCTCAGGGAGACATTGAAAAGAACAGCTTCCTAACTCGTCATGGTTTGGCTTCTCGTCTCGCAAACACTTTTGCCTGACTGATCCCGAACGGGCTCCACACAGCGCCTTACACCGACAGCGGAGCGTGTCGGCGGGCCAAATGGGCAGCCGACACGCGCCTTTGGGTCAGCGGACCGGTTCGGCTACCGCGTGCGTCGCTGCGATATAGCCTGTGACCGTCGCGCGGCCTATGCCATGCTGCCGGCCGCCGCCGGAGGCCTCGCCGCCGGCAAAAAGACCCGGAATCGGCTTCCCATATATGTCGATGACCTGGCAATGCCC
This sequence comes from uncultured Alphaproteobacteria bacterium, assembly GCA_963787675.1. Taxonomy (GTDB): domain Bacteria; phylum Pseudomonadota; class Alphaproteobacteria; order Rhizobiales; family Xanthobacteraceae; genus JAJPKK01. The sequence goes on along the minus strand of CAWBDV010000003.1, from coordinate 904,471 downwards.
GTCGATTTTCAGTCCGCCATAGGAATCGTTGACGGCCAACGGGATCAGCGCGGCATAGAATGGCGCCTTGTCGATCCTGTGCATGGCCGCCTTCTCGAAGTCGGTGTCCTTGCCGGCGTCGGCGAAGGAGTTGAACCTGGCGACCGTTTGCTCGAGATACTTGAGCGGCATGTGCTGGAACCGGTTGCCTACCACCAACCGGGCAAGTTCAGCGAGCGTATCCGCCTTGAAGAAGTTCCCGTCCGGGGGATTGGCGATATAGGGGTGCCGAAGCTGCCAGCCATTGGCATTGACCGCTGCCTGGTCGAAGATCGCCCAGACCGGCCCCGAGGAGTAGTCCGGAGCGCGCGAGCCTTCGTTCATGGCCAGCGCCGCGTCCGAGCCCGGCCCCCAGTTATAAGTCGAGCGGATATGTGCCACGCTGGCGTTCCGCCAATCGAGCGGGGTGAAGGGCTTGTTGGTCCCGGACGTGCCCGGGGGGTATTCGGCCTCCGAACCGCGCTGGTTGCCGATCGACCACTCGTCGTGGAAGCGCTTGCCGACCTGGTTGACGGCAATGATGTATTCCCAGCCTGAGGTGCCGATCGCGATGCCGTAGGAACGGATGAACTCGAACGCCGGGTGCCCCGGCATCACGGTGTCGTAAATGTCGCTGGTGGCCAGAACGTTCTGAAGGCGCAGGGCCGAGCTGCCGTGAAGGTAGGGCTGGAAAAGACCGCCGAGGCCCGCCCCGACCTTCATGCCGGCCAGGATGCCGCTCGCGTCCTCGTGGAGAGGACCCATCAGGCCGGTGCCGTACTGCATCGAAGGTTCGCTCATCCGCGGGTCGAAACTGGTGCGGAAGGGAACGTTGCCCATATAGCCACCGGTCCCCACGATCACTGCCCTGCGAGCGCGGACGTAGATGACCTGCTTAGTTTCGTCGATATTGCCGTTGCTCCAGTAGCTCTCCAGCCGTTTGCCGGTCACGGGACTGATGTGCGGCGTGTAGCTTGCCTTGACACCGATAACCCTGCCGGAATCGCCACCCTCGCGGATGATTTCGTCCATGTGCCGGTTGAGCATGAACCTGACGCCAGCCTTGCGGGCGGTGTATTCAACGGAGCGGGAGATGACGAAGCCGCCCCTTATGCAGTTAGGAGCACCAAGGGAGTTGGCCCGCGCGCCGGGGCCACCGCAGATCTGGGTGCAGGGGTTGAAGAGTGATTGTCTTTCCTCCTCCTTGCTGCCGGCGTCTGCCGACGTGATCGTCCCCGCCTCGATGTCCGTCTTGGCGCCGAGCTTCATGATCGAAGAAGCCGCCCGGGCCTTGGTCATGCCGCCGCCCTGGTGGGTACGGCTAATGCGCGAAAAGCGAACGTGGTTGTCCATCAGGAACTGGCGGGTCGCAGCCGCGTTGTCGGCCCACCCGCGCTGGTATCCGCGATCGTTGTAGCGATAGTCGGCAATCGCGTGGTCGTTGACGACCGACCAGTCGGTTGTGTCAATGAACAGCGTCTCGGGGTCATCAGTCACATCCGCGGGCGGCAGCAATGGGGCGGTCAGCCATCCGTCGGGGTCGGCAAAGCCGCGTCGGTCGCGCTCCTGGATGGCGTCGCCGCCGCCGAACGACGATAATCCGCCGTTGTGCGACAATTTCCCACCGATATCGAAGTTCTGCTCCAGAACCAGCACATCGGCGCCCAGGTCATGTGCGCGTTTCGCCGCCACGATTCCGGTCCCACCGGAGCCGCACACGATCACATCCGCCTCGTGGTCCCAGCGAATGTCAGCGGGGGCCGGTTGCGCCTGTGCCTTGCCAGGGGCCGACAGGATGGCCGCGCCCAATCCGGCGCCAGCGCCCGTCTTGACGAAGTCGCGCCGGCTGACGGCCGTCTGATCCCGAAGCTCGGCGACCTTTGTTTCGCGTTTTTTGACCATGATTAGTTTCCTCCTGGGTAAGCCAAGGTTACAAGCGGGAGACGACGTCCCTGCCGGGACGATGGCACGCTTAAAGCGCGTTGGATCGTCGATGGTCGCACGATAGCAGAGCGCAGTGATCGGGCCGATACCAGGTGTTGTCATAAAGCGCAGTCCAACCTCCTCGTTTTTACACATGGGGTCGACGAAGTTCGAATTTGTCATCAACCTTCAAACGGCCAAGACGCTCGGCATCGACGTGCCGCCAGCGTTGCTCGCGACCGCCGACGAGGTCATCGATTGAGACGGCGTGATTTCATCGCGGGTCTTGGGGGCGCCGTGGCATGGCCACTGGTGGTGCGCGCGCAGCAGCCCAGCGGGGTGAAGCGAATTGGGGTACTTGGAAACGGAGCTGCGACGGATCCCGCGCGGCAAACCTGGATTGGGGCATTCATCCAGACCCTGCGGAATCTGGGATGGGTGGACGGCCAAAACGTCCGCATTGATGTTCGTTGGAACGACAGTGATGCCGAACGAGCCCGCGAATACGCGGAGGAACTGGTCAGGCTCTCTCCCGACGTGATCCTAGCCACTTCAACACTCAGCCTTGTCGAAGCGCTACGGGCGACACAGACGATCCCGATCGTATTCAATCAGGTTTCCGATCCGGTCCGTCAAGGTTTCGTACCGAACCTCGTGCAGCCAGGCGGCAACGCAACGGAGTTTGCCGCCTACGAATTCTCGATTGGCGGCAAGTGGCTCGATCTCCTCAAGCAGATTGCACCAGGGCTTGCGCGCGTCGGCGTGATGTTCAACCCGGACACCTCTCCTCAGTCTAGGATTTACTTGGATTCCGTTCGAACCGCAGCGGCACCATTGAGTGTGGAGGTAGTCGGTGCAACAGTCCGCAACATCGCGGAAATCGAATCGGCGATTAGACAAATCGCACTTCAGGCACATGCTGGTCTGATATTTCCGACAGACTCCTTCACTGCAACTCATCAAAAGCTGATCATCGATCTTGCAGCTCGTAGTCGGCTTCCAACGATCTCTGCAAACAATGATGCTTTCGCCAGGGATGGCGGCCTCATGTACTACGGTGCCCCACAGCGCGACCAATACCGTGGCGCGGCGTTCTATGTGGACCGCATCCTAAAGGGCGAGAAGCCGGGCAACCTGCCGATACAGTTGCCGATCCGATACGAATTGATCATCAACCTCAGGACCGCCACGGCGCTGGGAATTCAACTGCCCATGAGCTTGATGCTCAGCGCCACCGAGGTGATCGAATAGCTGCCGCATGAGCAAAGGGTTGTGGCTTTGTCACTCTTGCAACTCGGTGGCTCGGCGATTATTGGGGCAGCGGGCGCGGTGCCGAACCTCGGCGATTTCGGAAACGACGGTTCGGTCTATCGGTTCTCGGCGATGGTCTCGATCGCCCCTACGGCGCCACGGCGACAGGTTGACCCTAATAAGCCGCCGTCGCGGCCAGAGGCCGTGGCTTCCGACTCGGGCCAAAACCTGACTCATGCACTGCAACGAACAGCTCTCTATTTGGATCACCACGTCGGCGGCCACGAGCAGCTTGTCCGACACAGTAAGGCCGAGCGCTTTAGCGGCCTTAAGGTTGTATCCGACGCAGGACATAGCTCCTCGCGGTTCTGCTCAACCGTCATTTTGCCCGCCCGATGTGCGGGTCAACCCGACGGCGCGCTCCTGCCACTGCGACATCAGACGGGCTAAATCTTCCATCGGCAAACCGAAAGCGGAAGAGCCGTAGGCGTCAGTAAGTGCGAAATCGCGCCCCGTCACCGCGCTGGATATCCACTCCTATTCTTTGAGACTTCCCTTGTTTGGTCTCTTGTCGTTGAATCCGACGCGCTTGCGTCCTCGCATCACTTTTCGAACCTTGATAGATTGTGGCTGGCACTTACTCGCGATCACTATTGGCCATGCCGTCGAACAAGGGCAACAAGCTTGACTTTGCCGGGCGCACGGCGATCGTCACCGGCGGATCTCAGGGCATCGGCTTCGGCGTGGCAGAGCGTTTGCTAGCGTCGGGCGCGAATGTCAGCATCTGGGCGGTCAATCAAGATCGCCTCATGCGTGCAGCTGCCATATTGGGTGGTGGCGATTGCCTTCAGACCGTTGCGGCACACATCGGCGACCTCGGCTCGGTGGAGGCCGCTACCCGAACCGTGCTCCACTCCTATGGTCAAATCGACGTGCTCATCAACAACGCAAGCATCGCCGGACCGAATGTGAAGATGTGGGAATTTCCGCCCGATATGTTCGCGCGGATGATGCATGTGAACCTCGAGGGCACTTTTTATTGCTGTCGCGCCGTGGTCCCGCACATGATCGCGCGCAATTACGGACGCATCGTCACAATTTCGTCAATCTCCGGGAAGGAGGGCAATCCCAACGACGGCGCCTATAGCGCCTCGAAGGCGGCGCAGATCGCGCTGACGAAAAGTCTGGCCAAAGAGCTCGCGGCGTTTGACATCTCGGTCAACTGCGTCACGCCATCGCTGACGGAGACGACGCTTGGGATGTCCCTCTCGGCCGAGCAACGCAAATACATCCTCGACAGGGTGCCGCGCGGGCGAATGCTCAAGATCGAGGAGGCAGCGAGCCTGATCTGTTGGGTCGCGTCCGAGGAAAACTCCTTCACCACGGGGGCGACATTCGACCTGAGCGGTGGACGCGCGACTTACTAACCGTTTCGCAGTATTCGGCAGGCGCCCGGTGACGACTACGTCAAAACTGGATCCCGTCATCTTCTTCAGCATCGGCCATGAGCAAACATCGGCGGCATCAAATGCGGGCAATCAAGAATTGAAAAACCTTGCACAAGATTCATTCAGGCAGCCCGGCTTTGCGAAGGACATCTGACAAGGGTTCTGACAGCGCAACCACGGCGCCGACGCCAGCGCAATGCCTCGCAATGGTAAAGCCGGGCTGGATTGCGTGCAACCTCGCAACAGTCCCCTTCGCTTCTTCGAGTTTTCCCAGCGCTGCAAGCGCCGCTGCCAGCACCACGTAGCAGACGCTGAAAGCGGAATTGCACTGAATTCCCTTGCGTGCGGCGCTCGCGGCCGCCTCAAAACGCTTGCGTTGGAAATGTGCAAGCGCGACCGCAAGCCAAGCCACGAAGTTCCATGAATCGAATGGGCTCAGGCGAAGCGCTCTCTCGCCCCAGTCGATCGCGCGCTCCGCTTCGCCGGCCCAGGCGAGTACGATGCTGCCGAGATTGTAGGCCGTGGCATAGGAGGGGCTGATGGCCATCGCCCCCTCGAACGCGGCAACCGCAGCTTCGAAATCGTGCTCAACAAGTCCGACGGCCAGCCCGGCCATTGCCAAGGCAGGGGCGTTGTCGCGGCCATGGGTGATCGCGGCGTGCGCATGGCGAATCGCCGCGTCGCGGTTTTCATCGAGCAGGCCGCCTCGAATGAACAAGTTCTGATGCAAGATTGCGGCGTAGCCGTGCGCCATTGCGTAGTCCGGTTCGATCGACAACGCGCGTTCGAGCAAGGGAAGGCCTTTGGCTGCGGAATCCGGCATGAACGTTGCAATGGAGTGCACCTGCAAGACGAGATCGTAAGCATCGAAGCTTTCGGGTTGCTTGCGCTTGACACGTTCGATCTCCGCTGAGCGCAAGTTCGGCTCGACCGCGGCGACGACCGCAATTGTGATCTCGTCCTGCACCGCGAAAATGTCATCGAGCGGGCGGTCGAACCGGTCGGCCCAAAGATGCGCGCCGGTAGATGCATCGATAAGCTGGCCCGTGACCCGCACTCTGTCGGCCACTCGGCGCACGCTACCTTCCAGCATGTAGCGCACCCCGAGCTCGCGAGCCGCTTGCCTTATGTCGATGGCGCGGCCCTTGTAGGTGAAACTCGAATTGCGCGCCATCACGAACAGCCAACGCAGGCGCGAAAGGGCGGTGATGATCTCTTCGACTATGCCGTCCGCGAAGTACTCCTGCTCCGGATCGCTGCTCAAATTTTGGAAAGGCAATACCGCGATCGATGGCTTGCCAGAAATCGCGAACAGCTCCGCCGGCGCCATTGCAGTTCGACTGGCCCCCAACTTGGTGACGGTCGGTCCGATGAATCGATAACCTCTGCGGGGAAGCGTCTCGATCCAGCTTTCGCCGCCGGGCTCTTCGCCCAGGGCCCGGCGCAATGCCGTAATTTGGACAGTCAGATTACTCTCTTCCACGGCTACGCCGGGCCACGCGGCCTCGATCAACACATCCTTCGAGACTGGCACTCCCGGCTGCTGGATCAACAACCGCAGAAGAATTGCAGCCCGTCGCCCAAGCGTCAGGGGCTCGGTCGCGCGGGAAAGTACGTCCAATCCGGCGTCAAGCTTAAATGGGCCAAAAGTATAAATCTCTGGCATCTAGCAATCTGGCCTCAGTTCGGAAACATTTTCGAACTTTTTCGGAACGATTTTGCGACTTCCGTCCGAACTCAGAGATAGGCTGCCCGCGTTAGTCATAATCCCTCGCGAAACAAGGTGGGTGCCATGTTCGCAATTTTCGACTGCGTCGATTATGTCACCTCAACATTGGCGTTTCTGCTCCCCGTTTTGGTGCTCGTGAGCATACCGTGGCACAGAGAAGTCGTCAGTAGCCTTGTCGCCGCCTTGAAACCACACCTCACTGCCCTTGCTAACCCAGCTTGGCGGGAGCACGGCACGGCACGATGTGCCGTAGCGATAGCAGGGCTTGTTTATTCCGTCGTCGCGGTCGTGGCTGCGCCGCCCGCATACGCACAGTCACCGATCAAAATCGGTTTCAGCATGGCCTTGACTGGCGGTCTTTCGCCGAACGGCCGGCCTGGGCTGATCGTGATGAAGATCTGGGAGGCGGACGTAAATGCTCGCGGCGGCCTGCTCGGCCGGCCGGTGAAGCTCGTCTACTATGACGATCAGAGCAATCCGGCAAATGTTCCCGGCATCTACATCAAGCTTCTCGACGTCGACAAAGTCGACCTCGTAGTCGGTCCCTACGCGACCAACATGGTGGCGCCGGCGATGCCGGTAATCATCCAGCGAAACAAGGTCTTCACCGGCCTCTATGGATTCGATGTGAACAGCGAGTTTCGCTACGGCAGGTACTTCTCGTTCATGCCGACGGGAGCAGACTCGCGCAAGGCGCTGTCGCAGGGCTTTTTTGAAGTCGCAAAATCGATCACTCCGAAACCGGAAACGGTCGCCATCGTGGCCGCCGACGCCGAGTTTTCGCGCAACGCGGCCGACGGCGCGCGCGCCAACGCGCAAGCCGCCGGCCTGAAGATCGTTTACGACAAGACCTATCCGCCGTCCACGCTGGAATTCACGACGATCCTGCGTGCGATCCAGGCGACGCACGCTGATATCGTCTATGTCGCGTCGTATCCGATAGACACGGTCGGCATGGTGCGTGCAGCTAAGGAGATCGGCCTCAAGGCCAGGCAATTCGGGGGCAGCATGGTCGGGCTGCAGACCACCTCAATCAAGACACAACTCGGTCCGCTGCTTAACGGTGTCGTGGGTTTCGATTTTTGGCTTCCGGCGCCTTCCATGAAGTTCCCCGGAGTGCTCGAACTGTTAAAGAAATATCAGGAGAAGGCTACAAGCGATGGTATTGATCCACTCGGGTATATCATGGCCCCAACAACCTACGCCCAGATGCAGGTAATAGCCGAAGCTGTCGAAGGAACCAAGAGCCTGGACGACGCCAAGCTTGCCGATTACATCCATCACCACGAGTTTTCGACAGTCGCGGGCACCATCGGTTTCACGGAATTCGGCGAGTGGTTGCAGCCCCGTATTCTCACGGTGCAGTTTCAGCGCGTGCAGGGCAACGGCCTTGAGCAATTCAAGGATACTTCCGCCGAGGTGATCGTTTGGCCGGACTCGTACAGGTCGGGCCCGGCGGTTCTGCCATGGGGCGATATACCCTGAATCGTGCAGAAATGTGCGCTGGTTCCTGGGATTCGCAGTTTAACAAGACGCGCCAAACTCTTTCGATCGTCGCGCCGCAAAGACACTTTTCATGGAGGCTCGAATGGCGAAACGTACGCTCGCTCTCTTACCGCTTGTCATCCTTGCATTGCCGTTCTGGAGCGAGACCGGTCGAACCCAGTCGAGTTTCTGGAACATGAAAACGCCGACATTCGTCGCAGCCGGAGATGGATTGTTTTTTACCGGAATTAAACAACACACCGCCGATGCCAACGTCGGGATCTACCAAATCACAATGAGGAGCAAATGCGTACCCGCGAGGGATCCTGGTCAAATCCTCACCTGGAAGTGGCAATTCCAGACCAAGATCGCGTCACTGCCGTCGCGCTCGGCTGGTTGAGCTGACAGCAACCCATAAGGTGCCTGCCGCCTACTGGCTACGCGAGTTTCCGGTGGCTGGCGGCCTGATGAGTTACGGATCAAGCATTGAAGAAATGTTTCGCCAAGTCGGCAACTACACTGGCCGCATACTCAATGGTGCAAAGCCTGCTGATCTTCCTATTGCCCGCGCTACAAAATTTGAGCTGGTGATCAACGCGAGAGCCGCGAAGGCGCTCGGGCTCGCCATCCCACAAACGCTGCTCGCCCTCGCTGACGAGGTGATCGAGTAACAGCGCCTTTATGTCAGTTGAGGGTCATCTTCACCCGTCCGCTCCTATCGCTACTCACGGCGGCTCGCCATCCGATAGCTGACCTCTTGGTCCTTGAGGCCGGAGGTCTCAAACGGGCCATCTTCTGTCACACGCACCCGCAGCAAATTAGACTGGTTTCCGCCGACGTGGTCTTGTCAAAGCCCCCCTGTTTGTTGATAATTTGACTACAGAGCGGCCAACGGGACATGCCGACGTTCCGCGAATTAAAGGCAGCGATAGTGCCTCCGGCGGGCGAGCAATCCGAAAAATAGATTGATACTCGTTTGCGCGTACCTTCTGTTTCCGCGGAGGGAATTCAGGCTCGCGCGGGCGATGCTGCGAAAATTCCCCGTCGCCGATTTCTGCATCTGACAGTGGGTGAGAAATCACATATTGGCCGATCGCACTCCGTCCTGTGAAAATCATCAGATGCCCACGAGATTGAGGTGGAGAAATGCCAGGCTCAACACACCATCAAGTTCTCATTGTCGGTGGAGGCACTGCCGGCATCACCGTTGCGGCAATCCTGAAGCGTCGCGCTCCGGGCGTCGACATCGCCATCGTCGAGCCGTCGCCGGACCATTACTATCAGCCGGCCCTCACGCTGGTCGGCGCCGGCGTCTATTCGCTGGCGCGCACGCGCCGCGCGGAACAAAGCCTTATCCCGGTCGGCGTGCAATGGATCCGCGACGCGGCCCAGACCTTCGAGCCGGAGAAGAACATTGTCCGTCTCAAGAACGGCGATGCGCTGACCTACGAGTACCTTGTGGTCTGCACCGGCGTGAAGCTCGACTGGAACAAGATCGCGGGCCTGGCGGAGACGCTGGGCAAGAACGGCGTGTGCAGCAACTATTCGCCCACGCATGTCACCTATACCTGGGATTGCCTGCAAAGGCTGAAGGCCGGCAGCCGCGCGGTATTCACCCAGCCGCCGCTGCCGTTCAAATGCCCCGGCGCGCCGCAGAAGATCGTCTATCTCGCCGCCGACCATTTGCAGCGTCATGGCATCTTGAAGGATTGCAAGCTGGACTACTACGTGCACGCGCCGGTGATCTTCGGCGTTCCGTTCTTTGCCCGCGAACTGGTCAAGGTCGCGGCACGATACGACGTCAATGTGCACTACCAGCGCAACCTGGTCGCAGTCGACGGAGCGGCCAAGACGGCAACATTCGAGAACGTCGGCGACCAGAACAAGGGCGAGCGAGCGACCGTGCCGTTCGACATGTTGCACGTGTCGCCGCCGCAAAGTCCGCCCGAGGAGATCAGGTCGAGCCCACTGGTGAACGCGGCGGGCTGGGTGGAGGTGAACCAGAACTCGATGCAGCACGTGCGTTATCCTAACGTGTTCGCGCTCGGCGACGTTGCATCGACGCCGAACTCGAAGACCGCGGCGGCGGTGCGCAAACAGGCCCCGGTCGTCGTCGGCAACATTCTCCACTTGATGGGCAAGACGGCGGTCGAAGGCGGCTACGACGGCTATGCGTCCTGCCCGCTGACGACCGCCGTCGGCAAAGCTATTATGGCGGAGTTCATCTACGGCGGGAAAGTAACACCGACGCTGCCGCTTAATCCCGCGAAGGAGCGCTGGGTTGGCTGGTGGATCAAAGTGAGCTTCCTGCCGCAGTTGTACTGGAACTACATGCTCAAGGGGCACGTCTTGTTCCCCAAGCACAATACCGCCTTCAAGGGAGATGTCGCCTGACGACACCGAGGCGCTGGAACCTTTCGCAATGCGGCAATTGACGGCGGGGAAAGTCAGCTCCGGGTCAATCGCGTCGTTTGGCGTGCGACATGAGCATCGCCGCTTGACCCCAGTGACCGGACCTAGCGGAGCGAGATCGGCTCGTCGCAGTTGGGCCACAACCAGACCTCTCGACCGGCGGCAGCAGTCGTGAAACCTTGGTCCCCAGCGACCCGCTGAAACAGATTTGGACGCGGGATCTGGAGCTGTGCGCCAGTTGGCGGTTGTGCGCCGAGTTGTTCAGGCTAGGCTTACGGGCGCGCTCAACATTGCGCGACTTTCATGCACGAAGGAGTAACGGCCATGACATCTCAAGAAGATTCTGCTCCCTCCGGCGAGGCGGCCGCATCGCGGCGTGAGTTTGTTACTGCCGTGACGGCGGTGGCTGCCGCCAGTGCTGCTGCCGCAACAGGCTCGGCACAGGCCCAGGCGGGGCCGAACGTGCGACATTCCAACCCTTCCGGGATGACGCAACCGACCGCTTACAGCCAGGTGGTCGAGGTCAACGGTCCGCATCGCCTCGTCTTTGTCGCCGGCCAGACCGGCGTCGACGCCAGCGGAAAGGCCGCGAAGGAGTTCCGCGCCCAGGCCGCGCAAGCGTTTGAGAACATCAAGACTGCACTCGCTTCGGTTGGCGGCAGCGTGGATAACGTCGTGAGGCTCGTAACCTACCTCACCGATATCGAGCAGAACTCCGACGCTTATCGCGAAGTGCGCGCATCCTTTTTCAGCAATAAAAGCGCACTGCCGGCCTCGACGCTCCTGCAAGTCACGCGGCTCGCCAACCCATCTTTCCTCATCGAGGTGGACGCAACCGCGATCCTGCCGCCGCGGGCGTAGCGGCATTTTTATCTTCAGTCGATCCAGGGCGCGCGAAACGGGGAACCCGAAATACCTTTCCCTGCGCTCGGCGTCACGGTCGAGACAACCGTTGCGGCCTTTCGTATCCGTCAGCAACGCGGCCCAGGTCGGCGAAAGCCGACTTGGGGTTCAAGCCGCTCGCCGATTACAATATCGACCGCGGCTGCCGCAGGCTCGTGACCAACCTGGAACGGGTGGCGGAGCTGCACAGGCGCTTGGCTCCCTACATCGTCCCGCGTTGAGGGGAGCATCCTCACGACCGCTCCAGGTCAGACCTAGCCCAGCCGATCACAGATTGGCTCGGCAAGAGGACCCAGTAATCGCACCGGCTAGCGGGCGACCAGCGTCCGTCCCTCTGAGACGCCCACTCTAATGCAAAGTTATACTCCCGCAGCACTTCTTGAATTTCTTACCCGAACCGCAAGGACAGCGCTCGTTTCGTCCGATCTTTGACTCGCTCGAGCGATGGGTGGTGTTGCCGACGGTCCAATCCGTCGCCCCCAGTCGTTCCATCGTAAAGTAGCGGTAAATCTTCATCACCCCGGCGGCGGCACCCACGATCAGCTTCTCCCTCAACTCAGCACTCACAGGCTCCGAGTAGGGACGCAGCGTTGGATCGAGGTCGTGTTCGTGCGCCAGCGCAAAAATCGGCACAAGTGCTCCGGCATGTTCTTCATCATCAAGGAGCGGACCCCATTCCTTTCTGCGTATTTCCAACCCGCGCAGGAAACCGATTGCCCAGTCGTTGGCGCGATAGCACCCACCTTCATCTGCCAGCAGCAGCGGCGTGAACACATCGCCCGTCTGCAGAGCGTGCGCGATGACCTCCCGATGACGCGCGATCAGGGCTATAAATTCCTGCAGGAGCGGCTGAGCCGTGAAGGCGTCCTCCGTGATGAGGTCGTCTCCCCAGATCTCTCGAAGGTACTCGCTCTGGGGAACGTCCTCGGGACCACAGCTCACGGCAGCCAGGAAGCCATCAAGTGTTTCGAGGTTCATCGAGCACTTGTCGCCGAAGCGTTCGAGAATTTCGCGCACGCAATCAAATTCCGCATCGGTCAATGGTTGGGTCGTCATCGGGCGTCCTGGACTTTTCGTCGCAAAATCTGGCATTGGGCAGGAGTGCAGAGAAGCACAAGGTCCGCGGGGGTCCTCCGGCAGACGTCGCATGGCAAATCACGGGTGGCTTTGGCAGCAATGTCGGCGGATCGTCCGAACAGCCGTTATTCACTCTGGTGGCCGTCGAGGTCAGCGGCGTACCAGAGGTCATTGAGATTGTCCCCAACGCCCCAGCCGACATGCCTGCTGCGTGATCTTAGTTTGTCGAGGCGTTCGAGGTAAGTGGACCGCTCAGGAGTTGGTAGGTTCGATACGAAATTCAGGGCCCGGTCATACATACGTATCAGGGCAGCAAAGTAGCTCTCGTCTTCCAGGGAGCAAGCTTCCAGCAAGTCAAACGCCTCCTCGCAATAGAAAATCGATAGCTCCGCTAATCCTTCTGGGCGCCCTACCGCTTTTTTGTAGTCCGCGATGGCCTTCTTGGCTTTTGAAACTGATATTGGCTCGTTCCTCATTATATCCGGGCATATCCACGTCGAAATGCTCGCTTTGTAGGGTTCGAGTGGATCATGACCGAGTCCCAACCGAGCATGCAAGAATGCTCGGTTGTCCTTGCTCGCAGTGTAGAGATCTTGGATCACCCCCAGAAGGCCGCGCGATCGAACGAGAGCAGTGCAGTCTTAACGTCTATCCAGGTTGGCAAAGCACTTTTTTCTCTGGCCACAATGAGGAACCTTTCGGCGAGGAATTTGCGCAAATGAGTTTCCCGCTTGCTCGCTGAAGATACACGACCGGCAGGGTAGGCTCACCGGCCGCAAGTGTCCGGAGCTGCCTAGCCACCGGACGACGAGACCGCTCCAACCCGGCCCGAGCAACGCTACCTTTCTCGAAAAACGCTGGGTGACGCCCCGACGCCTCAGCCGGTGGTACTGTCCAATTCCACCACAATACTGCTATTTGCATGGCGAATGAGACCGTGTGAATGGAAGCGTCAGTTGCTCAAGGCTCGCGGAACGGGCTGCCAGTGACGCCGATCTCTTGCCCCCGCTGCAAAGCGAATAATCGGCAAGGACGGCGCTACTGTGCGGAGTGTGGCGCAACTCTGCCGCAGCCCTGCCTCGAGTGCGGTTTCTCGAATGAGCCCGGCGAGAGGTTCTGCGGTGGCTGCGGCGTTGCGCTCGAAGACGCGAAGCAGACCGGTGGCCTCGCAAGCCGCCGCGATGCGCCGGAGGATCAGGGCGAACGCCGCCAAGTCACCATCTTGTTTGCGGACATCTCTGGTTACACGGCGCTTGCCGCTCTCCGTGATCCTGAGGAGACGCATACCATTCTAGGTCGGTTCTTCGAAGCGGTCGACAGCACGGTGACCAAGTTTGGCGGCGCGATCGAGCGGCATATCGGAGACAACGTCATGGGTGTCTTCGGGGCACCCATGGCGCATGACGATGACCCCCTGCGGGCGGTGAGAGCGGCGGGGGAGATCCACCGTGCTATGGCAGCGATCGGTACGCAGGTCGGACTTGAGCTTTCAGTCCATGTCGGGATTGCAGGCGGCACCGTCATGGCCAGCCATACCGGGAGCACGTTGAAGGCCGCCTATGGGGTTGTCGGCAGTCCAGTCAACCTTGCAGCACGCTTGCAAGGGCGGGCGACAGCCGGAGAGACGCTGGTCTCCGATTCCGTGCGCGAGGCCACCGAGGGACTCATCGCATACGAATTGATCGGCCCGGTCGCTTTGCGGGGGTTCGAGGTGGCCGTCCCCATTTGGCGTGTTGTTGGCGAGCACGCGGAGCGAAACATGGGCCGGGCCGTCCCCCTGGTCGGCCGGCGTGCGGAAATCAAGCTCCTCGGGTCTCTCCTCGACGGCGTCGCAGATGTCGGCCATGGCAAGATGCTCTATGTCCGCGGCGAGGCCGGCATCGGCAAGACGCGCCTGATGGACGCGATCGCAGATCTCGCGCGTGAGCGGGAATTTTCCTGTCATAGGGCGCTCGTCCTGGATTTCGGAATGGGACGGGCACACGATCCCTTGCGCACGCTTGTGACCGATATTCTTGGCCTCAAGCCGACCAGCAGCGAGGAAGACCGGCTGGCTGCAGCGGGCAGAGCCGTCGAGGACATGCTCGTCGAGGCGCAAGACGCCGCTTTCCTGAACGATCTCCTCGATCTGTCGCAGACGGTCGAGTTGCGTAGCCTCTACAACGCCATGGATGAAGCTGCCCGCAATCGCGGCCGCCGGCGGGTGGCTGTCGGTCTCCTTCGTTCCGCCAGCGTCCGGCAGGCGCTTCTGTTGATCGTCGAGGACCTGCATTGGGCCGATGCGACAACGCTTGAAGACATCGCGGCCATTGCGGACGCGACAAGCGACTCTCGTGTGGTTCTTGCCCTGACCTCCCGGATTGAGGGCGATCAGCTGGATGACGCTTGGCGCAGCCGGGTGCGCGGTGGCATCACGGCGATCGATCTCGGGCCGCTTCGGCCAGAAGAGGCGACGGAATTTGGGCAACGGCTGCGGATCGCGAATGCACGGTTGCTGCAGCGGTGCATCGATAGGGCTGGGGGCAACCCTCTGTTCCTTGAGCAGCTGCTGCGCAACACCGAGGAGAGCGCCCAGCCGGATGACATACCGGCTTCCATCCAATCGCTGGTTCTTTCGCGGATGGACCGTCTCCCTGCCTTCGACAAGGCGGCGCTGCAGGCGGCCGCGATGGCCGGCCAGCGCTTCTCCCTCGATTTCGTGCGGTCGCTTATTGGGGACCCCGCCTACGTTCCGACGACGCTCCTGCGACATTTGATGATTTGGCCGGAAGGCGAGGAGTTTCTATTTGCTCACGCACTCATTCGCGATGGCGTCTATTCGTCCCTCACGCATGAGCGGCGGCGTCTCCTCCATCATGCGGCGGCCGAGTTCTATCGGGACCGCGACCTCATCCTGCGCGCCGAGCAGCTGGAGCAGGCCCGTGATCCGGGTGCAGCTGCGGCTTATGGGGCCGCGGCGGTCACCGCAGCAACGGAGAATCGCTACGAGAGAGCCCTTGAGCTTGCGGAACGTGGGCGCGCCTTGGCGGAAGGCGTGGACCGCTTCCAGCTCGAGGCCGTGCGGGCTGAATGTCTTCGTGAGGCCGGTCGCGCCCGGGAATCGCTCCAAGCCTGGGAAGCGATTCGGCCCGAGGCGACGAGCGCCGCCGCTCGCTGCCGGGCATTGATCGGAATCGCGGCCGCAAATCGAATTCTGAGCCGCTATGAACCCGCACTGGTGGCGCTTGAGGAAGCGCTGCCTCTGGCCGAGACAAGGGGACTCGCGACCGAGCGCGCCCAGGTCCACTACTATTGCGGCAGCATCCGGTTTGCCCAGGGTGATACCGAGCAATGCCTGGCCGAGCACGAAGCCGCACTAACGGCCGCTGAGAGGGCAGAGAGCCCCGAATGGCGGGCACGCGCCTTGAGCGGCATTGGAGACGCCCAGTATTCGTTCTGCCGCATGGTGACCGCTCTTCGGGCGTTCGAGGATTGCGTGGCGATCTGCGACGCACACGGTTTCGGCCGCGTCGCGCTTCCCAACCGGATCATGGTCGGCCATTGCCTGATCTACCTTCAGCGCACCGATGAGGCGCTTGCGATCATAAGCGATGCGGGTAGGCTGGCCGCGCGAGTTGAAAACCCTCAAGATGAGATGTTTGCGGCCCAGTCGCTGGGCATCGCTCTTGTCCAGGGCGGCCGTGCGGCCGAAGCACTCGAACATCTTGATGGCGCGCTTGCGCAAGCGCGGGCGCTCGGTGCGCGCCGCTACGAGTTCGAACATCCTCGCCCACAAGGCCGAATTGTTGTTGCGCTACGGTGATCGGGTGGAAGCTATGCGGTCGGCTCAGACAGCGGTCTCGATCTCACGCGAGGTCGGCATGGGCTTTACGGGACCCTATGCATTGGCGGTTCTTGGGTGGGCGGCGGACCAGCCCGACGTTCGAGCCGCTGCGTTGTCGGAAGGAGAAGCGGCACTGCGGATGGGAAGCGTTGGGCACAATCGTGTCTGGTATGAGCGGGTTGCTTCCGAGGTGTATATGGAAGATCGGAATTGGCCGGCAGCGGCGAGCTGCTCGCACCGGCTTCGCGTTGCTACCGCCGCCGAGTTGCTGCCGCTGGTCGAGTTCTTGACGGCGCGAATAGATTTTCTTTGCAGCATTGGGCGCGGCGAGCGCGGATCGCAACTTCAGCGCAGGGTCGACGACCTTGTCACGCAAGGTGAGATCAAGGGACACAAGGACTGGCTGCAGGAACTTTGCAAAGCAAAGATGCTCTTGAGTACCGATTAAATTCAGTCAGATCAGGGCTTCTTAAGTCACCCTCTCGGCGGTACCGGAGCCGCTTGCAACTCGCGGCACGACCGAAAGTCAGGTTCGGGGCACTTTCTGCCCCCCGCACCGCAAAACCAAGTTCGCGGCCGGCGCGTCGCGATTTTGCGCGGCACAATAAGCCTAGCGCCCCCTTACGTGAGCGATGACAATCGTTGTAATCGTCTGCGAAGCGAATGCGCCAGTTGCGACGGGAGCTTCGATTATCACTCCGATCAAACTGCGAATGGGAGCTGGGCATGCATAGGCAGCGGCTTTCCCTCTTCTTGATGCCGTTGGCAGCAGCGGCGGCGACATCCGCCTTGGGGCAAGCGGTGGCGCCCGCGGTTGGACCAGCCAGTACGCAAGGCGCTGCGTACATCCCGGATTTCTCCGGCAGATGGAGTCACCCATATTGGCCGGGCTTCGAGCCGCCGGCATCGGGGCCTGGTCCAGTAACGAACAGGTTGCGCCTGCGCGAGGGACCACAAAAGGGCGCGTCCAACCCTAATCAGCTGGTCGGCGATTACACCAATCCGATCTTGAAGCCGTGGGCGGCTGAGATCGTGAAGCAGCACGGCGAAGCCGAATTAAACGGTTTGGGCTCTCCGACCCCGCTCAACCAGTGCTGGCCCGAAGGAGTGCCCTTCGTTTTTCGAGATATTGGCATGCAGATCCTCCAGCAGCGCGACAGCATCATCATCCTTTATGTCCTAGATCAGCAGTTCCGCCACGTACGCATGAACCGACCTCATCCGGCACTCGTGACCCCGTCCTGGTATGGGGATTCCGTAGGCCATTATGAGGGCGACACGCTGGTAATAGACACGGTGGGGATCAAGGTCGGGCCCTTGGCCATGGTCGATCTGTTCGGCACGCCACACACCCAAGCCTTGCACGTTGTTGAACGATATCGGCTACTCGATTACGAAGCCGCGAAAGAAGGGTTGGAACGAGCCGCGAAGGAAAATTATCGGGTTCCGCCGGATGCGATTTATTTCGATGGCGACCCCAACTATCGAGGCAAGCATTTGCAACTCCAATTCACGGTCGAGGATGAGGGCGTCTTCACGACGCCCTGGTCGGCGACCATAACTTACGGGCGCTCTACGGACGATTGGCCGGAAGTAGTCTGCGCCGAAAATCCACATCTGTATTACGCCGGAAAGGACGCCGCAGTCCCGACTGCTGACAAGCCAGAATTCTGAACCGGCAACGGCGTGCAACAGGCCGCCGATGACTTTGACAAAGGTTCATTACTTCCGTCCAGCGAGTCGATGACGCTTGTTGCAACGCACCGCGTTTTTTCGCCCCATGACTGCTTCGGGTCAAAACGAGCCGACAACGCCTGTCCGCGTCGGCGGCAGCTAACTCCGAAAGCAGTCATCTCGGGCCTATCGAAACGGTGCCGCCCATCGCCAGCGTTGCCAGTTCACACGCAGCGCTGATCGTTGCCGTCGATAACCCCCGCTTATCGAATGTTAGGCGGCATCATCGGGCGTGGTCGCGCTTGACCCTGCGCGCAGGCGTGCGGGCATCTCCGTTTCGGGATGTGTGATGATCTTCGTCATCGCCTTCCTGATTCAGGCGCGCCAGCGCCGCTGTAAATCGATCCCCTATACCGCTGACCTCATGAACGTGTCGCTCCGTGAACAGCGCGTGATGCTTGCCGAGAAGATTGAGCGCGCCGCGCTTATCGGCGAGCTTGAATTTCACTCTGCGGACATCGCGCGCATCCGCTCCGCGGCCGTTTTTGAAATCTTCGACGGTGACTTCGACCAACGCCGCAGCCTGGCCGCGGCTCAATCCCGTGAGATTCAATATTGGGTCGCCGTTCGGGCCGATCTGAATGTAGTCTGCCATATTGGCGCGGCCGAGCTTGGTGAGCTCCTCGAGCACCTCTTGCGCCGTCATCACAGCGGCTTGGGCCGCCTGTTCATGCAGTTCGGCGACGCGCGCCGCGAACTCCTCTTTTTTCATCAATCGGCTGAAGCAGTTCTCCGCCGTATGACGCGAGGCTTTCGGATAGACCTTGCGGTAGGCGCGCCAGCCGATCTTTTTCGGATCGGCGAGATAAGCAAGCGCCACGGCTTCATGCTTTGCATTGGCGAGGATCGTCATTGAGCGCTTCCGCCTCAGAAAAGTTTTGCCGGAACTGTCGCGAAGGGGCATCGGCGACGGTTATGGTCGGCGTGGTCGGCGATCGAGACGAGCGATGCGTCGCGTTCGCCCACTCTCAAAAATCTAGCCCGAGCGCAATTAATGACTAGCGAACGCGCCGGTTCCGAGGGCGTTACTTCCGATAACCGCCTCCCGCCGTTCAGACCATCTCGCGATCAAGGCTGTGTTGGAACGGGGCGGACAAAGGACATACGCGGGGCGAGGCTGACGATCCGTCGTTCAATGGGCCGCGATGACCATCACCACCACATTGCCCACGGCCGCCGCGTCATCCGACACAAGGGTCGGGTGGACCGTCGGCGGCGGCGCCGAATACGCTCTCTCCTCACATTGGTCGGCCAAGGTCGAGGCGCTCTATTACGACCTTGGGCGTACCAATCTGAACACCACGCCAGCAAGCATAGAAACAATCGGCGGAGGCACCGGCATCGGTTCGATATTCGGGTCTGCAAATCGCGCCTTGAGCACGCAGTGGACCGGGGGTCTCGCCCGTTTTGGCGTGAATTACCGATTTAACTGACGACTGTGACGCCAGTCTTCTGTCACGGCGTGTCACCGGCAAGGCAGAAGAGTAACAAGCGTTCCGACCGATAATCTTGGTAGCGATCGCCGCCTCAGAAGCCGCACAGATCTAATCTTGCTTTGCAGCGCCGGTGTATCCGGCAGCTTATGGCCCGACTCTGCCGTGCAGCGAGGCAAGGGGTCACGGAAGCTATCGGAGGATAAGCTGCCGCCAGTGAGGATGCGCACTACGGGCGAAGATGACCCGCTCCCGACATCGACTGTGCATGGCAGCAGCCGAAGCATCGGCGTCCCGGTACTATGTCGGTGGAGCCTAATCGATCAACTCGTCGGCGAGGGAGACCAACGATGGCGGCACGTCGATGCCGAGCGCCCTTGCCGTTCCCAGGTTGATGACGAACTCGAACTTGGTCGACTGCACGACCGGCAGGTCGGCGGGCTTGGCGCCTTTGAGAATGTTGCCGGTATAAACGCCCATTTGATGATACATGTCCTCAAATTCGGTCCCGTAGCTCATCAACCCTCCGGCGGCGACAAGTTCGCGTGTGTGTCGCATAAGTCGCCCATATGTGCTTCTCGCCGGAGAGCCTATCGCGGCCGGTGTCGCATGTCTGGTGTTCAGGCGAATGTCTAGCGATATTATTTTGCAGCGCGAGAGGCAGGTCGTGACCCGGAGCGGCTGTCGGCGGTTCACAACGTGCGAATATTGAGAAGGCGAGCGGCGGTAGCGCCGAGGATGTCGGCCTTGCCTTCGCCACTGTACAGCGATTAGAACCCATGAATGCGAACCTGCTGCTCCATAGGGTTACTTCTCTCGTTCCCAGATCAAGAATCCGCGAAGCATTTTGCCCGGACGGGTCAGGTCGCGCACCGGATTTGCGGTCTCAATGTGAAGCCGACCGCCCTCAAATCTAAATTGTCGAAGCTGGGCTAGTTTAGACGGCTCCGGTCGCGCTGGCCGACGAACTCGCGGCGGCATTCGCTTGGCGATTCCTATTCCACATGACGACAACGAGCCAAATCAGGAACGCCTTGACCTCCAGCGACAGATCATCCGGAAGATCGGCCATGGCCTTTCGCGTGAACAAACCTAGCGGCGCGATCGTGCCGACTTCGCGATCGCCCTCAATCAGGACGAAGGCACGCCAGAAGGCAGAGGCCGCCTTCAGCGTGAAGGTCTTACCTGCGAGATGCAGTGTGAATAAGCGATGGAGTGCGTTGGGCTTTTCGGCGCTGACAAGGCGCCTGCCGCTAGCCTCCAGAAAAAAAGCGCCGCTTACTAAGCCCTCGCGCGAAGCGGTATAGCTGGCGTCGCCGATCCTGATTGATCCGCGTTCCCGCGCCCACGCGCAATTGATTTCGCCAATCAGCGTGCCGTTCTGAACGATGTTGTAATTCCGACTGGAAAACCAACTCCGCGGACCAAATTCGAGCAAGCTCACGGTCGCCTCCATTTCAGTGGTCGGCAACCATATACAAGCGCCCAGGGCAAAGTTCCGGCCGCCAAAACCTCACGATACCGGGATCGCGCGTTCGCCGATGTGACGATGGTCACCGATCTGCACAATTCGGAACATTGACCGAGGCCGGCGGGTACCAGCCGAGGGCCGGTGTAAATCCAGAGCGCCCACAGGCTAGATATATCCTGCAAAGGCTCCCGCGAGCGTGTGAGGCGGTAGGATCATGCGGTGCGATTTTCCACAGTTCACCCGCGGGCCGCTCTTTGCTACACGGCCGCCCGCAACATCGGGGACGAGGTCGGGGAAATGGGAAATCAAGGCTACAGATTCGACGCTGGCTCGGATGCAGCAACCCGCTTTGAGAGGCTCGGCCGCCGAAGTTTACTCTTGGGCGTGACGTCGGGCGCCCTAGTCGCTGCGATCGTCATAGCGGTGTCGATTCTTCTCAGGGCAAAAGGGATCGGTTGAGCGCGACAGCGTTCCCGTCGGGCCCCATTATGTCGCGATGGGGGCCTGATCGGTACCGCAGAGGACCGTCTCGGGACAATTGCGTCGATCACAGAAAGTTTAACGTCGCACCGGGAAGGTTGGCTATTTGGGTAATCCCCTCCGCGGAGGACACCAAGTTCACACTGCATCCGGTCGTCCGCTAAATTGGTTCGCTTTACCAACTCGAAAATCAGTTTTCACATGGGCACTGCGCAGATGGCATAGTTCGCGATAGCTACCCGTGCTAGCCTGCTGGCGCTCCCGATTCACATGCTCGGGAGCCATTTCCATTAACTCATGCCCCGGCTCCCTGAAGCCGGGGCGTTTTTATTTGAGATGTGATAAAATGATAATGCTCCCGGGTCTGGTCACGATCCAATTCGGGAGTAACTGCGGAACAACTTGCCCCGTGCTCCCCAAGAGCCGGGGCTTTTCATTAACGCTTAAGGGCTACGATGCGCCTGTACGTGCAAAAAAGGCACGTGCGACATTGAGCCATCATCATTGAAGCCCTGGCCCGTCCCAGGCCGGGGCTTTTTTGGTTCAGCGCAGCTTCCCAACGACCATCGGCAGCGATCGGCCAGGCTCACGGGCCACGACGCTGTTCTTTCTTTCGTCATCGCTCAGAACCTTCACGAACCTCTTCAGTTTGGATGATGGGTCTTCGGCCATGAACCCCAAGGCGGAGGACGGATACCAATTAGCGTCCAACGCGAGAGGGTCTCATGAGCGCGCTTCCATTCTTGGCGGTTCCTTGGACCCCCGTCCCGGTCAACGAATTGAATGAGCCGGAAGCGTCCTGTCAGGCTGCGCCGGTGCCGAGGCCTGCGTCTCAATCGAAATCTCAACCCATCCAAGGTCGCCGCCTCACCCGCCGAGACGTCGAAAGGCTTATGACCTAAGCCTCGGCGCTCCTATTTGCGGCCCCATAGTCTCTGCCACCAGGAGCGAGATTGATCGTCCTGACGGGATTGCAGGCTTTCATGGCCGCATTCCCGGCATTCAAATCTCACGACCACTCTATTCGGCGACGACAAGAAGGGGTGACGCTCCCTCGCTTCCATCGGTGTCTGACAATTGGGACACCAAGGGATTTGCATCGGTGATTGGCGCGGACTTGTAGGCATCGTCTGCTCAGCATAGTTGAACGTCATGGTATCGCGTAGCCTCCCGGCCGGGTTCATCGTGCCCGCCCACCCGATCGAGCGCAGCGTGCCGCCCACCGGACCGGATTTCCGTTTTCTGTTGCATGGAGGAGCGGTCTCTCCACAACGCTACTCGATTGGTCTTAGTGCGCGACTACAATGCCGCAAACTCGTTCAAGGCACCGAGAACCAGCGGCACGAACTCCTCGCCGCCGCCGTGTCCAGCGTCGTCAAGGATTCGCAGCCGACTGGTCGTCCATCGCTGTGAGAGGTGCCAAGCGGTCACCAATGGTCCGCTAACATCGTAGCGTCCGTGAATCAGCACACCGGGGATACCGTTCAGTTTGGCGGCGTCGCGGATGAGTTGGTCCTCCTCAAGGAAGGCCGCATGCCGCCAATAGTGTGTAACCAGCCGGGCGAAACGCAGGCGGAACGCTGGATCCTGGTATCGCGGATTTGGCATGTGCCCCGGCGTCAACGAGACATGAGCCTCCTCCCAAGTACACCACTCGCGCGCAGCGTTATCGCGAACGGTGGGGTCGGGGTCAGCGAGCATGGTGGCGTAGGCATCGACTAGCCGCCGGTGCCGCAAGTGGCCTGGGACGGCGTTGGCGAAACGGTCCCACTCCTGTGGGAAGATGCGTCCGACATCCTCGGTGACCCATTGCACCTCGCGGCGGGAGGTGGTGGTTACAAAACCCAGCACCAGCGCGCTCACCCGGTGGGAGTAAGCCTGGGCATATGCCAAGCCGAGGGTGGTGCCCCAGGACAGACCCAAAATGGTCCAACGATCCACGCCGTGCGTCTCACGCAATGCCTCAATGTCGGCGATCAGGTGGGCAGTGGTGTTGCTGCTGAGGTCGGCGTCGGATTCATTCGCTAGCGGTCGGCTGCGCCCTGACCCGCGTTGATCCAGCAGCACGGCACGGTAGAGGTGAGGATCAAAGAACCGCCGCTGACCTGCCGAGCAGCCTGAACCGGGACCACCGTGCAGGTACAGCGCAGGCTTGCCAGCGGGATTCCCGCAGCACTCCCAGTAGACCTGGTGCCCATCGGCCCCCATCGAGCATACCCCTCTCGTATGGTTCAATGTGGGGGAACGGCCCCGACATTCGCGCACTCCTTGGTTCAATAGTCAGCGGTGAGTTGCCCCGCCGCCGATGCGAGAACTTGGCGCTGGACGCAGTATCGTTGCCCGCCCTACGTGGGCTGAGTCGAACTGACCTGATTTTTGATCGTTTGAAGAAATTGCCGCATCTCTCGCTTTGAGCACAAATGAAAAGTCTGTTTCCGCTTCGCGACTTCTAATATGTAGGATCGGTACTTCGGCGTCAGGTGCTTATGGCAGGGCCAGAGCACACGGTAACTGCTGATTGAGCTCTCGATAACAGACGCGCCTTCTGGCCAGCCTGCGGGGGCGACGAATAGACCCTTAACAAGCCGTTTAGTGACCCACCACGCACCTGAGCTTGCGGTCGCCGATGGCGCGCTCGGCTTCTGGCAAGCGCTCGAAGAAGTCTGGCCTACGACGCGCTCTCAGCGCTGCTGGGTTCACAAGACCGCCAATGTGTTGAACAGGCTGCCGAAGAGCCAGCAACCGAAAGCCAAGCGGGCGCTCCAGGAAATCTGGATGGCTGAGACCAAGAAGGATGCTCTCGCAGCGTTCGACACCTTCGTGGAAATCTGGGGCGTCAAATACGACAAGGCGGTCGAATGCTTGATCAAGGATCGCGATGCACTATTGGCCTTCTACGACTTTCCAGCTGAGCATTGGAAACATCTGCGCACGACCAATGTCATCGAAAGCTCGTTCGCGACCATCCGTCACCGCACGGTACGATCGAAGGGGTGTCTCTCGAACAAGACCGCGCTCGCCATGATCTTCAAGCTCGCCGAAGCCGCCGAGAAAAGCTGGCGTCGCCTCGATGGTCACAACCAATTGCCAAAACTCATCCACGGAATAAAATTCGCTGACGGAATCGAGGTCGTCAAATCGCAAGCTCAAGCCGCTGCCGCCTGAGCCCCTCCGTCACCAAAATTCGGCGATAGCTCCATGCACGATCAGCGGCGAATCAATATGAATTAGCGTATCCGCCGCCTCAAATCTTTCCCAAGTCGTCTTGACGGCGTCGAAACCGTCAATGATCCATTCGTCGCGGTCCAACAGGTCGGCATGTAGCTTGAGATATTCTTCGCGAGGTATTTCGGCCACGCCGGTCGGGAACCTGATTTTGTCGATCACGTAAAGCGGCAATCCGGTGATCGCCGCCAATTCTCGGGCCAGCGTTGATTTGCCGCCGCCGGCATTCCCGAATATCGCCACTCGCTTCATGCGGCCCGCTGAAAGCGCTGAACGGCTTGGCGCACTTGGTGCTTCCGTTCTCTGACGCGAAATTAGCAGGCCACCTACCGCGCGGGAACGGCCAATACACCGATCCCGGCAGGTTTTGATGCCCAACTGCGACGAAGCGATCTCGCTCCGCTAGGTCCGCTCATTGCGCTCCAGCGGAAATGCTCACGATGTCGGCGAAATGGCGCTCATGACCCAAACCCGTCGCCGGGCCTCACTCGGCCTTGATGTTGGCCGCGCGGATCACCCTGGCCCATTTTTCCGTTTCTTCTGCGATCAGCTTGCGGAAGTCGGCCGCCGAGCCCGGGAGGGCCGTGCCACCGAGGTCAGCGAATCGTGCCTTGATCCCAGGGTCGGCCAGCGCCGCGTTGAACTCATTGTTGAGGATCTCAACGATTTCGACGGGCGTGTTTTTCGGTACGCCGACGCCGAACCACGCGCTCGCTTCGTAGCCCGGCACAAAGTCGCCGACGGTCGGCAAATCCGGGAAGGCCGCGGAGCGCGTTGCTGTTGTCACGGCAAGCGGTCGCACTTTGCCGGTCCTCATAAATTCGCTGGATGACGGCATAGTTCCGAACATGACCTGGACCTGCCCTCCAATAAGATCAGTAAACGCGGGTGCATCGCCGCGATAAGGAACATGAACCATGTCGACGCCGCTCATCACCTTGAACAACTCGCCTGCAACATGAACGGCTGTCCCGCTGCCTGGCGAAGCCATGTTCACCTTGCCAGGGTTTGCCTTCGCGTAAGCAATGAATTCGGGTACTGTTTTCGCCGGAACGAAGGGGCTGACCTCCATGACATTTGGAACCCGCATCAGACTTGCGACCGGGGCAATGTCACGGACGAAATTGAAATTCAGCCTGTCGTAAAGGGTCGCGTTGATCGCGTGCGGCGGACCGACCAGCAAGAGCGTGTAGCCGTCGGCCGGCGAATGCGCGACAGCCTCGGTGGCGATATTGCTGCCGGCTCCGGGTCGGTTCTCGATAATGACGGGTTGGCCGAGCCGTTCGGACAGCCATTGGCCCACGAGCCGTGCGATGATGTCGGTGGTCCCGCCTGGTGGAAAGCCAACAACCCACCGAACGGGTCGGGTCGGATAGGTTTGCGCTCTTGCGATCCTCGATAACACCGGAAGCGCGGCGGCACCCGCTGCCAGACGCAGAAGTTTTCGTCGGTGAATTTTCATCGCCCCCCCGTTTCGACAAAGCTACATCAATCGCACCATCGTCCGAAAGGGGCGGGCAAGGCTGCTTGCGGCGAAACCTGCCGCCGACGCGGACATGCCTTGATAGGCGCTGATGACCCGTTGCAGACGAACGCGATGAAACGATGCTGCGACGCACCTGCGCGGTTTTGCAGCTTACTCGATCACCTCGTCGGCCCGGAGGAGGATCGATTGCGGCACCGTAAGGCCGAGCGCCTTGGCGGTCTTGAGGTTCACGGCCATCTCAAATTTGGTTGGCACTTGAACGGGCAGGTCGGCTGGCTTTTCGCCTCGGAGAATTCGGTCCACATAGGGAGCCGCGCGACGGTGTATGTCTGCGAAGTATGGTCCGTAGGAAAGCAACCCCCCGTCTCTAGCTCCGGCGGAAGCCGAAAAGACCGCCGGCACATTGGTTCGAGCTGCCAGCAATATAGTTGTCGCGCGATGGTTATACATGAAAGCATCCAAATTGGCGACGAGGCCCGCTCCCGGCTCTCTTCCAAGCGAGGTAATGAAAGTTTCGATCTCGGCATCGTTGTGAACGGGCGCGGCGATCGGCGCCACCTTGAGTGCTCGGGCAGCAGCCTCGAAGGCGGGCTGGAAATACGTTCCACCGCCGGGCGATGTGTCGGGGTTGAACATTATCGCAGCCCGCATAGTGCGTGGCGCGATCTCTGTGAGCAACTCTAACCATTTTCCCGCAATTGCCCCTTCCATGGTGACAAAGCCCGTGATGTTCCCACCCGGGCGGGGCAGGCCGGCAACGAACCCATCGCCGACCGGATCGGAGACGAGTGCAAACACGATCGGGATCGTCCGTGTCTCCCGCTGGAGCGCAGCGGTCACCGCAGTTGTAGATGCGAGGATTACATCGGGTTGCAGGGCAACCAACTCTTTTGCTAACACCCTCATCCGGTCAACGTCGCCGGCAGCCCACCGAACGTCCATCCGTATATTGCGGCCGTCTGTCCAACCCGACTCCGCAAGCCCGTCAATGAACGCGGAGAGTTGCGCCTTGGCGTCAGGATCGGTTTCGTTGTAGGACATCAGCACGCCGATGCGCCGCACGCGCCCACTCTGCTGCGCCCCCGCTGCGAACGGCCACGCCACCGCGCTTCCGAGTCCCGCAACGAATTCCCGCCGTCGCATCACCGCCCTCCAAAGATTTGCGACGAGCCTATCGCCGCGGTGGGTCCAAGGGAACGGGGTCGCCACTATCTTCGCTGCAGCGCATGAGTCCGAAAGTGTGAAGCATTTCGGATGCCGGCAATGACGAGCCCATCCCCGCGCCGTATAGGCCGGCGTCCGAAATGCACCAAGGCACGAAGTCGCGGGGTGTGAGGCACCGACAGTGCAGCGGGCGTTATGTGGGTTGCGTGTTGGCGTCGCCCTCGATGGAAGGCATGGCGCCAGCGCGAGGCGATGTGGGAGTTGAGCGCGGTGGGCATCTCGTCGGGCACGCGGACTGCATCAACGGGCGGTTGGCGGACCAGGCATGAGGTCGAAAGGCGGCAACCCGCATCGCAGAACGCTTGCACAACTTTTGCGTTTTGGCATGAAGGTTGCACAAGAGGGGATTTAATGTTCTGGGCATGTGTAATTTCAAATAGTTGCGCGTGGCAGAAATGGCACACCCGGCAACCATTGCGCGATTGATCGGTCGATCGGCTTTCAGCGACATGGCGTGAATCAATTTTTTGCGAGCCGAAATATATTCGACATGTTTAAGCAAACAGGTTGGCGCTATTCGTCAAGGCAATTTTGTTATTGCGTTATCGGTGGGCTTGATATGGCTCGCCGCATCAGGGTGCTGGCCGAGGCCCTTCGGTTCATTCCCCGCGCAGCGGGCTGGAGCGCAGCGACTTCGTGCCCTGGCCCGACTCGGCCGCGCCGATCTATCTCAGAGAGGTCCGGTCATTGGGGCTAAGCTGCCGCGCTCCCGACATCCGAGAAACGGCGCAACTGACCCTGAGCGATCGTCGCGGGGGTTGGCCGTTTCCACTCGCAAATAACGACGGACTTCGCAGAGCCTCGCGTCAGGCGCTTGCCGCCTCGTTGACGCGCAATCCCGGCAACCGACAGAGCGCATGGTCGATCGACAGCCAACCGGGACCCCAGGCCATGATGGCGAGCGCCATAGCCGCCCACGTAATATGGATCGGCCAGCCGTCCGGCACGGTAAGCTCGACGATGCAGGTCATGAACAGGAGACCTAATGCGGCAAACCGGGTCCCCAAGCCGAGTACGAGGAGCACCGGAAAGATGATCTCACCGCAGCCGGAGAGGAAGGCCATAACTGCCGGAGCCGGAAAATCGTAGGGGCCGCCGGGGAGGTGGAGCTTGAACTCGTCGGTAAAAAGGTAGATCGCCGTATCGTTCAGCTGAAAGAAGCCATTCCATTTCAGGATGCCCGACTTCCAGAACGGCACCGCCAGGGCCAGACGAAGCATGAGTTGAGCCAGGGATGGCTGCGCGATCCAGCGAATGATCCCAACCGCCTGGTCGATTATCGTCGTCAGACGGTGAGCAACCCCGCCGCGTTCTTCTCGGTTGCCGGGATTCATGGCCGATCTCAGAGGTGAATTGCGGTGAAGACACCCGCCTCGATCATTCCCGCGATGTTGGCCGGAAGATCGAAGGAGGGCGTTTCGGCAAAGGCCGTGGCGGCAGCCGCTCCCAACGTTCCGCCGTCGATCAGGGTCTTCAGGAAGGCAGCCCCTCCTGGCGGCAGGAGCCGTACCGCTACCTCCATATCCGGCCGGGTGATCAGCGCATCCTCGGCCGCATTCGACCGGAGCGGGTTGATCGGGCCCTCGACACGGTTCATCGCGAAGATCGCCACGGCCGGATACGCGGATCGCACGATGCGAGCCGCCGGATGCGCCGTGAAGACGAGGTCACCAAGCCTGTCCGATGGAACGGCCGCGAGCACATCCGGGGACAGAGGCGTGGCATCCGCCGCGTGATAAGCGTCGAGCCAGGCCCGCTCGATCCGCGCTGTGTCGGGGAGCCAAGGCAAGTCCTGCGCATGTTCATAACCTTCGATAAAGGCGGGGAACTCCCTGCCGTACTCGAACAGCAGAGGTGATGTCGGTGGCGTTGCGCGGACGTGAAAGCGGGCCATGGCGCGGAAGAACTCGACGCCGGTGATCCGCTGGACGGCAGGATACGTAGCGGCAAGCGCATTGATCAAGCTAACCGTCACGTTGTTGCGGTAGACGTTGTAGCGCTTGATCGCCGCCTTGCCGCGAGGGCCCACGACATCTACCGGTGTCGCGCGCGCCGGGTCCGTCAGCCCCTGTGCGAAAACGACCGCAAAGCTTGGCTGCAGCTTCTCCTCCGTGGGATAATCAAGCAGCATGGCCACCGCCCACCGCACGCGCCGAACTGAACCGGTCGAGAATAGCCTGAGCCGCTGCCGCTTCCGCTTGCAGGATTGGCCACGCGGGAATTTCGCTGTCCCATTCAATCAAGGTCGGGATGCGGCCGCAGCGGGAAATCACGATCTCGTACAGCTTCCAGACCGCGTCGGCGACCGGCCCATCATGGCTGTCGATGAGAAGACGCTCACCTTCATCGTCGCTCTGCTCGGCATGGCCTGCCAGATGAATCTCGCCCACCTCGGCGAGCGGAAAATCCGACAGATAATCGAGCGCCGCGTAGCCGTGGTTCGTCGCTGAGACGAATACGTTGTTTACGTCGAGCAATAGTCCACAGCCGGTGCGACGGGTGATCGCTCGGATGAAGTCGGTCTCGCTCATCGTCGAGGAGGCGAAAGCGACATAGGTCGAGGGATTCTCGATCAGGATCCGACGTCCGATCGCGTCCTGCATCTCGTCAATATGCTCGCACACTTGCGCGAGTGTGGCCTGGGTGTACGGCAACGGCAGCAGGTCGTTGAAATAGGTTGTCTCGTGCGTTGACCAAGCGAGATGCTCCGAAACAAGCGCCGGCTCGTACCGCTCGACGAGAGCGCGGAAGCGGGCGAGATGGGCCCGGTCAAGCGGCTGGGGACCGCCGATCGACATGCATACCCCGTGCAGCGAAACCGGATGGTCGCGGCGGATGCGCTCGAGCGCCTGATGCGGCGGTCCGCCGGCGCCCATGTAGTTCTCGGCGTGCACCTCGAAGAAGCCGGCCTGCGGGTTTTCCGCCAGGATGGCGTTCAGGTGCTCGTGCTTGAAGCTGGTCCCGGCCGAGTCTGCGACGGGCAAGGCCGGGAAGCGGAGACGACGATCAGGACGTACGTCCCCTCTGCGCGAGATGGCGTTCATGGTCGTCTCCGCTCTCCGCCAGCTTCTGGCTTTAAGCCGGGGTCAGCGAGCCGTGCTTGCCACCCGGAACCACGATGCTCGTGCAACTGCCGCCACGAACGAACTTCCAGGCATTGCCTTGGAAATCAGCGGTCGAGGTGCCCTGGCAGGTCGTGCCCGGGCCGGCGGCGCAATCGTTCTGCCCCTTGAGGGCGACGCCGTAGCATTTTTCCTTCCCAGCAGCCGTCGCCGCGTCTCCTTCCGCTTTCGTCAGCGGCGCGGAGGTCGCAATCGATGCGATCGCGGTCGCCACAGCACTGGCCAGAAGGGCCGAACTCACAACAGTTCTTACGGACATGAGGTATCTCCGATCGATCTTGTGTCGTGCCCGGACTGGACACAACCGCAATACGGATCGCGAGGGACCGTTGTTACAGCGCCACCGTTCGCGAGAAGGCCCTTTTTCAAAGGCGGTAAGCTCTTCCGCCATGCCATCGCGCCGATGGGAGGCGCCGCCTGGAAAAACGCCGGGATTCTATATAACAACCTGTTCCAGAATCTCCCGCAACTTGAAGGAGTTCCGCTCAGGTGCGATCAAGGTGGTGGTCACGAACCGTGGGCGCTGTAACAATTTCCGCGTCCGCCTCGTAAGAGATGGCAGATGACCATGTCGTCCCAAGAGAACGATTGGGCGGTGTGGATGCGGGCGGCCATGACCGGCGACGCTGGCGCCTACCGACAGCTCCTGGTGTCGCTGGCCCCACATGTCCGGGCTGTGGCGCGCTCCCGGTGTCGGAGGTTGGGCGCCCCCGAGGGCGAAGTCGAGGATCTTGTGCAAGAGGTTCTGCTCACTATCCATCTCAAACGGGGAACTTGGGATCAGTCGAGGCCCATCGGGCCCTGGGTCGCCGCGATTGCCCGCAACAAGCTCATCGACGTGGTGCGGCGTAGGCGGCACATCACCGTGCCGATCGAGGATCTCGTGGACAGCCTCCAAGCCGAAGATCTGACGCCGGAGCTGTCCACGCGCGACATCGATACCCTTCTAGGGCACCTGAAGCCGCGACAGAGGGAAATCGTCCGATCCATATCGCTCAATGGCAGCAGCATCCGCGAGACAGCCAGCCAGCTCCAGATGACAGAGGGTGCCGTTCGCGTCGCGCTGCATCGCGCGCTGAAAGCGTTGGCCGTTTTCTATCGGAGCAGCGCCCGTGAAGACTGACGACCTCATCGAACTGCTCGTGAAGGATTTGGCCCCGCGGCGTTTCCGGTCGATCTTGGCGGGGGCCGTCGCTGGCGGGATCATCATCGCGGCGATCTTGTTCTTCGTAGGAATCGGCTTCCGACCGGACATTTCCGAAGCGGTGAAGAGCAATCGTTTCCTGTTCAAATTTGTCGTGACCGTCTCGCTGGCTGTCACCGCGATCTGGGTGACGCTCAGTGTCGGCCGCCCAGGCGGTAGCCTCGCCCACAGAGGTCTCGCGCTGGCGATTGCGCCGGCGCTGCTGGCTTGCGCCGCGGTGGTCGAGCTCTTGGTCCTGCCGGAGAGCCAATGGATGCCCCATCTGGTTGGCCACAACGCGCGCTTCTGCCTGACGCTAATCCCCTTGCTTTCGATCGGCCCACTCGCCTGTTTACTGGCCGCGCTGCGCGAGGGCGCACCGTCGAACCCCGGTCTGGCCGGTGCCGTCGCCGGTTTGGGGGCAAGCGGCATCGCCGCGACCTTCTATGCGGCAAACTGCACCGATGACAGCGTGCTCTTCGTGATCACTTGGTATCCGATCGCGACCCTGATCGTCACCGCAGCGGGGTATCTCATCGGCAGGAAGCTGCTGAGATGGTAAGACCATTCGCCAAAGAGGCACAAGGATAGAGCTAGCGCATGTCGCTGAAAATGTTGGTTTTCCGACAAGGGCGTGCCCATAAACAAATCCGGAGCGCACCAGCGATCCTGTTGCGCTGTGATGCACGTGGCGGCGCGAGCCACATGGCACATGATCCACCGCGACAAATTTCCGTTCAGGCTTATGACCGTTTGTGGCCGATTCTGTTGCAAAAGTCGTTTTCCATCGCTGATCAAAAATTTTCTAGCCCGCTGATGCAATTCGCGGATAAATGTGCGAGCGAGTCGTCTTCTCGCGACAAACTCATAGGCGGCTTCGCCAACGGCCTGGGTGCCATATTAATCGGCGCGCATAGTTCAGCTTTGTTTCTTTGGAAAAAATCGTCGCCAGATATTTTGGGACTTTTGCAACCGATGCCGACTCCGGCGGCCAAAGTTTTTTGCGTCGCAAGATGCTTCGTTACTGGATCACTTCATCGGCGGTGGCCAGCAGCGTTTCCGGGATGGTCAGGCCGAGTGCCTTGGCCGTTTTGAGATTGATGACGAACGTGTATTTGACAGGCGCCTGGATAGGCAGGTCCGAAGGCTTCTCGCCCTTGAGGATGCGATCGACGTAAGTGGCTGCTTGTCGGAATTGGCTGACCAGATCGGGGTTCGGACCGTAGTCCATCAGTCCGCCATCCTTCGCAAAATTAGGTCCTGCGCCGATCGACGGCAGGCGGTAGTGGGACGCCAGGTCCGCGATCAACGAATGGTGCAAGATCGTGAAGCTGCTGTCCAACAGTACGAGCCCGCCGTTCGGCGCACGCGCGAAGCTCGTCAAGGCGTGCTCGATGTCGGCCGCCGTCAGAACCGGTATCGCCATCACCTGCACGCCGAGGGTTGGCGCGGCGGTGGCGATCACCGGCAGGAAGAATTTCGATTGAGGGGCCGCGTCGGGGTTATACACCACGACAACCCGCGCGAGGCCGGGCGCAATTTGCTTGAGCAGATCAAGCCATTTCGCACCGAGCGAGAATTCGAGAAAACTAAAACCGGTGAGATTGCCGCCCGGTCGCCTCACGCTTGCAACGAAGCCTTGCCCGACCGGGTCGGCGACCCTCACGAACACGACCGGCACGATGCTGGTGACTTCCCGGATCGCCGTCAAGTTGACCGTGGAACTGGACAAGATCACGTCCGGCATCATCCCGATCAACTGCGCCGCATAGGTCGATGCGAGCCTGGCATCGGCGGCGTTCCAGCGAACGTCCATTCGGAGATTTTGGTCCTCGATCCACCCCAGCTGGCGCAGTCCCTGGACGAAGGCTGCCAAATACGACTGGGCTTGCGTCTCGGTGCTGTCCATGAGCACGCCGACTCGCCGCATCCGCTGGGGCTGCTGCGCCCGCGCCGCGAGCGGCCAAAGGGGCGATACCGCCGTCGCGCCTGCGAGCCCCACGATGAACTCCCGCCGCCGCATCCGTGATCTCCTGCGCTCGATCAGGGGAGCCTATCCCGGCCGAGGATGCAGGGGAAACCGCCTTCCGACCGCCGCAACCACCCGTTCCCGAAGATCAAGCGAATAGGCGCGCGACATAGGATGCTGGCCTCGATCCGCGCCAGCATCTTGAATCAGAGACTTACTGCTTTGGGAATCCCATCCGAGTCAGCCTAAAGACATCCCGCTCTAGGCATTCCGAATGTGCCGCAATCGGTCCCTTCCGGCTATGCGGTGCGCCGGCAGAGGCTTGTATTCGAGCGGCAATCCCGGCGCCGAGGGGACGTGCACCCAAGCACCCTCGGCGGTGGCTATGAGGTGCGATGTGCTGATGTGGAAAACCTCGCACATTCACCGTGTGCGACATTGCTTTCTATGTTAATAACTGCTGTGATGAGTCGATGGGAGTTCGCGGGTTCACCATGGGCGGTTTGGAGGACGCACTGCCCGCGGTGTCTCACGCACTCCTAAAGCGGGTCGATATCTTCGGAGGAATCTGCTTGTGACACCGACTGAGCGTCCCGGCGATAAGTTCGATCGACTTCTTCAGGAGTGGGACGATCGATCTCGTCCCACGCCACGCGCACGGCGCCGAGCAGGGAATCCTTCCAAGCTTTCCAAGCTGACTGTCGAGGATACTCACAGCCTAGTGCAAGCAGTGAAACTCGGACTGCAGGCGAATGGTTGCACGCGGAAAACAAAAGGCGCGTTGGATAGTATTATCGAGAGCATTCGGGCCCGCGTGTCATGCTGCAAGGATGTGAAGTCGAGCACCTTGCGCCGGATATGCTTCACCTATTGGGATTTGCCCGCACCGGCCGCAAAGGCACTCGGTCAAGATAGGTTGCAGGACGCATTGCGGGATGGGCCTCGCAGCACGAAAGAGCTGGTCCAAATTCTCCAGATTTCGCACAGCGCCGTCGTCAGCCTCACCTTGAAAGAAAAGAGAGCTGAAAGGATCATTGCCGTCGGCCACGGCAAATTTGATCTGCCAAGACCGGGCGTCAAACCCTGGGCTCGCGCTAATCAGAAAATCATTCAAATCCTGATCGACGCGCCGGGCCACCAGTTGCGTCACGTCGAACTCAAAAACACTGTGATGAAAATGGGCGGTGGATCGGGCATCTCCATGCAGCTGGAGACGCTACTTCGCAACCGCGTGATCGAGCGATTCGGCGGTGGGTTTATCAAGCTCACTGCCGAGGTTCTGGAGAAGATCGGGCGCGGTGCAACGGTTCTCGATGGGCGCGGGAGGGTGCTGTGGCCTCCTGAGCTGAAGCTGCCCAAGGTTCACGTGGTTAAGATGCTGAATGGCAAAGACTTGGTGCTCGATGCGCTGCGCGATGGCCCTCGCACCACGAAAGAGCTGGCTAAAGTCACCCGCTTGTCTCACAGCGCGATCGCGACGCTGACCTCCCAGATGAAGACATCAAAGAAAATTGTGCGGGTCGGCCACGGCAAGTTCGCGCTACAAGGCGCCGATGAGTGGCGGCCAGCCAGCCATGTGGTTATCCAAGCGCTCATCGATGCGCCCGGCCACCAGATGCGCCATGGCGCTCTCAAAGCAGTCGTGATGGCTAAAGGCAAATCCGGTTCCATGCCCATCACTAAGCTGCGCGAAAACGGCGTAATTGATCAGCCGAGCGATGGCGTGGTCAGGCTTTCGTCGCTTGCGCTTTCGAAAATCAAACGCGGCAAGGCTATTTCTGATGTGCGGGGGTGGAAGTTTTGGGCACCCCTCTCGGCCGGCGACGCATGAAAGTGGATATCGATCCCTTGCGCGAATGGCGATGGTCGCGGCGGCGCGGGGTTTCTGGCCTGTCCGCAGAAGCCATTGAATCAACGTCACTTTCTCAGTGCGTAATTCCAGCAGAATTACGCACTCGAAATCTTTTGCGCTGGCTCCCGGTTCGGTCAATCATCTCCGTGACTCCCAGCATGCGGAGAGCTTGTTGCCATGTCAGCTACGCGATCACCGAACCGATCCGACGGGGAGAAAACGAGAGTTCAGACGATCTTTAAGAAGGCGCAGCTTTCGGAGATCGACGCTTATCGCCGCAAGCGGCCAGACCTGCCATCGCGTGCTGAAGCGATTCGGCAGCTTTGCTCGTTGGCCCTCGATGGAAAGAGCGTGGCTTGATGCCCGAGCAGCAGGCATTCCGAGGTGACGGATGACCCCCGCCTATTTGCGCGAGATCGACATCATCAGAGAGCTGCGGCTGCCTTATAAGGTCGGCCGCTCCTTAATGGCGAGGTTGAAACTCGATCCAACGTTCCCAAAGCCCGAACCAGGCACAGGCGGCCGCCGCTTCTGGCCCCTTGTCGAGCAATGGCTCCGCCAGCACCACGGTCTCGGCGAAGCTGGCGTCATTACGGAGGCAGACGGGAGGGAGAATTTCAATGGTTGGCGACAGCGAAGGTCGGGCCGCAAAGCCGGTAAAGCCAAGAGACCTTCAGGCACCGGGGCTAGTCTATCGCCCACGCCGAGGGGGGTGGAATCTTCTGTGGTCACCCCGCTCCGACCTGGTGGGGCGCGGCTTTCCAAAGACGACGCGCAGGCTATGGCCGCCGTCGGGCATGAACCCACTTCCGCGTGAGCCGACGCATGACGACTGGGAAGTCATATCCGGCTGGTGTGAGAAGTATCAGGCGGAAATGCTTCTGTGGTCCAATGGCGGCGCGAAAACTGACCAACAGCCCCTGTTCGACGGGACGATCAAATCGCTGAGCACCCTGTATCAGACCGACCCCGACTCTCCGTTCAAGGGTCTGCGCTACAGAAGTCGGCAGCGCTACGCACAGCGTCTCAGTGTCATTGAGGAGGTGCTTGGCAGCATCAGAGTGACAAGCATCAGCTTCCGGAACGTTAAGCGCTGGTATGAGGAATTCGCGGCGCCCGATGTTGCGGGAGGCACGCGCATGCTGCCACGCGCATATGATCTCATCGCGCAACTTCGGCTCTTATTCGCCTTTGGAAAATTGGCGCTTCCGAAATCCAGCGGGTGCGCAGACGTTGTCGAGATCCTCTCCGAGCTTCGGTTCGCCGGCGGACAGCGTCGTCGCAAGGAATATCTCACTTATGACCAAGCGCTAATCGTTTGTCGTGAAGCCCATCGGCGCGGCCGGCACTCAGTCGCACTGGCGCAGGCAATCATGATCGAATGCGGCGTCCGCCAGAAGGACGCGATCGGCGAGTGGGTGCCGCGCAGCGAGCCCGGCATCACTGACGTTTTCAGCGGGCCGCGCAAGTGGTTGTTTGGCGCGCGGTGGGACGAGATCGACGCGAGCTTCTGTTGGAGGCACCGCCTCAGCAAGTCGATCAGCAAAGACGGCATCATGGATCCCGAGGCCGGCACCACCGAGGAGTATGAGCTGCTGGCATTTCCGATGGTGCGGGCGGAGCTTGAACGCATGTCGCCGCTCGATCGCGCTAATTTCCCAGCAATGGGTCCAGTCGTCTTGAACGAGAAGACTGGCCGCCCGTGGTGCACAAGCGAATTTAGGCGGCACTGGCGCATATGCGCGCGCGGAGCCGGCCTTCCGGACAGTGTTCAGAACCGCGACAGCCGTCCTGGCGCTGCCACCGAAGCCGAGCTCGCTGGCGCCCCAGCCGATACCGTGCGCCGACTGTTGGGCCATGCTCGCGGCGAGACCACGGAAATCTACCGGCGGGGCAACCGAGAAATACGGAGCAACATCGCCAAGCTCAGAGCGGAGAAGCGGAAGTGAACGGTCATCGAACACGATCACGAATGACCACGAACTTCACGTAGCAATATCAAAGGGATAGGGCGTGCAAGCGCTCGCGGCTGCCGCCCATTTCTTGATCGGATAATGCAGCGCCAGCACCGGAACAAGGGCGAGAAGCGCGCGCACGAAGAAGAACACGACGCCGGCCACGAGCGCCATGTGGTATCCCGAGATCGACAGGACGTGTCCGACACCCGATATGAACATGGCGTCGAACACTGGCGCCGTCAGTGCGTCGCGCTTGCCGGTGATCAGCGCCGAGGCGATGGCGCCGGTATCGCCCTTCAACGTCGCGCGGATGCGGCCATCAATCGCGTCGCGCAAACCCTCGACCGCAGTCGCGAAGCGCAGGGCGAGCGAGGGAGGCGCGGGTGGCGCCTCGACGGTGATCCTGCCGGTGGCGAGACCGGTCGCGCCGATGCGCTGGAAATAGAGGTCGCGGGCGAGATCATAGCCGCCGGGGCGAAAAGGCGACGACGGCGGATTGATCCGCGCCTTGAGCGCGACGAATGTGCCGACGGCAGGCGCGGTGCCTTTACGCACCGAGATCCGGATGCGCTCGGGCTGAGCGCCCGCCCGTCCCCCTTCGATGCTGGCCACATGCATGACGATGCGGTCGCTGCGCTCGAGTTCTTCGCGGCGCTCGACGAACCCTTTCAGCGATACTCCATAGGCGGGCGCTCGCAACACCACATGATCGACCAGCCGGCTCTTCACGGTCGCGGTCGCAAAGCCGGAGGCGATGGCGGCGACGCCGAGGGCCAGCGGAAACGCCACCGGACGCGCTCGTGCGAGCCAGGAGATCACGACGGCCGTGGCGGCCGTTGCCGCCGCAACCCACCACACCGGTTCCCGCTCGGCGGTGAAGTAGAGGACGATGCCGAAGCCGAAACCGACGGGGAGCCACGGCATGAGCCGTCCCGGCGCAACTTCGACGGCGGCCCACTGACTGAGTTGAGCAACGATCGGCCCGGCGAACCGCGGCAGCGGAACATGCCACGGCACCGCGACGCCGGCAGTTCCCGGCCACGTGCCGGCGCGACCTCGCGCTTTGTGTCGATCCGCCATCGGCGTCCCCGCCCAGCGAGCCGATGTTATCGGACCCGGGCGGCGACGTCAGCCCGTTGCCCACTGTAGGGCGCAATAGCGAAGCGTATTGCGCCGCCGTGCCTCCGTCGCGCTGACGATGCCGGATTACGCTGCGCTAATCCGCCCTACGAGTGTTCATTTGAGGCGATTCACCCAGCGCTCTGCACCTTGCCCCAAGTATCGCGCAGGCCGACGGTGCGGTTGAACACGAGCCGGCCGGGCGCTGAGTCCTTGTCACGATAGAAATAGCCCTGCCGCTCGAACTGAACCGGCGCATCGGCATTGTCGGCCGCAAGCGCCGGCTCGAGCTTGGCGTCGGGCAAGACTTCAACCGAGTCGGGATTGAGCGCGGCAGCAAGATTTGCGGGGTCGGGGTCGGCGACGACGAACAGCTGATTGTAAAGCCTCACTTCGGCGGAGACGGCATCGGCAGCCGCCACCCAGTGGAGGGTCGCCTGAACCTTGCGGCCGTCCGGCGCGTTGCCGCCGCGCGTCGCGGGATCGTAGGTGCAGCGCAGCTCGACAACCTCGCCGGCGGCATTCTTGATCACCTCGCGGCAGGTGATGAAATAAGCATAGCGGAGCCGCACCTCACGCCCCGGAGCGAGGCGAAAAAATTTCTTCGGCGGGTTTTCCATGAAATCGTCCGCCTCGACGTAGATCTCGCGGCCGAACCGCACCAGCCTGCGACCGGCGGCCGGATCGTCCGGATGGTTCACCGCCTCCAGCTCTTCGGTCTGCCCTTCGGGATAGTTCTCGATCACGACCTTGAGCGGGCGCAGCACCGCCATCCGGCGCAGCGCCGTCCGGTTCAGCACTTCGCGCACGGAAAAATCGAACATCGCCGGCTCGACGACGCTGTTCGATTTCGCGACGCCGGTGCGCCTCACGAATTCGCGCAGCGCTTCCGCCGGCACCCCGCGGCGCCGCAATCCCGACAGCGTCGGCATCCGCGGATCGTCCCAGCCGCTGACGTGTCCGCCGCGCACCAACGCCAGCAGCAGGCGCTTCGACATGACGGTGTTGCGCAGGTTCAAGCGCGCGAATTCGTACTGATGAGGATGGTGCGGCACCGGCAGATTGTCGAGGAACCAATCATAGAGCGGACGATGGTCCTCGAACTCCAGCGTGCAGATCGAGTGCGTAACGCCTTCGATGGCGTCGGACTGGCCGTGGGCGAAGTCGTAGCTCGGGTAGATGCACCATGCCGTGCCGGTGCGCGGGTGGCTCGCATGCAGGATGCGGTAGAGGGTCGGATCGCGCAGGTTGATGTTGCCCGAGGCCATGTTGATCTTTGCCCGCAACACGCGCGCGCCGTTCGGAAACTCGCCGGCCCGCATGCGGCGGAAAAGGTCGAGGTTTTCCTCAACGGTCCGGTCGCGGAACGGGCTCGGTCTGCCCGGCTCCGTCAAAGTGCCGCGGTTCAACCGCATTTCCTCATGCGTCTGGTCATCCACATAGGCATTGCCTGCCTTGATCAGGTGCTCCGCCCATTCGTAGAGCTGATCGAAGTAATCGGAGGCATAGTAGAGGTGGACGCCCCAATCGAAGCCGAGCCAGTGCACGTCGCGCTGGATCGCGTCGATGTATTCCTGCTCCTCCTTGGTCGGGTTGGTGTCGTCGAAACGCAAATGGCAGCGCCCGCCGAACTCCTTCGCGATGCTGAAGTTGAGATAGATCGATTTGGCGTGGCCGATATGAAGATAGCCGTTCGGCTCCGGCGGAAAGCGGGTGACAACTGTGCGCACCCGGCCCTCCGCGAGATCTGCCGCGACAATGTCGCGGATGAAGTCGCGGCCTGCTTCCGTGGCGATGGTTTCGGCTGCCGTCATGATCGCCTGCCCTTACACGAACGTCTTGCGAGCGTCCAATTTTGTCTGCCGCTCTAGCTATGGTACAGGGGCCAGCTAACAAGGGGCCGCTATGACCGCTGTCGTTACCCGCTTTGCGCCTTCGCCGACGGGCTTCCTTCACATCGGCGGCGCGCGGACGGCGCTGTTCAACTGGCTCTATTCGCGCGGCCGTGGCGGCAAGATGCTGCTGCGAATCGAGGACACCGATCGCGAGCGTTCCACCAAGGCGGCGATCGACGCAATCCTCGACGGACTCACCTGGCTCGGTATCGAATGGGACGGCGAGGCGATCTACCAGTTCTCCCGCGCCGAGCGCCATCGCGAGATCGCCGAGCAACTGCTTGCCGCGGGACGCGCCTATCGCTGCTACGCGTCACAAGCCGAGCTTGACGAGATGCGCGAGCAGGCCCGCCGCGAAGGCCGCTCCAAGCTCTACGACGGCCGCTGGCGGGACCGCGATCCGTCGGAAGCGCCACCCGGCGTCAAGCCGGTGATCCGGCTGCGCGCGCCGACCACGGGCGAGACCGTGATCGACGATCAGGTCCAGGGCCGTGTCGTCTGGCAGAACGAGAACCTCGACGATCTCGTGCTGCTGCGCTCGGACGGCACTCCGACCTACATGCTGGCGGTGGTGGTGGACGACCACGACATGGACATCACCCACATCATCCGCGGC
Organism: uncultured Alphaproteobacteria bacterium; assembly: GCA_963787675.1. Classification (GTDB taxonomy): domain Bacteria; phylum Pseudomonadota; class Alphaproteobacteria; order Rhizobiales; family Xanthobacteraceae; genus JAJPKK01. The sequence goes on along the minus strand of CAWBDV010000003.1, from coordinate 863,635 downwards.
GACGACCACCTCGCCAATGCGCCGCGGCAGGCCCAGATCTATAACGCGCTTGGCTGGAGCGTGCCGATCATGGCGCATATCCCGCTCCTCCATGGCGCCGACGGCGCCAAGCTCTCCAAGCGGCATGGGGCGCTCGGCATCGAGGCCTATCGAGCGATGGGATACTTGCCGGCGGCGCTGCGCAACTACCTCGTGCGCCTCGGCTGGGGCCATGGCGATCAGGAGATATTCACCACCGCGGAAATGATCGCCGCGTTCGACCTGCCGCAGATCGGGCGGGCACCCGCCCGGGTTGACTTCGCCAAGCTCGAAAGCGTCAACGGTCATTACATCCGTCACACCCCCGACGCCGACCTTCTCGCCGAGATCGAGCGGCTGTTGCCGCATATCGAAGGTGGTGCGGCGCTTGCGGCGAAATTCACGCCGGAACTGCGGGCAAAGCTCCTCGCTGCCATGCCGGGACTAAAGGAGCGCGCCAAAACGCTGATCGAACTGATCGACAGCGCGCGCTTTCTTCTTGCCGACCGACCGCTTGCCGTTGACGACAAGGCGCGGCAGCTCCTCAGTCCCGAGGCGCGGGTCATCATTGCCGAACTGCTGCCGGACCTCGACAAGGTCGATCCCTGGACCCCGGAAAACACGGAAAATACCGTTCGTGCCTTCGCCGAGCGCAAGGAGATCAAGCTCGGGGCGGTCGCCCAGCCCCTACGGGCGGCGCTGACCGGCCGGCCGACCTCTCCCGGAATCTTCGACGTGCTGCACGTGCTCGGCAAGCAGGAAAGCATTGCCCGCCTCGCCGATCAGGCAGCCACCGCGAAGTAAATAGCATGGGGTGCCGCGCCGGCTCCGGGTGCAAAGACGCGCCTTTGGTTGCCGCCTATTGCGGTGCACCAACGGATGCGGTACGCCAAATTGAAGGGGTGCGCCTGCCGCCCGGCGACAACACCGGTCGACGCGGAACCCATCGGCCGCAGCATGCGGTAGCAATCTTATCCGAGGATCACGAGCATGGACGCGCGTTCCGGTGCCAACACCAAGAGCGGCACCTTAACCCTGGGTGACAAGAGCTACCCTTTCCCGGTCTATGAGGGCACCATCGGGCCCGACGTGATCGATATCTCGAAGCTCTACAATCACGCCGGCATCTTCACTTACGATCCCGGCTTCACCTCGACGGCGAGCTGCGAGTCTAAGATCACCTATATCGACGGCGACGAGGGCATCCTGCTCTATCGCGGGTACCCGATCGAGCAGCTCGCCGAGCACGGCGATTTCCTGGAGACTTGCTACCTTCTGCTCTACGGCGAATTGCCGACCGCAGCGCAGAAGCATGAATTCGACTACCTCGTCACACGTCACACGATGGTGCACGAGCAGATGAGCCGGTTTTTCCAGGGCTTCCGTCGCGACGCGCACCCGATGGCGGTGATGGTGGGCTCGGTCGGCGCCTTGTCGGCGTTCTATCACGACTCCACCGACATCTCCGATCCGGTCCAGCGCGATATCGCCTCGATCCGCATGGTCGCCAAGCTGCCGACGCTTGCCGCGATGGCTTACAAGTATTCGGTCGGACAGCCGTTCGTCTATCCGAAGAACGACCTCGACTACGCGTCGAACTTCCTGCGCATGTGTTACGCGGTGCCGTGCGAGGAATACCGGGTCAATCCGGTGCTGGCGCGGGCGATGGACCGCATCTTCATCCTCCACGCCGATCACGAGCAGAACGCTTCGACCTCGACAGTGCGTCTCTCGGGCTCTTCCGGTGCCAATCCGTTCGCATGCATCGCCGCGGGCTGCGCCTGCCTTTGGGGGCCCGCTCACGGCGGCGCCAACGAGGCCGCGCTGAAGATGCTGGCGGAGATCGGTACGGTTAGCCGCATCCCCGAGTTCATCAAACGCGCCAAGGACAAGAACGACTCGTTCCGCCTGATGGGATTTGGCCACCGCGTCTACAAGAACTACGATCCGCGCGCCAAGATTATGCAGAAGACCTGCCACGAAGTGCTCGCCGAAATGGGGATCAAGGACGATCCGCTGCTCGACGTCGCGCTCGAACTGGAGCGCATCGCGCTTCACGACGACTACTTCATCGAGAAGAAGCTCTACCCCAATATCGATTTCTATTCGGGAATCACGCTCAAGGCGATGGGCTTCCCGACCACGATGTTCACCGTGCTGTTCGCAGTGGCGCGCACCGTCGGCTGGATCGCGCAGTGGAAGGAGATGATCGAGGATCCGAGCCAGAAGATCGGACGTCCCCGGCAGCTCTACACTGGCGCGACGCGACGCGAGTACCCGCCCATCTCGCGGCGGAAGTGAAGCGACCCGCAGCCTTCGTAGGTGCGCAAAGGCGGCCGCTGAAGACGCAGATCCGGCAAGGAATACGATACGATCCACCGTGCGCACTTTTCTCGCGAGAGGATGCGCAAAGCGCGCATCGATACTGCAGAAGTGGCACGGAATACAAATCCGCTGCGCTCGCTTTCAGAGCGAACGGACTTATTTACGGAAATTACCGGTGCGCACGCTTCGCTTTGCGCACCCTACGGGTCTACGCTGTCACGCGGCCCGCCGTCACCAGGCGCCGCATTTGAGGCCAGCCCAAACGTAGCCCCACAACGTCGGGTGCGACCACAGACGCGAAGGTAGATCGACATTCTTGGGCTGCAGGCGCCCTTCGATTGCGTCGGTCGCAGCGCGCGCGATCAATGGCAAGGCGGCGGCAAGCTGCAGATAGGCGAACGTCGCATAGTTATCGTTCGACGCCGGCTTGAGCTTCGCCTGATACAGCACCGCACCCGTATCGATACCGGGGTCAACGAGATGAACGGTGACCCCGAAGTTCTCCATGTCGCCCTCAACCTTCGCCCAATAGCCGCCGTGGATGCCGCGGTATTTCGGGGTGATGCCGTCGTGATAGTTGATGAACGGCACGGCAACGGTGGAAAGCACTTTGCGGCTGATGATCCGCGTGCCGACGACAAGCACGACCTTCGGCGCCAAGCGCTGGAGGAGTGCGATACATTCGTCAGAGTTGACCGACGGCACCTCGATCAATTCGCAACCTTCCGGCCAACGCGGCTCGAGCCGGGCGTCCTTCAATATCTCGGCAATTCTGCTCTGCGAGGTAAAGCGCAACAGGCGGGCCAACGACATGAAGGCCAACTGTCCGGCGACATGGATTAGACCAAGCCGCGCAATCCGCCGACGCAACAACAGGGCGCGCGATATGTTGGCTTCAATGACGATCTTGAGATCCGGAAATTGGGCCGCAAGACTGCGCGCGGCGATGCGGCAGAGATCGCTGTCGATACCCAAAAGTATGACTTGTCCGGTCGCCATTGGAATCTCCAACGACTGACGCCTTAATGAGAAAGAATTGATTTTACGATAATTGAATTGCGTAAAATTTGCAGCGATTTCGAGCGGCCACGTAAAGCCCCTTACCCGCACACTCTTATCATCATCAAAGTATTTATCTCATATCGCCGAATTCCTATGCCGCATCCACGCGGCGGAAACCATTGAACAGCGCCGTTGCGGTCCCCGACATCAGCACCTTGACGTAGCGCGCTGCCTGATACTCGCCATTGAGAGACAGCCGCGGCAACGCGGTCAAGTGACCCCGATGTTCGGGAAACAGCACACCCGGCCGCGTCGTCACGGCGGTCTTGTAGCCGATTTCCGAAGCCAGGCGGAATTCGCGCGGACCAACGAGATCGCGCCCGCCATAGGGATATGCGAGGTGACGCACCGGCAGCCCAAGCTCCGCTTCGAGCCGCTCGCGGCTCTCCTTGAGCTCGCGGCGTGCCGCCTCGTCATCCCATTTGCCGAGCATCACATGATTGATGGTATGGGCGCCGATCGTCACTGTTGGATCGGCGGCAAGCTCGCGGATCTCGTCCCATGACATGCATAGCTCATCGGCGGACGGGGTCATGTCGACGCCATAGCGTGCCGCGAGTTCATCAATGAAGGCGTGAATTTCAGCTTCGGAGTTGCGGCCCCGCAGCCACCAATAGACGGTGTCGTAGGCTTCGCCCTTCTCCCCCGGAGTGACACAATCGATCTCGCGTTCCTTGCCGTCCATCGTAACCATGATGTGCTTGCTTGTTGCAATCACCTGTTCGAGCGCAAGCCACCACAGCTTGCCCTGGCGATCGGGAAAGCTTGTCGGAACGTAGATGGTAAACGGCACGCCATGACGCTTCAGAATGGGGTAGGCAACAGCCTTGTTATCCCGATAGCCATCATCGAAAGTGATGCAAACGAAACGACGAGCAAAATCGCGCTCGATGAGACGACGATGCATCTCGTCAAGCGAGACGATGTCGATGTTCTGGCTCCGAAGCCAGATGATTGTCTCTTCCAGGAATTCCGGAGACACTTCGAGCAAGCGATTGGGTTGGAACGCATCAGGCCGCGGCTCGCGGACGTGATGCAGCATGAAGATCGCGCCGACGCCTTCGAAGAACGGCCGCAAGAGAAGATGCGCGCCGCTGTAGTAGAGGGTATCGAAACCGGTACGAATGATCGCGGATTTCATCATCTGCTCCCGTTATCCACGGCGGGCGCGAATAGGCGCAGATATCAATCTGCGCGCACCGAATTTTCAACGAGATCGTTTATTGTTGGTTAACTTTCGACGCGCGGACTAACGTGCGCTTTGCGGGCAACATCTATCACAATGGCAGCAGCACGCGCGCTCGGCGCGCTGCTGCCTATCTCCATGATTGAATCAAGGCGCTGAAACGCCTCCATTTGCCGCTGCCTCGCCGGCGTATTGCCTATAATCGCAACCAATGCATCGGCGAGGTTCTCCGGTGTCGCCTGCCGTTGCAGCAGCTCCGGCATGGCTTTGTCGCCGAGAATCAGATTGGCGAGGCCTACCATCGATACCTGGATGGTCGCACGCACGATCAACTCCTCAATGAGAGCCACCTTGTAGGCGAGAACCGTTGGGACGCCCGCGAGCGCGAGTTCAAGAGTCACCGTGCCGGACGCCGCGAGCGCTGCGCGCGCGCGGCGAAACTCCGCCCATTTCTGTTGCGGCTCGACGACAATGCGTGGCGCGATCGACCACCCCTCGGTCTCGCGCCTGATGCGGTCCGCAAGGTGGGCGACCGTCGGCAGCACGAGTTCCATCGTGCCAATCCGCTCCTTTGCCAACGAAACCGCCTGTCCGAAAACATCGAGATGGCGCCCGACCTCACCGGCGCGGCTTCCCGGCAGGACCAGAATCCGCGGTGGTGATGACTCACGCCGCGCCGCCTCCTCGGCACTTGGGCGCAACGTCGCCAACGCTTCCGTGAGCGGATGGCCGACATACGTGCAGGCGGGGCCACCGAGACGTCGATGCGCCTCCGGCTCGAACGGCAGCAGAGCCATCACGTGGTCCACGTAGCGGCGCATAGCCGGAGCCCGGCCGGGCCGCCACGCCCAGACTGTCGGGGATACATAATTGACGATCGGGATCGTCGGCGCCGCGGAGCGGATGCGCCGCGCAACCCGGTGGGTGAAATCCGGGCTATCGATGATGACGACGGCATCCGGTCGCGCCGCGATCGCAGCGTCGGCCGCGGCGCGAATACGGCGCAGGATCAAAGGCAGCCGCGCCGGGATCGCAGTGAAACCGTTAACCGCTATGTCCTCCAGCGGAAACAGGCTGACCAGGCCGCGCGACGCCATTGCGTGTCCGCCGACGCCAGCAAATTGAACGCGAGGCTCGCCATCCATCTTGGCTTCGATCGCGGCCATCAGGGCGGCACCGAGGCGATCTCCCGATTCCTCACCGGCAATCATAAAAATCGTGAGTGCACGCCGCGCCTCCTCGGCCGACTTGACGGTACGATCGACAGCGGCCCGACTGCGCTCGGTCAGCGTACCATTCTCGATCATGGCCGCGCCTCGCGGTCGGGCCTTCCAACGACGAACACCCCAGCGCGATCAGCCGCTTCGACGAGGTGCTGCGGTTCGGCCACGATGGTGGCGCCGGCGACGACGGCAACACCCGCGAGGCCGGCAGCCGCAATGCGTGCGATTGTGCCGGGTCCGATCGAAGGGAGATCGAACCGACGATCCTGGGCGACCTTGGGCGCCTTGACCAGAACGCCGACACCGGGTGACAAAGCGATCCGCCCGGATTCGCGCAATGTCGCAACGCGTTCAAGCATCGCGTCCGTTCCTTCGACGCCTTCGATTGCCAACACGTGCCGGCGGGCGACCACGACGGCTTGGCCGACATCGAACGGACTCATGGCGGCGAGCACCGCGAAGCCGCGATCGATGTCGTAGTCGGCCTCGGCATCAGGCTGGCGCTGTCCCATAGGCCCAAACGGCGCTGCGATTTCAGGCGCAACTTCATGGGCGCCGACGACGCGCAGCCCACCGCTCTCGAACAATCGACCGACGCCGGACAACAGATGATCATCGCCGCCGCGGAACGATCGGATGATTAGCGGCATGCGACGCAACGTCCCCCAATCGAGCCGCAATTGCGATATCGGGGGCCTGACTAACGCGCCCACCATGACCACGTCGCGGCAACGCTCAGCGGTTGCAAGTCGGCAGAAGCGCCCGAACTGGCCGAGAGCGATCCAGTGATGCGGATAGGCCTCAACCGCGCGCGCATCGGCCCAGCCGCGCAACGGAAACAGCACGACCGGGCGGCCTCGGCGGGATACGGCTGCGGCAACCGCGAACGGCACCGTGCCGCCCCCGCAAATGATCGCAAGCGGGCCATCCCTTGCGATGGCGTCCGCTGCCGTCATGCGTCCTCGTCGCCGGCCGCGGTGGTGCTGACGCGGCGGATCGCGCTCGTCAGCGGCCGCTTGCCGCTGCGGATGAAGGCAATGACGCTGCTGACGAGCCGATCGCCGGCCGCCGTTTCCTCGACCTTCGCAAGCCGCTCGCTGAACACGCCTTCGCCGTGGAACAGTTCCCGGTAGGCACGGCGCAGGCGGTGAATATCGGTCTTGGCAAAGCCGCGACGGCGCAAGCCCACGACGTTGAGCCCCATAAGGTTCGCGAGAGGCCCTTGCGCCGTTCCCCACGGGATCACGTCGGCGCGCACGCCGCTCATTCCGACGATCATCGCGCCCTCCCCTAGCCGGCAAAACTGACGCACTGCCGCCTGTCCGCCGAGGAAGGTGTAATCGCCGACGCTGACGTGTCCGCCGAGAACGGCATTGTTGGCGAAGGTCACATGGTTGCCGACGCGGCAATCGTGGGCGACGTGGGAGCCCGCCATGAGAAAGCAATGGTCCCCGATGACGGTCAAGCCGCCGTCGTCCTCGGTGCCGATATTGGCCGTGACGTTCTCGCGGATGTCGCAATCGGTGCCGATCACAAGGCGCGTCGGACCGCCGCGATACTTCACCGATTGCGGGGGCGAGCCCAGCGAGGCGAAAGGATGGATGGCGGTGCGGGCACCAATGGTCGTGTGGCCAGTGAGGTGCACATGGGCAATCAGGCGACAGCCATCGCCGAGCGTGACGTTGGGGCCGACGATGCAATAGGGCCCGATCTTGACGCCGACGCCGATCATGGCACCGGCAGCGACGCGGGCGGACGGATCGATCGTGCTCATGCTCCGGCGCGCGACAACATTGCGCCGACCTCGGCCTCGGCGACGTTCATTCCACGGACCTTCGCCTCGCCCCGGAACCACCACATGTTCTTGCGCTTGGCGATCTTCGTCATGTGATACTCGACGGTATCGCCTGGAAGCACGGGCTTACGGAACTTCGCCTTGTCGATGGTCAGGAAATAGACTGCGGCCTCCTCGCGCTTCCATCCGACCGAATTGATGCACAGCACCCCTGCGGTCTGCGCCATCCCCTCGATCATCAACACGCCCGGGAAGACGGGATTGTCAGGGAAATGACCACTGAACTGCGGCTCATTGATAGTGACGTTCTTCACCCCAATGCCGAATTCGTCGCCTTTGATGGAAATGACGCGATCAATCATCAGAAACGGGTAACGGTGCGGAAGCAGGCGCATGACCGCTGCGATGTCGGCCGACTCAAGGGTGGTGGTAGTCATCTCGTCCATTGTCTCGAACCTTTACCGCGTCCTCCGATCGCACCGTCTCGCCTACGAAAAGGCATCTGCCCGTCATCACGACCCGTCGTTGTCGCCGGCCCCTTGCTCGGCTTTGCCGGTCATGGATTTGTCCTCACTGCCCTGACGCGCCGCCAGCCGCTCCAAAACGAACATCTCGCGCATCCATTGTCGCACCGGCTTCGCTGGCGTGCCGCCATAGCGCGCTCCCGGCGGAACGTCATAGCCGACAATTGACGTCGCAGCGATGTGAGCCCCTTCACCGATCGTCACGTGATTGTTCGTACCGACCCTCGCACCGAGCACGACGAAATCTTCCAATGTCGTGCTACCCGAAATCCCAACCTGAGCGACCACGACACAATGTCGCCCGATGGCAACATTGTGTCCGATCTGTACCAGATTGTCGATTTTGGTGCCCTCGCCGATGACTGTATCGCGAATGCCGCCGCGGTCGATGGTGCTACTGGCGCCGACCTCAACATCATCCTGGATGATGACGCGGCCGAGTTGCGGCACTTTGGTGTGACCGGCCCTCCCCATCGCATAACCGAACCCATCCTGGCCGATTCGACAGCCGGGATGAATGATGACGCGATCACCGATGAGGGCGTGAATGATCGAACTCAGCGAGCCGATGGAACACCGCCGGCCGATCCGTACATCCGGTCCGATGACCGCATTGGCACCGATAATAGTCTCGGCGCCGATTTCCGCTCCCGGCCCGACGACGGCACCCGGATCGACCACCACCCCGCTCTCGAGGCGCGCTCTGGGGTGAATCGCGGCGCTCGCCGCGACCCCGTCTCCGCCAAACAGCGAGGCAGGGCGGAGCGAGTCAGGAAACAGCGCGCGAGCGGCAGCAACAAAAGCGCGATAGGGCTCGCGTACTGTCAGCACGGCGAGGTGTGGCGGTGCCCGCTCGCGATGGCGCGGTGCGATGAAACATGCTCCGGCGCGCGTACGCCCGAGATCGTCGAAGAACTTTGCATTGTCGAGGAAAGCGAGGTCGTGCGGGCCAGCAGCATCGAGCGCGGCAATGTTGACAATGGCGCGATCAGGCGGCGCCGAGGGTCCGAGAGTTGCGCCGGTCAGCGCCGCAATCTCTGCGATGGTCAATGCTTTCGCGGCTTTGAAGAACTGCGGCGCGCTCATCGGAAGTGACCTGAGTTGCAAGGCAACGTCGCCAAAACGACTACCGCGGGCGTCAGCACGCGCGTGAGCGACGCGCGGGCCTCACACCAAGCCTCGGGCGGCGCTTCCCCGGCAGAACGGCAGAGGCTCAGAACTTGGTTCCGCCGCCAAACCTGAAGAACTGAACTTGGTCATATGGTGTGCGTGAAAGCGCATAGGCAAAGTCAAACCGCAGCGGCCCGAATGGCGAGTCCCAGATGACGCCCATACCCGCAGACGCACGGAGCTTGTTTTCGTCGCCAACTATCAAGGTTTCACCCGTCTGCGCCCAATAGGTCGGTCCGACATAATGCCACAACTGCCCCGCGTCAGCGAACCACGCGAGTTTTATACCAAAATCCTTCGGCGCAAAGAACAGCGGAGTTTGAAACTCGACCGAAGCGCCCCAATAGAGCGAGCCGCCGAGTGCGTCGCCGCCGCGGATGCCGTAGGCGCCCAGTTCCCATTGGTATTCGGTCAGGTCACGCGGGCCGAACCCGCCAGGCGCAAATCCGCGTACGATGTTAGGTCCCCCCTGAAAGTGATCGAGCATACGGAGACCTTCACCGCCCCATCCCGCGGCGTAGCCGCCCTGAAAACGCAACACGCCGATCAGGTCGGGTAAAACCTCGTTATAGAGATGGGAATCGAAGGTCGACTTGATGTTACGGACATCGCCGCCCGCACCCGCGACGTCCTGACGGAACTCAAGAAGCACGCCGTTGGTCGGCGCACGGCCGTTGTCGAGAGTGTTGTAGCTCAGCGTATAACCGACAGCCGACACGAAAACCGGCCCTTGCGCTGCTTCCTTGCGCACGGCCAGCGACGACTCGCCGTCCTGATAGCAGTTCTGTTGTGCTGGAGAACCGGCCGCCGCCCACTGCGTTGCGAATCTCGCGAACTGATCGGGGGTAGGAAAGGTGCTTATGAAATCGGGGCTGATGTCGTTACAATTGCGCAAATTGGCTGGCAGCTGAATCGACTGGACGTAACCCGTATACCGCGCTTGCGCTCCAATGTTTTCCGAAATCGGAATGCCAAATTTGATATCGCCGCCATACATATTGGACCCGTACGAAAAGTACTGGTTCGGCAATCTTTGATTCCAGAAAATATCCGTCGCAAACGCGAGGCGTGTGTCCAGGAAATAGGGAGTGACGGTGCCGAGATTAACGCCTCGAGCGTACTCTCCGTATTGTGCGGAGATTTTCCCCGACACGCCGGTACCCATGAGATTGCGTTCGCTCACCGAGATTTCGGCGATCGGGCCGTCCGCCGTCGAATAGCCGCCCGCAACAGAGAACTCACCAGTCGACTGCTCTTCAAGATCGACGTTGAGGATGATCCGATCGGGTGCCGAACCCGGCTCGGTCGTGATCTTAACGTTCTTGAAGTAGCCGAGATTCTTGATGCGTCGCTCAGCACGATCAACCAGGGCGCGGTTGTAGGGATCGCCTTCGACAATATCGAATTCCCGGCGGATGACGTAGTCGCGCGTTCGCGTATTGCCCCTGAGATTTATGCGTTCGATATAGGTATGCGGCCCTTCATCGACCACAAAGGTCACGTTGACGAGATGGGTTGCAAAATCGCGGTCGCCTCGCGGCCGCACGACGGCAAACGGATAGCCCCGCCGTGCCACGTCGATGGTTGTGTCCTCCACCGACTTCTCGACCGCGTCGGCGTTGTAGATCTTGCCGCTTACGACGCGCAATCGCGAACGCAGGGTTTCGCCAGGAACATCCGGAATGTTGGACTGGATGTTGACGGCGCCGAAATGATACTGATCGCCCTCGTCGATCGTAAACGTAATGATGAATCCCCGCTGGTCGGGTACATACTCGCCGAGGGCCGATACGACGCGCACGTCGGCAAACCCGTTGTGCAGATAAAAACGTCGCAGCAGATCGCGGTCGGCTTCAAGACGGTCAGCATCATAGATGTCGTTGGACTTGAGCCAGCTTAGCCAGTTCGTCTCGCCTGTCTTGATCACGTCCCGTAGGCGATAGGTAGAGAAGAACCTGTTGCCGGCGAAGATGATCTTGGCGACACCGGTCTTCCCGCCTTCGTTGATTTCAAAGATGAGATCGACGCGTCCGTTGGGAAGTTCGATGACCTTCGGCTCGACGCGCACGTCATAGCGGCCGGTGTGCTGATAGATCTCGATAATTCGCTGCACGTCGGATTGAACCATTGCGCGCGAAAAAGTACCGCGAGGCTTCGACTGAATTTCAGTAGCGAGCTGCTCGTCCTTCGCCTTGTGATTGCCCTCGAATGCAATTCGGTTGATCACCGGATTTTCGACGACAGTTACGAGGATGCGGCCGGGCCCGGGCGTGATGTGCACGTCCTGAAACAGGCCGGTGGCGTAGAGCGCCTTCAACCCGGCATCGATTTTTCCGGCATCAAGCCGCTCCCCCGGGGGCACATGAAAATAGGACCGGATGGTGTCCGCCTCGACGCGCCGGTTGCCCTCCACGTCAACGCGAATGCCGCCGGTTTGAGCTTGAGCGACACCGATGCCGGAGAAGCCCAAAGGAGCAATCCCCGCGCCGGCCAAACTCAACAACACTACCGTGGCAACTACCCCCAGCCGCCCCAGCAACCCCACTCTCAGTCCCATATGCAAATCGTCCTCATCCGGTTCGCATCCCCCCGTAATTCGATCTGAAGTAATCCCTGATGCTTCTACAGGCTTTCCCACCTCCTGCAAATCGAAGATAACCTCAAGATTTCGTTTACTTTTGGAGTGTTGCCCCGCCCCACCAAATTGCCCGCTACGATCCAGGCCAGAACGGCCGTAGATCATTGAACGCAGCAAAGATCATCAACATTACGACGATTGCAAGGCCAATTCGGAACCCCACCTCCTGGGCACGCTCGGAAAGGGGTCGGCCGCGAACCGCTTCGATTGCATAGAACAAAAGGTGACCGCCATCCAGCAGCGGCACGGGAAACAGGTTGAGCAACCCGATCGACACCGACAGCAGGGCGGTGAAATCCAGTAGCGGGCCAAATCCAAGCTTTGCCACTTCGCCTGAAATTTGCGCGATCTTGATGGGACCGCCGATCTGGTCGGCGGACTGGCGGCCAACCACCACATCCCGCAGGTATCCCATGGTAGTCGCGACAACAAACCACGTGCGATCAGCGCCGAGTTTGACCGCCTCCCATGGCCCGACCCGTTCCGTCTTCACATCGCCCGGCTCATTCGAACGAGTGATACCGAGCATCCCCCGCTTGTCTTTCTCCGCCGGCGTCGCATGCAGCGTGACCACGCTGTTGCCGCGCTCGACCTCGACCGTCAGCGTCCGGCCCGGACTGAAATTCACGATCCGCTGGACGTCCCCAAAGCTCTCGATCTTGGTGCCGTCGATCTCGGTGATCAGGTCACCGACCTGAAAGCCGGCTGCAGCAGCCGGACTGCCGGGCTCGACCGCAGCGATGCGCGGAATCGCGGTGGTCTTGCCGTCCACCATGAACACGCCCGCAAAGATCACGATGGCGAGGATGAAATTCGTGAGAGGGCCCGCGACAACCACGGCCGCGCGCGCGCTGACCTTCTGACCCGGAAAAGTCAGTCGGCGTTCCTCTTCGGTCATTGCAGCGAGCGTCGACTCGTCCGGCACGCTTGCCGCATTTTCGTCGCCAAAAAACTTGACGTAGCCGCCAAGAGGTACCGCGGAGAGCTTCCAGCGGGTGCCGTGACGATCGTAGAAACCAGCGAGTTCGGGGCCAAAACCAATCGAGAACACCAGGACCTTGATGCCGTAGGCACGGGCCACCAGGAAGTGGCCCAGCTCGTGGAAGAACACGATGATCGTCAAAACGAAGAGAAACGGGATGATCCAGCCGGTGTAGTTGCCGCCCAACGCGGCAAAACTCGTGAAAAAGTGGGACCCCATCTCAACAACCTCGCTTCGATCGCATGCGAAATATGTAAACGTTTACTGAATTGCTACCTTTGCGGCAATTTGCGGCAACAGGTGTTGGGCGAGCGATCTCGAATCTTGGTCAACGGCAATAGCCTCGCCCACATCGGTCGGTTCCCGCGTTAGTCCCCTGCCCTGCGCCGCCTCGATGGTGGCTTCCACGAGCGCGGCAATTCCGGCGAAACCAAGACGCCCGCCGATAAACTCATGTACTGCAATCTCATTTGCCGCATTAAGCACGGTCGGCGCCGCGCCACCCGCGACCAGCGCTTCGCGGGCGAGCCGCAGCGCCGGGAACCGTATGACGTCCGGCGACTCGAAGGTTAACGTACCCATTTGCGCAAGTGTAAGACGCGCGGCTCCCGCCATGCGTTCCGGCCACGCCAGGCAATTGGCGATCGGCACGCGCATATCCGGCGGTCCCAGCTGGGCGATCAGGGAGCCATCGCGGTATTCGACGATGCCGTGCACGATCGATTGCGGATGCACGATGATATCGATCTGCTCGGACGGGAAGCCAAACAGATGATGGGCCTCGATGAGCTCAAGACCCTTGTTCATCATGGTCGCGGAGTCGATCGTGACCTTGGCTCCCATCGACCAGTTAGGATGCTTGAGCGCCTGCTTCACCGTGGCGTTGCGCATCTCGGCGGCCGAGGCGGTGCGAAACGGTCCGCCCGACGCGGTAAGAATGATGCGGCTCACATCCTCGCGCCGCCCCGCTGACAAAGCCTGGAAAATGGCGTTGTGCTCGGAATCGACGGGCAACACCACCGCGCCGCACTCTGCCGCACGCCGCATGAACAGCGCGCCAGCGCAAACGAGACATTCCTTGTTGGCGAGAGCAACAGTTGCGCCGCGTTCCACCGCCATCATGGTCGGGCGCAAGCCCGCGGCCCCGGTGATGGCAGCCATCACCCAATCGGCCGGGCGCTGCGCCGCCTCGGCGACGGCGTCCTCGCCTGCTGCCGCTTCGATGCCGGAGCGAGCCAACGCGTCCTTGAGTTCGCCGTACGAGGCCGCGTCCGCGACCACCGCCACGCGCGCGCCGACCTCGCGGGCAAGTTTCGCGAGCGCACTCGCGTTGCGCTGCGCCGTCACGGCCTCGACCCGGAACCGGTCACGCTCCATGCGCAAGAGATCGATGGTGCTCGTTCCGATGGAACCGGTCGCGCCGAGGAGGCTAACGGTCAGTTCACGCGCGCGCGGAGCCTGTCCGACATGAGCAAGCGGAACGACCGTCATCGGATCACCAAATCCTTGTCACCACGACAACAAGCCGCGCGCGGAGGCCTCAACGCCTCCGCGTGCCAGCCCCAGCAATGCTGCCACGCCTGATGCCGCAATGAAACCATCCAATCGGTCCATCAGACCGCCATGGCCGGGAATCAAATGGCTCGCATCTTTGACTCCGAAGTGCCGCTTGACCGCCGATTCGAACAGGTCGCCTCCCTGAGAGATGATCGCGAGCGCTAGAGCGATGACGGCAACCGCCACAAGTGGTCTAATCCCGGCGCCGAGCATCACTGCCATCGCCGCAACGATGGCGCCTACCGCGCCGCCGCATGCTCCCGACCAGGTCTTCTTCGGACTGATGTGGGGTGCGAGCTTTGGGCCGCCCACCGCCCGCCCGACGAAATAGCCCAGGATGTCGGTCGACCACACCACGGCAAACAGAAAGATAATGGCAACAATCCCGAGTTCCTCGTCGCGGCGCAGCAGCACCGGGGCCAGCAGCGCGATGCCGGCATAGAGGACGCCGCTGCCGCCCCAAGCGCGACGCCCCCGACCGCACAGCAGGGCCGCGGCCACCGCACCTACCACCAGCGCGAAGAGCGCCGCCGCGAACGAGCCGAAGCCCGCCGCCACCGCGGCGACGGCAATTGCGGTTGCACCCGCAGCGAGGACGGCACTCGCCGAACCCGCCACGATTGCGTTCCATTCCCAAAAAATGCCAAGCGCTGCGGCCGCCCAGAACAGCGTGAACGGCCAGCCGCCGACAGCGACCGCACCAACCGCGAGCACAGCAAGCACGATCGCGGAGGCCACGCGCTTGCCGAGTTCACCGCTATGTGGAGACGGCGCGGAATGCGGCTCCGTCACGACATCACGATCCGGTGCGCGCGACGAGTCCGCCGAAACGCCGCTCGCGCCGCCGGTATTCGGCGATCGCATGTTCGAGCGTGGCGCGATCGAAATCAGGCCAATAGGTCGGAACAAAAACAAGCTCGCTATAGGCCGACTGCCACATCAGGAAGTTCGACAGTCGCTGCTCACCGCTGGTGCGGATGATGAGATCGGGGTCCGGCAAATCGGGAGCGTCGAGATGGCGGGCAAGCATCTCTGCCGTAATATCGGTCGTAGCCAGCTTGCCTTGCTGCACGAGTTCGGCGACGCGCATCGCCGCCCGCGCGATCTCCTGGCGACCACCATAATTAAAGGCGACAACCAGCAGCAGGCCATCGTTCTCCCGCGTCAGTTGCTCGGCCTCGTCCAATAGTCGCCGAATCTCCGGGTCGAGCCCATCGCGCTCGCCGATGATCCGCACACGGACGTTGTTCTCGTGCAGTTCGACAAGGTCATTGCGGATGAACCTGCGCAGCAGACCCATCAAGTCACGAATCTCGGATGGCGGTCGCGACCAGTTCTCCGAGCTGAATGAGAAGATGGTCAGAATCGATATGCCCATTTCGCCGGCCGCGCGCACGGTTCGCCGCACGGCTTCGACCCCGCGACGATGACCTTCGCTGCGCGGCAGCCCGCGCGCGGAGGCCCACCGGCCGTTGCCGTCCATGATGATGGCGACATGGCGCGGCGGCTCAAAGGCGGTGGCAGCCGTCTTGAGTTCAACTGTCATGGGCTCGGCCGTCTTGGACGCTGCCGCAACTTCCGCCATCCGGCTCTCCGATCGTGTTGCGCGGGTGCTCAAACCGTCATGATCTCTTTTTCTTTGGCGGCGAGCGTCTGGTCGATTTCGTGGACGATCTGGTCGGTGGCCTTCTGGACTTCCTCCGACATGCGGGTGTGATCATCCTTACTCACCTTACCGTCTTTTTCGAGTTTCTTCAGCATGTCGAGAGCATCGCGGCGGACGTGGCGGGCAGCAACGCGCGCCGATTCGGCGTATTTGTGCGCGACCTTGACCAGCTCCTTGCGGCGCTCCTCGTTGAGCTCGGGCACGCGCAGCCGAATCACCTGGCCCTCGCTTGACGGTGTCAGGCCGAGATTGGCGGCCAGAATTGCCTTCTCCACCGCATGAATCATTGATCTGTCCCAGACCTGGACACTGAGCAGCCGGGACTCCGGAACGCTGACGGTGGAAAGCTGATTGAGCGGCATATGGGTGCCGTATGCCTCAACCTGCACGTGGTCGAGCAGCGTTGATGACGCGCGGCCCGTTCGCAGCCCGCCGAATTCCTGCTTCAACACTTGAATTGCGCCCTGCATGCGGCGCTTGATTTCATTCAGATCATATTTCTCGGTTGCCATATCGCGCCTCCCGAAGTCCGGCCCGGCCGCGATCCTGGACGAGCTTGCGTGGCCTTCTCTTCGTCTTGATGAGCGCTCTAACGCTCCTTCCAATACCCGTACCCGCGATCATCCGACGATCGCCGAAACGCACCGGCCTTCCGCGTCGGAGATGCGTCGCCGCCCATTCTTATTCGCCGACAATAGTGGCCCGCGCCGCCCCGCTCAGCACGGCTTTGATCGCGCCGGGCTCCAGGATCGAGAACACAATGATAGGCATACGGTTTTCGCGGGCAAGAGCAAACGCCGTCGCATCCATCACCTTGAGCTCCCGGGTGAACGCTTCCTGGTGGGTGAGCTTGTCGTAGCGCTTGGCAGACGGATCCTTCTTGGGATCGGCGGTATAGACGCCGTCCACGTTGGTGGCCTTGAGTACGGCATCGCACCCCATTTCCGCCGCCCGCAACACGGCGGTCGTATCGGTCGTGAAAAACGGATTGCCGGTGCCGCCCGCAAACACGACCACGCGATTGTCGTCGAGGTGGCGCAGTGCGCGCGCCCGCTCATAAGTCTCGCAAACCTGCGGCATTGTGAGTGCCGACATTGTGCGCGCTGATGCGCCGGCGCGCTCGACGGCCGCTTCGAGCACGAGCGCGTTCATCACGGTTGCCAGCATGCCCATGGCATCGCCGGTCGGCCGCGACACGCCCTGCGCAGCCACCTCCACGCCGCGCAACACGTTGCCGCCGCCAACCACGACGCCGATGGTCACGCCGAGCGCCCGTGCTGCCACGATGTCGGCGGCGTAGCTGTCGATCGTTGGCTGATGAATACCGAACGCTTCGGGACCGCTGAGCGCTTCGCCCGACAATTTGACGATCACCCGGCGGTAATTCGGCACGGAAGCCCCTTTGTCTGTGCCCGCGCGTACCTGGCCGGGCGCAGCGGCCCGGCCGTGTCAGCTTCAGGCCTTGCCGCCCGCAGCCGCGACCTCGGCCGCAAAATCGCTGTCCGGCCGCTCGATTCCTTCGCCTAGGGCATAGCGGACAAACCCGGTCACCTTGATGGCGCCGCCGACCTTGCTCTCTGCCGCCTTGAGTGCCTGGCCCACCGATTTCTCGGGGTCGTGAATATAGGCCTGCTCCAGGAGGCAGACCTCCTTGTAGAAGGTCTTGAGACCCGAACTCGACGATCTTTGCGATCACCGCATCGGGCTTGCCTTGAGCGCGGAACTTGTCGGCCAGAATATCCTTCTCGCGCGCGACCGCGGCAGGATCAAGCCCGGAGGGATCGACGGCTTGGGGATTGGAGGCCGCGATATGCATCGCGACCTGGCGCCCGAGCGCGGCAAGCTCGTCCTTGCTGCCCGGCAACTCGAGCGCAACGATGACGCCGATCTTGCCCAATCCCTCCGACACCGAATTGTGCACGTAGCTGCCGACCGCACCCGCCTTCACGGCGACGCTCGCCGCGCGACGCAGGGTCATGTTCTCGCCGATCGTTGCGATCGCCGAATTGATGGCATCGTTGATGGTGACGTCGCCGACTTTGTGGGCCTTGATCTTGTCGAGGTCGGTGCCGACCTCAAGTGCCACGTCGGCGATCATGCGCACCAAGCCTTGGAACTGATCGTTGCGGGCGACGAAGTCGGTCTCTGCATTGACCTCGACCACGACGCCCTTGAGCGGGCCGACCGCGACGCCGATCAAGCCCTCAGCGGCAACGCGGCCGGCTTTCTTGGCCGCCTTGGAGAGGCCCTTCTTGCGAAGCCAGTCGACCGCACTCGCGATGTCACCGCCGGTCTCGCCGAGGGCGGCCTTGCAATCCATCATGCCCGCGCCAGTCATGTCGCGGAGTTCTTTGACCATCTGTGCGGTTACGTTCGCCATGTGGCAATCCTGTTCATGAGCGCAAATTCCCTTTCCGTGCCGAAAGGGTTGTCGGGGCGGCAACGCTTAACAGCCGCCCCTCGCACGCGCGGGCAGAACTACTCCACTACTCCGCGCCGAGTTCTTTGGCCTGGGCGATCCAGCCATCGACGCGGCCGGGCAGTCCCACTTCCTCGCCGACGTTGTGGGCGGCGGTGGGGCCAAGGCCGGCAATCTGCCAAAAATGGAAGATACCGAGATCGTTCAACTTCTTCTCGATGGCGGGCGACACGCCGCTGAGCTTCTTGAGGTCGTCGGCGACGCCACGCGGACCGGACAACGCCTCGAACCCCAAACCTTCGGCCGGCTCCGCCGGCACCTGCTCGATCAAGGGTGCCTCTTCGGCGCCGAGATCGATGCCCATTTCGCCCTGACCGCGGGAAATCCCGTCGATTGCAGCTTTGGCCACGAGATCGCAGTAGAGCGTGATCGCGCGCCCGGCGTCATCGTTGCCGGGCACGACATAGGTGATGCCTTCGGGATCACAATTGGTATCGACCACCGCAGCGACCGGAATATTGAGCCGGCGCGCCTCCTTGATTGCGATGTCTTCCTTGTTGGTGTCGATAACGAACACGAGGTCCGGCAGACCGCCCATGTCCTTGATGCCGCCCAGCGCGCGATCAAGCTTGTCGCGCTCGCGCGTCAGGGTCAGACGCTCCTTCTTGGTGTAGCCTTGGGCTTCGCCGGCGGAGATAATTTCGTCGAGCTTCCGCAGCCGCTTGATGGACTCGGAAATGGTCTTCCAGTTGGTCAGCGTGCCGCCGAGCCAGCGCGAGTTGACATAGTATTGCGCCGACCGCTTCGCCGCCTGGGAGATCGCGTCCTGAGCCTGGCGCTTGGTGCCGACGAACAGGATACGGCCGCCTTTTGCGACCGTGTCGCTCACGGCTTCGAGCGCCCGATGCAGCATCGGGACGGTCTGCGCCAGATCGATGATGTGGATGTTGTTGCGGGCGCCGAAGATGTAGCCGCGCATCTTCGGGTTCCAGCGATGGGATTGATGACCGAAATGGACGCCAGCCTCCAACAGCTGGCGCATAGAGTAATCAGGCAGCGCCATTGATAGTCTCCGGTTGTTCCGCCGCGGAGCGAGTGAGCGCGACAGCGACCTCGGTCGCCGATCGGCCACCGGACCAGTTCCCAAGGCTTACAGCCGAGAGAGCTTCCGCGTGTGAGATGGGCCGGCATATAGCGATTAACCTCGCGGAACGCAAGGCAAAGGCGCGCGCGCGAATTAATGGCCGAGGCGGACGCGAGGCGAAAATGGTTGTCCCTGCGGATGCACGACCCTGCGGTCACGACAACCCGTCAGCCTACCGACGGTCGTGTAGAATGAAACCTGCAAAGGACAAATCAGGGGAGGATGGTCATGAGCTTCGCAGCCCGGCTAACGATTAGCATATCCGCCGTATTGGCGCTCGCTGCACCTGCGCGGCCCGAAGGCGTGCTGATGGTACGCGAGGTCTCCGTCGACATGGCTCATGCCATGGTTCAGGCCGCACTCGAGCGTTGCCGCAAAGACAAATTCAAAGTGTCGATCGCCGTCGTCGGCCGCGACGGGCATCTCTTGGCTTTTCTGCGCGAGGACGGGGCCAATCAGCACACCGTCGAACTCGCAACCCGCAAAGCCTATACCTCGCGGGTATTTCGACAGACCAGCCGCGAATTTGCGCAGCGGCTCATCGACAATCCCCAATCCGCCGGATTGCGCGACACGACCGGCGTGATGGCCTCGATCGGCGGACTGCCTATCAAGGTGCACGACGAAGTTATCGGCGGCATTGGCGTCTCGGGCGCCCCCGGCGGCCAGAACGATGAGGCCTGTGCTCAGGCTGGACTCGATAAGGCGGCTGACCAGCTGAAGTAATGATTGGCGTTTACAGCACCGCGCGCACGTCGACGACCCCCGGCACGGCCTTGAGAGCACCGGCGATCTGTGGGCTGACCTTGTAGCGGCCGGGCAGCTTCACCTCGACCTCGGCGCCGGCACCGAGCATCACCACGAGGTTGACCTCGCCCGACTGCGGATCTCCTGGACCACCGTTCTTCGCCTTGGCACCCGCGGCGCCGGCCCCCTGCCCTTCCTTGCCGTCGAGGCGCTTCGCCACCGCATCGAGCGGGGTCGCGTCCCGCACGAAAATGCGCAGTCCCTTCTGGACCTTGGCGGCGGCGCGATCGAGCGGCTCAACCGTCTGGATGCGCGCCCGCACCTCCTCGCCCTGCGCCTCTGCCGTCACATAGAGGAGGACTGGGCTGCCCGGTTCGAGCAGATCACGATACTGCTGCAGGCCTTCGGCGAAAATCACGGCTTCGAATTGACCCGACGGATCCGACAGCCCGATGATTCCCATCTTGTTGCCGGTCTTGGTGCGCCGCTCCGCCCGCGACACGACGGTCGCGGCAATCTTGCCGGCTGTGACGCCGGCCTTGACCTGTCGCGCGAAAGCGGCCCAGTGCGGTACCTGCATGCCGTTGAGAATGCCGGCATAATCGTCAAGCGGATGGCCGGAGAGAAAAAATCCGATGGCATCGTACTCGCGCTGCAGGCGGTCCGCCGGCAGCCAGCTCGCGGCGTCGGGGACCTTCATTTTCTCGGGTGCCGCAGGGCCACCGAACAATTCGGCCTGGCCGCTTGCGGCGGCTTCGCTCGTGCGCTGCGCCGTGGCCAGCACCACGTCGACCGCCGCCGTCGCCCGCGCCCGATCACGCTCGATATCGTCGAAGGCGCCGGCCGCCGCGAGGTTTTCCAGAACCCGCTTGTTGACCGCGCGCGGATTCAACCGGCGGGAGAAATCGGAGAAATCGCGGAATGGCGAGGTGCGCGAGGCGATGATGCTTTCGACCGCGGCGCGACCCACCCCTTTCACCGCGGCCAGCGCATAGCGGATGGTATTGCCTGCCACATCGAATTCGACACCCGACCGGTTGATCGATGGCGGCTCGACGGTAATGCCGAGACGCACCGCTTCGGCACGAAATTCAGCGAGCTTGTCGGTATTGCCCATGTCGAGCGTCATGGACGCCGCGAGGAACTCGACCGGATAGTTCGCCTTCATGTAAGCGGTCTGATAAGCGACGAGGGCGTAGGCTGCCGCGTGGCTCTTGTTGAAGCCGTAGTCGGCAAATCGGGCCAGCAGCTCGAAGATCGCGTCGGCATGGCTGCGCTCGACGCCCCGCTCGATAGCGCCCGAAACGAAGTCGTTGCGCTGCGCCTCCATCTCCTTCTTGATCTTCTTGCCCATGGCGCGGCGCAGAAGATCGGCCTGCCCCAGAGAATAACCCGCCAGCACTTGCGCGATTTGCATCACCTGCTCTTGGTAGATGATGACGCCGAAGGTTTCGCGCAGGATCGGCTCAAGCTTGGGATGAATATAATCGGGCCGCTCGGCGCCCTGCTTGCGGGCGCAATAGGTCGGGATGTTTGCCATCGGGCCAGGACGATAGAGCGCGACCAGCGCGATGATGTCCTCGAAACGGTCGGGACGCATATCGACAAGCGCGCGGCGCATGCCCGCACTTTCCACCTGGAACACCCCGACCGTCTCGCCCCGCGCCAACATCTCGTAGGTCTTGGCGTCATCGAGCGGAATTCGAGAGAGGTCGAGGGCAATGCCGCGCGCCGCCACGAGCTTGGCCGCGGTTTCAAGCACGGTGAGCGTCTTGAGGCCGAGAAAGTCGAATTTGACGAGGCCGGCCTGCTCGACCCATTTCATGTTGAACTGGGTCACTGGCGTGTTCGACTTCGGATCGCGGTAAAGCGGGACGAGTTCGACGAGCGGCCGATCGCCGATAACGATGCCCGCCGCGTGGGTCGATGCGTGGCGATAGAGCCCTTCGAGCTTCTCGGCAATCGCGAAAGCACGCGCGACGATCGGCTCGCGGTCGCGCTCGGCTTGCAGGCGCGGCTCGTCCGCAATGGCGCGCGCGAGCGGCACCGGCGCCGCCGGATTCTGCGGCACGAGCTTGCATAACTTGTCGACCTGCCCGTACGGCATTTCCAGCACGCGACCGACATCGCGCAGCACGCCGCGCGCCTGAAGGCTGCCGAACGTGATGATCTGCGCCACCTGATCGCGCCCGTAGCGTTCCTGCACGTAGCGGATCACCTCATCGCGGCGGTTCTGGCAAAAGTCGATGTCGAAGTCCGGCATCGATACCCGTTCCGGGTTGAGGAAGCGCTCGAACAGCAGCCCGAAGCGGATCGGATCGAGATCGGTGATGGTGAGGGCATAGGCCACGAGCGAACCCGCGCCCGAACCGCGGCCGGGACCGACGGGGATGTCCTGCGACTTCGCCCACTGGATGAAATCCGCGACGATCAGGAAATAGCCCGGATATTTCATCCGCTCGATCACGGACAGCTCGAAGGCGAGCCGCTCGCGATATTGCTCCTCGGTATAGCCCGCGGCTATGCCGTGAAATTCGATGCGGCGGCTCAGCCCCTCTTCGGCCTGCCTGCGCAGCTCGGCTGCCTCGTCGAGCGCGCTCTCGTGAGTGCGCGCGAAACGCGGCAGGATCGGTTTGCGGGAGATCGGCCGGAACGCGCATCGTCGGGCAACCTCGACCGTGGACGACAGCGCCTCCGGCAGGTCTGAAAACAGCGCCATCATCTCCGCGCGCGTCTTGAAACGATGCTCGATGGTAAGGTGCCGACGATCGGCTTCGGCCAGGAGCCGTCCTTCGGCGATGCAGAGCAACGCGTCGTGGGCCTCGTAGTCGGCCGCGGCCGCAAAGTACGACTCGTTCGCAGCAACGAGGGGTATGCCCTTGTCGTAGGCAAGCTCGATCAGCGCCGCCTCGGTGGCTCGCTCGTCGGCGGTGCCGTGTCGCTGCAATTCCACATACAAGCGATCGCCGAACAGCCGCAACAGCCCGTCGGCGCGGACGGCGGCCAAACTGCTCTGTCCGGCGACAATCGCGCGATCGAGCGGGCCATCGGGTCCGCCGGTCAACGCTATCAGGCCGTCCGCATGGCCTTGCAGCCACCCAAGCTTTACGTGGGCCGGCTCGACGTCGCTGTGGTCGAGAAAGGCGCGCGAATTGAGATAAAGGAGATTGCGGTAGCCGGCCTCGCTCGCCGCCAGCAGCACGATCCGCGTCAACGTCGCCGCGGCTGACGGCCCGGGCGCGCGCGGCTGGCGGTCACCCTCCTCCCAGTCAACGGACAAGGTACAGCCGACGATCGGCTGAATGCCGGCGCCGGCCATCTTGTCCGAGAATTCCAGCGCCCCGAACATGTTGTTCGTATCGGTGAGCGCCACTACCGCCTGGCGATCGGCTTTGGCGAGTTCGGCAAGGCGCGCGATCGGGAGCGCCCCCTCGAGCAGCGAATAGGCAGAGTGCAGATGAAGGTGGACGAAGCCCAAAGCCATCAGAGATTATCCATTTCGGAAGCATCCAATCACAGCACCGCGGCGATTCGTGCCGACTCGCGATCGTGCAAACCTGGCCTCGGCCTGTCCACCGGTGCCGGCCATCCTGGTCCCGCAATGCACAGCCGCCGTCACCACATCGATAGCACCTGGGCCCATACCGCGATCATGCCGATGAACAGCGTAATTGACGCCAATGCGGCAGCTTCTCCCATGAAAGCGCGAAACATGTCCTGCCCTCCACCTTCGAACATAGGTCGAACGTCAGAAGAACATAGTTCACTGTATGTTCTGCGTCAATTCGCATTTGCCACGGGCGTGCTTCGCATTCTCGCGATGGTTAAGACGTTGAGACACTTCCGAAAATCACCGCGAATTTCAACGAAAATATCGAGTTCCATCTTAACGGAATACAGCGCTGCGGAATGTAGCGTTGCATGTGGTCGGATAACGTCTGAGCCCGACCTGCCACGGCGGTCCCGGCATCGATATCGGCCGGGGCCGCTGCCGCCTCGGCCCCTCACGCCGTCTCTACGACCTTGCCGTCGCGCAACGTCACACGGCGATCCATCCGGTTCGCGATGTCCATGTTGTGGGTCGCGATGACCGCAGCAAGACCGGAGGCACGCACCAACTGGGTGAGCGCGGAAAACACCCGCTCGGCGGTGCGCGGGTCGAGGTTTCCGGTCGGCTCGTCGGCAAGCAGAACGCGCGGCCCGTTGGCGACGGCGCGCGCAATGGCAACGCGCTGCTGCTCGCCGCCCGAGAGTTCCGACGGCCGATGGTCGAAGCGATCCTTGAGGCCGAGATAGCCGAGGAGATCGCGCGCCCGCGCATCAGCCTCGCGTCGCGACAGGCCGCGGATGAGCTGCGGCATCATCACGTTCTCGACCGCGGTGAATTCCGGCAGCAGATAGTGCGCCTGGTAGACGAACCCCATCTCGATGCGCCGCAGACGGGTGCGCGCGGCGTCGCCGAGCTGCGAGGTCGCGGTCTCGCCCAAATAAACCTCGCCTGCGTCCTGGCGCTCGAGGAGGCCCGCGATATGCAGAAGGGTGGACTTGCCCGCACCTGACGGCGCAATCAGTGCAACCGATTGCCCCGACCATACGGCAAGCTCCGCGCCGTTGAGAATATCAAGGCGCGCGTCGCCCTGCCGGAAATGGCGCTCGATGCCTTTCAGGTAGATGGCGGGTGCGTCATCGGCCATCTCGATCACTCGCCGCGCAAGGCCTCGACCGGATCGAGCCGAGCCGCCCGCCAGGAGGGATAAAGCGTTGCGAGGAAAGATAGCGTCAGCGCCAGCACGACCACGGCTACGGTCTCACCCGTGTCCATCTGCGCCGGCAGCCGCGACAGGAAGTAGAGTTCGGGCGGGAACAGATCCGTGTTGGTGAGCCAGGACAGGAACTGCCGGATTCTCTCGATATTGAGGCAGAACAGCGTTCCGAGGATGAGCCCGCTCACCGTGCCGATGATGCCAATCGACGTGCCGGTGATCATGAAGACGCGCATGATCGCGTATTGGGTCGCGCCCATGGTGCGCAGGATGGCGATATTCTGGCCCTTGTCCTTCACGAGCATGATCAGCGCCGAGAGGATGCTGAGCGCCGCCACCAGCACGATCAGCGTCAGGATCAGAAACATGACGTTGCGTTCGACCTGAAGCGCGTTGAAGAAGGTCGCATTGCGCTGGTGCCAGTCGATCATGAAGATCGGGCGCTGCGCGGCGTCGGCGATCGGCTTACGGAAGCGATCCACGCGGTCGGGATTGTCGACATAGACCTCGATCGCAGTCACATCGCCGTTGCGATTGAAATAGGCCTGCGCTTCCGGCAGCGGCATGAACACGAAAGCGGTGTCGTATTCGGACATGCCGATCTCGAAGATCGCCGCCACCTTGTACGGCTTGATCCGCGGTGTCGTGCCCATGGGTGTCACCGCGCCGCGCGGCGACACGAGGGTGAGGTTATCGCCTGCCTGGAGCGACAGTTGCTCGGCGAGCCTTCGGCCGATCGCGACGCCCTGCCCTTCATCGAAGCCGACAAGGGTGCCCTGGCGGATGTTGCTCGCAATGGTTCCGAGCCGGGCGAAATCAGCGCCGCGGATGCCGCGCACCAAAACACCATTGGCGTTATATGGCGAGGAAGCGAGCGCCTGGCCCTCGACGACGGGTGCTGCAAGCCGGACGCCGGGCACCATGGCGATGCGCGAGGACACGGCATCCCAGTCGGTGAGCGGCGAATTGAGCGGCTGCACCAGCAGATGGCCATTGAGCCCTAGAATCTTGTCGAGCAGTTCCTTGCGGAACCCATTCATCACCGCCATCACGATGATCAGAGCCATGACGCCGATGGTGAGGCTGAGGAATGAGATCGCCGCGATAAACGAGATGAACCCTTCGCGCCGCCGCGAACGCAGATAGCGCATCGACAGCAGCCACTCGAATCGGGCGAAAGGAGGCGTAGCGCTCGGCTGGGCCATGTCAGTTGTCCTAATCTAATTTCACCCGATTCTCGCGGTCGAACGCCACCAGATTCGCTCGCGGAGCGACACCGCACACAGATTCATGCGGTTCTTGCAGCGCCGTCATTCAGGCTTCAAGCGCGATGCCTCGGGGCGCGCCACTATGCCGCCACGCGGGCAACCGCCTCGTTTGGAGGCAACAGTTCCCGGCTGCCGTCGGCGCGCCGCTTGATTTCGACCTTGCCTTCCGCAAGCCCTTTCGGCCCGACCAGGATCTGCCACGGAATACCAATCAGATCGGCGGCCGCGAATTTTGCGCCCGGCCGTTCTTCGAGATCGTTATAGAGCACTTCAACGTTGCGGGCGGTCAGCTCATGATAAAGGCTCTCGGAGGCCTTGTCGGTCGCGACGTCGCCTTGCTTGAGGTTGAGGATAATCGCCTTGAACGGCGCGACAGCCTCGGGCCATTTGATTCCGGCTTCGTCATGGAAGGCCTCGATGATTGCAGCAACCAGTCGAGTGGGCCCGATGCCGTAGGATCCCATCTGAACCGGGTGCTCGCTGCCATCGGGCCCTGTCACGACCGCACGCATCGGCACCGAATATTTCGTTCCGAAATGAAAGATGTGGCCGACTTCGATGCCGCGCGCCGACAGCCGGGCGGACGCCGGCAGCGCATCGAAGGCGGCGGATTCGTGCTTTTCGGACGTCGCGGCATAGCGCGAGGTCCAGAGATCGACGATCGTCTGAAGAGCGTCGACGTCATCGAAGTCGATGTCTTCACCGGGGATCGGAAAGTCCAGATAATCGCTGTGGCAGAACACCTCGCTCTCTCCGGTGTCGGCGAGGATGATGAATTCGTGGCTCAAATTACCGCCGATCGGCCCGGTATCGGCGACCATCGGAATCGCCCGCAGTCCCATGCGTGCGAACGTGCGCAGATACGCGACGAACATGCGATTGTAGGCGTGCTTGGAGCCGGCAAAGTCGAGGTCGAAGGAATAAGCGTCCTTCATCAGGAACTCGCGCGAGCGCATGGTGCCGAAGCGCGGCCGCACCTCGTCGCGGAACTTCCATTGCAGGTGATAAAGGTTCAGCGGCAAATCCTTGTAGGAGCGCACATAGGTGCGGAAGATCGCGGTGATCATCTCCTCATTGGTCGGCCCATAGAGCATGTCGCGCTCGTGGCGATCCTTGATGCGGAGCATCTCCTTGCCATAGTCGTCATAGCGACCGCTTTCCCGCCACAGGTCAGCCGACTGGATGGTCGGCATCAACATTTCGATTGCGCCTGATCGATCCTGCTCTTCGCGCACGATCTGGCAGACGTTCTTCAGCACGCGCAGGCCAAGCGGAAGAAACGCATAAATGCCGGCTGCTTCCTGGCGTACCATGCCTGCTCGCAGCATCAGGCGGTGAGAAACAATTTCGGCTTCCTTGGGTGTTTCGCGCAGGATCGGCAGGAAATATCGAGACAGTCGCATGGGTTCCGCGCATTGATTCGAGTGATGGTCCGTACGTACCAAGGTGAAAGCGGAACGCTTTGCAAAACACAAGAGCGCCACGCGGCTAAACGCCGTTTCTCGTAATGGTTGTGCGCTCTGACTGGCTTCGGAACTGCCTGACCGCTCATGGTGCACTGCACGACAAGCCTGATGACAATTTAGACCTTTTTGAGTAGATATAACTGTGCCCGCCAGTGTGTATCTCGGCGGGTCGGTCCAAGTCTGTGGGAGGAACAACCGACGGCGCGATCCAACGCAGCCACTCCAGTCCACGAAACCACCCCTAAGCCCCATAAATTGCTGGAGATGATCGGATCTGGGACGTTTGAAGCAGGGCATCGGCCCTGCTTTTTTTTGGTGCCGCCATTGGCGAATTCCAAAGTTGCGTGAGTTCCATCTTCATCAAATTGGGGTGCTGCCCAACGGAAGAATGGGCAATCCCCCACCGCAGGATCCTTTGCATTGCACAAATCATGTGCACGCACGTCGGCGCTGCTAATGCCGCCAACTGGCTGCGGGCAAAGTCTCCATCGGTCCAAAGGGGTCCGCCATATTCCAATTGGCAATTCGACGGCAGCGTGATCTTTTCACCTGTGAGGCGAAGAATTCGAAACCTGATTGCATTTGTTATTTTTCTAGCCATAAATGCGCGCGAGGGCTGATCCAAGGCATTGCCGCTGCTTAATCCGGCGACAAAAACAGAAAATTACCGACGCTGGATAGCGCGTGTGGGTGGCAACGCTACAGGATGCGGCCCAACGGCTGGGATTCACCAGGGGCCGCGCTCTTAGTCATGCTTCAGACGAACCAAGTGCCGCTTCATCGCTTCGCGCTCATCAACACCAGCAATCCCAATGAATTTCGCGACACGATCGTTCGGAAATTCGACGCGCGCAATTTCACGATCGGCTCGAGCCTGCAAACATTCGAAGCATCCAGGAGCTACTTCGAGTTCGGCAATGTCGACCTCGTGTTCGGCACCTGCAACACTCCTTATGAGGTGCATTTTCCCGCCACCGATTTGGTGAAGCAGCACCTTGTCTTGCAAAGCAGCGGCCGTACGCACTTCGGCGGCACTCAATTCGAGATCAGCCCGACGGAGACGGCTGTCATTCCGGCGGGCGCCGAGATGTTCCACCAATACGGCTCGAACTTCGAACAGTTCATTTTCCGCGTCAAACCTTCGGCTCTGCAGGCGAAGTTGAGCGCGGTCGTGGGAATGCCGATTGCGCGGAATATCGAATTCGTAACGCCGTCGCGCTTCGCCAACCCCTCGTTGCAGCGACTGAGGCGCATGCTCGAATTCATGGTCTACGAGTTCGAGCGCGACGACAATCGAGTTCCGCCGGCGGCGGTTGCGGAGTTCGAACAACTTCTGATCGTGTCATTCCTGCTCGGCAATCAACACAACTTCAGCGACCTCATGGCGCGCGAACAGCCGCGCCCGGCACCATGGCAGGTCCGGCTGGTCGAAGAGTACATTGACGCCAATTGGAATCGACCGGTCACGGTGGAGGCGCTCGCAGCCGCCGCAGGCGCCAGCACGCGCAGCGTGTTCAAGGCTTTTCGCGAGTCGCGCGACTGTTCGCCGATGGCGTTCGTGAAGAGTATTCGCCTCGGCCATGCGCGCCGCATGCTACAACAGCCGAACCCCACCACCACCGTCGTATCGGTGGCGTTCGCGTGCGGCTTCCTCAACCCGGGACACTTCGCCCGCGATTATCGTCTCGCGTTCGGCGAGTTGCCGTCGGTCACGCTTGCATCCTCGCGGCGCCGCCGGCATTAGCGTTTGCGCATTTCGTTGAAAACGATACCCCTGACCATTCAAATCCCATTAATTTTGCATATACAACCGAGGTTTTCGGTCGTCTAAAACACTTTAGGTGTTACGATAGCGCCGTGGAACGACAGCCATGCAGCGCCCGCCGCTTGGCCAACTCGTTTCGCAAATACCGCCGATATCGCTGGTACTCACGCATTCAGCACATTGGCAATGACTGACCTTCTGCAACGTGGCCCTCTTTATCGCCATCGCTTGGTTCACGGCGGCTCGCCGCAAGCATTGCGCGACAGACTTATCAACGTCCTCGGCGCGAGCGAAGTCGACGTCGACGACGGCGTTGCCAATTTCGATACCACCCTTGCCTATCTGCGGCTCAAGCGTCTCGCAATCGTCTTCAGCGATGTGAACGCCGCCATGCGGATAAAGCTTCCGGCGGTCGGAATGGTGAAGCAGCCGATCGCTTTGGGAGGACGTGGCACCGTCAGCTTTGGTGCGCTCGGGTTCGATGTCAGCCCGGACGCGACCGGCGTCATCCCGGCGGGCGTGGAAATGATCCACGACAATGGGCCCGGGCTCGCGCAGTTCGTTCTCCGCATCGATGCCGCCGCGCTGCAGACCAAACTCAGCGCCGTCGTCGGTACCGCGATCGTCCGCAACATCGAATTCGAAACCGCTGGGACCTTCGCAAATCCCGCGCTGCGCCGGTTGCGGCGGCTCCTTAATTTCATCGTCGACGAGCTTGACAGCGATGACGGCGAGGCACCGCCAACGGCCCTCGACGAATACGAAGAAATGCTGTTGCTGTCCTTTCTCATCGGCAATCGGCACAATTTTTCCACGCTGCTCGAACGCACGCCGCAAGCGCCGGCGCCATGGCAGGTGCGCTTAGTCGAGGAATACATCGACGCCAACTGGAACGCGCCGATCACCGTCGAGGCGCTCGCCGCGGTCACTGGGGGCAGTGCGCGCAGCATCTTCAAGGCCTTCAAGGAGGCGCGCGGCTCTACTCCCATGGCCTACGTCAAGAACGTGCGACTCGAGCATGCACGACGGATGTTGCAGTCTGCCGAAGGCGATGCCTCTGTGATCCGCATCGCCTATACCTGCGGCTTCCTCAACTCGGGACATTTCGCCCGCGATTACCGCACGGCCTATGGCGAGCTGCCGTCCGCGACGCTCAACAAGGCACGCCGGCGGCGCGCTTGAGGGTCGGTGCGCAATTTAAAGATTGAAATCTGATCAGCCTGCGGCGACGTCGACCACTTCGCGGCGAACAAGAACGCGGCCGACCCCTCTGGTCACTGCGGCATGAGATTGGCGTCCTTTACCACTTGCCGCCACCTCTCAAGCTCGACCTTGATGCGCTCGCCGAAATCCTCGGGCGTGTTGTCGACCAGGTAGAAGTCGAGCGACTCGAGCCGCTCCTTGATGTCCGGCTGCATCGTCAATGCGACGATCTCGCGGTGGAGCATGCGGACGATCTCCGGCGGCGTTCCCGCCGGCGCCAGCACGCCGACCCATTGGTCGCCATCGAGAACCGGGTAGCCCGCTTCGATCGAGGTCGGCACGTTGGGCAGCCTCTCGGACCGGGTTTTGCTGGTTACGGCAAGCGCCCGCAGATTGCCCGCCATGAGCTGCGGCATTGCCGGCGGCAGCGAACTGATGCCGATCGGCACGTGACCCGCAACATTGGCGGCGACAGCGGGACCCGCCCCGCTGTACGGCACGTAGATCATGTCGAGACCCAGCGCATGACGAAACCGCTCGAACACCAGGGTCGGCTGGGTGCCGACACCGCCTGACGCCCAGGCGAATTTTCCGGGATTGGCTTTGATGAGCGCGACGAGTTCGGCAACGGTTGCGACCGGCAAGGACGGATGGACGATGAGCGCGATCGCGGATGCGACCGGGATCGTGATCGGCGTAAAATCCTTGATCGGGTCGTACGGCGCCTTGCCGGTGAACGCCGGCGTGGTGACGAACGCGCTGACGGTGACCAGGATGGTGTGGCCGTCCGGCGCCGCGCGCGCCGCCTGAGCCGTGCCGACATTGCCGCCACCGCCGAGAATATTCTCCACATAGAATTGTTTGCCGAGTTGCTCCGAGAATTGCTGCGCCATCAACCGGGTGAACATATCGGTCGGGCCGCCGGGCCCGAACGGCACGATGAAGCGCACCGGTCGCGTGGGATAGGCATCGGCCCGCGCAATGTGCGGTGCCGCCAAACTCGCACCGGCACCCAATGCCAGATGCAGAAACCGGCGGCGCGGCAGCTTGGCCATCGTTCGCTCCCCGTCGTTCGCCTTCGTCGGTAGCGCTTCTCGGACAGAGCCGCGACCGCATTTTTCAGGGTAATGCTACACGAGTTGTCGGTCCGGAACAGGCTGCCCCTGGCCGCTTTTGGTGCGTCAGATTGACGGCGGCGGCGCTGCGAGGGGTGGCTCTTACGCCACCGCCGCCTGTTGCGTGGTAGGGCCGTCGTCTTCCAACGTGGTGCGGCGCAGATCGCGCACCTCGCTCGTCTCCCTGTAGCGACGCGCGCGATGCATCGTCGCGCGATTATCCCACATCACGAGATCGAACGGCCGCCAGACGTGGACGTACACGAACTGCCGCTGGGTCGCGTGCTCGACAAGGTCGCGTATGAAAGCGCGCGCTTCCGGCAACGGCCAGCCGACGATGCCGCCGATGTGCGACGACAGGAACAGCGACTTGCGGCCGGTGGCCGGATTGGCGCGCACGAGGCGCTGCCGCACTGGCGCGAACTTGACCCGCTCCTCGGGCGTGAAATCAGTGAAGCCCAGTTGCCCGCGGGAGAAGATAAGCGAGTGCTCGGTGACGAGATCCTCGATCTCCGCCTTGGTCTCGTCGTCAAGCGCATCGTATGCGGCGCGCATGTCGGCGAACTCGGTGTTGCCGCCGGTCGACGGGATCACGCGCGCGGACAGCAGCGAATATTTCGCCGGCACCGCCTTGAAGGAGGAATCCGAATGCCACAGGCGATTGCCGAGATTGAAGGTGCGCTGGCGATCGTCGCGCGCCAGCAGCGCGTTGTCCTTGTCGAGATTGGAAATGTCGCTGATCGCGATGCTGAGTCGGCGCTGATCGAGCCGAGTCACGTTGTTCGAGGTATTGAGTTCGATCTTGCCGAGACTCTTGGAGAACGCGATCTGCTCTTCGTCGCTGATGCGCTGGTCGTGAAACACCAGCACCGCGTGGCGATCCATGCCGGCATGGATCGCCGCGACGGCCGCGGCATCAAGCGGCCGGCGCAGGTCGACGTCCTCGACCTCGCCGGCAAATGCGTTGGCGATCGGCTCGATGCGCATCGGGCCTTGCGACCTCCCTGCCCCAGCGCCTCAATGGGCGAGCGGATCGGGCCGCAGTTGGAAATTCACCACCAGCGGGCTCGACAGCGTGGCCGCTGTCTTGCCCGGCGCGCCCGGCGCTGCCGCGTCGATGCCCTCGATGTGCATCGGCGTGCGATTGCCTGATGTCACCCACAGGCCGCGGCCCTTCCAGCCGGCATTGACGTCGTCGATGCGGCCGTCGAGACCCTTGGCGAAAAAGCCCATGGGGTACGGCAAGCGCAGTTCGACGACACGCCCGCCGACCAGCGCGTGAAGCGAGTCCGACTGATTGCCGGTCGCGATCGGCACATCGGCACCGAGACCGAGAATGTTGTGCTGGTCGACCCACACGTAATACGGATTTTCCTCAGCGCCGGAATCGCCTTGGAAACCGGGCCCGGGGATCGGATAGAAGGCAAAGCCTTCCGGACATTTGTTGCCAAGTTCGGCGCCCGGTCCGTTGAGCGGGCCCTTGCACTTGCGCCGGTCGAAGCTGCCGATATGGCCGGAATCGAGCGGCATCCACACCACGCCTTCGCGATCGACATCCAGGCCGCGAATGCCGAAGCCCGGCATCGGAATCCGATAGATTTCCGCGAGCGCGGTCTCCGCCGGATTCGATCCTGGCGCAAGGCGCAGGATGTAGCCGGGATGTTCGAGATTCGATCCCCAGATCGAGCCGTCGAGCGGCGACCAGGAAATGCCGTACATGGCATAGGGAATGCGGGTGTCCTTGGCGTAATCGGCCGGCTGCCCGGGCTCATTGTAGCCCTCATCCCGCTTGCCGTTCGCATTGGTGTCGACGATCATTGGCGTCCAGCCTTGCGCCTTCTCCTGATCGCCGGTCGCCCAATAAAGCTTGGTGTTGATCCAGCCCACCACGGCGAGCGGGCCTTGCGTATTGTTGGAGAGCCACAGCGTGTTGTTGGCGTCCTCCGCGAAATTCAGGTGATGGGTGCCGAAGCAGGTGTTGATGAACGAAAATTTCTTCGTGTTCGGGTCCCACACCGTGACTTGCCGTGCGTTCTGCACGAAGCCGGCCGGCGTTCCGGCAAGCGGAAAAAGCTGCGCCGAGCGCAGCGAGGAGTCCTTCTTGCAGTAGTCGGGCGGGTTCTTGGGCGAACGCGTCTGCGCGGTGAAATAGACCCGGCCATCCTGGTCCATCATCGGATTGTGGGCGTTGACCTGAGTATTCCACACCTGCTCGGTGCCGAAATAAGCCGATGGCGCGAGCACTTTGTTCGCGAACGCCGAGCTTGGCGTGTTTTCCGGATCGGCCACCGGGACCTTCATGGTGGTCTTGGTATTTTTGGTCGGGTCGAGGATCGGCAGGTTGTCGGTTGAGAGTTCGGCCGCGCCGTAGATCAGGCCATTGCCGTTGACGGTCGGATTGCGACGATCGGTGGTAATGAGGTCGTGCAGATAGTGCTTGGGGTCCGACCAGTCGCGCACCGTGACGACGATATTGCGCTCGACCCCGACCGGACGCGGCGGCGTCGCGCTCGGCAACTCACCCGCCTTGATGCGATCCGTCCAGTTGGCGAGCGCCGCGAGATGACCGCCATCGGGGGTCAGCATGGGTGCCATGAAGCGCACCATGTCGCGGCCTGCGGGGCCCGACTGAATGCGGCGCGCCCAGGCGCTGATCGAATTATCGAAGTGACCGAACGCTTCGGGGATGTAGCGCGTCGCGTAATTGCCGATCTGATGGCAATTGCCGCAGCCATTGGTCTTGACGGAATTGAGCCATTGATCCTGGGTCTTGAAGTTCACCCCGATGCCGTTGCCGTCGGCGCCGGTGCCCGGGAAGCGGCTCCGGTCCGGAACGTGGATCATCGAGGCCCAATAGATCGCCGGATAATATTGCGCCGCGTCCGCAAGGCTTGGCGCGATGACCGCGGTAAGGTTGAGCGTCTTGCCGGGCTCGGCCGTGATCTTGGGCGAGTCGACGAGGCCGTAGCCGCGCACCCAGACCCGGTAGGTCGCCTTGGGCAGGTCGGGGATCACGTAGCGTCCGTAATCGTCGGTGACCGCCATCTTGGCGAAGCGCGTGCCGAGTTCGGTTGTCTCAGCCACCACCCAAACGCCTGCCTCCGGGCCGATGCGGCTCGTGACGATGCCGCCGATGTCATCACCGTCGATTGAAGGTGCGGCGATTGCCGGTGGCTGCTGCGCGCGCGTCTCGCGAGGCATGCCAAGCGCCAGCATCGCAAGTCCGAGCGCCGTTCCGCCGTATAAAGCCTGCTTTATTTTCATCGTCGTCTCCTCGAACCCAAATGTGAGGGAGCGCCGACCGCAACTTGGACCCGTGCGGCTGCTGTTTCCCCCTGGCGTCACGCGCTTCGTTTGGCAGCAATTATAGTCGAGGCTATCCGGCTTGCACTCGGAATTCGTACCCGCTTGGAATCCGTGCCGGAGGCGTTACAAGCAAAGCAAGGAAATGCGGCCGCCGTGCCGCCCAACAGGTGGAGGAGGAACGATGGGCTTGCGGATGGGTGCGCGTGCACAAACGAATGGCATCGCCGCGATTGTCGCATTGGGGCTGCTGACGTGGTGTGTTGGGACCGACGCAACGCGTGCAGAGGGCAACGCCGCGAAGGGCAAACTCGCCTTCGAGCGGCAATGCATCGTCTGTCACACCGTCGAAAAAGACGGCCCGAACCGCTACGGCCCTAACCTGTTCGGCATCGTCGGCAAGAAGGCCGGCACTACGCCGGGCTACAACTACACCAATGCCTTCAAGACGCGCGCCAACTGGGAATGGACCGACGATGGCCTCGGCGGCTGGATGATGTTTCCAAGCACCATGGTGCCCGGCACCGCCATGGGCGTGTTCCAGGGCATCGCCGAACGCGACCGCGACGACCTGCTCGCCTACCTCGCGACGCTGAAATAACGGAGCGCGGGCGTCCCGCCCGCTTTCTTCTTTCAGCTTGCAAAAAAGTGCGGGCGGGACGCCCGCGCTCCCACGACTATCGGCCTATTGACGAGGGCTGCGCGCCGCTGTCGACTGACGCATGGCGACCTCCAATCTGAAGTCGTGGCCCGAATCCGTCGCGCAGCTTGTCGATGTCGCGGCCGGGCGCACGCCGGCCGATCTCGTCATTCGTGACGGCCGTTGGGTCAACGTCTATTCCGGCGAGATCATCCCGAATACCGACGTCGCGATCGCCGCGGGTCGGTTCGCTATGATCGGCGCGGCCGGCCACACGATCGGACCGGCGACCACTGTCATCGACGCCGCCGGCCGTTATCTCGTGCCGGGCTTGTGCGATGGCCACATGCACGTCGAGAGCGGCATGGTCACGGCCACGGAGTTCGCCCGCGCTGTGATCCCTCATGGCACCACGAGCATGTTCGTCGACCCTCACGAGATCGGCAACGTGCTTGGACTTGCCGGCGTTCGGCTGATGCACGACGAGGCCGCGAGCCTCCCCATCAACATGTTCGTGCAGATGCCGAGCTGTGTTCCGAGCGCGCCCGGGCTTGAGAATTCCGGCGCCGGCCTGGGCCCCGACGACGTGCGCGAGGCCATGACCTGGCCCAACATCATCGGCCTTGGCGAGATGATGAACTTTCCGGGCGTCGCCAAGGCCGACCGCGCCATGCTGGGCGAGATCGCCGAAACGCGGCGCGCCGGCAAGACCGTCGGCGGTCACTATGCCTCGCCCGATCTCGGCGTGCCGTTCCTTGCCTATGCTGCCGGCGGCGCCGCGGACGACCACGAGGGCACCACCGCGGCAGACGCCATCGCGCGGGTGCGCCAGGGCATGCGCGCGATGCTGCGGCTCGGCTCCGCCTGGTACGATGTCGCGGCGCAGATCAAGGCGGTGACCGAACAAGGGCTCGACCCACGCAACTTCATCCTGTGCACCGACGACAGCCATTCCGGCACGCTCGTCAACGATGGTCACATGAACCGGGTGGTGCGCCACGCCATCGCCCAGGGGCTCAAGCCGATCGTCGCGATCCAGATGGCGACGATCAACACCGCCCAGCATTTCGGGATCGAGCGCGAACTGGGCGCGATCGCGCCCGGCCGTCGCGCCGACGTCGTGATCTCGTCCGATCTCGTGACGCTGCCGATTGAAACGGTGATCGCACGCGGCCGCGTGCTGGCCCGCGACGGCAAGCTTATCGAGGAGATTCCGCCCTACCCTTATCCGGCGTCGGCACGCAACACCGTACACCTCGGCCGCGCCGTGACCGCGCGCGACTTCGAAGTCCCCGCGCCCGCGGGCGCTTCGCACGTCAGCGTGAACGTCATCGGCGTGATCGAGAACCAGGCGCCGACCCGCGCGCTGGTACGACGCCTGCCCTGCCGAGACGGCGTCATCGATATCGATATCGCGAACGACACCTGCCACATCGCCGTGGTCGAGCGTCATCGCGGCACCGGCACCGTCGCCAACGGCTTCGTATCGGGTTTCGGCTATCGCGTCCCGTGCGCGGTCGCATCGAGCGTCGCCCACGACAGCCACCACATCATCGCCGTCGGGACCTCGACAGAGGATATGGCCCGCGCCGTGAACCGGCTCGCCGAAGTCGGCGGCGGCATCGTCGTGTTCCGAGAAGGACGCGAGCTTGCCCTCGTCGAACTGCCAATTGCCGGATTGATGTCGGATGAACGCGCCGAGATCGTCGCCGCCAAGGCGAGCCGCATGATCGCGGCGATGGCCGAGTGCGGCTGTCATCTCAACAACGCCTACATGCAGCACTCGCTGCTCGCGCTCGTCGTCATCCCGGAACTGCGCATCTCCGACATCGGCCTCGTCGACGTGCGCAAGTTCGAGCGCATTCCCCTCCTCGCGACGTAGCGCCTACATC
Source organism: uncultured Alphaproteobacteria bacterium (assembly GCA_963787675.1). Classification (GTDB taxonomy): domain Bacteria; phylum Pseudomonadota; class Alphaproteobacteria; order Rhizobiales; family Xanthobacteraceae; genus JAJPKK01. The sequence goes on along the minus strand of CAWBDV010000003.1, from coordinate 825,764 downwards.
AGCGCTCGCACGACGCCGTAGGCAGCGCCGAGAAAAATACCGACTTGCACCAGCACGGAGAGCATGGCGCCCGGTCCGCGTGTCGTCGGGTCGCGCAAGTACGAGACCGCATAGATGATCCGGGCGACGATCCAGAGCAGCCCGCCCACGGCGGCGCCGATATCGTTGAGGACATAGGCGTAAACCCACATCGCGGGAACGACGAACACGAGCTGTTCGACCGTATTCATCTGCACGCGATAGGCGCGCTCGAAATGCTCATTACCTGTGACCGCCGGCGCTTTGACGCCGTATTTCGCCCGCGCCCTTCCCGCGACCCCTGTCAAAACGAAATAGAGGAGCAGCATCAGCAGCGTGACGCCTGCGGTGTAGTAATAAGTATGGACCATCGGTGAATCCCCCGTGCCAAGGCGACTATCTACACGCCGCGCAGAGGGTCAAGGTGTCCCCCTCGATTGAACTCCGGTTGCGGCACGGCAGCGTGTCGATCAAACTCGTAAGCCATGCGCCCCACCATCCTCGATCCGCTATTTGCCCCGATCACGGCATTGTCGGGCATCGGGGCCAGGGGCGAAAAGCTTTATCGCCGGTTGCTCGATCGCGACGACGGTGCGCGCGTTATCGACCTCTTATTTCACCTGCCGACCGGCGCGATCGACCGGCGCACGCGGCTTAAGCTTGCCGAGGTCAAGCCCGGCACGGTCGCGACCGTCGAGGTCACGGTGGAAGGCATTCGCGCGCCGCCGCCGCACCGACCGAAGGCGCCATTCAACATCGACACCTGCGACGAGACCGGCACGCTGACGATCACGTATTTCTCCACCCGCCCGGAATTCATCGCAAGCCACTTCAAGAAGGGCGCGCGTGTCTGCGTGTCGGGCACGGTCACGGTTTATGACGGCATGTTGCAGATGGTGCATCCCGATCGTGTCGTTGCCGATGTCGCGATGATGCCGGCGGTCGAACCGATCTATCCACTGACGGAAGGCCTCACAGCCAACATGCTGCGCAAGGCCATGGTCGCCGCCCTCGGCACGGCTCCACAGCTTTCCGAATGGCTGGATTGGACCGTACGCGGCCGCGAGGGCTGGCCGGACTTTGCCGAGGCGCTACAAAGCCTGCACCGCCCCGCAGCCCCCGACGACGTGACACCGACGGGCAAGGCGTGGTCCCGGCTTGCCTTTGACGAGTTGTTCGCATTTCAGCTCGAGCTCGCATTGGAACGAGCCCATTTGCGCCGGCCCGGCGGTCCGCGGTCCGCTGCGGCGACGACGCAGGCGCCGGCGCGCCACCTCGTCGACAAGCTCAGGGCCGCCCTGCCCTTCTGTCTCACCGCAAGCCAAGAGACGGCCATCGCCGCGATCGCCGACGATCTCAAGCGGCCGGACCGGATGCTGCGGCTCCTCCAAGGCGATGTTGGCTCGGGCAAGACCGTGGTCGCGCTGTTTGCGTGCGCGGCGGCGATCGAGGCCAGCGGCCGAAGCGCCCAGGCCGCTATGATGGCGCCGACCGAGATTCTCGCACGCCAGCACTTTGCCACTGTTACGCCGCTCGCGGCCGAGGTGGGCCTCAGAGTCGCGATCCTGACGGGACGCGAACGAGGTCCCGAGCGTGGCGAAATCCTTGCGCGACTCGCGGCCGGCGAAATCGGTCTCCTGGTCGGCACCCACGCGCTGTTCTCCGAGGACGTAGCGTTCTCCAATCTCGTCCTCGCGGTGATCGATGAGCAGCATCGCTTCGGCGTCGAGCAGCGCCTCGCGCTCGCCCGCAAGGGCAAAGCGGTCGATCTGCTGGCCATGACCGCAACGCCGATCCCCCGCACGCTCGTCCAGTCCTATTTCGGCGAAATGGACGTCTCCGAGCTGCGCGACAAGCCTGCCGGCCGCAAGCCGATCACGACGAGCGCGCTGCCGATCGAGCGCCGCGACGAAGTCATCGCCGCCGTCGGCCGGGCGATCTCGCAGGGCCGGCGGGTCTACTGGGTGTGCCCACGGGTTGCGGAGGACGAGGCGAGCGAACTCGCCGCGGCCGAAGCGCGTGCTGCGGAGCTTGCGACGATCTTCGGCGGTGCCGTCGATCTCGTGCACGGGCGGATGAAAAGCGCCGACAAGGACGCTGCGATGGCGCGCTTCACCGTCGGCACGACGCAACTCCTCGTCTGCACGACCGTGATCGAGGTCGGCGTCGACGTTCCGGCCGCGACCGTCATGGTGATCGAGCACGCCGAACAGTTCGGGCTCGCCCAACTTCACCAATTGCGCGGCCGTATCGGCCGGGGCGCCGAAAAATCGGCCTGCCTTCTTCTCTACCAGAGCCCGCTTGGCGAGACCGCACGCGCGCGGCTCGCCATTTTGCGCGAAACTGAAGACGGATTCCGGATCGCCGAGGAAGACCTGCGGCTCCGCGGCGAGGGCGAGTTGTTCGGCCTGCGCCAAAGCGGCGCCGGCTCCTTTCGTGTCGCCGATATCGCCATGCACGGCGCATTGGTCGCGCCGGCACGGGCCGAAGCGGCGGCCGTTCTCGCGCGCAATCCCGGACTCGCCGGTGCCGAAGGCGAAGCGCTGCGCACCCTGCTCTACCTGTTCGAGCGCAGCGCCGCGATCAAGCTGGTTGATGCCAGATGATGGCGGCCAGGCTATGCCGTCGCCTCGGCCCCGAACCGATTGTTGCCGGGAGTGCCGGCGAGGCAATACCAAACAATGAGAATGATCGCCCCGATCAGCGGAATGAAGGCCAACAACAGCCACCATCCGGTCCGGTCGATGTCATGGAGACGCCGCACGGAAATCGCGATCCCAGGGAGTAACAGCGCCAGTTGAGCAAGCGGGTTGATCAGCGAGATCCCGAGAGCGTAGTCAATCCCGGCCGTGACGATGCCGACAATGATCGCGAACAACACCCAAAACCAGAATGCGGATCGCGTGGATCGGCCATTGAAGTTCACGTAGTTCTGGAAACCAGACGTTATTGCTTCACCGAAACTCATTTGCGATCCCCCTCCTGATAAACGCAATCAGCCTATTACATTTTTCAATCCGTTGGAAAGGCGACACTGACGGCGCTGCGTTACCCTTGCACAACAAAAGAGCGCTATCGGTGCGGAGGGGGCCGCCCCTGCTGCAATGCAATAGAAGCTGAAAGGCTCTACTCGGCCGCCACGGCCTGAATCTTCTCCGCATCCGCACGGCGTGCAGCTTTGCGGCCCTGCACCCAGGCGTGCAGCCGGGCGAGATAGAGGTAAACGACGGGCGTCGTATAGAGCGTCAGAACCTGGCTTACGGCCAAGCCACCGACCATCGAGTAGCCGAGCGGCCTGCGCAACTCGCTCCCGGTGCCGTGGCCGAACATCATGGGCAGGCCGGCAAGGAGCGCCGCGGCGGTCGTCATTAGAATTGGCCGGAAGCGCAACAGGCACGCTTCGCGGATCGCCGCGATGGGCGGCATGTTGCGCTCGCGTTCCGCAACGATGGCGAAGTCCACCAGCATGATGCCGTTTTTCTTGACGATGCCGATCAGGAGGATGATGCCGATAATGCCGATCACCGACAGATCCATGTGGCCGAGATTGAGGGCAAGCAGCGCCCCGACCCCGGCGGACGGCAAAGTCGAGAGAATGGTCAGCGGATGAATGAAGCTCTCGTAGAGCATTCCGAGGATGATGTAGACGACGACGAGAGCGGCGGCGATCAGGGCCGGCTCGCTCGACAATGAGGTTTGGAACGCCTGGGCATTGCCCTGGAACGTGCCGATCACCGCATCGGGCATGCCGATTTCGCGCGCTGCCGCCGTTATCGCATCGACCGCTTCGCCGAGGGCAACGCCGGCACGCAGGTTGAACGTCAAGGTCGCTGACGGGAACTGGCCCTGGTGATTGATCGAGAGCGCCCCGACTTTGTAGGTGTCGATGTCGACAAGCGCCGACAGCGGCACCGCCGCGCCGGTGATCGGCGATTTGATGTAGATGCGATCGAGCGCTTCGAGGCTTGTCTGCAGCTCGGGCAGAATTTCCAGAATGAGGAAATACGTATTGAGCTGCGTGAAGTATTGGGTGATCTGACGCTGCCCGAAAGCATCGTTGAGCGTGTCGTCGATTGCCTGGGCGGAAATGCCGAACCGTGACGCCTGGTCGCGATTGATGGTGACCTTGAGCTGCGGCGCGTTCGACAGAAGATCGGTGCCGACGTCGACGATCACCGGCAGCGTCTTCATCTTGTCGAGCATCTTGTTCGCCCACTCGCCGAGTTCGGCGAGATTGGGGTCCTGCAGCGTGTACTGGAACGCGGCCCGGGCGATGCGGCCGCCGACCGTGATATCCTGCGCCGGCTGGAGATAGACCGCTGCGCCGGTGATTCTCGCAAGCTGCGGCCGCAGGCGATCGATCACCTGCGAGGCGTCGAGGTCGCGCTCGTCGCGGGGCTTGAGCACGATGCTGAAGCGGCCGGTGTTCGCGGTCTGCGCGCCGAAGGTCGAGCCGATCTGCGAGCCGAGGCCCTCGACCGCCGGATCCTTCAAGATGACTTCGTCGATTTCGCGTTGGAGGCGCCACATCTCCTGGGGCGAGATGTCCTGGGCGCCTTCCGATATGCCGGCAATGAGACCGATGTCCTGGATCGGGAAAAAGCCCTTCGGGATCTGGTACATCATGACGCCGGTCAGGGCCATGGTGGCGAAGAATACCGCAAGCGTAATCGCCTGATGGCGCAGCACCACGTCGAGCGTGCGCTGATAGAACAACAGCATGCCGTCGAACATGCTCTCGATGGCGCGGTGGATCCGTCCCGGAGCATGGGTCTCCGGCCGCATGAAGCGCGAGCACAGCATCGGCGCGAGCGTCAGCGACACCAGTGCCGACACGGCAATCGAGGCGGTGACGGTGAGCGCGAATTCGCGGAACAGGCGTCCGATGATGCCACCCATCAGGAGCAGCGGGATGAACACCGCGATCAGCGAAAAGCTGATCGACAGCACCGTAAATCCGATTTCGCGAGATCCGTTGAGCGCCGCCTCGAACGGCGCCTCGCCATCTTCCATGTGGCGGTGAATGTTTTCCACCACCACGATGGCATCGTCGACCACGAAACCGACCGAGATCGTGAGCGCCATCAGCGATAGGTTGTCGAGACTGAAGCCGCACAGATACATCGTTGCAAACGAGCCGAGCAGCGCCAGCGGCACGGTAATGCCCGGAATGAGCGTCGCCCAGAAGTTGCGGAGGAACAGCAGGATCACCATCACCACCAGGAAGATGGTCAGCAGCAGGGTGAACTCGACATCGAGCACCGAGGCGCGGATCGTTGTGGTGCGGTCCTGCAGGATCGAGATGTTGATGCCGGGCGGAATATTCCGGGTCAGGCGCGGCAAGGTCTCCTTAATTTGATCGACGATGTCGATGACGTTTGCACCGGGCTGTTTGTAGACCAGCAGAAGAATGCCGCGTTTTCCGTTCTGCCACGCGCCGATATAGCGATCGGACGCGCCGGGAACGGCTTGGCCGACATCGCGCACGCGAATGGGCCCCCCGTTGCGATACGCAAGAATGATGTCGTTGAAGGGGTCAGCGTCGATGATCTGATCGTTCGCCGCAATCGTGAAACTCGTCCTGGGCGTGTTGACGGTGCCCTTCGCCGCGATCGTGGTCGTCGTGACAAGGGTCGAGCGAATATCCTCAAGCGACAGCCCGCTTGAGGCGAGCTTCGCCGGATCAACCTGGATTCGGATCGCCGGGTGCTGCTCGCCGCCGATGAGCACTTGGGCGACACCACGCACCTGGGAAATCTGCTGCGCGAGGAAATTGTCGGCGTAATCGTTGACCGTGGTGATCGGCAACGTGTCGGACTGAGCCGCAAGAATGAGGATCGTTGAATCGGCCGGATTGACCTTCTTGTAATTCGGCGGCGTCGACATCTGCTGCGGCAGGTAGCGGCCCGCCACGGTGATCGCGGCCTGCACGTCCTGGCCGGCCGAATCGATGTTGCGGTTGAGATCGAACTGAATGGTGATCGACGTCGCGTTGAGCGCGCTGACGGAGGTGAGCTGCGCGACGCCGGGGATCTGGCCAAATTGCCGTTCGAGCGGAGCGGCGACAGATGTCGCCATGGTCTCCGCGCTCGCACCTTGCAGTGTTGCGCTCACCGAAATCGTCGGGAAATCCACTTGCGGCAACGGCGCGACCGGCAAGAATGGCAGCGCGACCAGCCCAACGAAGCCGATTGCCGCCATCAGCAGCGAGGTCGCTACCGGACGGCGGATAAACGGCTCGGAGATATTCATTGTGGGTCCCGTTTGACGCGCGACGGCTGCAGAATCCGCCGTCGGAAACGTCCCTTGCGGACCGGCATCCTCCCGAATGCCCAGCCTATTGTTTGGCCGCAGAATGAACACTTTTACAGGTTCGGGCAATACCCGCTGAACCCGAGCTGCATAAATTTACGGCTATATGCGAGGAGCATCGGAGCCCGCGGACGCGCTGGAGGGCTGACGCCTCATCTCGTCAGTACCGGGCCACCGATTTCGGCGGGCTACCGCTGCTACTCGACCTTCGCAGCACTCTGCGCGTTCGGCGCCACGGGCGCCGCAAGCCGAGCCGCTTTCGCGGTCTCCGCGAGTGCGGCGAGCCTTTTGCGCGTGTCGTCCGAACCCGGCTGGATGAGGCCAGCCGACATAATCAGTTTCGCGGCGGCTTCGACCGGAATGTCGAGTTCGATGATGGCACTTCGCGCAACATAGAAGAAAAAGCCGGTGGTGGGGTTTGGGGTGCACGGCATGAACACCGACACATACTCCTCCCGGCTCGGCAGTCGCGCGACGATGTCAGCGCTCGGCGGCTGCGAGAGGAAGACCAGCGACCACATGCCGGGCGCCGGGAATTCCACGAGGCCGACGGTGCGAAAGCTCGATCCGGATTCCGAGAACAAGGTCTCGAACACCTGCTTGAGACCCTTGTAGATCGAACGAACCAGCGGCATGCGATTGAGCAGATGCTCGCCCGCCTCGACAAGTTTGCGGCCGACAAGGTTCGCAGCGAAGAACCCGAGAAGCGTGATCGCTACGACGGCGATCACGAGACCGGTGCCTGGGATTTTCCAGGGCAGATAGGTTTCGGGGCGGTACGCAACCGGCACGAACGGCCGCACCAGGTCATCCACCCACGTGATGAAGGCGGTGGTGAGCCAGATGGTGATCAACAGCGGCCCGGCCACCACAAGACCGGTCAGGAAGTAATTGCGGATGCGTGCGCCGATGCTGTTGTGGTGCGCCGGCCGTTCAGATGCGGGCGGAACCGGCGATGGTGACGGAGATTTTTCGCTTGAACTCATAAAGACATGCCAAGATCGAGTGGCGTTGGTCCGGCCTGTATCTAGCGCCGATTATATGGCGTTCGTGGCTCGCGGCGCCACTCTCGGGCGGAAATGTCGCGGAGTCGTTACTCCACGGTAACCGATTTCGCGAGGTTGCGCGGCTGGTCAACATCCGTCCCCATGATGACGGCCGTATGATAGGCTATGAGTTGCACGGGGATAGCGTAGACGAGCGGGGTCACTGTCGCTGGAACCTCCGGCAACACCAACGTCTGGAGCGCATCGACGGTCGCGGCGCGAGCGCCGTGCGGATCGGTGATCAGGATGATGCGGCCGCCACGCGCTGCAACCTCCTGCATGTTCGACACGGTCTTCTCGAACACACGGTCAAACGGGGCAATCACGACGACCGGCATGGTCTCGTCGATGAGCGCGATCGGACCGTGCTTGAGTTCACCGGCGGCGTAGCCTTCGGCGTGGATATAGGAGATTTCCTTGAGCTTGAGCGCACCTTCGAGCGCCAGCGGAAAGCTCGTGCCACGGCCGAGATAGAGAACGTCGCGACATTTGGCGAGATCGCGCGCGAGGCGTTCGATTTGCGGTTCAAGAGTCAGCGCCGCCGCCATGTGGCGAGGCACCTCGGTGAGCGCGCGCACAAGCTTCTGCTCATCTTCGTCGGACAGGACGCCGCGGGCGCGTCCCGCCGCGATCGCAAGACAGGCGAGCACCGCCAGTTGACAGGTAAAGGCCTTGGTCGAGGCGACGCCGACCTCGGTTCCCGCCAGTGTCGGCATCACGAGATCGCTTTCGCGGGCCATCGTCGACGTCGGCACGTTGACGATCGACATGACCCGTTGCTTGTGCTCGCGCGCGTAATGGAGCGTCGCAAGCGTATCCGCGGTCTCGCCCGATTGGGAGACGAATAGCGCGAGGTTGCCAGGCGTGAGCGGGGCCTCGCGATAGCGGAATTCGGAGGCGATATCGATCTCGACCGGAAGACGCGCAAAGCGCTCGAACCAATACCGGCCGATCAGGCCGGCGTAATAGGCGGTGCCGCAGGCCGAGATCGCCAGCCGGTCGATGGTGCGAAAATCGAAAGGCTGAGGCAGCACAACGCGATTGGCGCTGAAATCGATGTAATGGGCGAGCGTGCGGGCCACCACCTCCGGTTGCTCGTGGATCTCTTTGGCCATGAAATGACGGTATTGCCCCTTGTCGACGACAAAGGACGAACCGCCGCTGCGGATCACCGGGCGCGTGACCGTCTGTCCGGTCGAGTCGGTAATGACGGCCTTGCCGCGCCTGAGCACGACGACGTCGCCATCCTCGAGATAGGAGACCGATTCCGTAAACGGCGCGATCGCGATCGCGTCGGAACCAAGATACATGTTGGTTCCGTTGCCGTAGCCGATCGCGAGCGGCGACCCGCGCCGCGCCCCGATTAGGAGGTCGTCCTCGCCAGCGAAGAGGAAAGCGAGAGCAAAAGCCCCCCGCAGCCGCGGCAGCGCAGCAGCAACCGCCTCGACCGGGCCTTTTCCCTTGTTCATTTCGTGGGTGACGAGATGGGCGATGACTTCGGTATCGGTTTCGGTGGCGAATTTGGCGCCGCCGGCCTCGAGGTCAGCCCTCAACTCGGAGAAATTCTCGATAATGCCGTTGTGCACGACAGCGACCCGGTCGGTCGCGTGCGGATGGGCATTGATCTCCGTCGGCTTGCCGTGGGTTGCCCAGCGGGTATGGCCAATGCCGCTCAATCCGGCGAGAGGCTCGCTGGCGAGCCGCTTTTCAAGGTTCTTGAGCTTGCCCTCGGCGCGAAGGCGGGTCAGCTGACCGGCCTCCAGCGTGGCAACACCGGCGGAATCATAGCCGCGATACGCAAGCTGTCTCAGCGCCTCGATCATGCCCGGCGCAACCGGCTCACTGCCTAGAATACCTATGATGCCGCACATCTCATCTTCCCCGGGGGTCGACGGCCCCACCGCACCGCTTCGATTTGGCCCGGGGTATATAGGAGTGTCCCACCGCGCGCGTTGACATTTTACGCCTTTTGGTAATCGGCTTTCCACCAAGCGCAGGCGCCGCCGGGATAGTCTGCCTGTTAGACTTATTTCTTAGCCGCACTCAATAACGCTCTCAGACGAGCGGCAAATCCGTCCTTGTTAACTTGGCGGGCCCGGCCGAACGCGAGCGCATCCGCCGGTACCTCGCGGGTAATGACCGAACCCGACGCCACGTAGGCGTCGTCGCCGATTCTGACCGGGGCAACGAGCGACGAATTCGACCCGATGAAGGCGCGCGCCCCGATCTCGGTCCGGTGCTTGCCCGCTCCGTCATAGTTGCAGGTGATGGTCCCCGCGCCGATGTTGGTGCCAGCACCCACGCTGGCGTCGCCGATATAGGCAAGGTGATTGGCCTTGGCGCCGGCCGCGAGCTTCGCCTCTTTGACCTCGACGAAGTTGCCGACATGCACGTCAGCTTCGAGCCGCGCCCCCGGTCGCAACCGCGCGAACGGCCCTACCCGGGCGTCGCGCCCCACGTGGGCGCCTTCAAGATGCGAGAACGAGCGGATCACCGCGCCGTCGTCGACCGTCACTCCCGGCCCGAAGACGACGTAGGGCTCGATCGTCACGTCGCGGCCGAGCTTCGTGTCGGCACAGAGGTAGACGGTCTCAGGCGCCACCATCACGACGCCGGCCTCATGGGCCGCCGTTCGCAGCCGGCTCTGCAACACGGCTTCGGCCTCGGCAAGCTGGGCCTGGGTGTTCACGCCACGCACTTCGTCCTCCGTCGTTTCGAGCACTTGAGCCGAGAGGCCCATGGCGCGGGCGATCGCGACCGCGTCGGTGAGATAGAATTCGCGCTTGGCGTTGTCATCCCGAATACGGTCCAGGACCGGGAGGGCGGCCGCGCCCGACAACGCCATGACACCCGCATTACATAGAGTGACGGCCCGCTCCTCGGCGCTCGCGTCTCTTTCTTCCCGGATGGCGAGAAGGCGGCCGTCCGCGTCAGCGATCAGCCGTCCGTAGCCGGTCGGATCGGCCGGCCGAAAGCCGAGAACGGCGATGCCCGCACCGTCCGCGAGCGCGGCGCGCAGCCGCGCAAATGTGGCGCCGCTTACCAGCGGGGTGTCCGCAAATGCAACGAGCACGTCATCCGCCCCTCGCGCTAACGCGGGACGCGCGGCCAGTACCGCGTGGGCCGTCCCCCGGCGAACGGCCTGGATGAAGATTTCTGCGTTTGGAGCGGCGGCCTTCACCACCTGCGCGACCGCCTCGTGACCCGGTCCGACCACGACGGCGACCTGTCCGCCCGCCGTCGTTGCGGCCTCGAGTGCATGGCCGATCAAGGTCCGCCCGCCAATCGCGTGCAGTACCTTGGGCCGCGACGACCGCATGCGGGTACCTTCGCCGGCGGCCAACACGATGGTGAGACAGGATCGGTCGGTCATTTCGCGCAAATCATGGGTTTCTGGTACCGTTTCGCGTATCTGATTCGGTGGGGCAGAGAATGCCGAGCCCTCCCCGGGCCGCATCGTTGGCAAGCAACGAGACCTTTTTCAATGGCCGCGTGTTCTTCAGGCTCTGCGCCTGGGCGTCCGCGGCGATGCTGGCGCTCGTCCTCGCGGTCGCCGCCGGCCGAACCGAACTCGGATCGCAACGGTTCCGAGCCGCCGTCACCGCGATCTTCAGCGCACCGGATGAACGGGATCCCGACCTGTCCCGGCAGATTGCAGCCCTTTCGACCGGCGTCGAGAAGGAGATGCAGCGACAGGCCGAGATGATCCGCGTGCTGGCCATGGAGCGGGGCGCGGCCGCCGAACGGGTCGCGGGCCTTGAGCGCCAGATCAACGAACTCGGCACGGCCTTGGCCCGCACGACCGCGCGGCTCGAGGCGGATTTGAAGACGGCCCAGCAGGTCGCTGCCGCGGCGGCATCCGCTGCCTCTGCCGCCAGAGTGCCGCTGCCGCGCGAGGAGACGCAACCCGCCACGGTCCCCGCGCGGACTTCGTCGGCGCGAGAACCAACTGGATCGCTGGTCCAGGCTGCGGCGGCCGCCCGTGAGCCCCCGCCGCCCCCGACAACTGCCCCGCCGGCAAATACGCCCGCAGCGATTGCGGCCGCGGCGCCGGCCCATACCGGGAGCATCTCAAGCACCCCTCCGGCCCCATCCGATGCAACCGGGCCCTCCGGGATGATGCGGCCATTTCCGATACAGCCGGCCTCGAACGGGCATGCCGCCGCCTCGCGCAGCCCACTGTTCCCGTCCAATCCCTTGATGACAACCGGAATCTTCGAGAACCAAGTTGAGCCCGGCGTGATCTCGACCGAATTCGGCGTTGATCTCGGTCCGGCCTCAACCATCGAGGCGCTGCGGACGCGTTGGAGCGAAATCAAGGCGAGCCAGTCGCCGCTATTCGATAATTTAAAGCCTCTCGTCGTCCTCAAGGATGGCGGCCGATCAGGCCAACAGCTTCATCTGGTCGCCGGTCCCTTTGCCAATACCGCTGCCTCGACACGGCTTTGCGCCGTCTTGTCCGGTTCCGGCATTACCTGCCGCGCCAGCGTCTATGAGGGCCAGCACCTCCTGCCGCGATGAGATTGCGCTATAGTCGTCGCGCAATGAGTTTCTCGATGGCCAGCGACACACCCGATCCGCCTCCCGCGAGCGAAACGCGGCTCTTCCGCCCCTCGCCGATCGCGCTCAACTGGGTCATCGCCATTGGCCTCGGCGCCGTCGGCTATGCGATTTACCTGCGCTATCTCATTGTCGAGAATGTAACCCTGGGCCTTGCCTGCGATACCGGGCTTAAGACCTGGGGATGCCTCAGCCGGACCGTGACGCTTGCGCTGTACGAAAATGAGGTCTTCGGCTGGGTCGCGCTGGGCGCGGCAGTGCTGGCCCTGATCCGGCCGACTCTCGCCCTTTTCACGATCGCGCTCGTCGCGAGCGCGCTGGGTCTTGTCATCCATAATGCCGGGCTTGCCGGCATTGCGGCGGGGCTCCTCGTCATGTGCTTTGCGCGTCCCGTAGTCGCAGCAGAGTGAAGGCAAGCACGACGAGGGTTGCGCCAAACCAGAGCGCCTCCCAATTGGCGAAGCTTTCGTTGAGAACGATGTAGACCGCCGAACCGACGAGGGCCGTAGCGGCCACCGTTTCGGCAGTTCCCCGCGGCCCCTGACCGCGAACGCCCATGAGCGAGGCGACCGCAAACGGTACGAAGGCGGCGGTCATCGGCGCAAAGGTCAGATCGCGATAGCGAGGGTCAAAGACGAGCCCGAGCGCCGCATCTACCGCGAGCACTGTCGTCAGCACGAGCGCGAGCCCAGAATACCAGGCAATCGCGCTCCCCGGCCTTTGAGCGGGCCGTCCGAGGGTGCGGGCGAAGGGCGGCACCGCAATGCCCGCGGCAAGGGCCATGCTGACGGTGAGCGGCGCCGCAATAGCCGCGAGGACGTAGACCGCACCTAGGACTAAGCCCCCTAATCCCAGACCTTCCATCGACGCGTTCTCGACCGTCCATGGCGCCATCACGCCCGCAACCACGGCCACGAGAAACAATCCGGCAAGCACTTTTGGTGGCATCCGATCGCTTTTGGCGCCGGCACTGCGGCGGGCCAAGGCGGCGCTCGCGAACGCCGTACCCGCGAGCAGGATCCCGCCCGCGAGCTGCCACCGCCACCACGGATGATCGGAGACCGGCTCCCCCCAGGCAAACTTCTGCACGCGCGGCCGGTTTGAAAACAACCCCCAATATGCGCCCGCCGTACCTTCAAATCGGCGTTTCCACGGCTGATCGAACCCTTCGATGAGATTGACGCGATAATGTCCGGCCCGCGCCCTCACCATCACCTCTTCCAAAACCCGCGCCTGGTTTGAAGGAGATGGCAGCGCGCCCTCGCGCATGCGTCCCTGGCTCGGCCAGCCGACCTCGCCAATCAAGATCTCCTTGCCCGGGAACACCGCGGCCATCTTCGACCTGATCTCGTCCACATGCGCACCGGCGTGATCGGCCGGGATCGGAAAGTCCTCCCAGTAGGGCAGGATGTGAATGGTCACGAAATCCACGACCTGCATCAGGTCGCGATTGCGCTCCCAGAACTCCCACACGTCCGCGTAGGTGACCGGTACCGACACCTTCGACTTCACTTCGGCGATGATGGCACCCAGATCGGTCGGGGAGAGTTCCCCGCGCAGCAGCACTTCATTGCCGACAATGATCGATGAAATCGTGTTGGGGTAGCGCTTGGCGAGCGCCACGGTGGCGTCAATCTCGGCGCGGTTCTTTTGCCGGTCGCGGCCGAGCCACATCCCCTGCATCACCTTGATGCCGAGCCTCTCGGCCGCTGCCGCAACGTCTTCGGCGCCATCCTTGAATGCGTAGGTGCGTATGCATTTGGTCACGGCGGCGATCTTGCCCAGATCCTCCTCAACCTGGGCGGCTGTGATGTTGAGCGAAAGGTCGAACGGCGACTGCTGGTCCCGAAAGGGTGCGTAGGAGACACATTGAATGGGACCCGGATCGCCCAGGCCGGTCGGCATCGGAACCGGGCGTCCGAGCCACCACCATCCCGCCGCGATAATCCCGGCGGCGACGACAAGCAGACCAGCAAATGGCGGCGCGCCGGCAAGCTTTGACATGACGAACTTTGGTGATCCTTTGGCGATCCCGCGACAAGCGGGCACTCATAGCATTTCTCGGGGCGACACCAAGGCAGTGCCGTCGAGCTTTGGCGAGGGCGACCCGATACCGCAGGCGGGGCCTTTGCACGCTGGACAAAGACAATGACTTCGGTCATTGACGGATTGGAATTTCGGCGCCGTAATGTTGCGCAATAACCGATCGGCGAAATCGCAGTTTGGGCGATAACCTTCACCAGTAATCCGCACCCAGTGTGACCATGGTTCGTGACGTAATGCGTAGTCTTGCCATCTGCTTCCGCGCCGCCTCTACCTGCGCCGCTGTTGCTCTATCGATCCTGCTCGTGACCGCCGAGGCGCGCGCTCAGAATCCGGAGGCAAAACCGTCCGAGCCGCAGAAGGGCGCGGCGGAGCCAGCCAAGGAACGGGTCGACGAGATCACCGACGCCAGCCGGAACATGACGGGTCCCGCCGCGCGGGCGGAATGCGTTTGGCTCGGCGAACGCGCGGTCGGCCTGATGTGGCGCGACGACCTCGACACTGCGTTCCGCCACCTCGATCTTTATGACCGGTTTGGATGCCCGGGCGAGCACGTGCAGATCAGCTTCCGCTGCGTCGTTCGTCAGGGCAACATCGACCCAAAGGCGACAGAGACATTCAACGCGCGCGTCCATTCGTGCTGGATCAACCCCGCAAATCCACCGACCTCGACAGCCGCGGCGGCCAGCGAAAAGCCGGCGGCGAAGTAGCGGAGCGTGTTCACGCCGAAAAGATTTTTGTAGTATTTTTTGTCGCAGTCTCTTGTTGCCGTGAAAGTGCCATACGACACTATTACTTGTAATTACGCGACGCTCTGATATATTTTGCGTCGCGGCAAAGCTCCGCGAGACCGTGCCTAGGGGACAGGCCCCGGTCAACTACCCCCGCCCCATTCGGTAAGCGTTCTATGCGCTCCGTCGCTGCCGTGGTCGCGCTCGTTGCGTGCCTGCACGCAGGCGCTTGGGCCCTCTGGCAAGGCCAAGCTTCAGCTCCCAACACCTCCGGGATTCTGAATAGCGTTTCATATTCACCCTTCACCACCTCCGCCCATCCGGATTCAGAGGCGGCTCGGCCGACCGAAGCTCGGATACGAGCCGAGCTCAAGGCGCTTGCGCCTTACACGCGGGCGATCCGACTCTATTCGTCGACGGGCGGCGTCGAACTCGTGCCGCCAATCGCCGCCGAGTTCGGGCTCAAGGTGACGCTCGGGATCTGGCTCGACAAGAAGGACCGGCTTTCCCGGGAGGAGATCGCCGCCCTCAATCAGCGCGCGACGAACGATCCGGCGAACGAAGCCATCGTCGGCCGGGCGGTGAACAAGCTCAATCTGTCGCGTTGCAAGAACAGCTTCGAAGAGGACATTGCCAGACAATTCGGTTTCCCCTGCGACAGCCGCAATATCCGGGAACTCCGATCCGGGCTGGACCTCCTGCACAAGAACCGCAACATCAACGCGCTCATGGTCGGAAACGAGACCCTGATGCGCCGTGACCTGACGGCGGACGAGCTCACCGACATCATCAAGCGGGTCAAGCGTGAGGTGGGCGGCGCCGTCCCGGTGTCTACCGGCGAAATCTACAGCGAGCTGCTGGGTCTGCCCGACAACGCGAGTTCCATTCCCAATCCGGACGGAAGCCACAATCTGTTCGGACGGTGGTCCCGTCAGCTGCTCGGCGGCGACCCGGTGCCGACCGACCAGGACCGCGCTGCCGCCGCCGCTCGGCTGGTATCGTCGATCGACTTTGTCGCCGCCCACGTCCTTCCCTACTGGGGCGACATCCGGGCGGAGGGTGCCGTCGACGAGGCGGTGCGGGTCTACGGAACGCTGCGGGATGCCTTCCCCGGCAAGCACATCGTCATCGCCGAATTCGGCTGGCCGAGCGCCGGCTACAATCGCGGCGCCGCAGTGCCAGGCAAACTCGAACAGGCCGCCATCATGCGCTCGTTCGTGTGGCGCGCCCAGGCGCTCGGGATCGATTACAACCTGATCGAAGCCTACGACCAGCCCTGGAAGACCATGGAAGGCAGCGTCGGCGCCTACTGGGGGCTGTTCGACAGCAATCGCGAGCCGAAGTTCAGCTGGACCGGACCCGTCTCTGATCCCGACTACTGGAAGGTCGCCGCGATCGCCGTCGCTGTCGGTGTGCTGGTTTCGCTTCCCATCCTCGGGATCGCCGAGGCGACGCTGGTGCAGGTGCTGTTGCTCGCCCTCTTCGCCAACCTGGTCGGTGCCTGGACGGCCACGCTCTTCGACTACTGGACCAGCCATTACTTCGTCGCCGGATCGGCATTCGCGCTGGGGCTCGGCACTCTACTGTTGATCCCGCTCGTCCTGATCGCGCTTTCACGGATCGACGAAATCGCGGCAATCCTGTTTGGACGCGCGCCGCGGCGTTTGCTGGCTGCAGCGAGCCCGAATGCGCCTGCACAGAGCCAAGCCCCGAAGGTGTCGATCCACATTCCGGCCTGCATGGAGCCGGCCGAGATGCTCAAGGCGACCCTCAACTCGGTCGCCCGGCTCACCTATCCGAATTTCGAATGCGTCCTCGTCGTCAACAACACGCCGGACGCGGCGATGTGGCAGCCGGTCGAGGAGCATTGCCGGACGCTCGGCGAGCGCTTCAAATTCATCAATGCGCAGAAACTCGAGGGATACAAGGCCGGCGCCCTGCGGCTTGCGCTCGCGCACACCGCAGCGGATGCCGAGATCATCGGCATCATCGACGCCGATTACGCGGTCACACCCGACTGGCTGACCGATCTCGTCCCGCATTTCGCCGACCCCAAGGTGGGCCTTGTCCAGGCGCCGCAGGATCACCGCGACGGCAGCCGCACTCCGCTCCACTACGTCATGAACGGCGAATATGCCGGGTTCTTCGATATCGGCATGGTTCAGCGCAACGAGACCAACTCCATCATCGTCCATGGCACCATGTGCCTGATCCGGCGCACCGCGCTCGATGTGGCGGGCGGTTGGTCGAGCGATACGATCTGCGAAGACACCGATCTCGGCTTGTCGATCCTCGAGCTCGGCTGGGCCGCTCATTACACCAACCGCCGCTACGGCCACGGCCTCCTGCCCGACACCTTCGCGGCCTACAAGAAACAACGCGACCGTTGGGCATCAGGCGGATTCCAGATCGTGCGCAAGCATTGGCGCCGCTTCTTCCCGGGCGCGAGCCTTTTGACCGGCGACCAGAAGCGCGAATTCGCCTTCGGCTGGGTCAACTGGCTCGGTGCCGAGTCCGTCGGCGTGCTGGTTGCGATCCTCAACCTCATCTGGGTGCCCATCGTCGCCTTCGTCGGCATCGCGATCCCCGACAAGGTGCTGACGATCCCGATCATGGCGAGCTTCGCGATTTCGATCCTGCACTTCGTCGCGCTCTACCAGCGTCGCGTCCATATTCCGCCAGGACAGGCGGCGGGCGCGATGATTGCGGCGATGTCCATGCAGTGGACGGTCGCGCGCGCCGTCGCTCACGGCATCGTCAAGCACCACCTCAAGTTCGTTCGCACGGCGAAGGGCGGCATGCAGCGCAACTCGCGCAAGTGGCGCGCGTTTCCGGCGTTTGACGAGGCGGTTCTCGGCGGCCTGTTGCTGCTCGGCAGCCTGATCGTGTTCGAGACCAATTTCGAACGCGTGCGTGAGGTCAACCTGTTCGGCCTCGTGCTGATCGTGCAAAGCGTGCCGTTCATCGCTGCGGTCGCGCTTGCGGTATTTGAGAACTCCCGCCTCAATGACTTTGCCCTATGGCAAAGCCTCGAGGCCCGGTTGATCGAGCTGCTGCCGCGCCGCGCCCCGATCGCTGTCACACCGGTCACGGCAACCGGTCCCGCGACCGCGCCGGAAAAGAACATCGACATCGCGCAGTGAAGGCAGTGGAACGGTCCTGCAGCTGCTTCTCGCGCTGCGGCCCCGCACCGCCCTACCCGGCTAGCGCCGTCTCCACGAGTCGGACCCAGTACGACGTGCCGTAGGCGATCGCCTCATCGTTGAAATTGTAGCGCGGGTGATGGAGGCCCTCGGTGTCGCCATTGCCGACGAAAATGAACGCGCCCGGACGCGCCTCGAGCATGTAGGCGAAATCCTCTCCGCCCAGCACCGGCGGCATGTCGGCATCGACCCGGTCCGGCCCTGCGACCTCGCCTGCCACGGCCACGGCGAAGTCCGTTTCGCGCGGATGGTTATTGAGCACCGGATAGCCCCGCCGCAGGCTCAAGCGCGCCGTCGCGCCATGAAGCCGCGCCGTGCCCTCGACCACTTCGGTGATCCGCTTGGACACGAGTTCGCGCACCTCGGCCTTGAGGGTCCGCGCCGTGCCGCGCAATTTTGCGGTCTGCGGGATGATGTTGTCGGCGGTGCCGGCCTGAAAGACCGTGATCGACACCACCGCCGCCTCGACCGGATCGACATTGCGCGCCACGATCGACTGCAGCGCGGTGATCATCTGCCCGCCGACCATGATGGGATCGATGCTCGCCTGGGGTCTCGCCGCATGGGCGCCGCGGCCTTCGATCTCGACGTAGATGCTGTCGGTCGAGGCCATGATCGGTCCCGGCCGGATCGAGAATTGCCCCAACGGCAGCCCTGGGAAATTGTGCATGCCGTAGACCTCGTCGACGGCGAAGCGATCCATCAGGCCGTCCTTCACCATCGCAAGACCGCCTGCCCCGCCCTCCTCCGCCGGCTGGAAGATCACGACGGCGGTGCCGGCGAAATTACGGGTCTCGGCGAGATACTTCGCGGCACCGAGCAGCATCGCGGTGTGGCCGTCGTGCCCGCAGGCATGCATCTTGCCGGGGACGGTCGATTTGTAGGGAAGGTCGTTCGCCTCCTCGATCGGCAGCGCGTCCATGTCGGCACGCAGCCCGATCACCTTGGGTGACCCGCCCGGCCGGTTGCCCTTGATTACCCCGACGACGCCGGTACGCCCGATCCCGGCGACGACCTCGTCGCAGCCGAACGCCTTGAGCTTCTCCGCGACCGTCGTCGCCGTCCGGTGCACCTCGTAGAGAAGTTCCGGATGGGCATGGAGATCGTGCCGCCATGCGGCAATCTCTCCGTGCAGATCGGCAACGCGATTGACGATGGGCATTGCAATCTCCTTGCCGTCGCGCCGGCGCGACGTCTCCCCGGCCGATTCCGACGGATTGAGCAAATCCGACCGCCGCTGCGGGGTCAAGCACGGTCGATCGTGCAGCAAAATACGGGCCGATGAGGCTTAATATGGGAGCAGATGGGATCGCAAAGAGGGGCCAGTGTTCCGATGCCGCCTCGCACTGCCGGCACCGCGCCCGCGATTTCCGCGCACCGGCCAATTCTGCAACTAAGGCCTTTAGGCTTCGCTTGCATCTCCGCCGGATCGCCCTATTGTCGCGCCCGTCGCGAGGCCCTGAGCGCCGCGCGGCAAAGAGCCCGTAGCTCAGGTGGTAGAGCACTTGACTTTTAATCAAGTGGTCCTGGGTTCGAGTCCCAGCGGGCTCACCAAAATAATCAATTATTTCATAAGCTTCTTTGCAGAGACCGCTCGAAGTAAAATACATGGTTGTCGTTGGGGACACACCGGGGACATGCAGGCCTCAAGGTCAAAAGCCGTTTGCAACGCTTGCAATCTGCCCGGCGAAACTGCGATCTGGGCCGCCACCCGCCGCGACCGCTGAGTGGGCCGTGTTCGAGGTCGTATCCGATCGCCGCGGGTGGCCGGAGCGGACGAAGGTAGCCCGCGTTCCGGCTAGGAATTGGCCCGAGGCGGACCAAAATCCGGCAAGGCGCCTGTGGAGCGCTTTCTGACAATGCCTGCGCCGGCTCAGCCAAAGATCTATCATATCGTCCATGTCGACCGCCTCGCCTCGATCGTCAGTGATGGTCGTTTATTGTCCGACGCCAAGCTAGCGGGTCGACAAAAGCCAGGTACCGTCATTGGCATGAGTGAAATCAAGGCGCGCCGCCTGACGAAGCTGCAACTGTCAAGCCACCCCGGCTTATTCGTCGGCCAATGCGTGCCGTTTTATTTCTGTCCCCGCTCGATCATGCTGTTTCTGATTCATTGTGCGAATCACGAAGAACTGGCCTACCGCGGTGGACAAGGGCCAATCATCCATTTGGAGAGCGATCTTCATGCTGTGGTCGCTTGGGCCGACCGAAAGGGTCGCCGCTGGGCCTTCACTCTGTCAAATGCAGGGGCCTTCTACTTCGAGGATCGCCGCAAAATCGAGCGCCTCGACGAGATCAATTGGGACGCCGTCGCAGCAAGGAAGTGGTCGGGCGTCGGAATTTCGCGCCAAATTAGAGAGGGCAAACAGGCGGAATTCCTATTGGAACGATGTTTCCCGTGGCGTCTGGTGGATCGGATCGGAGTTCATTCCAGCGGTGTCGCGCAACAAGTCGCACACGCCATGCAGGAAGCTGCACATCGGCCAACTGTCGAGGTGCGCCCTGATTGGTATTACTGAGGGCGAATCCGGATGACAATCAAATTCACCACCGGCGACATTCTCGCGGCAGATGTCGAGGCTCTTGTAAATACCGTTAATTGCGTCGGCATCATGGGCCGCGGCATTGCCCTACAGTTCAAGAATGCTTTCCCGGCTAACTTCAAGGCCTACAAAGCTGCCTGCGCCCGTCAGGAAGTCCAGCCGGGCCGTATGTTCGTCTTCGAGACCGGCACGATGACGAACCCCAAATTGATCATCAATTTTCCGACCAAACGACACTGGCGCGGCAAGAGCCGCATCGAAGATATCGAGGCGGGTCTGAAGGCGCTCGTCGAGGAGATTAGCGCGCGCAACATCCGATCGATTGCCATACCGCCGCTTGGCAGCGGCCTCGGCGGGTTAAATTGGACCGAAGTGCGTGCCCGCATCGAGGCAGCGCTCCAAAATCTCCCGAACGTGGACATCATCGTATTCGAACCGAACGGCGCGCCGGACACAGAGACCATAGCGCGCACCAGGGATGTCCCGAAGATGACGCCGGGGCGCGCGGCCCTGGTGATTCTAATGCACCGCTATCTGACCGGCCTGCTGGACCCCTTCGTCACGCTGCTTGAGGTGCACAAGCTAATGTACTTCATGCAAGAGTCCGGACAGCCGCTGCGATTGCAATACGCCAAAGGACCCTATGGGCCCTATGCCGAGAATCTCCGCCATGTTTTGCACGCGGTGGAAGGTCACTTACTCTCCGGTTATGCTGACGGTGGCGACGCTCCAGCCAAGCAGATCGAACTCGTTCCCGGCGCCGTCGACGACGCGCAAACCTTCCTGAGGAACGATGAGGAGACGAAAGCGCGGTTCGAACGCGTTGCCGGACTCGTCGACGGTTTCGAAACACCGTTCGGACTGGAATTGCTGGCTACGGTGCACTGGGTAATGACACGCGAGCAGGCGAGGACTCCCGACGAGGTGACGCACCTTGTCTATGCCTGGAACGAGCGCAAGAAACGCTTCTCGCCGCGCCAGATTCGTTTGGCCGTTGACGTCTTGCGATCCAATGGCTGGGTGGTGGCATAGGAGCAAAAGTGCGGTTCAAAAAATGCGCCGGAATGGCGCATCTGGCCGCTCACTTGTCCCGCATGATGAAGCCTTGCGAGAACACACGCACCCACTTCGGGTGCATTCCGCCCCATTCCTCCGGGACCTTGTAATCCTTGAACAGCGCCCAGCTTTTGGTCATGTCGAAGCGATGACACGCATTGGGGAATTCCTCGAAGCGGTGGCGCATCAACATCATACGCTGCTCCCCCAGTTCCCTCATGACCGTCGCGTACACCACCACCGAAACAATCCGTTTGGTATTGCGCAGAAATCCTTCGGCCACAGCACGGATGCCCCTGCGCACATCTTCCTGTTCGAGCCACACCTGCGGCACTTTCACGAAGATGATGCCAGCCTTATCCCGCGGCAGATTATTCGTTCGCGCCTTGTTGAGCGAATTCTTGACGGTATCCGCGCGGACCTCGGTGCCTTCGAGACGACACTTCGCGTCGGCGCACGCCTCGCGACCGTCGGCATATTCGATACCGAAATCGTAATCCTCGCCCTTCACGCCGGTCGGTGTGACGAACCTGAAAGGCACATCGTGGACAAAGAGGAAGCGCGCGAAGTCGAATTCCGCGAACGTCGCCTCGACCTGTCCGGCGCGCATCCGATCAACACAATCATCGAACCCCTCGATGTGTTGAAGGTTGAATAAGGTCTCGGCGAAGTCGAGGATACGTGATTTCTTCTTTTCGCCCTCGAATCCCGGTGTGAAGTCGATCCGCAGGAACTCGGCCGGCCGCGAATTCGCAGCATCTTGAATGATGTGGTCCTCGCACCATTGCTGGCCGAAGAAATGGCGAATGATCGTCACCGCCATTGTGAACATCAGGCCGTCCGGATCAGCCCGGACCTCCTGCGGCAAAGAGCGCGCTGTTTCAATCAGATCAGAGAAGGAAATGCGGGGCGGGGCCATTTTGAGTCGAGCCGTGATGGCGCTCAGCCCGCTGCGTGGCGGTCGCTGACCGGCTCGACGCCAATCACTAGTCGTTGTCCGAACTGGCGAAGGGCTGCGGCCAGCGTGCTCAGCTTGGTTGCATGCCTGGGATCGAGGATGCGCCGCGCCTCTTTCTCATCTTTGCCGATGCGCCGCGCGAATTCGCTCTTGCTGATGCCGGTCTTGCGAACGGCCTCGATCAAGGCAAGTTTGGCTGCGACTTCCGCCTCTACCGCGATCGGCACTAAACCGCGACCGCGCGTCGATGACTTAGGCAGTGGCAGGCCGCGTGCTGGATACGTGAGCAGCGCAAGACCAAGCGCTTCCTCAGCCTGCGCGTAGGCGTCAGCTTCGTCATCGCCCTGAGTGATCGCCTCCGGCACATCGGGAAAACTCACGACAACGCCGTGCTCGTCTCCCGGCTCGAAGCGCGCGAAATATACAAACGGCCTCATGGTCACCTGCCCACGGGGCGCACAAGAACGCTACAGATCAATCCAGACCGAGTGCTTTTAGAATTTTCCTCGCGGTCTTTGGATCGATCTCGCGCGATGGCAACGTGGTCACAATGTCACCGACCCGCACCATCGTGTGCCCGCCCTTGCCGCGCCACTTCTGTTCCTGAAATTTCAGCCCCTTCTTGCCCGCCAATCGCTTGAGGTAGGCAATGAACCGGTCTCGCTTGTGCGCCATCTGAGTGCGCTCCCCTTGGACATCCAGCAAGCCATGTGTGTTCCCCTTTCCGGCCTCCTAGGCAGACCGATCGCGTTGGACAATTTTGTCCGCCCGCCTTCTCGGACAAATTTGACCGAACGTCAAGCCCGATTGTCGAGGAACATGCGTACGGCCGCGCCATCGCGTCGATCGCCGAGGTTACAGTCGGCTCGGCGGCCACCTCTCCACAACGGCGCGGCGGTTGCGGCTCGCGC
This sequence comes from uncultured Alphaproteobacteria bacterium, assembly GCA_963787675.1. Taxonomy (GTDB): domain Bacteria; phylum Pseudomonadota; class Alphaproteobacteria; order Rhizobiales; family Xanthobacteraceae; genus JAJPKK01. The sequence continues at coordinate 802,383 of CAWBDV010000003.1, read as the reverse complement.
TCGATCAATTTGGGTGACCGGGCTCTTCACCAGGTCAATCGAGAAATCGTCATCAAACAACCCTTGGCCCGCGAGCCCGGCATCATATTGGAAGATCTTCGACTATAACGGGCAGGATCGATCTTCCTGGCGCGATAGCAAAACAATGCCCACTATTAAACATCAGTGTCCACATTGCTTGGTCCAAGACCTCGCCCTCGTCGCCACCACAGCCTCATTCTTTACCCATGACGGTCAACATGCTCGCGATGAAAAAGGCATCCTTCATCTCCGGTGCCCGAGATGCGAGTTGCCTTCGGCAGCCGAACTCACACGAACAAACCAGAACACTACTTTCGGCCAAGTGACCAACTTGGCTGGTGATCCAACCAATTATGGTTGGCGTGTAACCAAATTCTGGCCTGATCCGCCAAAGCCACTGATCCCCGAATTTTTGCCGCCCGATATCGAACGCGCCTATTTACAGGCAGAGCGCAATTTCGTCGTCGAGGGTAATGAAGAGGCGTCTGGGACGATGTATCGCAAAGCCCTCGACGTAGGGCTCAAAAAGATTGATCCCACATTGACCGGGACGCTCGGCGCCAAATTGAAAGCGCTTACCACCAGAGGCAAGCTGACAGCGGACATCGCCGACTGGGCTGATCACGTACGTGAACTCGGCAATGATGCTGCGCATGAGGAGACTGCAATCCCGCGCAAAGACCTCGAAGACCTGCGCGGGATTACAGAGATGGTGCTGCGCTATCTCTTCACCTTGCCGAACATGAGCAAAAAGCGACGAGGCCAAAAGCTTGAATGGGAGCCTTAATCCGCTGTCTCACGGCGCAGCAACCGCGCCAGTGTCGAGATTCGTCGCAGGGACGAGCGGAATATTTCAGGCCGAAGAAGCGAAATCCATTTTCAAAAATTTTGCCTAGCAGGGCGGCAACCTCGTGCGCGACCCTCGGGGCCGGGGGCGTCTTCCCAAGGCTCATCGAATCCATGGTCACGTGCTCGGGCAAATCGCCCCTGGCTGTTTCGGCGGGGTGGGGTGACTGACCATCCCGATCGCGAAGGCTCTTTGGCGCCCCGTAGGAAGCCCGTCCATGCGTCCGGCCGCTTGGGGGCTCTCTCTCAGGTGCCGGGCTTCCGGCTGAGCGCCATGGACGGCCTTGCGGCGAGGACTGTGGCGCGCTTTGGCTGGCGTTGCTCGATGCGTTGGACGGTGGCGCATCCGAGATCGCGGATCAGATCGGCGACCGTGCCAGTGACGGGCGACGACATGGCGACGCCATTCACAAGCAGCAACTCGCCCATGGTGATGCGATCGTCGAGGCTGAGCATCCGGTGATCGTAGAGCGCCATGTGATCTCCTTCACGGCAACGTGGTCACGACGATCTGGCCAGCCGATTGCGTTGAGACGTAGCCGTCGGCGGTCTCGACGACGAGCGAATCGACATAGCTGCCGGCCGCGAGTGCGCCTGTGACTTGGCGGCTGATGCTCATCGTGACGACGCCGGTCAGTGGATCGCAAATGTCCATGTAGCCCTCGGTGCGCATCAGGATCACGTTGCCATTGAGATCGGTCAGCGTCCACACGATCGAGGCGCCGGTGAGATCGAGCGGCTCATTGCGGCGGCGTCGGCAGCGCCACGTGACGCCCCACGGCTCGCCGGCATCGATCTGTAACACCCGATGAAGGCGCAACACACTGGATCACTCCAACGGCGGAAGCGGCGGCCTCGGCGGCGGCTCGCACGGGATCGGCGGCGGTGCCGGCGGTTCGGTGGGCTCGTCGAGCCAGATGCTCGGTCGCGCGGCACGGCCAAAGAACGCGGCGCGACGGCGTTCGATGTTCGTTAGCGACAGTGGCGGCGTGAAGTTCAGCCTCCAGCAGCGTGGAAAACTCTTCACCGGCATCGCCAGTCACGCTGACGCCTCCAAAGTCGGCTCGGAAGAAATAGCGGGCCATCACGGATTTTCGAGCTTGGTTCGCGCGAGGGGAGAAGATCTGCTCGGCTGTTGCGGTTTGATTTTCGACCACAAGAGCGCGGGCGAAATATCTAGCCGCAGCAGCGCGGAGGCTAACTGCCGCATGGGGGTCGCTCATCGCCCAAGCCATTTGCAGGCACAACTCGGCTTGCGAACGCAAGTAGCCGGCGCCTTCCATGGACGCTCCTCCGCGTGGACGTGTGGGTGAAGCGCCTAGACGAGCATGCTATTGCTCGGGCTTCATTGGCCGTGTTCTTTAGCGATCCGAGGCAGGGCGACGTCGTGCGCCTTCTTTTGCCTCAAAACCATAACTACGCAGGCACAGTCGGGTTCCCCACATGACCGGGAATTCCTTCAAATTGAGCAATCAGGTCGGAAGCGATGAGCCAAGCAGCCGATCGGAGTGAGATTTCACGGTCTGGTAGCACTCGCGGGCGCCGTCGCGGAGGCTCTCCACGTCAACAATACGGATGTGCCCGCGCCGATAGCGGATCAAGCCGGCCTGTTGAAGGATGTTCGCTACGATGCTGACGCTCGTCCGTTGCACCCCCAACATTTCCGCCAGGAAATCCTGCGTGAGTTGAATATCATCGCTGTGCTGCAAATCTCGACAACGCAACAGCCAGCGTGCCAGTCGTGCTTAAAGCCGATGGCAAGCGTTGCAGGCAGCCGATTGCTGGGCCTGCGCCAAGATGAACTGTTCATGCCGCGCCAGCGTGGCCCGAAACGTCACACTTCCCTCGGCGAACTCACAGAAAACGTCCGCCTCCAGAACGGAAGCGGAGCCTGCGACTTGAACGACGGCTCGGTTGAGAGAGGTTTTGTTAAAAACCGTCTGCGGCGATTTCTGAATGGGCGCGGGGCCATCACTCCTGCTCTCCCGCAAATCCGATCGCGTCGCCCAGCCATTCATCGGATTTCAGCAACGCGCCTCTCATTCGTGCGTGAAGCCGTTCCGCGTTCGCCTGGGCAATCCGTGCGATCGCCTTAATCCAGAAGTCGCTCCGGGATTGGTTTTCCCCGCGGCCGAGATTAAGCAACCGCGCAGCGAGTACGAGGAAAGGTGGAGCGTGGCAGGCGATGAGTTCATCGTTGAGTGCGACATGCGATCGGATCTGACCGGGATCGCCCTGTCGTCCGCAGCGCCCTGCCAGTTGGCGGTCGATCCGGCCCGCCTCGTGGGGCTCGCTGATGATCACATGCAGACCGCCCAGCGCCGTTGCCCCTTCGGCAACGCGGATGTCGGTGCCGCGGCCCGCCATGTTGGTGGCGATGGTGATCGCACCACGCGCGCCGGCGCGGGCGACAATCTCCGCCTCTTCGGCATTCTGCGCGGCGCTCAACACCGCGTGCGCAAGCCCGCGCGCGGCAAGGGCCGCACTCGCAATCTTCGTCGCCGCGACCGTCCTCGTCCCGATCAAGACCGGCGCGCCGGTCGCGTGAATCTCCGCCACCTCGGCGGCGATCGCGGCCCACTTCGCTTCGATGTCCCCGTGAGCGCGAGAACGAAGCCTCGTCTTGCGATCCGGTCGATGCAACGGGATAGTCGCGACCGGCAGGCGATAGACCCGCCACAACTCGGCCGCCACCTCCTTCGCGGTGCCGGTCATTCCGGCGAGCCGGCAATAGCGCCGGAAGAAGCGCTGATAGGTCATGCGCGCTTTGGTGCCGCGACGCTTCGAGAGGACCAGCTGCTCCTTACGCTCGATCATCTCGTGGAGGCCTTCAGTCCAGGTGCGGTCGGGCAGAGTGCGGCCGGTGAACTCGTCGATGATCTCGACCTTGCCATCGCGCACCAGATAGTGCTGGTCCGCGTGAAGAATATGCAGTGCCATTAGGGCGGATGTGATCAGCCGCTCACGCTCGCTGGCATGATCCCACTCCGGGCCCAGACGTTTCAGCTCCTCGATTTGCTGCCGGCCGGCCTCCAGCATTTCGAGTCGGTGCTCGTCGCGTACCAGCCGGTAGTCGACGTCAAGCTGGAGCTGCCGCGCCTTGGCGATCGCGTGATCGAAAACCGCTTGGTCCCTGTTCTCATCGGAATCGCCCGACAGGATCAGCGGAGTACGGGCTTCATCGATCAGCACACTGTCCGCTTCGTCGATGATCGCAAAGTGCAACCCACGCAACAGCGCTTCGTCGGAACCTCGTGAGGAAGCGGCCAGACCTGCTGCCTTCCGGCGCAGGTTACTGATTCTGCGGCCGAGCCTCAGTCGGTCGCGCATATAGTCGAAGGCAAGGTCCTTGTTGGTGCAATAGGTGATGTCGCAGCGATAGGCCGCGGCCCTTTGATGGGGTGGAATATCTTCTGTCACCACCCCGACGGTCAGTCCGAGGAATCGATAGAGTGGCCCCATCATTTCGGCATCGCGTGCCGCGAGGTAGGAGTTCACGGTCACGACGTGGACCGGCACAGCCGCAAGCCCCGCGGTCGCGGCCGCAAGAAGTCGCCGCAAGGGTTTTACCTTCGCCCGTCGCCATTTCGGCGACCATGCCGCGGACCATGCCATATCCACCGATCAGCTGGACGTCATAATGGCGCTGGCCAAGCGTGCGCCCGCCGGCTTCGCGAACGATCGCAAACGACCGCGCGACCGTCTCCTCGGGCCAGTCGGGATGTCGCCGCAGCAGCGCCCCCACGATCCGCGCCTCACGCGCTAAGGCCACATCGTCGAGCCGGCCGATCTCCTCGTCATACCGCGCCACGGCCGCGACGATCGCCCGCAGACGACCCACATGCCATCGCGTCGTGCGCGCCAGTCCCCATGCCTGGAGTGCGGTTACGACTTGCTCGAGCCACGGGTAACGGAGTTCCGGCCGCTCCGGATAGCGCTGCAACAGCGGTACGGTCAGCCGGGATTCAGCCGGCAAAGTCGCATCAGACATTGATCGCTCGCAACAACAGTTGGCGAGCGCTCCGCAGTGCGCGCCACGCGATCGGCTCCTTGCCGTGATCGAAGCGAACGAAGACGCGGCTCCCGATCCTTTCGAGGAGGTTCGAATCCGGTACCGCAAGATCGACCTGATAGAACCGATCGAGCGGCCGGTCGTGATTAGGACTCGAAGGGTCTAGTAGGATCGGCCCGCCGCCGTCCTGCGTTAGAAGTCAGCACTGGCGCCTTATCGATCGCTGCAGGCGTCTGCCGCAGTATTCGCGCCGGAACACTGACGTCGATCCGTTCGGTGAAGCGGACCGCCGCCGACTGCACGCGCTGGCGCACGAGATCGATTTCGGCCTGGGGGACGACGGCACGAACGTCCGGATCGATTGGCGCTATCACGTATCCGAGCACCTCGCCCTTCTTCACGAATTTTCCCTCCAGCTTTCGTGCGTCCGGAACCACGAAGCGCCCATTGCGGGCAGCCACGACCATCAGATCGCGTACGTGCTGCTCGGCACGGGCGAGGTTGCCTTCGGCCCGTAACACCTGTTCCTGGATCAGCCTGGTCTGGACCCGATCGATGAGATTGACGGCCGTAAAGCGATTGCGCAGCACGGCGAGTTCGGCCCGACGCACTTCGACCTGGGCCGACGCAATCGGATCTTCGAGCGCGATCAACCGCTGGCCGACGGCCACTTGCTCCCCAGGGGGGACCAGCAGGCGTTGCACGAAGCCCTCCGCGCCACTGCGCAGCACCGCCTCGTCAGGCACCCAGACCACGCCCTCCGCAACGGTGGCGTAAGGCACCGGCAGAGCGAACAACAAAAGGAAGACGCAGAGCGCCGCACCTGCCGTAACCCAATAGGCGCGTCGGCGGCGCCCCTTGAGCTGCGGGCTCATCGCGAGATAACGCAGTCCGCGGACCAGCGGATAGACGAGCATCTGCCCGATCGTCCACAAAGCCAACATGATACCGAGAAAGGCGAATTTCGCTGCCACGAACAGCGCGATCCCTACCATCACAACAATACGATAGAAAAACGCCGCGATGCCGTAGCCGACAAACCAAGCCCTTTCGCCATGGGCATGAACCGGCAATTCGAGGTGGTCGATCGCCAGCGCGTAACGCTGGAACAGATAGAGGAGATAGCGTTTCGACCGCGTGTCGAGATTGGGAATCTGGACGAGGTCCGACAACACATAGTAGCCGTCGAACCGCAGCAGCGGATTTCCGTTGAAGATGAGCGTGGAGACGCTTCCGATCAAAATGACGTCGAAGGCGCAGGCGCGCAGCAGCCCCGGCGCTAGTCGCGCCCACGCGATCATGGCCAGTGCGGCGAGCGCAAGCTCAACCATGATTCCCGCGGCGCCCACGAGAGCGCGCCGCCACGGCGCGCGAAATCCGCTCGACGACGATGCATCGACATAGGGCACTGGGATAAGCACGAGCATCATGATCCCGAGTTCATGCACCTCGCCTCCGCCGGTCTTGGTGGCATAGGCATGCCCCAGCTCATGAAACCCCTTGATCACCGGGTAGATCGCAGCCAGCAACAGAACGTTCTGCGCAGCAAACACCCGATCCGACACGTTGGCGGTCAGTTCCGACCAGTGCATGGCAGCGAGCACCGCGCCGATACCAACGAGCACGAGCCAGATCGCAAAGCCTGCGACCGTAAAGAGCGGGCGAACCGCCGGCACGGTGTATTCAAGAAAGCGGTCGGGATCGAGCAGCGGAAACCGCATCGCCAACGGCGACCTGATCCACGTAAACAAGCTCTTGCGGCGGTGGCGCTCGGCACGCCGCTCGATTTCGCTCATGTCGGGGAGCGTCTCGCCATGGAGGAGATCGGCTCGGTGGAGCTTGGCGAGGAGTTGCACCACGTCATCCTGGGTCGGTCGCTCCGCGCCGAACCGCTTGGCGGAGATGTCATAGATCTGCTGCATGGTCCGCCGCCCGTCCATGAAACACAGCATGAAATTGGCGCTGGGCGATATGCGAAAGAACTGCCCCGACTGGTGATCCTGCAGCACGTACCAGGTCTCACCGCGATAGCGCTGACGATGAATCTGAGCGTGGGCGCGCAGCCGTGGCTTCATATCGGCGATGCGGTACCAGTTGCTGGCAAAGGCGGACTGCGTCATGGCGTCAGCGGGTCACGGCAACCACTTCCACAAGGCGAGGCGGGTCCAATGCAGGGCGGAACGCAGCCAGATCCAGATCAGCCGACGCTCGCCGATCTCGATCTTGCCGACGCCCTCCATGCCCGGACGCAGCCGCTCCGACGATGACGTCAGCAGCCCATCGACGGCGAAAGACGTGTTGCCGTCGCGTGCTACCGCCACCGCAGTGATCCGCTCGATGGTGAAGGGGAAGGACTGGTCCGGCAGCGCTGCGACGATAAGCTCGCCGCGCTGTCCGAGCTGCACATCGGCGATCTGCCTCTCGTTGACCCGTAATTCCACGCGGTAATTTTGCAACGGCGCAACCTCGAACAGGACATCGCCGCGCCGTACCGCGGCGCCGATCGATTGCGTGAGATCGCCCGATGTCACGAGGCCGTCGAAAGGCGCCACCAGCCGGGCGCGCGCGAGCTGCTCGTCGACCAGCCGAATCTGCGCCTCCGCTTGACCGAGCAGGCGCTGGTACTTGAGCGCGTCCGCCCGCTCCTGCTTGCTCAAAGCTTGATCATATTCATAAAGATGTTGTTGCCGCTCGGTGACCCACCGCAGCCGCTCGAGGGCGAGATCGCGGGTATCGAGGGTCGCCAGCACTGCACCTTTTCGGATCACATCTCCGGCCCTGGCCGGAGCCTCGCCGATGAAGCCGTCGAACGGCGCGGCGATCGATCGCCGTACCTCGCCCTCGACTTGGCCGGTAGCAGCGACTCGATATTCACCGGTTGCGAAGTAGAAGAAGAGGACAGCTGCCGCCACCACGATGGCGGCAAGCTTGCGGCCCAAATGGCCCACCCCGAGGAGCCGCCGCGCCTGTTCGGTCGCGGCATCGACGCACTTGATGATGATCGGGCGATCATTGAGACGCTTGTCGAACAACGCCGGTCCAAGGATCGATGCGACCGCTTCGGCGATGTCGATGGTCGATTGATCGAACGGACTTCCAGAAGCGCGCTCGAAGGTCGCCGCTCCGACGAAACGGTCATGAACGAACATCGGCACCGTGAGGATGAATCCCGCGCCGTGGGACTTCGCCAGCGCATCGTGGGCACGGACGAGCATATGCTCGTCTTGCTTCGTTGGCGGAAACAGCACAGCGGCGTGCTGGTCGATCGCCTCCTCCATCGCCTCGCCCAGCTGCTGTATCAGGTTCATGCGCTTGCCGAATTGCGCGCTGTGCGAAACGCCGGCGATCTCGATATGGCCGCGCTTGAAAAAGCCGAAGCTTACTCGCTCGCAGCCGAGCCTGAACGCCAGTTCAGTTGCTGCGACGCGACACGCCGAGCGCGCGTTATCCTCTTCGAGTGCGGCGGCGATGAGATCGAGCGCCAGTGTCGTGCGGTCGGCGACGGCGCGGTCGGCGGCGGCGCTGCTGCGGCGCACGAAATCGCGCACCCAGGCGACCGACCATTGCAGTTGGCGCATCAGGTCGCGTGGATCGCGCGTTGCGCCCTGTTCGACATCGAGCGCCACGACGCCGGCGACGGAGCTGTCGACCTGGACAGGATAGGCAGCGCGCAACTTTGGCGCGGAGTTCGCAGCCAAGATAGGCTGCACAACGCCGCGGCCTTCCTTGATGGCAAGTTGCGCCGCCGCAAGCAGCCCTGCGTCCGCAAGATTTCCCTTGGGCCAAGCTGCAATGAGTTCAGGCGCGGCGCCGACGTCTCGGGCGAGCAGCAACAGCCCGCCCGAAACGCCGGACATGATTCGGCATGCAAGGCTCAGCCACGCCGAGCCGAAAGCTTCAGGCGACTCCGCCGCCGTGAGTTCGCGCCACAGCACCTGGTCGAGGACGGCAACCGGCTCCCTGCCCTCAGCGGCTGGAACGTCAGCGGCAGCGGGCTCCGATCCCCTCCCCGCCATCGTCATCGACACGCTGCTCCGTGCTCAGACTTCAGCCTTGGACGTCGAGCTTGCCATAGCGCGATTCATATTCGCGCAACACGCCATCAAGGGCGAGCGCGAGCCGCTTGGCGGCGAACGGAGAGAGGATGATGCGGTTGCTGAGCTCGATCGTCAGCGTCTTCTCATTCGCCGCATTCCAGGTCTGGTTGGTGCCGAAGAACAAATCGACCTGCTCGCGCGTGCTCTGGATGTTAACGACGTTGGCGAATGTGGTCGCCATCTTCTGGTCGTCCCAACGCAACTTCGCCTCGGTCGTCACCGGGGTCTCGCGCCTCGCCGCGTCGACCGTCGTGTCCTCGCTGCGGCCACGCCGTGATGCCGCACCAGCGGCTTCTTTCACTCAAATATCACTCATGGGACAGACCTCTTTTCGCGGCCGCAGCCGTACACACTTGCACTGGTTGGCCAATGTTGGCGGTCCGCACCGTAGGCGCGTTGTTTGACAGTTTTGTGCAAGCTCACGCCGTGCGATTCGGCGGTCGTATCGGCGCCCGCTTACCCCTCAAAGGGCCGCGTCAGCGGCTTTTCCGCGACCGGCCCCTATCATCACCCATTTCGGGTCGCCAATGCGCCCGAAACCTCGACCAATGACGCCGACGTCCCAACGCCCGGGATCAGAACCCATTCCTCGCCGAGACTGTCGATCAGGAGCGCCGGCTCGGAGGAAACCTGATTGTTTACGGTCAGCAACAATGCGCCGGTGCCCTCATCGAACAACAGGGTCTGTGGGCCGTTGGATGTGGTCGCGACACTCTCCTGAACCGGGATGGTGATGTTGCCGCCTTGAATGAGGCTCATGAGCTCGGATGGATTGGCCGGCTCGATTGCGACCGCACTGATCGGCCCGCCTTCGGGCTCGGCTGGCTGCGGCGCCGGCACAGCGGCCGGATCGGTTGCCGGTTGGCCCTTCATCACGAGCACCGTAGTCGAGCCTGTGGTCCACGGCACGTAGCCGGTTTGGCCTACCGTCACGGATGTACCCGCCGTCCACGCAAGACCGTTCGAAGGCTTGATCAACTGGAACGTGAGATTGCCATCGCCGATCACCACGAGTTTGCCATCAGGTGCGAGGCTTTGGATTTGGCTCAAGGTCAAAAACGGCAGATTGGGGCTGCTGGCATTCAGCACATAACCGACCGTGCCATCGCCGAAGGTCAGCGTGCTGACGCCAACGATCTGCGTGACGTTTCCGTTGAGCACATTCGTTACCTCCAGCAGGGTGCCGCCATTGAGGTAGGCAAAGGTGTAGTTCGCCAAACCGCCCGCGAAGCCCGCCTTGGGGAGGCCGGCGCCCTCCCGGAGCGGCCCATTGATCATCATGCCTTGAGCCTGAGTTCTGATCGAGGCTCTGGCCATAGAACGCGACGTCATCAAGCAAGCCATCGAAGGAATTGGTGATCACTTGACTCGCCGGATTGGCTCGCCCAGTCGGCGTTGAAGCGTTGGAGCCGCCGAGCACTATAGGATCCAGATTCATCGCCAAGCCGCCCATGAAGGCATTAGTGCCAACCAGACTGCCGTCGAGATAGAGCGCCATCCCGCCGGTGCCGAAGGAGAAAGTCACGCTGTACCACGTGTTCGCGGAGATGGGCTGGCTCGCCTCGATGGTGCCACCATCGGCCGGATCTGACCCGGCAGCGCCAAGCTGGGCCACAAGCCGCCCCTGATCGAGGCCGATCGTCAGCGGCACGTCCTGTGACCCGTTCGATGCCTTGGAGAAGATGGTCTGCTCACCTGCAAGGGTCGAGGCATTGAACCAGAACGACACCGAGCCGCTCGCCACCTCAAATGCGGGATTGTTGGCGATACCGATGTAATCCTTTGCACTGTCGTAAAATTCCGCAGCCGTGCCGGCACCGTAAGGTGCCAACGCCGTCGAGGGTCCCTGTTCCGTAAGGTTTAGGTTGATGCCGTTTCCAGCGTAGAAGGTGCCATTCTGGACACCTTCCTGGTCGGCAATGACCGAGGTGTGGATGCCATTGGCACCGGCCGTGATACCGCCGCTGCCGTCATTGAGCGACCAATACGAGATCGGCGCGACGCTCGTCGGCGGCAGACCAATGGTATCGTTGCCACCACCACCGGTGATGACGTCGTCCCCACCACCGCCGACAAAGAAGTCCGTGCCGTGGCCGGCGCTGATGATGTCGTCGGCGGGGCCGCCCACCAGGATGTCATTGCCATTGCCGCCGGTAATGGTGGTCGGCCCGCTGCCGGCATACACCGTGTCGTTGCCGTCGCCGGTAAAGATGGTGGCGGGGACGTTGACGCTTTGATCGATGATCAGCGTGCTGGCAAGCGGCGCGCCCGGGGGCGGCACGATTACATCGCCGGGACCCACATAGGCGAGGATCGAGGTGACCTGTGACGCCTGGAAATCCATGATGTGCGTCGGCCCCGGCAGGAAGCTCGCGTAGACTTCGATAGTCGGGCCGTTGGGGTTGTCGGAGCCCGTCGCAGCTCCTTTCTGCATGACGTTCTGGATCTGCTGCGGCGGGAGCGCGAAGTTGAAAACCGAGACCTGTCCGATCTCACCGGAATAGTAGTTCGTGATCGACTGTTGCGACGTGTTCGTCGTGCCAAGCGGCGTCGATGTGTTGGAACCGCCAAGGGTTATGTCATCAGCGTTTTCGGTGAGGCCGCCGGTGTAGGAATTCTGCCCGACAAGAACGCCGTTGAGATAGAGCTGCATGCCGCCGCTGCCGAATGAGAACGACAGATTGTACCAGGCGGTCTGAGCCGAGATCAGCGGCCCCGTTTGGATGGTATGCCCAGCGAGGGTAACGACAAGCGATTCGCCGTCGAGACTGATCGTCAGGCTGTTGGAATTGCCGGCTGCGCCTTTCGAGAACAACGTCTGGTAGAGCGTGACGCCGGACACGATGGTCAACCGCGGCCAGAAGTCGAAATTGATGGTGCCGTTGGCGAGATGCAGCTTGGAGCTGTCCGGGATGCCGATGTAGTTGTACTGCGAATAGAAGAAGTCCGCCGCAGACCCGGCCCCGTAGGGCGCGAGCGAGGCCGGCACGCCGGGATCGCCGAGGCGATTGCCCGTCACGCTCGAGTAGTAGTAGGTGCCGTTGTCCGGATTCGATGCCGAATTGGTGATGGTCGTTCCGGTATTTGGATCGTTGAGCGTCCAGTAGGCGACCGGTGTTCCGGGCTTGCGCACGGTGATGGTATCGTCGCCCGAGGTCCCGCTGATGATCAGCTGACCATTGTTGAGCACCACACCTGTGATCGGGGCGACGACGGAGCCGCTGCCGGTGCCGCCATCCTTGTCCACGACTGTGACGCTGATGTTGTAGGCGCCCGGCAGCGCATAGGTGTGTTGGGGGGTGAAGGTGAGCATGCCAGCCGCCAAGCTCAACGTCTGAACGTCAGGGTTCGCCGTGGTGCCATCCCCCCAGTTGATGGTGACGACGTGACTATCGAGCGTCCCGGGATCAACAATGGTGCCGGACAGCACGATCGGGTTGTTCGGCGTCATGGTGGCGGCGCCGTGCGCATCGGCGACGGTGAGCTGCCCGATGAGTGGCGCGACGTTCTGCACCGTGACGCTCGTGGTGGCCTGAGTTGAGCCGCCGTCGGTGTCGGTGTCGTTAATCGTGACGGTGTAGGTGCCCGCATGCTCGCCGTTGACGGTGCTACTGACGGCACCCGGCAGGCTATCGTCGAGATATTGGTGGGTCGCCGTAAAGGTCCGCGTGGTCTGGTTGACCGTCGCGTTCATCGTCGCGGTGCCGTCGCCCCAATTGATAGTGACGGTCTCGGTATCGTTCACACCCGGGTCGATGATGAGCCCGCTGATGGTCTCGGTGCCGTTTTCCAGGATGTTCGGCGCTGACAGCGTTATGCCACTGATGATCGGCGCGACGTTCAACACCTCCGCCGATGTCGTGACAGGGCCCGACGACAGATTGTCATTGGTGTCCGTAACGCTAGCCGTGACAGTGTAGACGCTGTCGGGCGCTTGGGCGTCGAGATAAGTATGGCCGAGCACGAATGAGGTCGCGCCGGCCGCGAGTTTGACTTGGCTCGTTTGTCCATCGCCCCAGTTAATGTTGAGCGTGTACGGGTCCTGGGTGTTCGGGCTGACGATGTTGCCAGTCAAGACGGTCTGTTGGCCCTCGCTAACCGTTGTTGCCGCGAGATTTTGAATCTGCGGCGCGATCGGAGTGATCGTCTCGTTCAAGGTGCTGGTCACCTGTCCGTTCGCATCGATCGCGGTCACCGTGATGGTGACCGGGCCGTAGTTCGCGAAGGCGTGATTGAACGTCACTTGGGTCCCGTTCGCGGGCGTCGGGCCGGCAAAGGTCTGCGTCGGTGTGCCGTCACCCCAATTCACGACCCAACTCTGGATCGGCTCATTACCCGGATCTTGCGCCGACACCGTCAGGGCGAATTCCGGATTTGGCGTTCCTTCGGCAACCGGATCCGGCTTTCCGCTCAGCGTCAACGTGGGCGGGACATAATTCACCTGGATAGTGGTGGACAGGAAGGTCGTGCCGCCGTTCTGGTCCTCGATCTCGGCGTTGACCACGTGGCTGCCCGGCGTCATCAGGAACGTAGCCGGCACGGTCGCAGTGGCGGTGTTGCCGTTGATCACGGTAGGGGCGGCTGTATAGGTGCCGGTGTTGCCGAAATCGTAAAGATAGGTGAACGTCGTGGGTGTGCTGACGTCCGAGACGTCGGAGATGTTGTTCAAGGTGACCGTGGCGGCGGAGCCTTCGTTGACCGGGCCGCTGTTAGTCAGCGTCGCTGTTGGCGGCGTGTCCGTGACCGCCAGGTTGACGGACGAGGAGGTGACGTCGGTTCCGCCGTAATCGGCGCCGACCGTGATCGAGTAAGTTCCGACGTTGTTGACGGGATGGGCGATGAGCTTCTCAAGCTGAGCCCAGGTCAAAGTCGCGGTCTGGCCGGTCGCCGCGCCGACATTGCCGTTGACGTCCCAGGAGAAGCTCGTCGGCGAACCCGGCGCAGTTGCGGTGAGAGTAAGGCTTTGCCCTTCTGCGATGGTGTAGGGACCGCCTGCGCTGATGCTCGCCTGGCTGACCGTGACGGTGACCGGCAAAACCGGCGATGATACCGGCGACGTCGGCGCCTCCGTGTCGTAGGCAAAGACCTGGATATCGTCCGCCCCCGGGCTGGTGAAGATGTGGGTCGCCGAGCTTGTGCCGGCCCCAAATGTCTGAAGATCGGGGTTCTGCGTGGTGCCATCGCCCCAATTGACCACCCATTGGGTAACCGGGTCGGGGACCGCCGACGTGGCGCTGAAGTTGATGGTGTATGGCGTCCCGACCGTTGTGGTTGAAGCGCCGGTCAGCGCAACCACGGGCGCGGTGTAGAGAATGGTAAGGGTGGTGAATTTTTCGGAGGTCAGCCCGCTTGCGTTGGTGGCCTCGAGTCCGATCGTGTAGGTCCCCGCATTGCCGATCCCGAGCGCCAGCAACTGACGCACGGTCAGCGTGAGGGTTTCGGCATCCGTGGTCGGATCAAACGTCCCGGTCGCATCGGTGAACTGGCCGCTGCCGGTCAGCGACCAACCCGCGCTTGCCAGCGTATTGCCAGTGCCGAGCGGCGTGATTATGGCCGACAGCGTTATGGTCTGGCCTTCGGAGAACACGTAGGGCGTGTTGTTGAAGGCGATGATCGGCGCCGCAATCACCTGGACGCCCTCGAACGTATCGTAGGTCACCGTGCCGAAGCTGCCGGACGTCGGATTGGTGGAGCTGATGGTGCCTTGGTTGGGCGAGGGCCCCACCGGGGCCGCCGGGTTCGAGCTGAAGCTCGGCATGTTGTCGTTGCCGGGATCGAAGAACATTTCGTCGCCCTGGTTCGCGGGCACGTTTTGCGGGAAGTTGCCGTGCAAGGTAACCGAGGCAGAGAAGGGAATGCCGCTGCCCGCAACATAAACAATATCGCGCGCAGGACCGCCCTCGAACAGGGTGGTCGACTGGTAGCCCACCTGTTCGATTTGAATGGTATCGCCGATGGCACTGGCGCCCTGGGTTCCGCCCTGGGCGCCGTTGATCGCCAGCGAGGCGCCCGGCGTCGACGATTCGATGTCGGCGGTGTTTCCGAAGCCAGCACCGAGATAGACCACGGTGGTGGGGCTGATCTGCTCGAGCACGACCGTGTTGTTCACCGATGCGCTGTTGCTGGTGCCGGTGCCGATGGCGGTTGCAACCCATTGCGCGGATCCGGTGCCGCCGATGATGAATTGATGCTGCGTGCCAGTTGCCCCGGTCGACGTGATCGGTATGGCCGGGCCTCCCAACGTCGCCGCGAGCTGGATCGTATCCGGGCCGACCACGATCACGTAGTAGTTCTGGCCGTCCTGCAGGCCGGAAATGGACATCCCACCGCCCGCCGAATAACCAATCTCCTCACCGGTCGTCAGGCCATCCGCAATGCCGAAGTTAATGGTGTGCGCCGTATTGTCGACGGCAGTCGACGGCGTGATGAACGGCAGCGCCGTGGTCCGTCCCGCGACACTGAACGCGTGGTCGACGCCGGTCGCGCCCGTTGAGGTAATGGGGATCGCGATTCCCGCCTCCGCATTGGCGAGAGACGATGCAAGCTCGATCGTATCGGTGCCGACCGCGATCACATAATAAATGACGCCGCTCATAAGCTGATTGATCGGCTGGCCGCCATTGCTCGAATAGGTGATCTGCGTGCCGGTCGACAGATAGACCGGTGTTCCGAAGTTGATCGTGTGAGTGGCGTTGTCGACCGCTTGCGCCGGGTCGAGCAGCGGGATCTCCGGCAGCGTGCCGGCCGCGCTCAGCTGATGCGATGTTCCTGTGGCGCCGTTCGAGGTGATCGGGATCGCGACGTTCGCCAATGCATTGGCGCGGCTCGTCGCGAGTTCGATCACGTTCGGCCCTTCGGTGATCGCGTAATAGACGACGCCGTTCTGCAATTGGCTGATCGCGTTGCCGCCGTCGGTCGAATAGGTGAGCGCGTCGCCAGTCGTGAGATTGTCCGGGATACCGAAATTGATCGTGTGGGTGGTGTTGTCGACAGCGGTCGCCGGGTTGAACGGCGGCGGGCCCGCCGACTGGAACGTGATGGTGTCCTGGTTGCCTTGGGTGTTGACGGCCAGTCCTTCGATGTTGGCAAACGTCGTCACGTCCGAAATCGGCGGCGGCAGCTTGGTTGCGATCGAGAAATTGGTGATGCCGCCGAGGTCGTTGGTGTCGCCGAAATCGGCCACGTAGGTGAACGGCCCGTTCACCCCGTCCACGGTGACGATGGCGTCGGGCCCGAACAGGCCGGTGACGCCGCCATTGTTGTTGCGCACGTCCTGAACGAATTGCCACTGGTTGTCATTCGAATTGAAGGCGAACACTGCAATGTCGTCGCTGATCTCGGCGGTGGCCATCAGGTACTTGCCGTCCGGGCTAAGCGCGAGGCTCGCCGGTTCGGCAAGGCCGCGGACACCGGTGAAGCCATTCTGCAGCGTCTGGGTCAGCACCAGCGCCGGCAAGCCGTTGACCGTGGTGCGTTGGAAGATCGAGATCGCATCGCTGTCATGGCCGGAGACGAAGACCGTCAGGCCGTCAAGGCTGACCACGACGTCCGAGGCTCCCGACAATGCAAGGCCCTGCTGGGTCGGTCCGGTAAGGCTTGCCTCGGGCGTCAGCGCCGTCGTGGTGGTGTTGAGCAGATAAAGGGTATCGCTCGTGTCGCTGACGGCATAGAGGTCGTTGTTAAAAGCCGCGGCGGGGCTCTGCTCGATCGCCGTGATATTGCTCACCCCCTCCGGGGTTCCGGCGGAGGCTTCGAAGCTCAGTCCGTTGGCGGGCGACCAGCCATAGCTCACGATGCCGTCCGTGCCACCGACATAGACCGTGCTGCCGTCGGGGCTGAGCGCGATCGTGGAGAAGACATCGGTGCCCTGGACGCCCTGGCCCCCGGTGATATGGGCCTGCAGATCGGCGGTCGTAGTGCTCAGCGCGCTATCGAGCGTCAGATCTCCCGAGGCGGCGCGGTCGAAGACCGTGATGCCCTGGGCGCTCGAAACATAGACGTAGGCGCCGTTCGGACTGACCGCGACGCCGGTCGGGTCGGTCAATCCGTTCACGCCGTTGTAGCCCTGCTCGAACAGCTGGCGCTGGCTGAGATCGCTGGTGTTGATCACCGCAAGGGCATTTTGCGACGTGTCGATCGCATAAACCTGCTTGCCGTCGGGGCTCGCCGCGACAGCGTTGAAGCCGCTGATCGTCGCCGGCGTGGTCAACGGGTAGTTCTGGCTGTTGACGTAGATGACGGCGCCGGGAGCGAGGCTCTGGTCGGTGATGACGCCTCCAATCGAGGCCGGATTGGTCGGATCGCCAATGGTTGCATTGACAGTGAGGACGGACGTTTTCGGCACCAGCGTCGCCCATACGGCATGCGCGTTGAGCGCGGTGAGAGTCGTCGCCGCGTTGACCGCCCCGCCGGTTTGCAGGTCGGCCTCGAAGGTCGACGTGCTATTGCTGCTGAGGCCGAGTTGCGGCATCGACAGATTGACGTCGGTCAGGTTGACCACCAGGATCAGATCGTAGCCGTTGTACTGCTGACCCAAGATATTGCTGCTGCTGGTGCTGACATCGATGCTTTCGATCGCCACCAGTGCATTGCCCTGCTGCCCCGAAATTGTCGGCAGCGTGATGTTGGAAATCAGCCCATCGATCGCTGCACCGCCGACAAGTCCCGCGATGCTCGGTGTCTGGCTGCTGATGCCGACGATGTAGGGCGTCGCCGCACTCAGCGACGATGAATCGATCACCGGGTTGGTACCGAAGTCGCCGGTGGTATAGGTCGGCAACGTGTTCGAGGTCGGTGTAGGAGTGATATTCGCGTTGAGCGGTGCGCCGCTGATGCTGGTGATCGTGGAGCCGCTCAACGTCAGATCGGTGTTGCTGCCGACGATAACGCGGCCCTGGCCGCCATTGGGGGCCGTGAGATTCGCGTCGGTCGCACCGTTCCCGCCTTGAACGTTGATGCGCGCGCCGTCGGCTGTAAGCACCGTGCCGACGATTTTGATAGTGCCGCCGGCGCCACCCGCGCCAGGCGCTCCGGAACCACCGGTGCCGCCACCACCGCCGCTGCCGCCGCCCCCGGCGCCATTGCCGCCTTGCTGCCCAGTTCCGCCCGCAACGGGTCCTTCTCCGTTAGGAGTCCCGCTGCCGCCGCTGCCTTGTTGGCCCTGTCCGCCCTCGGAGTCAAACTGCGCGCTGCTCACAACGTTGAGCGTGCCCTTGGCAATGATCTGGAACGCGCCGCCGCCGCCGCCGCCCGTGCCGCCGGTACCGCCAGGGCCACCAGCCGCACCGGAATAGCCGCCATTTCCGCCGTTTCCCGCGTTGATGTGGACGACAAAGAAGCCGAGATCGTCAGAGCCGTTGGCGCCCGCTCCGCCACCGCCACCGCCACCGGCACCACCGCCACCGCCACCGCCGCCGCCACCACCACCCATGCCGCCCGAAATGATGGCGCCGGTGCCATAATTCTGACCACCCACACCGACGCCGGTCGGTGCGTGGCCGGGATTGCCAGTGTTGCCACCGCCGCCGTTCTGATTACCGCCGGTGCCGCCGGTACCAGAGCTCCCCCCCAGACCGCCGGACCCCACCAGCCCGGACCCGGCCGAGCCAGAATTGCTGTTATATATGCCGGAACCGCCACCACCGCCTGAATAGCCGCCGGTACCGCCCGCGCCGGTTGCACCTTTGCCGCCGTTGCCACCACCGCCGTCTGTGCCGAAGTGAAGATTGTAGTAATACCCGGCATAGCCGCCGCCACCGCCGCCGCCACCACCGCCGCCGTGGCCAATGCCCCCGGCCCCGCCCATGCCGCCGGTGTACTGGCCCTGGCCTCCGGCCCCGCCCCTCGCCTCCCCGTTGGAATAAGTGCCGGCGTAGCCCTGTTGGTAGCCATACCCGACCCCGCCGCCGTGCCCGCCTTGGGGTAAATTTGCCTGGCCGTAACCACCGGGGCCGGAGCGGCCGCCGCTGCCGCCGCCGCCGCCGCCGGGCCCTGGGTTAGAACCACCAAGGCCGGTGGTTATGTTGACCGCCGAAGCATTGAATGTCGCGCCGGGATTGATGGTCACATCATTGGTGACGACGATCGAGAGGCCATTGTTGCCGCTTCCTGTGAGCGTGGCACCGCCGTCAATCACGAGGTCGCCGTTGAAGGTAAATACGGCAATTTTGCCCGACGTTTGCTCGGAGATTCCCATGCCGGAAAGCGACTGCCCGCTACTGTAGGTCGTCGTACCGGTACCATCCTGCGGATCATATGTGACGGTGCCGGACGTGATCGAAATTGTCCCGGTAGTCGTGTTGAAGGTCAGATTTCCGTTGATCGTAAAGGTTGGTACCGCGGGCGTTCCCGCGAAGGCCTGGGCCGGCGGCGTTTCCACCACGACGACGTTGTCCACCGCCGTGAAGAGCCCCGTGGCGGTGTTCCCGGCATTCCACGTCAAGCTGGTGAGGCCGCTAAGACCGTCGGCCGCTGTGAAGTTGACGGTGGTGAAATCGCTGCTGTTGAGCGTGACCTGCTTGGTCACCGTCACGGTCCCGCCGCTGATCGTCTGGCCGGTAAATGTGATGGCGATCATGGTCGGCGCCGACAACGTCGTATTGGCAGCAAACTGCATTGAATAGAGCGAGAACGGATTGCCGTCCGTCGCAGTGAGCGTCAACATATCGGAAGCCGCGCTGGCTTCGGCCGAGAGGCTCGTAACGTCGTCGGCTTGAAATCCCTGGGACGTATTGCTGGTTTTCAGCGTGAAGCCGTCCTCGCTATATGACGTGACCGGACTACCGTTGGCGTTGGCAATATCCTG
Source organism: uncultured Alphaproteobacteria bacterium (assembly GCA_963787675.1). Taxonomy (GTDB): domain Bacteria; phylum Pseudomonadota; class Alphaproteobacteria; order Rhizobiales; family Xanthobacteraceae; genus JAJPKK01. Next base: position 782,603 of record CAWBDV010000003.1, on the reverse strand, counting down.
CGCGATCTGGTCGAACGTGATGACATTGCCGTAATTTAGGTAGGTGCTGGTGCTGCTGGGGCTCAGCACATCGAGGCCCGACTTGAGCACCACTTCGTGGTCCGTCACCGTGCCGGTCACAGAGTTCGGACTGGCGGTTGCGGTGTTGAGGGTATTGTTCGGGTTGCTGCCGCCGATAATCCGGGTGAGCTGAGCGCCCGAGCTGTTGACGACAAGGTTCGACGTATCGCCGCTCGCAGCAAAAATCTCGCCGTCGAGATTGGTCCATGCCACCGCGCCTGAATAAGCGGAATCGTCGACAATCAGGTCCTCCACGTCGACGTTGAGCAGCGCAAATTCGTTCGCGAGCGGGAAGGCCTGGATAATCAGCGCAACCGTGCTGGTGTCATTCGGATCGGTACCGCCGACGATATTGGTGGTGTCGCCGATGCTCTCGACCTGGAAGAAGTTGTCGCCGCCACCGCCATTCAGGCTCAGGATCGAATTCGTGTCGGTGGTGTTGATCGTGACGGAGTCATTGCCGCTGCCCAGGTTGACATTGACATGGCCGACCGAGTTGAACGCAATGTCGCCGCCGTCCGCGGTGAAGTCGTGCAGAAGTCCGGTGCTTCCGGGCGTGGCGCCGTCCTCGATCAGCCCGGTTACGGCGTTCGTGGTCGCGGAGAGATCGAGCGTCAACGTATTAGACGCGCCGCCGATGACCGACAGAGCCGGCACCGCATTGTTGTTCACTGCGGTTGCGTCGAACACGCTGACCGTGTCGTTGGCGCCGAGATCGAGCGTGGTTGGGTTTTCCACGTTATTGACTGTGATGGTGTGACCGCCGCCGCCGCTCTCAACCACCGTGTTGGTTACCGTGTTATTGATGGTGAGTGTATCGAACCTGCCGACGTCGCTTTGGTCGACCGTCAGCGTGGTCACATCGGTAAACTCGATCTTGCCGGGATTCGCGGTCGTGCCGAGCCCGGTGATCAGGCCCACGGACGAACTCATTTGATCGACGGTCAAGGCGCTGCTGACATTGGACAGCACGATGAGCTGATCATTGGCGTTGCCGCTCTCCTCGATCATGAGCGGTGCCGTGACCCCGAGCAGGCCATTGGTCCCGGTCGATAGCCCGACCGTGACGGTGTCGCCGCCGGTGCCGGTGTCGATCATGGTCAAGGTCGAGCTGCTGCCGACCGTGAAATTATCGGCTCTCGACCCAAGTGCGATGAAGACCGAGGTGAATCCGCTGAACTCAATTCCTGCGCCGGCATTGACCGTGGTCGGGCTCGAGGAACCCATGCCGAGGCCGGTCAGGCGGCCGCTGTTGAGAAGACCCGTGGTCGCCCGGGTCTCTCCGGCATCGATCACATTGAGCACCGAGTTGGTGCCATTGCCGGTGAGGTCGAGGAGACCCTGAATGGCGTTGACCGTATCGGTCAGGTTGCCGTTCGGGCCGCCGACCCGCACCGTGTTGCCGTTCGAGCCCACTTTGACCGTGGTGGTGGTGTTCGCGAGCGTTGCCTGGACGTTGAAGATGTCGCTGCCGCCGCCGAGCGCGATCTCGGTGCTGGCGATCTGGGCATAATGGATCATGATGGCGCCGAGGCCGAGCCCGCTCAGCACCGCCCCATTGATGTCGGCGCTCAACGTGCCGGTCACGTCCGTGGCGTCACCGGTGTCGTCGATCAGGAGCGTGCTGTTGCCGTTGCTGCCGCCGTCGATTGTGAGCGTATCGGCAATCCGATTGAGTACGCCGCCGCTGCCGGTGGTCGAGCCGATGGTGATGATGTCGTTGCCGCCACCCGAAATCGTCGTCGGCGTGTTAGCGGCGACGTTGGTGATTTCGATCTTGTCGCTGGCCGTGCCGCTGGTGATCGTGGCCGACGACCCGTTGATGACGCCGAGGAGCTGGATCAGCTTGCCGATCGGGTTGACGGCGGCATTGAAGTCGCCACCCACCGTCACGGTCCCGCTCGCCGTGATCAGGCTGCCGACCGCAGTGGTCAGGTTGTCGCCGGCTTGCAGCGTGACCGACCCGTCCTCGGCCGAAACCTGCCCGGTGGCACCGAGCACGATATCCTCGCCGGACGCCGCCTGTGCGGTCGTCGTGATCGTGATATCGCCGTCGCGCGCCGTGACGCTCGCAAGATTGAGGGCATTCTGCTCAACCACGCCGTCGATCGTGATGCTGGTGGCCGCGGAAACGGTCAGGGTCGTGGTTGTTGGGGCTGTTCCGCCGAATCCGACATCGACCGGATCAGTCGACGTGCCGATCGAGCCATTCTGGGCATTGAGAATAATAGTCAGTGCCAGGATGTTGGCGGCATTGGTGATATTGCCGGAATCGTCGAGGATCGACCCGCTCGCCTGCAGGTCGACGATGCCGCTCGTGGAACTGACCCCGTTGACCGTGATGGCGTTCAGCACCGCTCCGACATAGCCGAGGTCGAGATTGCCGGTCTCGTCGAGGTAGATGTTGCCCTGCGCCTGGGCCGCGAACAGACCGGTAGCCTCGGCTTCGATCGGCGCGCTCGCCGTTCCGATGAATCCAGATGGCGCCTGCAGGACGAGACTCTGTGGTCTCGATCGTCGCCAAATCGGATGCCGAGATGATGTCGCCGCCGGCGGTGATCGCCGTCGTGGTGCCGTCCGGATTGGTGATCACGTCATTGAACGTGATATTGGGCGTCGAGGTGTTCTGGATCAGGATCTTGGTGTTGCCAGGCGTCGAGGTGATCGTCGGGGTGAAGCCCGTGTGATTGCCCACGTTGATGTGGATGTTGGAGGTGAAGTCGGTCGCCGGATTGATGGCGTTGATCTGATTGATGAGCAGGTTGTAAATCGACTGGTTGAAGATCGTCACTTGGTCGAAGCCGGTATGGAAAATCACGGACGGCGCGCCCGTAATGGTGGCACTGGCGGTGACCGTCCCAGATCCGGCTGGCGGGTTCGTGTCGTAGACCGACGCGGGAATGGTGAAGGTCATCGAGCCGTCGATCGAGCCGCTGTTGATGATGTTCGCAACATCGAAGGTCGAGCCGTTGAGCGTCGCCGTGATACCGATGTCCTTGGTGATGTTCCCGTTGGTGTCGATCTCGAGGTCGGGATCCTGCGCCCCCAGCATCACGATGGTGGCGTTCCAGACGATCGAGCGATCGAGGGTTAGCGTCTGCGAACTGCTCGATGAGCCGGTGTCGATCGGCGCCGCACTGCGATTGGCGGTCGCCGTGTAGCCCGGCGACGTATCGGCATTCGAACTCGACCGTCAGGACGCGGGTATCGACCTCGGCGGTCCCCATCGCGGTCACGGTCGTGGTGGTAGTGAGTGTCGTGTTTGCGGTGGGGCTGGTGTTGCCGCCAAGCGAAGACGTGGAAGACGTCGCCGTGGACGAGGTCGGCAGACTGACCTGCTGCGCCTCGATGTCGGCCGTCGAATGACCGATGACCAATGCGCCCGACTCGAGTGTCACCGTGTCAGTGGATGTGGTGGTGAGATTGGAGGTGGAGCTGGTCGAGGTCCCGAGCCCGGACGCCGACGTGCTGGACATGTCCTGCGCGTTGATGGTGTCCACGTAGGCAAGAATGCTCACGGCGCCAGCTTCGAGACGCGCATTGCTGCCGATGTCGGTCGTAGTGTCGCCCGAGATCGCCATCGTCGCGGTAGTCTGGCCGTTGGTGCCGAGACCGCCCATGTCGACCGTCGGGTCTGCGCTCGCGGTCGTGCTCATGTCGGCCTTGATGCTTAGCGTACCGGTCGGCGTCGGCGAGTTAAGACCTCCCTGTGCCGTAATCTGGGCCGAGGCGCCGATCGACGCGCTGGTCACATCGGTGATGGTGACCGTGTTCTCCGCATTCGCCAGCGGGATCAGCGCGTCGCTGCTGCCTTCCGCCGTATCGGTCGCCGAATTGGTGGTCGTCGCCAGCAATTTGAAATTGTTGCCGGCAGCGATGATTGCGTTGGCTCCGACTGACGCGGTGTTGGTATTGGTAAGAGTGATGTCGGACTTCGACTCACCATAGACGATGCCGCCGATGTCGAGGCCCTCCGCGTCGCCAGTCTCGGTCGGCGTCGCGGTCGATGTGACCGTCACGTCGCCGCTCGAGGTGGTGATGGCGGTCGAGGCGGAGATGGTCGCCAGTGTGGTCGGCGTGAGGTTGATGGTGGTCACGGCACCGGAGCCCGCCAGGATGCCGCCGGCAGCAGGTATCGTCGTCACTGTCACAGTCGGCGTATCGGTTGCCGATACCGAGACCGAGCTTGCCTGGATCTGCGTCTTGCCGGTGGTTCCGGCTGCCGACTGGCCGATCGCCGCCGTCACGGTGCCGTTCACGGTAGCGGTGGCGAGCACAACGCCGACCGCGATCGCGCCGGCGGTCACGCCGTCGACCTCTTCATTGACCGTCGCCGTGGAGGTCGAGGAAACCGAAATGGCGCCGGTCGCAAAAATGTTCGCCTGGTTGCCGATGGCCGCGGTGACGTCGCCGCCGATGGTCACCTTGGCGTAGCCGCCCGCGCCGCCGAGGAGGCCGCCGGCAATGCTTATTCCCATGGGGCCGCCTGACGAATAAGGCCCAACCGTGACAGTGCTGTTGGCCGTCACCGAGACGCTGCCCATCGGGGTTGGCGTAGCAGCAACGACGGCAGGATTGATGTTGGTGAAATAATCGCCGATGAGCGCCTGGGTGTTGCCGTTCACGGTCGCAAACGTGATGGCAGCGCCGAGCCCCGCTCCGCCGGCGATCGCTCCGACCCCGGCTGCAATGTTCATGGTGACGGTGTTCTGGGCGTCGACCGAGGTCGTCGCAAAGCCCGCACCTTCGATGATGGTGGCAAGGTTTATCGAAGTCGGCTCGTTGATACCACTGTCCGAGATGCCGGCTCCGAGAGTGGCCTGAACGTTGCTGCCATCGGTCACATAGGCGACCGCCGAGCCGAGCGAAACGAAGCCGCTGCCGGCGCCGGCAATTCCGAGCACGTTGTAGGTGGCGTTACGGGTGGCGTCGACATCGAGGCTGCCAGCGCCGCCGATCCCGTTGATGATGACATCCTCATCGACATAGGCGGATACGTTGGAATCGACGGTGATGACAGCGATGCCGACGCCGAGTGCAGCGAAGGCCCCCGCTCCGATGCCGCCCGGGTAGGACCCCAAAGTGAAAGTCTGATCGGCATCGACCGCGACCGTACCTGCCGTAATGGTCGCCCCGGAAGCGATTGCTGCCGTGGTGCCGCTCGCGATCGTGCCGTTCTGGCCGTTATTGGGATTGGTGCCATCCGAGACGGCGTTGTTGGGCAGGTTCGATGAAGAATTGCCGACGGCCGCGTTGTCGATACCGGCTGGATTGGCCGCAAAGGTGTGATCGGTGCCGGTCGCGCCGATCGAGGAGATTGCGATCGGGATGCCGGCGATCGCGTTATCGCGTGTGGTTGCAAGTTGGATCGTATCCGCGCCCGTGACGATCACGAAGTAGGTCTGGCCGTTTTGCAGACCGCTGATGGGGGCGCCGCCGCCGTCCGAATAGGTGACCTGGTCGCCGGTCTGGAGGTTGTCGGCGGTGCCGAAATCAATCGTGTTGGTACTGTTGTTGACGGCGGTGGCAGGATTGATGGCCGGGAGCCCACCGCTGTTCGGTGTCTCCACATTCGACATCGATGCGTTGATCGAATTGTCGATGCTGCCGAGGACCCCGTTGCCGTTCTGGTCTTGCAGCGAGTTCGAGGAGAAGCTGCCGCCGCTCTCGTCGCCCCCCGAATAGGTAGCATTAAAGCCGCCCCCGACGGTGATCACCGAAATGCCGCCCCCGAGCGAGAAGCCGCCGGCGCCGACCGCGATGGCAACGGACAGGATGTTGCGATTGGTCAGCGCGTCGACCTCGACCGCGTCCTGTGCCTCGACCTCGGTGCCGCCGCCGGCAATGAAGGCCTCGGCGTTGTTGTGAATGGATTCAACATCGACGCCAGCGCCGATACCGACGATCGCGCCGCCGACCGCGCCGGCGACCGCCGTGATGGTGAGCGTATTCTGCGCCCCGACCGCGACGGTCTGCTGCGCGCTGGCCGTGGCGGAGTCCTGTTCATTAACGGTCGCGCCACCTTCGATGGCTGCAACCGTGTTGGAATTGGTTTCCTCGACATCGACGGCGCCGGCGATGCCGACATAGGTGCCGCCCGCGCCGCTGCCGGCCACGTCGATCAGATCCTCGTTCGAATTCGCCTGCACCGCAACGCCGTGGATTGTCTGCTGCGCGCCAAGCGTTCCGGTCATGATCCCGCTCAGCGCGTCGCTGCTTTTTCCATCAGCGTCGACGACTGCATCATTTTCGATGTAGGCGTCGGTATTCTTGGTGATGGTGCTGACCGCAAACGCGCCGGCACCGGCGCCCGCACCGATCCCGATACCGAGAGCACCTGCGATCGAATAGGCCGTGGTCGTGTCGTAGGCGCTGACCAGAACGTTGCCGCCCGCGTCGACCACGGCAAGTCCATTGATGGCAGCCTCGGTCGTGGTGTTGACGTCGATCACCGTGACCGAGCCCGCAATCGCGACCGAGCCCGATCCCGAGATACCGACCGCAACGCCGACGAAGTCTGCCTGCGCCAACGCTGCCACCTCGACATCGTCCTGGGCGCTGACGTTGGTGTCAGTGCCGTTCGAACCGCCGAGAATCAGCGCCTCGGTGGAGCCGGTGAGCACCGGCACCGCGATACCCGGGGAAACAGCCACCGATCCGGAGAAGGCGGCGCCAAGGCCAAGTGTGAGATCGTGATAGGCGCGACCCGCATCCACAAACACCGACTGGTTGGCGTTGGCGCCGGTGTCGTCGGTCTGGTTGATCTGAGCGCCGGATTCGATTTCCGCGGTGGTGTTGATGTTATGGACCGCGACGGCACCCGCGACTTCGACCGCAACGCTGCCGGAACCGCCGCCCGCGGCGCCCGCCGTGTCCATGTGGCTGGTGCTGACCGCGACCACGATCACGCCCTGCTCCGCCGCCTGCACCGGCGGGCCTTCGAGGTTCGCCGCCATGTTGCTGAGATTGATCGGCGTGCTGCTGCTCACGTTCGAGGTCGAGACCGACGGCACGCCAATCTGGCTCAAGCGCTCGATGGTGTGCTGGTCGGTCGGACTCGTCTCGCCGGCGCTCAACGTGATGGCATTTCCCGCTTGTGCGTCCGCGTAGGTCGCCGCGAGCTCGAAGTGGGTCGGGTCGACGACGATGACGTAATATTCACCACCACTGTTCAATCCGCCGAGCGGCAGGCCGGCGCCGTCATAGACCACCTCGTCGCCGGTGTTGAGGCCGGTGGTGTCCGCATTGATCTCATTGCCGTTGAGATCGGATGTGGTGAACTCGATGTTTTCGGCGGGGCTTTGGGTATCTGAGCCGGTCGGCGTGCCGAATGTCCCGGTGTTCGCCATGACGGCGGTGCCCTGGGCGAGCGCCGTCACCACGGCGTCGGACGCAATATAGGCGTTGGTATTCTTGGTCAGCACCGAGATCCCGGCGCCGACACCGACGGCGACGTTTCCCCCGCCGTTAAGATTGCCCGACACCAGCGTCGATGTCGTCTCATCTTGCGCAGAAACAAGCACATTGTTCTTGGCGATCGCGGTCGCGCCGCCGTCAATATACGCCTGTGTCGTCAGGTCTAGGGCCGACACGCCCGCGGTCACACCAACCGCAACTTTTCCGGAAAATGCGCCGGCCAGGGAGAGCGATGTAATGGTCTCGGTGGCGTTTGCCGTGATCAGCACCGAACCATCGGCATGCACTTTGGCATTGGCGCCGATGTAAGCATAGGTGTTGCGCGTCACGACGCCGGTATCGACACCTACGCCAACGCCAACCTGGCCGCCATAGGCCAGCGAACCGGCGGTCCCCAGGAGGTTAAAGGTGCTTTCTGCATCGATCGTGACGTCGCCGCTCGACCCGGCGCCTGTACCGCCCTGGACCAAGCCGCCACTGCCTGTCGGGCTCGCCACATACGCGGATGTATTGTCGTCGACGACCGTGATCGTAAAAGTGCCGGCGATGCCCGCGGTATTAAGGCCGAGGGAGCCGCCGACCGCGATCACCGATGGTGTCTCGGTGGTGTTCGCATTGATGCTGACGCCGCCGTCGCCGGTGACGTTGGCATCGCCGGAAATGAAAGCGCTATTGTTGTTGACGATGACCGCGGTCGAGACCGAAACGCCGAAACCGACCTTGCCGCCGATCGACACCTGCCCCGCCAGCGTGCCGATGGTGGCATTGTTGGTTGATTTCACCCGGACGTTGCCCGACGCCGTCACGGTGGCGGCGCCGGCGATCGACGCCACTACGGTATCGGTGATGACGCTGACTGCGATTGAGCCGCCCGCGGCATTGTTCTGACCGCCGTCGAGGCCGACGGCGAGCGCCTGGATATCGGCGCCTTCAAACGCCGTGAGGGTAACGTCGCCGCCATTGCCGTGAACGGTCGAGGAACTGATAGTCGCGGTGACCTGATTGTCGATGTAGTCGCCGCCGACCGCGGCACCGGCGCCGCTGCCCTTGGTCGAGATCGCCACGGCGCCCACGAGCGTGCTGATGGTCGAGTGATCTTCGGCGTCGAGCGCGACTGTGCCGCCCGAGGTCACCGTCGAACTGCTGTCGATCTGGGCGCTGATCGTGTCGACGATTCCGTTGACCGACACGTTGGCGCCGATCGAGGTGTTGCCCGAGACCGCGGCGCCGACCGAAAGCGAAGTGATCTTGCTGCCGAGAATGCCGTTCGACTGGGTCGATGTCGCGGTGATGCTGACGCCTCCACTCGCGTTGACGGTCGCATCATTGACCTCTGCGTCAACGTTCATGTCAATCTGGTTCCAGCTCAAGCCGACGCCGAACGCGCTGCCGGTGGTTGCCACCCCGAATGCGCCGGCAAACGACCCAATCACCGAATCATCAGTCGCCGTCAGACTTACTGTGCCGCCGCCCGTCGTCGTGACATCGGCATTGCTGATTTCAGCGATCAAGCCATCGGATTCGTTCCGGCTGAACACCGCCGTGTTGGTCGAGATGATGTTGATGCCGATGGTGAATGCCCCGGCCTGAGAGTTCGACGCCGTCGACACACCAGCCGAAACGCCGACCGCCGTGATGGTGTCGGCGTCGTCGGCGTTGATGCTGAGATTGCCCGACAGGTTGACGGTCGACCGGCTGTTAGTGCCCTCGATCGCCGCCATGGTGGTGCCGACCATCTGGTTGAAGCCGACCGAGCCGCCGATGCCCTTGTTGCCGGCCGTGAAGCTTGCGCCACCGCCGATCGCCAGGATGCTTGGATCATCCGTTGCCGACAGCCCCACATTGGCAGCCGTGAGCGTCGCGCTATCGACGTCCGCGTCAGTTGTATCGGTGACACGATTGATCGAAACCGAGCCCGCAAAGGCGTTGCTGTTCGTGGTTGCGGCACTCAGGGCCGCCGAGAAGCTGTCGAGAACGCCCTCACGGGTCGCAGTCAGCGAGACCTGATTGGTGCCGGAAACAAGTGCGGCGGTGCTGTCGATGTCGGCGCCCTTGATGAACGCCTCGGTGTCGGCGGTGTCCTGGTTAGCGCTAAAGGCGGCCCCGACCTGGTTCGAGCCCGCGGAGTTGCCGCCAGCCTTGATTGCGATTGTAACGCCTCCCGTGACGTTCACGACGGTTTGGTTGTTAGTAGCAGAAATCCCCACCGTCCCAACCGTCGCGGCGCCGTTGGTATCAGCGTTGATATAGGCGAGCGTCGTGTCCTCGATCACGTCGACCGCGCCGGAGCCCGCGATCCCGGCCCCGCTCGCAGCGGTCGGTTCCTCGCCAAACAGGTTTGGCAACGACACCCCGTCCAACGGATCGTCTTCCATGGCGCCCGGCGTCGTCGCCGCGTTCTGCGTCACCGTGCCGGCAACGGCGACCGCCACGATGGTGCCGCCGGTGGTAGCATTCAGGCTGATATTGCCGACATCCAGCGTCGAGTCCGAGGTCGGCGTGGTATCGGCATCCTGGGTCGGATCGGCGCCGATGAAGGCGTCGGTGGTACGGATGATGGCGTTGACCATCACTGAAATGCCGATGCCGGTCGAACCGCCTCCGGCAAAGATGATGGTGCCCGCGACCGAGACCTGGACGCCGCCGGTATTTGCCGTGATGGTGACATCGCCGCCGCCGGTGACGTCGGCCGGCATGGTGTTGCTCGCCTCGATTCCGGCGAGCGTCGTGCTGTTCTGGCCGTAACCGAGCAGGCTGCCCGCAAAGTCGGTCGCTTCGTTGGTCTGATTTTGCGAGTAGCCACCCGACTGGGACACGTCGACGCGCGTGATTTCTTCGTCGGCATCGATGTCGAGGTCGCCCTTGGGGCCGATCCGTACCGCAACGCCCGGCTGGATCAGCGCCTCGGTCGAATCGATAAGCACCGAGACCAGAATCGACCCGCCGAGCGCGGACCCGCCGGCGCTGCCGCCGAATGCAACGATATCGCCGCCCTTGAGCTGGTTGACGAACCCGCGATTGTCCTCGGTCGTCGCCTTGCCGATGATGCCGAACGGATTGAGCGACCACTTTCCGAGCCCCGCGACATCAAGGGTCATGATGGTGGTGGTGGCGGTGATCGTCACGCTTTGCGTGCTGGTTTGATAGGCCGGGTCTTGATTGATCTTCGCCCCGCTTTCGATGGTGGCGTTCGAGGTGTTTTGAAAGATATTGATCGCCAGCGAGCCCGACAGGCTGCTGGCGGTGCCCTGAACTTTCTGCTTTCCAGTCTTGGGGTCGGTTTCCGAGATGTCTGCCGCCTTGGCGCCGGCGATGGACCAGGTGTTGAGAAAGTCGCTCGCGAAGCCGAGCGTGCCGTCGAGATAATTCGTGATGGTGCTGATGCCCGACGATTCGAGGTTCATCAGTTGCTGCGCCCCCCACTGCGACGGGCTGATTGGCGTGATGGGAGGATAGGTCAGCGTGGTGGTGACGGAAAGGGTACCGCTGGCATCGATCGAAGCATCGCCGAATACGGTCGCTTCGGCGTCGTTGGTGAAATAGCCGAAGGCAATCGAGAGCGCGACGGCGTTTCCTTGCGATCCGCTCGGTTTTGAGACGCTGGATTGCGCGACCTCCTGGTAGGTCTCCGTGAGAGAACTGCTCACCGTCACGTTGCCGCCGGTCTTGAGGACGGTGTTGCCTTCGTTGCCCACATACGCGTAGGCCGTATGGTCGACGAAATTGAACGCAATGCCGCCGGCGGTGCTGAAGTTGTTGTTCTTGATGCTGTCGCCGACTTTGTTCCCGCTTTCGTCGGCCACGGTGTATTTGCCGGTGGTGGCGGACGCATTGCCGAACAGGGCGGCCAGGGTTATGTCAGACGAGGTCAGTCCGCTGCTGACATACTGGCTCCAGTTGAATTTGCCGCCGGTGACGGGCTTGGCGCTTTCCGCATCTTTCGCAGTCAGTGTTGCGCTGACGGTGATGCCCTTGGTCGCCTCCGCGGTGACGAGCTGACTGTTGGTGCCGTTGCCGGCGCTGCCCAACACGATGGGCTGTGCCAAGGCAGCGGCGGCGGGGTTGTCAGTGAGGGCGATGGTATTGGCGTTGATGACGACGACGTAATAGATGCTGCCCTGGTCGAGGCCGCCGATCGCCTGATCGGATTCCGTTATCGAGGCGTTCGGGCCCTGAATGAATTGGCCCGGATTGTTCGGATCGGCGATCTGTGTCGGCGTCGTCACCGTCGTCGAGATGTTGGGATCGACGTTGTACATCACCGCCTCGCCGGTCACCAGGTTGCCGACGCCGTTAGGCAGTGTGATGTAGTCGCTCGTCGGGTTGACGTCACCGCCAATCGCGGTCGAGGTCGGATTGAAACCATAGATTTGGCCGGTGTACGTGAAAGATTGCGCCGAGGGTCCGGGATCGCTGAGCTGCACCACCTGGCCGGTCGTCGGATCGATCAGCTGGAACTCGTTCCCTGAAACATTGGTGACCGTATAATCGTTCCCGTTGGTGAGCCCACCAATCTGATCGGCGCCATTATCCACCAGCGATCCGTAATTCACGTCCTCGCCGCTCGTGAACCCGCTGTTGAGGATCTCGATCGCATTGTTCGTCGTATCGATCACCGCGAGGTTGAGTTGCTGCACGTTGGTGCCGTCGGTGAACGTCTGAAGGCCGAGCGCAGCACCCTGCGAAATCTGAATCACCTGACCCGTGGTGGGATCGAGCAGCTGGAAGTCGTTGTCGTCGATGACATTGACCCGATAGGTCGCCCCGTTGGTCAGCCCCTGGATCGGCGTGTTGCCGTTGTCGTTGTAAGTGACGAGATCGCCCTGGTTGAAACCGTTATCGTCGAGTTGGATGGAGTTTTGCGAGGAATCGATCGCGTCAAGGTTGAACGCGAGCGTATTCACCGTCGTCAGCGTTTGGGTTGAATTGGGGTTGGTTCCGGTGGGATCGAGGGCGTCGACCGGCCCGTTTGCGAGCTGGATGTGGTTGGCGTCGAGGACGATGACGTAATAGGTCTGGCCGCTGACCAATCCAGCAATGGGCGTCGCCGGGTTGCCGTTTGAATCTTCCGCCGTATAGGTGATCTGCTGGCCGGTCGTAAGTCCGTTATCCGGGATATAAAGCGAGTCGGTGACCGGATCGATGGTATTGGCTTGGGTCGCATCAAAGGTCGGGCCCGAATTGCCAGTGATCGTGCCGCCCGCCGTCGCATTGCCGTTGAGGTAAGCGTGCACATCGCCGAAATCGATGCCAAGGCCGACTGACACGCCCGTGACCCCGTCGACGAAGCCGGCAGTCGCAGCCGAGGTCTGAAGCTGGTCCTTGCCGGTGGCGGTGACCGCGATGTTGCCGGTCACGGCGTCCAACGTGACACCGCTGTCGACTTCGGCAGTATCGGTCAGCTGGGTATGTCCGAGCGCGATGGCGAAGGTCGCGCCGTTTGCATTGGTGTTGCCGAGGAGGTTGGACGACGCGCGCGCCGTCGATTTCACTTTGACGCTGCCGTTGGCCTCGATCGATATGTTGTCCTGGGCCGTAATGGTGGAATCGCCGGTGACGACCGCCGTTACCGTGCTGGTCGCCTGGCTGTAGCCGACCGCGGCGCTGAAGCCGAGGGCGTTGGTTCCGACCGAAATGGCGTTGACGTAACTCTCGACGTCGGTCGTCGCTTCGACCGTGACGCTGCCTGAGCTCGTGATCGTGGCATCGGTGACCGTGATGTTGGCGTTGGCGCCGCGCAGCACCACCGAGGCATCAATGCCGGTCACCGCCGACAGGAGGTCGCCGGGAAGCTGCTCGAACAGGGCGCCGAGCGTACTGGTGAAACTCGCGGCCCAGGCGGGATCTCGGAGGGCAGCGAAATATCCTCGGCCTCCGCCGTGAGCGAGACGTTGCCGCCCTCGATGATGACCCCTGCCGAGCTGGTGCCATTCACCGAAATGCCGACGGTCTTGTCGGAATAGAAGATCGGCAGTTCGAGCGCCCGATAATCATTGTCGAGCGTCGCGATTGTAATATCGCCGGCCGCCCCGCCTTTTCCGGTGGTGTTGATGACGACGCCGCTGCCGATGGTGACGGTGTGCGGTCCTTCGAACGAACCCGAATCGCCCTGGATCGAAAAGCTCCCCGAGGCTCCCGTCGACGACTGGGTGTTGATCGCGACGTTGTTTGCAATATTGACCGTATAGGTGTTGATCGATATCGCGCCGCCATTGGTGTTGACGTTGGTGTTAATGTCGACGGTGTCAGTATCGAGAAAAAACGTACCGCCAATACCCGCCGACGCATTTTGGACATTGTTGTCGGGCGACTCAATTGTCAGGGCCGCCGCAAAGCCCGGGTCGAGCGATGCGATGTTCAGCGTACCGCTGCCATAGAGATTGATCGTAAGCGACTGGGTCGGATCCGCGAATGTGGTGGTCTCGATGTCGGGGCCCGACAAGGTCAATTCGCCGGTTGGCCCGGCCGCGAGCGTCTCCGTGCCGTTCAGATCGGTGATGTCGAAGACCACGTTCGCTGCGCTGCCGGTATTTTGGATCGGCGCGAGACCCGCGTAAGTGAAGGTGTTGCCGTCCAGTGTGACGGAACCAGCGTGTCCGCTCGTCGCGCTGATCTCTTCCGAATTATAGGTGCCACTGACGACGAGAGTGCCGAGGTTCTCGGCGCCGCCGTCGATGCCGCCGAGCAAATTACCGCCTTGCGCGAATACAAACGTGGCGTCATAGGCATCGGCCCCTTGCAGGTTCTGGAAGCCGGAGAAATTCACGCCGTCGACATTGCCCGAGTCGAGGCCGGTAACGTTCCACGTGGTGTTCGTCTGCGGACCGATGAGGGTATCCTCGCTGTCCGCGCCAACCAAATTCCCGACATTGCTGAACGCAACGGTCACGCCGCCGGTTGCGACACCCGTACCGGCCCCCGTCAAGGTCCACGTCTCGGCCACCGTTGCGCCTTCAATGGTAAGGCTGTCGGACGCACCCGCGCCGTTGAACGAGATCGAGGCCGTGTTGGGGGCAAAGTTAGCACCGTCGATGACCACACTGTTGCTGCCAACGCCGCTGTTGATCGTCAATGCGCCAGCAAAAGCGCTGTCCAGCGAATTGAGCGTCAACGTATTCGCGCCGCTACCCAGATTGATGGTCAGGTTACCTGTTGGATCAGCGAACGTGAATGTCTCGCCCTGATCGGTCAGCTGCATGGTGCCTGCGGCGCCCGCGCTCAGGGTCGCGTTGTCACCGCCGTTGGGCAGGTCGAAAACCAGGTTGGTTGCCGTACCCAGTGTCGGCGCGAGCCCGGCGTATTGAACTGTTGCGCCGTTGAGCGTGAGGATGCCGGCGTCATAAGCGGTCTGGTTCAATGCAACCGAATTGTAGTTGCTGTTCAGGCTGAAGGCATCACCGGCCTGGCCGATCAAGCTTTGGATGTTCGAGAACGTGACATTGGCAACCCCGGTCGCAGCGCCACTGTTCGGTCTGTTCAGCATCCAAGTCTCGGCGGAGCTTCCGGCTGTTGCCGCATGCTGAATCGCGAGCGTGTTGGTGCCTCCGCCGCCCGTGAAGTTAACCGAAGGCATCGCAACTCCCCCGAACGAAGCCGCATTGATCGTCAAAGTGTCATCGTTGGTGGTCGCAGAATTACCGATGATATTGATTTGACTGATTGTCGTCAGATTGCCGAGGGCAAGAACGGCGTTGTGATGAGCCTGGTCGACGACCTCGACTCGCTGTACGGTCTGCGATTGGGTGCCGACGTGCACGGTCTCGTTGACCATCTGAACGATCAAATCGTGGTCCTGATGGGCGAGCGCGCCATGGGCAAGATTGACCGACAGCACGTCCGCGCTCAGCAGCAGGCGCGGCTCCAACGGATCGAACAGCAATCGACCCGATGGCTTTGCTTTCGCCCTCCCCGCGGAAGGCCAGCATCGACGGAGTCGTTCCAGATATTGATTTCGGCGGCGGCTGCGGCGAGAACCAGGAGCAGATAGAATCGAGCCGAATGGAAACGCCATCGCTCACTCCCTGAAACGCAACGCCACTCACCGCGCAACGGCAACACGCCATACGACGACTGCAGATACGCTGAGTACGTGCGAGAAAATTAACTAGCCGTTTACCCTATTGAACATGACGCCCATGACCTTTATGTGAAGCATCGATCGCGGGATCGAGGCGCAGCGGGGCTGCCGTAACCGTCAAGAAGTGAGCGAATGAAGGGCCGCAAGGCGCACGCGATCCGCCTGAAAGAGCGAGGATAATGTGACGAAAAGCTGCGACGCCATTTTCGTGAAACGCGCCGCGGCCACTGCGACCCGGATCGCAGCCGCTTCCGCGTTCGTCATTTCAGGAACCTACAATGCAAGCTCGGCGACATTCGATTGCGTCATCGATCCGGCGCTGACGCTAAAACTTGGCAGCCCGATCACGAGTATTCTCGATAGCGTGGAAGTCGATCGTGGCGACCTCGTCAAAGAAGGCCAGGTGATTGCTCGCCTCGCGTCGGCGGTTGAAAGAGCAGTCGTCGCAGTGAACCAGGCGAAGGCGGAAAGCACTGCTGAAATTCAGTCCAAAGAGGCAGTCCTGGAATTGAAGCGCGGCGTGCTCGCGCGGAAGGTCAGCCTGCAACAACGCACCGCAGCCTCGCCGCAGGACATCGATATTGCCCAGGCCGAATACAACGTTGCGGTACAGGAACTTGCGGCCGCCAATCTTAATCATCACATGGCGGCGCTCGATCTCGACCGCGCAAAAGCCGAGCTCGAGCAGCGCACCATTCGTAGCCCGATCGACGGAGTTGTTGTCAAACGCACGCTTGGTCCCGGCGAATACGTTCATCAGGAAGCGAACATTGTCACGGTCGCGCGGATCAATCCGCTCCACGTCGAGACGTTTTTGCCGGTCCGTTACTTCGGTCTCATCAAGCGCGGCGACACCGCAAATGTGCGCCCGGACAATCCAGTCGGCGGCGATCACAACGCCACTGTGACCATCGTCGATCAGGTGTTCGATGCCGCCAGCGGCACCTTTGGCGTCAGGCTCGCGCTACCAAACCCGGAGAACATCATGCCGGCTGGGCTGCGCTGTCGGATCACGTTCGACATACCGGAACAGGCAGCAGGTGCATCGGCAGGCGAACTCGGCACCGAACGCTGAGACCGATTGCGACATCTGCCACCTCGGTGAGCAGATCGCCTCGCCTAGTCGTTTGCGTCAGCCGAGTCGCTCCCATCGGGGTGGGTTGCGATCGGAGTGAACTGCGAAGCGAAATCGCCGCGGAAGACGTAAGGGCCGATGTGGTTGAGTCGGCTTGAGAGATCAACCCAGATCTCGCCTCCCATCGCGGTCCAGCGGCGGCAAAAGCTGTAATCCTCACTCAGATACGTGCCGGTCTCGTCGATCATGCTGTCGAATAGCGCATATCGGTTGCGGCTCGGTGTTGCGGCATCGATCGAATGGTCGCGCGCGAAATGCAGCTGCGGATAGTAATCGCACATACGTTCCAGCGCCTGACGCCTTATCATTAGAAATCCGGTACCGGCGTAGCGCACCTTGACAAAGCCGGCCTGCGCCTCGACGGCATCGCGATCGACGACTTCGTAGACGTAGCTCAGAGCCGCGGCTTCCGGCTGATTGGCAGCGAGCGTGGACTTGACGCGATCCCAGTCGATCGCCTTGACCGGATAGACCGCAGCGCAAATGTCGGCGCCGAAATGAATGAGACGGAGCACCTGGGCCGGCTCAAAGCCGATATCGGCATCGATAAAAAGGAGGTGAGTTGGCTCGGGGTCGTCGAGAAATTGGGCTGCCAGGCTCGAGCGCGCGCCGGTTATAAGCGCGTCCGCCTCTTTCAGGAGCACGGTCAATTCGATGTCGCTAGAACCTCGCAGCACCGCCTGCAGCTTGAACATCGAGATGGCGTAGCTTGCAGTGACGAGGCCGCCGAAACATGGCGTGGCTACGACAAGACGCATCCTTTTCGCCATGTCTCACCTCCCCTGCCGACCACGCGTCTACACCATTTATCCCGTATGTGAAAATACTGCAGCCGCGCTCGAGCAGCGTGGCGCTGCTGTTACCCTCATCTGAAATGCGCTGCGATGTCGCTTATTCGCCACGACCGGGTGTGAGGCATGCGCGGCGTTTGTTCGCGAGACCGATGCACGGCTTCCCGCCCTGCCGGATCATGTTCGATTTTTCCGAGCGACCGGTGGAAGCCCCGTCCTGGGTTTTCAGCGCGGTCGGTAACTGGAGGGCTGAGGTCGCCAAACGAGGTCGAGCGTGCGAAGCGCTTGCCGATCAGAACTTGCCCGTCACGCGTAGCGTCGGATGGGGCGCTTCTCGACCTCGGAGATTCGCAAGCCCAACTACACCGAGGCGCTCGGGTTCGAGCCCACCGATTCCCATCGCGACGAGATCGCCGCGGTCCGGCACAAGGTGCAGCAGCGCATCGCGGATGAGAATGACGGGCTCATCTTCATCGAGACACACCAGGCGCTAGTAATGGACCGCGGCTCCTCCACCATCAACTTCGCGGTGACATCGGGCGCGATCTACATCGTCCGCAATCCGCTCGATGTTGCCATCTCCTATGCGCATCACATGGGCCGATCGATCGACGAGACGATCGAATCGATTGGGACACGCGACATCGAGACCATGGTCACCGATAAAGCCGTGTACGAGGTCTACGGCTCGTGGAGCCAGCACGTGCATAGCTGGACGCACAAGCCGCATCCCGCGATCCATGTCATGCGCTACGAAGACATGGTTGCTGCACCGGCCGAAAATTTTGGTCGGCTGGTTCGTCACCTTCTGCTCGACGCTACCCCTGCGCAGGTCGGCGAAGCCATCGACCGTCGCTCGTTCGACAAGCTCAGGGCTCGGAGGAACGCGACGGCTTTCGCGAACGGCCAGAGGTGTCGCAGCAATTCTTCCGCGAGGGGCGGCCCGGCCAGTGGCGCGAGATTCTCACGCCGGCGCAAATCGATCGCATCGTGCGCGACCACGGCAAGCAAATGGCACGGTTTGGTTATTTGCCAGCGATTTAGTTAACGAGTCCCTCTATGACCCCGACGTCGTCGGCAAGGGGTGAACTTATCGCTGCCGTGCCGAACCGAGGGCATACAGCGTCTGCACCGTCTGCCGCCATAACGCGGCTTCGTACCTGCCGAGTCGGTCGAAGACGGCACTATCCAGATTGGCGAGCCGCAGGAAGCAGTAGGTCAATGTTCGCGTCGCCGCGGCATACTCGTTGTGCCGATCCGATGGTGAGCTGCCGCGATCCTGATTAGGTTCATCTCCTTGCTCCGCCGCGCGAACGGCCGGCAAATACACCATGGCAGGTGATAGTTGCTCGCGTTGTCGGGGCGCGTTGTCGCCACAGTTGCGCCGCTCGGCCAAGTTCTCCGCTTGTATCGAAAGAAGGTCGGTCCCGACTGCCGTCGCCCGGCGAAGTCGCCACAGGAGAGAGGCTAGTCGGAGCACCAGCTCCCGTTCGACTGCCGTACATGCATCGTAATCCGCAATTACCGCCGCTTCAAAGGCAGCATAGTCATCCTCATCCTCCACATCGGGTACAACGGTCTCGGCGGTCAATCCATGGCGATAGGCATTGGCACGGGATGACCGCTTGCCTTCTTCCGTTCTCGGCCCCGTGCTGCGCAGGGCGTTACGACGGTTCGCCTCAATTCGGCGGAACGACGTCATGGTAATTCATTCCTCCGTGGGGCCGCGTCGGCGGCTACCCCATCAAGAATTGGGCCCGCGCTCTGCTGACAATTCCCGTCGGAGCTATGGGCAGGCTTGTCGTCGGCTGGGATACCGATGCCGCGTGTTTGCTGCCACAGCCGGAGAGCGATCGGCATCGGGTCAGTCCCGTACTCAAGCCACCACGCTGCTTCATCGCCACGGCGATGGATCTCGCGATGATGGAGCCGACACAATGGTACGGTGAACTCGTCGCTCACCTTTCGGCTGATAGCGCGCGGCTGGGCAAAGCGGATGTGATGCGGCTCGCACGGTTGGCGTCCGCAGACGGTGCACGGCTGCTTGGAGACGAATCGCAGATGCTCTTTGTCGCGAAAGCGCCTTAGCTTGCCGTTGCCACCGTTGACTTGTTGACCGGAAGAAACGGTATGCGTTGATCGCTCTCCGCTTTTTTCATCCGGCTTTCGCGGAAGGGACGATTGGTCGGTCGGTTCTGCGGCCTTGGCAGAGTCGTCTTTTGTTGGCGGTGCTGCCTCGTCCCCGAAGGAAGCCTTCTCGATCGTGTGCATCCGATCCCGAAACGCTGCCTCGACGGTCTGGGCGTCTTCCGCAGCGAGCCTGTTCTTGGCGATCAACCCGCGGTTCGCCCAACCGACGGCAGTTTCGGCCGATTGAAGGCCCGCGATCTCGCCAACTAGCTTGTCCCTCAGTGCCGTTGAAGGTCCGGTATCGAGGATCGGCGCGGTAGGCTTCGGTACGCGATGCAGCCGCTTGCCATTGTAACGGACGGAAGGCGTGGGCACCGCTTCAGCATGCCGGTTTGCCTTGTGTGAATCGCCCGATGTCTCAGGTGATCCGCCGCTCGCTGTCGCTCCGAGGAGATCGGGTGCATCGAGGTCGTCTTCTCCGGCAATGCCGACGAGGGTGAACAGCGCGTAGCGCCGTGCGTAGGTCAGCGCTGCCCCCATCTTATGTGGAGCCGCCGTGTCGGCGACAGGGCACACCGGCCAGTCGGATGACACCCATTCTCCCGAGGTGTGGGCAAGAACCGTGGTCAGGCGAATGAGCCCCGCCTCGTTGTCGATCGAAGTGGTTTGTACCGTTGCAATCTCGTGCTTGCCCAAGGTCTTGCGGACGATATCGAGCCCAGAGGACAACGAGGCATAGCGGAACGTCCGGTCACTCTCCCGCGGAAAGGGGGACCGGATGGTGGCGATCAGCGACTTCTCCGGATTAGTGAGCTCGGCCTGAGCCTTGGCGAGCGCTCCCGCAATCGCGCCAATCAATTCACTGGAGCGCTGCATGGCCGGCCTCCAGCTCAAGAAGATCAAAGCTGATGGCGCCGGACTTCGAACGCTTGGCCCGAATGCCATGCCCAGTTGCCTCCTTGGCATCTTCGGGCATCAGGCCCTTGAGTTCGGCCCTGGCGCTCTCATGCTGGACGAAGGCGGTCCGCGTCTGCCGAAACAATGTCGCGAATTCCGCCCAGGCATTGGAGCCCGTCATGTCGACAATCCGCACCGCCTCGATGCGGGGACGCGGCGTCTCCGCCAAGTAAAGGCGCGGAAGGTCGCCATTCTCGACGCACCGCCAAAACTTTTTCTCGGCCGTGAGCAGGAGATGCTGGTAAAGCGCATCAGCGGGCACCGTGATCTCGACCCATTTACCGCCGCCGGTAATGACCGAGAGGACCGCCGAGCGGGCATTCGTGATCCACATGTTGTGCTGCAGTTGTGCCATGTACTTCTCAGCCGCGGCTTCCTCCGAGAATGACCACGGCAACATAAATTTTGCCTCGAAGACCGCCCCAGACTGCTCAACGACTCCGTCGAGGGTCGCGGCCATCCACCGGATGACGGGATGCTGGACCCGCAGCTGGACGTCCTTGATCGCCTTTCCGGTCGTGCGCTCATACCAGAGGCGATTGAGCGGCTCCGTGGCGACGCCAAGCTGGACAATAAGATTGTCGGAAAGGTCTTGCGGCTCGATCTCGCCGCGCTTCTCGCGCCAGAGCCGGATGAGCGCTGGCTCATCGTCGCCCATGATGATCCGGGCATCGGAGCCACCAATGAAGTGGCGGCGATCCCGGCGGTGCCACTGTTGTGCTGAACTTGCCATCGTTTGGTCCTCGTGTCCGGCGCGATCTGTGCGTCGAATTCGTAATATATATTTTTTATGTAAGTGAGTAAAATCACTACTTCATCAGAAGTCAAGATTTTTTATGGAATTGAAAAAACTCCTTCGCTGCCACAATGTGCAATCCAATGATCACAGGCGCGCAATGCAGAGCAGCTCGTGGCCTCCTGGGGTGGAGTCAACAGGATCTCGCTCAGAATTCGGGAGTAGGAATTGTCACCGTCCACCAGTTGGAGGCCGGATCAACGCGGCCACGTCGGGCAACTCTCGATGTTATAAGACGCGCTTTCGAGTCCGCCGGCGTCGAGTTCATCGACGAAAACGGGGGAGGACCTGGCGTCCGGCTGAGGAAACCAGCCAAGAAACGCACCTGAGCAACCTTTTTTCCGCGGGCGAGGGTCCGATCTCGACGCAATTTGCGACCTGAGCGTTCGAAACATTCGGAAACTGGCTCGCGCGTTTTGGCGGAACGAAGCCACCGAGGGTCCGAGGGACATGATTTCGTTCAAGGCGCGGAAAGAAAAATGTCATTGGATTCGCGCATTATTGAACGCAGTGCAGCGCGAACAGATAATAACGAAGCGCTCGATTTCGCAAAAGGACCCCAATTTCTCTTGGAACGTGCAATGGGTTCGTTTCGTAATCTCAGGCCAGACCGAGCATACGCTTCCCGAGGAAGTGCAAACTCTGACAGCGACGCGATTTTGGCGAAACGAACCCAACTTCCATCAAGCAAAATCTGACTTCGGAATCTTCTGGACGATCTAATCGTGCGACCGCTCCGCGGATGAATGCCGTTCGCAACGAGGACGCACCACCACACGATGTTCATTACCGAGCCCGCCGCCGGATTCCCTGTTTCGCCAACAAAATTCCCTGCTAAGTGGTTTGAAATTCCCTGTTTCTTTGCGCAGGGTATCCTATCGCAACCCCATGGCAGTCCAGGGGTTTTCGGCAAGAAACATGGGCAGGAGCCCTGAAGATTGCCGAAATTCCCTGTTAATTTCCCTGCTAGCGGGGAAATCACCAAAACCGGACCCACACCTCGCGGAATCGGCGGTCGGTCTCCGGAGGCGCGGGTTTGGCGAAACGAAGCCAATTAGGAACGCTCGCCGACACACAGCCGCTGCGCGATCTATGGATATCGCCGCACCACGCGATGTTCATCGACGGCGTGCTGATCGAAACGAAAGATCTCATCAACGGCATCTCGATCGTGCAGGCGGAGCGGGTGGACGCGGTCGAATATCTTCATATCGAGCTTGATACCCACGACATCATCATTGCCGAAGGCGCATTGTCCGAGAGCTTCATCGACGATGACAGCCGGCAGATGTTCCACAACGCCCACGAGTATGTCGCTCTCTATCCGGATGTGACGCGCATCGTGGCCCGGTTTTGCGCGCCGCGCCGCCGCGAGGGATACGAAGTCGAGGCCGTGCGTCGGCGAATTGCCGAACGGGCCGGACTTTTGCCGGCAATCGACGACCGTAAAGTGGACCTGCGTGGCTTCATCGACGCGATCACGTCGCGCGCCATCTCCGGCTGGGCGCAGAACATCGATTATCCCGAGGCGCCGGTCTGCCTCGACATTCTCGCGGGCAGCCAGTTGATCGGCCGCGTACTCGCCAATCGCTATCGTGCGGGCCGGGCTTGGCAGCGGCCGCCACGCTTTCGAGTTCGCGCCGCCAGGCGGATTGAACTGCCCCGCGGCAATGATCGAGGTTCGGCGCTCGCACGATGGCGCGTCACTCAATCGGCCCATCAAGCTGACCTCCGAGGCTCCGACCCAGCGTTTCGCCGGCGGCAAATGATGTCCACGAGAATCTAGGGCTCACTGCCTGGAGGGACATCGTCGCCCCTTGCATCGTTCCGCCGCATCGCGGGCACCTCCGTACATTCTTTGCTCCCTCCGAGCCCACGCTGGAATCCAAGGGGAGAAGAAATGCCGCCGGACAAAGTTCCGGAATAACCCGACCACGTTCGGCCAATGGCCCGGCCCAAGTGCCGCCACTGCTTCAACAAAATCTCGCCGAAGATCGAAGAGACCGGAACGCTCGCCGATCACGCGAACCCGTGAACCCGAAGTCCGCCTCGTGCGACCCACGATCGGGCGACCACCGACGCGATTTTGCGGAGTACACGACATGGCGAGCATTGACGCGATTCGTTCCAGCGTGGTCGACAAGTCGCGCAAGTCGGTCAGCGGGTTCTGGCCGGTTATCGCCTTCTCCGCGATCGGCCTCGCCGCCTGCATCACCTTCGCCATCGTCCTTCAGCGCTTCGACCAACTGCCGATGCTGATCGGCGAATTCAACCTCATGTGAGGCGATGGCCAGCAGAAGCGGAAGCCGGGAACCTTACCAGCTCAGACTTTTCGGTAGGGAACCCGGCACGAATGTATTTTTTTGGCGCAGTCGATCCTGCGCTCAATAAATTGAAGCGAATGGTCCGCGGCAATTGCAAACACTCGCGCTCAATGCCTATCCGGTGCCGCGACCAGATGAGCGTCGCCGCGATGACTTCAACCAAGAATTTTTGCCGGCCTTCGCCGCAGGACCATCGGCGCAGCGATCGATGAAGACGGAGTTGTGAAATTTCAAATTCAGGCTGCCATCGGCGCGGCGCCCATGTGCGCCAGGGCGCCGGCAAGGTGATCCGCCAGTCCGGCAAGGTGCCACGTTCCGATATCGCTTTGCCGCTTATCGCTGTAGTTCCGCTCGGGCGCCGAGCTGCTCGGCCATCCAGTCCGCGGTTTGCGGGCGGTAGGCGTAGAAGCGGTTGTGCGCCACATGATTGCCGTCCGGGATGACGAGAAGCTCGGTTTTGCCGCGGGCTTCCGCGGCGAGCCGCTGCGCGTCTTCCGGCGGGCACAGCCGGTCGAGGCCGGCGGCGACAACGAAGAGGGGACACTCGATCCGTTGAGCGACACCCTCAAGCGAGAGCTGGAACGCCTTGGCACGCGCTTCATTTGCATTCGCGCTGTGGCTGCGCCGGATGTAGGCGTCGCGGGTGAGGTCGGGAAGTCGGTCCCAGAGCGCCCCCCAATTGTACGGGCCGCAGTTTGCGATACAGGCTTTGATGCGCTTGTCGAAAGCGGCGCTGCGCGGAGCATAATAGCCCCCCAGGCTGATGCCCCATACGCCGACGCGATCGACATCGACGTCGCCGCGCTTGGTCAGCCAGTCGATCACCTGACTGACGACATTTTCGTAATCGTGGCGAATTGGAAAATCGTACTCGGCTTCGCCCTGCCCGGGACCGTCGAAGGCGAGAATCGCCATGCCGCGCTCGAGGAAATTCATCTCGAAGGTCAGCAGTTCCTCCTTGGTGGAATCGAGACCCATGGTCATGAGCACGATCGGCGGTCGCCGTGCGCCCTTGGGCAGCCGTAGCGTTCCGGCCAAGTGCTTGCCTTCGTAGGGAATGAGAACGCGCTCGCCCGGCGGATCGAGGTGGGGAAGCGCGAGATCAAGACACGCAACGGCCTTTGCATGCGCGGCGCGCATTTGTTCGATGTCCTGCACGAACAGATATTTCGCGAAATGATAGGTCACCGCGGCGCGGCTCAAATGTTCGGCGGCGCTGACGAACTGCTTCCGATCGAGCGCCGCGCGGCCCAGCGTTTCATGCACGGCGGCCCGCTTCGACCACGCGCCGCACCACTCCTCCCACCGCGTCAGGCCGCCGACGACGTCGTGAAAATCACTCGCCGCGACGCCGTTGACGGTGAATCGCGAGATAAAGTTGTTGGCATGCTCGATACGCGGGTCTTTCACGTTTCGCTCCTTCTGAGCCGTCCTGCGGTCGTCTTCATGCGGCGCGGCTGCGCTGTCGTGCCGCCTCGATCAATGCCCACAGCCGAGGCGGGGTCACGGGAAATTGGTTGATGCGGATGTCGAGAGGCCGCAGCGCATCCTCGATTGCGGAAACGATGGCCGCCGGCGCCCCAATGGTCCCGCTTTCAGCCGCGCCCTTTACCCCGAGCGGGTTGAGCGGCGTCGGCGATTCCATGTGGTGGATTTCGATCATCGGCGGACTGTCGGAGGTCGGCAGCAGGTAGTCGGCATAATTCGCCACCAGCGGCTGGCCTTGGTCGTCGTAGCGCATCCATTCCAGCAGCGTCGCGCCGATGCCGTGAACGACGCCGCCGATGATCTGCCCTTCGACCATCATCGGATTGATCATGCGACCGCAGTCGTGGACGACGACGTAGCGATGGATGACGACCCGGCCGGTTTCGGGATCGACCTCCACCTCGGCGACGTGCGTCCCGTTGGTATAGGTCAGGCCACTGGTCATGAAATCAGCCGACGCAGCGAGGCTCGGCGGGAGATTTCCTGGCAGCGCAAACCCCGGCGTCCCGCCCAGTGCCCGCGCAATGTCGCTCAGCTTTTTGCTGAGACCGGGGATGCCTCGCACCTGGACCGCGCCATCACGCAGCTCGAGATCCGTGGCCGAAGCCTCCAGC
The DNA here is from genome assembly GCA_963787675.1 of uncultured Alphaproteobacteria bacterium. Classification (GTDB taxonomy): domain Bacteria; phylum Pseudomonadota; class Alphaproteobacteria; order Rhizobiales; family Xanthobacteraceae; genus JAJPKK01. The sequence goes on along the minus strand of CAWBDV010000003.1, from coordinate 756,815 downwards.
AGTTCCGCGGCCGCAAGCTTCGCCTTCTCCGCCACCAAGGTGGCGGCTTGGTAAGCGGCATTCCCGGCGGTGACGGCTTGGCGACTCGCATAAGCGCCAAGACCCGACGGCGTCGCCGCCGTGTCGCCGGCGGTAACCTCGACCGCCGCCGGCGGGACCTTGAGCACATCGGCGACGATTTGCGCGATCATGGTCCGGACCCCTTGACCTTGGGCCGTGGCGCCGGTCGCGACTGCGATCTTGCCGGACGGACCGATCCGGATCGCGACTGTCTCGAATGGACCGCGGCCGGTAGCCTCGACATAGTTCGCCAGCCCAAGTCCGATGCAACGTCCGTGCTGCCGCGCAACGGCTTGCCGCGCTGGAAAATCCGACCAGCCCGCCGCCGCGAGCGCGCGAGCCTGGCAGCCGGGATAGTCTCCGCTGTCGTAGGTCATGACAGTGCCGTCGCGCTGCTTCACCGGAATCGGAAACGGCATGCGTTCGGCCGGGATAAGATTGCGACGGCGGACTTCGTCACGCGGCAAACCGAGATGCAGGGCGATGCGGTCGAGCAGCCGCTCCATGACGAAGGTGCCTTGCGGCCGGCCGGCGCCGCGGGTCGGCGCCGAAGGCGTCAGGTTGGTCAGACAGAGATCGATGGAAATCCGGTAAACCGGGAGGATGTAAGGGCCGATCAGATTGGTGGCGGCATTGAACGGAAGCGCGATCCCATAAGGCGTGGCCGCACCGTGGTCGTAGCAGAGCCGGCCGCGAATGCCGCGCAGGCGACCATCCTTATCAAAGGCCACCTCCATGTCCCAATCGGTATCGCGCTCGCCCACCGTCGCGGTGAAGCTCTCGAAGCGATCTTCGCACCATTTCACCGGACGCTTCAGCAGCAGCGCCGCGGCCGCGACAGCGAGCTCCTCAGGATGGAATACGGCCTTCGGCCCGAAACCGCCGCCGACATCCGGCGCCACCACGCGGACCTGACGCTCGGACAAACCGAGCGCGGCTACGAGCAGCGCCTGAGCCCGATGAGGCATTTGGGTTGAATCCCACAGCGTCAGTCGATCCTCGACGGGATCATAGCGCGCGAGCACGCCGCGACCCTCAAGCGAGTGACCACCGCCTTTGCTGAGCCGAAAGCGCTCGGCGATGACCTCGGCCGGCGGCGCGAAAGCGCGATCGATATCGCCGAAATCGATCGCGGTGCGAGCGACAAGATTGTCGGGGAAGGCAAGTCGGGCCTGCGGCGCGTCCGCAGCGAGACCCTCGACAGGATCGACGACGGCAGGAAGCGGCTCGATATCGAGTTCGATCTGGGTCACCGCATCCTCCGCGATGCGGCGCGAGGCTGCGACGACGACAGCAACCGGTTCCCCGACGTAGCCGACCTCTTCGCTGGCGAGGACGCAGGGGTCGACATCGAAGCGGATACCGGCGGCGGGCGTCGCCATGGATATGAAATCGGAGGTCAACAACGGGCGGATGTCGCGAAAGGTCAACACGGCGGTCACGCCGTCAACCTTGCGAGCGGATGCCACATCGAGTTTGCGGACCCGGCCGTGTGCGGCCGGGCTGCGCAGGAATGCCGCCGACAGCGTCCCAGGCGGATCGATATCGTCGAGGAACCTGCCGCGGCCGCGCAGCAATGGGTCGTCCTCGATGCGTGCTGCGTGACGGCCGATCCAGCCCTCTTTCACATTTCCTCCGTTCCCCAGGCCGGCAACGCAAATTCGGCGACCTCGGGCTGTCTGACGCTGTCGGTAGCTATTCAAGTTGTCCGGTTTTGGTAGCACATCAATTGTCCGCTTCGGGTTTAGGCCGCGGTCCGGTTTGGAAGCGGTGGACGCGCCGGTGCGGGGTAGGTTTCTAGGGGGAGATCGAAGCGATTTGAGCCGCTTCCTTGATGGTCAGCATAACAGCGATACTCCGAGTTGAATGCATGAGCCATTTGCCCTGCCGCCGGGCCTGCCCTGACCCGGCTCGCGAGACTGCGTTGCCCGGTTATTATTATTTGCCGGCGCGCGAGCGCCGGGCGACCCCCGCCCCGAGCAGGCCGCGCGCTGCGTCGGCTGCGGCGGGCGGGACCGTGGCGCGCTCGGCGTCCCAGTTCGAACCCACCGTCGCATCGATGGCAAGCTTCGCGCTGACGCCACCGTCAGCCGACGGATCGACGCGATTGCAGAGCACGTCAGGGACCATGAACATGTCGCTCTTTGCCTGAAACCGCGTCGCGACTGCCCACATCACCTCGTCCTCATTGAACACATCGATGTCGTCGTCGACCGCAATCGCGAGCTTGATGTAAGAGTCGAGGCCAAGCAGCAGCATCAAGGCTTGGCGTGCCTCGCCCGCCGCGCGGGTCTTGAGCGACAGGTACGCATGGAAATGCGTGCCGGACTTCGGATAGTTGAGGACGCGGATCCCCGGCACCATTTCGCGCAGCCGGTTGAAGACAATCGCCTCTTTCGCCATTCCGCCCAGCAGCAGGTGCTCCGACGAATTTCCGGAGATGATGTCGAGATAGATCGGCTTCGTTCGCTGGGTGATCGCGGTGACGCGCAGAATGTTGCGGGTCGAACGATGGCTCGCATAGCCGGTGTATTCGCCATACGGCCCCTCGTCCTCGTGCTCGCGGCTCAGCAACTCGCCTTCGATTACGATTTCCGCCTCGGCCGGCACTTCGAGATCGACCGTGCGGCATTTCACGAGGTCGAGCGGATGCCCGAGCAGGCTGCCCGCGATATCGTACTCGTCGAACTCGAGCGCGACCTTGGCGGACGCCGCCAGATAGACTGCAGGATGCGCCCCGATCACCACCGCGACCGGCAGATCACGGCCGAGCTCCGCGGTGCGATGCAGGTGCTCCCAGATGTGCCCGCGCGACCCAAGATTGGTGGCGAAGCGCGCCAAACCTTTCACCTGAAGCCGCTGGAAACTCAGGTTGCGCACGCCGGTATCCGGGTCCTTGCAGACCAGGATTCCGGCGTTGACGTATTGTCCCGCGTCCTGGGCGAAGTGACGGCTCACCGGCAGCGTCGTGACATCGACCTCATTGCCGAGGCGAATCGACTCGTGAATTGGTCCGCCGGCCGATAACCGCGGCGGCATGAGATTATCGAGGACGCGCAGCCACGCGCCGTTGAAATCCCCGTTGCACGCGCCGGCAATTCGAGCGATCCGGCCACGGTCGCCGAACAGGTTCGCGACGACCGGCATGTCGCTTCCCTCAAGATGGTTCAGCACCAGGACCGGCGAGCGGCCGGAGTTTTCGAGCTCCAACACCATCGCGGTCGGCACGAAATCGCGCGCTATCGGGTCGTCAATGCGGAGGATCTCGTCCTCCGGCAGCTCGGCAAGAAAGTCCCTCAGCGACGGCATCGCCCTCCTCCGATCTCGTTCTTTGTTATCCGCCTGGCGTAAAGGCGGCCTGATGCGCCCCTCGCACCGCCCAGAACGTCATGCGTCGCTCGATGAGCGCCGCCGCGCCGTAAACCACGATGCCCATGGCGGCGATGACGAACAGCCCAGCGAAGGCCAGCGGTGCGCGAAACGAGGTGCTGGCGCTCATCATCAGGTAGCCTATGCCGCTGTTGCTCGCGACCGTCTCGGCGATGACCGAGCCGATGAAAGCGAGCGTCGAGGCCACCTTGAGGGACGCGAAGAAGTACGGAAGCGCGCGCGGCATGCCCACCTTAAGGAGAATATCGAGGCGGCTCGCGCCGAGCGATCGCAGCACGTCCTCAAGCTCGGGCTCGACGGTCGCGATGCCGGTCGCAACATTGACGACAATCGGGAAGAACGACGTGAGAAACGCGGTCACGACCGCCGGCACGTCGCCGAGGCCGAACCACATCACCAGCAACGGGACGAGCGCCACTTTCGGCACGGTGTTGAAGCCGATCATGATAGGATTGAGCATACCGTAGATCGCCGGCACCGCTCCGACGATGAGTCCCAACGACAATCCCACGGCGACCGCGAATGCGAAGCCGAGCAGTGTGGTTTCCAGCGTCTGCGCGGCATTGACCCAAATGCCCGGCCAATTGGCGATGAGCGCCTTCGCCGTGTCGACCGGACCGGGAAAGATGAAATCAGGGACGCCGCCGATCCAGCAGGCGAGCTGCCAAATGACGAGAAACCCGAACCCGGCGAACCACGGCAGCGCGTGCCTGCGCCAGCCCCGCATCACGCGATGGCCCGCAACGCGGCGACGCGTCTCTCGACGACACTTTCGTCACGGAGGCGACCCATGCCGGCGCGGTCACTTCAGCATGCGCTGCGGCGGCGGCGGCAGAAAGCTGCCGTCATAGAGTTCCGACACGGACGGACGGCGCGGCAGCGGCAGGCTCTCGGCGATTTCCACGACGCTCTGCTCGATGCGGCTTTGGTCCGCCGCGCCAACCCCGTCGCGAAGCACGGTTGGCGTCATAATGTTCTGGGCGATCGCGATGCGCATACGCTCAAGCTCGACGCGCTCGTCGATGAGCGGATCCCGCTTCTTCAGCGCCGCAAGCGAGGCCTGATTGTCGGCGATCATGTCGCGCATGCCCTTGATGGTCGCCCGGATGAAGCCGCGAACGGCGTCCGGATGATCCTTCATCATGCGGCCCGACGCGACGATGGAATTGCCGTAGAAGTGCAGCCCGTAATCGGAATACTGGAAGACCAGGAGGTCATCCTTCTTCGCACCGGCCGCGGGCAGTTCCACGTCGCACCCGAACGCCAGCGCGGTAATGAAATCGACCCGATTGCTGACAACCATTTGCGCGCGCAGCGCGGGATCGAGGTTCTGCCGTTTCACCGAAGTGTCGGCGATGCCGACAGCCTTGGCGAAGCTCGGAAAGAAATGCGCCGCATCCTCGAACACCGGCGCGCCCATCGTTTTGCCCGCGAGATCCTTCGGAGTTTCGATGCCGCGCCCCTTGAGCGTGCAGGCCGCATAGGCCGCGGCATCATAGGCAACCATGACAACCCTCATGGTCTGCTCGGGGTGGCCCGCCACCAAGGGCACCAGCGACTGCAAATCGCTGAAGCCAAGGTCGTATGCGCCGCTGGCTATGCGGGTCAGCGTGGCTTCCGAGCCCTGGCCGGAGTCGATCCGGACACCGAGGCCCTCGGCGGCGTAATAGCCGCGTTCGGCGGCGAGGAGATAGAACGAGGTCGGCCCGGTGAACTTCCACTCCAGCGTGAATTTAACCGGCAGCATCTCGGCGGCGCGGACCGCGGGCGTGGCGAAAACAGAGGCAAAAGCGACCGCGCTCAACCAGCGGATAGTGCGTCCCATTTCATTCTCCAGGCGAGACTGCGCGCGCCCTTCCGGCGCCTCTCAGCCCTTGCACATCACGTGCCGAGATGGTGCGCAGCGCTCAGTGTGTGTTTCAGGAGCGGGACAGAGTGACGCCGGCACCGTTGGTCATTTCCTAGCCAGCCTGCCGCTGATTTCATCAGCACAGTCACGTCATCAGATGGGTGGGAGTTTCGTGCGCCGACTTGGCGGATCTGCGCTACCACGGACGGGATCAACGCTTCGGCGGTCTTACGAAGCTCAACCGTTTCCGCGAATACGCGCGCCGCGGCGCGGTCCGCCTCGGCAAGCACGCGATCGACGTCGATTGCGGTGAACCGCCGCTCGCGAATGACGAATTCGCCGCCTGCCATCACGTCGGTCACCGCACCCTGCCCTGCTCCATTCACAAGTTGCGCAGCTGTGGAGTTGCGCGGATGCCAGGCCGGCCCGCTGTCGTCGAGAAAGACGAGATCGGCCGCGCCGCCGGGTCGGATCGTGCCAAGCTTGTCTTCCCAGTTGAGACAACGCGCCGAGCCCTGCGTCGCCATGGCGAGCACATCGCGCGCGCCCAGCCAATCATCGGGTGCATCCCGGAATGTGCGGGACATTAGAGTCGCAAGCTTCATCACCTCGAACATGTCGAGATTGTCGGCCGAATTGGCGCCGTCGGTCGCAAGTCCCACGTTGACGCCGGCCTGCCGCGCGAGGCGGATGTGGGCGACGCCGACGCCGAGCCGCAGGTTGCTCAACGGCATGTGCACGAGGTTCGCGCCGCGGTCCCTCAAGATGCGGTGATCCTCGGCATCGAGCCACACGCCGTGAGCCGCGCTGAACCAGGGTCCGAGGATGCCGAGTTCATCGAGATGCGGGATCATGCCGCGCCCGTAAAGCTCGCACGCTGCCACCGCCTGGAAGCTTGCTTCGGCGATGTGCATGTGGATGCCGGCGCCATGGTGCCGCGCAATGTCGCGGCAGCCGCGGACGAGGTCATCGCTGCAATGCATGGGGATCGTCGGCGCCAGCGCGGGCTTCACCCGCGTGCGGTCCCAAGACCATTGCGACACAATGCTATCGAGCGTCGCCAGGATCGATGTGGTGTCGGCCAGCGCAAAGGCTGAAACCGGCCCGTGGCCGCCCGCTTCGACGGCCGCCGCCAAGCCCGGGACCGCATCGTAGAGCGTGCGGTCCGCCACCATGGGACAGACGACGGCGCGCATGCCCGCGTCGGAATAGGCGCGGCACACCGCCGCGATGCCGTCGACCGAGGGCCGCGGAAATTCGTAGACGAGGTCGTAGCAGGCGATGCAGCCGCGGCCGAGCATGTCGATCGCGCCAAGCATCGTCGACCAGTACATGGTCTCGGGATCGCGGAGGCCCGAGACCCACGGGCCGTTGACGAGCGACATTTCGAGCGACCAGCGGTCGGCGAGGCCTTTGAGCAGATTGGCGTGACTGTGGGTGTGAGCATTGACGAGGCCAGGGAGCGCCAGGCGATTGCTCATGTCGACGAACTCGGCGTCAGCTGCCGTGCCCGGCGGCAACAACGCCGCGATCTCGCCGCGTTCGATCAGAATATCGGCCGCGGTTGGATCGAAATCGGGTGCCGTCAAAATCCGCGCATTGCGCAGGATGCGTTTGGACCTGGGCGCCATCAGCCGACCACCTTGACTTTGAGGTCGAGGTCGATCGCAGCCCGCAGCAGCATGCGATCGCGACCGAACCCGGCGAGCAAACTCAGGCCCACATGCGCGCCCTCCACATGCACCGCCGGGATCACAAGCTGCGGCACGCGCGCCATTGACGCCGGGCAGACCAGTTTGAGTGCCCGGGCGCGGTACTGCATGAGCGTCTCAAGCGACGAATTGCGCCGCGGCGGCGGCGCATGGGTGGTCGGGAACAAGACGATCTTGTTATCGCCGAGAAGTGTGCCCATGGCGCGCGTCAAGCGCTTGCGATCGGCATCCGCCGCCTGAATTTCGGCGGCTCCAACTTGCGAAGACTGGATGAACCGGTCGCGCAGGCCCGGCGCGAGAATGGGGTTCTCGCGCTCGAACCAGCGGCCGTTGCTGTTCCACAACTGGCGGCTCATGAGCGGCCAGAATGCTGACACGACCGCGTCCGGAGAAAAGTCCCCGAGGAGCCGCACCGTCTCGTCGACCCCCAGGGCGCGGAACAGCCGCTCGAACCCTTCCCGGACCGGAGCGTCGGCGAGCGCGAGCAAATCCTCCGCGATGACGAACCGCGATGGCGCCATATCCCCTTCGTCGGGCAGAAGCACTTCGCCCACACGCATCAGCATGTCGGGATCGCGCGCGAGCCAGCCGCAGGTATCGAAACCCGGCGCCATAGGGATGCAGCCGTTGAGGCTGATGCGGCCGTGAGACGGCCGCAAGCTATAGATTTCGCAGAACGACGCCGGAACGCGGATGCTCCCGCCAGTGTCGGTGCCGATCGCGAAATCGACCCGCGAGGCCGCAACCGCGGAGGCCGAACCGCTCGATGACCCTCCGGGGACGCGATCCGGATAGCGAGGGTTGAGCGGCGTGCCGTAATGCGGGTTCTCGCCGAACATTCCGCACGCGAGATCGTCCGTGACGGTCTTGCCGACGAGGCTCGCGCCATTGTCGAGGAGATGCAGGATCACCGGGGCGGTGATGTCGGCGGGTCGATGGGTCGCAAGCCAGCTCGGATTGCCGCCGCCGGTCACGAACCCGGCGACATCGTAAAGATCCTTGGCGGCGAACCGCAACCCCGCCAGCGGGCCGCTCGCGGCCCCAGCAATGTTGACGGCGGGCCCGGCGCGAAACGCATCCGTCGGTGGCCGCGCCTCGTTCGCCAAAACTTCGGAGGGCATCTACGTCATCGCTCCGCGCCAAGCTTTGCAGCGCCGCCATGCGCTGTCCAGCATTTGCCCCTCGCGCCCGTGACTTGTCATTTCAGGTCCGGCCCGGCATACGAACCATTCATTCGAATGCGACGAGGACAATTGAACGTGCTGACTCTCTCCCTGGCGCTCTCGCATTGCGACCGCCACGCGCCGCTCATCGATGGCTCCCAGAAGGTTGAAGGCGTCGATCTCCGCCTTGTCCCGCTGCCGGTACAGGAAATCTTCAATCGGCAGATGTCGTCGTTCGAGTTCGACTGCTCGGAGGTGCCGATCGGCACCTATATCCGCCTGACGGAACGGGCGGACTGTCCGCTGGTCGCCATTCCGATATTTCCGTCGCGGTTCTTTCGGCATTCCTGCGTGTTCGTGAACACTGCGGCGGGGATCAACGGGCCGCAGGATCTGCGCGGCAAGCGCGTCGGCGTCCAGGTCTTCGACATGGCGGCAGCGCTCTGGCTGCGCGGGACTTTCGAAGACGACTACGGTCTCGATCCGCGATCGGTCATCTACTTCACCGGTGGGCTTAACGAGCCGCGCGTCCATGACGCCCACCCGCAAGTCTATCCGGCGGGCTTCGACGTGCGCCCGATCGGCGGCGACAAGACGCTTTCCGAGATGCTGGCGTGCGGCGAGATCGATGCGCTGATGACGGCGAGAGCGCCGACGAGCTTCAACACTGCGCCGGACAAGGTTCGTCGGCTGTTCCCCGACTATCGCGCGGTCGAACTCGACTATTTCCGCAGGACGGGAATTTTTCCGATCATGCATACGGTCGCCATCCGGCGCGACGTTTACGAGGCGAACCGATGGGTCGCCGTCAGCCTCTACAAGGCCTTCGATGCCGCCTATCGAAGCGCGATCCGCGCGCTGTTCGACACCACTGCGCTCACGACGGCGCTGCCGTGGTTGACCGCCGAGGCCGAGGCGACCGTTGCCGCCATGGGCCCCAATTTCTGGCAGAACGGCATCGAGCCAAACCGCGCCTGTCTCGAGAAGGTGGTGCTCTATACGGCGCGCGAGGGCCTGATCGCGAAGCCGGTCGACGTCGACGGCCTGTTCGCTCCCGAGGTCGTCAAGTATCTCAAGACGTTGTAAGCCGGCAGTCATTCAGGACTTCGCCGCACGCGGCATGGCTGTCTCAGGCAAGCCGTAGGTCTGCATGAAACCGTCGACCATTCCGGTCGCGCCCTTCCAGTCGTAGTAGTTGAAGTTGTGCGCGTTGAGCACGATGGAGGAGCCCGAATAGAACTTCTCGTACTGGAGATGACGCGAGCCGAATTCGGAGCCGACCGCATCCCAGGCGAGCTTGAACAGCTTCACTCGGTCGAGCGAATTCGCCACCGGCGATTTCTGCGTCGCTGTGATTATTGCGGCAATCTCCGGCTCGTCGAAGTCGGCGGCCGATGACGGCACCATGATGAGCCCGCCGCCGGAAAGATCGCGCAACGTGTCGACGATCTGCGGATAGGTCTTCTGGGCAATCGCCTGGGCCGCACACAGCATCGGCCGGTTCGGTACAAAGTACCCGTTGAAGCTTTCGCCGGCCGCTTCCATGCCGGCAACCATGGCCTCGATCATGGTGGCCTTGGAGGCGAGTTCGCCGAGCGTCTCGCGCACCTGGGGAAAGCCGATGATGCCGTTGGTCTCGGCGATCTTGCGCGCGATGCCGACGAGGAAGCGGAGCTTGACCACAAGCCGCACGATGCCCTGGTAGTTCTGATAGACGTGAGCGCGGGTCTCGTGCCACTGGGCATTGGCACCCGCGATGTTGCGCAACAGGAACACGCGCTCCCACGGGATCTTCACTTCATCGAAATAGACGACCGCGTCATTTTCATCGAAGCGCCACGCCAGCGGATAGTCGAACTGCGAGAGCGCATACTGCTCGTAGGAGCGTCGCGACAGCAGTTTCAGACCCTTCGCGTTCATCGGCACCACGGCGGTGAAAGCGTAACGCTCGTCGCCCTCGCGTAGCGGCTGGATGTTGGAGATGAAAAGCTCGTTCGCGGCAATCGCCGAAGTGGCGAGCATCTTGCCGCCTTTGATGGTGATGCCGTCGTGGTCCTCGTCGACCACGTGGGCAACGAGGTCCTGCGACGGCTGACCTGCCGCGCCCTTCGACTTGTCGGCCTGAGGATTGATGATGACGTAGGTCACGAAGAGGTCGCGGTCGCGCGCGTATGTGAAGTAATCGCGCAACGCGCCGGCGCCGCGGGCGTCATAGGCCGCGAGGGCATCGATGCCCATCACCATGCCGGACAAAGTCGAAGCCACATGATCCGGCGAGCGGCCGACCATGCCGCAGGACAGTTCCGCAATCCGCTCGAGGCAGCGGCGCCGTTCCACGAGTTCGCCGTAGGATTGCGGCAAGTGCCAGGCGCGGCTCACGAGCTCGCCCGACGTGGCCGACGTGACCGCCATCAGCGCGCGGTTCTCCGGCGCGTTCGCGTAGTCGTAGAACGTCGCCGACGTGGCGATCATGTTGCGAAACGCCGGGTCAGTAGTCACGTCGTCGACGCGTCGACCTTCGATGAAGACCACCCGGCCATCACGCAGGCTTGCGATATGTGCGGCGCCGGTCTTCATGGCCGGACCTCGAATGCTTCAGTACTCATCGGGAGCAACCAGTTCAGGATCGGAATAGTTGGCAAAGCTCTCGAACATGATGTCGACGCTTTCCAGGAACAGTCCCTGGACGATGCCATGCACGAGACGCTGGATACCGTATTTCAGCCCGCTCAGCAGGCCGGCCGTCACCCCGCTGCTGAGGATCGCGGCGAACGTAAAGTTATGGACCTTGCCGGCCCAGTCGAGCGTTCCCGGCACCTTCTCGACGTATTCGTAATGGGGTCCGAGATAGGGCGTGTTGCGCAATGACGGGTCAGGATCGCGCGCAGCCTCCGGCAGCCGGTCTGCCCAGGTCGCGATCTTGTCGGCATAGGGCGCGATCTCCGGGCGATATCTCAGATCGTAGATCAGGCCGGTCCCGATGATCGCGAAGTCAGCGTCGTACGCTGCCTTCGGCGTAGTGACGCGGACGCGGTCGCTGACTTGAGCAACCTCGGTCCACGGTTCGCCCGGATGGAGGACGAAGTTGTGCTGGCGGACGCAGCGATCGAACGAGTTCTGCGGCGGCGGCTGGTTGTTGTCCTGCATGCGGCGGAAGAACCGCCATTTCCATGCGTCCGGCATGTCGGCGAAATGCGCAAGGAAGCCGGCGTTCTCGATCCAACGATAGGGATTGACCCGCGGCAGATGCTTGCGGCGATAGAACAGGTCGACGGCGGCGGCGCCCTGCTCCAACGCGACGGCGGCGTTGTCGAATGCCGACGCCCCGCCCCCGAGGATGACAACGCGCTTCCCGGTAAGCCGTTCGAAATCGATGTCCTGCGAGGTGTGGGCATAGAGCGCCGGCGGCAGCGCATCGCGGATCATGTCGGGGATATACCAGCAACCCGAGCCGTCGATGCCGGTCGCGAACACCAGCCGCCGGCAATAAATCGTCTCTTCGACGTTGCCACGTCGCGCGCGCACCGCAAGAAGATCGCGGTCGTGCACCGCAAACGACAACACCTCGGTGTTGTTCTCGACCTCAAGGGCGAGCACTTCCCTGAGCCACACGAGGTACCGCATCCAGGCATCGGTCGGCACCTTGTTGAGATTGCGCCAAGCCTCGCGGCTGTAGGCGGCGGCATACCATTCCGCGATCGTCAACGACGGAATGCCGAGATCCGGCCCCAGCACGTGCTTGGGGGTTCGCAGCGTCTGCATGCGAGCGTAAGTCGCCCATGGCCCCTCCCGGCCAGCCGCAGCGCGATCGAGAATGCGGACGCGGTCAAGCTTCTCGCGCCTGAGCGCGAAGGCGATCGCGAGACCGCACTGTCCGCCGCCGACGATGACGACGTCGCTCGCCGCCTGGCCGTCAGGCCCCATCTTCGGCGGGAGCCATGGCCGCGACGGATAATTGAGGAGGGTGAGGTCCTGCTTCACGCGTTCGCGCAGCGCCCGCAATGCCGGCGTTTCCGCCGGCGCATCGGAAATCTGCCGGGCCTCGCGATCATTTTTTTCGGGAAGGGAAAGCACGTGAAAGATACCTATCTCGCAGGTGTAGACGGATCAAGATTGCGCGCCGCGTAGAAGACATCGGCCACGTCGCTGCGCGTCGCGCTCCAGATGCGGGCATTGCCCGCAATCTTGTCGAGGAAACGGGCGAGCGCCGCGGCGCGCGCCGCCTGGCCGCTGACACGGCAATGCAGGCTCGCGGTGAGGACCGAGGAACGCCACGTTGCCTCCGCGAGATGCTGGCCGAGAGCATCGGTGCACCAGCGTTCAAACTCGTCCGCAGCGCCGAGCCAACCCTTGGCGAATTTGTTGTCGTTGTTGGCAAAGGTATGCGGGATCACGAGGTGGTGCTCGCCCTCGACATCGACCCAATAGGGAAGTTCGTCGGCGTAGGAATCCGAAGTCGTAGCGAAACCCGCCAACCTTGCGCAGCAGGCGGCGCGTATTGGCCGACGGGCCGTAGCGGCACATCCACCCCGAAGGCCGTTTCCCGAGCCGGCGCTCGAACATGCCGACCGCGTCGCGAATGCTTTGCTCCTCGGCCGCCGGCTCCAGGTCGAAATGATTGATCCAGCGCAGGCCGTGGCACATGACCTCGTGCGGCGACCCTGCGAGATACTGCGTGATCTCCGGATTGCGCTCGAGCGCCTGGGCGCAGGCAGCAACTGTCGCCCGCAGCCCGCGCGCATCGAAAAGCCGCATCAGCCGCCAGAACCCTACCCGGCTGCCGAACTCGAACATCGACTCCGCAGCGAGATCGCGGGTGCCGCGCGGCACCGGGCTCGTGCCGGCCTCGGTCAAGGCCCATTCCGAATAGCCGTCGCCGTCAGCGATCGAAGGCTCGGCCCCCTCCTCCAGGTTGACGACGAAGACGACCGGCAGCGCAGCGCCGCGCGGCCACGCGACCTGCGGCGGCGTCGAGCCGTAGCCGGTATAGTCGCGGGTCATGGCGATGTGCCCATTGCCAAGATTGCGTTCATGCTGCGCGACCAAAATCGGCGAGACGCTCCAGCATCGCCATCGCCTCATAGGCGGCAATCGAGATCAGAATGCTCACCAGCGCCGCGGACCACACCATCTCGTAATCGAGCAGGCCGCGGGATGCGTCCATCAGATTGCCGAGGCCGGTCCCGGTGAGCAGCCATTCGGCGATCATGACGCCGAGGAGTGCGCGCGGCGCCACCAACTTGGCGGCGGTGAAGAGGTAACGCACCGAATAGGGGATCGAGACCAGCACGAGTTGCGCTGACGGACGGCCGCCGTACGCGCGAACAAGATCGAAGGCGGCCGTCGGCGCCGACCGCAGCCCATACGCGACGAGCACGAACGCCGGAAAGAAGACCACCAGCATCGCCATGACCAGCGAAGCGGCGGTGCCGCGGCCGAACACCAGCAGGATCACCGGTGTGAGCGCAACGAGCGGCGTGTTCTGCAGAAAGAAAGCTGCCGGCATAACGGCCTTCATGGTCCGCGGCACGAGGACGAGACCGATCGCGAGGACGAACGCGAGCGCGAGACCGCACACCATGCCGGCTGCAGCAATCGGCACGGTGCGGCTCAGGGCCGCCATCAACGCGTCGCGTGCTTCGGCCGCATGAGACGAGGTGACGAGATAAGAATAAAGCTCGATGGGGCCGGGCGCGATGATCGGACTGAGCTGCAGCCCCTTGATGAGCAGCACCCAAAGCGCGACCGGGATCAGGACCGACAGCGCCACCACGACAATCCGGCGCGCCGCGTAAGGCTCGCCCTGCCCTGCCGCGATCTCGTCAGGCAACATCGTCGCCACCGTCACCGGCAAGTTGGCCGCAAGCAGGCGCCGGCCGACAATGCCGAAGGCGCCATAGCCCGCACCGGCAATCACCGCAGCCGCAAGGCTGATGCCCCATAAGCGGTCGGGGCGCGCCTGGCCGAGCGACGACAACAAAAATGTGCCAAGCCCCCAGCGTTCGCCGGAGCCGAATTCGCCGAGCATCGCACCGAGCACCGCGAGCGACGCCGCAACTTGCAGGCCCGCGAACAGGCTCGGCAGCGCGCTGCGCACCCGTATGAACCGCAGCACGGAGTTTTCGCCGCCCCCATAAACGGCGAGGAGGTCGACGAGGCTGCGGTCGATCGCCCGCAGCCCGAGCAGCGTCGCTGCCATGGTCGGGAAATAGACGATGGTCGCCGCCAGCAGCACTTCGGGCCAGCTGCCCTGGAGGATCAGCACAAGAATGGGGCCAAGTACGATCGGCGGGATCGCAAACAGCGTGATGTTGACGCCGCGAAACATGGTTTCGAGGAACGGCAGGCGGCAGAACGCGACGGCGGCGGCGATGGCGACTCCATTGCCGATCAGGAAGCCCAGCGCAGCATTTCGGAGGGTCGCCGCCACGTGCCCGGCATAGAGATCCGCATCGTTCCAGTACTGGGCCAGGATCGCACTCGGTGGCGGCACGACGCTCGCGAGCGACGGCAAGCTTCGCGCGATCATCTCCCAGAGGACTGTTGCGGCGAGCGCCGTTGCCGCGATCGAAAGAGGCCGTCGCATCAGTCCTCCGCTGACGCAAAGAGGCGCGCCGCAAGACGGTCGCACAGTGCATGAAACTCCGCCGCCGCGAACAGTTCGGGACGGCGGGGCCGGGGGAACGGAATGTCGACGATATCGATGATGCGCCCGGGCCGCGCGCGCATGACGACGACCTGATCGGCCAGAAACACCGCCTCGTCGATGCCGTGGGTGACAAAAAACGTGGTCGCCTGGCGCGCAAGGAGAATGCGCTGCAACTCGACGTTCATGGTCCGCCGCAGGATCTGATCGAGCGCCCCGAATGGTTCATCGAGCAGCAGCACGGAGGGCTTGGTGATCAGGGCTCGCGCGATGGCAACGCGCTGCCGCATGCCCCCCGATAGCTGTGCCGGCAGTGCATCCTCGAAGCCGGACAGTCCGACGAGGGCGATGAGGTCCGCAATGTCGCGGTCATGATCCCTGACCGGACGACCGAGCACCTGCAGCGGCAATGCGATATTGCGGCGGACCGTGCGCCACGGCAGCAGTGCCGCGTCCTGAAACGCGATGCCAAGCTCGCCGCGGGCTCGGAATGTTGCGGGCTCATCGCCGCGGATGAAGACGCCGCCCCGGTCGGCGGTCTCAAGGCCGGCCAGCAACCGCAGGAGCGTCGATTTTCCGCAACCGGACGGACCGATCACCGCCGCGAACGTGCCGCGCCTCAGCTTGAGCCGGACGTTTTCCAGGGCGACGACCGGTCCGGCGGCGCCGGCGAAGATCTTGTCGACATGATCGACATCAATCTCAACCGGCGGCGAAGCTTCGCCGCCCGGCTCCGCAGGTCGCTGCATTTGGTGCCTGAACGGCTGTGGTTTCAGGCAATGGACCTCATCCGCTACCAGCATTCAAGCCCGGCAATCGTCGTCATGCGGCACTGGCGCTCCCGTGCGCGCGTCATCCACATCAGACTTCGGCCAGCACCGTCATGTCGAACATTTCGGGCTTGCCCTGCACCCCGAGCGCCGCGAGCGCCTTAAGGTTGCGGGAAATATCCTCGGGCGACATGCGGAAGATGCCGGCCGGGTTCATCAACTGCCGCTGCACCGAGTTGAAATAGTCCTCGGCCTGCAACGTCGAGCCCAGGCCCTTGAACCAGGTATCGTGCACCACCGCCGGATATTTCTTGGGATCGACGAAGTTTTCATTCCAGCCCTTGAGGCTTGCGCGCAGGAACTTTACCAGCAGCGGTCGCTTGGTCTTGAGGGTCTCGTCGCTGACCGTCACGAGATCGATCGAGAACGGAATGCCGAAGTCATAGGCGAGAAAAGACGTGGTCTTCTTGCCCGAGGCCTGCTCGACCAGGAAGGGCAACTGGGTGACGAAATCGAACACCGCATCGACTTCGCCGCGGATCAGCGGCGAGGGATCGAACGTGTATGGCACGATCTTGATCTGATCGGCGGGCAGCTTGTTGACCGCGATCATCGCCTTGAGCTGATCGACGCTGAGCGTCGGCGCGGCGATGGTCTTGCCGACCAGGTCCGTCGGCGCATTGATGCCCTTCTCGGCAAGGCTGATCACGCCAATCGGGCTCTTTTGATATTGAGCGCCGATGATCTTCAACGCCGCGCCGCGATCGGCGATCGCCTTGCCGGTGGTCAACATCGAGGTCAGCGCGATATCCGCCTTGCGCGCTAACAGTGCACCTTCGGGAATGAGGTTCGGGCCACCCGAGAGATAGGTCACCTCGAGGCCTTCGGCGGCGTAGTAGCCCTTGTCGATGGCGATCATATAGCCCAGGAATTCGGGATCATTGAGCCAGTTCGCCTGGAAGGTGATGGCATCGGCGGCGAGCGCTGCGGTCGGCACGCCGGCGCCCGTACCGACGATTGCGGCGCCGACCCCGCCCAGCAGGGCCCTATTGAAGGTGCGGCGATCGATGGCGGAGTTCATGGGTTTGCCTCATCGAACATGGGATTGAACCGGGGGACGGAGCGCAGCATCCCTGCGCGGCCTGTTTTCTGTCCCAGATACGAGACAGGCAATTGTCTGGGCCGCACCTATCGTTGGCAAGGCTAATTATTAGGCGATCACTCCCGCGGAATGATGCCACCGCAGGCGAATTGTCAGCGTTCGAGCGCGGCAGCCGACTCGATGCGAGAATGGCTGGCAGCGGCTCCGTTGGCGCGCGGCGGCCGAAGGCGATCGGCTACCGACGCCTCGATCGCAAATTCCACGGCGATAAGCCGCTTATGGTTCGACAAGATCGGCAGCGCCTCGACAGCCGCCTTGACCGCTACGACAGCATCGGACGACGGGAAGAGCTTCTTCACCTTCGCGGCGTCGTTCATCGTAACACCGGTGATCGCAACGCCTTGGGCATAGTCTCGGACCATGCCCGACAACCGTTCAATCGAGCGCTTGTTGTGGCCGACGATCAGCACCCGCGCTCCTGCCGGAATGGTGAGCAGCTTGTCGAGCGTATCGACACTGGGCGAGGTGTGGACCGGAACGATCGGTACCTTCTGGCCGACGATCGCCTTGACCTCCGCGTAGTGATAGTAGGGAACCAGCACCACGGCGCTCGCGCGCTGCAACTCGCCCCGGTCGAGATCGGCGATGAGCGAGCGCGTGATCGGAGCGCCCTTGAGGCCCTCGGCCAAGCGCCGTCCCATGACATCGAGATCGTGGGCGTTGCACTCGGCGAAAACAAGATTGGGCCGCGAGGCAAAGACTTCCTGCACGAGCTCGACGATCATGCGGATGAGCGTCTGCTCCTCGCCTCCCCACAGCTTCCATTTATGCGCAATCGACCGGATGGTTCGCTGCAGATCGGCGCGACGCATGGTGTTGGCCGCGAGCTTGCGTCGTACCCGAACGAACTGCCGTTCGTGAACCTCAAGCCAGCCGCTCCGCATCATCTCCTGAAGCGCTCGGCTGACGGTCGACGGGCTGGTGCCGAATTCCGCTGCGATCGAGCGCACCGGCGGCAATCGTGCCCCGCGCGCATAGGCGCCGATGCTGATACGCTCTTCGATGGCCTCCTGCACGTCGCGTGCCGTAAGCGCCGTCGCCGACAATGTCTGCCCTCTGCCCGATCGCATCGCAGTCTTAACCCACCCTTCGCGCGCCGGCGGCAGACCGTGCGCGCGGTGCTGATTCGGCTTGCAATGTTGCGACCAGCACGTCCAGCAGCTCGGGTAACGCGAGCGGCGTCGCATTGCCGCCGCCGCGCGAGTATGCGCCGCCGATCTGCGAGATCTTGCGACCAAGCCGCGTCGCCAGTCGCTCCATCCCGGTCCGGCAATGATCGAGCGTCGGCAGGCAAGTGACGGCGAGATCTGGCGGAAGACGGTCGTTGGCGCCGATCAGCTGCAGCCGTTCGTCGCCGACCTTGCGAAACGCCGCGACGTTATTCGCCTTCCGTTCATCGCGCCCGACGATGAAGCTACGGTGGGTGAGACCAGGGGCGACCCAAGCGATGCGGTCGGTATAACGGCCGGCGAGGCGCGTGACGAAGCGGGCAATCCAGTCGGACATCTCGTTATGCATGGCAACGTAGGCGCGCCGTTCAGAATCGCCCCATTTCCATTGGGTTTCTGACACCCTAGTCGCCGAAAAGTCTTTGCGCCACGGCGACACCGCATTGCCGCGATTTTCGAACAGACCGGGATCGTCATAAGCGCTCGCCGGCGACGGCTTGCCGTCGTAGGTCATGATGTGTTCGTACGGCACCACGCCCAGCGGCTCCGACACCACTACACGATGGATCACCGTGCCAGACGGATCGCGTAGCGCCGAGAAGTTGAGAACCTCCGGTGCGAATTCGGCTTCCAGCGCGCCCGTCAGTTCGCGCGGTGCCATGAGCGAGCCGGTCGGCCGGAACCCAGCCTCATGCAGCGCCTGGTTGATGCGCTTGTGCTCGACGCTGAACGGATAGGGCTTGGTCTTCGTGCAGGGGAGAAATAGCAGAACGTGTCGGTCGCCAGAGGGCAATTCCAACTCGTATCTCTCCGTGACGAAGTGGCGCCAGTGGACGATCCGTGGATGGGTGAGCGCATCGACATTGTCCTGCGGACTGTAGAGGCACAACGTCTCGTCGAGTTCGAACGAAGCACAGATCTTCTCTCTTGACTCTCGGATCCTGACCGCTTTGTCGGTGACGGCGACCATCGCGTCCCTGTTGTGTTTCAATCGCGGGACAGATTAGGTGCAGCGACAACTACGGTCAATCTCGCGATGACGATCAAATTTTGACCACTCAGCCATTTAAGCGATCATTGCTAAGCGCACGGCAGAAAAATCTCTCGCGAGCGACTTTCGCCCCAATCATCGCATCGGCCGCTTTTCACGGTGCCTCGTCACCACTAACCGATCGTGCGAACTCAACCTTCGGCTATTACGAACTTCCGCATTCGGCGGTGCCGTAGCGCAGTCCTTTTTCCTTGAGCCACCGCCGATACATTACCGAAGATCCGTCGGCCCGGGTTGGGATCTCGCTCCTCGGCTCCAATGGCAACAGCAGGGGCCGCTGATTCTCGACGATGATGCGATCCTGCAGATAAATCACCTGCTCGAATTTCAGAAGTTCGAGCTGGGTCGATTCATTGTCGACGAGATACATGACCGGCTGGGCCCGGCAGACACCGGGCTCCATCGGCTGGATGAACAGCGCGATCACGTCCAGGCGGTTGGCCGCGTAGGGACTGACACGATAGAGCATTACGACAAAGGGTGATGGCACGCGGTATGTCAGCTGCGCCATGTTGCCGGATTGGTTGGCCGTGATCTGCGGCTGGAAGAATTGGCAGTTCGTCGCCCACACCTCGTCGACGTCGCGGCGGATTTCGCTCTTGTAGGAGGGAACTTCGGTGTGGGGCTCGGCTCCAAGCACGTTCGTGTGCACATACGGAAAATGCGCCATGTCGAGAAAATTTTCGACGATGCGCAAGCCGGAGGCGCGCATTCGGACCCATCCGCAGATGACGACGCGGCGATCATCCTCGTCGGCTTCAGCAATGGTCACGACATCACGCTTTGGAGAGCCGAGCGTGGTCCACACGCAGCCGTAGCGCTGGCGCATGGGCAAAGGAGGGCCGGACGCACCATCGTCCGCGATCTCCTGCACAACGATCTCCCCACGCTCCCGTCTGATCGTGATGTCCTGCCCAAGAAGCCGTGTACGCCGCGGTTCTGCCGATACGTCGTTAGCGGTCGCTACCGCATACCATTGATCGAGGGCCACCCGGTCGTCGGTCTTGCTCATCGCTCGTCCCTTGGCGCGCTCCGCGCAAGCCGATCAATGCCGATCTGGATCGGTCCACTGCACGGTGCCATGCTGATCTTGTGCCAAAAACGCCGCACGCCGCGCGAACAGTCCGGGGGCGAGGCGATGCACGTCGCTGATCAGTTCTTTGACGTCGGCGGTCAGCAGGCGGCCGTCCTCGACCAGCACTTTGCCGTCGACCATCACGACATCGACGTCGCCGCCGCGCACGGCGTGCACCAGGTTGTAGTGAAGATTGAAATAGTCGGCACCGAACAGCGGTGTCATGCGCGGCGTATCGGTGCGAACGGCGATGAGATCAGCCTTTTTGCCCGGCTCCAATGACCCGATTTCCCCATCAAGGCCGATACAGCGCGCGCCCATGATCGTCGCCATGCGCAGTACGTCCCAGGAGTCCAGGGCGGCTGCGTTCATCGCCCGCAGTTTGCCGAGCAGCGAGGCAACCTTCATCTCCTCGAACATGTCGAGATTGTTATTTTCCTTTTCGCCGTCCGTGCCGATGCCGACCGCGACGCCGGCCTTGAGCATGTCCTCGACTTTGCGCCATGCCGCTCGCGAGCTTCATATTGCTGATCGGGTTGTGCGCCACGCTGCCCCCGTGCCGTGCGATCAATTCGATCTCGGCATCGTCGAGCCAGACAGCGTGGGCTATCATGACTTTGTCGATTTCGAAGAAGCCCAGGCGCTCGAAGACCTGCATGGGACGCAGGCCGTAGCGCTTTTGCATTTCCGGAACTTCGATTTCCGCTTCGCTGGAATGCGTATGAAAGCCGGTCCGATGCTTCTTGGCGAGATCGATTGCGCGACGTTGGCCGGCCTCATCGGCGTAGAATAGATGCTCGAGGCCGACCCAGACCTTGACGCGTCCGTCAGCCTTGCCGTTCCAGGTTTCGAGCATGTGCTCGTTATCATCGATCGTGTCGAAATAGTTGTAGTCGGGATGCGCCCCGACATAGGGGACCGCGACGAGGCGATTGCCGATTGCATGCGCCGCGCGGGCGCTGCCGTCCATGAAGCGCCACATATCGACCAGCGTCGTCGTGCCGGAGAGCACGGCTTCCGCATAGCAAAGGCGCGACGCGGCTTCCGCCTCGGGCGCCTGCAGCACCCGGTGCATCGGATTGATATGCTGCGTCAGCCACTTCCAGACCGGCAGACCTTCCGCGGTACCGCGCAGCATGCCGGAATGGCAGTGCACGTTGATGAGGCCCGGCATCAGCAGGCGATCGGAGAGCTTGCGCACGGCGGCCGACGGATGCCGCCGGCGCAAATCATCGAATTTGCCGACCGCCGCAATCCGATCATTGTTGACCAGCACGGCGCCGTCCGCGATGACGCGGTTGGCGGCGTCCATCGTCAGAACGAAATCCGCCGCAATCAGTTTGCCGACGTTTGTCATGATGTGCCCGGTCCCGACGAGGTCTGCTCTACCCGCGCTGCAGTCGAACCCCCATCCGATATGAAATCCGCCGCGCGCTCGCCGATCATGACGACCGGGGCGTGGGTGTTGCACGATGGTATGATCGGGATGACCGATGCGTCAGCGATCCGCAGCCCGTCGACGCCGCGCACACGCAATGCCGGATCGACCACGGCCTGCTGCCCGGTGCCCATGGCGCACGTACCGCAGGTGTGAAAGAAGGTCGTGCAGGCATTGCGTACAAACTCTTCCCGCTCCTGGCGCGACAACCGGCGATCCGGAGAGGCCGGGCGCTCGCACAACGAGGCGTAGGCTGGCGTCGCGCCGAGATCCAGGCAGACGTCGATGCTGTCGACGAGTGCATCGAAATCGGCCGGTTCTTGCAGGAAATTTGGCTGGATCTCCATGGTCCCGCCAGGCTCGGCGCTGATCAGTCGCAGATAGCCGCGGCTCGCGGACCGCATCAAGCCCGGCGAAATCGCGAAGCAGGCGTCCGGCACGCGGTAGTCCCGCGCAATTTCGGGGCCGGCGTGAGGATTTTGCGCGACGAACGCGTGCAGGTCCGGGACTTGGCTCGCTCTCGCGCTCTTCCAATTCAAAATGCTGCCGCCGCCATTGTCGCGCGCCAGCCCGAGCGGCACTTTGCAGATAAAGTTGATCCCCATCAGCAGCGGATGGTCCTGCAGGTTCCGGCCAACACCGGCGAGGTCTCTGATCACAGGCACGCCGAGGCGTTTGAGCTCAGCCGCTTCGCCAATGCCCGAGACCATAAGAAGGCGCGGCGTATCGATTGCGCCTGCGCACAATATGACTTCGCAGGCCGCGCGCGTTGTGGTCGCAACCTCATCGACGACATGGGTTACCGAGGTGCAGCGGCCATGTTCGAAGCCGAGCGAGAGGGCGTGCGAATTGGTCAACACCGTGAGATTCGGTCGTCCCAATACGGGTCGTAAGTAGCCACGGGCAGCGCTCCAGCGCTTTCCGTTGACGGTATTGAGGTTCGTGAGCGCCACGCCCTCGTTGCTTGCTCCGTTGTGGTCGTCGAGGACGGGGTAGCCGAGAGACGCGGCGGCCTCCAGCATCGCAAGCGCAATAGGGTGCGGATCATGCGACCGTTCGATGCGCAGCGGGCCGCCCGCGCCACGATAGGCGTCGGCGCCACCCTCCCAATCCTCGGCGCGCTTGAAGTGCGGCAGCACGGCTGAGGAATTCCAGCCCGTCGCGCCCGCGGCTTCCCAAGCATCATAATCCGCGGGATGACCGCGGTTCCAGATCATCGCGTTGATGCTGCTGCTGCCGCCGAGTACGCGGCCGCGCGGAATGCCGATGACGCGATTGTTGACGAGGGGCGTCGGCGCGTAGTTGTAACCCCAGTCGTATTGACCGCGCAAAAGCGTGGTCCAGCGGGCGGCATGCTCGATATCTGCGACTCCGATATCCGAAGGGCCCGCCTCGATGAGAAGAATACGCGCATCGGTGCGCTCGGCGAGGCGTCGCGCCACGACCGAGCCTCCGGAGCCGCCCCCGACGATGATGAAATCGTATTCGCGGGCGAGCGCGGCGCGTGGTCCAATCTTGGTCCCGACGGCCTCGCCGTTGTTCTCCAGCTTCATGTTCACGTTTCGTTGCAGCGAACGACTCAATAAAAGCTCGGGACACCCGGCATCGGCATGAAGCCTGGGACGCCGCGGACGCGTCGCATCCAGCGTCGCAGCGCCGGATATTCATCGTGCTCGATGCCGAAATCGCGCGACAGCGCGATCGCGGGAAACAACGCAATATCCGCTATGGTCGGCGCAGCGCCGACGAACCAGCCGGCGCCGTCGAATTCACGCTGGGTCATGTGATCGTCCATAATGCAGAAGGCTTGTCGCGCCTCGCGATCGAGCGTAGGTGCGTCGGCCTCGACCTCGAGCATGTGGTGTAAGCGCGCGAGAGACGCCGCCCGCAGTTCGCCGCCGGCAAAGCCTTGCCACATCATGACGGATCCGAAGAGTTCTGGCTCCAAGGGAAGCCAGCTTCGTGCCGCATCATATTTGTGGGCGAGATACGCAAGGATCGCCTCGGCACCATGCAGGACAAAATCCCCGTCGAGGAGGATCGGAAGCGTGCCGAGAGGATTGAGCCGGAGATATTTGGGCGAGCGCTGCTCGCGACCGGGATGCACGTCGACTGCGACCTTCGTGAACTTCAGGTCGAGTGCGCCCAGCAGCAGCCGCACCTTGTAGCAGTTGTCGTCGAGCTCGTAGTCGTGAAGCGTAAGATCAGCCACGGGACTTGAACCGTTCAGCTATCGTGGAATCGCGAACGATCGTTGCTGCAAATTGCCCCGCAATTCCTGGGCCCATTGCGCAACACGCTTCTGTCCGTTGCCGCGCCACTCTTCGCCGCGGCCGCAGATTGCGAGGTGCAGCGCCGATTTGCTCTCGCCGACGGGCTGCAGGGCCGCCAGAAACTCGGTCTCACCATGTCGCACGGACAGGAGCGCGCCGTGTTGCTCGACCGCAGGGCGTGAGTTCGCAGCATCTGCGGGAAATGGCGGGACACCGCCGCCGGCTAATCGCTCGGCGATGGTCTCCGCCGCGTGTTCTAGATAGATGCTGCGCACCGGTGTCACCGGTTGCCGCTCGGGTGGCGGGGTTGGTGGCGGTTCGGCTCCAAGTTCGGAGTAGATCCACACCATGCCGATGCTTTCACAGCACGGATATGCGGTCGCGCGGATTGTCGTCGGTACGGTCAAATCCGGGTGCGCCGGTATGTAACGGCACTGGCCGTCCGTGCTGTACTGCCAGCCGTGATAAAGACAGGCAATGCGGTCGCCGCGCACGAAGCCGAAGCTTAGCCGCATGCCGCGGTGAGGGCAGCGATCTTCCCAGGCATGGACCGAGCCGGCGCCGTCCCGCCACAGGACGATCTCCTTGTCGAACAAGCGAACGCCGGCGCATGTTCCGGACTCGAGGCCTTCTGCTATCGCAACCGCATACCAATTTGCGCCGAATCTCATGACGGCTTCCTACGACGCGTGGGCCAGGCGATTGGAACGAAACGTGTCGAGGACAAGGCAATCGATCGGCCCGAGGCTGCAGGCCATCTCGAAGGCGTCGATGAGATCGTTTTCGCCGGCCACGCTGACCTCGACACGATCGCGCGCCACGGCAGGAATGTCGGTTGTCAGATCAAGCCGCCGCGCCCGATGATGGATAAATTCGGTGAAGCTTTCGGGCTCGAACCGTCCAACGAATACCAAGGTCGTTGCGCCCCGCATCAACTCGCCGCGCCCCGCGCGCAATAATCATCTGGGTTTTTCCGTGCAACTCTACTCGGCGCGCCCAACTCGTGTTGCAAATAAATTGGGCATCATTTGCGCCAGCCAGCCTACCGACGCGGCGGTGCGCGTCGTCGGGGTGCACTCGGTGCGGCGGGCTTGCCGCCAGTCCGCTGGCATAGACATTGCTACTCGTACCTTCGGCGAAAATCAGGCCACTGAAGATAACACCAAGCGCGTGCGTCTCAGCGCGCCAACGCATCCCGATGGATCATCCCGTTTAACAGGAGATCTCCAATATGTTGCATCCGTCTCATCTTTCTCGCCGCCGTTTGCTCTCGCTTGCCGGCGCGACCGGCGCGGCCCTGCTGACTCCGCCGGGGTTGATCAAGCCCGCGAACGCCGCCCCGCTCCCGGCGATCGATGAGAAAGATGCCATCTTCGCCTTCGGTCACGTCGGCCCGATCACGGACGAAGGCTGGACCTGGAGTCACAACGAGGGAATGAAAGCGATCCAGGCGGCCTATCCGAAGATCAAGATGCTGATGGTCGAGAACATCCCGTACTCGGCGGACGCGACCCGCATCTTCCGCCAGTTCGTCTCGCAGGGCGCGCACATGGTGTTCTCAACTTCCAATTATGGCGACTTCTTCTCGGAAGTCGCTGCGCGCGCTCCGCGGGTTGGCTTCCTCGAAGCAGACGGCCGCACGCTGCGCGATAACATCGGCTGGTACTATATTCAGCACTGGAATCCGACTTACGTCATCGGTATTGCCGCGGGCTTGATGAGCAAGTCAGGCAAGCTCGGCTACGTGTCGTCGTTCCCGGTGCCGTCGGTCTATGCGAGTACCAACTCCTTCATCATGGGCGCGCGCACCGTCAATCCAAATGCGACCTTGCAGGTCATCAGCATCAACTCGTGGTTCGACCCGCAAGGCGCCGCCCAGGCCGGAACCGCACTCGTCGACAACGGCTGCGACTTGTTGTTCGGCATCATGGACGAAGCGGCGTATTTGCAGGTCGCGGAACGGCGCGGCGTCAAGGCGGTGATGTGGAACACCGACATGCGACGCTACGGCTCGAACGCCTATGTCAGCTCGGTCATTCTCGACTGGAAGGCCTTCTACCTCGAGCAGACGAAGAAACGGCTCGCGGGGACGTGGACGCCCAGCGGCACGCTGCTTCCCATGGGCGGCGGCATCGACCGGGACAAATGGGGCCAGACCGTTCCGATGGATGTGCAGCAGAAGGCCGATGCCGTGCGCACTAAAATTCTGGGCGGCTTCAACCCGTTCGTCGGCGAACTGAAGGACAACAAGGGCGTCGTGCGCGTCGCCGCCGGCAAAGCGATGACGGAGATGGAGCTCTACAACTGGGATTGGTCGGTCGAGGGCGTGCTCGGCCTCTCGAAGTAGAGTTTTGCCGGGGAGGCGCACCGCGGCGATGGGACCGGCGTCCCCAATAGAAGCCGTTCCGGTCGGTGGGCACGGTACGCCGCCGGCCGTGTATTTGCGTGGAATCGCAAAATATTTTCCGGGCGTTGTCGCTAACGCCGACGTCGATCTCGAAGTTCGCCGCGGTGAGATCCACGCGTTGCTCGGCGAGAATGGTGCCGGCAAATCGACGCTGATGAACATTCTCACCGGCATCTATCAGCCGGACGCCGGCGAGATCATCATCGATGGCTATGCTGCAACTTTTGCCTCCCCGATGGAAGCAATTGCGGCTGGCATCGGTATGGTCCATCAGCACTTCAAGCTGGTGCAGGCCTTCACCGTCGCCGAGAACATCCACCTCGGCTGGACTGAAACGCCGCGCCGCGCCTCGGCGGCGCAGCTTGAGGCCCGCACGCGGGGCCTCGCCGAGCGTTTCAACCTTGATGTTCGCCCGGATGCCCGCGTGAGCGATCTCTCCGCGGGGGAGCAGCAGCGGGTCGAGATTTTGCGGGTGCTGGCGCGCCAAGCGCGGGTGCTGATCCTGGACGAGCCGACCGCCGTGCTCACCCCGGCCGAAGCGCGCGAACTGTTCAAGGCACTGCGCGACTTCCGTGCGCGCGGCAACGCGGTCATCTTCATCAGCCATAAGCTCGATGAGGTATTGGAAATATCGGACCGCATCAGCATCCTACGCGATGGCCGCAAGGTCGCGACGAAGGATACGGCCGAGTGCAATGCGCGCATGCTCGCGACGCTCATGGTCGGGCGGGAAATCGTCTTGAGCAGCTTTCGCGATCAGCGGGCGCCGACGGCTGGTGATCGTGCCGCTGTCCTTTCGCTCCGGAATGTATCGGCGCTCGATGACAATGGACGATCGGTCCTCAAGGATGTCGATCTCAACGTGAGCGGGGGCGAAATTCTCGGCGTCGCGGGCGTTGCCGGCAATGGCCAGCGCGAGTTGAGCCAGGTGATGACAGGCCTCCGTCCAATCAGCGCCGGACAGGTGCTGGTTGATGGCCGGCAAGTTCCCTCCCTCGATCCGATCACATTTGCGCGGCTCGGGATCGGCCATATACCCGAGGATAGGCTGCGTCACGGCATCGCCCCCTCGTTAAGCATTACCGACAATGCGGTGCTCCGCGAATACATGCGTGCGCCTGTTGCCCGTGGCCCGCTGTACAATCCGCACGCTGCGACAGCACTTGCGCGCACCATCGCAAACGCCGCGAGCGTCGTCGTCCCCGATTTCGGCATGCCGGTCCGAAATCTGTCCGGCGGCAACCAGCAACGGCTGGTCGCCCGACGCGAAATGCGCATCTCGACCAAGCTGCTCGTCGCCGCCTATCCGAGTCGCGGGCTAGACGTCGGTGCGATCAACACGATGCTGCGCTATTTTGTCGAACTGCGCGATGCCGGCGTCGCCGTCGTCCTTATTTCCGAAGAGCTCGACGAACTGTTCAACCTGTCTAACAGCATCGCGGTCATCTACGAAGGCCGCATCATGGGCACCTTCAAGACCGAAGATGCCAACTTGCAGACCGTCGGACTGCTGATGGGCGGGCAACGCCGGCCGGAGCACCCAACCGTTCAATGACGTGGCGGGTTCAACGCTTTCCATCGGCGCCGATCGGTGCCGCCCTGGCGGCGCGGTTCGCCGCGATCCTGCTGGCGCTGGTCGTGAGCGGCATCGTCCTTGCGTTCACCGGCATCAATCCGATCCCCCTTGGGGGCGAAGTGATCAACTCGACCTTCGGCAATGACTTTGGCCTCGAAGATCTTGGCTTGCTGTTCACGCCGCTGATTCTGACCGGACTCGCGGTCGCCGTCACGCTGCGGGTCGGCATTTGGAATATCGGCGCAGACGGCCAGTTCTATATGGGCGCTTTCGGCGCAGCAGCGGTCGGGCTCTTTGTGGACGGACCGGCCCCGCTCGTTCTCGCGGCCATGGCCGTCGCTGGTATTGCCGGCGGGGCTCTCTGGATTCTCGTTCCGACCCTCGCCCGCGCCTATGGCGAGGTCAATGAGCTCATCACCACGCTGCTTCTGAATTTCGTGGCAACCCTCGTTGTTTACTACGCCGCGACCGGACCATGGCACGAGCGTGGTGCCATGACCCTTGGTGCCACCCCCCGCATCCGCTACGCAATTCCCGACTTCTACGGCAGCATCCATTGGGGCTTTCCGGTGGCGATTGCCGCAGCCGTCATCATGGCGGCCGTTCTTGCGTTCACCAAATGGGGCTATGAAGTCCGCTTCAGCGGCGCCAACCCCCAGGCCGCCCATTTCGCCGGGATTCCGGTGCGCCGCCGCATCATCGTAGCGATGCTGCTCTCCGGAGCGATCGCCGGCACTGCCGGCATGATGGAACTCGCTGGCACGGTGCATCGGCTGCAAGGCGGCATCTCCAACAACTTCGGCTATCTCGGGATCATGGTTGCCGTACTGGCGCGCGGATCGTGCCTCGGCGTCATTGCGACGGCGGCGCTGATGGCGTTCATTCTCAATTCGGGGATCATCCTCCAGACCCGCGGCATCAACACCAATACCGTGCTCGCCATCACCGGGCTGATTTTCTTCTTTACCGCGATCGGCGACGAATTCGCCCACTACAGGCTTGTCACGGCTGACGCCAAGAAATCGGGGTGATGCGATGGAAATCCTCACCGGCGTGATGGCGGCCGCGTTTCTCGCCGGCGGCGTGCTGGCGCTCGCTGCCCTCGGCGAAGTGCTGGCGGAGCGGGTCGGCATCGTCAATCTCGGCGTCGAAGGCTTGATGGCACTGGGCGCGATTACCGCGATCGTGGTGGTGACTGCACAGCCCAATCCGTTTCTGGGATTCGGTATCGCTCTCATCGTCGGATTTGGATTTGGCGTGATGTTCGCAGTCGCGACCGTCTATTGGCAGGCAAACCAGGTGCTGTGCGGCCTCGCTTTGACCTTGCTCGGAACCGGCCTCGCCAACGCCATCGGCAAGGCCTATTCCGGGTTGCCGGCGCGCGCGACGTTCGAGCGCGTGGTCATTCCCTATTTAAGCGATATTCCGATCCTGGGGCGCGCATTTTTCTCGCAGAATGTTCTCCTCTATCTGATCTACCTGATCCTCCCGTTTATTTTTCATTTTCTGATGTTCAAGACGCGGCACGGACTCAACATGCGCGCCGCCGGCGAGAATGCGGCGGCAGCGGATGCGGTTGGCATTCGCGTGCGGTTGATCCGGTTTGGGTACGTGGCCGCGGGCGCGGCGCTTGCGGCTGGTGCCGGCGCTTATCTGACACTCGCTTTCGTGCCGGGCTGGTCCGAGGGCGTCACCGCCGGTCGCGGCTGGATCGCCGTTGCCCTTGTGATCTTTGCCGGCTATCGACCTTGGACAGCCGTGCTCGCGGCATTGGTATTCGGCGTCATCACGTCCATTGGTTACGTCGGTCAGGCGCGCAATTGGCCCGTCGAGCCCGCGTTGCTCTCGACGTTACCCTATCTCGGCACCATTGCCCTGATCATTCTGCCGGTGATGGTCTCGCATAAGATCAGACGGCGGATGGCAGCGCCAGCCGCACTCGGCATCCCATATTTCCGCGACATGCGCTGAGCAGCTTTCGAAAGACAAATGTCATGCCCACCCTTCTGGTGAAAAACATCGAACTGCTCGCAACCTTCGACGATGCACGTCGGGAGATCAGCGACGGCGCCCTGCTGGTCCGCGACAACGTCATTGAACAGGTCGGCACCAACGCCGAGATGGCCGGTGTCACCGCCGATCGCAGCCTCGATCTCGCCGACCACATCGTGATGCCGGGCATGGTGAACACCCACCACCACATGTACCAGAACCTCACGCGCGTCATGGTGCAGGACGACGAGTTGTTCACCTGGCTGACGACGCTTTACCCGATCTGGGCGGAGCTCGACGATGAGGCGATCTACGTCAGCGCCCGCGTCGCGATGGCGGAGTTGATCCAATCAGGCTGCACCACGAGCTCGGATCACCTCTACATCATGCCCAACAATTGCCGGCTCGACAGCGAGATTCGCGCGGCCCGCGAAATGGGGATGCGTTTTCATGCGGCGCGCGGCGCCATGTCGCGCGGTAAAAGTCAGGGCGGTCTGCCGCCGGATCGTTGCGTCGAAAAGGAAGACGCGATCCTGAAAGACGCCGAGCGTGTGATCCACGAATATCATGATGCGAGCCGTCATGCGATGAGCCGCATCATTCTCGCGCCTTGCTCGCCGTTCTCGGTAACGCCGGGCTTGATGAAGGAAGCCGCCCAACTTGCGCGCGCGCATCCGGGCGTCCATCTGCACTCCCATCTCGCCGAGGATCTCGACGAAGAGACGTACTGCCAGACGGTCTACGGCATGCGTTCGGTGGATTTTGCCGCATCGGTCGACTGGCTCGGGCCCGATGTGTGGTTCGCGCACGCGATCTTCCTCAATGATCGGGAGGTCAAGCTGTTTGCCGATACCGGCACGGGAATGACCCACTGCCCCTCGGCCAACATGCGCTGCGGTCAGGGCATCGCGAAAATCAGGCAATTGATCGACACCGGCGTCAAAGTCGGCCTTGGCGTCGATGGTTCAGCCTCGAACGATACCAGCAACATGTTCCTCGAGGCGCGGCTCGCCCAGCTTCTGCAGCGGGTGGCGCCCGCCCGCTACCTGTCGGAGGCGCCGGGTGGCCGCGGCGGCTTCGGCGGCACGCCAAAGGCGCTGAGCGCACGCGAGGCGCTGACCATGGCGACGCGCGGCGGGGCCGCGTTGCTCGGGCGCGATGACATCGGCTACCTCGCGCCCGGAATGAGCGCGGATTTCATCGCCGTGAATCTTAATCAGCTTGGTCTCTCCGGCACGCAGCGGGATCCACTTGCGGCACTCATCATGTGCGGACCGTTTCGCGTCGATTATTCGTTCATCAACGGCCGCGAGATCATCAATCGCGGCGCCTTCACTTCAGTCGATGTGGACGAGGTTCTCACGAGTCACCGGCAGGTGATGGACCGCATTTACAAGCAGTAATGCCGGCATCCCACCAGATCCCGTTGCGGGAGCGTAACATGGCCGAACGATTGGAAAGTGCCGCGCTGGATCAATGGTATGCCATCGACGCGGCGACCGACGTGCCCCCCGAACCCAAACGTAATCGTTTGCTCGGGCGGGATCTCCTCACCCGGCGCGACGCGGCAGGGCGTGTCGAAATCGTGACGGCCGGAGAGGACGGTCAATGGGCGCAAGGCCTACCGGCGCGTGAACGATATGGGTACGTCTGGACGACGTTTGGCGATCCGGTGCGAGATGTTGTCGACATTCCTGAGGCGGACGAGCCGGATCGCCAGCGCGTCTTGTGTGGCCCGGTGGCGGTGAATGCGTCGGGTTTGCGAATTGTCGAGAATTTTCTCGACATGGCGCATTTCCCCTACGTCCATACTGACATTCTCGGCGTTGAGCCGCACACGGAGGTCAAACACTACAAGACCGAGATCAGGCGCGACGTCGATGAAGTTTGGGCGACCGACTGCGCATTCTACCAGCCGCAGGCGGCAATGTCGGCGGCGGGCGGCATCATCACGCAATACCTTTACCGGGTTGCCACCCCGTTCGTGACGCTGCTCTATAAGACTTGTCCGCTCGCGGACAATCGCTGGGACGTAATTTGCCTGTTCGTGCAGCCGGTTGCGCCGGACCGCTGCCGCGTCCATCCGATCATGTTCCTGGTCGATTTGCAGACCGCACCCGCGGATCTCATTCGCTTTCAGCAACTGATTTTTCTTCAGGACCGGATCATCCTGGAAAATCAGCGGCCGCGTTTGTTGCCGCTTGAGCCGCGCGCGGAAATTCCGACACGCGCCGATATCGCCTCCGTCGTCTACCGGCGCTGGCTGAAGGAGAAGGGCCTGACCTACGGCACCGCGGAGCGTCGGGCGGCTGCGTGACCGCCACCACGCTATGTGCCGGCTTGAACCGGCCTGCCTGCGGGCCGCTACCGGCCGACGTCACTCGTTCGATCCGGTCCGCCGCACGCGCCTCCTCAACGGGTGGGGACGACATCGCCATGACTGACAGCTACCGGGACCGTCAGCTACCAGGACCGCATCGCAGCGTTCAAGGCCAAGGACCGGGACGAGCGCCCGTGGGCGACACCGCAGATTCAATAGCCAGTCAATGGAACCAGGCGCTTGTTCGGCGCCGGGCGGCACCGCTCAACCCGCGCTAGGCTTGCACCGCCGGCCGCGCTGGTGCGTATGTCGGCGTTAAACTAACATTCCATTCGGATCATAGGGCATCAAGCTGGAGAAGGCTCGCCCGGATATTTGCCGATTGGCCGCCGCCGAAATCACTGCGCCGCAGCCCGGATGGAGACCGCATGACAGATGACAATCCGAGGCCCGGCGTCGCCGGTTCCGAAATGAGCAATCCGATCGGCAGCCGCGAAACTTCACTCTCCGCCGGCAAGGCCGGTCCATCGCCGCATATCGCCTTCACCGATCTGCGCGAATGGATCGACGAAGCGCGCAAGCTCGGCGAAGTTCGCGAGGTCAAAGGTTTGTCGTGGCAGGAAGATATCGGCATGGCGGCCGAGGTCATCATGCACGACGAGAACGCGCCGTGCGTCATCTTCGAAGACGTGCCGGGCACCCTTCCGGGGAGCAAGGTGCTGGTCAACTTCTTCGGCGGCTTGCGGCAGAAGATGACGCTCGGCTTTCCGACCAATCTGTCAAAGCTGGAATTGAGCGAGGCTTTCCGCGAGCACTACATGGCGGACCTCAAGCGCATTCCGCCCCGCTACGTCAACGACGGACCGGTGTTCGAGAACGTGATCACGGGCGACGCCATCGACGTCAACATCTTTCCGACACCCAAATGGCACGAGGCGGACGGCGGCCGTTACATCGGCACCGGCAGCTTCAATGTCACCCGCGACCCCGAAGAAGGCTGGATCAACTGCGGCACCTATCGCGTGATGATTCACGACGCGAAGACCGTCGGCTTCTACATCTCGCCCGGCAAGCATGGCCGCATTCAGCGCGACAAGTACGAAGCCCGCAAGGAGCCGATGCCGGTTGCTATCGTGGTCGGCTGCGATCCGATGTCGTTCCTGATGGCCTCGAGCGAGGTGCCCTACGGCGTCTGCGAGTACGAGGTCATCGGCGGCGTCCGCGGACAGCCGGTGGACGTGGTCAAGGCGCCGATCACCGGGCTGCCGATCCCCGCAAATGCGGAGATCGTGATCGAAGGCTTCGTCGAGCCCGGCAACGTGCGCCCCGAGGGCCCCTTCGGCGAGTGGATGGGCTATTACGGCAGCGATGTCCGTCAGGAACCTGTGATGGATATCAAGGCGATCTACCACCGCAACAATCCGATCCTGCTCGGCTGCGCGCCGCAGCGTCCGCCGGACGAAGTCGCCCGGTATCGCGCGCTGACGCGCTCGGCGATCGTGCGCGAGAACATCGTCAAGGCCGGCGTGCCCGATGTCGTCGCGGCCTGGGCCCACGAGATCGGCACGGCGCGGCTGCTACTTGGCGTCGCCATCCGCCAGCGCTATCCGGGCCACGCCATGCAGGCGGGCCACGTCGCCGCCATGTGCCACTCGGGCGCCTATGCGGGACGCTACATCATCGTCACCGACGACGACATCGACGTGTCCGATCTCGAACAGCTGATCTGGGCGATGCTCACGCGCTCCGATCCCGCGACATCGATCGATATCATCCACAATGCGTGGTCGACGCCGCTCGATCCGCGCATCGAACCGGAGCGCAAGGCCAAAGGCGATTTCACCAACAGCCGCGCCATCATCGACGCGTGCCGCCCCTGGCACTGGCGCGACAAATTCCCGAAGGTGAATGCCCCCTCCCCCGAAGCCGCCCGCCTTGCGCGTCAGCGCTTCGGCCATCTGCTGAAGTAGCCCGTTTACTGAAGTAGCCCGGATGGAGCGCAGCGCAATCCGGGGACAGCCTTTCGAAACACGCCGCGTGAGTGGAAAGGGTAATCCCGGATTGCGCGGAGCCTGTCATCGGGCCCGCCGGAGGCGGGACCCGTTGGCTCCATCCGGGCTACCGCTATTCGCCGCGGATGCCCTTCTCGCGAATGATGCGGCCCCAGCGATCATATTCGTCGTGGAGATAGCGCTTGAAGTGCTCAGGGGAATCGGGCGCCGGCACGGTACCGGTTTGCGCGAGTTTCGCGCGCACCTCCGGATCATCGAGGACCCGGACCATCGCCCCGTTGAGTTTGGCAATGATCGCCGGCGCCGTACGCGCTGGCGCGAGCACGCCCGCCCATTGATCGGCGATGGTGTCGGCGAAGCCTTGCTCGCCGAAGGTCGGCACGTCGGGAAAGATCGGCGAGCGCTCGCGCGACGTCGCCGCGAGCGGCTTGATCTTCCCGGCCCTGATGTGCGCGATGATGGTGGGGCCATCGCCGAACAGGCCGTCGAGCTGGCCACCGATGAGGTCGGACATGGCAGGTGCGGCGCCGCGGTAAGGAACGCGGACGAAATCGACACCGGCGGACGCCTGAAAAAGCTCAAGCCCGAGATGGGAGACCGAACCGAGACCGGTGATTGCGATCGTGATCTGGCCGGGCCGCCGTCGCGCGAGATCGGCGAGCCCGCGCGCTGAATCGACCGGCATCGCCGCGTTCACGACCAGCATGGTCGAGTTGAAGGCGACAAGTCCGACCGCAGCAAAATCCTTGATGGGGTCGTAAAGCGCGCTGGCACGCATATGGGGGTAGACCGTCGCGACGCCAGCCGTTGTGAAATAGAGCGTGTAGCCGTCAGGCTCGGATTTCGCGACAAATTCGGCGCCAAGCGCGCCATTGGCGCCGGTCTTGTTCTCCACGAGAACGATCTGCCCCAACGGCGCCCGCAACTTTTCGGCCAGCAGCCGCGCCATGAAATCCGTTGTGCCGCCGGCAGCGAAGCCGACAATAAGCCTTATCGGCCGCGACGGGTAATCCTGCGCATGGGCGGCGGGCGCCCAAGCAGCGCTGAACGCGATCGCGAACGCCGCTGCCCGGATGCAAGCGCGGATATGACGAAACAGCCGCACCCGCGCGACCACCCTTTTGATTTCAATTCGTTCGTTGTTTGAAATATCGCAAATCCGGAGGCCGCTGATCTTTTTTTGCGGGCATCAAGAAACCGTCGGCCCGAATGATATACATCTCCTTGCCGATGGCCAATAAATCTGACCCTTCGACGCAGCTGCTCTCGCGCCAGTCGGGATGCAGATTTGAGCTGTGCACATATCGTTTGTCCACCACCCATGGCCGCGTCAGGGCGTGATCGATGACCGTCACTTCATCGTGCAGAACTTTCGGATCGGACTTATCGAGGCGGAAACGCTCCTTGAAAATGGATTGATTATCGAAGTGGAGGGGAAGGCCGCTAGCGTCGTAAACGCGCGGTCCCTTGAAGCCGCGCGTCTCGGCTTCGAGTACGTCATAGGTGCCGTCGCCGTCCTCGTCGATCCACCGGCCGATCGAATAGCCGGCATAGCTCGGCTCTAGATTCTTGGGCCAATCGCGGCCGTCGGTGAAGATGCGGCGCGCCTGCGTGCCAATCAAAACATAGGTGGCGTGCGGCGTGACGACGAATTCGAACGGCCCGAATGTCATCATGTGCGGCATGCCGGTCGGCATGCAGCGAGCGCGGTCGAAATTGTTGCCCTGACCGCCCGCGGCCTGGTCGGCCATGCTGTCGTTCAAAACCTTCTGATACTCCGGCGTGAGCGGAGCTTCCTGCCCGTGCGCCCACGGCTTCGTTTGATCGAACGAAGGCTGGCCCCCGGGGGTGCGGAGACCGGACGGAGAAACCACGGAGACCGGGGGGACATACCGCTCCCACGCGCCCTTCCATTCCGGGTATTTCGCAGGTTCGGCCGCGTTGGCGCCGCTGCAGATCATCACCGCGGTGCCGGCCATTCCAATTGCACCGAACAATTTTCGGTAACGCATGGTGTCCTCCCCTTGGACCGCCCTTATGCTTAGCCAACCGAACGGTGGCTGCGGCGGTTCCGGAAATCCTGCCCTATCAGAAACCTATACCGATAGAGAATTGCGATTCAGGCTAGCTTCGTTTCGAAAAAACCCAGTTGTCGAACACCGCGGTCTCGGTTTGCACTGCCGCGCGCTATTGCAACGGATCACGTTCGCCGTCGTCAACCGCGATGGTACTTATGGTTCTTGGATCAACACCTCGTCCTTCCGCGAAGGCGAGGTCTTCCATGCGGTGCCCATGAAGTAATCCCGGGAGACCATAGTTTCCTTCAATGCATCGCGGCTCGGCGTATATTCGGTTTTCCTCGTCACTCTGCCGAATGAACTCCTGCTTGGCAGTCCAAGGCCGCGTCCATACCGTCGGATCCTCAACCGTCACGGTGTATTCAAGGGAATTGGGACCCGTCCTCGTCCACCGCTCGATGACATGAAGGTTTTCGCGCGACCCCTGAAAATCGGTCTTCGGATTGAAGTTGGTCACGTCAATCACGAGGGTATTGCCTTCCCAGCGCCCTCGCGAGTTGCCATACCATTGACGAATGGTAGCAGGCAAATGCGGGCTGCCGTCCATGACGATATTGCGTTGCCACCCTTGCCCCTGCCCGACGTCGTAGAACATCGTGATGCCGCCGGGTGTCTGAACGATGCGTCGGAAGCTGATCCGATCGGCGATCGCTCCAAGCCGACCGACCTCCGGCACGCCACCCATCAGGCAGCGCACCGGCAACGAGGCGTCCTCCGGACCATCGTAGCGATTGATTGTCGCCGTGTTGTAGCGAGGAGGCGTATCGCCGAAACGCGGCGATGGGGTCGGATCGTACTTGCCCCCGCTGCAGGGCGATTCCTTATTTTTGCAGGTTTCGGTCGCTTGCAGCAGCGCCAGTCGAAACTCGCGTTCGGCAGCGGCAATCTTCTGCGCTTCCGGCGTCAGCGGCGGTAGCCGGCCGTTGGGCGGTTCGACGATCCGCGATGTGCGCGCGCCGGTGCGTTTCTTGGGTGTAAACACGTCATTGTAGGCGCCGGCGACATCGGCCACTGTTCCGCGCTCTGCGCGCCGCTCGCGTCCCTGCATCGCCGAACGCTGTCGATCCAGTTCTGCGCGCTGAGCCTCGGTGAAAAATTCCTGATTGGCATACTTGGGCGAGCGCTGCAGCGGCGTATCGGTCTCGTCGGTCCAGATGCCCTGCAGATCAGGTTCGCCCCAGGGCGTTCTCAGCGCGGAGACCGGCTCCTTTCCGGATGCGCCCGGCATCTGAGCGAACGCCCGAGTGATGGAGAAGGAAACGACAACGCTGACAGCGAGCCCGGCAATGGTGACCCTTATCATCGCGCCTGAGAAACTCTCACGCATGACGGCCTCCTTTTTGCGCGGCAGTATCCTACAGCAACGGAATTTCCTTCGAACCGAACACGCGGACGATAGCGCTTTTCAACAGTTGCGGATAGCCGGTCGGGCCCGGCCACGGCAGCTTGGGAGTTTGCGGGCGCACACCGGGCGCGTTTGCCCTTACGCGTATTGAGATTTGCTGATACCGTTGGCTATCAATGCCATGGAGCGAAACATGGAGCGAAAAATGATCCGGGCAGCTTTCGCACTTGCGAGCTTGGCCAGCGCGCTGTTGACCGCGCCTGTTCTTGCGCACCATGCCTTCGCGATTTTCGATTCCTCGAAGCTGGTCTACACCACGGGAACCGTAAAGCAGTTTGAGCTCGTCAACCCGCACACCTGGCTTCATGTCACCATAGTCAACGACAAGGGCGATGTGTCGACATGGTCCTTCGAGGGCGGCTCGGTATTGCAGTTGGCGCGCCTCGGCTGGTCGAACGATACATTCAAGGTCGGCGACAGCGTCGAGGTCGGCTTTCATCCCATGAAGGATGGCTCGCGCGGCGGCCAGCTCATGAGCGCCAAGCTGACGAGCGGGCGGAAACTGTGCTCCAACCGCGGCTGCGGCGACGGCACCGGCGAGATCCTTCCTCCCTTCTGACGCAAGGGAGCAGTCGGTCAGGGTTTTGCGCCGGCGGCGGCTACGCCGGTGTTCAGTCGAAGCGCCCGTCCGGCGGAAAACGGATCGTCTGGTCGTAGCGCGATGGAGTGGTCATATCCTTGTCGCCGCGTGCGGGCAGCACGAAGGCTTCGGCGATATAGAGCCTGCCTTTATTGTAATAGAGCGACGAGCGCACGCGGCTGCCGTTCATGCGATCGACCACCAGCGTGACGCCGTAGATCGCTTTCACCCCCTGGTAGACGCGCGGAAAGTCCGTGAACAGCACTTCGCCCTCGCGCATCAGCCCAAACGCCGCTTCATTCAGGAAATTCGCGCCGACATCATGGCGGTCAGTGAGATCGACCACCGTCAGCTTGTAGAGAACATGATCGTCCTCGGCCGAGTAGATCGTCGAAGGAAATCCCTTGGCCAGAGTCGAGTCGTAGACTGATTTCATCGCGTCGGGTTTCGCGGGGAATTGGATAGCGACGCCCTGGTCGAGATACACATATTCCTGCCAGGCGAACGCCGGGCCGCTGCCGAGCAAAAATACGAGAATGAGAGCGACAACACGCATGCGCGCCTCCCGATCCTGAAGACTTGGTCGAGATAGTAGCACGGCAGCACGACGGGAGGGCTATTCCTTCAACAAAGGATTCCGGACTCCTCGCGAGCGAGTTCGCAGAAGGGATCAAGGGCCTTTCTAAAGGCCCCAGAAGAATGCTTTCCTGCAGGCGTGATCAAGTTTAGTAGGGCCGATGACTTTGAGGAGAGCTTTCATGTCCGCACTTGCGAAATTCGCCTCGCCTCGCCGGCTTGCCGGAAGCTTGGTCGTTTTTGTCGGCGTCGGCGCGGGAGTCTCGCCACTGCTGGCGCAGGATCGCACCGCGGCACCCGACTTGTCGTCAAACCACGCCGGGTGGGTCTCGATCGGCACCAACTGGATTGCGGCACCGGACAGTCCGCCTCCCGTCGGCGACCATCCCGCTCATCCCTATGTGCCCAACAACACGGGCCGGCAGGCGACTTTCAGGATAGCTGACGTCGATAATCCCAACCTGACGAAATTTGCCAAGGACGAGCTTGCAAAGTCGAACGACGAGGTCCTCCGCGGCAAAGCCATGTATGCGCGGGAATTGCGCTGCTGGGCGACCGGTGTGCCGGCTTACTTATTGAACCCGGCACAGCCCACGTTTTTCCTGCAGACGCCGCGCAAGGTGACGATGATCTGGCAGATGGATCAGCAAGTGCGTCACGTCTACCTCGATGTGCCGCATTCGGAAAATCCGAAGCCGTCCTGGTACGGCGAATCGGTCGGCCGTTACGAAGGCGACACCCTCGTGGTCGATACCATCGGCCAGAACACGAGAACCTTCATCGATAATTACCGCACCCCGCACAGCGATAAGCTGCACGTGGTGGAGCGCTATCGCTTGATCGACGACGGCAAGACTCTCGAAGCCGACGTCACCATCGAGGACCCGGCTGTCCTCATCAAACCGTTGCATGTGATCCATCGCTGGAGGCGCGTACAAGGGCCGCTGCGGGAGTTGAGTTGCACCGAAGGCGAACTCTACAATCCCTTCAAGCAAGACGTTGAGCCGCTGCCCGTGGCAGACAAGCCCGATTTCTGATTGATGGTTTGGTGGAATCGAGAAGCTGAAGAGAAAACGATTGTGCGGATGACGGGGTGCACCCGATTATCGCCGGCATCTCATTCAAACTGGCCGCGCCGCCATTTCAATGCGGCGGGCAACCCCTGCTCGGCGGCAATCTCGCGAAACCGCGCGCCGATCTCGGTCTTCGCTGCATAGAGCGGTGCGACCACGTCGATGCCCGCCTGCATGGCGTTGCGAAACCCGGCAGCGTCGGCGCCGCGATTGATTGCAAGTTTGGTGGCGCGAAGCGCCTCGGGAGCAATCAGTGCGAGGCGCTTTGCAAACTTCAATGTCGCATCCGCGAGCGTGTCGCGCGGGACCATGCGGTTGATCATCCCGAACTCAAG
This sequence comes from uncultured Alphaproteobacteria bacterium, assembly GCA_963787675.1. GTDB lineage: Bacteria > Pseudomonadota > Alphaproteobacteria > Rhizobiales > Xanthobacteraceae > JAJPKK01. The sequence continues at coordinate 716,703 of CAWBDV010000003.1, read as the reverse complement.
CGCAGTCGGCGCATCGATCATGTCACCGAGATACATGAGCTCGCGGGCTTTCTTGTAGCCGATGAGCCAGGGCATGATGAAACCTGGTCCGGACTGCGAAAATCTGATTTCAGGCTCGCCGAATTTGGAGTCGTCGGCGGCTATCGTAAGGTCGCAGAACATCGCGAGTTCGCAGCCGCCGCCTAACGCGTGGCCTTGTACGGATGCAAGAACCGGCTTCTTCATGTACCAGGGCATAAGTTCCAGCGCCAAGCTGCCGCTGAGGCGGTCGTGGAACTTCAGCGCGTCATGGCGCCAAGCCTCATCGGAAGAACTTCCCGCCGAAATATCGTAGCCGACGCAAAAGCTGCGACCGGCGCCGCGGAGAACGACGACGCTGGTCACCGGATCGTCGTCGGCCTTGCACAGGGCGGCCGCAAGATCGCGCTTCAGATCGGCGTTGAGCGCGTTGAGCTTGTCCGGGCGATTCAACGTGACGAAGCCGATGTTGCCGTCGGCCTCGTAAAGCGCAAGGTCGGCCATTTTCCTTATCTCACGCGCTCTTTAAGACGAAACCCATTGGAGGAATCGTTCCTCGATCGGGACGATGTGCTCTACCTCCCATCGATCATCCTCCGCGATCGAGACCGCCATGTTGTCGGCGTAGGTCGGAAGCTGGCCGGCAATGTCCTTTGGGATAAACGCATAGGCGCCTGGGTGGACGGGGCCGTAATAGAGACGCGTATTGAAATCGGCCTGCGGTTTGGCCTGCGTGGAAAACTCGACGAATTCCCACGCGAGTTTCCGATTGGGCGCACCCTTGACCACGGTCCACGTGCTGTTGCTTCTCACGGCGCCATTCCACAGCAGCTCGACTGGGACGCCCTGCTGCTTGAGTTCAGTGGCGCGCGCGTTCCAGATCGACATCATGACCACCTCGCCGTCGCGGATGAGCTGCTGGGATTGATTGCCCTCGCGCCACCATACCTTGATGTGAGGCTTGATCTTATCGAGCTTGCGGAAGCCGCGATCAACGTCGAGCGGATAAAGCTTGTCCAGCGGCACGCCATCGGCGAGCAGCGCATAGATCAGCGAGCGCTGGGGGTCGTTGATGCAAAGGCTGCGCGGGCCCGGGAATCTTTCGGTGTCCCAGAAGTCCGCCCATGATTTGACGCTGCCATTGGGAAACTTGTCGGTGCGATAGCACAGGTTTGTGCCGAGGATGTTTGTTGCGATGGCGCGGCCACCAGCGACGAGCGCTTCCGGCGGAATGGCATCCTTCTTGACGGTGCTCCAGTCGATCGGCTCGACCAGACCTTCGCGATCGGCGCGCAGCCACAACACCGAACTGACTGAGGTCACATCGAACTGATAGACGCCCGTTTGCACCTGGGCTTTGATCTTGCCGTAGGACACCGGCGTGACGGTGCGGATTTGAATGCCGGTGGCGGCGGTGAACGGCTTGAAGAAGGCAGCGTCTTGGGCGGCGGTCCAGCTGCCGCCCCAGGAATTCACGTAAAGGGTGCGCGTCTGCGCGATCGTGCGTTCAGTGATGAGGAGCGGACCCAGCGCCGCACTTGCCGCCGTCGCTCCTCCGAGCAAGACCAGCTTGCGTCGTCCGCGATCGAACCGCCACGTGCTCTTCATCGGCGCCTCCCGAGGCAACGTTGTCATTGGACGAGGGAGCCTAGCGCGAAACGAGAAGGTGCGCATCGTCCGGATTCCAGCCGACCTTGACGGTCGTACCCAGGCGCAGCGCAGCAAGCTCGCTGCCGGGAAGACGCATGCGCAGCGGCACCCCCCTGCTGTTTCCGATTGCCACGACCGAGTCTCCGTAATTGATGATCTCGTCGATGGCGATGTCGACGATGTTCAAATCGTCGGTTTCGCCGGCCTTGCAAAGGCGAAGACGCTCGGGGCGGATCATGAGCACAGGATCGCCGGATGAGATGGGTCTATCCGTGGCGACGCGCACCGGACCGATTCCGATGAGTTCCAGCCAGCCGGGACGGGTAGAGTTGATCCGTGCGGCGAAAAAATTGCTGTCGCCGATGAACTCGCCGACAAAGCGGCTGACCGGGCGGTTATAGACTTCGAGCGGCGAGCCCACCTGCTCGAGCTTTCCGTGGGCAAATACCGCGATCCGGTCCGACATCGTCATCGCTTCGGTCTGGTCGTGCGTGACGTAGATCATGGTGGTGCCGGTCTTGCGATGAATGCGCTTGATTTCGACCTGCATCTGCTCGCGCAAGTTCTTGTCGAGCGCCCCTAGGGGCTCGTCGAGCAGCAGAAGCTCGGGATCGAAGACGAGGCCGCGCGCCAGCGCGACGCGCTGCTGTTGTCCGCCCGACAGCTCGCGGGGATATCGATGACCTAGCCCGCGCAGACCGACAAGCTCGAGTATGCTGGCGGAGCGTGCTTCGCGCTCGTGCCGCGGCACGTGGCGCATGCGCAACGGAAACATGACGTTCTTTGCCGCGGTCATATGCGGAAACAACGCATAGCTCTGAAACACCATGCCGATGTTGCGCTCATATGGCTTACTCAGCAGAAGGTCGTGCCCATCGAGTTCGATGACGCCGCTAGTGGGGTATTCGAACCCCGCGATCATCAAGAGCGTCGTCGTCTTGCCGGAGCCGCTGGGGCCGAGGAACGTGATGAATTCGCCGCGTGCAATGTCGATCGTGACGCCGTCGACAGCGTTCGCCTTGCCGTCATAAGTCTTGACCACATTGCGCAGGCTGAGGTGAGGAGGACTCACGGCTTGCTCAGGGCTGCGCGCTTCGGAACGATCAAGGCATCAACGACGACACATCCCTCGGGCAATGCCTTGATGGGGTTAAGATCGACCCCCTCGATGAAATCGGCGTTCGTTTGAGCGAAATCGGCAAGCGCCGTGAGGCAGGCGGCAAGGCTCTTAACGTCAGCGGCCGGCCTGCCGCGCACCGCTCCCAACAACCCGGCGCCGCGTGTCTCGGCGATCATTGCCTCGGCGTCGCCTTCGCGCAGCGGCAGCGCGCGCAACGCGAAGTCGCGCATGATCTCGATGGCGGTGCCGCCCATGCCGAACGCGAGCATCAAGCCGAAGTCAGGGTCGCGGGTCACGCCGGCAAACACCTCGATGCCGTCAGCAACGAATTCCTGCATTAGAAACGCAAGGTCGGCGGGACGCTTGTCGAGACGCGAAATTCGCTCGTTGAGCTGCGCAAATGCTTCGGCAATGTCCCGGTCATTCTTAAGGTTGACGGCGACCAGACCGAGTTCGGTCTTGTGGGCGATGTCGTCGGACACAGCCTTGAGGACGACCGGATAGCCGATCTCGCGCGCGGCGGCGGCTGTTTCCGCGGGCGTGGCGACGCGGCGCTCGCGCACGGTCGGAATGCCATAGGTCGTGAGCAGTGTCTTGGCGTCGAACTCATTGATGGTTTGTCGGCGCGGGCTAGCCGTGAGGACATCGGCAAGTTGTGTAGCGGGCCGGGGTGCGGCGGTGCGCAGCGGCGGCAGCTCCATCATGTATCGGCCGACGCGATCAAGCGCGCCAAGACCCTGGCGGGTTCCGCCGATTTGCACGAGACCCGCTTCGCGCAGCGCCTTGACCTGCACGGCATTCATCGTGCCGGGCCGTGAACTCATCAGGTAATAAGGCTTGGTGGAAGCCGCTGACGCCTGGGCCAGCATCTTGACGGTTTCGATCACCCGCTTCGGGTCACCGAGGTGGCCTTCATTGCTCGTGTCCGCGCAATACACGACTGCATCGATGCGCGGGCTCTTGTCGACGACCGACATGGCATGCGGGAGATTCACCGCATAGTTGCCGTTCCCCCAAGCATCAAACGGATTGCCATCGCCCGTGATACGGCCGATCACCGCCTCGGCCTCCTGGCGCTCCTGCGGCGACAGCGGCGGGAGATCGAGACCGACGGTCGCCGCGTTGTCGAGGATCATCTCAGCGAGCCCGCCCGAGCCGGTGATCACCGAGATTCGTCGGCCGCGCGGCCAGCGCTCGCCCTGGCAGACCGCCAGCACTTCCGTCATTTCATCAAGATCATTGACCTCGATCGCGCGACGGGCGCGCAACACGGCGGAGAATACTTGGGACTCGCCGGCAATGCCGCCGGTATGGCTGGTGATGGCTCGCCGCGTCCGTTCGGAGCGTCCGACCTTGAGCACCACCACCGGTTTTCCGGCAGCCGCTGCCCGGTCGAGCGCGGCCACGAAGCGATCGGGCTCGCGGACGGTTTCGAGAAAACTCGCGATGATCTTAGTCGCAGGGTCGTCGATCAGATAATCGAGATAATCCGTGGCCCTGGTCACGGCTTCATTGCCTGAGGAGATCGAAAGGCTGATGCCGAAGCGGCGCAGGTCGGACAGCATCGCAATGCACACCGAGCCGCTTTGGGAAATCAAGCCAACGTTGCCGGCAAGGCCTGCCGTGTTCATGACACTTTGCTTGTAGGTGGTGACGCGCGCCGTGGGATTGAGAATCCCCATGCAGTTTGGCCCGCACACAGCGACGCCTGCTTCGCGGCAGAGGCCGGCGATCTCGGCTTGGAGCTTGGCCCCCTCACCGCCGAGTTCGGCGAACCCGCCATCGTAAATTACGGCGGCGCGCGCACCGTGCTTCACGGCGAGACGGAGCTGCTCCGGAACAAGGGGATTGCGAATACAGAAGACGACGACGTCGGGTGGCGCGGGGAGATCGGCAAGGCTTGGATAGCAGACGTGGTTGAGGACCGTCTGATACTTCGGATTGACCGGATAGATCTGCCCGGTGAAGCCGATTGATCCCAGCGACTCGACGATCATGCGTCCTGCGCCGGGACGGTCGGTTGCTCCGACCACTGCGACCGAACGAGGTTTGAGGAGCGGATCAAGTTGCATGTGCGGGCCTGCGACGGAAGAACAGCGCGATGATGACCCCGACCAGCACGGCGCCGGTCAGAAGCGTCGACACCACGGCGATCACGGGATCGGACTCAAGGCGGATCGATTCGAACATTTTTTTCGGCAATGTCGAGGCGTCCCGCCCGGCGATGAAGATCGCGACGACCGCCTCATTGAAGGAATGAAGAAAGGCGAACAATGCGCCGACCAGAATGCCTGGGCGCAGCACCGGTAGCGTGACCCAGAAGAAGGTGCGCAACGGACCGGCGCCCGCACTCATGGCGGCACGCTCAAGATTGCGGTCGAACCCCTTAAACGCCGCAGCGATGACCAGAAATGCGACGGGTATCGACAGTACGCTGTGGGCAATGATCATGCCGGCGTGCGTGCCGACAAGATGGATGAGGCTCAGGAAGCCGTAATAGCCGAGTGCGCTGACGATCGCCGGCACGATGATCGGCACCATGATGAGGAGATTGAGCGCATTCTTTCCAGCGAAACGATAACGGGCAAAGCCAAAAGCTGCCGGCAATGCAAGCAGCAGCGTCAACACCGTCGAGCCGAAGGCGATCAGGAAGGAGTTGGCGGTGGCGTCGAGCCAGGAGGCGTTCGTGAAGTACTCCGCGTAATAGCCGATCCAGTATCCCGGCGGCGGGAATTCGAACGAAATCGCGTTCGAGAACGACATCGGCACGATGATGGCCATCGGCGCTACAAGAAAGAGCGCGGCCAGCCATGCCAGCAGCAGTGGAACGTAGCGCACCCGGCTATCCCCATAGCCGGTCGAGGCCGGCGAACCGATTGTAGACACCGAGCAGGATGAGCGTGAAGCCGAGCAGGACGACAGCGATTGCCGACGCAAAGCCCCAGGCCAGAAGGTCCTCGATCTGCTGGCTGATGAGCTGAGAGATCATCATGTCCTTCGGCGTGCCGAGGAGGATCGGCGTAATGTAGAATCCGAGGCACAGGGTGAAGACAAGCACGCAGCCGTTGACGACGCCGGGCAAACTGAGCGGCAGAAAGACGTGGGCAAATGCGCTCGTCGGCCGAGCACCGAGCCCTTCGGCGGCCCGTATGTAGGAAGGCTCGATCCGGCGCATCACGCCGTAAAGCGAGAGCACCATGTATGGCAGCAGGATGTGGATCATGCCGAGCGTTGAGCTGAACGACGTAAACAGGAGCTGCGGCGGCGCTCCCCAGCCTGCCAAGCCGAAGAGTGCGGAAATCGGCCCTTTGTTGCCGAGGATGATGAGCCAGGCATAGGTGCGCACCACGAAGCCCGTCCAAAAGCTCATGCCGACGGCGACGAGGAAGATGATCGCTAGCGCATCGTTGCGGCGTGCCATCACGTAGGCGAGCGGATAGCCGATCAGCAGACTGGCGATCGTGACGATGAGGGCGGTTTTGAAGGTGTTGAGAAGCACGCCCGTGTAGAGCGGGACGGTGAAGAGACGCCGATAATGTTCGAGCGAGACCGTCGGATCGGTGACGCTCAGAAGCAGCACGTAGCCGATTGGGACGATAAAGAGGGCCACGATGACGAGCGCCGCAGGTGCGGTCAGTAGCCACGCGGTCATGCTGTCGCGGCTCGAGATGCCGAGCGTTGCTCTGGTGGCCGAAATTTCAGCTTCTCCCGACCCGTCCTGATTTGCGGGACGCCCCACGAATTTTGTAACATGCGCAAGAAATCGAGGCGAGGCCCGATCCCCTCGCTGGTCGAACTCGATCGGATCAAGGCGTGGAGCGCCGATGACGGCTCGATCCCTGGTGTCTCGCCGCGCAGTGCTGACGACTGGCGCTGGCGCGCTGTTTGCTCCTTACATCGTTTCGGCCCAGTCACAGACCCGCCCCGTCTACGTGAGTTCATATGGCGGCGTGTGGGAGACCGCCTGGCGAAAAGCCTTCTTCGATCCGTTCACGGCGCAAACCGGCATTCGGATCAGAACCGTCCCAGGGGTTTCCTTCGCCAAGCTCAAAGCCCAGGTACGGACCCGAAACTACGAATGGGACCTCATAAATCTGGGTGACGTCGAGTACGGTCAGGCCGTGCTCGAAGGCCTTCTCGAGAAGGTCGACGATGCAGCGGTCCGAATCAGACAATTGCCGTCGAACATCGGCCGCGAATACGGCATCACCAGCTATTCGCTTGGCACCAACATCGTTTACCGCAAGGATCGATTTCCGAACGGCGGCCCGCAAAACTGGCGCGATTTCTGGGACGTGAAGCGGTTCCCGGGCTGGCGCTGCATGTTTGATCGATCATTCACGTGCCTTGCGTTTGCACTGCTTGCGGATGGCGTACCCGCCGACAAGCTCTACCCGATGGATATCGACCGCGCCTTTCGCAAGATGGACGAGCTCAAGCCGCATATCAAAGTATGGTGGCGAGACGGCTCGCAATCCCAGCAGCTGATCCGCGATGGCGAGGTCGACATGATCGCCATGTGGAGTGCGCGCGCGGTCGATCTGATCGACGACAAGGTGCCGCTCGAACTGGTGTGGAACGGTGCTGAAATCTACAACGCGAATCTCCTCGTGCCCAAGGGCGATCCGAACGCAAAGGCGGCTTGGGAGTTCTGCAATTTCGTGGCGCAAGCCAAGCCCCAGGCGGATTTTGCGACATTGTTGCCGTACGGGCCCGCCAATCCCGAAGCGCGCGCTTTGATGACCGAAGCGCGGCTGCGCCAGACGCCGGCGTGGCCAGAGAACGAAAAGGTCTCATTCCAGCACGATGCGGCTTGGATCGCGCCGCGCCTCGCGCAAATCCGCGAACGCTGGGCGCAATGGCTCACAACATAGACGTGGGCCGCTCACATGGATGGAGGACGGGGGTTGGTTTCGGCGTCGCCATGAGGTCCATGCCAATCGCCGCAGATTTGGTAACAGCAGCGAGACAGCGTATGATGCGTGTTCGACATGGGGATTGGGGGTATCACTATGACGAAATTGGGCTTGGCCTTCGGCATTGCCGTGGGCGCAGCGATGGTGATTAGCGGCTTCTTCGCGTTGGCCGGCAGCCAAGTGGGCTATCTTCTCTTTTCCACGTCCGCTGCATCCCTCGGTGTGGGCGGCTTTTTGGTCGCGCAGCGGCGTTACGGTGGACCGTGACCGCACCCCGGCATTGCCCCTGAATAAGAAGCATTCACGTACCAAGGCCGCGAACACCTCCATTGCGTGTATGATATAAGATCTACAATTCATTTTCGGCGGTACATTTGTAATGTTGCTAATGGGCGACAGCCAAATTCAGCGAGCCGAGTTATGCTGGCAACCCCAGATTGGGGGCGACCATGCGAAGCGTTGTTGTTTTAGTGGCGATCGGAATACTCGCGTCTCGTTCTGCAATTGCCGGTGATCTGGCCCCTGCCCCGCCACCGCCGATACCCACGGATTACGACTGGACCGGTCTCTACATCGGCGCCCACGTCGGTGGCAGTTGGGAGAAGACGGAATTCAGCGATCCGTCGAGCTACAACATTTACAATCTGACGACGGGCGCAGCGCCGCCGACATCGGTATTTCTCAGCGGCCCGACGCCGCTGCCCATGTCGACCAGTTCGTTCGTGGGCGGCCTGCAAGCCGGCGCCAATGTTCAGGTCGGCAAACTCGTGCTCGGTACCGAATATGAATATTCCTGGACCAGCATGAAAGGCTCTATGAACGGTGCTCTTCCGCCAGCTCCCGGCAGCATCTTCACCGGCAGCGAAACGTTCGGATTCAGGACCCAATGGATTGCCACCGCCACGACGCGACTGGGCGTCGCGCGAGACACATGGATGCTCTACGGAAAGGCTGGCGCGGCATGGACCGGGGGCAACTACACCCTATCGTCGGCAGACGGCGGCGTCGGTGCCGGAACGCTGGTAGGCGGGTTCTCGGGCAACGCTCAGGACACGCGAACAGGCTGGACGCTCGGAACCGGCATCGAATGGGCCTTTGCGCGCAATTTCACGGTCAAGCTCGAATATGATTTTATTGATTTCGGCACGTGGTCTGAAACCATTCCCGTGACCGGGGCTATCGGAGGCGCGAAGATCGCCGCGAATTCCGCAATTTCCGTCAGCGAGCAAATCTCCGAGGTGAAGTTCGGGATCAATTACAAGACCGACCCCGGTTTTTTCCTGTTCTGGTGAGAGCTGTCGAATAAATGCGTGGCGCGCCCAGCGCCGCCGCCGAATAATTACCACTGCAGTCACCCAAATGTACCCAGTCGGGTACATTTTCAACGAATTGGTAAGGTTTCGCCCCGATAATTCCCGAGCGGGAACATGAGGGGCAATAATGAGCAGCGACGAAAGCATTGCGAGCCGCACAGCCTCGCAGATGGCGCACGCCTTCGGTTCGCTCATCCGCAGCCGCCGGCGCGCCTTAAAAATGCGGCAGCATGAACTGGCGCTCGCGACGGGCGTCGGTCGCAGATTCCTGATCGAACTCGAAGCGGGCAAGGCGTCCTGCCAGCTTGGGCGCAGCCTCATGGTGGCGCAGGCGCTTGGGATCGCACCCGCTGAGATACTTTCCAGCGGCAGTGCGCCAGCGGCGACAAACGTCGACGGCGATGACCTGCCTGAATTCACCGAAGACGTGGAACACTAGATGGCGCGGCTTTCCGTTTACTTCGAACAACGTGCGGTCGGCATCATCGACGTCGACACCAGCGGCCCGGGTTTCACCTACGACCCCGACTGGATGAAGCTCCGCGGCGCTTTCCCGATCTCGACCACGATGCCGTTTCGGCCGGAGCGCATCGCCGCGCCGATCTTCCTGACCTGGGCCGCCAACCTGTTGCCGGAAAACGAGCAGTTGCGCACGCTCGGGCAGCTCCTCGGGATGTCGCGCGGCGACGTCATCGGCCTCCTGTCCGCGATCGGCGGCGACACCGCGGGCGCGCTCTCGTTCGGTCACGCCGGCCGGACATCCTCCGTGCAATGGCGCCTTCTCGAGACGCCGCAAGCGGTCGAAAGCTTGATCGAAGAGTTGCCGAACAAGCCGTTCCTCGTCGGCGAAGAAGGCGTGTCGATGTCGCTCGCGGGCGCGCAAACCAAGCTCGCTGTGGCCGTCGACGACGTCGGGCGGATCTGCATTCCGATGAACGGCTCGCCGTCAACGCACATCCTCAAACCCGACACGCCGCGCCTTCCGGGCTGCGTGCAAAACGAAGCATTCTGCCTGACGCTGGCAAGACGGTTGAAGATTCCGACGCCATCGGTGACGACCGGCCGGGCGGGCAGTCGGGCCTACCTTCTCGTCGGCCGTTACGATCGCACGTACGTCAACGGCCGCTGGCGACGCCTGCACCAGGAGGACTTCTGCCAGGCGCTCGGGCGCCATCCGTCCGATAAGTACGAAGCCAACCATTCGGGAGCGCCCGGTCCGACGCTCAAAGACATGTTCGACGTGACGCGGCGGAGTATGCCGCCGACCGACATCGTGCGGCTGCTCGAAATGGTCATCTTCAGCGTCCTCACCTGCAACACCGACGCCCACGCCAAGAACTACGCCATCATGATCCGCACCGGCGGCGCGTCGCTCGCGCCGATGTACGACGTCATGTGCGGCGAAGTGTGGGAGAGCGTCACCCGGAATTTCGCACAGCAGATCGCCGGCGAGCGGCGGGGCGACGCCTTGACCGCAAAGCACTGGCAACGTTTTGCGCGCGAGTGTGGGCTCAATCCGAAGCAGGTGATCGCCCGCGTCGAGGCACTGGCGAAGGCCGCGATCGCGGACGCCGATGCGGCAGCGGCGGAGGTCGCGGCAATGCCTGGCGGACCAGACCCAAGCCTCGACAGCGCGCGTGAGGCGACAGTCCGCCGGGCTCACACCCTGCTGACGCAGCTGCTGGAGGATGGGAGCGCACCGGTCCAATCCACCGACATTCAGGAAGCATCAACGACCGAAGAACGGCCGGAGATAGCGCCCGCCGACGCGTGATGGCGCGTCTGCCGCTGATTCGATCCGCGAAGCTAAGCTGCTATTGCAACCCAATAACAACAGCAGGTTTAGATTTGCAATCTACCTGTGGATCATTGCGCCGATTGCGCGCCACGCGAGCCATATGTCCTATGCATATCAAAACCCGCTTCGGCGCATGAGAGCCAAAAACACTCGCGAAAATATATGCGTCCGAAACAAATTATTATTTTGAAAGCTCAGTTGCCATCCCGTCCATATCGCCTTGAATATCGATCATTCTCGAAAGCTCAAAGGCACTGATTAACGTCGGGAATAAAAGCGGCGTAAACGCTATACTTTCGCGATGCAGTCAGACGCCATTCGATGCGGTTTGAAGCTGCGAAGTCATCCGCGCCGAGAAGCGCAGCGGCACCACGACCGAGGGTCGCGAGGAATTGCGAACCGTCCTCGAATTCTTGCGCAAGGACGACGTGCTGATGGTGACCCGCATCGATCGCCTCGCCCGCAGCATCGGCGACCTCCAGGACATCGTGCGCCAGGTCAAAGCCCGCGGTGCGTTCCTGAGGGCGACGGAGCAACCGATCGATACCGGCACCGCCGCCGGCAAGTGCTTCCTCGACATGCTCGGGGTCTTTGCCGAGTTCGAGACGAACCTGCGCCGTGAGCGGCAGCTTGAGGGGATTGCCAAAGCGAAGGCGGCTGGCGTCTACAAGGGCCGGCCCGCTTCGATAGATGCGGCGAGGGTGCGAGAGATGAAAGCCGAGGGTCATGGCGCAACGGCTATCGCCAAGGCGCTCAACATCGGGCGGGCGAGCGTCTATCGGGCCTTGGGCGGCGAGGGTTAGTCCTGGGCAGCACTTGGCGAACATGTGGGCGTGACCATCGCCCGCGATTGAAATAGCCTCGACGGCGGTCAACCCGGCCGAAAGTCGAGAACAATTTCACCGATCTATTCCGCGCCAACGAAAAAGCCCCGCCGTCTCGGGGGAGCGCACCAGCGCAGTCGGTCCCCTTTGGTTATTTCGTGGCCAGCGCGCGATCCGGTGCTTATATGCAAGGCATCACCGACAGCGGCTCCAAGCTTAGGCGTCGGTGGCTGAGAGTTCGGTAACGCTCCCGCCTACAACAGGAGGCAGCGCATACCGGCGGCCATTACGCCAAACCTCATTTCGATCGTACCGATTTTCAGGAGTGCCAAGACGCACAATGGCTTCGTGGCAAGGCCCGGCTGGCTGACGAGGATCACATGGACCCTATGATGATTGCAGAACATCTCAGTCAAACCGAGCAACACGTAGCTGATGCCGAGCGGCATATCGCTCGTCAGCGGGAACTAGTTGCTGAGCTTTCGCGCGACGGCCACGACACCCGACTAGCGAATGACTTGCTCTTGCGGTTTGAGGATTTGCAAAGGTTGCACGTAGCGGACCAAAACCGGTTGCGCGATGAACTTGCAAAGTTCTGATGCCTGACACCGCACCCGGCGGCCGGCGGCTTTCCGCCGCCATGGACGGCCACGCGCATCGAGGGCGGCTACGTCGTCCACGACGCCAACGAGCAAGCCCTGGCCTACGTGTATGCACGCGATGATGAGACGATCGCGCGCCAGGCCAGCGTGCGAAAGCTGCCGGAGCTGCTTTTGTCGATGCCACCGGTTAGCAAGACCTGATCACATGACGACGATGCGAGGTTTCTAGTTGTGGCCCGCGCGCAGGTGGCCCACACAACCATTTGAGCGAGTTCAGGACGGCAGGTGCGTTATCGTGTCAGATCGGAGGCTAAACCGCAGCATCGGAGGTCGGAGAAGTGAAAGAGTCAGTAACGGTGTGGGAAGGTGATGCTCTGGTGGAGATCGATCTGATTCAAAGATCCGAGACAGTGTGGGTCGCATCCGGCAAATACCTAGGCAATTTCCATGAGGTTGAAGGCAAGACCAAAGGGCAGGCAAAGCGAAAATGGATCGATGCTGCCCACTACCATAGCAACTAGCGTAGGATGTGCGAGATGTCGGACCACCCTTATTTCCGTGGTCGGTAACAGTACGGGTTCCGTTGCTCGTTTGCCTCAAACGCCGGGAGCACGCAGTTAGGATTTTGATTATCGAAATCGTACCCTGCGGACCTCATGCACAATTCGATAAATCTGCCGGTTGTGGACGATGTCGAGGTGTTTTCCTGAGGATAAGCTTTTTGGGCCTCGAACTCACATTTGGATGCCTGATCGACTCTGCCGTCTTGACAACCAGTCAGCGCAAAAACAAGAGCCAAGCAGAGGACCCGCATCATCGGCAATCCCTTGGGCGGCTACGTCCTCATTGCAATCTAACCCGGTTCGACGCCTTAGCATCACGGCTGCCGCCTCGGGCACCGATCGTGACCGCAGACGTACGGCGGCGCCAGCCGACCAAGGATGAAGCCGTGAACGCTGCTCTTGCAGCGTGCAACGCCGGTTGCACCCTGAGGGAATGGGCCTGCCGTTAAGGGACCGCCGTGCGACGACGGGCGCCAAGCTGTCACCGGGGCGCGGAGCTTGGAGCCCCGAGCCGATGGATTGTGTCCCATAATGCCTATTCCCGGTAGCAAAAAACCGGGGCAGCCGGCTTCGATAGATGCGGCCAGGGTGCGGGAATTGAAGGGCAAGGGTCTCGGGGCTTCGGAGATCGCCAAGGTGCTCAAGATCGGGCGGGCGTCGGTCTATCGGGTTTTGGACGCGGGATAACGGTGCGGAGGCGAATGGGAGCGCCGCGCCAGCATGCTTGACCGTTTCTTAATCGCCCGAGCTTACAGTCTGGCTCGCGTGCGAAGCACGTGACCAACTGTTTGCGTACGTGAGCCCCGGCCAAAGGTCCCGACAACCTGGCCGGGGTTTCTCAACAGGCTGATGCGGCGATGACGGCAAGCAGACAAATGAGTCCTGACCATTGGCGCGAGTTGGCCGGACGCACTCGCTCACGTGCCTCGAGCGTCATTGACCCCGAGTCGAAAATGATCCTGCTGCAAATTGCCGATGCCTATGAACGTTTGGCAAAGCGGGCGGAAAACAACACGAAGAGCCCAATGTTCGCACGGCTCTGATCCAGCGGGGCGGCCGTCTTCATCGGTGACGGTGGTGGCGAAACGCGGCGCGATCGGCACCGACGCCCGACCCAATTGGAAAGAGCAAAAGCGTGGCGCGTGAGCCCACCAAACTGGCGCTGATCACTGTCGAGGCGCTATCGGTATCCGAGCGCGTGCTGCTCTTCTGCATCGCGAGCGGCACACCCTGGTCAAAGGCCGGTATCACTGAAAAGACAGTAATGGCCATGGTGATCAAGGGGATGGTCGACCGCGACGCCGGTGGTCATCTCACACTCACCCAGCAGGGGTGGGACGCGCTGGCCGGGCTGTTGCAGTGGCCCACCTTTAGGGCCTGACCGGTCGCCGACGGTGTGCTAGCTTGGTGTCGCTCCCGGGCGCTCTCGGGAGCTATCAAGCCTAACTGGCCCCGGCTGCCCCCGGGCTGGGGCATCTTTCAACGCGGCTTATCTTGGGCGATCATGGCGTCCTCAGTCTGCTCGACGGATGACGCTACCGACACCGCCTCCTCTTTTGAAGGCATACGTCCGGCCCGCACCGACGACTTGCAGGCGACCTTCCCTATAACAAGCCAGCGCCGGCATGATCTCGGAACATGTCTGCATCGCGCACGTAGGCCTGCAGCACGTCCATGCTCTTGTGACGTGACACGTCACGCATCTTGAACACGGATGCGCCGCGTCGCGCGGCGCTCGTGAGGAATCCGGCGCGCAGTGAATGAGCGCCGAAGTCCGCCGGATTAAGCCCCAGGCGTTCGGCATAGGCCTGCACGAGATCGCAAACGCTCTTGGCCGTTAGGCGCGTGCCAGCAAGCCGGCCACCCTTAGCAACCGGCTGGAATACCGGGCCTTCGGAGATCCCCGCAGCTTCTAACCACGCTTTCACGGCCTTGACCGGGCAGGTCGACCCGCCGCGGATGATCGCAATCACTTCGCCATGGCCTTCCTGATCGGTCTTCGACCGGCGGATGGTGACGCGGAAGCCCTCTTCGGTTTCCTCGAGATCGGCGACGTCGAGAGCCACCAGCTCAGACCGGCGAAACGCGCCAGCGAAGCCAAGCAAGAGCAATGCGCGATCGCGGAGGCCCTTGAGGCCGTCTGGGGCGGAAAGAGCCATGCTGCGGGCCATGTCGGCCAGGACGGGGGTCTTTCGAGCCGGGGCGGCACCGACGGCGCGCCGGATGCCACGCAAGGTCGCACGGACGCGTTCCGAATTGGTCGGCGGCTCGAATTCGGCGAGCCGATGCGCGTAGCGGATGGCGGCGGCATGGAACGCCGCGAAATCGCTCCGGTAGGCCGCGCGCGTGGCTGGCGCCTTCTCCTGACGGGCGAAGGTCGCGGCAGCCTCGATGTCAGCCGCCGGAAGTGCTGGCGCTGGGTGCTCGATCACGATGGCCGGAAGGTCGGTCATGGGGCGCTCAAATTGGGGGCGAGAAGTCTGCTTATGGGAAGTAACCGAAGGTATCGGCCGTTAGTGCAGCGTCTGGTCTGAGTCCTCGCTATTGACATCGCTGCAGGCGCCCGAGATGAGTTGCTTGGCCATCTGAATTCGCATTTGCGCGGGAATGATCACCCGCGCGACGATTTTCCGCTCACGGGTGCCGCTCGGCGTGTTTCGGCAGAGTGCAAAAACCAAGTGGTTGACGTCGCCGTGTTCCTCGATCCGGGCGAGGCTGTCAGCAAACCCCCACCACTCGTCGCCGTAATCGGCGACTTCTGGCGGCTTAGTCTTGGTCATTGAGCTTCTCCCCCCAGCTCCTCGCGCAGTAGCGCAGTGGTCGCGTTGAACAGTTTGGTTTCCGCGGTGCGAAGCACTTCCGCGAGTCCATGTGCGGCGTCCGCAGCTTCTCGGAACGCGGCACGCGTCGCCGTCGCCTCTTTGAATCCGGATGCCTTGATCATCTGCACGAGATCGACTTCGGTCTTGCCGATCGTCGCGACGGCGGGTGCCATCAGTTGCGCAATTCTGTGGGCATCTTTCTCGGCGCGGCGCACGCGGGCTCTGAGGCTCGCGTTGGCGCTGTCGGACGGCCGGCACATTGCGCCGGCTTCGGTGCGCCCGCCCTGGATGACGCGCAACGTTGTCACGGCGCCACCTTTTTTTGGTCGAACCGCAGCCGTTCTGGCAGCTTGACGCCTTCGCGATCGACGATCAGCGCCAGCCTGTCGCGTAGCCGATACAGTTCTCGGATATGGGCGTCGACCGCAAGCTCGATGACTTTCAGGATGGGGAACGCTTCCCACATTGTTTTGCCGGTCGGTGCGACGACGCTCAGGATCGATTCCGCCACGAGTAACTCGTCGTTGAGGTGCTTGATCTCCTCGGCGACCAGCTGGTGAACGAGCGAGCGCGGCAACGGACGGCCGAGCTTTTTCTCGTTAGGCGATGACTTCTTTGAGGCCCGTTTCATTGTTCGGCCCCCTTCGGCAGCGCCGCAGCTATCGCAACGTCGAACTCGCGAAGGACAGCGGCGATCGCCGTGAAGCAATCGCAGATCATCTCGTATCCCTGGCCTTCGTTGATCGCCCATTGAAGGGTGCTGATCGGATCACCGGCCGCGCCGTCGTAAGGTTCATAGGGGTCAGCGATGATGGTCTCGAGAAAATCGGCCACGCCGGCAAGCGTGGTCGGGGGCATCCTGAACATCAGATCGCAGCATTCCCACTCGCGATCGAAGGCTTCATCGGCAATGCGGGTGGCTTCGACGCTAGCGGGATCGGTATGGGCTTGCTCGTGCGTGAGATGTTCGAATGCGCCACCCTCCCAGCAGAGGAGCGGGGTGCGGCAGCGTTCGCGTACCGCGGCCTTGTAGGCGGCGACGGCATCGCGAAGAGGATCGCCGGCGGTGATTGCAGCAACGGCGGTGACCGCGGCAGCCGTTGCAGCCGGTGCGGCGGCGCGCGTCGCGATGGCAGAAAAGCCCTGAAGCGCGGTTCGACGGGACAGATTCCGAGGGTTGCTCGACATGGTGTCGGCTCCGAAGATGTTTGATGCGGATGTGTGCGGCGGAAGGATTGTCCGCCGCTGTGGACGCTACGCTGCGGGGGCGAGCCGGTTGACGGTCTTGATGCGAACGACCGTCGAAATCACGGCCTTCTCGAAGCGGTGATAGCTGTCCCCGAGGAACGCCTTGACGGCGCCCGTATCGATGCGACCGGCGATCTGTTCGGCGACGGTGATAACGAAACGCTCGCCGGTGATCTCGGAGAGACCGCGGCGTTTAATTTCATCTTTGAGTGCTTTGCTCTCGGCCTCGGCGCCCTTCAGGACTGCGTCGGCATGACCGAGCGCGTCGGCGAGCGCTTCATCGGAGAGATTGTGAAATCGAGACGGAGTCGTGGTATTTTTGGAATCAGTCTGGGCCATTTGTCACCTCTTGGCTTGGATTAGGCCCGCCGCGGTGTTACCAGCACCATTGCGGGCCGACTTATTTTCTGGTACACGAAATTCATGGCACCGTCAATATCTCGTACCGAAAAAAGAAGAGGACGCGGACGGCCGCCGACTGGCGCCGAATCGGTTCACCTTCGATTGCTGCCTGAACAGATGACCAGTATTGACGGGTGGATTTCGAACCAACCGGATCGCCCTTCTCGCCCCGAAGCTATCCGCCGCCTGATCGATCTCGGGCTAATGGCACCGCCAAGGTTCGCCAGAAAACCCCCCTGATCGTGGCGTCGGGTGATGCACGATCGCAAACGCCGAGGCGAAAAAAGTCCGCCGCGCGCGCCGCGGAATTGGCGGGCGAGCAAATCGACAAGATGGGCGACGTGGCGACAACGGCCGAGGAACGTCAAACGCGCAAGCGGCGCCTGATCAAGGGACCGAAGGAATTCAGGGACGGGCGCACCGATCAGCCCAAGTCCAAGGGCAAGTGACCGGCCGATGCCGCCATGCGCATGTACCTGTCATCCTTTCTGCTCGGAAATCAGCCAGAGGCATTGCAGAACCTCGTCGGTAGCGACCGGCGCGCCGCCATCATAGTGAACGCCCTCGACAACTTTCCCGACAAGCGCGGTCAATGGCTCGGTGCGCAGCGCGAGGCTTTGAGCAAATTGGATTTCGCCACGGCCGAACTCGACCTGCGCGCCTATTTCGGTCGTATTGAGGACCTGCGCGGCGTCATGCCGAGCTTCACCACGCTCTGGGTCAACGGCGGCAATTCCTTCATCCTGCGCCGCGCCATGAAGCAGAGCGGTTTCGACACGATCATCACCGAGGCGCTCGCGCGCGACACGCATGTCTATGCAGGCTTCAGCGCCGGCGCGGTGGTCTGCTCGCGCAGCCTTCGCGGGCTCGCGCTCACGGACGACCCGGTCGATGCTCCAGACGGCTACGATAGCGCCACCGTCTGGGAGGGCCTCGACCTGCTGCCCTATGCGGTCGTGGTGCATTACCGATCCGATCCCGTACAGGCGGCGAGCGCGGCCGATCGCGAGATCGGCTTCTACGAGGCGAGCCGCATCCCCTACCGCGCGCTGCAAGACGGGCAGGCCCTAGTGATCGACGGCGCCACCGCTACGGTCGTCGGATGAGCATGTCGATCATGGTTCACGGAGCGCGGGCCGCCCGTGGGAAGGTGCGATGTCAGTGATATTGGCGCGCGATTGCCCGTCAGAAGGGCGATTCCAGGAAGTAAAGCGCTGCGCGGGCCAGCCCGCGATGTCGGCTCATGATCTGAAAGCAGCTCCAAGCACGTCGGTGCGGGTGGTCTCACTTGGGCCAAAAGCTGCCGATAACGGCGGAACTGCGAAGCCAGGCAGGTGCTGTGAACGGGAAGCGGCGCGCTAGCGAAAAGCAGCTATCGGCGCGTAAAGTTCCTACTCTTCGGCCTTGCTGCCGACAGTCCGTGGCAAGGCCGCGCGTCGTATCGTCAGTTAAATCGGTAATTTACGCCAAAACGGGCGAGACCCCCGGTCCACTGCGTACTGAAGACGCGATTTGCAGACCCGAATATCGAACCGATCCCGGCGCCGCCTGGGTTCGTCTCTATGCTTGCTGGCGTGGTGTTCAGATTGGTCCGCCCAAGGTCGTAATAAAGCGCCTCGACCTTGGCCGACCAATGTGCGGAGAGGGCGTACTCTGCGCCGCCGCCGATGGTCCATCCGACCCTTGTGTCCGATGACGTGGCAGCCGTAGGCATTGTCGTCGTGAGCCCGACGGCACCACCCAGCAAAAGATCGGTGCCAACGATATTCGAACGGACACCTCCAACGGCAAGACCACCGGTGACATAAAGGAGCCACTGCTGATACAGTGCGTACCCCAACCGGCCTCGAACGGTCGCGAGATAATCGAGCCTGTTGCTCGCGGCGGCTGCTGCGTTGATCGAGCTGGCCGGGAAACCAGGCACTCCTACAAGGGTCGAACCCACTGTCGTCTGGCGCATTGCTGCGCCATCGATGTCGGCCTCGATGCCGCCGACAAACCATCCAATTTGACGATTGAAGCCGATTTGGCCGCCGCCGATGAATCCGGCAGGCGCTGGAGACACGGACGGGGTGGCGAGCGCGAGACCTGACGCAAGTGCGGCCGACCCACCGGCGACGAGAATAGGGTCGAAGACCCCAGGCGAACCCGATGCCGTGGAATTCGAGTCCAGCCATCCGTAGCCCGCATTGGCGCCGACATAGAAGCCCGTCCAACTGAAATATGGCACGACGATCGGAGGGGCCTTGACGGGCATGTCCGCCGCTACAGCATGACCAACTCCCACCAGCGCGAGCGCGGCGCCTGATAACAACGCAGATCGCATCATCGGGGGCCCCCTCCCGCAAAAGACCAAAATGAATGCTACCAGCTTCGGACGGATACTGGTGTTTCCGCCCGGCAACACCTCACAAAAAACCGCATTTCCGCCCCACAGCGCGGTAGAGGATCACCTTGCCCTCACGCCTTCAAGCATCTGTTTCAAGGATTGCGAGTTCGCGTACCCTTCAAGGTCCGGTCAGGGTCATCAAGAGCCACCAACTCTTGCAACCGCCGCGGCGGGACTTGCTCCGATAGCCAACGCGAGCGAGGCGTGGCGGCGATCGACGGGCGGGCGCGTCCTCCTCGGCGACAGGTGGTTTCCCAGAAACCGGCCGCCACGGCGGGCGGCCGTCATCTCTGCTGTGGGCCAATTCCGGCCATCGACCTATGTCCCTAACCGTTCAAAGGCCGTGCGCCAAGGAAACATCCTTTACGTTGCCGCTGAATTCAGTGAAATGTTCGGAGCGAGTGCCAACCGACGGGAAAAGGCCGATCAGGCCGTTGCGATGCTACTCTTGTTGGGTTGCATAAATGCGAGCGCACTTGATGCCGACAAGATCGCAGCCATCAGCAACGCGGCCAACTCATTCGTGACCCTTGCCGGCAATTCGGCCAAGACGGGCCGTCCGCCCCGTGAGACAGATCCGGCCGCCAAAGCACTTATCGATCTCGTATTCGACACCTCAGAACTTCAAGGCGGCGCCGTACAACCGATATCGTCTGTCTCCAACCTCAGCGCATGGACTGTCGCGGTGCTAAAGGTCGGCCGAGTCTACGGTCTCGCCGGAACTGGGGTGAATGACATTGCGGCAATTCCCAACGATCCCGACGTGATCAAGAAGATGAACAACAACGCGGCTACTTTTGCACCCGAGATGGGCCGGTATTACAACTCACAAATGTGGCTTATGGGAGCCATCACGGACACGGTCTCCGCATACCTGTCGACGGCTTCAATAAACGAACTGGACCGCCCCAACGTCAAAAACACTGTTGCGAAAATCCGGGTCGGCAATGCTCAGTCGATCTACGGCCTCATTCGCACGCTTGCCTTGAATGGGATAGAGGACGGGTGGCGCCGCGACCGCTTGGCAGTGTTGGCAGTGCTCGCTCCCAAGGCCGCGAAGTTCCTGTCGCGGGAAGACATCCTCACACTGCAACAAACCGCAACCGAGGTGGCCGGCCAATTGACCGATCCCGAGGTGAAGGCGGCGCTAACGTCAATTTCGGCGGGACTTTTGCGACCCTGAGCATTCGACCCACTGTGCCGCCGGACGGCAGCTAAGGTGGATTGAAGCGGAAGTTGACCCCCGCCCGAAAGATGTTCGTGCTAAGGTCGACGGTCGAGGTCAGTCCATTCGAAAATCCGCCGTGCGTAATGTTGCCGGTCGCGGTTGTCGTGCCGAAATCGAGGTACACGTATTCCACTTTGATCGTCCAGGCGTGGGTCACCGCCAGTTCGGCGCCGACGCCGGCGGTCCATCCGATAGTGCTGGAGCCTGAGGCAGCCCCGCTAGCCCCGTTGGTATCCGCAAAGGAGTTGCCCACGCGCAATTCCGTGAACGCTAGTCCGAAATTTACATAAAACAGTGTGGGGGCTTCCGGGGCCCATCCAATTCGCCCACGCAGCATCACCAGCCCGTCGGTGCTGAGAGACTCGGCGACGGTGTACGTCGTGGCTGGGGAGCTCTTCGTGGCTGGGGGGATCCCTAATATCCCAGTTACAGGGTACGCCGCACTCGCATGCGGTGTACTGTGCAGGTTGAAATAACCGATGTCCACTTCGGGACCCAGCACCACGCTCCGATACTGCCAGTTGTAACCGGCCTGTCCCGACCAAGTGAATGCCGATAACGCCGGCCATGTAATGTTGACGATACCGGCATTGGCCGATCCTTTGCCCGTTGAATTGCAAAAATATCCAGTTGGCGGACAGGTTGTGGAAAGCGTGTTGTTCCCCGGCTCGTAGATGGCGCCGCCAATCGTCGTGCCGACGTAAATCCCGTCCCAGGAATACGATTGCGCGTGTACCGGAGCGCCAGCGCCCAACAACGCTACGAACGCAACAGCCACGACGCGAGACAACAGTCTCGCCATCACCACCCCCACACGCGTGCGCAAACCACGCCCGTCCGGACCCCACCGGACTAGATTGTGTCAATATTCCGTTAAGTCCGTGGCCAACACAAGCGGATTCTGACCGATCCCGCTATTCGCTTGGAGGTAGCGGAACTCGTCAAGATCGAAAGGATTCGAGCACCTGCGTAGGTCCTGAATTGTCCTCGTGATCGGACGCACCCCGGTTGTCGTCTGGGCGGCGGCCGACGAGTAGGACGGGCTATGCGCGACCTTGGGCTCAAAGGAGCGTCGATAGTCTTCATCATCGCACCCTGGGAACCCGTTACTGCTGGCTGCATGCCGGCGGCTGCTCGGGGTCACACCCGGAAGCCGAGCTTCGTGGCAGCCACGGCGGAACTTACTTCGATTGCGGACGCGAGCAGACGTTCTTTCGCTCAAAACTGGGAGGCCTTTTGCCTGAAGCGGTCATCGCGGGCGCCGTAGCACCTTCGTGACCGCGTTCCACAGCTATCCTTTACCGCTTTGGTTCCGATAAACCCTATTTTCGACGGGAACCGACCTTCGGTTAAATTAACCGAAGGTGCGCGGAAACCCCTTCGTCTGAGGAAGGGGTTTTCAGCACCTCAGCCATATGGCCTTCGCCGCAGGCCGGCTCCCAGATCACCAGCGTGGCCCTTTGGTTCCCATAAAGTCTATTCCCGGAAGGTAAAAACCCCTCCCTCATGCGTAGGGGTTTTGCATTGGCGTCCCGGTGGAAAAGCCGATCATCGAAGCGCCTAAAGCCGTTTGGATCGAGTAAGGTCGATTTGTTGCGGGATAGGGATTGCAACCCGACAAAGCCGGTCCGCACCGGCTTTCCCGCTGATCTATTTCGCGGCGTCCTCGGCGGAGGGACCAAGATGGCAAAGCCAACCGGTAGGCCGTTTCAGTTTCCGATTACGCCGCTTCAGGCGATCAATGTCGAAGCCGGCGCGGCAAAGGCACCCCCAAAGGCGCCACGGAGCGGCGATCCTGAAGCCTTAGTCCTGACCGCGAACGCCGTGTTGGCGCTCGACGCGAATTTGGCGCGTATCTTCAACTCCACGGGCATCGATGACGATGAGCTGAAGCACGAGCGCGCTCAGTACGTCCATGCGCTCAAGGCGATGGCCGATTTCTTCAAGCAGATTGGCATCAAGGACTATGACCGGCGCTTTTACCGGCTGGCACTCGCGATCGATGATCTCAACCGCGGTGCCGTCGAGCCACTCCTGGCGGCGAGGCAGGAGAGGGAGATCAAGTGACAAACAAGAAGGCCCAAGATGCCGGATCATCAGGGCGGCCTGCCAATCTGCGACGGCGCAGCAAGACCAGTCTGCCGCCCCGCATCAGGGTGGCCTGGGACCGGAATCCGCACGTTGAGAAGCTCAAAGATATCGATTTTGCGAGCCCAGCAGCAGTCGAGGCACTTGAAGCGGCTGGATGGAATTGGGCCGCGGAAGCGCTAATGCGGGACGCCGAGTGGCGCGGCGTCGAATTGAAATGGCTAGACGCTTTGAGGCAGGCCCCCGCAGCGTGCACCGGCCGTCCGATATTCATGGGCGATGGAGACGAAGATTCAGGGGACCTCTTGTCAGACGATTCTGCGCTCGTCGAGACGGCCGCAGCACAATTGGGGACGACGACCGACGTAATTGCCGAAAAAAACTTGATGGATCATGAAGGTGAAATGCTGGCGTTGCACAATGAGATCCGCAATGCAGCGATCGATTACGCCGAAAACATCCAGCATCAGGTCGCCCCACATATTTTCAAAGGGCAGGCGACGGCATTCCGGAACGCTGTGAAATCTTTCGAAGCCAAGTTGAGTAAAGTCGCGGGCCAGCCCTGCGTGCGCGCCCATTTCGATGGTTCCGAGTTGGCGGAAGCAATAAATTGTGAGCTTGAACGGCTAGGCTATGAGGATGTCCCGGATATCGAATCTATTCATCACGGCATCAGCATTTTGTGCGAGGCCGTCGATTGCGTCGTAGAAAGTGAAACCGGTCAGGGCAGGCAGCCTAATCGGGCAAAGCATCAATTCGTGACGGAACTCGTGGACATTTTCGAGAAGCGTACTCGCACAATAATCAGCCGCGGCGTTGGTGGATTTGACGATTCGGAGACCGCGCGCACTAAGCCAAACGGCCATTTTTTTGCATTTGTAATGGCTGTTGATGAATTGTTGCCGGATGACATGCGTCTGGGCTCGGATTGGGCAGTCGATCATCTGATCTCCTCTCGGGTCTCAAACGCTAAGCAGCGATGAGGGCGGCCCCGGACGGTTCGCTCTGAACGCCCCCGGTTAATTAGCCGGTTTCCGCTGCCAATTCGCCGTTTTGCTCTATCCGCGATTTTTTGGCCCTATCCGCGCTCGCTGCTTGTTCGTGTGAACACGCCAGCAAACGCGCGGAGAATATCCATGAGAGACGGCCCCATTTTTCGTTCTTTCGAAATCGCGCAGCCTGGATGGGTCGTTATGGTGCTGTCGTCCAAGATCGAAACGGAACTGTTTCGAATGCCTGTAATTGCGTGGCTGTTCGACCTGCGTCGGGTCGAAGTCCTCGGGCATGACGCAGGGGAAACGGTCGTGGTGAAGCCGATCACGTGCATGGGCGAGATCGAAGATCATCAAGATTATGCCCTTCAGTTCGGCGATCGTCCGCCATTTTTTACACAGGTCGAGGCCTATGAGGATGAGGCTTCGGTGCTCTCTTTCCTGCAAGCACAAGAACGACTCCACGGCGGGCGCCGCTGAAGCCGGTGAGAGATTGTGGTTCAGCAACGGATTGCCTTCAAACGCATCGCCGATGCTGCGCTCGGGAGCGCCGATCTCATCGTCCGCCGATGGCTTTCCGATGGCAAGCGCGAAGGTCCTGAGTGGGTCGCGATCAATCCGACACGCGCTGATCATCGCCGCGGTTCCTTCAAGGTGAATTTGAAGACCGGTCGCTGGTCGGATTTTGCGACCGGCGATCGCGGCGGCGATCTCATCAGTCTCGCAGCCCATCTCTACCGGCTCAATCAATCTGACGCCGCAGTGCGCGTCGCCGCGATGGTGGGGATTGACCCGTATGAGCGTTGATCCTTTTGCGCCGGTCGACGGCGGCGCTACACCCGCGCGCGCCGGTAAGCGGCCCTCATGGATCACGGTAACGCCCGTCCCGGCTGATGCGCCTAAGCCGCCGGCATCCCATTATCGTTTGGGAAAGGCGGTCGCGACCTGGTGCTATCGCGATGCCGGTGGTGGTCTTCTTGGGTATGTCTGCCGGTTCGATACGCCGGATGGCAAAATCTTTCGACCCTTGACTTATGCCCGCCCTGAGGACGGGGGCAAGGCATGCTGCTGGCGGTGGGAAAGCTGGCCGGTGCCGCGACCGCTCTACGGCCTTCCGGGGCTCGCCCAGCGGCCCGACGCGGCGGTGCTGGTGACCCGAAGGCGAGAAGGCGGCAGACGCTGCCGGCAAGCTTCTGCCGGCGATGGCGGTGGTGACCAGCCCGAACGGATCAAAGAGCGCTGCAAAGGCTAATTGGGCGCCGCTGCACGGGCGCCGCGTCATCATCTGGCCTGATGCCGACACCGCAGGCCTGACTTACAGCCAAGAGGTTGCAAAAGCCGCCCTCGCGGCCGGTGCCCTCAGCGTCTCAGTTATCTCGCCTCCAATGGGAAGTAAAACCGGTTGGGACGCTGCCGATGCGCTCGCCGAAGGTTGGGACGAGGCGCGCGCTGCGGAGTTGATCGCGAATGCTGCATCTGCGCCGAACGGTGGCGGTGCCGCTGCGGATGGTGGCGGCCGACGTCGCGTCCCGCAGCGTGACATTCTGATCGGATTCACGGAAGGCTGCGAATTCTGGCGTGATGCCGGTCGCGGTGCCTATGTCACCTATGGCGTCGGCACCCATCGCGAACATTGGCCGGTGCGATCTCGCGAATTCCGCATGTGGCTGTCGGCTCGATTTTACGAGGGCACGGGCAGCGCGATCGGCGGCCAGGCGCTCGAGGATGGCCTTCGCATCCTTGAAGCACGCGCCGTTCACGACGGCCGTCAATACGAAACGTTTGTGAGGGTAGGTCAGGCCCGCGGCAATCTCTATCTCGACCTGTGCGATGACGATTGGCGCGCCGTCGAGATCACGAAAGATCGTTGGCGGATCGTTGGCGATGCGCCGTTGAAGCTCATGCGCAGCCCTTCGATGCGGCCGCTGCCCGAACCGGAAGGCGGCGGCATGATCGAGGAATTAACCCGGTTCGTGAGTGTGTCCGAAGACCAGTTCATGCTGACCGTGGGGTGGATCGTTGGCGCGCTTCGCTCGCGCGGGCCGTACCCGATCCTTGTCGCCAACGGCGAGCAGGGCGCCGGCAAGTCGATATTCACGCGGTTGGTGCGCAGTCTGATCGATCCGAGCGCGGCGCCGATCCGCTCAATTCCGAAGGACGATCACAATTTGATGATTTCGGCCTTCAACAGCCATGTGCTCGCTTTCGATAACCTGTCGTCAACTCCTCCATGGCTAGCGGATGCGCTCTCAAGATTGTGTACAGGCGGCGGGTTTGCCACGCGCACGATGTATAGCGATCGGGACGAAACGATCTTTGAAGGCCAGCGGCCGATCATCCTCAATGGGATTCCGCTGCTGACCGAAAGGGCCGATCTCGCCGACCGCGCGCTGACGGTGCATCTTCGCACCATCCCTGAAGACGAGCGCCGACCGGAAGAGGAATTTTGGGCGGATTTTGAACAGGCGCGATCACGCATTCTCGGCGCTCTTCTCGATGCCGTTTCCGCTGCGGTGCGCCACCTTCCCAAGGTGATCATTGATCGCCCCGGCCGGATGGCCGATTTCGAAAAATGGATGACTGCTGCCGAGGCCGGCCTCGGCTGGGAAGCGGGCGCGTTTCGGGCCGCCTACCATGAAAACCGTCGCGACATTTCGGAATCGTCATTCGAGGCCGATCCGGTCGCAGTGGCGATCCGTGATTTCGTGGTTGAGGCGCATCCAAGCGGATGGAGCGGTACCGCCACTGAGCTCCTGAATGCGCTTACCGGGCGCCTCTCCGAGGCCACGCTAAAGAACATGGTCCGATCGAAGATATGGCCGACGACGGCGCAAGGTCTCGGCAATCGCTTCGAGCGGATCCAGCCGCTGCTTCGCGCTAAGGGTTTTTCCGTCAAGCGCACGCATTCAGGCCAGCGAACAATTACGATCGTGCCGCCGAAAGGCGATCCCGCACCCTCCGTTGATTTTTAACAGCACGACCTGACGGGCGCCGTCCGTGCATCGCATCGGGCAGGTTCGTGAAATCTTGCCGACGATGTGGCTTTGTTTGATCATTTTTGACTCGTCGCGACTGACCGGTGCGGAATCGTCAAAACTTGCTGCGACATGCGATCTGCGCATGTCGTCGCTCGAATTGTCGCGGCGAACATAAAAAATCGGAATCACTCGGAAATCACTTTTTGCGAGCTGCGCCGCGCGCTGGCTGCGCGGCTCGGCCCCGGCGATCCTTTGCGGCGAATGTCAGTCGGGCGGGAGTTCTTTTGGAATCCTTTTGAGCCCCACTTTCGAAATCGGAATCCATCTTCGCGCAGGCGCTATAGACCGTCGAATCCTGCATGACAGTGGCGGCCGTCGAGCCGCGCCAAGCAAGACGATGAGATCAGTGGCATTGTTCATAGGCCGCCGGCCACGCGATACCACAACACGGAAGTTTGGACGGCAGTGGACGGCTCTGGACGGCTGCTCTTTTTTCAAGAAACCCGCGCGGCTATTGACATTTGGACGGCTTGGACGGCTTGGACGGCTTTTCTTCTTTCATAGAAGAAGGGGTGTAGTGGAAAACGTCCAGAGCCGTGCATGTCCACACGCCTCTCACGAAGAATAGAAGAGGGGGATAGCCGTCCAGCCGTCCAAGCCGTCCAAAATCCTGCAAGTTCAAGACGATATCGATTTAGGCAAGCCGTCCACTGCCGTCCAAGCCGTCCAAATATCCCGATCGGCGTATGCGGCGATTGCATATCGCGGCCTCTCGACGGCGCCCCACGGCTCGTGCGGAGAAAGACATGATGGGGAATGGGGGTGCAAGGCGTCGCGCACATGACAGTTCCGGTTAATTAGCCGGTTTCCGCTGCCAATTCGCCGTTTTGCTCTATCCGCGATTTTTTGGCCCTATCCGCGCTCGCTGCTTGTTCGTGTGAGTACGCCAGCAAACGCGCGGAGGCCGAAATGGATGATTTGTCTGTTGCGACGGTAGCCGGTCGCCAGCCTCTCAAACCCCTCACTGTTACGGTTCCGGTTGCTCTCCAGATCACGGGACTTGGCCGAACCAAGTTCTACGAACTCCTGGAAAATGGAACCATCAAGAGCGTGAATGTCGGCGGCCGACGGTTAGTCAATTTTGCCAGCCTTGAGCAGCTGGCGAGTGGACACGGCGGATAAGGCTGTGACCGCCGCTCTCCCCCTCACTCGCTTTGCGTGGGTGCACATGAGCGCTTTGCTTCCGATAACCGGACTTCTCGGGGGTAATTTCGAAAAGTTGCTGACGGCGCCGCCGCCGTTGCTCAAGCAGTGAAAGTGAACGGTCATGTCTTCATGGCAAGTCGTCCCCGCGCCGGATTACACTAAGGCGATTTCCGATTTTGGACTCAAACTCGGCGATCGGTTGGCCGATCTGCCGAACCGCTATTTTCAAGGCGCCCAACAGGCTCGCACCCTGGGCTGAACAAAACGCCTTCCCTGACGGCATGCCGGTGCTGAAGGATGCCAACGGCAATCCTGTCAAAGATCAATTCGGCAATCCCGTTCCCGACACGAATGCGATCATCAACACCGGCTTTAAGCTCGGTGGCTATGATTACGCCAAGGGATTAATGCCATTTCTTCAAGGGCGGGGCGTGTCAGCCCGTCAGGATCAAATCGACACTGGCGTTCAAGGTTACGGAACTCCGAATCCCGGCGCCGACAATAAAAGTGCGGCCGGACCGGGCAATATTCTGCCGCAGTCGCCTGGGGCAGGCCAGCCGCCGCCGCGTCTCGCCGCGAACGGCGGCGATGTCGGCAATGGTCCCGGTGCCGACAATGTGCGCAGCCTTGCGACCGAGCGCGGCATCGATGTTGATGCCTTCGTCAAGGCTTATCCCGGTCTTGCCGGCCGGGAAGACCTCGCCTTGGCTCCGTCTGCTGCGAAAGCGGTCGCCGCGCGGATGGCTGCTTTTAAGGAAAAGCAGCCGGTACGTTCGTCTGAAGACGTAACGCCGAGGCCCGAGGATTCGGGCGCCAATGAGCGGGCGATGAACGGTCCCTCGGCGGCGCCGAATGCAGCAAGTGGCGTATCTGGCGCTCCTGGCCCCGCGGCGGCGAGCAACCGATCGGCGATCACTGCGACCGCGCCGGTGGAAGCTGCGTTGAGCGATTTGCCGTCGAACGAGGCTGTCTTGCGTGCGGTCGGCGCGGTTCTGCCGCCCGGCGTCGCTCCGGAGAACTATCAAGGCTACGTGCGGGCGCTCGATCGCGCTGTCCAAAGCACGCTGACAAACGCCTATCAGGCGTCGCTCTTGCCGAATGGCAATGTGCGAGCGACCCAACTCCAGGAGAAGGCCAAGCAATATGCGGCGATCCGGGACAAGGTGCTCGACGCGGCCAAGGCCGCGGCCGAGCCCACGGGCCCGATGAAGGAATGGCTCGCGGGTCGGCAGCGAGGCGAAACTCAGGCGCAATATGAAGCTCGCGTTGTCGGTGGCAAGAAGGCTGCGACTGCGCCCTACGAAATCGCCGAGGCGGCACTGCGCGAAGGCGGACGCCCGGTCGCGATCCATCCCAACGAAGTCGTCACGACGGGCGCCGAGATTAATCCGGAGCTCAAGGGCTTCACCGGCTGGGCTGCCGGCCGGCTCGGTTTGCCGAGCGAGGCGGCAGCCGCGCCGAATGTCCGCCCCGCGCCCGGCGTGCCAGGAACATCGGCCGCGCCGCTTCCTGGGCCGGCTTCGTCAGTTCCGGGACAGAGCGCCTTCACGCCGCAGATGATCCGCAATCCGGATGGCAGCGTGACGTCGTCTGTCACGCCTTCTACCGAAACCCTGCAAAAAACTGCGGCCCAGAATTATGAGAAGGCCCGCGAAACTTACAATGGCGCACAACAGACCAAGCAGACGCTCGCCGAGATGGAGGATTCATTTCGGTCGTTGAATTCGGCCGGCTGGTCTTCAACCGGGGCTGGAGCCGAAGCACGGCTCGGCATGGCGAGGGCGATCAACTCAGTGTGGCAAGTGCTCGGGGTCAAGGGTGAGAGCCTGCCATTCGATCCCGAAAAAATCGCTAGCTGGGAAGATCTGCAAAAGAACTCGACCCGGCTCGGGTTTTCGCTCGCCCGCACGTTGGGTGCGCGCGAGGCAATGCAGATTGTTCAGGGCGCGATCAAGGCAAATCCCAGCGTGCAGAACACGCCGAAGGGTGCCCTGATGGTGCTGAACACGATCCGGCAAAATGCCGAGCGCGACAACGACTACTTTGAATTCGCGACCCGCTACGCACAGACCCATGGTGGTGATCTGATTGGCGCCGAGGTCGCGTTCAACAAGCAAAATCCGCCGAGCCTTTACGCTCGGCGGGCGATCGTGCAAGCGCAAAAGAACATCCCGCAGGAAGCGATCGATGATCTGCGCAACAATCCGCGCCTCGCCGAGTCCTTCGACAAGAAATTCGGCGGAAAGGGCGCTGCAAAGACATTTCTGCCGCAGGGGAGTGCACCCTGATGGCTGAGGCCAATTACTTCGATCGTTACGATCACTTGCGCTTTGGGCAGTCTGCACCGCCGACGCCTCCACAGTCGCCGCCGGTTGACAGCTTCGCTGATCGTTTCAGCGGGGCGGCATCAGACGCAGACGCGGAGCCGAATTATTTCGACAAATACGATCATCTCCGTTTTGGCGCGCCGGGAAAGGGCGGCTCCAATTGGGATATCGCCGTGCAAGTTCCGGTCGGCTTCAATGAAGGCCTCGCCAATGTGGCTGGGGCTCCGGTCGATGCAGCCACATGGCTATGGAACCAAGGTGTTCGCGGCGCCAATGCTGCCTACCGTGGCGTTCACGGTGGCGATGAAGATTTAATACCGCCGATCAGGCGTCCGTTCGGCGGCTCCGAATCCATCAAATCGGGTTTGGGCCTCGTCGGGCTCAATCCGGAAGACATCCCGGCGCGTACCTCGGGAGAGCGTATCGCGCGCGGCGTGGGCGGTGGCGTGGCCGCGGCGGTCGCTCCTGAAGCCGTGCTTGCAACGACGGCAAAGGCGATCCCGGCCGCGGTGCCTATCGCTGAGACCGGGGCGCGACTGTTCGGCCGGACGGCAGGCGCGGGCGATCTTGCGACGAATATCGCCGCCGGCGCCGCCGCCGGCGCTGGCGGTGCGGGGGCCGCAGAGTTGGCGCCTGATCAGTACAAGCCACTTGCCCACGCCGTCGGATCGATGGCGGCAGGCGTCCCGGTGGCTGCAGCACCGATGGTCGCGCGTGAAGCTGTACGGGTAGGCAGAAACTTTGTCGCACCGATGCACGAAGCTGGTCGCGAAGAAATGGCCGGTGGTCGGCTCGCTAATGCGGCGAACGATGTTTCGGCGGTGCGCGAGGCGATCGATACAGCACCGCGCGAATTAGTTTCGGGATCCAGGCCAACCACGTTCCAGCTCACCGGCGATACTGGCCTTGGCGCGCTCGAGCGCGACGTGCAGACCCGCAATCCTGCCGAGTTCGCGGAGCGCCGCGGCGAGCAGAATGCCGCTCGCGTCCAGGCACTTCAAGGCGTTCAGCCCACTGGCGCGCCGGAAGAGGTCTCCGGATTTCTGCGCGGGCGTCTCGCCGAGATCGACCAGGCGAGCCAACGGCTGATCGATGATGTAACCAATCGGGCTCAGGGTGCTACGGCGCGGCTCGGCGGTCAGGGCAATCCTGAAGAATATGGGGCGAGGCTTCGCACCGCCCTTCAGGATGCAGAGGATACGGCTCGCGCCGGCGAGCGTGGTCTATGGAATGCGGTCGATCCCGACGGCAGGCTGAGCGTCTCTATGGGACCGGTCCGGAACGCGGAACGATCGATTTACGGCGATATGACCGCCGCGGGCGAGGCGGGCGTGACACCGCTCGAAAGCACAATCCGAAAGGTGATCGATACTTATCGGCCCGTCGAGCCTTTCCGTGAGCTGGCCGATCTGCGCAGTGCTGTGTCGACCGCGATGCGGTCGGAGATGCGTTCGGCTGGCCGCAGTCCGGCCTATGCGCGGCTCGCGCAGTTGCGGGGAGCTGTTGAGAATGCCATCGCGGGTACGGTAGAACAGCGGGCCGCACAAGACGCGCGCGCCGTTGCTGCTGGGCAGTTGAACCCGGAGCAGACGATGCTCGCGCAACTGACTCGCCAGAGGGACGCCTGGTATGCAGACCGAGCCGTCAGCGCGGGTATGGGGGCGAGCACTGGAAACAGTGCTCCAACCAATGCCAGCGTCCGATCGAGCCGAGTTTCTGCAATTCCTCGAACAGAAGGCCAGAGTGAACTCGAATTTCGAGGTGCTGCGGGAAATCCAGGAATACAAGAAACGGCAACGCCTACCTTCGACCAAGCCGCCCGAGAGCGCCTGAACGCCGCCACGGCTGCCACGAGGGATCGTGCCCGCGCCTTCAATCAGGGCGTCGTCGGTCAAATCCTCCGCACGCGGGGTGATCGCGGCAACTTCCAGATGACCGATGCTGCCGTGCCGGGAAACATCTTCCGGCCCGGTCCACTGGGCTATGAGGCAGTGCAGGCCTTTAGACGGGCGATCGGCAATGATGATCAGGCTCTTGGCGCCCTTCAGGATGCGGCCGCGGCGTCAGCTCGGCGCTATGCGCAGCGTCCGGACGGCACGATCGACGCCGCGAAGTTGCAGCGGTGGCGGAACATGCATGCCGACGCGCTGCGCACATTGCCTGAGGATGTTACGCGCGAATTCGCCGATGCCGGCCGGGCGGCCACAGCGATCGACGCGGCCGCGCAGGCTCGGCGGACCGCGCTTGATGCCTACCAGCAAGGCGCGATCGGCCGGCTGATCGGTGTCAATGATCCTGCCGACGTGGTGAAGACCGTCGGCGGTATCTTCTCACGTAACGATGCGACGGCTTCGATGCAGCGCCTGACGCAGGAAGTGGCACGCGATCCGGATGCCCGCGACGGGCTGCGCAAGGCCGTCATCGATTACATGTACGGCCGCTTTGTATCGAACACCGAAGCCGCTACGACCCGCGTCGGTCAGATGAAGAGCGACACGTTTCAAGGCTTCGTGCGCCAGAACCGCGCGGCGCTGCGCCAGGTCTTCTCGGAGGCTGAGGTCAATGCGCTGTCGGCGATTGCCGCCGATTTGCAGCGCGCAAGCCGCTCGCTCACCGCAGTCCGAATCCCAGGTCAATCGAATACCGCGCAAGACACGATCGCGGCGCTTGAAAAGAAGCCTGAAGGCCATGGATCATTGTTGACGCAGGCGATCTTGGCGGGCGCTGCCGGCTACGAGGTCCACGGCATGAAGGGCGCTGCGTTGGGCCTGGCCGGCGCCTTCGGCAAATATTTCACGCACAAGCTCCGGGAAGCCGGAATGGAGAAGGTCGAGGACCTCGTCAAGCAGGCGATGCTCGACCCCGATACCGCGCGTCATCTGCTCTCGCGGGCGCCTCCGAACTCGCCGGCCTCCAGTGCAGCGAAGATGAAGCTTGCACAGCGTTTGGCACGGCTCTCGGTGTTTGAGCAGGCCGAAAACAAGGGAGGGGACTCCCGGCCATGATCAACTCGGAACTGTCCCCGGTGGTCGCTGCATCGCCTTATCAGCCATCTCGGTTAGATCAGCAGCAAGTGCGCGGGCTTGCTTCGGTGTCATGGCAAACGTCAGAAATCGCGATGACCTTCCGATCTCTTCCGCATGATCTACAAATTCTAGCCGTAAGCCGCATCCGGTTTGAGCCAGGAGCGCCATCTCATAACCAACAACCGGGTGCAGGATCACGAGTCCTTTCTCGTCGGTTTCCCAGTTCGGCATGACAGACCTCCCTTTGCTGAAGAATTAAACCGGATGGATTGTGCTCATGTTGTCAGAAAGCTGTCGGACGGTCATTGCTGATCGCCTCGCGCAATTTCCCACTTTCTGTGCGGTTGTCCGAAAGGAAGATGATCCCTCAGTTGTGAAGTGGATCGAGTTTTGGGCGCCGAAATCGACGGGTGACATTGAGTGGGACTATGTGGCCGGCGAGCTTTATGGCGAGGAAGCCATCCAATACGTTCGCAATCACGACAAGCCAGAGTTCCTCACTTGCGTGCTGCTATCGATCGGAATGGTGCTGCACTTCGAGTCACGATGCGCAGGCCTTTTGGAGCGCGGATTCATCGATCGCGTGCTTAAGGACTTTCCGGATGCGGTCGATCGAGTCTTCATGCTCGTGCATCAGCATCATCCGGAGGTGCTGAATTGAGAGAGGATTCACACGAGCCAGCCGCGCGGTATTGTTCCGATAATCCAAATTCCCGGAAGTAAAAAATGAGCCGTCCCGCACGCATTCCTGATCGAGGCGACGTGCCGCCAACGGTGGCGGCGCAACGTCTCGGCATGACGCTTGCGGATTTTGACGCTCTCCGCGCCGAGCTTGAGCGGCGCGGTTTCCCCGAACCTGACCCGACAACGGGCCGCTAT
Organism: uncultured Alphaproteobacteria bacterium; assembly: GCA_963787675.1. Taxonomy (GTDB): domain Bacteria; phylum Pseudomonadota; class Alphaproteobacteria; order Rhizobiales; family Xanthobacteraceae; genus JAJPKK01. The sequence goes on along the minus strand of CAWBDV010000003.1, from coordinate 682,314 downwards.
TGCATCGAAGCTGTGGACCGATGGCGCTTGCGACGTTTCCCGCGCTTGTTTCCTGAGTTGACGGCGAGCTCGGCGGCAGTGGATGCTCGCGCGGTGATCGATGAGCGGTTACGAGCAATGGAAGGCGCGGGCCGTGGGTAGGATCAAAATTCCCTACTACGTCGTCATGAAAGGCCGCGGCTATTGGTGCCCCACCCGACGCATGAAGGCGCTTGGCTTTTCGATCGTGCGGTGCGGCCCTGACGGTCCTGAGGCTTGGAAAATCGCCGCCGAGTGGAATGAGCGTTGGCAGGCGGTGCGCCGCGGCGATGCAGTCGCCCCAGTGGACACGTCGCAACTCTCTCGCGACTAGGCGGAAGTCGCGCGCCGCTATCCGCCGCGCTCGGTTGGCGCCGCCTTTCAGGCCTACATCCGAACGCACGAATGGGCGTCCCGCGCGCAGTCCGCTCGCAACAAGGTGTGGTGGCCGGCGTGGTATCGCATTCGCGACGTGTGGGGCGACGTCGATCCGAACTCTATCGAGTTCGCTGCGATGTCCCGATGGCGCGCAGCACTCGAAAAAAATCACGGCCGCAGCGTCGCTCACAAGACGTTGCGGGTGTGGCGCTCGCTGTGGACGATCATGCAGGGAATGCACGTTGCGATCGGGGCGGACCCGTCGCGCGGCGTCCGCAATCGGGCCCCTGCCCCGCGTCATCAGCGGTGGAGCGAAGGCGAAGCCGTGAGGCTGGTCAAGGGTGCCTGGCGCCACGGCTACCGCGGGCTTGCGTGCGTGATCGCCGTGGCCTGGGACACGCAATTCAGCCCGGTCGACGTGCGCACGCTGCAAGAACGTCACCGAGCGGCATCCGGTGGCCGACTTGTGTTCGATCGGCAGGCGGATGGTCGCGCCAAGACCGGGCGCGCCGCGATCGGCACGGTGTCACGTCGCACCGAATGGCTCGTGTCGGAATATCTCGCCGGCACCGATCGGCTTCCTGATGCGGTGCTATTCAGGATGCGCAGCGGCTCGCCCTATCGCGAAGCGACACTGGCGCATGATTTCGCCGCAGTGCGAGCGATCGTGTTTCCCGGTGACGAGCGCAAGCTGATGGATATGAGGCGCTCGGGTGCAGTGGAAGCGATAGCCGGCGGCGCTGACGCGGTGGGTTTGTCCGCAAAGCTCGCAAACTCAATCGGCCGATCGAACGCGCTCCACAAGACTTATGCACCGGTCGACATCGAGGCCGTTCGCAACACTGATGAGGCTCGATTACAGGGGCGCCGCAAGATGCGAGGTGCGAACGGAAAGAGGCCAAAAGTCTAAACTTTGCACCCCACCCGAGTCTAAACCGGAAGTCCGAAACGTGACTAAGTCATTGAATTATATTGGAGCGGGTGAAGGGAATCGAACCCTCGTCATCAGCTTGGAAGGCTGTTGCTCTACCATTGAGCTACACCCGCATCAGGAGTCAGTGATCAGTCGCCAGTAATCAGAGGTTTACCGCTGGCGCTCCAGCTCTTTCCTTCTGATGACTGATCGCCGCTTACCGACTCCTGTTTGGTGGGGGAGGCAGGACTCGAACCTGCGAAGCCATTAGGCGGCTGATTTACAGTCAGCTCCCTTTGCCGCTCGGGACACTCCCCCGCCGCGCCGCGTAGGTAAGACATTGCAATGCCTTAGGCAAGCGCGGCATCGTCATTGGGGGACGTCATGCCGAAGTCCGTTCGGCAGATGCGCTAAAGCCCATGGCGGGCTCCGCGGCAGAGGTGCTAAGGTGTCGCCCGAGGGGCTTGAGGGGGCGGTCATGGCGCGCGACGATAAGGGCGCTGATGCCACCATTGCTGAACTAGTGGCGGCATTTCCGGCAACGTTCACACTCGACACGGATCAGGTGCGTCCGCTCAAAAACGGGGTCCGCGAGGAGCTCTATGACGCGGCAGCCCAGATCTCCCACCGCCGTATTTCGGCAGCGCTGGCAAGGTATTGCCGCAGCCCTTCGTACTTGAAGGCGGTCAAGGAAGGGGTCGCGCGGATCGGTCTTGATGGCGAGCCGGCCGGCCAGGTGACCGCAACCGAGGCCGAGGCGGCCCGCAAGCAGCTTGCCGCGCTCGGCAAGCGCAACAAGGCCGCGAAGGAGAAGGAAAAGGCGGCGGCTAAGCCCGCAGCCGCCGCCGCCTCAGGGCCGAAGCGGCTCTCGCTCTCCGATCTCAAGAAAGCAGCGGCAGCTCGAAAGCAGAGCCGTTAAAAAGTGATCCCGGCACTCCGAAGGGGCATGGGTTGGCCAACATGCCCCAACGGAGGCCGGGAATGCGCGACGGCAATTGCCGCGCAGGGGAACTCTACCGCCACTACGCTTGCCCGTGTGTGAGCCAGCTCACACAACTCAGCGCAACCACGGATGCGCCCGCCGAACGGGCCTTCAGGTCTCACGGCCGGACCGAATATTGCTCCGCCCGCGGAGGCCACGTTTCGGGCAACGCTAGTCGGCGAGATCGACCCACGCGGGGGGTAACCTCACCTCATCCAATGCTCACCGGCCATGGCTATGAATGACGCGTCGGTCACGCTAGGTTCCCGCGATCCAGCCAGCAACTTGGGAGAACAAGGGAATGAGAGGTTTTGCGCTTTGTTTGCTAACGGCACTTTTCGCGACCGCCACTGCCGAGGCGCAAGTCTCGATCGACCTCACGAAAATAACGTGCAAGCAGTTCCTGTTCGACAAGATCGCGCCGACCAAGACGGTCGCGATCTTTATGAGCGGCTATTACAACGGTGTGCGTCACAACACGGTCATCGACATGAGCACGATCGAGAAGAGAGTCGATCAGGTCGAAGACTATTGCCGGCTCAATCTGGAAACGCCCCTCATGGATGCGGTCCAGAACGCTCTCGGCCTCCCCAAGTAGGAAGCTCAGCGGCGCCTACCCATGACTTCTCCGGCCGTCTTTCCGTCAGAGACGGACGGCCGCAATCGCTTCGGCGCGATCGAACAGGATCGGCATCATCGTGTCGATGCCCGCGATCTTGAGAACGCTATGGACGTATTCGTCCGGAGACAGCAGGACGAATTTGCCGTCATTCCCTTTGACCGCCTTCGCACCGGTGATCAGGAAGCGAATGGCAAGTGACGCCACGTATTCAACGCCCGAAAGGTCGACGATGACGGCTCGCTTGTCGGCGACCGCAGCCTTGAAAGGCTGGGCGACGGAGGCCGCGCCGACGGAATCGAGCCGACCGTTGAGGACCACATTGGTGATGTCGTCGCCGATGGTCTCCACCGTCATGCTGTCCATCGCTCGATCCCCGCTGTCTCGGTCCTATTCCGCGGCCATGACGCCGTAGCGCGCGGACGGTGTCCGCATGGTGACGAGTTCTTCCGCGGCGGTGGGGTGGACCGCCATGACGGCATCGATGTCGGCTTTGGTCGCACCCATTTTCACGGCGATGCCGAGCAGCTGGATCATCTCGCCCGCACCTTCGCCGACGATATGAGCGCCGACCACGCGGCCGCTCTCGCCATCGACCACGAGCTTCATCAGGATGCGGGTCTGGCGGCCTGAGAGCGTCGCCTTGAGAGGCCGCATGGCCGATTTGTAGATATCGATGCGGTGAAACCGTTCCCGGGCGGCGAATTCGGTGAGGCCGACCACGCCGACCTCAGGCTCGGAGAACACCGCGGTTGGCACATTGGTGTGGTCCACAATCGTATCGCGGCCGCCGAACACCGTGTCGGCGAAGGCATGACCTTCGCGGATCGCGACCGGCGTGAGGTTGATGCGGTTGGTGACATCGCCGATGGCATAGACCGACGGCACCGAGGTGCGCGAATGCTCGTCGACCACGATGCCGCCATGGGGCGCGATCTTCACACCAATGCGCTCAAGCCCAAGGTTGGATATATTCGGATTGCGCCCGACCGCGAACATGACCCGATCGGCGGCGACATCTTTTCCGCCGGAGAGGGTCACCGTGTAGCGCTCGGCCCCCGGCTCTCCGCTCTTGGTGATCCCTGTCACCACCTGCCCCACGATAACCGCGATCCCGCGGCTTTCCATCTCGCTGCGCACATGGGCGCGCACGTCATCGTCAAAGCCGCGCAAAATGTTCTCGCCGCGGTAGACAAGCGTTACCCGCGAACCGAGGCCGGCAAAGATGCAAGCGAACTCAACGGCGATGTAGCCGCCGCCCTGGATCACGATCTCGCCCGGCAGCTTGGGCAAATGAAATGCTTCGTTGGAGGAGATCGCATGCTCGACGCCGGGAATAGGCTGGCCGCGGTGAGGGCCGCCACCGGTCGCGACCAGAATGTAGTCCGCCGAGACGTGCGCGCCGTTCGCCATCAGGCGCACCGTATGCGGATCCTCGATGACGGCGCGGCTCTTGACGATCTCGGCGCCTGCCTTTTCGAGATTGGCGCGGTAAATCCCTTCGAGGCGCGCGATCTCCTTGTCCTTGTTGGCGATGAGGGTCGGCCAATCGAACGCCGGCGTCGGCACGGTCCAGCCGAACCCTGCGGCATCCTCAAACTCATGAGAGAAACGCGAGGCGTAGACCAGGAGCTTCTTCGGCACGCAGCCGCGGATCACGCAGGTTCCGCCGATGCGGTCTTCCTCCGCGATCATCACCCGCGCGCCGTGCTGGGCCGCAATCCGGGCAGCGCGTACGCCGCCCGAGCCCGCGCCGATAACGAACAGGTCGAAATCGCGGGCCGACGCGGCACTCACAGTTGATGGCCCCTCTTCTGCATCTCGGCGCGAAACCGGACCATCACCACGTCAGACAGTCTGTTGGACCAGTCTGTGGCGTCGCGAAAGGCCTCTTCGACCGCTCCTGGCTCCTCCTTCGCCCATTTCTGGCCAAGCGGCGTCTTATAGAAGACCAGAATTTCCTTGAGCTCGTGCTCGGTGAAGCGCTGGGCATAGGCTCGCGCCAAGACGTCGATCAGCTCGTTGCGCTTGGGCTCGAACTCCTTCTGCAACGCGACCGAAACCTCGTTCAGCTCATGGGAGAGATTAGGGTTGGTCGGCAGGAAGAACAGCCGCACCTTTTCCACGACGCCGCGCACCACCGGGTCGAAGGCCGCGGTCGCACCCTTGGCAATGAGCACTTCGCGGGCGATGGCGATCGACGATTTCGACGGCTCTTGCGCCGGCGCGGCCGAAACGCCGAGCAACGTGCAGACCACCGCAAGCGCTGTCAGGCGCCAGTATGCTTTGAGGTCCATTCCTGCGCTCCGTTTCTATTGTGATCCTAACATTCTGCGTCGCCCCACGCGGTGTGAATTCTAGGATGCGCCCTGCCCTTCCACCACCCGTACGCCATCGGCCCCGGCGATGATCACCGCGCCGACGAGACCGATGAAGAGGCCGTGCTCGACCACCCCCGGGATTGCGGCGAGCCGTGCGGCAAGCGCCTTCGGGTCGTCGATGCGCGCGAGCGCAGCATCGAGGAGGAAGTGGCCGCCGTCCGTGACGAAAGGATGTCCATCCGCGCCCCGTCGCAAAGTCGCCGGGCCGGGGCAGCCGGCGGCCTGCGCCTCGGCCTCCACAGCGCGACGGGTTGCCGCAAGGCCGAACGGGACCACTTCGATGGGCAGCGGGTAGCGGCCGAGCACCGGCACCCACTTGCTTTCGTCGGCAATCACGATCATGCGCGCCGACGCGGCGGCCACGATCTTTTCCCGCAGCAGCGCGCCACCGCCACCCTTGGTGACGGTGAGATCGAAGGCGATCTCATCGGCGCCGTCCACGGTAAGATCGAGCGGCGCATCGTCAAGCGTCGTGAGCGGGACGCCGAACCGTTCGGCATCGGCGCGCGTTGCCTCTGAGGTTGGGACGCCGACGATCGAAAGCCCGGCGCGGACCCGCTCCCCCAACAGCTCGACGAAATGGCGCGCGGTCGAACCGGTGCCAAGGCCAATCCGCATGTTCGGTTGCACGAAGTCCAATGCCCGGGCGGCGGCGGCGCGCTTGAGGTCGTCGGTCGAGGTCATGTCGAGGTCATGGAGCTGAGTTCGCAGGCGTCGGAAAGTGATGGGGCGGCGCGCCTGGTCGTTCGGCAGAAGCGCAGCGGCTGCGGGCGGCGGGCGCGCCCCGATATCGCTTCGCTCATCCGGGCGACGCTTGCAAGCGGCATCACAGGCCTCGCCGTGCTTGCAATCGCGGCGAGCCAAGGCTAGCCACGCCTCATGGCAACCCCGACCATCGTGTTCGATCTCGACGGCACTCTCGTCGATACCGCGCCGGACCTCATCGAGACGCTCAACGTCATCCTCGCCGCCGACGGACTGCCACGGGTGCCCTATGACGATGCGCGGCGACTGATCGGCTTCGGCGCCCGCCGCATGATCGAGGGCGGCCTCGCACGCGCAGGACGCAGCACCGCCGATGTCGAGCGCATGTATGACGCTTTCATCGACCATTACTCGGCCCATGTGGCTGACCGGTCGCGGCCGTTTCCCGGGGTATTGGAGGCGCTCGACACCCTCGCCGGTCGCGGCTTCACGCTCGCGGTCTGCACCAACAAGCTCGAGTGGCTGTCGGTGCAGCTCCTGACCGCCCTCGGCCTTGCCGAACGCTTTGCCGCGATCTGCGGCCAGGACACATTCGGCGTGCAGAAGCCGGACCCGAAAATTCTGCTGGGCACCCTGCGCAAGGCCGGCGGCGACCCTGGCCGGGCGGTCATGGTTGGGGATTCCCGGCCGGATATCGCGGTCGCGCGCGCCGCCGGCGTCCCGGTGGTGGCGGTCGATTTCGGCTACGCCGAGGTTGCCATAGATCAGCTTGATCCGGACAAAATCATAAGTCATTTCAATGAATTGCCGGAATCTGTCGACACGCTTCTGCAATTTCGTGCAATAAGCCAGGGCGGCGGCCCGGCCCGGCCGGAATACCGTTAAGCACTTATTGCTATTGACGGATGCAGAGAATCCTGCGGTGGGATAAGAGTTGGTGGGGCGAGTCACGGACAGGCGCCGTGTCGCGACGTGGTCGCGGCGGGCCTGGGTCTGGGGGTAAGGATCTCAGCGATCCTGCATGACAGCCGTCGAGACGCGGCGCTCGGCTGTCCGAGAGAACCGGCATGAATACAACGCGCGTGATCGGTGTGGTGGCGACGGGGCTGGCCTTGGCGGCGTGCTCCTCATGGTCGCCGAGCCTCGACATATTTACGCAGAAACCGACCACGGTGATGCTGACGATCGAGTCCGATCCGCCAGGAGCCGAGGCGCGCACCTCGCTGGGCGGCCTCTGCCGCACGCCTTGCACCCAGCAGGTGCCGGTCGCCAACGAGTTCACCGTGAGCTATGCGCTCAATGGCTACACGCCGCAGAGCGTTACCGTGCGGCCGGCCGCGGGCGGATCGACGGTTGAACCCAATCCCGTGCTCGCGACCTTGCAATCCGCGGCGCCGCCGCCCAAAGCCCCGCCCAAGAAGCGCAAGCGTCCCGCCGCGAAGCCGGCGCCATCCGCCGAGCCAGCGCCCACGGCCGAAGCGCCGCAGCCATCCATGGGCAACATCGCCCCGCCTCCCGGGGCTTTCACACCGCCGCCGCGTTGACCCCGTCGCGGTGACCCGGCTGCGCGCGGCGAGGATGCTTGGGGGTCGGAACTAACCCGCGTCCAGCCAGGGATGCTTGCTTGACACCGCAGGTTCGGGCTTAGTATTGCCCTCCGTCCCGACGGCGGGCGCGTAGCTCAGCGGGAGAGCACTCCCTTCACACGGGAGGGGTCACAGGTTCAATCCCTGTCGCGCCCACCAGAAACTCCCAGCAAAATCGGGACTTTCTAGGACGAGCACTCCCTTGTCCCCCGCGTCTCAACCCTGAACATACCGCGAATTCCCCCAGCAAAGTGGGGGAAAATCCGTGGAATTTGTTCGATGTGCGTTCCGCACCGAATGCAAATGAAAACCCGGGCGCGGCGGCAACCGCAACCCGGGCTAAAGCGTCGTCGTCAGTGCTTCCCGCTGAAAAGAAGCGTCGCCAAAATACGCGCGGTCGCGCTTGCCCGCAAGCGATAATCCGCGCCCAATTCACAGTCTATGCCGGGCGCGAACTGATCGGTTTCATAGCGCGCATTCCGGAAGATCAATTCATCGCATATTGCGGCCATTGTTACCGGCGGCTCGGCGGCTTTTCCTCGATGAAGCTCGCTGCCAACGAGATCGGCGATCGGCGGTGCTGCCATGCGTAGCGCCGAGATCAAAATCCGTGGGCGATCTTCGCTTCGAACGCGTCTTCGCGGGTTCACCGCGGCGCCGCCGGTGTGGGGCGGCAGCACCGATAAGCCGATCGAGTTCGAGCCGATGTCCAAGCGGGAAGCCATAAAGCTTTGGCATCGCGCGCGCGACTTCGAGCGTCAGACGCGAAGGCCTGGCAAGCAGGACGGAGCGATCGGCCGAAGTGGGCTCATGGTGCTTCACTCGCTGATCTTTGACTTCCGTAATCACGCGAGCGGCGCGCTCTATCCCTCCTACGAGGCCATCGCGAAGAAGGCGGGCGTGAGTGTCCGCAGCGTGGCACGTGGGCTCGCGGCCCTCAAAGGAACCGGCGTATTGACATGGGCGCGGCGCTGCCACCGCAGCTGGGAAGACGGCCGGCTCGTGCTGCGCCAGCTCACCAACGCCTACACGCTTCTGCCGACAACGCGATGGCGCGGCTACGTGGCGCCTTTGCCAGCGCCGCCGCCGGCACCGGGAACGTGGGGCGATCATCCGCCATGGTGTTCGCTGCGCGAGAATGAGCGCGCACGGACGGAGGGGGCGCCGCTGACTGAACGCGTGCCTATCCTGATGAGCGATCCAACTGATCGGCTTGCGATGGCGCTCGGACGATTGGGCGCCGCGGTTGCACGCAACGCCACACTTACCGGAGTGCCAACCTGACGGAGAAACCAAACTGACATTCATTCAAGCTATAGGAACAGGGGAATACCCTCAAAGGTCGGCGCGAGTGGAAGCGCCCCACGGGCTCGGCGAGATGGAGCAAGGCTCGAAGCCTTCCGCTCCCTCCCGATCCTTTGCAGGGTCTAGCTCGTCACCACCTCAACCATCCTGTCAGAGAGGATGGTCGGACCCTCACCCTCTCCCGGAGGGAGGTCAGGTCAACCCACGGCCTTTGCCCCCAGAGGGCGGGGTGGCGGAGGGTCGCGGGTCCTTCCCGCGCCCACCCTCCATGCGGTCGCGCAGCGCCCGAAATCTGGGTAGCATTTCAGGGAGAAACGTGGGTTGACGCTCAGTCAAACAGACGGTCCGACGCATCCGACGCTCCCCGAAAGCGGGGGGATTTGGGTAAGCATCACCGATCTCGCCAAGCTGAAGGGGTCGAGCAAGCAGGCGATCTCTTCTCGCGTCGCGCAGCTCGTCGACGCCGGACGGCTGGCGACGCGGCCTCAGGGCATCGGGCGGCCGACCCTGGTCAACGTCGCGGACTACGATCGTGCCGTCGCCGAGACCGGCTTTCTGCCTCAGCAGCAGGCTGCCGACACGATGCGGGCGCGGCGCGCCGAGGTGCAGATCGCGAACCCGGATGAGGACGACGCCGAGACCCCGGACGTGCCGCGGGCGGCTGCCGATCCGACCTTGACGCAGGCGCAGACGCGCAAGGCGCTCGCCGAAGCCGAGCTTAAGACCCACGACCTGGCCGAGCGGCGCAAGCTCACCGTGCCCGTAGCAGGGCCGCGCGGCGTGGAGGCTGCGATGGCGCGCGCTGGCGCCTGCTTCGTCCAGGCGCTGGAACGCCTCGCCTCCCGCTCCGGCGACCTTCTGACCGCCTTTCAACAAGAGGGCGCGCACGGCCATCGGCGGCTCCTGATGCGGCTCGTGAGCGAGGTGCGGATTACTGTCGCCGATGAGCTGAAGTTGCTGAGGGCCGAAGGCATCGCCGAAGAGGTTGCCGGCCCCTACGAAGCCGAACTGGCGCCGGAGGAGCCGGCATCGTGAAGCTCACCTTCATCCGCTCGGCGCTCGCGATCGTCGCCGGCGCGCTGGAAGCGGCGATCCGGCCGCCGCCGGCTGTGCGACCGTCCGAATGGGCGGCGGCGCACCTCATCGTTCCCGACGGCGAATACAAGGGCCAGAAATTCGACCCGACGCTGACGCCCTACCTCATCGAGCCGATGGACATGCTCGGCCCGGATAGTGCCGTCAATGAAGTGGCCGTGATGAAGTCGGCACAGACCGGCTTCACGCTGATGCTCCTCGGCGTAATCGGCCATCCCATCACGCGGCGCGAAGACTCATGCTGCGAATGGGAATCGCCCGACGGACGCACCTACCGCGACGTGTCGGATGAGTTCGAGAAACGAGTGCTGCAACAATCCGCCGGGGCGATCTGCGCGGCGGATGGCTCGCGTATCTGAGCCGCGCGCCGGCCGATTTCATGGCTGCAGTCGGCCGGCGCGGAAACTTCGGATCGCAAACGGAGAATTGAAATGGCGAAGAACGTCACGGTAACTCTCGGTACGCCGATTCCGGGCCACAAAGGCCCCATCGACAAGGTCGTGATCCGCGAGCCGAGAGCTGGCGACTATTTCGAGCTCGGCGAGCCCGTCATCTATACGCAAAGTCGCGAAGGTCGATTGATCGGCGCCGAGCACACGGAAACGGTCAAGGCCTATCTGGATCGGCTGATCGTCGAGCCGAAGGACCAACTCGTCCTCGGTCAAATGGACCTCGCCGATTCCATGAAGGTCAAAGCGGCGATGATGGATTTTTTTATCAACGCCCGGCTGAAGTCGTTCGGAATCGATGCGATCTCCTCGTCCTCGACCTCCGAATCATCGACGCCGGGCGCTGTCGCGATCTGACCGTCAGCGAAGTTGATTATTGGATCGAGCGCGCGAGGCAGCACGATCCGCCTCTCGTGAAATGAGCGAAGGTCATGGCTGAGAAAGTCCACCAAACCGAACTGCGCCTGACCGGCCGCGACGATACCGGCAAGACCTTCGATCAGGTGGCTTCGAAGCTCAAGGCGACCGAACGCGCGGCGCGTTCGCTGAGTGGCGCCATGCGCTCGCTCGGTGACGTGCCATCGCGGCTCGGTAAGCTCGATTCGACGGTGCACAAGCTTAGTGGAGCGGTAGCCGGCGCTTATGCCACGCACAAGTTGGCGCAGGTCGGCGAGCGCGTGATCGACACCTTCAAGGAATTCGACGACATCGTGCGCTATCAGCGCGCGATCACCGGCATGTCTGTCTCGGCGCAGAAGGCGTTCATCGATCAGGCGATCCATCTCGGCGGATCGACGCCCTTCAACGACATCAAGGTTCTGCACGCGCAGCTCGATCTGATGCAGCGCGGCGTCAATACCGAGTTCGTCCGGCCGATCACCGAGTTTGCGGCCGACTTCGCGCAGGCCATGAACGCCGATCTGCCCGAAGCGGCGAAGACCATCGAGGGCATTCTCTTCTCGACGCGCAAGCACATCGAGGACGGCAACAAGGCACTGATGGTCGCGCGGCATACGGTCGACTATGCGGTCAAGCTCGCCAAGATTGGCGGCCTTGACAACGAGGACATCACCCAGCTCTTCAAATACGCCGGCTTCGCTGGCTCCATGGCCGGGCTCTCGGACGAGTTCGATCGGTGCTATGGCCGCGATGATGCGGCGATCGAACATCCGCGGCGACGAAGCCGGCGTCGCGATCCGCGCCATCGCCGGCGCCCTCGTCGCGCCGAACCGGCCGGCGCGCGGCGCGCTGATGTCATTGGGCATCGACTGGAACAAATACGCCAAGATGCCCGACGCGATGAGCGTCGATCGGCTCGGCCTGCTGATGCAGCAGACGTTCGGCAAGAACATTCCTGCCGGCATGCGCGGGCCGCTTGCGGCGCTGCTCGCGGATCCCGAGTTGCTCGGAAACAAAGGCGAATTCATCGAGCGCGTCTCAGGTGCGCTGGGACCTATCTTTGGCGGGAAACTCAAGCCGCAGGACGCACACAATCTCGCAAAGGCCGTCGGATCGTTCTACCAGCTCGGCACGCAGAGCGTGAACACCGAAGGCCTGCTCCGCGCGATCATCGCCGGGCATCCGACGCTCGCGCAGGCCAATGCGCTATTCGGTCAAAAGCAGGGCGCTCGCGCGCTCGCGGCGATGGGCGACCAAAAACTGTTCGAGGAATTCGTCAAGAAGCTTCGCGACACGCCGGAAGGCTTTGCCCATCAGATCGCGGTCGAGCGCATGGCCGGCTTCTCCGGCGCCCTACAGCGCACGGAAGGCGCGCTGATGAATTTGTTCACGGCGCTTGGCCGGGCCAACGATCCATTCCTCACCGCGGGGTTCGACCGGCTTGCCAAATTCCTGCAATCGGTCGCCGAACTTGATCAGGGAACGTTGCGGTTCGTCACTTATCTCGGCGCGGCAACCACCGGACTGATCGCGTTCAACTCCGCGCTCAAGATCGGCCAGGCGGTGAACAATATCGCCCGAGGAGGTCCCGCGTCGACCGCAGGTCCCGCGGCCGCGGCCGGAATGTTCGGCTGGCTGCCGTGGGTCGGCGCCGCTCTCACCATGGCGACGACGCCGGACATCATGAAGGTCGCGCCCGGTGGTCGACCTTGGGAAGAAGTTTTGAAAGAGCGGTGGGGCGGAAAGGCTGCGGTCGATGTGCGCATCGAAGTCGTGGCCTCGGATGATTTCAAGACGCGGTTTGATGCGATTAGCTCCCGTGGAGATTTGCGAGGCTTCGATATCAACCTCATTCCGGGCAGAGGAACGACAGGGTCGCTGGGGAAGTCGATGCAGGAAGCATCGCCGTGGGGCGGAGGCCGCTGATGCGCTTCATCGAGCTCAAACTTGACGATCGCGCCCTCGCAGAACTGCAGGCCGAGTTGGCCGCTGCCGGCGCCAAAGTTCAGGCCGCGATGACGCGAGCGGTGAACCACGTCGGCAACAAGGCCTACACCAAGGTCGTGCGCGCACTGCAGACTCAGTTGGGCGGCCGCAAGGTCATCAAGCAGAGCGGGATCAAAAAATATGTGGTGAAACATCTTGCTCGACGTGATGGCCAGCCGGTCTACCGCATCATCGCGAAAAGCGGCGCGATGTCGTTGAAGGAATTCGACGCCAAGCAGACGGCGGAGGGCGTCGTCGCATCGCCCTGGGGCCGGCGGCGCGTTTTTCGCCATGCCTTCATCTTGCGAAAGCTCGGCGGCCACGTGTTCATACGCAAAGGCAAAGCGCGGCTCCCCATCAAGAAGCTCTACGGCCCCGTGCTCGCGAACGAGATGGTCCGCGACAAATCGCTTCAGGAGTTTAATGCCGTCGCGAAGGAGCTGCCCGCCAGGCTGCGACACGAACTCGCGGCGATTCTCAAAGGACATGCGCCACGATGACAATTCTTCGTCCGCACATCATGAACCGCGCGTTCAACACCCCGCTGATGCTCGATGCTCGCAAGGGAGCGATGATCGCCAACATCATCGGGTCGCGCGCCTTCGGCGGCGACATCCGGGTGGTGGGGCCAGAGCCCGTCGATCACGTGGCCGGCGGCCGTCAACTGATGGGCCGGCTCGGCGATCCGCTCGGAAGAGACTACGCTGATGACGTTCTCAGGAACGTGATCGATGGCGTGGCGATCATCGCGATCGAGGGCACTCTTATCCACAAGGGAAAATGGCTCGATAGCTACAGCGGAGACACGAGCTACGAAGGCATTCAGGCGCAAGTCATGCGCGCCCGTAAGGATCCAGCGATCAAGGGCGTCGTGCTGGAAGTCGACTCCTACGGCGGCGAGGTCGCGGGGGCGTTCGACACTGCCGAGATGATCGCCGAGTTGGCGGCGGAAAAGCCGTGCATCGCGATCTTGACCGACGTCGCCCTTTCCGCCGGTTATCTGATGGCCGCGCCTACCCGCGCGATCATCTTGCCAGAAACCGGATGGGCCGGCTCGATCGGCGTCGTGGTGTTGCACGTCGACTTCTCCCGCTCGCTCGAGGACGACGGCATCAAGGTAACCCCCTTCACACGGGAGGGGTCACAGGTTCAATCCCTGTCGCGCCCACCAGCGAAATCAACAGCTTAGAAAAAATTGGTTGCAAACGTGCCGCGGGTTTCCGGCGCGGGTACAGGATGATTAATTCTAACTTCGTCCCCGGTATGTTCTACGCATTGTATGCATCAGGGGCCTCGCCGAGAACCTGCGATTCAGGCTGAAGCTCGGGCCAACGGAAGGGCCTGAAGCTAGTCCGTGGAATGCGCCGGCCGTTGACGGACGGAGAATGGGAAAACTTGGCTCGGGCGGTTGTTGACGATCTAGCAGGCTGCTGAAAAACGTCATCTGACAAGCCTTGGCGATTATGATTCCCTTGCGGCGAATTGCTGGAGGCTTCGATGCGGGGCTGGGATACGCGGACTGGTGAGCTGTTTTCCTATGTGGACCTTGAGAAAAGGGTTCCTGCAAAGCATCCGTTGCGTCTGGTCCGTGAGGTCGTGAACGAAGTGCTGGCTGCGCTCGATAGCGAGTTCGCCAAGATTTATGCAGATAGCGGTCGGCCATCGATTGCGCCTGAACGGTTGCTGCGGGCGCTTTTGTTGCAGGCCTTCTATACGATCCGTTCGGAGCGGCAGCTGATCGAGCAACTGGACTACAATTTGCTGTACCGCTGGTTCGTCGGGCTCGGCGTGGATGATCCGGTGTGGGTGCCGACGGTGTTCACCAAGAACCGTGATCGGCTGCTTGAGGCCGACGTTGCGAAGAAGTTCCTGGCCGAACTCGTGAACCACAAGAAGCTGCGCGGATTGTTGTCCGACGAACACTTCTCGGTGGATGGCACGCAGATTGCGGCCTGGGCCTCGATGAAAAGCTTCAAGGCGAAGGATGGTTCGAGCGATCCGCCTGGGCCGGGCCGCAACGGCGAGCGCGATTTCCATGGCGAGAAGCCCGCCAACGCGACGCATGCCTCGACGACGGATCCGGAGGCCAAGCTCTATCGCAAGGGACACGGCAAAGAAGCCAAACTGAGTTTCATGGGACATGCACTGATGGAGAATCGCAGCGGGCTCATTGTCGCGACCGCGTTGACTGCGGCCACTGGAACCGCCGAGCGCACCGCGGCGGAAGCGATGATCGTGCGCTATTCGCCTGGAGCGCGGCGCATCACGCTGGGCGCCGACAAGGGTTACGATGCCGCAGCCTTTGTGGCCGACCTGCGAGCGCTCAACGTAACGCCGCACATCGCCCAGAACACCGCCGGGCGGCGCTCCGCGATTGACGTCCGGACGACCCGGCATTCCGGCTACGCGGTGAGCCAGCAGAAAAGGAAGCGCATCGAGGAACCGTTTGGCTGGGCCAAGATGATCGGCGGGTTTGCCCGGCCAATGCTTCGTGGTGCCAACAAGCTTGGCTTCAAATTCACCCTGACGATGGCCGGCTACAATCTGATCCGATTGCCTAAACTCATCGAAGCTGCCGCCTGATGCTGACCGAAAAACACAATCCCAACGCCGACCAGCGACGATCCCATCCTCAAATGTACAGACGAACCAGTTCAAGCGGTCAGATACCGGCCTTTCAGCGCGAATTTCAGCAGCCTGCTAGCTCGAGCGGGAGGCAATTGGACTTTTGAGCGAGAACCACCGCGAGAACGGACGGCCCATATCATGAAGCGATGTACCCCGCTTATCGTCGACCGGCCAATTACCGAGAGCTGCAAAGATATTTAACCGATCAATTCCCATTTTAATATACTGACAATCATCGAAGATGAAGAACTTTATGGGTCGGCACAAACGTTGTGGCGACATGCCTATGCCCATGTACCGCGGAGGGGCCAGTGTCTGAGGAAGACGATACCCCACGGCAACAAGACGATCGCTCAGTGTTCCGAACCTGGTGGGGTAGAGCATTGCTCGTACTCGTTCCCGCGTTGATCGCCGGCCTCTTTTCAATTGCACCCAAGCTCTATGATGAACTAACCAGGGCCCGCGCTGCACTGACCTATACCGAGACGTCGGGACCTGCAATAAATACCAGTGGTGGTTTTCGCCAAATCTTCTCATTAACAACTGAAAACACTGGTAAGCTCCCGCTTACGAACGTCGATATAGAAATAAAGTTGCCCCCGGGGGCTCAAATTGAGAGTAACGCAATAGAATCGTCTGGCGGCCTGTCGCCCTTGGTCTCTGCCGCTACCGATTCTTACAAAGCTCATCTAGAAAGATTGCTTCCCACAGAATCACTCAGCGCCTCGATAATGACTAGCTCTAATACCCCAGATACGACTCTCCGAGTCGCGCTTCCGATCGATTTCACGCATAGCCTGCGTGCCTGAAATAATTGGCAGCTTGGCGGGCGGTGAGCTTTCGGGCGAACGATCCGATACGACGGCGCAGTCGAGGAATTGTGCGCTCGCCCGCCTTGCGCAGATAGGCCTTCATCTGGCTGAAGGGCATCTCGATCGGGTTCAGGTCGGGGGAATATTTGGGCAGATAGCGAAGCGTCGCGCCGCGCGCTTCGACGGCCTCGCGGATACCGCGGCCTTGTGCGCTGGAAGATTGTCGAGCATCACGATGTCATTACGCTTGAGGGTCGGGACGAGACAACGCTCGACGTAGGTCAAGAATCTCCTCCCAGTCATTGCCCCGTCGATTGTACACGGCGCCGTCATGCCATTCTGGCGCAGAGCGGCAACGAAGGTGATCGTCTTCCAATGACCTTGTGGCTCAAGGTCCACCAGCCGCTCGCCGCGGGCGCAACGGCCGTAAAGCCGCACCATCTTGGTATTGGCCGAAGTTTCATCGATGAACACCAGCCGGGCCGGATCGAACAGGCCCTGTTCGCGCATCCAGTGTCGGCGTGCCCGGGCTACGTCCGCACGTTGCTGCTCGGCCGCCCGCAAGCTTTTTTTTGAAGGTGATCTTGTGTCGTTGAAAAAACCGCCAGACCGCTGTGCGGCTGCCAGGAATTCTTGTTCTCACGCATCGCGCAGATCACCTCGTCCAGCGTCAGGTCAGGCTCCACTTCGATCAGCGCCAGCAAAACGTCCGCGTGCTTCTCCAGCGGCGATGTGCTCCCACCACGCGGTTTGGCAGCACAGCGGCCAGTCTCGCGAAAGCACTTCACCCAGATCACCGCGGTACTCGGGCTCACTTCGTAGTGTTCGGCTGCCTCCCGCCGCGAACCACCACTTTCCACCCGATCAATCACCCGTTGGCGCATATCCATAGAATACGCCTTCGCCATCGACCGCCTCCCAAAGTCGAATCAATGACGTTAGACTCGCGCACTTGGTAGCAAAGGGGAATCCCCCGATTCAATCAGGCCGGAACTTGCTCTAAGAAGCAATGAAGTACTCGGCACACCTCGTATCCAGGCTCGGGAAAATGGTCCGCGCGATCTTGCTCTGAGCGCCATCTTAGCTAGCACGAGTGTCGCGGTTGGATTTGCGTCGCTATTCGCTGTCTTGGCAGCTGCTCGAAACCGTGGAGTATCATTTTTTCGAAAGGGCGGACTCTTGTTTTCTTCCCTAGATAGGGCCGCTGTTGTAAGGTACATTGCTATATTGAGCGCGATTCCAAATCTGCCTCAAAACGTGCTCTCCGGAGAACGTGAACTTTCGTATCTTGGAGCCGGAGATTTATTCCTCAGTTTAGGTCTCTATGGCGAACATGAATCTCGAGAAAAATGCATACTTGCACTAAAGGCTCTTCTTGCCGCCGATAGCCAGACTGCGCCTTCCTCAGTTTCGGCGATAAGAGAGAATATTAAGCTATTGGGTTATACACTATCGGATGATGAGTTCAATTCACTACGGAAACAATCTGCCACCTCATCCGATATCATTCATTTCAGACGGCGTATATGGAGTTTTTTTAACGAGGGCGCCCATGAGTAGAGCTCACGGAGTGCGACCCTACCGTTACACCTCACCTACGGCAAACAGGATGACGTAGCCTCCCTCGATGCGATCAGCGGTCCACGGCGGCGGGATGCGGCGGGCCTCGGTCATGGTCGCGGCGTGGCCTATGCCCGCGTGCCGATCCGTAGGTACGGGGTAACAACGTCGGCGAGCCTTCCGTAGAACACGTGCATTTCGTTGAGAGCTTCCACGACCTTGTTCTCGGCCCGCGTCCTCTGTTCTCCATCGGGCAAACCGGCCAGCGTGTGTCCAATGGCAATTACATCGATCAAGTGCTTTCTCACCTCGACCAAATATGAATGAACCTCTGGCCCGAATAGAAACCTCGCCTTCTCGGTCGCCGCATCGAAATTAGCGAGGTCAGAGACGACCGGGTTTGGCTTGTTGAACGCCGCGGCGATGGCGCGCGTCAACTCCTGAAAGACCTGAAAGCGTCGCTCAAATAGATCGAGAACAACTCGATCCTGCGATGTGCGCCATTGCCGCCAAGCGATGAAGGCCGCGAAAATGCCGAGAACGAGTGTCGTCAAAGCCTGCATTATTGAGGCATAGGTCGTGACCTCCATGTGGCCCCCGTTCGGCACGTGCACGCGGGTGATGATCTTCCATCATCCCTGCCGCAGCGGCCAGCCGGCATGATCCTCGACGATGCTGAAGAAGATGCGCGATCGTCTCAGCATCTCAAGCTTGGCCGCCGCCGATGCATCTTCGATCGCGAGCAGTGTCGAGGCCCAAAAGGTGTCGCAGATCGGCGCCATCCGCGTATCGGCAGCCTTGGCCCTTGCGAGAGCATCGCGGCATTCGGCTTTGGCGGCGGTGAGCGGCGACGGCGCGCGTGGCGGCATCGGCGGCACCTCGATGGCAGGGACGGGGCGCACCGTAAGCCCAGCTGGCGGCAGTGGGCAAGAGAGTATCCTCTCCCAGCCCGGCCTAACAACGTGTAAAGCTTTCAGCCATGAATTCGACGGAACGCAGCGGGATTGGGGATTACTTCCGGGCTTTTTCCGCCCGATGGTTCATATTGATGAGTGGGCCGCTCAGCGTGCCGGCTGCTCTTGCGGCTGCTTGGTTTGAAAATACGACGGCCAGAATTCTTCTCGCGCTCACCGCAGCGGCCTGCTTTGTCTTTTCCTCATATTGGGTTTGGAAAATTGAGCGGGAGAAACGACTGGCTGCCGAGGCACAAATCGCGGTAGTGCCTCGCCCCGACTGGCCAATCCATGAGCTTTTCTGCCTCATCAATCCGGATTTTCTAGACCGCACGGACGACCGCGTTGACGAATCCTGGGATAAGGTAGGCAACGATATTCGTGATCAAGCATCACTTGGTCATCTGAAAATTTGGGGGCGCGTCGTCCGAAACGGGCCCGACCGCATTCTTGGTCAACGCGAAGCGCTGCGTCTCATCGAGCCGAGCTACTGGCGAACGGCGTTCTTCACTTATAGCTTTTCGACAATACGGCGGGCGATGTGCCGCATACATATCTGGGGCTCGGCCAAAGCGGCGTCCTTTACACCAACCTTCTGGTTAACAGGGATGAGGCTCTTTCGCTTTGGCCGAGAGCGCCAAAGTAGGGTTCTCGCAACCCCGCGTGCGCCCCGACGGCGGTTTTTTTGTTCTGAATGATTTGTTCATGGGTAATTCATCGCGATCAGTCGATCTTGGAGGCTCTGGAGGGCGTGACAAAAGCTTTTGAGCCGTTCCATGCGTATGCAAGACGCTACACGCCTGCCCCTAACTCTCCTCACATTGGTTTGGTGTTTGGCGTCGCCCCCAACGTCCGCATTTGCGGCGTCTGCGACGGAGCGTGACCCGGTCGCAGCGCTCTCTTCGACCGACTCTGACGCAGCCTGCGTCCGCGATCAGTTGCAGCAGGACGATCCCGAGCCCTCCGCGGACTACGGGCGGCTGGCATCGTCGAAGAGCCCCTGTGCCGTCGCCGACGACAATCTCGCGCGCGAGGAGGCGGAGATTCTGAAGCCGAAGCCGCCGGCGGCCCCGACACTACACAAAGCATGGGATCACAAGTCGAGGCCTCACTTTTTTGATGCGATCCGTCGGCGGTTCGAGCTCCAGCCAACCGAAGTCGCCACGATCAACCGCGCCGGCTTCGCTGTCCCCGCTCGCCTTGAAGTTCGGAGCTACGCTCACGCTTACCACGAAATCTTTCAATCGCAGCTGCCGGTCTACATCACGGCGGATTCGATTTTCCATGCGATCTTTGCGTCGCACCAAACGGTAGTCCAGCGACTCGAGGCCCTTCGACTCTCACCGATGCTTTCGCAGGCGCTCGACGAAATGCACTGCGCTCTCGTTACCGCGGCCGCCGATTATCCGCCCGAGGTCGTGCGCGATCTCGATCTTTATCTCCTGGTGGCGCGCCGGCTGATCGCCGACGGCGACCCGCTCCACAGCGCGTTCGCCGACGCCGCAGTCGAGCACGAAGCTGACGAGATTATCGCAAAGGCGTTGGCGGCGAGCGAGCTCGCGGCGGTGACGCTGTTCGGACGACCACGGCTTATCGACTTCACGCAATACGAGCCGCGTGGCCCCTACGCGATCGAGGAACCGATGCAGCGCTATTTCCGCGCCGCGATGTGGGCGTCGCGCTTGGAGTTCAACCTGGTCTCCCGCTCGTCGCGAAGCTCCGAGCCTGGCCCGGCGCCCGATCCGCGCGAAACCCCGCGCGAGGCGATCGCGGCACTCGCGCTCGCCGATCTTGCGACACGCAGCGGTGCCGCGAAGCCCATCGCCGATCTGGACGCAGCGTGGGCCGCTCTTGCGGGGCCTCGCGAAGACGTCTCGATCGCGCAGCTCTCCGAGCTCCGCGCCCAAATCGGTTCGCTCACCGATCCCACCGCATTTGACAAGCTCAAGGCTGCGATCGCCGATCGGTTTCAACGGACGACGCGCCTTCACCCGATGCCCGCGGGCTCGCGCGAACTGCCCGCGATCGCTACCCTGATCGGCCCGCGAATCGTTGCCGACGCGAGTGCACTGATGCCGCTCGTCAACGGCGTGGTCCCGGACCGCTACCGCCTCGGTGTCGCGGACGTCGCGTACATTTTGGGGCTCGATCGCGCGAAGACCTACCTCTCCAAGGACCTGGCGGCGTTTCCGACGCTCAGCAGTCAGCTCGAAGTCGCGCGTGCGCAGATGGCGAGCACTCGTGCCGGCGACGATCTCTATGGCGCGTGGCTGACAGCGATCCGCGGTCTCGCCCTGGCGCCCGATGGGATAGTGCCTTCATTCCTCACCGGTGCGGCCGGCGATGACCTGCGGCTGAACACGATCGCGGCCGCATATGGCCACCTCAAGCACAATTACGTGCTCGTGGCAGGGCAGCCCTACGCTGAATTTGGCTGCCAAATCCCCGAGGGTTACGTCGAGCCGGCGCCGGCGGCCTATGAAGCGCTCATCGACTATGCGGCGCGCGGCGCCAAGCTCGCGGCGCTGCTTGATCCAGAGGACGGCACCAAGCTTCGCGCGCATTTCGACCGCGTCGGCCAGGTGTTGCGCGTGCTCCTTGCAATCGTCGGCGACGAGATCGCCGGGCGCCCACTGACCGACGCCGAGCGCCGCTGGCTCGGCATGGTCGCCGAGATGGACATCGATCGTAGCGTCGAGGTCACCGGCCATCCGCCGATGTACACCGGGTGGTACTTCGATCTGTTTCTCGACCGGCAAGCTGATGGCATGCGCGGCGCTGATTACATCGCCGACTACTTTACATCGCAGGAAGTCGTGGCGTATGTCGGTGCCACCGCGCCGCGGATTGGGATCTTCGTGGTCGACGCCGGTGGCCCGCCGCGCACATTCGTTGGTCCAATTGCCCGCGCGTATGAGGCTCTCGGGCCGCTGGGCGCACGCTACACCGACGAGACCGCGCGGACGCTCGCCGATCGCGATGAGTCATGGGCGGCAAGCTACACAATCTCAGCCCCGTCCCCGCCGTCCTCGCTGCAGCTTCGCTACGACGCCGAGACTAGGCAGCTTGTGCTAACCTCGGATCGTGCCCTCGGACCGGCGACGATCAAGGCGCTCGATCATCATCGAGTCTCAATCCGGACCGCGCACGCCCTCATTAAGAAAGGCGAGACCCGGGTCACGATCAAGAGCAAGCCTATCGGCGGAGTCTTCGTCCAGGTTGGCAAATTTCGCGACTTCGTGGTCAGCGACGCCTATGGCGAGATCAACGCCCAATGGGGGGCGCCGCCGCCGGATCCATGAAATGCCGAAACAAACGGCGAAAAATACTGCAAACCTCGCAGTCAATTCCCGCCGCACCCGCGACAATGGCGTGCCGTGGCAATCAATGCACCGTAATGTTCTGCAGGCCGAGGACGGCGGCGGTTTCGGCGCGCACGCGGCGGCAGAGGTCGACGTTGTCGATCAGCGATTGGCCGTAGGATGGAATGATCTCTTTCAGCTTGGCCTTCCAGCCGCCGCTGTTCAATTCAGTGCCAAAGCAGCGATCGATCACGTTGATCACGATCCAGGCGGCGGTCGACGCGCCGGGCGAGGCCCCGAGCAGGGCGACCAGCGAGCGGTCGGCCGACGTCACGATCTCGGTGCCGAATTCCAGGATGCCGCCCTGCTTTGGATCGCGCTTGATGATCTGCACGCGCTGGCCGGCGACTTCGAGCTTCCAGTCCTTGGGCTCGGCGCGGGGATAGAGGGCGGTCAAGGTCGCAAAGCGATGCTTCGAAGACTGCAGGACCTGGCCGACGAGATATTCGCTCAGACCGAAATTGTGCAGGCCCGCTTCCATCAACGGCCAGATGTTGTCGAGCCGGATCGAGCGGAACAGGTCGAGCAGCGAGCCATGTTTGAGGAACTTGGTGGAAAAGCCCGCATAGGGACCGAACAGCAGCGAATGTTTCTCGCCGATCACGCGGGTGTCGAGGTGCGGAACGGACATGGGCGGCGAGCCAACCGCCGCTTTGCTGTAGATCTTGGCGTGGTGGCGCTTGTTGATGGCGGTGTCGTCGCAGCGCAGCCAGATGCCGCTGACCGGAAATCCGGCGTAGCCCTTGGCTTCCGGAATCTCGGATTTCTGCAGCAGCGGCAAAGTCCCGCCGCCGGCGCCGAGAAAGACGAACTTGGACGACGCAGAGATGACGCCGCCGTTCGCCGCGCCTCGCGCCTCGATGCGCCATCGGCCGCCCGGTTCGCGACGAATGTCCGTCACCCGGTGCGAGTAGTGAACCGTGACGCCGCCGAGCTTCTGGAGATAGCCGATGAGGTTGCGGGTCAAGGCGCCGTAATTGACGTCGGCGCCGGTGATCATGCGGGTCGCGGCGACCTCCTCCTGCGGGTCGCGCCCTTCCATGACGAGCGGCACCCACTCCGCGAGCTGCTGCCGGTCCTGCGTGAACTCCATTCCCTGGTAGAGCGGATGGGCCGTCAGCGCCGCGTGCCGCTTCTTGAGGTAGGCGGCGTTGGCCGCGCCCCACACGAAGCTCATGTGCGGCACCGGATGGATGAAAGTATCCGGCGTTATTGCCTTCTTCTGCGTCAGATAGGACCACAACTGCCGCGACAGATCGAACTCGACATTGACCTCGAGCGCCTTCGAAATGTCGATGCTGCCATCGGCGCGTTCAGGCGTGTAGTTGAGCTCGCAAAGCGCGGCATGGCCCGTGCCGGCGTTGTTCCAGGCGTCCGAACTCTCGAGCGCCGCGCCGTCGAGACTCTCAAACAGCACAATGCGAAGTTCCGGATCGAGTTCTTTCAGAAACACGCCCAGCGTCGCACTCATGATGCCGGCGCCGACGAGGATGACGTCCGGCTCGGCGGCTTGAAATTCGCTCATGCTATGTCTCCTGGCATGTCCCCTCGCGACGGGTGAACGGCATCAGGCCTTCGGCTGGAAGGTGACGCCTGCGTCGCGCGCGAGCACCACATAGGCGCGACGCCACGGCTGATCGTCGACCAGTTTCCAGCTGTGCCCTCCCCCCGCGGTGTCTTCGGCAAGCAAAATGTCTCCGGATCGCAGCATGAAATGGTCGCCGCTGCGGGTCTGGAAATCCAAGGTGCCGCTCAACGTGATGACGAGCTGCCGAACCGGAGCGGTATGCCAATCGAGCTTGCCGCCCGGGGCCGTTTCCTGGAACGAGACCGTCGTTGCCGACAGCTTCTCCGTCAGTCGGTCGCCGTGCGGGCCGGGCGCGAGACTGATGACGCCCTCTTCGAAATGGGAATTTTCATCGTCCCCCGTCCAAAGACGCACGCATCGAATCATCGATACCCTCCTCTTCGGTCGGCGGTTTTCCAGGACTGACCGTTTCCTAGACTCCCGTCTTATCTATCTGGGTGGTCGTATATTCTTGCTTAAGATTGATCCGAATGAGCGCTCCTTGTCACCACAATGGACGAGGGCGCGAAGAGACGAGCGCATAAGCGCGCTGCGCGACTCATCCCGTCGATTGCGTGACGGCTTTCACTCGCCACCTCGCATCACGATATCGTCGCGCCGAAGATCCACGATTTGCGTGTCAGTCACGTCATACTCGGCGCATTATTGAACAAGAGATTTTTGACAGGACAATTAGAAAAATGCTGTGTTGCCGCGCAGCTTTCGGAGCCGTGAAACTCCGCAGTTTTAGGCAAATCACATGGATGCTACCGCACTCCTTCTGTCGCGAATCCAGTTTGGCTTCACGATTTCATTCCACATCATTTTCCCCGCGTTCTCCATCGGTCTCGCCGCATGGCTGACGGTCCTCGAAACGCTTTATCTTGCGACCGACCGCCAAGTCTATCGGACGCTCTTCGAATTTTGGCTGAAGATCTTCGGAGTGGCGTTCGGATTCGGCGTCGTCTCGGGGATCGTCATGGCGTTTCAGTTCGGAACGAACTGGAGCGAGCTCTCCCGGATGGCGGGACCTATCCAGGGTCCGCTTCTGTCTTATGAGACCTTCACGGCGTTCATGCTGGAGGCGACGTTCTTCGGCATCCTCATCTTCGGTCGCACCCGCGTGCCGCCGTGGTTCTATCTGTTCTCGACCGCGATGGTGGCGTTGGGGACAACGGTTTCCGCGTTCTGGATCACAACCAACAATAGCTGGATGCAGGCGCCGATCGGCTACGTGCGTGAAGACGGCGTTTTCGTTCCGGACGACTGGACGAGCATCATCTTCAGTTCCGTGGTCTGGATCCGCTTCGTGCACATGCTGCTCGCCGCCTACCTGACCGGCGCGTTTTGCGTCGCTGCAACCGGCGCGTGGTACCTGCTGCGACGCACGTATCGTGACGAAGGCCTGGTGATGCTGCACATGGGCCTCGGCCTCGGCGCCGTGCTCCTGCCGGCCCAAATCTTCTTCGGACACCTCGTCGGCGACTACGTGCACGATCGCCAGCCGGCGAAGTTCGCGGCCATCGAAGGCCGGTGGCACGACGAGCAGCCGGCCGCCGAAGTCTTGTTCGCAATTCCCGACCCGGCGGCGGAAACCAATCTCTACGAGATCAAGGTTCCGGTTCTCGGCAGCATCATCGGCAGCAGGAGCCTGACGTCGAAGGAAGTCGGCCTGACGGACTTCCCCCGACAAGACCGGCCGCCGGTGCTGATCCCGTTTTTTGCTTTCCGGATTATGGTCGGCTGCGGCCTCGTCATGCTCGCCCTCGCGTGGCTGGGCTCATATCTCGGCTTCAAGCGTCGGCTTCAACACAGTCGTGTCCTGCTCTGGCTTGTCTTCCTGAGCTTTCCGCTGCCGTTCATCGCGATCCTGACCGGATGGTACACGGCGGAGGTCGGCCGCCAGCCCTGGGTGATTTATGGCGTGCTGCGGACGACCGAGGCCGTGACGCCATTCCTGACGGCACGCGCGGCGATGACCTCGCTCGTCATCTTCGCCGTGGTTTACACGTTCATCTTCTCGTTCGGCGCTTATTACATCCATTGGCTCATCCGCACCGGACCCGCCGGTTCCCTGATCAAGTCGCCGCAGGGTGCCGTCCCGAGCCGTCCGATGTCGCTCGCAGATGGAAGCCCCGCCTCCGAGCCAAGCCCCTTGGTAGCGGGAGAATAGCCATGGTCATGTTCTGGGTGACCCTCCTCGCTATCAGCATCCTGCTCTACGTGCTGCTCGACGGCTTCGACCTCGGCATCGGCATGCTGTTCGGCCTCGCGCACGGCGAAGACAGAAAGAGCGCGATGGTGAGCGCTGTCGCCCCGGTCTGGGACGGCAACGAGACCTGGCTGGTGGTAAGCGGCGTCGTCCTCTGGAGCGCGTTCCCGCCGGTTTACGCAATCCTAATGTCGGCCTTCTATCTCCCTCTGATCGTGATGTTGATGGGGCTCATCCTGCGCGGGGTGGCCTTCGAGTTCCGGTACAAGACCGTACGAATGCGATGGATCTGGGATGTTTGTTTCGCCGGCGGATCGCTGATCGCCACCTTCATGCAAGGTTTGACGGTCGGCGCACTCGTGGAAGGGCTGGAAGTCACCAACGGGCAATATTCCGGCGGCGAATTCGGCTGGCTGACCCCGTTTGCCGTGCTCTGCGGGCTTGGCCTCTGTCTTGGCTACGCCCTGCTCGGGGCTTGTTGGCTGGTGCGGAAAAGCAGCGCCGAGGTTCGCGACGTGGCACGCCGCCAGATACCCGTTCTCGCCATCGGCGTTCTGGTGTTCCTGATCATCGTGTTCGCCTACGCGCTCGGGAAGCATCTTCCGATCATGCAGCGATGGATCGATCGGCCATACTTGTTCGTTTTCCCCGCGATCGGCGCGGCCGCCGCGGTGGGACTCGCTGCCAACGTGCTTCGCCACAACGACTACTGGCCGTTTTACATGGTTGCGCTCATCTTCATTTCGGCATTCGGAACGCTCGCGCTGTCGTTCTGGCCCTACATGATCCCCTTCGTCATTACCGTGGAGCAAGCCGCGGCGCCTCACTCCAGTCTCGCATTCATGTTCTGGGGCGCGGGCCTATTCGTTTTCCCATTGATGCTGCTCTACACGGTGATCAGCTACACCGTCTTCAGGGGGGAGACGGGATCAACGACGGGCCAGTACCATTGAGCGTGGCTGATTCCTCTGGAAACTTCGGGAGCGAGAGGATGGTTGAGATTCGCAAGGAAACCGACAGCCTCGGCGAGGTTGGCGTGCCGGCCGACAAGCTGTGGGGCGCCCAGACTCAGCGTTCGCTGGAACATTTCAGCATCGGCACGGACCTGATGCCGCGCGAGATGATCACCGCCTACGCGATCTTGAAAAAGGCGGCAGCCAACGCGAACCACGCTGCCAAGCGTCTCGACGATAAGAGGTATCAGCTGGTCGTCCGCGTCTGCGACGAAATCCTCGCAGGCCAGCATCACGACATGTTTCCGCTGCACGTGTGGATGACCGGAAGCGGCACCCAGTTCAACATGAACATGAACGAGGTGATTTCAAACCGCGCCTGCCAGCTTGCGGGAACTTCGCTCGGGAGCAAGACGCCGGTTCACCCCAACGACCACTGCAACATGTCGCAATCGTCGAACGACTTGTTTCCGTCGGCGATGTACATCGCGGCTGCCATCGGCGTGAAACAACGCGTGATCCCCGCCGTGAAAGCCTTGCATGACGCCATCGCCGCCAAGGCCGCCGACTGGAACGACATCGTCAAGATCGGCCGCACCCATATGCAGGACGCGACACCCCTTACGCTCGGTCAGGAATGGTCGGGATATGCCGGTATGCTCGCCGACGATCTCGAGCGGCTCGAAGGCAGCCTCAAGGGCGTCTACCGCCTCGCGGCGGGCGGTACTGCGGTCGGCACTGGCATCAATGCGGAACCGGGCTTTGCCGAAGCCGCTGCCGCCGAAGTCGCGAAACTGACGGGCCTGCCGTTCGTCACGGCGCCCAACAAATTCACGGTCCAGGGTGCGCACGACGCGCTAGTGCAACTGTCCGGCACGCAGCGCACGCTCGCGGTCTCGCTCTACAAGATCGCCAACGACATCAGGCTGATGTCCTGCGGCCCGCGCGCGGGTTTCGCCGAACTGATGATCCCGGAGAACGAGCCCGGCTCATCGATCATGCCGGGAAAGGTCAACCCGACCCAGGCGGAAGCGTTGACGATGGTGGCCGTGCAGGTGATGGCGAACGATGTGGCCGTCGGCTTCGGCGGCGCCAGCGGCTATCTCGAGATGAACGTCTACAAACCGTTGATGATCTTCAACGTCATGCATTCGATCACGCTCATGACCGACGGCTGCACGAACTTCCGCAAGTTCCTGGTGGAGGGCACCAAGCCCAACCTCAGGCGCATCAAGGAATATGTCGATCAATCGCTCATGCTGGTGACGGCGCTCGCGCCCGTGATCGGCTACGACAAGGCGTCCAAGATCGCCCACTACGCCATGGACAACGATCTCACCCTCAAGGCAGCGGCGCTCAAGCTTGGGTTCGTCACCGAAGCCGAGTTCGATCGCGTGGTTGACCCGGCCAAGATGGTCAGGCCATACGTCGCAACTGGCCGCTGACTTTTTTGCAGGGCCAATCGAAAGCCGACGAGACGATGGGTGACCCGCCGCGCGAGCGCGTGATCTCCTCGCGCGACATCGCCCTGATATCCCTCAGTGCCCGGCTGTTGTTCGAAAACGGCCAGACCACCCATCAGATGGTCGCGGCCTTGGAGCAGCTCGGCCGTACGTTCGGTTTCCCGATCACGGTCTTCCCGCGCTGGGGGGAACTGGCGATACGGATCGACGACGACAACGGCCCCCACTATGAAATTATTGCGGCGGCGCCGCTCGGCGTCGACATGCGAAAAGTTGCGGCGACGACTGCCGCCATCGAGCAATTGTGCGACGGTCGGATCAGCGCGGAAGAAGCGCAGTCGCAGCTTGAGGCCGTCACGCGATTTCCGCCGATCTCGTTGGCTCGTTTCGTGCTCCTCGCCGGCGCGGGCGCCGCGGCGCTGGGCGAGATTTTCGGCGCGACCCACGACCTGACGCTTCTCATCATCGCGCTCAGTGCGGGCGCCGGCGCGGCCCTGCGCCGGTGGCTGGCCGGCATCAGTCGCAATGCCTTCATTCAACCGTTCAGCGCTGCCCTGCTCGCCGGCATCGTCGGCGCCATCGTGGTCCCGTTTGGCATCAGCTCTGCGCTGCGCCTCGTTGCGATCTGCCCGTGCATGATCCTGGTTCCGGGCCCGCATCTCCTGAACGGCGCGATCGATCTCCTGCGCGCGCGCATCACGCTTGGGGTTGCCCGCGTTGGCTACGCGAGCCTCATCACGTTCGTCATCAGCCTTGGCTTGCTCATCGGGCTTTCGGTCCGCAGCGTCGATTTGCCGGTGTCCGGGCCGCAAACGGCGGTGCCGCTCGGATATGACGTGATCGCCGCGGGCATCGCTGTCGGGGCTTACGGCACCTTCTTCGCCATGCCGTGGCGAACATTGCCAATTCCCATCGCGATCGGAATGCTCGCGCACGCCTTACGCTGGGCCGTCATCTCATGGGCGGGCGCGAGCGTTGAAGTCGGCGCATTGGTTGCCTGCCTTCTGGTCGGAATTCTCGTCACGCCGATAGGTCACCGGTTGCGGCTGCCGTTCGGTGCGCTCGCTTTCGCATCGGTCGTATCTTTCATTCCCGGAGCGTACCTCTTTCGCATGACCGGCGGCCTGATGGACATTTTGGTCCTCGGGCGCGGCGCTTCATTCGATCTGTTGCTGAATACGATCGTTGATGGAATGACCGCGCTCCTGATCATGATCGCGATGACGCTTGGCCTCATCGTTCCGAAAATGATCCTTGAATACCTGTTCCCCGCTCTCGCAGAGTTCGCCCCGCACGACGCGCGGATGAAGGCTGCGGCCAAGTGAGGCCGACTCCAGCAAAGCAAAACACGGGCGAAGCGTTGCGCTTCGCCCGTGTCGTTGTTGCGACAAACTTGGACCGTCGGAATTAGCCGCCGTCGCCCTGACGCGGAGTGCGGGCAGCGACGGGGCCGACGATGCGCTCGAAATCGGCGTTCGGGCCGGGATTGCCATGAATCGGAACGTGCTGGGAAACGTCAAGATGGAGGCGCTTGACGTTGTTAAACAGCGCCACGGCATTGGGGTTGACGTTCGGCAAATTCCCGCCTTGCGCCGGAGGCGAATAGAGGTCGGCGTTGATGAGAATCTTCGACTGCGGGAGGTACGCAACCAGCATGTCGTTGGAGTGATCGAGGCCCTCGACGTGATAGAGCTCGATCACCTGCTGCCCGTCCGCGATCGTATAGCGGTCCGTGAAGGTCTGCAGCGCATTCGTGCCGGGGCCGGTGGTCCCGAACGGGAACTGCGATAGCCGATCGGGGCTCAGGCTCCGCGGCTGCGGCGCGAGGACGATCTCGCGATAGAAATCCTTGTTGTGATCGTCGGTGACGACCGTCGCGCCTTCCGCCACGAAGGCGCGAATGCCGCCGGTGTGATCCCAATGATGATGGGTGTTCACGAGATAGCGGATCGGCTTGTTGGGGATGATCTTGTGGACCTCGGCGATTACCGCGTTCGAGCGCGCGTCGTTCAAGGGCCCTTCGATCACGGTGACGAAATCCTTGAACTCGACGGCCACGCTGTTATGCGAACCGCCGCCGACGAACCACACACCGTCGGCTAGCTTTTGTGAGGCGACGCGGGGCTGCGGCGCCGCGGCGTTGCGCACGGCGTCCGGCACAGGAATAGCGGCATCCGGCACGTTCACTTTGGCATCGGTGACCCGCACGTCAAACCAGTTGCGGCCGCCGGCGTTCAAAGGATGATCGCCCTGGTGCGCATGAATGTGGAACGGGAATTTGACGCCGTTTCCGACATCCTTCCAATCGGTGTAACGCAGCTCGATCTGGATGTCGCCCATGACCGGATCGGGAAACCACGTGACCACGCGTTCGGGCAGATTGTCGTTATTGAATTCGCCGGTCATCCGGTACTTTCCGGCCGTGAACCCGACGACCTTCACGGTTTTGTTCAAGCGGTTGAAAAACCGCTCGGAGAGCGTCGCGTCGGGCGCCGCCAGCGCCGCCCGGATGAACCCGTGGGGGCTCGCCGTAATCATGAACTCGCGCAACGCGGCAGCAGCCGGCTGCGGATTCGGCTGCCCCTGCGCATTGAGGTTCCAGGCGTAATTGCCGTTGACGAAATTCGTCACATTCGGAAAGCGGAGGCCGCCGCCCTTATCCGGATTGCTCAAATCGGCCGTATATTCTTCCTTGGCCGACTTGCTGCCGTAATCGATGGTCGCGGTATAGGACTTCATCGGGACCTTCGGCCAGTCGCCATTGGCGTCGAAACTTTGTCCGACAAAGCGCATCGTCCCGGCGCCGGAATAAATGACCGACTTGACGGTGCTAGCGCCCGTCGCCTTGTCGGCCGCTTGCAGCAGGCTCTTTGCATCTTGCGCCGCCGCCGGCATGATCAGTACTACCGACGCGACGGACAACATCATCAGCTTGGTTTTCATGATGTCTTCCTCCCTCCCGAGATCGTCGGGCGCCAGAGAGATTGCCGATGTCGATGGATGAACCCCGAGATCGGCGAACCTGTTCTTGGACGCTCCGAGTTGGCACGGGATGTTGGCAAGGGTATCCGACGGTCCACCGTCTGTAAATCGGCGTCACCAAGACGCGATGATGTATTTTGCGGCAGCGGCACCGGTGCGCTTAAGAAAATCGATGGTATCGTTGCGGGCTGATTTGCCGGCCGACAGCGCCGCAAGCGTGCACCTTCAGAGTACACCCGCCCTTTGGAGTTCCTATGACAACTGCAGCCGTCGACACGCGTGCGAGCGGCGAGCATCTCGATCTCGCCGATATGCGCCGGCGGATCAGAGCGATTTTCATCGGCTCGGTTGGCAATCTCGTCGAGTGGTACGATTTCTATGCTTATGCTGCCTTCGCGCTTTATTTCGCCAGCTCGTTTTTTCCGAATTCCAATCCGGTCGTGGAGCAGCTCAATGCCGCGCTGGTATTTGCTTTCGGATTCCTGGTCCGGCCGCTGGGCGGATGGATGTTCGGCTATCTCGCGGACCATCGCGGCCGACGCGGCGCGTTGATGCTGTCCGTGCTGCTGATGTGCGTTGGCTCACTGACGATTGCCGTGACGCCGACTTACGCATCGATCGGCATCCTTGCACCGATCACGCTCGTGGTTGCGCGCATTATCCAGGGCCTGAGCCTCGGCGGCGAATACGGCACGAGCGCAACCTATCTCACCGAAATGGCCGACGAGCGCCATCGCGGCTTCTATTCGAGCTTTCGGTACGTGACGCTCATCGGCGGACAGATTTGCGCGCTTATCGTGCTGCTGCTGCTCCAGAACGTCTTCCTCACCAATGATGAGATCCGCGCCTGGGGCTGGCGCATCCCCTTCGTGATCGGAGCCCTGCTCGCCGTCATCGCGCTCGTGATGCGGCGTACCTTGCAGGAGACCGACGCCTTCGAGGCGGCGCAACAAATCGCGAAACGCACCTCGTCTCTGCGCGCACTCATGCGCTACCCGAAAGAGGTGCTGCTGGTGGTGGGTCTCACGGCGGGCGGCACCGCGGCGTTCTACACCTACACGACCTACATGCAGAAATTTCTCAAGTTGTCGGTCGGGCTCACCGATCATCAGACGACGACCGTGAGCGCCGCTTCGCTGGTCTTCGGAATCATTTTGCAGCCGATCTACGGCGCGATTTCCGACCGCATCGGCCGCAAGTGGCTGCTCATCTTTTTCGGCGTGACCGGTGTGTTGTTCACGATCCCCCTGCTCACGACCCTTCAGGCTGTGAGGGGACCGTTCGCGGCATTCCTGCTCATCGCCGCGGCCTGGATGATCGTGTCAGGCTACACCTCGATCAATGCTGTGGTGAAGGCGGAGCTTTTCCCGACCAACATCCGCGCCATTGGCGTCGGCCTGCCTTACGCACTCACCGTGTCGATCTTCGGCGGCACCGCCGACACCGTCGCCCTGTCGTTCAAGCAAGCGGGGCACGAGGAGTGGTTCTACTACTACCTCACCGGTCTGATCGGCGTGTCGCTCTTCGTCTACCTATTCATGCGCGATACCAGGGCCAACTCGGCCATGAACCGGCACGAATAGACATCCCACGCCAGCAAGCGGCGGGGGATGCGTCGCGATTGTCCTGCACGTTTCGTGACTGAACAGCGCGCCAGAGCGTTCGACGTCTGGCGCGCCGACCGATGTCATTCGGCTGGTTCACGTTCCTCGACGCGCGTGAAGAGCTGCATCGGCCGGGCGCTCTTCGCGCGTCCCGCAATGCCGATCGACATCGCGGCACTTGCATACCACTCGTCGGCCGTAAAAATCACGCGTCTCACTCGCTTCTTTGCTGCTTTTGCACGCGGTGTCTGTTTTTTGGACCGGCTCGGCTTTGACGTGCTACTTCTCGCCATAATTCACCCTTTGATCCGCCGCCCCAAAGCCTTGCATTCGCAAAGCTCACTCCCTTGGTTACAGCGACGGGAAAATAGGCGGAGAGCGGCATAAACGCCAGAAAATTATTCTAACCGATTGAGAATAATCACTTTGGGTGCGGCAGAGGTGCTCTGCGGAACAAGCGGACCTGAATACCGTTCCTGTTGAACTTTTACCGCCATGTCTCGGAATCCAAAGGGCTTTGGTGGTCCGGGTTGCGCATGGGTGGCTGCGTCGCTGAACGTTAACCTTTATGGCCCACGACGGGCCGGCAAATACCACTTGGGACCGACACGTTGGTGTTATGGTCGAGCCGAAATAGCTGTTCGCCCTGAGTCGGAGTAGATCGGCAATGTATCGGTGCGTCCCAGCCAGAATTCTAGTCGTTGCCGCCTTAGTAAGTTGCGGAATTGCAAGTACAATTGAGATTGCTGCCGCCCAGCCGTACTACCCGGGCCAGCAGCGTTACTACCGCGACCAGAATTCCTATTATGGCGACCAGCAGAACTACTATCGGGACCAGCAGCTTGGCTCGCCGCTAAGCCGCTACTTCGGCAATAGTGCCTCGCCGATCCCGCGCACCCTCGTTCCCTTCTCGGGTCCCTATCGGCCCGGCACTATCGTGATCAGCACGAGCGAGCGACGTCTTTATCTCGTGACGGGCTCCGGCCGGGCGCTCCGTTACGGCATCGGCGTCGGTCGCATCGGGTTCACTTGGGCCGGCAGCACGGCCGTCTCGCAGAAACGCGAATGGCCGGACTGGACGCCTCCCCCCGACATGCTTCGGCGACGGCCGGACCTGCCGCGCCATATGGTCGGCGGCATCCAAAACCCGCTCGGCGCCCGTGCCCTCTATCTCGGGTCCTCGCGCTATCGCATCCACGGCTCGAACGAGCCCGAAACCATCGGCCAGGCGGTGTCTTCGGGCTGCTTTCGGATGACCAACGAGGACGTGGTCGACCTGTACAATCGCGTCCATGTCGGGACGAAGGTCGTAGTCCTGCACTGACGGCGCGTGGTCAGGCCGACTTCTGTAGCCCGGATGAGCGCAGCGACATCCGGGACCTGGGCTCACGAATACGGGACTCACCCGGATATCGCTGCGCTCATCCGGGCTACGGACTTCGTCACGGATCGCGGCTCATGCCCTTGCCAGAAAGCTCCGCAAGGTAGTCGCGCCACATGCGCTGCTGGTTGCGGCCGAGATCGATGAAATAGTCCCAACTGTAAATCCCGGTGGAGTGCAGGTCGTCGAACACGAGCCGCACGGCATAATTGCCGACGGGCTCGACCTCCAACACCTTCACATTGCGCTTGCCGCCGACGGTCTTTCGCTCGTCCGGCGAATGACCTTTGACCTCGGCGCTCGGTGAGTTAACCCGCAAGAACTCGGCGGGGAACTCAAAGGAGTCCCCCGTATCGAACTTGACCGTCAGCGCCGCCTTGTCCTTGCGCAGCCGTACTTCGGTCGGCCAGGGCGCTCGATCGCGCTGATCAGAGTTCGATGACATGAACTGCTCCGTTGTGCAGTGCGCAAGAACGATGTTCGGGACGAATGACGGCGACAAAGGTGCGCCCAATCTCCCCAGGACGCCGAGAACGACTATATAAGGTTCACGGCAGGGCCACTTGCCATATCATCTGTTCCTTGGGAAAACCGGCGCGTCGACGAGTACAGGTGCATGTCCGAACCTAACCAGATGACGGGAGAATTCGAGCGGGCGGCAACGCTCGTTCCGCGGCCGCTCGTCGACCCGTTCGCTCGCGCGATCACCTATCTGCGAGTCTCGGTGACGGACCGCTGCGACTTCCGCTGCGTGTACTGCATGGCGGAGGATATGACGTTCCTGCCTAAGCGGGACATTCTCTCCCTCGAAGAACTCGACCGGCTGTGCTCTGCTTTCATCGCCAAGGGCGTGCGCAAGCTGCGGCTTACGGGCGGCGAGCCGCTGGTGCGGCGTGGCATCATGACGCTGGTTGGCTCGCTGTCGCGCCATCTTCAGTCGGGTGCACTCGACGAGCTCACGCTTACCACCAACGCTTCGCAATTGCAGAAATATGCCGCTGAGCTTGCGGCGCACGGTGTGAGGCGGATCAACGTGTCGCTCGACACGCTCGATCCGGCAAAATTCCGCGCCGTCACCCGGTGGGGTGAACTCGACAAGGTGCTCGACGGGATCAAGGCCGCGCGCGAGGCGGGTCTCGCGGTGAAGATCAATGCGGTGGCGCTCAAAGGCGTCAATGAGGATGAGTTCGAGAAGCTCGTCGAGTGGGCCCACGGCTCCGGCATGGATCTCACGTTCATCGAGGTGATGCCGCTCGGCGACGTCGGCGAAGGTCGAATTGATCAGTATCTGCCGCTGTCGATGGTTCGGGCGCGGCTCGCCGAGCGATTTACGCTGACCGACATCGATTACCGCACGGGCGGTCCGGCGCGCTACGTGCGCGTGGCCGAGACCGGCGGGCGCCTGGGCTTCATCACTCCCCTCACCCACAATTTCTGCGAATCCTGCAATCGCGTGCGTGTGACCTGCACCGGCACGCTCTTCATGTGCCTCGGACAGGAGGATGCCGCCGATCTCCGCAGCGTACTGCGCGCCTCCGAGAGCAACGACCTTCTCTACGAGGCCATTGACGAGGCCATCTCGCGGAAGCCGAAAGGCCACGACTTCGTCATCGACCGGCGCCACAAGCGGCCCGCGCTCGCCCGGCACATGAGCGTCACCGGCGGCTGATCGATTTTGCGTTGCAGCCAAAGTTCCAATTGACGGCAAAGCCATAGTCTGAATTAAAGTTTAGTGACTGTGGGGCCTCTGGCGCTACGGCAAAAGAATCTTGCGCCGAAGCTTTGGTAGAAGCACAGCAGAAAAAACGTGGACGGCCGACGACAGGTCGCGGCTCTCTAGGAGTTGCGAAGATGCCAGGCGGCTTGAGGGGCGGAAAACGTGCCTGCATTGCTGAAGTTCAGCCAGGCGATCGACCGGTTTAACGAACAGTTCTCCGTTGTCGCCAACTGGATGGTGCTTCTCTCGTGCGTTCTCAGCGCGGGTAACGCGGCGGTGCGCTATGGCATCGACGGCTTTCTTTATCTCGCCCAGAACTTTTCATTCCTGCACGGCCTGACAGCCGGCATCGGCTGGTACGGCAATCACGCCAACGCGTTCCTCGAAGCGCAATGGTACATGTTCACGGCGATCGTGCTCTTGGGCGGCCCCTATACGCTCAAGGTCAACGAGCATGTGCGGGTCGATCTGTTCTACGGGATGGTCTCGGAGCGCACCCGGATCTGGATCGACATCATCGGCGGCATCCTATTCCTGCTGCCGATCTGCCTCATCCTCATCTATTTCACCTGGCCGTGGTTCGTCGATTCGGTCCGCATCGATGAGCAATCCAACAATGCCGGTGGCCTCGTTCGCTGGCCGGTCAAGCTGCTCTTGCCGGTCGGTTTCGCGCTGATGGCGCTTCAAGGCGTGTCGGAAATCATCAAGCGGGTCGCCGCGCTGCGGCACGATATCGACGCCGATTTCAAATACGAGAAGCCGCTGCAATGAACTTCATCCGCGACAACATGGCGCCGCTCATGTTTGCCGGGATGGTGCTGTTCATGTTGATCGGATATCCCGCAGCATTCTCGCTCGCGGCGACCGGACTGTTTTTCGGATTCCTCGCCATTGCCTGGGGCCTCATCGCGCCGGACTTTCTCGGCAACCTGACGTTTCAGCTCTACGGCATCATCTCCAACGACCTGCTGCTGGCGATCCCGTTCTTCACTTTCATGGGCGCGATCCTCGAGCGCTGTGGCCTCGCCGAGGATTTGCTCGAACTCGATCGGACAGCTGTTCGGCCCGGTGCGCGGCGGCCTGTCCTATGCGGTGATTTTCGTCGGCGCGATCCTCGGCGCCATCACCGGGACCGTCGCGGCATCCGTTATCGCGATGGGCGTCATTTCGATCCCGGCGATGATGCGCAACGGCTATTCGGTGCGCCATACCATGGGCGTGATCGCCGCGTCCGGCACCATCACCCAGCTGATCCCGCCGTCGCTGGTCCTCGTCGTGCTCGCCGACCAGCTCGGCCGTTCAGTCGGCGACATGTATGCGGGCGCGATCGGGCCAAGCGTCATCCAGGTTGCGCTGTTCGTGGTCTGGGTCGCCTTCGTGAGCTGGCGCTGGCCAAAGGATGTGCCTGCCCTACCGGAGAAGGCGCGCACGCTCAAGGGCTGGGCGCTGTGGAGCAAATGCCTGCGCGGCATCATTCCCTCGCTCGGCCTCATCTTTCTTGTGCTCGGCACGATCTTCCTCGGCCTTGCGACGCCAACCGAGGCCGGCGCCATGGGCGCCGTCGGCGCGATCGCACTCGCCGCGTTCTACGGCACGCTGACGTGGCCACTCCTCTATCAGGGCATGGCGACCACGATGCGCATCACCGCCATGGTGGTCTACATCCTGATCGGCGCGCGCACCTTCAGTCTGGTGTTCCAAGGGGTCGGCGGCAAAATCTGGATCGAGCAGATGCTGACGTCGCTGCCGGGCGGCCAGGTCGGCTTCCTGGTGTTCGTCAACATCTTCATTTTCGTGATCGCGTTCTTTCTCGATTTCTTCGAGATCGCGTTCATCATCATCCCGCTGCTCGCGCCCGTAGCCGACAAGCTCGGCATCGACCTTATCTGGTTCGGCGTTCTCATCTGCGCCAACATCCAGACGAGCTTCATGCACCCGCCATTCGGCTTCGCTTTGTTTTATCTGCGCGGCATCGCACCGCCATCGGTCAAGACAACCGACATCTATTGGGGCGCGATTCCCTGGGTCTTCCTCCAGGTCATCCTGGTCGCGATCGTAATCTTCTGGCCGGGATCGGTGACGTATTGGATCGAAAAGGCGCCCACCGTCGATCCGAGCAAGATCAACATCGAGATCCAGCTGCCCGACGTCCCGCCGCCGCTCGAATTGAAATAGAAAGAGCGCCGTCTTCCGGCGCTCTTTCTTCGAGAGAAAAAAGGCAGGCAGGATGCCCGCGCTCCGTGCCCTACGCGCGAGTGCGCGAGCGGATCATGAAGGTGTCGTAGCTATATTCGGCGACCTGCCACCAGAAATATTCTTCGCTGCGGAAGGCCTGCATCGATGCCAGCACCTTTTTGAACTCCGGGTTCGCGGCCGAGGTTTCGGCATTCACCTCGTTCGAGGCCTTGAGGCAGGCTTCCATGATCGGCTGGGAGAACGCGCGCAGCTCGGTGCCGCTGGCGAGGAGTTTGCGCAGCGCTGCCGGGTTACGGGCATCGTACTTCGCGGTCTCTTCGCTGTTGGCATAGGCCGCGGCGCCCTCGAGGATCGCCTGATAGCGCTTCGGCAATTCGTTCCATTTGGCGAGATTGATCAGCAGGTGGTTTGCCGTCGCGCCCTCCCACCAGCCGGGATAATAGTAATACTTCGCGACCTTGCTGAAGCCGAGCTTCTCATCGTCATAGGGACCGACCCATTCGGCGGCATCGATCGTGCCGCGCTCCAGCGCCGGATAAATGTCGCCGCCGGCGATCTGCGACGGCACACCGCCGACCTTCTGGATCGTCTGCCCGGCAAATCCGCCGATGCGGAATTTCAAGCCCTGGAAATCGGAGACTTCCTTGATCTCCTTGCGGAACCAGCCGCCCATCTGGCAGCCGGTGTTGCCCGCAGGCGAGCGCGTAGACATTGAACCTCTTGGAGAACTCATTCATCAGCTTCATGCCGTCGCCGTCGTAGAACCAGGCGTTCTGCTGACGCGTGTTGAGGCCGAACGGCACCGCACAAAACAAGGCCCATGTCGGATCCTTGCCGATAGAAATAATAGGTCGCCGTGTGGCACAACTCGACGCTGCCTGAGCTCACCGCATCGAGAGCCTGCAGACCGGGGACGATCTCGCCGGCGGCAAAGACCTGAATCTGAAATTGATTGTCGGTCGCTTCGGCGACCATCCTGGAGACGGTCTCGGCCGCGCCGTAGAGCGTGTCGAGCGATTTCGGGAAGCTTGATGTGAGCCGCCACTTGATGGCTGGGCTCGACTGGGCGACGGCAGGCTTTGCGACGGCGGTCGCGGCAAGGCCTAGACCCGCCGCCTTGAGGAATTGGCGACGCTTCATGATTTGTCCTCCCATTAATCTTTCTTACCTTGGCGTTTTTGCGCAGGCGTCGTAGGCCCGCGATTTTATTGTCACAAAGCTGGTAGCCCTCCCCTGCCCCTGGCGCAAGAGACCTATGGTCACGCCTCGATGACAATCTTCGGCGCTGCACGCGTCGTCCCACCTGCAATGGCGTCGCGAACGCGCGCCGCGATGTCCCTGAAAATCTGCGCATAGGGACTATCCGGCGCCGTCGCGACGATCGGCAGCCCGGCATCCGACTTCTCGCGAATGTCCATGTGCAGCGGCACTTCCCCGAAAAACGGCACCCCGAGACGCTCGGCCTCGTGGCGCGCGCCGCCATGGCCGAAAATGTCCGATCGGGTGCCGCAGTGCGGGCAGAGGAAATAGCTCATGTTCTCGACAATGCCGAGGACCGGCACGTTGACGCGACGGAACATCGCTATGCCGCGGCGCACATCGATGAGCGCAAGGTCCTGCGGCGTCGACACCATGACCGCGCCACGCAGCGGCACCTGCTGCGCCATCGTGAGCTGCGCGTCGCCTGTGCCGGGCGGCATGTCCACCACCATGACATCGAGCTCGCCCCACTCGATCTCACGCAGCATCTGCGTCAGCGCCGACATGACCATCGGGCCGCGCCAGATCATCGGCGTCTCTTCCTCGATGAGGAAGCCGATCGACATGAGCTTGAGGCCATAGGCCTCCATGGGGATCAGGCGTGTCCCACCTTTGGTCTGGGGCCGGCCTTTGATGGCGAACAGTTTCGGCATCGACGGGCCATAGATGTCGGCATCAAGGACACCGACCTTGAGGCCGAGGTCGCGCAGGCCGAGGGCGAGGTTCGCCGCCACCGTCGATTTGCCGACGCCACCCTTGCCGGAGGCAACCGCGATGATCGTGTTGACACCGGGGACGCCGACGACGCCGTGCGCCCGCTGTGCGGCCGCCGCTGCTGCGGGCGACGTCGCCCCGCGACCGGCAGCACCCGATTGGCGCACGGGCGCCCCCGGGCCACCTGCGGTGCCAGTGCGCTCCGCAGTCAACGCGATCATGACCGAGGTGACGCCCGGCAGTGCTTTGACCGCCGCCTCGGCGCGTTTGCGCACATCCTCCCACGCGTTCACCACCGCGGCATTGACGGTGATCGAGAAAAAGACCTTGCCATCGGAAATGATGATGTCTGACAGCGTTCCGGTTTTCGGCAACGCGACGCCGTCAGGCGCAGCGACGCGCTCGAGGCTCGCGAGAACGTCGCTCTTGGTGATCGCCATGGGCTTTCTCCGTGGCTGCCGTTACGACAGGGCCAACTCCCTTACACACATATGAGCTGGGTGGGTACGGTCAATCGAGCGGCTCGGGAACCCTGTCCTCTCTCCTCCCCCAACTGTAAACTCGAGGCCGCAATGGAGGTCAGCGATGGCGAAAGTGGCGTTTATCGGTCTCGGCGTGATGGGTTACCCGATGGCGGGGCATCTCAAAACCAAGGGCGGGCATGAGGTCACCGTCTACAATCGCACTCCCTCCAAGGCCGAGAAATGGGTGGCCCAGTTCGGCGGACTCGCGGCGCCGACACCGCGGCAGGCGGCGGAGGGCCAGGACTTCGTCATGGCCTGCGTCGGCAATGACAACGATTTGCGCGAAGTGACGCTCGGGAACAACGGGGCCCTTCACGGCATGAGCAAAGGCGCCGTGTTCGTCGACCACACCACCGCCTCAGCCGAGATCGCCCGCGAGCTTCACGCGGCTGCGAAGAAGGGCGGCTTCGATGCCATCGATGCACCGGTTTCCGGCGGCCAAGCGGGCGCCGAGAACGGCGTCCTCACCGTGATGTGCGGGGGTGACGCCGAGCCGTTCGCCCGCGCCGAGAAGATCATCGCCGCCTATGCGCGGGCCTGCAATCTGATGGGCGCGCCCGGTTCCGGCCAGCTTGCCAAGATGTGCAATCAGATCTGCATCGCCGGGGTGGTCCAGGGCCTCGCCGAGGCGCTGCACTTTGCCAAATGCGCCGGCCTCGATACCGAGAAACTGATCGCGACCATCTCCAAAGGCGCCGCGCAATCCTGGCAGATGGAGAACCGCTACAAGACCATGGTGGACGGCAAGTTCGACTTCGGCTTCGCGGTCGATTGGATGCGCAAGGACCTCGGCATCTGCTTTGCCGAGGCGCGGCGGAACGGCGCGCGCCTGCCGGTCACCGCCCTCGTCGACCAGTTCTATGCTGAAGTGCAGAAGATGGGCGGACGGCGCTGGGACACGTCGAGCCTCATCGCGATTTTGGAGCGATGATCGGCCTGCGTTTTGGTTCGTAGGGCGGATTAGGCGCAGCCGTAATCCGCCGTTCCACGTCTCAACGGCGCAATACGCTGCCTCATCTCAGCGGCGCAATACGCTTCGCTATTGCGCCCTACGAGGCCACGCGCGTGCGCGACCCCTACCGCGGCTTATACCGCGCGAGTTGCGCTTCGGCGGCGGGTAGCCACGGCTCCTGCGCCGGGGTCAACCGCCCTTCCTGCTTGAGCTTGCGCAGCGCGGTCACGATATAGGCGAAGCGTTGGGCAGAGCTGTCGCCGACGGCGGCGAGGCGCCAGTTCGCGGTGACAAGATCGAATTGC
Source organism: uncultured Alphaproteobacteria bacterium (assembly GCA_963787675.1). Classification (GTDB taxonomy): domain Bacteria; phylum Pseudomonadota; class Alphaproteobacteria; order Rhizobiales; family Xanthobacteraceae; genus JAJPKK01. Next base: position 640,353 of record CAWBDV010000003.1, on the reverse strand, counting down.
AAGCCCGCATTGGCGGGATTGGAATTAGCGAGGCGCTCGGCAACGGCAAGGCCGTCGCGATACGTCATCATCGCGCCCGGAAGATCCTTTTGCGCGACCTGCACGTCGCCGATCCTGATGTACGTCACCAAAAGCTCGCGCTGTACGCTGGCATTGTCGGGATTGGATGTCGCCAGGGACTGCGCGACCGCCAAGCCGCTGCGATAGGACCCGAGTGCGCCGGCGAGTTCGTTCTGCGCGCGCTGCACGTCACCGATGTTGTTGTACGCCGCCGCAAGATTGCGCTGGCGGACGAGGTCGCTCGGATCGGAATTTGCCAGGCGTTCGCGGATGCCGAAGCTGTCCTGATAGAGTTTCAGCGCACCGGCGAGGTCGTTCTTCGCGACGTCGACGCTGCCGATCTTCTCGTAGATCGTCGCGAGATCACGCTGCGGCTCGTCGGACTTCGGGTTCTTCTGGGCGAGACGGTCCGCGACCGTCTGCGCAGCGCGATAGAATTCGAGCGCCGCGTCGGGCTTTGCTCCCGCTTGCGCAATCTCACCGAGCCCGATCCGTGCCCAAACCGTCTGCTCGCTGTCGACAGACGACTGTTTGAGCGCGAGGAAGCGCCGGTAGAGCCCATCGGCAGCGGCGAGATTGCCGGTCTCCTTCTCGAACCAGCCGTCCTGGAACATGCTGACGGCGTCGTCAGGATCAAGCATCAACGCCCGCGCGTAGGCATCGCGCGCGCTTTCGGGATCGGCGACGGCCGCAACGGCGCCGAGAACACGAAAAGCAGCAGCCCCCTGCTTGCCGCCGCTATCGGACGCCGCCTTTTCCTCGGCCACCATGCGCAGCAGCGGCACGGCCTCTGCCGGCATATCAGCTTTGAGAAGCGCCAGCGCCTGCGCATCGCGGGTATCGATCGCGGCTCCTTCCGTGATGGCAGCGATCGCCCGCGCCAAGTTCTCTTTGCTCCCCGGCGCGCGTGCGCCCACCGCCAGGCGACTGGCCAATCCCTCGACGTCGGCGGAAATCACCTGGCTTCCGGCCGCCGACTGTGTCGATGATGATGGCCGACGATCGGAAAAGAGCCAAGCCGCCGCCGGGGCCGCGACCACCGCGACCAGAATCACGGCCGCAATCCGCTTGTTCAGCCGTTGGCGCCGCGCGCGAGCGATGCGCTCGACGACGTCTTCAGCCGTGAGGCCGGTCAGAGCAGCAATGATCTTGGCGAGACCAAGCCCTTTGCCGTCGGCCTTGCGGCGCAAGTCCGGGCCGCTCACCGTGATCGGCCATTCGGTGACCGATCCGTCTGGGGCAATCACGTAGCGCAGCGCCGGCGGAAAATTCTCAGGCGGCACGCCGTCGATCGTGACCGGGATAACCGGACGGTCCGGGTGGCGCCAACGAAAGATGCGTACCTCCTCGTTGGCAGCGATCCGGCTTGCCGTGCTCCCCGAGCACAGCACGATCAGCGCCGCCGATGAATCAAGCGCCGCCGCGGTTGCCTCCGGCAGCGGATCGCCCGCCAGGAAGTCTTCGTCATCGCTGTAGATCGGTCGCAGCGTATCCGGCACCGGACCGAGCCGGGTGATCCGTCCGACCAGATCCTTATCGATCCGGAAATTCTCCAGGCTCGTATGCAGCCACGTCGCTAAGGCGCCGTCCTCATGGCTGTAACTCAGAAACGCCCGATACTTCACCGCAACAGTATCCGACATGCGCTCCTTCCCCGGGGCGGCAAACTAAAGTCGGTGACCTTGCGATCCTTGGAGGGCGACACGATCAAAACATCGTCCCGGCAGCGATAAACTCGACAGCGGCCCTCACATCAGGATTCGCGATCCGATTTCCAAACGGAATGCCCCTCGCGGACCAACCTCACGCTAAGCCTTCCGTCGCTTGCGCGCAATATTCCCGCGCACGAGATTCGCGTTTCGTACCACATCGTTACGGGCGACGAGACCCGCTTTTCTCGCCAATCGCATCGTCGTAGGGTCTGATCCGCACGCCAAGAGTCACGCCAAGAATCGAGCCATCACCTCGATCGCCGGGAGGAAAACATGTCGAGACTGTTGATCGCCGCGGGTCTGCTCGCGAGTTCGTTTGCCTGTCCGTTCGGATGGGCGCAATCCGCGGACGACAAATCGGTCGTGCGCCTCGATCCGGCCCTTGATGCGCTGGTCGCGGCCGATGCCAAGGTCGAACTCGTCAAAAGCGGCTTCGGCTTCACCGAAGGGCCGGTCTGGGTGCAGCAAGGCAAGGCCGGCTATCTCCTGTTCACGGACATCCCGGGCAACGTAGTGTGGAAGCTCACCCCGGACGGCCAGACCTCGGTCTATCTCCGCGACGCCGGCTATCACGGGCCGGACCCGTGGCGCTGGGGACCGGTTTTCAACAACGGCTACGACAAAGCCGATCCCAAATTCGAAGAGTTCGTGATGTTCGGCGCCGACGGCCTCGGCGTCGATCGCGAAGGGCGGCTGATCCTCGCGACCTTCGCGGGCCGCTCGCTCGAACGTGTCGAGCGCGACGGCAAGCGCACCGTGCTCGCCGACAAGTACGAGGGCAAGCGCTTCGGCGGGCCAAATGATGTCGCCATCCGGCGCGACGGCTCGATCTATTTCACCGACACCTACGGCGCGCTTCGCCTGCGCGACAAGGACCCGCACAAGGAGCTTGATTTCAATGCCGTCTTTCGGTGGAAGGACGGCAAGCTGACCCTCATCGTCAAGGACATGCCGAACACCAACGGCCTCGCCTTCTCGCCCGACGAGAAGTACCTCTACGTCAACGGCAGCCGCGACAACTACGTCAACCGCTACGAGGTGCAGCCCGACGGCACCGTTACCAACGGCAAGCTGTTCTTCGACATGCGCAACGAGACCGAGCGCGGCATCACCGATGGCCTGCGCGTCGACTTCAAGGGCAATCTCTACGAGACCGGCCCGGGCGGCACCTGGATCATCTCGCCGGAGGGCAAGCACCTCGGCACCATCCGCGCGCCGGAACAATCCACCAACATCGGCTTCGGTGACGCCGACAAGAAAACGCTTTACATCGCCGCGCGGAGCAGCATCTACAAGATCAGGGTGCTGACGCCCGGCCCATGAACTTTTCTCACTTCGCATCATGACCGAGATCGCCTGGTCCAAGCTCACGATCGGCATGCTCGGCGGCGACAAGCGCGAGCAGGAAATCGCGCGCCTCGCCGCCGCGACCGGGGCGACCGTGCGCGCCCACGGCTTCCCGTGGCCCGAGGGCGGCATCGCCGGTGTCCAGCACCTCGACGACCCGGCGGCGGTGCTCGCCGGCGCGCGATTTGCGCTGTTGCCGATCCCTGGGATTGCCGCGAACGGCGCGCTGTTCGCACCGGCAGCGCCCTCACCCATCATTCCGAGCCGTGCCATGCTCGCCGGCATGGCGCCGCGCGCCCACATCATCCTGGGTTGGGCCGACAAGAACCTGAAAGCCCATGCCGATGCGCTCGGCATCACCATCCATGAGTATGAATGGGATCGCGGCCTGATGCTGCGCCGGACACCGGCGATCATCGAGGGCCTGCTCAGGATCGTGATCGAGAACACCGCGATCACCATCCACGACTCGACAGTCTGCGTCGTCGGCCAGGGCACCGTTGGTGCGGTGCTGGCGCGCACGCTCGTTGCGCTCGGCGCGCATACCCATGTCGCCGCCCGCAATGCCGAGCAGCGCGCCGCGGCCTTCGTTGCCGGTGCCGTGCCGCACACTCTCGATGAATTGGTCGAGCTTGCGCCCCGCCTCGACATGGTGTTCTCGACCGTGCCGGCACCGGTCGTCGGCGCCGAGGTCATCGCGCGGCTGTCGAAGACGGCGCTGCTCGTCGATCTCGCGGCGCCGCCCGGCGGCATCGATTTTGCCGCAGCCGAGCGCGCCGGGCTCAAGGCGATCTGGGGCCGCGGCCTCGGCAGCCGCGCGCCGGTCACGGTCGGCGGCAGCCAGTGGGGCGGCATCCGCGAACGTATCGAGAAGATTCTTCACGACGAGGCTACGCCGGCGCGCGCGGCGAACTGAGGAGAACCCTTATGCCGGTCGTCACCGTGCAGATGTGGACCGGCCGCACGCCGGCCCAGAAGAAGGCGCTGGTGCGCGCCATCACCGATGCCATGGTCGAGCATGCGGGCGCCAAGCCCGACCATCTCCATGTCATCCTTCAGGAGGTGCCCAAGGAAGACTGGGCGCTCGCCGGCGTGCTCGGCGACGAACGCAAGGACGCCTGAGCGTGGCGACCTCAACCGGGTCACCAGCCGCTGCCACCGGCTTCGCCCACATGCTGCTCAAGGTCGCGGACGTCGCGCGCTCGGAGCGGTTCTACGTCGACCTCCTCGGCTTCACGGTGCGGCAGGCAAAGCCTCTGCCGGACGGGCGCCCGTTCGTGCCGTTCCACCAGGGCATCGCACTGACCTCCGGCGGGCCGGCGGCCCCGGTGCAAATCGACCACATCGCCTTCAGGGCGACGAACGTGCGCACCATCGCGCAACGGCTCAAGGCCGCCAACGTGAAATTCTTCCGCGAGCTTCACGATGGCCTTTACGGCCTCACGATCTACATCGCCGACCCCGACGGCAACATGATCGAACTCTACGAGGAAGGCGCCACGATGTAAGCGCGGCAGCGCATTTTCCCTGAGAACAGGGCATCCGGGCGCCTCTGCGGCGCACTGACGAGGCCACAGTGTCCCGCGCGCAACGTCTGCTTGAACTCATCCAGATCCTGCGGCGTTATCGCCGGCCGGTCAGCGGAGCGCGCCTTGCCGAGGAGCTCGGCATCTCGCTGCGGACGCTTTATCGCGATATCGCGACGCTCACCGCGCAGGGCGCGCATATCGAGGGCGAGGCCGGGGTCGGATACGTGTTGCGCCCGGGGTTCGTGCTGCCGCCATTGATGTTTTCCGAGGACGAGATCGAGGCGCTGGTGCTCGGCTCGCGCTGGGTCGCCGAAAGCGGCGATGGCTCGCTGTCCGAGGCCGCCCGCAACGCGCTCGCCAAGATCGTTCACGTCCTCCCCGCGGGGATGACGGATCATGTCCTGGGATCGGGCCTCATGGTCGGGCCGACCCAGCGGATCGCCGCCGGAGATGCCGAGCCGAAAATCCGCGAGGCGATCCGCAAGGAGCACAAGTTGCGCATGCACTATGTGGACCGCGAAGGCGAGACGTCGGCGCGAACCGTGTGGCCTTTCGCGCTCGGCTATTTCGAAAAATCCCGCGTCGTCGCGGCGTGGTGCGAGATGCGGCAGGGCTATCGCCATTTCCGCACCGACCGCATCGTGGCCTTGAAGCTCACGTCCGAGCGCTATCCGCGACGCCGCCACGCCTTGGTCAAGGAGTGGCGGGCGATCGAGGGCATTCCGACTGCTGACAAAATCTGACAGCGACCCGGACTACGGTCGGCCACGTCAAACGCAATCGGGAGGCGCGAGATGACGCTGAAGAGCTGGATCGTCGTGGCGTCGGCCGATCATGTCGGCCGCGGGCGCGCCGGAGGCTTCATGCAGGCGTGTCACGGCAAGGCGGCACCGCTGCGACGAATTCAGCCGGGCGACGTGATCGTCGCGTATTCGCCCAGCAAGGCGTTTCGCGGAAATGAGAAGTGCCAATCCTTCACCGGACTGGGCGTCGTCGCCGATCGCGAACCCTACCAGGCCGACATGGGGCGAGGCTTTCACCCCTTCCGCCGCGACGTTCGCTGGCTCGCGGCGCATGATGCGCCGATCGCGCCGCTGCTCGAACAACTCGATTTCACGGCGGGCAAGCGCAGCTGGGGCTATCAACTGCGCTTCGGGGTGATCGAGGTGAGCGACCACGACATGCGCGTCATCGCCGCCGCGATGGGCGCGGCCGATGTGACGGCCTGAGCCCGCCTACCCGCCGGAGAGTCTATCGGCGTAAATTTCCGGCTTGAAGCCGACCAGCAATTTGCCGCCGCCGAGGTCGAGGACCGGCCGCTTGATCATGGACGGCTGATCGAGCATCAGCGCGACCGCCTTTTTCGCATCGAGGTTGTCCTTGTCGCGGTCGGGCAGCTTGCGGAACGTCGTCCCGGCACGATTGAGCAGCATCTCCCAGCCGACCTCCTTGCACCACTTCTCCAGCCGCTCCCGCTCGATGCCCGCAGTCTTGTAATCGTGGAAGGCATAGGCGACGCCGTGCTTGTCGAGCCAGGCGCGCGCCTTCTTCATCGTGTCGCAATTCTTGATGCCGTAGATCGTGATGGGCATTGGGCGCTGCTCGCGTGGTTTTCTGTCGTATCACATACCAGCTCGGTCCTCGGATTCCAGCCGCGGCACGCGGGTGAACTCGCCGGGCAGACGACCGCTGCGAGCGTTCCTCGAGCAGATCGCTGACGGCGCGCGCTTGGTCATTTCGGGAAATACTTCGGTCCCAAAATGACCGAGCCGGTCTCCAGGAGCGATTTGAGGTTCGACAGGATCTGCGGCCAGCCATCCGAGACGGCACCGATGAACTTGGAGCCTTCGCGCTCCATGCTGTGGGTGACGGTGAGTTTCACAGCGTCGCCGACGGGCTCGATCTCCATGGTGCAGAGCGACCAGCCCTCCGCCTTGAGCTCGGGCCGAAATTCGTTGCGCCAGCGAATGCCGAGACGCTTGGCGGGCTCGAAGGCGACGATCTCGCCGGTGTCGCACACTTGGCCGTCGGGAAGAACGAGCTTCCACGCTCCGCCAACCTTCCACTCGGCGTCGGGACGCGCGCCGCGCCAATACTGCTGCGCGAATTCCGGACTCGTCAGCGCGGACCACAAACGCTCGGGCGTCGTGCGGATATAGGTGACATAGACGAAACTGCTCTTGCCTGGGTCAGTCACGGCCTTCTCCTTCCAGCTTGTTCTTCAGTGCGGACAGCGCGGTGAGGTGCCGGCGCTCGAATTTCCGAATCCAGCGCTCGGCGATCTCGTTGATCGGCACGGGATTGATGAAGTGCAGCTTTTCGCGGCCCTGCCGCTTCCAGGAGACGAGATTCGCCTCCTCGAGAATCGTCAGATGCTTGGCGACGGCCTGCCGCGTCATGTCGAGCCCCTCGCAAAGCTCGCCCAGCGTCTGGCCGTTCCTGCGATGCAGCCGGTCAAGCAACTGCCGGCGGCTCGCATCGGCCAAAGCATGGAACACGGCGTCGTCATTCTTGCCCACAACATGGAACCCATTGGTTGCCTGTTTATATGTAACCGAATGGTTGCCTGTCAAGCCAGAAAATGGCGGCGAGCGCCATGCTAGTCTCGCGAGCCATCAAACGGGCAGCGGGTGATAGCAATGTTGGAAACGGACAAGGTGTTCGCTGGCTCGATTCCGGAAAACTACGACCACTTCATGGTGCCGTTGATTTTCGAGCCGTACGCTGCAGATCTTGCACGACGAGCAGCGTCCTTGTCGCCAAGCGCCGTTTTGGAAATCGCAGCGGGCACCGGGGTTGTCACCCGCGCGTTGGCGCCAAAACTGTCCCCCGGCGCGAGCTATATCGTAACCGACCTCAACCAGCCGATGCTCGACTACGCCGCTTCGCGACAAACTCCCGACAGTCGCATCAAATGGCGCCAAGCGGATGCTCTGGCGCTACCGTTTGAGAATGCGGCCTTCGATCTCGTTTGTTGTCAGTTCGGCGCGATGTTCTTTCCCGACCGCTCATCGGCCTACCGCGAAGCAAAGCGAGTCCTGAAGTCCGGAGGACATTTTTTATTCAACGTATGGGATCGCATCGAGGAGAATGTATTTGCGGATGATGTGACGAATGCTCTCGCGAAGATCTTTCCGAACGATCCGCCGCGCTTTCTGGCACGCACGCCGCACGGCTACCACGATACGGCACTGATTCGTAGCGAGCTGGAGGACGCAGGTTTCTCCCGTGTGGTGATCGAGACGAGAGCCGAACAAAGCCGAGCATCCTCGCCGCGCCTTCCGGCCGTTGCTTATTGTCAGGGAACTCTCCTTCGCAACGAAATCGAGGCCAGAGACGCGGGAACACTGGAGGCTGCAACCGACTACGCCGCATCCGCCATTGCAGACAGACACGGCAGCGGCGAGGTTGCTGCCAAAATTCAGGCACACGTAATCGTGGCGATGGTCTAGATGTTTAGAATATCCCGCTCGGTCACTTCGCGACATTCTGCTGCTACGCAGAAATGGCACGTTTCGTCCAGCATCACATGCAGCTGGCAGCCACTGCTACGCGGGTTGTCCGGCGGCTTCCAGGATCAGCTTCGTGATTTCCTCGGGATGGGAGATCAGCGAGAGATGGCTTGAATTCACCTCGATCGTCTTCGCGCCCATCCGCTTGGCCATGAAGCGCTCCAGATCCGGATTGATCGTGCGATCCTCGGTAGAGACCGCATAGAAGCTCGGCTTCGAGCGCCAGGCCGCCTGCGTGGTCTTGCCGGTAAGCAGCGCCTTGCGGAACGGCTCCTGGACCGCGTAGAGCACCTTGGCCTTGGCTTCGGGCAGGTCGCCGGCAAAGTCGCGCAGAAAGGCTGCCTCGGTGAGACGCCCTTCGTCGCCGTCGAAAACGATGCCGGCGGAAGCCGGCGGCGTCGGGTAGGTCTTGGCCAGCGCGGTGTAGTCCTCGCCCGCATCCGGTGCGCGTGCCGCCACATAGACCAGGGACGAGACCTTGGGATGCACGCCGACCTCGGTGACGATCATGCCGGAAAAGGAATGCCCGACCAGCACCGTCGGGCCAGCCTGCCGATCGAGCACGCGCTGAGCGGAGGCGACGGCTTCCGGCAGCGTCGTCAGAGGGTTCTGCACGGCAGTGGCATTGAGCCCCGCCGCCTGCAAGCGGGCGATCACCTCGGACCAGCATGATCCGTCGGCGAACAGCCCGTGCACGAGGACGACGTTGCGCGCCTTCGGCGGCGCGGAGTTCGCGGCCATGCCGCGCGTGGAAATCAGCGAGGCGATGCCAGCGGCAAGCATCGCCGTAGAGAAGGTACGCCTGTTCATCATCATGATGTTCCTTCCTTCCATGGTGCGAGGTCTTGGCAGAATTCCTGGGGCGTCATCACAGCGGCGGCGGGGCACCGTCGAAGGGCGATCCGCCGGATCAGGCGGGCACCCCGGTTGTGCCGCTGACGTTGGGGTTCGTGGCGTCGATCATCGCCCATACCGGCAGCGGTTACACGGCATTCGTCTCCTGGCTGAGGACACCGTTCGCCGCAGGCGGCGTGATCCTGCTGCTGATCGCACTCTTTCATCACGCCGCGCTCGGTCTGCAGGTGGTGATCGAAGATTATGTTCACTCGGGCGCCAAATTTGCGGCGGTGATCGCGATTCAGCTTGGGTGCTACGGTCCGGCGGTAGCTGGCGACATCGCCACCCTGTGCATCGCGTTTGGCGGTTGAGTAGAAGCGGGAATGATCGCATTATTCCAATCGCGAACTCTCGGGCGGATAGGTGATCCTGCCGTCGCCGCATAGGATGGCTCCAGGCGTCAGGCTTGCCTCGTCGATATGCGCGGCCCTAAGAATGTGCATCACGCGCTCACCGTGGCTAAGCAGGTAATCCGTGATGATGCGCCGGTGGCAGCGCCACCAGACGGCTTCCGCGCACATGATTGCGCACCGGTGCTGCTCGCCCAGTTCCCGCAGCCGCGCAAGGCCAACGGCGAAAGGCTTCGTCAGGGCGTAGTCGGCATAGTTGCGAAAGCTGCACACCCGCCAATAGGCGTTCGGCGACGGTTCGACGCCCCGCGCCTTTCCCCGAAGTCCGCCCAGCGCGGCAATATGTTCATAGCCGATCTGCCGCGGCGCCAGCGTTTCGGGGAGGCTATCACCGTTGAATTGCGGATTGGTGCGCGACCGCGGCATCGACCTCACGTCAACGACGAGATCGACGCGGGATTCCCGGAGCAGGTCGACGAATTCGGCGATTGTCCTGGTGGAGTGTCCGATGGTGAAGAAGGTGCTCGTGTCGGCTCCAGCGAAATAATGATGCCCGGCGGGCGCCGCCGCATCGGCGCAGAGTTATGGTCAAAACAGGCCTGTTTCAATCCGGGTTGCGGGCGAATGATAGGGCGAAAAGCCCGAGTTGCGACATGATCCGCAACGCAAAATACCAAGCGGAATGTGCATGAAAAGCAAGTTCAAAATTGGCGATCGCGTGCGCTGGAACTCCGAGGCGGGGCGCGTCAGCGGCACCGTCATTCGGGTGCACACGAGCGATTTCGAGGTTAAAGGCTATACGCACCATGCGAGCGCCGAAGCGCCGCAATACGAGATCAAGAGCAGCAAGACCGAGCATATTGCCTTCCACAAGGGTTCGGCGCTTACCCGGCTTCGCGACTGACGCCCTCGCCAGGCGCGATCGACAACAGAAAGCGATCGCCCGATGTCAACGACTGTCCAACCTCCCTCGCCCGAGCCGCTCCGTGCCAGTCTCAGCGATGCGGACGACCGCATCCGTCTCAATCACTGGATGCCGCCGCAGCAGGGAATTTTTCCCCGCATTCGCGTCGGGAGCCGCTGGATCAACACGCTGTGGGCGCTGCCGATCGGCGTCGCGGCGCTGCTTTGCCTTGTCGCGCTCGCGCAAAGCCTGCGCGAGCTTCCGAGTGTGACGGCTTTCATTCAGAACCATCCCGGCATCGCGCAATCGGCGCCCTCGGTCGACTCGGGCTTTCCCCGGTGGCTGCAGCTCCAGCACCTCCTGAACATGTTCTTCATGCTGTTCATCATGCGGGCCGGCCTGCAAATCCTGGCCGATCACCCGCGACTCTATTGGGGCCGCGACTGCACCCCGGGGAGCGACTGGTTCCGGTTTCAGGTGCCGGTGCCGAAGGGCCGCATCTGGACCGCCAAGGACGATTCCGTCACGCTGCCGATATGGCTCGGCATTCCGGGCCTGCGCCACACGCTCGGGCTGTCGCGCTGGTGGCATTTCTCGATCAACCTCTTGTGGCTGATCAACGGCATCGCGTTTTATGCGCTGCTGTTTTCAAGCGACCAGTGGCGAAGGCTTGTGCCGCTGACCTGGGAGGTCTTTCCGGCGGCGCTTTCGACTGCAATCCAATACGCCTCGCTTAACTTTCCGGTCGATGAAGGCTGGACGCGCTACAACGGCCTCCAGCAGCTCAGCTACTTCATCACGGTGTTCATCGCGGCACCCGTCTCGATCGTCACCGGCTGCAAGGCCCGGCGATCTCCAATGCGCTCGGAAGGTTCGGCCGGCTGTTCAACCGGCAGGCGATGCGCTCAGTCCACTTCATCTCGTTCGCGTGGTTCGTCGGCTTCATCCTGGCGCATGGCGCGATGGTGTTCGTCACCGGCATCCGGCAGAACACCAACCACATGTTCGGCGGCGTCGATGACAACTCCTGGACCGGATTCCCGCTCTTCCTCCTTGCGATGGCCGTCATGATTGCGGCCTGGCTCGTCGTCTCGCCTCTCACCATCCGCTACGCGCGTCTCGTGCAGCGCACGGGCGCGTTCATGATCGGCTGGCTCATGGGACTGGCCGAGGGCTGGGACCCGCGCTCGCAACTGACGAAGAAGGACATCTCTCCCTACTTCTGGCCCAACGGCACGATGCCGAATTCCAGGGAATTCGACGATCTCGTGGCGGAGAACTTCGCCGGCTACCGGCTACGGATCGACGGTCTCGTCGAGATACCGCGGGAGTTCTCGCTGGCCGAACTCAAGGCAATGGCGAAGCAGGAGCAGATCACGACGCATTTCTGCATCCAGGGCTGGTCCGGCGTCGCCGAATGGGGCGGCGTTCCCATGCGGGACATCCTCGATCTGGTGAAGCCGATGCCGGAGGCGCGGTACGCCGTATTTTACTCCCTGGCCGACGGCGCCGATGGCGGGCGCTATTATGACGTTCACAAGATCGAGAACATGCGCCACAAACTGACGATTCTCGCCTACGAGATGAACGGCGAGCCGGTCAGCGTCCTGGCGCGCCGCTGCGGCTGCGCTGCGAGAACGAGCTCGGCTTCAAGATGGTCAAATGGGTCATCGCGATCGAATTCGTTCATGACTTTTCCGACCTGGGCGCCGGCCACGGCGGCTACAATGAGGACCACGAATTCTACGGCTACCGTATGCCGATTTGATCGCTTCTTGCGATCGCCATTCCAACCGCGACGCCCGATCTGCGACGAGAGCGAAGCAGGAGCTCGAACGATGATCGTCAAGAATATATCGCCACGCGCGCTCGAGCGTCTCGCAGTGACGCCGGTTAGGGAGGCGGCCGCGCTGATGTCCAAGCCGCACACCGATCTCATCGTCGTGTGCGATCACGGCGACATGGTCGGTGTTTTGACGAAGACCGACATCGTCGGTGATCAGCCGCTGCATGGGTTCAGGCTGCACGGCGAGGGTGGACAGCATCATGACGCGCGACGTCACCTGTTGCCGGACACACGAGGTGCTAGTCGATGTCTGGTCGTTGATGAGGGAGCGCGGTCTGCAACGTGTTCCGATCCTCGACGAGGCACGCAGGCCGCTCGGCATCATCTATGCGCGGGAAACCCTGCAGGCTCTGCTGTCCGAATCGGAGAACGAAGACGAGCTGTTTCGCGACTACATATCCGGGGTCGGTTATCGGTGAACCGACCGGCCGTCGCCGGGCTCTGTCCTGTCCACCCACGCGTCTCTACGCCGATATAGCGAATATCTGGAAGGAACTACGATGCCTCGTCAGAATTCAGATGCCTCCAGCGAGGCAATCCAGCGTCAACAGGCACTATCGAGATGGGATAACGAAGGTGGGGCCGGGGCCGGTCCCACCGTGGCTCCCGCGATCGACAAAGAACAAATTCCAACTCCGGAAATGAGCAATGCCGATCTGATCGCGTTGCGCGTCCGGATCATCGCATTGGAGAATTTGCTGATTTCGTTGCTCGCTATGGCATCGGGCCAACAACTCGAACTCGCGCGCGAAATGGCCGGTTACATCTCGCCTAGGCCCGGCTTTACCCATCATCCTCTGACCATACATGCCGCAGCCCACATGATTGATCTCATCGAGCGGTCGTCGCGCTTCCGATGACGTGGAAGCCCGTAGATCTGGTGTGAACCCCGCTCTATGCACCCATGATGAGACGTTTGGCAGCTGCTATTTGAAGCGGCGACCAGCTTTGTTTAGGCCGTATATGGCATGTGAGACGTGAAGGTAGCCCGGGTGATCGACACCTTGGTGCAGCGGGAGTTGCTTGCGACGTCCATTCGCGCATTGAGCTGGCTATCGAAGACAATCGAAAGCAGTACGATGCCAAAGCACTCTATACCCTCCCAGACTTATCGTAAATTGCTCTCCTTCACTCCCACTCGATCGTCCCCGGCGGCTTGCTCGTCACGTCGTACACCACGCGGTTCACCCCCTTCACCTCGTTGATGATGCGGGTGGCGACGTGGCCCAGGAACTTCATGTCGAAGGGGTAGAAGTCGGCGGTCATGCCGTCGGTCGAGGTGACGGCGCGCAGGCCGACGACGTAGTCGTAGGTGCGGCCGTCGCCCATGACGCCGACGGTCTTGACCGGGAGGAGCACGGCGAAGGCCTGCCAGATGTCGTCGTAGAGGCCGGCGCGGCGGATTTCCTCGATGTAGATCTCGTCGGCGAGGCGCAGGATGTCGAGCTTCTCGGCGGTGATCTCGCCGGGGCAGCGGATCGCGAGGCCCGGTCCCGGAAACGGATGGCGGCCGACGAACGCCTCGGGCAGGCCGAGCTCGCGGCCGAGCGCGCGCACCTCGTCCTTGAAAAGTTCGCGCAGCGGCTCGACGAGCTTCATGTGCATGCGCTCGGGGAGGCCGCCGACATTGTGGTGGGACTTGATGGTCACCGACGGGCCGCCGGTGAACGACACGCTCTCGATCACGTCGGGATAGAGCGTGCCCTGGGCGAGAAATTCGGGCTTCGCCCCGCCATCGCTTGCGATCTTCTTTGCCTCGGCCTCGAACACATCGATGAACAGGCGGCCGATGGTCTTGCGCTTCGCCTCGGGATCGGTGACGCCGTCGAGCGCGGCGAGGAATTGCCGCTGCGCGTTCACGTGCACGAGCGGGATGTTGTAGCTATCGCGGAAGAGCCGCACCACCTTCTCGCCTTCGGCAAGCCGCAGCAAGCCATGGTCGACGAAGACGCAGGTCAGCTGGTCGCCCACCGCCTCGTGGATCAGCACCGCGGCGACCGCGGAATCGACGCCGCCGGAGAGGCCGCAGATCACGCGCCCCTTGCCGACCTGGCGGCGGATTTTCTCAATCGCCTCGTCCTTGTAGGCGCGCATCGTCCAGTCGCCGGTGCAGCCCGCGATCCTGCGCACGAAATTGCGTAAGAGCGCGGCGCCGTGGGGCGTGTGCATCACTTCGAGGTGGAATTGGGTGGCGTAGAATTTGCGCGCCTCGTCGGCGATCATGGCGATCGGTGCGTTCGGCGACGTGGCGACGATGCGAAAGCCATCGGGCAGCCGCGTCACGCGGTCGCCGTGGCTCATCCACACCGGATATTTTTCGCCGACCTGCCAGACGCCGTCGAAGATCGCCGAGGGCGCGGCGATATCGACCTCGGCGCGGCCGAACTCGCGGTGATGGCCGCCTTCGACCTTGCCGCCGAGCTGATGCGCCATCGCCTGCTCGCCGTAACAGATGCCGAGCACCGGCACGCCCGCCTGATAAAGCTCAACCGGGGGCAGCGGCGCGTTGTCGTCGAGCACGGACGCCGGGCCGCCGGAGAGGATCACGCCCCTCGGCTTCATGTCGGCGAAGGCTTCACGCGCCCGCTGGAACGGCACGATCTCGCAGTAGACGCCTTCCTCGCGCACGCGCCGCGCAATCAGCTGCGTGACCTGCGAGCCGAAATCGATGATGAGAATCTTGTCGTGCATGACCGTATGTGCGGCGCGACGGGGACCGCGTCAAGCCGGCCGCTTAGGGACAGGCCACCGGATCGACCTCGGCCCACAGGCGGCCGGCCCCGTTGCGGGTCGCGACAACGCGGACGCATTCGCGATTTGTTGCGGAGACTCTGGCAAGCCGAGCCGCTGGAGAAATAGGTGTTGTAGCCGGAATAGACGCCAGCGCCGCCTGCGGGAAGCGCAAGCGCGGCGCCGACAAGCTGCAGGGCGGTGGTGAGTCTTTCGAGACGCGCCATCGAACCTTCCAATCGGGGGCGGAAAGATGACGCCTGTCGGCGGATTAGGCAATAGACTTAAATGAATTCGCGACTAGGCCACCCATACCTCAGCTGCGTCACGGCATCCGAGCGACATATGTGGTGTGCCGCTGGCTGATGCGCGATCCTTGACGCTTGTATCATTGGATGATACATAGCCGCTCGTGATCAGGAGCTTCAGGCACAAGGCAGCCGAGGCTGTTTTCAACGGCGAGAGTCCCAAAGGCTTTCCGGCCGATCTGGTCAAGGTGGCGCGCCGGAAGCTGCGCTACCTCAACGCCGCCGACGATCTTGGCGACTTGAGGTCGCCTCCAGGCAACCGTCTTGAGGCGTTGGCAGGCGATCGCAAAGGGCAACACTCGATCAGGATCAACGACCAATTCCGGGTATGCTTTGTTTAGACGGCGCAAGGCCCCGCGGACGTCGAGATCGTGGACTACCACTAGAAGAGGACAGGACAATGGCCAGGAAGCTCAAGCCCATGCATCCCGGTGAGGTTCTACGGGAGGAGTTCCTGGTTCCGCTGCGAATGTCGGCAGGCGCTCTTGCCAAAGCCTGCGGCTTGCCGCGCACACGGATCGAGCGGATCGCCAGCGAACAGACCGGCATTACTGCCGATACTGCGCTTCGCCTGGCCAAGGCACTCGGCACCACTGCGCAGCTTTGGCTCAACCTGCAGAACGACTACGACGTTCAGATCGCGATGCGTGACCTCGGCAAGATTCTCGATCGCATCGAGACCGTAAATAAGCCGAAGGCGGCCTGATGACCGGCAGCGATGACGTTCGTCACGGTCGCTCGCTGTGCGCGCGTCGCAGGATTGCCACAAAGAACCCATCCGTGCCGGTGCGGCGTGGCGTCATCAGCACGCCCTCCCCTGTCACCTTCGCGGCAGCGCGGAACGCCTCCGCCCGCGCGCCGAGCGGCTTGCCGAGTTCATCGGCAGGCGCGAGCGCAAAGTCCGGATGGCGGGCGAGGAAGGCGCGCACCCGCGCGCCGTTCTCGTCATCGAGCAGCGAGCAGGTGATGTAGGCGATGCGGCCCGCGGGCTTCACGAGGCCGGCCGCGCGGTCGAGCAATTCGTCCTGCGCCTTGATGCGCTGCTCCAGCGCGCCCGGCCGTACCCGCCACTTGGCATCGGGATTGCGCCGCCACGCGCCGATGCCGGTGCAAGGCGCATCGATGACGACGAGATCGGCGGCGCCTTCGAGATCGGCGAGGATGTCGGCGCTGCCGCGCGGGGTGCGCACATCGACGTCCGTACCCGCGCGCGCGAGCCGCGCATGGATCGGCGCGAGGCGGCGCATGTCGCGGTCGGTCGCGATCAGGCGGCCGCGATTGCCCATCAGCGCCGCGAGCGCCAGCGTCTTGCCGCCGCCGCCGGCGCACAGATCGATCACGGTCTCGCCGGGCTTGGCGCCGGCAAAGAGCGCGGCAAGCTGCGAGGCCTCGTCCTGAATTTCGACGAGGCCGTCGATGAAAGCGGGCTCGGCCTGGATCGGCGGACTCTTGGCCTCGGCCGCAAGCGTGATGCGCAGGCCGACGGACGACCACGGCGTCGGCGTCGCGCCGAGATGGGCGAGCGCCGCTTGGGTCTGCTCGCGGCTCCCTTTGAGGGTGTTGACGCGCAGGTCGACCGGCGCGCGGCTCGCGAGCGCCGCCCCTTCCGCGGCGCGCTGGTCGCCGAACACCGCAGCGAAGTACGGATCAAGCCATTCGGGATAATCGCCGCGCACGTGAGCCGGCGCATCGTCGAGCGCCGCGCGCGTCAGCGCCTCGGTCTCCGCGTCGTCGGGCGGTGGCGGCGCGTGGCGCACGCCATCGGCAAGCCGCGCGATGGCGTCGCCCGTGAGCCCGCGTTCGAGCTTGAGCGCGCCGAACAGGATCGCGCGCGGCGTCGCCGCGCCCATGACGAAGGCAGCGGAGCTCTTGCGGCGCAGCGCGTCGAACACGAGGCCGCCGATCGCCGCGCGGTCGCCGGAGCCCGCGAAGCGGTGCGCCAGCCCCCAGTCTTTCAGGGCATCCGCGGCCGGGCGGCGCAGGGCGTCGATGTCGGCCAGCACCTCGATCGCGGCGGATAGGCGGGCTCCCGGAGTCATCCGATCACATTAATCCCGTCATTCATCCCATCATCGCGCGGCGTCGACCGGGCGATCCAGTAACCACCGATATTCGGTTCAGGCAAAGCCGTCAGCCGTCGCTTTATCCTTGAGGCCGGGGTTACTGGATGCCCCGCTTTCGCGAGGGCTTTGCAGAAGTAGCGAGTGATGATTCTCTTTGCGAGGAGATTCGCGAGGGGAAGCGATGTCGGAACGGCGCATTGGTCAGTTGAGCTTTGCGGATGGTCTGGTGGCTGATGCGGCCTGGGCGAACGGGACGCTGAGGCGGATTTCTGAACTGGTCGATTGGAAGGAAGTCGAGGTGCTTGTCGGAGGACTGCGCAGCGGCGCGATGGGCGCGCCGGGTTATCCGGCGCTTGCCCTGTTCAAGGCGCTTTTGCTCCAGCAGTTTTATGGGCTGTCTGACCCGCAGCTTGAGGAAGCCCTGGCCGACCGGCTGTCGTTCCGCCATTTCCTCGGGCTTGCGCTGACAGACCCCGTGCCGGACCACTCGACCCTGTGGCGCTTTCGCGAACAACTGACCCGGAGCGGGTTGGCCGAGCGCGCCTTCGCATTGATCACAGGTCAGATCGAACGGTCGGGCTTTGTGTTGAGGCGCGGCACACTGATCGACGCGTCGTTGGTACAAGCGGCGGTCAATCCACCGCCCCCACCGGCCAAGCCCCAGCCGCCCGATGCCGATGGTCGGCCGGCGAACAAGCTGGTGAAGAGCCCGCTTGATCCTGATGCGGCTTGGTCGAAGAAGCAGGGCAAGTACTTCTTCGGCTACAAGGCGCATATCGCGATGGATCAAGGCAGCCGCATCGTTCGACGCGCGCAATTCACCGCAGGCAATATCAACGAGAGCGTGCCGGCCGATCGATTGATCTGCGGAGACGAGCAGACGGTTTATGCCGACAAGGCCTATGACAGCAATGCACGACGAGCCCATCTCAAGGCGCTTGGGATTCGTGATGGAATTGCCCGTCGCGGCAACCGCTGGCACAGGATGGGCCGGTGGATGGCACGTCGCAACGAGTTGATCTCCCACGCCCGCGCTCCGATCGAACCGCTGTTTGCATTGCTTAAGAATGCCCACGGTTTCGCTCGTGCCCGCTATCGAGGCCTCGCGCGCAATGCGGGCGCCTTCTATCTCGCCGTCCTCGCGATGAACCTCAGACGATGGAGCCTGCTGCATCCAGCATGATCGACCGTCAACGGCCCAAAGCCACACCATCACACGCTTCCTAAAATCTGCATTCGACATCAGGCCAGTCGCCCTGCAACTTATGCAAAGTCCTCGCTTTCGCGGGGCATGACACTGGAAGCGGGATCGGAACATCTGAAATAAGGTCACCTCTGGCTCTGTTTGAAGTAGCGAGGTCCGGGGGCTACGCCCGGCCGGGATAATTCGGGCTCTCGCGGGTGACGACGACGTCGTGGACGTGGCTCTCGCGCAGACCCGCACTGGAGATGCGCACGAATTGCGCCTTCTGGTGCAGCTCCGCGATGTCGTGGGCACCGACGTAACCCATGGCGGCGCGCAGGCCGCCGCCGAGCTGATGCAGGACATTGGCGACCGGCCCCTTGTAGGGCACCTGGCCTTCGACGCCTTCCGGCACGAGCTTGAGGTGGTCCTTGATATCCTGCTGGAAGTAGCGGTCCGCGGAGCCGCGCGACATGGCGCCGACCGAGCCCATGCCGCGGTAGGCCTTGTAGGAGCGCCCCTGATAGAGAAACACCTCGCCGGGTGTCTCGTCGGTGCCGGCGAGCAGCGAGCCGACCATCGCACAATCGGCGCCGGCGGCGATCGCCTTGGCCAGGTCGCCGGAATATTTGATGCCGCCGTCGGCGATCACCGGCGTGTCGGACTGCCGTGCCACCTCGACCGCATCCATGATGGCGGTGAGCTGCGGGACGCCGACGCCGGCGACGATGCGGGTGGTGCAGATCGAGCCCGGCCCGATGCCGACCTTGATGGCGTCGGCGCCGGCATTGATCAGCGCCTTGGCACCTTCCGCCGTCGCGACATTGCCGGCCACCACCTGCACCGCATTGGAGAGCCGCTTGATGCGCCGCACGGCATCGAGCACGCGGCTCGAATGACCGTGGGCGGTGTCGACGATAACGAGGTCGACCCCGGCCGCGAGCAGCCGCTCGGTCCGCTGGTAACCTTCGTCTCCGACCGTGGTCGCCGCGGCGACGCGCAGGCGGCCCTGCTCGTCCTTGCATGCGTCAGGATGGGCGACGGCCTTCTCGATGTCCTTCACCGTGATGAGGCCGACGCAGCGATAGTCCTCGTCGACGACCAACAGCTTTTCGATGCGGTGCTGGTGGAGGAGCCGCTTCGCCTCCTCCTGGCCGACCCCCTCCCGCACCGTCACCAGCCGATCCTTGGTCATCAGCTCGGCGATCTTCTGGCGGCGATCGGTGGCGAACCGGACGTCGCGATTGGTGAGGATGCCGACGAGGCGCCCCGGCGCGTTGCCGCCGGCCACCACCGGGATGCCGGAGATGCGGTTCTCTTCCATCAACGCGAGCGCATCGGCGAGTGTCGCCTCGGGGTTGATGGTGACCGGATTCACCACCATGCCGGACTCGAATTTCTTCACCTGGCGGACGAGGCCTGCCTGTTTTTCTGGGTCCATGTTGCGGTGGATAACGCCGATGCCGCCGGCCTGCGCCATGGCAATCGCCATTGCCGCCTCGGTGACGGTGTCCATGGCCGAGGCAACGATCGGCAGGTTAAGGCGAATCTCGCGGGTGATGCGCGAGCGCACGTCGACCTCGGACGGCATGACGTCAGAGAGGCCCGGCTTGAGCAACACGTCATCGAATGTGAAGGCTTCGGTTACGGCACCGTTTCCGGGTTCCGCCATGTCCAACTCCTAGCGCCCGCAGGCGTCATCAAACGGATAAATGGGGCCTGCTGCGGGACTTTGCGACCCCGCGGCGACTCAACCGGCTCCCATGGAATTGGCGAGGGTCGGTATCACGGCTGTGTGACGTTGGAAAGCTGGTTGCGAAACTGATTCTCGTGTTATGCGCAGCAAATGACCACCAGCGCGCAGAAGATGACCGCGGCGGCGTTCGGACGCGCGCTCGAACTCCTCGACAACGGCGACCTCGACGGCGCGCTGGCGCACTTCGAGCGCGCGTTGCGGATCGATCCGGCGCAGGCACAGATCTACGTCAAACGCGCCGGCGCCTGGCAACTCAAGGGCGAGCCGCAACGGGCGGCGGCCGATTACGATGCCGCGATCGCGCTCGAACCCGGCAAAGCCGAGTATCGGCGATTGCGTGGCCTCCTGCGCAACGCGGGCGGCGACATCGATCGCGCCATTGCCGACTTCGACGCGGCGATCAATCTCGACGCCGCCAGCGCCGCAGCGTACGTCGACCGCGGCATGGCGCGCTTTCTCACGGCCGATGTCGCCGGCGCCGTCGCAGACTTCGACGCGGCGCTCGCGATCGATCCGCGCCACCCAAATACGCACCACATGCGTGCGCTCGCCCGCCACGCGCAGGGCGACCACGACGGTGCACTCGCCGATCTCGATGCCGCCCTCGCAATCGACGGGGAGCATGCCGACATCCGCAACGACCGCGGCCGGGTCAACACCGCGCGGCGCGATCTCGCTGCGGCCGGCGCCGATTACGGTGCCGCGGCGCGGCTCTCCCCGAACTGGTCGCGGCCGCACGCGAACCGCGGCTGGGCCGCGATCCTTGCCGACGATCTCGATGACGCCGCGCGGGCCTTCTCGCGCGCGCTTGCGCTCGATGCGGATGATGCACTCGCGCTCTGCGGCTGCGCGGTCGTAGCGAAGCGCCGCGGCGATGCATCGTCGGCCGATGTCGAGCGCGGCGCAGCGTTGATGAACGATCCCGAAGTCGCCCGCATGATCGCCGCGATCGGCATCGCCCCGCTTGCCGACCTCGCGCTGGCGCCGTCGCTTGAGGCGTAGACGCCGGGCGCACGCGGATTTCGAGCGATCGGGCCGATCCACGCACACCTTTTTGACCGACTGAGACGTTTCGCTGAAATCGAAGCACTGGCGCGAATGACACGCCTATGATCGGCCTTGGACTGATGGCTCTCGCGGTGGCAGTCGCCGCCCTGATCCAAGGTGCCATTGGGGTTGGCTTCGCCCTCGTGGTCGCCCCGCTCGCGGCGGTCTTTCGGCCCGACCTGCTCCCAGGATCGATCCTCATCCTCATGTTGCCGCTCAATGCCTTCGTGGCCTGGCGCGAACGACACCATCTCGATGTGCCGAGCATGAGTTGGATCACGGCCGGCCGTTTCGTCGGCACGTTCGCCGGGCTTTGGATACTCATCGTGGTGACGACGCCGATATTGAATCTGGTGGTCGGCGCCACCACCATCTTGGCCGCAGTCGCCACCAAGCTCGCGCCGAAATTCACCCCGAACCACACGACCTTCGTGGGCGCCGGATTCATTACGGGCGTGACGGAGACCGCGACCGGAATCGGCGGCCCGCCCCTTGCCCTCGTCTATCAGCATCACCCCGCGCCGACGCTGCGCGCGACCATCGCGATGTGTTTTCTGCTCGGCGAGATATTCTCGGTGGCAGCGCTGATGATCGAACGAAGACTAGGACTCGTTCAGCTCGGTGATGCCGCGACGCTCGCGCTGCCGCTGCTTCTGGGCCTGCTTGGCAGCCGCTGGGCACATAGAAGGCTCAACGCCAGACGATTGCGCGACGCGCTTCTTATTTTTGCGGTCGTCTCGGGCATCGTTTTGATCATCCAGTCAACAATTGGCTGAAGATCACGCGGCACTTAATCGAACATACTCCGGCTTATGACGGCGATAGGTTGGTTTGCCGACGATCGATCTGCGTCGATTAGCGCCAGCCAGGCGATTTGGTCGGGTCAACATCAAGATCGATTGAACCCCAAGAGAATGGTATCGTTTTTACACTCCCTCCGTGAGAAGAGGAGCGCGATATGAAGACCATCGTTCTAGCGGGAGCAACGCTCGCCGTCATCGCGTGCAGTCTGCCTGCAGACGCGAGGACCCGGTACGTGCGGCATTACGCACACGCTCGCACCTATTATCCGGAGCCTCGCACCTATTCGCAGGAACCCTATACGTCGCCGTTCTTTCGCGGTCGATCTTATTATGACGAGCGCGATCCGTTCATACGCGGACAAGTGCTGCGCGATCTACCCCCCGGCAAACGCCCGCCCTTTTAACGTTCTCCGAGTTCCCGAGGCGCCATCGAAGACCGGCTGACACGGTTCAGCTGGTCGCGCGCATCGTCATTATCACGGGGACCACGATGATCCCGATCAACACGGCAGCCATGAAGATGAGGATCAAGATTGCGTACCGCGCCCAGCCGACATAGGCCGCGTGACCGATCTGCCGTGCCGGAACGGCAAGTGCGTCTCACCGTTCTCGTGTCCGCCGCTTCTCTTCGATAAGATGCATAATGCCCGCGAAGAAGAGGCGGAGGTCGAAGATGAAATCGAACGGTCCGTCGCGCGGCATCAGCCGACGTGCGTTGGTCTCAAGTCTCGCGCTTCTCCCGGCATTGCCTGGGCTGCTGCGTCCGCGCGAGGCCGCGGCTCAGGGGACGCCTGCGCTGTCCTCGTGGACCGACGGCGCCGCGAAACAGGCGATCCTCGACTTCGTGCGTGCCACGATCGATCCGGCCAGCCCGAAATTCGTGCCGCCGGACGAACGTATCGCCACGTTCGATCAGGATGGCACGCTGTGGGTCGAGCACCCCATTTACACGCAGGTGATATTTTGTCTTGACCGCGTTCCGGCGGTGGTGGCGCAAACGCCAAAGCTCAGGGACGTCGAGCCGTTCAAGACTGTGCTCTCGGGAGATCGAGAAGCGATCGCCAAACTTGCATTTCCCGATCTCGAAAAGATTCTCATCGCGACGCTGACCGGCATGACGACGGAGGTGTTCAGCGCCGAAGCCAAGAAATGGATCGAGACGGCAAGACACCCACGCTGGAATCGCCTCTACACTGAACTCGCCTATCAACCGATGATCGAGGTCCTGCAATACTTGCACGCAAACGGCTACAAGACCTACATCGTAACCGGCGGCGGCCAGGACTTTGTCCGCACCTACGCGCAACGGGTCTACGGCATTCCGCCGGAGCAGGTGGTCGGCACCGCCGTCGGAACCCAGTTCGGCTACGACAAGAATGGCGAGCCGATCCTGACCAAGGAACCGCGGCTGCTGCTGAACGACGACAAGGCCGGCAAGCCCGAGGGAATCCACCTGATGATCGGGCGCCGCCCCCACGCGGCGTTCGGCAACTCGAATGGCGACCGGGAGATGCTGGAATACACCGGCGCCGGCGCCGGCGCGCGGCTGATGATGCTGGTGCTGCACGATGATTCGCAGCGCGAATATGCTTATGGTCCGGCGCAAGGGCTCCCCGACACCAAAGTCGGTGCCTTCACCCAGACGCTTTACGATGAAGCAAAGACGAGCGGCTGGACTGTGATCAGCATGAAGAACGACTGGAACCGAATCTTCGCATTCGAATAGATGCGCGGGGTTGGGCACGGCTGCATCATCCATCTGTGATTGTTCCGGCGGCGACAATCGCTCTTTCGCTCACTTGCATCGAGCTAGCGCCCATCAGGGCGCGCGCGTAGTTTCTGACTCAGGCATCTGTCTGGAGTAAGGTTTGTGTGCAGCGAACGTGGTCTGCCCCGCAGCCAACATTGGGAGGATTAAAGAATGATCAAGACGACATTGTCGCGCCGCGAACTGCTCGCCGGAACGGGCGCAGCCGCCGCGGCCGGTCTTCTGAGCGGCACGGCTCTCGCCAAGGCGCCTCTGCTCAACAAGCAGGCCCCGGCCTTCTACCAATTCAAGGTCGGCACCATCGAGGCAACGGTCATTTCCGATGGGCCGATGGCAACGGGCCCCGTCGAGAAAACCTTCTTCGGTCCGACGGCCGACGAACTCAAGAAGATGATGGCCGACCGCTTCGTCGCCTCCGACAACGTGCTGCTCGACCAGAATGCGCTCGTCATCAACACGGGCGACAAGCTCGCGCTGTTTGAAACCGGCATGAGCTCGGTCAAGCGCTCCAAGGACATGGGCAAGCTCGTCGAGAACATGAAGGCGGCCGGCATCGATCCCAAGGACATCGACGCCGTCATTCCCTCCCACGGCCACATCGACCACATCGGCGGCATCCTCGCCGAAGATGGAAGCCGCAACTTCCCGAATGCGCAAATCTACATTGCACAGGTCGATCTCGAATATTGGACCGACGAGGCGGCCCGCAAGGGGACGCCGGGCGAAGGCTCGATGCTCGCGGCACGCAAGAACCTGCTGCCGAACCGCGATCGCATCATCTTCTACAACGACGGCAAGGAGGTCATTCCCGGCGTGCAGGCCATGGCGACGCCCGGCCACACCTACGGACACACCGGCTTCATCGTCAACTCGGGAAACCAGACGCTCTTCGTCGGCGGCGATCTCGTGCACCACGACATCATCATCGAGAAGCCGCGGATGGAAGATGCGTTCGACACCGATCGCAAGATGGCGATCGAGACCCGCGTCAGGACGATGGGCATGCTATCGTCGCAGAAGCTGCTGTCGCTCATCTATCACACCGCGTGGCCCGGCCTCGGCCACTTTTCGACGCGCGGCGACGGATTCCGCTTCGAACCGATTGCGATGGATTTCGGGAGTTGACGCTGCGAGCCATTGCATCGGCAATCTGTATGAAATGATTGGGGCCGCCGGATCATCCGGCGGCCCGTCTCTTTACAGCAGGCCGAGATCGCGCAGTTCGCGCCGCATCGCTTCCGGCATGTTGCGTGCGCCCGGCGCCGCGCGGTCGAGATCGCGCGGGGCATCCTTGACGTCGAGATAGCGCCAGCCCTGGAAGGCCCGATAAGGGCGCGGCTCGACCAGCACCGGCTTACAATCGAGCACGACGTGGCAGCGGCCGACGCCCTCCTTGTCGACGAACGGGCGGATGTCGAGAATGCGCTCGCGGCACATGATCTGGCCGCGGATCACCCAGTAGAGCGAGCCACCGGCGACGATTTCCTCGGCACGCTTCGGCACCATGCGGGTGGTGTGATTGCGCTGGCGCTTGCGCGCGCCCGCTTTGGCGCCGCCGGCCTTGTTGGCCTTGAGCCTCTCCTTGATCCAGTCTTCGAGATCCTTGACCGACTCGCAGCCGACGCAAAGCTTGATGAGGTGAAGCACTCGGACCTGCCCTTCATTGATCGGAGACTTTGGCGGCAGCTTCGATGCGCACCAGCGGTGCCCCCTCGACCGCCTGTGCGCCCACCTCCGCGATGACCTCCGTCACCATGCCATCGATCGGTGCGGTCAGGCTGTGCTCCATTTTCATGGCTTCCATGACCGCCAGGCGCGCGCCCTTCTTCACCTGCTGACCCGGTGTCACCAACACGGCGACGATCTTGCCGTTCATCGGTGCGACAACGGTACCGTCCCCGCTCGCCGCTACATCGAGGGTGTCGTGACGGATCAACGCGACGCGATGTTGCCGGCCGTTGCTGATGACGACGACGCCGTCGGGCACCGTGATGACTCGGTCCGGAGGAGATGATGTCTCGCCGACCGCAGCGCCGCCGATGCTGACACGAGGACCGCCGGCGCCCCACGTGACATTGACCTGGAAAGGTTCGCCGTCGACCGCGACATCGAGCGCCATCACGCGCGGCGGTCCGAGCGAGAAGCCGTCATTCGCCGACCACGGGTCTTGCCATTCTTGGGTATCGGCCGGCGCATCGACCCGTGCGCGCTCGCTTGCGATGAGCGCGATGACGCCATGGGCAACCGCTTGCGTCGCTGCGGCCGCATCGAACCGCAGCAGTTCGTCGTAATGACGCGGGATGAAGCCGGTATCGAACCGTCCGGCGCGAAAATCGGGATGTTCGACGAGCGCCTTGAGGAGCGGTGTATTGACCCGCGGACCGACCACAATGGTCTCGCCGAGCGCCGCGGCGAGTCGCGCGAGCGCTGCTTCGCGCGTCGGGGCACGCGCGATGACCTTCGCGATCATCGGATCATAGTCAGACGGCACGACGTCGCCGGCCTCGAAGCCGGTATCGACACGGATGCCCTCCCCTTTCGGCAGTTCCAGCATGGCGATGCGCCCTGAGGACGGCAGGAAGCCATTGTCGGGGTCTTCGGCGTAGAGGCGCGCTTCGACGGCATGACCGACAAGCGGCACCGCGTTCTGGGTCAGCGGCAGCGCTTCTCCCGCCGCGATGCGGAACTGCCACTCGACGAGGTCGAGCCCGGTGGTCGCCTCGGTGACCGGATGCTCCACCTGCAATCGCGTGTTCATTTCCATGAACCAGAACCCGCGCAGTCCCGCTGAAGCATCGACGATGAACTCGATGGTGCCGGCACCGACGTAGCCGACGGCGCGCGCCGCAGCGACGGCGGCCTTTCCCATCTCCGCCCGCAACGCCGCAGTCATGCCGGGCGCCGGCGCCTCCTCGATCACTTTCTGATGGCGCCGCTGCAGCGAGCAGTCGCGCTCGTTGAGATGGATTGTGTTTCCTTCTTGATCGGCGAAGATCTGGAATTCGATGTGCCGCGGCGCCTCGATATATTTTTCGACGAGCATGCGCGAATTGCCGAAGGCCGCATTGGCCTCGCGCTGCGCCTCTTCGAGTGCCGCCTCGAAGTCCGCGTGCTTGTCGACGCGGCGCATGCCGCGCCCGCCGCCGCCTGCTGCTGCCTTGATGAGGACCGGGTAGCCGATCTCATAGGCCTTGCGCTTGAGAAACGCCGCGCCCTGTTGTTCGCCATGAAAGCCGGGCACCACCGGAACGCTGGCCTTCTCCATCAGAGTCTTGGCCCGATCTTTGAGGCCCATGGCGCGGATCGCGGCCGGCGGCGGACCGACAAAGACGATGCCGGCCGCAGCGCAGGCCTCGGCGAAGTCCGCGTTCTCCGACACGAAACCGTAGCCGGGATGCACGCATTGCGCGCCGGTCTGGCGGGCGGCTGCGATCAGCTTGTCGATCGCAAGATAGCTGTCGCGGGGCGGCGGCGGCCCGATGCACACCGCTTCGTCGCAGACGCGCACGTGCATCGCGGCTGCGTCGGCTTCGGAGTAGACCGCGATCGTGCGCATCCCGAGCCGCTTTGCGGTGCGGGTAATGCGGACCGCGATCTCGCCGCGGTTGGCGATGAGGACCGAAGAGAACATCGGTCTGCGATATCATCAGGACGATGACAAATGAAAGCGCCGCGCGCGGCGTTTTCCACCGCCGGCCGCCTTGAGCCGAGTAGAACGCTATTGGGACGCACATGGGAGCATGCGGCCCACACTCAACAAATCCGAATTGTAGGGCGCAATAGCGAAGCGTATTGCACCGTTCCCCGGGCGGCGCGGCCGCGGCGCAATACGTTGCGCTATTGCGCCCTACGGCTGGAAAGTCAGCGCGGGGATGCGGTGCGCGGGAGCGCGCCGTCGGCCGGATCGACGTCCGGCTGTGCCGCGGGCGCTGGCCGTTCACGCGCCGGACGGGGCGGCGTCGCGCGGGCCTGCGCCGGACGGCGCGGCGGAACCGGCGTTTCGCTCGCGGTTGCGGGCCCCGGCGCGGCAGCCTGCGTATGCGACGGGGTCGTCGGCTCAGGCGCCATGATGTTGATCGCGGGGATCGATTTCGCCGACGGGAAATCATAACGCGGCGAGACCGTGGCCGGCCCCGGCGTAATGGTGGGAATGCCAGCTGATGGGCCTATCGCAATCGTCGACGTTTCGGTCCGCGTCGGCGAATTCCACATCGCCGTGTACTTGGTGACGCGGTCCTGGAAAACGTGGTCGCGCATATTGGCAAGCACGTGGCTCGGGTCCTTGAATTGCGCCAGCGCATCGCACCGGTCCGCGGTGCAGCCGTTCTTCGTCTCGAGCACATGGGCGACGACGCCGAAACGGTCGAGCTCGATCGAGGCCCGCAGCGGCGCAAGCTCGGCGGCAAGCGCGCCGCTCGGACGGTTGGCCTGCTGGGAGCTTTCGTTGAGCAACGCAAGCTTCGCGGTGATGTAGGACACGGCCGCCGCGATCGCCTCGGGACTGCCGAATACGCGCCTTTCGCAGGCCGCCTCGACGGCTTCGCCGGCCATTTCATCAAGGCAGGCAAGTGCCGACCCCGGCGCGATGGCGCGCGCTGTCAGGGCCGCCGAGCGCTCATCGAACGAACGCTTCGCGGCCGTCTCGTCCTGACCGGACTGATGTTGCAGGTAATACCAGCCGGCATAGACGACGGCGGCGACGATCGCGATCCGGAACAGCGACCTGATCAGGGCTGCGCCGCCCGCGCGGCGGATCGCCATGAACAGCGCAAACACCACGATGGCGGATGCCGCCGCTATCACCCACATTGGAACCGCAAAAGTCCCCATCCCCGTACTCCACCCCGGCATTTTCATACCTCAGCGCGCGAACGCCAGTTCTGCCGGGCCCTTTGGGATTACTGGCATTATGCAGTAGCCCCCGCGCGATGGCTACCGCCCTTCTCTTGAAGTCGATGTCGTCGCCGGCCACCACGAAGCATGACATGCAAGCGATGAACCATTAGTGTCCCGGCCCAAGTTACGACCTGCCCTCTCACGTTGATCCGAGCTCTCATGAACACACAGACTTCGGCGCCGCGTTCGGCCAGCCCTGCCGATCCCGCCGCCATCGACGATCTCGTCGCCGCCAACCGCATCCTCGCCGACCAGGGCGTGCTCGACGGCTACGGCCACGTCAGCATCCGCCATCCGGCGGCGGCGGATCGCTATCTCCTGTCGCGGTCGCGATCGCCCGCGATCATCAGCGCCGAAGACATCATGGAGTTCGACCTCGATTCCAATCCGGTCGATCAACAGCGCCGCCTCATGTACATCGAGCGCTATATCCATGGCGAAATCTACAAGGCCCGTCCCGACGTCAATGCGATCGTGCACAGTCATTCGCCGACCGTCATTCCCTTCAGCGTCAGCACGGTGAAGCTCAAGCCGATCTGCCACATGTCGGCGTTCCTCAAGCATGACGTCCCGAATTTCGAAATCCGCGGCTGCGACGGCATGACCGACCTGCTGGTCCGGAACGCCAAGCACGGCCAAGGTCTTGCCAGCGCCTTAGGCGCCAACAATGTGGCGCTAATGCGGGGGCACGGGAACGTCTGCGTCGGCCCCGACGTCATGACGGCCGTCTATCGGGCGGTTTATACCGAGGTCAATGCACGCCTGCAAGCGCAGGCCATCGCGTTGGGCGGGGAGATCAAATTCCTCGCGCCCGAGGAGTGCGAGCTGATCACGGGGCGCCGCGACACCAATTATCAGCGGCCCTGGGCCATGTGGAAGAGCCGCATCGCCACCAACTGACCACAAACGGGCGCCACACCATCTGCGAGAACCCGCACCGCTGACGGCGAGCGACGCATTCTTGTTCAACCGCGGAGGCTCGTGGCCGATGATTAAGAAACTGAGCGCTGCTGTTGGAGGCGCTGCCCTCGCCGCCGCCCTGATCGGCAGTTCCGTCGACACGCCGGCCACGGCAGAAACCGTTGTGCTGCAAGGCATCGGCACGCTGGGCTGCAAGAAGCTCCTCACTGACGTGAGGCCCACCGAGGGCCTCGCCAATAGCGCGAACGTGATGCTCTACGCGTGGGTGCAAGGATACGTCAGCGCTGCGAACGTCGCGCTACTCGAAGATGAGGGCAAGCATGTCGATATGGGCACCCTCGACGGCGGGCGCGTCCTCGTCTTCATCATCGAGTTTTGCAAGGCGAATCCCGAAGGCAAGGCGATTGCCGCGATCGACGAGTTGATTCGCCAATCCGACAAAATCCCGACCAAGTGGGACGCCGGCACGGTCAGCTGGGACGATTGAGTCGACCGTTAGATCTTGGCCTTGCGTGACCGACCGGTCGACGCGTGCCGAGGCACGCGTGGGGTTGCAAATTCCCTGCGGTCACGGTCATAGAACGCCATGCTGGTGATCGACGATGTATCGATACGCGTGGCCGGGCGGCTCCTGATCGAGCAGGCGACGGTCCAGATTCCGACGGGCGCACGCGTCGGCCTTGTCGGGCGCAACGGCACGGGCAAGTCCAGCCTGTTCCGGGCGATCGCCGGCGATATCGCGCTTGAACACGGCACGTTCGCTCGTCCCGCGCGCGCGACCATCGGACGGCTGCCCCAGGAAGCCCCCGACGGGCCCGAGAGCCTGCTCGATATCGTCCTTGCCGGCGACCGCGAGCGAACCGCCCTGCTCGCTGAAGCCGAGACCGCGACCGACCCCAATCGCATCGCTGAAATCCAGTCGCGGCTTGCCGACATCGGCGCCCACGCGGCGCCGGCGCGGGCCGCGGCAATTCTCGCCGGCCTCGGCTTTTCCCACGAGGACCAACGGCGCCCCTGCTCATCGTTTTCCGGCGGGTGGCGTATGCGCGTCGCTTTGGCCGCGGTGCTGTTCGCCGAACCCGACCTGCTGCTGCTCGACGAACCGACCAACTATCTCGACCTCGAAGGCACGCTCTGGCTCGAAGACCACATCGCGCGCTATCGGCGCACGGTCATCGTCATCAGCCACGACCGCGATCTTCTCGATTCCGCAGTCGATTCGATCCTGCACCTCGAACGCGGCAAGCTCACATTCTATCGCGTCAACTACACCTCGTTCGAACGCCAGCGCAACGAGCGCCTTGCCGTCGACGCCGCGCTTGCCCGCAAGCAGGAACGCGAGCGCGCCCGTATCAATGCCTTTGTCGAACGCTTCCGCGCCAAGGCGACGAAAGCGCGCCAGGCGCAGTCCCGTCTCAAATTATTGGCGAAGCTGCAGCCGATCGACGTGCGCCTTGAAGATGAGGTGCGCGAGATCACGATCCCCTCCCCCGAAAAGCAGCTGTCGCCGCCGATCATCGCGCTCGATGACATGTCGGTCGGCTATGAGCCCGGCCGTCCGGTGCTGCGGCATCTGACGCTGCGCATCGATGCCGACGACCGCATTGCGCTCATCGGCGCCAATGGCAACGGCAAGTCGACCTTGACCAAGCTGCTCACCGGGCGGCTTTCGCCGTTCAGCGGACGGATGACCAAGGCCGAACGGCTGAAGGTCGCCTATTTCGCACAGCATCAGCTCGATGAGCTCAATCCGCAGGCGAGCGCCTACGATCACCTGCGCCGGCTGATGCCGGACGCTCCCGAAGCGCGCGTGCGTGCGCGCGCCGGCGCCATCGGCTTTCCGGGCGCGGCGGCGGATACCAAAGTCGCCAACCTGTCGGGCGGCGAGAAAGCCCGATTGCTGCTTGGGCTTGCGACATTCGATGCCCCGCATCTGGTGGTGCTCGACGAGCCGACCAACCACCTCGACATTGACAGCCGCGCGGCGCTGATCGAAGCCATCAACGACTACACGGGTGCCGTGATCCTGGTGTCGCACGACCGCTTCTTGCTCGATGCCTGCGCCGACCGGCTGTGGCTTGTTGCCAACGGCGAGGTCAAGCCATTCGATGGCGGGCTCGATGACTATCGCCGCGTGGTCCTCGGCGCGCCGTCATCCGAACGCGACACAGGGTCAGGTGAAACACGGACGTCGCGGAGCGAGTTGCGCCGCGCCGCGGCCGGCAAGCGCAGTGAGTTTGCTCCACTCAAGCGACGCATCGACGAATGCGACAAGGCGATCGCCCGCTTCACGAAACGCATTGCCGAGATTGATGCTGCGCTCGCCGATCCTACGCTTTACGACCGCGACCCGGCGCGGGTAGCGGCTCTCGGCAAGGAGCGCGCCGACGCCGCGGCCGCACTTGCAGCGGCCGAGGAAGAATGGCTTGCGCTCAGCGGCGACTACGAGAGCGCCATGGCCAGGGCGTGATTTCACCCTCGTCGTGGAAGCGAAGTACGTCGGTCGCGCGAGGCGGCGGCAGGAGATGACTGCGGAGGTGCCGCAATTGTTGCACCGCTGTCACCCCACCCCGGACCGCTGCGCGGTCCGACCCTCCCCCTCCAGGGGAGGGTGACTTCAGGGCAGGGTGATCATTCCTTCTGCAAGGCGGTGCGATAGAGGGCGAGCGCATCCTTGCGAAAGGCGGCGCGTGATGTGTCGCGCATATAGAACATGTGGCCGCCGCCATAGACGGAGAGCTTCAGGCGATCCGCCGAACCGAACACCGGCAACTGCTCGAGAATGAGCTGACTGCCGAAATACGGCGTCACGAGATCGCTCGCGCCGTGCACCACCAGCGCCTGAAGGTCGCGGTCGGCGGCAAGCGCGTTGCGCAGGTCGTCGACCACTTCGGGGCCGCTGCGCCCGCGGCCCCAGTTCCATTGGCTGTTCACTTCGTTGTTGAGCAGGTGATAGGGCTGCTCGACGTGCCATTTCAACGGCCCCTGATAAAGCGCCGTCATGGCGCCGCTCAGCGCTGGTCCCATGGCATCGAGCACCGGGTCGGGGAAGCGGCTGGTACGCGATGCCGGCGTCGGATCAAACGCCGTCACAGTCGGATCATAGGCGCTCGCCACCTGGCCGCGAGAGCGGTTGAGCTCACGCTGAAAGGTCCCGCTGTCGACGCGGCCGGCGAGGCGCTTTACTTCGGCGACGCTCAGGCCGGTATAAGTGGCGACCCGCGGCGCCATGCGATCGACCGCGGCGGTATCGCGCTCGCCCTTCATCAGGTCGTGCAAATAGTCGTCGACCGCATAGGCTTCGACCTCGTGCAATGCGTCGCGA
The DNA here is from genome assembly GCA_963787675.1 of uncultured Alphaproteobacteria bacterium. Taxonomy (GTDB): domain Bacteria; phylum Pseudomonadota; class Alphaproteobacteria; order Rhizobiales; family Xanthobacteraceae; genus JAJPKK01. The sequence continues at coordinate 607,396 of CAWBDV010000003.1, read as the reverse complement.
TTGAAGGGGCCTTTGCCCTCGAGCACCGTCGCGGCCATCGACGGCAGCCACGCTACCCACGTCATCGGGTTATGGCGGCGCTGCGCGAACCCTGCGAAATCAAGCACCGGCGAGATCATGACGAGGCCGCGTATGCCGACGTTCTGATCGGCCAGCACGTGCGCAACCTTGGGCACGCGGAAGCCGCCATAGCTTTCGCCAACGAGAAACTTCGTTGACGCCTGGCGGCCGTTCTTCTCAATCCACTTGCGGATGACGACGGCAAGCGCGTTGGCGTCGCCATCGACCGAGAAGAAGTTGCGCTTCACGCTTTCGTCGTTGGCGACGATGTGGCTGTAGCCGGTGTTCGCCGGATCGATGAAGACGAGGTCGGTGAAGTCGAGCCAGGTCTCGGCATTGAGAACAGGCGCCGGCGTCGCCGAAAATGAGATGATGTCAAACGGGACGCGCCATGGACCGATCGCGATGAGGCTCAGATATGCCGAGGAGGCGCCGGGGCCACCGTTGAACAGAAAGGTCACCGGCCGATTGGTGGCCGAGGGGTCGTCGAGCACATACGACAGATAGGCGATCTCGGCCTGAAGATTGCCGGTCTCCGCGTTGTTGAGCGGAATCGAGCCCGCTGTCGCTTTGAATCTGAGGGTGCGGTCAGGATATTCGAGCGTGTGCGAGGTGACCGAATTGGCCGGAAGCCGCACGGTCGAGTCGTTTTGCTGACGGCCTTGGCGAGCGCCCTGCTCTCCCGGTGCTCCTGCACCCGCCGCTTGCGAATTCTGCTGCGCCGGGCGGCCTTGTTGCGCCAGCGCCGGCACACCGACATCGACGCCGACGATGAGCACGGCAAGCGCGAATGCCGCGGCTGCAAGCCACGACATCTTCGGGCGAAGCGGCCGGCGTCGCATGCGGGTACTTTGAGTTTCCTGAGATTTGCTCATGACGATGTCCTTGCAAAGGTCGCGCAACTCGCCCCACGTACAACTGGTCGTTCGTGTTCGTAATAATGTAGGTACGCCACTGCCGCCACGCACAAGGAGGCGCGGACGCGCATAACACGTTGAAACGAAGATTGCTGTATTAGGCGGGAGGCGGCTGAGGCTTCGGCTTCTTGGGCGGCGGCTTTTTTGCCACGACTGGAGGCGGCGGCGGTGCGGCGCCACGATCGATGGTCGACAGGCGGCCATTCACAAAGCGGTAGATGCCCGGCCGCTCGCCGGACATGTAGGTCAGGACCGCAACGCGCGCCGCTCCCTGCCCACCGATCTCCGCTTGTGCCGGCGGACCAAGGGCGCGCGAGACTTCGCATTCGGTCATGCCGAGCGCGACGCTGCGTGACATGGATGGAGCAGGCGAACCGTCGGGCGCCACCGCTGCCGGCGCTGTGCCCGCGCACATGCCCTGACCGTCGACGAGATCTCCCGGTCCGACCGCACCTGTGCCTCCGAGCGGTAGAGCGTAAGAAGACACATTGGTCGGCGCAAACGACTTGGCGTCGGGCAGCGGGTGGAATTCGCTCCATTGCGGGGTGAGGTTCTGCACCGTTCCTTGCATGCTTTGAATCGACTCGCAGCCCGCAAGCGCTGCCGCGAGGGCGGCGGCGGCTGCCCTCTGAATCAACGCCCGGATGCTGCCAGTCCGTCCCATCACCCCCCTCATCCCCACTTCCGGGAGCCGGCTGTCCAACCATTATATACCGTCAACCGGACATTGCGTCATCATCATGACGCGACGGCTCAATTAATCGTCCCCCCGATCAAATCTGCAAATCTCACCCGCGGCGCTGCCAGCGGCCGTTTTCGTCGGCCTGCCAATAAGTCACAGCAAAACCCTGCGCCTTGGCCGCCTGCCAGCGCTCGCGCGCTTCGCCCAGCGCGTCTTCATCCTCGCCATCGAACAGCAGCACCACACGCTCGTAACATTCGGCGTCTGCCGGCACCGCCGCCCGGTCGATCAAAAAGCGCACAGTCGCCGCGTTCGGGTTGTGATCGCTTGCCGTGAGCAATACCGGTTGTTCGGCCGCTGTCGGCTCGCGAAAGGTACCGTGAGGCAGGAAACTGTCGTCCCGGAAGGTCCACAAATGGGCGTCGAGCGCGTCGACCCGCTCCTCGGATGACGCCTGAACCACGACGCGCCACCCGCGCTCCAGCGATTTTTCGATCAGCGACGGCAGCACCTGTTCAGCCGCCTGACGGCGCAGATGATAGAACAGGAACTCGGTCATAACCGTGCTCGTCGCTTCGTTCAGCGCTCGTAGTGCTCCGCCACCAGCCGATCGAGCAGGCGCACCCCCCAGCCGGCGCTCCAACTCTTATTGATCTCGGTTTGCGGCGAGCCGAGGGCTGTGCCTGCAATATCGAGGTGCGCCCAGGTAGTCTTGCCGACGAATCGCGCAAGAAGTTGAGCGGCGGTGATGGCCCCGCCGTGGCGCCCGCCGGTGTTCTTCATGTCGGCGAACTTCGAATCGATCATCTTGTCGTATTCGGGCCCGAGCGGCATGCGCCAGACCCGTTCCCCGGTCGCCTCGCCCGCAGCGATCAGGCGATCGCACAGCTCGTCATTGTTGGAGAACAGCCCGGCATATTCCTGGCCGAGCGCCACCATGATGGCGCCGGTCAGGGTGGCAAGATCGATCATGAACTGCGGCTTGAACTTGATGTTCACGTAGTGCAGCACGTCCGCAAGCACGAGGCGGCCTTCGGCGTCGGTGTTGATGATCTCGATGGTCTGGCCCGACATGGTCCGCACGATGTCGCCTGGCCGCTGTGCGTTCCCGTCCGGCATGTTCTCGACAAGGCCGATGGCGCCGACGGCATTGACCTTGGCCCTGCGCGCGGCCAACGCATGCATGAGGCCGACCACGCAGCCGGCGCCCGCCATGTCGCCCTTCATGTCCTCCATGCCCTGGGCCGGCTTGATGGAGATGCCGCCGGTATCGAAGCAGACGCCCTTGCCGATGAATGCCACCGGCGGATTGCCGCGCTTGCCGCCGTTCCATCGCATGATCACGGTACGGCTCTCGTGAACCGAGCCCTGCCCGACGCCAAGCAACGCTCCCATGCCGAGCCGTTTCATCGCCCGCACGTCGAGCACGTCGACGGCGACGCCGAGCCGCCGCAGCGTCCCGGCGCGGCGGGCAAACTCGACCGGAAACAATACGTTGGCGGGCTCGTTGATCAGGTCACGCGCCAGCACAACGCCGTCCGCGATGCCTTCACGCGATGCCCAGGCGCGGCCGGCTGCGGTCGGATTGGCGACCGCAATGGTTAATCTGGTGGTCCGGCGCCGCTCCTCGCCCTCCTTGCGTTTGGTCTTGTAGCGATCGAACGTGTAGGTGCGCAGCTTGGCGCCGGTCGCAAGTTCGGCAACCGAATCCGGTGCCATGGCACCATCAGGAAGGTCAGCAATGACGGTTACGTCGCCGCCCGCGCTCGGCGCCTTGCCCGCGGCAGTCCCGCCGAGCTTGAGGAAATCTTTGGGCTTCATCTCGGCTGCTTTTCCGCAGCCGATGATGGTCAACCGACCCACTTTGAGGTCAGCCGGCAATACGATGTCGAGGGCCGTACCGCTCTTGCCGGTAAAATGCTCCGCCGCGGCTGCCTTGCCGACCACATCGGCAGCATTTCCAAGAATCCGGCGAGTTGCTGTCCCGAATTTCAGCGAATCATCACAGAACGCAATCAGAACTCCCGCCAACGGCCGGCGAAACGATGAAAACTCAAGCTTCAGATCGCCTGCCATTCCCACGTCCTCTGTTCAGGCGGATCTATACCGCCAGCTTTCTGTGCTCCGCCCCTGTTCGGCACACCCAACGTCGCTGGGGCACCGCCGCCGACGGTGGCGCGGTAAACCTCGCAAGCCGAAACACGCTTAGTGCGATTTGGGTCCCCAAATCACGTTCGGCCGGCACCCCGATTTGGCCGCCGATAACCTTGTTCCATTACAGGCTCTTAACCATTCCCACTTGAATTTCAACAGCTTTGCCTTGGGACGGCCACTTTGTGAATCGATTAGGTTAATCGCCTTTCAGGGCGATGGTGGGCATTCGGCGGGGCGCTCCGAACTCCGATGAAAGCAGCCTAGGCGGGGGATGTGTGGCGCTATGGCTGCAGCGACGAAGTTTCAGTTTCGAACATCGGTTTCGCGTGGCGCCGCGGCGAGGCTTCCAGCTATGGTCCGCTTCGCTCCTGCGGAAAACGATCACGGCGGATGGGGATGCCGCCGTGCGGCGAGAGTTTTTGTCTGTTTGCGATGAGCCGCGGGGACAGCGCTGACCAAGGAGGGGGCGCCGAGGCGTGGTGAACGGGGGTCGGGGGTAATGATGAGTGCGGCCGACGTAGGTTCGTCGGTTCGGCGCCGTGGCGGTCGTGTCGCCGCGGCGGGGCTGTTGTATTTGGCCGCAGCTATCTTGCTCCTCATCGTCGCGCTGTTGCAGGACGCGCGGCCCACCTGGGCCCAGGACACGCAATTCCTGACGTTCCAAAGCCAAATCCGCCCCAAAGTCAGCAAGGGCCTGACGAAGCCGACGACGGCGGGAAACCCGCAGATGCTCGTCCAGGCGGACGAGATTCGATACGACTACAACAATCAGGTCGTGTCGGCGGTCGGCAACGTGCAAATCTATTACAACGGCGCGACCATCGAAGCCGACAAGGTGATCTACGATCAGCGCACCAAACGGCTACGCGCTGAGGGAAACGCACGCCTGACCGAGCCGGACGGCAAAGTGAGCCTGGGCGAGGTCATCGATCTCACCGACGATTATCGCGACGGCTTCATCGATTCGCTGCGCTTGGAGACCGTCGACGAAACCCGTATGGCGGCGACTCGCGCCGACCGCACCGACGCAAACTACACGGTCTTCCAGGATGGCGTTTACACGGCGTGCGAAGCGTGCCGGGAGGACCCGCGCAAGCCGCCCCTATGGCAGGTCAAAGCCGCGCGCATCATCCACAACCAAGCCGAAAAGATGATGTACTTCGAGGACGCCAACATCGAGTTCTTCGGCGTCCCAATGGCTTGGGTGCCATTCTTCTCGGCGCCTGATCCGTCGGTCAAACGAAAGACCGGCTTCCTGATGCCGATCATCTCGACGAGCTCGGCCTACGGGTTCGCGATCGAGACACCGTACTATATGGCGCTTGCGCCCAACTACGATTTGACCATCTCGCCGCGATTTACGACGACCCAAGGCCCGCTCGTCAGAAGCGAGTTCCGCATGCGTCTGGACGATGGTTATTTTACCATCCGCGGCGCCGCCATCGATCAGCTCAACAAAGATAAGTTCATCCGCGACGACGGGTCGGTAACTCCCGGCTTCCGCGACTTCCGCGGCAGCATCGAAGGCACAGGGCGTTTCAATCTCTCTCCGAATTGGACGTGGGGCTTTGACGCCGTCGGCCTGAGCGATCCGACGTTCTTCCAGGACTACAAGATTATTCCGATGCAAACGACCGCCACCGACCCGCTGTTGGCGGCCACCACCGAAGGCGTATCGCAGCTCTTTCTCAGCGGCCGAGGCGACCGCAGCTTCTTCGATATCAGAACCATTCACTATTACGGCTTCTCGGAGTTCGACTCCCAGGGTCAGCTTCCGTTCATCCGTCCGGTGATCGACTACGATTACAAATTCGATGACCCGGTTCTCGGCGGCGAACTCGGTACGAAGTTCAATTTCACAAGCCTGTCGCGGCAGACCGCAAGCTTCCAACCGATCGCACCAAACCTGCAACTCAATAACTACCTGCAGGCCAATCCGGGTGCCGACCCGGTTGCATCGAACACCTTCCTGAATTCCCAGTGCGCCCTCCTCAACACCGCCGACACCGCGCAGAAGCCGACCAACTGCCTGCTGCGCGGCATTCCGGGAGACTATTCGCGGGCTTCAGCGGAAATCAGCTGGAGGGAGCGCTTCATCGATCCGTTCGGACAGGTGTGGATCCCGTTCGTTTCGCTCCGCGGCGATGTGGCGAACATGAACATCGCCAACGAGCCTGGCATTCCGAGCTTCATCAATCCCGGCGAGTCGGACGTGGCGCGTGGCATGCCCACGGCCGGCCTCGAGTATCGTTACCCCTTCATCGGGGTTGAGAGCTGGGGCACTCAGACGATCGAGCCCATCGCTCAGCTCATTCTCCGCCCCAGCGAGCAAAACATCGGCAAGCTGCCGAACGAAGATGCGCAGAGCTTCATCTTCGATGACAGCAATCTCTTCAAAGTGGACAAGTTTTCCGGTTGGGACCGGGAGGAAGGCGGCGGGCGAGCCAACGTCGGCGTCGAATACACCGCGCAGTTCAATCGCGGCGGCACCGTCAATGCCCTGTTCGGGCAGTCCTACCAGCTGTTCGGCGTGAATTCCTTCGCCACCCCTGACCTTACCAACACTGGTCTCAACAGCGGCCTCGACAAGACGTTGTCCGACTACGTGGCGCGTCTGCAGTTCCAGCCCAACAGGATTTTCACCTTTACGTCGCGCTTCCGCTTCGATGAAGAGAATTTCAGTGTTCAGCGCATGGAGCTCGAAAGCCGGGCGACCTTTGATCGCTGGACCCTTGATGTCCTCTACGGCAACTACGCCGCCCAACCCGAAATCGGCTACCTGACACGGCGAAATGGCGTTCTGACCACCGCCACCGTGAAATTGAGCGAGAACTGGGTTGTGAACGGCGGCGTGCGCTACGACTTCGAGGCCGGACAGCCGTCGCAGACCCGTATGGGCCTCGGCTATATCGACGACTGTTTCATCCTGTCGTTCAACTGGTTCACGGATTACACCTACAGCGGGAATGTTTCGACCAGCCAGACGTTCATGTTGCAGCTCAGCCTGCGCACGATCGGCGGGACCGGATTCAGCTTCTAAACCCGGCGGTTGGGCTGACACGCGGTTGCCGCAATCTCGCGAAATAGGGGTATAATCGATAGCGGGTGCGACGACCACTGTTGCGGCAAGCAGCCGAATGGAGATGGGGACGTGATCGCGAATGGCGGAACGCATGGGGGACGAACACCAATCGTGTTGGCGTTGCTCTGCCTCGCCTCCATGGCGGGGTTTGCGGCGCCGACACCGGCTTTCGCCCAACAGGTGATCTTGATCGTCAACGGTGAGGTCATCACCGATTACGATATCGACCAACGCACAAAATTTGTCTTTCTGTCGACGCATAAGACGCCGACGCGAGCGGAAGTGATCGAGGATCTGATCGACGAGAAGCTGAAGGTTCAGGTTGGCAGGAAGTACAAGGTCGAGATTCCTGACAAGGACATTGACCAGAGCTACGCCGATATGGCGAAGCGGATGCACATCTCGGCCGATCAACTTACGCAAGCTCTGGCCCAGGGCGGCGTCGCCCCCCCGACTTTGAAGGCACGCATCAGGTCCGACCTGACCTGGACGGTCATCATTCGCGGCAAGTTTCAATCCAGCCTCGAGGTCAACGAGAAGAGCGTCCTCGCCGCGATGGAATCGAACACGAAGAAGGACGAAGGCGAAGCCGTTGGCTATGACTACACGCTGCGGCCGATTCTGTTCGTGGTGCCGCACGGCAATAACGAGATCGCGGAACTGCGTCGCAAGGATGCTGAAGTGCTGCGCGCTCGTTTCACGGGATGCGACACCGGCCTGCCCTTCGCCCGCTCTTTCCGAGACGTCACGGTTCGTGATTCTATCACGAAAAACTCTTCCGACCTGATCCCGGCGCTGCGGGAGCTTCTCGACAAGACGGAGGTCGGACACCTCACCCCTCCGGAGACAACGGCTCAAGGCGTCGAGTTGTTTGCGATCTGCGAGAAGAAGCAGACGAAGTCCGAGACACCGGAAAAACGGGCAGCCCACGACAAGATCTTCGGCGAGAAGTTTCTAAACGAATCCAAGCACTATCTGCAGGAACTGCGTCGCCAGGCGATGATCGAACGCAAGTAATGCCGCCGCTCGCGCTGACGCTGGGCGAGCCGGCAGGGATCGGGCCTGATCTCACGATTACGCTGTGGCGGCGCCGCGTCGAACTTGACCTGCCGCCGTTCTACGTCATTGGCGATGTGGCCATGCTCGAGCGGCGCGCGGCACTCCTGGGTGCACCCGTCGCAATAGCCGCCACCGACCCGAGCAACGCAGCCACGATCTTTGCTTCGGCCCTACCCGTCGTCGAAACGGGCGTTGCCGCGACCGCGCCACCGGGCCACCCCGATTCGACGAGCGCGCCTGCGGCAATTGCTTCGATTGAGCTTGCCGTTCGGCACGTGCTCGCGGGCCAAGCCCTGGCGATCGTCACCAACCCTATTGCCAAGAACGTGCTCTACCGCTCGGGTTTTGCCGAGCCTGGCCACACCGAATTTCTCGGGCGCCTCGCCGCGGAGGCGACCGGCGCGGCGGTCCGGCCGGTGATGATGCTGTGGTCGCCCGAACTCGCCGTTGTGCCGGTGACGATCCATTTGCCGCTGGCGAAGGTGCCCGGCGCCCTCGACGCCGATCTCATTGTCGAGACCGGGCGGATCACCGCGCACGACCTCGCGACGAGATTCCGCATTCCTTCGCCGCGGCTCGCAATCGCCGGCCTCAATCCCCATGCAGGCGAGGACGGCGCCATGGGCACCGAGGACATCGCGATCGTCCGTCCGGCGGTCGAGCGCCTCGAGGCTCTCGGGATCGCCGCGCGCGGGCCGTTGCCCGCCGACACGATGTTCCACCCCGCGGCGCGCGCGACCTACGATGCCGCGCTCTGCATGTATCACGACCAGGCGCTGATCCCGATCAAGACGCTCGCTTTCGACCACGCCGTCAACGTGACCCTCGGCCTGCCGTTCGTGCGCACCTCCCCCGATCACGGGACCGCCTTCGACATTGCCGGCACCGGACGCGCCGATCCGTCGAGCCTGATCGCGGCAATCCGCCTCGCGGCGCGGCTTGCTAGCCGCGAAACGGCCGCCTCGTGAACGTGATCGACGACCTGCCGCCGCTGCGCGAGGTGATCCGGCGGCATGGTCTTACGGCACGCAAATCCCTCGGCCAGAATTTCCTTCTCGATCTCAACCTGACGGCGCGCATCGCTCGCACGGCCGGCCCGTCTCGACGGCGTCACCGTCGTCGAGATCGGTCCCGGTCCCGGTGGCCTAACGCGGGCGCTGCTTGCCGAAGGAGTGCGACACGTTGTTGCGATCGAGCGCGATGCCCGCGCAGTGGCGGCGCTCGGCGAGATTGCCGCGCGCTATCCCGGGCGGCTTGAGCTGATCGAGGGTGATGCCCTCGACGTGGACTGGAGCCGGATGCCCGGCTCCCCTCCCTCTTCGGCGGAAGGTGCAGTGCGCATCGTCGCGAACCTGCCCTACAATATCGCGACGCCGCTCCTCGTCGGCTGGCTTGCGGTCGAGCCGTGGCCGCCGTGGTATGACCTGATGGTGTTGATGTTTCAGCGCGAGGTCGCCGAGCGGATCGTCGCCTCGCCGGGCTCGAAGTCCTATGGCCGGCTCGCCGTGCTCGCGGGCTGGCGCACCGAGGCGAAGATCATGTTCGATATCGCGCCGAGTGCGTTCGTGCCGCCCCCCAAGGTCACCTCGTCGGTCGTGCGCTTTGTCCCGCGAGCCCATCCCCTGCCCTGCAGCCGCCAGAGCCTCGGGCGCGTGACTGCAGCGGCGTTCGGGCAACGGCGCAAGATGCTGCGAGCGAGCCTGCGCGCCCTCGGCGGTGACCCTCACCCCCTGCTCGCGGCTGCGGGGATCGACCCCGAGGCGCGCGCGGAAGATATTTCGGTCGCAGGCTTCGTCGCGCTCGCGAACGCGTTCGACGCAGGGCATGCGCCCGCGCTCAGGCCCGCGCAAAAAGGCAAAGACCCATGACCAAGCTTCGCCGTCAGTCGCTCGTCGCCTATGGGGCGCCGCTCTGCGAGACCATCGTCGATTGCCCGGAGCCTCGCGGCAGCGAGGTCCTGGTCCGCATTGAACGATGCGGCGTATGCCATTCCGACCTCCACATGCAGGACGGCTATTTCAAACTCAGCGGCGACAAGAAACTCGACATCATTGCCGGCCGCAATTTACCGTTCACGCTCGGCCATGAGATCGCGGGCGTCATCGAGCGTGGAGGTCCGGACGCTGCCGTCGTGCCCGGCCGCAAGGTCGCGGTTTATCCTTGGATCGGCTGTGGCGCTTGCCCGGCCTGCCGGAACGGCGAGGAAAATCTGTGCGCTGCTTCGCGTCATCTCGGCATCGCGGCCGACGGCGGATATGCGACCCACGTGCTCGTCCCGCATCCACGTTATCTCCTGGACTATGCGCCGCTCGCCCCCAATGTCGCGGCGGCGCTGATGTGCTCGGGGCTCACGGCCTATGCCGCGCTCAAGCGCCTCAAGGACCGTGCGACCCGCGGGCCGGTGCTGCTCGTCGGGCTTGGCGGCGTCGGCATGATGGGGCTCGCGCTCGTCCGCGCGCTGTTTGACACGCCGCCGCTCGTGGCCGACGTCGATGCCGGCAAACGGGCGGCAGCGCTCGGTGCCGCCGCGGCATTCGATCCTGCCGATCCCGGTGCCCGCAAGGCGGTGCTGGCAGCGACCGGAGGCGTTCACGGCGTGTGCGACTTTGTCGGTTCGGAGTCCTCACTCGCATTCTCCACCGCCGTGCTGGCCAAGGGCGGCAAAGTCGTTGTCACCGGCCTCCTCGGCGGAAACTATGCGACCCCCGCGGCAATGTTCGTGCTGCGCGCCATGACAATCGAAGGCGTGTTGACCGGGACCCTCGCCGAGGCCGAGGAATTGATGGCCTTGGCGCGCGCTGGACAGGCGCCGTCGATCCCGATGACGGAGCGCGATTTCACGCAGGCGCAGGCGGCGCTCGACGATCTGCGCGCGGGCCGCGTGGTGGGGCGCGTTGTTCTCACAATGCCGGCATAGGGGCCGATCGAATCACGCGCGCTACAGCCCAGCCTGCAGCGCGCGCACGAAGGCGGAGAGACCGGTCTGGCGCTCGCGCTTGAGCCGTTCGGCTGCGAGTATCGCGCAAACGTCCTCGAAAGCGCGCCTCACATCGCGATTGACGATGACATAGTCGTATTCGGCCCAGTGGCTCATCTCGTCGGCGGCCTTGGACATGCGGCCGCGAATGACGTCATCGGAGTCCTGGGCGCGCTGGCGCAACCGCGCCTCCAGGTCGGGGATCGACGGCGGCAGCACGAACACGCTGACGAGGTCATCGCGGCCCTTCTCCCGCAGTTGCTGCGTGCCCTGCCAGTCGATGTCGAACAAAACGTCGCGGCCTATGGCGAGCATGCGCTCGACCGGTGCGCGCGGCGTGCCGTAGCGATTGCCGAAAACCTCGGCCCACTCCAGCAATTCGCCGCCCCTGACCATGGCGTCGAACCGGTCGTGGTCGATGAAATGATAATCCTTGCCCTCGACCTCGCCTGGTCGCGGCTTGCGCGTCGTCACCGAGATCGACAGCTCGATATTCGTATAGCGATCGAGCAGCAGCCGCGACAACGTCGTCTTGCCGGCGCCGGAGGGTGAGGACAACACCAGCATGATGCCGCGACGGGCAACCTCGACATCCATCGGCTTGGTTGCTTCCAGGGTTTTGCGCCCTGCCATCGCCCGCTCCGGCCTATTCGAGGTTTTGCACCTGCTCACGGAATTGCTCGACGACCGCCTTGAGCTCGAGACCGATGTTGGTCAGTTCCAGATCGTTCGCCTTGGCACACAGCGTATTCGATTCGCGGTTGAATTCCTGCGACAGGAAATCGAGCCGCCGGCCGACCGCGCCGCCATTCTTGAGCAATGTGCGCGCCTGCTCCACGTGGGCCGCAAGACGATCAATTTCCTCGCGCACGTCAGCCCGCGCCGCGATCAGCACCGCCTCCTGATGCAGCCGGTCGGGATCGAAACGCTCGGGCGCGTCGAGGAAAGTCGCGACCTGCTCGGCGATCCGGCGCTTGACGGCGTCCGACCGTGCCGCAGCGGTCGTTTCGGCCTTTTCTGTCAGCGCCGCGATCTCCTCGAGCCGCTGGGACAGGATGCGGGCGAGCACTGCGCCTTCGCGCCGGCGCATCTCAACGAGGCTTGCCAACACCTCACCGAAGCCTGCCGTTACCGCAGCCTCAACGGTGCGCCGTTCTTCCTCGGAGTCCTCGGCATCGACGATCTCGATCACCCCTTTGATGCCGAGAATCCCATCGAGCCGCGGACGCTCGGCATCGACCCGGCCCGAAAGTGATTTGACGGTGTCGAGCACGGCCGCGAGGACAGCCTCGTCGACGCGCACGACCGGCGTTTTGCCCCGGCGCTCGATGGTGAGCGTTGCCTGGACGTTTCCGCGTGACAGAGCCTCGGCCGCCTTGGTACGAACCGCCGGCTCGACCGCATCCCATCCGGGCGGCAAGCGCAGCCGCAAGTCGAGACCCTTGCCATTGACCGACCTCATCTCCCATGTCCACGCGTGGAAGCCGCAGAGGCCGTGTCCGCGGGCGAATCCCGTCATGCTCGAAAGCGTCATTGCCTGAAAACCTGCCTCCAGGAGTAACGCGCCGAATGTGACGCGCCCTCGTGGCGGCCCTTGTAGGCCGACAGCGTGCGGCTGAAAAGCGTATGGATTCCAAATAGGCGCGCGGCGTCGCCTATGTCCGCTAAATGCGCGACCTATCGCGGCTGCTGCGGCTGCCTCGCCGGCGGCTTCTTGGCCGCCGGTGCGGGTGCTGGAGCGGCCGCTACCGGCACCGCGGGCGCTGCGGGCGCCGTCGCAGCACTCTGCCCCTGTTCGATCGCCCGCAGGCGCGACACGTTCTTCTGGTGCTGGTCGAGCGTCTCCGAGAAGGAATGTCCGCCGGTACCATCAGCCACGAAAAAAAGCTCGCGGGTGCGCGCCGGATTAGCCACTGCCTCCAACGCAGAACGGCCGGGATTGGCGATCGGCCCCGGCGGCAATCCATCGATGACGTAGGTGTTGTAAGGCGTCGGTTGCTCGATCTCACTTCGCATGATGGGGCGACCGAGCGTGCCCTTGCCGCCCACCAACCCATAAATGATGGTCGGGTCCGATTGCAGCCGCATCTTCTGCTTGAGACGGTTTACGAAGACGGCAGCGACGCGACTGCGCTCATCGGCGCGGCCCGTCTCTTTCTCGACGATCGAGGCAAGAATGACCAACTGCTCAGGGTTGCGCAGCGGCAAATCCTGGGCCCGGTGATCCCACGCCTCCTGGACCGCACGCCGTTGCGCTTGCTGCATGCGCTGGATCACTTGTTCGCGCGTTGTGCCGCGGCTGAAGCGATAGCTTTCCGGCAGCAGCGACCCCTCGCGCGGATTCTCCTTGATGTTGCCGGTCAGGAAATCCGCCTCCATCAGGCGCTGCACGATCTGCTCAGAAGTGAGGCCCTCGGCGAGCGTGACTTGATGCTGGACCACCTTGCCTTCGATGATGGTGTTGATCACATCATGCAGGCTCGAGGCACGCGTGAACTGATACTCGCCGAAGCGCAATTCGTCGCGGGTCTTGGCGATCATCGCGGCGACCATGAAAGTCTTCGGATGTTCGATGACGCCTTCCTTGTACAAGACGTCAGCGATCTCCCGGAGCCCCTGCCGTGGTGGAATGTTCACGACCTTGTCGGCTGGCAACGGACCCGCCGCGTCATAACGATGTTTCAGTACGGCAAAAGCCACACCCGCCACGAGCGCCAACAGGATGAGGCCGGTGAATACCGCGTTGCCCGCGATCACCAGCGGATGACGAGCGCTCTTCGACCATCGCGTCGGCACCGGCACCCGCTCGGGCTCGAGCGCGGCGCGAGGGCTGCGCGGGGCGAAACGCCGAGAAGTCTTCCGCACGTCGCATCGCCGCCGCGACCTCAGCGCGGGACGGCGCAGAGATATCGCCAGCTTCGAACGAATTCTGTGCCGCGCTGTTGGCGGCGCCCGCAGCGGTGCGCTTCGCCGCCGAGCCCCCTACTGGCTGCACCAAATCTGACCCCGCGTTGCCGGTATTAGTCATTGGCCCAACCTATTGAAATTTTTTCAGAAACTCAACCGCCCCTGGCGCAGCTCGTGCACGCGAATACAGGCCGGCGAAGCGACGCCAACAATGTGTTTTTTTGGCGGTTTGAGGCCCTGCGGCCTGTTTTGCTGTTTATCGTTACGGTTTCTTGTCAGAAATTCTTGTCAGAAATTAATTCTTGTCAGGAATTTTCCGTTCCGGGACGGTGATCCCCTGGTGCATCGCCCCACCCCGCGCCGGCAAGCTCAATTCTGCCCGTGCGCAGCGTCAACCGTGAAAGCGCCGAAACACGAGTGACGCATTGGTGCCGCCGAATCCGAATGAGTTCGATAACGCCACGTCAATCTTGCGCGACCGCGCCTTGAGCGGAACGAGATCGATCGGAGTTTCAACCGAAGGATCTCAAGATTCAAGGTCGGCGGCACAATCGCGTCGCGCATAGCCAGGATCGAAAAGATCGCCTCCACCGCCCCTGCCGCACCCAAGAGGTGGCCGACCGACGACTTGGTCGACGACATCGAAATGCGGCCGGCAGCATTGCCGACCAGCCGTTGGACGGCATTGAGCTCGATCTCGTCTCCGAGCGGAGTCGAGGTGCCGTGAGCATTGATGTAGTCGATCTCGGCCGCCGATACGCCGGCGCGCTTGATTGCGGCTTGCATGCAGCGGAATGCGCCGTCGCCATCCTCGGACGGCGCGGTGATGTGGTGGGCATCGCCCGACAGACCGTAACCGGTCAGTTCCGCATAGATCTTGGCACCGCGCTTGCGGGCGTGGTCGAGTTCTTCAAGGACGACGACGCCTGAGCCTTCGCCCATGACGAATCCGTCGCGATCGCGATCATAGGGGCGCGATGCCCGTGTCGGCTCGTCGTTGAAACCTGTGGATAAGGCACGGCACGCGGCAAAGCCGGCCATGGAGATGCGGTTGATCGGCGACTCCGTCCCGCCTGCGACCATCAAATCGGCATCGCCCAGCGCGATCAGCCGGCCGGCATCGCCGATGGCGTGCGCACCCGTGGAGCACGCCGTCACGACCGCGTGGTTCGGACCTTTGAGGCGATGAGCGATCGATACATAACCGGAGGCGAGGTTGATGATGCGGCCGGGGATGAAGAACGGCGATACCCGGCGCGGGCCTTTCTCCTTGAGTGCCACCGCTGTCTCGGCGATACCGGCGATACCACCGATGCCGGAGCCGATCATCACGCCGCTCGTGATTTCTTCCTCGTAGGTCTTGGGCGCGCAGCCCGCATCCTCGATCGCCTGGGTTGCCGCACACATCGCATAGACGATGAAATCATCGACCTTGCGTCGCTCCTTCGGCTCCATCCATTGGTCGGGATTGAAGGCGCCGTCGCCGTCGCCGCGCGGAATCATACCCGCGATCCGACTGGGCAGGTCGGATACGTCGAAGCTGTCGACCTTGCGAACTCCGCTTTCGCCGGCGACAAGCCGGCGCCACGTCGTCTCAACGCCGCAGCCGAGCGGCGTGACCATCCCCAACCCTGTAACGACGACTCGTCTCATCACCTCGCCTGCCCTGCCCGCGAATTCCTGCGTGACCTTCTAGGTTTTACGCTGCGAGGACTTTCTGGCAAGACCGGTCGGCGAGCCGGCGCTGTCAATATCTCGACGTCTGACGCCAAAAGAAGGTTAGAGCGGAAGGCCCGGCCCAGTCGCCGAACCGAAATCAGGAGACGCAGCGCCGATCCACGACCTGTCGCAGAAATATGAAATGGTCCGATTGCGCCATCCAATGATTCGAAACCCCCGCAAACCCGCGCATGCGCCGGCGGCGAGTGAACGGGTCGGATCGAAGAAATGGCGGGCTTCAGCTCTTGGCGTTCTTTTCCAGGAATTTCACGGCATCGCCGACCGTGAGAATCGTCTCGGCAGCATCGTCAGGAATCTCGCAGCCGAATTCCTCTTCGAACGCCATGACGAGCTCCACCGTGTCGAGACTGTCGGCACCGAGATCGTCAATGAAGCTTGCGGATTCCGTCACCTTGTCAGGCTCGGCCCCCAGGTGCTCCACCACGATCTTCTTCACCCGCTCGCCAATGTCACTCATCTCTCAAACCTCGTGCGCCTTTTCGAATTGGCTTGGCCGGCCAAGCGGTCAATTGATCCCCCGATCAGTTGCTCACTGGGCAGCATTGTCGTGGTCGACGGTAGCGGGAAAGATAACGCCTTTGGATTGTCGTTGCGAGCCCAGCCCCACCGCATCGTCCAGCCGTCCCGGGGGTTATCATACTTCATTTCGCTTGACCAGCATCGCCGCGGGCCCTCCCGGGACCTCTCGCACTGCAAACCTCTCAGAACATTGCCATTCCGCCATTCACGTGAAGGGTTTGCCCGGTCATATAGCCACTCTCGTTCGAGGCGAGGTAGAGAGCCGCAGCGGCAACGTCATCCGGCGAACCAAAGCGGCCGGCGGGCACGCGGGCGAGAATCGCCTCCCTTTGCTTGTCGTTGAGCGACGCCGTCATCGCCGTATCGATGAGGCCAGGGGCAATCACGTTGACCGTGACGCCACGCGAGGCGACCTCCTGCGCAAGCGATTTGGTCATCGCAATCATTCCAGCCTTGGCCGCTGCGTAGTTGGCTTGGCCGGCGTTTCCCGTCACTCCGACAACGGATGAGATGCCGATGATGCGGCCATAGCGACGGCGCATCATGCCGCGCACCGCAGCACGCGCGAGCCGGAATGCGGCGCCGAGGTCGACCGCCAGCACCTGATCCCACTCTTCGTTTTTGAGCCGCACGAACAGATTGTCCCGGGTGATGCCCGCATTATTCACAAGAATGTCGACGTGCCCCATGGCGGCTTCGGCATTCGGGAGGAGCTTCTCGACATCGCTCATATCGGACAGATCGCACGGCAGCACATGGACGCGGCCGGCCAACTGGCCGGCCAGCGCATCCAGCTTTTCGACGCGGGTCCCGGAAATCGCGACAGTCGCGCCGCTTGCATGCAACGCGTGAGCAATGGCGCCGCCGATGCCGCCGGTCGCCCCCGTCACAAGCGCGCTCTTTCCGGTCAGGTCAAACATCAGCGCTTCTTGCCCTTCATATCAGCCAAAAACAATCGCTCGCGCGTCACGCGGCGGCTCCCTGAGTCACTTTGAAGGCCGCGACATCCTCGGGCGTACCGATCGGCGTGGCGGTGGCACTCTCCGCAATCCGCTTGGCGAGACCGCAAAGCACTCGGCCGGCGCCGACTTCGTAGAACCGTGTGACCCCGTGCTCCGCCATATAGGCAACGCATTCGCGCCAGCGCACGGTCCCCGTCACCTGCTCGACGAGGCGGCGCGCGATCTCCGACGGATCGGTGATGGCGCGCGCCACCACGTTGGCAACGAGCGGCGGGGCCGGGACGCGGATCGTCACCTTGGCAAGCGCTTCGGCCATGACGTCGGCCGCCGGCTTCATCAGGGCACAATGAAACGGCGCCGACACCGGCAGCATCATCGCTCGCTTGGCACCCTTGCCCTTGGCAAGTTCGACGGCGCGTTCGACGGCGGTCTTATCGCCCGAAACCACAACCTGGCCGCCGCCATTATCGTTCGCTGCCTGGCACACTTGGCCCTGCGCCGCTTCGGTCGCGACCGCCTGTGCCGCATCGAATTCA
This sequence comes from uncultured Alphaproteobacteria bacterium, assembly GCA_963787675.1. GTDB lineage: Bacteria > Pseudomonadota > Alphaproteobacteria > Rhizobiales > Xanthobacteraceae > JAJPKK01. The sequence goes on along the minus strand of CAWBDV010000003.1, from coordinate 589,801 downwards.
AGCCCCAGCAGCGCCGCCATGGCGCCGACGCCGACCGGCACCGCCTTCTGCATCGCGCGGCCGCGAATGCGCAAAAGCCGTGCGGTGTCGGCAACGGTCAGTGCGCCGGCAGCGGCGAGCGCCGAATATTCGCCGAGCGAATGGCCCGCGACAAAGGCAGCGTCGCGCCCGAGCACGACGCCGGCCTCGCCTTCCAGGACCCGCATGACCGCAAGCGAGACTGCCATCAGCGCCGGCTGGGTATTCTCGGTGAGTGTCAGCTTCTCCGCCGGCCCCTCGAAGATCACCTCCGATAAACGCTCTCCGAGTGCCTCGTCGACTTCGTCGAACACGCGCCGCGCCGCAGGAAACGCTTGCGCCAGTGCCTTGCCCATGCCAACTGCCTGACTGCCCTGCCCCGGAAACACAAAAGCCGAAGTCACCATTTCCTCCCGCTCGAATTGGCGCGGACCAACACCGTGCGCAGGGCCGCTGTCAAGCGCGGGGTTAATGTGCGGCAAGAGGCATTTCGTTCGTCCGACAACACCCAAAAGGGCCAAATTTCTTGCGCCGGCCGGCATTGCATTCGGGCGCAAAGCCACTATAACCGCTGCTTCCGCTCGATCCCGGCCGGGAGCTGAACGGACGGCAGTCGCTAGACCTCTTTGGTTCAGGCGTCGGCAGGACCTGATGGTCCGGCGTCCCGTGTTCCCGCCTTCAAAGCTTTCGAGCCTTTCCCGAAAGGCACGAGGGGCTTGGCGCCGGATCGGCGCATCGCGAAGGAGAGGCACACGCATGCCATTGTATGAGCACGTCTATTTGGCGCGTCAGGATCTGTCGCAGCAGCAGGTCGACGATCTGACCGGCCAGTATAAGGGCATCCTCGAGCAGATGGGCGGCAAGGTCGCCAAGATGGAGTACTGGGGCGTCAAGTCCCTCACCTACCGCATCCGCAAGAACCGTAAGGCCCATTTCACCCTGCTGAACATCGATGCGCCGTCAGCGGCGCTCAACGAAATCGAGCGCCAGCAGCGCATCAGCGAGGACGTGCTGCGGTCACTCACGATCCGCGTCGACGAACTCGAAGCCGGCCCGTCGGCGATGATGCGTAAGGCCGACCGCGACCGCGATCGCGACGAGCGGCGCGGCGACCGGCGACGGGATCGCGACGGACGCGGTCGTGATGATCGCCCCGACGGCGACGAAGCCGAAGTGACGGAGGAGTGACGCCATGAGCTTTACCCAAGGCGGAGGCGGTGGAGGCGGCGGCGCGCGCCGCCCGTTCTTCCGGCGGCGCAAGACCTGTCCGTTCTCCGGCGCCAACGCGCCGAAGATCGACTACAAGGATGTGCGACTGCTGCAGCGATATATCTCCGAGCGCGGCAAGATCGTGCCGAGCCGCATCACTGCGGTCTCGGCGCTCAAGCAGCGCGAACTGGCGCGCGCCGTCAAGCGCGCCCGTTTCCTGGGGCTGTTGCCCTACGTGATCCAGTAATCAGGGATCAGAAATCAGGGATCAGACGGGCTCTCAATCTGACGGCTTGCTGATCCCTGACGCCTGATCACTGATGCCTGAACTCCGGTTGGGGCGGGCCGTGACCCGTCTCTAACCGCTCCATGTACGAGCGGGACAGCTAGGTGATGGTACAGATCATCCTTATTGGAATCGGCGCCGGCGCCGCCGCGGCATTGTTGTTCGCGTCGGTGACGTCGGGCGTGATCCTGTCGGTGTTGCTGTTCTACCTCGCGCCGTTGCCGATCATGATCGCCGCGTTGGGATGGAGCCATTGGGCTGGCCTTGCTGCTGCCGTCACTGCATCCTCCTTCCTCGGGATTGCCTTCGGCGGCCTGTTTTTCGTGGCGTTCCTCACCGGCGTCGCGGTGCCGGCGTGGTGGCTGGGCTATCTTGCACTTCTCGGCCGCCCAGTGCCGAACGGCGGCGGCACGGACATCGAATGGTATCCCATCGGGCGCCTCGTCCTGTGGGCCGCGATCCTCGCAGCGCTCATCATCGCGATCGCGCTCGCAAGCCTCGGCGGGGATGAACAGAGCGTTCGCACAAGCTTGCGCGGCGCGCTCGACGGTATCTTGAGGCTGCAGACGGGCGCCGGAAGCACCGGGCCGCTGCGCGTTCCCGGCATCGACGATCCCGACCGGCTGCTCGACCTGCTGGCGACCGCCCTGCCCCCGATGGCCGCGGTCATCGCGACGCTCACGCAGGCATTCAACCTCTGGCTCGCCGCACAGGTGGTGCGGCTCTCGGGACGACTGCGCCGCCCGTGGCCCGATCTCACGGCCATGGCATTTCCGACGACGTCCGCCGCGCTGCTGCCGATCGCTGTCGCCGGCACTTTCATTCCGGGGCTTCCGGGCATGTTCGCGAGTCTGTTCGCGGCGACGCTTGCGGTCGCTTTCGCGATCATCGGCTTCGCATTTGTTCACGCGGTGACCCGCCCGCTGTCCGGGCGCGCCGTGCTCCTCACCGTCACATACCTCCTGGTGGGTATCGTCGGCTGGCCGGCGCTGATCATGACCCTGGTCGGTCTCTTCGAAACATTGTTCCGCTGGCGCGAGCGCAGCCAAAAGCGCGGCCCGCCCATCGTTCCCGAGACCTGAACCAGACATTTCAAGCCACATCGAACTCGAAAACCAAAACGACATCACAAGGAGAAGAAGCAATGGAAGTCATTCTGCTCGAACGCGTCGCCAAGCTCGGCCAGATGGGAGAGGTCGTCCGCGTCAAGGACGGCTTCGCCCGCAATTTCCTGCTGCCCCAAGGCAAGGCCCTGCGCGCCACCAAGGATAACCGCGCCAAGTTCGACTCGATGAAATCGCAGCTTGAAGCGCGCAATCTCGAGCTCAAGGGCGACGCCGAGAAGGTCAGCACCAAGCTCGACGGCCAGAGCTTCGCGGTTATCCGCCAGGCATCCGAAACCGGGCAGCTTTACGGTTCGGTCTCCCCGCGCGACCTCGTCGCAATTCTGGCGAACGGCGGCTTTGCCGTTTCGCGCGGCCAGATCGTGCTCAACACGCCGATCAAGACCATCGGGCTGCACAAGGTTCCGATTGCGCTGCACCCCGAGATCGAAGTGTCGATCACCATCAACGTGGCCCGCAGCGCCGACGAGGCCGAGCGGATCGCCCGCGGCGAGGATGTGATGGCGCGTCGCGAGGAAGCGCCGGTGATCCTTACCGGCGAGGCCGCAGCCGAGGAATTCTTCGAGAATCCGCCGCCCGCCGGTGAGGCACAACCGGAAGAGCCTGCGGCCGGCAAAGCCTGAAGGCCCCTTCCCCCAGGATTAGAGGTGCCGGACAAGGAGCTGCTCCTTGCCCGGGCCTGCGTTTTGGATAGCAAAAACAGCACAATTTTTGTTATAAGACCTTGATGAAGGAATGCATTTCATGAACGTATCGATCGGCGAGCGATGGGAAGCGTTCGTGGAAACCATCGTGCGCGAGGGTCGCTACAGTTCGGCAAGTGAGGTTGTCCGCGAGGGATTGCGCCTTGTCGAGGAACGTGAAGCCAAGTTGACCGCACTGCGAGCCATGCTCGATGCATCCATCGCCGCCGGTGGTGAGGTCAGTGAAACTGAGATAGACGCAGCACTTGAGGCCAAGGCCGCACAGCTGCGCAAGGAAGGATTTTGAGGTGCCACGCCTCAAAATACTGCCATCGGCCCAAGCAGATCTGGTTCACATCCTCGAACACATCACCCGGGAAAGCGGTCAACTCATTGTCGGCCGTCGCTGGGTTGGAGCTCTGAGACAGCGTTGTCGTGAGTTGGCGGCTCTCCCCGGAACGCTGGGACGTGCGCGCCCTGAACTTCGTCCCGACGTCCGTAGCTTCGCCTTCAAAGGCTACGTCATTCTGTTTCGGTATGTTGAAGACACCTTTGAGGTAGTCAACATCATCGAAGGTCATCGCGATATCGAGTCGCTCTTCGAACACCCTCAAGACCGAGAGAAATAGCCAATTGAGGTTCACTACCGGATCAGCGGAATGCTGGCCGGGGCAGGCGCGCCCTCCGCAGCGGGCGCGCTGCCATTCGACGCCGGCACGGCCGGCGTCGCCGGTGCTGCAGGAGCCGGCTCGCTTGCGGCCGCGGCGGGCGGGGCGGCACTAGCGGGTGGTGTTGCCGCAGCCGCTGGTGCGGGAGCTGCCACAGGGGCGGCAATGGGAGCTGCCGCAGCCGTTGGCGTTGGCACGGCTTTCTCCGGTGCAGCCGGTGACGCTGCCGCCGGCGGCGTGGCCGGCAATGCGGTCGGCGCGGCGACTTGCGCTGTATTATCGCGGCGCTGACGCGGCTTGGGCGGCCGCGACTTGGCGGCTTCAGCGGCGACACCTTCGAGGCTAAGCCCGCTCAAGATGTAAGCGCGCATCTGCTCGAGCGGATCGGCCGTCTCAGTGGGACGGTCGGCTGCGGCATTCGCGGACCGCACGGGCGTCTCGACCGGGCGGCTCGCCTCCGCGCGCGGCGATCGTGGCGCCTCCGTGCCGGTAGCGGCCTGTCCCTTTTCGCCGTCGCCCGCAAGATTAGCGTTGCGCCGCCTGCCTTCGGCACTCCTCGCGTCGCCGTTCCTTGCCTCACCGTTCCTGGCCTGTCCCTCTTCGGCGGCCTCCGGCGGCTTGCGCGGCTCCGGCGGCAGGTTGCCGCCGTTCGCCAGAATGTAGGCGGCGAGCGTCACCGCACTTTGCGGCTTGGTGGTGTAGTGCTCGCGCAGGAACCCCGCGATCGCGCGCACGTCGCGGCCCTTGGCGAGGCCTCTCGCGTCACGGTGACAGGCGGAGCAATCCGAGCCGAACAGCTGCGCCGGCGTCTTGCCCGCCGTGAAATCTTGCGCATGCGCGACGCCTGCCGCCAGCGCGAGCATAAATCCCAACCCAAAACCGGACGTTCGCTTCATCGACGAGCAACCCCCGTAAGACATCGACCCGTAAGACGTGGACTTGGCGTTCGGACTCTTCTTCTAGCCCATTCGAGCGGCCGCGTGAGCCCTCGTTGGCCGGATTTCGAGACATTGTGATTCGCTTAACCCTGATGGGCAGGTGCCACTCCCGCCATCCGCCTCACCATCTGCAATATTGTCGCATCAGTTTTGCATCTTGAAGGGAACCAAAAGCGGCGGATTTCCGTTGCTGGGTGGCACGAATTTTGTTTTAATTCAGGTATATGGGAGGCCAGCGAGGATCCAGGCAAAGTCCTGGTCCCGGGCGGAGATTGGCGTTTCGTCCGACCGGGCGCGGCTTCACATGGCGCGTTGAGGTCGGCCATGGAATGGATGCTAAAGACAGCGCTGGCGCATATTGACCACGGCAATTTGCGCTTCACCCTCGCAAACGGAAAGTCACTCTTCTTAGGCGACGGAACGGGGCCTCTGGTGGCGGTGCGTTTTACGTCCGCTGCGGCCCAATGGGCCGCCCTGCTCAACCCCGACCTCAAGCTCGGCGAAGCGTATATGGACGGGAGCTTCGTGGTCGAATCCGGGTCGATTGCGGATTTCGTTGACCTGGTGTTACAGAAGAAGTTCGTCTGGCCGGGCTGGATCAGGGCGATCGCGTCGCTACGCTACCCCTGGCGCCGGATCAGGCAGCTCAACGTGCGATCGCGAGCCCGGCGCAATGTCGCACACCACTATGATCTCGACGGCCGGCTCTACTCCCTCTTCCTCGACAGCGATCGTCAGTACAGCTGTGCCTATTTCGAGACGCCGAACGAAAGCCTCGACGACGCCCAGCTCGCCAAAAAGCGCCACCTCGCGGCCAAGCTCCTGATCGGTCCGGACCAGCGGGTCCTCGACATCGGCTGCGGCTGGGGCGGGCTAGCGCTTTACATCGCGGAACACTGCGGCGCCAAGGTCACGGGCATCACCCTATCGAAGGAGCAGCTCGGGGTGGCGCGCGGTCGCGCCCAGGAGAGCGATCTTTCGGGCCGCGCCGAATTCCGCGCCGTCGACTACCGTGACGTGAGCGGGACGTTTGACCGCATCGTCTCGGTTGGCATGTTCGAGCATGTCGGTATCGGCTTCTACAATACCTTCTTCGCCAAATGTGCCGACGTCCTCGCCGAGGATGGCGTGATGTTGCTGCATTCGATCGGCCGTTCGTCGAGGCCGGGCGCGACCAATGCGTGGATTTCCAAGTACATTTTCCCCGGCGGCTATATCCCCTCCCTTTCCGAGGTGATGCCCGCGATCGAACGTGCCGGCCTCCTTGTGACCGACATCGAGATCCTGCGCCTGCATTATGCCGAGACCCTCAAGGCTTGGCGTGACCGGTTCCTCGCCCATCGCGCCGAAGTCGAGCGCATCTACGATGCACGCTTCGTGCGGATGTGGGAGTTCTACCTCGCCTGCTCGGAATCAGCGTTCCGCCGCCAGGACATGATGGTGATGCAAGTCCAGCTCGCGAAGCGGCAGGGCGTGGTGCCGATCACCCGCGACTACATCACGCAGGCGGAGACACGGCTGCGCGCACTCGAAGGCGGCCATCCCACACCGCTGCGACTTGCCGGCGAGTGAGGCGTGCGTCGTTTGCAGTGAAGCCGTCAAGGCTTTTGCATCGCCACAACGGCAACAAAATTTTTTGGTGGTGATTGAGGGGAAAATCGAACACCATCGTTCCCAATCCGGCGGCAGACGTGCTTATAAGCTGGCGCCGGTCACTGTTCGCTTAAGTACTGGATCGGGGGACGACGGTTGGTTGAGCGTAGTGCAGTGGCGTTTCTCTAGAAAAAATCAGCCCATAAAATCGGGACGTCATGGCGCTCGAATCGACTGCTCGCAAGCAGGCGGCGGATACCACGCCGCCTTTCCGTACCGCTCCGCACAATATCGAGCTGGAGCAGGCGCTGCTTGGCGCCATCCTCGTCAACAACGAGGCGTACTACCGCGTTTCGGATTTCCTTGAGCCGACCCATTTCTTCGAGCCGATCCACCAGAAGGTGTTCGAGGTCGCGGCCAGTCTGATTCGAATCGGCAAGACCGCGACGCCGATCACGCTCAAGACCTTCCTGCCGCCGGACATCGACATCGCCGGGCTCACGGTCAGCCAGTACCTGGCGCGACTTGCCGCCGAGGCGACCACCGTCATCAACGCCTCCGATTATGGCCGCAACATCTATGACCTCGCGATCCGCCGCTCGCTGATCGGCATCGGCGAGGCGATGGTGAACACCGCCTATGATGCCGGCGTCAACGAACGCCCACAGGATCAGATCGAGCTGGCCGAGCGCAGCCTTTACGAACTTGCCGAGACCGGCCGCTACGACGGCGGCTTCCAGCGGTTCGCCGAGGCGCTGACCACCGCCGTCGAGATGGCGGCACACGCCTACCAGCGCGACGGGAAATTGTCGGGCCTTGCCACCGGGCTCAAGGACCTCGACCGCATGATGGGCGGGTTGCAGAAATCCGACCTCGTCATCCTCGCCGGCCGGCCGGGCATGGGCAAGACCGCGCTCGCGACCAACCTCGCCTACAACGTGGCGCGAAGTTGGGAAGGCAGCGTGCGCGCTGACGGCCACATCGAATCGACAAACGGCGGCATCGTCGGGTTCTTCTCGCTCGAAATGTCGGCGGAGCAGCTGGCCACCCGTATCATCTCCGAGCAGTCGGAAATCCCCTCCTACCGCATCCGGCGCGGCGAAATCGAACCTGGCGACTTCGACCGCATCGCCGGAGTTGCGAAGGAAATGGAGCAGATCCCGCTTTACATCGACGAGACCGGCGGCCTCGCGATCGCCCAGCTCGCGGCGCGCGCCCGCCGTCTCAAGCGCCAGCGCGGCCTCGACCTGCTCGTGATCGACTACATCCAACTGCTGCAGGGCTCGACCCGGCGCGCGAGCGAAGGCCGGGTGCAGGAGGTGACCGAGATCACTACGAGTCTCAAAGCGCTCGCCAAGGAACTCAACATTCCGATCATTGCGCTATCGCAGCTGTCGCGCCAGGTGGAAAACCGCGACGACAAGCGGCCGCAACTCTCCGACCTGCGCGAATCGGGCTCGATCGAGCAGGACGCCGACGTGGTGATGTTCGTGTTTCGCGAAGAATATTACCTGCGCAATCGCGAGCCGCGTCCCGGCAGCGACGAGCATTTCAAATGGCAGGCGGAGATGGAGGCCGTGCACGGCCGCGCCGAGGTCATTCTAGGCAAGCAGCGCCACGGTCCGACGGGAACGGTGGGGCTACAGTTCAAGGCCGACGTGACGCGCTTCTCCGACCTCGCCGAGGACGATCGCCTGCCGACGCAGTATTCGTAGCCCGACGCCGTTTCAACTTTTGCCGGCCGCGACGATCCGCAGCGCGGTCGCGGCGCCAGCCAGCATATCCCAGCCCGAGCTGTGGCCGATGTCTTGCGCGCTCGCGACTGCTGCCGTGATATCGCCGGCAACGAGCGCGGCGACCGCATCGTAAAGCCACTCCCCGTAATGCCCGGCCGCTGTCGCCCGCAGGAAACAGGCGCTCAGCGGCGAGGTGAATGCCGGCGCCGCGGGCACGATGATGTCTGCGAGGGCGGCGCGAATCCTGTGTTCGCCAAGCGCATCGAGCATCGCAAGCGCACCGGACAGGAAATCGTCGCCGGACGGGGTCAGCCCATGGCCAAGCCCGATCAGATCGCGGACGCAGTCGGGAGATTGGTTCTCGCCGCCGCGCGCGCCCGCAAGCCAGAGCTCGAACTGCGCCAATCGCCGGGCCGGCAACGCCGCGAGAGCCGATGGCGTGCCGAATGCAGTGCGCGCGAGGCCCTCGGCCGGCGCATCGCTTGCGACGCGGCGTGCGAGCGCTGCGAAAGCTTCCGCCGAGAAGGCGTCTCGCGGCGCCGTTGGCCACGCGGGCGAGCGCCATGTCTCGCGGCCATCGAGGCTCAGCGTCAACGCGCCAACTGCAATCTGGCGCGCCGATATTTCGGCGCCCTGCCCTGTCCGCAAGCCGAAGTCGCCTGGTCGTGTCGCACCGAAATCAGCAACGAGCGTCAGAGGGCCGTTGCCGATCGCGCCCACACCGACGCACAAAAAGTCCTCGCCGCGTTGCAGATGGAAACTGCGATCGAACACGCCGCCCACTTGCGCGCGTCCGCCACGGCGGCAGACGTCCTCCGCCAGCACGCCGCAACGCCGAATGGCGATGACGCTCGCGCCTTGCACCGGCGCGATGATGGCTGTCACCTCCTCGTTCGCCAGGCGGCCACTCACGTGCGTACTCATAGCTGAACCGCGTCGTCTCAAAGGTGAGCGCGTCCGTGAGCCTCCGGTCAACCTGGCGCGATCCATTTCGACGCCACAAAAATGAGGAGGCCGACGAGACCGCCGACCAGCGTTCCATTGATGCGGATGTATTGCAAGTCTTTGCCGACCTGAAGCTCCAGCTTCTCGACCAGCGTCGTTGAATCCCAGTCGCGTACCACGCGCTCGATGTAGGCGCCGATCTCGAAGCGATAGGCGATCAGAAGACGTTGCGCCGCGATCCGGATGCGGCGATTGAGCTGCGCCTTGCGCTCGCCATCCTCTTCAAGCCACCGGCCGACGCGGCGCAGCGCGAGTTCGCTCGCCGTTGCAATTGCGTCCGCGTGCGCCGGAACGCCGGTGCGCAGGCCGTTTTCGACCTCGGCCCATAGCGTGCGCGCCTGGGCAATGAAGACCGGATTGGCGAGCAGCTCGGCTTTGAAGGCTTCGCCGCGCGCGTACATCTGCGGGTCGGTTGCGAGGTCGTGGATTAGCTTCTCCACGGCCTTCTGCAGCTCGACGCGCCACGGATGGGCGGGATTGCGCATCTCGCCCATGGTGCTGAGAAGGCCGTTCATCACTTTGTCGGCGATCATCCGGTCGACCCATCTCGGAATCCAGCGCGATGACTGCTCCGAAATCTTGCGACCGATGTACTCCTTGTTTGCGGTGAGCGCGCTCTCGCCATGCTCGATCGCCCCCGCAATCAGCATCTGCGCCTCGCCTTGCGCCCACACGATCGCGAGCAGCCGCGACGCCAAGGGCGCGGCCGGAATAGCCTCGACGCCTCGCTGCGCGAGGCTGCCCAGCACCGAGCCGATCTGGGGGCCGGGCAGCGACTCGATCACCCGCGGCAGCAGCAGCGCGACGTACTGGGCGAGGCGCTTTACGTTCGCGGGTTCGGAGAGCCAAGCTGCGAGCGCGCCGACCACGTCGACCCGTTCGAGCTTCTCGTTCATCACACCGGCGGTGAGAAAGTTATTGGTGATGAAGCGGCCGAGCGCCCCACCGATCCGATCCTTGTTGTTGGGGACGATGCCGGTGTGTGGGATCGGCAGGCCAAAGGGCTTGCGGAACAAGGCGACGACCGCGAACCAGTCGGCACAGGCGCCGACCATGCCGGCCTCAGCAAAGGCGCGGACATAAAGAATCCACGGCCAGTCGACGGTTGCCATCGTGGTCGCGATGAACACCAGCGTCATGGCGACGAGGAGAAGGGTCGCGATCGTTCGCATCCGCCGCAGCCCGGCAAGCCGCGGATCGACAGCAACATCGTGCGATTTCGGGCCGAGCGGGACTTGGAGCACTTGCGCGCTCTCCCTCGCCGTTATCGGGCGGCGGCGTGCCGGACCGCCAATTGCTGTTTTGGTTGCCGCTGCGGCGCCATCTCCTGGTAGAGGCGCCGAACGACGGCCGGCCCGTACGCGCGCTCCAGGCTTCGGATGGCAAAGTGGCCCTGCGCGATGCGCTGGAAATGATTCATGAACATCATGTTGACGGCAGCGCCACCGAGCGCCCCCAACATCGGTATCGCGCTCGCGGCCGACCGCTCGGACACGACGACGCCGAAACGCCCGGCCACCTCGGCAACAAAGCCGCCGACGACCGGCGCGGCGATATTCGCGGCACCGCGCTCGGCCATGATTGACGACACATTGGAGGATAGACGGCCGAGCAGCACCCGCGAGGCGTAGTAGCCGACATGCGCCCCGCGCCCAACGCCGGGAGCTCCAAGGGCAAAGACCTCGACGCAGGCAAGGCGCGCTTCGAGCGTCGACAGGTCCTCGCCATGATGGCGCGCGATGTCGGCGATGGCGCGCAGCATCAATGTCGTGGTGACGGGGAGTTCGATTGGCAGCGCCGCGAGCCCAAAGAAGCCGCTGACCCCGCCGCTCAGACCGGCGAGGACCGAGGAGGCGCGCCGCGCCGGCGGGCGCTTTGACTGCGGCTCGATCGACCGGATGGCGACGTTGAGGCAGCGCAGGATCGCAAGCTCAACCGCCCTGTTGAAGCGATCGGTGGCGAACTTCGGCATGAGGCGCAGCACGCGGGTCACCGGTTGTCCCGCGTAGTCCGCAAGCTGGGCGGCCAAGCTTTGGTTTTCCAGGCGGGCCACGGCGCGTCGCAGCGCCTTTTGGTGTTCGGGTGAGAGCGTGGTCTCGGCTGGGATCATTGGTACCGCAGAATGGGCCGAATTCCGTTGAGGCTCGCGAGAATGGCCGAGCCGTTGCTGATCACGGCGGTGACCGACGGGCTCACAAGGCCGCTCGGCAGCGCCAATGCCAATGCCAATGTATTCAACCCGGCAACGATCGCATAGTTCTGCCGGATGAGGCCGACCGCGCCGCGCGAAATCTCAACGGTCTTCACGAGCTTCCACAGCGAATCTTCCATCAGGACGACATCCGCCGACTCCCGCGCGACTTCAGCGCCATGCTTCATCGCGATGCCGACGTCGGCAAAACTCAGCGCAGGCGAATTGTTGATGCCGTCTCCGACCATCGCCACTACATTGCCCTTGCGCTGGAATTGCTGGATCACCTCGGCCTTGTCCGCCGGCAGCATGTCGGCGAACTGGCGCGACAGCCCAAGGCGCGCTCCGACCGCCTTCGCGACCACCGCGTTGTCGCCCGTCAGCATAACGCTGTTCTTGATCCCGAGTTCATGCAGCCGCTGGATAACCATGCGGCTTTCCGGCCTGATGGCGTCCGTGTACGGCACCAGGCCTGCGAGCGCACCATCCACGGCCACATAAATGCACGAATACCCTTGCTCATCGAGGGCGGCGCGGTCCGTTTCGGCGATACGCACATTGATCTCGCTCTGCCGCATGAAGCGCTCGTTGCCGACGTGGAGGTAGTAACCGTTGACCTGGCCTTCAACGCCAAGGCCGATGCGATATTTGGTCTCCTCGCAATAGGGGATGTTGGCGCCCATTTCGGTCGCCTTGGTGCGCAGCGCCTCGGCCACCGGATGGTTGAGGTGCGTTTCCGCTGCTGCGGCAAGGCCGAGCAGATGGCGGCCGGTGATGCTGTTCTCGTAGCTGATCACATCGACGACGGCTGGCGAACCGTGGGTCAAGGTCCCGGTCTTGTCGAAGATGATGGTGTCGACCTCGGAGAGCCGCTCCATGTGGCGGCCGCTCTTGATGATGATCCCGGCGCGGGCGGCGTGGGTCATGGAGGCGAGCACGGCGGTCGGCGCGGCGACGCGGATGCCGGTGCCATAGTCGACGATCACGAGCGAGAGGAAGCGATTGAAATCGGCGGTCAGCGCAGCGGTGCCGGACGCAAGCGCCAAGGTCGGCAGCACCAGCCGGTCGGCAAGCCTTTCCGCATGGTTCTGCATGCGCGTGTCGCCGATCGGGGCTGATTTCGACGAGACGCGCGATCTGGCCCGCGGTGGTCCCGTCGCCGACGCGCATGGCGCGGACCGTCAGCTGCCCGTCGCGGATCACGGTCGCCGCGAACACAGCCTCGCCAGTCGCGCGCATCACCGGCAAGCCCTCACCGGTGATGGTCTTCTGGTCGATCATGGCGTGGCCGTCGATGACCTCGCCGTCGACCGGAATGATTTCGCCAGGATAGACCACGACCTCGTCGCCGATTGCGAGCGCGGTCGCTGGAATCGACGTCACTACGCCGTCGCGGATCACCCACGCCGATTTGGCCTGGAACTCCAGAAGCTCGCTAATGGCGCGGCGCGAACCTGCGGCGGTGAGATCGCGGATCCAGTCGCCGAGCTTGATCAGCCAAGTGACGATCGCGCCCGCCATCGGATTGCCCTGCATCAGTGACGCAGCGATTGCGAGGGTGTCGAGGAAATCGACGTTGAGCCGGCCTTCGCGCCGCCACACGCGCCAGGCTCGCAGCGCGATCGGGTATGCGTTCCACAGCATCAACGGCATGTTGACGGCGCGGACGATGGGGTTGGCGCTGAACGCGAGCAGCAGCGAGATCGTCGGCAGCGTCAACGGGACGCGACGCCACGCCGGCGGCGGTGCCGCTTTGCTCATCGTCGCAGGGAGCGCTTTTTCGGCGCCTGCCCCGGCCGGCTGCATCTCGACGATCCGCTTCAAGTCGTCGAGCGTCATCACCGACAGGCGGCCGATCAACCCGCGCAGCAGTTTCTCATAGGCAACGTCATATTCGATCACGAGGCTCGCGCAGTCGTAGTTCGGACGCGCGCGCTTGATGCCTTTCTGCCCCGACAGCCAAGCGATGGCGGCCTCGGCCAGCGTCCGTCTTCGGCACAGCGACGGCGAATACAGGCGGATGCGGCCTGGAATGAAATGACGGATCGAGAAATCCACGGCGCCGAACTCCTGGTTGATCCGACGCTCAGCCCTCGACCCTTACCGGCGCCAAATGCGGAGTTGCGGATGCGCCCTGCGGGTGCATCTCGATGAAATGATTGAGGGTGAAGATGGCGAGCGTGACCCACACCGGCGTTGCCGCGGTGGCGCCGACCTCAAGAACGGTAAAGCCGATGATGCCCGCGGCAAGGACGATCTTCAGGTCGATGGTGTTGTTAGTGGCGAGCTTGATTTCGCGATCGACCTTCTTGACGAAATCGACCAACGCGCGCGCCGATTCCGAATTCTTGGCGAGAAATTCGGCCTCGTCCTCGATGCGATGCGCGAGCTCGTCGATTTCCGTGCTCGGCGGCCGGTGAATATCGTGTGCCCGATATTGGTTGTGCAACGTGCCGTGAAATTCATCGTGGCGATCTGCGTCGTAGTGCAGAACGATGCTTCCCGTCGTCGGGTTCACCGTGACCTGCTCGATCCCCGGAATAACCCCGAACGTGTCGGCGATCTGTTGTAGCAGCTCCGGATTTCCCTTTCCGGCCGGAATCTTCATCCGCACACGACCGGGAACCTGGTGGGCGACGTGGAGATTGAGCTTAGTCATGACTTTCCTTGACGACCCGATTTCCAATCGGCCATCAACTTCACATCGGTCACCGGCCGAAGCGTGAGAGGGTGAGGCGTCCGGAAATTCAGATCAACTCTGCGAACTTGCGGCCTTCGGCGGCGTCTCGGCCTCGCCCTCGGCATGGACCTCGGCCACGATGTCGTGGACCTGCTCCTGGGCCTCCGCCATCATTTCCTTGGTCTTTCGCCCGAGCTTGTAAGCGCTGCGCACCGTTGACCTGAACAACGGATTGAGGGCCTCGCCCATCTTGGGGAAGTACTGCGGAAGCCACATGGCAGCGACACCGAGGACAATGCCGGGCAACAGCGCCGCCTCGAACGCGGCAGCGCCAACGCCGACAACGGCGACCGTCGCAACCGTCGCGACGACGTCGCCGTGGTCGTGCACCATTTCGGCGATTTCGGATGAAGGAGACGGATCAGGCTCGGCGTCCAGGCCAGCGCTTCCATTGATCTTTTGCATTGAACTCTCCCGCCTTAATCCCGAGCTTCCCATTTGCCTATCGGCAAGTCATTTTGCAGGTACCAACGTATGGCCCGGTTACATGACAATCTGACGACTTCAGCGTGGCCGCCGGGTGAAATCCGGCGCTCCCGCATACCCTTCAACTATCTGGTAACAAAGGTGTTTTTGTAGGGGTCGTCCTCTCAAATGATGTTTCAGCATCGCGGCCCGAAAGCCGCCTATTGCGTCAGCCTATCAGCGCAAATCGGGATCATCGCTTCCACGCCAGAAATTGCGTCACACGATGCAAGAACCGTGCAAAGGCAGGTCGTCTCGCTCGCGATTTCTGGCTAACTTTCGAAAGGCGCCCGAACCGTTCGGTCAGTGCTCGTCTTCGCGATGAACGTCGTGCACGACAACACCTGCGCCATGCGGCGGCATCGCGAGCCAATCCTTGCGGCGCAGCGTGCGCCGCGTGTCCTCGTAGCCGCTCTGCCAATGTTCGCGCATGGACGTGCCTGAGAACTCGTAGTCTTTGGCGTGACCTTCGTAGGCCTTCTGCTGATAGATGAGCTGGAGGATCGTGATATCCGGCATCGTAGCCAGCTCGTTGCGAAGCATCCGCTCCTCATCGGACAGCTTATCCTCCGGCACTTTTTCGAGCGCTCGCTGGAGCTTCTTCTTCCAGGTATGGAGCCGGCGGTAGACGTCGGTGTTGTAGCGGGTGCGGGACGAATACATGATGTCCTTGTGGCGGGCGAGGACATCCTGGATATCGCGGGGCAGGACGCCGCGCGCCGAGAAGAGATCGATCTGGAAGATCAGCGTGTTGAGGCGATCCTCTTGGTCGAGCAGGTGCTGCAGCGGCGTGTTCGACACGATGCCGCCGTCCCAAAAATGATCGGTGCCGATCTTGACCATGGGCAACGCCGGCGGCAATGCGCCACTCGCCATCACATGTTCCGGCTCGATGATCTCGTGGGCGTTGTCGAAATAGACGAAATTGCCGCTGAGGACGTTGACCGCGCCGACCGAGAAACGAACGATCTTCTCGTTGATGAGCGAGAAATCGACGAGGTCTTCCAGCGTGTCACGCAGCGGTCCGGAATCATAATAGCTCGTCGCACTCTGGGCTCCCGCGAGGCTGAGCCAGGGGTTCTGCTGGCGCGGGCTGAAGAAGCCCGGCTGGCCCTGGACCATCGTCATCCATGAGCTTGCGGTATTGCGAGCCTTGCGGAACAAGTCGCCGTCCGGCGTATAGCTCCAGACCTTGCGCTCGGTGATGAGCTCCCAAAACTCGCGCAGGCGGCCGAGGCGGCGCTTGCGCGAATTGCCGGAGATGATCGCCGAATTGATGGCGCCGATGGATACCCCCGACACCCAATCCGGCTCAATGTCGGCTTCATGCAGCGCCTGGTAGACGCCCGCCTGGTAGGCACCGAGCGCGCCGCCGCCCTGCAGCACGAGCGCTACCCGGTCACATCCGTCCGGCCGCCAACCCTGAGCATGACGTGAACGCGACAAATCGCCGGTCGTGGCATCCATGACGAGAACTTCCCTCCCGCAAGATCGCCAACAGGATGTCCAAAGAGCCGTGACACGCACATGACATGTGCAATCACGCGAACGGATCGACTGTCGTCAATTCGCAGAAATTCCTTCGCATAATTGTTAGAGGCGATCTTTACGCTCGCGTATCTATGCTGGGGTTAATCGGACGGTCGCGCGGGGCGGCCGGTGTTCAGCGTTACCCTTCTCGGCTGCGACGTCGCAAAATCCATCACCGGGGCCTTGCTGCCGGTTGACAGCGGCAGGACCGCACACTGAGGAAAGCTGCCATGCGTCATGATGATGTTCTCAAGCTGCCGTCGATGCCGGCGGCGGGACCGAGCTATCCGGCCGGGCCGTATCGCTTCATCAACCGCGAATTCCTCGTCATCACCTATGAGACCGACCCGGACCTGATCCGCGAGCATCTGCCCGAGCCGCTGGAGCCGATCGAACAGCCGCTGGTGCATTACGAATGGATCAAGATGCCCGACAGTTCGGGCTTCGGCAGCTACACGGAATCGGGTCAGGTGATCCCGGCGCGGCTGCGTGGCGAGGAAGTCAGCTTCGTCACCCAGATGTTTCTCGATGACGATCCGCCGATCGCGGCGGGCCGCGAAATCTGGGGCTTCCCCAAGAAATACGCCCACCCGAAGCTCGAGGTCGTCAAGGATACGCTGACCGGCACGCTCGAATATGCCGGCCAGCTCGTCGCCATGGGCACCATGGGCTACAAGCACGAGAGCATGGCCGGTAATGGCGAGCGCACGCGCGCGACGTTGTCGAAGACGCAGATCAACCTCAAGATCATCCCGGGGGTCAGCGGTCACCCGGAGATCGCCCAGCTCGTCGCCATCAACCTGACTGATATCGTCGTCAAGGGATCATGGATCGGCCCCGGCCGCCTCCATCTCGTCCCGCACGTGAATGCGCCGGTCGCCGACCTGCCGGTGCACCGCGTCGTCGGCGCGCATCATTTCCTCGCCGACCTGACATTACCATACGGCCGCGTGGTCTACGACTATAACCGCCCCGATGTGGAGATACGGCCGATCCATGTGGCGGCGGAGTAGCCTGCAGCATTGCGGCATCGCCGAATTGGATTTATCGGAATGCGGTCGCCCGTGATTGCCGGCGATCCGGGCGACCCACCGAACCATTGAGGGGGATCGGCGAATGACAGCGGAAGCCAATGGTGCCCGCCCTCTGCACGAGCGCGTGCACGACGAGATGATGGAGACCGTCGACGAAGAGCTCGAGATGGAGATCGACGACGACCGGCTCGCCGGCCTGCTCGAGCACGTCATCGACAAGCCCCTTCCCGAGACCATCGACCGCCACACCTACTTCAAGGAACTGCTGCGGCTGCAGCGCGAACTCATCAAGCTGCAAGACTGGGTCGTGCACCACAAGCTCAAGGTGGTGGTGCTGTTCGAAGGCCGCGATGCCGCCGGCAAAGGCGGCGTGATCAAGCGGGTCACCCAACGGCTCAACCCGCGCAGCTGCAAAGTTGTGGCGTTGTCGGCGCCGACCGAACGCGAGCGCACGCAATGGTACTTCCAGCGCTACGTGGCCAATTTGCCGGCGGCCGGCGAGATCGTGCTGTTCGACCGCAGCTGGTACAACCGCGCGGGCGTCGAGCGCGTCATGGGATTCTGCACGGAAGCCGAATGCGAAGAGTTCTTCCGCACGGTGCCTGAGTTCGAACGCATGCTGGTGCGATCCGGCATCATTCTCCTCAAGTACTGGTTCTCGATCACTGACGACGAGCAGAACCTGCGCTTTCTGATGCGCATCCACGATCCGCTCAAGCAGTGGAAGCTCAGCCCCATGGATCTCGAATTGCGCCGCCGCTGGGAGCGCTACACCAAGGCCAAGGAAGAGATGCTGGCACGCACCCACATTCCCGAGGCGCGCTGGTGGGTGGTCGAGGGCGTCGACAAGAAACGTGCGCGGCTCAATTGCATCCACCACCTGCTGCAGCAGATCCCCTATCAGGATGTCGCGCACGAGCCGATCGCGCTGCCGGGCCGCGAGCACATGCCCGATTACGCGCGCAAGCCGGTGCCGGCCGACATGTACATACCGGCACTATATTAGGGCTGTTTGCTGTAATTGCTGTTGCTTTACCGGTTTTGCCAGCGCGATCGAGCGCCGGTCGTAGGGTTCCCTTTGTGACCCGCGGTCCCTCGGACTCTGCGCAGTCGTGCAAGAGCGGTGCATCTCAATTCTTTTTGAATCGGAACAGCATCTGTTCGCTGCTCGGCGGCTCGAACCCCACTTGCCTTGGGCAATAGGCAATGTCATGTGTTTTACACAAAAGATTCGGACATGCAGTCGGGCGTGCGTGATGAGCTTTGAAATCGAACGGAAATTCCTGATACGCAGCGACGACTGGCAAAATCTCGTAACCGCTGAGTTCGACGATCCGACAGGCCTATCTGTCGTTTGACGGCAAGGCATCAGTTCGCGTTCGCATTAAAGACGAGAGCACGGCGACACTGACTGTCAAGTCGCGTCCCCATGAGATGCGCCGGCTGGAATTGGAGTATCCCGTTCCGGTTCTCGAGGCCGAGGCGCTGATGCAGCTGCGTCGTGGTTCCACGATCGAGAAGGTGCGCCACCTTGTTCCGTGGGGCGATTTTGTCTGGGAGATCGACGTGTTCTCCGGCGAGAACGCAGGCCTGACCATCGCTGAGATCGAGCTGGACCGAGAGGATCAACGCATCGAGTTGCCGGACTGGATCGGGACCGAGGTCACCGGTCAGGAGCAATACTACAACAGTGCGTTGGTGCAGCGCCCTTTTTGCGCATGGCCGCGCCGCCTGACGGCCGCGCCTCATGAGAACGCTCTCTCGCGAGCGCTGTGACCTCGTCGCGGCGCGCAATATCAGCCGCATCACTCCACCATTCACGCGCCGGCCCTGATTTTCTCGGCCAGCAGGCGAGCGCCGCGTCGGCTGTGCGCGCGGGCGTTGCGCTCCCGGCATCCCAGTTCGAACCCACCGTCGTATCGATCGCGACCTTTACGCTGACGCCACTGTCAGCGGTCGCTAAATGTTATGTTTCCTCATAGCATCGCACCCAAACGATCACACCCAGAGGACGGCCAATGACTACGAAAGCGACCCGTGGCGTCATTCTCATTCGCAACGGCCGCGTTTATGACCATGATGGCGATGTGGACCTGCCGCCGATCGCCGATCTCCTCATTGTCGATGGCGTGATTGCGGCGGTGCGTCCCGGCATTGCGCATGCCCTCGCCCAAGGCGAAGCAGTCGCCGAACTCGGCGCACGCAGCATCGACCAGACCATCGATGCGAGCGACAAGCTCGTCATGCCGGGCTTCGTCAACGCGCACTATCACTCGCATGACGTCCTCCTCAAGGGCTGCTTTGAGACGATTCCCCTCGAACTCTGGCTCCTGAGCGCACTCCCCCCGAGCTACCCGAAGCGGAGCACGGCCGAAATCCGCGCGCGCACGCTCCTCGGCGCATTCGAGTGCCTGCGCAGCGGCATGACCGCCGTCCAGGATCTCTGCACGATCTACCCGTTCGATGAGGAACACCTCGAAGCGATCCTCAAGGCGTACGAAGACGTGGGCATCCGCTGCGTGTTTGCATTGCAATTCGCCGACATGGCGGGCGCGAAATCGATTCCGTTCTGGGAAGAGCTGGTGCCGCCGGCACAGCGCGGGTCGCTCGCCGGGTCGGTCGAGCCGTTCCACGGCATCGATCTGCCGCGGCTCCTGCGCGAGGTCGCCACCTCGCAGCGCAACCGCAATCCTCGCCTGACCTTTGCGCTCGGCCCGACAAGCCCGGAACGGTGCACGCCCGGCATCATGACCAAGCTCGCGGAGTTGTCGGACGCGGAAAAGCTCCCGGTCTACACCCACGTCTATGAATCGCGGGCGATGACCCTGATTGCCCGCCAGACCCACAGTTCCGACGACGGCTCTCTGATCAAGTACCTCAAGCGCGTCGGCTTGCTGACGCCGCGAACGAACCTCGCCCACAGCGTGTGGATGACGCCGGCCGAGATCGACGCGATCGCCGAGGCCGGAACGAATGTCGTTCTCAATCCGGTCGGCAACCTGAAGACGCGCAGCGGCATCGCGCCCATCCGCAGCTACTTGAAAAAAGGCGTGCGCGTCGCGCTCGGCTGCGACAATTGCAGCTGCAGCAATTCCCAGAACATGTTCCAGACCATGAAGCTCTTTGCCGGACTTGCGGCGGTGAGTCAGCCGGAGCCCGGTCCGCCGACAGCGGCGGACGCCATCCGCTCGGCAACCATCGGCGGCGCGCGAACGGCCGGACTGGAAGGGCGGATTGGCGCCCTGCGTGCGGGCATGGCCGCCGATCTCTTCATTGTCGATCTCACCGATCCGTCCTTCGTTCCGCTCAATAGCGTCGCGCGCCAGATCGTGTTCACCGAGAGCGGGCGAGGCGTCGAGACGGTCATCGTCGACGGACGCGTGGTCATCGCGGACCGCAAGATCACCACGCTGGACGAGCGCGCCCTGCGGGAAGAGGTCGCCGGACTGATGAAGGTCTTGCGCAAGGACATCGAGGCGGTGGTGCAGAGAAATGCTGCGTTGCTGCCCTATCTGCAGATGGCGCAGCGCAAGACCTGGGAAACGGATATCGGCCTCAACCGCTACGTAGGGAACGCCGACGACTGATCCGCGTGCCGTGCGACCAGTTCGCGTGCCGCGATTGTACGGATATCAGAGGTCGGTTGCACGCGACACCGTCGCCCATCAGGATGGCATGCTCCTTGCGTTTTCGCGGCGTAAATCGCGGGCGCAGCATTAGGCCATTATTGTGCGTTGCCGTCGTTCGTGAGCCTACGGCGTCTGCAACCATCGGAATCTGGGAGGAAACATGATGAGAACCCTACCGGCAGCGCTGTTTGCTTTCGTCTTCGCCGCGGCATTCACCCCGGCGGCGTCCGCGCAGGAAACCCTGAAGATCGCCTGCGTGCTCGACGCCCAGCATCCCATGATGGTCGGGGGCCGCCGCATGGCCGAGATCGTCGAGCGCGAGAGCAACGGACGGTTGAAGATCGCGCTCTATCCGTCGAGCCAGCTCGGCGGCCAGCGCGAAGTGCTGCAGAACGTGCAGGCCGGCGTCGTCGACGGCGCGCTCGAAGCCACCGCCACCTTGACCAATTTCGTGCCGCAGCTGGGCGCGATCGACCTGCCCTACCTCGCCCGTGACCCGGCAGCGGCCTATCGCCTGTTCGACAGCCCGACGTTCGAGCAGGAACTCGCCAAACCCGCGGCCGCCGCCGGCTTCCACGTGGTACAGGTTTGGGAGGTCACCTTCCGCAACGTCTACACGCGCTCGCGCGCGATCAACAGCCTCGCTGATTTGAAGGGCGAGAAGCTGCGCGTCATTCCGAGCCCCTCCTACATTGCGCTCTTCCGCGCGCTTGGCGCAGCGCCGACGGCGATGGCTTTCGGCGACATCTACACCGCCTTGCAGCAGGGCGTGATCGATGGGGCCGAGAATGATGCGGTGACGTATCTCACCAGCAAGCACATCGAAGTCGCGAAGAATTTTGCAATCACGCAGCACATGATGCTCGCCAATTCCTTCTTCATGAGCGAGCGGGTCTGGCAGCGCCTGCCGGCGGACCTCCAAGACATCATCAAGCGCGCCTCCCTTGAAGGGCGCGCGACCGTGATCGCGGAACGGACCAAGCGCGATGCCAAGGCGCTCGATGATATTCGCGCCGCCGGCGTCAACATCACCCAGCCCGATCTCGCGCCCTTCATTGCGATCGGCCGGCAGACCTATCAGGAGTTGGCGCAGCGTCTCGGCCCCGATCTCGTCGCCAAGGTCGTCGAGGCCGCGAAATGACGTGGGTGAAGGCGATCGCCGATCGCCTGGACCGCTGGTTAGCGCACATCGAGGCCGCCGCCATCATCGTTCTGGTGACGCTGCTGACAGCCGTCACCTTCGCGCAAGTGGTCACGCGCTATCTGTTGAACGATCCGCTCGTCTGGTCGGAAGAGGCCGCCCGCTACCTGTTCGTGTGGGTGTCCATGATCGGCGCCGCGCTCGCGATCCGTGAAGGCGGGCATTTCGGCCTCGATCTGCTGCTGCGGCCGATGCCGCGCCTGAAGGCCTTCGTGGCGCCGCTGGTGACGCTCGTCATGGTGGCGTTCCTCGTCATCCTCCTGAAGACGGGGATCGACGAGACCCGGCTCGCCGCGATGCAATACGCCATGACGTTCGAGATGCGCATGGAATGGGCCTATCTCGCCCTGCCGGTCGGGGCCGGCCTCATGCTGTTTCATCTCGCGGTCCATCTGATCCGCCGGCCGACCGGGCATATCCTGGACCTGCACGAGCCACCGCAGTGACGCCCGCGGCCATCCTGTTCGTGGTGTTCGTGCTCGCGGGCGTTCCGATCGCCTTCGCGCTGGGCGGCGCGTCCATTGCCGGCCTGTCGATCTACGAAGGTGCACCGTTGCGGATCGTGGCGAGCCGCACCTTCTCCGGCATCGACAATTTCTCGCTCCTCGCCATTCCGTTCTTCATTCTCGCCGGGGAGCTGATGGAGACCGGCGGCATTTCGCAGCGGCTGGTGACGCTCGCGCGCGTCCTCGTCGGCCACCGGCGCGGCGGCCTCGGCAACGTCGTCGTCGTCGCGATGATCTTTTTCTCCGGCATCTCCGGATCGACCAACGCCGATGCCGCGGCCATCGGCTCGGTGATGATCCCGCCGATGAAGCGCCAGGGCTACAGCGGCGGCCACGCCGGCGCGATCGTCGCCGCCGCCGCCGGGATGGGCATTCTGGTGCCGCCGTGCCTGACGATGGTCGTCTACGGCAGCATCACCAACACCTCGATCGCGACGCTCTTCGCCGCCGGCTTTCTGCCGGCAACCATCATGGCGTTGGCGCTCATGATCCATTTGCGCCTCGACGCCCGGCGGCTCGGCCTCGTGCCCGACCCGCGCGTGCCATGGGCGGAACGTGGCAAGGCCTTGCTCGCGGCGTCATGGGCGCTGCTGCTGCCCGTCATCATCTTCGGCGGCATTCTCGGCGGCGTGTTCACCCCGACCGAGGCGGCCGTGATTGCCGTCATCTACGCCATCATCGTCGGCATGGCGGTTTATCGCGAAATCCGTCTGGCCGACCTGCGACGGGCGTTCGTGCGGACCGGCGTGACGTCCGGTGTCGTGATGCTGCTGATCGGCGCGGCCAATATCTTTGCCTGGCTGATGACGGTCGAGGGCGTTCCGGCCGCAATCGCCGCGGGCATCCAGGCGATCGGCGGCGGCAAGGCGACGTTCCTCATCATGTCGGTCGTCGTCTTCCTGCCGCTGTTTGCGCTCCTCGACGGCCTGCCGGGCATGCTCATGATCATTCCGGTGTTCGTGCCGATCGCCCAGCGCCTCGGCGTCGATCTCGTCCACTACGGAATTCTGATGACCACCGTCATGGGGATTGCACTGTTCCTGCCGCCGTTCGGCATCGGGCTTTACATCGTGCTGGGCCTATCGAAAGCGACGATCGGCGAAATCAGCCGGCATCTCCTGCCTTACCTTGCCACCATGACTGCCGTCGCGATCCTCATCGCCTTCGTTCCCTGGATCGTCTATCTCGTCCCCTATGCGTTCCACCTCTACACGCCGAGTTAGACATGCGGATCGGCGGCTTCGTGCGAAAGGCCGCGCCGCATGAAGCTCCGCATCCTCAGCGAGGCCGACGTGCGCCGCTGCCTCACGGTCGCCGAGGCAGTCGAGGCGCAGGCCGAGGCCTTTGCTGCGCTGGCGGCGGGCCAATCGATCGAAGGTTTGCGCAGCGTCGTCGCGAGCGAGGCGCCGGCCGCCATCACGATCTTCAATCCGGCCTACCTGAAGAATGGACAGGGTTTCGGCATCAAGGTCGTCTCCGACTTCTTTCACAATGACGATGTGACGGTCCCGCGGATGTCAGCGCTCGTCGTGTTGTTCTGCGGCAAGACCGGCCTGCCGCGCACGGTGATGGAGGCGGGTTATCTGACCGACCTGCGCACCGGCGCGGGCACTGCGCTTGCTGCCCGTCATCTCGCCGATCCGGGGAGTTCGTCGCTGGTGTTGTTCGGCGCCGGACGCGTCGCACGCAACCAGCTGATCGCGCTCGCCGGCACACTGCCGCTCCGGCGCGTTCGTGTCGTCGCAAGGTCGCAGGCGCGGGGCGAGGCATTCGTGCGCTGGGCGCATGACGCCGTCGACGCCATTCTGCGCGACGTCGCGCTGGCTGACGATGCGGAAGCGGCCGTCGCGGACGCGGATATCGTCGTCTGCGCCACCACGGCGGACCAGCCGGTGCTCCGCGGCAGCGCGCTTCGGCCCGGCACCTTCGTTGCCGCGGTCGGCGCCAATCGCAAGGACGCCCGAGAGGTCGACAGCACCACCATCGCGCGGGCAGCCAAGCGCGTGATTGATAGCCGGGCGGACTGCCTCAAACATGCCGGAGATTTCCTGATCCCCATGGCCGAAGGCATTTTACGCGATCAAGACGTGTTGGAGATCGCGGAGATCGCGGCGGGTCGCCGGCCAGGACGGGAAAACGCGGACGAGATCACCTTCTACAAGTCGATCGGCGCCCCGATTCAGGATATCTGGACGGCGCAGCGGATCGAGGCCCGCGCCATCGCCGACAACATCGGAACGCTTGTCGAGATCGGCGGCGACCCGATCCGGCTTTCGTGAACGGCAATGGCGACGCTGTGCATTCACAACGCGAGGGTCGTGACCTCCAAAGGCATCACGGCGGGCGGCATCGTCGCCGCCGACGGCCGCATCGCGGCGCGCCTTGCCGGTACCGATAGAGCGTCCGCCGACACCGTGATCGACGCGCGACAGCGGCTGCTGTTTGCCGGCTTCGTCGACGCTCATGTCCACATGCGCGACCCGGGCCAGCCGCAAAAGGAGGATTTTTCGAGCGGAAGCACGGCGGCGGCCATCGGCGGCATCACCACGGTGATGTGCATGCCGAACACGCGCCCGCCAGTCGATTCGACTGCGGGATTCGATCGCGCACGCGAAGCCGGCGAGCGAGGGTCATATGTCGACTTTGCGCTCCAGGCCGCGGTTCATCCTGGCAATCACGATGCGTTGGCAACGCTGTGGCACGCCGGCGTCGTTTCCTTCGAGACAATGCTCGCCGATGGCCCGCCGGGCGAGGCCTATGTCGAGAGCGCGCTTCTCTTGCACATGCTGTCTCAGATCGCCGCGCTTGATGCACGTGTCGGGGTCTATTGCGGCAATCAGGCGGTGGTCGATGCGGCGCTTGCACACATTCGTGCGGCGGGGCGAACGGATTTTCCCGCCTTCGCCGAAAGCCGCCCGGCGATCAGCGAAGCGCTGGGCTTGGCGTTGCTCATTGAGGCGCGGCATGCCACTGGGGCAAAGATCATCGCGCGGCAAGTCTCGACCGCCCGCGGCTTCGCGCTTGTTGCTGCCGCCAAGGCGCGGGCTCCCGACGGCGCGGTGGCGGTCGAGGTCACCCCGCATCACCTCCATCTCGATAGCGCGGTCCTCGCCCGGCTCGGACCCTATGCTCAGATGCTGCCGCCGCTGCGTTCGCCCGCCGATGTTTCGGCTGGGCAGCAAGCGGCCGCCGCTGGTGTCGTCGACTTCATCGGTTCGGATCACGCGCCGCATGCTCTCGCCGAGAAGACATCGAACCCGTGGGAGAGCCCGAGCGGAACACCGGGCCTAGATACCTTTGCGGCGGCTGCGCTCGATCTCGCGGCACGACAGATCATCGACTACCCGCGGATCGCGGCCCTGCTCTCCGAGCAACCGGCGAAACTCTTCGGGCTTGCTGACCGCAAGGGCAGTCTCGCGATCGGTGCCGACGCTGACTTCGTGCTGGTCGATCCGCAGGCGCCGCTCCACGTCACGCCCGAAGTCATTCGCTCGCGGGCGGCGCGCTCGCCGTTCGAAGGAATGACCCTGCAAGGTCGACCGGCAATGACCATCCTGCGCGGCGAAATCATCGCCGAGGATGGCGCGCTCATCGCAACCAAGCCAGGCGGGCGCTTTCTCGCGCGCATGCCGGCTCACGCAAACTGAGCGAGCAAAAACATGCGCGGCATTCGGCACAAGATCGGCGTCGTGCTGCCAGCCAACAACAGCGTGCTGGAGCCCGAGCTTTGGCGCCATCTGCCGCCCGACGTGGCCCTCCACGTTACGCGCATCCTGGTCCGCGGCGATCTCACCGCGCAGGCGATCGAGACGATGGAGACGCATGCGGCCCGCGCGCTCGACGAGCTCACGGCGACCGGCGTCGATCTCATCGTCTATGCCGACATGGTGACGACTTTCATCATGCCCGACGGCTGGAACGAGCGCCGGACGGCAGCAATCGAGCAGGCGACCGGACTGCTGTTCATTTCCGCTTGGACGGCGATGGAGAAGGCCCTCGCCGCGCTCGGCGCGCGCCGGCTCGCCATCGGCAGCCCCTACCCTGCCGCAATCCATCCGCGCGCCGTCGCCCATTTCCAGGAACGCGGCTTCGAGGTTGTCGCCGACGCCACGCTTGACGTGCGCGCGGTAAGCGCGGTCGCCCAAACCCCGCGGAGCGCCGTCATCGATCTGGCGAAGTCGATCTCGCGTCCGGACGCCGAAGCGATCGTGCTGCTCGCGACCGATCTCCCCACCTTCGATGCGATCGAGGAGATCGAAGCGAGCACTTCGCGCCCGCTCCTCACCTGCAATCAGACCATCCTCTGGGCAGCTCTCGACCAGTTCGGCCGTCGTGCCCCGGTCACCGGCCTGGGTCGCTTATGGAACCGCGCAGAGGACGCCGGCCCGTGACGATGGCATCACAACACCGAAACCCTTTGACGGGTCGGGATTTCCAAACGATCAATTTTCGGAATTGGAAGGTGGCGCTGGCGGAGACGGAGGGATTCGAACCCTCGATACGCCTTGAGAGCGTATAACGGTTTAGCAAACCGCCGCCTTCAGCCACTCGGCCACGTCTCCTGTACCGCCGATATGCCCGAGACCACGCCAACTGGCAAGGGAGACGGATGGACGCGACCAAGACCTGTAGCCCGGATGAGCGAAGCGACATCCGGGGAAAGCGCCACTCAAGGCGCATCGCCGTCCCGGATATCGCGGAGCCTGTCATCGGGCCCGCCGGAGGCGGGACCCGTTGGCTCATCCGGGCTAGATGGTGAATAACCGCGAGGCGAAGCGGACGCGGCCGCTCGCGCTCATCCGTCAGTGTCTGCGCTGGACTAATGTTTGAGCCAGTCGCGGGCGGCGCGTTGCGCAGCGGCGATCTCGGTATCGGACATTTGCGCCGCGATTTCACGGCGCAGCCGCGCGGCATCTGCATTGCCGCGCATTGCCGCGAGATTGAACCACTTGTGCGCCGACACGTAATCGGTCGGTACCTCGGCGCCGGTCGAATACATCATGCCGAGGCGGAAGAACATGTCTCCCGACGCTTCTCCGAAGCTGCCGCTCTCGATTGCCGCTAGTTCCATACGTCCCATGTTTGGCCTCCCCCGGCCGATTTGCTTGCGCCGCTGCTGATCGCGGGCGATCTCCGTTTCGGAGTGTCGCGATCATCGCGAGAAATTTTGAATCGCTCTTTAAGCAGCGCGATGAATTGAGGGTGAATGCCTCAAGGCCTGGCTAACGCGGCAACCGATCATTAATCACGGAAAGCCTTGTAAATCCGCGTGTCACGCTTTGTGGTGAGGACGCGCTAACCGTGCCGCTTGAGACCGGGGTAACCATCGGCGCGTTCGCGCCTCGCCACGAGAGTTCGCCGCGGCTCGCGGCGGGCGGAGGCCGACACTTCGGCGCGGGGCCAAGCGAGAGCAGTCGCGCATCTCATATCGATGAGGTGAGATGCTGAGCCGCAACCGCCGGTGTTTGCGCGCGGTCATTCTCAGCGACGAATAGACTCTTTGAAAATACAGGCCGCTTTGAAAACAACGAACCCGGAGTCTCGCGCAACGAGACCCCTAAAAAACCGAGGCGTCGGCGAGGTATCCGAGGCCCAAGACCTGCCAGCGAATTGCGCTGACGACAAGGTGCGAACTGCGCACCTCATGCCCCGAAACAGATCCGATCGGATGTCCGGGAGGTTCAAGCCTCAGTCTCGCCGACGCCTTCCGTCGCCGACCCCGGCGTCACCTCAACCGACTGCATCGCGATCTCGCGCTTGGCAATCTTGCTGGAGATGTCGCCGGTCTAATCGTTGTGTCGCCGACTGGCTCGGAGCGGATCGCCCCGACGCTTACTTACTTCTTCTTCTTCGCTACCTTGCGCTTTGCAGGAGCTTTCTTCTTCGCGGCGGACTTCGCCTTTGCCTTCTTCACCATGCTGCCCTCCTAGCCAAGTCTCTTGGCGGATGTCGCATCAGCACCTACGCGAATCGTAAGCGCTGCACTTCGATTACTACAGCACAACAAAAAAAACAGCTTCCGCATTAACGAAACGTGTACGGCGGCGCCTCTCGCGCGTGTCGTCGCGCCTCACGCATCGTCGGCGCGCGCGATGCTTCGCGAGAATGCGATCGCAAGATCGCTTCGTGTGCATCTTCGCATCGCAGTTGCAGAAAGCCCTGTTAATTGGGCACAACTGCCATGTGTCGAAGTTTGCGGTGATGAGCTCGAACGCCCCCTTGACAGCATTTTTTTCGAAGCGCCGTCGCGCGAAATCGCGCGCGCGGATGCGTTTCGGCGCCTCGAAAAAAAATGTGAGCAATTGCCGTCCGATGGGTCGATTCAGCGATCGCGTGATCACGAATCGCGCGAATCGGTCTTCCGATTCGCAGATGCAGACTTTGATTCCGCGTCAGCGAAGGCTCGAGTTCGAGACACCGCGACGGCATTGCGAGCATCATGGTCGACAAGAATCCGCCGATCGATCGCTTCACGGCGACCACTTCGCACGCGCGCGAGCCGCGCGGCGCTCGTCAGATGCCGAGTTTCTCTTTGAGGAGCGCGTTCACCGCCTGCGGGTTCGCCTTGCCGCCGGACGCTTTCATGACCTGACCGACGAACCAGCCGAGCATCGTGGGCTTCGCCCGCACTTGCGCGACCTTGTCGGGGTTGGCCGCGACGATCTCGTCCACCATTGCGGCGATCGCCGCCGTGTCGGTGACCTGGATCATGCCGCGCGCGGCAACAATCGCGCGCGGATCGCCACCTTCCGCCCAGACGATCTCGAACAGATCCTTGGCGATCTTGCCGGAGATGGTGCCTTCGGCGATGAGATCGAGGATGGTGCCGAGTTGCGCCGCCGAGACCGGCGTATCGACGATGCCCTTGCCTTCCTTGTTGAGACGGCCAAACAGCTCGTTGATGATCCAATTTGCAGCGAGCTTGGCATCGCGCGCCGCTTTGTCGCCACCTTTGGCCACCGCCTCGAAGTAGTCGGCGCTCTCCCGCTCGGCGACAAGGACATCGGCATCGTATGCCGCAAGCCCATAGGCCGACATGAACCGCGCCTTCTTCTCGTCCGGCAACTCGGGAAGCGCGCGGGCGAGTTCGTCGACGTACGGCTGGGTCAGTTCCAGCGGCAGCAGGTCGGGATCGGGGAAATAGCGATAGTCGTGGGCTTCCTCCTTGTTGCGCATCGAGCGGGTCTCGTTGCGGACAGGATCATAGAGCCTGGTTTCCTGCTCGATCTCGCCGCCATCCTCGAGGATCGCGATCTGGCGGCGAGCCTCGCAGTCGATTGCCTGCCCGACGAAACGGATCGAGTTCACGTTCTTGATCTCGCAGCGGGTGCCGAGCGGATCGTCCGGGTGGCGCACCGAGACGTTGACGTCGGCGCGCAGGCTTCCCTTCTCCATGTCGCCGTCGCAGGTGCCGAGGTAGCGCAGGATGGCGCGCAGCTTGGTGAGGAATGCCTTGGCATCTTCGGCCGAGCGCAAGTCCGGCTTCGACACGATCTCCATCAGGGCGACGCCGGAGCGGTTGAGATCGACATACGACAGCGTCGGATGCTGGTCGTGCAGCGATTTGCCGGCGTCCTGCTCGAGATGGAGCCGCTCGATTCCGACGCGAATGGTCTCATGCGGCAGATCGACCGTGACCTCGCCTTCGCCGACCACCGGGGATTTGTACTGGCTGATCTGATAGCCCTGCGGCAGGTCCGGATAGAAATAGTTCTTCCGGTCGAACACCGAGCGCAGGTTGATGCGGGCATTGAGTCCGAGCCCGGTGCGCACCGCCTGGGCGATGCACTCCTCGTTGATCACCGGCAGCATGCCCGGCATCGCGGCATCAACCAGCGACACGTGGGAGTTCGGCGCGGCACCAAACGCGGTCGCGGCACCGGAGAAGAGTTTAGACTGAGACGTGACCTGGGCATGGACTTCCATGCCGATCACGACTTCCCAGTCGCCGTCCGCGCCTCTGATGAGTTTGTTCGGAGCCGGAGCGTCCATTGCGGTGATCCTCTCGGCCATGACGCATCGCGCGGGCAGACGACTGCGTCAAGGCCTGCCGGGCCCTCGCGATCAGCAACAATCGTCATTCAGCATGGGAGCGCTTGGATATGTCCCGCGTCCGCATAATCTAGCAGCACGCGATCGCGCGTCATGAGCACAAAGCCATATTCTCGCGCCGTCGCCGCAAGTATTCGATCCGCAG
The DNA here is from genome assembly GCA_963787675.1 of uncultured Alphaproteobacteria bacterium. Classification (GTDB taxonomy): domain Bacteria; phylum Pseudomonadota; class Alphaproteobacteria; order Rhizobiales; family Xanthobacteraceae; genus JAJPKK01. Next base: position 559,048 of record CAWBDV010000003.1, on the reverse strand, counting down.
GATCGCGTGGTGGCATTCCGGGAAGAAATGACGACTGGATCAAAACGTCAGGAGACATATCGGCAAGGCGGACGTGCGCCAACTCCAACAGGCGTGAAAACAAACGCTGAGGACTGAGCGGCGACTTCAATCTGCCGCGCGCCGCCAATACCCCAAGCTCCCAGGCCGTGATGGGCGAAATGTGAACGGCACGTTCCGTGCGCTCTGCCTCATTGAGGCATTTGACAGCGGCGGGCGAAATCGCATCCTCTGCCGCCCAGATCACGGCGCACGTATCGAGAAGAATGGGTAGTTCCAATCTCAGTCCTCCCAGACATGCTTGCCCCAATTGGGATCCGCCGGAGCGGTCAAATCCGTGCCCGGCTCGATATGTAATAGTCCCTTCAGGCTTCCGATCAGCGGATGACGCCGCGTTATGCCGGCTTCAGATGGCCCAGCACCTCTGCCGCGCGGCTCCTTGGTGTCGACCTTGCGGAACACCAGCCGATGTTTCTCCATGTCGACCTGCTCGCTTTCAAACCCGGCCTCAAGCCATTCACGAGTCATGACGCTGTTATGCGCATTGTTGCTCCACCAAGCGCGATAAAGTCGGGCGCTCGCCGGAAGCTTGGAACCAACGATTTTTTCGACGCCCTCAAACGTGAGCGGGACTTCATTCCGCGACTGCTTTCGCAGGAAATCGCCCAAGGCGGAATACTTTGCCATAGGTCTACCTACATATTGATTAGTACATATTTATGTACACCCCAGAACATCAAATGTCAAACATAAGTCCGCGCAGTCATAACCAAGGCCGACACCCCCGGATATCGCTGCGCTTATCCGGGCTACGTATCCGTCAGCGCTTTGATGATGGCTGCGCGTTCGGCGTCGAGTGCGCCGGTCGCGGCGCGCTTGCCGGCGGTGCGGTACCAATAGCGCGCGTTATCGAGATCGCCTTCGGCGCGGTGGAGATAAGCATGGACCCAGGCACAGTCGGCGTCGTCATGGGCCATGACGATCTCATGCGCGGCGTTCCAGTCATCCTTCTCGGCCCACCACAGCGCCTGCAGCGCCGGCGGATAGTCCGATGGCGGTCGCCGTTTGGACAGCGACTGGCAGAAGGCCTCGCTCTTCACCACCATCGCTCCGGCCCAAATCGGCCGGCGGCGTCCTCGAGCTTTCCGCCGAGGGCGAACAGGGTCTCTTCGTCGAACGGCCGACCGATGAGTTGCAGGCCGAGCGGCAGACCCGTCGCATCAAGGCCGCCAGGTACCGAAATGCCGGGAAGCCCCGCCATGTTGACCGTCACCGTGAACACGTCGTTGAGGTACATCTCGATCGGATCGGCCCGCCCCTTTTCGCCGACGGCGAACGCGGCTGATGGCGTGGTCGGAGTCAGGACGGCGTTGACGCCGGCGGCAAAGCACGCCTCGAAGTCGCGCTTGATGAGCGTCCGCACCTTCTGCGCCCGCAGATAGTAGGCATCGTAGTAGCCTGCCGAGAGCACGTACGTGCCGATCATCACGCGCCGGCGCACCTCCTTGCCGAAGCCCGCCGCGCGGGTCGCTTCGTACATCTCGATGATGTCGCGCCCCCCGACGCGCAGGCCGTAGCGCACGCCGTCGTAGCGGGCGAGGTTCGACGAGGCCTCCGCGGGCGCGACGATGTAATAAGCCGGCAGCGCGTATTTCGTGTGGGGCAGGCTGATGTCGACGATCTCGGCGCCGGCGGCCTTGAGCCAATCCGCGCCGCGCTGCCACAGCGTTTCGATTTCGGCGGACATGCCGGCGACGCGATATTCGCGCGGGATGCCGATCTTCATGCCTTTGACGGAACGCGTCACCGCCTCCTCGTAGTCGGGCACGGCGATGTCCATGGACGTGGTGTCCTTGGGATCGTGGCCCGCCATCGAGCGCAGCAAGATTGCGGCATCGCGCACGGTGCGGGCGAACGGGCCTGCCTGGTCGAGGGACGAGGCAAAAGCGATGATGCCCCAGCGCGAGCAGCGGCCGTAGGTGGGCTTGATGCCGACGATGCCGGTGTAGGCCGCGGGCTGGCGAATGGAACCGCCGGTGTCGGTCGCGATCGCGCCGAGGCAAAGGTTCGCGGCGACGGCGGCAGCCGAGCCGCCCGATGAGCCGCCGGGCACGATCTTCGCGTTGGAGCCCCGGCGCCGCCATGGCGACACCACCGGACCGAAGCAGGACGTTTCGTTCGACGAGCCCATGGCAAATTCGTCGTGGCTTACCTTGCCGAGCATCACGGCGCCGTCGCGCCACAGATTGGCGCCGACGGTCGACTCATAGGTTGGGACGAATTTCTCCAGCATGCGCGAGCAGGCCGTCGTCGCCACGTCCTTGGTCGCGAACATGTCCTTCACGCCGAGCGGCAGACCCGCGAGCGGCCCACCCTCGCCTTTGGCAAGGGCAGCGTCGGCGCGCTCCGCCATCGCGAGCGCGACGTCAGGCGTTTCCAGAACGAATGTGTTCAGCGCCCGTGCCGCCGCGACTTCCGCGACGTGTGCCTTGGTCAATTCGACGGCAGAAAATTCCCGCTTGCGCAAGAACTCGCAGGCTTGCGCAAGCGTCAGCGACGTGAGGTCGCTCATTCCGAGCGCGGCTCCTCGCAGCGGAAGCTCGATGGATCCTGCGGCGAGGCTTTCGCCGCTTCCTCCCAGAGCCTTTTGACATCGCCGGGCGAGACACCCTTCGCCTCACCTGCGGAGAGGGATGACGAATCTGGCTCGGCAAGGGGCGATGTTGTCTGAGGAACCGAATTGCCATCAGCAACCTGGGCTGCCGCCTTGGCTTCTTCCCACGCGCCGAACCAGAAGGCGTCCATTTCGCAAGCGAGGCACATCAGGCGCCCTCCTCCGGGACCGACTGCTCGGCCGGCTCCTCACAACGAAAACTTGTCGTTTCGACCGGTTCGGGCGGCCGGATATCGATCGCCCACGCGGTCGGGGCCTTCTGGGCCGGTCGCCAGAACTTGCCGCCGGCCTTGTTGAAATAGGCCACGAATTGCGCCGGGAATTCGTCGCATCCCTCACACATTATTCCACCACCTTGGGCACGACGAAATAGTGATCACTCGCGACCGGCGCGTTCCTGAGGATGTCATCGGCGATGTCGCCGTCGGTCACCTCGTCGTGCCGCTTCTTCATGGTCATGGGCATCACCGAGGTCATCGGCTCGACGCCGGTGACATCGACCTCCAGCAATTGCTCGACGAAAGCCAGGATCGAGTTGATCTCGCCCTTGAGACGCTCGACCTCGTCGTCCTTGACCGCAATGCGCGCGAGATGGGCAATCTTGCGCACGGTCGCGGTATCAACGGACATCTTCGAACCCTCAAGGCGGACAGCGCCCAGCCTATAGCAGACCGGCTTTCGCGGCCGCAACCCGGCGGATTCAGGGGAAAAACCGCGCTGATGGAACCCGAACGGCCGGATTGCGTTTGGGTTCCTGGCGGTTGGGCAGGCGAGAGACCTTGATGTCCGCTCTTATCGGAATTCTCATTACCTTCGTCGTCATTATCCTGGAGTCCAGCGCGAATCCTGCGGGCTGCGCGACAGCCGCACCGTCATGCGCGACTATCGAATCCCCCCGGAAGTGCGAAACAAGATGGGGATCAGGAGTCAGTAATCAGAACTCTATTGGACGCATCACGCGCCGACTGTCTGATTACTGACCACTGATTCCTGTCACCCGCATGCCTGCGCTTCGGCGACCGCGACGGCGGTCATGTTGACGATGCCGCGGGCCGTCACCGACGGGGTGAGGACATGGACAGGCTTCGCGGCGCCAATCAGAATCGGGCCGACCGGCAGGGCATCGCCCAACACCTTGATGGCCTCGTAAGTGATGTTGGCGGCATCGAGCGTCGGGAAGATCAAGACGTTCGCCTCGCCACTCAGCCGCGAATGCGGGTATACCTTCGCGCGTTCGACCGGGTCGATGGCGGAGTCCGCGTGCATCTCGCCGTCGACCTCGAAGTCGACATTCATATCGCGAATAAGGGCCGTCGCGCGCCGCATCTTCCGCGCCGACGGAGAATCGAAGCTGCCGAAATCGGAATGCGACACCAGGGCAATCTTGGGCTCGAGCCCGAACCGGCGCACATGGGCAGCGGCGAGGACCGCGGTTTCGGCGATCTCCTCGGCGGTCGGATCGGTCCGCACCTGGGTGTCGGCGAGGAAGAAGTGTCCCTTGGTGGTGATGAGGAGCGACAGCGCGGCAAAATCCGACACGCCGCGTCCGCACCCGATGATGTCGCGGATGTGCCGCAGGTGGCCCATGAAGCCGCCTTCCACCCCGCAGATCGCGGTATCGGCGTCGCCTGCACGCACCATGCACGCAGCAATCACGGTCGCATTGGTGCGCATCACGGTGCGCGCCGCATCCGGGGTCACGCCCTTGCGACCGGCCGCCTCGATGTAGAGATCGACATATTGCCGATAGCGCGGGTCCTCCTGTGGATTGATGAGGATGAAATCCCGCTCGGGTTGGATGGCGAGGCCGAATTTTTTGAGCCGGGCCTCGATCACGGCGGGACGGCCTATGAGGATCGGCTTTGCAAGCCCCTCCTCCAGCGCCACCTGCGCCGCGCGCAGCACACGCTCGTCCTCGCCCTCCGCATAGGCGACGCGTTTCGGATCGGCCTTCGCCTTGGCGAACAGCGGCTTCATGATGAAGCCGGAACGGAAGACGAAGGCGTTGAGGCGCTCGCGGTATTGCGCGATGTCGGCAATCGGACGGGTCGCGACCCCCGATTTCATCGCAGCCTCGGCGAGCGCCGGGGCAATGCGCAGGATCAGGCGCGGGTCGAATGGGTTCGGGATGAGCGAGCCGGAGCCGAACGTCGGTGCCTCGCCGCCGTAGGCCCGCGCCGCAACCTCCGACGGGGCTTCGCGTGCAAGCTCGGCGATGGCATCGACCGCCGCAATCTTCATCGCCTCGTTGATCGAGGTCGCGCCGACGTCGAGTGCGCCGCGGAAGATGTAGGGAAAGCACAGGACATTGTTGACCTGGTTCGGATAGTCGGAGCGGCCTGTGCAGATCAGCGCATCGGGCCGCGCCTTCAGCGCCTCATCAGGCATGATCTCAGGCGTCGGATTGGCGAGCGCCATGATCAGCGGCCGCTCGCTCATGCGCGCCGCCATCGCGGGCTTGAGCACGCCCGGAGCGGAGAGCCCCAGAAAAATGTCGGCGCCCTCGATCACCTCGGCGAGGGTGCGCTTGTCGGTCTTCTGGGCATAGATGCTCTTCCACCGGTCCATCAGCTTGGCGCGGCCCTCGTAGACCACGCCTTCAATGTCGGTGACCCAAATATTCTCGCGTCGCGCCCCGAGCGAGACCAGGAGGTTGAGGCAGGCGAGCGCCGCCGCACCCGCGCCCGAGGTCACGATCTTGACGCGATCGAGCGTCTTGCCGGTCAGGAACAGCGCGTTCTTGATGGCGGCTGCGACAATGATCGCGGTGCCATGCTGGTCGTCGTGGAATACCGGGATCTTCATGCGCTGCTGCAGCCGCGCCTCGACCTCGAAGCATTCCGGCGCCTTGATGTCCTCGAGGTTGATGCCGCCGAAGGTCGGTTCCAGCGCCGCCACGACGTCGACGATTCGGTCGACCTCCTTGGCGTCGATCTCGATGTCGAACACGTCGATGCCGGCAAACTTCTTGAACAGCACCGCCTTGCCTTCCATCACCGGCTTGCCGGCGAGCGGTCCGATGTTGCCGAGGCCGAGCACCGCGCTGCCGTTCGTCACCACCCCGACGAGATTGCTGCGGGCCGTCAGCGTCGCAGCCTCGGCGGGATCGGCCGCAATCGCCTCGCAGGCGACCGCGACGCCTGGGGTGTAAGCGAGGGCGAGATCATGCTGCGTGCCGAGCGGCTTCGTCGACTGGATCGCGATCTTTCCGGGCTTCGGCGTGCGATGATAGTGAAGCGCGCTCGCCCTGAGCTCGTCCGACACGTTGCTGGCCACGCAACCCCTCCTGTGAATCTCTGCGCACCACCATAAAGCAAATTCGCGGCGGGTTGATCCAGCGTCGGAATGAGGTGCGAAGCGCCGCCCGGGACTTGCCCTAGCCTGCTTTGTGATAGAAGGCCGTCCGGGCGAGACGGGCCGAACCTGCGGCGACATTTGGGGAACGTCATGAGGACCACGATGAGACATAAACTAGCAGGTTGCGCCTGCTGCGCGAACGCGCCCCTGACCGTAACGGCCGCAAATCCAGACCGCCGGCAGTTCCTGGCTGCAGGTGTCGCTACGCTCGGCGTCGGGGCGGCAACGGTGCTCAAACCTTCGGCAGCGAGGTCCCAGTCACCGGCGGCCCCCGCCCGGCGCATCGATGTGCACCATCACTTCATTCCGCCGTTTCACCGCGAGGTGCTGCTCGCCAATCGCGCCGGCGCCGGACTGCCGCCATGGTCGGTGGAGGCGTCACTTGCGGACATGGACAAGGCCGGCGTTACAACTGCAATTCTCTCGATCAACCAGCCGGGCATCTGGTTCGGCAAAGTCGACGAAGCGCGGCGGCTCGGCCGCGACTGCAATGATTTTGCCGCGCGCATCGTCAAGGATCATCCGGGCCGGTTCGGCATGTTCGCGACGCTTCCGCTCCCCGACACCGAGGGCAGCCTCAAGGAAATCGAATACGCCCTCGACGTGCTCAAGGCCGACGGCATCGCGTTGCTCACGAGCTACTACGACAAATATCTCGGCGACCCGGCGTTCCTGCCGGTGTTCGAGGAGCTGAACCGCCGCAAAGCGGTGGTCTACGTGCATCCGACCTCGCCGGATTGCTGCCGCGCCCTCGTCAAAGGCGTGCCCGTCGGCGTCATCGAATATGCCTCCGACACGTCGCGCACGATTGCGAGCCTGATGTTCGGCGAAGCGGGTACCGCGTTCAAATGCCCCGACATCCGGTTCATCTGGTCGCACAGCGGCGGGACGATCCCGTTCCTCACCGGCCGGCTGATCCGCCTCGCTTCCGAGCGCAAGGATCCGCGCATGCCCCAGGGGCCGCTGCCGATTCTCGCCCGCTATTATTACGAGGTGGCGCAGGGCAATACGCCGGGACAGCTCGCGGCCCTGATGAAGCTCGTTAAGGTGCCGCAAGTGATGTTCGGTAGCGACTTCCCGTATCGCGAGGCAACCGAAGCCGTCGGGGGCCTCGCCGACTACGGCTTCTCCGACGCTGATCTCAAGGCGATCAACCGCGAGAACGCGCTAAAGCTGCTGCCGCAATTGAAAGCGTAGGTCTTCGTCTTACTGCTCGACCGCAATTACCCACGGCGGCGTGGGCGTAGCGTAAAGCTCCTCGACGGTGCTGGCGCGATGGCGCAGCACGGCGCGCTGGTTGATCGAGCCCTTGTCGGTGATTTCGCCGACATCGAGCGAGGGCGCGTCGGCCATCAGCACCGCGCGAAGAATGCGATTGGAGCTGCCGGTGCTGCGCGCCGCGAACGTGCCCAAGAGGAACGCGAACTCCCGGCGCAGAGCGGCGTCACCGATGAGATCGCCAGCAGGTGCGCCCGCCGGGAGATGCGGCGCGAGGCGTCGGCACGCGTCCACGTCGGGAAACACCAGCGCGGCCAGATCGTCGCGATCGGCGCCCGCGATCACCACATCGCGTACGAATGGAGCGAAATGCGCCATGAACGCGGCGCGCAACGGCCCCACCCGCACCCAGGTTCCGGTCGCGAGTTTGAAATCTTCAGCGATCCGTCCTTCAAAGAGCAGTCCTTTGGTCGGAAAGGCTTCGTCCTCGAAGCGCATGGCATCGCCGAGCCGGTAGAAGCCCTCCTCGTCGAATGCGGCGGCTGTGTTGGCCGGATCGCGCCAGTAGCCCGGCGTGATGCTGGGGCCGCGCAGGCGCGCCTCATATTTGTCGCCCAGCGGCACGAGCTTGACCTCGAGGCCCGGGGGCGGCAGACCGACATTCGACGCCACATCGGTGTCCCAGGTGCGGCCGAACGCGAACGGCGCGGTCTCGGTGGCGCCGAGGCCCGTCAGAAACAGGATTTCCTCGCCGCAGGTTGCGATAGCAAGCTCCTTCATCTCGTCGAAGACATGCTGAGTAATGCCGGCCCCCGCGTACCACAGCACTTTCAGGCGACTAAAGAAGTTCTCGCGCAGCTCCGCATCACTGCGCAGATAGGGCAACAACGCTTCGTAGCCCTTCGGGACAGTGAAGTACCAAGTCGGTGCTACCTCGCGGAGATTGCGCACGGTCTCCTCGATCGCGCCCGGCAGCGGCTTGCCCTCGTCGATGTAAAGCGTGCCGCCGTTGTAGATGACGAGGCCGACATCGTGGTTGCCGCCGGCGGTGTGGTGCCATGGCGCCCAGTCGACCACCATGGGAGGCTCGTCCGCGAAATAGGCGAGCGCGGTGAGCATCATCGCCTGGTTGGCGCACCACATGCGCTGCGTGTTGATCACGCCCTTGGGCGTCCCGGTCGAGCCCGAGGTGAACAGGAATTTCGCGATAGTATCGGGGGTGACCGCGGCGTGGGCCTCGTCGACGGCGTCGGTCGCGTCGAGTGCTGTGAGCGCGGTGAACGGCGTCGAGCGGCGAGCTGACACTGTCCCCTTCGTCACGACTATTTCGATCTCGGGCGGTACGACGGCCTCGATCGCCCGCCCAAAGGCCGCGCCGTCGGCCGCGAAGACGAGCCCTGGGGTCAGATTGACGATGTGCCGTAGCTTGCCGAAGTCGGATGAAATCAGCGAATAGGCGGGCGAAATGGGCGCATACGGAATGCCGACATAGTTCGCGCCAAGGCTGAGCATGGCGTGCTCGATGTCGTTGCCGGACAGGATCACGATCGGCCGGTCCGCAGACAGGTCTCGCTGCAGCAAGCTCTCGCCGATCCGGCGCGCGAGGCGGAGCGCCTCGCGGTAGGTGACGCTGCGCCAGCCGCCCGCTGCCGAGCGCTGCGCGAACAGGATGCGATCGGGAGCACGCTCGGCCCAGAATTCGAGCCGGCGGCTCAACTTGTCAGGGTAATCGCCGAGCGCGCGAGGCGAGCTCATCATCACGGCGCCGTCGGCGCGGCGCTCGACGATTACTTCGGCCGCGCCCAGTCGAACCTTGCGGATCGGCGCCCGCTTTGGCGCTGTATCAAGCATCGACGCTCATCAATGGAACTTCACCCCTTGACCAGCGAGCAGCCGCCTTCGTTGAGCGGCCGGAACGCCTGATCGGCCGGCACGGTCGAGATCAGTTTAAAGTAGTCCCAGTCGCCCTTCGATTCCGCCGGCGTCTTGGTCTCGTAGAGATGCACCGGGTGGATCTTGCGGCCGTCGATGCGGATCATCCCTTCGCCGTACAGAGGATCGCTGGTCGGCATCTCTTTCATCTTCGCCACCACGGCGCGTCCGTCGTGGCCGTCCTTCACGGCCGCGACCGCCTTGAGATAGTGCACCGTCGCTGCATAGACGCCGGCCTGCATGTCGTTGGGCATGATCTTGCGCGGATGGCGTTCCTGGAAGCGCTTGGTGAAGGCGCGGCTCGCGTCGTCCTGGTCCCAATAGAACGGCATCAAGGCCAGCACGCCCTGGCTCGAACGCAGGCCGAGCGCCTGGACGTTGTTGATCTGGAACACAAAGCCCGGCATGCGTACCTTGCCGACAAGGCCGAACTCGGCAGCCTGCTTCAAAGAGTTGGAGAGATCGCCGCCGGCATTGGCGAATGCGATCGTGTCGGCACCGGAGGCCTGGGCTTGCAGCAGGAAGGACGAGAAATCCGCATTGCCGATCGGCGCGCGCACCGACCCCAGCACCTGGCCGCCGAGCGCAGTGACTTCATCGGCCGCGTTGCCCTCAAGCTCCTTGCCGAAGGTATAGTCGGCCGAGATGAAGAACCACTTCTTGCCGCCGCGTGCGAACACCGCCTTGGCGAAGCCGTGGCCCAGCTCCCAGGTGTCGTAAGTCCAGTGAATGGTGTTCGGCGTGCAGGACTTGCCGGTCAATTCCGCCGTGCCGGCACCGGAGCCGATCAGCACCTTGTTGAGATCGCGCGCCAACGTGTTGACCGCGAGCGCCACGGCCGAGTTCGGCACATCGATGATCATGTCGACGCCCTGGACGTCGTACCAGTTGCGCGCCAGGCTGGCGCCGATGTCGACCTTGTTCTGGTGATCTGCCGACAGCACCTCGGCTTTCACGCCAAGTTTTGCAGCATAGTCGTCGACGGCGAATTGCGCCGCGATCACCGAGCCGATCCCCTGGCTGTCGGAATAGACGGTCGACTGATCGTTCAACACGCCGATCTTGACCGACGGCGTCTGTGCCAGCGCGAGCGAGGGCAGACATGACAGCAGCAGCGCACCCCACCGCACGGTCCACATGGCTCTCGTTGTCATCGTTTCCTCCTTTTTGTTATAGACTATAACAAATCGAACTCCGTGCAAGCGTTGCTGGTCCGACAGTCCATGGCGAATACCGATCAAAGCACCACGAGCATCGAGCGAACGGCGCCGCGCCGCGCGGCCAGATCCGCTCGCGCAATCGATCTCGGTCCGTTGCCACGCCTTTCCGGCTTTGTGTTGCGTCTTGCGCAGCTCGCGGTGTTCGCTGATTTCATCGATGCGTGCCGGCGCTTCGACATCCGCCCCGGGCAGTACTCCGCGCTGACGGTGATCGAACACAACCCCGGCATCAACCAGACCGAACTCAGCGGCGCGCTCGCGATCAAGCGCGCCAACCTCGTCGGCATGATCAACGAATTGGAAGCGCGCGGCCTAGCCGAGCGCCGCCGTGCCGCCGGCGACCAACGCACCTTCGGGATGTTTCTTACCGAACGCGGCACCACCTTGATGAGAGACTTGCACGCAACCGTGCGCGAGCACGAGCGCCGCGTCACGAAAAAGCTCGGCAGAAACGGACGCGATCAGCTGTCTGCACTGCTAAGCACGTTCAAAGCTCGCGCGGAGGCGTGAATGCTCGACCTCGGCAACCTCGTCGCCATCGACATCCACACCCATGCGGAGGAGCCCTGCGGCACCCATCCCGACGATGGCTACGACGATTTCCAGGCGGCGATGAAGGTTTACTTCAAATCGCCGCATGAACATCCCCCGACGGTGCCGGAAACCGCCGCCTATTATCGCGCGCGCAAGATCGCCGCCGTGATCTTTCCCGTCGACGCCGAACGCGAGACCGGATTTCGACGCTATTCCAACGAAGAGATGGCAGCGCTCGCGGCCGAGCACAGCGACGTCCTCATTCCGTTCGCCAGCATCGATCCTGCCAAAGGCAAGGTGGGCGCGCGCGAGGCGCGACGCCTGGTGCGCGACTTCGGCATCCGCGGCTTCAAGTTTCATCCCTCGATGCAGGGCTTCTATCCGAACGATCGCAGCGCCTACGTGCTCTATGAGGCGATCGCCGAGGCCGGCGTCCCCGCCCTCTTTCACACCGGCCAGACGGGCGTCGGCGCCGGCCTGCCCGGCGGCATGGGCATCCGCCTCAAATACTCAAACCCGATGTATCTCGACGATGTCGCGGCCGACTTTCCCGAGATGAAAATCGTTCTCGCACATCCGTCTTTCCCCTGGCAGGAAGAGGCACTTGCGGTCGCGACCCACAAGCCCAACGTCTACATCGACCTGTCCGGCTGGTCGCCGCGGTACTTCCCGGCGATCCTCGTGCAGTACGCGAACTCGCTCCTCAAGCACAAAGTGCTGTTCGGCTCCGACTGGCCGGTGATCACGCCCGACCGCTGGCTCGCGGATTTCGAAAAAATCGACATCAAGCCGCAAGTGCGGCCGCTGATCCTGAAGGAAAACGCGGTGAAGCTTTTGGGGCTAGGCAGGTTCCGTTAGGTTGAGCCACGGACGGGCGGAGCATGAAGCGTCAGCTTTCGCCAAGTGCGGACGTGTCGTAACCGCACCCCTGGACCACAATGGGCCATAACCTGCCGCCGACACGGTCTTGTCAAACACCTCCGTGGCCGCTTCTTTGCCTGTGACAAATATCACTGAACATCCTTCGCGCATCCTTCGACCAATGAGCGAAGGGGCACTTCCGCCTCCTTCGTTTTGGAGAGGGGATCACGATCATGAACACCAAAGGACTTATCTTCGCCGCTGCGACGCTCGCGAGTCTTGCCACGGCAGCACTCGTTCCAACCAGCGCCTCAGCGCATGACGGCCATGGTAGACACGGTGGCTTTCATCACGGCTTCCGCTTCAGTGACCACCGCTTTGCCGACCGCCGCTTTGGAGACCACGGCTTCGGCTGGCGCTACTCCCCGAGCTACAGCTACTGCGACTACAATAACTACGATTGCGGCAGCTACGGCTACAACAGCTACGGCTACAACGGTTACGGCGACCGCCGCTTTGGCGATCACCGCTTCGGCCGCCGCTTTGGCGACCGCCGCTTCGGCCACCGCGTTTAACTCTCCTCGCCATAGTGGGTCGCCAAACCCGCCATTGCTACCCGCCCCGGAGCCGATTTCATTCGGTCGCCGGGGCGATTTTGAAAGTGCGTTTGACACCGTTATTCGACAGCGTGCTGGAGGAGATCTTCTAAGCACCGATACATTGCGTCGACCCTCATTTCGTGTACATCGATTTTGATGCAGAGGCCGCGGGCGCAGGCGGCGCCGGCGAAATCGACAGCGTGAGCCAGGTGTTCCAGCCGGATGGACGATAGTGCTCGTCAAACTCCTTGTAACCCTTCACGTTCAGATAGCCCTGCAGATTCCCGACCGGAAAAATGAAGCCGACCTGGGGGCCGACGCCGACGACTTGTGATCGCGTGTCGCCCAAAATCGGAAGGGCACCGGTGTCGGAGGTGATCTGCTTGTAAAGATATCCCACGGCGCCAACTAGAAACTGCTTCGTGAGGAACTGCGACGCGCCCCAATCGGTATGCCAGTCGATGCCGTTTGTGTAGTTCGTGGCCGGATTGACGAAATTTCCGGTGAGCCCGGTGACCACCGAAAATTCGTGGCCCTTCTGCGGATCGAAGTACGTGTAACCGACCCCGCCGTCGATCGCGCCATGACCTATGCCCAGATTCGCCAGGTTCGTCGAATCGTAGAGGCCGACGGGTATATCGCCCGTCATGTAGACCATGAAATTGTTGACGCCGCTGTTCCAGCGTAGTGTGGCTAGCGGAATGATATCACCGAAGCCGGTTCGCTCATCGCCAAGGATGCCGCTGCGCGTTGCGGTGAGAGGGCCGATGGAGGCCGTCAGCGTTCCATCGAGTTGCGTGTTGTTGTGCCCCACACCGCCCAACACGCCGACGGCGAATTGACCACCCAATACCGGTGTCGCAAAAACGTAGCTTACGTTCACAATATCAAGGTCAACGCGCGAATTCACGTTGACGTTGAGGTTGAGGTTCACCGTCCGCGAGAAGGCGCCGATCGTTACCTCGCGTCCAGCGCCGATGGCGCCAGAAGCGCTGACCGCCGTGTGGTAATAGAAATCCGTAAACTGCCATCCTGGCTGCTGGGGCGCAGCTGCGAGGCTGCTGAACAATCCGGGAATCCAGAAGCTCACGCCGCCTTCGTCGGCGACGGCAGTCGTCGGCGCCGTCACGATGGCGGACAATGACAGTGTCGCGCCGCAAATGGCTGCGCGAGTAGCCTTCGTCGCGGATGAGAACAGCAGCATAACCACCCCCCGGCTGCAGCTCTCGATTTTCAAGGCATCGGTGCGATTGGCCTCACGGCTCCAAGCAAGAGAGAGTCCCCTACCGGCACTGACATCGCTCGGAAAATCCGAGAGCTTGTTCGAAGCTTAGTGTAGCGGGCGAAGTGCGACTATCCCCACGGGCGCCGAGTCTCGAAATTTGCGCGGACTGTGGTCTGCAGAACACATTCGCAAGTGCTCGGCAGGCATCTGGCTGCATCGTCCGGAAGCGGAATCATACCTCCAAGAATATTGTCAAGAATGTCGTCACATCCGTTGAAATCGGCGTGTCCACTCTCGACGGATCAACATTTGGTGAACCGTGTCATCTATTAGTCGCAGCACTTCGCAACGTTCGGTGACATAATCAAGCGATCGCGCAAACGGTCCACGAGGCGGACTGTTCCTGGCCCTGACACTGGAACGATCGCATAGCGCGAGTTGCGGTCTTCAATTCTCGATAAGTGAGAGGCGCAAGCACCCGGGGCCCTCAACGGCAGGTCTGTTGCGGGATTTGGCAGAGGTTGCGCCGGTCAGAAGTGGAGGAGCCGTACGATGAAAATCGCTCAAAGCAGATGGATCGGTCTCTTTGCGTGCCTAGCGGCCGCAATGACTGCGGGCACACCCGCGAGCGCCCAGCAACAAGATCAGAGGCCCAACATCCTCGTCATCATGGGCGATGACATCGGCTGGTCGAATCTCGGCGTCTACAATCAAGGGATCATGGCCGGCCGGACGCCCAATCTCGACCGACTGGCAAGCGAGGGCATGCGCTTCACCGACTATTATGCGGAAGCGAGTTGCACTGCCGGACGAGCGAACTTCATCACAGGCGAACTGCCGATTCGGACCGGCCTGACCACAGTCGGACAGGCCGGCGCCACCATCGGCATTCCCGCGCAGGCACCGACCATCGCAACGGCGTTGAAATCGATGGGCTATGCGACGGGGCAGTTCGGCAAGAATCACTTAGGCGACCGCAACGAGTTTTTGCCGACGGTCCACGGCTTCGACGAGTTCTGGGGCTACCTCTACCACCTGGATGCGATGGAAGACCCATTCCATCGCAACTATCCGCCGGCTCTCCTAAACCGGGTTGGTCCACGCAATCTGCTGAACACGTTCGCGACCGACCTGGACGATCCGACGGTCGACCCGCGCTGGGGAAAAGTCGGCAAGCAAAGGATCGTCGACGAGGGCCCGCTGCCGCCCAATCCGAGGCCGAACATCAAGTACAACATGGAAACAGTCGACGAGGTCATACGCGACAAGGCTTTGGAATTCATCGGCAAGGCAAAGCAGCAGAACAAGCCGTTCTTTGTCTGGCTTAACCCGACGCGCATGCATGTCGTGACGCATCTGTCGGAAAAATACGAGGCGATGCGCACGCCCGAGAATGGCTGGAGCCTTCAAGAGGCGGGGCTGGCACAGCTCGATGACGTTGTCGGCGCGGTCATGACCTATTTGAAAAATAACGGTCTCGAAGACAATACCATCGTCATCTTCACGACCGACAACGGGGCGGAGAATTTCACCTGGCCGGATGGCGGTCAGACTCCCTTCGCCGGCGGCAAAGGAACCGGCCTTGAAGGCGGCTTCCGCGTGCCGTGCATCATCCGCTGGCCGGGGCACGTCCCCGCCGGAAAGGTCGAGAACAGCATCATTTCGGGATTGGATTGGTTCCCAACCCTCGTGGCCGCAGCCGGCAACCCAAACATCACCAGCGAACTGCTGACCGGCAAAAGGATCGGCGATCAGACCTTCAAGGTGCACCTCGACGGATACAATCTGCTAAATCTGATCACCGGCAAGGGTCCTTCGGCAAGGCACGAAGTAATCTACTTCACGGAGGGCACGTTGGCCGCCGTGCGTGTCGATGACTACAAGTACCGCTTCACCGACCAGCCAAGCGGTTGGCTCGGCGCAACCGAGAAAGTGGACTGGCCGATCCTGACCAACCTGCGGCTTGATCCTTTTGAACGCACGGGCATGTTCAACGGCAAAGACAATGGGTCGATCAGCTATTACAACTGGTTTGTCTACGAGTTCTGGCGCTTCGTGTTCGTCCAGCAGGTCGTGGGCCGGGAAGCGCAAACGTTCATCGATTTCCCGCCGATGCAAGGAGGCGCGAGCTTCAATATGTCTGCGATCAAGGAGCAGATTGAGAAAGCGATCGAAGCTCGCTCGCTCAATAAATAGTGATGTGGCAAGCCCCGCTCCACGCAGGGTGGAGCGGGACGTTGTCACGCCCGACAGTCTACGGATCACCGTCGCTCGAGGACGCCGCCCGGATCGAGGCGGACCGGCTGATAGCCGCCGCGGGTGAGCGCGCGCATGATCTGCAGGGAATGCTCGTAATCTCGCGTCTCAACCGTAATGTCGACTTTTGCGCCCTTGGCCGGCACGTCAAGAAACAGGCGGCGGTGCTCGACCTCGAGGATGTTGGCGCCGAGTTCGCCCAACAGCGTCGCGATCGGTCCGAGCACGCCGGGCCGGTCCGCGATGGTGAGACGGAACGATACGATGCGGCTTTCGCGCTCAAGTTCGCGCACCATGATCGACGCGATGATGCGAGGATCGATGTTGCCGCCGCACAGAATGAGCCCGACCTTCCGTCCGCGGAAGCGCCCGGGCTCTGAAAGCATCGCCGCAAGCCCTGCGGCGCCTGCCCCCTCCGCCATCGTCTTCTGCAAGGTAAGGTAGGCATTCACGGCGCGCTCGATGTGGGCTTCATCGACCAGCACGATGTCGCGCACGAGTTCGCGCACAATCGGAAGCGTGAGGACGCCGACGTTCTTGACGGCGATGCCCTCGGCGAGCGTCGGTCCGCCGATCGGATCATGCGCGCCGGTGATTGCGTTGCGCATCGACGGATAGAGGGCCGCCTCGACACCGATGATCTCGATCGAATCGCGAATGCTGCGGGCGGCGATGGCATTGCCCGCGATGAGGCCGCCACCGCCGATCGGGATCACCAGCATGTCGAGATCGGGGACATCCTCGAGCATTTCGAGCGCAATGGTGCCCTGCCCGGCGATGATCGCCGGATCATCGTAGGGATGGACGAGCACGAGTTGGCGCTCGCCAATCATCGTCGTGACGCGGTCCTGGCATTCGGACAGGGATTCGCCTTCGAGCACCACCGTCGCGCCATACGCCTCGGTCGATTTCACCTTCACGAACGGCGTCGTGACCGGCATGACGATCGTCGCCGGAATGCCGAGACGACGGGCATGGTAGGCGATCGATTGGGCGTGGTTGCCGGCCGACATGGCAATGACGCCGCGCCGACGCTCTTCCTCGCCGAGCGAAGCGAGTTTGACGAAGGCGCCGCGATCCTTGAATGAGTTCGTAACCTGAAGATTCTCGTATTTGACGAAGACGTCCGCGCCGGTGAGCGCGGAAAGCTTCGGCGCCGGCAGCATCGGCGTGCGCAGCACGGCGCCGACGAGCTTGCCGCGCGCCGCTTCGATATCGGCAAGGGTTGTTTTCATCCGCCGCTTCCTCACGCGACGCGCGCGGGCCGGTCAATCGCCGTCCAGCCCAAGCATAGCCGCGCCATCGATGCAAGCGAGGGCAAACGGACTCGGAGCGAGGCACATACCTTGCGACATCCGAAGACAAAGCCCATCTGATGGCCGGTAGGAACGCGAGGAGCCACCATGACCAACTTTGGCTCAGACCGTTATGGCCCGACCTTCGGCGTCAGGCCCCATGCCTTTAACCCGGTCGTGAACCCCGAGCTGTTCGAGGGGGTTCTGGCACGGCGGATGATCGCCTTTGTGATCGACCTCGTCGTCATCATAGCGCCGGTCGCGTTGGCGTGCCTGTTCATCCTGCTGTTCGGCTTCTTCACGCTTGGACTTGGCTGGCTGCTGTTCTGGCTGGTCAGCCCGGCGACCATGATCTGGGCGATCTTCTACTACGGCATGACCATGGGCGGCCCCGCCTCGGCCACCATCGGCATGCGGGCGGTCGACCTGGAGATTCGCACCTGGTATGGCGAGCCATGCTATTTCCTGCTGGGCGCAATCCATGGGGTGCTGTTCTGGGTCCTCATTTCTGCGCTGACGCCGCTGGTGTTGCTGGTCGGCCTGCTCAACGAGCGGCGGCGCCTCCTGCACGATCTTCTGATCGGCACCGTGGTGATCAATAACGAGCGGCGGGCGACGGCGCTCGGCCATTATGGCTGGGACGGATCCGGCCCGCGCCAATGAAGCCAGCAGCACACCGCGCGGCGGTACCGGACTCCGGCGACCATACGACGGATTGACGCTCCTTGATTACGCTTCATCAATGGGCTTTGACGTAGAGCTTGAACCGCGCAAATCTAGCGGGAACGGACCACTGAAGATCCGCAGGGACCTTTGACTCAGCATTCGCGTGATACTCCCCAGTTCTATCTGACGGCACCTTCCCCCTGCCCCTATCTGCCCGGGCAGGAGGAGCGGAAGGTCTTTACCCATTTGGTCGGCGAGCGCGCGGGCGACCTCAACAACCTTCTCACCCATGGCGGCTTTCGCCGCAGCCAGTCGATCGCCTACCGACCGGCCTGCGAGCGCTGCCGAGCCTGCATCTCGGTCCGCGTCATCGTCGACGAATTCCAGCCGACCCGCAGCATGCGCCGGGTGTTTGATCGCAACGCCGACATTGCCGGCGAGATGAGGGTGGCGCTGCCCACGGCGGAGCAATACTCGGTCTTTCGCGCCTATCTCGATGCCCGCCATGGCGACGGCGGCATGGCGGACATGACCGTGCTCGACTACGCCATGATGGTGGAAGACAGCCACGTCCAGACGCGTCTCATCGAATACCGGCGGCGCGAATCGGGCGTCGCCTCACCGGGCGAAGGCGAATTGCTCGCCGTCGCGCTGACGGACGTGCTCAAGGACGGCCTCTCCATGGTCTATTCGTTCTACGAGCCGGACCCGGTGGGGCGGTCACTCGGCACGTTCATGATTCTCGACCACATCGCGCGCGCCCGCCGGATGGGACTGGCCTACGTCTATCTCGGCTATTGGGTCCGCGGTTCGCGCAAGATGGACTACAAGGGCCGATTTTTACCGCAAGAGCGGCTGGCTCCCGAGGGATGGCAGCGCGCCGATCGCTAACTTCCGCCCTGAAGTACGAAATGATCAGGCTTTCGCGCGCGAATAAATTTTAGGCAGCGATCTTGTTGCGATAGCGAAGCCGATTTTGGGCAGCGGTGCTTAATTATGGCCGCAACATGTTGAAAAATCATCCAAATGGCGCCCGCGCGGGCAATCCGCCGTTGTGCAACAAATTCCATCAATCGGGGCTAAGTCGTTTAACTATCACGTAAATGTGCAATTGCGCCGTTCGTAAAATCGTAGAAAATCTCTGGCATAAGGTGAGCAACGGTGAAACCAGGGCCACGCGCCCGCGTTGTTACCGCCGGGAGATCCGAGGGACACATCCATGCGCGCTTTCGTTCGGCGTTTCTTCATGCATTACGGAGTTTACCGCCGTTACCCGCTGCGGCGCCTTCCGGCGCTGCGCAACGCGTGGCGTATTGCACGAGTTTGATACGTTTTTTCTCCGCCGAGGTATTGAAGTAGCGAACTGAAGCGCTGGCCATTAGTGCCGTGCTCGAAGGTCGCAATTTGCAGGCTCGGCGCTGAAGCTCGGATTTCGACGATGACCCGGACGAAGTCCCGGCGCACCAACTTCGCGGCCGCCTAGGACCCGAACTTGTTCGACCGCGGGAAGCCCTTCGGAGCGATTCGGCCGGCGTCCGCGCGGTTACCCCGCCAGTCGGCGAGATCCTTCATCGATAGCGTGAAAACGCGGCCTGCAGCATCGGTCCAGGACAGCCCGTCCGCGGCCTTGAAGGTCTTCACATCACACAGGCCGCCGTCCTTGTATCGCTGCAGCCTCAGGCCGCGACCGCGCGCCATCTCTGGGATCTGATCGAGCCCGAAGACAATCATCTTGCGATTCTCGCCGATGGTCGCGACCATCTCGCCCTCGACGACACACATTGCCCGTGCCTCGTCCGGGGCGGTGACGTTGAGCACCTGCTTGCCCTTCTTGGTGTTGGCGAGGCAGTCGTCCTCGGCGACGACGAAGCCCCTGCCCTCTCGGCTGACCACCAGAAACTTGCGCCCGCCCGCCGCCACGAACACGGTCACGAGATCCGACTCCTGCTCGATGTCGATGAAGAGCCGCACCGGTTCGCCGTGGCCGCGTCCCCCGGGAAGCTTGCCGGCCTCGATGGTGTAGAAGCGCCCGTTCGTGGCGAACACGACGAGTCGTGATGTCGTCTCGGCCGGGAAGGCGTAGCGCAGGCTGTCGTCCGCCTTGAAGGCGACGCCCGACAGGTCGGTGACGACGCCCTTGAGCGCCCGGATCCATCCCTTTTCGGAAACCACGACGGTGATCGGCTCACGGATCACCATTGCTTCTTCGATCGCCGCTTCGTCATGAGTCGGCGCGGAAGCGAAGGTGGTGCGGCGTTTGCCGAGCGGCGTCTTCGGACCGAAGGTGTTGCGCACCTCCTTGATCTGGTCGGCGATCGTCTTCCACTGTTCGGCCTCGGACTTGACGAGATCCTGCAGCTTGCGCTTCTCGGCGCGCAGCTCGCGGTCCTCGGTCTTGATCTCGAACTCCTCGAGCTTGCGCAGGTTGCGCAGGCGCATGTTCAAGATCGCCTCGGCCTGGACCTCGGTCAGCTTGAAGGTCCGCATCAATACCGGCTTCGGTTCGTCCTCGTTGCGGATGATCTTGATGACGCGATCGAGATTGAGATAGGCGACGAGGTAGCCGCCCAGCACTTCGAGGCGATTATCGATCTGGCGCAGCCGGTGATGGGTCCGGCGCAGCAGCACTTCGCGGCGGTGATCGAGCCATTCCCGCAGGGCTTCGGCAAGGCCGACGACCTTCGGGATCTTGCCTTTCACCAGCACGTTCATGTTGAGCGGAATGCGGCTCTCAAGCTCCGTGAGCTTGAAGAGCAACTCCATCATCAGCTCGGCATCGACGGTGCGGGCGCGCGGTTCGATGACGAGGCGCAAATCTTCGGCCAATTCGTCACGCACATCGGCGACGAGCGGCAGCTTCTTCTCGTTGAGGAGTTCGGCGATCTTCTCGACCAGGCGCCCCTTCTGCACCAGCCACGGGATTTCGGTGATCACCACCTGCCAGGTGCCGCGTCCGCCCTCTTCCTTCTCCCACCGCGCCCGCACGCGGAACGAGCCGCGGCCCGTTGCGTAGGCTTCGGCAATGGCTTGGGAGTTGTCGACGATGATGCCGCCGGTCGGAAAGTCGGGGCCCGGCACGAATTTCAGAAGGTTGCGGCTCTTCGTATTGGGGTGGGTGATGAGATGGAGCGCCGCGTCGCACAGCTCGGCAGCATTGTGCGGCGGGATCGCCGTCGCCATGCCGACCGCGATGCCTTGCGAGCCGTTGGCGAGGAGATTCGGAAAGGCGCCCGGCAATACCACCGGCTCTTCTTCGGAGCCGTCGTAGGTCGGGCGGAAGTCCACCGCGTCCTCATCAATGCCATCGATGAGGAGGCGCGCGACCTCGGTCAGGCGCGCCTCGGTGTAGCGCATCGCCGCCGGATTATCGCCGTCGATGTTGCCGAAATTGCCCTGCCCGTCGATCAGCGGATAGCGCTGGGCGAAGTCCTGGGCGAGCCGCACCAAGGCGTCGTAGACCGACTGGTCACCGTGCGGGTGAAATTTGCCGATGACGTCGCCGACCACGCGGGCGCACTTCTTGAACGCCGCGCCGGGATCGAGGCGCAGCTGCCGCATGGCATAGAGCAGCCGCCGATGGACGGGCTTGAGGCCGTCGCGCGCATCCGGCAATGCCCGGTGCATGATCGTGGACAGGGCATAGGCGAGATAGCGCTCTTCGAGCGCGTCGCGCAGCGCGATTTCCTGGACGTTTCCAGGGTCGGGAATCAGTCGTTCACCCATGGGCACTCGTTACCGAAAGCGGCCGCCCGCAACAACCCACCCCTCCTTTCCCCCTCCGCCGCGCGCAGGGAGGGCAACGGAGGGAGCGTCGCTGCTCGGCCTCCCCGATATTGCGAATCGAAATACGATGACCGATGATGAATATGAACGTGACCTGAACGACGATAAATCGATATGTTCACGATTTTGAGTGCTATATACGCCGTTGGGCAAGTAACCCCACCTGCCCCCAGCAACCTGTGTGAGGAGGGATGATGAGAAAATACGTTATGATCGCCGCGATGGCCGCGGCGGTCATCTTCGCCGCGGCTCTGCCTTATCGGGCAAGCGCGATGACCATTTCGGCGCCGTCCGGCCTGGCGACCGCCGTGGCCGCGGTCGATCCGGTCGAGAACGTGAGATGGTATCGTCACTACGGGTACCGGCACTACTGGGGATACCGGCGCCACTATTGGGGATACCGGCATTATTGGCATCGTCCGTATTGGCGGCACCGCTATTGGGGCTGGCGGCGACCCGTCTACTACGGCGCGTACTATCGGCCGTGCTGCTACTTCTACCGACCCGTCTATTGGTACCGACCGTACTATTACGGCTGGGGTTGGGGCTGGGGTTGGCACCGCCGTTGGTGGTGGTGATTCCAATCTCGGGATGAGCTTCAGGCTCGTCTCGGGCATCCGCGCGATACGCGGTGAAATCACGATGTTGGGGCCCGCGATAAAGCGGGCCCTTCTTTTTTTGCCGAGAGCAGGCTCACCGAACGCGCCCACTGATGATGGTTTGGCGATCGACGCCGCAATCAGGCCAATATCAGAATCAGAGCGCTGCCAATCTGGCTCTCGGACGACGTCCATTCGGAAGCGCGCGCGGCGCATTTGCGCTTCCTAAACCTTGACTGCAATCTCTTACATCCAAAGTTCACATGGCTGTCGAGCCAAGACCCGAATCGGCTGTATCGTTTTGCCCGCCTCGGGGGCTGATTTGAGTAGCCCCAATCACACCTCTCGGGAGGGCAAGATGCGGAAGTTGATCTTGGTTGCTGCCGTAGCGGGCGCCCTATTCGGACCCGCTACCAATCCTGACCGCGCCAATGCAATGACGACCGCAGCATCGTCGGGCCTCGCCGCCGCGGCAGCGGAGGTCAAGACTGTCGAAAACGTCTGGTGCAGCTGGGATGGGTGTGGGGGAGGCTATTGGGGACCGCGGCCGTATTACCGGGGCGGCTGGTACCGGCCTTATCCCTACTACGGATACTATGGATATCCCGCATGGTATCGCCCGTATCCTTATTATTACGGCTGGGGCTGGCGCCGCTGGTGGTGGTGATCAATAATGCGCGGCTCGCCTCGATCTGCATCGGTACGATGATCAATCAGAGGTGACCCCGCGCAACCCATCGCGCGGTTCGTCAGGTGAATGCTCGGCCTGCGTCTACGGATTCGTCGGCCTGAGATCTGCGGGAGGGGAGATGAGGAAGTCCACCGCTATTGGAAGCTTGGCTGTGATCGCGTTCGCCGTGGCGTCGAGCAACGCCGGTGCAATAACGATTGGAGCGCCGTCGCGCGTCGCGGCGGCCGTGCCCGAAAACGCCGGCGTCGAGCGCATCGGATGCAGATGGCGCGGGTGCGGGGGTGGCTACTACTGGGGAATAAGGCCCTATTATTGGGGCGGTTACTACGCACCGTATCCTTATGGCTATTACGCGCCTTACCATCCATATCCGTTTTGGGGCTGGGGCTGGCGTCGCCGCTGGTAGTTAGCAGCGTCTGATAAAGCCCCGACCGCTTTCGATTGCGTCATCCGTGCGAAAGAAATCGTGCGCACCGCGAGAGGCCGCGCGCATCAGGCTACCTCTTTCGCGCTTCGCTCGATCGCTGCGATGAAATGCGCACGCACGTCCGGCAGCGTTTCGCCGCGCGGCTCGAACACGTCGCGGGCGAGAAAGAAGCCGGTCAGCGCGAAGCCGTCACGCAACGCTTGCGCCGACGGCTCTTCAGCGTCGCTGTCGTTCAGAAATGCCGGCAGAACGAGTAGCCGATCGCGCCACGGCTCTCCTCCCGTGCGCGAAACCGCTCGTCCGCTCTTCGGCGACACATAGATGAGATCCGTGGTCGTCCCGGTAGCGGCGCATGCTGCGAGATCGAGGCCGAATCCGAGCTCGGCGAGCAAACTCAATTCGAACCGCGCGATCCGGGCCGCTGCGGTCGCGGGTCTCGCCATCTCGGATACCGTCAGGTCGAGCAGGTCGAACACCGGTCGATGCGGGTCGCGTTCAGGAAGCAGGCGGCACAGTGCCGCGAGGTGATGAATGCCGTAGAGCGCGTGGGCTGCGTCGAGATAAGCGCCCGCGCGCAGTTCGACGGCCTCAACCGCGTAATAACCGAGATGCTCATCGAGGCGCGCGCGCCAGGTCGCGCGCAACAGGTTGCCGATCTGTAGCACCGGGCGCTGTCGGGACCCGAAGCCGCCGCGCACCAGACCGAGATGGCGCCCATGCTCGCGCGTCATCAGCTCGACCACGGCATTCGATTCGCCGTGGCGGCGCGCGCCGAGCACGATACCGAAATCAGTCCATTCCACGGGACGTCGCCCTTCGATTCGATGCGAAAATGCGCACTCGTCTCGTGCGCGTCAATCCCTCGGAAATTCGAGGCCCATCTCGCGGTAGCGTTCGGGGTCGTCGCCCCAGCCCTCCCGCACCTTGACGAACAGGAACAGATGCACGGGCTTTTCGATCAGCGCCGAAATCTCTTTCCGCGCCTCGGCCCCGATCGCCTTGATCGTCTGACCGCCCTTGCCGAGTACGATTTTGCGTTGGCTCTCGCGCTCCACGTAAATCGTCTGCTCGATGCGCACCGCGCCGTCCTTGAGTTCCGACCAGGCTTCGGTCTCGACGGTCGAGCGATACGGCAGCTCCTGGTGCAGGCGCAGATAGAGCTTCTCGCGGGTGATCTCGGCGGCCAGCGCCCGCATCGGCGCGTCGGAGATCTGGTCCTCCGGGTAGTGCCAAGGTCCGAGCGGCACGTGGGCCGCAAGCCAGCGCTTGACCTCGCCGACCCCGTCGCTGCTCGTTGCCGATACCAGGAACGTCGCGGCGAACGGGAGGCGCTCGTTCGCCGTCCGCACGAGGCCGAGCAGGCTTGGTTTCGCGACGAGATCAATTTTGTTGATGATGAGGATTTTCGTCGCCGGCACATCGGCAAGCTTCGCGACAATCCTCTGGGTCTCGTCGTCAAGGCCGCGCCGCGCATCGATGACGAGCGCGACGATGTCGGCGTCATGCGCGCCCGACCACGCTGTCGCCACCATGGCGCGGTCGAGCCGGCGACGCGGCGCAAAAATCCCCGGCGTGTCGACAAAGATCAGCTGAGCATCGCCTTCGATCGCGATGCCACGGATGATCGCGCGCGTCGTCTGCACCTTCGGGCTGACGATCGTAACTTTGCTGCCGACCATGGCATTGACGAGGGTCGATTTGCCGACATTCGGCGCCCCGATGACCGCGAGAAAGCCGCAGCGTTGCCGGGACGTGGCCGCAGGCGAAGCCTCGTCCATGTCAGCTTTCGTCCATGTCAGTTCTCGTCCTTGTCGGCTGGTCCATGTCAGCTCGCCGCTTCCACGCCTTCACGGGACAGCATGGCGGCAGCCGCGGCCTGTTCTGCTGCGCGCTTGGAGCGCCCCATACCTTCAGCCGGCGTCAGGGCCGGCAATTCGACGGCGACGCGAAACTCGGGGTCGTGATGGGGGCCGGTGCGGGCAATCTCGCGATAGGATGGCGTCGGCAGGCCGCGCGCCTGCGCCCATTCCTGCAACATCGTCTTTGGATCGCGCAGCGGGCCCGAAGGCGTGCGCAGGCGCTCGCCCCAGAATTGTTCGACGAGAGCCGCGGCAGCCGAATAGCCACCGTCGAGGAATACCGCCCCGACCAAGGCCTCGCAGACGTCAGCGAGGATCGCCATTCGTTGTCGGCCGCCGGCGTTTGCCTCCGAGGGGCCGAGCTTGATCGCTGCGCCGAGGTCGATCGCGCGGGCGACCTCCGCGCAGGTCTCCTTGCGCACGAGATCGGCCAACCGCCGCGACAGTTCGCCCTCGTCTGCCTTCACGAAGGCGCGGAACAACATATCAGAGATGACGAGGCCGAGAACGTGATCGCCCAGAAACTCCAGGCGTTGGTAGCTCGCCACGCGGCTCTTGCCGCTCAGTGCCGAGATGTGGGTGAGCGCGGCGTCCAGCAGCGATTTGTCGGCAAACTGGTAGCCGATCCGGATTTCGAGGTCGCGTCTTTCGGTTGCTGCCTTCCGGCTCATCTTATGATCGTAAAGATTCTGCTCCACCGCACCGAGAACGGCCAGGCCCAGATGTGCCAGGCGGGCTCACCGTCGCCGATCGAGAAGAAAATGATCTGCGCTTTGCCAATCAGGTTCTCGAACGGCACGTAGCCGACACCCTGGCGATCGGCCGGAACGCGGCTGTCGGTCGAGTTGTCGCGGTTGTCGCCCATCATGAAATAGTGACCCGCCGGGACGACATATTCCTGGGTGTTGTCGAGAAAGCCGTTGTCCTGGAGATCGAGGGTATCGTAGGTCACGCCATTCGGCAGCGTCTCGCGAAAGCGGCGAACACGCTCGGGCGTGCCATCCTCGTCGTCGACGTAGTCGGTGACGCGCTCGCGTTTGACCACGGTGCCATTGATGTAAAGCACCCCATCCTTCACCTGGATGTGGTCGCCCGGCAGGCCGATGACGCGCTTGATATAATCGACAGAATCTTCGCGCGGCAGGCGAAACACGACGACGTCGCCGCGCTGCGGGTCGCTTCCAAAGATGCGTCCCTTGAACAGGGGCGGCGACCACGGCAGCGAAAAATGGCTGAAGCCGTAGCTGTATTTGGAAACGAACAGATAGTCGCCGATGAGGAGCGTGTCCTTCATCGAGGCGGAGGGGATGTTGAAAGGCTGAAACAAAAAGGTGCGGATCACGACCGCAATGATGAGCGCGTGAATGATGACGCGGACGAGTTCGCCAAATCCGCTCTCTGTGCGCTTCGGTGCAACCCGCTTTTGGGGTGTCGATACTGTCATCAGCCTGTCGTCCTTGGTGGGCGTGCTCGCTTGCGCGCTGGTCTGCACGGGTTTTCGGTCCAATTGCCGATGACTCGCCATTGTCAGCCGACCGTCAAAAATCCGTGGAAATTCAGTAGCCTGATCCCACCCGCCAAGACGCGCTCCAGACCGCAAACGGCGCGTGAATCCGCTGTTCTTGTAGCCTCTCGGCAGCCGCCGCGCAATCAAGTCGGCTGATTTGTCGCTTGCCCCGCAAGCATTGCTCTGCTGCGCGGCCGATATGACGATGCGAATCGCTTTCACGCGCATCTTCGTGCCAAACGGCGATCTATTCTCCAGGGTTCAGACCCGCGAGGGCGCGCAAATGCCGCAGCCTGATGCTGCCCTTGAGGCTCGCGGATTTCAGTGCACCAGCGTGAACAGGCGGTTCCAGCGGACCGACAATGGCCACGTCCAGATGTGCCAAGCAGGCTCGCTATTGCTGATCGAGAAGTAAATGATCTGGGCTTTGCCGATCAGATTCTCGAACGGCACATAGCCAACGCCTTCCCGTTCCGGTGCAACGCGGCTGTCAGTCGAGTTGTCCCGATTGTCCCCCATCATGAAGTAATTGCCGGGCGGAACAACATACTCCTTCGTGTTGTCCAGAGAACCGTTGTCCTGGAGATCGAGCGTCTCGTAGCTCACCCCGTTCGGCAACGTCTCGCGCCATCGTTTGACGCGCATGTTGCTGCCGTCCTCATCGTCAATGAAATCGCTGACGCGCTCCCGCTTGACCGGAGCATCGTTGATGTAGAGGGCACCGTCCTTCATCTGGATGCGGTCGCCCGGCAGTCCGATCACGCGCTTGATGTAGTCTTCAGTATCATCGCGCGGCAGCCGGAAAACGACGACATCGCCCCGCTGAGGTTCGATGCCGAAGATCCGGCCGCCAAACAGCGGCGGCGAGTACGGCAGCGAATAGTGGCTAAAGCCGTAGCTATACTTGGAGACGAACAGATAATCGCCGACGAGTAATGTCGGCTTCATGGAGCCGGACGGGATGTTGACGGACTGGAACAGGAGCGTGCGCACGAAGATCGCGACAACAAGCGCATAGAATACGATGCGGACGAGTTCGCCGATCTCGCTGCCGCCGCGTTTGCGTTTGGGCGACGCGTCCATCGGTTTCGTCCGTTGTTTGGGGGGTGTTTCCGGCATTGCCAATCACACGCCGCCGCCACTTCCGGCCAGTCGACCGAACCTGGACTTGGGAAAGCTGTTGTAGCCTTGCGAGGTTCGTCACGCAATCGCGGCGGCCGTCCCCTCAGCCGTTCGCGCGCAGCACAGCGGAGATGATAACGAACGCCTGCGCCATCGGATATTCGTCGGTGATGGCGAGGTCGATCTGCGCCTCGCAGCCGGCCGGCAACATTGTCTGCAATCGTACCAGCGCCCCGCCGGTGAGCCGCATCGTCGGCTTCCCCGACGACAGGTTCACAACACCTAGATCGCGAAAGAAAACGCCGTTGCGGAAGCCCGTCCCCAGCGCCTTGGCACAGGCTTCCTTCGCCGCGAAGCGCTTGGCGTAGGTGGCGGCGCGATTTGCGCGACGCTCGGCGAGAGCGCGTTCGGTCTCGGTGAAGATGCGATGGATGAAGCGATCGCCATGGCGCTCGATGGTGCGCTCGATCCGGCGGATGTCGACAAGATCGGTGCCGATGCCAAGGATCATGCCGGACCGTCAGGCTAGGAAGCCGCCTTGGCGCGGCCGCGGTCCATCGCGGAGCGCATGCGACGAACCACCGCCGCGAGCCCGCCGAACACGGCTTCGCCGATGAGGTAGTGGCCGATATTGAGCTCGACGATCTCCGGCAGGGCCGCGACGGCCTCCGCGGTCACGTAATCGAGGCCATGGCCTGCATGAACTTCGAGGCCGAGCTGGCGCGCCCGTTTCGCGCCGGCACGGATGCGGCCGAACTCGGCGGCCGCACGCTCGTTTGCACCCTCGGCAACGGCGTCGCACCAGGCGCCGGTATGGATTTCGATGACCGGCGCCATCAGCGCCGCGGCAGCCTCGATCTGGGCGGGCTCCGCCGCGATGAAAAGCGAGACGCGGATGCCGGCGTTCCTGAGCTCGGCTATCAACGGCGCGAGCGTGTCCCGCTGTCCGGCGGCATCAAGGCCGCCCTCGGTCGTGCGCTCCTCGCGCCGTTCGGGCACGATGCAGGCGGCGTGCGGCTTGAGCCTGGTCGCAATGTCGACCATCTCGCGGGTCGCCGCCATCTCGAGATTGAGCGGCTTGTCGATGCGGGCCTTCAGGCGCGCAACGTCGTCGTCGCGGATGTGGCGACGGTCCTCGCGCAGGTGGGCGGTGATGCCGTCGGCGCCGGCGGTGATTGCGATCTCTGCCGCATGCAGCGGGTCGGGATGGCGTCCACCGCGCGCGTTACGCAATGTAGCGACGTGGTCGATGTTGACGCCGAGGCGAAGCTTCGCGGTAGTCATGACGTAGCCCGGAGTAATCTACCCGGTCATCCTTTCCGCCTTGGCGACCACGGGCTTTGCCCGCAACTGCGCGATGATGGCGGTGAGATGCTTGAGGTCGTAGACCTCGAGATCGATCGTCAGCGACGTGAAATCCGGCGACTGCCGGCTCATGCGGATGTTGTCGATGTTGCCGTCATGCTCGGCGATCACCTGGGCGATCTGGGCAAGCGAGCCCGGCTCGTTGACCGACTGCAGCAGGATGCGGGCCGGAAAGCGCTGCGGGGTGGTTTCGTCGACGTCCCACCGCACGTCGAGCCAGCGCTCCGGCGTATCTTCAAAGTCCTTCAAAGCCGAGGATTGGATCGGATAGATGGTGATCGCCTCCCCGGGAGTCATGATGCCGACGATACGATCGCCCGGCACGGCGCCGCCGTCAGGGGCAAATCGCACCGGCAGATCGCTGTTGATGCCGCGGATCGGAATAGCCCCTTCCTTGGTCTTGCCGTCCGGCACCTTGAACTTCACTGCCTTGCCCTTCTTGAGCCCGAACCAGCCAGGCTCGGGCGCCGGCGTCGCCGTCGCACGCTCCTCCTTGTAGTCTGGATACATGGCGCGCACGACGTCGGAGGCTTTCATCTCGCCGCGACCAACCGCAGCAAAGACATCATCGATGGAATGCCGCGCGAGACGGGGCAATGCCCCTGTCAGGCTTTCATCGGAATAGTCGCGCTTGGCGCGCTTGCACAGCCGCTCGACGATGCGCCGGCCGAGTTCGGCGTACTGATTGCGGACCGCCTGACGGGTGGCACGACGCATGGCCGCCCGCGCCTTGCCCGTCGCGACTAGCGATTCCCAGGCCGCCGGCGGCGAAGTCTGCGCCTTGGAGGTCAGAATCTCGACCTCGTCACCGTTCGTAAGTTCGGAGGCCAGCGGGGCGATCTTGCCGTTGATCTTGCAGCCGATCGCCTGGTTGCCGACGTCGGTGTGGACCGCATAGGCAAAATCGATCGGCGTCGCCTTGCGCGGCAACGCGATCAGCTTGCCCTTGGGCGTGAAACAGAACACCTGATCCTGGAAAAGCTCGAGCTTGGTGTGCTCGAGGAATTCCTCGGGGTTCGAGCCTTCCGCGAGCTGCGCGATCGTCCGCCGCAGCCAGGCATAGGCGTTGGACTCGCGCGACAGCAATTCGGTCGGCGCGCCGCTCTCGTCTTTGTAGAGTGCATGGGCGGCGATGCCGTATTCAGCAATGTCGTCCATCTCCTCGGTGCGGATCTGCAGTTCGACGCGCTGGTTACCAGGCCCAATGACCGTGGTGTGGATCGACCGGTAATCGTTTTGTTTCGGCGTCGAGATGTAGTCCTTGAACCGCCCCGGCACCACCGGCCAGGTGGTGTGAACGACGCCAAGGGCCTGATAGCACTGGCCCACATCCTTGACAATGACGCGGAAGCCGAAGATGTCGGAGAGCTGTTCGAAACCGACCGCTTTGCGCTCCATCTTGCGCCAGATCGAATAGGGGCGCTTGCGGCGGCCCTTGACGCGCGCGGCAATGCCGCGGTTGGCAAGCTTGCGGGCAAGCTGCGCTTCGATCTCGGCGATCAAGCCGCGATCCCGCGCTGACAACGCCTCGAGCCGCTCGGTCATGACCTTGTAGGCTTCGGGATTGAGCTCGCGGAACGACAGGCTCTCGAGCTCCTCGCGCAGCTCGTACATGCCGATGCGGCCGGCAAGCGGCGCATAGATGTCGATCGTCTCCTGAGCGGCCCGGCGGCGCGACTCCGGCGGCATGTGCTCGATGGTGCGCATGTTGTGGAGGCGGTCAGCGAGCTTGACCAGCAGCACGCGCACATCTTCAGCGATGGCGAGCAGGAGCTTGCGGAGATTCTCAGCCTGCTTTGCCTCGCGGGATACGAGATCAAGCTTCTTGAGCTTGGTCAGGCCCTCGACCAGATGGCCGATGTCCTTCCCGAACAGCTGGTCGATTTCGGCGCGGGTCGCCTCGGTGTCCTCGATGGTGTCGTGGAGCAGTGCCGCCGCAATGGTCGCGTCGTCGAGCTTGTGCTCGGTCAGGATCGCGGCGACCTCGAGCGGATGGGAGATATAGGGGTCGCCGGAGGCGCGCTTCTGCTCGCCATGCGCTTTCATCGCGTAGACGTAAGCGCGGTTGAGCAGATCTTCGTTGGTATTCGGGTTGTAGCTTCTGACGCGCTCGACGAGATCGAGCTGGCGGATCAGTGGCTTTGCAGGTTTCGGCGGCGGCTCAGGCGACGGTACGATGCTCGGCGCCTCGCGAGCGGGCGCCCGGCGCGCTTTGGATTGCGACTCCATGCGCGGCAAATCGTTGCGCGGCACTTCAGCCCGCGTCAATTCGTTCGGCGGCAAATCGCTGGAGGACGGCGCCATTGCGTTTCCTCGTAGCGTAGCCGACGGGGGCTACGCGCCTCGTTGTGCAAGATATTATGGCATAGGGGCCGTGCAGCAAGCGCTAATGCGCGGCGACCAACGCCATTGCCCGCGAAGCTCCGCAGAACGCAGGCGCCTTCGCCGCAATCTCAAATAAAAAGGCGGGCGAAACGCCCGCCTCAGATGAGACGAAAAGCGGGCGAGACGCCCGCACTCACGTTATTCCTCGTCGTCGGCCTCGATGGGCTCGGGGCGCTCCTCGGGCGGAGCAAGCCCTTCAAGGCCACGGAGCAATTCTTCTTCAGTCATCCGGTCGGCAACCACCTCGACATCGTCCGCTTCGACGTTGCCGCCGCCGATGAGCGGCACGGTCTCGGGCTCGGGCTCATCAACCTCGACGTATTTCTGCAAGGAATGGATAAGGTCTTCTTTCAGGTCACCGGGCGAAATGGTCTCGTCGGCGATTTCGCGCAAAGCCACCACCGGATTTTTGTCGTTGTCGCGATCGACGGTGATCTGGGCACCCGATGACACCATCCGGGCGCGATGACTTGCCAAGAGGACCAGATCGAACCGGTTGTCCACTTTGTCGATGCAGTCCTCGACGGTGACGCGGGCCATGGATGCTCCTTGCGGTTGTTGTTGCCTTGCTGAGTGGTGACTGCCTACCTCGCCGCAATCCGATGAGCCAGACCAGCGGCGTGATGGCGCGCAAGCTATGTCAGCGAAAAAACATATTCAATCCAGACCCAAGTAACGATTGCACGCTTTGAAAGCAAGAGGCCGCAATGTAGGTGTTATTCGCATGGCTGGTGAACGAGATTGTGCTTGGCTAAGCTGCAATGCTCTGTTACGCCAACCACTTCGAGACCGGGCGGGCGCCACTTTAACTATCCCGCAATATTTAACCGCGAGGGGCGACCGCGGTGTGTGGGATTACGGCGCGCCCAAGCTCGATTTCGAAGCGAGTACTTTTTCCGCAGGCGGGTCCTGTAACTTAAGCGCCATGCGACTTTGGTCCGTGGCATCCTGTCCCTGATGGCCGTCCTGTCGTTTGATCGATCGGCGGTCGAGATAATCCCTTGCCCTGCTGCCAAGCAGGCACGGCTTTGATCGAAAGAACTCCCATGTCTGTGTCCGGCGAAAAAATTGCCCTCTTCATCGATGGCGCCAACCTTTATGCGACCGCAAAATCGCTTGGCTTCGACATAGATTACAAGCGGCTGTTGCGTGAGTTTCAGTCGCGGGGGTACCTGTTGCGCGCCTTCTATTATACCGCCGTGGTCGAGGATCAGGAGTATTCCTCGATCCGTCCGTTGATCGACTGGCTTGATTACAATGGCTACACGGTCGTGACCAAGGCGACGAAAGAGTTCGTCGACCAGACTGGCAGGCGCAAAGTCAAGGGCAACATGGACATCGAGCTTGCAGTCAACGCCATGGAGATCGCGGGCCAGATCGACCACATGGTTTTGTTTTCCGGCGACGGAGATTTCCGATCGCTGGTCGAGGCGGTGCAGCGCAAGGGCGTCCGGGTCACCGTGGCATCGACCGTATCGACGCAGCCTCCCATGGTTGCCGACGAATTGCGACGCCAAGCGGACATCTTCCTCGACATTGCCGAACTCCAAAACAAGATCGGCCGCGACCCCGGCGAGCGTCCTGAACGGCCGGCCCGGGAGCCTCGGGAGCCGCGCCAGCACACGCCGCAGTTCTTGCAACGCGGCCCGGTGCCCGCGCGGGCGCCGGTGGGCGCCGATGACGACGACGAATTCGACGAAGATTGATCGCCTGCCGCCATGGCCGGCAGCGGCGGCGCCCCGCGCGGCAGCAAAGTCGGACGCGATTGCCCACACTGTCCGCGGCTCGTTGCCTTCCGCGAAGTCTTGGCGCGCGCGCCAACCAGACTGGCACAACTCTCCCGTACCCTCCTTTGGGCCAATCGACGCGCGCCTCCTGATCGTGGGGCTTGCACCCGGTCTGCAGGGCGCCAATCGCACCGGCCGACCCTTTACCGGCGACTACGCCGGCGATCTCCTTTACGCGACGCTCGCGCAATACGGGTTTTCGACCGGGACCTTTGCGGCGCGCCCCGACGACGGCCTCGCGCTCAAGGATGCCCGCATCACCAATGCCGTGCGCTGCGTGCCTCCCGAAAACAAGCCGACCGGCGACGAAATCCGCCGATGTCGCCAATTCCTGGTGGCAACGATTTCCGAAATGCCGAAGCTCGCCGCGATCGTCGCGCTCGGCCGGATCGCCCATGACAGCGTCGTCGTCGCGCTCGGTTCGCGGATATCCGCACTGCGATTCGCGCACGGTGCGACCCACGCGGTCGGTGCGCTCAAGCTATTCGATAGCTACCACTGCTCGCGCTACAATACGAATACCGGCGTGCTGACGCCGGAGATGTTCCGTTCGGTGTTCGCCGCGGTGCGCAGCTATCTCGATGCACCCGCCGAGCCAAAGACGGCGGCCGCGCTCTCCGCTGTCGGGAAGAGCAAATAGCCCTTCACTGATAGGACATGAATTCCAGAAGCGAGCCGTCCGGATCGCGAAAATAGACGCTCGTGCCCTTGCCCTTGGCGCCATGGCGCTCCACCGGACCGAGTTCGATCGCGACCTTGTGGCGCTCGAGATGGGCGATGGCGTCAGCGATTGGTCCCTTCCACTCGAAGCAGATATCGCTGTTGCCGGGCTGCACCGGCAGCCGGGCTACCGGATTTCCGATCATCCCGGGGCCATGGAGATTGAGCTGGGTGTCGCCGAAGCGGTAGGCGAAATAGGCGCCGCGCGGCACCACCTCGGCGCCGACCACATCGCGATAGAACGCGTTCGAGCGCTCCCAGTCGGAGACGTGGATCACGCAGTGGTCGAGCTTTACGGGCAGCGACATAAGTGGCCCTCATCGGTGATGAATCAAAGTCGGAAAGGGCGAAGTTGATGCGAGCGGAGAGCCGCCGCCTACCCCTTCATCCGCAACAGGCGGCCCTTTTCGCGGTTCCAGCTCCGCTTCTTCTCGGTCTCGCGCTTGTCGTGAAGCTTCTTGCCGCGGCCGAGTGCGATATCGAGCTTGGCCCGGCCCTTCTCGTTGAAGAACAGGCGCAGCGGCACGATGGTCATGCCTTCGCGCTCGACCGCACCGGCTAGCTTCTTGATCTGGCTCTTGTGGAGCAACAGCTTCCGCGGCCGTTTCGGCGCATGATTGAAGCGGCTCGCCTGCAGGTATTCGGGGATATTCGAATTGATCAGCCAGATCTCGCCGCCGCGGGCATCGGCGTAGGACTCCGCGATGGTCGCGCGGCCGGTTCGCAGCGACTTCACCTCGGTGCCGGTGAGCGCGATGCCGGCCTCGAATACCTCTCCGATCTCATAATTGAAACGCGCCTTGCGATTATCGGCGACGATCTTGTGCGCTGGCTCTTTCTTCTCCGCCATGTTCCAGTCACTTCTTGAGAAGGTCCCGGATCTCGGTGAGCAGGACGACTTCAGGCGTGGGCTTAGCGGGCTCGGCCGGCTTTGCAGCCTCTTGCTTGTAGAGCTTCGATATCCCCTTGATCACCATGAACAGGACGACGGCGATGATCGCGAAGTTGATCGCAATCGTCAGGAAACTCCCCCATGCCAGCACCGCGCCTTGCTTCTTGGCGTCCGCGAGATTACCGGCCGTGACCTTGGAGGACAGCGGAATGAAGTAGTTGGAGAAGTCGAGACCGCCGGTAACCGCTCCGATCGTCGGCATGATGATGTCGCCCACCAGCGAATTCACGATCGCGCCGAAGGCAGCCCCGATGATGACGCCGACCGCAAGGTCGATGACATTGCCGCGCAGCGCGAATTTCTTGAAGTCTTCGAGCATGGCGTTCCCCAAATTTGCCGGCGGGCAGCAGGTGTGCCGAGCCCCATCTTAAGAGAGCCCGCAGGCAACCCACCAATTCGCACGCGCA
Organism: uncultured Alphaproteobacteria bacterium; assembly: GCA_963787675.1. Taxonomy (GTDB): domain Bacteria; phylum Pseudomonadota; class Alphaproteobacteria; order Rhizobiales; family Xanthobacteraceae; genus JAJPKK01. The sequence goes on along the minus strand of CAWBDV010000003.1, from coordinate 523,589 downwards.
GGCGCGCTGCCCGTCGGTTAATTGATCAGCCCGGCATGGACCATCGCGGCGCGCACTGCGGTCTTTGACTTCTCCGACAGCGACACCATCGGCAACCGCGCCGTCTCCTCGCATCGGCCGAGAACGGAGAGCGCATATTTCACCGGAGCGGGATTAGTCTCGATGAACAGATTCTGGTGTAGCGGCAGGAGCTTGTCCTGGAGCTTGAGTGCCGTGCCGAAATCGCCGCGCAGGCACGCACTTTGGAATTCGGCGCACAGCCGCGGCGCGACATTCGAGGTCACCGAAATGCAGCCATGGCCGCCATGCGCCATGAACCCGAGGGCCGTCACATCCTCGCCGGACAGTTGGTTGAAGTCGGGACCGAGTGTCTCGCGCTGCTGGGAGACCCGCGTCATGCTCGCGGTCGCATCTTTGACGCCGGCAATGTTCTTCAGCTCGAACAAGCGCTTCATCGTGTCGACGGACATATCGATCACGGACCGCGCCGGGATATTGTAGATGATGATCGGAATGCCGATGGCGTCGTTGATCGCCTTGAAGTGTTGGTAGAGCCCTTCCTGGGTCGGCTTGTTGTAATAAGGCGTCACCACCAGCACGGCGTCGGCGCCGGCCTCTTCCGCGTGCTTCGCGAGTTCGACCGCCTCACGCGTCGAGTTTGATCCGGCTCCGGCAACCACGGGGACGCGGCCGCCCGCCTCGCCGATGCACCACTCCACGACATGCTTGTGCTCGTCGTGGGACAGTGTCGGGCTTTCGCCGGTGGTTCCGACCGGCACGAGGCCGTTGGTACCCTCGCTGATCTGCCAGGCGACAAGAGCGCGGAACGCTTTCTCATCCACAGCCCCGTCCTTGAACGGTGTCACCAGGGCAGTGAATGATCCGCGAAAGTTCGTCCTCGCACCCATGATTGCTCCTCAAGGCGGGAAACCGGCATCCCCGTGCATTCATAACGATTTCGGCGATGGGATTAAAGCCCCGCGCGATCAAGCATTGTGCAATCTGCCGAACCATTGCCACGATTTACCGCTTAGGGTTTCCTTAAGGGGTTCGAAACAAGGGTGTTCTTCGGGGCAAATTGCGGCCGGCGCGCGCTGTCCGTGGGTACGGGGGGATCATTGATACGGCGACAATCAGGTATCGCAGCCGGCGGCTTGGCCGGCGCGCTCATTGCCGCTGCGGCAACCGCGGCGCCGCATCTCAAGCATGTGCCGCTGCCGCGCCCGCGACCTCAGATCGCCACTGCACAAGCCCCCGTAACCACCGCTCAGGCCACGGCAAAGCCAACGCCGGCCGTTGCCGAATACCACACGGCGTCCCTGCCCTCGTCTGCTCTGCCCCTGCCGCGCGAGGAAGCGCCTTCGGCGCCGAGCGGCAGTTTCTCCGAACGCGACATTGCCACCGTCAAGCAGGCCCTCGAGTTCGCCCGGCGCGGCCGATCGCAGGACGCGACCGACATCGAGAGCCGTATCGAAGACCCGACTGCCCGCAAGCTCGTCGAATGGGCGATTCTCCATAGCGAAAACAACGACGCGACATTCGCCCGCTATCGCGCCTTCGTCGCCGCCAACCCGAATTGGCCGCATGCGCAGATGTTCCGCCGCCGCGCCGAGGGCATGCTTTGGCAGGAGGGCGCGGACCTCGCCACCATCCGCGGCTTCTCCGGAAACTCTCCCGCTTCGACCAAAGGTGCATTCGCCCTTGCGCGCGCTCTTCTGGCGACGGGCGATCGCGCCGCTGCGCAGGCTCTGATCCGCGGACCGTGGATCAGTGAGCAGCTGTCGCCGGATCTTGAGGAGCAGGCGCTCCAGACCTTCGGCGGCCTCATTACGCCCGCGGACGAGAAGGCGCGCATGGCGCGCCGGCTTTATGCCCGCGACAATGCGGCCGGCCTGCGTGCCGCCCATCGCCTCGGCGGCAGCGAACCTGCCATCGCCAAGGCATGGATCGCCGCCAACGAGAAATCCAACAACGCGAAGTCGCTGATCGAGTCGCTGCCGGCAAGCGCGCAACGCGACCCAGGCATCATTTTCGCCCGCATTCATGTGTTGCGCCACGCCGACAAGATCGCCGAGGCCACCGAACTGATGATGGCGGCGCCGAAGGATGCCGCCGCGGTGCAAGATTCCGACGAGTGGTGGGTCGAGCGCCGCCTCTTGGCGCGCAAGCTCCTCGATCTCAACCAGGCCAACGCCGCCTACCAGGTCGCCCGCGACGCCGCGACGCCGTTCAAGGAAAACTATCGGGTCGAAAGCCAGTTCACCGCCGGCTGGATCGCGCTGCGCTTCCTCAATAATCCTTCGGTCGCGGCCCAGCACTTCACGCGCATCGCACAGACCACCAACAATCCGATCTCGCTCGCCCGCGCCAACTACTGGCGCGGCCGCGCCGCCGAGACGATGAACCGGTCGCACGAGGCCCACGGCTTCTACCAGGAAGCCGCGCGCTACAACACGGCCTATTACGGGCAGCTTGCCCGCGCCCGCCTCGGCCTGCCCGAAATCGTGGTCTCCCCGCCGCCGGACCGACATGCCGCCACGCGCAGCGAGGTCGCGCGCGCCGTCGAAATCCTCTACGCGGCCAACGAGCGCGACCTCGTCGTGTCGATCGCCGCGGATCTTGGCGACCACGGCCAGGACATAGCCGCGATGGCGGGCGTTGCCGAGGCCATCTCGCGCAACCAGGACGCCCGCGCTCTGCTTCTGCTCGGCAAGGAGGCGCTCGGTCGCGGCTATCCGTTCGACCACTATGCCTTCCCCACATTCGGTCTGCCGCGCTATTCCGCGATCGGCCCGGAAGTGGGACGCGAGATCGTCTACGCGATCGCGCGGCAGGAGAGCGCCTTCAATCCGCGCGATCGGTCGTCCGCGAACGCGATCGGCCTGATGCAGGTCACGCCGTCCGCCGGCCGGGAAATGGCGCGCAAGTTCAATGTCAGCTACGACGAGCGGCGCCTGATCAACGACCAAGTCTACAACATGCAGCTTGGTGCGGCCGAACTCGGCGACGTCATCGAGGGCTATCGCGGCTCCTATATCCTCGCGTTCGCCGGCTACAATGCAGGCCGCGGCCGGGTCAAGGAATGGATCGAACGGTACGGTGACCCGCGCGATCCCAATGTCGATCCCGTCGATTGGGTGGAGCGTATTCCTTTCTCCGAGACCCGTAATTATGTTCAGCGCATCCTGGAAAACATCCAGGTCTATCGGGTGCGTTTCGGCGGCAATCCGCGGCTGCTGATCGAGGCGGACCTCCGGCGCGGCGCCGGCAGCAATTAAGACGGCTGCAACAGCCGGGTGAGGCCTACTACGATGCCCGGTTTTGAAAGCAGGTTCATCACTGCCCCAGACGGCCTGCGGCTGCATGTGCGCGACTACGGTCCGCGCAACAGCGACCGCCTGCCAGTGTTGTGCCTCCCGGGCCTCTCGCGCAATGCAGAGGACTTTGAGGAAGTCGCGAGTGCGCTTGCCGATGACGCGGCAGCACCGCGACGGGTGCTGGCCATCGATTTTCGCGGCCGCGGCCTCTCAAGCTACGATCCCAACACGAGCAATTATGCCGTCCGCGTCGAAACCGCCGACGTCATTGCCGTGATCACGGCCATTGGGGCGGCCCCGGCCATCTTTCTTGGCACGTCGCGCGGCGGCATGGTGACGATGGAGTTTGCCACTGTTCGCCCGGCAGCGATCGCCGGCGCCATCCTCAACGACATCGGTCCGGTGATCGAGCCCAAGGGCATGATGCGGATCAAAAGCTACGTCGGCAAATTGCCGGAGCCGCGCGATTACGAAGAAGGCGCCGACATCTTGCGGCGGACATCGGGCGCGCAGTTTCCCAAGTTCGAAACCGCCGACTGGATCGCAGCCGCCCATCGCATGTGGCGCCAAGAAAACGGCCGGTACATCGCCAAGTACGATGCCGAAATTGCGCGCACCCTCGACTCGATAACGCCCGATCGACCGATCAAGACCATGTGGGCGCAGTTCGAGGCACTGGGGCAGATGCCGCTTCTTGTGTTTCGCGGCGCCAACTCTGATCTTCTGAGCACGGAGACGGTGCAGGAGATGCAGACCCGCCACCCCGACATGGACCTGTACGAAGTGCCGGACCAGGGGCACGCGCCTCTCATCGCCGAAGCGGACACGATAGGGCGGGTCGTGAGATTTGCGGCCGAGTGTGACGCGCTTTATGCGTGACGGCTGCTTCGCAACTTCCAACCCCAACGGTGAAGCGGCGCAGCGCCGTTACGCTTTGCGCACCTCTTGCGGCTTTGCGCCGGGTCGCTCCGGCGGCTTTTCAATGGGTCGTCGCAACAGCTCGGCACTGAGATCCGAGACTGCGCGGGGAGCAACCTTAGGAGCCGGAGGAGCTTCGGGTGCGGCTGCCTTGGTGGTCGGCAAAATCTGAGGCGCGCCCTTAATGGTCGACGGCGTCTGAGGGATAGCCCTGGGATCGGGCGGAGATTGAGAGACGCCCTTCGCGGGCGGAACCTGCGTTAGCACCCCACGAGGGGCCGGGGGCACTTGAGCGGTCAGGTGTTTGGCCAGGACGTCGATACGGGCCTGATTGTTTCCGATCTGGGACGTCCACAAATCCTCGGCCTGCTTTGCATTCTCAACCGATTGCATCATTCGCCAGCGGCTGACCCGGACTTTCCCGTCAGCGAGAGGAACCGCTGTCAACTTCACACCCATACCATCCATCTTGGCCACGAAAGCCGTAACGTCGAACTCTGCCATTGCCAATCCCATTCACAGACTGCGCAACATGGACGCCTCCAACGCAAGCTACACGTACGCAAGCGAGAACCATGTGACATTCTCTGCCGCTCACTGCCACCTTATCGGCCGCATTGTCCGGTCAATCAATGCCGAAGCGCAGTTCTCCACCGCGATCGATTCGTAACTGCGGCCATTGCGCCACACCCTGCCACATACCCGACATCATGGATCGCGATCCTGCGTGGGCGCTTGGGCACGACCGTTAGGTTCCGCGCCCGTGCAGCCGTTCCCCGGCAGCGAACGCCTGATGACCCTTGCGGAAGTCCAGGAGTTGCAACGCCGCCTCACCGCGCTCGGCTTCGACACCGACGGCAGCGACGGCCGCGTCGGCCGCGACACCCAACGCGCGGTCCGCGACTACCAGAAGAAAGTTGGCATTTCGCCCGCCGACGGCTATGCCGGTCTCAAGGTCCTGGCCCGGTTGCGTCAAAGCTCCTGATCGGCTTGGATCGTCACGATCCTGATCAGAAGGTTAGACGCAAATGTCCACAAGCGAAGGTATCGCTCGGCCCGCGGCTGCAACGCGACCGAAGTCCGGGGCCAAGGCCGAAATCTCGACCATCGAGCGGCCGATACCGTCGGGCACCAATGTCGCGGGCTTCGGCAGCGACGTCGTCGCCGAAACGCTGCGCGACCTCGACATCCCCTATATCGCGCTCAACCCTGGCGCGAGCTATCGCGGCCTTCACGACAGCCTCGTCAATCACATCGGCAACGCGGCTCCGCAGATGCTGCTGTGCCTGCACGAAGAGGCAGCGGTCGCGATCGCCCATGGCTACGCCAAGGTGACGGACAAGGCGATGGCGGCGGCGGTGCACTCCAATGTCGGCCTGTTCCATGCCACCATGGCGATCTTCAACGCCTGGTGCGACCGCATGCCGATCATTGTGCTGGGCGCCACCGGGCCGGTCGACGCCGCCAAGCGCCGGCCGTGGATCGACTGGATTCACACTGCGGCCGATCAGGGCGCGATCGTTCGCAATTACACCAAGTGGGACGACCAGCCCGCCTCGCCCGCGGCAGCACGCGAAGCACTGCTGCGCGGCGCGTGGCTGACGAACACCGCTCCGCGCGGCCCGGTCTACATCAACCTCGATGCGGACATGCAGGAGTCGGTGCTCGACAAGCCGCTGCGCGCCGATCGAAGCGGCTCGCTTCATGCCGCCGGTCGCTGCCGGGGCTCCCGCCGACCTGATCAACGAGGCCGCCGCCTGGCTCGAGAAGGCGAAGCACCCGGTGATCCTCGCCGGCCGCGTCTCGCGCAGTGTCCAGGCCTGGAAAAGCCGCGTCGCCCTTGCCGAGGCGATCGGCGCGCACGTCTGCACGACGCCGAAGACCGGCGCCGCGTTCCCGACCGACCATCCGCTGCACGTCGACGCGCCTCAGCCGTTCACCAAGGACGAACTGACGCCGCTGCTCCGCGAGGCCGACCTGATCCTGAGCTTCGACTGGGTCGATCTCGCCGGCACGTTGAAATCGGTCGGCGCGGCGCCCAAGGGCAAAGTGATCCAGGTCTCGCTCGACCACCAACTGCATAACGGCTGGAGCATGGACTACCAGGGACTGCCGCCGGTCGACCTTTTCATCGCCGCCGATCCCGACGCCGTCGCGATCGCGCTTGCCGCTGCCGTCGGTCCGGCGTCGTCCAAGCCGAAAGGCGCGCCGCGCCCGCTGCACGAGCCCAAGGGCGGCGCGAAGGACACCATCGGCATCGAAGACCTCGCCCATGCATTGCGCGGCGCGGTCGACAGCCGCGACGTGACGCTCACGCATCTGCCGCTGTCGTGGCAGGGCTCGTTCTGGCATTTCCGTCACCCGCTCGATTTTCTGGGCTCGGACGGCGGCGGCGGCGTCGGCGGCGGTCCGGGCATTTCGGTCGGCGCGGCGCTCGCGCTCAGGGGCTCGGGTCGCCTGCCGGTCGGCATTTGCGGCGACGGCGACTTCCTGATGAGCGCGACATCGCTCTGGACTGCGGTGCACTACCGCATTCCCCTTCTCATCATCGTGGCCAACAATCGCTCGTTCTACAACGACGAGGTGCATCAGGAGCGGATGGCGATTTTGCGCAACCGGCCGGTCGACAACAAGTGGATCGGCCAGAAGATGCTCGACCCGGAGATCGACATGGCCGGCCTCGCCCGTGCCCAGGGCGCTCGCGGTTTTGGCCCGATCACCCGGACCGAGAATCTCGCCGCGACGTTCGCCGAGGCGATTGCTGCCGTGGACAATGGCGAAGTCGCAGTGGTCGACGTGCGGATCGAGCCGGGCTATGGCGCCCGCGACGCCGGCGCGATTTCGCACCGCAAGTCGGGGTAAGTTTATCGACCCTCCCCTGGAGGGGGAGGGTCGCTCGCGAAGCGAGCGGGGTGGGGTGACAGCGGTGCAAAAGGTTCTGCATCGAGATTGTTGCACCGCTGTCACCCCCTCCCGGCCGCTGCGCGGCCGACCTCCCCCCTCCAGGGGGAGGTGAGGATAGCAACAAGGTTATTCATGGCGAGCGTTTCAACCTTGTCCAAGACCGCCGCAGATGCGCCGTCCGAGCGCGGCATCCTGGTGGTCAATGACATCATCAAGCAGTTCGACACTCCCGAAGGTCCGCTGGTCGCGGTCGACCACGTCTCGCTCGAGCGTACGGCCGGGCGAATTCCTGGCGGTGATCGGCCCATCCGGCTGCGGCAAGTCGACCCTATTCAACGTCATCGGCGGCCTGACCGACGGCTACGACGGCATCGTCACGGTCGGCGGCGAAACCGTGCACGGCCCGCATCCTTCGATCGGCATGGTGTTCCAGGAAGAATCCACCTTTCCTTGGCGCACCGTCATCGAGAACGTCGCCTTCCCGCTCGAGATCGCAGGCATGGGCAAGGCCGCGCGCCACGACAAGGCCAAGAAATTCATCGCGCTCGTCGGGCTCGGCGGCTTCGAGAACCGCTATCCGGCCGAGCTGTCGGGCGGCATGCGCCAGCGCGTTGCGATCGCCCGCACGCTCGCCTCCGAGCCGAAAATCTTGCTGATGGATGAGCCGTTCGCATCGCTCGACGAGCAGACCCGGCTGCTGCTCGGCGACAAGGTCCTGCAGATCCAGCAGCAACTCAAGCAGACGACGCTGCTCATCACCCACAACATCACCGAAGCGGTGCAGCTTGCCGACCGTATCCTGGTGATGACCTACCGGCCCGGTCGCGTGAAGCGCATCATCGACATCGACCTGCCGCGCCCGCGCTCGTCCGAAGTCGTGTCGAGCGAAGCCTTCGGCCATTACGTCGCGCAGCTGTGGAGCGACCTGCGCGAAGAGGCTAGCCGCGGCATGCAGGACGAGGAAAGCCGCATGCTGCATCACCACGGATCAGGGCCGTGACGTCCGCCGCTCTTGCGCGCTCGCGCATCGTCCCGCCGGCGCTGGGCTTCGGCTCGCTGATTATCGCGATCCTTGCCGTCGAAATTCTGATCCGTATCGGTGTCATCAATCGCTTCATCGTGCCGATGCCGTCGCAGATCGCGATGGCATTCGGGCGCGTCATCACCGAGGAGGACATTGCCGATCGCTTCCGCCTCACCTTCTTCGAGGCGTTTACCGCGGGCGCAATGATCACGATTGTCGGGGTCGCGCTTGGGCTGCTGCTGTTTCGGTTCAATCTACTGCGCCGCGCAACCGAGACATGGGTGGCGGCGGCGGCGGCGGCCCCGACCGTGCTGATGTATCCGCTGTTCCTCGTCATTTTCGGCCGCAACGTGTGGACCATCATCATGATGGGCTTCGTCGCCGGGCTGCCGCCCGTGATCCTTAAGACCATCGAGGGGCTCGCCGCAACGCGCCAGGTCCTCATCAATGTGGGGAGAAGCTTCAACCTCACCTCGCCGCAACTGTTTACGAAAATCCTGTTCCCGGCGGCGCTGCCGACGATCTTCGTCGGCGTGAGGCTCGGGCTCATCTTCACCCTGATCAATGTTGTCGGCGTCGAATTTCTGATCAATTTCGGCGGGCTCGGCCAACTCATCAACGATCTCGCCGAACGCTATGACCTGCCCGGCACTTATGCGGCGATCTGCTTCGTGATTCTGGTAAGCGTCGTATTCTTTGTCATAACCGAATGGATCGAGCGATGGCTGAGGCCGGTCAACTGAGACTGACGGCGGCTCCGCCCGTCTGGACCGATCCAGTCACGCTGGTACAGATCGCGATCATCGTCGCGGTGCTCCTGCTCTGGGAGACCGTGTCGCGCTTGGAGCTGTTCTACCGCGACGTGGTACCTTCGCTGGGCGCGATCGGAAGCGCGACCTTCAAGCTGCTGTCGTCACCCGACTACTATTGGAATCTCGGCGTCACCGCCGGCGAAGTGGGCACCGGGCTCCTCATCGGCGGCGTAGGCGGTCTCGTTGCCGGCCTCGTCCTCGGCAGCAACAAGCTGCTCGCAAGAGCCTATGAGCCGTACCTTTACTATCTTGGGCCGACGCCAAAGATCATCTTCTTCCCGGTGATGATCATGTGGTTCGGGGTCGGTCCCGGATCGAAGGTCGCAATGGGCGCGATTTCCTGCTTCTTTCCGATTGCGCTTTCGACCGCGGCCGGCATGCGCCAGATCGACCAGGTGCTGATCCGCGTCGGCAAGAGCTTTCGCGCCAACGCCTGGCAGATGGCGACGAAGGTCTATCTGCCGGCGATGCGCCATCCCATCATCAACGGGGTGCGGCTCGGCCTCGGCGTCGCCATCATCGGAACGCTGCTTGCGGAAACCAAGCTTTCCAACCGTGGCGTCGGCTTCCTTATCATCCAGGCCTACAGCCTGTTCGACATGCCGCGGATGTATGCGATGCTGATCGTGCTGTTCGTGCTCGCGATCGGCGCCAACGCGCTCGTCGGCCGCCTCGGCGGTCTCGGCACGATCAGGCCGCGATGATGGCGTTCCCTACCGGCAACGACGGTCGTACCGTGGCCAAAGGATAAAACAGGAGGAAACACGATGAAACATCTCGCATGTCGCGCGCTCATCCTCGGCGCGGCCTTCGCTTCCCTCGCCTCGCCCGCCGTTCGCGCCGACGACGTCATCAAGCTCACCATCGGTCAGCGCGGCAACTGGGACACGTCGATTACGCAGCTCGGCAACGAGGCCGGCATCTTCAAGAAGCACGGCATCACGCTTGAGATGATCTACACGTCCGGCAGCGGCGAGACGCTGCAGCCGGTTATCGCCGGCAGCGTCGATATCGGGCTCGCGGTCGGCACGCTCGGCGCGATGGCCGCCTACGTGAAGGGCGCGCCCGTCCGCATCATCGGCGCCGAAGCCACGGGCGCCGCTGACTTCTGGTACGCAAAGACGTCGGCGCCGTTCAAGACGCTCGCCGAGATGACCGACAAGAACACTATCGCTTATTCGACCAATGGCTCGTCCACCAACAGCATCGTCCGCGCCTTCATCGACGAGTTCAAACTCAAGGCAAAACCGATGGCGACCGGCAATCCGTCATCGACGCTCACTGCGGTCATGACCGATCAGGTTGATGTCGGCTGGTCGTCGCCGCCGTTCGGCCTCAAGGAGATCGGAGAGGGCAAGACGCGCGTCATCGCGCGCGCGATCGACTCTTCGCTCGTGCGCGGCCAGACCATTCGCATCATCGTCGCCAATGCGGACGCACTGGCCAAGCGCAAGGAGGCGATCGGCCGCTTCATGGCCGCCTATCGCGAGTCGATCGCCTACATGTACAGCAACAATCCGCAGGTCCTCAAAGACTACGCCGCATTCGTCGGCGTTTCGGAGGACGTCGCCCGCCAGGTGCGCGACGAGTTCTTCCCCAAATCTCTCATCGACCCCGACGAAATCCACGGCATCGATTCGCTGATGGAGGAGGCGGTGAGGCTCAAATTCATTCCGGCGCCGCTCACCAAGCAGCAACTCGCCGAGCTGATCCAAATTCAGAAGTGAGCGGCGAACTCCCGCCGCGCACTACACCTTGAACGTCTCGTAGACCGAGGGGTGGAACATCTCCTCGACTTTCATCAGCCGCGGCGACAGGCCTTGCGAATGGTGGTGGCGCAGGAAGGTCTCGAGCGTGGTGCGATTGGGCTCGACGCCGTATGACCAGAAGTCGTTGCCCATCAGTTCGCGCACTGATTTGAGCGTCTCCTCGACGAACGGCAGCGTCACCTTGGTGGCGGACGTGTCGCTCAGTGCCGCCAGCGCCGTCGTCTTCGACTGCTCGAACGCCTTGAACACCGCGACCGGAAGCCACGGATGCTTCTCGGCGAGCGTGCGGCGAATGCCGATCAGATGCATGATCGGGAAGATGCCGGTGCGCTTGTACCAGTCTTTCGCGGCCGCCACCGGATCGCGGAACAGCCAGCCGACATTGGGGTGGCCGCGTTCGATGAAGATCGGCGGACGCGGCGCGATGAAGCCGTCGATGTCGCCTGAATCGAGGAGCGCGGAAATCGTTGCGCCCTCCGGCGCGTTGTCGAGCCGCACCCCCGCCGGCAGCTTGACGGTGATCTTTTCGGGCCGCCCGGCATGCTCGATGCCGCCCCTGATCCAATGGATATCCGACGGCTTCACGCCGAAGTCGTCCTCCAGGATCGCGCGCGCCCACACGTTCGCGGTCAGCTGATATTCCGGCACGCCGACCTTTTTGCCCTTGAGGTCCTTGGGCTCCTTGATGCGATCGGTGCGCACGTAGATCGAGGTGTGGCGGAACGCCTTCGACACGAAAGCGGGAATGCCCACGTAAGGACACTCGCCGAGCGCCGTCTTCACCGTATAGCTCGACAGCGAGAGCTCGCAGATATCGAAATCAACCGAGCGAAACGCGCGGAAGAAGATTTCCTCCGGCGACAGGGTCATGAATACGGGATCGACCCCATCAATGCGAATGGCGCCGTTGATGAGCGGACGATTGCGATCGTAGTCGCCGACTGCGACCGAGAGATTGAGATTGGACATTGATCATTCCGGATGTGCGAGACGGCGTTGGTATAACGCGCCCGAGCCTGTCGTGCCACTCCGCGCGAGGCCCGACGGCCTATCCCGTAGGGTGTGCAAAGCGAAGCGTGCGCACCGTGGAGTGTCGCGCCACCCGCGTGCTTCGAGGCACACGTGCGCACGGCGGAACGACGTCTGTGCCCTGCACAGCGGCGCATCAGCCGCCTTTGCGCACCCTACGGGATGCGCAGCCGGTCAACCGGGTCGATCGGCGCAACGTCGAGCAGGCGCAGTTGGAGCCGCTCGTTGCCTTGCCAACGGTCGACCGCGAGCGTGCCGGCAACGTGCATGCTGCGGCCGCGGTTCTTGAGAAGGGCGTGGCCGAGTTTCTGGCCGGCGGCGCGGAAGGCGATGGCGTCGAGCGTTGCGCCGTCGCCGGCGGCGAGCCGCGCGCGCACATGGGCTTGGCCGACCTCCTCGGCATAGGCGATGGTATGCGCCGGCAATGCGATGATCGGCTCCGGATTGCCGGCCCCGAATGGGCCTGCAGCGGCCAGTTCCGCATGCAGTTCGGCCGTTGCGGCGCGTGCCGTAAGTGCCCCATCGACCAGCAACGCGTCGTCACGGCGCGCGTTCTCGACATCGGCGCTGAGACTTTCCTCGAGGAATGCGCGGAACGCGCCGAGCCTGTCTTTGCGCAGCGTGATGCCGGCGGCCATGGCGTGGCCGCCACCTTTCTCGATCAGCCCGGCAGCGACCGCGTGGCGCACCGCGCGACCGAGATCGACGCCTGGCACAGAGCGCCCCGAGCCGGTGCCGGTCTCGCCCGCACCGAGTGCGATCGCGAATGCCGGGCGGTCGAACCGCTCCTTCAGCCGCGCGGCAACGAGGCCGACGACGCCCGGGTGCCAGCGCGGCGACGCCGTCACCACCACGGCGCCCTTCTCCTCGATGCCGAGCGCCGCCATCGCCTCGGCCTCTGCCTCCGCGACGGCGGCAAGCTCGATCGCCTGGCGCTCGCGGTTGAGCCGGTCGAGTTCGGCGGCGAGCGCGGCAGCCTCGATCTGGTCCGCGCACAGCAGAAGTTGCACGCCCAGATCGGCCCGGCCGATGCGGCCGCCGGCGTTGATGCGCGGCCCGAGCATATAGCCGAGGTGCCAGGGCTCCGGCGGCCCTGTAAGCCGCGCCACGTCGATGAGCGCGGTGAGGCCGACCCGCTCGCGCCGCCGCATGGCGATCAGGCCCTTGGCAACGAACGCGCGATTGAGCCCAACGAGGGGCACCACGTCGGCAACGGTGCCGAGCGCGACGAGGTCGAGGAAATCGAGGAGCGCAGGCTCGGGGCGAGCCGCGGTCCAGAAGCCGCGCCGCCGCAACTCGCGGTTGACCGCGACGACGACAAGGAACGCCAGCCCGACGGCGGCGAGATGGCCGAGGCCGGAGAGATCGTCGAGCCGGTTCGGATTGACGATGGCCTTTGCCTCCGGCAGCGCCTCGTCGGCCTGATGATGATCGATCACCACGGTGTCGAGGCCGAGCCGCCTGGCCTCGGCCAGCGGCTCGATGCTGGTGGTGCCGCAATCGACGGTGATGAGCAGCGTTGCGCCCTGCCCCGCAAGCGCGCGGATCGCCTCCGCGTTCGGTCCATAGCCCTCGAAGATGCGGTCCGGGATGTAGACCTTGGGATCAAGGCCGGCGACGCGCAGAAACGTTGCGACGAGAGCGGCCGACGTGGCCCCATCCACATCGTAGTCGCCGAAGATCGCGACCTTCTCGCCGCGCACGACCGCATCCGCGATGCGATTTGCGGCGGCCGGCATGTCGGTGAGCACGTCGGGGTCCGGCATCAGCTGCTTGATGGTCGGATCGAGAAAGGCCGCAACCGCGTCCGCGTCGATATTGCGTCCGGCAATGATCCGCGCGAGCAACTCCGACAACCCGTGCCGCTGCACGATCGTCAACGCCCGTGCGCTCGCCCGATCGTCAAGCCGGTCGCGCCACGCCCGCCCCGTCGCGGAGCACTCGACGCCAAGAAAATGCCGACTGGACTGGGGGGCCAACATGACGCGCCTTGGGGGGCGTCACACGACGCCTGATTCGCACGACGTCATTGTAGATGATCCGGCGGGCAAAGGGTCCGCCGGCTGCACGCCGTGGAAAACTGCGGGATCAACGTGCCGCAAGGGCAATCAAACCACGCGAAGTTAGATGACAAATAGCCGGATCGGCGGCAACGTCGGAAGCGGACCGTTGCTGCGCATGGCCGAGACGATGACCTACGAACTCATTCGAGTGCGGGACGACGCCGATTGGGCGAGCTATCACGCGATCAGGCGCGACGTCTTGTGGACCGCGCGAGGGCTCACCGGCTATGACGACAAGCGCCCCGAGGAGCGCCTGCCAGATCGTTATTCCTTGCTCCTAAAACTCGACAATCAGGCCATCGGCACGACCCGGCTCGACGATCGCGGCGACGACACGGGGATTGTGCGGCTCGTTGCCATCCGCTGCGACCTTCAGCGGCAAGGCCACGGAACCAAGCTCGCAGCAATGGTCGATGATTTTGCAGCGACGCTCGGCCTCCACACCCTCTTTGTCAACGCGGTGGCTGACGCCGTCGGGTACTATGCTCGGATGGGAATTCTTCGACTGGGATGCTGCCGAGCTTGCCCTCATTTCCGGCAAGGGACGACAAATGAGGAAATCATTGGCCTCGTGCATTCCTTGAGTTGACCTACATGAAGGCGGCGCCGACCTGCGACCGAGGAGACACGCGATGCCATTCGTCCGGATCGATCTGATACGAGGCAAACCTGCGCAATATCGAAAGACGGTGGGCGAGATCGTCTACAAAGCCATGACCGACTTGATCGATGTGCCGCAGAACGACAAGTTTCAGGTCATCACCGAGCATGCACCCGAGGAAATGAATTTCGCCGACAGCTATATGGGCAACCGTTACACTCAGGATATCGTCTTCATCCAGATCACGTTGACGGCAGGGCGCTCGGTCGAGCTCAAACAAGCCTTCTACAAGCGCATCGTCGACGATCTGCACAAGCAATTGAACGTCCGGCCCGATGACGTGGTGATCAACCTCGTCGAGGTCGTCAAGGAAAACTGGTCGTTCGGCAAGGGCATTGCGCAATATGTGCAACAATAATGATGCTCGCCGACCCGTGTCACGGCGTTAGCGCAGCCTATTCCGCCTTGACGCCGGCGGCCTTGATGATCGGCCACCACTTTTCGATCTCGGCCTTGTGGAAAGCCGCGAGAGCTGCGGGACCAAGCTGATCGGGCGGTGGTGTTTCGAGGGCGAGAGCGGCAAGACGTGCGCGCACGCCCGGGTTGGCCAACGCCGCGCGGACGGCGTCGCTCAGCCTCACGACAATGTTCCGCGGCGTTCCCTTGGGCACCCACAACGCCGTCCAGGCGGAAAAGTAAAATCCGGGCAACCCCGCCTCATCGGTCGTCGGGATATCGGGCGCCGAGGCGAGCCGGGTGCTGGCGGTGACGGCGTAGGCCTTGAGCGCGCCGCCGCGCACGTGCGGCAGCGCGATCTCCGGACCGGTAATCATGATGTCCAATTGGCCGGCGACGAGATCGAGCAGCGCAGGCCCGGCTCCGCGATAAGGCACAAGCTGAAACCGGGTGCCGGATGTCTGCTGGAAGAAGACGCTCGACATATAGGACGGCCCGCCGATCCCGCTCGTTCCGGCCAAGGCGCGGCCCGGGTTGTCTTTGAGCCAGGCGATCAGTTCGGTCAGCCGCTGCGCCGGAAATGTCTTGCGGGCGAGGATCAGATCGGGCTCGGTCGGCAGCAGCGAAACGGGATCGAGGTCGGCCAGGAGATCATAGGAGAGCGTGTAGATCGCGCCGTTGGCAACGTGGGACCCCCAGGTGCCGGCGCTGATCGTGTAGCCGTCCGGAAGAGCTCGCACCACGCGCCCGACGCCAAGGCTACCGCCTGCACCGGCCGCGTTCTCGATGACGACCGGCTGTCCGAGCACATCGCGCATCCCTTCCGCTACCACGCGCACGATGGTGTCGAGCGGTCCGCCGGCGGAATAGGGCACGCTGATGGTGATCGGTCGCGACGGATAGCCCTGCGCCGACACGGCGCCGCAATGCCCGCCGATAATCGCGGCCGCGAGCGCAAAGACCGAACAAGTTTTACGCATGCCGTAAACGTTCATTCCGCTACGACTTCGAGGCCGGCCTTGTCCCAGACGGGGCGCGTCGCGGGGCGCTGCAAGGCGGAGAGAAACGCGAGCGCCTCAGCAGGATTTGCATTGGCGACAGGCACAGCAGCGTCATAATTGATATAGACCTCGACCTCGGCGGGTACCGGCCCCGCCCGCACCACGCCCGGCGCCCGCGGGATTTCACTCAGATTGAAGAGGCCGACCTCGATCTCGCCCCTGGCAATCTGCGCCTGACCCTCCTCAAGGCCTTTCGAGAGCTTCGTCTTCGATTTGACCGCGTCGGTAAGCCCGAGATTGGCGAGCACCTTTTGCGCGTTGATGCCGCTCAGTCCGCCGGTGCTTGAATCGCTGTATGTGATTGTCTTGGCATCGATCAGCAGCTTGCGGGTCGATTCAACGGTCGACAGATCGACCTTGACGCCCTCGCGGACCGCGACGCCGATGCCGACGCGGGCGAGCGGCCGACGGCTGCCGGCGCGAAACCGCCCTTCCCGTTCGAACGCTGCGGCGGAAGCCGTCGCGGTGATGACGAGATCATAGATTTCTCCGGCCCTGATCCGTTGCTCGACCTGGCCCGGCGACACGCCCACAAAGCTGACCGCGATGCCGGTCTCGCGCGTGAAATCCGCGGCGATTTCCTTCATGGCGATCGTCAACGCGTTGGCATTGAGCACTTTCACCTCGGCTGCCGCCGCAGGCGTAAGACCCGCAACGGGCAAGGCAACAGAGAAGAGCGTGGCGACAATGAACGAGGAATATCGCGCGAGGCGAACCATCATTTCCTCCCGAATTTTTCCGTCAATTTCTGGCGAGCTTACGCCACTTGCCGCGCATTGCTCAATGCGCGGACGCGGAATTCACCGAGAGGTGTCGCTAAGCGCGAGACAGGCTGATCAACGCGATCGTGACGGCAAGCATCAACAGGGCCGACACTCCCAGCGACCAGTGCACGCCGATGAGCGCGCCGACGAGGCCAACACTGACGCCGCTGAACGCGCGCAGTCCGAGGCTTGCCATGTTGAACAAGCCAAGGACGCGTCCGCGGCTGTCGAGCGGCGCGTTGAGCTGCACCAGCGTCTGCGCCATCGCATTGAATGACAGCTCGAAAAAGCCCGCCGCGAACAGGAGCGGCAGCGCGACGAGATAAACGTTAGCGGCCGCAAATCCCGCAAGCGAGCAGCACCACAGCATAGCGAGAATGATCGCGGTTCGGGCGTTTGCTCGCAGCAAGCCTCGTCCTTCGAGGACGACGCCCGCGAGCAAGCCGCCTGCAGCATCTGCCGCCAGCAAGGTGCTATAGGCCATGCCGGGGTCGCCATGGCCGAGATCCTGGGCGAACCCGGGCATCTGCGCATTGTAGGCGTTGCCGACGAGAAACGACGCGCAGCCGGCAAGCACCGTCATGGCAATGATCACAGGGTGATCGGCAATATCGCGCACAGTCTGCATGATATCGGCAAGACCACGCACGGCACGCCGCGGCGGCGGCGCGGTCCCGCGAAAGCGCGGGCCGTAGGGCGCGTTCACGAGCCACAGCACCAGCGGCAGATAGAACACCGTGTTGAGCAGGATGCCCAAGGACGGTCCGAGCGCGATCAACAGCACGCCTCCTACCGCCGGACCCACCAAAATGCCGAGGTAACGCGCTGTCGCGTTGAGCCGAACAGCGCTCGGGAGATCCGCGGGGCCGACGATGTCGTAGAGCAGCAACTGGTTCGGCGTCTGCCACAACACGCCCGCGCAGCCGTGGATCACCAGCAGCACCATGGCTTGCCAGATCTGCAAGGTGTCGGTGACGAAAAAATAACCCCAGCCAAGCGAAGCGGTGATGAACAGCCCCATGCCGCATTGGATGATCCTGCGCGGATCGAAATGATCGGCGAGCGCGCCGGTCACGACCGAGAACAGCAGGAACGGCAGCCAGTGGGTCAGCACCGCAAAGCCCGCAAGTGCCGAAGAGTGGAATTTCTGGAACACCATCCAATAGCTGATGACGTGCTCGATATTGTCGGCCATCATCGCAATGACGTAGGTGGTGAAGTGGGCGCGATAGCCCGGGTGGCGCAGCGCCGCAAAAGATTGCTTTGCCGGCGCGGCCGGTGGTGACGAGGTGTGCTGCAATGGATTCCTTCGACGGGGACCGCCCCAACCGTCATTATTGTGATCGATCGCGCTCACACATAAGCGTCAGCGCCACGCATTCAACCACGAACTTGGCGTGGCGGCCCTGCGCGCCGCGGGACGAGATTGTCCGAATACTAAATCATTGCAGCTTCGAGCGCAGCGCTGCGACGATTTCCAAATGGCGCTCGTGGTCGCCTGCAAAGCGCAGCACGAGGTGCGCGGCGCCGGCCTTCGCATAGGCTTGCAGCCATTCAGCCAAGCCTTCAGCCGGGCCGGCGTAGCTTGCCTGGCGCGCGCGCAGCGTTGCGGCGGGCTGGCTGTAGTATCGTTCAAGATAAGTGTTGAGGCGCTCGTTGGCGCGGCCGGCATCCGCATCAACTGACAGCGTCACGTACATGGCGCCCGTGAGCGCATTGGGATCGTGCCCGGCATTGCGAGCGATTTCCTTGATTTCCTGCCATTGCCGCTGCCACTGCGCGGCATCGGGCGCGATCGGCAGCCAGCCGTCGAAATACCGCCCTACCCGCTCAAGGCTTGCCGGCAGCGAGCCGCCGATCCAGATCAGCGGCCCGCCGGGGCGATAGGGCGTCGGCGCGAGCACGCCGCGATCGACCTTCCACAACCCGTTCCAGTCGACCGGGTTTCCCGTCCACAGCGCCCGCGCAAGCCGGATGCCTTCAAGCAATCGACCAATGCGCTTTTCGAACGGCACGCCAGCCGCCGCGAATTCGCCCCGGATATTCGCAACATCCGCCGCGATGCCGATGCCGACGATGAGGCGGCCTTCGGCAATCTGGTCGAGGGTCGCAAGCTGGTGCGCGAGAAGCACCGGATTGCGCATCGCCGGCAGCAGCACCGCGGTGCCGACCTCGACCCGAGGCAACCGGGCAGCGACAGCCGCAAGCAAAGTCAGCGGATCGTGGCGCGGCCGCGCCAACAGCGAGTCGCCGACCCAGATCGAATCGAAACCGAGGTCCGAGGCCCGCTTTGCCAGATCGAGGAGCGGCGCGACCCGCGGCTCGCCTTCCATGATCCGTTCGCGTGTCGGCAAGAGGTAACCGAGGCGTGGCGGCATCTATTTTGCTTTCGTTCGAAAGGTGTTAACGCGCCCACAAGCATGTCACATCCTTGTTGAATATGATCGCCAAAAGTTTGGATCGATCTCCGCCTTTCAATCGGATCTGATCTCCGAAAGGGGCATTCGTGGTCGCGATGATTGCAAATTCGTCCGGCGTGCGACCGGCGGCGAATGCCGCGGCGGTCCGCGAACGGATGAGCAGCGGCCGCTTCTTCTGGCTTGATCTCTTTGGCGGTGAGGAGGTTTTGAGCGCTGCGTTCCTCGGCGAGTTGGCACTCGAGGGCCTTGATATCGCTTGGGCGCTTCGGTTCGGGCAGGCGGGCCGGATGCAAATAGGACAGCAGAGGCTGCGCGCCGTCACCTGGATGGCCCCGCCGTCCGGTGAACTCATCGAAGTGCACGTGTTCGGCTCGCGCCAGTGCATCCTCACCGTCTGGCAAGGTGACGGCGCGGCGCTCGACGAGATCCGCGTACAGTTCAGCGAGCGCGCCGGTGGCCTCGATCAGAGCCTCTATCAGGCAGCTGGAATCCTGCTCGAACTTCTGCTCGGTACGCTCGATCACGCCATGCGCAACCTTGACCTTGGCCTCGACCATCTGCGCATGCAGCTCGATAAAGGTGGAACCGATGCCGACGTCGCGCTGTTGTCGCGGCGCCTGCAGCGACTGCAAACGGTGACCGCCGCCTTCAACCGCTATAGCAGCGCAGTCCGATCGGCGATCGTCGGCATCGAGGCTGTGCCCGGCATGGACGCGCGGGGCGCCGCGGAGCTCAACGAATACGCCGAGCAGGTCGAGGACCTCGAAGAGCAACTGTATGAACGCCGGCGCTGGATGTCCGACATCATGCATGACCATGCCATGGCGATCGCCCAGCGGCAGGGCGAGCAGATCAACCGCTTGACGCTCGTCTCGCTGATATTTCTGCCGATGACCGCGTTGACCGGATTCTTCGGCATGAACTTCAACTGGATGATCCGCCATCTCGCGAGCGGCAGGGCGTTCGTCGTCTTAGGCGTGCTGCTGCCACTGGTGAGCCTTGCGCTCTCGGTGGCGTGGTTCATGCATCGCGGCTTTGTGCGGTTCAATCTGCGGCGCCCGACATCGCCTCTGCCATCGGTCGGACTCGACGACCCAGCGTGGCCGATCCGTCCGCCGCAGACGAAAGCCGCCGCGGCATCGGATATCAGCGCCGCCGACGTTTCGCTCTCAGTTGAGAAAAACCAGCCAGGTCCCACATGAACTTTCCCCAGAGGCTCATCGACGGCTATCGCGAATTCGTTGCAGGCCGCCTGCCCCTCGAGCGCAGCCGGTTCGAAAAGCTTGCGGAAAGCGGCCAGCAGCCCGAGGTCATGGTCATCGGCTGCTGCAACTCGCGCGTTTCGCCGGAAGTCATTTTCGACGCCCATCCGGGCGAACTGTTCGTGGTGCGTAATGTCGCGAACCTGGTGCCGCCATATTCGCCGACCGGCTTCACCCACGGCGTCTCGGCCGCGCTCGAATTCGCCGTCGTCGGGCTGAAGGTGAAGCACATCGTGGTGATGGGACATTCACATTGCGGCGGCGTACGCGCCTTCGCCGACCATCGCGACCGCCCTACCCCCGGCGACTTCATCGACAGCTGGATGTCGTTGATCAAGCCGGCGGCAAACTCCCTCGACACCGGGGCCGAGCCCGGCAGCCCCGATTACTTGCGACAGCTCGAGCGAGCTTCGATCGTGACCACGTTGGATAATCTGATGACGTTCCCGTGGATTCGAAACCGGACGCAGAGGGGCGAGTTGCAACTCCTCGGCGCCTACTTCGATGTCGCGAGCGGCTTCCTGTCGGTCTACGACCATCGGAGCAGGATGTTCACGCCTGTGGTCGACGAGGGAATTCGCGAAGCGGCTGCGGAGTAGCGCGCCCTACTCCATGATGTGGAGGAGCCCGACTTCTTCCCCGGGCGTCAGCTTGGAGACATCGTCATCCGCGGGCGAGCCCGCGCTGAGCGCGCGATAGAGCTCCTTGGCGCTGTCGCGGAACGTATTACGGTCGGTCGTCTCGGCGAGCGGCGACGCGGCAACTGCTGTGGCCAACTCGCGCAGAATTTCCGAGAACAGACCGTAATGGAAATGCATCCGGACGGACTTGCGCGCCTCCTCGGAGCCGTCCCGACGCAGGGTAAGCGAAATGCCGGTCTCATCGAGATGGGCATCGAAGCGTGCAGTCCGCTCGAACGTGCCAATGTACACTTTGTCGGGATATTCGAGCGCAACTTCCGCTTTATCAGGAACGGGCTTTGTCATGACCCCTCCGTTGGCTGAGACTTTAGAATTGCAGGCTAGGGTCTTCTACGGCAACAAAAAATGACGTGGATCAAATCCGCGGCCGATCTCGGGCCGGAAGCCGTGGAGACTAAGATTGTGCCTCCGGCAGCCGCGCGGGGTGAGCCAGCGCCCCGATTGCGGCCTCCGCTGCATCCGCATTCGATTCCGCGACGATCACCCCAGCCGCGGTGAGCTTGCGCACTTGCGCGGCGCGGCGCTGCGGGTCGGCGTCGGTGCCGGTCACCGAGGCGATGATCAGCGCCGCGGACTTCCGTCCGACCAGCCCGCTCGCGAGATGGCCGGCAGGATCGGGGTGAGCGCCGAGCCCGAGCACGACGTCCATCAGAACGACGCCGACCGCAGGGTCGGCGAGTGCCGCGGCAAGCGGCGCATCGCGTACTGACGGCTCGAGCATCGGATGCGGGCGCCCGCGCGTGTACTCGTCGTCGCCGAGATCGATCATGACGTGGCCGCCTGCGCTTGCGTCCGCCGCGCCGGGTACCGGCACGTTGGACGACACCGCAAGTCCCGCCCGGCGGAAAACGATCTGCGCCTCCGAACAGAACGTGCCGCCGGCGAAGAGGCCACGCACCAGTGGTCCACCGCCACCCGGATGCAGCGGGGGCGCCGGCAACGGCAGCGGCGGCGCCGGCGCAGCCGGTGGCCGCCCGAGAGCGCGCGCAGCTGCGTCGCGCAGCGTCGAGGCGGCATTCGCGTTCGCCGGCAGCGATAAGTTATCGGCGCCGAGGAAGCAGACGGTAAAGGGCTTGCGGCTCCTGCCGACCCGATCGAGCACGATGCGCGCAACGTCCGCGGCCGGCGGCTTCGAAATCAGCACGATGTGCGAGGTCGATGCATCCGCGTCCAGCGCATCGATCGCCATTAGGGTGGTGATGGCACCGACCTCGGGCTTGAGATCGCGCCCGCCGGTGCCGATCGCATGGCTGATGCCGCGGCCGGCGCGCGCGATCAGCGTCGTGACTTCCTGAATGCCGGTGCCGGATGCGCCGATGACCCCGATATCGCCGCGCGGCACCACATTGGCAAAGGCGAGCGGCACGCCGGCGATGATCGTGGTGCCGCAATCCGGGCCCATCACAAAGAGGCCGCGCTCGCGCGCCTCGCGCTTGAGCGCCGCCTCGTCGGCGAGCGGCACGTTGTCGGAAAAGATCATGACATGCAGGCCGAGCGCCATTGCCTTGCGCGCCTCGGCGGCGGCGAACGGACCGGGGACCGAGATCAGCGCCAGATTGGCGTCGGGCATTACGTGAACCGCGGCACGGATCGACCGTGTCGTGACGCCGGACGTTTCGGTCACGATCGGGCGATCGAGCAACTCGCGCGCATGCACAAGCGCGGCTTCTCCAGCCGCGGCGTCTTTTGCCGCGAGTGCGAGGATCAGGTCGCCCGCCCCGGCGGCGACACCTTCGGATCCGAGAATCCCCGCGTCGCGCAAAATCTCCTTGTTCGCCGGCGTGCCGATGAAAAGACCAGCCTCGATGACACCGGGCAGCGCCGCGATTTCGCGGGACATGCGCATCAGCATGATGGAATCGAGATAGGTCGCGCGACGAACCTCGTTGAGGACGACGCTCATTCGACGCCCATCGTCTGCGCGAACGCGACCAGCGCCTCCTCAAAGCATTTGAGCGGCGCCTTGACGACGCCGGCGCCGACCTGGCCGACGCCGGGTTCGCGGTGCGCGATCCCGGTGTTGATCGTCGGCGTAAGCCCGGTCTCGACCACGAGGCGCACATCGATGCCGGTCGGCACGCCGGCGAAGTCCATTCCCGGGATGCTCCAAGCCGGATTGCTGCCGACGACGATGTCGGTCATGGCACGCGTGAACGATGCGGCTTGCGATGGCCGTCCCGCGCCTATGTATCCGACCACCGCCGGAGCCGCCGCCATGGCGAAGGCGCCGAGGCCAATGGTCTCGACGATCGCGGAATCGCCCATGTCGGGATTGGCGTCACGCTCGCTGAAGCCTGGAAAATAGATGCCGCTCGGCATCTCGACCGGCGCAGTGAACCACTGGTCACCCGTTGCTGACACGCGAATGCCGAAGTCAGTGCCGTTGCGGCTCATCGCCGTGACCACGGAAGAGCCGGCGATGCCGCTCGCGGGATCGGTCAGTGCCTTGCCCATCGCCATGGCGATGTTGAGGAAGAACTGATCGTTGCCGCCAATGAAAGCGAGGCACGCGGTGAGCTCGGCGCCGTTCCGCGCCGTTTCCGCGAGCGCCGGTGCAAGCTGACGCAGCAGCAGGCAGGAGCACGCGACGTTGCGCTGGTGCATCTCGTCGCCCATGGTGAGGCCGCGTGCGATCAGCGGCTTGAGCGGAATACCGCCCGCTTTGCGCAGCGCGCGCGACATGGCCGGGCCGAGTACGGCCTTGATCCAGCGCAGGCGGTCGAGCACTTCGGCGTCGTTGCCGCCGAACCGCATCACCTTGCCGAGGCCTTCATTGAGAGCGCAGTAAGCCCGATTGCCGAATGCTTTGTTTTCTACCACCAGCACCGGCTGGCTCCGGGTGGTCATCCCGGTCATCGGGCCGACAGCGCCGAAATGATGGTTGGGGTGGAAGGCAAAATCCCCGGCGGCGGCTTTGCCGGCGGCATCGTTGAGGTCCTTTGCCCAGCCCTCGAAGACCGCGATCCCCATGACGGCACCGCGCAACGGTCCGCACATGCGCTCCCATGTGATCGGCGGTCCGGCATGCAGGATGGTGCGCTCGGCGAGGCCGCTAATCGCCTCCGAAGCCGGCACCACGTCAACAAGCACCGGATCGCCAGCCAGCATGCGCCGCAGGGCTTCCTGATTAGCCTCGTCAATGATTTTCAAAGAATTCTCCCGGCTGCGGCGTCAGCTTCGCAACTTGTCGAGGAGGCTGGCAAGACGCGGATTGCCCCCCGCCGGCGGTGCCCATTGCACGTGGGCGACCTTGACCTCCTGGTGGGCGAGATCCGTCGCGAACAGTTCAAGGCCGACATTGATCACGCGCGGCGGCGCGGCCAGAAGGTTGCTGCTCTTGTCGCGATCCTGGCGATCCATGACCAGCCTTTTCCGACAAGACCACGTGCAAAATCAAGCGTGTCGCTGTCGACCGTCCGCACCAAAAAAAACACGCCGCCGCCACGGCTTATGCTAAGCGTGTTGTCACGGTGCGCTGCCGGACATTGTGAGAGGCCCACTTTGCCCATCCGCAAAGCGAAATCCCCAATCGACACCCCCGAAATTCAAGAGCCGGCCGCGCCGCACGCCGCAACGGCGCCGCACGCCGCCCCTCTCCTAAGCCGAGGGCCCGGGCGATCGGTCGAGAGCGCCGGCCCACATGAACTCGAAACCGGTGGCCTGTTGACCGTCGATCTAGCCGCTGTCGCCAAGAACTGGAAGGCGTTGGCGCAACGCGTAGTCCCGGCCGACTGCGCTGCCGTGGTCAAGGCCGACGCCTATGGCTGCGGCATCGAACCGGTGGCGGCGTATCTCGCCAAAGCCGGCTGCGCCAACTTTTTCGTCGCGCATCTCGCCGAGGCACGGCGCGTGGGGTCGGTCGCACCGGAAGGGGCCGCGATCTACGTGCTCAACGGCATCGTTCCGGGCACGGCCGCGACTTACGCCGAGATCAACGCCCGCCCGGTGATCAACAGCGTTATGGAATATCTGGAGTGGGACGCGTTCCGCATGGCGAGCGGTTGGCGCGGCGGCGCGGCACTCCATTTCGATACCGGCATGAACCGGCTCGGTCTCGCCGTCACGGAAGCATCGACGTTCGCGGCGCGCACGAAAATGCCTGACCACGGCATCTCGCTGATCATGAGTCACCTCGCATGCGCCGATACGCCGGAGCATGCGCTCAACGCCAAGCAGATCGCGGCATTTCGCGAGTTGCGCCTCCAGTTCCGCGGGATTGCCACCTCGCTTGCGAACTCGTCCGGCATTTTCCTTGGGCCCGCCAGTCATTGCGACATGGTCCGTCCCGGCGCGGCACTGTTTGGCGTCAACCCGACGCCGAAGACGCAAAATCTGATGGACCCGGTCGTCAACCTGAAAGCGCGCATCGTTCAGGTCCGCGAGGTCGAACGCGGCGACACGGTCGGCTACGGCGCGACCTACTCGGCCGGGCGAGGCACCCGCGTCGCTATCGTTTCCGTCGGCTACGGCGACGGCTACCAGCGCGCGGCAGCCGGCACCAAGGCGGGCAGCCGGTCGAGCGCGGTCGCCATCGTTGCCAACCGCCGCTCGCCCATCGTCGGACGTATCTCCATGGACCTGATGGCGATCGACGTCACCGGCTTGCCCCCCGAGCTGGTAAAGCGCGGCGAGTATGCGACGCTCATCGGCGACGGCATCACCGTCGACGAGGTCGCGGTCTGGAGCAGCACCATCGGCTACGAGGTGCTGACCTCATTCGGCAAGCGATACCGGCGGGTGTGGGTGGGCTAAAGGGCTGAAGGCGGGCGATCCGCCATCGTCATCGTTGCGCTTCGGAGATCGCGGTTATCCGGCCGTAGTGTCTGCCCGGCTGTCCGGGCGATCGCAAAACCACCGCGACCTCATATGTCGCCAGCCGTGATACCCTCGCGGCATTTCGCGGATTCGCAAAGCGCCCCATTCCATGGCCCGCCGTACTCCAACGTTTGTCTGCCAGAACTGCGGCGCCGTTTATGGGCGCTGGCAGGGCAAGTGCAATTCCTGCGGCGAATGGAACACGATTTCCGAAGAATCGGCCGCGCTCGAACGTGCGCTGCCCGGGCCGGCACCACGCAAGGGGAGACCGTTCGCGCTCCAGCCGTTGGCGGGCGAGAGCGATGATGCACCACGCACCGGCTCGGGGATTGCCGAGCTTGACCGGGTGACCGGCGGCGGGTTCGTGCGCGGCTCGGTGCTCCTCGTTGGCGGCGATCCCGGCATCGGCAAGTCGACGCTGCTGATACAGGCGGCGGCTGCGGTCGCCCGTGGCGGGCACCGCGCGGTCTACATCTCCGGCGAGGAGGCGGTGGCCCAGGTGCGGCTGCGCGCCGAGCGGCTTCAGCTCGGCGGCGCTCCAGTCGAGCTTGCGGCCGAAACCGCGGTCGAGGACATCGTCGCGACGCTCGCGGAAGGCAAGACGCCGCGTCTCATCGTGATCGATTCGATCCAGACCATGTGGACGAGCGCAATCGAGTCGGCACCCGGCACCGTGAGCCAGGTGCGCGGCGCAGCGCAGGTGCTGATCCGCTACGCCAAGCGTTCGGGCGCCGCGGTCATCCTGGTCGGCCACGTCACCAAGGATGGTCAGATCGCGGGGCCCCGCGTGGTCGAACACATGGTCGACGCGGTGCTATCTTTCGAGGGCGAGGGCGCCCACCACTTCCGCATCCTGCGTGCGGTGAAGAACCGGTTCGGACCGACCGACGAGATCGGCGTGTTCGAGATGACGGGCGGTGGTTTGCGCGAGGTCGCCAATCCATCGGCGCTGTTTCTCTCCGAACGCGATCTCGGCGCGCCGGGCACCGCTGTTTTTGCCGGCATCGAGGGCACCCGCCCGCTGCTGGTCGAGATTCAGGCCCTGGTCGCGCCGACGACTCTCGGCACGCCGCGCCGCGCCGTGGTCGGCTGGGACCAGAATCGCCTCGCCATGGTGCTCGCGGTGCTCGAAGCCCATTGCGGCGTCCGACTCTCGGGCCACGATGTCTATCTCAATGTTGCCGGCGGCCTGCGCATCCAGGAACCGGCCGCGGACCTCGCGGCGGCGGCGGCCCTCGTTTCCTCGCTCACCAATGCACCGCTGCCGGCGGACGCGGTCTATTTCGGCGAGATTTCCCTGTCCGGCATGGTCCGGCCGGTGGCGCAGGCCCCGGCACGCCTCAAAGAGGCGGCAAAGCTCGGCTTCGGCCGCGCCGTCGTACCGGAATCGTCGCAGAGCGAAGCCGGCGACGGCGCGATCGCCCTCACCGGCATCGGGCCGCTGATGGATATCGTCACGGCGATCGCGCCGCGGGGCGCAGTGAAAAAACGGGTTGCAGGTAACGAGTAATTGTTCCGCCTCGCGTGTCGATGCTGCCGCGACGCGGGCGACACCGTCGCTCAACGCAAATCGTGCGCGGGATCAGCCACTTGAGGATCGGAAATTTAAATCGCTTTGCCCGGGGAACCATTTTGAGTCAGGCGAGTTATGGCCCGGGGAATACCTCGCCGGCGCCTTCCCTCCGGAAGGCCTTCATGAATTCGCTTCGAAGCCGTGGGGAAAGCATGCCTACTTTGATGAGCCGCAGCACTGCTGTCAGGCCGCTGCCGATATCTTGTGTCCAGAATTCCCGTCGCAATCCGCTATTGGGAGGCCTGTCGCGCGAGGCGTCGGCGCTGTTGACCGGCTACCTCCGCGACGAGGATTTCAGCGATGGCGCCGTGCTTTGGCACCCCGGCGAGCCGAATGGTCATGTTTACTTCCCCGTCTCCGGATTGCTTTCGATTCGCGTGCCGACGAGCGACGGCAACTCGATCGAAGTCGGAACCGTCGGCCCAGAAGGTGCGATCGGCTTCCAGGAAGCGTCAGCCACGCTCCCTCCCCTCACGCAAGCCGTCGTTCAGGCCCCTGGTCAGTTCACTAGCATCCCGGCCCAAGCCTTCAATTCTGCGATGGGTCAGAGCGAAGAGCTCAGACGCATGGCAACGACCTGCATGGGTTGGCTTTTCCTGCAGGCGCAACAGATTGCCGCGTGCAATGCCGTTCATGCGGCGGATGCGCGTTTTTGCCGTTGGCTGCTTCGGGCAAGCGACGCCCTCGGTGAGGACACGATTTTGGCAACCCAGGAAACCATTGCGCAAGCCCTCGGTATCCGTCGGACTACCGCTACCCTGATTGCGCAGCAATTCCAGTTGCGGGGTGTGATCAGCTATCGACGGGGAAGAATTGCCATCCGCGACCGCGACGCGTTGCAGGCCGCCGGGTGCGATTGCTGTCATGTGCTCGATCGCGACCGCTGGCCGTCCGAGCTGCTGAGCGTCGGGAAGACTCCGATGCCCAACGGTCACCCCGTAGCGAGCTGGGCCGCTGACGTTTGAGCGGCTGCCGCAATCGAGGCTTTTGAACGGTTCCCGCGCGCCCGGCCCGACCTTAAGCAGTCGTCCTGAGGTTATCCCTCATATTTCTCGACGACGCCTGCACCACGCATGCGCGCTTCGGCGGGATCGCGGCCGAACTCGCGCAACGCCCGGCGCTGGCGCAGCAGATCCCAATACTGATCGAGTTCCGCGTTGATCGTTTGTAACCGAACGAGATCGGCATCGGTCGGCGCGTTATGTTCGTAGAGGTAGCGTTCCTCGTCAACGAGCGCGCGAATGTGTTCAAGGATCGATATATCCGAAGTCGGACTGATGATCGGGCCGCGTTCCTCTGCCATTTCCGATCTCCTGCTGCCTCCCACGCTACGCACCCCTCCACATGGGAGTGCGCGGCGCCGGTAAGAAGGTGGCCGGAGATTATTCGGCGGCGACGACTCGGGTGTCGTTTGCGGCGCGCGCCGCCAACTCCTCCTGGTGGATGCGATCGAGAATGCGGCGCGCCTGGATCACGCCGGAATCGGCGTTGATGTCGACCTGCGGCGCATTCGGCAGGATCGTCATGGTACGCTGCTGCGCCTCGAACACTGCCACGTCTTCGAGGAATGCCGTGGTGATTTCCTTCACCAGCATGTCGGTGAGCGTCTTGTTGTTGACGTTCCAGTCGTGGGCCTGGCCCCAGAAATAATGGCTGGTGGCCTCCGTTTCCGGCGTGATGGCGTTGAGGTTGCGCATGGTGATGCCGCCGACGCGATCGCCTTGCGGCGCGCCGGTGCCGGTCGGGCAGCAGCCGACGTCGAGACGCAGGAAGGCCGGCGGCACGAAGTCGATGATCTGCCAACGATCGACCGGTCCGGTGAAGTTCCCCGCCCGCACGAATGTGGGCGGCGCCGGTGCGTCGATAATCCACCGCGTGACGACGACGTTGTTGGGCGCGCGCGTGACCTTCACCGCCGCATTATCGACTAGAGCCGAATTGCCGATGGTCGTCTCATGAACGAAGGCGAGATGGGTGAGATCGAGCAGATTGTCGACGATGAGCTGCCAGTTGGATTTGACGTGAAGGTACTGGCCCTTGGCGCCCCAGTTCGGATCGTCGAGCCAGTGGAAATCGGTGATCTTGTCGGGATCGGCGAGCGCCGGATCGCCCATCCAGATCCACAACCAGTGATAGCGCTCGACCACCGGATAGCTCTTGACGCTGGCGCCCGGCGGCACGGTGTTCTGGCCCGGCACCTGCACGCATTGGCCGCTGCAGTCATAGCGCAGGCCATGATAGTGGCATTGCAGGATATCGCCGACGAGCTTGCCCATGGACAGCGGCAGATGGCGATGGACGCAACGGTCCTCCAGCGCAACGGAAGTGCCATCCTCCTTGCGGAAGAGGACGATGGGCTCGCCCAGGATCATGCGCGCGAGCGGTTTGCGCGTGATCTCGTGATCATAACCCGCGACGTACCAGTAATTTCTCAGGAACATGGGTATTTCTCCATGTCTCTGATTGTAGTCGGTCGACTGTGATTTTCAACGCGACGGACTAATAGCCGCTATGCGCTAGAGCATTTCCTTGATGGCACGAACGAGCTTGCGGTCGACGCTGATCAACGCGCCCTCCTCCGGTAATGCGAGCGCCTTGCGCTCTTCCGGCGAAACCGCGCGGCCCTGCAGGATCACCCGCCCGTCGGCAGTGAGAAAGACCGATGCACTCGCGTCGGTTTCGTCCCGCCACACGAGTTCGACGCGAAAATTCAGGGCCATCGAATTAGAGTCCTAGTTGCATTTGGCGCCCTTCATGCCGCCCTTGATCCAATCGTCGGCGGTGACATCGGCGGGCGGGTTCACGCATTCTGCGGGGAATCGGACGACGTCGACGAATTCCGGTGTCTTCGTCTGCTTGTTGAACTTGTAGGTGCCGTACGCGGTCTCCTGGATGCCCTGGTGACCGTTGCCGATGGCAAGTTTTACGTGGCCATTCGGCGCGTCGTATTCGATGCCTTCAAAAGCCGTGATGACCTCTTCGGTCTTTGGCCTCGCGCCGCTCTTCTGCGCCTGCGCCTTGTCCCAGGCGGTCTTCAGGCCGAGCACGACGAGCGCCATCTGATATGACGGATAGGTCGGCGGCGTCCCGTAGCGATCCACGTAGACCTTGTGGAACCAGGTATTAAGGGCGTTCGCCGGTGCGAACGGCCCGTTGGGGCCGCGGCCGCCCACCATGGTGCCGTCTGGGATCTTGTCGCGCAGGCGCCACATCGACGCCTCAAGCGCGGTGCCGATGATCGGCATGCGCTTGGCGAGCCCGCGCGCGTCGCTCTGATAGACGAAGCTTTCGAGATCGCCGTCCCAGAAGCTCGTATGCACCGCCTGGGATTGCGAGATCAGGAGCGTCGAGATTTCGGCGCCGTACTCGCCCGCGAACAGTTTCGGAAACAGTTCCTTGTCGACCTTGGCCTTCGGCGCGAGCACCGCCATGGTGCCTTCGAAGTCGCGCCAGGAATCCTGGCCCCACGCATAGTTCTGGTTGACGCCGGAATAGAGCGTGATGTTCTTGTTGCGCGCGACGAGGTAACGCGCTGCGCCAACGTTATCCATGGTGGCGGTCGGCGACGGCCGGAACACGTAGTGGCGCGGCTTTTCCTCGAAGATTCGCGGCGTGCCGCAGTCATAATAGATGGTGAGTGTCTTGAGCTCCTCGGCAACCGGTGTCACTGCAAGACAACTGCCCGATGACACGTAGCCGACAACGGCTTCGACCTGATCGCGCTGCACGAGATTGCGAAATTCGGTGACGACCTGCGCGGTCGATCCGGCCTCATCCACGTACTTGGCTTCGATCTTCGCGCCACCCAGTCCGACCGTGTTGTACGGCGCGGGCGCCGTGCCGGCGTTGAGCGCCTCGATCACGATCTCGGCGCCGTTCCGGCCCGGCACGCCAAACGGACTTGCGGCCGGCCCGCTCAGAAACGTCACGATGCCGATCTTGACCGGCGGCGGCGGCGCCTGCTGTGCCTGCGCGATGCCGCCAGCACTGCAAGCGACCGCAAGCGCGAAGGTGCCGCCGAAGAAATGTCCGTAGCAAGATCGCATCGTCCGTTCCTCCTGACCGTCGTCTTCTCGGCGCCTGGTGGTTGCTTCCGTTTCGGCGCCGTTGCGTAAAGGGTAGCATGGTCCGCGCGCCTTGTCCGGGACGGCGAAAATCGGCATGCTGTCGCACGAAATATCTACGATTACGCAACAACGAACGGCATCGCGTTGACGGCCGGCCAACGCACGCCATCATCATCAGCCGGCCAACGGAGGAACCCTAAATGCGCAAATCGATCCAGACGACTGTCGGCGCCATCGCGTTGGTGGCAGCGGGAGTCGCGATCGGCTCCATGACGAGCCGCGATCGCACCTTTGACGATGTCTTCGCCAACATGCTGAGCACGTCCGCGGCCGCGCAGGCCGGCGGCGTTTACGTCAACGCGGTCGACCTCGTCATCGTCCCGTCCGAGATGTCCAAGTTCGTGGAAGCGATCAAGGACAACGCAAGCAACGCGGTGAAGGAGCCGGGCTGCCGCGAATTCAACGTCACGGTGCTGGCAAACCGCCCGAACCACGTCTTCCTTTACGAGGTCTATGACAACGAGGCGGCCCTGGCCTCGCACCGCAACACCGACCATTTCAAGAAATTCATGGCAACCACCGCCAACATGGTGGCCGACCGTAATGTACGCGCCATGTCGGTCATCGCGATGAATACAAAGGGTCACAGCTGAGGTCACACCAGCGGCACCGACCAGGCGTCGTAGCCATAAAGCCAGTCGGAATCGGTCTGCGACGCCGTCCGCATCCATAGGTTCTGCCGCGCGCCAAGCGCAATGCGCGAGGTGCGCGGCTTGCGATTGGCCTCGAAGCGGCGGAACGCTGCCGCAAAGCCCTCGAGATCGACGTCGTGCACACAGCGCGCGAGCACGGCGGCGTCCTCCATCGAGGAGGCTGCGCCCTGCGCCATGTAGGGCAGCATCGGATGGCAGGCGTCGCCGATCAGCACGATGCGCTCGTCGCTCCATCGCGGCAGCGGCTCGCGTTCGACCAGCGCCCATTTGCGAACCTCCGGACAGCTCTCCAGGATGACGCGGGCATCCGGGTGGAATCCTTCGAAGGCGGCGCGCATTTGATCGAGACTGCCGATCGACGACCAGGACTCGATGCGGAAGTCCGGCTCCGGCGTGCTCGCAATGAAATACAGCTCATCGCGGCGCGGGTTGATCTTGTAGCTGACGATGTGCCGGTCCTTGCCCCACCACTTGACCCGGTCGTCGATTGCGGTCGGAAGCCGTTCGGTCCGATAGACCGCGCGATACGCGACCTGCCCCGAAAAGCGCGGCTCAATACTCCCGAATACGAGATCGAGCACGGTGGAATGCACGCCGTCGGCACCGATCACGGCATCGGCTTCGGCGCGCGTGCCGTCCGCAAAGGCAAGCTGCATCCGCGCGTCGGCGCGGTCGATGCCGACGAGCTTCTTGTCGAACCGCACGACATCGGGCGGATTGATCGACGCGAGTGCGGCATGGAGATCGGCGCGGTGGAGGGAAACATCCGCCGCGCCGAAGCGCTGCTCGATCGCGTCTCCCATGGGGTGAAGGTAGGTGACCTCGCCGGTATCCCACACGCGGTTGTAACCAACCTCCGGCGCAAAGCCGGCGCGGCGGATGCGGTCTTCGAGGCCGAGCCCGCGGAGCAGCTTCATGGCATTCGGGTTCAATTGAATGCCGGCGCCCACGCGCGCAAACGCGTGGGCCTGCTCGTAGATCACCGCCGCGATACCGATCTTGCGCAGGGTTGCGGCCGCGGTCAGCCCCGCAATTCCCGCACCGATGATGGCTACCGCCGGTTTGCTCGCCATGCTTTTCTCCGAACCCCGCACCTTGAGATCACGAAACGATAGCGCGCATGACCTTCGTTGTCAGGGAGATGGGGACCGCCGACCGGTCGGCGTGGGCAGAGATGCGCAGCGCTCTCTGGCCCGAAGAAAGTGCATCCGTTCACGCGCGGGAGATCGATGAACTCCTGCGCAGCGGCGAGATGTGGGGCTTTGTCGTGGAAATGCGTCCCGGCGACGCCGTCGGTTTCGCCGAGATCGCGATCCGCAAATTCGCCAACGGATGCGACAGCCGGCCTGTCGCCTTTCTCGAGGGCATTTGGATCAAACCGCAGTTTCGACGGCAGGGGGCGGGCGCGCGGCTTATAGCGCATGTCGAATCCTTCCTCGCCACGCGCGGCTTTTGCGAACTCGGCTCGGATACGCAGATCGACAACACGTCATCGCAGGACGCGCATCGCGCCTGGGGGTTTTCGGAAACTGAGAGAGTCGTGTATTTCCGCAAAATTTTGCCGGCTCGCTCCAAACGAAACTCGCGATGAGTTCCCCTCGCCGCCTGCGGCATGATGCTCGGTGCGCGCGCGCCATGTGCACCTTCTTCTCACGATGAAACCGGCGAACCGATCCTCGCGCGCGGCGTTTCCCGGCCATGGGGCAAACAAGCGGCGCAGGAGCCGCAGAAGGAGCACGCAAAATGTATGGACGTAAGATCCTCACAGCTCTCGCCCTTGCGGGCGCACTTTCTCTTGGTCTTGCCGGCGTCGCATCCGCAGCTCCGCACGGGGGCCATGGCTTTCACGGCGGCGGCTTCCATGGCGGATGGCGCGGCGGTGGGTTCCGCGGCGGATTCGGTGGTTGGGCTGGTGGCGGATTGGGCTTTGGTGGCCTCGGTTACGGATGGGGCGATCAGTACGGCGACTATGCCTACTCCTACCCGTACGACTACGGCTATGGCGGCTACGGCTATCGCGGCTGCTACTGGGACGGCTATGGCTATGTTTGCTGACGCAAACCCCGCCATTGATTTGCACTAAATCGCTGCGGCGGTGCCTCCAAAAGTCGGAGGCACCGTTGCAGCCTGTCTGAAAGATTGAGCTACGGCTTCGGCGGATCGGGATAGTTGATCAGCGTCGTGACCGCGTTCTTGCCTGTGTCCGGCGGAAGATCGATCCGGTTCCACCATCCGCCACCCAATGCGAGGAACAGCGCAACGGTGTCGGACAGCCGATTGGCCTGCGCTTGCACGCGCGCGAGCACGGCTTGCTGGTACGTGATCTGCGCGGTCAGCAGGTAGAGCACGTTGGCATTGCCGTAGGTGAGTTGCTGCTGCGAGAGATCGAGGCTCACCTTGGCGGCGCGCTCGAAATCATAGGCGGCCTTGAGGGCGTCGGCGTCGTTCTGGATGGCGCGTAGCGCATCGGCCACATTCTGGAACGCGGTGACCACCGTGGCGCGATATTGATCGCGGGCTTGATCGATCATGTCTTCGGCAGCGCGCTTTTGATGGAGCAGGCTAAAGCCGTCGAACAGCGTTTGGGTCGCGTTCCCCGCGATATTCCAGAACAGACCTGCGGGCGTAAACAGCGTGGCGATATCCGGACCGGTATAGCCCTTCGCCCCGCTGAGAGTGATTTGCGGCAGCATGTTAGCGATCGCGACCCCCACATTGGCGTAGGCCGCATGCAATTGCTCCTCCGAGGCGCGCACGTCCGGGCGCTGTTCGACGAGCTGCGACGGCAGGCTGAGCGGCAGGTCGGTCGGAAGGTGCAGCGCTTCGAGCTTGAAGGTCTCCCCCGGCATTTCACTCGGAAGCCGGCCCGCCAGCGCCGCGATCAGATCGCGGTTCTGCGCCAGCGCTTTGCGCAGCGGCGGCAAGGTCGCGCGAATCTGGGCGAGTGCCGCTTCCTGAGCTGCCACATCGATGCGACTGACGAGGCCACGGTCGAACTGCGTGCGCAGTATATCGAGCATCTTGGAATTGATCTCGATGAGGCGGTTGGTCGCGTCGATCTGACCGCGCAGCAGCGCATCCTGGATCGCCGCAAGCGCCACATTCGACGTCAAGGTCAGATAGGCGGCTTCAACGGCAAAACGCTGATTGTCCGCGGCCGCCTGTTGCAATTCCACCGCGCGCCGATTGCCGCCCCAGACGTCAAGCGTATAGGAGACGAGCACCTGCGCGGTGTAGAGGTTGAACGGGTTTTCTCCGCTGTTGAGCACCGGCGCGATCGAACTCGCGGTCAGTTGGCGAGTTGCGTTGGCATTGCCGCCGACCACGGGGAAGTATTTTCCTTGCTGGGCGTAAACGCCCTCCCGCGCGGCGCGCAGCGCATTAAGCGCCGCGGAGAGATTCGGATTGGCGTCGATCGATCTGCTCACGAGAGCATTGAGCGGCGGCGAGTGAAACAGCCGCCACCATTCGCCCGGCAAATCCTTGCCCGCAACGAAGCGTTGCGATTGTCCAAGCATTACGTTGGTGGAGCTTGTGCGCGGGGCGAGTTTTTCTCTCGTGTATCCGCCGACCTCGGGAGGAGGCGGATTCTCGAAATCAGGCCCAACCGCGCAGCCGCACGCCGCCAAAAAGGCAACGAGCGCCGCCGCAGCGCGGGCAAAAGACCTGACCGACATGAGCTATGACCCACCCCGCCTGACGCAGCGCATCAGCCACCCATCATTAATACAAGCTAAATGTCATAATTGCCATTGCCCAACTGTGACTTGTGACAGTGGACCGGCACTCCTTTGCACTGCAAAGAATCACGATATTAGGGGGCGAAAGGGCCCCTCACCGGCATTGCAATGAGCCCCAGCACCCGCACCATAACCTTGCGCGCCGCGATCGTCGCCGCGCTGTTGAGCTTCGGCGCCGGCATCTATCTGGCGGTGCTGTATTTCTATCCGCCGAAGGAGATCGCGGTCTCCTCCACCGCCAAGGCTGCCGAAGAAGCGACCAAGACCGCGGCGCCGGCGCCTGACAGCATCGAACTGTCTGATACGCAGTTGAAATCTGTGAAAGTCGAGACGGTCGCGACGCGCGAATTCCCGGTGGAGAAGTCGGCGGTCGGCAGCATCGACTTCAATGAAGAAATGCTCACCCAGGTCTTCACGCCCTACCAAGGACGTATCGTCGGCCTGTTCGCCAAAGTCGGTGACGAGGTGGAAAAGGGCAAGACGCTGTTCACGATCGACAGCCCCGACCTCGTCCAGGCGTCATCGACCCTGATCTCTGCGGCCGGCGTGCTCGACCTCACCAATCGCACTCTCGAGCGCCTGAAGATGCTGTTTGCGACGAGAGCGGTTTCGCAGAAGGACCTCGAACAGGCGACGTCGGACCAGCAGACCGCGCAGGGCGCCTATCGCGCCGCGCGCGACGCGGTGCGGCTGTTCGGCAAAACCGAGGCCGACATCGACAAGATGGTCGCCGACCGCCACGTCGATCCGATCCTTGTGGTGCCGAGCCCGATTTCGGGGCGCATCACGGCGCGCAACGCCTCGCCCGGACTGTTCGTTCAGCCAGGCAATCCACCGCCACCCTTCGTCGTCGCCGACATCTCGACCATGTGGATGCTGGCCAATGTGGCCGAAAGCGACATCCCGGCGTTCAAACTCGGCCAGGACGTCCGCGTGTCGGTGATGGCTTTTCCGAACCGCGTATTCACAGGACATATTTCGACCATCGGATCGAACGTCGACCCGACTACGCGCCGATTGCTGGTCCGTTCCGACATCGACGATCCGACTCACGAACTGCGCTCGGGCATGTTCGCGACCTTCGTGATCCGCACCGGCGATCCGGTACGCGCTCCCGCGGTGCCGCTCGACGGCATTGTCAGGGAAGGCGACGGCACGATGACGGCGTGGGTGACCGCCGACCGCCGTCGTTTTACCCGTCGCACCGTCAGGGTCGGCTTGCAGCGGGAGGGCTATTACGAAATCGTCGACGGTCTGCAACCCGGCGAACTCGTCGCCACCGAAGGCGCGTTATTTTTGTCGAATGCGCTAACCATCGCGGCACGCTGAGCCAACAGTCGCGTTAAAGGCTCTGTACGGACAGATCATTTGATGAGCGAGCGAGCGACCATAGCCAGGAAAGCGCTGAGCATCGCGCTGTGGCTGGCGCTCGCCGCAAGCCCTGTGCTCGCACAACACAAGTCGTCCCACGGCGAGTCAAACCACGGCACCCACGCCACTGAGAGCTTCGGTCACACCAATGCCGGTGGCGCAGGCGGCGCGTCAGCACATGATGGCGGTAGTCACCATCCCGATGGGGACCACAGGGGTCCGCACGAACAAGCCGGTCCGTCGCCTCCCCCCAACTTGAATGTGCCGCCGGGTGGCATTGATCTGACCCGCCCGGATGACGGCTACGGCAGCACCATCCGCCGCGGCATGTTTCCGAAATCACCCATCGGCGGCTTGAACAAAAAAACCGCGCGGCCGACCGCGCCGACACTCCCGACGCTGTCGCCACTCCCGCACAATGGTCCTGAAATCACGCGCAGCCCCATCGGGGCAGCATTGCCCGGCAGCACGACAGGACGGCAGGTCCGTCATCAACCGGGCTTCATGACCAACCACACGGCCAACATCGGCACCCTCCCCCGCAACACAGCCGGCGTGGGTTCGAACAATGTCGGCCCCTACCACGGCATGACCGGCAATAACGCGATCGGCACACCCACCCCGACTGGCGTTCACCATCTGCCGACGCCGGTGGTCACCTCTCCGATCACGCCGCTCCATGTGACCGGCGTCAACGGCACGACCATGAGCCGCGTCGCCGCGGGCCCAAGTTCGATCGGCGGGCCGTCCAAGCCAAACACCGGAATCAACGGCACCACGATCCACCGGCACTAGGAGCGGGTCCTCAGGCAGGCCCATTTCGAAGCGCGCACCGGCCGTCGCTCTCCGTTCATCCGCCAGCAACGCGGATGTGATTAATCTCAGGAGATTGTGGGTGACGGCTCATTGTAAGTCCTAGATCGTTGCCCCTGACACGCGCGCACGAATCCCTCATTTTCGTAGCGCGCATTAAGAGGCGCGGCGCCGGGGCGACGCCGCGCCGCCTATTATCCCCGATCGCCGAGGGAATCGATTCGTGCTCAAAGGGCTTGTTGTCTTCGGCCTGACCCGCCGCCCGATCATCCTCTTGGCCGTGCTGGTGTTCGTGGGCGCGGGCATCTTTGCCTTCCTCAAACTCAACATCGAGGCCTATCCCAATCCGGCCCCGGTCATTCTCGAAATCACCGCCCAGGCGCCCGGCCAGTCCGCCGAGGAGATGGAGCGCTA
Source organism: uncultured Alphaproteobacteria bacterium (assembly GCA_963787675.1). Classification (GTDB taxonomy): domain Bacteria; phylum Pseudomonadota; class Alphaproteobacteria; order Rhizobiales; family Xanthobacteraceae; genus JAJPKK01. The sequence continues at coordinate 484,982 of CAWBDV010000003.1, read as the reverse complement.
TTACACAATTCCCATGGAGGTCGGTCTGTCGAGCACGCCGGGCGTCGACATCATCCGCTCGACCTCATTCTATGGCTTGTCGTTCGTCCGCGTCACCTTCCGCTACGGCATCGATTATTATTTCGCAGTCCAACAGGCGGCGCTGAGCCTGCAGCAGAATGTCAGTCTGCCGAACAATGTGTCGCCCCAAATCCAAGGATCGAGCCTGGTCGGCGAAATCTATCGCTATCAAGTCGTCGGCCCCCCGCATTTCGGATTGACCAACCTTCGTACTGTCCAGGACTGGATATTGCAGCGCCGCTTCCTGACCGTGCCGGGAGTGGTCCAGGTGAACACCTGGGGCGGCACCACCAAGGAATACGAAGTCGAGGTCGATCTTCACAAGCTCGACGCCTACAACATCACCATCCCACAAGTGGTCGCCGCGATCGGCAATGCCAACGTCAATGTCGGCGGGCGCACCATCAACATGGGCCAACAGTCGGTCAACATTCGCGGCGTCGGCCTGATAGACAGCGGCGGCACTGCCGACCTCACCAAAGGTTTCAAGGTCAACGACATCGAAAATATCGCGCTCGCCCAGGTGAATGGCGTGCCGGTCCAGGTCAAGGACGTGGCCAATGTCTTTATCGGCAACGTGCCGCGGCTCGGAAAGGCCGGACGCGACGACCAGGATGACGTGGTCGCCGCCATCCTCGTGATGAACCGCACCCTCCACACCAATGATGTGGTGCCGCGCATCAAGGCAGAGGTGGAGAAGATCAACAGCGACGGCACCTTGCCGCCCGGCGTCAAGATCGTGCCGTTCTATGACCGGACCGTGCTCGTCGCCATCACCACCAACACGGTCATTCACAACCTCGTCTTCGGCTGTCTCCTCGTCTTCATCATTCAGTGGATATTTCTTGGCGACCTGCGCAGCGCCATCATCGTCGGCGTTAATATCCCGTTCGCACTGTTCTTCAGCATCATCATCCTCGTGCTGCTGGGCGAAGATGCAAACCTGCTGTCGGTCGGCGCCGTCGACTTCGGCATCATCGTCGATTCCGCCGTGATCTTGGTGGAGAACATATTCCGCAATTGCCAGGCGAGTCCGGAGGAGCGACGGACAGTGCTGGACCACCTCGCCGAGGAACGGTGGGGCACCGATCCGACCAAATCGACGTCGTCGGGCGGCCCAATGTGGACCGACCGACTGCGGCTCATCCTCATAAGCGCGCTCGAAGTCGACAAGGCGGTGTTCTTCTCGGCCGCGATTACGGTTGCGGCGTTCGTGCCGCTGTTCACGATGCAGGGCGTCGAGGGACAAATCTTCAATCCGATGGCGCGCACCTACGGCTTCGCGCTCGCCGGCGCGCTGATCGCGACCTTCACCATCACGCCGGTGCTTGCTTCGTTGATGCTGCCGGCCGAGATCACCGAGGTCGAGACGATCGTGGTGCGTTGGCTGCGCGCCATCTATTCGCCGGCGCTCGACTGGGCGCTGACGCACCGCAAGACGTGCGTCGGGCTCAGCCTCGGATTCCTCGCGCTGGTCGGCCTCCTCATTCCGCGCCTCGGCACCGAATTCCTGCCGGCGCTCGAGGAAGGCAATCTGTGGATCCGCGCCTCGATGCCGCCGACGATCTCGCTCGAAGCCGCCATGCCGATGGTGACGCGCATGCGCGAGATCCTGAAAAGCCATCCGGAAGTCATCACCGTCGTGTCGCAGCACGGCCGACCGGACAACGGCAGCGATGCCGCCGGCTTCTTCAATGCAGAGTTCTTCGTGCCGCTCCTGCCCTTCGACAAGTGGCCGGCCGGCATGACCAAGGAAAAACTCGTCGAAGATCTGCAGAAGCAGTTCGAGCGCGAATTCACGGGCATCGGCTTCAACTTCTCGCAGTACATCCAGGACAACATCGAGGAAGGCCTCTCCGGCGTGAAGGGGGCCAACTCCGTCAAGATCATCGGGCCCGACCTCAACAAGCTCGAAGAGCTTGCCGGCCAGGTCATGCGCGAAATGGACCAAGTCCGCGGCGTCAGCGACCTCGGCATCTTCCGCGTGCTCGGCCAGCCCAACCTCAACATCACCGTCGATCGCGACAAGGCGGCCCGCTACGGGCTCAACACCGGCGACGTCAACACGGTGGTCCAGGCGGCACTCGGCGGCACGGTCGCGACCACGCAACTCGAGGCCGACCGCCAGTTCAACGTGACGGTGCGCCTCGCGCCGGAGTATCGCGGCAATATTTCGACGGTCGGCGACATCAAGGTCGGCTACACCACGCCCACCGGCGCCAACGCCTATATCCCGCTCTCCGAGCTGGCCACCATCACGCTCGATACCGGCGCCTCGTACATCTTCCACGAACGCAATGCGCGCTTCATCCCGATCAAGTTCAGCGTTCGCGGCCGCGACCTCGGCGGCACCGTTGCGGAAGCCCAGGAACGAATTGCCAAGACCATTTCGTTACCGAACGGCTATCGCATCGAATGGGCCGGCGAGTTCGAGGAGTTGCAGCAGGCGAAGGCACGCCTCGAAGTGATCGTCCCGCTGAGCCTCGTGCTGATTCTCGTGCTGCTCTATGGCTTGTTCAATTCGTTGCGCGACAGCCTTCTGGCGCTCGCCGGCATCCCCTTCTCCATCGCGGGCGGCGTGATCGCGCTGTGGGTCACGGGGCTTGATTTCAGCATTTCGGCCGCCATCGGCTTCGTCTCGCTGTTCGGCGTCTCCGTAATGAACGGCATCCTCATCATCACCTACTACAACCAGGTCCGGCACAGCGGCATGGGCACGGTCGCCGCCATGTATCACGCCGCCGAGCAGCGGATGCGCCCGCTGCTGATGACGGCACTGTCGGCCTGCATTGGCCTATTGCCAGCCGCGATGTCGAGCGGGATCGGCAGCCAAGTCCAGAAGCCGCTCGCCACTGTGGTGGTCGGCGGCATGCTGATCGGTCCGATCATCATGCTGGTGGTCGTGCCGGCGTTGCAGACCATGTTCCTCGGCTGGCAGGAAGAGCCCCCACCGCCGGTCATGCACGAGGACGAGCAGGACCTCGCCCAGGCGTGAGCCGGTTGTAGGGTGGAATAGCGAAGCGTATTCCGCCGCTATGTTGGCGTCACGTCCGAGCGCGCAATACGCTGCGCTATTGCGCCTACGATCCTCCGCGAACCCGAGGTCGGCCGACAACGGTCCCCTCGCCCGCTACGGCTCGATCAGACGGCCGGTGGCCGCTTTGATCGCGGCCTCCACCCGGGTCGCGGCACCGAGCTTGATCCGAGCGTTGTCGATGTGGAAATCGACGGTGCGCTTGGAGAGATCGAGGATTTGCGCGATCTCGGCCGAGGTCTTGCCGCGCGCGGCCCAGGTCAGGGTCTCGACCTCGCGGTCATTAAGGTCGACGAGCTTCGGCCACAGCTCGTTGCGCGCGACGCCGGCGAGCCTCGCCATGATGATGGTCTCGAGCACATCGAAATCGATCGGCTTGGTCACGTAGTCGTCGGCGCCGAGCTGGCGGCCCTTGAGCTCGTTGTTGCGGTCGGTCAGCGCGGTCAGGAAGACGAACGGCATCGTCCCGAAGCGCGGCGCAAGGGATGTGAGCCGCTCCAACAGTTCAAAGCCGGACATCACCGGCATGCTGATGTCGGAGAGCACGAGGTCCGGCATGGTCTTGAGAATCGCCGAAAAGCCCTCCCGCCCGTCGTGGGCGAGCTGGACGTCGAAGCCCCGCTCGGTCAACTCCTCGGCGATCAGCGCCGCGGTCTCGCGATCATCTTCGATACAGAGAATCTTTCTGCGGGTCTCGGACATCAGCTGATTCGACGACGTTGACCGGCCGCGGGCCGGCGGAAACCGAGGGCAATGGCAACATACAACAAGTAGTAGCAAGATATTGGGGTTGGCCCCCGGAGAACAAGCATCATATCACGGTTCCCCAGCCGCCGATGAAGCCCTATGCTGCGCCGGGGAGTCGGAACAAGACACGGCGTTTTCGCCGTTACGCAGGTGGCCGCCATGACGCGAGCTCGTTCGATCCGCTTTCACCTGTCGTCGGTGTTCATCTTTTTCTTCCTGCTGATCATTTTTCTCGGCCTCTTGAGCATCGCCCGGCTCCGTGACTTCAACCACGTCTCTGCTTCCATTGCTGACCTGTGGCTGCCCACGACGCGCGTGCTCGGAGACCTTAACAACTACACCTCCGATTTTCGTGCCGCCGAAGGCAACATGCTGCTCGCACCGAGCGCCAACGAGAGCGAGATCGAGCACGAGATGGTTAATCTCGATAAGTCGATCTCGCAGGCGCAGACGGCCTACGAGACCATCCGCCACGATCCGGACGAGCGCGGCTATTACGTCCAATTCCGCACGCGCTGGAACGACTATCGCGCGGTCGTCAACCAGATGCTGGAGCTGGTCCGGACAGACCACAAGTCGGAGGCGGCGGCCCTCTACGCGACGACGTCGCGATCCGCCTATAACGCTGCCAGCGATGCCCTTGGCGTCCTGACCAAGCATGCCGGCGATAACGCCATCGACGCCGCAAGCCGGGTCGAGATCGCCTACCGCCAGGCGATCTGGCTGATCGGCATCGCGATGACATTCGCCGGCATCTTGGTGGTGGCGGGGCTTATCTACATCAGCCGCTCTGTCTCGAGTCCGCTCAAACGGCTCGCCGGCTACATGCATCGTCTTGCGGCCAACGACACCGACATTGTCATTCGCGGCACTGAGCGCCGCGACGAGATCGGCGAAATGGCCCGCGCTGCCGTGGTGTTTCGCAACAATGCCATCGAACTGATGGTGACCCAGCGCGGGCTCGCCCAGCAGGCCTCGATGCTGGAGGAAAAGCTCACCGCCGAACGACACCTGACCCAGCTCCAGCGCAATTTCGTGTCCATGGCGTCCCACGAATTTCGCACGCCATTGACGATCATCGACGGCCACGCCGGCCGGCTCGCCAAGCTCGGCACGCGCATTGCCAACGAGGAAGTCGGCGTGCGCGCCGGCAAAATCCGCGCCGCCGTATTGCGCATGACCCACTTGATCGAGAACCTGTTGACCTCGACCCGTCTCGTCGAAGGCGGCACGGATCTCTACTTCCATCCGGAAAAAATCGATCTTCGCGATATCCTGCACGAGGTCTGCCAACTTCATCGCGAGATCGCTCCGGGCCAGCAGATCGTCGAAGAGTTCGGCGTGCGCGCCCTGCCGATGACCGGCGACCCGAAGCTCCTGTCCCAGGTGTTCGATAATCTCCTTTCCAACGCCATCAAGTACTCTCCGGGAGGCGGCGTCGTGAAGATTGCCGCCAAACACGAACGCAAGGAGATCGCGGTGTCGGTCGAGGACACCGGCATCGGCATCCCGGCGGCAGACATGGGGCGACTGTTCGAACGATATTTCCGCGGCAGCAATGTCTCCGGCATCGTCGGGACCGGCGTTGGCCTTAATCTCGTGAAGATGGTCGTCGACTTGCACGACGGCGAGATCACGGTCGCAAGCGAGGAAGGCAAAGGGTCGAAGTTCACGGTCCGTCTGCCGACCACACTTAAGGTGGAAGCTCCGGCCGCGGCGCCTGTGGAAAGCAATGCCGAACACGCCGCCGACCCGGTCATCGGCGCATAATCGAGCCGCGAAAAAAGCCCTGGCGGGCCGCCGGACGATGCCTATCCTGCGCTCCTTCGCTAGCGATCGACGTATCGCGAAGATCGAAAAAAGAGGGAGGTGGCGATGGCGAGACACAGCCGCAGAGATTTCATGGGCTTGTCCGGCGCGGGAATGGCCGGGCTTGTCGGCGCGTCGTGGCCCATCGGGAGGGCCCTTGCCGCAGTCGACACCGCCGCCCCCGATCTCATCGTCGTCAATGCAAAGGTCTATACCGTCGATCCGCTCACGCCGCGCGCACAGGCGTTCGCGATCAAAGCCGGCCGGTTTATCGCGATCGGCTCGAGCGATGAGATCAAAGCGCTCGCCGGCAAGCGGACCCAGACCATCGACGCCAAGCAGATGACGATCGTGCCTGGCTTCATCGACGCCCACAATCACGCGCCCGGACCGATCCTGCTCTACGAAGTCTTGGTCGGTAATCCGTACGATGTGGAATTCGTGACCATCGCCAGCATCGTCGACAAGTTGCGCGCCAGGGCACGCGAGACACCGCCGGGACTCTGGGTCGAGGGCTACTTCTTCGACGACACCAAGGTGCAGGACAAGCGCGCGCTCAACATTCACGACCTCGACCAGGTGTCGAGCGAGCATCCGGTGGCGGTGCGTCACCGCGGCGGCCACACCTCCTACTACAACAGCAAGGCCTTCGCCCTCGCCGGCGTCACCAAGACGACGCCCGAGCCGGCCGGGGGCACCTTCGACCGTGACCGGAACGGCGAGCTTAACGGGCGAGTCACCGACCGGGCGCGGGTCGTGTTCAACGGCGTCGGCAAGCGGCCGACCTACACCGCGGACGAAACCCGGCGACGCAACCGCGATGCCGCCGCCTTCATCTCCAAGAAGTTCGTCCGCTACGGATTAACCAGCGTGCACCACGAGGGCGGCGACCTGTTCGCCCTGCAGGAGACGCGCTCACGCGGCGAGCTTCTGCATCGGGTCAGCTACGAGGCCATCGACGATGTGCTCGAAGCGATGATCAAGAACGGCATCGCGACCGGATTCGGCGATGAGTGGATCAAGTTGGGCGCGACGTTCGAGCACACTTGCGACGGCTCGTTCTCCGAACGCACCATGGCCCTGAGTGAGCCCTATCCGGGCGTCGAGCCGCCGTATCTCGGCAACGTCACGACGACGCAGGAGGATCTCAACGCCTGGGTCGAGCGGGTGCATCGCGCCGGTATCCAGGTCAATTGCCATGCCAATGGCGACGTCACCATCGGGATGGTGCTGACCGCGATCGAGCGCGCCCAGCAGCTATTCCCGCGACCTGACCCGCGCCCCAAGATCACCCACTGCACGCTGATCAATGACGATCTGTTGCGGCGCATCAAGGCGGTCGGCGCCGTCCCTGCACCATTTACGTCGTACGCCTACTACAACTCCGACAAGTTTCATTTCTACGGCGAAGCGCTGATGCAGCGCGCGATGGCCTATCGGTCCTTCGCCGACGCCGGAATCCCGGCAGCCGCCGGCTCCGACTTCAGCCCAGGGCCGTTCGCGCCGCTGATGGGCATTCAGGGGATGGTGACGCGCACCGGCTGGAATGGCGAGACCTGGGGCGCGAACCAGAGGATTAGCGTCGACGAGGCGCTCCGCGTCGTCACCATCAACGGCGCCTACGCCTCCCATGAGGAAGGGATCAAGGGCTCGATCACCCCGGGCAAGCTCGCCGACTTCGTCGTCCTCGGGGACGATCCTCACACCGTCGACCAAAGCAAGATCAAGGACATCGCGATCGTGCGCACGGTCACCGGCGGCAACACGGTTTACGCCGCGTAGACCGCCTCCGAAATGGAGGCTGCGATGTCGCCCCAATTCGGATCGCCTTCGGCGATCCGATCCCCCTTCCGGGGAGCATAGAGCGGCTAGCGATTTGCCAGCATTTCGACCCTGCGCGGACCCTCGGGTGAGCCGAGCGCGCGGGCACGCTCGTACCACGTGCGAGCTTGATCAACGTTCGAATTGACGCCGTGTACGAAGTGGCCTGACAGAACGCTTGGATCGTAGGTCGCGCCCATGGCAAGCGCTGCGGCCGCGTTGCCGGCACTCGCCGCGCGCCGGAACAGGAGGCGCGCCGCCGCCACGTCTCCGGCCTCGAAAAGGCTTTGGCCGCGGGTGACCAGCGCCGTGACCTCTTCCTCTGGAAGAGCCGCGGCCTGATCGACTGGCGCAGCGTGCACGCTACGATCGACTAGCGCGGCAGGCGCGGTTCGGTCGGCAGGCCGGGTCTCCGCTTCCGGCGGCGTGGCGACCGCGGCAACGACTGTGGGGGCCTCGCGCTCGCCCTCAACTGGAGGCTCCGGTGCGGCGACGGCGGCAAGGGCGGTAGTTGGCGAAGCGGGCGCCGCCGACGGCGCTGCCGGGCCGTCATCCTTGATGGGTGAAGGCTCGGCTATGGGTGAAGTCTCGGCCGCAAAGACTGAAGTCTCGTCCTTGAGCACCGTGGTTTTGGCTACGAAGATTTCAGCCAACGATGTTGCCAAATGCGGCGTCGCGGCGACCGTTGAGGTCATGACGGGCGCGGCCGACGGCCAGTCCAGCACCACGAAATAGGCAATCGGCGCGGCAATCGCAGACGCGAGGCCCAGCTTGAAGAAACTGCCAACCCAACTTCGTTGCTCGGGCACTCGCACTGGAGCCATAGGTTCGCCCCGGAGGGAACGAGATCGCTGTCGCGATGGTCGTCGCGGCGCCTCCTCAAAGTGACGCTCGTCAACAAAGTAACGCTCAACAACGTCGTCCGCCATCCAATTATCGTCGGGTCGCTCGCACTCATCGCCATGATGCGCGCTTGCATCTGGCAAATCGCCATCATGCCGCGGGAGACCCGGCACCGGCGCGAGCGTCGCGGCGCGCGGCAATCGACGGACCGCCGCCTCCAGCTTGAGCCACTCTATGCTTGCTTCAACGCGGCGCAGATCGTTCACTTCTGCGGCAGCGTCCGCGGAAGCGAACAGATCAAGCTGACCATCATCCGGCAGAGGTGCCGATGAGTCAGATGCAGAAGCGGCGAGTTGATCAGGCGATTGGCCGGGTGGGTTGCTCATGTTGGCCTCCTAACGAGAACCCTTAAGCAAATCCTGCCGCCGGCATTCGCCGATTTTATGATGGCAATTGGGTTAACGAAGTCTGTAGGACAAATTGCCGGCGCGGAATCTTCATATTTGAACTTCGCCTGCGCTGTTAGAAATTGCGCCCAGCATTCGGATAAAGTTGGAGACCTTCGCGAGAGTACCTCCGGCCTCGAGTACTCTTCGGTCAAGTGCGGACTTCGTGCCTGATCCGCCGCCCCACCCGCTGGCGATCGCCTAGCGTCGCGATCCTCCGCGAGATTGTTGCTGACACTGCGCTAATTTCTTGCCCTCTCTTTGGGCAAATGGCCCTGCTAAAAATATAAGCAGCCAGTGTGTGCACTGCCGAAACCGGCATCGCCGTTGCTTTCGCGGAACATTCTAACCATCTGAAATTGCGGGCCTTATAGCCTGGCACACGTCTTGTATATGAGCAGATTGTGCACGTCCGAAAGAGTGGGCAATTGCAAAGATGAGCCTGATCGGAGGCCCCGCCCTCAAATTAGCAACGAGGATATCGAGATGGATTACGTCAAGCCGGCCGACGTCGCGAAAGCCATGGTCGAGACGGGAGCCCGTAAGCTTACGCTCAAGCCCGCCGATCTGCTGATCCGGGGCATTTTGTCAGGTGCCATTCTGGGCGTCGCCACCAGTCTTGCTTTCAACGGCGCCTTCACCACCGGTCAGCCGCTCGTGGGCGCGCTGATATTCCCGGTCGGCCTGATCAGCATCGTGCTGCTCGGGCTCGAACTCGTCACTGGCAGTTTTGCGCTGGTGCCGTTGCCGTGGCTGCGCGGCGAAGCAAGCAGCGGCGCCGTCGTCGCCAATTGGGGTTGGGTCTTTCTCGGCAACCTGATCGGCAGCGTCGCCTACGGCGCGCTGATCGCAATCGCGCTCACCAATATGGGTGCGAGCGAGCCGACCGGCGTCGCAGCGCGCATCATCGCCACCGCCGAGGCAAAGACCATCGGCTACGCGGCGTTCGGCTTCAAGGGCATGGTGACCGTGTTCGTAAAAGCGATGCTGTGCAACTGGATGGTCTGCCTCGCCGTCGTGCTGGCGATGACCACCAACTCGACCATCGGCAAGATCGCCTGCGCGTGGATGCCGATCTTCATCTTCTTCGCCCAAGGCTTCGAGCACTCGGTCGTGAACATGTTCATCATTCCGACCGGGATGATGCTGGGCGCCAAGGTGACGGTGGCCGATTGGTGGCTGTGGAACCAGAATTCCGGTGACGCTCGGAAACCTGGTCGGCGGCTTCTTCTTCACCGGCTTTGCGATCTACACGACCTACAAGCCGCCCCTGCCCGAGCCCGCTCGCATGACATCACCTGCGGCTCCGGTGCCGGCCGAATAACGGCGGCACCGCCACCGCCGATGAGGATATGCGATGAGCGGTGAATTCGAGCCGGAGCAGAAGCGTTATCTCGAAGGCTTCGTCGCCGGCTTGCAGATTGCCAAGACCGCGGCCTCACAAGCGCGCGCCGCCCCGGCGGCCGCGGTGCCCGAACCGGTCGGCCCGGATGCACCGCATCTGCGCGCCCAGGACCGCCTCCTCAAGGCCGGCGCCAAGCTTTCCGACCAGGAGAAATTCAAGCGCGAACTTCATCCGTTCGACGGCTACGAGAAGCTCAAGGCGCAGGCGCGCGCCAACGAGCCGCCCAAGCCTGACGACAATTTTCGCTGGCGCTTCTACGGACTGTTCTACTGCGCGCCGACGCAGCCGACCTATATGTGCCGGCTGCGGATTCCGAACGGCATCCTCAAGGCGGCGCAGTTCGAAGGCGTTGCCGATGCCGCCGAACGCTTTGGCGGCGGTTACACCCATGTGACGACCCGCGCCAATCTGCAATTGCGCGAGGTCGAGCCGAAGAACGCCGTCGCGCTGGTCGAGCACATCCAGGATATCGGCCTGTGCTCGCGCGGCTCCGGGGCGGACAACATCCGCAATGTTACCGGCACGCCCACTGCCGGCATCGATCCGCAGGAACTTCTCGACACGCGGCCTTACGCCCGCGAGTGGCATTTCCACATCCTCAACGACCGCACGCTCTACGGCATTCCGCGCAAGTTCAACGTTGGCTTCGACGGCGGCGGCGTCATTGCGGTGCTGGAGGATACGAACGACATCGGTTTCACCGCAGTCGAGGTCAAGGACGGCTACGGCGTCGAACGAGGCATCTGGTTTCGCCTCGCCATCGGCGGCATCACCGGACACAAGGACTTTGCCCGCGAAACCGGCGTCATCGTTAAGCCCGCGGAAGCGACCCAGGTGGCCGACGCGGTGGTGCGGGTGTTCATCGAAAATGGCGACCGCACCAATCGCACCAAGGCCAGGCTCAAATACGTCATCGATGCCTGGGGCATGGAGAAATTCGTCGCGGCCGTGGAGGAAAAGCTCGGTCGCAAGCTGGTGCGGGTGCCGACCGAGGCGCTCAAGCCGCGGCCGCCCGTCGATCGCACCGCCCATATCGGCGTGCATGCGCAGAAGCAACCCGGCCTCAACTGGATCGGTGTCGCGCTGCCGGTCGGCCGCATGACCTGCGCACAAATGCGCGGACTTGCCGCCGTCGCGCGCCGTTTGGCCGACGGCGACCTGCGTCTCACCGTGTGGCAGAACCTCCTCATCTCGGGCGTTGCCGACAAAGACGTCGCCGCCGCGGAAGCGGAGATCGAAGCCCTCGGCCTCGGCACCAAGGCCAACGCGCTGCGGGCTGGCCTCGTCGCCTGCACCGGCAACACCGGCTGCAAGTTCGCGGCATCAGATACCAAGCGACATGCCGATGAAATCGCAACCTGGTGCGAGACCCGCGTCGCCATCGATACCCCTGTGAACATCCACCTCACCGGCTGCCATCACTCCTGCGCCCAGCACTTCATCAGCGAAATCGGTCTCCTCGCCTGCAAGGTTCAGGAGAGCGAGGATGGCGATCCGATCGAGGGCTATCACATCCTGGTCGGCGGCGGCTTCGGTGCCCATGCCACGCTCGGCCGCGAGATCTATCGCGACGTCAAGGCAACCGATGCGCCGCGGACCGTCGAGCGCATCCTCAAGGCTTACGTGGCGAACCGCAGTTCGCCGCAGGAGACCTTCCTCTCCTTCGCCGGCCGCTACGATGACACTGCGCTGAAGGCGCTGTTCGAGGCCGAGACCGTCGAATGACCGCAAGTCCCCCGATCCTCCAGATCTTGCCGGAGAGCGCCCCGTTCACGCCGGAACAGCGGGTTTGGCTCAATGGCTTCTTCGCGGGCTTTCTCGGGCTTGATCAGGCCGTCACGCCGCTGTCGGCTGAGGAGGCTGCCGCGTTGGTGCCCGGCTTGATGGCACCCGCCGGCGGGGCTCCCGCCGATGAAGGGCCGATCACCTGGCACGATCCGGGCCTGCCGATCGCGGACCGCATGAAGCTTGCCGAAGGCCGCTCGCTGCACATGCGTATGATGGCGGCGATGGCGCAGCAAGACTGCGGTCAGTGCGGCTCAAGCTGCGAAGAATACTCCGGCCAGCTCGTCACCAAGCAGGAAGGACGGCTGAACCTCTGCGTACCCGGCGGCAAGGATACCTCGCGCATGCTCAAGAAGCTGTTCGAGGAAATCGGTGCCGCGCCGGGCGCCGCCACGGCCCCGGCGGCGCCCGCCCCCACAACCGAGGCTGCGGCCGCAGGCGCCCCCGGCCGCTCTCGCGATAATCCGGTCACCGCGACCGTCGTGTCGCGCACCCTTCTTAACAAGAAGGGCTCGGAGAAGGAGACTTGGCACGTCGAGTTCGACTTGAGCCAATCCGGTCTCGACTACACGGTCGGGGACAGCTTCGGCATTATGCCGATGAACGATCCCGTGCTGGTCGACGCCATTATCCGCGCGCTTGATGCGCCGCCGGACTTCCCGATCGGCGGGCGCACACTGCGCGACGTCCTCACCGACGGCGTGTCGCTGAGCCCCGCGCCTGACATGCTGTTCCAGCTTTACTCGTATGTCACCGGCGGCGCGCGGCGGCAGCGAGCAAAGTCGCTCGCCGCAGGCGATGATCCCGACGGCGACGCCAAGACCCTCGACGTGCTCGCCGCGATCGAGAAATTTCCGGGCATTAGGCCGGACCCCGAGGCGTTCATCGAAGCGCTCGACCCGCTGCAGCCGCGGCTCTATTCGATCTCGTCATCGCCGAAGGTCAATAGCGGGCGCATTTCGCTCACGGTTGACGCGGTACGCTACCAGATCGCGAAGCGTGACCGCCTCGGCGTCGCCTCAACCTTTCTTGCCGAACGCGCGAAGCCGGGCGACAAGGTCAAGGTCTACATTCAGGCGTCCGAGTTCGGACTGCCGAATAATCCGTCGGCACCTGTGATCATGGTCGGCCCCGGCACCGGCATCGCGCCGTTCCGCGCCTTCCTGGACGAGCGCATGGTGACCAAGGCCCCCGGCCGCAACTGGCTGTTCTTCGGCCACCAGCGGCGTGACTGCGATTTTTTCTACGAGGACGAATTCAACGGCATGAAGGCCGCCGGCGTTCTCACGCGGCTGTCGCTCGCCTGGTCGCGGGACGACAAGGGCAAGTTCTACGTTCAGGACCGCATGCGCCAGGTCGGCAGCGATATCTGGACATGGCTTGAGGACGGTTCGCACTTCTTCGTCTGCGGCGCGGTGCGCATGGGCCAGGACGTGGAGCGCGCCCTCGTCGACATCGTCGCCGAACACGGCAAGAAGACCCCCGACCAGGCGATCGCCTATGTCGCCGATTTGAAGAAGCGTGGCCGCTACCAGGCTGATATCTACTGACCTATATTGGGGCAAGTCCGAAGCTTTTGTCCGCGTGGCACCTGTCCACGCAATGGGACCGATGATGCGTGAACACGAGCTCGTCATTCCGGGGCGCCGCAGCGAAGCGGAGGCGAGCCCGGAATCCATACTCCTCGGCTGGGATTATGGATTCCGGGCTGCCGAACTCCGTTCGGCCCCCGGAATGACCAGCGACGAGGGGTGAAGACGATGGCGCGCCTTCCCGCCGATGTTGAACCGCCGCGCATGGAGGCGCTGGCGCGACTGCCCGTGTTTTTCGCGCTCGACGGCAAACGTGTCGTCGTCGCCGGCGGTGATGCGCAAGCCGCGTGGAAAGCCGAACTTCTATCCGCGGCAGGTGCCGCGGTCGAGGTATTTGCCGAGCTCGCTTGCGAGGAGTTGACCGCGCTGGCCGTCACGCCATCGCGCGGCCCTGTCGCGATCACGCTGCGGTGCTGGACCGCAACCGATCTTGCGGGTGCCGCCGTCGCAGTTGGCGCGTTCGAGCACGACCACGAGGCCGCTGCGTTCGCGACGGCCGCGCGCGCAGCCGGCGTGCCCGTCAACGTCATCGACAAGCCGGCGTTCTGCGACTTCGCCTTCGGTGCGATCGTAAACCGCTCCCCTCTCGTCATCGGCATCTCGACCGACGGTGCGGCGCCGGTCTTCGGCATGGCGATCCGCGCCAAGATCGAAGCCATGATCCCGCGCGGATTTGCCCGATGGGTGGAAGCTGCGCGGGGATGGCGACGCGCGGTGTTTGCCGCTCAACTGTCTCAGCCCGGCCGGCGCCACTTCTGGCAGATCTTCGCGCGCCACGCGTCGACCCATCCGGAACGTGAGCCTACGCAGTCCGACTTCGAGGGCTTGCTCGCCGAAATTCGCCACGGCGCCGGCCCCAACGGCGGTTCGGTAACGCTCGTCGGCGCCGGGCCCGGCGATCCCGAACTTCTGACATTGCGTGCCGTGCGGGCGCTTCAATCGGCCGACATCATCCTGATTGACGACCTCGTCGCGCCGGCGATCCTCGACTTCGCCCGGCGCGAGGCGAAGAAGATGCTGGTCGGCAAGACGGGCCACGCTCCCTCCTGCAAGCAGGAGGAGATCAACGCGCTCATGGTCACCCTCGCCAAGGCCGGCAAGCGTGTGGTCCGCCTCAAGGGCGGCGACCCCCTGATCTTCGGCCGCGCCACCGAGGAGATCGCCGCCTGCCGCGCGGCCGGCATCCCGGTCGAAGTGGTGCCGGGCATCAGCGCGGCTCAGGGCGCCGCAAGCCGCCTCGGGATTTCTCTCACCCACCGCGCAACAGCACGCCGGGTGCAATATGTCACCGGCCACGGCTCCGACGGCCGGCTGCCTGCCGATCTCGACTGGACCAGCCTCGCCGATCCCGGCGCGACCACCATCATCTACATGCCGGCAAAGACGATCGCAGCCTTTGTCGGGAATGCGATCGCGTCAGGCCTTGATCCGGCAACGCCCGCGGCCGCGGTCTTCAACGCGACCCGACCGGACGAAATCGTGATCGCCGCGCCGATCGCGGATCTGCCGGCTCGCCTCGCCGCAACGGAAAAGAGCGGCCCCGTCATCGTGATGATCGGCCGCGTGCTCGCCGAGCGCGCCGCCGTCGCGGACGAGCCGTCCCTGAGGTCGAGCGAAAGCGCGCGGTAGCGCCTCTTTCAATCTCTCGCCCGAACTTACGAGTGTATGATTCTCCTGTGCACGCCATCATCGCGCCTTTGTTCGACGTGACGACGGTCACTGCGGCCGAATGTGGCCGTGATACTATGGCTTCTGGGGGGTTGCCATACCAGCATACCAACCAACTGACGAACCAAGCGCAGGGGATCTCTGATGTCCAAGACTATTGCTTCGTTTGCCGCCGCGGCCGCGTTGCTGTCTTTCGCTGTCGCCGACGCTCAAGCCGAGGGAGGCTGCGGGCCCGGTTTCCACCGTAATGCATTCGGCCATTGCCGGCCGAACGGCCCGGTTGTCGTGGTTCCTGCGGCCCCTGTGGTCGTCGCCCCGGCGGCACCGGCTGTTGTGGTTGCGCCTCCTGCGGTGGTCGTCGCGCCCGTCGGGGGATGCGGTCTCGGAAGGCACTGGAGCCCCCGTTGGCACCGCTGCGTGTTGAACTAATTTCTGCCCTATCGGTCTATCCGTAACCGATCGAAGAACGGCCGGGCGATCCCAAAGCCCGGCCGTTTTACGTCGGGCGTTTTACGGGGGGATTGCGCGCCGGGCCGCG
This sequence comes from uncultured Alphaproteobacteria bacterium, assembly GCA_963787675.1. Taxonomy (GTDB): domain Bacteria; phylum Pseudomonadota; class Alphaproteobacteria; order Rhizobiales; family Xanthobacteraceae; genus JAJPKK01. The sequence goes on along the minus strand of CAWBDV010000003.1, from coordinate 469,234 downwards.
GTCAATTTGACGAAACGCAAGTCATGAAGTTGTCAAACCGGCTAAAAATTACATCATGAGTGACTGGCACCCGATAGCAAACGCGCCGTTCGGCCGCGATCTCCAACTGAGCATCATCGAGAAGGGCGAGGTGCATGCGCTTGAGTTCCCATGTCAACGCACGTCGCAAGGTTGGACGCGGACCGCGAACGGGAGGCCGGTTTTGATCGACCCAACCCACTGGCGCGAGTGGGCCGACTGAACGCGGAACGCGCCGCTGGGCGTCGCGATCATCGCCCGCCTCCTTTGCCGGCACGCTTAACCTTGCATTAATGGTCTCGCTGACGTTTCGCGCCGATTCGATGACTCGCAACTGTTGTAGCGCTAAAGCTAGGCGATCATTCGGCGAGGCCCTGGATGGACCCGATTTCCACCGCGCTGACGAATGCATGGCTCTCCGCCGTGGTGCGCCTCCGCGCGCCACCAACCGACTTGCCGCCGCGCGCCGGCCCACCGCAGACCCTGACCGAAGCGATGGAGGATGCGCTGCGCCGCGACGGCGCCGGAAACGCCAGCGCACGTTCCGGGCTGATGGTCGACCAACTGGCGTGACAATCCGACAATGACGCGCACGTAACCCCCTGCAACATCCGCTGCGTGCTGGCGCGGCGGGGGCTCACCCTCGGCTGACACCAGACAAGGCATGCCGCGCTCGACCCCAGCCGAAGGGGAAAAAGAAGCAATTGGGGACGGTGGAAAAGTAGGTTACACACGGCCCTCCACAGATAGGGGAGTTGATGGTGCGGAAGCCGAGAGCACCTGCGATGTCAAAGGAAGAGATGCGCCAGGAGTCGGAACGCTTGGTCAGAGAAGCGTTGTCGCGGAACGTGGTCATTAAGCAAGGGAAGACCAGGCTGGAAGTGAAATGCGGTAAGTGCGGAGCGCCCAATCGCGTCACAGCGGACGTGGGCGAAAGCCGGGTGGAATACGCTTGCAAGGAATGCGGCCACAAGCAAAGGACCTTATGACCGCAAAGCCCGTTGGGCCTGTGGCCTCCGTTTGCAACACTTTGGTGTGGCGGTGCGGTGCCGGTGCGGACGGGGTCATGAGCTGTTGAATTGCAAACATCGATCGGTGGGGTGTGTCAGTGAGCATGAATGGTCTTGCTGAAGATCATTCTTTCGAACTGTCAAACATAGTCCAGCGACTGTCGAGCGCCGAAAGCCTCGACGAGGTGGTGCAAACTCTTCACGCCTCAGCGCGCCACGTCATTGGCGCGCATGGAATAGCATTGATTCTCAGGGATGGAGATTTTTGCCACTACGTAGATGAGGACGCGATCGGTCCCATGTGGACGGGTCAGCGATTTCCCACGTCATTGGGATCAGCATGAAAGAACGAATGGAGAAACTCCTGGCGTTCGACTGAGCGCCAAACGATGCCTTACTCCAATCCAAGTCTTACTCCAATCCAAGTATTGATACCTTGGCCGTTGTGATTTCCGTTGGCCACAGAATTTCTGTGAGGCCTTTTGCAACAGCGATCTTTTGTGTCCCGTTGACCGAATAGGTAATGACGCCGCCGCCAATTGCGCCGCGGAGGTTTTGGCCCCACAATTTGCGCCCGTTTGCTGTGTCAAGCACGTAGAAATTTCCGCCCATGTCCCCAAAGAAAACGATGCCGCCCGCCGTCGGCGTCATGCCGCTTTGAATGGGATAATTCGTCTTTGCTCTCCATCTCCAAGCGCCGGTGTCGGCATCAACGGCGTAGGTCCAGCCTGCCCAGTCGAAAACCGGATCCGCCTTACCCCACGTGTTGAACGGATTGATCGATGCCTCGCCGGACCACGGCTTGCCAGGCGACACGGCGCCGATTTTCTCGGCCGGCAAAAGCGTAACAGTGGTGCACCATTCGACCTCGCCGATGAAAACGAGGTTCAATTGCGGATCGTAACCGGGGCCGTTCCACTCGGCGCCGCCCACCGACCCAGGACAGAAGTGGACGGGCTTGCCGATCACAAACGGCGCATCCTCGTTTTCCATCCGGGTGACCGGCAGCCTGTAGAGCAAGGCATTGGTGTCGAGATCGAAGCCGTACAGGTGCCCATCCTTCGGGGCGACCGATAGAACCTTCTTGCCACCCGCGGTCTTGATAATGGCTGGAGCGCCGGAAACGTCCCAATCGTGCCAGTCTTTCGGCACCAGCTTGAAGTGGTTCTTGTAAGCCCCAGTCTTCGCGTCGAGAACAACGACCGAGCCGGAATACAGGTTCGATCCCTCACGCACGCCGGTTGCAAAATCAGGCGCGGGGTTTCCCCCCGGCACATACAACAAGCCGGTATCCGGGTCCAAGGTGTATGAAGTCCAGGTCGCGCCGCCGGTTATCGGCACGCCTGGCAGCGAGTTGCCCCAAGTCGACGCATTGAGGGGTGAAGCAGCGATCGGTCCGCGCGTCGGATCGCCTTCAGCCTTCGGCACGAGGTAGAACTCCCACACGATCTTGCCGGTCTTGGCGTCAAGTGCATACATGCGGCCCTTGACTCCCTTGATGTCGCCTCCCGCGTTGCCGATGAAAACCAAACCGTTCCAGGCGATCGGAGCCGCAGGGGCGCTCTCGCCCTTCTTCGGATCCCCGATCGGGGTTTCCCAGATGCGTTTGCCCGTCTTGAAATCATAGGCAAGGACACGGGCGTCTTGGGTACCGCGGAAAAGCATGCCGTCCAGATACGCCGCACCGCGATTGACCTCCTGGGGCGTGGCAGGAACGTAATTCTCATGGATGCGCCAGTTCTCACGGCACGTCGAAGCATCGATGGAGAAGATATCAAACGCGGTCACGAAGATCAGCGCACCGCTCACCTCCAACAGCCCGGAATTGAAGCCGGTATATTGCCCGGTATCATAGGTGCAAAGAACTTTGAGCTTCTCGGCATTTGTCCTGTTGATCTGACTTAACTGCGAGAAGCGGTTCGATGTGAGAGTTCTGATTGTAGCTTGGCCAGTCTCCCGCAGTTCCGTCAGGAGCAACCTGTGGCGATGCCGAAGGCGGCGGGGCCGGCTGCGCCGTTCCGGTCCGGGCGACTTCCGTTTCAAGGGTCCCGGCGGGAGCCGACCAATAGCGCACATAATTAATCACCGTCGACCCGATCAGAACCGTTTGGTCCCAGAAAGCATAAGACAGACCGGCTACGGCAATGCCGACGACGACGATTGCACCTGCGAGAGCCCGAAGCCACAATCTCATCGGTTAATCCTCCCTAGCTCACTGCTGCAACCTTTGATGTATTGGCCGCATGTTGTAGTTCTCGGGTGGGTCATGAGTTAGAGCGAGCCCGCGATAATCAGCGTGGCAATCAGCACGCCGAAGGCAAGCGGCCAGCGCGTCGTTGGTGTTCGGCATTGTTGTCACCGTGTTGTCACCGTGGCTCGGCCTGCGGTCGATGCCGCCCTGATGACGATCAAGGCTTTCGCTCGACCCTATTCGGAGCATCTTTGGAAACTTCGAAAATTCGGACCCCTTCGATTGGATCCGGACGCCGCATCACTTCGGGTTCCGCGAGCGCGCGCCGGGCATCGTCGTAGCCGCTCTCCCAGTGCTCTTCCATCATTCGTCGGGAAAAGAGGAAGTCCTTGGCGATGCCCTCGTAGCTTCTGGCGCGATAGATGAAGTGGACAATATTACATACCTTCTCGTCCGCTTCCTGCTGCAGCATTCTTGCATACTCACTTCTTCGAAATTCATCGGGAACCTCCTTCAGGAGATTAGCGATTGCGATACGAAGCTTCTGTGCCTGCTTGTATTGCCCCGTTGCTGCCCGGGTTCGGCTCGAATACACGATGTCCTTGTAGCGCACTTCCACGTCGGTCAGATCATGGGGCAACGCCCCGCGGGCGCTCCAAAGGTCGATTTGGAACGCGAGCGTGTCTTTTCGCGGTTGGCTGTCGAGCACCCATTGCAGTGGAGTGTTGGAAACAAGTCCACCGTCCCAGTAATACTCCCCGTCGACTTCGGTAGCCGGAAAACCGGGAGGTAGCGAACCGCTGGCCATCACGTGCTCGGGCCTTATGCGATCGGTAGCGGCATCGAAATAGGCAAAGTTCCCAGTACCGACGTTCACGGCGCCCACACTGAAGCGCGTGTGGCCGGCATTGATCCGGTCAAAGTCCACCAGACGTTCGAGGGTAGCCTTCAGAGGCGCAGTATCATAGTAGCTGGCCTTGTCCGGTGCGTCCGCGGGCCACAGCGCCGCCGGTGGCATACGCGGAGTAAAAAAACTCGGTGCGCCAAACAGGAGGATATTCACTGCTCTTCCCTGATTGACGAGATGCTGAACAAACGGATTTTGAAGTTCGGCGGATTTGAAATATGGGATACCCAACGGCGCGGCGCTGACGGTCTCCCAGAATTCGCGAAGTCGATTCACACGCTGCTCAGGAGCATTGCCGGCGATGATTGCTGAATTGATCGCGCCGATTGAGATTCCCGCAACCCAATTCGGATGAAGATCCGCCTCAGCGAGGGCCTGATACACCCCAGCCTGGTAGGAGCCGAGCGCTCCACCCCCCTGGAGCACCAGGACAATCTGCTCGAATTGTGTCCGCGTGTCTTTCCGGGAATCGATTTGGTATGAGGTCATGCTGAATCACGTTGGTTTGCCGGTGGTCCCGTTGTAGCGGTGTTGCGATGGCCGTGTGATCACTTCTTCTCAATTATCTCGGTGGTACCGCATTGGATCGAGACTCGTCTGAGAGCATGGTAGTCCCCGCCTGCCGCGTAATGAGTGCGGCATTGCCGCATTCTTACAATTGGCTGCCGAGCGACCCACGCCTCGGTGGACTCGGTGCGTGGGAGCGACGCGATCAGTTGTGGAAGGTGCAGCGATTTCCCATGGCTAGGTGTATTAGCGGTTGGTCGATGTTGAAACGGCAGACCGTGTGTATTGCGGATATCAGGCGAGACCACTGTATTCCTTACAACCTTTACGAAATGACCTTTGTCAGGAGCCTTGTGATGACGCCTGCCGGAAATCCGCCGGTGGGAGCACTCGGCGCTTATTGGGGACACGTCTATACAGCCGCGCCCGACGAGGTTGCGTGGGTAGAGGCACTCGCGCAGGCGACGGGGTCGCAATCAAGCGAATTCGTGAGCAGTAGACGGAAGAAGCGCAGCTATTGAACGGCCGATTGCCATGACGGCGTCGCGGATCCGGTTGATTTGCGGCTGAACGATGTTTCGGAAGAAAAGTCTTTCGGATCGGGAACCTTTTGCCGAATGAACGATTCAAAACCCCCAAGAGTGAGCCTTTAGAGTGAGGAGGTTTACTTGGGGTGCCTCAGAGAAATTCGAGCGATTCGCCGCCGAGTGATACGAAATGCGGGATAGTATCTTAAGCCCAGAAAACAAGGTACTATGGCTCGAATTCGGGCATCGACGGATGCGGTGCGCCCACATTGTACGCAAGGCTGAGGCGCCGGCTCCGCGGGACATGCAGCGGAAACGTCACTTGGGAATCGCGTAAGGCGTCAGTTCTCGGCCCGCCCGGAGCCACGGTTTAGCGATTGTATCTAAGGGGACAGTCATGGACATGCGCGCCAGACCGCCGGCAGAGCTGCTTTCGCGGGCGTTGGGGGAAGCGTTGGCTGCGGCTTGGAGCTTCTTGCCGCACGACGTCCAGCATCGGATCTTCAAAGATGCCATTGCCCGACATGGTGAAAACATCAGGGCACCGCTTGCAATTCATCTACATAAAAAGCACCCGCGCACGCACGCAGCGATGAAAGCCCGCGCGGTCCTTGAACCTGATAGCTTGGGTGGCTAGTCAGGGTTCCGCAGGGGCGACGTCGGCAAGGACGAGTGTCGCTTCATGAGCTCGGCTGCCAAATCGTCCGCAATACGAGGCCTGCGCATCAGAACGATGCGCCCGAACGAAATCTCAATCGCTCTTGACTGGGCCGCGGCCGAGGGTTGGAACCCCGGCCTCGACGATGACGCCTGCTTTGCCTCGGCTGATCCGGAAGGCTTCCTTATCGGCGAGTTGGACGGCGCTCCGGCCGCGACCATCTCCTGTGTGAACTACGGCGCCAGCTTCGCTTTCCTTGGCTTCTACATCGTGCGCAAGGACCTGCGCGGACGTGGCTACGGACTGCAAATGTGGGACGCCGCCATCGCGCGGGCCGCTCCGCGTGTGATCGGACTTGATGGGGTGGTCGCGCAGCAGAAAAACTACCGGAAATCCGGCTTCGAGCGGGCTCATGCAAATATTCGCTACGGCGGGACCGCGACATTCCCCTATGCAACGCCGCCTGGAGTCGCTGCGCTCACCGAATTGCCGTTGGCGATGATCGAGGCATCCGATGCGACAATGTTTCCAGCTCCGCGCAGTTCGTTCTTGCGCGCCTGGATCAGCTCGCCTCATCACGTCGGTCGCGCGCTGGTTCGCGACGGCAGACTCGCCGGCTGGGGTGTGATTCGTCCATGCCGGAACGGATACAAGATCGGCCCGCTGGTGGGCGACGACCGCGGCGCCGCTGAGGCCGTTCTATCGGCGCTCTTGCCAAGTGCTGGCCGCGGCGAAATCTTCCTCGACGTCCCGAGCATCAACCAGGACGCAATCGCATTGGCCCAAGATTTGGGTCTTGCGCCAACCTTCGAAACCGCGCGCATGTATACGGGCCCGATCCCGCCGTTGCGTTTGGAACGACTATTCGGCGTCACCACCTTTGAGCTTGGCTGACGTTGTGTTGCCGTCGATATCGGTTGCCCAGCATGCCGCTCGCGAGCATGACGCGACGGCGGAGATCGCCTCGCCCAGTTCGAAAATTGGCGGAGGTCAAGGGATTTGCGCGGCCGCGGCCGTGAGGGGCTGGTAGCGCCTGCACCGTCACCTAGTAACATAATCGGGCAAGGCCTTACCGACGTCACATGGGGGGCGTGGACAACGCGGATGGCAGCAGCCTTCGGGATTATGTTTTGAACCCCTTCGGGATTGCAGGGAGTTTCCTCGGAACGGACTACCTGAGTTTTTCGTCCGGTGTGTCCGGAAGTTGCGCCCAGTCCGCTTTCAATTCGTCGGTAATCCAATCTGCCGGTTGGTCAAGCCGCGTCTTCTCAAATGCCTTCACAAAATGTGGCATCAACGTATTAGCAATGGCCTTGATGTCTAGGCCGCAACCGATGGTCGAAACGGCGGGGTTCGCAGCATCTCGGCTCATTCCGGTGTAGAATTGATGTCCTCCGCACCCACTACCTTTTTTACGCCGCCAAGCGACGATACAGGATGGCCCGACCGAACTCCGATTGGCGTGAACTTCGTAGCTTAGTTTGGCCATTTGGTCGGCCACAGTGAGCGCTGAAGTGATCGCAATATCACCTCGGTCGTTCGCTTTGATCATGCGAAACAGAGACTTCATCCACTTCGTTTTATGTTGAATAAGATAACTGGCGCCGCTTCCAGCCACCCCTACGCGCGGTACCGTTGTAGCTGTCGGCCTCTCGACTTGCCATCGCGTCCAGCGTAGGTCGCAGGTCTTGCGATCCGCGGCCAACGCCAAATCAATCGTATAGAGCCTCCGCTCGTTCCCGAGGAAAGCTGTCACAACGACACAGTGAGCGGGCATGCCATTTAACGCCATTCGCTGCATGTGCCGGGGAAGCTGACCTTTCATAGCATCGGCAACGATACCGAGAGACTGTTCAAGCGGAAGATTTCTACCGCGGAGCACGGCACTCATCCAATCCGCCGGCTCGGTCCCGAGAGCTGTCGCCCCCAGCCCAGCGTAACCGAGAATTGCAATTCCGTCCGTCGTCTCAAGAATCATGATTTTGCGAGCATTGTCTCTCGGAGGTCGTCCAGCGTAGGAGAGGCGGCGATCAGCCAAGAGCCATGTCGTCTCCGGTCCGCTAGCGGTCAAAATCAGCGTCACTGTCGGCAATCCGTAGGAGCTCCATGCACCCGCTCCCTGCAAGCCCTAGTTCGACGTGTGCTGCTGGCGCTTCCCAATGATCATGGTCGCAGATAAACGGTTGTCGGGCTCGCGGCCTGAAGATCCAACGATTGAACTGGTGCGGTCGAGAGGAAACCGCCTACCCTCTCGTTTCCTATTGAAATCATTAGCGATTCCCGGAGAGAAGATCGGTGTTTTGTAGCACATTTTGTAGTAACTCGAAGCCCGCGAACGCGTTGCGCGGCCGACATGATGCCTGGGACCTCTCAGCTTGCGTCGGTTGCGACGCACACTGAAGCGCGAGCACAGATGTCTTCCCTGGTCGCGCCCGACACCACGGTGGGTTCGGATTGACGAAGTAGTGATCCCGCATTAGGGGCCATCATTGGAGCATGTTGATCAGCTGACTCTTAATCAGCGGGTCCAAGGTTCGAGTCCTTGTGCGCCCACTAATACAATCAATAGCTTAGACACGAAACGAGTTAGATCAATAAGGGTCGTGTCCGCGCTGTGTCCGCATTAACGTTGCCGATAGGACGCCCGAGGTTGGGCGGATCATTTGTGACCCGGGCTGCGCTTAAGGGCAACGGCACGGCTCAGCGGCGTTAGGGTGCCCACTCATCCTCGCGATCCGGCCCGGCAGTTGCGCGGGTGCCGGGCCGGCGGAGCGGCCCTCGCCTGATCCATTGCCCGATTCGCGCGCCCTCTCGCGATCTGCATGCCGTGCGCGTGGTACCAACTGCGCATGGCGGCACTCCAATGCCAAAAGTTGTCTCAAATTGGTCGTCGCCACGAGCGCCGAAGTTCATGAAGCGTGGCGGCACATGCTCGCCGATTAATATGCGTCCAGGCCGTTGGCGAGGCCGCCTGTGAGTTCGTCACGAGAGACGAGGTCCCCCGCGCATATTTATCCGCGAATCGCATCGTCAGTTTCGGCGCTTCCACGCAAACCAGCCAGCGGCTGCGGTGAATGTGGTAGCGACCATGACCCCACCAACGGCAGAGAAAACGGCAGCGGAGGCAGTTTCACTGCCGTCCCATACCGCCAAGCCAGTACCGAGCCATCCCAGACCGACACCGGCCCAGGCTAGGCCGACGCAAAGGTAAAGCAGCCGACTGAGCCTTGTCATAGTGAGCCTTGTCATAGTGGTGACCGCAGATCTTCGATGACTGAGAACTCCGATCTGAACATGCGAATTGGTCGCTGACGACAGGGGACAAGGTTCACCGCCAAAATCTTCAGCGCCCCAGGTCGGTCGCGGGCCAACAACGCCCATCGCTGCTGCGTTGCACAGGCGGAGTCCGGTCGGGGTCACTTTGAGCCATCGAGCTTCGCGGCCGGCACGGCGGAACTTGCTTCGTAAGCGGACCTGCCGGCCGGCGATTGAGACTGCACTTACGGTGACAGCCTCGAAGTCGTGCTGTGGCTGACGTTGTAGCTCTCGGCAATTGGCTTGCGGGCCGCGCGTCGCGAAATTGGCCGTCGTTCAGCGCGCCCGTGCCAGCAGATTGCGCAGTGTGCTGTCGTGCCATGCCCCACCACGTGCCGTCCGCACGCCGCGATCATTCAACGCCGCAGCGATGGCCCGGAACGTGGTCGCACCTGCCGCTTGTATCTGTTGGACGATGGGCAGCACGTTGGCGGCAAAGGCGTCCGCCGCCTCTCGATTTGCCGCTGTCCCCTTAGCCTGGGCCTCTGGCAGGTTAGTCCGGTTCCCGAGGACGGCACCCTGCGCCTTCTTCTGGGCCAGCGCCGCCTTGGTTCGCTCGGCGATCAGTGTCCGCTCTTTTTGCGCCAGGGTTCTCTGGGTTTGGGTCGCAATCGCCTCGTTGCTGGTCAGCGGGTACTGGATGCTGTTCGTGACGTTCGGCGGGTTTGCCAAAGTCGGCGTGCATGTTCACATCATGCAAACAATCGGCTGGCTGATGATCGTTCTGTTCGGCGTCCTGTTCTACGGGCAGTGGCCGACATTCACGCGCGCCGTGGACGACGAGAATTGGCCTGCCGCTGGCGCAAGTCTCAACACCATCCGCCAGATCATCGCGATCAACTTGCCGCTGGGTCTGATCGTTGTCGTGATCGTCGCCAGTGGGCGCTATTGGGGATAGCGTCAGACTTAGACCGCTGCCTTGAACCGTATGGAAGATGAGTTGCGTCCGTGTCGAAGATTATTCATGATCTGCTCGGCCGGCATCGGCGGCATGAGCGGGAGCCCCATTATGCTGGCGGTGTTCCCATGAAATCGCGCTTACCAAGCTCGACACCGCACTGCCGGATGATGTCGTAGGCGGTCGTCGCGTGGAAGAAGAAATTTGGCAGGCTGTTACCGAGCAGCAGGCTCTGCCCGGTGAACTGCCGAGTCTGGCCGTGCGGGAAGGTGATACTGATGTCCTTGCCCTCGGTACCATCGATCTCGCTCTGCTTGAAGCTCTTGAGATAATCGATGGTCTTGGCGATGCGATCTTTCAACTGAGCAATGGATGTTTCATCGTTGGCGAACTTCAAGAGCTCTTTACCAGCGAGACGTCCTGCTGCATTTGCGGCGTGATCGGTCGCTGCCCGCACTTGGCGTGCCAGATTGAACATATCCGGCGACAGCCGCATGTTCAAAAGATCGGCCTCATTGACTTTGCGAGCGGCAGCCCAAGCCGCAGCCTTCTCGAGGACGGTGTTCAGGCCATTAAGGTGCTGGATGAAAACTGGGATGGAAACGGTGTGCATAGAAATCGGCATGGAACTTACCCTTCCTAGATGACGCATGAGCCGGCAGCCGCAACCATTGACCCAAGAGGTGCTGGCGGGTCTCGTCGAGCGGGCAAGCCCATCATAATGCACAAGGTGGTTTTTGCGTGTTGCAGCACCGGGCCGGCGACCACATCGGACATTGGCGATGACGCTATAATCTACCGTTGGGTCTGATCGGTACCGTCATCGGCGCCAGTGGGCGCTACTGGGGATAGCTCCCAGTCAGCCAACCCGCGGTCTTGAATCGGCCGGTCCTGATCCAGACGTGCATCGAGATGCTCAACGGCGTCTTCACGCCCTTTTCCTTCGACCCCCATCCAGCGCGACAATGTTTTGATGCCTGCAACGTCGGCGACGCGCTGCACCTGTCGAATGGTGCGAGCAAGGGCAAGCGTGGCGGACGAACGGTGCCACTGCAGGCCGAGCTACGTGACGCTTTAGTCGCCCTGCACGCAATCCGAAGGCCAGAGGCTGGCGACCGGATCATCCACTCCGAGCGCGATATCGGGATGTCTCCTGTCGCGGCCCAGGTGTGGTTTCACAGGCTCTACCAATCTCTCGGTTTCGCTGGCGCTTCGAGCCATAGCGGTCGCCGCACGTTTGTGACCCGCTGTGCCAAGAAGATCATTGAAGCTGGCGGCTCGCTGCGCGACGTTCAGGAACTTGCGGGCCACGCTTCGTTGTCGACCACGCAGCGATACATCCAAGGTGATTCAGCAGCCAGTGGAAGTTGCTCGAACTCAGGCTGCTAGCCGCGAGATTGTTCATCGTCACCGAATCGTTCGCATCGTTTTCCGACGCTCGGTATCGGCGATAGCGGCGGCGTGGTGTCACTTCGACCGCGGCCAAGGGCTGATCCTAAGAACCTTGTCACGGACGTGCCTGCAACGCATCGGTGGCAACATGATAGGGAGATCGCGTTCGATAGTCCTGACCTCGCCGACTACGCCATGAGGTTCATCGAGCCATCGACGTGCAGATTTCCCGCATCCGGCTCTCGGAAAAGACTTCACGCCTTCTACCGATCACACCGCGCGACCTGATTACACTTTCGGTGGGCTGAGCGCAGCGAGAAATTCTGCTTGGGGAATGAACAGCCCCTGCGCTCGCACCAACCCCTTGCCCAAGTCGCACAGAAGATCGCCCTTACCGAACAGGCTCTCGGCGCCCGGCTCGTCCAGTACGATCTGGGCGTTTACGGCATTGGCGACTTTGAGACACACCTTCAAGGGAAGGTTCGCCTTGATGAGCCCAGTGACGACCGCACGATCTGGTCTCTGCGTCGCCAGCACCAGATGGATGCCAGCCGCACGGCCCTTGCCGGCGATCCTGGCGACCAGTGACTCAAATTCCTTCTTGTCCTCGCGCACGGCCAGGATGAGGTCGGCGAATTCGTCGAATATCAGCACGAGGAAGGGAAGGTCGGCGTGCCCGGCCTTGATGCGCTCGCCGAGATTGACGAAACCGCCTCGCGCAAGCACCTGGAAGCGTGCATCCATTTCGGCGACGGCGTCCCGCAAAATAGCCATGGCGTCGGCGAGCGTGGTTGCGACCGGACGCCACAGATAGGGGCTGCCTTCGACGCCTGCGAAGGTGAGTATTTTCGGATCGATAAGCGCGATCTGCACGTTCGCTGGCGTGCTGCGCAACAGCATACTGGCGACGAGCGCTTTCAGCCATTCGCTCTTTCCGCTGCCGGTCGAGCCCGCGACGAGCGCATGGCACGTGTTCGGATCGGCAAAATCGGCTATCACCGGCTCGCCTTCGACGCCGATGCCGATCGGAAACGCGACCGCGCTCTTCAGCGCGCCGCCAAGGCTGCCGTCGAGGGCCTCTTTCAGAAAGCACGGCTTGGGTTCGGAGCGTGGCAGATCGAGGATCACGAACCCCTTGCCGGCCTTGATGAGCGGCGGTACGGCGAGCGACAGGGGAATTTGCAGGTCCTCGGCACGGTTGGCGAGCGACGACACTTTCACGCCGGGCGCCGGGGTCAATCGCAGCCGCACGAGCTGAGGCCCCTCGATGACGCTGGAGACCTCCACGCCGAGATTGAAGCCGCGAAACGCCGCGACGACCGTGCGCCCGAGCGCCGCGAGATCGGGCCCTGCGCCTGCGGCCGGCATGGCGCGAGAGTTCTTCGCAGCGGACGCTGGCGCGAATATCTCGCGCAGCACGGGCGCAACCATCCCGGCGAAGATGTCCGAGAGGTCGGTGCGCGAGACAGGCACCTCGCTGAACTCGGGCAGATAGTATTCGAGCGTCCCGCAGAATTCGCAGCCTGGACGCCATATCGGCAACAGATGCGCGTAGATCGCGAGCTGGACGAGGTCGGCTTTCTGCTCGTGCCCCTGGCTCAGCTTGTAGTCCACGACTTCCAGATGGCGCTCGGGATGGATCCGGATCGCGTCGACCCGGGCGCCAATATCGACGACGTCGGCGCCGACCTCCACCGGAATGCGCGCGAGTCCCTGCTCGGCGCCAACGAAGAGGTCCTGCCAGTTCTCGAACCGCGTGATCCTACGCTTTAAGTCGATGAGCCGGGTGCAGAAGTTGCGCATGCGTTGCGTGAACAGCGCGGCTTCCTCGCCGCGGTCTTCAGCGAAAAGCTTATCGGTCAGCGCCTGCAACGACGTCGCCCACACATGGTCGAAGAGATGGTCGACGGAACCCACTTTCGCTGCAGCGGCAAGACTCTCGCGCGCGGTCAGCCACCTGACGAGCGCCTCCGCCTCCTTGTGGAATTGCACGCTCCGCGCCCGAATCGTGCCGGCAGGCGCGAAGGTTCGGGTCGATGGCTTTTCTCCCGCGAGCCATTTCGCTCGCCAATCCAGATCGAGGACGGCGAACTTCAGCTCCGTGGCCGTTATCGTGTGATGCGCCATTGCAGGAAGGTTGTCTTGGGGCCCGGGTGCGCCTTCAGGTTAGGATGCGCCTCGACGCTTCGCAGAAGAGGATCACGAAGCTCGCTGCCTCCGAGCCGCCCGAGAACGGCCGATATATCGACGATCCGCTGCTCGCGCACCATTTCGAGGACGAGCCGCAGCTTGTCGGCATCGAGCTCGATCGTTGGAGCCGCCGGCTTTCGCCCACCTTCTTTCTCGCCGCCATTGCCGCCGCTCGGCGCGGCCGGTGGCTGTTCGAAGGCGATCGCTTTCACGAAGGGCGCGAACCGGGCCTGCAGCCAGGCGAGAGTTTTGGGCCCCGAATAATCGATGTTGCCTTGCAGAGCATTCGAATAAAGCTCGCGTGCGGCGTGAATTTCGGAAACTTGATCGAGTGTCAAGTCGACGATGCGAAATCCATGGCTCTTCGCTTGATCGAGAGTAGCCGTCGCGGCAGTCCAGGATGCTCGGGGCACTTTTGTCAGGTCCGGCGTTCGGAATACGTAAGAGAGGTATGTCCGCGTGCCGCGAGCGCTTTCCATCCTCAGCGCTTCGGCGGCGATGGATTGCCATCTCTTCCAATGGTCGCCGCCCTCGAATGCGAACGAGACCCAGCGGTCGGGCCAGCCCCACTCCGACGAAAAGTAGCGGCGGCTTTGCGGCCTTCCGATCGATACCTTTTCGAGCCCCTGACCCATATCCTTCACGAACCACATCAGCGCGTCTTGATTGTAGCCCATCAGCGCCTTCTTGGACCGAACGACATTGACTGCTGACTTGAAAAGCTCGTCGAGCGTCTGCTTCGGGGGCGGAGGCTTGGTCGGTTGAGCGAGCGTGCGGAAACGCTCGGCGGCACGCGTCAGCACCGCGCGCACGCCGAGCTCCGGAAGAGGATCGAAGACTCTTTCGAGCCAGCCGTCGGCGAAAAAGCCCGCGATTGCATCCGCGTCGAGGCCGGACTCCGTCAGTCGCTCAGTGATCAGCTCCCGGGCGCCCTCCATCCGGATTCCTTGCAGCTTGAGCTCACGATCGATGCGATCGCGCTGGGGCGGATCAATCTTGGGCAGAATCTCCTCCACCCAATTCCCCTGGTTCGCCGTGATGACGGTCAAGTGATTGCAGAGCTCCGCGTAGAGCTTGTCGATGCAGTTACCGAGAGTTTTAGTCAGGGTCGGGTCGCTCGCGTAAAATTCGGTCTGATCGAAGCAGAACACGAATGGGCGATAATAGGATGCGAGCTGACAGAGGCCACTCAGCCGCTGGAAACTCAGATCATTGATCTCCTCAGCGGAAGAGTCGCCCTGGCCATCGTTGTCGGCCGCATCGAGCCGAAGCAGCATGACCTCTTCGGCCTCGAGCGGCTCGGCACGAAGCCATTTCAAAGCAGCGCTGCGTTTGTCGCCATAGCGCGCTTCGAGCGCACAGGCAGCGAGAACCTTCAGCCACGCCTTCTCGCGTCCATGGAGATCGATATGGCGCCGGCTCAAGTGCTCGCAAAGGCGACCAATCTTATCGGAGTCAATGACAAGTTGACCGAGCTTTTCGATCTGTCGGCGTGTCTTCGTCTCGGTGAGATCGGCTTTGCTGTCTAGCCTGCTCAGGAGTCTGACTGCCTCAGAGACGTTCGGACGATTCGGGATGCCGTCCTCAGCGAAATCCGCGACCACGTGGGCCAACGTGCCGACCGCAAGCGCCGTGAGCTGGCTGGGCGCGCTCGCGCTCTCATCGTCCCGACGATCAAGCTCCTGGATGGTGATCAGAAGGATCGAGTGCCAGGCTTTGTGAGGGTCCTGGAAGGGCCGAAGATAGACCTTAGTAGCCCGGCGCCCGAGTTTCATGAACAGGCGCCCCAGCAGGTGTGATTTGCCGTAACCGCGGTCGGGCGAGATGATGAGCTGGGCCTTTGAAGCTTTCGCGGGTCGACTTCTCGGCAACGCGCCAGCATCGAGTATAGATAACTTACTCAAAAGGTCATTGAGCGGCGCGTCATTGAGGCCTTTGACCGAGAACGAAACCTCACGCGGTTCGCGAACAACGTCGTCCTCGAAAGGGTTTACCTGCATGTTTGCGTAGGACGGCGTCATAACTCGTTCTTCACGACAAAGGTGACAAAGGGGTCGGCGTGGCCGGGCAGCCTTATGCCGGCATCGATCACCTCGGCAGGAAGCTCGACCGAGGTCGTAGGATGGATCGTGACGCGCCCGGCTTTGGCTTCATCAAGGAGCAGGCGATGCAGGACCTCCTTCGGCTGGCCCAGCGCCTTCATCAGATCGAATATCTTCACAGCGGAGAAGCCGCCCTGCTCGGCTTTGAGGCGGCGATAGACCGGCAGCAGATCGTCGAATGCGAGCTTCGGCTCGACAGGGGTCAGCGGCTCAAGCGGAACACGCTCATCCGGCGAAGCCGCTGCTTTGAAATCGAAGTACTCTGCCGCGACGTCGCGATGGAGATAGTATTTCGAAGACCCGCAGGCGAGTTCCACGATGATGCGGCGAGCCACCGCGTGCTTGATCCCGTCGGCGAAGAACAGCCGATTGAGGCCAGTCACCTTTTTCTCCAAGCCCGGCCGCGACAGGAGCTTGACGCCAGACCGGGACACGATGTCCGCCACCGCCCGGCTCGCCTTCTCGATCGAGGGGCCTCGCCCGGCGGCGAAATAGTATTGAGTCCGGCCGTGCCTCAGCGGCCCCCAGACCGTACTCTTTCGAACAAGCGAGGTCAGCTTTTCTCCGAGTGCCGCCTCGCGGTCTTTCGCCTTCGCTGCGGATTTGCCGACGAACTTTGCTCTGATCGCCCCCACGGTCAGCCCGGCGTCTTCGGACGCTCTGATCGCGGGAAGAAGGTCGTCGAGCTTCGAAGCCATGAGATTCTTCCGATCCGGAAAATTCTTATCGGCGCGGGTTCGCCATAAGATAGCATGGTTGGAGATTGTAGATAATCGGCTCGACGGCTTTCCGCTCGTTCGTTGATCTGTCGTGCTCCGCTTCTAAGTGACTCCCGACCTTGCCCCGAGGTTACGCGTTGGCGCGCTCCATGGCATCAAACACGCTCTTCAACTCTGCGACGCAGAAGCGATGGCGGAGAATTTCGCCGCGCATTCCCTGCGGGCGGGGCACGCCACGAGTGCCGCGCAGAACGATGCGCCAGGGCACGCGATACAACGACAGTTGCGGCACAAGTCGTTCATGACGACGAGCGGCTATATCCGCGATGGGCGGCTGTTCAAAGGGTCGTCGGCGAGCTTTGCTCTACGCTAAGCCAGGCTTTACGAACCGCTTCTTTGTCGACGAATCCGTCCGCATTGAAGTAGAATGCCCGGTCTTTGCTTCTGACCTTCGTCCCCACAACATGCCGACACGGCGGGCACTTGCATTGTGCACTCTAAAAGCACCTGATAGCAAAATCGCTATAGCAAGGGCAGTTTACGATATTACAAAATTGCTATAGCAATGGTGGTCTTCCGATCCTATGTTTCACAGGACGGAGTTGACCAGATCAAGCTCTGGTTCGACGACCAAAACGAGGCCGTTCAGGCCGATCTTATGGCAGTGATCGAAACGCTTGAGGCAACCTCCCGGAACCGGTGGCCGGAGAGTTGCTTCAAGCAATTAGGAGACAAGAGCAGCAGCAAATGCGCAGGGCTTGATGAACTGAAAGTGGTCGTTGATCGCGTCCATTATCGGGTTTTTGGCTTTCACGGGCCCGGCAAGGATGATTTCACCATGCTCCTCGCGATCAAGAAGAATGATGATCCCACCTACAAGGCTTCATGCACGGAAGCTCAGAAGCGAAAGGCAGAGGTGGTCAATGACTGGAACCGGACCCGCGAATGGGAAGCGCCAGCATCGGATTGAGCGTCTTTCCAAAAGATTTGCTAATCGGCAATTCCGACAGCACTATTTTGCCCGGCAGCTAAAAATTTTTCTAGCCGCCCAAATTCGCGCTCTGCGTGGAGATCGATCACAGACCGAGTTTGGCCACCTGATTGGCAAGCCTCAGAGTGTGGTATCGCGCCTCGAACGCGAAAGTTATGGCAAAGTGAACCTACAAACGCTCATCGATGTCGCCACGAGTCTCGACATTGCTCTCGTGGTTCGGTTTGTCAGGTTTGACACGTTCTTGAATTGGACAAACGATTATTCGGTCGATGCCCTTGCGCCCGAGTTCATACTCTAAGATGGTTTCTGGAATCCAACATGCAGAAAATCCCCGGGGCTATGGCGCTGAGCAGACTATCAGCGGTACGGCGGCTGCTTTCGCGGCGTTGGGTATGGGCCAACGCGCTTCCAGTGGCATCTACGATGCGGCTTCCAATCAAAACATTGCGCAAACGCGCATATCGGAACCGCACGCCAGAACCGAGATCCCGCCGGCAAGTGCGGCGATAATAGCGGCTTCTTTCCAGAGTAGACCGATGGCTGCCTACGGCAAGAGGATTGCGTGAGAATTCAAACTATCGACGCAGGAATCTGGTGGATTGCGTTCGCGGACGAAATCCGTCCGCGGGATGGGGCCGTGATGAGGAATTTGATAATAAAACTCCAGGAGATATTCAAATTTGCCCAAGTGCCAACCCAATTGCCGCAACCAGGGGGGCTACCTGGACTCGACTTTCTCGAGGGATCATTCGAAGCTGACGGGGAACAGCATCCCATAACAAAATTAGCAATTTACCAGGATGGGCTTAATATAACAGTTCCAGGCAATACCCAGCGTGCCGAGAAGGCCTTACAAAGAACACTCGATTTCTTTCTGTCGTTAGGATATAGAGAACCGACTTCTGAACCGATACGATACTTCATAAGTACGATCGTTGTTGATTTTGACCGGCCCATTGACCATCTCTTTTCCTCGGCAATTTTGCGCAAAATTGCTGACGTTATGTCCATCCGCGGTGCTTCCAGTCTTATGAGCTTCAGGACCGGATTTGATCCGGCGACAATACCTAGCCGACTTGGATCCATTAATCCCACTCAATTTCTGATAGAAAGGAGAGTAGCGGTGCCATTCGAGACAAATCGCTATTTTTGCCAGGCAAACACGACAACTGAGCTGCACATCAAAATACTAGACGAAATCGAGCGCCTCGCCTAACGAGGTCAATTTGGCCGTAATATCCGGTTATCGGCCATTACCAGCGGGCGTAATGGTCACCGATCATGGCTACGCTCCACCGGAGCGCCGAGGGCAAGCCAGCAACTTCTGATGAGGGTGAGGAGTTTCAGGAGTTTGCCGACGCCGCAGGACCTGAAAATGTCGGCGCCTTCCGCTAGCGTCATCGATTCTGCTACGGACGCAGACCCGTCGGCGACCAAGCGGCCGTGTGCATCGCCTGG
Source organism: uncultured Alphaproteobacteria bacterium (assembly GCA_963787675.1). Lineage (GTDB taxonomy): Bacteria > Pseudomonadota > Alphaproteobacteria > Rhizobiales > Xanthobacteraceae > JAJPKK01. The sequence goes on along the minus strand of CAWBDV010000003.1, from coordinate 450,348 downwards.
TCCACCTGCTCTGGCGGCGCGAGCGGCGGCGCGCCTATGCCACTGCGCGCCTTGATAGAGTTCGCGGGTAGACTAGTCGTGATATGCTCGCTTTCAGGGAGGTCGCGATGTCCAGGCTTGCAATGGACAGATGCCCGCGATGGCAGCTTGGCGCATGGGGCGTATCGGCGGCGTTCGCCTGCGCCGTTGTCATTCTCTCGCCGTCGCTTGCGGAACAGAACGAGCGAATTCCCAATTTTGCTCCGGACAGCGTCACTGGTTGGTTGAAGCCGCCGGGCGACGAATTTCTCCCTCCGGAGTCCGGCCCTGGCCCGGTTAGGTCCGATCCCGCAAGCCCTTACGTTTCCAACGCCGTCGCGGCACAGGAGACGGTCAAGATTGCGGACCTCACTAACCCGATCTTGCAGCCGTGGGTCGTCGAGCGGATGAGAAAAGCCAACGAGGAGGTACTGGCAGGAAAAGTCGGCTTCACTGCGCGCTCGCGCTGCTGGCCCCATGGAGTGCCGGGATTCTTGCTCTACCCGGTCCATCCGATATTTATCATTCAGACGCCGAAGCAAGTGGTGATGACGTGGGGCCAGGACTTCCAATTGCGCCGCGTTTACCTGAATGCGCCGCATAGCGCCAACCCGAAGCCTTCGTGGTATGGCGAGTCAGTCGGTCATTACGAAAACGGCGATACGCTCGTCGTCGATACGATCGGCCTGAACGACCGGACCTACGTCGACAATTATCGTACGCCGCACACAACCCAACTTCACGTCGTCGAGCGATTCAAGCTGCTCAAGGGCGGCGAGGAAATGATCGTAAACGTTCATGTCGAGGACCCTGGCGCCTTTGCGATGCCATGGAATGCGGTTCAACGTTACCGCGTCGATCATCGTCCCTGGGAAGTCCCGCTCCATGAAATGGTCTGCGCCGAAAACAACAGCGACCATTTCAATCAGGGGCTCTTTCCGATTCCGCAGGCTGACAAGTCGGATTTCTAAAACGGCGTGGGAGACGCGATGGGGCAGCGCCAATCGCGAAATGCTATGTGTTTACGAGCCTAAATCGCGACCATAAGAGACCAACCCACGTCGTGGCGCTCGATCTCAAAGGCACGCTTATCTCGAATGCGCTCAGTTGCTCACCGCGGCCCGGCCTACGGCCGACATTCACGCGCGCCGTTGATGACGAGAACTGGCCAGCCACCGGCGCTAGTCTCGACACCATCCGCCAATGATCGCTATTAACTTAGCCGTTGGGTCTGGTCGTTGTCCTCGTCGGCGCGCCCCACACGCCGTCGCGAACCGGGCGGTCCTGATCCAAACGTGCATCGAGATGCTCAACGGCGTCTTCACGCCCTCTTCCTTCGACCTCCGCCAAGCGCGACACCGTGTTTCGATGCCTGCTGATACGTCGCTCCCACGCTCCGCTTCAACTTCCGGGCGATCACTGTCGTCTTCGTCTTTTCACGCGCGAGCGATTTCAGTGTGCGGACATCTTGCTTCGTCCACGGCCGCTGCTTGGTCGTCTTCTTCGCCATCTTTGCCTGCTTGCCACTTCGCTACCGAATCAGTGGCCATCGTAATGGAAAACAGGCGGGGCGACGGCGAGCCCTGTTCCTGCGTGAAGCGTCACTGTGCGGGGCAAAGTAACTGACGGGCGGGCAAGCCTTGCCGAGCACCCTGAGTCCGTGCGGTCGGCCGAGGTGCCGGCTGCACGGTGCGGCCGCGGTGCAGCCCTCTGGACGAAAGAGGCCGCGGCGAAAATGCAGGCAGGCCGGAGGCTGATGCGAGAGCAGGTAGTACGAAGTATCGGCTTGCGAGCGGAACCAAACGAATGCTCGCTGGGGACCCGCGCTGTCGAAGACCCAGGTCAAGCCCAGCATCGCCGTGCGATAGTTGGCGTCGATGCGCCTACGGTGCCACGGCGACAGCTTGACCCCAATAAGCTGCCGTCGCGCCGGCAGGCCGTGGCTTCCAACTCGGGCCATAAGCAGACGCAACCTTTCTCAAATGGGGCGCGTAGCCGTATCTACCATGCAACCGACGCTACGCCGCTTGAACAGCAATACCTGCCAAATCGCCTCCAATCATCGGGCTTTATGAAATCGGATCCGCGGGTCCCGTCGGATATCGCGTGTCTTCATCGAGGCGAGCGTGCTCAAGCTCACAACGTCGCCATCGCGATTGTGACAAATCACAGGGTACTTTTTGCACTTTAAGTGCTGCCGTCTAGGGTCGACAATTCCTCGCGAAGAAGCTGGTTCGAGCCTTTTGGGGGCGGCAACTCGCGATGGACAATGGTCGCAAACGAATCCTGTGCATCGAAGACAACCGTGAGATGATCGCGCTGATCGCCGAGGAGCTGAATGAGCGCGGCTTCCAGGTTATCTCAGCCTATGACGGCCACGAGGGCTTCGTTGCCATCCTCAAGGGAGGTATCGACCTCGTCTTATGTGACATTGGAATACCCTTGATATCGGGGTTCGAATTGCTCGAGCGATTGAATGAGCTTGCACCACGGCTTCAACGTCCGCCATTTATATTCATCACCGCATTGACTGATCGGGAAAGCGAGCTGCGCGGCCGAACCCTCGGCGCCGACGACTACGTCACGAAGCCGATCGACTTCGATATTCTCGACACAATCATTCATGCGCGTCTTGCCGGCGTTGCCCGCAACGAATTATTGTCCAAGCTGACCGCGCTTAACGATCGCGAGGCCGAGACGCTTACCTGGGCCGCGCGCGGCCGGACGTTGGCGCAGATCGCGAAGATGCTGCGCATGCCGAAACGCACCGTTGATTTTCACCTCGACAATGCCAAGGTCAAACTCGGCGCAGCAACGCGCACGGAGGCTGCTATCAAGGCCGCGATCGGCCAGCTGATAAAACCTTGAGTTTGTCGCGTTTACCAGCCGGTGAAGCGATAATTGAGGCCGGCGCGAAATACGTTTTCGCTCAGACCGGTGTTGATGGGCCCCCCGCCGCACGGGAGCGTGCAGGCTGTCCGCGTGTGATTTACGTACAGGTATTCCAGTTTGGCTGAGAAGGGGCCCGAAACGACGTACTCGACGCCGGCACCGGCAGTCCAGTTAAAGGTGACATCTTCATGGGTGCCAAAGGGTTGGCCGACGATGTCGACGACAAAATTCGCCATCGATAAACCGCCGGTCACGTAGGGCATGAAACGGTCGACCGAATAGCCGAACCTGAGCCGTGCCGTCGAGAACCATTGGCTGGTGACCTCACAATTGGGTGCGCATGATGCCGGCGGGATGGTGAAGCTGTAGGGACGGTAATTGAAATCGAATTCCTCCCCGAGGACGAAGGCGCCGATATTCTGGGAGTTGTACCCTATGGTCCCGCCGAAAAGGCCAGTTGATCCGGTGACTGTCCCTTGAGTGCCGTCAGGATCAGACTCCCATTGCGTTCGACCCCAGCTGGCACCAGCGTTGATCCCGACGTAGAAGCCCGTCCAATCATAAACGGGAGGGATGCCTGGCGGCGGCTGCACCGGATAGGCCGGCGGCGTATCGAGCATGCCGGCACGAGCGGGGTCCGATCCGAAGACAAGTGGCAGGGCAACACACAGCATAAATACGGCAAGCGCGCTTCTTTTCATGTCAATCCCGCCATCGCTCACTGATGCGTCCCCTATTTATTTGGCGGCTGTGGGTCGCCGGCCGGAGCTGAGGGCGGACCGACGGCGAGCCGTACCGAGCGGAAGAACCCCACGAGGTCCCACCCTTGATCGCCTGTCACAGGTACGAACTGACCTGTCGCCACGTCGAGTTTCTGTTCGGGTGCGGGCGGCCCGACGCGGTTCCACCAGCCGCCGCCCAGCGCCTGGAACAGCGCCGCCGTGTCGCTGACGCGATTGGCTTGGGCTTGTACAAGCTGAAGCAGCGCCTGTTCGTAGACCACCTGAGCATTAAGAAGATAGAGAATGTTAGCGTAGCCGGTCTGCATCTGCTGTTGCGCGAGATCGAGACTGATCTTGGCGGCCTTGTCGAAATCGCGCGCGGCCTTGAGCGCATCGGCATCGTTTTGAACGGCGCGCAGCGAATCGGCCACGTTCTGAAACGCACCGATCACCGTGGTGCGATAGGTCCATGCCGCCTGCTCGTAGGCTGCCTGCGTGGCGCGCTCCTGATGCAGCAACGTAAAGCCATCAAATAGTGGCTGCGCCGCATTGCCAGCGACCAGCCAGAACACAGCAGGACCGGTAAACAGGCTCGCCATGTCGGCCGATTGGAAGCCCCGGCCGCCGCTGAGCGACAGGTTGGGCAGCATGTTTGCGATGGCGACGCCGATCTGCGCGCTTGCTGAATGGAGAAGCTCTTCGGCCAACCGCACATCAGGACGCTGCCGCACCAGTTGCGCGGGGAGGCTGACCGGCAAATCGGTCGGCATGCGCAGTTGGCTTAGCTTGAATGTCTCTCTTGGTTCCTCGCTAGGGAAACGACCGGCGAGTGCGGTCAGGAGATCGCGCTGCACCGCCAGCGCCTTGCGCAACGGCGGCAGGGTCGCGCGAATCTGCGCAAGCGCCGCCTCCTGCGCGGCAACGTCGATACGGTTCGCATACCCCTCCGTGAACTGCTTGCGAAGAATGTTCAACATCTTTGAATTGATGTCGATCAGCTGATTGGTAGCTTCAATCTGGCCGCGCAGCGAGGCTTCCTGTATGGCCGCGACAACGACATTGGACGTCAACGTAAGGTAGGCTGCTTCAACCAGGAACTGTTGTAAATCGGCTAGCGCTTGCGCCGACTCGACCGCGCGACGGTTTCCACCCCAAACATCAAGTGTGTACGAAACGGTCACCTGGGCGGTGTAGAGATTGAACGGGTTTTGGCTGCTGGCGAGCACTGGAGAGATCGCACTCGCGGTCTCCTGGCGGGTCGGATTGTAGTTTCCCGCGACGAAAGGAAAATATTTTCCCTGCTGGGCATAAACAATTTCCTTGGCAGCCCGCAAAGCCGCCAGTTGGGACTGCAGCGTCGGATTGGCGACGAGCGACTTTCTGACCAGCGAATCGAGCGCCGGCGAGTGGAACACCCGCCACCAGTCCGCTGGAATATCGCGGCCGTTCACGAAGTGCTGAGACTGTCCGAAGGCGATGTCGGTCGAGCTCGTGCGCGGTGTCAGCGGCTCTCGGGTGTAGCGGGTGACGTCAGGGGGTGCGGGGGCAGCATAATCGGGGCCCACCGCGCAGCTCGAAAGGAGGATGGCCGCGATGGCGGCCAGTGTCCCCGCTGTGACCGACGAAGCCGCAAAACGAAAGCAATTGCATGAGCCTACATAATTGAACAAGTGACGCCCCCCCGGGCCGCCACGACTTGGCAGACGCGATCGGGTGCGATCGTAGAAAGGGATAACGGGATGTGAAAAGTGCAATTCGTAACAGTAAATCCTAGCACTTGTGACAGTGAATCCGCTGACCTTCGCGACGATAATGCACGAGGGATTTCGTGAGGCGCACGAATACTCCCGCTTGCCCGGAGGGCGTTACGGAGATGGCGAATCGCAACAAAAATATTTTCACGATGAGCCGCGTTACCGTTGCGGTCGCAAGCTTAGCGGTCGGATACGCGATCGCGCATTTCGATTCGTGGTTCAAGAACAACCTTTCCCCCGCGACCGAAGCCATTGCGCAAGATACTGGCGCTTCGGTTGTTCGGAGCGCTGCCGCACCGGCAGTTCCTGCGAGCGTCGACCTGTCGGACAAGCAGATGATGTCGGTCAAGGTCGAAAGCGTCGGTGAGCGCCTTTTTCCGCTTGAGAAGCGGGCGGTCGGCAGCATCGATTTCAACGAGGACATGACACTCCAGGTGTTCACGCCGTATCAGGGCAGGATCATCGACCTCTATGCCAAGGTCGGCGACGAGGTGAAGCAGGGCCAGACCTTATTCACGATCGACAGTCCGGACCTGCTGGCGGCCGATTCGAACCTGATCGCGGCGGCGGGCGTGCTGGAACTGACGACCCGCAACCTCAAACGTCTCAAGGCACTCTATGAGTTCGCGGGCGGTTTCGCAGAAGGATTTGGAGCAGGCGATTTCCGACCAGCAGACCGCCGAGGGTGCGTTGCGGGCGGGCCGAGATGCTGTCCGCATCTTCGGCAAGTCCGACGCCGAGATCGACAAGATCGTCGAGCAGCGCATGGCCGATCCGAGGCTGGTCGTGCCAAGCCCGATCAATGGCCGGGTGACCGCGCGAAACGCTGCGCCCGGCCTGTTCGTCCAGCCCGGCAATTCGCCAGCGCCTTACTCGGTCGCCGATATATCCACCATGTGGATGCTGGCAAACGTCCCGGAGATTGACGCCCCAGCTTTTCACCTGGGCCAGGAAGTCAAGGTTTCTGTTGCCGCCTTTCCGAACAAGACGTTCGACGGCAAGATCACGACAATCGTTCCGATGGTCGATCCGAACACCCGCCGCATGCTGATCCGTTCGGACATCGCCGACCCTGAGCACGAATTGCGCTCCGGGATGTTCGCCAATTTCGTAATCCGCACGGGCGACCCGGTGCGTTCGCTCGCGATTCCGCTCGACGGCGTGGTCCGCGAGGGCGACGGCACCATGACGGTATGGGTGACGAATGACCGACGTCGCTTCACCCAGCGCATCGTCAAGATCGGAATGCAATCCGAAGGCTATCGTCAAATTCTTGAAGGCCTTCAGTCGGGTGACCTGGTGGCGACCGAGGGTGCCGTCTTCCTGAGCAATATGCTCGTGATCGGACAGACCGGCGGCTGAGTGGCATGCCAGAGCGCGCCATACGCCGCTCATGACAATTTGAAAGGCATCCCGTGATTAAGGGAATTCTCACGATTGGCCTGACCCGCCGTCCCATCGTCATGCTGGGATTGTTTGTCTTCTTTTGCGCGGGGCTGATCGCGTTCACGCGGCTCAACATCGAGGCCTATCCGAACCCCGCGCCGGTGATCCTCGAAATCACCGCGCAGGCGCCCGGTCTTTCGGCCGAGGAGATGGAACGCTACTACACGATCCCGATGGAGGTCGGACTCTATCCGACGCCGGGGATCGAGAGTATTCGGTCGACTTCTTTCTACGGCCTCTCGTTTGTCCGCGTCACATTCAAGTATGGCGTCGATTTCTACTTCGCCTACACCCAGGCTGGCCTCAGCCTCCAACAGAACGTGACGCTGCCGCAAAATCAGGTTCCGCAAATACAAATGTCGAGCACGGTCGGCGAGATCTATCGCTATCAGGTGGTCGGCCCGCCGCATTTCGGCCTGACCAACTTGCGGACCGTGCAGGATTGGGTCGTCCTCCGTCGCCTGTTCACCGTGCCTGGCGTCGTCCAGGTCAACTCCTGGGGCGGCACGACAAAGCAATATAATGTCAATGTCGACCTGCACAAACTCGATGCCTACAACATCACTATTCCGCAGGTCATCAGTGCGCTCGGCAACGCCAACATCAACGTCGAAATCAGTGTCGGTCAGCAGTCGGTCAATATCCGCGGCGTCGGATTGATCGACAGCGGCGGCGCCGACGATCTCACCAAGGGCTACCGGACAGAGGACATCGAGAACGTTGTCCTGACCCAATTCAACGGCGTGCCGGTGACAGTCAAGGATGTCGCCGCCGTCGAAGTCGGCTTCGTGCCGCGGCTAGGCATTGCCGGCAAGGATCACGACGACGATGTGGCGCTGTCGATCGTCGTCATGAACCGCACCCTGCACACCAACGACGTGCTGCCGGGGATCAAGGCCGAAGTCGAAAAAATGAACAACGACGGGACGCTGCCGCCGGGCGTCAAGCTTGTTCCGTATTACGATCGCGCTTCGTTGGTTGATGTCACCACCCACACCGTATTGCACAACCTGATTTTCGGTTGTGTGCTCGTCTTCTTCATCCAATGGATATTCCTCGGCGACCTGCGCAGTGCCATTGTCGTGGCGACGAATATTCCGTTTGCACTGGCGTTTGCCGTCATCATGTTGGTGCTCACAGGCCAGGATGCCAACCTCCTGTCACTCGGTGCAGTGGACTTCGGCATCATTGTCAATTCTGCCGTCATCCTGGTCGAAAACATATTCCGCAATTTCCAGCAGTCACCGGAGCTTCGGCACGTCACGATCGCCGAGTTGACCGAGGAACATTGGGGACCTGATCCGACCCGGGAAAGACCCGGAGCCCGCAACGTGTGGACCGACCAACTCCGCTTGATCCTGGTCAGCGCGCTGCAAGTGGACAACGCCATCCTATTCTCGGCGATGATCACAGTCGCCGCGTTCGTACCGTTGTTCACCATGCAAGGCGTCGAGGGACAGATTTTCCGCCCGATGGCACAAACCTACGGTTACGCGCTGGGCGGTGCGTTGTTCGCGACGTTTACGGTAACTCCTGCGCTCGCTTCGCTGGTGCTGCCGGAGCATGTCCGGGAGGTCGAGACCTTTTTGGTCCGCGGATTGCGGGCGGCCTACGAGCCAGTGCTGCGTTGGTCACTCGTCCATCGCAAGACCATGGCGTTGGTCGCGTTGGCATTCCTCGGCCTCACCGGACTGCTGGCGACCGGGCTCGGCAGCGAGTTCTTGCCGCATCTAGAGGAAGGCAACCTGTGGATCAGGGTGCAGCTCCCGCCGTCGACGGGACTCAACTCTGGCACGCCGGCGACCGCGAGACTGCGCGAGATACTGCTGCGTCATCCCGAAATCATCACGGTTGTGTCTCAGCATGGTCGGCCGGACAACGGCAGCGATGCTTCGCCATTCTCCAATGTCGAGTTGTTCGCGCCGCTAAAGCCGTTCGACCAGTGGCCGTCCGGATTGACCAAGGACAGGCTGATCGAAGAATTGCAGAAAGAGTTCGCGGACGAGGTGCCCGGCGCCACCTTCAATTTCTCGCAATATATCCAGGACAATCTTGAGGAAGCGCTGTCCGGCGTCAAAGGCGCTAATTCAGTCAAGATACTGGGCCGAAACCTCGCAATTCAAGAAGATCTCGCCACCCAGATCGCCCACGAAATGCAGCAGGTCCGCGGCATCACCGACCTTGGCATCTTTCATGTGCTCGGGCAGCCCAACCTGAATATCAAGGTGGACCGCGAGAAGACTGCGCGCTACGGCCTCAACACCGGCGACGTCAACACCGTGGTGCAAGCCGCGTTGGGCGGCACGGTGGCGACGACGCTCCTTGAGGGCGACCGCCAATTCAATATCGCGGTCCGCGTCGCCGAAGGCTATCGGAACACGCTCGAGTCTGTCGGCGACATCAAGGTGGGTTACACCACTCCCGCCGGGAACAATGCCTATATCCCGCTGCGCGAACTTGCCACCATCACTCTCGATACCGGCGCCTCGTACATCTACCATGAGAGCAGCAGCCGCTACCTGCCAATCAAGTTCAGCGTACGCGGCCGCGACCTCGGCGGCGCTGTCGCCGAAGCGCAGGCGCGCATCGCGAAAAACGTGAAGCTGCCGACCGGCTATCGCCTGGTGTGGGCCGGCGAGTTCGAGGACCTGGAAAAGGCGCAGGCGCGGCTTGCAGTGATCGTGCCGATCAGCCTCGTGATGATCCTGGTACTGCTCTACGGCCTCTTCAACTCGCTGCGCGATAGCTTGCTCGCGCTTGCCGGCATTCCTTTCGCGGTGGCCGGCGGCATCATCGCGCTCTACGTCACCGACCTTTACTTCAGCGTGTCGGCCGCCATCGGATTCGTGTCGCTGTTTGGCGTCTCGGTCATGGATGGCATCCTGATGATCATCTACTACAATCAAACTCATCGTGCCGGTATGGACGCGACCGAAGCGATGTTCCATGCCGCGAGCCAGCGGATGCGGCCGATGCTGATGACGGCGATGTCGGCGTGCATCGGACTGTTCCCGGCCGCGATTTCCACCGGCATCGGCAGCCAGGTGCAGCGTCCGCTGGCCACAGTGGTGGTCGGTGGTCTGCTGATTGGCCCGGTCATGCTGCTCGTCGTCGTGCCGGCGCTGCGGATGATGTTCCTTGGCCCCGAACATGATCCGCACGCCGCCGATCACGCCGGCGTGGCCGGTGCCGACATCGCGCCGGCCGAGTAGGCGCAAGCCTGGAGCGGAGGTAACGCATGAGACCCGGCGCTCTTCTGGCCGCAACGATAGCGGTGGGCGTGTTTGCAACAACGCTGGAGGTCGCCGCCCAACACCGCGACCACCATCCCAACACTGGCGTTCCTAGTGGCTCTCAGGGAAATGAGCCAACGACGCCGACGGCTCCCAGCCATCCAGCGGGTGACAAGGGCTCCGGAGATGGACACGACACGCCCGCGGTCGATGCGCGGCGCGATGGCCAACGCGCACCGAACCTAGCCGGAGACAAGTTGCAGGTCGGCAGCGGCAAGGATGACACTCTCGACCTGCGCATTACCGTCTTTCAGGGACGCGGACGCAATTTCCTCCGCACATTCAAGGAGCACGGACCAAAGGATAGCGCCAACGGCAAATCCAATACGTTCCATATGCCGCTAATCTCCGCGATGCCGGACGCTGGCAATACCGACGCCGCTCATCACAACCCCCTCATCACCCATCATCAAGCAAAGCCTCATTTCGGGTCTTACAGTGTTACGCATCGCAACGCCGTCGGCGCAATCGTCGAGGCGGGTAAAGGCGGCTTTCAACGAGGCTTTCGTGCGCGAACGGATAACCTTGCGAACTCCGGCGGAGTTCGCGGTCTTGAGTCCAATGCCGGTGACCGAACGAAGGACGCGAAACATCTCGTCGGCCAAGGGCCTGTCGGTTCGACCAATCCAACCGACTTTGGCGAGCGAAATCTCCATCCGGGACCGCGGTCGTCGACTCCCGCTACCAACGCTGCGACCATCAATGGAACCACCACCATCCATCCGCGATCCGGTACCGGGGCGGTCGGCGGACCGGTCAAGATCGTCTCAGGCACGATCAACGGCACCGGCTTTCGCATCCGTCATCCTTGACCTACTTTCCACCCTCACAAACTTGATGCAGGGGATGCGGCGCGGTTTGGACAATGGTTGACCGGATCATGCAGACCCTGGTTAGCGATCGCTACTACCCCTGATAGGAATATCAAACGCGTAGAAGCCTCTTTTTCGTCAGATGACCGCTTTGGGTCAAAATGAGCCCTGCCGGCCACTCAGCTGCGCGGCCGGAGCTCCTTCGATAGCTGACGCCACTCGGGGACGCCTGGGTGGCGTCACACGTCGATTTGCTCGGCGATTGCCAGGGCATCATCGACCTCGATGCCGAGGTAGCGCACTGTGCTCTCGATTTTCGAATGGCCCAATAATAATTGGACCGCGCGAAGATTCCCGGTGCGCCGGTAGATCAGCGTTGCCTTGGTCCGGCGCAGCGAATGGGTCCCGAACATGCAGGGATCGAGACCGATGGCACGAATCCAGTCGCTGACAAGACGTGCATTTTGACGGGTCGACAGGCCGTGGCCCGGTCGGCGCGGCGCAGCGAACAGAAAGTCGCCGGGCTTTCTCTCCGCCGCACGGACGTAGTCATCGACTGCTTGCCGGGTTTGTTCGGTGACCTCGAACCGCACCGGCATGCCGGTCTTTTTCTGGCGCACGGTCGCGCGTTCAACGGCGTATCCATGCGGAGCGACGTCCTCGACTTTGAGGGCGACGACATCGCAACCGCGCAACTTGCTGTCGATGGCGAGATTAAACATCGCCAAGTCGCGCTTGCGGTCTGCGATCTGGAGCTTGGTGCGGATCGACCAGACGTGTTTTGGCCGCAGCGGCGGCTTGGCTCCGATCAGCTTACCCTTGTTCCAAGGGGGGCGCTTGGATGCGGCCGGGGCCGAGGTTTCGTCGTCATGCATGGTCATTCTCCTCGTTTCTGAGAATGACCAGCATGGCCTCATCGTGGCGTTCCGGCTCGTCAAACGGCGTCCGCTATCTGACGAGCACCTATCGCCGCCGGGCATCGCGCTCGGCAGCGGGTTTTGACCCGCTGCGGACATCGACTGTGCATCGCAATATTCCAGATCTTGGGCTAGAGCACCCACCAAAATGAGGCTGAAGGCCCAAGTCGCATCCAGGTTGAACCAGAGATGTCCCTGCCATCGAACGGATGATCCGGACTGCCGTTCGCCCCGGCGAGCGCCGGCAACGTCGGCATCAATCCACCATGCCGAATGGTTCGTTGACGATCCTCAATTTGAGCTTGGCCGGCCAATAGAAGATGGTCGGAACCCGCGCGACGCCTTCGTGCAGCGATCCTTTGCCGCCGCGAAGATCGACGTTCGTGGCCGGCGTCTTCGCGCCAAGCTCCACGCCACCGCTGCCTTGCGCTCTGATGTTCATCAATGCGGCGAGCGTCAGTTCTCGGCGAGCTTCCAGTCTAATGGGTCAGTTCTTTGAGCGATGCCTCTGTTGCCACTTCGGGCCAGGACCGCGCATGTAGTGCAACTCGGGACGATACGGATTAGCGAGGCCGCTGACGACGGCCTGTGCTCGCTTTGCGATGGCAGCACGAATTCCCCTAAGCTGAGCGGCAAGCGCGAACCTCGCCGTGAAGCTTGCCATCGCGATGAAGGACATGGCCAAAAGTCCAGAAGGGTGTTCGGTGACAGAAAAGATGCTCCGCCTCGCATAGGAAATCGAGGAGCCCGCGGAACGAACGTTATAAGGACTCCATAAATGCGACGGCGCTACCGACACACCGCTAATCCTTACGGAACTTCTTATGACATCAATATATTCTGGCAACCGATTCCCTCTCGTTTCTATATGACCTTTAGCCTAACTTGTGGGAGCCGAGAAAGCGTCCGTTCCCGCGGTAGTATGGCATGTTGTCATATCCAAACTCCGCTGATGCTCTTGATCGCCTGGCTGAAAAGATCCGGGTTTCATCCACGGTTACGCCGGACCTTTTCGCTGAGGTCGCCGCGGTCGCGTGTAGACGATTGCCGTTGCTGAGGGCTGCCGGGAAAAGCGATCCGCTCGATCAGATGATCGCAGCACGTGCTTGGCATGACGCGGCCTTCATTCTGATCGAACTCGAACTGCCGATGTGGAAACTTCGTCGCCTCGTCTATGAGGACGGCCAATGGCTTTGCTCACTGTCCAGACAACCGAATTTCCCTGTGACCTTCGACGAGACAGCAGATGCCGTGCATGCGGAGCCGGCTCTCGCAGTTCTCCTGGCGTTCATTGAGGCGCGCCGTCGCGGGGAGGCTGCCAACGATAGCGGCGTCGCAATCGCGCGCTCGGCCCGACCAGCTTCAGGCTATGTAGCCTGCTGTGACAATTTCGCCTGAAGGACATTCACGGCTCCTCGCGCTGACTTAGGAGATCAGCTTGTCGCATATCTTCCAGATCGCAATTCGTGCGTCGGCTCATCCGAAGCGCCGAACTGGCCCGCACCTCCCGATGGCCGACGTCTTGATCGTAGGTCTGCTGGCTGGTGGCACTGCAATCTGCGTCGGGCTGCTTGCACCGGTCCTGTGGACGGCCGCCACTGACGCGGCTAGGCAAGCCCGACTGACCTATGCGCAATGCGGCGCCGTGAAAGAAGATGCCAGCCGACTTGCTTGTTACGACCACATCCAGAAACAGAGTTCGCTTCATGCGGCAAAAGGGGCACGCCAGCCGAACTTGGTAAGATGACAAACGGTCCTGACCTATCAAATCAGCGATAATTCCATTGCGACAATCATGTTTTTAGCCTTATGGCGGTTCATCGCTCCTGCATTGGCACGTATCTTTTCCATATGCCGCCGCTATAAAAAACAGCGTTCACCCGTCTCGCATTCATACGGGGCCTTGAGCAGATTCACACCGCGAGTCGAAAGGTGCCGAGTCAGCGATGCTCTGTCCCATAAGGAGACGTGTCGTGAATAAGGAAGAACCTCCCTCTGCGAGATTTCATTCGAATCCTCCCCTCTTTTTCATTGGAAAGAATAGCCGCGGGCATTGGGTTGTTCAGGACGAGCAACACCTCATAGGCGGCCTATTCATTAACCAAGCAGCGGCGCTCCGTTTTGCGCTGTTTGAAAACGGCAACGAACCTCAAGCCGTCATTATGGTGCCCGGTGTCTTGGAGATCGACCTGAAGGGCGCGCCGATCATCGGATATCGATCGGATGAACACACTGACGCCACGCCCATGCGACAGGCCGCGTGACAAGGTCTCGTTCCGCTCCGTTCTCAGTTCGGGCATAGGATGTGACCCTGACTGCTGGAATCCCGGGCACCGTTTCGACCGCACCTTGATGAGCCTTCGTTGAGGCAGATCAAGACATTGCGGACGAGTCGCGGCTATCGACGAAACTCTTTTGTTCCATGCCAGCGAGGCGCACATGGCTCCCATCGTGCTCATGCTGCTGTTTCTGATCGGATTCTTCGGCCTCTTTGCCGGATTGGTGTTCTTTTCGGAAGGCGTGATTTCGCCGGACCAGAACTCCTGAGGCGATGGCAAGCGATCACGGAGCACGAATATGAGCTTGTACGCGCTGATGGCAGTGGTGATCGCACTGGTCATCTACCTTTTCTACGCCGTGATCCATCCCGAACAATTCTAGCGACCACCGAGGCAAGAGATGACCTGGCAGGGCTGGTTGCAAATCGGACTGACGCTGCTGATCGGTTTCCTGATCAGCATTCCGGTCGGCCGCTATCTCGGCGCGGTGGTGACCGAAGGCAAGACCGTGTTCGATCGCGTCTTCAATCCGATCGACGCGTTGATTTATCTCTTGATCGGGCGACAGACTTGCCGGCAGCCGATGGATTGGAAGGCCTACACGCTGCACATGTTGGCGACAAACCTGATCATGGCCGTGATCATTTTCTTGATCCTGGTTTTCCAGGATCTGTTGCCACTCAATCCGCGGCACTTCCCCGGCATGGAGCCGATGCTTGCCTTCAATACGGCGGTGAGCTTCATCACCAATACCGACTGGCAGGCCTATGGTGGCGAGACGACGCTCTCGAACTTCAGCCAGATGGCGGCAATTACCTTCCCGATGTTCACTTCAGCGACGACCGGCTTCGTGGTCGCGATGGCATTCATCCGCGCCTTCACACTCAAAAGCCGCGGCGGCGATCTTGGAAACTTTTATCGCGACTTCGTTCGTTTCACGACACGTATCCTCATCCCCGTCGCGTTCGTGCTTGCGCTGGTCCTGATCCAGCAGGGGGAACCGCAAACGCTCGCTGCGACCGCGTCAGCGCACACGATCGGCGGCGGCGAGCAGACTATTGCGCTCGGTCCCGTGGCCTCGCTCGAGACCATCAAACATTTGGGTACCAACGGCGGCGGCTTTTTTAATGCCAATGCCGCCCACCCGTTCGAAAATCCGACGCCGATCACCAATCTCATCCAAGCGTTGCTGATGATCGTTCTGCCCAGTTCAATCGTGATCTGTTTCGGCCACATGATCGGCTCGCCCCGCCAGGGTTGGGTTCTCTATGGCGTCATGAGCGCGATGCTCATCATGTTCCTGCCCTTTGTTGTCGTTCCCGAGCAGGCCGGAACACCCTTGCTGACAAAGGTCGGCATCGAGATGGCGTCCAGTGCCACTCAGCCTGGCGGAAACATGGAGGGTAAAGAAACGCGCTTCGGCATTGCCGAGAGCGGATTGTTTGCCGGCGTCACGACGCTCTTCACCACCGGCAGCGTCAATTCAATGCACGATAGCTACACGCCGATTGGAGGCATGGGAACCTTTATCGGCATGATGCTGCAATGCGTGTTTGGCGGCAAAGGTGTCGGATTTCTGAACGCGCTCGTCTACGGCATCATCGCGGTCTTCATTGCCGGTCTCATGGTCGGGCGCACGCCGGAGTTTCTCGGCAAGAAGATCGAGAAACCCGAAATCGTATTGGTCTCGCTGACGCTGCTGATCCATCCGCTCGTCATTCTGGCGCCAACTGGGTGGTCGGTCGTCGCGCCCTACGGCGTATCGTCGATGGCGAACGCGGCGATGCATGGGTATTCCGAGGTGCTCTACACCTTCACCACGTCTGCCGCGAACAACGGTTCTGCCTTTGCCGGACTCGATGGCAATACGCCCTGGTATAACTTCGCAACGGCCACCGTCATCCTCATCGGCCGCTATCCGCCGATCATCTTCATGATGGCGGTCGCGGGATCGCTGGCTGTGAAGCCGATCGTGCCGGTGACACGCGGCACTTTGCGCACCGACAGCGTGAAATTCGGAATCTTTTGGCTCGGCACCATCCTGGTGGTGGGCGCCCTCACCTTCTTTCCGGCCCTTGTGCTGGGACCGATCGCCGAATTCTACGCAATGAAAAGCGGGCTTCTCTTCTGAGCGGACGTCTGCAGCACCCAGAGCAATGAAATATGAACTCGTTGCCTGAAACAACCTTGGAGAGAAAGTTTCCGCGGGCCCCGCGACCCCGAACGCCGCGCGTTGAGGTTTATGGAGCCGAGCTATGGCGACAATCCGTGATCGCCTCGCTCGTCAAGTTCGATCCGCGAACGCAGATCCGCAACCCCGTGATGTTCGTGGTCTGGCTCGGAGCGCTGGTGACGGCTGCACTCACCATTTCTCCGGGCCTGTTCGGCCCGACCAAAGCATCTCCCGCCTACAACGGCCTTCTGACCATCATTCTCCTATTGACCGTGTGGTTTGCGAATTTCGCCGAGGCGCTTGCCGAAGGGCGCGGCAAGGCGAAGGCGGCGACGCTGCGGCGCACGAAGACGGAGCTGGTGGCCAAACGCGTGAACAGCTCGGGCGGCATCGAGCACGTGGCAGCGTCAGCTCTGCGGAAGGACGACGTCGTCCGCGTGGACAAGGGCGAACTCATCCCGACCGACGGCGAAGTCATCGACGGCGTGGCCTTTGTGGACAAGTCGGCGATCACCGGTGAGTCTGCGCCGGTGAGAAAAGAACCGGGGACCGACATGTTTTCCTCGGTGACCGCAGGCACATCGCTGATTTCCGATTTCCTTCTTGTGCGCAGCACGGCCAACCCGGGCGAGAGCTTTCTCGACCGCATGATTCATCTCGTGGAAGGCGCAAAACGGCAGAAGACCCCGAACGAGATGGCGTTGACGGTCCTGCTCGCCATTCTGACGCTGATTTTTCTCATCGCGGTGACCGCCATTGCGCCAGTCGCGACCTATCTGCACGCGCGAATCAATATCGCCGACCTGATCGCGCTCCTCGTTGCTCTCATTCCCACAACCATCGGCGCGCTTCTGTCAGCCATCGGCATCGCTGGCATCGATCGCACGTTCCGCTTCAATGTGCTCGCCATGTCCGGCAAGGCCGTGGAAGCGGCAGGCGACGTGCACACTTTGCTGCTCGATAAGACCGGCACGATTACCATGGGCAATCGGCAAGCGACCGAGTTCATTCCGCTGTCGGGAACGAGCGCAGAAGCGCTGGTGCAGGCGGCTTACCTCGCGTCAGCTTTCGATACGACGCCAGAAGGCCGCTCGGTCATTGTCTTCGCCGAAAAACTCGGTGCCAAGCGCGACCCGGTACTCGATGGCTCCCGGCGGTTTGATTTCTCGGCACAAACTGCCATGAGCGGCGTCGATCTCTCCGATGGCCGAATGATCCGAAAAGGCGCGGTCAATGCTGTCGTCCGGCACGTCGCCGCGACGTTCGGGACGTCTGAGCCTCCTGACCTCAAACATGCGGTCGAGCGAATCGCCATGAAGGGAGCGACGCCCCTCGCCGTTGCGGTCAACGGAAACATCCTCGGCGTGATCTCGCTGTCGGACGTGCTGAAGCCCGGGATCGCCAAACGCATCGCGCAACTGCGCGACATGGGCATACGCACGGTGATGGTGACTGGCGACAACCCTATAACCGCCGCCGCGATCGCCGCGCAAGCCGGCGTGGACGATTTCGTCGCCGAGGCAAAACCGGAGGAGAAAATAAAGCTGATTCGGCGCGAGCAGGCCCAAGGGCGGCTGGTGGCCATGACCGGCGACGGCACGAACGACGCGCCCGCGCTTGCGCAGGCCGACGTCGGCGTCGCCATGCATTCCGGCACCCATGCCGCCAAGGAAGCGGCGAACCTGATCGACCTCGATTCCGATCCGACCAAGCTCCTCGACCTCGTCGGCATCGGCAAACAGATGCTGATCACGCGCGGAGCCTTGACCACTTTTTCGATCGCCAACGATGTCGCAAAATACTTCGCCATCATTCCGGCCATGTTCATCGGCGTGCTGCCGGGGCTTTCCGCACTCGATGTCATGGGGCTGCATAATGCGGTGCTCTCCGCACTTATCTTCAACGCGCTGATCATCCCCGCGCTCATTCCGCTCGCTTTGCGGGGCGTGCGCATTCGGCCGACCGGCGCGGAGGCCACCTTCTACCGCAACCTGATGATCTATGGTCTTGGCGGGCTGATCGTGCCGTTCATCGGAATCAAGCTGATCGATCTCACGCTCTCACTGTTGGTTTAGAGGGAACGCGTCATGGCAAACATTGCGACAGGCGCGCTGCGGGCTTCGCTGGTGATGTGGCTGCTGTGCGGTGTCGCCTATCCGTTTGCGCTGACAGGCTTGGGACAGTTGATGATGCCATTCCAGGCCAATGGCAGCCTGGAAAGGAACTCCGATGGAGCCGTCATCGGCTCAGACCTGATCGGACAAAACTGGACCGGTCCGCAGTGGTTCCACGGTCGCCCCTCAGCGACGATGGGCACCGACCCCGCCGATCCGGCGCGGAATGTGCCCGCGCCCTACAATGCTGCAAGTTCGGCCGCGTCCAATCTCGGCCCGACCAGCAAAGAGCTGCTCCAGCGTCTCTTGGGCGAACGGGCAGCGCTGGAAGCCACGCAACCGGAACTCGCCGGTGTGTCACTTCCGGCAGATATGTTGACGATGTCGGCATCGGGGCTTGATCCCGACATCAGTCCGGCGAACGCAATCCTGCAGGTCGACCGCGTGGCGCGGGCACGTGGCGTGCCGCGCGCAGAGATCGAGACCCTGCTCGAACATGAGATCACTGGCCGCAGCTTGCTCATATTCGGCGAGCCGCGCGCCAACGTTCTGCGGCTAAATCTCGCGCTTCAGCGCGCCTATCCCAGCCCAAATTAATCACCCACCGGCTCCGGAAAATGGAGGACATTCATGTACAAGCACATCCTTATCCCGACGGACGGCTCGGATTTGTCCAAGCAAGCTGTCGCCTATGGGATTTCATTGGCGAAAGCGGTAAACGCCGCTGTGACCGGGATGACAGTTACGGCGCCTTTCCATCTCTATGCAGTGGATGCCGAGATGCTCACGGACACGCCGGAGTCCTACAAGGAGCGAATGACGGCCGTCGCGACTAAGTATCTTGCCCAGGTTAAGGAAGCAGCTGAAGCCGGCGTAAAATGCGATACCGTTCATGTCGAGCATGAACATCCTTATCAGGCGATCATCGATGCGGCGAAAGCACGAGGTTGCGATTTGATCGTGATGGCCTCCCACGGGCGGCACGGGATTTCGGCAATCGTGCTGGGTAGTCAGACCGTCAAAGTCCTAACCCACACCACGATCCCCGTCCTCGTATATCGCGCATCGCCTGCGAAGGTCCTGTGACGACAAGTCCAATCGGGTTTCTAAAATTGCATCCAAGCGCCGATCGCCCGCACCGAGTTCGAAAGATCATTGCTGGATGATTTCGGGCTTATCGTTCGGGCTGTGGTGCCCAGATTACAGTTTCGCGGCTCCGATTGAGTACGGCACTGTTATCGAGAATTCGAAGTTGCCGCCGCCATTATCGCGACGATTACGCCGGAGCGGAAGGCCCAGCTGCTCGCGGCATTTGACATTGGCCCAGCCCGCACTTTGCAGCAAGATGTCGAGTTGTCCAAGAGCTAATCTCCGGAAGAGTTTCGTCCGCCGAGGATAGGACGGCTCCTGATATTCCGAGCACTATTGCAATGGCGAGGGGACGTGTAAGGAATCCTCCGCGCAATGCATACATCGCGAACTGCATCAACAGGGCGAGCATGCATTGATTTGGGGAGGCGCCTAGGGCGCCACCCAGGCTCATTGAGCTATGTCAATGACCGGATCAACTGTTTATGGCTGAGAATAACAATTGTTCTGAAAGGGGCATACGATGTTCCTGTTCGGCTATGTTTTTGTCGTCCTTCTCGCCGCGCTTCCACTCGGGCGCACATTCTTGAACGAGAGAGACGGCAGCTCCCGGATCGAGTTCCTGCACCGCCTCTATCGCGACCTGGCCTACATCGCGGTTGCAATTCTCGGTATCATCAGTTTCGAGACAGCGCTGACCATATCGCTGGAAAACTACTGGTTCGACGAACTCGGCCAGCGCTACCGCTATTGGCTGGCGCTTGGGCTTCGCTTGGGGATATTTCTTGCCATCCTGGTTTCTGTCGGTTTCTTCCTCGCATACAATCTGCAGGTACTCTTTCGGCCGTTGCCAACAGTGCCGAAGAGCGCCCCCTGGGTTGCTGCCTTCATCTGTTCTGCAGTGGTCGCCTTCGGCGCGACGACACTTTGGATCCCGCTCTTGGGCTTCCTCGGGGCGACGGCTATCGGCGTGAGTGATCCGGTCTTCGGCAAGGACGTCTCGTTCTTTCTGCTGGCGTTGCCCTGGTATGATGCGGTTGTCGATCTTGTCATCACGGTTCTCGCCATCGCGATTGCGCTTTGGGCGTTGATCGGCTTGGTGCTCTATCCAAACGCGGGAAGGCCCTGGGGTCGCCTGGTGTCCCAGCTGGGGCATGGCGATGAGCAATCGTTACGTTTGGTAGATGCCGGCGAGGAGGAGTTCCGAGCGCGAAGCGAGATGATCTGGCAGGGATGGCTACGCCAAGGTCTGGTCTTGGCAATGCTCCTCTGCTTGGCGTTAGGGGCATCCCGCTTTCTCGGCCGCTATCACCTGATCATCGATGGACATTCGAAGGTTGTTGCCGGTGGCTCGTTTGCCGACGTGCATTTCTGGGTCCCAGCGTATGATGTCATCATGGTCACTTGGTTTGCCGCCGCTGGCATCTTGATGTTGGCGGCTTGTGTAACGCGAGTGCGCATCTGGTTGCTGATGCGGCCTTCCCGTTGGGCCGTTCCTTGCGCACTCTTTGCGACTATCTACATCGGAGCCGTCATCGTTCCACCGACAGTCGAGCAGATTTATGTCGGTCCAAACCAAATAACGCTCGAGCAACCTTATCTGCTGAGGAGTATCGCGGGCACGCGCGATGCCTACAACCTTGATGGGCCGTCGGTGGAAGAGCGAGAATTCGCGGTCTCGGCCGTGCCACTCACCCGCGAGGACCTGGACAGGAACGGGCCGACGCTGCAAGACGCCCGCATCTGGGATTGGCGAGCGCTCGAACCTCAACTCCAGCAGATCCAAGGCTTGCGGCCGTACTATACCTTTGCCGGCGTCGACATCGACCGCTACATGATCGATGGCGTCGAGCGGCAGGTCATGATCACGGCGCGTGAACTCAACGTCGGAAAGCTCCCTGATCAGGCTAAGGTCTGGGTGAATCTCGCCCTTAAATACACCCACGGCTACGGCGCCGTCGCGGTCCCGGTCAACGAAATGGACAGCAGGGGAAATCCTCTCCTGTGGGCGCACGATATCCCCCTCACCGCCAAGGGCGACCTTGCGGTAAAGCAAGGTGCGATATACTACGGGGCCCTGACTCAGGACCGGGTCTACGTCCGCACTTCGGAAAAGGAATTCGACTTTCCGCAAGGTCAGGCGAATGCCGAGACGGTCTACCAAGGAAAGGGTGGAATTCTTCTCTCCAACTTCTGGCGCAAGCTCGTTGTTGCTCGTAACACTGACGGACTTCGGCTGTTCATTTCCGAGTATTTCACACCCGAGAGTCGGGTGCTGTTGCGCCGGAATATCGTTGAGAGGGTCGAAACCCTCGCACCATTCCTCACCTTTGACCACGATCCCTACATTGTCGCCGATGGGGACCACTATTCTTATATAATCGACGCCTATACCAGTTCGACCAACTACCCCTATAGCGACCCCTATCATGGGTCGCTGGGTTGGTTCCACGGCCGCAATTACCTGCGCAACGCCGTCAAGGCAGTGATCGACGCCTATAACGGCTCAGTGACGTTCTACGTCTTTGATAATCACGATCCCATCATCAAGGCCTATCGGCAGATGCTGCCCGGTCTGTTCAAGGACCGCAGCGAGATGCCGCAGAATCTTCAGCGCCACATTCGCTATCCCGAGGATTTGTTCACCGTCCAAGCCGAAATGTACGGCACCTACCACATGACCAATCCCACGACCTTTTACAATCGCGAGGATCGATGGGAGGTACCGCACGAGCTCTATCGCGATCGTGAGATCGAGGTCAGGCCTTACTACGTCATCGCGCAGCTTCCTTATGCTGAAAGGCCGGAGTTCCTGCTGATGCTGCCGTTGTCGGTGGCAGGGAAGAACCAGATGGCCGGATGGCTCGCGGGTCTGTCGGACGGCGAAAACTACGGCAAAATGGTCGCGTTTCGCTTTCCAAAAGGGACATTCATCGACGGCCCGGCTCAGGTTAAATCGCGGATCAATTCAGACAGCCGGTTCTCCGGAGATCTGACGCTCTGGGACCAGCACGGTTCTCACGTGATCCGGGGCAATCTCATCGTGCTGCCGCTCAATGGAAACCAGCTCATCGCCATCGAGCCGGTCTATATCGAAGCCGAGCAGACCAAAATTCCGGCTCTCGCACGCATCGTGTTGGCGCAGCTGTTGCCCGACGAGCGCAAGATCGAGTGGGGAAAAAGTCTCAAAGATGCGGAGGACCTCATGGTTGGAGCGTCCATTCGATCGAACATTTCATCTGCTGATGTGGAGATGGAGGACAGACTGGACCGCGCACGTGCCGTATTCCGAGAAATGCAGCGGCAATATGCGTCGGGCAACTATGCCAAATACGGTGAGCTTCTGCAGCAGCTCGAAAAACTTCTGACCTCACCATAGGCACGCTTTACCCAGTCTTATTGCGACCGCTGGGGGCGGCATTCTTCGCAGGACGGGCTTCCGGTTTGTGGCAGTAACCAGCCCATTATCACCCGATACGGTCGCGTCGGCTGCGCGGAAGCTCGTGGCTCTGCACCGTCTTCGCGGTATGCACCCGGCCAGTGCCGCAGGCGGACCGTCCCCATCGCTCGCGGGCTGGTTAGGCAGCGATCGCGAGGCGCGCCGCTTTCCAATTCCACGGCAGAAGATCGACAATCCTGTTCGCGGGGTAATCCGGCAGACGGGCCAGTACGTCGGCGAGCCATGCCTGGGGATCGACGTCGTTGAGCTTGCAGGTCTGGACAAGGGAATAAACTGCAGCTGCCCGGTGCCCTCCTGCGTCGGACCCCGCGAAGGTCCAGTTTTTTCTTCCGACAGCCACACAGCGGACCGCACGCTCCGCTGCGTTGTTTGAGAGGCAGATGCGACCGTCCTCAAGGAAGCGGGTGAATGCCTTCCAGCGGGTGAGGCTGTAGTTGATCGCCTTGGCAGTATCGTTCTTAGAGGAGAGGAGTGCCAGTTGTGCGCGCAACCAGACTTCAAGATCGGCGACGAGCGGCTTTGATTTTGCCTGGCGCACCGCGATGCGCTGCTCCGGCGTCATGCCGTTGATGGTACGCTCGATCTCGAACAGTTCGTCGATGCGGCGCACCGCCTCAATCGCGATAGGCGCTTTAGTGTCCGCTGCCAGTTTGAAGAAGTACCTGCGGCCGTGGCTCCAGCAGGCCGCCTCGATGATCGGAGCGGGCCGCCGTTTGGCGTCGTAGAGGGGATTGAAGCCCGCGAACGCATCGGCCTGCATGATGCCGACATAACTGGCGAGATGTTCCTGGGGATGCTCGCCGGCGCGAGTGCGCGAGTAACGGAAGACCGCCGCGGGCGGATCCTTGCCGCCGAACGGCCGATCGTCGCGGACATAGGTCCAGATCCGACCCGTCACGGTCTTGCGCTTCGCCAGCACCGGCACTGTCGTATCGTCGGCATGGATCCGTTCTGCGCTCAGGACATGGGCCCACAGGGCCTGAATGATCGGGTCCAGCGCCACCACGCAGGCACCGACCCGGTCGGCAAGCGTAGAGACGTCAAGATCGATCCCCTCGCGCGCATAGGTGTCGCTCTGACAATTCAGCGGCTGATGCAAAAGGAACTTTGAGACCAACACCATCGCCAGGAGGCTCGGGCCGGCAAATCCCCTGGGGATCGGGTGGGACCGCGCCGGCGGCTCGGTAATCGCCTCGCAGTCCCGGCATGAGAACTTCTCCCGCACGTGCTCGATAATCTTCCAGCGCCGCGGCTCGCATTCCAATGTTTTCGACACCACTTCGCCAAGCTTGCGCAGCCGAACACCGCCGCACTTACCGCAGGTGCAGGGCGGCGGTTCGATGATCCGCTCGACCGGCAGATTGTCCGGCAGTGGCTTGCGCGGCGGCCGCGGAGTGCGGGCACGTTTTTCCCTGGTCGCCTCCGGAGCCGCCATCTCGGCCTTGGTCTCTACTTCGGCCTGCGTCTCTTCGAGGTCCTCGATGGCGAGCTCGAGCTGCTCAATAAGTTGCTTGCCGCGTTCGGATGATTGCCCGAACTGCTCGCGACGAGCCTTGGCCAGCATCAGCTTCAGCCGCTCGATCTCAAGCCTGCCAACGGTCACTTCGCTCCTCGCCATCGTCAGCATTTCGCGCTGCGCCAGGATCATCGCATGCGCAGCGGCGAGGTCTGTGGGGAGCGGATCGGAAGGCATTGCCACAAGGCAGGTTCAATCAGATTCGTCGCAAAAAATCGCGCTGGTTCCGCCGCGTGAGTCAATTCGTCACGTTTCACCCGGCCGCTTGTGGCCGCCAGGTTTCTTGGGGCATCCGCCAATCGATTCCGGACAAAAGATACGAGAGCTGTGCGACGCTGATCGTCACAACACCATCCGTCATCGCGGGCCACAAAAAGCGCCCGCGCTCAAGCCGCTTCGTGAACAAGCACGCACCTTGCCCATCGTGCCAGATGATTTTTATCAAGTCACTGCGACGGCCTCTGAAGACATAGAGATCGCCCGCATGAGGGTCCCGCTTCAATGTCTCCTGAACCAGAAGAGCAAGGGCTCGGAATCCGCGGCGCATATCGGTGTGGCCGGTCGCGAGCCAAACTCGTACGTTGCCAGGGACCGTAATCATCGCCGTTCCAGCACGTCGAGAACCCGCGCCAAAGCTGCAGCGTCGACATTCGCATCAACCCGCACTCGCCGACCGCCGCCGAGACTGATCTCGATCAGACCGCTTCGGCCTGACGTCGCCGGCCGCGACTGTGGGGGTTCATCGGATGGTGGCTTCGCGATGGCCGCCACCGGGTTCGGCCCGGCGATCCGCACGGCCGCAAAGCGCGGCACGACCGCGGCCGGGGCTTCGATCGCCCGCGCTTGTCGGCGCCAGGTGAAAAGAAGACTTGCCGAAACGCCGTTCCGCCGAGCGACCTCGGAAACCTTCGCGCCTGGCACCAGCGTTTCTTCCACAAGCCGCATCTTCTCGTCGGACGACCACCGTCGCCGCCGTTCGACCCCGTCAAGAACCTCAACCCGCATCTGTCGACCTTAAAGCTAGCCTTAAGGTCACACGCTTCAGCAAAGGCCACCGTCAATCAAGGCGGCGTCGGTCGGACGGGTACTCTTCGCGGCAAACTCGGCTGTCTGCTCCTTTGTCTGCCGCTTGTCGCGTGGAGGCGCCATCCACTCCCGAATAACTGCCCTTCGAACCTCTTGTTTGCTCATCTCGGACTCTCCGTCGTCGAAGCAATTCGCGTATTCACCTGGCGACCGCCCGAGAGCCGTGTACAAGCCCGCTTGCGTCGGCTTGTTGTAGTACGGCACGATTGACAGATGGCATCGGTGCCACGCGCTTCGGCGTCCTTGGTCAATTCGATGGCGTGGGCAGTTGAATTCGTACCGGCGCCGGCGATCACTGTTATCTGGATGCGGATGAGTGTGCGGTGTTCTGCGGGAGTGAGCGTTGGAGCTTCGCCTGTGGTTCCGCCGACCACCAACGCGGTGGCCCCCTCCTGGATCTGGCGACCGCAGAATTTCTCGAATACGGCGTAATCGATATTGTCGTCGGCATCAAAGGGCGTCGGTAGTGCCGGCGCATAGCGGTGCATGCCGCCTGAAAGCCTCTATTTCTAACGAAGCTCGGCCTCAGATCGACGAGGCGTGCGGTGTCTGTTGCTCCGATCGCCCGGCTCACGATGAGCTCATTTCTATTGGCTGTGAGCGGGCTATCTGCAGGGGCAGTGATGGGCGCAGCGGGACCTTTTATCGCCAATTGTTGCGCAACCGAGTTTCAAATTACTTCTACCAAATTTGGGGGGGTTGCATCCATCTGGGAAATGTCGGTTGACATTTTGCCTCTGGAACTTGTTGAAGAATGACGCGCCAGTCTGTTCATCGTGCAGACCGGCGCGAGGCCGCTTGGCGATTGTTGATGCCTGCTCGAAGTGCGGGCGGTTGTTCCGCCTTAGTGATCTCCCGAATCATATCGCTGTTTGGGAGCCAGAAACTGCTCGCTCAATGGGAACATAGTTGGTCGTTACCCCATCGAATTGGTCGGCCGGCGCGTCAATAAGGGAGAACGCTCATGCCTCAGCACAACATCCCGCTAGGCAGGATTTTAGGGATTCCGATCGGTCTGGATTACTCCTGGTTCGTGATCTTCGCGTTGCTCACTTGGATGCTGGCGGATAGTTACTTTCCCGCCGAATTCAAGGATTGGCCGCCGTTGCTGTATTGGTTCATGGGCGCGGTGACTGCTGTGATGCTCTTTGTCAGCGTGCTGCTCCATGAACTGGGGCACTCTGTGGTCGCGTTGCGCTACAAAATTCCGGTGCGCAGCATTACGCTTTTCCTCTTCGGGGGCGTCGCTCAGATTGGGGCAGAACCGCCCAGCGCAATCGCCGAGTTTCTTATTGCGAGCGCGGGCCCGCTGGTGAGCCTGGCCTTGGCGGTTCTTTTCTACACTGTGCAGCCGCTGATCGCTGGCATGGAACCCCTCTTGGGTCTGGCAAAGTACCTCGCCTACATCAACCTGGCTTTGGTGCTGTTCAACCTCATTCCCGGCTACCCACTCGACGGCGGCCGCGTGTTTCGGGCCGTCGTGTGGGCGATCACGGGAAACATGCGCCGCGCGACCCTCATCGCGGCAAACGTCGGCCGATTCTTTGCTTTTCTGTTTATCTTCGTCGGCGTCTGGCAGATGTTCCACGGCAACTTTGGCGGAGGGCTTTGGATCGCGTTCATCGGCTGGTTCCTCGATAACGCGGCTTCCGCTCAGGTGCAGCAAGTGATGGTTCAGGGTCTGCTGGCAGGCCATAGAGTCTCGCAGGCCATGAGCACGCATTGTGCCACCGTTCCCGCAGATCTGACGCTACAGGATTTGGTGGACGAACACATCCTCGGTAGCGGGCAACGCTGCTTTCTCGTCAACCGCGGAGACAACACCGTTGGTTTGATGACTTTGCATCGGATCAAGGATGTGCCGCGTCCCGAATGGGCGACGACGAGTGCCGCTCAAGTCATGCTTCCCTTGGAAATATTAAAATGCACCGATCCTGATACTGAGCTGTGGGCTGCCCTCCAGCAGATGGACCGCAATGGAGTCAACCAGTTGCCCGTCACCCGGAATCACCGGGTCATCGGCCTGTTAAGCCGGGAAGATGTAGTATCGTTCTTGCGGACGCTCCAGGAATTGGGAACGCAACCGCGGTAGTCAATCTTCCCATTTAGCCGCTTTTTGATGGAGCCGACATCAGTCCTTCCACTAACCGCATGACATCGTCGAAGTAATCTCGGGCACGGTCTCGATCGAACATGCTTTTACGCCGAGGCGCTTTTCGAGTTCGTGAGCGAAAGTGGATGCGAGTCAGGGCAGGGCCAGTGATGCCAATGTGGCAGTGGAATCAAAGTTGCGTGACGATCTTTTATTTCGTTGGGCTATCTTCGCTCGAACTGCCGGAGAGCGCATGAAGGACGTCGTCGTGATCGGTGCCGGAAAAATAGGCGCCACCATCGCCCGGCTGCTCGCCTCGACGGGCGATTACCAAGTGACCCTGGCAGACCGCTCGCCCGATGTACTCGGTCGCCTCGAAAAGAACGAACGCATTCGTATCGCGGTTGCGGATGAGGACAGCTCAAAGCAGGTCGATTTGCTCAATGGACAGTTTGCCGTGCTCAATGCTGGCCCGTTCTATCTAACGACCGGCATTGCGGAAGCGGCCCGCGCGGCCCGCGCCTCCAGAAGGGGTTGCTGATAACATCTCCTGCCTGCCGCACGATCACCGCATACCGTGCGTCCAGCGAAAACGACATGCAGCACCTGGCCGACTTGCAGCTTCTGATACTGATAGCCCTGGCCAACAGCTCGCCTGTGCTGGCTAAACGGATCTTTGTTGAAAATTTTGCGGCGCCTGTTGATGTTGGCTTCAAGTTCACCGATGGACGGCCACTTTTCGGCGCTTCGAAGACCGTGCGCGGAATTGTGGCCTCGATCCTGGTAACAGCGGCCTGCGCGCCACTGCTGGGCCTCCAATTGCGAATCGGGCTGCTGGTGGCACTCACCGCGATGGCCGGGGATCTGCTTTCGAGCTTCTTGAAGCGGCGTCTCGGTTTGCCGTCAAGCAGCCAGGCAGTCGGCCTTGATCAGATTCCGGAATCGCTCTTTCCACTGCTCGCATGTCGTCAAACGCTCTCACTAACGGCCTTCGACATCGCCGCTGTTACCGCACTCTTCTTCGTCGGCGAGGTGCTGCTCTCACGTGCACTGTTTAGATTTCGGGTTCGTGATCGCCCGTATTAGCGGCACCAGGCGGTCAAACGCAGTGGAGGTGGTGCAGCGTGATTTCCGGAAGACAATTGATCCTGACTGCAACGATGGAGGATCCGACACCCACCGACGTGTAGCCCAGCATGTCATTGTACTTCCAGGCTCCGGAGCCCATGCGTCGCGGCAGAATTGAATCGAGGGTGATTGGGATCGAACCGGGGAGGCAGATCTGTCCTCCGTGCGTATGGCCGCTGAGAAGTAGATCGAACCCGGCATATGCAGCCTGGCGGTAGATTTCCGGCGTGTGCGACAAGAGTATGGAGAATCCGTTGTCGGGAATTTCAGATGCGGCTTTTTCAATGTTGTCGACCCGATAATAGTGCGCGTCATCGATCCCGGCCAAATAGATGTCTTGATCACCGCGCGAAATCGCTTCGCACTCGTTGAGCAACATTCTGATTCCCATTTCTTCAAGTCCGGGAACCATCCGAATGGTGTCGTGATTTCCTAGCACGCCATAGACTGAGCCCTTGAGATGGGATCGTACTTGCCCCAGCCCTTCCAGGGCAGCGTCGAAGGGCCCAAATGTAGCACCGCGGTAATCGCCCGTGAGGACGCAGACGTCATAGTTCATGTTGGGAAGAAGCTCCACCAAGCGTCGCATGGCTCCTTCGTTCATGTCCACGTGCAGGTCGCTTATTTGAAGCAGCGTAAAGCCGTTGAACTTGCTCGGCAGCGCCTTTGTGCCAATGTCATTGTGCTTGACCTGGATCTGCTCCGCGTTCTTGCAACCGCGCCGATACAATCCGATTAATTTCAGCGTCGTTCGGATGACGGAATAAATCGAGTACCAGTTCTCAATATGAAAGAAGTTGAATTCCCTGACCAAAGATCTGGGCTTCATGATCAGCCTCAATTCCTAGGCGCTGCTTTGCATGGAGCCGACCGAGGCGCCGCTCAAGCTTGTTCACTACATCTTCGTCCATTACCAGCCGCCGCTGCTCTCCGGGATGTTTTATTCAAGCAACTTTGAGCATGGATTGCCGGCTCGATAGGGGTCAAGTGCCTTGATACTTGATCGGATGCCTCCCTCGGAAGGGCCCAAAATCCAACTCGGTCTCAGTGTCGATGACACGCAGGTGATATCGAGCGGAACGCCCGCCGCAGTCATCGTAGGCCGGCGTCATCGTCTCATGCCGGCACCGAGACAAATTCTAGTGCTGGCATCCGCGGCGTTGATGACCTTGGCCGGGACGTCAAGGCGAGATGGTCCGACGCGTTCCCGAACCAGAGCCCTGCAGCGGGATCGCCTCACTCGGGCCTCCGAAGGCGACCGGTTCCTTATAATGATACGGCCGGTACGCTGGCATGTGCCGGGATCAGAAAGGACCGCCGCCACACGAGGCGGACGGCCCAGATGGCTGCCATATGAGAACCGCGCTCGAGCAGTTGGAGTTTAACTGCCCGGTCAAACAGACGTTACTTCGGGAGGATTTCTCCAAAGAAATCCTGCATTGCAATCCAGGATCGCTTGTCGGCCTTTTCATTGTAGGCGGCGCCCTTTGAGTTGTCGCCGCCGGCTCCCGGATCGGTGAAAGCGTGCACAGTATTTCCGTAGGACACAAGTTGCCAGTCGACCTTGGCGTCGCGCATCTCCTTCTCGAATGCCGCGACTTCCGGAGGTGGCACGAGCGGATCGTCGGCGCCATGCAGCGCCAGCACGCGGCCCTTGATGTTCTTGTCGTCCTCAGGCGTTGGGCTAGTCAGAGGTCCGCCATGGAAGCTGACGATGCCGAGCACGTCGGCGCCGCTGCGCGCGAGTTCCAACACGCCTGTGCCGCCGAAACAAAAGCCAATTGCAAGCAGCTTACCGGTATCCGTCAGCGGATTGGCGCGGAGCACATCGAGCCCCGCCAGCACCCGAGCACGCAGCAGCAAACGGTTGTCTGTGTATTTCTTCATTTCCCGACCGGATTCGACCGGCGGGTTGGGATGGACCCCTTTGCCATAGATGTCGGGCGCGAAAGCAACGTAGCCCATCTTGGCGAGTTGTGCGGTCCGCTCACGGACGAAATCGCCGACGCCCGTCCATGTGTGGACCACCAACACCGCCGGGCGCTTGCCCTGCACTGCGTCATCATAGGCCAGGAAGCCTTCGAGCACGGCGTCACCCTGCTTATATTCGATGGTCTGGGTCTTGATTTCGGCGCTAGCAGTGCCGGCCGCCGCGCCCAAAATAAGCCCGGCGCACAACGCAATTGGCTTGTAATTTGGATAACTCATTTCGATCCTCCCAGATTGATCTTCAGTGGCTACCGCGCCGGACTCGGTTCCGGTCTTTTCGCTGCGGCCGATATGCAGCGACAATGTCAGAAGGCTGTCGCTATTCGACGCCGCCGTCAAGATATTCGGCCTGCGGGGGTAATAGCGACCCTTTCCAAATGCCTGAGCACACCGGTAACGTCATCGCCGAGTTGCCAGCGGGACACAGGCAGCGTTGGAAGCCGGCCGCCGCCGTGAGAGACGCACTGATAGCGTTCATGACGGCAACCGAAAAGCCAAGCGGAAGTCACCAAGGCTGCGCAGAGGGCTGGAATCGAGCACGCCAGGGCATTTGATGACGGGTCGAAGTATCGGGGGCGGAAGCCGACATTCACCCCCAGCAGTTTGCCCTGTCACGGAATTGCTAGGTAGGGGAGTAGGGGTGTCGGCGATTGCAAAAGCGACTGGACTAACGGCAATCGATCTACCGAATTCAAGCCCCGAGGCAGGAGAGCAGTTCCGCAATGAAAAGAACGGCATTCGCGGGGCGCGGCGGCGACGACGCGGGCTGAATTGATTCGTATCAAGGTCACCCTTCGTGCGGGCGGATATGCGTCCATTGGGGACATTAAAAGGAGCGGACCATGAAAAAGGCTGCGGTGAAGTGGTTTATCGCTGCCAGCGTTGTCGGACTTAATTATGCGGCGTGGCCTCAAGAATTCGACGCCGGCAAGCTCGAGTATCAGACAGGGTGTGCAGCCTGCCACGGTGTCGACGGAAAAGGAAAGGGACCAGTCAGTTCGGGACTCACTGTGGCTCCCGCTGATTTGACAGTCCTCGCCAAGAAAAACAACGGAGTGTTTCCTCTTAGCGCTGTTTACGACACTATCTATGGGATAAAAACCATCTTAGCCCATGGCACTCGCGATATGCCGATCTGGGGATCCCGATACGCACCCTCCTTGAATAGCGCACTTAGTCCAAAGGCGTCGGATAGATTTTCCGTCCCTACGTACGAACCCGACGCCATTGTTCGAACTCGCATCCTTGCTGTGATTGATTACCTAAACCGCATACAGGAGAAGTAGGACTCAATCGGACGGGGATTTCTCTTCGCCTCTGCACGGATTCCTGCGTGCGCTTCTAACGCACAACGCACCGCCACCCTTGGCCCTCGTTGGGGTCGAACGTCGGTATCGTGGGCAGAGGCTGCGAACGGTCCCGCGAGAGCCAGAAAGCTGTGGTTCTGACGCCTGCACTCCAGCGCCTGGGCGAATGACCGCTCCGGGTCCACTTCCAGCGGTGCCGACCATGCAGCCGGGGAATCCGGAGTCACCCCAACTCTGGATATGCCAGGACGAGCCCCATCCACTTCCGCTTCGGGCACAGCGACACTTTGTAGTCGAATGGAATACACGTGCGCGAAGTGTGACGGGCTACTTGGATTGCGTATCCAATTTCGGCAGCTTGAAGCCGTTCGCCTGGAACCGCTCGCCGAAAGCAGTGAGCTTGCCGTAGCCGAAAATAGAATACACATGGCATCCCCCACAGGGCACCCCGGTCTGTTGAGCAAAGACATTGTTGGCTTGAGCCTGGCGCGAAGGTGCTCCGGCGAGCATGAGCATCGTTACCGTCAAGATGATCCCTGCGAGTGCGAGAGGTGGTGTCATGAGCGTTGGCTCTCGTAATTCAGTTCGGCAGAATCATACAGATCAATAACGTTCCCATCGGGGCAAAAAGGGACTAGCACCGGATTAGGCGGAACGCCGCCTGCCACTTGAGTGAACTGGTGGCGAGGTCCCTCGACCTGGGCAAGCATATGGAGCATCACCGTGGCCACTATGACAGAGGCAGCGCCCATGGAACTTCGATTGAGACGCGGTATCGGAGTTTCGGCCATTGCAGTCGCAGTATCGCTTGTGCAGGCGAGCGCGGCGGAAACACCGGAGCCGCGAATTTCCGTTTCGTCTCCCGGTGCAGTCAGCATCGCGGTCGGATCGGCACCCGGCTCGGGGGCGGTCTCGGTTGCGCATGACGGAACCATCCGTATCGCGGCGACAACGGTTTCGGGGGACCCGAGCCGAGGCAATCTGGCTACACTCAGCCTGACCTCCGGTGGCGCGCTCGCCAATCACGCAACCGCGCCGATCGGCGACATCGTTCTGAACACGGGGGCCAATAATAAAGTGGCGGACGTCACGTTCGCGCCCGATAGCTCGATTGTTGTTGCTGCCGAGGCTTTTGCGCCGGGGGTTGTCAACAGCCAATACGGCGACGGCACTCTTGTGTTCGTGGTCGCACGCTTCTTGCCTGACGGGAGACCCGACACCGGCTTTGGGCGCGGCGGGTGGACGCTGACCGACGTAGCGCAACGCAAAAATCACAACATCCCGCAAGGCGTTGCTGTGCAGCCCGACGGCAAAATAATCGTTACCGGCAACAGCCTTGTTTCCTATTGGCTCATCATGACAGCATATTCGTTCGCAACCGTGCGCTACAACGTCGATGGCAGTCTGGACAATAGCTTTGGCGATGGCGGGCGAGTCATTACCCGGATGGGCGTGTCACGGGAGGACGACGCGCATGCGGCGCTGGTTCTGCCGGACGGGAAGATCGTTGTCGTGGGAACAGCGGACTCGGACCTGAACGTGCATTGCGAAGATGACACATTCTTGGTTAGATTGTTGAATTGCGCCGGTCATGCCGGACACCGCGACTTTGCCTTGGCGCGCTATCTGTCGAACGGCCAGCTTGACAAGTCGTTTGGCCGAGACGGCCGGGCAGGGCCGGCGGGACTTGCCGAGGCGAGCGCGGCTTACACCGCGACTTTGGACGCGCACAACCGCGTCGTAGTCGCCGGCACCGTCACGCTGGCGTTCCAACGCCCTGGAAACCGTGGATCACAGGCGCCTGTGCTCGGGCGCTACAATGTTGACGGCGGCTTCGACCAGTCTTTCGGAAAAGGCGGCGTCGTTCAGTTGGAGGCCGACGGGGCATTCGAAGGGATAGCCGCAGTTGCCATAGAGCCGAACGACAAGGTCATTGTTCTTGGCCATCTTCGCCGCGGTAAATGCAATTCATGCTCTGCCGCTATGAGGC
Organism: uncultured Alphaproteobacteria bacterium; assembly: GCA_963787675.1. Taxonomy (GTDB): domain Bacteria; phylum Pseudomonadota; class Alphaproteobacteria; order Rhizobiales; family Xanthobacteraceae; genus JAJPKK01. The sequence continues at coordinate 416,271 of CAWBDV010000003.1, read as the reverse complement.
TCAATGTCGATGGAAGCGCGGACAAGGCATTCGCCGGCGACGGCATGCTCACCCTACCCTTCGATCAAAATCCATTCGGCGGACGCAGCATTGCAATGCAAGAAGATGGAAAAGCTTGTGCTGGCCGGAGCGCGCAAGCTTCCAGGAAACCAAGGTTTTGAGATCGTCCTTATCAGGTTGAATTCGGATGGCACGCCCGACACGACCTTCGGCACGGCGAGGACGCCGTGAGAATTCGAATTCCGTGCGGTGGTGGAGTTTGGCGATCGGCGCGCAGCCAAATTGATCCGCGAGCCCGCTTGGGGTCAAAAGCGCCGCTCGGTGCGGATTGGGAACACCGCCGCTTAACCCGAAACGCGGAAAGCTTGTCATGAAAATGGGTGCCGCCGTTGTGGTAGCCGCCGTGCTGCTCGCTATGGGGTATCACGTCATTTCACATTAGAATACCGGACATTTCGACCGCGCTGCAGGCTGGTGAACAGTCAGCTGCCTGTGATTGCCTTAGAGTCTGTCCGGGAACATCAAGCGGGATTACAAAGTTTTCGGAGCATAAGTCGGGAGACCGCCTTGCGTCGGTAATTCCCTTTGGTGAGACGTTAAGCGGCATTCACTATAGCTTGGGGGGATGACGGAATTGTCCCGGTCGATGTTGAAATAGAGAGGCGGCGTTGCTCGCCTTGAGCCGATAGGCTCGGGGTGCTGATTCCACAAAGGAAAGCAACGCCATGAACAGACTTACTACATCCACTGTTGTTCCGACGAGGGCGCTGAAGCTTGAGGCGCTTTCGAACATGTCGGGGAGTTTTGAGCTGTTTTGCCTGGCTTCCGGCATGGAGGCTCTTGGCGAGATGATGGATCATGATGCGCAAGCGGTCTGCGGTCCACGCCATGCGCGGGGTGATGACCGACAGGCGCACCGCTGGGGGAAAACGAAGGGCAAGATCGGCTTTCACGGCGGCAAGGTCGAGGTCGAGCGGCCAAGGCTTCGCGGCTTCGACGGGAAGGAGCAGGCTCTGCCGAGCTGGGAGGCGGCGGTCGCGGAGGACTGGCTCGGCAAGTGGGCCATCAACCAGATGCTGATCAACGTCGCGACGCGTAAGTTTGCCCGATCGGTTCGGTTGCCTGAGGGAGACGTTCCGGCGGCTACGGGGGCTGGGCTGACGAAATCGGCCGTCTCCCGCCGGTTCGTAGCGCTATCGGCGGCGCGCATGAAGGAGTGGATGGCGGCCGATCTCTCCAGCCTCGATTTGCTGGTGATCCAGATCGACGGCATTCACATGGACGAGGATCTGATCCTGGTCGCGGCGATTGGCGTTGACGCGAAGGGCGACAAGCATCCGCTCGGCCTCATCGAGGGTGCGACGGAGAACGCCGCGACCGTCCAGGCGCTCATCGACAACCTCGTCGAGCGCGGGCTCGACCCAGCGGTGCCGCGGCTGTTCATCATCGACGGCGCCAAGGCCCTATCCAAGGCAATCCGCCGAACCTTCGGTCACGCCGCGGCGATCCAGCGCTGTCAGGTCCACAAGGCCCGCAACATCATGGAGCGATTGCCCAAATCGCTGCACCCTTCGGTCCGCCGCGTGTTGCGACAAGCGTGGGAGTTGGACGATGCCGGCAAGGCGGAAAAGCTGCTTCGCAATCTTGCCCAGCGTCTCGAACGAGACTGGTCCGGGGTCGCCGGCTCGATCCTCGAAGGCATCGATGAAATCCTCACCGTCACGCGGCTCGGATTGCCGAAGGAGCTGCGACGCTCGCTCGCCTGTACCAACATGATCGAGAATGTGATGGGCACGGTGCGCCGTGTCTGCCGCAACGTGAAGCGCTGGCGCTCGGCCTCAATGGCAATGCGCTGGACCGCAGCCGCCATGCAGGAAGCAGCCAAAGGCTTCCGACGACTGAAGGCTCACAAGCAACTTCCTGCGTTACGGGCCGCTCTGGAAGCGAACCAAGACAAAAACTCACATGGCGTTCTTGCTCGCCAGGCCAACGCCGCGTAACGTCAACCATGACAACGACCGCTTCTCAATGTTCAACAAAGAGCGGGACATCCCGGGGATGACGGGTGAGACGGCGCGAGTTCACCAGTGGATTGGGCATTAGGCGATCGGCACGAGAGCGGCAATGCCAGAGCTGGATCGTACCCCCGATCATGGCGCGAGCAATGTACATCGCTTATTTTTAATGACACATTTCGGAGTCTGCGTTTACACGGGGCACCCGCTGGTGCTTGACCTGCCCAGTTTCTTCGGACCACGGTAGCTTGAGATGGCTTCCCTTGGTGGCTCATGTGTCCCGTGCGGGACGGTTGCGCAACAGATATTCAGACTGGCCTATGGGTAGTTTCCACCCGACGCGAGAAGAGAAGCTTCCCCCTCTAAGGTATGTCTTGCTTATTGAGCGCTGCGGCTTACCGGGAACCGCGAACTTGCAAATATATTCGGAGTTCTTTCATTAATTCCGCAGCGGCGTCTTGCGATATCGTTAGAACCCCTGGACCGTCATCCGTCTGAACTTCTATTCGGAACGGAGTGGCGTGTATGGGACCCATCTGAGACTTTGGGCCGTCCGTTATTGGACCGATCTTTGTGATAACAGCGAAACTTCGCATGAGATTCGCTTCTGGGTTAGTTGGCGCTTGCCACGATAGCGACGACCGGGAAGGGCGTCACTACCCCATCCCGTCATTAACCGGGTGCCGGTGGAGTCGCGCCACCCCCCATTTCAATTGTCCGAGGAGATCGCCCAACCCGACTATCCCGCGCCCTGTCGCCCGGTGCTCCCGACAGTTCGACCGCGTTGAATCCAATATGCAAGATGTAGACCGATACAGGACACGAATGACACCGGTTTTTTATTGCTCATCACCGCGTCCGTTCCACTCAGCGGGAGGCGTGCTGTTCAGGGCCGGGTCGATGCAGTCCTCTATGAAATCGAGAGCCTCGCGTTGCGCGTCAGAGGTCGACCTTAGGGGGTGGAGGTCGATTGTTGTTGCGAACGCAATTGCGGCCGGATGAACAAGAGCCCTGTAAATTTGCGCGAACGGTCGGCAAACTCGATGGGATTGAGGCCCGGCGCGCGTAAAGCTAAAAAGAGTTCTGACATTTCACTTTTCGCCAAAGTCCCGTGCGCGCGTGGGTGGCAGAGAGATAGGTTAACGGGGTCAATTGGCCATCGGTGCCGAAATATTCCACCAGACCGCTACCCTCGAATTCGGCGGCACCGACATCGCCGCCACCAAGCCCACCACCGGATTTAACATTGGCGCCATCTATGATTTCGACGAGCATAACCACCTGCTCATGTCCTTCGGGGCGGGGCTTCAGAATGCGTCTTACAGCAACCTGTATTCCTGGTACATCGGCTACCAAATCACAGGACCATAAACCGTTCATGATCGAGAGCCGACAACGCGGCTTTTCCGGATAAACGGCTCGACTTGAAAACGGCCTACAAGGGCAAAGGCGAAGTCTTGCGGCCTGAGAGCATTGCAATTGCGACGCTATGACGGTTTCGGATCATGTGTGATGCACTCGGGGCCAATGCGGTTCGCTACTCCTTCACCGTGACGGACTTCCACCGTCTACCTTTTGCCGGTCTCCCGGCGCACCCGTCCACAGCATCAATCGCGTCGTTTCGCACACATCGTGAGCGCGGCAGCTTTTACCCACCGACCGATAGGCTTGTCAGAGTCGGGCGCAAAAGCAAGAAATCTTCTCGCGCGGACGGACTGGGCGTTGCGCAGAGATCGGCCGCACTGCGCCAGCCAATTGATCTAAATCATTGTCGGCCGCGTTAGAGGCTGACATTTTGTAACAATATCCGGATTCAGGTCACGGGCAATCTTAAATGCTATGCATGAAGAACGTCACGCTCGTGCTCGTAGTGCTCCACGTGTTCGGTGTTGCGCTCGCAAATTGGCGCAAAGGGGGATAGCCATGAAAAATAGCCACTTATCCCCTCTTAGGGGGGAGGAAAGTTCCATTACTTCGGCGACTCTCGCCGACGTGTCACCGGACGAGGTTGTCGCCACGCATGATCGCTTCGCCGCGGTCGGACCAAAGACCGATAGCTATGGCTTCATCCATCGGAACATTTCTACAGGTCCGCCCGATCGCCGCTTCAACTTGAACGACCAAATCGAGGTCGATCTTGAGGTCGTAAGCGAGGAGCCTGGGACGGCGGCGCAGACTGATGAAAATATAGTCTTGCCGCGGCGACTGGGCGGGTGGCAATTCCGACCGCTGCTATATTGGCTGGCGGCGTTTTTCGTGATCGCAGGTCTGGTTCCGGCCGCAAGTCAATCCGACTCGCAACTGCCATCGAAGCTGGTCGGCACTGGCGCGGTTGGACCCGCCGAGCAAGGCTGGTCCGTCGCGCTGTCCGCCGATGGCACCACCGCAGTCGTGGGCGGGATTGTCGACAACAGGCTCAGCGGGGCGGCGTGGGTCTTCACGCGCAGCGGCGCCGCCTGGACCCAACAAGGCAGCAAACTGGTTGGGGCCGACGCCGTTGGACAAGCCGGACAAGGCTTGTCCGCCGCGCTGTCCGCCGACGGCAACACCGCAATCGTGGGCGGACCTTACGACAACTCGTACACCGGGGCGGCGTGGGTCTTCACGCGCAACGGCGCCATCTGGACCCAGCAGGGAAACAAGCTGGTCGGCACCGGCGCGATCGGAAACGCTGCACAAGGTGTTTCCGTCGCGCTGTCCGCCGACGGCAACACTGCCATCGTGGGCGGGACTCAAGACAACTCGAACACGGGGGCGGCGTGGGTCTACACCCGCAGCAGCGGTGTCTGGACCCAACAAGGCGGCAAGCTGGTCGGCATCGGCGCAGTCGGAATCGCTCATGAAGGGTCGTCCGTCGCGCTGTCGGCCGACGGCAACACCGCAATCATAGGCGGGCCTTACGACAACTCGAACACGGGGGCGGCGTGGGTCTACACCCGCAGCGGCGCCACCTGGACCCAACAAGGCAGCAAACTGGTTGGGGCCGGCGCCGTTGGACAAGCCGGACAAGGCTTCTCCGTCGCGCTGTCCGCCGACGGCACCACTGCCATCGTGGGCGGGCTTGGCGATAACTCCTACACCGGGACGGCGTGGGTGTTCACGCGTAGCGGCGCCGTCTGGGCCCAGCAGGGCAACAAGCTGGTCGGCACGGGCGCAGTTGGAATCGCCAGACAAGGCCATTCCGTCGCGCTGTCGGCCGACGGCAACACCGCAATCGTGGGCGGGCCTTACGACAACTCGTACACCGGGGCGGCGTGGGTCTTCAACCGCCGTGGGACCGTGTGGAGCCAGCAGGGCATGAAGCTGGTCGGCACCGGCGCGGTTGGACGCGCCGAGCAAGGCTTCTCCGTTGCGATGTCCGCCGATGGCAACACCACCATCGCGGGTGGGATTGCCGACAACAGGATAACTGGCGCGGCGTGGGTCCACTCCCGCAGCGGTGGTGTCTGGACCCCAACTCCCGCCCCGGCCCTGGGATTCTGAGCGTCATTCGTACCGCAGCGCCTCAAAATGGGGTCGGGGGCGCGCGGGTTTTCGCGCGGGCTAGAAGCGGAAAATAGCAACCCGCCAGCGATTGCCGCCGTGGCGATCGGCGTTGACCAGCCGGCGGGCGCTGCTGCCGTGCGGGAGAAGGTCGATTGAACCACGGCTACGCACGCGTCAGCACGGATGGCCAGAGCGTTGACGCCCCAAGTGAAGAAGTTCCGCGCCACCGGCGCGAAAAGGTCCACCGGGAGACGGCGAGCGGAGCCGCGCCAGGATGGTGCCCAACTCGCGCAAAGCAAGGGCTGCATGATCTGCCACGCCGTCGACCAGACAAAGATGGGACCCAACTTCAAGGACATCGCGGCAAAATATGCCGGACACCTAGCCGCAATAATGCATGACGTGACGCGTTTTCCCACGTGTGTTGAGCGGGCAAGCGGCAGCTCCGACCGGCTGATCGGTATGATGTGACTCGCTGTGCAACGCATTTGGGGTTGATCGGGCCAGATGGGCGGGCGTCAGGGGCCACATGGCCCCGCGGCTCATGGGCCGCATGGCATGAGAGAACGCGCGACGGTTCGGAACAACTCCCGCTCTGGGTAACTGGAGGGGAGGTGTATGCGAATGCGTGCAATGTGCTCGATCACCCGCGCGCCGATCTTGATCAGGCGCTCCCGGATGGTTGCAAACTCAGCCTTGGCCAGCGGGCTGGTCTGCGGGATCGCGGCGCGCACGGCATGCATCAGCCAGAACGCGGCGGTGTGGAGGACGAGTCGCACCTGATTGGCGGTCGCGCTGTGGCACGACATGCGGTCCGAGGAGAGCTGCGCCTTGTGCAGTTTGATAAGGTTCTCCATCTGCCCGCGCTGGCAATAGACGTCCTCGTAAAGATGCTGGGCGGTGCCTTCGAGCGAGGTGACAACATAACGGATGTCAACCTCCTGGCGCATGCCGGTCGCGGTGCCCTCTCGGCCGTCCGGCTGCAACGAACACTCCAATCGCGCCACTACCTTGCGCGGACGATCCCAGCTGCCGGCCTGATAGAAGAAGCTCGCATAGGTGCGCAGCTTGGTCTGATTGCTCCTGGCATGATGGAAGCGCAGATTGTCGGCGGTCTCGGCCATCAAGCCATCGAGCGCCGGATTGCCGGCGAGGCCGAAAATATAGTCGCTGCCGTCGTTTTCCGCCCGTTCCATCTCCTCGACGCGACCGTAATGGCCATCGCCCCGCCACACGATGCGGGTGTTCGGCCAATGTTTCCGCAGGCGTTTGGTCACGTGCTTGATGACGGTCCTCACCTCCGTGCCCTTCGGGGTGCGCGCCGGACGAAGGATGGCCACAACCGGCGTGCCGCTCGCGACATGATAGATGTGCATCGGCGCAAAGCCGCGCTCGTCGTGATGCGCGTTCCAGAACGCAAGCTGCTGGCCGCCATGGGCCGCACAGAATGTGTCGTCGATGTCGAGGATCTCGAGCCTGCCAGGCTTCACGGTGGTGCCGAACTGGTCAATGAGAGCTGCACACAACCGCGCCGCCTCGGTCTTGCGCGGTGCATTCTCGAGGCGGGACATGGTCGATTGCGAGGCCAGCGCTGCGCCGCTCTCCGGACAGCGCCCGACCGTAAGCTTCATCAAAGGATCATGGCGCAGCCGATCGAGGTCGTTAGCATCCTCGTAGCCGCAGGCGATCGCCGATACCCGCGCCATCACCATTTCGAACATCGCATGTCGGATGCGACTCTGATCGCGCCGATCCGTCACGGTGTTCGCAAGCCGCAAGCATACACCAACCGTCCGCTCCGCCTGTCGCAGCAGCACGAAGCCTCCATTGGAGGATTGGTTGCCGCCGTTAAAATCAACTGTAAGTTTCTTGCGGCAGACAGATGGAAGGTCGAAGGGAAGCAGCGTATCGTCGGACATGGCGGCTGTGGCGCAGGGCTGATACGCAGGCAACTTGTCTGGACAACGATTTGCTATGTGAATCGGCCACTTTCCGCCACAGTCGCCGCAAAAATCTTCACGCCCACGAATAATCCCGGTTAGATGCCTCCGTGACTCTGCTGGCGGAGCTGGGGAGCGGGCAGCGCCACATCAAAATCGCGGCTAACAAATCGGAATTGCAGCAGATCATCGCTTTTGTGCTTGCGGCGCGTTAGGGCGACCACGGCGGGCTGACGAGCTACGGATCGAGCATCGTCGATGCGAATCGACTGATGGGTCAAAAGCGCCGTTTCCCGCAAGCCGTGAGCACAGCCGCTTTGATCTGATGACCGGACCTTGTTCGCGAATCAATCAAACACTTCTACCCTCGCCCCCGATACAACCCAACGCCTTGATCCGGCGCCCGTAGATTTGTCGGAAGTCGGCCTGATTGCCAAACGACATCGATTGGCATTCCGCCCCTCGGATAGTTCTTCGCCGGGACAGAAAGAGGTTGATGCCATTCGCATGAAAGCAACGAAGTCACGACAGTTCCTCGTTGAAGGCTTTTCAAATTAGCACTCGTGCTGTCGGGTCGCCTCCATCGGAAGCGACCTTGGCGAGCCAGCATGATCCGGACGGCTTTTGACATTTCGAATGCCGATACCGGATGTCCTTCATCGCACCGAGGCAGTCCGTTTCAACGGGGTGGATCTTGAGGCGGGTAAGGTTCGCAACATGCTTTGAAAAGTACGCGGTCGCCCCAGCTTGGCTACATAGCCAGTTTCGCCGAGGCCTTTGCGGAACGCGCGCACGAGGTCCGCTGAGGCATCGGCCGAACGGGCGTTGACGAACCTGATAGCCGGCATCGCCGCCTGCTGCACGCGCGCATCACCGGCCATGCCGATCCCCGCAATGAACTCCCGCCGTCTCATACCGCCACCGCACTTTTCAGTTCACGTTCGGGCGGGTCCACTGAAGATTTGAAAGGCCGCTATTCCTTGAACCGGTAACCCACCCCATAAACCGTTTCAATCATGTTGAAAGAGTCGTCAGCCTGGTTGAATTTCTTGCGCAAGCGCTTGATGTGGCTGTCGATTGTACGATCGTCGACATACACTTGTTCGTCGTATGCGGCATCCATCAGGGCGTTGCGGCTTTTGAGCACGCCCGGTCGGGTGGCGAGCGCCTGCAAAATCAGGAACTCGGTGACGGTGAGAGTGACCGGCTCGTTCTTCCAGGTGCAAGTGTGGCGCTCCGGATCAACCCGGAGTTGGCCGCGCTCCAGCACCTTGGCGGCATCAGTTTCCTTCGCCACCGTGCCGTCTTTGCCGCCGGAGCGGCGCAGCACGGCCTTGACGTGCTCCACCAGCAGCCGCTGCGAGAATGGCTTCCGGATGAAGTCGTCCGCGCCCATCTTGAGGCCGAACAGCTGATCAATTTCCTCGTCCTTGGAAGTGAGGAAGATGACCGGCACGTCGGAGTTCTGGCGCAAGCGGCGCAACATCTCCATGCCATCCATGCGAGGCATCTTGATATCCAGGATCGCGAGATCTGGTGGACTCGATTCGAAGCCATCAAGCGCGGAGGAACCGTCCGTATAGGTCATGATCCGATAGCCCTCGGCCTCAAGTGCTATGGAGACGGAGGTCAGGATATTGCGATCATCGTCGACGAGAGCGATAGTTCGCACGGATGCCCCCTAACATGTAGTGCCGCGCCCCCAAGCCGGCATTTCGTCACCAACCCTGTCAGGGGGGCAGAACTGTGACGATGAATGTCAAAATTGAGGTATTTGAAACGATCGACGCGGTGCCGAATATCTATCGGAACTCTAAGTTTACCGCAGCGGACTGACCTGATGAGCTATGGCGAAAAAACTTGCGGATGCGGATCGGCAAGTCGGCGTCTATACAGGCCACATCCTCAAGGGCGCCAAGCCGGCCGCCGACGAGAGGTGATCAGGGAGCCGTAACCCCGCCCCTAAGGCGTTCGCAATCGTGCTGTCGAGTGCATCAAAGGCTTGTCCACCGAGAAGCATTTCCCCGTCAAGATCCGGCATGCGAGCGGCTGATGACGGTGCTCGGCATCGGACCGATCATCTCGAGCGCGATGGTCGCCGCGATCGGCGATCGCGTAGCATTCTCGAAGGGGCGCGACTTCGGCGCCTAGCTCGGACTGGTGCCGAAACAGATCTCAACGGAGACCGCACGATCCTCGGCAAGATATTCAAAGCGGGACAATCGCTATCTGCGCGTCCTGTTCGTCCAGGCGGCCTGGGTCGTGCTGGTGAGGCCGAAGACCTGGGAGCGCTATATGTGCTAAATTGGTTCTTTGGGCCCGAGAATGCAGTGATGCTCCAGACAGTATCGCGGCTCCTTCCGGAGCTTCCGCTATTTCTCTTGACTGCCGTCGCCACGCATTTGGTCATGTCATTTGCGCAAACGCTAATGCATTACAAGCTCGGCCACCGTCCAATGGGCGGCAAGTTCTTCCGCAACCACATCAACTTCCATCACACCTACTATTCCAAAGATCATCTCGTCTCACGGACGTACCTCGGTGACGAAGGCAACAATACGCCCTTCTTCTTCATTCCTGTGTTTCTGGTGGGAGCGTGCACCTACCTCCTATTGCCATTCGATCTTTTCGTGGTTCAGGTAGTTGCTTGTGCGGCGTCGTTCTACGCGCACGTCTTTTTCGACAAGGAATACCACGTAGAGGGATCGCGACTTCAGCGGTTTGCGTGGTTCAGACGTAAACAGCAGCTGCATTTCGTTCATCACCGGCACGCAAACTGCAATTTCGCGGTGATCCATTTCTTCTGGGATAGGATTCTCTGTACTTATAGAAGACCGGATGGGGACATCTCCTGCCTCAAACGCTCCCAAGAAAAATTTTGAGCCGTGGCTTAGCGGCAAGGCGGGAACGGAGCTGCTGAAACCCGTAGCGACCGATGTCCTTGAGCGCTGACCGGTGTCAAAGAGCGTGAACAGCTCCCGCGCGCGCGATATCGGCGCAGAGCATAGCGTCCATTAGGCGTAATCTGCCGGCCAGGGTCATTGTGCCAGCTCCGCCATCGAATCGCGAAGTCGGATGCCTTGAGCAGCGACTGCGCGCCGTGATCGACGGATAGCGTGATAAGAACTCGAAATGAATGCTGATCCGAACCCCAAACCTCATGAAAGCGGTATCGCTCGCGACAAGCGCGAGCGCAGGCGTCAAGAAAATGCGCTCGACGAAGCCCTCAAGGACACCTTTCCGGCTTCTGATCCGGTTTCAACCGAGCAACCCACACCGCCCGCCAGCGACCGCGACCGGGTAGGTAAGTGATGGCCTTGCGGCAAATCTCGCCGACCGCCGTCTCCTCATCACCCTGGCGCAGGATGAAGGCAATCTGCGCCTCCGAAAACTTCGATCTCTTCATGGTCCTTCCCTGTCCCACGGGCCAAGCCACTAAACTGGAATTTTCCAGCAAACACCGGTCGCAAAACAGGGGGGCAGGTCATTTGGGCTCGGCTTCCGTGTCATGGTTGGTAGCATACCACAGAACGGCGACAGCATCTGCCGGCTCAGCTGCGGTCTCGTCATTTGGCGCACAACATCCGGCGATGGCGCGAACTCCTATGGAGCCTCAAAGAGCGGCTGGAAGAAAAGCCTGCGCGAGAAGTGATCAATTTTGCACAGCGGTGCCATCCATGATGGGCGCATTATTTATTGGGGCTGGGAACCGCCAACCGGAGGCCCTCGTGGATAGCTTCATTCGTGCGCTCTACGTGGAGCACTTCGAAGATTTGGTCATCGGCAACTTGCGTAAAGTCTATGGGCCGCAGTTTGGCAAAGGCACGGGTGACCGTGAAAAGCTTGGCGACGCTTGGTACAGATTGGATGAGCAATCGCAGAGCCAATTGGTCGGCGACTACCAAGACGGCGCTCTGTCACGAAAGCTAAGCACCCACGCAGGCCGATAGCTGGCAGGACAAATCTTGCTCACCGGGGGAAGTGCCTGTATCCCTAACCTACATGGTATTGCGTAGCCTCCCAGCGGGGCTCGTCGTGCCTGCACAGCCGATCGAGCGCGGATCGCCCGGTGCACAAAATGAAACGAGTTCGTAGCGGTGTCGTTTTTCGGCGCACAAACAACACCATCCTCATTCTCCTAACCGGCAAGAGCGTTCGGAACTTGGGGCCTTTGGACTTCTGTGGGGTTAAGGAGATTCCGTTCCTGTTAAACCATTTCTCGGAATCATCGCCGGGCTTGTTCTCGCCGGCAAAGCAGGAATCTTCGAATCATAATCGAGCATCGCGGGTATGTTTTGCGAGTGTGCATCACCATATGAGTCGTATCACCGTCATTCATAACGATGCGGGCGTCGGTGGCTGAGAGACTTTGATAGCGCTCCCGCCTGCCAGAGGAAGGGCGTGTCATGTTCGCAGCAGATCAAGATCGACCGGGAGCGGTCCAAAACAAGGAATTTCTCAACCTGCCGGGTCCGCCCGATAAAGCTGGGGAATTCCGTAATCTGCAGCGGACCCATGAGACGCTGACCGGAGGGGAGGATCTGCGGCCGGCCGGCAACGAAGCGACGGCCTCGCGTCGGAGAAAGTACCGCGACAAGCGTGACGGTGCCCCCGAGGAAGAAGATAAAATCTTGAAGTGCCTGGGGGCGGCAGTGATCATGCGGTGGAGTACTCTTCCTACGAAGCTCCAGCGCGAGCTCTTCGAGCATGCCGACAGCATCGGCGACATGTACCAGGCAGCTTCATTACGAGAGCCGATCGCCCGGTTTCTTCACGATCACAAGGATGATCAGAAGGAGCCTCAGAATGAGCCGCTGGGAAAAGAGCTGGTCAGCAGCCCCGGTTTCAAGTCCCGCAATGCCACCGCCAATGTACGCGATGCGGTCACCCGCAATATCAATATGGGGGGCGAAGCGACGCGGAGGCAGACGCTGGCCGCTGACGTGCTCGACGAGTTGTGGCGGTTCTCCTACGAAATGCCCGACGCTCCTCATTTGAACAGGAATTTGACGGCGTTCTGATCGGAAACAAGGCGGATCAAGTCCAGTGCAGAGTGGCTGGTGAACGATCAGTCCGCTGGGCGTAAGCGGTCAAAATTGAACAAACTCCGCCCAGCTCAGATGAGCAAAGTGGGCAAGTCTTGATCAGTGCAATATCGGTCTGGACGGGCTCCGGTCGCCCCCAGCCCCCCAAAGCCCCCGCGACCGGAGCCTTTTTTTAGTCCACCCCAAGATTTTCCGCGCGTGGGCAAACTAAACCGACTTGACGGAGATAATCCACAGCCCCCGACCGCGCCATCGGCGACTACAGCGAGGCGATCCGGCTCAATCCGAACCTCGCCAAAGGCTACTACAACCGGGGCCTCGCGTACGCCGCGAAGGGCGACACGGCCCGCGCCACTATCGACTACAACGAGGCGATCCGGCTCGATCCCAAGTCGGCCAACACCGGCCCGCGGTGATCTGACCAGGCGGAAAGAGAACTTCGCACACGCGGCTAAACTTGAGAGCGCGATCTGAATGAATGCCAAGGTCGACAAATTCCTCGATGCCTGCGCCCGTGATCCGTGGTTCGCTGCGCACCCTGAGGCTTTAAAGACAATTCAGGGAGAGCTTACTCGAATCTATGAGAAGTCCCCTGATGATGCGGCCGTGCAGACTGATTGGGACAGCGTTTCGGAGATCGTGTCGCGCAAGGACTCGCTGGTGGATCGCTGCATCGCGCTGGCCAAATTTTTCAAGACGGAGAAATCAGGGCGCTAATGTTATGGGACGCCTGTCCTTAGGGAGAACCGTCCACACCCACTGATCGAGACCCGGCCGCGCTCGCACAAAGTAACTCGATGCCCTTGTATTCCATGCGCTCACCTATAGCACGATGGCCGAAAGGCGTGCGGCAGCGCATGCAAGCCGGTGATCTGCGGCATTGGCGCCGCGCCGCTTCACAGGGTGCTCATGCCGCCACCCACGGCAAGACGCGGACACCGCTTCCAACACGTCCGCCATCTCAGCGCTCGCACCAACCAACGAAACAGTCGGATGCATCTCTGCGAACACGGCCAGTACATCACGGGCCTCTTCAGCAAAATCTGTCGGGCTGTTCACGACGATAGGGTACTCGAAGAATGGCTTCCCGCTCTTCAATATGACGAGCTTGGCGTTCATGAGCGATCCTTTCCCAGTCCACCATTACGACCCCCACCACGGTGGTCCGCCTAGAGTTTCCACGCAAGGAGAACGACGTAGGCAATCCCGAACGCACCACCTCACCCCAGGCGACAGCCCACTGAGGCTGACTCCCTAAATCCAAACAATCGAAAGCGGACATGGCTACTACTACTAGGAGACCGCCGTTCACATTTGCCGGACCTAATTACGTGTAGTCCCATCGGACGGAGAGCACCAATGATGACTCGTCAGAAATGGGCTGTCGCGGTCTTCAGTGAGGCGACGCGCAGCAGCGGGATCGTCGGGCGCCTGCTCCAGTCAGGTCATGAGGAGACCTTCCCATTGATTCGTGTTACCTCCTCGATCATGGAAACTAAACCGCTCGTGCCGCGAGCGATTCTCGTCGGCATCCAGGTTCCGAGCGTCGACGACGTCGCGCACGCCGCGAGCCTCGATGAGCTGGGCCGTCTAGTGAAGACCCTCGGTTACGAGGTCGTCGGCACGATGTCGCAGAAGCGCGACGCGATCGACGGCGGGACGGTGCTCGGCAAGGGGCGGCTTGCTGAACTCGCGGCGATCACCGGCGGGACAGGCGTCGTCGGATCGATGGCAATCCTGCAAAAGTCGAAGGCCCGCGAGCGTTTTGAGGACGCAGACGGGAAGAAGCCGGATGCCCCGCCGACCGAGCCTGATCCGGAGGCGCCGCCGAAGCCGGAGTTCGTGATCGTCGATCACGAGATCTCGCCGAGCCAGGCACGCAACCTCGAGCGTGCAACCGGTGCGCAGGTGCTCGATCGGACTGGCGTGATAATGGAGATCTTCCATCGTCATGCGCACAGCCGCGAGGCGAGGCTGCAGGTGGAGATCGCGCGGTTGAAGTACGTCTCGCCGCGCCTGCGGGAGTCATCGGCAGGGGAGCGGCGGCAGGGCTCCGGCGCGGGCGAGTCCGATCTCGATCTTGATCGCCGCAAGATCCGTGATCGCCTCGCGGAGCTGAAAGAGCAACTGGAGGATATCCAGCGAGACAACGACCAGCGTCGGTCCGCGCGTAGCGATCAGCTACGGGTCGCGCTGGTCGGATACACGAACGCAGGGAAGTCGTCGCTCATGCGTGCGCTCACGGGCAGCGGGGTGCTGGTCGAGGACAAGCTCTTCGCGACGCTTGACACGACGGTGCGCACTGAAGCCGGAGACGAAGCCGCGCGTGCTCGTCTCGGACACGGTAGGGTTCATCAAGAAGCTGCCGCACGATCTCGTCGCGTCGTTCCGATCCACGCTTGCCGAGGCACTCGAGGCGTCGCTGCTGCTGTTCGTCGTCGACGCGTCCGATCCGACGTACGAATCGCAGCTCGAGGTGAGCCGCAAAGTGCTGCGCGAGATCGGCGCGGAGATTGTCCCGTCGCGCCTGCTCCTCAACAAGATCGATCGCGTGAGCGAGGCTGATCGCGCCGCCCTGCGCGCGAAGTACCCCGACGCAATCCTCCTCTCCGCGAAGTCACCCGCGGACGTGGCCGCGCTGCGCGAGACGATCATCGCGTTCTTCGAAGCTGCAATGGTGGAGGACCAGATCGTGCTGCCGTACGCAAAGCAGGGGCTGCTCGGCGATGTGTACGAGAACGCGCGCGTGCTCTCCGAGGACTACGACACCACCGGCCGGATCATGAAGGTGCGCGGCCTGCCCGGCGCCATCGCGCGCCTGCGAAGAACCCTCGCCGCTTCGTGAGCTGATCGCCGGCTGATCGGCTACGGCTCCTGCCTGAAGAGGCCAGGATGCCACCATCAGCCCGCAGATCACTCCGCCGCCCGGATCATCGGGATCGTCGGCCGCCGATTCCAATCAGCCGCGGCCAGGTCCCGGCTGCCGACCGATACCGTCCGGGCTGAGCACTCGGCGCAGCGGATTTCGATGCCATCCGGTGGCTTGAATATCGTGTGGGCGGCGGCACCGCAGTGGGGGCAGGCCATCAAATCATCATCCGTCGTCGTCATGGCTCACTCCGTTTTCTTCTGGGCAAAACCGGAATAACCGCCGCCGACCTGCGGCGGGACCGGCTCGACCTTCCAGCCATGCTCGAGGTGGGCGGGTTCTGCTCCTCTTCGGTCAACGCCCGGCGCATGCCCCGGATCAGTGACAGGCCCTTCCGGAGCCCCATCCTGATTGTGAAACGCAGTTCGTCCGCCGGATCGGACCCCGGCCTCCGATTTCACGACCCGCTTGCCGTGGTGGTTGTGCCGAAATGAATTATGATGCTGCATGTGGAAAGTCCTCGGCTTGGCCAATTCAGGGCTCGGCAGTCGCGGCAGCAGTTACCTTGCCGGGAATTTCGGCCGCCGCGCAGAAAAAAGGGCAAACCACCATGCAAACAAGTACGTCGGAACACTACAAGCCCCGGTCCGCTTCGGCCTGGGCGGCGTGCCACTTGGCAATGAGTTCGCGGTCATCACGGAAAAGGACGCCTACGCTGCGCTCGAAGCGGCGTGGAGCGCGGGTGTCCGCTACTACGACACCTCGCCCTGGTACGGTCTCGGCCTGTGCGAGCAGCGGTTCGGCAATTTCCTCCACACCAAGGACCGCAGCGGTTATGTCCTCTCGTCCAAGGTGGGGAAGCTGCTCAAGGCTTCGCGGCAGAATAACGCGAAGGAGTATTTCCCCTTCACGCCGTCTCCGAACAACCTGATCTTCGATTACACCGCGGATGGCGTGAAGCGCTCGATCGAGGACAGTTTGCAACGGCTCGGCCTTGATGCGCTCGATATCGTCCTCGTGCACGACCTCTCGCCCGACAATCCCAATCTGCCCACGTCTTGGGAGGAGCAATTCGAGATTGCGCGCAAGGGCGCCTTCTCTGCTCTCACGAGGATGCGCGAGGAAGGCATCATCAAGGGCTGGGGCCTCGGCGTGAACAGGCCGGAACCGATCATGAAGCTGCTGGACGTCGCAGACCCGGGTATCTGCCTGCTCGCCTCGCAATACTCGCTGATCGACCACGAGAACGCGCTCCACCATGTTTTCCCGGCCGCGCGCGCCAAGGGCGTTTCATTCGTGGTGGGTTCGTCGCTCAACGCCGGCTTCATCAGCGGCAGTCAGCGGTACAATTACGGCAAGGAAAACTACAAGATCCCGCGGCCGATCATCGAAAAGCGCGAAAAGCTGCGCAAGGTAGCGGGACGGCACGGCGTCGATCTCCGGACGGCCGCGCTGCAATTCTCCGCAACGCCGGATATCGCCTCGGCCCTGGTTGTCGGTGCGGGCAGCGGGCAGCAGATCGTCGCTGATTACACCTCCATGCAAATCAAGATCCCGACGGAGTTCTGGGCGGAGCTGAAGGAGCGCAAGCTCATCGAACAGGACGCGCCTGTTCCCGCCTGACTGGCTCATGGGGTTCGCACGACGCGATCTCCACGCAATCGTATTCACGGTTGGTGAGGACCCGGCCAAGTCGGGCGTAGGCGACTGGACCGTTATCCTCTTCAAGCACCAGTGCGGTCAACGACCACGGCGCCAAGGGCGGCAATCCCTGGCGTGATAACGGCCATGCAGACAAGCACCGCGGGGCGCGACCCCGCACTTGGCTCAAAGGACTACCTAAGCAGCCAGCGTTGAACGTGAGAGTGCAATTTCTCTCTCGTCCATATCAATAGATGGCGCCTTCCGCCGGATTCGGCCGGCAATAGCCCCTTCGATTGCGCTTCTGACCTTGTGCGCAGCCGGCTCTACGGCCGAGATGCGAAAAGTCTTTGCGGAGGCAAAGGCGTCGGGCCTTCACCAGATGCTCCTTGGACACTTGAAGCTTCGCTGGTCAAAAAAGGAATTCCGATCGTTTGTCCGGATGGTGACGCGGTCGGTCGATGGCGGTACTGAACGACGTTCCCCCGCAGTTGTGGCTTTGGAGCGTTATCGGAGCGGTGTTGACTTGGCGGCGTAGCTTCTTCTGGCGTGCGCACGGCGATCGTTGCGGACAGATTGACCCGTTGGAGGCAAGACGAAGGGCAAAATTCGATCCCGGACGGACCCCGGATGCGCCGACACCATCGACACCCTGCTCGGGAAGAACCTGCTAGAGAAAATGTCGGAAGGCCAAGGGGTTAGTCCTGCGTTCACAGGAATTTCGCTGCAGGGTTGCCTCCACCGCCTTCATCAAACTGTCGGCTAGGAGGTGTACCTGACGTCTACTTGAAAGTGGCGGGGGCTGGTTAAAACAGGCGCGGAGAACGCAGATGGACTGCCTGGATGCCTTCGTCAGTGACCAGAACATCACTCGCTACAGGAAGCTACTCGACGCGGCCACTGATGCGAATGAGCGAGCGGTGATTCTGGAGTTGTTGGCCGAGGAAGCGGCGAAGCTCAAGCATCAGCCGACGCCGACAGCTCGGTTGGTTAGCTGACCGTCAGCTAGGGTTAGCCCAAAGCCGCGATCCTGGGGGTTCAGAGCAATTATACAGCGGCTCGCGCGCGCAATCTATGCTGGGGCCTTTTCATTCGGCGCTGCGGTTGGCGGCGCGCCGCGAGGTTTTCAACGATCTCGAATTAGGAAAGCCACAAGCCCGGCGCGGGGGCTGCTAGGCCCGAGGGGGGTGCCGGGAGGGTCTCTGGCGGGGCTGCCCTCGGTGCTACTCGCCGCTGCGCTCGGACTGTCCACTGCTCTCGTCGACCCGGCGAGCGGGCGGGTGCTTGTCTCGCTCCCTGGCTAGCATCTCCCAGGCCCCGGCCATCTCCTCCAGCTGCCGGCGTTGCTCAGGATTTGTCGTCTTGGACGCCATGCGCCGACATTGAGCGGCGCATTCTTGGTACTCGGAGCGATCCGTCACAGCTGCCATCTGGCGCGTTACTTCCGAATTAAACCAATAGCTCACGCGACTGGCTCTGCAACCAGGAAGTCGAGAACGTGGTTCCCAAGTTGCGTCATATGAACGCGGGAGAGCCTGCGACATTTTCTTAGGCGCCAATGCGATCATCTTCAAACGTCCGCAGGCCGTCACAGCCAATCCCGTGGCCGGCACGGGCACCGCCACCGAGGCCGCATAGCGGCGCGCCAACGCACGGCAAGCGCGCGGCGAAGGCGGCGGGCGGGTTTAACGGCCTACCGTTGCGGGGCGACTGGCGAACCGTAGTACGCCCTGTTGAGGGCCGTCTTTGTTGCCAGTGCCGTTTGCATGCCTGCGATGTCATTCGCATTGTGGGCGCGTTCGAGTTCTCGCTCCGCGGCGGCCATTTTTATTACGAATTGGGTTGGCGAGATCGGCACGGGGATGCTCCCAAAGTGAGACCACGACGTAATGGCGCCTGCCACGAATAGCTAGCCACCAGCCTGCACAGCGGCGCCGCCCGTCAGCACTCCTTGGTCGCCGCGCACCACGGCACTGCACGGGCGGCCCCTTTGTCGAAGGCGGCGGCCCTCCTGAAAAGTGATCAATCTTGCACAGCGCCGCGTTCCATGATGGTCGCATTCTGCGCCTGCGTGGCGCTCTCCCGGATCCCCCCAAGAGCGACCATGCTGCCCCGGCTGCGTTGCTTCGTGGTCAGGGCTTCTTTCCCAACCTCGTGGCGGAAGTTGGCAGGTGTCGCGGGTCATGAGGATTAGACTAGCGGAGCCCCAGGCCAGGGGTGCTGCTCTTTCCAGTTCGGTCGCGCATCAGCGCCGATCGAGCCGCACTGCGTGCCACACCATGCGCGGGCCGAACCACGGCACCACGACGTCACCGGGCCTCGCGACGTCGAGGACAGCACTGTGATGGCAGCGCGGGCACAAGACTTTGAGAGACCGGATCGCGAGGTCGCGCATGTTGCCGAGGTCATCGGCTGAATGCGAGCGGTGTGCGCTTCAGGGGCATGTTGCCAAGGCCTTCAGTCACTGACCGTCGTCTTTCCGCTGTGACGATTTCGATCGAGCCATAGCCTCTTCGGCTTCAAGCTCGGGGGCGCGGTTGTCGTAGTCGATGGCCAGTTCTCGCAGGTTCACGGCGAGCCGGTTGTTGTCGCCGATGCGGTTTGCAATCCGTCGGCATCGCGCTGCGTGCCGGCGGTATCCGCGAGGCCGTCGAAGCGCGCGGCGCGACGCTTCGCTATCTGCCCAAATATTCCCCCGACCTGAACCCGATCGAGATGCCCTTCAGCCAGATGAAGGCCTATCTGCGCAAGGCGGGCGAGCGCACAATTCCTCGCCTGCGCCGCCGTATCGGATCGTTCGCCCGAAAGCTCACCGCCCGCCAAGCTGCGAATTATTTCAGGCACGCAGGCTATGCGTGAAATCGATCGGAATCCGCTCTAGCGCGCAATCAAGATGAAGGGAGACCTGCGCTTACGACACGGGCTCTTCGTCGCCTTTCTGACCGCTCGTGATGTCAATGTGACACCCTCTGGGTTCGGGGGCTATTGTTTGTGACCCGGAACAAGATTACTGTCTCCGCAAGCATTATCTATTTGGCGTAAAGCCTCTTGCAAGGGAAGCCACATTAATTAAAAATGGGATTAAGCTCCACAATAAAACTGATCCAGGAATTCACGGCCTGCGGCGGAGCGCTCGTGCCTCGCAAATATGTAAGTAACGCTGATCTAAAAAGTTCGACGCTTGGCGAATAAGCAGCCTTTCCCAAACAGCGGTCACTCCAGTTGATCTCGATTTCCCGCGCCATCTTGCACCCGCTCCTCGCGCTGCCGTCAAGGTCAACGCCTTCGCGAGCTGGGAAACCTTGGCGTCGCTCAATAGCGTTAGGTTCTTTTGTTATCAAGTCCATCAAATGGATTGGCACCCTCCATCGAGCACGCCGCTTCGATTGCGAGGTTTGAACTTGGCGTCATCGACGGAGACGGTCCGCAAGCCCTCGTATTTCCATGCCGCCTCACTCTGGGCGGATGGACCAACGCGGAGACTAAGCAGTCGGTTGACGTGCGTCCGACACACAGGCGGGAGTGGACTGAAGCTAGCCGGAATCATGCACGACGTAGCGCGTTTTTACTCGAGTATTGAACCGACAAGCGCCAGCAATCCGACCGGCTGGATCGGTGTGAGGCGACTCGCTGTGCAACGCGTTTGGGGTTGATCTGCCTTGGTCGGCGGCGCATCGGGGCACCCGGCCCCGCGGCTCATGGACCGGACGGCATAAGTCCGAGCGCGATGGCCCGGAACAACGCTGCCTGCGGGTAACTCGTCGGCAGCTGGACACGGATGCGCGCAATGTGCTCGATCACGCGCGCGCCGATCTTGATCAGGCGCTCCCGGATGGTTGCAAACTCAGCCTTGGCCAGCGGGCTCGTCTGTGGGATCGCGGCGCGCACGCCATGCATCAGCCAGAACGCGGCGGTGTGGAGGACGAGCCGCACCTGATTGGCGGTCGCGCTGTGGCACGACATGCGGTCCGAGGAGAGCTGCGCCTTGTGCAGTTTGATAAGGTTCTCCATCTGCCCGCGCTGGCAATAGACGTCCTCGTAAAGATGCTGGGCGGTGCCTTCGAGCGAGGTGACAACATAACGGATGTCAACCTCCTGGCGCATGCCGGTCGCGGTGCCCTCTCGGCCGTCCGGCTGCAACGAACACTCCAATCGCGCCACTACCTTGCGCGGACGATCCCAGCTGCCGGCCTGATAGAAGAAGCTCGCATAGGTGCGCAGCTTGGTCTGATTGCTCCTGGCATGATGGAAGCGCAGATTGTCGGCGGTCTCGGCCATCAAGCCATCGAGCGCCAGACGGCAAGCAAAGTAATCGGCGCATATTTCTCGACCGCCCTTGCGCCTTAACGCCTCACACCCCAAATATAATAAAGGCTGTCTGCCCGAGAACTGCCCAAAGACGGCGACGTACCGAAGTCTTCCGTTTCCTGCATGGCAGCGAGAGCGCCATCGGTTGGCACAACAACACTCCAAAAGTAGACATTTGCGTTCGGATGCCGACTGGCATCCGCGCCTTGAGTGTCCGCGAGCTGCTTGCGGCGCGCGTTCCGCTTCATCTTTAAGGTGAACGTTATGAACGGACTTTCACTTCAGCATGTTGATTCTCTCAAACGTCTAGTGACTTCATGGTTCGTAGCACCGATTGTGTTCCCGATCATGCTTGCGATGTTGATGGTAGCATCCGGGCTTTATCGCGCGTACTGGTGAGGAGTGACTTTTATCGACAAGTAACGGTCGAGCTAGTGCGACGGTTCTGCTGTCCGAGGTCATAGAAAACGGCGAACGTTATTTTTACAGGAGACAATGGTGACCAATCTTAGTGTATTATCAAATGTCGCGGTGAAAACATTATATGGGTGTCTGACTGCCGCGACGATATTATTTGTTTTCATGTTGTTATTAACCAGTATACATCCTTAAATAACAATAGTCTTTTGATTATGCGTTCTCGCAGCAACCGCTGCACGTCTGAGCGTTTCCGCTCTTGCCTCTTGGGGCACTTGAGACACTGACAAATGATCATTTTTGATTACAACAACAAAGCAGAGCTGTCCCGGACTGCGAGCGAGGTGGCGCTACTCCCTGCCGGTAGGCGGAGGATGCGGCAGCCGGTCGGATATGGACGATTTGCCCGCGCGGCGGACGCCATCCGCTTCGCTATCGAGGAACTACCACCTGATCTTCTTCCGGCGGCCCAACTGAAAGTGACTGAGGAAAGATTCGACGACGACGGAATTCGCCGATTGTACGAGAGCGTCGAGTGTCCGCTCGCCCGACACTCTGCGGACCGGTGAGCGTATGAGACAAGTCAAATGATTCATCAAAGCATAGGGAGACATCAATGAAGTTCCGTCCACTCCACGATCGTGTTGTCGTCGAGCGAATCAATGCCGAGGACAAGACCGCTGGCGGCATAATCATCCCCGATACCGCCAAGGAAAAACCAAGTCAGGGAGAGGTCGTCGCCGTCGGGCCCGGTGGGCGCGACGAAGCCGGCCGGATCATTCCGATCGACCTCAAGGTCGGTGACCGGGTGCTGTTCGGCAAGTGGTCGGGCACCGAGGTCAAGATCGACGGCGCCGAACTCCTCATCATGAAGGAGAGCGATATCATGGGGGTGCTGATCGAGACCGCCGCCAAGAGAAAGGCCGCGTGACGTTTTCCGAGAGTTTCAACGTCATCGTGAGTGCGGCGGAAAATGACGCCCGCGAAAGATGACCAATAGGAGTTCCCAAAATGTCTGCCAAGGAAGTTAGATTTTCGGTCGATGCGCGCGACAGGATGCTGCACGGGATCGAGACGCTCGCCCACGCAGTGCGCGTGACGCTCGGTCCCAAGGGCCGCAACGTGGTGCTCGACAAGTCGTATGGTGCACCACGCATTACCAAGGACGGCGTGACGGTCGCCAAGGAAATCGAGCTTGAGGACAAGTTCGAAAACATGGGCGCCCAGATGGTCCGCGAGGTCGCGAGCAAGACCTCCGATCTCGCCGGTGACGGCACCACCACGGCAACCGTGCTCGCGCACGCGATCGTGCGGGAAGGCGCCAAGGCGGTGGCTGCCGGCATGAACCCGATGGATTTGAAACGTGGCGTCGATCTCGCCGTCGAAGCGGTGGTGAAGGACCTCCAGGCCAACTCCAAGAAGGTCACCTCGAACGACGAAATCGCTCAGGTCGGCACCATTTCGGCGAATGGCGACGCCGAGATCGGCCGCTTCCTGGCCGAGGCCATGAAGAAGGTCGGCAACGAGGGCGTCATCACGGTTGAGGAAGCAAAGTCGCTTGAGACCGAGTTGGACGTGGTCGAGGGCATGCAGTTTGACCGAGGCTATATCTCGCCCTACTTCGTCACCAATGCCGACAAGATGCGGGTCGAAATGGATGATGCCTACATCCTGATCTCTGAAAAGAAACTGTCGGGCCTCCAGGAACTGCTTCCGCTTCTCGAAGCGGTGGTGCAGACCGGCAAGCCGCTGGTGATCGTCGCCGAGGATGTTGAGGGCGAGGCACTCGCCACTCTCGTGGTCAACAAACTGCGGGGCGGCCTCAAGGTCGCTGCAGTCAAAGCCCCGGGATTCGGCGACCGTCGCAAGGCCATGCTGCAGGACATCGCGGTTCTGACCGGCGGCCAGGCAATTTCGGAAGACCTCGGCATCAAGCTCGAGAACGTCACGCTCGCGATGCTCGGCAAGGCCAAGAAGGTGATGATCGAGAAGGAAAACACCACGATCGTCAGCGGCGCCGGCAAGAAGGCCGACATCGAGGCCCGCATTGCTCAGATCAAGGCGCAGATTGAGGAGACCACCTCCGATTACGATCGCGAGAAGCTCCAGGAGCGTCTCGCTAAGCTCGCGGGTGGCGTCGCCGTAATCCGCGTCGGCGGCGCGACCGAGGTTGAGGTGAAGGAGCGCAAGGACCGCGTTGACGATGCGATGCATGCGACCCGTGCTGCCGTCGAGGAAGGCATTCTGCCAGGCGGCGGCGTTGCGCTGCTGCGCTCGATCAAGGCGATCGAGAGGATCAGAACCGCTAATGACGACCAGAAGACCGGCGTCGACATCGTCCGCAAGGCGCTGTCATGGCCGGCGCGCCAGATTGCCATCAATTCGGGCGAGGATGGTGCGGTCGTGGTCGGCAAGATCCTCGACAAGGATCAATACAATTACGGCTATGACGCCCAGAACAGCGAATACGGCAATCTCCTCACCAAGGGCATCATCGACCCCACCAAGGTCGTGCGCGCAGCGCTGCAGGGGGCGGCGTCGATCGCAGGCCTGCTCATCACCACCGAGGCCATGGTGGCCGAGGTGCCGAGGAAGCAAGCGGCGGCGCCCGCCATGCCACCCGGCGGGGGCATGGATTTCTAGTCTCCTGCGCGACAGACGATGGCGTTGCCGATGAAGACTGCAAAGTAATTAGAGCCTGAGGATACGGCAATGTCCCATCGTCGTAGTCGTCTATAGGACTGCGATAGGTCGGCCATCAGAAACGGAGGAAAGTCATCATGAATTATCTATCTCCACGCCGCATCGGGAAAATGGAATCCGATAGCCGAGGTATGAAAGAGGGTTGGTACGCAGCAAACAAAACCGGCCAAATTTGTAGCGGCCGATTTTCGGACCAAGCAGCTTGCCAAGCGCACATAACGCAGGAGCGAACCGATATTGACGCATACCACCAGGGGGCGGCTCACAACAATTGAGTCCTTCAGACGAGCAGGCGCTGGCGGCTGATTCAAGTCGCTCAGCCGACCGTCACGTCTTGCATTCTCTGCAAGATCATTGGCCTACCCAGCGAGCCTTCATTATGCAATCTCATCCCATTACAGGGTCGTCTTTCCGGCCGCGACGTTTGGGCCCCATCGACTTCTCCCAGGTCGCGATCCTGCTTGATGTCGACGGGACCATCCTCGACGTCGCGGCGACGCCCCAGAGCGTCGTGGTGCCGGCATCGCTGGTCCGAACGCTCGGCGAATTGCATGCGCGAACTAATGGCGCGCTCGCGCTCATCAGCGGCCGGCTTATCGAAAACCTCGATGATCTGTTCGTGCCGCTTAAGTTGCCTTGCGTCGGCGGACACGGGGTTGAATTGCGTATTTCCGCCAGTGCACCCAAGCAGAGGAGATACGCCGAGCTGAGCCCATTATTGAGGAAGCAGGTGACTGTGGCCGTCACCGTCGACCCCCGCGTCATCGTCGAAGACAAAGGCTCCTCGCTCGCCGTGCATTACCGATTGACCCAGGAGCAGGGGCTTTTAATCAAAAACAAGATCGCTGCCATCCTCGATCACGCACCGGATGAGAAACTCGAAATGCTGTGCGGCAAGGCTGTGATCGAAATCAAGCCGTCGAGTTTCAACAAAGGCGTTGGCGTGTGCGAGCTAATGAAAAGTCCTCCGTTCGCGCAACGCACCCCGCTGTTCATCGGAGACGACGTCACCGACGAGTCGGTGTTCGGGGTGCTGCCTGCTCTCGGCGGCTTCGGCTATTCGGTCGGGCGGGAAGTGGCAGGGGTCGAGGGCACCTTCGGCGGTCCGCAGGACGTCCGCGACTGGCTCACCGGCCTTTGCGGCCGGGAGGGGATGAGGTCGGGATGAACGATTTCGGGCTCGATCTTGCGATCATCGGCAACGGGCGCACGGCAGCGCTGGTGGATCCATCGTCGCGGATCGTGTGGTGGTGCTATCCACGCTTCGACGGGGACCCGATCTTTTCCCGCCTGGTAGCCGGCGGCGAAGAGAAGGGATTTTGCGATGTCGTGCTCGAGGGCATGATCGATTTTTCCTCCGAGTATGTGCGCAACACCGCGCTCGTCTCCACGGTCCTGACGAACGACAAGGGTGCGTCTATCCGAATTACCGATTTCGCGCCACGGTTTCGCGAATATGACCGCATCTTTCGCCCGCCGCAGCTCATGCGGATCATCGAGCCAATCGCCGGCCTGCCCCGGATCACCATCCGGGTCCGTCCGACCAGCAATTACGGCGCCCCGATGGTGCGCAAATCGATGGGAAGCAGTCATGTAAGCTTCGGCGGCGCGGATGTGGTGATCCGCCTCACCACCGACGCTGCGTTGTCCTATATCGACCGCGAAGCCCCTTTCGTGCTGACGCGACCGCTCCATCTCGTCATCGGTCCGGACGAGCCGTTCCCAGCTGATCTACCCACCACCTGCCGCTCGTTCGCAGCGCGCACGCAAGACTACTGGACCGAGTGGGTACGACGCCTTTCGATCGCCTATGATTGGCAGGACGTAGTCATCCGCGCGGCGATCACTCTCAAGCTCAGCAATTTCGAGGAGACCGGCGGCATCATCGCCGCCCACACGACGTCGATTCCGGAGGTGCCGGGATCCGGGCGCAATTGGGACTACCGCCATTGCTGGCTGCGCGATGCCTATTTCGTCGTAAAGGCGCTCAACCGTCTCGGCGCCACCCGGACCATGGAAAATTTCATCTCCTTCATCCTTGGGATCGCTTCGGAAGAATTCGTCCGTCCGGTCTACAGCGTCGTCCCGGCAAACTCAATGGAAGAGAAGCTCGCAACCGGCCTCAAAGGCTATCGCAACAACGCACCGGTGCGTATCGGAAACGCGGCAGCAAGCCAAGTGCAGCACGATACCTATGGCAGTATCATCCTCGCCGCGATGCCGATGTTCTTCGACCGCAGGCTGCCGCGCCCGGGCGATGCTGGGCTGTTCAATCTCCTGGAATCGCTCGGTGTCGAGGCGGCGCGGCTCGCCTTTGAGCCCGACGCGGGTATCTGGGAATACCGCGATCGCAGCCGGCTGCACACCCATTCGGCGGCGATGTGCTGGGCCGGCTGCAATCGGCTCGGCGCAATCGCGGCGCATCTCGGCATGGAGCAGCGTTCCGCGCACTGGACCAATATAGCGAAAGGGATGCAGGCACAATTTATCGAGCGGGCCTGGAATGAGAAGCGCGGCGCCTTCACGGCCGGATTGGGAAGCGATGATCTCGACGCCAGCGTGCTGTTGCTGCCCGAGATCGGGCTCTTGGAAACCAACGATCCGCGTTTCGTGCGCACTGTGGAGGCGATCGAACGCGAACTTTTGCACGACAACCACGTTATGCGCTACGCGAGCGAGGATGACTTCGGCCTGCCGGAAACGGCATTTCTCGTATGCCGGTTCTGGCTAATCGACGTGTTATGGGATCTCGGTCGGCGGCAGCAGGCGCGTGAGATGTTCAACGACGCGCTAAAATATAGAAATCGTTATGGCCTGCTGGCGGAGGATGTTCATCCTCTGACGGGCGAACTATGGGGCAATTTCCCTCAGACTTATTCCAT
Organism: uncultured Alphaproteobacteria bacterium; assembly: GCA_963787675.1. Taxonomy (GTDB): domain Bacteria; phylum Pseudomonadota; class Alphaproteobacteria; order Rhizobiales; family Xanthobacteraceae; genus JAJPKK01. Next base: position 388,965 of record CAWBDV010000003.1, on the reverse strand, counting down.
GGCCGGGCTGATACTCTCGGCCATGCGGCTATCGCGAAGCTGGGAGGACCGATATTGGCACGGCTAAGACCAAAACGAACCGACCGATAAGCATCCTCCGGGGTTGTGTGAGTGCCGATCCGCGACGTCAGCGAAAAATAGGAATACCGAGGATCAACGATGCCGGCCCAAGCCCGGCAGTTGCAATTCCAGAGATACCAATGCGTCTCCACCAAGCCGGGCAGCAGGATCGTGTCGCGCCCGTCGCAGTAAAGTCTCTTAGGTGGTTCCTCGGTCCGAGGACATGGATCCGAAATAATGTTCGGAGTGTTGGTAGTAGTTCTCCGCCGCGATCAAATCGCCGGACTGGGCTGCCCCTTGACGGAGGAGTGGCAGGCCGATTTTGATGCCTGGCAGAAGCGTGACCTGTCGGCGCAGGCGATACGTGTACGTGTGGGCGGATGGGGTCTACCTGCAAGCGCGAATGGAAGATGCTGCCGAATGCATGCTCGTGCTGATCGGCGCCACACCCCGAAGGCAAGAAGGAATTCATTGGGTTCCAGACCGGGGTATGGGAGAGCGCGCAGAGCTGGCGCGAGCTCCTCATCGACATCAAGCGGCGTGGGCTCGAGATCACGCCGGATCTCGCGGTCGGTGACGGCGCGCCGGCTTCTGGAAGGCTATCGATGAGGTCTTTCCCGGCACCAGGCACCAGCGGTGTTGGGTTCACAAGACCGCCAACGTGCTCAACAAGGTCGCTCTTTCGGTCCAGGTAAACATGAAGGCAGACCTTCGAGAGATTTACGGCGCGCCGACCCGCGCGGCCGCTGAAGCCGCGATCGATGTGTTCGCCGACAAATACGGCCCCAAGTACGAGAAGGCGGTCGCCTGCCTGACTAAAGATCGCGAAGCTGTGCTCGCCTTCTTCGATTTCCCGGCCGAGCACTGGGACCATCTGCGAACGTCAAGCCCGATCGAAAGCGTGTTCGCCACGGTCCGTCATCGAACGGCACGAGGGGCCTTCGCGCGATCCGTGAACACGGCTTGCGGACGCAACTCTTCATTCCACATGGGGAAGCAAGCCGTTGCCGTTTGTGAGATTGAGTTGGCGGGGTAGGTTGCTCCGCTCTTCGACGTTCCCCGTCCGCTTCCTCAATAAATTGCGGTAGGCGCTGACATAATCTCTGGCCATCCTTGAGGCGGTAAATCTTTCGTCAAATCTTTGCCGCACCGCGGGGCGGTCGTACGACAAGATCTCCGGGAGTGCCGCGATGGCTGCATCCTCGCTGTCGACCACTTTACCGGTGACGCCATCATCGATGACCTCGGGGATCGACCCGCAACGGAACGCAAGCACCGGTGTGCCGCACGCCATGGCTTCAATCATCGCCAGTCCAAACGGTTCCGGCCAATCCACTGGAAACAAGAGGGCGGCCGCTTCGCCCAAGAATTTTGTTTTCTCGCGCTCGTTGATCTCTCCGACGAATTCTACGCCCGGGCCATCGATGAGCGGGAGTATCGCGATGCGAAAGTAGTCCTCATCGGCCTTGTCGACTTTGGCGGCGATCTTCAGCGGAACGCCGGCGGCACGAGCTATTCTGATAGCGCGGTCCGGGCGTTTTTCCGGCGAAATACGTCCCAGGAAGGCGACGTAGCTGCCCGGCGCGAAAGACGGCTGATGAAGTTCTGCCGGAATACCGTGTTGGATCGTGGCGACAAAATTGGCGTGCGGCAAGGGTCTGCGCTGATCGTTGGAAATGGAAACCAAAGGCATTTCGCTAAAGCGATAGTAGAAAGGCTTAAGATCCTCCAAATCCAGCCGACCGTGAAGCGTAGTGAGCGTGTGGCCTCCCAGCGCGCGACAGAGCGGGAAATGCAGCAGATCCATGTGAAAATGCAGAACGTCGAATTCCTTTGCACGCTCGCGCACCTTGTCGATCATCACCATGATGTGCGGAATGACGTCGCGTACCGCAGGATCAAGGCGAAGCGCGCGCGTACAGCACGGCACCAACTCGGCGCTGGTGATAGAGTCCCCACTCGCAAACAGCGTGACATCGTGGCCCATCTCGACAAGTTCTTCGGTCAAGTAGGAAACGATCCGCTCAGTCCCTCCGTAGAGCCGAGGAGGAACGCTCTCAATGAGGGGCGCGATCTGTGCGATTTTCATGATAATCCATACCCTCCCCACAAACATAAACGTGTGCAGTGTAAAGTTCGCTAGACCGGCTGCACCCCTTCGTATTTGGAATATCGCGAATTGAGCGCCCTTTGGATTGCGAAAAGCGCCTCGAACGAATTGTTGAGATGGTCACTAGCTGCCTCCGGCTTGCAGATACGCTTCCGGCCTAACGGTTGCTGTCGGCCGGTGCTCCGCATTCGCGTGGATGCTCAGTGCGACCTAGCATGGCTGACTCTCAGATTCGACTTCACGTTGAATCTCCCTTTTGAATGTTGGGGTGAGTGCGCCCAAATCGACATTGATCTTTGTCAAAATGAACGAACTTGAGTGGAGCGCTGAGATCTAGTCTAGGACGCGGCTGCTGGGGGGTAGCATTGCTGCAGTTGATCGCTGGCGCCATGCGTTCTAGCCGTCGCGGTCGGCGGTGGGCGGGGTCGGCTGCTCGATTGAAACTGGGTCGGACGCTGGAAAGGTATCTTTGAGCGCTTCGTCGAGCGCCTCTTCCTGGTAACTACGCGCGCGCTTGGCGCGATCGTAATCGCCTCTTTGAGATTTGTGTTTCGGATCGGCATTCATTTCGATTTCTCCGATCGTGCTACCCGGCGATCACAGCCGCGGCGTCGCGGCTCACAGCAGGGCGGCCGCCAAGCAAACAGAGGCGAGGTAGTTCCTTGCCAGTCTATCGTATCGGGTTGCGATGCGCCTGAAGTCCTTCAATCTGTTGAAGGCATTCTCGACCCGCGACCAAAGCTTGTAGAGGCGCCTGTTGAAGCTGAATGGTTGCTTCCTGTTACTGCGGTTGGGAATGACCGGCTTGGTGCCACGCTGCTGCAGTTCGTCGCGCAACTCGGCGCTATCGTAGGCCTTGTCGCCGAGCATGTGTTGCGGCGGCTTCACTCTGCGGATGAGACGCTCCGCGACCGGGCAGTCGTGTACTTCACCTCCAGTCAAAAGGATGGCGATGAGACGCCCTTTAGCATCTGCGAGTGCATGAATCTTCGTATTGCGCCCTCCTCGCGAACGGCCAACAGCCTGCTTCTGCTCCCCCCTTTCCACCCGTCGCCGAGCGATGCGCTTTGACGTGCGTGGAGTTGATCATCTACATGTCCGCGGATCGTCCGTTCCCGGCGAGTTCCCTAAACAGGTTTTCCATCCCGCGTCGTGCCCAGTGCTCAATGCGCACGAGTTCAGGCGCCCCTGGTGTGCCGCACGAATCCGATTTGCTTCCCGGCGAGATGCGGTTGATTATTGGTGTCGCCGATCACGACGGCACCGCTTTCAGGAGGATTGCATGGAGAGGAAAGCCATTCAGATCGTTGCCTATCCCGATCACCTCTACGCGCTCTGCGATGACGGCGCGATTTTTCATCGATCTCAGGGTGCGTGGTTCGAGCTAGAGCCAATTCCTCACACAGAGAAAGCGGGCCTCACGGAAGCCGAGATTACGGAGCGGATCAAGGCGCTCGCCGCCAAGCACGGGCTGGACGCGGCGAAGCTGCTGGGTGGGAATGTCGCGCTTCCGCCGAAAGCATAGGGCGTTTCATCGAGGGAATGACCGCGCGATCCGCCGTCTCGCGCCAAATCTAGCGTTCCGGCGCAAGTCGGGCGTGTGCTTTTCGGCAGACGAAATGGCAAAGCTGGTGCGACGAGTCAACAGTGACGGTATGGCCGGAATTGAAAGAGAGCAGGCCGGCAGGGAATGGGGGAGACCGCCTTGCGTCGGTAATTCCCTTCGACCAATTGGACCGTAGACGGCAAAAAGACGGCATCTATCGAAGTCGAGAGCCAGCGTCATTCGGTGACGTTGAGATACAGTACTCACTCCCCTCGCGAGCAATGGACTGACGTAGTGCAGTGCGTCTCGATCGTTTGGAGCCCGTGTCGCTTTGGTGGCAAACGACCTTGGTTTGTCTGAGGCACATGCAGCCTTGTACTCGAAATCTCATAAGGATATCACGCCCCCTTCCGGGCGCACTGGCAAGTATTCCGCGCCTAATTTTCTCGATCCGCCATTGTGCTTTACGCCCGACACCCTAACTACTACGGTGGGCTTGCCTGAGAGCTGCCCAAAAAACGGCGACGTACCGAAGTCTCCGTTCCCTACAGTGGCAGCGGTGGGTGCCATCGGCTGGCACAATAGCACACTAAAAATAGACGCTCGTGTTCGGATGCGATCAGCATCCGCATTCTGCAAGTCCACGCACGGCTTGCGGCGCGCGTCCCTCATCATCGGGCGGAGGACAAGGTAACGAACATGGCTCGGCGAAACCGCATCATCTTTATCTCGATCGCCGTGATCGCTCTCAGCGGGGCCGGGGCATGGTACTTTTTGCAAGGTCCCGAGCCAGTTAGCGCGGCGCGCGGGGGAGGCCAGCCCATTCCGGTCGTCGCCACGGAAGTGACGAAGCGCGACCTGCCGATCTACCTCACCGGCCTTGGTGCGGTGCAGGCCTCCTTCACGGTCGGCGTCCGTCCGCAAGTCGACGGCAAGCTCGAACAGGTGCTGTTCGTCGAAGGCCAGCAGGTCAAGAAGGGCGATGTCCTCGCCAAGATCGATCCGCGCTTGTACCAAGCCTCGCTCGATCAGGCCAAAGCCCAGAAGATGCTGGACGAAGCGCAGCTCATTTCGGCGCAAAAGGACCTCTACCGCTCCCATACGCTCGTTGAGCGGAGGTTCGAGACGCAACAGGTAGTCGACCAGCAACAGGCCAAGGTCGATCAGCTGATCGCCGCGATCGACGCCGACGACGCCGCGATCGAGACGGCACAGACGAACTTCGATTATACGTCGATCAAGGCACCGAGCGACGGGCGCATGGGCGTGCGCATGATAGATCCCGGCAATATCGTGCACGGGTCCGATTCGGTGGTGATCACCACCCTGACGCTGACACGGCCGGCGGCGGTGCTATTCACCTTGTCGGCGCGCTCGCTCAATGACGTTCGCGACGCCATCGCACGCGGCCCGGTGGAAGTCACCGCGTTCAGTCAGGACAATATGCGCGCCTTGAGCATGGGCAGGCTTCTCCTGATCGACAATATCATCGATCAGGCGAGCGCCACCATGCGCATGAAAGCGACGTTCGACAATGAAGACGGGCAGCTGTGGCCGGGAGACTTCGTGAATGCGCGACTTCTGCTGGAGGTGCGCCACGACGTTCTCAGCATTCCGTCGCCGGCCATCCAGCGTGCGCCCGACGGCATATTCATCTGGGTCATCACTGCGAACGATACCGTTCAGGTCCGCAAGATCACGGCCGGGCCGACGACCGGTGACCAAACGATCATCACGTCGGGCCTCGTCGAAGGAGAGCGTATCGTCGTCGACGGTCAATACAAGTTGCAACAAAATTCGAAAGTGCATGTGAACGCGCCAGCGCAGCCGTCCGCAGTCGCCAAGCGCGAATAATGGCAATGAATAATTCGGAGCATTTAAATTCAACGGGCGGTCGCCATTCGATGTCGATGACGCGGTTGGGTTTGGAGCGGTTGCCGGGTGGGACTTACACCCACTGGAAAGCGCCGCCTTGTCACGGCACACCCATACCTGACCTCGTGCGAATTCTTGCTTCGCAAGCCCGTCAGCACGCAGTCGAGGTCGCAGGGCATGCCGACCCATCAATACCAGGCGGCAGTCTGACCATGATCGCCAAGCCCAAAAACGACGGAACCCACCACCACCGTCGACCCGCAACTGGCGGCGAAAATCTCCCTCTAGTCCTCCTCATCGGAGGTATAATTCATAAGGCTCGACAGGAGCGACCCCATGGCTAACGCACAAGAAAAACGCCAAATCGCATTGCTGAGCTCAATGGCTTTCGTCTGGAAAAGGCAGGGCACGGAAAGGGCCATGGCCGCTTCTACATCATGAACGTGGCCGAGGGCGGAAGGGTGCGTTCCGGCGTTCTTGACCACGAGTATTCCTTTTCGTTGGAGGAGGCCGAAGCGTGGCTTTCTAAGCGCTCGAAATGACCCGTATGTCGTGCATACTGACTCAGCGCTGCCGTTCGCCGCAGAGATTACTCGTAAGCTTGGCAAGTGCAGATTGTCCCTGCATAATCGGCCTGGCGACGTTTGCTGCCATTCATTCGGTCATCATTTTGATAGTGGTGTGCTAGACTTCAGCAGCGAGAATTTCATGAGCTACGTCATCAACGGTACCAAATCAGCAGGAGTGTTGTTTCTCAGACGGGACAACGCCGTGGCGGCCGTCAAAAAGGCCGTTGAGCTTATAGAGGACAGTGCCAGAGATGTTCGCATTACGGACCCAGACGGCCGCGTCTACAGTGATGTCGAATTTGCTCAACTCAATACGGCGGCGAGGAGGTAATGCCTGCGGGTTCATCGTCCTGCCGGATCGCACTTTTGCGACACTATCGTTGATGGTCAACTTGGAGATTCGAAAAATGGCTCGCGGCGCCGTGAAGTGGTTCAATTCGCAAAAAGGGTACGGATTTATTCAGCCGGCGGAGGCGGAAAGACGTGTTTGTCCATATTTCCGCTGTCGAGAAGGCTGGCCTTAGCGGTCTGAATGAGGGGCAGATCGTCGAATACGATGAAGTTCCCAATAAGGGCAAGATATCGGCGGAGAACCTTAAAGTTCACCGCTGACCCAGCCTGAAACTCATTCTGGCCGGCCAGAAGCTCCGGGTGCTGCCGGTATCCGAAAGTTGGCGCCGGAGGATGCCGGAGGACACCATGTCGATCATCCGCCTTATTCACATCAAGATCGATCCGTCGGAGACCGAGACCGCCGAGCGCATTTGGAAGACCGAATGCGCCACCCTTATGATTTCACAGAAGGGCTGCATCTCGGAGAAGTTGTTGCGCGCACGCGATCGCGGCGAGTTCATCTCTTATTCCGAATGGGAGACGGAGGCCGATATCGAGCGTTACAAGAACAGCGCCGCGCACAAGCAGATCGTCAGCCACACGCGCGGCGTGAAGGGCGCCAGCACTGTGGTCAAGCTGTATGATCTGGTGAATTGAGCACCATACCAATTCACAAAGCATGTTGGGTTTTTGGCCCGAGGCGGCGGCACTCTGTAGCGCACACCCCTGTTAGAATGGAGGATTTGCAATGCCGCTGCAGCGAGGTGAAGTACTGGGCTACGACTTCAATCGGATGGTCGTGGATTTCACGATGCTTAATCAGGGCAAGACAGTGCGGTGTGCGATCAGCACCGCGGCGATGGACGGTCTTGAAGGCAAGCATGATGTGAAGGCAGATCAGCGAGTAGATCAGTTTGTGCGGCTGCGCGATGCGATTGAGGAGCGAGCTTCGCGTAAGTTCTTCGAAGGGTCAGTCGAGGCAGAAGGACCGGTAGTGTTGCGCTCCAACGATTTCTTCAAGTAGCTTCCTGTCAACAATTCGTCCGCCATCGCAGCAAGTTCCGCGTTGACGGCTACCGGTCCGCGCGGCCGGAATGGATCCGCCTCAGGACTGGCGAGCAATTCACGTCGGCGCCAACCCCCGTAGCCCAGAGCACCCGAACAAACCGATCCCGCTTCCGACAAAGAGATGCCCCGCTGTCATGAACCCATTATGACGGGCTCCGAATTTGAAGATGATCAATTTTGATCAGACTCTATCGGTTCCCAGAGCACACGATGCTGGCTTGGAGACCGGGCGCTTAGTTAGAGGGGCGTGTGGAGGGTGTCATGCACAATTCCCAACGCTATCGCCATAATGCGGCGGCCTGTTTACTAAACCAGTGGAAGAGTACCGCAGATACGATGGCGACCGGCCTCGATCCCACAGCGGGGCTGTTCGAGCAGTTTGCGGGTTATTTCGCTCTCGAAAAGATCAATCTGGGGGACTACGCGGGCCGGTCCGTGCCAATGGACGTCGTGCTTGGGCGGGAGCGGACGCAACGATCCCAGGTGATAAAACAGGCCGACGTCGTCGCCCTGCTCGGGCTGCTGCCGGAGGAGTTTGTTGGTGACACGAGGACAGCGAACTTCCAATACTATGAACCTCGCTGCAGCCACGGCAGTTCGCTGAGCCCCGCCATGCATGGTCTTGTCGCCGCTCGACTAGGCTACTCCGAAATGGCGCTGCGCTATTTTCGGCAGACCGCAGCGATTGATCTGGCGGATACCCATGTGGCCATTGACGGTGGCGTGCATATCGCGGCCCCCGGCGGGGTTTGGCTGACGGCGGTGTTTGGTTTCGCTGGGCTGTCATTGCGGAGCGACGGCGTGGCCATCAACCCGCAGCTGCCGACGGGGTGGAGCAGCCTTGGCTTCGGCTGTCAGTGGCGTGGCCGCCGTCTCAAGATCAGGATTGACCAGTCCAAGCAATGCCTCGAAGCAACTCTGGAAAAAGGAGAGCCGATGACGCTTGTCGTGAGCGGCACGTCGCACGAGCTCCGCCGTAACCAGGTGCTCTTGGTTCCACCGGAAGGCCGGATCGATTGAAGGCCCGTCAACCGATGAGCTCGTCGCTCGCCTGCTGATCACAAGGTGCATTCGCGCTTCTTCTGACATGGCTTATACCAATCCGCCGAGAGCGTGGCCCTTTGGGGATTCCCAAATCAGCCGCACCGTGATTCAAGATGGCAACCTAGGGGGTTGCCATGGGCCGAGCTGTTGCGGTGCGGGCTGACTACACAGCCGGCGAAGTTCGCCGACTTGCGAAGCGGGCGAAGGATGGAGCACAGGCGCGACGGCTGCTGGCGATCGCGGCGGTACTTGATGGAGCTTCTCGCACCGAGGCTGCCAAAATCGGCGGGATGGATCGGCAGACGCTGCGGGACTGGGTGATCCGGTTCAATGATCAATGACCAGAAGGTCTCATCAACATTCCATCGCCTGGGGTGCCGCCCAAGCTCGAGGCTACGCACCGGGCGTTTCTGACCCGGATCGTGGAGGAGGGCCCGATCCCGGCAGTTCATGGTGTGGTGCGGTGGCGGGCCTGCGATCTGATCATGCGGCTGCACGAGGAGTTCGGGCTCTCGGTGTCGGACGACACCATCTATCGCGCGCTCAAGGACTTGGGTTTCTCGCACGTGAGCGCCCGTCTCAAGGCCTTCAAACAAGACCTCGAGACCGTGGAGGCATTCAAAAAAACTTTGCGTACGCGTGGCGGAAGTCCGCGCGGGCCTTGAGCCGGGCAACCTCAGTAGAGGTGTGGTTTCAGGACGAGATGCGCGTCGGGCAGAAGAACAAGCTGACCTACCGCTGGGCCCGCAAGGGCTCGAGACCGCGCGCCATCCACGATCAACGCACCCAATCGACCTATTTGTTCGGGGCGGTCTGCCCCGAGCGCGGGACTGGCGCAGCTCTTGTACTACCGTCCTGCAACAGCGAAGCCATGCAGCTTCATCTCGACGAAATCGCCACCAAGGTTACACCGGGCGCTCATGCCATTCTGATCCTCGATCAAGCCGGCTGGCACGGTGCGAAGGAACTCAGGATTCCAGCCAACATCTCGCTCCTGCCCCTGCCGCCGCGCGCGCCCGAACTCAACAGCCAAGAGAATATCTGGCAGTTCATGCGCCAGAACTGGCTCTCCAATCGCATCTTCAAATCCTTCGACGACATCGTCGACCACTGCTGCTACGCCTGGAATACTCTCATCGACCAGCCGTGGAAGATCATGTCTATCGCCCAACGCGAATGGGCGACCGTCGGTCACTAATTCTGAGGTTTGGTATTAGCAACGAGCGTGAGGTAGCGTCTCGTGCGGTCGAAGTTGTTTCAACAGTCTTTTCCCCGCGGCTATCCGGAAGACTCCATGGGAACAATGCCCGGGTATGGGGGACGATCTGCTCATCTTCCCGGGAGGGGAGAACGTACACCGCGTAGCGCGATGCCGGGTCGCTGATGGGGTTTTCCCCCGTCCGGTTCCGGGAGGGTAGAGCCTGCGCTTCGACAGCATTTTCTCCGATGCCGCCCGTGAAGACGATCAGGTCGACGCCATCGAGCGCGGCGATCATCGCGGCCACCTGCTTGCCCACTCGCCGCTGTCCGGCGTCCAAGAGCCTTGATCCGTGTCAAAAAACTGAACTCCTGCTCACCTAAGCTACTGATCCGCTCGGCGATCCCCCGAGCGGGTCCCGATCCTCTACCCAAGCGCTTACCGCTCGCGGATGGAGGGTCGGGATTTACCGCGTTCCATCTTCAAGCGTGTCGCGAGCGCGTGGCGCCCCTGCCTAGTGAGCGAAAGATGAGCGCCGCGCCTGCGATCGACCATGCCCTTGGACCATGTTCAGCACCGTGCGCTCGGTGACACCGGCCTTCTGCCACGAAGTGCCCCTCACGAGACAGAACGGCAGCACCCGCTCCTGAACCGACAGCCCTTTCGGTGGCAATGGCCGCTAGTGGTCTGATTCATTCGGACGATTCCCAAATCGCGCGAAGCAGTTCATGCTCTCAAGATACTTGCCACCGCCGACGAGGTAATTGCATGAGGCGGCGCACCTTCATCGCGGGATTTGGGAGCGCGGTGGCGTGGCCGGCGGCGGCGGAGGTGGCAGCGTCGGTGCCAAGCTCGTCGCGGCGGCCGATCCGGACGGCTACACGATCCTGATGACTCCCGGAGGGGCGCTGACGAGCGGGCGACGAGACTGAAAAACTAGGATAGTGCTAATGTTTTGGTATCGCGCGCCGTTGATGCCGCATCGCTCAGGGGAGGAACACATGCGCGTTCAGACAATGCAACCCAGCAATGGCGCAGGTGGAATGCTGTACCGCTTCCTCCAATGCACGGTAGATCAGTATATGACACGCGCGGTGAAGACCGTGACGCGCCAAGTTACCATGCGTGAGCTGGAAGCATTATTTGAGACACACGATTTTAATGCCTTCCCCGTGGTGGAAGACGGAAAGATGCTTGGGATCGCAACCAAATTCGATTTCCTTCAAGCTTTCGCCTTCACTACTGGTCAGATGGTGCCCCACTACGATGAGTTAATGAGACGGATGGTAGCAGAAGTTATGATCGAAGCGGTCGTGCATGTCGGACCGACAGACCCATTGACCCGCGTTCTACAGTTGATGGTGAACCTCAAGATCCGTAGTTTTCCGATAATAGGCCCTGACCGCCAATTGGTCGGTATAATCTCTCGTGAGGATGTCATGCGCGCCTTGAAGGAGGTTACCCAAGAGGCTCGAACCGGAGGCGAACCGGATTCGTCACCGGCAACGTCAATCCGGCGCGATTGACCGTGCAGCGAGGCTAGCTGCCGATATTTGTGTCGCAAAACTTATATTGCGCTAAACCGCTTGCGCAGTAAGGAAAAGCTGCTTCACCATTCGGTAACTTGATCCTTTGCCTATGCCAGGCTCAGGCGGCCCAAATTGCACGTAGCCAGCAGATAAGTAAAAGCGGCGCGCGGTCTCTGTGCTGGTGAGAGCGCAGGTATTGTTGCCTAGTTCAAGAGCTCTAGCCTCAAGTTGATTTAGAATTGCTTTGCTGACGCCTCGAAAACGAGCATTGGGCGACACGTAGTTGAGGGTGATTTCAGCGGAAGAGCTTATAGCTCCAACACCAATGCTCGCTGCGCCTTCCGTTGCAACGATGACATAACTGTCTGGATCGGCAATCCAAGAACGCATATTATCGGATGTATTATTGCTAAGCCATTTCTCCAAAACGATTGGATCGTCTTGGTGGTCGGCGTGGCAAAGCTCAGCGATTGACCGTCGCACGACTTGGCACGCTTCGACCGCATCCTCCACAGTTGCTTCGCGGATTTGCATTGATGCAGATGCGGACGCGTGTTCGCAAGTCCGAATAGGGAATATGGCCCTAGCAGGCTGCTGAAAAAGACCTCTGACAAGTCTCTGCGAATATGATTCCTCACCAACGAATTGCAGGAGGCTTTGATGCGAGGCTCGGACACGCGAACGGGTGAGCTGTTTTCCTACGTCGACCTTGAGAAGCGGGTACCTGCAAAACATCCGCTGCGCCTGGTTCGAGAGGTCGTCAACGAGGTACTGGCAACGCTCGATGGTGAGTTCGCCAAGGCCTATGCCGATAGCGGCCGGCCGTCGATTGCGCCGGAGCGGCTGATGCGGGCACTTTTATTGCAGGCATTTTACACGATCCGATCGGAGCGGCAGCTGATGGAGCAGCTCGATTATAACCTGCTGTATCGCTGGTTTGTCGGGCTCGGCGTGGATGATCCGGTGTGGGTGCCAACCGTATTCACGAAGAACCGCGATCGGCTGCTGGAGGCAGACGTCGCCAGGAAGTTCCTGGCCGAACTCATGAACCACAAGAAGCTGCGTGGATTGCTGTCCGATGAACACTTCTCGGTCGACGGCACGCAGATCGCAGCCTGGGCGTCGATGAAAAGCTTCAAGGCGAAGGATGGTTCGAGCGAGCCGCCCGGGCCGGGCCGCAACGGCGAGCGCGACTTCCATGGCGAGAAGCCCGCCAATGCCACCCATGCCTCAACCACCGACCCGGAGGCGAAGCTTTATCGTAAGGGGTCGGGCAAGGAAGCCAAGCTGAGCTTCCTTGGCCATGCGCTGATGGAAAACCGCAGCGGGCTTGTCGTCGCGGTAGCGTTGACGGGGGCCACCGGCAGCGCCGAGCGCACGGCGGCGGAAGAGATGATCGTGCGCTATTCGCCCGGGGCACAGCGCATCACGCTCGGCGCCGATAAGGGGTACGACGCTGCCGCATTCGTTGCCGATCTGCGAGCGCTCAACGTGACGCCGCATATCGCCCAGAACATCAGCGGTCGGCGCTCCGCGATCGACGCGCGGACCACGCGCCGTCCGGGTTATGCGGTGAGCCAGCAAAAAAGAAAGCGCATCGAGGAACCATTCGGCTGGGCCAAGACCATCGGCGGCTTTGCCAGGCCAATGCTGCGAGGTGCGAGAAGGCTCAACTTCAAGTTCACCCTGACGATGGCCAGCTACAATCTAATCAGATTGCCAAAACTCATCGGGCCGACAGCGTGATGCAAGCCGCACAACAATCAAACCGCCCGGCCGAACAATTCGCCGAACGACCTGACGCGATCGCAGCCGTTCACGCGACTGAATTTCAGCAGCCTGCTAGCGATCGGCCCACCAGGGCTTCTTTCGCGACATGATCCAACCTGTCCGTAGAACTGTGGCGATCGGTGTCGCTAGTTCCGAGTGCGCTGGCCGGCGCGAACGCATGGGCGGGCGCTGGGCGGTGGTGGCGAGGCGGTGACGAAGGATGTAGGCAACCGCAGGGACGCTCCACTTCGCCTTGCCCCGCGCGGTGGGGATGACGATTCCGCGGATTGATGATTGTCAAGGCGGATACGTGGCATCCGCCGATGCTTGGTTTAAGGGGAAGCCGATGCTTGGTTTAACGGGAAAGAGTGACTAGAGGCCCCAGATCAAGCCATCGAATTTGGATCGTTCGGGCACGGTGATTGAGGACTGATTGAGTACGATTAGTCGTTTGTGGGTGGTTTCATGAGAGCAGAAACCGAGCAATCATCCCCAAGGAGGACGCCATGATCGAAGATGCCTCACCTATCATCTGGCTTGAGAAGCTGGGACGCGGCGACGTGGCGTCTGTCGGGGGCAAGAATGCCTCGCTCGGCGAGATGGTGTGCAATCTCGACAAGAAGGGCGTACGCGTACCCCCGGGGTTTGCGACAACCGCGGACGCCTATTGGCGATATGTCGAGGCAAACGGGCTCAGAGGAGTGATCGCCGATTCGCTCGCGGCCCTCAAAGCTGGCCATGCACCGCTTGCAGAAGTCGGCGCTACGATCCGCCGTGGATTCTTGCGTGGCACGTGGCCGCAGGACATTGTCGCGGCCATTCAAGCATCGTATCGCGAACTTTGCCGACGCGCAGGGAAGACGGACGCAGACGTTGCCGTGCGATCGAGCGCTACGGCAGAGGATCTCCCCGACGCAAGCTTCGCCGGGCAGCAGGAGTCGTATCTCAATATTCGTGGTGAGCCCGCCCTCCTCGACGCCTGTCGGCGCTGCTACGCCTCCCTCTTCACCGACCGCGCCATCAGCTACCGGAATGCCAAGGGCTTCGACCATCTGAAGATCGCGCTTTCGGTCGGAGTGCAAAGGATGGTGCGCTCCGACCTCGGCAGCGCCGGGGTCATGTTCTCCATCGATACCGAAACCGGATTCGACAAGGTTGTTCTTCTCAACGCGTCCTGGGGATTGGGAGAAAACGTCGTTCAGGGTGCGGTCGACCCCGACGAGTATCAAGTTTTCAAACCGCTCCTCTCGCAGCCTTCTTTGGTTCCCATCATCGAGAAAAAACTCGGCGAAAAGGCTCAGAAGATGGTCTATGCCCAGGACGGCGACCGGCCGACGCGCAACGTTCCGACCTCGAAGGCGGAACGTGCCGCGTTCGTGCTGAACGATCAGGACATTCTCGGCCTGGCGCGCTGGGCCTGCGTGATCGAGGACCATTACGGTTGCCCGATGGATATGGAATGGGCGAAGGACGGCGAGACGGGCGAGCTGTTCATTGTCCAGGCACGGCCTGAAACCGTGCAATCGCGCAAGTACGCGAGCGCGTTCCGGTGCTACCGCATCAAGTCGAAGGGCCGCAAGCTTGTGTCCGGCCTGAGCATCGGCGACGCAATCGCCGCGGGTCGGGTATGCATGATCGAAAGTCCGCGTGAGATCGGCCGCTTCGTCGAGGGGGCGATCCTGGTGACGCAGACGACCGACCCCGATTGGGTTCCGATCATGAAACGCGCCGCTGCGATCATTACCGATCATGGCGGTCGCACTTCGCACGCAGCAATCGTCAGCCGCGAGCTCGGCCTGCCGGCGATCGTCGGGACGGGCAATGCGACACATATCCTTCATGACGAACAGGAAGTGACCGTATCGTGTGCCGAAGGCGACGAGGGTTTCGTCTATGAGGGTCACGCCGATTACGACACCGAAGAACTCGATCTCCAAAGCGTGCCGGCCACGCGCACCCAAGTTATGCTCAACCTGGCCAACCCGGCGGCAGCGTTCCGGTGGTGGCGGATTCCCGCCGACGGTGTCGGACTCGCACGTATGGAATTCGTGGTGAGCAACCAAATCAAGGTCCATCCGATGGCTTTGGTGCAATACGACTCGCTTAAGGACGAGGATGCCAAACGTACGATCGCCGAGCTGACCCGCGGATATGGTGACAAGACCGAGTACTTCGTCGACTGCCTGGCCCGCGGCCTCGCCCGGATCGCGGCGGCATTTCACCCGAAGCCGGTCATCGTGCGCATGAGCGACTTCAAGACCAACGAGTACGCAGGTCTCATCGGAGGAACTGCATTCGAGCCCAACGAAGAAAACCCCATGCTCGGCTTTCGGGGCGCCTCGCGCTACTACTCGCCGCGCTACCGTGATGGCTTTGCGCTCGAGTGTCGCGCGATCTACCGCCTGCGCCATGATATGGGTCTTAACAACGTCATCGTCATGATCCCGTTCTGCCGGTCGACCAGGGAAGCGGACCGTGTGCTCGCGGTCATGGCCGAGAATGGCCTCAGACGTGGAGAGAACGGGCTGGAAGTCTATGTCATGTGCGAGATTCCTTCGAACGTCATCCTCGCCAAAGCGTTCGCCGAGCGCTTCGACGGCTTCTCTATCGGCAGCAATGACCTTACGCAGCTTACCCTCGGGGTCGACCGTGACTCCGCGGAGCTTGCTGAACTCTTCGACGAGCAGGATGAGGCGGTGAAGTGGATGATCGAAAGCGTCATCCGCGAGGCTCATGAGGCCAACGCCAAGATAGGGCTGTGCGGCCAAGCCCCAAGCGACCATCCGGAATTCGCCGAGTTTTTGGTCGCGTGCGGCATCGATTCTATGTCCGTCAGCCCTGACAGCTTTATAGCCGTCAAGAAGCGGGTTGCCGGCGCAGAATCCGCACCTAAGCCAACTCTAGGCAAATCTTCGCACCAGTCATGAAAGCGCGACTCCGGGATAAGCCCTGTTCAGCGCATCCGAAGGGTGTCACCGTGGCCCGGACACAAGCTGACACGAGCAAGAAAGCGAAGGTGGTTTTGAACGGCATTTGGAGCTTCCGGGTATTCACCCACGCGCTGTAAGACTGTGCAGTCAAACCGGTGTGGCTGCGTCCTCCACGGCCTTCCTGAAACCGTCGAGCACCGAGACGATCTCGACGGTCAGGCCCGGCGTGACCTTGCCGGTGGCGATCGTAGAAACCGCTCTTGCGCCCCCATCCTTCGTTCCGTCAACTCACCGTGATCTTGCGCGGCTTTGCTTTCTCCGCTTTCGGCAAAACCAACGTCATCACACCATCCTTCAGCGCGGCGCTGATCTTGTCTTGTTCCAACTTGCTCGAAATCTGAAAGCTTCGAGTGTAGTGGCCGATATTGTATTCAGTGTAGACCGGCTGCAGTCCTTCGTATTTCGAATAGTCGATCCGGCCCTCGATCGTCAGGATGTCGTTCTCGACGTTGACGTCGACTTTTTCTTTGTCGACGCCCGGCATTTCAAGGATGACGGTCAACGCCTGATCGGTCTCGAAAATATCAGTAATTGGCAGGAATGTGCGTGACGGAATCGTGCTCTCTGGCTTCTTTTCCACCTCGCGCTTCTGCTGGACGGGCAATTCTGGTTGGGACGCCATTTCGATATCTCCGGCTGATTCATTTGTCAGTTGATCTTGATGGTTCTGGGCTTATCGCTTTCGGCTCTCGGGATGAATAGCGCGAGTACTCCATCGCGGTATTCGGCCTTGACGGCGTCTGGATCGATCTGGATTGGTACAGAGAGCGTCCGGTCGAAGACGCCCCACACGCGCTCGCGTCTATGCACGCTGGCGCCTTCGTCGTATTTGATGGTCTTCTTGCCCGAAATTCGGATCGTATTCTCCTTTACGTCAATTCCGAGGTCTGCCCTGTCAACGCCTGGCAATTCGACAATAGCGACGAAGTCGTCGCCTTTCTGGAAGATATTGATCGGCGGAAAACTGCCCATGCCGGTCGTACTGCTGCCCATCCAATCGCTTGCTTTTTGTGCGTCGAGAGCTCTTTGTATACCGAAGAGCGCCTCGAAAGGATCGCTGAAGTTAGTCATAACTCCCACCTCTTGGGCGCAGGGGCTCACTTTAGCCCGCCGATTGTTGGCAGGTTGCTGCGCTCGTAATATTTAATGCTGCAACGACCCTGCGGCATTGACTTACATCAACGCTGAGCCGTCGCTATCTCGACGACGGGCGTTTGGAGATCGGCAACAACGCGGCTGGGCTCTCATCAATCCGCCGAGCGTCTGGCTCTCGGGCTTCCCCAAATTGTCAGCGGCTTCGTTCAATCCCCAAAGAGTCAGGCTCTCGGCGGATTAGTATTAATCGCGTTGCTACCCCTGCCGGCTTACGCCGGCGGGGGCTTTCTCCTTTCGGTAGGGCAGGCAGCCCGAACAAGGCGCGCACCTCTGACGCGCGCCTGGGAGCTCACCATGGTTAAGGCGAAGCGGTGTTTGGCTAGGCCGCCACCGTTTTCGGTTGCGGAAGAATTGTTGACAGGCAGCTACTTGAAAAAATCGTTGGATCGCAACACTACCGGTCCTTCGGCCTCGACCGATCCTTCGAAGAACTTACGCGATGCTCGCTCCTTAATCGCATCGCGCAGCCGCACAAACTGATCTACTCGCTGATCTGCTTTCACTTCATGCTTGCCTTCAAGACCGTCCATCGCCGCGGTGCTGATCGCACACGGCTCTCGGCTTTGCGCAAATCGGCGCAAAGGGTGCGGTCGACCGCCTCTTCAATGGTCTTTTCGATGCCGCTACCTACATGGATCTGCATCGCTTGCCCGAATTATTCTGCGGCTTTCAGCGGGCCAGGGACCGAGGGCCGACACTTTACCCCGTCGCCTGCTCGCCGCAGGCCTGGGCTAGCGCAACCCCGTTCAGCCTGCTTCAAGCGACTCTCGGGCTGGAGCTCGATCCTGCGGCCAAAGAGGTGCGCTTTCGCAGCCCGCGCCTGCCGAAGTTCCTCGACGAGTTGATCCTGCGGAACCTGCATGTCGGTAACTCATCCGTCGACATAGCTGTTCGGCGCGATCGTGAAAATGTGTCGCTGAGCGTCCTTAAGGCACGTGGCGATATCGAGGTGTCGGTTCTGCTTTCCTGACGAGCTTCTTTATCAACTGCGTACTGATGTCCCCCGCCGACGACCTTGTTCGGAGCTTCACAGCCGGATTCAAGCGTGTCGCGGCCACGCCTGGATGGATACCCTCGGCCGTTCCGCGTCGCGGATTTGTCGTCCCGCCGGGGCCGGAATCCCGTTCGTTACTCCGTTGGCGCCTCGCAGGGCCGCGAGGTATTTCCGCTGCCACCGATCGACGTCATATTCAGAGATAGCGGCAAGCAGCGCATCGTGGCGGGCGCGCCTTTCCTCGAGCGTCATTGCGAGCGCTTGCGCGATCGCGCCGGCCACCAATTCCGCATCATAGGGGTTGACCAGTACGGCCCGCCGAAATTCGATCGCGGCACCAGCGAAGCGAGACAGGATAAGAACTCCAGGATTTCCGCATCCTGAGCAGCGACATATTCCTTCGCAACCAGGTTCATGCCGTCGCGCAAGGGTGTCACCAGGCCAACGCGCGCGGTCCGATAGAGCCCCGCCAGCACCGACCGGCTGTAGACGCGGTTCACATAGCGGATTGGCGTCCATGACACTTCACCGTATTTGCCGTTGATACGGCCAGCGGCGGAGCCTAAGCCCTCTGCCAATTCGGCATATTCGGGAATTTCGGAACGGTTTTTCGGCGTGATCTGCAGGTATGTCACCTTGCCGAACCATTCACTGTGATTCGTAAGGAAGATGTCGAAAGCATCGAGACGCTGGATCAGGCCCTTGGAATAGTCCAGACGGTCGACCCCGATCACGAGGTCGCGGCCACCGAGACTCGCTACCAGGTTCTTCACCAAGGGGGACCGCACATTGCGACGCGCCAGTCGTTGAAACCCCCGCGGCTCGATACCGACAGGAAAACTACCGATCCGCGTCTGTCGCCCATTCAGGCTCAGGGTGATCTGGTGGCCGGCCGTCTCGAATAGTCCCATTTCCCGCAGTTGATTGCATTCGGAAAGCAGGTAGCGAACGAAATTCCCGGCATCGCCCTCGGTCTGGAAGCCCACAACGTCGTATTGCAGCAGTAATGGTATCAACTGCTCGTGCTTCGGCAGCGAAGTCAGAACCTCCGGTGAGGGAAACGGGATGTGGAGGAAAAATCCGATCCGGTTCGCGTGACCGCGTCGCCGCAACGCGTCCGCGATAGGGATCAGATGGCAGTCATGAACCCAAATTAAATCGTCTTCTTTGATGATCTTTTCCAGCTCGGTCGCGAAATGATCGTTGACCCTGAAATAGCCGCTGAGATCACGACGCGCGAACTCGGCTAGGTCCAATCGATAGTGCAGGATCGGCCACAGCACGCGATTGGCGAAGCCATTGTAATATTCCTCGAAGTCGTCTTTCGAGAGGTCGGTCACAACATATTCGACATTCTTGTGCCGGACGGAGCGCGTTTCCAACTGGTCAGCGGGTGCGACCTTACCGCTCCAGCCGAGCCAGATGCCGCCGTTATGCTGGAGTGCCGGCCGCAACACGACCTCGAGCCCGCCAGCGCGCCTGGCGCCATCGCCGGAAGGAACCGAAACGCGGTTCGAGACGACCACTAATCGTGCCAATTTCGAACCTCCCAACTCCGCGACAACCGCATCGCCGTCAATAACAGTCCGGCCATAGAGTAGGTTTGAGGAAAGTTCCCTCACACCTCGCTGGTCTTGAGATTAACATCCTCCGCGAGCAGCCCATAGGAAGCCGGTCAGACCACAAGGTGGCTCACGCAGTCCGTTAAGTTTGCACTCGCTGGCGCGGACTTTGCCCAAGCACATAGATCGAAATCGCCATAACAAGGATCAGCCCGTTCGTATTGCCGCAGTACGCGAAGCGATACGATGAGATACAGAACCACCGCGATGCCGAAAATTCCGAGAATGGAGGCCGAAGTCATCGCGGGTTCCACTTAGAGCGGATTCCGATCGATTTCACGCATCGCCTGCGTGCCTGAAATAATTGGCAGCTTGGCGGGCGGTGAGCTTTCGGGCGAACGATCCGATACGACGGCGCAGTCGAGGAATTGTGCGCTCGCCCGCCTTGCGCAGATAGGCCTTCATCTGGCTGAAGGGCATCTCGATCGGGTTCAGGTCGGGGGAATATTTGGGCAGATAGCGAAGCGTCGCGCCGCGCGCTTCGACGGCCTCGCGGATACCGCGGCCTTGTGCGCTGGAAGATTGTCGAGCATCACGATGTCATTACGCTTGAGGGTCGGGACGAGACAACGCTCGACGTAGGTCAAGAATCTCCTCCCAGTCATTGCCCCGTCGATTGTACACGGCGCCGTCATGCCATTCTGGCGCAGAGCGGCAACGAAGGTGATCGTCTTCCAATGACCTTGTGGCCCAAGGTCCACCAGCCGCTCGCCGCGGGCGCAACGGCCGTAAAGCCGCACCATCTTGGTATTGGCCGAAGTTTCATCGATGAACACCAGCCGGGCCGGATCGAACAGGCCCTGTTCGCGCATCCAGTGTCGGCGTGCCCGGGCTACGTCCGCACGTTGCTGCTCGGCCGCCCGCAAGCTTTTTTTTGAAGGTGATCTTGTGTCGTTGAAAAAACCGCCAGACCGCTGTGCGGCTGCCAGGAATTCTTGTTCTCACGCATCGCGCAGACCACCTCGTCCAGCGTCAGGTCAGGCTCCACTTCGATCAGCGCCAGCAAAACGTCCGCGTGCTTCTCCAGCGGCGATGTGCTCCCACCACGCGGTTTGGCAGCACAGCGGCCAGTCTCGCGAAAGCACTTCACCCAGATCACCGCGGTACTCGGGCTCACTTCGTAGTGTTCGGCTGCCTCCCGAAGGCGCTGCCGCGCATCGAGTGTGCCAAGCGGTGGTCGGAGACAGACGTAGATTACGAACATGCCGCCAACCCATACGACGGCGGCGAGTACGTGGAGGGTGATCGCGATGGCGGACATTGTCGCCTTGACGCTATGGTCCTCGTCACCTCAGAGGCTGACCCTTTGATGCTGGGTTGGCAATGCAGCGCCGAGCGAGCCGCCGAGGTGTGGCGCAAGGTGTGGCAAATCAAATCAATGAATTGGCTAAGTGCTGGTCGGAGTGGCAGGATTTGAACCTGCGACCCCCTCGTCCCGAACGAGGTGCTCTACCTTCAAAAGATTCGGTTGCGGACTGGTTCGTTGCCAAAAGCGCGCGGCGCCATCGAGCCGACCTGGCGTTGCTTCCGTTTTCCGCCAACGGCGCCAAAACGACGTGCCCTCAGGGTTCAATCGGAGGCAAGGAAACCGGAGGAATGGCGATGGAGAAGTGCTGGGTATCGCGCCCGATGCCGCCCTGCAATTTGGACCGCAAAGCTACCGCGGTTGAAGCCCGTCCCGCAAAAAGCTAAAAATTAAATCGGCGCTCTGCTCGAGCGAGAGGACTCGCGCGAGGAGGGATGGAGAAAATTCGGACGCCTGGACCCAGAGATTTTGAAATCCTATCTGGAGTTCGCGTCAGTGGGAGGCATGTCGTTCATGGCCGGGTCGGTGCAGTCCTCGATGAAATCGAGAAGTCTCGTGTTGCCCGTCGGAGGTCGACCTCGGTAAATTTCCGCGAGCAGTCGGTGGACCCGATGGGGTTGATGCCGGCACGCGTAAAGCTAAAAATGACGAGGGCGCTGGCTCAGGCCCTCGCGCGCGCGTGAGGGATCGCAAGAGTGGTTAACGGTGGGGCTATAATGTCCTTTTTTCAAAGCGGTTGGGTTTCGGCGCTACCCGGTAGCTCGCCGGCTCGGTCTGCGGCTTCGGCATGGCGGCCGACTCGGTCATCGGCGCTGTGGTCGGCGACGTCACCGGCGGCAGCTGCGGCTCGCTCTCCAGCTTGTCCCTCTCCGGCGGCTCGCGTTGCGGCGGCTCGCGTTGCGGCGGCTCGCTCTGCGGCGGCAGGAGTTTTGGTCGGGGGATCGGCGCGCGCGCAGGAGCGCGCGGGGGCTAGCCTCGAGGTCGCCGATGTTTTTCGCGCACACGGTGACGCCTGGCGCGCGGCCAACGCTGGCCATGTGAGCGTTACCCAACGACGCGTCATGACGGCGATCGAATGTTGCCGGACAGCAGCGCTGGGTGGTCATGTCGAACGCTGCGAGGACTGTGCGCATGTGCGCGTCGCCTACAATTCTTGCCGCAATCGGCATTGCCCAAAGTGTCAGTGGTCGACGGCCACAGCTTGGCTCGCGGCGCGCGAAGCGGAACTGCTGCCCGTACCCTATTTCCACGTGGTATTCACGCTTCCGGCGTCTATTGGAGCGATCGCGTTTCAAAACAAGGCCGTGGTCTATCGATTGCTGTTCAAAGCAGCATCCGAGGCTCTCAGTACCCTTGCGGCTGATCCCAAACATCTTGGTGCTGACATCGGCGTTACTGCCGTCCTTCATACATGGGGCCAGAAGCTCGATCACCATCCTCACCTACATTGCATCGTTCCTGCTGGCGGCATTTCGCCCAATGGCAACCGATGGATTGCGTTCAAGCGCGGGCGTTTCCTTTCGGTCCGGATTCTATCGCGGCTCTTCAGAGGACTGTTTCTCCAACACATCACCGCGGCGTTCGAGGCTGGTGAGTTGAGGTTCCTCACAAATCTGATTGCCCTCAACGACCCCGAAGCATTTTGCGACACGGTCGGAGCATTGCGACGAACCGATTGGAGGGTTTATGCCAAGAAGACGTTCGGCGGTCCCAAGCAGGTGCTGGCGTATCTCACACGGTACACTCATCGCACTGCCATCAGCAACAATCGCTTGCTGAATTTGGATGATAGGGACGTCAGATTCCGTTGGACTGACTACCGGGAACAGGCAGGTCACAGAACCAAGATCATGCGCATTGGGGTCGGCGAGTTCATTCGTCGGTTCTTACTTCACGTGCTCCCCAACGGCTTTCATCGCATTCGCCACTACGGCTTCCTCGCATTCGCCACTACGGCTTCCTCGCCAATGGACACCGTGCTGAGAAGCTGGTGCTCTGTAGAGGGTTGCTCGGGGTGCCAGTCTCATCAGAGAGTTCGGGGAGCGCAGCTCCCGCTAAGCCCATCGCCCCCAAATTGGAAGTGCCGCCTTGCCGTTGTTGCGGTGGACGGATGAGGATTACCGAAGCGTTTAATGGAAAGGCCGCGGACGGAGTTTGCGTCCGCAAGCTCGACGCGTTGTAGCGAAGGGGAAGCTATTGTTCGATCGTGTGTCAAAATTGGTTGGCAAATTGCCGGTAGCGATATTTGCGGCGCATGGTCTGCACGGTGTTCGCGCGCATCTTTTGTCGATGTTCAATCGAAGATCCGGTGCCTGCGACTATTCAGAGCTGCGGCCATTATCAATCTGTTCTGGCCCTCTCTCGCGCCCGCAGCGCTTGGAAGGCATGGGTCGCCTCGAACAAACTCCATAGAGAGAACTCTTAGCTCCGTGCTTATGCGCTCGGCTGTCTTGAGGGTCTTATCGTGCGCGGTGCTAACTCGCCTCTTTTTTATGGCGATCTCCGGCAGGCGCCATTTGTCGACGCGACCTCCATTCGGGAATCTTGTCTTCTTCGAAGAAGACCTTGCTACCGACTTTGGTTTTCGGTGGACTACCCCGCTCTTTGCACCAGCGGGAGAGTGTCCTCAGCGAAATTCCGAGCATCGATGCGAGCTGTTCAGAGGTGACATAACGCCGCCCTTCGATCGTGACTTCGTCTCCAATGCTTGAGGACACTGAAGGAGCAATCGCTGGCGAAGGCGCTTCCGGCAGGGGCGACTGATCTGAAGGCGAGAGGTTTCGAGGCGAACGTCTATGTTAGCGGAATCGTTGCTATCACTTTGGGTGTCAGCGTCGGCGGGAGAACAAGGTCCGATTACGGACGGCTCACCTCCGATCTCTTGCTCTGCCGAACGGGCATCCTTCCGTTCCGCGTCCTCAATCGTCTCCCAAAGTCCTGGGTTGTCTTTCAACCATTGAGGACGGTCCCGAACCAAAGTGCGAATGTACAATGCTCGATCGCGGTATGTTGCAAAAACGAGACCGTCGAAGATCAGCCCTTTATTGATCACGGTCAGTTCCCTTTGATTTTGTCGTGAGCGCGCGATTTGTGAGCGGCGAGTTCCAAACTGCGCGCGCCATCAATCGAGCGCGGTCGATACCTTGGAAATTTGTGAAGCTCTCGAGCTTTGTCCGACAGCGTGGGTTCGCCGTAGGCGCGCCCGATCGATGCGGGTGCGTGTCCTACGATAGCGTCAAGTATCTTTTCGGGGATGCCGCCGCGGAAGCCCAAAGCCTTAAATGTGTGGCGCCACCCGTGATTGGGGGAAACCCCAGGATCATTGACGCCAAGCCCGCGAACCCATGCAGCGAGGTGCTCCCGCGCTTTCACATAGCGCGGCTTGCGGGGATTGGTTGCATCGTTCGATGCTGCAGGGAGTTGCTTGGGTTCGTTATAGAATAGCGGCCCGTTGCCGCTCGCCTTCACGAACGCAAGAAAGCCTTGCTCGATCAAATGTTCATGAAGCGGCACCGTGCGCGTCTGTCCGGTTTTCGTGGTGCCAGCTTCGGGCGAGATTTTCAGGGCATGGATGCCATCACGTTCGATGATGTCGACACCGCGCAGTTGGGTGAGCTCGCCCATACGCGCGCCGCTGTACGCTGCCAGCCATGGACACCAGCGCTTGGCTGCATCGCCCTTGCTACGGACATCAATCGCCCGCGCGGCATCCAATATTGCGCTCATTTCGTCGTCGGTGAACGCCTGGGTCTCGCGCGTCCTGGTCGTCTTTGGCACCTTCACGCGCCAACCGACGAATGGGTTGCGCGCGATCAGTTTCTCCTCGACCGCAAATGCAAACACCGTCCGGGCGGCGCGAACCCAGATATTGGCGACGGTGCCGGCGGTCCTGTCGGCATCGATAAGCTCGTGGGCCCATGCCTGCATTTGCTCCGGCAATAGCGCCGCCGCATTCGTGTTCGGGAAATCACTCTGCAACCGGACAAACACAGCCCGCCATCGATTTACCGTCGAGGCAGCTGGCTTGGATCGCTCGATCCAGCGTTCAAATAGTGCCCATGGGGTTAAGCTCGAGTCTGCTGGTCGTTCAGGAACAGGGAACTGTTCGCTCCACTTATCCGGCCCGTAATCACCGCGGGCGCGCCCAGCAAGCAGTGTTACGGCAGCGAAGAAATCACGCGTGACAAAATCCAAAAACATCGCCCGCGACGCTTCGTCCAAGACGAGTTGTTTCGCAGCCAAGAACTGCTGGGACTTCGCTTCGTCGGCGATGATCGGACGCACACGCTCACGCATGCCGTTGTCGCGCTCCCAGAAGTCGAGGGGATCGCCTGAGAACACCCCGCCAGCCATCGCGGGGCCGTAGAGTTCGGAGCGCACCAGCCCGTAGTAGTCCTCCCAAACATCCGCGGACCACTTATGCACGGCCATGCGGGCGACGAACCAGGTGTACCACTCGCCCGCCAAGGCTCGCGCCTCTTTAGGGGTGAGCGCGCGACCTTCGCCGTTGCGTCCCGCGCGGATGTTCGCGATCCGCGCTTCGATCTCAGACGACCATTCGCGGTGCTTTGCTCGCGCGAGCGTGACCGGCATTGGTCCCGTGTTCAAACGTTCTTCGGTGCGCTGGCCGTAAAGCTTGACGTAGTCGTCGCGGACATCGAAGGGGATGACCTTGCGGGCGATGAATCCGCCCCTACCGGCGGGCATGAGCTTGGTCGCGACACGGGGCATGGAATTCAACTAGCTACAAAGCCATTTTGTAGCGGAATATGTAGGATCGCAATTGTAAAATGCAAAGGATGTCAATAAGCTATTGATTGGCAAGAGCGGAAACGATGAATGGTGCGGTCGAGAGGACTCGAACCTCCACGAGTTGCCCCACTAGCACCTCAAGCTAGCGCGTCTACCAATTCCGCCACGACCGCATCGGGGAGAACGCCGTGCCGAAAGGCCAAGGCGTCTAGGCAACGGCGCAGGATGTAACAAATCGCTCGCCGCGGTACAAGGGCGACCGGACCGGGCGGACAATATCGACCCTGAGACGCTTTCCTGCACTACGCCAGGGCCTTACGGCGCCCCCTGCCCTGCGGTGCGCCTTAGGCCGCCGCCCGCAATGCGCCTAGCGAACGCGCCCGTCGGGCGGGCGCGGCAGCATTTCCTTCACCTCGACGGCGACGCGGTTGCCATTGACCACCACGAGGCCGGAGGCGATCGGCATGTTGTTGGCGAGGATTCGCACCTCGTCGTCTTCCGTGGCGTCGAGTTCGATGATGGCGCCGCGGCCGAGCCTCAGCACCTGGTGGATCGGCATGGACGCGGAGCCGAGGACAACCGATATATCGACGGAGCACTTTTCCAGGATGGACACAGGGGATGTCCTTGCGGTTCGTGACGTCAGGTGATGCAGAGCGCCGATTCCGGATGGCACCGGACGCCCCTCACCGCTTACGTGGCACGATCATGGTTAGCGAATGATTAAGACGCGCGAGGCGATCGCGGCGGCGCCGCGCGCGCAGCCGGCAGGCGCGCCGATCGGCTGGCGCGGCGAGGCAGCGCCGGTCGGCTACGAGCGCGCGCTTGCCGTCATGGAGGAACGCGTCGCCGCCATTGCGGCGGGCGATGCCGGCGAACTCGTCTGGCTGATCGAGCATCCGCCGCTCTATACGTCCGGCACGAGCGCGCGCCGCGAAGATTTGCTTTCCGCCCGCTTCCCGGTCTTCGTCGCCGGCCGCGGCGGCCAGTTCACCTATCACGGCCCCGGCCAACGCGTCGCCTACGTGATGCTCGACCTCAGGCGGCGTGGCTCCGACGTTCGCCGCTTCGTCGCCGATCTCGAGGAATGGTTGATCCGCACGCTTGCGGCGTTCGGCATCGCCGGCGAGCGGCGCGAGGACCGGGTCGGAGTGTGGGTGCGCCGTCCCGGCGAGAATCGCGAGGACAAGATTGCCGCGATCGGCATCCGCGTGAAACGCTGGGTGAGCCTGCACGGGATCAGCCTCAACGTCGATCCGGACCTTGAGCATTTTGACGGCATCGTGCCCTGCGGCGTCGCCAACCCGCGTTATGGCGTGACAAGCCTCGCTGCGCTCGGCCACGCGGCCACGCTTCGCGATGTCGATGTCGTCCTGCGGCACGAATTTGAAGGGGTCTTCGGCCCGGTGGTCGAGGAGCCCTCCGTCTAGGTGGGCAATGCAGCTTCTGTTGCCAGAAGACGGCATCGTAGCCCGGATGAGCGCAGCGACATCCGGGGAGAACTTTTCCGCGCTTGCGTCGCTGACCCGCAGGTCGCTGCGCTCATGCGGGCTACCGGAGGGCTTCAAGAAACCCGGGCGCGGGGTGGAACGTTTCCCTATGATCCGAGATCAACCGATCGGGCTGATGGAGACCGAATTGGCCAAATCGAGACCCACGCGCACATCATCGAAAGCTAAACCTTCGCGCCGGAAGGCGAAGCGCGGGCACGCGACATTGGAGCGCGTCCGATCCAAGGCCGCCAAATCCACAAGCGCTAGGTCCGCGAAGGCCGGCTCCGCGAAGGCGAGGCCGGCGCAAACGTCCGCAAAAGAAACGTCCGCCAAGGCGAAATCCGTGAAGTTCAAAGCCGCGACCGACAACCCGAAACTTGCGGATTACGAGGCCAAGCGTGACTTTGCGAAGACCGCCGAGCCGCGCGGCGCCGAGAAAGTCGCAGCCTCCAAGCGGCTGCGCTTCGTGATCCAGAAGCATGACGCGACGCGCCTGCATTACGACTTCCGCCTGGAGCTTGACGGCGTCTTCAAGTCATGGGCGGTGACGCGGGGGCCATCGCTCGATCCCCACGACAAGCGGCTCGCAGTCGAGGTCGAAGACCATCCCCTTGATTACGGCGATTTCGAAGGCACGATCCCCAAGGGGCAATACGGCGGCGGCACAGTCCAGCTTTGGGACCGCGGCTACTGGGAGTTCGAAGGGTCGGGCTCGCCCGAGGAAGCGCTGCGCAAGGGCGACCTGAAATTCACGCTCGACGGCAAACGGCTCAAGGGCAGCTGGGTCCTCGTGCGCATCCGCAGCGACAAGTTCAACAGCAAACGCAACAACTGGCTTCTCATCAAGCACCGCGACGAGTTCGCCACCGAGGGTCACGGCGATGCCATTCTGGAGGACGACCGCTCGGTCGCCTCCGGCCGGCCGATGGCAGCGATCGCGGCCGGCAAAGGTCGTGCGCCGACCCCGTTCATGAGCATGGGCGGCGCCAACCACGGCGCCGATGCGGTGTGGAATTCGAACCAAGGTGCCGCCCACGAGGAGCGGGCAAAGAAGACGCTCAGCCGATCGGCGGCAGCGAGCCCGTCGGCGGCGACTGTTCGGTCCGCGGTGAGCGATCCTCCCGCCCGGGCCGCAAGAGCGGGAGTGAAAACCGCGCGGGCGATGCCGAACTTCATCGCGCCGCAGCTCTGCACTCCGGTCGAGCGGCCGCCGGCCGGCGGCGGATGGGCGCACGAGATCAAGTTCGACGGCTACCGCATCCAGATGCGTGTCGAGGATGGCGTCGCGGTGTTGCGGACTCGCAAGGGCCTCGACTGGACCGAAAAATTCGTGGCGATCGCCGAGGCCGGCGATCGCTTGCCGGACTGCATTCTCGACGGCGAAATCGTCGCCCTCGATAACAAAGGCAGGCCGGACTTCGGCGCACTGCAAGCGGCGCTCACGGACGGAAAGACTGAAAACCTCATCTTTTTCGCGTTCGATCTCCTGTTCCGCGGCAATAGCGATCTGCGGAGGCAGGCACTCTCGGAGCGAAAGAAGGAACTGCGCGCTCTGCTCGACGCTCACAAGCAAACAGCGCCACGGATCCGTTTCGTCGAGCATTTCGAGACCGCCGGCGATGCGGTGCTGCGCTCCGCATGCCAAATGTCGCTCGAAGGCATCGTGTCGAAGCGGCTCGACGCGCCCTATTCATCGGGACGCGGCGACACCTGGACCAAGGCGAAGTGTCGCGCCGGGCACGAGGTGGTGATCGGCGGCTGGAGCGAGGAAGACGGCCGGTTTCGCTCGCTCCTCGTCGGCGCCCGGCGCGGTGACGAGTTCGTTTATCTTGGCCGCGTCGGCACCGGCTACAGCCAGTCGACGGTCTCCCGGATCTTTCCGCGCATCAAGGCACAGGAGGCGCGCGAGAGCCCGTTCACCGGCGCCAACGCCCCGCGCCGCGAGCGCGGCGTCCACTGGACGAAGCCGGTGCTCGTTGCGGAGATCGAGTTTGCCGGCTGGACCACCGACGGGATGGTGCGCCAGGCGGCGTTCAAGGGCATGCGCGAGGACAAACCCGCCGAGGAGGTCGAGGTGGAAAAGCCGGCGCCTGCCGCGGCGACGCCGCTGCGCGTTCCGAAACCCCACGCATCCAAGACGGCCGGCGGCCGTGGCGCAGCGGCCTCGGTCGTGATGGGTGTCACGATCAGCAAGCCGGACAAGGCGCTGTGGCCTGACGATGGCGATGGCACGCCGATCACCAAGCTCGACCTCGCCCATTACTATGAAGCGGTCGGTCCCTGGCTCATCGCGCACATCAAAGGCCGACCGTGTTCGATCATTCGCGCACCGGACGGCATCGACGGCGAACTCTTCTTCCAGCGCCACGGCATGCCCGGCCAATCCAACCTGCTTGAGCTGACGATCGTCTCCGGCGACCGCAAGCCTTACGTCCAGATCGATCGCGTCGAAGGCCTCGCCGCCGTTGCACAAGCGGCCGGCGTCGAGCTTCATCCGTGGAATTGCCAGCCCGGCAAGCCCGACCTGCCCGGTCGCTTCGTGTTCGATCTCGATCCGGCGCCCGACGTTTCGTTCGATCAGGTCGTGGAAGCGGCCCAGGAAATCCGTGCGCGGCTCGAGGCCGTGGGTCTTGCGGCGTTCTGCAAGACCACCGGCGGCAAGGGGCTTCACGTGGTGACGCCGTTTACGTCGGCGCCAACGCCCGACTGGCCTGCGGCAAAAGCTTTCGCTCGCGATCTCAGCACTGCGATGGCCGCCGACAGCCCGGACCGATATCTCGTCAACATGGCGAAGAAAGAACGCAACGGCCGCATCTTCCTCGACTATCTGCGCAACGACCGCATGTCGACGGCGGTCGCCGTACTGTCGCCGCGCGCGCGGGCGGGCGCGCCGGTGTCGATGCCGCTTACCTGGAGCCAGGTCAAGAAGGGACTCGATCCGAAACGATTCACGCTGCGCACGGCGCCGGCCCTGTTGCAACGCTCGGCGGCGTGGAAGGACTACGACGACGACGCGCGCTCGCTTGCCGACGCGATCAAGCGGTTCGGCAGCCGCCCGCGTGCCGGGTAACGTTTTCGAGAGCGCAGGTCGCTGGGCTATCCGCAATTCGAATACGCGACGCATATGATTGTTTAATTGGTCCGGATCGCTCCTCGCTAGCTGTCGTCATCGCCCGGCTCGACCGGGCGATCCAGTAACCCGTGACCTCAGATTTTGAGACAGAGAATCCACCGATAGTTCGGTGGTTACTGGATGCCCGCTTTCGCGGGCATGACCAAGATGCGGTGTGGTGAAATCTCTCAGCGAACGCGACGCAGGGAGTGTCGAAGGGTTACGCAACGCAAAGCGTGCGCGCCGCGACCCGGTGCCACCTCTCCTCAATTCCGTCAAACTCACCCGCTCTAAGGCCGCGGCGACAGGATTTCCTTTTTTGTTTTGATCCGCACGCAAACGCGCGTGCCCGTATTTTTCGATGAAGACGCTGCTGCAACCCAATCGCCTGGTGCTGATACCCGAAACCGACGATGAACGCCTCGCGCTCTCCACGTGGCGCGCGGAGCATGATGGTTTTGCGTTTGCGATGCAGCCCAATTCCGGAACGGGGGCCACGTTGGCAGGCCTCGGGCCGCGGCTTGACGCGTGCCGCGAGCCGATCAACGTCACCAGCATGAGCTCTGAACCGATCCGGCTGATTGCGAATTTCGCGCCAACGCCCTTCGAGCTCGACGGGATGCGCTACAGTTGCGTCGAGGCGTTTTGGCAGAGCTTGCGATTTCCTGTTGACGAGCGGCCGTCGATCGCCCGCCTCGATGGTTCGGCTGCGAAGCGCGAGAGTGCGCGACAGCCCTACGGCGCTCACGTGATTTATGGCGGAGCGACGGTGCCGGTCGGCGCGTATGAGCATTGGCAGCTGATGCGCCGCGCATGCCAGGCCAAATTCCAACAGAACGGTGATGCGCTGGATGCTTTGCTAGGCACCGGCGAGCGGCCACTCATCCACGTCGTGCGCCGCGACAGCCGAACCATTCCCGGCGTCATCATGGCCAGCATCTGGATGAACGTGCGTGCGAGCGCGCGCAGCGGCGGCCTCTGGTCGAGCTAACGCGCGATCGCAGCGACCTGATAGGAGACATCGAGCGCCGACAGACAGCGCCCGATGACGCCCGCCATGCGCGGCGCCGCGTACGGGCTGAATGCGCCCTCACATCCGACCGGCAGCGCCTGACGACCGGCCGGCGCACGCGCGCGGTCGGCGTTGTCTTGATTGCCTGCCGATAACACCCGCTCGGCAATGATCGTCGTCTGGCTCTTTGGGTCGACCCGGTAAAGCACGTTACCGCTTCGATCGCGGACCGCAATGGCCGACACAGCCGGGGCCGCGAGTTCAATCGCGGCGAACTCCGCGCGCGGCACACCGCCGGGAAGCGCGAACGGCAGCCATAAACGGTCGCTCTTGTGTGCGTTATCGGCGCTCACGCGCGTCGATAGTCTCGTCCCGTGGTTCGGACCATGGGCAGCGTCAGCCGCGAAAAGAGCGGCGCCCGCCAAAATGCAGACCGAGCCGGCACACAATCCAATGAGAACAGCGCGCATCATAAATCCGCCGTACCCACGGATGCAGATTTCACGAAGAGGGAAACTCGGGGCTGGCGTCCCCACACGGCCAAACAAACGAGCGACTGCCGGAAATGTTCCCAATAGTTTAAATCAATCGCACGAGGCATCACCGCAATGTGATTCAAGACAATCGCAATTTTGCGCAGCGGGTTTCGCACGTCAGATAAGACATGGATGGCCGGGACGAGCCCGGCCACGACGATTATCGGTAAGGCGTAGGTGGCCGGGACGAGCCCGGCCATGACGATTAATGTGCTCCAGCGCTAGATGCGGCCTATCAGCGCCAGAATCACGACAACGACCAATACCAGGCCGAGGATGCCGCCGGGGCCATAGCCCCAGCTGGAGCTGTAGCCCCAGGTGGGCAATGCTCCGACGAGCAATAAAATGAGAATGACGATAAGGACCGTCGAAAGCATTTGCGTAATCTCCGTGTAGCATTTGGTTCGGTTGAAAATTCTGCATCGAGCCAAAAGTTCCCCTTTGGCGCAGCGCAAAACCTCGCTGCGGAGCGAGATAATTTCTCGTGATGCGGTGCGAGATGGAGCGTAGCGACTCGGCGGTTCAAGTTTCCATTGGCGAGTGGCAACCAACTCGCGATGTGAAGCGTTGTTTTGGGGGCATCTAATTCCTGCGTGGGGCCGCCAACCTGGAGCGCTTCGATGTGCGACTACAGCCTGCAAAATGTCCGCTCCCGGCCTGCAACGGTCGGAGACAGACTTGTTACCCGCGACTTCGGCACCGGCACACGGGGTTTTGCCGCGCCTGAAGACAAAGCCGTTGCAGTTTGCGTTCTTCCCGGAACGGAAATTGCGTTCGCCGAGGAGCTTGTGGTACCGGCCTGGGGCTTCCTGCGGCTGGTGACGAGCCGCCGCAAATACAAGACGGCGATCTTTCGACAGATCAACAAGGACGTGCCCCATTATCATCATGATGCCCTGGAATTTCCGGACGGGCGCACCGTGCTGCTGACCAGTCTGCCGGAAGGCAAGCATGCGGCAGTGCTGCAGCTGCCGGCACAGGCAAGGACGCGCGCGGAAGCAGTGTCGCGCATGCGGGTGCCCTACCTCGGCTGATTGCGAGCTGGCAGAGAGGCAGTAAGCGCCGGCACGAACGCCACTAGCGTCGCCAACGCCGTCCCATTGGCGGCGTTCGTTCTGCCGCGGTCATCTCTGGCGAACCACTGGCTCGCCATCGGTGCTAATGAACTGAGCGAGAGCGGGCTCGCGGGACTTCAGGCAGACATTGTTTCGGACAACTCTGTTTGCGACAACGTCACGCCGAACGAGGGGTCATTCCATGTCTACCGATCGCAGCGCACGCGCAAAGGCCGTCCACGTCGACCAGGTGCCGCAGCCGTTGCACATTGCCGAGGCCAGCGTTGCATCGAAGCTGCCCAGCTCGCTCAAATACGGGGACACCTTCGTGGTCGTCGACAGTCACGGAGACATCGGGGGATCAGGCGGCTCTGATGGTCTTTTTCACAACGACACCCGGTTCCTCTCGCGGCTCGAGCTGCTGGTGAACGGGCGGCAGCCATTGCTGCTGGGCGTGAATGCACGTGACGACAATACGCTACTGACGATCGAGCTGACCAATCCGCAGATGATCTTCGACGGCAACATCGTGCTTCAGCAGCACGCCTTGCATATCGTGCGAACGATCTACCTTTGGCAGAACGAAGCCTATCAGCGCTTCGCGATCCGCAACTACGGTGAAGTGCCGGTTGGGCTGGAGCTCACGATAAATTTCGATAACGATTTTGCCGATCTGTTCGAGGTGCGCGGCGCGCGGCGGGCAAGACGCGGCGCCGTCACCCGCAGCGTTGATGGCCCGGCGCAGGCGAGCCTTAATTACCAGGGGCTCGACGGCAAATCCCGCAGTACCAAGCTCGTGTTTGACCCGGCGCCGGCAACGCTTACGGCAAAATCGGCGACCTACCGCGTGCGCCTCGAGCCGCACGACCACGCGCCGATCTTCCTGACCGCAAGCTGCAACCGGCCGCGCGAATATCGACCGGCTTCGTTTTTGCGCGGATTGTTGGCGATCCACCGCGAGCGTCAGCGCGACAACAGCAGTTGCACGACGGTAGAAACCTCCAACGACATCTTCAACGAAGTGCTGTGCCGCTCGATGGCCGACCTGCACATGTTGATCACCAAGACGCCGCAAGGTCCCTACCCTTACGCCGGCATTCCCTGGTACTCGACGACGTTCGGCCGCGACGGGCTGATCACGGCGCTGCAAATGCTGTGGTTCGATCCGAGCGTGGCGCGCGGCGTGTTGCGGCGCCTGGCGCACTACCAGGCCACGACCGAAGACCCGGAAGCCGACGCACAACCCGGCAAGATTTTGCACGAGATGCGCGGCGGCGAGATGGCAAGCCTCAAGGAAATTCCGTTCGGCCTCTATTACGGCAGTGTCGATTCAACGCCCTTGTTCGTGCTGCTCGCAGGCCTCTATGCCGAGCGCACTGGTGATTACCAGACATTCATAGAGCTGTGGCCCCACATCGAGGCGGCGTTGAAATGGATCGACGGCCCAGGCGATCCCGATGATGACGGATTTGTCGAGTACCGACGTGCGAGCGAGCACGGGCTTGCCAACCAAGGCTGGAAGGATTCCTTCGATGCCGTTTTCCACGCGGACGGCCAGCTTGCCGAAGGCGCCATCGCGTTGGTCGAGGTGCAAGGCTATGTCTACGCCGCAAAGCAGATCGCAGCACGATGCGCGCGGCGGATCGGTCGGGAAGCGGACGCCCGACGGCTCGCAGCCGAGGCGCAACTCCTCGCCGAACGGTTCGAGGCCGCATTCTGGTGCCCCGACCTGAAGACCTATGCGCTGGCGCTTGATGGCGCCAAGAACGCCTGCTGCGTACGCAGTTCAAACGCAGGGCAGGTGCTCTTTAGTGGCATCGCTGATCCGGCGCGCGCCGGGCTTGTCGCGTCCGATCTCATGCGGCCGCGTTTCTTCTCCGGGTGGGGTATTCGTACCATCGCGAAGGGCGAGCCCCGTTACAATCCGCTCTCTTACCATGACGGCTCGATCTGGCCCCACGACAATGCGCTGATCGCGCTGGGCCTTGCCGGCTACGGATTGAAGGATCCGGTCGAGCGCTTGTTCACCGCGCTCTTCGATGCCGCGACCTATATGGATTTGCGTCGATTGCCTGAACTGTTTTGCGGATTGCAGCGGCAGTCCGGCCGCGGTCCGACGCTCTACCCGGTGGCATGCGCGCCGCAGGCATGGGCGAGTGCAACGCCGTTCACATTGATCGAAGCAGCGCTGGGACTGGAATTCGACGCCGGTGCGAACGAGATCCGCCTGCGAAATCCCCGCCTGCCACCGTTCCTTGACGAGATGTTGCTGCGCAATGTCACTCTGGGCGATGCGAGCGTCGATCTCATCGTAAGCCGCCACACGGATAACGTGTCAGTTGCGATTCCGCGGCGGCGCGGCGACGTGCAGATTTCCGTCATCTGCTCTCGGTGATGTCGCAGGTTCGGCGAAGCGCCATCACGACTGGACTACTACCCGAGCGACCGTCTCGACGGCAACTGCGCGCACGAAGTTTGTCCTAATTGCGGGCTCTGGAACTTTGCCAAACTTCGATTTCAGAGAATGTCCTGGAACCTAGTATGCGCTGGGCGCTTGTCACGTTGAGACTTAATGTTTCGATGCGGGAGGTTCCATGCGCGACAAGGGTAGCGTGGCTGCGGCGGCGCTGATTTTGGTTGCCCTCGCGTGCACCGTGCTCTACGCCACTGCCCAAGATAATCCTCCGCGACCGAACCTTGCGGAACAACCGTCCGGGAACGCACCGCCCGGGGAACCCACGGTCACCGTCCTTGATCGTCAGGACGCAGAGGGAATTCTGAGCCGGGAAGTGCGTAGTAGTTCCGGCGAGAACATGGGTCGCATCGTTGACGTCATCGTCGATCGAACCGGACAGGTTCGCGCGGCGATCATCGACTTCGGTGGTTTTCTCGGCGTCGGCAGCCGCAAAATTGCGGTGGACTGGAAGGCGTTGAGCTTCCCGCCTGCGACCCAGAAGATCGATCGGGTCACGTTGGAGTTGAACAAGGACCAGGTTCGGGCCGCGCCGGAATACAAGCCGGACAAGCCGATCGTCGTGCTCGGACCTTCGGGCAATCTCGAATCGCTTCCGCTGCCATGATCGCGTTCGGGGATATGCAAAACGGGGGAACAGGCAACTGTCGGCCAAGTCTTTACGACGCATCCGCAATGATTCCAAACAAGGCGTGACGCCCGCGGTAAGCGAGCCGATCCTTAGCGTCGTGCCGTTGGCAGCGGATCAGGATGCGTCGTCGCAGGGTCCTGAAGTGATCCGTGCAGGCCCTCCCCCGGACTCCGGTGCGTCGCCCAATCCCGAGGCACCGCCAAAGCATCCGTCGGCACGCAGCCTGCGCGGGCTCGATTGGTTCATTTTCTTTGTAGCCGACGTGCAAACGGGCTTTGGGCCATTCGTCGCCGTTTATCTGACGGCGCAAAAATGGACCCAGGTCGATATCGGGCTGATGCTGACGGTCGGCGGTCTCGTCTCGCTGCTCGGACAAATGCCCGGAGGCGCCATCGTCGACGCTGCCCGTTCGGAACGGCTGGTCGCCGGCATCGCGGTCGCAGTCATTGCTATGAGCGCCCTTGCCTACGCACTTTCGCCGATCTTTCCGGTGATCCTCCTCGCCGCAATCGCCCATTCTGCGGCGAGCTGCGTGCTGGGGCCGGCGATGGCCGCAATCAGCCTCGGCCTCGTCGGACATCGCGGGATCGGCGAGCGGCTTGGGCGTAATGCGCGTTTCGCGGCGCTTGGCAACGGTGTCGCCGCGGCGGCCATGGGCGCGAGCGGATACTTTCTGTCGGCGCGAGCCGTGTTCTTTGTCACGGCGGCCTTGCTCGGTCCGGCGTTGCTCGCACTGCGGCGTATTGCGACCAAGGAAATCGACCCTACCTCCGCTCACGGCGGCATGGCGGAAAGCCCCCCACCGGCCCATGCCATACCCGTCTCGCAGCTGCTGCGAAGGCGTCCGCTGCTGATCCTTGCCGGCTGCGTGATGCTGTTTCATCTCGCTAACGCCGCGATGTTACCGCTGATGGGCAGCGTGCTGACCATGCGATCTAGCAATTGGGCAACAGCCTTGATCGCCGCGTGCATCGTCGCGCCGCAGGCGATCGTTGCGATAGCATCGCCCTGGGTTGGCCGGAAAGCACAGAGCTGGGGCCGCCGGCCGCTGCTGCTCGCGGCATTCGGGGCCTTGGCGTTGCGCGGCATGCTCTTTGCGGTCGTGCACGACCCGTTCCTGCTGGTGGCCGTGCAACTTCTTGACGGCGTCGCCGGTGCCGTCCTTGCCGTGACCATCACGCTGACGATTGCCGACGTGACGCAGGGGACCGGTCACTTCAACCTCGGACAGGGCATCGTCGGGACGACGATGGGCGTCGGCGGGGCGCTGAGCACCACGCTTGCGGGCTATGTCAGCGACCGCTTCGGCAGTCCCATTGCCTTTGTGACGCTCGCAGCGATCGCGACGGTGGGCTTCCTTGCGGTTACGAGCCTGATGCCGGAGACCCGTCCGAGCAACGCGTGACCAGCGGGTGACGGCAAAGCGCGCCACCTTCTGCCGCCGCGCAAAAGTCCCGTGCGGGGTTCAGTGCGGCTCGGTCGGTGTCACCTGCAACGGTGCGCCATCAACCACAAGCTTGAGGTGGTGCCTCGCCTCGCCCATCAGGCGACGGTAAACCGCGAGATAGTCTTCCGCCATCCGCCGCGCGGTAAACCGGCGCTCGAACTCGTGACGAATTCTTTCGCGCGACAATCGCGGCAGCCGATCGACCGCGCCGATGGCGCCGTTCTCATCCTCGACAATAAAACCGGTCACCCCTTCGTCGACGATCTCGGAAACCGAGCCGCGATTGAACGCGATCACCGGCGTGCCGCATGCCATCGCCTCGATCATGACGAGGCCAAAGGGCTCCGGCCAGTTGATCGGCACCAACAGTGCCATTGCACCGCTGAGGAACTCCGATTTCTCCTCGTCGGTAATCTCGCCGATGAATTCGACCGCGTTTCCGACCATGAGCGGCTTGATCTCCGACTGGAAATAGTCGCGGTCCATGGGGTCGACCTTGGCGGCGACTTTGAGCGGAATGCCGCAATGGCGCGCGATTGCAATCGCGCGATCGATGCCTTTCTCCGGAGCGATGCGGCCAAGGAAAGCAAGATAGCTCTGCTTGGCCGGTATCGGACGGAGCAGGTCCTGGGGCAGACCGTGATGAACGGTGCGTACCCACCCGGCCTGCGGGAGCGGCCGGCGCTGCGAATCGGAAATTGAAATCACGGGGACCGTTGGAAACGTTGTGAAGACCGGCTGAAGTTCGGGAAGATCGAGGCGGCCGTGCAGGGTCGTCACGAACGGAACCGATTGCCGCGAAAACAGGGAGAATGGGTAATAATCGAGATGAAAGTGAAGGCAATCAAACTCGTCTGCTTGCTGGCGTACGCGCTCCAGCATCATCATGTGCAGGGCGTTCGGGTCCCGGACCGCGCCATCAAGGCGAAGCGCGCGCGGCCAAACCGCCTCGAGCTTGCCGGACGTTCGTGAATCCCCGCTCGCGAACAGCGTAACATCGTGGCCCAGCGCAACGAGTTCCTCGGTCAGCCAGTGAACGACCCTTTCAGTTCCGCCATAAAGCTTCGGCGGCACCGCCTCTATTAAAGGCGCAATGTGGGCGATGTGCATTTAGCTCGCTCCTTGTCGGCGGAAGTTCAGCGGAAGGCGTGTTGTCGCGGTGAGTTCCCAACAGGTGCAAACCATCTCGCCGCGATTTGGTTCGCTCGGAACTGGGAACTTAATTTTGCGACGCTTAGGAACCTTCTCGATTCTGGAGCGTCAACGACTACACAACCTGATGGGCTCGCGATAGATGGATGCCCCCTCGGATTCGTTCGGCTCTCACGCGAGACAGCCTCGTGTTCCGCATCCGATGGGGGTGGCCTCTATGCGGTCGAAAGGGAAGGGTCGGCCTTAATGGAGGATCTTAGTTGTTACCGCGATCGGCCGTTCGCGTTCGTGTTCCGCTTTGTTCGTGGTCGATGGGTGGCGCACGCCGTCATTCTTGCTGCGGTATTGGTGGCCGTCTGCTGCTCGG
Organism: uncultured Alphaproteobacteria bacterium; assembly: GCA_963787675.1. Taxonomy (GTDB): domain Bacteria; phylum Pseudomonadota; class Alphaproteobacteria; order Rhizobiales; family Xanthobacteraceae; genus JAJPKK01. Next base: position 349,766 of record CAWBDV010000003.1, on the reverse strand, counting down.
TCGGCACGCAATACGGGGTGAAGTTTCTGGTCGATACCTTGTCGCTCGGTGGGGAGCGCGGCGATAAAATCTGGGTCGCGTTTTCGTTCCTGGTCGTTCTTGTCGCATCGGACAGCTTGTTCTGGCGGATCGCCGCGTGGATCGGCAATTATTCGTTCGTCGCCGTAACCGGCGACCTGCGACGTGACCTGTTTCGCTATCTGACCGGTCACGCGCCGAGTTATTTCTCCGAGCGCCTTCCGGGAACCCTGGCAAGCCGCATCAGCGCGACGTCGACCGCCGTGTTCACCATGGAGAACATGCTGGTCTGGAACGTGCTGCCGCCCTGTGCCGCGATGGTTGCAGCGATCGGCTTCGTGGTGACGATCAGCGCGCCGATGGCGGCAACGCTCGCGCTTGTCGGCGGCGCCATGGTCATAGCGATGTTCCGGCTCGCCGCCGGCGGACGGCCATTGCATCACGATTTTGCCGACAAGGCCGCCGTGGTCGACGGCGAAATGGTGGACGTCATCAGCAACATGTCGCTGGTGAAGGCGTTCTGTGCGCTGGGTCGCGAACACCATCGCTATGACGCCACGGTCGAGCGCGAAATGACAGCGCGTCGCCGCAGTCTCCTTTACCTCGAACGTCTCCGCATCATGCACGCGTCGGTGACGATCGTGCTCACCATCGGCCTGCTGGCGTGGGCCATCGTGTTGTGGCAGCGCGGTGCGGTCACTACGGGCGACGTCGTTCTCGCTTGTACGCTCGGCCTTTCGGTACTCCATGCGACCCGCGATCTCGCGGTCGCGCTGGTCGATGTGACCCAGCATGTCGCGCGGCTTGCGGAAGCACTCTCGATGCTCCTCCTTCCCCATGCGCTCCGGGACCATCCGCAAGCTGTATCGCTCGAGAAGCGAGGCGCCTCGATCGTTCTCGAGAATATTTCGTTTCGCTACACTGAAGGCCGCGTCATCTTCGACAATTTGAACCTGCAGCTCGAGCGGGGCCAGCGGGTCGGTCTCGTCGGTCCGTCGGGCGGCGGCAAGTCGACGCTCTTCGCGCTGTTGCAGCGCTACTACGATCTGCAGGGCGGCCGCATCCTGATCGACGGACAGGACATTTCGCGCGTCACGCAGCACAGCCTGCGCGACGCGATCGCCTTGGTGCCCCAGGACCTCTCGCTGTTCCACCGTTCCGCGATGGAAAACATCCGCTATGGCCGGCCGGAGGCGTCGGACGAGGAAGTGTTCGAAGCCGCCCGTGCTGCGAAGTGCCAGGAGTTCATCGCCGCATTGCCCGACGGTTTTGCGACGGTTGTCGGCGACCGCGGCGTCAAGCTCTCCGGCGGCCAGCGCCAGCGCGTCGCCATCGCCCGCGCGTTTCTCAAGGATGCGCCGATCTTGTTACTTGACGAAGCAACCTCGGCGCTTGACAGCGAGTCCGAGGATGCCATCCAGGACGCGTTGCGTGTCCTGATGCAGGACCGCACGGTGATCGCGATCGCGCACCGACTGTCGACGGTGCGCAATTTCGACCGCATCGTTGTTTTGAAGGCGGGGCACATCGTGCAGGATGGGCCGCCGGATGCGTTGATGCGCCGCGACGGGCTCTATCGGACGCTGGTACGGCGCGAAGTGAACCGGCTCGCCCAGCGAGCCGCGTGATTTGGTGTAGCCCGAGTGCTACTTCGTCGCGATCAACGAAAAAAGTTCGCCGGGCCGGCGGTAGGCGAGGTCGAGCACCATCGCCTCCTGCATGTCGATCGACTCGACCTTGGAGAGCGGCGGGCCACGCCAGCATCGCTCGATCATCTTCTCCACGGCGTCGGGAGTACCCGAGATCACCACCTCGACCGCACCGTCGGCGCGGTTGCGCACCCAGCCCTTGAGGCCGAGCGCCAGCGCCTCGCGTTCGACCCAGACGCGAAAGCCGATTTTCTGTACCATACCCCGGATCATCAATCGTTTGATGTCGCGGCTTTCATTTGCCATGGACCGTAACCTTCGCCCGCGGCGGTGCCGCGGGAGCGAAGCGGCCCAGCGGCGCCGGCGCGATGCGTGCCAAGCCCCGAACGTAGTGGGGCGGCAACCCGGCCTCGCGCGCAGCCATGGTCACCACGCCCATATAACCCGATTTTGGGCGTCCTTGAACACGGCTCGCCGCCACGTAGACAAGCGCCGTCACCCGCCGGCGGTCCGCGATCACCAACTTGGTCTCGACGCGGTAGAGGCCGGTATCGACGTTTTCGTAGGCGTGGAGCGCCGCGAGGTCGCGCGTCGTGAGGCGCCAGAGCACGCCGTGCACAACGCCGCCGCGTGTCGGCACGATCGTTCCGAGTCCGTGGCGCATGATGATGAACCGGTAGCCCGGCAGCACCGCGAGCCCCTCGAACCGTGCCCCGGGACAGCGCCATCCCATCATCATGCGGTTCATGTTTGAACCGTACGCAAAATGCAACATCACACTCACTCCCCCGGTCGAGGCTGCGCCGGCAACGCAACGACGCCACCCGACATGGCGCGGGGCACACCGGTGGTGCCCGGAAAGGTGATCGGCAAGCCGCGCAGGCGGCGCACCGCAAGATAAGCAAAGGCCTGGGCCTCGATGGCATCTCCGGCCCACCCGACGGTGGCGGCGGTCTCGACCTGTGCCGAGGCAAGCCGCGCGGCGAGCATCTGGATGAGCATCGGATTGTTGGCGCCCCCGCCGACGACAATGACGCTCAGGGGCGGCCGAGGCAGATGCGGGACGATACGCGCGACCGCACCGGCCGTGAGCGCGGTGAGGGTCGCGGCGCCATCGGCGACGTCGAGCGCTGCAACCTCTGCTGCGGCGGCCACGAAGGCATTGCGGTCGAGCGATTTTGGCGGCGGCGCCGCGAAGAACGGCGCGGCGAGCACGCGCTCCAAAATATCCTCGTGCACCCTCCCCTGCGCGGCAACGGCGCCGTCCTGGTCGCAAGGCATTCCCGTGCGGGTACGCATGAAATCGTCGATCAGGGCGTTGCCCGGGCCGGTATCGCAGGCAATCGGGTCGCTGCCCTCGGCCACATAGGTGATGTTCGCGACGCCGCCGATGTTGAGAACGACAAGCGGCCGCGGCCGCGCGATCCTCGCCGCCAGCGCCTCGTGATAGATCGGCACCAGCGGTGCTCCCTGCCCGCCTGCTTCCACGTCCGCGGCGCGAAAATCATGGACGACCGCGAGCCCGAGCCGATCGGCGAGCGTCTGGCCGTCGCCGATCTGCACGGTGAGCCGATCATGCGGACGATGCAGGACGGTCTGGCCATGAAAAGCCACCACATCGACGGTGTCGGCGCCGATGCGATGCGCGGCGAGAAAGCGCGCAACTGCGGCGGCATGGCGCTCGGTCACCATCTGCTCGGCAGCCGCGAGTGCACCCGGCCGGGATGCCCGGTCGTGCAATTCTTCCGCATCGACAAGGGCGCGACGCAAGAGGTCGCGCTCTTCCGAACCATAGGCGTCCGTCGCGCTCGGCCCGAAGCCGGTCACGCTCTCGCCATCGGTCTCGATCACAGCCACGTCGATGCCGTCGAGCGAAGTGCCGCTCATAAGGCCGACCGCACGCATCACCCGTCCCCCGGTTGTATCGGTCCATGGACCTGATAAACCGTTTGCCGGCCGAACTGTCGGCCGAACCCTTGAATCAAAGGTTAAAGATAGGAACGCAGCGAGCTTATGGCGACGTTCAAATCCGATTTTCTGGAAATCTTGTCGAGCCGCGGCTTCATTAATCAAGTCTCCGAGCCGGAGGCGCTCGACGCGCTTGCGGCGCAGAAGTCCATCACCGCCTATATCGGCTTCGATTGCACGGCGCCGTCCCTGCACGTGGGCAGCCTCGTCCAGATCATGCTGCTCTACTGGCTGCAGCAAACCGGGCACCGTCCGATCGCGCTGATGGGCGGCGGCACTACTCGTGTTGGTGATCCGTCAGGAAAGGACGAAAGCCGGCGCCTCCTCACCGAGGCGACGATCGCACAGAACCTCGCCGGCATTCGAGCCGTGTTCGACAAATTTCTCGATTTCGGCAGCGGCAAAGCGATCATGGCTGACAATGCCGAGTGGCTTACCGCGCTCAACCATATCGAATTCCTGCGCGAGGTCGGTCGCCACTTTTCCATCAACCGTATGCTGACGCTCGATTCGATCAAGCTGCGTCTCGATCGCGAGCAGGAGCTGTCCTTCCTGGAATTCAGCTATGTCGTGCTCCAGGCCTACGATTTCGTCGAGCTACACCGCCGCTACGGCTGCGTGCTGCAGATGGGCGGATCGGACCAGTGGGGTAATATCGTCAATGGCATTGACCTGGGCCGTCGGCTTGCCAATGCACAACTCTTTGCGCTGACCTCATCGCTGATCACGACTGCGTCCGGGGCCAAAATGGGCAAGACGGCGGCGGGCGCCGTGTGGCTCAACGCTGATCTTGTGAGCCCCTACGACTATTGGCAGTTCTGGCGCAACACCGAAGACGGGGACGTGGTCCGCTTCCTCAAGCTGTTCACGGTGCTGCCGCTCAATGAGATCGACCGGCTCGCGGCATTGCGCGGCGCGGACATCAACGAAGCAAAGAAGGTGCTGGCGACGGAAGCCACTACCCTTGTTCACGGCCGGGCAGCAGCGAGCGAAGCCGCCGAGACTGCGCGGAAGACTTTCGAGGAAGGAGTTTATCCGAAGTCGCTCCCGACAAAGACGATGAGCACAGATCTTCATCGCGCTTTCTTCGAACATCCGGGCCTTGGTGTCCTGACGGCCGCGGTCTATACGGGACTCGTTCCTTCGAACGCTGAAGCAAGGCGCCAGATCAAAGCGGGCGGCCTCAAGGTCAACGATGCCACCGTGAGCGACGACAAAATGGTGCTCACGGCGCGCGACCTCACCCCGGAAGGCGTGATCAAGCTGTCCCTCGGCAAGAAGCGCCACGTCCTGCTCCGCCCGGTGTGAGGGCAGCGCGTGACTCTCCGACATTTTAACTGAGAGCCGGCGAAGCAATCACAACCGTCATCCTGAGGAGCGCCGAAGGCGCGTCTCGAAGGATGCCAACAGGCACGGCAGAGCAAGCGGCTATCCTTCGAGACGCATTGCTCCGCGATGCTCCTCAGGATGACGGGGTGTGATTGCTGCGCGATGCTCCTTATGGCGATGAGGTGTGATTACTGCGCCGGCTTATCTAAGATAAAGTCGCGTGTGTTGCGCCGGTTTGCGATCGGCCGGGAACCGCCGCTATGATTGACCGACGTCTCGCCGTCAGCCTGATATCCGCCGCCGCGGTCGCACCCAAGAGCGCCGCGCTCGCGCAGCCGATTGGACAACACGTGCTCAAGCGCACCCGCACGACGACACTCGACATCGCCTACGAGGAAACCGGGCCTGACACCGGCTTTCCCGCGCTGCTCATGCACGGCTTTCCTTACGACCCGCGCGCCTACGACGACGTGGCGCCACAGGTCGCGGCGTCCGGGTATCGCGTCATCGTGCCTTATCTGCGCGGCTATGGGCCGACGCGATTCCTCTCGGCGGACACGCCGCGTTCCGGTCAGCAAGCCGCGCTCGGCTACGATCTCCTGGAACTGATGGATGCGCTCAAGCTGCCGCGCGCGGTGCTTGCCGGCTATGATTGGGGCGGACGCGCCGCCTGCATCGTTGCTGCGTTGTGGCCCGAGCGGGTGCACGGCCTCGTCTCGGCAAACGGCTACAACATCCAGGATATTCCGGGCTCGGTGGTCCCGGCGCCGCCGGGCCAAGAGCATCGGCTGTGGTACCAGTACTATTTCCACACCGAGCGCGGACGCGCCGGTCTCACGGCCAATCGGCGCGAATTGTGCAAACTGCTGTGGCGGCTGTGGTCGCCGAACTGGACGTTCGACGACGCCACGTTCGAACGCAGCGCCGTCTCGTTCGACAATCCGGACTTCGTCGACGTCGTCATTCAATCCTACCGGCATCGTTTCGGCTACGCGCCCGGCGATCCGGCGCTGGAGACGATCGAGCAGCGGCTTGCCGCAAGCCCGCCGATCCCCGTGCCGACCATCGTGCTGCACGGCGAGGGCGACGGCGTCGGCCCGCCGGCCGCATCGGCATCGCATGCGCGCTTCTTCACGGGCTCATGTCAGCGCCGGTTGATCCCCGTCATCGGCCACAACGCCCCGCAGGAGGCGCCGCGCGAATTTGCGGCCGCGCTCCTCGATTTGCTGGCAACCGCCAATCCGTAGCCCGGATGAGCGCAGCGACATCCGGGGCCAACCTATCCGATGAAGCGCTGATCCCGGATATCGCGGAGCCTGTCATCGGGCCCGCCGGAGGCGGGACCCGTTGGCTCATCCGGGCTACGAGAAATCGACGAAGCTATCGCACCTGCTGTTGGCGCCAGGGGTCGGGGAAACGGTCGCCGGACTGCGGAAATTCCATGAATTTGCGGACGATGCCCGGTGCGACGGCCCCGATGGCATTGACGTTGAGGATCGGCGCTCCGGGCGAGCCCACGACTTCATAGGGCATGCTGCCGATCAGGCCTTCCTTGCCGCCGAGCAGCAAGCCGACGACCGGCACGTCGCCGAGCGCGCTGTTGAGGCCGTAAAGCGGGATGAACGTGCCTCGCAAGTGGAGTTCGTTCGCCGCATAATTCATGACGCCGTCGATCGTCGCGCCGAGCATCGGACCGGTCACGCGGCCTTCGTGGATCGACATGACGCCGGGCGATTTGGTGAAGCGCACCTTCATCGCCGAGAACTGAATCCCGTTCTGGACGCCGTTCTGCTGACCGTTAAATCCGCCAGCAACCCCATCGAGCCCCTGGTCACCGCGTACATAGAAGTCGCGGACTTCGAGCAAACCTTCCTGGGCTGTTCCTTCAGGCGTCGGCGGATCCATCGCGATGTACATCGAGCCGCCGATCATATGGGAATAGGTATCGGTGAAGCGGAACAGGCCGCCAGCATCGGTCGATTCGATGATGACGTATGGCCGCTCGCCGGGCTTGCCCCGCAACTCCCCTTGCAGATTGCCGTCGCTCGAAAAGCGCGCGTTGAGCGCAAGGCCACGGATCACACCGGCGCGCTTGACCATGTGCAGGTCGAAATTGCGCATCGCTTCATTCTTGAAGCCCGTAATCGAGCCGAGCTTCGCATCCAGATCGAAATCGAAGGTCGATTTTCCCTTGCGCGCGTCGCCGGTAACACCAGACATCGACGACTTTACGAAGCCGCGACCGTCGATGCTGTCGCCGCGCAGCACCACCTTGTAGAGCCCGTCGGAACCGCGATCGACCCGCAGATTGGCGCGGTCGCCATCGGTAAATCCGAAGGTCGGGAAAATGGCGGTGGACACGTCGCCGTTCTGGTCAAACTCCACGTTGCCGCGAATCGATGCGCCGCCGCCGTCGAATGCCAAGTCGTCGAATTGCATCGACTTGCCGCGACCGACGAAGATGAAGCTCGCGCGCGCCGGCCGGGCCGCGGATTTCGTCCAGCCCGGCACAGCATTGTCGATCTTTGCCTGGGTGAAATCGGCATCGACCAGCAGGCGGGTATCCTGTTCGCCGGAAAACGCGACGCGTCCTTTGACCTGCAAGCCGACCGGTCCCGTGATGCCGCCCGCCGGATCGAGCCCCATCCGGGCGCGGGCGGCGGCATCGAGGGTGGCGTTGAGCAGAACCTCGGCATCAGTCTCGCCGTTGTTGTGGCGCAGATCGACGCTCGCCGGCGCACCGCCGATGCGCATTTCGCCTTTGACCTGATAGCCCTGGTTGTTCGCCGTGGCGCGCAGATTCTGCGCTTCGACCTTCTGCGACATCAGGAACTTGTCGGCCGCGAAATTCGCGATGTCCGCGCCGATCGAATAGGTGACGGTGTTGGTCGTCATGTCCTCGCCGAGCGGCATCGCCATGTTGAACGTCGCCACCAAGTTACCCCGCGTCGCCGCCGGATCGAGCGGCAGGTTCGCGGCATCGCGCAGGCGATCGAAGCTCAGCAGTTCGGCCGCAGCGGCGACCGGACCGTCGAGGCGGATACGCACCTTCGACGGCGGCCGCTTGATCTCGGTATCGGGCACTTCGAAGGCACCGTTGGCAAGCGTCAGGCGTCGCCCCGACGGCATCTGCACCGTGCCGCGGCCAAGCGACACCGTTGCGTTGCGGCCTTTGACGCGCGTGACAAGGTCGGCATCGCGAATGTCGGGCAGGTTGTCGAAAGGCTTCACCGTCGTGCCGCTGGTCGTGACCTGGACATAGAGGCCGTCATCCGGCACCGGCGGCCCCCCGGAGCGCAGCGTCGAGAGCGGGGCATTGGTGGCGATCTCGCCCTGCTCCACGGTGCCGTTGCCGACGCGCTCCAATACCCAGTTGCGAACCGGCGGGTTCACGAACGGCGGCCACAATTGCTTGAAGTGGGCGAGCGACATGTTTCGCGCCGCGACGCCGATGCTCAGGCGCGGATCGCCGGTGGCAAAATCGACGCTGCCCGACATCGCAACGCCGACGCCTTTGCCGGCTACTTCCGCGTCAGCGATGGTGAGCTTGCGGGCGACCGGATCGAAGCGCCCCTGCATCTGGACGCGATTGAGTTGCAGCGGTTCATCGCCCGGGCTCTGCGGCGGCAACACCACCGAGCCCCCGGACAGGCTCAACGCCCAGCTCCCATTGGGCTGGCGGGGTGCCTGCGCCCGTGCCGAAAGCGTCATGCGCGTGCCGCCGGACACGAGCTGGAATGGCATGGCGAGCATGCCTTGCTCTGCATCCCAGTCCATCGTGACGTCGGCGCGATCGATTGCGATCTTGCCCAGCGGATCCTTGAGGTCGGTGATCGCGCCCGGTCCTGCCTGCAGACGGCCGTGAACGAAACGCGGCGTGCCATCGCGATCGAACTCGGAGCGCAGCGTCGCCGAAACAGGCAGGTCGGTATCGAAGCCGCCGTTGTCGATCCGCAAGGCCAGCATGAGGTCCTTGATCGAGACCTTCTGCGCATCGAGATCGATGTCGCGCGTGCCGTTGGCGCCCGGTTTGAGCGAAGCGACGACGAGCCAGGGCCGCGTCTTGTCCTCGGAACCGAGCTGCACTTCGAGCACGCCGGCGCTCGGCCGGTTCACGCTCAAATGGATGTTCTCGAACTTCGACTGCCTGCCGTTGCGGCGATCGTCGACGATCAGGTTGCCGCTCTTGAGGCCGACGGCGGCAAGTTCCCCGCCGTCGAGACCGAGCGCATTCAGACTGTCGAGCCACGTCAGGAAGGCGGCGAAGCTGTCTTGCAGGTTCCGCTTCTGCTCCACGGTGCGCCAGGTACCTGGGGTCGGCCCAGGCGTGACGGGGACGGTCCCAGTGCTCGCGAGAGCGGGCGTGGTGGCAATCGGAGGCCCACCGGCCCCAGTCGAAATTGCGACTCGGCCGTCAGACTCGACCCGGATCGCAAGCTCGGCGCCGACGAGGTTCAAGCTTTCGGCGCGTGGATGACCGCCCAGCAGGCTCGCACTCGAAAAACCAACCTCCGCCTTGGGAGCGCTGGCGATGATCTTGCCGTCACGATCGCGCACCTTGATATCGCGGATGCGCATGGCGGCGCGGCCGTGTTCATCCCGTTCGAGAACGGTGCCGCCAACCTCCACCCGGAACTGGTCGCCAAAATTCTCGCCGATGGCGGCCGTGAGCCACGGCGTCGCGAGATCGAAAGAGATGGGCCCGCTGTTGAGGCGCCACCACAGCGTGCCGGCAACCAGCAGCAGCACCGCTGCGAATACGCCAAGGCCGATACCGGTACGGCGCAGCCGGCGCCGCCGCGTGAACTTGGCGAAGCCGGTCGGAAGAAGACGGGGAAACCTGACCCATTTCCAGGGACGTAGCGCGTCCAACCAGCGACGCCTTTGAGATCGCTTAAGCGTGTGGCGGATTTTGCTGGGCTCGCTCTTATCGGTTTTCTTGGGGGAGTCGGGCTCCACGCGAGGCGCGGCAGCGGTCGCGCCGGTGTGGCCGCGGACGGGCATCCGAACAGCGCCGGTGCGACGAATCCCGTCGCCGCCGCGCGCACTTACGAGCCTGGGCCTGATGTACTCAGCCATGGCCTGTTCGGATGTCCCCCTGACCCGACATGCCGCCGGACGGCAGCATGTTACCCCGCTCGCCGAACTGCATCGGCGCCTAAGCTACTGACCCGTCACCAACCTAGAAGTTCTTGGATTCCCAACAGCTTGGCGATAGCCCCGCAACCGAAGCTTCAGCGCCTGGCGAGCGCTGAAGCGGCCACGCCCCCGCGTTTTCGCGGAGATGCGAAACCGGCGCAACTTCGCTAACGTGCATTTTGAGGCTGTCCCCCACCCCGATTTGCCAACAAGACCGCCGGAAAGCGACGAAACGAAGACGAAAGGAAGGCACATGGCAACAAAGATCGCCGAAGGCGCCCACGCTCCCGACTTCCACCTCCCCCGCGACGGCGGCGGGTCAGTATCGCTCAAGGATTTCAAAGGCCGCAAGCTGGTCCTTTACTTTTATCCCAAAGCTGACACGCCGGGCTGCACGCTCGAGGCGAAGGATTTCTCCCGTCTCGAAGGCGCCTTCACAAAGGCCGGCGTCGCCCTCCTTGGCGTGTCAGCCGATGCGGTCAAGAAACAAGACGCCTTCAAGGCGAAGCACAATCTCAAGACTCCGCTCGCAGCGGATGAAGAGCACAACATGCTCGAAGCGTATGGCGTGTGGGGCGAGAAATCGATGTACGGCAGAACCTACATGGGGATCAGCCGCACGACCGTGTTGATCGGGGCTGATGGGCGCGTGATCCGCATCTGGCCGAAGGTGAAGGTCGAGGGGCACGCTGAGGAAGTGCTCGCCGCTGCCAAAGAGGCTGGATGAGAGCCATCATCGCCGATGGATTTCTTCGCTGTCGGTGGCCCGTTACGTCATCGTTAACGCAACGCCGCAATTTTGGGCGGCCGGTTTTCGTAAAATTAACCATGTCATGATTCCATTGCACCCCAGTTCCGGCTCGCCCAACGGAGTCGGTCGGAGTGCTTATGTCGTTTCGTTTGCAGCAATTTTCCTCAGACGGCCACCAGGACCCCGAGGAGCACCACGCCGGTCACCAGCGCCGTCACATCCGCAATCCGACCCATCCGCACCACGAGCATCGCACCGCTCCCGAGCGTCAGCGGGTCGATCACGCAGCCGAAGCGCAGCCGCGCACCGGTAATCGCCGGCCGCCCGCACGCGCCTTCACTTTCGGCCACGGCGACCGCCTGGTGCGGCTCGGGCCGGTGGCGTTCTGGACCGTGGTCGGCGCGCTGGTGATTATGGCCGGGTGGTCCGCGGTGACCGCGACCTACTTCGCATTCCAGGATGACGTTCTCACCCGCATGGTGGCGCGCCAGGCGGCGATGCAATTTGCTTACGAGGATCGGCTTGCCGAAATGCGCGCCCGGGTCGACCGGGTGACGAGCCGGCAAATGCTCGACCAGGAGCAGCTCGAGCAGAAACTCGAACAACTCATGCGCCGGCAGGCGGTGTTGGAGCAGCGCGCGACCTCGCTCGGCGCCGTTGCCGATCCTTCGACCACCGGCTCGACCCGTTCGCGCGCCCCAGCAAGCCAGACCGTGCCGAAGGCTTCGCCGATTTCGGCCCCTGCTGGGTTTACGCTGCAAAGCTTTCACGAATCGCGCGCCGAAGCTCCTCCCGCCCCGCGTCCGCGCATCGGCAATATCAGCGCCGCGCTGACCAAATTGTCGGAATCGCTCGACCGCGTCGAAGGCCGGCAATCCAACACGCTTGCGGCCATGGGCGAAGGCTACGATGCCAAGGTGCGCCGCCTGCGTGCGGTGCTCGCCGACATCGGCCTCAATCACGGCAAGTTCGCCAACGCATCAGTCGGCGGCCCCTTCGTTCCCTTCCGCGTCGCCGCAAACGCCGGACCATTCGACAAACAAGTCTACCACCTCACCGTCGCGCGCGCCGAGGTCGAGCACCTCAACGCCACGATCAACGCCGTGCCGCTGCGCAAGCCGGTGGAGGGCGAGATCGAAACCAGTTCAAGCTTCGGCGTGCGTGTCGACCCGTTCCTCGGGAAACCGGCGATGCACACCGGCATCGACTTCCGCGGCGAGAACGGCGAGGGCATCCGCGTCACCGCCGCCGGCACCGTGGTGTCGGCCGGCTGGAGCGGCGGCTACGGTCGCATGGTCGAGGTCGATCACGGCAACGGCCTGTCGACCCGTTATGGCCATCTCTCCGAAATCGATGTCCATGTCGGCCAGGTCGTGAAGACCGGCCAGGTCGTGGGCCGCATGGGCTCGACCGGCCGCTCAACCGGGCCTCACCTGCACTACGAGACCCGCATCGACGGCGAAGCCGTCGACCCGCAGCGCTTCCTGCGCGCGGGCACCCGATTGGGGTTGTAATTCGAAGAATTGACAGGCGGGCAAAGCGCAGCGTGCCACCTCGGCCGTCATTCCGGGGCGCCCCGCAGCACTACTGCGTCATAAGTCTGGAGCCTCTCTGACTCAGTAGTGGCAGCGGCGAGCCCGGAATCCATAACCACGGACCGCGGAGTATGGATTCCGGGCTGCCTCGCTGCGCTCGGGCCCCGGAATGACCGCGTTGAGGCGGGCACGCTTCGCTTTGCCCACCCTACGCCATGACGTCGTGATCATTTGCCGACGGCGGAAAACGCTACGCTATTCCGCCCTACGCGTCTGTCACTCCACCGAGAGATTCGCCGCCTTGACGACCGTGGCCCATTTGGCCGTGTCCTCGGCAACGAACTTGCCGAACTCCGCGGGCGACATCGGCATCGGAATGCCGCCAAGCTCGGCGAGCTTTGCCTGGAGTTTTGGATCGGCGAGCGCCTTGCCGACCGATTTGTTCAACGTCTCGATAATGTCGGCGGGTGTCCCTTTGGGCGCGGAGACGCCATACCACGGGCTCGCCTCGTAGCCCGGAACCGTCTCCGCGATCGCCGGCACATCAGGCAGCGCCGGCCACCGCTGCGCGACCGTAACGCCAAGCGCGCGCAACTGCCCGCCGCGCACGAATTCGATCGCGCCCGGCAGGTTGTCGAACAGCACCTGGACTTTATTGGTCATGAGGTCCGGATACGCCGGAGCTGAGCCGCGATAGGGCACGTGGATGATGTCGACATGCGCCAGCATCTTGAACAGCTCGCCCGACAAATGCACCGAGGTGCCGTTGCCGGATGAGGCGAAGCTGAGCTGACCCGGTCTTGCCTTGGCAAGCGCGATGAATTCCGCCACGGTCTTCGCCGGCAGCGACGGCGGCACCACCATTATGTTGGTCAGCCGCATGATGCCCGCGACCGGCGCGGTATCGCGGATGAAATCGAACGGCAGCTTCTTGTAGAGCGAAGCACTGATCGCATTGCTCGATGCGGCAAACAAGATCGTGTAGCCGTCGGGCGGCGAGTTGATCATCGCGGCGGTGCCGATGTTGCCGCCGGAGCCGGCGCGGTTGTCCACGACGAACTGCTGGCCAAGATCGTTCGACAGCCACTCGGCCATGACGCGGGCAACGATGTCGACCGGCCCGCCTGCGGCAAAACCGGCCACGAAGTGCACCGGCCGCGCCGGATATTTCTCGGCAGCCGCCGCCGGCAATGCCAGGAGCGCTGCCGCGGCAAAAGCGAGAATGGTCGGTATTCGGACGGCGCCCATGAACCGGCTCCCTGGCGCTAAAGACAATGAGGCACGTTACCAGCTTGCAGGCGAGCGCGATACAATCCGGTCACCGCCGCAATGAAGCAAACGCTCGACCGCCTGGGGCAGCAAGTGGCTCGGCGTTCGAGCCAAAAGACGATATGGTGCGGTGCGCGCGTTGCGCCTGCGTCAACTGGAAAGCTTTATGGAAGAATTCGCCTTTACCCGCAGTCATCGCTCATCTGTTGATCCGGATTCCCAGGCAGTCGCGTGGCGCGATCTGCGCGAATGGCTCGCGCTCATCGAAGCATCGGGCCAGCTCAAGCGCATCGGCGTGACGGTCGACCCGGTCGAGGAGCTGTCCGCGATCACGTTTCTTGCCGGACGCACCGCCGAGACGCCGGCCCTCCTCTTCGAGAGGCTCGCCGGTGACGGGTTCGGCATGAAGGTGCTGAGCAACATGCTCGGCGCGAGCAAGGAGCGCTATGCGCTCGCGGTCGGTCTCGACCCTGCCCTGTCCACCGCGGACATGATCGCGGCGACACGCAAGATCATGAGCCGCCGTCTCGCGCCGGTCGAAGTCGACAAGCGCGATGCGCCGGTCAACGAGATCGTGCTGCGGGGTGACGACATCGATGTCACCAAATTTCCGACCCCGAAATTCTGGCCGGGCGACGGCGGCCGCTACATCGGCACCGGCGACATCACCTTCACCCGCGATCCGGCCTCGGGGCGCATCAACGTCGGGGTCTATCGCCAGATGACGCTCGGGCCCGCGCGCGTCGCGATGTATTGTTCGCCGGGCAAGCACGGCCGCCTCGACCGCGAGGCGTGGTGGGCGAACGGCAAGCCGTGCGAGGTGGTCGCGGCCTACGGCATCGACCCGGTGCTGTTCATGGTCGGCGCGCAAACGTTCGCGGCCGGCGAATCCGAACTCGATGTCGCCGGCGGCCTGATGGGACGACCGGTGGAACTCACGCGGGGCGAATTCGTGAGCCTGCCGATTCCGGCACGCGCCGAGATCGTCATCGAGGGCTTGCTGCATCCAGGCGACACCGAAGAGGAAGGTCCGCTCGGCGAATTCACCGGCTATTACGGCAACGTGCGTGCGCCGCAGCCCGTCATCGAGGTCAAGGCGCTGCATTGCCGGCGCTCACCGATCATGACGGCCGCGCTGATGGCGCGCTATCCGTCGTGCGAGATCGGCGCGTACTACGCGATCATGCGCTCGGCCCGCATCCTTGACGACCTCGAGCGGATCGGCGTGCCGGGCGTGATCGCCGCCTACACGCATCCGGCGGCCGCGTCCGGATGGGGCATGGCCGTCGTCTCGCTGCGCCAGCAATATGCCGGGCACGCCGCGCAGGTGCTGGCGCTCACGGCGCAATGTCCGGCCGCGGCCTACTACACGAAGTGGATCATCGCGGTCGACGAGGACGTCGATCCGACCGATTTCGACCAGGTGCTGTGGGCGCTATCGACGCGCTGCAATCCCTCCGACGATCTCGACGTCCTGCGCAACACCTGGTCGACCGGCCTCGATCCCAGCCAGTATCCGCCGAAACGGCGGCCCTACGGCTCGAAGGTGCTGATCAACGCCTGCAAACCGCATCGCTTCCTCAAGGAATTTCCGCAAGCGACGATGCTGCGGCGGGAGATTTATGAACGCGTCGCCCAACGCTGGCCGGAATACGGGCTACCGGGCGAGGCGCCTCGCCTCAATGTGTTTCACGAGGAGAAATGAGATCCCGTAGGGTGCGCAAAGCGTGGACGTGTCCGCGCGTGCGCACCGGCTGAGCTGCAAGGTGCGCACGCTTTGCTTTGCGCACCCTACGCGACCGAGGAGAACGAGATGACGAGATGGCTTTCCCTCACGGTGGCGCTGACGCTCGCGACCTCCTCAACCATGCTGCACGCCGAGGATCTCAAGGTCGGCGTCGTCGGCACGACGAGCGACGCGCCGTTCTTCATTGCCGAGGCCAAGGGCTACTTCAAGGACGAGGGACTGACGGTCAACTTCATCCGTTTCGATTCCGCCGCCAAGATGGTGGTGCCGCTCGGCTCCGGCGAGCTTGATGCCGGCGGCGGGGCGACCTCGTCGGCGCTCTATAATGCGGCGACTCGCGGCGTGAACATCAAGATCGTCGCCGACAAGGGCCGCACCTCGCGCGGCCACGCCTTCGAGGCGTTCCTCGTGCGCAAGGACTTGTACGACGCCGGCAAGGTGCGCTCGTTCCGCGACCTCAAAGGTTTGCGCGTCGCGGTCAACTCCAATGCCAACAGCGAGGCGGTGCTGCTCGACCTTGCGCTCAAGGCCGGCGGGCTCACGATCAAGGATATCGATCCCGCCTATCTCGGTTTTCCGCAGCAGCCGGCCGGCTTCCAAAACGGCGCGCTTGACGCTGCCATCGTGGCGGAGCCGTTCATTACCTACATGCTGCGCCAAGGTACGGTCGTGAAGCTCATGGGCGTCGACGAATTCGCGCCCGATTTCCAGAACGCCGTGACCCTCTACGGCGCCGATTTTGCAAAGCGCAAGCCGGAGGCAGCGAAGAGCTTCATGCGCGCGCTCGTGCGCGCGATGCGTTTCTACAACGACGCCCTCAAGGACGCGCGGCTCGCGGGCCCGAACGCCCCGGAGGTGATCGCCATCATGGTGAAATACGCCGCGCTCAAGGATGCCGCGACCTATCGCGAGATCGTCTCCCACGGCGTCGATCCCAACGGCGGCGTGAATGTCGCGAGCCTCAAGCAGTCCTGGCAATATTTTCGCGACAGCGGCCAGATCGACGGCAGCGTCACCGTCGACGACGTGCTCGATCTTTCGTTCGTGAAGGCCGCCGTCGCCACGCTCGGGCCTTATCAGCGGCCCTGATAAACAATCCGTAGCCCGCATGAGTGTAGCGACATGCGGGGAACCCGGTCCCGGATATCGCGGAGCCTGTCATCGGGCCCGCCAGAGGCGGGACCCGTTGGCTCATCCGGGCTACGGCGCGGGCTACCGGTGCCGGCCGCTCACAAATTCGCGGCGCGGAAGGTGTTGCAGGCAGCGACCGTGCCGTCGCGATACCCGGTCATGAACCAGCGCTGGCGCTGCTCGGCCGAACCATGCGTGAAGCTGTCCGGCACCACGCGTCCGGTCGCCCGGCGCTGAAGCGTGTCGTCGCCGATCGCAGCGGCGGTGCGCAGGGCCGCTTCGATGTCGCCGGGCTCGACCAGAGCTGGTTTGCCCGCATTGAGGAGGCGTTGGTTTTCGTGGTTTGCCCATAAGCCGGCGTAGCAGTCGGCCTGCAGCTCGACCATCACCTGAAGACGGTTTGCCTCGGCGCGACTTAAGCTCTGCTGCTCCGCCTGAATGCGCGGCAGCGTCTTGAGCAAATTCTGGATGTGATGCCCGAATTCATGGGCGATCACGTAAGCCTCGGTGAACTGGCAGGCGCGGCTGCCGACGTCGCAACCGTGGAAGCGCGTCTGGATTTCATTGAAGAACGAGGTGTCGAGATAGATCTTCTGGTCGTTCGGACAATAGAACGGCCCCATCGCGGCCTGGGCGCCGCCGCAGGCGGCATAAGTCTGGCCGTTGTAAAGCACGAGGGTCGGGTTGTTATAAGGCTGGTTCGCCGCCTGGAAGATGCCTCGCCATTCCCGCTCGATATTGCCCATCACGGTCGACACGAACCTGCCGGTGTCGTCGGCCGGTGTGCCGGTGCGCCCGGACTGGCGCGATGCCTGCTGCTCGTAGCCACCACCGCCGCCTGAGAGAACCTCGGCGCCGCCGATCAGCAGGCGCGGGTCGACACCGAGTGCCCAGCCGAGAAGACCAAGGACGATGAGGGTGCCGATGCCGATTCCGCCGCCTCCCACCGGCAAACCGAATCCGCCACCGCCGCCGAATCCCCCTGACTGACCGCGACGATCCTCGATATCGCTGCTCTGTTCAGATTCGTCCAACCGCATGGCAAAACTCCATCACCCGCTCATTTGATACAATCTTTCAACGCGTAACTCGACATTTTGAGTGGCCGCGCAAGCTCCGGCAATCACTCTGTGCTCGGCAAAATTTGCCGGGTGCGCCGTCACCGATCTCCATAGCACCGGTTCATCGGCCTATGCAGTACACAAACAGCCGCAATATGGTAACGCGAAACTTGCGGCGCCAGTGAGACCGACCGACTTCCTTAAGTCGATTTTTACCTTGGCAGGGCATGATTCAAAACGTCGGTTGTAGGTCCCGCGTCGCCGACCGCGTTGCCAGAGTCAGTGTCCTAAGTCATGGTTATGCCGCGCGGCGGGGCGTCCAGTAGGACGCCCCGCTTGATTTCTGCCCCCGAGCAAGACGCCCAGATTTTCCGCGGCGATTGCGTCGCCGCGCTCGAGAAACTCGCGCCTGCTTCTGTTGATCTCGTCTTCGCCGATCCACCCTACAATCTTCAGCTTCAGGGTGATCTCAAGCGGCCCGACAATTCGCGCGTCGACGCGGTTGATGACGACTGGGACAAGTTCGCCGATTTCAGCGCCTATGATGACTTCACCCGGGCCTGGCTCTCCGCCTGTCGGCGCGTGATGAAGCCAAACGCCACGCTCTGGGTCATCGGCTCGTATCACAATATCTTCCGCGTCGGCGCGATCCTGCAGGATCTCGGCTTCTGGATCCTGAACGATGTGATCTGGCGCAAATCAAATCCGATGCCGAACTTCCGCGGCCGCCGTTTCACCAACGCGCACGAGACGCTGATCTGGGCCGCGCGCGAGCCCGCCGCGCGCCGCTACACCTTCAACTACGACGCGCTCAAGTCCGGCAACGAGGATATCCAGGTCCGCTCCGACTGGACGCTTGCGCTGTGCACCGGCGAGGAACGTCTCAAAGGTCGTGACGGCAAGAAGCTGCACCCGACGCAAAAGCCCGAGGCCCTGCTCGCGCGCGTCATCCTCTCGTCGTCGCGATCGGGCGACCTGGTGCTCGACCCGTTCTGCGGCACGGGCACCACCGGCGCGGTCGCGAAACGGCTCGGCCGTCGGTTCGTCGGCGTCGAGCGCGATACCGCCTATCGCGACGCGGCACTCGCCCGCATCGCCGCGGTCGAGCCTTTGCCCGAGGCGACGCTCGCCCCGTTCCAGACCGCACGCGATGCGCCGCGCGTCCCATTCGCGGCGCTGATCGAGCGCGGCATGATCGCGCCCGGTGCCGATCTCTATGATGCCAAACGCCGCCACAAGGCGTTGGTGCGCGCCGACGGCGCCATCTCACTTGGCGATGCGGTCGGCTCGATCCATCGGATCGGCGCCCTCGCCCAGGGCCTCGAAGCCTGCAACGGCTGGACCTTCTGGCACGTGGAGCGCAAAGGTTCGTTGACGCTGATCGATATGCTGCGGGCGGAAATCAGGGCATCCGCCGCGATTTAAGCCGCGTAAGCACGCGCACCGGCAAGCGCTGCACTGCAAAAACGACCGCGGCGACTGCCGGCACTGCAACTCAATACCGACTTCGCGGTTATTTCACCGAACAGACGAGCATCTTCGGGCGGCTGGCGACGCGAGTGGTGTGGCGCTCCTGACGCCCCCTCCCCTCGAAGACACGCAAAGGGTTGCCGGCAAGCGAACGAAACTGGAGCGATTTCATCATGTATCTCTCGGGAGAAAGTCTCATCGTCATATTGATTGTCGGCGTTGTCGCCGGATGGCTCGCGGGCATGGTGGTCCAAGGAACGGGCTTCGGGTTGATCGTCGACCTGCTGGTCGGCATCGTCGGTGCCTTCATCGGAGAATGGCTGCTGCCTCGTCTCGGCATCCATCTCGGCGTCGGCATCGCGGCGGCAATTCTGAACGCAGCCATCGGCGCGATCATCCTGCTGCTGATCCTCCAACTCGTTCGCGGCGGGGGTCGTTGGGGCGGTCGCTGGGGAGGATGGCGAGGCGGTTGGGGTCGACGCTGGTAACTCCGTCCGGGGTAAGTCCCCGCTCCGACGTTTGGGGCACGCCCTCCACTGAAGTAAAGTCGCCGCGCCAACCATGCAGCGGAGATCAGCGGTGCGGCGCAGCACGTCCAAAATTCTGACAACCCATGTCGGCAGCCTGCCGTTTCTCACGCTCGACAGGGGCGTTGCGATTGGCAACCACACCCGGCTCGCCGAAGACGTGGCCGCCGTCGTCGCGCGGCAGCGCGAAATCGGCATCGACATCATCAACGAAGGCGAGTTTGCCAAGGGCGGCGACTGGCTGCGTTACATGCTCAAGCGCTTCGGCGGATTTACCGACATCGACGAGCCGGAGGGAAAGCCGCTCGTCGAGCAAGGCAAGGATCGCGAGGAGTTCGCCGATTTCTACCGCTATGCCAACGAACGCGGCACGCTGTTCTACATGCCGGGGGCGCAGATCACGAAAAAGCGCCCGGTCCAGGCCTGTACGGGGCCGGTGACCTATATCGGCAAGGCCGATCTCAAGAAGGAGATCGACGTCACCGTCGCGGCCGCCGGGACCGAAGACGTGTTCCTCACGTCGACCGCGCCGGCGAGCCTCGAAGTCTATCGGCGTAATCGCTACTACAAGAGCGACGAGGACTACGTTTTCGCCCTCGCCGAGGCGATGCGCGTCGAATACGAGGCCATCGTCGCCGCCGGCTTGATCCTGCAGGTCGACGACGCCTGGCTGCCGGCCCTGTGGGATCGCATCGGCATAGCGATGGGGCTCGACGCCTTCCGCAAGCGAAGCGAGATGCGGGTGGAGGCGCTCAATCACGCACTGCGAAACATCCCGGAAGATCGCGTACGCTATCACCTGTGCTGGGGCAGCTGGCACGGCCCCCACGCCTACGATCTTGAGTTCGACCGCATCGTCGACATCGTTTTGAAAGTGAAGGCGCAGGCCTATCTCATCGAAGGCGCCAATGCCCGCCACGAGCATGAGGTTGCGGTGTGGGAAAGCGTGAAGCTCCCCGCCGGCAAGATTCTCATTCCCGGCGTCATTACTCACTCGACCGACGTGGTCGAGCATCCTGAACTCGTCGCGCAGCGCTTGCTGCGTTACGCGCGCCTCGTCGGGAAAGAGAACGTGATCGGCGGCGCGGATTGCGGTTTTGGCGGGCGCTCGCATCCGCAAATCGCGTGGGCAAAACTGTGCTCCCTCGTCGACGGTGCCGCCCGCGCCAGCAAAGCATTGGGGTATTCGTCGCCGTAGTCCCACGACTCCTTCATAGAAAGCGAACGAGGTTGCAGCGACAGCGAAATGCCGCTGACGTCATCTTGAGGAGCGCCGAAGGCGCGTCTCGAAGGATGGCAGCTTGCACCGCTTCGCCTGTGGCCATCCTTCGAGACGCATCGCTACGCGACGCTCCTCAGGATGACGTTGAACTTGTTTTCACGGTGCGGTTGATCCTGCTTGAGAACTGAGGTTGGTCCTGAATTCCAGGACGAGCTTGATACTGAATCGGGGCAAGGGCGATCTTGATTCAGCTCGGCCTAGGCGAAGGCCTTCGCCTCCGCGTCGCGGAAATACGTCACATGATCCGACGCGCTGAATAGTGCTACATATCGCGTCGGCTCACGCCGAAAGAAAATCGGGAGAAGCGCGCCATGTCCTCGACCAAGGTGGATGTCATCGAGCTTATCGATCGACATCCGGTCACCAGCTTTCAGATCGGCGTGCTCATCCTCTGCATGCTGGTGGCGGCGCTCGACGGCTTCGACACCCAGGCGATCGGCTACACCGCGCCTGCGATCGCCGGCGTGCTGAAATTTCCGATGTCGCAGTTCGGACAGGTCGGCTCGATCGGTCTTCTCGGTGCGGCGCTCGGCGCGCTGTCATTCGGCCCGTTCGCCGATGTGTTCGGCCGCAAGTGGTTCATGATTGTCGCGATCGTCGTCTTTGCGCTCTTCAGCCTGCTGACCGCGCACTCGGCGTCCTTCGAGCAACTCTTGGGCTATCGTTTCCTCGCCGGCCTTGGCCTTGGCGGCGCGACTCCCGCATTTCTCGCCATGGGCGCCGAACTTGCTCCGAAGCGCCTGCGCGACGTGTTCGTCACCGTATTGTTTGCGTCCTTTCCCGCCGGCGGCCTCATCGGTTCTCTGACGAGTGCCTGGGTGATCCCGACGTTCGGATGGCAAGCGGTGTTCTACATCGGCGCGGTCGCGCCGCTCATCGTCGCGGTCATCCTTGCAATCTGGCTGCCCGAATCCGTTCGCTTCCTGCTCGCGCGCAACATTCGCCAGGACGAAGTGCGACGCACGCTCTCGCGCATCATGCCGGGTCAAATTCCGCCCGGCGCCGAACTCATCACGACGCCCGATCCGGCACGACAGGGAATGCCTGTGCTTCACCTGTTCACGGAAGGTCGCGCGATACCAACAGTCCTGTTGTGGGTACCGTTCTTCATGGCCTTCATGGTGCTGTTGACCGTGACGTTCTGGACGCCGTCGGTACTCAATTCCGTCGGCTTCTCGCTGTCAGCCGCGGCATTGATCGTCGGCCTCAACAATTTCGGCAGCGTGTGCGCGAGCGCCATGTCGGGCTGGTTGGTGCATCGATTCGGCGCCTACCGGATGCTGATACCCGGTTTCATCATCGGCGGCTTGTGTCTTGCCTGGTTCGGACAGGCAACGTCGTCGGTGTTCGCTTTGAGCATCGCGTCCCTGCTCGCCGGCTTCTTTGTCGGTGGCACCGGAACCGGTCTCATCGCATTGGCGGCGGGAATGTATCCGACCTCCGTCCGCTCCACCGGCATCGGCTGGGCCATGGGCATGGGCCGCGTCGGACAATTTTTCGGGCCGTTCCTCACCGGTCTCCTGGTAGCGCTCGGCTGGAAAGTCGGCGGCATCTTTTATGCCGCGGCGGTGCCGTGCTTCATCGGCGCGTTGTTCTTGTTCTTCCTGTTATTCTCGCGTCCGACCATGGAGCCCGACGCATCCGCAAAAGCTGCGCCCGCCGAGTAGCGCGGACCAAGCTTCGTCGAATTTGCGGCGCGGGACTCACGCCTCCGCCCATTTTGCATCCTATTGGTGCCGCATCTCTGCGCGACGACATGCGCGCGCTCGAATCCATTCAGGAGAACGTTATGCCAGAACGGCTCGTCTCACGGGCAGCAACAACCGTGAGCTTGATCGCTGCATTACTTGCACTCGGCTCGACCAGCGCGCTCGCAGATTGCCTGCCGGGACCGGGCCAAGCCGCCACAAACGGCCATTGGTATTATCGCATCGATCATGCGACCAACCGCAAGTGCTGGTACCTCTCGCAATCAGGTCCGGCCGCAGCGCCGGAAGCCGATGGAGCGCGCGCCCCGCAGAATCGGCAATCGGCTACCCATTCCGGTGCGGACGAGTCGGCGAACAAGCGTGTCGCAAGCCGCCTCACCGAAGCGGAGCGCTCGACGTTGTTCCACGAGTTCCTGCTGTGGAAGGAACGGCAGAAGCCTTGAGCCAATGCGCCTCAGGAGCTTCGCCGAGAGATAGAGCGATCGCAGGAACCGCCCCGCGATCGCTCTCGCGCACTTGAATCTAAAACCACATTCCGGCGAACTTGTAGTTCAACCCGAGCCGAAAAATGTGCTCGCTCACTTCCCCGGTGATCGTCCGCGTCGCCGCAACGCCCGGCGTACCGAAGCCCGCAAAGAAGGCGTCGTTGAACGTGTTGGTCACCGTACCGAGGTCCACGTAGAGGTACTCGGCCTTCGCCGTCCAATTCCCCATCAGTTGCGCTTCGATACCCGCGCCGACCGTCCAACCCACCTTCATCGTGCTCTCGTTGAACGAGCCCGCAAACGAGTTGATGGGGGCGCCACCAAACGCAAACACCGTGCTACCGGACACGGAACCGCTGCGCTGGATCTCGCCATAAGCGAGGCCGCCCGTCAGATAGAACAGTGTCGGTCCGTTGGTGTAGCCGACGCGGCCGCGCACGGTGCCGAACCATTCGAGATTGCTCGAGACGGAATTGTTGCTGAACACCGACGGGAAGAGCGTCAACCCCGGCGTCGCCGGCAACCGCGTGTTGCACGGCAGGATGCAGTTCTGCGTAGCCCCGTTCGCCCCCTGGCCCTGAATATCGGTCTCAAAGCCGACGACGAAAATCGGATTGAGCTGCCAGTTGTATCCGAATTGCCCGCCGCCGTTCCACGTGCGTTGAGAGAGATCGAACTGCGGCGTAGCGCCGTAAAGAGGTCTGCCGGCAGGAATGAAGGAAATCGCGGCAAGTCCCGGACCGGCCACGGTCGTTTCGGTGATGGGATCGTTGGTGACTCCGTACCCGACGTTCCCACCGATGTAGAAGCCGCTCCAAGTATTGGTGATGGGCGGGGGTGGTGCCTTTGGGACAAACATGTCCGCGGCGATTGCGGGTGCACTCAGCGCCGCCAAGGCGCAACAAGCGCCCAACAGCTTTTTCATTTCCAACTCCAACGCCTACGCAACGCCACATCTGCGGACGTGGATAGCACCTCTCGATCGGCCATACTGTTGCGGCGCCGTCACACTCCAAATGAAAAGACGGATGGAACTTTTTGGATTCACAGCATTTTTTAGGCACGCTGTGGTTGTTTCGATATGACGGAGATGACGGCGCGTCGCTGTGCATGCGCAAGCGAATGGCGTTCGCCGCGCGGACTAGGGTCCGCGCCGCGCCAACTCGATCGGATATGAAGGCCGGTGAGGTTCGGCGCGCTACCGCGCGGCGGTGACCTGAATCTCGACCTTCTTCTCGGGGCCCTGCAACAGCGCCTCGATGCAAGCGCGCGCCGGCGCAGCGCCCGCAGGCACCCACGCGTCCCACACCTTGTTCATCTCTTCGACGGTGCGGATGTCCGAGAGCCAGATGGTCGCCTTGAGGAGCTTCGACTTGTCGGTGCCGGCCTTCGCCAGGAAGCCGTCGATGATCGCGAGGATTTCGGCAGTCTGCTCGCCAACGCCGCGATCGAGCGTCTTTACGGCGGTGAACCCGGCAAGATAGACAGTGTCGCCGTGGATCACGGCCTTGCTCATACGGGCGCCCGTCTCGATGCGTTCGATCTTCATGTTCTCTCCTGATGCCGGCTCGCGCGGCCACGACGAATAGCGTTTTGCGGTCGGTGTGACAAATATCCGAGAAGCGAGGCACGCAAGCGCACGCAGAGCCGTAGGGCGGGCAAAGGCGGCCGAGGCCGCGCAATTTTTGCGATGAAGGGCGTGCCTCCGTGCCCACGCGGTCGGTGCGCACGCGCGGACACGTCCGCGCTTTGCTCACCCTACGGCTCAGAAGAACGGTGGGCACGCTTCGCTTTGCCTACCCTACGATCGCGAGCGTCGCAGACTCAAAACTTGATCTGCTGGCCGGTCTCTTCCGAGATCACCTTGGCACCGTCCGGATGGCCTTCGGGCATCTCGACGCCGCGCAGCAGCAGGAACGTCGGGGACAACGGCGCGAGACCGGCGGGGAAACGGATCTTGCGGTGAATGAGAAACTCGCCGCGCTGATTGCGCGTGAGCGCGCCGGAATTTTCCAGCTGCAGCAATCCCGCCGCGCCCGGCAGCACCTCGTAGCGGACGGCCGGCGCGTTTGCGACCACCGTCTGCGGATCGATGTTGATGACGCCGCCGGGGCTGAATTGCTCGAGATCGGACTCAAGGTCGGTCGGTCCGGTGCGCACGACGACACCGCTCGAATCTCCCTTGAGCGTCAGCACGCCCGCTTCCTTCACGATGGTAAGGCGCGGCTGCTTCTTGTCCTCGTAGGCCGAGCGGATCTGCCCGGACGGCACCGAGAACGCCGCCGCGTTCTGGCGTGCGGCGACCATGGACGGCTCTTTGCCGGTATCGCGCCGCACCGCCGCGAGCACGAACGCACCATCGGTCGATTTCGCTTCGGTGAAAGACCGCAGGCAGTTTGCCCGCGCGAGGAAACTCACGCGGTCGGCCGGCAATCCGCTGATGCCGGCAAGCGCAACCGGTTGCTGCGGCGTCACCGGGCGCGGCGTGACATTCGGCTGGCTTGCAGCTGGCGCACTTACGGGCACAGGATTTGCGGCAATGGTGATGTGATTTGATTGCGCGGTCACGCCAAAGGCCACCAACCGCTCGACGCGATCGGTCGCGCCGGTGACGCGCCAGATGGTCGGCTCGTGGGAGATGGCGACGATGTAGAGCGGCCCCTCCCCTGCTTCGATCCTGATCTCGCCGGTGCCGGTCGCAACGTCCTGCGAGCCGAGACCGACCGTCGAGATCGCCTCGCTCTTGTAAGCGCTGAGTACGGCGACAGTAGCAGTATCCGATGCCTTCGGCATCGTGCATTCGGCGCGCGTCGCGGCCTCCTGCCGTTCCCGCGCCGCGTCGGCCTCGCGTTTGCGGTAGCCATTGAGTTCGTCCTGCGAGATGGTGCCGTTGCCGTCGGTGTCGACGGCACGGAAGACCGCAGTCGCGGCGGCGTCGAAATCCGCCATCGTCACCTTGCCATCGTGACCGACAGGGAGAAGGCGCCTGACCTCATCGGCCATCGGATTGCGTTGGTTGGCCGCCGAGTTCCAGTTCGCCAGCAGCAAGTTCATTCGCTGGGCAGCGCCGCCTAAGCTCGTTACCATTTTCGGCAGAGAATCCTAGGATTCGCCGCAAAGGAAAGGGCCTCAGCAACGCTAATCCGCCCGTCGCCATCGGTATCAGCGGCCATCAACTGTCGTACCGCGACCTCCATGGTGTCGAGTGATTGTGGGGTAGCACCGTCCGATCGCTCATCGTAGCGCAGGGTTTTGCGCAGTTCGGCCTGCGTCACGTAGCCGTCGCCGTCGAGATCGGCGCGCAGGATCGTCATTGCGATCAAGGCGCGCACCATCGCCCGCACGGCAATTTCGTGGAGGTCGGCGTCCGCCGCCGTCAATTCATTGTCGCGGTCGGCATCCAGCCGGCGAAAATCCTGACGCAGGATTTCAAGATAGCGGCTGAGGGTCATCCCGGGGGAGAGCTTTGGCAGGAATATCTGCGTGGTCGGATCGCTCGTGGTCTGCGCCGGCGGAGCGATGACTGCCGAGACCCTCGGCGGCTGCGCTGCTGCATCGTTTGGCTTTTGCGCCGGCTGAGCAGTCGCCGCACTCGCGACCACGCTCGCAGCAAACCACAGTGCGGCGGAACGCAAAAAGCCGTGGACCATCGTGTTGCTCCCGGTGGCGCGTAATGGTCGATAGCGCGGTGCGCATCGTCCGGCAAAGCCGAACGCAAACTTGAGATAAATTTCGGTTCCGCAATTATCTTAAATCGAAGGCAACGGTGTGACGCCCTTACCCCCTCCGCTTCGGCTGCCGCGTCGATGGCGTCGGCATGACGCGCGCATGGGCAAGCACCTTGCGCATCAGGCTCGGCAAGGCAGCGTCCGCGATCTTGTCAGACGCAAGCCACCACATTCCCTCGGGCGGGTCCGCTCCATGAGGCACGTGCGCTGTAAAGATCGCGAGCTCGAGCGGGAAATGGGTGAAGACGTGATTGACGACGCCGGCAATGCGTCGCCATGCGACCTCTTCCGCGACGCCAAGGCGCGGCGCTTGGGCAAGCGCGCTCGCCGCGTCGAAATCGGGATGCCATTCGGTGGTCGGCACCTCGGTCATGCCGCCGAGGAGGCCGCGCGCCGCGCGCCGGCGCACCAGGATGTGACCGTCGGCGCGGATCGCGACGTACGCAGCGCCGCGCCGCAACTGCCCTTCCCGCTTCTTCGCGCGTCGCGGAGAGCTCTCCGCATCCCCGCGCGCCGCCGCCGCGCACGCAGTGATGAACGGACAAAGGACGCAGGCGGGAGCCTTCGGCGTGCAGATGGTCGCGCCGAGGTCCATCATCGCCTGCGCGAAATCGCCGGCGCGGCGATCAGGCACGAGGCGCGCCGCAAATGTACGGATCGCAGGCTTGGCGTCGGGTAACGGTTGCTCGATGGCAAACAGTCGCGTCACCACGCGCTCGACATTGCCATCGACGGCAGCGGCCTTGCGATCGAACGCAATCGCCGCAATCGCCGCCGCGGTGTAAGGGCCGATCCCCGGCAGCATCGCGAGTTCGTCTTCGGTATCGGGAAAGCCACCGCGCGCCGCGACCGCGCGGGCGCAGGCATGAAGATTGCGCGCGCGTGCGTAATAGCCGAGGCCCGCCCACAGGCCGAGCACGTCGTCGATGTCGGCCGCCGCGAGCCCCGCTACAGAAGGAAACCGCGCCAGGAACTTGAGGTAGTACGGCATCACCGCGGTGACGGTGGTCTGCTGCAGCATGATCTCGGAGAGCCACACCCGATAAGGATCGGGCGTCTCTCCGGGCAACGCGCGCCACGGCAATCGGCGGCGATGCCGGTCGTACCACGCGAGCAGATCGGCGGCGTTGACCTTTACTTCACCTCCCCCTGGAGGGGGGAGAGCCTGCCCCGGACTTGATCCGGGGTCGGCCGCGTCAGCGGCCGGGTGGGGGTGCTTCTTCTCCCCTCCCCCTTGTGGGGAGGGGTCGGGGGTGGGGGTCGCGAGATGCGGCATATCCTCGCCAAAGCCTCCCGACCCCCCACCCCGACCCTCCCCCACAAGGGGGGAGGGAGAATTCAATGCCGCGCCATTGGGGCCACCGTTGCTGGCCGGCGCCTTTTTTGGTGACGAGTTGGCGCGCTTCGAATGCGCCCGCTTCTGCTTTGTGCGCCTGCCTGCTACGGTCATGAGGAAGCTCTGGCAGAGCGGCGCGCCGCGAACAAGCCGCGATCCCCACCTGCCAACAACCGCGGAATCGCGATCATGAAAGCCGCGACCATGAAAAAGCCGTCCGGACCAAAGCCGCTGGCCGACCTCATCGGCGCGTGCGTCGGCCACGTCTTCGAGCGGCAAGGCTTTGCGTCGCGTGAGATCGTGACCCACTGGGACGAGATCGTCGGCGCCGAGGTCGCGGCACACGCTGAGCCGATGCGGATGAACTGGGTGCGCACCTCGGACCCGGATGACATGCAGCCCGCCACCTTGGTGCTGCGCGTCGAAGGCCCGGCGGCGATCGAGATCCAGCACATGTCGGGCCTGATCGTCGAGCGCGTGAACCGCTATTTCGGCTGGCAGGCAATTTCGGGCATCGCGCTCCGCCAGGCGCCGCTCGCCCGCCGCAATCGCAAGCCGCGCCGGGCGAAGATCGATGACGCCCGCGCCGCTGCGTTCGCGGCGGAGATGACCGGCATCACCGACGAACGCCTGCGCGCGGCGCTCGGCCGCCTTGCTGCGGCAATCAAACCTGCGTGACCGACGGACGCGGTACGGCTGCGCTTCCGCGCGACAATCGCTTCCAATGACGCACCCCCGCAACCATTACCAAATTGAAAACCGCCCCCTGTTGCGCAAACCGCTCCCTGTTGCGAAAATCGCGCCTATGTCGAAGGGGACCAACGGAGGCTACATGATCACCCGCCGCACATTCGTTACGACCACCACGCTGGCGCTCGCCGCCTTCGGGTCGATGGGCATGTTCGAATGGCTCTGGCGGCTTGGCGGCACCGCCCAGGCCGACACCATCTCGATGCTCGAACTCGAGGCCAAAGGCCCGCTGGACGACATTCCGCTCGGCGCCAAGGATGCGCCGGTGACCATCATCGAGTACGCCTCGATGACCTGCCCGCACTGCGCGCGGTTCGAGATGGAGACATTCCCGGCGCTCAAGGCGAAGTACATCGATACCGGCAAGGTGCGCTACATCATGCGCGAGTTCCCGCTCGATCGCCTGGCCGCTGCGGCGTTCATGCTGGCGCGCTGTGCCGGGCCGGAAAAATACAATCCGCTGATCGAGACGCTGTTCGCCCAGCAGCAGAAATGGGCGGTGCGCGACGCGATCCCGCCGCTCCTCGCCATCGCCAAGCAGGCGGGCTTCACCGAGGAGAGCTTCCAATCGTGCATCAACGACACCGCGCTCCTCAATAAGGTGCAGCAGATGCGCGACATCGCCTCGCGCAAGTTCAAGGTCGACTCGACCCCCACGTTCTTCATCAACGGCGAGCGCCACGGCGGCGAGCTGACGATCGAGCAGATCGACAAGATCATCGCGCCGATGCTGAAGAGCTGATTTGAGAAGCACCCTCCCCTGAAAGGGGAGGATCCGGGGTGGGGTGACATCAAGATGATACGCGAATCCGCACAATTCGCGGTTCGCGCTCACTCACCCGGATTTATCTCGCGCTCTTCCAGCATGCGTCAAGCGTAGGACAAATCGAACCGGACAACCCACCCCGCCGAGGAACTTCGGGCCTCCCCCGCCAACGAGCTTCAGGCCTCGCGCTGAACGAGGAAATCGATGCTATTCCGCAACCACTTGAGGTCGGGACCAACCGGCACGCCTGCGAATGCCGTGTTTTCGAACTCGCGCCCCGCAGCCTCTGCAAATGCGGCTGCCGCTTGCTGTGCCCAATCGATGCTACCACTCTTCGAGATCATGTCGTGAAGCCGCATAACCTCGCGCGGTAACCGCCGCTCACGTGGCCGGCCCAGGAAGCTTGCGATCCAGGCGCGGTCCGCGCGATCCACGCGTTCGAGCGCATGGATGAGCAAAAGCGTCCGCTTACCTTCCCACAGGTCACCGTTGATCTCCTTACCGTAGCGAGAAAGGTTTCCTTTGAGATTCAGAACATCATCGGTGATCTGGAAGGCGAGCCCGAGGAGATAGCCGAAGCGATCGAACCGTCCGAGGTTCTGATCCTTTTCGTCAGCGACTAGCGCACCGATCCGCAGGGGATGAATGAAGCTGTACCATGCGGTCTTCTTAAGCACCAGCCGGAGATAATCATCGGCTCCAATAGCTAAATCGTTGTCGCGTATCCAGCCGAGTTCTGTGGCCTGCCCCTCCAAAGTCTCAACCAGCATGTGATCGACCTCGTCGAAAATCCGTAGAGCCGAGGCTGGTCCGAGCCGTTCCGCGTTCCTTCGAAAGAAGCGCATGGCGAGTGCATTCATGGCATCGCCGGTGTTTACTGCAATTGGAATCCCGACGCGCCGATGCATGGTTGCGTTGCCGCGCCGCGAGTCGCTACCGTCCTCGACGTCATCGTGCACCAAGAAAGCGTTGTGCAGCATTTCTATGCCGGCTGCCGACGACAGCGCATCCTCCGTGCGGCTTCCTAGCGCGCGTGCCGTTGCGATGCATAGTGCCGGGCGGAGGCCCTTGCCCGATCGGTCGAGAAAGTCCCTCGCCAGGGCATACATGTGCCGCTGCGGCTCCCAAGTCGGCACGCCTGACGCAAGGGTATCGACCAGCAAGCCTTGGTACCATTTAAGGCGGTCTAGAAAACCCGCCGGCCCCGCAGCATCAGCAGCAGCCAGCGCGATGTTTGTAACGTCCGGCGAGGAATGTTTTGACTTTGGCACGTAAGCAGCGCCGCGCTCGGCTGACGGATCTACC
The DNA here is from genome assembly GCA_963787675.1 of uncultured Alphaproteobacteria bacterium. Lineage (GTDB taxonomy): Bacteria > Pseudomonadota > Alphaproteobacteria > Rhizobiales > Xanthobacteraceae > JAJPKK01. The sequence continues at coordinate 318,811 of CAWBDV010000003.1, read as the reverse complement.
GTCCGCACCTCGTTCGGATCCTCGATCGCGCCATCAGACTGGTCAAGCACGTCAGCCACGGGGCCCGCAAACGGCGCAACCATTTCGAGCAATGGCCGGGCCTCGTCGAGCAATGGCGACGCGCCACGGATCGCATGGGCAGCCACCTGCACAAGCGAATCGTCCCACGGCTGTCCTGCCTCATAACGAGCAGCATCGTAGAGTCGCCACGGGGCGAGGATTTGAGGCTCATGAAGTTGCCACAGCTCGCAACGCGTCCCCTCGAACTTGAGGGCGTCAAGCAGTCCGTTCACAGCGCGCCGCGCCGCCTCGTTGGCGCCCTCCATAGTCGCAAGGTCGGTGTAGGTGCGCACGTAGTCGGAGGCTAGAAACAAGTTCGGAATGGCGGTGGTCGCCTCCGGTCGCAGTGTCCAGGTGTCGACCAGGTTCACGAGCAGCGGCTCCGCATTCCGCAGCAGGCCCGAACCCGCGGAATCAGTCTCGATGTCCGGGTCTAGGAACCAAGAATGCAAGTCTTCGTCACGCAGCAGCTCCCGCTCGGCATTGATGGAGCGTTTGAGCTGCCGCCAAATCTCACGCACGGCCTCCTCGCGCGAGCATCGCATGGCCGATCGGCCGTTTGCTCCCGGCGCCGTCCAGTCGGAAGCATCTACCGACAAGATGCCACGAACGTCGCTATCACCGAACTGCTCTGGCGGCACTTTGCGCCAGAATTGGAGCTGCGAAATGCTAGTGAGTGCCCATTCGGTGTCGATATGAATCACATGCCCATGCGCCGTCGGCACGTCGCGACGTAGATAGAACTGAACCCCGTTCATCCATTCCACGTTTGGGGCGAGCGCTCGCAGGTTGGCGAGTGCCGGGTCAGCGGACAGCAGGCCGCCGTTCACCAAGGGAGCAATGCGCTCAAGCGGCAGCGCGGCCACGAATTGGTCGCCTTGCACCATGATGCGTTTGCCGCCTTGCCGCACGGCGACACAAGCGACACTCCCCTTGTTGCAATGGATTTCCTCGACTTCCGCTTCGGTGACGTACCGCACGCCGCGTGCTTCTAGGTAGCGTCGCCACGGATCGATCCAAACGAGATTGGTCGGCCCATCGAGAACCCGATCAGTCGATTCCCCACTCGGATTAACGATGGTGAGCATTAGCTGTACGAATATGTCCCCGATCGTGCGAGTGCTGGCCCTGCGCGCCTTGGCGGCCACCAACGAGCGCGTTATCCCGTCTGCGAGGAACTTCTGATAAGCCGTCGAGCGCTGCTCGGCGCCGACGAACTCCCACCAGCTCGTTCGCTCATATTGCGCGATGCGTCGCTGCTGGCACGATGTGAGGATCTGCCAGATGCGGGCGCCGAAGAAGGCGAATTCCTGTGGTGAGAGGTCAGTGATCGGGCCGAATGAAAGCAGTATGTCGCGCAGCAGCGTGCCTGCGTCGTTCGGAATACGCGGAAACGCCACCGGTATCTGAAAGGTCGGCTTTCCATATTGCGTGATAGCCATGCGAGTCGTGGGCACGAGATGGTCCGCCACGGCGCGCCCATCGAAGGACGGAATACGACCCATGGTGTCGATCACGTGTTTGTAGAATCCGGGGAAGAACCGGAAGCCGTGCTCGCCTGGCAGCCGATGACCGACCGATTGCGCGCCCGTTGAGGCAAGCTGGTGCCCGCTGCCTCCGCCGCCATCGCTGACCGGCACGCTGCGAGCCTTGCCGCCGGCTATATCTCGGCGTTCGAGAACGACGACTTCGAAGCCTCGCTCGATCAACTCCTGTGCGGCGCTCATCCCGGCCACGCCGCCACCGAAGACAACAACCCGAGTGGACATGTATCACCCGCGCTAACGGGTCGCCCGATAAGCACGCGTCGGCCGACCCGGCGCAATCGGCCGCAGCCAAACCTCTCGCCTAGCCTCGCGACCGGTCATTTTTTGTCATCTTTCGGGCTCGGGCGTGGAGGCCGTGGCGACTGATCTTGAGCTTGCGCTTCCGGCCGTGACCCTGCGAGCCGCACAATTGCGTCGCTCTCCTTGATGCGGAGTACCATTTTCTCCATGACGCGAAAGACAAAGCTCGGATCGGCGGTAACCTGAAGGAATTGGAGCGTCACATCGGTCGCGACGACAAGCTCGACAGGTGCACCGCCAAGCGCGACGACAACGCCCTTGTCGTCTGGAAGCGTGCCCGAACGGAGCAGCAGGCCGCCGCCAAGGAACGGAATGATCCGATCTTGCGGCAGCACCAGCGAACCCGGATCCGGCGTCTGTGCAACCAAGAAGAATTTCTGATCGAGTACCACGGCGAAAGGCCCAAAATGTCCGCTCGCTTCCAAATCTCCAATTGCTTGTGACACAGCGGCCACCAGATGTTGACCGCTCTCTTCTCCGTCAAGAGCAATAGGAACCTCGCGTCGCGTCGCTGCCGGAGCCGAACCACGCGCGGGGTCGGGACCCAAGAGGCCGTCGGTGTCCTGCCCGCCCAATATTTCCCAGATCTTCGGAAGCCTGTCGACGCCCGACTTGGGATTGGCCTTTCCGTCGCCGCCTGGCGTCGACTGACCGTTGAAGATTATCGCATCCTCGAGGCGAGCGAGAGCATTGGCAGCACGACGAAGAATGGCGAGTGCGCTCGTCATCTCCGGATCCGCCATCTGCGCCCCACGCAAATATACCTTGACCTGCAATGTGGGCAGCTTGATCGTATCCGTGTCGGCGATGGATATCCGCTTCTGTCCCGGCGTGACATCCGGGTACGAGATCAGTTCGTTCCGCACAAAGTCCTCGCTGGCCGGCAACGGCCCGAGGAGCGGCAGAAATTGTGCGCCGACTCGCGCCCGACTTGCCTCCTCCTGGATTACTTGGTTCGCGCGAGCCCACTGCTCCTCCGTCCAAGGCACCTGCGAGTTGTCCTGCGTCATCGCGATCCCCTCAGCTAACCGACCTTCAAGAAGTCCATTTGGCGTCACTCACAACTGGGTATTCCGCCAGCGCCGTGCCGCGCAGAGGCGGCACTCCTGATGAAGGAAGTGGCTGGCCCGGCCTGATTGCGTAAAGGTCGAAGCGAACGAGCAGGTCGGCCATGCTAACACCGCCTACACCGATGCACTGCAGCCGATTCACCCAGAGCCATTTTGGATGCGAAGTTATGAATTGCGGCGCAACCACGAGCGGCGGCACAGGATCGTAATCTTTGCGCAGAGCGCGTTCGTATCCATCGCGGCCAAGGTCGAAGATGCCGTAGTAGCGCGAAAGCAATAGTGCGCCGTCCTCGGTTTCATAGGTGATACGGACGTCGGCTACGCCGACACCATCGCGGCGCACGAGCATCCAGTCACCGCCCTCGCCGCGGATTTTTGCGTTGAGCTTCGGTCCGTGAATCTCGCCCGACTGGATGTAGAACGTGATGTGCAGCCCGTCTGGCGCAGGGCCGAACGATTTAGGGGACTTGGCGAGCTGCGCAGTGAATGCTCCGAGAAACTCGTGTTCCCATTGGTAGCGAGGCACATTCTTATGAGATACCGGCTGATCGGGCGCAATCGACACCGGAGTTTTGCGCACCCCCCGAGCCGTGCGCGCTGGCAGTACTGCAACGGTGAGGCCCAGGCGTGTCAGCACCGGCCTGTACTCCACTATCTGATCTGCAGCTATCGGTGGGAGCTGCGCTCGAAAACGCTGAGCACCGGTCACGGGGTCGTGGCAATAAGGCCACGCTCGCACTGGCGGATGCTCCGAACGTGCTGATATGCGTTGGATGTACAGCTGGTTGCTTGGATGTGCCGGCGACACCGTGAACGAAACGTTGTGAGGTACCTCGGCGCTTACCTCGGCAGGCAATGCTTCAAAGGGGGGAGGTTCATGAAGCAGACCGCGCGTAGTAAAAGATGTGTCTAGGGTTGTCACTTAGGCTACCACTCTCTCTAGCATCGCACGCGCAGTCACGAGTTCCGGGCTCGAAAAGCTATTCGTGAAACACTCGTACTGTTGGCGTACCAGCGAGATTCCTTCTCCTCGGCGCTGGGTACGTTCGAGAAGCGCATTGTAAGATAAGGCTGCACGCAGCGAGAGCGAGAGCGCCTTCTGGGATTTCGCGGTCGCCAGAGCCCTGCAAAAGGCCGATTCGGCCTGGTCCATTGAGCCGCATTCAAAATAGATTTCGCCCATAAGTCGGTACACCTCAGGCAAGAGCACGCCGACATGCCCTCGCTCTGCCCGTTCCGCAGTAGCACCAAGCATCTCAAGCGCTTCTTGCTGTCTGCCGGCGGCCCGAAGACCTTCTCCGTGGATTACGCCAACGGTCGGCCCCATCAAATCTGATCGCGTGGCGCGAAACAGTGCGACGCCTTCGAGCAGCTCCTTGAGACCATTCGCACGATCGCCCATGCGCATCTGCGCCCATCCGCTGCTCATCACCCCGACCGCATACCAAAGTTCCCATCCCTCCTCGCGCGCGAAGCTTTTTACCTCCTCAGCGCAGCGCAACATCCTCGGAAAGTCGTGATGAAATGTCAGCATATAGCACGCCACCCCCAGCGCGTTGCTGAGTGCGGACGGATGATTGACTTCGCGGGCAATCTCGATCATGCGCTCAAGTTGCTGAACTGCCTGATCCTGATGGCCCATCATCCACAGGCTGCTGCCGTGCACGGCCACGAGGTTGACGGTCGAGCTGAGCTGAAACTCCGCCGTGAGGGCGCGCTCCTGCTCTGCCGAATAGAGCGCGAGCCCGGCCTCAGCGTGCGGCGTGGCTTCTAACCATTCACCTCGGTAGTAGTGAGTGTAGGCTACCGCGTGGCGCGCGGTGACCTCAAGCATCGGCACGCCGCTGTTAATAGCCATTTCGAGTGCTTCCTTGGCCGTAACAAGGGCGCGATCAAGTTGACCACCCACGAACAGATTCGTCCAAAGTCCCCAAATAGGCCGGTATAATTTATCGGTTCGATCCAACTGCCGACAGAGCGCCCTCGCCCGCTCGCAGGCCTCGGCCACGGTTGGCGATGCCCAACCGTGTACTGTCATCATCGTTGGGGCTATCGCGATCTGCAGTTCGAGTTCTTTAGCCAGGATCTCCTGAGACGACTTAGGCCGCTGCTTGAGCAGTTCCTTGAGGCCGTCGAGACCGCGGACAAAGTGACCGTAGGCCTCGGGAATTGCCATGCGTTTGAGGGCGTTCTGCCCAGCGGCCAGCCAATAATCGCTTGCCTCCGCATGATGCCCGGCGCCGGAGAGGTGACGTGCAACGACTTCGGGTTCGTCCTCCACGTCGATCGGGAAATTTGATCGAAGTGCTCGTGCTATGGCCTCGTGATGTCGTTGCCGTTCTGAGCGGAGCAATGATTCGTACGCAGCCACTTGGACCAATACGTGTTTGAACACGAAGGTGTCGGCGTTGCTTTTTGATCCCTGCCAGGCGAGGCCGGCATCAATCATCCGCTGCAGGTCTTCACCAAGCTCCCTCTCGGTCCGTCCGCTCACTGCTCGAAGCAGCTCGTACGAAAACTCTCGGCCGATGGTGGCGGCTAGCTGAGCAGTGGCCCGCGCATCGCCTAATCGATCAATGCGGGCCATAAGCGAGGCATCGATACTAGCCGGAATGAGCGTAGTCGGAAGTGGGCCAGTCAGCTCCCACGAAAACTCGTGTTCCTCGATGGCGCCCGACTCCATCACCGAGCGCGTGATTTCTTCGGCAAATAGCGGCACGCCCTCGCATCGGTACATAAGCCTGCGCATCACCTCGCCAGGTATTTGTTTGCCGCGTGCGACACTGGAAACCACTGCCTGAACCTCGGCACTATTGAGCCGGGAAACTTCGACGACTGAGGTCGCGGAGTTGTCCGTCCAATTCGCCTTGAATTCTGGTCGAGCAGTAAAAATTCCGAACAATGGCAGTTGCGATGGTGACGAAATGATCAATTGCAATAGCTCGAGGGTAGAGGGATCAGCCCAATGAAGGTCCTCTAAGACGAATATTACACGCCGTTGGGCCGCAATAGCTTTCACTAAGCCGGTCAAAATATCGAGCGTGCGGGTACGGCGCCGTATCGGCGAAACCACCAGCGGAGGGTACCTGTCACCCGCAGGAATAGAGAGAAGAGCCGCCAGCAGAGGCGCCACATCGGGAGCTGTGATATTAAGTTCTTCAAGCCGCTTGTCGATTCGATCCAGTCTCTCTTTGGCACTAAGCGACCGATCGAGTTCCCAAGCGGCGTGAAATCAGCTCAGTGACCGGTAGAAAGGCGCTGTTTTGCGAATATTGCGTACAGCGGGTCTCGAGTACGTCCACATCAGAGCCTGCGACACGCTCACGAAATTCTTCGACAAGCCGCGACTTCCCGATGCCTGGTTCGCCCAGCAACGTAACGAATTGAGGCCTACCCTGCTTCACGCTAGACCACAGCGCGTCAAGTATCGCCAACTCTTTGGTGCGGCCGATGAACAGAGTTCTGGTCGGGTTCTGACCTTCAACCTGATCGTCCGAGGCGCACACCTTGTACAACCCGACCAGGCGCTCAATGCCCTTAAGCTTGCGAGTCCCCATCGGCTCCGTCGTGACCGTTCTCGGCAGAAGCCGCTGGAGCGAATCTGATATTACTACTTCGCCAGGCGCGGCCTCCGCCTGCACGCGAGCGGCGAGGTTTGGGGTTTCTCCAACCGCTATCCTTTCTTGCCTACCGCTGTCTCCTAGCGGGCCGACAACCACACGTCCGCAATCAATGCCAATACGAACCTGCAGGCGGACATTGGAACCAACGGCGAGTTGCCCGACCGCCCCAACCATGGCAAGGGCGCAACGAACCGAGCGACAGGCGTCGTCCTCATGAGCATGAGGATAGCCAAAATAAACTTCGACACTATCGCCCCGATATTGCGCCACGAACCCCGCGAACCGCTGAGCCACGGCCTCGCAGGCGCGCTGATATGAGTTGACTACAGTTCGCAAATCTTCCGGATCAAGCCGGCGGGATAACGGGGTCGAGTCCACCAAATCGCAAAACAGGACGCACACATGCCGACGTTCTGCCTCTGGCACCTGGGCGGCGGCGGTGCTAAGCGGTTTGCCGCAGCCTCCGCAGAAACGCGCGGCCGTCGTATTCACGAAGCCGCAGGAGCAGTTCATCGCGCCCTCGTTGGCGAAAGATTCGCCTCCCGGCGCGCTTGCCACGCTTTATCCTCCTCAACGAGGATCGCCAGCGCGCGGCTTACGAGCTCGGCGGGATCAACTACGTTTGCATTGGAGGCGGACGCAGCGGCCTGCTGCATCAATCGGCGTGGGCTGCATGCCGGGGCAGCAACGTTCGGCAGACGCGAGAGCGGCATTCGGCTCAGCTCGCGCATCTCAGAACAGACTTCCGATGCGATCCTTGAGCACCATGATCCCACACTCCCTTCGTCGTCGGGCTTGTCGGGGGTATGATAGCCTCGCCCTATTACCTAACGGCGCCTCTGCGGCGAACGGAGATCGGCGGGCTTTAGAAGCTTATCATGGCAGTCCTCGGGGCGCCATAGGACGGTCTCTGACACCGGTGGCCGCCGCCGTTTGCTGCAGCGCTGCCCCCCACCCGCGCCTGCGGCGCGGGTGACCTTCCCCCTCCAGGGGGAGGTGCACCTGCGGTCACTTCCGGAAGTGCGGCATCACCTCGGCGGCGAACAGCTCCATGTTGCGCTTGGTGAGTTCGTCGCTCATCACGCCGAACTGCAAGAGCGCTACCAGAATCTCAAAGCCGGTGCGTTCGCGCATGCGCGCGATACGCTCGCGCACGGTCTTTACGCTGCCCACGACGACCGTGCCGTTCGCCGACAAGTCCTCGATCGTCAGGTTGCGTGCCCCCGAACCCAGCGCTTTGCGCAGCGACATGGTTCGTTTCATCGATTTAAGTGAAGTGTAGCCCGGCGGCAGCAGCATCTCCCACGGATTGGCGAGATACTGGTTGAACAGCGTCTCCACCCCGGCCCGCGCCTCCGCGATGGCACGCTCGTCGGTGTCGGCGACGTAGATCGGGCACGCCCAACCGAGCTGCCCGCCCTCGGCCTCGTAGCCGAACTTGCGCGCCTGGTCGCGGTACATGTTGAGATAGCGCACCACGAGATCCTCGGCGCTGAAGGTGACGAGGAAGGGATATTTACGCGAGGGGTCCGCCGCCCACTGGATCGTCTCCGAGGAACCCATCGACGGAATCCAGATCGGCGGATGAGGCTGCTGATAGGGACGCGGCCAGATGTTGACGTAGCGAAAATTGAAGTGCTCGCCCTCGAACTCGAATGGGCCGGGCTTCGTCCAGGCGCCGACGATGAGGTCGTGGGCCTCATGGAAGCGCTCGTGGGAGAAGCTCGGCGAGATGCCGGTCGCGTGATACTCGGTGCCGATGCCGCGCACGAAGCCGGTAATGATGCGCCCGCGCGACAGATTGTCGAGCATGGCGAACTCTTCGGCGATGTTGAGCGGATTGTTCACGAGCGGCAGCGCGCGGCCGAGGATCGCGACCTTGACCTTCTTGGTGCGGGCGACGAGCGCGCTCGCGATGATGTTCGGCGCCGGCATCAGGCCGTACGCGGTCTGGTGATGCTCGTTGACGCCGATGACGTCGAAGCCCAGCGCCTCCGCCGACACCAGCTGATCGATGTAGGAGGCATATTCCTCCGCGCCCTTTTTCGGATCGTAGAGCGTGTTCGGCATCACGACCCAGGCGGCGCGATATTTTGCGCGCTCTTCGAAATCGAGGGGCCGGTAGGGCATCAGGTGGAAACAGACGAATTTCATTGCGTACCTCGCGCTTTGCCGTTCACGAAGGCGAGGACCTTGTTCGCCACGAGCTCCGCCTTTTCGATGTGCAACAGATGGCCGCAGCTCGGGATGATCTCGACCTGCGCGCCGGGCACTTCCTTCCGCCAGACCTCGGCGTAGCGCGCCGGCAGCAGCTTGTCGTCATCGCCCCACAGCACGAGCGTCGGCACCGAGATGCGGTGCAGCCAGCGCGCCAGCGCCGGGTTGAACCAGCGCGGCTCCCAGCCGAGCCTCGCCGCCATGAAGCGGTTCGTGAGCGCGCGGTCCGCCTCGGCGTCCGTCGGCACCATGGCGATCATGCGCTCGGCGACCGCCTGGTCGTGGACGAGGTTGCGCATCGCCTCTTCCGGACCCCAGATGAAGTTATCGCCCGACGGCACGCCTTTGACGCGCACGCCCGCCGGCGAGAGCAGGGTCAACGTCTTGAGATGCGCGCAGTTGCGCGTCGCAAGCTCTGCCGCGATCCAGCCGCCGAGCGAATTGCCGACGAGATCGACCTTGCCGCCGCCGAGGCCATCGAGGAAATCGAGGTAGTACATGGCAACGTCGCCGACATTGCGGATGAACGCCGGATTATCCGAGCCGCCGAAGCCCGGATGCTCCGGCACCATCACGGCGCAATGCGCGGCAAGAAGGTCGAAGAACGGCAGCCAGCGTTCGACGCCCCCGGCGCCATGCAGAAAGATCAGCGGCGGCCCCTCGCCGCCGGTGAACATGCGCACTTTGACGCCGCGCACCGTATGGGTCGTTTCCCGAGCCGGCATATCTCCTCCATATGAGCCGGCGAAGCGCCGCCGGCCCCACAGTTTATACGCGTAGGGTGCGCAAAGCGAAGCGTGCGCACCATGGCCGCGCAACTGGTGCGCACGCGCGGACACGTCCGCGCTTTGCACAACCTACCATTCTCGCCGTCCTACTGTGTCCGCTTCACCGTGGCGCGCAGCTCCTGCCACAGCGGTTGCAGATCCGGCTTGGTCTTGACGATGTCATCGCCGATGGTGCCCGTCTTTGCCATCAGCTCGGCGTGGTCGGCCGCCGACAACGCATTAAGCTCGCCGCCCTTCTCGACCCAGGTCTTGCGCTGCCGCGCGAGGAAATCGACCTCCCACGGATTGACGTCGATCCCCTTGGCGGTCGCGAGCACCAGCGCCTGGAGATCGGCCGGCAACGTGTCGAACCAGCGCTTGCTCATGACCGCGAGGCTGAACACGAACGACTGGCCGGCCTCGTTCATGTATTTGGTCGTATCGTAATAGGCGAACGCGGTGAACACCTGCAGCGCGCCGAGTGCGCCGTCGATCGTGCCCTGCTGCAGCGCCGGCAGCACGTCGCCGAGCGACATCGGCACGCCCGTGCCGCCGAGCCGCGTGATCTGGTCGATCTGGAACGGCGAGGCGAATACCCTGATCTTCTTGCCCTGGACATAGGAGAGCGCGCGGAACGGCGTGCGCGTCGCGAATGCCGCCGGCCCGCCGATGAAGAGGCCGACGCCGATCAGCCCCTTGTTGGCCCCGACCGCGAGAAAGGCCTTGGAGAATTCCGGATCGCTCACGACCTTGACCGCGTGGTGTTCGTTCTCGAACAAACCGGCCGCGCTCATCAGTTCGAAGCGCTGATCGACGCCGACGAGGAACTCCGGCGGGCTTATGAAAATCTGAATCGAGCCGAGCTGCGTGCCCTCGATCATGCGCGGGATCGAGCCGAGCTGGCTCGCCGGATAAAGTTCCGCCTTGATGCGGCCGCCGGACTTCTGCTCGATCGCGGCCCCGAAGCGCTTCATCCATTCATGCTGCCCGTCATTGAGCGTCGCGGTCGCAAGCTTCATGACGAAGGTCTTGTCCGGTGCGGCGTTCTGCGCAGCCGCCGTCACGCTCAACGCGCACAGCGACAGCAAGGCGACATACCAGCGTCCCATCCAAATCCTCCCGATTTTATTCCTTGGGCGAAGCGAACCACGCTTTGGCCGTTACATCAATGCGGGAAAGTGCCTCGCAATGACTGTGCAAAGACCGCACCGACTGCGCAACAAAATGGCAGGAGAGCCGCACGCAGACGCAAGTTCTCCTTAAGACTTTGGCCGCAGAACACGGGTTCCGCCCTCCGCCGTTCTATTGCCGTGTTCAGGGTTAAGACGGAGGGGTGGCAAGGACGGGGTGGTGGATGTCCGACAATCGATGGCTCGCGCATGGCGGCCCGCGCACGGTGTCACGCCGCGCGGCGCTGCGCGGCCTCGCGTCCGCCGGCGCGGCCTTCACTGTCGCCGGATGCGCCGGCATGGCCGCGAACGCACCGCGGTTCGACGCCTCGGAAATTTCCCAGCAGCCGACCCTCCTTGTCGCCACCACGCGCAAGCCGGCGAGCGGTGCGCGCGCAAGCCCGTGGTTCGGCACGGAGCGCGCGGCGAAGATGACAGTCGGCCGCGTCAAGCTGATCCCGCCGGATGACGGGCGCTTCACCCTGGCCTCGATCGGGCTTGTCGACTGGACCATCAAGGGGATCGACACCGGAGCGCAGATCGGCGACCTCGTCCAGGCGACGAGCGGACGCGACGTGCTGATGTACGTCCACGGCTTCAACACGACGTTCGAGACCGCCGCGCTCGATGCGGCACGCCTCTCCGACGCCATCAAGTTTCCCGGCGAGACCATGGTGTTTTCTTGGCCGTCGAAGGGCAAGCTGTTCGACTACGGCTACGACCGCGAGAGCGCCATGTGGTCGCGCGACGCCCTCACCCAGGTGATCGAGGACCTGATGGCGAGCCCGACCATCGGCCGCATCAACATCGTCGCCCACTCGGTCGGCACCATGTTGACGATGGAAGCGCTGCGCCAGCTCTACGCCAAGCGCGGCGACAGCGCCGCCGACCGCATCGGCGCGGTGATCTTCGCGTCGCCCGACATCGACATCGACGTGTTCATGACGTCAGTCGAGCACGTCGGCCCGCTTGCCGCAAAGATCACGGTCATCACCGCAACCAACGATCGCGCGCTCGCGGTGTCGCGCTGGATCAACGGCGGCGTCACCCGCGTCGGCGCCGCCGAAAAGGCACGCCTCGAGCAGAAGGGCCTGCGCGTCATCGATGCCTCGAAGGAAGGCTGGGGCATCATCAACCACGACCTCTTCCTGTCGAACGCGCAGATCCGCCAAGTCATCCGCGACGCCGTCGGCGGCGCCCCGCGCGGCTTCAACGCCTTCGCCACCGGCCGCGTCGAGTCGGAGTCCCTGCTGCCGCTCTTCAGCGGACCCGGAGGCGGGACACCGTAATATGGGCGGCTTGATGCGATGACGTAGCCGGATGAGCGAACGCACGTTCGCGAGATCCGGGGCGGCGCCGCGAGCGCAGCCACGATCAGGCAGTTATGATACAGAGCATTCTGTCGGTGCGACTATGGCAGTAAAAGACTCAGAAGCTTTGCCGCATGCGTCTTGATCCAATCGAAGATGGCCTCGCGTGCAGCGCTGGCCGCGAGGCCCACGGCCGCGTTGCCGAAACGTCCGATGACACGTCCTAAGGGATCAACAACAAGCGCCTTTACTTGCCGGGCATAGATTACAGTTCGCTCCTTGAGCGTTCTCTGAAAGTCTTTCAGGCTCGCGAGAACATAACTGCGCTCGCCTTCAGCATGCACGGCGTAACCGTTATCACCTTCGATCGCTACAACCGCTTTATCGACTGCCTTGATCGCCTCTATTAGAGCCGGATCATTCAGATCGACTGGTATGGGTTCCCATTCGGCTTCCTCTGCACTGTCAAAATCTTCATCACGGAGCCGAAGTAGCGCATACTGGTTGTTGATATTCCTCATAGCCGCTTTTAGCCATGGATCGCCCGCTGCCGAGAATTTTGGATACCAAGGGTAGAGGGTGGGTGCAGTCTTTTGTAGCCATTCGTCAATGGATGGTTGCGGCCTGTAGAGCGTAGGTCCGAAGTCATCCGGAACTACTTCGATGACTCCGTGCCTAAGAAGGGTGACGATGGCGGCGCCCCAAAGCCTGTCTCTTCTGAAATAGTCTTCATCCGCGTCGAAAGTATTTTCAATGGTGGCGCTCGCCGCAAGTTCGTTGCCTAGACGGGAGAGCGTCACAGCGATTGCTAATACGTAATACCCTGGAGCTTTTTCGATGAACTCTAGTTTGTCCATTAGGGCGCGCCGCGCTTAGAACGTGGGGTGGGTAGCGTCTCAGTTTGATTGTGATGGTGTGAGGCGCTTGCGCGTCAATCTAATGAGCGTTTCCCCATGTCGTTCTACTTCCGCCCACCGGACGGATCGAGCGGCCGCACCTCACTCCGACCAGCTTCCGCGCGTGCTGCGCGCACCAGCTCGCTCAATTGATCCTGCGTCTTGGCAAAGCGCTCGTCCCAACCTCGGTTGGCGGCGATTTCATCGAGAATGAGAACTCGCGATTGCTTCCTGCTCAGCCTCGGGCAGTTGTGATACCGCAGCCATCGCCTTTTCCAGCAACGCGTTCATGGTCGTCTTCCAAATCTTTGGCCTGCGGAAACGATCTCAATCTTGACTATATTCCTATTTCGCCTATAGTCAAGCTCAAGAAGTGCCGCGCTTTCGGTGGTCATTCCGGGGGCCGAGCGCAGCGAGGCAGCCCGGAATCCATACTCCGCAGCCAGTGGTTATGGATTCCGGGCTGCCTCGCCTCCGCTCCCGCTATGGCGCCCCGGAATGACCCCGGACGCGACGAAGGGGCCTTCCCTGCTTGGTGGAAGGTTTTCACTGCTCCAGAAAGATCAGGGAATCCGATGCAAACCTATGATACGAAAATCAAAATCCTGGCCGAACGGGCGAAAACGGGCCGAAAAACCCCGAAAAAATAGTTTTCCCTGAGATTCTCCCTGTTCTCAGGGAAAGTTTCCCTGTTCTTGAGATGGCGACGCCTTGTGGCGAGCCGCTGTGACGGCAGCGCCATCCGGAACGATTTGGGTCAGCCGATTGGCACTGACCGCCGGTGCCGCGCGTGAGTGCCACCCAGATGTCGCTGCGCTCATCCGGGCTACAGGTTAGGCTGTTGGGCACCGCAAGTGGCGTGACGGCGCCGGCCTAGTCCACGTCCTCGATCTCCTTCGGTTCCTCGCCGAAGGCTTTTTGCGCGAGCGCGGCGGCCATGAACTCGTCGAGGTCGCCGTCGAGGACGGCACCGGTGTTGGAGGTCTGCACGCCGGTGCGCAGGTCCTTCACCATCTGGTAGGGCTGGAGCACGTAGGAGCGGATCTGGTGGCCCCAGCCGATGTCGGTCTTGGCGGCCTGCTCGGCGATGGCGGCGGCCTCGCGCTTCTTGATCTCGCGCTCGTAGAGCTTGGCGCGCAGCATGTTCCACGCCTGGGCGCGGTTCTTGTGCTGGGAGCGCTCGGCCTGGCAGACGACCGCGATGCCGGTCGGAATGTGGGTGAGGCGTACCGCCGACTCGGTCTTGTTGACGTGCTGGCCGCCGGCGCCGCCCGAGCGCATGGTGTCGGTGCGCACATCAGCCTCGTTGATGTCGATGATGATGCGGTCGTCGACCACCGGGTAGATGTTGATGCTTGCAAACGACGTGTGGCGGCGGGCGTTGGAGTCGAACGGCGAGATGCGCACCAGGCGATGCACGCCGTTCTCGCTCTTGAGCCAGCCATAGGCGTTGTGGCCCTTGATCTGGATCGTAGCCGACTTCACGCCGGCCTCTTCACCCGACGTCTCTTCGAGGTACTCGACCTTGTAGCCGTGCTGCTCGGCCCAGCGCGTATACATGCGCAGCAGCATGTTGGCCCAGTCCTGGCTCTCGGTGCCGCCGGCGCCGGCGTGCACTTCGAGGAAGCTGTCGTTGCCGTCGGCCTCGCCGGACAACAGCGCCTCGAGTTCGCGGCGCGCGGTCTCGGTCTTGAGCGCCTTGAGCGCGCGCTCGGCGTCGGCGACGACGGAGCCGTCGTTCTCGGCTTCGCCGAGCTCGATCAGTCCGACATTGTCCTCAAGATCGCGCTCGATGCGGCCGATGGCGGCGAGCTGATCCTCGAGCGACGTGCGCTCCTGCATCAGCCGGCTGGCGCGCTGGGGATCGTTCCAGAGATTGGGGTCTTCGGCAAGGTGGTTCAGCTCGGCAAGTCGCGCGCGCGCCTTGTCGACGTCAAAGATGCCTCCTCAGCAGTCCGAGCGACTGCTTGATCTCGTCGACGATCGTCAGAATTTCCGCGCGCATTGGGCTCACCGGTTCTCGTGCGAACGAGGGATGTAGCGACTGCGCCGCCCGTGCGCAAGCGCGGGTTTCGGCCCGAGCGCCGTTGCGGAGCCTCGGCGGACTATCATCGGTCGGCAGGAGCGCAGCGCGCGGGTCATTCTTCCCCTCCCCCGCTTGCGGGGGAGGGTTGGGGAGGGGGCACGCTCCACGGCACGAACTTGCGGACGGGCCCCCTCCCTGACCCTCCCCCGCAAGCGGGGGAGGGGAAAGGAAGGTAGCCAGTGTCAGCGCAAGCCGCGTCGGTGCGCGAACCGCGTCAGTGCGCCAGCGGGTCGGGGCGCAGCTGGAAGTGCACGGCCATGGGCTTCATGCCCTTGCCGCCTTCCTGCATCCACGGCGCGCGGTCGCCGCTCGAAACCCACAGGCCCCTGCCCTTCCAGCCGGCGTTCGGGTCATCGATGCGGCCGTCGAGGCCCTTGGCGTAGAAGCCGGTCGGGTACGGCACCTTGATGGTGATCATCTTGCCGTCCTTGAGCGCGATGACGCCGTCGTTGAGGTTACCGGTCGACATCGGCGTGTCCTTGCCGAGGCCGAAGGTGTCGTGCAGGTCGACCCACGAGTAGTAGCTCGACTCCGCGCTGTTCGCACCGATGCCTTCGAAGCCCGGGCCCGGATACTGGTAGAACGACCAGCCCTCGGGGCAGTGATCGCCGGTGGCAGTCGGGCCGTTGAGGACCTTGCACTTGCGCCGGTCGAACGAGCCCATGTGGCCGCTGCCGAGCGACACCCAGACGACGCCCTTGCTGTCGATGTCGGCGCCGCGCGCGCCGAAGCCCGGCATCGGCACCTTGTAGACTTCGGCGAGCGTCGTCTCCGGCGGGTTAGAGCCCGGATTGATCCGCACAAGGCCGCCGGGCGTGCCCCACAGCGAGCCCCAGATCGAGTTGTCGACCGGGCTTGCCATCACCGCGTAGATGTTCTGGCCGAAGCGCATGTCCTTGCCCGGCTCGAGCGGCTTGCCGGGCTCGGTCGCCTCGTCGCGCTTGCCGTTGCCGTTGGTGTCGATGATGAGCGAGGTCCAGCCTTGTGACTTCGCGGCGTCGCCGGTCTCCAGGAACATCTTGGTGTTGAGCCAGCCGACCGGGCTGTCGCCGGCGCCGCCCGAGAACCACAGCGTGTCATTCGCGTCATACGCGAAGTTCAGGTGCTGGGTCCCGAAGCAGGTGTCGATGAACGTGTACTTTCCGGTCGCCGGGTCATACATCGCGGCCTGTCGGCTGCTGCGCGCGAGCGGGCGCAGCTTGGCTGACGGATGATCCGAGCCGCGGCGGCAGAACTCCGGATTTTCCGGGGCGCGGACCGCGGCCGCGAGCCACAGCCTGCCCTTCTTGTCGAACACCGAGTTGTGGTTGTTGACCCGGGTATCCCACAGTTGCTCGTTGCCCCAATAGGCGGACGGCATGATGGGCTTCGCGGCGGCGGCATGGCCGGGGCCGAGCGACTCCGGCATCCCCGGATCGCGCACCGGCGCCTTGTAGATCGTGACCGTATTGGTCTTGGGGTCGAGGACCGGCAGGTTGTCGGTCGAATACTCCGGCTGGCCGTAGATCTTGCCATAGCCGTTGACCGTCGAGTTGCGCTTGTCGGTCGAGATCAGGTCGTGGAGATAGTGCTTCTCGTCCGACCAGTCCCAGGTCGTGACAACGACGTTGCGCTCGACGCCGGACGGCCGCGGCGGCTTCGCATGCGGCAGTTCGCCTTTGGCGATGCGGTCGGTCCAATTGGCGAAATACTTGTAGGGCGCGCCGCCAAGCTGGCCCGCGAGGACGTTGGTCATCATCTCGCCGGCCTGGCCCGACTGCGTGCGCCGCATCCAGGCCTCTTCGCTGTTCTTGAACTCGCCGAACCCCGTCGGGATCGTGCGCGTCGCGAGCCCGCCGAGCTGATGGCAGCCGACGCACTGGTTGTTCTTCATCGTGGCGAGCCACAACGGCTGCGTGACTTCGGACGGAATATCGCTCTTGCCGCCGAACTGGTCGGCGGGCGGGATCTTCAGCATCGCGTACCAGTAGATCGCGGGATAATACTGCGCCGCGGCCGCTTCGTTCGGCGCCGGCACGGCCGTGAGGTTGAGCTGCTGGCCCGGCTCGCCGTCGACTTTCGGCGAATCGACGAGGCCGTAGCCGCGCACCCAGATCTTGTACTTCGCCTTCGGCAGGTCGGGCAGCACGTAGCGGCCCTGGTCATCGGTAACGACGCTGCGGGTGAAACGGGTCGGCAGGTCGCGGGTCTCGGCGATCACCCACACGCCGGCCTCCGGACCGTTCGGGCCGCGCACGACGCCGCCGATATCATCGCTGTCGATTGCGACCGCCGCGGGCGCCTGCGCCTGGCCGACGGTGGGCGTGGCCATCAGAGCGGCGAGACCGATTACAGCCGCGGTGCCTAGAAAAAATTGTTTGGTCCTCTGCATTGGGGGTCTCCTCTCGATTTATCCGGCGATCGCCGCAGCTCGCGTGATCGACCGGCCCGACCGCAATTGCAATGGGGCGACCGGTTATCGCGCAAATGTGCCACGCCTTCGCCCGGCAATCCATAAGGATTGCGAGGAAGGAGGCCTCAGGTCTCAAAGCCTGTCATTCCGGGGGCCGAGCGCAGCTCGGCAGCCCGGAATCCATACTCCGCAGTCCGTGTTCATGGATTCCGGGCTCGCCTCCGCTGCGCTACGGCGCCCCGGAATGACCGCGCTTGTTTTGGCTAGTTGCGCTGACTACCCGGCGATAAACTTGCTCACGGTCTCCACGAAAAAATCGGTCTGGTCGTGGTGCACCCAGTGACCGGCCTTTTCCACAAGCACGACGCGGGCATTCCTGAAGTGGCGGGCGCGACCGTCCTCCGCCGGATTCGAGGCCCAGCTGTCCCTGCCGTAGATGAGGAGCGTCGGGCACGTGATGCGCGCCCACAGCGCTTCGACCTCGGCCGCGGGCACATCCACGGGCGGAAAAACGTGGAGGTACGGATCGAACTTCCAGCTGTAGGTGCCGTCCTCGTTCTGGTTCACGCCATAGCGCGTGAGGTGCTGCGCCTGCTCGGGCGAGAGCTGCTTGTTCGCCGCCTGCATGCGCGCCACCGCATCCTCGATCGAGGGGTAGCGCCGCGGCAGGCGGGCGGCGAGGCCGCGCTGCGCATCGATCCACTCGCGCATGCGCTCGGCAAACGATTTTGCCGCGCGCTCGGCCTGGACCTTCGGCGACGGCCCCAACCCCTCGATGGAGACGAGGCGGCTCACGCGCTCGGGATAAAGCGCGGTGTAGCGCGTCGCGATATTGCCGCCGAGCGAATGCCCGATCAACGCGACCGGCCCGAGCGCGCGCTGATGGACAAGCTGCGCGAGGTCGTAGATGTAGCCCGGCATCGCGTAGGTACCGTCCGAGGACCATTCGCTGTCGCCATGGCCGCGCAAGTCCGGCGCGATGATGTGCCAGCGGTCGCGCAAGCGCTCGGCAACCCAGTCCCAATTGCGCGCATGGTCGCGCCCGCCATGCACCAGGACGAGCGGCGGCGCGTCGGGATTGCCCCAGTCGTAATAATGCAGGCGCAGGCGTTGGGAGATGAAAGTGCGAGAGGTCGGTCCTTGCATGACGCAAAAGCTATAGCCGGTAGGGTCCGCAAAGCGAAGCGTGCGCGCCGCGGCTCACGCGCGTGGGCAGCCATGCCGCGAGCGCTCTTTCGGCGGCGCGCAGATTACGTTATCGCCTAGACTGCAAATCGCCGCCCCGCGCGGCATTTTTTTGGATCGAGACGAGTGACACCGCGGAAAATTCATTACGCCTGGGTGGTGGCGGGAGCGACGTTCCTGACGTTGCTGCTCGGCGCCGGCGTGCGCTCGACGCCCGGCATCCTCATGGTGCCGTTCGAGCAGGAGTTCCATTGGAGCCGCAGCACCATCTCGTTTGCGGTTGCGGTCAACCTCGTGCTGTTCGGGCTGATCGGGCCGTTTGCGGCGGCGATGATGGAACGCTTCGGCATTCGCCGGCTGATGCTGGCATCGATCACGCTGATCGGCACCGGCGTCGCGCTGACGACGTTCATGCGCGAATCCTGGCAGCTGATATTGCTGTGGGGCGTCGTCGTCGGCACCGGCACCGGCACCGCGGCGAACGTGCTCGCGGCGACCGTCGCGACGCGCTGGTTCACCAAGAACCGCGGCCTCGTTATCGGCATCCTGAGTTCTGCGGCGGCCGCCGGCCAGCTCATCTTTCTGCCGACCATGGCGAGCATCGTCACCACCTATGGCTGGCGCCCGATGGTGCTGGCGATCGTCTGCGTGGCGATCGCAATCTTCCCGATCGTCGCCATTTTTATGCGCGACCGACCGGAAGATGTCGGGCTTGCGCCGTATGGCGAGACCGTCGTTGCGGCGAAGCCGCCACCCGCCGCCGGCAATCCGGTCGCGATCGCGTTCCGCGCGCTCGGCGATGGCTTGCGTCGCCGCGACTTCTGGCTCCTTGCCGGCAGCTTCTTCATCTGCGGCGCCTCGACCAACGGACTCATCGCGACGCATCTCATTCCGGCGTGTATCGACAACGGCATACCGGAGCTGACCGGCGCGAGCATGCTCGCCATGATGGGCGCGTTCAATTTCCTCGGCACCACCGCGTCGGGCTGGCTCAGCGACCGCGTCGACAACCGGCTGCTGCTCGCGGTCTATTACAGCCTGCGCGGCCTGTCGCTCTTGTTCCTGCCGTTCTCGTTCGTCTCGCTCTACGGCCTGTCGTTGTTCTCGATCTTCTACGGACTCGATTGGATCGCGACGGTGCCGCCGACGGTGCGGCTGTCGGCAAACGCGTTCGGCAAGGAGAAGGCCGGCATTCTCTACGGCTGGATCTTCGCCTCCCATCAGCTCGGCAGCGGGTCGGCCGCCTATTTCGGCGGCGTGCTGCGCACCGATTTCGGCAGCTACCTCCAGACCTTCGTCCTGTCGGGCACGCTGTGCTTTGCTGCGGCACTCCTTGTTATGTGGATCGGCGTCGACTGGCGCCGACCCAAGCCCGCAGTCGCGGTCGCCGGAGGGTAGGCGGGCGACGCGCGCCCCGCTCCACGCTTACGCAGGTCTGGCGACGGGCGCGGCGTCGTATTCGGCCGAAATATCCTTGCCGGTGTAGTCGGGCATGAAGGCCGCCGACACCAGGCTCACGACGGCGCAGGCGGCAATGTAGATCGCGATCGCGTAACCCGTCTGGTAGTGCGCATACAGCGCTGTCGCGATGATCGGTGCCGGTCCGCCGGCCGTGATCGAGGCGAGCTGATAGCCGAGCGAGGCGCCGCTGTAGCGCAGCCGGGGCGTGAAGGCTTCCGCGATCAGTGCGGCTTGCGGCCCGTATTGGATGTCATGGGGGATGAGCGACAGCACGATCGCGATGAACACCGCCGACGGGATCGCCGTATCGACCATGCCGAAATAGAGAAAGCCGAACAGGCCGATCGTCGCCGCGCCGATGAGATACATCTTCCGCCGGCCAATGCGGTCGGAGATATGCCCCGATAGCGGGATGGTGACGAAGGATACGACGGCCGCTGCCATCACCGCCGCCAGGATGAAGTCCCGCGACATGTGGAGCGTACCGACGGCGTAGGCGAAGATGAAGGCCGTGAAAATGTAGAACGGCGCCTGCTCGGACGTGCGCACCAATGCCGACAGGATGATCTCCCTCGGCTGCTTCGCGATGACCTCAATGATAGGCGCGCGCTCGATCTTGTTGGTCTCGAGAAGCTGCTGGAATACCGGCGTCTCAAGGATGCCGAGGCGAATCCACAGGCCGATGCCGACGAGAATGATCGAGATCGCGAACGGAATCCGCCAGCCCCACGTGTCGAACTGATCGCCGGACCAGGTGCTGAAGGCGAGCACCGCGAGGTTGGCGAGGAACAATCCGCACGGAACGCCGAATTGCGGCCACGAGGCGACAAGGCCGCGCTGACCGTGGTGCCTTGACCACTCCATCGCAAGCAACACCGATCCGCCCCATTCGCCCCCGACGCCGATCCCCTGCACCATGCGCAGTATCGTCAGGATCACGGCGCCCCAGATTCCGATCGAGGCATAGGTCGGCACAAACGCGATGAGGAACGTCGCGATGCCCATGCACAGGAGGGTCGCGATCAGCGTCGCCTTGCGGCCGATGCGATCGCCGTAATGGCCGAAGATCGCCGCGCCGATCGGCCGTCCGACAAAGCCGATGAAGTAGGTGCCGAATGCCAGAAGCGTTGCGCTGAGCGCCTCCTCATTGGGGAAGTAGAGTTTGCCGAAAATCAGGCCCGCGGCGGTGCCGTACAGGAAGAAATCGTACCATTCGATGGTGGTGCCGATGGTCGATGCGATGACAGCCTTGCGAAGCTGAACGCTGTGCTCGGCATCGGACAGCTTCCGGGATGTGGTGGTGGCGTCCATGAGCGTTCCTCCGAACCGATCCCTCGCATCTTGTGTGCAAGCAGTTGTCGGCCTTGAAAGGAAGCGTAATCAATCAGGGGTAGTATTCAAGTCGCAGGAGCACTCCCTGCCACGGCAATAACGTCGCAACGCCGCCGGTTACCTACAGGTCGAGGTCGAGTGCGACGTCGGCGAAGGTCAGCGTCATGTGATCGGCCTGCAGCTTGGCGGCGAGCCCTTTGGGCCGCCACATGAACTGCGGGGCGCGCCGCGCCAGCAGGCGCCCGACGAGCGGTGTCGCGGGCGACAGGAAGCCGGCCAATGCCCGGGCATGGGCGGAACTTGTGGTCGTCATCAGCACGATGCGCGCTTCCAGGGCCGCGGCGGTACGGACCGCCTTGCCGACGAGCGCGCGAAGGAGGGCGGGATCATCGTCCAGAGCGACGAGGTCGGTGATCATCGCGGCCTTGAGGCGGTCCATCATCCGGCTCCGCCCAGGCAGCATCGGCCGCACCACCACATATCCAAGCGGTCGGCCGTCCGCGTCGCGGGCGAGCCAGAGGCGATAGCGCCGCTTGCCGCAAACTGACAGGCGCCACGCCCAATCCTTGGCACCGCGACGCATGTGAGCGGAGGTCATGAAATCGCGGGCGGTCTCGATCGCGTCGAGAACGGCGCCGAGGTCGCCGAGCGGTTCGCCGTAGCCGAGGTCTCGCTCCTGGAAGACGAGCCCGTCGGGCGCGGAGAAGAAGACGCGAGCGAAGCGCGGCAGCGGCAACACCATGAGCGACGACGAATGCGGCTCATCCCAGCCCAGCGCTTTCAAATAGGCCTTCGCGGCTTCCGAAATCGAGAACGCATAGAAGAACCGATCCGGCGCGTCGAAGTGCCGGACGAGACGGCGGCCCAAGCCCTTGCCTTCATGCGGCGGCGCCACGAACCAATCGCAAATGCCGATGGCCGGGACCGTCGTCCCGTCGATCGTCCATTCGCACGGCCGCCCGCCGCAGATGCCTGCCATCGCCCCGCTCGGCTGATGCACCACCGCGACCGCGCACTCCGGCGCGGCACGGCGCCACCACGATGTCAGGATCGGAAAATCCGGCGCCTGCTTGGGCCACACCGCGCGGGCAAAATCGATGAGCCGCGCCTCCTCGATCGAGGTCGCGGGAACGAGAGCATAATTGCCGGTCGGTGCTGCCACCGCTATGCGTCCACCCCAGCCGTCGGAGATCGCCGCGTGGCCGTGGACTGCTCCCCTCCCCCTTGTGGGGATGGAGAAGGCTTCTGCGAAGCGTCGGCGTAGGCGCCCATGGTGGCGATCTCGATCCGGCCGCGCGCAGCCTCGTTCGCCGCGTGTTCGAGGAAATCACCGAGCGTCGCCAGTTGCTCGTCGCGGCGATAGTAGAAATTCGACGGGTGGAACCAGAAGTGAAAGGTGCCGCCGGTCGCTTGCGCGCGGGCGAGACCTGCGCGCAGCTTGGTCCGCGTGACCAACGGCAGGACGAAGCGGCGCGGGCCGTTGCGCGCCATCAGCAGCATCGATTTGCGGATATTGACGAGGCCGCCCGCCGGCTCGGGACGCGCGGGATGCGGCGGGATCGGCAGCAGCATGTCGAGGAGATGGGCGCCCTGCCCCGCCCTGCGGCCGAAGTGCCGCATCGTTTCGACCCAGCCGACATCCGAAAAGCTGCACGTTCGCAGCCCGGCGGCGTAGGCCACGTCCAAATGCCCGCCGCCGCCGCGCGGATAGACGAACGAGCGGAACGGCAGCCTGTGAGCTCGGTGGATGTCGCGCGCGAAGGTGAGATCGGCGCGTGCCTCCTCCGCTGTCGCGGTGTCGAAGTAGATGTGGCGGCCGCTGTGAGAGCCGATCTCGTGTTTCACCTTGGCGGCGAGGAGCCGTTCCACGATGTCGGGCGCGTACCAGCAGGCAGTGCTCCCCGGCCGCGATTTCGCGCTGTCCTCATCGAGCAACGCGGCAACGATCGCCCAGGTCGCGGCGATCTCGTAACGATCGAACAGTTCGATGAGCGCGGCCGTGATCGGGCGCTCGGCGGCTTCTACCATCTGCAGATGCTCCGCCGTCACCCAGTCCCAGACGCCCCAGGCAAGCTCAAGATCGACCGAGATGGTCAACTTGCCTTTGCCGTTTGAATTTCGCATTGCGCGATGGTCCCGCAATCAAGGCGCCGGAGGATGGACTCGATCCCTGCGACCGGCAACCGTCATCCGAGCGAGGGCATGCCGAATTGCGGGAAGAGGTCGTCGCCCCATGCGACGTGCCTGGCGACGTTCATGACCGGCGGCAGGTTCGGATACCATTTCACGTCATCCGCCGGCACGCCGCCCGACCAGGCCACGGCAAACCCGAGGTCGCCGTCGAACTGCAGCGCGCTCCACGCCGACGACAGGACGCCGGCCTTGTAGCCATAGAACGAACCGTCGCCGTGGTCCTTGGCGCCGTCGAGCCCATGGCCCTTTCGCGCGGCGGCATTGGCAAGCATCGTGCGGATGGTATCGCCGCGAAGCGCCGGCGTGTCACGCCGGCTGATCATCACCGCGACGAGCCGCGCGAGATCGACCGTCGCGGCCGACAGCCCACTGTCGCCCTCGTGGATCTCGATCTGCTCGTGTCCGTAACCGATCGGCACCAGCGGTCGCGCATCGCTCATCACGCTGCGGGCGAGCGGCAGGATGCGAACGTGATCATGATCAAGTGCGACGCGGTAGCGCGCTTCATCCGGCAGCTGATCCGCCAGGAGACTGCGCGCCCGCCGGATGCGAGTGATGCCGAGCGGCGCGAACAGATGCTTGTCGAGTGCCGCAATCGCATGTTCGGTGCCATGAAGCTTGGCGACGACGCGGCCGAGCAGGAAATGCGCGCAGTTGTTGTATTCGTAATGCGCGCCCGGCTCCGACACCAGCGGCTGCGAGGCGACGTACGATGTCGCCATGTCGAGCGTGATGGGAAAATGCGAAGGACGATGCCCTGCCGCGATCCAGGCTTCATGCACTGCGACCGACGGCACCCCATGCGGCGTCAGCCCGCTCGTGTGAGCGAGAAGTTGCTCGATCGTCACCTTGCCGAATCGCGGGTCCTTGGGCGGCCCGCCCGACAGCGAGCGCAGCTGCAGAATATCCTGCATGCGGTCGCTGAGCCGCACGCGGCCAGCTTCGATGAGTTGATAGGTCGCGAGCGCGGCGACCGTCTTTGTCAGGCTCGCGACGCGAAACGGGGTCGTCGGCTGAGCAAGCGGCCAATCGGGTTCGGCAAACGTATAGCCGCGCGCGAAGACGAGCCGCGGTCCCTTGACGATCGCGAGCGCCGCCTGGCGGATCGCGGCGTTCGTCATGATGCCTTTCATCGCCTCGTCGATCGCGGCTTGAGCGGCCGGACCGGCGGGCGTCCAACGCCGCGGCGCGGGCGTCGCGCATCCGGCAAAGATGACGTTGAAGCGCGCTGAAGCGGCGTCGCGACCGACGGCCTGTAGCGCAATCGGCTGCAAGCCATTCGCCGCCTGGGCTTCCGTCTCGTGCTGCAAACGCTCCGCGGTCAGATTTTCGCTGACCATCCAGGGACCGTCGTCCTCGAGATGATAGAGCGAGAGAAAGCGGCCGTCGGGCGCAGCGGCGAGCAATTTGAGCCGGCACCAACTGGCAGTCTGCGCGGCGAGACGTTCGCGAAAGGCGCGCTCGTCGTCCGCGATGCCGTCGGCGTCCCATACGATCTTCACGGTGTTGGGTCCCCAGATAGTGGCGAAGCGACGCTCGGTGCCACTGCCGTAAACAGCGACGCTGCGCAGGATCAAACCCTTGAGCTTGGCCTGATGCACCATGCCCTGGAACGTTGCCGCATCCTTCTCGGCGCCTGGTCTCAGGTCGAGACGAACGAGCGGTTTCGCTTCCTGTGGCTCGAAGACGATGGCGAACACCGGGCTTGCAGCTGAACCTGTCGCCGCGACGATGGCCGGACCGAAATTTTCAGCCCCCTGGCGTCCCACCTCGGCGTGCACCTGCGCCGCAGTCAGCGAGGGGACGCACCGCTGCGTGACGGGCGTTTCTGCCTTGGTCATCAGCGCCGCGTAGAGCGGGCTCGATGCCGCGCCGTAAAGGCTCAGGCTCCGGATCTCGTGGCCATGTTGCGCGGCGGCAGCCACGAGCCGCATGAATTCGACGCCAGTCTTGCCATGCACGATCAGCGCCGGGCCGACCTCGATCCGCCCCGTCTCGGCCAGTGCGGGCCTCGCGACGCCGGCCAACCCGCTCGCGCCAAATCCCGCGAGGAGATGACGCCGTGAAATGCCAGCGTTGATTGCGCGATTGCGGCGACCCGCCACCGTCGAATCCTGATTCTGTGGTTTCGCGGATAATAGCAGCGCAGCGCAGGGTCGTCGCCCCGCCGTTTCCTCAAAAAGCACGTGCGGTGCACGAGCACCGCGCTTGAGGCCCACGGCAAATCGTATAAGCTTTGCCAATAAGTGCTGGGCATTTCGATCCCATTGCATCGCGCCCCGGGCGGTCAGTTTCCCGGGTCCGAGCAAAATTCACAGCAAAGCGGAGGAAACGCATGGTCGCCATAACGGTCAACGGAGTGCACCGCGAGGTCGGCGTCGACGGCAACACGCCGCTCCTGTGGGTGTTGCGCGAGCACCTCAAGCTCACGGGCACCAAGTTCGGCTGCGGGATCGCCGCCTGTGGCGCCTGCACCGTGCATGTGGACGGCGAAGCCGTGCGCTCCTGCTCCACGCCGGTCTCGCTCGTGGAGGGCAAATCGATCACTACCATCGAAGGACTGTCGGCTGACGGCAGCCATCCGCTGCAGAAGGCCTGGGTCGCCGAGCAGGTGCCGCAATGCGGCTACTGCCAGTCCGGCCAGATCATGCAGGCCGCAACGCTCATCGCGCACAACAAAAGTCCGTCGCGCGAAGAAATCGTCGAGCACATGGACGGCAACGTCTGCCGCTGCGGCACCTACCTGAAAATCATCAGCGCCATCCAGCGCGCGGCGCGGGAGGGCTAAGCCATGTCACGCAAAGTCATGAGCGAACTCAGCCGCCGCGATCTTTTCAGGGGAGCCGCCGGTCTTACCCTTGCGCTGACCGTCACGCCTGATCCGCTGGCGCTGATCGGCGGGATGACGGGCGAGGCGCGCGCCGACGCACCGGCCTCGCCCAATGTATGGGTTTCGATCGCGACCGACGGCAATATCACAATCGTGTCGCCCGCGGCTGAAATGGGCCAGGGCACGTTCACGACGCTGCCGGCCGTTTTCGCCGACGAATTCGACGCCGACTGGTCGAAGGTTCGCCCGATCACGCCGCCCGAATGGAACGAGAAGAAATTCGGCAATCCGGGGTACAACGGCGTCTTCCAGACCTCCGCGAGCGCCGCCGTCCGCGGCTATTTCAAAGCGATGCGCATCGCCGGCGCCCAGGCGCGCCGCGTCCTGATCGATGCGGTCGCCGCGAAGTGGAACGTGCCCGCATCCGAGCTTTCGACCGAGCCCAGCATCGTCGTTCATGCCGCAAGCGGCCGCCGCATTTCCTACGGCGAGATCGCGGGGTTCGCGAAGGCGCCGGCCGAATTGCCGAAGATCGAGGACAAGGACCTCAAGCCGGCATCGCAATTCCGTCTCATCGGCAAAGACGTGGCCCGCGTCGACGTGCCGCTCAAGGTCATGGGTGCTGCTAAATACGCCATGGACGCGCAGGTCGACGGCATGGTCTATGCCGCGGTCCTGCAATCGCCCTACCCCGGCGGCGCGCCTGTCACGATCGATGACGCGCGTGCCCGCAAGGTCGCGGGCGTGACCGACATCGTGAAACTGCCGGAAGGTGTCGGCGTCATCGGCACGAGCGTCGAGGCGACCCAGGCGGCGAAGAACCTGCTCAAGGTCACCTGGAGCGATGCGCCCGGTGCGCACCACGACAGCGAGCGCGGGCTCGATGAACTGGCAGCGATCGGCCGCAACCTCGGCCAGGAAGGCGTGCCGTTCTGGAGCGTCGGCGACGCGCGCGGGACCATGGGCAAAGCGGCCAAGGTGTTCCGCGGCGATTACCGCACCCGCTACGTTTATCACGCTCAGATGGAGCCCCTGAACTCCACCGCCGCGGTTGCGCCCGACGGGAAGTCGGTGGAGATCTGGGCCGGCACCCAAGGGCCGACGAGCCTGCACGCGCAGGTCGCCCACCTCCTCGACATCGACCGCAGCAAAATCACGCTGCACCAGCATTTCCTGGGCGGTGCCTACGGCCGGCGCGGCTCGCAAGAGGTGGTGCTCGATGCGGTGCTCCTGTCGAAAGCAGCAGGCAAGCCGGTGAAGCTCGTCTGGTCGCGCGAGGACGACATCGCCGGCGGCAAGTTCCGACCGATGACGGCGCATCACATCGAGGCAGGCTTCGACGCGGCCGGCAAGCTCGTCGCCTGGCACCACCGCGTGGTTTCGGAGTCGGCGGTCGCCTATATGGCGGCAAGCGCCGGCTCCCCACCGCCCAAGCAAGACCTCATTGTCATGAAAGGCTCGCCCGTCCCGGAATATCCGACGGCCAACAAGCTTGCGGAGCACGTGGTCGTGCCGGGCAAGGCGCGGCTGTCGCCGTGGCGCGGCATCGGCAACGGCCACAACGCCTTTGCCGCGGAAAGCTTCCTCGACGAGATCGCGGCAGCGGAAGGCAAGGATCCGATTGCGTTCCGCCTGGGGCTGTCCGAGGGCGTTCCCCGGGCGCAGCACCTGTTGCGCACGGTCGCGGCGATGTCGGACTGGACGAAGCCGCGCGAGGGGCGCGCGCTTGGCGTGTCGTTCATGGAGAAGGACGAGACCTTGTCGGCAGGTGTTGCCGAGGTCTCGGTCAATCGCGAGACCGGCAAGATCAAGGTCCACAATTTCTGGGTCGCGATCGACGCCGGCATCGCGGTGCAGCCGCGCAACCTCGCGGCGCAGACCGAGGGGTCGATCGTCTACGGTCTCGGCCATGTGTTGCGGGAGAAGATCACCATCCGCGATGGCCGCGTCCTTGAGTCGAACTTCAATGACTACGAGGTGGCGCGGATGTCGGATGTCCCCAACATCCAGATCCAGGTGGTGTCGACCGACAATCCGCCGACCGGTGCCGGCGAAGACGGGCTGCCGCTCGTCGCCTGCGCCGTCGGCAACGCCATCGCCAAGCTCACCGGCGTGCGCCTGCGCGAACTGCCGTTCGCGCCCGAGCGCGTCCGCGGCGCGCTAGGCGCGTAAGCACCGGGCGGCGGCTCATCACCAAACTTCACCTCCCCCTGGAGGGGGGAGGTCGCGACCGCCGCAAGGCGGTCGCGGGAGGGGGTGACAGCGCTTCAGCACACGCTCGCTGCGCCGTATTTGCTGAAGCGCTGTCACCCCACCCCGGATCGCCGTTGGCGATCCGACCCTCCCCCTTCAGGGGAGGGTGCAGGAGGGGAGGATGCAGGCGCTTTCTTCGCCTGCAGCGAGGCGCCGGCTTCGAGCGGCAGACGGCGGAAGTGCCAGATGCCGGCGAAGCCGATGAGCGCGACGCCCCAGAAAGCCATGTGGAAATCGCCGACGGTCGCGCCGGCTTCGCCGCCATGGGTCAGCGCCGCCATGCGCAGCAGGATCGCGCCGCCGGCAACGCCCAAAGCGTTTCCCATCTGCTGCAGCATGCTGAACAGCGTGTTGGCGCCGCTCATGCGGGCGTGGTCGAGATCGCCGAAGCTCAGCGCATTGATCGTGGTGAACTCCATCGACCGGGTGAGCCCGCTCGCGAAAAGGAGCGCCAGGATGACGATCACCGGCGTCGTGGCAGTGATGAACCCGCAGGCGAAAACGGTCGCGACGGCAAGAAGGCCGTTCCAGATCAACGTCGGGCGGAAGCCGAACCTGCCGAGCACGAGGTTGGTGGCCGGCTTCATGCCGAGATTGCCGGCAAACACGCCGAGCAGCAGCAGGCCGGAGTAGAACGGGTCGAAGCCGAAGCCGAGCTGGAACATCAGCGGCAACAGGAACGGTGCCGCGCTGATCGCCGTGCGGAACGCAACGCCGCCGGTGACCGTGATCGCAAAGCTCGGGACACGAAACGGCGAGAGATTGATCAGCGGATGGGCAGCGCGCAATGCGTGGCGCACCGCGTAGACGCCGGTGGCAACGCTCAAGCCGAACAGCGGAAGCGTGATGAACCAATCGAGGCGATTACGCGCGAACGTCTCGAGGCTGTACATCACCCCGAAGCTCGCGAGCCCGGCGAGGAGGAATCCGGTCCAGTCGAACCGGCCTTTCGCCTCGCCGCGCGTGTTCGGGATCAGCACAATCGCGAGCCCCAGTCCGATGAGCCCGAGCGGAACGTTGAGCAGGAAGATCCAGGGCCACGAGCTGTAGGTCGTGATGAAACCGCCGAGCGGCGGCCCGAGCACCGGCGCGGCCAGCGCAGGCCAGGTCAGCAAGGCGATCGCCCGGATCAGGTATTCCTTCTCCGTCGTGCGCAGCACGATCAGCCGGCCGACCGGCACCATCATGGCGCCGCCGACGCCCTGCGCGATGCGCGCGAGCGTAAAGACCGTGAGCGAGCCGCTCATGGCACACAGCACCGAGGACAGGGTGAACACCGCGATCGCGCTCGCGAAGACGGTGCGAGCGCCGAACCGATCGGTGACCCAACCGCTTGCCGGAATGAACACCGCGACGGTGAGGAGATAAGCCGAGATGCCGATGTTGACGTCGACCGCTGCAACGCCGAAGGATTGGGCCATCTGCGGCAGTGCGGTCGCGATCACCGTGCCGTCGAGCTGCTCCATGAACAGCGCGCCGGCGACGAGCAGCGCGATCACCGGACTGGGCCGGGCGGGTTTGTCCATCAACTAATCACGCTGTCCTTGATTGCTTAAAAACGATCCCCGGCGGCACGGCGTTGCCGCCCGCTGATATCGCGCGCCATCAAAGGAGGTCAATGGAGTCAGGAGCAAGCTATGAGGATTACACGTAGCCCGGATGAGCCAACGGGTCCCGCCTCCGGCGGGCCCGATGACAGGCTCCGCGATATCCGGGGCGACGTCATAGCTGGCGAGGCTAATCCCGGATGTCGCCTCGCTCATCCGGGCTACGATCGAGACCGAAATTGCTTTGCGAAGACCCGCGGCGGAACATATGCGACGCCTCCCAGAAACCCATGGTGAGGAGCGCAACCGCAAACGGCACCATGAAATAGAGCGCGCGGAACAAGAGCAGGCCGGCGACGAGTTCCTCCTTGCCGATCTGCGGCAGTGCCAGCAGCATGGCGGCGTCGAACACGCCAAGCGAGCCTGGCGCGTGGCTCGCGAAGCCAAGCAGCGTCGCCGAGATGAACGCGACCGCCACGGTAAAAAACCCGTCAACCCCGGTGGCTCCGTTGGAGGCGGCCGGCATCAAGCTCCACATCGCGAGCGATGAGCAGCCGAGGTCGACCACTGCAATGCCGACCTGGATCAGCGTCGAGCGGCCGCTCGGCAAATTGACGCGCCAATCCTTGACGCCGATCGAACGCTGACTGCCCGCCGCATAAGTCACGTAGACGACGAGCAGCACCAGGGCTGCGATGCCAAGTGCGCGTACAACATCGGGCGGCAACTCAAGGATGCGGGCGGGTGCGTCCGGATGATAGATCATCCCCGTTCCGAGCACCGCGAGATTGCCGAGCCAGAAGGTCAGTCCGGTGAGAAAGCAGACCTTGGCGACATCAACGACCGTGAGCCCGAACTGCGAGTAGATGCGGTAGCGGATGGCGCCGCCGGAAAACGCGGTCGCGCCGATGTTGTGGCCGATCGCATAGCTCGTGAAACTTGCGAACGCGGCCACCCGATAAGGCACGTGACGAATCCCGATCGTGCGCAGCGCGAAGAGATCGTAGCAGGTCAGTGTCGCGTAAGCGGCGGCGATGAAGAGCACCGCGCGGGCGATATTGCCTGCGGGCATCGCCTGCACATGCGCCCATACCTTCGCGGGATTGATGCCGGCGAGAATGTGCACCAGCACAAGGATCGACACCACGACGACTATTGAGCTGAGCGCGAAGCCGATCCAGTTCCATTGGAAGCGGGCCGTGAGTGCCCTGGCCTTGTGCAAAAGTCGAAGAGCCAAACGTCACCGCCCCAAAGAAGGTCAAACAAGACGGCGAAATTGCTGGCGATCACTGTAATTGCTTGCGAATCGTCAGCCGGCGCCGCGTGATTTACGCCACCTCAAGCGACAGGAATGCGACAACGTTCCGTGGTAGCGGGCGAACCGTCATCAAACCTACATGCGCAGCGATGCTTAATCCCGCCACGATTCGCGGCCTGCCGCTGACGGGGAAACGCTTTGAGTCCGGGCACTAAAATGGCGGCGCGCCGGCGCCTCAACCAGGCAGTGCGACGCAATCGCGCGCTGTCCACCACCGGCCTCCTCGAAATCCTGTTCACCTTCGCCTTCAAGGGGCTCGTCTACCCGCAGATATGGGAAGACCCCGAGGTCGACATGGAGGCGCTGGCGCTGACGCCGGACTGCCACGTCGTGGCGATCGCGTCGGGCGGCTGCAACATCCTGTCCTATCTGATCGCCGATCCGGGCCGGATCACGGCTCTCGATCTCGCCCGCGCCCATGTGGCGCTTGCCCGCCTCAAGCTTGCGGCCGCGCAAAATCTGCCGTCGTGGCAGGCGTTCTACCGTTTTTTCGGCGCCGCCGACGAAGCCGACAACATCGCGGCATATTGGCGCTTCCTCGCGCCGCATCTCGACCGCGAGACGCGCGCCTATTGGGAGGCGCGCAGCGCCGCCGGTTTCGGACGCCGCCGCATCTCGATGTTTACCCGGAACGTCTACCGCCATGGCCTGCTGGGCCACGCCATCGGGCTGAGCCATCTGGTCGCTCGCGTCCACGGCGTCGACTTGAGCCATATTTTGCACGCGCGCTCGCTCGACGAGCAGCGGGCATTTTTCGAGACGTCGATCGAGCCGTTGTTCTCCAAGCCGCTGGTGCGCTGGGCAACGGCGAACCAACTCTCGCTCTACGGCCTCGGCATTCCGCCGGCGCAATACGCCTCGCTCGGCGCCGGTGCCCCCGAGATGGCATCCGTGCTGCGCGAGCGGGTCGAGCGGCTCTCCTGCGGATTTTCGCTCGACGAAAATTATTTCGCCTGGCAGGCGTTCGGCCGCGCCTATGCGGAGCGCGCCGATGGGCCGTTGCCGCCCTACCTGATGCGCACCCATTTCGATGCCATCCGTTCTCGCGCCGACCGCGTCGAAGTGCTCAACCGCTCGTTCACGGAATATCTCGCGAGCCGCCCCGATCGCTCGCTTGATCGCTACGTGCTGCTCGATGCCCAGGACTGGATGTCGGACGTCCAGCTCAACGATCTGTGGCGCGAGATCACCCGCACCGCACGGCCGGGCGCGCGCGTGATCTTCCGCACCGCCGCGGCGCCGAGCCTGCTGCCGGGGCGTGTCGACGACGCCGTGCTGCGGCGATGGCGTTACGAAGCGGAGAAATCGCAGGACCTCTCGAAACGCGACCGCTCGGCGATCTACGGCGGGTTTCACCTCTACGTCCTCGACGCATGACGACTGTCGCCGCCGCCGGCCTGATGGACCGGATCTACCGGCATCAGCGCCACGTCTACAACGCGACGCGCAAATATTACCTGTTGGGCCGCGACCCGATGATCGCGAGCCTGCGACCCTGTCAGGGCGATGCCGTGCTCGAAATCGGTTGCGGCACCGGCCGAAACCTCATCGCCGCAGCACACCGCTATCCGCAGGCGCGTTTCTTCGGCCTCGACGTCTCGACGGCGATGCTCTCGACCGCCGCAACTTCTGTTGCCCGCGCGGGACTTGCCGGGCGCATCCGCCTCGCACAAGGCGACGCAACGCGACGCGAGAGCCTTGCCGCGTTCGGCGACACGGCATTTGCGCGCATCTTCATGTCGTACAGCCTGTCGATGATCCCTGATTGGCGGGCCGCGCTCGACGTCGCGACGGCGGCGCTCCCGCCAGGCGGCGAACTGCATATTGTCGATTTCGGCGGCCAGGAGCACTTGCCGGGGACATTCCGCCGGCTGCTGCGCACCTGGCTCGCTCAGTTTCACGTCACGCCGGTGGACGACCTCGAAGTCGCGTTGCGAGCACGCAGCGCCGCTCCTGGCACCGCTCTTGGCACCGCGCTCGTCATCAGCCGCCCCTACCGCGGCTACGCGCAGTACGCGGTGCTGCGCACGCCGGCGACAGGCTGATTTCCACCGACGATGTCAGCCAGCGCTATTGCCGCGGATTCCGCGATGCTCGTCTTTGAGGACGCCGCCCCCCTCAATGCTTCGCGCCGGAAAAGTCGCGCGGGAGGCGGCAGGCGGCGACGCGGATGGTTCGCGTGGTGGCGGGCGTGTTGCGGCTGCGGCCGACGAAGCGCGGCTCGCCAGCGCTGATCACGGCGCCGATGGCGGCGATATCGCCGTTGCGTATCGCCGAGAGCGCGTCGCTTTGGGTTCCGCCGTCGGGCGCGTCGATGAGGACAATGTCGGCCGCCTTGCCGGCGCTCAACACGCCGCAATCGAGGCGATAGACGCGCGCGTTGCTGCCCGTCGCGGCGGCGATGGCGAGCTCCGGTGCGATGCCGGCGAGGCTTGCGATATGCGCGATGGTGTAGAGCATGCCGAGGGGCATGATGCCGCTGCCGGTCGGCGTGTCGGTCGCGATGATGAGGCGATCGAAGGCGCCGAGCTTTTGCGCGAGGCCCGCGCAGAACAGCGCCGTGCGCAGATTGCCGGCGGTGCAGATCTGCAGCGCGATGTCGCTCTCGCGGATGATGCGCTCGAAATCCCAGTCGGGCATCGCCGTCGGACCGCCGTTGATGTGAAAGGACACATGCGGCCTGAGCGCCAGCAGATGATCGCCGGTGATGGCGCCTGAGCCCGGAATTGACGAGCCGCCGGTGTGGACGGTCGTGATCATGTCGTGCGCGCGCGCCGCCGCGATCAGCGGCGCGTATTCGTAGGCGCTGGCAAAAGCGCCGAAGCCGGCCTTGGCGAGCCAGACGCCCTTCTTCGCGATCTCGCCGAGATCGTTCCCGCTAAGCCCCGGCTCAAGGATGACGGAGCCGGCATGAACGGTCATGCCGCCCGGCCGGTAGTGCTCGAAGCATTTGTGCGCGGCGACTGCGAGCGCCTTGACCCCCTCCGCATCGCGCGGCCGCCCCGGCACATGGACTTCGGACGCGCTGATCGCGGTGGTGACGCCGCCATGGACGTAGCTTTCGAGAAAGCCAACCGTCTGCTGGCGCGGGGTGTAATCGCCGAACGTGATGTGCACGTGCGAGTCGATGAGGCCGGGGATGGCGGTCGCCCCGTCAGCATCGATGACGACGTCGCAGGCCGACACATCGCTCGCCGAGGCAGTGCCGACGGTCTCGATCTTCGCATCCTGCGTGATGATCGTGTCGCCACCGGCGAGCGGCGCGCGCCAGTCGCCGGAAACGATCGTGCCGATATTGGTAATGGCCAAACGCATGTTTGTGGTCCCGTGACGGCCGCACGTTAGAGCGGATTCCGTTCGTCTTGAAGCACCTCCGTCGTCATGGCCGGGCTTGTCCCGGCCATCCACGCCTTCCGCGCAGAAACACCGAAAGAAAGACGTGGATGCCCGCGACAAGCGCGGGCATGACGACGGGCAGCGGGCATTTTCTTTGAAACCACTTGGCAAGATGATAGCTTCAATCAGCTTGAGATACTTATTTTGCTTGGTCGTTCCGACGTCCAAGCGCCGTCCTTTTCCGGGGAGCCCCATGAAGCTTTCGCGTCGTCGCGTCTTGCCACTCGTCGCCGCAGCCGGCGCGGCGCCTGCCATCGCGCGCACGGCCCGCGCGCAGGCCTATCCGTCCCGCCCGGTGCGCCTCGTTGTGGGTTTTCCGCCCGGCGGAGCAACCGACATCGTTGCCCGCATCATGGGCCAGTGGCTGTCGGATCGCCTCGGCCAGTCAGTCATCACCGAAAATCGGCCCGGCGCCGGGTCCAATATTGCGGCGCAGACCGCGATCAATGCGCCGCCCGATGGCTACACCCTGCTTGTGGCGACGGGCTCGAACGCCGTCAACGCCACGTTCTATGACTTGCTTCCCTTCAACTTCTTGCGCGACATCGAGCCGGTCGCCGGGTTTGTAAAATACCCGCTGGTGCTCGTCGCGGATCCGACGTTGCCGTTCAGGACGACGGCCAAGTTCATCGCCTACGCGCGCACGAATGGGAAGAAGCTGAGCATGGCGTCGTTCGGCACCGGCACCTCAAGTCATCTTTCGTGGGAACTGTTCAAGATGATGACGGGCATCAACATGGTGCACGTTCCCTATCGCGGCGAGGCGCCGGCGCTGATCGACATCATCGGCGGACAGGTGCAAGCGATGTTCTGCACCCCGCCCGGATCGGTGGAGCATATCAAGTCCGGCAAGGTGCGCCCGCTCGGCGAGACATTGCTGTCGCGCTGGGAGGGGCTGCCCGACGTTCCGCCGGTCAGTGATGCCGTGCCCGGATACGAATTGAGTTCATGGTCCGGTATCGGCGTGCCAAAGGGCACGCCGCGCGCAATCATCGACACGCTCAATCGCGAGATCAATGCTGGCCTTTCGAACCCTGCGATCAAGGCGCGCTTGAGCGAAATCGGCACCGCGCCCATGATGCTCACGTCGGCGGCGTTCGGCGACTTCATGACCGCGGAAACTGAAAAGTGGGGCAAGGTCGTCAAGGCGGCCGGCGCAAGGGCGGAATGAACGCGCGAGTGCAGCCGGCCGTGGGACGCTCGCGATGAAGTGGACGAGGCCCGCTTTCGCCGTCCTGCTGTTGCAATGCCTTTCCGGCCCACTGTCCGCCCAGCCGGTCGCGAGCCCTTCGGATATCGAACGCGGGCTTGAGATCGTCGAGCCGGGTGCGGCCAAGGCGTCCCTGCTCGATCTTTCCGACGCGCTTGCCACGCTGAAAATCCCCTCGGTCAGCGTCGCGCTGATCGACCACGGCAAACTGTCCTGGACGCGCGCCTGGGGCGACGCCTCGACCCGCACGATCTATCAGGCCGCCTCCCTCTCGAAGCTCGTGACCGCCGTCGCAACGCTGCGACTTGTCGAACAGGGCCGGCTCGGTCTCGATCGCAACGTCAATGATGATCTCGCGATGTGGCACGTGCCGCAGAACGATCTGACTGCCCGTCATCCCGTGACGTTGCGCGATCTGTTGAGCATGACCGCCGGCATCGGTGTCCCAGGCTATCTCGGCTACGAACCGGGAGCACGGCTCCCCGATCTCAAGCAAATCCTCGATGGCGCGCCGCCGGCGAACTCGCCGCCGGTTCGCGTGGTCTATGCGCCGGGGAGCCGCTACGCCTATTCGGGTGGGGGGTATGAGATCGTTCAAGCCCTCATCGAAGCGAAAACCCGCAGTTCGTTCGATGATGCCCTCAGCGATCTGATCTTCGAACCGGCGCATATGGCGGACAGCACGTTTGCCCAGCCGCTCTCGACCGCGCTCACGCCGCGGGCGGCGCAAGGCCATTACCGGGATCGGCGCGCGTTGCCGGGCGGCTGGCGGGTTGTGCCGGAGCTTGCCGCCGGCGGATTGTGGTCGACGCCGACCGACCTCGCACAGCTTTTGATCGAAATCGCGCGAGCCTATCGCGGTGAGGAAAATCCCCTCCTCAGCCGCACGACGGCGATCGAAATGCTGAAACCCCAGAATGGCGGTCCGTACGGCCTTGGCGGTGCGGTTGCCGGATCGGGACAAAGCGTGGTGCTGATGAAGCGAGGTCAGAACATCGGCTACCAAGCCTACATGCTGATCTTTCCGGAGGCCGGCCAAGGCATCGTCGTGATGACCGGCTCCGACAACGGCACCACCCTCGCGACAGCGCTCATCCGCCGTGCCGCAACAGTTTACCGGTGGCCGCCGCTCGGAGCATTGCCCGATTGACGGCCGCTCGCGTACCGCAATCGGTCACTTCGGCAGCATCAACTCCTCGCGCGGCGGCAGATAGGCGGCGGTCCACACGTCGGCCGGCGTCGGCTTCGGAATCTGCAGCGCCTCCGCGACCTGGGTCAGCACGCGATCAAGCCGCTGCGGCTCCATCGCGCTCAGCCCGTATTTCTTGACGTCATCGGTAACGATGGCGCGTGTGGTCGAGAAATCGAGCGCCGTGCTCTCGGTCTTGTCGTCTGCCATGGAGTTGAACTTCTTCAAGCTGACGATCGCGTATTTCGGATCGGCGATCGAACCCTTGATGCCCGCGACGGCGCATTTGACGAACGCCCGCATGATATCGGCATGCGCAGCCGCCCATTCCGGCTTGACGATGATGGAGTTGCCGAAGGTGCTGAGCCCCCAGTCCGCGTAGGGGAACTCGACCATGTCCTCTTCCTTCACGCCGAGCGCCTGCAGTCCGGTGACGATGGTGAAGAGATGTCCCGCCGCGGCGTCAGCCTGGCCATGAAACAGGGTCGTCTGGCGCAAGTTGGGGGTCACCGTGACCCAGACGATCGCTGCAGGGTCGATCCCATTGGCCTTGGCGAAGGCCGGGAACAGCACACGGCTCGCTTCGCCCTGCGCATCGGCGAGGCGCTTGCCGACAAGGTCCTGCGGCTTGTTGATGTTGTTCTTCTTCAGCGTCACCACCGAAGTCGCCGACTTGTCGCTGATGACGAACGTCGCGATGAGCTTCTCGGTCGGATGGGTGCCGTTGTAGCTGATCAGCGTATTGAAATCGGACACGCCGATGTCGTAGGCGCCCGAGGCGACCTTGCTGACCGCATCGCCCGAGCCGAAGCCGCGGTCGATCTTCACGTCGAGCCCGGCACGCTGGAAGCAGCCGGAGTTTGCCGCGACCGTCCAGATGGACTGTGCGCCCTCAAAGGCCCAGTCCATGACGAACTTGATCGGAACGCGCTCGGCGGCGCTCGCAGATGACGTCATCGCCGCGGACGCGCCGAGCGCCGCAACACCAAGCCAAGCTATCAGACGCATGATCGCCCCCGGTCGGTTCAGCTGCAAAAACCCTTTGACCCGGCCGTATATCTAAAGACGAAACTTTCGTTTCAGGCCAGCCAAAAATATTGCATCATGGCTTTAAGGTCCCTCTCCCTCCTGGCTGCCTGGAGCATCGCGGATGAACTACCAATCCATCAGCGTCACGCCGTTGACACCCAACATCGGCGCCGAAATCGGCAAGATCGACCTCACCAAGCCGCTGTCGAACCACGAAGTCAAAGAGCTGCACGACGCCTTCGCCGAGTTCCAGGTCATCTTTTTCCGCGACCAGCCGATCGATCTCGATCACCACGTCGCCCTGGCGCGGCACTTCGGCGAGCTTCACATCCATGTCGGTCCGTCGACCGAAAGCAAGGCGCTGCCCGATCGTCCGGAAATCCGCATGCTGCACTTCGACGAGACCTCCGAGAAGGTTGCCGGCGAGCTATGGCACACCGACCAGTCCTGTGCGGAGATCCCCCCGCTCGGCAGTATCCTGCACCTCCATCAGGTGCCGCCGAACGGCGGCGGCGCGACCCTGTTTTCCAGCATGTATGCGGCCTACGATGAGCTCTCGCCGCAGATGAAGTCGTTTCTCGGCGGCTTGACCGCGACCCACGACGGCCGGCACGTGTTCGGACCCAAGGCGCCGGTCGCGGTGCATCCGATCATCGCCAGGCACCCGGTGACGGGCCGCAAGCTCATCTACGTCAACCGGGCCATGACCTCGCACATCAACGAACTGCCGCGCGAGGAAAGCGACGCCATTCTCAATTTCCTTTACGGGCACATCACCAAGCCGGACTTCCAGATCCGCTTCCACTGGCGCGAACACTCGATCGCGTTCTGGGACAACCGCTGCACCCAGCACAAGGCGATCTGGGACTATTACCCCAACGTCCGCTCGGGTTACCGCATCCAGATCAAGGGCTCGGCACCGCCGCAGGCCGCCTGACGACTTCGCGTAGGGTTGGGGATGGATTCTGTCACGGCGCCGGCGCGCGCGACGAGACCTTCGGCGGGATCGCCCGAACCCCATGTCGAGCTTCGCGACGTCAGCATGGTCTATGGCGACGGTGACGACGGCTTGCCGGCGCTCGACCACGTCAGCATGCGGACCGCCAAGGGCGAGTTCGTCGCCGTCGTCGGGCCGTCGGGCTGCGGCAAATCCACCTTGATGAAGCTCGTCACCGGCCTGATGCCGCCGACCGCGGGCGAAATCGTGGTCGACGGCCGCACTGTCGTGCGCCCCATCAAGGGTGTCGGCATGGCGTTCCAGAACTCGACGCTGATGCCGTGGCGCACCACGCTGCGCAACGTCATGCTGCCGCTCGAAATCGTGCAGCCCTACAAGAGCCGGCGGCATCGCGATCGCCGCGAGCACGAGGCACGGGCGGAACGCCTGCTCGAGTTGGTCGGCCTCGCCGGCTTCGGTCGCAAGTATCCGTGGGAATTGTCAGGCGGGATGCAGCAACGGGCGAACCTCTGCCGCGCCCTCGTTCACGAGCCGCAACTCCTCATGCTCGACGAGCCGTTCGCCGCCCTCGACGCATTCACCCGCGAAGAGCTTTGGGGCGTGATGCAAGACTTGTGGATGCGCCAGCGATTCAGCGCCGTGCTCGTAACCCATGAGCTGCGCGAAGCCGTCTACCTTGCCGACACCGTCTATGTCATGAGCAAGCGGCCCGGCCGGATCATCCATACCCGTACAGTCTCCCTGCCCCGCCCGCGCACGCTCGCGGCGAGCTTCGAGCCCGAGTTCGTCAACATCGTGCACGAGCTGCGCGACAAGATTTCCGAGGCGCGGGCGTGAGGGCGGCGGCAGCAAAGCGGCTGCGCATGCAGCTCACCCCATGGATCATTACGGCGGTTCTCCTGGTCTTGTGGGAGATCGCGACGCGCGCGAGCGGCATCTCCAACGTCATCCTGCCGCCCCCGAGCGAGATTCTGCAGTCCCTCATTCAGCATCGCGACCTGCTCGCCCAGCACGCGCTGCAGACACTCATCACCACGGTCGTGGGTCTCGCGCTGGCCATCGGGATCGGCGTGCTGATCGGCCTCGCGATCGGCGCCTGGGCCGGCGTCTATCGCGGCGTCTACCCCCTGCTCGTCGCCTTCAATTCCGTTCCCAAGGTCGCGCTGATGCCGCTGTTCGTGCTGTGGTTTGGCATCGGCGCCATTCCGGCGGTGCTGACCGCCTTTACCCTCGCCTTGTTTCCGATCGTCGTGAACGTTGCCACGGGCATTGCCACCATCGATCCGGAAATGGAGGACGTGATGCGCTCGCTCGGCGCGCGCCGCGACGAAATTCTCGTGAAGGTCGGTATTCCGCGCACGATGCCGTACTTGTTCGCATCGCTCAAAGTCGCGATCACGCTCGCCTTTGTCGGGTCGGTCATATCGGAAACGGTCGCCTCCAACGAAGGCATCGGCTTTCTGCTGATGGGGGCGGCCGCACGCTTCGACGTCGCGCTGGTGTTCGCGGGCCTCGTGGTGGTCGCGGTCATGGCGGTGGTCGCCTACGCGGCCTGCGAATTCCTCGAGACGCGAATGGCTCATTGGGCCTTCCGCAGCCGGGAACGATAAGGGTTTGCCGCGATCTTGAGTTTCCACCGGGATCGGGGGCATGCTGCCGACAAAGGTTCGGGACGCGACAGGAAAGGATTGCGCCGTGCTGGAAACCAAGCCGTCTCCCATGGGCTCCGCCGCGCACACGCCGACGTGGCCGGCGCAGGGCGTCAGCCGTGTGCCGTTTGTCGTTTACTCCGACCCCAATATTTTCGCGGAAGAGCAGCATGCCATTTTCCGCGGGCCGATCTGGCATTTCCTTGGCCTCGAAGCGCAGCTTCCGGAGCCGGGTTGCTTCGTCACGGTCCAGGTCGGCGAGACCCCGGTGATCGTGGTGCGCGAGCGCAACGGCACCATCAGCGCCCTCGTCAACCGCTGCGCTCACAAGGGCACGCCGCTCGTTTTCGTGCCGTCGGGCAAGGTCGACCAGTTCATGTGCGTCTACCACAACTGGTGCTACGACCTCTCCGGCAAGATGCTGTCGGCCGCGTTCGAGCATGGCGTCCGCGGCAAGGGCGGCATGGCGTCGACCTTCAAGAAGGAAGACCACGGCCTGCAGCGCCTGCGCGTGCATGTGATCCGCGGCCTCATCTTCGGCACGCTCAACGACGAGACCCCGCCGTTCGAGGACTATGTCGGCCCCGACCACATCGCCAACATCAATCGCGTGTGCGGCCGGCCGCTGCGCATCCTCGGGCTCTACAGCCAGAAGCTGCCGTCGAACTGGAAGCTCTACATCGAGAACGTCAAGGACCCCTACCATGCGTCCATCCTCCATGCCTTTAACGGCGTGATGAAGCAGGACCGCCTGACCATGGAGGGCGGCATCAAGATGGGCGCCCGCGGCTGGCATCACATCAGCTACTCGAAGATGCACACCGACACCGGCGGCGAAATCTACTCCAAGGCCGCGATGCGAAATGCCGAGATCGAGGCCTATGGCTTCGGCCTGCGCGACGGCTCCATGACCGACATCTGGGATGATCATGGCGACGCCATCACCATGACCATCACCACGATCTTCCCGAACTTCGTGCTGCAGCAGTTGCGCAATTGCCTCGCGGTGCGGACCATCGTTCCCAAGGGCACGCATGAATCCGAGCTGATGTGGATCGCGTTCGGCTACGAGGACGACGACGAGCGCCGCCTGCAGGGACGCCTCAAGCAAGCCAACATGATGGGACCGGCGGGCCTGATCGCCATGGAGGACGGCATGATCGGCGGTCTCGTGCAAAAGGGCATTGCCGGCGACCTCGATAAGGCCGCGGTGCTGGAAATGGGCGGCCACGGCATCGAGCCGATCCCCGGATCGCGCGTCTCCGAAGGCAGCGTCCGCGGCTTCTGGACCGGCTATCGTGCGCTGATGGGGCTTTAGCGATGACGGTCAACGTGCCCGCCGGGCAGTCGATGCAGGCCGGCGCACGGGCACTGCTCGTCGCCTACACCTA
Source organism: uncultured Alphaproteobacteria bacterium (assembly GCA_963787675.1). Taxonomy (GTDB): domain Bacteria; phylum Pseudomonadota; class Alphaproteobacteria; order Rhizobiales; family Xanthobacteraceae; genus JAJPKK01. The sequence goes on along the minus strand of CAWBDV010000003.1, from coordinate 276,433 downwards.
CGTGCTCGACGAAGGCCCGCTGAGCGACTGGCCGACCTTGTTCACGCCGGCCTGCCTTTACCGCATCACGACGCGGCAGAACGAAGAGCGCAACATGCCGCTCTCCATCATGCTCTGCGACAATCACGCGATGCTGTACGACCGCGTCGAAGCAGTCGAGAAGGCCAACATCTACGAGCCGCACTACTATCGCCACATCCTGTCCGACTTCGCGCACGTTGCGCACCACGGCGGATTCACTGTGGATGGAGACGAGCTTCATCTGCGTGCGCACGATGCTCGACGGCCGCACCACGCTGTTCGCCGCCGGCAAATATGTTGACGAGGTGGTGGCGGACAAGAGCAATTGGCTGTTCCGCTCGAAGACGATCGTGCTCGATTCCTCCCAGGTCGATACGTTGATCGCGAAGCCGCTCTGACTTGCTCCGCCGCGGTCGCAGCGATCATGGAGCGCTTATGTCTTCCCCGAGCATGTCTTCCCCGAGCGTGTCTTCCCCGAGCATGTCTTCCGAATCACCCCTGAGCGAGAAGGACCGCGAAAAATTGCTCCAGGTGAGTGTCGCAACCATCACCACCTGCCTCTACCGCGCCGGCATCAGAGCCGCCTGCCCTCACGGCATCAGGCCGGTCGCGCCGAACCTTCCCCGCATGATCGGCCCAGCGTACACGCTGCGCTTCATTCCGATGCGCGAAGATGCCGGCGGCGTCGGCAACATCCACCAACGCGCATTCGAGGAGTGTCCGCCCGGCCATGTGCTGGTCATGGACGCGCGCGGCGAAACGCGGGCCTGCTCATGCGGCGACCTCCTGATCGGCCGGCTCAAGGCGCGCGGCTGCGCCGGCATCGTGACTGACGGCGGCTTCCGCGACACGCCTGACGTCGCGCTGCTGCAATTTCCCGCCTATCAGCGTCAGGCAGCGCCGGCGCCAAGCTTCGGCTTCTTGCGAGCAGTCGAGATCAACGTGCCGATCGGCTGCGCCGACGTCGCGGTCTACCCGGGAGACATCGTCGTCGGGGATGCCGAGGGCATCGCCGTCATTCCCGCGGCCATGGTGAGCCGGATCGCCCAGGAGGCGCACGAGCTCACGAGATACGACACCTTCGCTGCCGAGGAGATCGCCCGCGGCCGCAGCATCGTTGGCCTCTATCCCCCGACCGAGGCTTCGCGCGCCGAGTTCCAGCGGCGGACGTCTGAGGGTACCTGACGACCTTGCCATGCGCTGACGGCGGGTAGGGAGATACTTGCCGCCGCATTACTGCCGCTATGTTAGGCGGACCTCTTCCCGCACGGCCGTTGTTTCGGCTTGCGGACCGGGGTGAGCGGCCTGATAAGGCCGCGCGAGGGGCTAGGCGTGAGCGGCAGACGTTTCCGCATCTCCGTATCTGTAGTTCTGGGCAGCTTAGCGCTCGCAAGCTGCGTCTCCGTTTACAATCTGCCTGGCAATCAGCCGCTGCCGGCCGGCGCGATCAACAGTCTCGCCATCATGGACGCGCCGGCCTACGACGATGATGTGCAGGTCGCACTTTCGTTCTCGGGTGGCGGCACCCGAGCAGCGGCTTTTTCCTTCGGCGTGCTGCAGGAACTCGATCGCACGCGCCGCGCCAAATCGGGAAAATCGCTTCTCGAACATGTGAGCTTCGTCTCCGGCGTTTCCGGCGGCTCCGTCACTGCGGCCTATTTCGGACTGAAGAAGCGCGCGGCACTCGATGATTTTCGCGAGCGGTTCCTGCTGCGAAATGCCGAAGAAGGTCTTCGCACCAGCGTGAGCATTGCGAATCTCGACCGTGCGCTGGGCGGCGGCGTAAACGACAGCCAGTTCTCTCGCTGGCTCGATCAAAATCTTTTCGAGGGAGCGACCTTCGGCTCATTCGGTGCTCATCCGCGGCCGTGGGTCTGGATCAACGCGTCCGACATCTATAACCGCACGCCATTCGTCTTCGGTGCCGTGGCGTTCGGCGCGCTGTGCAGCGATATCCGCTCCTACAAGATCGCTGATGCGGTCGCCGCCTCGGCCGCGGTCCCGCTCGCCTTCGCGCCCGTCGTCTTGGAAACCTTTCCGGGATGCGCGGCCCACATGCCGGAGTGGATCGCGCGCGCGCGCCGCAATCCGGAGGCGCAACCTTTGTTGCGCTCGTTCGCGGAAGCCGTGTCGCGTTATCACGACGGCTCGATGAAATATGTGAAGCTGCTCGACGGCGGCCTGGTCGACAATTTCGGCCTCGCGGGGATCAGCATCGGAATGCTGGCGGCGGAACGCCCCTACGAACCGTTGACCGAGCGCCAGGCGGCGCATGTGCGCCGGTTGATGTTCGTGGTGGTCGACGCCGGGCGAGGACTCTCCGGCAATTGGTCGAACAGCCTTGAAGGACCGACCGGCGTCGATCTGGTGTCGGCCGCGGCGGACACCGCGATCGACGCGAGCGTGCGCTCGAGCTTCGCGGCGTTCAGCACGCTGATCAAGGAATATACCGGCAAGGTTCGGCGCTGGCGCTGCGGCCTTTCCGCGGCCGACCGCGCGCGATTGTCTTTGTCGTCGACTTGGAAATGCGACGACCTCAACACCTACGTGGACCGCATCGGTTTCGAACGCGCGGGCCCGGGGCGCGCCCCCACCCTCGAGGCCATCGCCACCCGGCTGACGCTGCCTGCCGAGCAGGTGGATCTCCTGATCGAAAGCGGCGCCGAAGCGCTGCGCCGCAGCGGCCAGTACCAAGCGTTCGTTCGCGGCCTTTGAGGGCGGCGCCTTGTAATGCGCACCCTACGAGGCTTTGAGCCGTCGCCTATTGCGCGGGCGCGCCGATCGCGACCGGGCGCACCGGCGAACCCGAGTTGCCCTGAGCGCGCAGCGGCAGGATGATGGTGCAGGACACCCACACCTTATCGTTTGCCAGCGCGCCAAGGTTGGCGTTCTGGATTTGATAAATGCCGGACTGCGTCAGGTCTTGGTGGTGGATCGCAAACGGCATGTTCGGCGGCGTGCCGGGGGGCGGACCTGCCTTGCCCTGGAGCGCGCCGTCCGCCACCGGATCGGTGAACGGATTGTCGAGCGCGACCAGCACGACCTGCTTCTGTTCGATGTATTTGGCGGCGTCATAAGCGAGACCGGGACCCTTCGTGTAGTAGAACTTCTCGGTGTCGGGGTCTTTCCAGTTATCGCCCCATCCGGTGTAGATGTAGAGCACATCGCCCGGCAGGAGCCCGCGGCTTTCGAGCCCCTGCGCTTTCAACATTCCCTCGATGTCCTTGGCGGTGACGATCTCGCCCGGCTGCATCGCCTTGCCCTTGCCGAGATAGGTCTTCGCATCAAGCAGCACCGCCGTGGTGACGATCGGCGGGACTTTTTCGATGCCGAGCTTCTGCAACGGCGCATCCGGCGTCGGCTTGATGTCGGCCTGCTTGCGGCCGCCATAGTACTGCGCCTTGTCGGCAGGAAATTCCCCTTTGCCGTCCCACGGTTCAGGCAGCACCGCAAAATGCCCGATGGCATCCATCTGCGTACCCTGTGCGCCGGGCTCGCCGCTCACGGTCTCCTCGCCATTGAAGGCGTGGACCGTGCCCGGAATGCCGACGGTCGGGCGATATTTGTCGCGCAGCGGCACGCCGAACGGCGACTGCGGCATCGTGTTCGAGCGCAGATACGAGATCTCGTAGGATTTCGATTTGGGGTTCGCCAGCGACTGCGCACAGCGCTGCCACGTGGCCGTGCCGAGCGTGTTCGCCATGCCGATCTCGTCGTTGGGTCCCCATCGCGAAGGACTGGTCGTGTTTTGCGCCTGGGCCACCGAAACCAACGCGCTCGCCGCCGCAAGCGCGCACAAAAAACGCGTCACAAACATGATGGTCTCCTGACAGTCGTCGCACACGCGGCAAAACCGTGCCGCTCGGCCAGCGAAGGTCTTTCAATTGTCAGACATCATGATGCCGCCGAACCCGGCCGACGACAAGGAGATGCTATACTGTCGTCATTGGGGTTTATTGCACGCTCAATCAAATTCCGTGTTTGCTGAAAGCACGAGCAGAACCAGATCATCTTTTGTGTTTTTGTTCTGATCCTGGCAGGAGATCGCGTCATGCACCGGAGCATCATTTTCATCGCCCTAATCCTACTCATGGGCACTTCGAACCACGCGCTTGCGACCACCCAATGTGGGTGAAGAAAACCGCTGATGGCTTTGTCGCGCTCCGCAAGGGACCTTCGCAAGATTCACCGATCGTTGCGCGTCTGACCGCGAAGGACGTGGTGTTGATCTCAAGCGAACGCGAGCCGTCCGGCGAGTGGATCTATGTGTCCAAGGTGATGGGCGGCGGCAAGTACGGGCCGAGCGGCTGGGTGAACGATCGTCTCATCGAGAAGGACAAATGCGGCTGACGGGCGGCCCGGCAGTCCATTTTAGAACGAGCCGATCACTCCGGCTTTATGCCGGCTTCTTTGATCACGACACCCCACCGGCTCATCTCCCCGCGCATGAAGGCCTCGAAGACCGCCGGCGTACCGCCCGCGACGTAGGCACCCTGGTCGGCGAAAGACTTTCGGGTGTCCGGCATGGCGAGAATGGTGACAAGCTCGCTATTGAGCCGCTGCACGATGGGCTGCGGCGTGTTGGCCGGAGCGACGATGCCGTACCAGAGCGCGATATCCATGCGGTCGTAACCGAGCTCGGCAAATGACGGCACCCCGGGCAGCAGGCGATGGCGCTCGGGACTTGCGGCCGCCAGCGGCCGAAGCTGGCCCGACGTGATGAAGGCAAGCAGCGATGGCGTCGCGTCGAACATGATCGCGACGCGCCCGGCAATGAGATCGACCACCGCCGGGCCGCTCCCGCGATAAGGAACGTGAAGCAGATCGATCCCCGCCGACGTCTTGAACAGTTCGCCGGCAAGATGCGGCGCGCCGCCGGTTCCCGACGACGCGAAGGCGAGCTGTCCGGGGCTTGCCTTGGCAAGCGCGATCACGTCGGCGACCGAGCGCGCCGGCAGCGACGCCGTCACCGTCATGATCAGCGGCAGCTTGGCGAGCAGGATCACCGGCGCAAAATCCTTGACCGGATCGTAAGGCAGGTTCGCATAGAGATGCGGGCCGATCCCGTGGGTCGCGATCGTGTTCAACAACAGCGTGTAGCCGTCGGGATCCGCTTTGGCGACGGCCGCGGCCGCTGTCGTTCCACCCGCGCCGCCGCGGTTGGCGATGATGACCGGCTGCCCGAGGGCATCGGCAAGTTTTGCTGCGACGAGCCGCGCGACGAAGTCCGCGGCGCCGCCCGGCGGCACCGTCACCACGAGCTGGACCGGATGGGTCGGATAGCGGGGCTCCGCGTTTGCCGCGTTTGCCCCGACGAATACTGCGGCCGCGAGCAACAGGATCGGCCCGATCAGACTGAGAACGCTTTGAGCTCGTGCTGTAGGATGGGCAAAGCGCGAACGCGCGTGCCCACCATCTACCAAACGGTGGGCACGCGGAGCCTGCCATCGGGCCGGCCGAAGGCCGGACCCGTCGGCTTTGCCCACCCTCATATGGGGCTCTGGGTCAAGGGTTGCGAAGGTTTGGGGGATTTCGGGGATTGGGCGTAGCGGCGGCGCGCGGAGCCATGCGTAGCGCAGCGCGCCGTCGCGGTCCGCATGCACCGGGATTGGCTTCCGATGATTTATGCAGCTCACTGCATCACCTCATATCCGGTTGGACCGCATTGGTCCGCACCCACATTCCGCATGCTTGCGGCGAGGAAGCCACGAGGAGGTGACCCATCTCATATGGGGCTCTGGGTCAAGGGTTGCGAAGGTTTGGGGGATTTCGGGGATTGGGCGTAGCGGCGGCGCGCGGAGCCATGCGTAGCGCAGCGCGCCGTCGCGGTCCGCATGCACCGGGATTGGCTTCCGATGATTTATGCAGCTCACTGCATCACCTCATATCCGGTTGGACCGCATTGGTCCGCACCCACATTCCGCATGCTTGCGGCGAGGAAGCCACGAGGAGGTGACCCATCTACAGGGCGGCTCGTTTGTCGGCCCAAGGGTGGCACGGTCACCATCCGTCCCGCGCTGACCGCGGCAACAGCCGCAGCGTGACGCGTTCGTTGAAGCGGTTACGCCTTGGTCGCCTTGAGCACCGCACCGTCGGGGACAAGGCCGGTTGTGAGATAACGCCAGAGCGCCACCATCAGCTTGCGCGCCAAGGCAACGATGGCGATGCGTTTGATGCGAGGACCGGCATTGACGGTGCGCTGCCGGAACCATTGAGCAAGCGCGCTGCCCGGCTGATGCCGTAGCCACAGCCAGGCGAGCTCAATCGCCTTGTGACGGGCACGCCGATTGCCTGCCTTGCTGATCCCCTGCTCGCGGGCAGTCCCGCCGCTTTGCCACGGACTGGGAGCCAGTCCGAGATAGCCGGCGACCTCGCGGCGATTGCGAAAGTCCTTGTAGAAAGCCTCGTTGGTCAGCGTCGACGCGAACACCGGGCCGAGGCTTTTGAGCGCCAGCAGGAGGTCGCGGCGCTGCGCCATCTGCGCCGCCGCAGGCGTCGGCGCGGCTGTGGCAGGCGGCCGCTCCAGCGCCGCTAGTTGCCGGCACAGCAGCATCAGCCGCTCATGCTCGCGCTCAAGCTCGGCCTGCATCCGTGGCGGCACCCCCTGGCCCTGCCGGTCCCGCTGCGCCGAAAGCCATGTCAGCCAGTCGCGGCGGCACGGGTTGCCGATCGCCATTCCCACCAGCCGCAGCAGCGCCTTGATCCGGTTGGTGTGGGCCGTCCGCTCCTTGATCAGCCGCTCCCGTTCGCGGCTGTCGCGACGGGCGTCCTCCTGTTCGATGGTCGGCACCCGCACGATTCGCACCACCCGCGGCTCGCCGCGGCAATACGCCATCAAGGTCCGCAGCAGCTGCTCGCCGTCGATCCGATCGGTCTTCGCCCGCCGGCCCCGTTGCTCCACCGCGATGCTCGCCGGATCGAACACGTAATTCTGGATCCCCGACGCCGTCAAAAGCCGGTGCAACCAAAATCCGTCGTAGCCAGCCTCGTAGCAACTCACCACCGCAGGAACCCCTCCCATCGCGCGGGCCGCCCGCCCACGCACACGATCAATCAGCGCCAGCAGCTCACCATGAGCTCCACCCTTCACCCGGTGACGCGACAGCCGATCCCGCTCCGGGCTGTGCAGCGTCACCAGCCATGTCTTCTGGCTCAGTTCGATCGAAACGAAAATCGTGCCATGATCACCCCCGATGGGCGTGCCGGTATGCGATGTTTGCATCTAATGCCTCCGATGGTTCGAGTGCGACAACCCAAACCTATCGGACGCACGCCCATCGCCCTCATGGTATCTACGGTGCTGATACGCGTTCGAACTTCGGATACGATCGCCTGCCAACATCCAAAGTCCCGTGTCTGATGCCCATCAAGCTTGCTGAGAATTTTCGCGCGGTGTTCTACGCGCCATTCTATGCCACCCATGCGCTCGGTTTCTATGCCGACGAAGGCGTCGAGGTCGATCTCCTCAGTTCGCCAGCGCCGGCGGCGGCCGCGTCAGGTCTCCTCGACGGCAGCATCGATCTGTCGTGGGGCGGACCGATGCGGGTGATGAAGGCGCGCGACAGCGATCCGAATGCACCGCTCGTCTGCTTTTGCGAAGTCGCCGCCCGCGATCCGTTCTTTCTGGTGGGAAGACGCGACCTCGAGCAATTCCGCTTCACCGATCTGCCGCGACTGAGATTTGCAACAGTTTCGGAAGTGCCGACGCCATGGCTCTGCCTGCAGCAGGACCTGCGCGACAATGACATCGATCCGGCTGGCCTTACCCGCATAACCGATCGAACCATGGCGGAGAATCTCGAAGCCCTGCGCAACGGCGAACTCGATGTGGCGCAGATGTTCGAGCCTTATGTCTCGATGGCGCTCAAGTCCGACGTCGGCAAGGTGCTCTATGCCGCAAGCACGCGCGGCCCCACGGTGTACACGACCTATCTCGCAACTCGGGACAGCATCGCGCGCAATCGCACAGCGTTCAAAGCGATGGTGCGAGCGGTTCGGCGGATCGAGTCATGGCTTGTCGAGCACGGCCCGGCGGAATTGGCCGATGCGGTCGCGCCATTCTATCCGGACGTGCCACGCGATCTGTTGGCGAGTTCGCTCCGGCGCTACTTCGATGCCGGCCTGTGGGCGCGGCGTCCCGAAGTGTCGCGCGAAGGCTTCGCACGATTGGCGACGAGCTTGTTGTCCGGCGGCTTCATCTCCAAAACGTACAGCTACGAAGACTGCGTCGATCAAACGCTGTATTGAAGGCGTGGACGAGCGATCGTCGAGGGGGATGCAATGCTCGATATGATCATCCGCGGCGGCGACGTGGTCACGCCGCAGGGCATCGCCCGGGCGGATATCGCGATTGCCGGCGAAACCATCGCGGCGGTGACCGCGCCCGGCGCGCTTGCGGCGGAATTCGCCGCGCGCGTGATCGACGCCACCGGACGCATCGTCATGCCGGGCGGGATCGACCCGCACGTGCATCTCCATCATGTCTGGATGAAACCGGACGGCACGCCGCTTGTCACGGCGGGCCCCGAGCAGGTCGGGCGCGCCGCCCTTTTCGGCGGCACCACCACGTTCATCGATTTTGCCTATTGGCGCGACGGAGCGTCGGCCCGCGACGCCATCGAAACCCGCGACAAGGATTTCGTCGGCAAGAGCCCATGCGACTGGGCCTACCACATCATGCTGCACTCCGAGCCGCCGCCGGAATTCACCGGCCAGCTCACCGAGGCCATCGAGGCCGGCTATCCGACGCTGAAGATATTCACCACCAACATTCTCCCGACGCGCACCGGGCGCATGATCGATTTCGGCGATATCTGGGAGGCATTCCAGGTGCTGGCGAAGGCGGGCGGGCTTGGCGTCATTCACGCCGAGGACAACGACATCGTCATGCACATGTACGCGAAGCTGATCCGTGAAGGCCGGGTCGGCTTCGAGAACCTCGCCGAAGTGCACAACCGCCTCTCGGAAGACTTGAGCTTCCGCCGCATTCTGCGCCTTGCCGAAAGCATTCCCGGCACCGCGCTCTACATGATGCACGTGTCGGCCGCGACCGGCATCGCCGCCATCGCCGAGGCGCGGGCGAAGCAGCTGCCGGTTTACGGCGAGACATTGCACCAGTACCTCGGCTACACTGCTGAAGACTACAAACGCCCGAACGGCCAGATCTACCACACCTATCCGTCGCTCAAGTCGGCGGACGATCAGATCGCGCTCTGGGACGGAACGCGGCGCGACGCGATCCATTGCATCGCCACCGACGAACTGTGCTGCACGCTCAAGGACAAGACGCTCGGCAACCGCATCGATGACACCACCGGCGGGAATTCCGGCGTCGAGCCGCGGCTCGCCGTGATGTATACTGAGATGGTCGTGCGCCGCGGCTACAGTCTGCAGCGCTACGTCGACCTCGTCTCCAGCAACGCCGCCAAGATCATGGGCCTTTACCCGCGGAAGGGCGCGATCGCCGTCGGCAGCGACGCCGACATCACGATTCTCGACCCGACCCGCCGCGGCAAGATCACGGCGTCCGCCCTCCACGAGACTGACTACACGCCCTGGGAAGGCCACGACATCTTCGCCTGGCCGGTGCTGACAATGTTGCGCGGCAAGGTGATGGTGGAGAATGGAGAATATTTCGCGGGCCGCGGCGACGGCCGTTATCTCAAGCGCAAGATCGCTGCTGATATTTTGAGCGGGCCGGCGCTCTAATGCCGGCGCTCTCGGAAAACTTGCACGAATTGATGGAGCAGTCGCTGCTCGCGTGGCGCCTTGATGGCAGCGTCAACGGCGAAAGAGATGGCGCAGTCGTCGTGCGCTGCCGGGATCACATCATCCGCATCGGGCGGGCACCGACGGATTTGCCGTTCCGTTGGCACGTGACGGTCGATGACCGCAAACGCGCGGCGCTCTCGCTCGTCGCGGTGTTGCGTCAGGTTCGCGAGGCGCTCGATCCGGGCTACGCAACCCTGCGACCGCGAATTGCGCCGGTGCCGCTGGTGGCCGCGGGACCGATGACGTGATCGGCGAGATGATCGAGGCAATGGTGCTGACGGGCTTCCTCGGCAGCGGCAAGACAACCTTGCTCAGCCGCCTACTCCGTCAGCCGGAATTTTCGCGAACCGCCGTGATCATCAACGAGTTCGGCGACATCGGTCTCGACCACGAGCTGGTCGAGGCGAGCGGAGACAGCATCATCGCGCTGCAAACGGGATGCCTGTGCTGCAAGATCCGCAGCGATCTCGCGACGACAATCCACGATCTGCTGCGGCGACGCGACGAGGGCAGCGTCACCGCATTCGACCGCGTCGTGATCGAGACCAGTGGGCTTGCCGATCCGGCGCCCATTCTGCAAACGCTGATGACCGACGCGACGATCGCGGACCGTATCGCGCTCGGCGGCGTTGTCACCACTGTCGATGCAGTGAACGGCGCACACACCCTCGACCACGAGGAGATTTCCGTCAAGCAGGTCGCCGTCGCCGATCGCCTGGTGCTCACCAAGACGGACCTCACCGATCAAGGAGAGCCCGAATTGCTACGACGACTGGAGGCGCTCAACGCAACGGCGCCGCTTCTGCCGGCCCGTCATGGCGAGGTCGACGCGCAACGGTTGTTCGACGGCCGGCTCTACGATCCTCTCACCAAGTCCCTCGATGTTCAGGCTTGGCTTGGAGCCCCCTCACCCCACAACGAACATGCACACCGCCACGATGTCGATACTTTCGCGATCGTGCGCGACGAACCCATTCGGGCCGTGACGCTGACGCTCTTTCTTGAAACGCTCGCCGAGCATTGCGGCGGCGATCTCCTGCGCCTGAAAGGCATCGTGAACATCCTCGAAAGCCCGGATCAGCCGGCAGTGATCCACGGCGTCCAGCATGTCCTCCATCCACCATCATGGCTGCCGCGCTGGCCCTCCGCTGATCGGCGGAGCCGCATTGTCTTCATTACGCGGCGGATTCCCCGCGGCTGGGTCGAAGCACTGCTCGCCGCGCTTGATGCGGAAGTAACCGATGCCGCCACGGCGGGATCGATGTAGGATGCGGCTTTCAAATGGGGATCGCCGCATGAAGCCAATTATCCTCGGAATATCCGCGCTGCTCATCGCCCAAGCTGCGGCTGCGCAGGAAGTCACCCTCAAGGCCGTGACCGCATTCACCGAGAACACCACCTATTCGCGCCCGTTCGAGCGTTTCATCAATCGCGTCAATGAGGAGGGCAAGGGCCTCCTGCGCATCAATTACATCGGCGGGCCGAAGGCGTTGCCGCCGTTCGAAATCGGCAATGCACTGAAAGGCGGCGTCGTCGACATCGCGAATGCGGCCGGCGCCTTTTACACCAACGTGATGCCCGAAGCGGACGCCTGGAAACTCACCGAGCGGCCGATGTCGGAGCTGCGCCGCAACGGCGGCTACGACGCCATGGCGGCGATCTATGCCCAGAAGCTGAATGCGATCTTCTTCGCGCGCCTGGTCGACAACAATCCGTTCCACCTTTACATCAACAAGCAGATTTCGAGCCCCGACCTGACGGGCCTCAAGCTTCGCATCACCCCGGTCTACCGCGATTTCTTCCAGGCGCTCGGCGGCACCGTCGTGCAGACCGCGCCCGGCGAGGTCTATACCGCGCTCGAGCGCGGCGTCGTCGACGGCTACGGCTGGCCGATCAGCGGCATCTTCGACCTCGGTTGGAATGAGAAGACCAAGTACCGGGTGGACCCCGGCTTCTACACCGCCGAAGTCTCGGTGCTGATCAACCGTAATTCCTGGGACCGCCTCAACGACGCGCAGAAGAACGTTCTGCGCGCCGCAGGCGAGCGCGGCGAAGGCGAAGCCGTCGCGGAATTCACCCAGGAAAACGAGCGGGAAACCAAGCGCCAGGCGGCCGCCGGCATCCAGACCATCAAGTTCGAAGGCGCCGTGGCCGACGCCTACCGGGCCAAGGCCTATCAGGCCGGCTGGGACGGCATCATCCGGCAGAGCCCGACGACCGGACCGAAGCTCAAGGAATTTTTCCAGAAGGCCCCGTAGTCCCGGTCATTCCGGGGCCGGCGCAAGCCGGAGCCCGGAATCCATACCCCCCAGACCGGAATGAGATTGAGAGCAGCGCACTCATGGATTCCGGGTTCGCGCTTACGCGCGCCCCGGAATGACGGATTGAGCGAGTCCCGCAATGATGCGGTAGGAATGGAGATATGAACGCTCGCTCGACGATCCTCACCCTGTCCCGGTGGTACGGGCATCTGTTGCAGGGCATGCTGACCGCTGCCGGCATCCTGCTGCTCGCCATGACGGTGATGATCGGGCTCGACGTCCTCTTTCGCAATATCGGTGCCGGCGGCATTCCACCGAGCAACGAATTGTCCGAGGACAGTCTCTACCTCATCACGCTGCTCGCCGCGCCAGGCCTCCTGCGCCAAGGCCAGCACATCCGCATCGATATCGTGCTGCGGGCGCTGCCGTCGCACATTGGCTGGGCGCTGGAATGGATCGGCGATGTCATCGGCCTCGTCTGCTGCCTGATTTTCGTGTGGTACGGCACAAGCGTCGCGATCACGAGCTTCGTCGACGGCTCCGTCACCATCAAGACGCTGGTGCTGCCCGAATGGTGGCTGCTTGCGCCGATGCCGGTGGCCTTTGCGTTGCTCGCGATCGAATTCGGCTTTCGTATGCATCGGCTTGCGTCGGCGGAACGACGCCCGCGCGACGACGCGGTTTCAGCGTCCTGAAAGAGCGAGAGGCCGCCGAACAAATGTCGTGGCAACTCGCCTCCCTCCTCCTCCTCGGCGGCTCGATGGTCCTGCTGTTCCTCGGCATGCCGGTGGCGTTCTCCTTCATCGCCATCAACATCATCGGCGCCATTCTGTTTCTCGGCGGCGGTGCCGGCTTGCACCAGCTGCTGCGCAACAGCAGTGCGGCCGTTGTCAATTTCTCGCTGACGCCGATTCCGCTGTTCATCCTGATGGGCGAGGTCCTGTTCCACACCGGACTTGCGATCAAGGTCATCGACGCGGTCGAGCGCCTGATCCGCCAGGTGCCGGGCCGCCTTGCGGTGGTGGCGGTCGTTGCCGGCACGGTGTTTTCCGCAATCTCCGGATCGACGATCGCGACGACTGCGATGCTCGGCTCGCTGATGCTGCCGATCATGCTCTCACGCGGCTACCACCCGACCATGGCGACCGGTCCGATCATGGCGATCGGCGCGGTCGACATGCTGATCCCGCCGTCCGCGCTCACGGTGCTGCTCGGCAGCCTGTCGGGAATCTCGATTTCGAAATTGCTGATCGGGGGCGTCGTGCCCGGCCTGATCCTGAGCGTTGCCTTCATCGTCTACATCGTCCTGCGCGTGAGGGCCAATCCGGCGCTCGCCCCGGCGACGCCGGTCGAAAAGCTCGTGGGGTGGGCGAGATTCGACCCCCTGCTTCGCTATGTCCTGCCGCTGGTCTCGATCTTCGTCGTGGTCGTCGGCGCCATGTCGGGCGGCATCGCGACCCCGACCGAGTTGGCCGCGCTCGGCGCGCTCGCGACCATGGCGCTCGCGGCCGCTTATGGCGCGCTCAGCCTGGATGCGATGAAAAAGGCGCTACACGGGACCATCGGTATTTCCGGCATGATCCTCTTCATCATTCTCGGCGCCACCACGTTCTCGCAGATCCTGAGCTTCTCCGGCGCCACCGAGGGCATCGTTTCGGCGATCTTCAGCCAGCAGCTTTCGACCTTCGCGATCCTCGCCGGAATGATGGCGCTGTTGATCTTCCTCGGCCTCTTCGTCGATCAGGTCAGCATGATGCTCATCACGCTGCCGGTCTTCATGCCGATCGTGCAGCGGCTTGATGTCGACCTGATCTGGTTCGGTGTTCTCTATCTCATCTGCATGCAGCTTGGCCTGCTGCTGCCGCCGCATGGCCTGCTGCTGATGACCATGCGCGGCGTCGCGCCGCCTCAAGTAACGATGGCGCACATCTTCCGCGCGGTCGTGCCCTACATCGTGCTGAGCCTGGTGCTGCTTATCATGATCATCATATTTCCGGCGGTCGCGACCTGGCTGCCGGCATTGCTGGGATAATCAGGCCCACGTGGGCGGCCGTCGCGACGAGACATGATCGGCTTCGTCGTCTATCAATTGACCGAAGGCGCCACCAGCGGGACGGCGCAGGCGTCATAGCAGAACAGCCAGTCCGGATCGGTCGGCGTCCGCAGCCAGGTATTCCCGAGCGATATGCGCTGCACCTTGCTCGCGCGCGGCATGCGGTTCGCTTCGTACCACGCGAAGCTTTCGGCCGGGTCGTCGCCGCCGCGGTCGGCAAGACACCGCGCCAACACGGCAGCGTCCTCGATCGCCATCGCCGCGCCCGCCGCCATGTAGGGCCGCATCGCATGACAGGCGTCGCCCAACAGCACGATGCGGCCGCGGCTCCAGCTATCCATCGGCTCGCGATCGAACACCGGCCACTTGGTGACCTCGGGCGCAGTCTCCACCACCTGGCGCAATTCGGGATGATATCCCGCGAAAGTCGCGATGAACTCGTCGCGATCGCAGGGAACGTAGGAGGCGCCCGCCGTCCACTCGGCCTGCGGGGCGCTCGACACGAGATAAACCTCTTCGCGGGTCTGCGTCATGTAATAGACGAGGATGTGATTGCCCGGCCCCCACCATTTCGTGCAGGCGCGGATCGGCAGTCCGTTCAGCATCCGCGACGGGAAGATCGCGCGATGGGCGATATGGCCGGTGTAGCGCGGCGGCTCCGGTCCCAGCAGAAACTCGCGAACCTTGGAGTTGACGCCGTCGGCGCCGATGACGAGATCGGCCTCGCCGTGCTCGCCGTTATCAAACGAGAGGCGAATGGTCGATCCCGTATCCTCGAGTTCGCGCAGTTTCCGGCCGAAGGCAACGGTGCCGGGCTCGAGCGCAGATTTGAGCGTCGCGTGCAGATCGCCGCGATGCACGTTGATGTAGGCCGCGCCGTAATGGGCCTCGCTCGCCGGATCGAACGGCAGCTCGAACAGAATCTCGCCCGTGTCCCATTGCCGGCTCACGAAGGCATCGGGATGAAGCCCGATGTCGGACAGCGCGCGCTCGATCCCGAGCCGCCGCATCACCAACATCACGTTCGAGCTCAGATGAATGCCGGCGCCGATGCGCGAGAAGGCGGGCGACTGCTCGTAGACCTTCACGGCGCACCCGGACCGCTGCAGGAGGCCTGCAGCCGTCATTCCGCCGAGGCCCGCCCCAATCACGGCAATCCTGGTGCTGCGCCTCATTCACCTATTCTCCCGCATAGGCATTCGCCTTTTGCTAGCTCGATATCGAACGGCGCGGCGACGAGCAAGGAGTAGCGCGCATATGGCTCCAATGCACGCTGCGCGGCGCTTTCGCCGTGTTTGCCCCGCCAACATTGACAAGCTTTTGCAGCGAGACCTAGTGTGACTTTCAAACACCCTGATCTCAATTCAGCCATGTCATGCCCGCGAAAGCGGGCATCCAGTAACCCCCGGACTATCGATGGAAATGTCGCGCGAGCCTGATCGAGACGCCGGGGTTACTGGATCGCCCGGTCAAGCCGGGCGATGACGCGGCAAAGATATTGGCGAAAGACTTGATCGAGCTCCGAGGGAATCGCATGAAGCATCGCATCACGACCGGCGAGACGCGCCGACACGTCCTGAGGAAAGCCGCGCAGATCGCCGGCGGCGCTGCCGCGACGGCGATCGTCGCCGAGCCGGGGCGACTCTTCGCGCAGGATGGGCTGCTGCGCGTCACGCATTTCGGCGGACCCTACCAGGCGCTGGTCGACATCGTCGCCAAACCGTTCGCGGCCGCCGGCGGCGCGCGGGTCGAATATGACGTGGAAGTCTCGCCGTCGGTCGTCGCCAAGCTGCAGACGCAGCGCGACGATCCGCCGTTCGACGTCGGCATGGTGTCGCGCTCGTTCGGGCTGCGCGCGCTCAACGCCGGCCTCGTCGAGAAAGTGAGCCCGGCCGATTTTCCGGACAGCGCCGCGCTGATCTCGGATGCGCTTCCAGCCAGGGGCTGGGGCGTCGCCATGGTGCTCGACACCTACGACATCATGATCGACACCAAGCAGGTCAAAGAGCCGGTCACGTCGTGGCTTGATCTGTGGAAGCCGGAGTTCCGCGGCAAGACCGCCCTGCCCTCCGCCGCGAATGGCGGCGCCGCGTTTGCATTCATTGCCTGCATCTGGCGCGCCATCAGCAACAGCGATCAATCGCCCGCCGCCATCAACGAAACGTTCGCGCGCCTCAAGGCGCTCAAGCCCGCAGTGCGCGTCTTTTATCCCGACAGCGTTCAGGCGACGCAACTGATCGACCGCGGCGACATTTCCATTGCCCCGCAGTTCGGCATTCGCATCGCCAATCAGACCAAGGTGTCGCCGCATATCGTCAAGACCACGCCGAAGGAAGGCATCGTCGCGATCCCCTACGATCTGTGCATCGCCAAGGGATCGAAGAAGATCGACCTCGCGAAGAAATACATCAATTTCACCATCGGCAAGCGCGTACAGGAAAATCTGGTGCAGAACCTCCTGGCAACGCCGGCGCGCCGCGACGTCGACGTGCCCGCGGAGACGGCAAAGCTCGTCACCGTCGATGCGACGCGGCTGTGGTTCCAGGACGAGGATTTCGCGGCCGCAAAGCAGCGCGAATGGCTCGACCGCTACATCCGCGAGGTGCAAAGTTGAGCATGGCGGACGGCATCCGCCAGCCTTCCGACGATGCCGAGCTGGAGCTGACCGACCTCAGCCGCATTTTCAACGGCGTGGTTGCGGTCGAGCGCTGCAATCTCGTCGTCAGGCGCGGCGAGATCATTGCCTTGTTGGGGCCGAGCGGCTGCGGCAAGTCCACGCTCCTCAACCTCATCGCCGGGTTCGAAACGCCGGACACCGGCACGATCAAGCTGCGCGGGCGAGCGCTCAATGGCGTCTCTCCCCATCGCCGCAACGTCGCGATGGTGTTCCAGCACTACGCGCTGTTTCCGCACCTCACGGTCGCGCGCAACATCGCCTATGGCCTCGATGCGCGCCGCATCGACCGCAAGACGATCGCCGAGCGTGTCGAGGAGATGCTGGCGCTGCTCAAACTCGACGGTCTTGCGCAACGCTATCCTTCGCAACTGAGCGGCGGCCAACGCCAGCGCGTCGCCATTGCCCGCGCGCTAGCCATTCGTCCGGACGTGCTGCTGCTCGATGAGTTCTTCAGCGCCCTCGACCGCAATCTGCGCGAGGAGATGCAGCTTGAAATGTCGCTGCTGTTGCGGCGGCTCAACGTCACGACCATCCTCGTCACCCACGATCAGCGCGAGGCCTTCAGCCTGGGCGACCGCATCGCGGTGATGAACGCCGGCCGGATCGCCCAGATTGGGACACCGCGGGAGATGTATGAGAGCCCGAGCGACAGCTACGTGCTGCGCTTCCTCGGCTCGGTCAACACCTTGGCAGGCGCGGTCGCGACAAACGGGGACGGCACCGCGCGCATCGATCTCGACTGCGGCCTCGCCTTCGAGGTCGATCGCGTGCCGCATGACTTGCACGGCCAGTCGCGCGCCGTCGTGCATCTGCGCACCGAGGACATCGGCGTTGCCGCCGCACCGACGCCGGTTCAGCGCTGCGGACCGGCGTTCGTCACCCTCTCCACGTTTCTCGGCGCGCACGAGCGCATCGTCGCAACGCTCGCCAGCCAGCAGATCGTCATCGACCGGCCGGCGAACGGTCGCGATCATTTGCCGGCCGGCTCGCCGATCTATCTCGACTTCAATCCGGCTCGCTGCCGTCTCGGCCGGAGCGCCTGAGCGCTGTGAGCCGGCGTCCCTATGTGCCGTGGCTGTGGCTGTTGCCGGCCGGCGCGCTGCTCATCCCGTTTTTCGTCATTCCGCTCGGCATCGTCGTGCGCAACAGCGTCTACCGCGACGACCCCAACGGATTTATGGTCGTTGACTTCACCGGCGATAATTACGCGCGGGTCCTGACCGATCCGTACTACCTGCAGGTCTTTGCCAACACGCTCATCGTCGCCGGTCTCGTTACGGCCCTCTCGTTCTTCATCGCCTACCCGTTCGCCTTGCTGATCGCGCGCGCCTCGGCGCGCGTCCGCGTGCTGCTGCTGTGGACCGTTTACCTGCCGCTCTACGTCAGCGTGATCATGCGGGCGTTCGGCTGGACGGTGATCCTGGCCGACAGCGGCATCGTCAATCAGGTTCTGCTCGCGACCGGCATCATCCACGAGCCGCTCCGCATCCTGTTCCAGTTCGACGGCATGACCATCGGCATCCTGCATCGCTACCTGCCGCTGATGATCATTCCCCTCGTCGCAGCGCTGCAAAAGATCGACCTCAGCCTGAACCGGGCGTCGAGCAATCTTGGCGCATCGCGCTGGCGCACCTTGATGCGCGTCACCGTGCCGTTGTCGTTGCCGGGCATCGCCGCCGGCGCCCAGCTCGTCTTTGCGGGCGTGCTGAGCGACTACGCCCTGCCCGCGCTGCTGGGCTCGACGCAGTACCAGCTCACCGCGCCCGCGATTTATTACGAGGCCGTCACCAATACGAGCTGGGCGCTGGCCGGCGCGATGGCGACGCTCGTGCTCGGCATCGTCGCGCTGTTTCTCGTTCTCGCCAACCTCGCGCTGCAGCGCCTCGCGCCATGGGCCTCAAGCCTATGACCGAGCCGGGCACCAATGCGGGGCTCGGGCTGCGCCTGTTCGCGGTCGTCGTGGTGTGTTTCCTGCTCGCGCCAATCGCGATTGCTGTGGTGATGGCGTTCAGCAGCGGCGAACGGCTCGTGTTTCCGCCGGCTGCGTTCAGCCTGCGCTGGTTTTCCGCAGTGATCGATTCCGCGCTGCTGATGGACAGTCTGAAGCTCAGCCTGGTCATCGCGACGGCGAGCACGGTGCTCGCGACGATCGCCGGCACGGCCGCCGCTGTCGCGCTCGACCACTATCGCTTCGTCGGCCGCACGCCGGTGCAGGCCTTCCTGATGTTGCCGCTTGCCATTCCGGCCATCGTGCTCGGCCTCGGCATGTTGTTCTCCCTGCCGCTGTTCGGCATGAGGGTCGGCGCGCTCGCGGCGATCGTCGGCCACACGGTCCTCGGCCTCCCCTACGTCGTCGCGATGGTGCTTGCATCCCTCGCAAACTTCGATCGGACGCTGGAGCGCGCGTCGCTGAACCTCGGCGTCGGTCCGTTCCAGACCTTTTTCCGCATCACCTTTCCGCACATTCGCATCGGCGTGCTGGCGGGCGCGGTCGCGACGTTCCTGCTCTCGCTCGACAATATTTCGCTGTCGATCTTTGTCACGCGCAACGACACGCTGCCGCTGCGGCTGATGCAGCAGATGCTTTCTTACGCCGATCCGAGCATTGCCGCGATGTCGACCCTGCTGCTGGTCGCCTCGTTCGTGCTGCTGCTGTTCCTGCTGCCGTTCCTCGCGCGCCGCCGAAATTGACCGGCTGAGTGGCACTCAAAGCCGGCGTCACGCATCGGCCATCAGGAAATCCCACGCCGAGAGCGCCAGCACCTCGCCGAGCGCGGTCAGTTCAGAGACGAGGACGAACTCGTCGGCCGCGCCCATGTTGTTGGGCGTCGGACCGCAGACCACCGACGGCACGCCAGCCGCGCGGTAGAGCCGCGCATCGGACGCGCCGACCCGCATGTTCACCGCGGGATCGAAGCCCAGCACCGCGCGACAGTTGTCGCGCACGACGCGCACGACGCGATGATCGGGCGGAGTAAAGCTCGGCTCGTAGCGACGCAGCACTTCGAGCTCGAGCTGTCCGTCGGACCCCACGATCCGCCGCACCTCGGTTTCGATTTCCGCCGCCGACACGCCGACCGGCAGGCGGATATCGATCGTCGCCTCAGCGGCATCCGCGACCAGGTTCGACAGGCGGCCGCCGTGAATGGTGCCGATGGTCACCGTTACGCGACGCAGCACTTCGCTCTCCCCCGCGCCGGAGAGCGCCTCCGACACCGGCGCCGCGGCGGTGATCGCCTGATCGATCGCCGCCGGCGTGGCGGCAGGATAATCGCGCAGCCCCGCGATCCGGTTCAGCGCGCCGAGCAAGCGGTCGATGGCGCTGTCGCCGCGATGAACATGGGCGGCGTGGGCCGAGCGCCCGCGCGCAGCGAGCCGCAGCCACAGCATGCCTTTTTCGCCGAACCGCAGGACGCGCAGCGAACCGACATCGGCCGAGATCATGGCATCGCCGCGGGCGTGCGGCACGTGATCGAGCAGGAACTGGGTGCCGAGGCGTCCCATCGATTCCTCATCGCCCGCAAACGTCCCCACCACTTCGCCGGCGAATGCGTCGCGATGCGCCGCGAGGACGCGCAGCGCGAACAAGCTCGCGGCGACCCCTCCTTTCATGTCGGAGACGCCGAGGCCATAAAGCCGCCCGTCGCGCAACTCGCCGGCGGAGTCGGTAGTCCATTGCGCTGCCGGGTCGCGCGGGAACGTATCGAGATGGCCGTTGAAGACGACGCGCCGGCCCGGCCCGCGCCCCTTCACGCGGACGACGACGTTGAGGAGATGCGGCGCCGAACGATGCCGCTCGACCTCGACGCCCGGCACGCGCTCCATCATCGCCGCCACCGCCTCCGCAATCGCGTTGGTGTCGCCGGGCGGATAGGCGCTCGGGATCGCGACGAGGCGGCGAGCTATATCGATAATGTCTTCCGCCTCACGGCGCGCCGCGGCGGCAAGGGCGTCGCGGCTCATGTCAGGCCGAGGGTCGCCACCCGCTCGCCTTGGGAGATGGTGGCCATGGTGGTGGTGCGCACCAGGAATCCGTCCTGTGGCGCCGTGATCGTCTCCACGAGATCGCCGAAAACGCCGGTGATGCGG
Source organism: uncultured Alphaproteobacteria bacterium (assembly GCA_963787675.1). Classification (GTDB taxonomy): domain Bacteria; phylum Pseudomonadota; class Alphaproteobacteria; order Rhizobiales; family Xanthobacteraceae; genus JAJPKK01. Next base: position 255,561 of record CAWBDV010000003.1, on the reverse strand, counting down.
CACAGTACATCACCGGCGCGCACCGCCGCGCCAAGCGGCGGGACCGTTGTGAGGAGCCCGCCGCGGCGAGCGCGCAGGCCGAGGAAGCTGCGAATGGGGTGCGTCTGTGCCGGCAACTCCGACTGACCGTCGATCATGCCGAGATGGCGCAACGCGTTGAGCACGCAGGTCGCGCCCGTGGCAATGGTCGATTCTTCGAGGCGACCGCCCTCCCCGATTTCAAACGTCAACGCGGGAATGCCGGCCGTCGCCGCCTCGACGCACAGGATGCCGCGGGCAACATACATGCCGGCGGTGCCGGCCACGACCCATCCGGTCCCCATCGCCTCGCCGAGCGCGCGCGACGCCGCAGAGGCCGCAACATCCGGGCCGGGAAGGATCGCAATCGGAACGTAACACCCGCCGCGCGTCGGCGTGTGAATATCGACGACCGCATCGCAGTTCGAGATAAGGCGCCAAAGCGTCGCCGCAACGATTTGTGCGACGTTGCCGTCAGGGTCGCCGGGAAAGCACGTCCAGGCATCGGACGGCACCTGATCGAGCGGCGACTTCAGGAATTGCGAGAGCGGCAGGCGGTGGTCCGCCTGCAAAGCCAACGGATGCTGCACCGGCACGCAGACGATGCTGCCGCGGAGCGTCGCCGGATCGACGGCTTGCAGCGCCCGCGCCACGATCGCGATACCGGTCGCCTCGTCGCCATGGATCGCTGCCCCGAGATAAAGCCGCCGGCCCGGATGCCTGCCATGAATGACGCGCAGCGGCAGCGACATCGCGGAACCGTCCGCGAGGCTCAGCACCGGAACGGTGCCGCGCCGCTCTTCGCCCGGCGCAACGGTCAAGCCTTCAATCGTCAGCGCATCCATCGGTCATCGCCAAATGATGGGGTCATCCGTCAGCGCGCCGCGAACGGATGCACCCTGATCCAGTGCTCGGCGATATCGCGGCCGGTGCAGATCCAGACGCGGTCGTGCTTGAGCACGTGATCGAGAAACCGCATCAATCCGGCGGCGCGGCCGGGACGCCCGATCAGCCGATCGTGCAGGCCGACCGACATCATCTTCGGCTCGTCGCCACCCTCGGCGTACAGCACATCGAACGTGTCGGTCATGTAGCGCACGTAGTCGTCGGAGGTGGAGAAGCCTGCATTCTCGTTGAAGCGATTGTCGTTGGTCTCGTAGGAATACGGCACGACGAGATGCGGCTTGTCGCCGACGGTCACCCAGTACGGCAATTCATCATTGAGCGCGTCGCGATCGTAGAGAAACCCGCCCTCCTCCACGAGCAGGCGCCGCGTGTTTGGGCTCGGGCGGCCGGTCATCCAGCCGACCGGGCGCTGTCCGGTGATCTCGGCAATGGCGCTGCACGCCTGACGAATATGCTGACGTTCGACCGCTTCGGGGACGCTCTGATAATCGATCCAGCGGTAGCCGTGGCTGACGATCTCGTGGCCGTCGGCGATCGCGGCCTGGGCCACCTCGGGATTGCGGGCAAGCGCGGTCGCGACGCCGAAGAAGCTCATGCGGATTTTGCGTTCGCGCATGATGCGCAACAGCCGCCACACGCCGCGGCGGCTGCCGTATTCGAACGACGATTCGGCGAGCATGCTGCGCGCGCCCGCAACCGCGGGGAAACCGATGTCGGTGAGCATGCTCTCCGAGGTTGCGTCGCCATCGAGAATGGTGCGCTCGGCGCCGCCTTCGTAGTTGAGCGCGATCGAGACCGCGACCCGCGCGTTGCCGGGCCACTGCGGATCGGGCATCCGTTGACCGTAACCACGCAGGTCGCGCGGATAAGGCTCTGCAGTCATAACGATCCTTTCGCGCTGCCGGCGGAGGGCCCAATCGAGCTGAGGGCGGACTTGAGTATTAGGAAACGGCACGGAACTTGCCAACTCGGCACGAGGACAAATCGCGGCGATATGTTAGCGTAAGGCAAAGCTGATACGTCCCGAATCGCGTCCCAAATCGAAAGATCTCGCTCCGGAGAAACGCAAATGTCCGCTCCCCCGACCACTCCTCTGACACCGCGCGCGGACCTGCTGCTGCGCGGCGGCCGGGTCATCGATCCCGCCAACGGCCATGACGGCATCGCCGACGTCGCCATCCGCAACGGCCGCGTGGTCGCGGTCGGTGCGGCGGCTCAGGACACCGCGCCGCGGCGTGAGATCGATGTGAGCGGCGCGATCGTCACGGCCGGCTTCATCGACATGCACGTCCATGTCTACGAATGGGTGACGAATTTCGGCGCGCCCCCGGATGCCACCGGCATTCACTCGGGCGCGACCACGATCGTCGACCAAGGCAGCTCGGGCGCCTGGACGTTCGGCGGTTTCAAGCATTTCATTGCCGACGCATCGCGCACCGACGTGCGTGCCTTCGTCTCGATCAATGTCGCGGGCGCGCTGCAAGGCGGCATGGAAGGCACCTCGCTCCACAATCCGGGCATGGTGGACGTCAAGGGCTTGGTGCGCATCGCTGCGGAGCATCCGCAGATCGTGCGCGGCATCAAGTGCCACTGGGAGAGCGGCAGTCTCTCTCACTGGGGCCCGACCGTGCTCAAGAAGGCCGCCGAAGCCGGGCGCGCCGCCAACCTGCCGCTCTATGTGCACACCGGCGAACTCTTTCCGGTCGACGAAGCGAACCGGCCGACGCCGTCGCTCGTCATGGGCCAGGTGGTGCAATACCTGAAGCCCGGCGACACTCTCGCCCACATCTATTCATGCATGCCGGACGGCATCATGAGCGTCGGCGAAGAGGTGCCGGATTGGCTGTTCGAGGCAAAGGCCGCGGGCGTGCAGTTCGATCTCGGCCACGGCATCAATTTCAGCTTCCGCATCGCGCGCAAGATGATGGAGAAGGGCATCTTCCCCGACACCATCGGCTCCGATGTCCATGGCGATTTCAACGCCTACCACGATCTCAGCATCCTCGATTACTCGCTGGTGGGCGGCATGAACAAGCTCATCGGCCTCGGCATGAGCTTGACGGATGCGGTGCGCGCCCTCACGGCGACGCCCGCCAAGGTCCTGGCCGATCCTTCGATCGGACATCTCGGCGCCGGCGCGCGCGCCAACGTCACCGTGCTGCGACCGGTCGAGGGCGAATGGACTTTTGTCGATACACGCCGCGAGCGGCTGACGGTGCGCGAGCGCCTCCTGCCCGACCTCGTCATCATGGACGGCGAGCCGATCACGCCCGATTGCGGCCTGCTCTCGGACGTCATGACGCCGGCCGAACGCCCGCGCGGCATCACCCGCCCGCCGTTCCTCTCAAGCGACGTGACCCACATGGCGGCGCAATAAGGCCACTGGTGCGCCGCGCACTTCTTTCTTTGTGAAGGGGGACAAGTACGACGTGAATGGCCGCGACGAGCGCGGCCATGACGATCTCTTGTCGAATTGAAATACGCTTCAGCCTCGGTCGGCGCCGCGGGTGGCCTCGAAGAGGAACCAAGTGCGCCGTTCGGCTTCGTCGATCCAGACTTCGAGCAGGCTCGCGGTGGCGACGTCATTGTGTTCGTCGCAAAGATCGTGGGTCTCGCGGAGGCTCGCCACGAGTTGCTTGTTGTCATCGCGCAGTTCGGCGAGCATATCCATCGGCGTCACGAACTCCGCATCATTGTCGAGAAGCCGCTGCTGGTTCTTGATCTGCCCGATCGACTTCAGCGTCGTGCCTCCGATCTTGCGAACCCGCTCGGCGATCGGATCGGTGGTGGCGAAGATCTGGTCGGCCTGCTCATCGAGCAGCAGATGAAAATCGCGAAAGTGCGGGCCGGACATGTGCCAATGGAAATTCTTGGTCTTCAGGTACAGCGTAAACATATCGGCAAGCAGGGTCGTAAGCGCGGCCGAGATGTCTTTGATGGCGTTGGATTTTAGATCGGACGGCGTCTTGAGGGGAATGACCTTTACGTCGGCTTTCTGACTCATCTTTGAACCTCCAGCTTTCCGTACCTCGAACTGGTGATCATCGTTTTCCGATTCAAGGGAGAGAAGCGAACGAAGGTCGATCGGTTGCGTCCCTCGCTCCGCATCATCGAGAAGCGAAAATCGCTCTCGTGGTCATGGCGGGCAATGGCTAAAATGCTGCGATCCGGGAGTGGACGGGTGATGCCCCAAGAAAACAAGAACAACTCGGACGGCTATCGTCTTGCGCGATTCTGGGCGAGCGCTTCGGGCTTTTGGCGTGGCAAGTCCGCTATCCTAGCTTGGTGGCTGACGATCAGCCTGCTGGTGATGGGCCTCAGCCAGCTTGCGGTGCAATACCGGCTGAACTACTGGAACCGCGATTTCTTCAATGCCCTCGGCAGCCGCGATGCGAAGAGCCTCTGGGACCAGGCCCTGATCTTCCCGCCGCTCGCGTTCCTGAGCGTCGGGCTGTCGGTTGCTCTGGTGTGGGGCCGCATGACCGCCCAGCGCAGCTGGCGAAGATTTCTCACCACGCACATCCTCGAAACGTGGCTCACGAACGAACGCTATCGGCGCGTCGAAACCGTCACCGGCGAATACAAGAATGCCGAATACCGCATCGCCATCGACACCCGCATGTCAACCGACGCGCCGGTTGATCTGGCCGTCGGATTGGTCAACTCCGCCCTTACCGCGGCCGTATTCATCACCGTGCTCTGGGACGTCGGCGGCAGCATCACGTTCATGGTCGGCCGGGTCGCGCTGACCGTGCCCGGCTATCTCGTCATCGGTGTCGGGATCTATGCGCTGGCGTTCACCGGCGCGATGGTCCTGATCGGCCGCGACTTGTCCGGTATCATTCAGATGGAGAACCAGGCGGAAGCCGAGTTCCTGTCCGCGGCGAACAAGATCCGCGACTCCGGCCATGCGGGAAATTCACCGATCGGCGAGAGCGAGAAGCACCAGGTATGGAACACGCTGCGCCAGGTGCTGCTTCGCTGGCGCCAGTTGTGCTGGCAACTCATGGGGACCACCCTGGTCACCCAAACGGACGTGCTACTTGCGCCGGCGTTTGCGTGGATTCTGTGCGCTCCGAAATATCTCGCCGGAGAAATGACCCTCGGCGAGCTCACGCAGGCATCGGCCGCCTTCGTGACCGTCCAGGTCGCGTTCAACTGGCTCGTCGACAACTATCAGCGTCTTTCCGACTGGCGCGCCGCGGTCAACCGGGTCGCTTCGCTGTTGCTCGCGCTCGACGAGGTGACCAAGCTTGAAACCGTCTCGCCGTCCAACGTCGCGCAGCACAAGGCGCCGAACACCGCCAGCACGCAATCGCCGGCATGACGGGATCGCTGCTAAGCTTGGACGAGCTCCGGCCTCACCGGTGTCGACTTGATGAGCTGGGCATACCAGCGGAACGATGCCTTCGGGATTCTGCGCTGCGTCGGGTAGTCCACGTAGACGATGCCAAATCGTTGGCTATATCCCGACCCCCATTCAAAATTGTCGAGAAGCGACCAGATGAAGTAGCCGCGCACGTCGGCGCCGGCCTTGATCGCATCGAACATCGCGGCGGTGTAGGCGCGCAGGAACTCGATGCGGGGCTGATCAACGATTTCGCCCCTGGCGTCGATCACATCCACGGCCGCCGTCCCGTTCTCGAGAACGTAGATCGGCAATCCATAGCGGTGATCGAGGGCGAGGATCGTGTCGCGGAATGCCTCCGGCTGCAGCGGCCAGCCCATGCTGGAACGCGGCACATCAGGCGGCGCACTTCCGAACCCGGCGCCGAGCGGGTTGCCATCATCGGCCCGCGCGTAGATCGGGGAATAGTGATTGAGCCCGAACCAGTCGACCGGCCGGCAGATGCGGCGAAGATCGTCGGGCTGCTGATGAGGCGCCATCGCAGCGGCGATTGACGGCGGATAAGAGCCCAAGAGCTGCGGATCAGGAAAGGCGCGGTTCCAATAGTCGTCGAACTTCCGAGCCGCCGCTACATCTTTGGGATCCTTGGTCGCGGGAAGGCACGGCTGGCAATTGTGGATCGCGCCGAGCGACGCATTCGTCACATTTGCCCGCAACACGTCGATTGCAGCCCCATGGCCAAGATTGACGTGATGGATCGCGCGCAAGAGCATCGTGTGATCGGCGATCCCCGGCGCCTGGCCGCCCATGCAGAAACCGAACAGCGTGAACACCGACGGCTCGTTGAACGTCGCGAACCGCTTAACCCGGTCGCCGTAGCGGCGGGCAATCAGCGCCGCGTAATCGGCGAACCACTGCACGCAGTCGCGATTGGTCCAGCCGCCTTGCTTGCCCAAGGCCAGCGGCAGATCCCAATGGTAGAGGCAGAGCCACGGCTCGATCCCCGCTGCAATCAGCGCATCGATGAGGCGGTCATAAAACGCAAGTCCCGCCTCGTTGATGTCGCCGCGCCCTTCAGGGATGACGCGCGGCCATGCCACCGAGAAACGATAGGCGTTGACGCCGAGGTCTCGCATCAGCGCGACGTCTTCGCGATAGCGGTGGTAATGATCGCAGGCGACATCACCAGTGTCGCCGTTCACGATGCGCCCCGGCTCGCGGCAATACGTATCCCAGATGCTCGGTCCCCGGCCGTCCTCGTTGGCCGCACCCTCGATCTGATAACTGGAGGTGGACACGCCCCAGATGAAGCGCGGCTTTGAACCGGACGATGCAGCAACCATGATCAGCCTCCCGATAGCGACGGATCGGTACAACCGATCGGCAGAGGTCGGGTTGATTTCCATCAAAATTGCCGAAGTGCAGAGACGCGGGGACTTCGCGCGACCCGCTCGATCAAGCGAGAAACAACAGAAGACAACGGCGATCAGAACGGCCGTCGCACCCGCGCGCGGTTGCGCAACATCTGGCGTTCCAGTTCCACCATATGCGCGATTGCGCCGACGTCCGGCTCCGCTGCCTTTGCGCCCCTTGCGATCGCCTTGGCCAGCGCCCGGACGAGGTCGGCACGCGCGATCACGCCGACCAGCTTGCCGTCCACAACGACCGGCAGTCGTTTTATGCCGCGTTCTTCGATGAGGCGTCCCGCATCCTCGAGCGACGACGCTGTGCCGATGGTGACGGGATTTGACGTCATGACTTCGCTGACCTTTCGGTCGCGAAACAGCGCCGGCATCGAAGCGACCTTCGCGGGATCGATCGCGAGGGCAAGCCAATTCGGTCTCTTCACATGCCCGTCGTCGCGTTCGCTAAGGAGATCGTGCTCGCTGACGATTCCAACGACGTGAGCCGCCGCATCGACGACAGGCAGGCCGCTGATCTTGTGCTCCAACATCAGCTGCGCCGCCGCAAGAATTGGAGTGTCGGGCGTGACCGTGATCACGCGGCGCGTCATGAAATCTCCGACCGTCATCTCGCCTCTCCGTCCGCGGGCGATTCACATGTAGCACCGGCCAGCGGGTTCGTCGGCGGGCTCAAACGAATGATAGCCGACAAAACGGCGAACCTGTAAAGATTCAATCTAAGCGGAGTGTATGTCACAGGAGCATCATTTCGGGCGCCGCAATGCGAAACGCATCGCGCAAGCTGGCTGGAGGGCGTTGCATGCAGACGATGACGAGACGCGGAGCAATCGCGGGGCTTGCCGGCGTCATCGCGGCCGCGCGGCAGGCCGCAGCGCAGACGATCCCGACGCCGGTCCGCATGCTGGTCGGGTTTCCGCCGGGCGGCACCACCGATGTCGTGGCGCGGCTGCTGCTGCCTGAGCTCAAGTCGTACGCGGGGTCGGCCATTATCGAGAACCGCCCGGGCGCCGGCGGACGCGTGGTGCTGGAGGCCCTGAAGTCGAGTGCCACTGACGGTTCGGTATTTGCGGTGTCGCCGCTCGATGTCATCACGCTCAATCCGCACATCTACAAGAAGCTGCGCTACGACGGACTTGCCGACTTTCTTCCCGTCTCGAGCGTCTGCGTGCTGCCGAACGCGCTGACGGTGGGTCCGCGCGTGCCTGCCGAGGTGAAGACGCTCGCCGACTTCATCGCGTGGTGCCGGGCAAATCCGAGCCTCGCGACCTACGGCACGCCCGGCGCCGGCACGCCGCTGCACTTCATAGGCGTCATGCTCGCGCGCGCCGCCGGCTTCGATTTCGTTCACGTGCCCTACCAGGGTTCGGCGCCCGCCGTGCAGGACTTGCTGGGCGGCCAGATCGCAGCAACGATCGTGCCCATCGACGGCACACTCCAGCACGTGCAGGCGGGTCGTCTGCGGGCGCTGGTGACGACCGGGCCGCGACGGAGCCGTTTCCTTCCCGACGTGCCGACCATCGGCGAGGCCGGCTTTCCGGCGATCGAACGGGTCGGGTGGTGGGGCGTCTTCCTGCCGGCGAAGACTCCGGCCGAGATTGCCGACAAGCTCAATGCGGCCATTCGCGAAGCCGTAAATATGCCCGCGGTGAAGGATGGACTGACCACCCTGTCCGCGGAGATCGCGCCGATGTCGCGCAGCGGGTTCGCCAAGCTGACGCTGTCCGAGTTCGAGCGGTGGGGACCGATCGTGCAAGCCTCCGGATTCACGCCGCAGGATTGACGAAGAGCGCGCCCCGCAGCGCACACGCGGAGCCTAGGCGGTCCGGCGGCGTTACCGCGGGCCGCGAAGGCCGTCCGGTAAGCCACTCAGATATTTGGATAAAATTGCCGGATTGGGTCGAATTTTCCAGCCGTCGGTAGCGGCCGCGTAACCAGAATTCGTCATCCTCTCGCCCAGCTCACCCGAAGCTAACGCTTCGCGGCGCACATATTTCGCGCCCGCCCCGCCGGCTCTCGCTACTGCGAGATGCTGGCGCTTTGAACCTGGGTCGGTGGCCAAGCGACAAAACAATAACAGCAGTCGCTGAAAGGGGAGCGTCATGTCATCCGAAATCCTGTCTGCCGCACCGCCGCGTCGCCGTTATGGCTGGATCATCGCAGTCGCCATCATTGTTGCGATTGTCGTTTTGATCGGCGCCCTCGTTGTCCATTTCGCCCAGCCGCTCAAGTTCGGCTTGAGCTTCCTTGAGGGCAATCCGACGATCCCGGGATGCCGCACCACGGTCGTCACCGAAAACACCGTTGGCCCGCTTTGGAATCGGATCGTCGACATGAACTGCCGCACCACCACGATGCACATCGTTTTCGTCAAGCGCACCTCGAGCGGGATGCCGTTCGTCATGCCGGCGGTGATGAGCATCGATGGACCGGCAGCGACCTCGGTCCGCCAGACCGGCGACAATGAATTCGAAGTCGTTTTCGCCGCGCCCCTGGTCGACGGCCGCACCAGCGTACCGATCAAGCTCAACAAGAACGGCGTCGTGACCGAATTGCAGTCCTTCAATCACGGCCGTGTCGTGAACTCGAAATCATCGCCGATGCGCGGATAGCACGCCGTCTGACAGCGGCCGACGTTCCCTCGACATCCGATTAAGGAGCAGTTGCCCGGCTTGACCGGGCAATTTTTTGTTCCGGGCTCCTCCTTACCGCGGCATCTCGGCGATCGCCTCGCCGTCCTTACGCGGATCGGACGCCCCGTAGTTCACGTGGGTCTTGAAATTGCGCATGACCGCCTGGCCGCCGCCCATCGCTCCCGAAAAGTCGCCGAGCGTCTCGATGCGATGACCCCGCTTCGCTAGCGCCGCCACCACCAGCGCCGGCACCCGCGCCTCCGCATAGAGATCGCAGCCGGCAAAGCTTGCCTTGGTGAAGCGGGCGGCCTCCATGGCGGCTTGGATATTCATGCCGTGGTCGACGACGTTGGACACGAATTGCGCATGCGCCTGGGCCTGGTTGAACCCGCCCATGATGCCGAACGCAATGCGGATGTCGCCGTTCGTCATGAACGCCGGAATGATCGTGTGCAGCGGCCGCTTGCGCCCGGCGAGTTCGTTCGGATGGCGCGGCTGCAGCGTGAACAGCGCGCCGCGATTGTGGAGCATGAAGCCCGCGCCTTCGACTGCGATGCCCGACCCCCATAGCGAATAGTTGCTCTGGATCAGCGACACCATGTTGCCGTCGCGGTCGACGGTCGAAAGATAAGTCGTGTCCGATCCCGCATAGGGCGGTGTCCCGGGCCCGACATCGCACTTCGCTCGTGCCGGATCGATCAGCGCCGCCCGCGTGCGACCGTAGGCAGCAGAGATCAGCCCCTTGGTCGGCACCTCGGCAAAGTGGGGATCACCGACGTAGGTGATCATGTCGGCATAGGCGAGCTTCTTTGCCTCGATCATTGCATGCAGCGCGTCGGCCGAATTGTGCCCCCACTTGCCGAGCGGAAACGTGCTCATGATGTTGAGCATCATCAGCGCGGCGATGCCCTGCTCGTTGGGCGGCATTTCATAGACCGTCCAGCCGCGGTAGTCGGTCGACACCGGATCGACCCATTCCGCCGCGAAGTCCGCGAGATCGTCCGCCGCCATGGTGCCGCCGAGTTGCGCCGACGTATCGAGGATGCGCTTTGCAAGCGCACCCTTGTAGAAGGCGTCGCGGCCCTCGTGCGCGATCGTCTCGAGCGATGCCGCAAGGTCCGGATTGCGGAAGATCTCGCCGACCGCGGGAACGCGGCCTCCGGGGAGATAGACGTGCGACGCCGCGGCATCGCGCGTGAGCGCAGCCGCCGTCAGTTCCCAATCCTCGCCGAAAATTTCGCTGATCGGAAAGCCATTGCGCGCCGCCGCAATCGCAGGCGCAAGCACGTCGGCGAAGCTCTTTGCACCGAACCGGCTCAAGAGCGCGTCCCAGCCGGCGACTGCGCCCGGCACCGTCACCGCGTGGATGCCGCGCCCCGGCATCGTGGCAAAGCCCTTGCTCCGCAGAAATTCGGTGGTCAGCCCCTTGGGCGCCCAGCCTGATGCGTTGAGGCCGTGCACCTTGCCGGTCTTCGCCTCGTACACGATCGCGAAGAGGTCGCCACCGATGCCATCCATCATCGGAGCGACCAGGCCCATGACGGCGTTGGCCGCGACGGCCGCATCGATCGCGTTGCCGCCGCTCTCCAGGACGGCGGTGCCCGCGCGCGCCGCCAGCGGATGCTCCGCGGCCACCACGCCGTATTGCGAGATCACCATGGAGCGCGCCTGCGACCGCTCCTGCGCCGCCAGCGGCAACGATGACAGCATGAGCGCAGCCGCGATCAATGCAAGAAGGTGAGATGGGCGCATGAACTCCTCCCGCGCGACCGCTCTCTTCGCAGCAGGTCGCTCGTTGTCGAATTTAGCCGCGGGCCCGCCGTGGTTCCATATGCACGCGCTACCCACACCGGCATCTTTTCGCGGCTTGCCTTGACCAACGGCCGACGCCATCCGATCTTCTTTTTTCGAAATGGCCGGAACAATATCTTTCAAGACCGATCGCTCGGCATGTGTTTTGCATTTTGCCGGGTCAGCCGAATCAGAGATTGACCATCTTGTAGTTTGATCGAAGGCATCCAATTCAGAGACGTCATGGCCAGCCGCGATTCCGCTCAGGTCGAGATCACGCCGGAGGTGCTGCTCAAGGCTTACGCCTGCGGCATCTTTCCGATGGCTGAGAATGCCGACGATCCGGCGCTCTATTGGATCGAGCCGGAGTTGCGCGGCATCATCCCGCTCGACAGCTTCCACATCCCGTCACGGCTTGCGCGCACGGTGCGCTCGGAGCTGTTTGAGGTCGTGTGCAATCGCGATTTCGAGGCGGTGATCGATGGTTGCGCCGAGCCCGGACCCGGCCGCACGCGCACCTGGATCAACGGGCGCATCCGCACGCTCTATCGCAAGCTTTACGACATCGGCCATTGCCATACGGTCGAGGTCTATGACGGCGACACGCTCGTCGGCGGTCTCTACGGCGTGAGCCTCGGCCGCACGTTCTTTGGCGAGAGCATGTTTCACCGCGCCCGCGACGCGTCCAAGATCGCGCTCGTGCATCTCGTCGCCCGGCTGCGCGCCGGCGGCTTCAAGCTGCTCGACACGCAATTCGTCACGCAGCACCTCAAAACCTTCGGCGCGACCGAAGTGCATCGGCGCCAGTATCACAAGATGCTCGCCGATGCGCTGGTGGGCGAAGCGGACTTCGCCGTGTTCTCGCTGGCGGAGCCGATTCCGGGCGACGTCGCCGTCACCCGCGCAACGGCGGCGTGATCATCCTTCGGAGATGGCATCGTAGGGGTACGCAAAGCGCAGCGTGCGCACCTTTTGCAGCTCAGCCGGTGCGCACGCGCGGACAAGTCCGCGCTTTGCACACCCTACGAGTCTGTGTGAAAGCCTCAGCGCGGCTGCGTCGGCGGGGATTGCCGCGGCGGCTGCGGGGCGGTCTGCGAGCGCTGCGCTGCTGGCGCACGCTGCTGCTGGCCGGATGCCGGCGGTTTCGCGGCCGGGGCCGCCGCGGGCGCCGCCGGCTGCACATCGGCGACGGCGGGAGCGGCGCCTTTGCAGTCGGTCAGCCATACGTCGTAGATCGGGTGTTCGACCGCGTGCAGACCGGGGCTCGCGGCAAACATCCAGCCGGTGAAGATCCGCCGCACCTCGCCTTGAAGCGTCACCTCGTCGACCTCGACGAAGCCGTCGGTGAGCGGCGTTTCGGTCGGCGGCCGTGAATAGCAAGCACGCGCGGTCACCTGCAGCGCGCCGAACTGCACGGTCTCGCCGATCGACGCTTCGAACGTGGTGATGCGCCCCGTGATCTTGTCGAGGCCCGAGAACGCCGCCATCGGATTGGTGATGCGCTGAGGCGGCGGCGGCGTGAATGTCTCGGGCGGCGTCACGGTCGTCGCCGCAGCCGGAACAAATCCGCCCGGCGCACCCGGCGCGGGAATCGCCGCAGTCGCGCCTGGCAGCGTGCCTGGGCGCTGCTGCGGCGGCGGACGTTGGCCCGGCGGGACCCCGGCCGACGGCGGCGGCGGCATCGCCGAAATTTCACCACCGCCCGGCGGCGGCAGGTCCTCGCCTTGAATCCGGCCCTGCGGCGCCGGCGGCTGATATTGCGGAGGCGGCGGCTGGTACTGCGGCGGCGGCTGTTGGGGCGGCGGCTGGCGGGTCGGTACGCTGCTGGGCGGTCGCGGCGGATCGAACAGGCCGCCGAAGCCGAACTGGGCGAGCGTCGGCGCCGTCCACACGAGCGGCACGGTCGCGGCGACGATCAAGCCCACGGCACGGACGGTCATGATAAAGCCCCCGCGGCCCCCACGCCGCAATCACGCCCGATTAACACGCCGATTGCGGCGCTCAGAGGGCGCGGCTTACTGCCCCGGCGTCCACGGCTTGTAGTCGCCGGTCGCCTTGGGCCGGCGATTCTGCGCCAAGGTCGATCCGGTCGGACGATAGGCCGCGGGCGTCCCCGTGAGATTGGGGCGATGCGGCTTCCACCACGGCTGCGGCTTCACCTTGTCGAGGGTCGGCGGCACGTCGACGGTGTGATGCATCCAGCCATGCCAGGCCGGGCCGATGGTCGAGGCTTCTGCCAGCCCCTTGTAGATCACCCACCGGCGCTCGAACCCGAGAACCGGATCGATGGCGCCGTTCTTGGTGCGATAGTAGCGGTTGCCGTATTCGTCCTCGCCGACGAATTCGCCGAATTGCGCGGTCCACAGCTCGGTCCCGAAGGTCGTGCCGTTCCACCAGGTGAAGCAGCGGAGGAAGAATTCCTTGATCGTCATCGATTCGGTCCGGGACGGCTGGCGGCAGAAGGCGTGTCGGGTAGCCCGGATGAGCGAAGCGACATCCGGGAACATTCGCGCGTCATAAGCTGGCCCCGGATATCGCTTCGCTCATCCGGGCTACGGCGGTCGAGCGTTGATGCCACCGGCCCCTTCCCAAGTCCATAGCGAGGGACCGCAAACCGCCGGCCGATTCGAAACCAGTCGCTAGAGCGCATCTTGCCGAATCGGTTTCTGCACAGACGAACCGTAGAGCTGGCATGCACAGATAGACGCGGCATTACCTCCGACGGCCGCTTGACTACGTGACTTGCCGCGATTCGAAAGCCCCATCATCATACCGTCCAAACCCCTCCCCAGCCGCCATGACCGAGCGGTGACGGCGCGACGACGGATTCATAAAATTATCCACTTCCGAATCTCGCCCGGATTCCCGATACTTGCGCCGATGGTACTGAGTCTCCCTGGTTATACCCAGCTTTCACACCATATTTAGGGGATGATTCAGACTCTTGTACTAGACCTTGACGAGCGCGTTGGAGAGTCATAGCGTTCGGAGGTGCGGCGGGGCATGTGTACCAAGTCCCGGCCGGCCAAATCCCGAGAGGCTTGTGATGCTTGCCCGCCATGGCCAGATGGCTTGGGTGGACGGTGGAACTTTGCCTCGCGGGCCGATCCGCGGATCGGACTGACCGACACGCCGCAGTTGCAAGCCGGGCCCTTGTCCCCTCGCCAGCGGGGACGAGGCAGAAAAGCGGCGGGCGTCAGAACGGCCGGCGACGGGTGCGCAGGGGACAGGCGCGCGCCCGGGGGATGGAATGCGCTACGCTTCATCAGGAGGCGGGCGCCCGTAAATAAGGGGCAAGACGACGATGCGGATTGAGCGGCGCTATACCAAGGAAGGCCAGTCACCCTATGCGGACATCGCCTTCCGCCTGACCACGAGCGAAATCCGCAATCCGGACGGCTCGACGGTGTTCCATGCCGACGACGTCGAAGTGCCCGCCGACTGGTCGCAGGTCGCCTCCGACGTGCTGGCGCAGAAGTATTTCCGCAAGGCCGGTGTGCCTGTGCGCCTGAAAAAGGTCGAGGAGGAGACGGTCCCCTCGTGGCTGTGGCGCTCGGTCGCCGACGAGGCCGCCCTCAAGGAGTTGTCGGAGAAGGATCGCCACGTCGGCGAGCATTCCTCGAAGCAGGTCTTCGACCGGCTCGCCGGCACCTGGACCTATTGGGGCTGGAAGGGCGGCTACTTCGATTCGGAAGCGGATGCATCCGCCTTCTGCGACGAGTTGCGCTACATGCTCGCCATGCAGATGGCGGCGCCGAACTCGCCGCAATGGTTCAACACCGGCCTGCATTGGGCCTATGGCATCGATGGCCCGAGCCAGGGCCATTTCTACGTCGACTTCAAGACCGGCAAGCTCGTGAAGTCGAAGACCGCCTACGAGCATCCGCAGCCGCACGCCTGCTTCATCCAGTCGATCTCCGACGACCTCGTCAACGAGGGCGGCATCATGGATCTGTGGGTGCGCGAGGCGCGGCTGTTCAAATACGGCTCGGGCACCGGCACCAATTTCTCACGGCTGCGCGGCGAAGGCGAGCGCCTCTCCGGCGGCGGCAAGTCGTCGGGCCTCATGAGCTTCCTCAAGATCGGCGACCGCGCTGCCGGCGCCATCAAGTCGGGCGGCACGACACGCCGCGCCGCCAAGATGGTGATCGTCGACACCGACCATCCGGACATCGAGCAGTTCATCAATTGGAAGGTGATCGAGGAGCAGAAGGTCGCGGCCCTCGTCACCGGCTCCAAGGTCAACCAGCGCCACCTCAAGGCGGTGCTGAAGGCCTGCGTGAATTGCGAAGGTTCCGACGACGACTGCTTCGATCCCGACAAGAACCCGGCGCTCCGCCGCGAGATCAAGGCGGCGCGGCGCAACGGCGTGCCCGATCCGATGATCAAGCGCGTCATCCAGTTCGCCAAGCAGGGCTACAAGGACATCGATTTTCCGATCTACGACACCGACTGGGATTCGGAGGCCTACCTCACGGTGTCGGGCCAGAACTCCAACAACACCGTGCGCGTCACCGACGAATTCCTCAAAGCGGTGGAGGCGGACGGCGACTGGGACCTCACCTGGCGCACCAAGCCCGGCAAGCTCGCCAAGACCGTGAAGGCGCGCGAGCTGTGGGAGAAGATCGCCTATGCCGCGTGGGCCTCGGCCGATCCCGGCCTGCAATATCACTCGACCATCAACGACTGGCATACCTGCCCGGCGTCCGGCCCGATTCGCGCGTCGAATCCGTGCTCGGAATACATGTTCCTGGACGACACCGCGTGCAATCTCGCCTCGCTGAACCTGCTCGCCTTCCGCGGCTCTCACTCCGTCATTCCGGAAGCCGCGAAGCGGCTATCCGGAATCCAGACCCAAGCGCCGAGTTTGCCCCTGGATTCCGGGTTCGCGCCTGCGGCGCGCCCCGGAATGACGCCGGACCAGTTCGACCTCGAGGGCTACGAGCATGCGGTGCGGCTGTGGACCGTCGTGCTCGAAATCTCGGTGCTGATGGCGCAGTTCCCCTCGAAGGAAATCGCGCAGCTTTCCTACGAGTACCGCACGCTTGGCCTCGGCTTCGCCAATCTTGGCGGACTCCTGATGTCGTCGGGCATCCCCTATGATTCGGAAGCGGGCCGCGCGATTTGCGGCGCGCTCTCCTCGATCATGACGGGCGTCTCCTATGTCACCTCCGCCGAGATGGCGGCGCTGCTCGGCACCTTCCCGGGCTACAAGAAGAATCGCGAGGCGATGCTGCGGGTGATCCGCAATCACCGGCGCGCCGCCCATGGCGAGAAGACCGGCTACGAACACATCGCGACGCCGCCCGTGCGCCTCGACCACGCCGCCTGTGCCGCGACGGGCGAGAACTTCGTCGGCCTCGCCGAGCATGCCACCCGCGCCTGGGACCGCGCGCTCACGCTCGGCACCGAGCATGGCTTCCGCAACGCCCAGGCGACGGTGATCGCGCCGACCGGCACCATCGGCCTCGTGATGGACTGCGACACCACCGGCATCGAGCCGGACTTCGCGCTCGTCAAATTCAAGAAGCTCGCCGGCGGCGGCTACTTCAAGATCATCAACCGCGCTGTCCCTGAGGCGCTGCGCGTGCTCGGCTACGCGCCTGCCGACATCGCCGAGATCGAGGCCTATGCGGTCGGCCACGGCACCATGGCGAACGCGCCGGCCATCAACCACACCACGTTGAAGTCGAAGGGCTTCACGCCGGAGATCATCGAGAAGATCGAGAAGGCGCTGCCGACCGCCTTCGACATCAAGTTCGTCTTCAACAAGTGGACCCTCGGCGAGGCGTTCTGCCGCGACGAACTCGGCTTCACCGCCGAAGACCTCGCCAGGCCGAACTTCGACATGCTCGCGGCGCTCGGCTTCAGCCGGCGCGAGATCGACGCCGCCAACATCTATGTGTGCGGCGCCATGACCGTCGAGGGCGCGCCGCACCTCAAGCCCGAGCACTACGCGGTGTTCGACTGCGCCAATCCGTGCGGCCGCCTCGGCCGCCGTTTCCTCTCGGTCGAAAGCCACATCCGCATGATGGCGGCGGCGCAGCCGTTCATCTCGGGCGCGATCTCCAAGACCATCAACATGCCGAACGAGGCGACGGTCGAGGACTGCAAGGAGGCCTACCTCCTCTCCTGGAAGCTCGGCCTCAAGGCGAACGCGCTCTACCGCGACGGCTCGAAGCTGTCGCAGCCGCTGCAAAGCCAACTCATCGCCGACGACGGCGAGGAGGACGACGAGGTCGCGGCCTTCGTGGAGAAGCCCGCTGCCGCGCGCACCGCGGCGCTCGCCGAGCGCATCGTCGAGAAGGTGGTCGAGCGCATCACCGTGATCCGCGAGCGCGAGCGCATGCCCGACCGCCGCAAGGGCTACACCCAGAAAGCCGTGGTCGGCGGCCACAAGGTCTACCTGCGCACCGGCGAATACGACGACGGGCGGATCGGCGAGATCTTCATCGACATGCACAAGGAAGGCGCGGCGCTGCGCTCGCTCCTCAACAACTTCGCGATCGCGGTGTCGCTCGGCCTGCAATACGGCGTGCCGCTCGACGAATATGTCGACGCCTTCACCTTCACGCGATTCGAGCCGTCGGGCCCGGTGCAGGGCAACGACACCATCAAGTACGCGACCTCGATCCTCGACTACGTCTTCCGCGAGCTCGCCGTGTCCTATCTCTCGCGCTTCGACCTCGCCCACGTCGAGCCTGGCGAATCGAGCATGGACGCGCTCGGCCGCGGCGTCGAGGAAGGCAAGCCGCCGAACGCGACCCGCTACGTCTCGCGCGGCCTCACCCGCTCGCGCACCGACAAGCTCGTGGTGATGCCCGGCGGCGGCGAACGCGTTTCACCCTCCCCTGGAGGGGGAGGGTCGGCGAGTGAAACGAGCCGGGGTGGGGTAACGGCCTCAGCCAAGGTCACCTCGCTCACCACCGCCCGCACCGGCGCGGTCGAAGGCAGCACCGCGCTCAAGCCCGAGCGCGCCCCCTCGCCTGCCGAGGCGCTCGAAAACCTGCCGTGGTCACCGACCAAGACCGAGGCCCGCGCCGAAGCCCGCGCGCTTGCCGCGGAAAAGCGCGCCGAAGCCAAGGCCCAAGGCTTCGAAGGCGAAGCCTGTGGCGAATGCGGGAATTTCACCTTGGTGAGGAACGGCACGTGCTTGAAGTGCAACACGTGCGGCGGCACGACGGGGTGTTCGTAGCAGGACGAACGGCGGCGAGTTAGCGAAAACGACGGGCTCAAGAGATGCCCGTCGTTTTCCGTTATGGCGGCCTGCGGTTCTTCTTTTTCTCAAATGAAGGCGCGCCACGTGAATTGCCGCACGTTCATGTGCAGGGCGGAGGCCGAGATGCAAAGATTTGGATTGAGCCGGAGGTTTCGATCGCTGACAGCTACGGGTTCACTTCGCGGGAGCTTGCGCGTATCGTGCGCATTGTAACCGAACGCCGAGAAACGATCTTACGTGCGTGGCATGACCATTTCACCGACGGCCGTCCATTTTGACGAAGATACGATGTCGGTCGATCTTGCCGACGGCCGCACCATTCGCGTGCCGTTGGCGTGGTTTCCGCGTCTCCTGAATGCAGCTCCGGCTCAACGCAAACGGGTCGAGCTTTCCCGCCTCGGCTTACATTGGGAAGACCTTGATGAGGACATTTCGGTCGCCGGCCTGCTTAAAGGACGAGGCGACATGACGCGTGGTGCGCGCGGTCCGACAGACACCGCGCGGCGCACACGCGCTCGCCGGCAGACGCCGAAGCCCAAGAAAGCTCGCAGCGCGTAGCCCGGATGAGCGCAGCGACATCCGGGGACGGTCGCGCAAAATTCAAAACAGTGCGGGTTTGAAACGCCGTCCCGGATGTCGCTGCGCTCATCCGGGCTACGGCCAGCCCGGGCTACGGCTCCCTACGCTACCCCGCGCGGGCTTCGCGGGCGGCGAGGACGGCGGCGATGTCGCGCTTGTCGTAGCGCTCGCCGCCGGCGCCTTCGATCAGGAGCGCGACGCGCCCCGTGGTCTTGACGTGGCCGGCCCACGACAGCGCCTCGTCGAGGCTCGGAAATTCCTTGAACAGCATGCGGTCCTTGTTGATCGGCGACACCGTCTCGGTGCCGAGCGGGCCGCTGTAGACCTTGTAAGACATGTCACATCCTCCTTCGTTGGCTTGGCTTTGCGATTGTTCTGTCTGCCGTGTTGCGATGGATGGGATCTGCGCCTCAATCCATGACAAGGGAGATTGGCGGGCGTTGGGCCGCGCGCGGGCGGCCAAGCGGACAAAATGTCGCCCACAGCGCCGTGAGCGCCGCCGCCTTACTGCGTAACCTGCGCGACGCCCGGATGGTTCCATGAGCCGCTGTCCCGAGGCCCGCACGGCGCTCCTGCGCTGGCGTCGGGCTGCCAAAAATTGCAGAATCGGGCGAGGCGGAAAACCCGGGGAGGTCCACCATGTCGCTCGAACTCATCATGCTTCTCTGGGCGGCGATCCTCGCGGCCGTGCAAATGTTGATCGCTGCCAGCGGCACCGTGCTGCAGTTCGGGCTGCCGTGGGGCGTCGGCAATCGCGACGACGCGCGGCTGGCGACCGGCTGGGCCGGGCGTGCTCAGCGCGCACACCGCAACATGCTCGAAAACCTCGTGCTGTTCGCGATCCTCATCCTGATCACCGAAGTGACCAACAAGAACAACTACATGACGGGCCTCGGCGCGCAGATGTTCTTCTGGGCGCGGCTCGCCTACGCGATCATCTACATCATCGGCATTCCGTGGCTGCGCACGCTGGTATGGGCCGTGTCGATGGCGGGCCTCATCCTGATCCTCATCCAGTTGCCGCTGATCTGACGGCACGCCGCGCAGCCTCGGCAATGGTAGGGCGCAATAGCGAAAGCGTATCGTGCGCCGAGGCGCCGACGGCGCAATACGCTGCGCTATTGCGCCCTACAGTTTTGCACCCGTTCCCGGCTCCCGGAAAAATCGCTAGTCTTCCCACCAACGACAATTCATCGGGGGAAACATCATGAGTTACCGGTGGTGCGCGTTCGTGCTTGCTCTCGGGATCGGCCTCGCGAGCGCGCCGGACGCGCGGTCGCAGACCGTCGACTTCGGCAAGTACCCGGACATCGCGGGCCGATGGGGCCGAAGCGAGGCCTACCAATGGGCGCGGGGCGAGAAGCCGCCGCTGACTGCCGAATATCAGGCGGTCTATCAGTCGAACCTCGCCGATCGTGCGACCGGCGGCCACGGCACCGACGTCATGTATCGCTGCTTCCCGCCGGGAATGCCGCGGCAGATGCACGTCTATGCGGCGATGGAGATCGTCATCACGCCGAAGACCACTTACGTGCTCGTCGATCACATCCACGACAATCGCCGCATCTATACCGACGGGCGCGAGTGGCCCGAGGAGGTCGAGGAGGTGTTCTCCGGCCATTCGATCGGCAAGTGGGTCGACGAGGACGGCGACGGCAAATACGACGCGCTCGAAGTCGAGACCCGCTTCATCAAGGGTCCGCGGACGTTGGACGGCCTCTTGCCGACCCACGCGGACAATCAGACCATCGTGAAAGAGCGCATTTTTCTCGACAAGGCCAATCCCGACATCCTGCATGACGAGGTCACGCTGATCGACCACGCCTACACGCGGCCGTGGACGATCCTCAAGAGCTATCCGCGCTACACGAAGCCGGGGCCGATCTGGTGGGCCGAAGAGGTGTGTGCCGAGGACAACGCGCACGTCAGCGTCGGCAAGGAAGACTATTACCTGAGCTCCGACGGCTATCTGATGCCGGTGAGAAAGGGCCAGGCCCCGCCCGACCTGCGCTATTTCAAGCGAACGGGAAATTAGCGAATAGCGAATTAGCGATTCGTCAATTAGCGATCCGCTTCCAACGAACTACCAAGTCCGCCATCGCCCGGCTTGACCGGGCGATCCAGTAACCCCGTGACTGCGAGTGGGGCAATGCCTTTTCCAATTTCGTACGCGGGGGCTACTGGATGCCCGCTTTCGCGGGCATGACGTCGGAGAATGATGAGACGCTGTCGAGTCGCGACACCAAGCCGCGAGCACGCGGCCGGCGAGTGGATGCAGCTGGTCGTTGGGCACCACAAGCGCCCGCGGCCGGAGTCAGCCGGAGACAATCACATCCGGAATACGCCGAAGCGGGTTTCCGGGATCGGTGCGTTGAGCGCGGCGGAGAACGCGAGCGCCAGCACGCGCGGCGTCTCCGCGGGCGTAATGATGCCGTCGTCCCACAGCCGCGCGGTCGCGTAGTACGGATTGCCCTCGGCCTCGTACTGCTCGCGGATCGGCAGCTTGAACTCCGCTTCCTCGACCTCCGACCACTTGCCGCCCACGGCCTCGATGTTGTCGCGCCGCACGGTCGCGAGCACGCTCGCCGCCTGCTCGCCGCCCATCACCGAGATGCGCGCGTTCGGCCACATGAACAGGAAGCGCGGCCCGTAGGCGCGCCCGCACATGGAATAGTTGCCGGCGCCGTACGAGCCGCCGACGATCACCGTGACCTTCGGCACGCGCGCGCAGGCGACCGCCATCACCATCTTGGCGCCGTCCTTGGCGATGCCGCCCGCCTCATAGCGGCTCCCCACCATGAAGCCGGTGATGTTCTGCAGGAACAACAGCGGGATGCGACGCTGACAGCACAATTCGATGAAGTGCGTTCCCTTGAGCGCCGACTCCGAGAACAGCACGCCGTTGTTGCCCAGCACGCCGACCGGAATGCCGCCGATGTGGGCGAAGCCCGTGATCAGCGTCGTGCCGTAGAGCGCCTTGAACTCGTCGAATTCCGAGCCGTCGACGAGGCGCGCGATGACCGCGCGCATGTCGAGCTGCTTCTTGGGATCGGCGGGGATCAGCCCGTCGATCTCCCTCGCATCGAACGCCGGCGGACGCGGCGGCACCACCGTAAGCGTCACGTGCTTGCCGCTGCCGCCGAGGTTCGCGACGATGCGCCGGCAGATCGTCAGCGCATGGTTGTCGTCGGCGGCCATGTGGTCGGCGACGCCTGACTTCCGCGCGTGGACGTCGGCGCCGCCGAGGTCCTCGGCGCTCACCACCTCCCCGGTCGCGGCCTTCACCAGCGGCGGGCCGCCGAGAAAGATCGTGCCCTGCCCGCGCACGATGATCGTCTCGTCGGACATCGCCGGCACATAGGCGCCGCCCGCCGTGCACGAGCCCATGACGACCGCGATCTGGGCAATGCCTGCCGCCGAAAGATTGGCCTGGTTGTAGAAGATGCGGCCGAAGTGATCGCGGTCGGGAAATACGTCGGTCTGGCGCGGCAGATTGGCGCCGCCGGAATCGACGAGATAGATGCACGGCAGCCGGTTCTCGAACGCGATCTCCTGGGCGCGCAGATGCTTCTTCACCGTCATCGGGAAGTAGGTGCCGCCCTTGATGGTGGCGTCGTTGGCGATGATGACGCATTCGCGGCCCTCGACGCGGACGACGCCGGCGATGAGGCCCGCGCCATGGATCGCGTCCTCGTACATGCCGTTCGCCGCGAGCGGCGAGAGTTCGAGAAACGGCGTGCCGGGATCGATGAGGCGCAGCACGCGCTCGCGCGGCAACAGCTTGCGCCGCGCGGTGTGGCGCTCGCGCGCGCGCTCAGGTCCGCCCTGCGCCGCCTCGGCGCGGCGGCGTTCGAGATCGGCGATGAGCGCGCGCATCTCCTTCGCATTGGCGCGGAATTCGGCGCTGGTGGTGTCGACAGGCGCAGCAAGAATCGCCATGCGGTGGCCTCCGGCCGCGGAAATTGCCCCGCCCGCGGCGCGAACGCAAATGCACCCTCCACTGGAGGGGGAGGGTCGGACTGCCGAAGGCAGTCCGGGGTGGGGTGGCACCGGCACGACGAACTCAGCGCCCCTTGCCTCGCTCAAACCGCGATGCCGAACATGCTGCATCGCTGTCACCCCCACCCGGCCGCTACGCGGCGCACCTCCCCCTCCAGGGGGAGGTGCACTACGCCGAGGACGGTGCATCACTCCACCAGCCCCCGCATCAGCGTGTAAAGCGTGGCCTGGCCCTCGAAGCCGATGCCGGGGCGGTCGGAGAGCGTGATGTATCCGTTCTCGACGCGGGCATCGTCGGCGAAGCCGCCGAACGCGCCGAACACGCCGGGATAAAACTCCGCACCGCCGAGGCCGAAGCCCGCGGCGATCGCAAGCGACATCTGGTTGCCGCCGTGGGGAAAGAGACTTCTGCGCGACCAGCCCTCCCCTTCCAGCATCGCGACAGTCTTGCCGAACTGGCTGATGCCGTAGGCCTGGGGCGGGTCGACCTGGATGAAGTCGCGCCCCGCCTTGAGGCCGCCGAAGCGCACGAGGTTGCGCACATCTTCGGTGGAATAGAGGTTCTCGCCGGTCGCGAGCGGCGCGTCGTAGGCCCGCGCGATCTCGGCGCAGAGCGCATAGTCCAGCGGATGGCACGGCTCCTCGAACCACTTCAGCCCGAACGGCTTGAGTGCCTTGGCATAGGCCAGCGCCTCGTCGCGATCGAATTTGCCGTTGGCGTCGACCGCCAGACAGTGCTCGCTGCCGAGCACATCGAGCACCGCCGCGATGCGCCGGCAATCCTCGACGAGCGGCGCACCACCGACCTTGATCTTCACCATCGTATAGCCCGCGCCGAGATGACGGCGGATTTCGTCCTTGAGGTCGGCAAGCGTGCCGCCGGGCCGATACCAGCCGCCGCCGACGTAGCAAAACACCTTGTCCGGCAGCTTGCCGCCGCTGAAGCGTTCGGCGAGCACGCGATGGAGCGGCTTGTCGGCGATCTTCGCGACCGCATCCCACACTGCGACCTCGATGGTGCCTATCGCGATCGAGCGCTCGGCGTCCCCGCCGACCTTCTCGCCCGCGCTCATCACGGCAAGGACGCGTGCCGGATCGAGATCGCCGCGCGCATCGACGAGCTTCGCCGGATCGGCGCGCAGCACGCGGGGAATGAAGCGCTCGCGCATCTGCGCGCCGCAGGCGTAGCGGCCCGTCGAGTTGAAGGCGAAGCCCGCGACGGGCCGGCCGCCTCGGATCACGTCGGTGATGACCGCGACGATCGACGTCGTCATTTCGGAAAAATCGAAGCTCGAATTCCGCAAATCCGATTTGAGCGGAATCCCGGTCTCGCGGATATCGATAATGCGCATGCCGGCGTTTGTGCCGCAGAATCCGCCGCCGCCGCAAGCCGTAGCATACGGGCGAGCCGTAGCCCGCATGAGCGCAGCGACATGCGGGGTCACCCAATTCCCGGATATCGCGGAGCCTGTCATCGGGCCCGCCAGAGGCGGACCCGTTGGCTCATCCGGGCTACATGCCTACATGCCGCCGTTCCCCGCGGCGGCCGGGCAGTGTATCGTCATCATCGTCAGGTGAAGATCGGACCGACGCAACGAGCCGATCCGCCGACGCAGGGAGGATCACCATGTCATGCCGACGCACGATGGGGCCGCTTGCTGTCGCCGCCCTGCTGATGGCGAGCGCGGGCGCCGCTCATGCCGACGAGATGAAGTATCCCAACTGGAAAGGCCAGTGGGACACGTTCAGCCAGCTTTTCGGCGGTCAGCGAGTTCAAGTTCGATCCGAACAAGCGCTTCGGACCGCCGCAGGAAGCGCCGCTGACGCCCGAGTACAAGAAAATCCACGAGGAGAGCATGGCCGACCAGGCCAAGGGCGGCCAGGGCAATTTCATCGGCCACGCCCAATGCCTGCCGGGCGGCATGCCGTTCATGATGGCGATCCCGGTGCAGGAATTCGTCGTCACGCCCGAGACCACCTACGTCATCGCCGGCGAGGAGATCCGCCGCATCTTCACCGACGGCCGCGATTGGCCGAAGCCGACCGACGAAATCACCGCGACTTATCAAGGCTATTCGATCGGCCACTGGATCGACGAAGACGGCGACGGCCGCTACGACGTGCTCGAGGTCGAGACGCGAGGCCCGTTCAAGGGGCCGCGCGCCTACGACGCGACCGGCTTGCCGCTGCACTTCGACAATCAATCAACGTTCAAGGAACGCATCCACCTCGATAAGGCTAATCCCAATCTCCTCCACGACGAGATCACCGTGTTCGACCATGCGCTGACGCGGCCGTGGAGCGTCGACAAGACCTATCGCCGCAATGCGAACCCGCATCCGCACTGGGGACAGACCTTCTGCACCGAGGGCAGCAATTACGTCGTGATCGGCGCGGAAGATTATTTCATGAGCGGCGACGGCTTCCTGATGCCGACCAAGAAAGATCAGCCCCCGCCCGACCTGCGCTATTTCAGGCAGACGCGGAAGTGAGGCGCGCCGGAGGCGCAGTGCCGTAGGGTGGCAAAGCGCGGACGTAGTCCGCGCGTGCCCACGTCGGCATTCCGTCGGCACATGAAGGGAGGCCGTCATTCCGGGGCGCCGCAGCGAAGCGGAGGCGAGCCCGGAATCCATGAACACAGACTTCGGAGTATGGATTCCGGGCTGCCGAGCTGCGCTCGGCCCCCGGAATGACCTCGCGTTGTCAGGCGGCGCGCACGGTGTCCAGGAACTTCTGCACCTCGAGCTTGAGCCGGTTGCTCTCTTCCGAGAGCGACTGCGCCGAAGACAACACCTGGGCTGCGGCCGAGCCGGTTTCGCCCGCGCCGCGGTTCACATCGGTGATGTTGGTCGCGACCTGCGCGGTGCCCTTGGAGGCCTCGCCGACATTGCGCGCGATCTCGCCGGTCGCCGCGCCCTGCTCCTCGACCGCGGCAGCGATCGTCGCGGAAATCTCGGAGATCTGGCCGATGGTGGCGCCGATCGCCTTGATGGCGACAACCGATTCGTTGGTCGCCGACTGCATGCCGGTGATCTGGTTGCCGATCTCGTCCGTCGCCTTGGCGGTCTGGGCCGCGAGCGCCTTGACCTCCTGCGCCACCACCGCGAAGCCCTTGCCGGCTTCGCCGGCGCGTGCCGCTTCGATGGTCGCGTTGAGAGCGAGCAGGTTCGTCTGCTCCGCAATCGCGGTGATGAGCTTCACCACGTCACCGATCCGGCCGGCGGCCTTGGAGAGATCGTTGATGCGTTGATCGGTCTCCTGCGCCTGCTTGACCGCTTCGGCCGCGATCTTTCGGGATTCCTGCATCTGCCGGCTGATCTCGCCGATCGAGGCCGCCATCTCCTCGGTGGCGGAGGCAACCGACTGGACGTTCGCGGACGCTTCCTCCGAGGCCGACGCCACCACGCCTGAGAGGCCCTGGGTGGTTTCGGCGGTCTTCGTCAGCGTATTCGCCGCGGCTTCAAGCTCGGTCGAGGCGGACGACACATTGTCGATGATGCCGCCGACCGCCGCCTCGAATTGAGCCGCGAGCTTGTGGGTCGCGGCCTTGCGGGCCACTTCCTCGCGCTCTGCCGCGGCATGCTTCTCTGCCGCAGCGCGCCCCTCGGCGCTCCGCTTGTCGGCGGCGGTACGCGCTTCGGTCTCGCGTTGCTCCGCCTCAAGCCTGATCCGCTCAATTGCGTTCTGCTTGAACACCTCGACGGCCTTGGCCATGGCGCCGATTTCGTCCCTGTTGTCGCGCGAGGGGATTTCGACTTCATTGTCGCCGGCCGCGAGCCGCTGCATGGCGCCGGTCATGCCGCCCACCGGCTTGATGATGCTGCGGCTGACGATCCAGGCGATCAGCACGCCGAGCACGAGAGCGAGGCCGCCAACGATCATCTGGGTCGAGACCGTCGAGTCGATCGCAGTAAAGGTATCGGTCTTCGCCGAGTCGGATACTTCCTTGAGCTGCTGCTGCACCTTGCCGATCTTAGCGAGCATATCGACGGCCTGGGGCACCATGCTCTTCCAGAAGAGATCGTCGCTCTTGAGCATGTTCATCGAGAGCGCGTCGAAGCTCGTCGCATAGGCAGCGAGCGATCCCTTGACCGGGCCAACGAAGGCGCGGACGCTGTCCGGAATGTCCGCCTTCTCCAAGGCCGCAAGCGCCGCCGCCGCATGTTCCGTGTTGGCCTTGAAGGTCGCTGGCCCCTTGGCGTCGCGCGTCGCAAGGAAACGCCAGTTCGCGACCCGCACCAGCAGCACGGTTGATTCAACCGGGCCGAACAGCGTCAAAATGCTGCGATCGTTGATAGCCGTTCGAGACTGCATCAGCTTATCGGTAGCGGCGATCAACTCGTCGCCCCCGCCGAACAGTTTCGTGCGGTCGGCCTGCATCTGCTTGACGAGACCCATCAGCGCTTCGCGCTTGCCTCGCAACGAGTTCAATTTCGGATCGAACTGCATGATAGGCGTTGCGGCGCTCTACCGTCGGCGTGGAATCTGCCGCAAGTTTGAGCAACTCGCTGGCACTCGATTCGGCCGCGGCAGCCTCCTTCATCGACTCCTCATCGGCGTCGACCATGTAGCGAAGGTTAGCGCGCCGGATGATCTCGATTCGCTTGGAGACTTCGAGGGCTCGACTGGCGTTGTCGTTGATTGCGGAAAGTCTTTGAACATCAGCCTTGATGGCTGACAATTCCCACGCTCCGAAGCCCGCAAGCGCGAGGCCCATGAGGACGAGGATCGAAAAACCGCTGTAGATGCGGGATTTGAGACCGAGACGAAGGAGATTCACGACGGGGCTCCTGGAGGGAGCGCCTCAGGCGCAACGCTAAGGCGCGATATCGAACGGGTGCATCCAGGGCATCGCAAATTTTATTTAATTTTTCGGTACCGGGCTGCCGAGGCCGTTGTGATTTAACAGTCCTAAAGGGCCTCGTCGGCAAACGAAGGGTCCGCTACGCGAGCGTCCGTCCGCAATGCCCCCAGGCCTTCGGATTTCGCGAAGACCTCCGATTTCGAAAAGACCTCCGATCTCGAAAGATGAATCCGTGCCGGGTGACTCCGGTAGAGATCCCCTCACCACAAAAATCAATTGACTGCATAGGATTATTCCTATAATATTGTACTTCCTATGGCCGACCTGCCGTTTCTCTGCGGGTTGCATTTCTTAATGCGTTCACTTCTCTCAATGCGTTCATATGGCCGAATCCATGCAAACGGACTATCCCTCAGCATCCCTGTTCAGCAGCCTCGGGAAACCGGTGCAACCATCTGAAAGCGCTGAACGAATTGGCGCCACGCCGGCAAAAATGGCCGCTTTTTTGATTTTCCCTGAGATTTTCCCTGTTCTCAGGGAAAGATTCCCTGTTCTCGGGCGGAGCCTCGCTCCGGGAGGAGCCGGCGCGTTCCCTCGATTCCGGTCACCGCCGCCGCGCGCGTCGTCACACCCGCGCGAGCCCCATCATGGCGATCGCAGAACGGCCGTTCGGGCCATAGGGATTGCCGAGCGATTCCTCGGTTTCGAGATGCGCGAAGTTCGGCGCCTCGACGAGCGTAACCGGCCGGCCCGACGCCTTGATGGCGGCGGTGAAGTCCCGGGCCTGCCGTTGGAACTCCGGCGTCTCGAAGGTGCCGTAAGTCACCGTGACCGGCGCGTTGAGGCGGTCGAGATGGCGGATCGAGCTCATCTCGTGCTCCATGGCGTCGTCGAACTTCACGTAGCTCGCACGCCACGAGAGCCGCACTGGCTTGAGGTCGTACATGCCACTCATGCACAGACCGCCTTTCACGGTGTCGCGCGGTAGACCCATCGCCTGCCAGTCGGTCACCATGGCGACGCCGCAGAGGTGGCCGCCCGAAGAGTGGCCACCGATGTAGAGACGGCTCGCGTCGCCGCCGAAGCTCGCGGCGTTGCGGTAGACCCACGCGATGCCGCGCCGGACCTGGTCCGCCATCGGCCGCAGATCGCCGCCGGCGTCGAGCACGTTGATGAAATCGAGCGCGACGTAGTGGGCGCCGCGATCGACGAACATCTCGGCCGGATAGGCCCCGCGCGCCGACGAGCCGGTGCGCCAGGTGCCGCCGTGGATGTAGACGAAGATCGGCGCATTCGGCCTCGCGGCGCGATAGATGTCGAGCTTCTCGATCGTGGTCGGGCCGTAGGCCACCCGCATCGGGTCGCCCAGCCGCTTGCGTGCGTCCGCGGCAAGCGAAGCAAGCCGATCGCGCGCCTGCAGGATCATCGGCTCGTAGACGGAGTTCTCGTAAGCGGCGTCAAGCTCGACCTGGTCGTAGTCCATGAACACCAGTGGCCCCTTCGCATGGGGCTCCGGGCCGACGCGGCACTCGGCCGCGACCGCCGGCGCCGCCGCCATGCTCGCCGCCGCGCCCAGCATGGTGCGCCGGGAGATGCGATGAAGGGGCGAAGTACCAGCGGCCGACATGTGCAGTTCTCCTTGCGGGTAAGATTTCAAAACTCGCTCTACAACCAGTCATCGCCCGGCTTGACCGGGCGATCCAGCAACCACCGCATTAGAGCACGCCGTAGATCGAACCGGTAGTTCGGGGGTTACTGGATCGCCCGGTCAAGCCGGGCGACGACAACTTCGAGATGAGGAATGATGGCAGGAAGAACCGCAGGTCACTCGATCCGGATATGCGCGGCACGCACGACCTGATCCCATTTCGCCATCTCAGTCTTGATGCGCTCGCCGAACTCCGCCGGCGTCGAGACCACGGCGCGGAAACCCAGCACGTCGAGGCGCTCTTTCACGTCGGGAAGCGCGAGGATCGCGATCGTATCGCGGTTGATCTTCGCGACGATGTCGCCCGGCGTGCCGGCCGGCACCAGTAGGCCGTTGATCGTCTCTGCCTCCTGATCGGGCACGCCGGCCTCGGCCATCGTCGGCACATCAGGCAGCGACGGGACGCGCTCGTGCGAGGTCACCGCGAGCCCGCGCAGGTTC
This sequence comes from uncultured Alphaproteobacteria bacterium, assembly GCA_963787675.1. Taxonomy (GTDB): domain Bacteria; phylum Pseudomonadota; class Alphaproteobacteria; order Rhizobiales; family Xanthobacteraceae; genus JAJPKK01. The sequence continues at coordinate 225,694 of CAWBDV010000003.1, read as the reverse complement.
CCTTCCTTGATGTTGGCGATCGCCGGCGGCAATGCCGTGAATGCAATCGGGGTGTGCCCGGCGAGCGTCGAGTTGACCGCAGGCGCCGCGCCGTTGAACGGCACGGTCACGAGATCGAGGCCGAAGCGCAGCTTGAACAGCTCGCCCGACAGGTGCGGCGTCGAGCCGGTCGAAGGCTGGGCATAGCTGAACTTGCCGGGATTGCGGCGAATGAGCTCGACCAGCTCCATGACGTTGCGCGCGCGCACCGACGGATGGACGAACAGCACGTTGGGCGATGCGGCCGCGAGCGTCACCGGGGCGAAATCCTTGATCGGATCGTACGGCACCTTGGCGTAGAGGCTCGGGTTCACCATGAAGCCCGTGCTCATCATGTAGAGCGTGTAGCCGTCGGGCGCGGCGCGGGCGGCGATCACCGTGCCGGTGTTGCCGCCGGCGCCGGGATGATCCTCGACGAAGACTTCGCGGCTCCAGCGCTCCGACAGCTTCTGCGCGATGAGGCGGGCAATGACGTCGGTCGGTCCGCCCGCGGCGAACGGCACCAGGATGCGCACCGGGCGGATCGGATAATTCTCCTCGGCGCCGGCAGCGCTCGTCGCGATCAGCGCTGCGCCAAGCACGAGCGCGCGGACCATCCCGTTCATCGCTTCCTCCGCCTTCTTTTGCTTCGGCCGATGCCGGCCGAAATTATTGCCGCGGCCGTGATCGTATCATTCCCGCGCGCGCGTCGATACCGGCGCGGGCGTCGCACGATTTGCGCCGCTACTCAGGGCTGACGCGCGGGAACCGGGAGGTTATAGGAAGGCGGCGTCGCGCCGTCGCGCGCCGCTCACCTGCCCGTCCGCACCACGCAAAAAGGATGCTCGCCATGCCGGCCCGCAAATTCACCCGCCAGGACCTCCGCGTTGCCGCGGAGAAATACAAGAACTGGGGCAAGTGGGGCCCGAACGACGAGATCGGAACGCTCAACTACACGGCACCCGAGGACATCGTCGCGGCTGCGCAGCTCGTGCGCAAAGGCAAGGTGATCTCGCTCGCGTTGAACTTCGACCAGTACGGGCCGCAGGGCGGCAAGACCAAGTATCCGCCGATGAACCGCATCAACCCGCTGCACCTGATGCTGCGCACCGGCACCGACGCCTATTCCGGCGTGCTCGACAAGCGCGGCATCCGCGCGTCCGACGACATCGTGGTGATGCCGCTGCAATCCGGCACACAGTGGGACGGGCTCGGCCATATCTTCTACGAGAATTGCATGTGGAACGGCTACGATTGCCGCGAGGTGACGAGCGCCGGCGCGCAGAAGTGCGGCATCGAAAAGACCAAAAACAAGATGGTCGGCCGCGGCGTCTTCCTCGATGTGCCGCGCGCGCTCGGCAAGGAGGAACTGGAGGACGGCTACGCCATCACCTCCGAGGACCTCGAAAAGACCGCCAAGGCCGAAGGCGTCAAGATCAAGCGCGGCGACTACGTGATCGTGCGCACCGGGCAGATGGAGCGCTGCCAGCGCGTCGGCAGCTGGGACGGCTATCCCGGCGGCGATGCCCCGGGCTTCTCCTTCGAGACACTGGAGTGGGTGCACAAGACCGAGATCGCTGCGATCGCGAGCGACACCTGGGGCTGCGAGGTGCGCCCGAACGAAGCGGAAGAAGGCATCAACCAGCCGTGGCACTGGATCACCATCCCGATCATGGGCATCACCATGGGCGAGATCTTCCAGGTCGCGGAGCTGGCCGAGGATTGCCGCGCCGACAAGGTCTATGAGTTCATGTTCGTGGCCCCAGCCATCCCGATCACCGGCGCCGTCGGCTCGCCGACCAATCCGCTGGCGATTAAGTGAGCGCGCGATGTTCGTAGATACCATGAGGGCGATGGGCGTGCGTCCGATAGGTTTGGGTTGTCGCACTCGAACCATCGGAGGCATTAGATGCAAACATCGCATACCGGCACGCCCATCGGGGGTGATCATGGCACGATTTTCGTTTCGATCGAACTGAGCCAGAAGACATGGCTGGTGACGCTGCACAGCCCGGAGCGGGATCGGCTGTCGCGTCACCGGGTGAAGGGTGGAGCTCATGGTGAGCTGCTGGCGCTGATTGATCGTGTGCGTGGGCGGGCGGCCCGCGCGATGGGAGGGGTTCCTGCGGTGGTGAGTTGCTACGAGGCTGGCTACGACGGATTTTGGTTGCACCGGCTTTTGACGGCGTCGGGGATCCAGAATTACGTGTTCGATCCGGCGAGCATCGCGGTGGAGCAACGGGGCCGGCGGGCGAAGACCGATCGGATCGACGGCGAGCAGCTGCTGCGGACCTTGATGGCGTATTGCCGCGGCGAGCCGCGGGTGGTGCAAATCGTGCGGGTGCCGACCATCGAACAGGAGGACGCCCGTCGCGACAGCCGCGAACGGGAGCGGCTGATCAAGGAGCGGACGGCCCACACCAACCGGATCAAGGCGCTGCTGCGGCTGGTGGGAATGGCGATCGGCAACCCGTGCCGCCGCGACTGGCTGACATGGCTTTCGGCGCAGCGGGACCGGCAGGGCCAGGGGGTGCCGCCACGGATGCAGGCCGAGCTTGAGCGCGAGCATGAGCGGCTGATGCTGCTGTGCCGGCAACTAGCGGCGCTGGAGCGGCCGCCTGCCACAGCCGCGCCGACGCCTGCGGCGGCGCAGATGGCGCAGCGCCGCGACCTCCTGCTGGCGCTCAAAAGCCTCGGCCCGGTGTTCGCGTCGACGCTGACCAACGAGGCTTTCTACAAGGACTTTCGCAATCGCCGCGAGGTCGCCGGCTATCTCGGACTGGCTCCCAGTCCGTGGCAAAGCGGCGGGACTGCCCGCGAGCAGGGGATCAGCAAGGCAGGCAATCGGCGTGCCCGTCACAAGGCGATTGAGCTCGCCTGGCTGTGGCTACGGCATCAGCCGGGCAGCGCGCTTGCTCAATGGTTCCGGCAGCGCACCGTCAATGCCGGTCCTCGCATCAAACGCATCGCCATCGTTGCCTTGGCGCGCAAGCTGATGGTGGCGCTCTGGCGTTATCTCACAACCGGCCTTGTCCCCGACGGTGCGGTGCTCAAGGCGACCAAGGCGTAACCGCTTCAACGAACGCGTCACGCTGCGGCTGTTGCCGCGGTCAGCGCGGGACGGATGGTGACCGTGCCACCCTTGGGCCGACAAACGAGCCGCCCTGTAGATGGGTCACCTCCTCGTGGCTTCCTCGCCGCAAGCATGCGGAATGTGGGTGCGGACCAATGCGGTCCAACCGGATATGAGGTGATGCAGTGAGCTGCATAAATCATCGGAAGCCAATCCCGGTGCATGCGGACCGCGACGGCGCGCTGCGCTACGCATGGCTCCGCGCGCCGCCGCTACGCCCAATCCCCGAAATCCCCCAAACCTTCGCAACCCTTGACCCAGAGCCCCATATGAGGGTGGGCAAAGCCAACGGGCTATGGGCCGGGGAAGATCGCCGAGCTCTTGCCGGTGAGCCAGTAGACGAACATGCCGATCCACTCGCGGCTGGCGGTGTCGGTGCGGCGCAGGCCGGACGCGACGTCATCGAAAGGAATCCAGATGTCCTCGACGCCGCGGGTGCGATAGTCGACCGGATAGGCTTCGACCTCGAAGCCCACCTTGCGGAACGCGCCGACGGCGCGCGGCATGTGATACCCCGACGTGACGAGCAGCCAGCGCTCGCCGGGCTTCGGTGAAGCGATCGGCAGCACGAACTCTGCGTTCTCGGCGGTCGTGCGCGAGCGGTGTTCCAGGATCAGGCGATCGCGCGGGATGCCGAACGTTTCGAGGAGCGTCGCGGCAGCATCGGCCTCGCTGCCGCCGCGATAGACGATGCGCGCATTGCCGCCGCTGTAGATGATGCGCGCCTGCGGGAAGCGGCGCGCAAGATCGGCGACGACGGTGACGCGCTCGGCTGCCTCATTGAGATCGGCCGTACCGCGCGCCGCGACGAATTCCGGATCGACCGCTCCGCCGAGCACCACAATGCCGTCCGGAGCACCGCGTGATGCGTCCCACGGCGGAAAGCGATCCTCCAGCGGCTCGATCAATGCCTTGCCGACCGGCCCAAGGCCGAACAGGGCGAACAGCAAGATGGCCGCTACGGCGAGCCGCCGTCCGGCGCGCGCAAAGCGCGTCGCCATCAGCACGATGCCGACGACGCCGATCGCAAGGATGAAGTTCGACGGCAGGGCAAAGAAGCCGAGGATCTTCGAGACGTAATAGAACATGTCCGGTCAGAACACGGCCCGATCAATCGCGCCGCTTGCGCCAATCCGCGTAGCGCTGCTTGGCATCGTCATTCGGCGGATAGAGGCCCGGCAGCTGCACGCCCTTCTCGACCTCGGAGAACACCCAGCTCTCGTAAAGTTCATGCTCGGCGCCCTCGTGGGCGACGAACTCGAGAAGGTCCTTCGGGATCACCACGGCGCCGTCATCATCGACCACGATGATGTCTTCCGGAAGGATCGCGCAGCCGCCGCAGCCGATCGGCTCGTTCCAGCCGACAAAGGTCAGGCCATTGACCGAGGCCGGCGCCGCCATGCCGGCGCACCACACCGGCAGCTGGCTCGTGAGCACGCCGGTCCGGTCACGCAGCGCCCCGTCGGTGACGAGCGCCGCGACGTTCCGCTTCTTCATGCGCGCGCACAGGATGTCGCCGAAGATGCCGGCGGTGGTGGTGCCCATGGCGTCGGCCACCGCGACGACGCCTTCCGGCATCGCCTCGATCGCGGCGCGGGTCGAGATCGGCTTGCCCCAGCTTTCGGGCGTCGCAAGGTCTTCGCGCGCCGGCACGAAGCGCAACGTGAACGCCGGCCCGATGATGCGTTCGCGCCCGAGAACCAGCGGCTTCGGCCCGTTCATCCAGCACCGCCGGATGCCCTTCTTGAGCAACATGGTGGTGATGGTCGCGGTGGTGACCTTGCGGAGCACGTCGAACGTCGCAGAACTCATAAGGGCCCTCGTACTTTTGGCTCGGCCGGACCATCAGCGATGACGGGTCGCCGGTCCAGACCGGCGGTACGAGTAACACATTTCTGGTTTGTTCGAGCCCATGGTGAATCGGAAGCGGGCGCGGGCCGCAGCGTTGCCGCCAGCGCGCTGCGGGGATGCGCGATGTAGCTGATCGAGACCCTTCCAACCGGCGGCGAGACTCGTCATATTGCGGCTCAAATCAAAAGGAGTTCCGCCATGCAGCAGTCGGCGCACAAAGACAAATCCGCAAAGCACAAGTCCGCGAAAGAGAAGACCGAAGCACCGGCGTCCGCCCCGATCCATGCGAGTCCCCGTGACCTGCGCTCGACACTCGAATGGCTGCGCAGCCAGGGCGATCTCGTCGAGACCGACAAGGAGGTCGATCCCGATCTCGAAGTCACCGGGCTGCAGAAGCACATGGACGGCGGCTGTCCGGTGCTGTTCAACAACGTGAAGGGCAAGCCGCAGCATCGTGTGATCACGAATCTGTTCGGCGACATGAACGTCATCAACAAGATGTTCGGCTGGAAGGATGACGTCGATCGTACCCGCAAGATCGCCCAGGGGTTTCGCAAGCCGCTCAAACCCGAGATCATTCCGCAGAGCGAAGCCCCGGTGCAGGAGCACGTGGTGCTCGATCCGAAGGACGTGAACGAGTACATGGTGCCGATCCGGCACACGGTCTACGAGAGCGAGCTGACCGTCGGCTCCGGCATCCGCTGCATCAGCTTCGACCAGTTCGATGGCGGCACCGACCTTGGCTACAACCGGATGAACTTCCGCTGGGGCAACGTCGGCACGTTCCAGATCTCGCCCGGCTCGCACATGTGGCAGGTCGCCAACAAGTACTACAAGGAAGACGAGCCGATCCCGATGACCATGTGCTTCGGGGTACCGCCCGCCTGCACGCTGCTCGCTGGCGCCGGCTTCGACTACGTCATCCTGCCGATGGGCTGCGACGAGATCGGCGTTGCCGGCGCGGTGCAGGGCTCACCCATCCGCCTCGTCAAATGCCGTACGATCGATGCTTATACGCTTGCCGATGCCGAGATCGTGCTCGAGGGTTACGTCCATCCGCGCGATCGCCGCTACGAGACCGAGGAGTCGGAGAAGGCCGGCGTGCAGGGCCGCTACCATTTCCATCCCGAATGGGCGGGCTATATGGGCAAAGCCTACAAGGCGCCGACGTTTCACGTCACCGCCGTCACCATGCGCCGGCCCGAGACGAAGCCCCTCGTCTTCTGTCTCGGCGTGCACATGCTCGACGACCACAACATCGACACCACCGTGCGCGAAGCGGCGCTGTTCGAACTGTGCGAGCGGTTGCAGCCCGGCATCGTCCAGGATGTGGTGATCCCCTATTGCATGACCGATTGGGGCGGCTGCGTCATCCAGGTGAAGAAGCGCAACCAGATCGACGAAGGCTGGCAGCGCAATTTCCTCGCGGCGGCTTTATCGTGCTCGCAGGGCATGCGGCTCGCGATCGCGGTGTCGGAAGACGTCGATCCCTACTCCATGGACGACCTGATGTGGTGCATCACCACCCGCGTCAATCCGCAGACCGACATCTTGAACCCGATCCCCGGAGGCCGCGGTCAGACCTTCATGCCGGCCGAGCGCATGACCGCCGGCGGCGCCCAGTGGACGGCGTCGAACACGCGGTTCGAAGGCGGCCTCGCCATCGATGCCACCGTGCCGTTCGGCTACGAGAGCGACTTCCTCCGCCCGGTCTATCCGGTGGACAAGGTGAGGCCGGAGGACTTCTTCACCGCCAAGGATATTGCGAACGTGAAATCGCGCATGTCCGGCTGGGTGCATTCGCTGGCGCGCAGCGGAAGGTAATCGCGGGTACGTCGCAGAGGGACCAGCGCGCAGCGCACTGGTCCCGGCCGTCAGATCTTCGCCAGCACTTGAGCGGCGGCGGACATCTCGGTAAACCGATAGGCGCGGCGCGCGAGTGCGATCTCGTCGCGCCCCCACAGTTCCATGTTCCAATCCTCATCGACGTGCGCCGCACTCCAGGCCGCGTCGCGACCGAGCGCGCCTTCGGCGACCGCAAGCGCGATCAGCGCGGAGCCGGTCAGGGTCATGATCGCGTGGACGGCGCCGAGCCGCCATGGATCGTGCGGAATCCTTGCCGCGGCAGCCTTAACCGCAGCGGCCGGCTGAGCGACATGGGTCACGCCCTCGGCGAGCGCAAACTGCGCGCCGAGCGCGTCGCGCGCCCAGGCGAGCACCGGGTTCCAATGCTGCGCCTGCCGCGCCACCAGGCCTGCCGGCGTCGTGGCGCGGTAGCACACGAGATCGGAGCCGAGATACTTGGTGATCTCCCGTTCGATGTCGTCGCGCGCCGCGGCAACGCCGTCGATGATCGTGTTCGCAAGGCGCGTCATGGGCATGGCGGCGGGGTCGATCATGTCGGCCTGGGCGCGCCATTCCTCGGCAGCGGTTTCGGCGAGCACGCGGCGCGGCAGCGCGAGCGCGCGGCGCGCCGGCGTCTTGACGGGGCGGCCATCGAGCACGATGGCGTGCCCTGCCGGATCGTCAACGATCGCGACCTCTTTGTAGAAGCGGCGCCGCAACGCCCGCATGTTGCGGCGCGCCGCCTCGGTCGGATCGAGCGGCTGATTGGCGAAAATCTCTTCGAACATCTCTCGCATCGGGACTGCCACGCGCTGTTTTTAGAGCTTCGGGTGCGCCTATATATAGGCGTCGCCCACGGTCGCGCACGTTGCCGGCCGACACCCGCGACAAGGTCCGGCCCAGCGCAGGGAGCACTCCATGGCCTCACGTGGCAAGGACAGCAGCGCCCACCGGCGCAAACTCATCGAGTTCGATGCCGAGACCTGGGTCGCGCTCGATCAGCTGTCGCACGACAGCATGAAGACGATGCAGGAGTTGGCCGACGAAGCGTTCGCCGACCTGCTCAAGAAGCACAACCGTCCGGTGACCCTGCGCGACGCGCTACGGGAAAGCGCCCGCCTGACCGCGGCGAACGATCCGCATCCGGCAAAGCCGCGCCGCCGCTGAAACAGCCGCCAATGGAGGCGAACGCTCGTGGAGACAATGCGGCGCGTTCTGCTTGCCCGCTTGCTTCTCCCTCTCCCCGCTTGCGGGGAGAGGGTCGGGGTGAGGGGGCGCCTCAACAGGCTCAAACCTAAAGCTCAAACTCGCGGAGAGGCCCCCTCACCCTCCCTCGCTACGCTCGGTCGACCTCTCCCCGCATGCGGGGAGAGGTGGGTCACATGCCGTTTGCGGGAGAAAAAAGACATCCCGATGCGCGGTTGCGATTTTCCCGCCAAAGGGACGACCGCTACTTCAGCTTTTTCCAGACGAGTTCGATGTGCTGGGCATCGGGCCCCGGCGCTGACGGCGTCGGATTGTTGTAGGTCAGCACCTCGTCGGTGATCGCGGTGATCTGTCGTGTCTGCTTGGCGCCGTCGAAGTTCGGAAACGAGCTGCCCTCGATGCGGAACGTTACTGTCTTCGCGCCCTCGTCGACAGTGTAGGTGCCGAACGAAGTCAAAATCCCGGTGATCGCGGCCTTGTTCTCATCGGCGCTCCCGGTCAGTCGGCTCTTCGAGGCGAAGGCCGGCCGCGAGGCGCGCATGACCTGGAGCGAGTAACGTCCGTTCGGGGCAAAAATCAGGGTGCCCATGGGATTGGGGCCGAACATCGGGACGTGAGTGCCGTCTTCGGCCTTGATGCCGTCCGACAGCAGTAGCGTCCACGCGCCGACCAGCGTCTCCTTGATCGGCTTTTGCGCCTTGTCTTGGGCTATCGCATTGCCGGGCAGCACGGCAAGCCCCAGCGCTGCCGCCGCGAATATTCCGAGCATGTCACGTCTGTGCATCGTTCTCCTCCTGTTGCGTTTTTCTTTCGGCTAAGCCGCCGCAAGCGCCCCTGCCGCGCAGCCCGCATCGCGATTGTCTCGATTTCGCCGCCCCGATGCAACTATGGCGAGCCGCTGATTCCGAAATATGCAGGTTCTGTGTCAGCCGTCATTTCTTTGCTACATCGCGCCTTTCAATCCCTGCCGCCGATTCGGGCGAGCGCCGGAGGAAAACAGCATGGTCGTCAGAGCGGGGCGCGAGTTTCTGGCCATCCCGGGCCCGACCACGGTGCCGGACGAAGTGCTTGCGGCGATGCATCGCCCGGCGATCGACATCTATGCCGGTCCGCTGCTCGCGATCACCGACAGCCTGCTTGCCGATCTCCGCCGTATGTTTCGCACCCGGGGCCGCGCCTACATTTACATCGCCAACGGCCACGGCGCCTGGGAAGCAGCGCTCACCAACGTGTTGTCGCGCGGCGACCGCATCCTGGTGCTCGAGAGTGGCCGCTTCGCCGTGGGCTGGGGCGAGCATGCGAAGAAGCTCGGCATCGAGGTCGAAGTGCTGCTGGGCGGACGGCGACGCGCGATACGTCCGTCGGAGGTCGAAGCGCGCCTCAAGCGCGACAAGGAAGGCGCGATCAAGGCGATCCTCGCGGTCCAGATCGACACCGCCTCGGGCGTTGTCAACGACATCGCCGCGATCGGCAGGGCGATCAAGCGAACGCGCCACGACGCGTTGTTCATGGTCGATGCCGTCGCCTCGCTCGGCTGCGTGCCGTTCGAGATGGACGCCTGGGGCGTCGACGTCGCGATGTCCGGCTCGCAAAAAGGCTTGATGACGCCGCCGGGTCTCGGCTTCGTTGCTTCCAATGCCCGCGCCAAAGCGGTGCACAAGCGCGCCGGTCTACGCACGCCCTACTGGGACTGGACCGCGCGCGACGGCGAATTGCATTACCTCAAATATGCCGGTACCCCGCCCGAGCACCTTTTGTTCGGACTGCGCAAAGCGCTCGACATGATTGCAGCCGAGGGACTCGACAACGTCTTCCGCCGCCACCGTTTGCTGGCGGAGGCCGTGCGCCGCGCCGTCGCGGCTTGGGCAAAACGCGGCGTGCTTGACTTCAACGTCGAGCGCCCCTCTGAGCGGTGCGACACGGTAACGACGGTGACGATGGGGGGACGCGATCCGCGGCCGCTGCTTGCCTATTGCAAAGAGAAATGCGGCGTCGTCGTCGGCATGGGGCTTGGCGCGAATTTCGGCGACACGTTCCGCATCGCCCATATGGGGCACGTCAACGCGCCCATGATCCTTGGCACGCTCGGCGTCGTCGAGACCGGCCTCAAGGCGCTCAAGATTCCGCACGGCAAGGGTGGCGTCGAAGCCGCGATCGACTATCTGGGCGCGAACGTAAAGCCGTAAAGTCCGGCTATAATTCCAGCGTGACCCCTGCCCGCGCGCGCGACACGCACGGTGTCATGCGGTCCTGGCGTTTGCCGACGGGGAGAACGACGTCGCGATGGATGACGATGCCGTCGCGGTAGCCGCACTCGCAGGAGCCGCACACGCCAAGCTCGCACGAGGACGGCATGGCAAAGCCGTTCTCACGCAACACCGCAAGCAGCGAGCGATCTGCCGGCACCTGCAGGATGGCGCCGGTCGAAGCGATGCGGGCCTGGAACGGTTCCGCCTTAAAATTCTCATCGCGGATCGGCACGAAGTGCTCGATATGCACCTGGGCGTCCGGCCAACTGCGCTCGCGCAGCGCCGCCTGCACGGCATCGACAAGGCGCTGCGGCCCGCAGGCGTACACGTGCGCGCCCTCCTCGGCCGGCCCGAGCACGGCGGGATCGAACCGATTGCCGGCGCTCGAATGCCAGCACCGCAGCCGGTCCCCGCAGATCGCTTCGAGCTCTTCGATGAACGGCGCCGCCGCGCGCGACCGCGTGCAGTAATGCAGGATGAAATCTGCGCGGTTCGCGGCAAGGTGGCGCGCCATCGCGACCATCGGCGTAATGCCGATGCCGCCGGCAACGAGGACGTGCCGGCAGGCGTCGCTTGCGAGCGGAAAGTTATTGCGCGGCGCGGAGACATGCGCATCGGCGCCCGGACTGAGATTCTCGTGCGCCCAGCGTGAGCCGCCGCGCCCCTGTTCTTCGTGCTTGATCGCGATCTCGTAGATCGACCGATCGCGCGGATCGCCGCACAAGGAATATTGGCGGATGCGCCCATCGGGCAGACGCAAGTCCACATGGGCGCCGGGCGTCCACTCCGGCAGCGAGGCGCGTCGGGGATGAAATACGGTGAGATGCAGCACGTCGGGCGTTTGCAGCGCCGCGCGCTCCACCCGCATCTTCATGATGATGCGGGCGCTCATGGATCCACGAGTTCGACCACGTCGTTCGGGCGGATGATGCCACCGCGCTCGATGCCGCAATTGAGCCCGGAGCGATTGTAGAGCGGCAGGTAGACCGGCTGGCCCAGCAGCTCTTCCAGATATTTGCAGGGGAAATTGAGCCGGCCGCCGCGCAGGATGACCTCGCCGACGCGGAAGCGCCGGCCGACCAGATGATTGAGCGGCACCCCGATCACGGTGAGGTTGCGCCGGTGATCGCCCGGCGCGAGACACAGCGGTCCTGTTTGCAAGGGCGGATCATTGCGCGCCAGCGCGTCGAGCGTTTCCTGCTCGATCAGGGTCACCTCGCGCACGTCGGGCTTCGGAGAGTAGGTTCCGAGGCCCCAATAGTAGCGGTCGCCCTCGATGCCACGGCCGGCGACGCAGCGGGCTTCCTGCACCTCCTCCATCTCGTAGCTCGCCGCCGGGGCGATATGGATGCGCAGCAACCGCCCGCGCCAGCCCGTCGCGCCGCCGGGCGTGCCGACGGCCGCGGCACCCGCAGGATGCTCAAAGGCCTCCACCATCGTGGGCGCCTGGCGAAACTGTTCGTTCATGTCTGCCACCATGCGGCGCGCGCCGGCTCGTGGCGCGCCGCGGCCAAACGCAATTGGGTATGAGATTCCATCATCTTGCGAGCTTTGTTAACCATAATTTTGCAGGCGAGAACCGGTAGCCCGCATGAGCGCAGCGATATGCGGGGTTTGCCTTTGCCTATTTCAGAGGGTGATCCCGGATGTCGCGGAGCCTGTCATCGGGCCCGCCAGAGGCGGGACCCGTTGGCTCATCCGGGCTACAGGCTGGCTACAGGAGGAGGCCGGCCCGCTAGCTGCGAGCGATGTCGAGGTTGCGGGTCTCGACGGCCGCAAGCGTTGCGATGAATGTGATCGTCGCCAGGCCCACGAGATAGAGCGAGACCGGCCAGGTGCTTCCCGACCAGTTCAGGAGTGCCAACGAGATGATCGGCGAGAATCCGCCGGAAATCGCGGCGGCGACCTGGCAGCCGAGGGAAGCGCCGCTGTAGCGTACGCGCGTGCCGAAGAGTTCCGGCATGAAGGCGCCCTGCGGGCCGAACATCAGCGCGTGAAGTCAGGCTCATCGCGATCGCGACGGTCACGATGATGGTGGTCGCGTCCTTGGTATCCATCAGGCGGAACAGCAGGAAGGCAAACACCGCGCTGACCACGGCGCCGGCGAAGTAGAGCGGCCGCCGTCCGATCTTGTCGGACAGCCAGCCGAACAGCGGCATGGTGATGAATTCGAGGAGCGCCGCCCAGAGAATGGCGTTGAGAATAAGGCCGCGCGACAGGCCGAGCGTTCCCGTGGCGTAGACGATGGTGAACACTGTCAACACGTAGACCCAGGCGACCTCAGACACTTTGAGGCCGGCCGCAATCAGGAACGTCCGCGGCTGCTCGGTGAGGATTTCAAGCAACGGCGCCTTTGCCACCTTCTGGGCCTGCTTGACCCGCGCGAACGCCGGCGTTTCCACGAGCCGCAGCCGGATGAAGACGCCGACGGCCACAAGGATGATGCTCGCGAGGAACGGCAATCGCCAACCCCATGACAGGAAGTCGGCTTCGGGCAGTGTCGTGAGCCACAGGAAGGTCGCGGTCGAACCGGCGACGCCCGCCGGAAACCCGATCTGCACCAGGCTGCCGTAGAGCCCGCGCTTGTCGGCCGGGGCGTGCTCGATCACCATCAGCACGGCGCCGCCCCATTCGCCGCCGATGCCGATGCCTTGGAACAGGCGCAGCGCAACGAGCAGCACCGGCGCCCATAGCCCGATCTGGCTGTACGTCGGAAGGCAGCCGATGAGAAAGGTGCCGCCGCCCATGATCAGCATCGTCATGGTGAGCATTGCCTTGCGGCCCAGGCGATCGCCAAAGTGGCCGAAGAGCGCGCCTCCGAGCGGACGGGCGACGAAGCCCACGGCCAGCGCAGCGAATGCCGCGAGTTGCCCCGCGACCGGGTCGAGGCTGGGGAAAAACAGCTTGTTGAAGACCAGCGCGGCGGCGGACCCGTAGATCAGGAAGTCGTACCACTCGACCACAGTGCCGAGCACGCTTGCCCAGACGATGCGCTTCATCTCCGTGTCGGCGATCGGTGCCGCCATGAGCGGAAGGGCATCCATCTTCTCGGTGCTGGTCATGCTGGCCTCCGGTCGACCTGATCCCGCGGACATAAACCAGCTAACCGGGACGCAAAGGCCGTGCCACTTTATTCTTGTTCTATGGTTTCCGCGCTAAGGCTCCAGTGCGGCCAAACTATTTCGCCGCAACCGTAAGAGAAAGGACGACCTCACCCGCGGGTGCGACGACAAGCCTCGCTCTGCTATGGATTGACCATGACAACCAACCCGACAGTCAGAGACCGCGATGCGCCGGCATGCCTCGGCGTCATCCTTTACGACGGCGTCGAGCCGATCGATGTGGGTGGGACCATCGGCGTCATCTCGATGGCGCAGCGTATCCTTCCCAAGATCACCTACGCGGTGATGGCTTCCGCGGCCGGCCCCGTGCGGCTTGCGGGCGGCCTTGTCATCGAGGCGGCCTACGGCGTCGACGATCCGCCCGCTTGCGATGTGTACATCGTTTGCGGCGGCCCCGGCTGGCCGGATGCCTCACGCGATCCGCGCCTCGTTGCCTTTTTGCGCGGCCAACCCGCGGCGCGCCTCGCCTCGGTATGTACCGGCGCCATGATACTTGCCGCCGCCGGCACGCTCGAGGGGCGTACTGTCACGACGCGACGCATGCGCCTGGGCGCCGAGACGCACGCTCCACTCGACCTCCTCGCCATGACGACGGGAGCTAACCCGAAACCAGCCGTCGTCATCGACGATGTGGTCGTCACCGGCGGTGGCGTATCACTCGCCATCGACACCACGCTCTATCTCATCGGCAAACTTTACGGCGAGGCTGCCCGCGACGAAGTCGCGCGCGTCATCGAGTACGATCGAGCGTTTGCCGCGAACCGGGCAGCGCTCGGCGTCACGGAGTGATGGCGAGGAATCGGCTGACGGTCCGGCCTATCGCTCCCGCTCGAGCCACTCGCGCCTGAGCATGCTGAAGACGTAGTCGTCGTACAGCCGGTCATCGAGCTCGTGGTGCTCGCGCAGCACGGCGTCGCGATGAAGCCCGAGGCGCTCGAGCAGCCTGACTGAAGCCCGGTTGAACGACGCAGTCTGACAGTAGAGCTTGTTCAAATTCGTTGTCGCAAAGAAGTGGTCGAAGGCTTCGGCCAGCATGCGCTTGCCGATGCCGCGGCCTCGCAGCGGTCTCAGGACACCGTACCCAAACTCTGCCGAGCGGTTGCGCGCGTTGAAGTCGAACAACGACACCCAGCCGGCCGCGCGATCCTCGAAGACAAAGGTCCAGTCCTCGTGGCGCGTATCGTCGGGCATGCGCTTGCCGTCGATGACCGGGCGGCACGTCAACTCTTCCATCCGATCTGCCGCGGCGTAGCGACGGAAGATTGCAAGGTCGTACTCAGATCGTGGCCGAAGCATGGTTCGCCCCTACTCTTCACCCGGGCGTGGCTTGCGAACAACACCGCCGTGATTTTTCGACACACAGGGAAAAAAGGCCTCCCTTAGGCCTGATATGGGGAAAAAGTTCCGTGATTGCATGGGTCATAAACAAAAATTAACCCCCCTACCTCTGGCCTTTGAGCGCCAAAACTTGTATTCCCTCCGCCTCTTTTGGCCCTGGCGGGGCAGCGCGCGTTGTGCCGTGGTGCGACCGCGATGTTCCGCTCCGGCTGCGTTAAGCTCGATTTGGCCAGCCCTAACCCGGTAGTGGAAATCGCGCCGCCTGATGTCTAAATTCCGCTAAAGTCGGCCGCATCTCAATGAGCCGGCTCGGAAAAATCGGATCGAGGGGGTGCGTCCGGTGCGAGGAGTGAATGGAACCAACCAATATCGCGGCGCCGGACTACTTCCATAAGGTCGTCGACTGCCAGTGGGCCTGCCCGGCGCATACGCCAGTCCCGGAGTACATCCGGCTGATTGCCGCCGGACGCTACTCCGATGCTTACATGATCAACTGGAAGTCCAACGTCTTCCCGGGCGTGCTCGGGCGGACGTGCGACCGTCCCTGCGAGCCGGCGTGCCGGCGCGGCCGCGTCGAGAAGGAGCCGGTCGCGATCTGTCGCCTCAAGCGCGTCGCCGCGGACTTCAAGGACGACATCCGCTCCCGACTGCCTCACAAGGCGACCCAGAAGAACGGCAAGCGCATCGCTCTTGTCGGCGCCGGCCCCGCTTCGCTCACTGTTGCGCGCGATCTCGCGCCGCTCGGCTACCAATGCGTGGTGTTCGACAGCGACCGCAAGGCGGGCGGCATGATCCGCACGCAGATCCCGCGTTTCCGCCTGCCGGAATCGGTGATCGACGAGGAGTGCGGCTACATCCTCGACCTCGGCATCGAGTTTCGCGCCGGACAGCGCATCGACAGCCTGAAGCAACTGCTCACCGAAGATTTCGACGCGATCTTTGTCGGCTCCGGCGCGCCGCGGGGGCGTGACCTTGACATTCCCGGCCGCACGGAAGCGGCAAAGAACATCCACATCGGCATCGACTGGCTCTCCAGCGTGTCGTTCGGCCACATCTCGAAGATCGGCCGGCGCGTCATCGTGCTCGGCGGCGGCAACACCGCCATGGACTGCTGCCGCTCCTCGCGCCGCCTCGGCGGCGAGGAGGTCACGGTCGTGGTTCGCTCCGGCTTCGAGGAGATGAAGGCTTCGCCGTGGGAGAAGGAAGACGCGATGCACGAAGGCATCCCGATCCTCAACTATCTTGTCCCGAAGGAATTCACCCACGACAACGGCCGGCTGACCGGTGTCGTCTTCGAAAAGGTCAAGGCCGAGTACGACGCCAAGGGCCGGCGTACCCTTAAGCCCTCGGGCGAGCCCGACCAGCTTATCCCGTGCGATGACGTGCTCGTCGCGGTCGGCCAGGAGAACTCCTTCCCTTGGATCGAACGCGACATCGGCATCGAGTTCGACAAGTGGGACATGCCCAAGGTCGATCCCAAGACCATGCGGTCGAGCCATCCCAAGGTCTATTTCGGCGGCGACGCCGCGTTCGGGCCGAAGAACATCATCTGGGCCGTCGCGCACGGCCACGAGGCTGCGCTGTCGATCGACATGGGCCTCAACGGCGAGGACATCAAGCAGCGCCCGCAGCCGGCGGTCGAGATCTTCAGCCAGAAGATGGGCATCCACGAGTGGAGCTACGACAACGAGATTTCGGCGGATCGGCGCTTCCGCGTGCCGCTGCGCGACAAGGTGGTGGCGCTCGCCGACATCAAGGCCGAAGTCGAGCTGGGCTTCGACTACAATCTCGCGCTGAAGGAAGCCGAGCGCTGCCTTAATTGCGACGTGCAGACGGTCTTTACCGCCTCGCTCTGCATCGAGTGCGACGCCTGCGTCGACATCTGCCCAATGGACTGCATCACGTTCACGCAAAACGAAACTGAGGCGGAGCTGCGCACCCATCTCCAGGCGCCCGCGAAGAATCTCTCGCAAGACCTCTACATCGCCGACGGCCTCAAGACCGGACGCATCATGGCCAAGGACGAAGACGTCTGCCTGCACTGCGGCTTGTGCGCGGAACGTTGTCCCACCGGAGCGTGGGATATGAAGAAATATCTGATCGACATGGTTCACGCAGGATCGAAATGCCAGCACGAAGCCCGCTCAGCAGCGTAAACGATTTCGTCGTCCGCTTCGCGAACGTCAACGGCTCGGGGTCCGCGAGCGCGAACGAGCTGTTCGCCCGCGCCGTGCTGCGCATGGGCGTGCCGGTGTCCTCGCGCAACATCTTCCCCTCCAACATCCAGGGCCTGCCGACCTGGTTCGAGGTGCGCATCAGCGGCTCGGGCCACCTTGGCGCGCGCGGCGGCTACGATCTCATGGTCGCCATGAACCCGCAGACCTGGGACAAGGACATCGCCGGGATCGAGCCCGGCGGCTATCTGTTCTATGACTCGACGAAGCCGATGCCGGCGTCGAAATTCCGCGACGACATCGTGATCCTCGGCGTGCCGCTCACCGCGATCTGCAATCGCGAATACACCGATCCGCGCCAGCGCCAGCTCTTCAAGAACATCATCTATCTCGGCGCGCTCTCGGCGCTCCTCGACATCGATCCGGCCGTCATCGAGGCGCTGTTCTTCGAGCAGTTCAAGGGCAAGGAAAAGCTGATCGGCGCCAACAAGCGCGCGCTTCATCTTGGCCGCGACTGGGTACTCCTCAACATGGAGCCGCGCCCAGGCAGCGAGCGCGTCTGCGGCCTCAAGATCGAGCGCGCCGACAAGGTCGGCGACCGCATCTACATCGAGGGCAACGCCGCGGCGGCGCTGGGCGCAGTCTATGGCGGCGCGACGGTGTGCGCGTGGTATCCGCTGACGCCGTCTTCCTCCCTCGCCGACGCCTTCACGAGCTATTGCGCGAAGCTGCGCGTCGACAGGGAAACCGGCAAGGCGAACTACGCCATCATCCAGGGCGAAGACGAGATCGCCTCGATCGGCATCGTGGTCGGCGCCGGCTGGAACGGCGCCCGCGCGTTCACCGCAACCTCAGGCCCCGGCATCTCGCTGATGCAGGAGTTCACCGGGCTTGGCTACTTCGCCGAGATCCCGGCGGTGATCTTCGACGTGCAGCGCGCCGGCCCCTCGACCGGCATGCCGACGCGCACTCAGCAGGGCGACGTGATCAGCGCCGCCTACGCCTCGCACGGCGACACCAAGCATGTGGTGCTGTTTCCCTGCGATCCGCGGGAGACTTTCGAATTCGGCGCGCTCTCGTTCGATCTCGCCGAGCGCCTGCAGACGCCGATCTTCGTGCTGCTCGACCTCGAGATCGGCATGAACCATCATCTCACGGCGCCGCTCGCCTGGGACGACAAGCGCCGCTACGACCGCGGAAAGATCATGACCGCGGCCGACCTCGATGCCGGCAAGGATTTCGGCCGCTACCTCGACGTCGACGGCGACGGCATCCCCTATCGCACCCTCCCCGGCACGCACCCGACCAAGGGCTCCTACTTCACCCGCGGCACGTCGCGCGACCGCTACGCCCGCTACACCGAGGAAGGCTCGGCCTACGCCGACAACATGCAGCGCCTGCTGCGCAAGTTCGAGACCGCGAAGGCGCTGGTGCCGCGCCCGTTGCGGCGCAATGCCGACAAGGCGACGAAATACGGCGTCATCTATTACGGCTCGACCGCGCCCGCGATGGACGAGGCGATCGAGATGCTGGAAGCGCGCGGCAACCGCCTCGACATGCTGCGCGTGCGCGCCTTCCCGTTCCACCAGGATGTGCCCGACTTCATCGCCGAGCACGATTTCGTCTTCCTGGTCGAGCAGAATTGCGACTCCCAGCTGCGGTCGTTGGTGGTGAACGAGTGCGGCATCGATCCGGTGCGCCTCGTCCCGATCCTGCACTACGACGGGACCCCGATCACGGCGCGCTTCATCGCCAGCGCAATCGCGGACAACCTCGACGCGCTCAAGGTCGCGCCGCTGCGCGTCGTGAGCTGAGGGCGATAGGTTAATCCCACTTCGTATGACAAAGAGTGCTCTCCCTTGACACCTCAGCGATTGGAACATACCATGAACATGCAATTAGCTTGGCCGAATCTTTGCAACGGTCCAAAGACTGGGTGGTTGTCAAAGCATCATGGCGGCAGTGACCGTCAGTGAGCTCGGAGAACCGATATGCGACACTCATTGGCTGCGGTGTTCTTCGATGTAGACGGCGTTCTAATCGATTCGTTGCCCCAACATCTTCAAATATGCCGCGACAAAGCCATTGAATTCGGATTGAACTTGAGAATTCCAACTGTGGAGGAGATGCGACGTATTATTAGTCGCGGTACAAAGGTCAGTCCGATGAGCGAATTCTTCCGTGCGGTCGGCTTTCCGGAAGCGCTAATCAAACGTGCCGTTCGCGACTACGAGCGCGAGTTTATGGAGCGGTATCGGCCCCGTGCGTTCCCTGGTGTTGACGAAGTTCTGGCCACGCTAAATGACGCAGGACTGAAACTGGGTTTGGTAACTTCTAACACAAGATCAAATGTAATACCTGCACTCGCGCACGTGATGCATTACTTTGAAAAGTCGTGCACATTCTTTTTTGATCGTTATCCTGATCCGCGCCCGAAGTCTTGGTATTTGGCAGAAGGTGCCCGCGTGCTCAATCTGGACCCGCCGCAGTGCGTGTATGTCGGTGATCAGCCCGCTGATGCCGATGCTGCGGTGACCACCGGGTTTCAATTCTTGGGGGTGAGTTATGGCTGGGGCATTGAGCAGCATCAAGGGCAACTAGAATTTGCCTCGAACATCCGTGAAATTCCGGACCGGCTCATGATCCCCGAATTAACCTAAGCCGGCGAGTATTCAGGGGGACAGTCTATGGCGAACGATTCAGGCGAATCCGCAACGTCAAATCCGCCATCAGAACTGGTTAAATTGCAGTTCGATTACGCTTGGAAGTGGTTCAACTTCCACGCCGATCAGCGCATTAAAATGTTCAATTATATGTTGGTTGTTTTTGGCGTGTTCGCCACCGCTGTGGTTGCCACTTTCGACAAGCATTTGCCATTTTCCGCGTCTGCGGCGCTCAGCCTTGTCGCAGGTCTGTTGGCATTTGTATTTGTGCTGCTTGACAAGCGGAATGAATATCTGGTGCGCCTCGGAGAAGACGTTCTTGTGGAACTGGAGCAAAGGCATATTTTTGGCAATCTAGAGGAAATTGATAATCGCGACAGCCGGCGAATTACTTTTGGAATCTTGTGGCGTCAAGAACGCGAGGATAGAGACGCGGGAAAAGGGTGTTGGCTCAACATACGAACCGGTAGGCATCGGTTTTGGCTCAGCGCAATTGCGGTGGCGATCGGTGTATTGTTTTGCTTTGCTTCATATCTTTTTTGGACGTACACGCCGCCGGCCAGTTGGATACTGCTTTGATCGTGGGCAAGGCTGGTCGCAAGCCAATTGCAAAGTTCCCTGAAACGATTGTCGCGGGACGTGCGTTGGTGCGTACCACCCCAATTCGAGGAGGTACGACATGCGAAGCGTTACTCTCGCCATGCTGACGACCGTTGCCTTGTGTCTGCCGGCTGCCGCCCAGCAGAATGGCGGTTCCCCGCCGCCGCAGGGGCGCACCAACGCGCAAAATCAGACCGCCGACCCGGCTATGTCGGGTACTATGCTGTCGGAGAATCTGGTTCGACTGTTGCAGCAGACCTTGAGCAACAGAGGGTTCCTGGTAGGCACGCCTGACGGCAAGTGGGGGCCGAAGACCAAGGAGGCACTGGAAGAGTTCCAGAAGTCGCAGAGCCTCCCGGCATCGGGCCAGATCGACCA
Organism: uncultured Alphaproteobacteria bacterium; assembly: GCA_963787675.1. Taxonomy (GTDB): domain Bacteria; phylum Pseudomonadota; class Alphaproteobacteria; order Rhizobiales; family Xanthobacteraceae; genus JAJPKK01. The sequence goes on along the minus strand of CAWBDV010000003.1, from coordinate 205,117 downwards.
GCCGACGCTCGCGCGTCTTGGCGTGAATATCTCGCCGGCAATCGGCGGCCCGCAGACAACCGGCCAGGGGCCGAATGCGAAGGCGCCGAACGAGAATTCCGGCCTGAACAAAGGCGCGCCGCGGATGTACGCGCCCGGTTCGGCCCCTCCTGCGAACCAGCCTCGCGAGTAGCCGGATCGGCGCGGTCCGGTCGGTTATTCCGGAACGCGCGAAGCCGAGCCCGGACGGACCAACATTCCAGGCTCACTAGGATCGTGAGGGCGCGTCAGCGCCCTCACTGCTTCGGCGCGTATTCGCACATTGCCCCGCTGCCGTCGGCCTTCTTGATGGCGGCGGGATCGAGCGCGCAGGACAGCTTCATCACGCTTTCGAAGATCGAGCCTGCGGCTCCATCGGAGGCGACTCCGGCGGCCGCAAGGGTCGCGTAGAGTTCGTTCGCCTCGCGTCCCTTCAGATTGCGTTTGGCAGACCCGAAGGTCAGTTCGCAGCTTCGCGCCGTGATCTCGACATTGCTGATGCGGCAGACGATAGAGTCCGCCATGACGGATATCGTCTTCCCCGCCGGGACGGCGACTTTGCTGTCGCCGGCGAACAGGCTCGCGGTGATGCGCTTGTTGGCAGCGTCCACGATGGGCGAATGGTGCGCGACCACCGCCGCGAGAGCGAGAGCCATGGGCCCGGAAACATTCTGAGCCGCGGCGCTGTGCGTTCCGGTGAATTCGATCAGCGTGGCCGCGAGCGCCACCGCCGCAACAGATTTCAGGTGCGATGCTGACATGGGTGCCTCCTCCTCTTGATCGCCGCTCGATCGACAAGACTGCGTCTCAACCCTCCGATCTCTTTAGTACAACGGCCCGCTGATCAATCTGATGACCAGCGCGATGATGACGACGGCGATGGCGAATGAGCCCGTAATCGCCACGTGCCGCCACAGGCGCAGTTGTTGGGCGAGCGGCAGCCGCGGCGCCGCCCAGTCAGGGGCGTGAGTCCCCCACACGGCCAAGACGCCGCCTTTGCCCTCGACCATGCCAAGATCGCGGAGCGGCACGTGGGCGCGCGCCGCGAGGTCGGCGGCAATGCGCGCAAACCATTGCGCTTCGAATGGCGTGCGGAGCGCGCGATCCTCGAACAGGAAGATCAGGTCGCCTTCACCTGCGCTGTGCTTGCGGCGAAGCACGTAGGCGCGCTGCGCAATTGCCATGCCCCGGCTGGGATAGGCCTCGACCCGCGTTTCGATCGCCTCGATGTCCGCATAGGGAATGGTCATGTGCACCGCCGGCGGACGGTGGATGAGGGACCGGCCCGACGGCAAATTGAGCGTGGCCGCATGGGCATCGAGGGCGACCCGCAGCCCCCACTTGCCGCTCAGATCCCGGGCCACGTAGCCGGTCAGCGCAGCGATGAACGCCGCGATGGGCGCGACGACAAACAGGCCGAGCGCCCAGCCATCCGTGAACAGCAGGACTACTGCAAATGTCGTCATGCCTGCGCCCACAAGCCCCATAACGACAACGGCCGCGAGCGAAAACAGCCGCGGCAGCAGCGGGACCTGAAAGACCACCGGCGATGGCCCAGCGCCTCCGCCGGCGGAAACGGCAACGGGAATGTCGGCCGTCAAACTGCCCTCCCCTTCGTCACGATCATTGCCAGCGCACTGCATGTGGGCACAATGCCAGCAACCGAGAACGCAACTCTTGCGAGGACCACCATGACCGAAGACGAAAGCGCCATTCGCTCGTTGATACAGACGTGGCTCGATGCGACCGCGGCGGGCGACTTTGCGACCGTGCTCACGCTGATGTCGGACGACGTCGTGTTCATGGTGCCGGGGCGCGAGCCGTTCGGAAAGGACATGTTCGCAGCCGCAAGCGCGGCTCTGAAAGATTTCCGTATAGAAACCAAAAGCGACATTCGCGAGATCGAAATCTTTGGCGATATCGCCTATTTGCGCAACCGTCTTGAAGCGGCAATGACGCCCCCCGGCGGCGGCAAGCCGATGCGCCACGCGGGCCACACGCTCACAATTTTGCGCAAAATCGCCGGCAAATGGCTGGTGGTGCGTGATGCAAACCTGATGACGCCGGCGGCGTAGCGAAGGGTCCGCTGGTCCCCGGCGGGCTAGACGCCTGTTCTGACGGCAGCGCTTCCATCCGCTTCCAATCGTCATGCCCGCGAAAGCGGGCATCCAGTAACCCCTGGACCATCGATTGAAATCATGCTGCACCCCAATCAGCGTGAGGTGGATACTGGATCGCCCGGTCAAGCCGGGCGATGCCAAGTCGTAGGGAAATTGGGCGTTGAGAAACCACCTCGAAGTTCGTCATTCGGAGCGAGCGAAAGCCGGAAGCCGGAATCCAGGGGACCTCTTTGCACAAATGTCATGATGAGTGGGTGCACTTGGCCCTGGATTCCGGGTTCCGGCTTTGGCTTCTCCTCAACGTCTCGTGGCAAGGTGCTTGTTCGTGAAATTCAGACGCCGAATTCCTTGACGGCGAACAGCGAGTAGCGGACCGAAGGACCGATCGGGACGATGCCGGCCTTGGTCTCGACGCCGACCACGAGGACACGGACCACCTCGAAGGCGTTGTCGCCGTTGCGCACGATGTCGATGCGCGCGCCGCGCAGGTAGACGACATCCATCATGGCGCAGGCCGTGGCGTCGCCGGCTTCGTCATTGACCACCATCACCGCCGAGCCGGCATCGCCGGAGAACACGTTGGCGAAGCGCTCTACTTCGGCTTTGGTCTCGCAGACGAGCGCGCTGCCGATCTCGTATTCCGCGGGGCGTTCGGACGTCTGCGCCGAGGCTGCTTGCGTCGCGGCGGCGAATGCCACGGTGACAGCAGCCGCAAACAGCGCGACGCGGGGCGCCGGGCGATACGTGGTCCGCTTGCTGGAGCGGGGACCGAAGTGCGAATTCGTTCGTGTCGCGGAGCTCATGAGAGCCTCCTGTGAATTGTCTCCTCCAGTAGTCGGGGGCTGCGGCGGGCGGGTTCAACTCGGCAGCCCTCCAGGATAGGCTCCGGGCACTGTTACAAATCCCATCCCAACGGGCCTTTACGCTTGTGGGAGGGTCTTCAAGGAGATCGCCATGACAGACCGTCGACGCCCCGCGGCCATTGCCGTTCTGCTGCTGGGTATCGGCGCCGTCGGGCTTGCCGGGGGTTCCGCAGGCGCCCAGGAAGCCGATGTCGTGGTGATCAACGGCAAGGTCTTCACGGCGCAGGCGGGGGGTTCGCAGGCCCAGGCGTTTGCCGTGAAGGGCGACCGGTTCATCGCGGTCGGCACGTCAGAAGCGATGCGGACCCATGTCGGGCCGTCGACCCGCGTGATCGACCTCGGAGGACGGTTCGTGACGCCGGGGCTCGCGGACGGGCATTTCCACAACGAGGGCGGCGGCGCGGGCATCGACCTCTCGGCGACCCGCTCGCTCGATGACCTCATCACGGCCGTGCGCGCCGCGGCCGCCGAGGCGAAGCCCGGCGATCTCATCGTCAGCAACTCGGATTGGCACGAGGCGCAGCTCAAAGAGCAGCGGCTGCCGCTCGCGACCGAGCTTGACCGCGCCGCGCCCGATAATCCAGTCGTGCTGGTGCGCGGCGGCCACGATTACATCCTCAACACGGTGGCGCTGCGACACTGGAACATCAGCAAAGCCACTGCGGTGCCCTACGGCGGCGCGATCACCCGCGACGCATCGGGCGAACTGACGGGCGAACTCGTCGACAATGCCAAGCGCCTCGTGACGCTTCCGCCGCCGCCGCCCGTCACCGTCAAGGACGTGCTGACGACGCAGCGCACGGTCAATGCGTTCGGCATCACCAGCGTGCGCGTTCCGGGAAGCTACAAGGGCGAGTTCTTCCAGTCGCTGGACGCGATCCTCGCCGCGCGCCGCAACGGCGAACTCACGCTGCGCTACACCATCTATCTCCCCGGCTTCGGCGAACGCGACCCCGCGCGCATCCGCGACATGATCGCGAAGTCGCCGCTCAAGCAGGACGAAGGCGACGAATGGGTGCGCATGGGTGGCGTCAAGCTTCTCGTCGACGGCGGCTTCGAGGGCGGACACATGTCGCAGTCCTTCGCCGAGCCTTACGGCAAGGGCGGTACCTTCTACGGCCTCACCGTCGTGCCGCCGCAAAACTTTAACGCCGTCATCAAGACGATCAACGATCTCGGCTGGCGCGCGACGACACACGCGGTGGGCGACGCCGCGATCGACGAGGTGCTCGACGCCTATGAAGCGGCGAACGCCGAGCATTCGATCATCGGCAAGCGCTGGGCGATCGAGCACCTGTTCGTGTCGCGCCCCGAGCAGCTTGCCCGCATGAAGAAGCTCGATCTCATCCTGTCAGTGCAGGACCACCTCTATCTCGCGGCGCCGGCGTTGAAGAATTATCTCGGCGCGCCGCGGGCGAGCCTTGTCACCCCGGTGAAGACCTATCTTGATGCCGGCTTCCTGGTGGTCGGCGGCACCGACTCGCCGGTGGTGCCGTTCAACCCGTTCTTCGCGTTCTATCACTTCCTCACCCGCGACACGATTTCGGACGGCGTCTATGGCGCCAGCGAGCGCGTGCCGTCGCGCGACGCGCTGCTGCGCATGATCACCATCAACTATGCCGCCCTCACCGGCGAGGCCGCCATCAAAGGCTCAATCGAGCCCGGCAAGCTCGCCGACTTCGCGGTGCTGTCCGACGATCTCCTGACGGTCGCCGAGGCGAAGATTCCGTCGATGCGCGCGCTGCTCACCTATGTCGGCGGCCGCGAAATCTATCGCGACAAATCCTTCACCCTCCCCTGAATGGGGAGGGTCCGGGGTGGGGTGACAGCGGTGCCGAACATTCGGCGTCTCGCATGTTGCACCGCTGTCACCCCATCCGGCCCGCGCTCCGCGCGGGCGACCCCGGATCAAGTCCGGGGCGGGCTCTTCCCCCTCCAGGGGAAGGTGAACGTGCGATCTGTTCTGCGTGCTTGACCAGCGCGTAGAGCGTGCGGTTGACGGGCGCGGCAAGGCCCAGCGCCTCGCTTTCGCGCACGATGTAGCCGTTGAGATGATCGATCTCGGTCGGGCGGCCGCGGGCAAAGTCCTGCGCGGTCGAAGACACCGCCTCCGGCATAGTGTCGGCAAGACGGAACGTCGTGTCGACAGGATCGTCCATCACGAGCCGTACGCCCTTGGCGCGCGCAAGCGCCACAATTTCGGTCACCGCATCCGTCATCACCAACCATCGGGCCGTATTTGCTGCGCGTGAGCGCCGAGATGGCGTTGTGGCGGAATTGAGAATGAGCTTCGACCACAGCTCGCCGTCAATATTGTCAGTGACGCGCGTCGGGATTTTCGCGTCAGCAAGATGTGCCGCGAGATGACCAAGCAACGCCTGGTCCGTTTCGCGAGGCTGGCCGATGACAAGATCGCCTCGGCCGTTGTGGCGCAGGACGCCGGGCGCCGCGACTTCGACCGCAACGTAGACGACCGCCGCGACGATCGGGTTTGCGATCACCGCGCGCAGCTGATCGAAGTTCTCGACGCCGTTCTGCAACCCGAGAACGACGGCGCCCCCTGTGAGGTGCGGCGCGATCGCGCGCGCGGCGTCCGCCGTCGCCGATGACTTCACGCTGAACAACACGAGCCCGCAGCCGGCGACAGCGCCCGGATCGGTCGTCGCCGCAAGTGCGATGCGTTCGGTCCCGCTCGCGCGCTCGATCCGCAGCCCATCGCGCGCAACCGCATCGACCATCGCTTGGCGGCCGATGAGGGTCACCTTCGCGCCGGCGCGCGCGAGCATCGCGCCGAAATAACATCCGACGGCGCCCGCGCCCATGACGGCAACGTTCTGGAAGGACAGGTTCACGTGCGGGTCCGTGGCGCCGCATACGCCTTTTTGCTATCAGCCATCTCGGGCTTCGCCGTCGATCGGAAGAACAATCGGGATGGGAGAGAATAGCATGATCAATGTTGCTGCCGCGCTCGCAAGGGTTGCAGCAGGTGCGGTCCTGTTGACGACGGCCGGCGCGGCGTTTGCCGAACCAAAGTATCCCGATTTCAGCGGACAGTGGGCGCGCATTGCGGTTCCAGGCCTTCCCGGCCAGCCGTCCTACGATCCGACCAAGGGCTGGGGCAAATACCAGCAGGCGCCGCTGACGCCCGAGTACCAGGCGATCCTCGACGCCAACATCAAGGACCAGGAGAACGGCGGCCACGGCAAATTTCTTGGCTGGACCTGCCTGCCCTATGGGATGCCGATGATGATGTACGGCTTCCTGCCGATCGAATTGGTGGTCACGCCGAAGACGACCTATGTGCTCGAAGGATTTATGGACGCGTTGCGGCGCGTCTATACCGACGATCGCGACTTTGCCGACGTCGAGCCGACCTGGCAGGGCTATTCGGTCGGCCGGTGGATCGATGTGGACGGCGACGGCACCTACGACGTGCTCGAAGTCGAGACCCGCAATTTCAAGGGCCCGCGCTATTTCGACGAAGGCGGCATCCCGCTCCACGTCGACAATCAGTCGATCTTCAAGGAGCGCTTCTATCTCGACAAGGACAATCCCGACATCCTGCATGACGAGTTGACGACCATCGATCACGCCCTCAGCCGTCCTTGGACGGTGGTGCGTAACTATCGCCGCGCGAAAGCTGACAAGCCGGTCTGGATCGAGTTCTTGTGCAACGAGAACAATCCGCACGTCCTGATCGGCGGCGACAACTATTACCTGAGCGCCGACGGACTGCTGATGCCGGCCCGCAAGAACCAGTCACCGCCCGACCTGCGCTACTTCAAGCGGAGCGACGGCAGGCCGTAAAAGGTGCGCTTTCGGACAAAGCCCAGCAAAACGATGGCTTTCGCACCTACACAATCCATCCTACGTATGGTGAAACCGTCACGGAGGCATCATGGAAGCGAAGCGATACTCCGTCACCCACACCGACGCTGAGTGGCGCAAACTGCTCACGCCAGAGCAATACGCGATCATGCGCCAGCACGGCACCGAGGCCCCCGGCAGTTGCGCCCTCAATTACGAGAAGCGCGCCGGCACGTTCACCTGCGTCGGCTGCGGTCAGCAGCTGTTCGTCTCGAAGCGCAAGTTCGACAGCGGGACCGGCTGGCCGAGCTTCAACGATCCGGTCGAGGGCGCGGTCGAAACGTCATCCGACGCGAGCCACGGCATGGTCCGCACCGAGGTGCATTGCAGCCGATGCGGCAGCCATCTCGGCCACGTCTTCGATGACGGACCGCCACCGACGCATTTGCGCTATTGCATCAACGGCGTCGCCATGAACTTCACGCCGGAAAAGGCGTGATCGGTTCGTCTTCCCACGGCGTCATGCCCGCGAAAGCGGGCATCCAGTAACCACCAGACTATCGATCGAGCCGTGTATCAGCCCCAATCGAAGCACTGTAGTTACTGGATCGCCCGGTCAAGCCGGGCGATGACAAGCTCGTTAACCGTTGGCGATAAAAACACGACTACTGGAGGAGACCATCATGCAACATCGAACACCAGTGAAGTATGCGCTCTGCGCGGCCCTCGTCCTCGCGCTGATGCTGCTGTCGGCGCGCGGCCACGCCCAGAGCGCGGACCCGAATTCAGCGCCGCAGCTCTATCGCCTCGATGACGGATGGGCGAAGCTTCCCGAGGGCCGCAAATGGGGCGCCGCGGTCGGTGTCGATATCGATCGCGACGGCAAGACGGTGTGGGTATTCGATCGTTGCGCGACGGCGGACGATTGCTCCGGCTCCAATCTCAGTCCGATCCAGCATTTCGACGAGAACGGCAAGCTGATCGCGGCGTTCGGCGCCGGGATGTTCAACTACCCCCACGGCCTTTACATCGACGCCGATAACAACGTGTGGGTGAGCGACGGCCGCGCCAAAAACAATGGCCGCGGTCACACCGTCATGAAGTTCAGCCATGACGGCAAGCTGTTGATGACGCTCGGCAGGCCCGGTGTCGCCGGCGACGGCACCGACACCTTCAATGCCCCCTCCGACATTCTGGTGGCGCCGGACGGCAGCATCTTTGTCGCAGACGGCCATGGCGGCGACACCAATGCGCGGATCGTGAAGTTCGACAAGGACGGCAAGCTCATCAAGACCTGGGGCCGAAAAGGCAAAGGGCCCGGCGAATTCGAACTCACCTCACGGTCTTGCGATGGACTCCGTCGGACGCCTGTTCGTCGCCGATCGTTCCAACAGCCGCATCCAGATCTTCGATCAGAACGGCAATTTCCTCGAGGAGTGGCGGCAGTTCGGCCGCCCAAGCGGCATCTACATCACCAAGGACGACGTCATCTATGTCGCGGACTCGACCTCGAGCGACAAGACCAATCCGGGCTTCGTGCAAGGGATAAGGGTCGGCAATGTCAAGGATGCCACGGTGAGGGCGTTCATTCCGGAGACGAAAGAGCTCAATGCACTGGAAGGCGTCGCTGCCGACGCTCAAGGCAACGTCTACGGCGGCTACACCAACACGCTGAACTTCCGCCGCTGGGTGAAGAAATCGCAGACGTGAGGCTCAGCAGCCTCTGCAGATGTTGAGGCGGGTATCGATGGATTCGCGCGGCGTCTGATTGGCGTCGCGTTCTTCCTTGGTCGCCTTTTCGCCGGCTGCGACGTCGGCCGCACTCGGCTGGCGATGACCGACCGGCGCCGCCCATACGCCGGTCGGCAGAATTGGGACGGCTGGCTTGACCTGCGCGGGCGCCGGTTGCGCGGACGGGTTTAGGTCCTGAGCGACGGCATTGGCCGACGCAACCGCAAACATCGCGGCGGCACCTGTCGCGATGATTAACTTGATGGGCTGATGCACGACACACACTCCGGTTCGGCGGCTTTCGCGCGAAATGCGATGACAACGCGGCGGAATGAACTGGCGTAACTAACGCCTACGATATCGTGGTGGATCGGCCGTCCGGCCGCGACGTTCCGTCGCGCCCCACAGTCTCGGTTACGAAAACTCGTTTCGGCTGCAACGGAATGGCCGGGAGCGGCGCCGCCGGGAACGAGGAATAGGATCGGGAAATCGAAATCCGGTTAGTGGCAGTCACCGATATATTCGCCTTCGATCGATACGGTGGTATTGGCGAATTCACGGCCGGCCATGGCGCCCTTGGAGTTGATCTTCGCGCTGTAGTGGCGCGGGTTGTCGAAGGTGAAATCGCCCGCGACGTCCATGTCGAGCTGGCCGGTGCACAGCATGTGCCAGCGCAGCGATGTCGCGGTCGCGCTGAACTCGACCTGCCGGCAACTGGAATTGGTCGTGCGGTATTCGGGGGTGAACGTCTTGGCCGTGTCCGCGGCCTCGTCCGGCGACAAGCAACGGGTGCGGATCTGCGGGGGCGTCGGCGCCCCGTTCATGATCGCGCTCTGCGTAACCCTCCACTCGCCGGGCGTGATGCCGTCGGCAACTGCTTCGCTCGCGCTGCCGGCGATTGCCGCAATCAGCGCCGCGCTGAGAATGGCTACGCCAAGCAGTGCAGCGCCGACGGGCATCGGTGCTACGCGCCGTCCCGCCCGAAATCTTGATCGCGTAAGCAATCCCGAGACCGATCACCAGCACGACGACGGACACCAGCGGGCGATACCAGAACCATGCAATTGCGATGACCACGGGCGCGGCGATTGCGGTCATCATCAGGGCAAGGAAACCCATGCCGGCGCCGAGCACATCTCCGATCAGCGGCACCACGCTGCCAAGGACGGACAGCGGGCGCCCGACCTCGGTAAAACTGTCGGACGTAGAGAAGTCCGATCCGGAATCTTCCGACATGCCCTGCCCCCGCTGTTGTCGCCGGCATCATCGCAAAGCGAGCCGACATTGCAAACCGTCAACGGCAAAACCTGTGCAGTAAAATACTGCAAATCGACCCGACAAACCGGTTGCGCCTTTGGCGCTAAGCCATTGTCCTGTCGCGTTCTGTGGGTGAGGCCGCTGTGCGTTCGGGAAACGCGGCGGCAAGTCCGACGCGGCTCGCCGCGATGACGCCGCGCTCGGTGATGAGGCCGCTGACGAGCCGCGCCGGCGTCACGTCGAAGGCATAGTTTGCGACCGGCGATCCATCCGGCACGAGCGTCACGGTCTCGATCCGTCCGTCGGCGGCACGGCCGGTGATCGTCGCCACTTCGCCGGGTCCGCGCTGCTCGATCGGGATTTCGCGCACGCCATCCGAGAGCGCGAAGTCGATGGTTGAGGCCGGCATCGCGGCGTAGAACGGGACGCCGTTGTCGCGGGCAGCCAGCGCCTTCAGATACGTGCCGATCTTGTTGCAGACGTCGCCCTGCGCGGTCACGCGATCGGCGCCGGTAATGACGAGATCGACGAGGCCATGCTGCATCAAATGGCCTCCGACATTATCGGCGATCACCGCATGGGGAACGCCTTGATGTCCAAGTTCCCACGCCGTGAGCGCGGCACCCTGATTACGCGGGCGGGTCTCATCGACCCAGATATGGAGCGGTATCCCCTTGAGGTGCGCGGTGTAGACGGGCGCGGTGGCCGTGCCCCAATCCACTGTCGCGAGCCACCCGGCGTTGCAATGGGTGAGGATGTTGACCGGAACGCCGGGCGGTTTGCGGGCGGCCACGGCTTCGATCAAGGGGAGGCCGTGTCGGCCGATGGCCGCGTTGTTGGCGATGTCCTCTTCGCAAATCGCTGCTGCCCGCGCATAGGCCGCGCTAACGCGCTCGGCACGCGGCCGGTTGCGCACGACCGCGACGATCTCGTCGAGCCCCCATTTCAGGTTGACGGCGGTCGGGCGGGTGACAACGAGTTGTCGATAGGCTTCCTCGAGTGCCGCATCGGACGAGTCGACGCGCAAGGCAAGGCACAGACCATAGGCCGCGACCGCCCCGATCACGGGCGCACCGCGGGTCTGCATTGAAGAAATCGCGTGGCCGGCATCTTCGACAGTGGCAAGCCGCAGCGTCCTGACCTCGAACGGCAATGCGGTTTGATCGATGATGCCCACCGACCAGCCGTCGGATTCGACCCAGACGCCGCGGGTTTGCCGGCCTGCGATCAGCATCGCCGCACTCGATAGACGAAGGTACCACCAAATCCCGCCCGGAGCGGCATCCTGTTACCCCGAAAGGGGCCGAACGCCCGATTGCCAAACATCGACCCGTCCTCGGTCGCCCGATTGCGACGGGCATGCTATACGCGTGATTTCCGCAGGATAGTGGGTTAAACTGCAAGAGCCGGCAAGGGTTGGGGATCTCGCCGCGGCCATGAGAGCGAACCGGGGGACAGCTTCGAACGTCATCGCGTTCACGTCTGCGCGCGAGCGCACGGCAAAGATTGTCGCTGCCGTGCGCGTGGTCTCGATCGATTATCGTTCGATCGTGGAAAGCGCAGTCGACGCCCTCGTCCACAACACCGCGGCGGCCCGCCATGAAGTGTACAGCCAGGCCCGCGGGATCGTGCGGCGCCACTTGCAGCTCATGCGGCTGCCGGCGCCGATCGTCGAAATCGAAAAGCTGGCGCTTGATCTCACGATCCGCAAAATCGAACGGCAGTGGCGTTCCCGCCAATCCGCCGAAGCTGCCATTCCCGACATGCCGGAAGAGCTGGAGCCGGAAGAATCGGCGCCCGACATGCCGACGACTTCGCGCGGCGTTTTCATAAGCGCGGCGGGGTCGGTAGTCATGAATGTCGTGCTGCGGCCGCTCTTCACGTTGGTATGGGCGCTGCTGCTCCCAGTGCGTTTGATTGCGCGCTTCGCGACGTCGCCGATCGGATTCGCCGCGGTGATCCCATTCACCATCATGGCGATCCTGATCGTCTATTTCGCCGACGAGACGGCGACCTACAAGAAGTTTGTCGGCGATCCCGCCGGCCGACTGATGTCGAGCCTCGAGGTCCATACGTCGACGCCGCGTGGCCGCAACAAGTCAGCCGACCGTGTCCAATCGGGCGTGCCAGCGAAAGCCCACGCGGCCGAGACAGCTTCGACGACAGCTTCGCCCCCCCTCCCCTCACCGCCGGCCACTCCGGCTTTTCAATTGGCTGGCGTAGCTTCGCGCGCGGCGACTGATGCGCCCGCTCCGCCGGCTCCGCCCGCGATCAAGACCCCGATGCGGACGGCTGCAGTCACCCCTGTGGCTGCCATCGCCGCGTTGCCGCTGGCCGTTACCGATCTCGATGAAATCCCCGCAATGGCGGAAATGCCGCCAGCAACCGAAATCGCCGCCGTATCGCGGCCCGACGCGCATTCGCCCGATGCGCGCTGCCTTCCCCGGCCTGCTCGCGTCAACCAGCGCGCCGGCGGCGCGTGTCGCTACGGCCTCGCCCGGCGCGCCAGCAAATCCATGCGACGCACTTCCGCTTGCCGAGCGCATCGCGTGCGCCACCAAGGATACGTCTGCACCGGACACGTCAGCGGTGAACTTCGATAGTCGCCCGAAGTGGCTCGCCGGCTATGCGGTGGTAAGGGACATCATGACGCCCCGGCGGCCGGCACCGCCGACACCGGCAGCAGCGCCTGCACCGGCAGCCGCGGCCGCACCGGCGCCGCCAGCGAGCGATGCGAAGGCCGGTACGACGGCAATCGCGGTTGTCACGCCGGCCAACCAAGCTGAAGGGAGCCCCGCCGCAAATCAAGCCGGCAGTAACGCCGCCGCGCCGAAGACGGTCATCCACCCGGTCAATCCAAAGCTCGCGGCCCTCCTCGAGAGCGGCCGCAAGTGGTCGACGAAGGGTGACCTCGATCGCGCCGCGCATGACTTCAGCGAGGCGATCCGCGTCGATCCGAAATATCCCGACAGCTACGCCGAGCGCGGCCAAGTCATGTTCAAGATGGGCGAGACGGAGCGCGCCATCGCCGATTACACCGCTGCGATTGCGCGCGATCCCCAGCATGGCTCTGCCATGAGATCACGCGGCATGGCCTATCTTTACCGCGGCTCATCCGATCTCGCGCTCGCCGACCTCACGCATGCCATCGAGCTTGCGGAGAAGGATCCGACGGCGCTCGCCCCGATCGAACTGTTTTATGCACGGCGCAGCCGCGCGTCGCTCTACGATGCGAAGCAGCAATGGGATCGGGAGATCGGCGACTGCACGGCTCTCATCGACGCGCAAACGAATGATCCGATGGTGGCCGAGGTGCTCAAGCAGAATTACGGCGAGGCTGGCGCCGCCAACGTCTTGGCCGGCGTGTACCGCCAGCGCGCCACCACCCATATCCGGCAATCGGAATGGGAGGCTGCGATCGAGGACCTCACCGCGGCCGTGCCGCTCAGCGCCGACCGCGGCTTTGCTGCGCTGATGGACCGCTCAAAGATTCACGAGGCCCGCGGCCAGCGCGAAGAAGCAATTGCCGACCTGCAGACCGCGCTTGCGGCGCGCCCCGGCAGCGAAGAGGTGCGCCTTGGGCTCCGCCGGCTCGGGGCGGCACCGCGCCCACCGCCGGGTGCGTTCTGATGCACGACACCGCTTAAGCCGACAGTGAGCTATGGCTTTCGATCGGGTCCTGGCGGCGGCAGCGATCATCGCGATGATGATCGCCATGGCGCATACGCCGGCCAATGCCGCGGAGACGACCGGCGGGTGGCGGCTTGTGCGCACACCCAATCCGTACGGCGGTGCCGATGCCGTCTCGATCACCCATACGGCCGAACTCGCCCGATCCGATCCCGATTTCGCTGGCGTGATGTTTCGCTGCACCGACAGCGGGCCGGAAGCTGTTGTGATTCTCATCGTCCCGCTGTCGCCGCGGTCGCAGCCGCAGGTGACGCTCACGGCTGATGGCGGTCGCGAGCTTCACCTTGATGCCACCGTCGGCATGCCCGGTGCGATCGTGGTGCTCCCGCGCGCTGCCGCCGTCGCGTTTTTGGGCGCGTGGCAGGGCAGTGCTCAAGTCGCGATCGAGGTCGCCGCGGAAGGCCGCACAATCCGTGGCGTCGTTGCACTCGCCGGCCTCGATCAGGCCATCAAGATGCTGACCGCAAATTGCGTCGGCTCGCCGTAGCCTGAGGCTTCAACTCCGGGCTTCAGCTCCGGGCTTGCATTCCAAAGGCCTTTTCGCGACTCATCTGCCACCACGGCTTTCATGGATCGTTAATCTTTGCAGTGGACCCTTTGCGAAAAGGTCCGCTGATCATGCTGTTTGCTCTTGTCGGAATCCTTATCGGCGCCGTGCTCGGCATGCGCTTTCGCGTCTTCGTTCTGGTGCCGGTGATCACGCTTGTCTGGATCGTCCTCGGAGCCCTGGGGTTTGCGAACGGTGTGCGGCCATTACTCGTGATCGCCGACATGCTGTTCGCAGGAGCGACGCTCCAATTCGGATTTCTCCTTGGCCTGATGACCCGTCATTTCATCGTCGGCATTCGAGCGCCCTACCACCGCAGGGGCGGCACGTCGCGATTGCCGGCGGCTCAATAAGCCATCGTTCCGCGCGCCACCTCGAAGCACGATCGCAGCAGGATCGTCAGGTCAAGTCCAAGGCTCCAGTTGTCGATGTACCAGAGATCGTGCTCGACACGCTGCTGCATCTGCTCGATCGCGATCGTCTCGCCGCGGAAACCATTGACCTGAGCCCAGCCGGTGATGCCGGGCTTGACGTGGTGCCGAAACGCATAGTCGGCGATCAGCGCGGAATATTTATCATTGTGAGCGCGCGCATGCGGACGCGGGCCGACAAGCGACATCTCGCCCCGGATCACGTTATAGAGCTGCGGCAGTTCATCGATGCTGGCGCGGCGCAGCATGCGGCCGAATGCGGGTGACGCGGTCATCATGGCGCGTAGCCTGGGGAATTTCCGGACCATCCTCCTGCACGGTCATGGTCCTGAACTTCAGGATCACGAACTCGCGGCCGTTGAAGCCGTTGCGTCGCTGGCGGAAGATCACAGGGCCGGCGGACTCAAGCTTGATCGCGGCCGCCGTCACGACCAGGAGCGGCAATAGCGCGACCGCCGCGATGCTGGCGATGACAAGGTCGCACAGGCGTTTGGAAAACTGCTCCGCAATCGTCAACGGGCTGCGCTGCAGCTCGATCGAGAGCGACATGCCGCCATCCCGGAGCGGAAGTTTGAGGATCTCGCTTATGGGGCGATCGGGAAGCAGCCTCACCGTCACGGGGAGAACCCGCAGCCGCTCGCGCAGAAGCTCAAGCCGCGCAGTGTCATTCCATGGCAGCGCGAGCAGCACTTCATCCGCCGCCTCATCCCTCGCGAGGGTAATCGCATTGTCGAGCGCGCCATCGTCATCGATGCTGCCGGTCAACTTGACGCGTCCGATTTCGGTGATGGCGAACCGTTTCGCGAAATCGAGGTTGGTCATCATGGCGAGCAGTTCGCCCTCACCCCGATGACGATCGCGCGCCGCCCGATCGTGGCTCCCCGCGCGAATGCGGCGCGCAAATAGCTGGCGGAGATGCTTCGACCACCGATCAGGAAGACCGGTCCGAAAATGCTGAACAGCAGGACGGTACCGCGAGAGAATTGTGCCCCGATCTTCAGAAGAAACAGAAAAAGGACGAAAATCATGATAACGAGAAGCCACACGAAAACGATCCGGCTCCACGTCCGTTCGAACGCTAGCAGGGCCGAAAACGTGTAAAGGCCGGACGGTTTCGCTACGATCATGAACAGGATGGCGACGATCACGCCGAGGCCGAAATACCGGTCGGCCGCGACTTCGCCGCCCGCAATGAACTCATAGAAGAAGCTCAGGAGCACCGCCGCGGTCGTGATCGAGACCGCGTCGAGAATGCCGATCAGGGCGCCAATTGTGGTTTCGGATAACCGAAGCGAAACCGCCGCTTGCGTGGCCGGGCTCAAATTCCCGTGCAGCTTGATACCCTCGCTCATGGCCAAAACGCGACGCCGTTAACGCTGAGGTTCAGATAACACGGGCTTCAGGCTGAGAAAGCAATCAAAATCGCGCCGGCATGGTTAACGCGGCAACCAGATTTGCCCCAATTCGTCCATCATCCCACTGCCTGTAGTGGTCATCAGCTGCCGCGGCCGCGCCGGACAGGATGACACAATCCTATACCAAACGTTAATGTGTTAAATCGCGCCAATCGGGGGAACCTGGCCCGGGAATGCCCGACTATTACACCATACTGGCACAAAAGATCAGCGAGGCTGAGGACGATCCGGCCAAGTTGCGCGAACTCGTCTACGCCGCCGCGCGCCTTGCACTCAAGCGCCACGTCAACCTCTATCCCGCAGCGAGCCTGCAACAGGGCAAGCAGCTTCTCAGGGATCTTGAGACAGCGATCTCGCGCTTGGAGGAGGATGCCGAACAGACGAGCGCTCGCGCCGAGCAGGACCCGGTGCAGGACGACACACAGGCTTTTTTCGAGACACGGGCGAGCACAACAGATGCAACGCCGCCCGCACCGGAATTTGACTTTCGCGCGGCGTTCGAGGGCAGGAACAGCGATGCAAGCGAAGAAGATGGAGACGACAACGATGGCAGCGCCGAACATTCCGCCGACGATGTCCCCGCGGCTGCTTCGAAACCTCAACCGGAAAAGGAAATAAGCTTTACCCATCGCTCGACACGACAAGAGCGCTCGACCGATGCCCCGCGTCGAGAGGAGCGGCGCGCTCATGCCAATCGTCGGGGAGCAGAGCCAGACCAGGCGAGTTCGCGACGGCCCGACCGCCGATTTGGCGGCGCTCGCAACGACGAGCCACGGCAGGTCGAGGGAATACGCGACGCGGCGCGGCGAAAAGTCGACCGCAGCGAAGTGGACGAAGAAGACGACGCGCAGCCGGTTGACGAGCCACGACGGGTCGAGGGCGTACACGACGCGGCTTGGCGAAGGATCGACCGCAGCGAAGTGGACGAAGAAGACGCGCAGCCGGCCATGATGGAGCATCGACATCGGATGCGTTCGCGGTCGGTTGACGAATTCGACGATGATGAGCCGCGCCCCCGCGAACTCGTTCTTCTCCCAACCCAGGGTGGCGGCGCGAATCGCGGTTCGGTCTATGTGATGCGGCCGCAGCGGCCCGCCGCTCGCGCGAACGACTATTACCGCGATCCGCCTCAACCGGCGCCGCTGCTCGGACGGACGATGTTGATTGGCATGGCGGTCGCCTTTCAGGTTGCGGTCGTGATCCTGGCCGCAGCGGCGTTCTACGTCGCGGTGACGGGGCGCAACGGATCGAATAGTGCGGGCCAGCAAAACGTCGCGCAAACACGCAACGAGCCTCGCGCGCCGGCCACCGCCAGCAATATTGCCGCCGGAGCTGCGCCTCCGTTGGCCGCCGTACCGACTGCCGCGACGGCGGCACCGGCACCTGTCAGCGGGCAGTCGTTTCCCCGCCCCACGGCCTATGGCGTCTACGCCATCGCCGATGACCACCTGATCGATCTCGACCAGGTCCAGACGACGCCGGCCGATCCGCGGACGAGATACCTGTTGCAGATCGTCAAACCCAGCCGCACTGTCATCAATGAGCCGAAGCTCAGCTTCGTCGCTTACCGGCGAGACTTTGTGACCACCGTTCCCGAAAAAGTGCCGGTCAAGATTGCCGCGCGGCTCGCGAAGGCGATGACATTCGATGCGAACGGAAAGGCGGTCGTGGCGCCGCCCGCGAGCGACACCTGGATCGTTCGCGACCAGGGCTACGATTTGCGGGTGCAGCCCCTCCGCGACAGCCCGGAAATGGTACTGCTGCGGCCCGAAAGCGAGGACTTCGTTTTTCCGTCGGGCCGCTACGTACTGCAACTCGGGGGCCAATCCTATGACTTCGTCGTCGGCGGACCGGTCACCGATCCGGGCCAATGCGTCGAAGGCGTAGCGACCGCTCGCGGGCCGGCCTTCTACGAGTGCCGTACTCAGTGAGGGATAAACGGGCGATATTCCATACCGTCGGCCCCTCCGGCCGACGGACAACGGAGCTTGCGCGAGCCTGCTAGGGCGGGCATCGTCGCAAAAATCATTGTCGGCCGCTGCATCGTGTTGATCCCTTTCCTCATACTCGTTGTGCTCATCGCTGCCGCACCGATTTTGATCTTTCTCGACGGACCAATCATCGTCGGCATCGTGGCAATGGTCGCAGCGGTCCTGTTGGCCCTTTCGGCAGCTTCGATCCGGCCCGGCGAGGCCGCGCATTTCGAGCGCGTGGCGCGTGGCGCCTGGTTGATCCTGCTGGTCCCGATTCTGATGCTGGTCGCACAGTTGCTGCCAATCCCTGCCGGCGGGCTTTCGCGATCAATCTGGCAATCCGCCGGGGACGCAATCGGGCACATGCTCTTGCCACTCGTCACGATCGATCCCGGCGCGACGACCATCGCTCTCGGGACTTACCTGCTCTTGGTGGCCGTTCTCGCGAGCGCAGCCATTCTGACCATCGATCGCCGTCGCGCGGAATCCGTGCTGTTGGTGCTGACAGCGGCAGCGAGTGTGAGCGCACTCATCGTGGTCGTGCACGACGTGGCGGGTTTCACGTTTCTGGGCGACATCAGCCGTGCCGACAGCCCGCGTCCAGCCATCGCCACAATGAGTGCGTTTGGCATGGTGAGTGCCGCGGCGTCCGCGATTCTCATGATCGAGCGGCAGGAGACGCGCCATCCCCATGGGCGACGTCTCATGATCAATACCGTCATACCCGTTGGGCTGGCGACGATCGCGTTCCTCGCGTCAATCCTGTCGCTATTTTTGTCCTCGGACGGCACCGCACTGTTTGCGGGCAGCTGCGGTCTCGCGGTCGTCGCGATCGTTGTCGCGATCCGCCGCCTTGGGCTCGCGGTCTGGGCGTCCGTTCTGTTATCCGCAATGGCGATTGCGGCTGGGGTGGCGGTCGTCGTCACACGCGCGAGCTTGGCGGATACTGACCTGACGCTCCGCTTCGCCTCCCATGCCTCGGCTTCGCTCGTTGCCATGAGCGGACGGATGATCAGCGACGTCGGCTGGCTCGGCACGGGCGCCCGAACGTTTGGGGCGATTGCGCCGATCTATCGGGATGCGGCGGCGTCAGGGGCGGTCGGCGCACCGACACTCGCGGTTCAGTTCGCCGTCGAGTGGGGACGCATCGGCTGTTGGATCGAAGTCATCGCATTGCTGGCACTTATTGCCGTCTTCGTGCGCGGTGCTCTCAGCCGCGGCCGGGATTCTTTCTATGCGACAGCCGGTGCCGGGGTGGGCGTCACGGCTCTCGTCGCGGCGTTTGGAAATCCCGGCATGGCCAATATCAGCCCAGAAATCTGGATCGCCGCGCTGTTCGGGTTGGCGCTGGCACAAAGCCTGAGCCGAACGTTGTAGCGCGGCGCCTGCCGTCACACTGCGATCGGCCGCACGGCGCTCCAGTATTTTGGATTCATGGGCGACTGCATCCGCACCCATCGATATTGTGTTCGCAACCACGGCCGAATGTTGGCATTCATGTTCTCGAGCACGAAATCGCCTTCCTTGAGGCGTACAATTACGACTAAATGGTGCTCGCCTGAAGGCATGATCACTTCGGCAAGCAGCAGCGAGCGCGACGGCCAGCCAAGAGCGAGTAATTCGTGGCGTTTGGTAACGGCGTAGTCATTACAGTCGCCCGACCGCGGCGACACGAGCCATTGCTCGAACGCGACGCCGCGCAAATTGGCTTCCGGGGCGATAGCGCGATTGATGCTCGTGTTGACCGCGCGCATTTCATTCCAGCGCTGTTCGGTCAACGCCACCGGGCGCGGTCGGAACGCCATCCGTTTCACCTCGCAGTCGTCGCGGTATTTGACGCAAAATACCGCATGCGCCATCGGTGCGAGACTCGGCGTGCCGACGCTGATGCGCTCCATGTCCTGCTTGAGCAGCTTCGGCAGACCGTAAAAGGCGGCCTGAACCGGTGCCTGCCACGCCAATGCGAGCGAAGCGATCGCGGCAACGCCGATCGCTGCGCCGCGAACCAAGTTCAGCTTTCGCATGATGACTCTCCCCGTCACTCCTGACGGGGAAACTAGCGAGGATTATTTTCAGTCCCGTTGGAGCGGGCCATAAAAAGCAACTAAAAAACAACAGGTTGGGGAGACACCTTAGTAACCATCAGGGTTGCGGGAGAGTTTCGGCGGTCGACTTCGTGGGGGTGAGAACGCGTGCTGAATTTCTTCAAGTCGAAACCCAAGTATGTCGAACCGGCCCTTCCCCCCGTCAGGCATCGTCTCTACGCGATCGGCGACATTCACGGCCGTGCGGATCTCCTCGAAGCGTTGTTCGCAAGGATCGATGCCGACCTTGCCGACGATCCATGCTCGGCCTACGCCATCATCGGGATCGGAGACTATGTGGACCGAGGGCCCCAGTCGCGTGAGGTCCTTGACCAGCTGATCGCCTGCTTGCGCACCCGCAAGACCGTACTCCTCAAGGGCAATCACGAGGCCTATTTCCTCGAGTTCTTGCGCAATCCTGCAGTGCTTGACGACTGGCGCAAGTATGGCGGACTGCAAACGCTGATTTCCTATGGGTTGAAGCCGTCGCTCAGTCCGGATGAGACCGAACAGCGCGAACTTGCCGAACAACTCGCAAACATGATGCCGTGGGAACATCGCGCCTTGCTCGAGGCGCTCCCATCGTCCTTTACGTTCGGCAATTATTTTTTCACCCATGCCGGCATCCGGCCGGGCATCCCGTTGACGCAACAGCAGGAACAGGACCTGTTGTGGATCCGCGAGGATTTTCTGCTGTGTGAAGATGATTACGGCAAAGTCGTCGTCCACGGACACTCGCCGGTGCGGGAGCCGGATATCCGTTCAAACCGCATCAACATCGATACCGGTGCCTATGCCACCGGCCGATTGACCTGTATTCGCATCGAAGGCCACAGTGTCGTGATCCTGTAGGGCCCCCGCGCCGACGACGGACAGTTAAGAAAGGGTTTCATCAGTGCGAAACGGTCTCATGGCAATTGCGGCCATGGCGGCGCTGTTCTCGGTCTGGCTGATACTGGCCGAACTGATCCGGCCCAACCTGCCGGCGTTTCCAGTGAATGCTGCGGCGGCGCGGACGGCCGCCGAGAATCGTACGCGTTCCATTGTGGCCGCTTCGAGCGCCCAGGTCCGCGGCGATCTCTGGACCGCGGCCGCTGTCGACGCGGCGGCGCCGATGGGTTTCGGCCTCGCGCTCACCGGTCCTTCGGCTGCGAACGGCCAGATCGAGGACCGTTCGACTTTCGAGCGCGCCGTGAGATGGTCGCCGGCCAATTCGCGCGCGTGGCTTGCCTTTGCGGCGGCGAACCTCGGCGGCGGTGCAGCTGAGCCTTCAGTGAGTGAGTTGCTCAAGCTGTCCTACCTGACAGGTCCGAACGAGATCGATCTCGTACCGATGCGGCTTGCGGTCGTAGCGAGAGGCAGCGCCTTGGATGATGCCGACGTTCGCCAATTCGCTCGCCATGATCTGGAGAACGTGCTGCAGCACGCGCCCGATCTGCGGCCTGCGATCGTGGAAGCGTATCGCCGCGGTTCGCCCAGAGGACAACAATTCATCGCGGCCGCCGTCGGCGAGCTCGATCCTGCGTTCCTCAAACAGTTTCCGGCTGCGGCGCCGATCTCGACGTCGCAGCCGGGGAAGTAACGCCACCCTTCGAGAGGCGAGGCGAAGCGCGTCAGGCCGAGCGGATGCCCTCATGCATCAGCGGGACCGAACGCAGGCGCTTGCCGGTCGCCGCGAAGATGGCATTGAGCACGGCCGGCGCCGCAACTGACACCGTCGGTTCGCCAACGCCGCCCCAGAAGCCGCCCGACGGCATCACGATCACCTCGACCGGAGGCATCTCGCGGATGCGCAGCGAGTTGTAGGTGTCGAAGTTCGTCTGCTCGACGGCGCCGTCCTTTACGCTGATTTCGCCGTAAAGAAGCGCCGAGAGCCCGAACACGAACGAACCGGACACCTGCCGCGAGATCTGCGCGGGATTGACGGCGTAGCCTGGGTCGATCGCCGCCACGATGCGATGCATCTTCAGCACGCCTTGTGCACTGACCGAGACTTCGGCGCACGCCGCCACGTAGCTTGCGTGAGCCATGTACTGGGCAAGGCCGCGATAGACGCCCTGCGGTGCCGGCGTCGACCAGCCGACCTTGTCGGCTACGGCCTTGAGGACCGCGGCATGCTTCGGCTTGAGGAACTTGAGCCGGAACGCAAGCGGATCCTGCCCGAGCGCATGAGCGACCTCATCGACGAAGCATTCAGTGTAGATCGCATTGTGGTTGACGTTCACGCCGCGCCAGAAGCCGGCCAGCAAATGCGTGTTGCGCATCGCATGGTCGATCAGGAGATTCGGGAAGTTGTAGCCGAAATGACCCTCCGGCGAATTCGGCAACAGCCCCTGGAACACGATCGGATCGCGGCCATCCGGATCGAGCCGCTCGGGAGCCAGCGACGCGGCAATCGACTGGCCGGAGATGCGCATGTGGAAGCCCGTGACGTTGCCGGCCGCGTCGATGCCGGCCGTCATTTTGGCCTGGGTCACCGGATGGAAGCCGCAGTGCGTCATGTCCTCTTCGCGTGACCAGATCAGCTTGATCGGCGTGCCCGGCATCTGCTTGGCGATTGCCACCGCCTGGCGCACGTAGTCGACCCGGCCCCGGCGACCGAAGCCGCCGCCGCACAGGAATTTGTGCACGTCGCACTTGCCGATTGGGAGCCCGGATTCCTCCGATACGGCGGCGAGGGCTGCCTCGCCATTCTGGGTCGGCCCCCATACCTCGCAGCGGTCTGCAGTATAGAGCGCCGTCATGTTCATGGGCTCCATCGTGCAGTGGTTCTGGTAGGGGTAGTTGTAGACCGCCTCGACTTTGCGGACCGCGCCCGCTAGCGCGACCTTGGCGTCGCCGGCCTTGTTGCCGACGAAGGCGTCCGGTGCATCGAGGCCGGCCTTGAGGAAGTCGGCGATGCTGGCGCTTGAGACTTTGCCGGCCTCGCCCGGATCCCACGCGATCGGAAGTGCTTCGCTCGCGGTGTGAGCGTGCCAGAACGTGTCGGCAACAACCGCGACGCCGGAATCGCCGACCGGCACCACCTTCTTGACACCTGGCATGCCGGCGACCTTGGCGGCATCGTAGCTCTTCACCTTGCCGGTACGGACCGGGCAGTCCCGAATGGTGGCGATGAGCATGCCGGGCATCTTGATGTCGATGCCGTAGAGCTGCTTGCCCGTAAGCTTGTCCGCGGTATCAAGGCGCTTGAGGCCTTTGCCGGCGATCGTCCAATCTTTCGGGTCCTTGAGCGGGACCTCCTTCGGCACTTCGAGCTTGGCCGCAGCTTCGGCCACTTTGCCATAGGTCGTAGTACGTCCCGACGGCTGATGCGTGATCACGCTGTTCGCCGCGCGGCATTCGGAAGCTGGCACCTTCCATTCGTTGGCAGCAGCCGCGATCAACATGACGCGCGCGGCGGCGCCCGCCTCGCGGACGTATTTCTGCGACGTGCGAATGCCGCGGCTGCCGCCGGTCGACATGTCGCCGTAGACGCGATGGCGCGCGAGGCTCTGGCCCGGTGTCGGGTATTCGGTCGTGACCTTCGACCAGTCGCATTCCAATTCTTCGGCCACGAGTTGAGCCAGGCCGGTGAGCGAACCCTGTCCCATCTCCGACCGTGCGATTCGGATCACGACAGTGTCGTCGGGTTTGATCACCACCCAGGCGGTGACCTCCGGCGATCCGTCGGCGGCACGGACCACGTCCGGACCGAACGGCAAGCGCAGGCCGAGTGCGAGCCCGCCCCCGACGGCGGCAGTGCCGACCACGAAGGAACGGCAATTCATTTTGGGCATGTAATTCATGGCATCCTCCTCAAGCGTTGGCGGCGGCGTGAATGGCCGCACGAACTTGCTGGAAGGTGCCGCAGCGACAGATGTTCGTGATCGCGCTGTCGATGTCGGCGTCGGTCGGCTTTGGCTTATGGTTGAGGAGGTCAGCAACTGCCATGATCATGCCGGATTGACAGTAGCCGCACTGAGGTACGTCGTTCTCAAGCCAAGCCTTCTGCACCTTGTGCAGCACGCCATTTGCGGCGAGGCCTTCGATGGTGGCGATCTTCTTGCCGGCGACGTCGCTGACCTGAACCGAGCATGAGCGCACCGCGGCGCCATCAATGTGGACCGTGCAGGCGCCGCATTGCGCGATGCCGCAGCCATACTTCGTGCCGGTCATCCCGAGGGTGTCGCGCAGCACCCACAGCAGTGGAGTATCAGGCTCCACATCGACGTTGTGGGTTTGACCATTGACGATCAGGGCTATCATTGGGGTTCTCCCATTCCATCGCCTGCGATGAGGCGATTCGGTGAAGCGCGGGCGGGCAAGAAGCGGCAACACGCGGGCCCAGGCGCCGCCCGGACCATAGCTTATTTTTATTCCAATGAAAATTCGCGGGTGAAAGGCGGGCGCTATGGCGCGCGCATCTCGCCTGCGAGAACATCAAGCTCCAGATCGAGCCCCTGGCGCCAATCAGGCGTTGTCACGCCGAAGAGTTGCCGCAGTCGCGTCAGATCGAACCGCGAATTGGCCGGTCTCTTCGCTTTCGTCGGGTAATCAGCGGTGTTGATCGGGCTGATCGTATCGGTCGCGAGGGCGATGCCGCGCGCCTTGAGCCCATCCACGATCGCACTCGCAAAGCCGTGCCAGCTGGTTTCACCCGCAGCCGCGACGTTGACGACGCCGTCTGCCTCTGCAAACCGCGCCGCCAGATTGGTCTGCGCCGGCTGCAATATTCCGACGACGACCTCAGCAATCATGCGGGCGGACGTCGGGGCGCCGATCTGATCGGCGACGATACGCAACTCCTTCCGCTCTCCGGCCAATCGCGCGATGGTCCGCAGGAAGTTCGTTCCCTTGGCCGCGTAGACCCATGAGGTTCTAACAATCAGATACGGGGCGTCCGAAGCGCGAACAGCCTCCTCGCCGGCAAGTTTGCTTGCGCCGTATGCGGAGAGCGGCGCTGGATGATCATCCTCGCGCCACGGGCGCGTGCCGGTACCGTCGAAGACATAATCGGTGGAGAAGTGAATAAGCGGCACGCCCCGTGCCGCCGCCCAGCGGGCGATGGCAGCAGGAGCTTCCCCGTTGATCCGGAAGGCGAGGTCTCGCTCGTCCTCAGCGCGATCGACCGCGGTGTATGCGGCCGGATTGATGATCAGGTCAGGCACGAGGCGATCGAGCGTTGCCGAGATATCATCCGGCCGAGACAGATCGAGAAGCGCTCGATCGGCGGCAACTACCAGTCCGATTGGCTGCAACGGGTCAACGAGCGCGCGCCCGACCTGACCCGTCACCCCGGTGAGGAGGACGCGCATCAGACCTGACCATAAATCGGCAGGGCGGCGACGTCGGCGAGGAGCGGCGCCGCAGCATCCCGCGCCGACAAGGAGGGTGTCGCGACCCCCCACTCAATCCCGATGGCGGGGTCGTTCCAGCGCACCGTGATCTCGTCGGCTGGGCTATAGATCTCGTCGCATTTGTAGAAAAAGTCGGCACTCTCCGACAGCACCACGAAGCCATGCGCGAAGCCGCGCGGTATCCAGAATTGGCGCCGGCTTTCCTCGCTCAATTCCACGGCAACATGCTGCCCAAATGTCGGGCTTCCGCGGCGTACGTCCACGGCGACGTCCAATACCCGCCCGCGCATGACGGTGACGAGCTTGCCTTGCGCCCTTGGATTCTGCAGGTGCAGGCCGCGCAGTACGCCATAGGCGGATCGCGACAGGTTGTCCTGGACGAATGGTCCGGCGATCCCTGAAGCGGCGTAGCGATCGGCCCTGAACGTTTCGAGAAAAAAGCCTCGCTGATCGCCGAATATCTTGGGCTCGATTATCAGCACGCCCGGAATTGCAGTCGAAACAACATTCATAAAGACGACGCCACCCCAGACGTTAATTCATCGCGGGGCGCTTGTATAACACGCGCCATTTGCTATGAAAATTCAGTATCTGAGGGGGTTGCGTGTTTATGAAGGGCATTATTTTAGCCGGCGGCAGCGGCTCGCGTCTTTACCCTGTGACGACTGTCGTCTCCAAGCAATTGCTGCCCGTTTTCGACAAGCCGATGATCTACTACCCGCTGTCGGTGCTCATGTTCGCCGGCATCCGGGACATCCTCGTCATCTCGACGCCGCAGGACCTGCCATTGTTCCAGCGGTTACTAGGCGACGGCTCGGACCTCGGACTCCACTTCTCCTTCGCGAAGTCAGGACAAACCGCGGGGGCTCGCAGATGCGTTTATCATCGGACGCGATTTCATCGGCAAGGATCGCGTCGCGCTTATCCTCGGTGACAATATTTTTTACGGCCATGGTCTCACCGAGCAACTTGACCGGGCCACGAATCGCGAGAAGGGCGCGACCGTATTCGGCTATATCGTCAACGACCCGGCGCGGTACGGCGTCATCGAACTCGATTCGGAGGGGCGAGCGGTTTCAATCGAGGAAAAGCCGGCCCAGCCGAAGTCGAACATCGCGGTCACTGGCCTCTACTTCTACGATAACGACGTCGTCGACATTGCCGCCGCGGTCAAGCCGTCGCACCGCGGAGAGATCGAAATCACCGACGTCAACCGCGCTTATCTTGATCGCGGCGAACTTTTTGTTGAGGTGCTCGGCCGCGGCTTCGCTTGGCTTGATACCGGCACTCATGCCTCGCTCGTCGAGGCGAGCAGCTTCGTGCAGATTCTGGAGCAGCGGCAGGGGTTGCGGATCGCTTGCCCGGAGGAGATTGCGCTGCGGCTCGGATATATATCGCCGCAGCAGTTCCATTTGCTGGCCCAGCGCTGCGCCAAGAGCAGCTACGGCGAATACCTGCTTTCGGTCTATGATTCGGTTTCCGCTAAAGCTGCAGGCAAATCGTCATGGGTCTGAGCGGATCGACCATTTTCGTGACTGGCGGCGCCGGCTTCATCGGATCGGCCGTCGTGCGGCACTTGCTCGATCGCACCGACGCTTTCGTCGTGAACATCGACAAGCTCACCTACGCAGCAAATCTTTCGTCGATTCCCCAGGCGCGCGGCCACCAGCGCTATGCCTTCGCCAAGGTCGACATCTGCAATGGCGCGGAACTGCGTGCTTTATTCGATCGCCATCGTCCCGACGCCGTCATGAACCTTGCGGCCGAGAGCCACGTCGATCGTTCGATCGACGGGCCGGGCGAATTCATCCAGACCAACGTTTTCGGCACCTTTACCTTGCTGCAGGAAGCGCTGCGCTACTGGCGCACGCTCGAGCCGGCGCGGCGCGACAAGTTTCGACTGCTTCATATCTCGACCGACGAAGTCTTCGGCACGCTCGGAGCCGAAGGCATGTTCACGGAAACGACGGCCTATGCGCCGAACTCGCCCTACTCGGCAAGCAAAGCGTCGTCAGACCATTTCGTCCGGGCATGGCGGGAGACTTACGGACTGCCGACCATCGTAACCAATTGTTCGAACAACTACGGTCCCTATCATTTTCCTGAGAAGCTCATTCCGCACATCATCATCCGGGGCTTGGACGAGCAGGAATTGCCGGTCTATGGCGACGGCATGAACATCCGCGACTGGCTGTTTGTCGAGGATCACGCCCGCGCGCTCGCACTGGTGCTGGAACGTGGACGGGTCGGCGAAACCTACAATGTCGGCGGGCGCAACGAGCGTACCAACATTCATGTGGTGCAGACGATCTGCGAAATTCTCGATCGCCTCGAGCCGTGCCCCGGAGGCGCGCGCCATCGGTTGATCAGGTTCGTCGATGACCGCCCGGGGCACGACCGCCGCTACGCGATCGATGCCGCCAAGATCGAGACCGAACTCGGCTGGCGCGCCGAGGAAACGTTCGAGACCGGGCTCGAGAAAACCGTAGCCTGGTACCTCGCGAACCGCGATTGGTGGCGCGACATTCTCGAACGCGGCTATCAGGCGAAACGCATCGGGATCGTGAGCCGCTAAATGGACCGCTATGTGGGCTCACGCCGGCTCAATCAGGACGCAAGGTTGAGCCATCGCTGACGATGTCGAGTCCCGATTTCGACAAAAAGGCCTTGATCGCCGTTTTGTCGGCCTTTTCCATCAAGGCCAGTGCCCATAACTCGAAGCGTTCGCGCTTGGCATAAACGGGACTGAAGCCTGCTTCGACCAGACGCTTGCCAAGGAGCGCGGAGGTAAAGCCGCTCTTGTGGGCCATGTAGACGCGACCATGCGCGATCGAAGTCGTATGGCCGTAGAGCATGTCGAGTGGAGTGATCGGGCCGGCCTGCGACATGTAGGCGACGTGATCGAGGCCTTTCTCCATGATGAGCGTCGCAACCGATTCGATGTCCGGCGATGTGATCAAGGCGAAACCATCGGGTTTGAGAACGCGCCTGAACTCCTCAAGCGCGGATGCAACCTGATGGGCGTAAAGATGCTCGAGGATATGGGAGGACCATACCGCATCGAAGGTCCCGGGAGCGAAGGCGCTCAGGTCCGTCACCGACCCCACAACATCCGGCCTGTTTGCGGCATCGATATCGAGACGGGTCTCCTGCCAAACCTCCGGTGTGAACGCCGGATGCAGCGAGCGCGCCGATAGCGCGCCGGATCCCGCATTGAGGACGCGGCGGGTCGCGCGCGTCAGCTGCGGCGCGCCCACCGCTTGTGCTGTCATTGGCTCAGCCGTGAGCGAAAATTGCGGGTTGTCCAACGCGGGCGTCTCGGCCTCTTGCATTCTAGGTTCGCCTCATCGCAGTGGGAATCCTGGCGCTCGCTACGTGCAGTCGACATCAAACATGAAGATGACCGCAGATACGCCATCGGCAATCAGCGCACGAACATAGGGTCTTAGCGGTTTATGGCAAGTCGCAATCGCGGTGCTTTTTCTCAACGCCCGGAGGCAGGAATCCTTTGCCGCGATCGTCAGAATGTCAGCGGACTGCGAGTGGAATCACTTTATCGTCGGTCAGAGCCGCCGTCAGATGATAGAGGCTCGATGCCGGTGCGGGGTCGCGCAACGGCCGTCCGGAAACGTCGATCCGCTCGATCCACAGGCCGGGACGAACCTGCGCGAAATGCTGGTCAAAGGCGCGGAGCGACCCGGCGAGCGCTGCTCCCGATTCCTTTTGACGTCGCGCCTCGGCTTTGAGCCGCTCCGTTTGTGGCCAGAGCCGAAAGCCTGCGTCGGCAGCCGTGCCGTCACTCCAGAGACTGTTTATGACAAGGCCGCGTTGCGGATCGACCGCATGCCTGTCCGCGAATGCGAGAAGCGCATCAGACGCCGCCTTTAACCGCGGGGAAACGGTGGTCCCGAGTTGAGCAGCCCGAAGTGCATACCGGTCGAGCAGCCAAATCCATTCATAGTGATGACCCGGCTCGACCTGGAACCGTCCGCCCTCGCGCACCGGGGAAAGCGCGTCATCGAAGAACTCCGGCAAGGCGCCCTCCTCCGCTTGAAAAAAGCGGCCGAGGAAAATCTCCGCAAGCTCTCGCGCCCGAATAAAGAAGACATCGTCGCCGAAAGCTTCGCTCGCCGCCAACAGCGCCTCGTACAGGTGCATGTGCGGGTTCTGTCGCCGGGGCTGCGCCGGCGGGACGCTCTCGTGGTAGCCGCCGAAAGGATGAACGAAGTTCGATGAGATGTAATCGACGAGTGTCAGCGCATCGGAACGCAGCGCTTCCCTTCCAACCACATCGGCCGCCGCGGAGAATGCCAGCAGCACGAAAGCGTGGTCATAGAGGTCGCGCGTCGTGTCGATCGGCCGATTGGCGAGATCGAAGCGCCAAGCGTAGCCGCCATCCTCGAGTCCCGCTGCGCCGCGCAAAAAATCAAGACCGAGCGCGACGGCCGCCGCGGCCCGCGGAATCCCGCAAGCCGCGGCCTTGGAGAACACGTAGGTCTGGCGCGCCGCGACACGCAGCCGGCGAAAGTCGGCGCGGCATTCGAGGCTGTCCAAATCGAGATGTTCGTGAAAGGCTCCACGCTGCCAGTCGATGCCGTGTTCGAGCCACAGCGGCCAGGCGTGCTCCTCGAGCCACCGCGGTACGATCGCGACGCCGGGTCCGCCATCGGAGCGGGCGCCGATACGCTCCTCGCCGCAGAGTCGATCACGCTTGGCGTCCATCGTCGGACGGCCGCGCTACCGCACTTCCGCGAGGTCTGGGACCGTGCTTCCGGCTTTCAGCCGATCGATGATCCGCGTCGTGCTGGAGTCCGGCACGAGCTCAACCAGCGCCACTTTACCGCCGTAGGCCTCGACGAGATCGCGCCCCACGACCTGATCGATCCGATAATCCGCACCCTTGATCAGCACATCCGGCTTGATCGCCGCAATGAGTTCGAGCGGCGTATCCTCGGCGAACAGCGTTACCGCATCGACGAAGGCAAGTCCGGCGAGCACGATCCGTCGCGCGTCCTCCGACTGCACCGGGCGCGTCGCGCCCTTCAGACGCTTGACCGACGCATCGCTGTTGAGCCCGACAACGAGCCTGTCGCAATGCGAGCGGGCTTCGCACAAAAGATGCACATGGCCCGGATGGAGCAGGTCAAAGCAGCCGTTCGTAAAGCCAACCGTAAGGCCGTCGCGCCGCCACGATGTGACGCGATCGAGCAGTGAACCGAGTTCGTGGATCTTTTCGCGCAACTCGAAGTGCGGACGCGACAGCAGCACCTCGCGCAGTTCCTGCGCCGACACCTGCGAGGTCCCCTTCTTCGAGACGACGACCCCCGCCGCCGCATTGGCGAGCCGCGCCGCATTTTGGACGCCTGCGTCAGTAACGCAGGCCAGCGCGAAGCTTGCCACGACGGTGTCGCCAGCGCCCGACACGTCGACGACACGTCGGGCTGCCGCGGCGAAGGAAAGCGCTTCGCCCTCGCGCGGTACGATCATCATGCCGCGCTCGCCTCGGGTCACCAGAACGCTCTCGCAACCGATCTGCTCGATCAGCTCGGCGGCGGCCGCCGCGAGCGAGGTCTCATCGTTCGTCACCGGGCGCCCCAAGGCTTGCGCCAGTTCGCCAACATTGGGCGTGATCGCGGTTGCACCACGGTAGCGGGAGTAGTCGAGCCCCTTCGGATCGACGATCACGGGTTTCGCGGCTGCCTTTGCCGCGGCGAGGATCGCCGCCAACACTTTGGGCGTCAGTACGCCCTTGGCATAATCAGAGATGATGACCGCATCGACATGCGGAATGCGGCTCTGAACGGTTGCGATGATGGCATCAGCGATCTTGTCGCTGACGGGCGACTTGTCCTCGGTGTCCGCCCGCAGCAAATGCGTGTTGTGCAGGTTCGCAACAAAGCGGGTCTTTACCGTGGTGACGCGTCCGGAGTCTTCGACGAGGCCATCGGCATTCACCGCGCAAGCTTGCAGGAATTTGCGGATAGTGCCGGCGGCTTCATCGCGTCCGACGACAGCGACGATATCGCAGGCGGCGCCGAGCGACGCGATATTGCGCGCAACATTGCCGGCACCGCCGATCACATCGACCGGCCCGGCTGTCTCTATGACCGGCGCCGGCGCCTCGGGCGAAATTCGCGACACCTGCCCGTAGACGAAACGGTCCAGCATGATGTCCCCGATCACCAGCACGCGTTTGGTGCTGAAGTGATCCAGAACTGCCTCAAATGGAGTCATGGTCCCTCGATTTTCGCACCGGGAACAGTAGCCGGTCAGGGTATGTAAAGCCATATTAAAGCGTGTGATTTAGGCAAAGCACCATTCAGAGCAATGCAAAGGCAATGCCGCCAACGGCGATCCAAAAGATTCCTAAGACCGTCCGAGAGCGCGGAAAGGATAAAGAATTACCTCTCGCACCGGCCGTCACTGAGGAAGTGCCGCGATCCGTCGGGCGATTTCGCCGGGTATCCAGGAGTCCCGCGGCGCCAGCAGCCCCCGCGACTGCATCTGGTGTGCGACCTCGGCCGCGCGCAAAAGCATCGCTTTTGCTTGCGTTCGATCGGTTTCGGCCACCTTGACGCAGGAGACGACAAGGTCGCGCTGCAATAGCGCGTCATCCGGCGCCGACCGCGCCGACCGATCCCTGATCGCAAGACCGTCGCGATAGGCTTTGAGAGCCTCCGACGTGTTGCGTTGCGCGGCCAGCACGTCGCCAATCTTGGTGTTGGTCAACGACAGGTCGCGCCGCCATATGGCGTTTGCCGGGTCGGTCCTTGCCAAGCGGTCGACGATCACCATGGCGTCACGAAAGAACTTTAACGCCTCCGCGTGGCGACCCTGCTTCGCCAGTACATCCCCGACATTGATCTGGGAAATCGCCAGCTCTCGCCGCCACGAGGGATTAGCGGTTTCGGCGAACCGGGCCCTGATGCCGAGGCCCTCGCGATATGAGGTCAGCGCTTCCGACCATTCTTCCTGTCCCGCCAGGACGTCCCCAATATTTTCATAGGAGGTGGCAAGTTCGCGCTGCCACGAGGCGTTGCCGGGATCGATCCTGATGAGTTCATCCCGGATCACGAGCCCGTCTCGATAGGCTTTCACGGCATCCGTGAATTCCCCCTGCATCATCAATACGCGACCGATATTGTCGCAAGATGCCGCCAAGTCCCGCTGCCACGCCTGGTTACCGGGATCGGCCGTCGCCAAGCGATCGAGAATAATGTTGCCGCTGCGATAGAATTCGAGCGCCTCCACCAGACCGTTCTGATCCACGAGGGCGTCGCCGATCTTATTGTAGGACACCGCAAGCTGGCGTTCCCACAATGCAGTTCCGGGCTCCGCCTTCGACATCCGTTCGGCGATGAGGTGGGCGCGTTGATAGGCAGCAAGGGCGCCGGCCAGATTGCCGCGCTGTGCCTGAATATCTCCTGCTCCAATCTGCGACCAGAACAAGGCTTCGTCGTCGCTTCCCGGTTTAGCGGTCGCAATCACTCGGGCAAAGGCGGCCTGGGCAGCCTCGAGCTGGCCGGCGTCCTCCTGTCGCCAGCCGTTGCGGAACAGCCCCCACACGTCGGAAGCTTCAAGCAGAGCGGGCTCGGCATGAACTTCCCGGTCCCAATTAAAACCGGATGCTGCGGCGACAGCAGCAGCACTGCGACAGGACAAACCTGGTTCTTGGACAGCCACGACAGGGGTCACTGCCACCGGTGTCGGCGGCGTCTCCGTGGCACGCGTCGAGCCTTGGTCGGTCACAAACCCAAACGTTTGGGCATGGTAAAGATCGGCCGTGGCATTCTCTGCGCCGGTGGTCGTCGCCACGGTCTTCACGGCGGGAGCGGGAGCTATGGTCAAAATGTGGGTTACCGGGCTCGCGTTCTCCACCTGGGCTGCAATCTGGATAAGCATCCGCTTTTCCAAACGAGAATGCCAGAAGAGCGCCCCCGCGAATTCCGCCGCGACGGAAATCCACGCCCCCACAGCCGCGCGTCGCCTGACCTGCTGCCACCGTCTGCGCTCGGCTCGCCGAACGAGGTGGCTCATCGGGAGCCCAAGAAGAAGGGCAACGAGCTTCGTGATGGCCAACTCGAATTCGTCGCCGCCTTTTTCGCGCATGTCGACGGCGATCATGGCGACGGTCGCATCCGCCACGCCGGCATAGCTCGCCGCCTCGGCCCGCAAAGCCGGCGGAAAGCACTCTTCGTCGGCATCTCCGGGGTCGCCGTCAATAATCAGCGGGATGATCGGCCGTTCGGGGTGGCGCCTCTTGAACCGCCGCACCTCCTCATTCACCCGTCTGCTGCGGGCTGCGCGCCGCGACGCAAGCACAACGAGAGCAGCCGAGGCGTCAAGCGCCTTCCTGCGCCTGCGATTGTCGAATAGAGCGCCAAATCCGAACAGCGGAAGCCGCCCAAAAATCGGCCGGAGCGCCTTCGGGACAATCCCGAGTGCGGTGTGGCAACCGACAAGTTCTTGATCGATGCGAAATGATTCGAGGTCGCGCTGGATGCGCTTCGCCGTAACTTGATCCGCACAGCTATAGCAGAGAAACGCGCGGTACTTGCACAACGAAACGTCCGGCATACTCCCCTCTTTCCATTCGAAACGAGCAGGGGTAATCAAGCCAGCTACCATCTCATGTTAACAGAAATTCGACGCGGCTCCGGAAAAAATTTTTTATTACAGTTTGCAACGGTGCTCAGCAGGCTGAATGTATCCAGCGAGTTAATGCTGCGGGCCAAGCGCGATCGATCGAGCCGAATCAACTTGCACTTTTTGAACACTCTGCACTCGGACGGCGGACTGCTTCGATCGGCATCGGCCCCTCTCTCGTCATGCCGGCAACCGGCAACGCTCCGCCAAGGTGCGGTGACGGTCGACCTGTCACCGCCCATTCTGTTCGTCCCGGTCTGGGATGGGGTCAGCGGCAACACCTCGTCGCGCCGGATTGCGCAGTATTTCTCGATGGTGCAGAAAAGCTGTGAGCTGCGTCACAAAGGCGAGAGATTTAATGTTTCTGGTAACCGGCGGAGCCGGGTTCATTGGCTCGAACGTGGTCGCGAGCCTGAACGACGCCGGCTATTCCGACGTCGTCGTCAACGACACGCTCGGCAGCGACGGCAAATGGCGCAACCTGCAAAAGCGCCAACTTGCCGACTTCATTCCGCCCGCTGACCTGTTGAGCTGGATTGCCGGCCGCAAGCTCGACGCCGTCATTCACCTCGGCGCCATCTCGGCGACGACGGCCGTGGACGGCGACGAGATTATCGAGAACAACTTCCGCCTGTCATTACATCTGCTGGACTGGTGCACGGCGACGCGGACCCGCTTCATCTATGCCTCGTCGGCCGCAACCTACGGAGATGGCGAAGCCGGCTTCGTCGATGACGGCTCGCCCGCGGCGCTCAAAAAGCTCCGGCCGATGAACCTCTACGGTTGGAGCAAGCACCTGTTCGATCTGGCCGTCGCTGACCGCGCCAAGAAGGGCGAGCCGTTGCCGCCGCAATGGGCAGGGCTCAAGTTCTTTAACGTGTATGGCCCGAACGAGTACCACAAGGGCGCGATGATGAGCGTCCTGTGCAAGGTTTTCGACGAGGCTAAAGCAGGCAAACCGGTGCGGCTCTTCAAGTCCCACCGCCCGGGCATTGCCGATGGCGACCAACGGCGCGATTTCATTTACGTCGACGACGTGACGGCGGTCACGCGGTGGCTTCTTGAAACGCCCCAGGTCTGCGGCCTCTTCAATGTCGGCACCGGCAAAGCGCAGAGTTTTCGCGAGATGATCGAGGCGATGTTCGCGGCACTGGGGCGACCGCCCAACATCGAATACGTCGATATGCCCGTTTCCATCCGCGACACTTACCAATACTTCACGCAAGCCTCGGTCGAGAACCTGCGCCGCGCGGGCTACAATGCCGGCTTTACGCCGCTCGAAACGGCGGTGCGCCGGTACGTCGGGGATTTTCTCAACCGGACGGACCGGTATCGTTGACTCTCTCTACCGGAAGCCTTTGCTCTACTGGAAGCCTTTGCTGACCCTCGCCAATCGGCCCTGGCGCCTCAGGCTCGGGCGGCGTCCACAGCGCGTGAAATTGCGTTGCGACAACCTCCTCAAAGGCGGGTTGGCCGCGAAGAAGGCCGAGGTCGCGGGCGAAGGCGTTCAGGCCACCGATCGTCTTTGCCGAGATGGCGGCATCATAGAACGGCAGGTCGCGGCGGACGAGGTCCTCAATCAAGGCTGCCTCCTCGACGGGGAAACATTTGCGCCCGACCGTTGTCGCGAGCGCCGGATCGCGTCGCAACGCTGCTTGCGCTGCCGCGA
Organism: uncultured Alphaproteobacteria bacterium; assembly: GCA_963787675.1. GTDB lineage: Bacteria > Pseudomonadota > Alphaproteobacteria > Rhizobiales > Xanthobacteraceae > JAJPKK01. The sequence continues at coordinate 169,527 of CAWBDV010000003.1, read as the reverse complement.
TCGAGCGTACCGCAGCTGCTGTCGCGTCGGTGCGGCTTGCAATGAATTGATCGGTCGAGGACAGCGCCGCAAAGGTATAGTCGAAGCACCCCGGGGGCCCATCGCCGCGACGCACGTCGAGGACGATGGTGCCGACGCCGCGGGCGACCGCTATCGCCGCACCCATGCCGTTCGCCCAGAATCCATCGATCACGCCATGTTCCAGCGCCTGCGCCGCCGTTACGCCGTAGTTGGTGCGGAGTCCCAACGAGTCGGGAACGGGCGCGATCGCAACTTCGTCGTGCACCGGATCGATGCCGGCAGCACGCAGTAGCCGATAGAGACCCAATTCCACCCACGGCGACGCCCCGATCCGGCGCCCACGAACGATCCCGACATCGCCTCGCTTGGCGCCAATATCGGACCGCATCACCAGGAACCAGTACATGCCTTGGGCGACGGCACATAGAAATTTGAAGCCACGCCATTCCGGAAAGGCCGCGAGCGCGGTGTGGGCCTCAGCAGCGACCAAATCGACCTCGCCCCGTGCCAATGCGCCGTAAGCCTTGTCGGCCGGCGACATCAGTTCCAGCGAGACATCGAGGCCCTCGCGGCGAAAGAGTCCCAATTCCGCGGCGGCAATCACCGGGAAATAGGAATTCGAGATCTTGTCCGCGATGGCGAGCTTCACCGAGCACCCGGCGGCTGTTCTGTGCAGTCCCTTTGGCAAACGCTCGGGGGTCGGCGGTCGGGCCTACCCCTTCATGGAGGGAAGTTCCTTGGGAATGCGCGCCTCGACCTGCGCCCACTCGGCGTCGGTGAGCTTGACCGAGCCGGCGAAGCGATCGGTGAACAACTGGGCCACCGGGGGAACGTTCTTCATCTCCATGTAGGTTTCGACCGATTGGCGAGCGACGGTAAGAAGTTCGGGGTCCATGTAGCCAAGGCCGTGAGCCTTGAACGACGGCACAATGCCGAGCGAGGTTCCGATCTCCTGTCCGTAGAACAGGACTTCGCCTGTCGCGGGGCTGCTGCCCTGGAATTCCTTGAGGCTTTCCACGTGCAGGTCGAGGGCCTTCTCAGGATTGAGATAGGCGAACTTCAACCCTTCCATCATGCCATCCACGATCGCCTGGCACAGCTCCGGTTTCTTCTCGGCGGTCGCGCGCTTACACGCAAGCACGACGCTGTACATCTTCACCCCGTAATCGTCATAGAACATGGTGTTGATGTCGATCTTGTTCGCCCAGAACGTCGGGGCGATGCTGCCGAAAAAATTGCCGACCACTTTCATCTGCTTGTCGGCTGCCGCCCGCATCAAGGCCGCGGCGTCCATGTTCACGATGTTGATCTTCTTCGCATCGATGCCGGTCGCCTTGACGAAGGCGGGCCACAATGCGAACTCCGCGCCGCCCGGCTCGAAGCCGATGGATTGGCCTTCGAGGTCCTTTGGCTTGGTGATGTTGAGTTCCTTCAGCGAGAAGATTCCGATCGGCGATTTCGGCCAGACGCCGGCAATCGCGGTGAGGTCGAGGCCACGGCCGGCGCACACCGCGAGCGCGGCGAAATCGAGGAGGCCAAAGTCATATTGGCCCTGATCGACCGGCACGCACACCTTTGACGAACCGAATCCGCGATCGATGGTCACATCGAGCCCGCGCTTTTCCCAAAACCCGAGCTTCTTGGCCGCAAACGTGAAGCTATAGGTGCCAAGCGGCAGCCATGGCAGCGTCAGCTTGACAGGGGTCGCCGCGCTCGCGCGCCGCGTTCGGATACCGACAGCCGCGGCCGTACCTGCCGCTCCCAGACCTTTGACGAAGGAACGCCGTTGCAGCTTCATCTCAGTCTCCTATGCTTAATCGATTGTCGGTCGGAGCCGCCACCTTCGCGTCGCCGCGCGACATTCAACGCGGGCGCCATTGCGTGAGACGGATCGGCGTCGGATTGCCGCCGGAGCATGGATTGAGTTCCTGCGGACAATTGGAGATGACGACGATCACATCCTTCTCGCAGCGAAGATCGACGTAATCACCGGGCTTCGAGATGCCGTCCGCGATCGAAACGCCGCCCTCCCCGGTCACCGGCACGTGCATGAAGAAGTTGATGTTCGCGACGATGTCGCGCTGCCCCATCCCGATCTCGCCGAGCGCCTTGATGAAATTGTCGCGGCAGCTGAGGCTTCCCGGTTTCCCGTAGCGCACTTTGTTGATCTCGCGGCTGCAATTGCCCGCGAGCGTGTCGTGGCGACCGACGGTGTCCTCGATCATGGTCATCATCGGCTGGGCGAGATCATCGTAAATGACGCAGCCCTTTGACAGGTAGACGCTGTGCGCGAGCTTCATCGTGTTGGCGGCATTGTAGCGCACCGACGTGTCGGCAGCGTCGTAGATCAAGGTGTCGACCGCCTGACAGCCCTCCAGATCGACGATGCGTAGCACCGTCCCCTTGGCGAGCCGCTTATGCCAATAGGCGCGCGCCGGCAGAACTTCGTCGCTGATGACTTCGCCAGGTAATGCTGCGGGTGCCTGCATTTTTCTGTCTCCCGGTTCTTTGATCAGGCGCCGCCCGCGCCGATTTCGACCGGCGGCTGCCAATAGATGGACGTGCGCTCCGCGATTGCGATGATCCCGTAGAGGGCAAGCCCAACTGCGCTCAGGACCGTGATCGCCGCCATCATGAGCGGCGTATCGAGGAGCCCGCTCGAGAGCTTGATCAGATAGCCGATCCCCTCCTGCGAAGCTACGAACTCGGACACGATAACGCCAATGATCGCGAGCGTAATCGAGATCTTCATGCCGGCAAAGATGTGGGGAAGCGCATGAGGCAGCCGCACCTTCCAGAAGATCTGCCACGGCGAACCCATGAACGCGCGCGCCATCTTGTGAACGTCCTCGTCCACGCTTTCGAAGCCCATGGCGGCGTTGATGGTCATGGGAAAGAAAGCCACCAGGAACGCCAGCATCAGGCTCGAAATCGTTCCGGCGCCGAACCAAACAATGAACAGTGGCGCGATCGAAACCTTCGGCACCACCTGCGAGACCACGATGATCGGGTAGAGACCGAGTCGCACGATGCGCGAATATGTGATGAGGATGCCGACGCCGATCCCGCCGACCACCGACAGAACAAAACCGAGCACCGTCATGTAGAGGGAGGGCCACAGGTTGGCGGCGAGAAGGTCACGCCGCGCGGCGATGACTTCGAGAATTTCGGAGGGCGCCGGCAGGATCACAGGCCTCACCCCTCCGATACGGACCGCGATCTCCCAGGCGGCGATCACGGCGGCGGTCGTGACAACCGGCCACAGCATCTGCCAGCGGTATCCTTTCTTAGCCGGCATGGCTCGCCTCGATGGCCCGGCGAAGGTGGCGGACGTAGCGGTTGAACTCGCCCTCCTCCGTCATTGCGATCTGACGCGGCCGAGGCAGAGTGATTGCCAGGTCCTCGACCATTGTGGCCGGCCGCTGCCCCATGACGAGGACGCGATCGGACAGGAAAATTGCCTCGCGAATGCTGTGCGTGACGAATACCACCGTCTTCCGGTTGACCTGCCAGATGCGCATCAGTTCGACGCCGAGTTCATCGCGCGTGATGGCGTCAAGCGCGCTGAACGGCTCGTCCATCAGCAACAAGGACGGATCGTGCACGAGCGCGCGGCAGATCGCAGCGCGCTGCCGCATGCCGCCGGATAGCTGGCGCGGTAGCGCTGCGGCGAAATCGGCAATCTTGGCCATCCGCAGGAGTTCGAGGGCGCGAGGCTTGAGCTTTCCGCGCGACAGGTTGAGCAACTCGGCCGGGAACAGCACATTGTCGAGGATGGTGCGCCACGGGAGCAGCACCGGTGACTGGAAGACGACGCCGGTCTCGCGGCGCGGACCCGTCACCGGCGTTCCGTTTAGCCTGATCTCCCCCTCGGTCGCCGAGGCTAGCCCGGCGATCATCGCGAGCAGCGTACTTTTCCCGCAACCGCTCGGACCGAGGATGCTCACGAACTCGCCGTCGCGCACGTTAAACGAGACGCTGCGGATCGCTTCCAGTTCGTCGAAGACCTTGCGGACCGCGCGGATTTCCAGCGCGATCGTTCCGGCCTGGGCGCCCGCAACGGGTTCGGTTGGCGATTTGGGCGCTTCGACACCGATGGGCGAAAGAACGCTCATAACGGCTGGTGTCTTGCAGGCTGGAGTTTGCCGGCAGCATTCAGCATGGAATTGCCTGCGAATTACGCAAAATGTTGGACCCTTGATCGTCGATAATGCAAGCTGATTTTTTGATCAGCGATGCGGCAATTGTGCTCTCATCTCAAGACGATCGCACAACCAATTGAACCGCGGGCCTAAATCGAAGAGCCTCTGATTCCATGCTTGACCGCCTCGAATTCATGATTGCCCTCGCACGCGAAGAGCATTTCGGCCGCGCGGCCAATGCCAGCGGCGTCAGTCAGCCGACCCTCTCGGCTGGCATCAAATACCTGGAGGACCTTTTCGGCGTGCTGCTGGTGCAGCGCGGTTCCCGGTTTCGCGGCTTCACGCCGGAGGGCGAGAAGGTGTTGGAGTGGGCGCGCCGCATCGTCAGCGACGCGCGCGCCATGCGTCAGGACGTTGACGCACTCAAACGCGGTCTCGTCGGCCATTTGCGCATCGCGGCGATCCCGACCGCACTCGCGATGAGCGCGATGCTGACGACGCCTTACCGGGCCAAGCACCAGAATGTGCGATTCACAATCCTTTCACGCACTTCCATTCAGATCCTCAACCTGATCGAGAATCTCGAGGTCGACGCCGGTCTCACTTATCTCGACAACGAGCCGCTCGGCCATGTCAAAGCGATCCCGCTCTACCACGAGGAATACCGCCTTCTGACGTCGCGGACCGCCCCGCTTGGCGAACGCGCCAAAGTGACGTGGGCGGAGGTCGCGAAAATCCCGCTCTGCCTGCTGACGCCGGACATGCAGAACCGTCGCATTCTCGATCGTCTGCTGCGCTCAGCCGGCGGCGACCCATCGCCGACGCTCGAGTCGAACTCGGTGGTCGTGCTGTTCGTCCATGTGCGCACCGGCCGCTGGGCGACCATCATGCCGGCCCGGCTCGCGGAAACGCTTGGCCTGACGGAGAGCGTCCGCTCGATCCCGATCGTCGAGCCGACCGTGAAACAGGTCGTCGGCTTGGTTATTCCCGGACGGGAGCCGACAACGCCGCTCATCGCCGCGCTGGTCGCAGAGGCCCGCCAGCTTGCCAAGGTGCTTGGAGGGCAGACGGGATCGACTGCCGAGAACCCCGAAAAGTCCGCGCCAAAGGAGCGGGCGCGGCCTCGTAAGCCCCAAAGGCACTGATCGGGCAATTGGGCATTCTGATCGCGTTTCGATCAGGATTCCTGATCAATCGATGGACCGGCTTTATTGCATTGGTGGGGTTCTTTTACCAATTATAGTCTAAAGAAATTCTAGAATGACGGGCGCCAACCGCGTGCAGACCTACGAACCGTGGAGCGCGGAACGGACCGCGCAAATCATCGCCGAACACCGCGACCTCGAAGGTCCGGCCCTTCCGATTCTGCTGGCCATCCAGGATGCGTTCGGATGCGTGCCAGACGAAGCGGTTCGCATGATTGCGGAGGCGCTGAACATCACCCGCGCCGAGATGCACGGCGTCGTCACCTTCTATCACGACTTCAAGAAAACCCCGCCAGGACGGCACGTCTTGAAGCTGTGCAGGGCGGAAGCCTGCCAATCGATGGGGAGCGACGCGCTTGCCGCCCGTGCCGAAAAAGCGCTCGGCATCGCCGTCGGCGACACCACCCCCGACCGGCGCGTGACGTTGGAACCGGTCTACTGTCTGGGCCTCTGCGCGGTTGCCCCCTCCGCGATGCTTGACGGCCGCATCGTCGGCCGCCTCGACGAAAAACGGCTCGATGCCCTCGTAGCGGAGGCGCAGCAATGACGCCGCGCATCTACATTCCGCGCGATGCCGGGGCGCTCGCGGTCGGAGCAGAGGACGTTGTGACGGCGCTGCGGCAAGGTGCCGCAAAGCGCAGCCGGGACATCGAGATCGTGCGCACCGGCTCGCGTGGCCTCTACTGGCTTGAGCCGATGATCGAGGTCGCGACCCCGCAAGGCCGGATAGCGTATGGTCCGGTGACCGTCGCTGACGCCGAGAGCCTGCTCAATGCGATCCTCGGCGACGGCATGCATCCGCTGCGGCTTGGCATCGCCGACGACATTCCCTGGCTGAAGCGCCAGACGCGGCTCACCTTTGCGCGCTGCGGCATCGTCGATCCCCTCTCTGTCGAGGACTATCGCGCTCATGGCGGCTGCAAGGGCCTCGAGCGAGCGCTTTCGCTCGGACCAGAGAAGACCATCGAAGAGGTCGTCCAGTCGGGCCTGCGCGGACGCGGCGGCGCCGGGTTCCCGACCGGGATCAAATGGCGCACGGTTGCGCAGACCCTGGCGCCGCAGAAGTACATCGTCTGCAACGCCGACGAGGGCGACAGCGGCACCTTCGCCGACCGCATGATCATGGAAGGCGACCCCTTCGTCCTGATCGAGGGGATGACGGTCGCAGGGCTCGCCGTCGGTGCGACCAAAGGCTACGTCTACATCCGCTCCGAATATCCGCATGCGATTGCGGCCATGAAGGCCGCAATCAGCGCGGCGCGACGCGCCGGCCTGCTCGGGCAGCGGGTCGCGGGTTCGGAGTTTCTGTTCGACATGGAAGTGCGGTCGGGCGCCGGTGCCTATGTGTGCGGCGAAGAGACCTCGCTCCTCGAAAGCCTGGAAGGCAACCGCGGCGAGGTGCGGGCAAAACCTCCATTGCCAGCACACAAAGGACTGTTTGGTCGGCCGACGGTGATCAACAACGTTCTGTCGTTTGCGTCAGTACCGATCATTCTCGACAAAGGCGCAACGTTCTATCGCGACTTCGGCATGGGCCGCTCGCGCGGCACGATGCCGATCCAGCTTGCCGGCAACGTCAAGCGCGGCGGGCTGTTCGAGACCGCTTTCGGCGTCACGCTCGGCGAACTCGTCGATGAGATTGGCGGCGGTGCGGCCTCCGGCCGCCCGGTGCGGGCGGTGCAGGTGGGCGGCCCACTCGGTGCCTATTTCCCGCGCGCGCTGTTCGACACGCCGTTCGACTATGAGGCCTTCGCGGCGCGCGACGGCCTGATCGGCCACGGCGGCGTCGTGGTGTTCGACGACACGGTGAACATGGCGCGGCAGGCGCGGTTCGCGATGGAATTCTGCGCGATCGAATCCTGCGGCAAATGCACCCCATGCCGGATCGGTTCGACCCGCGGCGTCGAGCTCGTCGACAAGATCATCGCCAATCAGGATCGCGCGGCCAACATCACGGTCCTCGAGGATCTCTGCAACACCATGAAATTCGGCTCGCTGTGCGCGCTCGGCGGTTTCACGCCCTATCCGGTCATGAGCGCGCTCAACCATTTCCCCGAGGATTTCGGCGCGGCGCCGCGGCGCCTGCAAGCCGCTGAATGAAGGAGGACGCCATGTCCCAATCGACCGAACCCTCCCAAGTCCCGATCTCGCTGATCCAGGAGATCGACTTCGGGACGCCGCGCTCCAAGAGCGAAAAGACGGTGACGCTGACGATCGACGGCCGGCTTGTGACCGTGCCCGAAGGCACCTCGATCATGCGCGCGGCGATGGAGGTCGGCACCAAGATCCCGAAACTGTGCGCAACCGACATGGTCGATGCGTTCGGTTCCTGCCGATTGTGCCTGGTCCAAATCGACGGCCGGCCAGGAACGCCGGCGTCGTGCACGACGCCTGTTGCGGCGGGCATGGTGGTGCGCACTCAGACCGAGCAACTCAAGCGGCTGCGTCGCGGGGTCATGGAGCTTTATATCTCGGACCACCCGCTCGACTGCCTGACATGCTCGGCAAACGGCGATTGCGAGCTGCAGGACATGGCGGGCGCGGTTGGTCTGCGCGATGTCCGTTACGGCTATGAGGGCGGCAAACACCCCAATCCCGGGAAGGACGAGTTCGAACCCTTATTTCACTTACGAGCCGTCGAAGTGCATCGTCTGCTCGCGCTGCGTGCGCGCTTGCGAAGAGGTGCAAGGTACGTTCGCGTTGACGATCGCGGGGCGCGGCTTCGACTCCGTCGTTTCGCCGGGCATGGAAGAGAGCTTCCTGGGCTCCGAATGCGTCTCGTGCGGCGCGTGCGTGCAGGCCTGCCCGACCGCGACGCTCAACGAGAAGTCGGTCATCGAGATCGGCACGCCGGAGCATTCCGTCGTGACGACCTGCGCCTATTGCGGCGTCGGCTGCTCGTTCAAGGCCGAGATGCGCGGCGAGGAAGTCGTGCGCATGGTGCCGTACAAGGACGGCAAGGCGAACCGCGGTCATTCCTGCGTCAAAGGGCGCTTCGCCTGGGGTTATGCAACCCACAAGGACCGCATTCTCAAGCCGATGATCCGCAAGAGCATCGACGATCCGTGGCGCGAGGTGAGTTGGGACGAGGCGATCGCCTACACCGCATCCGAGTTCAAACGCATCCAAGCGAAATACGGCAAGCGCTCGATCGGCGGAATTACGTCGTCGCGCTGCACCAACGAAGAGACCTTTCTGGTGCAGAAGCTGATCCGCGCCGGCTTCGGCAATAACAACGTCGACACCTGCGCCCGCGTCTGCCATTCGCCGACAGGTTACGGCCTGAGCACGACCTTCGGCACCTCAGCGGGCACCCAGGATTTCGATTCCGTCGAACATGCCGACGTCGTCGTGGTACTCGGCGCCAACCCGACCGACGGTCATCCGGTGTTTGCGTCCCGGCTCAAGAAGCGGCTGCGGCAGGGCGCCAAGCTTATCGTCATCGACCCGCGCCGGATCGATCTGGTGCACACGCCTCATGTGGAAGCGACGTACCACTTGCCGCTGCTGCCTGGCACCAATGTCGCGATCCTCAGCGCGTTGGCGCACGTCATCGTCACCGAAGGCCTGGTGAAGGAAGATTTCGTGCGCGAGCGCTGCGACTGGGACGAGTTCCAGGACTGGGCCGCTTTCGTTTCCCAGCCGCACAATAGTCCGGAGGAAGTCGCGAAAATTTCCGGCGTGCCGGCAGAGACGATCCGCGCCGCAGCACGGCTTTATGCTACCGGAGGCAACGGCGCGATCTATTACGGCCTTGGCGTCACTGAGCACAGCCAGGGCTCGACGACGGTCATCGCAATTGCCAATCTCGCCATGGCGACCGGCAATATCGGCCGGCCCGGCGTCGGCGTGAATCCGTTGCGCGGTCAGAACAACGTGCAGGGCTCATGCGACATGGGCTCTTTCCCCCACGAGTTGTCCGGCTATCGTCATATCTCCGGCGACGCCACACGCGCGATGTTCGAGGCCCTGTGGGGCGTCGGGCTCGACAAGGAGCCTGGCCTGCGCATCCCGAACATGATCGACGCGGCCGTCGATCACACTTTCATGGGCCTTTACGTCCAGGGTGAGGACATCCTGCAGTCCGACCCTAACACCAAGCACATCGCGGCTGGCCTTGCGGCAATGGAGTGCGTCGTCGTCCACGACCTCTTCCTGAACGAAACCGCGAACTACGCCCACGTCTTCCTGCCGGGCTCGACCTTCCTCGAGAAGGACGGCACCTTCACCAACGCCGAACGCCGCATCCAGCTCGTTCGCAAGGTGATGGCGCCGCGCAACGGCTATGCCGATTGGGAGATCACCATGATGATCTCCAACGCCATGGGCTTCGAGATGAACTACAAGCATCCGTCCGAGATCATGGACGAGATTGCGCGGCTGACGCCCACGTTCGCCGGCGTGTCGTTCAAGAGGATCGAGGAGCTCGGCTCGGTGCAGTGGCCCTGCAACGAAAAGGCGCCCGAGGGCACGCCGGTCATGCACATGAACGGCTTCGTGCGTGGCAAGGGCAAGTTCGTCATCACGGAATATATCGCGACCGACGAGCGCACAGGCCCGCGCTTCCCGTTGCTCCTGACTACGGGACGCATCCTCAGCCAGTACAACGTCGGCGCCCAGACCCGCCGCACCGCGAATGTCGTCTGGCATCACGAGGACCGGCTCGAGATCCATCCCCACGACGCCGAACAGCGCGGCATCCGCGATGGCGATTGGGTCAAGCTTGCAAGCCGCGCCGGCGAGACCTCGTTGCGCGCGCTTATCACCGAGCGCGTCGCGCCGGGCGTGGTCTACACCACGTTCCATCACCCGGACACCCAGGCGAACGTCGTCACCACGGAGTATTCCGACTGGGCCACGAACTGCCCCGAGTACAAGGTGACCGCCGTGCAAGTCGCGCCGTCGAACGGGCCGACGGCATGGCAGGAGCAGTACGAAGAGCAGGCGCGCCATTCGCGCCGAGTGGCGCCGGTGGTCGAGGCGGCAGAATAGCCGCAAGCAGCGAAGCGTTCGGAGGTAAGAGTTTTGGCGGCGCCGGTTACAAGCGTGGCGCGTACGGTCTGGCGCCGGGACGGCGTCACGACAAGCGAACGCGTCATTCCGGAAGAGAGCGCCGTCGCGTTTACCTATAACGGCGGCACTTATGCCGTCATGATGGCGACGCCGAAGGACCTCGAGGATTTTGCGATCGGCTTCACCCTCACTGAAGGCATCGTGACATCCGCGGACGAGATCGACCGGCTCGAAGTCATCGACGAGGGTCCGGGAATCGAGCTGCGCATGTGGCTCGGCGAGCCGCACGCGCAGGCGCTCAGCGAGCGTCGCCGACATCTCGCCGGCCCGACCGGCTGCGGGCTGTGCGGCATCGAAAGCCTGACGGAGGCGTTGCGCCCCATTCCGACCGTGAGCGTCGGACAGACGTATGCGCCCGAGGACATCATGCGCGCTCTCGAGTCCCTTGCACCGCGCCAGGAGCTCAATCTCAAGACCCGCGCCGTCCATGCTGCAGCCTTCTGGCAGCGGGATGCCGGCCTCATTGCCGTGCGCGAGGACGTCGGGCGGCATAACGCACTCGACAAGCTTGGCGGCGCCCTTGCACGCCAACGCGTCGCCGGCGCGTCAGGGCTGACGCTGCTGACCAGCCGCCTGTCGGTCGAAATGGTGCAGAAGGCGGCCGCACTCGGCATGCCGGTGCTGGTCGCGGTCTCCGCGCCGACGGCACTTGCGGTTCGCACTGCCGAGAGCGCCGGCATCACCCTCGTCGCGGTCGCTCGCAGCGACGGCTTCGAGGTATTCACCCATGCCCACCGTATCGCGGTGGAACCGCTGACGGAGACAGCCGCCCATGTCGCCTGACAGGCTCATCTACATGGCGAACCAGATCGGCAAGTTTTTTGCGAGCCAGGGTTCGAAGCAGGCCGTCACCGGTACTGCCGAGCATATCGGAAAATTCTGGGATCCGCGGATGCGGGCCGCGATCTTTGCGTATCTCGACAAGGGCGGCGAGGGACTGGACCCCGACGTCCGCGCCGCGATTGCTCAACTCAAGGCAGCTCAGGAAAAAACCGCGCCCACCGCAGCAAAGGCTTGAGGCGCCGCTACGCCTCGACGGCCGGCCGCGTGGTTTCACGCGTCCAAGCAGCGGCGAGCGCCATGACCAGGGCGAGCGAACTGCTTGCGCCATTGCCCTCGCCCTTCTCGAAATCGCCCTCGCGGCAGCCGAGCTGGTTCGAGACATGGGCAAGGCAGATTACCGGCTTCGCGCGGGCCGACGCGAAGGCATAGAGCGCCGCGGCCTCCATCTCGACTGCAAGGATTCCGGCGTTTCGGCGCGTTGCGATCGCATCCGCGGTCTCGCGGAACGGCGCATCCGTGGTCCAGGTCGCGCCGCGATGCAGGGGATGGGGAGAGCGGTCAAGCGCCCGCGCCGCAAGAGAAATGACGGCGGGGTCGGCGTCGGCATAGGGTGACGGCGGCAGATAGTGATAGCTCGTGCCTTCGTCCCGCAGCGCGCGCTCGATGAGAATGTAGTACGGCGGTGGTCCAACGTCGGTGATCTGGCCAGCCGAGGCGACATTGACCAGAAATTCGCATCCGGAAGCGAAAAGTTGCTCGGCCACCAGCACCGAAAACGAGCCGCCGACCACATGGCCGACGATGCCGCAACGCAGGTTCCCAATGCTCCACCGCCACATCCTGGTGTGATAGCAGGCCCACTTGTCGCATCGGGTCGCACCGTAAACACGACGGACATGGCTCACGATGTCGCCGTCGGGATCAATGACGCAGACCGGCGGCACGGTGCCGGCGGCAAGCTCCTTCTGCCGGCGCGCCTCGCGCAACATGTTCTCGGGGAGAAACACCGATGGCGCCGCGTGATCCTTGCGTTCGAGGAGCGGAGCGGCGAGTGCCCCCTCCCTACCCTCCCCCGCAAGCGGGAGAGGAGAACAGAGGTTCTCGGCAAGCGGGTGAGAAGAGGAGAGGTTGTCGCCAAGAGGGTGAGAAGAAGAGAGGTTGCCCGTGCGCGGCGCAAGCCGCCGACGCGGCATGGGTGTTGCGACGGCCCCGTTATGACTTCCAAGCTCCGTCATGCGTCGCGCTCGCGCATGGGTACCGCGCCGGAGGTCGCGACGCGCACGAACGTTGCAACGATCCGGCCTGCGGCGACGAGCGTGCCGCGCAGGCTGCCGGCGACCTTCGAGGCACCACCGGTGCGGCAGCGATAGTCCACCGGAATTTCGAGGACGCGCAGGCCGGCGCGCGCGGCGCGCATCTGCATTTCGATGTTCCAGCCATAGGTCATCTCGGACATGCCGAGCCGCAGCAGCACGTCGCGCCTGATCGCCCGGAAGGCGCACATGTCGGTGTAGCGCACGCCGTAGAGCGTTTGCGTGCCCAAGCCGGCGAGCCATCCCGCGAGCAATTGATGCCAGCCGATGCTGCCGGGTTCGCGGTTGCCGCGCGCGCGCGAAGCGATGACGAAATCGTATTGGTCCGCGCGGATCGGCGCGACCAGCCGCTCGATAGCGGCCGGATCATCGGCGCCGTCGCCATCCATGAAGACGACGATGTCGGCGTCAGCGGCCGCGGCGACGCCCGCAAGACAGGCGCGGCCGTAGCCGCGGCCAGCATCGATAACCTCGGCGCCGGCCTCCGTCGCCCGCGCGCAGGTCGCGTCGCGGCTGCCGCCGTCCGCCACGATCACGTGGCTGACGAGAGGACGCGGGATCGCCCGCACGACATCGCCGATCGAGGCTTCCTCGTTGAGCGTTGGAATAATGACGGCGACGGCGTTCCCGCTCATCACAGGCTCCAACGCAAGCCGCAGCTCGCGCAAGCAGCCGGCGGCTGATCAGACAGCAGCTCCTCGCGGAACGCCTGGTAGCGGGCCCCGTTCCAAATCTCGCGCAACGTCTCCTGGGTGGCATCGCCGAGCGTGTAGTTTTCGTAGCCGCGCTGCGAGAACGGCGCGATGCAGCACGGCAGCGCCCGGCCATTGGCGGTGAAGTACATGACGGTCCAGGGCCGGCGGCACAGCGACCATGGCGAGCCTTCGTCAGCGTCCTCGCGCTGGCGCTTGAGGCTCATGCCGGGCTCCGACACCGCGCCCGACGCACTGAACGTCACGCCCAGGCTTTTCGCCAGCGCCGTCGCTTCGGCGAGATACGTGGCCTCTTCGCGGTTCATTCGCTCGTAGAGTGCCTGGTCGGGGCGGGCGTGGCCGAGCGAATCGTTTTCGAAGAAGACCAGTCGCTGCAGGTAGACTTCGCGCACGCCGATCTCGGCCGCGACTTTCACGAAGGCCGGCAGCTCGGCAATTGTTTCCCTAAGGCCCGTCAGCCAAGCCGACACGCGCGGACGGTCCCTGCCCTCGCGTTCCTGTAATTCGCGAAAAGCGCGGACGTTCTTCAGGATTCGGCCGAAATAGTCCTTGCCGCGGATAGCGCGGTAGGATTTCGCATTGGATGCATCGAGCGACACCCGAAGTTCGTCGAGACCTGCCTCGATCAAAGCGCGGCCGTTGCGTTCGTTGAGCACCGTGCCATTGGTGTTGAACAGCACGTAGGTGCCGCGCTCCTTGAGATAGCGGACCATCCTGGGCAGATGCTTCACCAGCATCGGCTCGCCGACGCCGTGAAGGACCGCGCGCTCGATGTTGGGAAGCTGGTCGACAATCTTCGTGAACAGCTCCCAACTCATGTCCGCGGGCGGCTCGAGCTCCTCGTAAGTACGCGGACAGGTGGTGCACAGAAGATTGCAGCGGTTCGTTGTCTCGAGATAGAGGCACACCGGTGGCCTCGCCGTGGCGGCGGTGCGCTGTCCGGCCGCGCTCTCGAAATAGCGGCGCGGATCGACGGAACGATCGGCCACCAACGGGTCCCCGTTCGTCACCTCGCTCATTCGGCGGCCCTCTGCAACGACGGATCGGCGATCCCGAGCCGCTGCGCGAGGTCACCGCTTGCGATCAGCTTCGCCAGCAATCGGCGCGTCTGCGGCGCGCGATGGGGAATGCGGCCGCTCGCAAAACTGACGCCATCGCAAAGTTCGGTTTTGAGCAGACGGAGCGACGAGGCATCATCGACGTCGTACCAAGCGGGCAGCACGTGGACGTCGAGACCGATTTCGGTGGCGCGCTCGAGGGTCTGATGCGCCACCGCGTCGGTGCTCCACGCGATGTCGTCGAACAGACGGCGATGCGCCGCCTTGAGGCCGAGCAGATAGTAGCCGCCGTCCGTCGATGGTCCGAGCACGGCACGGTCGCCGGCGCGCGCAAGCACTTGCGCGGCTTCAACCAGCAGCGCCGTCGGCAATGTCGGGCTGTCCGAATTGAGCACCACCGCGCCAGTGTGGCCATCCGCCAGGAGCCGTTCGATCGCGGCGAAGAGGCAATCGCCGAAGTTCGGATGCCACGCTTCAAAGCGATCGGTGGACGGCAGAATGTCCGTGAAGAAGTCGCCGGCACCGGCCGGCCCGTACGCCATGTAACCCTGCACGGCGACGCCCCGCCCTTGATCGTGTGCCGCGGCGATATTCGTCGCGACGTCCTGCAAGAAAGCGGTGTTGCAGTCGGCGGCTTCTTCGAACGTCAGCGGAGGGACGAGTCTTGTCTTGGCGCGTCCGGGAATGGACGCTTTGGCCATCACGGCAATGCCGCATGACTCGCGGGCGCGCCGCTTAATGTTGTCATCATCGCTGGTCATGCCATCGCCCCTCGATCCAGCCAGCACGATCTGTAATCTCTGCTTAAGCGAGAAGGTGAAACAATGCTATCGAGGGAACCCGCTCTGACATTCACATTTTCCCTAGAAACGTCGATGACGAGATAACTATTCCGTGACCCAGGAGTGAAGGCGATACGTGAAGAGGGGGCAAACGCCCAATACGCAGGCTGGTTCCGGCGCTCCAAAATGGCTTCAGGCACAAATCTTCAGGCACAAATAAAGAATGCGTGTGCAGTCGAGAACACGGGCCCAATGAAAATGGCCGGGACAAGCCCGGCCATTCCTTATCGAGATGCTATTTTTTAGGCAGCCGTTTAGGCAGCGCGGTCACTGTGCTGCGAAGCAGTAGAAGAGACCATTGCCGCCGGTCGCGACAAGTCCCGGCTGAGTGCAATCGCGCGACATGTGCGAAGACTGCCAGGAGTGCTGGTAGACGGTGTCGGCGATGCCTTGGCGGTCGCTGTGGCCAAGCATGGCCGAGCCGAAGTTGCTGCTCGTCCAGTTGCCACAGGTCAGGTTGAGATTGCCCGGGAACGCGCGGCCTTCGAGCGTCGAGCCGGTCAGCATGTCATGCATGTTCGGCGTGTCGCCGCGGACCTTGATGCGCTCGCCTTTCTCGTCGAGGCCCGTCTCCTTATTGATTTGCGCATTGGTCTCGAGGTCGTTGAGGTCCTTGGCAATGACGACGCCCTTCGCGTTCTGCCACGGTCCGTTGCCGATACGGTCGCGTGCATTGATGCCCGGTCCGGCCGGCGCCGAATTGGTGCTGAGATAGGCGCGCCAAGTCTTGTTGCCAGCGCCGGCTGCCGCCGCGAGCTGCTGACAATGCCTGTCCGCGCCCTCGATGCCGCCAAGATCGCCGCCTTTCCCGGAGCCGACGCTGGTGATGAAGAATGTCATGTTGTTCTGTTGGGCCACGGACGCTCCGGCCCATCCAAGGGACAGCACGGCCGCGGAGGCGAGGATCGAAAGACGCAGTGTGGTGGTCATGGTTTCTCCCTTTGAGTCCGAAGCGCAAGCTTTTTTGGCTGATCGGCCGAGTGATTGCTTGGCTTTCGGCCCGCGCGGAGATGATACCGCGACGGCCATCGCGCTGCTAGTACCACCCGCGGTGCATGCGCCTCGACGCCGGCGCCTAGCTGGCAGCGGGTGCCGACTCGTTGCCGGCCGCGTCCGCCCTCGCGTGGGCGAGAAATCGCGGGTCGATCGCAAGCGAGGGTGGCGCATCCTCGTCGACGAACACCGGGAAGAGAGTATGAAGGGCGTAGCGCCACTCACCATTCCAGGGCACCCACTCGCCGGCAAAATCGGCAACGAGGATCGGCGCGGTCGCCATGCGGAACGGCGGTCGGCCGCGGCCGCGGTGGACCATGATCAATCCAGACGTGTACGCGCGCCCGTTATGCTGGGAATGAAAAATGTGATTGGTGACGACGTGACGTGTCGTCATCTCTCGCTGGTGGCGCCGCCATTCATAGAAACTGCTGATGCCGTCGCGACCTTCAAAGCGATTGTTTCCGACAGCGAATACGCCATCATCGCAGTAGAATTCATGGGCGTGACGGCCGCCATCGAAGTCGACATCGTGCCAGTGTTCCAACTCGAGGCGTTGCAGCGTTTACCAGATTTCGAGTTCGTCGGCGTGGTGAATGCGGTCCGTGTTCATGGCTGTCCACAGCCTTGAAATGATAGCTTGTTCAGTTAATTAATCCGATCCGTTCCCGGTCAGTTCCGCGCGCGGCCTGCGACATGATCGCGGCTGCGGCATGCTGATCGAGGTGCGATTGTTATGCGAATCGGGCAGTGAGGACGGGATTGCCTGGGGGGCGAAGATGCAAGAGGAACATGGCCGCGTCGTGCGCATCCTGGCGCTTGCCACCGGGACGGTCTGCGGCCTGCTGGTCACACTGACGCTGCAAGTTGTGCTTGGCCATCTGAACGTCGAATTCGACTCGATGTGGCACAATCTGTTCGCGTCGCCGACCGCTCAGGCGAGATCCGCCATGGCGTGGTGGCTGATCGCCGGGACCGCACTCGTCGCCGGCTTCATTACCGCCGCGATCGCGCGATTCCTGATGTTGAACTGGTGGCCGCTGCGCGGCCCGCGCTGGGTGCTCGGCGCTGCAATCGTCGTCGGTCTAGCCGCCGTCGGTCATATGGCGAGCGAACCATCCGAGTTCGATGCCACCGCCCATGTCGCTGCGGGCGTTGCCGGAATGACGGTCGCAATGCTCACCGCGTGCCTCGGCGCCTTCTTTGCCGCGCGACGATAAGGCCCCCACCTAAGCAAGTACGTCGATCCTTTGGCCCGTGCCCGGCGCAAGGGCGGCCTGCGGCGGCGGAAGGGGGGCCGAATTGTTCGCAGCATCTTGCTGTGACGCAGCGGAATTGGCGGCACTCTGCGGCGACGGCATCGTGGTAGAGGTATCCGAAGGTCCCGGCGGGACAGCAGATGGTGACACACTGCCAATCGATATGCTCATTTCTGCAACCTTGCGGCTTGCCCTCCCGCGCCATCGAACGACAGCTCCGTTAACGGACCATGCGCGCGATGGCATACCTGACACGATGTTAACGACCGGCGGGGCTCACAGCGCGAGCGCATCCCGCGACTTGGCGCGGCCGATCAGCATCGCACGCGCAGCATCGAGGATCGCGGTGACAGCCGGCCGGCGATAGTCCCATCGCGCGTCGGCATCGGGCTCGTTCACCACCATGGTGGCGTTCGCCTCGAACAACAGAACATCACCCGATGGGCTGAGACCAAAGTCGATGCCGCCATAGTCGAGCGCAAGCACATCGCGTATCCGCTCGAGCGCTGCGACGGCCTTCGCACCAAGGCTTGCAGGCATGTCAGTCAAAAAGGCCGCCTCCTCCGCCCGATAGTCGGGGTGCCCGGCCATGTCGGAGCTGAAATAGTGAACCTTCCATTGCCGCGATATCGCCAGATGGAGCGGATAGACGCGGCCATCGATCACCATGACGCGATATTTTCGCGCCATACCGTCCGCACCGCGGGCGGCAAGATATTCGATTGCAAGAAGCTCGTCCCCAGGCAGATCTGCCGCCGCCGCCGCCAGCGCATCCGCCGTCTCCACGAGAACGAAATTGCGTCCGGTATGAAAGCCCGGCGCTCGCAACAACGATGGAAACGCGAAGCCGCCGCGCGTCAGCGCGGCTGCACTGTCGGGGCCGGTAAGATCGGCACGCGGCAGCGCGGCAATTCGTGGCGCCACGACGCCATCAAGCGCAGCGAGGCGGCGCGCATTGGCGGCCCGCCCCGTCTCGAGCACCGCTCGTGGGTGGTTGATGATGGGCGCGCCTGTTCCCGCGACGATAGCGCACGCCGCTTCGAGCGCGGGCCTGCACAGGTCGGCATCGCCAATGGTGTTGAAGACCAGATGATGCGGCGGCAGCGGAGCTGCGGCGTCAAAGAAGTCGGCAACGACCACCGTCGTGAGAAACGTCCGGTTGTCCAAAAACGGAGCAGTCGGAATGTTGCCGCCGGCGGCCGACACCAGCATCAAAACGCGAACTGGCGGCTTGGTCCCGCGATATGGCAGCGTCGCTACGGTCTCCTGGGCAAATCCGACGCGGCCGTGCCGGTCGGCGCCCGCGACGTCGCCTAGTTCCGTGAGCACCAACGCCAAACCTTGATGCGCCCGGGGATGGTTCGGGTTCAGCCGCAGCGCGGTCTCATAATTGGCGCGAGCACCCGCAAGGTCGCCGTCATGCAGCAACAGGTTTGCAAGGTTGACGTGACCCTTGGGGTTATCGGGATGATGCGCAACCGCCTGGGCATAGAGCGTGCGCGCCGCCGCCCTGAATCCCGTTGTCACGAGCAGAGTCGCGAAATCGTTCAAGGCGGCGAAGTGGGTGGGCGCCCGGCTGATCGCGTCGAGGTAGGCGGCGCGGGCCTCGTCAGGCCGGTCGAGCGCGTTGAGAAGGGCCGCCCGCTCGACGCGGGCTTCGATTGCATCGGGCGCGGCGGCGATAATGTCGTCGAGGTGCCGAAGTCTAGCCTCCTGCGCGAGCCGCGGCGGCCACGCCGCCTCAGCGTTCATGAGAGCGCCGTGCAAGCGGCACTTCGTCGCCGCGCATTCGCTCGGCGAGAACACGGAGAGCCGACGCCTGCAACACCTCCATCAGTGTGTCGATGTCGGCCTCGGTCGTACGGTGATTGACGATCGCGGCGCGAATCACGCTTCTGCCACCAATCGAGGTCGTCGACGGCGCGGCGAGACCGCGATCGTGCAGGTCGCACACGATAGCCTTGTTCAGTGCGCCATCGTCGCCCATTCGCAAGGCGAAGCAAACGATGTTGAGGGTCACTGGAGCGCAGACCTCGAATAGTTCGCTCTCCGTGAGCCGCGCTTCGAGATATCGCGCCAACCGGCAGGTATGCTCGATGCAGGCGCCGATCTGGGCAGCACCGAGGACGCGGAACGTGAACCACGTCTTCAATGCGCGGAAACCGCGGGACAGATCGGGACCAAGGTCGCACGGCCACACCTCGCCCGCGGCAAGGCCGCTCGGCGCCCGATCGAGATAAGCCGCAGAATTGCTGAACGTGCGCAAATGCGCATCAGCGTCCCGGACAAGGACGAAGCCCGCGTCATAGGGGACATGCGCCCATTTATGAAAGTCGAATGCAACCGAAGACGCGCGTTCGATGCCGGCAATCAACGGCGCAAGCGTCGGGGATAACGCACACAGCGCGCCAAACGCGCCATCGACGTGGAACCACAGACGCTCGCGGCGACAGAGGTCGGCGAGCGCCGGCAGATCGTCAATCGCTCCGGTGTTCACCGTGCCGGCGGTCCCCGCCACCAGAAACGGCTGCAGTCCGCGCGCACGATCTTCGGCGATCGCCTCATTGAGCGCATCGATCTTCATGGCGCCGCGGGCATCGACGGGAATCATGTGCAGACGGCGTGATCCGATGCCGGATATTTCAGCCGCCTGCACGATGCAGCGATGGGCCTGCGCCGACGTGTAGGCTGCTAGCTGCGGACCGGCGTCGCGCAACCCGTCATGCCTGACCGCTTCCCCAAGTGCGGCGTGACGCGCAACGAGCAGCGCCACGAGATTCGCGGCCGACGTTCCCGTCACGAACAGTCCCGATGCGGTGTCGGGAAATCCGAGCATCTCGGCCGCCCACGCAGCGACCTGGCGCTCCACCTCGATGCCGATGTGATTCCGCCCGCCGCAATTGGCATTGAGGCCGCCCGCCAGCATCTCGGCCACCATCCCGACAGGCGTTCCGGCGCCATGAACCCAGCCCATGAACAACGGGTGACCGTTGCCGTTGGCGTACGGCTTGATAAAAGTCTCGAAGTCATCGAGAGCCGCACTGAGTGGCTGCGGCGCCTGCGGAAGCGGCTCGCGGAAATGGACGCGGATTTCCGGCGGGGCCGGTTGCCACACTTTGCGATCGCGGATCGACGCGAGGTGATCGATCATCTGGTCGAGGGCGCGATGGCTATCGCGCCGAAAAGTCTCCCAATCCCGCGGGTCGAGATTCGGCTCAGAAGATTGAGTCATGGGTATCTATTGTCGGGATGTTGCGGACGCTTGATACGGCGACGTTTCCGGGCAAAGCACGGGCGAATCACCAACCGGGCCGACGTTAACATTTTATTAGAATTTCGGCCCGACACCATCAGCAGGGGCGGGCGGCGTTTCCAGAATCACAGCGGTGCGCCGAAGAGTTGGGGAACGGACGTGCCGAGTGCCGCCATTCGTGACGCGCTTAATGCTGCGTTTGAGCACCATCAGGCCGGCGAATTCGACCTTGCCGAAAATCTCTACCAAGCCGTGCTGCAGCATGAGCCTGACGAGTTCAATGCCTTGCAGCTTCTCGGCGCGCTCGTGCAAGCGCGAGGGCGCCCGGAGGAAGCGATAAAGCTCCTCGAACGAGCGATGGCGGTCGGAGAAGCGCGGTCCGCGGGCGGAAATTCGGCGGTACAGGCCGTGCTTCACAACAATCTGGGCAATGCACTGCGCGCGGCTGGCCGCGTGACCGACGCCGCCCTGCACTATCGTCGCGGACTTGAAATCGATCCCCAGCTTGCGGAGCTCAACGTCAATCTCGGCAACGCCCTCATGGCGGTGAACGACTTCGCCGGCGCCATCGAAAGCTATGAAACGGCGCGGCGAGAGCGCCCCTTATCGACGCGCTGCCTCCACAACCTCGGAACAGCCTGCATGCAGATCAACCGGTTCGCGGACGCAATCGAAGCGTTCCGGCACTGTCTTGAGGCTGATCCCGATCATGCTGACGCATTGCACGATCTCGGCGTTCTCCTCGCCAAGGTGGGACTGGAGTCGCTCGCAGTGCCGATCCTGGAGCGCGCGACCCTGGTTCGACCTGATGATGCGGGTTCGCATACCGAGCTTGGCAATATCTTGCAGGCCACCGGCGACGCCGAGCGCGCGTTTGCGTCTTTCCGCCGTGCCTGCGAGCTGCGGCCGATAACGACGTGGCGCGCCGGCACGCAACCGGCCGATTTCGCGGTCCTGCTCATCGCCTCGCCAGGCGCCGGCAATACCCCACCTGATTTCCTTTTCCGCAGCGCCGGTTTCGATCGGCATTTCTATGCCGTGCTGCCCGATACAGCACCCGATTTCGATATGCTGCGGTCGCACGGCGACATTGCCGTCAACCTGATCTCCGATGTCGATCAAGGCGGCCCGATGCTTTCAACCGCGGCCGATCTCCTCGATCGCCTCGGCAAACCCACCGTCAATCATCCGCGCGCTGTTCTCGCGACCGGACGAGACACGATCACCGCGTTGCTGTCAGGCCTGCCGTGGTGCCGTGTGCCGCGCACGATCCGCTGCGTGCGCGCCGCTTTGGCCGCACCGGGCGCGTCGGATTATCCGCGTCAACACGGAATTGATTTTCCGCTGCTGCTGCGTGTTGCCGGCACCCACGGCGGCGACACATTCGAGAAAATGAGCAGCGCAGACGACATCGCCGCATTCCTGGAGCGACATCCCGCCGAGAGCTTTTACGCAACCGAATACATCGATTACCGCTCGCTTGACGGCTACTTTAGGAAATATCGCTTCATCGTCACCGACGGCGAGATATTGCCGTACCATCTTGCGATCGCGGAGGAGTGGAAAGTCCACCATTACCGCACCGACATGATTCATCACGCCTGGATGCAGGACGAGGAGCGTCTGTTTCTTGACAATCCCGGCCTGGTATTCTCGAAGGTCCACTACGCGACACTCGCCAAGATCGCGGCGGCTATCGGGCTCGATTTCCTCGGCATCGATTGCGCGCTCGATCGCGACGACAATCTTGTCGTGTTCGAAGTCAACGCTTCGATGCTGATCCACGACGACAACGCCGACTTCCCCTATAAGACGCCCCACTGCGAGCGGATCAAGGACGCGGTCCAGGCGATGCTGACCCGCAAGGCGCGTCCCCACGCCCATGCCGTCGGTCGGGTGACCGCGACCCACGATCGGATTCTCCTGTTGAGCGCGGACCTATAAACAAGAACCCCATCCGTCGAGACGGGGCTTCGCGCGCCTTCAACGGCGAGGTTCTGGCGTCGTGCGAGCTTTAGCTTCGCAATGCTCGCGCTGCCCCGTGCTCATTTCGCCTGTTTGAAATATCTCAGATCCGGCGGCCCCTGGTCCTTCTTCGCGGGCATCAACAGGCCATCGCCGCTGAGGAAGTAGTTCTCCTTGCCGACCTGCACGTGGCTTTGTCCGGCAGCGCAGACGTATTCGGTCCAGACCGGCCGCGGGCTCGTGCTGCGGCGGTAGTTTTTCAGGGCCGTCCACGGCCGCGTCAGGGCATGGTCGATGACCGTGATCTCATTGTGGAGAATGTTGCGATCGGATTTATCGAGGTAGAGGCGCTCCTTCACGATCGTCTGGTTGTCGGCGTGAAGTGGGATGCCGCTTGAGCCGTAGACGCGCGGGCCCTTGAAACCCCGTGTCTCGATCTCGAGCGTGTCGTAGCGACCATCGCCGTCGGTATCGAGCCATCGGCCGAGCGACATGCCGCCCTGATACGCGGGCTCGATCTCCGCCGGCCAGTCGCGTCCGTCAGTAAAGATGCGCCGCTGCGACAGATGGGCATCGCTGGTCAGGATGTACGTGGTTTCGGGCATGACCACGATTTCCATCGGCTGATAAACATTCATCATCGCCGGCAACCCCCAGGCGGCACAATGCCAGCCGCCGGTGTTGCCGAATCCGCCAGCGTCCTGGTCGGCAAGATTGGCCTCAAAAATCGTCTGATACTCGGGCGTCAGCGGAGCCTCCTGGGGGCGGCCCGCCGACTTGCTGGGATCGAAATCGGGTTGACCACGCACACCCGGTGCGGTCATCCGGGTCCATTGGCCCCGCAGATCGGGATAAGCCGCATCATCGAACGCTTTGGCGCTCCCGATTGCCGCGACCGAAGCCGCCAAGAGCGCAAAAAGGCCCATCGAGATTCGAAGATGCATGGCAAGCCTCCCACAAGACCATTTTGTTTTGCCGGGAGCATATCCGCCTTTTGCGATTTTTGCGAAGGGGGACCGTTTGCGGCGATCCCCGAATCCAATTCGTAGGGTGGGCAAAGCGCGGACTTGTCCGCGCGTGCCCACGCGGTCACTCCGCGCAATGGTGCGCACGCTTCGCTCTGCGCGCCCTACGAAATCAATACACTATTGTTGCTTGCCGTAATGCGTGCGCACGCGGTCCATCAACCAGCCCCACGCTTCCTCTTCCGCAGGTCCCGCCGTCTTGCTGATCGCGATTTCGAGGTGAGCGAGTTCCTGCTCCACTTTTTCGCGCGACACGAATTCCAGCCGGCTCACCAGGATCGCGGCTTCGACCACCGCGGCTTTGGCACGGTTCATTCCACCGAATGGAGCGTGCGAGGCAGTCCGCACCACACGGCAATGGTAGCGCGGGCGTTGCAGGTCCTCACTGACACGAACGACGGCGAGCTCGGCGTGAGCAAGCGCATCCTTAAGGCGCGGCACCGGCACCTCGTCCGCGGGGACGGTCGGCCAGTCGTGGCGCCCGGTCAGGCAGCCGGCGAACACGCGCACGTCATCGGTGTAATTCGCGACAGCGAACGGAACATCGCGCAAATTGTCGAGCGTGATTGAGGGGCGAAACGGCGCGATGATCCAGCCTTCGCCGTCGGCGATGATCCCGATCGGCGCGATGTGAACGCGACCGTCAGCACTCGCCGTCGTCACGATCGTCTCGCGGATCATCGGCATCGCATCGACCTAATTGCGGCAACATCACCCCAGGCGATTGCGGAACATCCATGCAGCCGCCCACAGCGTGATCGCACCGATGAGCGCCAGCGGCCAAAGTTCCGGCAGAAGGGATTCCAAGCTCGCCGCTTCCAGATAGATGCGATGGATGATGTCGATTGCATATCGCAGCGGATTGAACAGCGTGGAGTACTGCAGGATTTTCGGCATGTTATCAATCGGCGTCGTGATCCCCGACAGCAGGATGAACGGCATCAGGACGACGAACGAAAACAGCATCGCCTGCTGCATGTTGGCGACGACCGACGAGACCAGGAGGCCGATGCCGACCGCGGCCAGGACGAACAGCAGCAGCGCGGCATAAAGGTTGAAGAAGGACCCGGCGAACGGAATCCGGAACCACAACTGCGCCACCAGCAGGATCAGCGTCGCCTGCGTAATCCCGATGAGCACCGAGGGGATGGCTTTGCCGGCCATGATCTCGACCGGGCGGAACGGCGTCACCAGCAACTGATCGAACGTGCCCTCCTCGCGCTCGCGGGCGACCGACAACGCGGTCAAGAGCAGCGTCTGCAACATCGTCAGCGTCCCGATCAGCGCGGGGACCATGAACCAGCGGGTTTCGAGGTTCGGGTTAAACCAAGCGCGGCTCATGACCTGCAGTGGCACGCCGCCTTGACCGTGGTCTCCCCGCCATTTGGCATTGAAGGCATCAACAGCGACTTGAACATAGCTCAACGCGGTGCCGGCCGTGTTGGAATTGCGTCCATCCGCGATCACCTGAACTGTAGCCGGCATCCCCGAGAAGAGCCGGCGCTCGAACTCCTGGTCGATCTGGATCACGAGCAGGACGCGGCGATCGTTGATGTAGTCGGCGATGTCGCCCGCGCGCCGGAAATCAGCCACCCGGACAAACACGCCGGAGCCGTCAAGCTTTGCAAGCAGATCGCGGGAGGCACCGCTGCGGTCCTGGTCGAGCACCGCATATGGCACGTTGTTGAGATCGTAAGATGCGGCGTAGCCGAACACGAGGCACTGAATGATGGGCGGCCCGATGAGAGCAAAGCGGGCGCGCGGATCTTTTAGGATCGCAAGCAACTCCTTGCGCACCAGAGCGACGATGCGGAGCAGCGAGTTGAACATGGTTCAGGCCAGCTTCTTTTGAGTGGCGAGGCGCGACAGCACGAGCAGCACTGCCGCCATGCCGGCCAGCACGACGGCATTGGGCACGATGACGGACCAGATGTCGCCGGCCAGGAAGATCGTCTGTAGCAGCGACACGTAGTATCGCGCCGGCAAGATGTAGGTGAACACCTGCACTGCCGCCGGCATGCTGCGCAGGTCGAACAGAAAGCCGGACAGCATCATGGCCGGCAGGAACGTGATCACGATTGCAACCTGGCTCGCGATGAACTGGCTCTTCGTCACCGACGAGATGAGGAGGCCGGTACCGACGGTCACGAGGAGGTAGAGCACCGAGACGCCCGTCAGCACCAGAACCGATCCCCGCAACGGGACGTGAAACAGGAACTTGGCGGAAAGGATGCACAGGAAGAGACCGATCATGCCGAGGACGAAGTATGGCGTCGTCTTGCCCAGCAAAATCTCTTCGGATCGCACTGGTGTCACGAACATCGCTTCGAAAGTTCCGCGCTCCCACTCCCGCGCCATGATCAATGCCGTGAGCAGCGCGCCGATCAATGTCATGATGAGGACGACGAGGCCCGGCACGAGGAAGTAATGGCTGTCGTTCGATTCATTGAACCACAGTCGGCTGGTCACGACCGCCGGGCCGCTGGAAATCGTCCTGCCTTCCGCGACCTGGCGCGCGGCCCATTGGGCGACCGCGCCCTGCGCATACGACTGGATCAGCCGCGCGGTGTTGGCATCGGCGCCGTGCACGATCACTTGCGCGTTCGCACCATCCATCGCCAAGTTGCGGGAAAAATCAGAACGAATGCGCACGATGCCATCGACCTTGCGGGCGAGCATCAGTTCCTCGGCGCGCGGCATCGACGTCGTAAGCCGCACGTCGAAATAGGATGACAGCTGGAAGCCGGCAGCAAGCTCGCGCGCGTCGGGAGATAGATCCTCCATCACCACCGCGACCGGCACGTTCTTGAGATCAAGCGACAGGCCGTAGCCGAACAGCAGGATCAGAAGCACCGGCATTGCGATGCCGATGGCGATGCTGCTCGGGTCGCGAACGATCTCGTAGCTTTCCTTGCGGACCAACGCCCAGATGCGCCGCAGCTTGCTCGACGAGCGTACCTGTTGAACATGGACATCGGCACTCATGCGGCCGCCCTTGTCTGGCCCTTCCGCGCCTCCTGCACGATCGCGATGAAGGCATCCTCCATGTTGGGCTCGCGGCCACCTTCAGCGCGACCGCGCGCCCGGATTTCGGCAGGGGTGCCTTGGGCGAGGATGCGGCCGGAATCGAGAATCGCCACCCGGTCGCAATATTCGGCCTCCTCCATGAAATGGGTCGTTACGATCACGGTGACGCCGCCTTCGGCAAGCATCGTGATGCGATGCCAGAACTCGCGGCGCGCCAGCGGATCGGCGCCGCTCGTCGGCTCGTCGAGAAACAGGATTTCCGGTTCGTGCAAGAGGGCCGCTGCCATGGCAAGCCGCTGCTTGTAGCCGCCGGGCAATTGGCCGCTGGCGAGATGGGAAAGCCGATCAAGCTCGAACTGCTGCATCGCCCAGTCGATCCGCTCGCGTTTCCGTCCGGCGCGCAAGCCATAGGCACTCGCGAAGAACTCGAGGTTCTCGGTGACCGAAAGCTGGCCGTAGAGCGAAAATTTCTGCGCCACATAGCCGATGTGCTGGCGGGCCGACGCGCGCGCATATCGCAGATCGGTGCCTGCGACCTGCAGGATTCCACCGCTTGCCGGCAACAAACCGCACAACATGCGGAACGTCGTCGTCTTCCCGGCCCCGTTCGGTCCCAGCAACCCGAAAATCTCGCCGCGGCGAACATCAAAGCTCACGTGATCGACCGCAGTAAACGTACCAAAGCGACGGACGAGATCGCGCACGGCGACGACCACCCCGTCGCCGGCATGTCCGCCTGCCTGATCAAGCTTCATGTTCGAGGTGGGTCTGGTCTCGACCGCCTGCCGCAGCAACACCATGAACGCATCCTCGAACCGCGGCGAAACTGGTTCGACAGTCGTATTCGCGAGCAGCCCCTTGTGCACCTCGCCGTCGTTCGCCGAGGCACGCACGACCCGAACCCGACCCGCCTCCGGGACGGCATCGACCACGCCTGCGTCATCTAACAAGCGCGCCTGAAGACCGCGTGCGGCGCGTCCCGGCGGCGGATCGACGATGAAGACGCGATCCCGAGCGACCTTCGTGATCTCTTGCGGCGTTCCCTGCGCCAGCACGTGACCGGAGTGGAGCACGACGATATGGTCGCCACGTTCCGCTTCGTCGAGATAGGACGTGCTCAGGAGAACGGTGAGACCCTCCTCCTTCACCAGACGGAGAATGATCTCCCACAGCTCGCGTCGCGACAGCGGGTCGACGCCGACGGTCGGCTCGTCGAGCAGGATGAGTTCGGGCGAACGTACGAGCGTGCAGGCGAGACCGAGCTTCTGCTTCATTCCACCCGATAACTGGCCGGCGAGCCTGCGGGTGAACGGTGCAAGCGCAGTCATCTCCAGGAGGCGCGCATACTGCCGCTGGCGTTCGGCCACCCCGATGCCGTGCAGATCGGCATAGAGGTCGAGGTTCTCCTGAACGGTCAGATCCTCATACAAGCCGAACTTCTGCGGCATGTAACCGATGCGGTCCTGAACCGCTTGCGGCTCCTTTACCACATCGAGACCCAGCACGCTGAGCGTGCCTTCATCAGGTGCAATGAGCCCCGCGATCAATCGAATGAGCGTCGTCTTGCCCGCGCCATCGGGCCCGACCAGCGCGGTCAGCGTTCCGTGGCGCGCATCGAATGAAACATTATCGAGCGCGCGGACGGTCTCACCCGTGCCAAGGCGAAAGCTCTTGCAGATGTCGCGTCCGACGAGCGGTGCCACGGCTGCGTTCATTGCTTCAACGCCCGATCGGTCCCGCCGCTGTCGAGCGACAGGTGCACTGTCGCCGGCATGCCGAGCGGCAGATCGTTTCCGGGGTCTTTGACGAAGACGCGAACCTCGTAAAGGAGGCTCGTGCGCAAATCTTCGGTCTCCACCGTCTTCGGCGTAAATTCCGCGACAGGCGAGAGGAAGCCAACCCATCCTTCAAATTGCCGGCCGGGGAAGCTGTCGACCGTCACCGACGCACGCATGCCCATGCGGACATGGCCGAGGTCGCGTTCCGACACATAGGTGCGCACCCATTTCGGATCGATAATCGCGAGCGAAAATACCGGCCGTTGCGGCGACGCCATTTCGCCGGGCTCCATCAGGCGGGAGCGAACGATGCCGTCGAGCGGCGCCTTGAGCTCCGCGTCGGCGAGCTGCTGACGCAGGAACGCAAGCTGGGCTTCATTCGCCCGCAACTGCGCCTCCCCTTGGTCGATGTCTTCCTGCCGCGGCCCGAGGACCGCAAGGTCGAGCGTCTTCTGGTTGAGGTCGACGCGCGCGTCGGCGACGCCGGCTGCGGCCCTCGCGGTATCGACATCCTGTTGCGTCGAGCCGCCGCTCGGCAGCAGCGTCACTTTGCGTTCGAGGGTCTTGCGCGTGTTGACCGCATCAGCCTTTGCAGCATCGAGATTGGCCTTTGCCTGCGCGATC
This sequence comes from uncultured Alphaproteobacteria bacterium, assembly GCA_963787675.1. Taxonomy (GTDB): domain Bacteria; phylum Pseudomonadota; class Alphaproteobacteria; order Rhizobiales; family Xanthobacteraceae; genus JAJPKK01. The sequence continues at coordinate 140,453 of CAWBDV010000003.1, read as the reverse complement.
TCCTCAGGGCGACTGCCGTTGTGCAGCCGCGTCACCACCGCGCGCTGGGCCGCGACCTGGGCCGTCGCCTGCGCGACCTGCGGCTCGAGGCGGCTCGTGTCGAGGCGCGCGAGGAGTTCGCCCTTTCGGACGCGGTCGCCTTCCTGCACGAGTACGGCGGCGATGCGCTCGTTGTTGTTGAACGGCAGCGCCACCTGCCGCAAATCGACATTGCCGTGCAAGGTCAGCTCCGTCAGCGGGTCGACGCGATGGGTAAACCACCACCATGCCGCGGCGCTGCCGCCGGCGATGATGACGAGGAGCGCGACGATCGCGAACCGGCGGCCTCTCCTCCTCGGCGCTGGCGGCCCCGCCTCGCCCTTCACGGGGGCTGCCTTGGCGCGATCGGGCGGCGCGGTTTCGATCGGGTCTTTCCTGACGATCACCCCATTGCGATCGCGTTCGAGCCCCCGAGGTTCCGCCGCGACATCCGCCGCCGCGGCGCGGCCGAAGGTCAACGTCGACGAGCTCATGACGCCCTCCCCAACAGCAGCTCGATGTGCGCGCGCATCATTCCGGCGACGTCGAGCTTTGAGAAACGATCGAACAAGCCCGCCCAGATGATCGCGAGAATGGCTGGCGCGGCGACGAGCTGGGGGTAGCGTGCCAGCGCAGGGTTCGAGACTTCACCGCGCGCGATGCCCCGCTCGAGCAGCGCGGCAACCGTCGCCATGCCGCGCTCAACGACCTCGCGGTAATAAAACTCGGCAAGTTTTGGAAAGCGCGCGCCTTCGGAAATGACAAGCTGCGCAACGTCGCGCCGCCGCGTTCCGTAAAGGCCGGTCACGAACAGGCTCGCAAATCCTTCGAGCGCCATTCGGACCGGAATGTCGGTCATGCGCAGCTTATCGAGGTTTGCCACCAGCGGGCCGAGCATCGCTCGAACAAGTTCCTGGAACAGCGCCTCCTTGTCGGCGAAGTACAAATAGATCGTCCCTTTAGCGACCCCGGCGCGACGCGCCACGTCTTCCATCCGCGTCGCTGCAAAGCCCTGCTTTGAGAATTCATCAAGCGCTGCCGCAAGGATCGCTTCTCTGCGGGCAGCGCTCGTTTCCGCGCGCCCTGCCCGCGGCGTTGGCGCGGGCGTCGGGCGTCGGGCCGCTGATTTTGCGATCGCGTGCGGTTGCGATTTCGACCTTCGTTTCGCGCCGGCCATTGTACCGTTCTCTGACTGACTGGTCAGTCATATTTACATCGGCGGATAAGGATTCGCAAGGCCCTGCGATCGACTATTTGAAAGAGAGGCGATCGCAACCGTGCGTTAGACGGTCTTTCGAGATCGAAATTGCTCGATTTCTGGCGCCTAATCGCGGGAGTTCTTGGCACGCAACGTGTGACCCGCCTCGCGCAGGCGCGTCCTGTCCTCGGGCGAGCGGTCGGTCGCCACCCCCCAATCGAGCGGCTCGTCCTGGCTGTAGCGCTTGCCGAGGCGCCAGGCGATCTCCGCCTTTATCAGCTCCGCACCGAGATAAAAGGCGTGCGGCGCATCCTCGCCAATGGCGAGCTTCGGAAAGAGCGAGAATGCATCCTGCGCGACGTGGTGTCCGTCGCGGTTATAGACATGGATCCCCTCCCCGCTCGTCTCGATGCGAAAATTCGCATCTTTGACCTGGCGCGCCAGTTCCATGATGTCCTGCGACGAACTCGGAAACGGGGAGCGGTCGTGCAGTTGCACGAGTGCGCCGCCGTAATCCTTGGGCAAGGCCCCATCCTGGCGGGCGGCGTACATCGTGCGTCGCGCCGCATCGTGTTCCTGCAAAGTGCGCCGCGTATGCGGGCTCACCTGCACGACGAGCACGTTGCGGATGTGAAGCTCCGAGCAAACTCCGAGCAGCGCCGCGGTAACTCCGCCGGAGTCGGCGTCGGTCAGTTCCGTCAGATTCCCAGTCCCCATCAGAATTTCTGCCTCGGGCAGTTGGCGTCGCAGCTCCGCGTACCGCGTGAGGGACGCCATGAAGCCGAAATGAATCGGATCGAGGATCGGGTCGAGCAGCGCTGCAATTCCGCGTCTCTCTGCCGCCTCGGCTGCACCCAACAAGGACGCGAGGTCGCCGTGAGTTGCCGGAACAAGCACCGGCGTCGCCCCGGTCTCTTCCGCGAGATCGAGGGTATGCTCGTTGAGGCTCAGGAGAAAGCCGGCGCCGGCGCGGCCGCCGCGACGCAACTCACCGGTGTCGGCGGAATCGACACTGACCGCAAAGCCGGCCTCAACCAGCGTCCGCACCGCGTCCTCCAGATGAGGAAACGGCGTATCGGGCAGGCAGCCGAGGTCGATGACATCGGCGCCGGCGGCACGCATCGCGGCAGCGCGCGCGAGGATCGTATCGACGGTAAGGGCCGACGCGTCGACGATCTCGGCAAAGATGCGAATGTCGTGATGCGAAAGATCGAGACCCCGGCCGCCCTTGCCGAAATAGGCGGGCAAGTCCTTCAACTCCTCCGGGCCACGCTCGAATGGCACCCCGAACTCGGCGCCGAGCCGGTCGAGATCGGCACGACAACGACCTGGCAACATAATCCGGCTCGCATTCACGGGCCGCGGCAGACGCCGCGAGATAATGCTCTCGGTCATCAGCGCGGCGACCGTGACCCCGATATCGTGGATTGCCCAGTGAAATTCGGTATCGCCGAGCCCGGCCAAGACTTTTTCGAGTTCGCGGGCGGGCGAGATGCCCGGTGAGAAACAAGATGCGCTCTTGTTCACCCATGGAGCGCGAGCTCGCGCTTGCGTGCCGCCAATGACTGTTCGAGCTCGCTGAGCGTCTCAACGACCTGGGTCGCGTCGAAAGTCTTGAGCCGCGCTGTGTTCTCAAGGTCGATGCGCCGCGGATAGACCCTCACCATACCCTTGGGCGCTTCGGTTTCGAGTTCAGGAGCCGTGTCGCAGGCAAACACGATCGCCGGGACCCGGCACTTGCCTGCCTGTGCAAAGACGTTGGTCGCGAGACTGTCGGAAATTCCGTACACGCACTTCGCGACCGTATTCGACGACGCCGGCGCGACGACGAGCGTATGGTAGATGCCGTAATAGAAGTTGCCGACCGGAGGCGCACTCGCCGTGGTATCGCGGAAAATGCGCGCCGACTTCGGCACACTCAGATCCTGTTTGTACATGCGCACCACTTCGGCGGCAGCACGCGTCACAAACAGATCGACCTCATCAAGCTCATGGATCATGGCGAGACATTCCTTGAAGAAATGCCCCGATCCCGTCAGCGCCCAAGCCCACCGCGGTGTCTTCACCTTGGCCACGGAGAGATGATCCCCTCGTCCATCGCTAACGCAAGCTGATCGGACGGCCGATCGCGATGTCGCAGTCCAACGCCGCACCTACCGACTTATGCTCGGCCGGCCCGGCAATGGCGGCTTCAATTCCGCGCGCAGGCAGGAACCGCACAAATGCCGGATCGATAATCCCGCGCGCGACGAGATCGCGCGAGCAAGTGCCGGCGGCCGGAGGCGTCACCTGCTTCACCAGCAGCAGGCGCTTGGCGCGGATACGCTTTGCGAGCCAAGCCGCAAGACTGTCGGCCGTCACATCCCACGACCACGGGATATCCTTGGCCGTGAGCACCGCCCGCGTCGGCGACCACACCGCGACTTTGCCTCTACTCAAAACATTTCGGATTGCCGACGCGGAATCCGCGCGGACGAATGCTGAATTGAGGTTCGCGAGCGCTACGCCATATTGTTCCATGGCGAGCAGCGCCATGTGATGCGCGGCGCGGTCGTCAAAACCCATTTTTGGCTGCGCGGCCCGGACCGCGTCCGCGAACGGCCCCCCACCCGGCACGACAACCACGTGCCCGGCGCCACTGGCCGCGATCGCGTCGAGCCAACCGTGCAAATGACGCGAGAACGCAAAGCTGCCGCCGAGCTTGATGACAGCGAGCTGGCGCTTGGCGCGCATTCACTCGGCCGCGTTCGAACGCGTGGCACCGCCGGTTACGGTATAGAGCTGATAGACGTTCGCGACTTCCGCCTTGCGCTCGCGCCTGATCTCGACGCCCACCGCGCCCGGACCGACGTCAAGCTTCTCGACGCGCACCGTGACGTTGATCACGCGCGGATGCACCAGGAGAAATGAGGCGACCCGCTCGGCAATCGTCTCGACCAATGGCGTGTGCGCCCGGGCTACCACAAGGCGGATGCCGTCCATGATCACGTCATAGGAAACGACATCGCGCATGGTCTCGATCGCGCGACTGTGGCGGATGATCGTCGCGTCGACATTGAACCTGACGTTCTGCGGCTTCTCTCGTTCGCGCGCATAGGCACCGACCCGGACGGGAATCACGAAGTCGTGAACGAAAATGCGGTCGGTGCCGCCTTCGGGATCTTGGTCCGCCGCATATCCCCAGGCGATCGGATGCTGATCATCCTTACCGGCCGATGGCGCGACGACGCGGCTGCGCGGATCGAGCGGGATCAGTTCGCGGATGAACCGCATTGCCGCCGGATCGATGGAGCCCCCACGATCGTGGTCCGCGCATAACGCGCGGCGAAATCCGAGGAAATCTGGATCGAGCAGCAACAATCGCGGGATATCCGGTGCCTCCAGGGAGCCGGTGAGGCCCGCCATCAAGCCGTTGGCGCGCGCGCACACGACGAAATCCTCAAGCGCGGCCAAATCCATGTGATCGAGCAGCGAGCCCACGCCTTTGCGGGCGGTGTCGATCATCACCCCGGCGAACCCGCATTCGGCCATCAGCGGCACCAAGCCAATATCGACTTCGGCGTCGGCGAACATGACGCCGACGAGCTTGGTGTCGCGTGCCACCCCCGACAGTGCCCGGATACAGTCCTCGCGTCCGGAGCCAGGAAAGAGCCCGACTTTGACATAGTCGACGCCGGCCTGGGCCACGCGCGCAGCCGCGGCAACAACGACCTCCGGCTCCATGGGGAGATCGCCAGTCACGGCGCTGACCGGCCGCCGACCGGCAACGGACCGCACGACCGCTTCGACCGCTTCGGGCGACAGCGCGCCGAGCGCCCCCCTGGACGGTTCCTTCAGGTCGATGATGTCGGCGCCGTCCGCGACCGCAATCTCGGCCTCGTCCGCATCCCTGACGCTTGCCAATAACAAAGTCATCCCGGCTCACCTGATTGTTGCGACTGCGAAGCGCACATCGTCGCACGTGAAACACCGCGCCGAAGCATGGGCGGCATTGTGTCTCGTGGAACCTCTGCGCTCAACATCTCGTTCCCTCCCTTAATGTATTATTCTGAGCCAACCGAATGAAGCGCAGGCTTCGCGGCCAATTCGGAAATGCGCCTCATTATATAGACAAACGGCCGCTATGATCGTCTCATGCGACGTTAGGTCTGTCGGAGCATTGTCGTGGTTCGCCTGCTTTTGACCATCGGTTTGATGCTCGCGTTGCTGTCCGCGGCCACGGCGGACCCGGTCGAATTCAAGCTCGGTTATCTGCGCGTCGTGAAGCCGAGAATCGCCATCTCGCCGCTCGAAACGCCGGCGGCAAATGATGGCTTGGCGGGGGCGCAGGCCGCCATCAACGACAATAACACCACGGGCAAATTCGTCGGACAGCATTTCACGCTCGAAGACGTGAAACTGAAGGAAGGCGACGATCCTGGGGCCGCCGTTACGGGGCTCGCCGACCGCGGCATATCGTTCATTGTCGCTGATCTACCGCCGGATGCGCTGTTAAAGGCCGCCGACGCCGGGCGGGTGCGCGGGCTTCTTTTCTTCAATGCCGGCGCGCTCGACGATCGGCTACGAGAAGCGGACTGCCGCGCCAACGTCATCCACACCGCGCCGACCCGCTCGATGCTTGCTGATGCGCTCGGGCAATATCTTGTGTGGAAGCGCTGGCAAAAATGGCTGCTGGTGGTCGGCTCCCACGATGGCGACAAGCTTTATGCCGACATGCTGCGACGCTCGGCAAAGCGCTTCGGCGGAAAGATCGTTCAGGAGCGCGTATTCGAAGATACCGGCGGCTCCCGCCGATCGGATACCGGCGTCGTCCAGGTCCAGCGCCAGATCCCGACGTTTACGCAGCAGGCACCCGATTACGACGTGCTTGTCGCCGCGGACGAGAGCGACGTATTTGCCGCATATCTGCCTTATCGTACCTGGGACCCGCGCCCGGTGGCCGGCTCCGCGGGCCTCGTACCCACGAGTTGGGATGCGTCCAACGATCAATGGGGCGCGACGCAGATGCAGGATCGCTTCGTCAAGGAATTCGCACGCCGCATGACCGCGCGCGACATGCAGGCCTGGATGGCGGTGCGCATGATCGGCGAAAGCGCGACCCACACCGACTCTACGGATCCGAAGGCAGCGCTCGCCTTCTTCAAAAGCCCGGATTTTGCGCTCGCCGCCTTTAAAGGCCAGAAGCTGACGTTGCGCGACTGGAACTTGCAACTGCGCCAGCCCATCCTGCTCACTGACGGACGAACCGTCGTTTCGGTCTCGCCGCAGGAGGGCTTCCTGCATCAGTTTTCGGAATTAGACACACTCGGCTTCGACCGACCCGAGAGCAAATGCAAACTGCAATGAGTTTGCGGACGATGAATACGATCAAATGAATACGATCAAATCGAGTTTGCTTGGCCTCGTGCTTGCCCTTGCTGCGGCCGGCGCGGCAAATGCATTCACCGCGTACGTATCCAACGAGAAGGGCAACACCGTCACCATTATCGATACCGACAAACTGACCGTCATCGGCACCATCAAAGTTGGGCAACGGCCCCGCGGCATCGAATTGACCAAGGACGGCAAATTCGTCCTCGTCGCCGTCGGCGATGATGACACGATCCAGATGATCGACACCAAATCGAACGAAGTTGTCGCCAACCTGCCGTCAGGACCGGACCCTGAGCTGTTCACTCAGGACCCGACCAGCCAGATTCTTTATGTCGCCAACGAGGACACCAATACGGTCACGATTATCGACCTTGAGAAACGCGTGCCGATGGGCGAAGTGCAGGTCGGCGTCGAGCCGGAAGGAATGGGCATCAGCCCCGACGGCAAGATCCTGGTCAACACCTCCGAAACGACCAACATGGCGCACTTCATCGACACCCAGACGCGCCAGATCGTCGCCAATGTGCTGGTCGATTCCCGGCCGCGCTTCGCCGAATTCAAGCGCGACAATTCCGAACTGTGGGTGTCGTCCGAGGTCGGAGGCACGGTGAGCATCATCGACCCGGCCAAACATCAGGTGATCAAGAAAATCGCCTTTGCGATTCCCGGGCTGCGAAGCGAGGCAATCCAGCCGGTCGGCATCACGCTCACCAAGGACGGCAAGACCGGCTTTGTCGCGCTCGGTCCCGCAAACCGCGTCGCCGTGATCGACGGGACGACCCATGAGGTCAAAAAGTATCTGCTCGTTGGGCAGCGCGTCTGGCACATGGCGCTGACGCCAGACGAGAAATATCTTTTGACCACCAACGGCGTTTCCAACGACGTATCGGTTATCGACGTCGCGAGCTTGCGCGTGATCAAGTCGATCCAGGTCGGTGAGCTGCCGTGGGGTGTGACGATTTCTCAACGGTAGCGCACCTAGCCTTTTGGTAAGACAAGAGCACGGCGCGGAGCCGGCAGCGGCGAACAGCGTGTCGCGGCTTTGGAACCGCCGCAAAAGTATCGGGACGGAGACAATGCACGGCGTCAGGGACGTGGAGCCGGCGGCGCTCGCCATCGAAGGCGCAGGCTATGCCTATGGCCCGCGCCGTGCGCTGGATAACGTCTCCTTCACGATCGCGCCGGCGACTTTCACGGTTCTCCTCGGTCTCAACGGGGCCGGCAAGAGCACGTTGTTTTCGCTGATCACCCGATTGTTCGCCGCGCAGCATGGTTCGATCCGCATCTTCGGCCACGATGTCGCCCGCAGGCCGGGCGACGCCCTGCGGCTCCTCGGGGTCGTCTTTCAGCCGCGCACGCTCGATCTCGATCTCTCGGTGATGCAGAACCTGATCTATCACGCGGCGCTGCACGGCATCGGCAAGCGCTACGCCCGCCGACGTGCCAATGAGGTGCTGACGCGCATCGCGCTTGCCGATCGGGCCAAGGACAAGACGCGCAACCTCTCCGGCGGCCAGATGCGCCGCGTCGAAATCGCGCGGGCGCTGCTGCACCAGCCGCGCCTCCTTGTGCTCGACGAGCCGACCGTTGGTCTCGACGTCAAATCACGGGCCGATATCCTCGCGCATGTCCGGCAGCTCGTCGCGCAGGATGGCCTCAGCGTCCTGTGGGCGACCCACCTGATCGACGAGGTCGCCGAGAGCGACGATGTCGTCGTGCTGCATCACGGCCAGGTGCTGGCCCACGGCCCGGTGAAGCAAGTGGTCGCGGAAGTGGGCGCGCGCGATATTGGCGACGCCTTCGCGCGGCTGGCGCAGATTGTGCCCGGCGCGGGAACAAGCGAGGCCGCATGACGATCGAACTCGCGGTGCGCGCGCCGAGCGGCTTCTCGCCGTCGCAATATCTGATCTGCCTGAAAGGCATTGTGTGGCGCGAAGGCCTGCGCTTCCTGCACCAGCGCGAGCGCTTTATCTCAGCTCTGGTGCGGCCCTTGGTATGGCTCTTCATCTTCGCCGTCGGCTTCCGTCAGGTTCTCGGGGTCTCGATCATTCCGCCTTATGAGACCTACGTCCTCTACGAGGTGTACATCGCGCCCGGCCTGATCGCGATGATCCAGCTGTTCAATGGCATGCAGTCCTCGCTCTCGATGGTCTACGACCGCGAGATGGGGAACATGCGCACATTGCTCGTGAGCCCGTTGCCGCGCTGGTATCTGCTCTCTTGCAAGCTTCTCGCGGGCACCGCCGTATCCCTGCTGCAGGTCTACGCCTTTCTCGTCATTGCCTGGTTCTGGGAAATCGAACCGCCCCCGCTTGGGTATCTCACACTGTTGCCGGCAATTATTCTGACCGGGTTGATGCTTGGCGCCCTTGGAATGTTGATTTCCTCGGTCATCAAGCAGCTTGAGAATTTTGCAGGCGTGATGAACTTCGTGATCTTTCCGATGTTTTTCGCGTCGTCCGCACTCTATCCGTTGTGGCGGGTGCAAGAGGCGAGCCCGCTGCTTTACTATATCTGCCAGTTCAATCCGTTTACCCACGCCGTCGAGCTCATCCGCTTCGCGCTTTATGAGCAGATCAATTGGCTGTCATTGGCGGTTGTCAGCGGCTGCTCCATCGTATTCATGGTTGGTGCCATCCTCGCCTACGAACCGTCGCGAGGCTTTCTGGCGCGCCGCACGGAACCCGGTGCCGGCACATGAGTGGCCAAGTACAGAGTCATTCCGGGGGCCGAGCAAAGCTCGGCAGCCCGGAATCCATAACCCCCGCCGAGGAATATGGATTCCGGGCTCGCCTCCGCTTCGCTGCGGGGCCCCGGAATGACAAGATCAAGGTCCATGGGCTTTATCGATTCGTCGCGGTTCTCCTGGCGATAATCGCCGCATTCCTGGTGGCATTGCCCAGCACATCGTTTGCGGCCGACCCGCGTTACCCCGATTGGCCCTGTCGCCAGATCAAGGTTCCGGAACTCTCCGTCGCCGCGATATGGGCTGGGCCGCCGATCGATGACGTCGGGACAAGTTGGGAGAACGATCCGGCTATTAGGGATCTCGTGGCTCACGTTTCGGCCCGCCGCACACCTCTCGAAGCGGCGGAAAAAGCAGTCACCGATTTCCTTGCCGCTGACCCGAAGGACAAACAGACGCGCGCCAAGCTCGTGTTCGTCGGCGTCTTCGCCACGCTCAATCATGAGCGCACCGTTGTCATGAACGGAATTGAACGATTTTCCAAACAGGAAAAGGCCTTTGCGGAACAGATCCGCTCCAAAGCCCGGCAAGTCCGCGAGCTCGAAGATGATCCCAATCACGATCAGGCAAAGCTCGATGAGTTGGGCAATGCCATCAACTGGGACCGCCGCATCTTCGAAGAGCGCCGCAAGACGATCAGCTACGTTTGCGAGGTGCCGACGGTGATCGAGCAACGCCTGGGCGCGCTCGCCCGCGCAATCCAACAATCGCTGGAATGAGACCTCACTCGCCGGAGCGGTCACCCGGGCGCGGCGCCGGCTTCGCTTCGGTGAGCGGCAGCCCGGCTTCCGCCCAGCCATCGGTGCCGTCGGGATACCAGGCAACGTTGACGTAGCCCATTGCCATGGCGCGCTTCGCGGCATTCCACGACATCCAGCAGCTGCGCAGGCAATAGACAACCAGCAGCTTGGTTTTGTCGCCGTTCGTGATCTCCTGGAGGCCGGTACGGAAATATTGCTCCGTGATGGGGGCGAGTTCGCCGTAGCCGGTATCGGGAAGCCAGATACCGCCGGGGATGTCGAGACGCTGCCTATCGCGCCATACGGTCCCAACCGGAAGATTGGCTGGCCGGGGCGCACGTGGCAGCACGTCGACAAAGGCTGCGCCTCCTCGTTTCCAGATCGCTTCCGCCTCGGCGGTGGTCAACACGCGCGCGCCCGTTAGCGTCGCTGGCGTTGGCGCGCGGTAATTCTCGGTGCGGTAAGTCGGAGGCTCCGACGGCGGCGGCTCCCGCGCCCACGCGAACTGCACGAAGGCAGTGAGCACGGCGATCGCGAAACTCGCTCTCCCCGACCTCATGGCGCTTTTTGCAGCGAAGCAGGAGTGATCGGGTGATCGTTCTCGTCGAGCAGCGGCACGCCGAAGCTCAACAGCATGGCGCTCATTTCGCCCCGGTTCTGCTGGATCATGCGGTTGAGCTGACGCTTCCACTCCTGATCGGTATAGCGCACGCCCATTCCGATCCAAAAAGCCATCGGCGGACCCGGCCCCCTCTCCTTCACCAGCGGCACGACTGTTGCCGGCGGGGTCATCTGTTTGGCGTAGTAGCCCGCCATCGGCCCCCACAGCACAGCAGCGTCGATCTTGCCATCAGCGAGATCATGGATCATCGCCGCCGCGGACGAATCGACGCGCGTGTCGATCACCAGCGGATAAGGCTTCGCCGACGCCATAAGGCCGTTGACCGATATGTAGTTGGCGGGCGGCGTCCCGGCGACGATACCCAGGCGTTTGCCTTTAAGCCGGGGATCGGCAAGCGTTTCCACGCCGTCGAGCCCATTGCCGGGTTTGAACACCAGCGCGTAGGCCGTGCGGTAATAGGGATTCGTGACCTGCACGAGATCGTCGCCTTGCGGCATCCCCATGATGACATCGCACTTGTAGGCGCCGAGCGTGTTTCGCACGAAGCCAGTCGCCCCGGGATACCACGCGTATGCGATGCTCTTGCGGAGCTTGGCCGCAAAGAGATCGGCAATCTTATTTTCGAAGCCCTCGCGGCTCTCGGTCGAGAACGGCATATTGCGCGGATCGGCGCAGACTCGAAAGACCTTGGGGTCAATCAGCTCGAGCGACAATTCCGGGTTGTCGGCGATTTGTGCAAAGGCTTTCGCGGTGACGAATATGCCGGCGAGCGTAACCACGACGGCTGCCGCGATGCCGAGCGGACGCCGACCTGCGGCCAGCGCCGTGTTCGCCGATTGCAACGTCAAAAGCCTGCGCTGCGTTTGCATCGCGTATCAACCCGGCCTGCGGGCACCAGCACTCAGCCCGTTACCCCGAGGCAACTGTCCTCGTACTCACTGACGCCCTTTGGTTTGTCCTCGTGCTTTGCCGGTCGGCCACGCGGTATCGCATTGTTCGCGCGCGCCCGCAAATAAACGTAGATGTCGTCGATATAACACATCACGTTCTTGTTGGTGCCGAACGCCGGCATCACGCTCTCTTGGGCCGTGTTGACGTTTTTCCGGCCGCTGGCAACGACACCAAGAAAGTCGGCATAGCTGATCGTCTTCAAAGAATCTTTCAATGCGGGGGCGTACGTCGACCCTTCGCCATCCGGTCCGTGACAAACGTGGCAGTCCGAATGGTAGCGCCGATAGCCGGAATAGGTATACCAATCCACCGTGCCTTCAGCGGCAACCTTGTAGGTCGGGTTCCCGTCCTTGTCGTAATACTTGCCGTTGTCGTCTTTGACCGCGGCAGGGTTGCCTGATCCGTCGCCGAACGCAGCACTGATCAGACACATCAAGGCGGCACAAACCACCGCCGCCAAATTCAATTTTAATCGCATTCGAATGTCTCGACCGCAAATATCTCGGCCCACTTGGGTGACTAACGGCCGAAAGCCGAAGCTCCGGCGCGCGTCAAGGAACGCGCGTCGGAGGATTTCGTTTCGGCTACCCGCCTGGCGAGCTTAGCTGCCCGGGAGCGCGAACACCGTGAGCTGTCCGCCCAGCGATGTGTAGTCGCGCAAGCCGGCATAGCCGCCGACCGCACCGAGACCCGCTTGCGGCTCGGTCAAGCCGGCCGCAAGACCGATACCGGCCCAGCCGCCGACGCCCGACAGAATGGCGACGTATTGCTTGCCGCCGTGCTCATAGGTCATCACATTGCCGATGATGCCGGACGGAGTCTTGAACTTGTAGAGTTCTTTCCCCGTTTTGGCGTCGACGGCCTTGAGATAGCCTTCCAGCGTTCCGTAGAACACCACGCCGCCAGCAGTCGCCAAGGCGCCTGACCACACGGAGAACTGCTCCTTGTTGGACCAGACGATCTTGCCGGTCTTGGCGTCCCAGGCGATGAAGTTACCCATGTTGGTCTCGCCCGGAGGCGGATACATGGACAGCGTCGCGCCCACATAGGGCTGACCGGCGGTGTAGCTCACCTTGAACGGCTCATAATCCATGCAGACGTGGTTGGTCGGCACATAGAAGAGACCGGTCTCCGGCGAATAGGCAGCCGGCTGCTCATCCTTGCTGCCGAGCGCAGCCGGACAGATGCCCTTATGGTTCACGTCGACCTTCTCGGTCGAGTATTGTTCCACCACCTTCGGTCGGCCGTAAGTTGGCGACGACTTGTTCATGTCGACTCCGCTGGTCCAGTTGACCTTCGGGTCGTATTTCTCGGCGACGAGCAGTTCGCCAGTGCCACGATCAAGTGTGTAGCCGAGACCATTGCGATCGAAGTGGACAAGCGTCTTTCGGACGGCACCGCCGATGTTCTGATCGGCGAGGATCATCTCGTTGACGCCATCGTAATCCCATTCATCGTGAGGCGTCATCTGATAGACCCATTGGGCCACACCGGTATCCGGATTGCGCGCCCAAATGGTCATCGACCATTTGTTGTCGCCCGGACGTTGACTCGGGTTCCACGTCGACGGATTTCCCGACCCGTAATACATCAAGTTCAACTGCGGATCGTAGGCCACCCAGCCCCACGTGCAGCCGCCGCCGATCTTCCATTGATCGCCTTGCCACGTCTTGATGCTAAAGTCTTTCCCGACGGGCTTGCCAAGCTCGGTTGTCTTCACGGGATCAACGAGAATCTGATCGTCCGGCCCTTCGGAGAAGGCCTTCCAATCGAGCTTGCCGGTCTTCATGTCATAGGCGGTCATGCGGCATTGCACGCCGAATTCGCCGCCGGAAACACCGACCATCACCTTGTCCTTGATCACGAACGGCGCCGACGTACCGGTTTCGCCCTTCGAAGGATCGCCATTCTTGGCGCTCCACACAACCTTGCCGGTCTTGGCATCGAGCGCGACCAGCGTCGTGTCGGCCTGATGCAGGAAAATTTTGCCGTCGGCATACGACAAGCCGCGATTTACGGTGTCACAGCACATCACTGGGATGACGTTCGGATCCTGCTTCGGCTGATATTGCCAAAGGATCTTACCGTCGTGATTGAGATCGAGCGCGAATACCGGGTTAGGAAATGGCCCGTGAACGTACATCACGTCCCCGATTACAAGCGGAGCACCTTCATGACCGCGCAGCACGCCGGTCGAGAATGTCCACGCCGCTTGGAGCTTGCCGACATTGCCGGCGTTGATCTGCTTGAGCTGCGAATAACGTTGATTGGTGTAGTTTCCCGCCGGCATCGCCCAACCGTTTGGGTTCTGCTGGAGCTTCAGGAGTTCGTCATTCGCGTTGGCCGTGCCGGCAGCCAACGCGGCTACCGCACTCAGGCACGTTGTAAGCAGCAAGTTGCGCATCAAAGTCCTCCCTGCGACGTTGTCGCGGGTTGACCGACGCGCGGCTTCTAACGTGCCGCAGGTCGGCACCCGATAGATGGGAAGAGTTTTCCGGCAGCGTGTCACAGCAACGCGAAGCACGGGGGCATCGCCGCACCCCGCTTATGCTTACGAAGAAACGTCAGCATTCCCGTTAAACTGACGTCCTTGAAGCCGGAAACCGCAAAAAGTGTAGCCTTGCGTTTTTTGGACCGCAACAGAAATATGTTCGAACGCCTCAAGCAAAGGCTCTGACATGTGCGCGCGGCGTCGCAAAATGATCTGCGAACGTTTTCGCAGGTGTGAGCAGCTGCAGGAATTGTGCCCACGTTTTCGGTGGGCATAACAAATGGGCGTAAGAAAAATCATTTCGGCGGGTGTAATCGCGATCGTGATGATCGCAGTTCTCCGTGCGGAAGCTCAGGAAACTTCCATAAAATCTGCCGTATCTGACCAATTAGTTCCGCTGGCGATGAGCGAAATCGCGCCAGGGGTATTTTTTCACCAAGGTGCAATGGCACTTATGACGCGCCGCAACGAAGGCGCCATCGCCAACGTCGGTTTCATCGTTGGAAACGATGCCGTGGCGGTGATCGATACCGGCGGGAGCGTGCGTGAAGGAGAGCGACTCCTTGCCGCAATTCGGCTGCGATCGACGAAGCCAATCCGTTACGTCATCAATACCCACGCGCACCCGGATCACGTGTTCGGTAATGCCGCCTTCACGAATGAAGGTGCAACCTTTGTCGGCCACAAGACTCTGCCGCAGGCCATGGCGGCGCGAGGTCCGTTCTATCTCGAAGCGTTTCGCAAAATCATGGGCGACGAGGTTCTTGCCGGCGTAAAGATCGTTCCACCCAACGTTATCGTCGATAGCGAACTGCGGCTTGACCTTGGCGGCCGCGTTCTCGTCGCAAAAGCCTGGCGGGCGGCACACACCGACAACGATCTCACCGTGTTCGACGAGGCCTCGGGAACCTTATTCGCCGGCGACCTGCTGTTTGCGGAGCATGTGCCGGTACTCGACGGCAGTCTCCGCGGCTGGCTCGCGGTCATGGACGAACTCGCTCGGATACTGGCGAAGAAGATCGTGCCCGGTCATGGCCCACTGCTTGATCCCAAGTCTCCGGCGTTTGCCGATCAGCGACGCTACCTCGAGCGGATCGCGTCCGATGTTCGCGGTTTCATCGATCGCGGCGTTCCGATTGGGGTGGCTGCCGAGCGCGCGGGTCAGTCGGAAAGAGATTACTGGAAACTGTTTGAGGACTATAATGCTCGCAATGCGACGGCGGCGTATGCCCAGCTCGAATGGGAGTGAGGCTTTGGCCGTCTTCCGAAACTTGGGAGATCGCTCGATGCGCGCGACAACCTTTGGCCTTTTTTGTCTTGCCGCTGCCACGGCTCTGGTCGGTTTTGTCGAAAGTGCCGCCAAGGCGGAAACAACCAACGACCCCTGGCCGGGCATTGCTCGGGAGGCTTTCAACGGACGTCCGCTCGCCGACGGCAGCGCAATCCTTGCGATCGAAATGCCTTACCGTGCCGAGGATGCTGCGATCGTGCCGGTCACGGTCAGTGCCAAGCTGCCGGCGGGCGATGCGCGCCACGTCAAGGCGATCACGATCGTGGTGGATGAAAACCCGTCTCCGGTCGCCGCGACCTTCGCCATTGGCGCCGGCTCCGGCGTCACGTCGATCTCGACGCGGGTCCGCGTCAATTCCTACACGAACGTGCATGCGGTCGCGGAACTCAGCGATAACGCTCTCTATGTTGTCAAAACCTACGTGAAAGCGTCAGGAGGCTGTTCGGCGCCGGCGGTGAAGAACGCGGAAGAGGCCAAGGCCGAGCTCGGCCGGATGCGGTTCCGTCAGTTCGCAAACGCGCTCGCGGCAGACGGTCGACCAACACCGTCGGAAGGGCCGGTGAGCCACGTTCAAGAGGCGCAAATCATGATCCGGCACCCCAACAATTCAGGCCTTCAGATGGATCAGGTGTCCCGCCTCTACATCCCGGCGTTTTTCATTCGCGAACTGAAGGTTTGGCAGGGCGACCAACTCGTCATGGCGATGGAGGGAGGGATCTCGATTTCTGAAGACCCCAACATCCGGTTCAATTACCTGCCGAACGGTGCCAAGACCTTCCGCATCGAAGCGCGCGATACCGCAAATCACGTATTTGCCAGCGAGCTTCCGGCGCAGCCGCAGATGTAGCGAGCGTCAGAAGCAGCGGACTTCCGCCTCGGCCTGCGCGCGCCGCAGGTCGTTGACGGCGGATTTTGCCTGCTCCGGCGTGCGGAACATCGCGCCGAGATTGCCCGGCACCTGTGCCATGCTCATGACGGTCTCGGCCGTGACGTATCGATCATAGGGGATGATCGACGCGATGACGTCGATCGAGCACGAGCATTGCTCGAGTGCCTGGCGCGTTTCGCCGTTCGACTTCATGCACGCGAACACATAGTCGCTGCGTGCAACGGTCGGATAGTCGTTAAGATCCGCAGCGGCAGCTGTCGTAGTTGCAGCAACCAACGTTGTAGCGACTGACCTCAGCGCACCCAGCGAGGGTAACCAACGAAGTATCGACATTGCTATCGCTCGCAACTCGCTTTAACGGATCGACTTCGACCGGCAACAAACATAATCTTCCCAATCCTATCCTCAAGTGCGATTGATGCGCGCGTCCGTCCACGGCCTTTCTCCAAGATCTTTGGCACGAAGGCGTTTGGACCGCAGATGATTCCGCTGGCGCAACGATAGCCATGGCATTGTTGATCTACGATTGCGATGGCGTGCTCGTCGATTCCGAGCCCCTCGCCAACGCCGCGATGGCCGAGATGATGACTGTGCTCGGCCATCCGATGACGACCGAGCAGTCGATTCGGCTGTTCAGCGGACTGCGCATCGACGACGTCCTTTACCGGGCCGAGCAGGTGCTGGGCCGCCCGATACCGCCAGCCGCAAGTGCGGATGCCAGCCGACGATTGTTGGAGAAATTCCGGCGCGAGATGAAGCCGGTCGCGGGGGCTGCGGCCGCCGTCGCCGCGCTGCCCTACCCGCGGTGCGTCGCCTCTTCGTCGGAGCCAGCCCGGCTGATGCTGTCCCTTGAGGTGACTGGGCTCGCACCGCTCTTCGGCCAGCATGTATTTAGTGCGGTGGAAGTGGCGAACGGCAAACCCGCGCCGGACCTTTTCCTTCTCGCCGCGCGCAGCATGGGCGAGACACCGTCACGCTCCATCGTGATCGAGGACACAGTTCTCGGCATCGCGGCAGCGAAGTCCGCGGGCATGACTGCGATCGGTTTCACAGGTGCCAGCCACCGAGATGCGGAGCTTGCGGTCGAACTCGCGGCGGCCGGCGCCAACATCGTTATTGGGTCGATGAACGAACTGCCGACAACCGTCGCGTCGCTCCTCGCGCAGATCAGGTGACGGAACCATCCTTGGTCACCGCCCTCACGTTGCGGCCGGTCAGCATGCACCCGGCCACGATCCGGATATGGCTCTGCCAGTGCGAATGGCATCGAATACCTTGAGAGCGGCAGTGTTCTCGGCAACGTCGTGCACCCGGAAGATCGACGCGCCGTACGCCGCCGCAGCGAGATTTGCCGCGATCGTGCCGGCAACGGAGCTTTCTTCGCCTTCGGTAATGCTGCCGAGAAACCCCTTGCGCGAGACGCCGACTAGAATCGGCAAGCCGTAGTCCTTGAGTTTATCGAGGCGAACGATCGCATCGCGGTTCTGGCGCGAGGTCTTGGCGAACCCGATCCCCGGGTCGAGGATGATCCGCTCTTTTGGAATGCCAGCTTGGGCCGCGATCGCGAGTGAACGATCGAAGAAACGGCGCATGTCGGCGATAATATCGATCGCCTCATCTTTCTCCAGCCGATTGTGCATGATGACGATGGCCGCCCCAGCGTCGGCCACAACGTCGGCCATCCCTAAATCCTTTTGCAGGCCCCAGACGTCATTAATCAGGACTGCCCCGATGTCGGTGGCCCTCGCCGCGACTTCGGCTTTGGACGTATCGACCGAAAGCGCCACGTCGAGCGTGCTTGCAAGCGCCTCCAGCACCGGCGCGACCCGTGCAAGCTCCTCCTTGGCAGTCACCGGAGCGGCGCCAGGCCTTGTCGACTCACCGCCAACATCGATGATGTCACAACCATCGGCGGCCACGCATTTGGCGCGCGCGATCGCGGTTTCGACGGTTTGGAAGTGGCCGCCGTCCGAAAACGAGTCCGGCGTTACGTTCAAAATGCCCATGACGAGAGGGCGCGTCCCAATGCGCCCCAGAAAAGCATCTCGCTTCCGGCGCAGCTCAGCGCGCATCAAGCGGCCTTGCCGCCCTTTCCCGGATATTCGCAATGCCAGCGCACCGCCTGCCACTTTGGATGCTCGCCGATCCATTGGGCGATATAGGGCGGTGCCGTCATGGCGCACTGGTTTAGCGACCCGTTGGAAAAGAATTTCAGGCGCTGCTCTTCACAGGCGTTGGGCTCGGCGACGGCACAGACAATGATCACCAGTTCCATCAGGCCCATGGCCGAACCTCGCGCATCTCCGTTATGCCGACTTCCATGTACCGATGAGGCCGGCCCGCGGTTTCAATCCGGCGCACACAAGATTTCGCCCTTGCCGAGCACGGCCATGTCGCCTGACAGACGCTGCAACGAACCGCGCAGCAGTGAGGCCGCCCGCGTACTGTAAGCCTTGACGAATTTCGCCAGCAATCGCGTGGCCACGAGATCGTGCAGCCCGCAGTCGATGAACGTGGGCGACATCATGTCGCACGGCCGACCCAGCACGATGGTGCCGCGCCGCATCAGGTAGCCCGGCAACGTGCCGGTCGCGCCGCGCAGGATCAGCGTCCCCGCAATCATGCGGCTGCCGGCATAATGTCCGCTTTTCCCCTCAACGATGATGGTGCCGCGCCGAAGCCGGTCGCCGACACGCTCGCCGACGTCGCCGCGCACGACGATAACCCCGCCGCGCATTCCTGCCATTTCGCCGGGAAGCGGGCCGCCGAGGCGATCGCCAGCCCTGCCCGCAATATCAACATGCCCACCGCTCATGCCGGAGCCGGCCCAAGGTCCGGCGTTTCCTTTCACCGTCAGCCGGCCGCCGCTCATGAGGCGAGCGGTCCTGCTCCCCACATCGCCTTCGACAACGACGTCGCCGTCCTTCATGCCCTGCCCAACGTTGTCGAAACGACCAGAGCCTCCTTCGATGCGCACGCTCGCGTGATCCCCCATGCGGACGCGAAAAACATCGCCGACGGTGACCTGGTGTCGGGTCGTGTACAGCGCGATCCTTTCCAGTTCTGCCGCCGACTTTCCCGCGAGCAGATGAGGCACGAGCGGCGACAGATCGAGCCGCTGATCGGGTTCGCTGCGCAAGCTCAACACGAGCGGCTTCACGGCAGCAAATCCTTGAGATGGAAATGGTGCGGTCCGAGCTTGCCCCCATAGTTGCCGGCGCCCACCCGCACCGCGCCTCGTTTGGGACCAAGTTTGATGATCGCTTTCAGAGCTGCTCGCGTGGCCTCCGCGACTGCCTCAGGCGTGAGCCCGTCAATGACAATCTCCAGCACGGACCGGATGTCAGGATCGAGCGCGCTCGCGACAGGACCGCGGAGCGTGGGACAGTAAGCGTCGTTGGTCGATGCCCGCATCGACTTGTACTTGGCACCGACTTTCGATCCCGACCGCGCAATGCCGCCGGGGAACGGCATGATGGCATCCGGCACATCGTCAATCGCCTTCACCGCTACCTCGGCGGCCGCCAACGTTTGGCGTGCGCTTTCACCCATGATGATGAGGTTGCCGCCACCAACGCCAGCCTTGGTCAATCCTGTCGTCGCTTCGCAGACGAACTCGCCGTCCATCACCGGGACGCGCCAATAGTGCTTGTTGCCGAGCCGTTTCGAAACCTGCCAGCCGTCGCCGAAATAGCGCAGCGCATCGCCGAGCTTGAGCCGCTCCTCGCCGTCGAGGCCGGCGTAACAGGCCGAGCCGGGGCTCGTCAGCACGCATTGGCCGACCCGTCCCTGCAATTGCTTCTGCAGTTCGCCAGTGGAGACGGCAAACAGCAGCACCCGCACGCCCGGTCGCCCATCGGGCGTCTCGTCCGAACCCAATTCTTGGTCAACTCCAGCTTCGCAACCGCAGCCGATCACTGACGTGCCGTAACCAATCATCGTGGTCGCGGCCTGCTGCGCCCATCGCACGCTGTCAGCGGTGATGATAAGGCCCGTAGCGCGCATGCCGAAGGCTTCCGCGAAGGTGTCGTCGATGCGGATACCTTTGACGACTATGTGGCGCATGGCACACGCTCGAATGGATAGGGCCTCGGAATCGCAGCTTCCGGCACCGCGGCGAAATCCGGCGAGAGTCCGTAGCGGCTGTCGTAATAATCGCGCATGCGGTGATCGATGGCGCGATCATGCTCAGGCCGGACGGTGAGCGCGCGTCCCCAGCGATAATGGGTCACGGCGCCATCGCGGACCACGAGTTCGCCATCCTTGAAGACCAGCGCCGCGTTGCGGAACATCGCAGCTTTATCGGGACCCTCGGAATAAACAGCGACGTCCGCAACGGCGCCGGCACCCAGGTGGCCGCGATCGCGCAACCCAAGTAACCGCGCGGGCGCCGCACGTGTCATCGTCGCGATCTCGACCAGCGTGTATTCGCGTGTGATCGACGGCAGCGTTGTGAGTGCCATTGCGTCTGCCGGAAGCTTCGCCATCCATTCGGCGCGCAGCTTTTTGTCCATCAGCAACGCGAGGATATCCGGATAGGTCGTGAACGGGGCGCCGTTCGGGTGATCGGTCGTGAAGAAGACGCGCCAGGGATCGTCGATCAACAGGAACAGCTCGAGCCCGACGGCCCATTGGATGGCATTGTAGAAATCGTTGGCGCGGTAGTTGTAAGGCACGATCCCCCCGCCATTGGCATCGCCATCGAAAATCACCCATTTCTTCGGCCGTGCCTGACCGCGGGCGTTGAACTGTCGCAGCACGTCCAGGGACACCGTGACCGTCTGCCCGAACATGACCTGTCCGACATCGATGGTCACGCTCTTCGCCCCGTTCACTGCCTCTGCAATACGCGCGGCGCCTGACGAAAAGCCCTTCGCTCCTTCTTTGCCGTAGCCATAAAACTGCAGATGCGCGAGATGAAGTGGCAGCCCCTCCGCCGCCCTGATCGTCGCAAGCGCAGTCTCGTCGCTGCCGGCGAGACCGAGATTGTTGCAATGAACATGCAAGGGATGCGGCACGCCGAGGTCATGCACGGCGTGCTGCAAGGTTTTCACGATCTGGCGCGATGACACGCCATAGAATGGCACCACATCATCGAGCGAGAATTGCCGCACGTTGGACTTGAAAGCCGCTGCGCCGCCGGCATTGATCACCTTGAGGCCGAGCGCGCGCGAGGTCGAGAGCGTCCAAGCAACGTAGTCGCGCACGGCGTCGGCGCTCTCGCCCTTGCGCATCAGGCCGAGCAGAAAATCATCATTGCCGAGGACCGCGAGGATCGCCTTGTCGATGATCGGCGTGTCGGCGAGTTCGAGATGAGCCTGCAACGCATAGTGCGGCGGCACTGCCGGCTCGACCACCGTGGTGAAGCCCATCTTGGCGTAGAGGCATCCGGTCGCGACCGTTGAGATGCCGACATCGGCGATCGGATGCTCATCATCGGGCAACCCGCGCAGCTCGGGCAGCAGAAGGCGCGCCGTATTCACGTTGACGCCGGCGATATGCGAGTGGATGTCGATGCCGCCGGCCATGACGATCTTGCCGGATACGTCGTGGGTCGCATCGGCGCGAGCGCCGACCGGCGGCGACTCGACAATCCGCCCGTCGCGTATCCAAACGTCGCCGACGCCGTCCCGTCCGTGGGCCGGATCGATCACGCGTCCCCCGGCGAGGCGCGTCAACATGCTAACCTCCCGTCGGCGCTAAGGCTTCTCCGATTGCGGAAATGACGTGAGCAACCGTCTCAGTTTCGCTCGGTTTCGTCGCGGTCTCCACCACAAGCGTGGCCACCGCCGCGGAATAAGCGACCGCGTCGTGATCTGTCCCGGGTTGGCCAACTTCGATGTGTACGCGTGGCGGCCGGGGAAATCGCGTTGATGCCGTAGTCAGCGCGATCATTGGGATATCGCGCCGCCATGACGGCGCCGTCGCGCGATAGGCCGATATCCATAGCGCACAATCGACTTCGCCAGCCTCCACCAGACGATCGGCATCGAAGCGCCACGGATCGTGCTCCGGCCGCCGTCGGCCAAAGCCTGTGCGCATGGGAAATCCCGTCAGCCAGCCGCATGCCTGCAAGGCGCCCGGCGCGTTGTCTCCGGCGTGCAGGGGCAAACCGGTAAAGCGCGTCTTGGCGTTGAGATCCTTGATGAGGCCGCACAGCATTTCGATGGCGAGTTCGTCGAGTTCAGCTGCCGCCCACACCGCTACGCCGAAGCGAGCTGTCTGAAGATCGGCGGCGAGCGCATCAATCACCTTGGCAGGCAGACGCGTTTTGCCGACGGGCCGTCCGGCGACACGCGCGCGCAGCGCTGCCAGCACCACCGGCAGCTCCGCCGGATCATGGCCGATCGTCTCGACGTTAGGGATGGTCTCGCGCGCCTGTTCGCCGCGACCTGGACAAAGCCAGATCACGCGGCGGCTTGCGCCACCGGCCTCGGGTGCAAGCGGTGCGTCGATGAGACGCTGCCGCAATTCGGGCCACGCCGCCATGACGCTGCCGCCAACGAGCAGCAGAAGTTCCCCTCGCATCCTCGCTTCGTTCGAGGTCGTGATCATCATCCCGGCGTCGCGCATCACATCGAGATCCTTGAACAGCACCGCCGAATGCATGTGATCGATCGCCGCACCCAACCGCTCGGCGAGCGCGACCGCGGCGCGAACGCCAGCAACATCGGTGCCGAGACCTGCGATCAAGGGAAAACGGCTGGCCGCCAGCATGCGAGCAGCCTCGACCGCCGCTTCGCGAACCGTTGCGGCCTTGCCGTCGATCCAGGCGTTACCCATTGCCGGCCCTCCAGCGCACGGCGGCGAGTGGAGCGCAGCGTGTTTTCAGGAATCGTACTTGATGTAAGCGAAACGCTGGTCCGTCTCCGGCGTGCCCTCAAGCGCGCCGCCCACCTTGCTGGGACGCCAATGGACCACGTCCTCGATCTTCTTCGCGAGTTCGAAATCCTTGTCGGTAATGCCCTTGGCGGCATGGTTCTGAAGACGAACCTCCACCCATGCATAGGACGCAGTGATGTCCGGATGATGCCATGCGGCCTCGGCGAGGTGGCCGACCGCATTGATTACCATCAGCGTGCCCTTCCAACCGTGGGTGCGATACTTGCGGCGAATCCAACCACCTTCGAGATACCAATGCGGCAGCTCCTGCTTGAGACGCGCCGCGACCTCCTCGTCCGAATAAGTGCGTTCCTTGACCGTGGCCATTGCGTCCACCTCGTGTTGGGACTTTATCAATTGCCGTCCGACTGCGGTCCAATTTAAGGTGCGGCAGTCTAGTCGGGTATTTCGTTTCGACAACCCGCGTTTTCGGGAGACATGTATTGAGCGGCGCGACGACCGCAACGGCAGCCGCGGTGACGGTCAAAGTTCCGGCGCGGTTGCATCTCGGATTTCTTGACCTCAACGGCGAACTCGGGCGCCGCTTCGGCAGTATCGGCCTTGCAATCAGCGATCTCGGAACCCGCATATCGATTTGCCGCGCGCAGCGCATGCAAGCGAGCGGGCCGGAGCGCGAGCGCGCGCTCCGCTACGCCGCGACGATGCGGCAATTCATTGGCGCGGACACTGAATACGATCTGCGGGTCGAGGAGGTCGTTCCAAGCCACGCAGGACTTGGCTCAGGAACACAGTTCGCGCTGGCCGTCGCCGCGGGAATACGCCGACTTCACGGAATGCCGCTCGATGTCGCCGGAGACGCATCACGGCTTGGTCGTGGTGCGCGCTCAGGGATCGGCATCGGTTTGTTCGATCGCGGCGGTCTCGTCGTCGATGGTGGACGGGGATCAGCCGCGGGGCCAGCGCCCATCATCAGCCACATGTTGTTTCCAGAGAATTGGCGAGTGCTGGTCGTTCTCGATACTCATCGGCAGGGTGTGCATGGGGATGACGAGTTGGCAGCTTTCGCCCATCTGCCGCCTATCTCGGCGGCCGATGCGGGGCACTTATGCCGGCTGGTGTTGATGCAGGTTCTGCCGGCGGTCGCCGAATGCGACCTGCCGACATTCGGCGCTGCGATCAAGGGGATGCAGGCCCGAATTGGCGACTATTTCGCGCCGGCCCAGGGTGGTCGCCGGTTTGCGAGCGATGACGTCGCCGCTGCTCTCGATCTTCTCGATCGCGAAGGAGCGTTGGGAATCGGACAGAGTTCCTGGGGGCCGACCGGCTACGCGTTTGCACCCTCGGAACAGGCGGCCATCGCTCTTTTCGAAAGCGCGCAACGACATCGGGATTGCAGGGGAGTAGACATCCGCATCTGCAAGGGGCTCAATAGCGGCGCGCAGATCAGCGTTCACGCCGCGACAGATGTGGCGGAGCAAAAGAATTGAGGGAGGCGACGGATGGCGGACAAGCACATCCTGCACATGGTGACCCCTCTCAAGCACATGAGTCCGTTCGACGTAAACATGGCCGTCGATGCGGGTTATGACGCGGTGCTCACTTATACCGATGTCACGATCGACGAAGTCACGGGCCTGGTGCAGGACGCGATTTTCTCGCGCCCGCCGAAAGTCGGCGTCAGGACGGGGATGTTCTTTGGCGGCAAGGACGCAAGCACCGCCCTCGACATGCTTGCGGCGGCGAAGAAGGCCCTCGTCCCACCGTTCGGAATCTCGTTCTTCGCTGACCCCGCCGGCTCGTTCACGACCGCTGCAGCGATGGTCGCTTGCGTCGAAAAAATGCTCAGGGAGAAAAAGAAAAGCGATCTAAAGGGGCTCAAGGTCGCGGTATTTGGCGCAACCGGCGTCGTCGGCTATTCGGCCGGGGTGATCGCTGCGCTCGAAGGCGCCGAAGTGAGCCTGGTGGGCTATGACGGCGCCAAACGCGTGAGCGACAAAGCGCGTGAGATCAAATCGCGCTTCGACGTCGCGGTGCATCCGGCCGATGGCAGCGATGACGCCAAGAAATCGCAGATACTCGACAACACCGAAGTGGCGTTGTGCGCCGGCCGGGCTGGCGTTCAGATCCTGTCGCGCGCGCAGCTAGCAGCCGCGCGCCGGCTTCTGATCGTCGCCGACGTGAATGCGGTACCGCCGACCGGCGTCGAAGGAATGGCGATGGGTGCAAACGGCGACGAGATGACGCCCCATGGTACGCTTGGTCTCGGGCCTCTAGCCATCGGCAACATCAAATACAAGACCGAGTTTGGTCTGTTTCAGAAGATGATCGCCGCGACCAAGCCGGTGAGTTTCGATTTTCGCGACGCCTTCCAGCTGGCTCGCGAACTCAATGGCTAGCGATATGACCATGCTGATCGCGGCCGCGTCCGGCCGCGCGCTCGCGGCGTCCGCGCGTCGCGCGGGCTATGTGCCGCTGGTCGCCGACTTTTTCGGGGATCAGGACACGGTCGCCGTCGCGGATGCGCACGTTCGGCTGCCGCTAGCGAATGGCATGGATTGCGAGACACTTCTTGCCGCATTCGAGACGCTGGCGAGATCGCGTAATCCTGGCGGGGCCGTGTGTGGGACGGGTTTCGAGGACCGCCCCAACCTGCTCGGCGAGATTGCCGCGCGTTGGAATCTGTTCGGCAATAGCCCGGACATCGTGCGTCGTATCAAAGATCCGATGGCGTTTGCGGAATTGTGCCTGCGATGCCGGATCCCGCATCCGGAAACGTCGCGCCTGCGGCCGAACAACATGGCAGGCTGGCTTACAAAACGCGTTGGCGGCGCCGGTGGCAGCCATATCCGCGATGCGAGCCCGGATGCGGTCTCGGACAATTTCTATTTTCAGCGTCTGGTGGAGGGCGTGCCAATCTCGGCGCTGTTTCTCGCCGACGGTCGCCGCGCCATGGTGCTCGGCTTCAGCCTGCAATGGTCCGCCCCGACGTCGCGCCTCGCGTTCCGCTACGGTGGCGCCGCGCGCCCGGCGCCGCTAACGAAGAAAACGATCGAGGCGATGACCGCCGCGGTGCAGCGTGTGGTGGCGGCCGTGCCGCTCGTCGGGTTGAACAGTGCGGACTTCCTGGTGGATGGCCCTGACTTTCAACTGTTGGAAATCAATCCGCGGCCCGGGGCAACGCTTGATATTTTCGAGCCGCGCGACCAATCGCTGTTCGCGCTGCACGTCATGGCATGTCGCGGCACGCTGCCGGCGACCCCTCCCGCCTACGATGGCGCAGCAGCCAATGCGATTGTTTATGCGGACGGTGATATTCCCGTGATGCCGGCGCTCGAGTGGCCAGAGTGGACGGCGGACCGACCTGTGACCGGAAGCGCTGTCATGGCACAAGCCCCGCTGTGCACCGTGTTTGCCGCCGCATCGACGATGGATGAGGCCAGGGAATTGGTGCAGCGCAGGGCTGCGATGATCCTCGCGGACGTAGGGGCGAGGCTGTCATGAGCGACGTGCGGCCAACGAGCGTGAATGAGAGGGCGGCGAAACTCGTCGACCAGTTCCGCGCGACGCCGGCCGAGTTCAAAATCGAAATATCGCGCGGCACCCTTGGCGAGACGCTGATAGATGCCGGCGCACACCAGCGCGGCAGCATCTCGGCCGGGTTGCTCATGGCCGAGATTTGCATGGGTGGCCTCGGCACTGTCGCGCTCACGACCAGCACCGCAACGCCGCGCTGGCCCTGGACGCTGGTGGTGCGTTCGTCGCACCCGATCACAGCCTGCCTCGCCAGCCAGTATGCGGGGTGGCGCCTCGCCGAGGGCGAGGGCAAGGACGCATTCTTTGCGCTCGCCTCGGGGCCGGCGCGGACGCTGGCACGGAAGGAAAAACTGTTCGAAGAGCTCGCCTATGCTGACGCGGCCGATGCAGCAACGCTGGTGTTGGAAGCCAACCGGCCGCCGCCGTCGGCAGTCGTGAGCCGGGTCGCCCAGGATTGCCGCGTGCCGCCGGAGCGGCTCTCGTTCGTCTACGCTCCGACGCAGAGCATCGCCGGGAACGTGCAGATTGTCGCCCGCGTGCTCGAAGTCGCGCTCCATCGGGCGCATGAGCTGAAATTCCCCCTCGATCGCATCGTCGAGGGTATGGGCGCAGCCCCACTGTCACCGCCCCATCCGGATCTCGTCACCGCGATTGGGCGCACCAACGATGCCATCATCTTCGCCGGGCGCGTGCACCTCTTCGTGAGCGGCCCCGCAGCCGACGCCCGCGCACTCGCCGAAAAACTGCCGAGCGCGACCTCGCGCGATTACGGCCGGCCGTTCGCCGAGATATTCAAAGCCGCCAAGGGCGACTTCTATGCCATCGATCCGATGCTGTTCAGCCCGGCGGAAGCCATCGTGACGGCAATCGACAGCGGCGAAAGTTTCCATAGCGGCCGGATCGACCTGAGCCTGCTCGATGCATCGTTCGCCTGAAAACCTCGCGACTGAACCTGCGGCGCCGGTTCCCTGCGTTGCCTTGGTCGGCGATCGTGTCGACTGGCACGCGCGCGTCCTCGCCAAAGCATTTGCCGCGCTTGGCGTACGGACGATCCCGGTGAGCCTCGAGGAGTGCCGGTTCGAGACGCACCGTCCGCCGGCACTATCCATTTCCGGATTCGGGCACGCGCTTCCCGATGCAGTGCTGGTCCGCTCGATGTCGGGCGGCACATTCGAGCGGGTCACGGTACGCCTCGGGATTCTCCATGCGCTTCGCGATCTCGGCGTCACGGTCTGGAACGATGCCCGCGCCATCGAACGATGCGTCGACAAATCGATGACGAGCTTCCTGCTGGCACAGGCCGGGATACCGACCCCAGAGACTTGGGTAACGGAGTCGCCTGATGCGGCACGCGCCATCGTCGACCGCGAGGCCGCGAACCGCCCGCTCGTGCTCAAGCCATTGTTCGGGTCGCAGGGCCGCAACCTTCGCCTGATCCGCAGCGCGGATGATCTCCCCGATCCCGGGGCAGTCGCCGGCGTCTACTATCTGCAGCGCTATCTCGGCACCGATCGCGGTGACGGGTTTCGGGATTTTCGCCTTTTGGTCTCGCGAGGCCGGGTTATCGCCGCCATGATCCGTCACGCCAGCCAGTGGATCACCAACGTCAAGCTTGGCGGCCGACCGCTCGCTGTCGTGCCCGATCAAACGATGAAGGAGATCGCGGTCCGCGCCGCCGCTGCGGTGGGCGCCGATTTCGCCGGTATCGATATTCTCCATGACGCGGATGGCCGGCCGACGGTGCTCGAGGTCAACAGCATGCCGGCCTGGTCGGGATTGCAAAAGGTCACCTCGATCGACATTGCCTCGACCCTTGCGACGGACCTCATGGCGGCGTTTCGTTCGCCGAAGCAGCAGGGAGCGAGGGTGTGACGCGCGCGACGCAGATCGCGGACGCCTTCAGGAATGCCTGTCTCGACGAGCTTGATGCCCCAAAGCCCGGCAACGTCCACAGCTTTGCCGCCGGGCATCGCATGACGGCTTCCGACTTCATTCGCAGCGCCGATGCCGCTGCCGTTCCGCTCGCACGCGCGGGCGCGCGGGTCGGCGAGCGAATACTGGCGGCGGTCGAGGCGACGTTCGCAGAGGTCGGCGTGAACACCAATCTCGGCATCATCCTGCTATGTGCGCCGCTCGCGGCAGCCGCCGAAGCGCAAAGCGCGGATCTGCGCGCAGCCGTCACCGATGTGCTTGCCACGCTCGACGTCAAAGATGCCGACTTGGCGTTCCGCGCCATTGCGCGGGCCTCACCGGCGGGACTTGGCCGCGTCGCGCAGCACGATGTGTCGGACACGGCGACCATCACGCTGAAACAAGCGATGGCCGAAGCTTCGGACCGCGATCGGATCGCGCGCCAATATGTCAGCGATTTTGCCGACGTATTCGAGTTGGGCGAACCTGCCCTGACGGGCATGTTGTCGCAGGCCGGAGACCCACGATGGGCAACGCTTGTGGTCTATCTCGCCTTCTTGTCTGCATTTCCGGACAGCCACATCGTGCGCAAGCATGGAATTGCCATAGCAGAAGAGATTCGTCAGACCGCGAGTACCTTTGCCAAAAAGTTCGCGAGCTTGACGCGACCGGATGAGATGCTCACGGAACTGCTTGCATGGGATGCCGCCCTCAAGGAGCGCGGCATCAATCCCGGCACTAGCGCGGACTTGACGGTCGCAACTCTGTTCGCGCACCGACTGCTGAACATCCGACTGCTGAACATCTTGCCGCCGCATTCGAATAGTGATTGACTTCTCGGTGCGGAATAATTTTCCGCCGCTATCTGGCTAACCGGTCGGAACTCGTTTGAGTCCGATGCTGACAACAAGGATAGCCGTCCTGCCGAACGCCAAAAGGCCTCGGCGTATCGGCGATATGCAACGTTCCTTGGGAGGAGATGGCGATGGCGAAGATTACAGGACTTTGCGTTGGTAAATCGCTCGTTGGTGAGGGCAACGAGGTTGCTCACATCGATCTGATCATGGGACCACGCGGCAGCTCAGCCGAAACGGCATTTGCGAACTGCCTCACCAACAACAAGGACGGCTTCACGGCACTGTTGGCCGTTGTTGCGCCGAACCTGATGTGCAAGCCCGCAACGGTGATGTTCAACAAAGTCACCATCAAGGGCGCGAAGCAGGCCGTGCAAATGTTCGGCCCGGCCCAGCACGCGGTTGCGAAAGCGGTCTCGGATAGCGTCGCGGACGGCACCATCCCGCAGGATGAAGCCGACAACCTTTTCATCTGCGTCGGCGTGTTCATCCATTGGGACGCGGCCGACGACAAGAAGATCCAGGAATACAATTATCGCGCTGTGAAGGAATCGATTGCGCGAGCTGTTAAGGGCGAGCCGAAGGCGAGCGAAGTCGTCGCCAAGGCCAACCAGGTCAAGCATCCGTTCGCCGCGTAAGCGGCGGATAACAAACTCCTCCTTCCATCCCGGGGCGTGAGCGAAGTTCGCGTCCCGGATTCCGCGGCCTGGAATTGCGGATTCCGGGTGCGTGTTAGTTTTGCTTCGAGACCCCGGAACGGTGCAGCTCGGCGATATCGCGAGCAGTTATGTTGCCGTCGTGAAGACATGTCGCGATGAGCGCTCCGGCAATTCCGGCGCGAGTGAGCGCCGCGAGGTCCGCGCGATTGCGAATCCCACCTGCAGCGTAAATCCGGCGATGGGGCGCCGCGGCACGAATGGCCGAAAGACGAACGAGGTCCGGGCCGGCGCCGCTGCCGACGCGTGCAAGCGTCATCACGATCACTTGCGACGGCCAGCATGAAGGGTCCCGCAGCAGTTCCGGTGGCCCCAGAAACTCGTCGCCGCGGAAATCGAGAGACAACACTACGCGCGGATTGCGGGCAAGCTCTCGAACGGACGCAGCACTCGTCTGCGTTTCGCTGCCGAGAACGAGACGGCTCGATCCGCGGGAAAGCCAGTCGAGGGCGCGCGAAAGTTCGGCAATGCCGTTGTCGACCCACAGCATCGTCTGTGGAAATGTCTCGCGGAGATTCGCGAGCACGTGCTCGCTATCGCCAATCCCGGTGATAGCGTCGAGATCGGCGACGTAGAGCGTCTGGAACGGATAGATCGACAGCATGCCGCGCACGACATCTTCGGGGTCGCTGCTCGATGACAGCGGCGTTTCGATCGGCCGATATCGACCGCGTTGTCCCATGCGGGCCCGAACGACCGTGCCGTTCTTGAGATCGATGACCGGAATAATCTCCATGGCGCGATCGCGCTGCGAACCATCAGTATGATGACTTCGAACCGGATTTGGTCCCATAACACGGGACGGCAGCATAAGTCCGCAACGGAGTTCTTGACGTGAGTGTCGTCATCGGATGGGACATCGGCGGCGCCCATCTCAAGGCCGCGCGCGCCGAACAAGGGCGCGTCCTCAAAGCCATCCAGGTCCCCTCGCCGCTCCGCTTCGGCCTCGATCATCTCGCCCAATCCTTCGCAGAGGTAAAATCCGCGATCGGCACAGCCGACCGCCATGCCGTGACCATGACCGGCGAACTTGCGGATACCTTTGCCTCGCGCACCGAAGGCGTCGCCAACCTTTCGCAACTTGCCGCGCGCGAACTCGCCGGCGGTTCGGTGCTGCTCTATGCGGGACGCGCAGGTTTCGTGTCGCTCGATCATGCAGACGAATACGTCGAGGACATTGCTTCGGCGAACTGGCACGCCAGCGCAGCCCTCGTCGCCCGCAGACAAGGCGATGCACTGTTCGTGGACATGGGATCGACCACGACGGACATCGTCCCAGTGGCCGGCGGCAAAATTGTTGCACGCGGTTATACCGATGCTGAACGGCTGACGGCCGGCGAGCTCGTCTACACCGGTCTGGTCAGGAGCTTCGTGATGGCGGTGGTGGAGCGCGCCCCCGTCGCAGGCCAATGGACGACCTTGATCAAGGAGAACTTTGCCAACATGGCGGATGCCCATCGTGTGCTCGGCGCTTTGCCCGAGGGTGCCGACCAGATGACGACCGCCGACGGCCGCGAGAAGACGGTTGCTGCGTCGCAAGCACGCCTTGCGCGCATGGTGGGACGCGACGCCTTGGATGCCGACGATGCGACGTGGTCGCTCGTCGCCCAATGGTTTGCGGAAGCTCAAATTCGCGCCGTCACGGACGGCGCGTTTCTGGTGTTATCGCAAATGAGCCTTCCGGCGCATGCCCCAATCGTCGGTGCCGGCATCGGAACCGCAGTTCTGGGCGAGGTCGCGCGACGGCTCGGCCGCCCGTATGCCGACTTCGAAACCCTCCTCGACATCGCACCGGAGGCCCGGCAATCCGCCTCGCAATGTGCGCCTGCCGCCGCGCTCGCAGTATTGGCCTCGATGCCGACGCGCCCGTAGCGGAACCTCTCGCCTCACAGCGGGTTCAAGCAGGGTCAACTCGGAACCCGATATGTCATCTGCCGCCCCCGTTGCCGCACCTTCGTCGGAGCGCCGAAACGCCGACGCGCCAAAGCGTCCTGCGATCCGCACGGATATTCCGGCGCGGCTCGATCGCCTGCCGTGGAGCCGCTTCCACCTCATGGTCGTGGTCGCGCTAGGCGTGACGTGGATTCTCGATGGCCTCGAAGTCACCATTGTCGGTGCCATCGGGCCCGTGCTGCAAAACAAGGACACGCTTGGCCTTACGGCGACCGAGGTCGGCAATGCAGCGTCCGCCTACGTGGTCGGAGCGGTCATCGGCGCCGTTTTGTTTGGCTGGCTGACGGATCGATTCGGGCGACGTCTCGTCTTCTATGTCACGCTCATCGTCTATCTGGTCGGTGTGCTCCTCACCGCAACCTCCTGGAGCTTTTGGAGCTTCGCCGTCTTCCGCGCGATCACCGGCCTCGGTATTGGGGGCGAATATGCCGCCATCAATTCCGCCATCGATGAGCTGATCCCCCCGCGCTATCGCGGCCGCATCGACCTTATGGTCAACGGCAGCTTTTGGCTCGGGGCGGCAGCGGGATCCGGTGCTTCGCTGTTGTTTCTCGACCCGAACCTGCTCGGGACTAATGTTGGCTGGCGCTTCGGATTTGCAATCGGCGGCGTACTCGGCCTCGGCATCCTGCTGTTGCGCCGTCACGTGCCGGAAAGCCCGCGATGGCTCGTCACGCACGGCTGGGGTCAGCAAGCCGATGCGACCATCGCCGACATCGAGCATCGCGTCGAGGAAGACGCCGGCGGAGTCAAGCTTGAGAAGCCGAGCGATACACTCGAGGTTCACCCCCGCAAGAGCTTCGGCTTTCGCCTGATCTTCGGGTCGATGTTCGGGAAATATCGCGACCGCAGCGTCCTCGCGCTCATGCTGATGATCGCGCAAGCATTCCTCTTCAACGCCGTCTTCTTTTCCTACGGACTCGTGTTGTCGAGATACCACGACGTACCCGAAACCCGGACCGGACTTTATCTCCTGCCGCTCGCGGCCAGCAATTTTCTCGGTCCCGTCCTCCTCGGATCACTGTTCGACACGATCGGGCGAAGGAAGATGATCGCCGGCACCTATGCGCTGGGCGGCGTGCTGCTGATCGCGACGGCCGTGATATTCGGGCTCGATGGCTTCTCCGCCTGGACGCAGACCCTGGCCTGGATGCTCATCTTCTTCTTCGCCTCGGCTGCGGCGAGTTCGGCCTATCTCACGGCGAGCGAGATCTTTCCGTTGGAAACGCGGGCGCTTGCTATTGCGACATTCTACGCGGTCGGGACGGCGGTGGGCGGAAGCGCGGCACCGTCGCTGTTCGGATTCCTGATCGGGACCGGCTCGCAGTGGGCGCTCGCCGGCGGCTATCTGGTTGCCGCCGCGCTGATGCTCATCGCGGCGCTGACCGAGGTTGCCTTCGGCGTCGACGCGGAGGGAAAATCGCTCGAACACATTGCCGGACCGCTATCGAGCGAATGACGGCGTGACGTTGGCGGCGGCACCCGTTCAGTCGCATGCAAAATCACTAGCGCCCGTCGCGTGGCATTGTGCAGGCCAGCCGCGCGCTCGCCAGTAATCGACGAGGCCGAGATCGCGCACGACGGCCTTGAACCGATCGGTCCGCCGCACTGCCGCATAGCTCGGGTGCCAGAACCAAGTGGCCGAAATCGGCTGGAAGTAATCAGCCTTGATCTCGTCCTCGTAAAATTCGAGGACGCGCTCCGGCGCACCGACGTGCATGTAGGCAAAGCTCATGTTGCCAAGCCGCGGCAACTCGCCCGGTGAAGCCGCTTTCGCCGGCGCCGATTTAAGAATCTTTGCAGCCGCTTCGGTCATGCCGGCGGGATAGTTCGTCGCCGGCATGGCCCGGATTGCCGCCGCCGCCTCGCCATACCGCCCGGCCGCAGCTTCGATCAGCGCGAGTTCAAGCGTCCGTCCGGGACTGAACGGCTTGAGCATCGTGATAGCCTTCTCGGTATCGCCATCGAGCCACACGATCTCCGCGGTGTCCGCGGTGTAATTGGTGATGAAGGGTTCGATCGCCTGCAGATGCTCGCGCATCGCGAGCGCTTCCTTGATGCGTCCCATCGCGGCCAGAAGCTGGCTCAAGCCATGCAGCCCATCGGCCTGGTTCGGATTGAGTGCGAGGGCTTGCCGGAATGCAGCCTCCGCCGCCAGCATGTGCCGCTGCACCATCTCGGCATAACCGAGCGCGACAAAGGCTTCGGCGCTTTTCGGATCGAGTGCCGTCGCCTGCCGGGCAAGTGCATCGCTGACAGGGATCGTGCGTTCGACAATCTTCCGCTCCTCCTCCGGCATGCCGCCGCGCAGCGAGGGAGCAAACAGCGGCGTCAACGCATAGTCATAGGCGAGCAGCGCAGCGGCCGGGGCAAAATCGGGAGCACGCATCACCACCGTTTCGAGAATCGCCGCGGCGTCGGCGAGCGCCTTGGCGCCACGCGGCCGCGCGGCCGCCTTGGCGCGCAGAAAATCGAGATAGACGTCGACATCCGTCACCCGGCCACGCATCGATGCTGCTTCGGTTATGGCCGGCACGTTCAGAGCCGCCGCGATCTGCCGAGCGACATCGGCTTCGACATCAAATACGTCGTCGCGGCGCGCGTCGTAGTCCTTCGACCACAGCTCCGTGCCGTCGCGGGCCTGGACGAGCGAAACGCTCAAGCCGATGCGGGCTACCGAGACTTGCGCGGTACCCTGAACGAGGTAGTTCGCATTGAGCGCGCGCCCAATCGCCGCGATATCGCGCTTTGGTGCTTGGAAGCGAAACGACGACGAGCGCCCGACAACCTCGACACCGCGCACGCCGGCGAGAGCAACGGCAAGCTCGTCGGTCAGCCCCTCGGCGAAGAAATCCTGCGCGGCGTCCCCGGAAATATTCGCAAGGGGAAGTACGGCGATAACGCGAGAAGGTGGCACCTGTGCGTAGGTCGAAGGTAGCGCCGCGCAAAACACAAATGCGATGGCCGTCACGGAGGTCGCCGCACGCTGTAGGCACTTCGAAGCAAGGCTCATCATAAATTCGCTCACCGCCATGGGCATTCGGGTTTGAAAATTGAGGCTCGGATCATCCAGGCGTACGGCAACAGCTTCCTTGACGACCAGCGAGATTCGCGGACCATGGCTAAGGCAGTTCCTACTCCGGCCCCGAGCCGAAGTCACTCGACAACGATTCTGACAAATTGTTCAACCGACACCCGACTGATGAGATAAATCCCACCTGATGTTGCAAGGGGCCTCTTCATTAACTCCCTGCGGTCAATATATTTGAAACGCTGGGCCTCCAACCCACGGTTTCCCCACCCCCATGGAGGCGCAAGGAGGAAGAATATGAGCAACACTGCAAATAAGCTCACCACGGCCGCCGTCGTGTTGTTGGCTGCAGTTGCCCTGCCCCAGGTCGCGGCCGCTCGTGGCGGTGGCGGCTTTGTCAATTACGGCGGGACTCCCGATGCCGGTTACTATTCTTCAGGCGGTGCGTATGGGAGCAGCTATGGCGGCGGCTATGGCCGCGTCTACAGCAGCACTTACGGCGTCTATCCCAGCAGGCCATATGGCGCCATTTCCGAAAGATCGCCCCGGGCCTACGGCGGCTGCTATTACAACCGCCATTACGGTTACCTCTGCCGCTGATGAGTCTGAATGAAACGAGGGCCCGCCTCACGGCGGGTCCTCTTTTTTTGCTCCGAACCAGTTCTGATTTGCGGTGTGGCCGATTTCGACAGATAGTCTCGGATTGCAGCGCGATACTTGTCGTCCCTTTTGCCTCTTAGCGATAGTTAGCTCTTCTTGGCGCTGCACCAATCGTAGATGCTTAACGCCATGACCTTGATGGCCGCGAGGTAATCGTCGATCGACACATATTCGTCGTCGGCGTGCATGACGGCCGTCGAGCCGGGGCCGAAGATCACCGTCGGCGTGTGACCGTAGAGATTGAGGAAGCGCGTGTCGGCCGCCCCTTGCCGGCCGCTGATCTCCGGCTGACGTCCTGTGACCTCGGTATAGTTTCGGCTCACCGTTTCCACGATCGGATGGTCGCGCGGAATTTCCGAAGCCTGCGCGTCGTAACCCACGAACCGGACCTTGGGCGGATGATCCTTCATCCAGGGGTCCTGTGCGGCGGCTTCGGCGATGTGGGCGACGAGAGTGCGTTTCACGCCTTCGTGGTCCTCGCCCGGCACGGTTGCCATGCTGCCTTTCAACAGGCAGGTCGCCGGAAATGAGCTTGGAAAATTGCCGGAGTGGAAGGCCCCGATCATGCAAGGCAGCGCGTCAATGGCCTTGGGATAGAGTGGGTGTTTCACGGTCGCGACGCGCTTTGCTTCCAGGGCCTCGACCGCCTTCGTGATCTTGTAGCCAAGCTCGATGCCGCTCACACCCTGATAGCGGCGCTGGATGCCGGCCGGCTTGCCCTGAATTTCGATCTCGAACCATATGCGGCCAATGCAGGCGGGCTGCACCGCAAGGCCGCTGGTCTCGCCGGAGATGCCGGCGTCTGCCGTATAACCGCGGATCACCGTGTCGAGCGTGCCGTGACCGCTGACCTCCTCATCGATCACGATGTCGATGAGCACGTCGCCCTTGAGCTTGATGCCGGCCGCCTTGAGGAACTCAACGGCGAGGATATGGCTCGCGACGCCGCTCTTCATGTCGCAGGAGCCGCGTCCGTAGATACGGCCATCCTGTACCTTGGCTGACCACGGATTGTCGCTCCACCCCTCGCCGTTGCCGACCGGGATCACATCGGTATGGCCGTTGAGCAACAGCGAGCGGCCTCCACCTTCGCCCTTCCAGACCGCGACGATATTCGGCCGGCCCTCATAGCCGCGTTCGACCGGAATATAACCGGGGTGCTTCTTCAGCGCCTCCCAGTCCGATTCCCACATGTCGACCTTGAGCCCGAGTTTCTTGAGGTAATCCGCGAGAAACGCCTGGATTTTGCCCTCGTCGCCGGTGACGCTCGGAATTGACACCATCTGCTGGAGAAACGCGATCGCCTTGTCGCGATTGGCATCGATGGTTTCAACGATCTTCTTGCGAGCGTCGGTCATCTGACATCCTTTCGTCGCGGGTGTTCTTGTTGGTCATACGGCGGGGAATGCGACGCAATTGCCCCCGCCGAGGGAAATGCCTGTCTGGTCGCCGACCGACCATCGCATCATCGGTTCATGCCCGGCAAGACGGACCAAGAGGCGGCCGGACTTGCAGTCCGCCGAATTGAAGTAGAGATCAAGGTGTCCGCCCTGATAGACCGTCGCCGCAACCGTCGCCGTGAGCACGCAAGCCTCGCCAGCCGTGGACAGCCGCAGTTGCTCGGGGCGAATGAACAGATCGACCGTCCCTGAAGGCGAAACGCCTGCAAGCGGTGCGGCCGGCACTTTGATGGTCACTGCGCCGACTGTCACGATCGCATCCGATCCGTCGACGCGTTCGAGGCAGCCGCGCAGGACGTTGGCATCGCCCACGAATGAAGCCACGAAGCGCTCGCACGGCCGTGCGTAAATCTCCTCCGGCGTGCCGACCTGTCGAATTCGTCCTTCCGACAACACCGCCATGCGATCCGACAGGCTCAAGGCCTCGCTTTGATCGTGCGTCACGAAAATCGTCGTGACGCCAAGCTTGCGCTGGATTTCGCGAAGCTCCATCTGCATCGAGGCGCGCAGATTCTTGTCGAGCGCCGAAAACGGCTCGTCCAGCAACAACACTTTGGGATTAATCACCAACGCACGGGCAAGAGCAACACGTTGCTGCTGTCCGCCGGACAACTGGCGCGGCTTACGATCTTCAAGACCGCTGAGCTTCACGAGGGCCAACACCTCGCGCGTGCGCCGGTCTATCTCGTCTTTGGGAAGGCGGCGCATCTTGAGACCGTACGCCACGTTGGCGCCGACGGTCATGTGCGGAAACAAGGCATAGTTCTGGAACATCATCCCGATGCCGCGCTGGTAAGTCGGCACATTGTTCACGCGCGAGCCATCGATCGAGATATCGCCGCCATCCGGGCTGAAGAACCCGGCGACGAGATTGAGGAGCGTGGTCTTTCCGCACCCTGAAGGCCCGAGCAACGTCATCAGTTCGCCGCGCCTGACCTTCAATGAAACCTCATGCAAGGCCACGACGTCGCCGAACCGCTTGTGCACGCGATCGAAAGAGACCGCGACGTCGCCGCACTCAACTGCCGCTGCTTGCGGCGACTGGGCGGTGTCGCGCACCATGTCAGCGGCCATATTCGACATTCAGGACCTTGCCGAGACCGAAATAGGCGTTGGCAAACGTCAGCAAGGCCGCGGTCGCAACGATGTAGATCACCGACAGCGCCGCCATCGAGGGATCCGCGTATTCGCGCACGTAGTTGTACATGGCGACCGGCAGCGTCTGCGTGTGCTGGGCGGTGACGAAGAGCGACGCAGTGAATTCGTTGAACGACAGAATTGCCGCAAAGAGCCACCCGCTCACGAGGCCGGGCAGCAGCAGCGGCAGCGTGATGCTCGTCAGCACGCGGCCGGGCGGCGCGCCCAGGCTCGCGGCTGCGAGCTCGAAACGCTGGTCGAGATTGCGGAGCGACACATAGACGCTGCGCAACACGAATGGCACCACGAGGACGACGTGGCAAATGATCACGACCGCATAGGTGCGCGCCAACCCGACCTCGGTCGCAAGAATCAGGAAGCCGAGCCCGACGGTGAAATGCGGCACGAACAGTGGCGATACCAACACGCCCTCGATGGCCCCTTTGAAGGGGAAGCGGTAGCGGTCGAGTGCCACCGCAAACGCGGCGCCGACCGCCAGCGCGATCGTCGAGCTCCACGCCGTCACAATGAGGCCATTGCGAAGGCCGAGATGAAAGTCCTCGTAAGCGAGCGCCTTCGCAAACCATCGCAGCGACAGCGCCTGGGGCGGAAATGAAAGAATAGCCCGGTCATTGAACGCCGCGACCGTCACGACGAGTGCCGGCAGCACCAGGAAGCCGATGATCGCCAGGACGACCAGCGCGCCGCCAAACGCGATGATTCGCTGGAGAGGCGAGCGAGGCATCTCAATGGGGCCCGATGTTCTCGAGCGGTCGCGCCGCGAGACGCAGCAGCAACAGCACGATGAGCGTCAACGATACGCCGGCGACGCACAGGCTTGCAGCGAACGGGAAATTGAAACTCGCGAAGCCGAGTTGGTAGACGAGATTCGAGACCATGTTGACGCGACCGCCGCCGATCAGTTGCGGCGTCGCGAACGCGCTGAACGTCCAGGCGAATGCCGTCGTCACGCCGGCAATGATTCCGGGCATCGACAGCGGCAGGGTCACGGTCAGGAACGCGCGAATCGGGCCGGCACCCAGACTCTCGGCGGCCTTCCGGTAATCGCGGTCGATGTGCGCGAGCGCGGCCGCCAGCATGATCACCATCACCGGCATCGTCACGTGAACGAGCGCAATGACAACACCGAAGGTGGTGAACATGAACTGGATCGGCTCATCGATGATCCCGAGCTTGAGGAGCACCGAATTGATGAAGCCGTTATTGCCGAGAACGACGATCCACGAATAGGTGCGGACCACTTCGCCGAGAAAGAGCGGTGTGACGACCGTGATCAGGATCGCCGACTTGGCGACCGGGCTGCGGACATGGACCAATGCATAAGCGAGCGGATAGCCGACGATCAGGGTCCAGAACGCCGTCAGAAAGCAGATCCAAACCGTGTCGACGAAAACGCGTGCGTAGAGCGGTTTCAGCAGGGCCGTAAAATTGTCGAGCGTGAGTCCGCCGGGCTCAAGCGAGCCCGGAACATAGGCGCGGACGCTGAACTGCAGCACCGCCGCCATCGCGGCGATGAAGGCGATGGCACACAGCGTGGCAGGCGTCACGAATGTGCGAAGGAAGGGCTGCGTCGTCACGGGCAGAGTAAAGGTGGCCGTGCAAGCGCGGCCATTCTTCGCCTCAGTTCATGATGTTCTCGGCGAACCACTTGCGCCATTCCGCGGTTTTCTCGGCCCGGAGCTTCGGATCGATGTTGATCTGGCTCTTCCATTGCTGGGCGGTGGTGAACACGCCCGGAAGCTTGGCAATCTCCGGATCGAGCTTGGCATTGAGCACCGCCGGACTGCCCTTCTTCAGTTTCGCGATTTCCGCCTGAATGACGGGGTCATAGAGAACGTTGATGAATTTGTACGCGAGATCGGACTTCTTCGAGCCCTTCATGATGGCGACCGCATCGACGCCAAGCACTGCACCTTCCTTCGGTATCGTCAACGTTATGGGTACCCCCTGCCCGATCATGTAATAGGCGTTCATCGACAGCACGACCTGTACCGGCGTTTCTCCGGTCGCAAGCAACTGCTGGCTGTTGGCGTCGTCAGTGTAGAAGGCCTTGAAGTTCGGCTTCAAGGCTTTGAGCTTGTCCTGGCCCTTTTCCCAATGCGCGGCGTCGCCGCCGGACAGAATTGCGGACACGACAATGATGTGGCTTGGATCGAAATCCGGAGAGGCGAGCTTGCGCTTCAACTCCGGATTCCACAGGTCGTTCCAGCTTTCGAATTTGATGTTCTTGATGAGGTCCGGACGGTAGCCGATCGTGTAGATGTAGGCCCAACTGCCGAGATGATAGGGACTGACGCGCGCTTCGTCGGCGAGATTCTTGGCATTCGGAATTTTGGCGAGGTCGAGCGTCTCGAAGAGCCCGTCGTTGGCATAGATCCAGCCCACGTGCGACGTCGTAAACGTGATGTCGCTCTCGGGGCTCCCCTTCGCGAGCCTCGCCTTGTTGAGGCGATCGATAGTGCCACCGGTGATGAACTCGACCGGGACACCGGTCTCCTGGGTAAATTTCTTGGCGACCGTTTCAGCCACGAGATCGCGCCAGCTGCCGCCCCAGATGCTGATGACGAGCTTGTCCTGCGCGTGCGCCGGCAACCCGAGCGCAAGCACGAATAACGCGGTCAAAAGCCTTTTCATTCTTAAATCCTCCATCAGCACGGCAATTGTGCCCCACGCGGGTGTTGGCGACAATACCACCTGCCTTGCGAGTGATTGCCGCATTTATGTATCTTCGCGTGTTCGGCCGATCGCTCCGGACCGAGCTTGCGCAATCACCGATGCCTCGGCACTCATGGATAAAGCCACGCACCTTTGCTTAAGCCACACCCAGCGCCAGAACAGCCGCGATATATCGGTGCCCGGATCACGCGGCTCGAGGAC
Source organism: uncultured Alphaproteobacteria bacterium (assembly GCA_963787675.1). Taxonomy (GTDB): domain Bacteria; phylum Pseudomonadota; class Alphaproteobacteria; order Rhizobiales; family Xanthobacteraceae; genus JAJPKK01. The sequence continues at coordinate 99,137 of CAWBDV010000003.1, read as the reverse complement.
CCGCGCCTGCTCACCGGCAAGGCGCGGTACATTGACGATCTCATCGTTCCGGGGATGCTGCACGTTCGCCTCGTGCGCTCTGTTCTCGCCCACGCCAAATTAGCCGATATCGACATGACGGCGCTGCGGGCACGCTTCCCGCAAGCACTGGCATTTACCGGCGATGACATCGGCACGCTCGCGATCCGCGCTGCAGCCGACCTGCCGAGCGTGCAAAGCTTCGCCCAGCCGATTCTCGCCCGCAAGCGCGTGCGTTTCGTCGGCGAGCCTGTCGCCGCCGTCCTCACCGACAGTGCGTATGGCGCCGAGGATGCGGCGGCCTTAGTCGATGTCGCGTACGAGCCTTTGCCGATTGTGGCGGACATCGCGACCGCACTTGCGCCCGGCACATCGCCCCTGTTCGATGGCTGGCGCAGCAATCTGTTCATCGAGCAGACCCGCCGCGGCGGCGATCTTGCTGCCGCGCACGCGCAGGCGCGGCACGTCATCCGCCGCACCTATCGCAATCAGCGGCAGGCAGGCGTGCCGCTCGAAGGCCGCGGCGTCGTGGCGGCACTCGATCCCGCGACCCAAGTCCTGACGGTCTGGTCATCGACCCAAATTCCGCACCTCCTGCGGACGTACCTAGCGGAGGAACTGCGCTGGCCGGAGAACCGGATCAACGTCATTGCGCCCGAGGTCGGCGGCGGGTTCGGCGTCAAAGGGCATGTCTTCGCCGAAGAAGTCCTGCTGGCGTGGCTCGCCGTTCGCACCGGCCGCCCCGTGAAGTGGATCGAAGATCGGCGCGAGCATCTCATCGCCAGCATCCATGCCCGCGAGCACGTCCACTCTCTCGAAGCTTATGTGTCGGCGGAAGGCAAGGTGCTGGGGCTGAAGGCGGACATCACGGTCGATGTCGGAGCCTATTCGGTTTGGCCCTTCACCGCTGGGAGCGATCCCGGCATGGTCGCGAAAGTGTTGCCCGGGCCTTATGACATCGGCGCTTACGAAGCGACCTATCGCGGCGTCGCGACCAACAAATGTCCCATCGGCACCTATCGCGGCGTCGGTCGTCCGGCCGCGGTGTTCTCGCAGGAACGGCTGATGGACGAAATCGCGATCGAACTCGGGATCGATCCGATAGAGCTGCGCGAGCGAAACCTGATCGCCAAATTTCCGTATACCAACGTCCTCGGATTTACCTATGACCAGGGCTCTTACGCCGAATCGCTGACGAAAATCCGCGACCTTCTGGCGCCAGACGTCGCACGCGCGCGCAACCCTCAGACGCCGCACACTCGCACTGGCGTCGGTATCGCTCTGTTCTTGGAGCAGACCGCCCACGGCACCCCGGATTTCATCCGCCGCCGGTCCCCGATCGAGACCGGCTACGAGTCCGCCAAGGTCGAGATGCACCCCGACGGCACCGTAACCGTCGATACGGGCCTGCAGTGCCACGGCCAGGGCCACGAAACCACCTTTGCCCAGCTGGTAGCCGATCAGCTTGGCATTCCGCCACAGGACGTGTTGGTGCGCCACGGCAGCACCGTGACGTCACCCTACACGGTCGGCACCTGGGGCAGCCGCGGCATCACCCTCGGCGGTGGCGCCGCGCATCGTGCCGCCGGCGTGATCCGCGACAAGCTCATCGCCATCGCCGCCCAGCACCTGCAGGCGGTCCCCAAGATGATCGAACTCGTCGATCGTCAGGCCCGCATCGCGGGGGACGCGAGCCGCGCCATTCCGATCGCCCTGCTGGCGCGCTGGGCCTCGCGCAATGTCGAGAATTTGCCCGCCGGCATGGAGCCCGGCCTAATCGCGACTGCATTCGTCGATGGGCCACCAGACGGCAGCTACACCAACGCCGTGCACGCGGCCGTCGTCGAGATCGACCTCGCAACCGCGGCTGTCGAACTCAAGCGGTTCGTCGTCGTGGAAGACTGCGGCACCATCGTCAATCCGATGATCGTCGATGGCCAGGTGCGTGGCGGCGTTGTGCAAGGTATCGGCTCGGCACTGTGGGAGCATTTCATCTACGACGACAGCGCCCAGCCGATGACGACGAACTTTGCCGACTATCTGATGCCGATCGCCTCCTCATTGCCCAATATCGAAGTGCATCACATTCAGACGCCGTCGCCGGTCACGCCGCTCGGCATGAAGGGCCTCGGCGAAGGCGGCGCGATCGGACCGGCGGCTGCGATCGCGAATGCTGTCGCGAACGCGTTGGGCGTACCGGTGCAGCAGACACCGATCACGCTCCATCTCATTTGGGAGCTGATCAGCAAGGCTGCAGACGAGTGATTCTTCGCTGCGGCCGCGCCGCGACGTTGCTGCTTCCCCGAAAGCACAATAAGGTCGCACGAATTTTCGGGGACGGAGCGACGGGATGGACCTCGGATTGCGGGGCAAACGTGCCCTGGTCACGGCGGCCTCGCGCGGCCTCGGTCTCGCCTGCGCGCGCGCTCTCGGAGCGGAGGGTGCGCGCGTCGCGATGACGGGGCGCAGTCTCGACGATTTGAAGCGAGAGGCTCAGGCCATTGCCCGCACCGCTGAGACCTTGCCCTTGGCCATGGATCTTTGCGATCCCGCGAGCATTGCCCGCGGCGTCGACGAAGTGCTGCGTCGTTTTGGCGGCATCGACATCCTGATCGCCAACACTGGAGGGCCAGCCGCCGGACCATTCACGAGCATCGATCGCGAGACGTGGCAGGCCGCGCTCAACATGACGGTGATGCCGGTCGTCGACCTTCTGCACCGCGTGATCCCGTCGATGCGGGCGAACAGCGGCGGCCGCATTCTGTGCATCACAACCGTCGGGGTAAAAACCGCGCAGCCAAGCATGGTGCTGTCGAATTCGACGCGGCTCGCGATCACCGGCATTGCCAAGACGCTCTCGGTCGAGCTCGCAAGCGACAATATTCTCGTGAACACGCTGTGTCCGGGTCCGATCGACACCGACCGCATGGTGAGCCTGATCGATGCGACCCAGAAGGAGAAGGGCATCAGCCGCGAGGCGGCGGAGGCGATCTGGCTTGATGAGGTGCCGCTGCGGCGCATGGGCCACGCTGCGGACTTCGGCAAGCTTGCCGCGGTCCTGGTGTCGGATGCCGCCGAATATGTCACTGGCGCCGCCATCGCGATCGACGGCGGCAAGTCACGTGCGTACTGACCGTCATGGCTGAACGACGCGCCAATCGATTCGAGGGCGGCGATCTCGTCGTCAAATCGCTCCAGGCGATGGGCGTGCGCCAGATGTTCTCGGTCTCCGGCGGCCCGCTCAATTCGATCTACAACGCATGCGCTTCTCACTCGCTGCCGCTGCATCACACGCGCCACGAAGCCGGCGCCTGCTTCATGGCGGAGGCGGTCTCGCGTGTCACCGGTGTACCGGGTGTCGCAGCAGTGACGCTCGGCCCGGGCGTGACCAATACTGTCACCCCAGCGCTAACCGCGAAAATGGCGGGCACGCCACTTCTCATTCTGGGCGCGCAGGCCAACACCGCTTCGTTTGAACGCGGCGCCGGCATGTCGGCGGATCATATTCCGATCATGGCGCCAGTGACCAAGTTTGCTGCGCGCGTGCTGCAGACGGAGCGCATCCCTGAATTCATCGAGATGGCGTTCCGGCGGATGTGGTCCGGCACGCCGGGCCCGGCGTTTCTAGAGCTTCCGGTCAATGTGCTCGCGGCGCCAGCCATAGATATGCCGATGCCGACCTTCTCCCGCGCCCTGCCCGGCTTGGCGGTGCGAGATCGCGACGCGATCGCAGCGGTGATCGCCCAAGAGCGGCGTATCGTGCTTCTCATCGGCGATGACGTTCGTTGGGATTTGCCGGCACAACTCACGAATATCGTTGAGCGATTGCACTTGCCCTTCGCGACTTTGCGGCTCGCCCGCGGCGTGATCGACGAAACCCATCGCTTGTGTATCGGGCCAGGCTATACGCCGTGCAACACCACGCTGCGCCGCGCACTAGGCGGAGCCGATCTCGTGATACTGCTGGGACATCATTTCGAGTTCGACCTCGAATTCGGGCGAGCGCTCGGCCCCGGCACGCGAGTGGTGCAATGCGTCGTCGATCCCGAGCGGCTCGGGCGCAATCGCAAAGCCGATGTGGGCGTGGTCGCTTCACCGTCGGCGTTTGTCGACGCGCTTACGGAGATAGCGGCGCCACGGGTCGATCGTGCCTGGATCGATGGCTTGGCAAGCGCGTGGCGCGCCGAGCGCGCTGCGCAATTCGAGCCGAGCGATGGCGACGGCCCGTTGCACCCGGTTGCCGCGACCGATGCTGTATTATCTACGCTGCCCGACGACGTGACGTTGGTCTCCTCCCACGGCAATGTGGACTTCTGGGTTGATGCCCGCCTGCAGCTCAAGGAGCCCTTCCGCTATCTCCGTGCCGGGCAAGCCGGCGCACTCGGTGCGGAAGTGCCCTACGCAATCGGGGCGCGCTTCGCAGCGCCCGACCGACCGGCTGTCGTCTTCGTCGGCGACGGCGGCATCGGCTACCACGTGACCGAACTCGAAACGGCGGCGCGCTACGGCCGACCGGTGGTTGTCGTCGTGCTCGACGATGAGAAATGGGGCGCGATCGCGTTGCCGCAAAAGATGGCTTATGGGGGCGAATTCGAGATGGATCTGCCGCGGCGCGATTGGGCGAAAGTCGCAGAAGGGCTCGGCGGCTTCGGCGCGCACGCGCGAACCGCGCCAGAGATCGCAGCGGCGATACAGGCTGCCCTTGAATCGGGAAAGCCGGCGATCGTCCAGATACCGGTTCGCTCGGTGCTCAGCCCCTACATGGCCTATATCTCGAAATAGGAGTTGGTCCGATGAAAATCTGGCGCGAGAAAAATCCGGAGGGTTTCACGCCGCCGGCGCATTTTGGCGGGCTGAAGGTCACCAACATCGTCCCGTTCGGCGATGGCGAGTTTTCAGTGCAGGTGTCCAAGGCGCCACCCGGCGCCGGCGGCGAATTGCATCATCATGATTCCTGGTCGCAGGTTTTCTTCGTTCTCGAAGGCGAACTCTCGTTCGACACCAGCCGCGAGAAATTCACCCTCTATCCCGGCGAGAGCGTTCTGTTCGAGCCGAAGGACCCTCACGCCACCCTCAATGAGGGCAAGACCGACAGCGCGAGCTTAGTGTTCACCGTCAAGCACGAACACCAGCCGGCGTGAGTCGGCTGCGCCGGCATCCCAATTTCAATAGAGCGGACCGATCTCAGCCGTTTTTGAGCCGCGGGATGATCTCGCGCGCGATGATCTCGATCTGCTCCGGCTCGTAGCGATACGGCACGAAAATGAGCTTCTGCGTGCCGACTGCGAGATGCTCCTTCAACTGGGCGACGCACTCATCGACGGTGCCGAGGATGGCGCTGTCCTTGGTCGACTCACTCCACGAGGCGTAGTCCCACTCCTTCCCGAGCCACTCCATCATCTCGCTCTCGATCGCGGCGCGCGACTTGCCGACGCGGATGGGCAACTGCGACGCGTTCAACAGCTTGTCAGGGTCCTTGCCGGCTTCCTTGGCGAAGCCGCGAATTTTTTCCCACGATTTCGCAAAGCTTTCCGGCCGATAGAAGTAAGTGAGCCAGCCGTCACCGGCGACGGCAGCGCGCTTGAGCACGCGGTCGACATAGCCACCGATCAGAATCGGCGGCCGCGGTTTCTGGACCGGCTTCGGATACATCACGCCGGCCGGAATTTTGTGGAACATGAACTCGCCCTTGACCATGTCCTCGGTCCAGAAGCGGGTGAGGATGTCGAGATTCTCGTCCATGATCTTGCCGCGCTTGTCGAACGGGACGCCGACCGCATCGAACTCCCGCTTGTACCAGCCGGACGCCATCCCCATGATCAGCCGGCCATCCGACAAGAGGTCCATCGTCCCCAATTGTTTCGCAAGGATCACCGGATTGCGCAGCGGCAGAACGAGAATGCCCGTTCCGAGCTTGATCTTCTTCGTGCGGGCCGCGATTGCGGTCAAAATCGTGAGCGACTCCAGGATCGGAAAATTCGGATCGACCCCAAGCAGGACGTGATCCCAGACCCACAGCGAGTCGAAGCCGAGTTGCTCCATCCTGACGCCGTAATCCACCAGGGCGTGGGCATCCGGCATTTCGGGATAGGCGGTGAAGTTGCGCGCCGCGATGCCAAACGTCCGGCTCAAGGATGTCATGTCGTTACTCCTGGATGTTTACTCTTTGAGGCCGCCTTGCGGTTATGAACTGTGCTTTTCGGGTTCATTTCGGTCAGCCGATGTAGAGGCGCTGTGGATCGAGCGCGCGCAGCGTGCTGAGCTCGTGGCCGGTCGGCGGCTCGGTAACGCCGGTATCGTGATCGAACTCAAGCTTGAATCCGGTGTTGTCCTGCACCTGTTCGCGGGTGACGCCGGGATTGAGCGCAAGAGGCTTCATGCGGTGTGTGTGCTCGTCGAAGCCGAAGACCGCGAGATCGGTGACGACGCGATACATGCCGCCCATTGCAAGCCCGGCGGCGCTCCGCGTCTTGCGCCCCTTGAGCCAGCCCGGGCTGGTGATGAAGTCGACGTTTTCGACGAAGCGGCGCTTCTCGTGCTTCATCGTCACGATCATGTTGGTGAGGCTCGAGATGTCGTTGCCCCCGCCGGTACCCGGCAGCCGGGTCTTCGGGTGTTCCGGGTCGCCGATGAACGAGCTGTTGAGATTGCCGTACTGATCGATCTGGGCGCCGCCCATGAAGCCGATGTCGACATAGCCGCGCTGCAACAGCAACAGCACTTCGGCGCTGCCGAGCACCATGTTGGCACGGGCCGTGCAGCGCTGATCATTGGTCGACGGCGGCAACTTGCCGGGCTCGATGAACGCGCCGACGACGCCACCCTCGAACAGGATCGTGAGGCCAGGACAGTGCAGGCGCTGCGCAAGCGTCGCCGCCAGCAGCGGAATGCCGACGCCGGCGAACACCACCTGCCCCTCTTTGAGCTGGCGCGCGCTCAGGATCGCGAGCAGCTCGCCGGCAGTATAATCGGACTTCAGCGTCATCGGCCCTTAAGCGTTGTAGATCGAACGTCCCTCGCGGCTTGCCGACAGAATGTCGTCCAGGCCGATGAGCTCGAGGAACTCGGTCCATGATTTCGGAGCATAGACGAACCGATCGAGATACTCCCGCATCCCCTTGACCGGCTCCTTGTTCACGAGATCGACGTAGAATTCCATGTGCCGCATCATCGGCTCGTAAACGCCGTAACACTCATGCGGCGCGCTGCCGAACGGCAGCTCGACCACCGCATCCACCGCGAAGAACGGAATCTTGGTGTGGTCGGGCGCGCGCCGGATCTGATCGTTGGAGATGATGCGCTCCGTGGTCAGGATCACCCGTGTCGCCGCCATGGCAAGATCCGCGTCCATGAACTGGAGCCCGTCAACTTGCGCGTTGCCGTATGGATCGCAGCGTTGCACGTGGATCAAGGCCACGTCGGGATTGAGCGCCGGCACGAGCAACAGCTGCTCGTTGGTGAACGGGCACGTCATTTCCTTGGCTTCCGGCCGCAGCCGCAGCACGTCGGAGCCCAGCATCGAGCGGATCGGCAGGAACGGCACGCCCGTCGCGCCCGCGCGAAAGCGCATGCCCATCGCCATGTGGCTCCACTCTTCGTACTTCGCCTTGCCGGTTTCGATATGGTGCCGCATCACCTTCGACACGCCCCACAGGATGCCCTGGCTGAACCAGCTGGTGATGATGTGTTCGCTTGCGCCGGCGCCCAACAGCAGGTCGCCGTCGCTCGAGATGATGCTGCGGGCGCAGGTGAGCTTTTTGCGCTTGGCACGGATAAGCGCCCAGATCAGTCCCATCGGCGTGCGCGACATGGTGCTGCCGCCGATGCCGACGACATCGCCGTCGTGAACGAACGAGGCAGCTTCATCGAGCGAAACCACTTTCTCGCGCAGGCTCCTGTCACGTTGTGCCAACTCGGCGCGCAACTTGGTGTAGGGGTGGACCACGCTCATGTTGCGTTCCTACCGCCGATCTCGTCGTTGAAATCCTCGATCATCCGGTCCCAGGCGGGGATATCGTCGACGAGCGATTGCCAGAAGTCCTGGCTCTTGCGGCGATCGAAATCTTCGATCGAGACGCCCTGCTGCTCGACCCAGGTGTAGTAGCCGAGATTGAAAATGCGTTTGCGGTCGATGTGGCGGAGTTCCAGGACCCGGTCATCGACGATGCCTTCCATGTGCCGGCCGAAAATCTCGCCCGCATTCACGGCATCGAATTGGCCGGCGTACGCCCGCGCGAGATGGGCGTCGCGTTCGCTGGCGTAAAGCACGGCACTGTCCGTTGCGACCGTCATCACAACGTCGTTTGGCCCATAGTCAAGATGCTTGGCGAGCTTTATCGCGCCGACGATATTGGCGAGGCCTGAAATCCCGATATCGTCGAACTGCTGGACCATGTCCCGATCGATGTGGCGACGGCCGGTGAGATAGTCGCGGCCGCAGGTGCTGCCGAACAGGAGATTGAGCGCATTGGTCGCCGCGTCGGAGACGCCGATCACCACGTCGGTATTCATGACATTGTGGATCAGCGGAATGTGCTTGTCGCCGATGCCTTGGATGTTGTGCTCGCCGTAGCCGTTATAGAGCATGGTCGGACATTCGGCCGCTTCGACCACGGCGATCTTCGTGCCATGCAGCTTCTTCAGTCGATCGCCGGCGCCAAGCGTCCCTGCCGATCCGCTCGCCGCGACGAAGGCCGACAGCCGATATCCTTCGTGTTTGCGCTGGAGGCTGTCGAAGACCCGATCGAACGCGCGGCCGGTGCAATAATAATGAATGAGAAAGTTCGCGAATTCCGAGAACTGATTGAGGATCACGTTGCGCTCGTCGCGCGCCAGCACCGCACACTCGTCGTAGATCTCCTTGACGTTGCTCTCGGTCCCGGGCGTGCGGATGATGTCCGCCGGATCGGCGACCCATTGCGCCAACCAGTCGAAGCGCTCGCGGCTCATGCCAGCGGGCAACACGGCGACGCCGCGACATCCGAGGATGCGGGAAATCGCGACGCCGCCGCGGCAGTAGTTCCCCGTGGAAGGCCACACGGCGCGGTCGTGCGAGGGATCGAATTGGCCGGTCACCAGGCGCGGCACGAGGCAAGCATACGCGGCGAGCACCTTGTGGGCGCCGATCATCGGAAACCGGCAGCCGAGCAGCACCACGATCGGCGCCTTCACGCCCGTCAACTCGGGCGGCAGCACCACGTGCGCCGGCACGTCGGTGCGGGTCTTGCGGTCTTTGCCGTTGAACCAATGGACCCGCCACAGATTCGCGGGATTCGGCGTATCGGGATCGACCTTCGCTAGCTCCGGCAATTCCTTCACCGGAATCGTCGCCGGATCGGCAAGCTCGCTCCAGGTCGGCAGCCGCCCCTGCACCTCGCGCAAGCGATCAATGGCGGCGCGCCGCCGCTTGCGGTCCACGATCTCGGGTTGAATGAACAGGCTCATTGCGGGGGCTTTGGTTGGTCCATCAGCCGCGTATTAGAGGAGCTTCGGACCGGCAGCAAGCCACGGATGATAAATCACAATCCGCACCCGCCGCAAAAAAGCGGGCTGTCCTCAGTGAATCTGCAACGAGACGACGGCGATGGTGCCGTCTTCGGGATCGTCGGCGACTGAAAACCCGAGTTCGCGGCACATCTGGAGCATCGTCACGTTGTCTTTCAGCACCTGCCCCTCGATCGCGGTCAGCCCTTCGCCGCGAGCATAACGGATCATCAATTCCATCAGTGCCCAGCCGAGGCCGCGGCCTTTGAGGTCGGAGCGGATCAAGATCGCATATTCGCCCTTCTCGTGGTTGGCGTCGGCATGCAGCCGAACAACCCCCAACAAATCGCCGCCTGGCTTGTCGAATGCCGCGAAGGCGATTGCGCGGGCATAATCGAGCTGCGTGAGGCGCGCCAGGAAGGCGTGGCTGAAGTCCTTGATCGGCGCGAAGAAGCGCAGGCGCAAATCCTCCGCGGTGATCTTTTCAAGAAACGCGCGCAGCACCGCCTCATCATCCGGACGGATCGGCCGTACGAAAATCTTGCTCCCATCGGCGAGTGTGAGCTGCTGCTCCCATTCGCTCGGGTACGGCCGCACGGCGAAGCGGCCATAGCTGCCCGCGCGTTTCATGGCGGCGTCAAGCGGAGCGACGGCGATGCGCGCATCGAGCGCAAGAACGCCGGTCTCGTCCGCCAGCAGCGGATTGATGTCGAGTTCGCGGATCTCCGGCACGTCGGCCGCGAGCTGAGCGAGCTTCACGAGCGTCAGCGCGATGTCCTCGGTTTTGGCGGGCGGCACATTGCGATAGCCCTTGAGCAGACGGAACACACGCGTGCGGGCGATCAGATTGCGCGCCATGACGAGATCGAGCGGAGGCAGCGCCAGGGCCTTGTCATCGATCGCCTCGACCGCCGTTCCGCCCTGCCCGAAGGCGAGGACCGGACCGAAAGTCGGGTCGTCGGCCAGTCCCACCAGAAGTTCATGCGCCTTTGGCCGGACGATCATCGGCTGGACGATCACCCCAGTGATCTCGGCATCGGGCTTTGCTTCTCGCGCCCGCGCGATGATGTCAGCTGCGGCGTCGCGGACTGCGACTTCGGACGTCAGACCGAGCCGCACGCCCCCGATGTCCGACTTGTGCACAATGTCAGGCGATTGAATTTTGACGGCCACCGACTGCCCGGCGGCCAAGAAAGGCGTCGCGACGGTGGCCGCCTGTTCCGGGTCTCGGGCGAGCACAACCGGAACCGTCGGCACGGCATAAGCCGTCAGTACCTGCGCGGCGGTGATCGGATCGAGCCAGCGTCGCCCATTGCGCAACGCCTCCTCGACCACCACCCGCGCCGCGGCAACGTCAGGAACGAAGCTCGTGGGAAGGCTTGGCGGCGTCTGCAACAGGGCATCGCGCGTCTGGGCATAGCGCACCAGATGGGTAAAGCCGTAAATCGCTTCTGCCTCGGTCGCATAGTTGGGAACCTTAGCCGCGGAGAATTTTGCGGCGACTGTTTCGTCGCTCCCGACCCAGACGGCAAACACCGGCTTCGGCCGCACGACCGTCGCGCGGTAACGGGTGACGACGGCCGCAACCGCCTCCGCGGTCGCGGCCGGCGACGCAAGCGCCGTCGGCACGTTAAGCACGAGCACCGCGTCGTTCGCCTTGTCTGCGAGCAATATCTCGAGAGCCGACGTATAGCGGGCGGCGTCGGCATCGCCGACGATGTCGATGGGATCGGCCTTCGACCAGGTCGGCGGCAAGACCGAATCAAGCCGCGCCATGGCGTCCGGAGAGATTTCCGCCAGCACGCCGCCGAGATCGATGAGGCGATCGACCGCGAGCACACCAATCCCGCCGCCGTTGGTCAAAATGGCGAGACGCTCCCCGGCAAACGGCTGCAAGCGGCTCAACGTCTCGGTCGCGTCGAATAATTCATCGAGATCGAAGACGCGCAGAAGGCCCGCCCGGCGGAACACGGCATCGTAAACCGCGTCCGATCCCGCGAGCGCCCCGGTGTGAGTAGCCGCCGCCTTTGCGCCCTGGGCGTGACGGCCTGCCTTGATGACGATGACGGGCTTCGTGCGGGCCGCGGCGCGGGCGGCCGACATGAACTTCTGCGCATTCTTGATGGATTCGACGTAGAGCACGATCGAACGGGTCGGCCGATCCATCGCAAAAAAATCGAGAAGATCGCTGAAATCGATGTCGACCTGGTCGCCGATCGACACCACTGCGGAGAAACCGACGGTCCGCCGTGCCGCCCATTCGATCATGCCGGCCGCGATCGCGCCCGACTGCGATATGACGGCGACATCGCCCTGCGGCGGCATCCGGGTCGCGAAACTCGCGTTCAACCGGGCCGCAGGAACCAGAACGCCGAGACAATTGGGACCGATCAGCCGCAGACCGCGCGCGCGTGCCGCCCGCTCGGTTGCTTCGGCGAGCGAGCCAGCGCCATGGCCCAACCCCGCCGTGATGATCACCGCGGCCGGAACGCCGCAGCGCACGGCCTCTGCGACGGTGTCAGGCACGGCCGCCGGCGGCACGGCGATCACGACAAGATCAGGCGGCTCCTTGATTGCGCTCAGCGATGCGGCGGTGGCAATGCCCTCGATCGCGGCGTAGTGCGGATTGACGACGTGGATCGGCCCGGGGAACCCGGCACTTACGATGTTGGCGACGATGTGCCGACCGACCGAGCCTGCGTTGGGGCTCGCTCCGACGACGGCCACAGAGCGCGGCGATATAATCTTATCGAGGCGATAGGTCGACATGCTGAGTCTTCCAGCGCGCCAGCGAACGGTCCTTCGGCCAAAAATCAATCATCACTTTGTTCCCGGCTGCGGCCTCGGATCGGCACTTGCTAGCGCGCAGATCCATTCGCAATCTTGATCTGTCTCAATGTCCGCCAACCTGCCCCATGCGACCCGGATAACCGGCAATCGCGAATCTACAGGACGGAAATGACTATGTCGCGAATGGCGATTGGAATGGCGATTGTCCGTGCGGCGGAGGGACCACGATGTGCTGCTGCGGCTGTCTGGTAACGGTTCCCGAGCAAGCGACCCGATCCCCAATGGATTGGCGCTCGCTGTTTCCTCGCGGGTGGTGACGACATCGGGCTCGACGAAAGTCGAGATGCTCCGCAACGGTAGCGTCCACGCATGCAGAAGAGAGCGTTGACGAAAGGCGCGACTTCGCCCCTCCGATTGCAGTGCCACAGGATTTTGACCTACATCAATGCCTACACATGGGCTGCCTCTCAATGAAATGAGAGCTTTGTCGGACATCTTCATTAGCCGAATCTAATGCAACGTGCTGAAGACCCCGAGGCGATGGTGGATCATGACTGATGCGGTTGAACGAAAATCAATGACGATCGGCGAAGGCGGCCTGACGCTGATTTTTTCATTCACGGCGCTTCTTGCCATCATCTTCGCAGCGAAAGCTGAGGACACCGCTTTCGCGTTCCACGCCTTCCTCGCCAGCGCAGCGAGCCTCGCGGCGGTGGTAGCGGTTGTCAGCCATTATTATGCCCGCGCCGGCCTGATGCCGCCGCAGGAAATCAACGGCAAACCGAATTATCAGTTGGGGCCGATCAAGGTCGCGTCGGCTTTTGCGGTTTTCTGGGGCTTGGCGGGCTTCCTGGTCGGTCTGTGGATCGCGCTGGAGTTGGCCTGGCCGGCGCTCAACTTCGATTTGCCGTGGACGAATTTCGGTCGCCTGCGGCCGCTTCATACATCAGCGGTGATCTTCGCCTTCGGCGGCAACGTGCTTCTTGCGACGTCGCTCTACGTTGTTCAAAAGACCTGCCGCACCCGCATCGCCGGCGAACTCGCTCCCTGGTTCGTCGTGCTCGGCTACAACTTCTTCATCCTGATCGCGGGCACCGGCTACCTGCTCGGCGTCACCCAGTCCAAGGAATATGCCGAGCCTGAATGGTATGCCGACCTGTGGCTCACCATCGTGTGGGTGGTTTATCTGCTGGTCTTCCTCGGCACGCTTATCAAGCGCAAGGAACCGCACATCTTCGTCGCGAACTGGTTCTATCTTGCGTTCATCGTGACCATCGCGGTGCTGCACCTCGGCAACAACCCGGCGCTGCCGGTGTCGCCCTTCGGCTCGAAGTCCTACATCGCCTGGTCCGGCGTCCAAGACGCTATGTTCCAGTGGTGGTACGGGCACAACGCGGTCGGCTTCTTCCTCACCGCGGGCTTCCTCGGCATCATGTACTACTTCGTGCCGAAGCGCGCGGAACGGCCGATCTATTCCTACCGGCTGTCGATCGTCCATTTCTGGTCTCTCATCTTTCTCTACATCTGGGCCGGTCCGCACCACCTGCATTACACCGCCCTGCCCGACTGGGCACAGACGCTGGGCATGACCTTCTCGGTCATGCTGTGGATGCCGTCATGGGGCGGCATGATCAACGGCCTGATGACGCTCTCCGGCGCGTGGGACAAGCTGCGCACCGATCCGGTTCTGCGCATGCTGGTGGTCTCGGTCGCCTTCTACGGCATGTCGACCTTCGAAGGCCCGATGATGTCGGTGAAGATCGTCAACTCGCTGAGCCATTACACCGACTGGACCATCGGCCACGTCCATTCGGGCGCGCTCGGCTGGGTCGGGTTCGTGTCGTTCGGCGCACTCTACTGCCTGGTGCCGTGGCTGTGGGAGCGGAAGGGTCTCTATAGCCTCAAGCTCGTCAACTGGCATTTCTGGATCGCGACCATCGGCATCGTCTTCTACATCTCGGCGATGTGGGTGTCGGGCATCCTGCAAGGCCTGATGTGGCGCGCCTACACCTCGCTCGGATTCCTCGAATACTCGTTCATCGAGACGGTGGAGGCGATGCATCCCTTCTACGTCATCCGCGCTCTCGGCGGCGCTCTCTTCCTCGTCGGCGCGCTGATCATGGCCTACAACCTCTATATGACCGTCCGGCACGGCGAGGCTGAGTTCGTCGCTCCACAACCGGCGCTCCAGCCCGCGGAGTAAGCGTCATGTCGATTTTCACAAGACATCAGGCATTGGAGAAGAATTCGATCCTTCTCGTGATCGGCATTCTTCTCGTGATCGCGATCGGCGGCATCGTCGAAATAGCGCCGCTGTTCTATCTCAAGAGCACCATCGAGACGGTCGAAGGCATGCGGCCCTACACGCCGCTCGAACTCGCCGGCCGCAACATCTATGTGCGCGAAGGTTGCTATCTCTGCCACTCGCAGATGATCCGCGCGCTGCGCGACGAAGTGGAGCGCTACGGCCATTATTCGCTCGCGGCGGAAAGCATGTACGACCACCCCTTCCAATGGGGCTCGAAGCGGACCGGACCGGACCTCGCGCGGGTCGGCGGCAAATATTCCGACGAGTGGCACGTCGCCCATCTGATCGATCCGCGCTCAGTCGTGCCGCAATCGGTGATGCCGGGGTATCCTTTCCTTGCTGAGACCGATCTTGACTATCACGACATAGCCGCTCATCTGAGCACCAATCGCGCGGTCGGCGTGCCCTACTCGGCGGATCAGATCGCCCACGCGACCGCCGACCTTAAGGCGCAGGCCAATCCGGATGACGATGGCGTGAAGGATTTTCGCGCGCGCTATCCGAAGGCGAATGTTCGCGACTTCGACGGCCGGCCCGCCCGCATCACCGAGATGGATGCGCTCGTCGCCTATCTCGACATGCTCGGCACCCTCGTCGACTTCAAGCTTTACAACGACAAAGCCGATCTGCGGTGAGGATGAACCATGCAGACCTTCATCTCCGATTTCGTCATGACGCTGTGGACACCGATCTTCGTGGCGATCTTTATCGCCATCGTCGTCTATGCGCTGTGGCCCGGCAATCGCGCAGCGTTTGACGACGCCGCCAAGATGCCGCTGCGGGAGGACTAAAACCATGGCGAAAGAGACAAAGCCCGCCTCCCGCGCCATCACGACCGGTCACGAATGGGACGGCATCGAAGAACTCAACACGCCGCTGCCGCGGTGGTGGCTGTTCATATTCTACGCCACGATCATCTGGGCGATTGGCTACTGGGTTGTCTATCCGGCCTGGCCGACGGTAACCGGCTTCACGGCCGGCGTGTGGGGTTATTCGGATCGCGCCCAGGTCGCCTCCGATCTCGCCGATCTCACCAAGATCCGCGGCGAAAAAGGCGCGGCACTCGCCGAGACGCCGCTTGCCGACATCGAAAAGAACCCGTCACTCCTCGCCTTCGCTCAGGCACAGGGCAAAGCCGCCTTCGGCAATAACTGCGCGCCGTGTCACGGCTCAGGCGCTGCCGGCGCGAAGGGTTATCCCAATCTGAACGATGATGACTGGCTCTGGGGCGGGACGCTCAACGCCATCCACGACACTATTGCCTATGGCGTCCGCTCCGGGAACCCCAAGGCGCACGAGAGCGCGATGCCGGCATTCGGGCGCGACAAGCTGCTCAAGCCCGAGGAGATCGTGCAGGTTGCCGACTACGTCCGCTCACTGTCTGGTCTTCCGGTGCGAACCGGCATCGACCTTGCCGCGGGCAAGAAGATCTTCGCGGACAATTGCGCTGCCTGCCATGGCGAAAACGGCCAGGGCAATCGCGATCTTGGCGCACCGAACCTCACCGACCGCATTTGGCTCTACGGGTCGGATGAGGCGACGATTATCGACGACATTACCAATGGCCGCGGCGGCGTAATGCCGGCGTGGGCCGGACGGCTAGACCCCGCGACAATCAATGCCCTCACTGTCTACGTACATACGCTAGGCGGCGGTCAATAATACCAGCGGGGGCGATCGATGGCGGCCGGCAGTTCCGGCCGCCATTCGTTTTATGGCGAAGCGGCATGCCTCCTCGCTCCCCCGAGAATGGAACTCAAAACAACGAGCCATCAACGAAAGCCGGATTTACAATTTGTTGATGGGAGCGTTGTTTGCGCTGCATCAAAGATGGGCGGCCTCCGCACTGCTAAGTAAAATCCATTGCCCTATTCCGAGTCCATCGAGGCCTAGATGAATAAGCCCCTGATCCCGGCCGATCTCGATGTCGACCACGAGCCGCTCTACGCGGCCCGCAAAGCCGTCTATCCGCAAAGCGTCTCGGGCACCTTCCGCAACATCAAATGGGGCCTGATGGCGGCCTGCCTCGCCCTCTACTATTTGCTGCCGTTCGTGCGATGGGACCGCGGCCCGGGTGCGCCGAGCCAGGCGGTGCTGGTCGATTTTCCCAACCGCCGTTTCTATTTCTTCTTCATCGAGCTGTGGCCGCAGGAGGTTTATTACTTCACCGGCCTGCTGATCATCGCCGCCATGGCGTTGTTCTTGATGAATGCGATCGGCGGCCGCATCTGGTGCGGCTATCTGTGCCCGCAGACGGTGTGGACGGACCTGTTCTACGCGGTCGAGCGCTTCATCGAAGGCGATCGGCGGGAGCGGATGAAGAAGGCTGGCGGCAAGCTGACGGTGCGACGGATCGGCGAGATCGTTGCCAAACATTCGATCTGGCTTTTCATCGCATGGTGGACCGGCGGCGCCTGGGTCCTCTACTTCGCGGATGCTCCGACCCTGGTGAAAGAACTTGCGACCGGTACAGCCCCCATGGCTGCGTATGGGTGGATCGC
This sequence comes from uncultured Alphaproteobacteria bacterium, assembly GCA_963787675.1. Classification (GTDB taxonomy): domain Bacteria; phylum Pseudomonadota; class Alphaproteobacteria; order Rhizobiales; family Xanthobacteraceae; genus JAJPKK01. The sequence goes on along the minus strand of CAWBDV010000003.1, from coordinate 82,037 downwards.
GATCCTCACTTTCACGACCTACACCCTTGCCGGCCACATGCGCGAGCAGGTGTGCGTCTACATGTGCCCATGGCCGCGCATCCAGGCCGCTCTCACCGACGAATGGGCACTCAACGTCACGTATCGCTACGATCGCGGCGAGCCGCGCGAATCCATCAAGAAGGCCGAGGAACTGCGCCACCAAGGATTGCCAGCCGGCGATTGTGTCGATTGCCGGCAATGCGTCGCGGTGTGCCCGACCGGCATCGATATTCGTGATGGCGCCCAGCTCGAATGCATCATGTGCGGCCTGTGCATCGACGCCTGCGACACCGTGATGACGAAGGTGGGCCGGCCGACCGGGCTCATCGCTTATGACAACGATATCAACATCGCCCGCCGCGCCGAAGGAAAAGCGCCGATCTATCGATTCGTGCGTCCGCGCACCCTCATCTATGCGGGAATCATCGTCCTCGTCGGGGCCGTGATGACCTACGCGCTCGCGACCCGGAGCTTCATCGAGATCACGGTGCGGCATGATCGCAATCCGTTGTTCGTCACGCTGACCGACGGCTCGACCCGCAACGCCTACACGGTGCACCTTCTCAACAAGCGCCCCGAAACCCGCACCGTCGTGCTCGACATCACAGGCCTGCCGGACGCGGACGTGCATGTCGTCGGGCTCGACGCCGCGATTCCTGGCCAGCCGGCGATCCCGGTCGGCCCCGACCAGGGACGGGAGATACGGGTGCTTGTCACCGTTCCGCCCGGCAAGGCGATCGAACACTCGACGCCATTGACCTTCAGCGCCGTCGATACGGCAAACCGGGAGACTGCCAAAGCTCAAGATCATTTCATTGCCAACTGAGCTGACGAATGCTGGCTGCATGAACAGGGCTCTATGAACAGGTAGGACCGCATGAGATCGTTCGGACAAATCCTCCCTTCCGCTGGCGGCGATCGTTCGCGGCCGGCGCGGCCGCTGACCGGCCGCGTGGTCCTGTTGGCGCTCCTCGGTTTCTTCGGTACCGTCATCGCCGTCAATGGCGTGATGATGACGCTGGCCATCAGCACCATGCCTGGAATCGAGACCGAGAGCCCCTACAAGGCGGGTATTAACTACAACGCCGAAATCGGCGCGGCTCATGAACAGGTCGGCCGTCACATGCGCGTTTCGGGCCACATCGAGCGCGCGGTTGACGGCCACGCCACCGTAAATATCGAAGCGCGCGATCGCAGCGGCGCGCCGCTGGCCAATCTCGCTTTCACGGTTCGCTTTCTCCGGCCGACCGATACCCGCGCCGACCGCACCGTCGCCATGACTGAACGCGAAAGCGGGGTCTATCGCGGCGAAGCTGCCGATGTGAGCCCCGGTCTGTGGGAGATCGAGATCGAAGCTGAGCGCGAGAGCGAGCGCGTCTTCCGCTCGACGAACCGGATCACCCTCGAATAGCGACAAGTCCGATGACAGCGACTCGCGATTTTTCTCATTTCGTGCGCCATCTCGACGGTGGCGTCGCGCGCATGGAGCTTGCCGTCGAGGGCATTACCTGCGGCGGATGCATGCGGGCGATCGAGAACGGCCTCTCGGCCATCCCTGAGACCACGCAGGCCCGCGTGAACATGACCGACCGTCGCGTCGCGATCGAATGGCGTGACGGGCGGGTTGCGCCCGAGCGTTACATCGAACGGCTCGCCGAACTCGGCTACAAAGCCCACCCCTTCGATGCCGGCCGTTCCGCCGGAAACGAAGAACGCGAAGGGCGCATGCTGCTGCGCTGTCTCGGCGTCGCGGCGTTCGCCACGATGAACGTCATGCTGCTGTCGGTCGCCATATGGTCCGGCAACGTGTCGGACATCCTGCCCGAGCAGCGCGACTTCTTTCATTGGCTGTCGGCGCTGATTGCGCTGCCGGCCGCGGCTTATGCAGGCCGTCCGTTCTATTTCTCGGCGATCCGCGCCATTCGTGCGCGGCGCGTCAACATGGACGTGCCGATCAGCGTCGGCGTGCTGCTCGCGCTTGCCATGTCTCTCGTCGAGACCATCAACCACGCGACCCACGCCTATTTCGATTCGGCATTGATGTTGCTCACCTTCCTGTTGGCCGGCCGGGTGCTGGAACAGGCGATGCGTCGGCGCACCCGCGCCGTCGCCGGCAATCTTGCCGCGCTCCGGGCTGAGACGGCGACGAAGTTTGTGAGCCCGACCGAACTCAGCACCGTGCCGGTGGAGTCGCTTCATCCGGGCGACCTGGTGCTGGTGCGCCCCGGCGAGCGCGTCGCGGTTGACGGCGCTGTCATCGAAGGCCGTTCGGAGATCGACCAGAGCCTTGTCACCGGCGAGACCACCCCGGTTGCCGCGACCCGTGGCACCACCGTCTACGCCGGGACACTCAATCTGTCGGGCACGCTGCGGATCGAGGTCACGGCCGCGGCGCAAGGCACGCTGCTCGACGAGGTCACCCGCATGTTGGAGCGGGCGCTCGAGGCGCGGTCGCACTACGTGCGCCTCGCCGATCGCGCGGCGCAACTCTACGCGCCGCTGGTTCATGCGACCGCGCTCGCCACATTGATTGGCTGGGTCGCTGTAGGCGCAAGTTGGCATGACGCCATCGTCACCGCGATCGCGGTGCTCATCATCACGTGTCCATGCGCACTCGGGCTCGCCATCCCGGCGGTCCAGGTGGTGGCGTCGGGCACATTGTTTCGCAATGGCGTGCTCCTCAATTCGGGAGAGGCCCTCGAGCGGCTCGCCGGAGCGGATACCGTCCTGTTCGACAAGACGGGCACGCTCACCTTGCCTGAGCCCGAGGTCGTCAACGCTGCACACATACCGTCCGCTCGGCTGGCGGTCGCCGGCCGGTTGGCGCTTGCGAGCCGGCATCCCCTCGCCGCAGCCGTCGCTCGGGCGGCACGCGCCAAGACCCCGCTCAATGCGATTGAGGAGCCCGGCCAAGGCGTCCGCTGCGAATACCAAGGCGTCGAGTTGCGGCTCGGACGGCCCTCGTTCTGCAATGCCGACCATGACGTGGAACGCATGGCCGCCGGCGATCCGGAAGCTTCGATCATCGTCTTCGCCTACGGAGCGGAACATTACGTCTTCGTCGTGCGTCAGCGGCTGCGCGATGATGCGGCGATGGTTATCGCGGCGCTCTTGGACCGCGGGCTTGCGGTCGAAATTTTATCCGGCGACCGCACCGCCGCCGTCGAGCACGCCGCGCGCAACCTCGGCGTCGAGCACTGGCACGCCGCGATGACGCCGGCCGACAAAATCGCAAGAATCTCGGCTTTGCAGCGTGCCGGCCGCAACTTGCTCATGGTCGGCGACGGCTTGAACGACGCGCCGTCGCTCGCCGCCGCCGACGCTTCGCTCTCGGTCGCAAGCGCGGCTCATCTCACCCAGGCGGCGGCAGACGCTGTCTTCCTCGGTGACCGGCTCGCGCCCCTCCTCGCTGCAATAGATACCGCCCGTCGGGCAAGGCGCCTGATGCGGCAGAACCTCTTCCTTGCAATCGCGTACAATACCGTCGCGGTGCCGGTCGCGATCCTCGGCTTTGCAAGCCCGCTGATTGCTGCGGTGGCGATGTCGGGATCTTCGATCCTCGTCACCTTGAATGCGCTGCGGGCGGGCGGTGCGACTACGAAGCGTCCGCAAATGGAGCAGGATAGGCAAATGGAGCAGGATAGATGGAAGTCCTGATCTTTCTCGTGCCGATGGCGCTCGGTCTCGGCCTGCTCGGCCTCAGCGCGTTCTTGTGGTCGCTGAAGTCGGGTCAGTACGACGACCTCGAAGGCGCAGCGTGGCGCGCCATCATGGACGACGACGCGCCGGACAGCGGCCGCAAGGATCCGGCATAGTCAATCGGCATCGTCAGGCTGCTCCATAACCCGGCGTGGCAAAGAACGGACCACCCGCCTCACTTCTTTTCCAGCATGATCGTGGCTTGCTTTTCGATCGTCTGCTGAATTTTGCCAGCGATTTGGGCCAAGAGCCATGGCAGTTGGACTTCCAGCCGCGCATGGTCTTCGGCAACGTCGATCGTGCCGCTGATCGGCTGAAGCAGCGCCGAGATACGAAACTGCAGGCGACCGTCCGTCCACGTCTCCTCCTCGATCGAGAACACGCGGCCGAATTGCGCCTGCGCGGTCGTCAAGCCGGACTTCAGGCGTCGTATCGCTTCCTCTTTGCCGAGGCGATGCGGAATTGAAACGATGAGGGGCTGCGGGGACATGCGGAACTCTGAAATGATTACGAACAACAATAATGAGTTGCGACGGTTCCGTCACCGCGGCGAATTTCAGTTACACGCCGACCGCCTGACGCTGAACGGTGTCAGGAGGCGCCCCCCAAACAACCAGTGAATGAGATCATTTGACTTGAAGCGTGTGGATATAGCCGATCAGCGCAAATATTCTGCCCTTCACCAGATTCTCCAGCTCTTTCGGTGAGGCCAATCCAAAGCATAGTCCCGCAGCGACGTCGGTTCGGAACACGTTTCCCCAAAGCGGCATGTCACGGGTGCCATGAACCGAGACGTCCTGTCTGCCATCGATGACTGCATAGATTTTTTCGACCGGTAAAATGCCGTTGTTGTTCGCTTCGAGCTTCGTCAGATTGGCTACGGGAGTCTTAAGCTGGGACGCGAGCGGCCCATCGCCTTTGCCGCTTGCGCCGTGACAAACGGCACAGCTGTTGGTGTACTCGCGCTTGCCGATGTCGTTAACCTGCGCCTGAACTGTAGCAGGCGCCAAAGACAAGCCGGCTCCGACGACAGCCGCTCCGAACCACAATCGCATTTTCATGCTCCTTCGTCATTGGGCCGTCGAGAGCAACGGGATCGCGCGCAGACAGGCCGACATTTCACCGCCATCTAGATAGCCCGACTGCCGCCTGACGCGTTTGACTTTCGTCAATGCCCAAGGCGAATTGGCGCCTCAGATCAATGCGCTCGAAGCGTGGCATGGCCTGCACATCGAGTTTGGACCGATCGCCGCTGTCGCTGCAGAACAATGAGTGATAAAGCGCGCCACGCTCCGCAGTCGGCGATCATCAGCGATCGCCTGTTTCGACACGCGCTCATCGTCATTGCGCTTGCGGGGCTTGTTCTCGGATCCGCGGCCTGGGCCACGGGTCGGGGCGATTTAGCAACGTGGTGCTGGGCGGGCGGCACGTTGCCCGTCGTTGTCGGGCTGTTCGTCTCCATGATCCGCGATCTCCTGGCGGGTCGCATGGGCGTGGACGCGGTCGCGTTTCTGTCGATGTCGGGCGCACTCATCCTCGGCCAGAATTTGGCTGGGATCGTCGTCGCGATCATGTATGCCGGCGGCAATCTGCTCGAGGACATCGCTGTCGCCCGCGCCGAGCGGGATCTCAGGTCGCTGATCGACCGCGCACCGCGCACCGCCCATCGCCGATCCGTATCATCCATCGAGGATGTGCCGGTCGAGCGCATCGCGGTCGGCGACGAAATCCTTGTGCGGGCCGGCGAGGTCGTGCCGGTTGACGGCATCATCACCAGCCCGCTTGCGGTCATCGACGAGGCTGCATTGACGGGCGAGCCGATCCCGGCTTCCCGTCAAGCCGGTGAACTGGCGCGAAGCGGCTCCCTCAATGCGGGTGACTCATTCGAAATCCGAGCTTCCGCGACGGCGAGTGAAAGCACGTATGCCGGTATCGTTCGGATGGTCGGTGCAGCGCAAACGGCAAAGTCGCCCTTCATCCGGCTTGCAGACCGCTTTGCGCTGCTGCTCTTGCCGGTCACCGTTATCATCGCTGGAGGCGCCTGGTTCTATTCCGGCGATCCTGTTCGCGGGCTCGCGGTCTTGGTCGCGGCAACGCCCTGCCCGCTCATTTTGGCGGCGCCGGTCGCCTTCATCGCCGGAGTGGCGCAAGCCGCAAGAGTGGGGATCCTCGTCAAAGGCAGCGGACCACTCGAGGCTCTCGCGCGAACACACACGGTGATGTTCGACAAGACCGGCACGCTGACCGTCGGCGGTGCGCGTCTCGTTGCGATCGAAGCTGCACCAGGACAAACAGGCGACGAAATTTTGCGGATTGCCGCTTCTCTCGAACAGGCATCGCATCACGTCGTCGCTGCTGCGATCGTCGAGGCGGCGCTCAAAAAAGGGCTTAAGCTGACTGTTCCGACCGAGGTGCGCGAGACCATGGGCTCTGGTCTCGAAGGCGTGCTCGAAGGTCGAAAGGTCCGAGTCGGATCGCACCAACTGGTGAATGGATCCCGCCAACTCGAGACGTGGGCGGTGCGCGCTCTGCGGCGCGCAGCATGGCGCTCGGCGCTCAGCGTGTTCGTCGCCGTCGATGGGCACACCATTGGTGCCGTCTTGCTCGCCGACGAACTTCGGCGCGAGACGCCGCGCGCGATACAGGCATTGCGCGCGGCCGGTGTGTCCCGGATCGTGATGGTGACCGGCGATCGCGCGGACGCTGCCGAGACGATCGGCGCCGCGCTTGATCTTGATGCGGTTCTCGCCGACCGCGAACCCGCCGACAAAGTGGATGCCGTCGCCACCGAGCAGCGCCAGCACCCGACCCTTATGGTTGGAGATGGGATCAATGATGCGCCGGCATTGGCGGCCGCCAATGTCGGCATCGCCATGGGGGAGCGAGGAGCCAGTGCGTCCTCCGAAGCTGCCGATGTCGTCATTCTCGTCGATCGCCTCGATCGCGTGTCCGATGCCTTGATGATCGCGAGCCGCACGCGCCGGATCGCGCTGCAGAGCATCGTTTCCGGATTGGCAATGTCCGGAGTGGCAATGGCCTTCGCCGCGATCGGATGGCTGCCGCCCATTGCCGGAGCTTTGACTCAGGAAGTCATCGACGTTGCCGTGATCCTCAACGCCTTGCGCGCTTTGACACCGGGTCACCGGTTTGGCCACCGCCAAATGCCAGCCAGCGCCGCGACATCGCTGCGGTTGGATCACCAACGCATGGAAGCGACGCTCGACCGGCTGAGAGAAATCGCCGATAGGCTGGATCATGCCGCGGGCGCCGAAGCAGTCTCACTGATCGCAGAAGCCGATGAGATCATTGCCCGCGACATCGTCGAACACGAGCGAGACGACCAAAGCGCTGTCTATCCTCGTGTGGCAAAATACCTCGCTGCACAGCACGGACTTGGCGCAATGAGCCGGGCCCACCGGGAGATCATCCACCTGGCGCGGCTGCTGCGGCGCCTTGCCGACGGCCTTAGTCCCGATGACGCCGACCGCTACCTGATCCGCGATGCCCAACGCATCATCGAATTGATCGAGGCGCTCGTGCGAATCCACAACGCTCAAGAGGAGGACATTTACGAGCAGGCGGTTGGGGCCTAGCGCGGTGCGCAAGCTGCTTCCATATGGATAGGAACATCTACTGACGATCGAACGTTCATAAGAGCACCCAATGCCAAATAGCGCTGATGACATGCCTTCAATCACGACGCTGAGCGCACTTCGCGAGGCTGAAGCCCAATGCACGCGCTGTCCGCTCTATGCCGATGCGACCCAGGTGGTGCCCGGCGAAGGAAAAGCCCAATCCCATTTCATGCTGGTCGGCGAACAACCCGGTGACAAGGAGGACCTTGCCGGCAAGCCTTTCGTCGGACACGCCGGGCGAATTCTCGATCAGGCGCTCAAGGAAGCAGGGATCGCGCGAAATGATGCTTTCGTCACCAATGCGGTGAAGCACTTCAAGCACGAGATGCGCGGCAAGCGCCGGCTGCACAAACGCCCCAACGCCTATGAGATCGAGCGCTGTCGATGGTGGGTCGATCTCGAACGCGCAATCGTAAAGCCGACGGTGATCATTGCCCTCGGCGCGACCGCGGCGCGAAGTCTCTTGAATTGAACCGCAACGATTTCCGCGCTGCGCGGAAAGATGCATCGTCTCGACGACGGCACGCCGCTGTTCGTGACCGTTCATCCGTCCTACCTGCTGCGCATTCAAGACGAAGCCGACAAAGCGCAGGCGTACCGCGACTTCGTTGCGGACCTCCGCCTGGCACGCGACAGCAGCGGGCAAAAATTGGCTGAGCCGGAAAGCGGTCACGGCGGCCACCGCAAAGCGACGGCGTGACTACGCGCAGTGACCTGTTCCTAAACCCTGAACACAGGATCGAAGCCGAGCTCGCGGCGCGCTTTGTCGATGCTGAAGCCGCCATCATCGTCGGCGATGTTGTAAATCCCGGGTGCGCCACGGGTGACGGCAAGGCACGCGGCCTGCGCTGCGGCGTCGACATGGACCGCGCCCGCGCTCGACGGACCGGATTCATTCCACGTGCCCGGCCCGTAGAGGCGACCGTATCGAAGCACCACGCCGGCGATGCCCGGCGTTCCCTGCACCTGCTCTTCGAGCGCAATAGCGCCGCGGATCGAAGTGCTGTAGCTGCCGTCGGGTTGAACGGCGAACGGATCGGTCTCCACACGAGATCCCTCACCCGGCGCGTATACGAACGCGATGCTTTGGGCGACGATGCGCTTCGCACCGCCTGCCTTGGCCGCCGCTACCAGATTGCGCGTGCCGTCGATCCGCAGCCGCGCATTGGCCTCCATGAAGGAGGGCATCGTCGCCGGATCGACGACCTGCGGCAAATCGGTGAGTTGGTGGATGACGACCTCCGGCAGTGCATCCCGCATCGCTTCGGTCAAGCCGACGCCATCGAAGACGTCGACGATCACAGGGGTCGCGCCACCCTTGCGCACGAGTTCGGCCTTGAAGGCTGACCGCGTCGTGCCGAAGACCGAGTGTCCATCGGCAATCAGCAGCGGCGTCAGTACCCGTCCGATCGCCCCGGTCGCGCCTGCGAGAAAGATGCGCATCGTTCCGTCTAATGTGACATCAGAATTGGGAGCCGCATGTGATGGAGAAGGTCGTGCGTGACGCCGCCGAGCAGCTTCTCCCAGAGTTTGGGGTGACCAAATGCACCGGCGACCATGATATCGGCGCCAAGGTTGCGGGCCTGCGACTGAAGAGCCTCGGCGATCGAGCCGGTTGGAACTTTCTCGAGTTGGACAGCATCAACCGACGGGCTGTGGCGCTTGAGGTGTTCGATCAATTGCGTTGCGGGCGGCGCACCGTGCGATTCGATAAAATCCGCGGAGTTGACGGTGAGCACCGTCGTCCGCTCGGCGCGCTCGATCAGCGGCAATGCGTCATTGACGGCACGCGCGGCGGCACGACTTGAATTCCACGCGACCATCACATGCCGACCGAGGGTCGCAAAATGGCCGTCAGACGGAACGAACACGACCGGCCGCCCGGTCACGAACAGTAGCTGCTCTGAAAAGCTGTATCCGATCGCGGCCCCTTTCTCCCGCTCGGATTGGCCCACGATGCAGAGATCCACGTAGCGCGCCTGCTGAGGCACGACAACGGACGCGATGCCGTCAGCCGAGCGCCATTCGACGCGAACCTCATGTTTCCGCGCGAGAGTCTCGAACGATGACCGCAACCGACGTGCCGCCTCATCAATGGACGCGAGGATAGCTGCGTTGAGCTGATCAAGACCCTCGGCCGAGACCAGCCCCAGTTCTGCTGCCCGGAGCAGCTCCTGCTGGGGAGAGCTGACTTCTCTCACGAACAGCGCGGTCAGCCGGCTCGCATGGCGCCGGGCCAGATCGACGCCCAGTTCCATGCGTGCTTGCGCGCCTTCGGTTTGATCGACGTAGACGAGCAAGTCCTTCAAAGCCACGGCGTACCCCCATCCATGCGGTCGTCCGCAATCATAATAACCTAAAACCGTCCGCGGCTTTCACCCAAGGTTGCCTGGCCGGAGTAACACAAATTGTCGCGCTCGCAGGATCCGCCGACGTTTGGCCGTTCGCAACTGCAATCCGGAGGCAACGTCCAGCGAGCCGATCCTCTGTCGGCTGCCCTCAGAGTAGACCTCCGGATTTTATCGTGTATACCGTCGCGAGACGCGGAGAGCGCTGGTTTTGCAGGCAAAATCGGTGCGCGCGATTTTGGAGATCAGACGATTTTTGCGGTCAGTCTCGACGTTATCCGAACCACGAGCTGAGATGGCCGAAACGCAGAGCAGCGTCAGTCAAGCGCGTACCATCGGCATAGCCTCAATGCTCTGGGCGGGCTCAATCTTCTTGAGCCGGATCATGGGCCTGCTGCGCGAGCAGATCATCGGCCGCACCCTCGGAGCGAGCCGGGAGGCCGATCTCTATTTTGCAAGCTTCACGCTGCCGGATTTTCTGAACTACCTCCTTGCAGCGGGTGCGCTGTCGATCGTGTTCATTCCGATCTTCCTGGAGCATCTTCAGCGCGGCGATCCCGAACGCGGCTGGAAAGCCTTCAGCGCTATCGCAAACTTCATCCTGCTCGCTGGGTGTCTTGGCATCGCTTTGCTGATGCTGTTTGCACGTTCGCTCGTTGGTGTCGTCGCTCCGGGCTTCACGACCCCCCACGAAGTGGACACGCTGGTGCGCCTCACCCGCATAATTTTGCCGGCCCAATTCTTTCTCGTCATCGGCGGCTTGCTCTCGGCGGCCCTGCAGGCGCAGGACCGGCACCTCCTTCCGGCCATGGCGCCGCTCGTCTATTCGGCCGGAATCATCGTGGGCGGCGTTGCGGGCGCCTACTACTCGGGGCTCGGATCCGAGGGCTTCGCCTGGGGCGTGCTCGCCGGCGCATTCTTGGGCCCGTTCGCACTCCCGCTCTTCGGGTGTTTGAGAACGCGGATGCGGTGGTATCCCATTCTGTCTTTTCGCAATCCGGATCTGAAACGATACCTCTGGCTATCGCTGCCGATCATGGTCGGATTTTCGATCGTCGCGGTTGACGAATGGATCGTCAAAAACCAGGCATCTTATCTCGGCGCGGGCGAGCTCTCATATTTGCAATACGGGCGGACGTTGATGAAAGTGCCGATCGGCGTCTTCGGCATGGCGGCAGGGGTTGCGGCCTACCCTACGATCAGCCGCCTCGTGGCGACGGGCCGGATCGCTCAAGCCTATCGACTGCTCGGCCGCGGCGTGCGCCTGATGCTGGCCGCGACCTTTGCTGCGCAGGTGTGCCTGACCGTGGCGGGATTCGAAGCCGCCTATCTGATCTGGGGATTGTTTGCGGCGCGCTTCACGGTCGCTGATGCGCAAGCCACGGCTACGCTGCTTGGCTATCTGTGTCTCGGGCTTGCCGGCTGGGCCGCGCAATCGGTCATCAGCCGCGGCTTCTATGCGCTGAACAGCACATGGCTGCCGACGACGATCGGAACGGCGGTCGCATTTACTATGGTGCCGGTGTACGTGCTGTTGCGTCAGCAGTGGGGCGCCGTCGGCTTGGCAGTTTCCAGCGCCTTCGCGATCCTGGTCTACGTCCTGCTGCTCGGCTGGCTGCAGCGCCGCCGTTTCGATCGCGAAGCGCGCGCCAGGGGCACAATTCTGGAAACCGGGCCCGGAATGTTGGACGGCGCGCTCCGGCTCGCCGCGGCCGCGGCTGTGGCAACTGTCATCGGCCTCGGCGCGCGCATCCTTCTCGTTGAAGTAATGCCTGGAGTTGCGTTACTGACCGTCCTGCTGCGCGCGGCGATTCTGTGTAGTCTAGGCGTCGGTATCTACGTGACGCTCGCCTACTGGTTCGGCGTGCGAGATTTGGCAGACATCAAGGCCGCCCTTTTGCGCCAACTACGATCGCGTAGTCGATCGTGATTTCGCTCTAATCGACGCCCTTGAGCGGGACGGGCTTGCAATTTCATTGACTACCTTTGCGTTTAGCTTGACGCTAAAGCCCTCGGATGACTTGATTTGGCTGGGCTCTATGCCGAGACGGAGGAGGCGCAACCTTTGCGCCAAGTCAATGATGTCGCCCACGGTCGAAGGCTACTTGCGGCAAATTCGTACTCATGGAGAGAACCATGTCGACTGCAGATGACCTGCTCCCATCGGCCTCGGACTGCATGAAGAAGATTGCGCACGCTGAGGCCGAGAAAGCGGCCGCCTACGTTCGCAGGCAAGCTGCGGCGGAAGCCGAGAAAAAGGAGCTGCTGGACCGATTTCAAAAGCCTTCCGGCGTCTCGGATGAAGACAGGCTCAAGCGAGCCGCGACCATCATTCAGCGGGCCGTGGACAACGGGCTTACCGAAGTCTTCATCGGCCGATTCCCTAATGCAATTTTCACGGATCACGGCCGAGCCATCAATCAGCAGGAACCCGGCTGGGAGAGCACGCTGACCGGGTTGCCGAAGGAGCTCTATCAATTCTGGCAGAAATACTTGCAGCCGCGCGGCTATCGCCTTCGCTTTCAAATCGTCGACTGGCCCGGTGGAATGCCCGGGGACATCGGCGTGACGCTGACGTGGCAGTGATCGGCCGGCAAGCCATCTTGATCACGTTCCACGGACCAGCGTGCGGATCGCGCTGCGCTCGCAGTTAACGTCACTCTCATGCTTGGCTGATAGACCATGAAAAAAGCTAAACCTTCCGACGACAAGAACCAAAAGCTGAAGCGAAAAGAATATGAGCAACACTTGCGAAAGCTCCAGGTTGAGCTTTGCGCCCTGCAGGATTGGGTGAAGTCGACCGGGCAGCGCATCATCATCGTCTTCGAAGGCCGCGATGCTGCCGGAAAGGGCGGCACCATCAAGGCAATCACCGAACGGGTGAGCCCTCGCGTTTTCCGCACCGTTGCCCTGCCCGCACCGTCCGAGCGCGAAAAAACCCAGATGTTTATCCAGCGCTACGTCCAGCACTTTCCGGCCGGGGGCGAAGTCGTCATCCTCGACCGCAGCTGGTACAATCGCGCCGGCGTCGAACTCGTCATGGGGTTCTGCACCGAGCGCGAAAACCAGCGCTTCCTCGAGCTATGTCCGCTGGTCGAGAAGTGGATCATCGACGCGGGGATCATCCTGATCAAGATCTGGATGGAGGTCGGGCAGGAAGAGCAAGAGCGACGCTTTCTGGCGCGGATCAACGATCCCTTGCGCCAGTGGAAGCTCAGCCCGATGGACCTCGAGTCATATCGGCGCTGGTACGACTATTCGCGCGCCCGCGATATGATGCTGCAAGCGACCGACAGCCGACACGCGCCTTGGCACATCGTGCGATCAGACAACAAGCAGCGCGCACGCCTCAACTGCATTTCGCGCATCTTGTCGTTGATACCTTACAAAAAGGTATCGCATCCGAAAATCAAACTGCCGAAACGGTCCAAGAAGGGCGCTTACGACGACAGCGCCGTTCTGACGGGACGAAATTTCGTTCCTGCAAAATATTGAGTACGCCGCCCTACGCAGCTTTTGCTACTTGCTGCCCAAGCCGCCGTTTCCAATGACTCGGGTGTACGCCTTCATCAGATTCTGAGTATCTTCCGCACACTTCTGTCCGTGCTTGGCGAGCAGGTCCATGTGTGCCTTTGCCCACGCTTGATAAGCTGCCATGGAATCGGGGATCGATCCCGACGATCCGACCTTTTTGATGAGATCGGACATGAGGGTTGCTTCCTCGTTGAGGCAAGCAACCCAGTTGCGGTTGGCGCGCTCGAAAGCCTCCAGGATCTCTTTCTGAAGTTCGGAAATTGCTTCCGCGCTCCGTCTGCCCATTCCAGCAACGTCGGGCATCATCGGCATATTCCAATCCGTCGAAGAACGACCCGAATCCGATTGCGACATGATAGGCCTCCTTGAGAGTACGTGTACCTCAGCCATGAGCCGATCCCGACCACATTGACTTTGATCAATCAAACAATGGTACGCGCCGGCGTCGGTCTCCGCTAGTCGATAATGTGGTAGCCGCCATCGATATAGAGCGTTTCTCCGGTGATGAGACGAGCGGCGTCATGAGCGAGGAAGGCCGTGGCGACGCCCACATCCTCGATGCTGACGAGGCTGCGCGCCGGCGCCTTGGCCTTGGCCTTCTCCAATAGCTCGTCGAATTCCGGAATGCCCGACGCCGCGCGCGTGGCGAGAGGTCCGGGAGATATGGCGTGCACACGTATCTTCTTGGGGCCCAGCTCTGCCGCGATGTATCGCACGGCGCACTCCAACGCTGCCTTGGCGACGCCCATGATGTTGTAGTTTTCGACCACCATCTGGCTTCCGTAATAGGTCATCGTGAATAGCGTGCCGCCCTTGGTCATGAGCGGCTCGGCGAGATGCGCCATGCGGATGAACGACCAGCAGGAAACGTCCATGGTCGTCAGAAATCCGTCGTGCGGCACGTCCACGACGCGACCTTGCAACGTATCCTTCGGCGAGAAGGCAATCGAATGGACGGCGAAATCGAGCTGCCCCCATTCTTTTGCGATGCGATCGAACACCGCCTCCATCTGGCCGGTGGTCCGCACATCGAGCGGCATGAATATCGATGCCTCGAGCTCGCGGGCAAGCGGCTCGACATAAGGCTTCGCCTTTTCGTTGAGATAGGTCACCGCGACTTCCGCGCCGAGCGCGCGGAAGGCCTTGGCGCATCCCCACGCGATCGAGTGCTCGTTGGCGATGCCGATGACAAGGCCACGCTTGCCCTCGAGGAGAGGTGCTTTTGCAACTGGAATGGTCATGCAATTCTCTCCTTCGAATGCGGGCGTTGATCGCGCTTCGACACCTCAGCGACCGTATGCTGCGCAATCATCAGTTCCTCGTCGGTCGGCACGACCAGCATTGCGAGGCGACTGTTCGGCGTGGAAATTTTTGTTTGAGCCTTATTATTGGCGGCTGGATCTACCTCCGCTCCAAGCCAGACGAGTTTTTCAGCAACCTTGGCACGGAGTGAGGCAGAATTCTCACCGATGCCGGCGGTGAACACGAAAGCGTCGATTCCGCCAAGCGCAGCGGCAAGCGTACCGGCATAGAGCCCGATACGGTAAACGAAATAGTCGATTGCGAGTTTCGCGGATGGCTGCGCGCTCGCTTCGAGTTCGCGCATGTCATTGCTCACGCCGGAGATACCCTTGAGCCCGCTGTCGCGGTAAAGCATGTCTTGCACTGCAGCCGCGGTCATACCCTTCTGCTGGATGAGGTAGAGCACGACACCGGGGTCGATCTGGCCCGGCCGCGTTCCCATGGGCAGGCCATCGAGAGCCGTGAATCCCATGGTGCTCTCGATGCTGCGGCCATTTGCGAGCGCGCACATGGAAGCGCCGCTTCCGAGATGGGCCACGATCACCCGCCGCCCAGCTACGTCAGGCGCGACCTGACGCAACCGCTGCGCGATGAACTCATAGGACAAACCATGAAATCCATAGCGACGAACGCCCTCCTCATAGAAGTGTTCGGGGATCGCAAAATGATCGGCAACGGCACTATGTCCGCGGTGGAACGCAGTATCGAAGCAGGCGACCTGCGGTAACTGCGGAAAGCGGTCGAGAAGCGCGCGAATAGGCGCAAGATTGCTCGGCTGATGCAACGGCGCCAGCGGGACGTACTGCTCGAGTTTGGCAAGCACTCCTTGATCGACCAGGACCGGTCGATCGTACTCGGGACCGCCATGCACGACGCGGTGTCCGACGGCCGTCGGCTCCAAGCTGTGCTGCTCCCGCAGCCAGCCGCCCGCCGTGTGGATTGCCGCCGACACATCGGCGACCTGCTCAGTCGAAAACGTACGGTCAATGGTAGACTTGCCGTCGGCTGTCTCGGCGCGCAACCGCGGGCGCGAGCCGATGCCGTCCACCTGCCCTTTGATCAGTCGTTTCAATTCATTTTGAGCATCGACTTCATAGACCTGGAACTTGACGCTGGACGAACCCGCGTTGACGACCAGGATCGTGTCCATGTCGCCTCAGGCCTCCGCCACCGCCGCGAGGCGCCGGCGGGCATGCGCGTAGAGCACGGCGACGGCGCAAGACGCCATGCGGGCCCGAACAGAATCCGCACGCGAGGTCAGGATAATCGGCACACGCGCGCCAAGGACGATCCCGGCAGCGTCGGCTTTGGCCAGAAACGTAAGGTTTTTGGCCAGCATATTGCCCGCCTCGAGATCGGGCACGACCAGGATCTGCGCCCGCCCCGCGACCTGCGATTTAATGCCTTTGATTCGCGCGGCTTCCGGATCGATCGCATTGTCGAACGCGAGCGGCCCATCGAGGATACCGCCGACGATTTGGCCGCGTTCGGCCATCTTGCAGAGCGCGGCAGCCTCGATCGTCGAGGGAATTTTCGAAGTCACGGTTTCGACAGCCGACAATATCGCGACGCGCGGCGTTCCGAGCCCAACATCTCTGAACAGGTCGATGGCGTTTTGAATGATGTCCCGTTTCGCATCGAGATCGGGGAATATGTTGATGGCCGCGTCCGTGATGAACAAGGTCTCGGCATGGGTCGGCACATCCATGATGAAGACGTGACTGATGCGGCGAGAGGTCCGTAGCCCGGTCGCGCTGGCGGTGACCTGCCGCATCAGCTCATCCGTATGCAGGCTGCCCTTCATCAATAGCTCGCCTTTGGACTCGCGGATCAGAGCGACGCCGCGCTCAGCCGCGGCATCGCTATGGGGGACGTCGACAAGCGTATAACGGCTGATGTCGAGACCATGGGCGTGGGCGACGCCGGTAATTTTCGCCGCCGGCCCGACAAGAATTGGAACAATGATCCCGAGTTCCGCCGCCTCTACGGCCCCGCGCAGTGAACTCTCGTCGCACGGATGGACCACGACCGTCGTCGCCGCCGGTACCTCTTTGGCCTTTTGGATGAGGCGCTCGTACTTCGAATGTGCGGGCGCTGGCGGTTGCGCCAACGGGCTCAAGCCAACGGCAGCGCTAATGCCACGATCACGGTCATCCATAAGCTGCTCCTTGGAATGAAGGCACGCGCCTCAGGAGCGCGCCAGTGAAGCGCCAACAATTCCCGCCAGCGGCGTCACGATGCCTTTGCCTGCGGCTCCTCAACCGGCGGCACCAGGGTCGGACGTCTGCTGACGGCCGCGCTTCGGTCGACTCCGAACAGCTCGGCGATCCGCGCAAGACGACGAGCTTCGTCGGCGCTCGAACTCGCCGGTGGCGCTCAATACCTGCTGAATCACATCGAACCCCTTCTGTCGCAAGTCGCCGTCTGCCGGCAACATCTGAGACAACGCGTTGACGGCTGCATCCGGATCAATCAGCAGCATCAGGTATTGCTCACGGACCATGGCCTTGAACTCCGCGAGCGTCAGCGGAGGCAAATCCTGCTGCGCCGTTCTGATGCGCCGTACGAGCTCGAAGCCCCGCTCATCGACAGAGCCCCGCACCATCGCGACGTACAGGACCGAGCGGACGACCGCCTCGCGCAGCCCACCAAGCGAGACGTGTGATTTGAGCTCGGCGATCCGGTTGCGCAGGAGTTCGCGATGGAACGGGCTGCTTGGAGCTTTTCGCAGCCGTTCGGTGGTCGACGGATCGATACCGACGGCTGCCTGCAAAACAGGAGATCCATAGACCCACAGGAACGTCTGCTCGGCGAGCATGTCGCGCCAATCACGCCAAATATCGAGTGCATTGACGATCTGCTTCGACATCACCTCCTGCGCCAGCAAGAATGGATTGTCTTGAGCCGCCGGGCTGCGATGCTCCTTCACCCATTGCGCCATCGTCTTGAGGGGTGCCGCCGCCGGATTGGCATCGTTGAATTGCGAGAATTCAAGGCGCAGGGGATGCATCTGATAGGTCTGCTCTGCCATCGGTCCGGTGACCATGGATCTGACTACGGGCTGAGCAAGCTGGCGATAGAGCGCCAAATTGATCTCCGATACCCGCGCCGCTGTCGCGAACCGCCGCTCATCGGCAGCGTCGTTGCCGCCAAGCGCCCGAATATCGTCGAGCGTCCGCGCCTCGCAGCGCATCACCCAGTCACCGGTCACGAGGTCCGGATTCGCTGTCCCATCATTCTTCGGCTTGAAGACCGCCTCATAGAGGCCCGGCGGAAGCGCATCGATCAGGTCGATATTGCTGGAGAATTCGCCGTGCTCCTTGCGAGCGACGCCGCCGGAAACAAAAATTCCAAGATGACCGACACTCTCATGGATCGTGTAGACGATCGTCTGCCCGTATGAGCGGATATCCTCGACGCTGTCGTAAAGATCGAGAATCCATCCCAATGCCTGTTGCGGGGGCGTGATGTTGTCACCCTTTGAGCAGAATACGATGATCGGCGAGCGAATGGTGCGAAGGTCGATCGGTGAACCGTCCGAGGTGCGAATCGCTCCCGACGCGAGCTTATTGCCGACAAACAGCTCATCGACGATGAACTGGATTTCTTCGGCGTTGAGATTGATGTGGCCACCCCACCAGCGTTCGAACCCGAGATACCGCTCCCGCTCGGTGTCGACCTTCGAATAGAGATTGTATTGCTTGGTCCAAAGCGTATTCGACGGATTGAGCCCTTCGAAATTCTCCACCAGCCACGCGCCGTCAAACTTTCCTCCGCCAAGATCGCTCGTCAGGGTGGTGAGCCAGCTGCCGCCCAAGAGGCCGCCGCTGTAGCGCATCGGGTTCTGCCCCCGCACGCCAGCCCAATAGGACATCGGCGATCCGGCGACGATGATCGGACCGAACAGGTCCGGACGCGCCGCGGCCAGCATCATCACGGCCCAGCCGGCCTGACAATTTCCGATGACGCAGGGCTTGCCGTCAGCCTCCGGATGAAGCTCGATCACCTTTTCGAGGAAAATCGCCTCGGCACGCGCGATGTCCTCGATGGTCTGACCGGGAACCGGGTCGGGCAGGAAGCCTATGAAGTAACACGGGTGGCCCGCTTTGAACGCCACTCCGATTTCACTGTCGGACTTGAACCCGCCGATGCCGGGGCCATGGCCGGCGCGCGGGTCGATGATCACGAACGGTCGTCGGGTCTGGACGATCTCGGTACCTCGCGGTGGGACGACCCGGACGAGGCCGTAATTGACCGGCCGCTCAAACTTGCGGCCGTCAAGCACCACTTCCACGTCATAGTCGAGCACGTGCGGCGCCGTCTGTTCGAGATGCTCGCGATAGGCATTGCCGCGCTCTCGCATGACGTCCCAGAACAAAATGCTGCGTTGAGCTGCATCGACAAAGTACTCGGTCGCGACGCCGAACAAGCCGAATGGCGAAGCCAATCGCGAAGGGGAAGAGTCAGTTCGTTGCTCGATGGCGGGCATTGCGCAACTCCTCAAGCTCGGTCAGTCAGATTAGCAGGTCGCAGCCGTGCAGCGGCCGACAAGCGCGCACCCATATCTTGCGCTATCTTGTTGCGTGGACTTGCGTGCATGGATGCCAAGACGACGCCGGAAATACATCGCGTCTCGTGTCTCTCATTGCCTTGACATTTCTCAAGGCGGCCAGGGAAGCGAGTATAGCCGTCGATCCTCCGGACAGGCATCACTCTCGCGTGACCTGCCGTCGAATTTGAATTAGCCTGCTGGGTGATCGTTTGGACATCACCGGCGGGCGTCGCCGCCGCAACAGGCTACGTCGGTAGCCTATGACTGCTGACTAACGGGGAAATGACAAAATGCGGATGCTGGTGTTGTGGAGCGTGCTGATGTGTGCGCTGCCGTCTCCGCTCTCGGCACAACAAGGAAGCGCACCGGCTGCGGTCCCGGTCGGCACGGTCACTGCCGAGCGCAAACCGATCTCTAACGCGCTCGATTTCGTCGGACGGATCGAAGCGACAAACCGTGTACAGATTGTTGCGCGCGTCAAAGGCTACCTTGAGGAGGTGCAGTTCAAGGAGGGCGATCTGGTCAAAGAGGGCGCCCCGCTCTATCAGATCGAGCAGGGCCTGTTTCAGGCGGCGGTTGAACAGGCGCGCGGCGCTCTTGAGCGGAGCAAGGCCGCAAAGATACTCACTACGATCCAATTGGATCGTGCCGAGCAGCTCGTGAAATCACAGTCAGGCACGCTGGTTGCGCGCGATCAGGCAAGGGCGGCCGACGAACAAGCCGACGGTGCTATCCTGACGGATCAAGCGAACCTTGATACCGCCCAGATCAATCTCGGCTACACGAAGATCACGTCACCGATCACCGGTAAAATTGGACGCACCAACATCACCAGGGGTAACGTCGTCGGCCCGGACAGCGGCCCCCTGACCCTGATCGTGAGCCAGGACCCCATGTATGTGACGTTCCCGGTGAGCCAACGCGAACTGCTGGAAGCGCAGAAGACCGGCAATTTTTCCGACGTCAAGGAAATCAAGGTCAAAATACGATTTTCGGATGGCTCGCTCTAC
The DNA here is from genome assembly GCA_963787675.1 of uncultured Alphaproteobacteria bacterium. Taxonomy (GTDB): domain Bacteria; phylum Pseudomonadota; class Alphaproteobacteria; order Rhizobiales; family Xanthobacteraceae; genus JAJPKK01. The sequence continues at coordinate 61,936 of CAWBDV010000003.1, read as the reverse complement.
GATCAAGTCGGCACCATCAATTTCATCGATGTCACCGTCGATCGCACGACCGACACCGTGATCGCGCGCGCGACCATGCCAAATCCGAAAGGCATGTTGATTGATGGGCAACTGGTTCGCGTGGGAATCGAAAGCGGGGCCCGGGAAGAGAAGGTCGTTATTCCGCAAGCTGCCCTCATCGCGGACCAGGAGGGCCTCTATGTGTTCGTCGTCCAGGATGGCAAGGCCGCGGTCAGGCGCGTGAAGCCTGGCGGCGAGAGCGGAACCGGCATCGTCATCGAGAGCGGTTTGTCCGGCGGCGAGCAGGTGATCGTCGAAGGACTGCAAAGCATTCGTCCGGGCTCGCCGGTCCTGGCGCAACCGATGCCGGCAACGATCCGAGGCTAGAGCGATGCTCTCCGCTATCTTCGTCGACCGGCCGCGCCTTGCGATCGTCATCGCCATCGTGACGACGATCGCGGGCGCACTCGCGCTCTACAGCATACCGATCGCGCAATACCCCGATATCGTTCCGCCCCAAGTTTCGGTCACGACCTTCTATCCGGGCGCGAATTCCGGCGTTGTGGATGCGACGGTCGCTCAACCGATCGAAGCGCAGGTCATTGGCGTCGACAAGGCGATCTACATGAAGAGCGTGAGCGGCGACGACGGCAGCTACTCGCTCACCGTCTCGTTTGAGCTCGGCACGAATCCGGACATCAATACCGTCAACGTCAACAATCGCGTTCAGGTTGCCCTGTCGAGCCTGCCGCCGGAAGTTCAACGACAGGGCGTCGTGGTCAAAAAGAAATCCTCGGCATTGCTCGGGGTGATCGCGCTCTATTCGCCGAAGCATACCCACGATCCGCTGTTTCTCTCCAACTATGTGACGATCAATCTCCTCGATCCGATCAAGAGCACATCTGGCGTCGGCGACGCATCGTTGTGGGGACCGCAGGACTACGCCATGCGAGCCTGGGTGCGGACCGACCGCCTTACCGGGCTTAATCTGACGACTGGCGACATCATCAATGCCATTCAGTCGCAAAACATTCAGGCTGCTGTCGGCCGGATTGGCGCGCGGCCGATATCGGACGAACAGCAGCTCCAGCTCAATATTCAGACCAAGGGGCGTCTGACGACGGTCGCCGAGTTTGAGAACATCATCGTGCGCACCAATCCGGACGGTTCGATCCTTCGGCTCGGCGATGTCGCGCGCATCGAACTAGGGGCTGCAAATCTCGATCGCGACACGCGCCTCAACGGCGGCCCGGCGGCGGCGATAGCCATCTATCAGGCCCCCGGAGCGAACGCGATCAACACGCTTCAGGCCGTGCGCACGAAGCTCACCGAACTGGAAAAACGTTTCCCCGAGGACCTCGCGTGGAAAATTACTTACGATCCGACGACCTTCGTCACGGACACGATCCACGAAGTCCAGAAAACGCTCGTTGAAGCGTTCGTCCTGGTGGTGATCGTCGTCTATCTTTTCCTCGGCAGCTTTCGCGCCACTTTGATCCCAACTCTCGCCGTACCTGTCAGCCTCATCGGCACGTTCATCGTTTTGCTCGCGGTCGGCTACTCGGCCAATACGGTGTCGCTGCTCGCGGTCGTTCTTGCCATTGGCATCGTCGTCGATGACGCGATCGTCGTGGTCGAAAACGTCGAACGGGTGATGGAGGAGCATCCGGAATTGTCGCCGGCCGATGCGACCAAGCGAGCGATGGCGGAAATTACCGCACCGATCATCGCGATCACGCTGGTGTTGCTCTCGGTGTTCGTACCGGTCGCCTTCATCCCCGGCATCTCCGGCGAACTGTTCCGACAATTCGCCGTCACCGTGGCGGTCTCGATGTTCCTTTCGGCGATCAACGCACTGACGTTGTCGCCGGCGCTGTGCGGCGTGCTGCTGCGCCCGCATCACGGTCCACGGCGCGGCATCATCGGGATGGTCATGCGGTCGATCGACCACGTGCGTGACCTCTATGGCGCCGCCGTCGCTCGCATCGTCCAGTTTTCGATCATCGGTCTCGCTGTCGTCGTGGTTTGCGGCATCGGCATTGTCGGCCTTTCCAAGATCACGCCGACCGGATTCTTGCCCGAGGACGACCAGGGCGCCCTGTTCGTCGTTGTTCAGCTCCCCGGTGGCGCTTCGGTCGCGCGGACCGAAGACGCCATCGAAAAGGCCGAGGCGATCCTGCGCCAAGAGCATGCGGTCGAGGATGTGACCTCGGTCGTCGGATTGAACTTCATCGACAACTACTCGCAGCCGAATGCCGCCTTCATCGTGGTCACGCTGAAGCCGTTCGAGGAACGAAAGGACGCATCGAGCAGCGTCAACGGACTGATTGCGCGGCTCGGCCCCAAGTTCCGCGATATCCCCGGTGCGACCGTGGTGCCTCTCGCGCCCCCGCCGATTCTCGGCCTCGGCACCGGCGGCGGCTTCAGCTATGTCCTGCAAGACTTGCGAGGCGGCGATCCAAAGGCGATGGCGCAAGTGCTGCGCGGCCTCGTGGTGGCCGCCAACCAGGACCCGCAGCTCAGCCGCGTGTTCACGACGTTTTCAGCCACCAATCCCTCGATCTATCTCGATATCGATCGCGACAAGGTGCAGATTCTGGGCGTGCAGCTGAGCGCCGTCTTTCAGGCGCTGCAGACGACGCTCGGCGGCTACTTCGTCAACAACATGAATCTGTTCGGCCGCACCTGGCAGGTGCAGGTTCAAGGCGACGCCGCCGACCGCTCGAACGTCGACGACATCTTCCGCATCAATGTTCGCAATGCCGAAGGCAAGATGATCCCGCTGCGGAGCCTCGCCGAGATACGGGTCGTCGTCGGCCCGCCGGCCTTGATCCGCTACAACAATGTCCGCGCCGTCACCGTTCAGGGCGGACCGGCACCTGGCGTTTCATCGGGTCAGGCCCTGAACGCAATGGAAGCTGTGGCAGCAAAAACGCTACCGGCCGGCTACGCCGGCGAATGGACCGACACGGCTTTCCAGGAGAAGCGCGCCGAGGGCAAGACCGCGATGATCCTCGGCTTTGCGGTGCTGTTCGCGTATCTCTTCCTCGTCGGCCTTTACGAGAGCTGGACCATCCCGGTGCCTGTGCTGCTCTCCGTATCAGTCGGCGTTCTCGGCTCCTTCGTGGCAATCCTGATTGGACGCCTGACGCTCGATCTTTACGCGCAGATCGGCATGGTCGTTCTTATCGGTCTCGCCGCCAAGAACGGCATCCTTATTGTTGAGTTCGCGAAGGAAAAGCGGGAACAGGGCGAGCCGCTGCTCCAAGCCGCGACGGAAGGCGCGCGCTTGCGCTTCCGCCCGGTGATGATGACGTCGTTTGCCTTCATTCTCGGATTGTTGCCGCTCGTGATCGCGGTCGGCGCCTCGCAATTGGCGCGGCGGAACGTCGGCACGCCGGTGTTCGGCGGCATGATCCTCGCGTCGTTCATCGGCATCTTCGTGATCCCGCCGCTCTACGTATCGTTCCAGGGAATTCGCGAACGCTTGCGGCCCGCGGCTCGTCCGGCAAAGTCGGTAGAACATCCAGCGGAATAATCAGCAAAGATCGGAACGCTGCCGACTTTAATCTTGTCGAAGCGGACCTCGCGGCCTTGCCGGAGTTCCTCGCCGCTACCCTTTTGACATGAATCAACGATAAAAATCCTCATCAACATAACGAAAAAAGGGACGGCGCTCATGGCACCACAGTCGTTTCCGATCGATCGAATTCGCTGCTGGATCGTTTTGATAGCCGTCGTCTTTGCGGCAATAAACGTCGGCCCTGCGAGAGCACAGAATGCCGCGCCCCCGCCGCGGACGACGGCGCAGCTCGAGCAGCTGGTGGCGCCGATCGCGCTTTATCCTGATGCGCTGCTTTCGCAGGTCTTGATGGCTTCGACTTATCCGCTGGAGGTCGTCGAGGCGGCGCGCTGGTCGCAGTCCAATCCTGGACTCAACGGTCAAGCGCTTGAGGACGCGATGCAGAAGCAGCAATGGGACCCCAACGTCAAGGCCCTCACCGCGGTACCGCAGACGTTACAGATGATGAATGACAAACTTGAATGGACGCGTGATCTGGGCGATGCGTTCCTTGCCCAGCAGCAAGACGTGCTCGCCGCGGTGCAGCGGTTGCGCACGCGAGCCGACTCTTCGGGTTACCTGAAATCGACCCAACAGCAGACGGTGACCATAGCGGCGAACCCCGACGCCGGCGCATCTCCGGCGTCCAGTACACCTGCAAACATCTATACCATCGCGCCCACAAACGCCGATGAGTACTACGTGCCGATCTACGACCCCGGGAGCGTCTACGGTTCCTGGCCGTATCCGGATTACGCGCCGTTCTATTGGTATCCGCCCGGCTACGCGACCGGAAATGTGTTTTCGTTCGCGGCCGGCGTCCTGGCCGGAGCGGCGATTTGGGGCGGCATCGACTGGGCACGCCGTCAGGTGAATATCAATGTGAACCGCTACAACAATTTCAATCGCACCAATATCGCCAACAGAAATTGGACCCATAATCCGGCACATCGCGGCGCCGTCCCTTATCGTGACCCCGATGTGGCCCAGCGATTTGGCAATGCCAATCAGAACGCCGCACGGGAAGCTTTTCGCGGCAAGGCTGATGCCGGACGGCGCGAGATCGCCGCGCAGCACCGCGGCGGGGCCGCTGCCGGTGCCGGTGCCATTGCGGGTGCGGCCGGAGCGCACGCCGTGAACCGGGCGACGCAACCGAGAGTAACCGCGGGAGCTGACCGGGCGGCAGGCAACAGGACAGCCGGAAACGGACCGGCGCGTTCAAATCAAGGCGCGCACGCCGCTAACCGAGCCGCCAACGTGCACAGACAGGGTTCCGCAAACCGCACGCCGCAGCATCACGTTGCCCGACAACCAACCCGGCAACCATCGACCCACGCCCGCGGAAATGTGAGTCGCGGACATGCGCCAGCCGCGCGGTCCAGTGGCGGCGGCGGACGCGGTGGCGGCGGCCGTGGAGGCGGCGGGCGGCGCTCTGACATCAGGCTCAAGCACGACATCGCGCTTATCGGTTATCTCAGCAATGGACTTGGCTTCTATCGCTTCAGCTATAACGGCAGCGACAACGCCTTCGTGGGCGTGATGGCGCAGGAAGTGCAAAAGGTCATGCCGGATGCGGTCGTGCGCGGTGGAGACGGTTATCTGAGAGTGTTCTACGAAAAGCTCGGCCTACACTTGCAAACTTATAATCAATGGATCGCCTCCGGTGCACAGATGCCGGCCGTCGCCGCTCATTGAGCATGATCATCAGCACGGCTCGAACGTGCTGATGATCGCCCTACTCCGCTTGATCTAGCGGGAATGGCCGTTTTTGCCCGACGCAGATTCCAACGCAACGAGAAAAGCGGGGGGAGTACCCTGAATGCGTCTGTGGCTCATTCCTATGTTTTACGCGGTCGCGAGCGTCGTCTGCGGGTTTGCGTTGCCGCGACTAGAGCGCGCCTATCTGCCGCCGTACGCTCTCGATCTCTCAGTCGCCTCTGCACAGACGTTTCTGTCTGCCGTGGCCTCCGGCACAATGGCCCTGACGGGCATTGTCTTTGCGATCGCCTTTGTCGTGGTGCAATTCAGCGCGGTTGCGTACTCGCCGCGACTGGTCCTTTGGTTTGCCCGCGACCCTATGCTGTTCCATTCGCTCGGCGTGTTTGTCGCGACGTTCATGTATTCGCTGGCGACTTTGCTTTGGGTCGACCGCGCCGGCGCCGGCACCGTGCCTTTCTTTTCTGCTGTGCTGGTGGCGTTGCTGCTCGTCGTCAGCGTGGTCCTGTTTGCGAGACTTATCCAGCGGGTCGTCGACCTGCAAATAACCAATGTGCTGAATACGATTGGCGGCCGAGGCCGCAAAGTCATTCGAGAGATGTTCAACCACCCGATCGGCTCGACTGATATCGGCTCCGTGCAGCCGCCGCGAGACCGGATTGAGCTTGGTCCGGTCACGCAGGTTCTGAGACATTCCGGCGAGCCGCGCACGATTGCATCGTTCAACGTCGCAGGTCTTGTCAAACAGGCAAGCCAAGCGGGCGCGGTGATCGTGCTCGCGTGCGCCGTCGGCGATACACTGGTCGAGAACACGCCAATCCTGCGCGTCTACGGCGCCAAGGCGGAGCTTCCTCGGCGCAGATTGATGCGTGCGCTCAGGCTTTCGAGCGACCGCACCTTTGAGCAAGACCCGAAATACCCCATTCGCCTACTCGTCGACATCGCCATAAAGGCGCTGTCGCCCGCAATCAACGATCCGACAACCGCAGTGCAGGCGATCGATCAGATTGAAGACCTGCTGCATCGCCTCGGTCGGCAAGCGCTCGAAACCGGCTATGCCACGGACTCCGCCGGCATTCTCCGCGTCATTTTCCCGATGCCCACCTGGGAAGACTATTTGACCCTCGCTTTCGACGAAATCCGGCAATACGGAGCCAGTTCAGTGCAGGTCATGCGTCGCCTGCGATCTGCGCTTATCGGCATCGCGGAGTTGGTGACTAGTCCCGAACGATCCCAAGCGGTGAGGCAATATCTTGCCCACCTTGACCTTGTCATCCAGCGCTCCGGACTCGATGCCGAAGACCAGGCGATAGCGCGCCAGGAAGACCGTCAGGGCCTCGGCCTCACGAGAAAAATACCAGCGTGAACGCGGAGCGGCGGGAGCGCATCCTCACTCAGGCGAACTTGAGAACGCCTAAGGCTGCCGCTGCGGCCGGAATTATCTTTTCGCTGCTCACGATTGCGGTCCTGGTGCTGTTTCGAATTTCGATTCCGGCTGATCCCTTGGAATTGGGCGCATGGCTCACCACCGGCACGAAATCCATTGCTTTGGCTTTGAATCTGGTCCCATTTGCCGGCATCGCCTTCCTGTGGTTCATCGGCGTCCTGCGTGACCGCCTTGGCCAGAGCGAGGACAGATTTTTCGCCACGGTCTTTTTCGGAAGCGGTCTGCTATTTCTGGCAATGCTTTTCGTTGCAGCGGCGGCCGTCGGCGCAATCTTGCTGGCGTTTGCCACCGCCCCCCAAGACGTGATCAATTCCGCGACCTTCCGTTTTGCGCGTGCCTTTTCCTACAACCTCGTCAACATATACATGATTAAAATAGCTGCTATTTTCATCATTTCAACGTCAACCGTTGCTGTCTATACCGGTTTTGCGCCGCGCTGGATTGCGCTCCTCGGATACGCATTGGCTTTGTTCGTATTGGTCGGCAGCTACTATGTCGGGTGGAGCTTTGTCGTTTTTCCGCTCTGGGTGCTGCTGATCAGCATATACATTCTGTTCGACAATCTACGGCGACCCGAAGTGTTATAGTAATGGTCAAAATGCTTTACCCGCTCACAATATTTTGGTGACATTGTAATATATCATCTAAATCAAGTCGGATCAGCCCGCTCGGAGCCAAGCAATTGGCCCGCGTTGATTAACGTTCGCGTGGCGTTCGTAAAACTACTTCAAGCGTTGGCGGGCGCGCTTACGAGCCCGCCCGCTCACGCTTTGATTAGCAGTGGTAAACCCCAGCGGCGCAGCGCCGTCCGGTCCTGCGGGCGACGCCTGCAACGCTTCTCGGCGTCGCCGGCCGGCCGACCTCCGCTTGTGCGGATGAGATCACCCCATGGATTCCGGAGATCGACATTTTCTCGCCCACCTCGAGACAGAGCATCCCGATAGAGGCAGCGAACAAAAGAGTTCCAATTCGCCATGCCATGTCACTTACTCCTTTCTTTGGTGAATGCTATCTTTAATCGTTGATAGGCGGATGTTTGACATTGATATTTATCAACTTGCAAAGTTCCACGCAGACGTGACCTTCCAGAAGGAACTCATCACGCATGCGCTTGAACGCTTGGTGGCAGTGCGGTTCCGTGCACCCTGATGTTCCCAATTCGTTGCGCGCGAACCGATGATCGCTTGGGGTAATGTTCCTACCATCCGCACCGCTGCCGCGCCGAGGCGACGTTATCCGCGGCGCGAATGACGCGGAGTTACACCAACCATTAGGTCGCAGTCACCAAAATCTCGGACCGGAACGCTTGGAGAAGATAGGGCATGTTGCGTCAATTGCTGGTCGGCGCTGCCGTAAGCGGGTGCAATATTGTTATCCACGCACTGGTTATGGCGTTAGTTGTGGGAATAACGCAACTCACGGGCAATGGCCACAAATGGCACCCAAAGCTATTCCTGGTCGTCGTCATGATTGCCACAGGCTCGGTGCTGATGGTCGCTCATGTGTCTGAAGTAATGGTCTGGTCGCTGGCTTATGAGATTGTCAACGCTGCGCCCGCGCACGCCGATCCGGTGTATTTCGCCTTCGTGAACTACACCACGCTCGGCTATGGCGACGTGGTTCCGGTCGAGCGATGGCGGCTGCTCGGACCCATGACGGCCATGAACGGCGTGCTGCTGTTCGGATGGTCGACCGCTGTTATTTTCGAAGTGCTTTGGAGAGCAATGAAGAGGAGTGACATGCTCGCCTGAAGCTCTCTAGCTTCAACACAGTTAGCCTGCATTGATTCCCTGATCATCGCTGTCCTAATTGGGAACCGTTCGCAACGGCTTTGTCCTCTTGCACCCAGGCTGCGATAAGAGCCCACGCGACCGACAGAACAATCGGCCCAAGAAATAAGCCGCTGATACCGTAGGCTATCGTACCGCCGATGACACCGATGAGGATCACCGGCATTGGCGTCGTTAGTCCGCGCGCCATGACGACGGGCCTGAGCACGTTGTCCAGCAGGCCGACCGGAATCATATAGACGGTGAACAACAGGGCATTCGTCGTCGCCATGGCGGTCCAGCTCCAGATGACGATCGGTATCAACAGAATCGCGGGCCCGATCTGGATAATTCCCAAGATCAAAACGACGCAGCCGAGGAACCCGGCAGCGGGAATGCCCGCCACAAGGAAACCCAACCCGGCCAGAAGGGATTGCAACAGCGCGATGCCGACCACGCCGCGCGACACGTTACGTATGGTGCTCCCGGCGATATGCACCATCTCCTCGCCGCGTTCGCTGAGAATCCGGCGCAACAGCGCTCCGAGCCCATCGACCAATCGCGGCGCCGGGGAGAACAAGAATCCGGCGATAACGATCGCCGCGACGAACTCAAGAAGGCCAACTATGATGCTTTCGCCAAAGCCGAGCAGCGCGCCGCCAAGTGGTTTGAGCTTCGGCGCGACCTCGAGCAGAATTGCTTTCGTATCGGTGGCGGCAACTGTCCACAACCGGTGCATCTGTTCACCGATTAACGGCCATCCTTTCACAAATTCGGGCGGGAACGGAATCAAGAATATCTCGGAGTCGACCCCCTTGACCACGAGCTCGACGCCGCCGATCAGCCCGAATCCAAGCCATGTTACCGGGCCGATGACAATCGTCAGACACAGCAGTGTTATCAACGTCGCAGCCAGCCGGCGGCTGCCGAGCTTGCGAGCCAACCAATCAAACGATGGATAGAGTGCAACGGTGAGTATCGCGCTCCACAGCGCTACGGTTAGGAACGGGCCGATCACCTTCAATGACCAGTACCCGAGAAGGCCAAGGAGACCGATACGGATCGCAAAGTCGATGGTCAAAGAGTCAAACAGAGCTGGCGCAAAAGCCGTATCTTTCTCAGTCGTCATTGGTTTCTCGCAAACTTGCGCGCCCACGTTGCTATGCAACACAAACGCCCTGTTACCTCTCCATGTCCTTAGAAAATTGCTTTCGCAAATCTAGAGCGAGTTCGAACAGCCTACCGCTAACCGGGTTCGGATCCGCCGAATTCTATCGAACCAGTCGTAAATAACGTCGGCCCGAGCGGGCGTCATGACTGAGTTACCACCAGCTATCCCAAGCGTCGGTATTGGGTGATGGTTCATGTCTCTTTTCGGTCACAATCGGTGGAAGAATTGACCTCTTGATTATTTTTTCATCGGGTTTGCCGCTCAGATCGTTTAAGTTGAGGCAGCGATGGAGGGGGCAATGCGGGCTGTATCGCTGACGATTTTAGCTGCAAGTTCATTGGTTGCCAGTTCGTTGGCCGCATCGAGCGCCGATCTGGCCCGACCGGTCGTTGCCTATCCGCCGCCGATACCGATCTACAATTGGACCGGGTTCTATTTGGGCGGTAACCTTGGCGACGCCTGGACGACTGGAACTCTGACTGACAGTTTCACCGGCGCGAGCGTCAGCCACAGCAACAATGGGGCTGTGGGTGGCCTGCAGTTTGGCTATAACCTCCAGACGAGCAACAACTTCGTTTTTGGCGTGGAGGCGAGTTTCGATTGGACCTCCTTGGCTGCATCGCGAACCACGGCGCTCCTCGTGGCAACGGCAGACACCCACTCGATGTCTACGCTGGCTGCCCGATTTGGTGTGGCTTTCAACAACTGGCTGCTGTACGGCAAGGCTGGTGGTGGTTGGGTCAGAAACGAAGCGACCATCACTAGCGCCGCCACCGGTGCCACGCTTTCCGCCTCAAACACAAACAGCGGCTGGCTGTTGGGGTTTGGCATCGAATACGGCTTTATGCCAAACTGGTCTGTCAGACTTGAATATGATTACCTCGCTCTTAGCACCTGGAACTTCAATTCGACGGTGTTTGCCCCAAATGCAGACCAACTGAGTTTCAGCCGTCAAATTGAGACACTGACAGTCGGATTGAATTATAGGTTCTAAGATATTCGTGGGAGATGGTCCTCCCACGAACTTTAAGCCTCGGTCACCCCGGCGCTTTGTCTTAGCTAGGGGTTATTCTGCCCTAGCTTCGGCCATTGTAAATTGATACTTGATCGTCGATCCGGATCGTATTGAATTCTGTGGAAACCTAGTCTTTCAACTCCAGCACCTTCTGCGCGGCTTCTGCAGTTGAACCCGCGACCCAGCGCACCTTCCCAATCCGATAGTGTTTCGAAAGAGGTCGCGAATGAATTTGCGGCAATGCAGGTGCCCACCACTGATCTTCAGGCGCCTCAACACGTCGAGAGCGTGCCCTTGCCGAGGGAGCGGGCGCCGGCCAGGCAATGCGCGGAGGGCACTTGGCCGTACTATGACGAAGATTGCCTCTTTGGACCGTCAACAGTGAGGCAGCATCGTCGTCGAACCGCCGATCGCCGCAGGAAGCCCTGGTGCGCGGGGGTATTTCACGGACGAAATGCCCAGAGGTGCACCTTCTGACCTGTCGGAAACGCGCCCGCCCCAAAGCGCGCCCCGCGGAACCGCTTCTCAACGTTCGTACACGCCGACAAAGAAGGTCTCGGCCAGCAGATGTTTGCGCGCCTCGCGTTCCACATCTTTGCAAGGAGGATCTTTTCGCACGCGCAGCTGGTCGATCGAGAGTGCAAGCAGCCGGAAATGGTAATGATGCGGACCGCCGCTGCGCGGCGGACACGGCCCGCCATATCCCGGTCGTCCGAAATCGTTGAGCGCCTGCTTGAACCCTTCTCTGGCCGCGTGGCGCGCAGCCCCCTCAGGCAGCCCGGACCGTTCGACCGGAATGTCGTAAGCCGCCCAGTGATGCCAGATGCCGACCGGAGCATCCGGATCGTCGCACAGAAGGACAAAGCTGCGGGTATCGGCGGGAGCATCGTCCCAATCAAGCGGTGGCGATACGTCCTCGCCTTCGCACGTGTATCGCCTCGGCATTGCGACGCCGTCCGCAAACGCGCCGGATTTCAAGTGCATCCTCATCTCCTTGGGCGGTGGGGTGCGAGCGCATAATGTACCCCGTAGCCTCATCGCGGAATTGATGCTCGTCAAGCCGCGGTGCGTCGCGAACGGACCATCGCGGGCTGGCTGGGGCGGCAGGATTTCGAACCTTGGGAATGGCGGAATCAAAAGCCGCGAAAAGCCCTTGATGCGCCTCGGCTTTTGAGTGTCATGTTGCATTCATGTCGCGTGATTTTTGGCCCCTAAATCCGCCATCCCTTCGACAGGTGCGCCGACCGGTTTTACAATTGCCCGATGCGCGGAGCACGCGACTTGGCCCTATCTAGAGCGTGCGCGAAGATGACCATCGTGTTTGCGGGCTTTTGCGCGAGCGAACCGTTGCGCGTGCAGAACGCACGCGGCACAGCAACGGCTAGGTCTCAGCGCTGCTTTTCCAAGCTTGGTAGATCGTCTTGCCGCTGCCCTGAATGCCAATCAGGCAGTTGAGATGCGGCGAGAAGGGGATGCAGATTCCGGTGCATCGCGGACAGTCATTCCGGCGCATTGCGGACAGCATTCCGGTGATTGCGGACAGTTTCTTATGAGCGTTTAGACAGCACTCCCTTCGACATCCGAATCAGTAGATCGGCGGTCCCTGTGAAGAAAACAGGGGCTGCCGATGGCGAGGATGAGAATGTCGATGAGGAAAATCCGTGAGGTGCTGCGGCTGACGCATGAGTTGGGGCTCAGCGTCCGTGAGGTGCGCGAGGCAACAGGCGTCGGCAAGACGGCGGTTTCGGAATACGTGAGGCGAGCCAAGGTGGTCGGGATCTCATGGCCGATCCCGCCGGAGATCGGTGACGCCGCATTGGAGGGGCTGTTGTTCACGCCGGCGGGCTTCCACGAAGGCTCGACGAAGCGGCTGCCGGACTGGTCGAAGGTGCACGAAGAACTCAAGCGGCGCGGCGTGACGCTGATGATCCTGTGGGAGGAGCATCGCGCCGCGTATGTCGACGGCCACGGATACTCGCGCTTCTGCGAGCTTTACGGCGAATGGAGAAGGCGTCTCTCGCCGACAATGCGGCAGACGTATTTGGCGGGCGATAAGCTGTTCGTCGATTGGGCCGGCGACAAGGTTCCGATCATCGATCCGATGACGGGCGAGGTGCACGAGGCGCACATCTTCGTCGCGGCACTCGGCGCGTCGAGCTACACCTACGCCGAGGCGCGCTGGAGCGAGACGCTGCCCGACTGGATTGGTGCGCACGTCAACGCGCTCGACTTCCTCGGCGGTGTGCCAAAGGCTGCGGTGCCGGACAATCTCAAAGCCGGCATCACGAAGCCATCGCGCTACGAGCCGGGCGTCAACAGGACGTATCAGGATCTCGCCGATCACTACGGCTTCGTCGTGCTGCCGGCGCGCGTTCGACGCCCGCGTGACAAGGCCAAGGTCGAGGCCGCCGTCGGCATCGTCTCTCGCTTCGTGCTCGGCAAGTTGCGCAACCGGCGCTTCTTCTCCTTGGTCGAGTTGAACGACGCCGTTCGCGACTGCGTAACGAAGATCAACGCGAAGGTGATGAAGCATCTGAAGCAGAGCCGCAATGATCTCTTCACCAGTCTCGACCGGCCGGCGCTGAAAGGGCTCCCGAGCGAGCGCTACCAATATGCCGAATGGAAGCGCTGCACGGTCGCGCCCGACTATCATGTCGAGGTCGATGGCCATTACTACTCGGTGCCGTTCGGGCTGTTGCGCGAGACCGTGGAGGCGCGCTTCACGAACGGAACCATCGAGGTCTTCCACAAGGGCGAGCGGATTGCGAGCCACCTGCGCTCGCGCGTCGCGCATAAGCACACGACGATCCCGCAGCACATGCCGTCGAGCCATCGGCGTTATGCGGAGTGGTCGCCTACACGCCTGTTGCGCGAGGCCGAGAAGATCGGTCCGGCCACGATCGCGCTGTTTGAGGCGATCATGAAGGCAAAGCCGCATCCCGAGCAGGGCTTCCGCTCGTGCCTTGGCATCCTCAGCCTCGTGAAGAGCTATGGACCGGAGCGCATCGAGGCGGCGGCCAGGCGCGGCAACGATATTCGCGCCACCACCTACGGCTCGATCAAGTCGATCCTGCAGAACGGGCTCGATCGCGCCTTCGCCAAACCGAACACGCCGGACGCAACCCCGATCCGGCACGCCAACATCCGCGGGCGTGGCTACTACCACTGAGCAACTCCCGGATGATCGCGTGCCCGGGAGGCCCGCAAGCGGGCGCGCGCGAAGAAAGCTGCGGGTGAAAAGAAAACAGAGGAATGACAGATGCTTCCACATCCTACATACGACCGGCTGATCGCCCTCGGTCTCGTCGGCATGGCCAAAGCGTTCGAGGAGCAGCGGCAGCAGCCCGCCGTTGCTTCGCTCACGTTCGAGGAGCGGATCGGCCTCCTCGTCGATCGCGAGGCCGTCGAGCGCGAAAGCAGGCGGCTCGTCACGCGGCTCAAGTTTGCCAACCTCAGGCAGAACGCCACCATCGAGGATCTCAACACGAAGGCGGCGCGCGGTCTCGACAAGGCGCTGTTCACCAAGCTCGCGACCGGCGACTGGATCGGGCGGCGACACGACCTCCTGATCACCGGGAAAACCGGCACCGGCAAGAGTTGGCTCGCCTGCGCACTCGGACATAAGGCGTGCCGTGACGATCGATCGGTACTCTATTATCGCGTGCCACGCCTGCTCGACGCACTTGCACTGGCACGCGGTGATGGCCGGTACGTACGCCTCCTCAAGAGCCTCGCCCGTGTCGAGCTTCTGATCCTCGACGACTGGGGGCTGGCGCCGCTGACCTCGCAGCAGGGCCGCGACCTGCTCGAAATCGTCGACGATCGCCACGGCCGCGGCTCCACGATCGTAACCAGCCAGCTCCCCGTCGATCACTGGCACGAGGTGATCGTCGATCCCACAATCGCCGATGCCGTCCTCGACCGCCTCGTGCACACCGCCCACCGCCTCGCCCTCGACGGCGAGACCCTGCGCAAGCCACCGGAAAACTCCCGAAAGCGCGAAAAGCTTGACACCAACACCGCCGAATGACCCCATTAAGCCGTCGACGGGAATTGCTGTCCGCGTTCACCGGAACGCTGTCCGCGATCGATCGGAATCACTGTCCGCAATCGATCGGAATCACTGTCCGTTTTCGCCGGAATCCGCAGGGGACGCGCACACCATCAAGCATCCCGCCTTCGAAGCGAACTGCATCGAGGCGCGAGTGCGCGACCTTCGGTGGGGCCTTTGCGACGGTCTGAGGCATCGGTTGATCTGCACAAGGCGACGGCTCCGTCGGACCGGACCCGCGCTAACCTGATTTTGTCGAAATGCCCCCATGGGGGGGGCCCCAACGTCCTAGAACATTGAGAGAACGGCGGCAACAACTCAATCCGCCGCTATTCACGACCAGACACCCGGCAAACCGGCCCCTCCTGGTTGGGCCTGGAGGGATCGAACCCCCGAATGACGCAGTCAAAATCCCCAAAGGATCATTGATTTATTTGGCCTTTCTGCCGCCATGTTGCGTCTGTGTTGTTGCAGACGGCGACCGAGGGGCATTGGCCGTCACAGTGGTATCCTGCCTCGCTAAAGAACACTGCCCCATTTGCTGATTTCAGAAAGTATCTCTTCGAGGCTCGGCTTGCCTGCATAATAGAGCGCACCGCTGCGTTCATAGGCGTCAGCGTACAGAGCTCTTGTTTTGGTGTCGCTCAACAGGAACGCTTCATTCGCCGAAATGTTCTGATTGTCGCCCTGCCGGAACCGCGCCTGCTTGTGAGCCTTGTAAGCCTCGGTGCCGATGAATTTCTCAACCTCGGGACGCTTCAGCAGGCTGTAGATATCGTAGTAGTGCCGCATGAACTCGACCGGATCACTGCCATCCGCCTGCTGCCGGCGGAATTTGGTGGAGACCGTCTGAAGCTTTTCGACGAAAGTGTAGCCGGGATCGTAGCAGGGAACTGCTTTCGCACGGTTGTCGATGATCTCGACTTTGCCGGCTGCGTAGTCGTAGAGCCATGAGCTGATGTCCTTCGGCGCGTTGGGAGCGACGGTGTCGAAGCCGACTTCAAGCAGCACGCCCTCTCTGAGGCCTTCCATGGCCTCAACAAAGGTCGAGTAGTTCAGCCTGATCCCGGCGCTGCGATAATTCGGCACGTCATCAGAACCGGTGGCGCGCTCAACCTTTGAGATGCCTTCGATCTTGATTGTCTCGGCAAGCCAATCATAGAAGTCCGTCCGTGTCTTGATTTGCGCCGGACTGTTCTGATTTTTGCCCGTCTTCACATCCCTGCCTGCCGGAGGTTCGATCAGAATATCGATGTCTTCCGAAAACCGGCTGATGATCTGATGGCCTTTCGAGAGGGACGTGCCACCCTTCAACTGAAATGTGAAGCCTTGGTGTTGCAGGCCGTAGAGGCAGTGCATGATCCAGTAATCTTTTTCCACAAGTGCCGGATCGATGGCCTTTTCTTCCGCCACAATCCGAATCAAGTCCGCAAATTGCGGATGATTGTGGAGGAAGTCACGCGGCATGATGCAACTCGTTCGCCTTCAGTGTCCTTTCGAAGATCTTCTTCGTTCGCTCGTTTCCATATTCTCGCACGGCCCGCCGCAGACGCGGGCTATCGAACGCCTCGGCTCGCTCCATCACGCGCTTCAAGACTTCGTCTTTGGCTTCGGCAAGCTGATCCAGATTGTTCACGAGATCGACGAGCAAAAATTCTCTCGTCAGCGACTTCGGAAATCGTGGCTTCATGCGAAACGCAAACTTGCGGCTACCCAATTGAAACTCGCCATGTCGTTTGTGATTGTACACGATGGTCCTGTCGTACAGCTGCGTGGTCCCGACACCAAGGCTGTTGTAGGCATTCGGGGAGGCGAGAAGAAACCGGTCGCCCTTTAGGAACGCGCTTACGACATCCTTGTCGGCGGCGGGCGCGGGGCCAAACACGGTCTCCTTCGGATAAGCATAGAGCCCACCCGAAAGCTTCTTCAGTACACCACTCTCAACGAGTTGCTTGAGATGCCGGTCGACGGACGTCGACCAGCGGGCCAGATCGGCGCGCCGGTACGCCTGGCCTGGCTTCAAGTGTTTCTTGAGCTGTGCGAGCTTCGTCATGATGCAAATATACGCCAGAGCACATCGTCTTGCAAGATATTTCATTAAAAAATCATGCAAATAATATCATAAGCCATTGATACATCTACATATACTACATACGAGTCCGATTCGGAATTGATAGTTGAGGCGACGAACCGATCAAGCAAGAAGTGCCCGCTCGGCGGCGGCCAACTCCTCACTGTCGTCGTGACGCGGAAACAGGTGCCCATACACGTCGAGCGTCATGGCGATGGTCGAGTGACCGAGCCTTTCCTGGACGACTTTGGCCGGCAGTTCGAGACCTCCATCCGCTTGCCGGTTAATGCACCAGCTTGCATAGAAGTGACGCAACGCGTGGAGGCCGGGATATTTCGCTCGCTTGATCGCCGCTGCATGGGCTCCGGGAAGATCGATCGTCACCCCAGCCGCAATCTGCGCGGGGGCAAAACCGCGACGCACGATATTCGCGAGACCTTGCACCTGTCCCTTTGGTGTTGGGAAAACGAGACCGAGCTGGCCTTTGGGGCATTGCAATTTCCATTCCCGCAGCGTGTTCACGACCATCGGCGTCAGCGGGACGGTGCGTTCGCCGGAGGCAGACTTGGGCCTGCCGAGTTGGTTGTATTCATCGGCGCGCTCGCGGACATGCAATTCGCGCTTCGATAGATCGACATTGACCCAGCGCAGGCCGCGCAGTTCGGACGCACGCAAGCCCGTGAAGATCGCTGTGAGCAAAAGAGGCCGCCATCGGTGGGGCAGTGCACCGATGATCGCTTTGATTTCCTCGCGCGTCGGGATGTCGATGCCGATCTTGAGCTTGGGCTTGGCGCGGCGTTCGGCCTGACGTTCCTTACCCCGCCGCCGTACCGACCGCATCTCACGCACCACATTGCGGGCGACGAGCCCGCATTCCTGCGCATGCGACAACAGCGCACCGAGATCGCTGCGCACGCGTTTGACCATGGCGGCCGAGCGCGGCTTCTCCGAGTTGGTTCCGGTTCTCAGCTTGGTTGCGAAATCGCTGACAAGAGGAATCGTCAGCTCGGAAAGCTTCCGCGATCCAAGAAACGGGTTGATATGAAGGTGGACGTGCGCGCGGTAGGCGTCGATCGTGGTTCTTTCGAGCCCGGCGTTAATGCAGGCCACGAGCCATCGTTCGCCGGCCTCGGCTACCGTGATGCTGGCGCTGTCGGCGGTGTGAATCCCGGCCTTTATTTCCATCTTGGCGGTTGCCGAGAATTCGCCAGCGTCCTTCTTGCGCTCGAACGTCTTGATCCGCCGCTTGCCGGTCTGGTCAACGTAGTCGACCACCCAGGCGGTCTTTTGTTCGCCCTTGCCGTTGGTCCATTGGCGCTTACGGATCGACATGAAATGTCCCTCCGTCGAATCCTAGCACCGTCGGATTCGCCCGTGACAGACAAAAAGGGGCGGTCGCCATGCTTTGCCGGCGGTTCCCAATTATTTCAAACAAGGCGGTTGGGGCCGGGCGTCGGGCGCTGTTGCGGGTCTGGCCGATTGGTCAAAAATCGTAAGTCTTGGGAGGGTTTAGCACTCTGGAATTTTGAATTGACTTAGCTCGTCGGCCAGAACATACCAAGAACATTCCCTCGGGTTTCCGAACGGAACATGCATAATGGATTGCGGAGCTACTCATTACATGAGCGCTTAGGCCGAGAGGCCAGCCTCAGCCGGGTTCAAGGCAAGCACTCCCCATCTCCGGCCGCGGGAACGCCTCGCGCACCAGCGTCAGGCCAACAACAACGCCAGCTTGGGAGAAACGCCATGGAACCGCACACGGTACCAAACACACCACCCTGAACTCGCCGACGATATCCCACGAGGTGCCGACGCAATCGCCGCTTTCCCCAGCCGTCGCAAAGTCTACTGAGTGTACGAAGCTTCCGATCTTCCGGCTTGGCTCCGTGCTCTGCGCCCGCCGATCCGTTTTTTTGAATTCGATAGCCAACACACGAACAGCGCATCGTGGTAGTGCCTCACGCTGAGAAGCTCTCAACTGATATTCAGGCTAAAACATTAGGATAGGTCCCCCACATTTTCATCGGATGATTTGGTGTCAGGCCCACCGGAGCTGCCGGCGGCAGCTGGTTCCTCGCCCGCTGCGGTCAAGGACGCTCTCGATCCACTGGCTGGCGGGAACGGGAACAGTTCGTGCCCCCTGTCGAACAGCATTTTGCAATATTCCCTGAAATAAAGGACCGTATCTTTTTCGTCACTATAGTAGACCCTTGCATGTTGACCACCAGAGAAGGACCACCCGCAGAGCACCTTGCCTCGATCTCCCTCATATTTCGCCACTAAGCATTGCAATAATGGCAGGTCAACGTCTGGCAACTCGCGCGCTTCGTACCACTGACGCTCTTCCTCGGTTAGTTCTTTATAAAACTTAAGTACGATGTCTACGTCCTTTTTTATAACGATATCCTCCCATTTACATTTGTTTTTCAAATATCGTCTTACTTTTTTCAAAAACCCTGACATTAAGTCCAATTTCCACATATCACCCCATAGACCTTCAGACCGTGTAAATACCGTATTGTACACATGTGTGGCGCCATCAAACTTTTTCAGAAAATATTTGATGCCATCCAGATTATTTCCTATATAATGTAGGTCATTAATGAAATCCGCTCCAATGGATTTCAACATTTTTTCTGTGGTACTTCGCAACGCCGCTCCCGATGTCGCTCGTTTCCCCGACGCCGACTTACTTCTCTGTGCATTGTCGTACGCTTTTACGAATTCGCGACATGCCTCTGAATTTCGATCATCGCCAAACAAGGCGTCCAGAATTTTGTGAATGAACTTCTCAGAAGGCAAATGTTTGCCCCCACACCAAGATCCGACGGCTTGTCCAGATGTCCCTATTTTCTTGCCGAAGTCAGCGTGTGTCCATCTCACCACCCGCCTGAGCGAATTTTGTGGTCTCGTGCCTTGATCCAGATGCTTTGAAAGTAGTTTGGCAAAGATCAACGCGGGGGTAGCGAGGGTCGGCCTGCCTGTTGAGCTCGTCGTCATTCCAGATCTCCGCAACGTAGGCGCCCTCACTCCCCATCCTAACTATCTGTTGTGCTTTCACAATCGGCGATCTGCCGCGGCCGGGGGACGGCACGGGTTGCTTATGTGCAGTGAAACGCATTTTATGGAAAACAGAACCATAGCACCAGTTCACCAATCTTTGCACGACAATGCCATGAGAAAGAGAACTGAATCTGAAAGGAAAAAAACCGAAGCTGAGCTACTGAAGGAGCTTGAGGATCACGTCGTTACGGCGCGGTCGGTTGTCGAAGCATTCGAAGACGTCCCGATTGTTTACAGACTTCAGTTTGTAAAAATGATTGTGCTTGGCCGCGGCGGTGAAATGGCCAGCGTTCCAAATGACCCCGCATTGATCGTTGCGGCTCAGATGCTCGACCGCATCATCGATATGATGGAAAGACATCCGGCCATGGCGAAGTTTGGACGGCCGGAGCCATGCTAACTTTCAGCCCATCGGCTGCAACAGGGCGACGATCGTTCCAGCACGCGATGCTTGGCGGAGCCGCTTTTTTTCGAAAGTCTTTCGAATGTGAATATTTTGCCTTTCGACATTCAAGCGTAATTGGGGGGCCAGCTTCTCGCGATGGAGGCAGTTCATGCCCCAATCACCCATGGCCTTTTGGCATTTTGATCCGTGTGACCCCGGTGAGGGGGATCCTTCCGGCGCCTGCTTGGGACGCGCGCAACACACGCGCCAGAGCGGACTGAATCGGCTTACCGAAACCCGGCTTCGATCGTCCACGAGACCCACGTCCCTCCCGCCTGGTTGGGGCACTCCCGAGTATCCCGAGGCGGCGACGCAGGCCGCGGTTTACTTTGCTTCGCGCGCCGGAAATACCGATTTGGGGACCCTGATCTCGCAGGTGTGCGAATTCAGGGCGCTGACGTTCGAAGTGGTGAGGTGGTTATACGAGCAACGCGACAACAACAGGAACCAAATGCCGAAGTCGAGTGCATAATGATCCGGCCGATCAGGGCGATGGTCTCCCTAATCAATAAGCTCCTGCTGTCGACGGGTAGATCGGTGGCGCTACCAGGTGAAAATTGGAAAGCGCGTTTCCAAAGCGACGCGTACTTCGCTGTAATCAAGGCGAAGTTCAGCCCCGGCGTCATCATCCCACTCGTGTCGGAACTCTCAGAGGAAGCGGTCGATCGCGGTCGATCAGAGTGCGCGAAACGCGAAAGCCGCCGTT
Organism: uncultured Alphaproteobacteria bacterium; assembly: GCA_963787675.1. Lineage (GTDB taxonomy): Bacteria > Pseudomonadota > Alphaproteobacteria > Rhizobiales > Xanthobacteraceae > JAJPKK01. Next base: position 40,920 of record CAWBDV010000003.1, on the reverse strand, counting down.
TCGACTGACGCGCCTCAGCTTGCGTCAGTTCGAGCAATGTCAACCTCAACCGTGAATCAAGCGCGATGCCAGCATCGCGAAGGGCCGTCGCGGAAACCTCAGCATTGATCTCGTGAGTCGCACGCACGGCCACAGGAGGAACCAATGGGAAGCAATTCGAAGGGATCACATCGAACAACTCACTGGAAACTGACTGCGGTCTTCGACAAACCGCCGTCGACAATTGGATCAGGCGGCGCGCAAGACCAAGCAGGCCGAGGAAGAGGTGAGACAGCTCAATGAGCGGAAGGCCAAGGCTGATGACGATGTGCGGGCCGCCGAGACGTTCGCGACCAATGAATATGGCGGTATCCGCGGCGCCGCTGGCAATACCGGGCAGGCCGGATTCGGGCCGCGTTACCGCGCAGCCACGGAGCAACTGGCAAACGCCAGGACGCGGGCGCAGAACATCGTTAAGGAGTTGAATAGCCGGACCAGCGGGCGACGACGTCAAGGACGATCATCAGGCCGATGAGCGCCAGCATCAGATAGACGATCTGGCGCGGCTTGCTGCGGTTTTCGAGCGGCAATAGTTCCTCCTCCGGTTCTCAAGGCGGGCGCATACCGTCGTCACCGCGCCTCGGCCTCGGGTGACCGGGCCCGGGGCGCTCCAATCGGCGCAGCATGCGCTTATCAAGGCGGCCGGCTCTGCGCTTTTCGGCCAAGGCTTTGAGGGCGAGCAGCAGCCACTCGCGGGCGGCGCGCGATGCGGCCGCACGCTGCTCCCGCGGCAATTGCCGAAGCGCCGTCAGTTTGCTGCGGAACATCGCCTCGATCTCAAGCTCGGCGCCGGCGTCGGGATCGATCGGATCGGGCTCTACGGGCTGAGCGACACGGCCGGTCACCTCGTCGAGGAGTTCACGGCTGAAGGTGACAGGAATCCTGATTTGGCGCTCGACTGTCGGTTCGTCTTTGCTTGCCGAATAGTCATGGCAATTCTCCTAGTGTTGATGAAAACGGAAGGGCCGCGCCACCGGATGGCGACGCGGCCCGATTCGTCAGGCGGCGTCCGCCGCCGAGCCTTCGGCCACCGGCTGTTCGCCGTCCTGGGCCTTGGGCTTGCGGATAACGATGTCGGCGCCGTTGAGCGGCAGGTAGTCGAGCACGAGGTTGAACCCTTCGCCGTCCGCGTGGGCGAACAGGGCGCCGATGGGTCTCCAGAAGCTCTGCTTGCCCTCCTTGACGACGGCATAGACGCGGTGGCTCGGAGGATTGGTTTTCTTGGTCATGGCATGTCCTTTCGATTGAAACGGAACCGCACCATCGCGGCTTCGTGGGGTGAATTCGGCCCGCGCGGACAAGCGGCGCGGTCAAAGGCTGCCCCGCAGGGGCACCGCTTGCGGCGCGAAGCTGCACAAGCGAGCTTGCGAGCGCGGAAGCGAGCGGCCTTGAACACGACGCGCGTGCGGGCATAAGCCCCACGAAACTGAAGCCGCGGTGCGGGTTGCTTTGATCGAGCAAGGACACGATGACATGAGCGGCCAACCGCCGGCCCTCGCCGATGGTGACGAGATAGCAACCAGTCTCCTTGCCCTTGCCGTTGCGTTCCGGCTCGACGACGAGATTTTGCAACAAGCCCTTGGCGGCGATGCTCGCGGCCAGCGCCTCGATATGCGCCTGCGGGTGCCGGGTCTTGCGGGCATTGCGCGGCGAGGCTTTGAGCTTATTCAGCGGAATGAATTTGGTCTTGCTGGCTTCGGTCTGGGTGCTGGCGGTCATGATCGTTCTCCTTGTTGGGTGGTTGTTGGACGGCACGGCTAATCGATGATGTGCTGTTCGCGCTGCGCGGCGTCGGCGTAAGCTACGCAACCTCCAAACGCGCGTCGTAAATGCAACAGGTCGGCTTTGCATTGGTGGACGAGCAATCATGTCGCGGCAGCTTTCTCTCGATAACCTGACCTTCGCGGGTTTCACCGCGTGACGGTTGGGACCATGATGAGGCTGAAAAGAGTTGGCTCCTGATACACCGGTCAGCGGCGGAGCGTTCGGCAATCGTCTTTCAATTCGAACAGGGCGGGCTGTGTCGACTGCGCCGCCTTCCATGCGGCTGCCTTTCTCGCCGTTGCGCACGCAGGCCTTGAGGTCGAGCGCCTGCTTGAAGGTCATCCAGATCGGCACGGCGTAGCCTTTCTCGATCGCCTTCGACTACGCATCAGAACATTGATGCCCTGATAGGGAATTCCATTAGCAGGCCGCTGAAATTTCTGGCGATGTTCTCTGATCGGGTGATGCGGTGGCCGGAGTGCGGGTAGGGATATCTGATTTGGTCGATATCGATTCCATTTGGGACCGCGTTTTGCTCGTCATGCGATCGCCGTGAGCAACTTTGGCAATCGGATCAGATCGTAGGCTGCCATCGTCAGGATAAACTTAAATCGTAAGCGTGCGACGCCGCGCAGCATCGGCCGTGCGAGCCCGCCGATGGTCTTGCCCCAGCCGAAAGGTTCCTCGGTTCGCTTGCGCTTCTGCTGGCTAATCGCATAGCCCGGGTAGCGTGTCGTGCGAGCATCGATCGCTGAGGTGCGGTTGGTGGTGTTCTGGGCGATGTGTGGCGTGACGTTGAGGTCGCGCAGGTCATCGACGAACTTGCGCACATCGTAGGCCTTGTCGGCGCCGAGCGTGAGACGGCGCGATCCCGGCGAACAGCGCACCACCATCGTCATGGCTGCCTCGCGTTCGATGGTTCCCGTCGCCGAGCCGAGCTCGGCCTCGACCACCAGCCCGTGGCGGTTCTCGGTCAGCGCGTTGCCGATGTAGGAGAGCTTAGCCTCCTTGCCTTTGCCCTTGCGGTAGAGCCGGGCCTGCGGATCGGTGGTCGAAGCGTGCGTGTCGTTGCTGCGCGTCTCGCCGTGGAAGTCTCGTTCGCCATTGCGACCTCCCGACGGCGGCTCATCCGAGCCATCCTTGGCGCGGAAGCTCTTCATTGATGCCCAGGCCGCAACCTGCGTGCCGTCGACTGAGAAGTGTTCGTCCGACAGAAGGCCGCGCACCTCCTTGTGGTTCAAGAGCTCGGCCAGGAACTTATGCGCAACTTCCGCGTCCAGCAGCCGCTCTCGGTTCTTCGTGAAGACCGTTGGCACCCACACCGGCTCGTCGACGCCGAGCCCGACGAACCAGCGATACAGCAGGTTGTAGTTGAGCTGCTCCATCAGCTGCGTCTCGGAACGGATCGTATAGAACGCCTGCAGCAGAAGCGCGCGCAGCAACCGCTCCGGTGCAATCGACGGTCGTCCGCCGTCGGCGTAGATCTTGGCAAACTCGTTGTCGAGCGCGAGCAGCACCTCGTTGACGATGCGACGGATCAGGCGCAGCGGATGCTTCGCCGGAACACGGTCCTCGAGATCAACATACGAGAAAAGTTCACCACTTCGCTCATCCGAACCGCGCATCCTTCCCTCCCAATTGGAAAGAACAGCGGAATCAAATTCGCTCAGCCTCGTCAGCCGACTTTTTCAGTGGCCTGTTAGGGCGCGGCAATGTTGATCTTTTCGCTCTGTGGAACCAGCCTCCGGTTTTGACTTTGCTCAAGGTGATGGGCTCCGGACGGGAGTAATTAACTCGGGTAACGCTCATTGGACCATGCAAGTACACTTCGCTCAAGGACAGCTCATGCCTTGGTTATCTTTACGATCTCTAATGATTGCAGCGCTCGTCGCTGTCCCTCGGTTGCTCGTGCCGGATCACGCCATTGCCGCACCCCAGCAACTTGATTGCCAGTTGACAGATCTCGAAGTCCAGGCGGGAGCTAACTCCGTTCAGCAGTCCGAGAATCGGTCGATCAGCATCGTGTTTGATGATGAAGCATCGACGCTCGCGGTGGCGCAGAACGGTATGTCCCAGCCGATGGATCATGTCACGGTTTCGTCGAATGCCGTAAGCGGCTATGGTGGCGAGATTAGCGTAGGCGTCGACCCCGGCTCCTGGAATATCGTATTGCAAACCTACAAACCTGATTCCATGCAGGCCGAATTCGGAATTTGTCATCCGACCGTTGCGCCCGCTTCGGCAAAAACCTCTCAATAACCGGTCTTGACCGATGTGCCCTGTTTGCTTCTTGAAGATGCCATGAGCCCCCCTTTCTTTCGGAGGCGTTCAGATGACTGACACCAACCTGGGTTGTCTGTCGGATCGGCATTTACTGCTGTTCGGAAAGATTATTCAATGGTTCGCACGCTATGAATTGCTCATGCAAGAAATCATGGCGATAGTTGCAGGTTCTGATTCCGGGTCAGTCATGCTTTTGACTCGCGGCCTAGACTTTACGGGCAAACGACTGGCCCTGTTCGAACTGCTCCGACACCGAACGGTTCCGGTCGATCAGTACGATCGAATCAATCACTACCTCATGATCCCTCATACGTTGACGCCGTTGCGAGACGATATCGCGCACTCAACTTGGATTGCAGGGCCATCTTCAAACTGGGTTCAGCCGGATTGGATTCTACGCCTGCCCCCGAGCATCAAGCCTTTACATGGCACGGGCTTCATCGAACGCGAAGATGATAAGACTGCATACAGTCTTGCGGATTTGGAAGAAGCCACGGAAACGCTTGCCTCAAATTATCAGGACTTCCGCGAGTACCTGCAAGAGATTGGATTGGCTTCGAGAAAAGGTTCATAAGTGCGGAATGGTTTGATCACACTCCGGAGTCCGTCGACCGGTAGGGTTCGATGGTGGCGTGCGTGCCGTTCGCCCTTCACTTGCGCCGCAGTTGCGCCCGCGAAGAGAGTGTCTTCGCGGGCGTCACGTGCGAGAGCGAAACAGAGGGAGCGCTCTTAAGCTAGGCCCTCAGTCCAGTTGGTCCGAGCCAGCTGCTTGACCAAAGCTGAGTGGTGTTCCTGGTCAGAACTTCGCTGTCAGCAAGCATGCGTTTGGCGTCTTCGCTGGCCATATCCCACTGTCGTTGCGCCAGTTCCTGATAGGCAGCCGTAGCATCCGCGATCGATCTTGCGGTTGCCAGTTTGGTGCTGAAATCAATGAACAGTTTGGTTTCCGCTTGGCAGCGATCGAACCACTGGCGGTTGAGGTCCTGAAATCCCGCCAACAGGGCGCTCTGCGTTTTCACAAACTCGTCCATGCGCTGCTTGCCCATCGCCGCAACATCCGCCTTGGGATTGGACGATTGTTCCTGCAAAGTCGATGCCATTGCGCATTCCTCGGTATCAGACACCCCAAAGGGAACAAAAGCCCGATTGCTATTGGCAGCTTTGATCATCATCAATTTATTAACAGCCAATGGTCCCGAAGAGCTGTTCGTCACATGGGTCTGATTGAAGCGCATACCTGGATGCGTCAATCGCCGTCGCGCTCTTCATAGATTGGCTTTGAGACATCCGCAATTCGGCTTGCGTCAGACGTGCTCCGCTCCAGCTATGAATTGAGACGTCATTGTCGGACCATGAGAAGTACGCGGATTCGGTTCGCCCCTTGGCATCATTTTGACAATGATCAATGACGGTTTCTACGGTTGAACCTAAAAAAACATAGGGGGCGGAACGGATTCTAAGGAGATCGACTATGAAGTCCAAGATTAGGCTGCTGACGGCAACGGCCGCCATCGCTTTTATGACAGGCGCGTTTGCTACAGTGCCCGCATCTGCGCAATGTGCCGACAAGGTGGCGCAAGCGGGGCCGTTGGGAGACCCGGATCGGCGCGATCCTCACACTGATCGCGTCGCCCAGGACGAGCCACGCGATCCGCATAGCTCGCACTTTGCCCAGGACGAGCCGCGCGATCCGCATAGTTCCCACTTTGCCCAAGACGAGCCACGCGATCCGCATAGCTCGCACTTTGCCCAGGACGAGCCGCGCGATCCGCATAGCTCGCATTTCGCCCAGGACGAGCCACGCGATCCGCATAGTTCGCACTTTGCCCAGGATGAGCCGCGCGATCCGCATAGTTCGCATTTCGCCCAGGACGAGCCGCGCGATCCGCATAGCTCGCACTTCGCCCAGGACGAGCCGCGCGATCCGCATAGTTCCCACTTTGCCCAGGCCAACCCGGATCAACGGGACCCACATGATAGCCGGTTCGCCGCCGCGCCGAATGCCGGGTGTAACTGAAAACTGCGGCATCTAACTGCGAAAGGCACCTGAAGTTTTACCAGGTGCTTTTTCGTCGCTCCCGACGCGCTCGCGGGTTTGTATGTGGCATGTTCGGTGGCATTAACGTCAATTTGATTCGGGCCTTGCCAATTGATCTCGTGCAAAATTTCAGGTCGGAGTCCGGGGTATTGTTTGGCTTTGTTCGAGCTGACGCGGTGCCCTTTCCCGCTTTATGTGTATCTCGCGCGGCACATTCGCCCGTTGATCACGATCAAAGACACCTATCCAAACGTTTTTCTGGTCATGCACGCCTTAAGTGCTGCGTGGTGCAAGGCCTACCTGTATTGCTCACGATCATGGGGGGTTAGCGCAGGATGATCATCCCGGGCAGAGGCAAAGTTGCGTATCTCGCCGTTGCTATTGGGCTGGTCGGCGGCATCGCGCTTTTCTTCAGCGGCTCCATCGGCCAATGGCTCAGCGGCTCGAAAGGCCCGACGACCATCCTGCTGTCGGGCAACATCGAGGCCCATCAGGCGGTTCTCAGCTTCAAGACCGTGCAGTCACGAATTGTGGAACTGCCGTTCGATGAGGGTCAATGGGTCAACGCCGGTACGCTGATCGCGCGCCTGGATGATTCCGATTACAGCGAACAGGTCGCCATCGCCACCACGACCCTTGAGGTGCAGAAACGTCAACTCGCGGCAAACAGACAGAACCTCGAGGCGGCGCGCAAGACGGTCGAGAGCGACATGGCAGATCTGGAACTCGCCAAAATCCAGTTCGCCCGCTACGACGATCTGGTGAAGAGGAATGCCGGGACCGTTGAGGCACGCGACCAAGCCAGCGCAACGCTAAAGAAATCGGCTGCAGGGCTCGAGCGAGATCAGGCGCTCGTGAAATCCGCCGAACGGCAGGTCGAGCTGGCGACCGCGAGCGTCCACAATGCCCAAGAGGCGCTCAAGCTCGCCGGGATCGTGCTCGGGTACACCATTCTGAAGGCGCCGTTCGACGGCGTGATCACCGTCCGCCAAGCGGAGCTTGGCGAGGTCATGGTGCCGGGCACACCCGTGGTGACGCTTGCCGACCTCGATCATATCTGGCTTCGCGCCTACATCAACGAGACCGACATCGGCAAGATACGGCTTGATCAGACGGCCGTGGTCACGACCGATACCTATCCGGGCAAGACCTATAAAGGCCGCGTTTCCTTTATTTCATCGACCGCGGAATTCACGCCGAAAAGCGTTGAAACCCATGCGGAACGCGTCACCTTGGTCTACCGGATCAAGATCGATATCGACAATCCCACTCACGAGCTGGTCCCCGGAATGCCGGCAGATGCAACGTTCAAAGCGCTCCCGTCGGGTGCGTCATGAGCGAGACGGCCATCATCGAGGTTGCGAGGGCGGAATTGGCCGCATCCAAGAATCAAAGGCTTTTGACGTAAGTCAATGTGTGACGTCGCGCGTATTGTACAAGAAATGTGCGCTTAAGCCTCCGAGTGTGTTCCTCATGGCAATTCGCATGATGTCGGGTTGGCTGCTCGCTTTTGGTGTATTCGCGAGCACGGCGTGGTCCCAGGCCAACAGCGTCTCCGATGAGGTGGAGAAAGGCCACCACCTGACAGCCCTCATTTGCTCAAGCTGTCATATCGCCGGCCCGGATCAATCGATCGAGCCGATTCTGCGGCCGCCAGCTCCTTCGTTTGAATCTATCGCGCAACGCAGCACCACTAACGCGGATACGATTCGAACTTTTCTGGCCACAACACATCGGGACATCAGCCACCCCGATGGCATGCCGAACCCCGAACTGACTGATTTTCAATTAAGGCAGGTAGTGGCCTATCTCCTGAGCTTGCGCCAGCCGTCTGCAGCTCAGACAGGCAAGTCGTCTGCGGCCCAGGTAGGCCCGTGCCGTCCGGAAATCGCGCGTCTAGAGCAGTTGCTAAGCCAAGTGCGCGCGAACGGGCAGGTTGTGGGAAGTGCGCCCGAGTCATCTGCCGCACGGCTTCACCGGCAGCCCACTCCTGATTCCGTAAGGCAGGCAGCAACGGAAGCCGAAAAAACGATAGAAACAGCGCTTGCGCTGGCTCGCAAATTAGAGTCGGAAGGGATGGATGCTGAATGTGCCGCGATGCTCAAGAAGGTTGAAATGCCGTTTGGCGCACGTTGACTGGTCTGTCGACCGTCACGACCGCTGTTAGCTTGTGGATCGCCAGCAAGGTGGGCGTAAAAATGGGGTGCTGAGGTACCGGCCACCTCAACGCTTAGCCAGCTCCCGACGCGCTCATTTTCGGCGACCGCCGTTTCGTGTGGGGTTATGTGGTTGCGTGACCCGGAGAACGCCACGCCCGGCGACCGCGATCGAGGAATAGACATATGCGAGTCGATCACTCTCGAAGAGCATTACGCCAGTCCGGGATTTATGAAAGGCCCAGGGCGGCCATTCATGGAACACGCAACAAGCGGCGACCTTCCCGCTCAGTTGCCCGAACAGTTATGCGATGTCGGAGAAAAACGCCTCGCTGAGATGGATGCCGCAGGCATCGATATGCAGGTGCTGTCGCTCACCTCTCCGGGGGTCGAACAGCTCCCTGCAGCCGAGGCAGTAGAACTCGCTCGCGAGGCAAACGATTTTGTCGCGGAAGCGGCTCGAAAATATCCGCACCGCTTCGCTGGCTTTGCAGCGGTACCGACCGCGGCTCCTGAAGCGGCGGCAGTAGAACTGGACCGTAGGGTCCGCGATGGCGGGTTCAAGGGCGCGCTGATCAACGGCCACGTCCAAGGACGTTATCTGAGCGACAAATTCTTCTGGCCGATCTTCGACCGCGCCGAGGCGCTCAATGTCCCGATCTATCTTCACCCCACGGAGCCACCGCAAGCCGTGGTCGACGCATCCTACGGCGGGTTTGACCCGCGCGTAACGTACATGCTGGCCAATGCCGGTTGGGGCTGGCACATCGAAACCGCCGTGCATGTTTTGCGCATCATACTCGCCGGCGTTTTCGACCGATATCCGAAATTGCAGCTCATTATCGGCCACCTCGGTGAGACGCTTCCTTTCATGATGTCCAGAGTGGATACGATGTCTCCCCGTATCACGAAGCTCGATCGTCCGATCAGTTCGTATCTCCGGGGAAATGTCCACTACACCTTTAGCGGTTTTAATTTCGCTCCGACGTTCCTTGACCTGCTGCTCGAGGTCGGGGCCGATCGGATCATGTTTTCAGCAGACTATCCGTACGGGTCGATGGTGCGTGCGCGCGCTTTCCTCGATCGGCTGCCGGTCAGTCCTGCAGACAGAGAGAGAATCGCGCACGGCAATGCGGAACGGCTGCTTAAGTTGGGCTTGTGAGTGCAAAGAGCGGGAGGAATGATGGCGGAACCCTCTCCTGCGGCAACCAAGCTTATCCACGCGCGGATGGTTTTAGAGGCCAGGTAAGTCTATAAACAAGCTCGCTTGGGTCTTCTGTTCGTCATTCAGCGTCGCGTAGAATTTTTCGGCGAGAGGCTTGAGTTTACGAATGCCCGTAAGCGCGGCTTCAAGGCGCTTATCCGACGCCGCTAGCTTTGCTGGCATATCCATAGGAACGTCGCCGCCACAGGCGCGCGACATACTGTCGGAATATTCCTTGACGCCCTTCTTGAGGTCATCGAGGGCTGCCTTTTGACTGCCGCTAGTCTTTATCAGCGCATCGATGGTACCAAGACTGCGATCCAGTTGAGCGCCGCTTAAGCACAGAATTGCAGATATCCCCAAGCCTCGTCCTCCCCCGCGACCACCGCGGGCTAAGGCGACCGACGCCAAGGCGGCAGCCGACAGAACGATGACGCCGACCATCAAAAGACGCGACGCATTCATCATCTGTTCGTCTCCTCTCCGAGCAAGAACTTGTCGATCCTTGGACTATGGGAAGCTCACGATTATCGGTCATCCAAGCGGAGCTGCGTGTAGTCGACAATTGAAATCAATGACAACGAACGAAGAAATCGCCGCCACTTCTTGAAACGACCCGTCACACGAGCGGCGATTGCAGGAGTTCGGGGCGGAGCTTCTCCAACAGCGCCCTGAGAGCTTCTTTTCCTGCTCTAACGGCCGTCGCCGGAGCCTCGAAGTAAAGCGGCGATTGCTCTATCGAGTTTGCTCACCCCGCGCGATAAATTTCCCACCTCCACGGTTTCGGAGGGCTCGCCCTACGCTTTACGACAACTGAATAATCGGTTGGATCGAATGCCAACATGATGCGCGAAAACATATGCGTCGCGGCTCGCGACCGCAAGCGGCACATTTGCGAGGTGATGCGGTATTGGTGCGTCAGGCGAACCGCTGGGCGAAACTGGGGCACAGGCACTTATGGGTGGGTCCGATTTTGCTCCGCGCGCGTGAGTTCGGCTCGTGCGACGACCAAATAGCTTTCGGCGATCCTACGGTAATGCGCGCGAATGTTGTCGTCGGAGGCAAGCTCGGAGCGCTTCAGACATTCGTCTGCGAGGTCGTGGTAGCTAGCTGCCCTATTGGATGCATCTGGCATGACCGCTCCGATCTGTGCTGTCGGGGTCGAGGTTGTCCTTTTAGGCTCCTCGCCGCGGGCCGTCCGCTCCAACTGCAACCTGCGAAGGGGATCCAGCAGCCACCTCAGTAGGCGCTTTGCCGGCTTTTGGATTGACCAAGTGCACCCGGCCGCAGGCAAGGCACGTCACCGGCTGATAAGTCTCGAGGTCGTTCTCGGGGTTGTCATCGACCCAGCCTTGGACCTGATACCCGGTGGCAGGGCAGCAGAAGAGGAACGTCACCAAAAGTCTAGGAAAATCGGCGATGCGCGCCACTAAGGAATTATACGTAGACGGAAATGGACTTTGCCTTGCACAGGGCGCACAGTCCAATGCTGCTCTAAACGGAGGCCCACCATGAACGGGACGGTGGCCATACTCAACATCGAGCACTTGCGCACTCTGCTCACAACGGAAACGGACGAATCCAAGCGGCAGACGCTTCTTCGGCATCGAACAAATCACGGATGATGACGCCGCCCGCTGCCTGATAAGCGTCAGCCCCGACGACCGCGGCGCGGCGGTCGTCGGCGGCGCGCTGCCGCCAGCCGCCGGCGCACCCAAATACTGAAGCCGCGGTGCCGCGAGATCGATCGAAAAAGTCGTTGGGGAACTGAGCGACCAATGCTGCAGACGCCATAGGCAAGTTCGATGGCGATCAAGCGCCTGCGCCGCCAAAAGCGAGTCGGAGTTTGGCGGAGCGGCGACAGTACAGGCTAGCGGGCGCGATCTAACGCGTCTGTTTGCGCGCAACCGATACGACGTATTCGCCGGAGATTAATATAAGATGTCAGTCGATCGACGATTCCGTATTTCTACATTTGTGAAAGATCGAAGTATACTTGGACAGTATCACCCACCGTGCTTCCCCATGTGCAATTTGATGCTGGCGACCAGACAGGTGTCCCCAAGATTGCGTGAGGTTTGTCTAGAGAAGAAAAAGTAGGGCCGACCGCAAGTGAGGCAAGCCCAGCAATTTGGCCCCCATTAAGGGTGCCAGCGGATTGTCCGAAATAGGAGGCCAGCGCCGCACAACCGGTATCATCAAGCTCGCCTAGCTCAATAACAACAATGGATGATGGACCAATGCCGAAGGTCGTGACGGCCGCATAAGAACCATTACACGTACCAAAGGTCCAAGGGTTTTGGTAATATGTGGTGCCGCCATTCACACAAGCCCAGACAGTTGGGAACATGCCGGGAAAAGTAATGTCGTGATGTGCCCCATCACCCTGAAACTCATCTCCGGATGTCCAATACACAGAATGAACCGCTTGAGCGGCTGCTACAATTCCCGTTTCAGAATCGGTTATCTTCTTATTCTCATATATGGTCGAAGCCGCGCTCCATATCGAGGTGAGCAAAAGCCCAATAACGCCGAGAACAATTGCCACTTCTGTTAAAGTGAAGCCGCGTGTGTAACGACGAAAGACTGGCTGGTGAAATTTCCTCTGGGGCACCGTATTAGCTTCCGCAGCCAGAGATTTTCTTCTCGCATACATTGGGGGGTCCCACTTACAAATCACGAGCGGTAAAGTTAACAGCCAATTACACCTGTTTCCACATTTTGATTAGACCTGACCGGATATCACGTATTGCAGGGCAACGGGTCTGATTTAATAAAATATTAATTCAAAGTGTTTATAGTTTAGTCCACTATTGTAATACATTTTAAGGAGATCATATATGGGGATGAGCGCGCGCGCTTCATATTGGATTGTCGTCACGCTTGCCGCAGCCACGTTCGGATGCCCGCCTGCCATCGCATCAACCTCGGCTTTCCCCACCGAAACCGCGTCGCTCAGCACCGCGGAATTTGTCGACTCCATCGGCGTCAACACCCACACAACCTACGGCAACAGCAATCCCTACAATTATGGCAACCCGACCCTTGTCGAACAAGCCCTGAAATACGCCGGCATAAGGCATATCCGCGACGGCATATCGTCCGGCTTTTCGGACAAAAGTTGGGCGTACACGGCTGTGGTCGAAAACCAACTAGCGAAGGACGGATATAAGTTCAATTTCGCGACCAGTGCGTTGGCTTCCTACGTGACACTATCGCTGGACGCCTTCGCGAAAGAATATCCGGAAGCCATCGAGTTGATCGAAGGGCCGAACGAAATCAACAGCTGGCCGGTCGCAACGACGCTGGCCTTTCAAAAGGCACTTTACGACTGGGTACACAGCGATCCAAATCTGAAGGGCGTGGCGGTCCTCGATTTCACGCTCGCTTATGCGTCAGACGCTGTATACAAACCGTATGGAAACGTGTCGGCTTACGCCAACGACGGCAATGCGCACATCTATGCACCTTATGGCATGCCGCCAACCTACGACTGGAACGGTATGCTGCAGGCATCGCAAACAATAACGCCAAAACTTCCGATGGTGGTGACGGAAACCGGCTATCCAACTCTCCCAACTTTTGTCAGCGGCGTCGATCAGCCGACGCAGGCCAAGTATATTCTCGACGCATTGATGGACGCCGCGAGCACGGGCGTGAAGCGCACCTATATATACGAACTACTGGATAGAAAGATTCCGGACGCCAGCAGCCCCGACCAGGGTTATTTCGGACTGTTCAATCCGGATGGGACGCCCAAACCTTCGGCGACCGCGCTTCACAATTTGAATAACTGTCTGCTGACCGGCGCAACGGCATCCGTAGCTCTCGGCAAGCTTGAACTGAAAATTGGCACCTTGCCCAAACAAGGGCATGCGTTGCTCATGCAAAAAGCACCCAACGTATTCGATCTGGTGCTGTGGGCCGAACCGACCATCTGGAATTACGCCAAGCACGAGCCCGTGCTATATCCGTGGCAAATGGTAACGCTCACTCTTGCCAGCGTCACGAAGGCGAAAGTTTTCGACCCCATACAGGATGAGATTATTCAGAGCTCAACGAATCCGAGTGAGATTTCGGTTGGCGTTGTCGATCATCCTGTGGTGGTTGAAATGGATACTAGCCCTTAACGGCGGCAGAAAACCGCTTGGCGGAGGCCGGAGCAGAGCGCCATTCTACCGGAGGACCGCATCCGTCGCCTCCTTCACGGCCGCGTTGTCCGCGCTGGCTCTGCTCCAGCAAGGCATTCGCGGACTTCAACGCGAAATCGTCGAGGCACAATCGCTGGCGGCAGGCGACGTCGGACGGCGCGAATGAAGGCAATCTGGCGTCGCAGCGCGCGATGGCGGTGGGGTCGCAGGTCACGAACCTGAGCGTACCACATTCCGCGACACCCGCTGCCGGAATTTAACGCGGGGTGTTTCCATCTTTGGCATCCGGCTTGACGCCGTCGCGTTGTGAGTGGGCCGCTTCGAGCGCCTGGATGCGCTCCCGCAGAAGCTTTAGCTCCGCATTCTTCTTGGTGTTTTGGGCCTTGAGCTGTTCAACTTCTCTGAGGAGGTCCGCATAGTTCGGCTCACCTGGCTGGCTCTCGGCTGCGCCAAAGTCTACCGTTGCAACGCTGGCCGCTTGCGTTCCGTACCGGGCCTCGGCATTGGCCGAAAAGAGCATCGCGATGGAAAGAGCAACAAGTACGCCGATTGTTCGAATGTGCCCGAGCCCTTTGAGCATCACCGGGCCTCCAGCGCATCGAGCCGCCCGCGCAGTTCCGCTATGTTGTCGTTGGCCGCCTTGAGGGCATCCTTCGCCTCCTTCGCGGCGTCCTTCGCCTCCTTTACGGCGTCATCGTCCGCACTCACACGCTCCACGAGGTCGTCGTTCGCCGCCTTCAATTCCTGAATCGCCTTCACCAGAAGCCACACGTTGGGCGCCTCGACGCCGTAGAAGCCGTCCGGTCCCATATGCACCATATCGGGATGCGTGCGCAGCATTTCCTGAGCGATGACGCCGCTGGTCCGCACGCCGCTCGCCTTGATCGTATAGTCGCGCACGCGCATATCGGCGAGCTGCGGCAGCGCTTCATGCGCATCGTTGATATCGTCCTTCAGCCGCGCGTCCGACGAGCAGATCGTGATGAGGGACGACGATGTTGGCTGAAAGGTGCAAGTACCGCCAGAATCTTGTATTTCAAACACAATGCCGGACGCGGATGCAGAGCCGACTTGCAACAGATACGCTGGATTGTTGGTACCGATACCTACGTTGCCAATGACGATCAGGCCATTGCTGGTCGCGGCGGTGTCGGGATAGCCGATCGAGACGTTGCCGTTGACCTCGAACGTGCTTGCCATCGTCGCGGTGCCGATGCCAACGAGGCCCGCCGGGCTGGTGACCGATGAGCCCGTCATGCCGGTCGCAAAGATCGCGTTACCGATATCGAGGAAATTGCTGGTCGTTGCAGTCGGCGTATCCACCGCTGACGAATTGCCGATCAGAATGTTGCCGTTGCCGGTAGTCAGCGTTGTGCTGGCGACACCATAACCGAGGAAAGTATTGTTGGCGGACGCGCCTTGCAGGACAAGCCCGGCATTCGAGCCAACAGCCGTATTAAAACTGCCCGTTATTCTGTTGCCGGTTACGCCGGCCATTGTGTTGGTGCCGATGGCGATGTTGTCGGAACCGCTGTTGATGTAATAACCAGCCTGAAAACCAATAATAACGTTATCGGTTCCAAACGTGGTATGCGCGGCCGCCTGACCAATAACGACGCTATCCGTGCCCCCCAAAATATTGGCGCCGATGCCAACCATATAATTTCTGCCGGAACTTGAACTGCTGGTAGCATATCCAATCATCACATTATCCACGCCGGAGGAAAGATCGGCGTAACCGTTCGAACCAATGATCACGTTCCCATTTGCCGAACTCGTGTTTGAGTTCGCCGCCCCGTGTCCAATGATCACGTTGTCGTGCGCCGTAGTCCAAGTTGCTGTTGCGCCTGCCCGCGCACCGATAACGACGTTATTGACGCTTTGGGTTCCAATCGTCGCGCCGTTGATGGCGTTGTAGCCGATCACAGTATTTTCATAGGCGGCGGAGGTTGCGCCTGTGCTTTGAGCGCCCGCGCCGATTGTGATCGAGCCGTTGGTAGTGCTGTCAGCGGATGGATAGGAGATGCCGTTCGCGCCTTTGATATCGATCGCGCCGTTTACATCGAGCGCCGCCAGCGGCGAAGACGAGCCGATACCGACATTGCCGCCCATGAACTGCGCGGCGTAATTGTTAGTAGCACCTGTTGTCGCGTTGACCGTTAGGCCATAGCTGTTGGTGATGGCGGTCGTCATCGTGGCACTGGGGATATAAATCGCGTGCGCATTAGTGATCGTGGCATTGGTGCCTGCCGCCGGCGGACCGGTGACGGCAAACGTCGCATCGTTGGTGATCGTGCCGGCCGAGCTTAACGCATCACCGGATGGAGCATTGATGAGGAAATGCTCTTCGGTCGCAAAACCGGAGCTAACATAACTTTGCGTGGTCCCAAGATTGAATTGTACATCCGCCTTACCAGCGCCTAGCGGTTGTGCCAGTCCCGCTGGTGAACATGAGCTGCGGGCCTTCACCCGACTGTCCGCGACCGCCGGGAGTGAACGTCGTTGCGTAATCGCTAATAGTAACATCTGTTATGCCTCCGCCCAAAATAACGCTGGCTGTGCTGTTGCCAGAGCCGGTCGATTTCGATAGTAACGCCAGCGTTGCCTTTGCCGTAGATTTTAAGGCCTTCATTTGTATTGGGCGAAGTTGCCTGCAGCGTCACGCCGCC
Source organism: uncultured Alphaproteobacteria bacterium (assembly GCA_963787675.1). Classification (GTDB taxonomy): domain Bacteria; phylum Pseudomonadota; class Alphaproteobacteria; order Rhizobiales; family Xanthobacteraceae; genus JAJPKK01. The sequence continues at coordinate 24,616 of CAWBDV010000003.1, read as the reverse complement.
GCCCGCTGCAGCGTTGGTCAAACTGATCCCGGTCGTTGCGTTGGCGGTGCTGGCGTTGACAAGGAAGGCCGGATTGGTCACTCCGTTGGTGCCGATGGCGAGAGCGTTGGCTGAACTGCTCGTTAGCACAACGCTGCCGCTCACATCCAGCGCATGCGCCGGGCTTGCAGAACCAATCCCGACATTGCCCTGCACGATCATGCCATTTGTCGGCGCGGCGGTGGAGACGTAGGACGTGCCAACTGCCAAGCCGGTGCCGGTGAACCGCGCGATTTCGTTGCTGGTGCTGGTGACGGAAACCTGTCCCGACGCGCCGCTGAACAGACCGGTGGTGGCGCTGTACGAACTCGCGGGGTTCGGCGTGGCGGCCGAGGTGCTGAGCGTGATAGCCGCCGTTGTCCCGCCAGTGGTCAGCGATGTCCAGGCGTTGGCGATATAGGCTTCCAGATCGCCGATGGTCGAATTGTACCGGATCATGCCGTTGAGCGGCGACGCCGGTTCTTAACTCGTCGTGCCGACGGGCAGCGCCACCGCATCGGTGTTCTGCGACAGGTCGAGCGAGACAAGCGGCGACGAGGTGCCGATGCCGACGCGCGTGTTGGACATCGTCCAGTAGACGGGCACGGCTGTCCAAACATTGCTGACGCATTTGAGGATGTTGCCGTTGGTGTCCGGCCACACATAGTCGTTTGCGGAGCTGGTGCAGGCACCACCGAGCGTTCCCGCAACGTTGCTGGTTTTGTTTGCGAACTGTCCCCACGCGACCGTCGTGCCGCCGAGCAAGACAATCAGGATCAGGAGAACGGCGCCATTGCGCGCCGTCCACAGCTTCATGGGGAATTCGGGGTGACGCTGAGCACGCGCCACCCCGTTCCGTCGCAGAATTGCAGCTTCTTGTCCGCGTAGCGGATCGCGCCCTCAAACGGTGCGGTACAGGGTGCTCCGCTTGAGCCAACGATGACCTCGCCGCTGCCCGAGCGATTGCCGCCCGCACGCGGCGCGGACGGCGCCAGGATTTGTCCCGTGCTCGGCGCGACGTTTGGCTTGCCGGCCGCCGGATCGAGAGCATTGGCGTCGGCAGCACGTGCCGGGGGCGCCAACATCGCGCAAGCGATACAAACGAGGATTCCAGCCGCGCGGAGACGCCGGGAGAAGCAGGGAAACGAAACAGACATACATTCAAGCGCCCGTCCCGATTTGCGGTGACAGGCGATGACAAGGATACTGCCGTGCGGCGCGAATTATTCAAATGATTCGTGAGGAGGTGAGCGCCGACGCGGCAGTGGTCATTTCGGCAACGTTACGAGCGCGTGATCATTACGCGGCCAATCTGGCGCGGTCGTGGGGCTGGCTAAAATCGACTGGCGTCCCCTTTGGAATGATCATCGTCGGATTCAATCGGGCGATCGAATAGTAGTTGATAACGTAATAGCGCGGTGTCACCGTGGCGGCGACTCCGGGCACCTGATAAAGCTCGCGCATGTAGTTCGAGAGGTTCGGATAATCGGCAATGCGCTGTCTGTTGCATTTGAACAGCGAAAAGTACGCGACGTCGAACCGGACGAGCGTCGGGAAGAGCCGCCAGTCGGCTTCCGTGATCTGGTGTTCCACAAGATAGCGTTGGCTTGACAGGCGCGTCTCCAGCCAGTCGAGCGTGGCGAAAAGCCCGTCGTAGGCGTCATCGTAAGCGGCCTGCGATTTGGCAAAGCCGGCGCGGTACACGCCATTGTTGACGTTGTGATAGACGCGATCGTTGATGGCGTCGATTTCACTGCGCAGGGCCTGCGGATAGAGTTCGCTGCGATCACCGGTGACCGCGCCGAATTCGGTGTCGAACATCCGGATGATCTCGGAGGATTCATTGTTGACGATTTGGTTGGTCTTCTTGTCCCACAAGGTCGGAACCGTCACCTTGCCGGTATAGCTTGGATTGCTCGCAACATAGGCCTCGTACAGATAGCGAAAGCCGTTGACCTCATCGGGAAGGCAATCGGGATAACGCGGGTCGCGCTCGAACTTCCACCCTTGCGGCGTGAGGCCCGGGATGGCGTAAGCGACCGAGATGAGCCCCTCAAGCTTCTTCAGCGCGCGATAGATCAGGGTGCGGTGTGCCCACGGACAGCCGTGAGCGACATAGAGGTGATAGCGCCCGGGCTCGGCCTTGAAGCCCGAGGAACCGTCCGCGGTGATGCGGTTGCGAAAAGCGCTGTCAACCCGCTTGAATTGGCCTGCCTCGCCTGTTTCTGCGGACAGCTCGCCCTCGCTCCATTTCCCGCCGATGAGAACACCCATGACACCACCCGCTGCAAAGGAGGAATTCGTACATTAATCCAGGCAAGCGCTCTATAGCGCATCGAGCCGCGAACAGGCAGTCTTTACGCGGCGTTCGCCGTCGCGAGGGCCTGCGCACCGAATGACGGCTTCTGCAAGCGGCGCACGAAATCCGCCGCGCTACGCGTGGGACGCGGCGGTGAAGATCGCCCGCTTGTTGTCCGTCAATACCTTGATCCAGGACGCGATGTAGGCGGCGCGACGGCGCCAGCTTCTTGCGCTCAAAGGCTCTCTTCTCGAAGCGCAAATTCCTTCCGCAGTCTTGTAGCTTCGGCAGTCGCAATTCGCATTGCTTCGGGAAGAACGGCGCCACCGCCCGTGTGCAACCGCTCAACTGTGAACGTGCGATTGCCATCGTCATCGCGTTCGATCTCAAGCGTCACACCGGTGATATCTTTCCCGCAATCGGCGCTTTGCACCACCGCAAGGATCATTTTTTCAATCTCGTCACGGTTCACCACGGTCTTTCCCGACATCGCTGTTTCTCCGCATGCGCATCCCCAAAATTCGGGTCTATGGTAGCATGATCGGAAGCATTCGCCGGCCAGATATGCCGTTGTGCCCGGTGACGCCGTCAGGCGCAAGGTTGTGTCAACTGCGACTGCTAGCTCGACCGGCGCGGCGGCGAAGTCCATCAGCGTCATTGCTTTTCACGGGTGAGGATAACCCGAAGCGGACTGCACCAACCTGACTCAGTCCGCGGCTCGGAGCCAGAATTTCGCGCCTGCTATCGTGGTTATGATGAGCCCTATTGTGCCGTGAACGGCCACAGCAGGTATGATATCCGCGAAACCAAGAACCCACGGAAGGACGGTGGTAAAGATTCCGACAATCATGGTGGCCCACGTTGACTGTTCTGCGCCGGAGAACGCAAGAATGACAATCGCAATGCAAGCGGCGTCAATCCAAGCCGTCCAAGCCGCCGCAGGGACGTTGGCGAAACCAAGAGCCCAGGGAGAAATAAAGAGAGTGGCCGCCGACGCGAGAGCGACCCAATTAAGCACGGCCTCTTCTGTCAACTTCATTACCGTCGCCCCGCGCCAGCTTCCTCCGGGTCAGTACGGCTGCCGCACCGCTGCGGTTGAATTCGGCGGCGCCTAGCCGCGGATAAACATCCGCACGGCGGCCACGCCCATGACTGCCGTCGCGATCCAGCCGAGGATGATGATCGACCGACCCGCGGTGAAAGCACCCATCACAGATTTCTTGGAGACGAGCAGGATGATCACGACCATCAGGGGCACGGCCACAACCCCGTTGATTACCGCGCTCCAGAACAAGGCCTTCATCGGACTGATCGGTGAATATTGGATGATGAGTGCGGCGAACACGCTGACGGCGATGACGCCATAGAATCCGCGAGCGTCGCTCAGCTTCCGTTCGAGGCCCCATTTCCAGCCCATGGCCTCAGAAAGCGCATACGCGGCAGAACCGGCCAGCACGGGCACGCTGATCAGGCCAACACCCAGAATGCCGAGGGCGAAGAGCAAAAACGCGAAGTCGCCAGCCAATGGCCGCAGCGCGCTTGCCGCCTGCGCCGCCGTCTCGATGTCTTTTACTCCCGCTACATTGAGCGTGACCGCGGTCGCCAAAATGATGAAGTAGGCCGTAATGTCGGAGTAGAACATGCCGCTCCAAGTGTCCCACCGGATGCGGCGCAGTTCCGGGCCTGCCGAGCTCGGATCCCGCAAGAGCGGTGCCTCGCCTTGCCGGCTTTCCATGTCCTCGACCTCTTCCGATGCCTGCCAGAAGAAGAGGTACGGACTGATGGTGGTGCCGAACAAGCCCACCACCATGGTCGCGGCTTCGGAATTCGGCGTGAAGCTGGGCCAGAACGTGCGGAGCGCCACGTCACGCCAAGGGACGTGGACTGTGAACAGGACAGCGGCGTAGGCCAGGAGGGAGAGTGTCAGCCATTTCAAGAAAGAGACGTAACGGTGATAGGGAATGAAGACCTGCAGCAGCAGCATTCCGACCGCAAAGAACACCGTCATAAGGTAGCGATCGAAACCGGTGACGAGATCAGAGACTTCCCCCATGGCTGCGATGTCGGCGGCGATATTGAGGGTATTGGCGACCAGCAGTAAAAACACGACGCCTTGGAGTATGGTTCGAGGGAACGCCGCCTTGATGTTGGCGGCAAGTCCTTTCCCTGTGACCCTGCCGATCCGTGCGCACATGGATTGGATCGCCGCCATCAGAGGAAAGGCCAGCGGCATCGTCCACAGCATGTCGAGCCCGAATTGAGCGCCTGCCTGGGAGTAGGTGGCTATTCCGCTTGGATCGTCGTCGGCCACACCAGTGATGAGCCCGGGGCCGACCCGCGACAGGGGATGCTCTTTTAGGTGAATCCAAAAGGTCCGCAGAACGTTCGCGCGCTGCGGTCGATGGTCGCCATTGTTGGAGAGCTGCATACGCGTTACGTCACTTGCAAAACAAATATTCGAATTTCCGATGACAACACAATGACAGGTGAGTCGATTGCGTAGCAGCCAATTCCAATTCTAGTCACATGGGATGCCCACACCCATCACGACGAGATCATAATGCACTTGTTGGATTACCGAGCCGACGATTGGAAGCTTTATCTCACCTCAAGGCGCCTCTGTCGGCGGGATGTCGCCTTTCGGCCTCTTTTGGCCGGTGGCGACTCTGACGGCATCGATCCGCGCTGATGACCCGGCACCGATTGGACTTTTTCGGTAGGAGATGGTTGATTTCAGCGGCGGCAGTATCGTCTCGATAATCCGTTCACCGGAACCCCGGAGGCGCGCATGGTGCCGCTCACGATCTTTCTTGCGAAATTCATCGGCCTGTACTGCATTGTACTGACGACGACGATGATGATGCACAAGCAGAGAGCCGTCACAACCATCAATGCGCTCATCAGGAATCCGCCGCTCCTGATGTTCATCGAAATGCTCGGCCTCGCTGCCGGTCTCGCCATGGTGGTCGGTCACAATATCTGGACCGGGGGCGCGCTGCCGATCGTCGTCACTCTCGTGGGATGGCTGATGGTGATCCGGGGCGCGGTGCTGCTCGCCCTGCCGCAGGATGCGTTAAGCAAATTCTTCGACGCGGTACGCTACGAAGAGCGTTTCTATATCTTCATGGGCGCGGGTCTGGTCTTGGGTCTTTACCTGACCTTCGCGGGTTTCACCGCGTGACGGTGGGGACCGTGATACCTTGATCCACGATGCGATGTAGGCGGAGTGATCGCTCACGACCGCGCGCGGAATCTCTTCGAAGATCACATTGCGCTTGGGCTTTTATTTCCACATGCGTCGAGCGATCGCCCGTTCCTCCGGTCCGATCACGTCGCCGTAAATCGTTGTGGTGCGCAGCGAAGCATGTCCAAGCCAGCGCTGAACCAAGTGCGGCGGCACGTTCGATTGGAACGCGTTGACACCGAATGCGTGCCGTAACCCCTTCGGCATGGCGGGTGTACCCGTGATGTCCGCCGCGGCCATCACAGCCTTGACGTGCCGCCACGCAGTCGAGCGGCTCCAGCTCCAGAGGCGCATGCACAAAAATTCAGGATCGCGCTGCATCGCGTGCAGCTTGAACGCGCGGTTGAGTTGACGGAGGAGGTCGCGCGGCAACGGCACCTGACGGACGATGCCGCGCTTGCGCCTTTTCAAGGTCTCGATGCTGGCGACGCCGCTCTCGATGTCGATCGCGGCCGGGGTAAGCGCCAGCACTTCGGAGATGCGCGCGCCGCTCCATCCCAACACCAGACAAAAAAGCCGCGTGTTCGGCTCGGCGCGCGCTGCCGCCTTCATGAAACGCCGCCGCTCGGCCGCGTTGAGATATTTGCGGCCTCCGGTTGCTCCGTGGAGGCTCATGCCGGCGAGGATTGGCTCCCGCATCGACGCTCCGCGTGAAACAGAATGGCCAATACCGTTGCAAGAGGAATTCCTTATCGTTTGCATTGCATTAGAGGGGCAAGGAACACGTTCTAGAAATCTTCGCGTCCTAGGCTAGGCCCGATTCTGACGTTCAATCAATGGCCTGCAACACTATTGGCCATAGTGTAGCTGTCCGTCGGCGCGGTCTTGCGCTCGACGGACGGCTCAAATGTCGCTGCGATCGTCGGCTTGGCGGTTTCTGATCGGTGCCATCAAGCTCGCTGTGTTGATATTAATTGCCGGCACCATTCTCCAATTTGCGCTGCCATACATCATGCCACCGTGATGTTACGGGACGCCCACCTATTTTCGGTACAGCCTCGCGGCCACGTCTGCTTTGACCGGAAGCAGTCCCATGTGAACCTGATAAGAAGGGCGCGATGGGCCAATTCCGGCCATCACGCTCCCCTTTCGGATGTACGAGAAATTGGTGTAACGTTGATGAGCTGAAAGGGCGCACGCGCTGCTGGCGCGCGCGCCCGAGCCGAGGTCCAATAACACGCGCCTGCTTGCTTAGAGGGTGGCGACATGTTTGAGCTGGATGAACGGCTGAATTATTTCCTAGCGAGCGCACCTGACCCGACCCTCATTGTCGATAGGATGGGATCAATCATTTTCGCTTCCGCGCAAGTAACACCCGTCTTTGGCTACGAGCCACGCGAACTTCTCGGTCGGCCGGTCGAATCATTGATGCCAGAGCGGTTCCAAACGGGTCACACAACTCTTTTCAGCACTTATTTCACAGCGCCGGCGCCACGTCCGATGGGCGTAGGCCTTCAGCTGTACGCCCAACGTAAGGATGGAAGCGAATTTCCTGTCGAGATCAGCCTGAGTCCGCTCAGAGATGAATCGAACATCTATGTCACCTGCGCCGTCCGCGATGTCGGTGAGCGGCATAAAATGGTCGCACAATTACGCGCAGCCGCTTCCGAAGCGGATCGCGCTAACGCCGTCAAGTCACGTTTCCTTGCGGCTGCAAGCCATGATCTGCGGCAACCTCTACAAGCGGCCGCGCTCTATCTCTCCTTGCTGAGCAAGCAAGCGGAGACGCCTGACCAGCAGGGACTTTGCGCGAAGATGCGAGCACCGTTGCAGGTCATGAGCAGTATCCTCGACGCATTGCTCGATATCTCAATGCTCGACAGCGGAGCAGTGACGCCCAAGCGCAGCGATTTCGCTCTGTCTTCAATCCTTGACCGGATCGCCGTTGACCTTCGCCCGCTCGCCGAACAGAAAAACTTGGAGTTTGACTCCCAAGAAACGAATATCTTGGTGAACAGCGATCCATCGTTGCTTGAAAGGATCGTGGAGAACCTGGCCTCCAACGCGATCCGATACACTCCAGCGGGCAGGGTTACCATTCGCGCCCAGACTATCGGCGATGCCGTGCGCGTTTCCGTTGTGGACACCGGCATCGGCATTCCGGATGAAGCGCTTGAGCGAATTTTTGACGAGTATTTTCAGTACGATAATCCTGCGCGCAATATCAAGAAGGGGCTGGGACTTGGACTCGCGATAGTGAAGCGGCTGGCAAACCTTTTGAATCATCCGATCCATATCCGGTCCACCTTGGGCAAAGGCTCGACGTTTTCCGTTGATATTCCGCTGGCGCAGCAAGAGATATTGATCGCAAGTTCGTCAGGGAGAGGCATTCCGATGCACGGTGAGCGACAGCTCGCTGTGCTGTTCATCGACGACGACTTTGCGGTGGCGGACTCTTTATCCATGGTGCTTACCGCTGCCGGGCTTGAGGCTGGAAACGCAGCTGACAGCAATGATGCGATTGCTCGGATCGCAGATGGCTTTCGTCCGGATGTTCTTCTTTCTGATTACCGCATGCCAAACGAGAACGGTTTGGAGGTTGTCGCACGGCTGAGGGAGACTCTCGGCTACGACGTTCCCGCAATCGTGATGACTGGGGATACATCACTGCGTCACATCGAAGCGCAGAATGTAGCCGACCTCAAAGTCGTTCAAAAGCCCTTCGATCCCGACGCTCTGATTGCACTTATCCATGAAATGGCTGATCGACGAAGCAATTTGTGAGGCTTGCTGGTCGGCCACGGGATGTCAGTGTGTCGATGAGCGGGCTTGGAGACGTTTACGCGAGGACGTGGGCGCACCACCTCGTCCAATGACTGGCCGCTTCGGGTCATTCTCTGCCTTCCTGATTCCGTCGATCATGTCCGGATCGGCCAGCAGCGGACGATCAAGGCTGCCGAGGTGCCTCCCTGACTGGCCGCATACGCCAGCCCTAGTTAGCCGCGAGGCTTGGACATCCAAATGGATTGCTTGCGCAATTCATTCGCCGCCGCCTCCCGGCCCTAGTGGGTCGAAAGGCGGCACCGTGACGTGATGCCAGTTACGTTAACGGAGAGGTAGTCACACCCCGAGAACAGGCTTTCTCTGCTCTCACAGCAAGCATGCCACCGCCGATTTGGCGGTCGATGGTGAAGCGATCGGGTCAATAAAATCAGGCATTTGCCGCCTCGGATCATCGGGCCGCAACAAAGTAGACTTGGTCACCACAGCGAATACCGACGTCGGTCTCCTTGCGCACGATCTTGTCGGCATAGACGACAGCGGGTCGGCGGCGGCAGTATCATCTCAACAATCCCACCATCTGAACCCGGAGGCGCGCATGTTGCCGCTCACGATCTTTCTTGCGAAATTCATCGGCCTGTACTGCATCATACTGACGACGACGATGATGATGCACAAGCAGAGAGCCGTCACAACCATCAATGCGCTCATCAGGAACCCGCCGCTCCTGATGTTCGTCGAAATGCTGGGCCTCGCCGCCGGTCTCGCCATGGTAGTCGGTCACAATATTTGGACCGGGGGCGCGCTGCCGATCGTCGTCACTCTCGTGGGATGGCTGATGGTGATCCGGGGCGCGGTGCTGCTCGCCCTGCCGCAGGATGCGTTAAGCAAATTCTTCGACGCGGTACGCTACGAAGAGCGTTTCTTTATCTTCATGGGTGCCGGGCTGGTCCTCGGTCTTTACCTGACCTTCGCGGGTTTCACCGCGTGACTGTGCGGACCGTGACGAGGCTGAAAAGAGTTGGCTCCTGATACCGCCCGGCGGCGGTGCGTTCGGCCGCCGGGCGGGAATCCTCCTTCAATTCGACGATGACATCTGGGTTCACCCTTCGAAAAATCGCATCACCATTGAGTGCTCGACTGCGTTGCTGCCGAAGGTCTCCGTCAGCCGTAATTGTGAGACCCCGCAAATCACGTCCTGGAACGGATTGACTCTGCGCAACGGCAGGTCCCTGTCGGGATTCGCCACATTAGCCCCAAGCGGATCGATGATGAACATCTGAAGACCACGTGGTATCGCGTCCATCAGCGCGTCGGTTATGTGGTGATCGTTGAATCCGTAACCGATCACCATAAGGCGCGTGGCGCCGAGTTCTTAAATTGCGCTCGAACTCCTGAAAGTACCAGTTCAGTACAGGATGGGACTTAGTAGTGAGGCTCTTGCTTGCTCCCATCACCATCAGCCGATCGCCCGTGCCGTCATCCCAACGGTGTGAGCCGTGTAGCTTGAAATAAGGCTGAATTCGTGGTGGCACATTGAACTCACTCGGTTCCGGTACCCAGCGCGACCGCGCTGGATCGTAGGGAGATGAGTGGTCACGCAATTCCCGCATGCCGCGGATGGCGGCAGCGTTCCACCGCTGGCCCGAAGCGGCGGTCACTCCTCCGATGGGGTCGAGGTAGAATTGTTCAAACAGCAGGTCCTGATTTAAGGTGAAAATTGCGTCGAACTTGACAAGGAAGTGCAGCAATGACCTCGTTCGATCCTCCGTGTTAGCAAGAAACTCCCACGTCGCACGACAAGCGAAGCCTCTCTCCATATCCGCAAATATGTTACTTATCGCCATCTGGAAACGATCGAGCCGCTCCTTGTTCTCGGTATTTGGCGACATGCGAAATTCATTTTGTATTTGGGCTAGAGCATTTTCGAAGCCACCCGCCTTTTGATGATCCCAGAGGCATTGTTTCAGGTGTCTGTCACCGGAGATTTCGGATCGCGCCAACAGCCAATTGAACATCTGGATGGCTAGTGGGCCGCCCCAGTTGTTACTGAACCCAGCTCCAAGCAAAAGTATTTTCGTCATTTGGGGCGTCTCGCATGAGGTTCCGGAGGTGCTGCACTGCCTATGGCAACAAAAGACAGGAGCTTGAGCTATCGTAAGGCCGCGTGGAGATAATAACACTCAATCTGCGCCGAAATCGTTCCTAGGAAAAGCACAAACGAATTGATGGGTCACTTGTCTGCAAACAACGTGGGTTCTTGATAGCGCTTAGCGGCCGTGCGCTCGGCCTCCGGACGGCAATCGTCCTTCAATTCGAACAGCGCAGGCTGCACCGCGTGGGCGGCTTTCCACGCCTCAAGCTGTTGCCTTCGCAACTCGCAGAGGCGTTGCCAGCTGAAAGCATGGCCGTCGACGATGAGGGTGTCGGGTTTCGACATGACGCCCTCACGCGGCGTTCGCCGTCGCGAGGGACTGCGTGTCCGACGCCGGCTTCTGCAAGCCGTGCAGGAAATCCGCCGCGCGCTGCGCATGGGACGCAGCGGTGAAGATCGCGCGCTTGTCGTCTTTCAGCACCTTGATCCATGATGCGATATAGGCGGCGTGATCGGCGCGAACCTCCGGCGTGAGGTCGAGATCGGCGGACAGGAAGGCCGAACCAAGCTCGGCGACAAGCTCCTCCATCGCGTAGCCTTCATCGCCGAAGCGCTTGCGCCCGAAATCGCGGTCGAGCCGCGAGGGATGCCGCGTCCAGTGGGTGGTCTCATGCGCGAGGGTGAGGGCGCGCAGGCAGCCAAGATGGAACGCGATCGCGCGGGAGCCTCCGCCCGACAGAGCCAAGCCGATTTTCGGGGCGGCGGCGTCGCTCATGCGCGCCCGCACCCCCGCTTAGGCCGCTTGGACATTGCGCGGGCGGATTAGGGTCGTCGTGATTTCGGCGGCGCCGGGTTGCGTAAGGAGCGAAACGCCCCCCTCATCGTTGGTCGAAAAGACGTGCCGTGCCACCTTTTCATAGACCCGGCGGGCCAGGGGATGCGGATGCCCATACTGGCTGTCCACGCCGGCACTGATCAACACCGTGTGCGGGTCGATGTTGACCAGCGACGCCGGGTGCGTCGCGTTCTTCGATCCGTGATGGGGCGCCGCGAGCACGTGCGATTTCAGCGCGGCGCCAAACAGCTTGTTGATTTTCTCCCAGCGCGGATTCTCGGTGTCGCCCGTGATCAGATAGGAGAAGCCGCCCGGTCCGCGGCCCGTGAGCTTGAGCACGATGCTACAATTGTTCGACGAGTCCATGTCCTCGATGTGTGGCGAGAACAGCTCGAAATCGAACTTGTCCGAGAGGCCGGGAAGCCTGCGGCTCGCAAGCTGATCAACACGGACCGATATCTTTTCGAGCGGGCTGCTCGACATACGCCGCGTCTTCACTTCGTCGTTGATGAGGGTAAAGACCCGTTTGGCTTCGTCGCTGTCCTTGTAATATTTGGGATACATGATCCAATCGGGCCGGTACTTGCGCAGCACGATCGAGGCCCCGACGACCTCGCTGTGATCGCTGTCGAAGCCGGTCAGGATCACGCCCTTAACGCAATGGTCCTTGAGGGACAGCGCCAGCATCTCTTTGACGTAGGCCACCGTGCGGTCGTCCGACGGCGGGACGCGGCAATCGACGATGATGGCCTCTTTCTGGTGCCGCACAATTGCGAGGGCGCCCTGTCCGACATTCACGGTGACGATGTTCATGATCCCCTACGCCTTCTTGCCCCGGTAAAGCGCCTGATTAAGGTCGCGTTCGAGGTGTAGTACGGCGTGCCGCGCCGAGCGGAATTTGCGCCGCTTATACTGTTCGAGGATGTCGGCGATCGCCGGATTCTTGGAAGAGCTGGCGATCGAATAGGACCGCGCCTTGTCGTCGGGATCCTCCATCGCGACCACCTCGGTGCGCGAGCCGTCAACTAGCGGCAACGGTCCCTTCCAGTAGGGGGCGCCTATGTTTTTCGCGAGCAGCGCCTTCAAGCCGGGATAGAACTCGGCGAAAAACTCGTGATCCTTGGCACGCTCGGGGTTCGCGGCGCCCGGCCCATCCTCAGGCGGCGCGTCCTGCGGCTCGGCAATCTTGCCGGGCCTGAGCGGCGGGGCATCGACGAGCCGCACCGCACTTGCCGGAATCTCGTAAATCGCCTCGTCACCGCGGCGGAAGATGAAATGCTTGATCGCATAGCGCGGATTTCCGGCGCGATTCTTGCTCACGACGAGTAGCGCGTAGAAGAAGTCGATGTTGTGCTTCGCGTGGTTGACGGTCTTGAAGTAGGTCTCCTTGTCGCCGCCGCTCAGCGTCGGAAGACCATTAACGTGGTGCGTGTGCCAGTTGCCGAGATGCTCGATATCGGGGTGGCTTGTCTCGATCGCGCGGAACAGCCGCTCTTGGTGTTCGCCGTCCTGCAGGAAGTAGGTCGGTGACCGCTGCGCGTTCGGCCCAGGCTCCAGAACACCCTTGACCTCGACGTCGTAGTGGCCGCCCTGATGGCGATAGGTGCCGAGCAACCGGCCGCCGGTTTCGTCGGCGTCGTACTTGTCGCATTCGTCGAAGATGGAGTCGACCGCGCCGCGCGCGAGCGTAATCGAAAAGGTCGGCTTTTTCGATCTAAACAGCATGGGCGAGGCTCCTTGCCGCGCAGACCGCGCATTGCTCCTGCGGGCTGAACTCGATCCGTTGCAGCTGAAAATGCTTGTTGAAGGGATGGACGGGCCGGTTGCCCCAGACGAGGTAGTTTTCGTTGATGGGGTCCAGGAATTTGGGGCGCTCGGGCAACCGCCGCGCGATGGCGTCGAGGACGAAGCGGGTGTGGAACGAAGTGATGAAGGTGATGTCGACGGTCAGGCCGGGGGAATCCTTGATCTCGGCGATCTCTAACCCATAAACCTTTTCGCGTTCTTCCTCGGAGACCAGATCGATTTCGCGGATGCCCTCGCGGAACTGTGTGCGCTCCAATTTGGCTTCGAGGCAGGCGAGGCAGGCGCCGTCGGGCGGCCGATAGGCGAACACTTCGCCGCCGATGCCCCTCGTGAAGACGCGGCCGACGACAAAGGGGACCTGGTTGCGGACGCACAGATCGTTGACTGCATAGCGCGACGGCTCGTTGTCGGTGGCGAGCACCACCACGTCGGCCATGGCGATCTCCGACGCGAGACCCGGATGGCTCATGATGTCGGCGTCGATCTTCGTGATGTTGGCCTTGGGATTGCGGTCGAGCAGCACGTCGGCGACGGCATCGACCTTCTTTTGCCCGATGTAGCGCCGGCCGCAGACATGCCGGATGACGTTCTCGGGTCCGAGGATGTCGTTGTCGATGAGCGTAAAATTGCGGATGCCGGACATGACGAGCTGAAGGGCGACGCTGGCGCCGCCCGAACCGCATCCGGCCACCAGGACCCTCGCGTTAGCGAACGACGCGATGTCGAAGAGCGATTCGATGCGCTCGAACGTGCGATCATTCATGGTGATTCGTCCTTTCGGGCCATTCGCCGGTCTTGCGCCATTTGGCGTAGTGCTTGAGCCAGGCCCTCGCCAGGCTCAGCGCGTGTGAGACGTCATGCGTCTTGACGTTCCACGCCGCCGTCGCGCCGAAGATCGATAGCGAACCGTCCGGCCACCGCTTCGGCGCATTGGACGCGACCTGCGCGGCATAAATCCGCGGCGCCGCGTTCGGATAGCCGTGGGGCAGAACGATGCTGATGATGACGTTGTCGCCGCCGGCGGTCTCGAGGCAGCTGATTTCCAGTTCTTTGTTGTCGTTGATGGTGAGCTTGTAGTTCTCGTTCTTGCCGTCGAGCTTGCTCAGCTCCTTGGCGATGCGGTCGGGCGATATGTCCGGGAGCAAGAAGGAAACAGGGACGAGACAGGCTTTGGGCTGACCATTCCTCTCGATGATGAAAACCTCGCCGTCGCGCGCGACGCGGTCAAGAACTTCGCCCGGCGAGCTTCGCAGCTCCATCATCTTCAAGGTCTTGAAATCGACTTTCAAAATCCGCCCCTCAATGGTCGATACCAGCGCCCGGCCATTTGCCACCGTTGGTGCGCCAGACTTCGTATTTGTTGAGCCACTTCGCCGCGCGCCCGATGACAAAGGTCAGGTTGTGCGTGCCGGGATTCCACATCGTCGGGTGCAGGTAGCAAATGTTGCCGGCTTGATAGCGGTGCGGAGCGTAGGAGGTGATCGTCGGCGCATCGATGAAGACACGCGGCATCTCATACGGGTACGTGTCGGGGAATTTGATCGAGAGGACGTAGTTGTGATCGGCCGTGGTCTGCAACGCGGTGCGCGCATAGACCTTGCCGTCGGTCGTCGGGCGCAGCTCGACCAGCGCGAAGGTCCTCTGCGCGTCGGCGAATTCGCGTTGGATGCGGATCATATCCATCGTGGACCTCAATATTCGCCGCCGAGATTCTCTTTCATGGTCAGCGGCTTCTTGTTGCCGAGGTCGGCCGCTGTGGCCTGACCGAGCTGCCGGATTTCGCCGTTCGGCAGAATCTGAATCGGGGTGTCCTCCTCGCTGTTGAGGAGTCGTTCCAGCTCGTCGATTTTGGACTGTTGGCTCATGGGTTCCTTCCGACCGTGGACTCGGCTAATTGTAACAGTTATACAGTCTACGATGATTGACATGGATGTCAACGATTCGCTAAATTCGGCTGCGGATAAGTATCTGACGACGTTAGGGTCTCACGCGGCGATCGCGCCGCGCCGCAGCGTTCCGTCCGCGGATCAAAAACGCAATGGCTAGGATTCTCTACCTCTTCCCGGACACCAATTTGCTGATCCAGTGCCGGCCCCTCGCGGAACTGGGCTGGGGGCAATGGAAAGAGTTTGACGAAATCCATGTCCTGATCTCGCGCCCCGTCCAGAAAGAAATCGACAAGCACAAGAATGGCGGGAGCGGGCGGCTGGCGAAGCGCGGCAGAATGGCCGCAAGCCTGCTGAGGGACGTGATAACCGAGAGCGCCAATCACAAGGTGATCAGGGAAGCCAGCCCGCGCGTAAAGCTTTTCGTCAGGATCGACATCAAACCCAGCCCGGCGCTTGCCGAGACATTGGACTATGGCGAGCCGGACGATCGGCTGGTTGGCACCGTCCATTCGTTCATGTCGCAAAACCCAGACTGTGACGCGCGCGTGTTTACCCATGACAGCGGGCCTGTGGCGAGCGCGAAAGCGAGCGGAGTCAAGGTCGAGGTGATTCCTGATGAGTGGCTGTTGCCGCCTGAGCAATCAGAAGCCGATAAGCGGATTAAATCTCTCGAGACTGAGGTCGCCCGCTTGAAGCAGGTCGAGCCTGCCTTTGATATCACCTGCCTCGACGTGGATGGTAATGCATGTGAGAGGCTTGAGTTTGAAGTGACATCCTATGAAGCGATTTCAGAGGGCGAGCTTGCTGATCTGATCGCACGCCTGAAGAAGCGCTTCCCGATTGCGACTGACTTTGGTGCGCGCGAGCGAAGCGAAAGAGGTGGGCGTTTCGGCTCATTAGCACTCGCGATGAACGTCAAGGAGGTTTTCATCCCGGCGACAGACAAGGAAATCGGGGAGTACCGCGCAAAATACGCGTCTTGGCTCGAAGAATGCGAGGCGAGGCTGCGCAGCCTTCACGACGCTTTGCAGAGAACCGAGCAGCCGCCCTTTTTCGCGTTTCGAGCCAGCAACGATGGCACGCGGCCGGCGGAGGATGCGCTGGTCGAGATCGTTGCCAAGGGACAGTTTTCCATCGCGCCGCCGCCCTATCATCGCGACGATGAGAAGGACGACGACGAGATTGAGGATGAGCAGAAGGACGAGGGTGAGGTCAAATTACCCGACCCTCCGGACGCTCCACGGGGCAGCTGGAAGGTAGAGCATTACAGTTCGGTGTTCGGGAATCTCGAAGTGTTGCGATCGCTTTCGGCGTTTGCGACACCCGTGGAGGTCCGCAGCCCGTTCCGAGACCTTTTGAGGCGGCAGTTCAATTTGCCGACGCCGCGCGATCCAAATGAGTTCTATCATAAGCCGGAGCGGCCTGAGGAGCCTGTGGGCGAATTTAGCCTCGCATGCCGGCAATGGCGTCATGGCGTGGAGCCCGTGGATTTTGTGGGCCAAGTTTTTTTCGCTGGTGACGCGGAGACGATATCGGGCGCCTTGGAGTGTCGCATACATGCTGCAAACGCATCGGAAGTGCAGGTGAAGCTAGTGCCAATCGAGATCAGAGCTACGCACGTCAAGGCAGCTATGGCGGCGAAAGAGTTGGTTGAGCGCCTTGGTAGCTCACTATGAGCCTAGCGGCCCGATGTCACATGCAACAGATCGCGCCTCCGCCGTTGCAACGTCAACGACATCGAGTATGCGAAGCCGAATGCCCTTTCGTCGCCCTCCACCGAGCGAACAAAGGCGTTGGTGCGCGTCAACACGGCGAGAGCAGCATCGTCCCACGGAAGGGCCGGGAACACAACGCTGAGCGAAGACGAGCGTTCGATGATCGGCTGCGGCCATCTGAAGACGCGGTCACCGCAGAATGAACATCAGCAGCCTGCCGATCAGCACGGCGATCGTGATGAGCATCTCGAACCAACTGACGAAAAGCGCGAGCGCGAAACAGCCGAGCTTACCGGAGCCGTCAGCCCGGCAGCTCCCGTAATTCAAACTGATCAGATAGATCAGCCAGCCGGTGAACGCCGCGAAGATGAGCCAGTTCACAACGGTGGCCCAGCGTTCGATTGCGTTCACGGCGATCTCCAGAGCGCGCGGGGATGTGCATGTGTGCGCTGAGATCGAAAATGGCTAGCTCGAACGTCACTGCCAATGAAAGAGGATGGGAATGTTTGGCAATGGCTTCACGATCCAGCCTCGGGCAGCGGATCAATCCAGGGATTGAGAACGGAAGCGGCTGACTGTGCGTTCTGCGTCGTCAAACATGCTGAAGTGCATCTCGGATTGCGTGACCTGTCTTCCAACATCGAGCCGAGCGCCGCGCGTTTCATGTTGCATCCATGTCGCGTGGAGCCGCCGACACTGGATGGTAAGCCTTGAAAATACGTGGAAATTTTTGCGACATGACGCGACATGAAATCGTTGCGAATGCTTCGCAACAAGCAAATTAAGTATTTGACTTTAAGGTATAATATTTGGCTGGGGCGCCAGGATTCGAACCTGGGAATGGCGGAATCAAAATCCGCTGCCTTACCACTTGGCTACGCCCCAATGCGCTCCGCGGCGTGATAGCGACCTGCCGGTCCACCGCAGCGGCGGCCTCGGTCGGATCGATCTCTCCGGGCGGTGCGCGCGGACCATACTTGCCGCGCGTGCCGAGATCAATGTACCGCGGCGCAGCAATCACGGTCTCTTATGTCTGTCGCCAATAGACTTCTAGGCCCGTCGCCAACGCGTCTCGCGGAACACAAAGCGACTCTTGGCGTTGTCGCGTTCGCGGCAGGCGAGGCCGGCGATTTTGCGCGACGCACATGCGCGATTTGACGTGCAGCCACTGCGCATTAGAGTGAGCTTGCGGCGCGCAAGGCGGGCGACGGAAGTTTGCCGTGGAACCGCGCAACGCATTGCCGGGCGCGAGGAGGCACCATGGCGTACCGGGCGCCGGTCGAGGACATCATCTTCACGCTCAAACACGGCGCCGGGTTCGCGAAGGCGCGCGCGGACGGCATCTATGACGATCTCGGCGATGACGTGATCGAGGCGGTGCTTGGCGAAGCCGGCCGCTTCGCCAGCGAGGTGCTGGCGCCGCTCAACGCGCCGGGCGACCGGTTCGGCACGCCGTTCCACGATGGCATCGTGACGACACCGCCTGGGTGGAAAGAGGCTTATCGCGACTGGACGGCGGGCGGCTGGAATGGGCTCGCTGCGCCCGAGCAATGGGGCGGTCAGGGTTTGCCGCGCGCGCTCAACGGCGGCTGCATCGAGATGTGGAACGGCGCCGCCATGGCGTTCGGCCTCGGCCCCTTCCTCACCGTGGCCGCGGTCGACGCGCTCGCGGCATTCGGCAGCGACGAACTCAAGAAGGCCTTTCTGCCGAAGCTCGTGTCCGGCGAGTGGACCGGCACCATGGAGTTGACCGAACCGCAGGCGGGCTCCGACGTCGGCGCGTTGCGCACCCGCGCCATGCGCGCCGACGACGGCACCTACCGCATCACCGGGCAGAAAATCTTCATCACCTGGGGCGAGCACGACCTCACCGACAACATCATCCATTTCGTGCTGGCGCGATTGGCCGGCGCGCCCGAGGGCACCAAGGGCCTATCGCTGTTCCTGGTGCCGAAATTCCTCCTCGGCCCCGACGGCAAGCCGGGCACGCGCAACGATTTGCGGGCGAACCGCATCGAGCACAAGCTCGGCATCCACGCCTCGCCCACCTGCCACATGGTCTATGGCGACGCCGGCAATTGCGTCGGTTACCTCATCGGCGAGGAAAACCGCGGCATGGCGTGCATGTTCACCATGATGAACGAAGCACGCCTCATGGTGGGCCTGCAGGGCGTCGCGATCGCCGAAGCCGCGACCCAGCACGCGTCAGCCTACGCGCAACAACGCCGGCAAGGTCGGCGTTACGGCGCTCCGGTCGGCGAATCGGTGCCGATCATCGACCACGTCGACGTGCGGCGCATGCTGATGACCATGCGCGTGCTCACGGGCGCCGCCCGCGGTATCTGCCTTGCGACCGCGGTCGCGCTTGACCGCGCCCATCTCTCCTCGGACGCCGCCGCGCGCAAGGCGGCGCAGGAGCGCGCGGCGCTGCTGACGCCCGTCGCGAAGGCGTTCTCCACCGACATCGGCAGCGAGGTCGCCTCCCTCGGTATCCAGGTGCACGGCGGCATGGGCTTCATCGAGGAGACCGGCGCCGCCCAGTATTACCGCGATGCCCGCATCGCCCAGATTTACGAGGGCACCAACGGCATCCAGGCGATCGACCTCGTCACCCGCAAGGTGCCCCTGGCGGGCGGTGCCGTGGTGCGAGCCTTTATCGACGAGTTGCGCGCGACAGCCGCCGTGGCGAGCGCGACAAACGACAAGGCATTCGGCGCGACCGGCGCGCGGCTCGCCGAAGCCGTCGATGCATTGGCGAGCGCAACCGCTTGGATCCTCGCGACTCTGCAGTCCTCGCCCGAAGCGGCGCTTGCCGGCGCGACGACATATCTGCGGCTCTTCGGCACCGCGGCCGGCGGGACCGTGCTTGCCGCAGACGCCCTTGCGGCCGCACGAATTGCCAACGGCAGTGGCGATGGCGCAGAGGGCGGCGGCGGTGATGCGTCGCGCCGGATCGCGCTCGCCCGCTTCTTCGCCGAAAATCTTGCCGCCCAGGCTTCGGCGCTTGCCCGCGTCGTCACCGAGGGCGCCGACTCCCTCCTCGCCGCCGACACCGCTACCATGACTGCAGGTGCGTCATGACCGAGCATGTGATCGTTATCGACGAAGGGCCGATCCGGGTGATGCGGCTCAACCGGCCCGACAAGAAGAACGCCCTCACCGATGCCATGTACGACGCGCTGTCGGATGCGCTCGAGAATGCCGCGGTCAACAAGACCATCCGCTGCGTCGTGATCACCGGCGGGCATGGCGCGTTCACCTCCGGCGCCGACCTCCAGGATTTCCTGTACGCAGCCCAACATATGGAGGGCCTGCGGCCACAGGCCATGCGCTTCCTGCACCGTCTCGCCCACGGCACCAAGCCGTTGGTCGCCGCGGTTCAGGGTGTCGCGGTCGGCATCGGCACCACAATGCTGCTGCACTGCGACTACGTGGTGGCGGCGAGCGATGCGCGCTTCGCGACGCCATTTGTCCACCTCGGTCTCGTACCGGAAGCCGGATCGAGCCTGCTGATGCCGCGGCTGATCGGGCTTCATCGCGCGTTCGAATTTTTGGTCATGGGGAAGCCGTTCGACGCCGCAACCGGGCAAACGCTGGGCCTCGTCAACCTTGTGTTGCCGGCCGCGGAGGTCGAGGAGGCGGCGCTCAAAGCGGCCCACGATATCGCGGCGCTTCCGGCCGAGGCCCTCGCCGAGGCGCGGCGGCTCATCCGCGGCTCGCCCGCCGAGATCGTCCGGCGGATCGATGAGGAAACCGTGATCTTCAGGCAGCGCCTGAAATCGGCGGAGGCCAAGGCCGCGTTCGAAGCCTTCTTCGCGCGCAAAGGCTGACGGTCGCTAGATAGCTGCCGCAAGAACGACTTCACCGGAGACTGCTCCATGTCGCTCAAGGGCAAGACGCTCTTCATCACCGGCGCCTCGCGTGGCATTGGTCTTGCGGTTGGCCTGCGGGCCGCGCGCGACGGCGCCAATGTCGCGATCGCCGCCAAGACCGAAACGCCGCATCCGAAGCTGCCCGGGACCATTTACACGGCAGCCGAGGAGATCGAGAAGGCAGGCGGGCGCGCATTACCGCTCGCGGTCGACGTGCGCGACGAGGACGCGGTCAAGAACGCTATCGAAGCGACAGCGACAAAATTCGGCGGCCTCGACATTGTCGTCAACAATGCGAGCGCGGTGTCGCTGACGACTGTTGCGGACACCGACATGCGCCGCTTCGACCTGATGCACCAGATCAACGCGCGCGGCACCTTCATGGTGTCGAAGTACGCCATCCCGCATCTCCTGCGCGCCGCAAACCCGCACATCCTGATGATGTCGCCGCCTCTCGACATGGCGGAAAAATGGTTCGCCTCCCACACCGCCTACTCGCTCGCGAAGTTCGGCATGAGCCTCGTGGCGCTTGGTCTCGCCGGCGAACTGCGTCCGCACGGCGTTGCCGTCAATACGCTATGGCCGCGCACAACGATCGCGACCGCGGCCATTAAGAATTTGCTCGGCGGTGACGAGGTGATGCGCCGCTCGCGCACGCCTGAGATTCTCGCCGATGCCGCCTATGCGATCTTCGTAAAGCCGGCGAAGAGCTTTACCGGCAATTTTCTGATCGACGACACCTTCCTCGCTGCCGAGGGGGTGACGGACTTCGAGCACTACCGGGTCGATCCGCGCGAACCGCTCGCCGTCTCCTTCTTCGTGCCGGACTCCGCGGCGCCGCCACCCGGCGTCGTCGCGACCCCGCGCGGAGAGGTTGCGGCGCTGCCCGCCGCACGATAGGTCAGTCTCATGAGTTCGGATGCATCTCTTCGGGTACGCCTTGTCGTCACCGCGATATCGGACTGCGGGCAGCGGAAGCCATGACGACCCTCCTGGTCACCCATCCCGCCGGTCTCGATCATCTGACGCCGTCCGGCCACCCGGAGCGACCGGACCGCCTTCGTGCCATCAATCAGGCGCTGGAGGATGAGCGGTTCCAGTCGCTCGCCCGTGAGCTCGCGCCGACGACGACGGACGAGACCATTGCGCTCTGCCATCCTCCCGATTACATCGCGGAAATCCGCGCCGCGAGTCCGGCCACGGGCCTGGTGCGGCTTGACGCCGACACCGCGATGTCGCCGGGCACCCTCGAGGCCGTGCTGCGCGCGATCGGCGGCGCCACGATGGCGGCCGACGAAGTCATGGCCGGCCGGGTGGAGAACGCATTCTGCGCCATGCGCCCGCCGGGGCATCATGCCGAGACGGCGCGGCCCATGGGCTTCTGCTTCTTCAACACCGCCGCGATCGTCGCGCGGCATGTGCAGAAGCGCCACGGCGTCGAGCGCGTGGCGATCGTCGATTTCGACGTGCACCATGGCAACGGCACCCAGGAGATCTTCTGGTCCGATCCGACCGTGATGTACTGCTCGACCCACGAGATGCCGCTCTACCCCGGCACCGGCGCACCGTCCGAGCGCGGGGCGCACAACAATATTGTGAACGCGCCGCTGCGTGCCGGTGACGGCGGCGACAAGTTCCGGATAGCATTCGAGACGGTGATTCTGCCGCGTGCGGGGGCGTTCCGGCCCGATTTCATGGTGATTTCGGCCGGCTTTGACGCCCACATGCGCGACCCGCTCGCCAATTTGAACCTGGTCGAGGCGGATTTTGCCTGGGCGACGCGAAAGCTGATGGAGATTGCCGATGCGAGCGCCTCCGGCCGCATCGTGTCCGTGCTCGAAGGCGGCTACGATCTGCAAGGCCTCGCGCGCTCGGCCGCCGCCCACGTCACCGCGCTGATGCACGGCTGACCGCGGCGCAGGCAGACGAAAGCTCAAAGGACTGCTGATGCCCGAAAATGCTGCCGACATCGATCAACTGAGCTTCGAGCGCGCCATCGAGGAGCTCGAGTTGATCGTCAAGCGCCTGGAAGAAGGCAAGGTCCCGCTTGAGGAATCCGTCGCGATCTACGAGCGCGGCGAAGCCCTCAAGCGCCGCTGCGAGCATCTGCTGCGACAGGCCGAGGCCCGCGTCGAACGGATTGCGCTAGATACCTCCGGCACGCCAAAGGGCACCGAGCCGCTCGACGTGAAGTAGGGAGGCGCATTCATGCTGGCATGCGTTGCTGCGCTGGAATTCGAAGGCGGACTTTAGCTACGGGATTGAGACACGCGCACTAACCGAGACTAACCTATCCAAGTCCTTGTACGCCTGTATGACCACATCTTTTTTGAACTGGCGGGGAATGACTAGCTCGCCGTTGTCTTTGTCGAGCACTTCGGAATACCACCCGCCCTTGCCGACCTCGACGAACAATACGTAGGTATGTCCGCGAACGCAGTTGGGGCAAACAACTGAAATTGAACCGAAAAGCTTATTCCCCGGCTTTATGTGTGGGGCAACAAGCGGTGTGCTGAACAAAGCAGTAGGACCGCCGGACGAATGAGGGCGCAAAAAATCAAAAATCTGAACTGGGATTGGTAGAGGGTCGTGACCGTCAGGAGACGGATTGGGACTCTGCATACGTTCGAGGGTCATCAAGATTGAAAATCGCCGCTGACCATTTGATTTCGCGGGCTAGCTGATCCGATACGTTGTCTAAGACGAGTGCCGGCAAATCTGGGTAAACCAATCGGACCTTTACCTCTGGCAATTTGCCTATTTCAACTTCAGCCTGCTTTGGGAGGGCATCAGTCTCTTTGCGCGATACCCAGTCCCACGCAACGGCTAGCCCAATGGTTGCGATTGCTCCTGCCGCACCAACGACGGCCAATTTCACCGGACCAAAGGGCATCTCGTGAGTTAGCCAAACAACTGAAAAGATCGTAAGCGCGGCTGCAACGATAAAGCAGCAGCGCACGAACAGAAACTCTCCGCGTGTGGTCGCGGCCATGGTCAATCCAATGGCCGCTGGAACGCCGATAACGCCGAGCGCTCCGAGAACCAATCCCGGATCGATGAGCATACAATCCCCTCCAGGGGAAACTAGCTGTGGAGCCTCAAGACGTTGTCCTCGGTTAAGCCGAGGCGACTGATGGGTGGTTTGGCCTTCAGGCTAGCATGGGGGCGATGCCAATTGTATCGGTGCAGCCAAGCGGGCAGCTCTGCCGATCGCTCGCGCGAGTTCTGATAGGCGCGCGCGTAGGCCCATTCGCGAAGCGCGGTTTGGATGAAGCGCTCGGCCTTGCCATTGGTCCTGGGCGTATATGGCCTGGTGAAGATTTGGCGCAAACCGAGGCGCACGCAGGCTGCTCTGAAAACCCTCGACCGGTAGCACGATCCGTTGTCTGTCATCACACGTTCGATGCGAACGCCCAACTTGGCGTAATAGGCGACGGCATCTGCAAGGAAGGCGACAGCGGTCTCTTTGCGCTGATCGGCCATGACCTGCACGAACGCGACGCGTGAGGCATCGTCGATGCAAACATGGACGAACTCCCAGCCGATGCCATGGTGACGATTGATTACGCCGGATTGCCGTCCGGTGATGCGATGTCCCACGGAACCGAAGCGACCGAGCTTTTTGATATCAAGGTGGATAAGGTCACCCGGGTTTTCGCGCTCATAGCGTCGGACCGGTTCGGCCAGTTCCAAGGAGCTGAGCTTGTTGAGCCCGCGCCGTTTGAGGACGCGGCAGACAGTCGCCGGGGAGACGCCAACTTCGGCCGCGATCTGCTTGCCGGTGTGGCGCGCCCGGCGTAGGGCCTCGATGGCATCGCATGTGGCTTGCGGAGTTTGGCTATCCGATGAAAGAGGTCGTGAGGAGCGGTCGCGCAACCCATCGACACCTTCTTTGCGGAAGCGCGCGAGCCATTTATTGACGGTCTTCGCGGTAGTGTTGAATTTGCGCGCAGCAGCCGCTTTGCTGATGCCCCCTTCCAGAAGTGCGCGCACCATTTGCTCTCGACCTCTTGGGGTTAGCCGGGCATTCTTATGCGTGTCCATTTGGTCCTCCGCGAATCACTGAGGTTCGGCAACATCAGCGTTCCCGGTCCGGGCCGAATGGACAACCTCCTGAAAGTT
>CAWBDV010000002.1:0-63475 GCA_963787675.1 uncultured Alphaproteobacteria bacterium | reverse complement strand
TAGCCTCGTCGAAAGCAATCCTGAAGCCGCATATAAAGCAGCCAAACAGGCCATGCAAAAGCTTTATGATCGTTATGAAAAGAAAAGCCGGTTTAGTAATTCGATCTGCACTTATGCTGGGGATCATCTCGGAGAGCAAGCCTTCGATAAACATTCGTAAAGATTATTTCTTTCATACCTCTTCTTTACAGGAAGGGACGACAATGAATCGCTTTATTTGGGAATGCGTGTTTCTTTCATGGTCGCCAAGGGGAGCGACGGTACGGCGGCAAGCCAAGTCCGCGTAGTCGAGTGAAAGGGCCGTTCCCTTTGCTTGTCATGGGCGGGGCGGGGGGACAAGCACGAACAGGACCCTGACGTGTCGGTGTTTGGCTCGTCAGAAGCTGGCCACCGGGGCGGAGCATTCCATAGTTTGAAGCCATTGTGCCACGGACCGTCGGACCTTCGGCACGAATAGCGCTACGTCCCAGCGCCCCCGACGATATCTGCGGCAAAGGACGTGTATCATCCCGCCTCGAGGAGACGGACTTTGTCTCGGCGTCATCTTGGAATCAAGCCATGATTTCGGGCTATAATGCTCTGGCGCTCATGCTCTTTCGGGCGCTGGCGTAATCCGACGGCAATGTCGTGATGTCGCCGCTGCCGATCGGGATGACGCTGGCGATGGCACTTGCCGGCGCTGCGGGCGAGACCGTGGACGAAATGGCGCGCACCCTCGGGTTGGAGGACGGCCGGCCCGATCTCTTCTTGGCCAATGTCGAACTCCTGCGCCACTACGCCGAAGACCGCAACCCTTCTGTGTGCCCAGATTACGGGGCGAGCGGAAGCGGAATTCGGGATGGCGCCGCGCTATTTGGAGGCTACTTTCTTCGCAGCAATTTTTAGCTGCCGGCGCACTTTCTTCTGCTTGGATGCCGCGATCTTTGCCTTCGGCATTTGAGCCGAACTCTTCGTCTCCAGGGAAGCGGCCGCTTTCGAGAGAGCCCTTTTGCGGGGACGGCCGCCGAGCTTCCCGTTTTCGCGACTCGCGGTAACCTTAGGCTCACTGCGCGATTTTCCCCCGACGGAACCCATGCGCGCTGCCATCCAGCGTGTCGAGCCCAGCAATCCCTCTAGCAATGCAGGCAGGTACAGGTCTGCATCGATCTTCGGAAAGTGGAGGCCGAACCCCGACGGGGTGATCTCGATCGAGCGGAGATCGCGCGGCTTGGAGCAATGATCGAGACCGGCCGCGGTGACCACAGGACGTAGGCGCGCGCGCCCATCTCAAAATCCCTCCAGCACGATCTTGCCGCGCGCCTTGCCGCTCTCCAGGAGGGCGTGCGCGCGCTTGAGGTCGTCGGCGTTGATGGTCCCGAAATGATCGGCGATCGTACTCCTGATCTTGCCGGCGTCGACGAGCTCCGCGACCTTGTCGAGCAGATTGTGCTGCTCGATCATGTCCGCCGTCTCGAGGAGCGAGCGGGTGAACATGGATTCCCAGTGGATCGAGACGCTCTTGCGCATGAAGGGCGACAGTTCCAGCGGCTCGCCGTTGATGAGGCCGAGCCGGCCCTGGGGCGCGATCAGTTCGACGATGTCTTTCAAATGATCGGGCGTGTGCGTGGTAGAGAACACGAAGGGCGGCGCGCCGAGCCCGAGGGCGGCGACCGCGGGCGCCAGCGGCTTTGAGTGATCGATGACGTGGTGGGCGCCGAGATTCTTCGCCCAGGCCTGGGTCTCGGGCCGCGCGGCGGTGGCGATGACCGAGAGGTCGGTGAGGACGCGGACGAGCTGGATCGCGATCGAGCCGACGCCGCCGGCGCCGCCGATGATGAGGACCGCGGGCGCTCCTCCCGGTACGCTGCGGCGGATGTCGATGCGGTCGAACAGCGTTTCCCAGGCGGTGATCGCGGTGAGCGGCAGCGCGGCCGCTTCGGCAAAGCCGAGCGATCGCGGCTTGCGGCCGACGATGCGCTCGTCGACCAGGTGGAATTCCGCGTTGGTGCCGGAGCGCGCAATGCTGCCGGCGTAGAACACCTCGTCGCCGGTCTTGAACAGCGTCACGCCCGGCCCGGTCTCGGCGACGACGCCGGCCGCGTCATAGCCCAACACTTTGACGCCGCCCGCCGGCGCGGGCGCGCTCGCCCGCACCTTGCAGTCAACCGGGTTGACGGAGACGGCGCGGACCTCGACCAGCAGGTCGCGGCCGGCCGCGGTCGGGCGCGGCAATTCGACGTCGCGAAGACTGTCGGGAGCCGTAATCGGGCCGGGGGTCGAGTAACCGACTGCACGCATGTGATCCTCATGGATTGAGAGCATTCATTCGCGCTCCCGTAGCCCGGATGAGCGCAGCGATATCCGGGGGTAGTCTACCAATTTTGCAAGGTCGGTCCCGGATGTCGCTGCGCTCATCCGGGCTACAGGCATTCGTGAGGGTTCAATCCGCGGCCTTCTCCAGTGCCTCCATGTCGTCGTCCGACAGTCCGAAATGATGGCCGATCTCGTGCACCAGCACGTGCGCGACGATATCGCCGAGAGTGTCCTCGTGCTCGGCCCAGTAGTCGAGCATCGGCCGGCGGTAGAGCCAGATCATGTTGGGCATCTGCATCGGCGCGCTTTCAGAGCGGAACGGCAGGCCTAAGCCTTGAAACAACCCCATCAGTTCGAAGGGATCCTCGATCTCCATCTCGTCGAGCACCTCGTCGGTCGCGAAGTCCTCGACCCGGATCACGAGATCCTCGCACAGCGCGCGGAATTTCTCCGGCAGGCGGCCGAATACCTCCCGCCCCAGCACTTCGAGGTCGGCGAGCGACGGCGCCGCCACGTTTCGCCAAGCAAGCGGGTCTGCCAGTGGATCAGCCGTCGCATCCGCCGGCGGATCGGTCGTGGGATTTTCAGCCATAAAGGAGCCTCGGGGTACGGCACGCTGCCGTCTGTCATGGTGCATTCATAGTGCGAGGTTGACGACAGTGCCATGATCGTCGACCCTGGAATCTCACGGGTGGGGAAGCATCATGCGTAATGTGATGACGTGTATCGTCCTCGGGCTTGCCGCTGCTGCCGTTGCATCGGACGGCGCGCTCGCACAGACGCGGGATGAGCCGCCGCGCGTGCGACCGCGGCCGCGGCCGCCCTTGCAGATCGAAGTCGCCCCGGGGCCGCAATATTACCGGCAATGCGCCGATTGGCTCGCCGTGGAGCAGCGGCCGTCCGGCAATGTCATCGTGCCGCAGACGCGCTGCGTCTGGGCGCTTCGGGCGCGATAGCGAGTAGCAGGTAGCGAATAGCGAGTAGCGAGTAGCGAGTAGCGAGTAGCAGAAGACCCGCCATGCGGCGGGTCTTGCGTGCGGCGCGCTACACGTGCCGCGGCGCGTCGCGCCGCCTCAGCGCCACTCGCGCACGTCGACGAAGTGCCCGGCGACGGCTGCGGCTGCGGCCATCACAGGCGACACGAGGTGGGTGCGGCCCTTGTAGCCCTGGCGGCCTTCGAAGTTGCGGTTCGAGGTCGAGGCGCAGCGCTCGCCCGGCTTGAGCTTGTCGGGGTTCATGGCGAGACACATGGAGCAGCCCGGCTCGCGCCATTCGAAGCCTGCCTTGGTGAAGATCTTATCGAGGCCTTCGGCTTCGGCTTGCGCCTTCACGATGCCGGAGCCCGGCACCACCATGGCGCCGACCCGCGAATTGACCGTCTTGCCGTCGATGATTTTCGCAGCCGCGCGCAGGTCTTCGATGCGCCCGTTGGTGCAGGAGCCGATGAAGACGCGATCGATGGCGATGTCGGTGATCTTCTCGCCGCCCTTGAGGCCCATGTAGCCGAGCGACGTTTCCGCCGCGATCCGCTTGAGCTCGTCCTTGATGTCCGCCGCCACCGGCACGCGGCCGGAGATCGATACCACCTGCTCGGGGCTTGTGCCCCAGGTCACGAGCGGCGGCAGGTCCGCGGCGTCGAGCCTGATCTCGCGATCGAAATGGGCGCCGTCGTCGGACCGCAGCGTGTCCCAATAGCGCCGCGCCTCGTCCCAGGACTTGCCCTTCGGCGCCTTGGGGCGATCCTTGAGGAAGTCGAAGACCTTCTGGTCGGGCGCGATGAAGCCAGCCTTGGCGCCCGCTTCGACCGACATGTTGCAGACGGTCATGCGGCCTTCCATGCTGAGCGAGCCGATCGCATCGCCGGCATATTCGACGGCGTAGCCGGTGCCGCCCGCGGTGCCGATCTCGCCGATGATGGCGAGGATGATGTCCTTCGCGGTCACGCCATCGGCGAGGTGGCCGTCGACCACGGCGCGCATGTTCTTCGATTTCTTCTGGTAGAGCGTCTGCGTCGCCAGCACGTGCTCCACTTCGGAGGTGCCGATGCCGTAGGCGAGCGCGCCGAACGCGCCATGCGTCGCGGTGTGGCTGTCGCCGCAGACGACCGTGGTGCCGGGGAGCGTGAACCCCTGCTCCGGCCCGATAATGTGGACGATGCCCTGGCGCTTGTCGAACTCGTCGTAATATTCGAGGCCGAACAGCTTGGCATTCTCGGCGAGATAAGCGATCTGGGCCGCGCTTTCGGGATCGGGATTGGGCTTGTGGCGGTCAGTGGTCGGCACGTTGTGATCGACCACGAGCAGCGTCTTCTCCGGCGCATGCACCTTGCGACCGGCGAGCCGCAGCCCTTCGAACGCCTGCGGGCTCGTCACTTCATGGACAAGATGCCGGTCGACGTAGATGAGACAAGTTCCATCGGGCTGTTCGTCGACGAGGTGATCTTCCCAAATCTTGTCGTAGAGAGTGCTTGCCATGAAAAAACATCCTTGCGCGGGTACGGGCGTTATTTAGACGCTTGCGTGCGCTCAGAAAAGAGCGGAGGCGCGAGCGTCTGAAGCCCCAGATCTGCAGACTTTGAAGAGTGGAGGAAGAATCATGGGCCCGACCGTTGCTCCCTATCTGACGATCAAAGGCGCCGCCGAGGCGATCGCGTTCTACCAGAAAGCGTTCGGCGCGACCGAGAACACGCGCATGCAGACGCAGGACGGCAAGCGGCTGATGCATGCCTCGCTCACCATCAATGGCGGCACCGTCATGCTGTCCGATGAGTTTGCCGAGCATGGCGGCCCGGCGGCACCGAGCAAGGAGCGTCCGGCGCCGGTCGCGGTGTCGCTGATGTTGGCGTCGCCCGCCGATGTCGATGCGACTTACAAGCGCGCCATCGATCTCGGCGCGACGAACGTCATGGAACCGTCCGACATGTTCTGGGGCGACCGTTTCGCCATGGTCACGGACCCCTTCGGCCACCGCTGGATGCTCGACGCACCACAGAAGAAGTGAGTGCGGCATTCCGAAGAAAGCGCGGCCTTTAGAAGAAAGCGCGGCCTTTCGCCAAGACCGTCATTCCGGGGGCCGAGCGCAGCGGGCAGCCCGGAATCCATACTCTGCAGCCGGTGTTCATGGATTCCGGGCTCGCGAGCTCTGCTCGCGCCCCGGAATGACGAATTTTGCCCTACTCCGCGGCTTCGCTCGTTTCGGTGGTGCGCTCCGTGCGCTCACTGATGCGCGCGGACTTGCCGCGGCGCGAGCGCAGGTAATAGAGCTTCGCCCGGCGCACCTTGCCGCGCCTGACCACCTGGATCGAGTCGATCATCGGCGAATAGAGCGGGAACACGCGTTCGACGCCCTCGCCGTAGGAAATCTTGCGCACCGTGAAGTTCTCGTTGAGGCCGTTGCCTGCGCGGCCGATGCACACGCCCTCATAGGCCTGCACGCGGGTGCGGTCGCCTTCGACTACCTTCACGTTAACCAGCACGGTGTCGCCAGGACCAAAATCCGGGATCGTCTTGCCGGCGGAAAGCTTCGCCATCTGCTCTTGTTCGAGCTGTTGTATCAAGTTCATGGGGTATCTCCGTCGGCCGCCGCCAACGCATCCCTGTGGGGTTCCGGGGAGGGCGGGCCGCTATCTCGGGGCCGCCTATACGACAAAGTCACCCCTTTGTCACGTTTTCGGTTTCGGTTTTGCCGCCTGATTCCGGGCGGCCTGATAGGCAGCCCAGAGGTCCGGCCGCCGCTCCTGCGTCAGCCGCTCGGCCTCACTGCGCCTCCAGGCGTCGACCTTGCCGTGATCGCCGGAAGTCAGCACATCGGGGATGGCGCGGCCTTCCCAAAGCTGCGGCCGGGTGAACTGCGGATATTCGATGAGGTGCGCCGAAAAGCTCTCCTCGACGGCGGAAGCCTCCTTGCCCATGACGCCGGGGATGAGCCGCACGCACGCGTCGATCAGCACCATGGCGGCGATCTCGCCGCCAGAAAGCACGTAATCGCCGATCGAAATCTCGGTCAGGCCGCGCCCGGCGATCACCCGCTCGTCGACCCCCTCGAAACGACCGCATACCACGATCGCGCCCGGCCCCGCGGCGACGTCGCGCACGCGCGCCTGCGTCAGCGGTTCGCCGCGCGGCGACATCAGGAGGCGCGGGCGGTCGTCCGTTGCAACCGCGTCGATGGCGCGCGCGATCACGTCCGCCTTCATTACCATGCCGGGACCGCCGCCGGCTGGCGTGTCGTCGACCATGCGATGGCGATCCGTCGCGAAGTCGCGGATGTCGACCGCGTCGAGCGACCACAGACCTTTGGCGCTCGCGCGGCCGGCAAGGCTCGCGCCCAACGGCCCCGGAAACATCTCGGGGAAAATGGTGAGCACGGTCGCGCGCCACATTGCTAAGTTGACACTCCCCATGCTGTCATCGCCCGGCTTGACCGGGCGATCCAGTAACCACCGAGCCATCGTTTACGATAAGGACTGTGCTCAAGTCCAAAGTCCGGGGGTTACTGGATTGCCCGGTCAAGCCGGGCAATGACAACAATAAATCAGCTTAATCGAAATTGCCCACGAGCGGACTAGCGTCGGTGATCGTCGGGAGAGGCCTCGGCGGCCCCGACTTCGAAGAGGTCGGCTGCATCGATCACGATGCGGCCCTCGGCAATTGCAACTTCCGGGACCATCGCGGCGGTGAAGGGCACGAGCACCGTATCGCCCGCTGCGGGCGCGACTTCGAGCAGATCGCCGGCGCCGAAATTGTGAACGGCGATCACGGTGCCGAGCGCCTTGCCCGCGCGATCCTCCGCGGCAAGCCCGATCATGTCGGCATGATAGAACTCGTCGGGCTCAGGCGGCGGCAGCCGGTCGCGCGGCACGTAAAGATCGACGTTGCGAAGGCGCTCGGCCGCAGTGCGGTCGGCGACGCCTTTGAGCCGCGCGACGAAGAACTCCTTCGCCGGCCGCAAGGTCTCGATTTCGATCTGCCGCGTACCGTCCGCGCTCTCCAACGCGCCGTAACGCGCGACAGCCTCGGGATCGGCCGTGAACGACCACAGCCTCACTTCGCCGCGCGTGCCGTGCGCGGCGCCGATCCGGCCGACACAAACACGATCGCTACGATCGCGCGAGGTCGCGTCAGGGGAGGGCGCCGCCGTATGCGCGTGTGATTTCGCGGGTCCCAATTTCGCGGGTCCCATGTGCGCGCCCCGCCCTTAAACTCAGGTCGAATGGTTCACGGCGCGCCGACGCTTAGCTCGCAGCCTTTGCTGCGGGCTTGGCGGCGGCTTCCTTGGCCGCGGCTTCGGCGCGGG
This sequence comes from uncultured Alphaproteobacteria bacterium, assembly GCA_963787675.1. Classification (GTDB taxonomy): domain Bacteria; phylum Pseudomonadota; class Alphaproteobacteria; order Rhizobiales; family Xanthobacteraceae; genus JAJPKK01. The sequence goes on along the minus strand of CAWBDV010000002.1, from coordinate 55,888 downwards.
CCTTGCGCTCCTTGCGCGGGATCGCCCGTTCCGGATTGTTGCGCGCCTCGCGCTTGCGCACGCCGGCTGCATCAAGGAAGCGCAGGATGCGGTCGGACGGCTGCGCGCCCTTGGCGAGCCAGGTCTTGGCCTTCTCGAGATCGAACTTGAGCCGATCCGCGTTGTCCTTGGGCAGCAGCGGATTGAAATAGCCGAGCCGCTCGATGAAACGACCGTCACGCGGATAACGGCTGTCCGCCACCACGATGTGATAGACTGGCCGCTTCTTGGTTCCGGCGCGGGCCATGCGGATCTTCAACGACATTGTTCGTCCTTTCTAAGCTTGATCGGCTTGATCGATGTGACTGCTTTGATGCGGGTGAAATCGGTTGGCGCTCATTTCTTCCTGCCGAAACCTGGGAAGCCGCCGAGACCCGGCAGCTTCGGGCCGCCGCCGAGGGGCAAACCACTCGGCTTGCCGGGCAAGTTCGGCAGCCCCGGCATCGCCGCCGGGGCCTTGGGCAAATTTTGGGAGCCGGCCGGCGGTGCCGCTCCTGGCATCCCTGGCGGCGGGCCGCCGGGAAAACCGCCCGGAATGCCTCCCGGTAAACCGCCCGGCATTTTCTCCGCGATCTTTGCCATCTCCTCCGGGCTCGGCATGCCGCCGCCCATGCCCAGCGCATTGGCGAGGCCGGCGAGCGGACCGCGCTTGGCGCCGCCCATGGCCTTCATCATTTCGGCCATGCCGCGATGCATCTTGAGGAGACGGTTGATCTCCTCAACCTTGGTGCCGGAACCCGCGGCGATGCGCCGCTTGCGGCTTGCCTTCAGCACATCCGGGTGACGGCGCTCCTTTGGCGTCATCGACTGGATGATGGCGACCTGATGCTTGAGGACCTTGTCATCGAGGTTCGACGCCGCGATCTGGCTCTTCATCTTGGCAATGCCGGGCAGCATGCCCATGAGGCCGCCGAGGCCGCCCATGCGCTGCATCTGCTCAAGCTGCTGGCGCAGGTCGTTGAGATCGAAAGCGCCTTTGCGCATGCGCTCGGCGGTGCGCATCGCCTGTTCGGCGTCGATGGTGGCGGCGGCTTTCTCGACCAGCGAGACGATATCGCCCATGCCGAGAATGCGGTCGGCGATGCGGGCCGGATGAAAGTCTTCGAGCGCGTCGAGCTTTTCGCCGGTGCCGATGAGCTTGATGGGCTTGCCGGTCACCGCGCGCATGGAGAGCGCCGCGCCGCCGCGCCCATCGCCGTCGACCCGCGTCAGCACGATGCCGGTAAGACCCACGCGCTCATCGAACGCGCGTGCGAGATTGACGGCGTCCTGGCCAGTCAAACTGTCGGCCACCAGCAGCACTTCGTGAGGATTGGCGGCGGCCTTCACCTCCGCCGCTTCCGCCATCATCGCATCGTCGAGGGTGATGCGGCCGGCGGTATCGAGCAGCACCACGTCGTAGCCGCCGAGCCGGGCGGCCTCGATGGCGCGCCGCGCGATCTGCACTGGCGTCTGGCCGGCGACGATCGAAAGGGTGGTGACGCCGACCTGCTGGCCGAGCACCGCAAGCTGCTCCATGGCCGCCGGGCGGCGGGTGTCGAGCGATGCCATCAGCGTCTTGCGCCGCATCTGGTCGTTGAGGCGGCGGGCGATCTTGGCGGTCGTGGTGGTTTTGCCGGAGCCCTGCAGGCCGACCATCATGATCGGCACCGGAGCCGGCGCGTTGAGATCGATCGGATCGGCGGTCGTCCCCAGTGTCTCGATCAACTGGTCGTGGACGATCTTCACGACCATCTGGCCGGGGGTGACCGATTTCACCACCTCGACCCCGACCGCGCGCTCGCGCAGCTTGTCGATAAACGCACGGACCACGTCGAGCGCGACGTCCGCTTCGAGGAGCGCGCGCCGCACTTCGCGCGAGGCCGCATCGACGTCGGCTGCGGTCAGCGCACCGCGCCGCGTCAACCGGTCGAGAATGCCGGACAGCTTGTCGGACAGGCCTTCGAACATGCGTACGTTTTCACCGGCCGCTGGGCTCGCCCGCACCCATCGTGGGCGCGGGGACAGCGCAATTCCAAACACCAAAACCGCCCGAGGGCGCACAGCGCTGTCGGGCGTTGACCTCCGGCCTCACGGGACCGGTAGGCTTAGCTTCACTCGGCTCTTATCGAGAGCAACGGACACTTATGGCCCGGCCCGCCCAAAGTCAACCAAACACCCTCCCCTGAAGGGGGAGGGTCGGACTGCCGCAGGCAGTCCGGGGTGGGGTGGCAGCGGTGACGGCGGTGCAGTGGGTGGCGATACAATTCACAGCCGAGCAAGCTGCACGGCCGCACACCCCCTCCCGGCCGCTGACGCGGCCGACCTCCCCCCTCCAGGGGGAGGTGGGTTAACTACTCGAACGTCGTGCCGAATTCGCCGAGCCAGCTTTCCTTCACCTCGGCCTGGATGCGCTCCAAGATCGAGACCACCCGGCCGATGCGGCCCGGGGGGACCTCGTGCGGCGCCTTGAGGTGGCGCTCCTGGTCGAAGAGGTGGCAGGCCTTGACCAGCTCGTCATGGGTGATGCCGGTTGCGATGATCTCCGCGATGGTTGCGTCATCGATCGGGTGCACCGCCGCCAGAACTTCATCACGGCTCAATTCCGACATACCCTCCTCCTTAGACCTCTTCACCCAACCGCCACAAACGCGACTGAGATTTTTGCGACTGAAGATCCGCGCGCGGCGAGATGCCGCCCGGCATGGTTATAGCTTTGCCGCAGGCTTGTCGCCAAGGAAGGAAGACGGGAGCAAGACCGTTGCAACAATCAGAGCCCGCACTGTCTTAATCCATGCCGCTCTTTCGCAATCCGTTCGTTTCGCGTTCGACGCGCTCTCGGCAGCGCCATGGCTCGCCGGCGACGAACCCCTATTACGACGGGCCAGTCTCCGATCACTTCGACGGTGTCCGGTTCTTTGATCCCCTTGGCACGGCGCCGAGGCGCCTCGGCGATCTGCTGCGCTGGCGCCTCTCGGGCAGTGGCGTGCGCTGGCCCGAATGGGCACCGAGCCCGTTCCAGGATCATCCGCCCGCTAAAGTCGAAGGGGCGCGCCTGCGCATCAGCTTCATCGGCCATGCCTCGTTCCTGGTGCAGACCGGCGGGCTCAACCTCCTCGTCGATCCGGTGTGGTCGGTGCGGGTTTCGCCCTTCTCGTTCGTGGGCCCGAAGCGCGTCAACAATCCGGGCATTCCCTTTGCAGCGCTGCCGCCGATCGACGCCGTGCTCGTATCTCACGGCCATTACGATCACCTCGATGTCCCGACGCTGTCGCGGCTCGCGGCGGCGCATCGGCCCCGTGTCGTCACACCGCTCGGCAATGACGCCGTGATGCGGGCGCACGATCCTGCGATCGCTGCCGAAGCCTTCGATTGGCATCAGCGCGTCGTGCTCGCCTCCGACGTCGCGGTGACGCCGGTGCCGTTGCGCCACTGGTCGGCGCGCACGCTCTCCGACCGCAACATGACGCTCTGGGCAGGGTTCGTCATCGAGACGCCGGCCGGGCGCATCTACCATGTGACCGACTCCGGCTATGGCGACGGCCATCGTTTCCGCGAGGCCCGCGAGCGCTACGGGCCGTTCCGTCTCGCCATCCTGCCGATCGGCGCCTATGAGCCGCGCTGGTTCATGCGCGATCAACACATGAACCCGCAGGAAGCCGTCCAGGCGTTACAGGATTGCGGCGCAGCGCATGCGCTCGCCCACCACCACGGCACGTTCAAGCTGACGGACGAGGGGATCGACGCACCTGCCACAGCGCTGGCACATGCGCGCGAGGCCGCCGGCGTCGATGAGGACCGGTTCCGCGTGCTCAGGCCAGGAGAAGTCTGGGAGCTTACTTGAGGGGGACGAATATCTCGACCACGAGGTCATCCTCGGGCGTCGTCGCCGGGTCCTTCGCGAACTGCTCGATGAACAGGTCCTTGGCGTCGAGCTGCTTCTCGTCGAGATAATTCGTGATGGCGTCGTAGGTCGTATCCATCGCGTCGTAGGAGCCGCGGTGAACGAACTTGAGGGCTTTGCCGGCCGGCGCTTTGCCGGTCTTGAGCTCGCTTCCGGCGGGCAGAGTAGGCAGTTCCGTCACCGGCAGTGCGGTCTGGAATTGGAATCCGCTGTCGTCAGTCGCGGTGTAGATCGTCATCGGCGGGCCGGGCGACTTGATGCCCTGCTTGTCCGCTGCTGCATTCAGGGTTTTGAGGGCGCCGACGATCGTCTGAAACGCGCTTTCCCAAAGACCCGAGCCCGATATGTAGACGATCGGGGTGCCGGGCAGCGTCACCTCTTCACCGAAAACGTCGTTGGCCGGTGGCGGCGACGGTTGGGCGGCAGCCGGGGGCGCCTGCGGTCCGGCGGCGGGAGCCTGGGCCCCGGCCGGCGTCACGGCGAACCATCCCAGGGCCGTGGCCGCTGCCACGGCCAGCCGCACCATCCGCAAAGCCATCATGGAATTCTCCCCGATGCTGCCCAGTACGCTTGGGCAAAACACCATGGAACCTGCCTGCGTCAACTCCACCAACTCATATTATTACACGGGCTTCTGAGTCGCTGGTCATTAATTCCGGGCAATTTTATAAGCAGTGCCAACCCGGCAAGATCAGGTCCGCTAAAATTGAGGTATGAACAAAGTCCTGGCATGAGCGCGCTCGCCAACCACCCTTTTGTGAAGATGAACGGCATCGGCAACGAGATCGTCGTGGTCGACATGCGCCCGCGGCCGCAGGCCATCACTGCGGCCGATGCCCGGGCGGTTCATCGGGCCGAGCCCTACGATCAGCTGATGGCGATCTACCCGCCGCGGCTCGCCGGAACCGATGCCTCGCTCCGCATCTTCAACAACGACGGTTCGGAGGCCGGCGCCTGCGGCAACGGCACGCGATGCGTCGCCGAAATCCTGTTCAAGGAGCTCGGCAAGACCGCGCTGACGCTCGAGACCAGCGCCGGCCTGTTGAATTGTCGGAAAGGCGCGGCGCCCCTGACATCCACCGTCGACATGGGCGTGCCCCGCTTCAAATGGGATGAAATCCCGCTGGCCGGGGAATTCTACGACACCCGCGCGATCGAGCTGCAGATCGGCCCGATCGACAGGCCGATCCTGCATTCGCCGTCGGTCGTCAGCATGGGCAATCCGCATGCGATCTTTTGGGTCGACGATGTCAATGCCTACGATCTCGCCAAGGTCGGTTCGCTGCTCGAATGCCATCCGATGTTTCCCGAGCGCGCCAACATTTCGCTCGCCCAGGTGGTGTCCCGCGAACATCTCCGGGTGCGGACCTGGGAGCGCGGCGCTGGGCTCACCCGCGCCTGCGGCTCGGCCGCCTGCGCCGCCGCGGTCTGCGGCGCACGCACCCGGCGCACCGGCCGCGAGGTCACAGTGACTTTGCCCGGCGGCGATCTTGCGATCGCCTGGCGGGAGAGCGACGACCATGTGCTGATGACCGGGCCCGTTGAATTCGAGCACGAAGGCCGGTTCGACGCGGCATTGTTCGCGCCGGCGGATGCACCGGCAAATGGACTGGCAGGTGGACCACAAACCGGACGAGCAGGTGGGCGATGAGCGTCGACGTGGTCACTTTCGGATGCCGGCTCAACACCTATGAGTCCGAGGTGATCCGCCGCCATGCCGCGGCGGCGGGTATCGCTGACATGGTGGTGGTCAACACCTGCGCCGTGACGGCCGAGGCTGAGCGGCAGGCTCGCCAGGCCATCCGCAGACTCAAGCGCGAGCGGCCGGAGGCGCGCATCGTCGTCACTGGCTGCGCGGCCCAGACCAACCCGCAGAGCTTCGCCGCGATGGCCGAAGTCGATCGCGTTATCGGCAATGACCTCAAGATGCAGGGCGAGGCATGGCGCGCGACCCGCGACGCGCTCGCCCGCGCGCCTGACTTTGGCATCGGCGGCGACGAAAAGATCGCCGTCAACGACATCATGTCGGTGAGGGAAACGGCCGCGCACCTCATCGAGGGCATCGATGGGCGCGCCCGCGCGTATGTGCAGGTGCAGAACGGCTGCGACCATCGCTGCACCTTCTGCATCATTCCCTACGGCCGCGGCAATTCGCGCTCGGTGCCCATGGGCGAGGTGGTGGCGCAGGCGCGCCGTCTCGCCGACAATGGCTATCGCGAGGTTGTGCTCACCGGCGTCGACCTCACGAGCTATGGCGCCGATCTGCCCGGCGCACCCAAGCTAGGCACGCTGGTGCTGCAAATTCTCAAGCATGTCCGCGATCTGCCGCGCCTGCGCCTCTCCTCGCTCGATTGCGTCGAGATCGACGATGCGCTGATGGAGGCCTTCGCCGCGGAAGAGCGGCTGATGCCGCACCTTCATCTCTCGCTCCAGGCGGGGGACGATCTCGTGCTCAAGCGCATGAAGCGGCGCCATCGCCGGGCCGATGCCGTCGCGCTGTGCGATCAGCTGCGCCGGCTGCGGCCTGACATGGTGTTCGGCGCCGATATCATCGCCGGCTTCCCGACCGAGACCGAAGCGATGTTCCGCCGCTCGCTCGAGCTCGTCGAGGACTGCGGCCTCACGCATCTGCACGTCTTTCCCTATTCGCCCCGACGGGGAACACCGGCGGCGCGGATGCCGCAGGTCGCCCGCGAAGCGGTGAAGGAGCGTGCCGCCCGCCTGCGCAAGCGCGGAGAGGATGCGTTGCGTCGCCATCTCGATGGCGAAGTCGGGCAGGTGCGGCGCGTGCTGACCGAAACGGCGAGTAGCGGCCGCACCGAGCCGTTTACGCCGGTGCGGTTGGACGGCGCGATCGCGCCCGGTCAGATCGTTGCGGCGAAGATCATGGGCCATGATGGGCGCCGCCTGATCGCGATGCCACAAGGAGGGACGGCATGACGGAGAACGCCACGACGACTGACGGCGCCCACCTCGTCACCTCGGTCGCCCAGCTCGAGGCGATCTATGGCGAGCCTTACGGCCCGGCGGTCGTCAAGGAAATCGACCACGTCAACGCCGACTATCGCGCCTTCATCGAAGCGGCGCCGTTCTGTGCCATTGCGACCAGTGGTCCGGGCGGTCTCGACTGCACGCCGCGCGGCGACCCGCCGGGGTTCGTGCGGGTTCTTGACGAGAAGACATTGCTGATCCCCGACCGCCGCGGCAACAACCGCATCGACAGCTTGCGCAATCTCATCGCCGATCCGCGCATCGCGCTCTTGTTTCTGATCCCCGGCTGCGGCGAGACGATTCGCGTCAACGGTCGCGCCGCGATTTCCACCGATCCCGCGTTGTGCGAGAGCTTCGTCTTTGCCGGCAAGACGCCGCGCACCGTCATCGTCGTGACGGTGGACCGGGTCTATTTTCAATGTTCGAAGGCGATCGTGCGCTCGAAGCTGTGGGACCCCGTGACGCGCATCGACCGCGCGACACTGCCGACGTCCGGCACCATCCTCGCCCATATCAGCAAGGGTGCGATCGGCGGCCCCGAACACGACCGCGCCGCGCCCGAACGGATCAAGGAGACGATCTATTGATATGGGGTTTCCAAATTAATAGTACGATGTTTCCGACAACGCGAATTCTTCCGCCTCGTCATTGCCCGGCTTGACCGGGCAATCCAGTAATCACCGAATTTCGACTTGAGCACGGTTCGTTTGTAAGCGATGGCCCGGGGGTTACTGGATCGCCCGGTCAAGCCGGGCGATGACACAACAAAGATAGACGGGGAGGAGAGGTGACGAGATGCGGAACCATGGTTGGATCGTCCGATGCGCCGGCGTGCTGGCTCTCGTCATGACGGCGCTGTCCGCGTCAGCATTGTCGGCGCGCGCCGCGGAGACCGCGCTCAAGGTCGGCATTTCCGAGCGCGTCAACACGGCGCTCGCGTTCTTCATGGCGCAGGACGCGGGCTTCTTCCGCGAGCAGGGCCTCGCCGTCGAGATCATCAACATGAATGGCGGCAGTCGCGGCGCGCAGGAGCTGCAGGCCGGCCACATCGACATCATGCATGTCGGTTTGTCATCGGTCGTGCGCATCGATCGCGGCGGCGGCGACCTGCGCCTCGTCGCGTCGTTGAGCAACGTCATCCGCTTTACGCTGTTCGCGGCGCCGGGCGTGCGCACCGCTGCCGATCTGCGCGGCGGCATCATCGGCATCAGCACGTTCGGTTCCGAGACGGATACGACGGTGACGCTCGCGCTCAAGCGCCTGGGCCTCGCGCGCGACGAGGTCACGCTCAAGGAATATGGCGGCGGCCCGCAGCGTCTCGCAGCGCTGCGGGCAGGCGAGATCAAGGCGACCGCCGTCAACGAGCCGATCCGCAGCCTTGCGCGCGAGGAGGGACTTTTCGCCATGGTCGATCTCGTGCCGGAGCAGATCCCGTGGCTCTTCACCGGCATCGTCGTCAAACAGGAGATGCTGACGGCGCGGCGTGACGTACTCACGCGATTCCTTAAGGCCGCGATGGAGGGCAATCTGCTGGCGCTCTCGGATGCGAAGCGCGCCAAGCAGGTGCTCGCGCGCGATGCCCAGATCACCGACGCAAAAATCCTCGACATCGCCTACGACGATTTCCGCCAGCAATCGCCGCCCGACCTCATGCCGACGGCGGCCGCCGCCGACAACACGCTCGCGCAATTTCCCGGCGCCGGAGGCCGCACCGACTATATCGACACCAGCGTGCTCGACGCCTTGAAGGCAAGCGGCTTCACCGCTGAGATGGAGCGCAAGTACCGCTGACACATCGAACCAATATTTGACGTCTAGCGGTCCCTTCGATCCCCTAGCCTGCGATGGCGGGCGACCCCGAAGGTTGTATGATGCCCTCCGTTAAAAAACTGCGGAGGTCATTCGCAGCAGCAAAAGCCACAGGGGGAAACGATGCAGCAGGGAAGGCTGATCGGCGCGCTTGCGCTTGCGGCATTGGCAATGCCCATCGACACCGCCGGCGCGTTCGATGACTCCAAATATCCGAACCTCAAGGGACAGTGGAACCGGGTGGTCGTGCCCGGCCTCGGCGGCCAGCCATCATTCGACCAGACCAAGCCATGGGGCTTTGGTCAGGGCGCGCCGCTCACCACTGAAGCGAAAGCCCTGCTCGAGGCAAGCCTCGCCGACCAGGCCAAGGGCGGGCAGGGCAATTTCACCGGCTATGGCTGCCGCCCGTTCGGCATGCCGCTGATGATGATCGCGTTCTATCCGCAGGAATATGTGATCACGCCGGAGACGACGTACGTTCTTGTCAACAATGCCGATCACGGCCGCCGCATCTTCACCGACGCCCGCGATTGGCCGAACGAGCTCGATCCGACCTATCAGGGCTATTCGATCGGCAAGTGGATCGATGAGGACGGCGACGGGCGCTATGATGTGCTCGAAGTCGAGACGCGCGGCCCGTTCAAAGGCCCACGCTCTTATGACGCGACCGGCCTGCCGCTCGATCACGACAATCAGTCAGTATTCCGCGAGCGCATCTATCTCGACAAGGCGGACCCGAACCTGTTGCACGACGAGATCACCGTGATCGACCACTCGCTGACGCGGCCATGGACGGTCGACAAGCGGTTCCGCCGCAGCGCCGATCCGCGTCCGGTATGGCCGGAATACGCTTGCGGCGAGGAAAACCTCCACGTCCAGGTGGGCAAGGAGAATTATTTCGTGAGCGGCGACGGCTTCCTGATGCCGGCCCGCAAGGATCAGCCGGCGCCGGACCTGCGCTACTTCAAGCCAAAGCCTAAATAAGCGGAGCGAGCGAGCCAACTGAGCTGAGCGGACGCGAGCTGCGAGGAACTCAGCCGCCAGTTCGCGATTGCCCGCTCAGGCAACCTGCTGCTTCTCAGCGAAAGGGCGGCCGGGATCGATCCGCGGCGCGGGTCGATTTGCCGTGTGCCCTGACAGCAGCGCTTCGACTTCATCGGCGGCATTGGCGGCGCCGTTGACGCCTGCGAGCGCCGCCGATCGCTCGCGCGCGTTCGCGCGATACGAGGCGGTTGCGAGCACGTCGTGCGCCGCGGCCCGCATCGTCTCGGCATCAGCGTCGCCGGGCAGCGCGCGGCCCGCGCCAAATTCCGCGACCGCCGCCGCGACGAACGGCTGATCGCCGGCGAGACCGGGAATCACCACCATCGGCACGCCGTGCAGGAGCGCGCGCATGGCGGTGCCGTGGCCGCCATGGGTCATCGTGAGCGCCGCGCGCCGCAGGATCGGATCGTGCGCCGCGTAATTGAGGACGACGGCGTTCGCCGGCGCCGCGAGTTCGTTGGGCGCGACGATCCCGCCGGTCGTCGCGACCACATGGACGGGAAGCTCCGCGAGCGCGTCGAGCGCACGCTGTAGCTTGTCGACGTTGCGCTGCTCGAAGCCGGTGCTGAAGCTCACCAGCACCAGAGGCGTCGGGTCGTCCGCCGGCCACGGCAGCATCGTCGGCACCGCGAATTTTTCGTCTTCGAGGACGGGGCCGGCGTGGCGCACCATGTCCCATCCCGGCGCGGGCGCCGCATCGAATGCGGCAAGGCTCGTCGAGATGATGAGGTCGCGCGAGCGCCACAGATCATCAAGCTCAGGAAGTCCGGCAAAGCCAGCCTGCTGGCGCATGCCGTCGAGCGTCGCGATCATCTTTCGCCACATGTCGAGCTGGCGGAAGACGAAGGTGTGCACGAACACCGCCGTCAGCCGCGCGAATTGCGACATCTGCGCGAGCGCCGCCGGAAACATCGCGTCGATCACCACCATGTCCGGCGCTTCGTCCGCGACGATTGCCTGCACCTGAGCCTCGACCGCAGGCGAGGTCAGGTAGCACGCCGCCCGCGTCATGAAATGACCCTGCGGATAGCGATCGACCTGCGCATAGGCTTGCGTGATCTCGATGGCGCGGAAGCCTGCGGTGCGCACACGCGGCACCATCTCGGGCCGGCCCGCGAACGCCACCTCGTGCCCACGCGCGGTCAATTCGCGCGCGACGCCGAGACTAGGCGGCAGGTTCCCGCCGCCCGACCAGTTCAGCCACAGGATCCGTGCCATGCGATCTCTCCACGTTGACGGTGCTGGTGATCATCCGGCGCACGACGGCCTCCGCGGCCGGGCGGCTCAATCCGCGATCTCGCCGCAGCAGCTTCCAGACGAGAACGTCGGTCGCGACGACGAGGATGTTGAGGAGCTGGGTGCGGGCCGCGCCGGCAGAACGCTCAAGCTGCGGCGCGAATACGGTCTTCACCCAATAGCAATGGTTCTCACGGCCGAGATCGAGCGACGGCTTGAGCGCCGGCCTGCGCCGCTCGTCCTCGAGGCGCCGGAGAATCCAATCGCCGATGGTCTCATAGACATCGAAGATCGCCGTCACCGCGCCCGCGATGTCGCCGGGCGGCGATGGCTTGAGCGGCACGCCGGCGACCGCGAACTCATCGAGCGCCGCAAACATGAGATCGTCCTTGGTGCCGAACGCACGCAGCACCGTCTGCACCGTCGTGCCGGCGCGCGCCGCGACCTCCTCCAGCGTGAAGTCCTCGATCGGCCGCTCGCGATAGAGCTGCATCGCGCTTGCGCGAATGCGCGCGCGCGTCGCCTCGGCCTTCGCGGCCCGCCCGGTCATGTCGTAAGGGCGCTTCGCCTTTTTCATGTTACTGTGACTAACACCAAATATAATTCGTGTCAACTAGACTAATATGAAATTGGGGCACCGCCCGCGTTTGGCTCCCTCAAATCGCTGCACTAAGTCGCAGCATTCGCCATCCTCTCGCATTGGCGCGTCGGCGGCGAAATGCTATTTGCCAATGCAAGTGCCGGGCATAACGCATGCGAAGCATGAGCCGGTGCGCAAAATATTGACGGGCGGAAATCATGGCGCAAGGCAAGACGATCGATGTCGACCGCCTGGTCGACGAACAGCCGATCACAAGCTTTCATTGGCTCCTCGTCCTCGGCTGCTTCATCATCACGCTGATCGACGGCTACGACATCGCGGCCGCGCCGGCGGCCGGCCCGTTTCTCGTGCGCGAATGGCATCTCGCCTCGCCGGCGGCGCTGACTTTCCCGTTCAGCGCCGCGAATTTCGGCGTCCTGTTCGGCGCGCCGCTGTTCGGCTGGCTAGGGGACCGCTACGGCCGCAAGCTCGCCATCACCATGTCGCTCATCCTGTTCGGCCTGTTCACGCTCGCGATCGTCAGCGCCCGCACCGTTGATCATCTGACCTGGGCGCGCCTTCTGACCGGTTTCGGCATCGGCGGCGTGATCGCGAACACCATCGCACTCAATGCCGAGATGGCGCCGCGCCATGTGCGCGCGACCTTCATCATCCTGATGTTCATCGGCACCACGCTCGGCGGCATATTCCCGCCGATGGTCGCGAACTGGCTCGTGCCGCACTATGGCTGGGAGATCATTTTCTGGATCGGCGGCATCCTGCCGCTCGTGATCGCCGCGTTCGCGTGGCTGGCGCTGCCGGAATCGATCAAGTTCCTCGCGCTCGACCCCTCGCGCCGCGACGCGGCTGTGGTGGTCGCTCGCAAGCTTGCGCCAAACCTCGTCATCGGTCCGCGCGACGGCTTCGTCTCGCCGCGCGCGCAGGCAACGAAGCCGGCGTTCGGCGATCTGTTCGTCGGCCAGCTTGCCTATGCGACGCCGCTGCTGTGGCTCCTCTTCGCCATCAACCTGATGGTGTTTTATTTCGTCAATATCTGGCTGCAGACCATCATCACGCCCGCGATCCTCAAAGCTGGCGGCAGCGCGGCGACTGCCCAGAACGCCGGCCTGATGTTCCAGCTTGGCGGCTCGATTTGCGGCCTCCTGATGTGCCGGTTCGTCGACAAGCTCGGGCTGCGGCCGGTGATCCTGCTGATCCTGCTCGGCATCCCGGCCACGGCGACGATCGGCTACGTAGCGACGTCGCCCGCCTTGGTGTGGGTCGCCTTCGCGTCAGGCTTCTGCCTGCTGGGCATCCAGTTCGGCCTCAACGCCGTGGCCGGCATGCTCTACCCGACCCACGTGCGCTCGCTCGGCGTCGGCTACGCGTTCGGGATCGGACGGTTCGGCGCCTTCGGCGGCCCGGCGATCGGCGGCCTGCTCATCGGCATGAACCTGCCGCTCGAGCACCTCTATATGATCGCCGCAACGCCGCTCGTGATCTCGGTGATCGCCTGTCTTGTCATGATCCGCATCGCCGACACCGCGGCGCCGGTCGAGGCCGGCAAGCCGGTGCTCGGCCACTGAGTGGACGCCGTGGCGATAGGCTGAAGCGAAATCGGCGCGATTAATCGAGCCCCGCAAGGGCGCGGGCGAAATCGCGCGCCGCGAATGGCGCAAGATCATCGATGCCTTCGCCGACGCCGATGAAATGCACCGGCAGGCGATACTTGGCAGCGATCGCGGCGAGGATGCCGCCACGCGCCGTGCCGTCGAGCTTCGTCATGACGAGGCCCGTCACACCCGCGACATTTGAGAATTCGGCGACCTGCGACAGCGCGTTCTGTCCGACCGTCGCGTCGAGCACGAGCAGCACGGCGTGAGGCGCCGCCGGATCGAGCTTCTTCATGACGCGCACGATCTTCTTGAGTTCGTCCATCAGCCCGGCCTTGTTCTGCAGCCGGCCGGCCGTATCGACGATCAGCACGTCGCGCGCCTGCTGGCGCGCCGCCGCAAGCGCCTCGTAAGCGAGGCCAGCCGCGTCGCCGCCCTGCGCACCAGCGATGACCGGGCTACGGGTCCGGTCACCCCAAATCTTGAGTTGCTCGATGGCCGCGGCCCGGAAGGTATCGCCTGCCGCCAGCATGACGCTGCGGCCTTCACGCGTGAGCCGCGCCGTAAGCTTGCCGATGGTGGTAGTCTTGCCGGAACCGTTGACGCCGGCGACCAGGATGACGAACGGTTTCACCGCGGGATCGATTGCGAGCGGCACCGCGACAGGGGTCAATATTTTTTCGAGTTCCGCCGCGAGGATCGCCTTGACCTCATCGGCGCTCACCGTCTTGTCGTAGCGGCCTTCGCCGACGGCGGACGCGATACGCGCGGCGACGTCGACGCCGAGGTCGGCGCGGATCAGCGTGTCTTCGAGTTCCTCGATGACCGTGGCATCGAGCTTGCGCTTGGAGACGAGGTCGCTGATCGCGGTCGCAATCGAGGTCGACGAACGGCTCAATCCCGAGCGCAGGCGTTGCCACCAGCTTTGGCGGCCGCTGTCCGGAGGCGTGGTGCTGTCATTCATGGCGGCCGCCGTGATACCCGTTTCGTGATGGCTCTTGAAGGCATAACTCCCGACGCGATGCTGGCGCGCGTGCTTTACCGCGACGGGCTGATGTTGATCGTCGACAAGCCCGCAGGCCTACCGGTGCATCGCGGCCCGAAGGGCGGCGCGAGCCTCGAAGACTATTTCGACGCCCTGCGATACGGCCTGCCGCGCCCACCGGCACTCGCCCACCGCCTCGACAAGGACACCTCCGGCTGCCTGGTGCTCGGGCGGCATCGCAAGGCGCTTGCTCATCTGGGGCTTCTGTTCAAACACGGCAAGGTCGGCAAGACCTATTGGGCCGTGGTCGAGGGCGGCCCGGACGCTGGCGACGGCACGATCGACCTGCCGCTCGGCCGGCTCGATGAGACCCGCGGCTGGTGGATGAAGCCCGATCCGAAGGGCCTGCCCTCGGTGACGACGTGGAAGGTGCTGGGGCGGTCGGCATCATATGCAGGAACCGAAGATGTTCGCCGCGACCGGCTCGCGCGCTCTCTCCCTCCCCCGCTTGCGGGGGAGGGCGGGGTGGGGGATGACCGCGGCACCGAGCTTGAGGCGAGCGCCCCCTCCCCACCCTCCCCCGCAAGCGGGGGAGGGAAAATCGCGTGGCTCGCGCTGACGCCGGTGACCGGGCGCACGCACCAACTGCGCGTGCATTGTGCCGCGATGGGGTGGCCGATTGTCGGCGACAACATTTATGGAACGGCGCCGCGCTTCGGCGGCCCGATCATGCACCTGCATGCTCGCGAAGTGGTGGTGCCGATTTCCAAGAACAAGCCGCCGGTCCGGATCACCGCGCCGGTTCCGCCCCACATGCGCGACGCGCTCGCCGCCTGCGGCTGGAAGGGAGAGGCGGACGAAATTGGCGACGACATCCCGCTAGCCGACAACACCTCCCGGCGGCAGGCCGGCTGACATGCGCAAAAACCGCCGCTACGACTTGCGCCTTGTGTTAAGAGGACGCGCCGCGACGCCTGTCGCTCAAGGCCGGCCGCGGCATCCGTTCATCGCTTTCTCAGCCGGGTCATGACGATGAAACTTTCTGATCAAGTGGCGATCGTCACCGGCGCCGGACGCAATATCGGCGAAGACATCGCAAAGGTTCTGGCGGCCGAAGGTGCCAAGGTCGCGGTGATCGATCTCGACAAGGGCCGCGCCGACAGTGTCGCGCTGGCGATCGAGAAGGCCGGCGGCAGCGCCCTTGGCTGCGTAGCCGATGTGTCGAAGGAAGCCGACGTTGCCGCGCTGGTCGAAGCCGTCGTGAAGCGTTGGGGCCGCATCGACATCCTGATCAACAACGCCGCGATCTCGGACAACAAGACCATCCTCGACATCACCAAAGCGCAGTGGGATGCGGTGATCGCGGTGACGCTCACCGGCCCCTTCCTCATGAGCCAGCACGTGGCGCGGCAGATGGTGGCCCAGGGCGGCGGCGGCAAGATCGTCAATGTCGGCTCGACCTCGGGCCTCTACGGCCGCTCGCGTGCCGTCGCTTACTCCACCGCCAAGGGCGGCGTCATCAATCTCACGCGCGCGATGGCGGTGCAGCTCGCGCCGCATCGCATCCGCGTCAATGGCGTGATCCCCAACAAGATCGGCTCGCCAGTCGGCAAGGACGAATTCGATCCGACGCGCCCGGTCGTCAATCTTATCGGCCGCCCCGGCGTGCCGCTCGATATGGCCCGCGCCGTGCTGTTCCTCGTCTCGGAGGATTCCGATTTCATCGCCGGCACCATGCTGTTCGTCGACGGCGGCGTCAGCGCCATGATGATCGGAGATAAGGCGCCGTGAGCGTGCCCCTTCGATCACCTCCCCCTGGGCGGCCGAGTGGGAGTGACAGCGCTGAAACAATCATCGGCGCTGCATCTGCTGCACCGCTGTCACCCCACCCCGGACCACCTTCGGTGGTCCGACCCTCCCCCTCCAGGGGAGGGTGAAGGTGGGGCGCTATCGGCTGGGCGTCGACGTCGGCGGGACCCACACCGATCTCGTGCTGTTTGATCCGGCAACCGGCGCGCTGCTCGTCGAAAAAGTGGCGAGCACGCCAGACAACCCGGCGCGCGGCGTGCTTGCGGGGGTCGGAAATTTCCTGCGCCGCGGCATTCCGCCCAATGAGATCGACTTCTTCGCCCACGGCACCACCATCACCACCAATGCGCTCCTCGAAATGCGCGGCGCCAAGGTCGGCCTCCTGATTACCAAAGGCTTTCGCGCGATTCAGGAAATCCAGAACCAGGCGCGCGACGGCAACCTGTTCGACTATTTCTACGCGAAGCCGACGCCGATCGCGCCGCAGAGCCTGACGCGAGAAATCCCGGAGCGTTGCGACGCTGCCGGCAAAGTGCTGCTGCCGCTCGACCGCGAGGCGGTGCGCGCCGCCGCGCGCGATCTCAAGGCCGCCGGCGTGCAGTCGATTGCGGTGTGCTTCCTGTTCTCGTTCCTCAATCCCGCCCATGAAGTCGAGACGCGCGATATCCTCCGCGCCGAATTTCCCGGCGCGCATGTCTCGTTGTCGAGCGAGGTGCTGCCCCGCCTGCGGGAGTGGCCGCGGCTGTCGACAACGCTGGTCAACGCCTATCTCGAGCCGGTGCTGGTGCGCTATCTCGCGAGCCTGAGCGCCGGGCTTGATGCGGACGGCATCCATACGCCTCGCCGTTTCCTGATGCAGTCGAACGGCGGTGTGATGCCGTTTGCCGCAGCAATCGACGGCGGCCGGACCGTGCACACGCTGTTGTCGGGTCCTGCCGCCGGCGCGCAGGCCGCGGCCTATCTCGCCCGCGAGGAGGCGAGCCGCGGCATCGTCAGCCTCGATATGGGCGGCACCAGCGCCGACATCGCTTTCATCGAGGGCGGTGCGCCTCTCGAAGTCACCGAGGGCGTCATCAGCCGCCGTCAGGTCGACGTGCCCGCGCTCGACATGACCACCATATCGGCGGGCGGCGGTTCGATCGCGGCGGTCGTCAACGGCTTCCTGACCGTCGGCCCGCAGAGTGCCGGTGCCGATCCGGGTCCCGCCTGCTACGGCCGCGGCGGCGCGCGTCCGACCGTGACGGATGCCGACCTCGCCTGCGGCTTCCTCAATCCTGATTATTTCCTCGGCGGATCGCAGAAGCTCGATGCCGCCGCGGCGGATGACGCGCTGCGCCTCCACGTCGCGCAGCCCCTCGCAATGAGCGTGCGCGAAGCGGCCGCCGGCATCCGCCGCATCGTCGATATCCGCATGGCGGACGAGGTGCGTGTGTTCGCGGCAAAGCGCGGCATCGACCCGACCGCATTCACGCTGCTGCCGTTCGGCGGCGCCGGCGCGGTGCACGCCGCCGCGGTCGCCGATGAACTCGGCATGCGCCGCATCCTGGTGCCGCCGCAGCCGGGTGCGTTCTCGGCGCTCGGCTTGCTATGCACCGACGTGGTGCACGACTACATCCGCTCGGAGCTGAAGCCGCTCGACGACGTTGCGCCCGATCACGCCGAAACGATTTTTGCGGCACTCGAGGCGAAAGCGCGCGAGGACCTCGGGCGCGAAGGCCTCGCTGCGGCCGATGCTGGGTATTGGCGCGAGCTCGACCTGCGCTATGCGGGCCAAGGCTACGAGCTGCGCACGCCGCTCGATGGCATTTGCGACCACGGCGTCACCGCGGCAACACTCGCGGCAGCGCGCAAGCGCTTCGACACACGCCACGCTCAAATTCACGGCCATGCGGCCGGCGATCGGCCGGTCGAAATCGTGAGCTATCGGCTGCGGCTGCGCGTGACGGTCCCCAAATACGAGCGCCGCGCCGCCGATGGGCACGCCGCAGCGGGCACGGCCGGTGATGCGCGGAAGGGCGAGCGCGCGGTCTATTTTGACGGCGCGACGGCGGTCAGTGCTGTGCTGTACGAACGCGACCGGCTTCCCGTCGGCGCAACATTTGCCGGCCCCGCCATCGTCGAGCAGTTCGACGCCACGACCGTCATCCCGTCGGGCTGGCACGCGAGCGTCGATCGCTATCGCAATCTGATCTTGCGCAGGGGCGAGAGCGACGCCGCGACAAGTGTTGATGGTGAAGCGCTGCGCGAGCGATGCGAGGCAGGGGACAAGCGATGAGTCTCGACGCCATCACCATCGAAATCCTGCGCAACAAGATCGCGAGCCTCGTCGAGGAAATGCATTATCATTTCTATCGCTCGGGCTATTCCACCATCATCCGCGAATCGCGCGATTTCTCCTGCGTGATCCTCGATCGCGACGGCAGGCTTATCGTCGCGCCGCCGATGTTCTTCCACGCCCCGGTCTATCGCCACCTCGTCGCCCGCATCCTCGCCGAATACGGTGCGCCGTCTTCTCCCTCCCCCCTTGTGGGGGAGGGTCGGGGTGGGGGGTCGGGAGGTTTTGGCGAAGACGTGCCACACCTCGCGACCCCCACCCCCGACCCCTCCCCACAAGGGGGAGGGGAGAAGAATCGCGCCCGCGACGTAGATCGTAGCGCGGCGCATGTCGGGCGAGAGGTGCCCCACGGCATCCGCGATGGCGACGTGTTCGTCTCCAACCATCCTTATGAAGGCGGTCTGCCGCACGTGTCGGACATGGCGTTCGTCGCGCCGGTGTTCGCCGAGGGCAAGCTCGTCGCGTTCGCCGGATCGATCGCGCACAAGGCTGACCTCGGCGGCACCGTGCCGGGCTCGACCTCGGCCAACGCTACCGAGATGTATCAGGAAGGCTTGCTGATCCCGCCGATCCGCATCTGGGACGCGGGCCGGCCGCTCCCCGATATCGAGCGCCTCATTCTCGGCAACAGCCGTCAGCCGGCGCTGGTGCGCGGCGATATGCAGGCACAGATCGCGGTGACCCAGATGGGAGCGGCGCGCGTGCGCGACCTATGCGAGCGGTTCGGTGCGGCGACCGTGGGCGAGGCGTTCGCCGCGATCCTCACAGGCGCCGCCGACGAACTGCGCGCAGCCATCGCGGCGCTGCCGCCCGGCCAGGCCTCGGCCGAAGGCGTCCTCGACAGCGACGGCGTCGTTGTCGACCGGCCGATCAAGCTCGCGGTGACGGTGACGATCGCCGACGGCATCGCAACCTTCGACTTTTCGAAGAGCGCTCCGCAGGCGAGCGGGCCGGTGAACTTGCGCCCGTCGATGGTCGAGGCCTGCGTGTTCTATTGCCTGATCGGCTGCCTCGGCCCGCGCATCGCCTACAACGACGGCATGCGCGACGTGATGCGGCTCGTGCTCGCGCCGCGCACCATCACCAACGCCGAACCGCCCGCGTCGGTTTCGAACTACCAGATGGTCAATCTGAAGCTCGTCGACGTGATCCTCGAAGCGCTGTCGCATTTCCGGCCCACGCGCGCCATCGCCAATGCCGGCTCATCGAGCGCGCTCAGCATTGCGTGGCGCAGCATCCGCGCCGGTCATTCCGCCGTCCAATACGAGATCATCGGTTCGGCCTACGGCGGCGGCATGGGCCACGACGGCACCTCGGCGACGGCGACGCACCTGAGCAATTTGCACGTCACGCCGATTGAAATCCTCGAATCCGAGTATCCGTGTCGGATCACCCGCTTCGAGCTGGTGCCGGACAGCGGCGGCGCCGGCCGTTGGCGCGGCGGCTTGAGCATGCAGCGCGAATACGAACTGTTGGCGGACGCGACGGTGGTGCGGCGGTTCGACAAAGCGCGCTTCCCGCCGCAAGGCCTCGCCGGTGGGAGCGCCGGCGGACGAGCGCGCTTCGTGGCGCGGCTCGGCGCCGCGGACGAGATCGAGGCGCCGGTGTCGGGCCGCTATGATATGAAGGCCGGCGAGCGTTTCCTGCTGCAATCGGCAGGCGGCGGCGGCTATGGCGACCCGCGCGAGCGCGATCCCGCAGCCATCGCGAGCGACATCGCCGAAGGCTATGTTTCACCCGCAGGCGCACAGAAGGACTACGCGGCGAAGTGATGAACTCCCTCACCGTCATTCCGGGGCGCCGTAGCGAAGCGGAGGCGAGCCCGGAATCCAAGAACACCGACTGCGGAGTATGGATTCCGGGCTGCCTCGCTGCGCTCGGCCCCCGGAATGACGGCTGGAAAAACTTCGCCCGCGCGTTTCAGTTTCTAGGTTTGGTCCTCGGCATCGCCGCACTCGCGGCCGTCGCGCCGGCCGCAGCGCAGGAGCCGTACCCTGCGCGCACCGTGCGGATCATCGTCCCGTCGGCCGGCGGCTCGACCACCGATACGCTCGCGCGCATCGTGGCGGATCAATTGAACCACCGCTGGGGCAAGCCCGTCGTCGTCGAGAACATCAGCGGCGGCGGCATGGTGGTCGGGGCGACGCAGGCGTTTCGCGCCGCGCCTGACGGTTACACCCTGCTCGTGAGCCCGCCTGCGCCGATCACGCTCAATCATCTGCTCTACCGCGATCTTGGTTACGATCCGCTGCAGTTCGTGCCGGTCGCGCTGCTCGCTCGCGTGCCGAACGCGCTCGTGGTGCGCCGCGACTTGCCCGCGGCAAATCTCAAGGCGCTGATCGACTACGCCAAGGCGCATCCGGATACGCTGACCTACGGCTCGCAGGGCGTCGGCTCGACGGCGCATCTCTCGGCGAGCCAGCTCGAGGGGCTCGCCGGCATCAAGATGGTGCACGTGCCCTATCGCGGCGCAGTCGCGGCACTGAACGACGTCATCGCCGGCCACATCGACATGTTCTTCGACACGCTGACGACCTCGGTGCCGGTGTACCGCGGTGGGCAGGTGAAGATTCTGGGTGTCGGCAGCGCCGAGCGTGCGCCGATCGTGCCGGAGGTGCCGACGCTCGCCGAATCAGGGCTGCCGGGCTTCCGCTCCGTCACCTGGTTCGCTCTGGTTGCACCGCCGGCGACGCCTTCCGCGCTCGTGGATCGGATCAACGGCGACATTGGCGACCTGCTTCGCCGTCCCGAAGTGGCGGCCCGCCTCGCCACGCTCACCCTTGAGCCGATGATCGGCACGCCGGCGGACGCCACGGCTTTCTTCGCCGAAGAGACGCGTTTGTGGGGCAAGGTGATCGCGGACGCCAACATTAAGGTGGAATAGCGGGCCGCGTCCGCCCACGGCGAGCCACATTCTTCAGACATCGAAGCGGTGCGCCGACATTTCTCGCGGCGCGATTTGCGCCGGCACAATTGCCCCGACGTGCTCGCGCACTTTTTCGCAAGAACGAACGACAATGAGGATCAAGAAGGGATTCTGCGTATGAACAAAACCCGTGCGCTTCGATTTTCGCGCCTGCTCGTTTCAACCGCCGTGCTTGTATGGGCCTTCAGTGCGCGCGCCGATGAGCTTCCGCTCACCCGCGTGGTGCTCTCGACGTCTGGTGTCGCCCAATTCACCCATGCCGGGCGCGTGACGCCACGATCATCGGTCGATCTCGCGGTCCGGCTCGACCAGGTCGACGACATTCTCAAGAGCCTGACCGTGTTCGACCGGGAAGGCGCGATCGGCGCCGTCAGCCTGCCGGGCAAGGCGCCGCTGGCGGAGCTGTTTCGCGACCTGCCGTTCGGCCCCGAGGCGCTCGATTCGCCGCGCGCGCTCCTCAATGCGCTGGTTGGCAGCGAGATCGAAATCGCCGGACAGGTCACCGCGAAGGGCCGCGTCTTCAAGGTCGAGGACGAGGAAGTGGCGTTGCCGGACAAAGGCGGCACCGTCACGCGGCATCGCCTGACGCTGATGACCGATCGCGGCCTCGTCCAGGCCATCCTCGAGGACGTGACCGCGCTGCGCTTCTCCGATCCGCAGGCCAAGGCGCAGGTGGAGCGCGCGCTCACCGGTCTCACCGAAAACCGCGCCAAGGAGCGGCGCAGCCTGTCGATCGGATTCCTCGGCGAAGAGCCGCGCAACGTTGCCATCAGCTACATGGTTGCCGCGCCGATCTGGAAGACGGCGTATCGCCTGGTGCTTCCCAAGGACGGCGGCAACGCCCGCCTGCAGGGCTGGGCGGTGCTGGAAAATCTGACCGGCGGCGACTGGCAGGACATCGAGCTTGTCCTCGTGTCGGGCAATCCGGTGGCGCTTCGCCAGCCGCTCTACACCGCGTTTTTCGCCGACCGTCCCGAAATTCCTGTGGTCGCTGCGACTCGGATCGTACCCCGCACCGACGATCAGGAGGAGACGCCGATCATCGGTCACGCGCGGACCGCGGCAAAAGCTGCGGACGTGGCGGCGCGGTTCTCGCTCGGCGCGAACCCGATGGTGCAACAGGCTCAAATCGCGCCGCAACGTCCGGCCGCGCCACTTGCGGCCGCACCACCGCCGGCGAGCCTCGGCTCCGCGGTGAATGCCGCCGAAGCCGAGGAAGCATCGACGCAATTGCTCTATCGGTTTCCCGCCAAAATATCCCTCGCGACCGGACACACCATGATGGTGCCGTTCGTCGATCGCGAGATCGTCGCGGCGCGAACCTGGATCTATCAGCCCGGAACGTCCGCACGTCATCCGCTCGCGGCCGTGCGCGTGCGCAACGACGGCGACAGCGGACTGCCGCCCGGCATCGTCACCGCCTACGAGTTCGTCAATGACGGCAGTGTCAATTTCGTCGGCGATGCCGAACTGCCGCTGCTGTCGAAGGGCACGTTCAAGTTCGTGACCTTCGCGCTCGACGCAAAGACCGACATCCGGCGCGACGACAAAGGGGTGGTCCGCACGCAGCTCGGCCAAGCGGTCAACGGCACGCTGACGCTAACGACACGCTCGCGGCGTTCGATCAGCTACGAAATCACCGCGCCTGCCGAGGAGGATCGTCAGATCGTGATCGAGGAAGGGCGGGCGGAAGGCTGGAAGCCGGCGGCTGAGATGACCGGCGTCGAGGAGACGCCGACGCAATTTCGTTATGCGGTGACGGCGCCAAAGGGCCAGAAGACCAAGGCTAACCTCGCGCTAGAGCGCACCGACAGCCAGACCGTGGTGCTAACCACGCTTGCGACCGAGGACATGCTCTCGCGCATCCGCGGCCTCCAGAACGAAAGCGCCGCGCTCAAGGATACCGTCGCCAAGCTCAGCGCGATCGTGAACGACATCAGTACGGCGCGGACAAGCCGCACGCAGCTCGAGGCCGAACGCAAGAAGATCGTCGACGATCAGAACCGCATCCGACAGAACTTGCAGTCGGTCGGCCAGGGCTCGGACCTCGGCCGCCGCTATCTCGACACGCTGAAATCCCAGGAGGACCGCCTCACCGAAATCGACAAGGCCGACGCCAAGCTCGAAAGCGACATCGCCGCGAAGCGCCAGGCCGCAGCCGACCTCGCCCGACGGCTGTCGTTGTAGACGGCCGTCATTCCGGGGCGCCGAAGCGAAGCTGAGGCGAGCCCGGAATCCATGAACGCGGACTGCGGAGTATGGATTCCGGGCTGCCAAGCTTCGCTTGGCCCCAGGAATGACCAGCGGAGTGTTACTTCGGCAGTACCATTTCGTTGATCGTGTTCGATGTGCCGCCCTCGGGCGGCGGATTGAACACGCTCACCGCAATGCCGCGGTAGCCGATGACGGCGACGTTCTGGGCGGGGCCGGGCGCGCGATAAGGATCGGGCGTCGCGCGCGCGACGGCATTTGCCGGAAGCTCGAACTCCAGTCGCCGCGGATTGCGGAAGATCGTCTTGACCGAAATGCCGTCGACCCGCACCAGCGATGACGTCGTGAAGCCGCTTCCTTCGAGCGCAATGCGGGTGGACGGCGAGCCTTCCTTTACGCTGCTTGGCTCGATCGCGCTGATCACGGGCGCAAAGGTCGATGCCGCAATCGCGGTCGCCGGCTTCAACAGCGTGACGTATTCGGGATGATAGCCGAGCTCGATCCAGCGGCCATTCTTCATCACCCGCTCGATCTTCTTCGTGTTCGAGATGTTGGTCATCGGATCGGCGCTGATGACGACGAGATCGGCAAAATTTCCGGCGCGGATCGAGCCGATCTTGGCACGGCCGCGGGCGCCGTTCTTGCCCTCCAGCAATTCGGCCGACCATGACGTCGACGCCTTGATCGCCTGCATGGGAGTGAGCCCTGCCTCGACCAGCGTCTCCATTTCATGGTGCTGGCTCAGGCCCGGCGTTCCGCCGGCCATGGTATCGGTGCCGGCCTGGATCTTGCCGCCCGCGGCAATATAGGCCCGGGTCAGATCGAGCACGTTGCGGTATCCGGCCTCGAACTCCTTACGGTCGTCCGGCTGCAAGCGGACAATCCACGGCATGTTCTCGTAGCGCGAGGAGAAGTTCTTGATCTGCCGCTGCACGGCGAGAATGTCGTCCATCACGTTGCGCGGAAAATAGACGAGGTCCGGGTTGCTCAGCGTGCGATAGTCCTCCAACTCGCGCTCGGCGGCGCGCTTGCTCAAGCCGCCCCACTCGTAATGCAGCGTCGGATTGAGATAGGCGCCGCGCCGCACCGCGTCCGCGATCATCGGCTGGATGCGCTTTTGATCGGTGAGGAACGTCGCCCACGTCAGGTACTTGCCCTCGCGAAACGCGCGATGCTCGTCCGGCGTCATCAGCGCCTCGCCGAACCCCCAGACGTGCTCGAGGATGTCCATGCCGTCGCGCACCGAGCCGGGCGCGTTGTCGGTATGGCCGAAGACGAGGAAGCCCGCCTTGTGGGCCTCTTCCGCCGCGAGTGCATAGTTGTGGGAGAGCCGGTCGTTGTACTGCGGGAACCACGCCATATCCGGCTCGTTCTGCAGCCAACTGCGGATCGCCAGATGCACCTCGGCTTCAGACGAGGCGTCGTTGAAGGTGAAACGGCCGCCGGTGTGGAAGAACCGCGGCAGGTCGACGGCATCCTGGCTCTTGGCCCGCAGCGCCTTGGACGTGTTGCCGAGCGCCATCACCGAGGTCACGCCGTGATTGACGTAGAGCTCGCCCATGTACTCTTCCCAGTGGACATGGGAATCGAACAAGCCGGGAATGATGAACTTTCCGGTGAGGTCGATCACCTGCGCGCCCGCGGGCATTGGCGCGTCACCCGGCCGCACGTCGCGGATCGTATTTCCCTCGATCACGATCGAGCGGTTTTGCAACGGCGCATCCGCGAGGCCGTCGATGATCGTCGCGCCCCTGATGACAAGCGTTGAGGGCGCCTGCGCGTGACCAGGTGCGGACGCGGCCAACGCCACAAACGCAAGAACGCCGCTGACGAGAAGGCCAGAGAGAAAACTGCGCATCTTCAAAACTCCCGGAAACGCTGGATGGGCAAAGCGAAGCGTGCCCACCGCCCGACTGCAACAACGTGGGCACGCGCGGACACGTCCGCGCTTTGCCCACCCTACGGCGTCATCGTCCGGCTTGACCGGACGATCCAGTAACCCCCGGCCGATCGGTGCGGCGCGTTACTTCGTTTGACCGATAGTCAGGGATTACTGGATGCTCCGCGTGCGCGGAGCATGACGTTTCGACAAGGTGATCGAGTGACGGCGTCGGGAATTTCTCCCCAGCCAGCGCGGCCACGACCCGTTCAATCGTGATTGCGGAGCGAGTTGTAGACGTTGCGCGTGAAGATCGTGCTGGTCCCGAGCCCCTGCGCCGCGGCCCACTTGGCATCGAGATCGGCGAGCGGCTTGGCCGCGAGCACGTCCTGCTCGCTCTTGCCTTCGTCGTATAGCTTCTTCACGCGGTTACGCGCCGTGACCAGCATGTCGTGGAATTCCTGCAGGTTGGCCTTGGTCGCGAGCCCGCCATGGCCGGGGACGATCTTGGTGCTGTCGTTCGCCGTCTTGAGGTAGCGCTCGCTCGCGAGGATCATGCCGTCGATCCCGCCGCCATTGCCCCAATCGATATTGGGATAGTTCCGCGTAAAAGTGTCGCCGAGCGCGAGCACGTTGGCATCGGGGAAATAGATCCAGCTGTCGCCGTCGGTGTGCGCATTGATCACGTGATTGACCTGGGCGACGCGGCCGCCGACCTCGACCTTCGTGCCGCCGACCTGATAGGTGTCGGTCGGAAGTCCGGCCGGATCGATGGGCGGCACCTTGTTGCCGGTCAGCGGGTTGGTGGTGCCGGCGGCGAGGCGGACGCGGATGTTGTCGTGCGCGACGATCGTTGCACCATCCTTGTGGAAGGCCGCATTCCCGCCGATGTGATCCGGGTGGTAGTGGGTGTTGATCACGTATTTGATTGGCAGCGGCGACAGCTTCTCGACGGCAGCCTTGATCTTGTCGTGGAGCGGCGCGAACTGGGTATCGACCATGATGATGCCGTCGGTCCCGATCGCGACGGTAATGTTCCCGCCCTGGCCTTCCAGCATGTAGGTCTTGTTGCCGAGATCGGTGGTCTTGATCTCCACCTTGGAGAAATCCGGCTGCTGCGCGTTGGCGGTGCCGGCAAACAGCACGGCGCCGGCGAGAGCGGCGATCGTAATCCGTTTCATGATGTAGTCCTCCCTTGATGACCTCTGCACCTCAACCGATTGGCGGGCGAGGTTAAGTTCCCCGAATTGTTGCCGGGTTGATCGAGGTGCCAAGTGCACAGGCGGCACTGCATGAAGTTACAACGCCCGTGGCATGCGAGAAAGAGCAAATCCGCAGAGCCCTGCTGCCGCGTCCCTCCAAGCGGCCCAAGAAACAAAGCCAAGAAATAAAATCGATGAGTGAAAGTGAACGGAGGCGTTGAGTCCCGTCGGCAAATAGGGTTTGCTGATACACGTATGGGTTGACCGTACCCAATTAGAAGCGCGCGCGACCTTCGAGGTACGCGACGCGCCGCGGTTTAGGGAGGACTGAACATGCGTTCTCGTGACGGGATCGTTGCGACCGTGCTCGCGGCAACACTCGCGCTTCTCATGGGCGGCATCGCCATCGCCGAGGACGGCAAATATCCCGACCTCAGGGGTCAGTGGCGACGCTTCAACAATGTCGGCCTTTTCGCCGGCGGCGCGGGCGGTCTTCGCTACGATGAAAGCGGCCCGCCATCCACGGCTCCCGACCTCGGCCAGCGACCGCCCCTGACGCCGGAATACCAGGCGATCTATCAGACGAACCTCGCGGACATGGTCCAGGGCGGCCAGGGCGTCGACCCGACCTATTCCTGCGTGTCGCCGGGCATGCCAAGAGTCATGATCGGCTACTCGCCACTCGAGTTCGTCGTGACGCCGGAAGCGACCTACGTTCTCTCCGAGCGCGACCACGATCATTTCCGCCGCATCTACACCGACGGCCGCGACTTTCCCTCCAACATGGCGCTGGAACCGCAGTTCCTGGGCTATTCCGTCGGCAAATGGCTCGATGAGGATGGCGACGGCCGCTACGACATGTTGACGATCGAAACGCGCGGCTTGAAGGGACCGCGCGTGTTCGATGCGACCGGCATGCCGCTCCACGCCGACAACGAGACCATCATCAAGGAGCGCTTCTATCTCGATAAGGCCGACAAGAATCTGCTGCATGTCGACATCATCACCATCGACCATGCGCTGACCCGGCCGTGGGAGGTGCGCAAGCTGTTCCGGCGCTTCGTGAGCGACAAGCCGGTGTGGTTCAAACATGGCGTTTGCGGCGAGGGCAATGTCCATGTCGGCATCGGCAAGGAAGTCTATTTCCTCAGCGCCGACGGCCTGCTGATGCCCGCGGTGAAGGACCAGCCGCCGCCGGACTTGCGCTACTTCAGGCACTATGAGCGCTGATCGGCTTCAATCGCGGACGAAAGATCGACCATGGCGACGACGGGCGTAATAACCGGCAGCGACCATCATCCGACCGCGTGGTATGCGGAGATGAATGCGGCCGAGAAGCGGACTTTCTGGGCTTGTCTCGGCGGCTGGATCGCCGGCGTGAAGCTGCCCGCCGGGAATATCACACGCACGCGCGGATATACGGGCGGTTCACCTCCCACAGCTCATCGAGCAATTTTTCCGCGGCCTCCGTGGAGTTGACCACCGGATCGATCAGCAGCGCCTCCATCGCCAGTTCCTTCGAGCCGCGGACGGCGGCTTCGACGGCGAGTTGCTGAACGCCGGCCTGCTCCGAGAGCAATTTGGCGATGGGCGCAGGCAATGGCCCAAGCGAGACCGGATGGACGCCGGCGGCATCGGTGACGATCGGAACTTCGACCGCGAGTTCAGCGGGCAGATTGGGGATGGCGCCCTGATTGTAGACGATGCCCGATTCGATGAACCGTTTTTGATTGTGAAGGATGCCGGCGATCACCGCCGCGCCGCGCTGTCCTGACGGCTTCTGCCACCACCACGGCATTTCCATTGTTCCCGCGAGCACGCCCTTGAGCGTCGCCAGCAATTCGGCGCGGAAGTGCTCATCATGGTCGAAGTCGTAGCCGTGCTCGTTGGCTTCCCAGCCGTAGGGAACGTACTCGCCCAAGTGATCGTCGCTGCATGTCGGCCAGAGACCGAAAGCGTGAAACATCCGGCGCGTCAGCGGTCGGTAGGACGGGTCATGCAACTTCTCTTTCTCGCGCAAAAGCGGATAGAGATCAGCACCGGTGTCGTGTCGGCGAATTTGCGTGAACCACTGGAAATGATTGAGCCCGGCGCCCCAGACGTCGATCTCCTCCGATCCGAGCTCCATGATGTGGGCGATATCATCGCGTGCATTGAAGAGGCCCTCGCAAAGCCCGACCGCCCGAACCTTGCTGTATTTGCCCAACGCCAGAATGATGCGGCTTTCCGGGTTTGAAAAATTGAGGAGCAGCGCTTTGGGACATTTCTCCTCCATGTCGCGCGCGAAGTCGAACACCATCGGCAATGTCCGCAACGTGAAGAAAAGTCCGCCCGGGCCGCCGTTTTCCCCGAGCGACTGACGAATGCCGTATTTTTTCGGAATTTCGTAATCGAGCTTCCACAACCGGTTGCGGTCGATCGCCGTCGCGTTGAGCACGAAGCCCGCACCATCGAGTGCGGCGCGACGATCGGTCGCCTGCTCGATCTTGAGGTCGGCGCCGGATTTCCGGTTGAGCAGTTCCGCGAGCGCCCCCATTCGCGCCAGCGCCTCGGGATTCGTATCGACCAGCGTCAACGTGCTGCCGGCAAATTTCTCGCCGAAGAAGATGTCGCGGAACAGCGTAAGCCCAAATGACACGCTGCCAGCGCCAATGAATACGATCTTCGTAGTGTTGAGCATTGATGAAATGTTCCGGGACTGCCGCCTCGGCGCTGGCGAAGCGGGCCGCATTCATATGAACCAAGAAACCAGTGCCTCACTTGATGAGGATCAAAAGACTCCCGCTTTTTCGTGGCGCACGAACCGCTCGAATTCTCGCACGCGTCTCTCGGGTCCGCGCCCTCAGCAATATTGACTATATTCCTATTAATGCTACCCTTACCTGTTTCATTGCTCAAAAATATGAGAGCCCAAATGGTGCAGATTAATCTCCAAATATCCGCCGTCCTGAATATTCGCTGTTCCTCGGCGGAAACTTCCCTGTTCTGGGCTGGTTATTGTATCGCAAGCCCATGATCGCATTGGAAAAACTTACCACGCTACCGCCGAAAAAACGAGTTTCCCTGTTATTTTCCCTGTTCTCAGGGAAAACTCGGGGTTTCTAATGCGCTTCGCATGTCAGCGTTGGCTGTTGTGTGCCTCACCCTCTGACATCCGGCCGCCAGCGCTCAAACCTGCGTTCGATCGCGCGCAGGATCGCCGTCATCGCCATGCCGGCTGACGCGATGATGATGATGCCGACCATCACACGGTCGGTCTGGAAGCGCGCGCCGGATACCGCGATGAGGAAGCCGAGGCCTTCGGTCGCGCCGAACATCTCGCCGACCACGATGCCGATCAACGCGTGGCCAAGGCCGAGGCGAAGTCCGGCCAGCAGCAGCGGCACCGAGGACGGCAGCGCGACCTTGAGAAAGAATTGCCAGTCGTTGGAGCCGAACGAGCGCGCCACCTTGATGAAATCCGCATTGATGGTGCGCACGCCGGTGATGGTGTTGACGAGGATCGGAAACACCGCGCCGAGAAACACGATCGCGACCTTGGAGAGGAGCCCGAAGCCGAACCAGATCATCACCAGCGGCAACAGCGCGATGCGCGGCGTCGCATAGAGCGCGGACACGAACGGATCGAGTACCGCGTTGACGCGGCTGTACCAGCCCATGAGGATGCCGAGCGGCACGCCGACGATGATGGCAAGGCCGTAGCCCGCAAAGAATTCGAGCCCACTGACCTGCAGATCGCGCCAGATGGTGCCGTTTGCGAAGAGGTCGTAACCCGCAGCAGCGATCCGGCTTGGCGAACTCGTGAACAACGGATTGATGAAGCCGAAGTCGACGACGCCCTCCCAGATGACGAGAAATATGATCACGGCAACCGTGCCGAGGATCGTGTTCTCGTAGCGCTGCCACGGCGTCGCTCGCTCCGCCGCGTCCTCCTCCGGCGCGATCACGTGGCGCGCGGGCAGCGCGCGCTCCTCTGCTGTCGGCACCGCGTCCATCGTGCCCTCACGCCGCCGTCATGGCGGCGCCGGCGCGGGCTTCGTCCTCGATCAGCGTCCATATGCGGCGCTCGAGTTCGACGAACGGCACGCTATGCTTGAGCGCGAGCGTGCGCGGCGAGGGCAGATCGATCGCGACAAGCTCGCGGATGCGCGCCGGCCGCGCCGAGAACACGGCGACCCGGTCCGACAACAACACCGCCTCGCCGATCTGATGGGTGACGAACAGCGCCGTCGCCTTGGCGCGGCCCAGAATCTTCAGCAACTCGACCTGCATGAACTCGCGGGTCTGGGCGTCAAGCGCCGCGAACGGCTCGTCGAGCAGCAGCAGCGCCGGCTCCATCACCAGCGCGCGGGCGATGTTGACGCGCTGGCGCATGCCGCCCGAGAGCTCGTGCGGGTAGTGGTCGCCGAAGCCCGCGAGCCCAACGAGATCGACGAACGCGCGGGCACGCTCGCGCCTCTCGCGACGGCTGAGCTTGCCCTGCAGTTCGAGGCCGTAGGTGATGTTGGCCTCGACCGTGCGCCACGGAAACAGGCAGTCGTGCTGGAACACCATGGCGCGGTCCGGGCCGGGCCCTTCGACGCGCTTGCCGTCGACGCGGATGTCGCCGGCGCCGATGCGGACGAGCCCATCCACCGCATTGAGGAACGTGGTCTTGCCGCAACCGCTCGGGCCGACGATCGACACAAGCTCGCCCTCCCGCACGTCGAGGTCGATGCCGTCGAGCACGGTGAGAGTCCGGCCGGTGCGCTCATTGCGGTGCGCGAGGCGCACGTCCCGCGCTTCAAGCTTGGTGCGGGCAGTCATGGTCCAGCGGCGAGGAGCTTGGTGAAGAACCCCTCGCTTTCGAGCGCATCGAACGCCGAGGTGTCAACGAGCTGGGCGGGCTTCATCGTTTTTGCCTTCGGCTCGGTCGCAGCAAGCGTTTCGAGCACGAGCGCAATGCCGCCGAGCGAAGGACGCGGGACGTCGGGATAGACCTTGAGATAGGCTTCGTACGCGGCCTTCGCGCTCGCCGCATCCTTGACGCCGAGAAAAGTCTGCACGAGTTGCACTGCGCCGTCGGGGTCGTGCTTGAACTCGTGGATCGCGGTTGCCATCGCCATGAGGAAGCGCTTCACCGCGTCGGGATTCCTCTTCAGATAGGCGCGGCTCGTGACGTAGGACGTATTGGGATAGCCGACCGCGACGTCGGTGACATCGACCAGCACGTGAAAGCCGTGCTTGGTGATCTCCGCCGTGTCGGGATACTGCTCGAGCGTTCCGGCAATCTGGCCGCTCATCGCCGCGGCAATGCGCGTCGAGGGACCGCCAAGCTGCATGATCTTCACGTCGCTGCGGGTGAGGCCGAGATGCTTCAGCGCGAATTCCGCAGCTTGATCGGTCGACGAGCCGAAGCGGCTGATGGCGATCGCCTGGCCCTTCAGCGCTTTGCCGTCGGTGATGCCGGACTTCACCACAAGCTGGAACGGCAGCGAATTCGCGATGCCGCCGATGAAGACGATGTCGGCGCCCTGCACGGCCGCGGCCGCGGCCGGCGTATAGCCGTTCTGTGCGATGTCGACCGAGCCGCCAACGACGGCGTGTGTCAGGGTCGAGCCGCCTTCGACGAACGCCGGCGTGACATCGAGGCCGAACCTGCGGAAGATTCCCCGCTGCGCCGCGTATTGCAACGGCGCGCTCGTCATCGAGAACCCGTCGTAGGCGACGCGCAGCTTGATGAGCGGCGCTTGCTGCGCGGTCGCCGCACCGACGGCAGCGCCGGCGATGCCGATCGCAAGAACAACAGCGGCGAGATGTTGACGCATCCTTCACTCCCCAGCGCGATGCAATCGCGCAATTATTCTTGTTCTGCGCCGCTCAGGCGATCAGCGCCTTCATCTTGTCCTGGTTGATCGACTTGACCAGTTGGTCGACCAGCCCGGCGAGCGGCATGGGCGCCTTGGCATCCTGAGCGATTTCGAGCGCCACATCCATGTCCTTTTCGGCCCACTTGCCGGTGCCGGTTCCCCAGCGCGACAGCGACCAGTTGGCGCCGCTGCCGCGTTGAAGCGCGGCGAGGAGGCGCGGCACGTCGGTGCCGAGCTTCTTTGCGAGCGTGAGCACCTCGAAATTCGCGCACATGCACGCCCACAGCAGAAGATTGTTCAAGGTCTTCGCGATCTGCCCGTCGCCAATCGCGCCGACATGGATGATCTCGCGTGCGAAGGCCGCGAGCGCCGGCGTCGCGCGCTTGACGTGATGCTCTTCGCCGCCGGCGTAGATCGTCAGCGTGCCGTTGTTCGCGGCCTCCTGGCCGAGCACGACCGGCGTGTCGATGACGCCGACATTGCGGGTCGCGGCGAGGGCCGCAAGCTCGCGGCAGGTCTCCGGAGCGACGGAACTTGCAATCGCGATGACGGCGCCTGGCCGCAGCCGATCGAGGAGGCCGGAGCTGCGTACGATGTCTTCGACCTGCGCGTCGGTTGCCACCATCACCACGACGACGTCGGCATGGTCGCCGACTTCGGCTGCGCTCGCGCAACGGCGCACGCCGTGTGTCTCGGCCCGCGTCATCGCCGCCGCGTCGATATCGGTGCCGGCGACTGCAAACCCCTTGCCCGCCATGTGCCGCGCCATCTGCAGCCCCATGGCTCCGAGCCCGATCACCCCGGTGCGCGTGACCTTCGTCTCGATACTGTCGTTCATTTGTCCTCCCCTTTTTCATCCTTCACCTCCCCCTGGAGGGGGGAGGTCGCCCGCGCCCTCGCGCGGGCGGGAGGGGGTGGCAGCGTTTCAACATACCGCAGCGCAGAACGCGTTGAATCGCTGTCACCCCACCCCGGACCGCCTCCGGCGGTCCGACCCTCCTCCTCCAGGGGAGGGTGCCCGTTCAACCGCTCGCGTTGTCGCCCCTACGCTGTTGCGCCGTTGCGTCGGCGTCAACCTCGAACCCTCGCTCCGTTTCGATTACCGCCACGCCATAGTCGCGCGCAGCTGCGGCGACCGAGACATATCCCTCGCGCACGTCGGCAATCACGGCCTCGGCGGCGCGCTCGCGCGGATCGCCGAAGCCGCCGCCGCCCGGCGTGTCGAGGCGGAACATTTCGCCGGCTTTCAGCGGATAGTCGGCGTAGCGCGTCGGCAAGCGCTTCGCGTCCGCGCGATCGGGATTGATCACGATGTCGCCGCGGCGGCCATCGGCTCCGCCGTCGCAGCCGCTTGGTGCAATGACGTGGCGCATGGAGCGGATCGAAAACCGCGCATCTTCCAGGTTGAGGTAATCGCGACGAATGCCGAGACCGCCGCGCGTGCGCCCCGCGCCGCCGGAATCGCGGATCAGTTCGAAGCGCAGCACGCGGGTCGGGAATTCCGACTCGATGATTTCGATCGGGGCGATCCGCGCATTGCTCTGGTTGACCGTGATGCCCGAGGCGCCATCCTTGCCTGCGCGCGCGCCGGCGCCGCCGGCCACGATTTCGTACTGCACATAGTTGCGGCCGCTTGTGGTGTTGCGTCCGCCGAGAATGATGGAACGGCTGCCGCTGCCATCCGCACGCGCGCGCTGCGGCGCGACGTGGCTCAGCGCCGCATAGATCGCATCGACCAACGCATGGACGGTCGGATTATAAGTGTTGACCGGTGCCGGAAAGCGCGGATTGAGCACGCTGCCGTCCCGCGCCACGACAGTGAAGCTTCGCAACAGCCCGCTGCACACGTACAGCCGCGGATCGATGAGCGAAATCAGGCAGTAGGCGCAGGCCGCCTCCACCAAGGGCGGGCGGATGTTGGCGGGACCGCGGGTCTGATCGGCGGAACCACTGAAGTCGAACCGGATCGCTTCACCTTTTTTGTCGACAACGACGTGAATGCGGACCGGCTGCTCCAGTTCGATGCCGTCGTCATCGACAAAGCGTTCGGCCTCGAACCGCCCGTCCGCCCACTTGCGACCGCGGCGGCGACCCGCGCGCGGGCTTCCGCGAACAGGCGCTCATGGCAGGCGCGGATTTTGTCCGCGCCGTGCTTGCGCACAAGCGCGGCCACCCGTTCTTCGCCGAGACGGTCAGCGCCGAGCTGGCCGCGGATATCGCCGAGCACGAGTTCCGGCGTGCGGCTGTTGGCGGCGATGATGCGCTCGATGTCGGTCTGCGCGGTGAAGCGGCGCTGGTAGCGCACGGCCGGGATGTGCAGGCCTTCGTTGAAGATTTCGCGCGCCTGCCCCGAGCAGCTTCCGGGAACGGGGCCGCCGATATCGCCCTTGTGGGCGATGCTGCCGCAAAAGCCGAACAGCGCGCTGTCGATGAAGATCGGCGTCAGCACGGCGATATCCGGCGCGTGCGGACTGCCGCCCTGGTAGGGATGATTGATGAGGAAGGCATCGCCTTCCGCAATCGTATCGCCGAACGCCTTCAGCACGGCGGCGCAACAGGCCGGAAACGCCCCGATGTGCAGCGGCAGCACGACGTGCTGCGCCACCACCTCGCCGTTGGCGTTCATCAGCGCACAGGAGGCGTCCTGGGATTCGCGCACGATGGTCGAGAAGCCGGTGCGGAACAGCGAGTTCTGCATCTCCTGCACGATGCCGGAGAGGCTCGCCTTGACGACTTCGAGATCGATGGCGTCGACCGTCACGGCGCAGCCTCCGTAATGATGAGGTTCTTGCCGGCATCGACCCGCGCCGACTGGCCTGGCGCGATGACCGTTGTGGAGTTCGAACTGGTCAAGGATCGCCGGGCCTCTGATCGTCACGCCCACATCCACGCGTTCGCGTTGATAGACCGGACAGGAGACGCGGGTGCCGTTGAACCACGCCGACCGATGTTCGCGCAGCGCGGCTTCGAGCGGCGTGCCCGTCGGTGCGAAGGTCGGCACCGGCGGCGGCGAAACGAGTCCGCTCCCGCGAACGCGATAGGACACGACTTCGACCGGCTCGTCGGGCGCCATATGTCCGAACATCGCGCGATGCAACTCGTCGAAGTTCTTGCGCAGCCCCGTCAGCCCGCCGGCGCAAAGCTCGTCCGCACGGCACGCCATCGTGATATCGTAGCCCTGGCCGGCGTAGCGCATGTCGAGGGCGCGATCGAGCCGGATCGCGTCCGGCGCAAACCCATCCTGGCGCAGTTGGGCCATCGCATCACGCTCCAGCGGCGCGAACATCGCTTCGATCGCCTCGACCGTGAGTTCGGCAAGCGGCGTCATCCGCGAGCGCACGTAATCGTGTTTGACGTCGGCCATCAACAGGCCGACCGCCGAGAACACGCCCGGATAGAGCGGCACGATAACGCCCGCGATGCCGAGTTCGCGCGCGATGCGGGTCGCGTGCAACGGTCCGGCGCCCCCGAACGCGAGCAGCATGAACTCGCGCAGATCGTGGCCGCGCATGGTCGAGATCGCCTTGATGGCCTCCTGCATCTTCACGTCGATGATGCGGATGATCGCCTTCGGCCGCTTGCTCGATCGACATCCCGAGCGAACGCGCCACCTTCGCCTCGACCGCACGCCGTGCCGCGCCCACGTCGAGATGCATGCGGCCGCCGAGAAAATTGTCGGCTGAGAGATAGCCGAGCGCGAGATTGCAGTCGGTGACCGTCGGCCATTCGCCGCCGCGGCCGTAGCAGGCCGGTCCCGGCACCGCGCCGGCGCTTTGCGGGCCGACCTCGAGCGCGCCGATACCGCTCGACCGCGGCGATGGTGCCGCCGCCGGCGCTCACCGTGTTGATGTCCATCATCGGCACCGCGATGTCGCGGCCTTCGATCTTGCCGCGGCTTGCGATCGACCGGCTCGCCGTCGCTGATCAGCGCCACGTCGCAGGACGTGCCGCCCATGTCGAAGGTGATGAGGTTGGCGGCGTGCCGGCGACGCGGCCGGCGGCAACGCCGGCCGTCACGCCGCCGGCGGGCCCGGACAGCACCGTGGTCACGGCCTTGCGCGCCGCCGCCGCGAAGGTCGACATGCCGCCGTTCGACTGCATGATGTATTTCTGCGGCGTTGCGACGCCGGTCGCGCTGAGGCGGCGATCGAGATTGGCAATGTAGCGCGCGAGGATCGGCTGCGAGATAGGCGTTGATGACGGTGGTGCTCAGACGATAGTACTCGCGGATCTGCGGCAGGACTTCCGAGGACAGCGAGACGCTGCAGCGCGGGATGTTCCTCGCACGATGATCGCGCGCACGCGCTCCTCGTGCTCAGGCTCGAGGAACGAGAACAGGAGGCACACTGCGATCGACTCGATTCCGTTCGCGCGAAGCCCGCGGATGGTCGTCGCGCAGCGCCGCCTCGTCGAGCGGGCGCAGCGTGTGCCCGCGCAAGTCGACCCGCTCGATGACTTCGCCGGTGAGGCTTTGCGGGACGAGCATCGCCGGCTGGTCGTACATCACGTCGAAGATGGCCGGCCCGTACGGCCGCGCCTGCTCGCCGACCTCGTAGACGGCGCGAAAGCCTTCGGTTACCAGCAGCGCCGTCCGTGCGCCCTTGCCTTCCAGGAGCGCGTTGGTGCCGACCGTCGTGCCGTGACAAAAGAAACCGATATCCTCGGCGCAAATGCCGCCAGCAATCAGCGCTTCGATGCCCTGAAGAATCGCACGCGACGGATCGTCGGGCGTCGAGGACACCTTGGTGATGGTGATCGCGCCGGTCTCCTCATCAAGGCACACGAAATCGGAGAACGTGCCGCCGGTATCGACGCCGATCCGGTACTTCCCCACGAGAACATTTCCTCCGTAGCCCACGCTGTGAGCTAAATATACGAAATTACGGTTTCCGGAGAGCGCTTCGTTTCCCGATATGAACTACCGTCACGCCTATCATGCCGGCAGCCACACCGAAGTGTTCAAGCACGCGGTGCTTGTGCTGTTGCTTCAACACCTGCTTTCGAAGCCGCGGCCGTTCACGGTCCTCGACACCCATGCGGGCGCCGGCCTCTATGACCTCACGGCGGAGGAAGCGCAAAAGACCGGCGAAGCGCAGGATGGCATCGGCCGCGTCATCGACAAAGCCATTCCGACGGCGCAGGCCTATCTCGATTTCATGCGCCGCCTCAATCCGTCGGGCTTGCGGTGTTATCCGGGCTCGCCGGCCATCGTGCAGGCCTTCCTGCGCGAGGAGGATCGCCTTGCCGCCTGCGAGTTGCGGGAGGATGACGCGGCACTTCTGCGGGCGAACTTCGAGTTCTGACCGTCGCATCGCGGTGCACCGCCGCGATGGCTACGAGGCGATTGGCGCGCTGCTGCCGCCAACGCCGCGGCGCGGTCTCGTTCTGATCGATCCGCCGTTCGAACGGCCTGATGAATTTGCGGCGCTCGCCGACGCGCTCAATGCCGGCATCAGGAAATGGCGCGCCGGGATTTTCCTGGCCTGGTATCCCCTCAAGGACCGGGCGGGCATTCGCGAATTGCGGTTGCGCTATGGGCCCGACAATCCGCCGACGCTGTGCTGCGAACTGTTGCGGCAGCCGCTCGACGGCGTGCGGCTCGCCGGCAGCGGCGTCATCATCTGCAATCCACCCTGGAAATTCGAGCAGACATTGACGGCGCTATGCCGCGAGTTGCTGACGGCATTCGACGCGCAAACGGGGACCTATTCATTGGAGTGGTGGATCAAGGAGCGAGGGTGACAAATTCACTGCGGTGCAAGACTTGTAACGCAGTCCCATTGAAATCGCCCCGAACATGCGAAATGATCCTGTGTCGGGAAGAGAACGCACTGGGGGCAACCATGCGCTCGATTACATTTGTCGCCGCTTGCGCAGTCATGATGGTGTCGGCAGGCCATTCATTAGCCCAAGGGCCGGACGCGGCGCCGCCGCGAGCCCAACCGGCAACAACACCGCCGTCCACTGGCACGCCTCCGGCGTCCGGCGCGCCCGTGACGCTCTACACATTCAATATCGGAAACTGGCAAGGCGCCGCCTACTCAATCAACGGCACCTTCAATCATTGCGCCGCGTCCGCGAGCTACAAGAGCGGCATCTGGCTCGCATTCGCCGTTTCGCGGACGTACAGCTGGAGCATGGGCCTTACCAATCCGAACTGGGTGCTGACAAAAGGCCAGTCATATCCGATCTCGTATTCTGTCGACGGCAATTCGCCCAACCTTGGGACGGCGGTCGCCATCGCCAACAATGAAGTCGAGGTGCCGCTCGCTGACAGCTCGGCCTTGTTCAAGACGTTCATGCAGGGCGAGTTGCTTCGCGTCGCGGCAGCATCCCAGAATTTCTCTTTCGATCTGACCGATACGGTGCAAATGTTGCCGGCGCTGCTTCGCTGCGTGCAAAGCAACGTGAACACCCCGCCGCCCTCAGGCTCCAACCCGTTCGCCTCGCCGGGGTAAAGTCCAGGGGCGGTTTGCAGATGCTTTAGTCGGCACTGTCGGATATGCTTTCGAGCAAGGAGAATCCGTCAATGCCGGACAACTACAGCTTTTCGATCGTTCTTGAACCGCAGGAAGGCGGCGGATTTACCGTGCTTGTCCCTGCCCTGCCGGAAGTCGTAACCGAAGGCGACACCGAAGAGCAGGCGCTCGCCAATGCACAGGAAGCGATTCGTGCCATCCTGGCGTTCCGGCGCGAGCATGGCTTGGCCATCCCTGCCGATGCCCAACCTGAAATTCGCCGAGTGACCGTCGCCGCTTAGCATGGCCGCTGCTCGGTTACCCGCCGTTAGCGGAAAGCATACCGTGAGGGCGCTCGTGCGAGCAGGATTTGTGGTCGACCGGATCGTCGGCAGTCACCATGTGCTGACCTATCCGGGAAATCCCGCCCGCACCGTATCGGTCCCTTGCCATTCCGGGAGCGATCTGAAGCCTGGAACACTTCGAGCGATCATTCGGCAGGCCGGCCTGA
Source organism: uncultured Alphaproteobacteria bacterium (assembly GCA_963787675.1). Taxonomy (GTDB): domain Bacteria; phylum Pseudomonadota; class Alphaproteobacteria; order Rhizobiales; family Xanthobacteraceae; genus JAJPKK01. The sequence continues at coordinate 16,528 of CAWBDV010000002.1, read as the reverse complement.
CGGTCGAAGCTTTTAATGATCTGCTGTGAGGGGTGCCGGTGGAACGCCCTTCAAAGATAGCGCCTGCGTGAGTATCATCGGGCGTCCAAGAAATTCGAACGCGGCCGAGCTTCGGCCGGGAGGGGACACCCATGAAAACCGCGATAGTGGCTGCGATCGCAACGACGATGCTCGCTGGCACCGCGCAGGCGGAACATCTGTTCCTGGACGGCGACATCGTGCGCGGCGCCCAGGTCGGGGCGCCCGGGCCGGTCTGCGTTTTGAATAATCAGTTCAAGCATCTTGAAAAGGTCGTATTCCGTTTCCGTGTCCGCGATGCGAGCGGCAAGGTGCTTGACGAGAAGGGACTGAAGAGCCTCGACGTGCAGCTTCCGGATGGGCAGATGGTCAAAGGCTATTACGGCGGTCACCCGCCGGTGTCGCAGAGCAATCCGGAAGGTCCGACCGACTTCTTCTGGGTCGCGGTGTGGATCATTCCGAGCGGCTACCCGAACGGCACGTTCCGCTACAAGGCGCTGGCGACCGACATGGCGGGCAACACCGAGGTATGGGAACCGATCCGCCGGATCACCAGCGAGCCGCAGGTGATGCCGGGCGAGATCGAGTTTAAGAAACCGTGACGTTCGCCGCTCGCAGCCGCGCCACAGCTATCCTCGTCGCGACGCTGGTCGCGTTTATCCTCCCGCTCACCGCAGCGGCGACGGCCGAGACTTCGCCGGACTTCGTGCCGACGCCCGGCAAGCTGCCGAAAACCGTCGTTCCGCTCCACTACGAGATCGAGCTTGCGCCCGATCTCGACAAGCTCGCCTTCAAGGGCCGCGAGAAGGTCCATATCGAGGTACTGGAGCCGACCGATCGGCTGGTGCTCAACGCCCTCGAACTCACGATCGAGACCGCATCACTCGACGAGATTGCGAGCGCGGAGATCGCATTCGATGCGGACGCGCAGACGGTGACGCTCACCTTCCCGCGGCCACTCGCGGTCGGCCATCATCTCCTTGCGCTCGCCTTCACCGGCCGCATCAATCGGTTCGGCCGCGGCTTGTTCGTGGTGGACTACCCCGTCGGCGACGGGCGCAAGCGCATGATGTCGTCGCATCTCGAGCCGACCGATGCGCGCCGCGTCTTTCCAAGCTGGGACGAGCCCGCCTTCAAGGCGAGCTTCGCGCTGACCGCGACTGTCCCCGAACATTTCCTCGCCGTCTCCAACATGCCGGTCGTCGAGCAGGAAGCGGCCGGCGATGGGCTCAAGCGCATCGCCTTTGCCGCGACTCCGCGCATGTCGAGCTATCTCTTCGTGCTCACCATCGGTGAGCTCGAGCGCATCACCGCCGAGGTCGATGACGTCACCATCGGAGTCGTCACCACGCGGGGCAAGACGGCGCAAGGCCGTTTCGCGCTCGACAGCGCCGTCGACCTGCTGCGCTACTACAATGACTATTTCGGCATCGCCTATCCGCTGCCCAAGCTCGACCTGATCGCGGTTCCCGGCGGATTCGGCGGCGCGATGGAGAACTGGGGCGGCATCACGTTTTTCGAGGGCCGCCTCCTGTTTGATCCGTCGCGCAATACGCCCGATGCGCGGCGCGGCTTCTTTGCCGTCCTCGCCCATGAGATGGCGCATCAGTGGTTCGGCAATCTCGTCACCATGGCATGGTGGAACGACATCTGGCTCAACGAGGGCTTTGCGAGCTGGATGCAGGCCAAAGCCGGCGAGCACTTGCACCCCGACTGGCAGACCTGGCTCAACGGCAATGTCGGCAAGCAGCGGGCGATGGCCGAAGACGCCCAGCGTACGGCTCATCCGATCCAGCATCCCGTCGCGAACGAATCCGAGGCGATGGCGGTCTTCGAACTCGATCACCTACGTCAAAGGGCAGGCACTCATCCGAATGCTGGAGAGCTATCTCGGCGAAGAGACGTTCGCCGCCGGTATTCGCACCTATATGCGCCGGCACGCGCTCGGCAACACCACGACCGCGGACCTCTGGCGTGCGCTGGAGATGGCCTCGGGCCGTCCGGTGGCGGAGTTGGCAGCGGCCTTTACCGAACAGCCTGGGGTCCCGCTGGTGCAGGTGCGGGCGACCTGCGAGGCGGACCGGCAGCGCATCGCGCTCGTCCAATCGCGTTTCACAATTCACGACCCCGAGGCCAAGGAACTGCGCTGGAAGGTGCCGGTCGTCTTCGGCAGCCCCGGCGGAACCCCGCCGGCCACGGTGGTCCTCGACGGCAACACCGTCCTCGACGGCGGCCGCTGCGGGACGCCGGTCAAGTTTAACCTTGGCGACGTCGGCTACTATCGCGTGCTCTACGACGATGCGAGCTTTGCCGCCCTTACCACTGTGCTTGACCACATGGGGACCGCCGACCGGCTCAACCTCCTGGTCGACAACTGGGCGCTGGTCGAGGCCGGCAACGCCGCACCGGAGACCTATTTCGGTCTCGCCACGCGCCTTGTCAGCCTCGACAGCCGGGCGATCGACGAGCAGGTCTTGCGCGTTTTTGCACGGATCGACCAGTTGGAGCGAGACCGATCCGAGCGGGTCGCGTTCGCGGCCTATGCCCGCGGCGTGCTGCGGCCCGCATTCGATCAGCTGGGCTGGGACCCGAAGCCGGACGAAAACCCCAATCACGCGCTGCTGCGGCCGCGGCTCATCGGTGCGCTCGGCGATTTCAACGACGAAGCGATCATTGCCGAGGCGCAACGCCGCTTCGCCGATTTCCTCGCCGATCCGACGACGCTGCCGACCAATTTGCGGGCGCCGGTTACGCATATTGTCGGCCGTGCCGCTGATCGCGCGACCTACGATACGCTTCTGGCACGCGCCCGGAAGGCGACCAATGCCGATGAGCGCAATCGCTACTATTCGGCGGCGGCCGCCGCCCTCGATCCGGACCTCGCCACGGCGACCCTTGCGCTCACCCTCACTGACGAATTGCCGACGAACATGGTCGGCAGCCTGATTTCAGAGGTCGCCGCGGAGCATCGCGAACTTGCCTGGCGGTTCGTGCGCGAACATTTCGAGGCGCTTTCGGCGCGCCTCGGCCCGTCGTTTCGCGAGCGTTTCGTCGCACATCTCCTCGCGAATTTTTCCGATACTGCCCATGCCGTCGAGCTCGATGAGTTCGCCCCTGCCCATGCGACCTCGGGCAGCCGTGTCGTCGCCGCTCGCGCCCGCGAACGCATCACCACGGCGGCCGATTTCATCGCGCAGCAATTGCCCGCCGTCGAGGCGTGGGTCGCGCAGCACGGTGCGCCATAACGGTCGAAAATCGATCGGGGCGCGCTTGCGCGCCGCGGCAAGGATGCGTCATGCTGCATCCTGCAGCTTCGTGGGGCGAAATCACGGAAGCGAAAACATGGGAGGTTATGATGCGCGGTCTTGCAATCTTCGTCGCCGGTGCCGCGGTTGGACTTGCGGCCACCGCATTTGCCCAAAGCCTGACCGAGAACCGCGGGATCGTCGGGCTCAATCACGTGGCGCTCAGCGTGCCCGACATCGACAAGGCGGTCGAGTACTACACCAAGACCATGGGATTTCCGGAGGCTTTCCGGGTGACCAACCCGGCGGGCCAGGTGCAGCTCGTCTATGTCCAAATCAGCCAGAACACGTTCGTCGAACTGTTGCCCGCCAATGCGCAGCGGCCGCCCGGCATCAATCATTTCGGCGTGCACGTCGAGAACATGGCGGCGGCCACCGCGATGTTCAAGCAACGCGGAGCGAACGTCGGCGACATCATCAACAGCGGTACGAAGGCGATCCTTTCCAATATCATCGATCCGAACGGCGTCCGCATGGAGCTCGCCGAGCTTCCGCCGGAGTCGCTGCACCGGCAGGCGATGCAGCGCTGGAAGTGAAATCAACTGGCGCTCAGCGTGCGCCGCACCGCGTCGCGCCATGCGGCGACCTTGCCGGCGCGCGTCGCGCCATCCATCGACGGCGTGAAACGGCGGTCGCGGGCCCAGCGCGAGGTGAATTCGTGCGGTTCGGGGTAGAGGCCTGATTGCAGGCCGGCGAGATAGGCGGCGCCGAGCGCTGTCGTCTCCATGACGACGGGCCGGTCGACCGGCGCGCTGAGAATGTCGGCGAGGCGCTGCATCGTCCAGTCGGACGCCGTCATGCCGCCGTCGACGCGCAGGACGTTGGCCATGGCGTCGACGCCGGCCGCATTGGCACAATCGGAGCGCATCGCTTCAACGAGGTCGAGGGTCTGGAAGCACGCGCTCTCGAGCGCCGCGCGAGCAAGTTCGTTCGGCCCGGTGGCGCGCGTCAGGCCGTAGAGGGCGCCGCGCGCCTCGGCGTCCCAATGCGGCGCGCCGAGCCCGACGAAGGCTGGAACCAGCACGACCTCGTGGCCGGGATCCGCGGCGGCCGCCATCTCGCCGGTCGCCGCGGCCGACGGCACGACGCCGAGTCCGTCGCGCAGCCATTGCACGGCGGCGCCGGCGACGAAGATCGCGCCTTCGAGACCGTACACGGTCTTGCCGCGAAGCCGATAGGCGATGGTCGAAAGAAGACGGTTCTGCGACGCGACGACATTCGACCCGGTGTTGAGGATGGCAAAACAGCCGGTGCCGTAGGTCGATTTCAACATGCCGGGCGCAAAGCACGCCTGTCCGATCAGCGCCGCCTGCTGGTCGCCGGCAATGCCGCGGATCGCGATCGCACCACCGAACACCTCCGGCAATGTCGTGCGAAATTCGGCGGCGCAATCGCGCACCGCGGGCAACATCGCTCGCGGCACGCCGAACAGATCGCACAGGTCTTCGCTCCAGGCATTGGCATGGATGTCGTAGAGCGAGGTGCGCGAGGCGTTAGTGGCGTCGGTTGCGTGGACCGCACCGCCGGTGAGATGCCACAGCAGGAATGAATCGACGGTGCCGAACGCAAGCTCGCCGCGCTCGGCCTTCGTTCGCGCGCCCGGCACATGATCGAGCAGCCACGCGATCTTGGTTGCGGAGAAATAAGGATCGAGCAGCAGGCCAGTTTGCGCCGCGATCTTAGCCTCGTGGCCGGCATCGGCGAGCGCGCGGCAGGCCGCGGCGGTGCGGCGGTCCTGCCAAACGATAGCGTTATGGATCGGCTTGCCCGTGGCGCGGTCCCAGACAAGCGCTGTTTCGCGCTGGTTGGTGATGCCGATCGCCGCGATGTCGCGCGGCTCGAGGCCGGCCTTGGCGAGCGCCTCGCGGGCAGTCGCCAGCACCGTCCGCCAAATGTCTTCGGGATCGTGCTCGACCCAGCCGGACTGTGGGAAGTGCTGGGGAAACTCCTGCTGGGCAATCGCGGCGATCGAGCAATCGGCGCGGAAAACGATGGCGCGGGACGACGTCGTGCCCTGGTCGATGGCGAGCACGTGGCCGGCTGTCGGGCTCATTGCGCCCCTGCCTCCGCGCGGACAGCCATCGCCGGTGCGGTAGCGTCTGTCATGAACCGTGCGAGCCGTTCGGTCTCATCCGGGGTGAAACGGAGGCCGAGCTTGGTGCGGCGCCACAGCACGTCGTCGGAGGTCTGCGCCCATTCGTGCGCCATCAGGTAGCGGACTTCGACTTCGGTGAGCGTCGATCCAAACGTCGCGCCGAGATTGCGTGCCGTGCGCGCGCCGGCGAGCACGACCCGTGCCCGGGTGCCGTAGGTCGCGGCGAGGCGAAAGGCATGGGCCGGCGCGAGGAACGGAAATTCGGTACCGAGCGTGGCCGCAAACGGGCTGAGGCCGTCGACAGCGATGTCGCCACCCGGCAGCGGCCTGCGCCCAGTCCATCCTCTCCGCCGGCGCTGCGTCTTCGGCAGATGGGGCGCAAGGCGCTTGAGGGCAGCTTCGGCGAGGCGGCGGTACGTCGTGATCTTGCCGCCGAAAACCGACAGCAGCGGCGGCTCGCCAGCCGCCGCATCGAGCTCCAGCACGTAGTCTCGCGACGCCGCCTTGGGATCGCGGACGTGATCATCGTGAAGCGGACGGACGCCGGAGAAACTCCACACCACGTCATCGGGGGCGACCGGACGCGCAAAGTAGTCGGAGGCCGCATCGCAGAGATATCGGATCTCGTCGTCACTCGCCGCCACGCGCGCGGGATCGCCGGTGAAATCGTGATCGGTGGTGCCGATCAGCGTGTAACGACCCTGATACGGGATCGTGAAGACGATCCGCCCGTCGGCATTCTGAAACAGATAAGCACGATCGTGATCGTAGAGCCGCGTCACCACGATGTGCGAGCCCTGGACCAGGCGCACATGCTCTCGCCCGATGAAGCCAACGCAAGACGCGAGCACCTGCGAGACCCATGGCCCTGCCGCATTCACCAGCGCGCGCGCCGCGATGACCTCGCGCTGGCCGTCGCTTTCGAGGGTGATTTGCCAATGATCGCCGGCGCGCGTCGCCGCGACCGCCTTTGTCCGCGTGCGGATCGTCGCGCCGAGCTCTGCGGCATCCAGCGCGTTGAGGACCACCAGCCGGGAATCATCAACGCGGCAATCGGAATATTCGTACGCGGTGGAGAACAGGCCGTGCTTGAGCGGCGCGCCAACGTCGTCACGCGCAAGGTCGACGACGCGCGTCGGCGGCAACCGTTTGCGCCCGCCCAGATGGTCATAGACGAAAAGACCCGCCCGCAACATGAAGGGGGAGCGCAGGCCCGCGCGAACCGGCAGCACGAAACGCAGCGGCTGCACGATATGGGGCGCGATCCGCCATAAAACTTCGCGCTCGACCAGCGCCTCGTGAACCAGGCGGAAATCGAAATATTCGAGATAGCGCAGGCCGCCGTGGATCAGCTTGGTGGAGCGCGACGAGGTGCCGCCGGCGAGATCGTCCATCTCGCAGAGATGCACTGATAGTCCGCGGCCGGCAGCGTCGCGCGCAATACCGCAGCCATTGATGCCGCCGCCGATAATGGCGAGATCAAAAGCCACCCGCCGTCTCCATGTGCGCTATGCGCGCACCATATCGGCCCGGCGGGCGAGGTCAATGGGCCCTCATCGTGTCGGTTTGCGGTGCAATGGCGGTGATGACAAGCAAGAAGGCCGGGACGAATGCGGCCCTCTCACGGGGATCATAAGTCGGCCGTGGTTACGCCGCCTTCTGCTTGGCGCTGATCAGCTTGCGGTTGATCAGGCATTCGGCGATCTGCACCGCATTGAGCGCCGCGCCCTTGCGCAGATTGTCGGACACGCACCACAACGAGAGTCCGTTCTCGACCGTCGCGTCCTCGCGAATGCGGCTCACATAAGTCGCATCCTCGCCGGCGCATTCATACGGCGTGACGTAACCGCCGGGCTCGAGCTTGTCGATGACGAGGCAGCCGGGCGCGTTGCGCAGGATGGTGCGGGCCTCGTCGGCGGAGATCGGGTTTTCGAACTCGATGTTGACCGCTTCCGAATGGCCGATGAACACCGGAACGCGCACGCAGGTGGCCGTCAGCCTGATCTTCGGATCGAGGATCTTCTTTGTCTCCACCATCATCTTCCACTCTTCCTTCGTGTACCCATCCTCCATGAACACGTCGATCTGGGGGATGAGGTTGAAGGCGATGCGCTTCGGAAACTTCTTCACTTGGATTTCGCCGGCCGTGTAGACGGCCTTGGTCTGGCTGAACAGTTCGTCCATGGCATCCTTGCCGGCGCCCGACACCGACTGATAGGTCGCGACCACCACGCGCTTGATCCGGGCATGGTCGTGAAGCGGTTTGAGGACAACGACAAGCTGCGCCGTCGAGCAGTTGGGATTGGCGATGATGCCGCGCTTGCGAAAGCCAACGACGGCGTCGGCATTGACCTCGGGCACCACCAGCGGAACATCGGAGTCGTAGCGCCAGCACGACGAATTATCGATCACCACCGCGCCTTGCGCAGCGATCCGCGGCGACCACTCTTTCGAGACCGCCGAACCGGCCGACATCAGGCAGATGTCGACATCCGAGAAGTCGAAATGTTCGAGGGTCTTGACCTTGAGGGTCGCATCGCCGAACGACACCTCGACGCCCATGCTCTTGCGCGACGCGAGCGCAACCACCTCGTCGGCGGGAAACGACCGCTCGACGAGAATTTCCAGCATTTCGCGGCCCACATTGCCGGTGGCACCGACGACGGCGACCTTGAAACCCATTTTGATTCTCCGAAAGCCTGCTATCAGGCAAACCTTTTGTGCAATGCAATCGCGCTTCTAGTCGGGAACGCCCGTCAATTCAACACCGCAGGCCGCGCGATAGCCCCTCCGAGGGCCTACTGCGGTATCCCTGTGTCGGTTTAACACAATCTATTTGCGATAAATAAAGCCTCAACCATAGCTATCGCGCGTGCTGCATCCAGGTTACACTCTTTTACAGCTTCTATTGCTCACGGATTGTTGGGGGTGAGATGTCCGCGCGTAGGATTACTATTGCTGCCATGGCGGCGGCTCTGAGTTTGGCGGTAGCGGCCGGGCCGGTCGCGGCCCAGACAACGAGGCAGACAAACAGTCAGACCACTGGCCAGACCGCACCGACGACGGCGAAGAAGAAGCCGAATCGAGCGCCACCGAACGATGTGGCGATGAATCGTCCGCCCGCGCGCGTCACGGTGCGCCGGCGCTCCTATCTCGATCCCGGAACCGAGACCAAGACGCATCAGGAGCATTTCCTCGACTACGCGTATCCGCCGAGCGATCCGTTCTCCCGGTTCCAGAACGATTACAACTTCACGAGCATCCGCAACCCGTTCCCGAGTTGCCTCGATCTCGCGGGCTTCTGCCGATAACTTTTGTTTGTAGGGTGCGCAAAGGCGGCCGAGGCGGTCGCGCCGATGGCACTTGTCGTCATTCCGCCGTGCGCACCATTGGCAGCGCAGACGGTGCGCACACTTCGCTTCGCGCACCCTACGTTTCCGTGTCGCCCTGCCGCCGTTACGCCGCCAATCGCTCGACTTCCTGGATCACCGCGTCGCCCATCTCGGCGGTGCCCACGGCCTTGGTCCCCTCCGATTTGATGTCGGCGGTGCGCAGGCCGCGCGCGAGGGCGGCGGCGATGGCGGCATCGATCAGGTCGGCCTCCTTGATCATGCCGAACGAATAGCGCAGCGCCATGCCGAACGACGCCAGCATGGCGATCGGGTTGGCGAGGCCTTTGCCGGCAATGTCCGGCGCCGAGCCGTGGACCGGCTCGTAGAGGGCCTTGCGCTTCTTGGTCTTGGGATCGACCTCACCAAGCGAGGCTGACGGCAGCATGCCGAGCGAGCCGGTCAACATGGCGGCGACGTCCGACAGCACGTCGCCGAACAGGTTGTCGGTGACAATGACGTCGAACTGCTTCGGCCAGCGCACCAGTTGCATCGCGCCGGCGTCGGCAAGCTGATGCTCAAGCTGCACGTCCTTGAATTCCCGCGCGTGCACCTGGTTGACGACCTCGTGCCACAGCACGCCGGTCTTCATCACATTGCGCTTTTCCATCGACGTCAGCTTGTTGCGGCGCTTGCGCGCAAGCTCGAAGCCGACCCGCGCGATGCGCTCGATCTCGTACGTGTCATAGACCTGGGTATCGACCGCGCGCTTTTGTCCGTTGCCGAGATCGGTAATGGTCTTCGGCTCACCGAAATAGACGCCGCCGGTCAGCTCGCGCACGATGATGATGTCGAGGCCGTCCACCACCTCGCGCTTGAGGCTCGAAGCGTCGGCGAGCGGCGGGTAGCAGATCGCCGGACGCAGGTTCGCGAACAGGCCGAGGTCCTTGCGCAACCGCAGCAACCCGGCCTCCGGCCGCGCTTCGAACGGCACCGCATCCCATTTCGGCCCGCCGACCGCGCCGAAGATCACGGCGTCGGCGGCTTGGGCTTTCGCCATGGTGGCGTCGGTGATGGCGACCTTGTGCGCATCGTAGCATGCGCCGCCGACGAGACCTTCCTCCGTCTCGAACGAGCCGAGCCCGCGCTTGTTGAGCCACGCGATGAGCTTCTTCACCTCGCCCATGACCTCGGGACCGATGCCGTCGCCCGGGAGCAGCAGAAGTTTCTGGGTGGCCATGATGCGCGCCTCGTTCAAATTATTGTGCCGGCGCGGAGTGCTAGAGCGTGGCCGCGCCCTTGGCAAGACGCGGCCGCCGGTCACGAACGTCAATCGTCATGGCCGCGCTTGTCGCGGCCATCCACGCCTTTTCATCGGATTAGGAGCCGCAAGCAAGACGTAGATGGCCGCGACAAGCGCGGTCATGACTTACGGTGACGGCTCAGCTGCCGCTGAACCAGTTGTAGCCCCGGCTTTCCCAATAGCCGCCGAGGTCCTGGTTGGTGACGTACATGCCGATCACGTATTTCGGATTTTTGAATCCGAGTTTGGTCGGGATGCGGATCTTCATGGGAAATCCGTACTTCCGCGGCAAAATTTCGTTGTCGAACTTGAACGTCATCTGGGTTTGCGGATGAAGCGCGGTCGGCATGTCAATCGTGTTGGAATAGCCCTCCGCGCACTGGAACCAGACATACTTGGCGGTGAGGTCGGCGCCGACACGCTTGAGGAATTCGCGCAGCGGCGTGCCGGTCCACGAGCCGATAGCGCTCCAGCCCTCGATGCAAATGTGGCGCGTGATCTGCTTTTCCTGCGGCAGCGCGTACAGCTCCTCAAGCGTCCACGATTTCTTGTTCTCGACGAGGCCACCGACCTCCAGCTTGTAGGTCTCGCCATCGACCTCCGGCGCGTCCTCCTCGTCGTAATAGGCATTGAAGGGGAACGGACGCGTGATCGCACTCTCCGGATAGGTCGGCGCGAGCTTGTTGGGATTGAAGATCAGCGCCTGGACGCGATCATTGAACCGCGACACCGCCATCAACGCCTTGCCGGCCGTGTCCTCATCGACGATGTCGCAGCCGGTCAGCAGCGTAATGGCGCCAAGGCTCGTCGCGCCGCGCAAAAACAACCGCCGCGACGGATTGGGCAGAAGCTTTGCGACATCCTTGATGAGGAGCTTCGGATCGACGCCCGGAATGGTGTCGCGGATTTTCACCATCGCACGCCTCCGTCAATGGCCGACGATCATGGCGCGCAGGCTCTTCGGCACGATGACCGCGAGAACCACATGCACCAATAGGAAGCCGACGATCGCCGCCATGGCAAAGAAGTGGACAAAGCGCGCCGCATCGTAGCCGCCGAACACCGCCGTGAGCTCCTGAAATTGCACCGGCTTCCAGATCGAGATGCCCGACAGCACGACGACGATGCCTGCGAGGATCACGCCCATATAGAGGAGCCGCTGCACCGCGTTGTAGACCGCAATGTCGTCATGAGACAGCTTGCCGGTTGCCGCAGCGATGAAGTCGCGCACCACCTCGGAAGGCCGGATGGGCAGGAGTTTCTGGCGGAACCGCCCGGTGACGATGCCGAGCGTGATGTAGACAACGCCGTTGACGACGAGGAGCCACATCGCCGCGAAATGCCAGAGAAGTGCGCCGGGCAGGCCATCGAGGCCGTCGCCGATGGTGATCGCCGCTGGAAACGCGAACCGGAACAGCGGCGACGCATCATATATGCGCCAGCCCGACGTGATCATCACGAACATGGCCAGCGCATTGATCCAATGGGTGACGCGCACCCAGAGGGGATGCACAACAGGCCGGGCGGTCGGCAAGGCCGTTCCGATGTCGTCGGATCGAGCGGCAATTGTCGTTTGGGTCATGGCAACTCTCGCGCCGAAACGGCTTCCTCGCAAATAGTGCGGGTGCCGCAAGGAGGCAACGCGTCAACAACACTAATGGTGCGCCGGCCGGCGGCTGACCGGCCGGCGCGATCCTGCCGGGGACTTACATCGGCAGGAGCACGGTGTCGACCAATTGGATCGATTGCAGCACGTCGGCGATAGTGATGGTGGAGACGTCGCCCTCGGCACCAAGATCGTAGGGTGCGCATGCCGCTGGCCCTTGTGATCGCAATGCGCTCTAATTTGGCTTGCCGGGAGTTTGCGCGCGCCTGCGTGATGGCACGAGCACGCGTTGAGAGAGGATCATGACCAAAAACAATCCCGGCAATTTCTTCGAAGATTTTCGCATCGGTCAGGTCATTCGGCACGCGACGCCGCGCACGGTCACGGCGGGAGATGCGTCGCTTTACACCGCGCTTTACGGCTCGCGCTTCGCGGTCCAATCCTCGGCCGCATTCGCGAAGGCGATCGGATACCCTGATTGCCCGATCGATGATCTGCTCGTCTTCCACATCATCTTCGGCAAGACCGTGCCCGATATCTCGCTCAATGCGGTGGCCAATCTTGGCTATGCCGATTGCCGGTTTCTCAACCCGGTCTATGCCGGCCATACGCTGTCGGCGTCGTCGGAGGTCATCGGTCTCAAGGAAAACTCGAACCGCAAAACGGGCGTCGTCTACGTCCGTTCCACCGGCTTCGATCAGTCGGGCGATGCGGTGCTCTCCTATGTGCGGTGGGTCATGGTGCGCAAGCGCGATGAAGCCGCTCTGGCGCCCGGCGAACTCGTGCCGCCGCTGCCGGAGGCGGTGGCGGCCGAAGATATCGGCAAGGCCTGCCCGCCGTTGCAGCGCGACGGCTACGACATAGCGCTGGCGGGAAGCACGCAATGTTTCAACGATTATGCGCCCGGCGAGCGGATCGATCATATAGACGGGATGACGGTCGAGGAGGCCGAGCACCAGATCGCGACCCGGCTCTACCAGAACACGGCGCGGGTGCACTTCAACCAGTTCACCGAAGGACAGGGCCGGTTCGGCCGTCGCCTCGTCTATGGCGGGCACGTCATATCGCTTGCCCGCGCCCTGTCATTCAATGGGCTCGCGAATGCGTTCCATGTCGCCGCGATCAATGGCGGCCGCCATGTCGCGCCGCTGTTCGCCGGCGACACCGTGTTTGCCTGGTCGCAGGTGATCGAGCGGGCCGCGCTGCCGGGCCGCAATGATGTCGGCGCGCTGCGGTTGCGTCTCGTCGCGACCAAGAACCACCCCTGTGCCGCTTTCCCCGACAAGACCGGTGCCGATTATGATCCCGCGGTGATTCTGGACCTCGATTACTGGGCCGTGATTCCGCTCTGACGATGAGGTCCGACCTCCCCTAAAAGATTCCTATATGGCGGCACGGACGGAAACGCTAAGTGCCTCACCTGCTTGGCGTTATGCCGGCCGACACCACAGTTATGCCAAGGTCGCCATTGCGCTTGCCCATTGCATCTGCTTGAAGAAAGCGATCGCGAATTCTTATGGTTGGACATATGGCAGAGGCCAAATCCACCGCGGCGCGACCGCTGTCGCCGCATCTCCAAATTTATCGGCCGATGCTCACGATGATGATGTCCATCGTCCATCGGATCACCGGCGGAGCGCTCTATATCGGGACGGTATTGCTGGCGTGGTGGCTGACGGCCGCCGCATCGGGCCCCAACGCCTACGCTACATTTCAGACGGCGGCTTCGAGCTGGATCGGACGAATTGTGCTGTTCGGCTATAGCTGGGCGCTCATTCACCACATGCTGGGTGGCGTGCGGCACCTCATCTGGGATTTCGGGCATGGGTTCGGCCCGGCCGAACGCGAATGGCTCGTGCGGGCCAATCTCGTTGGCTCGATCGCGCTGACGATCATCCTCTGGTTCGTCGGCGGCTACCTCATGGGGGGCTTGCGGTAAGGATGGCTGGCCAATGAATTCAACCTCGATGCGCACGCCGCTTGGGCGCGTGCGCGGCTACGGGTCGGCAAAGTACGGCACGCAGCATTTCATCCGCCAGCGGCTGACCGCGATCGCCAACATCCCGCTGACCATCGCGGCGGTGGTGATCATGGTCTCGCTGATCGGCCACAACCAAGCCGCCGTCGCCCAGATCCTGGGCTCGACCGTGGTGGCGATCGTGATGCTGCTTTTCATCATCTCGATCACTTACCATATGTGCATCGGCATGCAGGTTGTCATTGAGGATTACGCTCATGGCGAGCGCGGCAAATACGTGTTGCTGATCCTTAACGCCTTCTTCGCCATCGCCGTGGGATCGATCTCGATCTACGCAATTCTCAAGCTGTCGTTCGGAGTGTGAGTTGATGGCCACGAACGGATCAGAACACGGCGCTCCCGCGATCAACGGGCGCGCTTATCCGATCGAGGACCATACCTATGATGTGCTCGTAGTCGGGGCCGGTGGGTCCGGGCTGCGCGCGGTGGTCGGATGCAGCGAAGCGGGCCTCAAGACCGCGTGCATCACCAAGGTATTCCCGACGCGCTCGCATACGGTCGCGGCGCAGGGCGGCATTTCCGCCGCGCTTGGCAACATGGGCGAGGACGACTGGCGCTGGCACATGTACGACACCGTGAAAGGGTCGGACTGGCTCGGCGACCAGGACGCCATCGAATATCTGTGTCGCAACGCTCCGGCAGCGGTCTACGAGCTCGAACACTGGGGCGTGCCGTTCTCGCGCACCGAGCAAGGCAAGATCTATCAGCGTCCGTTCGGCGGCATGACCACCCATTACGGCAAGGGCACGGCCCAGCGCACCTGCGCGGCCGCCGACCGAACCGGCCATGCCATCCTGCATACGCTCTACGGCGCGTCGCTGCGCCATTCGGCCGAATTCTTCATCGAGTATTTCGCCATCGACCTCATCATGGACGAGGGCCGCTGCCGCGGCGTGGTGGCGCTCAAGCTCGACGACGGCACCATCCATCGCTTCCGCGCCCACATGACAATCCTCGCGACCGGTGGTTACGGCCGCGCTTATTTGACCTGCACCTCGGCCCACACCTGCACCGGTGACGGCAACGCCATGGTGTTGCGCGCCGGCCTGCCGCTCCAGGACATGGAGTTTGTTCAGTTTCATCCGACCGGCATCTACGGTGCCGGCTGCCTTATCACCGAAGGCGCGCGGGGCGAGGGCGCATACCTCACCAATTCGCAGGGCGAACGGTTCATGGAGCGCTATGCGCCGTCCGCCAAGGACCTCGCTTCGCGCGATGTCGTCTCTCGCGCCATGACCATCGAAGTTCGCGAGGGGCGCGGCGTCGGCAAGGAGAAGGACCATATCTTCCTTCACCTCGACCACCTCGATCCCGCGGTGCTGCACGAGCGGCTGCCCGGAATTTCCGAAAGCGCCCGCATCTTCGCCGGCGTCGATGTGACGCGCGAGCCGATCCCGGTGCTGCCGACCGTGCATTACAACATGGGTGGGATCGCCACCAATTATCACGGCGAGGTCCTTACCAAGAAGGACGGCAATCCGGACACCATCGTGCCCGGCTTGATGGCGCTCGGCGAGGCCGGCTGCGTGTCGGTCCATGGCGCCAATCGGCTAGGCTCCAACTCGCTGATCGATCTCGTCGTGTTCGGGCGGGCTGCGGCGCTGCGCTGTGCCGAACTGATCGATCACGGCGAAAAGCATGCCGAGCTGCCGAAGGATTTGCGGAGAAGCCGATCGCCCGCCTCGACAAGTTCCGTTACGCGGACGGCTCGACTCCGACTGCCGAGATGCGCCTTCGCATGCAACGCGTGATGCAGAGCGACTGCTCGGTGTTTCGTACCGGCGACGTGCTGGCGGAAGGCTCAAACCGCATCCACCAAGTCCTCGGCGGCGTCGGCGACGTCAAGGTTTTCGACCGCTCGCTGATCTGGAATTCGGACCTCATCGAGACGATGGAGTTCGACAACCTGATCGCGCAGGCGGTCGTCACCATGGATGCGGCGGCCAACCGTACCGAAAGCCGCGGCGGCCATGCGCGCGAGGACTATCCGGAGCGCGACGACAAGAACTGGATGAAGCACACGCTGACCTGGCTCGACGCGGCGACCGGCAAGGTGACCATCGACTATCGTCCGGTGCACACCTACACGATGACCAACGAGGTGCAGTACATCGAGCCCAAGGTGCGGGTGTACTGAACGGCATCGAGCCGTCGCGAGAATCTAATCGAAGCGTGAAAGTGCCCTGCCCTGAAATACTGAGGACAAGAAACGGATCGAACGATGGTCGAGATCACGCTCCCGAAAAACTCCAAGGTGACTCCCGGCAAGAACTGGCCGGCGCCGGTCAATGCGACCGAACTGCGGGAATATCGCATCTACCGGTGGAATCCGGATGATGGCCTCAATCCGCGGCTCGACATCTATCACGTCGATCTCGGCGATTGCGGTCCCATGGTTCTCGACGCGCTCATCTGGATCAAGAACAAGATCGATCCGACCCTCACGTTCCGCCGTTCGTGCCGCGAAGGCGTGTGCGGCTCGTGCGCGATGAACATCGACGGCACCAACACGCTCGCCTGCACCAAGGACATGAAGGACATCAAAGGCGAGGTGAAGATTTATCCATTGCCGCACATGTCGGTGGTCAAGGATCTCGTCCCCGATCTCACCAACTTCTATGCCCAGCATGCCTCCATCAAGCCGTGGCTGCAGACCGTCTCGGTAACCCCGGAAAAAGAATGGCCGCAAAGCCACGACGATCGGCTCAAGCTCGACGGGCTCTATGAGTGCATCTTGTGTGCATGCTGCTCGACGTCGTGCCCGAGCTATTGGTGGAACAGCGACCGCTATCTCGGTCCAGCGACGCTGTTGCAGGCGCATCGCTGGATCACAG
>CAWBDV010000001.1:0-18341 GCA_963787675.1 uncultured Alphaproteobacteria bacterium | reverse complement strand
ATCCGAGCCCCTGCCCGCGCCCAGGCAACCCGCCCTGAAGTGAACGCGCCTCCGTCGCCATGACGACCGTCCACGGGGCTTCGCATCGCCGGCATGCTGTACGACGCGTTCATCAGCTATAGCCACAGCGCCGACGGGGAATTTGCCCCGGCGGTGCAACGCGCGCTGCATGGCTTCGCCAAGCCGTGGTGGAAGTTGCGGGCGGCGAGGGTGTTTCGCGACGACACGAACCTTGCCGCCGCGCACGACCTGACGGACTCGATTACGCAGGCGATCGAGGCATCGCATTTTTTCATTCTGCTGGCCTCGCCGGGCGCCGCGCAATCGAAATGGGTCGAGCGGGAGGTGCGCTTGTGGCTCGCCGGCAAGGCGCCCGAGAACATCCTGATAGTGCTTACTCAGGGGACGATCGCGTGGAACGATGCTTCGGACTTCGACTGGGCCGCAACCGATGCGTTGCCGCCGGCGCTTGCCGGCGTGTTCAAATCCGAGCCGCTGTGGGTCGATCTCTCCTTCGCGCGCAACGGCGACCAATTGTCGATGCGCGATCCCCGCTTCCAGCAGGCGATTGCCCGGCTCGCCGCCCGCCTGCACGGCAAGAGCCTCGATGACATCGCGGGCGAGGAGGTCCGTCAGCATCGCAAGACCCGCAGGATTGCCCAGGCGGCATTTCTCGCGATCGGCTCGCTCGCCGTCGCCGCCGTTGCAGGTGGTTGGCTGGCGCGAGAAGGACAGCGCCGGGCCGAGCACAATCTTGCCGAGGCCCTGGTCGCCGTCGACAGCGTCGAGACGGCCGTCGCCAAGGACCTGCAGGACCTCACCGGCGTCCCGGTGGCGCTGAAGGTGAAGATGCTGAAAGGGGTCGAGACGATCCTCACGGACCTCGAAACGGCGGGCGAGGCCGTGCGCGGAACGCGGGCGGCGGTGTTGTCGGAATTCGCCGCAGCCTATGGGGTGCTTGGTCAGTACGAGGAAGCCACATCGCGCATCCGCGACGCGATCGACATCCTCTCCGATCAGGCAAAAGCTCGTCCGACCGACATAACCGTGCTCGCCGCATTGGCGAAGAGCCACAAGGTCCACGGCGACCTGCTGTGGTGGCAGCGCAGGGATTTGCCGCTCGCTATCGACGAACTTCAAAGCAGCACCGACACTTACATCACCCTCGCACAACTTCATCCCGCGCATCGCGACGCCGATGATTGGAAGCTCTCCGAGCTGCGGGCACTGATCGGCCTCGGCGACATTTTCTTTGACCGCGCCGCCAATCCGAGTGCGATCTGCTCGCCTCGCGCCGCCTGCCTTGCGGTCGCCGAGAGCTACTTCGAGCGCGCTCAAAAGCTCGCGCTTTCGGTCCATAACGGGGACGACAGCGATTTTCGTTGGAAGAACGGCGCTTTGGTAAGTCGTGAGAGAGTGGCGAAGGTCTATGCCGCGCTTGACGACTTCACGCGCGCGGGCGCCGTCTATGCCGAGCTCGTGCAGGAATATCAGCGTATGGCCGACCTGCAGCCGAACAATACGAAATGGCAGCAAAACGTGCTGGCGCTCTATGTGCGCGTGGGCGGCACCGATCTCAAAACCTGCCGTGCCGATGCGGCGCTCGAAAATTACGGCAAGGCGCTCGGTCTCGCGCGCAAGATGCATCAGCTCGACCCGGAGCGGATCGACTGGTCACACGAATTGTCGTCGAGCCTGAAACACACGGCGGAGGCCCACGAAGCGTTGGGGCAGTTCGCCGCCGCCGAAGCAGATTATCGCGCCAGCCTCGGAATCACCCGCGACCTCGTGGACAAGCAGCCCGCCAACGAGGATCTCAAGGCCGACCAGCAACAGATCGAGACGGCGCTTGGCGAGCTTGGCGTCACCCGCTCGCTGTGCGTCGCCGCATCAAATCAGTGAATTGATTCGGCGCCAAAACGGGTTAGGCGCGGGCGTCGCGGGCAACCCACCACACACCTGCTCTTGCGCCAGCTTGAAGAGAATACAGGCGCGCGGGCCACTGCTACTGCGCCGGCGCCCTGCGGTTACTGATCATAACCCGCTGGTCGATGCCACCCGGCTGAGAGGCGATGGCGAATCGCCCTGGCCCCGTGCCAGTACCACCACCGGCGATCCCATCTTCACGCGGCTATAGAGGTCGATCACGTCCTCGTTGGTGAGCCGAATGCAGCCCGACGATACCGCGCTGCCGATATATTGCGGCTGATTGGTGCCGTGGATGCGGAACAGCGTGTCCTTGCCGTTGGCATAGAGGTAGAGAGCACGCGCGCCCATCGGGTTTGACGGACCTCCCGGCATATGTGTCGGAAGCGGGCCAAGACGCTGGTGCTCGCCGGCGGTCGGCGTCCAGGATGGCCACTCGGTCATGCTGCCCACGGTAGCGACGCCGGACCAGCCTTGCGCCTCTTCGCCGACCACAACGCCGTAGCGCAGGGCCTTGCCTTTGGTCTGGACGAGATAAAGGAACTTGTTGTCGCTATCGATGACGATGGTGCCGGGCAGTTCTTTGCGGTGATAGTCAACCATCTGGCGCCGATATTGATCAGGAATCGACGCCTGCGCGTACGGCGCTTGCGCCAACAGGCTTTGGTCGCGCGGCTTCATCCCCAGTGGCGGCGGACCCTGGTCCAGCGTCGCCTGGACACATCCGCCGAGCATCAGCCCGAGGCCGATGAAACCCAACTTCCACGACCGCATATTCCCCTCACCCCGTGGTTTGCCTACAGCAACCTCGACCCCACCTTCGACCCCATTACCAGCATAGATGAATAACCGAATCCCGCCGGTTATTCCAGTTTGGCCGCGTGATGTCCCCATGCAATCCGCAAATCTGTTGCAGGATTGCCGCACTTTTACTAACCAACAGTAACGACTTTACTTTTCACGATCGGCCGCCGTCTTTTCGGATCCCTCGACGGTGGCATGATGACGACAATTCAGCGTCGCCTACCCGCAAATCTTAACCATCCGTTCACGATGTTATTCATGCGTGCGGCGGATTTGCGGCAGGACTCAGCGGACGGGCATCGATCGCGGCTGGCCGCCGCCGCAGGAAGTGCTTGCCGCGCGAACCGGATCAAGGCATCAGTGCACCGCAGCGACGCGCGCCCTGGGGTGCGGCACCGTGTGAGGGGGGTGTGATGCTCGCCGTCAATGTGCTCCGCGGCACAACTCTCGAACGCATCAATTTCGCCGATTTCGACGTCAATGGCGAGGTGCCGGACCGCGCCGTCTGGCTCGATCTGTTCAGTCCGACGCAGGCGGAAGACAAGCTTGTCGAGCGCGCGCTCGGCATCGCGGTACCGACGCGCGAGGAGATGCAGGAGATCGAGCCGACCAGCCGGCTCTACGTCGAGAATGGCGCCCGTTACATGACGGCGACGCTGATGTGCCACTCGGATAGCGGCGTGCCCCGCACCACCCCGGTCACCTTCATTCTGTCCGGCCATCGTCTCATCACCGTGCGGTACGATGAGCCCAAGCCATTCGCCATCGTCGGCGCAAAGCTCGCGCGGCTATGTCCCGACAACGGTCACCGGAGAGACCGTGTTGATGGACCTGCTCGATGCCGTCATCGACCGCGCGGCCGATATTCTGGAAAAGATCGGGAGTGACGTCGACACCATCTCCCACGACATTCTTGAATCCGAAGGCGGCATGACCCGCGGCCACACCTTCAAGGAAATTCTCAAATCCATCAGCCGGCGCGGCGACCACACCTCGAAAGCCCGCGAAAGCCTGGTCTCAATCGGGCGGCTCCTGCTCTATCTCGCCGCCGAGGCCGATACGATGAAATGGGCGAAGGACCAACGCGCCACCATCAAAGGCATGCAGCGCGACGTGCAATCCTTGTCCGACCACGCGACCTATTTGTCGCAGAAGATCAACTTCCTGCTCGACGCCATGCTTGGCGTGGTGAGCCTCGAACAAAACAACATCATCAAGATCTTCTCGGTCGCTGCGGTCGTGTTCATGCCGCCGACACTGATCGCCTCGATCTACGGCATGAATTTCAAGCATATGGCCGAACTCGACTGGGAATGGGGTTATCCCATGGCGATCGTGCTGATGCTGCTCGCGGCAGTCGGGCCGTACTACTTCTTCAAATGGATGAAGTGGCTGTAGCGGCCTGCCGCTCAAGCGCGAAGCTTCGACTACGTCCCGAGCTTGTCGGCGAGGTCGACAAAGCTCTTTGCCGCGACATCGACGATGACCTTGGGGGCCGATTTGCCGGCGCGTTTCGGACCATATTCGCCGGGACGCGCGACATGCGCGGTGCGTAACCCGAGCGCAGCAGCGGCCCCAAGGTCGCCGCTGTGGGCCGCAACCATCATGCAGTTGGCCGGCTTGAGATCGAGCGCCTCGACCGAATCGAGATAGACGCGTGGCTTCGGCTTGAAATCGCGCGCGATCTCCGAGCCGAGAATCGCATACCAGCGAAAATCGTTGCGGCGGCCGATGTCCGCCATGATGGCGATGTTGCCGTTGGAGCAGGGGCAAAGGCCGAAACGGGAGCGCAGCCGGGCAAAGCCTGGACCGGCGTCCGGCCAGCCGTCGAGCCGGTGCCAGGCGAGGTTGAGCTCGACCTGGGTCGGCTCGTCAAGCTTCTCGAGGCCGAAGCGCGGTTTGATCTTGTCGAGCATCCGCCGGTGAATGATGTCGAGCTTCACGAATGGCGTGCGGCCGAACCGCACCTCGTCCATCGCGGGCTGGTATTCGTCGCGCCACGCATCGGCGAAATCGAACCAGTCGAGCGAATAGCCGAGAGGCTTGAGGATGCGTTCCGACTCGCGCGCGACCCCGGTGCGCCAGTCGACCACGGTGCCGAACACGTCAAAGAACAGCGCCTGCACATCGGGCACCGGGTTGGCCGGCGCCTGCGCGCGAATTGGCGAAGCTTTCAGGAGAGCGGGCGCGGACATCGCGAAAACCGCAGCGCCGCGCATGAGGGCGCGACGATTGAACGTGGTCATTGAACAAGCCCTCCCATGCAATCAGTTATTTTAACGCTTAGACGTACTGGCCGCCGTTGATCTGGATCTCCGCCCCATTCACGTAGGACGCCGTCTCGGTGCACAGCACGTAGATGATCTTCGCCACTTCGTCGGTGGTGCCGAGCCGGCGCAGCGGAATCTGCGCCACGATCTTTTCGGTGCCGGGCGACAGGATTGCCGTGTCGATCTCGCCGGGCGCAATCGCGTTGACGCGGATGCCGCGTGCGCCGAAGTCCGACGCCATTTCGCGCGTGAGCGAGGCGAGCGCCGCCTTGGAGGTGGCGTAGGCCGAGCCCGCAAACGGATGCACGTGAGAGCCGGCGATCGACGTCACGTTGACCACCGAGCCTTTGGCGGCATCCAGTTCATCGACGAGACCGCGCGCCAGCATGATCGGTGCGAAGAAGTTCACCTGAAAGACCTGCTGCCACACCGCGTAGGTCGTATCCATCGTCCCCATGCGGGCGCCGCCCTCACCCTTGGGCGAAATCCCGGCGTTGTTGACGAGCGCATGCAGTTCGCCACTCAGGCGCCGCTTGATCTCCTGGATAGCCGCAAGCGTGTCTTCCGGATCGGCAAGATCGACCTGGATGTGATCCTCCGGTCCCATCGCCCAAGGACAGTTCTCGGGGAAGGCATGGCGCGAGCAGGTGATCACGCGCCATCCGGCGGCGGAGAAGCGTTTCACGGTGGCGTGGCCGATGCCGCGACTTGCGCCCGTCAGGAGCAGGGTGCGGTTCGGCTGGTTGGTTCCGGGCGTCGGCATGAGCGCTTTTCAAGGACCTCGGCGAATTGCCTGCATTATATAGGTGTTGTGCAGCGCCGTCGTGATCGCAATGCAGGCGGCGGTGGATGACTGGTGAACCCGGGAGAGGCATCCCGCTCTTTCGCGGAGGAGGCCGGTGTTGCCGGCTACCTCGTTGCTCCATCACGGATAAAGCCTAGTCTTGGTCCACGGCGACGCGGGGTCAGGCCGACGAAATTCGATACGATCGTGCAGGCGGTAGGGACGGTCGTGCCAGAATTCCATGGCGATCGGCGTAACGCGATACCCAACCCAGAACGGCGGGCGCGGCACCGTGCCGATCCCAAAACGCGCCGTCTGGACGGCGATCGCCTTCTCGAAAGCGAGGCGGCTCTCGAGTGGGCTCGATTGCCGGCTCGCCCAGGCGCCAATCTGAGCCGAGCGGGGGCGGGTCGCGAAATAGGCGTCGGCCTCGGCGGCATCTACGGCCGAAACCGTACCGCGCAACCGCACCTGCCGACGCAGCGATTTCCAGTGAAAGACGAGGCCGGCCTTGGCGTTAGCAGCGAGCTCGCGCCCCTTCTGGCTGCCGTCATTGCTGTAAAATACGAAGCCGCGCTCATCGAACCCCTTCAAGAGCACCATCCGCACATTAGGCAGGCCGTCGGCGTCGACGGTGGCAAGCGCCATCGCCTCGGGATCCGAGGGTTCGGCGGCGCGGGCCTCCTCGAACCAGGCGGCAAACAGGCGCAACGGCTCCTCGGCTTGGGTGAAATCACCACTCTTTAACCACCCGTCCTGTTCTATGGCTGCCGTGTTGGACATTGTTGCGTGCGTTTCCCTGGCCGGGGCAGACGGGGTGGGGTCCAGGCGTCGCCGAGGTTATAGGCGAAACGGCGCGCCGCGCCTATGCGGCCTGAGACCATGGCGCCGCGCGGCGAGCGCAATTCTCCTGGTCGTCCCCTGGATCGCGGGCTGTACAAGCTCTTCCGGGCTTTTGTCGGCTCGGGGCGATTCCAACGATGCCACCGGGTCCATCCGGATCGGCAATGCGGGCTTTCCGGTCAGCAACGCGAGCTTTTATCTCGACGATGACCTCGCCACTGCCCGCGCCGCCGCCGAGGCGATGCTCGATCAAGAGGGCGAAACGAGCGCATCCTGGAATAACCCCGCCACCGGTGCGCACGGCACGATCACGCGGGTCGCCGCGGCCTACACGGTCGGCGGCACCGAATGCCGCGATTTCCTGTCGAGCTACGTGCGTGAGAAGTCGCAAGCGTGGCTGCAAGGCCAGGCTTGCCGCAATGCTTTCGGCCATTGGGCTGTGCGCGAACTGCAGCCGTGGCGTCGCCACGGCTGAGCGCTCACGCGATTCCTCTCCGCGCTTGATTGCCCTGATGGTTGATTTCTGCCGGCCGAGAGCCATTTCGCGTTGCGAAACAGCACCTTTGCCCCCACATTGAGCCTGAATGCCGGGGGCTGGGCACCCGGCGCATGGGCATCACCGGAGACCTTTGAATATGCGCGACCCCTACGAAGTTTTGGGGGTTGGTAAGAACGCGGACGCAGCGGCGATCAAGAGTGCCTTTCGCAAGCTCGCCAAAAAGCTGCATCCCGACGCCAACAAGGACGACCCCAAGGCTGCGCAACGCTTTGCCGAGGTGAATTCGGCCTATGAAATCCTCGGCGAAGAGGACAAGCGCAAGGCTTTCGACCGCGGCGAGATCGATGCTGAGGGTAAGCCGCGCTTCCAGGGCTTTCAGGGTTTCCAGGGCGGCCAACGCGGCGCGGCCGGCGCCGGGCCCGACTTCAACTTCGAGCATTTCTCGTATGGGCCGGAAGGCTTCCGGCGGTCGGGCGCCTCCGACGCGGACGCGGGCGCGGGCAGTTTCGAGGACGTGCTGTCGAGCATGCTCGGCGGCCTTGGGCGCCGCGGCCGCGCGCGCACCCGCGCAGGCTTCGAGCCGGAAGAATTCGCGGAGCCGAGCGGCAGCGACGTCGGCGCGACCGTCACCATTTCGCTTTCGGAAGCTGCCGCCGGCGGAACGCGGCGCGTGCACCTGCCGACCGGTAAGGAAGTCGATGTCAAGATTCCTGCGGGGCTTGCCGACGGCCGGCAGATCCGCCTTAAGGGCCAGGGTTTGGCGGGCCCCGGCGGGATGGGCGATGCCATCATCACCATCAAAGTTGCGCCCCATCCCTTCTTCACCGTCGACGGCAACAACCTGCGCATCGAATTGCCGATCACGCTCTACGAGGCGGTGCTCGGCGGCAAAGTGCGGGTGCCGACGCTCGACGGCGCCGTCAACATCACGGTGCCCGCCAACACCAGCAGCGGCCGCACCTTCCGCATCCAAGGCAAGGGCATGCCGCATCAGAAGCAGCGCGGCGACATCCTCGCCACCGTGCGCATCATGCTGCCCGAGGGCTCACATCACGACCTCGACGAGCTGATGCAGAAGTGGCGCGATGAGAAGCCCTACGATCCGCGCAAGGATTTGAAGTAGAGCCAGTCATGTAGGTAGGCGTGCGCCCGCAGGAAGCGCCGCCAGGCATTCGCAAACACGTCCGCGTGGCCTCGCGCGGGAGAGGCGCGCGTTGGACGCGCTTGCTCTTGTCCGCGCCACAGCGTGGTCATTCCGGGGCGCCGTAGCGAAGCGGAGGCGAGCCCGAATCCATACTCCTCGGTCCGTGGTCATGGATTCCAGGCTCGCCGCTTTGCGGCGCCCTGGAATGACCCGCATTGTTGGCTGGCGGCACAAACGCGAACCACACGCCCTCTGCGGCGCGTGCGGATTGCCGGCCGCTACGCGAAGCGGCCGTGGCAGTGCTTGAACTTCTTGCCGGAGCCGCAGGGGCAGACTTCGTTGCGGCCGACCTTGCCCCAGGTGGACGGGTCGTTGGGATTGCGCGCCACTTGTGCGCCGGCATTGCGGGCGAGCGTCGCGACGGTCACATCCGACATCGCCAGCTCGTCCTCGCCGGTCGCGGGATTGATGTGATGCGCCTCCATGTAGGGCAGGCTTTCGCGCGGCGGCTCCGGCGGCGGCGCCTGCATGATCTCGACGCGCATGAGCTGCGCGGTGACGTTTTCGCGCAGGTGCAGCACCAGCGCCTCGAACAGCTGGAAGGCTTCCGCCTTGTATTCGTTCAGCGGATCGCGCTGGCCGTAGCCGCGCAGGCCGATCACCTGGCGCAGATGCTCCAGCATGACGAGATGCTCGCGCCACAGATGGTCGAGCGTCTGCAGGAGGATCGACTTCTCCACGTAGCGGATGACGTCGGGGCCCCATTGCGCGACCTTCGCCGCCATGTGCTCGTCGGCGCGCCGCTCGACACGGGCGATCAGTTCCTCTTCGGCGATGCCCTCTTCCTTCGCCCACTCGTCGACCGGAAGGTCGAGTGACAGCACGCGCTTGAGTTCTTCCTTGAGGCCCTTGGTATCCCATTGCTCGGGATATGCATTCTCCGGCACGAACTTCTTGACCAGGGCGTCCACCACCTCCTTGCGCATGTCGGGGATGGTCTCGGCGACGGTTTCGTCCTTCATCAGCTCGATGCGCTGGTCGAAGATGACCTTGCGCTGATCGTTCATCACGTTGTCGAACTTGAGTACGTTCTTGCGGATGTCGAAGTTGCGCGCTTCGACCTTCTGCTGCGCCTTTTCCAGTGCCTTGTTGATCCAGGGTGGAAGATCGCCTCGTTCTCCTTGAGGCCGAGCTTCTGAAGCATGCCGTCGAGCTTGTCGGACCCGAAGATGCGCATCAGGTCGTCCTGCAGCGACAGGAAGAACTTGGAACGGCCGGGGTCGCCCTGGCGGCCGGAACGGCCGCGAAGTTGGTTGTCGATGCGTCGCGATTCATGGCGCTCGGTACCGAGAACGAAGAGGCCGCCGCCTTCGAGCGCGCGACGACGCGTGGTCAGAATGTCGTCGAGGGCTTTGGTGCATTCCTTGGCGAGTTCATTGAGCCGCCGCACCAGGAGTTCGACGTTCTTGCCAACGTCTTCCGGCGCGAGGCGGCCGGCCTCGACCGCCTGCTTCCACTCGCGCAACCGTCCCTCGAACAACGGACCCAGAAACTCGCTGACACCGGATAGATCGCGGACGACGGCTTCGCTGTCCGCAAGCGTTGCGCTGCCGGCGCCCAGCCGCAACAGGCGATCGAAGACGTCGAAAAGCGGCGCGTTGTTCGATGCCACCGCGGCGCGAAGCTGCTCGACCTTCGCCGCGACCTCCGCCGGCGGGAGTTTGCGGCCGGCGTTGATCTCGGCCGTCAGCCACCTGAAATATGGATCGGTGATCTTGTCGGTCGCGATAATGCGCTCGTCGACCCACTGCTTGATGAACTCGTCGACGTCGTCCCGGCCAGGCTGTATCAGAATGCCATAGCCTTCCCGGTTGGCCTTGGCCCTCTCCTTGATCCAGGTCATCAGGCGAAAGCGCGCGTTGCCGCCGAGCTGAATGTCGGTCCCGCGGCCCGCCATATTGGTGGCAATCGTGATTGCGCCCGGCATGCCGGCCTGGGCAATGATCAGGGCTTCCTGCTCGTGATAACGGGCATTGAGCACCGCAAAGACCTTGGCCTTGTCGGCCGACTGGTCCCCTGCATAGAGCGCCGAGAACGCGTTTGGATCGCTGAAGTCGTGCTGCTCCCAGCGCTCCTTGCGCAACAGCTCGGCCAACAGCTCGGATTTCTCGATCGACGTGGTGCCGACCAGCACCGGCTGGCCGCGCTGCTTGCAGTCGTCGATCAGCGCGATGATGGCGCGGTATTTCTCGGTCGCGGTGCGGTAGACCTCGTCGTCCTCGTCATTGCGGACGAGCGGCATGTTGGTCGGGATTTCCAGCACTTCGAGATTGTAGATGTCGATGAATTCGTCCGCCTCGGTGAGCGCCGTGCCGGTCATGCCGGCGAGCTTCTCGTACATGCGGAAATAGTTCTGGAACGTGATCGAGGCGAGCGTCTGGTTTTCCGGCTGGACGTTCTGGTGCTCCTTGGCCTCGAGCGCCTGGTGCAGACCTTCCGAATAGCGCCGCCCCGGCATCATCCGGCCGGTGAACTCGTCGATGATGACGACCTCGCCGTTGCGCACGATGTAATCCTTGTCGCGCTGGAACAGCGTGTGCGCGCGCAGCCCCTGATTGACGTGATGGACGGTGGAGACATTCTCGACGTCGTAGAGCGATTCCGACTTCAGGAGGCCAGCCTCTTTCAGCATCTGCTCCATCTTTTCCATGCCGTCTTCCGTGAGGTTGACGGTGCGCTGTTTCTCGTCGACCTCGTAATCGGCCTTGTCGAGCTTCGGAATGAAGGTGTCGATGGTGTTGTAGAAATCGGAACGGTCGTCGAGCGGCCCGGAGATGATCAACGGCGTGCGCGCCTCGTCGATCAGGATCGAGTCGACCTCATCGACGATCGCATAGATGTGGCCGCGCTGGACCATGTCCTCCAGCCGGTACTTCATGTTGTCGCGCAGATAGTCGAAGCCGAGCTCGTTGTTGGTGCCGTAGGTCACGTCGCAGTCGTAGGCGGCCTTGCGCTGTGCGTCGTCCATGCCATGGACGATGACGCCGACGGTGAGCCCGAGGAACTTGTAGATCTGGCCCATCCATTCGGAGTCGCGGCGGGCGAGATAGTCGTTCACGGTGACGACGTGGATGCCGCGGCCGGCAAGGGCGTTGAGATAGACCGGCGCGGTCGCAACGAGGGTCTTGCCTTCGCCGGTCTTCATCTCGGCGATGCGGCCCTCATGCAGCACCATGCCGCCGATCAGCTGCACGTCGAAATGGCGCTGGCCGAGGGTGCGCTTGGCAGCCTCGCGCACGGTGGCGAAGGCCGGGACGAGGATATCGTCGAGCTCCTTGCCCTCGGCGAGCTCCTTGCGGAACGCTGCGGTGCGGGCGCGCAGTTCCTCGTCGGAGAGCTTCTCGAGTTCCGGCTCCAGTTCATTGATTTCCTCGACGCGCGGACGATAGGCGCGGATGCGCCGTTCATTGGCGCTACCAAACAACTTGCGGGCTACGGCGCCGAACATGCCGGGGTTCCTTTCTCGTCCGCTCCTTATAGGGCCGGCGGACCGTTGCGTCGCACTGCCGGCATTGATCCCCCCGATCCCCAACACGTTCACATTGCGGTGCTTTTCGGGCCTGGCGAGGCGTAGCAGCGAATGCCCCGATGAGCGGACCGTCAGGTGAGCGAGAGATAGGAGGGGGTAGGAACTCTTGTCAATCGGCCGCGGTCAAACGAACGCCGCAATCACGCCGTCGTTGGCGCCGATAAGGGTGGTGTCGGTTGCCAATCGGGACCGTTTGCGCGAATGTCCGGCGCCCCGAAATCTTCCCCGCGGCCGCCGTTTGCGGCGCTCCAAACTCCAAGGATTCTCCAATGATCTCCTCTTTCCGTTCAGCCGCATCGCATCGTGCTGAGGGCGGCGCGTCAGGGCCGCGGCGCGGCCGCGTATTTGCGGCTGGTGTCGTCTTCGGCATTGCCGCGGCCACGGCAACGTCCGGCTTTGCCTACGCCCAGGCCCCCGCCGACCCGGTGATCGCCAAGGTGGAAGGCGTCGAGATCCACCAGAGCGACCTCATGATCGCGGACGAGGACGTGAGGGGCGACAATCCCGGAACCGACGAAGCCAGCAAGCGCGAGTACCTCATCAATTATCTCACCGACTTGATCCTGATCGGCAAGGCGGCGGAGGCCAAGAAGATTCCCGACAGCGCCGACTTCAAGGCGCGGATGGCCTTCGCCCGCAACAAGACCCTGATGGAGATCATGCTGGTCGATGAGACGAAGTCCGCGGTCACCGACGAGGCGCTGCACAAGATTTACGAAGAAGCGATGAAGCAGCAGGGCGGCCCGCAACAGGTTCACGCGCGCCATATCCTGTTCCGCGTCGCCGATCCCAATGACAAGGCCGCAAGCAAGACCGCCGAGGACAAGGTGAAGGCCGTCATCGTCCGCATCAAGAAGGGCGAAGACTTCGTAACCCTCGCGAACAGCATGACCGAGGATCCGTCCGGCAAGCAGAACGGCGGCGACCTCGGCTATTTCACCCGCGAAAGCATGGTGCCGGAATTTGCCGAGGTGGCGTTCAAGCTGCAGACGGGCCAAGTCTCCGACCCGGTCAAGACCCAGTTCGGCTGGCACGTGATCAAGGTCGAGGACAAGCGCGACGGACCGCCGTTCGACCAGGTGCGTGAGGAACTCGAAACTTACGCTTCGCGCAAAGCCCAGGTCGACTACGTCAACAAGCTGCGCCAGACCGCAAAGATCGAACGGCTGGATACCCCGGCGGCGCCGGCCGCTGCACCGGCGCCCGCCGCGCCGAAGAAGTAGGGTGACCGGGCGATAAACTCAATCTTCGTCGCCATTTTCAACTTTTATGATGGCCGGGCTCGTCCCGGCCATTTTCGTTTTACGGCGATTCCGCTCGCGCGGTGTTGCGATGCTGTGCTTAACCTCCGTCAGGAGGCAGCGCGAAAAACCTGATGAAGGCTCAGACGAAATTGCTGAAGCCTCGATCGCCCGACAGCGATGACGCCGCGGAGGCGGCCCGTCTCGCCGCGTTTGCCGTGACGCTCGCGCGCACGGAACGGATGCAGCAGGCGGCGCGGTGGGCGCTTGTCGCCATGGCGGCGGTTGTTGCCGCGGGCCTCGCGCTGGTGCTGTGGCAATTCCAAAGCAATCGCGAAGCGCAAAAGGTCATCGACCGCGCGCGCGTGAGCCTCCTCGCGCAGCTCGCGGACGCCGAAGCCGCGCGCGGCGATCTCGACGGCGCACTGCGTCTTGCCGTGCATGCCTCAGCGTTCGAGAGCAGGCTCGATCCGCAGGCCGTGCCGGCACGGGCCGCGGCGACGTCGCTTGCGTCAGCGCTGGCCCAGGCCGGCTGGGTCGTGAGCCTCGCAGGCCATGAGAACGGCGTCCTCGCCGCAGCCTTCAGTCCGGACGGCACGCGCGTTGTCACCGGTTCCGTCGACAAGACAGCGCGCATCTTCGATGCCGCGACCGGCAAGCCGATCCTGGTTCTGCGCGGGCACGACGGCGCAGTCCGCGGCGCTGCGTTCAGTCCCGATGGCAAGCGCATCGTCACCGCCTCGGGAGACCACACCGCGCGGCTGTGGGACGCTGCGAGCGGGAGCCCGCTCGCGATCTTGCGCGGCCACGGCGACGAAGTGCGCTCCGCGGTCTTCAGCCCCAATGGCGCGCACATCGTCAGCGCGTCGCTCGACGGCACTGCACGCATCTTCGATACCTCGACGACGGCGGAGATCGCAGTCCTGCGCGGGCATGAGAAAGGCGTGGCGTCGGCAGCGTTCAGTCCTGACGGCCATCGCGTCGTCACCGCTTCGTTCGATGCCACCGCGCGCATCTTCGATGCCGCTTCGGGCGCGGAGATCATGGTGTTGCGCGGACACGGCAATGACGTGGTCTCAGCCGCCTTCAGCCCCGACGGCGCCCGCGTCGTCACCGCCGGTTGGGACCACACCGCGCGGGTGTGGGACGCCGCGAGCGGCAAAGAACTCATGGTGCTGCGCCACGACGATGACCTCGGCGGCGCCGCGTTCAGTCCCGACGGCAAGCGCATCGTCACTGCGGCATTCGACAACACCGCCCGCATTTTTGATGCCGCGACCGGCAAGGAGATCGGCGCGCTGCGAGGCCACGAAAACTACGTGCTCGCCGCAGGCTTCGATCCGAGCGGCATGCGCATCGTCACCGCCTCCGCGGACCATTCGGCTCGCATCTGGCGCGCGGGGCCCGTCAATGAAATCGCCGTGCTTCGTCACGGCAGCAGCGTCGCCCAGGCGGCGCTCAGCCCTGACGGGACGCGCGTCGTTACAGCCGCTGCCGACCACACCGCCCGCATCTTCGATGCCACGAGCGGGGCCAAGATCGCCGTGTTGCACGGCCACGACGGCGAGGTCGCCGGCGCGACCTTTAGTCCCGACGGCCGGCGCATCGCGACGGCATCGGCGGACCGCACCGCGCGGATCTGGGACGCGGGGACCGGCACTGTGATCGCAGTGCTGCGCGGCCACGACGGCGACGTGTCGTCGGTCGCTTTCAGCCCCGACGGCACGCGCCTTGTCACGGCCTCAGCCGATAAGACCGCGCGCATCTTCGATATCGCGAACGGCAAGACGCTCACGGTGCTCCGCGGCCACGATGCCGAGGTGACGAGCGCGGCGTTTGCGCCCGATGGCGCCCGCATCGTCACGGCGTCCGCAGACGGCAGCGCGCGCATTTGGAATGCCGCAACCGGGCAAGCCCTCTTGGTGCTGCGCGGCCACGAGCACAGCGTCTCGTCTGCGGCCTTCAGCCCCGACGGCACGCGCGTCATCACCGCCTCGACCGACCTCACCGCCCGCATCTGGGACGCCGCGACCGGCGCCGAGATTGCGGTGCTGCGCGGCCACGAGCACTATCTGTCGTCGGCCGTTTTCAGCCCCGACGGCACGCGCGCGCTCACCGCATCGTGGGACCGCACCGCGCGCGTCTGGGACGTCGCGCTCGCGAAATCGATCGCGGTGCTGCGCGGCCACACCAGTCTCGTCAATTCCGCCGCCCTCAGCCGCGACGGTCGGCGCGTCGTCACCGCCTCCTCCGACGACACCGCCCGCATCTGGGACACGCGCTTTGCCGCGCTCGCCCCCCGCGACCTCATCGCCGAGGCCTGCACCCACCGCCTCGCCGGCCTCGCCAAGCTCCCCCGCCCCGAAATGCGCCTCGCCGGCTACCCTGACGCCACCCCGGAGATCGATGTGTGCAGCAGCGGGCAGGGGGAGTAGGAGCCACCGGAATAGCCCGGAGGGCGGAATAGCGACGCGTATTCCGCCGCCGAACTCATCATCTCACCATGGGGACGCTGTGCAACGAGCCTTGTACAACGGGCATCTTTACAAATCGACGCGCCGTCTCTAAATTATTCCCAAGATTGGAATTAATTAATTTTGGTGCAACGTCATGTCCCTCGCCCGCAAAGAGCGGCCCTCTCGGGCCGCCGGCCTTGAAATCCGCGCGATGCTGTCGCTGCGCGAGGCCGCGTTGCTCGCCGACGTGCCGGAGGCAAAAGTCCGCAAGGACATCGAAACCGGGGTGTTGTCTCCGATCAAGGCGGAGCGCCTGCTGTTTCGGTGGGCTGACGTGTTCATCTTCGCAGCGGTGTACAACGGTGACTTGCCGTCTGGCACGCTGCGTAAGCGGGCCTTTGAAGAATTCGAGAGCCTGCTTGAGCCATCCTGCCGTCGACATTTTTATTCATTGCTGGATATCGAGGCAGTGATGGCCGCCAAACTTGCGTCGCATCGGCCGAGCCGACTGCTGGCATTTCGCGATCGCGTTAATCTCGGCGGTTATCTCTTCATTGATGTCGAGCAAGCGGTGAAGGACCTGGCTCCTCGCGTTGACTTATACGCCGAGGGACTGAGCCGAATTGAAGAGAAAGAGGGTGTGCTGGGAGGTGAGGCGGTATTCAGAAACACGCGACTGTCCGTCAGCCACGTTGGAAAGATGCGCCACGGCGGAGAACCAATCGAGGATATTCTTGAAGACTATCCCTATCTGCACAAGAACGATGTCGAATTCGCCCAGCTCTATTGGCAAGCACATCCCGTGGTAGGCCGGCCGCGTCAGCGGGGGGAAGGCGATCTTGCTGGCGATCCTTCTTCTCGATGAGAACACATCTCCACGAATCGTCCGCTCCTTGTGGGAGCGCCAAGTGGACGCGGTTCATATCCGGGATCGCGGGCTCCTGGGCGCAGCCGATCATGAGGTCTGGAAATTCGCGCAACAGGAAGCCCGCACGGTTGTAACCATCAATGGCAGGGATTTCCGTAAGCTGGCGAAGGACAGCACCGAGCACCAGGGGGTCGTCGTGATTCCGAGCGGCGGATCGCCTGATGCTCAACTTGAGTTCATCATGTCAGCCGTGACATGGGTGGCTGCGGCGAACGCACCCGGCGGATTCTTCGAATCGATATCTTGAGATCGGCGAGGACAGATCGATCGTCTTGGCGGAAATCATCTGCCAGGACGAGGACAAAGCCTAGCCCCCACATCCTCGGCTAAGGATCATCTGATCTTGCGCAGTTTTGGTTTTGATATTTAATAGCGTGAAGCTCAAGACTTCCCCCTGCGAGACAGCGAGCTTCGTAATTTGTGGGCTGAGGAATGGGGAGCGCATTCGGCTTGCGCCCGATCTGCACCCAGGCCTTAACCTCCTCCCAAGGCACGCCCATCCGCGTCCGCTCAAATTCGGCAAGACGCCGCCGGTCCTCCTCCATGGCTTCGGGCGACCACGGCCCTTCGCCTTTCGCGCGCAGCTCCGCCAAATCAGGCGGCAGCATACCCTCGTTCCCGGCGAGTCGTTTATTCGAGAAACCTTTCAGCATTATGCCATCGCAGGAGTTCGAGATCTGGCCAATCTGATTTCTGACCTGGCAATCGAATCCTTTTACCATGTAGTCGCCGATATTCCTCGCCGTTGTCGAAGACCTCTTTGATCTTCCTACTCACCACAAATCGATAGTCGATATCTACCGTGGCATATCCGGCGTCTAAAACACAGTGGATATCCTTCCTCAAGAGAATTCCGTTTGACTTTACATGCATGCCGCCCTCCGCATAAGGGCGTATGTGCGCAGCATCCAATGCTGGCAATACCTTTCCGTCCGAAATAGCACACTGTCGCCCATATGCCTCCGTCACTGCAATGCGGAAGGAGCCTTGACCCAACCGCGGAGTTATTAAGGTAGGACCGCCGTATCTCTCGCCGGGTTCCTCAAATCCTCTATTCACCATTCCTGTCGAGCTTTGCGTAATTTCCTGCAGCTGGTTCCACAAAAGTAGTCCGTCGGCATTATCTGTTGAATAGCGCTTCCCGCCGACGATGTTCTTTGACCATGTCTCCGGTAGCCGAATCCACATATCGGGAGGAAAGAACATTGGCTCTACAAGAATTCTGCAGCCTACGTTGGTTTGTGCTCCAACCTTTTCGTTCGGCCGATACCTCGCAATAGCCATTCGCAAAGCCTCGTATGAAGCCACACCATTCGCTTCTCCAAACGTTTCCCAGACTATTTGTAGCGGGAGTACCGAGCTATTACTCAAGATCCCAAACCCACCGATCCGGTCCCGCGGACTTTTCAGTCTGAAGACAAACAGCTCTCCAGGCCCGATAGCGTGAAAGCCCTTGCCGCCGGGTTGCCAGAAGTTTACTTCCGTCAGGCTGTTGCGGCTTGAAAGAAAATCAAACCAATCGTTGTCAGTGTTTGCGACGTAGAGGCTGATCATGCCTCACCTCCCAAACACAATTGAAACCTACTATTCAGGGGAAAGCAAACGGCGGACTTCGCCGTTTCCATTCGTCCTCAATCTTGGATAATTCAATTATCCAAAAAGCTCCGCAGCTTCCGCGACCAACTTCGGATGCTTCAGCTTCCGCAGCGCCTTGGCCTCGATCTGGCGGATGCGCTCGCGGGTCACGGAGAACTGCTGGCCGACCTCTTCGAGGGTGTGGTCGGTGTTCATGCCGATGCCGAAGCGCATGCGCAGCACGCGCTCTTCGCGCGGGGTGAGCGAGGCGAGCACGCGCGT